>NZ_JBSSGN010000001.1:675000-5475000 GCF_054063675.1 Bradyrhizobium sp. USDA 376
CTGGTTAGCGCACCGTCTTCAGGTAAAACCAACTCCCATGGTGTGACGGGCGGTGTGTACAAGGCCCGGGAACGTATTCACCGTGGCGTGCTGATCCACGATTACTAGCGATTCCAACTTCATGGGCTCGAGTTGCAGAGCCCAATCCGAACTGAGACGGCTTTTTGAGATTTGCTAGGGGTTGCCCCTTCGCTTCCCATTGTCACCGCCATTGTAGCACGTGTGTAGCCCAGCCCGTAAGGGCCATGAGGACTTGACGTCATCCCCACCTTCCTCGCGGCTTATCACCGGCAGTCTCCTTAGAGTGCTCAACTAAATGGTAGCAACTAAGGACGGGGGTTGCGCTCGTTGCGGGACTTAACCCAACATCTCACGACACGAGCTGACGACAGCCATGCAGCACCTGTGTTCCAGGCTCCGAAGAGAAGGTCACATCTCTGCGACCGGTCCTGGACATGTCAAGGGCTGGTAAGGTTCTGCGCGTTGCGTCGAATTAAACCACATGCTCCACCGCTTGTGCGGGCCCCCGTCAATTCCTTTGAGTTTTAATCTTGCGACCGTACTCCCCAGGCGGAATGCTTAAAGCGTTAGCTGCGCCACTAGTGAGTAAACCCACTAACGGCTGGCATTCATCGTTTACGGCGTGGACTACCAGGGTATCTAATCCTGTTTGCTCCCCACGCTTTCGTGCCTCAGCGTCAGTATCGGGCCAGTGAGCCGCCTTCGCCACTGGTGTTCTTGCGAATATCTACGAATTTCACCTCTACACTCGCAGTTCCACTCACCTCTCCCGAACTCAAGATCTTCAGTATCAAAGGCAGTTCTGGAGTTGAGCTCCAGGATTTCACCCCTGACTTAAAGACCCGCCTACGCACCCTTTACGCCCAGTGATTCCGAGCAACGCTAGCCCCCTTCGTATTACCGCGGCTGCTGGCACGAAGTTAGCCGGGGCTTATTCTTGCGGTACCGTCATTATCTTCCCGCACAAAAGAGCTTTACAACCCTAGGGCCTTCATCACTCACGCGGCATGGCTGGATCAGGGTTGCCCCCATTGTCCAATATTCCCCACTGCTGCCTCCCGTAGGAGTTTGGGCCGTGTCTCAGTCCCAATGTGGCTGATCATCCTCTCAGACCAGCTACTGATCGTCGCCTTGGTAGGCCATTACCCTACCAACTAGCTAATCAGACGCGGGCCGATCTTTCGGCGATAAATCTTTCCCCGTAAGGGCTTATCCGGTATTAGCACAAGTTTCCCTGTGTTGTTCCGAACCAAAAGGTACGTTCCCACGCGTTACTCACCCGTCTGCCGCTGACGTATTGCTACGCCCGCTCGACTTGCATGTGTTAAGCCTGCCGCCAGCGTTCGCTCTGAGCCAGGATCAAACTCTCAAGTTGGACTTGAACTTTGAACCGGCTGATCACAACGTTTGACGAGGTCCCACCATTTTTCATCGACCGAAATCGACGAGCTGCCTGCGATTCACATCGCGGGCAACGATGGTGTTTCCTTTAAAACGTGTACCGCCGAAGTCTTTCGTCCGGTCTCGATCAGAAAAGCCGAAGCTTTTCAGAAGCGAGACCCGCAAGGACTCCGCCGTCCACGTTTCTCTTTCTTCATCTTCACTTGTCAAACAGCCCGGAGCCGGAGAGGCCCCAACCTTCCTGAGAGGAAGGGTTCCGACACCCTTACCGACGATGGATGAACTCCAACCGACTGGTGTCGGCTGTTGTGTTCACTCAACAAGGTGAGGAGCATCAGTGGCGCGTTCGCTCGCCTCGGTCAGTGACCCGGCGGCGCCGCGCTCAGTGGTTGGGGTTATAGGCCCCACCTTCCGGGCTGTCAACGCCAATCGTCAACAAATCGTCGCACAGTGGATCAGCGCAGAAAATCTAGCGATTCCAGTCGATTAGAGGACCGGCAGGCGCTCGGAGCGGAGCCGCTCGGCAAAAAATCTCAAAAAAAGTTTGCGCCCCAGGAGCCTCCTCAGCGGCTCCTGAGGGGCTCGGGGAGCGGCCTTGGGCGTCCCTCCCGGGCCGCCCCGCCGCCCGCCCGTTCAGGAAACTTTTTCCATATTAGGCGCCGTACTTGAGCCACAATCCCGCGGCGTTCTGATAAGAGACAAAGCTTGAATCGCAGGGATGCCAGTGGGGGCTGCCGGCGATTTGCGTGGGGTCAGAGGAAGGCGATCATACCGATGAAGCGGCCTTCTTCGGACATTCGAGAAGCATCGAGAGATCTTTTTCCGCTTAGCTGTTCGTAATTTCGGCCGGCCCGTCATCGGGGCCTTCTGACCGCGGACGCCTGTGCGGCTTGCCCATTCCTGCGATGCCCCTCGAAGAGGGCGGCCAGGAAGGGGCTTGAAACCGGGCTCGTGGAATTGGGCTCGTGGAATTGGGCTCTTGGGTCGTTGATTGGGGGACTTGGGTTGAACCACAGGACGTCACGCGGCGCTTATGGGCGTGAGACCGGGATCATCGATCTCGGCCACGAGCCGCCGCTGTCCGTCGATGGTTCGGAAGCTGCCGTCATCGATCGCCGTCGCGTCTCGGTGCAATGGTTCAGCGGCACAATTCTGACCGGACTCTGCGGCGCAGCCCTGATCGGCGGCGCCGTTTTCGCGTCGCTCGACGGCGAGATGACCTTCGCCAAGGTTCCGGAACGCGTCGAAGGCGCGCTGCGTGGGGCGTTCGGCGCAGCTGATCGTGCCGCCACGCTGCACAAGAGCGACCGGCTGCCGCCGCCCAGCGAATCCACCGCCTCGCGCAACATCATGCGCGTCTCGACGGTCGCCCGCGTCGGCAACCGCGACGTGATGCGGGTGCGTCCGTTCGTGCGGATCGCCGGCAATCTGTCGATGACGACGAGCGATCTGTCGGCGAAGATTCCGCCGTTCAATGCCCAGCGCCTGCTCACCGACGTCGGCTCCGATCCGAAGACGGCATCGGACGATCCGAACAATCCGGAAGCCGTCGAGCCCGACGCCGAGGTCTCCTTCGTGACCAAGGACCTGTCGCCGGTGCTGCCGAAGGCCAAGATTTCCGCGGTGGTGGCGCTCGACGACATCCTGATGCGGGTGCGCGATGCCGCCAACTGGCGCGGCAATGGCGGGGTGCGCTACGCCTCGCTCGCCAACGCCGCCGCCGACGTCTCCGGCGCGACCGGTCCGTCCGACATCAAGATGGCCTACGCCACCGAGGTGTCGCCGTCCGATCCCTATGCCGGCTTCGAGACGCGCGTGGTGCCGGAAAACGTCACGCTGCTGCCGAAGACCAAGGAACAGATCACCGGCGGCAATCCCAACGGCGAACGCGTCCATGTCGTCAAGAGAGGCGACAGCGTCGGCTCCGTGCTGCGTGATCTCGGCGCCACGGCCGACGAGATCAAGGCGATCACCGCGACGCTCGGCCCGCGCGGCCGCGACGGCGGCCTGAAGGAAGGCGAAAAACTCCGCATCCTGATGGCGCCCGCAAGCCCCGGCGCCCGCCTCCAGCCCTATCGCGTCGTGGTTGCAAACGACACCATGGTGGAAGCGATCGCGGCGCTGTCCGATCTCGGCAAATACGTCGCGGTCGACGTCTCCAGCATGAACACCGTCGCTGATGCCACGGCCAACGCCAACAGCGACGACGATGACGACGATGATGGCACTGGCGTCCGGCTCTACCAGAGCATCTACGAGACCGCGATGCGCAACAAGGTGCCGATGCCGGTCATCGAGGACATGATCAAGATCTATTCCTACGACGTCGATTTCCAGCGCAAGGTGCAGCCGGGCGATTCCTTCGACGTCTTCTACGCCGGCGAGGAAGAGGGCACGACGTCGAGCGAAAAGAACGACGTGCTGTTCGCTTCGCTCACCGTCGGCGGCGAGACCAAGAAATACTACCGCTACCAGAGCCCCGACGACGGCGTCGTCGACTACTACGACGAGACCGGCAAGAGCGCGAAGAAATTCCTGGTCAGGAAGCCCGTCAACAACGCCATCATGCGTTCGGGATTCGGCGGCCGCCGCCACCCGATCCTCGGCTTCGTGAAGATGCACACCGGCGTCGACTGGGCCACCGCCTATGGCACGCCGATCTTCGCCTCCGGCAACGGCGTGATCGAGAAGGCCGGTCCTGAAGGCGGCTACGGCAAATATATCCGCATCAAGCATTCCAACGGCTACGAGACCGCCTACGGCCACATGTCGGCCTTCGCCAAGGGCATGGAGGTCGGCAAGAAGGTGCGGCAAGGCCAGGTGATCGGCTTCGTCGGTTCGACCGGCCAGTCGACGGGCCCCCACGTCCACTACGAAATCCTCGTCAACGGCCGCTTCGTCGATCCGCTGCGCGTAAAACTGCCGCGCGGCCGTTCGCTGGAAGGCACGGTGCTCGCCGGCTTCGAGAAAGAGCGCGACCGCCTCGACGCCATGATGAGCGGCCGGGGCGCGGCCATCGCCCGCATGTCGGACGCAACCGGCGGACCGTTGCAGGTCACCAACCGCTAAGTCGGCTGCGGCGCACGCCCAACCAGACATCTTCAAGCACGATCAAACGGAACGCTGAGAGGCGCGGCCGCTTCACGGCGCCACAATTTCAAGTTTCGTTTGCCAAAGCCGCATGACGGGCGAATACTTTCCAAAAAACGGGAGGTCTCGCCATGAAGAACAGGCTCGCCTGCGCGGCCCTGATTGCTACGATTTTCTCCGTCACGAGCGCATTGGCTGACGGCTGGGAGATCACCAAGCTCGTTCCTGGCTCGGCATTCCACGGCGTGCACGGACTTGCGATCGACAAGGCCGGCCATTTGTTTGCCGGCAGCGTCGCGGGCGCGGCGCTCTACGAGGTCGACATCGCCGCCGGTACCGCCAAGGTTGCAATCCCCGCTCCGGTCGGAATGGCCGACGACATCGCATTCGCGCCCGACGGCACCATGGCCTGGACCGGCTTCCTGACCGGCGATCTCTATGCGCGCAAGGGCGACGGCCCGATCAGGAAGCTCGCCTCCGGCCTTCCCGGTATCAATTCCCTCGCCTTCCGCAAGGACGGCAGGCTCTACGCCACCACCGTCTTTCTCGGCGACACGCTCTATGAGATCGACGTCGAGGGCGTCAAACCACCCCGCCAGATCATGGAGAAGATGGGCGGCCTCAACGGCTTCGAATTCGGTCCTGACGACAAGCTCTACGGTCCGCTCTGGTTCAAGGGACAGGTCGCCAAGGTCGACGTCGACAAGGCCGAGCTGACGGTCGTCGCCGACGGCTTCAAGGTCCCGGCCGCGGTGAACTTCGATTCCAAGGGCAACCTCTTTGTGGTCGACACCGCGCTCGGCCAGCTCGTGCGGGTCGATCCCAAGTCGGGCGCCAAGACCATGGTCGCGCAGCTGAAGCCGTCGCTGGACAACCTCGCGATCGACGGCAGGGACCGCATCTATGTCTCCAACATGGCTGACAACGGCATCCAGGAGGTCGATCCGGCGACCGGACAGGCCAAACAAATCATCATCGGCAAGCTCTCCCTGCCCGGCGGCATCGGCGTCACCTCGGAGAACGGCAAGGATACGATCCACGTCGCCGACGTATTCGCCTATCGCACGGTGGACGGGGTGACCGGCGAGGTCACCGAGAAGGCGCGCATGCATGCCGCCGGCGTCACGCTCGAATATCCGATGAGCGCGACGGCGAAGGGCAACGACGTGGTCCTGTCGAGCTGGTTTACCGGCACGGTGCAGGTGATCGACGGCAAGACCGGCGCAACGCGCGACATGCTGCACGACTTCAAGGCGCCGCATGACGCCATCGTGCTGGCGGACGGCAGCATCCTGGTGGCCGAGCTCGGCACCAAGTCGCTGGTCCGCGTAAGCGGCGAGCACGGCAAGGACCGCACCACGTTGATTGGCGACCTCGAGGGACCGATCGGGCTCGTCAGTGGGCCGGGCGGCGAGGTCTACGTCACCGAAGCCTTTGCGGGCACCGTCGCCAGGGTCGACAGCAACGGCGAGAAGACCGTGCTCGCCAGGGAGCTGAAAATGCCCGAAGGCATCGCGCGAGGCCGCGACGGCAAGCTGATCGTGGCGGAAGTCGGCGCCAGGCGGCTGATCGAGATCGTGCCGGAAACCGGCGTGGTCACCGAGATCGCCGCCGATATCCCCATCGGGCTGACGGGCGCGCCGGGCGGCCTGCCGACCCACATTCCGACAGGCGTCGCGGTCGGCGCGACCGGCGTCATCTACTTCTCCTCCGACATCGAGAATGCGATCTACAAGGCGGTGAAGAAGTAGCGTCTGCCAGTGGGGTCCTGCTGACCTGGAACCGGCCCCGCCGGTTCCCCGTTATACGCTAATGGGAAGCCGACCAGCAGGAGGATCGCCGCATGACGCGCCTCTCACGCGACGATGTCATCAAGGCCGTGGACCGGGCCGACGACGTTACCATTGCCCAGATCATCGGGACCGGCGCGACCGTCGAAGAACTCGCAGAAGCCCAGGCCTGGCTCGCCAATGACGAGCCGATGATCAACGATTTGCGGCCGCTGGCCCAGGGACGGGTGCGCGAGCTGGTGGATATTCTTTCGGAGCTGGAAGAGAACGAGGAGGAGGAAGGCCCGGCCTCCCCCGGCCCCGCGTCCGCAGTCAGCTAGCAGCTGCACCCGAAACAATTCGCCCGGAAAGGACGACCTCTTCGGGACGATTTTGTTTAGCAATGAAATGCCGGCGATCCGTTCAGCTTCCGCTTGGAGGCCGGCGCGTCGAACTGGGTGATATCCGCTGTCTGCTGCGCCTTGCCAAGGTCAGCACATTGCCTGCGGACGAGATTGCAACGGTGTCGCCGTCCCTGACGTCGCCGCCCAAAATCCATCTCGGCAAGCGGTCTTGGAGGTAGCGCTCGGGATATCCGCATAGTTGCGCGGGATACGATGCAGTAAGTCGACGCCTGACTGCTGCGTACTACGCGACGGTTCACCACAGACCTGTAGGTCGTAGCCCCCGCGATCCTTGGAGTGCCTCGCAACTCCTCTCGACCTTTTCCCAATGAACAGTGTGGCACGATTGCAACGCAGACTTCTCAATTAATTTTAGAGGGTACGCCGACGGGTAACTTTACATTGTAAGCAACCCGGACGTGTGTTTCGATAAATCATATTGTGCGGCCAGTAACGGCAGGGGGGTGCTGTGACGGCGGTGTTTTTGCGTATTCGCGTTTTATTTTTCATTCTCTCGTTTGCCGCTGTTGTGAGCGGGTGCGCCCGAGGGGTGGCTGAGTTTCAACTCTACACTCAGGCTTTCAATACGCAGTTTGAGCAAGGCGATTCTATTTTGAATGGAATCGCGAAAGCGGAACGAATTGTTGTTCTGCGAGGCATCAAGCAAACTGCCGCTATTCCTGCGTTCAATCCGGACCAGGCAGCATACTTTGTCGATACCGTTGACCCACCGATTACTGGATCAATTCGAGCCTCACTGAAATCGCTCAAATCCTACAATGATCTATTGGGAGGTTTGGCAAACGGCGAGGCCGCCGAGGCTTTGTCAAATCGTCTGGGTACGTTGACAAGCAATGTCGTCGGCGCGGTTGCCGCCTCGCAAGCGGCCATTGGCGGGGCCGGAGCCATTCCGGGCGCTGACAAGCTTGTTTCAGACAGCGCCAAATCGCTGCTAAGCGTTTCACCCTTGATCAAGCAAATCGCGACGTTCGCAAGTCGCGAGGCATTCAGACAACAGCTCATTGCGGCTTATCCGGCAATGAGGGAGCTGTTGATTACGTTGCGGGCCGGCACTCCTGCGATGTTCGAGATTCTCAAACGGTCTCGCGTTACCCGCGGCTCGCTCGAGACACCCAGCGGAATTTCTTCTGACGGCCAGACTGCACTGGAAAAAGATCGGGTCATGCTCGCAGCCTGGGTAATCCTCTTGGACAAGGCGCTTGTCGCCATGGAGGCGGCGGTTACCGCAGCGATGGCGGACATATCCTCGGCTGACCTCGCGAGTCTATCCGAAGCGTCCATTGAGCTACGCGTCCTTGCGGAGCAAGTGAAAGCATTGCGTATAAAGTAAGCATTTCGAGTGGAGAGATTTCATGCCCACCTTGCCGCAAACGCAGAGTGAACTCGAAGCACTCCGAGCGAGCCTTTTTCAGCAATATCAGGACGCCAAGTCACGGAACGATCAAGCCGAGATGGCGAGACTGACCGGAATTGCAGGCGAAATCGACGACTTATTGGACAAAATTGCGATCACTGATCTTCAGACGCTGGCGACAAAGCTGGAGGCGATAAAAGCAAAAATAGACACAGCGGCTCAAAAGGCGAAAGGCTGGCCATTCGGATCGCTGAACGCTCCAACCAATCACGAACGCCCGTTTCGCGACGACATTCAGGACAACGACTCGGAAGACCAAGGCCCGGATGCGCCGGCGCCTCAGCCCGGCCCGATGCCATCCCAGAAGATTCCGACAGTAAGTCCCGGCTGGAGCCAGAACTACACCGAACTCTGGAGCACAATTCAAATTCGGCCGGAGTGGAAAAAGACTTCGGACGCTATCGCAAGCAAGATCGTTTCCAACCAAGGTCGCTATGCCGCGGCCGTTTCGGGAACTGCCATTCCCTGGTGGTTCATCGCAGTCGTTCACGCCATGGAGTGCAGTCTTCGTTTTGACCAGCATCTCCACAACGGTGATCCGCTAACGGCACGCACTGTCAGGGTTCCCAAAGGTCGCCCGCCTGCCGGTGCACCTCCATTTACATGGGAGGAAAGCGCTCGGGATTCCATCGTTTACGAAAGCCTCGACAAGGTCACCGATTGGACCCTCCCGAGCGTATTGTTTCATTGGCACCGCTACAATGGCATCAACAACGAATACAAGCGGCGCGGAATCCCAACGCCGTATCTTTGGAGCGGATCGCAACACTACACGAAGGGCAAATACGTCGCAGACCACGAATTTGATGCCAACGCCGTCTCCGGTCAGGCAGGTGCGGCTGTTATCCTGAAAGCCCTGGTGGATGTGGGGGCCGTTACAGTCGATCCTCAATTTGCCGTCACTACGAACGCCGCGGCCGCCACCGAGCATGTCCCTTCCCTCAATATCAACACAACCGGTTCTGCATTTCAGCACGTCCCAGCCGAACTCGACTTCCCAGGCGCCCTGGACCTAGATTCGCCCAGGAATAGGACGAACAGGATAGTCATCACTCATGTGCAAGAATGGCTGAACATTCACGGCGTCGTAACGCCGATCGATGGAGACTTCGGTCATTCGACCGCAGAGCAACTGAAGAGTTTTCAGATCAAGACGAACCGAGAGCCAACGGGACAGCTTGATGCGGAGACGTGGGCGCTTTTAACCGCACCGATGCGTTGCGCACTCGCGACAATCGATCACGGACCGTCCTCCTCATTCGAGGACGCCATATTGAGAGTTGCACAGCAGCATATCAAGCAGATGCCGATCGAGATCGGCGGCAACAACCGCGGTCCCTGGGTGCGCCTCTATATGCGAGGAAACCAGGGAACGGACCAAAAATGGTGCGCCGGATTCGTCTGCTTCATCGTGGCCCAGGCGGCGCGCGATCTCGGTACAAACATTCCGTTCAGGAGACAAGCTGGCGTGGACGAACTCGTAAACGACGCAAAGGCGAGCGGCCGGTTCGTTGCGGAATCCGAAGTCCGCGATGAGGTCAAGAGAAGATCGAAGCTTCGCCCGGGCCAGATATTCGTCGTTCGCGCCTCCAGCACAGATTGGACCCATACCGGCGTCGTGTTATCGATCAACGATAAGACATTTGATACATTTGAAGGTAACACCGGCGGAGATGGTGGAAACGACGGCGCGAATGCTCGGCAAGGTAATCGCAGCTATACGGGCAAGGATTTCATCCGATTGACCTAGGCTCGCCCATTCATTGAGAAGCGAAATGCCCCAGAGAGGCCGAGCCTGTCTGGGGCAAACCGTCGTTCAGATGCGGCGTCGCGAGCCTCAGTTCAGCTTACGCTTCGGCACCGGCGCCTCGAACTGGGCGATCTCCGCGGTTTGCGGTGCCTTGCCGTTGAAGGTCAGCACGTTGCCTTCGGAGGAGATCGCGACCGTGTCGCCGTCCCTGACGTCGCCAGCCAAAATCATCTCGGCGAGCGGATCCTGGAGGGAGCGCTGGATCACCCGCTTCAGCGGCCTTGCGCCGTAGGCGGGGTCCCAGCCCTTGGCCGCGAGCCAGTCGCGGCCGGCGGTGTCGAGGTTCAGCACGATCTTGCGATCGGTCAGCAGCTTCTGCAGCCGCGCGAACTGGATCTCGACGATCCGGCCCATCTCGCTCTTCTGCAAGCGGTGGAACAGGATGATCTCGTCGACGCGGTTGAGGAATTCGGGGCGGAAATGCGCCCGCACCGTTCCCATCACCTGCTCGCGCACAGCCGACGTATCCTCGCCCTCCGGCTGGTTCACCAAAAATTCCGAACCGAGGTTCGAGGTCATGATGATCAGCGTGTTGCGGAAGTCGACGGTGCGGCCCTGGCCATCGGTCAGGCGGCCGTCGTCGAGCACCTGCAACAGGACGTTGAAGACGTCGGGATGCGCCTTCTCGATCTCGTCGAACAGCACCACCTGATAAGGCCGGCGCCGCACCGCTTCGGTGAGCGCGCCGCCCTCGTCATAACCGACATAGCCCGGAGGCGCGCCGATCAGCCGCGAGACCGAGTGCTTCTCCATGTATTCGGACATGTCGAGGCGGACCATAGCGGTCTCGTCGTTGAACAGGTACTCGGCGAGCGCCTTGGTCAGCTCGGTCTTGCCGACGCCGGTCGGCCCCAGGAACATGAAGGAGCCGGTGGGGCGGTTCGGGTCCTGCAGGCCTGCACGGGAGCGACGCACGGCGGTCGCGACCGCACGCACGGCCTCGGCCTGGCCGACGACGCGGGTGCCGAGCTGCTCCTCCATCTTCAGGAGCTTCTCCTTCTCGCCCTCCAGCATCTTGTCGACGGGCACGCCGGTCCAGCGCGAGACCACCTGCGCGATGTGGTTGGCGGTGACCGCCTCCTCCATCATCTCACTGGTGCCTTCACGCGCCTCGATATCGGCAAGCCTCTTCTCGAGCTCGGGAATCCGGCCATAGGCCAGCTCGCCGGCCTTCTGGAATTCGCCGCGCCGCTGCGCATTGGCGAGTTCGACGCGCAAGCCATCGAGCTCGGCCTTCAGCTTCTGGGCGTTGGAGAGCTTGTTCTTCTCCGCACTCCAGCGCGAAGTGAGCGCCGCGGACTTCTCCTCGAGCTCGGCCAGCTCCTTCTCGAGCAGCTCGAGACGGGTCTTGGAGCCGAGATCGCTCTCTTTCTTGAGAGCTTCCTGCTCGATCTTGAGCCGGATGATCTCACGGTCGAGCGAATCCAGCTCTTCCGGCTTGGAATCGACCTGCATCTTCAGCCGTGCCGCGGCCTCGTCCATGAGGTCGATCGCCTTGTCGGGCAGGAAGCGGTCGGTGATGTAGCGGTTGGACAGCGTCGTGGCGGCCACCAGCGCGGAATCGGTGATCCGCACGCCATGGTGCTGCTCGTACTTGTCCTTCAGCCCGCGCAGGATCGAGATGGTGTCCTCGACCGAGGGCTCGCTGACGAAGATCGGCTGGAAGCGCCGCGCCAGCGCGGCGTCCTTCTCGACGTGCTTCTGGTACTCGTCGAGCGTGGTCGCGCCGATGCAGTGCAGCTCGCCGCGGGCGAGCGCCGGCTTGAGCAGATTGGAGGCGTCCATCGCGCCGTCGCCCTTGCCGGCCCCGATCAGCGTGTGCATCTCGTCGATGAACAGGATGAAATGGCCGTCGCTCGCGGTGACTTCCTGGAGCACGGCCTTCAGCCGCTCCTCGAATTCGCCGCGGTATTTTGCGCCCGCGATCAGTGCGCCGAGGTCGAGCGACAGCAGCTTCTTGTCCTTCAGGCTCTCGGGCACGTCACCGTTGACGATGCGCAGCGCGAGGCCTTCCGCGATGGCGGTCTTGCCGACGCCGGGCTCGCCGATCAGGACGGGATTGTTCTTGGTCCGGCGCGAGAGCACCTGGATGGTACGGCGGATCTCCTCGTCGCGGCCGATGACCGGGTCGAGCTTGCCGTCGCGCGCGGCCTGGGTCAGATCGCGGGCATATTTCTTCAGCGCGTCATAGGCGTTCTCGGCGGTCGCGGAATCCGCGGTCCGGCCCTTGCGCAGCGCCTCGATCGCCGCATTGAGGTTTTGCGGAGTGACACCACCCTTGTTGAGGATCGTGCCGGCCTCGCTGGTCTTCTCCAGGGTGAGGCCGAGCAGCAGCCGCTCGACGGTGACAAAGCTGTCACCGGCTTTCTCGCCGGCCTTCTCAGCCGCGTCGAAGGTGCGGACGAGCTCGGGCGCGAGATAAATCTGGCCGGCGCCGCCGCCGGAGACCTTCGGCACCTTGTTAAGGGCCTCCTCGGTCGCCTTCAGGATCGCGCGGGAATTGCCGCCGGCGCGGTCGATCAGACCGGCCGCGAGCCCCTCATTGTCGTCCAAGAGGACTTTCAGGACGTGCAGGGTGGAAAACTGCTGGTGCCCCTCGCGCACTGCGAGCGACTGCGCGGACTGGATGAAGCCCCTCGAGCGTTCGGTATATTTGTCGATATTCATGTCTTTTGTGTCCCTCGGCCTGCCCCTGGGGCCCTCCAAGGCACCCCAAACGGCATCTTCATTGGGTTTCCGATTACCGCATTGACGTTTCTCAACCGGTAACGGTCGTCGTGGACCGGCGTGGCCGCCGGCCTGGGGCAGATGTGGGAAGCGGGTTGCGGATGCGAAAGAGGCGACTTCACAATTTCGTGCGCTGATCCGCCGGCTTGGCGGGGCTGCGTCGAATCCCCTAAGTAGCGGCATGACACTTAACGCAAAGCCAGCCAGCCAGACTGCCGAGATCACCGGCCTCTACCGCTACCCGATCAAGGGCCTGACACCGGAGCCGCTCTCCCGCGTCCCCTTGCGGCGAGGAGAGACGCTGCCCGCCGACCGCCGCTACGCCATCGAGAACGGCCCGAGCGGGTTCGATCCGGAGGCGCCCGAATGGAAGCCGAAAATCCTGTTTCTGATGCTGGCGCGCAATGAGCGGCTAGCCTCCCTCGACAGCCGCTTCGAGGACGCCACCAACCGCCTGACCATCCGCAAGGACGGCCAGATCGTCGCCAGCGGCGATCTGGAGACGGCCGCCGGGCGCGCCGCCATCGAGGCCTACTTCCGCGAGAACTTCCAGCCGGAGTTGAAGGGCCCGCCAAAAGTCCTGTCCGGCCGCGACCACAGCTTTTCCGACGTCGCCCGCAAGGTCGTGTCCATCATCAATCTCGACAGCGTCCGCGCCATCGAGGCCATGCTCGGCGGCACCGCAGTCCACCCGCTGCGCTTCCGCGGCAATCTCTACGTGAAGGGCTGGCCGGCCTGGTCCGAGCTCGACCTCGTCGGCCAGACGCTCGCGATCGGCGATGCCCGCCTGAAGGTGGTCAAGCGCATCGTCCGCTGCCCCGCCACGAATGTCGACCCGGTGACGGCAAAGCGCGATCTCGAGATCCCGCCCACGCTCTCGCGCCATCTCGGCCACATGGATTGCGGCATCTATGCCGAGGTGATTGCCGATGGCGAGATCGGCGTGGGCGATGCGGTTGCGGTGGAGCAGCCAAAGCTGATGTAAGCGGCGTCTGCTACATAAGCGGCCGAAAAATCGGCTGGCCGTTTTTCAGCCGATCGAGGAAATCCTGCGGATCGACAGACGCGCCGTTCCCAAAGCTCAGCCTGCGCAAGGACGCATCGCGGTCATGCCGCGGCTCGATCGCCTCGGCCGCAGCCGCGGTATATCCGATCGGCAGGCAATAGCCGTCGCCATATTCCATCTCCGCGCGGCCCCCGACCTCGGCCCAGATGTCGATGCCGTGATAAAAATAGGTCCGGAGATGTCCCGTCACCGTGAGGGCCGAATCTTCGAACGAATTGACGATGATCTCGTCGGCCTCGAGGTTGCCGTCGATCATGACGCACTTGCCGTAGGCATTTGCAAATGCGCTGCAGGCAACGTTGCCCAGCACGATGAAACAGCCGCACTCCGCACCATCCTCTCCGAGATCCAGCAGGCCGTCCGCCGAGAGATCGCCGAGCACGAGCATGTTGGCCGCCGAGGCCGGCAGCGCACCTGGCACGGAAAGCGAGCCGCGATGCACGGCACAGTCGCCCTGCGGCACGAAGAAGTCGTAACGCGCCAGCTCGCGCTGAAACCTCGCCGAGCCGTTTTGCTTCAGCAGTGCGTTGAACTCCGCCGCCGTGACTTTCGCGAATGCCATGATCCCCTGCCACTCCGGGCCGAAGGTTCGGCCAGTGCCATCTTCGTCGCACGGCAGCAGCAAAAGGTTCGTGGCGCAACTGACAGCCTCGCGCATGTGAGCACGAGGCTGTCAACCTGCACTGGCGACGGTCAGTTCGGCATCACATACGCATAGATCCGGCCGCGCGAGACCGGCGCCTCGCGGACGCGGTTGCCGTTGTTGCCGGAGATCATGATCGGATTGCCCTGGGCGTCGATGCCGGTGATGATACCGACATGGCCGCCGCGGCGACCGCGCGACATCACCGCGATGGCGCCGACCTGCGGGCCGGACACGCGCGTGCCATAACGCGCGAACGAGTTCGCCATGTCCGAGCCGGTGCCACGATGGCCGGTGTGCTCCAGCACCATGTTCATGAAGCGCGCGCACCACAGGCTGCCGCGCCCGGTCGGATTGCCGCCGAGATAGCGGCGCGCCTCGGACACGAGGCCCGATCCGCCACTGAGGCCGCCGCTCATGCCCGCACCGCCGGCGTCGGCGTTCGGATCATAGCTGGCCTGGGTGTCGGCGAAGCCGCCCGCCCGCAACTGCGCCACGCTGCGCTCGAAGCGCGAGCTGCGTGCATGATGGCGGGAGTGATGATGTCTGGCGTGATGCACGTAAGTGTGCCGCTCTGCGCTATGACGATGATGCGGCCGCGCCGAGGCCGGAGAAACGAATGCGGCGACCGCCGCGAAGAAGACCGCCAGCGCGACAACACAACGCGACAGGCGGAACGCAAACAACTCAAACATTCTTCATCCTTGGTTGACACCCCACTTCCCGTCGGCCCGTGCGGTGGCCCACATCCGCCGGGGCGTAAAGCTTCCGGATGTGGCGAGAAAAAGACGCAACGTCGGCGAATAGCTGCGATGATTTTGTGTTGGTGCTGGTGCGATGCTGCCGCATTGCGGACATCAGCATTAACTGCGATCCTGCAAAGGCGGCTTGAAGAGAGGGAAACAGTTAATGCCCCACGCCACGACCTGGGATGACGTCCGCATCTATTTCGAAGAGGCGGGTCAGGGAACGCCGATCATTTTTCTGCACGAGTTCGCGGCCGACTACACCAATTGGGAGCCGCAGATGCGCTACTTCTCGCGCGGCCACCGTTGCATCACCTATTCGGCGCGCGGCTACACGCCGTCGGACGTGCCTGATGGCGAGGTCTACACCTACACGCATTTCTACACCGACGCGCTCGCCGTGCTCGATCATCTCAAGATCGAGCGCGCGCATCTCGTCGGGCTCTCGATGGGAGCCTACTCCTCGCTCCAGATCGGATTGAACGCGCCGCATCGCGCGCTGTCGATGACGCTGGCCGGCGTCGGCTCCGGCTCGGAGCTCGAGAATCTCGAGAATTGGCGCGAGCAGTGCCGCGCCAATGCCGAGCAGTTCGAGACGCTTGGCTCAGCCGAAGTGGCAAAGGTCACGCGCGAGGCGCCGAGCCGGATTCCCTTCCTGGTCAAAGACCCGCGCGGCCACGCCGATTTCTACGCCGCGCTGGCGCGCCACGATGCGAAGGGTTCGGCCAACACGATGCGCGGCTTCCAGGGCGGCCGTCCCTCGATCTACACGATGACGGATGCGATCAGGAAGGCATCCACGCCCGCGCTGATCATCTGCGGCGACGAGGACGACCCTTGCGTCGGCCCGAGCCTGTTCCTGAAGAAGCATCTGCCGGCCGCAGGGCTCGCGATGTTTCCGAAGTCAGGCCACGTGCTCAACCTCGAGGAGCCCGCGCTGTTCAACGCGACGGTGGAGCGGTTCATGGCGCTGGTCGAAGCGGGCCGCTGGCCGGTGCGCGATCCCAGGTCGCTGGCGGCGCATTAGTCTACTTGTCATTCCGGGTCGCTCGAAGAGCGAACCCGGAATCTCGAGATTCCGGGTTCGGCACTTCGTGCCGCCCCGGAATGACGCCTACGGCGTCACTTCCCTCCACCTCTGCTCAGCAGAAACACGCCCTGCTCGCCGAACATATTCCACACCCACCAGGGCAGGTTCAGCGGCACCGGGCGGCCGTAGAGATCGAGCGCCACCGAGCGCTCCATCTTGACATTGATCGCATCGCACAGCTCGACGAAATCCTTGATGGTGCAGAAGTGGATGTTGGCGGTGTCATACCAGGTCGCCGGCAGGTTCTCCGTGCGCGGCATGTGGCCGCCGATCAGGAGCTGCAGCCGCATCTTCCAGAAGCCGAAATTCGGGAACGACACGATGGCGCGGTGGCCGATGCGCAGCAAATTCTCCAGCACGACCTTCGGCTGCCGCGTCGCCTGCAGCGTCTGCGACAGGATCACGTAGTCGAAAGCGTCGTCGGGGTAATTGACGAGGTCGGTGTCGGCGTCGCCCTGCACCACCGCGAGGCCCTTGGCGACGCAGCGGTTGACGCCCTCGCGCGACAGCTCGATGCCGCGGCCGTCGATGCCGCGGGCCTCGAGCAGCTGAAGCAGGTCGCCGTCGCCGCAGCCGACGTCGAGCACTTTCGAGCCCGGCTTGACCATCTCGGCCATCAGCAGATGATCGGCGCGAACCTGGCCGGGCTGCCCGGTCGCAACGCCGCCCAGCGGCAGCACTTCCTGCACTGACATCCTAGCCACCATTGTCGTTCAATCCGCGCGCCTTGCCGGCCGATTGCAGGAAGGCGCGGGAGATGTCGAAGAACTCGGGCACGTCGAGCAGGAAGGCATCGTGGCCGCGATCGGTCTCGATCTCGGCGAACGACACCCGCGCGCTCGAGGCGTTCAGCGCGTGCACCAGCGCGCGCGATTCCGAGGTCGGAAACAGCCAGTCGCTGGTAAAGGAGACGACGCAGAAGCGGGTCTGGATGCCGGCGAACGCCTTCGCCAGCACGCCGCCATGGTCGGCGGCAATGTCGAAATAGTCCATCGCGCGCGTCAAATAGAGATAGGCGTTGGCGTCGAAGCGCTCGACGAAGGACGAACCCTGGTATCGCAGATAGGACTCGACCTGGAAGTCGGCGTCGAACGAGAAGGTCGGCAGGTCGCGATCCTGCATGCGCCGGCCGAACTTGCGATGCAGCGCGGCGTCGGAGAGATAGGTGATGTGCGCCGCCATCCGCGCCACCGCGAGGCCGCGATGCGGATGGATGCCGCGAGCGGCATAGCCGCCATTGTGCCAGTCGGGATCGGCCATCACGGCCTGGCGGCCGAGTTCGTGGAACGCGATGTTCTGCGCCGAGTGCCGCGTCGAGCAGGCGATCGCCAGCGCGGAGAACACACGCTGGGGATAGGCCGCAGTCCATTGCAGCACCTGCATGCCGCCCATCGAGCCGCCCACCACGGCGAACAGCGTGTCGATGCCGAGCCGGTCGATCAGCATCGCCTGCGCGCGCACCATGTCCGGAATGGTGATGACGGGGAATTCGAGGCCCCACACCTTGCCGGTGGCGGGATTGATCGAGGCGGGCCCGGTCGAGCCCATGCAGCCGCCGATCACGTTGGAGCAGATGATGAAGTACCTGTCGGGATCGAGCGGCCGGCCCGGGCCGACCAGGGTCTCCCACCAGCCCGGCTTGCCGGTGACGGGATGCACATTGGCGACGTGCTGGTCGCCCGTCAGCGCATGGCAGATCAGGATCGCGTTGGAGCGCTCGGCGTTGAGCTCGCCGTAGGTCTGATAGGCGATCTGGAACGGGGTGAGGTCGACACCGCAATCGAGCCGCAACGGCTGCTCGGCGCCGAAATGCGCGATGAGCGAGCTCGGATGATCCACCTCGTGCGACCGATCGTCGGCACTGATCGCGGGACTGGGTACAGACTTGACGACAACCATCTGACCATCGACCTCGTTTGCGATCGGATTTCAGACCGCATTGACATCAGGCCATGAAAAACCCGGCCTGAACGATAGGTTCGGCCGGGATCGGAAGCGTCCCCGGCCTGTTTAGCGAGTTTTTTAACGTGGCTGCAAGCCGGCCGGCTCAAATGACCACGGAACAGGCAAAAACCTACCGGCTTGGGCGGATTTCGTCAAGTCGCGGTCCGGATCAGCCAAATTCGTCCCTGCCTCGCCGACCGAACAGGCCGTCATTTCTCTTTGCTTTCGTCGCCCTGACTGCCTAATCAGGACGTTGATCGCAGCGGATCGGACCCTACCAGTCTCTTTGGCCGGCCCGCATTGGAACGCCTCTCAACAACCACTGTCAGATATGTCCCAACGTCCGCCCGCGCCACCATCATTGCAGGAATTGCGCAAGGAGATCGATGCGATCGACGAGGCAATGCATCGCCTGCTGATGCAGCGCGGCGACATCATCGACCGCCTGATCCAGGTGAAGCAGACCCAGGAGGTTGGCTCGGCCTTCCGGCCGGCGCGCGAGGCCTCCATGATGCGCGAGATCGTGCAGCGTCATCGCGGCATCCTGCCGCTCGACACCGTCGAGAGCATCTGGCGCGTCATCATCTCGACCTTCACCTATGTGCAGGCGCCGTTCTCCGTGCATGCCGACATCTCGGTGAGCGAGCCCGCGATGCGCGATTCCGTCCGCTTCCATTTCGGCTTCACCGTGCCTTACGTCGCGCATTTCAGCGCGCAGGCCGCGGTCGAGGCGGTGGCGAAGTCCAAGGGCGATCTGGCGCTGGTCTCGGCGACCTCGAGCCGCACGCCGTGGTGGCTGGAGCTGGAGGCAGAAGGCGCGCCGAAGATCATCGCGCGGATGCCCTTCGTCGAGCGCGCCGACCATCCGGCCGCGCTGCCGGTGTTCGCGATCTCGCGCGTCGCCGACAGCGCGCTGGTGACGGAGGTCGAGACCTTCAGCGTTCGCGTGTCGGGGTGGAATGCCGAGGTCGCGCGCACCCTGTCGCCGCTCGCCGATATCGTGGCGGTACCCGATACCGCCTTCGACGGCGCGGCGCTGCTGGTCTCGGTCACGGCTGCGAGCAGCATCGACAAAATCAAGGCTGCCCTGATCGAGGCGGGGGCCTCGGTGCGCTCCACGGCCCTCGTCGGCAGCCACGCAACGCGCTATACGGTGGCCCCGACCGGGTCGAAATCGTAAATCGCGTACCGCCTAAAGCCTATCCGGAGTTGAAGATGTCCCGCCCCGTGCCGAACCCCGGCATTCTCGATATTGCGCCCTACACGCCCGGCAAGACCCCGGTGCCGGAGCCGGGCCGCAAGGTGTTCAAGCTCTCGGCCAACGAGACGCCGTTCGGGCCCTCGCCCAGGGCGATCGAGGCCTTCAAGCGCGTGGCGGATCATCTGGAAGACTATCCGGAAGGCACCTCGCGCGTGCTGCGCGAAGCGATCGGCCGCTCTTTCGGCCTCGACCCGAACCGCATCATCTGCGGCGCCGGCTCGGACGAGATCCTCAACCTGCTCGCCCACACCTATCTCGGCCAAGGCGACGAGGCGATCTCCACCACGCACGGCTTCCTGGTCTATCCGATCGCGACCATGGCGGTCGGCGCCAGGAACGTGATCGCGGAAGAGACCAACCTCACCTGCAACGTCGACGCCATCCTGAAGGCGGTGACGCCGAAGACAAAACTGGTCTGGCTCGCCAATCCGAACAACCCGACCGGCACCTATATTCCGTTCGACGAGGTCAAGCGGCTGCGCGCCGGCCTGCCCTCGCACGTGCTGCTGGTGCTGGACGCCGCGTATTGCGACTACGTCTCGCGCAACGATTACGAGATGGGAATCGAGCTCGTCGCCACCACCGAGAATACGGTGGTGACCCACACCTTCTCCAAGATCCACGGCCTTGCCGCGCTGCGCATCGGCTGGATGTTCGGGCCCGAGCACATCATCGACGCGGTCAACCGCATCCGCGGTCCCTTCAACGTGTCGACGCCGGCAATGTATGCCGCGGTCGCCGCGATCGAGGACACCGCGCATCAGGCGATGTCGAAGCAGTTCACCGAGACCTGGCGCAACTGGCTGACCGAGGAGATCACCAAGCTTGGCCTGAAGGTGACGCCGAGCGTTGCCAATTTCGTGCTGATCCACTTCCCGATCGACAAGGGCAGGACCTCGGACGACGCCGACGCCTTCCTCACCAAGCGGGGCCTCGTGCTGCGCGCGCTGAAGAACTACGGCCTGCCGCATTCCCTGCGCATGACCATCGGCACCGAAGAGGCCAACCGCCTCGTCGTCGATGCCTTGCGCGACTTCATGGCCGGCAAATGAGCGCGAACCCGCATTTCCAGCGCGTCGCCCTGATCGGCTTCGGCCTGATCGGCGGCTCGATCGCGCGCGCTGCGAAGCTCCAGGGCCTCGCCGGCGAGATCGTCACCACCGCGCGCTCGGAGAAGACGCGTGCGCGGGTGATCGAGCTCGGCATTGTCGACCAGGTGGTGGCAACCAATGCGGAGGCGGTGAAGGATGCCGATCTCGTCATCCTCTGCATTCCCGTCGGCGCCTGCGGGCCGGTCGCGCAGGAGATCGCGCCGCATCTGAAGCCCGGCGCTGTCATCTCCGACGTCGGCTCGGTCAAGGGCGCGGTGGTCAGGGACATGGCGCCGCATCTGCCAGAGGGCGTCCATTTCGTGCCGGCACACCCGGTCGCGGGCACCGAGCATTCGGGGCCGGATTCCGGCTTCGCCGAGCTCTTCATCAACCGCTGGTGCATCCTGACGCCGCCGGAGGGCACCGACACTGAGGCCGTCGCGCATTTGCGCGCGTTCTGGGCGGCGATGGGCGCCAAGGTCGAGGTGATGACGCCGGATCATCATGATCTCGTGCTCGCGATCACCAGCCATCTGCCGCATCTGATCGCCTACACCATCGTCGGCACCGCCGACGAGCTGGCTCAGGTGACGGAATCGGAAGTCATCAAGTTCTCCGCCGGCGGTTTTCGCGATTTCACCCGCATCGCGGCGTCCGATCCGACGATGTGGCGCGACGTCTTCCTCGCCAACAAGGAAGCGGTGCTGGAGATGCTCGGCACCTTCACTGAGGATCTCGCCAAGCTGACCCGCGCGATCCGCCGCGGCGACGGCGAGGCGCTGTTCGATCACTTCACCCGCACCCGCGCCATCCGCCGCGGCATCGTCGAGATCGGCCAGGATTCGGCGGTAGCCGATTTCGGCCGCCAGCACGGGCAGCTCGAGAAGAAGCCGTAGCCCCTGTCATTCCGGGGCGCCCGAAGGGCGAGCCCGGAATCCATTGGGCCGCAGCGCACGCGGTGAAATGGATTCCGGGTTCGATGCTGCGCATCGCCCCGGAATGACGAGAGAGGTTTCAATACAGCGGCGGGATCTGGCCGACCTTGACCGGGCCGAGCAGCACCGCACCGTCGACGAACTTCAGCGGGAAGCTGCGCGCCTTCTTGCCCTCGAGCGTGCTCTCGGTGCCGATCGAGTTGATGCCGGCGGCAACGCCGGCGTTGGCGTTCTGCTTGATGACCTTGCCGAGGCCGGGAACGGCGCGGTCGAGCGCGCCGAAGAGATTGTTGAGGTCCTGCGACTTCACGCCGGGCGCGACGCGATCCAGCGTTGCCTGCGGCACGCCCTCTTCCAGCATCTTCTCGATGCCGAGTGCCGGGATCACGCGCTCGAGGCCGGTCACCGTCATCTGCAGCTCGCCGTCCAGTCGGCCATTGGCCGAGAGGCCGAGCGTGCCGGCCGCGACCGCGATCATCTCGCCCTGCTGGATCCGCGACTGCACGATCTCGATATGACCGCCGGCGGCCTGGATCTCGCGGAAGCGCTGCGGCCAGGGCTTCGGCGTGAGGTCGGAGAGGCCCGTGACCTTGGCGCGCGTGTCGGCCTCGAACGGCTCGGCGAGCAAGGGATGAACGCCCTGGATGCTGCCCTGCGCGACATGGAGCACGGTCTCGATGACAGGGTGATCGGCAGGCGAGCCATCCGCAAGGCGGCCATGCAGCTCGACCTGCTTGGCGCGCGCGAGCGGCACCTGCACGCTGCCGTCCAGCCGGTTGATGTTGGGATCGTCGAACACGAGAGAGGCGCGCTCCGGCACGGCCGGCAGGCCGACGACGCTGCTGCGGCCCTTGCTCCAGTTCACCACGAAGGTGTTTTGCGTGACGCCGTCGGTCAACGTGGCCGGCGCCGAAAACTCGGCGATCACGAGCTTGGGATCGTAGACCTGCGCAACGACCAGGATGTTGTCGAGCTTGGCCGTGAACGGCGTCTTGCTGGCGTTCTGCGAGACCAGGGCGACGCTGGCGCCGGAGCACTGGACCTCGAAGCGGAACGGGAAGCCTGCGATCGAGCGCTTGGCGCAATCATAGATGCGGCCGGACTTGGCCTCCTGCGCGCGCCAGGCATCTGCGGCCACCTCGGCCTGCGAAGCGGCATAGAACCAGAAGCAGGTCCACGCGAGGGCGAGGATCAGCAGGAGAACGGGTGCGATGAAAAGGCCCCAACGGGAGCGGCGGCCTGTGGCAACGGTCATATCGGACATGCGGCGACCCTTTGGCCCCAGATTCAGGCAAATGTAAGCGGGGCCGGCCCCCGACGAAAGACTGAGAATCCGCTTCGTTTCGGGGCTTGGTTCTGGTAGCCGTGCCCGAAATGTCGGAAATCACCCTCCCCTCCGTCACCACAGCCAAGGGCGACCTCTGGGTGTTCGGCTACGGCTCGCTGATGTGGCGGCCGGGCTTCGAATTCGAGGAACGCGTCCCGGCCCGGCTGGTCGGCGAGCATCGGGCGCTCTGCGTCTATTCCTTCGTGCATCGCGGCACGCCGGAGAAGCCCGGCCTGGTGCTCGGGCTCGATCGCGGCGGCGCCTGCCGAGGCATCGCCTTCCGCGTCGCCGAAAAGAACCGCGCTGACGTCGTCGCCTATTTGCGCGAACGCGAGCAGGTGACGTCGGTCTATCGCGAGGTGATGCGCTCGGTATGGCTGGAGAATGATGCGCGGCAGCGCGTCTCGGCGCTCGCCTATGTCGTCGACCGCGGCCATGTCCAATATGCCGGCCGGCTGTCGCTCGCCGAGCAGCACCGCCATGTCGTTCAGGGCCACGGCCAGTCCGGCGCCAACCGCGACTACGTCACGGCAACGGTGAAGGCCATCGAGGCCGAAGGTTTTCGCGACACGCAATTGCATCAGCTCGCGACGATGCTGCATGGTGATGCGCATCCCCTGCACGCGCCGGCACCCGAAGATCGAGAGAGCCGCTAACTCTCCGACGGCGCGTAGCTCGGCGCGCTGCCGATCAACTGCTCCTGCTCTTTCCGCCCCGCTTCGACGAGGCGGCCGGTCGCGTCCTCGATGACCGTTTGCACGCGGGAGAGAAACTCGTCCTTCGGCAGGCCCGGCGGCAACGGGTCGAGGAACTCGACCACCAGCGTGCCGGGATAGCGCATGAAGGTGCGGCGTGGCCAGAACAGGCCTGAGTTGAGCGCGATCGGCAGGCACGGCACGCCGCAGGACGAATAGATCTGGGCGAAGCCGGTCTTGTAGTCGGGCGGCGCGCCCGGCGCGCGGCGCGTGCCTTCCGGAAAGATCACGAGCTGCCGGCCGCTGCGCACCGCTTCGCGCGCGCGCCGCGTCATGTCCAGCAGCGCCTTCACGCCGGCATTGCGATCGATCGCGATCATCCCGGTCTTGACCAGGAACTGGCCGAATACCGGAATCTGCATGAGCTGGCGCTTGAGGATGAAGATCGGGCGGTGGAAGAAACCCGGCAGCACGAAGGTTTCCCAGAACGACTGGTGCTTCGCTGCGATTACCAGCGGTCCCTGCGGGATCTTCTCGACACCCCGGAATTCCACCTTGATGTTGCAGATCACGCGCATCAGGACCAGCGTCGCCTTCGCCCACCATCGCGCGACCGTGAGCATGGCACGCGGCGGCAATGCGAAGGTCGGCAGCGCCACGATCGCGAGGCACACCAATACGGCGTAGAACAACACGTTGAACACGAACGAGCGCAGGAAAATCAGAAACATCGACGATCCGATTAATTTGCCGATCAATTGCCGGTCAATTGGCTTGGGCGGTGGCGGGCCGCTTGGGCTGCTGACCTGCAGGCTGCTCCGACATCTCGGGTGAAAGGTCAATCCCGAAATCCTCCAGCCGCACCCTGAGTTCGGCCGCGATGTACTTGACATATTCGGACAAGAGCAGCCGCAGGGTGGAGGCCGAGGTCCACCACGGCTCCTCGCGCCATTTGTCGCCGACCACCACGAACGGGATCAGCGTGGTCTCCGGCATCGCATGCGAGAATTCCACCAGCGCGCGCGGCATGTGGTAATTCGAGGTGACCACGATCAGCGACTTGAATCGTCGCCCCTCGGCCCAGCGCCGCGCCTCCGCGGCGTTGCCGCGGGTCGTGAGCGCGGTGCGGTCGAGGTCGACGCAGCAGGTCATGAAGGCCTGGTTCTCCGGCAAGGTCCGCGAGATGTCGTTCGCCGTCGAGGTCGGATGCACGCCGGAAATCAGCAACCGCTTGCCATAGCCGGCGGCGAGCAGCTCCATCGCGTCCGACACCCGCGAGGAACCGCCGGTCAGAACTACGATGCCGTCGGCCTTGCGGTCCGGCGCGATCTCGGCGCCGCGCATCTGCGACAGGAACGCGACGAAGCCCGCCGCCGCGCCGACGAAAGCGAGCGCAATCGTCGACACGATTGTCGCGCGCAGCCAGCCGCGCGGCAGTTTCGGCGATCGATCGTCGGTCGGCGAGGTCATGCGATGTCAGTGATCCCTTCCCTGGATGATTTTAGGACGTTTTGAGGCGAAGTGGAGTCCGCTTTATCGGACCTAATCAACGTCATTCAATGTCGCGAACAGCGTCTGCCGCGAAGCTACAGCTGTAATGGCACCGATCAGGACCGCCTGCACGGCGAGCACGACATAGCCGGACGGCCGCAGCGAGAAGGTGCCGAGCAGCGCGGCGAACTGATCTCCGACCGGTGTCCCCGAGAACCAGCCGGCGACCGACTCGGAGAAGCCGAACACCAGCATGGCGGCACCGCCGCCGATCACGCCGCCTTCGAGGCCGAGCCTGAGGAAATGGCGCAGGAAACGATTGGCGATGTAGCGGTCGCCGGCACCGACGAAATGCAGCACCTCGACGATCGGGCGGTTCGCCGCCATGGCGCCGCGGGTCGCGAACGACACCGAGATGATGGTCGCGATAATGACGAGCGCGAGGATGCCGAGGCCGGCGAGCACGGTGGCATTGGTCATCGAGCGCATGCGCTCGATCCAGGCGCGGTGATCGTCGACGCTGGCGCTTGGCGCCACTTGCGTCACCCGGGCGCGCAAGGCGCCGAGATCGAGCGGCGTGCCCGGCTGCACGCGCGCGATGATCATGCGCGGCACCGGCAGATCGTCCATCGACAGCCCGGTGCCGAGCCAGGGCTCGAGCAGCTTGCTGCTCTCGTCCTTGCTGAACGGCTTGACCTCGACGATGCCGGCCTGCGCGCGCATCGCCTCGGTCACGGCCGCGGTGTCGCGGTCGAGATCGCGCCCCGCTTGCGGACGGACCTGGATGGTGATCTCGCTTGCGACGTCCGACTGCCACTCCGCGGCGGAGGCGCTGACCAGCAGCACCGTGCCCGTGGTCATCGACGCCAGGAAGGTCATGATGGCGACGACCGCGACCAGCGCGCGGCCGTGGATCGAGGCGCGCGGCACGATCGGCGACATGTTGCGCGCCTTGGCCGGAAGCTGCGGACGCTCCTGTCCGAGATCGACCAGCACGCCGCGCTCGTCGGTCCTATTCATAAACGTGCAGCCGTCCCTGATGCAGCACCAGCCGCCGCGCCTCGTACTGGTCCATCAGGCCGATGTCGTGGGTCGCGATGATGACGGCGGTGCCGGATTTGTTGAGCTCGATGAAAAGCCGCAGCAGGCGGCGGCCGAGCGTCGGATCGACGCTGCCGGTCGGCTCGTCCGCGAGCAAAAGCTGCGGCCGCGAGATCACCGCGCGCGCGATCGCGGCGCGCTGCTTCTCGCCGCCCGACAGGATCGGCGGCAGCGCGTCCATGCGATCGCCGAGGCCGACCCAGCGCAGGAGGTCGATGACCTCCTTGCGATAGCTCGACTCGCTGCGGCCCATGACGCGGAACGGCAGCGCGACATTCTCGTAGGTCGTCATGTGGTCGAGCAGGCGGAAGTCCTGGAGCACGATGCCGATGCGCTTGCGCAAGTCCGCGATCTCGTCCTTGCCGAGCTGCGAGATGTCGTGGCCGAACAGATTGACGAGGCCGCGCGTCGGCCGGTGCGACAGGAACAACAGGCGCAGCAGCGAGGTCTTGCCGGCACCCGACGGGCCGGTGAGAAACTGGAAGGAATGCGCGGGGATCTGGAAGCTGAGGTCGCGCAGGATCTCCGGCCCCAGGCCGTAACGCAATCCGACATTTTCGAACCGAACCAAGCTCAGCTCCGTTCGAGAGGGGGCGACAGAAGCGCCGCGACGCTCCGCCATGCGCGATCAACGGTTTTTGCGACCGTTATGGTTTCCGGTTCGTTAACGGTCGCCTTGTAGCATCCAGGGCAACCGGCTCTCCGGCTCATCAAGACCAGTCCATGCATCAAGGCTCGTCCATGCATATCGTCTGCCCCCATTGTACGACATCCTACGCCATCAAGCCCGCGAGCCTGGGGGCGAACGGACGGACGGTCCGCTGCTCCCGCTGCAAGGAGACCTGGGTCGCCTATGCCGAGGATGCCATCGAGGAGGCGTCCGTCCCGGCCATGGCCGCGGCCAGCCGGGCCGACGACCAGTCCGACCTTGCCGAGCAGTGGAACTCCTATGCCAAGGACGATGGCGCCACCGATGCGCCGGTGATCGAGAGCCCCTCGATCGCCAGCGACTGGCCAGCCGAGGACGCCCGGGAGATCGAGGACGAGTGGTCAGCGGCAGCCCGGGCCGCCGAGGAAGACGCCGTCGGCGCCCAGCACCAATCCTGGTTCCGCGGCCTGTTCAGCCGCCGCGGAGCGCGGGTGAAGCGTGCGGCCCCCGCTGTGGCGCCGCGAAAATCCTATTTCGGCCTGCCGACCGCCTGCGCCGCCATGGCCGCGCTGGTGTTGGCCCTGATCATGTGGCGCGGCGACGTGGTGCGCCTGCTGCCGCAGACGGCGGCCTTCTACAAGATGGTCGGGCTCGAGGTGAATTTGCGCGGGCTGGCCTTCAAGGACGTCAAGCTCTCCAGCGAGACCGTTGACGGTAAGCAGGTGCTGGTGATCGAGGGCGTGATCGTCGGCCAGGGCAAGAAGCCGCTCGATATCCCGCGGCTGCGCTTTGCCGTGCGCGATGCGCAGGGCGCGGAAATCTACGCCTGGAATACCGTGCTGGAACAGACCGTGCTGCAGCCCGGCGAGCGCGCCTTCTTCCGCTCGCGCCTGGCCTCGCCGCCGCCGGAGGGCCGCAATATCGACGTTCGCTTCTTCAACCGGCGCGACATCGCCGGCGGCAGCGTATAGTCGTCACACGGGAGGTTGGTCCCAAGGTTGGTCTCATGCCGAAAATCCTGATCGCCGACGACGAGGATTCGATGCGCACGCTGGTGGCGCGCGCGATCGCCATGGACGGCCACGAGACCGTGACCGCACAGGACGGCGCCGAGGCGCTGGAGATCCTGACCCGCGAGGACGGTGCGTTCGATCTCTTGCTCACCGACATCCAGATGCCCGTGATGGACGGCATCGCGCTGGCGCTGTCCGCCGCGCGCGACTTCCCCGACCTGACCATCTTGCTGATGACGGGCTTTGCCGACCAGCGCGAGCGCGCCTCGAATTTGAACGCGCTGGTGCACGATGTCGTGACAAAACCGTTCTCGGTGGCGGATATCCGCACCGCCGTGGCCGACGCGCTGGCGGCGAAGAAGGGGTAGCCGGCGGCGCTGCAGTTGCGTCGGCTATACCTCTATGACGCGACGCCACCGCTACACATTCGGTGTCGTCCTGGCGAAAGCCAGGACCCATACCGCGTGATTTATCTGTCGGAAATGGAAGTCGTACCGGGCAACCAGTCTTCGCCAAACGCCTCCCTGGGGTAATGGGTCCTGGCTTTCGCCAGGACGACATCGGGGAGGCATCGAGGCTATCGCCCGCTAAAAATCCTTCAGCAGTCGCTCGATGTAGTCGAGCTCGATCTGCGGGCGCGAGGGATCCCCTAGGCGGCGGCGGAGCTCTTCGAGGATGCGGCGGACGCGCTGGGCGTCGATCTCGCCGGGAATCTTGACCGTGTAATCGTCGCCGAACTCACGGCCGTGAAGCGGACGGCCGAGCGGATCGGTCTGATTGCCGCCGCTCTGCTGGCGGCCGGCCCGGTTGCCGGGGCCGTCGCCCTGCCCGTCGCCGTCGCCCTGCTGCATCGCCTCGGCCATCTTCTGCGCGCCCTTGCGCAGGGCATCGAGCGCCTTGCCCTGCGAGTCCACGGCACCATCCGCATTGCCCTCGCCGAGCTTCGAGCCGGCATCGCCCATGGCGCCGTCGGCGGCATCCAGGCTGCCGTCATCGTCACCCTGGTCGCCGTCCTGATCGCCATCCTGGCCGGACTGTCCCGGATCGCCCTGCTGGCCCTTCTGCCCCGGCTGACCTTTCTGGCCCTTTTGACCCTTCTGCGCCAGGCCGCGCTTGGCGAGTTCGTCCTGCAGCTTCTTCAGGCGGTCGCGCAGCGCCTGCTGGTCCTGCTGGAGGTCCGACATCGACTGGTCGCCCTGCTTGCCGCGGGAGCGGTCACGCCGGGAGTCCTGGCCCTGCTTGAACGTCTTGTCGCGCAATTGCTGCTGCTTGCGGATCATGTCGCTGAGCTCGTTCAGCGCCTGCTCCATGTCGCTGTCGCCGGATTGCCCCGGCTGCGCCATCTGGAGATTTTCCATGATCTGCGCGAGCTGCTCGAGCATGCGCTGGGCCGCCTCGCGATTGCCCTCGCGCGCCGCCTTCTCGATCTGCTTCAGCAGTTCGTCGAGATCGCGCTGCGTGATGACGTTGCGATCACGGCTGGAGGACTGGCTCCGTTCCGTCGCGCGCTTGTATTCCTCGAGCTTCTGGATGGCATCGGATTGATTGCTCAGGCTCTTGCCCGATTCCTTCTGCCTGAGGCTGTCGCCGGAATCCTGCATCGCCTTTTCGGCGCTGTCGAGCAGCGCGTCGGGATCCTGATTCAGCTGGGCAGCGGCCGGCGAGACGCCGCCCAACAGCAAGGCGAAGCAGGCGATCGAGATCGCCTTGAAGACTGGCACGCGCGCTAGCTTCCGCATTTCCGGTCCCGCGTAAACTGGTTGGCCCCGTCGTTGCCCGCCTTCCCCCGGTTGCTCGCCGACTTCCGATAGGCCTGAAGCTGCTGGCGAAGTGCGTCCTGCTGCTGCGCCAGCTCCTCGAGCTGCTCCGCCGTCGCATGCTGGGTCTTCTGTCGCAGCTCGATGGCCTTGTCGAGGATGAGCTGAACCTCCGCGGGGAACGGCTGCCGGGGCCCAAGCGGATTCTGCTCGGCGCGGCGGGCGAGATCGCGCACCTTGCCGGCCATGGCCTCGCGGAGCTTTTGCGTCAGCACCTTGATCTCATCCTCGCTGGCGCCGCGTTCCAGCGCCCGCTTCAGCGCGTCCTGCGCCGAGCGCAGCGCGGCGTTGACGCTTCCGGCGACACCGTCATCCTCGATGGTGACCGCGAAAGCCCACATGCTCGCCACCACGTCGCGCAGCGCATCGTCGGTGCGGGCGGCCTCGAGCTGGGCAGCGAGGCTGCGCAGGCCGAGATAGCAGCCGGCATCCGGCGTGAACAATTCAGGCGCGATCATCAGCGCGTCGAGCGCGACGTAGACGTCGGAATTCTTGTTGGCGTCGAGCGCGAGGATGCGGCGCTGCTCGATCAGCGCGCGCGCCAGCGAGTTGGTGAACAGGCGCTCGGGCAGGCGCATGTTGAACGGCTCGCTCCTCGCCTCGTTGCCGGCCTCGTCCTTGGCGGTGAGCGTCAGCGTGACGTCGGCGCCGGCATAGGGATCCTCGCTGAGGTCCTTCACGGTCTGGCCGACGCCGTTGCGGGTGCGCACGTTCGGCAGCACCAGCGGGAATTGCGGCGGCTGGAACAGCGGCCGCGCGGCGGCCTTGGTGTCGCCCTTGCCGGAATCCTTGGCATCGACGGCGCGCAGGCCGATTTGCGCCTCGGCGCCGGTGACGCCGTAATCGTCCTCGATCTTGTAGGAGAGCTGGAGTCCGCCGCGCGCCTGGCGCTCGGGATCCTTGGCGAGCGAGATCGTCGGCGCGCGATCGGGCGTCGCCGCAAACGCCCATTGCGGCTGGCCGGAGGGCGCACGGACATGCGCGGTGCCGTCGCCGGTGATGGCGAAATGCTTCTCGTTGGTGCCCTTGGGCGTGGCTTCAGTGGGGGCGACCTCCTTCAGGCCGCCGGAGACGACGACATCGAGGTTGCCGCCGGAGGAGCGCACGATCAGGGTCGAGCCGGCGGGCACGGCGAGCGGACCGCTCGCCGGCAGCGCTGCGGCCTCTTTGTTGGCCGCCGACAGGATCACCGGCGGCTTGCCGGTGTAGAGCGGCGGCGTGACCCAGGCATCGACGCGAACGTTGGTCGGTGCCAGCACGCCGTTCCAGTCGAAGGCGGCCCCGAGCCGCATCGCGCGTTCATCGCCGGCGGCGAAGAAGGTCGCAACCAGCATCACCATCACCAGCGCCCGCAGCGCCCAGGGATCGTGCAGAGCGAGCCGCGGGCGCGGCAGACCGGCCCGGATGCGCTTGAGCGACGCCAGCGTGCGCTCACGCTGCGCCTGCCACAGCGCCTTCGCGATCGGGTCCTGCGAGGTCAGGGTATCGGTGAGCGTGGTCGCCGGGCGGTGACGGATGCCGGAGCCGCGGTCGAGCCGGCCCAGCGCTTCCTCGCGGCTCGGCCAGCGGAACCGAAGCAGGGGGAACAGCGCGGCGATCGCAATGCCGGCAAAAATGACGAGACCGAGGGCACGGGCCAGGAACGGCAGCGCCAGCCAGAGACCGGCCCAGGACACCACCAGGAACAGGCCGATGACGGTCAGCAGTCGCGCGAGATTTGGCCAGGCACGCTCCCACGCGATGGCATAGATGGCCCGGTCGAGGGCCTGCGCCAGCTTCAGCCGCGACAGAGCGTCGCCATCGCGGATCGGGTCTGACGGGTCGGGGGTGACGCCGTTCAATCAGCTCTCCAGGTTGCCCGGTAGAGTGAAGCGTACCACAACGGCAGCACTGAGGCATCCGTTCCTGTACGGGAGACACCCCTTTTCCCGCATAACACGAGGACGTGACTGGCCCGCCGCAACCCCGTAATTTCCGCGCCGCCACCTCAAGGGAAACGAAGGAAACGCCATGGACAAGAAGATGCACGACAAGGGCCTCGAGGTCCGCAAAGCGGTACTCGGAGAAGCCTATGTCAACAACGCCCTGAAGAACGTCGACGATTTCAACCGTCCGTTCCAGGAGATGCTCAACGAGTATTGCTGGGGCACGGTGTGGGGCCGCGAGGAGCTGCCGCGCAAGACCCGGAGCATGCTCAACATCGCGATGATCGCGATCCTCAACCGCCAGCACGAGTTTCGCGCGCATCTCAAGGGCGCACTCACCAACGGCGTCACCCGCGACGAGATCCGCGAGATCCTGATGCAGGTCGCGATCTACGGCGGCATGCCCGCCGCCGTCGACAGCTTTCGCATCGCGCGCGAGGTGTTCGCGGAGATCGATGGGAAGGCGTGAGGGTCGTGTGGTGAGGGGCGCGAAGTCCCTCCTCATCGTCGTCCTGGCGCAGGCCAGGACCCATAACCACCAGCGGATGTGGTTGCGAGGACTCGGAGTGACCGCTTTCGCGCCCCACTCCTCTCTGGGGTAATGGGTCCTGGCCTTCGCCAGGACGACACCGAAATTGGGCGCACGCATATCAACAAACAACAAATAACAAGCACAAGGAAACACCATGGACATCGGATTCATCGGGCTCGGAAACATGGGTTTCCCGATGGCGCGGCGGCTGATCGAGGCGGGACACAAGCTCGTCGTGTTCGACATGCGCGAGGAGGTCACGGACAGGCTGGTGGCGCGCGGCGCTACTGCTGCGTCATCGCCGAAGGACGTCGCCGACCAGGTCGAGACCGTGATGGCGAGCCTGCCCTCGCTGCAGGCTTCGCTTGAGGTTGCCACGGGCGCGAACGGTGTGATCGAGGGGAGCCGCGTCAAGCGCTTCATCGATCTCTCCACCGTCGGCTCGGCGATGGCCGCGAAGATTCACGGCCTCCTGGCAAAGCGCGACATCGTGCAGATCGATTCTCCCGTCTCCGGTGGAGTCGGCGGTGCCGAGAAAGGCACGCTGGCGGTGATGGTGTCGGGGCCGAAGGCGGAGTTCGAGCTCTTGAAGCCGGCGCTCGACGTGATCGGAAAGGTGTTCTTCATCGGCGAGAAGCCCGGCGCGGCACAGACCATGAAGCTCGCCAACAATTTCCTGTCGGCCACTGCCATCGTGGCGACGTCGGAAGCCGTCGTGATGGGCGTAAAGGCCGGGCTCGATCCCGCCGTGATGATCGACGTCATCAATGCCGGCTCGGGCATGAACACCGCAAGCCGCGACAAGTTTCCGCGCTCGGTGCTGCCGCGCACCTTCGACTTTGGCTTCGCCACGGGGCTGATGGTCAAGGACGTGCGGCTGGCGCTGGAGGAGATGAAGCAGCTCGGCCTGTCGATGGAGGTCGCCGATGCGGTCGGGCGGCTGTGGGAGACGGTGATCAGCGCGGAAGGCGCGGAGTCGGATTTCACCGCGGCGATCAAGCCGATCGAGAAGAAGGCGGGGGTGGTGGTCGGGGGGAAAGGTGGATTGGCGGGGAAGTAGTTTCCGTTGTCGTCCCGGCCTAGTGCGCAATTGCGCACGGGGGGCCGGGACCCATAACCACCGAATTGGATTTGGCGAAGGCTGGTCATGACCACTTCGCACTACGACTTCTGCTGCGGAGTTATGGGTCCCGGCCTTCGCCGGGACGACACCGCGTATGAGGCGTGCTTGCGCCGCCCCTCACCTCACTCACAGCCACGGCGCGGGCGTATCCATCGCGATCAGTTGCTCGACCTCGATGCGCGGGCGCACCACGGCGTACTGGTCGCCCTTTACCAGCACCTCGGGCACCAGCGGGCGTGTGTTGTAGGTGCCGGCCTGCACGGCGCCATAAGCGCCGGCGGTCATGATGGCGAGGAGATCGCCCGCCTTCGGCGTCGGCAGCGTGCGGTCGAGCGCGAGATAGTCGCCGGTCTCGCAGACCGGACCGACGACGTCGGCCGTGATCGTGGCCACATCCTTCGCCGGCTGCGTCACCGGCAGGATGTCGTGATGGGCTTCATAAAGCGTGGGGCGGATCAGATCGTTCATCGCGGCGTCGATGATGACGAAATTCTTGCCGTCGCCGTGCTTCACATAGATCACCTTGGCGACCAGGATGCCGGCATTGCCGACGATCATGCGGCCCGGCTCGAACATCAGCGTGCAGCCGAGATTGTGGCTGACGCGTTTGACCATGGCGGCGTAGGCGGCGGGCGCCGGCGGTGCCTCGCGGTCCATGTAGTAGGGAATGCCGAGGCCGCCGCCGAAATCGACGTGGCTGATGTCGTGGCCGTCGCTACGCAGCGTCTGCACGAATTCGGAGAGGATGCGGAACGCGGTCTCCATGCCGGAGAGATCGGTGATCTGGCTGCCGATATGCACGTCGGTGCCGGTCACTTCGATACCAGGCAGCTTTGCAGCGCGCGCATAGACCTCGCGGGCATGCACGATCGGGATGCCGAACTTGTTCTCGGACTTGCCGGTGGAGATCTTGGCATGCGTGCCGGCATCGACGTCGGGATTGACGCGCAGCGAGATCCGCGCGGTCTTGCCCATTTCGGTTGCAAGGCGCGAGAGCAGTTCGAGCTCGGGCTCGGATTCGACGTTGAGACAGAGGATGTCGGCGGCGAGTGCCGCACGCAGCTCGTCTTCCGTCTTGCCGACGCCGGAGAAGACGATCTTGCTGGCGGGAATGCCGGCGGCCAGCGCGCGCTTCAACTCGCCGCCCGAGACCACGTCAGCGCCGGCGCCCAGCTTGGCCAGCGTGCGCAGCACGGACTGGTTGGAGTTCGCCTTCATGGCGTAGCAGACCAGCACCTTCTCGCCGGCGAAAGCCTCGGTGAAGACGCGGTAATGCCGCTCCAGGGTCGCGGTCGAATAGCAATAGAACGGCGTGCCGACCGTTGCGGCCAGCTCGGACAGGTTCACCGCCTCGGCGTGCAGCACGCCGTTGCGATAGTCGAAATGGTTCATGGCGTTGGCTCAGTTGTCCCGGCTTATTTCTTGCCGGGAGGTTCGTCCAGGAGCGGGTCGAGGATAAACGGTTTCTTGCTGCCCTTGGCCGCCGCCGGCGCGGAGTCTGCGCCGGAGGTGGGGTTGAACAGGCTCGGCGTCTTCTGGGCTGCCGTCTCGGTCTCGGTTGGAGCTGCGACGTTGGCCGTGGACGCGCCGGACGCGGTCGGCGGCAGGTCGAGCGGACCTTTGCGGCCGCAGCCGGCAAGCGCGAGCGCCGTCAGGCTCAAGACAATGATGGCCCACCCCGAGCCGGCCGGGCGAAACTTTGACGTCACGACGAAATCCCCACTACGCGGGCCGCACCATACAGAGATTGGCGCGCTCTGGCGAGAGCCGGATGACCATGAAACATAAGCGAAATTTTGCCCCTCAGCCCAATTTCCGCTCTTTTTCCAGCCGCTTCGCCCAGGCCTTGGCCTGAGAGGCCACGTTCTTCGGCGCGGTGCCGCCGAAGCTGGTGCGGCTCTTCACCGACGATTCGACCGAGAGCACGCCGAGCACGTCCTTGGTGATCTTGGGCTCGATCGCCTGCATCTCCTTCAGCGGCAGCTCGTGCAGCGCCACGCTTCCCTCGGCGGCCTTGGCCACGATGCGGCCGGTGACGTGGTGGGCGTCGCGGAACGGCATTTTCAGGGTCCGCACCAGCCAATCGGCGAGATCGGTCGCCGTGGCATAGCCCTCGCCGGCGGCCGCCTTCATCTTCGCTTCATCGGGCACGAGGTCTTGAACCATGCCGGTCATGGCGCGGATCGCCAGCGACAGCGCGGCAAAGCCCTCCATGGCGCCCTGCTTGTCCTCCTGCATGTCCTTTTGATAGGCGAGCGGCAGGCCCTTCATCACGATCAGGAGGCCGTTGAGCGCACCGATGACCCGCCCGGTCTTGGCGCGCACGAGCTCGGCGGCATCCGGATTGCGCTTCTGCGGCATGATCGAGGAGCCAGTGGTGAACTTGTCGCTGAGACGGATCAGGCCCACCAGTGGCGAGGTCCAGATCACGATCTCCTCGGCGAAGCGCGACATGTGCACGGCGCAGATCGAGGCGGCCGAGAGCGTCTCCAGCACGAAGTCACGGTCGGAGACGGCGTCGAGCGAGTTCGCCATCGGGCGGTCGAAGCCGAGCGCCTTCGCGGTGGCATGGCGGTCGATCGGGAACGAGGTGCCGGCGAGCGCGGCGGCGCCGAGCGGCGACTCGTTGAGTCGCTTGCGTGCGTCCTGGAAGCGGCCGCGGTCGCGCGCGGCCATCTCGACATAGGCGAGCAGATGATGGCCGAAGGTGACGGGCTGCGCGGTCTGCAAATGGGTGAAGCCGGGCATCACCGTCCCGGCATGCTCCAGCGCACGCTCGACCAGCGCCTGCTGGAACGCGGCGAGCGCAGCGTCGGTCTCGTCGAGCACGTCGCGGACATAGAGACGGAAGTCGGTCGCGACCTGGTCGTTGCGCGAGCGCGCGGTGTGCAGGCGGCCGGCCGCGGGGCCGATCAGCTCCGACAGGCGGCTCTCGACATTCATATGGATGTCCTCGAGCGCGCGCTTGAATTCGAAGCCGCCCTTGCCGATCTCTGACAAAATCGTGTCTAGACCCTTGCCGATATTTTTCGCATCAGAGGCCGTGATGATGCCCTTCGCGGCGAGCATCGCGGCGTGGGCCTTGGACGCGGCAATGTCCTGGGCAAAGAGGTGACGATCGACGTCGATGGAGACGTTGATCTCTTCCATGATCTCATCGGGACGTTCCGAGAACCGGCCGCCCCACATCTTGTTGCTCATGATCCCCTGCTCACGCCTTGCTTTGCCGCACGTTTGCTGGCCGAGGCCAGCCGTATTAAGAGGCCCCTGATAGCCATATCTGCGACCGGATGACAAACGATATGCTCGACCAGAAGCCCTCCGCCACGCGCCGGATCCCCCTCGTCGTCGCCACCGTGGCGATCGGCGGGCTGGCCGGCTTCGCCGCGCTGTACGGGCTGGGCCTGAGCCGGGCGCCCTCAGGCGATCCGACCTGCAAGCCGGCCGTCGCAACGGCGCAGAAAATAGCCCCGCTCGCCCATGGCGAGGTGGCCGCCCTGACCATGGCAAGCGCGCCGTTGAAGCTGCCCGACCTCGCCTTCGAGGATGCCGACGGCAAGCCGAAGAAGCTGTCCGATTTCCGCGGCAAGACGCTGCTGGTGAACCTCTGGGCCACCTGGTGCGTGCCGTGCCGGAAGGAAATGCCGGCGCTGGACGAGCTCCAAGGCAAGCTGTCGGGCCCGAATTTCGAGGTGGTGGCGATCAACATCGACACCCGCGACCCGGAGAAGCCGAAAACCTTCCTGAAAGAGGCTAACCTGACCCGGCTCGGCTACTTCAACGACCAGAAAGCCAAGGTTTTCCAGGATCTTAAGGCGATAGGCCGGGCGCTGGGCATGCCGACCTCGGTGCTGGTCGACCCGCATGGCTGCGAGATCGCGACGATCGCCGGGCCGGCGGAATGGGCGAGCGAGGATGCGCTCAAGCTGCTCCGGGCGGCGACAGGCAAGGCCGCCGCGTCGCTTTGAGGGTTAGGCGGTCACGTTGAGATTGCCGCCGACGCCGGGGCCGACATTGGCGAGCGAAGGCTGACCGGCACCGAGCAGGGTCAGGACGGTGGATTTCTCCATATCCATGTTCTGCTTGGTCAGCGTCGCCGCAATATTCGACTGCAGCGCGCCTTGCTGAGCGGCCAGCATGGTGCTGACCATCGCCATCATGTCCATTACGCGAACCCTCGTACCGGCTGTAACCTAGACGCGAGGGGTTAATGGGACATGAATTGTCACAGTGCCGTAGGGTGGGCAAAGGCGCACTTGCGCCGTGCCCACCATCTGTCCGCAAATTGGATTGAAGCGGTGGGCACGCTTCGCTTTGCCCACCCTACGGCACCTACGGCACCGGGCAATGGGTCAGCGCGTCGGAACCGGCTTGGCGCCGCGGTAGTCGTAGAAGCCGCGCTGGGTCTTGCGACCGAGCCAGCCGGCCTCGACGTATTTCACCAGCAGCGGGCACGGGCGGTACTTGGAGTCGGCGAGGCCCTCGTGCAGGACCTGCATGATCGACAGGCAGGTATCGAGGCCGATGAAATCGGCGAGCTCGAGCGGGCCCATCGGATGGTGCGCCCCTAACTTCATCGCCGCGTCGATCGCCTCGACATTGCCGACGCCTTCGTACAGCGTGTAGATCGCCTCGTTGATCATCGGCAGCAAAATGCGGTTGACGATGAAGGCCGGGAAGTCCTCGGACACCGCGACCTGCTTGCCGAGCTTGGCGACGAATTCCTTGGCCGCCTCGAAGGTCGCATCATCCGTGGCGATGCCGCGGATCAGCTCGACCAGCTCCATCAGCGGCACCGGATTCATGAAGTGGATACCGATGAAGCGCTCGGGCCGGTCGGTGGCCGCGGCAAGGCGGGTGATCGAGATCGAGGACGTATCGGAGGCGACGATCGCCTCCGGCTTCAAGATAGCGCAGAGCTCGTGGAAGATCTTGCGCTTGACCTCTTCCTTCTCGACCGCGGTCTCGATCACGAGATCGCAGTCGGCGAGGTCGTCGAGCTTCTCGGCGGCCACGATGCGCGACAGCGCCTGGGTCTTGGCCTCCTCGGTGACGACCTTCTTGGAGACCTGGCGGGCCAGATTGCCGTTGATGGTGGCCATGCCCGACTTGAGGCGGTCGGCCGAAACGTCGTTGAGCACCACGTCGAAGCCGGCCAGCGCCGCAACATGCGCGATGCCATTGCCCATCTGACCCGCGCCGATCACGCCGACCTTCTTGATCACTGCCGCCATAATGTCATCCACCGGAACGGCGCGCGACGCGCGCCCTGCCTATCCCCTTGAGCCAGGAGGTCCGATTTAATCAGAACCCGGGCTCGAAACCTAGATTGGATCGCTTCGAAGGCGTGCCCCACGCCAAAGAAATCGCCTCAAAAATGAAACACCGGCCGGAGTTTATACCTCCGGCCGGTGTTTTGTACGGCTTTTACTTGCCGAGCTTGGCGAGTTCGTCCGTCAGCTCAGGAACCGCCTGGTAGAGGTCGGCGACCAGGCCGTAGTCGGCGACCTGGAAGATCGGCGCGTCCTCGTCCTTGTTGATCGCGACGATCACCTTGGAGTCCTTCATGCCGGCCAGATGCTGGATCGCGCCGGAAATGCCCACGGCGACATAGAGCTCGGGGGCCACGACCTTGCCGGTCTGGCCGACCTGCCAGTCGTTCGGGGCATAGCCGGCGTCCACCGCCGCGCGCGAGGCACCGACACCGGCGCCCAGCTTGTCGGCCAGCGGCTCGATGTACTTGGCAAAATTCTCGCGGCTCTGCATGGCGCGGCCACCGGAGACGATGATCTTGGCCGAGGTCAGCTCGGGACGGTCGCTCTTGGCGACTTCCTCGCCGACGAAGGACGACAGGCCGGGATCGGCCGCCGCCGCCACGGTCTCGACCGGCGCGCTGCCGCCTTCACCCGCCGCAGCGAAGGTGGAGGTGCGGACCGTGATGACCTTCTTGGCGTCCTTCGACTTCACCGTCTGGATGGCGTTGCCGGCATAGATCGGACGCTCATAGGTATCGGGGGCGACCACCTTGATGATCTCCGAGACCTGCATGACGTCGAGCAGGGCGGCGACGCGCGGCATCACGTTCTTGAAGCGCGAGGTCGCGGGCGCGACGATCGCGTCGTAGGACGGGGCCAGCGAGACGATCAGCGCGGCCAGCGGCTCGGCGAGATCGTGAGCGTAGAGCTCGCCGTCGGCGAGCAGCACCTTCTTCACGCCGGCAAGCGTGGCGGCGGCATCCGCCGCGGCCTTGGCGTTCTGGCCGGCCACCAACACCTCGACGTCCGCGCCGAGCGCGGCAGCCGCGGTGAGGGTCTTGTTGGTCGCATCCTTGAGCGACGCATTGTCGTGTTCGGCAATCAGAAGCGTCGTCATCAGAGCACCCCGGCTTCGTTCTTGAGTTTCGACACCAGCTCGGCGACGTCCTTGACCTTGACGCCCGCCTTGCGGCCCGCCGGTTCAGTCGTCTTGAGAACCTCGAGGCGCGCGGCGACATCGACACCGTAATCGGCGACGGTCTTCTCCGCGATCGGCTTCTTCTTCGCCTTCATGATGTTGGGCAAGGAGGCGTAGCGCGGCTCGTTGAGACGAAGGTCGGTGGTGACGATCGCCGGTCCCTTCAGCTTGACGGTCTGCAGACCGCCGTCGACTTCGCGGGTGACCTTGAAGTCAGAGCCTTCGACCTCGAGCTTGGAGGCGAAGGTCGCCTGCGACCAGCCCAGCAGCGCGGCCAGCATCTGGCCGGTCTGATTGCTGTCGTCATCGATGGCTTGCTTGCCAAGGATGATGAGGCCGGGCTGCTCTTCCTCAGCAACCTTCTTCAGGATCTTGGCGACGGCGAGCGGCTCGACATTGCCTTCGGCCTTCACCAGGATGCCGCGATCGGCGCCCATGGCAAGACCGGTGCGGATCGTCTCCGACGCCTGCGCCGGTCCAATGGAGACCACCACGACTTCGGTCGCCTTGCCGGCTTCCTTCAGACGCAGCGCTTCCTCGACCGCGATTTCGTCGAACGGGTTCATCGACATCTTGACGTTGGCGAGTTCAACGCCCGATCCATCGCCCTTGACGCGGACCTTGACGTTGTAATCGACCACCCGCTTTACCGGCACTAAGACCTTCATCGATCCTCTTTCACTCAATTTGGGAGGGGGGTTATCAACTGGCGCGGAACCTAAAGGCCTGATCCGGCCCGGTCAACGCGCGAAGCGGCCAATTTTTAGTCCTTAGAAATGCGCCGCCCAAATGGGTCAGCGGTTCTGGCCCGGAACCCAGAGCACGTCCCCGGCGCCATTATGGTTAGCGGCACGGCTCGCCACGAACAGGAAGTCCGAGAGGCGGTTCATATACTGGATGCCAGCCGCGCTGACCGGCTCGCCCGGCCGGGCCGCCAGTTCCACGATGACGCGTTCCGCCCTGCGGCATATCGTGCGCGCAACGTGCAGGTAGGCCGCAGCCGGCGTGCCGCCAGGGAGCACGAAGGAGGTCAGCGGCGCGAGCTTGTCGTTGAGCGCGTCGATGTCGCGCTCGAGCCGCTCAACCTGGCTCGCGACCACCCGTAGCCGCTCGGCCTTTTTAGTTTCCTTGCCGTCACGTTCGGGCACCGCGAGATCGGCGCCGAGGTCGAACAGATCATTCTGGATGCGGCCGAGCATCGCGTCGAACTCGGGCATGTCACGCGTGTGAAGCCGCACCACGCCGATTGCGGCATTGGTCTCGTCGACGGTGCCATAGGCCTCGATGCGCAGATCGTATTTCGGCCGGCGCTCGCCCGAGCCGAGCGCCGTCGTGCCGTCGTCACCGGTCTTGGTATAAATGCGGTTCAATACCACCATGTTCAGCGTCCCATCGCCCAGACTGCGACCATGGCGATGACGATCGCCACGAACTGAAGCAGCACCCGCCAGCGCATCAGCTTCTGCGAGGTGTTTGGCGAGCCGCCGCGCATCATGTTGATGAGACCGAGCAGCAGCACCAACGCCACGGCGCCGACCGCGATCGGCAGGATGAAAGTACTCAGGATAGATGCCATCTGAGGGTAGATAACACCGTGTGCGGCGGTTCGCCATGGCGTTCCCGATCTGGCTTTTAAGCTAATAATATCAGAAGCTAGCTGGATGAATGTCGATCCGATGCAGCCGTCCTTCAACTGTCCCCGCCTGCGGGGTAGGAAAGCATCGGCCGCCAATACGGGTGCCACGTGAAAGCGATCCGCTACATCTACGTCGTGCTGGAGGATGCGTTCTACACGTTCCTGGCCGACGACGGCTGGGCGATCGCGAGCCATATCGCGCTGTCGACGCTGATGGCGCTGTTCCCGTTCCTGATCGTGCTGACCTCGCTCGCCGGCTTCTTCGGCTCCAAGGAACTCGCCGATCAGGCCGCCAGCCTGATGCTCCAGGTCTGGCCCAAGCAGGTCGCCGATTCGATCTCGGGCGAAATCCACGACGTGCTGACCACCACCCGCACCGGCATACTGACCATCGGCGCGGCGCTGTCGGTCTATTTCGCCTCGAACGGCGTCGAGGCGCTGCGAGTCGCGCTCAACCGCGCCTATGCGGTGGTGGAGATGCGGAGCTGGTACTGGCTACGGTTGGAATCGATTGCCTACACGCTCATTGCGGCCTTCACTGCCCTCGCGATGGCGTTCCTGATCGTGCTCGGTCCGCTGATCATCGAGGCGACGCGGCGCCACATTCCCCTGTTCGTCGAATCGAACGAAAGCATTCTCACCTGGCTGCGTTACGGCATCACCATCGGCGCGCTGGTGGTGGCGCTGTTGATCCTGCACGCCTGGCTGCCGGCGGGCCGGCGCGGCTTTCTCCAGATCCTGCCCGGCATCGTCTTCACCATCGTGGCGTCGCTGATCTCGGGCATCGTGTTCGGACAATATCTGGCGCGCTTCGCCAACAATTACGTGACGATGTATGCGGGGCTCGCCTCGGTGATCATCGCGCTGGTGTTTCTGTATTTCATCGCCGCGATCTTCGTTTATGGCGGCGAGCTCAATGCCGCGATCATCAAGTCGCAGCTACCTCACGGCGTGTCGCTTCAAGCAGCGCAGTCGCTAAAGCCCGCGGAGACACAGGCTTGACCAGGAAGGCGTCGGCGCCGGCTTCACGCGAGGCCGCCTCGTCCTCGCCGCGCCCGGAGACCCCGATGATGGGGATCTGAGCCAGCGGCGCCGGCATGGTGCGGATCCGCCTGATCGCCTCGACGCCGTCGATCCCCGGCAACACCATGTCCATCAGCACCGCATCGAAGGCGCCCTGCTCCAGCCGGTTCACGGCATCCTCGCCGCGCCCGATGAACTCGGCATGATGGCCAAGCTCGGTCAGGATGGTGTTGAGCACGACGCGGCCGAACGGGTTGTCCTCGACGCTGAGCACGCGCAGCGCAGCGACCGCGTCCACCCCGGCGTCGCCCTTCGATTTGCGGGACCTGGCCGGCCCCGCCGCATCCAGCGACACCGTCAGCGTGAAGGTGGCGCCGCCGCCACCGCGCGGCGCGACCGAGACGTCGCCGCCCATCGCGCGCGCCAATTGCTTCACCGAGGACAGCCCGAGACCGGCGCCGCCGAAACGCGAGGCGATGGTGACGTTGGCCTGGGTGAAAGGGCGGAACAGCCGCTTGATCTCGGCCATGGTCAGGCCGATGCCGCTGTCGGACACCGCGAAGGCGACGCCGACCTTGCCTTTGCCCTTCTTGGCAGAACGCCAGGGCGCTACCGCAAGTGCCACACCGCCCTGCTCGGTGAATTTCACGGCATTGTCGATCAGGTTCTCCAGCGCGGCGCGCAGGCGAACGGGATCGCCGACCACCAGCCCCGGTAGCTTGTCGGAGATCTCGACCTGGGCCTGGAGGCCCTTGGCCGCCGCGCGCCCGGCGAGCGAATCGCCGGTGCTGCGCGCGAGCGCCCGCAAGTCGAACAGATCCTGCCGCAGCGTGCTGCCGCCCTTCCCGGCGCCCTTGCCGGTTCTGGCAGCGTCCACGAACAGCGTGGCAAGGCTCGCCAGATGCTCGGCGCCGGCCTTGATGGTGTCTGCCCAGCGCCTCTCCCGCTCCCCGAGATCGGAGGTTGCGAGCAGGTCGCTGATCGCGAGAATGCCGGTCAGGGGGGTGCGGACCTCGTGGGCAAAGGCGGCGAGCGCCGCCTGGACCACATCTGGCGCGGCTGCCCTGGCGGCGCGCTTGCGCGGCCGCCCGGCCGCCCCGGACCGTTTCCGAGGCGGTCGCCTGGACGTCCGCGTAGTGCGCAACGCGCGCGTTTTCGCCGCCATAATTCCCCTTCGAAGTATCCCCTTCGAACCCGGGCTGTCAGCCAAGCATGACACGACGGAACCCCCGGAGTCACGGCAGCGTTTCGCTAACCCCCAGAGAAACTTAACCTAATCCCACCAGCCGGCGGACACTGGCGGGCGTGGCGCCCGCGGTGCGCAACTCCCGCAGCCCCGTCGAGCGACTGGATTTCGACAGCTTCCGTCCCTCGCCGTCACGAATCAGGGCATGGTGCCGGTAAGCGGGTTCCGGCAGGCCGAGCAGAACCTGGAGCAGGCGGTGCACCGCGGTTGCGTGAAACAGGTCCTGCCCCCGCACGATCTCGCTGACGCCCTGGAGCGCGTCATCGACGACCACCGACAGATGGTAGCTGGTCGGCGTCTCCTTGCGGGCCAGGATCACGTCGCCCCAGGCCTCCGGCCGCGCCGGGACGGTGCCACGCTCGCCATCGGGTCCCTCGCCGAGCTCGTTCCAGTTCAGGCCGGCGATGCGGCGGCAGGCGGCCGCCATGTCGAGCCGGAGCGCGTAGGGCGCGCCCGACGCGATCAACCGTGCCCGCTCGTCGGCAGGGAGCGACTTCGCATCACCGGGATAAAGCGGCGCGCCATCGGGATCGCGCGGCCACGGCCCGCCCGCCTCACGCGCGGCCACCAGCCTTGCGATCTCGGCCCGGCTTTCGAAGGCGGGATAAACAAGGCCGAGCGCGGAGAGTTTTTCGAACGCGGCACGGTAATCGGACAGATGCTCCGACTGCCGTCGCACCGGCGTCTCCCAGGCGACCCCGAGCCAGGCGAGATCCTCGTAGATCGCTGCCTCATATTCGGGCCGGCAGCGTGTCGCATCGATGTCCTCGATCCTCAGCAACAGCCGCCCGCCGCTCTCGCGCGCGCGATCGAAGTTGAGCAGCGCGGAATAGGCGTGGCCAAGATGCAGGAAGCCGTTCGGGCTGGGGGCAAATCGGAAAACGGGTGGCATGAGTTCTCGCAAGACTCGTCATTGCCGGGCTTGACTGCCACGATTGTCATTCCGGGGCGGTCCGCAGGACCGAGCCCGGAATCTCGAGATTCTCTGGTGCGCAATTGCGCACCATAGTTCGATGCTCCGGCATCGCGCTTCGCGCGATCCCCGTCGCATCGCCCCGGAATGACGGAGTAGGATATTCGATACGGGGTCAAGCCCGTGCATCACGAGTCCCATAACAATGACCATCCACCTCGAAACCCAGTCCGACCTCGAAGAAGCCGTCCACGCGCTGATCAAGCGCGATTCGCGGCTCAAGCCCGTGCTCGAGATCGCGGGCATGCCGGCGTTGCGGCGGCGCGAGCCCGGCTTCGTCGGGCTCGCCCACATCGTCTGCGGGCAGCAGCTTTCGACCGCGAGCGCGGCAGCTATCTGGGGGCGGCTGTCGGCCGCCTTCGATCCGTTCGACCATGAGGCGGTGCGGCGTGCCCGCACCGACCGGCTGGGGCGGCTTGGCCTCTCCGCCGCCAAGATCAAGACGCTGAAACATCTCGCGCGCGAGATCACCGCGCAACGGCTGAACCTCGACGTGCTCGCCGAAGAAGACGCCGAGGCCGCGCACCATACGCTGATCACGCTGCCCGGCATCGGCCCGTGGACGGCCGATGTCTATCTGCTGTTCTGCCTCGGACACGGCGATGCCTGGCCGGCTGGCGACATCGCCGTGCAGGAGGGGATCAAGGTTGGCCTGGGGCTCAAGGCGCGGCCGACGGAGAAGCAGATGGCGCCGCTCGCCGAACCCTGGCGGCCGCTGCGCGGAGCAGCCGCGCATCTGTGGTGGAGCTATTATCGCGTGATCAAGAAGCGCGAAGGTGTCATCGGCAACCAGCCCTAGCCCCGCAGCCGCTCGCGATCGGCGCGGGCGCATTCGGCGACGAAGTCGACCACGGCACGCACCGCCGACAGCTCGACCAGGTCGGGATGGGCGAGCAGCCAGAGGTCGGCGACGCTGACGAGTTTTTGCGGCGCGACGCGCACGAGATCCGGATAGCTCTCCGCGACGAAGCAGGACAGCGCGGAGATTCCGATCCCCGCGCGCACCGCCGCCAGCATGTCGCCCTGCGACGAGCAGCGCATCACGACCGTGCCCTGGCGCGTGATCGCATCGCTCCAGCGCGCCAGCTGCGCGTTGGAATCCTGGTCGGCAAAGCCGATCACGCTGTGCCCCTTCCACTCGCCGCTCCGTTCCGGCAGGGACCGGCCGGCGGCATAGTCGCGCGAGGCGTAGAAGCCGGTGCCGAGACGGCCGATCTTGCGGCCGACCAGGTTTTCCTCGCCGCTGTCGACCGGCCGCAGCACGACGTCGGCCTCCCGGCGGCGCACGCTTGCCGGGAACGGATGGGTGATGATCTCGAGCCGGATATGATCGTGCTCGTCGAGAAAGGATCGCAGCCGCGGCATCAGCCAGTGCGAGGCCAGGGTCGCGCCGATCGACAGCTTGACCGTGCCGCGCGCCTTGCGTCCGCCGGCGCCGACCGCGGCCTCGGCCCGGAGCGCGGCGGCCGCCATCGTTTCCGCATGCTCGCGTAGCGTCCGGCCGTCGGCGGTGAGCATGAAACCATCCGCAGCACGCGCCAGCAGTTTTGTGCCGAGCTGCGCCTCCAGCGCCGCGATCTTGCGGCTGACGGTCGGATGGCTGGCGTGCAGCCGCCGCGCCGCGGCGGTGAAGCTGCCGGTATCGGCGACCGCGACGAAGGTCTTGCAGAGATCCCAATCCATCGCCGCCTCCGTTCAAATCTGAATATGCGCTTGTTCAATATTGAACGATCCCCGCCCGTCGTCCAACCCTATAGTGGCGTCAAGGCGCCAAGCGAGGACACTCCGCCGGCGCGACAAATCGACATGGAAGCGCTCACCATCGCCCGCAAGGTCCGGCGATGCGCGTTATCAGGAGGATCCGATGGCACTGCCTGCCTTGCTCAAGAACAATCTGGAGCTGCCCGTCGTCGGCTCGCCGCTCTTCATCGTCTCCGGGCCGGAACTGGTGATCGCCCAGTGCAAGGCGGGAATCGTCGGCTCGTTTCCCGCGCTCAATGCCCGTCCCGTCGAGAAGCTCGACGAATGGCTGAGCCGGATCGAGGACGAGCTCGGCGAATTCAAATCGCGCAATCCCGACAGGAAGGTCGCGCCCTACGCCGTCAACCAGATCTGCCATGCCTCCAACGACCGGTTGATGAAGGACATGGAGACCTGCGTGAAGCACAAGGCGCCGATCGTCATCACCTCGCTGCGGCCGCCGGCGGAGATCGTCGAGGCCGCGCATTCCTATGGCGGGCTGGTGTTCCACGACGTCATCAACGTCAAGCACGCGCGGAAAGCGGCCGAGCAGGGCGTCGACGGCCTGATCCTGGTCTGCGCCGGCGCAGGCGGACATGCCGGCACATTGTCGCCCTTCGCGCTGGTGCGCGAGGTCAAGCAATGGTTTGACGGCGCCATCCTGCTGTCGGGCGCGATCAGCGACGGTTTTGGCATCGCCTCCGCGCTGACGCTGGGCGCCGACCTCGCCTATATGGGCACGCGCTTCATCGCGACGCAGGAAGCCAATGCCGACGAAGCCTACAAGTCGGCGCTGACGCAGCATGCTGCGCACGACATCGTCTACACTAACCTCTTCACCGGCGTGCACGGCAACTATCTCGGCCCCTCGATCGCCGCCGCAGGGCTGGACCCCGACAATCTCCCGGCCGCCGACAAATCGAAGATGAATTTCGGCTCCGGCGGCAACATGAAATCGAAAGCGTGGCGCGACATCTGGGGATCGGGCCAGGGCATCGGCCAGATCACCGACGCCCCTCCGGTCGCCGAGCTCGTCGACCGGATGAAGGGCGAATTCGATCAGGCCCGGCAGGATTTCCTGATGCGCGCCAGCGCCTGACATTTCGGACGGACAAGAAAAACGGGAGGACATCATGAAGCTGGCAGCCGCACTGATCGGCCTGTCGTTGCTGACGCTCGCGACCGGGGCCGCCCGCGCCGAAGGCAACAACGAGATCCGCATCGGACAGACCCTGCCCTATAGCGGCCCGGCCTCCGGCTTCGGCGCGATCGGACGGACGCAGGAGGCGTTCTTCGAGAAGATCAATGCCGAAGGCGGCATCAACGGCCGCAAGGTCAAGTTCATCACGCTGGACGACGCCTACTCGCCGCCGAAGACGGTCGAGCAGACCCGCAAGCTGGTGGAGCAGGACGAGGTGCTGATGATGTTCGGCTCGCTCGGCACCGCCACCAACAGCGCCGTGCAGCGTTACCTCAACGGCAAGAAGGTGCCGCAGCTGTTCGTGCTCTCGGGCGCGACGAAATGGGCCGATCCGCAGAAATATCCGTGGACCATGCCCGGCATGGCCGCCTACGAGTCCGAGGGCGTGGTCTATGCCAAACACGTGCTGCGCACCAAGCCCGGCGCCAAGATCGCCATCCTGTCCCAGAACGACGATTTCGGCCGCGACTATGTCGCCGGCTTCAAGCGCGCGCTCGGCGAGAAAGGCGCCAGCATGATCGTGGCGGAGCAGACCTACGAGACCAGCGCGCCGACGATCAGCTCGCAGCTTTCGACCCTGAAGGCGTCGGGCGCCGACGTGCTGTTCGGCGTCGTGCTCGGCAAGTTCACCTCGCAGATGGTCAAGGGCGTGGCCGAGATCGGCTGGAAGCCCGAGCTGTTCTTCGTGCCCACGTCCGCTTCGTCGATCTCGTTCCTCGAGCCGGCCGGGCTCGACAATGCGGTCGGCCTGATCTCGTCGAGCAACCAGAAGGACACGATGGACCCGCAATGGGCCAGCGATCCCGGCGTGAAGGACTATTTTGCCTTCATGAAGCAGTACATGCCGACCGCTGATCTCACCAATTCCAACTACGCCGCCGGCTACCACTACGCGACGCTGCTGATGACGGTGCTGAAGGCGTGCAAGGACGATTTCAGCCGCGACAACATCATGCGCCAGGCCGCCTCGCTGAAAGAGGTGAAGCTGCCGCTGCTGCTGCCGGGCATATCCGTCAGCACCGGCCCCGACGACTATCTGCCGTTCCAGCAGCTGCAGCTCCGCCGCTTCAACGGCAAGAGCTGGGTCGGGTTCGGCGACGTGCTGGACGATCGCTAGGCTGGAACAAGATAGGATACGCCATGATCATCAGCGGTGAACGCCGGATCGGCTATGACGAGATCCAGGCGCGCATCAGGCGGGCAGCGAGCGGGCTGCGCGCCCTTGGCCTTGGCGAGGGCGCTCCGGTCGCCATGATGCTGCGCAACGATTTTGCGCTGTTCGAGGTGGCCGCGGCCTCCGCCGCGCTGGGCAGTCCGGTGGTGCCGATCAACTGGCACCTCAAGGCCGAGGAGGTCCGCTACATCCTGACCGACAGCGGGGCGAAGATCCTGGTCTGTCATGCCGATCTGCTGCCGCAGATCCGCGCGGGCCTGCCCGAGGATGTTCGCCTGCTCGTCGTCACAACGCCGCCCGAGCTGGCGGCGACCTTCGCCATTCCCCTCGAGCTGACACAAGTCCCGGCGGGCCTGACCGATTGGGACCGCTGGCGCGATGGCCATCCGGAAATGCAGGAGCCGCCGCGCCGTGCCGCAGCAATGATCTACACGTCGGGGACCACGGGCATGCCGAAGGGCGTGCGGCGCATGCCGATGCAGCCCGAACAGGCGGCCGCCTCCGCGCGCGTCGGCGCGATCGCCTATGGCATCAAGACACGGGACAACCAGGTCGTTCTGATCAACGGGCCGATGTATCACTCGGCGCCGCACTCCTACGGCATGCTGGCGTTCCGCAGCGGCTGCACCATCGTTCTCCAGGCGCGGTTCGACGCCGAGGAGCTGCTGGCACTGATCGACCGCCACCGCGTCACGCATATCCACATGGTGCCGACCATGTTCGTCCGGTTGCTGAGGCTGCCCGAAGCGGTCAGGCAGCGCTATGACCTCTCCTCGCTGCGTTTCGTCGTGCACGGCGCGGCGCCCTGCCCGCCCGAGATCAAGCGGGCCATGATCGATTGGTGGGGACCGGTCATCAACGAATATTTCGGCTCGACCGAGACCGGCATCCCGGTGTGGCACTCGGCCGAGGAGGCGTTGAAGAAGCCCGGCACGGTCGGCCGCGCCATCGAAGGCGGCATCGTCAAGATCTTCCGCGACGACGGCAGCCTCTGCGGCGTCAATGAGGTCGGCGAGATCTACATGCGCCAGACCGCCGTGCCTGATTTCGACTATCACGGCAAGGCGCAGGCCCGCGCCGAAGCCGGGCGCGACGGCCTCGTCAGCGTTGGCGACGTCGGCTATCTCGACGAAGACGGCTATCTGTTCCTGTGCGACCGCAAGCGCGACATGGTGATCTCAGGCGGCGTCAACATCTATCCCGCCGAGATCGAGAACGTGCTGATCGCAATGCCCGGCGTGCGCGACTGCGCCGTGTTCGGCATCCCCGACGCCGAGTTTGGCGAGCGGCTGTGCGCCTGCATCGAGCCGGAGACGGGCGCGCAGCTGTCCGCCGCCGCGGTGCAAGCCTTTCTGCGCGAGCGATTGGCCAACTTCAAGGTGCCGAAGGAGGTCCAGTTTCTGGATGCGCTGCCGCGCGAGGCGACCGGAAAGATCTTCAAGCGCAAGCTGCGCGATCCCTACTGGACGAACCGCACCTGATCGGACGCGAGCAAACAGCGTTTAAAACTATGTTGAGGTTGCAAACGGCGCGCGCATAGTCGATGAGATGCCGGTGCGGATCAGAGCCGGGATCGACATCATGACAGCCACCGACTTCATCGTTGCACGGGATAATCTCGAAACCTGCAAGACGATCGCGAGCGCGCTTCCCGCGGCAGACGCGTTGCCGCAGGATGCACTCCTCGTCAGAGTCGAGCGCTTTGCGTTCACCGCCAACAACATCACCTATGCCGTGATGGGCGACGAGCTGAAATACTGGCAGATCTTTCCCGCGCCGCAGGGTTTTGGCAACATTCCGGTGTGGGGCTTTGGCGAAGTAATCGCCTCCAAACATCCGAACGTGCCGGTCGGCGAGCGGCTGTTCGGCTATTTCCCGATGGCGACGCATCTCGTGATCGAGGCCACCGACGTCAGCAAGCGCGGCTTGCGCGACGGCGCCGCGCACCGGCAGGGCGTGGCACCGGTCTACAATACCTATGCGCGCGTTGGCGGCGACCCCGCTTACGCCGGGCCGCAGGGCGACTACCAGGCGCTGCTGCGGCCGCTGTTCATGCTGTCGTTCCTGGTCGACGACTTCCTCGCCGAGAACGACGATTTTGGTGCGCGCACGGTGCTGCTGTCGAGTGCCTCGAGCAAGACCGCATTCGGCCTTGCACATCTGCTTCACACGCGCGGCCGCAAAGTGATCGGCCTGACCTCATCAGGCAATACCGGCTTTGTCACATCGCTCGGCTGCTATGACGAGGTCGTCACCTATGACCACGTGACCTCGCTGCCATCGGACGCGCCGGTTGCCTTCGTCGACATGGCCGGCAACAGCGCGCTGCGCACCACGCTGCACCGGCATTTCGGTGACCAGATGAAATGCTCGGTACGCGTCGGGTTGACGCATCGTGCGACCGATACCGACGAAGGCGTCCTGCCCGGCGCAAAGCCGCGCTGGTTCTTCGCGCCCGACCATATCCGCAAGCGCGCCAAGGAATGGGGGCCGGGCGGCATCGAGCAGCGCCTTGGCGCGGCTTGGGCCGGCTTCGCGCCGATGTTGGAGCGATGCCTGACCGTGGTCGAGAGCCGCGGGCCCGAGGCGGTGCTGCAGGTGTATCTCGATACCCTGAAGGGGCGCATTCCTCCTGAGCAGGGCCACATGCTTTCGTTGCTCGGGTAATCGGCTTCTGGCGGCCGTCGAAACCGTATAGCGTCAACCTCAGAGGAAGCGCCGCGAAGACGGCCATGAGGTCGCGCATGCTGGACAAGACGAAGGATATTTCCGTCGCCGCACAGGCTTGGCTCGACGAGTTCGAGCACTCGCTGGGCAAGCCTGAGCCCGTCACGCTGGACCGCCTTTTCCTTACCGACTGTTTCTGGCGTGACGTGCTGGCGCTGAGCTGGAACCTGCAAACGATCGCCAGCCACGATGCAGTCGTTCAGGCGCTGACAGCACTCGCACCAAAGGCCGCACCAACCAATTTCAAGCTGGCCCCGAACCGCGCACCGCCGCGCTGGGTGACGCGTGCCGGCACGAACAACATCGAGGCGCTTTTCAACTTCGAGACCGCGCTCGGCCGCGGCAGCGGCATCGTGCGGCTCGTCCCTGATGCCGCCGACGGCGACCGCCTGAAGGCATGGACGCTGCTCACCGCGCTCGACGAATTGAAGGGCTTCGAGGAGCAGCTCGGCACCTCGCGCCCGCGCGGCCAGGCCTATTCGCGCGATTTCCGCGGGCCGAACTGGCTCGACCTGCGCAACGCCTCGCGCGACTATTCCGATCGCGATCCGGCCGTGCTGGTGGTCGGCGGAGGCCAGGCCGGGCTCGCGATTGCGGCGCGGCTGAAGCAGCTGAAGGTCGACACCCTGATCGTCGATCGCGGGATGCGGATCGGCGACAATTGGCGCAAGCGCTATCACGCGCTCACCCTGCACAACCAGGTTCAGGTCAATCATCTGCCCTACATGCCGTTTCCGCCGAACTGGCCGGTCTATATCCCCAAGGACAAGCTCGCCAACTGGTTCGAAGCCTATGTCGACGCCATGGAGCTGAACTTCTGGACCGGCACCGAATTCGAGAGCGGCACCTATGACGAGGCCAAGGGCCACTGGACCGTCACGCTGCGCCGCGCCGACGGCAGCAGGCGCACCATGCATCCGCGCCATGTGATCATGGCCACCGGCGTCAGCGGCATCGCCAACATTCCCGACATTCCGACCCTCGACAATTTCAAGGGTACGCTGGTGCACTCCAGCCGCTACGAGGACGGCGAGAACTGGACAGGCAAGCGCACCATCGTCATCGGCACCGGCAACAGCGGTCACGACATCGCGCAGGACCTCCATTCCAGCGGAGCCGAGGTGACGCTGGTGCAGCGTTCGCCGACGCTGGTCACCAATATCGAGCCGTCGGCGCAGCTTGCCTACGCCACCTACAATGAGGGCACGCTCGAGGACAACGATCTGATCGCGGCCTCGATGCCGACGCCGCTCGCGAAAAAGACGCATGTGATGCTGACCGAGCAGTCGAGGCAGCTGGACAAGGAGCTGCTCGACGGCCTCTCGCGCGTCGGCTTCAAGCTCGACTTCGGCGAGGCCGGCACCGGCTGGCAGTTCAAATATCTCACCCGCGGCGGCGGCTACTATTTCAACGTCGGCTGCTCCAACCTGATCGTCGAGGGCGTGGTCAAGCTCAGGCAGTTTTCCGACATCGAGGGCTTTGTCCCCGAGGGCGCGCGGATGACGGACGGCACGATCATTGCCGCCGATCTGATCGTGCTCTCGACCGGCTACAAGCCGCAGGAATATCTGGTGCGAAAGCTGTTCGGCGAGGCTATCGCCGACCGCGTCGGCCCGATCTGGGGTTTTGGCGACGGTTTTGAGCTGCGCAACATGTACGCCCGCACGCAGCAGCCGGGCCTCTGGTTCATCGCCGGCAGCCTCGCGCAATGCCGGATCAACTCGAAATATCTCGCGCTCCAGATCAAGGCGATCGAGGAAGGGATGTTGGGGCGGGTTTAACGACACCCGTCATTCCGGGGCGGGCGCAGCGCGAGCCCGGAATCTATCCATCCACGAAATATGCCGCGCAATGGATTCTCAGATGCGCAATTGCGCATCATAGTTCACGCTTCGCGTGCCCCGGAATGACAAGAGGAGAAATCAATGCCAGCCATTCTCGGCAGCGGCGAGCACCGCTACCGCGTCGTCGAAGATTTCGCGAAACTTCCCGACGGCTGGACGCTGACCGACGTCGCCTCGGTCGCGGTCGACAGCAAGGACCGAATCTATGTCTTCAACCGCGGCGCCCATCCGATGGTGGTGCTGGACCGCGAGGGCAACTTTTTGCGCAGTTTTGGCGAGGGCCTGTTCTCCCGCGCGCACGGCCTGCACATCGACGCCGACGACAACCTCTATTGCACCGACGACGGGGACCACACGGTGCGTAAATGCACCACCGACGGCAAGGTGCTGCTGACGATCGGCATCCCCGCAAAGCCGGCGCCGTTCATGAGCGGCGAGCCGTTCCACCGCTGCACCCACACCGCGCTGTCGCCGAAGGACGAGATCTACGTCTCCGACGGCTATGGCAATGCGCGCGTGCACAAGTTCACGCCCGACGGCAGGCTGATCAAGAGCTGGGGCGAGCCGGGCACCGATCCCGGCCAGTTCAACATCGTGCACAATATCGCGACCGATGCCGACGGCTGGGTCTATGTCGCCGACCGCGAGAACCATCGCGTGCAGGTGTTCGACGGCGAGGGCAAGTACGAGACGCAGTGGAACAATCTGCACCGGCCCTGCGCGTTGTGCTGCTGCGGTGGGGCTAAGCGCCCGACCTTCGTCATCGGCGAGCTCGGTCCCGGCCTCGATATCAACCGCAACGTGCCGAATCTCGGCCCGCGGCTGTCGATTGTCGATGCGCAGGGCAAACGCATCGCACGGCTCGGCGGCGAGGAAGGCCCGGGTGTCGCCAGCGGCAAGTTCCTGGCGCCGCATGGCATCGCGCTGGATTCCAAGGGCGACATCTATGTCGGCGAGGTCGGCGTCACCAACTGGAAGGCGAGCTTTCCGGACGAGGAGATGCCGGCCGCGGTGCGCGCGACGCGGTGCCTGCAGAAGCTGGAGCGAGTGCCGGAATGAGGCGTCGGCGACCGCCCGGCGGTTCCGGGCCGGCCTCGCCCGTCCCCCCGAATCACGGCGTTTTTGGGCGCTTCGCCACCCCGCCGCCGCATTGGCTGCGGCTGAATAAGTCTCTCAACGGGCTTCACAATCCCGTCACGCTGCATGTAGTATGTCAATACATGCTGCTTCGCAGCGTATATTGGAGGCCGGGAGCGTTACTTGAACGCACATGTCTCGCAAGGCAGTTGGCCGGTGTTGGTGCTGAATGCGGACTTCCGGCCGCTGAGTTACTACCCACTGTCTCTGTGGTCGTGGCAGGACGCGATCAAGGCGGTGTTCCTCGACCGCGTCAACATCGTCGCCCATTACGATCAGGCGGTTCGAAGTCCCACCCTGGAAATGCAGTTACCGAGCGTCGTCTCGCTCAAATCCTTCGTCAAGCCGACCACCCATCCCGCCTTCACCCGGTTCAACGTCTTCCTGCGCGATCGTTTCAATTGCCAATATTGCGGCTCGCCCGAAGACCTCACCTTCGATCACATCATCCCGCGCAGCAAAGGCGGCCAGACCACCTGGGAGAACGTGGTCGCGGCATGCTCGCCGTGTAATTTGCGCAAGGGCAATCTCACCCCGGCGCAAGCCAAGATGTTTCCGCGCCAGACCGCGTTCGCGCCGACCGTGCACCAGCTCCACCGCAACGGCCGCCTGTTCCCGCCGAACTATCTGCACGACAGCTGGCTGGACTACCTGTACTGGGATACGGAGCTGGATCCGTAGAGGCTGGCGACCGGCGATGCGGTTCGGCTTTCTTCGCGGCATTCGATCAGCCATCGGCTTGGCTGCTTTCGCAATCGGTTGGCCTGTCACGGTCTATGGGCTGGACTGCGGTCTTCCGACTTCCGCTTTTTTCGAATCGATCAACCCAAATGTCGATCCAACCAAAAGGGCTGTTGATCTCGAGGCGCGTGTCGCTCTCTATACTCTCAGCCCGATTGTCTTCAGCGGCCGCCTTGTCAGCATCCGCCACCTTTCTGGGCCGGACTCCGGGATTGAGCTGCTTGGATTCAGGGACGTTAAAGTCCTGAAGGGCGTCCTTCCTCGCAGCAGGGTTGATGGGATAGCGATGGTCGCGTTCGACAGATGGTGTGATGGTGGCTGCGCTCACCGTCCGCTCGAGTGGGCTCCCGGCGCGATGCTTACAATCGGAGTTTCACCCAGCCCCGACAAGGTCACCAGCGACGGCAAGACGCTGTACCGCGGGCGGGTCGACGGCCAGTTCGGTCCTTGCCATGGCGGCCCGCTCTCGCCGCTCAAGTTGATGCTGCTTGCTGCGCCTCCGGAAGAGATCGCGCGGCTCAAACGCGACTACCCGCACCGCCGATAAAGGACGGTCTCACATCCCAATCGCATTCCGCGCCACCACGTCGCGATAGAACGCCGCGCTCAGCTTCGGCACCCTCGCCTGGGTCTCGAAATCGACCCGGTAGAGCCCGAACCGCTTCCCGTAGCCGAAGATCCATTCAAAATTGTCCATCAGGCTCCAGAGGAAATAGCCGCGGATCGGCACGCCCTCGGCGATGGCGCGCTGCATCTGGGTCAGGTAGTTGCGCAGGAACATGATGCGGTCGAGGTCGTAGACCTGGCCGTCAGCGGCGATCCTGTCCTCGGACGAGGTGCCGTTCTCGCTGATGTAGATCGTCTCGATGTTCCAGATTTTCGCGGCAAGCCGCGGGGCCCAATAGATCACCTCGGGGCCGACCCGCAGCCATTCCGAATTCATGTGCGGGAACGAGGTCGGGAACGGCAGCACGTGGAAGCCCGGCGCGCGATCGGAGGCGGTGACGTAGAACTGCGGCGCGTAAATGTTGAGGCCGACGAAATCGTTCGGCGTGCCGATGATCTTCAATTCCTCGGGCGTGAACTTCGGCGCGTTCGCGCCGGCATAGGCGAGGAAGCCGTCGGTGTACTTGCCCTCCAGCACCACGCCGAGGAAGCCGGCATTGAGCTCGCGCGTCGCGATCTCGGCGGCGCGGATGTTGTCCGGCGTCGCGATCGCCGGCACGCAAGCAGCGATATTCTCGGCTGCGCCGACACGGGTGCCGACCCGCCCTGAAGCGCGGATCGCCTGCACGGCGAGCCCATGCGCCAGCGCGACGTGATGGCGCGCCTGGTTGAGCTGCGCGGCCGGCAGCTTCAGGCCCGGCGCGTCGATGCCCCAGCCATAGCCGAAATTCACGAAGCGCCCGACCTCGTTCACGGTGAAGACGGTTTTGACGCGATCGGTCAGGCGCGCGGCAACATAGGCGGCGTAGTCGGCAAAGGCCTTTGACGTGTCGCTCGACTGCCAGCCGCCGACGCGGTCCTGCAGCGCCTGCGGCAGGTCCCAATGGTAGAGCGTGGCATAGGGCTCGATGCCATTTGCGAGCAGCTCGTCGACGAGGCGGTTGTAGAAATCGAGCCCTTTTGGATTGGGCTGGCCCGATCCATCCGGAAACACCCGCGGCCAGGCGATCGAGAAACGGTAGGCCTTGACGCCGAGCGCCTTGATCAGCGCGACGTCCTCCTTGTAGCGGTGATAGTGCTCGTTGGCGCGGTCGCCGGTCGAGCCGTCCTCGATCTTGCCGGGCGTGTGGCTGAAGACGTCCCAGATCGACTTGCCGCGGCCGTCCTCGTTGACGGCACCTTCGATCTGGTAGGACGAGGTCGCCGTGCCCCACAGGAAATCCTTCGGGAAAGGCGCGGGCGCATGGCGGCCAGCCGGACTGGTCTCCGCGGCCCTGGCGCCGGTCGCAGCGCCAAGCACGGCGAGACCCGCAATCCCTGCCAATTCGCGCCGCGAGACGTCTGCTGACATCGCTATCTCCGCGCCTGCTCCATATCGATCTGATAGACCGATATCCTGTCGATCTCGAAGGCCACGCTCGGCGGCGATTCTCCGTCGACTGGTCCCACGCCAAGAAAGAACTTCGATCCGATCGCCAGATTGACGATCATATACATGGGATCGTCGAAGCCGATCGGCACCTTGATGTCGGACACCGGCCTGCGGTCGATGAAATAGACCAGGCGATCCTCCGCCCACAGCACACCGTAATTGTGGAAAGTGTTCGAAGCATCGCGGACCGCGAAATCGAAGCCGCAGGACTGAATCTTCTGGGTCGACGGAATCCGCCAATGCGTGGTCATCACGAGATCGCCGGGCCGCTCGCCGCGGCCTTCCAGCACGTCGACCTCCGGCGGCCAGCCGCCGTCGTCGGCCAGCATCCAGAATGCCGGCCAGACCGCATGGCCGACCGGGACTTTTGCGCGGATTTCGAAATAGCCGTGCTTCTGCGCGAACGTGCCCTGGGTCGTCAGAATCCCCGAGATGTACTCGTTGTTGAACAGCACCGGCTTCAATTCCGGCGGCGTGCGGCTGGCGACGATGGAGAGCACGCCGTCCTTGACCTTGAACGGATCGAGCCCGAGCGGCGTCGCCGCACGACCGGCATAGCGCGGATCGACATAGATCTGCTGCTCGCCATTGGCGCTGGTCTTGCGCTTGAAGTCGGAGCCGTCGCCACCCCAGTAGCGCGCCTCCGGCCACGCCGCGCCGCCGGCATAGTGCGGCACCCAGCGACCTGTCGCGAGCGGATGCTCGTTGAAATCGTCGTTGAACGTCCGGCGCAGCGTCAGGAACGCGAGCGAAGTGGGATTGACCGTCTCCAGCCTGCGGCACTCGATCGTGGAGGGATCGGTGGTGACTTGCAGCGATACCATGCCGGGCGCGTCAACGAGATCGTCCTGCGCCACGACGGGCGCAGGCACGATAGACAGACCAATCGCGACCAGAGCGCCCTTCGTCCAACGGTCGATCATCACCGCACATCGAACATGCCAGGAAACCTCACCGAAATTAGCGTGCCTGTCCCCGAACGGGCAAGCACACCCAGCCGACGCCCGCGGGCGATTTCGCAAAGACATCTCGACCGCGCACGCCAATCGGCCGAGAAGCGGTGTCATCCGGCACAAGACTGATGACGAAGCCGGGCAGATTCTCGCGCCCGACATCGCCAGGGGCGGCTCCACCGCCGAAATCCTTCCGCATTCGTTACCGTCCCTTAAGCCTCCAATGGCAGCCTTGCAGGGATCTGCGGACCTCCCCGGCCGGTCGCCAATCCGTCAGGTACGAGGTTGCCGCCGCCATGCTCGCCGAAACACTGGAACGGGTGCAGTTCTCGCCGCCGAAGCGGGCGACCTATGTGCGTCTCGTGCTGACAGCGCTGGCGGCAGTCGTCGCTTTCAAGACCTTCTGGTTCGCCCGCTGGGGCGGCTGGACCGACCGCGAGCTCGCCGATTTCGACGCGTTTCACATCGTCGCGCAGCGCGTCTGGCGCGGCGACCTCGACCAAGTCTATCACTTCGAGGCACTGCTGAAGATGCAGATGGAGGCCGCCGGCGGCGCCACCGGCTTCATGCCCTGGACCTATCCGCCGCAATACGACCTCCTGCTCGCACCCTTCGCCTTCCTGCCGGTCGGCGTCGGCTACCTGCTGTTCACCGCCGCGACGCTCGCGCTCTATCTCGTGACGCTCCGCAAGATCGCCGGCACGAATTTCGCCCAGGTGCTGGTGATCCTGTTTCCGGCACTGGCGATCACCATCGGCTGCGGGCAGAACGGCTTTCTGACGGGAGCACTGATCGGGCTCGTCTGTCTCAACGTGGAGCGGCGGCAGGTGCTGGCCGGCCTGGCGCTCGGCGCCATGGTGATCAAGCCGCATCTTGCGATCGCCGCCGGCGTCTATCTGCTGGTGACGCGGCGCTGGATTGCGCTCGGAACGGCCGCGGCCGTCGTGCTGGCGAGCTCACTGCTCTGCACGCTCCTGTTCGGATGGCAAATCTGGTTCGCCTGGCTCGGAGCGATCAAGGAATCGGCCGGCTATCTTGAGCAGGGTCTCTATCCGCTGTTTCGCATGATCTCGACCTATGCGGCGCTGTACAAGGCCGGCTTTCCCGCGAGCGCCGCCTTCTGGGGGCAGACGGCAATTGCCGGGCTCGCGCTGTCCGCGGTCCTTCTCGGCGCGGCGCGGGGCGCCTCACCGGCATTCGCGCTCGGTACCGCCGTCATGGTCTCCGTGATGATCAGCCCCTATGCCTATGATTATGATTTGCCGATGCTCGGGATCGGTCTCGCCCTGATGCTACCCGATCTCACGGGGATGGCGAGCCCGCGCGAGCGCAACGCCATCTACGGGCTGATCCTGTTCGCGGGGGCCTATGGGCTGTTGCAGTCGGGGCGGCTGGCGATGCAGTTCGGGCAGAAGGCCGATCCCGATCAACATTTCGCGCCTGCGCTCGGCGGCTTCGCGCTGATGGCACTGCTGCTTCTCCTGCTAAAACTGCTGTGGAGCCGGCAGAGAGAGCCGCTCGTCCTGTCGTGCCGGGCCGAATCCGTGGATAGCGCTTAGCTGGCAGACACCGGCGGCTCCGCCTTCGGCTGGTGCATGCGGGCCATCGCGGAGCAGGGAACCCGAAGCCAGGCCGCCCGTTCACAGGTGAGGCCCGACGCTTTCGGATACACCGCGGGAGCGGTATCGGGGGCCGCCACAGCACAAGGGGAGACGCCTCATGCCCACCGCCGAGAAGGACCACGTCTACAAGATCCTGGAACTGGTCGGATCATCCGAGACCTCGATCGAGGATGCGATCAAGAACGCGATCGGCCGCGCCGCCAAGACCGTTCGCGAGATGAAATGGTTCGAGGTGGTGCAGACGCGCGGCCACATCGAGAACAACGCCGTGCGCCACTATCAGGTGACGTTGCGGGTCGGCTTCACGCTGGAGGGATGATACGGCGCCGAATGAAGCCGTTACGCTGCCGCGGCGTGGTTAACGAATGCCGACGGGTGCCGATCAAGTTGTCGACACCTCCGCCCGGTTGACTACGGACCGCACAATCATCTCGGATATTGCAACAGGCCGTTAAGGCGAAAGTGAGAGGTTTGCCCCGATTTGGAGCAAACCCGATGGTCACGAGCCGCGAACTCGGCAAGACGCGCCTTCCGCTCTGGGCGGCGGGGTTCGTCGTGCTGATTTGCGTGGCGATCCTCGGCTTGAGCGTCTGGCGCGAATGGGAGACGCGCAATGCCGATCTCAGAATCGCCGAGATCGACGTCACCAATCTGGCGCAGTCGCTGATCCAGCACGCCGACGACACGTTCGAGCTCGCCGATACGATCCTGGTCGGGCTGGTCCACCGGCTCGAACTCGACGGAACGGGCCCCGATACGATCGCAAAGCTCCAGACCTATCTGCCGACCCGCAAATCATCGGACCGCATCCGCGGCATCTTCGTCTACGACGAGACCGGCCGCTGGCTCGCCACGACCGAGAATGTCGACTTCTCCAAGCTCAACAACAGCGACCGCGAATACTTCCAGCACCACCGCGACTCCCCGGAGAAGGGCACGCTGATCGGACGGCCGATCAAGAGCCGCTCCGGCGGCCAGTGGATCATCACCGCGTCGCGCCGGATCAACCGTCCCGACGGCAGCTTCGCCGGCGTTGCCCTGCTCACGATCGACGTCGCGTATTTTGCAAAGTTCTACCAGCGGTTCGACTTCGGGCCGAACGGTTCGGCATCCCTGCTCAACAACAGCGGCATCATGCTGGTGCGCAGCCGCGACGAAAATGGCGCCTTCATCGGACGCGACCTGTCCAACGCGCCCCTGTTCAAGCAGTGGGAAAGCCGCCCCCCCGCGGCGGTGTACTATTTCAAGTCGCCGCTCGATGGCGTGCAGCGGCTGAGTTACTACCAGCGCAGCAGCCGTTATCCCCTGATGGTGCTGGCGAGCAAGTCGCAGGAGGACGTGCTGGCCCCCTGGCGACGTGACGCGACCGCGCGCATGACTTTCGTCCTCGGCCTCGTGCTGCTGATCGCGGTGATCGGCTTCTACCTGGTCCGTCAGCTGTGGCAGGGGCAGCGCATGGCGCAGGCCCTGGTCGCCAAGGAAGCCAATTTCCGCATGCTGGCGGAGCAATCCAGCGACATGGTGACCCGGATCGGGCTGGATAACCGGCTGCTCTACGTCTCTCCCTCATGTGTGCGCATCACCGGCTGGTCCGCCGAGGAGCTGCTGGGGACGTCCTCCCTGGTCGGCATTCACCCGGAGGACCTGGAACGCGTCGAGCAAGCCATTGCCGCGCTGAAGAATGGCGAGGCCGAGGAGGCGCGGTTCGTCTATCGCCAGCGCCATCGCGACAAGGGCGAGATCTGGGCGGAGGCGGCGCTGCACGTGACCCTGGCCTCCGACAGCGGCGCGATCGACGGCGTCGTCGCGGTGGTGCGCGACATCACCGAGCAAAAGGATCTCCAGGACAAGCTCGCCTCGCTGGCAACGACCGACGGCCTCACCGGGCTTGCCAACCGGCGTGCCTTCGACGAACGCCTCACTGAGGAATGGGCGCGGGCCCGGCGCGATGGCACGCAGCTTTCGCTGCTGCTGATCGATGTCGATCATTTCAAGAAATTCAACGACCATTACGGACATGTGGCGGGCGACGGGTGCCTGCGCGCGCTGGGGCGGATTCTATCCGCCTATGCCAGGCGCCCGGCCGACCTCGCCGCGCGCTACGGCGGCGAGGAATTCGCCGTGTTGCTGCCGGACACCGGCCCGGACGGCTGCGCCGAGGTCGGTGAAGCGATTCGCCAGGCGCTGCACGATCTCGCCATGCTGCATGCGCAAAATCCACCCTCCCGGCTGGTGACTGCCAGCGTCGGTGCCGCGACCAGTCTCCCATCGGAGACCACGATGGACTGCGACACGCTGGTCGCTGCCGCTGACCGCGCACTCTACGCCGCCAAGGACAGCGGCCGTGACCGGATGGTGATGTCGGGCCAGGTCGTGCCCTGGCCCGCGAAGAGCGCATGACGGGAGCGACCTCTCACCAGACGTAGCGGACGCTGCCCTTGCCCGCATAGCTGCGCGTGACGTTCGAGAACTCGCCTTCGAAACTCGCCGCCGCCGACCAGCCGCTCAGCCAGTTCATCTCGACCGCCAAGGTGGTGAGCGCGGAGTCATGTGCCTGCGCCGCGCCGTTGACGACGAAGCTAGCCCCCGGCAGCGCTTGGAAGGTGGCGGCAATCGAACGATCCGGATTGAAATCGTGGGCCCAGGCGGTGCGGCCGCGCAGTGTCAGGACGCCGCCCTGCATCGCAAAGGATTTGTCGCCGCGCAGGCCGAGTTCGGTGCGGGTGTCGGTCACGCTCTTCGCGGCGTAGCTCAGCGCGAAGGCCGATGAGCCGGAGACGACCTGCTCGGCATAGGCCGGCAGATCGAACGTGACGAATTGCGCGGCACCATAGGGTGTGATGCCGAGGCTGCCGATCCACGGCGCGACGAAGCGATAGCCGCCTTCGAGGCGGCCGGAATACGCATTGGCGTCGAATTCGGCGCGCAGGCGATCAGCGCCGGCGATGGTCACGGTGCGATCGGTGGTGATGTCCTGCCAGCCATAGGCGAGCGCCGCTGAGATGTACGCTGGGCCATTCGCATGGCGCAGATAGGCGCCGGCCTGGAACAGGTCGGAGCGGCCGGAGCCGAGGCCGTTGGCGACGCTGAAATTGGTCCCGCCGCCGGCCAGCGCAAAGCCGGCGAGCGTATTTGCCGAGAACCGGTAATCGGCCCCGGCGGCGGTCCCAAAGATGCGGCTCGTCGTATCGTTCGAGCCGACGATCGCATTGCCGCCCGTCGTCTGCGATCCGCCAAAGCCCGCGGCCCACACGCTCCAGCGCTGCTCGAATGTGCGTGGCGGCGCCTTGGTGATCATGGCAAAAGCATCGGTGCGCTTGCGCGCCACGTAGGCGCTGGCGCTGTCCTCGTCTGCGAAGCCGCTCGCGCCGCTCGCAGCGTCCGAGACACCATTCCTCTGCATGAAGGGATCGGTCAGCAGACCCATGAACTGGCTCATCGCGGCGAACGTCGTCTGCTGCGAGGAAGCGCCGAGCTCACCCGAGGCTTGCGTCAGGCCAGCCGGCGTCAGCGCGCCATAAGTCAGCGGAATGCTGCCGTTCGCATTGAAGAAGTTGCTCAGCGCATTGCCGACCGCCCGCTGGTTACCGCTCTGCCCGCCGGGAATGGAGAAGTTCAGGACCAGGTTGAGATAGGCATTGTTGCCGTCGTAGCTGAGCGTCGTGTGGAAGTTCGCCGGCAGGTTGGTGTTGACCACGGTTGTATCGAACGTACCGGAGACGCCGCCGCTTGCCGTGAGGATGGTGTAGGTCCTGCTGACATAGCTGCCGCTGGCGAACACCGCGTTCACCGTGGCACCGCCGAGCGCTGCCGTGCCCGTGACGTTCGCAAAGGACGCCGTCGACGGATTGAGCTGGACCAGATAGATCGCACCCGACTGAAAGGCCAGACTGCCGTTGACGGTCATGAAGCTGCCTGGCACACCACTGCCCGGTGCAAACGTCCCGCCGGTGTTGACGAAGGTGTCGCCGACCGAACCGCTGCCGGTCAGCGTGCCGCCTGCGCTGACAGTCGGATCGCTAAGCGCGCCCAGGACATCGAGCACACCGCCGTTCACCGTCGTCCCGCCAGAGTAGGTGTTCGTTCCGGTCACGACCGTCGTGCCGCTCGTGGTCGTGAGGCTCGCGGTGCCGCTGATGCCGTTGATGGTGCCGCCGGTGGAGGTGATCGGCGCGTTCAGATTTCCGTTCTGGATCATGCCGCCGGCGAGACTGACCGCCGCTTGCGTCTGCGTCGTGCCGCCGAGATCGAGCGTACCGCCGTTGACCATCGTCGAACCGGTGGCGGCGCCCAGCGTGCCCGCGCCCGAGAGCTGCAGCGTGCCTGCGCCGATCATTGTTCCGCCGCTATATGCGTTGTTGCCGGAGAGCGTCAGCGTTCCCGCGCCGATCTTTGTCAGCCCGCCGGCCCCGACAATGCTGCCCGAAAACGTCGTGCTGGTGCCGTCATTGCCGATCGTCAGCGCTGCCGAGCCGAGCGTCACGGAGCCCGCGCCGGCGAGCGAACCAATCGTCTGATTGAAGCTGTTGAGATCGAGTATCGCCCCACTCGCAACGGTGTAGGCGCTGTTCGGCGAGAAGACGCCTGCGGCGCCGGCCTGCAATGTGCCGGCGTTCACCACCGTCGGCCCCGAATAGCTGCCTGCACCGGAGAGCGTCAGCGTCCCGAGGCCGATCTTGGTCAGCCCGCCTGGCCCACTGATAGTGCCGGACAGCGTGACGTCGTTGCCGGCGGTGTCGAAAGTGCCGCCCTGGCTCATCAGCGTGATGGGCAGCGAGCTCGAGATATTGGCGCCGGCGAACTGCATCGTCCCGCCGGTGAACACCGGACCGCTGGCGCCGCTCGCCCCTGAGGCCAGCGTGCAGGCCAGCGCCCCCGACGTGTTTGCCTTGAACGTCGATCCGGCGGCCAACAACGCATTGCCGTTGGAGCAGGCGCCAAGCCAAGCTGGCCCTGCGCCGGGCGAAGAAAGGGTCACATTGACCGCGTTGGTCGCGGTGTCGATCACGGAGACCGAATTGTCACCTTGGTTCGTCACATAGGCGACGGTCCCGTCGGGACTAAATGCGACTCCAAAGGGAGCGCTCCCAACGGAGATGGTGGTGATGATCGCATTCGTCGCGGTGTTGATCACCGAAACCGAATTGCTGCCATAGTTAGCTACATAGGCGCGGGTCCCGTCGGGACTTAATGCGACTCCCGCGGGAGCGCTCCCGACGGGGATGGTCGTGCTGATCGCGTTGGTCGCGGTATCGATCACGGAAACCGAATTGCCGCCCTGGTTCGCCACATAAGCGTGGGTCCCGTCGGGACTTATTGCGACTCCCATGGGACGGCCTGTCCCGTCGGGGATGGTGGTGATGATCGTATTGGTCGCGGTGTTGATCACCGAAATCGAATTGTTACCATAGTTAGCTACATAGGCGCGGGTTCCGTCGGGACTTAATGCGAGTCCCGTGAGACCGCCCCCGAGGTTGACGGTGGTGATGATCGCATTGGTCGCGGTGTTGATCACCGAAACCGAATTGTCAACGGCCACATAGGCACGGGTGCCGTCGGGAGTGAGCGCGACTCCAGCGACATAGGCCCCGACGGCGATGGTGGCGGTTATCGCGTTGCTCGAGGTGTCCAGAACGGAAACAGTGCCGCTTTGATAATCGGTGATATAGACAATAGATTCATCACCCCGTACCGCTGCCGCGATGGAGTTACTGCCCACACCGATGGGAGATCCCACGAAATTGCCGGTGGATGTGTCCAGGACCGACACGGTGCCATCGCCAGAATTGGGCACATAGACGAAAGGCCCCGTCTGAGCCTCTGCCACCGCTGTCGCCATCACCTGCAGCAGAACGGCCGACGCCATCAGGGCGGGGACACGAAGCGCGTGCGATAACAACTGCAATCTGGCGGCCATAACACGATCTCGGAACGCGAAGGGGTGCCGCGCGTGATCAAGAACTAGGCACGCGCGTGGCAATGGACGGACAAGCCTTAGCAGTCACGCCGCACCGCCGATGTGCCCGGAGTCTCAGCCGCCAATTCCCGCCGGCACTGATGCAATCGCATCACAACTCGTGACGCACGCTTTCCACTTCCACGAGGTTGCCCGGCATTGTCCGAATGACTAGATACGCGCCTCGATATCGGTGCTCTGTGTGGCCTTCGCCCGTGCGACCGGTGTGATCGGGGGGATGGCGTGGACGGCGCAGTCGCGAACGAAAGCATGCCGGCGGATGAGGGCGAGCGTGGACCGGGCGCACTCGCGCGGCTCCGCACCATGACGGCCGATATCTGCGACGTCATTGCGCTCACCTCGGAAGACGATTTCCACATCACCACCGTGACGACGATGGCCGGCAACGCGCTGCTGGTCGATTCACGCGTCACCGATCTCGAATACGACCGGACACCCGCGCACATCGCCCGTGGGGGCATGGATCACTATCACATCACCCTGTGTCTCGAAGGCGAGATGCGGTTCTCCTCCGGCCGGCGCGAGGTGACGTTGGGGCCAGGCGACATCGTTCTCCTCGACATGGGGCAGCCGAACCGCACGGTGCTTCGCGGCGGCGGCAGCCGCACTCGCCTGAGGGCGATCATCCTGCAACGTGCCATGCTGGCACCTCGGCTCGCGCACCCGGATTCGGCGACGGCAGTCTTGTTGCCGTCGGACCATCCCCACGCGCGCCTGCTCGCGAGCCATTACGCGGCGCTCGCCCTGCCGCCCGAGCCGGAGGCCGGCAACGTCGAGGTCACGGTCGAGGCGATCGCCGATCTCATGGCGGCCGCCGCCGGCGGAACGGCCGACATTGCGGCCGGCGTCGAACGTGCCGAGCGGCATCTCTATCTGGCGATGATCAAGCGCCACATCGCCAGCCATCTCTCCGATGCGCTGACCGCGGACGAGCTGTGCCGCCAGTTTCAGATTTCGCGCGCGAGCCTGTATCGCCTGTTCGAAGCGGACGGCGGCCTCGCGCATTATGTTGGGGAGCAGCGGCTCAACCTCGCCTTACGGCTCATGATATCTCCGGCCTGGCAGGACAAGCGCCTGATCGACCTCGCCGTCGAGCTGCGGTTCAGCAGCGATTCCACCTTCATCCGGGCGTTCCGCCGCAAGTTCGGGTTGACACCGGGAGAGCTGAGGGAGCTGGCCGAAACATGGCTCCGCGACACCGGCGCGGTCCCGACCATCGACACGGTGCTGCACCAGTTGGCCCGACGCCGCACATCGTAACGCCGGTGAAGGCGTCCATGCAGGCTCGGCCCCGGCGCGATCACCTGTCGTGATTGGGGACCCATTCCTCCGCGGTCGAGTCCCAATGATGGGTATCGTCGAAGTGCCGCCACGGGGGCCGCTGTGGTTTGGGCTCGGCGGGCTTTTGCCGCGGTTGGGGCATGAGCGCGCCAAGCCTCATCGTCCAGTCACGGGCGCTCTGTTCCCAGTACGGCCTGTTGAAGGGCGTCAGCATCGGGGCCTCCTTCAAGCAAGAAGCGTGGCCATTCTAGCACCATCGGAGGCATGTGGTGTAAGATGCTTCACAGTCCGAAATGAATTTTTCCGCTTACTCCTTCGCCCAAGGGGCGGCCAAGGGGCGGCCGGCGGATCCATGCCGGCCCATGGAAACGTCGAACGCGGGTGCGCCGGCCTTCGTTTCGAGGGGCCGGAGTCCAGGCCGGCGAAGCACCGAGACGTTCGATGCTCAACCTCCGTACAGATAGTTCGGCAGCCACAGCGTCAGGCCGGGCCAAATGTACATGAACACCATGCAGACGATCACGATCAGCATGTAGGGCATCATGCCGGAGAAGATCTGGTTGAGCGTGACGTGCTTTGGCGCCACGCCCTTCAGATAGAACGCCGACATCGCCACGGGCGGCGACAGGAATGCGGCCTGGAGGTTGACGAAGACCAGCACGCCCCACAGGACCGGATCGATGTTGAAGTGCTTCAGCATCGGCAGGAAGATCGGCACGAAGATCACGATGATCTCGGTCCATTCAAGCGGCCATCCCAGCAGGAAGATGATCGCCTGCGACAGGATCATGAACTGGACCGGCGACATGTTGAGCGAGAGCACCCAGCTTTCGAGTAGCGCCTGGCCGCCGAGGATCGCGAACACCGCCGAGAACAGCGCCGAGCCCACGAAAAGCCAGCACACCATCGAGGTGGTCTTGGCGGTCAGGAACACGGCTTCCTTGGTGCGCTTCCAGTCCAGCGTCCTGGCCTGGAATGCGAGCAGGAAGGCGCCGGCGGCGCCGACCGCGGCCGACTCCGTCGCTGTGGTGATGCCGAGCAGGATCACGGCCAGCACGATAACGGTGAGGATGCCGAGCGGCATCACCGATGCGATCAAGAGCCGCAGCACCTCGAATTGCTCGGCTTCCATGGTCCAGTAGTAATACAGCAGCACCAGGCCGAAGATCGCGGCGATGAACGCGAAATAGGTATAAAACTCCGGTGGTGGTCCGGCCTCGGAAGGCGCGGCCTTGATCTGATCACGCAGCTCGGAGCTGCCCATCTGCTGCAATGTTTCCGGCTCGTTCCTGGTCGCCGCGCCTGACCTGCCGCCGCCGAGCTCTTCCAGCTTTTCTTCCGCCGGCTGCGAAGCGGCGCCAGCGCCCAGCGGCTGCGGCGCGTCGTCCAGCTTCTGCTGGATCGACGCCGCAGGCGGCGTCGGAATGTCGGGCTGCTGGTGGATCACGACATACCACCAGACGGCCCACAGCGTGGTCAATGCCAGCACCAGCGGCACCAGCGCGAAGCCGAGATTCTTCAGGAGCGTCGTGTAGCCGAGGCGCGCGCCGTCGACGCTGATGCTCAGGGCCCTTGCCGGCGCGAGCACGGCGGTAAACAGCGCGGGCAGCATCTTGCGCGAATAGGCCTGCTGCAACTCGGCCACCCACGGCCGGACTGGAACGCGGATTTCGCTTTCGGGAAGTTTTGGCGCGATCTTCGGATTTAGCAGCGCCCAGCCGATGACGTAGACGAGATAGAGGAGCGCCAGGAAGAAACCCGGAAACATCGCCGCCGCATACAGCTTCACCACCGACTGCCCGGCGACCGCCGCATAGACGATGATCATCACCGAGGGTGGGATCAGGATGCCGAGCGTGCCGCCGGCGGTGATGACGCCGGAGGCGAGCTTGACGTCGTAGCCGGCCTTCAGCATCGGGTTGAAGGCGATAACGCCCATCAGCACCACCACCGCGCCGACCAGGCCCGAAGCGATGCCCCAGAAGGTGCACACGATCAGGGTTGCGACCGCGAGCGAGGCGGGCACGCGCCGGAATGCGAGCTGGATCGAATAGAACATCTTGTCGACCAGCGCGCCGCGCTCCATCACGTAGCCCATCAGCACGAACAGCGGGATCGAGATCAGGACGTCGTTGGTCATCGCGCCATAGGTGCGCTGGACCATCAGGTCGAAAATGTGGTTGTCGGCCCAGGCTTCGCCGCCGCGGTAATAGGCGAAGAAGCCGAAGAACATGCCTAGGCCCATCAGCGTGAACGCCGTCGGGAAGCCCATGATGATCACGACCACGATGAGGCCGAGCATCAAAAGCCCGAGTGCCGGATCGCTCATCGCTGCAAATCTCCGCCCATGCCGCGCTGCCGCGCGCTCTCCTCGATGTTCTGCGCATGCTCGATCGCGGCTCTGCGCGCTTCCTCATCGACATGCTCGCTGTGCGCCAACTGCTCCTCGACGACGTCGATTTCGCTGACGTCTTTCAGGCGGCTTGGCCATACCCCGGTTTGCAGGCACATGATGCAGCGTGCAATTTCGGCCGCGCCCTGCAGCAGCAACAGCGCTCCCGCCAGCGGGATCATGAATTTGAACTGCCAGACCGGCGGTCCGTCGGCGGTCACATTGGAATGCTCGTTGATGCGGTATGAATGCGAAGCGTAATCCCAACCGGAGTAGACCAGCGCCGCGATGCCGGGCAGGAAGAACACGATGTACAGCGCCAGATCGAGCAGGGCCTGCCTGCGTGGCGGCATCGAAGAGTACAGGAAGTCGCCGCGGACGTGACCGTTCTGCGCCAGTGTATAGGCGCCGGCGAGCATGAACAGCGTGCCGTACAGCATGTTGGAGGCGTCGAAGATCCACGCCGTCGGCATGTTGAGGATGTAGCGCTTGAACACTTCGGCGCAGACCAGCGCCATCAGCCCGATGATCAGCCACGCGGCAGCCTTGCCAAACCAGGTGCTGATGCCGTCGATCGTGTGCAGAAAACGCCGCGCGTTCATGAGAGTTCGGGCCGCTGCTTGAATAGGGCGTCGGAACAGGGTTGCCGACAATAGAAACCATCATCCGGGAAGGCTATCCCGGATGATGCATTACTCGTGCGAATTATTGGGCGTCAGGACTTCTTCTTGGCGTTGGGGCCGAAGTAGTGGTTATAGGCCATGCGACGGTTCACCAAGGTATCCTGTTCCCACTGCGTCGCCCGCTTGGCGAAGGCCATTTGCGATGCAACAATCTCCTTGAACAGCGGGTTTTCGGCTGACTTCTTCTCGACGACCTGGTCGTAGATATCGAGCTGCTTCTGCAAGATCGAGTCCGGTGTCTTGTAGAACTTGACCTTGTCCTTGGTCTGCAGCTCTTCGTAGTCCTTGGAGTAGCGGTCGATCGCCTTCCACGCCATGTCCTGGCCTGCCGCCTCAGTGGCGACCGCGATGATCGCCTTTATCTTGTCAGGCAGCGCGTTGTACTTGTCCTTGTTGAACATGATCTCGAACTGCTCGGCGTTCTGGTGATAGCTCTGCAGCATGCAGATCTTGGAAACGTCGGCGAAGCCGAGGATGCGATCCGACGTTGCGTTATTAAACTCGGCCGCGTCGAGCAGACCGCGGTCCATCGCCGAGACGATTTCGCCGCCCGGCAGCGCGTTGACGGCGGCGCCGAGGCCGGTGAACACGTCGATCGAGATGCCGACGGTCCGGAACTTGACGCCCTGGAGGTCCTCCGCCTTGGTGACCGGCTTCTTGAACCAGCCAAGCGGCTGGGTCGGCATCGGCCCATATGGGAACGAGACGACATTGGCGCCGATCGAGGCGTAGAGCTTTTCCAGAAGCTCCTTGCCGCCACCGTACTTGTGCCAGGCGAGCAGCATGTTGGCGTCCATCGCATAGCCCGGGCCCGAACCCCACAGCGCCAGGGCATTCTGCTTGCCGTAGTGATAGACCAGCACGCCGTGCCCGCCGTCGAGCGTGCCCTTCGACACCGCATCCAGCAGGCCGAAGGCCGGCACCACAGCGCCGGCGGGAAGCACCTCGATCTTGAGGTCGCCGCCGGTCATGTCGTTGACCTTCTTGGCGTAGTCGAGCGCGTATTCGTGGAAGATGTCCTTGGCCGGCCAGGTGCTCTGCCAACGCATGCTGATCGGCCCCTGCGCCAGGGCGACGGTTGGCGCGGCGACAGTGGCGGCCGCTCCGGCTGCAGCAGCCTTCAGAAAACGGCGGCGCGTCGACGCGCCGTCCTTGCTCGTCTTGGTCATGATGTCCTCCCTCAGCGCGATCCGTGACGGATCGCCCCTTTTTTTGTAAGGAGAAGACAAGGACTTGCGCCGGACTTTGGCAAGAAAGTTCCTGACGATGCGACGCTACGACGCGGAGGACGTGCAGGACGCCGCCAACTCGCCGGTTCGAATTATTCCCCGCTGTCGGATTAAATTGAGCGGCAGCGTAAAGGGCGCCTGCTGCGCATGACGCGCCGCACCATTACGCCAGATGACACGACACGAAGTGCCCGCCCGCCCCTTCTTTCAGCTCGGGCGCGCTTTCGGCGCAGCGCGGCTGGGCGATCGGACAGCGGGTGTGGAAGTGGCAGCCGGACGGCGGCTTCATCGGGCTCGGCACGTCGCCCTTGAGACGGATGCGCTCGCGCTTGAGTTTTGGATCGGGCACCGGCACCGCCGATAGCAGCGCCTTGGTGTAGGGATGCTGCGGATTGCGGTAGAGGTCGCTGGCCTTGGCGAGCTCGACGATGCGGCCGAGATACATCACCGCGACGCGGTCGGAGATGTGCTCGACCACCGAGAGGTCGTGCGCGACGAAGAGATAGGTCAGGTTCAGCTCGGCCTGGAGGTCTTCCAGGAGGTTGATGACCTGCGCCTGGATCGAAACGTCGAGCGCGGAGACCGGCTCGTCGCAGACGATCAGCTTCGGCTCGACCGCAAGCGCGCGTGCGATCACGATGCGCTGGCGCTGGCCGCCGGAGAATTCGTGCGGATAGCGCCGCATGTGCTCGGCCTTCAGGCCGACCTTGACCAAGAGGCCCGCGACGCGCTCCTCGCGCTCCTTGGCGGACGAGGCCAGATTGTGGATGGTGAAGGCCTCGCCGAGGATGGCGCCGACCGTCATGCGCGGATTGAGCGAGGCGAACGGATCCTGGAACACCAGCTGCATGTTCCGCCGCATCGCGCGCAGGTCGGTACCGCCGAGCTTGCGCACGTCCTGGCCGTCGAAGGTGACCTCGCCGTCGGTCGGCTCGATCAGGCGCAGCACGCAGCGGCCCGTGGTGGACTTGCCGCAGCCGGATTCGCCGACGAGGCCGAGCGTCTCGCCGCGATTGACCGAGAACGACACGCCGTCGACCGCGTAGACGGTGCCGACCTGGCGCGACAGCAGGCCGCCGAGCACAGGGAAATGTTTCTTCAGGCCGCTGACGCGGAGCAAAGGTTCGCTCATGACGCGGCTCCCAACTGCGTATCTCCCAGGTGACAGGCCATGCGATGGCCGGGCGAGACCTCGCGCAGCAGCGGCTCCTTCTCGGTGCAGACGTTCATCGCGAACTTGCAGCGCGGCGCAAAGCGGCAGCCGACCGGCGGATTGATCAGGATCGGCACCGAACCGCCGATCGCCTCCAGCCGCGTCTTGTGCTCGCTGTCGAGATCGATGCGCGGGATCGAGCGGATCAACCCTTGCGTATAGGGATGGCGGGGATCGCCGAAGAGATCGTCGACGGGCGCTTCCTCCACCACCTTGCCGGCATACATCACCACGACGCGCTGCGCGGTCTCGGCGACGACGCCCATGGCATGGGTGATCAGCATCACCGCCATGCCGAAGCGCTCCTTCATGTCCTGCAACAGGTCGAGGATCTGCGCCTGGATGGTGACGTCGAGCGCCGTGGTGGGCTCGTCGGCGATGATCAGCTTCGGCTTGCAGGCGAGCGCCATCGCGATCATCACGCGCTGACGCATGCCGCCGGAGAACTGGTGCGGATAATTGTGCACGCGGCCTTCGGCGTTGGGGATCTGCACCAGCTTCAGCATCTCGATGGTGCGCTCGAGCGCCTGCTTCTTGGTCACCGCTTCGTGCCGCCGCAGGCTCTCGGCGATCTGCTCGCCGATCGTGAGCACCGGATTGAGCGAGGTCATCGGCTCCTGGAAGATGAAGCCGATCTCCTTGGCCCTGACCTCGTCGAGCTGATTGCTGGTCAGCGGCACGAGATCGCGGCCTTCGAAGATGATCTGGCCTGCCGCGATGCGGCCCGGCGGCATCGCGATCAGCTTCAGGATCGACATCGCGGTCACGGTCTTGCCGCAGCCGGATTCGCCGACGACGCAGAGCGTCTCGCCCTTGTTGATGGAGATATCGACGCCGTCGACGGCCTGGAGGATGCCGTCGTCGGTGGAGAAGTGGGTTTTCAGGCCCTTGATCTCGAGCAGCGGCGCCATCAGATCACCCGTCGCGCATCGAGCGCGTCACGCAGGCCATCACCGATGAAGTTGATGGCGACCACCGCGATGAAGATTGCGCCGCCCGGAAACAGCGCCCAGTGCGGACCGATGTCGAGAAAGTCCTTGGCGTCATACAGCAGTCGTCCCCAGGTCGGAGTGTCGGGCGGAAAGCCGAGACCGAGGAAGGACAGCGTCGATTCCGCGATGATGGCGGCGGCGACGTCAATGGTGCCGGCAATGATCACCGGGCCGACCGCATTGGGCAGGATGTGGCGCACCACCTGCCGCACCGGGCTGGCGCCGAGCGCGCGCGCTGCCTCGACGAACTCCTTCTCGCGGATCGACAGGAACTGCGCGCGCACGAGCCGCGCCACCGGCATCCAGCGCAAGCCTCCGATCACGAGCACGATCAGGATGAAGATACCGCCTTCGGGACCAAACACCTGCTTCAGCCCGTCGCGAAAGAGATAAATGAGCAGGAGCAGCAGCGGCAGTTGCGGCAACGACAGGAAAAGGTCGGTGAGCCACATCAATCCGTGCCCGAGCGCACCGCGCGACATGCCGGCGAGCGCGCCGATCAGCGTACCGATGAAGACCGAGACCAGCATCGCGGCGAGCCCCACCGCGAGCGAGATGCGGCCGCCATAGATCATGCGCGCCAGAATGTCCTGGCCGAGATCGTCGGTCCCGAAGGGATGGGCGAGCGAGGGTCCCTGCATGCCCGCGACGATGTCGATGTCGTTGATCTTCACACGCCACACGAAGGGCCCAAGCACGACGGCGAGCACCAGAATGAGGAGCAGGAAGGCGCTGACGACGGCGAGCTTGTGGCGGCTGTAGCGCCGCCACGTCTCGCGCCAGGGCGAGTAGACGCCCCGCTCAGCGGAGGGAGATGCGAGGGTCAAGCCAGCCATAAAGGACGTCCGCGATGAGGTTGAACAGCACCACGAGGCACGCGAAGACGAAGGTGACGGCCATCACCACCGGCGTGTCGTTGGAAAGGATGGAGGAGATCAGCAGCGAGCCGATGCCGGGGATGCGGAAGATCTGCTCGGTGACGATGGCGCCGCCGAACACCGCAGGCATCTGCAACGCGATCAGCGTGACCACGGGGATCATGGCGTTGCGCATCACGTGCTTGATGATCACCGTGGCCTGGCCGAGGCCCTTGGCCCGCGCTGTGGTGACGTAGTCGAGCCTGATGACGTCGAGCATCGCCGAGCGCACGAAGCGCGTCATCGACGCCGCCTGGAACAGGCCGAGCACCGCCACCGGCATGATGGCCTGACGGATCATCTCCAGCACCCAGTGGATGCCGGTGCCCTTGATGTCGGTGGTGTAGACGAAGGGCAGCCAGTCCAGCGTGACCGAGAAGATCAGGATGAACAGGATGCCGGTGAAGAAGGTCGGCAGCGAGAAGCCGACGAAAGCGAGCGTGTTGGCGATCTGATCGAACAGCGAATAGGGCTTCGTCGCGGCATAGACCCCGACCGGGATCGCGATCAGCAGAGCCAGGATCTGTGCCGAACCGATCACGTAAAGCGTGGCCGGCAGGCGCTGGAGGATCAGCGTGTCGACGTCCATCCGGCTGACGAAGGAGAAACCCCAGTCCCCGTGCAGCATGGCGTTGAGCCAGTGCAGGTAACGAAGGTGGATCGGATCGTCGAGACCGAACTTGGCCCGGAGTGCGGCTTGCACTTCGGGCGGCACGTTCGGATTCGTCGCCAGTTCAGAGAACGGGTCGCCGGGGGCGAGCGCAAGCACGACGAACAGCACGACCGAGATTCCGAGCAGGCTCGGAATCGCGATCAGGAGGCGACGCAGGACGTATTGACTCATGAGGGAAGGCCCCGTCTAGAGCTGGGGGATCATTCCTCGCGGTACCAGTCGAACAGATTGTCGGTTTCGTTGGCCCAGCCCGAGATCACCGGGCGGAGCGTGTTCGAGGCCGCTTCCACCTTGAGCCGGTGCTGCGCCGGAATGAAAACGGTCTCCTGGAACAGGATGTCGTTGGCCTTGATGTAGAGCGCCACGCGCTTGACCGGATCCATCTCGCCGTCCGCAGCGTCGATCGCTGCGTCGTAGTCCTTGTTGACAAAGCGCGGGTAGTTCGTGCCCTGCCACTTGTTCTCCTTGGTGGCAACATTGCTCGAATGATAGCGGCGCATGTGCTGGGCCGGATCCGGCTGGCTCATCGGGATCTGGAACATCTCGATGTCGGCATAGAACTTCGCGTAGGTGTCGGGATTGGCGACGTCCGACGAGAAGAACACCGAGGCCACGACCGACTTCAGCTCGACGTCGATGCCCGCCTTCTGGCAGGCCTGCTTGACGATCGCCTGCGTCTTCTGACGCGGGCCGTTGATCGAGGTCTGGTACAGCAGCTTGAGCTTCTTGCCGTCCTTCTCGCGGATGCCGTCCGCGCCCGGCTTCCAGCCGGCATCGTCCAGAATCTTCGAGGCCTTCTCGACACTGAACTCCCAGGAGGTGTTCTTGGAGACGAACTTTTCCGGACCGTTGAGGAAGTTCGCGGTGGTGCGGCCGGCGCGGCCGTAGATCGCCTTCTTGATGGAATCACGATCGACTAGCAGCGACAGCGCCTTACGCACGGCGGGATCGGAGAACAGCGGATGCTTGGTCTTCATCGAGGAGCGTTCGCCGTCGACCTCGGTGTTGGGATCGGTGAAGTTGAGCGCGATGAACTCGGTGTCGCCGCCGACGGCGTAGATGGTCTTGCCCTTGCCGCCCTTCTCCAGGCGCAACAGCACGTCGTCCTCGACCTGGATGTTCCAGCCGAAATCATACTCGCCGGTCTGGATCACCGCACGCGCCGCCGAGACGGCGTCGCCGCCGCCCTTCATCTCAAGCGTGTCGAAATAGGGCCGGTTCGGCATGTGATAGTCTTTGTTGATCTCACCGCGGATGAGATCGCCGGGCTTGAACTCGATGAATTTGTAGGGGCCGGTGCCGACGGGCGCGAGGTTGTTCGGCGCTTCGCGCGACCTGGAGCCCTTGTACTCGGCGAACAGGTGCTTGGGCAGAACCTGTCCGGTTGCGCCGACGAAGGCATCCGCCCAGAACGGCGTCGGCTTCTTGAAGGTGAGACGGACCGTCAGGTCGTCCACCTTCTCGACCGTGATGTCACGATAGGTCGCCACGGTGACGGCGGCCGTCGCGGGATCGATGATGTACTCCCAGGTGAAGACGACGTCGTCGGCGGAGAACGGCTTGCCGTCATGCCACTTCACGCCGGGCTTCAGCTTCCACGTCACCGACTTGCCGTCGGCGGCGAGCAGGCCGTTCTGGGTCGAGGGAATTTCGGACGCCAGAACCAGCTTCATGTTGCCGTCCGGATCCCAGCAGGCGAGCGGCTCGTAGAAAAGGCGCGAGCCGTCCTGGTCCTTGGTGCCGGTGGCGAAGTGCGGGTTGAGCAGGGTCGGGCCCTGCCACCACAGCAGCTTCAGCGCACCGCCGCCGCCGCGCTTGGTCGGCTTGTAGGTGGAAGCACCCTCGGCCATGGCGACGCCGCCAAGCGCCAGGATCTGGTTGGCCAGGGGGGCGGTGAGACCGACCGCGGCGAGGCGCTTGATGAAGGCGCGGCGATCCATCCGCCCGTCCTTCACCTGACCGATCATCGAACGCAGTTCTTTATCCAGCATGGTTGTCCCCCGTCTGGTTCCCGTATGGATGCAGGCGGCCGCACGACGCGACCGCCGGGTTTGGCTGGCGGTAGATGGCACACCGATTAGGGGGCACGTCAACTGGGACCGTGTGTATGCAAACGGTCTTCTGGCTGTCCGTTGGGCAAAACCTTGTTCCGCAGCCCAAGCGTTCGGCAATCCGGCGCCGAAACGCGCCGGAAACCGCGCTGCACTGCGGAAAATTTGTTCGCCCGATCAGACGAAGTATCGAGACGGAATTCTACGCCACGGACATATCGAGCGGGGGCGCGACGTGGTCCGGCAGCGGACAGACGTAAGGTGTCTTGGCCGTGCGCTTCTGAAGGTCGGCTTTGGCGGCCTTGATCAGTTCGGGATCCGTCAGCGCCTTAATGCCGAGCCCGGCCATCGCCTTGGCCGCCTGCACCATGGCCTTGTGCGCGTGCGCGCTCTTGCCCTGCGCCACCACCTGCCAGGTGTGGAAGGGTGTGCCGATTGCAACCGTGGGTGCGTGAACCTGCACGGTCGGCACCACCCAGCTGACGTCGCCGACGTCGGTCGAGCCGACGAGCGGGTTGCGCTTGGCATCGAGCGGCACCAGGAAGTCGGCCAGCGGCCGATCGGTCGGCTCCATGCCGATCGCGTAGTAGACCGAGGAGATGTCCTTGTCGCTCAGCGTCGCGCGGATCTGGGTGGCAAAGCCCTTGTCCGCATCGTCGAAATGCGGCGGTCCGAGCTCTTCCATGACCCGATGCAGCGCCTGCTCGAGCGGCGCGTTCGGCAGGATGTTGGAGACCGCGGAGATGATCTTCATCTCGACCTTGGTCTCGGTCATCAGCGCAGCCCCCTGCGCGATCTTGGACACGCGTTCGACCAGCTCGTTCATGCCGGGAAGATCGCGGGCGCGGATCGAGTAGCGCACCCGCGCATGCGCCTGCACCACGTTGGGCGCGATGCCGCCGGTATCGAGCAGCGCGTAGTGCACGCGCGCATCGCTCGGCATGTGCTCGCGCATGTAGTTCACGCCGACATTCATCAGTTCCACCGCATCGAGCGCGGAACGGCCGAGATGCGGCGAGGCCGCCGCATGCGAGGTGCGGCCGGTGAAGGTGAAGTCGGCGCGGGTGTTCGCGAGCGACGGCGTCACCGCCACTTCCCAGAAGCTGTGCGGATGCCAGGTGATGGCGATGTCGGCGTCCTCGAACGCGCCGGAGCGCACCATGAAGGCCTTTGCCGCGCCGCCTTCTTCGGCCGGGCAGCCGTAATAGCGCACGCGGCCGGGCACCTTGTTCTCGGCGAGCCAGTCCTTCACGGCGGTGGCGGCGAGCAGCGCGGCGGAGCCAAGCAGGTTGTGACCGCAGCCATGGCCATGGCCGCCGGCTTCGATCGGACGGTGTTCCGCAACGCCCGCCTCCTGGCTGAGGCCAGGCAGCGCATCGTATTCACCCATGAAGGCGATAACCGGTCCGCCCTCGCCCCATTCCCCCATCAGCGCGGTCGGGATGCCGGCGACGTTCTCGGTGATACGGAAGCCCTGATGACGCAGCTCGGCGAGATGTTCGGCGGCGGACCGCGCCTCGGTGTAGCACACCTCGGGCGTGCCCCAGACCTTGTCGCTGAGGTCGATGAAACGCGCCTTGATCGTGTCGATGCCACGCCAGATGTCGCTGCGGTTATCCATGCTTCGGTCCGTGATCCCTTGGTCAAACGAAGCGGCAATGGTTAGCAGCTTCATTGCAGCCCGCCTAGCGCCTCGCCGGACAGCAGCCATGCGGCCGGTGCCGGATCGCACGGTTGCCCGCCTCCTGTGCACGAGGCGTTTCCGTGCGTTTCAAAGATTTCATGCGGTGTTCTCCGGAATTGTTGAGGAGCGAGGCTTTCAAGACGGCCCTCTCCGGCCTAAATTATCCGTGCTTCGCACGTCGTCCCGCGCCAACGGCGGCGCGATGCACTCAGCCAGGAGAACTCCATGCCCGCCCTGACCGAATGGAGAGTGCCGCCGGCCAATCAGCCGCGTGCGAGCGATTACGGATTCGATCTCGACCGCGCGCTCGCTTCCGTCGTCGGCCTGCACGCCATCGTCCCGCCGGACGCATTCAGCGCCGAGACGCTGGGCACCGAACGCGCCGGCAACGGCGTCGTGATCGACGACGGGCTGGTGCTGACCATTGGCTATCTCATCACCGAGGCGGAATCGGTGTGGCTGCACCTCGCCGACGGACGCGTCGTCGAGGGGCATGCGCTTGGATTCGATTCCGTCACCGGCTTCGGGCTCGTGCAGGCACTCGGTGAGCTCGACGTCGAGCCCCTGCCGCTCGGCAACTCGGCCGATACCCGCATCGGCGACCGCGTCGTGGTCGGCGGCGCCGGCGGCCGCACGCGATCGGTTGCAAGCCAGATCGTGGCCAAGCAGGAATTCGCCGGCTACTGGGAATATCTCCTGGATGAAGCCGTCTTCACCTATCCCGCACACCCGAACTGGGGCGGCACCGGCTTGCTCAACGAGCGCGGCGAGCTGATCGGCATCGGCTCGCTCCAGCTCGAGCGTGAGCGCGACGGCAAGGCCGAGCACGTCAACATGATCGTGCCGATCGACCTCTTGAAGCCGATCCTGGAGGACTTGCGCAAGTTCGGCCGCGTCAACAAGCCGTCCCGGCCCTGGCTCGGGCTCTACTCGACCGAGATCGACAACCGTGTGGTGGTGATCGGGATCTCCGCCAACGGCCCGGCCGCGCGCGCCGAGCTCAAGACCGGCGACGTCATCCTCGCCGTCAACGGCGACAAGGTCACGAGCCAGACCGCCTTCTACAGAAAGATGTGGGCGCTCGGCGCCGCCGGCGTCGACGTGCCGCTGACCGTGCACCATGAAGGCGTGACGTTCGACGTCACGGTGACCTCGACCGACCGCTTCAAGCTTTTGAAGGCGCCGAAGCTGCACTGAGGCCGGCAAGAGCGAGCCGCACCGCACCAACAAGCCCGCGTCGACAATTTCCGCGCAGCCCGCAGGGCGGGCTGACTGCGGCGAATGGGCGCTTGCAATTTTAGGATGTTCCATTGCAAGCTGCAACTCCGCACGTTTTTATTTTTCAAAGACATTATTTTGGGGTGATTACCATGCTGCGCGGGCCCGCCCGGACGATCGCTGCTATTCTGACGCTACTCGGTGTTGTCGCGCTTGCACTTTGCCTGGCGGGTATTGCGTTCGACCTATCTTGGCTGAGGTCCGGAACGGCCGCTCAAGCCCCTGCGGACGATTTCTGCACGATTGAAAACGCCGCTCTGAAAGACCCAAAGGATCCCCGTGTGATAACACTCGCGGAGCCCGACGACGCTAACGGCAAACTTCGCGTCGTGAATGTCTTTCCCCGCACGGTGACGTTCGGCAGCCGGCTCTGCGTCGTCGTCGCCGGCGTCGCGTCACAGGCTGGCGAAAACAAGCTGAAGAAAGATGTCGACGACGACGAGAAAAAGATCGCGGAGCTGAAGAAGCAGCTCGATGGCGCCGATGATAAGACCAAACCCGAGATTCAGAAGAAGATCGAGGCAGCCAACGTTGACCTGGCTGCCGCCAAGGCCGCACAAAATCAGCCGCGACCTACAGTCGAGGTTACGTTGTTCCTGAACGGACGCCGTTCACCAATGACGCTCAGGGCGTCATCCACGCCGACAGCGCAGGCTCTCGCCTTCGAGCTCGGAGAGACGCCGGATGCGGCATCCGACGCCGCCAAGTTCTGGCGCTCCTTGGTCGCAAGCAAGACAAACTCCGGATTGATGACGCTCAAAATCGGGCTATCACGATCACAGAGCAACTCACCCGAAGCTGAGGATAAAGGGACGATCGATTTTCGGCTGTATTGGACACGACTTCTCGCCCTAGGCGCCACCTCGGTGGCGCTGCTCTTTGCGGGGTTCGCCATCTTTGCGGCCCAGTCGAGCATTCTGCGCGATCATTCGCTCACCTACCTTCAGATCGCCGAGCAGAGGGTCAAGATCGCGAAGGCCGCATTGGCACAGGCACCAGGCGATGCAGATCTGACCGCGGCCGCGAACGACGCCAATGCAGCGTTGCAGACCTGCCGAGACAGCACAACGAAGAACGAAGCCGGGGGGACGTTCAGCCTCGGCCGCACCCAGATGGCGTTGTGGCTCTGGCTATCGACGGCGGGTTTCATCTTCATCTGGCTCACGTTGGGGATCTATCGAAACGTCATCACCGAAGCGATCCTCATCCTCCTTGGCATCAACAGCGTGACCGGACTGGCGGCCGTTATCCTGGACAGGGACGATGATCCCAAGAACCCGAGAGAGAGGTTCAAGTCACAAGGCTTCTGGACCGACCTGCTGTCAGATGAAGACGGACCCAAATTGCACAGGATCCAGATGATTGGCTGGACCGCCATCCTCGCCATCATCTTCACCTGGAACGTCGTCGCCAATTTCATCTTCGTCGAGTTCGACACGAACCTTCTGTTGCTGATGGGCATTGTTAATTCGACCTACCTGGGATTTAAGACCCAAGAGAACAAGTACGCGAAGAAGTAGGCCCCGCGCTCCGCTCCCGACCGGACCGGCGGTGCGGGCGACGGAGGAGCAATGACCGAGATCGTCATCGACGACATCGTGGCCGTACTGCCGCCGCTGCTCAATGCGCTTGAAGGACTCGGCTTCTTCGCGCGGCATTTGCATCCGCCGGCCTTCGCGTCAGTGATGAACGCGATCGGCACGCCGGACGAGACGCTGCGGGCATCACACGCCGCGATCGGCGAATGGCCGGAGCAATTCGCCGGCCTGCGCGAACGACTCGACCGCGGCTGCAACGAGACGCTCGCCGCCTTTGCCGGCATCCGCGATGTCGAGCGCGGCAATGGCGATCTCGTCGCCGTGTTTCGCGCGCTGCGCCATGTACCGCGCGCGCAGGAGGCGCTTTATCCGCTGGCTGCACAGTTTCCACCGGTGAGCAGCTTCTTTCTCAACGCTGCCAATCGCGACAATGCGGACCTGTTGTCGCGGCTCGAAGCCGGCGCGAGCGAAGATACCGGCATCTTCCACGACCACAACGAGCCCGGCAGCCGCGGCGGCTTCTCGGTCTATGTCCCCGAATATTACACGCCTGATCGTGCCATGCCGCTGGTGATGGCGCTGCATGGCGGCAGCGGCAACGGCCGCGGCTTCCTGTGGAGCTGGCTGCGCGACGCGCGCAGTCTTGGCGCGATCCTGGTGGCGCCAACAGCGACCGGTCCGACCTGGGCACTGATGGGTGACGACGCCGATACGCCCAACCTGATGCGCATCCTCGAGACGGTGCGCAGCCGCTGGACCATCGACGCCTCGCGCATGCTGCTGACCGGCATGAGCGATGGCGGCACCTTCTGCTATGTCACCGGCCTCGACGGCGCCTCACCCTTCACCCATCTTGCGCCGGTGTCAGCGACCTTCCATCCGCTGATGGCGGAGATGGCCGACGCCGACCGAATGCGGGGCCTGCCCATGTTCATCACCCACGGCAAGCTCGACTGGATGTTTCCGGTGCAGACCGCGCGGCAGACCCAGGCCGCGCTCTCCGCCGCCGGCGCTGACGTCACCTACCGCGAGATCGACGACCTCAGCCACACCTATCCGCGCGAGATCAACGCGGAGCTGGTGCAATGGCTGAATGGAAAATGAACAACCTCTCCTTAGATGCGCCGCATGGCCGCGGAACCATCGCGCCGTGCCGACGTTATCGGCGCGACACCGGAGGCTTGCTATGAGAACTTTTTTCGGAATGATCCTGGGCGCGCTGCTGCTTGCGGGCGGCGTCTACGTCTACGACTCCATGCAGACCTCGTCGGTCGCCAATGGCGAGGTCGCGACCACTAATCGCACCATCGTGAACTGGGATGTCGCGAAGGCCGATTGGGATGCGCTGCGCGATCGCGCGCACAAGGACTGGGTCCGGATCTCGTCCAAGTGATCTCGTCCAAGTAATCTCGTCCGAGCGACATGAACAAGGCGCCGTCGCGGGTCCGCGGCGGCGCCTTCATGTTGGCTGCGATCAACGATGCGCGTCAGTTCATCTTGGCTTTGCGGGCATCGGCGATGACCTGCTCGAACTCGGTCATGCTGAGCACGCCGGGCACACGGTACTTGCCGACGATGAAGGACGGGGTGCCGCGGAAACCAAAAGCCTCGGCCTGCTCGTTGTTGCGCTTGAGGATGGCGTCGATGTCCTTGGCATGGCCGGTGAGATCGCGCTTCAACCGGTCCATGTCGACGCCGGCGGCCGCGAGCAGCTCGTTGATGCGCGGCTCGGTCAGGCGCGAAGAGACGCCCATCATGGCGTCATGGGCCTGATGGTACTTGTCCTGGAATTTGGCCGCGAGCGCGGTGCGCGCTGCCGTGACGGAGACCGGCCCGAGGATGGGCCAGTCCTTCATCACCAGCCTCACCTTGCCGTCGTCCTGGACCACCTGGCGCAGCTCAGGCTCGAGCTTGCGGCAATAGGGACAATTGTAGTCGGACCATTCGACGATCGTAATGTTGCCGTCGGGATTGCCGGCGACGGGCGTATCGGGATCGCGCAGCACCTTGGTTTCGGTGAGCACCTCGTCGTCGGTGGCGTCTGCCATCGCCGAGGTGATGCGGCCCGCCGCGAGGGCGCCGGCCCCGATCAGCGTCAGCGCCGCGCGCCGGGTCGGCACCAGGCGGCCCTTATTCCCAAATCCAGTCATATCTCGTCCCGTTTCGGTCCCATCTTCGGCAAATACGGCTTAGGACCGGGAATTGTTACCGACCATATAGAGTGTCACGGCGACGATGTCATCGCACCAGCAGCGTGATCGCCAAGGGGACCAGGAACGAGGTCACCAATGCGTTGAGACTCATGGCGATGCCGGAGAAGACGCCGGCGATCTCGTCGACCTGGAACGCCCGCGCCGTGCCGATGCCGTGCGCGGCAAGACCCGCAGCAAAGCCGCGGGCCCGGTAATCGGTGATGCCGGTGCGGTTCATCAGCGGCGTCACGATGATCGCGCCCATGATGCCGGTGAGGATCACGGCGACCGCCGCCAGCGAAGGATCGGCATGCAGTGATTCGGCGATGCCCATGGCGACGCCGGCGGTGACGGATTTCGGCGCCAGCGACAGCACGACATCGCGCGGCAGTCCGGCAAGTTCGGCCAGCAGCACCACCGACACCGCCGTGACCGAGCCTGCGATCAGCGCCACCAGCATCGGCACGATCGACGTGACCACGCGCTTGCGGTTCTCGTAGAGCGGTACGGCAAGGGCAACGGTCGCCGGTCCCAGCAGGAAGTGCACGAACTGCGCGCCGGCGAAATAGGTCGTGTAGGAGGTGCCGGTCAGGAGCAGGAACGCACCGATGATCCACGTCGCATGCAGCACGGGATTGGCGAGCGGATGGCGCCGCGTCGCCAGCGACACCGCATCCGTGCTTGCATAGACCAGCAGGGTCACGGTCAGCCACAGCAGCGGTGACTGCGAGAGATAGACCCAGAGCGAGAACGGGTTGTCGTTCATCGCGCGTCCTGTTGCCTCAACAGCCGGCTGACGAGGCGGAAGGTCAGCACGGTCGCAAGCAGCGTGACGACCACGGACAGCGCGAGCACGACGACGATGGCGATGCCGTGAGAGGCGAGGATGTCGAGCTTCTGCACGACGCCGACGCCGGCCGGCACGAAGAGCAGCGAGAGATGGGCCAGAAGGCCCTTGCTCGCCGTCTCGATGCCGCCATCGCGCAGCGGCCCGCGCGCAAGCAGCGCGAAGCGGTCGCGGGCGAGCAACAGGATCAGGAGCAGCAGCAATCCGAGCACGGGTCCCGGCAATGGCAGGCCGAGGCCGCGCACGACGGCTTCGCCGATCAACTGGCAGAGCAGGATGAGACCGAGACTTGCAAGCATGGCGTTCGCATCAAGGGACGCGCCGACAGGCTTGTCAATCGCCGCTATGCGCGGGACGCGCGCGGTTCATGCGAAGTCGCAATGCGAGGCAGCATCGCCATCAATGTCCCGGTCATCGTGGCGATCAGCGTGGTCTTGCCGTCATGCTCGGCGAAGGCATTTGCCTCGCAGAAGGTGAGTGTACGGCCGGGCTTGACCACCTCGGCCTTGAAGACGAAACGCTCGCCGCGGGCGGGCGCGAGCAGCGTGGTCTTGAATTCGACGGTGAGAATATCGGCCTCCGGCGGCATCAAGCTGAAGGCCGCAACGCCGCAGGCGTTGTCGAGCCCGGCCGTGATGATGCCGGCATGGATGAAACCGTTCTGCTGTGTGAAGGCCGGCGCATGCAGCATCGCCAACTCGACCTCGCCCGGCGCGAGACGGACGATCACGATGCCGAGCGTGCGCATTGCCGGCTGGCGATCGAACATGGCGATAGAAGCCGCGCGATAGCCCGGGTTTTTCGGCTCGAAGGCGGCCATGGTTCAGACCTCGGCTGGTTCGGCAAGATGCCTCAAGGCCGCTTCTCGGATGGCATCGGCGAACGGCGCGGACTTGCGGAGCTGACGGTCCAGATGCACGCCCGTGATCTCGCAGGTCGCGGCGATCTCCCCGCTCTCGGCGTTCCTCATATCGTGCCGGAAGCGGATCGACTTGTCGCCGACCTCGAGCAGGTGACTGCGGATCTCGACGATGTCGCCGGCGAGCAGCTCGCGCTTGTAGGCGATGTTCTGCTGGACCGCGGCCATGCCGCGACCCGAGCTGCGCAGGTAACTCGGCGTCAGGCCGAGGCGGGCGAACAGATTCCAGTTGGCCTCGTCGAACTTGCCGACATACCACATGATATTCATGTGGCCGACATGGTCGCATTGCCACGGATAAACCGTACCGCGATAGGTCGCCTCCCGCTCCATCGCCATCCTCCTGCCCTTTGATTTTTGATACGGTAGCGTATCAGGCCTGTTCTACGTTAGCAATACGGCACCGTATCAAGAACCGGTGAGGCTTCCTTCATGAGCGACGGCAAGGGCGATGTCTGGGTCGAGGCGGGGTTCGCCGAGCTCGCCCGCTCGGGGGTCGAGGGTGTCAGGGTCGAGGTGCTCGCCAAGAATCTCGGCGTCACCAAGGGCGGCTTCTATCGCCGCTTCGCCGATCGCGCCGCGCTGCTCGAGGCCATGCTGGAACGCTGGCGCGAGGGGCGCGCGGCGTCGATCGCGCAGCAGACGAGCCTCGATGGCGAAGCGCCCCGCGAACGGCTGAAGGCCATGATCCAGCTCTATTCCGAGCGGCTCAATCCGGAGGGAATGGCGATCGAGCTTGCGATCCGGCAATGGGCCCGCTCGGACGAGACCGCCGCCGCGGCAGTGGCGAGCGTGGATGCAGCGCGGCTCAAGCACGTTGCCGAGCTCTATCGCGCGACCGGCCTCGACGCCGAGGCTGCCGAGGCGCAGGCCTTCCTGTTTTATTGCTTCATCTTCGGCCAGAGCCTGCTGTTCGTCGAGCGCGGTCCGCGCAAGCGTTCGCAGCTCGTGGCGAAGTCGGCCGAGAAGCTGCTCGACTAAGCAAGATGGCCGGAGCTTTGCTCCGGCCATCGCATCCCGTTACGTCGAAGCTCAGGCGGCGCCCTTCAGCTTCTTGGTGCATTCGCTGTAATAGCCGCCGCCCTTCTGGATCCACTTCAAGCCGCCATTGCCATTGGTGGTCTTGTTGGCATTGTACTGGTCGACGCAGGTGTGCAGGCGCGCCTTGCCGGCGGGCTCCTTGGCGTATTTCGGGTCGACCGCGTTCGGATAGATCGCGGGACCGGCCGGCAGGCTCGGCGCCGCAGCGGGAGCCGCCTCCTTCTTGGCCTGCTTCGGTTCGGCCGGAGCGGCAGGTGCGGCTGGAGCAGCCGCGGTCGGCGCGGCAGCAGGCGTCGCATCGGCACCACACTGGGCCTTGCGGAAGTCGTTCCACTTCATGGTGCCGAGCGAGCCGTCCTTCTTGGCTGCCTGATATTTCGCGCTGCACTCCTGCGAAGTCAGCGCCTGCGCCGGTGCGGCGGCCATCAATGCCACGACACCCGACGCCACAATCGCACACAGCAGTTTTGTCTGATTGGTCATCCCTGATCTCCTCCTTGGTCTTCCCTTGAGCTTCCCTTGAGCTTCCCTTGGGGGAAGTGAAACGAGGATTGCTATCCTAGCGTGCCGCCGGCCCGCGACAAGGAAGCGATGGCTTTCGCCGCAAAAATATAGTGATCGCACCGTTCAAATCATTCATGTCGCGTTCAGCATCGCAAGCCGACGTTCCAGCCCTTCGCAATTCTCGCAAGAAGAGTGCAACATCATGACCCTCGCCTCTCGCCTCGCCGCCGCCGTCCTGGTTTCCCTGCTCGCCTCCGGCACCGCCTTCGCGCAGGCCACCGCGCCGGCCGCCAAGACCGATGCCGCTGCCACCGCCGACAAGAAGGCGGCGCCGAAGGAGCGTTCGGCCGAGTCGCTCGAATGCTCCAAGCAGGCGGACGCCAAGGGACTGAAGGGCAAGGAGCGCAAGAAATTTCGCCGCGAGTGCATGAAGGAAGCGAAGGCCGGCACCGCTGCGCCCGCTGCCCCTGCCGCCGACAAGAAGTAAATCCGTCACAATACGGTTCGCGATCATCAGGGAGAGGCGTCGCGCATTGCGGCATGACGTAGCCGCAATTGTGCGCCTCTCACTGATTTGCGATAAGGTGGCGTGAAGCAAATCACCGCCTCCCTGCCGTTCGAATGGCCGAGCCGTGCCAAGATCCTGAGCACGGTGGAGACGCTCGCCATCGGCACCGCCGGCGGTCTCGTATTTCTCTTCGCGGGCCTTCCCGGCGGATTGATCTCGGGCTCGATGATCGCGGTCGGGATCGCCGCAATCGCCGGCCGTCAGCTGACGCTGCCGCCGATCCTGACCCAGACCGTGCTCGTGCTGCTCGGCATCTCGCTGGGCTCGGTCGTCTCGCGCCATTTGATCCAGCAGGTCAGCGCCTATCCCCTCACCATCGGGCTGCTCGCGCTCGCCACTTTCTGCTCGACCTTTGGCTCGAGCTACTACCTCCAGCGCATCCATGGCTGGGACCGCACCTCGGCCTTCCTCGCCGGCAGCCCCGGCGCGCTGTCGCAGATCACGATTCTGGCCGTCGAGCGGGGCGCCGACCTGCCCGGCATCGCGGTGGTGCAGACCATGCGCGTCATCATCCTCACCGCCGCGCTGCCGATGGTGCTGGCACTCGCGGGCGTCGCGCCTTCGGCCGCCCCGTCGCTGACGACGACGATCGCCTCGCCGCTCGGCCTCCTGGAGCTGGTCGCGGCCTCGCTGGCTGCGGCGCTCCTGCTGCGGCTGGTCAAGTTTCCGGCAAGCTGGATGTTCGGCGCCATGATCGGCTCCAGCGTGCTGCATGGCGCGGGCTGGGTCGAGGGCGGATTGCCGGATTGGGTGCGCGGCGTGGCGCTGGTCGGCATTGGCGCGCTGATCGGCAGCCGTTTCGCGCGGATGCGGATCAAGACGCTCGCCGGCCACATCAATGCGGCGCTGGGCTCGTTCGCCGTGGCCATCGCCGTCTCCGCGATCTTCGTCGGCATCGTCGCGCTCACCACGCAGGTGAAGTTCTCCGACGTCGTCGTCGCCTTCGCGCCGGGGGCCATGGACGCGATGCTGGCCCTGGCCCTGACGCTGCATATCGACCCGATCTTCGTCGGCGCCCATCATCTGTCGCGTTTCGTGTTCGTCACGATCGCAACGCCGGGCATCGTGCACCTGTTCGGACGCACGCAGGACGATGTGGATGATTGAGCGAGCACTGCTCTCGTAGGGTGGGCAAAGGCGCGTTAGCGCCGTGCCCACCATGCTTCAGCGATATCACCAAGAATGGTGGGCACGGCGCGCGAAGAGCGCGCCTTTGCCCACCCTACGGCAGTTGCGAGCGCTTCGCCGTCCGCGCAAATCCCCACGCGGCGATCGCGGCCATCAGGAGCGAGATCAGCGCGTTGTAGCCGGCGAGCGAGAGGCCCAGGAAGCGCCACTGCACCTCGTCGCAGCGCACCACCTTCACCGTGTCGAGCTTCGACAGCAGATCAGCGGCGCTGCCGAGATTGACGACGGGACCGGAGCAATCGGTCGGGCCCTTCCAGAACCCCCATTCGACGCCGGAGTGGTAGGTGCCGAGGCCGGCGTTGGCGAGGGTCGCCAGCGCGAGGATCGCGAGGCCTGCGAGCAGCAGCGGCCGCGGCGCGCCGGCGCGCGCCGCAAGCGCCGTCAGCGCCCCGACCGGGATCGCGAGGTAATAGGCGTAGCGCTGCTCCAGGCACAGCGGACAGGGCAGCATTTCCAGCACGAGCTGGAAGAACCAGGCGCCTGCGATGGTAGCTGCCGCGATCAGGGTCACCACAACCGAGGCGACCAGCGCGGGGCGCGTGGCCGCCGGCTTGAACGCAGGTATTGCGGCACTCTGGGTCGTCACGGCAGCCTCTTTGCGATCGGTCGCGCTGCTATGCCTCTAGCTCCAGCCCATGCGGCTGTCGAGAACGACCGGGATCACTTTGGCGCGGGTTGACCCCGCCTTGTCCATGGCTATAGTCCGCCGGCTTCGCGACGCCCTCCCTGGAGGGGCCGACCGAGGGCCCCTGTGGCGGAACTGGTAGACGCGCTCGACTCAAAATCGAGTTCCGCAAGGAGTGCTGGTTCGATTCCGGCCAGGGGCACCAGCCTTCGCTGCTTCGCAGCTACGGCTGGGCGAGCCGAGCTCCGCGCCATCGTAGCGAAGCGGCAAGGGCTGTCCCGCCGAAGCCTTGGCGAAGGCGGACTGTCTCAGCAAAGCTGATCTCTCCCCCTCCCTAGCCATCCTCCCCTCCGCACTGTATAAACCGGTAGCTTCTTCCGTAACTCGAAGGAGCTCACATGAACGACCTGCACGCGTGGCTTTCCGAACAGCACCACGGCCTGCGAACCTTCCGGACATTTCAGCAGAAACTCGAGACGCTCGGCCGGGACGATCCCGCCCAACGCGGCCTGTGCCGGCTGTTGAGCAGCCTCGTGGGCAGCTACGTCGAGGCCTATGACGAGGCCCCGTTGCCGGTCGAGATCGCCGACAGCGCCTATCACCGCCTGCTGGCGCTGGTCGCGAGCATCGATCTGCGCGGCGACGCCGACCGCAGGCTTGCCGACATCAACCGCGTGGCGGAGAGCCAGCTCTGGCAGTGAGGCGGCCCTGCCATCCCGCCGGCTTGATCACGACAGACGCGTGTAGGTCGTGTTCATCGTGTAGTCCTTGCCTGGACCCGACGCCACATGACGGACGACGAACGTTCCGTCCGGCAGGAACATGTAGGCCGACCGATATTCGTCGCGCCTGCAGAGATGGCGCGCATGTCCGCTCAGCTCTCCTCCGGAAGACGCGGACAGTGAAATTTCGTGAAACAGCCGCGGCGGATCTTCCTTGAAGAAGACCTTGAATCCTCCGTCGCTGTTGCTGAAGACGTATTCGCGTTCGGCCTGCACCGTGGTGCCGTTTGCGAGCTTCAGTTGTCCCTGCTCGCGATAGGCCAACCGCTCCCTGTCGAGTGGCGTGAAGGTCGCGATACCCTGCATCGTGGCCTGGCCTTCGATGACCCGGTTGAAGGACCACGAGCCGACCAGCTTTTTCGTGACTTCAGAGGCTTCACCCCAGCGATCGATCGTGGCTTCATTCATATCTTCAGGCCCGCGCGTTAACCAACCGGTCCGGACCTGCATGAGCCGCAGCCGGGAGTTCGACTTCAGCGAACCGATACCTATATCCTACCGCAACGGATGGTGATGCAGCGAGCAGCTTTGATGGCCAGAAGACGCACGACGGATGCGGACGCCGGCGACCTCCCCCGCTATTTCGTCTGGGTCCGGGGCCTCGAAGGTCCCGAGCCACAGAAATGGATGGCGATGGATTTCGGCATCGGCGACTGGAAGCGGCCGCTGGTGCTGGCCTATCTGGAGTTACCCTCGGACGAACGGCATCTGCCGCTGTCGGCGCTGGCGCGGCGTTATCCGCCGCCGCGGGTGGACGTTCTCTAGGCCCCCATGATTATGGGTGTCGCGCGCCTGACGCTGCGGCTAAGCTTGGCCTCGCGCCGCGGGGGACACGCGGTGCGGGACCATGAACATGAGCGAACAGGGCGAGACGGGTGAAGCCATCACCATCCTCCTCGTCGAGGATGATGCGCCAACCTGCTGGCGGCTCCAGGACGCGCTGGTCAAGGCCGGCTACGAGGTGCGCAGCGCCGGCACGCTGGCAGAGGCCCGCTCCGCGCTGGCCGAGGCGGCACCGCGCGTGCTGCTCACCGATCTCAGGCTTCCCGACGGCCATGGCGTCGAGCTGATCCGCGAGATCCGGCAGCGCTTTCCCGACACCGAGATCATGGTGATCTCGGCGCTCGGCGACGAGGAGAGCGTGATCTCGGCGATCACCGTCGGCGCCACCGGCTACCTGCTCAAGGACGCCTTCCCCACCGATATCGCCACCACCGTGCGCGATCTGGTCGCCGGCCATTCGCCGATCTCGGCCTCGATCGCCCGTTTCATCGTGCGCCGGACGCAAGGTGCCGCGCAGAGCTCGGCCGAACCGTCGCCGGGTCCCGTGCTCAATACGGCAAAGCTGACCCCACGCGAGATCGACATCCTCTGGGGCATCGCAAAAGGCTTCAGCTACGCCGAGATCGCGAGCCATCTCGGCCTGTCCAGGCAGACCGTGCCCGGGCACATCAAGAACATCTATCGCAAGCTCGAGGTGCACACGCGCAGCGAAGCGGTGTTCGAGGCGGTGCAGCAGGGCCTGATCAAGCTGTGAGCGAGATCGCGGCGAAGACCACCATCAAGACCACGGCCAGGACGACCGTCACGACGCGCGCACGGCTGCAGCTGCGGCTGTCGCGGCTCATTCCCTATCTGCTGCTGCAGGCGCTGATCGTGATCGGCACCATGCTCGCGCTGCGGCTGGTGCCGCCGGACGACCCCGACGATTATGCCGTGTCCGAATTCACCCTGCGGGAGAACGGCGCGGCGCAGCCGGTGACGCTGCCGCACTACACATCGTCGCGCTATTCACTTGGCGATCCACCGCTCTACAACGGCACTTTCAACTTCAGGAGCGGTGACGCGGCGACGGCATGGTCGGTGTTCCTGCCGCGTTTCAGCAATGGCGTCGAGGTCGCAGTCAACGGCGTCGTGGTGATGGATTCGCGGCGCGACGATACGGCCAACCGGCCCGACCGCAACACGCCTGCGATCGCGCTGATCCCGTCATCGCTGCTGCATGACGGAGCGAACCAGCTCACGGTGCGGCTGTTCGTATGGGGCCCGCTGAAGGGATTCCTCGACAGCGTCTATGTCGGGCCGGACGCGAGCTTGCGGCCGGCCTACGAGACCCGGGCGCTGCTGTTCGTCACCCTGCCGGTGGTGTTTTCCGCCTGGCAATCGCTGCTCGCCGTGATCCTCGCCATCATGTGGCTGATGCGGCGCCGCGAGCCGGTCTATGGCGTGCTGGCCGCTGGCATGCTGGTCGGCGCGGTGCAAGCCTTCGTGCCGCCGCCGGTGCCGCCGGCGCCCTATCCGCGGCTCGCCGCCATATTGCTGGCGTCCGCGCCGATCGAAAGCGCGCTGGTCGTGGTGTTCGCGGTGCTGTTCTTCGGCTGGCGCTGGCCGCGCTACGGCCTGCTGCTGTTCGCGCCGGGCCTGATCATCCTGGTCGTCGGGCTTTTCGCCGGCCAGCCGGTGCCGCGCATCACCTTCCTGTTTCTCGGCGTGCCGACGGTCGGCCTGTGCCTGATGCTGCTCGCATTCATCGTGACCAAGGCGGTGATCAAGCGGCAGGATGCGGCGAGCTTCACCTTCGGCTGCGCCGTGACGATCGTGCTGACCTGCTGGTTTCACGACATGCTCTCGGTATTCGAGATCGTGCCGGACGAGCGCATCTTCGTCACGCGGCTGTCCTATTCGGCGATGCTGGTCGCGATCGGCGCCGGGCTGACCTGGCGCTTCGCCCGCGCGCTGAACCAGGTCGACAGCTTTGCCGGCCAGCTCGTGACGCGCGTGCGCGAGGCCGAGGAGCGGCTGAAGGCGAGCTTTGCCCGCGAGGAGGAGCGCGCCCGCGCGGCCGCGCTCGCCAATGAGCGCACAAGGCTGATGCGCGACCTTCATGACGGCCTCGGCGGCCAGCTCGTCAGCATCGTCGCGCTCTCCGAGCGCGGACATGAGGGCGCGACCATCACCGACGCCGCCCGCGCCGCGCTGAAGGATCTGCGCCTCGTCATCGACTCCATGGACGACATCGGCGGCGACCTCATGCTCGCGCTCGGCTCCTGGCGCGAGCGCGCGACGGCGCAATTGCGGCCGCACGACATCGCGCTCGACTGGCGCGTGGCGACGCCGCAGGGCCTGCCGCTGCATCCCGAGCTGCGTCCATGGCACGTGATCCAGATCGTGCGCATCCTCGACGAGGCCGTGACCAATGCCGTCAAGCACGCGCAGGCCCGCAACATCGCGGTCACCATCGAGACGCTCGACGGAGGCCGGGGACCGTATGGCGTGATCAGCGTGACCGACGACGGCCGCGGTTTTGCGCCTTCGGGCAACGGCACGAGCCAGACCGCACGGGGCTTGCGCAACATGAGAAGCCGCGCCGCGCGCTGTGGCGCGGTGCTCGATCTCAGCTCGGACGCCTCGGGCACGCGGGTGCGGCTGCAATTGCCGCAGGTCTTTCCCGACAGCGACGCCGCCGGCGGCTGAAAAACCCCCTCCCCGAACGTGTGGGGCGCGCGGAGAGAGGGAACGGGCCGGAGTGTTTTGCCTGCGGAGGATGGGGGGTCGTCCGCAAGGCTCCTTTGCCCGAAATGATGCAATCAACTCAATGAAACGAGACCGTCAGCGCACGCCGACACGATTGACCGGACCGCCGCGATTCATCGGTGTGCCGGCACGTACGCCGACGCCGGGCGCACCGACACCGGGTGTCGCGATCGCAGCCGCCGCAACCGGGGCTCCCGGTGCAACCACCACCGCCGCCGTCGGCCGCACCACGCAGCCCTTGGGCACGCCGACGGTCTTGCAATAGACCACGGCCTGCGCCGGGCTCGCGCCCAGCGACACCATCGCCGCACCCGCCAGCACCATGACCGTCAGCCCGGCGCTCAGCGCTCCCGCTCTTTTCGACATCTTGCTCTCCTGCTTCCCGTTCGGCGCCCGATGCAATTCACCGGGTCTCGCAGCCGACGTGCAGTCTGAATGGCAAAAGACGGCGCGCGGATACATGCCATGAAGATGGGGGTGCGGCAGCCGAGGCGACGAGCCGATGCCATGAACATGGCATGGACCGGCACCTGCCCTTCGCGAGATGGTCCGGCCCGCTTGATCCCGAACGGGTCCACCGACAATCCCAAAGAGGTGCTTTATGAAGATTTCAGCTCTTGCCGCGCTGCTGCTTGCCGCCACCGCCCTGCCCGCCGCAGCGCAATCCGGCCCGACGCCACAGGAGCAGATGGCCTGCCGCAGTGACGCCAGCAAGTTCTGCGCCGAGCACATCGGCAAGCCGCCGCAGATGAACGCCTGCCTGCGCGAGAACAAGTCGAAGCTCTCGGACGGCTGCCGCAAGGTCGTGGAATCGCACGGGGGTTGACCTAGCGGTCATTCCGGGGCGCGCCAACGGCGCGAGCCCGGAATCCATCGCGCTACGGTCACTGCGGGTAAATGGATTCCGGGCCTGCGTGCTGCGCACGCATCCCGGAATGACGCGCTCTGTTCCAAAGCACAATTCTTGCAAGCACTCCGCGACGTGAATGTCTTCGGAGTGCCCCTCAATGTACGACACCATCATCGTGGGCGCCGGCTCGGCCGGCTGTGTGCTGGCCAACCGGCTGTCAGCCGATCCACATCGCAAGGTTCTGGTGCTGGAAGCCGGCCGGGCTGCACCGCTCGCGTCCGACATTCCATCGGACTGGCCGACGATGTTCAACACAGCGGTCGACTGGGGCTATTACACCGAACCGCAAGCGGGCTGCCGCGGCCGGCGCATCTTCTGGCCGCGCGGAAAAATGATCGGCGGCTCAGGTGCGATGAACGCGATGATCTATATCCGCGGCCTGCCGTCCGACTACGACGGCTGGGAAAAGGCTGGCTGCGTGGGCTGGGCCTGGCGCGACGTGCTGCCGAAATTCATCGCCTTCGAGAGCAATGCGCGCTTTGTCGACGACCCCTTCCACGGCACGCGCGGACCGCTGCAGGTGGCGGACGTTCCCCATGTCGACCCGAACGAGCTGAAATGGCTGGAGGCAGCGCAGGCCGCGGGGCTGCCGCACAATCCCGACTTCAACGGCGCCACCCAGGAAGGGGCAGGCTTCTTCCAGTTCGTCATCAAGGACGGCGAGCGTTTCGGCACCGGCAAGGCTTATTTGCGCCCGGCGCTGGCGCGCGCCAATCTCACGCTGAAGACAGGCGCGCTTGTCACCCGCATCATCATCGAGCGCTCCCGCGCGATCGGCGTCGAATATCTCGAGAACGGGCAGCCGAAGAGCGCCTTCGCCACCACCGAGGTGGTGCTTGCCTCCGGCGCCATCGGCTCGGCGCAGCAACTGCTGCTGTCGGGCGTCGGCCCGGCCGACGAATTGAAGGCGGTCGGCGTGGACGTCGTGCACGAGCTCGCAGGCGTCGGCAGGGATCTCCAGGACCACATCAACATTCCCATCACCTTCTACACGAGGGAGAAGATCGGCGTCGGCGCCTGGACGGAGGAGAGCCTGGCCGCAAGCCTTGCCGAGTGGAAAGCCAGCCGCAGCGGTCCGCGCACCTCGCCCTGGGTGGCCGCCGGCGCACATGTGAAGAGCCGCGCCGACGTCGCGCCTGACCTGCAGCTCTACGGCGCGATCAGCCCGCACCGCGACTATGTCCGCTTCCTGTCGTCCAGGCCGGGCATCACCCTGCATGCGACCTTGCAACGGCCGCACAGCCGCGGCCGGATCACACTGCGCTCGGCCGATCCGATCGAACATCCCGCGATCGACCCTGGCTATTTCGCATCGGATGCGAGCGGCAGCGACATCGCAACAATGATCGAAGGCGTGCGCATCAACCGCCGCATCGCCGCGCAATCGCCGCTGAAGGAGATGATCGAGGGCGAGATCACGCCGAGCGCGGAAGCGGTAACCGACGCCGAGATCGCCGACTACATCCGCGGCCATTGCACGACGCTCTATCATGCCGCCTCGACCTGCCGCATGGGCACGGACGATCTGGCCGTCGTCGATCCGCAGCGGCTGCAGGTGCGCGGTATCGACGGCCTGCATGTCGCCGACGCCTCGGTGATCCCGATGATGATCTCAGGCAACATCCAGACGCCGACGATCCTGATTGCCGAATGCGCGGCGGCGGCGATCCTCGGTTAAGCGCTAGTCGTCGTCAGGCCCGAACAACCTGATCTGCGGAAAACCGCTGCGCGGTCGGCCCGCATAATCGCGTGTATCGGAATCTTCGCGGATGTTGCGTGCCACGTCGTCCCAATCGGTACGGTCGCGCATGCCGCGCGGCTCGCGGGAGTCGTAGCGGTGACGCTCCGCCCAGCGCTCGCGGCGCTCGGCTCGGCGTCGCTCGGACGCGGCACGCTTCAGGTCGGAATCCCTGGCCTTGGCATAGGCGTTGTCGGGCGGGGACGCAGGCTCTGTAGATGCCTGTTGCTGCTCGGTGGACCTGACAGGCTGCAGAGGCGTTGTGTCAGCCGGCTTGGCGGACGGCGGCGCCTGCGATTCAGCGTTCGCCTGAGTGGTCTGCGTGTCGGGCTTTGCGGCTTCAGGCTTTGCTTCGGCCTGGGCCGGCGCAGCAATGATCGTGCCGAAGGCCTGCGAGCCGGTGAGATATTGCACGCGCTCGGACGGCGCATTGGTCTGGGCTGATGCGCTGGCGGCTTCCGCGCGCTGCGCCATCTTGCTGGTATCCGGCCCCTGCTTGGGCGCGATCGGATTCATGATGTTGCCGGCGACGATGCCGCCGCCGAGGCCAATGGCAATAGCGACAACAATCGTTCCGGCACCGACGAAATAGGCTGTCGAGGCGCGCATTTGTCCACTCCCTCTTTGGGGCGGGCAACGCGTGGGGATTGCCGGATGTTCCTGATGGCTGCGGTTCCCCAAACAGGAAACCGCGCGTATCAGATCTGCTGCGCGACCTTCTCGAGCCCGATGAGGCGGGCGAGCTTGCGCACTTCTTCCTTCTGGTCGTCGCGCAGCTGGAACAACAGCGGCATCGCGGCCGACTTCAACTGCTGCACCTCGTCGCAATTCGGATCGATCTGGGCGCTGGGCGGCGCGTTCGGATTCGACAACTTGTTCGCCTGGATCCTGCGCGCGACGTTGCGCAGCGCAGTCTCGACGGAAGGCCAGTAATATTCCTGCGACGACGACAGCTTCAGGCGATCTTTGATGCCCGAAATCTGAACGTCGGAAAGCAACGAATAGGATTTCTGCGGCTGCGGCTTGGCGGCGACTTTCGGCTTGACCGGGACCTCGACGGCGGGAACTTCCGCCGCCGCGGGCGCCTCATGCGCATTGGCCTTTGGCATCGGGAAATCGGACGGCGTCGCGGCGGCAAAGGCCTGGCGCAGCGGCTCGGTCATGAGCGGAGCCTGCGCGAGCTTGTCGGCGGGGACCTGGACCGGCTCGATCGCGGCCGAGGCCAAAGCGAGCGTCGGAACCAGACGATCGGCCTTGGCGGCCCGATTGGTGGCAAGCGGCTTCGCGGGCGGAGGTTCGGTGATCATCTCAGCGCTGACGCTGGGCACGCTGTCACGGCCGAGGATGGCGGTGGTGGCGGCGCCAAGGACGAGGAAACAGGTCAGCACAACGATGGTGATGGCTTTGGACAAACGTCCCTCCGCGCCCACAACTTCAAGTCCACGTGATCACTGCCCGGAAACTGGGCGATAATTAAGGCTTAACCGTGCCATCGCAGCGGCAATCGCGCGGACTGCGGCGACACCGCCGGAAACCTCAAGGAAATCAAGCGGCTGCCGCCAGATCATAGGCGTCCTGGATGTCGGCGACGATCTCGGAGGCCTCCCAGACGGCGCGCGGCTCGACCGATTGCAGCGTGACCGTCCAGTTGCCGCCCCGGCGGGTGCGGGGGACGCTGACGATGTCGAAGCGCACATTGCGGCACAGCGGGTGGCGGGCCAGCGCATGGGCGACGCGGACGCGGATCTCGTCCAGCGATGCCGCCCTCTTGGTGTTGAGAAAATCGAAGTCCATCGCCTGTCCCTCTCGGTCCCTGATTGGCGGCCTTGAGAGGGATTCTTGGCGGGCGATGGTTAATCCGCCGTTAAATGAGGTGGTTTTGAGGTATGCGAATTAACTGTGGACGATGCGATCCGACCTCTTCCCGCACACGGGGAGAGGCGAAGAGTCTCACCGCCCGCTTGCCTCGCGGTATTCCGCGATCGTCCGCGCGACGAGATCGCTGGCCGAGAGCACATCGGTGACGCCCGACGTCGAGTGACCGCCGCTCCAGATGTCGCGCCAGCGCTTTGGCCGGCTCTCGCGCGCGGCAACGTCGATATCCTCTGCGATGTCGATCGCGCCACGCGCCGGCAGGTCGTCGGGATCGAGACCCGCAGCGACGATCGACGGCTTCAGCATGCTGGTCTGGAGGCCCGTGAACGCGGTGGTGAGCAGGATGTCGTCGGCGCTGCTCTCGACCAGCATCCGCTTGTAACGATCATCGGCCATGCTCTCGCGCGTCGCGATGAATTTTGTGCCCATATAGCCGAGATCGCAGCCGAGCACTTCGGCCGCATGCAGCGCGCGGCCATCGCTGATGCCGCCCGCGAGCACGATGATGCCGTCGTAGAACGCACGCACCGCGCGGACGAAGGCGAACGGATTGAGCCAGCCGGTCTGCCCGCCCGCGCCTGCGGTGAGCAACACCAGCCCATCGGCGCCCGCTTCCGCTGCGCGCTCGGCATGGCGGATCGAGGCAACGTCCGCCAGCACCAGCGCACCGGCGTCGTGCAGCGGCTTCAGCACTGGCGACGGCGAGCCGACCGAGGTGATGACGATCTCCGGCTTGTGCCGCAGCAGCACGGCGAGATCCTGCTCCAGTCGCGCATTGGAGCGGTGCACGATCAGGTTCGGGCACAGCGGCGCTGCCTTGCGGCCGCTCTGATCTTCATGCTGTCGCAGCCGTGTTTCGATCTCGCCGAGCCACGCATCGAGTTGTTCCGTGCTGCGGCAATTCGCAGTGGGGAAGCTGCCGATCACACCGCTCTGGCAGGCCGCGACCATGAGTTCGACACCCGACACCAGAAACATCGGCGCGGCGATCAGCGGCAGGGTGAGACGATCGCCGAAACGTTGCAGTCGCTCTGATCTCACGCATGCCTCCATCGCGCGGGCTTTGTCGTTTCCTCCCGCATTCCCTGTGCTAGCGTTACGGTAAACATTGGCACGCCAGAAGCCGATGACAAAGCAACGAGGAAACATATGTCCGATCCGCTCCACGCATCGTCGCCGACTTGTGCGCAGACGCTACGGGCACTGTCGCGCTATCCCGGCCGCACCGCTTTCGCCTGGCCGGACGGATCGCTGAGCTACCAGGGCACGATCGACCTGATCGGGCGCATCCAGGGCGTGTTCATGCGGCTGGGATTGCAGCCCGGCGCGCGCGTCGCCTTCCTCACTGCGAACCGCGCCGACACCTGGTGCGCGGGTGTCGCTGCGCAATTGTCGCGGCTCTGCATCACCTGGCTGCATCCTTTGGGATCGCGAGGAGACCAGCTGTTCCAGCTCGAGGATTCCGAAGCCGAGGTGCTGGTGGTCGATGCGGCCGCGTTCCGCGATCGCGGCGGCGAGCTCGCCGCGAGCGCGGGCCGGCTCAAGGCGGTCTTCACCATGGGACCGGCCGATTATGGCGTCGACCTGCTGCAGGCGATCGAGATCGAAGGCCATTTCAGCGCGCGATGCCTCGCCGGCCCTGACGACCTCTCCACGCTGAACTACACCGGCGGCACGACGGGCAAATCCAAGGGCGCGCTGCGCTACCACCGCGAAAATGCCGGGGGCGCCGCCGCGATCCTCGCCGATTTCGAAATTCCGGAAGGAGCGCGCTATCTCGCGGTCGCGCCGATCAGCCATGTCGCCGGCACGAAGGTGCTTCCGACCCTGATGCGCGGCGGCACCGTGCACATGCTTAAAGGCTTCGATCCCGAGGCCGTGCTGGCGACGATCGCGCGCGAGCGCATCAACTTCACGCTGTTCGTGCCCACCATGATCTATGTGCTGCTCGACCACCCCGCGTTGGGCAGGAGCGACCTGTCCTCGCTCGAGCTCGTGCTCTACGGCGCCTCGGCGATGTCGCCGAGCCGGCTGCTCGAAGGCATCGAGCGCATCGGCCCGGTGTTCTCGCAGCTTTACGGGCAGACCGAATGCTATCCGATCTCGGTGCTGCGCAAGGCGGAGCATGATCCCAGGACGCCGGAGCTGTTCCTGTCCTGCGGCTTTCCGATCGCGGCCTGCGAGGTCAAGCTCCTCGACGACGACGACCAGGAGGTGACGACCGGCGAGGCCGGCGAGATCTGCGTGCGTGCCCCGCATGCGATGGCGGAGTACTGGAAGCGGCCGGACATCACCGCCGAGACGCTGAAGAACGGCTGGGTCCACACCGGCGACATCGCGCGCAAGGACGAGCGCGGCTACATGTTCATCCTCGACCCGAAGAAGGATATGATCATCTCCGGCGGCTTCAACATCTTCCCGCGCGAGGTCGAGGACGTGCTGTCGCAGCATACGGATGTCGCGATGGTCGCGGTCGTCGGTATCCCCGACGAGAAATGGGGCGAAGCCGTTACCGCCGTCGTCGTGCCGCGTGAAGGCGTAAAGCCTGATCCGGACGAGCTGATCAACCTCGTGAAGACGAAAAAAGGCTCGGCGCATGCGCCGAAGCAGATCCAGTTCGTCAAGCAGCTGCCGATGACCGGCGTCGGCAAGGTCGACAAGAAGGTACTCCGTGCAGGCTTCTGGAGCGGGCGGGACCGGATGGTGGGGTAAATACCCCGGAATTCTACGGTGTCGTTGTGGCCCCGGCACCACAGCGCGCAGCGGAGTATGCCGCGGCGATGCCCGCGCGATTGCCCACGAATCAGGGAATCACCTAGACCGCTGATGGGGCTGGGAAGCGGAGTATCAAATGAGAGTCGCTTCCTTGGAAAGTGCGTTGGCTGCGGTCACGTTGATCACGGCTATTGTTGTCGTGCTGTGGGAGATCAAGATCTTCTACGGCATTTGAACTGGCAGGACGCTGGCGTCGAACAAGAGGCCTCCGGACAAGAAGAGGTTCGCGACCAGGGCATCCCTTCCGCGGCGGCGGAAGCTGCCATTCAATTGGCTCCCGGCCTGAGCACGGCGAAAGCCGTCACGCTCCCCGCTTCTCGATTACGAGGCTCTGCACGGCGCGGCCGAAATAGCCCTGCCGGTCGGCAAGCCGGGACATCGCAAGGCCCGCGCCGTCAGGGCCGATCCAGGAGTCGCCGTCGAGCAGGATCCACTCGCCGACCGGCTGGCGCGCAAAGCTCACGGTGAGATCGGCGTTGATGTAGGTCCAGGCGCGGAAATCGAGCGTCGAGGCGGTGCCGTTGGAGAAGTCGGCGGCGACCACGGCGCGCATGGCCTGCGAGATCGCTTCGCCCTCGATCAGCGGATGGTCTACGCGAAACCAGATCGCGCCGGCACCGGCCTGGCCGAAGCGGCCGCGCGCGGCGCGCATCGAGACCGACCGCACGAACGGACTGGTGGCGGCGTGACCGTCCTCCACCAGCGAGTCCTCCGGCGACGGCAGCGTGACCGGCAGCTCCTTGACCTCGTCCGGCAGCGCCTGCGCCTGGCGCCTGACCTTGAGCACGGTGGCGCCGACCACCTGCACGCCGTCGGCGAGCAACTTGATTTCGCAGAGCTGGATCTTGCGGCCCTCGCGCAGCACTTCGGTCGCAATCGTGAGCGGCGCCACCGGGACCGGCCGCATCAGATCGATGGTGACGCGCGCGATGTCCATCAGGGCAGGCGTCGGGATGCGCTCGGCCGCCCATGTCACCAGCGATGCCGGCGCCGAGCCGTGCTGCATGCGCCGGTCCCAGGGACCGGCGGCGTCCGGGCTGGTGACGACGCTGTTGCCGTCGACGCGGTAGATGGGGGTCATGGTGCAGATCTCTGTTGGCTGAGATGCTCGGAGTCCCAATGACGGTGTCGTCCTGGCGAAAGCCAGGACCCATTACCCCAGGGAGAAGTTGCTGCGCGAGATCGGTAACCGCGAGCCTTCGCCAAACTACGCCCTGTGGTTATGGGTCCTGGATCAGCGCTCGCTCCGCTCGCTTGTCCAGGACGACGAAAGAAAGAACCGGGACGACAGTCCTCACAACGGCGGATCGATCGCTTCGTCGTATTCCTTCTTGAAGCGCGCGATCAGCTCGGCGGCGGGGATGATGCCCTCGATGCTGCCGATGCCCTGGCCCGAGCCCCAGATCTCCTTCCACGCCTTCGGCTTGGCGCGCTCGCCCGAGGCGTCGGTGCCGAAATTCATCTTGGAGGGATCGGACGTCGGCAGGTTTTCCGGATCCATGCCGGCCGCGAGGATCGAGGGCTTCAGATAGTTGCCGTGCACGCCGGTGAAGAGGTTGGAATAGACGATGTCGTCGGCCGTCGAGCCCGCGATCATCTCCTTGTACTTCTCGACCGCATTGGCCTCCTTGGTCGCGATGAAGGCCGAGCCGATATAGGCGAAGTCGGCACCGAGGATGCGCGCGGCGCGGATCGCCTTGCCGTTGCCGATGGCGCCCGACAGCGCGATCGGGCCGTCGAACCACTTTCGTGTCTCGGCAACGAAAGCCAGCGGCGAGATCGTGCCGGCATGGCCGCCGGCGCCGGCCGCGACGAGGATCAGGCCGTCGGCGCCCTTCTCGATCGCCTTGTGTGCGAATTTCTGGTTGATCACGTCGTGGAAGACGATGCCGCCCCAGCCGTGCACGGCCTGATTCAGCTCCTCGCGCGCGCCGAGCGAAGAGATGATCATCGGCACCTTGTACTTGGCGCAGAGCTGCATGTCGTGGTCGAGCCGGTTGTTCGACTTGTGCACGATCTGGTTGACCGCGAACGGCGCCGACGGCTTGTCGGGATGCGCGCGATCATAGGCCGCGAGCTCTTCGGTGATCCGCGCCAGCCATTCGTCGAGCAACTCCGGCGGCCGCGCGTTCAGCGCCGGAAACGAGCCGACCACACCCGCCTTGCACTGCGCGATCACGAGATCGGGCACCGAGATGATGAAGAGCGGCGAGCCGATCACGGGGATCGACAGGCGCCCCTTGAACAGGGCAGGCATGGACATTGCGGAACGATCCTCTTCTGGCGGTCAAACGAAGGTTGGGAGCCATACCAACAAGGCAATCTTTCCACTGTCAAGTATTGCGTTTTGGCGCCGCAGCGGATGCGGCGACCGCAATTCCAAGCAGCGGAATACCTCTCCGTCATTCCAGGGCGCGCGAAGCGCGAGCCCGGAATGACGATGAGAAATCACCCGATCAAGTCCGGGTTGATCAGCCGCTCGAACGAGAACATCTCGTCCCACTTCTCCTGCGTCAGCAGCTTGCGCTCGGTGACGACGATCTGGTGCAGCGACTTGCCGCTCTTGTAGCCCTCGCGCGCGATCTCGGCGCATTGCTTGTAGCCGAGCAGCGGCTTCAGCACCGTGACGATACCGAGCGAGTTCAGCACCATGTTGCGGGTGTGGTCCTCGTTGGCGGTGATGCCGACGACGCAGTTCTCGCGCAGGCTGTTGACCGCGCGCTCCATGGTGCGGATCGAGAAGAACAGCGCGAACGAGATCACCGGCTCCATCACGTTGAGCTGGAGCTGACCGGCGGAGGCGGCGAGCGTCACCGTGGTGTCGAGGCCGATGACGAGGAAGCTGGTCTGGTTGACGACCTCAGGAATGACCGGATTGACCTTGCCCGGCATGATCGAGGAGCCCGGCTGAAGCTGCGGCAGGTTGATCTCGTTGAAGCCGGCGCGCGGGCCGGAGGCGAGCAGGCGGATGTCGTTGCAGATCTTCGTCAGCTTGCTCGCGGTGCGCTTCAGCACGCCGGAGAGCTGCACATAGGCGCCGGTGTCCGAGGTCGCCTCGACGAGGTCGCCGGCGAGAATGAAGTCGATGCCAGTGAGCGCGCTCAGATGCCGGACCGCGAGTTTTGGATAGCCGACCGCCGCGGTGACGGAGGTGCCGATCGCGGTGGCGCCGAGATTGATCTCACGCAGCAGCGCCCGCGCCTCGGAGATGCGATCGACCTCCTCGCCGATCGTGGTGCCCCACCCCCGGAATTCGGCGCCGAGCGACATCGGCACCGCGTCCTGGAGATGCGTGCGGCCCATCTTCAGCACGCGGTCGAACTCGCGGCCCTTGGCGAAGAAGGCTTCCTGGAGCTGCCGCAGCGCCGTCATGTAGCTCTCGAGCCGCAGGATCAGCGCGAGGCGAAAGGCGGTCGGATAGGTGTCGTTGGTGGACTGGCCGTAATTGACATGATCGTTGGGGCTGACGTGCTGATAGTCGCCCTTGGCAAAGCCGAGCGATTCCAGCGCGAGGTTGGCGATCACCTCGTTGGCGTTCATGTTGGTCGATGTGCCGGCGCCGCCCTGGATGAAGTCGGTGACGAACTGGTCCATCATGTCGCCGGCGATGACGCGGTCGCAGCCGAGGATGATCGCGTCGGCCACCTTGGCGTCGATCGCGCCGAGGTCGCGATTGGCCATGGCGGCGGCCTTCTTCACGTAACCGAGCGCCTTCACGAAGTAAGGCTCCTGGTTCATGGGAATGCCGGTGATGTGGAAGTTCTCCTTCCCGCGGATGGTCTGGACGCCGTAGTAGATGTCGTCGGCGATCTCACGCTGTCCGAGGAAATCCTGCTCCGTGCGGCTCATGGGCGCTCCTTGTTGCATGCGCGCGAGGTCCTCACGTCAGTTCTGGCACAGCGCGCTGGTCACGAAAGCATCGGTGCGGCAGTCGTCCGGTTTGCGTTGCCTGCCCGGGATAAGAACCTTGGCCGAGCATTTCTCGGCGGAATCGGCGTTGAGGCTCTTGCCTTCCTTGTAACCCTTGCCCTGGCAGAGCTGGTCGGCGGCCTGCTTGCAGTCGGGCGCGCCGTTCGACGAGACCGGGCAGACCACGCGCCCCGACACCATGGTCGAGGCCTTGGTCAGCCGCGACAGGTCGTTCATGGTTTCGCTCGGGCTTTTGATCGGCGGCAGGATCGAGGGCAGCTTGTCGAACAGCTTGCCCATTTCGTTGATCAGCCCGGGATTCTCCTCAGCTGCCGGCGGCGCCGATGAAGCGGGCGTCGACGGCGGCGGCGCGGCCTGCGGCCCCTGCTCCTGGACGCCGAGCGACGGCGGCCGAGATTGCGGCCATCCCGCCCCGCCGGCACCGACCAGGATCAGCACCACTGCTGATATCAGCGTCCCGAGCCGCGCGGCCGGATTGCCGGATCGAACCATCATGGCGGCAATCGTAGCCGAAGCCGGCGCAGCGGCAAAGCGCGGAGGTGGTCTATTGGTTGAGCATGATCTCCGGGCAAACGCGTTCCGCGTTTGTCGCGAGGGAAAACCGCTTCGCACTTTGCGCTGGCGCGGCCCTTCGGGTCCGGATCATGCTCTAGATCAGCTTGACCGCCACCACGAAGCCCAGCACCAGCACGACGGCGCCGATCGTCACCCACAATCCGAGATGCTCCTCGAGCTTGTGCCGGATCCAGTCGCCATAGCGGTTGAGCAGGATCGCCACGATGAAGAAGCGTCCGCCGCGCGCGACGATCGAGCACAGGGTGAAGAGAATGAGATTATAGCCGGCGAAACCCGAGGTGATGGTGACGAGCTTGTAGGGGATCGGCGTCAGCCCCTTGAGCAGGATGATCACCGCGCCCCATTCCGCATAGGAGGCGCGGAAGGCATCGACCTTGTCGCCAAGGCCATAGACCTGGATCAGCCAGTGACCGACCGAGTCGAACAGCAGCGCGCCGATGGCGTAGCCAAGCAGGCCGCCGAGCACCGATGTGATCGTACAGACCGTGGCATAGACCCAGGCGCGCTGCGGGCGCGCCAGCGACATCGGGATCAGCATCACATCCGGCGGGACCGGAAAGAAGGAGCTTTCTGCAAAACTCACGGCTCCCATGATCCAGAGCGCGTAGGGCTTGTGGGCGGCGTCGATGCACCAGTCGTAGATACGTTTCAGCATGGCGCCGCGATGAAGCACCATGGGACGGATTTGTCCATCGCGAGTTTTGTGAAGCTTTTAATGGCGCTTGCGCGCGGCGCGGCTCTCGAGCGCGGCAATTGGCCGCCGTGCGGAGATACGCGGTGACGCAACTTTGGGCAGCTTCATGGCCGATTTCGGCAACTTCTCGGCGATGCCGAGCATGTCTTCCCGCCGCGTCATCTCGCGCCAGACATCCTCGGGGCGCACGCCGGCCGAGGCCCAGAGCACGGTCAGATTGTACAGCAGGTCGGCGCTCTCGCGGATCACGGCCTCGCTGTCGCCATTGACGGCATCGATGACGACTTCGATGGCCTCCTCGGCCAGTTTCTTCGCCATTTTGGAGGGGCCGCGCTGAAACAGCCGGGCCGTACGCGATGTTGCCGGATCAAGATCCTTGGCCGCGAGCACAGCCAGATATAGCCGCTCAAGCGAATCACTCATGGTACTCAAAACTACTCTAAACCAATGGCGAGCGCGTTAACGCCCGACGATAAAAGCAAAAAACAGGCCGGCGCGACAAGCGCGACGGCCTGTTTTGGTCAACCTTTGGTAGCCAAGGGGCCGGCAGGCCTAGTAGCAGTTCGTGAAGTAGCCTTGGCCACAGAGCTCCGAGGGCGCGGTGCCGCCGTAGCGCTGATACTGGTAGTTCGGGCCCGGGCCGTAATAGGGGCCGTAGGCCGGGGCACTGTAGTAGACGGGACCGCCATAATAGCCGTAGCCCGGCCCCGGACCGTAATCATAGGCGTAGGCGTCACGGGTCGCAGCGATGGCGAGACCGGTGCCAATGGCTGCGAAAGCCGCGGCGGCCGCAGCACCGCCACCACCGCCACGCCAGTGGCGGCCGCCTGCGTAGGAGGCCGTCGGAGCGACCGCGGTCAGCGCCAGCACCGCAGCCGTCGCGAGGACGGCTTTACGGCCGGTAAGGCTCGAAAATCTGTCAAACATGTCCTGGACCCTCCTTGGGACCTTGAATGGTGCCTTGAGACAGGCTCATGTCTTTCAAACACCCGCCTCCATGTTGGGTTCCCCAACCCCAACACAAGCTGAACGGGGTTGCGTGATCGTGACGCAACCGCCGCTCATCCGCCGTTCATGTTGGCGCGCGCACGGTCCTCGCCGGCCGGCGCTGCGAGCGTCACAAACCACAACAATGCGGGACCGGCGCAATTGATGCCAGGATTCAAGACGATCGCCCTTCGCGGCCTGCTGGCCCTTGCTATCTCGCTCGCCGCGTTGACCGCGCGCGAGGTCACAGCGGCCGAGAGCCCCACCGCATCCACAGCGATCCACTTCACCTTCGACCGTCCGATCGATGCCAGCATGGCACCATTCTTCCTTGCCGCGAAAGACGGCAAGTTCGGCGCCGAGCATCTCAACGTGTCCTTCAACATCGCGCCCGGATCGCCGGAGGCGCTTGCGCGTGTCGCCAAGGGCGACAGCGAGCTCGCGCTGGTCGACATCAACGAACTGGTCCGCTTTCGCGACAAGGACGATGCGGCGCCGGTCAAGGCGGTGTTCGTGCTGTTCAACCACGCACCCTACGCGATCGTCGCGCGCAGGAGCCGCGGCATCCATCTCCTGCCCGACCTCGACGGCAAGACCGTCGGCGTCGCCGACGGTGACCTGTCGATGCGGCTGTGGCCGGCGCTGGCGCAGCAGAACAACATCAACGCTTCGCGCGTGAAATTCCACAAGATCGGTGCCGCGGTGCGCGAGCCGATCCTGTCCGCAGGACAGGTCGATGCCGTCGCCGGCTTCAGCCATCTGTCGGCGGTGAACCTGCGCGACCGCGGCGTGCCCGGCGGCGATCTCGTCGTGCTGCGTTATGCCGACTATGGCTGCGAAGTCTATGGCTTTGCCGTGGTGGCCAATCCCGCGTTCGCCGCGGCGAAGCCGGACGCCGTGAAGGGTTTCGTCCGCGCACTGATCGCCGGCATCAACGCAACGGTCAAAGAGCCGGCGCGTGCGGCGGACGAGGCTGCAAGCCGCATCGACGATGGCGACCGCGAGCTCGAGCTGGAGCGCCTGCGCACCGTGCTCGTCGACAACATCCTGACCGACGAGGTCAAGCGCAACGGCCTCGGCGGCATCGATCCGGCGCGCCTGGAGCGCTCGATCGACCAGATCGCCCAGGACTTCAAATTCCGCAAACGTCCGGCGGCGGGCGACATCTTCGATGACCGGTTCCTGCCGCCGGTCGAGAGCCGGCTCATCAATTGAGCAAAACCGATAGCTTCCGCTGTATCTCGCGGGTGATCCCGGCTTAGAATACGGGCTCCATCAGCTGCCCGAGTTGCCAGTCCGCATGTCCATGCTCCGTCTCTATTCCCGCGTTCTCGAGCTGCTCGGCAAGGAGGCGCGGCTCGGCTGGCTGCTGGCGGTCGCCAATCTCCTGCTCGCGGCCTCGCAGTTCGCCGAACCCGTGCTGTTCGGCCGGATCGTCGATGTGCTCTCGGGCAAGACCGTGGCCGGGTCGAGCTCGGCCTGGCCGTTCCTGGCCGCCTGGGTGGCGTTCGGCCTGTTCACCATCGGCTGTAGCGCACTCGTGGCCCTGCAAGCCGACCGGCTCTCGCACCGTCAGCGCCAAGCGGTGCTGACCGACTATTTCGAGCACATCCTGCAACTGCCGCTGACCTTCCACTCCGGCACCCATTCGGGCCGGCTGATGAAGGTGATGCTCAACGGCACCGATGCGCTGTGGCGGCTGTGGCTCGGCTTCTTCCGCGAGCACTTTGCCGCGATCCTCTCGGTCGTGGTGCTGTTGCCGCTGTCGCTCTACCTGAACTGGCGGCTCGCGATCCTGCTGTTCGTGCTCTGCGTCGTCTTCACCGCGCTGACGACCTTCGTGGTGCGCAAGACCTTCGGCATGCAGATGGAGGTCGAGGAGCACTACAGCGAGCTCTCCGCCCGCGCCTCCGACGCGCTCGGCAATGTCGCGCTGGTGCAGAGTTTCGTTCGCGTCGAATCCGAGGTGAAGGGGCTGCGCTCCGTCGCCGACGATCTGCTCGCGGCGCAGATGCCGGTGCTGTCCTGGTGGGCGCTCGTCACCGTCATCACGCGCGCCTCCACCACCATCACGGTGCTCGCGATCTTCACCCTCGGCATCGCCCTTCACGACCAGGGGCTCACCTCGGTCGGCGAGATCGTGATGTTCGTGAGCTTCGCGACGATGCTGATCCAGAAGCTCGAGCAGGTCGTGAGCTTCATCAACAGCGTCTTCATGGAAGCGCCGCGCCTGCGCGAGTTCTTTGGTGTGCTCGACGCCGTGCCGGCCGTCCACGATCGGCCCGACGCGATCGATGCCGGCAGGCTCTCCGGCCTCGTCGAGTTCCACGACGTCACCTTCTCCTATGACGGCAAGCGGCCGGCGATCGAGGACCTCACCTTCACCGCGCTGCCCGGCGAGACCATCGCGCTGGTCGGCCCGACCGGCGCCGGCAAATCCACCGCGATCGCGCTGCTGCATCGCGCCTTCGATCCGCAATCCGGCTTCATCAAGATCGACGGCATGGACGTGCGCGGCGTGACGCTGACGTCGCTGCGGCGGAACATCGGCGTCGTGTTCCAGGAAGCGCTGCTGTTCAACCGCTCGATCGAGGAAAACTTACGTGTCGGCAAGCCGGACGCGACCGAGGCCGAGATGCGCAAGGCAGCCGAGCGCGCACAGGCGCTCGACTTCATCGAGCGCAGCGGCGGCTTCGCGACCAATGCCGGCGAGCGTGGCCGCATGCTCTCCGGCGGCGAGCGGCAGCGGCTGTCGATTGCCCGCGCGCTGCTGAAGGACCCGCCGATCCTGATCCTGGACGAAGCTACCTCCGCGCTCGATGCCGTCACCGAGGTCAAGGTGAACGCCGCTCTCGACGAAGTGATGAAGGGCCGCACCACCTTCGTGATCGCCCATCGCCTCTCCACCATCCGCAACGCCACGCGGATCCTGGTGTTCGAGAACGGGCGGGTGATCGAAACCGGAACTTTCGATGAACTCGTGGCCAAAGGCGGCCATTTTGCCGAGATGGCCAAGGCCCAGTTCATGGTTCAGGAGACTGCACGGGCCAGCGTGACGGCCGCCGAGGCTGCCGCGACAGCCGTCAAATCCCCCTAGCAAGTCCCCACAGGACCGTCGAAATTCGGCCTACTTCCTTGCGGAATACCCGCCCGAGGCCCCTATTCTCGACGCACGAGCCGGTATAGGTTTGCGACGCCGCAAGCGGCGGCGCCGGATTTCAGAACCCGAAACTCAGATCACGAGAACCGTCCGGAACCGGCGGATCTCCCAGGACCGGAATCGGATAGTGCACGCCCTTCGCCCGCTGCTTCGCAATTCCCTGTTCAACCTGTTCGCCGCGATCCTCGCATGCGCCGCGTTGCTCGCGCCGCGCGCCGCGAGCGCAGAAGCGCTGCTGCTGATCGAAGCGGACAGCGGCAAGGTGCTGCAGGCAGACAACGCGACCATTCCCTGGTATCCGGCCTCCGTCACCAAGATCATGACAGCCTATGTGACGCTGAAGGCGGTGAAGGACGGCAGGCTCACGCTCGACACGCTGCTCACGGTGTCGCCGACGGCCGCCTCGCAATCGCCCTCGAAGATGGGGTTCCGCCCGGGAACGCAGCTCACCGTCGACAACGCGCTGAAGATGATGATGGTCAAGTCGGCGAACGACATGGCCGTGGTGCTCGCCGAAGGCGTCGGCGGTTCGATCGACGGCTTCTCCGCGATCATGAACGACACCGCGAAGAAGCTCGGCATGACGCAGACGAGCTACGTCAATCCGAACGGCCTGCCCGCCGACGGCCAGATCACGTCCGCGCGCGATCTCGGAATCCTGGCGCGCGCGTTCCTGCGCGACCTGCCGGAATACGAATACTTCGTGCACATCCCGGCGATCCGCTTCGGCAAGCGCACCACCGGCAATTTCAACAAGCTGATCGGCCGCTATCCCGGCGCCGACGGTTTCAAGACCGGCTTCATCTGCGCCTCCGGCTACAACCTCGTCGCCTCGGCGACGCGCAACGGCCGCCGGCTGATCGCGGTGGTGCTGGGCGCCAATTCCGGCACCGCGCGCGCGGTGAAGGCGGCGCAGCTGCTCGAGCGCGGCTTTGCTCAGGACAATCTCACCTGGCTGCGTCCCTCGCTCGGCGCCGTCGACAATCTCGTGCCGGTCGACGCCTCGCCGCCGAACCTTCGCGACGAGATGTGCGGGCCCCACCGCAAGCGGCCGGCCAGCGACGACGACGATGCCCTGATTGCGGCCAATGGCAATGGCGGCACGTCCGGATCGGCCTCGGCCACCGGCGGCGAAGCCCAAGTCACCTTCTTCACCGCTGGCCTCCAGCCGCCCCTGATGAAGGCCTCCGAGCTGATGGCCTCGGCGCCGGCGGCAACCGAACCCGTGCTGGTCTATACCGGTCCGACCCGCACCGGCACGGCCCTGATCGCAGCGGTCGCGGCCGATGCCGACCAGCAGGCCACGCCAAAGCCGCGTGGCAAGAAGTCGCGCGTCGCCAAGAAGCCGGACGCAGCCGACAAGCCCGCCGACAAGCCGAAGGACGCCAAGACGGCGGCGGCAAAGCCGGATGCCAAGCCGGCTGACGCCAAGAACGGCAGCAAGAGCGATGGCAAGACCGCAGCCAAGCCGGCTGGGACCAAGCATGCCGCAGCCAAGCCTGATGCGGCGGCAAAGCCCGCGGCGAATGGCGACCAGGCAGCGAAGCCCGCCAAGCCCAAGGCCGCGACCAAGCCTCCCGCCAAGCCGGCCAACAACAGTTAACGCCCTTCGGAATTAAAGCGCCGCCCGCGCTTCGCACCTGCGGGAAGCGCGGTTTGCGAGGATTCCAGTAGCCACTCTCCGACCTTTGCCCTAAGCCACGACGGCTTGCCACCCGTTCCGGCAGGCTCGATACTGGCGGCAACGAGGCAAGCCCGAGACACAACGGGCTCTGGACAATGAGGGGAGTTTCCATGGAGCGCATCTGGCTCAAGCAATATCCGCCCGGCGTGCCTGCTGATATCGAGCCGACGCAATACGCATCGCTGGTCGATCTGCTGGAGGAGAGCTTCACCAAGTTCGCCGACCGCAAGGCGTTCATCTGCATGGACAAGTCGATCAGCTATCGCGACCTCGATCAGATGTCCGTCGCGCTCGCCGCCTACTTGCAGGGTCGCGGACTCCAGCGCGGCGCCCGCGTCGCCATCATGATGCCGAACGTGCTGCAATATCCGGTGGCAACCGCCGCGGTGCTGCGCGCCGGCTTTGCCGTCGTCAACGTCAATCCGCTCTACACCCCGCGCGAGCTCGAGCATCAGCTCAAGGATTCCGGCGCCGAAGCCATCATCGTGCTGGAGAATTTTGCGCACACCGTCGAGCAGGTGATCGCCAGGACGTCGGTGAAGCACGTCATCGTCGCCAGCATGGGCGACCTGCTCGGCTTCAAGGGCGTGATCGTCAATCTCGTCGTCCGCCGCGTCAAGAAGATGGTGCCGGCCTGGTCGTTGCCGGGCGCGGTGTCGTTCAACGACGCGCTGTCGTCCGGCCGCTCTCTGGCCTTCAACAAACCAAAACTGTCGCCGGGCGACGTCGCCTTCCTGCAATATACCGGCGGCACCACCGGCGTCTCCAAGGGCGCGACCCTGCTCCACCGCAACATCGTCGCCAACGTGCTTCAGAACGATGCCTGGCTCCAGCCGGCGCTGGCGCAGCCGCCGCATGTCGAGCAGCTGATGATCGTCTGCGCGCTGCCGCTCTATCACATCTTCGCGCTGACGGCCTGCTACCTGCTCGCGGTGCGCGCGGGCGGCTGCAATCTGCTGATCCCGAACCCGCGCGACATCGCGGGCTTCGTCAAGGAGCTGGCAAAATACCAGGTCAACAGCTTCCCGGCCGTCAACACGCTCTACAACGGCCTGATGCACCATCCTGACTTCAAGAAGCTCGACTTCTCCAAGCTGAAGATCTCCAACGGCGGTGGCATGGCCGTGCAGCGCCCGGTGGCCGAGCAGTGGAAGGCGATCACTGGCTGCTTCATCGCCGAGGGCTACGGCCTGTCGGAGACCTCGCCGACGCTGACCTGCAACCCCGCGACCACGACCGAGTTCTCGGGGTCGATCGGCATTCCCGTTCCGTCGACTTACATCTCGATCCGCGACGATGACGGCAACGAAGTGCCGCTCGGCCAGCCGGGCGAGATCTGCGCCAAGGGCCCGCAGGTGATGTCGGGCTACTGGAACAGGCCGGAAGAGACCGCGAAGGTGATGACGGCGGACGGCTATTTCCGCACCGGCGACATCGGCGTGATGGACGAGAAAGGCTACACCAAGATCGTGGACCGCAAGAAGGACATGATCCTGGTGTCCGGCTTCAACGTCTATCCCAACGAGATCGAGGAAGTGATCGCGAGCCACCCGGGCGTGCTCGAATGCGCCGTGATCGGCATTCCCGATTCCAAATCGGGCGAGGCGGTGAAGGCGTTCGTGGTGAAGAAGGATCCGAACCTCACCGCCGAGGACGTGATCAAGTTCTGCCAGGAGCAGCTCACCGGCTACAAGGTGCCCAAGCACATCGAATTCCGCACCGACCTGCCGAAGACCAATGTCGGCAAGATCCTGCGCCGGCAACTCCGCGACGAGAAGAAGGCGGAGGCGGCGTAAGCCGCTCCGCTTTTGCCTGTGACTGGTATCGCCGACATCGAACCGGCCGGCATTCTCGCCTTCTGGCGCGAAGCCGGAAGCGAGCGCTGGTACGAGTGCGACGATGTCTTCGATGCAGAGATTCGGCGCCGCTTTCTTGCGTTATGGCAGAAGGCTGCCGCCGGCGAGCTGGCATCCTGGGAGGCGAGCGACGACGGCGCGCTGGCGCTCGTCATCGTGCTCGACCAGTTTCCCCGCAACATGTTTCGCGGCACTCGGCAAGCCTTTGCGAGCGACGCGATGGCGCGCGACGTTGCCCGCCGCGCGATCGATCGGGGCGTTGATCGCAGGATCGACCCCATCCTGCTCGAATTTCTCTATTTGCCCTTCATGCATTCCGAGCACCTGCCCGACCAGCTGCACTGCATCGCGCTGTTTGCGAACACCGACAATACCGAGAACCAGAAATACGCGCAGGTACACGCCGACATCATCCAGCGGTTCGGCCGCTTCCCCCACCGCAACCACCTCCTCGGCCGCGACACCACCGAGGAAGAACAGGCCTTCCTCGACGGCGGCGGATTTGCGGGCTGATGACATCACGGTGAAGGGCCACGGCCCCTGCCGCTTTCCCCGCCGGCAATATTGTGCAGGCCCGCCGCCCGGTCTAAAAAGCGGGACCGATTTTCAGGGAGACTGACGATGGCGATCCAGACTGGCGACAAGCTGCCCGAGGCGAAATTCCGCGTGATGACGGCGGAAGGCCCGCAGGTGAAGACCACCGACGATATCTTCAAGGGCAAGAAGGTGGCGCTGTTCGCCGTGCCCGGCGCCTACACCGGCACCTGCCACAAGATGCATCTGCCGAGCATCTTCCTCAACGCCTACGCCATCAAGGACAAGGGCGTCGACACCATCGCCATCATCTCGGTCAACGACGCCTTCGTCATGAACGCCTGGAAGCGCGACACCGACCAGCGCGACGAGGCGGTCTTCCTCGCCGACGGCAATGCCGACTTCACCAAGGCGATCGGCATGGAGCTGGACGCCTCCGCCAACGGCCTCGGCATCCGCTCCAAGCGCTATTCGATGCTGGTCGAGGACGGCGTGGTGAAGAAGCTGAACCTCGAGGCCATGCCCGGCAAGGTCGAGGTCTCCGGCGGCGATACGCTGCTCGGGCAGCTCTGAGCCACGGCGGAAGTGCCGTAGGGTGGGCAAAGGCGCGTCAGCGCCGTGCCCACCATCTTTCCTCGATTGAGAAAAGTCGTGGGCACGCTTCGCTTTGCCCACCCTACGAAACTGAGATTGATGTCATTCCGGGGCGCCTCGCAGAACCCGGAATCTCGAGATTCCGGGTTCGGTGCTTTGCACCGCCCCGGAATGACGAAGCAAACTGCTACTCCCCCACCCGCTGCTGCAACCGCGCTTTCGCGATCCCGTCACGCGCCAGCTGATCCGCGCGCTCGTTCTCGGGGTGGCCGGCGTGGCCCTTGACCCAGTGCCAGCGAACCTCGTGCTGCTTCAGCGCGGCATCCAGCCGCTGCCATAGCTCGACATTCTTCACCGGCTTCTTGTCGGCGGTGCGCCAGCCGTTGCGCTTCCAGCCGAAGATCCAGCCGGTGATGCCCTGCCGGACATACTGGCTGTCGGTGTAGAGATCGACCGTGCACGGCTTCTTCAGCGCTTCGAGCGCGGAGATCGCCGCCATCAGCTCCATCTGGTTGTTGGTGGTGTGCGGCTGGCCGCCGTTCAGCTCCTTTTCCTTGTCGCCGAACTTCAGGATCGCGCCCCAGCCGCCCGGCCCGGGATTTCCCGAACAGGCGCCGTCGGTATAGATGGTGACATTGGGGAGCTCGCTCACGCTACCAGCCCCGACGGCATCAGCCCGTAGTCGCGCACGCTCGTCACGCTCTGATGGAAGCGCAGCTTGCGAACATATTCCTGCGGATCCTTCGGCTTGACCAGCGCACCGGGCGGCACGTTGAGCCAGTCCACCAGCCGCGTCAGCAGGAAGCGGATCGCGGCGCCGCGCGCCAGCAGCGGCAGCGCGGCCTCTTCCGCCTCCGACAGCTTGCGCACGCGGCCATAGGCGTTGAGGAAGGCGCGGGCCTTGGTGACGTTGAAGGAGTGATCGGGCTCGAAGCACCAGGCGTTGAGGCAGATCGCGACGTCATAGGCCAGCATGTCGTTGCAGGCGAAGGTGAAGTCGATGATCCCGGAAAGCTTGTCGCCGAGGAAGAAGACGTTGTCGTTGAAGAGGTCGGCGTGGATCACGCCCTCGGGCAGGTTGGTCGGCCAGATCCCGCTCGAGAGATGATCGAGCTCGGCGGCGAGAAACGCACGCAGGCCCGGCTGCACCTCGTCGGCCCGGCTTGACGCCGCGTCGAACAGAGGCCGCCAGCCCGCAACCGAAAGTGCGTTAGCGCGGTTGATCGCGAAGTTCGCACCGGCCAGATGCATCCTGGCCAGCCCCTCGCCGACTCCGGCGCAATGGGCCGCGTTCGGCTTGCGCGGCCAGACGCCTTCGAGAAAGGTGATGATCGCGGCCGGCCGCCCCGCCAGCTCGCGCAGCGCCTCGCCGTCGCGTCCCTTCACCGGCAGCGGGCAATTGACGCCGTGCTCGGCCAGATGCGTCATCAGCGCGAGGAAGAACGGCAGATCGTCCTTCGCCACGCGCTTTTCGTAGAGCGTGAGGATGAACGACCCCTGGCTGGTGTGCAACAGGAAGTTGGAGTTTTCGACGCCCTCGGCGATGCCCTTGTAGGAGAGCAGTTCGCCGAGATCGTATTGCCTCAGGAAATCCGCAAGCTCGTCGGCGGCGACGTCGGTGTAGACCGCCATAAAGGTCTACTCGGCGGCAGCTTCGGGGCGCACCTGACGCGGCAGCGGGAAGAACTCGTTCTCTTCCGCGGCCGAGACCGTCTCCACGTGCAGCGTGTAGCGCTCGGCGAAGGCGTCCATGATCTCCTCGACGATCACTTCCGGCGCGGAGGCGCCCGCGGTGATGCCGAGGCTCGCGATGTTGCCGAACTTGGTCCAGTCGATGTCGGTGGCGCGCTGCGCCAGCACCGCGATCCTGCAGCCCTCGCGCTCGGCGACCTCGCGCAGGCGCTGCGAGTTCGACGAATTAGGGGCACCGACAACGATCAGCGCGTCCACCACCGGCGCCACTTTCTTCACCGCGAGCTGGCGGTTGGTGGTGGCGTAGCAGATGTCTTCCTTGTGCGGACCGTTGATGTTCGGGAAGCGCTCCTTGAGCAGCGCGACGATCTCCGCGGTGTCGTCGATCGACAGCGTGGTCTGGGTCACGAAGGCGAGGTTGTCAGGGTCCTTCGGACTGATGGTCTTGGCGTCGTCGGCGGTCTCGATCAGGGTCACGGCGCCGGGCGGAAGCTGGCCGAGCGTGCCGACCACCTCGGGGTGATGGGAATGGCCGATCAGGAAGATCTCGCGGCCGCGCTTGAAGTGGATCGCGGCCTCGCGGTGCACCTTGGTCACCAGCGGGCAGGTCGCATCCAGTGAGAACAGGTTGCGGGACTGGGCGTCGGCCGGAACCGATTTCGGCACGCCATGGGCCGAGAACACCACCGGCGCGGTGGTATTTTCCGGGATTTCAGCCAGTTCCTCGACGAAGATGGCGCCCTTCTTCTTCAACCCGTCGACGACGTATTTGTTGTGCACAATCTCATGGCGAACATAGACGGGGGCGCCGTACTTATCGAGCGCCCGTTCCACGGTGTCGATCGCCCGGACCACCCCGGCACAGAAGCCGCGGGGAGAACAAAGCACGATCTTGAGGTCTGGTTTGGCTGACATTGGGCGATCTCGGGACCGAATCACCTCGCCAAAAGGGGCGGGAAGCGGTCGGATGGATGAATAGGGCTTAGGTACGGGCTTACGGGACTGCAGAGGGAATTGGGCCCCCTTTCGGGCGCTGTCAAGGCACTATCTATAGCAGAACCATTGCGTGGCTAGCCCCTCCGGGCTTATATAGCGCGAATTCCCTGTCATCGCTGATGACCACCGGTTTCGCCTCCAGAGGGGTGGGCGAAGCACAAAGGAGATTTGCCATGAGCAACGCACCTCTGATGCCCAAGGCGACCGCCGTCTGGCTGCTCGACAACACCGCGCTGACCTTCGACCAGGTCGCCGATTTCACCAAGATGCATCCCCTCGAGGTGCGGGCGATTGCCGACGGCGACGCCGCGCAGGGCATCAAGGGCATGGACCCCCTCTCCAACGGCCAGCTCACCCGCGAGGAGATCGAGAAGGGCGAGAAGAACCCGGACTACCGGCTCCGCCTGCAGGAGAGCAAGGTGGTGCTGCCGCCGCAGCCCAAGCGCAAGGGCCCGCGCTACACCCCGGTCTCGCGCCGCCATGAGCGCCCGAGCGCCATCCTCTGGCTGCTGCGCAACCATGCGGAGCTCAAGGACGCCCAGATCATGCGCCTCGTCGGCACCACCAAGAGCACGATCGCCAGCGTGCGCGACCGCACCCACTGGAACACCTCGTCGCTGACCCCGATCGACCCGGTGACGCTCGGCCTCTGCTCGCAGATCGAGCTGGATTTCGAGGTCCAGCGCGCGGCCAAGGAAAAGCCGATCGACGCGGCCTATGGCGGCGCCACCCTGCTGCCGGCCTCCGAGACCACCAAGAAGGACGAGTACGAGCCGGCCGAGCGATCGAGCGACGACCTCAACGTCGACGCCGTGTTCGCCAAGCTGAAGACGCTCGGCGGCAAGAAGCAGGAGGACGAGGAGGAGTAAGGCTCCGTTCTTCGCTCACGATCGAATGCAAAGCAAAACGCGGCAGGAAAACCTGCCGCGTTTTTTGTTTTTGCGCGTCTCCCTCCGGCGTCGTCCCGGCCTAGTTGTGGTCTCTCAGGAGGTTGTCCATCTGGTCTGAACCGAGGAAGCTGAGGTTGCGAAGCTTCAGTGTTCCAAGGAGAGACCAGATGAACGTGCACAAGAATGCGCCTTTGACGCCCAAAGGTCGAGAGGCGATGGTCCGAAGCGTGGTGCAAGGCGGGCTGAGCCAAGCTGGCGCGGCCGACCTGTTCAATACGACGCCGAAGACGGTCGCCAAATGGGTCAAGCGGTTCCGCGCGGAAGGTGTGGAGGGATTGCGTGATCGCTCCTCCAGGCCCCTTTCATCGCCAAGCCAAACCCCGGTCGCCACGTGCACCGCTGTGGAGGCGTTGCGCCGGCAGCGCCACACCGGCAAACAGATCGCTGCCGAGGTCGAGGTGTCACCGGCCACCGTCAGCCGCATCCTGCGCCGTTTGGGATTAAACCGGATACGCGACCTGGAGCCGGCCGAACCGGAGCGCCGCTATGAGCGCGAGACGCCCGGCGAGATGCTCCACATCGACATCAAAAAGCTCGGGCGTTTCGAGCGTGTGGGCCACCGCATCACCGGCGATCCGAGTGGTCCGAACAAGAGCCGTGGCGCTGGTTGGGATTTCGTCCACGTCTGCATTGACGACCATTCCCGCGTCGCGTTCTCCGAGATCAAGCCCGACGAGACCGCGGACAGTGCTGTTCCTTTTCTCAAGGCGGCTGTGGCTTATTACAAAAGCCTCGGCGTCACCGTCACGCGCGTCATGACCGACAATGGCAGTTGCTACCAGTCCTTCGCCTTCCGCGACGCTTGCCGGGACCTCGGCATCAAGCATATTCGCACCAAGCCCTATACACCCAGAACAAACGGCAAGGCCGAGCGCTTCATCCAAACCGCGCTTCGCGAATGGGCTTATGCCAAAGCCTATCCAACATCAGATCGGCGCGCCCAAGAGCTGCCGTTCTGGCTGCACCAATACAACTGGCACCGGCCCCACGGTGGTATAAAATCTCAAACGCCGATCAGCAGGCTCGGTTTGACCGAGGACAACCTCTTGAGGCTCCACACCTAGTGCGCAATTGCGCACTAGGCCGGGACGACACATAAGATCAAAACTTGTACGTCACGCCGGCACCGACCAGCCACGGATCGATATGCGCAGTGCCGGTGACCGGCAGGCCGCTGACGGTCGCCGAGTAATCCGGCCGCAGCCAGAGCTTCTTGACGTCGACGTTGAGGCCCCAGTGCCGGTCGAGCATGTAGTCGAAGCCGAACTGCACCGCACCACCCCATGCGTTGCTGACGTGCAGGTTCGTGGTGGCGGCGACGATCGCGGGCGGTCCGGCGATGGCAGCCGGCACGTTGGCGGCGGAATTGTTGAAGAACACGGTGTAGTTCACGCCGGCACCGACATAGGGCTTGAACGCGCCGAAATTGTCGAAGTGATATTGCAGCGTCAGCGTCGGTGGCAGCAGCGTGGTCTTGCCGATCGGCAGGTTCGCGAGCGAGCCGGTGCCGCTGATCGAGTGCCTGGTCACGCCGAGGATCAATTCGGCCGCGATGTTCTTCGTGAAGAAATAGCTGATGTCGAGCTCGGGCACGACCTGGTCGCTGATCGAGAGGCCGGAATTCGGCGACGATAGCGAGGGCACGCCCGCGACATTGACGGTGGAGCCGCCGGCATCCGGCAACACGCCGAGCACGCGCAGACGCACCATCCAGGGATTGAACGCCTCCACCGGCGGCGGCGCCTTCTTGTAGACCGGCAGATCCGCGGCCTGCACTGATGCAAAGGTCCCCGCGAGCATCGCGCCAAACGTCGCAAGCCGCGCCAAGTTTCTTATCGTTCCGTTCATGTCATTCCCCTTCAGCCACATGCGCGCCTCGTTGCGCGACATGAGCGTCAGAGCAGAAAGGGGATGGTGAAGGATTTGACGCCGATCAAATCAGGACAAACGCGACACGATTTGGCCGTGGCGTTGCAGATGTGTCACGAGCGATGCGAATGCGCAGCAGTGGCGCGGCAGGATAATGCCGCACGCCACATCACGGCCGCTGGGGATTGTTCAGCATGTACTCGCCGAGATCGCGCTGGCGGCGGTCGGCGCGGGCGGTGGCGGCGTTGCGCTGGACGTCGCGGTCCTTGCGGCAGGCCACGTATTCCGGCGAGCCCTGCGCGTAGCCGCGGCTCTGGCACACCGCGTCGTCATCGTCGCCGCCCACCGCCACCGGCGTCTGGTAGCGCGCCGAGCAGGCGGAGAGAGCGATGGCGAGAGTTACGGCTGCGAGCAGGCGCGGCGCGGTGGCAAGTGGCATCGAGGGTCCCTTGTTGACCGGCTCTGTTTAGCGCGGAATGAGGAGATTGTAAGTCGGTAACACCGTCATTCCGGGGCGGTCCGCAGGATCGAACCCGGAATCTCGAGATTCCGGGTTCGATGCTTCGCATCGCCCCGGAATGACGGTTCGAAACCTCACACCCGCCCCTTCAGCGCCTCGCCGATCTCGTCCAGCACCTTGGGATCCTCGATCGTCGCCGGCATGGTCCACGCCTCGCCGTCGGCGATCTTCTTGATCGTGCCGCGCAAAATCTTGCCGGAGCGCGTCTTGGGCAGCCGGCCGACGGTGATGGCGAGCTTGAAGGCGGCGACCGGGCCGAGCTTGTCGCGCACCAGCGCGATGATCTCCTTCTCGATCTCGGCGGGGGCGCGCTTCACGCCGGCCTTGAGCACCAGGAAGCCGCAGGGCACCTCGCCCTTGATCGCGTCCTTGACGCCGAGCACGGCGCATTCGGCCACATCCGGATGCGAAGCCAGGATCTCCTCCATGCCGCCGGTCGAGAGGCGATGGCCGGCGACGTTGATGATGTCGTCGGTGCGGCCCATGACGAAGACATAGCCGTCCTCGTCCTTGTAGCCGGCGTCGGAGGTTTTGTAGTAGCCGGGGAATTCGCTCAAGTAGGCTTCCTTGAAGCGTGCATCCTGATTCCACAGCGTCGGCAGGCAACCCGGCGGCATCGGCAGCTTGATGACGATCGAGCCCATGGTGTTGGGACCGACGGGCTTTGCGGCCTCATCGACGACGTCGACCTGGTAACCCGGCATCGGCACCGTCGGCGAGCCATGCTTCACCGGCAGCACGCCAAGACCGACCGGATTGCCGGCGATGCACCAGCCGGTCTCGGTCTGCCACCAATGGTCGATGACAGGCACCTTGAGCTGCGCTTCCGCCCATTCCACCGTCGGCGGATCGGCGCGCTCGCCGGCGAGGAACAGCGTGCGGAATGTCGAGAGGTCATATTGCCGGATGAACTTCCCGTCCGGATCCTCTTTCCGGATCGCGCGGAACGCGGTCGGCGCGGTGAACAGCGCGACCGCCTTGTGCTCGCTGATGACGCGCCAAAACGCGCCGGCATCGGGCGTGCCGATCGGCTTGCCCTCGTACATGATCGAGGTCGCGCCATGCAGCAGCGGGCCGTAGATGATGTAGCTGTGGCCGACCACCCAGCCGATGTCGGAGGCGCACCACCACACCTCGCCCGGCTTGACGCCGTAGAGGTTGAACATCGACCATTTCACCGCAACCAGATGGCCGCCATTGTCGCGCACGACGCCCTTGGGAATGCCCGTGGTGCCCGAGGTGTAGAGGATGTAGAGCGGATCGGTGGCGGCAACAGGCGCGCAAGGTGCCTTCTTGCCGTCGTTGATGGCCTTGCGGCGCAAGCTTGCCCAATCGTAATCGCGGCCCGGCGTCAGGTCACAGGTGAGCTGCGGACGTTGCAGCACGATACAGGCCTTCGGCTTGCTGCCGGCAAGCTTGATCGCCTCGTCGAGCAGCGGCTTGTACTGCACGATCCGGCCGGGCTCGATGCCGCAGCTCGCCGACAGGATCAGCTTGGGCTGCGCATCGTCGATGCGGGTGGCGAGCTCTTTTGCGGCAAAGCCGCCGAACACCACCGAATGCACCGCGCCGATGCGCGCGCAGGCGAGCATCGCGACCACCGCCTCCGGCACCATCGGCATGTAGAGGATGACGCGGTCGCCCTTGGCGACGCCGAAATCCTGCATGATGGCGCCCAGTGCCTGCACCTCGCCCAGGAGTTCGGCATAGGTGAGCTTGGTGATCGAGCCCGTGAGCGGCGAATCATGGATCAGCGCGACCTGGCCGGCGCGGCCACGTTCGACATGGCGATCAAGCGCGTTGTAGCAGGTGTTGACCACGCCGCCGGTAAACCAGCGGCCATAGGGTCCTTGCGAGGGATCGAAGATCGTCTTCGGTGGCTCGATCCAGTCGATCTCCCTGGCCGCCTCGCCCCAGAAGCCCTCGGGGTCGGCCAGCGAGCGCGCATGGACCTCGTGATAACGGCTCTTCCCGTCGACGTTTCCCTGGGCGTTCATTCCCGCGCTCCCGTTCCCTTTATGGCCTGGTCCCGGACCCTTGTGGCAGGACAGGCGCCCCGCCATGACCAGGATCAATTGCCGGCCTTGCTTGAGGGCTATTTTCCCGGGAACGGGCCGCGGTTCAAGCCGAAAAGGATGGGCTTTTTGGAGGAGGCGCGCTGCTGGCGGCATCGGCGGTGCGCTCCCTCGCCCCGTTCTTACGGGGAGAGGGTTGGGGTGAGGGGCTGCATCGGCAACGACGGTGAGAGATGAGTTCGCGGAGAGTCCCCCTCACCCGGAATTTGCTGTCGCAAATTCCGGCCTCTCCCCGCACGCGGGGAGAGGCGAAGGACGCGCTACTCTCAGCTCTCCATCGCGTTCAGCTTCTGTAACCGCTCCTGCATGACCTTCTTCAGATCATAGCCGGGGCGACGGAAGCTCGCATCACGCGTGACGAGGAAATCGCGCTGGGACTTACGCAGGCCATCCGCCGAGCGATTGCTCGCGGATTTCAGCACGCGCTCATAGGCCTCGGCGATCTGGCGGTCGAGCACGCCGAGCTGCGGATCGGCGCAGATCACCTTCTCGACCTCGCGCTTGGCGGAGGCGCAGTCGAACGACGGGTCGCTGGCGGCGGCATTCAGCACACGGGCCGGCTCGCCGCCGAATTTTGCGATCTCGGCAATCATCGCGCGGCGGCCGTTGAGCGCGTTCTCATTGGCGGGATCGAGCCGCAACGTCGCCTCGTAGTCGGCCAGCGCCTTCTTGCGCTCGCCCATCTTCTTGTAGAGCACGGCGCGGTTGTTGTAGGTCTTTGCAAAATTCGGATCGAGTTTCAGCGCGTCGTTGTAGTCCGACAGCGCAGCACCGAGTTCGCCCTTGAACTGGTAGGAGTCGCCGCGGTTGGTCAGGAAGTTCACCCGCTGCTCGAGACGGATCGCCTGATCGTAATCGGCGATCGCCTTGTCGTACTCCTTCATCGCGGCATAGGTGAGACCGCGGTTGTCGAAATATTCCGGCACCTTTGGATCGAGCCGGATCGCCTCGCTGTCGTCTGCGATCGCCTTGTCGAGCTCGCCGAGCTTCTTGTAGGCGGCGCCGCGGTTGGTGTAACTGCGCGCCCGGTTCGGATCGAGCCGCAGCGCCTCGCTGAGGTCAGCGACGGCCTTGTCGTAGTCGCCGCGCAGATAGAAGGTCGCGCCGCGGTCGGACCAGGCCTGGGCGGAATCCGCCTTGAGCTTGATGGCCCGGTCGTAGTCTGCAATGGCGCGGTCGAAGCGATGCTGGTTGGTGTAGACGACGCCGCGCAGCTCGTAGGATTCCGCATCCTGTGGATCGAGCTCGATCGCCTTGGTCAGATCCGCCGCGGCCCGATTGAGGTCGCCGCCGGCCTCACGCAAGAGGTCGCCGCGCACGCGCCAGGCCTTTGCGTTCTTGCCGTCGAGGGCGATGGCGCGGTCCAGATCGCGCAGCGCCTGCGGCTGGCCTCCAGAGGTTCGCGCATTGGCTTCGGCGCGAGCGACGAGCGCCATGGAGCGTTCAGAGGCCGGATTTGCCGTCTGGTCGATGATCGCGCTGCACGCGGAGATCAGCTCCGCGGGAGCAGCCTTGCTGCCCGGCATGCAATCGGTGGCGGCGGAAGCCGCACCGACGAGGGTCAGGCTCATAGCCGCGCCGAGGAAGAAGGCGCGAAGCGAGATCTTGGCAAGCGAGGGCATTTGCGCGGAAGAATGCGTGCCGCACATGGCATAGGGCTCCGTGACGTCGGGTTCTCACCGTTGTCGCGGCTGGCAAGGAATGGGTTCAAATCGGGCGTGCCGGAACGAGCCTGCCCTCCCTCACGCCGAAGGTCCCGTCAATATCCGTCCACGCCGTTGATCTGCTGCAGGCGCTCCTGCATCGCCTTTTTCAGATCGTATCCCGGCCGCCCGAATTCGGCGTTACGGCGGGCGATGAAGGCGTCCTGCTCGCGCTGGATCTTGCGCGCCTCCGTCGGGCTCTGGGCCTCGCGGACAGCGCGCAGATGGGATCCATAGATCTCCCGGTCGAGATCGGCGAGCTCACGATTGCCGCAGATCGCCTTCTCCACGGCCCGGGCCGCGCGGGCACAGTTGAAGCTGGGCTTGCCGGCGACCGCCATCTGCGCGCCGATGCGCTCGAGCTCGCGCGCCATCGCCTTGTGATTGGCCTTGGCCTTCTCGTGGTTCGGATCGATCTTGAGCGCGGCACCGAAATCCTGCACGGCCTTGGGCTTGTCGCCCTTCTTCAGCCAGAGCTCGCCGCGGGCGTTGAAGATGTCCGCGAGCGTGGGATCGAGCAAAAGAGCGCGGCTGTCGTCGGCGATCGCACGATCGATCTGGTCGTGCCGCGCATAAAGCGCACCGCGCGCGATCAATGCCTTGACCAGGTCCGCCTTCACCGTCTTCTCGTTGTCGATCACGGCCGCGCAGGCGGAAGTTGCCTTGTCCATGTCGTCGGCCGCCGTCGCCGCGAGGCAAGGCGCGATATCGACCTGCGTGACGGCCGCCGGCTCGCCGCCGGTCGCAGCATGGACCGCGCCGATCGGAAGCGCCGAGAGCGCCGCGGCAGCTGACCATTGGATGAGTTTTTGAAAACGCATGCTTGTTGCAGTCGGAAGGTCTTGCTTCACTCTTGCCTTGGGGCCGCATTATCCATCATACGGCCGGATTGGTGCTAGCTTGTGGCGCCGCTCAGATCGGTCTCGGGGACTATCGTGTCGACATTCGAATGGATCATCGCACTGCTGCTCGGCGCCGTTGCCTTATCGGCGCTGGCGCGGCGGATCAAGGTCCCCTACCCGACCTTTCTCGCCATCGGCGGCGCCCTGATCGCCTTCGTGCCGTCGAGCCCGACCTGGGCGCTGGAGCCGGACCTGGCCTTGGCGCTTTTTGTCGCACCGGTCCTGCTCGACGCCGCCTTCGACACCTCGCTGCGGGATTTGCGCAACAACTGGGTTCCCGTCTCCACCCTGGTCGTCGCCGCAGTCGGCCTGACCACGGCCGGCGTCGCCTTCGTCGCGCACCGGTTGATGCCCGACATGCCCTGGGCCGCTGCGGTTGCACTCGGCGCCATCGTGGCGCCGCCGGATGCCGCGGCCGCGGTCGCGATCCTGAGCCAGGTGAAGCTGCCCCACCGCATGGTGAAGGTGCTGGAGGGCGAAAGCCTGCTCAATGATGCGAGCGCGCTTCTGATCTATCGCATCGCCGTCGGCGCGGTCGCAACCGAGCATCTGACCTGGAGCCAGGTCGCGCCGACCATGGCGCTGGCGCTGGTCGGCAGTGTCATCGCCGGCCTTGTCGCAGCCCGCCTCATTGCGCCCATCATGGAGCGCGTGACGGAAGCCCCTAGCGCGATCATCGTTCAGTTCGCCACCACCTTCATGATCTGGATCGCCGCCGAGCATCTCGGCCTATCCGGCATCCTCACGATCGTGATCTACGCCATTGCCCTCGCGCGCACCGCACCGGCGCGGATGCCGGCACGGCTGCGGGTGCCGTCCTACGCGGTGTGGGAGACGACGGTGTTCGTGCTCAACGTGCTCGCCTTCATGCTGATCGGCATGCAGATGCGGCCGATCTGGACGCGGCTCGATGCCGACGTGCGCTGGGAATATTGCATCGCCGCCGCCTGGATCCTGCTCACCGTGGTCCTGGTACGCCTGTTCTGGGTGACGTTCTACCGCACGACGCTGCGCGTGCTGATCGCGTATGGCCTCTACCATCCCAAGGATCCGAAGCAGGTGGCCTCGCCGAAAGGCGGCCTCATCATCTCCTGGTGCGGCATGCGCGGCCTCGTCACGCTCGCCACCGCCTTTGCCCTGCCGGAGAATTTTCCCTATCGCGACTTCATCGTCTTCATCGCTTTTGCCGTGGTGCTGGGATCGCTCATCATCCAGGGCCTGACGCTGCGGCCGCTGATCCTCGCCTTCGGCCTCAAGGACGACGATCCCGTCGGTATCGAGGTCGCGCGCGGTCGCGCCGTCGCCTATCGCGCCGCGCTCGATGCGATCGAAAGCGATCCATCGGAGGAGGCGGAAATCCTGCGGCTCGAATATCGCGCCATCCTGATGCAGACCGAGACCGACCCGAACGGCGGCATCGCCAACGGCGAGTTGCCCGCCGATCCCCTGCGCCGCCGCGCCATCGAGGCCGCGCGAAAATCGATCTTCGATCTGCGTGCCACCGAGGTGATCGGCGACGACGCGTTTCACCGGCTCGAGGAGGAGCTCGATCGCGCAGAATTGAGCGCGGGCGGTTGAACTCCGCTGTCGTCCCGGACAAGCGCGCCCAAAGCGCGCGCCGATCCGGGATCCATAACCACAGGATGTGGTTCTGGCACGAGGCTGGCAACTCCGAAGTCTTCGCCAAACACAATCCTGTGGTTATGGGTCCCGGATCGGCGCTGACGCTTGTCCGGGACAACGGCGTGTTTGGGGCGCTCGGCAACGTCGGCCAAGTCACACGGCGTCTCGGCGTTTGAACCAAACGCTGCCCCTCCAGACACATCCTTGATGACAACCCTGATCGACGACCGTCGTGTACGCGCGCGTGATGCGTCGCCTGCACGATATTTTTATTTCCAGATGGCCCTGGCCTGCGCGGCGACGGCCTTTCTTGGTTTCGCGCCGACCTATTGGGTGCCGCTCGCGCAGCGGACATTCTCCGCAAGTCCCGTGATTCATTTTCACGGACTCTTGTTCTTCACCTGGTCGCTCTATTTCGTGCTCCAGACCTGGCTCGCAGCCTCGGGCCGCGTGGTCAATCACCGTTCGCTCGGCATCGCCGGCGTATCGCTCGCCACCGCGATGACGATCTTCGGCTTCCTCGCCTCCGTGCATGTGATGCAGCATTCCGCCGCGCTCGGGCAGAAAGACGCCGGTATCGCGTTCTCGATCGTGCCGATGAGCGGGATCGCGTTCTTCGCCGTGGTGTTCGTGCTCGCCATCATGAACACACGCAGGCCGGAAATTCACAAGCGCCTGATGCTGCTGGCCGCGGTTTCAATCCTCGACGCCGCGATCGCGCGCTGGTTTCTGACCTTCCTCGCGCCTCCTGGACCGCCCGGCCCGCCGCCGGTGCCCGTGACGATCGCCCCTGCCGTGGTCGCCGCACTGCTGCTCGTCGTCGCCATGGTGCGCGACTGGCGCGCCGAGGGCCGCGTGCATCCGGTCTACATCACCGGCACACTCGCGCTGCTGGCGGTGAAGGTGCTGAACTGGCCGATCAGCGAGACGGCCGCATGGCATTCCTTCGCCGGCGGGATTCTTGCGCTGGCGCAGTAGGCCACCCCATACTCCGCTGTCGTCCCGGACAAGCACAGCTCCAGACAACGCGCTGCGTTGACTGGAGCGGAGCGCCGATCCGGGACCCATAACCACAAGCAGATGTGGTTACGAGGACTCGGAGTTAACGTTTGGCAGAACAACTTCATCCTGGGAGTATGGGTCCCGGATCGGCGCGCGCTTGTGGCGCGCTTGTCCGGGACGACAGCGGAGGTTGAAGCTACGCCCCCGCCTTGCACGTGATCCCGCCATCCACCACCAGCTCGATCCCCGTCACATATTTCGACTCGTCCGATGCCAGGAATAGCGCGGCGTTGGCGACGTCGAAGGCGTCGCCCATGTGGCCCATCGGCACCTGCGCATCGCGGGCGCGCCACATTGCTTCGACATCGCCCTTGGCGTAGCTGGCAGCTAGGCCCGCGGAGTGCTCGACCATCGGCGTCTTCATCAGGCCGGGCAGGATCGCGTTCACGCGCACATGATGGCGCGCGAACTCGATCGCCGTGGTGCGCGTCATCTGGTTCATCGCCGCCTTCGAGGTGCCGTAGGTGACGTAGGAGATGCCCATGTGGCGGATCGAGGCGATCGAGGAGATGTTGATGATCGAGCCGCCGCCCTGCTTCACCATCACAGGGATGACGTGCTTCATGGCGAAATAGGCGCTCTTGAGGTTGACGCTGAAGACGCGGTCCCAGCTCTCCTCGGTGACCTCGACCACGCTGCCCATCTCGGCGATGCCGACATTGTTGTCGAGCACGTCGATGCGGCCATACGCCTTCAGGCACGCAGCGACCATCGCCTCGATCTCGGCAGAACGCGAGACGTCGGCAGTGAACGCCGTCGCCTTGCCGCCCTCGCCGGCGATGATCTTCGCGGTCTCTTCGGCCGCGGCGCCATTGCGATCGACGCAAAACACCTGCGCGCCCTCGCGCGCGAAGGTCACCGCGGTTGCCTTGCCGTTGCCCCAGCCCGGTCCGATCGAGCCGGCCCCCACCACCATCGCAACCTTGCCCTTGAGCCGATCCATCATGATCTCCCTTATTTCTCTTGTTGTTCGCAGATGCTCATTTTCGTGACGTTAGCACCAATGGGATGGCCGACAATCTCCGACAACGTCCGACACGTCCCCTCATGGCATAGCCGCCATTCGCCGGCCACGCCGGAATTGCCAAGCACCACCTCCGGCATCGGCGCACGCTGCGGCTGCCATCGAAACCAGCCGTCGACCAGCCGCGCCTCCGGCGGCGGCTCCATGCCGGGACCGGTGCCCTTGACGCGGGCCTGCACCAGTTCGAGGCCGGCAGGCGTCACCCGCCAGTCTTCCTGCCACTCGACCTTCGCGATCGAATGCGTCCATGCAAGCGTGAACGCGGACAGCGCCAGCGCCTTCACGCCGCCGGCGGTTGCGAAGCAGAGGCTCACACCGCCTCGACCGGCGCCGCCGGCCGCTGCCGCCACTGCCACAGCAGAAGCGCGGCAGAGAGCATGAAGCCGGCGGTGTCGCTGAACGCGAAGTCGCCGAGCAGGCAGAACGCGGCGCCGAGCGCGACGACGCGTTCGACGATCGTCAGCTTCGTGAACAGGAAGCCGATCGCGACCATGCCGAACAGGCCGATCGCCACCAGCGCCTTGACGGTCGCGAGCGCCACCGCGCCGTAGAAACCAAGCTTAGCCGCCATGGGATCGCCGGCCTGCAGCATCAGGGCCGGCGAATAGACGAAGATGAAGGGGATGACATAGCCGGCGAGCGCGATGCGCATCGCCTCCCAGCCGATCTTGTCCGGATTCTCCTTGGCGATCGGCGCCGCCGCGAGCGCGGCGAGCGCCACCGGCGGCGAGAGGTCGGCCATGATGCCGTAATAGAACGCAAACATGTGGCTCGCGATCAGCGGCACGCCGAGTTTTGCCAGCGCCGGCGCGGCCAGCGCGGCGGTGATGATGTAGGTCGGGATGGTCGGAATGCCCGTGCCGAGCAGGATCGAGAGCACCATGGTCATGACCAGCGCCAGGAACAGGCTCTTCTCGCCGAGACCGATCACCCAGCTACCAAAAATGGTGCCGACGCCGGTCTGCGACATCATGCCGATGATGACGCCGACGATGGCGCAGGCCATGCCGACCGTGATCGCCGACTTGGCACTCTCGGCCAGCGCATCGCGGCACTCGCGCAACGCCTTGAACCCGCCGCGCACGAACGCCGTGATCACGACGAGCCCGACCACGACGGTCGCGACCGGCACGATCTGGAGACCGTCGCGCGACAGCGCCGCGACGACCAGGGCGAGTCCGACCCAGAAGATGGTGCGGATCACCATCGAGGAGGCGCCCGTCGTGATGGCCGTGCCGAGGATCAGCGTCACAGTCAGCGCCAGGCCCATGCTGCCGGCATAGAGCGGCGTAAAGCCTTCGAACAGCATGTAGACGAGCGCGGCGAGCGGCAGCACGAGGTACCAGCGCGTCACCAGTGCCTTCCAGGCGCTCGGGATCTCCGAGCGCTTCATGCCGACGAGGCCGTGCTTGCCGGCTTCGAGGTGCACCATCCAGAACGCCGACGCGAAATAGAGGATCGCCGGAATCGCGGCCGCCTTGACGATCTCCGAATATTGCACGCCAAGCGTCTCGGCCATGATGAAGGCGACCGCGCCCATCACCGGCGGCATGATCTGGCCGCCCATCGAGGCCGTGGCCTCGACGCCGGCGGCGAAGGCGCGGCGGTAGCCGAACTTGATCATCAAGGGAATCGTGAACTGGCCGACGGTGACGACGTTGGCGACGCCGGAGCCGGAGATCGTGCCCATCATGCCCGAGGCGAACACCGCGACCTTGGCGGGTCCGCCGCGGGTGCGGCCGAACAGGCCGAGCGAGACGTCGGTGAACAGCTGGATCATGCCGGCGCGCTCCAGGAACGAGCCGAACAGGATGAACAGAAAGATGTAGGTCGCCGAGACGTAGATCGGTACGCCGTAGAAACCTTCGGTGCCGAACGACAGATGCGTGACGATCTGGTCGAAATCATAGCCGCGATGGTTGAGCGGCGACGGCAGATATTGCCCGAAGAACCAGTAGACGAGGCACGCGCCGCACATCAGCGGCAGCGCCGCGCCCATCAGGCGCCGCGTGCCCTCGAAGATCAGCACCGCGAGCAGCGTGCCGACCACGAGATCGAGCCTGGTCGGATCGCCGTCGCGCGCGATCAGATCGGCGTAGAAGATCCACTGGTAGAGCCCGCAGAAGAAACCGGCGGCGCCGATCACCCAGCCCAGCGCACGGCCGAAATTGCTCTTCGCCGTGAAATTGGCGATCAGGCCGAAGGTGAGCAGAACGAGGAAGCCAACATGGACGCCGCGCACCACCTGGCTCGGCAGATAGTTGAAGGCGGCGACATAGAGCTGGAAGGTGGCGAAGGCGATGCCGATCCAGTAGGCGAGCTGGCCCCACCAGCCCGGGCCGAATCCTTCCGGAAAACCGTGCTCGAAATTGTCGAACTCGACCTTGATGGGCTCTTGAGTGCCCTCAGCCTGTAACATCGATATGTCCCCGCGCCCTGAAATTCGTCGTGCCCGGGCATAGCCGTCTGAAGGACGACGTCGCTTCCGCTCGCCTATGCCCGAACACCCACCCTCACTCCGTCGTTCCGGGGCGATGCGACAGCATCGAACCCGGAATCTCGAGATTCTCAGGTGCGCAATTGCGCACCATAGTTCGATGCTTCGCATCGCCCCGGAATGACAAGGAAGAGAGAATTACTTGATCAGCCCTTTTTCCTTGTAATAGCGGATCGCGCCGGGATGCAGCGGAACCGGGCTGCCATTGGCGGCCGTCTCGAGCTTGATCTCCTTGCCGGCCGCGTGCGCATTCTGCAATTCCGGCAGCGACTCGAAGACCAGCTTGGTCATCTGATAGGCGAGATCGTCCGACACCGCCGAGCTGGTCACGAGATAGTTGACCACGGCCGCGGTCGGCACGTCCTTGTCCTGGCCGGTATAGGTGTTGGCGGGAATGGTCGCCGAGATGAAGGGCGGGCCGATCTTGTCGACGGTCTCCTTCGGCACCGACACCACAGTGATCGGGCTCGAGGTCGAGAGGTCCTTCAGCGAAGCGACGCCGAGGCCAGCCGATTGCAGGGTCGCACCCAGCTGACGATTCTTCATGAGGTCGACGGATTCGGCGAACGGCAGATATTCCACCTTGCCGAGATCCTTGTAGCCCATGCCGGCAGCGGCCAGGATCGCGCGCGAGTTCAGCTCGGTGCCCGACTTCGGCGCGCCGACCGACAGGCTCTTGCCCTTGAGGTCTGCGAGCGTCTTGATGCCGCTCTCGGCGGTGGCGACGATCTGGATGTAGTTCGGATAGATCGCGCCGATGGTCCGGAGCTTGTCCAGCTTGCTCTTGAAGCCCGCCTCCTCCTCGCCGTCCCAGGCCGCTTTCAGCGAGTCACCCAGCGTGAACGCCAGTTCGCCGCGGCCCTGCTGCAGCAGGATCAAATTCTCGACCGACGCCTTGGTGGCCTGCACCTGCGTCTTCACGTTCGGAATCTTGTCGCCGTAGATCTTTCCGATCGCGACCCCGAGCGGATAGTAGACGCCCGAGGTGCCGCCGGTCAGCACGTTGATGAAGGATTGCGCATGCGCGCAAGGTGTCGACGCCGCCAGAGCCAGAGCCGCGGCCACGCCGAAAAACGTCCGTTTCATGATTTTTGTACTCCCCAAACCGGCGGCGAAATTGGCCGGACGAGGCATGCGGGTCAACCCATCCAAAAGGCAAAACAGCACTGCGGTAAACGGCCGTTCCGGCTGGACTTTTGGGAACCGGGCAGGTGCGGCGAGGTGGCGCAGGAGGTGGACCTGCGTGAGGTTCAATCGCTCGCGCCGCGGGCTCGCTCACCTCTCCCGCTTGCGGGAGAGGTCGGCATAGGCGGCCCTTGGCCGCCGTCCCTTAAGAACGCCGATGCTTTGCATCGGCTATGGCGCCGGGTGAGGGCTTTCTCCTCTAGGGGATTGTCCCGTTGCGGCGACACCCTCTCCCCAACCTCCCCCGCAAGCGGGGGAGGGAGCGCACCGTCGCTGGCGCCCCCTACTGGAACGTCATGTCCAGGCACTTGGAGATGTCGGAGCCGAGGCCGGAGGAGATGATGATGCAGCCGCGCACCTTCTGCGCGGTGACGTCGGCGGCCCAGACCGAGTAGCCGCCGGGACCGAAGAACGAGTTGGTGTTCGGCGGCTCGGTCTCGGTGGCGTCGAAATCATACTTGCCGTCCGTTTCGAAGATGCGCGGCTTCTTGGTGCAGCCGCCGTCGGTCTGGACGTTGATGACCTCCTTGTTGTCCCGCGTCAGCGCCAGCGAGACCTGGCAGCGGAAATATTCCGAGGTCTTGGTGTTGAAGAGATAGGTGTAGGACTTGCAGGTCGCCGTGTTCAGCTTGCCCGGGGCAAGGCCGCGGCTGCAGGAAATCCGCTGGTTGTGGCTGAGCTGGTAATCATCGGCCCGGGCAGCCGGCGCCAGCGCCGTGAGCAGCAGCGCGGCAGCCGAGCAGGATCTAATGACATGGTTCATTCGAATCATCCCCACCAATATTTTTGTCGAATTGCGTTCTAGACGGAAAGCGGAACATAGTCGCGAGGGGACGAAGGGAAAATCACAAACTGCTGGGCGAGACGTGATGCGCCGCGGCGCTTTCGCGAATTGACCAGAAAATACCGTTCGTGATTTGTTCAAGAAGGCGCCCCAAGGATGGGGAGGATGGAAACATGGCATTTTCAACGAAGACATTTGCAATCGCAGCCGCGCTCGCGGCACTCTCAGCGCCCGCATTGGCGCAAACCGGGCCGACGCCCTGGGAGCTCAAGCCCGACACGGGCTACGCCTATGACAGGGACGGCAAGACCTATTCCTACAAGATGGGCACCAGCAACGCCGGCGAGCTCTTGAAGGGCGCCAAGAAGGTGCCCAAGGGCACGCTGTTCTTCATCGGCCATAACGGCCAGCTCTACATGCGCAGTGGTCCGTATCTGGAAGGCGACGGCAAGTTCAAGTTCGGGCCGGATCAGTAGGGGTGCGGCTCCCGCCACAAACGAAGCTGCCGTAGGGTGGGCAAAGGCGCGTTAGCGCCGTGCCCACCATCTAGCACCGCGTTCTGATCGAAATGGTGGGCACGCTTCCGCCGTCGCTCTTCGAGCTATGGCGGACAAGTCGCTTTGCCCACCCTACGGCAGCTCGCTTGTCCGGGACGACACCGACACCTAAAACGCCGCCGCCAGCTCCCTTGCGCCGGCTTTGCTGCTGTTTGAATCCATCCGCTCATCCGTCACCGCGAGCAGCTTCGCCACCGTGTTGTGGCGGATCGCGACCGGGTTGCGCTCGTAGCCGCCGCGCTGGAAGAAGTTCGAGGTCGGCACCTGCTCGCGCATCGCCTGCGGCATCGTCACCATGTCGAGGCCGGTGCCGTCGCCGGTGAGGTTCATCATCTCGAGCTCGGCCGCGGTGAGCGGACGGCTGTAACCCTTGGCACGCGCGAACAGCACCGAGGTGAGCAGCTTGTGGGTCTGCAGCATCGGCCCGATATCGACGTCGAGCACCATCGCATGCATGGCCCAGCCCTGCGCGGTGTTGCCGATCTTCTCGTGCTCCGACCAGGTGTCGGGCACCGATTTCGCATGCGCCACCATCTTCCTGAGCACGGCGAGCTTGTGCTCGAGCGCCTGGCGCGCCGGCCCCGATGTCCGCGCCACCTTGTCGGAGAGCGCGCGAATGAATTCATGGCCCTGCTCGGCCAGCAGCTCGACGCTGTTGGTGGTGAGCAGCTGGTTGTATCCCATCGCGGTCGAGATCGCGCGCTTGCCGCCATGCTCGATGCCCGCCTGCACGTCGTAGCTGCCGGTGCCGCCGGTCTCGAACGAATAGACCCGCACCGCCTGCTCGCGCGTCAACCCGGAGGCGAGCGCGTAGCGCGCATAGACGCGCTTGAATTCGACCTCGCTCGACGGCCGCTGCGGCGTGAACTGGTACAGCTCCTGCGCCGCGCGCAGCAAATCGGCGACCACGGGAATCGGCTTCTTGGTCGGTCGATCCGGCGTTTCCTCCGGCTCCGGATTCACCGGACGCTTCGGCCCGGTATAGAGCGGCGGATGCTCCAGCACGTAATCGTCGAGCGTGATCTGCTGCCCGCTGCGCCGCTTGGCGTTGCGGGTCTTCCGCTTCTCGGAGATCTGGCTCCAATAGGCGCCCGCCTCGGCATCGAAAGCGGCGCGCGCCGCCTGATACTCGGCGAGCTTGCGGCGATATTCGAGCACGGCGGGCGAGGCGCCACCTTGCGCGAAAAACTGCGACAGCAACTGGGCGTTGGCATTGGCGACGGACGGCGGCAGCGCGTCGGCCTCGCCGCCGTACGCGGCGGGCGCGAGCAGGAGAAACGCGACTGGAACCGCCACCAGGCTTTTTCGAATCGATCGATGCATGCTGCCCTCTTAGCAGGCATCCGGTAACCGTCACGTTAACGCGCCGTTTACCATCGTCACTTCCAGGCGAACACCGGCTGTTCCAGCTCGGCCACGCGGGTTTGCCGCCCCGCCAGCACCTCGCGGAACTGGTAGATCAGCGCCGCGGTCGGCGCGTGGATCAGGCTTGCCTGATGATGGAAGCGGATCACCCGGCGCGCGCTTTCGGGGATCGCGATGAAGTCGAAGGCGTCTTCGCGCTCGATCGTGGCAAGGGCGATGCGATGGACCGAGGCGACCTCGTCCGGGTTCGGACGGATCGTGGCACGGTCCGAAGCCCAGATCACGACCGGGGTGATCAGATAGCCGGACCGGGTCGGATAGTCATCGAGCGTGCCGAGCACATCGGCGCCGGTGAGACGAAGGCCGAGCTCCTCGTCGAGCTCGCGCAGCGCCGCCTCGACCGGCGTCTCGCCGGCATCGCAGCGTCCGCCCGGCAGCGCCCATTGGCCGCGATGGGCGCGCAAGTGCGATGCGCGCAGCGTCAGCAGGAACGCGGTGTCGCCGCCCTCGCCTGATGCCGTCAGCGCGACCGCCACCGCGGCGCGCTTCAGCACCGGTGCAGCGTCATCGTCTTCCGGCAACCGCGTGAAGGCCGCGCAGGCAGCCGCGATATTCCGTCGTGTGGCATCGTCGAACGGTCTCATCATGCTTGACTACACCACGTCCGGCCCCGATGAAATGAGATCGAAGGCCCGCAGAGGAATGGACGACGAGATGACCAACAAGGCCGCCGCAAGGCTCAAATCAGAGGGCTGGAGCATCCTGGAGACCACGGGCTTCATGCACCTGATCGGCCCGTTGTGGGAGCGCGAGGTCGACGGCCAATACGAATTCGCACTCGCGACCGAAGACAAGCACCACAATCGCCGCGGCATGGTCCAGGGCGGCGTGATGATGACCTTCGCCGCCGCACCTGCGGCATGACCGCCCGCTACACCTCCGGCAAGGAATTCATGGCGACGGTGCAGCTCGACACCCATTTCGTCGAGGCCGGCCAGATCGGCGACATCCTGATCTCCCGCCCCCGCGTGGTGCGCTCGACCCGCAGCCTGATCTTCATGAGCACCGAGGTCACGGTGGACGACCGCTGCATCGTGATGGCCAATGGCGTGTTCAAGATCTTGAAGGGGCCGGCGTAGGCGAAGCGGTCAGGCTGCCACCGCAGCCACCACACACTCCGCCGTCGTCCCGGCGAAGGCCGGGACCCATATGTGGACGGCCCCCGTGGCACAAGAGGCTTGGCGGTCTGATCGGATCGCTTGCATCCATATGTCCGGCCTGTTGGTGCGGTTGATTTGAACCGCTGGCCAAGATGGTTTCCGCGACGCGAGCTCCAATCAACCACGCGACCTGGGTTCGGCCGATGGGTCCCACGGGATGTCTCGCACCTCGGATCGATCGATCCTACCATCTACTCCTCTTGCAGCTCCGGCTCGGCCGGTCGGGCGAACCCGATCGGCTGATCTCCCTTAGGCGGCAGCCGCGGATGCAGCCCGCATCCGAGCGCCGTCGTATCTCTCCCCCGTCACCATCAGCTTCCAGGCGATGCGGGCATTCTTGTTGGCGAGCGCCACGGCTGCGAGCTTGGGCGGCTTGCGCTTGAGCAGGGCCAACAGCCAAGGTGACGGGTGACCGCGGCCGCACATGGCCTGCTTGATCACGGCGGTCGCTCCCGCCACCAGGACGCTGCGCAGCCGCTCGTCTCCAGCACGGGTGATCTTGCCGAGACGGGTTTTGCCGGCAGTGGAATGGTCTTTCGGAGTCAGCCCAATCCAGGCCGCATAATGCCTTGCGGAGCTGAACGCGTGCGGATCCGGCGTCTTCATGATCAGCTCAGGCGCACCGATCGGCCCGATCCCTTGAATCTCTGCAAGGCGCCGGCTGTCCGGGTTGGCACGGTGCCAGGCCTTCAGCCTGGCTTCGATTGTCTTCAGTTCCTCCTGTAACTGCGCGTACTGGCGGCCCTGCTGCGCCAACAGATCGCGCGCCAGGTCCGGCACGCTTTCGTCTTGCGCGATCTGCGCCAACAGCGGCTCGACCTGGCTGAGCCCCTTGGCCGCCGTGATCCCGAACTCAGCCGCATAGCCGCGGATCATGTTGCTAAGCTGGGTGCGCCGGGCGATCATCTGCTCGCGCAAGCCCGTCAGCATCAACGCGGCCTGCTGCTCGGCACTCTTCACCAGCACGAACCGCATCGTCGGCCGGCTCATCGCCTCGCACAGGGCCTCAGCGTCGCGCCCGTCGTTCTTGTTGCGCTTGACATAGGGCTTCACGTGCTGTGGCGCCATCAACTTCACTTCGTGGCCCAGCTTGCCCAGCTCCCGCGCCCAGTAATGCGCCGCCCCGCAGGCCTCCATCCCCACCTGCGTCGCCGGCAGCTTGGCAAAAAACTCCAGCATCTGCTTGCGCGTCAGCCGCTTGCGCAGCACTGGCCGCTCCGCCGCGTCCACCCCATGCAGTTGAAAAATATGCTTCGACGTATCGATCCCAATTCGGATAATCTCGCTCACGGACGGCTCCCTTGTCTGAGATTTGCAACAACCTCATTCTGGCACACTGATGCCGTAGGGGGCCGTCCACCCCATCAACCACAGGGAGAGGTTATGGGGCGAACTGCTGACTCCGAGTCTTCGCCAAACGCAATCCTGTGGTTATGGGTCCCGGATCTGCGCGCGCTTGTGGCGCGCTTGTCCGGGACGACGAGAGGTGATGGCATTGCTGGATTGCTTCGCTGCGCTCGCAATGACGGCGGTAGCTGGCTATGCTGCCCTCCGTTAAAATATCAAGGACCCACCCATGCAATACCGCCAGCTCGGCCGCACCGGCCTGAAAGTCTCGCCGATCTGTCTGGGCACCATGATGTTCGGCGGGCCGACCGATGAGGCCGCATCGAAGCGGATCATCGACAAGGCACACGGTGCAGGCATCAATTTCATCGACACCGCGGACGCCTATTCGAAAGGCGCATCCGAAGAGGTCGTGGGACGTGCCATCGCCGGCAATCGTCACGGCTGGGTGCTCGCCACAAAACTCGCCAATCCCATGGGAGATGATCCAAATCGGGTGGGCCTGTCGCGGCGCTGGGTGATGCAGGCCGCCGACGAAAGCTTGATGCGCCTCGGCACCGACCACATCGACATCTACTATCTGCACAAGGAAGACCATGCGACGCCGCTGGAGGAGACGGTGCGCGCGATGGGCGATTTGATCCGCGCCGGCAAGGTGCGCTATTTCGGCGTCTCGAACTACCGCGCCTGGCGCGTCGCCGAGATCTGCAACATCTGCGACCGGCTTGGCATCGATCGGCCCGCGGTGAGCCAGCCCTATTACAACGCGATGAACCGCATGCCCGAGGTCGAGCACTTTCCGGCCTGCTCCTATTACGGCCTCGGCATCGTGCCCTACAGCCCGCTGGCGCGCGGCGTGCTCACCGGCAAGTACAAGCCGGATGCTGCCCCGGACAAGGAGACGCGCGCCGGCCGCAACGACACCCGCATGATGCAGACCGAGTGGCGGCCGGAATCGCTGCAGCTCGCGCAGGAGATCAAGGCTCACGCCGAGAAGAAAGGCATCACCGCCGGCGAGTTCGCGGTCGCCTGGGTGCTGAACTCGGCGTTCGTGACCTCCATCATCGCCGGCCCCCGCACCGAGCAGCAGTGGGACGACTACATCCGCGCACTCGACTATCGCTTCACCGCGGAGGACGAGGCCCTGATCGACCGCCTGGTGACACCGGGCCACCCCTCGACGCCGGGCTACAACGACCCGGCCTATCCGATCGAGGGCCGCCGCGCGCGGACGGGCTAGCAGCGGGAGACGACGATGCCGCATGAGGACCGCTACGGCCTTCCGCTCTCCACCGCATCCGATGCGGCGGCATCCGCCTATCGCGAGGGCGTCGACCTCTTGCTCGCGGGCTGGACCGGTACGGCGGAGACGCTGGAGCGCGCGATTGCGACTGACCCGGACTTTGCGCTTCCCCATATCGCCCGCGCCCGCGTGCACGCCTTCTACCAGCAGGGCGACCTCGCGCGGCAGAAGGCGGCGACCGCGCGCGAGCTCGTTGCCAGGCGCGGCACGGAGCGCGAGCGCTCGCATGTCGAGACGCTGGCGCTGGCGATCGAGGGCCGGCTGCCCGAAGCCATCGCAGCGATGTCAAAGCACGTCGAGGCGTGGCCGCGCGATGCCGTGGTGCTGTCACTGCCGCTCGGCGCCTTCGGCCTGTTCGCCTTCTCCGGCATGTCCGATCACGACCGCGCGCGGCATGAGCTGTGTGAGCGCGTCGCGCGGCACTATGGCGAGGATTGGTGGTTTCTCACCATGTCCGGCTGGGCGATGACCGAGAACGGCGACGTCGCGCGCGGCCGCGCCGTCACCGAGCGCGGCTTCAACCTCCGCCGCGCCAACGCCCACGCCGCGCATGCGGTGCTGCATGCGATGTTCGAGGACGGCTCCATCGAGGAAGCCGACCGTCTCGTCGACGAATGGATCCCCTCTTACAGCCGTGCCGGGATTCTGCACGGCCATATCCTCTGGCATCAGGCGCTCGGCGCGCTGGAGCATGGCGATGCGGCACGCGCGCTCAACATCTATGCCGACGTGCTTCAGCCTTCGGCCACGCAGGCGCCGCCGCTGAACGTCATCACCGACGGCGCCTCGCTGCTCTGGCGCCTGTCAACGTACGGCCACGCCGTGCCGAAGGCACTGTGGCTGGAAGCCGACACCGCCGCGCAAAAACTGTTTCCGAAATCGAGCCTGCCGTTCGCCGACGTCCACATGGCGCTGTTCGCTGCGGCAACGCAAAACAACGAGGCGCTGGCGGCGCGGCTTGCTGTCATCGAGCAACGTCTCACCGAGGGCAAGCTGCCCGCCGGTCCCGTGGTCCCGGCGATCTGCCGCGCGCTGACCGCCTTTGCCGATGAGGACTATGCGGCCTGCGCACAAATGCTCGCGCCCGTCCTTGGCGAGGTCGTCCGCATCGGTGGCAGCCACGCCCAGCGCGAGCTGATCGAGGACACCTTCATCGTCGCGTTGATGCGCAGCGGCGAGCTCTCCCGCGCGCGCACCTTGCTCGACGCCCGCCTGCACCGCCGCCCCTCGCTGCGCGACACGCGCTGGCAGGCGGCGATGGCTTAGCTCCGCCACGAAAAAAACACCGGCCTGACGGCAAGTGCCCGCCGGGACGGTGGGGCGATTTGGACGAATCGCCAAGGGTGGTGCGGTGGTATTCCAGACTGTGTCGGTAGCGCGAACGGGATCGCAACCAATTTGCGGTTCGATGGTTATGGAACGGACCTTTGCCGCGGTCCCGCTTTCCATGGTCCCGATTTCCAGCGTCCCCTGGCATACGAGCCTGACGATGCGCCTCCGCCGACCGGTCCTCACAGCAACCCTCGCCGCCTCCCTTGCAGCCTGGGCAAGTCCTTGTTTCGCCGAGGATTCCAAGCCCATTCCGGTCAACAATCCGCCGGCGCAGCAGAACGCCCTGATCGACCTGCTGGCGCTGATGTCCGGCCAGTGCAAGACGCTGAAGGTCGCGGGCCGCACCTTCGCCTGCAAGACGGTCGCTTACGCCCATGGCGACAAGGGCCGGGTCAATTTCGCGGTCGCCGTCGATGATCCCACCGACGAGAACCACGTCGTGTCGTTCTCCGGCGAGAACGGCAAGCGCGCCGACGACAATTCCTACGAGCTGCCGATCGACCGCATGCTGCTCAACTCCAAGGACCGGCCCAAGGTCGACGGCCTGCCGGTGCCCGCCGAACAGGCCTCCACCGGCGTGTGCCGTCAGACTGGTAACTTCGCTGCCAGGAAGGTGAACGACGTGACCTGCTCCGCGACCGACAGCGAGGGACGTCGATATGAACTGCTGTTCGTCTCCGACGGTACGCCGGTGAGCGTGCGCCGCATCCGGCAATCGTCGCCGTCGATCCAGGACCCGTTCAAGTAGCGGCACTTCGTCTCGTCCTGCTCGTCGGCAGAGCGGACGCGCATCCTTCCGTTTGAAACTCCGGGTCTGGCGGGTATGCTCTCGCGCGCGTCCTCATCGAGGAAGCCCGATTGCAACTGGAGCCGGGGCCGAGAGTCCAGCAATGCGTATGATCACCGGGCTCGTGCGCATCCTGATCGTCTGCCTGCTTGCAAGCCTTTCGCGTGAATGCATTGCAGCCGACGGCCCGCGGCAGCGTTCGATCCTGGTGCTGGAAGAAGACGATTTTCGCTCGCCCTTCTATTCCGAGATCTTTGCCGGTATCCGCGCGGCCGCAAAGCAGAACGGCAAGGGTCACACGGTGATCTACGGCGAAAGCCTCGATCTCGCCCGCTTCCCGGGACCGGACTACGAAGAGAGTCTGGTCGGTCATCTCAAGACCAAATATGCGCAGCGGCCGATCGACGTCATCGTTTCGATCGGCGTGACATCGGCGAAATTCCTTCAAGCGCGCAAGCAGGACATCTGGCCCGCCGCGCCCGTCGTGTACGGCTTCGTGCCTGACCTGCCCGAGACGCGCGCGCTGTTCCTGCCCAACACGACGGCCGTGTTCGCAAGGGTGAGGCCGGCGCAGCTCTTGACCGCAGCGCGCGCCGTCGTTCCCGACCTGACCCATGTCGTCCTCGTGGGCGATGCCTGGAAAAATCCGCTGACATACGGACGTTGGAAGCAGGACTTCGCGGCCGAGATGCCCGATCTCGAAGTCACCGATCTGTCCGGCACCGTGCTGCGTGAGGTCCGCAGTCACGTCGCCTCCCTGCCCGCCCGCTCCGCGATCCTGACCTCGGCGATGTATTCCGACGGCGAGGGCACCTATTATTCCCCCGCCTCGGCGCTCGCACGCGTCGCCGAGAGTGCGAACCGCCCGATCATCATCACATCAGACACGTTCCTCGGGCGATCGGGCGTGGGCGGCTTCCTGCTGCAGCCCGAGATCATCGGCCGGGAAGCCGGCGAGGTCGCGATGCGGATCCTCGACGGCGAAGCGCCGTCGAGCATCGTTCCCTTCAGCGGCAACAACGTGAAGCCGATCTTCGACTGGCGGCAGCTGAAACGCTGGAATGTGGACGAAGCCAATCTGCCCCCCGGCAGCGAGGTGCGTTTCCGCCAACCGAGCTTCTGGGAGCAGTATTACTGGCACTCCATCATCGTCGCGGGCGTGGTGCTGGTGCAGGCGCTGATGATCACCATTCTGCTGCGCGAGCGCCGTCTGCGCTTCGTGGCCGAGGTCGAGGCACGCCAGCGCATGTCGGAGCTCGCCCACATGAACCGCCGCGCGACCGCGGGCGAGATGTCCGTCTCGCTCGCGCACGAGCTGAACCAGCCGCTCGCCGCCATTATGATCAATGCCGAGACGGCTCAGCGGATTTTGCAGAATCCGGCGCCCGACCTCGGCGAAGTCAGGGACATATTGGACCACATCCGCCGCGACGATCAGCGGGCCGCCGAAGTCATTGGCCGGCTGCGCACATTTCTGAAGCGAGACTCGACCGAACGGCGCGAGCTCGACCTCAATGCCACGGTCGGCGAGGTGTTTCGATTCCTCTCCGTGCAGGCCCTGACCCACGATGTCGAGCTCGTGACGCAGCCGTCGCCCGCGGACATCCGCGTCAAAGGCGACAAGGTGCAGCTCCAGCAGGCGATCCTGAACATCGTCGTGAACGGCATGGAGGCCGTGGCCGAACTTCCGGACGAGCGGCGCCGCGTCGTCGGACGAACCAGTCTCGCCGACGGCAACCTTGCCCTCGTCTCCATTGCCGACGCAGGTCACGGCATCCTCGCGGAGAAAGCGACCGAGATCTTCAAGCCGTTCTTCACGACCAAGGCGCAAGGCATGGGCATAGGCCTCTCGATCGCGCATACCATCGTCCAGGCGCATGGCGGCCGCATCTGGGCCGAAAACGCGCCGTCAGGCGGCGCCGTCTTTCACGTCAGCCTGCCGCTGGCAGCGCCGGGATAGCGACCAACTTCGGAGCGACCCATGACACGCGACCGCCTGTTCCTGCTGCGCCCCGGCTTCGAGGACCCCGCCTATCCGGGCCAACGCTTCTACTGCTGGCATTGCGCGCTGATGGAGGGGGTGCTCGCCTCGTTTCCGCAGCTGGCCGAGAAGCTCGACGTCGAGCGCATCGACTGGCCGCGGCCGCGGCAATCCGTGATCGCACTGGTCGGCGAGGAGAACCAGTCGCTGCCGCTGCTCGTGCTGGCGGACGGCGCGACGTCGCGGCACCAGACCGGCAGCCATCAGGGCCGCGCCTTCATCGCCGACAAGGACGCAATCCTCGCCGCGCTCTCCGAACGCCACGGCTTTCCCGACCCGCATCCGTAAGGAGGAAGTTTGAAGCCCACGTGCGCGTGCCCTACTCGCGTGTCCCGGACGCGGCGCAGCGCCTTAAGCGCGTTCACGCGCGTCTTCGACGCGCTATAGCGCTGCTCCGCAGAGCCGGGACCCATGCCACACCGCCGCTCTTCGAAGTATAGGCCCCGGCTCTGCAGCGCACCGTCGAAGGGACGCTGCGCTGCGTCCGGGGCACGAGAGCTGTCGCGAAACGAGGGAAGATTGGCATTGCGCCCTCCCGATCGCCGCGCATAGTCGGCTCAACGAACGCCAGAAGGTCCCACCATGCCCGCCTCCCTTCCCGCCCTCATCGTCGTCGACGTCCAACGCGCCTTCGACGAGTGGGAAGCGGCCGGCAAGCGGCGCAACAATCCGGATGCGGTGGCGCGCATCGCCGAACTGCTTGCGGCGTTCCGGACCAATCGCGCGCCGATCTTCCACATCCGCCACGAGGGCACGAAGCCGCACTCGTCGTTCCTGCCCTCGCGCTCCGGCTATGCTGTCAAGGACGAGGCACGTGAACAGGGTGGCGAGCCTGTGATCGTCAAGCGCGTCAACAGCGCCTTCATCGGCACGGACCTCGAGACGCGCCTGCGCGAAGCGGGCATCACCACGCTCGTCATCTGCGGCGCCACCACCAATCATTGCGTCGAGACGACGACGCGGATGGCCGGCAATCTCGGCTTCGATGCGCGCCTGGTGCGCGATGCGACCTGGACGTTCGATCGGGTCGGGCCCGACGGCGATGCGCGTTCCGCCGAAGAGATCCACGCGATGACGCTGTCGAATCTCAACGAGGAATTCGCACGCATCGTCACGACAGGCGAGGTGATCGCATCATTCGCGGCGAAGTGATGGCAACAATGCGATCAACGCGGATGATGCGACAATAAATCTCACGACGCGTGATCGTCACTGCGAGTCAGATGTCGCGCTGCGTCGTTTCGACGCCCGCACTGGCCGGAACGCAGCCAGCACCCATGTGTTGTCACACGACATTCAACTGGAGTGACGACATGAAGTATCTCATTGCCGTGATGGCCGTCGGTGCCGCGGCGCTTGCCGGCGGATCGGCGGCGAACGCGGCCAACACCACGAGCGCGAAGCAGAACGCGCCGACCGACATCAGCGCGCAGCACCGGCACCATCATGGCTACCGCCATCATCACTGGCGCCATCACCACCACGGATATTATCGTCCGCACTACCGGAGCTACGGCTACTACCCGCGGCACCACGGCTATTATGGCGGCGGACCGTACGGCTATTACGGCGGCGGCCCCAGCGTCACGTTCGGCTTTGGCGGCAGCCGCTGGTAAATTGGCCGGCACGGACGAACGAAAGGCCCGCGAATCCGCGGGCCTTTTTCATCCGCGCAACATCATCTCCGCCGTGGCCAGCCCGCTCGCCAGCGCGGCCTCGACCGTACCCATGTCGCGTCCGCGATAGAGCGCTTCGCCGGAGAACAGCACGGCACCGTCGGCACGCGCGAGGATCGCCTGCGCCTCGCGCGTGCGCGGCGTCGCCCAGGAATAGGCACCGCGGGCGAAGGGGTCATGCGTCCAGTTGGTGGCCGCGGCCGCGACGAGCTCGCGCGCGACATCCGCGCGGGCCAGGCCGAAGATCGTGGCGAGCGAATCCAGTCCCGTGTCGATCAGCCCTTGCGAATCGAGATGCGACAGCTCCGCCGTCCGCGGACCGCCGAACCAGCCGGTGAGCACGGGGTGCTGGTCCGGATAGCGCGTCCACCACACCGGAATGGCCTGGTCCGACAGCAGGAACGTCATGTCGGCGAGGTCAGGCTTGCGCTCGCGCCACCATGGCCGCGCGAAGCGCAGCAGGATTTTTATCACGCCGCCGTAGCCGATGTCGTCGGCAGCAGCGGCCTTCGTCCGCAGCCACGGGCAGAGCGATGTCGCGCAACAACGGCAGCGGAACGGTGACGATCACGCGATCGCATGCGTGCGCCTCGCCATTGACGCAACGCACGACGAGGGCGTTGCCCTCTCTAGCGATGGCCGACACCACGCAGCCGAAGCGGATCGCGGCGCCATGCCCGCGGCACTCGGCCGCCAGGAATTCGATCAGCGCACCGTAACCGCCGACGATGCGCGCCTGGGCGTGGTGCCCGCCGTCCATCCATTCCTCGCGCAGCGCCAGGATCGAGGCGCGGGCCGGATCGGCCGCATCGTAGCCCTCGACCATGCGCTCGATGGAATAGCGCAGCCGCTCGTATTTTGGTCCGGCAAAGTACCGGCGCAGGAAATCGGCGACGGTGAGATCGTCCTGCAACGCCCCGAGCACGGCTTGCAGCTCCGCCTCATGCGGATCGTGGCGCTCCTCGCGCGAGAGCCCTGTGCCGTCAAAGCTCCATTGCGTGCCTGCGATCTCCTGAACCGGCAGCCCCGCCTCGCGCAGCAGGGCGCGCGTGACCGGCGCCTCGCCATGAACGAATTCGGCGCCGCCATCGGCGGGATAGCCGAACTCCGATACGAGCAGAGGATGGATGCGGCCGCCGCAGCGCTCGCGTGCTTCGAGGATGGTCACCCTCTTGCCGGCGCGCGCGAGCGCGCGTGCCGCCATCAGGCCGGCCGCACCCGCGCCGACGATGACAATGTGTTCCGACATGTCCTGCATGACGGCGCTTTACCCGGCCACGCCTTGCGGATCGTTCTTGATCAGATAACGCAGCAGCAGGACGCCGCCGCCGAGCTCCCGCACGCTCTCCAGCGTCATCGCTGTGAGAGGCGCGCGCTTGTCGCTGTCCGCTGCGATCGAATCGAACACGAAGGGCGCGCCGCTGGCGCCGTCCACCGCGGGGCTCAGGATCAGGTTGAACTCGTCGATCAAACCGGCGCGCAGGAACGCGCCATTGGCGACGCCGCCGCCTTCCACCAGCAGCCGTTTCACTCCTAACTCGCGGTTGAGGATGTCGAGCGCCAGCGCCAGGTCGATATCGGACTTACCGGCGAAGATGTAGGACACGCCCTCGCCGCGCAGCCCCGCGAGATGCGAATCCGGCACGCTCTCGGTCAGCACCACCACGATCGGATCGCCGCCGATGTCGGAACGGCCCCAGCCGATCTTGCCCTGCGCATCGAGCACGACGCCATAAGTCTTCGCATCGCGCCGCGCAAACCAGTTTTCGCGCGGAAGCTTTTCGCCCGACATCGCCGGATAGGGCTTGCCCTTGGCGAACTCCGAGCCGGTGACGCGGCCGATCACCCAGGCATCGCCGCCGAGCTCCTCGTGGATCTTCTCGAACCAGTCCGTGCCCGCGCCCTTCGGACGCCAGCGGCTGGGATGCGTGCGGCCATCGAGGCTCGAATGCATCAGGCAGATGACATACGGCTTCATGCAAATCTCCGGATGACGCTCACGCCGCCGTTCCGCTGCCGCCATCGGCTTTGGCGCGATCGTTGACGATCACCGCGAGCGGATTGAGCTTGGGCGGCGCGATGAGCTGGAGCGTGTTGGTGTCGTGATGATTGAACGGCGCGCCGCGCACGAACAACTCGGTCTGGATCAGATAGGTCCAGCTTCCGTCGTCGTTGAAGGTGATGTCGCAGCGGTAGGAATCGGTGCGGAAGGCCTGTTCCAGGAAGTCGGTCGAGCAGATCCCGTAAGCGGTATCGCCGCGCCTGGCCGTGACGGAGATCTTCTTGTCGTCAGGTCCGGCTTTTCCGGACGCCAGCAGCACCTGCCCGCGCGGGATCGCCAGCGTCTGCATGATCAGCCCGGTCGCGGGCTCCCACAGCCAGTAGCCGACCTGGTCGTGGAAGGTGATGTCTTCCTCCGGCGTGTTGATGTGGATGTGATAGCGCAAGCCATAGAACAGCTGCGGGCCGTTGGCCTGCGGATCGATCGGGTCCATGCGGATGCGCTCGATGAAGGTGCGTCGCTCCGGCCCCTCCGCCTTCGGATTGACGTCGATGCCCTTGTCCGCCTGCCACGTGCCGGCAAGACGGCGAAGCGGGCCGAGATTGGCGAGGGCGTCGGGCGAGACGTCCTCGGGCTCGGTGAAGATGTCGGCGGGAATGGGGAGCATGGGGACCTCGCGTCGTTGCGGGAGGCAGCAATAGCACAAGGCCGGCGCAAAACTACCAGGACGGAACCAGAAGCCGTGCCGGACGTTGTCGGCCGTCGAGTCCCCGGAATCCGGGCTCGGTTGGGCAAGGACGCCCATGTCACGCGTCGCGGGGAGTCCGGTGCTGTCTGAGAAAGCCGCTCGGCAGTCAACTGATGCAAGCTTCCTCGCCGACGGCGGCGAGCTGGGCGCGATGATGCGCGCCCTCGACTGGTCGGACTCGCCGCTCGGCCCCCCTCATCGTTGGTCGCAGGCCCTCAAGACGACGATCGGCATGCTGCTGGCGGCGCAGGCCCAGATCGTTCTGTTCTGGGGGCCCGATTTTGTCGCGCTCTACAATGATGCCTATGCGCCGGGCATCGGCGCCAATCATCCCCGCGCCCTCGGCCGCCCGGCGATCGAGAATTGGGGCGAGCTGTGGGACGATCTCGAACCGCTGCTGGCCGGCGTCCGCCGGACGAGGACAACATTCACCGCAAAGGATCGCCCGTTCTACGTCGAGCGTCACGGCTACGGCGAGACGAGTTACTGGGACGTCTCCTATTCGGCCATACCGGATGACGATGGCTCGGTCGGCGGCGTGCTCTGCATCGTCTCCGAGACGACCGAGCGTGTTCGCGGCGAGACCCAGCTGCGGGCCAGCGAAGCGCGCTACAGGGAGCTCAATGCCACGCTCGAGCAGCGCGTCGCCGAACGCACCGCCGAGCGGCACCTGCTTGCCACGATCGTGGAAACCACCGACGGGCAGATTCAGGCGCTCGATCTCGATTACCGCTGGCTCGCCATCAACGCGTCCTGCGCCGATGCCTATCAGCGCATCTTCGGCAAGTGGCCGAAGGTCGGCGATTCCCTGCACGAATTCCTCGCCGACCGGCCGGAGCATCTCGCTGCGGCCACGGCGATCTGGAGCCGCGCGCTGGGCGGCGAAGCCTTCACCACGATCGAGGAATTCGGCGATCCCCGCTTCGAGCGCCGCGTCTACGAGATGAAGTTTGAGGCGTTGCGCGCGCCGGATGGCACGCGGATCGGTGCATTCCTGACCGGGATGGACGTGACCGATCGCCTGGAGGAGCAGGCGCGCCTCGCACAGGCGGAGGAGGCGCTGCGTCAGGCCCAGAAGATGGAGGCCATGGGCCAGCTCACCGGCGGCGTCGCGCACGACTTCAACAACCTTCTCACACCGATCGTCGGCCTGCTCGACATGTTCCAGCGCAGGGGCATCGGCGGCGAGCGCGAGCACCGCCTGATCGCCGGCGCAGCGCAGGCGGCCGAGCGCGCCAAGACGCTGGTTCAGCGCCTTCTCGCCTTTGCGCGCCGGCAACCGCTGCAGGCCGTGCCGGTCGATATCGGCCGGCTCGTTGCCGAGATGGGCGACCTGATCTCGAGCACAACCGGACCGCAGATACAGGTGACGGTGGATGCGCCGGAAGGGCTTCCCGAGGCGATGGCCGATCCCAATCAGGTCGAGATGGCGATCCTGAACCTCAGCGTGAATGCACGGGATGCCATGCCCGACGGCGGCAAGTTGCGCATCTCGGCCAAGGCCCGCACCGTTGAGCGCGTACACGCATCGGGACTGACACCGGGAACCTATGTCTGCATCTCGGTCGCCGACACCGGGATTGGCATGGACGAGGAGACACTGGCACACGCCGTCGAGCCGTTCTTCTCGACCAAGGGTGTTGGACAAGGCACCGGTCTCGGGCTTTCGATGGTCCACGGCCTTGCGTCCCAGCTCGGCGGCGCGCTCACGATCAGGAGTGCCGTGGGGGCCGGGACGACGGTGGAGCTATGGCTGCCGGTGAGCCAGGTGACCGCGGGCGCGATCGACATCGCCCCTCAGCCGAAACTGCAGCCGCTTGCCGCCGGCACGGCGCTTCTCGTGGATGACGAACCGCTGGTGCGCATGAGCACCGCCGAGATGCTGAGCGAGCTCGGCTACAGCGTCGTCGAGGCGGGCTCGGCGGAAGACGCCCTTCAACGCGTCAGGGAGGGCCTTCGGCCGAACCTGCTCGTGACTGACCATTTGATGCCGGGCATGAGTGGAACGGATCTCGGCCGCGCACTGCGCAGCCAGTATCCCGAGCTCCAGATCCTCGTCGTCTCAGGCTACGCAAACAACGAAGGCATCACGCCGGATTTGTCGCGGCTGACAAAGCCATTCCGGAGCGACGAACTGGCGGCGAGTCTTGCGAACCTCACCAAGGTGGCGCAGTAGGGCCGCGAAGGGGGCTGGCGTCATCGGAGAGCATGAGCCAGCCCGCATCAGCGAAAGAGGCACGCAGGCGCCGGAGCAATCACGCGGGTTCAGCCCGCCTTCGTCCCCGTGATGGCCGCAAGCGCCTCGACGAAGCGGTCGAGATCGGCCTCCTCGGTGTAGAGCGCCGGCGTCACGCGGATGCATTGGCCCTTGGCGATGCCCGCCCGGCGAACCGTCAGGACCTTGTAGGTGTCCCTGAGCTTCGCCACGATGGCATCGTTGTCGGCCTTGCTCGTCTTGCCGGCGAGGCGGAAGGACGTGATCGCACCGTAGAGGCCCGCCTCGTCCGGCGTCAGGATCTCGAGGTCCTTGAAGCCCCTGCTACGACTGACCCAGTAGTCGCGCAAGTAGCGCAGGCGGGCCTGTTTCGCCGCAGCACCAATCTGCTGATGGAGCTCGATGGCCGTGGGCACCGTCAGCACCGTCGCGAAATTGACCGTGCCGGTGTGCACGCGCGAGCGGATGTCGGTTTCCGGGAAATCCTCGTCACCGAGGTCGCGATCGACGGCGGCGAGGCGGTCTTTCTTGATGTAGAGGAAGCCGACGCCGACCGGCGCGCCGATCCATTTGTGCAGGTTGAAGCCGACGAAATCGACCTCGAGCTCGCTCACCCTGAAGTCCATCTGTCCCCAGGAATGAGCGGCGTCGAGGATGACGTCGATGCCCTTCGCCCTGGCCATGCGGGCGATCTCGGTGACCGGCATGATGAGGCCGGTGCGATGGCTTACATGGGTGAGGAGGAGCAGCCTGGTCTTCGGATTCGCTTCGAGGGCGCGGGCATAGGCGTCGAGCACGCCCTGACGGGTGGCCGGCTCCGGGACGTCGAACTTGACCACATCGACACCGCGGCGCGCCTTCAGCACATTCATGGCATATTGCATCGAATCGTAGTCGAGATCGGCGTAGAGCACGCTGTCGCCGGGCTTCAGCCTGTTGTAGCCGCCGATGAGCAGCTGCAACGCTTCGGTCGCACCGCGGGTGAGCGCGATTTCCTCGGGCGCAGCTCCAACCGCCGCCGCCACCTTGGCCCGCACGGCCTCGAAATCCGCGCCCGCCCGCTGCCGCGCGTAATAGGTGTTCTGGTAGTTGACCATGTCGGAGAGGCGGATGAACTCGCGCCGCACCGGCTCGGCCATGATGCCCCAGAAGCCGTTCTCCAGGTTGACGACGTCAGGCGTCACGGCATAGAGCCCCTTCACGGCCGTCCAATAGGCCTTGTCGGTGGCGATTGCGGCCGCAGGTCCGGTCGGTTGCGCCGGCAAGCCCTCGGCGGCATGAACCGGCGCCGCCAGCGGCGCGACGGCTGCGGCCGCGAGTCCCTTCAGGATCGACCGACGGTCGGAAGAAATTGTCTTGATCAGATGCATGTCCACTCTCCGCGAAGCGCGGCGAAAGGAGCAGCATTCATTGACTGGGCGATGACAATCCGATGATGCCGACGGTGCCCGGCAGGGGCTGTGCGTGTATCGCGCAGGCGGTCGCGGGAATGAGGGCGGTTGATCGCCGCCCTCAACCGAAGACCGCGCTCAAGCCGCTTGCGACATCGATCTCGCACGCTGCTCGAGCACGCCGATCGTCGACACCAGATTGTCGCGCCGCGCGCGAAGATTGGCCGCGAGCAGCGGATAGGTCGGCTGCTTCACGTCGAACACCCCGGTTTTCGCTTCTTCCTCGATAATGTCGGTGTTCAGCAGCCGAACACGCCACCACAAATCCGCGATCAACGCATCGAGCTGGAGTTCACCAGCACCAGAACGGGACACTTCCTGCATGACTTGCCTCAACCTGAAACGGCCTTCTCGCCAAGGCCTGGCTTAGGTCCTGACTGAGCAAGCAGAGTGCCAGGAATGGCCGGGCGAGAGCTGGTTCGGGAGTGAGCTGCGCGGTGCTCCGGTTGTCAGCGTGAACCTGTGAACGCGCAAGCGAGGCGGAGCTCGCGGCCGTCGTTCGGCGCTTCGATGAGGATTGGGGAAATTCAGCGAACCGGCTGGATGTGCGCCAGTCGAACTCTTATATAATTGAAATTGCTATATAAATTCAAGTTTCGTGGGAGCGTCGGCTACCTACGTCCTCCCAACGATTTCCGCCGAGTTTATGATGGACGCGGCTTGGCGACCCGCGCAACGGCCGCGCTCTGAGCTGCCCAGCACCAGAGCCAAGCAGGGTTAGAGACCAGACTTCGAGACTGGCGTATGCCCCAGGGGCGGCTCGTTGGCCGACCGCCTTGATTGGGATAATGATCGTTGCCGGCCGTCTTGGTTTCTTCGGCGACCACGCCCATCTCGCCAAATCCCCAATGCTTCGCAGCCTTTCTGGCGCAACTGCTGGTTTACCGCGGGTAAGCTTTATGCAATGAACGATGTCGCCGCTCGAACGAACGCCGATGCCTTGACCGAGAAACGCCTCGCTCAAACAAAGACTCGAGAAAGCCCGCCACGCACCGATGTCGGGACGATAACCCTCCATTGGGCGACCGCGATCGCGTTTGTCGTAAGCCTCGTTACCGGCATACGCATCGCAGCGGACGCGCTGCACGCCCCCTTCTCGAAATGGCTCGCTCCGGTCCTGCCGCAGGGCGAGATCTTTTCCTGGCATTTCCTCGCGGGGCTCGCCGTCTTCTTCTGCGGGACGGCCTACGTCGTCTACCTCGCGCGCAGCGGCCTCGTCGAGCGCAACAGCCCGAAGAAGACGCGGATCCTCGCGATGCGCGCCCCGGCTCGCCTCAAGTGGGGAGCCGTCAACGTCATCCTGCACTGGTTCGTCTATGCGCTCGTGATCTTCCTCACGGGGACGGGCGTCATGATGTATCTCGGCTATGGCGGCTGGTGGGCTTATCTCCACTCGACCGCCGCCTTCGTCGCGCTCGTCTACATCTTCGCGCATGTCGCCGCGCATTATCTCTATGGCGGCTGGCAGCAGATTTTCCGTGTGTTTCGGCCGACGCCGCTCGCGATCACGAAGGCCGTGCGGCCGAGGCCTCTTCTCGTCGCCGCTGCAATCGGGGTGATAGTCGCGTGCGGCGTCGCCGGGCTCGACTGGGCGACGCGCGATACGCTCGTCGTCGCGCGGGTGAGCGCCGCGCCGAAGCTCGACGGCGCCATGGGCGATCCCGCCTGGTCGCGCGCGCTCCCCGTCTTCATTCGCACGCAGCAGGGTGCCAATCTCGGCGGATCGGGCGAATCGCTCGTGGAGGTGCGCGCCCTGCACGACGGGCAGAAGATCTATTTTGCCTTCCGCTGGGAGGATCCCACGCGCTCCCTCCGCCGCGTTCCGATCATCAAGCAAGAGGATGGCTGGCACGCCCTCGACGAGCGTGCGGGTCTGCAAGACGCCGCCGAGTTCTACGAGGATAAGCTGGCGGTCATTTTCTCGGACAATCCATCGCTCGGCGGCGCAGGCGCGACGGGTCTCGGCGCCAACCCGCTGCCCGGCAAACCGATGCCGATCAACGGCCGGGGCTTCCACTTCACGACGGATGGCAGCTACATAGACATGTGGCAGTGGAAGGCGTCGCGCGGGGGCATGCTCGGGCGTGTCGACAGCCAATATATCGGCCCGCCCTACGCCCCGACCCTGGACGAGCAGAATTACGATGCCCGCTATCAGGGCGGCTATTGGAATAAGCCTGGCCGCACTCTTTATTCGTATAACTTCAAGTTCATCCACCGGAACGACAAAGGGCCCGTCACGGTTCTGCGGCTTCCCAAGGACTGGAAGGCGCAAGTCGCAGCCCTCGGCAAATTCGATCTTGATCCCAACAGCAGCGACGACGAGAACGGCCGCTGGTACATGTTCGACTCGGAGAGCGAACCCTACACTCCAGAGGCCGACGCGAGGATTCCCGTCGGCACGGTCCTGCCCGGCGTGATTATTGCCGGCGACACCGAAGGAGAGCGAGCCAATGTCGCCGGAGTTTCAAAATGGAGCAACGGACATTGGACGCTCGAGCTGACGCGCAACATGAAAAGCGATGGCAGATATGACAAAGCCTTCGTGCCAGGCCGCGATCTCTACATGTGGGTCGCCGTCTTCGACCATGCACAGACGCGGCATGCGAGCCATAACCGCCCGGTGCGTGTCGTGTCGCAGAAATAGGGCTCTCATGATCGGCGACGTGCTCGACCGGAGGCCACTCCCAGAGGCCTCGCGATGAAGAGGCATTGTCGGCTCGTCATCAACGGCAAGCTCGTCGAAGCCCGCGCCGGCGAAAGCCTGATCGACGCGGCGCTCGGCGGCTCGATACTCGTTCCACACGACTGCAGATCGGGACAATGTCAGAGCTGCCGGGTGACGGTCGTTTCGGGCTCGGTCGATGACGGCGGCTCGGGCCATGGCCGCACTGTGCTCGCCTGCCAGGCAGCGGTCGCAGGCGATGCTGAGATCGAATTCGAAGAATTGCCGCTACCGGTGAAGCGGCCGGGCGCCGTCACCGAGATCAACCAGCTCTCGTCGGAGATCGCCGAAGTCGTGCTGACGACCTCGGCGCCGCTCGAGTTTCGGCCGGGACAATATGTGCGCGTCAAGTTTTCCGGCTATCCTGCGCGGGAGTTCAGCCCGACCTTCAGGCTCGATGGTTCCTTCAAGCAAGTCGAACTCGTCTTCCACATCCGGTGCCTGCCTGACGGTACCGTGTCGGGGCAGCTCGGCAAAGCCATCAGGCCCGGCCATGCGGCGCATGTGCAAGGCCCCTTTGGACAAGCCTATCTACGACAGGGCCAGGGGCCGCTGGTGCTGGTCGCCGGCGGAGCAGGCTGGGCCCCGATCTGGGCGCTCGCCCGCTCGGCGCGCTCGACCCAGCGCAACCGCGAGATGGCGGTCGTCGCCGGCAGCCGGGATGCCGATAATCTCTATATGCTTCCCTCGTTGCAGTGGCTGATCGACGACGGTGTCCGCGAGGTCATTGCGACGACGGAGGTCGGGTCTACCCTGCCGATCAGGCCCGGGCGCCCATCGCACTACCTGCCCCTGCTTGGGCTGGAGGATACGGTCTACGTCGCCGGCCCGGTTGGTCTCGTCGAGATCGTGAAGAACAAGGCGCGCTCGGCCAATGCGCAATGCTACGCCGATCCTTTCCTGCCGAGCTCTCAAACCCCATCGCTGATCGACAAAGTTACCCGTCTATGGCGAAGCCGGGAGCAGCCTCATCGCCCCGGTCTGTGAGCCGATGCCGAGTTCAGCAGCTCTGGCGGCCGCCGAGCCCCGGCGCCTCACGGCTTGACGGGCAGACTACCGAGGCTGGTGATGACGTCGGCTGCCTTCTGCGCAGCGGCAAAGCGTAGAAAGGCCAGCGCATCCGGATCCTGCAACGTATTTAAATAGATAAGCGCCAGCACCACGCTCGAGGGATAATCCGCGTCCGTCGGGTAGTGACCGTCCACGCGAAGCACCGTGAGCCCCTGTTCCAACGGCCGCGAGAAAGGACCGAAGCCGATCGCGCCTTGAACATCGCGAACCGTCTCGATCGCTTCCTGTGTGGTCGTTGCCATCTTCGATTTCTCGGTGATCTCGAGATCACGCCAGCCGGGCATGCTGGCCCGTAGCACGGTGAGTGTGCTGTCCTGGTCCTCGCGCCGCACGACGCGGATGCGCATATCGGCGCCGCCCAGCTCCTTCCAATTCGCAAGGCGGCCCGAATAGATCGCAACGAGCTGAGCGCTTGTGACGGCACTCACTCCGCAGCCGGGATGGACGATGAAAGCCGAAGGCAGGCGGGCGATCGCCTTGTAGACGATGCCGGAAGCCGCTTCGGCGTCGGTCAGGCGGCGTGCGACGCGCCCCAGGATCGCCTTACCGGACCCCACGGCCGCGATGCCTCCGCCAGAACCGATGCTCGGCGGGACCTCGACCTGTGCCGATCCTTCCTGTTGCATGAAGCTCGCGGCGATGGCGCGCAGGACATCGATACCGTCTCCGGTCCCGACGATGTCGAGCCTGCGTGGTTCGGCGCCAGCGGCATTCATCCCCGCAAGGCAAAGGCCCAAAAGGGCTGCCATTATCCTCGAAAATGCCATTGCAGACCCCTTCGAACCACGAGGTGCACAATCTGGCAAAGAAACCTAAACCTTCTGTTGTCGCAACGCCGCGCCTTTTGGAATCATCAGTGTGGCGAACAGAAAGTGAAAGCACACAATCTGATGGTTTCGAAAAACCAATTGGTAATTAACTAGCCACAAATAGATGACAAATAGACGATTTAGAGGGTTTCACTCGCCTAAATTCGGCGCCTGGAAGACAAGTCAGTGGGGGCCTTAGCGAGCGACATTGATCGGTCCCCGCAAGTTCAGGGTGCTGGCAGTGGTGGCGACCGACACCGATATGGCGAAGGCATCGAGGGCGCCGCCCCGCTGGCGTCGTTGGGCCGTTCCGTCCGGGATTCCAGGTTTCCCCTCGTCTATCGCCATGCGCCTTGTTGCCGTCGTGCTCGCGACCGGCGTACTCGGGCTCGGCCTCATCGGTGGCTTGACGGCGCTACGCCTGCAGCAGCAACTGAGGCAGCAGGCTGCGGCACTGGGCGAACTCTCAGAAGACCAGCTCGCTCATCGCCTCGACGGCGAGGCGCAGTTGGCGCGAGCGCGAATCGAGGTCCTCGGCGCGGAAACCGCATCACGCCTGCGTCAGATCGCTCAGCGCGCCGATGTCGCCAAGGCGGTCGCCTCGAACAACGATGTCACTATCCGCGAGCTGCTCAGCATCGTTGCTTCGACCTCCGGCTTCGAAAGGCTGATCGCGTTCGACGAAACCGGCCGCGTGATCGGTGCCAACACGCCCCTCGACCTCCTCGCTCTGAACGGGGCGATCGAGGGGACCGACCTCTCTGTCAATCTCAGGTCGATCCTCAAGGACAATAGCCGCTCGCACCCGCGGGGTGAGGAAGGCACCTATGAGCTCAAATTGGGTGAATTGTCAGCGCTCGGCCTGGCCCAGCGCCACACTATAGCGCACACCGCAATCGAGCCCGTGTTCGACGACTTCGGCGACCTCATCGGCGCGCTTGTCGCCATCCGACCGCTCGGGCGCACGGAGCGGACTCTCGAGAACTTCACTTCGCTAGCTAATGCCGGCGTGGTCATCATCACGGGTGACAACGAGATCGTGTCTTCCGCGGGGCCTGGAGGGGTGAAATTTAGCAGCGCCAGGACGCGTTTGGGCGGGCTGCAGCGCTCGGATGACGGCAACTACGTCGCGCGCTGTGTCGAATATGAGGCGACGCTCAAGGTGTGTACGTTCGCGAGAGCATCGCTCGTGACGACGACACGCGATCAGATGTTCCAGATCGGCGCCGCCCATACCCGTTCGCTGATGTGGCAGTTCCTGGCATCCGCGGCGCTGGCGCTCGGTGCCTTGGTCGTCGCGCTATTGGCCGCCGTAAGGCACCTCACGAAAGGACTTTCGGCGCTCGCCAAGACCGCCCAGGAAATCGCGGGAGGCAATCTCGACGTTCCGTTCCGCGCAACGGGCATCGGCGAGGTTCGCGGCCTCGGCCTCGCATTCGAGCGAATGCTGACGCATTTGCGGGCCAGCACGCGAAGAATTCGTCAGCTCGCTTTCTACGATACGGTGAGCCGCATTCCCAATCGGGAGAAGATGCGCCTCGATGCGCCGGCGTTCATCGACGCTGAAGAAGACGGAGCGCTGTTCTTCCTCGACCTCGATGGCTTCAAATCCATCAACGACACTTTCGGGCACAAGGCTGGCGACGAGCTGCTCAGGATGGTGGCCGAGCGCTTGAGCAATTTGCTGACGTCCAAGGTCGCTGCCGGCAAAAGTCTGCTCGCCCGGGTCGGGGGCGACGAGTTCGTCGCCATCATCGCTGGGGTGAAGACGGTCGAGGCCGCGAGCCTCTGTGCCCGCGAGATGATCGAGACGCTGCAGGTTTCCTTCAAGCTCCAGAGCAACCATGCGACCATCGGCGTCAGCATCGGCGTTGCGATCTGGCCCACCCACGGCACAACCTATGACGATCTCCTGATCCGCGCCGACCTTGCGATGTACGTCGCGAAGAGCTCGGGACGCAATACCCACGCGTTCTTCACTCCAGATCTCGCAGAGGTCGCGCGTGCCCGGCATGCGCTCGAAACCGATCTCGCCTTGGCGATCCGCAATGAAGAGCTCGTCGTCCATTACCAGCCCAAGGTGTCCTGCGTGGATGGCCGCATCCTGGGGGTGGAGGCGCTGGCGCGCTGGCATCATCCGAAGGAGGGCAACATTCCTCCTCAGCGCTTCATCAAGATCGCGGAAGAGATCGGCCTCATCATGGAGATCGACCGCTTCGTGCTCAGGCGCGCGCTCGCCGAAATCGGGGGCTTGATCCGGGCCGGCTCGAACCTCGTGCTCGCCGTAAATGTCGCGGCGACGGAAATCGAGGACCCGCTGTTCATCAAGGACATCGTCACGACCGTTCGCGAGGCCGACTTCCCGCCGCCACACCTCGAGATCGAGATCACAGAGTCGGTCGCGATGCGCAATCCCGATGTCGTACGCGAGAGAATAAGCCTGCTCAGGCAATTGGGCATACGCTTCGCAATGGACGATTTCGGAGCCGGCTATTCGAATCTTTCGACGATGGCGAGGCTCCCCTTCGACGCCGTGAAGCTCGATCGCACGCTCGTCGCGGGTGTCGCGGAAGACCGCGAGAAGCAGACGATCCTTCGCCTGGCGCTCGGACTTGCGGACGAATTGGGGTTCGAAACGGTCGTAGAAGGCATCGAAACGGCCGAAGACCTTCGGTTCGCGGCCGAAAACGGCGCGACCATGGCGCAAGGTTATATTTTCTCTCCGCCGGTATCGCTCGAAGAGTTCACCGTCCTGCTCCAGCCGAGCCTTTTGGCGTCGGCGGTCGAAGTGGCGCCCAGGCGACACGGCGCGGAGCGGCAGGCTGCGATCCGCTGAGGCATTGGCGACGACACCGCCGCAGATGCCGATCGGGGACCGAATAGGCCTGCGGGAGCTCTGCAATGGCTCGCGGTTTTATACTGAATGGTGGGAAAATGGTGCGCCACTCAGAATAAAACTGCGAACTACTATATAATTGAAATATCGATATGATTTTCTGATTTGGTCTTGATGGGGCCGGGCGCTCGAATGTTGAGCGCCATCAGCCGTATGCCCCTCATCTCAGATGGAGCTTCCTCCGCGAGGGATTGTTAGTTGTTTGTATTGAATGGCCGAAATTTGCACGCGGACCGTGCGCTGCAATGGCTCGAGCTTGACGCAAGCGAACACGCTTCACACCGTGCGCGCAAGAACGATCGTGCCGAACAGGATGAGGGTCACGCCCGCCGCATAGCTCAGGCTTCGGCCGAACGGAAGCAGTTTCTCGCAGGCGACATAGAGTGCGATGGCGATGATCCAGAGCAAATTCATCACGCCGCTGACGAACAGCAATGCCATTAAGAACCAGCAGCAGCCGACGCAATAGCTGCCGTGGCGAAGTCCCATGCGGAATGCTCCGCTTCTGCCGACTTGCCAGTACCTGCTCAGGAACAGCAGCGGGCTTTGACAGTAGCGAAGACAGGCGCCCTTGAGTGGCGTGAACTGATAGAGCCCCGCGGCCAAAAGAAGAGTGCCGCCCAGAATGGCGCTCGTACTTGCCATCGCCATCGACAGGAGCCAGGTGCGTTCGAGCGCCCACTGCGCCAGGACCGCAACGAGACTGAACCCGGCCCATGCCAGGAGGTAGCCGGCGAGAAAGATCCAGACCTCCATCGCGGCGCCAGATGTCTCCCGCCTGCGCTTGACGGTCGCATACAACAGGACGGTGGGCGCCGCGCTCGGCACCATCATCGCGATCATCATCACCCACCACATCGCGAACAGCAGCACGGCATAGAGTGGCGTCCACGGCATTGGCGCCATGTCCGGCATGTCGGCCATCATCTCGGTGTCCATGCCGGCCCCGCTCGCCAGATACGTCCAGGCCAGCGCCACCACCGCGGCGGTCCCGACCACCACGATCAGGCGGTCGCGCTTAAGCAGGTGTTCAAGCGCCAAATGCCCGCTCATCGGCTTTCCCCGGAAGCGGATGTCGCCAATCGATGGCTCGACTTCGGCGCAGCATCAGGCTGCGACGCCCTCGGGTGTCTGCACGACGGTCGCAAGCGAGCTGTGCGTGCCTTTGGTCTCGAAACTGATCGCCCCCGTCGAGCGGATGTTGGCGGACGCGACCTCGGCAGCCCTGTGCTCGAAACCCTCGGGCACCACCACCTGAATGCGATGAGGAGCACCCGTCACCGGATTCTTGATCGGTTCGACCTCCGTCTCCAACACGCCCTTGGCGACGAGCTTGGCGACGCGTCCGTCCTTGTCGAAGGAAAATTCGAACGGCGCAAAGACGGGATCGTGGACGGTGGTCACGATCAGGCTGATGATCTGGAACAGCGTGCCCTCGGCGGAATGCTTGCCGGAGAAGATGTCAAACAGCGCCTGGCGCTGTTCCGCCGTTGCGCGCTCATCGATGATCGGCTGCATTTTGCCGTTGCCTTCATGCAGCGCTCCCGGGAAATCGACGGTGGCCGCGAAGCACAGGCCATCGAGGTTGGTCCCCTCGAAATGTCCCTTGGTGATCCGCATGCCGACCAACCCCTTGCAATAGCCCTGGGTCGGCAGGGCATTGAAGTCGCATGGGCAGCCAAACGCGCAAGTACAATTCTTGATCCATTCGCCTTCGAGACGCCAATCCGATGCAGCCATGGCACATCTCCCAATGTGAGGGGACGAGGCAGCCGTTCGATAGGTCGACGTCAAAAAGGTGCGAGCGGGATCGAAATCCGATCAGAAGGCCGGCATCGCAAGGGAATCTGTTGACGCACTGCCATTTGCCGTCCTGATGGCGAAAAGCATATCAGCCGCGACCTGGCACGTACAGCGAACCCACGCGGCGGAAACGGCAGCCGGGTTGGTGGAAGCCCGAAAATCAGAGGGATGGTGCCCAGGGGCGGAATCGAACCACCGACACTGCGATTTTCAGTCGCATGCTCTACCAACTGAGCTACCTGGGCGTGCTCCAAGAGAGGGGCCAAAGCCCATCGAGCGGGCGGTTTATAGTGGGCCGAGAGCTGCCTGTCCACCCGGCTTCGCCAAGAGGCTTCGCCGGGGGCGGCCCGGCTGTGCACAAGCTCGGGCGGGCTTGCCGCGGCTCGGGTGCGGCACGTCGATGGAACTTATAACACATTGAAAAAACTTAATTATTCGACGTCATCCACCTCGTCATCGCGGCCGGGGATGACGTAGGAGCCTTTCAGCCAGCGGTTCAGATCGACGTCGCGGCAGCGCGAGGAGCAGAATGGGCGGGTGGCCTGCGCCTGCGGCTTGCCGCAGATCGGGCAGGTTTTGAGCGGCCCGGCGGGCTTTTTGACCTGGTCGTCCATGAGATGCGCAGCTTACACGGGGTGAGGGAGTTCAAGCGCCTGTCGGCGAAGGGGTTCACGGAGCAACGGCACATGCGCCGCCGTTCGGATCCGGCCGGGCCATTCTACTGTGCATGGGGTTGTTTTCGAGGTTTTTGTCGGCGCGACCCTGGCGCTCACACCGCAGTGGAGTTGAGCCAGCCGAAGCGGGTCGGGAAACCCTCGCCGCCGAGCAGCGTCGTGGTCTCGTAGAGCGGCAGGCCGACGACGTTGCTGTAGGAGCCGACCATCTTGACCACGAAGGAGCCGGCGATGCCCTGCACGGCGTAGCCGCCGGCTTTGCCGCGCCATTCGCCGGAGCCGATATAGGCCTGGATGTCGTCTTCCGACAGGCGCTTGAAGCGGACGCGGGTCTCGACCAGGCGCTGGCGGAAGGCCTCGCGCGGCGTGACGAGGCAGATCGCGGTGTAGACGCGGTGGTTGCGGCCCGACAGCAGCCGCAGGCACTGCGCGGCTTCGTCCACCAGATTGGCCTTGGGCAGGATGCGGCGGCCGACCGCCACCACGGTGTCGGCGGAGAGGATGAAGGCGCCGCGCAGCTCGTCGTCGAGCTGCACCGATTTGAGTGCCGCATCGGCCTTGGCCCGCGCGAGCCGATTGGCGCAGGCGCGCGGCAGCTCACCTCGCCTCGGCGTCTCGTCGACGTCGGCCGGCCGGAGCGCGTCCGGCTCGATGCCGGCCTGGTTGAGCAGCGACAGGCGTCGCGGCGAACCGGAGGCAAGTACGAATTTGGGGCGGCCGAGCATCAGGTGATTTGGGGATGAGGCAGGGGTGAATTGCGCGCGGAACCTATCGGAAGGGGGCTGATTTCACAACCCGGGAACCCGGACTTTGCTGATTCGAGGTGTCCGACATCGCTGTGCCCTCAGTCTGTGACGCAGGTGTTACGCCCGCCGGATGCTACCCGCTCGCCGCGCCGACCTTCGCAAATCGCCGGCGGATGCGCAGCAGGAGCTGGTCGCAGACCTCGCGATAGGCAGCGAGCTTCTGGTCGCGGCTGCCCTCGATGGTGGTGGGATCCTGCGTCGGCCAGTATTCGACATCGGCGGCGAGCGTGCGGGTCAGCTCCAGCGCCTTGTGGTGCGCCTCGGGCGAGAGCGTGATGATGAGATCGAAATTCAGCCCCTCCCAGTCCTCCAGCTCCTCGAAGGTCTGCGGCTTGTGGGTGGAGATATCCTGGCCGAGCTCGCCCATCACGGCGACCGCGAACGGATCGAGCTCACCCTTCCTGGCGCCGGCCGACTTCACATAGAGGCCCTGCGGAAACATGTGCTGCAGCAGGCTCTCGGCCATCGGCGAGCGCACGCTGTTCATCGCGCAGGCGAACAGCACCGATTGCGGATCGCGTGCCCGTGGCGGACCCGCCATCGCGCTTAGCCCTTCCAATGAAGGACGGTAATGAGCGTGAACAGCCGGCGCGAGGTCTCGAAATCGACCCGCACCTTGCCCTTCAGCCGCTCCTGCAGCGTGCGCGATCCCTCGTCATGGATGCCGCGGCGGCCCATGTCGATGGCCTCGATCTTGTCCGGGGTCGCGGTGCGGATCGCCTGGTAGTAGCTGTCGCAGATCATGAAATAATCCTTCACGATCCGCCGGAACGGCGTCAGCGACAGCAGATGCGCGACCACGGGCGATCCGTCCTCGCGGCGGATGTCGAACATCAGGCGGTTGCCGGTGATGCCGATATGCAGCGTGAACGGGCCCTGCCCCGCACCGTCAGGCGCGAACAGGTTCTGCTCGATCAGATCGTAGATCGCGATCGCGCGCTCGTGCTCGATGTCCGGCCCGGAGCGGCCGATCGAGTCCTCGTCGAGGGTGACCGCGACGATGCGATTGTTGGAGTCGTCCTGTTCGGGCGGCTTTGTCATGACAGATTGAGGCGCAATCCAATCGAGCGCGAATGAGCGTCCAGCCCCTCCGCCTTGCCGAGCGTCATCGCGGCAGGTCCCAGCGCGCGGAGCTGATCCGGGCCGCATTTCAGGATCGAGGTGCGCTTCATGAAGTCGTGCACCGACAGGCCTGAGGAGAACCGCGCCGAGCGCGCCGTCGGCAGCACGTGGTTGGAGCCGCCGACATAGTCGCCGATCGCCTCAGGCGTATGGGCCCCGATGAACACCGCGCCGGCATTGCGGATCTTTGCGGCGAGCGCATCGGGATCGACAGTCATGATCTCGAGATGCTCGGCCGCGATCGCGTCCGCAAGCGGGATGGCGTCGGCGAGGTTCTTCACCATGATGATGGCGCCGAAATCCGCCCACGAGCTGCCTGCGATCGCCGCGCGCGGCAGCGTCTTCAGCTGCGCTTCCACGGCCCTTTCGACGTCGGCGGCAAGCCGCGCGGAATCCGTGATCAGGATCGATTGCGCGCTGGCATCGTGCTCGGCCTGCGCCAGCAAATCGGCGGCGATCCAGTCGGCATTGCCGGTGTCGTCGGCAATGACCAGCACCTCGGAGGGGCCGGCGATCATGTCGATGCCGACCTTGCCGAACACCAGCCGCTTGGCGGCGGCGACATAGGCGTTGCCGGGGCCGACGATCTTGGCAACCGGCGCGATGGTCGCGGTGCCGTGCGCGAGCGCGGCCACGGCCTGCGCACCGCCGACGCGGTAGATCTCGGTGACGCCGCCGAGTTGGGCTGCCGCCAGCACCAGCGGATTGAGCTTGCCGTCCGGCGAGGGCACCACCATCACGAGGCGCGAGACGCCGGCGACCTTTGCAGGCACCGCATTCATCAGCACCGAGGACGGATAGGCCGCGGTGCCGCCGGGCACGTAGAGACCGGCGGATTCGATCGCTGTGTAGCGCCAGCCGAGCTCGACGCCGAGCGGATCGGTGAAGCGCTCGTCCTTCGGCAGCTGGCGGCTGTGGTAGGTCTCGATGCGGTCGCGCGCGAGCTTGAGCGCATCCAGCGTCGCCGCATCGCAGGCCTTCACGGCCGTCTCGATCTCGGCAGCGGCGACGCGCAGGCCGGATGCATCCAGCTTCAACCGGTCGAACTTTGCGGTGGCCTCGAGCAGGGCTGCGTCGCCACGCCTTGCCACGTCGTCGACGATGGCGCGCGCGGCAGCCTCCACGTCGGCCGAAACCTCGCGCTTGGCGGCGAGGAAGGCCGCGAATCGCTGGTCAAAATCGGCGCTGCTGCGGTCGAGACGGACGGGCATTTTGGCTTGGCTTCCGGCTGGTCTTTGGGGCGGATTGGCTCACCCGGGCCCCTGCTCAATGGCGCGGCGGGGAAGCGGCGTCAACCCTTGGGGCCCCGCCCCTGTTGGCATGCCACCTCACCCCTCCCCCTCGACCTCCACGCCCGTTCCCAGGTCGTCCGTACCCAGATCCGTCAGCTCGCATTCCAGGCATTCGACGTCGAGACGGATGGCGCCGCCCTGGGCGAACAGCAGGAGGGCGCTGCCGCCGGGCTCTTCGACACGGCCGTCCTGGGGGTGAAACTCGATGCCGACGAGGTCCAGAACCTTGTCCAGCGCGCCCAGGTCGATGTTGCGCGACTTGCAGGCGAGCACGCGATCGAAGCGGAGCGCGGCGACCAGCCGACGCGGCTCGGTCGCGCCGTCCAGGGTCTGCTCCCAGTCCAGCCGGCTCATGCCGACCACAAGGCGCTTCTCGCTCTGCCGCCAGATGATGTCCGAGGCCTGCACACGGGCGTCCTGGACATGGGCCGAGATCACGGCGAGATCGTCGGCATCGAGCGCGATCATTTTGAGCTGGGGAGACATCGCCGGCGCTTCTCCTTCAGGGCGGACGGGGCTCAACGCGCGCAGGCGCCGAAATTTCCTCACAACTAACGGGCCGGCCGGCTAGATGCTATTGATATCCTCCATTTCCAGCACCTTCCGCGGATACCCTTCCCGGGCAACATGGATCATGGCGCGGCCGATCTGCTCGGTCGAGGTGACGAGCGAAGGCGATATCCGGCGCAGCACCGACCAGAGCGGCCAGGTTGCGGTATACACCGCCTGCACCCAGGCGGTCTTGGAACGGGCGCCGTGCAGCGGCTGGATCGCGCCGGGCCGGAACATGTAGGCGCCCTTGAATGGCAGCTTGAAGAGATCGTTCTCGGTCTTGCCCTTGACCCGAGCCCACATCCGCGAGCCCTGCTCGGTGGAATCGGTTCCGGCGCCGGTGACATAGGTGAAGGTCATCTGCGGATTGAGCCTCGCCAGCGTGGTGGCACCCGCAAGCGTGAGGTCGTAGGTGAGATGACGGTAGCGCTCCTCGCTCATGCCGATCGAGGAGACGCCGAGGCAGAAAAAGCAGGCATCGTAGCCGGTGAGCTGGGCTTCGATCGCTGAATAATTCAGGAAATCATCGTGGATGATCTCGGCGAGCTTGGCGTCATGCACACCGGTCGGGCTGCGGCCGACCACGAGCACGCGCTCGATGCCGGGATCGATCAGGCACTCGCGCAGCACACCCTGCCCGACCATGCCGGTCGCGCCGAAGATGATGACTCGCATCGCGACGTCCCCAACGATGTCGCGGCTCATGCAGCGACCGCGATCTCGTCGAAGGATACACCGGTCAGCGTCGCCGAGACATCCCACAACATGGCGGCCGCAGCAAAATCCTTCGCCTGCGGCGTGATCCGCGCGGGCGCCGGCGGGCCCTTCAATTCGTAGAATCCGTTCGGACCGTAATAGCCGCCGGGCTCGGCACCGGGCGCGGTCGCGGCGAACAGGGTGGGCAGCGCGCCCTCAGTCGCAGACTGGCTCATCAACGGCTGGAGCAACCGGCCGACCCGCCACTGGAACGTGTTGGCGCCCGGCCCGTTCGAAATGAGATCAGTCCGCGCGTAGCCGGGATGCGCGGCGAGGCTCGTCACCCCCCAGCCCGCGGCGAGACTCCGGCGCTGCAACTCCAGTGCAAACATCAGCATCGCCAGCTTGGACTGGCAATAGGCTCGCCAGGGACGATAGGAATGCTTGGCTTGCAGATCGTCAAAATTGATCGCGCCGGAGCGGTGCGCAAGGCTGGAGAGATTGACGACACGCGGTGCCTTGGCCCGGCGAAGCTGCGGCAGCAGGCGCGCCGTCAGCGCGTAATGGCCGAGATAGTTGGTGCCGAACTGCATCTCGAAACCGTCCTCGGTCTTCTGCCGCTTCGGCAGCGCCATCACGCCGGCATTGTTGACGAGGAGATCGAGCTGCTCGTTGCCGGCGGCAAAGCGCCTGGCGAAATCGGCGACCGAGGACAGGCTGGCGAGATCGAGATGCTCATAGGCGATCAACGCGTTGGGAAACCGCTCGCAAATCCCCTCGATCGCCCGCAGGCCCTTTGCGTCGCTGCGTCCGGTGAGTATGACAATGGCACCGGCGCCCGCCAGCGCCATCGCGGTCTCGTAACCGAGCCCGCCGGTCGCGCCGGTCACGACCGCGGTCTTGCCGCTGAGGGAGAGAATGTCTGCCGTGGTCCAGTCGGCCATGCCGTAACTCCGGGGCTGTCAGGGGTGGAAAAGGCCTGCGACCGGTCTAAATGTGCACTAAGTGCAATTATGCAAGAGGTGAAATAATTTGAAGGCTTCGAAGTCCGCCAGGAAAGGCGCCAAGCCATTGTCAGCGGCCGCAAAATCGCCGCCTTCTGCCGGCCTGCGCCAGCGCAAGCAGCAGGCGACCCGCGAGCGGCTGACCCGTGCGGCGATGGCGCTGTTCCTGGAGCGCGGCTTCGAGGCCACGACCATCGACGACATCGCGGCGGCTGCCGATGTCTCGCGCCGCAGCTTCTTCCACTATTTCGCCTCCAAGGAGGACGTCGTCGCCGCCTGGCAGGAAGACGCCGCGGCCGCGCTGGTCACCGAGATCCTCGCACGGCCTGCGGACGAATCCATGCTGACGGCGGCGGAGAACGCAATCGCAGCGGCGGTCAAGCGGATCGATCCCGCGGAAGCGGCGGCGATGTCGCGGCTCAAGCGCGACAACCCCGCGCTGCACGCCCGCGACCAGCTCAAATACGAAAAGCTCGAGCGCGCGCTTGCGGACGGGCTGGCACGGCGTGCGAGAAACAAATCGGACCAGTTGAAGGCGCGCCTCGTCGCAATGATCGCCACCGGCGCGATGCGCGTCGGTGGCGAGAGCTGGATCGGCGAAGGCACGCGCGAAAAGCCGGAGGCTTTCGTGAAGCGCACCTTCGATGCGATCAGGGCGATATTGAAGTGAGTGTTCTCTTCCTTCTCCCCTTGTGAGAGGGGGGCGATCGGCGAATTCAATCGCGAACATCGTAGGGTGGGCAAAGCGAAGCGTCCCACCGCCTCTGTTGCAGAGCTGGATCGATGGTGGGCACGGCGCAAGTGCGCCTTTGCCCACCCTACGATTCCGGACTCGCGGAGAGAGACCCCTCACCTGTCTCGCGGCCTCACTCCCTGAAAAACGCCAGCAGGTCGGCGTTGATGGTCTCGGCATGCGTCGTCGGCATGCCGTGCGGAAAACCCTTGTAGGTCTTCAGGATGCCCTTCTTGAGCAGCTTGGCCGACAGCGGCGCCGAGTCGGCATAGGGCACGATCTGATCGTCGTCGCCGTGCATCACCAGCACGGGGACGTTGATCTTCTTCAGGTCCTCGGTGAAGTCGGTCTGCGAGAACGCGACGATGCCGTCGTAATGCGCTTTCGCGCCGCCCATCATGCCCTGGCGCCACCAGTTCTCGATCACCGCTTCCGACGGCTTCGCGCCGGGGCGATTGTAGCCGTAGAACGGGCCCGCCGCGATGTCGCGATAAAATGCCGAGCGGCCGGCGGCGAGCTGGGCCTGGAAATCGTCGAACACGCTCTTCGGCAGGCCGCCGGGATTGGCCGCGGTCTGCACCATCAGCGGCGGCACCGCCGACAGGATCGCAGCCTTCGCGACGCGGCTCTCGCCGTGACGCGCGATGTAGTGCACGACCTCGCCGCCGCCGGTGGAATGGCCGACATGGATGGCGTTCTTGAGGTCGAGATGCGCGGTGAGCGCGGCGAGATCGTCGGCATAATGATCCATGTCGTGACCGTCGGCGACCTGCGCCGAGCGGCCGTGGCCGCGGCGATCATGGGCGATGACGCGATAGCCGCGCGTAACGAAATACATCATCTGCGCGTCCCAATCGTCCGACGACAGCGGCCAGCCATGGCTGAACACGATCGGCTGCCCCGAGCCCCAATCCTTGTAAAAGATCTCGACGCCGTCCTTGGTGGTGATGGTGGGCATTGCAGGGCTCCTCTTTAAGTTCGAGTCATTCCGGGGCGCGCGTCAGCGCGAACCCGGAATCCAGAGATTGTTGCGCGAGATTCCGGGTTCATCGCTGCGCGATGCCCCGGAATGACGGGTGAATGCGTCGCTTGCGCAAACGTTCAGGCAAACGCCATCGGCTTGTAGCGCCGCCAGGCACCGATCGTCAGCACGACGAAAAACACCAGCACGATGCCCTGCACCACGGCGAACACCGGCCCCGAGGGCGGCGCCGGCGGCACCGCGGGCGCGAGCGCGGCGAGCGCCGGCACCTTCAGGAACGACTGGATCACCAGCACGAAGACGTTGAAATAGAGCGAGATCATCGCGGTCACGATGTAGACCGGACGCCAGACGCCAGAGAGCTTCATGCCGTAGAGCGCGAAGCAGGCGATCGCGAGCAGCACCAGCGAGATGATGCCGATGATATGCGAGGGCAGCAGCTCCTTGAACGGAAACAGGAAGCCGGTGGCGCTGGTGAGGATGGTGAACAGCAGGAAGATCGCGGTGAGGCCGGGCATCGATTTCGAGCCGAGCAGGCCGAACATCACGACGAGGCCGGCGACGATCGCGATCAGGCTGATGACGACATGGATCAGCGTGAGGGCGGGCAGGCTCAATCCAAACATCTCACTCTCTCCATGGGGAAACCGCGAGATGGTATTACGGCCCTCATTGGATGGCTACACACGCAATGTCACAGGCTTGCGCACAGCCATGCGTCATCGTGCGAATCGACAAACGCATGGCTGAATTTTTTGCAGCGCCGTCACAAACGACAGCAGTTGTTCGTTTGTAGATGGGGTAACGGGCCGGCCGCCCGCTCGCTACGGCGCGATTTGGAAGCGCGCTCGCGAGCGGCCTGTTGGTTGGAAGGCGGTCGTCCCTCAAACTGATGGTGTTCAACGGAGTCGGGCAAGCCCGCTCCAAGCATCATTAAGGGACGACCATGGATCAGTATGCAGGAATTGACGTGTCTTTGGAATGCTCGAGCGTCTGCCTTGTCGATGGGACAGGCAAGATTTTGCGCGAGGCAAGGGTTGCAAGCGAGCCGGAAGCTTTGATCGCCTGGTTCCGTTCGCTGGGGTTGAGGCTCGAGCGGATTGGGCTGGAGGCGGGCCCGTTATCGCAATGGCTGTATGCGGGTCTGCGGGAGGCAGGACTTGCGGTCGAGCTTCTGGAGACGCGGCACGTTCGGGAGGCCTTCAAATCGATGCCGGTGAAGACGGATCGCAACGATGCCCGCAGGATCGCGCAGTTGATGCGGCTCGGCTGGTTCCGGCCGGTGCACTGCAAGTCGGTCGCGGCGCAGGAGACCCGCGCCATCCTGACGGCGCGCAAGCTGCTGCAATCCAAGCTGCGCGATGTCGAGAACAGCCTGCGCGGCGTACTTCGCGGTTTTGGCCTGAAGGTCGGCGCGACCACCGAGCGCACGTTCGCCGGACGCATCCGCGAGCTCGTTACCGGCCATCCCGGACTGGAGTTGGTGGCGGCGGCGCTGCTCCAAGCCCATGCCGTGCTGCTGCGGGAGTTCAAGGGCCTGGACAAGCACACCCAGAAGCTCGCCAGAGCGCAGCCATCCGCCAAGCTCCTGATGACAACGCCATCCGTTGGTCCGATCGTGGCGCTCACCTATGCCGCGGCGATCGACGACCCGAAGCGCTTCCGTTCCTCGAAGGCCACAGGCGCACACTTTGGGCTCACGCCGAAGAAATACCAGTCGGGAGAAACCAATTACACCGGCCGCATCAGCAAGATCGGCGATGCATCGGTGCGCGAGGCGCTCTATCAGGCAGCTCACGCGATGCTGACCAAGCCGGTCAAGAATTGCTCGGCATTGAAGAGCTGGGCGATGCGCATCGCCAAGCGCGCAGGCATGCGCAAGGCCAAGGTGGCGCTGGCTCGCAAGCTCGCCGTGATCCTGCATCGCATGCTCGCCGACGCCAAACCGTTCAACCCGATGGCCAAGGCCATCTAGCCAGGAGCAGCAATCGGTTCTGGGCGGGCCACACACCAGGCTCTCCCCGAGCGAAGTCCCTCCGCTGGGACGATGGATCCGGTCAGGCCGCCATCCGGGAAGTCGGCTCACAACCACGCTTCCGTAGATTGGCCGGCCGGCTCCTCATGCACCCCATCAGGTGACGGCCTCCGCGCCGATCCCGTACAGAAGCAAGTGCCCAGCGAGCGGACGACGCAAAAAGGGATTGACTAACCAAGGCCCGTTACAGAAGCCCGGATGGAGCGAAGCGCAATCCGGGAATCGTGCCACAAGCGATAGCGGCCCCGGATTGCGCTTCGCTCCATCCGGGCTACGGGCCTTTCGGCTTTCGACGAAAGTTGAATCGATCCCTCACACGTCCTTGGTGTCGAAGATCAAGAGGTCGGCGCCGCCGCTGGCGAATTTCGGCACGTCGGCGCCGGTCGCCTTGCCTTCCGGACTGGCGAATGCCGCCTGGATGTCGGCGACGCTGTCGAAGGTGAGAATGGCGACGAGATGGATTCCGGAAGGACCTGCGGGAGATGCGACCGGTCCCTTGCTGACGGCGTATTTCTTCAGGCCGGGGAGCTTCTTGGCGAGCGGAATGTGCGTCTCGGCATAGTACTTGTCGAAGGCCGCGGCATCCTTGGGTGTTTTGTACAGCACGACGATTTCAGCCATTTAGTTCTCCCGTTGAATCTTTTGTTCGCTCGTTCAGCTTTCGATCCTCATGGTGAGGAGGCGCGTTAGCGCCGTCTCGAACCATGCAGGCCCCGATACATCCGGGCCTTCATCCTTCGAGACGCGCGCTCAGGCGCGCTCCTCAGGATGAGGGGGATAGTCTGTAGTTGCCGGCATGATGGCAAGCCGGATTCGACTTGCCATCTCCTTGTCTTCTCCTTGACTAAAGCGCCGGTTTTGCGGCGTCGCCGAGATAGCCGTGCAGGGAGGCCACGACCTGGGCGCCTTCGCCGATGGCGCCGCCGACGCGCTTGACGGAGCCCGAGCGGACGTCGCCGACGGCGTAGACGCCGGGCACGGAGGTCTCGAGCGGCGCCACCAGCTTGCCCTGGTTCAGCTCGGACTGCGCGCCCGTTACGACGAAACCACCGCGATCGAGCGTCACGCCGCAGCCGTGGAGCCAGCTCGTGGCGGGATCGGCGCCGACGAACAGGAAGAGATTGCGGATGTCGGCGGAATCCTCGTCATCCGACAGCCGGCTCTTCCAGCGGACGCGCCGCAGCAGCGAGTCGTCGCCTTCGAGCGCGGTGATCTCGGTGTTGAACATCAGTTCGATGTTCGGCGTCGCTTCGATGCGCTCGATGAGATAGCGCGACATGCTGGCACCAAGGCCGCCGCCGCGGATGATCATCAGCACGCGCTTCGCATGGCCCGACAGGAACACGGCGGCCTGGCCCGCCGAATTGCCGGCACCGACCAACGCCACCTCCTCACCGGCACAGAGCCGCGCCTCCACGGGCGAGGCCCAGTACCAGACGCCGCGGCCCTCGAACTTGTCGAGATTTGCGATGTCGGGGCGGCGATAGCGCGCGCCGCTCGCGACCACCACCGCGCGCGAGCGCAAGGTGTCGCCGCAATCCAGCGCCAGCGCAAAGGTGCCGTTGGCGCGCGAGCAATCCAGCGAGCTCACCGACATTGGAATCATGATGTCGGCGCCGAACTTCTGCGCCTGGGTGAAGGCGCGGCCCGCCAGCGCCTGGCCGGAGATGCCGGTCGGAAACCCCAGATAATTCTCGATGCGCGCGCTGGCGCCGGCCTGGCCGCCGAAGGCGCGGGTGTCGACGACCGCGACCGAGAGGCCTTCGGAGGCCGCGTAGACCGCAGTCGCGAGGCCTGCCGGTCCGCAGCCGACGATCGCGACGTCGTAGATGCGATTGTCCTTGGCACCGCCGATCATGCCGATGGCGCGGCCGAGCTCGGTCTCGCTGGGATTGCGCAGCACCGTGCCGCCGGCCGTGACGACGAGCGGCCAATCCTCCGGCTTCGGCGAATAGCGCGCGATCAGTTCGGCGGCGTCATGCTCGCTGTCGGGATCGAGCAGATGATGCGGCTGGCCGTTGCGGGTGAGAAAGCCCTGCAGGCGCACCACGCCGGCGGAGTTCGACGGCCCGATCAGCACGGGGCCGCCGATGCCGCCCTGGATCAGATTGACCCGGCGCAGGATCAGCGCGCGCATGATGCGCTCGCCAAGCTCGGCTTCGGCTACCAGCAGCGCGCGCAGCCGGTCCGGCGGGACCAGGAGCACCTCGACCTCGCCTTCGGCGCGGCCGTCGACCAGCGCCGGCCGGCCCGAGAGCTGGCCGAGTTCGGCCAGAAACTGCCCCGGCCCCTGATCGATCACCGGGGTGACGTGACCGAGACCGTCGCGCTGGGTGATGGCGACGTGGCCCGCCAGCACCACGAACATGCCCGGCCCGGGCTTGCCGGTCTCGAACAGCAGCTCGCCGTCCCTGTAGTGCCTGAGCTCGCCGAAATGGCGCAGGCGCTCGATCTCGACTTGTGTCAGCGTCGGAAAGGTCTGCTCGGGACGCGTGAACTGCGCCATCTGCGCCTCCCTGTCGGTTCGTTGCACCTCGTCCTGCGCCATCGTCATTCCCGCTCATTCCAAAAATCTAGCTGCCGGTCTCACTCGCCGGACTTACCGGCGGTCCCCTCATTTAGGGAACGATCGTCGTTCTGCGAGGGCTCGGCGATGGCGGCGCGCTCGCGCGCCTGCAGCTTCCGCCGCTTCAGGTTTTCGCGCAGCGCCGATTTCAGCCGGTCGTCCCGGGACACCCGGCCCTGCTTCGAATCCTGTTTTAAGTCCTGGCTCGCGCTCTTGTCGTTTCGGTCAGTCATCAAAGGTCCATCGCAGCGATCGGCCATAACATGCCCAACGAACATGGCAGCTCAAGAGGCGAGCTCGATCCGATCGTGCGAAACTCGAAATGGATCGAATCCGGGCCCTGGGCCAACTGGCCAGTTGGGCGGGGATATCGGCCCCCGAATCGGCGGAGAGTCGGTCGTTTCGAGCGAAAACGGGCATTTTGGCCCCGATATCGAGCCGATTTTCTCGTTTTGACCGGGCTTGCAAGCTTGCACAGGAGGGGGGCTTGTGGCAGATATCGGCCCGCTTGGTAGGCCCCTGTGGCGGCCGATTCTGATCCCAGCACATGCTGCCGTAGCTCAGTGGTAGAGCACTCCATTGGTAATGGAGAGGTCGACAGTTCAATCCTGTCTGGCAGCACCATCTATCCTGCTGGGAACATTGATTTTCTTGAAATTTCGGTCCTGAGTGCCACACGAAAGTGCCACACAGACCAATGGTTTCTCTGAAGTTCTCAATGTCCCAGCGTGCCGGCTCGACCGTTCCTCAATTCCGAATTCGTGTTCCCACCAAGATCGTCGATCGACTACGCGGCAAGCGCGTGTTGCTCAGCATCAGCACGCCCGACGACTATCCATTCGTCCGGACGGTGACGATCGGAAGCGACGTCGCGTTTAGCCTCGGGACAGACGACAGAACCATTGCCGAGGCACGGCAGGCAAACGCCTTGGACCATCTTCGCCGGCTCTTCGATCTCACTGAAGCAGCTCCCATCAGCCTCAGTCACAAAGATATGGTTGCGCTGAGCGGAGAAACGTACCGGCTCTACCAGGAGATTCACCGCGACAATCCCGGTGAGCCTGATGCGTGGATGTATCACAAGGCTCTCAGCCGCGCGGCGCTCGAAGGTCGCATTAGGAATCCACCCGCAGCGGCGCTGATGCCGGACGAGGCGAACACCGCGATCGAGTTGTTTGGGACCGGTGATCTGACTGAGGCTGTCAACGCCTTCCCAGCCCATCAGCATGACGCACTAGAAGATCGGTTCGGCCTGCTCGCGGATTGGGTGCTGATCCGCCAGCGCATTCACCTGAACTCGAACGATCGGCGGCGCTTCGTGCGCCTCGTTGGAACAGCCAGCCTCGACGCCGGCTGGCAGCTACGGCGCAACGCGGAGGGTGACTATAGTCCCGATCCGAAGGCGCTACGTTTCCCGCCGGTGGAAAGCGTGGCGGCGATCAAGCCACGGCAGACCCTCACCGGCTTACTCGACCTGTGGTGGGCTGAGGCCAAGGCGACCGGTCGTAGTGAGAACACCTACGACACTTACAAGGGCGCCTTCGATCGACTGGTTAAGCATCTTGGCCATGACGATGCAAGCCGTGTGACGGAACAGGACATGCTCGCGTTCAAGGATGCCCGTCTGAAGGTCGTAACAGCCAAGACTCTGAAGGACGGTGATTTGCCGGGGATCAAATCTGTCTTTAGCTGGGCTGTGGACAATCGGAAGCTGACGAACAACCCGGCCGATGCGATCAAGGTCAAAGCTGAAAAGAAAATCCGGACCCGGTCGAAAGGCTTCACGGACCAGGAGGCCAGCGCGATCTTCGCCGCCTGCCTCGCATATGTACAAAAGCCGAAAGAAGACGCGAGAACTGCCGCCGCTAAGCGGTGGGCACCTCTGATCGCCTGCTACACCGGCTGTCGGATTGCGGAAGCGCTACAGCTTCGCAAGGAAGATATTCGCGACGAGTCGGGCCACCATGTCTTTGACCTCAATCCACTCGCTGGCAGCATCAAGACGGGGACTTACAGGCTGGTTCCGATCCATCCGCACCTGATTCAGCTTGGATTACTGCGTTTCGTCGCCGGCTCGGGAGATGGCCCCCTGTTCGCGAAAGGCAGTTACAAACGTGTTGTTGAGTTCGTGCGGACAGTGGTAACCGACGAACGGGTTCAGCCTAACCACGCATGGAGGCACCGTCTTAAGTCCGTTAGCCGCAACCTTGGGTTCGATCCGAGAGTCGTTGACGCCATTCAAGGCCACGCGGCCCGAACATCGGGCGAGGACTACGGTGACGTGTCGGTAATCGCCATGGCCCGCGTCATCAACGCTATTCCGCGGATTGCGAGAACTGCATGAAGTCAAAAAGGCGTGTATCGTTCGTGTGATTTGGCGTCCCGCAGGTCTTCCATCGTTCCATTGCTTCATTTTGTGTCGGCCCAAGCGGGGGCGCGTGCTCGTTCGCTCCGTCTGAAGCCAATGCGATGATACAGGAGGTGATCTTGGCAGTACCGGCCTACCCGGGACGAAGACGTTTCCGCCGCTGGTCGGATGTACCAAGTTACGAAGTAGCCAGCGCGCCGTCAGGACTGCTTGCGCTTCTTCAGTAGCCTTTGGCTGAGTCGAGCCTGCAGAAGAGACCTTGTCTCTTCCGCCGGCGAGGTGCCGGCAATCTTCCTTATGATTTCAGACGATGACAAACCCGCACGTTGCGAACTTTTGGCGCCAGCTGCTTTCGTCTGCACGCGACACAGGCGTCTCATGTCCTCAATATCGGATAATGTCGTGTAGTGTTTACCCGCAATGACCTCGATAGCAAGTCGGCCACGAGCAGCCTCACGACGCAGGCCGCGCAACGTCATCGATCCATCCGGAAATGCAATCCTCGCAGCAGTCTCAAGCCTGAGAGGCGTTGTCGGTGTGATGTTGTCGATATCGACTTTGAACGGGGTCCTAGAGCTTCGGTCAGTCGTAGACATTCCTCACCTTTACAGCAGTCCTGGAACTTATTCTTAGCTTGGCATTTGGAGAGCTGTTCATGGGCAGCCGAACTGCCGGCTCTTCTCGGCATCCACAGTCGTGCGCTATTCGGGTTTCCTGCGAGGCCTTCCCGTCAACAAGTTCGCAAGGTGCGAAGCTGTTGCGACCTCCGGTCCGGGCCTTTTTCGTGGTTTCCCAGTCAGAAGTTTGAGTTGGTTTGAAGATCTTGCCACCTTGCGAGAACCTACCGACCTGGGAAGTCGAACTTCAATTGCAGAGGCGGGTCGCATGCTTGCCCAGATCGCCGCGATATCGGCGTCGGAGAAGCGATAGACGCGGCCCTTGCGTGAGTAGAAGTTCGTACCCCGGATCAAATCGGAAAGTGACTGCCTGCTGAGCCTAAGCTTATTGCAAACTTCGTCGAACGTGTGGACGCCACCCAACTTTCCGTCGTCACTTTGTTGGCTCATGGCTGAGTTTCCTGGACTCGAATATCCGCGAGTTAGTTCTGTGACTGAACAGTGTTTGCATATCAAGCCGCAGTCGTTTGCATTCAAGCGAAACGTGGAAATATTTCACTACGCTGAACGAGAGCCGGCCTAGAGGGCCGGCTCTCGTCGATGTCAAGTGTATTCGGACTCGCTATCGTGGGTGCGCCAGTTCATCGACTCGTCGACGCGGCGCTGGACCAGCGTTGCGAGTGCTTCCGGATCGTGGCTGTTGCCGTTGATGTGGATCGCGACGCTGCCGCGGCTACCGCCGCCAAAGTCGCCCCTCATCGGGACACCGGAACGCGGAGCGGCGGGAACGTTCTTGACCGCTTCAGTCGGCGTCGGGACATTCTTCCAAGGCTGCGTTCCGTTCCACTCGAAGTGCATCGGATCGTTGTACGCCCTGGACCAGTCGCCCCCCCACGACAGGCCGTACTTGGCCGCCATGTCGCGAACGTTCGCTGGCATGTCCGTTCGGCCTGTGCCGTCCTGAGCGTTCTTACCGGGGTTGATGTCGATCGCATTACCATAGGCGTGCTGCGACCAACCTCCGCCCTTGCGCTTGCCCCGCATATCGAAGCCACCGATCGATCTGATCTTGTAGCCAGACGCTTCAAGCTCATCGACGAAGCCCTTGAAGGACTCTGCCGCAGCGGCGTTCACGGTCAACTTCTTTCCCGAGGCCAGAGCGACGGTGGTCAGGTTTTGGCCGACTCCACCATACTGTCCGTGCATGAAGTTGGCCTTGCCGCGCAGGCCATCTATTGCCGCCCTCACGTCAGTGATCTCGTTGGAGAGAAAGAGATCCAATTCCCAAGCGGAGATGAAAGGGCCGAGCGACCGCCCGCTGGTGAAGCTGCCGGCCTTTATCCCGAGCCCGTATCGGTCGATCGAATTGAACGCCCGAAGGGAGAGGTCGGGTGAATTCCGCGAGAGAAGGAACACCTCTACGTATGGCTTTTGATCTGGCTCGTTCAGTCGCAGAAGTCTCTCCACGACTTCAAAGCCTGGCCCTTTCGCGATGAGGGCGTCCTCTCGCTCGAGCTGCAACGCCGAGTAAGCCATTACCCCTTCGTTCTCGAAAACGGCGTGCTCCTCTTCGAGATTGAAGAGGGCGCGGGTCGAAATGCCAATCCGCAGCGGTTGTGATCTGAGGTTCTCGCGTATGTCGGTCATAAGGCCTCGTCTAGCCGACCTTATCTTCCTTTGCACCTCGGGCGACGATCCGGAGCGTGCCATCCGGAAGGGGGCGCTGCAGCTTCAGAGCTCCCTCGGCGGGCGCGGTCATCCAGGTTTCTACCTCGTCGGGCGTCGTCAGGATCACCGGCATCGCCTTCGGATGAATGGCGCCGACTTCGGCGTTGGGCTCCGTCGTCAGGAACGCGTAGAGATCGTTTGTGGTCTCGCCTTCTTTGACCTTCCTGACAGATGTCCAGTTGGTCCACATGCCCGCGAAGCAGAGGAGCGGGCGGCTCTCGTCAAGCGCGAACCAGATGTCGCCGCCCTCGGCCTTGTTGAATTCGCTGAAGCTGTTGAACGGCACTATGCAGCGGTGTTCCGGACCCAGCCACTGGGTCCAGTGTTTGCTCTTCACGTTGCGGATGTTGGTAGTTCCGGAATCCGGCTCCATCCGAAGCAATTCCTTGAAATCGACGGTCTTGCCCTTGGCCTCTAGCTTCTCGGCCCGCTTCTTCGTCGCGTCCATGAGCGCCTTCTGCGACGAGGGCATGCCCCAGCGGGCGGTCGCGAGCTCCCGGCCCGCAGGGCCGCTGCGCACGATCGGCGCCTGATAATCCGGAAACACGCCTGGCATCGGGGCGAGATTGCCGATGTACCGGTTGACGACACGGAACAGTGCGCTAATGGCGGCTTGGTTGGTGGTGATCGAGTAGAGATTGCAGATGTGGACGGCCCCCCGCTTGTCAGGATTATAGCAGACTTCTGGCCAGATCGCTTGCTATCAGATGTCCGGCCTGTTTGCGCGGACAAAGCCCGCTGGCCAAGATGGTGTTCGCTACGCACGCTCCAAGCACATAGGCGACATTCGTGATGCCAGTGTAATCTACGGAAGCTCGCGCGTATCGACCGATCGGTCCTTCCATCTACTGCGTCCTGCAAGTTCGTGGGTTATCCGGCGAGCAATCTCGACCGGTACACCGAGTTCAGATCAGATGGGCATGGCGGCTACCGGCCGGTTGTACACGCCACCCGATATCATCAAGCGCCAGGCGATACGGGCGAACTTGTTGGCTAAGGCCACCGCGACCAACTTCGGCGGCTTTCGCTCCAGCAGCGAAGTGAGCCAGGGTGTCGGCTTATGACGGCCCTTTCGAATGTGCCTCAGCAGCGCGGTCGCGCCGACAATCAACGTCGATCGGAGCATTGAATCTCCGGCCTTTGTGATACCGCCATATCGTTGCCGGCCGCCAGTTGAGTGATCCTTGGGTGTCAGTCCGAGCCAAGCCGCGAAGTCGCGGCCTGATCTGAACGTCTCCGGCGGGGGCGCCTTCATGCTTAGCATGGACGACCCAATCGGACCGACGCCGGGAATCGTCGCGATCCGCCTGCTGACATCATCCTCACGATGCCACTTCATCAGCTTGGCTTCGATCTTTGCCAGGCGGGCTTCGACCGCGGCATACTCCTCCGCTTGAAGGCGGAAGAGATCCCGCGCCATTTCCGGTAAGTTGTCATCCTCGAGCACCCGCTTGATAAGAGCCGTGACGTTCTGCCGACCGGCGGGGCCAACGATGCCAAACTCAGCCGCATAACTCCTGAAGGCATTAGAAAGCTGGGACTTCACGCTGACCAGGCGTTCCCGCACGGTCATCAACATGCAGGCCGCTTGCCGTTCTTTTGACTTCACCGGTACAAACCGCATACTCGGCCGGGTGACCGCCTCGCACAGCGCCTCGGCATCAGCCGCGTCGTTCTTGCCGCGCTTTACGAAAGCCTTCACATATTGGGGCGGGATCAGCTTCACTTCATGACCAAACGACTGCAGCAGGCGCGCCCAGTGATGCGAACTGCCGCAGGACTCGATGGCGACGAGGACCGGCGGAAGGCGCTCGAAGTAGCGGATCATCTCGGCTCCGGTTGGAAACCAGATGACGTCGACGACCTTGCGGTCGGCGTGCCCAGGCTCGGCGAACCCGCGGATATTCATCAGGATGAACGCAAGCTGGAAAGGACGCCACTTGGTGTCCGAGTAAACTGGCTGCACGTAGTCAGGCTTCGCCGAGGGCAACCCTGAGGAGCCTTCTTCCCACTGTCGCCCCCTCACCGAAAGTTCGTAATGATCGCGCTGCTCGCGCATCGCCCTGTTCATAAGGCGGAACGCATCGAGCGCCATGTCGTCTTTCGCGAGGATCGTCGTGCCGGACTCGATCCTCGCGAGGCATTCGCGGCATATTTCCATATGACGCTCGGCCGTCTCCTTAAGCTCCGGCGTAAGCAAACCGTCCGCCGCGATCTTCTTTTCCTGCTCCGCGATCCATTTTCTGTATTCTTCCGCCAACGCCGAACACGCCGACACGACCTCGGCACGATCGCCATCCGCGAGCCGCTTCATCGAAAGCTCGACCTTATCGAGGGTGTCACGCGGAAGAATCGGTGCCTGCTCGAAAACTGGAAGGACGTCGGTTCGGATTGCGGAAACGTTGAGATCTTCCGGCTTCGATGCGGCGACGAGAGCCGGGAATCGCGCTCCGGACGTACTGGTCGCGAGTGCCGTGGATCTGGACGACGACGATCTGCGGTCGCTTGCCGGCGCTGCGCGCAAGGGGCTGGTCGTCTTGTGTCGATCCGATCGCCGGACCCCGCGCGAACGCAGGCAGGAAGCCGCTCCTCCTGGATCCGGAGAGCCTGCTCCGGCAGGGTCGGAAACCATTCGTCGAGGCCTGCACACATCAGGGCCTCGTCGTTGCGGAAATCGTTCATCGATCCGATGCCGAAAGGCGCTATCAGCTGGGCGCGGCGAACCGGTCGCGCCGGCGGCGGCGTCTTCTTGGCGCCGAACGCGCCCTTCTTCGATTTCCAGGCTGGCTTCACGGCGTCTCCTCCGGTCCGTAGGCTTGAATCGGAACGGCAACGCATTCCGCATCGACGTTTCGCATGGAAGAGGGAGTCTGCTTCAGACGTGGACCGAGATACGCGATATCGGGTCGGATCGGCTTTCCTGCGGGCCAAAGCAACGGATCGTCCTGCTGGCCACCGATGCCTCCGTAGGATTGAGGCTTCCTGCGTTCCCAGTCGTTCAGGAAGCGATCGAGGATCGCCGTGGCACGGACAAGTTCGTCGGGCGCCACGACCTTGATCCTCTCGACGATCGTGCGGACGATGTCCGCGCGCCTGGCGGCGACGCCTCGCGTGGGGTTCTCGCGCAGTTCGGGGTAACGGAAACGCGCCAGGGACACGGCAAGCGCATGGATCGCCCGCTCGCAGACGGGAATCGAGAAGGGCGTAACGCTCGTCGCCTCGACGAACTTGTATGCGTTCTCATGAAACGAGCGAAAGCTCTCGAAGTGCGATCGGTCCCGCGGCTTGAACGGATTGTAGTTGGTGACGACCAGTCCCGGCGTGCCCTTGCCGCGACCGACGCGGCTCGAGGCCTGGATGTATTCGGATGCACCTTTCGGCTGCCGGGGCCGCCGCAGCGAAACTCGGCACGGCCCCCGACGCTCGCCCAGAGGATCCGGGCGACGAAGTTCGTATCGCCTTTGATGGGGACGCCGTTGTGTTCAGCGCGGAAATCCGATGAAGTCTTCAAGCTTCACGGCCTGCAGGCTTTCCTGAAGCATGAACGAGAGAACGCGAGAACGCCGATGTCCGGCGGTCCATTCGGCAAATTCCTGAGAAAGCTCTCGATCCTCCGGCAAATCTTCATGAACGACCGGGGCGTCAGCAGAGTGCGAGTTGCCATTGTCACGGCGCGCAACGCGCCTGCCCATGCCCGCGTGGTACACACGCTCCGTGATTGGGGAACGCCAGCCGACGAAGCGCATTTCGTGGGCGTACGACCTAAGGGTCCAATACTGAAGGCCCTGGGGGCGCATATTTTCTTCGACGACCAGGAAAAGCACGTCCTCGGCGCATCTCAGGTCGTTCCCTCCGGCCACGTTCCCGGTCCACATGATCCCGACGAGCCGATAATCCCCGCGGGGTTCTGAGCTGCGGAACACGTGGACAAGCCCGAGACCTGCTGTTTGCGAATCCCTGACCCGTGCTAACCGCCCGGAACGAGGGGAAGGACAGAGGGATTCGTCCCGGCAGGAGGGATCTCGATGCTGATGACGAAGGAACGGCGACCGGCGATCCGCACGCTGCGCGGGTGGGCAATCGACGTGCTGCAGGAGGCAGGCGCCATCCACGAATGCGAGGAGCACGGCTGGGCGAAGGACCGGGCCGATCCGCATGCTCGCGAGCGAGCCTTCGAGGTCGCACGGCGCGATCCACCAGCGGGCATCTCCTCCGAAGGTGCAATTGCGGAGCTGCGCGACATACTGGACTCCATCGGGGACACCTGCCCTGAGTGCCCGGCCGAGGAGTAGAAGCCCAGCAACGTCCTACTATCCCGCTCAGGCGGCATAGGTCGATGGGGCCTTAATTTGCGGCTTTACTGCTCGCGCTCCCGTCCGCTCGTGATGGCCGCCGATCTCCTCGACCACCACGCGAACCTCTTTGCCAAACAGTCGGCGCATGCCATGCGACAGCTCACCGAACCGGTCGGTGATCAGGGTGTCGAGGGCGTGCAATGGAGAGCGCTCGATCCTGACTGCGGCCATAATTGTTGCAAGGCAGGCCGGTTCTTCGAGGAAGGCCCGAATCTCAGCGGAGGTGGTCATTGGGAAATCTCCAGTTTGTGGGGCGCTGGAAATACACCATTTCGCGGCACCAGCAAGGGGATCACCCAGGTATTTCGACCAGACCCCCTAGCGTTTGCTGCGCCGCATCAGATTATCCGCAACGTTGCGCGAGAACCTTCTCCGGGAGAAAGCCTTAGGGGTGCTTGCGCAAATTGTATCGGGAGCTCGCGGCCGCGATTGGCGACCGCACCATATGAATCCGGATGAAGCGACGTCGACGGAGCGGATCCGGCCTCGATCGGATCGGCATGGGCCGAAAACGTCGTGAATCGCTTGTTTTTCCGGTACCTTGTGGACCTTTCTTATGGCACACCGGTCCTTGGAGAGCCGAAATCCCTGAGAATCGATGCTTCACGACCCGAACGATCTGGCAGCCATGGCCGAGGCCTTGAGCCGGTCGGCCGACTACCGGGTGCTGCGGCGCCTGGTGCCGCGGGCCGCATCCCAGCCAATCATCGGGCGGGATTGCAGGACCGGCATCCTGCTGGACACCGAGACGACCGGCCTCGATCACGCCAGAGACGAGATCATCGAGCTCGGGATGGTCAAATTCGAATACTCGGCCGATGGTCGCATCCTCGGCGTCGGCGAAACGTTCTCCGCCTTCAACGAGCCGAGTGCGCCGATTTCCGCGGAAGTGACGGCACTCACCGGCATCACCGACGAGATGGTGGCCGGTCACCGGATCGACAAGGCATCTGTGAATGCCTTTGTCGACGGGGCAGTCATCACGATCGCGCATAACAGTAGTTTCGACCGGAAGTTCGCGGAGCGCTACTGGCCCGTGTTCGAGCACAAAGCTTGGGGTTGCAGCATGAGCGAGATCGACTGGCGCAAACATGGTTTCGCGGGCGCCCAACTCGGCTATCTGTTGAACGGCGCGGGCTATTTCCACCATGCGCACCGCGCCATCGACGACTGCCACGCCCTATTGGAGGTACTCGCTTTCGAATTGCCGACGATGGGCTCGTCGGCACTGGCGCTGCTGCTGGAGACCGCTCGCAGGCCGACTATGCGGGTCTGGGCGGAGCAGACCGCATTCGAGCTCAAGGATTCCTTGAAGCGCAGGGGCTACCGCTGGAATGACGGCAGCGACGGGCGACCCAAGTCCTGGTTCATAGACGTCGATGAGACCGGTCTCGACGATGAGATCGCGTTCCTGCGGACCCAGATCTACATGCAGGACGTCGAGCCTAGCGTGCAGAGGCTGACCGCGTTCACACGGTTTTCCAACCGGATCTGAGGCGGCCTTGCTGGCTTACCGCCCGAGATGCTTCTCGACCCGCTTGCGGGCGTTGCCGACCTTCTTGACCGCCTTCTTGACGGCGGAGGCCGAGCGGCCGGTCTTCTTGGCTTCGTAACCGACTTCGTACTTCTGCCCGCCGGCGACGCGGGCCCGGTCCTGCTTGCGTCCTCGCGCGCTCTTCTTCGCTGCCTTTGCCATGGTCGGCTCCTTCATTGAACGATGCCGAAGCAACGTCACAAGGATTCACTGGTTCCGGAACGATTCCGCATGTGCCACCTTGAATCACGTTTGTTGCGTGGAGTTCGTTCGTGGCGTTTGCGCGTAGGAAGCCGGCCGATATCGGCGTCAAGGCGCCATTCCCCGGATTCGTAGAACCGGCCTTGGCATCATCGATCGAGAAGGTGCCGTCCGGAGCGCGGTGGATTCACGAAATCAAATTCGACGGCTATCGCGTCCAGGTACATCTGGCGAACGAGGCCGTCAAAGTCCTCACCCGGCGCGGTCACGACTGGACCCATCGCTTCAAGAAGGTCGCCGCCGATGCCTGGCACATCAAAGCCGCATCGGCGATCGTCGACGGCGAGGTCGTGGTCCCAGCCGCCGACGGCACCACTGACTTCTCGGTCTTGCAGAACGAGCTGAAAGGAAGGTCCACCAACATCGTCCTGGTCGCTTTCGATCTCCTGTATCTGAATGGTCGCGACTTGCGGAAACTGCCGCTCTTCCAGCGCAAGACCGAGCTCAAGAAGATCGTCTCAGGCACGGGGATCCAGTTCAGCGAAAGCTTCGAGATCGAGGGTCACGAGATGTTCGCGCACGCCTGCAAGATCGGCCTGGAGGGCGTCATCTCGAAAGTTCGCGACAGCGTGTATGCCAGCGGCCGTGGCAACAACTGGGTCAAAAAGACCTGCGCGCAGCGGGAAACGCTGACCATCGCGGGCTTCGCGCTCGACGAGGGGAAATGGGACGGCATCTATCTCGGGCGGCGAAAGGGAGAGCACCTTGTCTACGCAGGCAAAGTCGACCACGGCTTCGACAAGGTCTCCGCCTCCGACCTGCAGAAGCGGTTGAAGCCGCTGATCCGGAAGACCCAGCCGTATTCGAAGCGGATCGCCCACAAAGGCATCTGGGTCGAGCCGAAGCTGCTCGCCGAGGTCGAGTATCGGGCAAAGTCGGCCGAGGGGAAGGTGCGGCACCCGTTCTTCAAGGGGCTGCGCGAGGACCTTTGAGACGTCACGCAGCCCCCCTTTCCTGCGCCACATCATACGCGGCGGACCGATCGGGGAATCCACCCTGTAACTCGGCCAGCAGCCGCTGCTCACGTTCGATCCGGCTCCGATAGAGCTGGCGCTCGCTCTCGGTTTTGACGCTCGCCAGCAGCAGGCGATAGTGTCCGATGACCTTTTCGCTGCCGCGGATAAGGAGCTCGCGGACGTCGCTCATCCCTCGGCCCCTATCCTTGCGGAATCTGACTGGCCTTTCGGAAGCGCGAATGCGACGGGGAAAGTGTCGAGGGCCAAAGCATCGAGCGCAGTCTGCTCTTCGGCGAGGCGTCGTTCGATGAACTGACGTTCCAGCTCCGACAGCTTCGTCTGGAGCAGCCGTCGATAGCGGTGGATGTTGTTGCGGTGCGCACGAATGCGGGCAAAGTCTTCGTCGAGCATCGTCGTCTCTCCTGACGGTCGTCACGGTCCTTCTTGATGTTGAAAAGCGGGAAGCGAATTTCCCGACACAAAAATATTCGGGGCGATACCGGAGTCAAGATTCCGGCGGCGGTAGAACGCCCAAATCCTTGGTCGGATCACCCAACGGCGTTTGCGGTGCCGCAATGGTCGACAGCTCTGCACCGCGACCGAGCGCCGCATGGATTTTTTTCGATCCGCCCCTTGAAACGACTTCTCGTTTTTCTAAGTCATTTTTCGCCGCGAGAGCGGTGTGCCGGGCGCCTTCACGGGTCCGGCGCGGGCGCCGGGCCGGGTGCCAGACCCGCTCTGACTCCAGCCTTGCGCTCCTTGTATCCATCTTGCTCTTTGGAGGACTTGGTTATGAGGACCACCTTTGACTTCGCGCCCCTGTGGCGCTCCACCATCGGCTTCGACCACCTGGCCGACCTCGTCGACAGCACGCTCCGCCAGGCGAGCGAAGACCACTATCCCCCGTACAACATCGAACGCACCAGCGAGGATCACTACCGGATCTCGGTCGCCGTCGCCGGCTTCGAAGCCGATGACATCGCCGTGACAGCCGAGCAGAATGCGCTCACGATCGAGGGCAGGAAGCCCGAAGAAGCGGCCGGCGAATACCTGTACCGGGGCATCGCCGCGCGTCCTTTCCGGCGCGTGTTCAACCTCGCCGACTACGTTCAGGTGAAGGAAGCCTCCTTCCGCGACGGACTGCTGATCATCGATCTCGTCCGCGAGGTGCCGGAAGCCATGAAGCCGCGCCGGATCCAGATTGGAAGCGGCGCCTCTCCCGCCTCGCAGATCGAGCAGAAGAAGGCGGCCTGACGCCTGATCGAGGTTCGACAGTGGAACGCGGCGCGCGCAAGCGCGGCCGCGCTCCCTGCCTCATGCAACGAAGGAGAAAAATATGGCAGTTCGTGATCTCATTCCCTGGTCGAGAAACCAGGAACTCGCGCCGGCGCGCGGCACCGATCCGTTCATGACGCTGCATCGCGAAATGAACCGGCTGTTCGACGATGTCTTCCGCGGCTTCGGCGGGACGGGCCTGTCGCCGCTCATGGAAGGGCAATTCGGTTGGCCCAAGATCGAGCTCAGCGAGACCGACAAGGCGCTGACGATCTCAGCCGAGCTTCCCGGCATGACGGAGAAGGACGTCCAGATCGAAATCGCGAACGGGGTGCTGACCATCCGCGGCGAGAAGAAGAGCGAGCGCAACGACGAAGGCAGATACTTCACCGAGCGCTACTACGGCTCGTTCCAGCGGCAGATCGCACTCGAGGACGTCGAGGAGGACAAGGCCGAGGCCTCGTTCAAGAACGGCGTCCTGACGATCTCGGTCCCCAAGTCAGAGAACCCGCGAGCGGGCGTCAAGCGCATCGCGATCAACACGCAGTAAAGACCATCACGGGCGGCGGATCGCCGCCGCCCAAACTCACCGAAACCCGTCCCGACGAAAGGAGCGTAAAGGGAGGCAATCGATGACCAACGCCAACACGAACACCGGCAATCTCAATCCGTTCTTCCATCCGGCAGCGCACTATGCGTCTCCGGAGGACGTCCTGAATGACGACGAACTCTCCGTACCGGAGAAGCGGATCATCCTGTCGTCATGGGCGTCCGACATGTTCGCCGTCGAATCCTGTCCCGCTTTGCGAGAGATTCCCGGCATGGGCCACACGATCCGGCTCGCCGACATCCTCGCGGCTCTGCGTGGGCTCGACGGCGACGACGATCCGCCCCGACCCGGCGGCGTCCCCATGCGGCTGCGGCGGCCCTGGGCCGCCGCGCAGCGGAGGTCCGGATGATGCTCACGCAGGCTGTCGTGACGATGGTTCTGCTGGGGCATGCTTCCGCGGCGTGGGCCGTACCGTTGATTGCTTTCATGAGCGAGTTGGAGACCGGCCCGCGCAGCGAGCGGAGGCGACACTCTGACGCTAATCCCGCACCCGGCGCAGGGCGGCCTCGAGCTTTTCCTTCCGCTTCTCCCAGCGGACCTCCTCGTCCTCGGCCCGCATGTCCAAAGCCGCGCGCTCCGCTTCGATGGCGCTCGTTGTCGCGTCGTGCTCGGCCTTCGCGTCATCAAGGGCGGCCTGAGCCTTTGCGACCGCGTTCTCCCGCCGCTCGCGCCCCTTGGCCATGGCGGCCTCTTCTCGCCGGCGCTCACCATCGCGGCGCTTGTGCTCCTTCTCGAATTCGGCTGTGGCCTTTCGGGCTTCCCGCTCGCTGATCTTGGGAGCGGTTCGCTTCGCCGGCTTAGGCCGACGCGTTTCACGCTGAGTTCGGTTCTCGCCGGACCCTAGATCGATTGGTAGATCGGAGTGCTCGGCAAAATGCCCGGACGACCCCGCCGGCCGCTTGAGCACCACTCCCGGCTTAGACATGGCCGCAGCGACCACATCGGGATCATCCGTCTCGCTGGCAAAACCCTGATGGAAGAGATTGCTGCCGGCGCCCCAGGCCTCGAGCGCAGCCTTCATCGACGGTGCCGCGACCGCCAAATCGTAGAAGCCCAGCGACGTCTGAAATGTCTTGAGCTTCCTTGCCATGAAGCGTGCAGGCTCGCCTAGCGCCGCGCGACCCACACCCCGAGCAGGAACGCGACGAAGAGCGACTGCAGGGGGGCTTTCATGGTCAACTCGCGCAACTGGTCGGCCCAGCGCACCGCCATGTCCGATTGGGGTGAGTGCCTTTGAAATACTCGCGGCTCCGCCCGGTCGCTCGGCCCAGCTTCCGATGCCCGCTCGATGCCGCCCTGAGTGTCCGTCAACCCGGAGGCTTCCGTCATTGCCGAAGCTTCTTTCATATCCATGCGGCTCTCCTACGATGGGGTCAGGCCGACTTCCGCTGCGGCTTGGCCGAGGGCTTCTTGGCGGCCGTTTCCTTCGCCAGCTTCTTCCCGGTGATCGACATCAGCATTTCCTTCTGGCCAGCTGATACCTTCTTCGGCTTCTTGGCCGGCTTGGCCGCCTTCGCTGGCGCGGCCTCCTCACCGACGCTGCGCCGCAGCGCCTCCATTAGGTCGACGACGTTGCCCGCCCGCGGCCGCTCCTTGGGCGTGATCGGTTTGCCGGAGCGCTTCTGGTTGATGAGGTCGATCAGCGCGGTCTCGTAGTGGTCCTCGAACTTCTCGGGATCGAAGTGGCCAGACTTCTTCTCGACGATGTGCCTGGCGAGATCGAGCATGTCTTTGGTGACCTTCACGTCCTGGATCTCGTCGAAGTATTCCGCCTCATTGCGGACCTCGTATGGATAGCGCAACAGTGTGCCGACGAGTCCCTTGTCCATCGGTTCGAGCGCGATGATGTGCTCGCGGTTGGTCAGTACCACCCGGCCGATCGCGACCTTGTCCATCTCCCGGATGGTCTCGCGGATCACGGCGAAGGCGTCGTGGCCGACTTTGCCGTCGGGACGCAGGTAGTAGGGCCGGATCAGATATCGCGGATCGATGTCGGACTTGTCGACGAACTCGTCGATCTCGATCGTCCGCGTCGACTCAAGGGCGATCTCCTCAAGCTCTTCCTTGGTGACCTCGATGTACTGGCCCTTGTCGAGTTCGTAGCCCTTGACGATGTCCTCGTTGGACACCTCGTCGCCGGTGTCGGCGTCGACCTTCAGGTACTTGATACGGTGGCCGGTCGCCCGGTTGAGCTGATTGAAGCTGATCTTCTCGCTCTCCGAGGTGGCGGGGTAAAGCGCGACCGGACAGGTGACGAGGGACAGACGTAGGAAGCCCTTCCAGTTGGCGCGCGGGGCCATGATACGCAGAACTCCGGTTGGGACGGCTTGGATTCAAGACGAACGGGGCGGTCCGGTTCCGACAGTCGACGGTCGAACCTCCTTCATTTTCGCGAACCGTTCCTTGGGCTTGTTTTTCCTTGCTCTAGCTCAAGCGCCTGCCGATGCCCGGGGAATCCGGGCCGAATTCAATCGACAGCGCCGCTAGCGAACAAACTAGGAACATTTGACTTGCCCGCTGCGCCCGAAATAGCCGCGCCAGGCGAGGGCGATCTCGAACTGGCCGCCGACCAGCCGATCGAAGCCTACGGCGGCGACGCAAGGAAGATGGTGAAGGCGCTCCTGGTTGCGAACGACTTTCTGAAGCAGCAGCTCGAGGCGCTCCGGACGAAGGTGTCCACGGGCTACGCCCGCGGACGGGCTCGGCCGTCTCGGGAACGCAAGGACGAGGCAAATGGCTGAAGTGACCTACTATGTCGCTCTACCGTTCGTTTTCTCCGACGACGGCGTCGCCGCCGGCGAGGCGACGGAGTGCTTCAGCGCCAATGCCGCGGTCATGCGGGCCGAGGCGCTGTCGCGCAAGCCCGGACACGCCGGCGCTGTCGCGTTCAGCCGCAGCGGGGATCCCGCGACCGGGGACTTCGGCGACGCGAAGCTGATCCGGAAGTTCGGGGACGTTCCGGACGATCTGAGCACACTCTGACCGACTGCAAAAGTAGAGTCACTCGTCACTCCGACCGACGGCATCTCCCGGTTCGAGCAAGCTCAGTGCGGTCTCGATCTGCGCGAGCAGCCTTTCGATTTCCTCGCGCTCGTTCGGCCCAGGATCGCTCTCCAGTTGCGCCAGGAGTCGTTCCTTCCGCGCAAGCAACTTCGCGACGGTCGACATAGCGCCCTTCCCTTGTTCTGCAGCTGCATCTTTCAAGGAAGTTGGTGTGCCGGCGACGATCCCGCCAGTCCTGTCGCCGGCAACGGGCCCACCGCAGGCTGGATGGCCACAGACCCTGAATGGAAGACGACTACCGGCCTCGGCGCCAGGGCCGGATTCCTCGGAAGCTACCTAGCTGGCGGGCGCAGCGGGCTGTCGGCCCATTTTTGGGCGGCGGGGTCGTGCAGCGGATCCTCCTCGCAGGCGGAGCAGATGTATCGCTCGCCGCCTCGGCCCGTCTCGTCGGGGACAAGCTTCATCGCCTTCCCGCAGTGCGGACACCGCTTCCGGATCAGGTGCAGCTCGGACATCTGAATTTTCCTGCCGCGACCAGCTTAGTGCCGCAACGAGCGCCCGCTCAAGGGAAATCGCGGAGCACGCCACGGCGAACGACGCCACTTGACGCTGCCGCCGCAGATGTCATCAACTTTATCCGTCGGTAGCGTTGATGTTGATGGAGTGACGCGTCATGGCGCTGGAGCAGGAATTCTGCCGGGCGATGGCCTATCGCGTGCGCGAGTTGGCCGGCGGAGCCGCCCCTTCATCAGGCGGCGATTGCTGGGGCTGGCGGAGCGATACGAAGCCAAGGGTGGCAAGCCTTCTCCGGTGTCCCGCTCCGCCGAGCATCCGTTGCCGCCGCTCCGCGTCTCGCCGGCCACCGCCATACCCGGACCGGGCGAGGCTTGAGAGCCTCACTCCTCCTCGTCCTTAGCGGGTTGAGCGCGCCTCTCACTTGACCCGATCGGTGCCTTGACGACGTCCGTCACCGTCGACACGGGCAGACCCCTTCGTGAACCAAACAATCGCCCTTGCCGTTGTGCCGCATCCGGGCGCCTTCGACTGCGTGCGCCGAGAGACAATCATGAGGACCGATTCACGCCAGTATCTCGATTCAGGCGCTTGGGACCGGACCTACCTCGAGTCCCTGATCCGCGCGGATTTCGAGCGATGCCATCCCGGCGAGACGCTGGAGGATCTCAAGCGGCGCGCGTCTTTTTCGAAGGAGGACAAAGGCCTGCTACGGGATTGGATGGCGGTGGCTCGCGCTGCGGCCGCATGCAGGGCCAAGGCATCGCCACCACGCTGACGATCTGCAGATCCTCCGCCGACCATTGCGGGCTTGATCGAAGGATCGGAGTCTCGCAACGATCCCGGTTCGACCCTAGGCCCGGGTATCCAGTAGCTGCGAGACGGCGGTAGCCAATTGCGCCGGCGCAAAGGGCTTCTCAATCAGGAGGCTGCCATCGACGCCTTGCGATTTCCAGTCTGGCGCGCTGGCGCTCGTCATGTAGACCACAGGAAAGCCAGGCGTGATTTCTCTGATCTGCCGCGCCAGCTCCCATCCGCTGATGCCATCACCCAGGTTGACGTCCGTCAGCAGTGCCCGACACTGCGCCCGGCCGTCCCGAAAGGTGGACATCGCCGCCTCTCCCGAATGGACCGAGCAGGCCTCGAAACCGCCGTCCGATAAGGCGTCCTCGATGAAGCTGCAGATCAGAGCTTCATCCTCGACCACGAGAACACGAAGGGCATTGCTCACTTTCAAGTCTCCTTTGCGACCGGGGCCGATCCTCTCCCGTGACAGCGGGTGCGTTCGGCCGCGAGTGGCGCGCCGCTCAAGCCACCGGCACACCGTAGTAGGCGTTCACGGAGCGTGCGGTCGCGGGGTCGCTCCAATTCCAACTGCTCTCGTCAGCGTATTTGGGAGCGCTGCGGAGCTGGTCCTGGGTGATGCCGGTGACGTAGCCGCCGAGGTTGGTGTCGTACTTCAGCGCCTGCCAGGGCAGCGGATAGTGATCGTCGCCGATGCCGAGCAGGCCGCCGAAGCTGAGCACCGCGTACGATACCTTGCCGCTGACCTTGTCGATCATGACGCGTTCGATGTAGCCGACCTTTTCGCCGTCGGCCCCGTAGACATTCGTGCCCTCGACCTTGTCGCTTCCGATCAGGCTGAAAGTCTCGCGATCTTCCAAGGCCATGTTGATCTCCCGGTGTTGTCTTCTGGAGTCAACGGGAGGACGATGGCTCCGTTCCTGGCAAAGCCTCGGTGGCATTGTTCTGGGCGAGCGGAGTTCGGGATGGAACTGACCGATCTGGAGCGCGAATTTTTGAGGAAGCTGCTCGGCGAATCCTGGGTCAGCCCGCCGATGTTCGACCATGAGATCGTGGCACGGCTGGTGGAGTTGGGTCTCGTGGAAACCGAACCGCTTCCATCCGGCGATATCGAATACAGGATCACTGACGCGGGCCGAACGGCGGCCGCGTAACCGCGATTCGGCCAGCTAAGGCTGGCCCCGTTCAGCTATCTGAACGGCTGCGACCCAAGCGACGCCGACTCTTATCCGAATCACAAAGCCGGACCGATCCGGCACCGGCGCCGAGCAGCATCTGAAACAGTGCCCGGTTGGCCCTGTATCTGGCGGCGGGCCGGCTGGCTTCCGAACTCTGGATCAGCAAGCGGCCGTCGGCCGTGCACAAGTACCACGCCCATCTTCGGCCGCGCTTTCTCAAGTGGGTCTCGAAAACAGCGAAGTGGTCTGCCATCGCCACCCTCAAACCGTCAGGGGGACTTCCATTGTAATCTGTCTTGCCATCTGGCCGCAGGTTCAATCGGCAGTGAGCTGCACAGAGACCGCTTAGAGGAAAAGATTTGAACGCTGGAACAGTTGGAGGTAGCCTCTAGCGTTGAGGCTCAAATTTCCGGACGAAAGCGATATTGTGAGCCTAGCCAGCTCACCATAAGCCATTTCGGTGACCTGAGCTTGTGCAGCGCGTCCCTCCGCATCGCTCAAATTTACGGCGGCGCCCGAATGTCATCCGCCCCCGACAAGATCGCGCTTTTCATCGATGGCGCCAATCTGTACGCCACCGCCAAGACATTGGGATTCGATATCGACTACAAGCGCCTTCTGCAGGAATTCCAGGGCCGCGCCACGCTGCTGCGCGCCTTCTACTACACGGCGGTCGTGGAGGATCAGGAATATTCCTCGATCCGACCGCTTATCGACTGGCTCGACTACAACGGCTACACCGTGGTCACCAAGGCTACGAAGGAATTCGTTGACGCCTATGGCCGCCGCAAGGTGAAGGGCAACATGGACATCGAACTGGCGGTCGATGCCATGGAGCTCGCCGGGCATGTAGACCAGATTGTGCTGTTCTCGGGCGACGGCGATTTCCGACCGTTGGTTGAGGCGTTGCAGCGCCGCGGTGTCCGCATCACGGTGGTCTCGACCATCGCCAGCCAGCCACCGATGATCGCGGACGAACTCCGCCGCCAGGCGGATGTCTTCATCGACCTCGTCGAGCTCCGTTCCAAGGTCGGCCGCGATCCTTCCGAGCGTTCTGGCCCGCGCGAGCGCGGGACGGTGTCGACCGCATAGTCGCCTTCGTCGCTCCCTCGGATTTGATCCGCGCTACACCGCCACGTCGGCGCCGTCCCGACGGGAAATCGGTGCGGCCGGAGTTCGCGCCAGCGGCTTCGGCATCAGAACATCCCGAGAAGGGCAAAAAAGACGACCTCGGCTATGAAGGCGGTGGTCATGATCACGACCGTGAGGAAGACGTCGCCTATCGGCATAAGGGGCATGACAAGACCCGCGTCCAACGTGGCCCCATCCTCAATTCACGAGGGGCGGAAAATGTTTCCGGGGCCGGGTTCCCGATGTATCCTCGTCTCGGGCAGGGCCCTCGGGGGCCGTTTCATGCGAATACTTGAACTGTCCTGCTGGTGCGTGACCGGGGCAGGCCTGGTGATGATCGCGATTTTCGCGCTGCACTGATCGCCTTGAGTGAGATCCTTGCACACTGTCGCCTGGTGTCCGCCGGGCCGCGCACCGATGTTCGGAAGCTGCGGGATTGCCGTAGGCAGTTGCGCGGGCGCGAACGGCGTCTCGATGAGGATACGGAGCGGCAGTCCTTGCGACTTCCAAGCCTCCGCATGACCGCCTGTCATGTACGCGGTGGAACACATGGCTTCCGGTAGCTAACGAGGCTGCGCGCGCAGCCGCACGCGCAGGCCGGATTCGAGCCGTTCGTACGCGAGCTGCCCGTCGAGCTGCTGAGTCAGCAGCAGGACGATCCGCGAGCCCAGGCCGCCGGGATCGGCCTCGCTGCGGAGGCCGACGCCGTTGTCGCAGACGGATAGCTCGATGCCGTCACTGGTCGAGAGTGTGACCGCGACCTGCCCTGGCTTATCGCCGGGAAAGGCATACTTCAGCGCATTCGTGACGAGCTCGTTCGCAATGATGCCGACGGCGAGCGCCTGTTGGCTCGGCAGATATACCTCGTCGCAGACCACTTGAAACGCGACGGGCCCGGAAGGCGCCAAGGATTCGAAGACTTTTTCGACGACGTTGTTGAGAAAGTACCGCATGTTGACGAGGCGTGAGTCCTGCTTGAGGGAAAGATGATCGTAGACCTCCGCCATGACGTGCAGGCGGCGCGCCGTAGCCTCCAGCGCGGAGGCGGCCTCGGGGCCTCCATTCCTCGCCTCCAGCCGGATCATCGCGCTGAGCACTGCCAGGTTGTTCTTCGTCCGGTGCGCCAATTCCTGCAGCAGGACGGTCTTCGTCTTGTCCGCCTGCATGACGCGCTCAAGCTCGGCGCGCTGGAATTCGGCGACGGCCGCGGTGCCTGCGGCCGTGATCGCGAACAGAACGTTCGGCGCGAAATAGTTGACGCCGTAGGTGCCTGCGTAGCTGAGGTAGGCGCCCACGCCGACGGCGATCACCGCCGCGAAGATTCCGGAGCCGCGGTCGAAGAGAAGGCCCGAGAGGAACACGCCCGGCAGCAGCAGGAAGTAGCCGGAGGAGCCGGTCTGCATCTGCAATCCCATCTGCAGCACCGAGCAGACCACCATGATGCAGGCTGAGATGCAGTAGCGGACGACGGCGGGAAGCCGGTGCTCCAGAATTAGCGGATAGAGTCTATGCATGTACCTGAAACCGACCGGTTCGCACGACGTTCCGCCTTGGGAGGCAAAAGGGCCGCGGAACGAGACTTGGTGTGTTCGGGTCTACAGCTCCGGATGTATATCAGCACAGCCTCGGCGTGCTCTTCGCTGCCGGGACCGATCGCTTCCGTCGGGCTTCGTGGCGGGTCGAGGCAAGGAGCTCACGGAGCGGATTTCTTGAAGACCCCTCCCGACGGGCCGTGACTCAGCCCTCCCATCATGAGATCGTCGCACGCGTTGCGTGGGCGCAGCCCGCCTTGGGTTTCTCGGGGACTTTGGGGGCGGAGCCACGCAGTCCGCGCAATTGCGCGTGGACCCGAAGGATCAACCCGGTCCTACCGGGCTCGTTCCTCCGAGTCGTCCCGACCGACCGTTGGGATACTGCAATGCTGCCCCCGCCGAGCACCGGCGGCCGGGAGCACGGCTCCGTTACGAGGCCTTGGCCCTTGCCCGCGCTGCGACCAGATCGCGTCGATGCCGCTTCCGGTCCCGCTTGCGTCGGCCCGTCGCGACCGGAGATGCCGCCGGTGTCGCCGCAGGCGTCGAGGCACTGGTCGCCCGGATGGGAGGCGGCTCGGTAGCCGGCGCGGCAGCCGACCGCGGCTCCATGATCTCGAGAACCGTGCGCCCCTTGTCGGTGATGCGCCAGCCGCCCTTGAGCCTCTCGACGAGACCTTGCGAAAAGATGTCGAGGTCGGGCACGCGCGCCGCCAACCGCTTGGTGCGTTCGGCCCAGTCACGTCCGCTCGTCGCCAGGATCGCCATGTCGCGCTTGAGGTCGGCCATCACGGCAAATCCATCCGGGTAGCTCACCAGGATTTTCAGCACCGTGACCTGGAAATTCACCCGTGCCTCCGCGGCCGGTCAGCGCCACATGGTCGGCGCTTGGGAGAGGGCTTGGCGGCCGACCTGCTTGAGGTGGTCCGCAGACGTCTCGCCTCTGGACGCGGCTTCCAGGATTTTCGAAGCCACGTGGGTACGGGCGCCGGTCTCGGTCTGGGAAACAGTTTCGCAGACCTCATCCAGGACCGCGCGCCATAGCGCGGTGGTAGCAGGATCGAGCATGGGAGACCCCAGAAGAAAACCTATCGTAACGCAGTCGCTGCGACGTCGAATTCAAGAATGTTATAAAATCTCATGAATTCTACATCCTCGCTTGGACTTGGCAAGAGCGAGAAAATGCGACTGGCGAGAACGGCCTCAGGATGATCCTCGACCTTTCGTGCCGTGGCACAGATCGCTTTAGCGCTGTAGCCGAGACACCGGTTGGAGGTTCGAGCGGTCGAGAGCGTGCACCAACTCGTCGCTGTCGAGTACGGCCTGGAGCCGGCGCAAAGTCTGCACAGGATCCAAACAGCCGAGTTGATCCTCGCTGAGAATTCGTCGAGCGTCCACGACCGCGCGATACAGGGCATCGTGATCGGGGCTGTTCATTGTCGAGGCTCCAAACACAAACCAATCCTGCAGGAGGGCTCGACGTTCCTAAAACCTCCTTGCGAGGACCTTCGACTTTCGACGAGGCGCATGACCGGTAAAACTCAGAAACTTCCACCACCAGAAGGGGTTTGAATTCCGATAGGGTCCAGGTTGCTGGACGGTTGTCGATGGTGGCCGACCTTGCACTGCGCCATGCCGTCGATGCGGCGTGGACATTCTATCGGGCCGTGCACGGCGATGTTCATCCGGCCGATGAACGCAGGTGTTTGCTTGAGCGGCATCTGCAGCGCACTTGGGAAAAGTGGGAGGTCGACGTCGATGAGCTCACATGCGCCGGCATAACGTTTCTGGAGCGATCCACCCGATGATTGACGAGGCTCGATTGAGAAAAACGATGGACTTCATCGGGCGCGCAGCCGGCGGAAGTTCGAGACCGGATTGGACCCTGGAAGCCATTTCCTGCCTCCTTGCGGGGGCTTGCGTCGTGGTGCTGCAATTTCTGCTGGGACCGTAGGATACAACCGACCTCCGGGCGAAACGGGCTGATCTCTGACGACTTACGGCGCGCCGGAGAGGACCGCGCGCAGGGACGCGATGGTTTCAGCGTCGAATATCGTGAGCACCGGCGCGCCAGCGCGGTGCTCCCGCCGGTGCGGCGAACAGGTCGGCGGCCAGCCGGGAAATCGGAGGAACGAGCACCTGCCGATCTCACTTGTCTTGCATCAATCTTTCCAGGAGGAGGACGACGATGGAAACGGAAAGACGTGAAACGGGAACGCTGATCGGTAGCGACAAGGTCGAAGGCACCGCCGTCTATGGCGCCGACGCTCAAAAGATCGGCTCAATCGAGCGCGTCATGATCGACAAGGTTAGCGGCCGGGTATCGTACGCGGTTCTCGGCTTCGGCGGCTTCCTGGGGATCGGAGACGATCACTACCCGCTGCCATGGCAATCCTTGAAATACGACACAGGTCTCGGCGGCTACCGAACCAATCTCACAGTCGACAGGCTCCAGGGTGCGCCGAGGTACGGCAACGACAACGACTGGAATTGGGACGACCCGACGCGAGCGAGAGCGGTGAACGACTACTATTCCGGCTTCTAGCCCTGCTGGCGGTCGACGGTCTCGTTGAGTTCGCACCGACGGAATACCCGGATTTCAAGCTCCCGGCGTGCCGTGTAGAGGATCTACCTGAAGCTCAACGGCGGTGCGCCCGCGGTCGCGGCGACCAGGCTATACCGTAAGAGCGCAACAACTATCGAATAAGCAGACTGGTCAGCGCCTCTGCGGCTAACAGGACTTCCTCCGTGGCGACGAAATGTGTTAAACATTGGCGCGCGGCGCCCCTCAAGGGTGCCACACAAAAATAGATCACCGGGCCGAAAATTCCAATAAAATCAGCAGCTGATGGGATTGTTGTAACAGTTCAATCCTGTCTGGCAGCACCATTCTCTTCGGTTCAATCACGCATGACGCAGCGTTCTCGCGGCATCTGACGCCCGAGTTTTGCTGTTTTCCTTGACCCTCTTCTGTGAAGAGGGCGCAGGGAAGACCGGGTGCCGGCTGGCACCCATGATCCGCTGCGCGAAGATTTGCACACGCAAATGCGCAGGCGGGACAACAGGTGGGCCGGAAAACACCCGGCCTTCCCTGCGCGATGGTTTGACGGCTTATGCCTGCTCTCCCCGGAGCCGAGTTCCTTCTGGCCTCCGTCACCTCGCGAATTGACGATGCCTCCAGGCCCGGTTGAGCCTCGATCCATCTCCGCAAGGCTTGACCGTAGCAACGACGGTCAGGACCACATGGTTTTGCCGTACGCGTCGGCCCGGCTTCGCTTTAGTAGCTTCGCCGGACTTTGGCGCCGTCCGTCCGCACGGAGCAAGACCTCACGAGGTTCATCTCGCCCTGGTCCCGCCTTCGCGTGCCCGACGCTGCCGCGTCCACCGCACCCCGATCCACGTTCGTTACGACGTACGATCGCCCCTCTCCGGGGACCGGGATGGCGGGATACTGCCGTAAATCCGAATTTCGGTAAAGTGGAATATTTTCGCGGGAGGGGGTTGACGGGTTTTGGTTGTGAGGCGGGTGTTTTGCCCGACGGGCAGATTGACGTGCATGGAGAACACAAGCCCGCCGACACGTCCCAAAGACCTGATGCCGAGGCTCCTCCCCGTTGGGCCGCGCAAGTAAGGTTAATTCTTCCTTTCGATTGTCGGTAAAATTTTATCTATTATCGTCGTTGTCATTCATGACGAACCAGAGGGAGCTATGGCGGAATCTGGGTGATGACGGTGTGAGGAAGGCGGCGTATCGAGGCGGGTGACGAGCCTGCCAGAACCTCTCGAGGAGAGCGATACGCCATGACCGAGACTACCAATGTTCTTGCTTTCCGTCAGCCGTCCGCGGTTGATGATCCACTGACCGATATCGTTCGTGCCGGCGCGCGGGACCTGCTTGCCAGGGCGATCGAGATCGAGGTTGGCGCGTTTCTGGCCAGCACGGCCAATCTGACGCTGCCCGACGGTCGAGCGCGCCTGGTCCGACATGGGCACGGTCCGGTGCGCGAGATTGCGACCGGCATCGGTCCGGTGGAGGTCGCTCGTCCCAAGGTCCGCGACCGCGGAGCGAGCGGGCCAGGCGACCGCCTCCGCTTCAGTTCGGCAATCCTGCCGCTATGGGCGCGGCGGACGAAGAGCCTGGATGCCTTGATCCCGGTCCTCTATTTGCGCGGCATCTCGACCGGCGACTTCCAGGAGGCGCTCTCGGCGCTGCTCGGCAAGGATGCGCCGAACCTGTCGCCTTCGGTGATCGCCGGCCTGAAGGCCGATTGGCAGGTCGAGTACGAACGCTGGCAGAGACGCGATCTGTCGGCGCGTCGCTATGTCTACATCTGGGCCGATGGCGTGTACCTGCAGGCCCGCATGGAAGATCACAGCGAATGCATGCTGGTGCTGATTGGCACCACGCCGGAAGGCAAGAAGGAGCTGATCGGCTTCCAGGTCGGCGTGCGCGAGAGCGCGCAGAGCTGGCGCGAACTCCTGATCGACCTGCGGCAACGCGGGTTACGGATTGCCCCGCAACTCGCCATCGGCGACGGCGCCCTCGGCTTCTGGAAGGCACTGGACGAGGCCTTTCCCGGCACGCGGCACCAACGATGCTGGTGCCATAAAGTGAGCAACGTACTCGACAAGGTCGCCAAATCCGTGCAGGGCCCCATGAAGAACGACCTGCGGAACATCTATCTGGCCCCACACCGGGCCGAAGCTGAAACCGCGATCGACGTCTTCGTCGAGAAATACCACGTCAAATACGGACGTGCGGTGGAGTGCCTGATCAAGGATCGCCATGCGCTGCTCGCCTTCTTCGACTTCCCTGCTGAGCACTGGATCCACCTACGCAGCTCGAACCCGATCGAGAGCGTCTTCGCCACGGTGCGCCACCGAACGGTGCGGACCAAGGGATCGCTGTCGCAACAAACTGCGAAGCTGATGGTGTTCAAGCTCATCGACGCCGCATCGAAGACCTGGCGGCGATTGAAGAGCACGAACCAGTTGCCGAAAGTCATCGCCGGTGTAAAGTTCATCGACGGAATCGAAGTCATTCCGAACACTGAAAGCCACGCCGCCTGATCAGGCCGCGTCACCCAAAATCAGCCATAGCTCAACCAGAGGCTCCGATAGTGTTTGCGTTTTGCCTGATCGTGACTGGGACTGTGCTGCTTCTTTCCGGCTTGGTTGCCTTCGGCTTTCATAGAAACTCGCTGCACTCAATGGCGTTGCTCTAGCCGCACCAGCCTTTGTAGAGCGAAGCGAAACCCATCAGAGCTTTGATCGGCGATAAAGCATGATGTGGTTCGCAAGTGCTCTACCCATCCTTGTATTAGCCCGATCGCGTATATTGAGCCGTTCCGTGAGGAATGGCCCAGCCCGGGTGGCCGCCCGAGCTGGGTCGCCGTTCGATCGGATCGGTACCCATCGAAGCCTTGAGGGCTGTCTGACGTAGCGAGATCGCGATCGGCACTTCATCGGGACCCGAATGGTTGAACGAACTTTGAGGTTCGCATCACAAGGGAGGGATCGACGAAGATGGCCAAGCATACCACGATCTGTGCCGGGATCGATACCGGCAAACGGAAGCTCGATGCGGCGATTGAGGGCTGCCGCGAGCAGTTGCAAGTGAAGAACACGCCGGAAGGCCACGAGGCTTTGTTGGCGTGGCTGCGACAACATCGCGTCAAACGCATCGGCATCGAGGCGAGCGGCGGTTACGAACAGCCTGTCGTCACCGAACTGCGGCGCAAGCGGTTTGTGGTTGTGGTGTTTCAGCCGGCTCAGGTCCGGGCCTATGCCAAATTCCTCTTGCGACGCGCCAAGAACGACAAGATCGATGCCGCGCTCATTGCAGCTTGCACCGCAGCGGTGCGGAAGATCCATGCCGCCCCCGATCCTCGGTTGTTGCCGTTCGCCGAGCAACTGACCATGATCGATCAGATCGGCGAGGATATCGCGCGCCTCAAGAACCGGATCGAGAGCTGTCGTAATGTAGCGATCAACAAGCTCTGGCACGAGGATATCACTCGCCTCGAGCAACGCGAGAAGGCCGCACTCAAGGCTCTGGTCGCCTCGATCCGCAAGCATCCCGACCTTGCCAAGAGGCTTGCACTGATCCACAGCGTCGACGGCATCGGGCTGCCGACCGCCGTGGCCATCCTGGTGCGTCTGCCTGAGATCGGCCGGATCACGCGGGAGCAAGCTGTCGCTCTCGCCGGGCTTGCGCCCTATGACGACGATAGCGGCGACCAGCTCGGGGTTCGGCATATCGAGGGCGGACGAAAGCGGCTGCGGCGCGCCCTTTATACGGCTTCACTGGCGGCATCGTTTCGATGGAATCCGCAGCTCATCCAGCTCTACCAACGGCTGACCGCAGCCGGAAAGGAACACAAGCGCGCGCTCGTTGCCTGCGCCAGGAAGATGCTCATCTTCGCCAACACGGTGGTGGCTCGCGGCACACCGTGGTGCGGCGAACCGCCGGTGCGATCGTTCTCGGTTTCTTAGTTCGACCGGGACGCGTTTCTTCGTCCCGACCTACAGCCCCTCATGACGTCGCGCGCAGCGTCCGTCAAGGATGGCCGTCGCCCGCCCGAACCTCACATGATCTGCCGCCAGGCCACGCCTTGACGGACGCGAGCACGGCGTCATCATGGCAGGCGCCGACGATCCGAACGGGCACAAAACACAGCCCGCCCTTTAATGGTTGCTGCGGGTTTGGCGGGGGATGGGTGTTTTGACCAACGGATCGAACGGGCGCGATAACGAGCAGACGCCTCGCGCCGTTTTCCACAACACCGGGTGTTACCAGACCACGACGGATTGACCGGGCATCGTCCGCCGCCGACAATTCCTGACTGATAAGCTGGGAGGAAAAATGAGACTTTGTTTTGCAATATCGGCCGGCATCATTCTCGCAACCCTTCTCGTGGCAGCACCGGCCTCTGCAGATAGCTGCAGCCAATGGAGGAACACGTGCATTTCCAGCGGTCCGGCCGCTGACGGTGACAGAAACTTGAAGAAATGTACTGCGGCAGCCGACGAATGCCGCGTGCAATGCAAGAAGGGACAGAAGGTGTTCGTCGGCCCCTTCAATGGCCAACATCACCCGGTGACTTCTTGCAATTAGACGCGATGGACGCAGTGGCGTAGCTAGGATGGGTAGAGCGAAGCGAAACCCATCAAGGCCTGCCTTGATGACGAAGCATGATGGGTTTCGCAAGTGCTCTACCCATCCTACAAGCTGGTCCCGCCTTGGTGAGGGGGTGTTTTGCCCGACGGGTCGGCGGCGTCAGAAGTTGTCCATGACATACTTCAAACCGATCTGGATAGCGTCCAGCAACGGCTTTCTGTCATCATGCCCGGTTTGATATCCCTTCACGATCGCCTTGCCCCGCTCCTCCGGCGTGCCGTGATGGGACTTGTCGTCAACCATGTCGTCGCCCGATTTGAACTGCGTCAGGGCGATGACGGCGGCGTTGAAGCTCGGCCGCTCCCACTTGCGAACGCCCGCGAAATAACCGGCAAAGAAATCCGCGTTCAATTCAACCCGTTTGACGGTGGACTGCCCGGCGCGGAGAGTCTTGTCCAGATGCAGCTTGTACTGGAGGATGTGTCCGAATTCGTGGGCGCAGACGCCGGCGACTGCGGCATCCGGCGCCTCGGCGCTTGCCATCAATTTCTTCAGCAGGCGCTTTCCGAACAGAACCGTGCCGTCGGTGCCCGCCACGCTTATCTTGTCGGATGCGAGCGCATTCGGCCAATCATAGTCGTCGTAATATGCGAAGCTGGGGGTGACATTCAGGCAATCGGAGATCCTATTCAAGGTCTGCGCGAGCGCAAAGTCGAAGTCCTTGTCACCTGACGTGAGGATCATCGGCACATCGCCGGTATTGCTTCGCGCATCCTGTTGGTTACCGAGGATGGTGTCGGCTTCGCTGGTCGGCAGGCTGCAGCCATAGATCGGATCGTGGCGTCTTCCTGCTGCCTTCGCACCGGCGATGTCGAAGAGAAGAAGACCGCAGCCGGCGATGCAACATCTCCGTGTCAGCATTTGCATGTCTCCCTAGCAAAGATTTGGAAACTTCCTGCAAGCCTCGGAGGCTCTGTCCACCGGAGGCGGGGGATTCGTTGGCGGATTTGGCGCACTTCCGGGGGTCGGAGCAGAGGTTTGGGGAAGCGGCACGGGTTGGGCCGGCAGCGACTGCGGCGTGGAGCTGCCGAGGTTGAAGTTCGCGTATTCGATCCGGTTGGTATAGAGGCTGATGCCGAGCAGCCAGGTCGAGTAGCCCTGCTGATGCTGCGCGACCATGGAGTAGACCGGTCCTGCGGGAAGCTGGGTCTGCCCGCTCACGACGACATTGGTCACCTGCCCAAGCTGGACCAGCTGCGGGTAGACGCCGCTGTTGCCCGTCTGCATGGCAATCGTCTGCCAAAGCTGAGGACCATACCAAGTCGGATTCGGCGTACCCGTCTGCAATTGCAGGATGACGGCCCCCAGGATTTGGCGGGGGTCCGCCTGCGCTGACGCCGTCCGCGTCACCGGCGCCTGAAGCAGGCAGGCCAACGCGGCCGCGATCAAGAACCGGATCGATCCCTTCAAAATCATCTGCATCCTCTGACACTCGCGGTACGACGGCAAAGCTCGAAATTCACGATTTGCATCTCGATCGGCCGATCGGCCGATCGGCCGATTACTTGTTCGGTCCGGACGGGTTCCTGATATCGGTCTCCGTCCGCGGCACGACGATCGGCCGCTCCGGGAGCTGGCGATTGGCGCCGGGAGCAACGTCGAATGTGCTCGACCCGCCTCCCGTTCCCCGGCCCGAGCCAATGCCAGAACACATGATCCTGCAGCCAAGCTCATTCAGATCGCACTTGCAGTCCTCGGCGGTACGGCTCAAAAGCTCGGCCCGAGGCAGCGGAAACGCGATCAGCAGTAAACCGGTGAACATCAGCATTTTGCGTGTGGGCATCCTTCACTCCACGGGGCTGAAACGAACGCTCTTGAAACCGACCACGACCGGGCGGGGCAGCAACGTATCCGGCAACAGCACATTCGAGGTCGCACGGCGCTCGAAGGCGATGGCCCCGCCCGGCGCGCTGTTCGTGCCGGCCTGCGGCGCCGGAGTGGGTGGCAGCGGTTTGCCGTTGGGCTCGGCACGGTTGCCACCCGCGTCTGCAGCCGGCGCGCCCGGCTGCGCTGCAATCGCCGGCAATACGGCCTGCTGGTTCACCCCGATATTTCCGCGCGTCCCGCCGTCTTCGCCCATACTGGTTTGAATCGAACGCGCCAGGAAGACACGGCTCACGAGTGCAAGCTCCACCGAAAAGCGCGGCCGTTCGATTCCCGTCTTCCGGTCTTTCACCTTGTCGTCGATCCTCTTCCCGATGAGGATCGAAAGCTGCTTGCGCATTCCCTGCTGCGAGCAGAACGCTTTCGTTGCGGCGGCCTGACAAAACTCGATCAGCCGAAGCTCCGCGGGCACCGCCGGAACGCCGTAGGTTTCGGTCGCTGAAAACCTGACCTCGACCGTTTCGGTCGAGCTGGCGTCGGCGCCAAACGCACCATTGAACAACTGGGACATTGCGCTTGCGCTACCGCTTGCCCGCTTCACATTGGTGATGGTGAAGCGCGGGAACAGCACGAGCGGAAGGGCCGTCCGGGTTGCGGGAGGCTTGAACAACGAATCGCTGGAGCTCGCCTGGGGCCAGATCTGTCCGTCGTGGTCGGGCCGCGTATTCGTGTCGGGAAATTGATAGACTTTCCGATAGGCGTCCTCGATTTCCGTGGTCAGATCGAGATGCAGCAATTTGATTGAGCGGCCCGCAAACGGTTCATCCGTCGCAGAATCGCTGACTGCGTCGTCGGTGATCATCGCAAAGACATCGCCGACCTGGATGTCCTCTACCGGCGGATAGACCGGCTCGAAGCCGAGTTTCGCGATGGCCTCATTCCACTGCTTCGCCACCGACAGCTTGGGCTGCTCGCCAGAGCCCGCCCAACGGACCGCAGCGAAGGTCGCGCCTGCCACGACGATGAGGCCAACCGCAATCCAGGCCTTGTAGCCCCTCTTCGCCGAGGGAGGCACGTCGTTTGCCGGGGGAGGCACGTCGACAGGAGGATCGCCCATCACCCAATCTCTATTTCCATCACGCGGCGCGGGCAGCTTGCGGCTGCGACGCCTTGCCAAAACATTTGCAGCGAGCCCGGCCTGCCCTGCCGGCTGCTCGCACGCGACGACGCTGCATCGACAACCAATCCTGTTGGGGATGTCGCTTCGTTCGCAAAACACGACTTCAAACAATAGGTGCCACTAAACATGAAACTCGTTGTAGTTGCCACTCCCAATTCCAACAATTCCAGAAATTAGCGGCCGGCGACGGCAATCGGCTGGACGCTCGTTGGCGAGCCCGCCATCACGACAGTGTCGCCGGCAAACACGATTCCCGGCGAGGCGCGCGTACAGCGTGGGAGCCGCAGCGACGCAGTGCCCGATCGCACCAGCCCGTCGGATGGGTAGAGCGAAGCGAAACCCATAGAATGCCTGCGCCAACGTGAAGCATGATGGGTTTCGCAAGTGCTCTACCCTCCTACGGACTGCCCATCCCACGCGCTGAACGGAATGGTGCTATCGTTGAGCTTCACAAACCGGTCTGCAATCAACGAAACCATCAGGCCAGCCCTGACAATCCCATGGGCAGCTCCATACCGGATTCTGGCCGAAGTCCGTCAGTCTGTAGCGAGCGGCGGCCCTTGGAAATTTCCTTAGAGCACTTTCGAATTCCGCCACGAAGTCCTTGTCCTCTTCCGGAATCGGCTTTCTGACAGATCCATTGACGTCCACGGCTTTACTGGCGTCCTGCGCCAGAGATACCGTCACGGCGGTTTGCATAACCAAGGCGAGGATCAGAGAACTGGCGCGCATCAACGTGTCTCCAACGTGTCTCCAATGCGTCTCCTGCACCGCAACCTAGGATATATTGCGCGGACCGGCGAAGCAAGGAGTTGCAGCTCGTCGGCGAGCCAGAACCGTGGTCGGCCCCCCGACATTTGAACTGCGTCGCACTGTCCGTTTGCCCTCCAAATTCATGGTGATAGTGTCATATCTCGCGGTCCTGTCCGGGAGGACACAATGGGATGGTTTGACGGGCTGTTTGGAAGAACGTCGGCGCCTACGCCCCCACTCTTTGCGAGATTCAGGCGGAGATCACGGGCACCGACTGATCCTGATCTTCTGAAGATTGCCAAAGACCGAAAAGGGCATGTTTCGAGGAGAGCCGTGAGAGACGAATATAATCGGCTGCTCCTGGAGAAGTACGCACACGACAAGTCGTGACGTCCAGCTCGCTGGACGGGCGGAGCGAAGCGAAACCCGTCGAGGCCTTGCCGGTGACGAAGCATGATGGGTTCGCAAGCTCGTAGCTCGTAGGATGGTAGAGCGAAGCGAAACCCATCAGTTCCTTACGCGCGATCACGAAGCACGACGGGTTTCGCAAGTGCCCTACCCATCCGACGCGTGATCAATTGCTATCCACCCGCCCGTTGCCCGGCAAACCGATCGTCGGAGCGGCGCAGGCGTCGGCACAGCTCGCGATTGATGTTCTGCAGGACGATCACATAGGCGTGGATATCGGTCTTGTAGCAGGCATAGAGTTTTCGGGCCGTCAGCTCGTACAGCACGGTCGGGCTCTCCGTGACCACCGTGGCCGAGCGATTTTGCATTTCGATCAGCGTCATCTCGCCGAAGAAATCACCGGGCTCCAGACGGGAAATCGGGACGACGCTCCCTGAATTCGTGCGTTTGCTCACCGCCAGCCGGCCGGATTTGACGATGAACATCGAGCGTCCCGGCTCGCCCTCGGCCACGACGGTTGCTCCGGCATCGAAGCGGCACTCGACCAGCATCGAGATCAGGAGGTCGAGGCTTGGATCCGGAAGACCGCCGAAGAACGGCGTCGCCAGCAGGAACGCTTTCAGATCGGGGGCCGTGACAGTCATCGCGCAAGGATACGCCCCACCGCTACTTGCGGCAAGCAGAGCATACATTGGCGCTGACGACGACCAACGTGTTCAAACAAGTGCTGCGCGAGATGCTCGGAGGTTGGGTTTCGCAAGTGCCCGGCCCATCCTCCGCACTGAACGCTATTTGGGCCGGCGTCCCCTAATCGCGTGTGCGCGCGCACTGCAGGTGATGCGACCATCGGCATCCGCCGGCAGCCGCGCGCGCGCCCGCGCGATGAGCGTCTCGACGTACTGCGGGTTTCATCGCTGCAACGGCAGGCCGAAGCGAAGGAGACTTCAGATTGATTGCCCAGAACTCGTCGAAACTTGAATAAGTCCGCTGCACCGTAATCTCGCGTGTTTGCACGTCCTCGAGGCCTGCTCCGGCCCACAGGTCTCGCAACGCTTCCATGCGAGAGGCGTCCAGCCGTGGCGGGCGAGTTGCCGCAATGCCCATTGCCTTCATCTCGCCGTAGATTGGATCGAGCGGAAAGCCGCCAAACATGTCCCACATATACGTCACGACCGCACCGCCGGGGACAACGACTCGCGCCATTTCGCTGACGCCCTTGGCGGGATCCAGAACGAACACGAGAACCAGGGCCATCACAGCCGCATCGAAGCTGCCGTCGGCGAAAGGGAGTGCCATGGCATCACCCTGGCGAAACTTTGCCACGCGCGCCGCAGGTCGCGTGCGTGCAAAAGCGAGCTGCTCTGCCGAGGGATCGATGCCCTGGACCTCGACGGGGCTGCATCGCTCGACCAGGAGTTCAGTGAAGGCCCCGTTGCCGCATCCGATGTCGATCCACCGCAAGCCGGCAGGAGGCGCCAGCCAATCAAGGAATATCTGGCCGGCGGACCGGCTCCAGATTCCCATCATCTGCTCGTAGGCGGCACCGTCGTTGAAGTGAATTGTCTGCTCTGCCATTCCCAGATCCTCCCCGCCCGATGACGATCCTTGGCGCGCGCTATTTTGCGCACAAAGGATGGGATTGGGAAAGCCTCGGATCTGCCCCGGTCCGGCCGGCCTACTGCCGCGCAATGCTCTCGCCGCGTAGCGCCCGTCGCTTTCGCCACACCTGCAGGTCGATCATGACTTTCACTGTTGCCGCGAGGACGAGCGCACACAGGGCCGCCTTCGAGACCGTCTCCATCGTCCCCTCGATCAGCAGGCAATGAACCACGCTGCCTGCGACGATGACGATCGCGAGCGGCATATGAAGGAAGCGCCAAGTTCGCGGGCGCAGACCCCATCGCCGGCGCAGCAGAGCCAGAACTGCAACCGCGAAGATGGCCCACATCGCGATCACGCCAAAGGGCGAGAACGGCGTCGGCGATGAGAAGGTCAGGGCGTCGATCATATCGGGGGGACTGGTGATCCAGAGACCGGCGACATGGATCACGATCGCCAGAGCGAGCGCGCCGCCGATCCAGTGATGGACGCGACGTCCGCGATAGGCCGATAATCCCGGCAGGTAGCCGCCGATCAGCAGGGGCTGAACAAGCACGAGGCCCAGCGCGACGATGCCGGCGAATCCGGCGAGGATATAGACCGGACCGCGCCATGCGAGCTGCTCGCTTGCCGCAGCAGCGGCGATCGGCACGCCGATGGCCAACGCAAGAGCGGCCCAGATCAGGATCACCCGGGCCAATTTCCATCCCGTCATTCGTTAGCCCGGGTCAGGCCGGCTGCAGGACGAAGTGCGCCTCGAGGCTGGTCTCCTTCGCGCTCCGCATCACCGGCCGCAGGAACACGGTCTTGAACTCACCGCTGTCATAGGCGAGGTGACCATGCGGCTGGCCGAAGATCGGAATGATCTGCGGCATCTCGAGCCGGAACTTGCCGTCCTTGTCGGTGAGCGTGGCGCCGTGGCTCTGCGGCTCGTGCTCCTGACCTTCGACCGTGTGCGCCCAGATCTGGATGCGCTGCCCGGCCAGCGGAGCGCCATCGCCGGCACGGCGCACGGTTCCGCTCATCCAGAAGCCGCCCTTGCCGATGCGCTCCACGATCGCCGCGCCCCTGCGGTAGTTGTTCGCTCCGCCCGACATCGACTCGGTCGGTGCGAGGCCGTCCGCGCGAGCCGGCAACAGGAGCCCGGGAACGCCGACGGCCAGAATTCCGGTTGCGAGAACGGAGCCGCCCGCGGCGAGGAGGTTGCGGCGGTTGAGTACGACAATGGTCATGTAGCTTCCTCCTGACGAGGCGTACAATTGCTCCACGGAGGATACAACAACCGGCGCCAGACGCCCAGTTGAGACCAAGGGCGCCACAGGTTGCAATAACAGGGTTGTGAATGGAGATGCGGGCCAGTCGGACAGCTTCGCAGGATGGGCAGAGCGACTTGTCCGCCGTAGCTCAAAGGGCGAAGGCGGAAGCGAAACCCATCGAGGCCTTGTTCGACGACGAGACATGATGGGTTTCGCAAGTGCTCTACCCATCCTGCGCGCTGACACTACATGTGAGCCTTGATCGCCCAGACCTCCTCCCCCGGTACCCCCTCCATGATCCCCTTCTCCGTGCTCGACCTCGCTCCCATTCGCCAAGGTGGCGACGCCGCGCAGGCGTTCCGCAATTCGCTCGATCTCGCCCAACATGCGGAGAAGTGGGGCTTCAAGCGCTTCTGGCTGGCCGAGCATCACAACATGACAGGCATCGCGAGTGCGGCGACGTCGGTGGTGATCGGACATGTCGCAGGGGGCACCAAGACGATCCGCGTCGGGTCCGGCGGGATCATGCTGCCGAACCATTCGCCGCTGGTCATCGCCGAGCAGTTCGGCACGCTGGACTCGCTCTATCCCGGGCGGATCGATCTCGGGCTCGGGCGCGCGCCGGGCACCGACCAGTTCACGGCGCGGGCGCTGCGGCGCGATCTCGCCACCACGTCCGAGAATTTTCCACATGACGTGCTGGAATTGCAGGCGCTGCTCGGCGACGTGCAGCCGAACCAGGCGATCCGCGCCGTGCCCGGCATGGGGACCAGGGTGCCGCTCTGGATCCTGGGCTCGAGCACGTTTGGCGCGCAGCTTGCGGCCATGCTCGGCCTGCCCTTCGCGTTTGCCTCGCATTTCGCGCCGCAGATGATGATGCCGGCGCTGCGCGAATATCGCGCGCGTTTCGAGCCCTCAGTGCAGCTCGACAAGCCCTATGCGATGGTCGGCGTCAACGTGTTCGCCGCCGACAGCGATGCGGAGGCGCAGCGCATGTTCTCCTCGCTGCAGCAGCAGTTCATCAACCTGCGCCGCGGCACGCCGGGCCCACTGCCGCCGCCGGTCGACGACATGGACGCGCTATGGTCTCCGGCCGAGAAAGCCGGCGTCGGCCAGTCGCTGTCCTGCTCCGCGGTCGGCACGCCTGAGGTCGTCGAGGAGAAATTGAAGGCGCTAATCGCCGAGACCGGCGCGAACGAACTGATGACGACGGGGCAGATCTACGATCACGCCGCGCGGCTGCGCTCGTTCGAAATCGCGGCCGAGGTAAGGGACCGGTTGGCGAAGCAGCCGGGGGTGTGAGCGCGATCTAGTGCCCCGATGGAGATGCGCTCCCTCCCCCGCCTGCGGGGGAGGGTTGGGGAGAGGGTGTCTCCGCAATCGAGAGCCCCCAAGAGGAAAGAGCCCTCACCCCGACCCTCTCCCGCAAGCGGGAGAGGGAGGGCACCGCGTTCGCGGCAAGCTGCAAGTCTCTAATCCGCAAACCCGAACAGCTTGGCCGGATTATGCACCAGGATCTTTTCCAGTTCGGCCTGGTCGGCGGCGTAGCGGTACATCAGCTCGAGCAAATCGGCGTCGTTCGGCGGCTGCTTGACCGAGACCGGATGCGGCCAGTCGCTGGCCCAGACGCAGCGGTCGGGGGCCGCCTCGATATAGGCGCGCGCGATCGGGATCACGTCGTCATAGGGCGGGCCGGCCTTCGAGGTCTTCTCGCCGAGCGACAGCATGACCCAGAAATTGCCCTTCCCGAGCAGCTCCAGCATCTTGCGCAAATTCGGATCGCTCCTGCCGGCCTCGGGGTCAGGACGCGCCATGTGGTCGATCAGCACGGGCACGTCGAGGTTCTCGTATTTGGCGACGCTGGAGACGATGCCGTCCTTCTCCGGCTGGATCTTGACGTACCAGCCGAGCTCGCGAATGCGGGCGATGGCGCGGGCGAAATCGGCATCGGATAGCACGGCGCCGAGCTCCTGGCGGAAACTGAAGCGCGCGCCGCGCACGCCGGCATCGTGCAGCCTGGATAGATACGAGTCGCTCGCCTCCGCGAACACCAGCGCGTTGGCGCAGCCGCGATAGTTCGGCCCCATCGCGGCGAGGCCGTCGAGCACGACGGCATGATCGGCGCCATAGGTCGTGGTCTGCACGATGATGCCGCGCTCGATGCCGAGCGTCTTGTGCATGCGCAGCGCCGCTTCCCAGGTCGCGGTCGGCATCCGGTACGCCGCGCCCGGGCGCTCCGGATATTTGTCGATCGGCCCCAGCACGTGGAACTGGCTGTCGATGGTCTTCGGCGGCGGCGCCTTGACCGGGCGGCGCGGATTGGGATCGAACGGCAGATAGGTCGGCATGCGCAAAACTCCTCAGTCGATCACGGCGGTGAAGTCGCACTGCACCAGCGCGCCGCCATCCATGTTGTCCATCGGCAGCGCGTGGCGGGCCGGGCGCGAATGCTCATCCGGAAACATCTTCAGCCACTCGACATTGACGGGGCCGCGCTGCGAGCGGTCCTTCAGCCACACTGTCATCTTGATGATGTCGTCGGTGGTGCCGCCGGCGGCTTCGACCGTTGCCTTCATATGCGCGAACATGTTCGCGCATTGCGCGTCGAGGCTCTCCGGCATCGCATTGGTCGCGGGATCGCGGCCGAGGATGACGCCCGACATCACGAGATTGCCGATGCGGCAGGCGTTCGGGATCGGGTTGACGTGCTTGAAGCCGCCGATGTGAATGCTCCTGCGCCGCGTTTGACCCGTCATAGTGCGCTCCCTGCTTGTTGTTGCTTCAGACGAACTGGCACGACACCGAGCCGAAGGCGCCGTAGTCGGCATGGAAGGTGTCGCCGCGGCGGATGTCGACCGGACGCGTGAACGATCCCGCCAGCACCACCTCGCCGGCCGCGAGATACTCGTCATGCGGCGCGAGGCGGTTGGCGAGCCAGGCGATGCCGTTGGCGGGATGGTTGAGCACGCCGGCGGCAAGCCCGGTCTCCTCGACCTCGCCGTTGCGGAACAGGAGCGCGCCGATCCAGCGCAGATCCGCATCCATCGGGCGGATCGGCCGGCCGCCGAGCACCAGCGCGGCGTTGGCCGCGTTGTCCGAGATCGTATCCATCACCTTGCGCGTCTTGCCCGTCTCTGGGTCGACGCGGTGCATGCGCGTCTCCAGGATTTCCAGCGCGGGTGTGACGTAATCGGTGGCGTTGAGCACGTCGAAGATGGTGCAGTCGGGACCGCGCAGCGGCGCCTTCAGCACGAAGGCAAGCTCGACCTCGATCCGCGGCGCATGGAAGCGGTCGAACGGGATCGGCGTGGCATCGGCATAGAACATGTCGGCGAACAGCACGCCGTAATCGGGCTCGGTGATGCCGACCGCGTTCTGCATCGCTTTCGAGGTCAGGCCGATCTTGTGGCCCTTGATGACGCGGCCGCGGCCGAGCTGAAGTTTTGTCCAGGTGCGCTGGACGGCGTAGGCATCCTCGATGCTGAAATCCGGATATTCCTTCGAGAACATCGGGATCAGCGCCTTGGTGCGCTCGGCTTCGTCTAGCCGCGCGGCAAGGCGGTCGATCGTGGCGGCATCCAGCATGATTATTGCTCCGCGGCCACGGTGTTGCTGAGCACGCCGATGCGGCTCGACTCGACCTCGACGACGTCGCCGACCTTGAGCCAGCGCGGCGGATCGAAGCGCGCGCCCGCGCCGGTCGGCGTGCCCGTGACGATCATGTCGCCGGGCTTCAGCGTGGCGAAGGTGGAGAGATAGGAGACGATGAAATCGAACGGGAACATCAGCCGCTCGGTGGTGTCCTGCTGCCGCACCTCGCCGTTGACGCGCGTGACGATGTCGTGCGGCCCGCGCGGATCGAGCTCGTCCGCCGTGACGATCCACGGGCCGATGCTGCCGGAGCGATCGAAATTCTTGCCTTGCGTGACGTTGAACTTGCCGTGGCGCAGCCAGTCACGGATCGTGCCTTCGTTGCACAGGGTCATGCCGAAGATGTGCGACCACGCCTGTTCGCGCGGAATGTGACGGCCGCCCTGCCCGATCACGATGACGAGCTCGCCTTCATAGTCGAGCTGCTCGGAGACTTTCGGCTTCTCCAGCGGCTGGCCGGAGCCGGTCATCGAGGACATGCTGCGCACGAACAGGCTGGGATATTTGGGCAGGTCGGAATTGTCTTTATATTCTGCATTGCGCTCGGCGTAGTTGACGCCGATGCACCAGAGCTTTTCCGGCGCCAGCACCGGCGGCAGCAGGACGAGCTTGTCCAGCGCATAGTCCGGCTTTTGTCCGGCGACCGCGTCCTTCGCGTCGGCGAGTGCGTTGGCCGCGATCAGCGCCTTCAGGTCCGAATAGCCGCGTCCGATGCGCCTGGTCAGATCGACCACGCCGCCTTCGACAGCCGCGCCATAGCGCGGCTCGCCGTCCAGGAGATAGCTCAGGAGTCGCATTGTGATTTCCTCCGATGATCTTGAGGCGGCTGGGCGGAACGACCGGCCCGCGCACTCAGTCTTTCGATTTGGGAGTCTGGAAAACGGTGTTGAGCGTGACGATCTCGCCGAGGCGCGCGTAGCGCGGCCCGCCGATGCGCGCGATCGGGTCGAGCGCCTTGGTCTCGACCTTGCCGTCGTTGACGAGGCCGTCGCGCAAATGGAACATCACGACCTCGCCGACGATGAGTCGGCTCTTGGCATGGCCGAATTCGAGACACTGGCGGAAGCGGCACTCCATCGCGACGGGCGCTGCCGCAAGCCGCCGCACTTTGATGCGCTCGCAGGGTAGCGTCTCCAGCCCGAGATGCTCGACCTCGCTGACTTCAGGCGGATGCTCGATCGAGCTGTCATGCACCGCATTCATCAGCGGCGTATCGGCGATGTGGATGACATATTCCTCGGTGTCGAGGATGTTGTGCGCGGTATCCTTGTAGTCACTTCCCTTGCGGCCGACGCTGATGGCGAGCATCGGCGGCTTCTGCGAGACGAAGGTGAAGGCGCTGAAGGGGGCGAGGTTGAGCACGCCCTTGCTTGACAGGCTCGTGACCCACGCGATCGGACGCGGCACCACGATGCCGGTCATCAGGCGGTAGATGCGCTCGGCGCCGAGCTCGGTGGGGTCGATCCGCATCGGTCATTCAGCCCTGATGTTGGCCTTGCGCACGACCGGAATCCACTTGGCGTCCTCGCGCTCCAGGTAAGCCCTGAACTCGTCCGGCGTCATCGCCGTGGCTTCGCCGCCGAGTTTTTCGAATTTGTCGACGACGCCGGGGTCTTTCAGAATCGCGATCAGGGTCTCGTGGAGCTTCTCGACGACCGGCGCGGGCGTGCCCGCGGGCGCGAACAGGCCGGTAAAGGTCTGGCCGTCAAAGTCCTTGTAGCCGAGCTCGGCGAAGGTCGGCACGTCAGGCAGCGACTTCAGGCGATGCGGGCTGGTGACGGCCAGCGCGCGGAACAGGCCGGCCTTGATGTGCTGGAGGCTGACCGTGAGCTGGTCGAATGCGAACTGCACCTGGCCGCCGAGCAGATCGTTGACCGCCGGCGCATTGCCGCGGTAGTGCGCGGTCACCCATTGCAAATCGAGGTTCGACTGCATCAGCTCGCTGAGCAGATGGTTGGTGGTGCCGGGACCGGGCGAGGCCATGGTCAGCTTGCCGGGCTCGCGCTTGGCGAGGTCGATGAATTCCTTGAAGTTGCTGGCCTGCACCGACGGATGCACCTCGAGCACCAGCGGCGTCATCGAGATGGTCGAGATCGGCAGGAAGTCCTTCTTCCAGTTATAGGCGTCGCGCTTGTTGATCTCGGTCGCGAACAGCACCGGGCCGTTGGCGCCGACGAACAGCGTGTAGCCGTCGGGCGCGGATTTCGCGAAGGCCTCGCCCGCGATCATGCCGCCGGCGCCGGCCTTGTTCTCGATGATGAAGGGCTGGCCGAGCTTCTCCTGGAGCTTGTCGGCGATGATGCGCGCGGCGCTGTCGACATTGCCGCCGGCGGGATAAGGCACGATCAGCTTGACGCTGCGGGCGGGCCATTGCTGGCCAGAGGCGGGCCCTGCCAGCATCGCGGCTGCAGCAGCGATGGCAATCCAGATTAATCTCATGTTAACCTCCCAGCAGCACTTCCAATTCCAGTATCGAGTGCCGCTGACGTCGCGCACGGCATCCCGATCGCGGCGCAATCTCCAGATGCGCACTTTACCTGTCGAGTGAATTGTGGCGTTCTCGTCCACATTATGGACAGAACCAGATCGACCCGCAACGCCATGGAACCGCGGCAGGGCGCGCAGGCGATCCGGCGCGCGCTCGCGGTGCTGCGTATTCTTGCCGCAGGCCGCGAGGACGGTGTGCCACTGGCCGAGGTGGTACGGACCACCGGCCTCACCCGTCCGACCGTGCACCGCATCGTCCACGTGCTGATCGAGGAAGGCATCGTGGAGCGGCACGAGCGCACCGGCCGCTACGCGATCGGCAACCAGGTGCCGGAGCTCGCGCTGGCACGGCCGCGGCCGTCGCGGCTGCTGATCGCCGCCAATCCCTCGCTGCAACGTGCATCCGCCGCGATCGGCGACACGCTGTTCCTGACTGTGCGCACCGGCAACGACACGCTGTGCGTCGACCGCAGGATCGGCGTCTATCCGATCCAGGTGCTGTCGATCGAGGTCGGCGCGCGCCGGCCGCTCGGCGTCTCCAGCGCGGGCGTCGCCATCCTCGCCGCGATGCCGGCGCAGGAGGCGCGAAAAATCGTCGCGGCCAACGAGAAGCGCTTCGAGGCCTACCGGACCGACGCCGCGACGGTGCTCGGCGAGGTCACCGCCGCGCGACGGCTGGGATACGGCATGAGAGAGATCGGCCTGGTGCAGGGCACGAAATCGATCTCGACCTGGATCAAGACTCCGGACGGGCAACCCGCCGCGGCGATGACCGTCTCCGCCGTTCGCACGAGGCTCGGCCCCCGCCGCGAGCAGGAGGTCGCGGAGATTTTGTTGCGGGAAGCGCGGATCATCGAGCAGGCGATTGGGGGTTAGCTTCGCCTCTCCCCGCCTGCGGGGAGAGGCCGGAATTCGAGCGAAGCTTGAATTCCGGGTGAGGGGGAGTCTCCGCGAGCTCGCTGTCACTGTCTTCGCGGATAGAGCCCCTCACCCCGACCCTCTCCCCGTAAGAACGGGGCGAGGGAGCGCACCGTCGGCGCGGCTGGAGCTCGCTTCAAACCCTGCACTGTCAATGGCTGACTTCGCACGCGTTTTTATGGCACAACGGCCACCCTTACCGACCGACCAACGAGGCCACGCATGCCCGCGCCAAAGCCGCCTGCCTTCGAGACCCTGAGCCTGCATGCGGGCCAGCATCCGGATCCCACAACCGGCGCCCGTGCGGTGCCGATTTACCAGACCACGTCCTACGTGTTCCAGGATTCCGACCACGCCGCCGCGCTGTTCAACCTGGAGCGCGCCGGCCACATCTATACGCGCATCTCCAATCCGACCACGGGCGTGCTGGAGGAGCGGCTCGCGGCGCTGGAAGGCGGCGTCGGCGCGATCTGCACAGCGAGCGGCCAGGCGGCGATGCACCTGGCCATCGCGACGCTGCTCAATGCCGGCGACCACATCGTGGCGTCGAGCTCGCTCTATGGCGGCACCATCAACCTCTTGGCGCATACGCTGCCGCGCTTCGGCATCACGACGACCTTCGTCAAGCCGCGCGATCTCGACGCGTTCCGCGCCGCGATCAAGCCGAACACGAAGCTCGTGATCGGCGAGACCATCGGCAATCCCGGGCTCGAGGTGCTGGACATCCCCAAGGTCGCGGCGATCGCGCATGAAGCAAAGATTCCGCTGCTGATCGACAATACCTTTGCCACGCCATATCTCAGCCGCCCGATCGAGTTAGGGGCCGACATCGTCATGCATTCGGCGACCAAATGGATCGGCGGCCACGGCATCGCGATCGGCGGCGCCATCGTCGACGGCGGCCGGTTCGACTGGCGCGGCTCCGGAAAATTCGGCGTGCTGACCGAGCCCTATGGCGGCTATCACGGCATCGTCTTCGACGAGCAGTTCGGTACCGCCGCCTTCATCATGCGCGCCCGCACCGAGGGCCTGCGCGATTTCGGCGCCTGCCTGTCGCCGACCAATGCGTTCCAGCTGTTGCAGGGCGTGGAGACCCTGGGCGTGCGCATGGACCGGCACATGCAGAACACGCATCTCGTGCTGGAAGCGCTGAAGTCCAACAAGGCCGTCGACTGGGTGCTGCATCCCTCGCTTGAGGACCACACGGACTATCAGCTCGCCAAGACGCTGCTGCCGCGCGGCGCCGGCTCGATCGTGTCCTTCGGCATCAAGGGCGGCCGGCCCGCGGGACGCAAGTTCATCGAATCGCTGCGCATGATCAGCCACCTCGCCAATGTCGGCGATGCCAAGACGCTGGTGATCCATCCCGCCTCGACCACGCATCAGCAGATGGACGCCGAGCAGCTCAAGGCGGCCGGCGTCGGCGAGGAACTGGTGCGGCTCTCGGTCGGCATCGAGACCGCCTCCGACATTATCGACGATCTCAACCAAGCGCTGCGCATCTCGCAAAAGGCCTGACATCATGAAGCTTTCCGTCAACGGCACTGATGTGTTTGTCGCAAACGGCGGCCGCGACTTCGACAAGTCCCTGCCTACCGTGGTCTTCATCCATGGCGCCGGCTTCGATCATTCGACCTGGGCGCTGCACACGCGCTGGTTCGCCCATCACGGCTTTGCCGTGCTGGCGCCCGACCTGCCCGGCCACGGCCGTTCGGCAGGGCCCTCGTTCTCGACCATCGCGGAGATGGCCGACTGGACGTCGGCGCTGCTCGATGCGGCCGGAGCTGCGAAGGCGCATCTGATCGGTCACTCCATGGGATCGCTGATCTCGCTGGAGACCGCCGCACGGCATCCCGACAAGGTGTCGGCGCTGAGCCTGATCGGCACCGCCGCGACCATGACGGTCGGCCCGGATCTGCTGAAGGCCGCAGAGGCCAACTCGCAGGATGCCAACGACATGGTCTCGATCTGGGGCCTCGGCTTTAGCGCGGAACTCGGCGGCAGCCTCGCGCCGGGGCTGTGGATGCATGGCGGCGCGCAGGCGGTGCTGAAGGCTTGCGAGCCGGGTGTCCTGTTCAGGGACTTGTCGGCTTGCAATGCTTACGCGAATGCCCTTGCCGCCGCGGCAAGCGTGAAGGTGCCGACGACGCTGATCCTGGGCGAGCGGGACATGATGACGCCGGCGAAGGCGGGCAAGGCGCTTGCGGCCGCGATCCCGCATGCGAAGACCGTCGTGGTGCCCGGCGCCGGCCACATGATCATGGCCGAACGGCCGGACGAGTTGCTGGCGGCGCTGAAGAACTAAGCGGATCGATCTCCTGCCTTGCGCGTTGCGGTCAGACATCCCTCTGAATCAAGAAGGGGAACTCGACCATGCCAAGACAGGAAGTCATTCGTAAAGCCAGGCAGGACAAGCGCGCCGGCAAGTCGGCCAGCACGCAGGCCGGCGAATTCGTCAAGGACGAGATCGACAGGATCAGGAAGGGCAAGCACGGCGCGCGCTCGACCAAGCAGGCCATCGCGATCGGCCTCTCCGAGGCGCGTCGCGCCGGTGTCGATCTGCCGCCACCGCGCAAGGGACGCACCAAGAAGGCGACGCGCCGAAGCGCCAAATACGCTTACGAGGTCGGCCAGGGCAAACGCACGCCGAAGCGTCGGCCGAAAGTGTCGCGCGCCGTCGAGAACGTCCTGAAGAAGGAGCCGCGCTCCACGGCATCGCGCGGCGCGCTGTCGAAGCAGGCCAAGCGGGCTGCAAGCCGCCGAACCGCCGCGTCCCGCTCGGCCGCCGCGCGGAAAGCGAGCCACACCAAGGGATCGAAGGTCCGCTCCGCCGCCGCAAAGAAGGCGGCACGCACCAGGGCGCGCCGCAAAGGCTGATCGGACGGCTAGCTCGAGACGACCGCATAAGAAGCGGCTTCCCCGCGGCCCATCCTTCGAGACGCCCGCTTTGGCGGGCTCCTCAGGATGAGGGCGGAGTACGTGGCAGAAATTTGAAGGGCACCGATGCTGCTTAGCCTCATCCTGAGGAGGCGCGTCAGCGCCGTCTCGAAGGACGAGACGCGCGCACAGACTGCCGCCGCGAAATAATATGCGTTAGCAGGGCTCAGGAGCCCGGCGTCCATTTCCAGACGATGTCGGAGACGTTGACCGGCTTCGGGATCAGGCCGAGCTTTGCGAATCGGTCGGCGACCGCTTGCTGGCTCCTGACCACCTCGATATCCAGCGGCACGACACGGAAGTTGGAGCGATCCACGAAACGCCTGACGGCCTCGATGTCAACGCCGGTCGCGTCTGCCTGCGCTTTGGCGACGTCCTCGTGGTGTTCGTTGGCCCAGACGCCTTCGGACGCGAAGGTCGTGTTGAGCTTCGCGACCAGCGCCGGATACTTCTCCACGAAATCCGTATTGGCGATGTAGAAAGCATTCGGCTTGTGCACGTCCTTGTCGAAGGCGATCACGCGCGCGTGCTCTTTCAATTCGGCGAGCGCGAGATACGGATCCCAGATCGACCAGGCATCGACCGAGCCCTTGACGAAGGCGGCCGTCGCATCCGCCGGCGCGAGCGGCGCCGGCGTGATGTCGGACCAGGACAGGCCGGCCTTTTCGAGCGCCGCGACGAGGAGATTATGCGCGCTCGATCCCTTGCCGAAGGCGACGCGCTTGCCCTTGAGATCGGCCAGCGTCTTGATGGCTGAGTCCTTCGGCACGATGATCGCCTGGGTGTTGCCGTCCGACTTCACCGCGGCGACGTAGCGGATCTTGGCGCCGCCGGCCTGCGCGAAGATCGGCGGGGAGTCGCCGACATAACCGAAATCGACGCTGCCGACATTGATGGCTTCCAGCAACGGCGGACCGAACTGGAAATCGACCCACTTGATCTCGATGCCCAGTGGCTTGAAGGCATTCTCGAGCGTCTGGCGCTGACGCACCGCCGGGAAGAAACCGCCCTTCTGCGTGCCGATGCGGATTTCCGCCGGCTTGTCCTCGGCGCGCGCGGGTGTAGCCAGGGTGGTCGCGAGCAACAGCGTCGTTGCAAGGATGTGTCGTCGGGTGATCATGACGCGGTCCTTTCGGTGGGATCAGTTGGCGAAGAGTTGCGAGCTCGCGCGACGGCTACGCTCGGAGAACACGGCACGGGCGGCGCGCTCGGCCTCGCGGGCCGAGCGGAACTGGCGGCCTTCGAGGCTGTCGAACAGGCGCTCGGAAGAGAAGAAGCGGAAGCCGCGATCATCTCTCGTGATGATGCCGGCGGCGCGATCCTGGATCTCGATGATGTAGGCGTTGGATTGGGTCTGGGACATGACTGCTCGTTCGCCGGGATTCGGCGTTCCTGTCTTGGGATTTGCGGTGCGAGGTGCTGCTAGGAGGCGGTCAGCAACAACAACAGGCGCCCGTTGCCGCCGAGAAACAGCGCCGCGTCATGCACGCATGCATGTCGTTGGAATTGCGCTGGCGATCGGTTCTCATGGTGCGGTTTGGGCTCGAGGAGCAGTTTCAACGCTCCGAATATCGAGCGGTTGGCACGATTGGTCAATGAAATGGCTATCCATATTTGCGGCGCGCGCGCTGGGGCGTTTCTCCCGCCGCAAGCACTGACAGACGGATTCATCTCGCTTGGCCAACGGTCGTCGGCTGCGACGACATCCCGGGCTCTTGTAGGGTGGGTTAGCTGAGTGGATGCGCAAAGCGCGTCCGCTCGGCGTAACCCACCATTGTCTTTATCCGCGGAGACAAAAGAGGTGGGTTACGCCAGCGGCCTGCGCTTCGCGCAGCCGCAAGGCTAACCCACCCTACAAACTCTTCGCCTCTCCCCGCATCCGCCTTCGCCCGAAGGCGGGCCTCGGCGGACGAGAGCGCAGGGCGAGGGAGACGAGAGAGCGCGCACGATCACCACATCGTCGCAGCAGCGCGCTCGGGCCAGATGCGGTCGTACTCCGCGCCACCGACCTTGTTCTGGCTCATCTCGGCGAGGATCTGGCCGGGCGTCGGCAGATTCTTCGGATCGACGCGCTTGTCGGGGTTCCAGAGATCGGAGCGGACGATGGCGCGGGCGCACTGGAAGTAGATTTCCTCGACATTCATCACCATCACGCTGCGCGGCGCCTTGCCCTCGACCTTGAACGAGGCCAACAGCTCCGGATCAATCGAGAGATGCGCGCGGCCGTTTGCGCGGACGGCGTTGCCGGAGCCGGGGATCAGGAACATCAGCGACACGCGCGGATCGCGCACGATGTTGCGCAGGGAATCGACCCGGTTGTTGCCGCGGCGGTCCGGCAGCATCAGCGTCTTGGGATCGTGGATGCGGACGAAGCCGGGCAGATCGCCGCGCGGCGAGCAGTCGATGCCCTCGGGCCCGATGGTGGCGAGCGCGGCGAACGGCGCCTTCTCGATGAAGATGCGGTAGAGTGGCGTGACGTGGTCGGCGACTTTCACGGTCGAGGCGTCATTGGTGGCGCCGTAGATGGCCTCAAGCTGTTCGACCGTTTCGATCACCGTCATTCCGCACTCTCCTTGTTGCGCCAGCTATTCGTGCCAGCCTTCATTCCTGATCACGCGCACGAGCTGGCGGCTGTGATACTCCGCGCTGCCCGCATTGAGGATGGTGACATCGGCATTGGCCGACGCGCTATCGACGCTGCGCGACAGCCGTTCCGCGATGTTGCCGTCGCTTTGCCGGGCGCGCGCGGCAAGGCGCTGGGCCAGCACGTCCGGCGGCGCGGTGATCGCGAGCACGACAACGTTTGCGTAGCTTTGGCGCAGCGCGCCGATCACGGTGCGCGAGACGTTGGCGACGACCGCACGACCGGCGCGGATGTCGTCGTTGATCTCGAGCGGCAGCGCATAGGAATGCCCGTGCGCGTCCCAGTGCACGGCGAAATCGCCGTGCTCGCGCGCGCGGCGGAATTCGTCGGGGCTCACCGCGATATTGTCTTCATCGGCCGACGACGCGCGCGTCACGACACGGCGCGGGAAGACGATGTCGTGATCGTCGCTGCAGGCCGCTTGCGCCAGCCGCAACAGCGTGTCCTTGCCGGCTCCGCTGGGACCGACCACGAGCACGAGCCGGCCGGGGCCGATCGCACCCGCCTCGCCCTGCGCCGTGGTCATCATCTCGCTCATGCGACGCGGTGTCCTTCACGCCAGACGCTGCGGACCACGGGAACGTGACCTGCAACATGCACGCGGATCAGATCGGCGCGCTTGCCGGTCGCGACCTCGCCGCGGTCGGTGAGGCCGACCGCCTCGGCCGGCGCTTTCGTCACGGTGCGAACCGCCGCCGGAAGGCTGATCGCGGGCACATGCTCCGGCAATTGCAGCGCGGCCATCAGCAGGCTGGATGGGATGTAGTCCGACGACAGGATGTCGAGCAGGCCTTCGCGGGCGAGATCGACCGCGGCGATATTGCCGGAGTGCGAGCCCCCGCGCACCACGTTCGGCGCGCCCATCAGGATGTCGATGCCGGCCTGGTGCAGGCCGCGCGCGGCCTCCAGCGTGGTCGGGAATTCCGCCACCGAAACGCGGTCGCGCACGGCGTCCGCGACGTTCTCCTCGGTGGTGTCGTCGTGGCTCGCCAGCGGGATCTTGTACTGATGCGCCAGCGCCACGATCTCGCGCATGTTGGCCGCGGCATAGAGTCTCTGATATTCAAAGCGCTTTGCGAACAGCTCGTCGAGCTCGGTGTCGGTCTTGCCGCCGCCCTTGCCGCGATAATAGTCGCGCAGCTTGACCTCGTCGCGGAACTGGCGCTGGCCCGGCGTGTGGTCCATCAGCGACATCAGCTTGACGTCGGGACGGTCGATCAGCTCCCTGGCCTCCTCGACCACGCTCGGCATCGGGATTTCGCAGCGCAGGTGCAGGAAGTGGTCGGCGCGCAGCAGACTGGCCTCGCGCGCGGTGGTGATGGCGGCGGCGAGCACGCCGGCGCGGCCATCGACTTCCTCGGCGCCGTCCTCGCGCCAGACCCGGAGCGAATCGAACACGGTGGTGATGCCTGACGTCGCGAGCTGGCCGTCATAGGAGATCACGGCGGCGACCGGATTCCAGAACACCTTTGGCCGCGGCACGTAGTGCGCTTCGAGATGGTCGGTGTGGAGTTCGATCAGACCGGGCATGATCAAATCGCCGCCGGCATCCTCAGCACCCACGGGCGCAGTTCCATCGCCGATCTCGGCGATGCGTCCATCGGCAAGCGCGAGCCAGCCCTGTTCGATCACCCGGTCGGCCAGGACGATCCTAGCGTTGGCAATCAATGTGTCCTTCGGCTTCATTTCCATTTCCTTCAGGCCGCGGCGGCGAAGCTGGTGACGTCAACGATACGGTCGGCAATCAGATGACGGATTTCGTCGTCATGGACAATGGCGACCATGGCGACGCCATGGCGTTTCTTCTCGGCGACCAGCTCGACCACGACGGCGCGATTGGCGGCATCGAGCGAAGCGGTCGGCTCGTCGAGCAGCAGGATCGGCAGCTCCGAGATGAAGCCGCGCGCGATATTCACGCGCTGCTGCTCGCCGCCGGAGAAGGTGGCGGGCGGAAGCTGCCAGAGTCTTTCAGGGATGTTGAGGCGATGCAGTAACGCGCCAGCACGCGCCTGCGCTTCGGCCCGGGCCATACCGTTCACGATCAGCGGCTCGGCGACAACGTCGATGGTTGCAACCCGCGGCACTGCCCGCAAAAACTGGCTGACATAGCCGATGGTGGAGCGGCGGATGTTGAGCACCTGCCGCGGCTCGGCGGTGGCGAGATCGACCACCGCGCCGCGATGGCGGATGCCGATGCGGCCGCTATCGCAGCGGTAATTGCCGAAGATCATCTTCAGGATCGACGATTTGCCGGCACCGGATGGTCCGGAGAGCACGACGCATTCGCCGGGATTGACGTGAAAGGTCACGCCGCTGACGACGGGCAGCTCGATGCCGCCCTGCAGGTGCATCGTAAAGGTCTTGCCGGCATCGGCGATGTCGATCATGGCGGTCATTGGAAGACTCATGGCGGCAGAATCGAGGAGACGAGGAGCTGAGTATAGGGCTCGCGGGGATCGTCGAGCACCTGGTCGGTGAGACCGGTCTCGATGACGCGGCCGCCCTTCATCACCATCACGCGGTGCGACAACAGGCGTGCGACCGCGAGATCGTGGGTGACGATGATCACGGCGAGGTTCAGCTCGGCGACCAGGCTGCGCAACAGGTCGAGCAGGCGCGCCTGCACGGAGACATCGAGTCCGCCGGTCGGCTCGTCCATGAACACCAGCCGCGGCTCGGTGACGAGGTTGCGGGCGATCTGGAGACGCTGGCGCATGCCGCCGGAATAGGTGCGCGGCGCATCGTCGATGCGCGCGGTGTCGATCTCGACGCGGGTGAGCCAGTCGGACGCGGTGTCGCGGATGCGGCCATAGTGATTCCACCCGACCGCCATCAGCCGCTCGCCGACATTGGCGCCGGCGGAGACCGCCATGCGCAGGCCCTGCGCGGGATCCTGGTGGACAAAACCCCAATCGGTGCGGAACAGGAAGCGGCGCTCGGCCTCGCCCAGCGTCGTGAGATCGCGGGTGATGCCGTCACGCATCCGGTAGGAGACGTGGCCCGCGGTCGGGGCGAGCTGGCCCGACAGCATTTGCAGCAGCGTGGATTTGCCGGAACCGGATTCACCGACAATCGCCAGCACCTCGCCGGGATAGAGCGAGAACGACACGTCGCCGCACGCGGCGATGCGGCCGAACGACTTGCCGAGGGATTTTGCGACCAGCAGCGGCTCGTCGTTGTCGAGTACATCGGGATCAGCCATTCGACGCCTCCTGCGCCTTCTCCTTGTACGGCGCAGCACTGAGGCTGCCGTGATGGCCAGCGGCCTGGCGGCCCTCGCAATAATCGGTGTCCGAGCAGACGAACATCCGCCCGCCTTTGTCGTCGGTCACGATCTCGTCGAGATAGGAGTTCTCCGCCCCGCACAGCGCGCAGGGCGCGTTGAAGCGGTAGGGCTCGAACGGGTGATCCTCGAAATCGAGCGACACCACCTGGGTGTAAGGCGGGATCGCATAGATGCGCTTTTCGCGGCCGGCGCCGAACAATTGCAGCGCCGGGCAATTGTCCATCTTGGGATTGTCGAATTTCGGCGTCGGCGACGGATCCATCACGTAGCGCGCATTCACCTTCACCGGATAGGCGTAGGCGGTCGCGATGTGGCCAAAGCGGGCGATGTCCTCGTAGAGCTTGACATGCATCAGCCCGTATTCGGCGAGCGCATGCATGCGCCGCGTCTCGGTCTCGCGCGGCTCGAGGAATCGCAGCGGCTCCGGGATCGGCACCTGATAGACCAGCACCTGGTTTTCGTGCAGCGACGTCTCCGGGATGCGGTGACGGGTCTGGATCACGGTCGCCTCGTCAGTCGCCGTCGTCGTGGCAACGCCGGCGGTCTTGGCGAAGAATTTGCGGATCGAGATCGCATTGGTGGTGTCGTCAGAACCCTGGTCGATGACCTTCAGCACGTCCTGGGGCCCGAGGATCGCTGCGGTGACCTGCACGCCGCCGGTGCCCCAGCCGTAAGGCATGGGCATCTCGCGGCTGGCGAACGGCACCTGATAGCCGGGGATCGCGATCGCCTTGAGGATCGCGCGGCGGATCATCCGCTTGGTCTGCTCGTCGAGATAGGCGAAGTTGTAGGCGGGCGCGTTCATTCCGCGGCCTCCTTCATGGCATCGGGCGTATTGGCCTCGGCGAATTCCTTGCGCAGCTTGCGCAAGAGGCCGAGCTCGGACTGGAAATCGACGTAATGCGGCAGCTTCAGGTGCTCGACGAAGCCGGTCGCCTGGACGTTGTCCGAATGCGACATCACGAATTCTTCATCTTGCGCCGGGGCCAGCGCCTCCTCGCCGAGCTCGCGGGCGCGGAGCGCGCGATCGACCAGCGCCATCGACATGGTCTTGCGCTCGCTCTGGCCGAAGGCGAGGCCATAGCCTCGGGTGAAGCACGGCGCTTCCGTGGCAGAACCCTTGAACTGGTTGACCATCTGGCACTCGGTGAGCTCGATCGCGCCGAGCGGCACGGCGAAGCCGACGTCTTCCGCCGCGAATTCGACCTCGACCTCGCCGAAGCGGATCTCGCCGACAAAGGGATGGTTGCGGCCGTAGCCGCGTTGGGTGGAATAGCCCATCGCAAGAAGAAAACCTTCATCACCGCGCGCGAGGTTTTGCAGGCGCAGGTCACGGTCGGCCGGGAAATTCAGCGGCTCGCGGGTGAGATCGCCGACGCTGGCGCCGTCCTCGGCTTCCGGCGAGGATTCGATCAGCCCGTCACGGCCGAGGATGTCCGTCACGCGCGGCGTCGGCGCAGCGGAAGCTTCAGCCGTCGCCGGCGTCTCCGGCACAAAACCTTCGGCGAGCGAGGGATCGAGCAGGCGGTGCGTGTAGTCGAAGGTCGGCCCGAGGATCTGGCCGCCCGGAATGTCCTTGAAGGTCGAGGACACCCGCCGCTGCACGCGCATCGCGCCAGTGTCGACCGGCTCGCTCGCGCCGAAGCGCGGCAGGGTGGCGCGGAAGGCGCGGACCAGAAAGATCGCCTCGATCAGGTCGCCGCGCGCCTGCTTGATCGCAAGGGCCGCGAGTTCGCGATCATAGAGCGAGCCCTCGCTCATGACGCGGTCGACGGCAAGGCCAAGCTGCTCCGCGATCTGGTTGAGCGTGACTTCCGGAACGCTTTGGTCGCCGCGCCGCGCATTTGCGAGCAGGAGATGGGCGTTCTCGATGGCGCGTTCGCCGCCTTTGACTGCGACATACATGCGACTAGCTTCCCTTGTTCACGACGCGCGTGGTGCGCGGGATCGCAACCACGGCGTCATCTGCGACCAGCACCACGTCGATGCCGCGCGGAAACAGTGCTTCGTTCATACGCAGGCGCTCGAACAGGTCGAAAGGCTTGATCGACGCCTGCAGCGTCGCGACCCCATCGATGCCGGGGCCGCGCAGCTCGAAGCTGCGCCCGGAGCTGAGGCTGTCGACCTGAATGATCACCGTGGTCGAACGATCCGGATATTCGCTGGTACCGAGCGCGAAGCGCTCGAGCGAAGGCAGCGCACCACCGTCGCTGATAAGCGCGAACGAGGCGATCGAGGAGTCCTGCACGACCGGCGCACCGGTGTGGAACTTCAGCCACTTCGTCACGTCCGAGCTTTCCGACATCCGCGCATCGAGCCAGAGCGGCGTGTCATGGTCGAAGAGCGTCAGCGCGATCGCCGCCGTGCCGCGCATCATCATGCCGGGCGCTCCCGTCATCGGCACGATGCGCTGGACCGAGCCCGGCCGCGCCATCGCGTCCATGACCGAGCGAAAGGTCGATTGCGCCGACAAGACCTTGTCGGCGAAACCCGGCGGCAATTCCGCAATCGTGGTCATGATCTCACCCCTCACCGCGCACCATGGTGTAGAAATCAACCTTCGTCGCGGCGGCCTCTTCCGCCGCCCGCTTCCGCCTGACCATAAGCTGCTCGCGCAACGGCGCGATAACGCTGCGCTCGACCAGCCCGCCGAAATCGCGGGACTGCACCAGCGCATCGCACAGCGCGATCAGCCGCGCCTTCTCACTGTTGCGCCCGAGCGTGTAGCCGAAGCCGACCTCGCCGCTCGCGAGCCTCACCGCCGCACGCGACACCGTGGCTTCGCCGAGATTGAACGGCGCACCGTCGCCGCCGACCCGGCCGCGCAGCATCACGAGGCCGTTCTCCGGCGCACGCAGATCCTGATGAGCCGGCAGAACGAGATCGCGGAGGCGAGCGGCGATCTCGCCCGCCTCCGCGTGCGCCAGCACGGCCATCGCGGCCTTGCGCTGGGCTTGCTGGGTATTGTGCTGGGTCACCTGATCTACCGAGCTTTCGACAGAACTTGCCGAATCCAAGTTGTCTATGATAATAGACAACTTCATACGGACGCGCCATGACTGTTTCGTGACAAAGATGTGATTTTCGGGCTAGGCTGACCGACGACATGAGCATGCAGGACACAGCCTCTTCGGGCGTCGCTTTGTGGCGCCTCGTTGCCGACGGCATCGAGCGCGGCATTGCCGACGGCCGCTTTGCGGCCGGCGACAAGCTGCCGGGCGAGATGGAGATCGCCGAAACCTATCGGGTGAACCGCCACACCGTGCGCCGCGCGCTGGCCGCGCTTGCCGAGCGCGGCCTGGTGCGCGCCGAACGCGGCAGCGGAACCTATGTCGAGGCGCAGAAGCTCGCTTATCCCTTGCGCTCGCGCACGCGCTTCTCCGAAATCGTCGGCGCCGAGGGTCGTGAGCCGCATGGCCGGCTGATCGAGGCGACCGGTGACGTCGCGACGCGGGAGCTGGCCCGGGAGCTGGGACTGAAGACCGGCGCGCCCCTGGTGCGGATCGAAGCGATCCGCCTCGCCGATCGCACGCCGATCTGCGTCTCCACCACCTGGCTATCGGCGGAACTGTTTCCGGGCGCAGGCGAGGTATTCGCCGCAACGCGCTCGATGACGAAGTTGCTCGAGCATTTTGGCGTCCGCGACTATCGCCGCGGCGCAACCCGGATCACCGCCGGCATCGTCGATGCCACCGATGCCGCGCGGCTCGATCTGCCGCTGGGTCGGCCGATCCTGGTGGTCGACGCCACCGACCACGATCTCGCCGGCACGCCGCTGGTGACCAAGCATTCGCGGTTCGCCGCGGAGCGGGTGGAGTTTTTGGTGGAGAACGGGTGAGCTGCCTGTTCTCCCTCTCCCCGTTCTTACGGGGAGAGGGTTGGGGTGAGGGGCTGCCTCCGCAATCACGGTGAGAGGCGGACTCGCGGAGGGTCCCCCTCACCCGGATTGCATCTTTGATGCAATCCGGCCTCTCCCCGCAGGCGGGGAGAGGCGAAGAAAATTACGCGACAGCACGCCTCCCAATGATCGCAAACCGCAGCTTGCCCGAAATGAAATCGATCGCGGCGACGGCGACCAGGATCATCAGGATCAGGAACGACACTTTCTGCCATTCCAGCACGCGGATCTGCTCGGCGAGCTGGAGGCCGATGCCGCCGGCACCGACGATGCCGATGATGGTGGCCGAGCGCGTGTTCGATTCGATGAAGTAGAGCACCTGGCCGGCGATCACGGGCAGGACCTGCGGCAACAGGCCGAAGCGGATCTCGTGCAGCGCGCTGCCGCCGGAGGCGCGGATGCCCTCGACCTGTTTCTGGTCGGCGCCCTCGATCGCCTCCGAGAACAGTTTGCCGAACGCACCGAAATCCGACACGGCGATGGCGAGCACGCCGGCGAACGGGCCGAGGCCGACGACGTTGATCCACACCAGCGCCCAGATCAGCGTGTCGACGCCGCGGATCGAATCGAGAAAGCGGCGGATCGGGAAGCGCAGAATGTTGGACGGCACGATGTTGCGCGCCGCCAGCAGGCTGATTGGAAGCGCGAAGACAGCAGCCAGCGTGGTGCCGAGCAGCGCGATCGACAGCGTCTCGCCAAGCGCCTTCAGATAGACCGCCAGCGATGAGCCGGGATCCGGCGGGATCATCATCAGGCCGATCCAGCCGAGCTGGCTGAGGCCTGCGAAGAAGCGCGACGGCGAAAAATCGAGGTCGACGAGGCCGTAAGTGAGGATCGCGAATGCCGCGACGATCATCGCGGGCGTTGCGAGCCGCGCCGAGGCCGGCCGGTCGAATACGTCAGGGTAGCGCGCGCGCATCTCGCGCGTATCGACCTGCTGCGGCCCCGTCACGTCCGCGCCTCCTTGCCGAACAGGCGGCCGCGCAGCCAGCCGGTGGTGATGTCGATGATGAAGACCGTGACGATGATGGTGAGCAGGATGGCGCTGACGTCCGAATAGTAGAACTTGCGGATGGCGACGACGAGCTCCTGGCCGATGCCGCCGGCGCCGACAAAGCCCATCACGGAGGCTTCGCGGACATTGATCTCGAAGCGCAGCAGCGCGTAGCTGGCATAGCCGGCCGTGACCTGCGGCACGATGGCGAACCGCATGCAGGAGAGCCAGCTGGCCCCGGTCGAGCGGATGCCTTCGACCGGCTTCATGTCGGCATTCTCGACGATCTCCGAGAACAGTTTTCCCAGTGCGCCGGTGGAGTGGATTGCAATCGCGAGCACGCCGGCCATCGGGCCAAGCCCGAACGCGATCACGAAGACCAGTGCGAACACGATGCCAGGCACGGTGCGGGCGAATTCGAGCAGACGCCGCACCGTGAAGCGCAGCCAGGGCGCGGGTGAAGTGTTCTCGGCCGCGAAGAAGTTGAGCGCGAAAGCGAAAGTCGCGCCGATCAGCGTGCCGACATAGCTGATCAGCACGGTCTCGCCCAACATCTTCAGCCATTTGCGCCAGCCCCACAGCCATTCGCCGATATCGGTCCAGACGCGCTGGCCGTTGTCGAGCGTGAGGATGCGATCGAAATAACTGACGAAGTTGCCGAAATAGGTGAACAGCGTGCGCAGATTCACTTCCGCGCCGATCGCGGCGAGAAGCAGCGCGGCGGCGAATACCGCAACGCCGAGCAGGAGACGAAGCCGCCTGCGCGCGACCGCCTGATTATAAGCAGCGTTCAGCGCAGCCAGTTGCTGCTCGGGCAGAATCGAAACCGCGACGGTCATAGGATCGGGGAGAGTGTCCGCTCAAAAGAGAAAGAGCCGGGTCCATCGACCCGGCTCGAGTAGCTCGTCCTGAAAGCTCAGGACGCCTTCTTCTTACGCAGCGCATCGACGAACTTGATCAACTCGATCGTGCCATCCCAGTCCTTGGTGGTGGCGGGATGGAAACCCTTCTTCTGGCCGTCGGAGAGACGGTCGAACGCGGCCTTGTCCTTGGCCGGCGCGTCGAAGAACGCCTTGGCGATGGCAGCCTTGGCGTCTTCCGGCAGGTCGGAATTGTAGGCATAGGGGCCGTTGATGATCGGCGCCGACTTGTGGATGATGCGGAAATCGCCCTTCTTCATCGCCGAGCCGTCGGCATTCTTCAGCATGCCCTTGATCAGCATCTGCGCCAGCGTGGAGTCGTCGTCGCTGGTCCACTGGTTGGCGGCAACGTCGACCGTGCCCTGCGCCAGCGCCAGCATCGCGTTCTCGTGGCTGCCGGTAAAGACGACCTTGCTGAAATAGGTGTCGGCATCCGGGATGCCCATCTTGTCGAGCTCGAAGCGCGGCACGTTGTTGCCAGAGGTCGAGTTCGGGTCGACGAGACCGAGGTTCTTGCCCTTGAGGTCATCGACCTTCTTGTAGGCGCTGCTCGCCTTGACGAAGAACACCGAATAGTAGCCGGTCGAGCCGTCGGCGTTGATGTCGTTGGCGAAGGCGTCGGTCTTGACGCCGGTGAGGCGGGCGCGGGCGAACGAGGCCGAGCCGTAGCTGGCGATGTGGATGTTGCCGGCGCGCTGGCCCTCGATGACGGCGGCGTAGTCGTTGGCGATGCGCAGCGTGACCTTCACGCCCAGTTCCTTGGAGAGATAGCTCACGAACGGCGCCCACCGCTCGGTGACGCCGGAGGCGTTCTCGGCCGGAACGACGGCGAAGGTCAGCTCGGGATATTTGGCCTTCCAGTCTTCGGCGGACGCGGAGGCGGTGAAGGCGAGCGCGGCTGCGCCGGCAATGATTAATCTGCGAGTGATCATGATACCCTCTTCATCGGTTGGGGTCGGTTGACGCAAAAACTGGCAACTGAACAGGTGCGCCGTGGCTCAGGCGGCCGCGGCGGTTCCGAGCGCCGGCACGCCCTCGGGCGCCGGGACAGGCATGCCACCCATGACGTCGGCGGCTTCGAGATCGTAGAGCTCGCGCGCAACGTGATCGGTCAGCGCGGACGGCGCGCCATCGAACACCACGCGGCCGGCGGCCATGCCGATCAGGCGGTCGCAATAGGTGCGGGCGAGATCGAGCGAATGCAGGTTGCAGAGCACGGTGATGCCGAAGTGCTTGTTGATGCGCAAAAGCGCATCCATAACGATCTTGGTGTTGCGCGGATCGAGCGAGGCGATCGGCTCGTCGGCGAGGATGATGTCGGGCTGCTGCACCAGCGCGCGGGCGATCGCCACGCGCTGCTGCTGGCCGCCGGAGAGCTGGTCGGCGCGCTGGGCCGCGAGCGAGGCAATGTCGAACTGCTCGAGCGCGGACATCGCCAGCGCCTTGTCGTGCTCGGGCCAGATCTGCGACAGCGAGCGCCAAGCCGGCATGGTGGCGAGACGCCCCATCAGGACGTTGGTGAGGACGTCGAGCCGGCCGACCAGGTTGAACTGCTGGAAGATCATCGCCGAGCGGGCGCGCCACTGCCGCAGCTCCTTGCCGCGCAACGCGGTGACGTCGATGCCGTCGAACAGGATGCGCCCCTGCGTCGGCGTCACCAGGCGGTTGATGGTCCGGAGCAGCGTCGACTTGCCGGCGCCGGATCGTCCGATCACACCGACGAAACCGCCGGGGGAGATTTGAAACGAAGCGTCGTCCACCGCGGCTTTTGCGCCAAAGCGGCACGTCAGACCTTCAACCACCAGCATGCAGGGCTCCAGAATAGCTGGAGCCAACCGCTAACGCCGGCGCTTGACACTTGTGTGACACGCGCGTTGCGGTGCGGCGATCCTACACACATCATCCCCTGTCATCGTCATGTCATGACATTGTCATCAAGCCACTCGAAGAGGATTGCCTGCCCTCGAACGTTCGGACGCAACATGGCCGGCAAGGTGCTTTCGGTCCAACCGACCATCGACGCTTCCGCGAAGCTCCATGAGACCAAACTCGGCGCCTACACCGAGGTCGGCGCGCGCACCATCCTGCACGAGGTTACGATGGGCGATTACTCCTATGTCGTGAACGACGCGCAGATCACCTACACCACGATCGGAAAGTTCTGCTCGATCGCGGCGATGACGCGCATCAACCCGGGCAATCACCCGATGCACCGCGCGACGCAGGCCCACTTCACCTATCGCTCCAGCGCCTATTTCGAAGGCGAGAGCGACGACACCGAGTTCTTCGACTGGCGGCGCCAGTATCACGTTCATATCGGCCACGATGTCTGGATCGGCCATGGCGCGATCGTACTGCCGGGCCGCAACATCGGCACCGGTGCGGTGATCGCAGCCGGCGCCATCGTCACCAAGGACGTGCCGGCCTACACCATCGTCGCCGGCAATCCGGCGCGCATCGTGCGGCGGCGGTTCTCGGAGGAGATCGCCGGACGGCTTGCGCGGCTCGCCTGGTGGGACTGGGATCACGACAAGTTGCGTGAAGCCCTGCCCCATTTCCGCAGGCTCGGGATTGAAGATTTCCTCGCCACGTATGAAGCACGGACAAGTTCCCCTCGCGACAGCAAGAAAAGCGCAATCGCGTGACAGACATTTTCCTTGAAGGCGGCCGGGCCCTGATCGGCACCGAACTCGTTGAAACGTCCTTGGCAGTGTCCGGGCCGGATATCGCGGAGTTGGACGCTTCTCGCGGCCGCGCGCGGCTCGCGATTGATGCGCGCAACCTGCTGGTGCTGCCCGGCATCGTCGACCTGCACGGCGATGCCTTCGAGCGGCAGATGATGCCGCGCGCCGGCGTCGACTTCCCGATCGACGTCGCGCTCGCCGACAGCGACCGCCAGGCCATCAGCAACGGCATCACCACCGTGTTTCACGCCACGACCTGCTCGTGGGAGCCGGGCCTGCGCAGCGCCGACAACGCGCGCGGCCTGATGGAGGCGATCGATCGGCAGCGCCCGCAATTCGCCGCCGACACCCGCTTCCACCTGCGGCACGAGACCTACAATCTCGACGCCGAGGACGAGATCGCACAGTGGCTCAGCGAGGGCCGCGTCGATCTGTTCGCCTTCAACGACCACATGGACGGCACCGTTGCCGACATGGCCAAGCCGCGCAAGCGCAACCGCATGGTGGAGCGCACGGGGCTGTCGAGCGAGGATTTTGACAAGCTGGTCGATCGCGTGGTCTCGCGCGCCGCTGACGTGCCGGCGTCGGTGTCGCGGCTTGCCGCGGCCGCCCGCGCGGCCGAGGTGCTGATGCTCTCGCACGACGATGCCACGCCGGCCATGCGCCAGGAATTTCGCGAGCTGGGCGCGATGATCGCGGAGTTTCCGATCAACGAGGAGACGGCGCGCGCAGCAGCAAGCCATGGCGACGCCATCGTCTACGGCGCGCCGAACGTCGTGCGCGGCGGCAGCCACACCGGCTGGACCAGGGCATCCGACATGATCGCCAAAGGGCTCTGCTCGGTACTGGCCTCGGACTATTATTATCCCGCACAGCTGCTCGCCGCCTTCCGCCTCGCCGCCGACGGCGTGCTGCCGCTGACGAAGGCCTGGGATCTGGTCTCGGCCGGCCCGGCACGCGCGACCGGCCTGACCGATCGCGGCCAGCTCGCGCAAGGACGCCGCGCCGATATTCTGCTCGTCGACAACAGCGCGCCGTTGCGGCCGCGGATCATTGCGGTGATATCAGGCGGAAAGCTCGTGCACCTCACCGATGCGACGCGGCTGCTCGCAGCAATGGCAGCGCCGCGCGATGCTGTCGCGGCGGCATAAATTGGTTATGCTGAGGCGATGACAGGTTTCCCCCGCTACGCGATCTATTTTGCCGCAGGCATCGACAACGCCCTCTCCCGCTTCGGCGCCGAACTGCTCGGCTACGACGCCTATACCGGTGACGAGCTGCCGTTTCCGCGCGAGGCGCTGCAAATTGCGCCGGACTGGCGCGATGTCAGTGCCGATCCCCGCAAATACGGCTTTCACGGCACGCTGAAGGCGCCGATGGCGCTGGCGTCCGACAAGACCGAAGCCGAACTGATGGCCGCCTGCGCAGCCTTCGCCGGCAGGGCGCGGCCCCTTCCGGTGATCCGCCCCGTCGTCGATGCCATCAGCGGTTTCATCGCCGTCATTCCGGCCGAGCCGGTCGAAGCGCTTCAGGAGCTCGCCGCCGATAGCGTCCGCGATTTCGACGCCTTCCGCGCGCCGCTGACGGCGGACGATCGCGCGCGGCGCAGGCCCGAGAAGCTGAGCGAACGGCAGCGCGATTATCTCGACCGCTGGGGCTATCCTTACGTGATGGAAGAATTCCGCTTCCACATGACGCTGACGGGGCGGCTCGATGCGGAGCGACGCGGGCCGATTCTGCAGATGCTGCGGGGGCGGTTTACGGAGCTTAAGCTCCATGCGCTGACGGTCGACCGCATTGCGCTGTTCAAACAGGATGATGCCAAGGCAAGATTCCGTATCATCGGCGAATGGGCTTTGGCGCGGATGGACCTCAGCGTCAGCTCGCAAGATTGAAAGCGAGCGCTACCGCGCCGACCAGAACGAGGCTGGTCGCCCAGACTGCATCCAGATTGAACCAGCTTCGCGAGACGAATCTCAATCCCAGATGGCGGTAAACCAACCACGCCAGACACCCGCCGGCGCCGACCATGGCGGTCACGTGCACCAGCGACACCAGCACCGCCATCCCGAGATTTGCCTTCATCAGCGCGCCCGCCGCCTCATGGCCGGCATCGAGCTCGAAGGCCTGGCAGATCCCGAGATAGATCGGCACCAGCATCAAGGCGGCGCCGTGAGCAATGGCGACGGCAAATGACCAGAGCGCCAATTGGGTCGGCGGAATTCGTGCCAGCGCGCGCGGATGACGCCGGTCGATCAGCCGATAGATGCCAAAGCCGATGACGAGAAGGCTCGCACCGATCTGGATCGGACGCTGCCACGCGGCCAGCACGAGCAGGAACGCGAATGGCAGCAGCACGAGGAGTGTTGCCAGCAGGTGCCCGGCCGACAGGGCCCACAACGCGCGGAAGAGCGCGCGCGGGCTCTTGTCCATGAGCCCGGCCGAAACGGCGAGCGGCCATCCCATTCCCGGATTGATCCCGTGGTAAAGACCGCTCGCAACAAGCGCGAGCCACAGCCAGCCAAGCGCCGGGCTCGCATGCGTCCCATCTAGACCGACGGGTAGCAAAAGGAGTCCGTCGAACAGTCGCCGCCCTCGAGCCTGATCTGGTGCGCACGATATCCGTCGGGGAAGCTCACGAAATAGTCCTTGTCGAGCTCGAGGCCGCCGTTGCGACCGACATTGGCCATGACTTCCACGCCCGGAACCCCATCGGGATAGAACTGGTCGTCCCAGGTGGAATAGAGCGAATTGGTCCAGTACACGCGCCGGCCGTCGCGGCTGATCTCGGCCATCTGCGGACCCGCCGCAAAGGCCTTGCCGTTCGGATGGGGCGTGCGGCGCGCGATGCCGCCGATGTGGACGGAGCCCGCAAGCTTCGGTTTGCGCGGATCACTGACGTCGTACTGGCGCAATTCACCCGTGCCCCAGCACGAGACATAGAGAAACCGGTCGTCCATCGACAGGTCGATGTCCGTCACCAGCGGCGGCACCGCGCCAAATCCCTGCAGCAGCGGCGGGAGATTCTCCTTTGGTGCGGGTTCGGGAGGGATCGTCGCCGTCTTCTCGGCATGGAATTTTCCACCCTCGCGCCACCAGGTCCAGATCGATGCTTCGAGGTTGGTGGTGTCGACCACGACGCCGACGAAGCCGTACTCGCGAACCGGATCGTGCGCCGGCCGCACCTCCAGCGCCATCTGATGATTGGCGCCGAGGTCGATGGTCTGGACGTTGCGACGGGCGCGAAGGTCCCAGAAGTGGAGACGATGGCCATATTTATTCGACAGCAGATCCTCTGGGACGATCCCGTTCTCGAACTGCGGCGGCAATGCCCATTCGCTGGTCACCATGTAGTCGCGCGGCAGATTCCACCAGAAATCATAATGCAGTGTCTGCGGGCCACGGTCGATCTCCCATCGTCCAAGGACCTCGAACGTCTCGCAATCCATGATGAAGACGCCTGGAGGTCCGTTGGTGCCGTCCTTGCCGCCGCCGCCCAGCGTGCTCACATAAATGCCGTCCGGCCCGCAATGGATGGTGTGCGGCCGCGAGTAGCCGGTCTTCTTGAAGACCTCCTCCGGTTCGATGATCTTGTGGATCTTGGCTTTGGTCGGATCGGGCTTGGTATCGATGATGTAGATCCGCGACGAGCGCAGCCCGGGGATGATGAGATAGCGCCGCTCGATGAAGGCGTGTCCGGCAAGCGGCGACAGTGCGGAGGAGCAGGCATTCCAGCCGAAATGATGAAACTCATCGCCCTTATTTGGCATCGTCACGGTGTGGACGATCTGGCTATAGCTCGGCGATCCCGGCTTGACGTCGATGACCGCGAGAGCGTCCGGCTTTGAAAAATCCGGACTGAGCAGCAAGGTGTAGGCAAAGTTCTCCGCAGGTGCTTCCATCGCAAGCTTGGGCGATGCGTGAAAGGTGGGATCCGGCCTCATCGTCATGGCACTGCCTCCCTGTTCTGTCGGTTCACGCCAACCTGGCTCGGGATAGCGGCATAATGAAGAACTGTTACGCGATGTCTCGAGATGCTCCGTGGGCTTGGTCGGCGAGCGTACGATACTTGATCGCCGGGCCGGGGGAAACTGGCGGAAACGTGCCAATTCGACGCCTTCAGCCGATATAGGCCGATGAGATGAGGCGAGCGCGCACCTCCTCCACAGTGTCGTCCCGGCCTGGTGCGCAAATTGCTCACGGGGGGACGGGACGACAGTAGCGCATTAGCCGAGGCGGGGCGTCGCCTTCAGCCTTCGTAGGGTGGGCAAAGGCGCGGAGCGCCGTGCCCACCACTTTACGCGATGGCAACAGGTGGTGGGCACGCTTCGCTTTGCCCACCCTACGGCTGCGGGGTATGTGGCCCTACTTCCCCCACCGCAGCGCCAGCGCATCGCGCTCCTTGGCGAGCTCCAATAGCCCGGCCCGCGTTGCCGGATGCAGCGGCTGCAGCGGATGGCGCACCGCGTCCGACTTGATCACGCCGCCGGCCTGCATCATCACCTTGCACGCGCTCAGGCCGCATTGGCGGTTCTCGTAGTTGATCAGCGGCAGCCAGCGTTCATAGGCGGCTTTCGCCTTTTCGCGGTCGCCGGCGAAATAGGGATCGATGATCTGGCGGATGCCGTCGGGATAGCCGCCGCCGGTCATGGCGCCGGTGGCGCCGGCGTCGAGGTCGGCGAGCAGCGTGATCGCCTCCTCGCCATCCCAGGGTCCCTCGATGTCCTTGCCGCCCGCTTCGATCAGGCTGCGGAGCTTTGAAGCGGCGCCGGGAACCTCGATCTTGAAATAGCGGACGTTGGAAAATTCGCGCGCCAACCGCGCCAGCAGCTCGACCGACAGCGGCGTGCCGGCGACCGGCGCATCCTGGATCATGATGGGAATGTTGATCGCGCCTGAGAGCACCTTGAAGAATTCGACGATGCCCTTCTCCGGGACCCGGAAGGTCGCGCCATGATAGGGCGGCATCACCATCACCATGGCGGCGCCGGCGGCTTCGGCCTGCTTGCTGCGCGCGGCGCAGACGGCCGAGCTGAAATGGGTGGTGGTGACGATGACGGGAACCCGGCCCGCAACATGTTCCAGCACCGCATGCATCACGGTTTCGCGCTCAGCATCGGTGAGCACGAACTGCTCGGAGAAATTGGCGAGGATGCAGAGACCGTGCGAGCCGGCGTCGATCATGAAGTCGATGCAGCGACGCTGGCCTTCGAGGTCGAGCTCGCCTCGCTCGTCGAAGATGGTGGGCGCGACCGGGAACACGCCGCGATAGGGGCGCTGGGCCTTGTGTGGGTTGACCGGCATCGAACTCTCCATCCCTGATGTGTCTTGCGTCTGTCGCCGCATACGGCGGCGGCACACATGTACCCGCCGCGCGCACCGGCGGCAATGCCCACGCTACGTCAGGGATGGAGGATGAGCGAAGTCACGCGGTCTTCACCGCGCCGAGGAAGCCTTCGACCGCGACGCGGAGACGATCGGCATCGGCCGACATCTTCTTCACGGATTCCGACAGCACCGTGCCGGCATTGCCGGTCTCCTGGTTGAGCCTGGCGACGCTGCCGATGGTGTCGGTGACCTCGCGGGTGCCTTGCGCGGCCTGCTGGAAATTGCGCGAGATCTCGGTTGTGGCTGCGCGCTGCTGCTCGACGGCGGCGGCAATCGCAGTCATCTTCTCGTCGATGCCGCTGATGGCGCCGCCGATGTTGCGGATCGCGGTCACCGCCTGGCCGGTCGCGCCCTGGATCTCCTCGACCTGGCGGGAGATTTCTTCGGTCGCCGTTGCGGTCTGCGCGGCGAGGCTCTTCACCTCGCCGGCGACCACGGCGAAGCCGCGGCCGGCTTCGCCCGCACGCGCGGCCTCGATGGTCGCGTTCAGCGCCAGCAGGTTGGTCTGGCCGGCGATGGCGTGGATCATCTTCACGACTTCGCTGATGCGGCTCGCGGTCTGGTCGAGGATCTCGACCGTGGCGTTGGTCCGCTCGGCCTGCGAGACGGCCTCGCGGGCCTCGCGGGCGCTCGACTGCACCTGCGCGGAGATCTCGCCGACGGAGGCGGAGAGCTCCTCGGTCGCGGCCGCGATGGTCTCGAGATTGTTGGTGGCCTGCTCGGCCGCCGAGGACACCGCCGCGGTCTGGCTGCTCGATTCCGCAACCAGCGAGCGCACGCCGGTTGCCGTCACATCAAGCTCCTTCGCCGACGCCGCAACGCTGTGAATGACGGCCTGCACGGTGTCGTCGAAGCTGCGGCACGCCGCATCCACCGTGCCGGAGCGGGCGAGCTGCAGCGCCTGCTGCGATTCGCGTTCCTGGCCGAGACGCTCCGCGGTCGCCGCGCTGTCGCGCAGGCTTTCGAGCGCCGCGGCCATGGTGCCGAACTCGTCGGGATACCGGGATTGCGGAACCGGCGTCGCGTAGTCACGCGCACCGATCCGGGCGATGGCATCGAGGATGGCGCGCACCGGGCGCATCAGGCGACTGCGCACCACATAGACGCCGGCCAGGGTCACCGCCAGCGCCAGCAGGAACGCGAGCGATTGCACCACGAGATTGGTGAGGGCCTTGGCCTGGATCGTCTCCGCGCGCGCGATCGACTGGTCGAGGGCCTTGGTCGCGACCCCGACGATGAGCGGGAACGGCGACTGGCAAAACGTATTCCACTCCGAAGCGGACATCGCGGGCTTGCCGCTACCGTCGAAATTCCTGGTGAGATCGCCGATCTGCTTCAGGGCGCCGTCGGTCTTGGCCTTCGCGTCCGACGCCGCCGTCACCAGCTCCGCCGTGACATCGGGCGCAGCGAGTAACTCGGCCATGCCAGCCCAACCGGAGGTGATCGTGCCATCCCACTGCGCCACCGACCGCTTCTGGGCGTCGTCGAGCGGCCTGTTGCTGTTGACGTTCGAGCGAAGCGACGAGCAATGGATGCCGTAGCGATCGCGCACCTGCCAGGCGAAGCGGCGGACCTGGATCATGCGGGCGATGTAGGGATCGTTCATCCAGGCGCGGTTCGACACGGCGGTCGAGGCGAGGTTCGCGGTTTCGATGACCTTGGTGACGGAATCGTACCAGGAACTGGTCCGCTCGATCTTGCGCTCGGCGCGCGGGCGCTTGGCTTCGTCGTAGAACAGTTGGAACTGCGGCGCGGCGTCGTTCCAGCGCTGCTTCAGCGTGCCGGCGAGCTCGTCGCGGCGCGCGAAATCGACAGTCGCGAGCGCGGCGATGATGCCGTCATAGCCGGCCTGCTCGGCTTTCTCGGCTTCGGCGAGTTTGGCCCTGGGATCGTCCTCGCCGAGGATGGCGCTCTGGGCATCGCCGCGATTGTTGCGCAATGCGAGCACGCCATGGAAGATTGCCTTGTCCGCGGCGGCAAGGCGGGCCGTTTCCAGGCTGTCGCTATAGCGGCCGAAGGCGCCGACCATCTGGATCGCGGTGCTGGCCAGTGCGCCGACCGCCAGCAGGGCCATCAACGTCAAAAGAAGCGAGCTTACCGATTTCTTAAAAATTGCCATGAGTCAGGGGGCCTGCGCTTCAATGAAGGCCACCTTGCATCGCGACATGCCAATGTTTCGTTAAGGTTGTAGTCAAACACCAGCTTTCCGGCCTGCCGCGCCTGCGCCAGGCCGGGGTTCCATTACGCAACCCTGGTGAAATCCGGCGGACGGCGCTCGGCGAACGCCGTGAACGCCTCGCGCGCCTCGGCGGTGCGCAGGCGCTGCGCGAACTGCTCGCCTTCGGCCTGCATCTGCGCCACCAGCACCTCGCCATTGCGCATCAGCTTCTTGGTGGCGATGAGCGCGCCGGCCGGCTGGCGGGCGAGCCGCTGTGCCAGCGCGAGCGCCTCCGCATCGAGCTCGTCGAGCGGCACGACGCGGTTGGCGAGGCCCCATTCCAGTGCGGCCTTGGCCGGCACGGTCTCCCCGAGCGCGAACATCTCATAGGCGCGCGCATAGCCGATGCGCGCGGGCATCAACAGGCTGGAGGCGGCTTCCGGCACCAGCGCGAGGCTGACGAAGGGCGTCGACAATTGCGCATTGTCGGCGAGCACGACGAGGTCGCAATGCAGCAGCATCGTGGTGCCGACGCCGACGGCGCGGCCCTGCACGGCGGCGACCAGCGGCCGGGTGCAGCGCGCCAACGACTGGATGAAGCGGACGACGTTGCGGCTGCCTTCCGACTTGCCGGATGCGACGGCCGCGAATTCGCCGACATCGTTGCCGGCGGTGAACATGTCGCCTTCGCCGCGGATCAGGATCACGCGGGCGGACGGATCGAACTCGGCGGACTCGATGGTGTCGGCGAGCTTGCCGTACATCGCGTCGGTCAGCGCGTTCTTCTTGTCGGGGCGCGCCAGCGTGAGGGTGAGAATTCCGCGGTTGTTCTCGATCCTGACATGCTCGGTCATTGCTCTCTCCTTAATCCTCTTGGTCTCTTGGAAACTTGTCCTGAATGCTGGTCAGCCAGCGCGCGACGATGTCGATCTCCGCAGCTGTAAATCCCTCCGTCAGCGCCGCATTCACTTCCGCAGCCGAGGTCTTGGCCTGCGCCAGCACGGTGCGTCCCTTCGGCGTCAGCCAGACGCGAAAGGCGCGTCCGTCCTCGCGGTCGGCCCGGCGCTCGACCAGCCTCGCGGCTGCCGTGCGATCGACCAGCCCGGAAATGCCGGCCGGTCCCATGTCGAGCGCCGCGCCCGCCTCGCCCATCAAGATGCCGTCCTGCCTGCCGAGGATGAACAGCAGCCCGGCCTGCGCCGGCGTCACTTCGCTCTCGGGCTGCGCGGCCATCCAGCGCTGCAACCGGCGTTGCGCAACGTTCAGCAGGTAGATCAGTCGATGATGTTTTGCTGCGGCCTCATTATTTCGCATGCGAAATATATAGCCACACAGATCCGGATTGTCAAATCGGGGCCGCTAGGCCGACGCGGCGCGGCAGCCGTCGAGGAACAGGGCCGCGCAGGTCTGCACCCGGCGCTCGATCTGCTGGCGTGACGGCAACGCCACCCCGCCATAGATCGCGGCCCGCTGCGGCGCCGATGCGACCATGCCGATCAGCATGCCCGCGGCTTCCTCCGCATCATCGATCACAATGCGCTTCTTCTTCACCTGGGCACGCAGCCAGCCTGCGAGGGCCGTGACCGTGCGGGATATGCCGTTCTTGTAGAAGGTCGCGGCGAGATCGGGAAACGCAGCCGATTCCTGCAGCACCATGCGCTGCAATGCCACGACTTCGGAATCGAGCGCGAGATCGGCGCAGGCGAGCAGCGCGGCGCGCAAGCCGGTTTCGATGTCGACGTCGTCGCTCGCCTGAAGATCGACGGCGGAGAGCAGCCGCTCGAGCCGGTCGGCGCACATCGCCTCGAACAAAGCGGCCTTACCGGGAAACAGGCGATAAAGAGTCTTGGTGGAGATGCCGGCGGCACGCGCCAGCTCTTCCGTGCTGGTCGCGGCATAGCCATCGCCGGCAAAGGCGTGTCGCGCCGCCTCGAAGACGATGCTCTTCGTCTCCTCGTCGCTGCGGACCGGCGGTCGCCCGCGCGGACGGCTTTCACCTGATGATTTTGCCTGAGCCATGTTTTTAAATGACGTCTGTCATTCCATTGACAGTCCTCAAGCTAGTCCTATTTTGGAAATCGTCAAGTTTCCTAATTCAGGGAGCCGGCCATGACCGTGCATACCAATCCGTCCAAGAGTGAAACTATAGTGGTGCCGACGAGCGCGCCCGAAGGCATCCTGCCCACCGCGCCGGTCCCCGCCCCGCGCCGAAAGCTGAACCTTCGCAAGCTGTTGCTGGCGGGAGTGGCCGTCGTCGCGCTCGCCGGCGCGAGCTGGTACGGCTACGATTACTGGACGGACGGCCGCTTCCTCGTCTCCACCGATGACGCCTATGTGAAGGCCGACAACACCACCATTGCGCCGAAGGTCAGCGGCTATCTCGACCGGGTGCAGGTCGGCGATAACGAGCATGTGAAGGCAGGCCAGGTGCTGGCCCGGATCGACGATCGCGACTTCCGCGTCGCGCTCGATCAAGCCAGGGCCGACGTCGCCGCCGCGAACGCGACGGTGACGAGCAAGCAGGCCCAACTCGAGGTTCAGGAAGCGGTGATCGCTGCCGCGAAGGCGACCATCGATGTCGACACCGCCGCGAAGACCTTCGCGCAGCAGGAGAACAAGCGCTACACGGATCTCGCCAGGACCGGCTATGGCAGCGTGCAGAACGCGCAGCAGGCGCAGGCGCGCGATGCCGGCGCGGACGCCGCGATCGCACGCGACAATGCCAACCTCATCTCCGCACAGAAGCAGGTCGACCTCCTCAAGGCCGAGATCGTGCAAGCCAGGGCCGCCGCCGCGCGCGCAGCCGCGGTCCAGCAGCAGGCGGAGCTCAATCTCGGTTACACCACCATCGTTTCGCCGATCGACGGCGTGGTCGGCAACCGCACCTTGCGCGTCGGCCAGTTCGTGCAGGCGGGCACGCAGTTGATGTCGATCGTGCCGGCCACGGGCGCCTATGTGGTCGCCAATTTCAAGGAGACCCAGCTCACCCATGTCCGCGCCGGACAGCAAGTCGAGATCGAGGTCGACACGTTCCCGGGCCAGCTCGTGCATGGTCACGTCGATTCCATCGCGCCGGCCAGCGGCCAGGAGTTCGCGCTGCTGCCGCCCGACAACGCCACGGGCAATTTCACCAAGATCGTGCAGCGCATTCCCGTGAAGATCGTGCTGGATACGGAGACCGCGCTTGCGATCGCGCTGCGGCCCGGCATGTCCGTGATCCCGACGATCGCAACGCGCTCAGCGCCGACCGCCCAGGCGGCAGCGACGCCCAAAGCAAAACCTGTTTCCGGAGGGTCGTGCCATGTCAAACAGCCTCTCAATCTCGACGCCAGCACAAGCAATTCCGGTAGCGACGCCTGAGGGCGTCGCTACCGACCCAAATCGCGCCAGCGCCACGATCTGGATCGCCGTGTTCGCGGCGATGATCGGCGCCTTCATGGCGATCCTGAACATCCAGATCACCAACGCCTCGCTGCTCAACATCGAGGGCGGCATCGGCACCGGCGCCGACAACGGATCCTGGATCTCGACGTCCTATCTGATCGGCGAGATCATCGTCATTCCGTTGACCGACTATCTGTCCCGGGTGTTCTCGTTCCGCAACATCATTCTGAGTTTCGCGAGCCTGTTCGCGGCCTTCTCGGTCGCCTGCGCCTTTACCCACGATTTGCCGTCGATGATCGCGATGCGCGGTCTTCAGGGCTTCTTCGGCGGCGTGCTGATTCCGATGGCGTTCACGCTGGTCTTCACCAGGCTGCCGAAGGGCCAGCAGCCGATCGGCCTTGCCATGTTCTCGCTCGCCGTGACCTTCGCGCCCGCGATCGGCCCGACCATCGGCGGCTACCTCACCGAGAATTACGGCTGGCAGACCATCTTCTTCGTCAACGTGCTGCCGACCGCGGTGATGGTGACCACGCTGTTCTTCACGCTGGAGCGCCAGCCGCTGAACCTCGCTTTGCTGCGCGAGGGCGACTGGTTCGGCATAGCGACCATGGCGATCGGCCTCGCTTCGCTGCAGGCCGTGCTGGAAGAAGGCAACAAGGACGACTGGTTCGGCTCGCCCTTCATCGTGCGGCTCGCGGTCATCGCCGCGATCAGCCTGTCGCTGTTCATCGCCAACGAGCTGATGGTGGAGAAGCCGCTGCTGCGCCTGCGCCTGTTGACGCAGTGGAATTTCGGTATCGGCACGATCGCGGCGGTGTTCCTGGGCTTCGCGCTGTTCGGCTCGGTCTATCTGCTGCCGGCCTATCTCGGCCAGGTGCAGGGCTACAATGCCGAGCAGATCGGCAACGTGCTGGCCTGGACCGGGCTGCCGCAGCTTCTGCTGATTCCGCTGGTGCCCAAGTTGATGCAGCGGTTCGACGGCCGCTACGTCGCGACCATGGGCCTGCTGCTGTTCGCCGCGAGCTCCTTCATGAACATCCAGATGTCGCTCGATTATTCCGGCGATCAGTTCCTGGTGCCCAACATCGTGCGTGCGGTCGGCCAGGCGCTGACGCTCGCGCCGCTTTCGGCGCTCAGCCTCGGCAGCGTCGCGCCGCAGGATGCGGCCGCCGCCTCCGGCATCTCCAACATGATGCGCAACCTCGGCGGCGCCATCGGCACCGCGGTGCTCGCCACCATCGTCACCAAGCGCGAGCAATTCCACTCCAACATCATCGGTCATTCCGTCACGCTCGGCCGCGAGGAGGTCCGCAGCCGCATCGCGCAGATGACGGACTATTTCATGGCCCACGGCGTCCCCGACCCCAACGCCGCGCGCGAGCAGGCCATCATCGCGCTCGGCAAGACGGTGAAGCGCCAGGCGCTGGTGATGGGCTATTCCGACACTTTTGCGGTGATCGGCGTCGTGCTGGTGCTCGCCGCGATCGCGGTGCTGCTGACGCGGCGGGTGAAAGCGGCCGGCGGGGGCGGCGCGCATTAGGCGCGCTTCTTCTCCCTCTCCCCGTTCTTACGGGGGCGCGACGAGCTTCGCTCGCGCTGAGAGGGTTGGGGTGAGGGCTTCTCTCCACACATGAGATGACCGTGGGACCGGTACCCCCTCACCCGGATTGCATCTTCGATGCAATCCGACCTCTCCCCGCAAGCGGGGAGAGGTAAAGTCACTGCGCGCAGAAATAGCTCGACGCCTCCGTCACCGACCCCGCCTTGTAGTGCGGCCAGGCCGGCCAGCGGCACAGTGGCAGCGCGCGGACGACAGGGAACGCGGGCGCTTCGACCTTCTGCTCGGTCGCTTCGAGGTCGCCCGGCGTCTGGTCCTTCTCGACCCAGTCAGCCAGCACGCTGAGCATGTCGACATTGGCTGGCGCCCCCGAGCCGACATGATCGACGCCGGGCGCGGTGTAGAGCCGCGCGAACTGCGCCGTCGTCGCCGTACCCATCAAGCGCTCGACATTCTCGAAATAGCGGATGCCGGCATAGGGGCTTTGGGCATAGTCGGCCATGTGCTCAAGGATGATCAGCTTGCCCTTGCGCTCGCGGAAGCGGCTGAGATCGGGATTAGTCGAGTCCATCAACTTCGAGACCTCGAGCAGCCGCGCCTTGTGGTCCTCGGGTTTGTAGGTGGTGACGTCGAGCTTGGGATCGCGCGCGAACACATATTGGATGCCGCCGGCGCCGTAGATCCAGGCGATGCCGTTGTTGGGCGCGGGCGGTTGCGCCGGCGGCGCGGTGCCGAGCCACCACGCGGTCCAACCGCCGGTCGGGCCGGCCGCCGGCGTGTCCTCACCCGAGACGCCCCAGCCCGGATAGTCGTCGAGGCCGTTGGCGAGCACGAACGGAAATTTGTAGGTCGCGTGCAGCGTGTTGATCGCCTTGATCTGCGGATCGGTGAGGCACTGATCGCCACTCTTGCCGGCCTCACAACGAAGCCTCTCGACCTTGAACGCCGCCTTGCAAGAGACGGGATCCTGCACCAGCGCATCGTCGGAGCCGTCAGCCTTGTCGCACGCCGCGCGCACGGCCTCGCCGACGAGCTTCACCTGCGCCGGATTGATCCAGCCCTCGCCCATGGTCGCAAGACCCGAACGCATGCCGGCATGCTGCAGACCGACCCAGTTGATCACGGGCACGCGGGCGAAGATGCCGTCGAAATCGTCGGGGTAACGCTGGGCCATGGTCAGGCCTTCGCGACCGCCCTCGGACGAGCCCATGAAATACATCTTCTCGGGCTTCTTGCCGTAAGCGCGCTCCATCAGCGTCACGGCTGCGTCGCGCACCTTCTTGTAGGCGCGGTGGGCAAAATTCTCGAAGGCTTCGTCATTCAATGCGAACAACTGCGGCAGCTCGCCCGGCTTTGTCTCGTGACCTGAGTCGGTGCCATAGGTGACGAAGCCGCGTGCGAGCGGCGACGGCTTGTCGAACGGATAGGCCGGCGGCAGCGCAAGGCCGCTGATCAGCACGCCATTGAAGCCGCCGCCGCCATATTGCACCGAGCGCCCGTTCCATTCGATCGGCAGGTTGACCTGGAATTTGATTGGCGGCGCCTTGGGATCGACCGGGTCGATATGGCCGAGCACCTTGCAGAAGCCGGGATTGGCGGGCGTGATCCGTCCCGACGGCGTCGGGCCGCGCTCGGCAACGGCGAGAGGCGATGGGGACTGAAACGTCGCGGCATCGATTTTCACGGCATCAGTGCCGCCGACCAGCCCCTTGCAGACCGTCTCGGCATCCTCCGCCAGCGTCAGCGCCGACGCGCCGCTCGCGCTCATTGCAGCCGCCGTGCCCACGAGCCATGCGCATAGCTTCGCCCTGCGTCGCTTCATCGTTTCCCCCCGGCTTCTTCTGTTGCGTTCAAAAGTTGGCTGCATTCAATGCAACCTTCGCCCGTCCGTCAATCGCTGACGACGGCTTTCCGTCAGAACGACCCCAGCGCACTGCCCAGGACAATCACCGCCGCCAGCGCCAGGAGCGAGGTCACGATGCCCACCATGACGATGTCGACATAGCTGTCGCGATGGGTCAGGCCGCAGATCGCGAGCAGGCTGACCACCGCACCATTGTGCGGCAGGATGTCCAGCGTGCCCGCCCCGATCACCGCCACGCGATGCATCAACGCAAGGTCGATGCCGTTACGCGTCGCAAGTTCGACATAGGTCGGGCCAAGAGCGTCGAGGGCGATGGTCAGGCCGCCCGATGCCGACCCGGTCAGCGCGGCCAGGATGTTGGTCGCGACGGCGAGCGAGACCAGCGGTCCGCCCTCGATCGCCAGCACCCAGTCGCGCACGATCGTGAATGCCGGCAACGATGCGACGACGGCGCCGAAGCCGACGAGGCTGGCGACGCTGAAGGCCGGCAGGACCGACGCATTGGCCCCGGCGTCCATGGTCCGGCGCAGCGCCGGCAGGCGCGCCCAGTTCAGCGCGATGGTGGTGGCGATGGCCGCCGCCAGCGCAACCGCGACCGACCACACGCCTGCAACAGCTGCAAGCGTGGTATCACCAAAGCGTTGCTCGGCGAGATAGCTGACATCGAGCCGCGGCAGCACCACGAGCGACATCACCAGATTCACGGTCACGACGACGACCAGCGGCGCGATGGCGTTCAGCACCGGCGAAGGCCGGTCGCTGCGCTGACCGTGCTGCAGCTCCGCCGGATCGAACTCGCGGGCGGTCGTCGCGCGCTCGCGCACGAGCTCGTCGGCGGCGGCGCGCTCGGCCGAGTCCTCGACGTCGTCGCCGTAGCCTTCTCCGGCGCGGCGCGCTGCTGCTTCGGCGCGATGCAGCCACCACAATCCTGTGCCGAGCATGATGAGGGAGGCGACGATGCCGAGACCCGGCGCTGCGAACGGCGTCGTGCCGAAGAACGGCATCGGGATCGCATTCTGGATCGACGGCGTGCCCGGCAAGCCCGACATGGTGAAGGTCGACGTTCCCAGCACGATCGCGGCCGGGATCAGGCGACGCGGAATCGCAGCCGCGCGAAACAGCGAACGGGCCATGGGAACGATGACGAAGAACGCAACGAACAGGCTGACGCCGCCATAGGTGACCAGCGCGCCGGCGAGCACGACCGCCAGGATCACGCGCCGCTCGCCGAGGCGCTCCGCCATGAAGCCGGCGACCGAGGTCACCGCGCCGCTGTCATCCATCAACTTGCCGAAGACGGCGCCGAGCAGAAAGATCGGGAAGAACTGCGCCAGAAATCCCGCTGCGTTCACCATGAACACCTGGGTCAGGTTCGCGAGCAACGGCTCGCCGCCGAACAGCGCGGCAACGAGTGCGGCGAACGGCGCGAGCAGCAGGACGCTCCAGCCGCGGAAGGCGAACAGGACGAGCAGACCGAGCCCGACGAGGAGGCCGAGGAGACCCATGCCTCAGCACTCCGACAGGAGGACGTCGAGATCGGCGGTCGATCGCCGCCCGATGTCGGCACCATGCTCGGCGAGGAAGGCGTCCGCGGCCATGCGCCCCTCGGCGCGCAGCATCGAGACGAACTCCCACTCCGCGTTGAGCTTCGAGGACGCCCCGAACTTCGCCAGCATGTCGCTCTTGATCCGGTGCGTCCGCATCTTCGCCCAGCGCGCGCCCTCGCCGCTGCCGGGGTCGGCGGCCTGGCGCAGCAGCGCGATCATGCGCAACTCCTTCATCAGCGGCGAGTTGAAGGAGATTTCGTTGAGCCGGTTGAGGATTTCGGCCGCCGTCCGCGGTTCCTCCAGCCGCTCGGTCGGATTGATCTGGACGAGAATGGTGTCGTGCGCGTCGCTTTCGCGGACCAGCGGCGTGATCGTCGGGTTGCCGGCGAAGCCGCCGTCCCAATAGGGCTCGCCGTCGATCTCGATCGCGCGGAACATGGTCGGCAGGCAGGCCGATGCCAGCAGCACATCCGCCGTGATCTCCGCGTTGCGGAAGATACGACCGCGCCCGGTGCGCACCCGCGTCGCGGTGATGAACAGCTGGATCGGCGAGCGGACGAGGCGTTCGAAATCGATGCTCTCGGCCAGCACCGCGCGCAGCGGATTGTAGCCGGTCGGATTGAGATCGTAGGGCGACAGCACACGCGACATCAAATCGGTGAGGATGTAGAAGGGCGACGTGTCGAGGGTCCAGCGCCCCATCAAGCGGTCGAGCGGCGAGCGTTGCAGCGGGCTGAAGGCCGCGGCCTTCGAGACACGGCGCCAGTATTGGTCGAGCGCCTCACGCGCGCCCTCGGCGCCGCCGGCGGTCCAGCCGTCCGCCAGCACCGCCGCATTCATCGCGCCTGCGGAGGTTCCGGAGATTGCGGCGATCTCCAGCCATTTCTCTTCCAGGAGGCGGTCGAGCACACCCCAGGAGAAGGCGCCGTGCGAACCGCCGCCCTGCAGCGCGAGATCAATCAGTACGGCGTCGCGTTCCATGGCGGACACTCACGCAACTGAAGCTCAAATTCGACGCGCTTTTGACCACGTCGAATTTGACGACAGTGTGAGAGCAGTTGCCACAAGATGCAACCGGAACGTGGAGTCGTTTAGTGCTCGAATACCAGCCTTGCGCCGACCGTGCCGTCGAGGGCGCGGATCTGCTGGAGCAGTTCGCTCGAATCCTGGCCGCCGAGATCGGCGTCGAGCACGACGTAGCCGAGGTCGCCGGCGGTCTCCAGATATTGCGCGGCGATGTTGATGTCGCGCTGGAGGAAGACCTCGTTCAGCCGCCGCAGCATGCCGGGCACGTTGCGATGGACATGGCTGAAGCGCGCGCCGGAGGGGCGCAGGTGCAACTGCACCTCCGGGAAATTCACCGCGCCCATGGTCGAACCGGTGATGAAATAGTCGACCAGCTTGCGCGCGACCTCGCCGCCGATACGCTCCTGCGCCTCCTCGGTCGAGCCTCCGACATGCGGCGTGAGGATAACGTTGTTAAGGCCCTGCACCGGGCTCCTGAATCGCTCCGAATTCGAGGACGGCTCGACCGGAAACACGTCGATCGCCGCGCCGGCGATGTGGCCGTCGCGCAACGCAGCCGCGAGCGCATCGAGATCGACCACGGTGCCGCGGCTGTTGTTGATCAGGAACGAGCCCGGCCTCATCGCCCGCAGCTCCTTCTCGCCGATCATGCCCGCGGTCTCCGGCGTCTCCGGCACGTGCAGGCTGACGACGTCGCTCTGCGCCAAGAGCTCTTCGAGCTTCTCGACCGGCTCGGTGTTGCCGTGGCGCAGCTTGTCGGTGCGATCGTAGAAGATCACGCGCATGCCCATGGCTTCGGCCAGCGTCGAGAGCTGCGAGCCGATATTGCCGTAGCCGACGATGCCGAGGGTGCGGCCACGCACCTCGCGGCTGCCGGCGGCAGACTTGTCCCAGCCGCCGTCATGGGCGGATACCGAGCGCGGAAAGATCTGCCGCAGCAGCATCACGATCTCGCCGATCACGAGCTCGGCAACGCTGCGCGTGTTTGAGAACGGCGCATTGAACACGGGAATACCGCGCTTGCGCGCCGCCAGCAGATCGACCTGGTTGGTGCCGACGCTGAAGCAGCCGACCGCGAGGAGCTGATCGGCGGCGGCGAGCACCTCGTCGGTGATCTGGGTGCGCGAGCGGATGCCGAGCAGCGACACGCCCTTGAGCGCCCGGCGCAGGTCCTCGCCGTCCAGCGCCTTGGTCAGCCGCTCGACATTGGTGAAACCCGCGCTCCTGAACAGGTCCACAGCGCTGTCATTGACGCCCTCGAGCAGAAGCGCCTTCGCGCTCCGCTCAGGGCTTTGGCCTGGGGCTGACATAGAATCTCCTGAAATGGCGGCTTTGCCGCAGCTCTTAGACCGCGAACGAGGCCGAGCACAATAGGGTTTGGATACGGGGAGAAGATGGCGGGGCGCGGCGGTAAGGCCAGCCTTGGGGCTCCATTCCCGGTGTCGTCCTGGCGAAGGCCAGGACCCATTACCCCAAGCGCCTCTGATTGCAGCACATCGGGCCACAGCGTTCTTCAACAACACGAAGCGGTGGTATGGGTCCTGGATCGGCGCTCGCTATTGGACAACGCTACGCGTTGCCAAGCGCTCGCTTGTCCAGGACGACGGACAGATTTTACCGCTTGGTAGCGCCATCAAATCACATAAAACCCGTGCGTCCCGTCAAGGCGGAGCTGCTCGACGAGACCGTACTCCCAATCGAGATAGGCCTGCATCGCGGCTTGCGCGACGTCGGTGCCCTCATAGGGACGGCGGTAGCGATGCGCCGGGTCGGGTTTCGGCAGCACCAGCGGCGGGCCGACGTCCAGCGTGCCGTCATAGCCGCCCTCGCGCACATAGACCTCCCAGCCCATCTGCGCGAGCCAGGACGCGGTCATGTCGCCGCGCACGCTTTTGTCGTCGGTCAGGACAATGCGCGCGCCGCGTACCGGTGCGGCCATGTCGGTCTCCTGGACCAGCTGGCCGCCCGGATAATGACGGAAGCCCGGCAGATGCCCGGCCGCATATTCCTCGGCGTCGCGCACGTCGAAACGGTACAGGGTGCGATCGGCGTCTGCGAGCAGCGCCGCCATCTCGCCCGCGCCGATGTGGCGAACGCCGGCGCGATAGGCAACGTCGCGGGCGTTGGCGGGACCGCTTTCGAACGATCCGATCGCGCCGCGCCGGTCGGCGCCGTGGTTGAGCGTATGCCGCGCCAGCGTCCAGCCGATCGTGCCGTTGCGCAGCGCCCGCACCTTGTTCGGCACGCCGGCATTGATCAACGACTGCGTGCCGATGATCGAGCGCGTACGCCCAGCGCAATTGACGATGATGGTGGTTTCGGGATCGGGCGCGGCGCGGCCTGCCCGCAGCACCAGCTCCGCGCCGGGCACACTGACCGAGTCCGGAATATTCATCGTGGCATACTCGTCGAAGCGGCGGACGTCGAGGATGGCGATGTTGGCCTTCTCGGCGATGAGCTTTGCCACCTCGTCGGCGCTGAGCGAGGGCGTATGCCGGCGCGCCTCGACCAGCTCGCCGAACGCCTTGGAATAGGAATTGACGTCCTCGAACATTTGATAGCTCGCATCGCGCCAGGCCTTCAGCCCGCCGTCCAGCGCGCTGATATTGCTGTAGGCGAGCGCCGCAAGGCGTTCGGCGCCGGTCTCGACCAGTCCCTCGCCGCCATCATAGAGCACGATCGCCACGTCCTTGCGCGGCAGCCGCACCTCGGCTTCGATTTCAATCCGGTCCGCGGCCAGATTGGCGGCGAACAGCGGATGACCGGTGGCGAAGCCAGCCTCATGCCTGAGATCGAGCAACGCAATCTCCTCGCGCAACAGCAGCGCGCGGCGGATATCGGCGGGGGTGACGGTGGGGAGCTTCATGGCATGGACCTTGAGAACAGGGCCAGGAGCTTTTGAACCATTGCGGCAGTGTTGGCCAGTGATATCGAAGAACAGGACAATCGCGCAGAGATCAAGCTAGTCGCACTCGAACGTTGCGGCGACCTGCGAGAAGTCGCGCTGGGCAAGAGCATCCCGATCGATCCAAAAATGAAGCACACCGCCGATATCGGAGTGCCAATTGAGAAAGGCAAGATCGCCTTCCATCTGAAGCAACAGCATGTCTTCCAAATGCACCTCGGTTGCCTCTTGCCAGGTGCTGCCGTATCCCAGCATTTGATGAAGCGCGGTATTGAAGTGGCGGTACTTGCCGTCGCGCTCGGTTGGCGTCTTCCAGTGATTCTGCCGCGCCAGATTCGTGACGTAGCTGGACGGCGCGTGGTCGGAGATATCGACGTCCTGAGTCGCCATGCAACGGATCGTATGGTTGATGGCGTTGCCGAGGTCGTCCGCGATTCTACCCACATATGTGGGCACCTTCCCGTCCAGCTCCTTGTAGGCATGCGCAACGTCGAACCACCAGGATCTGAAGCTCGCTTTTGTTTCCGGATCAACGTCATCCATTGGTGTCAGCCCCCGGCAGCGCTCGAGCCACCCGATTGCACCAGCGCGAAGGCGCTTCAATTCCATGGTTGCCTCGTCGGTGAGCGGCTTGCCGTAGTATCCACCGGTCAGATCGGCTTGGACGTGGGACAACACCGATCGGACCACGTAGGTGATCAGAAGCCAGTTGAAGGGCCAGTCCTCGTCTTTCTCGTATTTGGCCACCCCTCGGAATTGAAGCAGATCGTTCTCATGCGGCTCTCCCGGACCGAGCGCCTTACACAATTCTTCGACCATAAGCTCACCTCCGACGGAGTCCTCCCAGAAGTAGAAGTCGCGGAATAGCCGGAAGGAGACGGGATACTTGAACTCGACCTTGGAATGAAAATCGGGATTGGGATCGAGCCATTTGACTTGGTAGTCACCATTGGTGCCTGCCAGCGGCATCAGATCGGGCGGTGGCGCGCGGTCAGGATACGCGCCACCGTCCGTCGGGCTATAAAGTACGCGACAAGGTGGATGGCCTTCGCCGCAAAACACCGAACTACAGAAGAAATAAAGGGTGCCACGCGTCGGAAGCGGCGACCAGCCGGCTCCAGGCACTTCAGCCAAGTCAATTTGAGCCACGAATGTCAGCGCAACCGTTTCTAACTCTCGATATACCCTGACCTCTGCGGTCGGCCAATCAAGTTGCGGCGGCAACTTGGGAAGTCCGCCGAAGAAGCTCCGCGCCGGGTACGTGAGCGGCACGGGCAGATCACTGCGTCTGACAAGAACAGCAGGCCGCGCCGTTTGTTCGATTTCGTCTCGCTCGGATCGCGCCATCGAGATCACCACAACTTTCACTTGAGCTTCGCCATCGAACCATTTGGCGAGGCCCCAGACAAGTCACTCCGGTCGGCTGTGTGCGTAAGCTTCGTTGCGGCGCGTGGCGCGATGGCTAGCGCATCGCCTTCACTCGCCCGGAACGAGCCGCCCCAGCGGCGGCTGCGCGGGGCGCCGCAGCTTGCGGCGCGAAAGATAGAGCAAAATGCCGGTGACCGAGAACAGCGGCATCAGGGCCGCGGCGATCATGAACGCGAGCTTGCCGGGCCAGCCCAGGACCGCGCCACGATGGATATCGAGCACATTCGCGATGATCTTCTCGCCGAGCGTCTTGTCGGCGTAACGCTCCGCAGAGACCAGCTGGCCGGTGACGGCATCGATGCGGAATTCGTCGCGCGTGGTGTCGAGCGTCGAATCCTTCCCCCACGACCGGATCCTTATCGCGGTGCCGGGGCTGGGCGGCAGCGTCAGCAGAGCCCTGGCAAAGCGGTCGCCCTCCTCGCGCCGGAACGTCGTCCAGGCCTGGTCGAATCCGATCGGCTGGGCCGGCTCGGATCGGGCCGCCACCCGCGGAGCCTTCGCGGGCATCTTGGGCTGCATCTTCGCAGCACTGACCTCGGGGCGCGACAGCAACCAGACGACGCCGTCCTTGTACCAGTCGAACGAGTACCATAGGCCCGTGAGCGTCATCACCAGATAGACCGGAAGAACCCAGGTGCCGATGACCGCATGCAGTGAGCGATGCAGCCCGCGCCCGCTGAGCCCGAGATTGGGCTTGAGCCACATCTTCACGCTGCCCGCGCGGCGTGGCCAGCGCAGCACGAGACCCGAGACCAGCATGACGATCAGGCCGAGCGCGGCGACACCAGTGATCTGGCGGCCCCAGCCCTTGGCATCACCAGGGATCAGCAGCCAGCGATGCAGCTTGCGCACGGTCGCGAAGAATTCTTCGGCGCGCGGCGCGCCCAGGACGCGCGCGTCATAGGGGTCGACATAGAGCGAATTCGGCCGCGTGCCCTGCTCGTCGCGCGCGAAGCGGACCCGCACGGCGGCGGCAGGGTCGCTCGACAGCATGATGGCCGAGACCTGGCCGACGTCCTGTCCCGCCTTCAGCCGGGCAACCAGCTCGTCCGGCATCAGCGCCGGCATCTCGCGCGGTGCGACTTGCATGATGCCGGCGTTGAGATGATCGACGATCTCGTCCTCAAAGCTCATGACCGCGCCGGTCAGCGCGATCAGAGCAAGCAGCAGCGCGAGCACCAGGCCCGCGATGGAATGGACCTGGAGCAGAGCGACCTTGATGGTGTGCCCGAGCCGCGCTGCCATGGCTAGAACTTCACCGTCGCCGACAGCGAGAAGCGTCGGGCATCGCCGATGGCGACGTTAAGATTGTTGACGGCGGAGGGATAGTAGACCGTGTCGAACAGATTCTTGACGTTGAACTGGTAGACGACCGGGAACTGCTCGTACTTGGTCTCGTAAGTCGCGAAAATGTCCGCGACGACATAGGACGGCAAGAAGAAAGTATTCGTCGAATCGCCGGGGCGGTCGCCGACATAGCGCGCGCCACCTCCGAGCCGGAGCTGGCCCGGCAATGCCGTGCCGAAGTCGTAGACCAGATAGAGCGAGGCCGTGTTCAGCGCGACGTTCTGCAGCTTTCTGCCATAGAGCGTCGGGTCCTCGGACGCCGTCACCCGCGCGTCGGTATAGCCGTAGCTGCCGATCAGGGCCCAGCTGTCGGTGAGCCTGCCGGTGACGTCCAGCTCGACGCCGCGGGAGTGGGCACGGCCGACGGTGTGGAGTTCAACTACGTTCGCGCTGTTCGTCTTCGTCGTCTGCACGTTCTTCTTGTCGAGATCGTAGACGGCCAGCGTGCCGGAGATGCGCTTGTTAAAATCGAACTTCACGCCAGTCTCGTACGACACGCCCTCTTCCGGTGCGACGTTCGAGTCAATTACGACGCCGATCGGCGCAATGGTCGAGTTCGGCTTCAGCGATTCAGTGTAGCTCGCATAGAGCGAGATCTCGTCGGTCAGCTTGAAGATGGCGCCGCCGAGCGGAAGCACCTTGTCCTGGGACACGTTGGTATTGGTGACGAACGGCTTTCCGCGCCCGGCGATCTGGTCGTAGTCCAAGTAGCGCACGCCGCCGACCAGCGCGAACCGCTCAGTGAGATGCAGCGTGTCCTGGAAGAACAGCGACCACTGACCGAGCTTGTCGGTCTGGGCGCTGTCGGTGTTCGAGGCCGTCGTGCCCGGACCTATCAGCCCATAAACGGGATTGTAGACATTGAAGGTAGGCGTTGCCTGCCGGATCAGGATGTCGCGGTAAATCGTCCGATACTGACCGTCGCCGCCGAACACCACGTCATTGCGCATGTTGCCGAGCCAGAAGCTGCCTGAAACGTAGGACGTTCCATAGCTGACGTTGCTGAGCGAGCTTCCCGTGCCGTCATTGCTGCGCTTCTCGGCGCCGGTGGTGAAGTCGATGCTGGTGATGCGGAGCTGGTTGGCGCTGAAGGTTTCGGTGTTGTAGCTGTAGCCGGCGTAAAGCTTCCAATCCTGGTTGAAGCGGTGCTCGACCGACGCTTGCATCAGGTCGGATGTGCCCCACGTATTGTTGAAGGGTTCATCGAGCCGGCGGTCGGCAGGAACTGCCAGCGGCGCTTTCGTTGCCGGATTGAACGCGGTGCCGCGATCGAACGGATAGATGAACTCGCGGTGCTCGTAGTTGAGCTGCACCGTGGTGTCCTGGCCGTACCAGGCCAGCGACGGCGCGACCAGCATCTCGCGATGACGGCCGAAATTGCGCCAGTAATCCTCGCTGACGCCGTAGCCGATGAAGCGATAGGCAAGGCCCTGGTCGCCGATCGGGCCGGTGACGTCGAGCAGGCCGTCGGCGCCGGTCTTGGAGGCACTGAAGGCCGAGCCGAGCAGCGTGACCGAACCGTGCTGATAGAGCTCCGGACGCTTGCTGATGGTGTTGACGATGCCGCCGGGGTCCATGATGCCGTAGAGCAGCGAGGCCGGCCCCTTCAGCACCTCGACACTCTCGACCGCGGCATTGAGGCTGCGCCCCTGCACCAGCGGCATGCCGTTGCGCATGATCGAGCCGTCGCGGTTGTCGCCGAAGCCGCGGCGGATCACCGCGTCCTGACTGCCGGCGAGCGTATTGGTCTGGGTGATGCCGGAGATGTTGATCAGCGCATCGTCGATGTTGCGCGGGAGCTGATCCTTCAACACCTGCTCGGGCACGATGTTGACGGCCTGCGACGTATCGAGCGGCGAGGCGCCGCTGCGCAGTGTGGTCGAACTCGGCATCGCGCGGTAACCGAGCTTGGCGGCCTGTTGTGCAGCGGCTTCCGCGGCAGCGCGCTCCGAGAGCGTCGGCACCGCAGGCGCGGCCGTGGCATTGCGACTGCGCTGGCGCACGGCGGCTTGCGTGCGGCGTGGAGACCCCTCCGATGCACGTGCCGGTTTCGGCCGTGGCACCGGGGCTTCCACCGTCACCGGCGGCAGAGCCGATTGCGCCTGCGCGCTCGCCGTGTTGGGAGGGATATTCGATGAGCATTACCGCTGCACCGATAAGAAGACCTGCACGGCTCTTGCCGGCACGAGTTTGATGACCGCTGTCGCGCTGGCCATCCACGAAGGCACGCACTTTCATTCCACTTCAAGTCAAGAACGTTGAAGTGTGCGCCTGTAACAGTCGCTGCGATCGAAGAGAACCGTAGCCGAGCTTGAATCGCTCTAGTGTTGAATCGTTCTAAGCGCGGAGGAGCGCCGAACGTCAATCTCCGATTGATCGCACAGAAATCGCGACACGCTGCGCGAGAATTCGCAGCAAGCGTGTCGCAATATTGCCTGATCTCACGCGATGGCGGGAGCGATCAACTCGTCGAGCTTCCGCTTGAACGTGCTGCCGTCGGACAAGGCGCGGAGCGGCGGGCGCACGCGCAGCCAGCCTGCATCGCCCGTCTGCGTCGCGAGGATCGCCTTCAGCGTCGCGACCAGGGATGGCGTCTTCACCACGACATCGATCGCGGCCTGCATGCGCGCTTCGACGTCCTTGCCGTCAACCATGCCCTTGACCAGCTCGGGCACGACATTGGCCATGCCGCAGATGGTGCCGGCACCGCCAGCGGCGATGGCGCGGGTGATATCGGCTTCGTTGCCGACGGTGATGGCGAGTTCGGGCGCGGCGGCGCGGAAGGCCTGGAACTGCTTGAAGTCGCCGCTGGAGTCCTTCAGGCCGGCAATCAGCTTGCCGAAGCGCTTGCGCAGGCTTGCGGCGACTGTCGTCGGGATGGCAACGCCCGAGACCTGCGGGATGTGATAGAGCGAGGCGCGCAGGCGATCGTCGGCGACGCCGTCGATGATCGCGGCGAAGGCATCCTCGATGCCCTCGGGCGTGACGTTGCGGTCGAAATAGGGCGGCAACAGCAACACGTGGCGCAGGCCGAGGCCGAGCACAGCGCGCGTCAGTGCGATGCTGTCGGTGATGGCGGGAAAGCCGCCGCCGATGCCGATGCGGTCAGCAGCGACGCCTGCCTTGAGCAAGGCTTCGATCGTCGCGATGCGCTCGGCAGCATTGAACGAGGTGCCCTCGCCGGTGGTGCCGAACAGCACGACGCCGTCGACGCCTTTGCTGAACAGCTGCTTCGCGTGCGCCGCAAGCTTTGCGGAGTCCACGCTGCCGTCGTTCGCCAGCGGCGTCGCCGACGCCACCCAGAACCCGCGAATCGCCTCCGTCATCACACCACCCTTTGCTGCGGCCCGCCGACTAAGCCTCTGATCCCTAACGATCTTCTCTGCCGGACGGAGCCACGTTTTTGCTTTACTTTTCATCTTGTACCTTACATACAAGACGGACGCAAACCCTTTCCCCGACACGGCGCGCATGAGGCGCAGCCGAATCTAAAGGAGGTCTCGCATGAACATGGTGACCCCCATTGAACATCCCGACCAATTGCTCGGCGCCTTGCGCGACAGGCTCGGCGCAGCCGCAGTGCTTGTTGGCGCGGATGTGCCGGCGCGCAACTGCAACGACTGGAGCGCGAGCCTGCCGCAGACGCCGCGCGCGGTGATCCGCCCGCTCGATGCGCAAGGCGTTGCCGATGCGGTTCTGGCCTGCCGGCAGGCGCGCCTGCCGTTCGTGCCGCAGGGCGGCTTGACCGGGCTGTGCCGCGGCGCTTCGCCGGAAGCCGGCTGGGTCGCGATCTCGCTGGAGCGCATGACCGGCATCGAGGAGATCGATCGCGCGTCGATGACGATGACGGTGAAGGCGGGCACGCCGCTGGAGACGATCCAGAAGGCCGCCGATGAAGCCGGCTTCTTCTTTCCGCTCGACCTCGGCTCGCGCGGCTCCTGCGCCATCGGCGGCAATCTCTCCACCAATGCCGGCGGCAACCGCGTGATCCGCTACGGCATGACGCGCGAGCTGGTGCTTGGCCTCGAGGCGGTGCTGCCCGACGGCACCATCATCACCAATCTCAACAAGCTGATGAAGAACAATGCCGGCTACGATCTGAAGCATCTCTTCATCGGCTCGGAAGGCACGCTCGGGATCATCACCCGCGTGGTGCTAAAACTGTTTCCGAAGCCGCGCTCGACCATGGCGGCGCTCTGTGCGCTGAAGGATTATGCGGCAGTGATCGCGCTGCTCGATGCCGCGCGATCGGGGCTCGGCCCGCTGCTGTCGGCGTTCGAGGTGATGTGGCCGGATTACTGGGACGTGATCACGACGCGCGCCGGCGTGAAGCCGCCGGTCGAAGCAAACCACGGTCTCTACGTGCTGGTGGAAGCGCAAGGCACCGACGAGAGCGTCGATGCGCCGCGCTTCCAGAGCTGGCTCGAAGAGCTGATGGAGCGCGGGCTGCTGGCCGACGCCGCGGTGGCGCAATCGCTGGCGCAGACGCAAGCCTTCTGGCGCGTGCGCGACATCTGCGCCGAGTTCGGCCAGGTGCTGGGCCCGCACATCTCCTACGACATCGGCCTTGCGGTGGCGCGGATGGACGAGTTCGTCACGCGCTGCAAGGCGGGCTTGGCTTCCGGCATCAAGGGCTGCGAGAGCGTCTATTACGGCCATATCGGCGATGGCAATCTGCATCTGGTCTCCTGGGTCACCGGCCTCTCCGTCGAGCAGCAGCCCAAGGAGGAGATGGACGCGATCATCTACGGCCTGGTCCGCGAGATGGGCGGCAGCGTCTCCGCCGAGCACGGCATCGGCACGCTGAAGAAGAAGTGGCTTGGGCATGCGAGGAGCGAGGCCGAAATCGCGCTGATGCGCACCCTGAAAGCGGCGCTCGATCCCGATCATCTGCTCAATCCCGGCAAGGTGATCTGAGTGGAAGCGCGCATGCGATCGCTCAAGCTCGATACGCCGAAATCGCTGTCGCAGCGGGTGATGCAGCGGCTGCGCCAGGCCATCATCGACGGCGAATTCGCGCTCGGCGCGACGATCTCGGAAGAGATGGTGGCAAATTCCTTCGGGGTCAGCCGTACGCCGGTGCGCGAGGCCATGGGCCAATTGCAGGCGCAGGGACTCGTGGTGATCCGTCCGCAGGTCGGCAGCTTCGTGTTCACCCCGAGCGCCGAGGACATCACCGCGCTCTGCACCTTCCGCATCGCGCTCGAGCCCAAGGCGGCCGAGCTCGCCTTTCGCCATGATTGCAACAGTGCGATCGTCGCGATGAACGATGCGATCGCGGCCATGGAGCCTGCCGTCGCGGCCAGGGACAACATCGCCTATGGCCGCGCCGATGCCGCCTTCCACGAGGCGCTGTTCGCCCATTGCGGCAACCGCTATCTCCTCGAATCCTACCAGCTCGTCTCAGGCCGCGTCGCCGCGCTCCGCACCAATTTGACCTCACCGATCGACGTGCGCACCCGCACCTCCTTCGACGAGCACCGCAAGTTGCTCGACCTGTTCGCGCGCGGCGAGTTCACCGCTTTCGAACAGCTGATGACCACGCACATCACCAATTCGGGCGTGGTCTATGCAAAGGCCTTGAAAGTGGACGCACTGAAGGCCGATTGAGCGCGGCTACCGCCCGTCCCTCGATCCCGGCCTGTCCAGGAAGTCCAGCGCGGTGTTGATCTGCTCGAGCTGGTGCTCGATCCTGTCGCGGTCCTCGACGACCTGCGCCCTCTCGAGTTCCTCCACGAGCTTCTGCTTTCGCGCCAGCAAGTTCTCTATGACCGTGCTCACAAGTCCCCCATCGCCCCGAAGCGAGCATCGGGGCAGAAATCCGGCCAGCGGCGCTGGCGCCGGGATTGTCGAGGCGCGCGCGAGCGGGGGCTCGCGCGGGCGCCAGGGTCAGAATGTTCGCGAAGGCGGTTGGTTCCTGCGAGTGAACCACAATGCTGGCAGATGTGACCATTCCGCCGCTCAATGCGTCAGGACGATGCCTGCAAGTTGCACCGGCGCGATGGGGGTGTGGGTGATCGAGACCGCGAACACAGCCACCAACGCGAAGAACATGCAGAGCCTCATGTGCACCGTCCTATGATCGGTGACCGGCAGAAGCAGGAAGAACAACATCGCCAGGATCAGCAACGCGTCGATCAGAAACATGGGACCTCTCCCTTGAAACCGGGAGCAGGATGACGCGGCGCGGCCGGCGGGTATGTGGACGGCGTCACACAGCCGAACCGGGCCGTCCGCGCGGCTCGTGCTGCTGAATTTCGCGTCACCGGGAACCTTAATCCGCGAAGGCGGCATAGCGGCCGGTTGTATTCGCGGGCCCGGGGTCCTATGCGTAGGCGCCATGGACACCCAGATCATCACCGCCGAAAAGCCCCTGATGGCCCAGGCCCGGCCGCGCAAGCCCGCGCCGTTCCTCCCGATGAGCCGTGCCGAGATGGATGCGCTCGGCTGGGATGCCTGCGACATCGTGCTGGTGACCGGGGATGCCTATGTCGATCATCCCAGCTTCGGCATGGCCATCATCGGCCGCCTGCTCGAGGCGCAGGGCTTCCGGGTCGGCATCATCGCGCAGCCGGACTGGCATTCGGCCGAGCCGTTCAGGGCACTCGGCAAGCCAAAGGTGTTCTTCGGCGTCACCGGCGGCAACATGGACTCCATGGTGAACCGCTACACCGCGGATCGGCGCATCCGCAGCGACGATGCCTATACAGCCGGCGGCGAGGGCGGCAAGCGGCCGGACCGCTGCACCGTCGTCTACGCCCAGCGCTGCCGCGAGGCGTTCAAGGATGTACCGATCGTGCTCGGCGGTATCGAGGCCTCGCTGCGCCGGATCGCGCATTACGACTACTGGTCCGACAAGGTGCGCCGCTCGGTGCTGGCCGACGCCAAGGCGGACCTGTTGCTCTACGGCAATGCCGAGCGCGCCGTCGTCGAAGTCGCGCAGCGGCTCGCGGCCGGCGAAGCGCCGCGCGAGCTCGACGACATCAGGGGCGTCGCGCTGTTCCGCAAGGTCCCTGCGGATTACGCGGAGCTGCACGCCGACGATCTCGATTCCGCCGACGAGGGCGCAACGCGCCAAAAGGGCGCGACCGTGATCCGGCTGCCGGCGCTGGAGCAGGTCGAACAGGACAAGGAAGCCTATGCGCGCGCCTCACGCGTGCTGCACCGGGAGAGCAATCCCGGCAATGCGCGGCCGCTGGTGCAGCGTCATGGCGATCGCGATCTCTGGCTCAACCCGCCGCCGATCCCGCTCACCACCGAGGAGATGGACGCGGTCTACGATCTGCCCTACGCGCGCGCGCCGCACCCGTCCTATGGCGACGCACGCATCCCCGCCTGGGAAATGATCAAATTCTCGGTGACGATCATGCGCGGCTGCTTTGGCGGCTGCACCTTCTGCTCGATCACCGAGCACGAGGGTCGCATCATCCAGAACCGTTCGGAAGGCTCGATCCTGCGCGAGATCGAACGCATCCGCGACAAGACGCCGGGCTTCACCGGCGTGATCTCCGACATCGGCGGCCCCACCGCCAACATGTACCGGATGGCGTGCAAGGATCCGAAGGTCGAGGCCGCGTGCCGCCGGCCGTCCTGTGTCTTCCCGGAGATCTGCCCGAACCTCAACACCTCGCATGACGATCTGATCCGGCTCTATCGCAAGGTGCGCGAGACCAAGGGCATCAAGAAGGTGATGGTCGCCTCGGGCGTGCGCTACGACCTCGCGGTCGAGAGCCCCGAATACATCAAGGAGCTCGTCACCCATCACGTCGGCGGCTACCTCAAGATCGCACCCGAACATACCGAGCGCGGCCCGCTCGACAAGATGATGAAGCCGGGCATCGGCGCCTACAACAAGTTCAAGCGGATGTTCGATGAAGCGGCGGAGCGGGCCGGCAAGAAATATTACCTGATCCCCTATTTCATCGCGGCGCATCCGGGCACGACCGACGAGGACATGATGAACCTCGCGCTGTGGCTGAAGAAGAACCGCTATCGCGCCGACCAGGTGCAGACCTTCCTGCCCTCGCCGATGGCGACCGCGACCGCGATGTACCACACCGGCGTCAATCCCCTGCGCGGCGTGCGCCACGGCGGCAGCGACAAGGTCGACGCGATCAAGGGCCTGCGCCAGCGCCGCCTGCACAAGGCGTTTTTGCGCTACCACGACCCCGACAACTGGCCGGTGCTGCGCGAGGCCTTGATCGAGATGGGCCGCCGCGATCTGATCGGCTCACAGCCCCACCAGTTGGTCCCCGCGCACCAGCCGCCCGGCACCGGCAAGGCCGCCGGCACCAAGCGCCCCGTTCGCCCCGGCGGCAAGACGCAGCGGTTCACGACCAAGGGCCTGCGGGTGATGAAGTAGCGGGCGAGAGCCGGATGCTTTCCCGCCTCCCAAACAAACATATTCGAAAACAACCCCATGCACAGTAGCCGGCCCTAGCGGGATCAATGGTTTAGACGTCCTGCGAAGACGTTTGACCCGTCGGGCCAACAATCGTTGCGCCGTCGGGCAAAACAGGCGCATGATGGCATGATCGGGCATGTGGGATAGAGCGAGCCCGGCATCGATATCCTCGAGCTTCACACTGCGTCCGACGCCTAGGCTGTTCCGCGCCCGTTGAACGCGTTGGAGGGGATGCTTCCTGGCAATCAGCACCCTGCGGTCGTCCCCAGTGACTCCGGATGCGCCAGCGCGTGCACTCATCAATCGATCAGCCCCTGAAGCAGGCCATGACCGTTCTAACTTCGAAACCGGACATGACCGGTTCGCCTCCGGAAGTCAGCAAGGGGCCAGAACCGGACCCACGTTGCCGGCTTTCTCGCGATCGCAAGTAACGCTCGGCATGCCGAACGCTCCAACGACCGCTGTTTCTTACCCCACAGGCCCCGGCCTTCTCGCTCGACGGCTTCCGCGGGATCGCCGACGTGATCGTGGGCCGTAGCGTTTTTGCCGATTGCTCAATCCCGTACTGGCCGTCGGTGCGGTATTGTGGGATGAATTGCCCCACTGACTGACGAGTGCCCCATACAATGATTTCGAGGCTCTGACTAAGCTGGGCGGCCAGCCCAGAACTCATCATAGATGGAACGTTCCTGAAAACCGGAGGGAGCACCATGAAAGCACTATTGTCAATTTCGATAGCCGCAGCTCTTACATGCGCCACGTTATCCGCGGGAGCCGCAGAGCCGCTCAAACAGCAGCTGGTAGGCACTTGGAGCGTCATTTCATTTGTAAACGTGAATGAAAGGACCGGGAAAACAACCGAAGTATTTGGTTCCGATCCGAAAGGATATTTCATGTTCGATGCAGCAGATCACTTCTCAATCAATCTCATGCGTCCGAGACGATCAAAATTTGCCCGCCGCGACTTTCCGACTGCCGGGCAAAGCAAAGCTGCTCTGGAGGGGATAATCGTGATGTTTGGCGACTACAAAGTCAATGAATCTGAACATTCAATATCCTTACATATTATCGGCGGCAGCTTTCCCGCGTGGGACAATACGAATCAGAAGCGTTTCATCGAGATCAACGGCGATGAGCTCACGTATAAGAATCCTACACCAGCATCCGGTGGGGGAACTGCTGTGGTAACTCTGAAACGCGCGACAAGCGCAGCCCAGTGATCTTTTGGTCAATCCGTCGCCACGGGCATTGGTTTCAGAACTCGGCCCCCCGACCGGCAAGCCAAGCCTCGGTACCCCGAAGTGTCGAATGAGTGGGTCCGCACACGATGTCCGAACTGGGTCATAAGCAGCGGTGGAGGCCAAGTTGGATCGGCGTCCGGTTTGCCCCTGACAGCCGATATGACAAGCGCTCAATCGACTCCGGCTAAGGGCCATTTTCGGACTCATGCAGTGCAGCAAAATGCCTTTACTCGATCATCTCATCGGCGGTCGTGCCCAACGTTCTCGTATCGTCAGTCACGCGGCCTAAGTCTCGCGGCTCCCAACGTCACTGAGGTACTTTTCATATTCTGCTCGCGAGAGCAGATTGCCTTCTCGCTCGACGCGAGCGCGGTCCTTCGCGGGTAAAGAGGCCTGTATATCATCGACACGCTTCCAGGGGGCCAAAGGCGTTTCGCATGTCGAGCGAGGCACAAATTCTGACGGTTGTATCTTTTGGTATCGGTGTACATAGCGTGGGCAGTTACGAAAAATTTCAGTCACGCTCACCCGGACGACCAGTTGCGCCTCAGCGTACTCCGACAGCAGAGGATCGTTATCGTCAATACTGGCGATGCCTTGCAGGCGTAGACGATGCGGCTTCTCAAAGTTGATAAAGAGCATGCCGACCTGCGGATTTCCAAGCAAATTACCCGTAGAATAGAACATGCCGTTACCATCGTAACAAGGAAAGACGACGGTCTTACTATTGATAACACGAACAAACCCGGGATCGCCGCCCTTATAGGACACGGTTGGTCGGCCCTGATGATCAATGGTAGACAGGAAGAACATGTCGCGGCTTTCAATGAACGCCTTATGCTCGGGCGAGACTTCGGTGAGCACCACGCGCGCTTCGACATTGTCGGCAAGCCGCCGTGTGTCGAAACGGTCCTGCAATGAACGGTGGACAGGTCCATACAATCGGCTCATCTGATATTTCTCCTCGCTACTGAGCGATGCCCTCGGGCGAATGACTACAACTTACCACACCTTCGAACTAGGATTGCGCCCCACAGCAAAAACTGACCATGGATGTCAGGTGCGGGTCAAGTTTGAGCTTAACCGACGACTTCTGGTTCGGCCCTAACTTCGGATTTTCCTTGCGCACCGCAAACAGGGCGCAATGGGTCAAAATGCGAAGAACTCAGCGTGAGCAAGTCTAGCTATGTCCTACTGAGCGGACAGCCGAATGGGACGGAATTCGATGTCATCGGCAAGTCCTCGCGTGAGGTGAGCTGCTCTACACGCCCGAACAGCTCAGGTCTTGATATCGGCCCACCGGTTTTAGCCAGTAACGATGTGAGCCGAGATGCGGCAGCGTTACTGTCTCTTGCGAACCCTGAACCAAAATCAATCGATGAAGACAAACCTTCATCGAGATTACATTGGGGTTCGCTCCCAAAGGTCACTCGATACATGCCTCTTGGACATTTTACATCGCTAAGGAGGTAGTCCCATGCCGATCGTTCAATTCACTCGCTTCAAAACCGACAAGCCCGAGGAAATGACCAAGGTTGTCGGGCGGGCAAAGAAAATCTTCGAAAAACACGGCGCCGAATTTCTTCGGCTGTCCCGTTTCCACACTGGCCATTGGGCAGGAGAGTTGCTGGTTACGACGCGCTACGCCAATTGGGAGGTCTACGGCAAAGTGCAGGAGGCCGTGGCAAAGGACCCGGAGTTCGCGCAGGTGATGGCTGACGGGTTGAAGATTGCCGAACTACAGGGCCGTAACATCGCTGTTAGCATCGATCTCTAGTCCGGGCGCCACCCGGCGGCAAACCACGTTAAGCGCGGAGGCCGCTGGACATATTGCCAGCGGCCTTTTTTCAATTTTGGGCGCCCTCGGCGACCAATGTCGCTTCGGGTCAAAGGCTGCCCTGGACAGCTCCACGACGATATACCGCTCAGCTCTCGAAAGCGGGCAGTGCGAAGCCAAGAGCGGAAGTCAGCCACGGGCCAGAACCGGACGTGCTAACCTTGAGCGGCACCGAGACTATGCTGGCGTTTGCCATCCCTATAGTTTAGTCCGCTCGCACAGGATTGACCAATGACCCGTATATATTTCGAAGACGCCGAAATTGGTACCGCCAGAAAGGCGGGTCCTTATTTGGTCTCGAAGGAAGAGATTATTCAGTTCGCCAAGCAATACGATCCTATACCGCGCCACATCGATGAGGAGGCAGCAGCACGTTCAATTTTTGGTGGATTAACCGCATCGGGCGCCCACACGTTTGCAGTCTTCATCTCGCTTACGCCCAAACTCCAGCCTCGGCCTCTCCATGTCCTCGCCGGAATGGGCTGGGATGACCTGAGGTTGCCGAACCCGGTACGCCCAGGAGATGAACTTAATCTCGAAGCGATTATCTTGGAGAAGCTGGAATCAAAAACGAAACCTGATCGCGGTATCGTGCGCAATCAAATCCGATTACGTAATCAAAGAAACGAAATCGCCTTGCAATGCATCGGCACCATCCTCGTTGCGAGGCGACCGGACGCGAAAGTATCGGCGTAAGCCGTTCTACAAGGTGCCGTCGGTTGGTTTCGCTCCGATGTCTCTTGTGGGTCATGAGCGCCGTTTGGAAGGTCGGCCGGTTGCTTCCGGTCTACCCCGATAAGCCGACAACCGAGGACGTCGCCCGAACTTCGCATTCGGGCAGGAGCAGACGCGCCGAACACCGGGACGCGACTGGAGCCACCGGCTATGTCAGCTATCGTCAGTCCTGAGCGTCCGAGAATTGAACGGGATCAACCCGAAATCACAGTATTCGCCTACAGCTCCGGACCAGAAAGTCCGACCTCGCGCTCAGCGCGAAGGACATTGCCATAGAGACTGCTGATCCATTGTCTTCCGCTCGATGTTACATTCAAATAGCGGATGGCGGTTTGGATGTGCGGTGCGACCTTGGTCCAGTAGAACTGAGGATATTTGTACACCACGTCCGCGGGCGTGGTGTATCCGAGCGATTTGTTGAGGCCTATCTCCTCGAACTCGTAGAACAGCGCATTTGATTTCTTCATGTAGTTCGGATCGCCGAGCTGACCGATCAGGTCGGCGGCGCGAAGCAACAAACCTTCCTCTTCGTCAAGATCATCCTTGAGTTCGTTCGCTGATGCATCTGCATAAGGAAAACGAGTGTATTCGATGGTTTGGGCAACGCGAGCGGCGTCAATTTCGTCAACTGCGTCAAGACGCTCCACGGCGAATAATTTTGAGCGGTCGACATGATAGGGCGCAAGCGCTGCATCGGAGGAGCCGATCGGTAACTCAACCGTTCGGCCGGTACCATCAACCACATAGGCACCGTCCTGGTCTCCGTGAACTATTCCCCGAACGTAGCCAATGTCGTGAAGCAGGCACGCCAGGATGAAGTGAGCATAGTCGCCAGCCGTCGTTGGCCTAAGAAGGGAGCGCCCGATCAGGATGTCGTGCCCCACCAGCGTGACCAACAAGGTGTGCTCGACGTTGTGGTAGAGTGCATCGCTGTTACCAATGCATTCCAGGGCCAGCTTTGCTGCATAGGGCAGCAATTCCGGCAAGCTGGCGTGGGACGAGCCGAAGCGACCGCTTGTCTCCGAGATCAGGAACGCACCGAGCGCCTGGGACGTCAGTTCCGGGATCGTTATCATGAGCAATCTCTCACTTTGGTCGCCGAACCTTCAGGAGGCTTTCTGCAGGATCGGGAGGGAGAGGACGACCTTAATAGTGTGAAGCCAAAGGATGGGTGATAATTGACTTAGATCAACAGCAGCGACGCCGGACTACGCGTGTGCCCAGTAGCGACTTCCGCTGAGGGTCAATCGCGTCCGTTCGCTCCGGTCAAAGGGGCCTCCGGTTTACCCCTCACGGCCGACATCGAGGCGTCAGGCGGAATTTGTCGCGATGCGGACGTGAAACGCGGCTCACGAACAGAGTTTCCGATCAAGAGGTCCGACGCCCTCGCTTGCGCGCATCGGCGTAGTCGGGGACGACACCGATCTCATCTCTGTCTGATTTGCCGCTCCAGGCGCAGCGTATGCTCGCGCAGGGAATCGTAGATCGGTGCATTGCCCAGCAGCATGGGTAGCAGCATCGCCATGAAGCAGGCGCCCAGCATCGGCAGCAGCATCGTCACGTTACCGGTCATTTCGGCGACGAGAACGATGCCGGTTACCGGCGCGCGCACGACGCCGGTGAAGAGAGCGGCCATGCCCACCAATGCAAATGCTTCCGGCTGGATCGAGAGCGCCGGGAACGCAACGCGGCAAGCCTCTCCGAACAGCAACCCGGACTGGGCTCCCAGCACGAGCAAGGGTGCGAACAGCCCGCCGGGCGTGCCGGCCGCGTATGAGAGAGCGCCGAGCCCGAATCGGATCAGGAATGCGAACCCCAGGATCCCCGCATTCTCGTGGCCGATCAACGCGCGCTGCGTGATCTGATCTCCGCCACCGACCAGTTCGGGCGCGAACCAGGCCAATATGCCGACGCTTGCGCCGATCAATCCGGCGCGGAGCTCGATCGGCAGCCGTCCAAATCGATCGCGAACTGCGATGGTCGCGAGCAGGGTGCGATTGTATGCGATGGCCAGCAGACCCGCGATGCCACCCAGAGCCAGGAACAGCGGGGCGGATTCAGCCCCGGGATAGCTCAGCGGCGCGACCTGGAAGTCGGGCGCGTCACCGAGCAGCAGCCGTGCGACCGGGATCGCCGTTGCCAGCGCTGCAAGGGCAGCGACGGCAACACGGTGCTCGAACCTCTGCACCAGTTCCTCCAGCACAAACACGAGCCCGGCAATCGGCGCATTGAAGGCCGTTGCAAGGCCGGCGCCGGCGCCAGCCGCGAGCAGCACCCGGGCATCCGCCCAACAGAGCCGGCAGAGGCGCGCGGCGAAAACCGCGATACCGGCGCCCATCTGGACGGTCGGCCCCTCACGGCCCAGCGCCAGTCCGGAGCCGATCGCCAGTATTCCGCCGAAGAACTTCACCGGCACCAGACCAAACGGAGCCGGTGGGATCTCTTCACGCAGGACAGCTTCGACATGCGGAATGCCGCTGCCCGAAGCGTGTGGCGAGAATTGCCGCACCATCCACGCGGCAACCAGGGCTGCGACGGCGCAAGCGCCGACGACGGTTCAAGAACCCCCAGATTGCGTGGCCATGGGCCCAGGCGATCATCGCATCGCGCAGACCATCCGCACGCACGAGCAAAAGCCGGAAGATCGCCCCGACACATCCAGTCGCTGCGCCTACGATGAGAGCCATCGCCGCGAGCCCCAACAGGCTGCGACGTTCGTCCGCGACTTGCCGCTCGTCGTCAGGGTTATGGTCCACAGCTGGTCGATGATCCCGAGGCCTTCGCAAGCGGCAATCTTTGCCGAAATCACCGGCGAATGTCCCGAAAAAATGTTCTGACTTGACCGAAGAACTGCCTCTCCGACCGACACGCCAGGACCTCACCCCACGTCAAGATGCGTCGAACCAAGACCCGGCGCCGCAGATCGGCGATTGGACGTCGCAATCGATCCCCACGGACGTGCACCGTAACGCCGCGCTCGACCCGCGCCTCTTCCACGATCAGCGAGGGCGCAAACCGCTTGACCTCAGCGCCATCATGTAACATATAGAGTTACATGAGGCGAGACTCCCGACTATCCGGCGTCCTCCACGTGCTGCTGCATATGGCGCAGCAGGCTGGGCCGTTCACGTCCGAGACGCTGGCGAAGGCCATGGACACGAACCCAGTGGTGATCCGCCGCATCATGGCGGGCCTGCGGGACCTCGGTTACGTCCACTCCGAGAAAGGACATGGCGGCGGCTGGACGCTCGCTTGCGACCTTTCGAAGGTGACGCTGCGCGACGTCTATGCCGCGCTCGGCAGTCCATCGCTGCTGGCCATGGGCAACCGCACGGAAGCGCCGGGCTGCCTCGTCGAGCAGGCCGTCAATGCCGCGCTCGATCAGGCCTTTGCCGATGCTGAAGCGCTGCTGCTGTCGCGCCTCGGCGAGGTGACGCTGGCGATGCTCGGCGAGGACCTGCGCAAGCGGCTCGGGTCTCGAAAGATTCACGACATCGGCGCGCATGGCGGGTGAACGGCTCCATTCACGGGGACAACATCATGACCGACATTCAAGCTGCATTCTCGGATCCGCAATTCGTGGCTCGATATACCGAAGGGCCGCGGCGGTTCGTGCCGGGCTATGACGCCATGCAGTCCATGGCGTCCATTCTGCTGGCCGAAAGTGTCCCCAGCGATGGGCAGGTGCTCGTTCTCGGCGCCGGCGGCGGCCTGGAGCTCAAAGCCTTTGCGCAGGCGCATCCCGGTTGGCGCTTCGACGGCGTCGACCCGTCTGGGCCAATGCTGGCGCTGGCCGGGCAGACTCTTGGAGAGCTCGCACCACGTGCGCGTTTTCACCAAGGCTATATCGATGACGCCCCGGAGGGACCGTTCGACGGCGCGACCTGCCTGCTGACCCTTCACTTCGTCGATGTCGCCGAACGACGCCGGATCGCCTCGGAGGTCCGCCGCCGGCTCAAACCGCGCGCACCGTTCGTGGTCGCGCATCTGAGCGCGCCCGACGGGGAGAAGGAACGTCCGCTGTGGCTGGCGCGGTACTCAGCATTCCTGGCCGCATCCGGCGTCGAGCCGGAGCAGGCCGCGGCCGCACAGGATGCCGTCAGCAACCATCTGCAGATTCTGGCGCCCGCGCAGGACGAGGTGATCTTGCGCGAGGCCGGTTTCTCCGAGCCGACGCTGTTCTACACCGGCTTCGCCTTCCGCGGCTGGGTGGCGTACGCGTGAGGCAAATCAGCTGCACGGCTTTGCCGGGAGCTGGCGGTCTGCGCGACGATTGTCAGCCTACCGTTTCGCTGTCTGCACAAAGCGGCGCTTCCGCCAAACGGCTCGCTCGCGAAGCAAAGTCCTCGAACGCTGCGACCGCATCGCGCATGTTGTGACGGCCGCGACTGTCGAGCGACGCATGAACGCTGAGGTCGAACAGCTCCATCCAGAACAACGGGCTCTCGGGCGAGCCCGCCCCAAGCGCTTCAAACATGCTGATCTCGCAATCCCCGACCCGCTCGAGCGCAACCGTCCGGGAGCCATGGGCGATATGAGGAATTCCGAGCAACGTTCCGTAACCTCGTAAAATCTTCACGTTGATGGGCGGCGCGACGCCGTCACTGCTGGACATCAAGGCCATCGTAGCTTTCGGGGAAAAGGGGCTGCCCCGAGAACGCAAGACCAGTCTCAGGGCAGACACGCGATTTAAGTCACGCGACCCCCGGTTTCTTGTTATCGTGAGCCAATAAGTTGATTTTTCATGCCGCCATCACGATCGGCGAGCCCGAAGAACGAGGCCCGCAGCGGCAACGACGAAAGGGTTCGGTGTGCCGGCTGCCCATTCGCCCCATTTTGAAACAATGCCCAGTGCGACCGGCGGAATCGCCCGCCTGGTATGGGCACGCCTGCAGGACGCCTGCATCGAGGCGGACAGTCTGTTGTCCAGGGCTGGCTTGACTCTCAAGCAGATCGAGGATCGCAAGGCGCGCCTGAGCGCCGAGAGCCAGATCAGGTTTCTGGAACTTGGGGCCGAGGCGTTGCAGGACGACAGCCTCGGCTTCCACCTGGCACGGGACTTCGACCTTCGTGAAATTGGCTTGCTCTATTACGTGGCCGCATCCTCCGGGACGATTGCGGAAGCCTTCGCAAAGGCCGAGCGCTATTGCCGTCTCGCCAACGAGGGGATTGCGCTGCGATTCGCCGCGAAAGAGATGACGATCACGCTGAAATATGTCGGTGTGGAACGGCGCTCGGATCGGCACCAGATCGAATTCTGGCTGACCTCAATCATTCGCATGAACCGCGTCCTGACCAATCGCCGCCTGATCCCGAGCCGGCTCAAAATGGTGCATCGCCGTCGAACGACGCCCACCGAGGTCAGGTCGTTCCTGGGGTGCGAGATCGAGTTCGGGTCCGATGTCGACGAGATCGCTTTCCCGGTATCCGTGGGGCCGATGCGGATCGAAACTGCTGACCACTATCTGAACGATCTGCTGGTGACGTATTGCGAGCAGGCACTCGCACACCGGAAATCCGGCGGCGTCTCGCTCAGATCGAGCGTCGAGAATGCAATCGCCCCATTGCTCCCGCATCGTGAGGCACGGGTCGAAGAGATCGCCCGCCGCCTGGGCATGAGCCATCGCACGCTGGTGCGGCGCCTCGCTCTGGAGGGATTGACCTTCAGCGGCATCCTCGACGAGATGAAGATCGACCTCGCCAAGAGCTATCTGAAGAACGATCAACTGCCTATTTCGCAAACCGCCTGGCTGCTCGGCTACGGAGAAGTCAGCGCATTCACCCACGCCTTCAAGCGCTGGACCGGAATGACGCCAAGGCAATGGCGCGCCCTGGACACCCCCGAACGGGACCACGACGCAGGCGACGGGCCAGCTCGTGAGCAGGTTTCCTCCGAGAGGCCCATCGCAAATCGCCGCGACCATCCCTAAATTGCCTCCATGAAGAAAATCGGATTCCTCTCCTTCGGGCACTGGACGCCCTCGCCGCAATCGCAGACCCGCTCTGCTAGCGACACGCTGCTGCAATCGATCGAGCTTGCCGTTGCGGCGGAACAGCTCGGCGCGGACGGTGCGTATTTCCGCGTGCACCACTTCGCGCGGCAGCTGGCCTCGCCCTTTCCGCTGCTTGCGGCCGTCGGTGCGAGGACCAGCAGGATCGAGATCGGCACCGCCGTGATCGACATGCGCTACGAGAACCCGCTCTACATGGTGGAGGACGCAGGCAGTGCCGACCTCATCGCCGGCGGACGGCTGCAGCTCGGCATCAGCCGCGGCTCGCCCGAGCAGGTGATCGACGGCTGGCGCTATTTCGGCTACCGGCCGGCCGAGGGCCAGAGTGATGCCGACATGGGCCGGCGCCATGCCGAGGTCTTCCTCGACCTCTTGCGCGGCGACGGTTTTGCCGAGCCCAATCCGCAGCCGATGTTTCCCAATCCGCCGGGGCTGTTGCGCATCGAGCCGCATTCGCAAGGCCTGCGCGAACGGATCTGGTGGGGCGCCGGCTCGAACGCCACCGCGGTGTGGGCGGCGAAGCTCGGCATGAACCTGCAAAGCTCGACATTGAAGAACGACGAGACCGGCGAAGCCTTTCACGTGCAGCAGGCGGCACAAATTCGTAGCTATCGTGCCGCCTGGAAGGAAGCCGGCCACAGCCGCGAGCCGCGCGTGTCCGTCAGCCGCAGCATCTTCGCACTGATGGACGATCGGGATCGCGCCTATTTCGGCGGCGAGCGCGGAGGCGAAGACCAGATCGGCTTCATCGACCCGCGCACGCGTGCGATCTTCGGCCGGAGTTATGCGGCCGAGCCCGATGTGCTGGTCGAGCAACTGCGGCAGGACGAGGCCATTGCAGAGGCGGATACGTTGCTGCTGACCATTCCGAACCAGTTGGGCGTAGCCTATTGCGCGCATGCGATCGAGGCGATCCTGAAGCACGTCGCGCCGGCGCTGGGGTGGCGGTGATTCGCGAGGCGAAACACGTCCATGCCCTCTCGTCTCTTGCATATATCTCAAAATTGAGATAGCATGGGACCGAGCCCTGGCGATTTGAGATCCTCAACGAAACCGTTGTCGCGGAGGTCGCCGCCCTTCCGGCCGACATGCAGGCGCGTTTGCTGCGGCTTGCGGAACGCATCACATCGGCTGGGCTGGAAAGCCTGGGCGAACCGCACGTCAAGCACCTTGAAGGGAAGCTGTGGGAATTGCGGCTGACGGGGCGCGACGGAATTGGCCGCGCCCTCTACGTCACCGCAATCGGCCGAAGAGTCATCGTCGTGCGCGCATTCATAAAGAAGACGCAAAAGACCCCGCGTGCCGAGATCGAGCTGGCGTTACGGAGAGCCAATGAGATCACATGACGATCCCGTTCGAACAACCGGTTGATCCGTCATGCGCGATTGTGCGCAATTGAAAAGGACGTCACATGACAATCCCGTTCGAGAAGCTCAAGGCTCGCCTTTTGGCCAACCCAAAGGTCAAGGCCGAGTATGACGCGCTCGCCCCGGAATTCGAGATCGCCGCCGAGCTGCTGAGGGCTCGCGTCCGCGCTGGCCTCTCGCAGTCCGAACTGGCCGCCCGCATGGGCACAAGTCAGTCCACGATCGCCAGGCTCGAGAGCGGACAAACGCTGCCGAGTACGAAGACACTGTTGCGCTATGCCGAAGCAACCGGCAGCAAGTTCCGCGTGCGCCTATCGGCGGCCTGATCTGGTGTTCTGCGCACGGTCGGCATGACATCACACAGCCGTCGCCGCCGATACTTCGCGACACCCTTACCGGCCTAGCTAGCTTCCTCGATAAGTGATGCCATGGCGGCAATGGTAGCGACCGCCCGGATCTGCGCTTCGCAGCTGGTTGATACGCTCCCACGTGCTCCCCCATGTCCCCTCACGACTCAGCGGGACAAGCGTTCGATCAGGCTCCTCCTTCATAATCCGCCAGATGGGGAGTTCAGTCGCCGCCCGGGATTCGAAGTAGGCGTCGAGGAAAGAAGGAAACCATCCGGAGTCCATGCCCATGGGCATGTCGCCAGGGGCGTCGCCGGAACTGATGAGCCCCCAAGGGCACTTCGGCCCAAAGCCGAATTCGCAAAAAGCAATCGCACTGAAGGAATGAGCCGGATCGTCAAGGACGATCCAACACGGATACTGTTGGCCATGCACGCCATAGCCCCAGTTGCGGAGCACGGCACATGGCACGACGAGCATTTTCATCACATGAGCGACGACCCGGGCGTCGGACAGTGTCGTCAGTTCGTCCTCGATCAAGGCTCCCAGGAAGTGCGCATCAACTGCCATGTAGCTACAATATCAGTTAGCCCGTTGCGGCCAAGCCCACCCTTCCGAACCGGCTCCGACGTTGATCGCCCGGCGCTCGCCGCGACGTGAGCGCAAGCGAACTGTCCGATATGCTTCGAATGGTGGCGGCGTGAGCTGCCGCCATTCGACCTGAAGTCGCGATTGACTTCGCCCACCACCCCGGCCAATGATGCCCCCGGGGAAGTTGGAATTTGGGGCGACAATGCGTTTGTGTGTGGGGATGTTCGTCGTGGCCACGCTGCTTGCGGGCTGCGCATCGGGGCCGATGGGCAGTGCGGCACTGACTGATAACGTCAAGTCAAACACCGCGCGGCTGGTGGTCTATCGCTCGTCGGCGCTAGGATTTGCGGTCATGCCCAACTATGCGGTCGATGGCCGCGTGATTGGCGGCAGCCAGGCCGCGGGGTTCGTGTCGTGCGATCTGCCGCCGGGCCGCCACGAGGTCGCCGTCAACAATCTGCCGCTGAGCAGCAATCTGTTCGGACAAGGCAGCGAGAAGGTGAGCGTCGACCTGCGCGCCGGCACCACGACCTATCTCTCCGCCCAGCCGCAGATGGGGATCGTGACGCCAGGCGCGATCACGCTGATCCAGGTCACCGAAGGCCAGGGCCGCGCCGACGTCGCCAACCTGCATCAGAGCAGCGGCTCGTGCGGCAAGGCGTGATTCGCATCATTCCGCCGTCACAGCGCGGATGAGACGCCTTGTCCTGAACATCATCCTGCGCCTCGGCCGCTACGCCGTTCTTCCGGTCGTGGCGCTCGCCTGCGTGATTCTGGCCTTTTGGCTGATGGCGCTGAATCGTTACACGGTCGCGACGCTGGCGACGGCGCCGATCGTGTTCTCGATATTCACGGCCGCGGTGGCGGTCGCAATTGGTCTGTTGCTCCACCGCGACTGGTGTTACCGCCGAGCACACCGACGACGCCCTCGTCCTCGTTGCCGACGTTCTGGATCGGACGGCCGCAGTGCTCAGCTGACGTTCAGCAGGATTCGCCCGGATTCGCCGCTGCGCATCAGATCCAGCGCGTCGTCGATGTCATCGAGCGCGAACTCGTGGGTGACGATGCCGCGGTAACTGACCTTGCCGGCCTCGTCGAGGCGAACGAGGCGCGGGATATCGCGCGCCGGCTGGCATTGCCCACCTTCCGAGCCCTTCAGCACCTTCTCGAAATGCAGGGGCAGCGTGTAGATCTCGACCTTCTCGCGGGGAACGCCGACGAGGATGCAGCGGCCTTTCTTCGCGGTGACCTCATAGGCGAGCTCGATCAGTTTCCTGACGCCGGTGGTCTCGACGACCTTGTCGGGCCCCTCGACCCCCGTGATGGCGCGAACCGCGGCGGCGACATCCTTCACCACGTCGGAGTTGATGGTGTGGGTGGCGCCGAACTGCCTCGCCATCTCCAGCTTGTTGTCGAGGCGGTCGATCGCAATAACCGGATGAGCGCCGACCATCGCGGCAAATTGCACGATGTTCAGGCCGACGCCGCCGACGCCGAACACGACGACGGCTTCGCCGATGGCGATCTGCGCGTCGTTGTTGACGACGCCGAGTGCGGTCGTCACCGCGCAGCCGAGCAGCGGCGCGCTGGTGCGGTCGATCGAGGCGGGAACCGGCGTGACGCGGTTTTCCGACACCACGGCATATTCGTTGAAGGTGGTGACCCAGCCCGCGTTGAGCCGCTTGCCGCGCCAGGAATAGACCGGCGTGTTGGACTGGATGCCCTTGCCCGGCCGCCAGTGCATGACGACGGTGTCGCCCTCTTTGCAGGAGACGACGCCGGGCCCGGTTTCGACGATGGTCGCGAGCGCTTCGTGCCCGAGCAGGTGCGGCAGGAACTTGTCGACGCCCTTGACGGCGTCGATCTCGTTGATCTGTGCGCCGCAGATGCTCGAGGTGTGCACATGCGCAAGCACCTGGCCGTGCTCGAGCCTATCCGGCAGGGTGAACTCGTCGACGATCAGCGGCTTGCCCGATTCGACGAGAATCGCAGCCTTGGCGGTCTTGATATCCATCAGGCGCGCCCGGTCACTCGAAACAGATGAATTCGTAATCGCCGGTGTAGCCGAGCTTTTCGTACAGCCAGATCCATTCCGAGGTGTGCAGGATGGACTCCGCCGTCAGCGCCCAGCATTCGAGGTTGTGCAGCTCGGCGACGTTCCGGTAGCCCTCGACCATGATGTATTTGTTCTTGCCGACCCGCTCGATTTCCTTCAGCGCCGCGTCGAGCTCATAGAGCCTGAGATTGTGCAGGGTGCCGAGCGAGATGACGAGGTCGAAACTGTCGTCACCATAGGGATAGACGTCCTGGGCGCGATAGTTGAACAGATACGGCCGCACCTGCTCGTGCGAATGTGCAAGACCATGCTTTGAGATATCGAAGCCCGTGACCTTCAGGCCCGGCACGATCTTCTGCATCTCGTACAGCAGAAACCCCTTGCCGCAGCCGACGTCGAGCACGCTCGACCCGTCCTTCAGGCCATATGTCTCGATCAGCGCTTTGGCGACCGGCGCCCAGCGTCCCTCGATGAAGCGGTAGCCGCCATAGCCGAAGCGGCGGTCGCCATCCCAGTAATCGGCCTCATATTCCCGCGCCTTCAACGAGCAGCCGATCTTGTCGTCGTTCATGCGGCCCATGTAGTCGCGCTTGGTCGCAGTATGCAGTGGCGTCACAATATTCAGCAGTCGTCCCATTGAGCCCTCGGATTCCATCACGCGCTGAGAATGTCTCGACTAGCCTTGAGGAGCCTCGCGTCGTGAACGATTCATCTTAGCATTTCTGGTCGAGATCATCATTGCTTCAGATCAATGACGTGGAGATCGTGCGAGGGCGCCGTATGTCGAGCACATCTTGATTCCACCGTCCGCCCCGGTATACGTTCGCACCATGATGTTCATGTCCACATTCTTCCCGCTGATCTGAACGGCAGAAAGTCGTTCCGGCGCGTCCGCGCCGATCAGATCAAACGGCTCCGCGACGCGGCACCCGAACGGAGAATGTGCAATGCCCAAGACCGAACAGGTTGGCCTGTCGCCTCGTCAGGTCCAGAACTTCATCGACGACGGTTTCGTCAAGATCGAGAATGCCTTCAGCACCCGGCTGGCAAAGCGATGCAGGGACGAGCTGTGGGCGGATATTGGTCTGTCGCCAGACGAACCCGAACACTGGAACGAGCCCGTTGTTCGGGTGGCGTCCAAGGCTTCGCCCCCATTCATTGAAGCCGCGAACGCACCGCCCCTGCACAGGGCCTATGATCAACTCGTCGGCGAAGGGCGCTGGCTTGCGCCCAGGGGCCTCGGAACCTTTCCGATCCGCTTCCCCTCATCGGAATCCCCTGGTGACGATGGCTGGCATGTGGACGTGAGCTTTGGCACCGCCAATCCGGATTTCATGGAGTGGCGTGCCAATGTGAAGAGCAGCGGACGCGCATTGCTGATGCTCTTCCTGTTCTCGGATGTCGGCCCGGATGATGCACCCACGAGGATCCGGAAAGGCTCACATGCGACCATCGCGCGGGAGCTGCTGCCCTATGGCGACGCAGGCGCATCACTCCGGCAACTCTCTGCCGAGGACTACGCCTCGACGAGGAATTGCGAGATTGAACCGGCGACTGGCGCGGCAGGCAGCGTCTATCTGTGCCATCCGTTCCTTGTTCATGCCGCACAACCCCACCGAGGGAAACGGCCGCGCTTCATGGCACAGCCTCCGCTGCTGCCGAAGGGTGAGTTTGATCCGGCGCTACCACCTTCGCCGGTTCAAATCGCCATCCGGCAGGCTTGTGGGCTGGCGTTCTAGTCGGACGACATCCGGGGCCGCTCGGCGGTCCCGGCCATATTGTCTCGCCACGACGCGAATATGTCATGCGCGACATGCGCTGTTCGATCCCATGCTTCGTTCGCTCTCGCAGACCCACTCCGACGAACCGGGGCGATGCTACGTCCCGCTGGCCGAGAGGTCGCCAATGAACTAGCATTTCGCCGGGGACCAATCGTGAGCTCCGATGGAGATTTCGGATGCGCCTTCCCGCTCCTGTGCTGGCCATCGCTCTCGTGTCGGCCATCATCGGCAATCCTGTCGGCGCGCAATGGCTTCAAGGCGCGGACGAGGCCGCCAGGCTTGCCTTGCGTCCCGTCTGCGCCGATCCGAAGGATCGCGAAAAGCTCATCGCGAAGATGAAGGAGCAGGGCGGCGAATACCAGGAGCGGTCTGCCAAATGGGATATCGACATCACCTGCGAGCAGATCGAGCTGCCGACGAAGCCTGTGTTCGACACGGCTGATCCCTCCGACGCGGCAACGCACCGCGACGGGATCAACGACGCGCGCTGGAGCGCGGACGGCAAATTCATCGTCACGGCAAGTGCCGACAAGACGGTACGCATCTGGGAGTTTGCCACCGGCAAGACGGTGAAGCGCATCGACGTCGCCGCGTTGCCGGCAAGCAAGCCGGCCATCTACCAGGGCGTGCCGCGCGCCGCGCGTTTCCTCGACGACCGTTCGATCGTCGTCGCGGCGGACGGTCATCCGATCCGTATCTTCGATGTCGCGACCGGCGGGACAATCGCGGACATTCCCTTCCGGCCCGACCCTCGGGAGGAGGTGCCGCCGCCCATGGTCACGTCGAGCAAGGGACTCGTGATCCTCGGGGGACAGGGCAGCGACATCGTCGCCCATGATGTGAAGGCGAAATCCGAGCGCTACCGCGTGCCGGGCACCCGGGAAGGCTACCCTCACTTCGCCATCTCGGATGATGCCGGGCTGCTCGCGATCGCTCTGCCGGGGCGGCCCGGCCACATTCGTGTGCAGGTTCTTGAGCTCGAGACCGGCAAGCCGGTATGGTCGTTCGACGCAAGAACGGCGACCGACCATGACAGCCAGCCGGGCTCGATCGCGTTGTCGCGCGACGGACGGCTGCTTGCCGTCGACGTCGACGCGCTGATCCTCGTCTACGACGTCGCGAACAAGAAGCCGGTTACGCGCATCCCGGCGCACCCCTATTTTGCGGGGCGCAACCTGAATTTCACGGCCGACGGCAAGGCGATCATCGGCGGGGTGACGCACGCGATGCTGACCGACATCGCGACGGGCAAGCGCATCCGCCAGTTCGGGCCCTTCAGCGACAACTTTCATGCCGCCGACGTGAGCCCGGACGGCAAATATCTCGTGACCGGCCACCTCGGCTCGGACGGCCGCATCTGGGAGATCGACACCGGAAGCTTCTACCGCCGGCTCGGCAAGGACGTGAGCCCGCCCCGCTAGGGCCGCGTCCTGGAGACGCAAGACAGACGGGCTTCCACACGACAATATCCTGATGCCTGCTATTGCACCTCGATGTTCGCGTCCTTGACCAGCTTGCGCCAGCGTTCCTCCTCCTGCCGGACATAGCGATCGAGCTCTTCCGGAGCGCTGCCGACCATGATGAGGCCTTCGTTGGCCTCAAGCTGCTTGAAGGCACCGGACTTAACGGCCTTTGCGACCGCCTGACTCAGGCGCGCAATCACCGGAGCAGGGGTTTTGGCCGGAGCGTACAATCCGTACCAGGACTCGGCGGCGTAGCCGGGCACCCCGGCCTCGGCGACGGTGGGCAATTGCGGGAACGCGGCCGAGCGCTCGGCGGATGTCACAGCCAGCGCCCGGAGCTGACCCGCAGCCACCAGCGAGGCTGCGCTTGCCACGGTGGTGAACATCACGTCGATCTGCCCGCCGAGGAGATCGCTGATCGCAGGCGCCGCGCCCTTGTAGGGCACCGCCGTCATCTTGACCTTCGCCATGGAATTGAACAGCTCGCCGGCGAGATGAGCCGAGGTGCCGGTGCCGAACGTCCCGAAATTGAGCTTGCCCGGATTGGCTTTGGCCTCGGCGATCAGATCGGCGATCGAGTTGATCTTCGAGGCCGGGTTGACGACGACGATGTTGAAGGAGCGCGCGATCAGCGAGACCGCCGCAAAATCCTTGTGCGGATCGAACGGCAGCTTGTTGTACAGGCTCGGGTTGACCGCGTGCGCGAAGGTCGCCATCAGCAGCGAATAGCCGTCAGGGTCGCTGGTGGCCACCGTCTGGGTTCCGATGATGGTCCCGGCGCCCGGCTTGTTCTCGATGATGACGGATTTGCCGAGGTCCGCCTGGATGTCCTGCGCTGTCGTCCGCGCGATGATGTCGGTCCCGCCACCGGCCGCGAAGGGCACCACGATCCTGATGATCTTTTCGGGATATTCGGCCCGTGCCGGCACCACTCCAAGCCCCGCGACGACCGGCAAGACGGCGCAGCCGAGGATGGCGAGGTTCAGCCGGCGCCGCACGGCAAAACCCTTCCCGCGCGCGCCGTCGTGATTGATGATTTCGCCAATGGCCATCTGGAGCTCCATCCGATTTTGTTCAGACATTGAGAACGACCAATCCGTCGGCCGCCTTCACGCCCTGACCCGCCGGCAGCACGAAGACCGGATTGATCTCGGCCTCGACGAGGCGGTCGCCGAGCTGCGCAACCATCTGCGAAAAAGCGACGATCGTTGCGGCAAGGGCTTCGACATCGCATTTCGGCCGGCCTCGAAAACCGTCCAGCAGCGGCCATGTGACGAGATCGCGCGCCATCGCGCGAGCCTCGGCCAGGCCGAGGCCGCCTTCCGGCGGAAGCAGACGCATCGTCGTGTCCTTGAACAGCTCGGCGGCGACGCCGCCCATTCCGAGGAGGATTGCTGTCCCCAGAGGGTCACGATGCATGCCGAGAATGATTTCAACGCAGCCTGAGATCATCTCCTGGACCAGAAACCGTTCGGGTCGCTTCCCGGCCCTGAGCGCGACCTCGTCAGCCATCGCTTTCAGACGGCCGGCAATCGTTTCGGTCGTCAGGTTGACCGCGACGCCGCCGACGTCGCTCTTGTGCGCGATCTCGCGCGAGAGAATCTTGAGCACGACGCGGCCGCCGAAGTCGCGCGCCGCCCGTTCCGCTTCGCTCGCCGCTGCGACCACCTTCTCTGCAGCGATGGGAATACCAAAGCGGGCGAACAACGCCTTGGCCTGTGCTTCATCCAGCGGCCCCGCCGGCAAGTCGCTGATGTCGACCGTCGCCTCGATCGAACCGGATGTCTGGACCTGCTCCGGCAATCCGGCCTGCAAGAGCCCGTCGAGTGCATTGGCACAGCTCTCGGCGGACGTGTAGGCCGGGACGCCTCGCCGGGTTAGGACGGAGACCACGTCGGGCGCGTAGGGACTCACATAGGCAATGACGGGCTTGTCGCTGAGCGGCAGGCAGTCGTGGATGGCATCGGCCATCAGGGCCGGCGATCCCACGGCTGACGAGCCGGCAATGACGGCCAGCGCATCGTAGGAGGGACTGGCGAGCAGGATGCGGATTGCGGCGCGCAGCAGATCCGGCTGCAGGCCGGCCAGGGTCACGTCGATCGGATTGCGATCGAGCATGGCATGCGATCCCGACTGCAAGGCGCGCAATTGCGCGGCCGTTTCCGCGTCGGGGGCGGGTGTCACGAAGCCTGCGACTCCCAGGCTGTCGGACACGATAGTGCCGGCGCCGCCGGTCGAGGTGAGGATCGCCACGCGCCTGCCGGAAAGCTTCCGTCCCGCCGCAAGGGCTGCGGGAATGTCGAGCAGGTCTTCGAACGTTCTCGCGCGGATCACGCCGAGCTGTCTGAACAGGGCGTCATACATGCGGTCGGAGCCCGCAAGCGCCCCCGTGTGGGAGACGGCCGCCTTTGCACCCGCCTCCGATCGCCCGATCTTGAAGGCGACGACGGGTTTGCCGGCGCGCCGCGCCCTAAGCACCGCCTCCCGGAAGCGAGATGGATTGCGGATCGCCTCGATATAGAGCGCAATGACTTTGGTCGCGCCGTCGTCGGCGAGGAAGTCGATGAAGTCGGCGAGCTCGAGATCGGCTTCGTTGCTGGTCGACACCAGCTTGGACAGCCCTACCCCGCGCGCCGCAGCGCGCGATAAGACGGCGCCGAGAATGCCTCCGCTCTGCGAGACCAGTCCGATCGGTCCTGCCGGGAAGTGATCCATCGCCAGCGCGCCGGATGCCGACAGCACGATATTGTCGGTGAGATTGACGAGGCCGATCGTGTTCGGCCCGAGAAGGCGCATGTATCCGGCGGCTTGCATCAGCTGCTGCTGACGCGCGGCGCCTTCCGCCCCGGTCTCAGCAAAGCCGCTGGCGAGAACGATCGCCGCGGCGGCGCCGCGCTCGGACAATTCGCGCACCGCGACGTGGGCGCGTTCCGCGCCGAGCAGGACAATGCCGACATCAGGTACATCAGGCAGCGACGCGATGTCGGCGTAGCAGGTCAGACCGCCGATTTCTCCGACCTTCGGATTGACGGGATAGATCGCACCCGCAAAGCCATGCTTCTGCAGATAGGACACCGGCCGCCCCGACGTCTTGCTCGGGTCCGCGGATGCGCCGATGACGGCGATGCTGCGCGGCCGGATCAGGCGTTCGATCGCATTCATCGCTCAATCCTTCGACGCGGATTGCGCGAGGAAGGCCGTCACGGCGTCGCGATGCTCCTCGCTGGTGTAGCAGATGGCCTGCGCCTGGCTGCCGAGATTGAAGATGTCGTGCGCGGAATGCTCGAAGGTCTCATTCAGGATCTTCTTGCTCAGCGCCAGCGCGGTGGGCGAGCCCTGAGCCAGTTCGGCCGCCCAGGCCTGCGCGGCCGAGACCAGCTCGGTCGAGGCCACCTTGCGATCGACGATGCCGAGCGCGAGCGCTTCGTCGGCTTCGACGACGCGCCCGGTGAAGATCAGCTCCTTTGCCCTGGGAAGCCCGACCCGGCGCGGCAGGAAATACAGGCCGCCGCCGTCGGGTATCAAACCGCGCTTGATGTAGGACCAGGTGAACTTCGATCGTTCCGTGCCCATGACGAAGTCGCAGGCAAGCGCAGTGTCGGCACCGAGCCCCGCCGCGGCGCCGTTGACGGCGGCGATGGTCGGTTTCGGCAAGCCAAGCAGGAGCGACTGCACGTGATGCACGCCCTGCTGACGGCTCCATCCGTTGAATGCGACTTCGCCCTGCGGCGCCTCGAGCCGCCGCTTCATTCCGCTGATGTCGCCGCCGGCGCAGAAGGCATTGCCGCGCCCGGTCAGCACCAGAGCCTTGATCGCCTTGTCGCGGGACACGGTTTCGAGCGCGCCTGTGAATTCGGAGCGCATCTCGTCGCTCATCGCGTTGCGCCGTTCCGGCCGGTTGAACGCAATCGTCGCGACACCGGCCTCGACGGAAAATTCGATGAGCTGATAGGACATGGCAAGCTCCGTGGTTGGAGTCGATCGATCACCGCGAGGCGATCCGCGCGGGCTCCCGAATGCCGGTTTCAGGCCGTGCCGTTTCCTCGTTGAGCCGTACGCAGCCGGACATTCTTCTTTCTCGTTGCCTATAGCGGCTTGCACCCGCCCAAACATCCCCTTAATTCCACTTAGTGGAAATGCCGGAGGAGGCTGGATGTGGCGCAGGTGCGCAGATATGCGGGCGGGGTCGATGGCAACCGGTCGCTCGAAAGAGGCATCGAAATCCTCCGGGCGTTCCGGCCCGGCGTCGACACGCTGGGCAACGGCGAGATTGCGGAACGAACCGGATTGCCGCGATCGACGGTCAGCCGGCTGACGCGAACGCTGGTCAATTCCGGGATGCTCGACGATGTCCGCACTGAGCGGACCTACCGCCTTGCCGCGTCGGTCATCAGCATCGGCCACGCCATGCGGACGGGATCACCCGTGCTCAACGCGATCGGCCCCATGATGCGGGCGGAATCGGCGAAGCGCCGGCTCAACGTCGGGCTCGCGACCGCGGATCGGACTATGATGGTTTATCTCGAATCGATCCGCTACAGCCCGCGCGCGGCGCTGCGCAACGTGGTCGCCGGGCAGCAAGTGCCGATGGAGCTGACGTCGCTCGGTCGCGCTTACCTCGCCGGCATTGCCGAGACCGAGCGCGAGCGGTTACTGAGACTGTTCAAGCGGCGCAGCACTGCGGCCACCAAGGCGCTGCTTGCGGACGTCAGGCGATCGATCAGCGCCGTCGAACGCGACGGCTATTGCGCCGTGTCGTGGCAGCCCGCCGTTCTCGCCGTCGCAACGCCCATCGTGCTGGAGGGGCTTCCGGTCTACGCACTCAACATGAGCCTGCAGAATGTCGACCGGTCCGATGCGCTGGCGAGCGAGATTGGCGCGTACCTCAACGCCTTCGCGGCCAAATGCAAGGAGGTGCTGGCGGGCAGGTGAACCCGAATGACGCAATGGCCGACGAAGAGGGGCGCTACCCTATCTCCGTGGTGCCTGCTGCTGTCGAGCGAAACATGAGAAAGCGAACGTCCCTGGTGGTTCTCGTTGCGGCCCTGCCGCTGCTGTCCGCGTGCGGACAGCCGGTGCCGGAGGACAAGGCCGCTTATGTCGGCGAATGGCACGCGCCGGCGATGGACGTCGAGCTGACCAGGGAGGGGATCGTCCGCTACAAGCGCGTCACGGACGGCACCGCGATCGGCGAGGTCACGACCACGATCAATGCGCCGCTGCGGCGGTTCGAGGGCGATAATTTCGTCGTCGGAATTCCATTCCTGTCCACGACATTCGAGGTGTCGACGCCGCCTCACCAGGAGGCGGGGACATGGAAGATGGTCGTCGATGGCGTGGAGCTGACCCGCGCCCGGTAGCGAAGCGTGCCTGCCGCGCGCCTGCGCCGGCAATATCACACAGCGCCGTTACAGTTTTCCATAGACTCGCCCGGCGACCGCCTTCAGGCGCTCGACCGAGCCGGACTCGGGATGCGGCTTGACCGGCGCGAACAGGATCGAGGCCTGCCTGCCGTTCTTCCAGACAAAGATGTTGACGGCGTTGCCGTTGCCCTTGGTACAGGAATGCTCGCCGAACGCTTCACTGCCGAGCTCGGGGATCGCCACGTGCTTGCACGGGCCCGTGCGCTTCATCATGCCGATGACGGTGTTGCGCGAGATCTCGATCACCGCGACGGTCATGGTGTTGGCCTCGCGATCGAACATCATGCAGCTGCCCGCTCCGGTCCGCTGCACCGTCAACGTGCTCTTGTCGAGGAAGCCGTCGGCATCGGCGGCCGTGAGCCACTCGCAATTGCCGAACCGCTCGCTGCTCTTGCTCACGCCGGCGATGGCGACGCGCGCGGCTTCGGTGAGCGGTCCGAGCAGCGCATCGTCGGCACGCCGGCCGATCGGATAGACGGTGATCTGCAGAATGTAATCGCCGGACAAGGCGACGACCGAGGCCTCCTGGCGCTCCGCGCCGGCGGCGCTCGTTCCGCCCTGGCCTTCGTCGCCGATCCCCGCGACTACGTTGAGCGGCATGCGCTCGCCGAGCGTCTTGACGAAGGTCGCGTACAATTCCCTGGCGCGGTCCTTGTCGGGATTGCGGAACACGCTCAACATCATCGTGTCGCCGCGCCCGGCCTGGTAGATACAGCCGCGGCCGTCCTGATTTGAAATCAGCGACCATTTGAGCGCCGGCATCGCGCCGGCGAGCTGCTGGGCGCTGATGAACGGGCACGTTTCGGCCGCGCGCACGGGAAGCACCGGAACGGCCGCGATTGCAAGGAACAGAACGAGGCAGGAGAGCAGACGGTCGATAGTACGCATGGGGCAACTTACTATCGCAAATGGTTACTGCCGCAAATGGCGCGCCATTCAGAATAGAAACATGAACTCATATACAATTGAAATTCCTCATCATTTTGTAAGGCACCCAATGGCACGATGGTCGTCGGCACAGATTTTCCGCCCCCAGTGCGACGCCTTGGTCGACAGCTGGCGCGCGGCCGGCCTGCTGCCGGCATGACGGTTGGTTCCCGCGGGCCGGAGCGATGACGCCATGAGAGTGGCGGCACCGCAGGATTGCGTGCACCATGGCAGCCGATTCGAACGTCGTGGATGCCTGCGGCGCCCATCCTGGTGCCGCGGACGATTTCGGTGTCGGGGGAGGACTTCATGCGTAAGCCCGAACGCAACTTCGGCTAGCGTTGGCCGAAATGCATCATCATGCGGCTTCTCACGATCCCGTTCTGGTCGCGTTGTCGATTCTGATCGCGGCCCTTGCCTCCTATACGGCGCTGGACCTGGCGACCCGAATGCGAGCTGCTTCGGGAAGGGCCCGCCGATCCTGGCTGGTCGCCGCTGCGATCGCCATGGGCGGCGGCATCTGGTCGATGCATTTCGTCGGCATGCTGGCCTTCAGCCTGCCTGGAATCGAGATCTCGTACGATCCATTCCTGACGCTGCTCTCGCTTGTCATTCCGATCGTCGTCGCCGCGGCCGCCTTTGCCGTTGTCGGACGGCGCCCGCAGGCGCTGCTCGCATCCGGCTTCGCGATGGGACTTGGCATCTCCGGCATGCACTATACCGGCATGGCCGCGATGCGGATGGCGGCCCTCATCCAATACGATCCCCGATGGGTCGTGCTCTCGATCCTGATCGCGATCAGCGCCTCGATCGTGGCGCTCTGGCTCGCCTTTCGCAACACCAACGCGGTCCAGCGGCTGTTCGCCGGCCTGGTGATGGGCCTTGCGGTCTCCGGCATGCACTACGCCGCGATGGAAGGCGCCATGTTCCTGCGGACGAGCGCCATGGCCCGGCCGGCAGGACATCTCGGCGTCGGTCAGGCGCCGCTCGCGTTCCTGCTCGCCGGCATCACCATCCTGATCCTGAGCATCGGCATCGCGGCTGCCGTCTATGACAGGGCATCGGCGGAGCGCGCCCAACGCGAGGCCGCTGCACTGAGGCGCAGCGAGGAACGTTTCCGGCTGCTTGTCGAAGGTATCGCGGACCACGCGATCTTCATGCTCGATCCGGACGGCCGCGTGGGCAACTGGAATCTCGGCGCGCGCCGGCTGATGGGCTATGGCGACGACATCGTCGGGACGAGCTACACCATTTTTCACACCGAGGAAGATTGCGTGGCCGGGGCGCCCGCGCGCGCGCTCGTTGAAGCCGGGCGGGACGGGAAGTCCGCCATCGAAGGCTGGCGGGTGCGCAAGGACAGCAGCCGCTTCTGGGCGGAGGCAACGATCGTCGCGGTCCGGAACGAAAGCGGCGCGATCGCCGGCTTTGCGAAGATCGTGCGCGACGTCAGCGAACGGAGACGGGCGCAGGAAGCGCTGGATCGCGCGCGCGAAGCCCTCATGATGTCGCAGAAGATGGAGACCATCGGCCAGCTCACCGGCGGCGTGGCCCACGACTTCAACAACCTGCTCGCGGCCGTTCTCGGCAGCCTCGAGCTTCTGAAGAAGCGCCTGCCGACGGACGATCCGAAGATCCTGCGCCTGGTGGAGAACGCGATGCAAGGCGCGGTGCGCGGCGCCTCCCTGACCCAGCGCATGCTCGCTTTCGCGCGCAAGCAGGATCTCAGGCCGGCGGTCGTCGACATCAGCGAGTTGGTGCGCGGCATGGCGTCATTGCTGAAATTCGAGGCCGGAATTCATGTCGAGACGCGGTTCCCGATGCACCTGCCGAAGGTGAAGGTCGACGCGAACCAGCTCGAACTGGCGATCCTCAACCTGGCGGTCAACGCGCGCGACGCGATGCCGGACGGCGGCCAGATCACCATCGCCGCGCGCGAGGAGCCGGGCGAAGCCGGCCTTTCGCGCGGCGGCTATGTCGCGCTCTCGGTGAGCGACACGGGCTGCGGCATGAGCGACGAGATCCTCAAGCACGCCCAGGAGCCGTTCTTCACGACCAAGGGCGTCGGCAAAGGCACCGGGCTCGGCCTGTCGATGGTCCACGGACTTGCCGAGCAGTCCGGCGGCAGGCTCGTCTTGAAGAGCCGTCCCGGAGAGGGCACGACGGCCGACATCTGGCTGCCGATCGCCGCCGAGGAGACCGCGGTGCCGGACCTGCGTACGGCGGCTCCGGCAGCCGCAGCCCGGCCCAGCCGGCAGCTTTCCGTGCTCGTCGTCGACGACGACCTCCTGGTGCTCGAGAACACGGCAGCGATGCTGGAGGATCTCGGGCACATCGTGGTCGAGGCGCGTTCCGGCGACGAGGCACTGGCTTTGCTCCGCCGCACGCGCACCATCGACCTGGTCGTGACCGACTACGCCATGCCCGGCATGACCGGCCTGCAGCTTGCCAGCGCCATCGCTGCGGAGCGCCCGGAGACGATCATCCTCCTCAGCACGGGATACGCGGACCTCCCGAGCGACACGCGATCCAGCCTGCCGCGCCTGGCAAAGCCGTTCGACCAGGCCGCACTTGCCAAGGCCATCGAGGCGGCGATGGGCGAGGAAGAGCCGGCCGGATCCGTCGTCGCGTTCCGGCCGAAGAGCGCATGATTGCCTGATGATGAATGGCGCGCCATTCAGAAAACCACGAACTCCTACACAATTGAAACTCCTTGTGATTTTGCAAGCGCTCACGGCGCAGCGATGCTCGCCGCCGACTTCGGCCTTAAGCACGCCTCATAACTCTGCGCGCCATGGCGGCTTCGGGATGCTAGTATCGTGAAGGCCGCAAGACCGAAGATTTCGCCGAGGCGATTGAAACGCGGTCGAGAAGATGCGCTCGAAGAGGCGCACTCCAAGAACAACGCCCGGCCGTCATTGCGGTTCGTCGGCTGGGACATGGAGGACGCTATGGCATGGCGTGACGACAAGGCCCGGGCAACTCTGATCCGCGAGGCAGCCGGAAGCGTGCAGCCGGGCAAGGCCCCCCAAAGCTTTGCCGAGCTTCTGTTCGCCTTCACCAATGTCGAGGATCTCGCCGGTCACGATGCCTCCTCGCTTGCCTTCCTGGCCGAGCAAGCCTGGGAGCATGTGCAGCGGCGCACGGCGGGGCGCGCCGATATCCGCGTCGTCAATCCGCTGATGCCGGACGGGCGCGAGATCTCCGTGCTCGAAATCCTCAACGACAACATGCCCTTCCTGTTCGATTCCACCATGGCGGAGCTCACCGAGCAGGGCATCGAAGTCACCCTCGTCGCTCACCCCATCATCGCGGTGGAGCGCGATGACCAGGGCAAGCTCCTGCGCTTCTACGGCGAGGCACTGCCGGAAGGGGCAAAGGGCGCGCGAGAGAGCCTGATTCACCTCCACATCACCCGCCTGGACGCCGACGCGGACCGCGAGAGGCTGATTAGCGGCCTCACCAGGACGTTGAGCGACGTGCGCGCCTGCGTCGTCGACTGGCGCGCCATGCGCGACCGCGTCGAGGACGCGATCAAGACGTTCTCGTCCAATCCGCCGCCGCTGCCGATCGACGAGGTCGCCGAGGCCAACCAGTTCCTGCAATGGCTGTGCGCGGACAATTTCACCTTTCTCGGCGTGCGCGAATATCGCTTCTCGCCCGGCCGCGATGCGTCGGACGACATCACGACCGCCGAGGGCCTCGGTATCCTCCGCGATCCCGATGTGAAGGTCCTGCGCCGCGGCGGCGAAATGGTAGTGATGACGCCGGAGATTCGCGAGTTCATGCGCGAGCCGACCCTGCTCATCGTCATCAAGGCCAATGTGAGCAGCCGGGTTCATCGCCGCATCCGGATGGATTATGTCGGCATCAAGCTCTATACGCCCGACGGCCGGCTCGAGGGTGAATTGCGAGTCGTCGGCCTGTTCACCTCGGGTGCCTATACGCGCTCGGCACGACAGATCCCCTATGTCCGCCACAAGGTATCGCGGGTGCTCCAGCGCGCCGGCTTCGACCCGAACAGCCATTCCGGCAAGGCTCTCCAGCATATTCTCGAGGAATATCCGCGCGACGAACTATTCCAGATCGACGTCGATACCCTCTTCGATTTCGTCATGGAGATCCTGATCCTCTATGAGCGTCCCCGCGTCCGCGCGCTGGCGCGGGTCGACAAGTTCGATCGCTTCGTTTCCATCCTCGTTTTCATTCCGCGCGACAAATACGACACCGACGTGCGCATGCGCGTCGGCGCCTTCCTGGCACAGAGCTACAAGGGGACATTGTCGGCCTCCTACGTGTCCTTCCCCGAAGGAGCATTGGCGCGCGTCCACTACATCATCGGACGCTATGAAGGTAAGACTCCCGCCGTCGAGCGCGCCGCGCTGGAAGCCGGGATCAGCACCATTGCTGCGACCTGGGCCGACAAGCTGAAGGCCGCGCTGGCTGCGTCGACCGACGGCATGCGGGCGCGCATGCTCGCAAATCGCTACGCCCAGGCCTTCAGCGGCGGCTGTACCGAGGCTTCCACGGCAGAACAGGCGATCGCCGATATCGCCACCGTCGAGAAGCTCACGCCGGCCCGCCCGGTGACGATTTCGGTTCACCGCTTCGAGGAGGATGATCCCAGGCGCTTCGGCCTGAAGGTGTTTTCGGATGCCGCGCCGCTGTCGCTGTCCTACCGCGTGCCGGTGATCGAAAATCACGGCCTGCGCGTGGTCAACGAACGCACCTATCAGATCGTGCCCGGCAACAGGCCCGAGCCGGTCTGGCTGCACGACATGACGATCGAGACCAGCGACGGCCAGCCGATCGAGATCAGCCGGGACTTCAGCCATCGCCTGGAGGCCTCGATCATGGCGGTGGTCACCGATCGCGCCGAATCCGACGGCTACAATGCCTTGATCCTGCGCACGGCCCTGGGCTGGCGGGAAGTCTCGACCATCCGGGCGCTGTCGCGCTATTTGCACCAGATCCGAGCACCGTTCACCCAGGACTACATGTGGGAGACCTTGCGCAAGAACGCCGCGATCACAGCCAACCTCGTCGCGCTGTTCCAGGCCCGCCGCGATCCGCGCCTCGTCCTGACCGATCGCGAGCGTTCGGCGCGCGAGATAACTCTCCTTGCCGAGATCGAGGAGCAGCTCAAATCCGTCGCCTCGCTCGACGAAGACCGCATCCTGCGGCGTTTCACCAATCTGGTGCAGGCGACCATCCGCACCAATCTGTGGCAGATCGGCGAGGATGGACATCCGCGCCCGGTGATCTCCTTCAAGTTCGACGCGCGCAAGATCGAGGATCTGCCCCCTCCCCGACCGCTCTACGAGATTTTCGTCTATTCACCGCGTGTCGAAGGCATTCACCTGCGCTTCGGCAAGGTTGCGCGCGGTGGCTTGCGCTGGTCCGATCGGCCGCAGGATTTCCGCACCGAGATCCTCGGCCTCGTGAAAGCGCAGCAGGTCAAGAACGCCGTGATCGTGCCGGTCGGCGCCAAGGGCGGCTTCGTGCCCAAGCGCCTGCCGCCGCCCTCAGATCGCGAGGCGTGGCTCGCGGAGGGCACCGAAGCCTATCGCATCTTCGTGCGCTCGCTGCTCGAACTCACCGACAATCTCGACGGCGACATCGTGGTGCCGCCCGACTTGACCGTGCGGCATGACGGCGACGATCCCTATCTGGTCGTCGCCGCCGACAAGGGCACCGCCACCTTCTCCGACGTCGCCAACGCGATCTCGGCCGAGAAGAACCATTGGCTCGGCGACGCCTTCGCCTCCGGCGGCAGCCAGGGCTACGACCACAAGAAGATGGGGATCACGGCGCGCGGCGCCTGGGAGGCCGTCAAGCGCCACTTCCGCGAGCTCGGCACCGACATTCAGACCATGCCTTTCACCGTGGTCGGCGTCGGCGACATGTCCGGCGACGTCTTCGGCAACGGCATGCTGCTCTCGCCGGCGACGAAGCTCGTTGCGGCGTTCGATCACCGCGACATCTTCATCGATCCCTCCCCCGACCCGGCGCTCAGCTTCACCGAGCGCAAGCGCCTGTTCGACCTGCCGCGATCGAGCTGGCAGGACTACAACAAATCGCTGATCTCGGAAGGTGGCGGCGTGTTCTCGCGCTCACTCAAGGCGATCCCGCTCGCGCCGGACGTGCGCACCCTGCTCGATCTCGACAAGGAGCAGGCAACGCCCTTCGAGGTGATGACAGCGATCCTGAAGGCGCGCGCGGACTTGTTGTGGTTCGGCGGCATCGGCACCTATGTCCGGTCGTCGGCGGAGAGCGACGATCAGGCCGGCGACCGCGCCAACGATCCGATCCGCATCAGCGGGACCGACGTTCGCGCCAGGGTGATCGGCGAAGGCGCCAATCTCGGCGTCACCCAGCGCGGGCGCATCGAAGCGGCGCAGAAGGGCGTCAAGCTCAACACCGACGCGATCGACAATTCGGCCGGCGTGAATACGTCCGACGTCGAGGTCAACATCAAGATCGCATTGGCGCGCCCCGAGCGCGAGGGACGCCTCAGCCCCGCTGACCGCAACACCCTGCTTGCCGCGATGACCGGCGAGGTCGGCACGCTGGTCCTGCGCAACAACTATCTGCAGACGCTGGCGCTCTCGCTCGCCGAACGCAAGGGCATGGCCGAGACCGGCTTCCTCACGCGCCTGATGCAGTCGCTCGAGCAACGCAGCCTGCTCAGCCGCGCCGTCGAATTCCTGCCTGACGACGCCGCGATCGCCGAACGGACCAGGCGCGGGCAGTCCCTGACACGGCCCGAGCTTGCCGTGCTTCTCGCCTACGCCAAGCTGACGCTCTACAGTGACCTGCTCGAAACCGGCGTGCCTGATGATCCTTATCTCGCCCGCAGACTGTCCCTGTATTTTCCGCGCGAAATTCTCGACAAGTTCCCGGCCGCGGTCGAGCTCCATCGACTCCGACGCGAGATCATCGCGACCAGTCTCGTCAATGCCGTGATCAACCGCGGGGGCCCGGCCTGCATCGTGCGCCTGACCGACGAGACCGACGCCGATATCTCGACCATCGTCATGGCCCAGGTGGCGGTGGACGCGATCTACGAGCTCAGACGGCTCAATGACGGGATCGACGCACTCGACACCCTCATCGACGGACAGTTGCAGCTCGGCCTCTACGCGGCGATCCAGGATCTCCTGCTCTCCCGCATGGTCTGGTACGTGCGCAATGTCGATTTCAAGGACGGTCTGAGCGCGGTCATCGCCCGGTTTGGTCCTGCCGTCCGTGAGGTCGCAGCCTCGCTCGGCAAAGCCCTGCCACCAGACTTCCAGGCCGCGCGCAGCAAGCGCCGGCAGGACCTGATCGATGCCGGCGTCCCGACCGGACTCGCCGGCGACCTGGCCGATCTCGACGCCCTGGTCTCGGCGCCTGACATCGTGACGGTCGCCGAGCGCACCAGCCGCAGCATCGATGATGCCGCCGCGACGTTCTTTGCCGCCGAGGCCAATTTCCGTCTCGACCGCATCACCGCCGCTGCGCGCAACGTGCCGGCACGCGATCATTACGAGCGCCTCGCCATCGACCGCGCCGTCGACCTGATCGCGGCTGCCGAAAGACGCCTGGCCGCAGACATGCTGACGATCGGCCAATCCGGTCAGCAGGCTGCGGAGACCTGGCTTGCTGCTCATCCCGAGGCGACGCGCATCCGCCGTGCGGTCGAGGAGATTGCCGCCGGCGGCCTGACGCTCGCCAAGCTGATGGTGGCGGCGAACCTGCTGGGGGACCTGGTCAAAGGCTGAGGGCGTGCGAGCACGCGATGCGTGACGTGCAATGCTAGCGGACGGAGGAATCCAATGATCCACGCCACTTGCCATACCGCCGACAATGTCCGCTGCATCGAGTTCGATGCCACGCCGTGGTTCAGCGAGGCTGATGCTCCGAGCATCATCGATTTGGCCCAACGAGGATGGACCAGCAAGGCGATTGCAGAGTCGCTCGAGCACCGACGAGGATACGAAGGCCTGCACGACCTCGTCGATTATGCGGCGAAGCGACTGCAGTCGGAATCCCTGGAGGATCCAACCTGGGAAACCTTCGAATGCGTCGTCGATGGACCCGAGGCCATCGCCTGGCTCAGGCAGAACCGGCCCAACGTCGTGGCAGGGATCCCGTAAGCCACAGGAAGCGCGGCAAAGGCCACTATTGATTGGCGGCGTCGCAAGCGAAGCGGAAATGGCGCGCCACGGCCGATGAAGATGGGCACTATTGTTTCGCTGTAGCGCTGTGATGCGACGGCCGATTACTCGCTCCAGCGACTAATCTGCGACCGCCCCCCAGCCTCGATCGGTCGTTGCCGCGGCCAGCCTGCGCTATCTGGTGAAACCGGAGTCTAGAAGCTTCACAGTCGAAATCGGCCACTTGCCGTCGTGGCCACCGATCGAGATCCGGAGCCCGTGCACCTCGTCAAGGAAGACGCGATCAATCGTCCCCGCCTTGCCGTCGGTCAGGATAACACCCCTGCCGATTAGCTCCGTCTCAGCAGCATGAAGTTCTCGAAGGATGTTCGTCGCTCGTTTGGTCCAGTCATCGGACATGGTCATGCCATAGCCGGCCGGCGGATTAGTGAAGATCAGTCAGAGCGGCGGATGCATTGAGGATATCGCCGCCTCATGCGAGTCCGCCAACCATCCTTGTCGAACTCGACCCTGAAACCTTCCGGCAGCCGCGGCGTCTCGCCTTCGGTCACGACTTGCAGCGCGGGTTACTTCGGTGGGCGCAAATCGCCTTGAAGCCAGCGGCCCTTGGAATGCCTGGGATCTTCATGCGCTGCGAAGGTCGTAAGTACGTGATTGCAGACAGCGCATCGAAACATGTGCAAGTCCACGCTTGGGCTTTCTGGCTCGATGCTGACGAGCATCATCTGGGCCTTGCACATCGGACAGGCGGGGCGCGCAAATGGCGGTGGAATGGACCGCGCCAATCTGGCAGCCCACCGTTGTTCGAACTTTCTTTCAAGGTCAGCAGGGATCGTGCTCATGATCCGAACTCCGGGGTTCGCGGTCCTGCCCCGGCGCTATTGCCTCAACGCTCGCTGCGCCCTAAAGGTCCTAAACAGCACCAGAGGGAACCAAGGTCCTAAACAGCACCAGGGGGAACCATGCCCGCCGGCTGACGCGATAACCAAGTTTGCCCAGTTCGTCGAGCGCGTCCCGATGGTGAAGGGCCGGCTTGCCCCAAAGGCGCCTACCGCGACCGGCTGTCCCGGGGCGGTTCGGATACCTTCGATAGCGGCCTTTTCGATCATCCCGGAATTGCTCGCGCCGTCGGTTGAAAGCTGTTCAGGACGAGCGCACTGATCACCAGAGTGACACCCGCAACCTCTGCTCCGCTGGGCTCGCGACCGAGTGGTGCTGCGCTCGAACACGATGCAGGCACTTATAACGGCGGTACAAGGCGGAGTTGGCTGCGGTCTGTTGCCCTGTTTCGCGGCTGAGCGCGACCCTGCGCTGCGGCGGGTGCGCGTCCCGCACGCCATGGCGCCCCTGACGCTTTGGCTTGTCTATCATGAGGACCTGAGGCGTAGCCCGCGGGTGCGAGCCGCTGTCGCCTTCATCGACAAGGTGATGGCGGATCACCGCGAAGTTCTGGTGCCCGCCGACTTTCCGTTCGATCCACTCGATCGGCGCAGCGCTACGACAGTCCGGGACTGAGAGGCAGCAGACTGGTCGTCCTCGCTCAAGGCAAGCGGACGCCGCATCCGAGGAGAGTGCTGCCGACCTACCGACCGCTCAGAAGCAAGATAAAAATGGCGCGCCACGGTCGATGAAGATGGGCACTATTCTTTCGCCGTGGCGCTATGAGGCAGCGGCCGCCGAGACGACCCGGCCGGATAACCAGTGACGGACTACGATCTTGCGCTACGCCTCATGGGCGGCTGTCTTGCCCGATTTCGCTAGTGGTCCGGTTACCCTTCGATAGCGGCCCTGTCGACCAGTCGCGGGATCGACGTGATGGGCCACGAGCAGACTTGGCAAAGCTGCTTTTGAGGCGGATTGGCTTCGCTAGGCTACCGCCGACACAAGCCACAGAGCCACATGCAGGCCGCGCCCGTCTGCTCCGATATTTGCGGCGAGCGCGTTGCGAACCGCTTCTGTGGCGCGTATACGTTGCTCGCCCGAGGCATTTTCGAGGAGCGCAGACAACGGGCCAGCCTGCGTGATGAATGCCATGCTTTGCGTGGTGTCCTTACCGTGAATCGGCACGTTGGTCGCCTCGAGTGCCACCTCGCGAAACCCAGCCTCAGTCAGGATGCCACGTAGGCGGTCCTCGCGCGCGAGCGAAAACATTCCCGGTGCCAATGGATCCACCGGCGGCTGAGGCGGCACATGCGGCCGTGCAGCCTCGATCGGCACGCGAAACCACGGACTCTCCGGCATGGTCCGAAAACAGACGAACACCAGCCGCCCGCCTGTCTTCATGCCGCTGCGGATATTCGTGAAGGCCCTGATAGGGTCATCGAAGAACATCACGCCGAATCGCGAATAAACTAGATCCGCCCAGCGCGGTTCAAAGGCGTAGCTCGTCGCGTCGGCCAGTGCAAAGGCTGTGTTGCTAAGTGTCGCCTCGGCGGCACGATGCTTGGCGAAGTCAAGCATCGGGACCGAGACGTCGACGCCCAACACAGCGCCTGACGGTCCAACAACCTTAGCAAAGGCCAACAGTGTGTCGCCGGTGCCGCATCCGATATCGATCACATGCTCGCCCGGCTTTGCTGCCGCGGCATCTAAGCTGACGCTCGTGACCGACGTGAAGACGTCACTGATCACTGCTTGCTGCGAAACCCATGAGTGACCCATGGTGCTGTTCCAAAACTCTCCTCCACGGGGGTTTGGCGTAGGCGCTGGCATTTGGCGAATGTCCTGGTTCTAAAAAAGGCCGATGGAGTTATCCTCACAGGCTGCACGATATCTCAGATCGAACGCAAGGCTGAAATGTCCGCAACGGGGTCATTCGCGTAGGCATTGCCATGTCCGCCTTCTGGTCCGCTATCGACAATACCCGACCTTACCGGCCGGGAGTTGGGTGTGGATCTCGACCGATTAGGACGGCTAGATAAAAGCGACGGTGTCGCTCCGGGCCGTCGGGGCTCGTAAGTGTTTGTCTGCACATTGTTTTGGATGGCACTGCAGCGGCACCGTATTAGGCGGCTTGGTGCCGTTCGAACCGAGAAAGCATTCAAAATCAACGTTCCGAGCGCCATCGTTCAGCTCATCCCGAGGCGACGCGCATCCGCCGTACGGTCGAGGAGATTGTCGCCGGCGGCCTGACGCTCGCGAAGCTGATGGTGGCCGCGAACCTACTGGGGGACCTGGTCAAAGGCTCAGGGCGTGCAAGCAGCGGTGCGAGACGTGCAATGCCAAAGCGCGATGAGATTTGGATGAATCGTCATCGCGCTTCAGGTTGTTGTTTGCGCATGATCTTTCCGGAAAACCGCTTCGCACTTTGCGCGAACGCGGCCCTCCAGGTCCGGATCATGCTTTAGCGCAGGACGGAGGAATCCAATGATCCACGCCACTTGCCATACCGCCGACAATGTCCGCTGCATCGAGTTCGATGCCACGCCGTGGTTCAGCGAGGCTGATGCTCCGAGCATCATCGATTTGGCCCAACAGGATGGACCAGCAAGGCGATTGCGGAGTCCCTCGAGCACCGACGAGGATACGAAGGCCTGCACGATCTCGTCGAGTATGCGGCGAAGCGACTGCAATCGGAATCCCTGGAGGACCCGACCTGGGAAACCTTCGAGTGCGTCGTCGATGGACCCGAGGCCGTCGCCTGGCTTGAGAAAAACCGCCCCGACGTGGTGACAAGGATCCGGTAAGCCACGAAAGGCGCTGCAACGGCGACGCTTGATTGGCGACATTGGTCGCTACGACTGCAGATCAATTCAAGCGCAAAGCTTCACTCATCCAATTTCTTGCTCAGTTCAGGATCGAGCTTGGTCCGATCGACAGACTGATAGAACGTGATAGGTCTGCATTTTCCCTCGAAATCCGCGAGAACAACGGCCGTCCACGGATTCGTGGTCTCGCTCGAACCATCGCGGGGGTCCGGCATGACCTTGCGAGCAGCGACCACATACCAAGCGCGGCCAGCCGTTGCCGCCTTCGCAGCCGCAGCGAATTCATCCAATATCCCGCGCAGATTTTTGCGCATTTCTTCTTCAGTGTCCCCGCGGAGGTATTTTCGAGACGACTTTCCCGCCTCCCCGTACTCATGATGGATGTTCAACTGCAGTCGGGCATCGTCCACTTCGATCTTCGTCACCCGTGCCACCGCTCCGCCTTCGCGAAGATAATCTCGCACCCGGACGTCGCAGGCCAAAAATCTGTCCGTGGGCGGCTGAGCAACGTTGGCTGCAGGGGAGACTGCGGCAAGTGTCCGGGTGTTCTTTTTTCGAGGAGCAGCATCCGCAGGCATCGTGGCGACGGCTACGCTGAGAAGCGCCACGGCAAGCACGACTGGAAGAGGGGCATTCATGAGTGCGCTGCCAATTCGGTCTTTCTAAAACGCACGGGCCTCGGCGTTGGTTCCGCGGCCAGGTCGGAGCCATCATGAAGACGCGGGGCGGCGTCACCCCAGGAACTTTTTCCTCAACACGGTCTTGTTTGTTATTGTTCTACGACCTTACGGAGGCGGTTTTTTCGACCGTCGGCCGGTCATGGACTCGATACTCATCAAGATCTTCGCCACGGCGCTTGCCTTCAGCCAGGTCACTACCCGGCCGGATGGGGTCAAGACGGAGTTCGATGCGGTGCACGACCGCTTCGAGGTGGCGCAGCTTTTGAGTGCCGGCTGCGCCCACATGCACAAGGCTTTCGACATCGAGGACATCAACCTGGACGATCTGATTGCCACTGCCATGGATAACAAGGAGGCGTTGAACAGCGAGATCAAGGCGCTCAAAGGACTGAATCTGACCGATCTCCATGTGGCCTATAGGCAGTTCTGCAAGGTCGAAAATGTGGAAGAGTCTCCGGTCGATCTTGGTCAGGTCATCGCCTTCTACAACAGCGCGGTCAAGGATCTGCCCGACGCGACGCAGCTTAAGCACCTCAGGCTTTCCGGCACCAGCGTAGTCCTCGACAACAAGAGCGAGCGCCTTGCTGAGATCTACGCGCCGAACAACCGCCGCATCTCGGTCAAGCTTGCGGATATCCCGGAAGCGGTGCGCAACGCATTTGTCGCCGCCGAGGACAAGCGCTTCTTCCAACACGCCGGCATTGACGAGCGCGGACTGGTCCGCGCCTTCATCGGCAACTTCACGCACCGGGGCCGGCCGCAGGGCGGCTCGACCATCACGCAGCAGGTCGCCAAGAACCTGCTGGTAGGCAACGACATCACTTACGAAAGAAAACTGCGCGAAATGATCGTTGCCTCGCGGATGGAGCGCGCCCTGACCAAGGCGGAAATCCTCGAGCTCTATCTCAACTCGATTTATCTCGGTCGCGGAGCCTGGGGCATCGAGATGGCGGCGCGCAGCTATTTCGACAAGCCGGCCAAGGCGCTCTCCACCGTCGAGGGCGCCCTCCTCGCCGGGCTCGCCAAGGGACCGAACTACTTCAATCCCGACCACCACCCCGAGCGCGCGCGCGAGCGACTTGCCTACGTGCTCGGTCGCATGCGGGACGACGCCATGATCGACGCCGCCGCGGCGAAAGCAATATTGCCGCAGCTGGTCGGGTATCTGCCGACGCGACGGGACTTCGGCTTTCACTTCGTCGACCACATCGCCCGCGAGGCAAAGTTGGCCGCGGGCCTCGATACTCTCACCGACTCCTCCTACACGGTGCGCTCGACCATCAACTCTGCCTTGCAGCGCGTAGTCGAAGCGACATTGCAGGAGGGCCTCGCGCGGTACGAGCTGAACACCGGCCGCTACAAATTTGAGGGACCCGAGGCGAACATTTCCGATGCCGTCCGTCGTATTGCGGCAGACCTGAAGGCCATGGAACCGGCTTGGCTCGCGGCGTTGAAGGCGACGCGGCTACCTCTCTACGACGTTCACTGGGAATCGGCGGTCGTCCTGGAGAATGCGCGAGGCAAGCGTGGCCACGCGATCAACGTCGGACTGACCGACGGAAGAATCCTGCCGCTGAACACCTGGAGCGCCGCGATCCAGCGCGGCCTCAAGCCGTACGATGTGGTCTACGTGCAACTGCGCGAAGCCAAGGGCAAGGAAGCGGCGGGTGCCGATCTGCGTATTCGACCAACCGTGCAGGGAGCGGCGCTCGTACTCGGGAACGAAACCGGCCGCATTCTCGCGATGGCGGGGGGCTTTTCGTATCCGGCAAGCCAGCTCAACCGCGTCGTCCAGAGCATGCGCCAACCCGGCTCCACCTTGAAGCCGCTGACCTATCTCGCCGCCCTTCGTAAGGGATTGCAGCCCAACACGCTGGTGATGGACGAACCCATTACGCTGACACCGATCGGCGCGCGCGGGGGCGATTTCTGGTCGCCGAAGAACTATGACGGCGGCGCCTTGGGCGCCATTACACTGCGGCGTGCGCTGGAAAACTCCCGCAATCTCGCCACCGTGCAGCTGCTCGCGTCCGGTCTCGACGACAGTGCCGAGCGAGGCCTCGACCGGGTCTGCGAGCTCGCGATGGAAGCGCAGCTCTACAAGGACTGCATGCGCTATTACCCGTTCGTGCTCGGTGCCCAAACCGTGCGGCTCATCGACCTTGCGGCGTTCTATGCAGCGATCGCCAACGAGGGTGCCCGGCCCCGGCCCCATGCGATCGAAACGATCGAACAGGACGGCCGACCAATCTACCAGCACGATCCGCGTGCGGTGGACTGGATCGGCTCCGCCGACCGCGCATCGTTTTACCAATTGAAATCAATGCTGCAGGGCGTGCTCGCGCGCGGAACCGCGCGCGTGGTGAAGCATCTTTCTCCCTTTGTCGGCGGCAAGACTGGTACCACCGATAATGCGGTCGACGCCTGGTTCGTCGGTTTCACAAATGACGTTACCATCGCCATCTGGGTCGGCTACGACAACAGCGATGGCGGGCGCCGCTCCCTTGGCCGCGGCCAGACCGGATCAAAAGTGGCGCTGCCGATGTTCGAGCCGATCGTGCAGGCAGCCTGGGAGCTGCACGCTCCCAAGATGGCATTGAACGGCCCTTCGCGCGAAGCAATGCGTCAGCTCGTTACTCTGTCGATCGATCCCCATACCGGCGATCCCTCACCGGCCGGCTCCGGCCGCGCTTTCACCGAGTATCTCAAGAGGGATCCGTCGGGCAGAATCGATGATACGCAATTTCGGATCGTCTCGCGCGCAGAAAGCTACGCCTATCGTGGCGGTCGTAACGAAGACGACGGACCATTCGAGCAGTGGTCCTACGACAACCGCCATTACGGCGATAACCGGCCGCCCTTTCCTTTCCCGACCTGGCGTCTTGGTCCGCACGAATATCCCTCCTGGCGCGGACCTCCCGATGACGAGGACCGCCTCCCGCGACCGCCGCTCCGAGTCGATCCCGATTATTTCTGGCGGCGGCTGAATTGAGCATTGACCCATGAGGCTCCACCGTACCGCTGTCCTCATCGTCGCCTGCGTGGCCGCTTGCGCGGGTGCAGCCGCGCAGGAATTCCAGCTGGAGGAGGTGCCCGCAGCCACCAGCGTCCCGATCGCACAGATCAAACCGCGCACCGTCATCTTCGCCGACCAACGCAACGACAAGCTCGCCGATTCCTCGACTGAGCTCATTCCTTTCGACGATTGGGCCCGCTCACGTCCGGTTCAGCGGCGCTTCCTCTCGCTCTTTCCGAGCTTCGTTGAGCCCACGCTCAACCAGCAAACGAAGCTGAAGCTCTCGGTCTACCAGGCGGAGGCGCGGTTTCGACTTCCAAGACCGGCAGCGGCATTGGATCTGTCACGGTATGCGAATGTCGCGTTCCTTGAGCAGATCGATCCGGCAGTCAAGCACTGGCCGATCAGTGCGGGCGACGATGTTCCCAACAAAGACGCGGGCGCCGCGCACAACCGTCCGCCGGATCGCCGCTGGTGCGAGGACGCGAACGCGATCTGCGTGCGGTCCCGCTACATGTTCGAAGGGAAAATTCCGGCGGGCATTCAGCTTGCCAACAAGCTGCGCGAGGAGAGCAAAAAACCGATTCCGGATTTCATCGAGTTCCAGAGTGAGATCATGTTGGTCACGCAGCCGCGCCTTGCCGAGCTGCCGACGCTGACAGGGCTCGACTCCACAGTCACCAGCGCGCTCGAGCAGAACATCTTTTGGGTGAACCAGGTCATCCAGTTCGGCAAGCTGCTTGCGGTTCTGCAACAGCATCCGACCGAGCGGGAAGCCGCCATCGCAACGGTCTACATCCTGATTGCGGTCAGGAACGACGTGCTGAACAAGCAAAGGGAATACAGCAATACACCCGTTCTGCGAAACCTCGTGCCCGCGCAACTGCTCATGGGCAAGAGCTCCTTCAACAGCGGCGATTCGCTGAGCGCCGGCCTGCCGAAATACGCCAGAAGCCGCATCAAGGCGATCGCCAACATGATGGAGCGGGAATGAGTGGATCGTGTGCGGCAACGACAAATCGCGTTTGCAGTCGACAGGCGTCTGCCCCCCCGAAAACTGGCAAACAGTCTCCGAGCCAGGGCAAGATTCCTGCCCGCCGCCGCTTGCAAGATCAGTCGATCAAGAGGCTGGGCACTCCCGATCGGGACTCCCATCTCAAAAATATCGCGGAATATCGTGCAGTTGGCGCGCCACTCAGAACAAAACTGCGAACTCGTATGTAATTGAAATTACTGTATAATTCATCCATACCTTGCTTAAGGGTTGAGCCTATCTTCAATAGGACAAGCGCGCCGGCTGGAAGGACATTGGGCCAAGAGAAAGCGAGTGGCCTCAAGTGCCGTCATGCAGCCGAGACCGGCGTGACAGCCTGCCGATAGACGCCGTCCCCCACCCACGTCGCCAGCCGCAAAGAGGCCTGGCTTGAGCGTCGCAAATCGGTGAGAGCTACGCTCGCCTGCGCTGATCATCGGAGGAACGAGAATACGTTTTGCTCCTTCAAACAGGTTTTTTTGCGCTCGAGCGCATTGGCGGCGCGCCGCAACGGCTCTAGGTAAACTGGCGGTATTGACGATCGTCGAGAGCGGGAGACAAGGCAATGATACGGGATGAGAAGCTCCAACGGATCATCGAACGCGCTATTCAATCAGCTTTCGTTGATTTTCCAGACGCGGGAAACGGGACGGTGTGGCCGAAAACTTACAAAGAGCCCAACGAATGCAAGACTATCGCAACAGCTGTCCTCGCCGCTCTCGAAAATGCAGGCTACAGAATTTCGCTCGATGCAAACTGAGGCATCAAGGTAAGCCACCTAAGCCTCGATCAGGCCGCGCTCATAGCAGGCTTTATCGTAAGGAAAAACGACCGCCGGATCGGGTCTGCGGAGACGACGGTGCTTTCCCGGATAGTTCAGCCGCCACAGCACATCGCGAATGATATTAAGCCGCGCATGTTCCTTGTCACCGCCGCGGACCACGGTCCAGGGCGAGGTGACGGTGTGCGTCCGCTCCAGCATCTTGTCCCGTGCTTCGGAATAAGCTTTCCAAAGCTTCTGCGCCTTGGCATCGATGGGGCTCATCTTCCATTGCTTCAGGGGATCCCTTTGGCGGTCGGCGAGCCGTCGCTTCTGCTCCTGTTTCGAAATATCAAGATAGTACTTGAGCAGGGTGATCCCCGAACGCTCAATCATTGCTTCGAAACCCGGCACGGTCTCGAGGAATTCCTCGGTTTCCTCCTTGGTGCAAAAGCCCATGACACGCTCAACTCCAGCACGGTTGTACCAAATGCGATTGAACAGCACGATCTCTCCTGCCGCGGGCAAGTGCGAAACGTGACGCTGGAAGTACCATGAACACCGTTCCCGATTGCTCGGCGGCCCCAGCGCTACGACGCGGGTATCACGCGGGCTTAGATGTTCGACAATCGACTTGATTGTGCCATCCTTGCCGGCGGCGTCGCGACCTTCGACGATGACAAGGATACGCTGGCCGCGCTCAATCACGCAGCGCTGCAGCTTGACGAGCTCGATTTGCAGCCGGCAGCGCGTGATACCTATGGCGACTCAAATGTTGCGGAAGTGGTGGCCGGTTCTTCATGGTTCGATCCCTCCTAGTCGCCTCACTATGCAGGAATGTCGCGCGACACGAGGCTGTCCACACATTTGCAGCACGTCACACTTGTCGGATCCTATCGCACCGCGAACTGATGTTGTGCTTGCACATCGACACCCGTTAACATACCCGTATGAATGAATCGCAGCGTTCTTGCACGGTGCCTCGTCCGGTTTCGGTCGTCTGGGTCGACATTTGCATGGGCATCTTCAACTCGGCCATACTTCCCGAGGGGACCACCGGATAAGGGGCCTGGCCAGAGACCGCCCCGATCGGAGCTTTCGTTGATTATGCTGAAGGTTCTTCACACGACGACTTATCGATTCAACGAACACGTGCACCTGTTGCCGCACCGCTTGATGCTTCGTCCGCGCGAAAGCCGCGAGCTCCGCTTGATTTCGAGCAACGTCACGATGACGCCGCATGCGGCCTTGACCTGGGCGCACGATGTGTTTGGCAATGCAATCGCGACGGCCACGTTTCAGATGACAGCCTCCAACCTGGTGATCGCCAGCGTCGCGGAGCTTCAGCTCGACGCGGTTGCATGGCCGGTGTTCGATATCGCTGTCTCGGCCATGTCTTACCCATTCCGCTATTCTGATGACGATTGGACCGATCTCGGCGCCCTGGCTCTCCCCCAGTACTCGGACACGGCGGGGGTCCTACGAAATTGGGCACAAATGTTCGTTCGAGGAGGTCGGACTGATACGCTGTCGCTGCTAAAGGACCTGAGCGTCGGCGTTTCGGAAGCTGTCCGGTACCAGAGCCAGTGAGGATGAGGGTACCCAAACGCCGGTAGAAACATTAAATCGTGGCTGGGGCTCATGCCGGGATTTCGCGGTGCTGTTCACCGAAGCAGCACGCATGCTCGGGTTTGGAGCCAGGATCGTCTCCGGCTATCTTTACAATCCAGAGCAACAGAGCGTCGGATCGAGCGATGCGGGATCAACCCATGCGTGGGCCGAGGTCTTCGTACCGGGCGCGGGCTGGATCACTTTCGACCCGACGAATCGTAGCCTCGGCGGCTTCAATCTGATCCCGGTCGCGGTCGCGCGCGACATCCGGCAGACGATTCCGGTGTCCGGCAGCTTCGTCGGCAGCATCGGCGCCTTCGCCGGGATGTCCGTAGAAGTTCTTGTCACATCATAGATCGACGCATTGGACCTTCGGCAGCCTTTCTGATCAGTCGTTCAGCTTCAAGGCCCTCACGTTTTCTAGAAGGGCCTTCAGGCTCCTGCTCATGATGGGCATCGCCTATTGCGCCTACTCGTCAGTGCAATCGCCCAATTCCATTCTGCCTAGCGGCGATCCTTCAGCGAGTGTTGCCGTTCGGCTTGGGCCAAAGAGTGACATTGCGATGAGTGATGCCGTCCTAATCTGATGGCAAATTCCCTTTCGTTAAATTTTCTTGAATGAGCAATTTTGACCATGAGCTCGCGCTGCGTTGCGGCACAATACTTCTCGCCGCCCTGCTCTCGGCATCCATCGGTGATTGAGAGAATGTTTGCGAGGGCCGCAGCTATAGCCAATTGATTCCCGCTGCACAACCTGTCGACAGACTTTCGGGGCTGTCACTGATCCACACGGATCCACACGCAACAAACAAATCGGCGATAGCTGGAACTCTTGTCGGCATGCCCTGTTCATTCTTTGTCCGATTCCGGACGCATAAGAATTGGTGGATACTATGAAAAGAATTCTATTAGCGACAGTCGCTGTTCTCGTATTCGCTTCTCCGTCATTCGCGGCGGAGACTGGCAAAACCGTTGGCCAATCGCCCTCCTCGTTCTATCTGGCTCAGGATACTGCGACCATGAAGTGTCAGATTGTCGAGAGCCAGCCTGCTACCGGCGGCAGCATGAAGGTTGTCGGCGCCGCTCACACGACAAAGGCCTCGGCAGAAGCCGCTTTGAAGGCGGACAAAACTTGCGCCAAGTAATCGGCTAAGTCGCGGCGCGAGTACAGAGGCGGGTCAGTGAGTTCGCTTAGAACCACGAATCCTCGGATCCGCCCCCACCAGCGCTTCGAGCACCCTGGGTCGAGGTTCTTTATCGGCCAGCGGCACGCAATCGACTTCCCGCTTGAGATGCTCCAAGTTCGAGAGGATACGACCATGAACCAGCAGACAATGAAATACGCGATTGCGGTCGCGCTCTTCGGTGCGGCGATGCTCGGCTCGGTGCTGCCTTCGGGGGCAGCTCCGATCTCGCCGAGCACGACTCTTCTGACACAAGCGGCTTCTTCGTCCGGGGTGACAGAAATCTACTACCGACGCCACTACCGCGGTCGCGGCTACTACGGCGCTCCGGGGGCCGCAATTGGCCTTGGCATCCTGGGTGCCGCGGCTGGAGCCGCCGCTTATGGAGCCTACGGTGGTAGCTATTACGGGCCGGGCTACGCGCCGGGCTACTATGCGCCAGGCTACTACGGCGGCCCGTATCCCTATCGCCGCCAATACTACGCCCCGTATTGAGCGCACGAGCGACGCTGTTTGGGCGTGGCAACCTCTGTCACAGACCATGCCCACTCAACGCGCGCTCGAGCGCACTGGAGCGCGATGGCGCGGCTGCGCCCTTGTGATCCGGTCAACTGCATCGGCCCCTCCTGCGGACTTTTGCAGGAGTCGGCGAATCGCAAGACAGACAAAACTTGCGCCAGGGAGCTAAAGGCGCGAGCGCGGGGCGGGTCTATCGGCTCGACCAGCAATCCCGAAGCGACTGACTCGTCCCGGCAACGCCACGGGCACCGCCGACCACGAGCCAAACAATACCAAGGCTGCCTCTCTCAAGCTCAAACTGCCTCCTGCTCCGCGTCCGCCGCGCCGGGTGGCATTTCAATCGAGAAGAAGTAGCACAGCACTTGCCCAGTGATGCCGCCGACAGTCGTCGCCGGAAGCTTGAAGATCGCGCACTCAACTCGGACTACCGTGAGACCCAATATCCACAAGGTCCCACCAAAGGAGTCGGACAATGTCGATCGGACTTATCCTCATCATCCTCCTCATCATCTTCCTGCTTGGTGGCTTCAGCGGCCGCTTCGGCGGCTACGGCTACGGCTATGGCCACGGTGGGATGGGGGTCATCGGTACCATCCTGGTCATCCTCGTCGTATTGCTACTTCTGGGTCGGCTCTGACCCTCGCAGGGTCGGCTGTGTCGACCGGGCGCCTCCCAAAATATCCTGTCCCCGGCGTACCGGGTCCCAACGAGCCCCGACCAGCTGAAGCCGACAATGCCCGCCGATGAAGGGGTGTTTGTGCCTGCCTCGGTCCTGCTGCAGCGGCTGCACGACGAGGCACCGGCAAGATCGCTTTACCCTGGGCTGGCTGATGGGTCGCCTACACAACACTCCTTCGGCCCTATTATGCTGCTGCTCGCTGTGGTCGCTATTGCACCGGGTGTCTCGATCGTAGCCGGCCTGCTACTCATGATCCCCGCGTCCCAGATGATCGCGGTCTTCGGTCTAATCACGGGGGCGACCAACCAGGGCGGAGCTATGCACTTCCCAAAATCCAGTAACGGTGGGGTGCGTCCTGACTGGTTTGGTAACAATTCTCACCCGCCACCCGGCTGCAATGCAAAGTGCTGATTTTGAGATATTGCACAAGGCGTCCTCACGGAAATCCGTGAAACGGCGAGAATTCATCACGCTTCTCGGCGGCCGCTTTTTGCTGGTTCCTGCAAAAAAGGCCCAAGCATCTCTGCCGGGCCTTCGCTATTGTTGAGCTCTGAACGAGTAGGACTTAAAAATCCATACCACCCATGCCGCCACCTTGAGGCATGCCGCCACCGCCGGCGTTCTTCTTTGGCAATTCGGCCACCATGGCTTCGGTAGTGATCAGGAGCGCCGCAACAGAAGCCGCGTTCTGAATCGCCACACGAACGACCTTGGTCGGGTCGATGATGCCCTTGGTGACCAGGTTGCCGTACTCGCCGGACTGGGAGTCAAAGCCGTAGCCATACTGATCCTTCTCCAGTATCTTGCCGACGATGACGGAGCCGTCCTCGCCAGCGTTGATCGCGATCTGGCGGGCCGGCGCAGACAGCGCCTTGCGCACGATCTCGACGCCGGTCTTCTGGTCATCGTTCTTGGTGCGCAGCCCCTTGAGATGCTCGGAAGCACGCAGCAGGGCGACGCCGCCGCCCGGCAGGATGCCTTCCTCGACGGCCGCGCGGGTCGCATGCATCGCGTCATCAACGCGATCCTTGCGCTCCTTCACCTCGACCTCGGTCGCGCCGCCGACGCGGATCACCGCGACGCCGCCCGCGAGTTTGGCAAGACGCTCCTGCAGCTTTTCACGGTCATAGTCCGAGGAGGTCTCCTCGATCTGCGCCTTGATCTGCGCCACCCGCGCCTCTATGTCGGCCTTCTTGCCGGCGCCGCTGACGATGGTGGTGTTCTCCTTGTCGATCATCACCTTCTTGGCGCGACCGAGCATGTTGAGCGTGACGTTCTCGAGCTTGATGCCCAGATCTTCCGAGATCGCCTGGCCGCCGGTCAGGATCGCGATGTCCTGCAGCATGGCCTTGCGGCGATCGCCGAAGCCCGGAGCCTTCACGGCCGCGACCTTCAGACCGCCGCGGAGGCGGTTCACGACCAGGGTCGCGAGCGCTTCGCCCTCGACGTCTTCCGCGATAATCACAAGCGGCTTGCCACTCTGGACGACGGCTTCCAGCAGCGGAAGCAGTTCATTCAACTGAGATAGCTTCTTTTCGTGGATGAGGACGTAGGCGTCTTCCATTTCGGCGCGCATTTTTTCGGCGTTGGTGACGAAGTACGGCGAGATGTAGCCGCGGTCGAATTGCATCCCTTCGACGACCTCGAGTTCGGTCTCGAGCGACTTGGCTTCTTCAACCGTGATGACGCCCTCGTTGCCGACCTTCTTCATGGCGTCGGAGAGGAACTTGCCGATCTCCGCGTCGCCGTTGGCCGAGATGGTGCCGACCTGGGCGATCTCCTCGTTCGAGGTGACCTTCTTGGAGTTCTTCACGAGATCGGCGACCACGGCTTCCACCGCGAGGTCGATACCGCGCTTCAGGTCCATCGGGTTCATACCGGCGGCAACCGCCTTCGCGCCTTCACGGACGATCGCAGCCGCGAGCACGGTCGCGGTGGTGGTGCCATCGCCAGCTGCATCTGCCGATTTGGAGGCAACTTCTCGCACCATCTGCGCGCCCATGTTCTCGAACTTGTCCTCAAGCTCGATCTCCTTGGCGACAGTGACGCCGTCTTTGGTGATGCGGGGGGCGCCGAACGACTTGTCGAGCACGACGTTCCGGCCCTTGGGCCCGAGCGTGACCTTAACCGCATTGTTGAGAATTTCAACACCGCGCAACATCCTGTCGCGGGCGTCGACGCCGAACTTAACTTCTTTGGCCGACATCATGATCTCCGTTTTCAACTGTCAAATCCGAAAGACCGCGCGACTCGGCGAGCTCTTTAGGGACGTGAGTTCAACTTGCGGGCCTTATCCTTCTCCTTCGAGACGCTGGCTGCTTGGGATAAGGAAAACAGACTGGCGCTTAGGCGACCTTCTTCTTGGCGGCGGGCAGCTCGGTGAGAACGCCCATAATGTCGCTTTCCTTCATGATCAGTACTTCCTGATCATCGAGCTCGATCTCCGTACCTGACCACTTGCCGAACAGGACGCGGTCGCCAACCTTGAGATCGATGGGCAGCTTGCCGGATTCGTCGCGGCCGCCTGGGCCAACCGCCGTGATCTCGCCCTGCGAAGGTTTTTCGTTGGCGCTGTCCGGAATGATGATGCCGCCAGTGGTCTTCTCTTCGGCTTCGATACGCTTGACCGCAACGCGGTCGTGAAGCGGACGGAATTTCATGCTGCCCTCCTGTTTTCTTGTTGTTGCTTTGGACGAAATGGCAGTCGTGGCCAGCGAGTGCTAATCAGCACATAAGCCGCCGCAAGGGGACGTACAAGACCGTCCCGAAACGATATTCGCTCAGAGCATCACGAAATAGCTGCCAAGACCGCGGCGGCTAAGGATCCGGTGAAGGCCAGCTGTGTGGTGCGAAAGTCGTTGGACGCCGCGTCATCAAATTTAAGAAAGCTTCCCATCGCGCAGGGGCATTGCGTTGTTCTCGACGTGCGCCAGAATACGCCGGACGTCGGTCGCTTCTTGTGCAGCCATTCAGCGGTGCTTGTCGAGATCGAGTGGCTCGTCACTCGCGAGGCGCTTCGGCATCAATGCGCTGAGCGTCAGCCAAATCGACCGGGTTGATGGAAATCCTCTCCACCGTTGAAGTGCGCGGCGGCGCCGCCGGCACCGTGATCATAGTGGCAACCCGGCGAAACGCCTCGAACGACAATCCTTCGATCATCTCCTCATCGGTGATGACCTCGTAGGCACCCGGAGGCAGGAGGCGGTCGATGCCCTTGATCCGGAAGGGATGCTTGAAGGTGACCGTTTCGCGTCGGGAGCGCATGGTCATGATCGGCTATCCTTCAGAAACGGCTTTGCATCGGCGCGATAGTGAAGCAATCCGTTTACAGTGCTTTCTGTGCCGAGATTAGCTATCTCTTTATCATGAGATGGCTGCGAAGTCACCAAACACAAGGCAATACACATCGCGGATTTGTATAGATGCCGGCGGACGAAATGCTTGCTGATGCCAAGTGAAAAAATGCGAGTTGGCGATCGGCAAGCATCGCGACTCGGAGAGAAGAAATGCTATCTCGCAAATCTACCAGCCGAGATAGACTTGCGGCGGTTGGCTACAACCGTCATGGCGCGATGGGACGGTTCTGGCACGGTCTTCATCGTCACGCTCTTATGACGATGATTGCTTACGCCTTCTTGCAGCACTTCCGCATTGCCAAGACGGGGCGCAAAAATGAATCGACGGCCACCACCTCAGCCCAACCTGCCAGCCGCGCGTCCCGCCATCGTCGCTCTCATTCTTCAGCCATCAGATCCGCGATACGGATACTGCAGAACACAGGTCAGCGAAGAGCAAGGCGTGAACAAATCTGCCAAAGTCGTGTTAGCGCCCACCCGAAGCGCCTTTATGATCGTGCAGGAAACGGGCGATCCGCGTCTTCAACACGGTGGCGTCGTGCGATTTGCCCGAGGCCGCGTGCTCGAAGAGCCTGCGCTGGACGTCAGTAGGCAGATCATTCCATTCGCTGACAAGGGCGGCACCCAGACATTCCAGGACTCTGCGCTCCACATCGCGCAAATCGCTGGCCTCATAGGGTAAAGGCCACGCCAACTCCTGCGCTCCGCCTTCCTCGTCCCAACGGTCGAGAGCGGTTGCCATTTCTTCTCCCGACGTTGGCCTTCGACCTTTCTTTTTGACCATTCTATATAGTCGCACATGTCGGCATTAAGCGCCATTCGCTCGATCGCGGGGCGATCCGAAGCGCCAATCCTTCCAGTACCGAGAATGCCGCGGCCGCGGAACTCGGTAGTTCGCCCATCGGTTATTGCAACGGTTTGTTCGCGCGGCGTACAGACTCAAGGTTCACCATGGATGTGATCGTTACACCCGCAGAGGGAGGCACGGTTTGGCAGCTGACGGACCTGCTCGGCCGCTCGATGGGGCGCATCACGGAAAGCGCTCCCCGTCAATTCATGATCTATCCGGGGGGCCACGCCTCGGAAACTATGGCCGGCATACAGCAAGGGCCGCACGCCTCGCTCGACGCCGCACTGGCTGAGATCGAAAGGCACACCCGGGGCGTCTGCCGACGCAATCCTGGCGAAGATCAGCTTTAGACAGCGCCCAACAATCCAGCTCGTCGCTAGAGTATCTACTGCGAGAGGATTTATGTATTTTACAAGTAACACCCTGATCTTGCAGCTCAATGTCCATGCGTCGCGCCCGACCTCAAGCGCCCAGATTGCCTGATGACGGGACCATCGGTTCCGGTAGAAGGACTTGTGGATTTTCGCGTGAGAACCGAGGCGAATGTGGGCTCCGGCGGATGTCACCGCTCGATCATTTGCGGTGCCGTGTTCGCCGAGATCTTTTGGCGGCTGGGCTTGACGCAACCCTGACAGTGCGGAGGGAACCCGCTTGAGCCGCTTGGTCATCGTCTCCAACCGTGTCGCCTTGCCGGGGGAAGCTGCGCAGCGCAGCGGCGGGCTTGTGACCGGCCTCGTCGACGCTCTGCATCGGGCTGGAGGCTTATGGTTCGGGTGGAGTGGCAAGCTTGGAGGAACAACACCAGAGCCGAACGTTTTTGAGACCGAGGGAGTGACATCGCTACCGTCGATCTTACCCGCGCGGACCATGACGGCTACTACAGCGGCTTCTCCAACGCGGCACTGTGGCCCTTATTCCACTATCGCCTTGACCTCATGAACTTTACCCGCCGGGACTTGGCCGCCTATCGACGGGTGAACGCCCTGCTCGCCGATGCCCTCGCGCCGCTGCTCAGGCCGAGTGACCTCGTCTGGGTGCATGACTACCATCTGATCCCGATGGCCGAGGAACTTCGCCGCGCCGGGGCCACACAACGGATCGGGTTCTTCTTGCATACGCCGTTTCCGTCGTTGGGGGTGCTGGCGACCCTTCCTCACTACAGCGACCTGCTGAAATCACTGTGCGCTTACGATCTCGTCGGCTTCCAGACGGTGGAGGATTTGACCGCCTTCCATGACGCCATCCTTCGCCGCGCAGGCGGCAAGGTTTCGTCCGATGGCCCCGTTCACGCCTTCGATCGGGATCTACGCGCCGGCGCCTTCCCGATTGGTATCGATACTGAAGCCATCGCCGACATGGCCGGTCGCGCTGTGAAATCCCGAACGGCACGCCGGCTGCAGGAGAGTCTCCGGGGACGCAAGCTCATCATTGGGGTTGACCGGCTCGATTACAGTAAGGGACTCGAGCACCGGTTCAAAGCGTTCGCCGCCTTTCTCGACGGCTATCCCGCGTACCGCAACCACGTCCGCTTCCTGCAGATCGCCACTGCAACGCGCAGCGACGTTCCTGAATACCGTGCGCTGCGGCAGAGGCTCGGTGCGCTGGCAGGCGACGTGGCCGGTCGCTTCGCGGAACTCGATTGGGCACCGATCCAGTATTTGAACAGGAGCTTTTCGCAGCGCTCGCTCGCTGGCTTCTTTCGGCTCAGTCGCGTCGCTCTCGTCACTCCGTTGCGCGACGGAATGAACCTGGTTGCCAAGGAGTATGTCGCTGCACAGGACCCCGATGACCCCGGCGTGCTCATTCTCTCACCCTTCGCCGGCGCGGCCTATGAACTCGACGCTGCCGAGATCGCCAACCCGTATGACCCCGACGCCGTCGCCGAAGCATTGCAGACAGCGCTGGGGATGCCACTTGGGGAGCGATGCGAGCGTTGGCGAACCATGATGGCGGTACTACGCCGCAATAGCATTGCGGCGTAGCGCGAGAGTTTTCTTGGCGCTCTCAGCCGCTAACTTGGGATGTCGTCCGGAACGTAGCATCGGTGCAGCAAGTCGCGATAATCTCGTTCGTCAACGAGGTTGCCCCAGTCCGCCGATAAGGTGTTACTTCGAGATCATCTCCCCGGCGGAAATGATCCACGAGTGACGGGACCACTTGCATCCGCTTCATCGTCGCGCTGAACCAGGTAGACCAAAGGCAAGTCGCCCACAGTTCTCCGCTTTCGCGTCAACGTAGTACACTTCTCCTGCTTCCCATCCCAAAGCGGCCTGTACCGGATCGTCATACCCCTCTTAACCGTGGATGCAACGAATGACCAACGAGCAAAGCCACAAAGTGCACCTAGGTCCCGAAGATCAGGAGCGGTTGCGAGAACTTCGGGCGCAAAAGCCAGCCCAGAGGTTGTCAGTTAGAGGGCACTTGTAGCGCTGACACCTTCGAGGCGACGCCAAGTTCGACCGGATCCGCTAGTCAAGGCACAGGCTGCTCGCGATGTTCCTGAAGCAGTTCGTCAAGTCGTTTTGCGCACCACGTGAACACCTTCGCCTCGGCCAAGGCAACGGCCTCAGTGCGGGGGCATCTGAGGCCGCTAAGCCTTCCGCCGGGCATTGGGGCAAAATGTCGACCGGTCAGTGGGCTTGGTTCTCGAAGATAAGATCTCCGATTGCGGAGGACCAAGAAGTCCCAAGATCAATCGTTCCAGCCGTTTGAGAGTATTGCCTGTCCTAACTTGGGCAATATTCTAAAGACTCAGGACGTGCCCCTCCGCCCCCGGGGCTCACCGCCGGCACTGACTTGCGGAAGCGATGACTTCGGTGCGTCGCCGTCTTTGGGTAGCGCTCGGACAAGCAATCCGCTCGAGCATGCCAGCACGCTACGCCGATTCTGCACCTGATGAATAACTCCCGCTTTGGGTCACCTCGTTGCGGAAGATGAAACCAATTGACCTTCCCGCGACCAAAACGGCTATCTATTGATCCGGGGGTGGTCAATATTGACCAGCAGCTGTAAGAGTTTCAGGTCATATTTCGCCAAAATGGGGGTTGGCGGATCGATGCAGTCACTCGACGATAAGCTTTTTTACCTCCAATCCATTTCAAAGGATCTCAATACACAGCTGCTCACTTTGATCGCTTTGCGAGAGAGCACCAACGAGGCCTACAGAAAGATCGCCTATCGGGGCAGGCGCAGGCGGTGTCGACGCGCGAGAGAGAGAATTTAACCGCAATCTTCCTGTTCTACGCTTTGCAGAACTTACCTATGTCGGTCGACGCTCGCTCCTCCAACCGCTAAATAGGCCGAAGTCGCTCTTGCGCAGTGAGCCGAAGCGCGAATCAGGTTGAGCTGGACTCGCCACCGGTAGGACCTCGCTGGTCCCAGAGAATGACGGACCAGGCTCTTTCGTGAAGATAGTAGAGGATCATTTTCGTGATCGCTTCAGCGCCGGCGATCGAGCCTGCAACCTTTACGCTGCCCGTGAAGATGAAACTCAGCACAAAGGTGTCGATACTACCGGTAATCCTCCAACTGACGGCCTTGACGATAGAGCGAAAATGGGAATCTCGTACCCGAATGAACATCGGTTCCTCCCGGTCCCGGCGTCGGCATCCACATTCTCGGGCGCCATGTGTCCGCCGGCGGCCGGAGCTTCGGCTCGGCGACGATGGCCATCCTGCTGATCAAGAGAGCTGCCACCGAGGAGGCATTCCGGATCGCATTGGGCACTTTTGTCGGGGTCGATATCGATCTTGTTCCCCGAATTGTTGTTGAATGTACTGTGAGTCGAGACTGTATTGTACTGATCCTCCAGGATCTTGCCGCCACGACCGAGCTGTGGTTTCGCGGCTCTGCTTATCGCCAAGCGCAGGTCATTCTTCTACGATTGTGGTACTGAGCGCACATGACTCCAGTCGCGGGACTCTCGTGATCCAGGTCTCAGGCCAGTCTATGAAATGCTGGCGGCAACGCCTCCCGAACGAGTTCACTTAGATCCAAAGCCTCGCCGCTTTCCGTAATGTCAGAGAATAGAACCTCGACAAAAGGATGCTGGCGGTTGAATGCGGCGCCTCGCTGGTATTTCGCGCTCACAATCCGCTGAAGTGCGGCAAGGTTCAGCCTGCCAAGCGCATTGTATTGATCGCGGAACAGACTTTGTCGTCCTCCACGATGCTCGACAGACTCCGCCCAAACGTCCATCACCTTCCGGCCCATGAACGCCTCGACCCGTTCATTTCCATCCAGAGCAAAAAGCCGTAGCCCGTCCATGGTGTGTGGTCCGTCATCAACTCGAAACTGTGTAAATGACATGGGAGTCCTCCTGTTATTGACGTCTATTTTCATCGGCAGCCAGGTCGCGGACTGCGCCTCCCTCGTTGTCCCACCGTGACAGAGCCAGAGCGACCGTTCTCACATCGCTAGGCGTGTCTTCTGTCACAGGCAATTTGCCGCGACGACCGGCATCATCCTTGTGCTTATGCAGAAATCGGGCGATTTGCCCGCGGAGCGCCGCCGTCTCCAATAACTTGCCGACCGACCCGGCGGTGTCGAAGATCTCTCGCCGCAGCGTCGTCGGCAGGGCGTTCCATTGCATGATGATGGCCGCGCCGAGACAACGCAAAACGAGCTCTTCTTCGGCCGCAAGTGCTGCGCCGCTCGATCCGTCCTGCTCCGCAACGTGCACTGCATTGTCATAGTCGTCCGCCAGACCCTGCTCGTTATCCGCGAGCGAGGCAAGTCGGTCCTGCAGTTGTTGAAATTTACGGATCTCAGCCGGACCGATCGAACGCTTAATCAGTTCGCCGTACTCGGCTGCCTTTGCACGATATTGCTGAGATTTAAACATGCCGGGCCCCTTTCGTTGAAAGTCTCGGCCCATTCCGACCAACCTCGATGGTTGGTCAGACATACATAGATATGGGGACCAAAGGTTCGAATAGCGAGCCCAGGGCACAAATAAACTGGCACGAAAAGACCGCGCTAGTTGGCAATGGTTGGCGTCTAACACTCGTGTCTCTCAAAGAGGCTTGCCGCTACAGCTGATTACAATCATCCCGTCAAATTCTCATGAGTGAGCAATATTGACCAGCGGGCCGCGCTCCGAGTCGATATTGCTGTGATCCCCCCCGACCGTTGGCACCCATCGGTGACAGAGAGCTGGATAGTGCGCCCGCCTGTCCCACAGGGGGCAAGTTTGCCCGATCACAAGCAAAGACCCTATCACCTCGCGCGGCGGCGCAGCCTCGTTGTCCCAAATGGCAGTCGCGTACAGAGGTGCGAAACATTGCGGTGGCCCATGCTGGGTTCGAGCACTGGACCCTGCGTTGCATCAGGTGCGCCGATTTTCATGAGGCGCAGATAGCCGCCGACCCGATGAAGTCCGGTGCTGTCGATTGGGAACACAGTCACCTGCGAGGGCCGCAGTAAAGATCATGACATGACAGAGCTGCCGCGCAACGATCTCGGTAGTCACGATTGGGCTGCCCGGGCATCTGAGGCTCTGGCACGGGCAGAGAAGTTGCCGGCCGGATCGATGCGATCCGAAGCCATCAGAAAAGCCGAACAACTTGGCTTTGCCGCTGACATGAGGAAATGGCTGATACCGAAAAAGCCCAACGGCGTACCGAAAGTGACCGGCTGACCGCGATCCAAGACATAGGACGCGTCCTCAACTCGGAATGGCAAACTGCCTTCCCACGCCGATCTCGGGGTTGGGTAGACGTGCACAGGTGGACGGTTGATGGCAAAGACTTATTCCTCGTCCCGCGTTTCACTCCTCGCCCAGCCAGCAACCGCATTGTCAAAACTGCAACGCAAGGATGCATTTGGAGCGTGTTGAGCTGGGCCGTCCGGCTTCGATATCCGCACACTTGAGTGCGCCAAGTGCGATCATGCTCACATGGTTACGGTCACAACTGATCTGGTGAGTGACAGCCGCAGCCTGCACGCGAGAGCGATTGACGCGCTTGAGGAAGCGCGGGCGATGTCGCCCGGCGCACAGCGAACCGAGGGGCTCAAAAAGGCGGGCCTTCTCCGTAGAACTGCGGGCAATCAGGGGGTAATATCTGCGAAACGGGGCAAGCCCCGCAGGTGATCAGTTGGCTAAAGCAGCAGCTCGCCGCTCGGTTCGAAAGGCTTGGCGCTTGGCAGCCAACCGAAATCGAGCAAATTCGTTGAGTCAAAGGAGGCTCCCGTGGCGAAGCCAACCAAGGACATGTTTGACCCCAAAACGTTTCTCGCCAAAGTGGGCGCGGGGAAAACGATTCTCGAACTTCCCAAGAACCAACATGTGTTCCAGCAAGGCGACGTCGCGGACACCGTTTTTTACATTCAAAGCGGCAAAGTCAAGCTAACGGTCGTGTCTGAGCAGGGCAAGGAAGCGGTCATCGCAATTCTGGAGCCCGGCCAGTTCTTTGGCGAAGGATGCATGAATGGTCACCCGTTACGCATCGCGACGACAACAGCGATGGAAGATTGCGTCATCACGTCGATCACCAAGGAAGCCATGATGTCGGCTATTCGTGACGAGCCGAAATTTTCAGAGCTATTCATGTCATACCTCCTGACCCGGAACAGTCGGATTGAGGAGGACCTGATCGACCAGCTATTCAATTCGAGTGAGCGGCGGCTTGCTCGGCTGCTGTTGCTGCTCGCGAATTTCGGCAAGGAAGGTAGCCCGCAGCCGATCAGCGTGAACATCAGTCAGGAAACATTGGCTGAAATGATCGGGACCACGCGATCCCGGGTCAGCTATTTCATGAACAAGTTTCGCAGGCTGGGCCTCATCAGCTATAATGGGCACATTGAGGTCCACAATTCGCTGTTGAGTGCGGTCTTGCATGAGAAGCCCCTGCTGAGAGAGCGCGACTAGTAGAACCGTCCCAAGGAACGGCCCCAGAGCGTGGGGGGCGCACTGAGGCCGTCATTTCATCGGATGCGTGGGGGCACATGCATCCGGTCGCCCGTCACCAAGTTGCGCCGACGACATTGGTTCCGGCAGAAGGTCAAGCCGCTTTTGGTCGGTTGATCCTTTTCCGAAGTCCCGGACCAGCTCTCGTGAAAGGGATTTAGCATTCAGCCTCATGCAACGCCGTCAGGGGATCATTTCCGCCTGGCGGCGTTTGTGCATCACAGAGCGAGGGGGCGCAATCACTTCGCGCTCAAAATCGCATCATGAGACGGGCTATTTCTTGGAACGATACGAAGCAGCGAACCTTACCTTCTCAGAGCTGAAACGGTCCCATGAGTTAATCCAATGAACATCGTCCCCGTTGATCGCGCGCTAAGCATATACGGCGTCCTTGCGGACCGCTCCGAGACGAAGGGCGCCCGTGAATGTCTTTCCAAGCATCTGATGAAATTGTACATCGGCGGCGAACAAGACCAGCACCGCTTGACGGTGCAGGGACTATCGTACCTTCGCGACCTGGACCGGGCGATCGATTCCAGCAACTGAACAGGCAACCTGTCGGCCTGCACTAGCCCTTCTGCGCTTGACGCTGCGTCCGCAGGGAATTGCGCCGCATCATTCTTGCGTTCGCGGTGCGGACTGCATCCGCCCTTGCTTGTTGTTCTTTCGGAAGTGGCGTCCTGTGTTGCTCGCCGACTGTTGGCGCCATAGCCAGCTGGGTTGGCGCTGTAGAGCTATGTTCGACAGGCTGCACGCTCATTGCGCCCGTGGATGGTGATTTGCGTTTAGGCATCAGGGACAACTCGTTGCTACCGAGTTCGTTCAATAGCTCTCCGACGGGACCTTGCTGGCGGAAACCTCAAGGTCACCGGTCCTCTCCACTCTTGCGACGTAGCAACCAGCTGCCGCAAAGTGAATATGCATAGTCGACATTCGACGGCGCGAGCCACCACTCTTCTACGACTGGTTCGATCTGAAGACCGTCGACTAACCGGTTATCGACCATCATTTCCTTCGAATGACTTCACGGCAAGCGTACGTGTGGGCAGTTGTTCGGGAATTTCGTCACTTTATCGTAGGTCTGATCGCCTTCGCGCACACGTAAACCGCATCCAATACGGCGAATCGACTGGACGGCGGATGGTTCTCCGATCGCGTCATCCCGGTCATCAATGTAGGGCGCGCTCCGAGGCAGCCACCGTTCTCAAAAACCGTCAGCCCAAAGTCGTCACCCACATTTCGGTTGCTACGGGTCATGCGAACCAGCGGTAATGCCGCTATTCCCCTTCGAGGAAGTGCCCCAAGGCCTTGAGCGGGCGCAACCTGTCACAGATGATCTTTAGAATAGCCAGCATCGGGACGGCCAGGATCGCGCCAAGCACGCCCCACATCCAAAACCAGAACACCAGCGACAGGATGATCAATACCGGATTCAGCGTGAAGCGCCGCGCCAGCAGCATGGGCGTCACTGTTTCACCTTCGACGAGATGAATGCCAAAGTAGAGGACCGGCGGCAGCAAAGCCCACCATAAGCTTTCGAAGCTCAGCATTCCGACCAGCACGAAGATGCATACCCCGACAAGCGGTCCCAAAATTGGAATGTAGTTGAGCAGGAAGGCTGTGGTGCCCCACAACAAGGGGTCTCCCAGGCCGCAAAGATACATCGCGGCCGCCGTCGTGACACCGACGGCGGCATTCATGGCCGTGATTGTCACCAGATAGCCCGATATGTCCTCCTGGACCTGCTGAGCGATATCGACGGCTTGTCGCTTGTTGTTGAATGTCGGCAGGATCTCAACGGTGCGTCGAAGGAATATATTGCCCGCTACCAAGAGAAAATAGAGCACCAAGACAGTCGTAAACAGGCCGTCGAGTACGGAGCGCGTGCCAGCGAAAAGTACGCCCGTTATGCCCAGATCGCGGCGAACCGAAACAATCGAACCCCGGCCAGGCGGCGCGTCTGCAGCCTGCTCGGCCTGTTGGATTACCTTTTGCAACGCCTGGATCGGCGCGCTTATAACCCGCAGGTGTGCCTCCAGGCGGGGGATGCCCTCGGGTAGCCGCTCGGCCCAGGTCGTGGCCGGTACCGACAACGCTGCCACCGTACCGACAAGCGCTCCAATCACCAGGAAGACGGTGAAGAGCGCTCCGACAGCGCGGGGTAGATGCAAACGCCCCAAGAGGCGAACGGCGGGTTGAAGCAGGAGATTGAGCACTAGGGCGACCACGACAGGAAGGATGATCGAGCTTGCCACATAGAGTGCCGCCAGGACGCCCAACGCGAACAAACCACCGAGAAAGAACGTCTGCGGATCGGATGGCAGCGGCATCTCCGCCTCGTCGGCGGCCTCCGTCGCAGCGGCATGTGGCTCCGGCCGATCAACATCCAGCGGGAAGGAAGGACACTGTGTTGGCGGTATGGCGGCAACCATGGCTTTCCCTCTGAATGTGAGCGTATGATCGCTTCCGGCGTCAATCATAATCCCTTTCAGCGAACGAGTTCGTCCGGAAGAGCGCGGGCGTAACAAACCTACAGAGGAACAAATTCGAGAACTGAGCAATATTGACCAGTAGTCATCGCCGCCGGGGTACAAACTACCTCATCACCGCCCCGTCAGTGGCAGCTTTCGGTGACTGAGAGTCCGGTAGCGCTCTCGCCGATAACGTCAGGGGAGCATCATGTCTTCCGTCCACCGGTTGCCAACCTTCGAGCAGCGTCACAGCATTGAGGAGTTTATCCAGATAAGGCGCGATATGTTGCGCTATGCCCGCTCGTTCCCGCCGGGGGCTGAGCGCAATCAGCGGCGACAGATAGCCTTATCACTTCGAGCCCTGTTCAAGAACAATGATTGGCTGAACGCCCATACATGGGAAGGAGCAACGCTGCTCACTGATCGTCCTTCGCCTTCCCAAGTGAAATAGGGAAAGCTCCAATCCCAACTTTCCACAAGATCGTGCCGGCTGCGCTGGATGCGGTTCACCAATAACCCTTGCGACGATCGAGCCGGCGAAACGGGTTGTGTCCGCTTCGGACCGAGCTCCTCGCGGCATCATGCGGTCAGCCGCAATCGCTTCCGCGGCTGCGGCATCACCATCATGAATTCTAGCGATGGAACTCTTGCCCTGCTCTGTAGAAGCGCAATAAAGCGGACCGTGAAGCCCACTTAAATGGCAATGAGGACGGTTTCGTCGTGCCTGCACTTTGCGCATTCAAAGGTACGCCTGGTCAACATTGCTCGCTTTCGAAAAAAGACTCGAAGAGGACAAATAGGACCTTCCGCGGCCGCTGGCTCAGAAAATGAGGACGGCTCTTAAGCCCCCCTCTGGTTTTTTGTAGCTGCTTGTCGTGTGCTTGGCGAGTTCGCCTAACCTTCGATGATGTAAACGATCTCGTGGGTGCGCGGGCGAAGAATGATGTAGTTGCCGTGCACAAGGATGAAATCGTATCCACGCCATTCCGGATAGATTTCCACGATACGTGCTGGCATCGGATGATAGCGGACACCCGCCGGGACAGCCGTTCCGATTGAGAGGTTGAAGTTCACGTTTGTAACTTCCTCAACCTTCTCCTGCTTGATCGCCGAGGTTATCTGGGTGCGCTTTTCGGCGGGAGGCGCTGATGTCGCCGAGGTTGCGGCATTGCCGGTCGTCCTACTGTCGGGTGTCGAAGGCCTGGTCTCGGCAGTCGGAGATTTCAAGTCCTTTGAGGTGGTGGTCGAATCAGGTGATTTCGCCTTGCTGTCGGCTTTCATGTCGCTCGTCGCCTTGCTGTCAGAAGGCGACTTCGTTTCGGCGGTCGGATTTTTCATGTCCTTCGAAGTGGTGGTCGGAGTAATTGACTCTGAAGCCTTCGACTTGCCATCAGCTTTCATGTCGCCGGTCGTTTTTGCATCCGGCTTGCCCTGCGCATGTTGAGGCGCCGCTTCTTTTGACCCAGCGCCGGGTGTAGCGGTCTCGGCGCCCTTTGCGGGTGCATTCATCGGCGCCGCAGTATCACCTTTAGGCGAAGTGACAGTCGGAGATTCCTTCGCTGCTCCTTGATTAACGCCTTGAGCTGTCGCAAGCCCGGTCGTGGCCAACAAGGCCGCAACGGCCACAGACACCATTAATGACTTTCTCATCTGATTTTTCCAATTCAAATTGAATCCATGCCGACGAAGGTCGGCCATAGAGTGGAACGGCCCCAACAGCCTATAGTTCCGCTTCTATCTTGGGTTGGGAGATGTATTGGGAAGTAATGCGAGTGATCGCGTCGATCACTGGGCTGTCGCCAGAACCTTCAACCCCTGTGTGCGCTAAGTCATTTCTTGGGCTCGACCAGGCGCCAAGCAACGAGGAAACCTCTCTGCTCTCGCTCGGACCCACCCGGAAAGGCCGGAAAGGAATGGGCGTACTAGCAAAGAGCGATCTGGCCAAATATAGACCCGCATGAGCAACGCCATATCAGGAACGTTCAGGTTAAAACCGAAAGGCTGATCTTGCCGTCGGTGCAAGCCTGCGTGAAGCGACAAGGAGAATCCGATACGGAGCGAACCTGCACGCACCTGGCGGTGGCTGCGTATCATTTCAACAGAATTCTGTAGGGTACCAAACCCGGCGATCTGCGGGAGGGGGAGACACAACGGTTTTCGAACTGGCGATGAAGCGGCATGCTTCGACGCGACCACAAGCAAAATCAAGCCGACCATCTGTCCTGCTCTTTACGGCAATCGTCTTCGTTGAGACGGTCCGCGATATCCTCTGCGATGTCTGGCGTTTTCGCCTTGGCGATTGGCTTGCCGTCCGCAGTCATTAATTCGTCGCCCTCAACCTCAACCGGAAAGTCGTCGGGCTTGAGGGGCTTATCATTTGGCATTGCACCCTCCCACGTTAAAGGAAAAAGCCGCCCGGGCATTACGCCGAGCGGCTTTTCGAGCAACTGCCAGTCGCCCGGTTCTGTTGCTGGAATGACAACATCGATCCGAAGGAAAGGTTTCTCCCGCCAGCAAGGCTATTCTTTCCCGCTTCGGTCCCGTAGCTCCGCTGGTCGTGTGGTCGAGCGAAGCAGCGCTGACGCCTTTGTTTGCGGCTTCAAACGGTCTCCGGACAGAAGCGACGCGAGTATTGTTGGCGCGGCCAACAAGCGGCATCGCACGGTTCGTTACCAGCGACAGGTCGCTACCAGAGATCGATGATCCATTTTGCGCCGACGACCGTCTGCCAAACTACCGCCGTCGCGACCGCACAAATGGCGGCGGCCAGCAAGGCGATCGAGAGACAGGACCCCATCCTCCTCGAGATAGGCAAGGGAGATCAAGGCAATCACCAAAGCGGGGACGACGTTGCTCAGGGGTATTGGAATGAAGACCAGAGTAGCGCTCAGTACCACGACGAGCCGACCAGGCGCTTGGTTGCCTCCAACGGTTGCGCCGCCGTGGATGAACCACCTTCTCAAGATATCTGAGCACCGGTAAGGATCGCTGCACCACAGCAGCGAGGTGTTTCGTCGGCAAGGAACGAGTGGCGATGCGGCCTGGAAAGACCGGAGCGGGTTTGCCCGCGATCATCTGGAACGCGGGAATCGTGAGTAGCAGGCCAGCTACGATCGAGAGCCCGGTGCGAGCGCGACCAGCGCGAGCAGGATCATGATGATTCCGAAGGATCGCTTGCGAAGGCCGTGCATCAGCCAGCCCAAGGTGAAATGGTCCGCTGCAGCACGGCGGAGGTAGTAACAAGCCCTATCGGGTCAGCTGGCAGCTCGACATCAGAATAGCGTCTCCTGGCCTCTTGATTGGCAGGCCGATGTCTCCGTCTCGAAGCCGAAACCGGTCGCTCCGTTGGTTGTTTTAAGTGCCATGCTGCCGATAGTCCACCGGGGTCAATCCAAGGATAGCACGTTCACATAGTTTGTTGGCGTCCCGCTCGCCGCTGCCTGCAGCCTGCAAAATACCCTTGGCAATAATTTCGCGATCTACCTCCAACTGACCGATATTCTGAAGTGTTCGACATGCCAGGTCGTAGGCCTGATTCGCGGCGGTTACCTGCTCTGGATCAAAGGACAACTCTTGGAAAAGCGGAGGATTGGACATAATGCTCCTCGTAGCAAACGCGAGCGCAAGCTCTCAGCTGCCAGGATTAGACGGATTAAGTGATGATCGGAAAAAACCTCGCGATGAGCAGGGTATTTGTGCTCTGACACACCGCGGGGAACGATTTATCGATTTGTCGAGGTCATCTTTGCAACAAGATCACCGAATGGCTTGTAGGACTGCTTGGCAAGATCGCTGTACAGTCCGCCAATCTTCTGTGACTCCGTAACGAACGTCTCGTAGGCCGTCTTGGCGAATTCGGTTTGAACTTCAATCGCCTTGTCGAGCGACTTCACGCCAGAGAGCTTCTCAACGAACAGTTTCGTGTCTTCAAACGACTTTTTCGTGTAGTCACCGTAAGCAGTGGCAATCGCCAGGAAGGCGTTAGATGACGCAGTCCCTGTATCGATTTGTTCGTTACTATTCTGCTGGTGCTCGAAATTTTGATTCGAATGAATCTGATTTGCGTTCGACATTTTTTGAACTTTCCCTTGTTTGTTTAACAGTGGACCAATGCCGCGCGCCACCAATGGTTGCTTCGGAATCTCAGTTCTCGCTTTTAATTAGGCGGTGCTTGTATGTTCGTACGATGATCACCAGGCGCAGTTTGCCGGGTAGCGCCGAGCGATCGCAGTCGACTCCGCCGCAATGCCAACGAGCGAAACGCACCTTAAGGTGCAGAATGTGATTTGGGCAAACCGGCTGATTATCTGCCGCGCGGGTGTCGAGAAGGCCGCAACTCATGCTACTCTCGCGCCGACGAGGTGATCGAATGAGTAGCGCAATGTTTGAGCGCGGGTGTCCACCGCCTCTCTGAGACCTTGCCGCGGGGAGATGATTTACTGTTCCGTCGCTGGAACCAAAGTCAAACCGCGTTATTGTTCCCCCAAAACAATGGAGGAACATCATGATTTCCAAATGTCTTGCAATAGCATTCCTGGCTATCGCGTCGATGACCGGCGCGGCGGCGGCGCAAACAGCCACAAACCAAGCGGCTTCGACAACCAGCGCTACCACGCACAAGCAGGGTGAATGGCGCGCGTCCAAGCTCGCCGGCGTCGATGTGTACAATGAAGCCAACGAGAAGATCGGCGACATCCACGACGTGATTTTGGATAGGTCAGGCAAGGTGGCCAATGTCATTCTGGGTGTGGGCGGCGTTCTCGGCCTGGGCGAACACTACGTGGCGGTCGCCTTCGATAAGCTGAAGTGGGTTGACCAGCCGGTGACCTCGACAACTTCGTCAACAACGTCCGCACCGGCGAATGCGCCTGCAACCACTCCCGCTCCAGACAGCACCACGCGAACCACCACCGGTGCCGCAACAACCACCACGACAACCACCACAACCAGCGCCAGTACGCGTTGGTATCCCGATCACGCGGTGTATAACGCGACCAAGGACGAATTGAAGGCCATGCCGGAGTTTAAGTACTAACTCTCGACATACGGCGTTTTTTGACGGGATGCGACACTTCAACCCGGGCAAAAGGGGGGCCGGCGTTCTAGGTGGGTTCGCGCCTTGGCGATCAAAACTCCTTCGATGGCGCCTGAATCAGAATGCGGGCCATCTGGCACACTCCTTACGACCACCCCTTACGACCACCGCGAATCGCGGAATGCTAATTCAGTGTAGTGACCGTTTCCACGGTAATCGCTTGAAAGGCGTGCGGGCCGTAGACGGCGCGCGGCTTACACCTTGAGGGGGAACGGTGATCGCACAAGTGCGGGTCCGCGGCAGAAGATCGTGGGCGCGGCTCATCGTCGGGACTCGTCAATGGGCAAGCGTGTCAGACTGTTAGCTCCGGCCTTGCGGAGTCCTTCGACACGGCGCTCGAAATCGTCTCGAATCGATCAATGGCGCGGTGACCCGGACCCGATTGCCCGCCTTGCGTACGCTGCCTCCAGCACGTGGCGGACGCCCAGCGCCTTGGCCACGTCAGACACCGAGATCGCTGCTCTCTTGAAAACGAAGGACGAGCTACGCGCGATCGGGCAGCTTGGAGAGGTCAGTAATGTCGTTCGGTAGCGCAACAGCGGTCAATGGTAAGACTGAGCCATACGGGTCGTCGCCGGTTTCGCCTAGTGTCGAGACTTCGCAAAAGGGCGTAACACATAGTGTTGCACTGCGCCGGAGTTTCTGGCCACGGGAAAATTTCGAAGATCCGCTACCGCCCAAAGCAGAGATCAAGGACGGCTGGCCAACGACAGTGGTGACTGCGTAAGCAGCCGCTTCATTTTGGTGTTGGAACCGCTATAATGCTGGCGCGCATGTCCGGAGCAAAGGAGGCTCCTGTGGCCAAGCTTGCCGACGAAGGGTTCGACCCCAAAGCCTTTCTCGCCAAGGTAGGAGCTGGCAAAACGATCTTGAAATTGGAGAGAAACCAGCACGTCTTCGAGCAAGGAGACGCGGCGGACAGGGTCTTCTATATTCAAAAGGGAAGGGTCAAGCTTACTGTCCTATCGGAGCAAGGTAAGGAAGCGGTAGTCGGGATTCTAGAACCGGGCCAGTTTTTCGGCGAGGGGTGCCTCAATGGCCAACCGTTGCGGATCGCGACGACGACGGCGATGGAAGAATGTGTGATCACCTCAATAACCAAAGAAGCGATGATCGCCGCCCTTCGTTCCGAGCCGAAATTTTCCGAGCTGTTCATGGCGTATCTCTTGACACGGAACAGCCGAGTTGAAGAGGACTTGATCGACCAGCTTTTTAATTCAAGCGAGAAGCGGCTCGCGCGCCTTCTTCTTCTGCTCGCGCATTTCGGAAAGGAAGGAGTACTTCAGCCTATTCTATTGGATATCAGCCAGGAAACATTGGCTGAGATGATCGGAACGACCCGATCCCGCGTGAGCTACTTTATGAATAAATTCCGCAAACTTGGGCTCATCAGCTACAATGGAAAGATTGAGGTTCATAATTCGCTGTTGAACGCCGTTTTGCGTGAAAAGCCCGAGATTGAGCGGGATGATTCAATAAGCTAAAGTCTAAATCGATTTGTACTGCGTGCCGTCTCGCTCTGAAGATGCCCGTTACCGGGGTAGACAGGAAATCTGCGGTCCCAGGTCAGAACGACACGAATGCCCTCAACCGAACTCGCCTCTCTCGTGAGCCGATGTGAAGCGCGATTCCGCCACCGTGTTTTATTTGACCGCGGTGTTCTTTCCGCTCGCCATCGGCAGCGTCCTGCTCGGCGTTGCGCAAGTATTCACGCGTATGGGCATCCAGCGCCGCTGGCGGGCGTGGTTAGCCAATTCCGTGGTGTCGCGCTGGCTGACCAATGGCCGCTATTATCAGCTCAATCTCGTCAGCGGCGACCATCAGAATCCAGAATACCGCATCCGCCGAGGATCTGCGCGTCGCCACTGATGCGCCGGTGGATTTCGCCGCCGGCGTCACCTCGGCATTCCTGTCGGGCGACCACCTTCATCGTAGTGCTCTGGACCCGGCGGCGCGCTGACGGTCACGATCGCGGGATCGACCATCACCATTCCTGGCTTCCTCGTGATTGCGGCGGTGTTCTACGCGGCGATTGCCTCAGGCTCGATCATGACGATCGGGCGCGGCTTCGTGCAAGTCTCCGAAGACAAGAATCAGGCCGAGGCCGAGTATCGCTACACGCTGACCCGCGTGCGCGAGAACGGCGAGAGCATAGCGCTGCTCGGCGGTGAGGAGGAAGAGCGCGACGGCATTGACAAGACCTTTATCAAGGTGCTGAGGCAATGGGCGCGGCTCGCCGGCCAGCACATGCGCACCACGCTGGTTTCGCAGGGATCGAGCCTGATCGCACCGGTGGTGCCGCTGCTGCTGATGACGCTGGGACAGATGATGCAGGCGGCCTCCGCCTTCACCATCGTGCAGAGCGCGTTTGGTTGGCTGGTCGACAATTATCCGGGGCTGTCGGACTGGAACGCCTGCGCGCGGCGCATCGCCTCGCTGATGATGTCCCTGGACGGCCTCGAGCGCGCCGAGCGTGGCGACGGCATCGGCCGCATCAAGCGCGGCGAGACCGAAGGCGACGCCATTCTCAGTCTCAACGATCTTTCGGTGACCCTCGACGACGGCACCGCCGTGGTCGGCGAGGCGGAAGTCGTGATCGAAGCCGGCGAACGCCTGCTGGTGGCCGGCGAAACCGGCACCGGCAAAAGCACATTGGTGCGTGCGATCGCGGGGCTGTAGCCGTGGGGCGGCGGCAGCGTCAATTTCCATCCAGATCGCCGCCTGTTCATGCTGCCGCAAAAACCTATGTGCCGTTGGGCACGCTGCGGCGCGCCGCTGCCTACCCGGCCGCCGCCGAGGACTGGACGGTGGAACAGATCGGCGAAGCGCTCGACAAGGTCGGCCTCAGTCATCTCAAGGACAAGATTGAGGAAGAGGCGCCGTGGGACCAGACGCTATCAGGAGGTGAAAAGCAGCGGCTCGCCTTCGCGCGGCTGTTTCTGCACAAGCCAGATATCATCGTGCTGGACGAAGCGACCTCTGCACTCGATGAAAAGAGCCAGGACAAGATGATGGAGCTGATGACCAAGGAGCTGCCCATGGCCACCGTGGTCAGCGTCGCCCATCGCACCGAGCTTGAAGCCTTCCACAGCCGCAAGATAGTGCTGGAACGGCGCAAGGGTGGCGCGAAACTCGTCAGCGACGTCGATCTCATCCCGCACAAGGGCAGGCGTCGGCTGCTCGGTCGCTTCCTCCGTCATCGCAAGCCGCCGCTGCAAAGGTGAAAGCGGCTCACCGGGCAAACAAAGAGGCGGCCACAAGGGCCGCCTATCTATTTTCAACTCAACGTGAGGCCCAACTAGTTGCCGGATTGCGCGAGTTCGCCGCCGATGCGGTTGAAACGCGCCTTTTGCTCGCTGCTCAGTGACCCATAAAAGTCGTTGAGCGCAGGCTTCACCGTATTAGCTGCATCGATCATGGCCTGCAGGCGCTTCTCCATCGCCTCCAACCGGCCGGGCGGAGTGATTGGCGTGTCCTCGGGGCAGGCGGCTTGCATGATCGAGACAGCCTTGGCAGTGGCCTTCTCAAGGTGCTTCAAACCATCTTCCTGCGCATTGGTCGGCTTGACCGCGTCCTCGATCCGCTCGATCGGCAGATTAGCAAGCCCGGCTTTCGGTTCGCTGCAGCTCTTGCCGTCCCGCGCCGATGTCTGGTTGGCCTCGGCGTTGCTCTTCTGCTTCGGCCCAATTTCGTTTAGGCGCTCCTTCTGCTCATCGTTCAACGAGCTATAGAACTTCTCCATCGCCGGGCGGACCGTCTGCACTGCTTCGAGCGTGGCTGTTAGCCGCAACGTCATCGCCTGTAGGCGACTGGGTGGCGTCATCGCGAAGGCGTTTTTCGCGGGGCATGAGGCTTTGAACACGCTGGCGGCTCTCTGGCCCGAGCTTCGCACCTGGTCGAGAAGCTGCTTCTGCTCGGTATTCAAGCCGACCTTGCTATTGATTTCTGCGAGCGGCCAAGCAGTGATGCCCGTGCCAGGCTGCGTGCACGGTTCTTCCACGGTGGAAGAAGTCGATCGGGCTTGGCGTCCGTTTGGCGGCGCATAGGCATAGCTGTACTCAGGCGGCAGACCGGCTTGGCCCCAGAACACGCCGTCGAAGAAATCATCGTAGGCATAGGCAAAGTAACCGTCATCATAGCCAGAGGGCCAGAATGCGTAATCGAATACGTCCGAATAGGCATAGGGCCAGAACACGGGCCCGTGCCACGGCACGAAGGCCGCGCGCAGGCCGAGGCTCCAGGCCCGGCGTGGGGCGAGCGCAGCCGTGTCCGCACGGAAATTGGCACCTTGCGCCCGTGCCGCGAAACGCGCAGCGAAGCGGCCTTGCTGGGCTGCCTGCGGTGTAACAGCGACACCGTTACGACGCTCGCCGCGCTGCGCTTGCTCATTGGGTTGAACCAATGCATTCGGCTGAGCATGGCCGTTAGGTTGCAGCCGCTGCTGCACGCGCTGCTCACGCTGCTGATTGATTTCCTGCTGCTTCTGCGCGCGTTGCGCAGTCGGGAGCTTTCGCAGTTCACGGGTTTCCTGTTGGCGCAGCGTGAGCTCCTCGCGTTGCTGGCGGCGCAGCTGCTCGCGCGTTGGCGTAGCGGATACGGCGGCCTTGGGCGCGGCGTTGTGGGTGGTCGGCGGAGTTGCTGTTCGGGCGGGTGCATTGTCCCGCGGACTGTTGATGATGCGTGGCGTTGCTTGACGCGTTGGAGCTGCGGCCCTTTGCGGCGCATGGCCTTGTGGAGCGGCCTCGCGTTGCGGTGCGGCCTGGCGTTGCGGCGCGGCTTCACGTTGCGGTACGGCCTGCCGTTGCGGCGCGGCCTCGCGTTGCGGCGCGGCCTGCCGTTGCGGCGCGGCCTGGCGTTGCGGTGCGACTTCACGTTGCGGTGCGGTCTGGCGTTGCGGCACGGCCTCGCGTTGCGGAGCGGCCTGACTTTGCGGCGCGGCCTGCCGCTGTGGCGGCGGCGCGACAGCTGGGGCTGAACGCGCCGCCGGCGCTCCTTTGTTGTTTTCGTGCTTCTGTTCCTGAGCATTTGCGCTCAACGGGATCATCATCAACACTGCAAGCCCCAGCATTGCAGTCAGCTTCAAAACGCTTTTCATGAAAGAATTCTCCGCTACGACTATACTGATCGCAGCGCAAACAAACTGGCGGTGGCATTGTGCGGGGGTTTTGCCTCGCGGCGCGTTGATATTCACCAATCGTTGTGCGCCCGACATCGGGACAAATAGGGTCAGCCAGCAAAAGTTCCTGCCCTACCGCGCGATACAAGGTCGCGCAGATTGATCTGCATTAAATTGGACCCAATTCTGATGTTATCGAACACGACCGGCAATCAGGAAGAGTGCCAGCTTCTTTCGAAGATGATTATCGGGTGCGGATGCTGTACCCCCCGCGCCCCCAGTTTAAATCCAGGGGGTCTGAAATTTAAAGCCGGACAGTGTGGTCAATTTTGACCGGCGGCGTGCTCTAAGCGCACTTAGCCTACCGCCCTCACCAAGGAGGTGACCATGGCACAGGACCCTTCTCGGCCATTGCGGGCGGCTATCGGGCACCTGCTCTAAGCAGCTACCGAGGAGTCCTCAGATCTGTATAGCCTGGGACGGTTAGCGCGCCCCCAAACCCATCATCGCCGGCGTGCGACGGCAACGCCCAACAGGAACGCGACTAACAGCGAACCAAGTGGCGCTTCGCGCGCGATATTGCTCAAGATGCTCAACGGCATCCCTGGCTTTCGACCCGCTTCTATCGCGCCGCTAACTCGATGGACTGCCCCCTTCACAGCTTCGGAGACTTCCGCGATGGTGGATTTCGGTTCTGGAACGGAATCCAAGCTTTCATGGGCGAAAGGGGCCAGCGGGATGTCATCACTCACGATCTCATCTCCAAGTCAACAAACAGCCAATCAATCAAAAAGCGTGAATAGCTCCGATATGGCCGTCATAGCCGTTGTCGCCCGCGCTGCGGCGGATGGTGCGGCGGGCGCGTCAGCAATAGCCCCAACGCAAAGCCGATCCCGCCCGCGATCAACATCGAACCGAGGGGATTGTCCTGCACCTTCTTCGCGATCGCTTGCGAGCCGTCACGGAAAGTATCACCGCTGTTCTCATAAGCGTCCTTGGCGTAGTTGACGGCGGCATCCGTAGCTTCCCGCGCTGCATCCTTGGCCTGGCCATACAGGTTCTGCGCGGTGCCTGTCGCCTCGCGGATGCGGCCTGCTGCCTGGGTCTTTGCGTCGCCGGCGATATCGCCGACGGTGCCCTCGACCCTACCGGCGAAGTCCTTCGCCGAGCCGGCAATTCGATCGTTCTCCATAGCTAACACTTCCTAAGATGAAGTCTCGGAGCGCTAACTGACAAGATCAGGCTACGTTCCTGCGCGCACAGAAGACCGGCTTGCAAATGTGGTCTGATCTAAGCTCTCACCATTCCACACTTGCTGCTCGCCGACGAGGCGATCGAGTATCAGAAAACTGTTGCGATGCATGGGCTGTCGATCCCCGCACGGCCCAGCGCCGTCTGGATCTTGAGAGAACTCACAGAATGGCTGCGGTTTCCGTTTGCAGCCGCAGCGGCGCTTGCTCACTTTTGCTCACTGTCAAAATTTCAAATTGCGAGTGTCCTGATCAGGACGGCTCGGGACGGTAGGTGCTGGCCTGTTTCAGACGACAGTGGCCTAGTCTTAAAAATGGCAATGATCTAATTTGAAAGTGAGCAATTTTGAACAGACGATCGCAGTGCATATCTGCTGTTTTGGTGGTCACCGGGGGATTGCGCTGTCCGGACCTAATCCAACGCCACCAAGCATTATTGGGCTTGGTGGCGTTGTGCTTTCCCGGGTCCTAATTCGTTAACTTTTCGAAAGTGAGCAAAATAGAACGGCGCCGGGATAGCGATGATTCCATGGTGCCTCCATCACCGCCCCCATCACGGCATCTATCGGTGACTGAGAGTTCTGTAACGCTCCCGCCTGAGTTTAGGTGAGCATCATGTCATCCTTAGCAGTCTTGTTCGACCCAAGCCGCATAGCAGTTCAGCCCCATACCTGCCCCCAATGCTTGGGTCCAATGACCCTGACGCACATTAAGCCCTCTCGGATCGGATTCGAGATTCGTACGTTTCAGGGCGTCAATTGCCATCACGTCGATAAAGTCGTCAGCGAAACCCATTCGATGAAGTGGATTTCTTCCGGGCTACGGGCTCCGGTTTAGATCCCAACACGGTCCCTAGATGGGGATCTGGGCGACGACACAACCTGTCAGAAGAGAATAGTTTTCAACAAACATCTGGCGGCGCTATTTGCTCAGCCGTGCGCCGACGTTCAGCGCGCTCGCCAAAAAAGCCTCTTTCGCTTCTGCGCAGCCTTAAATTCAAGGACATATCTTTGAACAGCGTGCTTGGCATTGGAGCTCCAACGACGCATGAGTTGCCATGCCTGCAGGGATGCGACCCAGTCCTGGCCTTGACAAAACCTGTCGTAGCACCAGGCGAAAACAGGAATTGACATAAGCTTATCGCGGCTAACGCTGAAGAGACGCTCAATAAGCAGGAGCTTGAGAAGCTCGCCAACGATGAGGACCATAAGCCCGTCAACGACGTGGCCTGTCGCCGTCAGGTAAGCCGCAACAGGCTTAACAGGTTCGAGCAAAATGACCGGCACGATGAACAGCGCCAGAGTAGGATATGGGCGAAGCGACACAATCCACGCTCGCAAGCTTTCGAATACCCAGCAATCCGCCATCCGGCGAAGGACAGGTTTGAAGAGAGTGAAAAAGACGGCGTCCACCAGGAAGTAGATGGCGGCGATCAGAAGCACAAAGGGTTTGAATATACGGCTCAAGCTAGATTCTCCAACGAACCAAAGCGCGAATCATCATTAAGTTCACGAGCCAAAGCAGCGAATGACACGACCGCAACCAATGATCAAAACGCTCTCGGCCGTCGCAATTTCCGCCTTCATTGCCGCCGCCTTGTTCGTACTGTCTGTATATGCCCCAGAGGTCGAACCTGGGCAGTCGGCCGCCCTCCAGAAGAGCAACCGGCGCGATATTCATGTTGTCGACACGGGCTGCGCAAAGCAGACTTGGCCTCACTTCAGCGGCTCGTGCCTGCACGGGAATGGCGCGAAACTCGAGGCGCGCCTTGTCAGTGCAGCTCGCGAGTCAGAAAACGGTTCGAAATGAGACTTCAAATCGACCGCGCGTGCCTCTACCTGCGACCAAAGGAGTGGTGGACTGCCTGTTACCCTGACAGGCGAGCTCAACCAATTGCGACGAGGCCGATGGCGTGAGGGCATACCTGGCGCCAAAGCCAATATTCCAACAAGCTGATCAAATTTGCACAGACACCAGGCGGATCAGCTTGCAATACTGCGTCCAAACCAGAATGCCGAGGTGTCACAATGAATATGTCGAGCGAAGGCCTGCTGGTCATACTGTTTGTCGGTCTCGTTGCGGGCTGGTTGGCTGGTCAAATCGTCCAGGGGACCGGTTTTGGAATTATCGGTGACCTCATTGTCGGGATTTTGGGCGCCTTTATCGGAAGCTGGTTGTTACCTCAGCTAGGCATCCATCTCGGTAGCGGGATGATCAGCGCGATCGTCAACGCCACCATCGGAGCGATATTGCTGCTGCTCATCGTGCGGCTGCTTCGAGGTGGCAGCGGATGGGGAAGTAGGTGGGGCGGCAATTGGGGTCGGCGATGGTAACGCATTCCCGCAGAGTGACTCGCGACCGCCCGCTGTGACCTGGCTACCGGCCCCGCGACTGTGGATCCGCTCTGAGTGATGCAGCACGCTGCATAATCGGCAATGCGCCGGCTCCCAGGATCCCGCGTGGGTCCCGCGAATGGGAGACCCCTTCAACGACGGCTTTGCTTTGGTCGTTGCTGTCGATGTTCAATAATTCGCTGATTGGATCGCGGTGGTCTTGGTAGCGGCGAAGGCCTTGGGAGTTTGTCCCGCCAAGGCCTGATGGGGTCTGTGGTTGTTGTAGTAGACGAGGTACTCGAACAGTTCATTGGCGAAGTGGTCGAGGTTGTCGAAGGTCGCGCCGTCGATGACGTCGTCATCGAGGGTACGCCAGAAGCGTTCGACCTTGCCGTTGGTCTGCGGCCGATAGGGCCTGGTGTAGCGGTGTTTGATGCCGAGCTCGAGCAGCATGGCCTCGAACGGATGCTCGCCCGGCTTGGTGCGGGCGGCGAACTCGGCGCCGTTGTCGGACAGGATTTCCTGGAAGACGAGCCCATAGGTGACGTTGAGGGTGTTGATCATCTTCAGGGTCTTGAACATGACCGGCAGCGCCTTCTTGGATGTCAGGACCTCGGCCCAGGCCAGACGCGAGCAGCTGTCGATCAGGCTGATGATGTAGGCCGTGACCGGGGGTGGCGCGAGGAACATATCGCGCGGCAATTGATGCAGATCGACGTGGCCCAGCTCCCCGAGCTTGTCCTTGATGATATGGCGTTTCTCCTCACGCATCGCCGGCGTGCGGTGGTTCAGGCGGTAGTGTTTCAGCACCCGGTAGATCGTGATCGGCGAAGGTACCGTGTCGCGCGTTTCGCGCAAGACGGCATGAATCTCATAACGGTTCATCCCCCGCTTGCGATGGGCGACGATCTCCGCCTCGATCCCTTCCAGCTCGCGCCGTTCCCGCCACTTCGGGCCGCGCCGCCGCGGCAGCAGATCCGCGTCCTCGCCGCTCTGCAGATAGCGATTGTAATATTTGCGGAACGTCTGCGAGCAGGTCCCGTGGTGCCGGTAGAAGTCGCCGACCCGCTTGAACAGCGGCGATCGGCCAGCCTTCACCGCCTCATACTCCGAAATCAGAAAACGCCACTTGTGCAGATAGTTGCGCTCAACCGTTCGGTCATAGCTGTTGTCTCGCATCGGATCGTTCCTCCGCTGGAGCGATCCAATCAGCGAATTAGTGAACATGCACAGCTGCGAGCTCCACGCCTCGAAGGCGCCCAACAAAAAGGGACGAAGAGAAATACTGATCAACTCACGTAAAATACTGATCCACTCACGTGACCACATGCGCGCTGGCTATGCCGGCGGGGAGCTCAAAAAAGCTATCGGTACGTCGAACGTGTACGAGAAACCCGTCGACGCATAGGCTAATTGCACATTGCCCTGGAGCTGCTTGCCAAGCGTCTCGATCAGCCGTGTTCCGAAGCTGCGCTTGGCGGGCGGCTGGACAACCGCACCGTTCTTTTCGGTCCAGGTGAGGTGCAAGCGCTGTGTCGGTTGGTCTACCGTCCAGACGAGGTCGACGCGCCCCTCCGGGACCGACAGGGCGCCAAACTTCGTGGTGTTCGTGCAGAGCTCATTGAGCGTCATCGCGACGGCGATGACGGCAGCCGACGTCATCCGGATATCGGGTCCCGTGATCGAGAATTTCGACTCGGCGGGATTGTCGAAGGCTTCGATGGCGCTGCGGACGACCGTGCCAAGATCGGCGCTGGACCATTTTGCCTGCAGAAGGAGATCGTGGGCCCGGCCGAGTGCCAAAAGCCGGCCCTCGATGGCGTGTTGCGCGTGCTCGCCCCCCTGCAGGTTGCGCAGGCTCTGGGAGACGATTGCGGCGACGGTCGCGAGCGTGTTCTTGATGCGGTGATGCAGTTCTTCGAGGATCAGCTTCTGCAGCTTGTCGGATGCCTCGCGCTCTTTGGCATCGATACCGGCCTTGGCAAGCAGGCTCCTCGTATTGATCTCAGCCTGCGCCAGGAGTAACCGCAGGCTGACATTCTCTGCCGCCAGAAAGTCCTGGTGGAATTCTGCGCCGCCCGGACGCCTGTCTGTGCGGAGATCGACTTCAAGCATTTGCAACTGTATCACCTTGGGCGGGGTACCGCACTTGATTTCGGCCGGGCGTTGGCATTGAAAGGTCTGGCGGCATCCGGCGCCAAGAACCACGAGATTCAGGCGTGGCCTATCATGCTGCGCATCTGGGCTATGACTTGCCAGGCTTGGAGTGGTTTGCCGAAAAATCTGCTACAGGGGGGAAGATCGATGCTCGATGGGTTCAATTGTCCCGACACCAGGATGATCTTGATCGCCGGCCAACGCTTATGCACGGTATGCGCAAGACTCAGGCCGTCCATGCTGCCGGGCAATTGAATGTCGGTGCATATGAGCGCGATGTCGGACCTGGATTCGAGGATTGCGACGGCTTCGTCGGTATCCAGAGCTTCAACCGGCGTGTAACCGGCGTCTTCCACCATGTCGACCGCGCGCATGCGGAGCATCATCTCGTCCTCTACGACGAGAACGACGGCCGGACTGCGTGAAAGATCGGGTACCATCGGATAGGCATCCACGGGAAAACGGGTGTTGACTGAAACGAGCGATCGATCTGGGACAAGCATCTCGGTGCTCCTACGATCCATGCCCAGGAGCTCTTTTCCTAAGTGCCCGAGTTTGGGCGTGAACGGTGGAGCGGGGGAAGAAACTAGCCCTCAACCGTCATTTTGCCGGCACGCCGACCCTGCGGCTGAAATGCTCGAGCATTTCAGCGGCGTTCTCCAGGATCGTAGCCTTTTTCATTGCCTCCGCGCGCTCGTCTCCCGGCGGCATCTTGCGGGCTCCATCCAGGGCGTCTGCCGCCCGGATGTTCAGCTTGCAAGCTAACGACGATTGGACTCGCTTGACTGGCCGGAATGAGCGGTTGGCTTCAGCAGACGGCGCGGGCCCAACGAGGGGAACTACCACTGAATAAGCATCGCAGCAGCGATCAGCAGCACAAAGAAGATCGGCAGCAGTACCGGAGGCACTAACCACTCGCGAACGCTGAATTTGGAGATATTTGACATAGTAACCGCCTCTAGGTCGCGGCGGGAGCACACTGCTCTCAGTCACCGATAACAGCCGAGGGGCGCGCGGTGATATCCAAGATATAGTGCCGATCCGCAGAATAACGAGGCCAGGCGCGACTATTTGCTGTGGCGGGATCGAGCGGGGTTGTAATCCGCTTCCAGCATACCCAGTTAGAGGTTGGCGCAACCGGATCGCTCCAACGTCCCTCCCTTCGCGCTTCGCGCCAAGCTTTGGCTACCGTATACCTTGTCAGCGTATCGACCCGTTGCACGCGAGTGCGCCGGAGACAGGATCGGACGCCATCGAATATGCCGCGACGCAAATCGCGTGCAGCCGGCACGGAGGTCTCGTGCTCCGACAACTGATCGGCCCCGACAACATGATCGAGTTTCCCAACCATAGCCGTTCATATGACCGCACGCGGCGTGCCGTACGATTTTGGGGACACGACAGCGCTATTGAGGCATCGTTTTTCATAAACGAAGATGCGCTGAAGCGAATTCAACCAGATACCGGTTACGGTGAGTCGGATTTTCTGCACGCGTTCGATTTCAATCGTGACTTGATATGCGCCGCCGCTGCTAAGATGTACGTCCGCGGCAGCAGGGGCTCTTACGATCTGGTCGCCGCAAATTTTTGAACCGATCCTGCTTCCGCAAGCTCGGCCTGATCAGCGAAACTGCTCGACGAACGGCGAAACGTCGGCCCTTCGATCTGGCCACCTGAAAAATCGCGGCACACCAGGATAGCGGCGGAGTCGAATCGAGACTGCACCCAATCATCTCTCTTGGGAGAATGTCATGGACACAAGTTTTGCAGTTACATTCCTATCGTGTGGAGGAATTTTCCTTCTCGCGTTTGTCGCGATCGGGGCGTTTTGGTTTGCGGAACGGTTGCGAGGGACGAACGCTCCTCGCCTGGGAAAGTCGGGATAGATCACACCAGACGCCGATCGAAGCATTCGATCTATGCCATTTGAGGATGAGTCCCAATGAAAAAGCCGCGGACTACACCACGGCCATTTTCACAAGGTATCTCGTCGTCTCTCAGTAGCGGTCGGTCCCGATTCCAACGCTCACGCCGGGAGCACTGAAGCCGATGCCGCCACGGTCTTCATAGCCGCGGCGCTCGATGTAACGCTCGCGAGGAGCATATCCGTAAGCATCGCGCCCGTCGCGGATGATAACACGGCGTTCACCACGTTCGCGCCAGCAGCGACCGTCTTCATTGCAGACCATACGAACGTTTTGAACGTTGCTCTCCGGTGCAACTGATACATTGGCAGAAAGCGGGGCAGCTGAAGCAGCGGTCACAAGAAGCGTACCTGCCGCGGCTGCCATAGTGAGTGCGATAAATTTCATAGCATTTCTCCAAAAGTGATTGTGTCAGTAAGCCAATCGGCTCGCGACAGAATGGTTCCAAAAGCCCAGCTGTGATTGTCAAACGCAGGATGCAAACCGGGGAGCAGAGGTTGAGGAGCGATCATGGCATCTCGCGCGCTTTGCCATCTGCGCCTGCAAGAGAGCGATGGGACTGCCAAAGTGATCCTGGCGCCCGCGGCGGAGAAGTGCGTCTATCGCTTTAGAGGGCTTCCGGGATTAAGCCAAAATCAACCAGGATGTCGCTTATCTCATTGTAGCGTGCGCTCGACCTGCATCGTGAGGCCAAAACACACCGGGGCCTTAGGCTTTCATCGCCTAGTAATTACTTCAGACATTTCTCTCGAATACTTGCCGAACATGGCGATCCGCTTGCTCGTGAATTCTGAAATGACGCTGAAAAATTCAAAGGGCGATCTGATCGCCAGAAGCCTCTGGGCGAATTCAGAAGCAAATTGCATGTTGGCTTGAGCCATTTCCAGAATCTTTGCTTGATAAGCCTGCACGTTCGCCGTGGCTGAAGAGGACTCGAATCCTTTCTTTGAATCGTCATCCCTCATCATCTGTGTGAAGTCATCTTGTAAGGCAGTCGCCGGATTCTCAACAAGGATAGCTTCCTGTGTTGAGTCGTTGTGAAGCTCAGGAGGCGGCTCAGTTGAGCCTGCCGCGACAGGGCGGAGAGGATTGTCTTTCGGGCTCCTTACAATAGCCCGCGTGGTCCGTTGGGCCCGCGCGGCCATCTTCGGGCTGCGGGCGTGCTTTGACGCCGTTGCCAGTTTACGTTTGCTCATCTGACACTCCGGGACGATTGGCGACCACAACGGTCCTTCGTCTGAAGAGAACATGCGATCGAGCTTAACGTTCCAAGCGCAGCTTGATGTGGGTTCCCATGCAATTCGCATGAGCGCCGCTGCTCTTTGGGAGCTGAGCGGCGGCTGGCTTTCGGTGGTTCCGTTCACTTGACGGCCGCCCGGCGTAGGCCATCTCTTGTCATCGCCTGCGTGAGTCTCGCCACGCTTATGCAGGGCGCTCAACACGACCTTCGCCTGGACGACCCGAAATGCAGTCAGCAGCGAAGTCGGCGGCGCGACGATCGAGAGTAGCGTCTATAACCGGTAATCTGATATCCGCATCCCAATGCACAGGTGTGGTAGCAACTTTTCGCAGCATTGCATTTTGCTGCACTTTGTTGCGCTCGAACGAACAGCGGATTCTCTGCTACCGGTGTTGGTCCGCTGGCTGGGCGTGGTCACAAGCAAGATAACGTGTGTTCCGTCGTCGTGGATCTGGATCGGGTCTCATCCGCCATGGCGGAGCTCTGTGTGGCGTATCCGGTCGCCGGATTTATTGAGAAAATGCTGCAGCGACTTAGCAGGTGACTTGCGAAGTCCCACTGTTTGCGAGCGTGTGCGATAGCGATCGTTACCCGAAGGGCCGAGACACCCGTAGGGTGGCTCGGTGAGGAGCGAAGCGACGAGTAGAGCGCGGGCCGAAGGCATCGCCCATATGTCATCAGCACGCAACGCACTTCGCTGCGAACTCTTGCCCGCGTAAGTGAGTGAGGGTCGCATTAGTGACGAACCCGAAAGTCTTAACGTCATGATCGTCGTCAACGTTTCGAATGCAAACCGAATGTCCGTCACAGGGCGAAAGCGAACCCGGAACTGGCGGCTGGCGACAACGATCCGGCCTCATGGCCGAGCCGCCGCAATCAGCCAGATATGGGTTGAGCGCGGTCTTGTGCTGCGCGAGGACGGTCGGATCTTCGATGGAGACGACCTGAAGATCGGCTCATGATCGAGCATGCGTGTCATCGTCAAACTTCCGAGTCAACCGTTCACCAAGTCGGCTTCGTGCTTCGTGTACAGTCGCAACGCTAAATTTGCTAACTTTTCGCGATTTAGACGATCGGCTCTGCAAGAGTTCAAAATATGACAGGTGTCCAAGCGAGAAGTTTCGCGAGCCGGGCTGTTGGGCCCGGCGAGCCCGGACGCGGGCCACGCGTCAACGCCGCCGATCCGGCTTGCCGGATCGGCGGCGACCCATGAACAACGTTGAGATCCTGCCGCGCAACCAACCTTGATTGCGCGGCTAGTTCCTCAGATCGCCCGTTCCATCAGGCGCTTTGCCCTTCCTTCCAACTCAAGCCGCGCGTCCTGATGCGATTTAGTCCGCGCGACCGCCGTGATCCCCTGCACGAAATCAAACAGGCTCTCCGGTTTGCGGTTTTCCTCGCCGAAGATTGTTTCGATAATCTTCGTCGTATCGGATTTGGTAAAGCCGCTCTTGCGAAGAAAGCCTTCCCGATCCTCGTCTGTGCGGGCAACGATCCGCTGCCGCGCTGCCTTGATGCCGGCGACGAACGGCGCGGGCGAGGAATTGGCAAAGCTCGTCAAGGCGGGTTCCGCCTCATATGCAAACCGCTGCGCCGCAAACTTCGAATGCCGAATGGTGACCTCCTCGAAATTCTCCACGCCCCAGAGATTGCGGTTCATGCAGACGGCGCGGAGGTAGAAGCTCGCAATGCCAAGCGTCTTGCTGCCGACTTCGCTGTTCCAGCAGTAGAAGCCGCGAAAATACAAATCCGGCGATCCATTCGCCAACCGCCCGGCCTCGATCGGATTGGTATCATCGACTAGAAACAGGAACACATCGCGGTCGCTGGCGTACAGGGTCGTCGTCTCCTTGGTCACGTCGACAAAGGGATTGTGGGTCATGGATGCCCAATCCAGCACGCCCGGCACCTTCCACCTTGTATCGCCGGTGCCGTTCCCCGCGATCTTCATGACGGCGGCGACAAGCTCGTAATCCCAGATGCGGCCATAATCCGGACCGGTGACGGCACGAAGCTGGATGTGCCCGTGATCGGCTTCCAGTGTTTTCACCAATTCGGCGCGGTGCGAGAACAGACCGTGCTGCAGGTTGATGCCGGAGAGGGCTGCGGGAAGCTGCCGCAGATAGGAGGTGGGCGCCCCGACCAGCGTACATAATTGGCCGAAGCTCCAATGGGTCGGCACCACCGGCTCGTCACGTCCGGGCACCATCAGGGATAGCCGCTCCGAGTGGTCGCCGCTGGCCTCCACACGGATGGCGCGGCTTTCCACCGTTCGCGCCTGTGCGCGCTCGGCGCGTCCGCGCACAGCATCATAGAGGTCGGGCAAATTCAGATAGCGTTCGTCGTCGGGGCGCGCAAACCATTCCGACGATACTCGGCCGATCCGCTGGCCTCGCGAGACATCCACGCGAAAGCCGGCCATCGCCGGCTGATCGGTTTGCGGCAAGGTCATGATGTTCATATCGTTTCTCCTAGGGCTGAGGTTGAAGCGCAGCGCTGCGCTGCAACCCTGCCCGTCGGCGAGACCTGGGGTAGCAAGGGCAAGGGCGGCCGGAGGCGGAGGGGGATCACCCGCCCGACAGGGGCGCGCACGACGAGCGCGCGTCTGCACGCGCCCAGACGGCAATCGTCGTCGTGAATATCTATGGCGCGGAAGACCGGGGATACGGTCCGGCCGGCACCGTCAGGTGCTTCACCCTTGCCTGCGCGAGGGCGGAGCCCTTAGCGATTCTCTTTCAAGAAAAATGCTCTTCCTGCCTCCCTGCAAGCAGCAACCACCATGCAAAAAGCCCCGCCTCCGAAGAGGCGGGGCGGATGATCCGGAAAGGTCAGTCGGCGCTGCGGCGCGACCAGATCAGGGTGAAGCCGTCGTCGCCTTCGACTTTCACCAGCGAGGCGTAGATCGGCGCCGGAAAGCTCGGATCATCGAGCTTGACCGAGAGATATTCGCGATCGGTCTCGCGGGCGGTCTTCTTCCAGGCGGCGCCGAATTCGATGGCGCCAGCGAAGATCCGGAAATCCGGTGCCTTCTCGTTCTCTCGCTCGGAAGCGACAAGTTTTGCCTTGATGTTGAGCGTCAGCGTCTTAATCGAGCCGACATAGCCGGTGTCCGAAGTGGTGAAGGTGCCGATGGTAGCCATGGTGATCTCCGTTTGTTGCTCGGGCCGCGCCCATCGCGGCCTCGATGGCGGTCCTTGGCCCGGGGAGCGATCGGCCCGCAGCCGTTTGGCCCGAAGCACAGCGGAGGACGGCGATAGACTGCTTGTTTGTCTCGCGAGGAATGCCGCCCCCTTCGCGGCAGGGGAAAGAAGCAGGCGAAGCCGTTGCGGGAAGGCGATCGAGGCTCTTGCCGCCCCTCGGGCCTGATCCGTCCATTCGAGGCTGCGTGGCTCGCTGGCCACAAACGGACAGACGGAGACCACTATGGCTACCGGCATTCAAGCCGACCACAGACTTCGGCTCGGTCAAGACATTGAATCACGCAATCAAGGGCGATAACGACGCGCGAGAAGAAGCTTTGCGGCAGATTTCGCATTCTTGCGCTACGCAATTGGCAACGTGGCCGAGGAAGCGCCGACAAGAGATGGTAGCAGTCACGTTAGAGACCCGGCGCCGATCCACGCATCGTTGGTGTAAGGCTAAGGACCGCCCTGTGTTCGGGCCTGTCGGCATTGACCGGGAGAATCCGGAATCCGTCGTCGAGGTGATCTGCGTGCGAGAGCCGCAGCTTTGCATCTGTTGAACCGCCGCGCGCCTGCCAAGGCGCGCGGCGGAATTTTTCGGCAATCTGACCGGGCGGCGTAAGCGGCCCGGTCTCCAAGCTCACTCGGCAGCTTCCGGATATGCGTCTGTACCCTGCGAGCCGGCTTGCTCTTGGGACTTGGCCGTGCGCAGCCAAGTTGGCAGCCAGCCGGTCCCGGCGAGCAACTGCTCCGCAGCCTCCGCCATGTCGACCTTCTTCATGTCCGCAATTCGCTCGGCGGCCTCGCCGCTCACACCTTCACAGACCGCCTCCAGAATGCGCGCTTTTGTAACGCGGCCGAGATAGCTTCGCGCGGTCGGCCGCCAATAGGCGGTCATGTCGAGGGCGACGGCCACAGCCAGATGGTCAGCGGTTGCCACGGCGCGGGGCTTGCGCTCCCACGGCAGCTTGACCGCATTGACGGTCAGCGCGACACAATGGGCGAACAGCGCCATCCGGCTGTCGTGATCAAGCTCGGCCACGAAGGTCCAGAGGCCCGCGACGTCGCGCGGCATCTGCCGCGCCCAGTTGGCGTGGCGATCAGTCCACGCCTTGCCGGCCGGGGTATCTTCGATCCCCTCCGCATGCGCAGCCAAATGGGTCCTGATCGGCTGGATACCGACGACATGCGCATCGGCACCGAGATAGAAGATTTGCGCGGCCAGCGCGTGCGTGACCGCGACCACGGCGACCTCCGGCTCTTCGCCGAGGTTGAGGCGCAGACCCAGGGTCCGATGCGCGGTGAGGTCACGGACGAGAACGTCAGACACCGGACGATCGTCTTCTTCCTCACTGGTGGCGCTGTCGCCATCCCCTACATCAGTTCCATCCCGGAGCGGTTGATCGGCAGTGCCGACGGCTTCGCCCGCCGTCTCATCCTCACCTCTCTGCACCGTTTCCGCTCGGGGCCTTTCGTCCTCCCGCCGGACAAACCCACGCTCGATTCGGATCGTGCCGTCATGATTGAGGATCACGAACGCACCGCCTCGCGCGACATCGTCGGGATCGTAAGCCAGCCGTTTGGCCTCCAGCCGCTCGATCTCGGCTTCAAGTTCTCCGAAGTGAGCGTCAACATCGTCGGGAAGTTCCTCGGCCGTCTGGTACTGCTCGGTCAGTCGGTCAAACTCGGCTTGCGCCGAATCGAGGGCCGCCTGATCCTCCGCCAAAAGCGCGACTGGATGCGGGTAGGTCCGCCGCATGCCGTGCGCATGCGGGAAATCAAGGTGGGCTTCGGTCCATTTCCACCCCTCCGCCTCCCGCGCGGCATCGGCAGCGCTCCCGAGTTTTGCAGTGACCAGCAGATCGAGCAGTGCCACGTCCTCGAAGTAACCGCCGCGATCCTCGGTGAAGAGATCGCGCAGGAGAGCGCCGCCCGCCTCGGCATAGGCCTCGATACCGATGAACCGCGCGCGGCGGTCAGTGGCTGGGACGTGGGCTTCGGTAAGGAGGCGACGGATGGTGCTGGCATCGCGGCTGTAGGACAACCGCTCATGGACGGCTTCCTGCCGGGCGTGATCTTCCGTGATGGCAAAAGCCGACAACTGTTCGAGGGTCAGGTCGCCATCACGATAGATCTGCATCAGTTTGGGGGAAACCGCGCCCAACCGCAGCCGCTGCCGCACCACGTGGGCCGACACGCCGAAGCGTGCGGCGATTTCTTCGGCGCCAAAACCGCGCTCGTCGGCCAACTTCTTGAAGGCCTCGAACTGGTCGGCGGGGTGCATGTCCTCGCGGGTGACATTTTCGTCGAGGCTGATTTCGTGGGGATCGTTTGCGGTATCGACGATGCAGCGGATCGGCTCAGTCTTCTTGATCTCCTTCCGCTTCACCCGCAGAAGCTGGGCGAGCCGCCTGCCTTCGCCGATGGTCACGAAGTAAAATCCCGTCGCGGTCCGTTTTGCGTCATATTCGGGTTCAACGACCAGATTTTGCAAAATGCCCTTGGCGGCAATGCTCGCCGCATAGGTCTCGATAGCCGCCTCGCTATGCGGCGTCTTGCGTGCATTCTTCGGGGACTTCTTGAGCTTGCTCAGCGGAATGAATACCTCCGTTCCGCTCTCGGGGATGGTCTTTACCTGCTTGGCCGACATGATCGATCTCTCCTTGCTGTTTTCAGGGGCGCAAAGCGCGCACTCCGCGCCTGCGCCCCTGCCCGTCGGCGAGACCGGGGGTAGCAAGTGCCAGGGCGACCAGGGCGGAGGGGGATCGCCCGCCCGATAGGGCCGCTTCCTGGAAGCGGGTCTGCACGAGCGAATGGGCAGGCCCGCGATGGTTCGTCGTCTGCGGACAGCGCGGAAGACCGGGGAGACCGCCCGGGTCGGCGCCGGCATGAGCCGGCGCTTCACCCTGGCGTGCGCGAGGGGCGGAGCCCATTAGCCAGTTGGAAACGAAGACACTCGTCCTTGTGGTAATGAAGCCATCGTCCGGCAAGACCAGCAAGAAAGGCAGCCGCAAGAGCGTCAGCATAGCGCCGCCTCTTGGCGGGACGCGGGACCGACTGCAGTCCCGAGACCGGTTAAAAAGGCACCCGCAGGAGGGTCAGCATAGCGCCGACGCGGAACGCGGCGGGACCCGGGACCGAGTGCCTCCGGCGAAGGACACGGAATGGCGTGCGAATGTCGGAATCAGGCTTCACGATCCTCGCATTGATCTCCAAATGAGAGAAAGTGAAGGCGTGCAGCATCGACGTTAGGGTCAAATGCTCGGTCTTCGAAAATCTCATGCGGCAGATTTCTGCTGCTCGGCTATCTTCTGAAACTCCGCCAGGAGTTCGGGCGTGTGCTGGGCGAGATATCGAACAATGCGCGCGTTCTCGATCAGTCGATGCAGGTAACCGGTCGCAACGACAAGATCCAGATGATCGGAACCGTATGATTGCTCCATGAGACGGAATTCGCGATCCAAATTGGCTGACTCCTGCTCCATCAACACCATCTGCTCATCCGTGAGGCCGTCGATTTGCTTCGGCTTGGTGGCGTCGACCAGTTGCGCCTGAGGCGTTGCCCCGACAATAGATTTTGCGTAAGTGCTGGAATACTTGTTCATCGTCACCATCAGTTGTGCCGCTTCGATCTGGCGCATCGGCAGCAGCTTCCGCAGCTCCGTGAATGTCGCGATGGGGACGTGCTTGTCCTTCAGCAATTCAACCGCTTCGGGGCAGATCCCATCGAGCAAGCGCTTCTTCAGCCGAACATGGGAGACGTTGACGTTGAGTACCTTCGCTATTCGCTCCTCCGATACACCTCGCTTGATCGCTCCCAGGATCATATTACGTTCCTGAACGATCGCGATGCGGCTAACTCTCTTATTGTAAGTGTATGCCTCATCGTCGGTAGCGATCAGACATGAGGTCTCGGTGATACCGAGTTCCTGAAGGACAGCCAAGCGAAGGTGCCCATCGAGAAGAAGGTATTTTCCCTTCTCGCCGCGATCGCGCGCCACGATAAGGGGTTCGACGAGCCCGATTTCACGTACGGACGACTGGATCTGGCTATATTTCGGCGTCTTCTTGATCGCGTCGCTGATCAGGCGCAATGGTTGAATCGAGCTGCTCGCGATCGTTACCCGCTCACGCTCAAACGCCATGACGATGGGTCGTCTGTCGGGTTTGCGCATCATCACGCAACACTCCCTCGTTCCATGCGGGTCAACAGCTTCTTTGGCAGCGTATCGAGCTTCTCCGATTTCAAGAGGGCAACAAACTTTTCGTCTCCAAGGAGTTCGTGCATTGCATGCGCGATGAAGATGAGACGATTCCGGGTGGCATCGGCCCTGCGAATGAGAAGGCGCTTCCGATCCGTATCTTCCCGATATGCTCGAACCAACGAACGGGACGAAAGCTTTGCGCCCTTCTCGACCGCGCCTCTTATCCCTCGTCCACGTCGGCGACGGCTTTCCACGATGCGCTTTGCGATGAGCAATTTGCGACCACGGAGGAGATTCTTCTCATACGCCTGATGCAGGGCCTCTTGGATACCAACGTCGTCGGCGTCCGCGATCTGGACGGCAACACTTACCGGAATATGACCAACTTCGACGGCTCGCAGGAGACGCTGCTCTCCTTGGGCCAGCAGCCGGCCTACACCCCGAACATACTCAAGAGACAATCCGGTCTTCTTGGCGATCTCCGGATCGGAGTAGCCCCGCTGCTTCATGCCGCCGATGTCGTGCAGCAGATCGATGGCCTGATGTTGACGCCTGGCACAATTCTCGACCAAGCTCTTGATCATGCAATCTTCCACGCTCCCTTCGATGACGAACGCCGGAATTTCCAATTCCCCAAGCTCGACAAACGCTTCCAGCCTCCCCTGACCGCACACCAGATCGTATCTGACGCGTTGCTCGTCTTCCCTGCATGTCACCGTAATTGGCTTCTTGAGCCCGAGTGCGGCGATATTCTCCACAAGCTCCCGAAAGCTCTTCCTGTTGCGCACGCGGGGATTGACGATCGAAATCAGTGATATCGGGATCAGTTGAACTGTGAGTGGAATTCCATCGGTCATCACGCCACCTCCTTCAGGGAAATTCTTTCAGCCATCTCGAATAGAGGTTCCAAGGTATCGAAGAGGTAAGAATCGATCGAAATGCCGTTGTACTCGTGGAGGCGCAGCACCGGCTCGTCCATGTACACCGTCGGCAAGATGAGATAGTCGCGAGCCGCGATGTTCGATCCGTCCATCCGAACGGCGACTGTGATGTCGGGCAGCAGGCTTCGCTCCAGGCGGACTCGCCACCGAAGTTTTCCGGCCGCCGTTTCGCGGCAGCGCGCGATGACGGCGGAAACGGAAAACTCGTCGTTGACGATCAATAGCTCGCTCGATTCATCCCGGCTGACGCGTCCGCCAAAGCGCTTCAACCCATCGATCACCTCCGCAATCACGGTCGGGTGCAACCTTCGAAGTGCTCGATTTATACCGATGTATGCGTAGTCCCTTTCGGGGGTATATCCCACCAATTGGTAGGCCCGCACCAGGCTACCAAAGCGTCGCTGAAATGAGCCGCTCGATGGACAGTCGTCGGTCTCATCGATCAGCAAACCGGACAGAGCGCCCTTTCGGTCCAAGATGCGACGGAGCAGTTCCAGCATTTCCGCGTCGGTCATGCGGCGGCAGCGAGCTTCGATAATCGCCTGCGCTGTGTCGTATAGGGTCCGGTCAACGATCGGTTCGAAGACGTTATCGGCCCTGATCCACGCCTCCGGACCATTTCGAACGCGCCTTTGCTTTAGTTTGAATGAGCCACGGTTCCAGACGTTGTGGCCGATGTATTTCTCGTTGATGAGTACCTGATGAACCGTGCCACGTGTCCAGAGGCGTCCCAGATCGGTCCGAATTCCCTGCCTGTTCAACCTATCGGCGATCTCGGATTCGTTGAGTTGCCCATCGACGAAGTCCCGATAGATACGGGTTACGGTTTGAGCTTCTTCGCTCGGGCCAGGGACCAAGATGACGCGGTCAGTCTGAATGCTCTTATGCTGCTGGCGATCCAGGAGGCCCTTTGAGTTTCCCCGCTCGTCGACGAGTTGGCGTCTCAGACCAAAGCCCGGGGGGCCACCTTGGCGAAAGCCCAACTCGATGAGACGCTTTTGGCCGGCGAATACCTTGACGGAGAGCTCGCGGCTATATTCGGCCGCCATACGTCGCTTCACGACCTTCTGGACATCCGACCCGATACTGCCGTCGTTCTCGAATTGCTCGGCGCAGTAAATGACGTTCACGCCTGCAGCGCGGCAGCGATATTCATAGAAGGCCGCTTCGTCCGAGTCCGGAAACCGTCCCCAGCGACTAACATCGTAGACAAGGACAACCGAAAAATCGGCCCTTCGTCCTTCGATATCTGCGAGCAACTTTTGCAGGCCTTGCCGTCCGTCGATGTTTAACCCGCTGCGGCCGGCGTCCTCATATGTACGAACGATTTCGAAGCCGCGCTCCAGAGCGTAACGGCCGATTGCGTCCGACTGGTTTTCCGTCGAATAGCGCTGGTGCTCCGTGGACATGCGCACATATTGGGCAGCGCGCAACGGCAATCTGGACGACAGGTCGTCCCGTCGATGACTTACTGAAGGAGATTTCGACGTTTCCTTGGGTTCCACGGCGGTGACCATGTTTGGCTTGGCTGTGGCTGCAAGCTCCAGGGATATCTAAGAGTCCATCGCTATCCGGTTTGGTCATCTAACTGGAAGGATTTGGAAGAATGTTGCCGAAGAAGGGCAGAATTTTTCGCAACGGGAGCGGCGATAATGCGCCCCGATTGGTTTATGCGCGGGCTGTGAGAGATGCTCTGAAGAAGGAGGCGCGATCGACACCCCACATGATGAAAAAGATCCGGCAATGGACCGGCGCCGGCGAAAGAACCATCAAGAACTGGCTCGAAGGTACCTGTGGTCCACGAGGCGAGCACTTACTATTGCTCGCCTATTATTCGGATGATGTCTTTGAGGCGATCTTGACGCTCACGGAGAGAGATCGGAACATCGCCAAACCGAAATTGCGGATCATCTGCGACGAAATGAACAAGTCGCTTCGCATCTTTAGAGATCTCATGGAAGACGGGAGGTAATTTCGCTCCCACGCCACAGACTGAATGCCACGTCGTTCTCTTACGTTAACCCTAACAAGTCCACGAGAATGCCGTTACGGAGAACGTCAACAGTTCGCTGAGCCTCGAACTGTTGAGCGAGATGCAGGTCGGCGTGTCACGAGAGCTCCGTCACTTTTTCTGGTCCGGAGAAGAGGGTACAAGAATTGTGCGCCGGCGGCGGTCAATCTGGCCTGACGTCGCTTCTGATCGACGCGACTCGAGACTTTCTGGGACCGACTCGGCTCAGTACCAGAGGCCCATGATCGGCCATTACTTTTGTCATTTCGTCAATTCGTCGGATAACGTGCGAGCCGAAGGAGGCCCGCGGGTCATTGGCGCAACCAAGGAAGGTGTTTGGCGCGCTCTCAAATTTCGTGAATTTGCCGGCGCAAGTGCGTTCACCCCAAGGTAACCTTGAGACCGGGACCGAAAACCGCCCCCGACGAAAACTTGTTTCCTTGCGACACCGAGCAGCCTTGCGGATTCCAACCGCCCAGCCCGACGAAATGACAAAATGCCAAAATTCGTTGGCCGGTGCCTCCGACGTCCAAGAGCCGTTTTAACGTTGCACGTCCGGTGGGTCTCACGATCGTTACTGGAGATAGGTCGTGCTCCGACGAATAGCTCGCGATTTTGGCATTCTGTCATTTCGTCAGGCGAGGTTGCTCACACGGGCTGACGAAGGAGCCTTTGGTGGGCTTCGATCAGGCCAGATCTGCGGTCCCACCAACGGCCCGCGATCAACCAGCTCGACCGCATCACCGCCAACGTCGCGGCGCCGTCCGCAACACGGAGTTCGTGCTCCCTGTCGGAACACAGCCGCACCTGTCAGATGCGGATGATCAGAAGCACGTGGCGACCGCAGCCGGGTGATGGGTTCGGCCTTCAATCCTGCTCCTGGTATTTTTGTCATTTGTCAGGCCACGGCCCTCTGGGTGGCCTCACCGCATCCTGAGTATTGTCATTTTGTCATTTCGTCGGGCTGCCATCCTGACAGCACTTCATTGGCTGGGAGCGTTATATAGCGACTACCGCCGCAGCGTGGTTTCCGGTCTTGGCTATGTCACGATGAGCACGATGTTGCGTGGAAAGCAGTGCAGGCTGCCGACAGCGTCTTGCCGAGGGTTTTCTAGCCTTCTCTTGAGCAGACCCTCGTATCCCGCCACCTGTCGCAGCCCACATTGGCTCATATCCAGGCACGATCGTGCGGCTCGAGCGGGGGACGTTGGATTATGTGGGGGGTCGGGGGACCAATCGGGTTTCGAGAGCCTGTAGATCGGATGCCGCCCACAAGCCGTGGGTCTCAAACGGAAGGCATCATCATGGCGAAGAAGCGCACCACGACCAAGGCGGAGGTCGATGCCCCGCCCAACGCAGACGCGATCGGCGCGAACTGGGCCGCGGCCGATCTGACGTTCATGCAGCAGCAGTTGACGCCGGCGCCGGTGTTCCCGCTGCAGCACCTCACCCCGACCATCGAGGCCCTGGTCCGCGGTTTCTCGGACACGCAGCATCTCAGCGTCGCCTACGTCGGCCCCACCGTGCTCGCCACCCTCTCCGGCGCGATCGGCAATCGCTGGCGGATCGGACTGACATCGGTGAAAACGGAGCCGCTCGCGTTGTTTGTGGCGATGGTGGGCCGGCCGGGTACCGGCCGCAGCACCGTGATCGAGATCGCCCAGGACGCGCTTCAGCAGGCGGAAGCCGCGATCATGGCCCACGGCGCGAACACCCCGCGCTCCTCGGCGGGCGCGCAGGAGCTGTCGGCGCATCAGGCGCGGCAGACCTCGATCGCGATGCAGCGCATCCTGCGGAGCGGCGCCGTCCCGGCCGATCTGGATGAGGACGAAGCCGCTTCCGGGCCCCCGCTGGTCCTGTGCGACGCCACGGGCGCGGGCTTCATCGACGAACTGCAGCACGACGCGCGCGGCCGCACGCTGCTGTCGGCCGAATTCCGTGGCGTGCTCACGGGGTTGATGGCCGGCCAAGGTCACCGCGGCCGCACGATCCTGCTGCAGGCTTTCGACGGGCCGCGCTACCCGGTCAAACTGAAGGCCGGCTTCATCGTGGTGCCGGCGCTCCTGCTGACGGTCCTGGCCGCGGTCCATCCGCAGTCGGTCGGTCACATCACGCAAGGGGATGGGCTGTGTGCCCGCTTCCTGTGGACCTACCCCGATGCGGCGCCCATCCACGAGCTGCCCAGCGAGGCCGGGCCCGCGGATCTCCTGCGCAAGCTGTCGGTCGACCTGGTCCGCTCGGGCGGCAGCGACGCGTCCGGCCAGTATTACGACACGATCGCGCTGTCGGACGAGGCGCGCGCCGTGCTCGACCGCGCCAGCCGCACCTTCACCGCTGGTCTCGACGATCTCGGCGACCGCCTGCGCGACGTCTACGTCCGTGGTCCCCAGCAGGCGCGGCGCATCAGCGCGGTGTTCGCGATCGTCGAAGCGGTCAGCAAGGGCGTGCTGCCGGTTGCGGTCTCCGGCGAGGATGCCGAGCGCGCGGTCGGCTTGATGGCCGAGTTTTTCCTGCCGATGGCCGAACGCACGCTCACGGTGACGCGTGACAAGGAGGAGGCCCCCGCCACCCAGCTCGCCCGGCATCTGCGCCGGCTGGGTAAGGCGGCGATCAACGCTCGCGAGGACATCTTGCGCGGGCGCGGGTCGCCGCTGCGCGATGCCGGCGTGATCCAGGATGCCTTGCGCGAACTGCAGCTGCGCGGCCTCCTCCAGCCGGCCGAGCGGGCCGGTCTGGGCCGGCCCGCACAGAACTGGCGCGTGCATCCGGCCCTTCTGACGGCGTAGCCGAGAAGCGGCGATGGGGACCACCCATCGCCGCGTCCCGCTTCGGGCAAGACAACCCACGTCGTGATCGAATCCGGCCAGCACGAAGGATCCGGCGAACAAGCGTTCTTCGCGACATGAATTCCGGTTCTGGACCGTTCATCCGAGAAGCAAAGGACGAAGCGGTCCGCGCCGCAGGTTCAGTCAGCGCCGAGATTGTTGCATCGCTTTTTGGCAGTATCGGCCACCTACCAGCGCCTGATGATGACTGCTCTTACTTGCAGGAGAGTAACGCAAACGCATCAGCCGCGCGGTCACCTTTAGCCTCACATCTAGCGACATGGACATTGGTAAGCACATTCAGGCGATTGTGGATAGGCTCGGGACCGAGGCGGAGCGTATCCCGCTGCGCCGAGCGGTGCGTTCTTGCCTGACTGATTTCGACGCCTTGCGCGGTCGCGGCCTGACCTGGGGGCAGATCGCTGCGCGCCTGACCCAAGCCGGCGCTCGCGACAAAGCCGGCCAGGCGATCGCGGCGCACAACCTGCGGACCGAGTATGCTCGGCTTACCGCCGAACGAGGTGGTCATGAGGTGCGCGGAGGCGTAGCGAGACACGCCTGCGCCGGTGAGAAACTCGAGCTTAGCCACAAACCAATTATTAAGAGCGCTAGCGGCACAGTTCCCACTCCATCGCCGGCTTCGCGCTCAGACCGGCTTGCCGAACTTCTGAAGACGCGCCCGCGTGCGGTCGAATTGGACGATTGATGAGGCAAACAAGGCGCATACCGTGGATGCCGCAAGGAGTTTGCGTCGGTTTCGGCGATCATCCTCATCCCCATTCCGGCCTTGCCCGCAAGCGGTTCACCTTGGAAATGCGGCCATGACGCAATCGTTGAATGGCCTAGAACATCCGTCCGATCGATTTGCGCCCGGCATCCCGGCTGACGCCGGCGCGATCCGCAAGCTGCGATTCCGAACGCCACAGACGGTCAACGAAAACCATCAACGAGGGAACCGCTGAGGTGCCCGAAGAGCAAGGCCTTACCGGACCGGAGATCATGTCTCAGCTCTCACGTGAGGCTGAGCGATTCTACAAAAAGTTTCATGCTCGTGATCCTGCTGCTGCAGCCAGCGACTTTCAGGAGGCATACCTCACTCTATTCCGTAACATCGACGAATGGACAGCAGACCGTCCGCAGTTGTCAAAGGAGCGTCGCGCCAAGGGAAGAAAACTCTTCGAGCCTTCTCAAGAGAGGAGCCGCATCCTAACTGAACTAAGGGACGTCGCTGACATCCTCGATTCCATCGCCAAGCAGCGTGGGCCAGGAAAGACGAAGCGTGGACGTCCACGGCAGAGGACGGAAGTATCGAAAAGTGCCTGCGAAGCAATCTTGGGCCCGTCCTCGGTTCGCAAGGCGCTGTTCGCACCATTGTGCGAGCGCGGGTCGCGGACGGTTGTAGATGGAGAATTCAAACAAGCGGTGATCTGGGGACACGACGATTCGCCTCTCGATACGATCTTGATCAAGAGAGCCTCGGCGCAAATGGCACGCGACTCTTCGATCGCCGGGTATGGCCTCTCGGCGGTTGCGCGGCGGCTATTCCCGGAGACCGCACGACGATTGTTAGAGAGTTCAAACGGATTGCGGCGGGACGTACCGATTGAAGCTCTGGTGGAAGCGATGGATACGGCTTCGATTACGAACCTTGCCGAGAACGCGCGGGCAGCAGAGAGGGAACTCAGACTAGAGTTCGGAACAGAGCACCTCGACAAGGACGTACAACCGAATCACACGATAACTGATTTCAGAAATCCAGCGCCGTTCTACAGATTCGTCTGTGCGGCGCTCGAAGCCGGCTGGCTGTTCGAAACGCGTCACAAGAGGCTCTCGCTCCACGACCGAGAGCGGTTGCTTGAGGAGCCGACGGGTCGCAAGTTCGAAGCAGCATTGATCCGGCTTCTCAAACGCGCGATCGAATGGACGAAGCAGATTGGAGCGGAGTTCTATGAAATGGATAACGTTGAACTCTTCGTCGGCATCGATATTCTGGAAATACTAAACGACAAAGCTCTGACTCGCGAGGACGACGATCTCGAGCAGGAAGTCCCGAGCGCCGTATCCCGTATTGCGCTTAGGATCGTCAGGTTGCGCGAGCGGATTGTCGTTCTCAGGGATCATGCCGCTACCATGGAGCGTTGGTGCGATTTGATTCGAGAACGCGCCAAGACGGAGTCGAGATTGCTCGATGACGCGATATTCCTGAAGACGCATGGCTTTTATCGCATGAGCGAAACTGCGCAGGAATGCGAGCATCAATATTATGAAGGGGTGTTCTACGCGCCGGATTGGCGTCGTCGCACCAGCGGAACTCCCTCCAGGGTGAGTGCGCTGAGCGTTGAACTCCTCAGGAAATCATATCCAACAAACGAATTTGGCGGCACTCGATGGGCCGATGTTACTGTCAAAGGGATGAAGGATTTGCTTGATTGTCTGTATGACAAGGACGATCCGATTTTGGCCCGAATAACGGCAATTCTCGAAGCATGTCTGGTCACGCGCAATGGAGTGACCGAGCTAAAATAACGAATTCAACGTCCGAGGCGTTGCTGGCAGAGCTCCCCTGAGCGCTCTGCTGTCCCTTTGAAATGACCAGATCACTGAGAGGCGTTACGAGAAGCGCCTGCATGCCCTCGCATGACGATGGTGCCTAACGGCGGCAACAGCATTGCCATGGCGCCGATGCCAATCGCTCCACGATAGCGACTTTGCCAAGCGGTCTTCCCAGGAGAAGCGGTATTTTACGCGCGCCGACCATTTTCCTGGGGGGTCGGAGGACCAATCGGCACGCCAAGTCTGATCCTTTCGCAGTTCCTTCCACCAAGAAAGAGGACTGCAATGAACGATCAGGATCGCAAGGAAAAGCGCCAGCAGCGCAAGGCTGTCAGGCTCGTCGAGGACGCGCGCAAAGCCGAAGAGCGGGCCGGGACAGGTCCCGTCATTCATCTCGTCATCGGCCCCAAAGGCGGGATTGGAAAGTCGACCCTTGCGCGGCTGCTGATCGACAAGCATCGTCTGACGGGCGGCGGCGTCCGCATCGTGCAGATCGATCGCACAGCCCTGCTGCCCAGGCTCTACGCCGATCTGGTGTCGGTCGTACACCTGCCCGGCGCCGAGGAGATGCGGAGCGATCCGCTGGCTGCGATGACCGCGATGGAGCCGCTGTCGGCTGCGATCGACGCCTCGCTCGCAGACGGCGTGCCGGTCGTCGTCGACGTCGGCGGCGGGCCGTCGGCTGCGGCGACGGTCGAGTACATCGGCAAGGCCCGGCTGGACGCGTATCTGCGCAACACTGGTGTGCAGGTCGTGGTCTGGCTGGTGTTCGTGGCCGATTTCGCGGCGATGGGTCAGAGCGCCGCCCTCGGCAAGGCGCTCGCAACCGCATGCCCCTCGGCTGAGATCGTCGCTGTCCTGAACGAGCGCGGCGGCCGGTTCCGGTTCTTTCCAGGCTCCTCCTCCGACGAGGTCTGGCGCGCGGCGGTGGTGCCCTTCCTGGACGGCCGCCGCATCCTGCAGATGCCGGCGGCCGCGGCCGGCGCGCTCGTGCCGTTCGAACAGCTCGGCATGACGTTCATCGAGATCGTCAACGCCGATGACACCGACATCGCCAGGCGTCTCAACGTATCGCGCGCGATCGCCGCGGTCTTGCAGGGCGACGTCGCGAACTGGCTCGAGATCATGTGGAGTGGTCTCGAGGCGCTGATGACTGCTGATCAGGGGGGCCACGATGCCTGATCAGCCCAACGACCTGCAACAGCAGCCCCGTCCCGACGACGATTTCGATGCCTGGCTGCGCCGCCTGCGCGAGTTGCGCGTGCGCGGGGAAGCCGGGCGCCGCGAAATCGTCGAGCGGTTGGCCGCGATGCCGTTCCATCAGCTCCGGCGCGTGCCCGGCTGGGTGATCGCGCGGCTCGGCCCGCGCGGGATGGCCCTGTTGGCCGAACGCTCGCGGATCATCCGCGTTCAGGGGGGTGGCTCGCCCGTCCCCCAAGATCCTGCTCGCCCGGTCCGCACCGCGCGCAACATGCCGGAAGAGAGCGTGTCGTGGTTGACCCGGCTCCGCCGTCGCCAGCCCTTGTGGTGGGAATGCGTCCGCAAGACGTCTGTCGCGGCGGTGATCGGCAGCCTCCTCATCGCCTCGGCCCCGTTCGTCGAGCGCGTCCTGCCCGAGTTGACGGCTCAGCCGTCGCTGCCGCGCATCTGCGGCAGGCTCGACGCCTGGACCGGCGATTGCACCTACGTCGTCGGTTCGACGGGCCTGAGCCTGTCGAAGGCTGCCTACGAGCTCCGTTTGCCGCTCGTCGTTTTGGCCGCGGCAAATCCCTCCTTCGGCACCGAATCCTTCCTGCCCCAAGCGGCGCGGATCCAAGTCCCGCGCCGCTCTGGCATCAACCTCAGGTGACCTGCATCATGATGAAGCCCCATCCGACCGAACCGCGCCCCTCGCTCGCCAGCGCGCGCCTCTTTGGCAGCATGACGTTCCTCGCCGTGCTGCTGGCGATGAGCGTCGCCTTCTGTACGCTGATCCCGCCGCTGGTGTGGTGGCATCCCTACGACGCAGCAGTCACCGTGCACCTCTCCGATCTCTGGGCGCTCATCCAGCAGGCTAAGGTCCCTCATCTGGCGACGACCAGGATCGGCGAACTCGCGGAATATCCGCTGCGCCTCATGGCCGCCCTCATTGACGCGATGCCACCGGGCGATCTCGTCATGCCCTTCGTTCTCCGGCTTGCGGTGGCCTGCGCGATCGGGGTCGCCGCGGCACGATCGGTATTCCGACGCGTGCGTGACGCCAGCCCGAAATGTATCGCAGCGCTTCACGTCAATGGGCCGCGGCCGCTGTGGGGTCCCTCGGGAGCCGGTTATCTGAATGCGACTTTCCAGCCGCTGCGCCGGCAAACTGGCGAAGGCATCTTCCTGGCACCGGGGACGCGCTTGCCCCTCGTCACCGAAAAGGAAGGCGTTTTGCTGATGGGGCCGCCGGGATCAGGCAAGTCCGTGATCGCGGAAGGCCTGATGCGTCAGGCGCTGGGGCGCCGCGATCGCGTCCTGGCCCTCGACGTCAAGGGACAGCTGGCCGCGCGGTTCGCAAAATACCGGCCGCTTGTCTTCGATCTCGCGGGAGCAAATTCGATCGTGTGGGCGATCGGTCGAGACCTGCTGGATGATGCCGACGCCGACGAGTTCGCAGCAAGCCTGATCCCGGATTCCCGGGATCCGGTCTGGGCGGAGGGATCGCGACTGATCCTGAGCGCGATCGTCCAGCACCTGCAATCGGAACGTGGACAGCGATGGGGTTGGCGTGATCTGCACGACATGCTGTCAAAGCCGCCGGGTGAGCTGGAGCACATGATCCGCAAAGTCGCCCCTGATGTCGCCGGCATGATCATGACGCGCGGCGAGGAGCCGGCGAATTTTATCTTGTCCCTCCAATTCAACCTCATCGCGCATGTTGGTGCCACCGCCCGCCGCTTCGCCAAGTTGGAGCAGGACGGGGCGCGGCCTCGGTCGCTTCGCGCCTGGGCCGTCGCCGGACAATGGCGCCGGCCGATCATCCTGCGCTACAACCTCCAGCGGCGCGACCGTTCGGCAGCCTTCGTCAAGCTCGTGCTGCGCATCCTGGCTGGGACCATTTTGGGCGGCGACGTCCAGGATGAGCATGACTGGCGCATCTGGTTGTTCCTGGACGAGGTCTCGCGGATCGGCATCGACAAGAGCCCGGCTATCACTGATCTGGCGGCGCTGGGACGGTCGCGCGGCGTGCGCACGATCGTCACGGTGCAAAGCCCGGCGCAGCTCAAAGAATCGGAAGCGTTCCGGGAAAACTTCGGACTGCAGATCGTGTGCGGCCTGGCACCCGGGGAAAGCGCGCAGCGCGTCGCCAAAGAATGGGTCGCACAGCGCACGGTTCGCGACGCTCGCATCCCCGCGCACGCCGATCAGCGTCCACAGGAGTGGACTATTCCGCCGATCACAGTCTCCGAATATCAGTCCGACCTCGGCCTGAAATTCGACCTGTGGGGACGTCCCTTCATCCGGGCCGCCGTGCTCGGCCTCGCCGACATTCCCATCGTCGATTGGCCCATGCATCGCTGGCTTCCGCGCAAACCGCAGGCCTGAACAGTCAATCGAGAGCCGCCTCCGGGCGGCTCTCTTTTTGAGTTTGCGGATTTTGTGGGGGGTCGTGGGACCAATCGGTGCGCGATCTCCGGGATCCAATGATTGCGGCCGTGCCAGCAAGCCTGCAGCCGATGGACTCTCGCGCTGGGTTGCGGAATCATCTATCGCAGGCAGCGCGTGATGTGCGGGTGGCGTGGTGAATTTCGCGGTTTCGGTCATGAAGGTTCTCGCCGGCCACCCCAACGGGGTGTGCCGGCACGAGGAGCTGAAGCGCTGCCTAGCGATTCGTGCCACCAGCGGGCCGGACTGGTCCAATCGCAGTCGCGACCTCGCCGCGACCTTTCCAAAACTTGACATCTTCGGCGCCGGGTTTGTTCGGCGGTATTCTTTCGGTTGGCGCCTGACGCCACGCGGCGTCATCGCACTCGAAATGATGGAAGAGCTCGCCCGCGTGCGTCGGGCCGAGCCGGCGATCGTCGGTGCGGTCGACAGTGCCGCACTCCAAGCATCACCGCCAGACGCTGAGCCGCAGATGTGTCTGGTCGCTTTAGCCGACGTCGAACCGATAGAAAGAGCCGACGGCTGCCGATAGACGAGCCCGCTTCCGGCTGGTCAAAGGAGGACGGAGCGCAGCAGCTTGATGCACTCAAATAACCGAAATTATCCACTTTTCCTGACGCAAGACAGGCAGCGATGCTCATGCTACGGATCAGTTATAGCCCAGCAGCTGTCATTCTGGGACAAACCCACCGGTGACGTAAGAGACCGGCTGCGTCGCGAACCCGTCGACCGAGCCAAGCTGAGGCAGCCAACGCACCGAAGAACGGCACCAGAATTGGTGGGATGGAATCAGCTCTGCGCACTGAAGAAGCGTTCCAACCCCCAGGGCAACAACCTTGGGCTGCGGCCCCGGCGGGGCCGAATAAATTGGGCTCCCGCATACCCCACAAACGTCTGCCCGCGAGTTTGCCGTTCGCGCAGTCTCGACGTAGCTCTTCGGTTCGCCTCGGGTCAGGCGGAACTTACCCAGCACAGTGGCCACCACGACACGAGATGCGGTACCTAAAAATGTCTGGCAATCCGCACAGTCGTAGACGACGACATGCGCCGGTCGAGGCTGAACGCGACATCTGCACCAATCGCGACGATCTTGATGCAGGCCGGTTGGAAAGGTGAAACAGGATTGTTTTGCAGCACCACTGCGTGAGTGCGCTCTTTGGAGTCCTGGCACGCTTGTCCGGGATGGCGCTGCTGGATAGGATTGAACTGTGCCGACGAGCACGTTCTTTACTGAAAGTATTGAGGTTTTTCGCGTCGTCAATGATGCTTGTGTATCAGCGCTGTGGCGGGCGGTAACCCCTCATCGCCGCATTCAAGGATCCAAGAACTCGCGAAGAAGCAGTCGAGGCTCTCATCGATGTCAGCAAAGCCATCGCTGAATCAGAGCGAGGACTCAAAGGCGGCACTGCAGCCCTACGCACCATTACTCAGATAAATAATCGGTTGCGCGACGTCGAGATTGGTGCTGCTGACCCAGGCACTCACGCAGCCATCGACAAACAACTTGAAGAGCTTATTCGCCGTGCCAACGGTTTACGCGGGATTATCCAAAAGCTTAGGGGAGAAGCGACCTGACAAGCGCACCCCCGACCATCATCGAGATTGATTTCGACGAGGTGCGCCTTACCGGAAGGCTGACGCGCCTTGATACCAATGCGGGTGCAGCGTGGGAGCGATTGAAAGCCAAAGCCATTGCCGACGACGTCGAGATTGCGTTGTCCGATCGCTCCATTGAGGCGCCGTGGCCTTCCGTTGATCTTTTCGTATGTTCTCCGCCCTATTTCATCGGCAAAGAATACGACCGGTCGAGCAGTATCGATGGATTTGAACGGGATCATGAGCGGCTGCTGCCGTTGCTAACCCGAGCGCTGAAGGATGGCGGCAGCATTTGCTGGCAAGTCGGCAACCATGTCGCAAACGGAGCGATAATTCCGCTGGACGCTGTCGTTTACCAGATCTTCCGTCGTGAGCCGAAATTGCTGCTGCGCAATAGAATCGTGTGGACCTTCGGGCACGGCGCCCACGCGACAAAGAGATTCAGCGGACGACACGAGACGCTCCTTTGGTTCACCAAGGGAGCTAGAGGCGCAAGAATAAAAATATCGCGGCGGCCGAGACCCCGACAGGCCACTAAAGTCTGGCCACCGTTCGGGCAACCTGTACCGCGGACCAATCCGTCGAGCCGCGAGGGGTGGGGACGCGCCGCTCGGTGAGCGCCTTCGCGATACCGTTAAGGGAGCTTATGCCGGTCGATTGCAAGTCGCGGATGATGTGGGCGAGGTCCGCAGCCCGGTCGTTGGCACTCGCCACTTTGTGCGTCCCGGCAGCCTTTCTCGCTGCACGTGAGAGCTTTGCGCACCACCGAGCGCCACACCCCGCCTCTTGGCCGCTGCAAGCGCATCCTTGGTGCGGTCTGAGATCGCGCGTCGCTCTTCATCAGCGACCATTGCCATGATGCCACTGTGAGCCGGTTCGCATGCGGCATGTCTGTGCAACGAAGTCTACTCTAAGGATTTGGCGGTACATCAACGCGCGACTTGTCGCGGATCGCTATAGTACAATCTGTGGGGGACTACCCTTTCTATCCGCGCCGCCGTGCTCGGGCTCGGCGATATTCTCATTAATGCCTATCCATCGCCCCCTCCCGCGCACATCATGTGCCTAAACGGATCATCGAGAGCCGCCTTCGGGCGGCTCTCTTTTTGAGTGTGCGGATTTTGTGGGGGGTCGTGGGACCAATCGGCGCCCGATCTCCGGGATGCTTCCCGCATGGTTGCATCGCTCCAAATCGGCACCGCCGCGACGTACTACGCCCGGGATTATTATCACGGCGGCGAACGGCAGATCGCGGCAACGTGGTTCGCCCGTGGCTCGCAGTTTGACCTGACGCATGGTGGGGCCGTCGACATCGAGCGTTTTGCTCAGCTCCACGCGGGCCTCGATCAGGAGGGGCGTTGGCTGCTGACGACAGGCAGCCGCAAGGTCGAAGGCGTCGACTTCACTTTCTCGCCATCCAAGAGCGTGAGCCTCGCCTACGCGCTCACGACGGATCTGGCGCTTCGTCAGGCCATCCTCGACGTCCACCTTACGGGCGTCCATCGCGCGTTGGAGGTTCTCGAAGAAGAAGGGACTTATGCGCGCCGAGGCCGCGACGGGCTCGACCGCCGGCACGTCAGACTGACCGGTGCCCTGTTTACCCACGATACGGCGCGGCCGGCACCGCACCTAGATGGATCGGTTTTCTCGGACCCCCAACTCCATACTCATTCCGTCCTGTTCAACCTGGCCATGCGGGACGATTTGACGATCGGCTGCATCGACACGCGTCTGGGACAGATCAAGACCTGCCTGGGATCGATCCATGCAGCCCATACCGCCTACGAACTGCGCAAGCTCGGTTTCGCCATTCAGGAGATCGGAAAGCATGGCAGCTTCGAGGTGGGTTTTGATCCCGAAGTCCGAAAATTCTTCTCCAGCCGCAGGAATCAAATCGAGGACGAGCTCGCCGAGAGTGGTCAAGACTCTGCCTCCGCACCTGCAGTCGCAGCGGCAGCCACGCTGTCGACCCGTCGCAGCAAGCAGCGTGATGATGGTACCGATCGCTTCGAACTCTGGCAGGGCAAGGCTGTCGAGCTGGGCCTCGTCCCCGGGCTCTGCGTCGAGAATTTGCGCGGGGTCCCGAACCTCGATTACGGCGGCCGCGATGAGACATTCGAAGCTGCACTCGCGAAAATTCCCGAAGTGCTCACCGAGCATGAGGCGACGTTTTCGCGGATCGATGTGATCCGTGCTGTTGCGACCGCCCATGTCGGGACCGCGGCCGATCCTGCGCATCTGATGCAGCGCGTCGATCGGCTCATCGCGAGCGGCCGGATCGTCGAAATCAGGAAAGATCAACTCAAGGAGCCGGTCTACTCGACACCGGAGATGGTCCGCCTGGAACGTGAGACGATTGATCTCGCAAAGCAGCTCGCGAATCGGCGTTGGTCTGGCCCTGAGCTTGTCGCGCTGAACGAGAAGGCAGTCGCGGCCGGCCTGTCAGGTGAACAGGCTGCCGCCGCTAACACACTGGCAGAAGGGCGCGCCCTGGCGTTACTCCAGGGCAAAGCCGGAACGGCAAAGACATATTCACTCAAACCGCTGGTGGCCCAGTTCAAGGAGGACGGACACCGCGTCATCGCGGCGGCGGCCTCCTGGCGCACCGCCGAAATGCTCGCTGAAGAATTGCAAGTCGAGGCTCGCGCCATCGACTCCTGGCTCGCCATCGCCCGCACTGGCGGCCGCTTTCTCGATCCCAAGACCGTGCTGATCGTCGACGAAGTTGGCTTGCTCGGGGCCAAGGCCACTCATGCCATCCTCAAGGAAGCCACGCGCGACGCTGCAACTTGCGAATCTACGCCCGCCGGCCTGATCACGGGCCAGGCGAAGGTGGTGCTTTGTGGCGATTCCAGCCAACTGAAGCCGATCGCCGCGTCCGCCGGACTTGAACTTGTCCGACTTTCGACCGAGAGCGCCGTGCTCCAGAAGGTGGTTCGGCAGCGCGACCCAAAGATGCGCCGCGCCGTCGAGCATCTTGCGCACCGCCGCGTGGATGCCGCCTTCAAGATTCTGGAAGCGCAAGACTGCGTTGTCGAGACCGACGGCCAAAAGCCGACCATCCAAACGGCCGTGGACCGCTGGTTCGCCGCCCGGCAGGAGCGCCCCGGCAAGGACCATCTCCTGATCGCACGCTCCAACGCCACGGTACGCGGCCTCAATGCCGAGATCCGCAGGCGCCTGCGCACAGCCGGTCAGTTGCTAGGACGGGACATTTCGGTCACGGCATCCTCGACATCGGGCGATCCCTATGCCTTGCGCCTCGCTGTCGGGGACCGCATCAGGTTCGGCCGCCGGACCGAATTGGCCGGTCACCGGATCATCAACGGCACCTGCGGCAAGATTGAACATATTGAGCAGGACGGCCGTGACCACGCCAACATCACCGCCCGCATCGGCCGGCACCGCGTCTCCTTCTCGACGCGGGGTGTCGCCGACGAGCATGGCCACGCCCGCCTCTCTCATGACTACGCAACGACGGTCTATCAGTCGCAAGGATTGACGGCCGAGAGCTGCACGGCCGTGATCGATCCCCGTTACGACCGGAATGCGCTCTACGTCGCCGCCAGCCGGGCCCGCGGAGCTCTGTCGCTGGTCATCGACCGCGCCGGGATCGACGCCCATATCAAAGCCGCCCGCCCGCGTGAGACCCGACAGAGAGACGTCACCGCCGCGGAGCGTCGCGCCCTCCTACTGAAGGTGCTCTCCCGCGAGAGTGTCAAGACCAGCACGATCGAACCATCCGAGTTTACACAAGCCGAGGTGGCGAGCGACCGCGATCGCCAGCATCGCAAGAAGCGAGAGCTCAGCAATGAGCTCTAGGAGGGCAAACGCTCGCGCGCTGCGGGAGACGCGAGAAAAGGACGCGAGTGTGGCCGATCGAACCCTCGATCAGCCGGACACGCGGACGCTGCCCTCGACAAGAAGGACCCGCGGACGCCGCCAGCCGCAGGCAGTGGATTTTCAGGTGGCGTTTGAGATGCCCGAACCGCTGCCGATCTCGGACAAGGAGCTGCGCGCGATCGAGATTCTGCTCGGCGATGAGCTGCTGGACCTGCTCAGCAATGACGCGAAAGATAGCTGATTTCGCAGTCGGATTTTCGTTGACAGAACGCCTCGCGAGCTGCGCAGAATCTATCCGACAGGCTCGTATTCACTGCAAACCAACCGCAGATATTTCGCATGAACAAGCACGTTTTCCGCAACTCGATCCCGAAGCAGCTAGACGCATCGAAGCGCGTCGCCACCTATTATCGGGTATCCACGGGCCGGCAACTGACCACCGAGGCCAGCATCCCGAGTCAGCAAAAAATCACGGCGGGCTTTTGCGATCAGAACAACTATTTGATCGTCGATGAATTCGTCGAAGCGAAGACCGCGACCGACGATCGCAGGCCCGTGCTGCAGGAGATGATCGACCGCGCCTGCGCACCGGATCATCCGTACGACGCGATCGTCTTCTATGCATTCAATCGATTCTTCCGCAACGTCGCCGAGATGGAGTTGACGATCCGGAAGTTACGCAAGCACGACGTCGAGGTGGTCTCGGTCACGCAGCCCACCGGAGACGATCCCAGTCAGATCCTGGTCAGACAGATTATCGGGGCCTTCGACGAGCACACCTCGCGGGAAATATCCAAAAATACATCGAGAGCCATGCGAGAGTCGGCGCGGCAGGGATTCTGGAATGGCGCAACGCCGCCGCTCGGCTACAAGATCGTTGAAGCGGAGCGGCGCGGTCAGAAGATCAAGAAGAAGCTGGATAAGGATCCCGTCGAAGCCGAAACCGTTCGGCTCATCTTCAAGCTCTATCTGGACGGGGATGGCACAACCGGCCCGCTCGGCGTGAAGGAAACCACGAAATGGCTCAATACCCACGGCTACCGCACCCGGCGCGGTGCCACCTTCGGCGTCGGACCAGTCCACAATATCCTGACCAACAGCTGCTATGCGACCGGCCGATGGCCATACGGCGTGCGCAGTTCCCGTGACGGACGCAAGTACGACCCGTCGACGGTCATCCAGATTCCGGTGCCCGCCCTGATCGAGCAGGCGGATTTCGACAGGGGCCAGGCGAAACTGGCCAAGAGCAACCCGAAGAGCACGCCGCCGCGCGTGGTCAACGGTCCTTCGCTGCTCACGGGTATCGCTGTCTGCGCATCCTGCGGCTGCGGAATGACTCGTACCGGCACCACCAACCGGCAAGGCCGGTCGTACTCGTACTACTCCTGCGCCGGCGCGCATCAGAAGGGAAAGACCGTCTGCAAGGGCCGGCATATTCCCGCGGGGACGCTGGACGAGATCGTTCTAACCAACTTCAAACAGCGCGTCCTGGCCCCCGACCGAATTGCCGATCTCCTGAAGTCGCTGATGGAACGGCAGACCGCGAAGAGTGAGTCTGCGGACCGCAGGCTGCTCGATCTGCAGCGGGAACTCAGCGATGCCGAAGATCGCCTCAAGCGCCTTTACCGTTCGATTGAAGACGGCATCGTCGAACTTGATGACATCCTGCGGGAACGCACCGCCGCCCTCAAATCGCAGCGGGAGCGCGCCAAGGCGGCGCTCGATCATGCCCGCGCCCAATGCGGCACCGCAGCCGCCATCGATACAGGGAAGATCGACGCGTTCGCGCGGCTGATGAATGAAAAGCTCGACACCGCGGACACCAACACCCGGAAGGGCTACATTCACTCGATCATCGACGCCATCGAGGTCGATGATAAGGCCATCCGGATCGTCGGCAGCAAGGATATCCTCCAGGCCGCCATTGCCGGCAAACAGACCGAGAACGGAAAAGTTCGTGGTTTTGTACGCAAATGGCGCGCCCGGAACGATTCGAACGTCCGACCCTCAGATTCGTAGTCTGATGCTCTATCCAGCTGAGCTACGGGCGCGTTTTTCGCGAACAGTCAGGCAGCCTCCGGACAGCGCCGGAGGGGTGCGAAAGAGCGCTCTGACTAACCGCTCTTGCCCCGATTGGCAAGCGCCGGGATGGGGAGATTTTGCAGGGAGATGACGATCTCCACCCGGTCATTCCGGGGCTCGCGAAGCGAGAACCCGGAATCTCGCGCGTATAACCTCGGGATTCCGGGTTCGGCGCTTTGCGCCGCCCCGGAATGACGTCGCTACTCGGCCGCTGGCCGACCTACGCCCTCTGCCGCTCGTTGCGGATGGAGAGGAGTTCCACGGGGCGATCGGGGATGACGATCCGGAAGGTGGCGCCGATGGTGCCTTCGACGAGGTGAATGTCGCCGCCATGGGCGCGGACGAGCTCGGCGGCGATCGCAAGGCCAAGGCCGCTGCCGCCGGGGCGACCGGAGGTCTGGAACGCCTCGAACAGGTGCTCCCGGGTCTTCTGGGGCACGCCGGGGCCGGTATCGGAGACCTCCAGGATGGCGACGGCGCCCTCGCGTTTACCCGTGATCCGGATCTGCTGCGCCCCGCCGTCGCCGGAGGCGTGGCTTTCCAGCGCCTGGGCGGCGTTGCGGACGAGGTTGAGCAGCACGCGGAACAGCTGGTCGGGGTCGGCATCGACCGCGAGGCCGCGCTCGATCGCGGCGACCCAGGCGATCGAGGCGTCCGAGGCAAGGCCGGCGGTCTCGCGCACCTCCAGCACCACAGGCTCGATCAGGATCATGCGGCGGTCGGGCGCAGCCTCCTGGGCGCGGCCATAGGACAGCGTCGACTGGCAGAAGGCGATGGCGCGCTCGAGCGAGCGCACGAGTTTTGGCGCAAAGCGCTGCACCCGCGGATCCGGCACGCTGGCGAGCTGGTCCGACAGGAGCTGGGCCGAAGCCAGCAGGTTGCGCAGATCGTGGTTGATCTTGGACACCGCGAGGCCGAGCGCGGCGAGCCGGCTCTTCTGATTCAGCATCGACATCAGGTCGCGCTGCATGTCCGACAATTCGCGCTCGGCGACGCCGATCTCGTCGCTGCGCTGGCTCGGCACGATGATTCCGGCCGAACTTTCAGGGTTCTCGTGGAAACCGACCAGGCTCGCGGTCAGCCGCCGCATCGGCCGCACGAAGAGATAGTGGAGCGCGAGATAGACGAGGCCCGCGGTCAGGACGCCGATGATCAGCGCGACCACGACGACATTGCGGGAGAAGCGGTACATCGACTGCCGCAGCGGCAATTCGTCGGTCACGATCTCGACGAACTGGGCATTGCCGACGCCGGGGCCGACGATGCGGATGGCCTGGTTGCCGGTCTCCAGCATCATCTGGAACGAGCCGGTGATCGCGTCCCACGCGGTCATGTCGCGCAAATCGACGTCATGCTCAATCGTAGCAGGCAGATTGTCGCTGGCGAGCAGCCGGCGCTGCTGACCCATCTTGATGGCGACGGCGCGGGCATTGATGCTCTTCAGGATCTCGCGCGACAGCGAATCGGGGACCATGCCGAGCGGCGCGGCGTCGAGCACCAGCGCCGCCGTGTTGGCGGCCGCGACGCGGTCGTTGAGCCGGTTGACCCAGAAGTTGGCGATGGCGGGCACGTAGAGCAGGATCGCGGCGATCATCACCAGTGGAACGGTGAGCAGCAGCAGCTTGCCCGACAACCCAAGCCCGGCAGCCCCGCGCGGCCGCGCCGCGGACGGGTCCTGCTGATCCGTATCCTGGATCGGCTGGAGGTCGGTCTCTGCCACGAAATTCGCCCTCGCTGACTTGCCCGGTGAACGATCTGGCGGATGAAGGATGCGGCCCGCCCCCGGCCCGGTCAAATTACGGATCGCTAATATGCCGAGGTGGGATGTAGGTGCTGATCGGGCGAGTCGCTACCTCACGGGTTAAAAACCCCGCACAAACAGCGATATTCACCGGAATCGTGCGCTTGTGCGGCGTTGACGAAAACAAGGCGCTCCCTTATAAGCCGCGCGAATTGTCCGCGATGACCCGGTGTGACGCCGGGAGCGGCTCTCTTGGGGCCGAAAAGGGCCCGTTTTGGGCCGCATCTTCCGGACTTTACCATCAATTCTACAGGCAAATTGCCCGGTCAGCGGAGAAAAACCCGTGAAGCGGACTTATCAACCCAGCAAACTGGTGCGCAAGCGCCGTCACGGCTTCCGTGCCCGCCTCGCCACTGCCGGCGGCCGCAAGGTTCTCGCCGCCCGCCGCGCCCGCGGCCGTAAGCGTCTGAGCGCCTGAGCCGGACCCCCTTTTTGGGATTTCATCATGGATCGGCTGAGGCAGCGGGCGGATTTCCTCGCCGTTGCCAATGGCGCGCGGGCGAATAGTCCCGCGTTTGTCCTGCAAAGCCGCCGCCGCGACGATCTTGGCCCGATCCGGATCGGTTTCACCGTCACCAAAAAGAACGGTAACGCCCCCGAGCGCAATCGCATCCGGCGCCGGCTTCGCGAAATGGTGAAGCGGCTCGATCCGGTGTCGATGCAGCCCCACCATGACTATGTACTGGTCGGCCGGAGGGACGCGCTCTCGCGCGACTTCGCCACCATGCTCGACGATCTGCGCATAGCCTTCTCGAAGCCCGCGCGGCATATCGCCAGGGGATCCGACAAGGGATCTGCGAAGGGGCGCGGCGAAAAGCCGGGCGCTGCCCCTGCCAGCCGCAAACCGGATTGATGACGAGACATTAGAGATGACCGACAATCGCAATACCATCCTCGCCGTCATTCTGTCGGGCCTCGTCCTGATCGCCTGGCAATATTTCTACAACGTGCCGCAGATGGAGAAGCAGCGCGCCCAGCAGCAGGCGCAGGCCGAGCTCCAGAAGACCACGCCGCAGCCGACCGCGTCCGCAACGCCGGGCAGCGCGCCGCAAGCCGGCGGCGCTGCGCAGCCGTCGACGCCGGGCGCGAGCCAGCAGGCCCAGCCGGTCGTTGCCCGCGACGCCGCGATCGCGGCCAGCCCGCGCGTCAAGATCGACACCCCGCGGATCGCCGGCAGCATCTCGCTGAAGGGCGGCCGCATCGACGACATCGCGCTGGTGCAATTCCGCGAAACGGTCGACCCGAAGTCGCCGCCGATCATCCTCTATTCGCCTTCGGGCACGGCGGAGCCCTATTACGCCGAGTTCGGCTGGGTGGCGGCGACGGGCGTGACGGCGAAGATGCCGGATGCCCAGACCGTCTGGCAGCAGGAGGGCAGCGGCAGCCTGACGCCGACGAGCCCGGTGGTGCTGAAATGGGACAATGGCGATGGCCTCACCTTCCGCCGCACCATCTCGGTCGACGACCACTATCTCTTCACCATCAAGGACGAGGTGAGCAACGTCGGCAACGCGCCGGTCACGCTCTATCCGTTCGCGCTGATCTCGCGCCACGGCGCCCCGCAGGTCTCGGGCTATTACATCCTGCATGAAGGCCTGATCGGCTATCTCGGCGACCAGGGCCTGCAGGAATACGCCTACAAGAAGATCGACGAAACCAAGAAGGTGGACTTCAAGGTCACCAATGGCTGGCTCGGCATCACCGACAAGTACTGGGCCTCGGCGCTGCTGCCCGATACCAATGCGCAGCTGCAAGCGCGCTTCTCGTCGAACCCGTCCGGCAACCTGCACACCTACCAGACCGACTATCTGCTCGACCCCGTCACCGTCGCGATCGGCGGCACCGCGACCGCGAATGCGCGGCTGTTCGCCGGCGCCAAGGAAGCCGGCGTGGTCGGCGTGTTCCCGTTCGCCGGCCTCGGCGGCTACAACAAGGAGCTCGGCCTCAACCATTTCGATCTGATGATCGACTGGGGCTGGTTCTACTTCATCACCAAGCCGATGTTCCTCGGCCTCGACTTCTTCTATCGCTTCTTCGGCAACTTCGGCATCTCGATCCTGCTCGTGACCGTGATCGTGAAGCTCCTGTTCTTCCCGCTGGCGAACAAGTCCTACGCCTCGATGGCGAAGATGAAGTCGATCCAGCCGCAGCTTCAGGCGCTCAAGGAGCGCTATCCCGACGACAAGGTGAAGCAGCAGCAGGAGATGATGGAGATCTACCGCAAGGAGAAGATCAACCCGGTCGCCGGCTGTCTTCCCGTGGTGATCCAGATCCCGGTGTTCTTCTCGCTCTACAAGGTGCTGTTCGTCACCATCGAGATGCGGCACGCGAAGTTCTACGGCTGGATCCATGACCTCTCGGCGCCGGATCCGACCAATCTGTTCAACCTGTTCGGGCTGATCCCGTTCGATCCGACGACGATTCCCGTGTTCGGCCATTACCTCGCGCTCGGCATCTGGCCGATCATCATGGGCATCACGATGTGGTTCCAGATGAAGCTGAACCCGACGCCGCCGGATCCGACGCAGCAGCTCATCTTCAACTGGATGCCGCTGATCTTCACCTTCATGCTGGCAGGCTTCCCGGCGGGTCTCGTGATCTACTGGGCCTGGAACAACCTGCTCTCGGTGGTCCAGCAGAGCTACATCATGCGCCGCAACGGCGTGAAGGTGGAGCTGTTCGACAATCTCAAGGCGACGTTCGCGAAGAAGGCGACGTAAGTCTTAATCCGTCATTCCGGGGCGATGCGAAGCATCGAACCCGGAATCTCGAGATTCCGGGTCTGGTCCTTCGGACCATCCCGGAATGACGGTGCAAGCAAAGAGCTTCGCATGACCGACGACAAAGATGCGAAGCTGATCGAGGCCGGGCGAAAGCTGTTCGCACGCGACTGGCAGTTCATCTGGGCCTCGCCCTCGATCCAGACGCTGCCGCCGATGGAAGGGCTCGAGATCGCCTTTGCCGGCCGCTCCAATGTCGGCAAGTCCAGCCTGATCAACGCGCTCACGGGACGCAACGCGCTGGCGCGCACCTCGCACACGCCGGGCCGCACCCAGGAGCTGATCTTCTTCGAGGTCCCCGGGAAGAAGGACCTGCGCCTCGTTGACATGCCCGGCTATGGCTATGCCAAGGCGCCGAAGAGCCAGGTGGCGTCCTGGACCGAGCTGATCCACACATTCCTGCTCGGCCGCGCCAGCCTCGCGCGCGTCTACGTGCTGATCGACGCGCGGCATGGCCTCAAGGACGTCGATCTCGAGATCCTGAAGACGCTCGATCGCTCCGCCGTCAGCTACCAGATCGTGCTGACCAAGGCCGACCAGGTGAAGGCCTCCGAACTGCAATCGCGCATCGCCGAGACCGAGGCGGCGCTGGCCAAGCATCCGGCCGCATTCCCGAACGTGCTCGCGACCTCCTCACGCAGCGCGACCGGCATGGCCGAGCTGCGTGCCGCGATGGCGAAGCTGCTGGAAGAGCGGAGCTCGTGATGATGGCACACCGCCTGCTGATTGGGCTTGCCGGCCTGATGGGCGCCGCCGGCGTCGCGCTGGCTGCGGCCTCCGCCCATGGCGCGGACGCTGGCCGGCTTGCCTCCGCAAGCGCCATGCTGCTGTTTCATGCAACCGCCATACTCGCGGTGATCGGACTGCTCGCGCGCGGCCTTCTGCACGGCGGAATTGAGATCATCGCGGCATGCGGCTTCGTGATCGGCGCCGCGCTGTTCGCGGGCGACCTCACCTTGCGGCAATATGCCGGGCAATCGCTGTTTCCCATGGCGGCACCGACCGGCGGGACGGTGATGATTGCGAGCTGGCTGGCGGTGACGCTGGCCGCGGTGGTGGCGGCGAAAAAGTAGCGCTCGTGTCCCGGACGCGGCGCGGCATGAAATGACGCGACGCAGAGCCGGGACCCAGTTGACGCCACAAATCCTGGAGGTGTGGGCCCCGGCTCAGCCGCACCGCTGAAGAAGCGCTGCGCTGCGTCCGGGGCACGAGAGCGGCCCGGATGACACTTTGCGCTGCCCCCGCCAATCGGATAGAACGCGCACCGACAGTCCCGCCAGCGAGACCTTGACATGACCGACATCTCCCCGCTCGACCAGGCCCGCATCCTGTCCGAAGCGCTGCCGCACATGCAGCAGTATGACGAGGAAACCATCGTCATCAAATATGGCGGCCATGCCATGGGCGACGAGGAGACCGCGAAGAATTTTGCCCGCGACATCGTGCTGCTCGAGCAGACCGCGATCAATCCGGTGGTCGTGCACGGCGGCGGGCCGCAGATCGCGACCATGCTCAAGCGCCTCGGCATCGTCTCGGAATTCGCAGCTGGCCTGCGCATCACCGACGCTGCGACCATCGAGATCGTCGAGATGGTGCTGGCCGGCTCGGTCAACAAGCAGATCGTCGGCTACATCAACGAGGCCGGCGGCAAGGCCGTGGGCTTGTCCGGCAAGGACGGCAACATGGTGAAGGCGTCGAAGACGACGCGCACCATCGTCGATCCGGACTCGCACATCGAGAAGGCGGTCGATCTCGGCTTCGTCGGCGACCCCGAGAAGGTCGACCTCACCCTGCTCAACCAGCTGATCGGCTACGAGCTGATCCCGGTGCTGGCGCCGCTCGCGACCTCCAAGGAAGGCCAGACGCTGAACATCAACGCCGACACCTTTGCCGGTGCGGTGGCGGGCGCGCTGAAGGCCAAGCGCCTGCTGCTGCTCACCGACGTGCCGGGCGTGCTCGACAAGTCGAAGAAGCTGATCCCGCAATTGTCGGTGAAAGACGCGCGAAAACTGATCGCCGACGGCACCATCTCCGGCGGCATGATCCCGAAGGTCGAGACCTGTATCTACGCGCTCGAGCAGGGCGTCGAGGGCGTCGTCATCATCGACGGCAAGATGCAGCACGCGGTGCTGCTCGAGCTCTTCACCAACCAGGGCACGGGAACGCTGATCCACAAGTGAGAGACGACCGGACAAGGAACGGCGTCATGCCTGGACCGATCCGGGGCATCCATGCCTCTCGCCTTGGACAGTCATTCCGGGGCGCCCGTAGGGCGAACTACGGTGCGCAATTGCGCACCGGAGAATCTCGAGATTCCGGGTTCGATGCTTCGCATCGCCCCGGAATGACGGGGGTGAAACACCGCCGCTCGGCCCTCACCCGCTTCCTGATGACACTGCCGGCCGCCGCCATCTCGTTCTTCTTCTCCTCGGCGCCGGCCTTCGCCGATCTCAAGATCTGCAACCGCATGTCCTATGTCGTCGAGGCCGCGATCGGCATCGACGACAAGGCGGCCACCGCGACGCGCGGCTGGTTCAGGATCGATCCCGCCACCTGCCGCGTGGTGGTGCAGGGCACGCTGGCCGCCGACCGCATCCTGCTCAACGCCCGCGCGCTCGGCATCTATGGGGCCTCCCCGATCCCGCAGAACGGCCGCGACATGCTGTGCGTGGCGCAGGACAATTTCGTCATCGCGGCCGCACGACAATGCCGCAGCGGCCAGACGCAGGTCCCCTTTACGCAGGTGACGCCGACGCAGGGCGACGACGGCAATCTGGTCACGTATCTTGCCGAGGATTCCGAATATGACGACGAGCAGGCGCGGCTCGCCGGCATCCAGCGGCTGCTGGTGATCATCGGCTACGACGTCGGCGCCATCGACGGCGTCGACGGACCGAAGACGCAAGCAGCCCTTGCCGCGTTCCTGAAGAGCCGCGGACTGTCCTCCGACGCGGCGTCGTCGCAAAATTTCTTCAAGACCATGGTCGATGCGACGCAGACGCCCTCGGCAAACGGCCTGACCTGGTGCAACGACACGCCGCACAAGGTGATGGCGGCGATCGCCACCGACGACGGCAAGTCCGTGACCAGCCGCGGCTGGTACCGCATCGACCCCGGCAAGTGCCTGCACCCCGACGTGACCGGCCAGCCGAAGCAGATCTTCAGCTTCGCCGAGGCGATCGATGCCGACAACCGCGTGATCAAGCAGAAGGACAAGCCGCTGAACTGGGGCGGCGAGAAGCAGCTCTGCACGCGCGAGACCAAGTTCGAGACTAACGAGCACACCGATTGCACCGCGCGCGGATTTGCGGCGGCGGGCTTTGGCGCTGTGGACATGTCGAGCGGCGGCAAGACGCTGCGATTTGCGGTGCCGTGAGTTTTGATGATTTGACCCGAATGCGCGCCACAAACTCCGCCGTCGTCCCGGCGAAGGCCCATGGGCGCTAAAATAGGATTTGCGCATTGGATTGGCTTGTGATTCCAAATTGGGATGGCACACGAATCGCTTGTGAACGAGGACTGGGCGCGTGTTGTCGCCCGGCTTGGCGGCGCCGAAGCGCTCAACGTTAGCGCGCGCGAGACGAAGGCGTTTGTCCGCCCGCGGGAAATCAGCAATGCGGTGGATTTGCTGCGCTTGATCCTGGCGTATTGCCTTGGCGAGCGAGGTCTGCGGTTGACGGCGGCATGGGCCACGTCGGTGGGCCTTGTCGATATCTCCAACGTGGCTCTGTTGTATCGGTTGCGTCAGTGCGGAGATTGGCTGGCGAAGTTGATAGGCCAAGCACTGGCGAGCGGTGCGCCGAAGGCGAGCCACGGCCGCCTGATCCGCATTGTTGACGCCACGACGGTCCCGAAGGCTGGGACGAGCGGCAGGAACAAGAACGCGGTGTGGCGCATACACAGCGCGTTCGATCTTCCGCAGGAGCGCTTTGGTCACTTCGAGCTGACCGATCAGCGAGCGGGCGAGACGCTGGACCGGATACCGGTGATTGCCGGCGAAATCCGTCTTGGCGACCGCGCTTATCTGCAACCGGAGCGCATGGCACGTCTCGTCGATGCCGGCGCGGACTTCGTGATCCGGTCCGGCTGGAAGAGCGCGCGTTGGGTTGATGCCAAAGGTGGTCTGGTCGATCTGACGGCCGAACTGCGCAAGGCTTCGGCATGTGGCCTGATCGATCGACCGATCTGGATAAAACGCAAGTCTGGCGCACCGCTGCTCGCTCTGCGTCTGGTTGCCGTCAAGAAGCCGGCGCAAGCGGCCGCGGTCGCACGACGCAAGGCGCGCCGAACGGCCCAAAAGGGAGGCCACCAGCTCTCCAGGCAAACACTTGACGCTGCAGATTGGGTGATCCTGGTGACCTCGCTCGCACCGGAGGACTTCTCAACGAGCGATGTCCTTGCCCTCTATCGGCTGCGATGGCGCATTGAACTCGGCTTCAAGCGGCTCAAGAGTTTGATTGGCCTGAAGGGCCCTCCCGGAACTGACGAGCGGTCCGCCAGGCCCCACATCCTCGCTCATCTGCTGATCATTCTCCTGCTCGAGCCACTCGTCGACGAACTCGAGGACTCTCCCCGCTTGGCCGAGGCCGCCTGACCCGTCCAGGGACCTGGCGTCTGCTCCGCCAACTCGTCGCCTCGCTCCGACAAGCAATCATGCCCCAACCCGCGATTGCTTGCCTGCGCAGACTTCGCTCCACGCTCGGACGGCATCTACACGAACCACCAAGACGAAAACGTCGCTATCAAGCAATGCAACTATTTTAGCGCCCATGGGCGAAGGCCGGGACCCATAGCCACAGGATTGAATGAGGGGGCGAGATGGCAGCTGTCGGTCTTCGCCAAACTCCTCCCTGTGGTTGATGGGGTGGACGGCCCCCTACGGCATCAGTGTGCCAGAATGAGGTTGTTGCAAATCTCAGACAAGGGAGCCGTCCGTGAGCGAGATTATCCGAATTGGGATCGATACGTCGAAGCATATTTTTCAACTGCATGGGGTGGACGCGGCGGAGCGGCCAGTGCTGCGCAAGCGGCTGACGCGCAAGCAGATGCTGGAGTTTTTTGCCAAGCTGCCGGCGACGCAGGTGGGGATGGAGGCCTGCGGGGCGGCGCATTACTGGGCGCGGGAGCTGGGCAAGCTGGGCCACGAAGTGAAGTTGATGGCGCCACAGCACGTGAAGCCCTATGTCAAGCGCAACAAGAACGACGGGCGCGACGCTGAGGCCCTGTGCGAGGCGATGAGCCGGCCGACGATGCGGTTCGTGCTGGTGAAGAGTGCCGAGCAGCAGGCCGCGTTGATGCTGACGGGCTTGCGCGAGCAGATGATCGCCCGGCGCACCCAGCTTAGCAACATGATCCGCGGCTATGCGGCTGAGTTCGGGATCACGGCGGCCAAGGGGCTCAGCCAGGTCGAGCCGCTGTTGGCGCAGATCGCGCAAGACGAAAGCGTGCCGGAACTGGCGCGCGATCTGTTGGCGCAGCAGGGCCGCCAGTACGCGCAGTTACAGGAGGAACTGAAGACAATCGAAGCCAGGCTGAAGGCCTGGCACCGTGCCAACCCGGACAGCCGGCGCCTTGCAGAGATTCAAGGGATCGGGCCGATCGGTGCGCCTGAGCTGATCATGAAGACGCCGGATCCGCACGCGTTCAGCTCCGCAAGGCATTATGCGGCCTGGATTGGGCTGACTCCGAAAGACCATTCCACTGCCGGCAAAACCCGTCTCGGCAAGATCACCCGTGCTGGAGACGAGCGGCTGCGCAGCGTCCTGGTGGCGGGAGCGACCGCCGTGATCAAGCAGGCCATGTGCGGCCGCGGTCATCCGTCACCTTGGCTGTTGGCCCTGCTCAAGCGCAAGCCGCCCAAGCTCGCAGCCGTGGCGCTCGCCAACAAGAATGCCCGCATCGCCTGGAAGCTGATGGTGACGGGGGAGAGATACGACGGCGCTCGGATGCGGGCTGCATCCGCGGCTGCCGCCTAAGACAGATCAGCCGATCGGGTTCGCCCGACCGGCCGAGCCGGAGCTGCAAGAGGAGTAGATGGTAGGATCGATCGATCCGAGGTGCGAGACATCCCGTGGGACCCATCGGCCGAACCCAGGTCGCGTGGTTGATTGGAGCTCGCGTCGCGGAAACCATCTTGGCCAGCGGTTCAAATCAACCGCACCAACAGGCCGGACATATGGATGCAAGCGATCCGATCAGACCGCCAAGCCTCTTGTGCCACGGGGGCCGTCCACATATGGGTCCCGGATCTGCGCTTACGCTTGTCCGGGACGACGACGGAGGATTGGGCGACGATTGCGTTTGAAGGATAGAGAGCCGCAATGACCTCCCCCCGCACCTTCACCCATGTCGACACCTGGGTGTTCGACCTCGACAACACGCTGTATCCGCATCACGTCAATCTGTGGCAGCAGGTCGATGCGCGGATCGGGGAGTTCGTGTGCAACTGGCTGAACGTGACGCCCGCAGAGGCGCGCAATATCCAAAAGGACTATTACCGCCGCTTCGGCACCACCATGCGCGGCATGATGACCCTGCATGGCGTGCGCGCCGACGACTACCTCGCTTACGTCCACAAGATCGACCACTCGCCGCTGGAGCCGAACCCGCAGCTCGGTGCCGCCATCGCCAAGCTGCCGGGACGAAAACTGATCCTGACCAACGGCTCGGTCGACCATGTCGATGCGGTGCTGGCGCGGCTCGGCTTCGCCAGCCATTTCGACGGCGTGTTCGACATCATCGCTGCCGAGTTCGAGCCGAAGCCGGCGCCGCAGACCTACCGGAAATTCCTCGTGGACCATTCGGTCGATCCGACACGCGCCGCCATGTTCGAGGACCTCGCCCGCAACCTCACCGTTCCCCATGAGCTCGGCATGACCACCGTGCTTGTGGTGCCGGACGGGACGAAAGAGGTGGTGCGCGAGGATTGGGAGCTGGAGGGCCGGGACGCGGCCCATGTCGACCATGTCACGGACGATCTGGCGGGGTTTTTGGGCGGGCTGTCGCCACGATAGCTGCCGTCGTCCTGGCGAAAGCCAGGACCCATTACCCCAGGGAGAGGTTGTAGCGCGAACCAGGCAACCACGAGTCTTCGCCAAACTCCCGGTTGTGGTAATGGGTCCTGGATCAGCGCTCACTTCGTTCGCTTGTCCAGGACGACGGTGCAAAGGACGACGCCGGAGCCTTGACTCCGCCCCGCCAAATCCCGAAAAAGCGCCTAATCCCATCAAAATTCCCGATCTGAAGAGGAAATCCCGATGTCCCTGTCCGCCCTCGAATCCACCATCAACAGCGCCTTCGACGCGCGTGACGGCATCTCGACCTCGACCAAGGGCGAGGTGCGCGAGGCCGTGGACCAGGCGCTGGAGACCCTGGACAAGGGCGAGGCGCGCGTCGCCGAGCGCGGCACTGACGGCAAGTGGAAGGTCAATCAGTGGCTGAAGAAGGCCGTGCTGCTGTCGTTCCGCCTCAACGACATGGACGTCATTGGTGGCGGTCCCGGCAAGGCGAGTTGGTGGGACAAGGTGCCCTCGAAGTTCGAGGGCTGGGGCCCGAACCGCTTTCGCGATGCCGGTTTTCGCGCGGTGCCGGGCGCCGTCGTCCGCCGCTCGGCCTTCATCGCCAAGAACGTCGTGCTGATGCCGTCCTTCGTCAATCTCGGCGCCTATGTCGATGAGAGCACCATGGTCGACACCTGGGCCACGGTTGGTTCCTGCGCGCAGATCGGCAAGCGCGTGCACATCTCCGGCGGCGCCGGCATCGGCGGCGTGCTCGAGCCGCTGCAGGCCGAACCCGTCATCATCGAGGACGACTGCTTCATCGGCGCGCGCTCTGAGGTCGCCGAAGGCGTGATCGTGCGCAAGGGCGCGGTGCTGGCGATGGGCGTGTTCCTGGGCGCATCGACCAAGATCGTCGACCGCGAGACCGGCGAGGTCTTCATGGGCGAAGTGCCCGAATATTCCGTGGTGGTCCCCGGCGCGCTGCCCGGCAAGCCGATGAAGAACGGCCAGATCGGCCCGAGCACCGCCTGCGCCGTCATCGTCAAGCGCGTCGACGAGCGCACGCGCTCGAAGACCAGCATCAACGAACTGCTGCGGGATTAAGACTCTCTCCTCCCCCTCTCCCCGTTCTTACGGGGAGAGGGTTGGGGTGAGGGGCCTCTCTCCGCGGATGAGATTGCCGCGAGACCTGTACCCCCTCACCCGGATCGCAAGAGCGATCCGACCTCTCCCCGCAAGCGGGGAGAGGTGAAAGAGGCCCTCGCGGCGCCTATCGAACCCTCCCTCCTTCCATCGCGACCAATTTCCGGGCGCCCCCTCCCGCCCGGAACCTTTGGCATGGACTGGACCTGGTACCTCTTCCGCTTCGACGGCCGCATTGGCCGCGCCGGCTGCATGACCGCGACAAGTCCGCGTGGTGGCTCCTCGCGTACTTCGTGCTGCCGGGTCTCTTCAAGCAGTTCGCAGAGCGTCTTCCGGACACTTATTGGATGCTGCCGGTCGCGCTGGCCAGCATCGTCCTGTCCATCTCGGGTTTCCTCGAAACCGGCTTCCTGCGTGGCACCAAAGGGCCCAACCGGTTCGGTCCTGATCCGTTGGCCAAGACCGGGGACAGCCCCTCCCCTGCAAAAAATGGGACCAGCAAAGCGAGCTCGAATTGGTGTCGCCCAGCGCTAGCCCACCCGGCGGCATGCATGTTAAGCGGGGCGCATGACCGATGCTCTGTCGATTGCCCGCGATCTCATCCGTTGCCCCTCGGTAACCCCGGCCGATGCCGGCGCGCTGGGGGTGCTTGAAAAAGCCCTTGGCGCGGCCGGTTTCACCTGCCACCGCGTGACCTTCAGCGAGCCCGGTACCGCCGACGTCGACAATCTCTATGCGCGGATCGGCACCGAAGGCCCGCACATCACATTTGCCGGCCACACCGACGTGGTGCCGCCGGGCGACGAGAGCGCCTGGAGCGTCGGCGCGTTCTCCGGCGAGGTGAAGGACGGCGTCCTGCACGGCCGCGGCGCGGTCGACATGAAGGGCGGCATCGCCTGCTCGGTCGCCGCGGTGCTGGAGCATCTCGCGGCCAATGACGGCAAGCCGCGCAGCGACGGTGCTGGCTCGATCTCGTTCCTGATCACGGGCGACGAGGAAGACGTCTCCATCAACGGCACCATCAAGCTGCTGAAATGGGCAGCGGAGCGCGGCGAGAAATTCGACCATTGCGTGCTGGGCGAGCCCTCCAATGTCGAGACGCTCGGCGACACAATCAAGGTCGGCCGCCGCGGCTCGCAATCCGGCACGCTCGTCGTCGACGGCGTGCAGGGTCATGTCGCCTATCCGCACCGCGCGGCCAATCCGGTGCCCGACATTTCGCGGCTGATCGTGGCGATCTCCGACGAGCCGCTCGACCATGGCAGCGCGCAGTTCCAAGCGTCCAATCTCGAATTCACGTCAGTGGACGTCGGCAACAAGGCCTACAACGTCATCCCCGGCGAGGCCCGCGCAAAATTCAACATCCGCTACAACGACAACCACACCCAGGCATCCCTGCGCGAGCTGGTCGAGACGCGGCTCGCAAAAGCCTGCGGCAACCGCATCAAGGCCCGCATCGTCTGGGAGCCGTCGAACTCCAACGTGTTCGTGACCAAGCCCGGCCCCTTCACCGATCTCGCGGTGTCCGCGATCGAGGAGGTGACGGGACGCAAGCCCGAGCTGTCGACCTCGGGCGGCACGTCGGATGCGCGCTTCATCTCGGGCTATTGCCCGGTGATCGAATTCGGCCTGGTCGGCCAGACCATGCACCAGGTCGACGAGCGCGTGCCGGTCACGGATCTGGAGAAGCTGACGAAGGTGTATCGCGGAATACTGACGCGGTATTTCGCGTAGGACGCACGCGCCCTTACGCTCCGCCGCCTCGCGCTCCGTGGCGTAGCGTTTGCCGCGCCTACTTCTTCTTCCGCGCCTTCGGCTCGGGCGAGAGCGCCTGCGGGTCGAAGCCGACGTAGAAGATGTAGGAATCGGCGGTCGCAGCCGACGGCACCGGATAGGCCAGATCCTCGACGATGAAGGTGAAGGGCACGCTGCCGCCCTCCGACATCCCGACCGTGGTCCGGTAGGCCTTCGAGGCGATCACCTTCTCGCCGACGCCGCCCTGCACCACTGCGACGCGCAAGGGTACATCGACCGTAGCAGGCGCACCGGCAGGACCGGCGATGACACGGCCCTGGATGCCGATCCGGGCCGTGATATCACCTCCGTTGCGGATGCATTCGCGCGCCATCTTGGTGATCGTGGCCTGGAAGCGCACCTCATTGCCGGTGGCCGGCTTGCCGCCGGCGCCGACCGCGTAGGTGGAGGCTCCGGCACGCACCGTGACCTGCGGGCAATCGACATCGTCGTCAGCCGCCGGCTGGCCGGGCGCGGGCGCCGGCTTGGGTTCGGCCGGCTCGTCGGACTTGCCGCCGAACAGGCTCTTGAAGCGGTCGCTCAACGACTGGGCCGCCACCGGCGAGACGGAAGCGAGCGCGACCGATAACACCAGCGCGACCGCCGTCCCCCGCCGCGACACATTCCGCGAAGACCGAAGCTCCTTCACCATCAACGCCCGTACTCCATGACAATGTTCCGGCCGATCGGCCAGCCTTGCGGGTTATATCGCCAAAATCGGCGAACCCAAGGCAGCAAAAGAGGGGATTTGGGCCGCACGCGTCGGGCGGCTCAGCCGCGGAAATCCTCGTGCAGCAGGCCGAACAGCAGGTGGTCCTGCCAGACCCCGTTGATGCAGAGATAGCGGCGTGCGAGGCCCTCGCGGGAGAAGCCGCACTTCTCCAGCACCCGGATCGACGGCGCATTGGTGGGGATGCAGGCGGCCTCGACCCGGTGCAGATTGAGCTCGCCGAACAGCGTCGGCAGCAGCACCCGCAGCGCCGCCGTCATGTAGCCGCGATGGGCATGGGGCTGGCCGATCCAATAGCCGATGGTGCCGGCCTGCACGATGCCGCGCCGGACATTGGCGAGCGTGATACCGCCGACCATGGCGCCGTCGAGCTCACGGAAGATCAGGAAGGGGTAGGAGCGGTCCGCGGCGATGTCCTCGGAATAGCGGCGCAGGCGGCGGCGGAAGCCGGAGCGGGTCAGATCGTCCGAGGGCCAGATCGGCTCCCAGGGCGTGAGATAGTCGCGGCTGGTCTCGCGCAGGTGAGCCCATTGCAGGAAATCCGACATCTGCGGCGCGCGCAGCAACAGCCCGTTGCCGCGCGGAGCGAGGGCGGCGGGTCCACTGGATGGCAGGCGAAAGAGGGCCATGGTGATGCTTCCGGGGGCAATGGCGCCGTAGCGGGCCTCCTAATGCAGCCGCGCCCTGGCACGTGCCCGGGTCAATCCTTCCGCAAAAGACACCGCCGTGTCCAGACCCCTGCCGCTGCCCAATGCGACAACCGCAGGGCGGCTGCGCGAAAGCAGCGCACGCGCCGCGTCCCGGGTCGATTCGACGCTGACGGCGTCGATCCGGGCCACCAGTTCCTGCACCGTCTGCGGCCGGCCATAGGCGAGCACGTGCCGGGCGAGCTGCTCGGCACGCGACGAGCAGCTCTCCAGCGCCATCAGGAGCCCCGCCTTCATCTGCGCCTTGGCGCGCGCGATCTCGGCCTCGGTCAGCGTCTCCACGGACTCGTTCATGATGTCGACCACGACCTCCATCATCTCCGGCGCGTCGGCCGGATCGGTACCCGTGTAGAGGCCGAAGAAGCCGGTGTCGGTATAGGGCGCATGGAACGAGTAGATCGAGTAGCAGAGGCCACGCTTCTCGCGCACCTCCTGGAACAGCCGCGACGACATTCCGCCGCCGAGGACGTTGGTGAAAACCTGGAGCGAAAAAAGCGACACGTCGTTCTGCGGGACGCCCTCCAGCGCCAGCGTCAGATGCGCCTGCTCGAGCTCGCGATGCACCACCTTGGCGCCGCCCTTGCCGAACTGGGCGGGTTGCGGCTTCGGGCCCGGCGTCGCCTCGAAACTCGCAAAGCGCTTCTCGACCTCGGCGACCACCTGGCTGTGGTCGACTGCACCGGCGGCCGCCACCACCATGTCGGGACCGCGATAATGCGTCGAGAGATAGCCGCGCAGCATGTCGCGGTTGAAGCTGCGCAGCGTCTTGGCAGTGCCGAGCAGCGAACGCCCCATCGGCTGGTCGGGATAGCAGAGCTCGTTGAGATGCTCGAACACGACGTCGTCGGGCGTGTCCTGCGCGGCGCCGATCTCCTGCACGATGACGTTCTTCTCGCGCTCCAGTTCGTCCGGCTCGAAGGCGGGATTGGCCAGGATGTCGGCGAGCACGTCGAGCGCGAGCGGCACGTCGGCCTTCAGCACCCGCGCATAATAGGACGTGGTCTCGGTCGAGGTGCCGGCATTGAGGTCGCCGCCGACCGCCTCGATCTCCTCGACGATCTCGCGCGAGGAGCGCTTCGTCGTGCCCTTGAACGCCATGTGCTCCAGCAGATGCGAGATGCCGTGCTCGTTCGGCTTCTCGTCGCGTCCGCCGACGCCGGCCCAGACGCCGAGCGCAGCGGTCTCGAGATGGGACATCTTGTCGGTGACGACGGTGAGGCCGGACGCAAGCTTGGAAATCTCGACGCTCATCCGGCAACTCCCTGTTTTGCGGCGCGGCTGACCGACAGCACGAACCGCTCAACCTCGGCCTGATCGTTCTTCATCACCTTCATGTGTTCGGATTTGGTCATGAGACCGTCGAGCCAGGCCGGCAGTTGCGGCCGCTGGCCGCAGGCCGCTTCGACCGCGTCGGGGAATTTGGCCGGATGGGCGGTGGAGAGCACGATGCTGGGCACCCTGGTGTCGGTGGTGTCGCGGTCGGCGACAGCGAGCGCCACCGCGGTATGGGGGTCGACCAGCTCGCCCGCCTCGCGCCAGGCGGCGCGGATCGCAGCCGCAGTCTCGGTCTCGTCGGCGCGCCCGGCGTCGAACTCCTCGCGGATCGCGGCCAGCGTCGCGTCAGGCAGCACGAAGCGCCCGGACTGCTTCAGCGAATCCATCAGACGGCGCACGCCGGCGGCATCGCGCCGGCCGGCCTCGAACAGCAGCCGCTCGAAATTCGAGGAGATCTGGATGTCCATCGACGGCGACGCCGTGGCGTGCACCTCGCGCACCTCGTAGATGCCGGTCTTCAGCGTGCGCGCCAGGATGTCGTTGACGTTGGCGGCGATGCGCAGGGTGCGCACCGGCAGGCCCATGCGCTTGGCGACATAGCCGGCGAAGATGTCGCCGAAATTGCCGGTCGGCACCACGAAATCCACCGCGCGCGCCGGCGCACCGACGGCGACGGCGGAGGTGAAGTAGTAGACCACCTGGGCGACGATGCGCGCCCAGTTGATGGAGTTGACCCCGGAGAGCGAGGTCGCATCGCGGAAGCGATGGTTGTTGAACATGCCCTTCACGAGCGCCTGGCAGTCGTCGAAGGTGCCTTCGATGGCGAGCGCATGGACGTTGGCCGCGCCCGTCGTCGTCATCATCCGCTGCTGCACTTCCGAGATGCGGCCGTGCGGAAACAGCACGATGAGATCGACGTTCTCAAGGCCCGCGAAGGCCTCGACCGCGGCACCGCCGGTGTCGCCGGAGGTGGCGACCACGATGGTGGTGCGCTGGCCGCGCTTGGCGAGCACGTGGTCCATCAGCCGCGAGATCAGCTGCATCGCCACGTCCTTGAAGGCCAGCGTCGGACCGTGGAACAGCTCCAGCACGAACTGGTGCGGCGACATCTGGCGCAGCGGCACCACGGCGGGATGGCGGAAGGTGGCATAGGCCTCGTTCGCCATGCGGCCGAGCTCGGCATCGGAGATCTCGCCGGCGGCGAAGGGACGGATCACGTCGACCGCGACCTCCCAATAGGGGCGGCCGAAGAAGCCGGCGACGGTCTCGGCCGGGAGCTGGGGCCACGTCGCCGGTACATACAGGCCGCCGTCACGGGCAAGCCCGGTCAGCATCACGTCGCAGAAGCCGAGTTCAGGGGCCTCGCCCCGGGTCGAGATATAACGAGTCAAACTGCCCTCCAAAGGCCGGACAAGCCTGAGCCAGATCCGTAAGCCTTTGATTTTACGAAATTACTTGTCAACAGCCAGAGGCTTCGGGCCACCATAAAGTGTTTTGCGGCGTCGGGAAACCGCTTCCCGCCTGGGCCATTCAATCGGGATAGGGGGAAGCCTCGCGGCTCCGCCCCTCCCACACCACCGGACATACGGGTCCGTATCCGGCGGTTCAGCGGATTATGCGGGTCGCCGTGCCGCGACGGAAGCCAAGCCGAGTGAGGCAAAGAAGCCGTTTGGCAGAGCAATGGTGAGCGCGGGGCTGTTCGCGAGCCGCCAAGGGCCACGTGGGCTGCCGGCGGTTTGCGCCGCCAGATCCCGGCCGACGCCGCGGCGTCGCAACTCGGCAAAGCGAGCGGGTCCATACTTCCATTGCTTCCAGGCAACGGCGCGCAACCGTCGCCTGATCCACTGGTCAAGCACGCGCAACACCGACGGGGTTTGACAGAAGCCGAAGTAGCCGTGCCACCCAATCAGGTAGGTCGACAGTTCTTTGGCGATCTGCACGAGGCATCGACCACGCGTGCGTCGCGTGAGCTCCCGAACCTTCGCCTTGAAGCGGGCGAGTGCCTGCGGCGCGATGCGCCGCCGCGGTTCTTGCCCGCCGGTGAAGCTGAAGCCCAGGAACTTGCGAACACTCGGTTTGGCAACCGCGCTCTTCGCTTTGTTGATCTTGAGCTTGAGGCGCTTTTCGAGGAACCTCTCGACGCCAGCCAGCACCCGTTCGCCCGCCCGCTGACTGCGCACGTAGATGTTGCAGTCGTCGGCGTAACGCACGAAGCGGTGGCCGCGCTTCTCCAGTTCCTTGTCCAGCACATCCAGCATCAGGTTCGACAACAGCGGCGAGAGCGGACCGCCCTGCGGCGTGCCCTCTTCCGTCGGACTGACCAGCCCTCCTTCCAACACACCCGCATTCAGGAAGGCGCGGATGAGCTTCAGGATGCGCTTGTCAGCAACCCGCTTGGCAACCAGTCCCATCAGGATGTCGTGGTTGACCCGGTCAAAGAACTTCTCCAGGTCGATGTCCACCACGATGCTGTGGCCGGCCGCAATGTACGCCTGCGCCCGTTCCACCGCCCGATGTGCCGAGCGCCCCGGCCGAAAGCCGAAGCTCGTCTCGGCGAACGTCCTATCCCAATCCGCCTGCAGCACCTGCATCACCGCCTGCTGGATCAAGCGGTCGAGCACCGTCGGAATGCCGAGCGGCCGCAGGCCGCCCGACGCCTTCGGTATCTCCACCCGCCGCACCGGCTGTGGCTTGTAGGTGCCGTCAAGCAACTGGGCTCGGATCGCAGGCCAGTGCTCCTTCAGGTGGGCTGACAGCTCGCCGACGGTCATCCCGTCGACGCCCGCCGCGCCCTTGTTGCGCTTTACTTGCGCCAACGCTGCCTTCAGATTCTCACTCTCGACAACGTCTTCCATCGACGGTCCTGCGACCGCCGGGCGTTCGAGACAGACTTCCGCCGCACGCGCTTCAGGCTCTCGGGCGCCGGCGCTTCGGGCTTCACCCTCCGCTCCGGGGCTCAAGTTCAGCTCGACCTGATTCTTCTGCCGCATGGCTCGCACGAGATCGCCGCTCTACTGACCACTTCCACCGTTCAGGCCTTCAGCGGCGCGCTGCCGCCTACTACGCCCTCGGCTGACTTCTGCGCTGCGGTCAGGCCGTCTTGCGACGGTCTCAGTCTCGTTGCCGAGACACAGCGCAGACCTCCCGAGGTAAGACCGACCGCCTTCACCGCACGCCCGCCGAATTTACCACCCCGACCTTTGATGACCTTGGACTTCGCGATCAATTGCTCGCTCGTCCGGCCGGGTAGGCCTCGTTATCCGGTGTTTGTCCATCGGGCCGCGGCTTTGCTCCACGCTTTCTTCAGACCCCACCTCACGATGACGCCCTTGCGCTTCGCTAATCCTTCGCCGCCATCAGGCTGGATAGAGGACTTCCACCTCCAAGCTGTCGCTCATACTCGGCACACAACGAAAAGGGCTGCGGCGATGCCGCAGCCCTCTCTTGGAAGGTCTGTCGTTGATATGTGCAGACCGGTTTGGCTCGTCCGGGACGCCTGCCCGCTAAAACTGTTGGCGAAAGCTTTCGTCGCCTGTCACGAAATCGTCAAGAGCCAAAACCGCGCATGCTGGCAAATGTTCCTGTTTCTCCCGCTGCGCGCGAATGCCGCTGCTCCAGAGGCGAGCAGATCAAGAAGGTATTTTGCCGGTATTTCCTGAACTTCCGATCAAGACTGGAACGAACGCCGCTTCGGCCCATTGTGTCGGCGGATGGCGTCCGCTGCCGGCCATGCATTGCCCGGTCGGCGGAGGCGCCGATCCGTCGGCCGAACCGCTGCATCCTGGAGCAGCCGGTTCGGTCGCTGGCGGCAGGTCAGCTCATCCCGATTTCCACCGCGATCCGGATCAGGTCGGAATGGTTCTTGGCGCCAAGCTTCTGCTTGAGCAGCGAGGTGGTGTTGGCGACGGTCTTGTAGGAGATGCCGAGCGCCTCGGCGACCTCGACGATCTTGTCGCCACGCCCGAGCAGGCGGAGGATCTCCAGCTCTCGCGGCGTCATCTGCGAGGCCGGATTGGCCTTGATCGCGGCACCGGAGAACGTCACGGCCTCCGCGAGCTGCGGCGAGATGAAATTGTCGCCCGCGACCACCTTTCGCACCGCTTTCAGCAGGATCCGGGGATCGTCGCCCTTGGAGACATAGCCCTGGGCCCCAAGCTCGACCGCCCGCACCACGAAGGCCGGATCGTCGTTCATGCTGAACATGATGATCTTGGCCTCGGGATCGTCCTTGCGTATGCGTCGCATAAGCTCGAAGCCGGAGACATCGGGCAGGCTGATGTCGATCACGGTGACGTCGGGCCGCTTGCTGACATAGGCACGGTGACCGGATTTGGCGTCGCTGGCCTCTTCGATCCGGATCGAATGGTCGGAGGCAAACAGGGTGCGGCAGCCGGACAGCACCACGGGGTGGTCGTCGACAATGAGAATCCGGGTCGCCGGCTTGGCAATATCTTGCATCGCGCGCTCTCTTGTTTTTCGACTCATAGACCGGCGGGAACAAATGGAAAGAGCAAATCACGCCGATGCGCGTTAGAATTGACCTAATGTGGCAACGACTTTCCTTCAGGACGCAACTGTTTCTTCCGCTCGGCGCAGGTTTTCTCGCGGCGCTGGTCCTGGGCGGCATATTGCTGCAGATATTTGCAACCGGTCAACTGGCCGACGAGAACGAGCCGGCTCGACGTTCGACCAAAACGATCGCCGCCGCGCTCAACAACACCCTGCGCGCTTCGGACGATCCGCAGAAGACGCTTGAGGCCTTTGTCCAGTCCCTGGACACCTCCTCCGATATCCAATTCCGCGCAATGGAGGCGGGTCCCCTTCCCTCCGTGAAGGACGGTCTACGCAACCTCCGGGCGGTTCCGCGGTGGTTTCTCAACCTCTTGACCATGCCGGACCTCGACGCTGCGTCGCCCGTGGTCATTGACGGCAGGCATGTCGGCGACATCGTGTTCGTGCCGGACCTGTCGGCCGACCTGTTCGAGAAGTGGATCGGCTTCCTCGCGTTGACCAGCCTTGTCGTCGTGCTGATGGTGCTCACCGGCACCATCGCCTATCTCTTCGCGGGATCGGTGGTGCGCCCGCTGCAATATCTCGGCGAAGGACTGACGCGAATGCGGCGCGGCGACTACGCGACGCCGATCCCGGTCGGAGGACCGCCGGAGATCCGGCGCAGCTGCGAGGCGGCGAACGCCCTGGCCGCAACGCTCGCACAATTGAGCCAGGACAATCGCGACCTGTTGCACCGCCTGGTGTCGCTCCAGGACGACGAGCGGCGCGATCTCGCACGCGAGCTGCACGACGAGCTCGGCCCGCTGCTGTTCAGCATCCGCGCCGGCACGATCTCGCTGATCGAGGCCTCCCCACCGGCAGGAAATCTCGGCAATTCGGCGGAGGAGGTGCTGCAATCGGTCGAGGCGCTGCAGCACACCAACCGCCGAATCCTCGACCGGCTGCGCCCGCTCTACATCGAGGAACTGGGGCTGGAGACGAGCGTGCAGACGCTGCTTCGGAACTTCCGCAAGCAGGCACCTGATATCGGCCTGACGGCCACGATTGATTCCGGTCTCAACGCGATCGACGGACCGCTGGCCCAGACCGTCTATCGCGTGATCCAGGAGGCGCTGACCAACGTGCTGCGCCATGCCGGAGCGAGCAATGCCGATGTGCAGGCGGCTATCGTCGGCGACGCGCTCGTCATCGAGGTCTCCGACGACGGCGGCGGATTTCCCGAGGGCAATTTGTTCGGCCGCGGCCTGACCGGCATGCATGAGCGCGTGCGCGCGCTCAGCGGGTCGCTGTCATTGTTGCGCGCGGACGACCGCACCTATGTACGCTGCCACTTGCCCGCAGAGAAGGCGCGAGACGCGCCCGCGTGACGCCAAATCAGCACGCGCAGCCGTCATGCGCGTTCTGCCGCGAGGGCGTGCACAGCGTGCTGTAGATCTTGCCTTCGGGGCTGAAGCGAAACGAGGCGTGAATACGCAGTGCGCCGGCGACGGAATATTCGAGATCGACGCCATTCGGCGCCGGCTCGATCTCCTCCAGCCCGAACCCCGCCGCCAGATAGGCGCTGAGCCGCGACCCCCAGTAGCTTTCGAGCTCGCGCCGGCCGCGATGATAATGCTGCGTGCCGTTGCACGTGCACTCGACCTCCGCATCGTCCGCATAGAGGTCGAGCAACATCGCAAGGTCGCCGCTCCTGCAGGCATCCACCCAGTCGACGACAATTCCCATCTGATCGAAATCGCTCACGCCGCATTCCCTGTCTGCCGCGACAAACTCGAACGCGGCTTAGGATCACACTCGTGAATCCACACTGAATAATAAACCCCGGACGATTCCGGGTTCCGTCCGGGAACCTACGGGCGTCGTTAACTTTCGCGCCGCGCTCTCACCCAAACGCCGAACGCGATCAGCACCGCTCCTGCGAGCGTGAACCAGGTGACGGCGTATTGCAGGTGATCGTCCTTCAGATGCACGTCGAGCGCACCGGGGCGCGGAATTCCGTTTTCCGGCGCCGGCTGCTCCAGGTCGACATAGAACGGCGCCACCGCACCCCAGCCGAGCGCGCTTGCGATCGCGAGATGATCGCGCACGAACCAGAGCCGCTTGTCGCGGTTCTCCGCCGGCGTCATCCAGCCAGGTGCCTCGGGGAAGCGGAGATAGCCGGTGAGCGCGACCGCCTGCCCGGTGACGAGCTTCTTCACCGCACGGTCCTCGACTCCGCGGTCCTGCATCGTGTTCTCGACGAAGCCCGCATCGATCACCACCATCTCGCCGGTCGGGAGCCGCGCCGGCAGGAAGGCCCAGGTGCCGGGACCTGAAGCGTCCTTGCGCACGGCCGAGCCGGACGAATAGACCATCGCGTCAGGCAGCGGGGCATAGGTCGCGGTGAAGCTGATCCGGCGGAATTCATCGCGGGCGGGATTCAGCGCGGCCCATTGCGAAGGCGGCGGCAGCGCGATCGGCGCGTCGGCGAGGCGTTCAGTGAGCGCAGCGACGAGCTCGTGCTTGGCGGTCCGGCGCTGCAATTGCCAGAAGCCGAGCCCGAGGAAGACGGCGGTCAGGAACAGCGTGAACAGCGCGAAGCCGGCCACGCGAGGCTTGCGCGCAGTCTCTCTCATTTCGCGCGGTCGATCAGCCGGCCCGGTGCCGCCTTGTGGTGGAATTGCAGCGCGATCAGCAGCGACTTCATCGCGCGTAGCGGCAGCAGCGTGGTGGCGAGGATCAGCGGCAGCCACAGCACCGCATGCAGCCAGTACGGCGGCTGATACTTGACCTCGACGATCAGCGCGCACGCGACAACGATGCCGCCGGCCAGCATGATGATGAAGATCGCTGGACCGTCGCCGGTGTCGATGAAGGCATAGTCGAGACCACAGCGGTCGCAGGAAGGCGCGAGCGTCAGGAAGCCAGCATAGAGCTTGCCCTGGCCGCAGCGCGGACATTTGCAGGCAAGCCCGCGCATCGCGCTTTGCAGGACGGTGGTCTCGGGCCTGGATGTGCCGGTGTCGTTCATGTCGCGGACTCTATCACAGTTTCGGCGGATACTTGCCGTGGCCGAAAAGCGAAAGGGCGGCCCCGCGGCCGCCCTTTCCAATCAATCCATCACAGCTCAGTGCGCGCCGTGAGCCATGGTCTCGGCACCGTGTCCCCACACGTAGATGGCGAGGAACAGAAACAGCCAGACCACGTCGACGAAGTGCCAGTACCAGGCGGCGAATTCGAAGCCGAGGTGCTGCTTCGGCGTGAAGTGGCCGGCATAGGCGCGCGCAAGGCACACGATCAGGAAGATGGTGCCGACCAGCACGTGGAAGCCGTGGAAGCCGGTCGCCATGAAGAAGGTCGCGCCATAGACGTTGCCGGCGAAGGAGAACGCCGCGTGGCTGTACTCATAGGCCTGCACGCAGGTGAAGAGCGCGCCGAGCACGACGGTGAGGATCAGGCCGTATTTCAGGCCCTGGCGGTCGTTCTCGAGCAGCGCGTGGTGGGCCCAGGTCACGGTGGTGCCCGACGTCAGCAGGATCAGCGTGTTGAGGAGCGGCAAGTGCCAGGGATCGAAGGTCTCGATGCCCTTGGGCGGCCAGGTGCCGGGCACCGCGCAGGCGCCGGCCTGGGTGCCGAGGCCGCAGCCGAACACGGCGTCACGGGTGGCGTGGACGGCGTCGGCCGGAAACAGCGCGGCGTTGAAATAGGCCCAGAACCAGGCCACGAAGAACATCACCTCGGAGGCGATGAACAGGATCATGCCGTAGCGGTGATGCAGCTGCACCACGCGGGTGTGGTCGCCCTTGTACTGGGCTTCCTTGATCACGTCACCCCACCAGCTTGCCATGGTGTAGAGCACGCCGACGGTGCCGACGCCGAACACGATCGGGGCGGCCGCGAACATGTGATGCATCCAGGCGATCGCGCCGACCGCCATGATGAAGGCCGAGAGCGAGCCGACCGCCGGCCAGGGAGAGGGATCGACGAGGTGATAGTCGTGATGCTTGCCTTGCGCCGTAGCCATTTCCGTCTCTCTCCTCAATCCCGTGCCTATCAGGCACTTATCCCCTTGTGTCCAACCTTCCGGGCGTGAGCCCGGCGGTCAGAGATTTCCCTTGCGTCTGTCGGCTTCGCCCGATGCCAGCGGCTTCACCACCGGATCCTTCACCGGATAGAAGGTGTAGGACAGCGTGATCGTGTTCAGCCCGTCGTTCTCGCGATCGTCGGCGATCGAGGGATCGACGTAGAACACGACCGGCATCTCGCGCTTCTCGCCCGGCGCCATGGTCTGCTCGGTGAAGCAGAAGCAGTTGATCTTCTGGAAGTAGGAGCCGACCGTCAGCGGCGCGACGTTGTAGGCGGCTTGCCCTGCGGTGGTGCGCGCGGCCTGGTTGGTCACGGTGTAGAAGACGGTCACGACCTGGCCGATATTGACCTCGATCTCGTTCTGCTCCGGCTCGAACTTCCAGGGCAGGCCGGGCGCGACATTGGAATCGAAGCGCACCGAAATCTTTCGCGCAATCGGACCGGTGGCCGGCGCGGAGGTCGCCACTTGCGTCGTGCCGTTGAAGCCGGTGGCGCGGCAGAACCAGTTGTAGAACGGCACCGCCGCATAGGAGGCGCCGACCATCAGCGCGACCACGCCGCCGCAGATGGACGCAACCACCACATCACGACCCAGCCCGCGGCCCTTGGCACGGCTGTTGGCCGGCTTGGCGCTGACATCCCGCGATATGGTCGGCTCGTGATCCATGTTTCCTACATCGGCCGGACTAGCACTGCCGGTCCCTTGACCATGGTGACGGCGAAGAACAGCACCACGAGCACGCCGAGCGCCAGAGCAATGGCAATGGAGCGCTGACGACGGCTCTTCTTCTGCGCCTCGGTGAGGACGATTCCATCTGGCTCAGGTTTGTCAGCCATTCCTGCCTCATGCGCCCCCAACCATCGGAGCAAGCGCCCGATACACGACCTCGGCCAGCAGGGTCGCAAACAGCGCGAACAGATACAGGATCGAGAAAGCAAACAGTTTGCGGGTCGCACGCAACGACTGGCTGCGCTCGCGGCGCATATAGACGTTGATGGCGAGCACCAGCATGCCGGCGCCGAGGATCAGCGAGACCACACCGTAGACGGCGTCGAAATAGCCGAGCGCCCAGGGCGCCGCCGCAACCGCGATCAGCACGAGGGTGTAGAGCAGGATCTGCAGACGCGTCGCGTCGGGGCCGGCGACGTTGGGCAGCATCGGAATGCCGGCGCGCGCGTAATCGTCGGAGCGGAACAGCGCCAGCGCCCAGAAATGCGGCGGGGTCCAGAAGAAGATGATGGCGAACAGCAGCAGCGGCTCGACGTCGACGGTGCCCGTGACCGCGGCCCAGGCCACCACCGGCGGCAGCGCACCGGCGGCGCCGCCGATCACGATGTTCTGCGCGGTCCAGCGCTTCAGCCACATCGTGTAGATCACGACGTAGAAGAAGATGGTGAAGGCGAGCAGCGCGCCCGCGATCCAGTTGACGAGGATGCCGAGCGTCATCACCGAGAAGAAGGCGAGCGTCATGCCGAATGCCATCGCCTCGGGGCGGGTGATACGGCCGCGCGGGATCGGCCGGTTCGCCGTGCGCGACATCTTGGCGTCGATGTCGCCTTCGAGCGCCATGTTGAGCGCGCCGGAGGCACCGGCACCGACGGCGATACAGAGCAGCGAGGTGATGGCGAGCACCGGGTGGAAATTCCCTGGCGCCATCGCCATCCCGACCAGCGCGGTGAAGATCACCAGCGACATCACCCGCGGCTTGAGCAACGCGATGTAGTCGCCCACCTCCGCTTCGGAGATATGGGGATCGATGTCGGCGGCGTGGTGGTCGAGGACGGACACTTAATTCAACTCGCTTCGTTATAGAGCCGCGGCGCCCGTCACGGGCGCCGCGGGAGATCGATTACTGCACGCGGGGCAGCACTTCGAACTGGTGGAAGGGCGGCGGCGAGGGCAGCGTCCACTCCAGCGTGGTCGCGCCCGCACCCCAGGGATTGTCGCCCGCCGGCACCTTCTTCATGAAGGCGTCGATCACGCAGTAGAGGAAGATCAGCACGCCGAAGCCGGAGATGTAGGAGCCGAGCGAGGAGACCAGGTTCCAGCCGGCGAAGGCGTCGGGATAGTCGACGTAGCGGCGCGGCATGCCCGACAGCCCGAGGAAGTGCTGCGGGAAGAACACCAGGTTGACGCCGATGAAGGTGACCCAGAAGTGCGCCTTCGCCAGAGTCTCGTTGTACATGTAGCCCGACATCTTCGGGAACCAGTAGTACCAGCCGGCGAAGATCGCGAACACCGCACCGAGCGACAGCACGTAGTGGAAGTGCGCGACGACGTAGTAGGTCTCCTGCAGCACGCGGTCGACGCCGGCGTTCGCCAGCACGACGCCGGTGACGCCGCCGACCGTGAACAGGAAGATGAAGCCCACCGCCCAGATCATGGGCGCGCGGAATTCGATCGAGCCGCCCCACATCGTGGCGATCCAGGAGAAGATCTTCACGCCGGTCGGAACCGCGATGACCATCGTGGCGGCGACGAAATAGGCCTGCGTCGCCGAGGACATGCCGACCGTGTACATGTGGTGCGCCCACACCACGAAGCCGATGCCGCCGATCGCGACCATGGCGTAGGCCATGCCGAGATAGCCGAACACGGGCTTGCGCGAGAAGGTCGAGACGATCTGGCTGATCATGCCGAAGCCGGGCAGGATCAGGATGTACACTTCGGGGTGACCGAAGAACCAGAACAGGTGCTGGAACAGCACGGGGTCGCCGCCGCCGTCGGGCGCGAAGAACGTCGTGCCGAAATTGCGGTCGGTGAGCAGCATGGTGATCGCACCGGCAAGCACCGGCAGTGACAGCAGCAGCAGGAACACCGTCACCAGGATCGACCACACGAACAGCGGCATCTTGTGCAGGGTCATGCCCGGCGCGCGCATGTTGAAGATCGTGGTGATGAAGTTGATGGCGCCGAGGATCGACGAGGCGCCCGCCAGATGCAGCGACAGGATCGCGAAGTCGACGGCCGGGCCCGGATGGCCGGAGCTCGACAGCGGAACGTACATGGTCCAGCCGGCGCCGACGCCGTTGGCGCCGGGCTCGCCCTCGACGAAGGTCGACATCAAGAGCAGCGCGAAGGAGGCGGGCAGCAGCCAGAACGAGATGTTGTTCATGCGCGGGAACGCCATATCAGGCGCGCCGATCATCAGCGGCACGAACCAGTTGCCGAAGCCGCCGATCATCGCGGGCATGACCATGAAGAAGATCATGATCAGGCCGTGGGACGTCACGAAGACGTTGTAGGTGTGCGTCTCGTGGAAGATCTGCACGCCCGGATACATCAGCTCGGCCCGGATCGCGATCGACATCGCGGCGCCGATGACGCCGGCGATGACCGCGAAGATCAGGTACATCGTGCCGATGTCCTTGTGGTTGGTCGAATAGACGTAGCGCCGCCATCCGGTCGGATGGGCGTGCTCGTGGTCATGTCCGTGGTCTTGCGCGTGATCGCCGTGTGCCGCTGCGCTCGTTGCCATTTTCAAATCCTGCCTTGCGTCCCAATCGGACCTTTGGAGGTCCCGCCCTTTTATCTCGCTTTCGGTCCCCTCGAGCCTTGACCCGGCGCTTACTGCGTCGGGCCGGCCGCGGAGGCGTAGGTGCTGGTGCCGCCGCTCGCGAACTTCTTCTTCGCCGTCTCGACCCAGGAGGCGAACTCCTGGTCGCTGACCACGCGGATCGCGATCGGCATGAAGGCGTGATCCTTGCCGCAGAGCTCAGAGCACTGGCCGTAGAACATGCCGGTCTTGGCGGCCTTGAACCAGGTCTCATTCAGCCGCCCCGGAATGGCGTCGATCTTGACGCCGAACGCCGGCAGCGCGAAGGCGTGGATGACGTCTGCACCGGTCACCTGAACACGAATCACCTTGTTGACCGGCACCACCATCTCGTTGTCGACGCCGAGCAGGCGGGGCTGCTTGTCCTGGGCCATCAGCGAGTCGAACTCGAACTTGCCGTTGTCGGGATAGGCGTAGGACCAGTACCACTGCTTGCCGGTCGCCTTGATGGTCAGGTCCGCCTTCGGAATGTCGAGCTCCAGGAACAAGAGGCGGAACGACGGCACCGAGATGCCGACCAGGATCAGCACCGGAACCAGCGTCCACGCCACCTCGATCAGCGTGTTGTGGGTGGTCCGCGACGGCACCGGATTGGCCCTCGCGTTGAACTTGATGACCACGACCACCAGCAGCGCCAGAACGAACAGCGTGATCAGCGTGATCAGCACGAACAGGAAGTTGTGGAACCAGACGATGTTGTCCATCACCGGCGAGCCGGACTGCTGGAGCGTCCACTCCCACGGCGCCGGCTGCCCAAGCTCGGCGAATGCCGCGCCGCCCGTCGCCAGCGTCAGGCCAGCAACGGCCAATCCCAGCAAATGCCGGCCTACCCGGCCCATCGACATCCTCATGCCGTTCGCGCTCCCCTTACGAAATCACCCCAAGTGCATTCCCCTGTTTCCGGGAAACGCTTATTCGATCCGTCCGTCTGACAAACCGCCGCTCAAGAATACCTCTAAGAGGAATTGGGGCCAGATCGCTAGAACGCCGAAATCAAGCCTCTCAAACCATAATTCTTGATCCATCGCAATGCAGTCTTGAGCCCCGTCTGCCAGCGATCACCCGCAAGATATTTCCTAGTAAGATCAGACAAAAATACCGTTTCCCGGGATGCCGCGGCTTGACAGCGGAATTGCCCGCTGTAGGCACTTGCGAACGGCCGCACAGGAACCTGATTCGTGCCGGCGGCGGCGGCCTCGGCGGCGCGGAATTTGCTTGGGAATTGCCTTCAAGACGCCGTCATTTCCGTATCAGTCCACCCGCGCAAGCGACCCAAGCGAGCAGAGGGACCGACCCCGATGGGGCTTTCGAGATGCATGGCAAGGCAGGCTAACGGCGGCCTCACGGCGCTGGCAGCCCTGCTGGCTGCGGTCGTTCTCCTGGCGCTCCCGGACCTCGCCCATGCGCAGGGCGCGGTGCGCTCCGTCCATGGCGACTGGCAGATCCGCTGCGACACCCCGCCGGGCGCCCAGACCGAGCAATGCGCCCTGATCCAGAGCGTGGTGGCCGAAGACCGCTCCAATGCCGGCCTGACCGTGATCGTGCTCAAGACCGCCGACCAGAAGAGCCGCCTGATGCGGGTGGTCGCCCCGCTCGGCGTCCTCCTGCCCTCCGGCCTCGGGCTGAAGCTCGACAACCAGGACGTCGGCCGCGCCGGCTTCGTCCGCTGCCTGCCCAATGGCTGCGTCGCCGAGGTCGTGATGGACGACAAGCTGCTCGGCCAGCTCCGCAACGCCAAGACCGCCACCTTCATCATCTTCGAGACCCCGGAAGAAGGCATCGGCTTCCCGCTCAGCCTGAACGGGCTCGGCGAGGGCTATGACAAGTTGCCGTAGAGCGGTATCCGGTCGCACATTCTCAATCCCGTCATCCTGAGGCGCGAGTTCGGCAGCGCAATCGCGCTGCCGAAGGAGCCTCGAAGGATGAACGGCCGAGCTGCCAGCCGGGCCGTCGCCCTTCGAGGCTCGCTGAACAGGCGAGCACCTCCAGCGACAACGGCTCCGCCGTTGCGCGGGGGTGGTGATGGACCGAAGCTTTCGATCCGCGCTTCGGATATGGCAATGATTTCAATCATGTCGTTTCGGTAATGTGACGGCCCGCCCTCTCGCCGAACGGTTCGGAAGCCATTATCTTGCCCGACATCTCTCCGACAATGGGTGATCGATGACCAACCCCGCCACAACCTCCCTGCTCGACCGTGCCAATCTCGACCGCGACCAGGTTCGCAACGAGGTCGCGCGCGGGCTCGCCGGCGCCGATGACGGTGAACTGTTCCTGGAATACAGCCAGACCGAAGCGCTGATGTTCGACAATGGGCGGCTGAAGCAGGCGACCTACGACACCTCGCAGGGTTTTGGGCTTCGCGCCGTCAAGGACGACGCGGTGGGTTACGCGCATTCCTCCGACGTGTCGCTGCCGGCGCTGATTCGCGCCGCCGACGCGGTCGCGGCCGTGCGCGGCGGCTACTCGGGCAGCTTTGCGGCCCCGCCGGCGCATACCAACGTGCGGCTCTATAGTGACGACAATCCGCTGGATGCGCCCGGCTTCGAGACCAAAGTAAAACTGCTCGCCGAGATCGACGCCTATTTGCGCGACAAGGATCCAAGAGTACGGCAGGTCAGTGTGAGTCTCGGTGCGACCTGGCAGGTCGTCGAGATCCTGCGGCCCGACGGCGAGAGCTATCGCGACATCCGCCCGCTGGTGCGCGTCAACATCTCCGTCGTCGCCGGCCAGGGCGACCGCCAGGAGAGCGGCAGCAAGGGCTATGGCGGCCGCGCCGGCTATGCCGAATTCATCGAGAGCAAGAACTGGCGCGACGCCGCCGACGGCGCCCTGCGCGAGGCGCGGGTGAACCTCGAGTCCATTCCGGCTCCGGCCGGCGAGATGGACGTCGTGCTCGGCGCCGGCTGGCCCGGCGTGATGCTGCATGAAGCGGTCGGCCATGGCCTCGAGGGCGACTTCAACCGCAAGAAAACGTCTGCGTTCGCCGGCCTGATGGGCCAGCAGGTCGCGGCCAAGGGCGTCACCGTGGTCGACGACGGCACCATTGCCTCGCGCCGCGGCTCGCTCTCGATCGACGACGAGGGCACGCCGACCAACCGCACCGTGCTGATCGAGGACGGCATCCTGGTCGGCTACATGCAGGACCGCCAGAACGCACGGCTGATGAACATGAAGCCGACCGGCAACGGCCGTCGCCAAGGTTACGCCCATGTGCCGATGCCGCGCATGACCAACACCTACATGCTCGCGGGCGACCGCGATCCGGCGGAGATCCTCGCCTCCGTGAAGAACGGCGTGTTCGCCGCGAATTTCGGCGGCGGCCAGGTCGACATCACCTCGGGCAAATACGTGTTCCAGTGCACCGAGGCCTACAAGATCGAGAACGGCAAGATCGGCGCGCCCCTGAAGGGCGCAATGCTGATCGGCAACGGGCCGACCGACCTGCATCGCATCCGCATGATCGGCAACGACCTCGCGCTCGACACCGGCATCGGCACCTGCGGCAAGAACGGCCAGGGCGTGCCTGTCGGCGTCGGCCAGCCGTCGCTTCTGATGGAACGCATCACCGTGGGTGGAACAGGCGCATGAGCGTTGAAAAAGTAACTGCGCCGGCCAAGCGCAAGAGCAGCGGCTGGGGCGGGCAGATCGTTCAGCTCGCCGGCATTGTTGTCGCCGTGTTCATCGCCAAGGGCGCGCTCGCCGAGCCGTTCTACGTGCCGTCGGGTTCGATGGAGCCGACGCTGCTGATCGGCGATGCGCTGCTCGCCTCGAAATTCCCCTATGGCTACGGCACCTCGTCGCTGCCGATCCAGATCAACCTGCCCGAGAGCGGCCGCGTCTTCGCGGAGACGCCGAAGCAGGGCGACGTCGTGGTGTTCCGCTGGCCTGGCGATCGCTCGCAGGCCTGGGTCAAGCGCGTCGTCGGCCTGCCCGGCGACCGCATCCAGATGCGACAGGGCCAGCTCTTCATCAACGACCGCCCCGCCGAGTTGAAGCCGGACGGCGTCGGCTCCGCCGAGGACGACAATGGCGGCACCGAGCCGGCCTATCGCTATGTCGAGACGCTGCCGAACGGCGTCTCGCACCTGATCTTCAAGATGCGTGACAACGGTCCCCTCGACAACACGCCTGAGGTGACGGTGCCGGCGGGACATCTCTTCGTCCTCGGCGACAACAGGGACAACTCCGCCGACAGCCGCGTGCCGCTGCGCTCCGGCGGTGTCGGGCTCCTGCCGGTCGACAATCTGATCGGGCGCGCCGACGCCGTGGTCGGCTCCTGGGACCTCGGCATGCGCAGCCAGCCGGTGTGGACCTGGCTGTCCGGCTTCAGGCTCGCGCGGTTCTTCACCGCCGTGCATTGAGCGGGATCGTAGATCGTAGGGTGGGCAAAGCGGAAGCGTGCCCACCACGTCTGTCGCAAGGTGGAGGGATGGTGGGCACGACGCGCAAAGAGCGCGCCTTTGCCCACCCTACGATTTCCGATGACCCGCGACGAATTTCTCGCTCTCGCCCTGCGCAATCCGATCAACGCAGCGATCATCGACGAGCTGCATCGTCTCACGCTGCCGGATGCCTGGCTGGTCTCGGGATGCCTGGTGCAGACGGTGTGGAACGTGCTCACGGGCCGCGCCATCGATCACGGCATCGCCGACTACGACGCGTTCTATTGTAAACGGTACGAGAGGCCCACGGAGCCACGGACTTGGTGCGGACGGCCTACGCACCGCGCTTGAAGCGTATAGGCATCCAGAACTGCCGGAGGGCCTCGACGGTTGCTGGAATGTTGCGCCAGGCGTTTTGGATGATGGGCTGCGTTCCCAGCGTGCGCCGGGCCGGGGGTAGCAAGGGTCGACCGGCGTCGTCGATGCAATGGACCAAGATCGGCCGCAGCATAAGGTGTTCGGTTCCATTCGGGGGGAGAAGCCGCGACCAGACGAGAAGCCGAAGCTTCATGACGGCGTAGAAGCCCATGCACCAGGGCTGCGGGTCGACTTCGCCGTCCGGTGATCGCACGAACAGCGGCTCGAAGCTCTCCGGTCTCGTCGACAGCGTCTCGCTGATAGCGTTGTGGCGCATCAGCGTGGCGGCGATTGCCGAGAACTCCTCGGTGTCGTGATTGAAGGCGTCGGGATCTACGCCGAGGAGCGGGCACACCCATTCCTCGGACGCCATCGAGACCGGCCCGGCGACGACCGCGGCCACCGCGCCATCGAGCATGGAGAGCGACGTCGCCCGCGGATGCCGAAGCGTCGGCGACCTGGCGCGCTTGCTGATCCATTGCCCGAGCCGTTCGAACGACATGGCATAGTCCGCCATCGTCGTCTTGCGTGCTTTTCGCGTTCCCCGCCCTTGCTTCGGCTTCGTCATGCCACGGCCCGCTTTTCGGCTTCGCGTGCGGCCTTCCAGTTCCAGGCCAGAAGTTCGTGAAGCTGGTTGGTCTTCGTGGCGCCGCTCACCATGCGATCGAGAACGTCGACGAGATACGCCTCGGGGTCGAGGCCATTCAATTTCGCTGTGTTAAGAAGCGAAGCGAGTATCGCCCAGGTCTCGCCCCCGCCTTCGTCACCACTGAACAACGAGTTCTTTTTTCCGATCGCAATTGGCCTGATCGATCGTTCGACCGTGTTGGTGTCCGGCTCGAGCCGCCCGTCATCCAGGAACGTCGTCAGGCCCTGCCAGCGTTCGAGCATGTAGTCGATCGCCTTGATGAGCGTCGAGCGGCGGGAGATCCCGTCCTTCACCGCGATCAGACGGGCCCTCAACGCCTCCATCAGCGGCTTCGTCTCGGCCTGTCGCGTCGCGCGGCGTTCCCCAGCATCGAGACCGCGGATCCTCTCCTCGATCGCGTAGACGGCCGCAATGCGCTCGATGACCTCCGCGGCGAAGGGTGAGTTCGTCGTCTTGTGCACCCTCACGAAGTTGCGGCGCGCGTGAACGAGACAATACGCCAGCTGGATCTGGCCCGACATCATCGCATCGCCCGCCAGCGAGGCGTAGGCGGCATAGCCGTCGACTTGCAGCACGCCTTCGAAGCCGGCTAACTGCGCCACGATCTCCTTTTTGCCGCGACCACCTGCGAACACGTAGGCGACCGCCGGCGGCGCCGGCCCCTTCCACGCCCGATCGTCCGTCGCGTGCGCCCAGAACTGGCAGATCCTCGTGCGGCCGCGTCCCGGATCGAGCACTGGCATCGGCGTCTCGTCGCAGAACAGCCGCTCGAAGCCGTGCATAGTCTTCAGTTGCAGATCGTAGAGGCCCCTGACCAGCCACGCCGCGCTCCCCATCCAGCGCGCCAGCGTCTGACGGTCGACGACGACACCCTGACCCGCCAGGATCTGCGTCTGGCGATAGAGCGTCGATTGCCAGGCATATTTGGCCGCGGCGATATGCGCGATCAGCGCCGTCGTTGCCATGCCGCCCTCGACGAGCCGCGCCGGTGCCGGGGCCTGGACAATCGGGCCCTCACAGGAGCGGCAGGCGTATTTTGGACGGATCGTGCGGAGCACGCGCAGCCACGCGGGAACCCGATCGAGCGCTTCGCTGCTCTCCTCGCCGATCCGATGCATCTGACCCGTGCAGCACGGGCACAGCGTGGACGCCGGCTCGATCACCCGCTCGACCCGAGGCAGATGCGCCGGCAGCGCGCCGATGTTGCGCTTCGCTTTGCGCCGCTCCGGCCGCGGCGCGTCCGGTTTGTCGTCATTGGCCGGGAGCTGTGAGCCGGCGGTCCGTTCCAGATCAAACGCGATCTGTTCGGCGCAGACGATCGCCGCGCGCTCCGATCGTGCGCCGAAGATCAGGCTCTTCAACGTGGCGATCTCTGCGCGCAGATCATCGTTCTCGCCTTCGAAAGCCAGCACCATCTCGGCAAGAGCCGCAGGGTCAGAGGGGAGATCTTCGGGGCGAAGCGCCATATCGCAGAGCTACACGAACGCACTCGCAATCGCCAGCAAAACAAGACGCTTCAGGCAACCTTCGTCGGCCGCTTCGTCACCTTCGGGACCACACGCGACCACTCCGCAAGACCTTCAATCAGCATCGCCAGTTGCGCCCCCGTCACCGGCATCGTACCCTCGCGAACAGGTGGCCAGGCAAAGCCCCCATTCTCCAGCCACTTCGTCGCTAGAACCATTCCCGAGCCGTCAAAAACCAGTAGCTTCAAACGATCCGATCGCTTCGATCGGAAGACATAAACGTCACCGCTGTAGGGCTTGCCGCCTAATCCCTCCGCTACCAGCGCGACAAGGCCATGAACGCCTTTACGAAAGTCAATCGGCTGCGTCGCGACGAACACACGGACCATTGGACCGAAAGAGATCATCGCGTCGATCTCACCGCCGCCAGCACGCGCTCCAGCGTCGCGGCGTCGACGCCGACGGGCACGCGCACCGTCGCGCCCGCGATCATCACCTCGATCCGCTCGGCCGGATCCGTCAGAACATGCGCCTTATCGATCGCGTTCGGCTGCGCCTCGACGGCGGCCTGGAGCCTGACTTGCACGAACTGCGGCGCTTCGCTCGACGCGAGCCGCGCCTGGCGCCGCCACACACTGAGCAGTCCCCGGTTCACCCCGTTGCGTCGAGCCACCTCGGAAATGCTCGTCTCCGGATCGGCACTCTCGGCCACGATCCGCGCCTTCTCCGCATCGCTCCAACTGCGCCGTCGCCTCTCCCCTGTGATCACCTCGATCCGCTGATAGGAGGCGGCATCATGCCCGTCTTGATGTCTGTCTTGATGCATGGAACGAGCGTCCCTCGCGTTGTCAAATCCACGCGCGAGTCTCGCTCATCCCGTCCACCTAAACGAGGTGGGGTCGTCGTACCGCTATCGTTCTATTTCGATCCTGATAACTCGTGGGAGGCGGAGGACGGGGTGATCCGCAAGCTGCAGGCGCGGCTCGGACATCTCGGCGTCAAGGTCGAGATCCGCAACCAGGCGCGCGTGCATCTGTGGTATCCCGGCAAGCACGGCCTGCCCTATCCGCCCCTGACATGCTCGATCGAGGGCATCGACCGTTTCCTCACGCAGAACACGCAAGTCGGGATCAGGCGCGCCGGCGATGGCTACGAGGTCTATGCGCCGCATGGCTTTGGCGATGTCGCAGGGCTGATCGCGCGGCCGAATCCGGGACCGAATTTTTCCGCGACGAATTACGCGGTGAAAGCCGCGCGCTGGAAGGAGTTGTGGCCCGAGATCACGGTGGTTGCAGCGAAGTGAGATCTCGTAGGGTGGGCAAAGCGAAGCGTGCCCACCACCTCTTGCAATAGTTGAAAGATCGTGGGCACGGCGCTTTGCGCCTTTGCCCACCCTACGACAGCAATGACGGTGGAAAGAGCTCCGGCTACCGCACCACGCCCGACGTAAATCCCGCCTTGCGGCGAGGCGGCTTGATTTCCTTCTTCAGGAAGCAGCGCGCCTCGCGGCCGGTATAGCCGGGGCGGGCGTAGGTGAAGGCACGGCATTTGTTGTCGGCGACGCAGGCGGCCTTGCAGGCCTCTTCGCTCTCGCCGTCCTTGAGCTCGAAATTGCGCAAATCGCCACCGGGGCGGTCGATCGACGTTTCCACGCCTTCGACGCGCGGCTCGATCACGCCGGCGCCCCGGACGCCGGAGATGCAGCAACTCCCGGGCACGCGCGGCGGCACGGTGTTCTTGAGCCAGCACACCCGCCGCGGCACCGTCGATGTCGGGATAGCTGAAGCTCCAGGAGCGGCACTTGCGGTCGCGCTCGCACAGCAGCGCGCAATCCTCGGGGTCACCCGAGGTGACCGGCGTGCTGAAATAGTCCCCGCCGGGCCGGTCGAACGCCGTCTGGGCATGCGCCAGCACGCCAGCAAACGCGATCGAAAGCAGCGTGACGCCTGCCACAACGCTTGCCATGACGCCCCCGGACAGGCGGCCCTTCCCCATCGGAACAGCTTTCGAGTTATTGACGACGCTCAGGTTTTTTCAGCCGATCATTTGATCGCCGCAAACCTGTATGGGCGATGAACGGCCGAAAGCCTGGTCGTCGCGTATCGAATTAGAACGCGTATTCCGCGTAGGCCGGTTCCACCGAGCCCTTCCAGGGACCGTTGAACTTCTCGAGCAATTCCTCGGCCGGCGTCCGGCCGGAATCGATGATGCGGTCGAGCGGCTCGAGATGACGGGTCTCGTCGCGTCCGAGCTGGTCGATCCGGCCGCGGCGGCGCAGGCCTGCATGTGCCAGAACGAGGCAGTCCTTGGCGATCTCGAACAGATAGCGGTCCTTGATCCGCGACTTGAAGCCGAAGCGCGGCACGTCGTCGCGCAGGGCCTGGCGCTCATGCGCGCTCCAGTGCTTCACCATGTCCCAGGCGGCATCGAGCGACACATCGTCATAGAGCAGCCCGACCCAGAAGGCCGGCAGCGCCGGCAGGCGGCCCCACGGCCCGCCGTCGGAGCCGCGCATCTCGAGATAGCGCTTCAACCGCACTTCCGGGAAGATCGTCGAGAGATGGTTGGCCCAGTCCGACAGCGTCGGACGCTCGCCCGGAAGGTTGTTGTTACGGCCGTCGAAGAAGGCGCGGAAGGAGGAGCCCGAGACGTCGATGTACTCCTCGCCGCGCTTGACGAAATACATGGGCACGTCGAGCGCGTAGTCGACATAGCGCTCAAAACCCATGCCGTCCTCGAACGCCCACGGCATCATGCCCGAACGGGCATTGTCGGTGTCGCGCCAGATCTCGGAGCGGAAGGAGAGGAAGCCGTTCGGCCTGCCTTCGGTGAACGGCGAGTTGGCGAACAAGGCGGTTGCGACCGGCTGGAGCGCGAGCGACACGCGCAGCTTCTTGACCATGTCGGCTTCGGAGGAGAAGTCGAGATTGGTCTGCACCGTGCAGGTCCGGTACATCATGTCGAGGCCGTACTGGCCGACCTTCGGCATGTAATTGGTCATGATCTTGTAGCGGCCCTTGGGCATCACCGGGATGTCGGCACGCGACCAAGACGGCGTCATGCCGAGGCCGAGGAAGCCGATGCCGAGCGGCGTCGCGATCTCGCGCACCTGGGCGAGGTGCGCCATCAGCTCGCTCTGGGTCTGGTGCACGTTCTCGACCGGCGCGCCGGAGAGCTCGAACTGTCCGCCCGGTTCGAGCGAGATCGCGCCGCCGCCGGTGACGTCGTAGAGGCCGATGATGTTGCCCCTCTCCATGATCGGCTCCCAGCCGAGCAGGAGCTTCATGCCTTCGAGCAGCGCGCCGATGCCGCGCGCGCCCTCATAGGGCACCGGGCGGTGGCCTTCGAGCGTGAACGGCGTCTTCTCGTGCTCGGTGCCCATGCGGAATTCGGACGGGTCCTTGCAGCCGGCCTCGAACCACGCGACGAGCTCGTCACGTGACTGCAGCGGCGTCATATCGATCTGGTCTCGCGCCATATCAAACTCTAATCAAAGGCGCTTCGACCGAATGCGCGCGGGGTGAAGGGGATCGTCCGCGAACCACGGGGTGCGCGGACGTGCTGGTTTGCCGCGCGATCATCGCGACGGCGTGCTTTCGTTGACGTTGGCGACGGGCGGCAGCTTCATCTCGCCGCACGAGCAGCCCAGCCGGTCGAGCAGGCCGCTGAGCTTGACGGCGTCGGCATCGGACAGCTTTGAGCCGACATATTTCTCGATTGCGGCGGAATAGGCGCCCCACATCCGCTTCTGCAGTTCGCGGCCGGCCTCCGTGATCTCCACGAACTGGCCGCGCTTGTCGATCTTGCATTCGCGCCGGGAGGCGAGCCCCTCGTCGACCAGGCGGTCGATCAGGCGCGAGGTGGAGTATTGCGGGATCAGCATCTGACGTTCGAGTTCCACCGGCCGCAGCTCGCCCGAGGGGGCACGCGACAGCTCGAGCAGCGCGTCATACCAGGCCAGCGGCGGGAAGCCCGCCTTCTTCAGGTCCTGCTCGACGCAGTCGAGCACGCGGCTCTGCACCCGCATCAGGCGGATCCAGGCGGAGGTTGCCTCGGTCGATGGTTTGCGTTTCATGGTCCCGCTCAAGCTCGTCGCCCGTCTCTTACCTCACTCGATGCACCTGCATCAATCTTGACTATTGCATGCAGGTGCATGTAGGCGTTCCTTCGCCGTAGCCAAGCGTCAAGAGGAGGAAATTCCATGAAGCTCTATTATTCGCCCGGCGCCTGCTCCCTGTCCCCCCACATCGCGCTCCTGGAAGCCGGCCTGCCCTATGAGCTGGTCAAGGTCGATATCCGGGCCAAGAAGCTCGAAAATGGTGAGGACTATCTGAAGCTGAACCCCAAGGGCCAGGTCCCTGCGCTGGGCCTCGACAGCGGCGAGATCGTGACCGAAGGCCCGGTGATTGTCCAGATGATCGCCGATCAGGCGTCCGCCAAGGCGCTGGCGCCGGCCCATGGCAGCGCCGAGCGCTACAAGCTGCTCGAATGGCTGAACTTCCTCACCTCCGAGGTGCACAAGAGTTTTGGCGCGCTGTTCGCCCCCGCCCTGAACGACGAGGCCAAGGCGTTCTTCAAGGATCGCGTCATGGGCAAGCTGAAATACATCGACAGCCAGCTCGCCGGCCGCGACTACCTCATGGGCAAGCAGTTCACGGTGGCCGACGGCTATCTGTTCACGATGCTGACCTGGGCCGACCGGATGAAGTTCGACTTCACCGCGATGCCGCACCTTGCCGCCTACAAGACCCGCGTCGCGGCGCGACCGCAGGTGCAGGAGGCGCTGAAGAAGGAAGGCCTCGCGCAGGCGAAGTAGCCGCTCGCGAGACGCAGCAAGCGAAGGCCGGATCGAGGATCCGGCCTTTCTTCATTGTGAACCATTTGGTCGGCAGCGACGTCGAAGGATCATCTCCGCGAGACTGTTGCCCCCATGAACTTGATCGTCCTCATGACCGCCGCCGGCGCGCCGCTCGCGATGCTCGGCTTGTCGACGCCGGTCTCGCCGGAGCGCAGCTGCATCTTCATGGTCCATCCGCAGATCACCTCGGCCGTGTTCGAGAGCAAGGAAGGAAAGATCGTCTTTCCGGACCGGCCGACCGAATATCCGTGCAGCTACGCCAAAGTGAAGGGCGGAACGGGCATCGCCTTCACCAACCAGAATGGCTGGCGTTTCGCGGTCAGCATTGGCCGCGGCGACGAAGGCACCTGGAAGGCCAGCCTGGCCGACGATGCGGTATCGGGCCGCGCGTTCTCGCCGTTCGGAGACCGCAAGTAAAAGGGCCGGATCAACGATCCGGCCCTTTGATTTGCGCAGTACGGCGCGAGCCTGTTCCGCCGGATCATCGTACCTTGACTAGACTTATGAACTACTGTTCGCCAAATGTAAGTGGTGCTGTCTTGTCAGCCCCCGCAAAGCGCGCGAGCTTGACGCAATTTATTGCAGATAATTTGCACTCTGACCGGAGTCGAAGTTGACGATTGCCATCGTCCTGATCGTTGCAAGTGCGTTGCTGGGAATTGCGACCGGTCGCGTTTTCAGGATCTGGGCGCTGGTCATGATCTCGCCGTTGATCGCGGTTGTCTCGGCGATCATTCTTCGCGTGTACGATTTCGGAATGATGGGGGGCGTGGCCGTCATTGCCATCTGCCTTGCCGTCTCCCAGCTCGCCTATTTCGCGGCATCATATCTGCTGCACGCTCGCGCGGTCTCACCGCATGACGAGGTCGACGGCGATCCAGGCGAGATAGGCCAGCAAAAAATCCGCCGCCAGCACAAGTAGCGCCAACGCGGCCCAGAGCGCCGGGCCCTTGCGGCGCAGGCGCGCCGGTTTCTGCTGCGATGAGATTCGACCAGTTGCGGACGCAACAGCATATTTCGCGGCAAGATCGCGACCGAGCGCGGTCTTCCGCAGCACCAAGGAGTTCATCAAGGACAACTTTCTTTTCGTCTTCGGCTTGCCGAGGAGATCGGCAAGTGTCCCAACGCGATTCGCGACCCTGACCCGCAGCAAGACTAGTGCCAGGACCGAGCAAAAGAACGGCGCCGCTTTGACGCGCCTATGACAATTGCGCGACACCGCGGCAGCGGGGACTCTGCCACGGTTCCTATCCAAAATCTGTGAGCGGTTCCACAACCTGGAACAAATCTGATGCAACCGTGAGGATGCGCAAAAGAAAAAGGCCGGATCGATGATCCGGCCTTTTTGTCGTCGGGTAGATGGGGTAACGGGCCGGCCGCCCGCTCGCTACGGCGCGATTTGGAAGCGCGCTCGCGAGCGGCCTGTTGGTTGGAAGGCGGTCGTCCCTCAAACTGATGGTGTTCAACGGAGTCGGGCAAGCCCGCTCCAAGCATCATTAAGGGACGACCATGTATCACTATGCAGGAATCGACGTGTCATTGGAATGCTCGAGCGTCTGCCTTGTCGATGGGACAGGCAAGATTTTGCGCGAGACGAAGGTTGCGAGCGAGCCGGAGGCCCTGATCGCCTGGTTCCGGTCGCTGGCCTTGCCGCTGGAGCGGATCGGCCTGGAGGCAGGCCCGTTGTCGCAATGGCTCTACGCGGCTCTGCGGGAGGCAGGGCTTGCGGTTGAGCTTCTGGAGACGCGTCACGTTCGCGATGCCTTCAAGGCGATGCCAGTCAAGTCGGACCGCAACGATGCGCGCGGGATCGCCCAGCTGATGCGGCTCGGCTGGTTCCGGCCGGTGCATTGCAAGTCGGTCGCGGCGCAGGAGACGCGCGCCATTCTGACGGCCCGCAAGCTGCTGCAATCCAAGCTGCACGACATCGAGAACAGCCTGCGCGGCGTGCTTCGCGGCTTTGGGCTGAAGGTCGGCAAGACCACCGAGCGCACCTTCGCCGAGCGCATCCGGGAGCTCGTTGCAGGCCATCCAGGCCTTGAAGTGGTGGCGCAGGCGCTGCTCGAAGCTCATGGCGTGCTGCGGCGCGAGTTCAACAGCCTGGACAAGCAGGTCGCCAGGCTCGCCAGATCGCACCCTCAAGCCCGCCTCCTGATGACGACGCCGTCCGTTGGCCCGATCGTGGCGCTGACCTACGCCTCGGCGGTCGACGACCCGAAGCGCTTCCGCTCATCGAAGGCGACGGGGGCGCATTTTGGCCTCACCCCGAAGAAGTACCAATCGGGGGAAACCGACTACACCGGCCGCATCAGCAAGATCGGCGATGCCTCCGTGCGCGAGGCGCTCTACCAGGCGGCCCACGTGATGCTGACCAAGCCGGTCAGGAATTGCGCGGCGCTCAAGGGCTGGGCGATGCGGATCGCCCGGCGCGCAGGCATGCGCAAGGCCAAGGTGGCGCTCGCGCGCAAACTCGCGGTGATCCTGCATCGCATGCTCGCCGACGCCACGCCGTTCAACCCGATGGCCAAAGCCACGACAAGCTGAGCTAAGGAGTATCGATCGGTTCCGGGCGGGCCACGACACCAGGCTCGTCCGCGCGAGGTCCCTTCGCTGGGACGATGGATCCGGTCAGGCCGCCATCCGGGAAGTGGATCACAACCACGCTTCCGTAGATTGGCCGGCCGGCTCCTCATGCACCCCATCAGGCGACGGCCTCCGCGCCGATCCCGTACAGAAGCAAGTGCCCAGCGATCGGATCACGCAAAAAGGGATTGACTAACCAAGGCCCGTTACAGAAGCCCGGATGGAGCGAAGCGCAATCCGGGATCAGTGTTCGCCACGCAAGGACGGCCCCGGATTGCGCTGCGCTCCATCCGGGCTACGAAGTCAAACGATCAGGCAGCTGCCGCCTTCTTCGGCGCGAACCGCCCATAGAAGGTTTCGCCCTTCGCAGCCATCTCCTCGAGCAGCTTCGGCGGGGTAAAGCGCGAGCCGTACTTCGCTTCCAGCTTGTGGCAGAGCTCGACGAACTTCTTGGTGCCCATGAAATCGATATAGGACAGCGTGCCGCCGGTGAACGGGGCGAAGCCGAAGCCGAGGATCGAGCCGACATCGGCCTCGCGCGGATCGGTGATGACGTTGTCCTCCACCGTACGCGCGGCTTCCACCGCCTGCACCACCAGGAAGCGCTGCTTCAATTCCTCGATATCGAGCGTGTCGGGGTCGAGCTGCTTCGGCTGCAGCGCGGAGAGACCCGGCCACAGGCTCTTCTGACCCTTGCCCTTCTCGGGATAGTCGTAGAAGCCCTTGCTGTTCTTGCGGCCGAGACGGCCCTGCTTCTCGACCATCTCCACCATCAGCTTCTTCTGATCGGGATTGATGGCATTGGGGCCGAGATCGGCTTCGGTCGCCTTCATGATCTTGAGGCCGAGATCGAGCGCGACTTCGTCCGAGAGCGAGAGCGGGCCGACCGGCATGCCGGCCATCTTGGCGCAGTTCTCGATCATCGCCGGCGGCACGCCCTCGAGGAACATCTCGTTGCCTTCGGCGACATAGCGGCCGACGCAGCGATTGGCGAAGAAGCCGCGAGAGTCGTTCACGACGATCGGCGTCTTGCCGATCTGGCGGACGTAGTCGAGCGCGGTGGCGAGCGCGACGTCGCCGGTGTTCTTGCCGAGGATGATCTCGACCAGCATCATCTTCTCGACCGGCGAGAAGAAGTGGATGCCGACGAACTTGCCCTGGTCCTTGAAGGATTCAGCAAGAGAGGTGATCGGCAGCGTCGAGGTATTCGACGCGAAGATCACGTCGGGCTTCAGATATTCCTGCGCCTTGGCAAAGGTCTCTGCCTTGACCTTGCGGTCCTCGAACACGGCCTCGATCACGAGATCGACGTCCTTCAGCGCCGCATAGTCGGCAGTCGGCGTGATGCGCGCGAGCAGCTTCTCGGCATCATCAGGCTTGGCGCGGCCCTTCTTGATCTGGTCCTCGATCACCTTCTGCGCATGCGCCTTGCCCTTGTCGGCGCTCTCCTGGTCGCGGTCGATCAGGACGACGTCGAGGCCGGCGCGGGCCGAGACGTAGCCGACGCTCGCGCCCATGAAGCCGGCGCCGATCACCGCGATCTTCTTCACCTTGGTGGCCGGCACGTCTTTCGGACGGCGCGCGCCCTTGTTGAGCTCCTGCATCGACAGGAACAGGCTGCGGATCATCGCAGCCGCTTCCTTCGAGCGCAGCACCGAGGTGAAGTAGCGCGACTCGACCCGCAGCGCGGCGTCGATCGGCAACTGCAGGCCTTCATAGACGCAGCTCATGATGGCGCGCGCGGCCGGATAGTTGTCGTAGGTCTCGCGGCGATAGATCGCATTGCCGGCCGGGAACATCATCATGCCGGCCTTGGAGAACACCGGACCGCCGGGCAGCTTGAAGCCCTTCTCATCCCAGGGCGCGACGGCCTTGCCGCCGCCTTTGATCCACTCCTTCGCGGCCTTGACGAGGTCGGCGGCGGGAACGATGGCGTGGATCAGGTTCAGCGCCTTGGCCTTCTCGACCGTGACAGGATCGCCCTTGAGCAGGATGGTCATGGCGTCCTGTGGCGGCACCAGGCGCGGCACGCGCTGCGTGCCACCGGCGCCGGGGAACAGGCCGACCTTGACCTCGGGCAGGCCGAGGCGGGTCTTGGGATTCTCTGCCGCCACACGATAGTGGCAGCACAGTGTGATCTCGAAACCGCCGCCGAGCGCGAGGCCGTTGATCGCCGCCGCCCACGGCTTGCCGGATGTTTCGATCGAGCGCAGCACCTGCGAGAAGCGGCGGCTCTGGTCGAACAGCATCTGGTTCGCGGCGGTCTCGCCCTGCTCCTTGAACACTTTTGCGTAGGCCTGGTTCATGCCCTCGAGCATGGACAGGTCGGCGCCGGCGCAGAACGCCTCTTTCGCCGAGGTGATGACGACGCCCTTCACAGCCGCATCTGCGGTGGTCGCCTTGACGATCGCGTCGAGCTCGCTGGTCGAGGTCTCATCAAGCACGTTCATCGAACGGCCCGGGATGTCCCAGGTAACGAGCGCGATGCCGTCGGAATCGGTCTCAACCTTGAAGTTCTTGTACGACATGTTGGTTGCTCCTCGGTGCCGCAGCCGATCTCAGGCGCGGCGGTTGATGGTGATCTCGTAGGGTGGGTTAGCCGAAGGCGTAACCCACCACTGTCTTCCTCTGCGGAAACAGAAGAGGTGGGTTACGCTTCGCTAACCCACCCTACGGCAGCTCGTTACACCCGCTCGATGATGGTCGCGGTGCCCATGCCGCCGCCGATGCAAAGCGTGACCAGGGCGGTGGACTTGTTGGTGCGCTCGAGCTCGTCGAGCACGGTGCCGAGGATCATCGCGCCGGTCGCCCCTAACGGATGGCCGAGCGCGATGGCGCCGCCGTTGACGTTGATCTTGGCATTGTCGATGTCGAAAGCCTGGATGTAGCGCAGCACGACCGAGGCAAAGGCCTCGTTGAGCTCGAACAGGTCGATGTCCGACTTCTTCATGCCGGAACGCGCGAACAGCTTCTCGGTGACGTCGACCGGACCGGTCAGCATCATCGCCGGCTCCGAGCCGATGTTGGCGAAGGCGCGGATTTTTGCGCGCGGCTTCAGGCCGTATTTGGCACCCGCCTCCTTGCTGCCGAGCAACACGGCGCCGGCGCCGTCGACGATGCCTGACGAATTGCCGGCATGGTGCACGTAGTTGACGCGCTCGATCTCCGGATGCGACTGCACCGCGACGCCGTCGAAGCCGCCCATCTGCGCCATCATCGTGAACGACGGCTGCAGCTGCGCCAGCGACTGCATCGTCGTCGAGGGACGCATGTGCTCGTCCTTGGCGAGGATGGTGAGGCCGTTGATGTCCTTCACCGGCACGACCGACTTGTTGAAGCGGCCCTCGTCCCAGGCCTTGCCCGCGCGCTGCTGGCTCTGCACCGCATAGGCGTCGACGTCATCGCGCGAGAAACCGTACTTGGTCGCGATCAGATCGGCCGAGACGCCCTGCGGCATGAAATAGGCCGGCACCGCCATCGAGGGGTCCATCGGCCAGGCGCCGCCGGAGGCGCCGATGCCGACGCGGCTCATCGATTCGGCGCCGCCGCCGATCACCAGCTCATGCTGGCCGCTCATCACCTGGGCGGCTGCGAAATTCACGGCGTCGAGGCCGGAGGCGCAGAAGCGGCTGATCTGCACGCCGGGCACGGCTTCGCCGAGGCCGGCTTTCAGCGCGGCGAAGCGCGCGATGTCGGAGCCGGCTTCGCCGACCGGATCGACCACACCGAGCACAACGTCGTCGACCGAGTCTTCCGGCAGGTTGTTGCGGTCCTTCAGCGCCTTCAGCGGCACGGTGGCGAGCGCCAGCGCGGTCACTTCGTGCAGCGCGCCGTCCGGCTTGCCGCGGCCGCGCGGGGTGCGGACGTGATCGTAGATATAGGCATCTGCCATGGGAGCCTCCTGATTGCAGTTATTGGTGACGACCGCGACGCGATCGGGATCAATCCTGGAACGTGAATTCGTAGAACAGCGGCAGCCCTTCGCCGTGGCGAAGGAATTGCCGCGCGGTGTCGTAAGCCTTCATCCCCGAACTCAGGTCGAGGATGTGATCGAGTTGAGGGACGGTCGTGGTGTCCGTGAGGTAGAAAGCCTCGATGCCGAGGATGCCGACGCCGCGAGACTCGCAGCGGTCGACGATGTCGAGGGCAGAGCGCGCGCAGAATTTGTCGCGGCGGAGCCCGGCGCCGAAGGCGCGAAACTCCGCAACGATCGCGTCTGCTGCAGACATCGAAACTCCTCAGAACGCTTCCGCCGGCAGTTCCATGATGGTGGCGCAGCCGGACTGGATGCGCGCGAGATTGGCCGCGGTCTCCGGCAGCATGCGCTCCATGAAGAAGCGGCCGGTGACGAGCTTGGTCGAGAGATAGGGCGTCGCCCCGCTCTCGGCAATCTTGGCGTTCGTGACCTTCGCCATCTTCGCCCACATGTAGCCGAGCGCGACGAAGCCGAAGAGGTGCAGGTAATCGGTAGCGGCAGCACCCGCATTGTCCGGCTTCATCATCGCATTCTGCATCAGCCAGGTCGTCGCCTGCTGGAGATGGCCGAGCGAGGCCGAGAGCGGGGTGATGAACGGCTTCATCGCCTCGTCGCCGCCGTTCTCCTTGGCGAAGGCCATGACCTCGCCGAAGAAGGCCATGATGGCGCGGCCGCCGTCGCGCGGCAGCTTGCGGCCGACGAGGTCGAGCGCCTGGATGCCGTTGGCGCCTTCATAGATCATGGCGATACGCGCATCGCGCACGAACTGCTCCATGCCCTGCTCAGCGATGTAGCCGTGGCCGCCATACATCTGCTGCGCCTGCACCGCGTTGGCGAAACCGTAGTCGGTGAGGAAACCCTTCAGCACCGGCGTCATCAGGCCCATGTGGTCGTCGGCGGCCTGGCGGTCCTTCGGGTCCTCCGAGCGGTGGGCGACGTCGCTTTTCAGCGCGGTCCACATCACGAAGGCGCGCGCGGCCTCGTTGAAGGCGCGGATCGAGAGCAGCGTGCGGCGCACGTCGGGATGCACGATGATCGGGTCGGCCTGCTTGTCCGGCGCCTTGGCGCCGGTGAGCGCGCGGCCCTGGATGCGCTCGCGGGCGTAGGCGACCGCGTTCTGATAGGCCACTTCAGACTGCGCGAGACCCTGCACGGCGACGCCGAGCCGGGCCTCGTTCATCATCACGAACATGCCCTGCATGCCCTTGTTCTCTTCGCCGATCAGCCAGCCGGTGGCGTTGTCGTAGTTCATCACGCAGGTCGAATTGCCGTGGATGCCCATCTTGTGCTCGATCGAGCCGCAGACGACGCCGTTGCGCTGCCCGACCGAACCGTCGGCATTGACCAGAAACTTTGGCACGACGAACAGCGACACGCCCTTGATGCCGGCGGGTGCGCCTTCGATGCGGGCGAGCACGAGATGGATGATGTTGGGGGCGAGGTCGTGCTCGCCGGCCGAGATGAAGATCTTGGTGCCTGATATCTTGAAGCTGCCGTCGGCCTGCCGCACCGCCTTGGTGCGGAGCATGCCGAGGTCGGTGCCGCAATGCGGCTCGGTGAGGTTCATGGTGCCGGTCCATTCGCCCGCCACCATCTTCGGCACGTAGGTCTTCTTCTGCTCGGGCGTGCCGTGCACGAGAAGCGCTGCGGTCGCGCCCATGGTGAGGCCGCCATACATCGAGAACGCCATGTTGGCGGAGATCTGGAATTCGTTGACCGCTTGCGAGAGCGTCACCGGCAGGCCCTGGCCGCCGAACTCGGTCGGAGCCGACAGGCCGAGCCAGCCGCCCTCGGCCACTTGCTTGAAGGCGTCCTTAAAACCCTTCGGCGTGGTGACGCTGCCGTCGTCCGCGCGCTTGCAGCCCTCGATATCGCCGACGCGGTTGAGCGGCTGCAGCACTTCTTCGGAGAGCTTGGCCGCTTCGCCCAGGATCGCATCGCGCACGTCGCTCGACGCATCGGAAAAGCCGGCGAGGTTGTCGTAGCGGTCGATCTGGAAGACGTCGTTGAGCAGGAAGTTCACGTCTTCGACGGGGGCTTTGTAGATCGGCATGGTGGTCTCCCGGCAGGCGGTCTGAAGTGATGATGTTGGCTTAGGATTGGGCGGCGGCCAACTGCTCCGCCATCAGGCGGTGCAGCATGTTGATGGCCTTGAGCGGACGCACCATCACCTTGAAATGGGTGATGCGTCCTTCGGCATCGAAGGTGATGATGTCGACACCGTTGATCTCGATGCCGTCGATGACATTCTTGAATTCGAGCACGGCGCCATTGGCGCTCTTCCACTCGCCGACATAGGTGAAGCCCGGGCCGCCGAGCACCTTCTCGGCGCTGGAGAGGTATTTGAAGGTGATGTCGCGGCCGCGCTGGGGCGAATGCACGACGGGGCTCTCGAACACGGCGTCAGGATGCAGCAGGTCCCAGAGCGCTTTCGCATCATGGGACTTCATGAAGGCGTACCAGGAATCGAGGCCGGTCATTGTCAGGTTGCCTCCCTAGATCAAGGCCATGGCAAAAAGCTCGAAAACAACCCCATGCACAGTAGCGAGGAGGTTGATTTCGCTGGGTTTTTGGGTCGGATATTGAGCCCGACCTTCGGCTACCTCATATGCACATTGACGCATATGCACCAATGCGCATAAAGTCAAGTCAATTGGTCGGGACCTCGAAAAAAGGAAGCTGGTGTCATGGCACTGGGCGACGCAATCCTCGCATGCCTGACGGAACGGCCGATGACGGGCTACGAGCTCGCCAAGACGTTCGATTCCTCGATCGGCTTCTTCTGGAAGGCCGACCACCAGCAGATCTACCGCGAGCTCTCCAAGCTGCGCGACCGCGGTTACATCCAGGGCCGCGAGGTCGTGCAAACAGGCAAGCCCAATAAACTCATCTATACGCTCACTCCGGAAGGGCGAACAGCGCTGCGGCACTGGGCCGCGCGGCCGAGCACACCGCCCTCGATCAAGGATGACCTCCTGGTCCGGCTGCATGCACTCGACAGCATCGACATCGAGCCGATGCGGACCGATTTGATGGCCCGCCTGGAGCACCACCGCGACCGCCACGCCAACTACGAGCGCATCCTGAAGAAGCGCTTTCCGGACGGCACGGCGGAAGGCCGGCTCGACCTCGGCAATTTGCTGCTGCTCCAGCTCGGCGCCCGGCACGAGCAGATGGTGGCCGATTTCTGCGAAGAGGCGCTCGAGGCGTTGTCGGCGATGAGCGGCAAGGGCACGGTGGTGCCGATCGAGGATGGCAAGCGCGAGGGCAAGGGCTGAGGGGCATAGGCAGTGCCGGTCACCTCTCCCGCTTGCGGGAGAGGTCGCGCCGAAGGCGCGGGTGAGGGCTCTCTCCTCTTGGGGAGTCTTGCTGCGGAGATACCCTCTCCCCAACCCTCCCCCGCAAGCGGGGGAGGGAGCGCACCGGTTACGTGGCGACCAAGTTCGTCCCCAAGTTCCCGCCGCCCAACTTTAAGACACCCGCGCCGCATTCCTTAACCCGTTATTTACCGTAACAGGAAAAAGTCGGTTTTCGAGGCAGACGACCCGCGCCAAATTCGATTGTCTTTGCAACCGGCACGCGTGGGGAGGCTGGAGGCGCCGGGTGGGGCGTCGGAGTCGGAACCGGACAGAGTCATGAATTCGCGCGTATCGTGGAGTGTTGACGGCATCGATCCATCCGTGAGGGAGCGGGCCGAAGCTGCTGCGCGTCGTGCGGGCATGTCGCTCAATGATTGGCTCAACTCCACGCTCGGCGAGACTGCTCCGCCGAACTTTCGCGGACCTTACGACCAGCGTCACGATCAACGTCCGCAACACATGCCGAGTCAGGAGAGCCGCGAAGTCGCCGACATCCACCAGCGGCTCGACGCGATCACCCAGCAGATCGAACGGATTTCAAAGCCCGCCCCGCGCCAAGACTCTTCTCGTGAAAGAGACGTCTCGCGCGAGCACGGCGTCGCGCGCCAGCTCAACGACGCGATCTCGCGGCTCGACGCGCGCCTGTCGCAAATCTCCCGTCCGCAGCAACAGCAGGCGCCGCGGCCAGCCCCTGCCTCATCGCCCGTTGAAACGCGCCAGCGCCAGGCCGATGCAGTCGAGCGCGCGGCCGCACAGGTCTATCGCAGCTCACCTCCCTTGAGCCCCGCCTCGTTCGACGTCGCGGTCGCCGAGATCACTGCGCGCCAGAGCGAGCTCGACGGCTTTGCGCCCAGGCAGATGCCGTCGCGCTCAGCGCCGTCGATTGCACCCGCAGCACCTTACGCGCCGACCATGGCACCAATGGCGCCGCCCGCGCCTGCCTACGCTCCGCCGCCACCGCAAGCAGGGCCGGATTTCTCGGCGCTCGAACGGCATCTGCTCAAGATCACGAGCCAGATCGAAGCGCTGCAGCGGCCTGACAACACCGAGCAGGCGATCAATGCCTTCCGCAGCGAGCTTGCGGAAATTCGCACCGCCATCACCGAGGCGATGCCGCGGCGCGCGATCGAATCGATCGAGAACGAGATCCGCTCGCTGCATCGGCGCATCGACGAGACCCGCTCCAACGGCACCGACGGCCAGGTGCTGTCAGGCATCGAGCGCGCGCTGTCCGACATCAAGCAAGTGCTGCGGACGCTGACGCCGGCCGAGCAACTCACCGGCTATGACGAGGCGATCCGCAATCTCGGCGCCAAGCTCGACCTGATCCTGCGCGCCAATGACGATCCCTCGACGGTGCGCCAGCTCGAAGGCGCGATCGCGGCGCTGCGCGGCATCGTCTCCAACGTCGCCTCCAACGAGGCGCTGGCTCGGCTGTCCGAGGACGTGCAGTTGCTGTCGTCCAAGGTCGACCAGATCACCCGCGCCTCCGGCCACAGCGACAGCTTTGCGGTGCTGGAGCAGCGCATCGCCGCGCTCACCGCGGCGCTGGAAACCCGCGAGCGGCCGCAGCCCTCCGAAAGCACCGAGCATCTGGAAGCCGCGATCCGCGCGCTGTCGGACCGCTTCGACCGCATGCAGGTCGGCAACGATTCCGCCTCGACCTTCGCGCATCTCGAACAGCGCGTCTCGTATCTCCTGGAGCGGATCGAGGCCGCCGCCGATCCGCGCAACGGAAACTTGAGCCGCGTCGAGGACGGCCTGCACGACATCCTCAGGCACCTGGAACGCCAGCAGGCGACCTATTCGGCGCTCGCCGAGAGCCGCAGCTCCGCACCGCCTGTCGATTCCGGCGTGGTCGATCTCGTCAAGCGCGAGCTCTCCGACATCCGCTTCAGCCAGGCCGAGACCAACCGCAGCACCCAGGACTCGCTTGACGCCGTGCACAGCGCGCTGGGCCACGTCGTCGATCGTCTCTCCATGATCGAGGGCGATCTGCGCGCGGTGCGCAGCGCGCCGCCGCCCCCTGCGCCGCAGCCGATGCCGGTGTCGATGCCAATGGCCGCGCCGATGGAGCCTGCGCCGGTGGCGCGCGACCCGCGGCCGCAAGCACAGCCGCCGAAATACGATCCGAAGCCGGAGCTGCCCAATCCCGCCGCCGCACAAGCGGCGCAGGCCGCTTTCGTCGCCGCACCGCGCGAATTCCATGCCGCTGCGCCCGCCGCGCCGCCGCCGATGCCGCCGCCTGTTCCGCCGCGCGCGATCAGCGAGATCCTGGAGCCGCATACGGCGCCCGCGCGCGCCGCGATCGCGCCGGAGCTGCCGCCGGATCATCCGCTCGAGCCGGGCACACGGCCGGGCGGCCGCGCCGCCACGCCGTCGGAGCGCATCGCGGCGTCCGAGAGTGCGATCAGCGAAATTCCCGCGCCTCCGAAGGAGCCGGTGTCGTCGTCCAGCTTCATCGCCGCCGCGCGCCGCGCTGCGCAAGCTGCCGCCGCGCAGCCGCCCGAGAAGCCGGCACGTGGCGCCAAGGCCGCGATCGCCCGCGCCAAGGAGAAGGGCCAGGAAGGCGGCTCGACCATCACCTCAAAGATCCGCTCGCTGCTGGTCGGCGCGAGCGTGGTCGTGATCGTGCTCGGCACCTTCAAGATGGCGATGAACCTGCTCGAGGGCAGCAGCGCGCCGCCGGCGCCGCAGGCGATGCAGGATATTCCGAGCCAGCCAGCACCGCAGGCCGCACCACCGCCGCCGGTCGAGACCAAGCCGGCCGCGCCCGAACAGATCACGCCGTCGATGACCTCGCCGACGCCGATCGGACGGCAATCGCAGAACAACGCCGCGCCGGCGCCCACTCCCAATTCCGGCAGCTCGGCCTCGGTTGAGATCCCGCAGGCGCCCGCCGCGGCAGTGCCACCGCCTGCTGCGAGCAGCGACGTCACCGGCGCGCTGTCGGGCAGCAGCCGCGCCCGGCTCGGCCTTGTCCAGGTGCCGCCGAGCGAGAAGCTGCCCGACGGTATCGGCGGTCCGGCCCTGCGCACCGCTGCGATCAAGGGCGATCCGACCGCGGCCTACGAGATCGGCCTGCGCTTTGCCGAAGGCAAGGGCGTCGCCACCAATTACGATGAAGCGGCGAAGTGGTACGATCGCGCGGCGCAGGCCGGCGTGGTGCCCGCCACCTTCCGCCTCGGCACGCTCTATGAAAAGGGCCTTGGCGTGAAGAAGGACGCCGATATCGCCCGCCGCTACTACACGCAAGCCGCCGAGCGCGGCAACGCCAAGGCGATGCACAATCTCGCCGTGCTCGATGCCGATGGCGGCGGACGCGGCGCCAATTACAAGAGCGCGGCGCAGTGGTTCCGGAAAGCCGCCGATCGCGGCGTCGCCGACAGCCAGTTCAACCTCGGCATCCTCTATGCCCGCGGCATCGGCGTCGAGCAGAACCTCGCCGAATCCTACAAATGGTTCAGCCTCGCGGCCGCGCAGGGCGATGCGGATGCCGCCGGCAAGCGCGACGACGTCGCGAAGCGCCTCGACCCGCAATCGCTCGCCGCCGCCAAGCTCGCGATCCAGACTTTCAGCGCCGAGCCCCAGCCCGACGATGCCGTCAACGTCGCAACGCCGAACGGCGGCTGGGACAGCGCGCCGCAGGCAAACGCGAAGCCGGCGCCGAAGCCGGTCGCCGCCAAGCGCTCGGCCTCGGCGGCGCACTGAAGCGCGATGCGATAGCGCTCCGCGAACAGGGTCCCTCGCACTACGGCGGCGTTTCCCAGGCAAGCCTGTCGATCTTGCCGAGCGGCGTTATTTGATTCGACAGGAATATGACGGCGCGCAATCCATCGGTGTAATAGGGGTCGCCTGTCAGATTTGCACGCGGCGCGGATGGTGGTGCGGCTCCGACGCCATTGACGTAACCGAATCGCTCGCTGAATCCGGACATGATGAGATCCTGAAGAAAATAGGCCCGATCGAAATCGACGTCGGGCGCAATCTTGTGCGTGGTCAAATTCCATGTCTGGTCGGTCAGGCGGACACCAATATCCCGGCTCACATGGCCGACCCACACCCTTCGATTATCGAAGGTGTACGGCGTCAGCCAAAATCGGGCGTGAATGCGCTCATTGATGGTGGACCGGGCTTTCTGAACGACGACGTCTTCCCTGCGGCCGAACACGTAAAGCGGGCTCACGGGCGACGTCTGATACGGATCTCGAAGCAGGAAAGCGCGCGCGGTATCGATCGCGCTTGCAAAATCGAGCTGTCTGGCAAGGTGCCATCCGCGGGCAATAAGAGGGACGATGGGGTCTTGCTTGCTTTCGATGATGACGAGATTGAGCGGATCACCATCACGTTTCCCCTCAGGCCCTTTAGTACAGCAGGCGAAGTTTGCAAATCTCTCCCGCAATGACGAAAGATCGAGTTCCTCGATCTTCGTGCCGGGATAGACTTTCTCGGCCCGAATATTGGTGCCGACAAACGGCGGCCCTGGAACCAACAGCGCAAGGTCGAAGCTCTCCACGCGGTTCTTCCCGACGATCATGATATGCGCATATTTGATGCCGGCATCCAGAACCCCGTAGACGAAGCCTGTCGTCTTGCTGTGCGGCGCAAGGTCGCTCGGCATCTGGCGCTTGAGAAAGAATTCGTCACGGGCGCGGTTGGCGAACCATGACAGAGCGCCGTGGAATCTGTAGGAGACCTCATAGGCAGAATAATAATCGGGATCCATGGTGACCGGGAGAAGCGCCAATGCCTCATCGGTCTCGTTCTCGATCGACAGCCAGACGGGTTGAATATTGTAGCCGGCCAGATTTTCACCAAAGCTCCTTTCGCTCTCATCCGCTCCGAGTGCGCTCGCACTCACCTTGATTCCCGGTACGGACTTCTGCTGGGCGCGGTTGATGAAACTTGCATCTCCGCTCGGATCTGGTGAAAACCGAAATGAGTTGACGACCGCTATCAACGTCAGCGCGAGAGCCAAAAACGCGACACTCAGGATCTTGTGCGCCCTGATCGTCTTGATGGGGTTGAGAAGAGCGACGACATTCTCGTTCATCTTGTCACCCGGCCTTTCGTCAGGACGATGCGGATCAGGCTGCGTTCACGTCCCTCTACCTCGGTTATCGTCCCGGGCTGACGATGCTCGGCTGTTGATCTGCATCAACGTTTCGGACCCACAGGTTTGTTGCGAAAAACGCTGCGCCGTGTTCAATTCGTTGTCCCGCGGCGCGGCGTTTTCGGCTATGTGAGGAACGCGGCAATCGCTCGTCCTGCGCGAGCATTCCGCAGTCTTCGATCGTCCGCCGGACCAGGCTCGATGCAGCTCTACCTCCCGATCGCCGATCTTCCGGTCAACGTCTTCCTGGTGCTGGCGATGGGCGCGGCGGTCGGCTTCGTCTCCGGCATGTTCGGCATCGGCGGCGGCTTCCTGATGACGCCGCTGCTGATCTTCATCGGCATTACGCCGGCGGTCGCGGTCGCTTCCGTGGCGAGCCACATCGCGGCCTCCTCGTTTTCCGGCGCGCTGACCTATTGGCGGCGGCGCGCGATCGATCCGGCGCTGGCGAGCGTCCTTTTATCCGGCGGCGTAACCGGGACGGCGCTCGGCGTATGGACCTTCACGCAGCTTCGCGCGCTCGGCCAGCTCGATCTGATGATCGCGCTGTCCTACGTCGTGCTGCTCACCACCGTCGGCAGCCTGATGTTCTCCGAGGGCCTGCGCGCGTTGATGCGGACCCGGCGCGGCGCGGTGCCGCCGCGGCGCACGCACAACTGGATCCACGGCCTGCCGCTGAAGATGCGGTTCAAGCGCTCCAAGATCTATCTCTCGGTGATCCCCGTGCTGATCGTCGGCACCATGATCGGCTTCATCGGCGCCATCATGGGCATCGGCGGCGGCTTCATCCTGGTGCCGATCATGATCTATCTGCTCAGGGTGCCGACCTCGACGGTGATCGGGACATCGATGGTCCTCACCCTCGTCACCATGCTGGTCGCGACCATGCTGCACGCGGTGACCAATCACCTGGTCGATGCCGTGCTGGCGCTGATCCTGATGGTTGGCGGCGTTACCGGCGCGCAGTTCGGGGCACGCGCCGGCCAGAAGATCCGCGGCGAGCAGCTGCGGCTGCTGCTCGGCTTGCTCATCCTCTCGGTCGGCGTCCGCTTCGCGATCGAGCTCGTGATCGAACCTGCGGATCTCTTCACCATCCGTGAGCTGGGAGTGAGCACCTGATGCGCACACTCCTCGCCCTCCTTCTCGTCCTGCTGCTCGGATCAGTCGCGCGCGCCGAGCGGCTGATCGTGTCGGTCTCCAACCATCGCGTCACGGTGACGCCGAACTATTCCGGCGAGGAGCTGGTGCTGTTCGGCTCGGTCGAGAAGGACGCGACCACGCCCGCGGACCGTACCGCCTACGATCTCGTGGTCACCGTGATCGGCCCGCGCGCCGACATGGTGACGCGGCGCAAGGAACGCACCTTCGGGATCTGGATCAACACCGACTACCGGCAGTTCCTGCAGGTGCCTACCTATCTGGCCCTGTTCGCCAACCGTCCCTTCGACGCCATTACCTCGCCCGAGATCGCGCGGCGGCAGCAGATCGGCCTCAACAACGTGCTGCTGACCCAGCGGGTCAGCGGCGACTTTGCCGACGTGGTGCCGAACGATGCGTTCCGCTCGGCCTTCATCCGCCTGCGCACCCAGCGCGGCCTCTATCGCGAAGACCCGAGCGCGGTGACGTTCCTGACACCGACCCTGTTCCGAACCGGCATTCCGCTGCCGGCGGAGGTGCCGATCGGCACCTATGAGGTCGAGATCAAGCTGTTTGCGAACGGCGCGCTGGTCACCAAGACCGAGACCGCCTTCGAGATCGTCAAGGTCGGCTTCGAGCAGTTCGTCGCGACGACGGCGCGGCAGAACGGGCTGATCTACGGCCTCGCCACCGCGGCGATGGCGCTGATGACGGGATGGATGGCGTCGATTGTTTTCAGGAAAGACTAGCCGCGTACTCCGTCATTGCGAAGGCGCGAAACTATCTGTCCGAGTCGTCCTGGCGAAAGCCAGGACCCATAACCACCGGCCGTCGTGATTGCGGGGACTCGGGGTTACCGCTACGCGCCAAACTGCTCCTTGGGGGAATGGGTCCTGGCTTTCGCCAGGACGACGTTGAGGCACCTACGACGCCGCCTTCGCCGGCCGCGTCACGAGATAAATGCCGAGCGCGACCGGGATGATGCCGAGCAAATCGCGCGCCTCGACGTGCTCGCCGAGCACGATGTACGCGAACAGCATGCCGAGCGGCGGCATCAGGAAGTGATAGGCGCTGGCGGCGGTGGCGCCGCACACTTTCAGCAGATGAAACCAGAGCCAGTAGGCGAGGATCGAGCCGCCGAGCACGAGGAAGGCGAAGGCGCCGATCAGGCTGAGCGTATAGTCGATCGCGTGGATATCGGCGAAGGTGAGCGCGACCGGCGTCAGCACGATGCCGGCGGCGAGGTTCTGCACGCCGTTGCCGATCCACAGCGATCCCTTCGGCGCCAGCAGCTTGAACAAAATCGTCCCCGCGACGATCGAGGCCAGCGAGGCCAGCGTGAAGACGATGCCGTGAAGCTGGTCGGTGCCGACCGACAGGCGATGCCAGACGATCGCCGTCACGCCGATGATGCCGAGCAGCAGGCCGGCCGCCTTGCGCCAGGTCATGCCTTCGCCGAGCAGCAGCGTGGCGAGCGCCGCCGTGAATACCGGATTGGCCGAGACGATCAGGCCGCCGAGACCGGCGGAGACCGATTGCAGGCCGGTGTAGCCGAGCCCGAGATAGAGCGCGTTGTTGGCGATGCCGAGCACGGCGAAGATCGCGGCATCGCGCCAGGACAGCGACCACGCCTCGCCACGGATCAGCGTGGCGCCGAGGATCAGAATGCCGGCGAGCGAGAAGCGCGCGGCGAGCAGAATCAGCGGCGGGCAATGGGTGACGCCGATCTTGCCGGCGACGAAGGCATAGCTCCAGAGCAGGCAGAACAGGCCGATGGCGAGCGGCAAGGTGTTGAAGCGGCTGGGGGCTGCGGGAAGCGAGGTGGCGAGCGACATGAGGGCATTCTCGGATGTTTTTCTTCTGGCCCTCGATCTAGGGACGCCGCTTGTCATTTGGAAATTAAATGATTAACTTCCAATCAGTGGATTTTCGAATGGATGTGCCCATGCTCGACCTGGAGCTTCTGCGCAGCTTCGTCTCGGTGGTCGAGGCCGGCGGCTTCACCCGCGCCGGTGAGCGCGTCCACCGCACGCAATCGACCGTGAGCCAGCAGATCAAGCGGCTGGAGGAGGATGTCGGCCAGGTGCTGCTGCACCGCGACGGCAAGGACGTGCGCCCCACCGAGGCCGGCGAGCGGCTGCTGTCCTATGCGCGGCGGCTGCTGTCGCTTGCGGAGGAGGCGCGCGACGTGCTGCGCCAGCCCGGCGGCGAAGGCGCGATCCGGCTCGGCATCCCCGAGGATTTTGCGGCGTACCGGCTGGCGAAACTACTGGGCACGTTCTCGCGCTCGCACCCTAGCCTGCGGCTCGACGTGCGCGCCGACCAGAGCAAGAACCTCGCCCGCGATCTCGAACGCGGCGAGCTCGATCTCGCCCTCTACAAGCGCGCGGCCGGCGAGAAGGGCGCGATCGCGGTGTGGCCGGAGCGGGTGCACTGGGTCACCAGCAAGAGCCATCCGATCGACGTCGACGCGCCATCGGTGCCGCTGATCGGCTTTCCGACCGGCTGCCTCTACCGCGCCGGCGCCATTCACGCGCTGGAGACCGCCGGCCGCGCCTGGCACATGTCCTATTCGTCATCGAGCCTCGCCGGCATCCAGGCCGCGGTCGCCGCCGGCATGGGGCTGAGCATTTTGTCCGAGATGTCGATCCAGTCCGATCACCGCGTGCTGACCGCGAAGGACGGCTTCGCACCGATCAACAAGACGGAAGTGGCGCTGATGGCCTCGCCCAGCGCGAGCCCCGCGACGCTGCGGCTCGCGGACCGGCTGGCAGAGTTCTGCGAGAACGTGCAGGCGAAGGCGGCGTGAGCCGTTGCGATCGTATGCCGTTGCCACACGGAAGGTATTCGTAGGGTGGGCAAAAGCGCGCAGCGCCGTGCCTACCATCCTTCGGCAATTGGCAGGTGGTGGGCACGCTACGCTTTGCCCACCCTACGAGGTGCTCGAGCAAACGCCTCGTCCTTCGAGACGACCGCTCCGCGGTCTCCTCAGGATGAGGCTAACTAGCGGCGTGCCCGTTGAAACTGCTGCCACGCGCTCCGTCCTCATCCTGAGGAGCCCGCCTAAAGCGGGCGTCTCGAAGGATGGCCGCAGGGCGAGAGCATTCGGATCAATAACACCGCGAGGCGGCGATGGCGTGGACGCGGCGGTCGCCGAGCAGGTGGGCGACGAAGCCGTTCTTCGGGAAGATCCTAGCGAACGCGGCGTCGCGGATGCTGAGGCCGCCGGCATAGGCGCCGAAGGCCGGCATCACGGCGCGCATCCCGTCACTGGCGAAGCAGCGGCGTTCCATCGAGCGGCCGCGCGCGGAGATTCGGGCCTTGGGATGCAGATGGCCGGCGATCTCGCCATGCGCGCCGGTCGGCTCGTGGCGGAAGGTGATCGGGCCGATCGCGACTTCGTCGGCGATGGTGCCGCCGAGATCGCGCGGCAGCATCGGATCGTGATTGCCCGAGATCCAGATCCAGTCGCGGCCGGTCTGGAGTGCGGCCACAGTGTCGCGGTCCTCGGCCGACAGGCGCTCATGCGCAGCGCGATCGTGAAAGCTGTCGCCGAGCGCGATGACAACCCGGGGATCATGGCGGGAGATGACAGCAGCGAGCCGGCTCAAGGTCGCGACGGTATCGTAGGGCGGCAACAGCACGCCGCGCGTGGCGAAGCTCGAGCCTTTCTCCAGATGCAGGTCGGAGACGACGAGCAGGCGCTGCTCGTCCCAGAACAGCGCGCCGGAGAGATCGGCCGCGAAGGTCACATCGCTGATGGTGACCGTGGAAACGCGCATGTCCTCGCCATCTCCTGAAACCAGCGCGCCTGCCGTCACGTCGAAACCTGCTGCTATCCCATCGCTTCCTTGACGAGCTCGTCGGCGGCTTCGGCCAGGAGCTCGTCTGCAGCTTCGCCATAAACTGACTCGCGGCCGATTTCCAGCATCACGGGTACCGCGAGCGGGGAGACGTGGTCGAGTTCCCGGTGGGTGATGCGGCCGTGGATGCGGGCGAGCATGTCCCCTAAGCGGCGCAGGTCGAGCAGGCCGGTGGCGGCATCGGCGCGCGCGGCACGCAGCAGGACGTGATCGGCCTGGTGCTTGCGCAGCACGTCGTAGACGAGGTCGGTCGAGAACAGCACCTGGCGGCGGCTCTTCTCCTCACCGGTGTGCCGGCGCGCGATCAGGCCGGAGATGATCGCGCAATTGCGGAACGTGCGCTTCATCAGCGCGGATTCGGCGAGCCAGGCTTCGAGATCGTCCCCGAGCATATCAGGGTCGAACAGCGCGTTGAGATCGATCCTTCCGTCGCGGATCATGAAGGAGAGATCGCCGAGCCCCCAGATCGCCACCGCATATTCGTTGGCGACGAAGCCGAGCGGTCGCGCGCGAGCGCGCTCGAGCCGGCGCGTCAGCAGCATACCGAGCGTCTGGTGCGCGAGCCGCCCCTCGAAGGGATAGCAGACCAGATAATGCTTGTTGGCGCGCGGAAAGCTCTCGACCAGGAGCTCGCGCACCGCGGGCACGCGGGAGACGTCCTTCTGCAGCGACAGCCAGTCGCGCACCTGTTCCGGCAGGCCGCCCCAGGCGCGACCGTCATCGAGCAGGCGGCGCACGCGTTCGGCGAGATAGGTCGAAAGCGGGAACTTGCCGCCCATATAGGACGGCACCTTCGGGTCCTTGTCATGCGCGCGCGAGACATAGACCTGGTCCTCGACCAGGGTTTCGTAACGCACCACCTCCGCCGCTGAACACGAAGGTGTCGCCGGGGCTGAGGCCTTCGATGAAGGCTTCCTCGATCTCGCCGAGCAAGCGGCCGCCGCGCGCGATCACGCCCGTCGATCCGCCTGCCTTGCCGCCACCGCGCGAGCGCACCAGGCGGACCTTCAGCATGTCGTCCTCGACGATGGTGCCGACATTCATGCGGTAGCTCTGCCGCACCTTGGGATTGGCGACGCGCCAGCGGCCCTCCTTGTCCTGCTTGATGCGCGCGAAGCGCTCATAGGTCTTCAGCGCATAGCCGCCTGAGGCGACGAAATCGACGACGTCGTCGAAATCCTGCCGCGAGAGGTTTGCGTAGGGCGCGGCGGTGCGCACCTCCCTGTAGAGCTCGTCGCTGAAAAACGGCTCGCCGCAGGCGCAGCCGAGCACGTGCTGGGCGAGCACATCGAGGGCGCCGGTGCGCAAAGGCGGCGTGTCCTGCGCATTCTCGGCGATGGCGTCGATGGCGACGCGGCACTCCAACACCTCGAAGCGGTTGGCCGGCACCAGCACCGCGCGCGAGGCTTCGTCGAGGCGGTGATTGGCGCGGCCGATGCGCTGCATCAGGCGCGAGGAGCCCTTGGGCGCGCCGATATTGACGACGAGGTCGACGTCGCCCCAGTCGACACCGAGATCGAGCGAGGAGGTGCAGACCACGCCGCGCAGGCGTCCCGCCGACATCGCGTCCTCGACCTTGCGGCGCTGGGCGACGTCGAGCGAGCCGTGATGCAGCGCGATCGCAAGGCCGTCGTCGTTCATGCTCCAGAGGTTCTGGAACAGCATCTCGGCCTGGCTGCGGGTGTTGACGAAGACGAGCGTCGTCTTGTTCGCCTTGATCAGCTCGTAGATTTCAGGAAGCGCATGGCGCGCGCTGTGGCCGGCCCAGGGCAGCCGCTCGCGCGTATCCAGCATCTCGACCTCTGGCGGCGCGGCGCCGCCGGCGACGACGATGTCGGCGGCCGCTTCCCTGCCTTCGGGCTGCGGCACCAGGACGCGCGCGAGCTGCTCCGGCTCGGCCACCGTCGCCGACAGGCCGATTGCGCGCATCTGCGGTGCGAGGCGCCACAGCCGGGCAAGGCCGAGCGACAGGAGGTCGCCGCGCTTGGAGGTCACCAGCGCATGCAGCTCGTCAAGCACGATGCGCTTGAGCGAGGAGAACAGGAACGGGGCGTCGTCCGAGGACAGCAGCAGCGCCAGCTGCTCCGGCGTCGTCAGCAGGACATCAGGCGGGTAGCGCCGCTGGCGCTGGCGCCGCGACACCGGCGTGTCGCCGGTGCGGGTCTCGACCTTGATCGGCAGGCCCATCTCGGCAACGGGACGCTCGAGGTTGCGCGCGATGTCGACGGCGAGCGCCTTGAGCGGCGAGATGTAGAGGGTGTGCAGGCCGCCGGCGCGCTGCACGCTGCGGCCGGTGGAGACGAGGCTTTGCTTCGAACCGGCGTTGCGTTCGACCGCCGGCGTCGAAAGCTCCACCAGCGTCGGCAAAAATCCCGCCAGCGTCTTGCCGGCGCCGGTCGGCGCGATCAAGAGCGCGCTAGCGTCCTCGCGCGCCTTTTCCAGCAGCGCGAGCTGATGCTCACGCGGCGCCCAGCCGCGGGCCGCGAACCACGCATTGAAGCGGTCGGGCAGCAGCGTGGCCGGCTCGGCCGGGATTTTGAGGATGCGGGGCGGCACGGCATAAGAGGTAAGCCGTGGGGGTGGGTTCGTCGAGGGGGGGAGGTCCCGTAGGGTGGGCAAAGGCGCATCGCGCCGTGCCCACCATCTATCCAGGACCGCAAGGGAGGTGGGCACGCTTCGCTTTGCCCACCCTACGGCACCTCGATTGCGGAGAGACCCTACTCCGACATCGGCTTGTCGGAGATGTCCCAGTCCTTGCCGGTGAAGGTGGAGATGAAGAGCGTCTTCATCGGCGTGTAGTCCTCGGGCGTGTAGCTGTAGGTGACGCCGTCGAGGAAATAGGGCGAGTGGAAGCCGGCGAGCGTCGAGGCCTGCTTCAAGACGTTGGCGCGGGTGAGATCGTCGCCGCAGCGGCGCAGGATCTCGCCCATGGTCGCGGCCTGGCCGTAGCCGGCAAAGGCGATGGTGTTGTCGGGATCGATCGCCGGCGTGTACTTCTTGCGCAGCTCCTCGAACGCCACCACGTCCGGGTCCTTCTCCCATTTGGGCAGGCCGACCTCCTTGTTGTAGCGGATGGCGACGATGCCGGTGGCGTTCTCCAGGCCCGCGGCGTTGAGGATCGAGCGGCCGGTGGAGCCCGCGGACAGAAGTTGCAACGGCTTCCAGCCGAGCTCGGCGACTTTGCGGATCGACTGCGACGACGCCTTGCCGGTCGAGATGTTGTAGAAGACGTCGGCGCCGGACTTCGAGAGATTGATGAGCTGGGAATCGACGGTCGGCTCGGTGAGATCGTAGGTCTGCTCCATGATCACCTGCGCCGTGCCGCCGGCGTCCGCCAGCACCTTCTTGAAGGGACCGAGGAAGTCGCGGCCGAAATCGTCGTTCTGGTAGAGGATGCCGATCTTCGCATTCGGCTTCACGCTGACGACGTGCCGCGCCAGGATGCGTGCTTCGGTCGGGTAGAGCGGCAGGCCCGCCATCGTCCATTTGAACTCTTTCGGGTTGTTCCACTTCGATGCGCCGGTGTTGAGCAGCAGCTGCGGCACGCCCTTGGAGTTCAGGTATTTGTGCACGGCGGTCTGCGGCGCGGTGCCGAGCGAGCCGTACAGCGCGAGCACCTCCTCCTGCTCCACGAGGCGCCGCGTCGCCTCGACGCATTTCGGCGCGCTGTAGGCATCGTCCATGGTGAGGAACTTGACCTTGCGCCCGTTGATGCCACCCTTCTCGTTCAGCATCTGGAAATAGGCTTCGCCGACGCGCCCGAGCACGCCATAGAGCGAGCCAGGACCGGAATGCGGCACGGTCTGCCCGATCTTGATCTCGGTGTCGCTGGCGCCGGCGTCGTATTTCTTCTCCGCGGCCCAGACATAAGGCGCGGGCAATGTCGATGCGGCGATGGTGGCGAGCGCGCCGGCGCTGAAATCGCGCCGCGATGGATTTTTGGTCATTGTTGTTTTCTCCCTGATGCGCGCATTGTGCTGGGAACGCAGCACGGCTCGCAAGTGAGAAGTCGCGGCTTTGCGACGCAATGACGCTCAAATCGCGGGGGTGTTAGCGCCTAGACTCAAGTTTTCTCGGCGACCACGACGAGGCCGCGCACCGGCTCGTTGTTCTCGTTGCGCGGCGAGGCCGGCTCCAGCGTCAGCAGCTTGAGACCGGCTTTCACGATGGCACCGCGCGCATATTCCGCCGAATGGGCATAGCGCAGGCCCTCGCCGAGCACGATGCCATCGCCCGCATGCGTCTCCAGCGTGAAGGCGAGCACGCCGCCGGATACGAGCACGCGTTTGGCTTCAGTCAGCACCGGCGCGAGATCGGAGAGATAGACGAAGGCATCGGCCGCGACCACGAGGTTCGCGCTCGCGTCGCTCTTGGTACGCAGGCCCTCGATCATGTCGGCGACCTCGAGCTCGGCATAGAGGTTTGTCGCGCGCGCCTCCTTGATCTTCTGGTCGGCCAGCTGCATTGGCTAATTACGCATCCTGTTCAGCGCGTACTTTTACCCAGCCCAGGTGAAGCCTTTCTGAGGGAACATCGTTAAAGTCGAGTTGTTTTTCGGCAATTGCGAACTCGATTCTGCTGAAATATCAATCAACTAGGCAAGCGTTGCCGGGCACAAGGTGAAGGAAAGCTTGCTTTCCCCACCGAACGCGAAAAAATCGGTGCTTTTTTTCGATAACATCGCGCGTCTGAACACGCGATTTATTGGCCAGCAGTCGAGGACAATAGCGGCGACCATGCCGGGTCGGAGGCGAAGCCCGGCGTCGGCACCTTCAGCTCGTTGCGGCCGGAGATGTCGACGGAGTACAGCGACGGTCCGCCGTTGCCGCCGGGATCGCGGAAGAACATCAGCACGCGGCCGTTCGGCGAGAAGGTCGGGCCCTCGTTGTGGAAACCGGAGGTGAGCAAACGCTCGCCGGAGCCGTCCGGCTTCATGACGCCGATCGAGAACTGCCCGCCGCCCTGCCTGGTGAAGGCGATATAATCGCCCTTCGGCGACCACACCGGTGTCGAATAGCTGGCGTTGGTGTCGTCCTTGGAGAAGGAGATGCGCTGCGCCTGTCCTCCGCCCGCCGCCATCACATAGATCTGCGACCTGCCGCCACGATCGGACTCGAAGCAGATGCGGGTGCCGTCCGGCGAGTAGGACGGAGACGTGTCGATCGCCGGCGTGTCGGTGAGGCGCGTGGTCGAGCGCGAGCGCAGGTCCATCACGAACAGGTTGGAATTGCCGCCCTGCTGCAGGCTCATGATGACGCGCTGGCCATCCGGCGAGAAGCGCGGCGCGAAGGTCATGCCGGGGAAGTTGCCGACGATCTCGCGCTGGCCGGTCTCGATGTTGAAGAGATAGACCTTCGGATCGCCCTGGCCGAACTCCATGTAGGTGATCTCTTGCGAGTTCGGCGAGAAGCGCGGCGTCAGCACGAGATCGGAGCCGCGGGTCAGGTAGCGCACATTGGCGCCGTCCTGGTCCATCATCGCGAGCCGCTTGACGCGGCGCTCCTTCGGCCCGGTCTCGTCCACGAACACGACGCGGCTGTCGAAATAGCCCTTCTCGCCGGTCATGCGCTCGTAGATCTGGTCGGAGATGATGTGGGCGATGCGGCGCCAATATTCCGGCGAGGTGAAATATTGCTGGCCCGCGAGCTGCTGGCCGGAAACGACGTCCCACAGGCGGAATTCGGCCTTGAGGCGGCCGTCCGGCTGCCGCGTCATGCGGCCGGTGACGAGGGCCTGCGCGTTGATGGTTTTCCAGTTCTGGAATTGCGGCGCCACGTCGATGTTGCTGATGCGCTCGATGAAGGCGGCCTGGTCGATCGGCGCGAACAGGCCCGAGCGCTTCAGATTGTTGGTGATGACCTGGGTGACGCCGTTGCCGACGTCGCCGTCGGAGGGCGAGCCCGGCACGAAGCCCGTGATCGCGATCGGGATCGGCTGGAATGCGGTGGGGTCGATGCGGATGCGGCCGTCCTGGCCTTGAGCGAAGGCACGCCCGCTCCCGAACATGGCGAGGGTCGATCCAGTCAGGGTCATGAAGCGGCGGCGGTTCATCGATCGGACGTCATTCATTGCAAAATTCTTTTGTTCGGATGTCACAACATGTCTTTCAGGCCGAAAGTCATCGGGATGAGCTTCCAGCTCTCGTATTGCTGCTTCGGCATGAAGGAATAGACCTGGCACTGCACGATGGCGCGCTTGGCGCTCTCCGCCACCGCCTGGGCGATAGACCGCGACGGTCCCCTCACCGCGACGACGATGGGCTCGGAGGCGAGCGACCCGTCGATCTTCATGGGGATGTCGATGTCGGCTTCGTATTGATCGGCGTCCTGCCCGTTATAGGTGGGCGTGAAGCAGCGCTTGACCGCGCCCTGGAATGCACCGCGCCAAGTCGCGACGTTGTTGGCGGCGGTCCCGGTCGCCGCTCCCAGCGAAGCCGACGCATTCAGCGCGGAGCCTGCGAGCTCGTGCCGGGTCGTGGCGCGCTTGTCGAGGTCGCGCTGGATCTGCGCGGGATCGAAGGTGCGCTCCTTGGGCTTCGGCTGCTGCTGAGGCTGCACCGCCGCGACCTTCTGCTCGACGGGCTTGGGCGGCGGCTTCTTGGTCTCCATCTTCTTCTGGAGCTCGGCGATCGGATCTTCCTTGGCCGGATCAGGCTTCTTTTCCTGCGGCTTCGGCTCTTCCTTCGGCTTCGCCTCGGCAACGGGCTTGGGCGGCTCGGGCTTCTTCTCGACGGGCTTCTCGACGGGCTTCGGCGGCGGCTCGGGGGTCGAGTTGGTCTTGATCAGCTCTTTCTTCTCGGTGACCTTGCCGACGGCATCCTCTTCCGGCTTGGCTTCGGCGATCTTCTCGACCTTGGGCTTCGGCTCTTCCTTCTTGCCGGTCTTCTGCCCCGCCATCATCTTGGCGAGCTGATCGGTGGAGATGATGTCGACCGGGAGCGACTCCTCCGGCGCGATGTAGGCCTTGCTGCTAAAGGTGACGAGGCCCCATCCAAGCACGAGGACATGGAGGGCAATCGACGCAACGAGTGTCTTGTCGACGTTCACCTTCACCGGCCTAGGACCCCTGATCCGCTTCCGTGACGAGGGCGAGCTTCTTGAATCCGGCACCCGACAACAGGCCCATCACCTTGGCCACCGTGCCGTAATCCGCCTTCTTGTCGGCGCGCAGATAGATGCGCTCCTCGAGCCCGCCGCGGGCATCCGTGATCGCCTTCAGCTTCGGCACCAGCTCGTTGATCGCGACCTCGACGTCGTTGATGAACACCTTGCCCTTGATGTCGACCGACATCTGCAGCGGCTTCTGGTCGTTGTTTTCGAGGCTCTTGGCCGCGGTCTGCGGCAGGTCGAGCGGCACACCGACCGTCAGCATCGGCGCCGACACCATGAAGATGATGAGCAGCACCAGCATCACGTCGACCATCGGCGTGACGTTGATCTCGGCCACGACGGGCTTGCGCCGGCCACGGCGCCCGCCGCCTCCGGACGAACTCGCAACGTTCATGGCCATGATCGCGTGCCCAAATTGCCCTTCACACTAAAGACCTTTCCGTTCCGATGGAATCGGAGCGAGGCTCTGTATCCTTGTTTTGACGCGTTTTCTTTACGCGAACCGGTACGCACTTCGCTCGAAAACGCTCTATACATGCCGTCCGTCAGCCCCGCTCGTCGATCTGACGGGACAAAATGGCTGAAAATTCATCAGCGAAGCCCTCGAGCCGCTGGGCCTGCCGGTTCACCTCGGACGTGAACTTATTGTAGAAAATAGTGGCAGGAATGGCGGCGATAAGGCCGACGGCGGTCGCAAACAGCGCCTCGGCTATACCGGGGGCGACCACCGCGAGAGAGGTATTTTTCGACGCCGCGATCGACTGGAAGCTCGACATGATGCCCCAGACCGTGCCGAACAGGCCGACGAATGGGCCGGCGGAGCCGACGGTGGCGAGCACCAAAAGGCGGCGTTCCAGCCGCTCGACCTCGCGGGCGATCGAGACGTTCATGACCTTGTCGATGCGCATCTGGAGGCCCGCGACCGAGCGGGCGTGGCTCTCGAACGAGCGCTTCCACTCGCGCATCGCCGCCACGAAGCAGGCCGCCATCGAATGCGTCGGCTTGGCCGAGAGCGTGCGATAGAGCTCCTCGATCGACTCGCCCGACCAGAAGGCCTGCTCGAAACGGTCCATCGAGCGGCGGGTGCGGGCAAACAGGAAGATCTTGTCGATGGCGATCGCCCAGACCCAGACCGAGCAGGACAGAAGTCCCAGCATCACCGCTTTCACGATCCAGTGAGCCTGCCAGAACAGCGCGATCAGCGACACGTCCGCGGAAGCGGCAACCGGAAGGGCTGACTGAGCCACGTCGGCCGGATTCATAAGCGATATCCTCTCAAGGCGATCTTCAACCTCTTGTCCCGGCCAGTAAATGACCGCCGGTTCCCCAACCGCCGCGCCAACCGCGCGGCCGGCAAGCCCGCTCAAAGCCTTGTCAATCTGGGGTGCAGGGCTCGTCCAAAGCCGGCCGCCTGCATTCCCTGCCAAGATGTCAAAACTAAGGGGCCTTGACCCCAGGCCTTGACTTCGGGCTCCGGGCACGCCTGTCCACCCTTACCAGAGCCCGCCGATGGTTAATGCGGGGTTACCGGCGGCGAATTTGGCTGCGGGAAAGGTAGGCAGCCCAGGGGGATGGCCGTTTTACCGCGGCGGGAGGCACTGCACGGCGGCTGATCTGGGCGGAGCGCATGCCCCGCGCGAGACAGGTTCCCGCCCCCCTCGTGGGTAGGGCTCGCCCGCAGCCATCCTTCGAGACGCCCGCCGATGGCGGGCCCTCAGGATGAGGGCGGAGTGCGCGGCGGCAATTTCAACGGGGCCAATGCTGCTTAGCCTCATCCTGAGGAGACCGCCGAGCGGTCGTCTCGAAGGACGAGGCGCTTGCTGTGCCCGTCACCAAGAAGCCATCTGCGATAGCCCTCCCCTCGCGGGGAACCGGAGCGCAGTTTGCTCCACAGCTCGACCCCATCCTCATGCTCCCTCAGCGGGTGCTAGCTGATAGGGTCCGTTCGCGGACAACAACGTGCCGATATCACCGGCCAGCCTGAGGAACCCCCCATGCCGAAACCACAAACAAATGTGCGGTGGATGACCGCCGCGGTCGTCTCGATCTGCCTCGTTACATCCAGCCTCGCGCGCGCGGCATCGGTTGCGCCGGTCGCCGCGGAAAACGGCATGGTGGTGTCGGCACAGCATCTGGCGACACAGGTGGGTGTCGAGGTACTCAAGCGCGGCGGCAATGCCGTCGATGCTGCCGTGGCCGTCGGCTATGCCCTTGCCGTCGTCTATCCGGCGGCCGGCAATCTCGGCGGTGGCGGCTTCATGACGATCCAGCTCGCCGACGGCCGCAAGACCTTCCTCGATTTCCGCGAGACGGCCCCCAAGGGGGCGACGGCCAATATGTATCTCGACAAGGACGGCAACGTCATCAAGGGCATCTCGACCAAGGGGCATCTGGCCGTGGGCGTGCCGGGGTCCGTCTCGGGTATGGAATATGCGCGCGAAAAATACGGCACCATGAAGCGCGCCGACCTGCTCGTTCCCGCGATCCAGCTCGCCGAACAGGGATTTGTGCTCGACCAGGGCGACATCGACCTGCTGCGCACGGCAACCGACGATTTCAAGGACGATCCGGCATCCAGCGCCATCTTCCTCAACAACGGCCAGCCATTCGGCGTAGGCGACAGGCTGGTGCAATCCGAGCTGGCGAAAACCCTGCGCGAGATCAGCAGCAGGGGCACCGACGGCTTCTATAAGGGTTGGGTCGGCAGCGCCATCGTGGCATCCAGCCAGGCCGGCAAAGGCCTGCTGACGCAGGACGACCTCGACGGCTACAAGACGCGCGAGCTCGCACCTGTCGAATGCGACTATCGCGGCTATCACGTGGTTTCCGCGCCGCCGCCGAGCTCGGGCGGCGTCATCATCTGCGAAATCCTGAATATCCTGGAAGGCTATCCGCTCAAGGAGCTGGGCTATCACTCCGCAGCTGCCATGCACGTGCAGATCGAAGCGATGCGGCACGCTTACGTCGACCGCAACAGCTATCTCGGCGATCCCGACTTCGTGACGAATCCGCTCGACCGCCTGCTCGACAAGGCTTACGCGGCCAAGATCCGCGCCGTGATCGACCCGAACAAGGCCGGCGTGTCCAAGGACATCAAGCCGGGCGTCGCGCCGCACGAGGGCAGCAACACCACGCACTATTCAATCGCGGACAAGGACGGCAACGCCGTGTCTGTCACCTACACGCTGAACGACTGGTTCGGCGCCAAGGTGACGGCTGCAAAGACCGGCGTGCTGCTCAATGATGAAATGGATGATTTCACCGCCAAGGTTGGCGTTCCGAACCTGTATGGCCTGGTGCAGGGTGAGGCCAACGCCATCGCGCCCGGCAAGCGGCCGCTCTCCTCGATGAGCCCGACCATCGTCAGCAAGGACGGCAAGCCGGTGATGGTGGTGGGCACGCCCGGCGGCAGCCGCATCATCACGGCCGTGCTGCAAACCATGATCAACGCCATCGACTACGGCATGAACGCGCAGGAAGCCGTCGACATGCCGCGCATCCACCAGCAGTGGCTGCCTGACCTGACCAATGTCGAGAACTACGCGCTATCGCCGGACACGCGCAAGATTCTGGAGGGCATGGGCCACAAATTCGGGCCGCCGCAACCTGCGAACCATCTCGCGGTCATCATCGTCGGCGCGCCGTCGCTTGACGGCAAGCAGGTCGGCAACAATCGTTACTACGGTGCGAACGATCCGCGCCGCAACAGCGGGCTGGCGGCCGGGTATTGAGACCTCGTAGGGTGGGCAAAGGCGCGAAGCGCCGTGCCCACCGCTTCTGTAGATGCGGTCGCGGTGGGCACGCTTCCGCCGTCGCTCTTCGAGCTATGGCGGACAAGTCGCTTTGCCCACCCTACAGGAGCACTGCGCGACCTGAGGCGAGAGGGGCCCCGGCTCTGCAGCGCATCGTCGAAGGGACGCTGCGCTGCGTCCGGGCACGAGAGTTCCGCGTGCACGGTACGACCGGAGGAACCTCCCCTCGCCCCAAAAATTGTCCGGAAAATCACTTTCGGCGAGGCATTGCCATGAGCATCAACCCCAAGACGACGGCCGCCATCGGCGACCATCCGCTCCACCCCATGATCATCCCGTTCCCCGTGGCGTTCCTGGTCGGCGCACCCATCGCCGATCTCGCCTTCATTGGAACCGGCGACGGCTTCTGGGCCAGGGCCGCAATGTGGCTGATCGGCGCCGGCATCGTCATGGCGCTGGCTGCCGCCGCGGCCGGCTTTACCGATTTCCTGAGCGAGCCGCGCATCCGCCGTCTCAGCGATGCCTGGTACCACATGGTCGGCAATCTTGCGGCCGTCGTGCTGGCGCTGATCAACTTCTATCTGCGCTATGCGCAAGGCAGCGAGGCCGCGATCAAGCCCTGGGGCGTGGTGCTGTCGCTGATCGTCGTCGGCATCCTGCTATTCACGGGATGGAAGGGCTGGGCGATGGTCTATCGCCATCACGTTGCGGTGTTGGACGCTCCGGGCCAGACGAGCTCGGAGCCGGTCGAGCCGCAACATGGCGGCGAGAGCCATCGCCGCGCCGCCTGATGGCGTGATGACGCCGCAGGCCGCTGATCGGGCTCGGGTTGGCGTTCTCGCGGCGCATTTCGAGCGGGACGCATCACACACGCCGAATCCGAAATTTGGCAAGGGCGGAGTCGGAAGCATCGTTATGCAGTTTGTGCCACGCGCGACGGAATTTCCCCTTGCGATCGGCGACACAGCTCTATTGTTTTTGTCCGCAAACCGCCTGAGAGTGCCGGATGGGCCGCTCGTCAACCGATGGTAGTGGCTGATGAGCTGCCCGTCATACGGGAGATCCCCATGGAGCAGATTCTGATCAACCTCGTCTCAGGCGCGCTTGGTGGAATTGGCGCGGGCAAGTCTTCGCCGACATTTGATCTCGGAATGGCTGGAAACGTCATTTCCGGTCTGGTCGGCGGTGGCGTGCTCGGCCAGATCGTGACGTTGTTGCTTCCGTCCGTCATGGCCGCGGCGCAATCAGGAAATCTCAGCGTTGGCGGCGTCGTGTCACAGATTGTCGCCGGTGGCGCCGGCGGGGCGATACTCACCGCGATCATTGGCGCCATCAAGAACAAGGCTGCCGCCTGATCCGTCGGACCGCGACCTACCACTTCTCCTTCGAGGTCCGCACATCGAGCTCGAACGACCAGGCGCGTTCGGGCTGGCGGTAGAGGAAGGCGAAGGCGTCGACGATGCCTTCGATGTCGATCAGGCTGTCCTCGCGGCCGGCCGCGTCCGGAAAGCGCGAGAAGATCTTGTCGCCGGCGATGGCACCGTCGACCACGACATGGCCGACATGGATGCCGTCGCCCGCATATTCCTTCGCCATCGCCTGCGCCAGTGTGCGCAGGCCGGCCTTTGACGAGTTGAAGGCACCGTAGCCGGAGCGGCCGCGGAGCGAGGCGCTGGCGCCGGTGAAGAGCAGCGTGCCGGTTTTCTTCGGCACCATGCGGCGGACCGCCTCGCGGCCGAACAGGAATCCGCCGAAGCACACGACGCGCCAGGCCTTTTCGAAATAGTCGGCGTCCATGTCGATGATCTTGCCGGGCGTGTTGTTGCCGGCGTTGTAGATGGCGAGATCGAGGTCTTCGCCGGCGGCATCGAACAGAGCGACGATGTCACGCTCGCTGGTCGCGTCCGCGACGATGGGCGCAGCCGCGCCGCCCGCCCTGGTGATGTCGTCCGCAACGGCCTGCAACGCCGACAGCGTCCGGCCCGCCACGATCACCTTGAGTCCGTCGGCCGCAAAGCGCTTGCAGAGCCGGGCCCCGAGCCCGCGGTCCGGGCCGACGCCGATCACGATTGCCGTCTTCATGGGTGTCTCCGAAGCGTGATGGGATCAGGCCACTGATGCGGGCTCGGGGCAGTTGGTCAATCGCGCGGGGTTGCCGACCGCGGTGCAGCCGGCGGGCACGTCCGACGTCAGAAGCGTGTCCGCGCCGATCTTGGCGAAATCGCCGACGCTGATGTCGCCGAGGATGGTCGCACCGCCGCCGATGTAGACGCCGCGGCCGATGCGAGGTGAGCGCGGCGGCAGCTCGCTGCGACGGCCGATGCTGACGTTCTGCAGGATGGTGACCTCGTCGCCGATGACGACGTTGGCGCCGATGACGATGCCCGTGGCGTGGTCGAGATAGACCCCCGATCCGATGCTGGCGGCCGGATGGATGCTGACCTGCAAGACGTTCGACGCCTCGTTCTGAAACAGCAGCGCCGCATCGATGTGGCCGCGATGCCAGAGCCAGTGCGAGACGCGCCAGGCCTGCAGCGCGACGTAGCCCTTGTAGTGGAGCAAGGGCGGCAGCAGCTCGGCGATGGCGGGATCGCGAAATGCGATGGCCTGCAAGTCGCAGGCAGCGGTCTCGATCAGATCCGGCTGGCTGCGAAAGGCGTCGCGGGCAAAGGACGTGAAGCGCGCGCGCTCAGTGGCGCCGCTGCCAAGTCGCTGCCCGATCAGATCGGCCAGGGCTGCGGCAAGATCGTCATGAGCGAGAATGACGCCGGCAACAGCATTGCCGAACACGGGATCGGCAGCGATCGCGCGCTGCGCCTCGCCGCGGATCCTCCGCCAGAGGCTGTCGCTCGCCATGATCGCAGCTTCCGCCATCGTCGCCTCCGCTCCGCCCGCGCTTGTGACGGCGAATATAGGCGGTCCGGATCAAGGCGCCAGTGATGCCGGGGGGACGTAACGCCGCTCGGGGCCGCGGCCTGACTGCGCCCGCCTGCGCAGGCCGAGCGCATACAGCCAGCCGCCCGCTGCGGGGAGAGATGAAAAACCAAACCGCCCGCCTGCGGGTTGCGCAGACGGGCGGCTCGGGGCCATCAGGACTTTGGGGGCATGCGCCTGAAGGCTTTGAGAGGTGCGAACCTTCAGATCAGCCTTGCTGCTGATCGGTCGGCGGAGGGGTCGGACGCGTCTTGTGCTGCGCCATGAACTGGTCGAACTCTTCCTTGTCCTTGGCGTGACGCAGACGGTCGAGGAAGTTCTTGAACTCGACCTGCTCCTCCTCGAGCCGGCGCAGCGTCTCACTGCGGTACTCGTCGAAGGCGCGGTTGCCGGAGGACGGCGGGCCGAAGCCAAAGCCGAAGCCGCGGCGCTCCATGCGGTCGCGCATGCGGTCCATCTTGTACTGCATCCGCTCCATCTTGTTCTGCCAGCGATCCTGGTTGCTCCAGCACGACATTCTTCTGCTCCCGAGTGTGAAAAAGAGAAGGGCAAGTCCGATCGGCCACCAGATGATGAAGCCGAGGATGGTCACGGCGATCCAGCCGGGATGCCAGGGTGTGTCGAGCATGCGGGGACGCTCGTACTGTTGGTATTGGTCCGAAGGGCCGCGCCATCGATTGACATCAGCGGTGTAGGCCATTTCCCATCTCCATCACGGCACCAGCGCCGTTGTGAATGTAAATAACATTTACATAGCTAGACCATCCCGCGATTTTGTCAAGCTGGCCGCCTGACAGGGCCGCGGAATTATTTGCGCAACTTTATTTCGGCTTGCCCCAGGGACCACCTGGAGCGCCGCCGGGCGGCACGCCAGAACCGGAGGAGGCCTCCGGCGGCACCGGCGGCGGCTCGGCGCCCTTGGCCGGCGGTCGGCGATCGGTCGGGAAGCCGAGCCCGCGCAGATAGATCAGCACCTCGGCCTCGAGCAGCTCGTCCGGCGACATCGGCAGCTTTCGCCGCGCGGCGTCGCCACGCGAGAACAGCGAGGCCACGCCATGCGCCATCGACCAGATGTGCAGCGCCATCATCATCGCCGGCGGGCGCGGCGTGCCGGGCGGAGCCAGCGCGGCAAGCCGCTCGGCCGCGGCGCGGATGATGTTGAAGGCGCGTTCGCTGGCGGCCTGCAGCGCCGGATTGGCATCGACCGGCAGGCCCGATTCGAACATCGCGTTGTAGAAGGCCGGCTCCTCGCGGGCGAAGGCGAGATAGGCCCTGCCGACGCGCTCGAACGCGGTGACCGTATCGGGACGGCCGTCGTCCCAGGCCGCGGTCAGCCGCGCCTCGAACTGCTCGAAGCCGCGCTGGGCGATCGAGGACAGCAGTTCGTCGCGATCGCGGAAATGCCGGTAGGGCGCCGCCGCGCTGACGCCGGCCATGCGCGCGGCATCGGCGAAGGTGAAGCCGGCCGCCCCCTTCTCGGCGATCAGCCCGAGGGCGGCCTGCAACAGGGCTTCCTTCAGATTGCCGTGGTGATAGCCGCGCTCGGCGCGGCGCTCCTTGCGCCAGCTCATGTGAACGGCTTTTACATGAGCCGGGCGTGAAGGTCACTAGCGGGAATCGCGCGTGATTAACCCCGTATTTTCCGCAGTCATTCCGGGGCGGCTCAAGGAGCCGAACTATGGTGCGCACTTGCGCACCTGAGAATCTCGAGATTCCGGGATCGGTCCTACGGACCGCCCCGGAATGACGGCCAACTGGTCGAGGCTACATCTGCGGAATCGCCAGCACGGGCATGACCTCGATCGCCTCGCCCGGGAAGATCGCAAAATGCGGATGGTTCTCGAACAGCTTTGCAGCCTCCTCCTGCGAGGCGGCCCGCACCACCGTGAAGCCGGTCAGCGCGTTGCTGATCTCGGTGATGCCGCTTGCGTCGATCCTGCGGGTCTTGCCGAGCGGGCCGCCCAGCTCGACGATGACGTCCTTGTGCTTCTCGACCCAGCCGTGCCAGGCGGCCATGCCCTCGCGCTCTTTGGCCTTCCGCTCCGCCTCGGGCATCGCCTGCCAGGCCTTCATTTTTTCGCCGCTCATGCTGCCGAGATAGACGGCAAGGAATTTGTGTTCGGTGCTCATCGGTTCTTCTCCCTTGTTGATCGCTGGACGACGGCCGCGATGTCTTCGCGACCGCGATGACTACTTCTTCAGATCGTCGAAGCCGGCGGCGGCCGCCTGCACTTCCGGCGGAAAGTCGCTCATCTCCTGCACTTGGCGGATCTCGATGATTTCGTTCGGCGAGGCCGGGCACTTCTTGGCCCAGGCGATCGCCTCGGCGCGCGAAGCGACCTCGATCATCCAGTAGCCGCCCAGAACTTCCTTGGCTTCAGTGAAGGGACCGTCGGTCACAACAGGCTCGCCGGTCGCAAACGACACGCGCACGCCCATCGACGGCGGATGCAGACCGTCCAGCGTGATCAGCACGCCGGCATCCTTCAGCGCCTCGTTGTAGCGCATCATCGCGGCGACGCGCTCGGGATCGAGTTGGACGTCCGCCGGGGCGCTCTCGTAGCCGAGCGGAATCATCAACATCATGAATCGCATGGTGTTCCTTGCTTTCACTGTCGGGAGAGCGGCGGCGAGCCGCCCCGCCCTCCTCATCAAGACGAATGAACGCCCGGGGAACCGACATGCCGCAGAAAAAATCTTTGCGGGGGTCCCCGACGCGGAAAGGACTGGCGGCCGGGCAGCAGCGGGAAATCTCACCCCTCCTCGGGGAACATCCCGAAATAGGGCTCGGCTTCTCTCAAGACCCGCATCACAGATGGGCGTACTTTCAGCCGCTCGAGATAGCTGGAGATATTGGGGCGGTCAGCGCCGATCGGCTCGACCTTGTTGGCATAGAACAAGGCGGGCAGCGCCGAGCAGTCCGCGATCGTGAAGGCCTCACCCGTCGCGTAAGGTCCGGTCGCCATCCGCTGATCGAGCATTGTGTAGGCGGAGCGTATGCGACCTCGCGCCGCTTCCACAGCCAACCGATCCCTCTTGTCGTGCGGCCGCAGCCGATCGCCAACGATCTGCTGCATCGGCAGGTGGACGTAGAGATCGTAGAGGCGGTCGCATAGACGGGTCCGCAGCGCGAGGTCCGGGTCCGTCGGTATCAGGGGCGTGGGGCCGGCATAGTGGCGATCGAGGTATTCGATGATGATGCTCGACTCCGGCACCGTCTCGCGCCGCACGGCATCCACCAGCACCGGGAACTTGCCGATCGGCCACAGCTTCAGAAAGGCCTCACGCTCGGCGGGATTGGCCAGGTCCACCGGGTTCGGCGTGAACGACACGCCGTTCTCGTAGAGCGCGATCAGCACCTTCCAGCAAAACGACGATAGCGGATGGAAATGCAGTGTCAGCGACATGGCTCCTCCTGATATCCCTTCAAGACGAACGAGGTCTTATAGGACCGACATGGTGACAAAAGCTATTTGGGAGATCATCGCGCCGCGCTAGCGCGGCTGCGGCAGGAACCGGCCATCCTGCCGGGCGGCGCCGAAATAGACCTCGATGCGCCGGACCTTGCCGCCGGCGAAGGTGAAGAACTCGGTATTGCGAAAGCTCCTGCCATCCGTTGCCAAGCAGCAATAGGTGACAAAGGCCTCATCGCCCCGGACGAAGATCCGCTCGATGTCATGCCGCGCGATCCAGCCCGTGTTCCTCCAGCAGCGTTCGAAATAGGCCGCCTTGTCGAGGTCGTCGTCGAACGGGCTGGTGAAGCGGAAGTCGTTGGCGAGCGCATCGCTCACCCGTTGCCGGTCGTTGGCGAGATAGGCGGCAAACAGGTTCCGGATCATGCGCTCATGGTCATCAGGCATCGATTATCTCCGCGGCAAGCATCCCCTGATGCAAGACGATTCCCGACCGGCCGCGCCGACAACGCGCGCGGACTGCGGCAACACGACGCGAAAAGTAAGGGAAATCTGGATCCGGATCACCGATAATTCAATCTTCGACCTCAACGCGCGGGGAAGCCGGGCGTGGCCTTGCGGTGGTCACCGCCGCGGTCGAGGGGCAGAGCATCGCGACGGCGGACGGGGCGACTGTTCGAGCGCGAGAACGCAGCTCCATTGGCATAAGCCTTTCTCGCCGGGACCAAAGCGCAGTAATAAGGAGCCCGCACTCACGTGTGCCCCCCTTTACACAGGACAGACCAGCCCATGCCGCAAGCCCCGCAAAAAGTCGCCCTCGTCACCGGAGCCGCGCGCGGCATCGGGCTTGCGACCGCGAAGAAGTTTCTTGGCGAGGGCTGGCGCGTGGCGCTGCTCGATATCGAGGGCGAGCTGCTCGGCCGCGCGGTCGCGGAGATCGGCCAGGACGAGGCGACGCTGGCGCTGACCTGCGACGTCTCCGACGCGGTGGCGGTCGGCGCCGCGATGACGGCGATCGAGCGGCGGTTCGGCCGGCTGGACGCGCTCGTCAACAATGCCGGCATCGCCGTGTTCGCGCCGCTGATGGAGACGTCGGATGCCGACTGGCGCCGCGTGCTCGAGGTCAACCTCACCGGCCCGTTCCTCTGCACCAAGGCCGCGGTGCCCCTGATGCGCGACAGCGATGGCGGCGCCATCGTCAACATCACGTCGATCTCGGCGGTGCGCGCCTCGACGCTGCGCTCGGCCTACGGCACCAGCAAGGCTGGCCTCGCCCATTTGACGAAGCAGCTGGCGGTCGAACTCGCCTCGCTCAACATCCGCGTCAATGCGGTCGCGCCCGGGCCGGTCGACACCGCGATGGCCAAGCAGGTGCATACCAAAGAGATCCGCGCCGATTATCACGACGCCATTCCACTCAACCGCTACGGCCTGGAGGAGGAGCTCGCCGAAGCGATCTATTTCCTGTGCTCAGGCAGCGCGAGCTACATCACCGGCCAAATTTTGGCCGTCGATGGCGGCTTCGATGCAGCCGGCATCGGCCTGCCGACGCTGCGCGGGCAAAGGCGGAACGGGTAGAACCTTGTAGGGTGGGTTAGCACTGCGGCGCGCGAAGCGCAGGCGCCGGGCGTAACCCACCTCTTTTCACGCGGCGGGAAAGATGGTGGGTTACGCCAACGGACTGCGCTTCGCGCAGCCGTAGGCTAACCCACCCTACGAAACCGAGTTGGTGGAGAGTTCATGCGACGCGTCACCTCGCTCAAGGCCCTGATCCTCGCATCCGCCCTGCTCGCCGCCACGCCCGCGGCCGCCGAAATCCGCATCATCCAGTCACCGGGCGGACAGGTCGGGCCGTTCCTCGATCTGTTCGAGAAGGTGCGCGAGACCGGCGAGCGCGTGGTGATCGACGGTCCCTGCCTGTCGGCCTGCACGCTGGTGCTGAGCATCGTGCCGGGCGAGCGCATCTGCGTCACGAGGCGCGCCGTGCTCGGCTTCCACGCCGCGCGTTCGATCGACCGGCGCGGGCGCATCTATGCCGAGCCGGAGGCATCCGAAGCAGTGCTTGCTGCCTATCCCGGGCCGGTGCGCGACTGGATCAGCCGCCGCGGCGGTCTCACCTCGCGGTTACTGCTGCTGAAGGGGCGCGATCTCGCCGCAATCTATCCGCGCTGCCGGTGACGCCTGGGCGGCGCGAGCGCCGTGTGATTGCGATCCGTCCGCCACTGTGCGGCGATTAGGCAGTTCGGCGAAATTCCCCCTCCGCGGCCCCTGAATCCGCTCAACCGCTTTGCAATGGCTGCACAATTTACGCGGTTTGCAGCCCCTTTCTCGGCGGTCTATGATGAATATGGCCAGACTGAGGCCGCGGCGGCATCACAATCTCAGCAGCGGTCACAGACTGGAATGATTTTGCTTTTTCAAGATTGCTCATTTTCAAGCGCGTCGCACCCTATGCACCCCATCGATTTCCGCTACCGCCTGTCGGACCAGGGGCGAATCGTCCTCGGCCCGCTGAGCTCCGAGGAAACCGTCGAGTTCGAATTGCTGTCACGTCGCGACCGCGAGGGCCTGATGGACCTCGCATCCGAGCTGCGGCTGCTCGAGCTCTATGTGAAATATGTCGGCTCGGGTGCAGACGCGCCGTCGCCATCTGCTTGGCACGGCATCGCGCCGCCGCGACCGGTGCCATCCCGGACGGCGCGACCGCGCAACTACATCGTCTCGATGCTTGTCATCGCAAGTGTCAGCTTCACGCTCATCGCATTGCTCGTGAGCTGACGGGCAAGCGCGCCGACGGCATTGCGCCGGTCTCACGCTGCGTCGGTTCTAATAGAACCTCTGGATCATCTGCGCCATTTCCATGCTTGCGCAGATGAGCATACCCCAGAGTGCAAAGTTGATCTGTAGCGCCGCTGCCATCGGTCGCTCCCTTCCAAGTCACGCCCATCCCAGTTTGTAGAATTTATGAAGGAATGATTAGCGATTTTGACGCTGAGTTCACAGCCTATTATTGCGCCAGTTATTGTGCGATGCGGGCCGCACCTTTCCACGAAGCGGCCTCACTGCTCTCGCAATGTGATGCGAGAGCATGATTCCTTATTCGGCCGTGCCGGCCACGTCGTTTCCCTTAAGTTCCATTTAACTGGCGCGATGCAATACTTCCCACGCGGAATTTGCGTGTCGCGTACCGCTCCAAAGGCCCGGCATGATGCGACACGGCTTCTTCTTGCTCACTTTTTGCGCAGCGCTCATGGGATGCGCGGACGCACCGGCGCAGGAGCGTCGTCCGATCGCATGGGACGGCCTCGGCCAGAACCCGAATCGCACTCACGCCACAAAGCGGCGCGCCGCCACTCCCCTGCCAGCGCAGGACAATCCCAATCAGGAGCGGGAAAGGGTGCTCGCCACCTTGCGTCCGTACTCCGAGGCGTGGTGGGCGGTCCACGACGAGATCGAAGCGGAGAACGACAAGCAGCTCGGCACCAAGCTTGTGATCTGCCCCCGCTGTGTTCAACCCTCGCCGCCTGGCGAAGACGTGACCGGATCGATCCGCTGAGAGGCGCGTAGGCCGATCGGCGCATGACGTGCCCGGCCTGGGCGCGCCCCTCACCCGCAATCATCGAGAGAGGCGCGCCCCCCGGTATTTCAACTGATCGTGGCTGTCACATTCCTTCTGCGGGACAGTTCACCATCCAGGGAATGCCGAACCTGTCGACGCACATGCCAAAGCCCTTGGCCCAGAAGGTCTTGCTGAAGGGCATGGTGACCGCCCCACCCTCAGCGAGCGCGTTGAACTTGCGCTCGGCGTCCGCGACATCAGCGATCGTCAGCGAGATCGAGAAGCCTTGCGGCTTGTGAAAATGCTCGGGCGGCGTATCGGAAGCCATCAGCACGGCTCCGCCGGGCAACGTCATCCGCGCATGCATGATCATGTTCTCGCGGCCGGGTGCGGCGGGCATATCCGGCGGCGCGTCCGAGGAACGCAGCATCGCGTCGATCTTGCCGCCGAGCACCTTGGCGTAATAGGTGAATGCCGCTTCGCAGGTGTCCTGATAGAACAGATAGGGATTGAGCATGGTTTCTCTCCTCTTCTTCCCTGGGCAGTGAGGCTCATTGTTTCTCGGTGAGCTTTTTCAGGCTCGCAAGGCCGGCTTCGAAATCCTTGCCGATCATGCTGTCCATGTTGATGAAGACCTGCATCACCTTGGACAGGAACGGGGCCGGACCATACATCGCCCATGTGACCAGAGTGGCATCGCCTTGCGGCACAAAGGTGAACTCGGCGGTGTTGTGGCCCTCGAAGGGCCGCTCGAAATCGAGCTTGATGCGGAGCTTTGACGGCGAGCTCGCCTCGAGGATCTCCATATGGCCGGCGCCGACATTGTTGTTGCCGTCCCAAGCATAGGTCGCGCCCTTTCCTGCCGCAGTTCCGGCAAAGGTTCGCTTCATCGCGGGATCGCGCCCCTCATAGGGCGACCAGCTGGTCCAGCGATGGAAATCGGCAACCAGCGGATAGATCGCCTCGGCCGGTGCCTTCAGGGCGAGGCTGCGCTCGACGCGGAAGGTGTCGGGTTTTGTCAGCGCGAAGACGAGGACACCGGCGATACCGACGGCGAGCACGATGGCGATGATGGAAAAGACTTTCAGCATGAATGGCTCCCTGGATACGGGAATAAGACGAAGGGGAACGGCGGGGGCCGACAAGAGCAAGTGAGATTTTCTTGCCCGTCATTCCGGGGCGGTCCGCAGGACCGAACTCTGGTGCGCAATTGCGCACCTGAGAATCTCGAGTTTCCGGGCTCGATGCTTCGCATCGCCCCGGAATGACGAGAATCGCCGTCACTTCGCCTTCGCGCTTTCCTTTGACTTCGGCTGGCTATCTCGGATCAGCCGGTCGAGATGCATGCGGATGTGGGCGGCTTCGGCGGAGGTGTTGGCCAGCGCGATGGCGCGGTCGAAGGCGATTCGAGCTTCGTCATTGCGACCGAGCTGCATCAGGAAGGCGCCGCGCACGCCATAGAAATGGAAGTAGTTGGCGAGTTTCGGCGCCAGCGGCTCGATCAGGTCGAGCGCGGCCTGCGGCCCGCGCACCTTGGAGACAGCGACGGCGCGGTTGAGCGTCACCACGGGCGAAGGCTGCATCACCTCGAGCGCGCCATAGAGCAGGTCGATCTGGGCCCAGTCGGTCTCCTCCGGCATCGACGCGCGCGCATGCAGCGCGGCGATCGCGGCCTGGATCTGGTACGGCCCGCTGCGGCGATGGCGCATCGCCTTGTCGATCAAGGCGAGGCCTTCCGCGATCATGGCGCCATTCCACAGCGTACGGTCCTGGTCGTCGAGCAGGATCAGCGAGCCATCCGCTGCAAAGCGCGCGGCGCTGCGGGCATGCTGCAACAGGATCAGCGCCGTGAGCCCCATGATTTCAGGCTCGCTCTGGAACAGCCGCAGCAGCAGCCGCGCCAGCCGGATCGCCTCCTCGCACAGCGGCTTCCTGATCTCGGCGGTATCGCCGCTCGCCGAATAGCCCTCGTTGAAGATCAGGTAGATCATCGCCGCGACGCCAGCGAGCCGCTCGGAGCGCTCGACGGCGCCGGGTGCCTCGAACGGCGTCCCCGCCTCGGCAACCTTCGCCTTGGCGCGGGTGATGCGCTGCTCCATCGCCGCGTCCGAGACCAGGAAGGCGCGTGCGATCTGCTTCACGGTGAGGCCCGAAACGATGCGCAGCGCAAGCGCGATCTGCTGCGTCGCCGGCAGCTGCGGATGGCAGCAGATGAACATCAGCCGCAGGATGTCGTCGCGATAATGCGAGCCGTCGAGCCGTTCGGCGAGCGCGCCCTCGGCGTCGTCGAGATCGGAGATCGCCTGGTCGTCCTCGGGTAGCGGCTGCTGCTTGCGGGTCCGGCGCACTTCGTCGATCGCGACGTTGCGGCCGACCATGATCAGCCATGCGGCGGGATCGCGCGGCGGCCCGTTCTGCGGCCAGGTTTTCAGCGCGCGCAGGCAGGCGTTCTGGAAGGCTTCCTCGGCGGTGTCGAGATCGCGGAAATAGCGCAGCAGCGCGCCCACCGCCTGGGGTCGCGCCGAGGTCAGCGCAGTCTCGATCCAGGCGGTTTCGGTCTCGCTCACGTCAGGTTTCCTCCGGGCCGGAACACGCCGACGGGACGCACCTCATAGGCGCCGCCGGGATTGGCCGCGCCCAGCTCGCGCGCGACGTCGAGCGCGTCGTCGAGGTTCTTGCAATCGACGATGTAGAAGCCGAGCAATTGCTCCTTGGTCTCGGCATAGGGACCATCGAGCACCAGCGGAGGGTCCTCCTTGCGCAGGGTCGCAGCCGCCGTGGTCGGCAGCAGCCGCGCCACCGGCCCGAGCCGGCCCTGCTGGGTGAGCTTGTCCTGCACCACGGCGAGCTTCTTCATCACGGCCTCGTCCTGCTCCTTGCTCCAGGAGCCGACGAAGTCCTCATCGTGATAGCAAAGAATCGCATAAAGCATGGGCAGCACCTTCCCTGGCCTCTTGTTCTGAAGACGATCCACTATGCCTTGCCCCGACAGGGCTGCGGAAAAATTTTGCAAGAAAAATCCGGCAGATCGTGCCAAGGAGGGCCTTCAAAAGCGGAACCTTATGAGGCACTTCGAATGACCCTGGGCACATTGGCCGTCCTGATCAACAGCACGCAGCAGAACTGGCTGCCGGAGCGCTGGAAGGCCCGGTTCGATTCGGTCTGCGGCGGCCGCCGCGTGGTGCTGCTGCCCGATGCCTCCCTCGATCCGGCCGAGGTGCACTATGCGGCGGTGTGGAAGCCGGTGCCGGGCGATCTCGGCTCGTTCCCCAATCTTCGGGCCATCTTCAATCTCGGCGCCGGTGTCGATGCGCTGATGGCCGACAAGAGCCTGCCCGACGTGCCGCTGGTCCGGGTCGCCGTGCCTGACCTGACCAACCGCATGACCGAATATGTCGTGCTGCACGTGCTGATGCACCACCGCCAGGAGCTGTACATGCGGGACTCGCAGCGCACCAAGCGCTGGGAGCCGAAATATCAGTGGCCGGCGAGCGCCGTCACCGTCGGCGTGATGGGGCTCGGCACCCTCGGCGCGGACGCGGCCGACGTGCTGCGGCGGCTCGGCTTCCGCGTCACCGGCTGGAGCCGCAGCCCGCGCACGATCGAGGGCATCGAATGCTTCCATGGCACTGCAGGGATGGACGCGTTCCTGCGCACAACCGACATCCTCGTCAGCCTGTTGCCGCTGACATCAGACACGCACGGCATCCTCAACCGCGACGTCTTCACAAAGCTCAACCGCACCAGCCCGCTCGGCGCGCCGGTGCTGATCAATGCCGGCCGCGGTGGCCTGCAGAACGAAGCCGACATCCTCGCCTGCCTCGATGACGGCACGCTCGGCGCCGCCTCGCTCGACGTCTTCGTGCAGGAGCCGCAGCCGAAGGACAGCCGGTTCTGGACCCATCCCAAGGTGCTGCTGACCCCGCACAACGCCGCCGACACCGACGCGGAAGCGATCTCGGCCTACGTCGCCGAGCAGATCGCGAGATTCGAGGCGGGTGGCGCGCTGGAGAATGTGGTGGATCGGGTCAGGGGGTATTAGGGCCACACGCGGCCGCCACACCTCCGGTGTCGTCCTGGCGAACGCCCATGGGCGCTAAAATAGTTGCATTGCTTGATAGCGACGTTTTCGTCTTGGTGGTTCGTGTAGATGCCGTCCGAGCGTGGAGCGAAGTCTGCGCAGGCAAGCAATCGCGGGTTGGGGCATGATTGCTTGTCGGAGCGAGGCGACGAGTTGGCGGAGCAGACGCCAGGTCCCTGGACGGGTCAGGCGGCCTCGGCCAAGCGGGGAGAGTCCTCGAGTTCGTCGACGAGTGGCTCGAGCAGGAGAATGATCAGCAGATGAGCGAGGATGTGGGGCCTGGCGGACCGCTCGTCAGTTCCGGGAGGGCCCTTCAGGCCAATCAAACTCTTGAGCCGCTTGAAGCCGAGTTCAATGCGCCATCGCAGCCGATAGAGGGCAAGGACATCGCTCGTTGAGAAGTCCTCCGGTGCGAGCGAGGTCACCAGGATCACCCAATCTGCAGCGTCAAGTGTTTGCCTGGAGAGCTGGTGGCCTCCCTTTTGGGCCGTTCGGCGCGCCTTGCGTCGTGCGACCGCGGCCGCTTGCGCCGGCTTCTTGACGGCAACCAGACGCAGAGCGAGCAGCGGTGCGCCAGACTTGCGTTTTATCCAGATCGGTCGATCGATCAGGCCACATGCCGAAGCCTTGCGCAGTTCGGCCGTCAGATCGACCAGACCACCTTTGGCATCAACCCAACGCGCGCTCTTCCAGCCGGACCGGATCACGAAGTCCGCGCCGGCATCGACGAGACGTGCCATGCGCTCCGGTTGCAGATAAGCGCGGTCGCCAAGACGGATTTCGCCGGCAATCACCGGTATCCGGTCCAGCGTCTCGCCCGCTCGCTGATCGGTCAGCTCGAAGTGACCAAAGCGCTCCTGCGGAAGATCGAACGCGCTGTGTATGCGCCACACCGCGTTCTTGTTCCTGCCGCTCGTCCCAGCCTTCGGGACCGTCGTGGCGTCAACAATGCGGATCAGGCGGCCGTGGCTCGCCTTCGGCGCACCGCTCGCCAGTGCTTGGCCTATCAACTTCGCCAGCCAATCTCCGCACTGACGCAACCGATACAACAGAGCCACGTTGGAGATATCGACAAGGCCCACCGACGTGGCCCATGCCGCCGTCAACCGCAGACCTCGCTCGCCAAGGCAATACGCCAGGATCAAGCGCAGCAAATCCACCGCATTGCTGATTTCCCGCGGGCGGACAAACGCCTTCGTCTCGCGCGCGCTAACGTTGAGCGCTTCGGCGCCGCCAAGCCGGGCGACAACACGCGCCCAGTCCTCGTTCACAAGCGATTCGTGTGCCATCCCAATTTGGAATCACAAGCCAATCCAATGCGCAAATCCTATTTTAGCGCCCATGGGCGAACGCCAGGACCCATTACCCCAGGGAGGAGTTGCGGCGCGACGGCGGCAACTCCGAGTCTTCGCCAAACCAGATTCGGTGGCTATGGGTCCTGGCTTTCGCCAGGACGACGTTGGGGAGATAATTCGCCCCACAAATCCTGTGTCGTCCCGGCCTAGTGCGCAATTGCGCACGGGGGCCGGGACGACACCGGTATTTTGGCGGGCAGCCCGCCCCCCACAACCAACCCGCGCGCCCGCCCCGTTCACCCTCTCTTAGCGAGAAATTGATAGGCGTTCTTAACCAACGCTCAAAGAACGAGTCGGACATGCGCGCGAGCCTCGGCCTCAGGATGCGGATCACGGTTGCGCTGGCGGCGACGGCGGCGGCGACCGCGCTGATCGCGGTGCTGGGCGCGATGTGGATCATCGCAGGGATCATCGACCGCGCCGACCAGCGCGAGCTGCGCAGCCATTACGATGCCCTGCTATCGCGCATCGCGGAGGAGTCGCATCGCGCCGCCGCGATGAGCGCCGTGGTGGCGGCCATGCCGGCGACGCAGGAGGCGATGGCGAAGCAGGACCGCGAGGCGCTGGTGCGTCTGTTCGGGCCGGTGTTTGCCGCCATCAAGTCCGACTACGGCGTCGACCAATTCCAGTTCCACGTACCGCCGGCGACCTCTTTCCTGCGCGTGCATCAGCCGGCGAAATTCGGCGACGACCTCTCCGGCTTCCGCAAGACCGTCGTCGCCGCCAACCAGGACCGCAAGGTCGTGGTCGGGCTCGAGGGCGGCGTGGCGGGGCTCGGCATCCGCGGCGTGGTGCCGATCGTGCAAGGGGCCAAGCATCTCGGCACCGTCGAATTCGGCCTGAGCTTCGGCCAGCCCTTCTTCGACGACTTCAGGACCAACCGCCATGTGGACGTCGCCTTCCACCTCGCCGACGGCTCGAATTTCAAGCTGTTCGGCGGCACGCTGAAGGGCAAGAGCTTCTTCGACGCGGCCGATTACGGCCGCGCCACCGGCGGCGATTTTACGGTGCGGCAGGCCAAGCTCGACAACGTGCCGGTCGCCGCGCTGCTCGGGCCGATCAAGGACTTTTCCGGAAAGCCGCTCGGCGCGGTCGAGCTGGTGATGGACAATGCCGATTACGAGGCTTCCGCCGACCGCGCCTGGTGGCTTTCGATCGGCATCGCCGCGCTGGGGCTCGTGCTCGCCGCGATCGTCGGCTATCTCATCGCCCGCAGCATCTCGCGGCCGATCCTGTCGATCACGTCAGTGATGCGCGAGCTCGCGGACGGACGTCTCGATGTTGACGTGCCCGTCAGCAAGGCGAACGACGAGGTCGGCGCGATGGTGAAGGCGGTTGCGGTGTTCCGCGACAACGCGGTGAATTTTGCGAAACTCCAGGCCGAGCAGCTCGAGGCCAAGGCGCAGTCGGAAGCTGAGAAGCGGCGCGCCTTTGCCGCGCTCGCCGACAATTTCGAGGCCAGCATCCGCGACGTCGTCACCACGGTGTCCGCCGCGGCGGTCGAGATGGAGCACACCGCGCGCTCGATGTCGGCCATCGTCGCGCAGTCGCGTGAGCAGACCCGCACGGTATCGTCGGCCTCGGCCCTCGCTTCGGAGAACGTGCAGACGGTGGCGGCGGCCGCGGAAGAATTGTCGTCATCGATGACCGAGATCAGCCGGCGGCTGGCGCATGCGACCGAGGTGGTCGGCAAGGCCGCCAGCGACGGAAGGCAGTCGAACGCGCGCGTGCAGAGCCTCGCCGATGCCGCGCAGAAGATCGGCGACGTCGTCTCCTTCATCAACGGCATTGCGGGCCAGACCAATCTTCTCGCGCTGAATGCGACGATCGAAGCGGCGCGCGCGGGCGAAGCCGGCCGCGGCTTCGCCGTGGTCGCCTCCGAAGTGAAGGCACTTGCGACCCAGACCGCGAAAGCGACGGAGGAGATTGGCGCGCAGGTGACGGCCGTGCAGGGCGAGACATCAGGCGCGGTTGACGGCATCCAGTCGATCTGCACGACGATTCAGCAGGTCGACGAAATCTCCGCGGCGATCGCCGCTGCCGTCGGGCAGCAGGGCACGGCGACGCAGGAGATCGCACAGAACGTCCAGCAGGCCGCGGCCCGCACCGGCGAGGTCTCCCAGAACATCGCAGGTGTCACCGACGGCATCGCAGCCACCGGCACGGCGGCCGAGGAAGTGCTGGGCTCGGCGATCGAGCTGTCGAAGCAGTCGCAGCGGCTGCGGGATGAGGTCGACCGGTTCCTGGCGCAGATCCGCGCGGCGTAAGCGGGGCTGCAAATTAGATGTCGTCCTGGCGAAAGCCAGGACCCATTACCCCAGGGAGAAGTTGCGGCGCGAGCCGGTCACCCCGAGTCTTCGCCAAACCAAATTCGGTGGTTATGGGTCCTGGATCTGCGCTCCGCTTCGCTGCGCTTGTCCAGGACGACGTTGGGGAGGGGGCTTGCGCCACATACTCACTATCGTCCCGCCCCCACCATCACATCGATCGCGCCCTTCACGATCGCCTCGAGCTCCTTGCGCGGGACGCGGGCGCGCGAGCGGATGGCGATGGTGTGGATGGTGGCGGAGGCGAGCTGCGCCAGGGCGACCGGATCGGCGCTCTCCAGCAACTCGCCTTTCTCCCTGGCGCGGCGGAAGCAGCTTGCAAACGCCTTGTCGAGCCCGGTGAGGCCGTCGAGCACCATGGCGCGGATCTCGGGATCGCCGACGGCCTCGGAGGCCGCGGTGACGACCGTGAAGCAGCCGCGGGGGCCGGTGTCGCCGGACAGATAGATGTCGAGCGCAGAAGCGTAGATGCGCTCCAGCCGCTGGCGCAGCGGCATCTCCTGGCGAAAGATCTCGACCATGGAGGAGGCCGCCTCCTCGCGATAGCGCTGGTAGCTCTTGATGTAGAGCTCGCGCTTGTCGCCGAATGCGCCGTAGAGGCTCGGCCGGTTCATACCGGTCGCTTCGCTGAGATCGTCGAGCGAGGTGGCCGCGAAACCCTGCTTGCGGAACAGATCGAGCGCCTTGCCGAGCGCGATGTCGGGCTCGTAGGCGCGGGGACGGCCGCGGCGCTTAGGTTCGCCGCGGCGCTCGGGCTGATTGGCAGCAGCTGGCGGCTTTGATTTTTGTACCATTTCGCAAAATAATCCTTGACCGCGGATATATTATGCAAGATGGTACAAAAATCAATCTGGCCAGGTTGAGCGACACCCAAAGAGGAATGCCCAAGGAGGCTACAGATGGATCTCTATTTCTCGCCGCTCGCCTGTTCGATGGCGACGCGCGTCGCATTGTATGAAGCCGGCGCCGAGGCGAATTATCTCGAAGTCGATCCGCCGACCAAGACCGTGCTGAACGACGGCTCCGACTTCCGCACCGTCAACCCGATCGGCCTCGTGCCGACGCTGCGCACCGACGAAGGCGTGGTGCTGACCGAGAACGCCGCGATCCTGCAATATGTCGCGGACCGTTTTCCGCAATCCGGCCTCGGCGCCACGGCAGGTATCGAGCGCACCCGGCTGCACCAATGGCTCTGCTTCATCGGCACCGAGCTGCACAAGGGCCTGTTCATCCCCGTGCTGGATCGCAAGGCGCCGCAGGAAGCGAAAGCCTATGTGCTGGAGAAGAACCTGTCGCGGCTCGACTATCTCGACGACTACCTGAAGGGTCGCGAGTTCCTGCTCGACCACTTCAGCGTGGCCGATGCCTATCTCGTCACGGTCATCAACTGGACCATGGCGACGCCGCCGATCGAGCTCGCGAAATGGCCGAACGTGAAGGCGTATTACGAGCGCCTGCGTCAGCGGCCTTCGGTTGCCAAGGCGATTGCGGAGGAGTTCGAGCTGTACAAGGCCGAGCTCGCGCGGAAGAAGGCGGCGGCCTGAAGCGCGATGAAATGAGGCTCGATCGCTGCAACGACGGAGGTGCGCTCCCTCTCCCGCTTGCGGGAGAGGGTTGGGGAGAGGGTGCTTCTCCAACGGGACAATCCCCACGAGGAGAAAGCCCTCACCCGCGCCTTCGGCGCGACCTCTCCCGCAAGCGGGAGAGGTGAACGAGCCGCGGCAATCGATCCAACCAAAGCCGTTCCGTCGTGCTCGATTATCTCGGCGCCTGCAGCACGATCCCGTAGCGGCCGTAGATCCGGTCGATCGTGCCGTCGCTTCGCAGCCGCTCCACTGCTCCGTCGATGGCTTCGCGCAACGCATCGTCCGGACGGATCATGCCGACGGCGACGTTCCAGTTGAGATCGACGACGCTCTCGTCGCGATCCAGGATCCGAAGCGCCTTGTCCGGATGCGTCAGGTTGAAATAGCTCGCCGCGGTGGGCGTGACGGCGGCGGCATCGATCTCATGGTTCGACACGGCCTCTAGGCTGTCGCTCTCGAAGCCGAAGGTCGAGGTCGGCACGCGTCGTTGACCGATGATCATGGCTGCGATCGATCCAACCTGCACGCCCACCCTGGTCGCCTCGTTGAGGCTCCCGAACGAGGTGAGCGTGCTGGATGACGGCACCGCGAGCGCGACGCCCGTGCGATAATACGGTTTCGAGATCCTCAGGCGGGTTTCGCCCTGCGCTTCGCGGTCCGCGATGACGTCCAGAAGGATGTCACAGCCGGCGCTGCGCATCTGATATTGCGTGATGATCCAGTCGAGCCTCAGCGAGACACCGAGCTCGCGTGCCAGCACCCGACCGAACTCGACCTGAAAGCCGGGCGGATCGCCGGCCTTGCGCGCAAAGGGAAGCGAATTGGGATGCGCGCACAGCCCGATCACGCCGCTCGAACGGATCGCCTCAAGGGTTCGCGCCTGCGCGGGTCCCGACAGAACGATGGCGGCAGCGACGATGGCCGGGACGGATGCCTTCATTCCGTGTTCTCATCCGGATGGATCGGGTCTTGATGAATCGGGTCCTGGCGGTTCAACCCTCGCGCGGCTTCAAGGCGCGGATGTATTTGAGGATCTGGTCGATCTGGGCGTCGGTGAAGGCGCCGTCGAATGCCGGCATCGCGCCCTGCTTGCCGTGCTTGATACGGCTGCGAAGGAAGTCGTCGTCGCGCGGCGAGTTCATCAGTTGCGGCCCCTTGCCGGGCGCCCGGCCGCCGTCGGAGTGACAGAAGCCGCAGGTCCCCGCGAACACCTGTTCGACCTCGAACGTCCCGTTCTCCGGCGCAGGCGTGGCGGATTGCCCTTGCGCCGTCACGGCGCACAGCAGCGAGGCGCCCAGTGCCGCAGGAATCGTCTTCAAATGCAGTCTCAACACGTCCGCTCCATTCCTGAAATCACGCACGGCCGCTTCGACCGGTCACGGAGGGGCCCAGCGCCCGCTCCATGACCGATGTTTGCGGCAGGCTATTTCAGGCTGAAGACGATGAGCGCGCCGTCGTCACGCGGCATGCTCTTGTAGACGCCGCCGAAGTTCGGCGCATATTCGTCCGCCAGCATGCCACCAAAGCCCGCTGTCACGGCGATATATTGCTTGCCGCCCGTGGAGTAGCTGACGATGCCGCCCTGGTGGCCGGTGCCATTGTTGTGCTTCCACAGCTCGGCCCCGGTTTCCGCATCGTAGGCGTGAAGGACGCCGCGGGAATCAGGCACGAACACCAGATTGCCGCCGGTCGACAGCACGCTCCCGAGCGGCGGCTCGGGGTAGCGAACCTCCCATTTCTTTGCCCCCGTGATGGGGTCGCGCGCGTCGAGGTGTCCATAGATCTCACCGCCCGGAGGCGGCGCCATCTTGAAATCGGCGCCGATGTTGAGCTGAACCTGCGGCGCGGTGACCGGCGTCGTCTTCTGGATATCGAGCGTCATGCACCATTCCTGGCCGATCTTGTAGTAGAGACCGGTCTTCGGGCTGTACGAGCCGGCGTTCCAGCTGATGCCGCCGCCAATGAACGGACACAGCGGCGGTTCGGTGACCTTTCCGACCGGGAAATCGCGACGGCCGATCAACGCGCCGGTCTTGGGATCGATATCCTTGACGAAGTTGATGTTCTCGACCAGCCGCCAGACGTTCTTCACGCCGAGATTGCGGTCGTAGACGAAGACGAAGCCGCCCTTGTTCGGATGAACCACGTATTTCTGGCCGTCTCGCTCGAGCATCACGAACTCGCCGACGGCGCTGTCGAAGTCCCAGGCATCGTGCGGGAGTTCCTGATGGTAGAATTTCAGCTTGCCGGAATCGATGTCGAGGCCGATCACCGAACTCGTGTAGAGATTGTCGCCGGGACGCGCGCCCTGCGTCTTGTAGTCGGCGCCCGACCAGTCGTAGAGCGGCGCCGGATTTGCGGTGCCCCACAGGATGGTGTTGGTCTCGGAATCGTAGGTGCCCGGCATCCAGCCGCCACCGCCGCCGGTGCGCCAGGAATCGTTGCCCCAGGTCTTCATGGCTTCGTCGGTACCCGCGACCGTCAGGAACTCCCACTTCTTCTTTCCGGTGGTGGCGTCAAGAGCGAAGATCGGGCCGCGGCCCGGCCATTCGCCGCCTTGCGCGCCGATGATCACGCTGCCCTTCGCGTAAAGCGGCGCGCCGGTGAAGCCGACCGTGAGCTTCTGCGAGTCGATCAGCCTGGTCTCCCAGAGGACTTTTCCGGTCTTCGCATCCAGCCCGAAGACACGACCATCCATCGTGCCGACGAAGACCTTGCCTTCGCCGAGAGCTACGCCGCGATTGTAGGGGAGAGTGGGTCTGCCGGCTGATGAGCGCTTCATCCAGTTCCGGAAAGAACGACCAGTTGACCTCGCCCGTCGCACCGTTCAGCGCGAAGACACGGCTGTAGGAACCCGAGTAGTACAGTACGCCGTCGGCGACGAGCGGCATCGACTGCAGGCCGCGCGTCGATCGTCCTGGAATGTGCATCCAGGCTACGCTCAGATTGCCGACGTTGTTCGCGTTGATCTGCGCGAGCGGGCTATAGTGATGGGATTTGTATGAACCGTGATAGGTGAGCCAGTCGTTCTGGCCGGCGGCCTCGATCCGGGCCGTATCCACGGCTTGGGCCAGCGCCGCCGACGCCGCGAATGCCGCAACGGCGAGAACAGGCAAGCCCGAGTTGAGCCACTGCTTCCTCATATGCACTTCCTCCCGCTTGGTGTTTATTGATTGCGTCTCGTGAACGCCGCTGCGAGGAATGTTTGCAGTTCAGTACGCGTCGACTGTCCTCCATCGGACATGAGCTGCCAACAGATGCCCCCTCTCTCGGCGCATGTCGCCAAGGGAGCCACGTTCACTGCCGTGATTGCTGTTGCACGTCTGCTCGCACAGCGTACGACGGATCACGAAACGTGCAAAGACGGAATGCGCGCGGGGGGCGAATTGGCGCGGGGGCAAATTGAAACGACAGCAGCGCTGACCGTTCGATCTCCACCGGACCGAAACGGCTATCCGTAAAGCATACGCGGCAGGATCGTGACGATGTCCGGCCGCAGCGTCAGCAGCAGCACGAAGCCGATCGGTGCGTTGGCGTCAACGCGCGTACCCGTAAACCTTGACCGCGTTCTCCGAAGACACGAGACCTCTCGCGATGTCGTCCTTGACGGCCGCACGATCGCGCTCCCCGGGATCACCGATGCCGGCGCCGCCGGGTGTCATCACCACCAGCCGGTCGTCCGGCGGCACCTGCTGAAAACCTTTGCCACGCAGCTTCTTGCCGGACTTGAGGCCGACATAGCCGGCCTCGCCGTTCTGGCCGCCATCGCGGCCGCGCGGCGGATGATCGATACGATCGAACGCCGCGAGGATGTCGAACGGCGCATCGACACCGCTGCCGACCTCGATGATCTGGCCGAGCCCGCCGCGGGTGCGCCCCGCGCCGCCGGAATCCGGACGCAGCTCCTTGCGCCAGAAGATCAGCGGCGTCTGCGTCTCCGCGATCTCGACCGGCGTGCCGCGCACGCCGCTGGGATAGGCGGTGGCGGAGAGGCCGTCCTTGCCGAAACGCGCGCCGGTGCCGCCATTGGAGGTCACCGCCATCGAGAACCCATAATTACCACCGGCGCCCGAGCGGGTCTCGCCGCGGACGACGAGATTCCATAGGCACGAAGTGCCCTCCGCCGGCACGCGCTCGGGAATGATCTGGCGCAGGCAGCCGAACACGACGTCGGGCAGCATCTGGCCGATGATGTGGCGCGAGGCGACCGGCGCCGGTTTCGGCGCATTGAGGATCGCACCCGCGGGCGCCGACACCGTCAGCGGCGAGAGCGAGCCGGCATTGTTGGGGATCTGCGCGGCGACGACGCAGCCGAGGCCGAACACGGTGTAGGCCGTGGTGTAGGACAGGGGCACGTTGATGCCGAATTTCGACGCGGCCGAGGTGCCGTCGAAATCGACGTGAATGCCCTTGTCCGAGATCGTCAGCGTCGCGGCCAGCGTGACCGGCGCGTCATAGCCGTCGACCACCATCGTATTGCGCCAGCTTCCCTTCGGCAGCTTTGCGATCTCGGCCAGCACCGCCTCGCGCGAGCGGTGGCAGATGTAATCGCCGAGCTCGTCGAGCGTGTCGATGCCGAACTCGGTCATCATCTCGACCAGGCGCTCGCAGCCGACGTCGTTGCAACCGGCCAGCGAATAGGTGTCGCCCTCGGTATCGATCGGCAGGCGCGTATTGGTGCGGATCATCGCCATCAGCGTCTCGTTGACGACGCCCTGGTCGATCAGCTTCAGCATGGGGATGTAGAGCCCCTCCATGAACACGTCGGTGGCATCAGGCCCGAACCCGATGCCGCCGATGTCCATCAGATGGCTGGTGCAGGAGAACAGCGCGACGACCTTGCCGTCCTTGAAGCACGGCGTGGTGACGACGAAGTCGTTGAGATGACCGGTGCCCATCCAGGGATCGTTGGTGATGTAGGCGTCGCCCTCCTTCATCGTCGCGATCGGGAAGTGATCGATGAAGTGCTTGACCGATTCCGCCATCGAGTTGACGTGGCCGGGCGTGCCGGTCACCGCCTGCGCCAGCATCCGCCCCTTGAGGTCGAACACGCCGGCCGAGAGGTCGCCGCATTCGCGCACGATCGGGCTGAACGCGGTGCGCAAAAGCACCTGCGCCTGCTCCTCGACCACGGCGATCAGCCGGTGCCACATGATCTGAAGGTCGATCAGGCTCGCGCCGCTTGCCTTGCTCATGATCAGGCCGCCTTTCGTTCCATGACGATGCTGCCGGCACCGTCGATATGCGCGTCAAAACTGGTGGAGACGAAGGTCGAGGTCTCGTCCTCCGCGATCACGGCGGGGCCCGCGATGGTCGCGCCCGGCGCCATGTCCTCGCGACGATAGAGCGGGATCTCGATCACCTCGCCGGCCCTGCCGTCGAAGAACTTGCGGCTGCCGGATGCCTTGGCCGCGGGCTTGCGCGCGACCGCCGCAACGGCCGGCGGATTACGCGCCTCGGTGGTGGCAAGCACCGACCAGCTCAACACCTCGATCGCCGCGCCCGGGATCGGACGCTCGAACATCGCCGAATAGTCGGTCTCGAAGTTCTGGCGCAGGCCGGCGAGATCGGCCGAGGTCAGCGGCCGGTTCGGCAGCTCGACGGTGATCTCGTGGCCCTGGCCGACATAGCGCATGAAGGCGGCGCGGCGCTCGCGCACCGGCGCGCCGGCAGCACCAGGTTCGACCAGCGCACGCGCCTCGTTCGCCATCTCCTGTAGGAGATCGGAGACAGCCTTGGTGTCGAAATCGTCGAGCCGGACGTGACGGCTGCGCACCAGCTCGTAGGCGATGGGGGCCGCCAAGAATCCGACCGCCGATCCGACGCCGGCATTCGACGGCACGATCACGCGGGAGACGCCGATCTTCTCGGCAACGCGCGCCGCATGCAGCGGCGCCGCACCGCCGAAGGCGATCAGCGTGTGCTGGCCGACCACGGCGCCGCGCTCGACCGCATGCACGCGCGCCGCGCTCGCCATGTTCTCGCAAACGACCTCGTGCACGGCATAGGCCGCGGTTTCCGCCGACAGGCCGAGCGCCTCGCCGACATCGCGCAGCAGCGCCTGTTTCGACAGCTCCGGGTCGAGCTTGATCGTGCCGCCCGCAAAGGCATCGGGATCGATCATGCCGAGCGCGACGTCCGCATCCGTCACGGCCGGACGCTGGCCGCCGCGACCGTAACAGGCGGGGCCCGGCTCCGACGAGGCACTCTCCGGGCCGACGGTAACGCGCTTCATCGCATCGACATGGGCGATCGAGCCGCCGCCTGCGCCGATCTCGACCATCTCGATCACGGGGATGCGCACCGGCAGGCCGGAGCCCTTGAGGAAGCGCGCGGCGCGATCGACCTCGAACACGCGCGAGGTCTCGGGCTGGTACTTTTCGATCAGGCAGATTTTTGCCGTGGTGCCGCCCATGTCGAAGGACAGCACCTTGCTCTCCCCTAGCCGTGCCGCGATCTGCGCCGCGAAGATTGCGCCGCCGGCAGGACCGGATTCGACGAGACGCACGGGAAAGCGCCGCGCCGTCTCGATCGAGGTGACGCCGCCGCCCGACGTGACGAGATAGATCGCGCCGCGAAACTGCTCGACCTGCAAGGCATCGGCCATGCGGGCGAGATAGCCGTCGATCAGCGGCTGCACATAGGCGTTGGCGACCGCCGTGGAGGTGCGCTCATATTCGCGGATCTCGGGGCACACGGCCGATGACACCGTCACCGAAATGCCCGGCATCTCTTCTGCAATGATCGCGGCCGCGCGGCGCTCGTGCTCGGGATTGGCATAGGAGTGCAGGAAGGCGATCGCGACGCTCTCGACGCCCAGCTCTTGCAATTTCGGCGCGAGTGCGCGCACCGAGGCTTCGTCCAGCGGGAGGCGGACGGTGCCGTGGGCGTCGATGCGCTCGGGTACGGTAAAGCGGAGGCTGCGCGGCGCCAGCGGCTTCGGCTTGTCGATGCTGAGATCGTACTGGTCGTAGCGGCTCTCGGTGCCGATATCGAGCACGTCGCGAAAGCCGTCGGTCGCGATCAGCGCCGTCCTGGCGCCGCGGCGCTCGATGATCGCGTTGGTCGCGAGCGTGGTGCCGTGAATGAAGACGTCGATATCGCTGATATGGGCGCGCGCATCGGCGAGGATGAGACGCATGCCGTCCAGCACCGCCTGCTCGGGGCGCTGCGGCGTGGTCAGCACCTTGCGCGTCTTGCGCACCTCGCCCACGTCCAGCACGATGTCGGTGAACGTGCCACCGATATCCACGGCAAGCCGCACCTCGGCTCCCTCAAGCATTCCAAATTCTCCGTGCTGATCGTCAAGACAGGGTCCAAAAAACGCAGCAATTTCCGTGCCATGAGGCATGCCGGCAACGCTGTTCCCGGCCATTCTGCGCGGCACCTGTGCAATAGGCAAGGCGTGTTCGGCGCCTGCGCGATCAGAGCAGGAATGCAAGCGCCGCTTCGCAGCGCTCCTCGACCTTCAGCGTCAGGAGATCGTCGGCGCGGGTACGCCCGAGATTGACCGCGGCGATCGGAATCTGCCGTTTCGCGGCCGCCTGCACGAAGCGAAATCCGGAATAGACCATCAATGACGAACCGACGATCAGCATGGCGTCGGCCTGCGCCAGATGGTCCTGCGCCGCGGCGACCACGTCGCGCGGCACGTTCTCGCCGAAGAACACCACGTCGGGCTTGAGGATGCCGCCGCAGGCTTCGCAAGGAGGTACCTTGAACGACGAGAACTCCGCGTGCTCCAGATCGGCGTCGCCGTCCGGCGCATCGGCGGCATCGAGCGTCAACCACTCCGCGTTCACGCGGCCGAGCGCATCCTGGAATTCGCTCCGCGGCGTCTTCGTCCCGCAGCCCATGCAGCGGACGAGATCGAGCCGGCCATGCAAATCGATCACCTGCCGGTGGCCGGCGGATTGATGCAACCGGTCGACGTTCTGGGTCAGCAGCATGCCGCAGCGGCCATCCGCTTCGAGCCGGGCCAGCGCGCGGTGCGCATCGTTCGGCTTCGCCTGGCCGAACCGCCGCCAGCCGATCAGGCTGCGCGCCCAATAGCGCTGGCGCGTGGGCTCGTCCGACATGAAGGCCTGGAAATTGACCGGCTGGGTCCGCTTCCAGTTGCCGTTTCTGTCGCGGTAATCGGGAATGCCCGAATTGGTGCTGCAGCCGGCGCCGGTCAGCACGAACAGATTTTCGTGCCGGCCGACGAAATCCTGGAGCGGAGGGTTTGCAAGCGATGCATTCGTCATGGCGCAAATGTAGTTCGTGCGGGCGTGTTTCGCCAGATCACGACAGTCCGCAGCGCACGGCCGCCGGGCTGGCGGCTATCGCGGGGACCGGCGCCCCGTGCGATCGAGCGGACGAGGCTTCTCTTGTCCTGCCTTGCGAGCGGCTTGCTGCAGCGTCAGCCGAAATTCGTCCCGCTTCTCGTGCACCGAGGCGATCGCTTGCCCGGCCGCGACTCCGAGGCCGACCAGCGCGGCTTCGGAAAGCTGCAAGCTTGCCTCGATGGTTTCCGGCACCGCATCGGTTGCGCCGATCGCATAGAGGTGGCGGGCATGATCGGCGTCCCTCGCGCGTGAAACGATCAGCACATCCGGTCGCACCGCGCGGATTCGCTCGACGACGGCATCGATCGCTGTTCGCGACTGGATGGTGATGATCACTCCGGTCGTCTGCATCAGGCCGCAAGCTTCGAGGAAGCCCGGTTCCGTGGCATCACCGAAGTAGACCTTGTGACCGTCGCGGCGGTCGCGCGCCACGCTGACGGCCTCATGATCGACCGCGATGTAGTCCAGGCCATGGCTGGTCAGCAGCGAACAGACGACTTTTCCAACGCGGCCGTAGCCGACCACGATGGCTTGCGCCCGGTCGCCGGGTGGCCGAACCGCCAGTTCGGGATCGGGCGTGCGCTCGGGACCCAGCTTCGCGGCCAATCGTCGTCCGAGCATGCCCAGAAGCGGCGTCAATGCCATCGTCACGGCGGTGATGGCGACAGCAAAGCTCGACACGCGAGGCTCGATCAGCCCGCCGGCCGCCGCCATTCCGATGCTGACGAACGCGAATTCGCCGACGGGGCCCAGCAGGAATCCGATCTCGATTGCCGCCGGCCATGAGAGCCTGAAGAGGCGGCCCAGGATGATGAGCACGATCGCCTTGCCGGCGAGAATGCCGATCACGGCGGCCAGCAGCCAACCAGGCTCGCGCATGAACACACGGAAGTCGATGGCCATGCCGACGGTGAAGAAGAAGATGCCGAGCAGCAGGCCCTTGAACGGCTCGACGGCGGCCTCGATGGCCTTGCCATACTCCGTTTCCGCGAGCATCAGTCCTGCAACGAATGCTCCGAGCGCCATCGACAGACCGGCCTGGTGCGCGGCAAGCCCCGCGCCGACGATGACGAACAAGGTCGCAGCGACAAACAACTCCGTCGAATGGGTGCCGGCAACCATCTGGAAGAGCGGACGCATCAGCAGCCGTCCGAGCAGCGTGAGGACAGCGACCGCCAGCGCGGCCTTTAGGACCGCGCTGGAGATGTGCGCCACAACGGAGCCGCCGCTGCCTGCGCCGAGCACCGAGACGAATACCAGAATGGGCACCACTGCAAGGTCCTGGGCCAGCAGCACCGAGAAGCTGGCGCGCCCGGCAGTGGTGGAAAGCCGCCTCTCAGCGGACAGCAGCTCGAGCACGATCGCCGTCGAGGACAGCGCAAGGCTCGCGCCGAGGATGACGGCCGTATCGGAGCCCTGCCCGGCGAGAAGCGTCGCGCCGAAAATCATGGCGGACGTCGCCAGCACCTGCAGGCCGCCAAGCCCGAACACCAGCCGCCGCATCGTGACGAGCCGGCGGAAAGACAGCTCGAGCCCGATCAGAAATAGCAGGAACACGATGCCGAGATTGGCAATCCCCTCGACGTTCTGCGCGTCCGTGACCGTGAACCAGTACAGGAACGGGAGGTCCTTTACGACCGAGCCGAGCCCGAGCGGACCGAGAATGGCGCCGGCACCGAGATAGCCCAGCACGGGATTGATGCCCCAACGGCGGACAATCGGCACCACGACGCCGGCCGTCCCGAGGACCACCAGCGCGTCGCTGTAGGCATTGATGTTGATGGTTGTGGTCACGAGCCCGTCATGTGTCGGCGCCTGCCAATACCGGCAGCGTCGTTCACGGTCGATAGCACACGGCGCCGCAGTCTCCCAACCGGCCCTGCCCGTCTATCCCCGCGCGGGGCACGCGTGGTCCGAAGCTGACGTTCAGCTCGCCCAATTCTCGCGAAACTCCGGAAACAGCGTCACACCTCCGCAGGCATAGATGGTCTGCCCGGTGATATAGCTGGCATCATCCGAGGCGAGGAAGGCGAACACGGCGGCGATCTCCTCCGGCGTGCCGACGCGGCCCATGGGAATGTGGCTGGTGACGACTGCGCGCTTTTCGGGATCCCCGGTCCAGGCTGCGTTGATCGGCGTGTCGATCGCGCCGGGACCGACCGCATTGACGCGGATGCCGCGACCGGCGAACTCCAGCGCCAGCGTCCGCGTCAGACCGGCCATACCACTCTTGCTGATGGAATACGCGAGATAGCCCGGCTTCGGGATGATCTGGTGGACGCTGGAGCAGTTGATGATGCTGCCGCCTCCGCCGCGCGCGACGAAATGCGCCAGCGCCTTCTGCGCGCAGAGCACCGCGCCGTTGAGATTGACGTCGATGATGCGGCGATAGGTTTCGACGTCGAGCGCATCGCTCGGCGATTCCCGCTGGAAGCCGGCATTGTTGACGAGACAGTCGAGGCGCTTGAAGCGCGCCAAAACCGTCTCGAACATCGCGGCGATCTCCTGCTCATTGCCGACGTCGGCCTTGACGATGATGTGATCGAGCCTGCCGTGGCCACGGTCGCTCGATGCCGATCGCGCCAGGGCGAGCGTCTCCTCGGCCCTCCCAGGGTGATCGAAATAGTTGATGGCGACAGTCGCGCCCTCCTGCGCCAGCCGGATGGCGACGGCGCGGCCGATGCCTTGCGAGGCGCCGGTCACGAGGGCGTATTGGCCGACGAGGCGGGAGGGAAAAGAGGTTGAGCGTTCGGTTTGCGGCATGTGTTCTCTCCGGGATGCGTCATCATGGATGGAACCGCCGTTTTGTTCCATCCCGCTGACGCAGTGCTGCTAGGCGGGCTAAAGCCCCATTCTCCGCCGTCATCGCCCGCCTTGTGCGCGCTTGCGCACTGGGGCGGGCGATCCAGTACGCCGTGACGCTCGTGATCGAACCGAAAAGCTGCGGCGTACTGGATGCCCCGCCTTCGCGGGGCATGACGCTCGTATGTGTGGCGCATTGCTGGGATTCACTCCGCGCGCCGCGCCAGCGGCGAGGTCAGAATCTGGTAGAGGATGATCGCGCCGAAGGTCGCGGTGCCGATCCCGCCGATCGTGAATGCGCCGAATTTGAGCGTGAGGTCGCCGGCGCCCGCGGTCAGCGCCACGGCGACGGTGATGAGATTCGCAGGGTTTGCGAAGTCGACCTTGTTCTCGACCCAGATCCGGCCCGCCATCGCCGCAATCAATCCGAACAGCACGATCGAGAGGCCGCCGATGACGGGACCCGGGATCGACAGGATCAGCGCGCCGAATTTCGGCGAGAAGCCGAGCAGGATCGACACCGCGGCCGCAAACGCAAACAGCAGGGTCGAGTAGACCTTCGTCGCCGCCATGACGCCGATGTTCTCGGCATAGGTGGTGACGCCGGTGCCGCCGCCGCAGGCCGCCACGATCGTCGCGAGGCTGTCGGCGAACAGGGCACGGCCGAGATACGCATCGAGGCTCCGGCCCGTCATGGCGCCGACGGCCTTGATGTGCCCGAGGTTCTCGGCGACGAGAATGACCGCAACCGGCGCAATCAGAAAGATTGCATCGGCCTGAAAGGTCGGCGTCGTGAAGTTCGGCAGGCCGAGCCACGGCGCGGCCGCAAGCTGGGCGAAGTCGATCGGCTTGCCGAAGCCAAGGCCATTCGCGAACAGCAGGTACAGGAGATATCCGCCGATCGCGCCGAGGATGATCGGCAGGCGGCGCCACAGGCCTGGAGCCGCCACGGCAACTACGCCGATGATCAGAACGGTCGCGAGCCCGATCCAGGTGTCGAACGCATTGGCGCTCACCGCCTTGACCGCCACCGGCGCAAGGTTGAGGCCGATCGCGGCGACGACAGCACCGGTGACGGCCGGCGGCAGCAGCCTTTCGATCCAGCCGACACCGGACCACATCACGATCAGCGAAATCAGGCCGTACAGTACGCCGGCCCCGATGATGCCGCCGAGCGCAACGGAGATGTTCGGGTTCGGCCCCTGCCCGGCATAGCCGGTGGCCGCGATGACGACGGCGATGAAGGCGAAGCTCGAGCCGAGATAGCTCGGCACGCGTCCGGCGACGATGACGAAGAAGATCAGCGTGCCGACGCCGGAGAACAGGACCGCAACATTGGGATCGAACCCCATCAGCAGCGGCGCGATGATCGTAGCGCCCGACATCGCAACGCAATGCTGGAGACCGGAGATGATGGTCTGGCCCCATGACAGCCGCTCCTCCGGCATGATCACGCCCGACGTCTTGAGTTTCCAACGTGGAAAATAGCCCTGTGCCTGCTCGTCCGAGCCTGTTGCGATCGTCATGTTTCCCCCAGTTGCGGTGCAACGATCGATGTTCGTGCGATCCGACAAAAATGTGATTGTCGCTTCTGCGGCGCCCATCACATGATGCAAATCATGCAAGATCAATACGTTCCAGGGCTCACTTTATGACACAGATTGCGATCCAGCCAGCCGTCCACCGCCGGCACCAGCCCTGGTACAAGATCCTTTACGTCCAGGTGCTGATCGCGATCGTGCTCGGCGTGCTCATCGGCTATTTCTATCCCGATCTCGGCAAGGCCTTGAAGCCGCTCGGCGACGGCTTCATCGCGCTGATCAAGATGATGATCGCGCCTGTCATCTTCTGCACCGTGGTGCACGGCATCTCCTCGATGGGCGATCTCAAGCGGGTCGGCCGGGTCGGGCTGAAGTCGCTGATCTATTTCGAGACGGTCTCGACCGTCGCGCTCGCAGTCGGTCTGCTGGTCGGCGAGATCCTCCAGCCCGGACACGGCTTCAACATCGACCCCGCGACGATCGACCCGAGCTCGGTCGCGACCTACGTCACCAAGGCCAAGGAAGAGGGCATCGTCGCCCATCTGATGGCGATCATTCCCGACAGCTATCTCGGCGCGATCGCGCGCGGCGACCTGCTCCAGGTGCTGCTGATCTCGATTCTGTCAGGCTTCGCCATCGCCTTCCTCGGCAAGGCCGGCGAGCCCATTGCGGAGGCGATCGACAAGGCGGCCAAGATGTTCTTCGGCATCATCCGCATCATCGTGCGGGTCGCGCCGATCGGCGCCTTCGGCGCGATGGCGTTCACCGTCGGCGCCTACGGCCTTGGCTCGCTGCTCAATCTCGCCGCCCTGATCGGCACGTTCTATCTGACCAGCATCCTGTTCGTGCTGATCGTGCTCGGTGCGATCGCGCGGCTCGCCGGCTTCTCGATCCTGCGCTTCATCGCCTACATCAAGGACGAGCTCCTGATCGTGCTCGGCACCTCATCCTCGGAGACGGTGCTGCCGCAGATGATCCAGAAGATGGAGCACCTCGGCGCCTCGCGCTCGGTGGTCGGCCTCGTGATCCCGACCGGCTACAGCTTCAACCTCGACGGCACCAACATCTACATGACGCTGGCGACGCTGTTTTTGGCACAGGCGACCAACACCCATCTCACCATCTGGCAGGAGCTCGGCATTTTGGGCATCGCCATGATCACCTCCAAGGGCGCCTCCGGCGTGACCGGCGCCGGCTTCATCACGCTCGCCGCGACGCTATCGATCGTCCCTGACATCCCGATCCAGTCGATCGCGATCCTGGTCGGCATCGACAAGTTCATGAGCGAGTGCCGCGCGCTGACCAATCTGATCGGCAATGGCGTCGCCTGCGTCGTCATCAGCATCTCCGAAGGCGAGCTCGACCGCGAGGCGCTGCACGAGACCATGGCGCATCCGCTGGAGATCGGTGAGGCGCTGGAGCCGGGCGGCAACGCATGAGGCCACAACAGTCCGGTTCCGCCGCGGTAGTTTCCCGGAGTAGAAATTTGGCGCGATACGCGTCACAACAGTGGTGTTGGGATCACTGATTGATAGTTATTTTTCCACCCGACGCGCTGGGGGCAGCGCGTCGGGTTTTTATTATTCGGATGACGGGCCTTTGGAATCACCTTCGGCGGCGAGATCAAGCCGCCACGTAATTCCGATCGCCTGCAAGAATGCCTCGTCATGACTGACGACAAGCAACGCGCCGTCATATGCTCTCAAGCCTGCTTCAACGGCCTCGATGGACTCGATGTCCAGATGGTTGGTCGGCTCGTCCAGGATCAGCAGAGACGGCGGCATTTGCCCGCCCAGCACACAGGCAAGGCCGGCGCGAAACATCTGCCCGCCGCTGAGATGTCCGACGATCTGCAAGGCAGCATCGGCGCGAAACATGAACCGCGCCAGCGCGGCATGGCATTCATTCGCGCCCGCCTTCGGATTGAGACGTCCAAAATTCTCCAGGATCGAGATCGCGGGATCGAGCAGGCTGACCTTCTGGTCGAACAACGCGAAGTCCGGCCTGACCCTCACGGTGCCCGAGAGCGGGCGCAGCTCGCCCGCGACGAGTTTAAGCAGCGTCGTCTTGCCGGAACCATTCGGGCCGACCAGCGCGACCCGTTCCGGTCCGACAATGGCAAGTGAAAGATCGCGCAAGACCGGCCGCTCCGGCCGATAGCCCGCGCTGATCCGGTCGAGCGAAAGCACCTCCCTGCCCGCCGGCAGGCCAGTCGCAGGCAGCTTGACCGACAGCGGCTGGAGAATCTCGATGCGCCGGCGCGCCGTATCGATAGCCTCGAGCGCCTCTGCACGCCGCCGCTCGGCGATCAGCGCGGCCTTGCCGCCGGTGTCTTCGCTGCGATCCCTGCGCGCGCCGGCGAGGATGCGTGGCATGTCGCCCTTGGCTCGCTTCTTCTTCCCACCACTGTCCTTGCGCGCTTTCCTCTCGGCTGCCTCCTGCGCCTTGTCGTCGATCTCGGACAGGCGCTTTTCGGCATGCGCGAGGTCGTGCCTCACGGCCGCGAGCTCGACGGCCTTCTGTGCGCGAAAACTGCTCCAATTGCCGCCGTATCGCGTGGCGCCGAGCGACGTCAGCTCGACGATCGCATCCATCGTATCGAGCAGATCCCGATCGTGGCTGACGACGATCGCTCCGCCGCGCCAGGCGGCGAGGAGATCGGTCACGGCCTTGCGTCCGTCCCGGTCGAGATTGTTCGTGGGCTCGTCCAGCAGGAGGAAGTCGGGCTCGGCGAACACCAGCGCCGCGAGGCGAACCCGCGTGATCTGGCCGCCGGACAGGCAGGCGAGCTCCGTATCGGGAGCCAGATCGAACCCGACCCGCGCCAGGGCTGCCTCGAGCCGCGCTTCGAGCGTCCAGTCGATCGCAGCGATGTCGTCGGCTGAGGCATCGCCCCGCTCGGCGCGGCGCAGCAGCTCCAGCGCCGGCCGCACACCGAACAGATCGGCCACGGTCGCGCCGTTGAGGATCTGCACGTCCTGGCGCAGCAGGCCGATGGTGCCGTTGACCAGAACGCGCCCGGATTGGGGGGCATGTTCCCCTGAGATCGACGCAAGCAACGTCGTCTTGCCGACGCCGTTACGGCCGACGAGACCGATCCGCTCGGCCGCGAATGTCAGATCAATGTTGGAGAGAACAGGACGGCCGTCAGGCGTGGACAGCGACAGGTTCGACAGGATGATTGAAGCAGGCATGGAATTCCCCGGGGGCAAGGCGGATGAGCGTTGCGGTCGGGGTGAAATCCATGGCTGCGAATATCCTGGTTGAGGAACTCCTTAAGTAGTCCCATCGAAGGGCGAGATCAAGGCACGGCGCGAGGAGACAACAGCGCGAGAGGCGCTGTCGTCCTTCGTCGCCGTGCGCGATCAACCCTTGAGCGCGGTGACCACCACCTCGATCAGTGCGCCGCCGCCGAGATCGGCGACGCCGACGGTCGCGCGGGTCGGCAGATTGTCGCCGAAGAACTCGGTCCAGGCCGCATCCATCTCCTTCTTCCTGGAGAGATCCGTGACGAAGATCGAGGCGCTGACGACGCGGCTCTTGTCGGTGCCGGCCTCCTTCAGATAGCCGGCGATCTTGCCGAGGATGTTGCGGGTCTGGTCGCCCATGGAAACGCTGGTGTCGTCGGCGATGGTGCCGCCGACGAAGACGAAGCCGTTGGCTTCGACCGCGCGGTGCATGATGGGCGTGCGGATGCTGCGGGTGATGCTCATGATGTCCTCTTCTTAGAGCGTGGAAGGATGGAAGCGGTCGATGCCGAGATCGCCGACGCGGGTCTGGGTGCCGCCGTTGACGATCAGCTCCGCCATGACGGCGCCGGCACCGGGACCGAGCTGAAAACCGTGCAGCGAGAAGCCGAACTGGTGATAGAGGCCCTTGTGACGCGAGCTCGGCCCGAACACGGGAATATCGTCCTTCATCTTCGCCTCGATGCCGGCCCAGGCGCGGACGATGGTCGCGCTGCGCATCACCGGGAACAGCTCGAACACGGTCTGCGCGCTGGTCGCAAGGCTCTTCCAGTCGAGCACCGTCTCGTTGCGATCCTGGTACGGCGTGGCCAGATGGCCGCCGCCGATCAGCACGGTGCCGTTCTTGAACTGCTTGAAGGAGAGCTTTCGCCCGCGCAGGATCACGACGGGGTCGATGAAGTGCGGCACGCGCGAGGTGATCATCAGCATCGGCGCCACGGTCTCAACCGGCACCGGCTCGCCGAGATCGGCCGCGATCTTGCCGGCCCAGGCGCCGGCGGCATTGACCAGCACCGGCGCGGCAAAGCTTTCCGAACCCGCATCGACGTGCCAGAGGCCGTCGCTGTAGCGGATGTTGGCGGCGGCCATGCCCTCGCGCACGGTGGCGCCGAGCTGCTCGGCCTTGCGCCGGAACGCCGTCGTCGTCTGCGCCGGATTGGCCGCTCCGTCACGGCGCGAGACCACGCCGCCGGGGCAGGTCTCGGCCACCGCGGGCACCAGCCGGCGCAATTCGGCGGCGTCGATCAGCTCCTCATGGGTGAAGCCGAGCGCATTGAGCTCGGCGACGCGCGCGCGGCAGACGGCGAGTTCGTCCTCGTTCTCGGCGACCAGCACCTGGCCGTAGCTCTCGAAGCTGCAATCGTCGTCGAGGAGATCGGTGATCTTCTCCCAGATGCCCATCGAACGGATCGAGAGTGGGATCTCGGGAATGTGCCGGGCGAGCTGACGGACGCCGCCGGCATTGACGCCGGAGGCGTGGCGGCCGGCATAGTCCTTCTCGATCAGCACCGGCTTCAGGCCGGCGAGGCACAGATGCAGCGTGGTCGAGCACCCGTGGATGCCGCCGCCAATGACGATCGCATCCACATTCCGGGTCATCCGCGCACCACGGCCTTGACGTCAGCCTCGCTCTTCGGAACGGCGGCGAGCTCGGCGAGCGTGATCGGCTTGACCGGCGCACGCAGCCGGTAATAGCCGATCTCCTGCGGGCTCTTGCCCCGCGCCTGCGCCATCAGCTCGGTGACGGTGAGGCCGCAGAGCCGGCCCTGGCACGGGCCCATGCCGGTGCGGCGATAGGCCTTGAGCTGGTTCGGCCCGGTCGCGCCGATCGCGACGGAGTCGAGAACGTCCTTGGCCGTCACCTCCTCGCAGCGGCAGACGATGGTGTCGCCCTTGGGAATACGGAACTGCGGCGCTGGGCGGAACAGCGTGTCGAGGAACAGGCGGCCACGCTCGGCCTTGGCGAGATCGGAGCGGAGCGTTGCCATTGCTGGAAGTTTTGCGGCAGCCGCGGGCGCCAGTGCCTCCACCGCGGCGCGCGCGGCGATGCGACCGCGCACCACGGCGGCATTGGCACCGCCGATGCCGGCGCCATCGCCGGCGATCGCGATGCCGGCGACCGACGAATTGCCGCTCGCATCCAGCACCGGCGACCAGCACAATTGCAGATCGTCCCAGCGATGCTCGACGCCAGCCGCCATCGCCAGATTAACGTTGGGCACGACGCCCTGATGCAGCAGCAGGAGATCCGCAGGAATGGTCTCGCGCTTGCCGCCGGCGACATAGCTCACGCTTGCGAGCTGACCATCACCGGAGGCCGCAAGCTCGGTGACGCCCGAGACGACCTGCACCTTCGCCTTCACCTCACGCATCATGGAGAGGCCCTTGGCGAAATAGGGCGAGGTCAGGAACGCGAAGGCGTGGGGCAGCGCGGCGAAGTAGTTGCCGCGCTCGGTGGTGTCGAGAATGCGATCGATGCGGCCGCCAAGCCGCAAAATCTGCGCGGCGAGCAGCCAGAGCAGCGGTCCCTGCCCTGCAATCACCGTGCGCCCGTCCGGCACCAGCGCTGACGACTTCAGCATGGTCTGCGCCGCGCCCGCGGTCATCACGCCCGGCAGCGTCCAGCCGGGAATCGGGAACGGCCGCTCCAGCGCGCCGGTCGCAAGGATCACGCGCTTGGCCTTGACGAAGGCGGACGCGCCGCCGATCGAGACGGCGATGTCGAGATTGCGGTCGAGGCTCCAGACCGTCGCACGCTGGATGACTTCCGCCTTGCTTGCGCGCAGCGACTGCACGAGATCGGCACCGACCCAATAGTCGGCCCCGAGCTGGTTGCGCTCGGTGACCGGCGTCGATGAGATGGCGCGAAACACCTGCCCGCCGGGACCGATGTTCTCGTCGAGCAGCAGCGTCGACAGGCCGGCTTCGGCGGAGGTCGCGGCGGCGGCAAGGCCGGCAGGCCCGGCGCCGATCACCACGACGTCATAGTCTTCGCGCTTGGGAGCCCCAGTCATCTTCCGATCTCCCGCTTGCCCTTCTGGATTTCGATCTGCATGCCCTCAGCGACAGGCACGAGGCAGCCTTGGCGATTGCCGACGCCGTCGATGGTGACGAGGCAGTCGAAGCACACGCCCATCATGCAATAGGGCAGACGCGGTGCGCCGCTCACCGCGGTGGAACGCCGTGCATCCTGGCCGGATGCCAATAGCGCGGCGGAAACGGTGTCGCCCTGGCGCGCCGCAACGGCAACGCCGTCGACGAAGATCTGCACCTGAGGGCGTTTGTCCTGTTCGGATCGTCTAAACATGGGATGCCTCTTGGCTCCTTGATATCTCTAGTACCCGCTGCTGTTCGCAGCGCCCGCGCTACCAAAGCGGCTGGCCGAGAACGCACCGACCAGCTCGGGCTCGAGCGCGCCCTGCGCCACCATGCGCGCGATCTCGAAGGCATGGTTGGAGGCGAGCGTCACGCCGGAATGGCAGCAGGCGACGAAGGCGCCTGGATGCGTCTCCGACTGGTCGTAGATCGGAAAGCCGTCCTGCGGCATGACGCGAATGCCGGACCAGCTCCTGACCACGTTGAGCCGCGACAAATGCGGGAACATCCGCTGCGCGCGATCGGCCATGACGCCGCTGATCGAAGGCTTCAGCGTGCGATCGTCGAGCTCGTCCTCCTTGCTGTCGCCGATCATCACCGTGCCCTCGTCGGTCTGGCGGATCGTGGTCAGCGGATGCGGCAGGAAGGGCATGGTGCGCTCGGTCACGACCACCTGGCCGCGGGTCGGCCCCATCGGCGCGTAGAGGCCGACCATCGGCGCCAGCGTCTGGTTGGCGTTGCCGGCGGCAAGCACGATCTTGGCGGCGCGCAGCTCGCCCTTGGGCGTCGTCAGGCGGAACTCGCCGCCGCTCTTGCTGATCGCCGAGACCGGACGCTCCGGAAAATAGTCGATGCCGAACGCCTTGAAGCCCGTGTGGAACGCGCGGAATGTGCGCAGCGAATTGACGTGGCCGTCGAGCGGGCAATAGCTGCCGCCGGAGACCTCGGGCCCGATCAGCGGCAGCGCCTTCTTGACCTCGGAGGGCCGCAGCATCTCCATCTTGTAGTCGGCCGCACCGGTCTGGTTGTGCATGCGCTTGACGAGCTCGGTGCGCTGGCCGAATTCGTCCTCGCCGAGCGTGAGATGGAAGCCGCCGTTCTGCTGCAGCGAAACGTCGAGCCCCGTCTGCTGCTTCAGCTCGGACGCAAGCCGTCCCCACGCCTGCGATGCCTGCACGGTCCACACCGTATAGGCGGGCATGCCGAGCCCCTTGCTCTGCACCCACACCAGCGCAAAGTTCGCGCGCGAGGCGCGCTTGGTGATATCGCCTTCGTCGAGCACGGCGACGCTCTTGCCGAGCCGGCCGAGGCCCCAGGCAATGGCGGAGCCGAGCAGTCCGCCGCCGACGACGGCGACGTCGTATTCTCCTGGCATGAGTTCTCCTATCGTCCCGTATCGCCCTTGCCGGCGAGCACGCGGTCGAGCCCGTAGAAGCGGTCGAGCAGAATGAGGGCGGTCATGGTGATCGCAATCACGCAGGCCGAAACCGACGTCACCAGCGGATCGATGTTGTCCTGGATGTAAAGGAACATGCGCACCGGCAACGTCTCGGTGCCGGGCGCCGCGAGAAAGACGGTCATGGTGAGATCGTCGAAGGATTGGATGAAGGCGAGCGCCCAGCCGCTGATGACGCCGGGCAGGATCAGCGGCAAGGTCACGCGGCGGAACAACGTCCAGCCGCCGGCGCCGAGCGAGACAGCGGCCATCTCGACGGTGCGGTCCATGCCGGTCGCGGCAGCCAAAGTCAGCCGCAGCGCGAACGGAAACACGATGATGACGTGGGCGATGATCAGCGCCGCGAAGCTGCCGCCGAGGCCGGCCGAGGTGAAGAAGCGCAGGAAAGCGATGCCGAGCACGACATGCGGGATCATCAGTGGCGACAGGAACAGCGCCGCAAGCATATCGCGGCCGCGGAAGCGATAGCGCGCGATCGCCAGCGCCGCGGGCACGGCGAACAAGAGCGCCACGAGGGAGGACAGCGCGCCTAGCCCGAGGCTGACCCAGAAGGCATGGATGAATTCGGGGTAGTTCGCGATGGTCCTGAACCAGCGCAGCGAAAAGCCGTTGGTCGGCAGCGACAGAAAGCCTTCGGGCGTGAAGGCGACGAGGCAGACCACCAGGATCGGCGCCACCATCACGATGACGAAGATCGTATGGAAGATCAGCGCGAGCGGGCCGTTTTGTCTCATCGAAACACCTCGGCATAGCGGCGCTCAATCAGCGCGTTGCTGCCGACGACGATCAGCACCAGCGCGACCAGCAGCAGCGTCGCGACCGCAGCCCCCAGCGGCCAGTTCAGCGTGTTGAGGAATTCGTCATAGGCGAGCGTCGCCGCGACCTTGAGCCGGCGGCCGCCGATGATTGCGGGCGTCGCAAAGGCGCTGGCCGAGAGCGAGAACACGATGATCGCGCCCGACAGCACGCCCGGTAGGATCTGCGGCATGATGATGCGGCGGATGATGGTGAAAGGTCCTGCACCCAGCGACATCGCGGCGTTCTCGATCTGCGGATCGAGCCGCTGCAGCGCCGCCCACACCGACAGCACCATGAACGGCATCATCACATGTGCGAGCGCGATGACCATGCCGGTTTCGGTGAACATGAAGGGAATGGGCGAACGGATCGCACCAAGCGACATCAAGAGCTTGTTGACGAGGCCGTTGTTGCCGCCGAACAGCAGCGCCCAGCCGAGCGTGCGCGCGACGACGGAGATCAGCAGCGGCCCGAGGATGACGAGCAGGAAGAAGCTCTTCCAGCGGCCGCTCATGCGGTTGAGGATGTAGGCTTCGGGCGCGCCGAGCAATGCGGTGAGCAGCGTGGTCAGGATCGCTATCCGAAACGTCCGCCAGAACATTTCGGCGTAATAGGGATCGGTCGCGATCTCGTGCCAGTTCTTGAGGATGAAGACCGGCTCGATGCCCTTGTACTGGCCCCAATCGTGGAACGACAGCATCACCGTCATCGCCAGCGGGATCAGCAGCACGCCGACGAACAGCATCAAGGCGGGCGCCGTCAGCGCCCACGGCGCACGTGCACTGCGCTCCTCGGCCGCCGCGCTCATGCGCCGGCCCTCGCGCGCACGCTCATGTCCTCGGAGCGCCAGGTCAGGCGAACGGCGTCGCCTTCGGCAGGCTGCGCTTTTCCGTCGTTCTGACGGATCACGATCGCCGGGCCACATTCGCTGTCACACTGGAACAGCCAGTGATTGCCCTGGAAGATGCGCGTGATGATTTTTGCGCTCAGCCCTGTATCGCCAAAGCCGATTCTTTCGGGGCGAACGCTGACGGTCACGGGACCGCCGAGCCCGGCCGGCGCCGGCGCGCGCCAGGAGCCCGCCACCAGCTGCGTCGGCACGACGGTTCGGTCGATCGTCCCGGCAAAGTCGTTGGTCTTGCCCAAAAACTGCGAGACGAAGGCCGAGGCCGGCTTCTCATAGGTCTCCTGCGGCGTGCCGATCTGCTCGATCTTGCCCTGGCTCATCACCACGATGCGGTCGGACAGCGACATCGCCTCGTTCTGGTCGTGGGTGACGAGGATGGTGGTGGTGCCGACGGTGCGCTGGATCTGGCGCAGCTCGATCTGCATCTCCTCGCGCAATTTCGCGTCGAGATTGGACAGCGGCTCGTCGAGCAGCAGCACGCTCGGCTTGATCACGAGCGCCCGCGCCAGCGCCACGCGCTGCTGCTGGCCGCCGGACATGCGGCGCGGATGGCGGTCCTCATAACCGGCGAGGCCCCACCATCGCGAGCGCGGCGCGGACGCGCTCGGCCCTTTCAGTGCGCGGCACGCCACGCATCTCGAGGCCGAACGCGACGTTCTCCGCCGCGGTCATGTGCGGAAACAGCGCGTAGCTCTGGAACACGATGCCGAGGCCACGCTTGGCCGGATGGATCGCGGTCAGATCCTTACCCTCGAGGCGGATCGCGCCGCGCGTCGGATCGAGGAAGCCCGCGATCATCTGCAATGTCGTGGTCTTGCCGCAGCCGGACGGGCCGAGGAAGGAGATGAACTCCCCCTTCCCCACCGACAGGCTGAAGTCCTCGACCACAGTCTGTGCGCCGAACTGCTTTGCGACCCGATCGAGCTCGAGATAGGCCATGACGCTGTCTCCGCTGCGACCGATCAGCGTTCGACCTCGCGATTCCAGCGCTTGGTCCACTCCTCGCGCTTCTCGTTGATCACGGTCCAGTCCGGATTGTAGAGCTTCGCCGCGCGCTCGCCGATCGGCGCCATCTTGCCGAGCTCCGGCGGGATCACCAGCGACTTCAGCACCGGGCCGTAGCCATAGTCCTTCAGCATCACGAGCTGGATCTTGGGATCCAGCAGCATCTTGACGAAGCTCGCAGCGAGCGGCGAGGCATTCGGCTTGGTGATCGGGCATGCGGTGGTCAACAGCGTCGCCGCGCCTTCCTTCGGATAGACGAAGTCGACGGGGAAGCCGGTATTGGCAAAGCTCTGCACCCGGCCGGTGCCCCACACCGCGATCACGGCCTGGCCCGACTGGAACAGCTCGGTCATCTTGCCCGGCGACGGCTCATAGGCCAGCACGTTCGGATTGATCTGCTCCTTGAAGATCTTGAAGCCGGAATCGACGTTGGTCTCGCCGCCGCCATTCATCTTCGACAGCATCACCAGCGCTTCGAGACCATAGGTGTTGTTGATCGGCGGGATCACGAGCTGCTTGGCGTATTTCGCATCCTTCAAATCGTTCCACGAGGTCGGCGGCGCCCAGCCTTTCTCTTTGAACACCTTGGTGTTGTACATCAGGCCGGTGGCGACAATGCCGATCGCGACGGCGCGATCGTCCTTGAAGCGCGCGGTGTCGTAGAGATCGGCCGGCAGGCCATCGAGCTTGCCGCAGAAGCCGAGCTGGATCGCCTGGTACATCGGGCCGTCGTCGACGATGGCGACGTCGATCTGCTGGTTGCCCTTCTGCGCCTGGAGTTTCGCCAGCGTGTCGGTGGAGTTGCCGGCGACGTATTCAACCTTGACGCCATTCTCCTTCTCGAAGGCCGGGATCACCTCGTCGCGGATGGTCTTCTCGAACGAGCCGCCGTAGCCGGCGACATAGAGCGTTTTCTGCTGGGCCGAGGCGACCGACGGGGCGGCAATGAGCGCCGCGATGCTGACCGCTGTCAGGAGGCGAAGAGTCTTCATATGGACCGATCTCCAATACCGGAATGAGGTGACGTGCCGACGAGTCTCGCTGGCTGAAGCGCCTTCCGCATCTCCTTCCGCGCCAATCCGTTTCCGATTAGGGCTCCGGCCCCCATTCGGCGGATTTTGGCGCGATCTGGAGGTTTGAACCCCTCCAATCTGCCGAAAAAGCGGGCTGTCTCCAGTCCTGATTAAAAAGATCGCAACCTATACTTCCATCGTCCAATGAATAATGGCACCCTTTGCATGCCGAAATGTTATGATTGGAATCTGGGATGGCGCGGATCAATTCGCGGCAGGTGGAGGCCTTCCGGGCGACGATGCTGACCGGCAGCGTCACCGAGGCCGCCAAGCTGATGGCGGTGACGCAGCCGGCGGTGAGCCGGCTGCTGCGCGACGTCCAGGCGCTGCTGAAGATGGAGCTGTTCGAGCGGCGCGGCACCGGTCTCGTGCCGACCGCCGCGGCCATGGCCCTCTATACCGAGGTCGAGCGCTCCTTTGTCGGCCTCGAACGCATCACGGCGGCGGCCGAGGAAATCCGGGGACGCCGCACCGGCTCGTTGCGCATCGCCGCGCTGCCGGCGCTGGCGAATGGATATCTGCCGCGGCTCGCTGGACATTTCCTGATGGAGCGGCCGAATCTCAACCTCGCCTTCTTCGGCGTGATCTCGCCGATCGTGGTCGACTGGGTGCTGAACAACCAATGCGACATCGGCTTTGCCGAAGTGCCGATCGCGCATTCCGGCCTGCCGAGCCAACGGCTGCCGGCATTGGCGCGCGGCGCGGTGCTGCCGACCGGCCATCGCCTGGCCGAGAAGGAGGTGCTGGAGCCGCGCGATTTCGAGGGCGAGACCTTCATCTCGCTGTCGGCGGGATCATCGAGCCGGCATCTCGTCGATCAGGTCTTCCACCGTCATGATGTCCGCCGCGTGCTCAGGGTCGAGACCACGCTGTCGGAGATCATGTGCGGCATGGTGTCGTCGGGGCTCGGGGTCTCGATCTGCGATCCCTTCACCGCGCAGGAATTTGCAACGCGCGGCGTCGTCGTGCGTCGCTTCATGCCGCGCATCGACTTCGAATTCTCCGCGGTGTTTCCGGCGCAGCGCAGTCCGTCGCCGGTGGCGCTGGATCTGGTGGAGACCATGCGCAAGGCGCTGCTGGAGTTTGAGGATTAGATTGAGGGTTTCAATCGCGGAGGCAGCCCCTCACCCCACCCTCTCCCCGTAAGAACGGGGCGAGGGAGCGAGAGAGCGGCGCGTCCCTCACTCTCAACCTCTCTCCGCCCTTCTGCGGGGAGAGGTCGGATTGCTCCGGCGATGCGAAGCATTGTCCGGTGCAATCCGGGTGAGGGGCCGGGCACGGCGTTGCCGCGCGTGACCGCCTATCCGACTCGCGAATCCAAGCGGCGACGCTCAGCCGTTGAACGCCGCCTGCGCCTCCGGCAGATCCCAGATCTTGCCGATCGCGGCAGTGCCGGCCGCCGTGATCGCCGCCTCATCCGCGCCGAGATAGCGTCCCTCATCGACCAGCACGCGGCCGTCGACCATGACCTGGTCGATATTGGCGCGGTTGGCGAGCGCGATCAGCGCGCGGCGCGGGTCGAACAGCGGCTGAAGATGCGGATGGGTGAGATCGACCACGGTGAGATCGGCGGTCGCACCCGGCTCGATCCGGCCGAGATCCGGCCGCTTGATGACGTCGGCCGCGACTGCCGTGTTCGCCTCGATCAGCTCCGGCGAGTTCGCGACATCGGCGCGCGCCGAGGTGACCTTGGAGATCAGCGAGGCGGCGTTGAGCTCGCCGAGCAAATCCATGTTGTAGCCGTCGGTGCCGACTACAGTCCGCACGCCATGCTCGGCGAAGCGGCTAAAGGCGGCGGTGATGCCGGCACGCGCGAACACGCGCGGGCAATTGAGAACGGTCATGCCGCGCGCGGCCATCAGCTTGAGATCATCGTCGCTACTGAACATGCAGTGGGCCGCCATCAGGTCGGGCGCAAGCAGTCCGAGCCAGTCCAGGTATTGCGCCGGCGTGCGGCCGCCATAGCGCTTGCCGATGGTCTCGACCTCGGCGCGGCTCTGCGCCATATGCGTCGTGATGGGCACGCCAAGCTCGCGCGCCCGCGCGGCGCAGGCCTGCAGCAGATCAGGACCGCAGGTATCGGTGGCATGCGGGCTCATCGCAAGACTGATGCGACCGTCGCCGCGATTGTTCCAGCGCTGGTAAAGCGCATCCCATGTCGCCATGTCGGCGGTGCCATCATCGCCGGAATAGCGGACCACACCGTCGGGGCCAGCCTTGGCATCCGACGTCGAGAACAGATAGGGCGCGCCGTAGAAGCGGATGCCCATTTCCTCCGCGGCGTCGAACATCTCCGGAATCGAATTGCGGAACGGCTCCATCACCGTGGTGGCGCCACCCTTCAGAAGCTGGAGGATGCCGAGCCGCGCGACCGCCATGCGCTCTTCCGCCGACAAGATATCGGCGCCGCGCTTGGTCAGCGGCAATAGCACCGTATAGACGATGCTCTGGTTGTTCTTGCGGCCGTTGCCGTCCTCACTGTGGCTGCGCGCCACCGCTTCCGAGAAGCAGTGATTGTGCAGATTCAACAGGCCCGGCAGCACGAAGCGGCCAGGTCGATCGTAGACCTGATCCGCACGCGGCTTGTCACGTGTGATCGCCGCGATCCTCTTGCCTTCGACCAGGACCCAATGGTCGCGCAGCACGTCCTGCGCGCCGTTTTTCCGTGACAGCACATAGCTGCCGAAAATTGCTGTGGTGCTCATGCGGGGCGTACGTTCCAGAACACGGCGGTGCCGTCGAGAATGCCGGTGATGGCTTTGCGATAGGCGGTCGGCTGCTTGTACAGGCCGATCGGAATATAGGGGATTTCCTCGAACGCGACCGCCTGGATCTCGCGGCAGATGCGCTGCTGCTCGGCGAGCTCGGAGGCCGCCAGCCACTGGCTGCGTAAGCCTCCCATCTTCTCGCTCGCATACCAGCCAGCAACCTTGCCTTCGCCGCGGATGTTGGTGTTGCCCGCCGGGTTGAGCCAGTCGATGCCCTGCCAATTGCCGACCGCCGCGCTCCAGCCGCCCTGCCCGATCGGATCTTTCTTCAGCTGGCGCTGCAGCACGACCGCAAAATCGAGCCCGGCATATTCGACATTCATGCCGGCTTTGCGCAGTGAGTCCACCGCGATTTCGCCGAGCGGCTTCTGCGCGAGCGAGTTGGTGGGGACGAGCAGCACGATCTTCTCGCCGTTGTAGCCGGCGGCCTTCAGATCAGCCTTGACCTTGGCGTAGTCGCGGGGCCCGCGGAACACGCCGAGGCCGACGTCGCTCGCCATCGGCGTCCCTGGGGCAAAATAGCCGATCGGTGAAACCTGGAAGGCCGGATCGGTGCCGGCGACCGCGGTCATGAACGCGGACTGGTCGATCGCGCCCAGCAGCGCGCGGCGCACGGCGGGATTGTCGAACGGCGGCTGCAGATGATTGAGGCGCAGCATGCAGGCATAACCGCGGGGATCGAGGATGCGTGTCTCGATGTCGCCAGCGGCCTTGATCACCGGCAAGAGATCATGCGGCGTGGTTTCCTGCCAGTCCTGCTCGCCGGTCTGGAGCGCGGCAACGCCGGTGCCGGCATCGGGCGTGGTGGTCCAGACCACGCGGTCGTAGTGCACGACCTTCGGACCCGCGGTCCAATCCGGCTTACCGTCGGTGCGCGGCTGGTAGCGCTCGAACCTGGCATAGGCGTTGCGCGCGCCCTGCACGCGCTCGTCGGCGAGATAGCGGAACGGGCCGCTGCCGATGACCTCGGTGAGCGGCTTGAACGGGTCCTGGCTCGCCAGCCGCTCCGGCATCATGAAGCAGGCGTTGATCGCGGCCTTGCCGAGCGCCTGCGGCAGCAGCGGGAACGGTCGCTTGAGACGGAAGCGGATGGTGCGGTCGTCGGCGGCCGACAGCTCCGCGGTCGCCTCCATCAGCTCGCCGCCAAAGCCGTCGCGCGCCGCCCAGCGCCGGATGCTCGCGACGCAGTCGCGGGCCAGAACGCGTTCGCCGTCATGCCAGAACAGGCCGTCGCGCAAGCTGAGGTCCCACTGGAGCTGGTCGCCGGAGATAGCGTGGCCCGACAGCATCTGCGGCGAGACCTGCAGCGATGAGCTCATGCCATAGAGCGTGTCGTAGACCATGAAGCCGTGGTTTCGCGACACCTGGGCGGTCGAGTAGATGGGATCGACGAAGGCAAGGTCGATGACGGGAATGAAGCGCAGGGTGGATTGAGATTCGGCGCGGACGATGCCCGGCAGCGACAGCGCCGGCACTGTGGCAGCAGCCTTGAGGAGCGAACGGCGGGAGATGGACATTACGAGAGGCTCCTAAGGGACGTGATATGCAGCCGCAGCGTCGCTGCGCTCCCTCCCCCGCTTGCGGGGGAGGGTCGGGGAGAGGGTGCATCCGCAAGCGAGGGCCCCAAGAGGAGAGAGCCCTCACCCGCGCCTGCGGCGCGACCTCTCCCGCAAGCGGGAGAGGTTGCAGCGAGTGCGCCGCCAGCGATGTGGGAAAAGCCGAGGTTCATGACTTGCCGCCTACCTGCCGAGCAAGACCGCGCCGATCGCGGCCGCGACCGCCTGCTGCGCCGGCTCGACCACGGGCACGCCGATCGCCTCCGCGATCGCCGCGCGATGCGAAGCCATGCCGGCGCAGCCCATCACCACGACATCGGCGCGGCATTGGGTGACCAGTGCACGCCCGGCATCGATCAAGCGGCCGCGGATGTCTGCGCCTGCCGTCTCCGCTGCGCTCGCGCCGACCGACCAGCTTCCGGCATAGCGGCTATCGACGCCCATCACCCGCGCCATGCGCTGCTGGCGGCGGATGCTCGACGGCGACAGCGCGATGACGCCAAAGCGTTCGCCCAGCATCAGCGCACGAAAGATGCCGCATTCGGCGATGCCCAGCACGGGGCGTCCACTAGCGGCCTCGCGCACCGCGTGCAGGCCGGGATCGCTGAAGCAGGCCAGCACGAAGGCATCCGCATCGTCGTGCGACACGCGGTTGACCAGCGGCATGACGACGCTGTCGGCGTCGCGCTGCGAGCTGATGCCCGGCGGGCCCTCGGCAAGACCCACGACCTCGATCTCCGGCCCGCCGGTGATGCGCAGCGGCGCGACCGCGTCGTCGATCGCCGCCGTCACCGACGCCGCGGAGTTGGGGTTGATGACGAGGATGCGGCGACGGGTCATGGCACGGCTCAGCGGTTGGCCGCTTCGTGGCGCAGGAAGTTTTCCGCGATCTTCTCGCCCGTGGTGATCCAGACATCCGGGTACGATTTTGCGTAAGTCAGGAACTCGCGCAGCAGCCGCAGCCGCATCGGACGGCCGCTGCACTGCGGATGCAGCACCGTCGTCACCATCGCGCCCCAGTCGCGGACTTCATCCAGCTCGTCCTTCCACATCGAGAGCACATGCTCCTTGGGGAAGATCGAGCGCGGGCTGAAGCGCGCGGAGAGGCCGTGCATCCAGTCGTCATAGCTCGCGGTGACCGGCAGCTCGATCGTGCCGGGCTTGCCGTCGGCAAGACGATGACGATAGGGCCTGACGTCGTCGCGGAACGAGGACGTGTAGACGATGCCGTGGCGCACCAGCGCGACACGCAGCTCCTCGGTGAACTCGCCGTAAGGCGCGCGATAGCCGGTCGGCTTGACGCCAAGCCGGCGCTTCAGCGCCTCGAAACCGCGCTCCAGCTCCTCCTCGATCCAGGGATCGCCGGGATCGGGCAGCAGATGGTGATAGCCGTGATGGCCGATCTCGTGGCCGGCCTTCAGAATCGATTCGGCCATCGCAGGGTGCGCATCGACCGACCAACCCGTGACGAAGAACGTCGCCTTGAGATCGAGCTGGTCGAGCAGTTCCAGCAGCTTCGGCGTGCCGACGCGCGCCTCGTAGCCGCCATAGCTCATGGTGATGAGCCGCTGCGCATGCACCGCGTCCTTGCTGGTCCACGCACTCTCCGCGTCCACGTCGAACGACAGGAACATCGCCGACTTGTACGGCTTCGGCCAGGGATATTCGGGCGCGGGATCGGCGGTGTTGGCCGGGACGAGCGGGATGCTCTTGAGTGCCTTACTGTCCAGCATTGATGGTCGCCTTCTCTAATCCGTTGTCGTTGAGTTTCCACTTGGCGAGCAGGGTACGATAGGTGCCGTCGGCGATCAGCGCATCGACGGCCTCGAGAATGGCCTGCTGAAGTGCCTTTTCCTTGACCGGCAGCGCGATGCCGGTGAACTGCGTCGCGAAGGGATCGCCGACCGGCGCATAGGTGCCCGGCTCGAGGTCCATCAGATAAGGCAGCGTCTCGTTGCCCTGCACGGCGGCGTCGATACGGCCCTGCCTGAGCTGCGTGCGCGCATCTGCCGAACCGTCGGTACCGACGAACTGGATCGGATTGCTGCCGCAGTTCTTCTGGCTCCACTTGTCGATCTCTGCCGGAAACATCGTCCGGCGGCTGGCGCCGACCTTCTTGCCGCACAGCGCAGCCATGTCCTTGAACTCGGACGCACGGGACTGCTGCACGAAGAATTTTGGACCGCTGCGCAGATAATCGACGAAGGACGCGATCTCGTGCCGGCTCGCATAGTCGGTGAAGCCGGACAGGATGGCATCCACCCGCCCCGTCGAAATCGACGGCATGAATTCGGCAAAGCTGGTCTCGGTCCATTCGATCTTGACGCCGAGCTTGCGGCCGATCGCCTCGCCGAGGTCGATGTCGAATCCGGACAGCGCATTGGTGGCGGGATCGCGGAACTCCATCGGCGGATAGTTCGGCACCACCGCCACCTTGAGGCTGCCGCGTTTGACGATCTCCGGCGGCAGCTCGATCGCCATCACCGATGCGCTCATGGCGCCCAGGAACGCCGCCGCAAGCAAGAGTCTCTTCATCACCACACCCCCGATGTCAGATCACTGCCGAAAGAAATGCCTTGGTGCGCTCCTCGCGCGGCGCGCCCAACACGTCGGACGCGCGGCCCTGCTCGACGATTGCGCCATGGTCCATGTAGACGACGCGGTCGGCGACCTCGCGCGCGAAGCCGAGCTCGTGCGTCACCACCATCATGGTCATGCCGCTCTTGGCCAGCTCCTTCATCACCGCGAGCACCTCGCCGACGAGCTCGGGATCGAGCGCGCTGGTGGGCTCGTCGAACAGCATCAGCATCGGCTTCATGGCGAGCGCCCGCGCGATCGCGACGCGCTGCTGCTGGCCGCCGGAGAGTTGTGCCGGATAGGAGTCCGCCTTGGCCGCCAGCCCGACGCGACGGAGCAGTTCGAGCGCCTCCGCGCGCACCTTATCTAGCTTACGCCCCTGCACCTGGGTCGGGCCTTCGGTGATGTTCTCGAGCGCCGTCTTGTGCGGAAACAGGTTGAAGCGCTGGAACACCATGCCGGTCTTCAGACGCTGCCGCCCGATCTCGCGCTCGGAGAGGCGATGAAGCTTCCCACCGTGCTCGCGCACGCCCAGCAACTCACCGTCGAGCCAGATGCCGCCGGCATCGATCATGGCGAGCTGGTTGATGCAGCGGAGCAGCGTGGTCTTGCCTGAGCCGGAGGCGCCGATCAGGCACATCACCTCGCCGGGCCAGACGTCGAGCGAGACGCCTCTGAGAGCCTGGAACTCTCCAAAACTCTTGCTGACGGAGCGGATCGCGACGAGGGGTTTTGTCATCGCGCCAGCCGTAATGTGCCGCGTGCAAAACGGCGTTCGAGCAGCATCTGCAGCGGTGTCAGGATCGACACCACGAGCAGGTACCAGAGCCCGGCGACGATCAGGAGCTCGATGACGCGGGAATTGGCGTAGTAGATGTTCTCGGCGTTGTGCAGCAGTTCCGGATACTGGATGACGCTCGCGAGCGAGGTGGCCTTCACCATGCCGATGAACTCGTTGCCGAGCGGCGGGATTACCACCCGCATCGCCTGCGGCAGCACGATCCGGCGCAGCGCGCGAAGCCGTCCCATGCCGATCGCCTGCGCCGCCTCATATTGCCCGACGTCGACCGACAGCATGCCGGCGCGCATCACTTCGGATGTGTAGGCGCCCTGGTTGATGCCGAGCCCGAGCAGCGCGGCGAGAAATGGCGTCATGACGTCGACGGCGCGCGCGCTCCACAGGCCGGGAATGCCGATGGTCGGAAACACCAGCGCGAGGTTGAACCACAGCAGCAGTTGCAGGATCAGCGGGGTGCCGCGGAACAGCCAGGTGTAGCCGGCGGCCACCGACTTCAGCACCGGATTGGGCGACAGTCGCATGATCGCGACGACGATGCCGAGAAAGATGCCGAGCATCATCGCCAGCACCGCCATCACCATGGTGTTGACGATGCCTTCGAGGATGGCCTTCACGGTCAGGAAGCGGCTGACATAGGACCACTCGATCTGGCCGTTCGCAAACGCGCGCACGATCGCCGCCAGCACCAGAATGATGAGCGCCGCGCTGATCCAGCGAAACCAGTGCGGCTCACGCGCGATCCGCATTCCCGACAGATCGGGAAACCCCTCCGCGAGTGCCGGCGCCGGCTTCATTGCGGCGCCGCGTTCAGCATGGGCTGGGCCACCGCGTTCGCGCCCAGGCCCCATTTGTCGAGGATGGCCTTGTAGGAACCGTCGGCGATCATGGCGGCGAGCTTCTCGGTCACGACCTCGCGCAAGGCCGCATCGTCCTTGCGGAACATGATGCCTTGATAGCCCTTGGCGAAGGCCTCGCCGACGATGCGGTATTTGCCGGGCTCCTGGGATTGCGCATAGGGCAGCGTCTCGCTGCCCTGCACGGCGGCATCGATGCGGCCCTGCTTGAGCTGGTTGCGGACGTCGATCGAGTTCTCGCCCGGAACGTACTGGATCGCCGGCTTGCCGGCCGGCTCGCAATTCTGCTTGCTCCACTTCTCGATCTCGACCGGGAAGCTGGTGCTGCGGGTGGTGCCGACCTTCTTGCCGCACAGATCGGTCGCGTCCTTGGCGGCGTTGTCCGCCATCACGAAGAACTGCGGACCGGTCGCGAGGTAATCGACGAAATCGGCGGTCTCGCGCCGTGAGGCGCGGTCCGAGATGCCGGAGATGATGAAGTCAGCGCGCTTGGTCTGAAGTGACGGGATCAACTCGGCGAACGGCGTCTCGCTCCAGACGATCTTGAGGCCGCCGAGCCGCTTGGCGAGCTCATTGGCCAGGTCGATGTCGAGCCCGACCAGCTCGTTGGTCGCGGGATCGCGATATTCCATCGGCGCGTAGGTCGAGTTGACCGTGAGCTTGAGCGTGCCCGCCTGCTTGATCTCCGCCGGCAACTCTGCGGCTCGCGCGGAGGTCACCGCAGCCAGCGCGGCAACAGCGAGAGAAAATGAGAGGCGTGTCATGTCAGCTCCTTTGCCCATGTCAGCTACCTTTGCCAGCGCCGTGCCACTTGTCAGTCGGCGTCGAGAACGGCCGGCTCGATCACGCCGGCGCGCTCGGTGATCACTCTGTATTGCTCCGGCCGCCGGTGGGCGGCGAAGTTGAACATCTTGTCCTTGCCCTGGCGGCAGAGATCGAGATCGAGGTCGGCGACGATCACCTCGTCGGTCAGCGTCTGGGCCTGCGCGACGATGCGTCCGTTGGGATCGACGATGCAGGAACCGCCGATCAGCCCGGAGCCATCCTCTTGGCCTGCCTTTGCCACCGAGATCGCCCAGGTCGCGTTCATGTAGGCGTTGGCCTGCGTCACCAGGGTCGAGTGGAAGGTGCGCAAGGCGCCGTCTTCGGTGGTGCCGCCGTTCGGATCGTAGGCCGCCGAGTTGTAGCCGATGCAGACGAGCTCGACGCCCTGCAGGCCGAGCACGCGCCAGGATTCCGGCCAGCGGCGATCGTTGCAGATCATCATGCCCATGATGGCGTGAGCCCAGGCCGAGCCGGCGCGGAAGGCGGGAAAGCCGAGGTCGCCATATTCGAAATAGCGCTTCTCGAGCTGCTGGTAGCGTGCGCCCTCGCGCGGCTCGACCGAGCCCGGCAGGTGCACCTTGCGATAGCGACCGAGGATCTCGCCGTCGCGATCGACCAGGACGGCGCAATTGTAGCGGCGGCCGTCCGGCGTCAGCTCGGCATAGCCGACATAGAAGCCGACGCGGAGCGCACGCGCGCGGTCGAACAGCTTTGCCACCGCCGGGTTCGGCATGCCGCGCTCGAAATACTGGTCGAGCGCCTCGCCCTCGAGCAGCCAGCGCGGGAAGAAGGTGGTGAAGGCAAGCTCCGGAAACACCACGAGGCTGGCACCGCGGCCCGCGGCCTCCTCCAGCAGCGCCAGCATCCGCGCCAGCGTTTGCTCGCGCGAATCTGCTTTTTGCGTCGGCCCCATCTGGGCGGCGGCGGCGCGAAGGACACGAACCAAGATTGCCTCCAATCTGTGCGCAGTGCTGCCTCATTGGGCGAACGAACCCTTTGATGCGACGCGCAAATCCGCTGTCATTACGGGTGAGCGGGGCTGCAAAATCAATTCGTTCTGCTATGATGTTTTGGCCCTGAGTATAACCGGCAGTGATATGAACCTGCGCCAGCTCGAGATCCTCCGCGCCGTCATCCGCCACCGCACCACGGTGGCGGCGGCGGACGAACTGGCGTTGTCGCAGCCCGCGGTCAGCAACGCGCTGAAGACGATGGAAGCGCAGGCGGGCTTTGCGCTGTTCGAGCGCGTCAACAACCGCCTGTTTCCGACCGCGGAAGCGATGGCGCTCTACAAGGAGAGCGAGGCGATCTTCGCGTTGCACGCCAAGCTCGAGAGCCGCGTGCGCGATCTGCGCGAGAACCGCTCCGGGCATCTCGCGATCGTGGCGACGCCGCCGCTCGCCTACAGCATCATTCCCTCCGCGCTGTCAGCCTTTTTGCGCCGCCGCCCGGAGACGCGCGTGTTCTTCGACGTACGGCGCTATGAGGGCATCATCGAGGGCGTGCTCAGCCGCGTCGCCGAGCTCGGCTTCGCGCTCGGCCTGACGCATCATCCCGGCATCGCGCATGAGGTGGTGCATACCGGCGAGATGGTCTGCGTGCTGCCGCCGCAGCACCCGCTTGCCGACCGGCCGGCGATCTCGGCCGCGGACCTGTCCGGCCTGCCCTTCATCGGGCTCGAGCGCGGCACGCGGCTCGGCGAGGCCGTGCGCGACAGTTTTGCCCGCGCCGGCGCGCCATTCCAGCCGACCGTCGAGGTGCGTTACTGCAACACGGCCTGCGTGCTGGCAGCTGCCGGCGTCGGCGCCGCCGTGGTCGACCCGTTCTCGCCGCGGCAGAACGGCGGCAGCGGCCTCGTCGTGCGGCCGTTCACGCCAACGACCCACGCGGTCGCCTATATGCTGTGGTCGGAGGCCGAGCCACTGTCGCGCCTCGCCAAGGCCTTCCTCAACGAAGTGCGCAAGGAAAGCGCGCTGCTGGAGCGCACAGCGCCACACCAGCAACATGGGGCAGAAAGCGACTGAGCTTCGCAACCTTTTTACCCGGGGGGCACATGGCACGCATCACCATCATCGAGACCGGACAGGTCCCGGCAAAATATCGCGAGCACCACGGCTCGTTTCCGGACATGTTCGAACGGATGATCCGCACCGAGGATCCGGCGACGACGGTCGAGGTCGTCAGCATCCCCAACGGCGATGCGCTTCCCGATCCCGGCAAGCTCGAGGCGGTGCTGATCACGGGCGCAGCCGCCGGCGTCTATGACGGGCTCGACTGGATCGCGCCGCTCGAGGACTTCGTCCGCAAAGCCTACACCAGCAAGACACCGATGGTCGGCGTCTGCTTCGGCCATCAGCTGATTGCGCAAGCGCTCGGCGGCACCGTGCGCAAATCCGAGAAGGGCTGGGGTATCGGCCGACACGTCTATCAGGTGTTGCCGGAGAACGGCGTCGTCGACGGCGACGCAGTCGCCATCGCCGCCTCACATCAGGACCAGGTGATCGAACCGCCAAACGACGCGCTGACGATTCTCTCCTCCGAGTTCACCCCGCATGCCGGCCTGCTCTATGCCAACGGCGCAACGCTGACCGTGCAGCCGCATCCGGAGTTCGATGTAGAGTTCGCGCAAGTGTGCTGCGACCTGCGCGACGGCAAGGCGCCGGAGGATGTCGTGGCCACTGCGCGGGCGTCGCTGGCCGAGCCGATGGACAACGCGAAGCTCGGTGGGGCGATTACGCGATTTTTGGCGCGCAAATCTCTCCCCTCATCCTGAGGAGTGCGCTCTCGCGCGCGTCTCGAAGGATGAAGGCCCGGATGCAGCAGCAGGGCCTGCATGGTTCGAGACGCCGCTTCGCGGCTCCTCACCATGAGGATTGAGAGTTGCTTGCGCGGCTCAGAACGGATCAGTCCCCAGCCCCGGCACATCGGCCGGCCGCGGCCCGGGCGCTGCCCAATGAAAGCGGCGGTCCTTCTCCGCGATCGCGATGTCGTTGATCGAGGCCTCGCGGCGCTTCATCAGGCCGTGCTCGTCGAACTCCCACTGCTCGTTGCCGTAGGAGCGGTACCACTGGCCGCTTGCATCGTGCCATTCGTACTGGAAGCGCACCGCGATGCGGTTGCCGTCGAAGGCCCAGAGATCCTTGATCAGGCGGTAATCCTGCTCCTTCTCCCATTTGCGGGTGAGGAAGGCGACGATGGCCTCGCGGCCCTGAAACACCTCGGAGCGGTTACGCCAGCGGCTGTCCTCGGTATAGGCGAGCGAGACCCGCACCGGATCGCGTGAATTCCAGGCGTCCTCGGCCATGCGCGCCTTCTGCGCGGCGGTTTCTCGGGTAAAGGGCGGAAGCGGCGGGCGCGACATGGTGGCCTCATCGGTTGGCGGGAGCGGCAATCTACGCCGGGATGCCGCGGAGTCGAGAGGCCATGCCCTATCGGACGATCACGAAACCAGATCGGCCTTCATCAAGGCGCGGATCGATTTCGGGATCGGCTGGGCGCGGCCGCCGCTGATGAAGGCGACCCGCACCTCGGCCTTGACCAGAACGTCCTCAGCCCGCCTGACCTCCTGCGCCAGCATGATGGAGGCGCCCTTCACCGCGATCGGCCAGGTCACGACGTCGAGCACGTCGTCCATCCGCGCGGGCTTGAGGAAGTCGAGATGCATCGAGCGCACGACGAAAGCGAAACCGGCGCCTTCCGTCTCCGGCTGGTCAAACAGCGCCTGCTGCTCGGCGCCCATCAGCCTGAGATGATTGGTCCGCCCGCGCTCCATGTAGCGCAGATAGTTGGCGTGATAGACGATGCCGGAAAACTCTGACTTGACGATATCGCAACAAAAGGCCAACGCATTGATTTCATTGGGTCGCTGGAGCGTTAAAGCGTGAACGAAAGGCAGATTTATCTGTGCTCTTCCATAGCAAGCCTCAGAGCCTTTGGGATGCGCTGCGCTTTTCCGCCTGAGATAAACGCGACCCGTACACGCGCCGAGACCAAGAGATCACCCCCGCGCCTGCACTCCTGCAGCAAGGCAATCGACGCGCCTCTCACCTCTTGCGGGACCGTGACAATGTCAAGCAGGTCGTCCAAGACTGCCGGTTTTAGAAAATCGATTGTCATCGAACGGACAACGAAGGCGAAGCCCGGCGCATCGTTCCGCGTTTCCTCGAGCAGCGCTTGCTGATTGGTGCCGAGCAGGCGCAAGTAATTCGTTCTGCCACGTTCCATGAAACGCAAAAAATTCGCGTGATAAACAATCTGGCCGGAATCGGTATCTTCGAAATAGACGCGGACCTGCATGTAATGCCGTCCGTCTCGAATTTCGCCGTCAAGAGAGAGTGTCACAGCGCGGTTTCCTCTTATTGCGCGTACAGGGACCCATTGTCTTGCACAGAGGCGGTTTTCTGAGCAATCGTCTTGAGCTTGGCTCCTGCTGCCGGAAGCTGAGGCAACCGCCTGAATGCGGCAGGCGTCGCGCTGCTGCCATCGACTTCGGATGAATATGTCGGAGATCTATCGTCAACGCGTACCCGGCTTGAGGACGACGTTCATGAATGCGCCTCCGGCTCATGAACCTAGGCGAGCCAGTCCTTCGCCGCAATCGCTGAACGAAAAATCGCCGAGGCCGGCGAGGCCGTAAATGGCCTTGCCCTTGGCGATGGCCTCGTGCTCGCTGCTGGCGAGCACGAGGGTTTCGTATGTCATCCAGCTTTTGAAGCCGACGTCGTAGCCCCGCGTGGCGGCTGGGCTCATTGCCCCGCCTCCGCGTCGGCCTTGGGTTCGCGAACCACGAGGCGGCCGTTCAATGGCAGGCAGCTCAACTGGATGTTGAAGCCCTTGCCGTCCTGTTGCCAGGCCGCGCGCCGATCTTGGTCCAGAAGGGTCTACAAGGCGACAAAAGCAGAAGACCTCACTCAACTGCCTGCGAGGAGCGGGCTTGGCCTGACGCACATTGATGGCGGAAGCATCGAGCCTGTTCTTGATGTGCGCCGCATAGAACTTCTCGATCATCTCCACTGAGGTTCGGCAGTTCTTCGCTATCTAGTAGCTGTCCGCCCCTTCCATCAGGCGCATGCAGATGTAGGTATGCCGCAGGCTGTATGCGGTCCGCCGATTGCCATCCCGATCCAGCTTCAACTCGCTCCTATCAAGCAGGGCATTGAACATCTTGATGTGATTGCCCGGAAACACGTGGTCGGTCGGCTTGGGCAACTGCGGCGGCTCGTTAGAGGGCGGCAGCTTCGCCAGCACCCGCGCTCTGCCCTGCTTCACGTATTTCGCGCGGCCTAGTCACGTGAATCTAAAGTTCGCCACATAAAGTTTGCTGGGCTTTGTGGCAGAAGCGTTTGACGGAAGCCAAAATCTGGTCTGCGGACTTGGTCCATTTGAAGGGCTTGGGATTTTTGTTGTGCAGGTCGATGAAGGTACGGATGTCAGCCTCGAGCTGCCTGACGGAGGTGTGAACACCTCGCTGGATCTGCTTTCGGGTGAGCTCAGCGAACCAACGTTCGACCTGATTGATCCATGACGCGGAAGTCGGCGTGAAGTGGACATGATAATGCGGCCGACGGGCGAGCCACGCTTTGATCCTGGGTGTCTTGTGGGTGGCATAGTTGTCCATGACGATATGGACATCGAGGCCTTCAGGAACTTGAGCATCGATCTCTTTTAAAAACTTCAAGAACTCGACTGCCCGGTGGCGCTTGTAGCATTTGCCGATGACGAACCCCGAGGCGACATCGAGCGCGGCAAACAGCGTGGTCGTACCATGCCGCACATAGCTGTGCGTACGACGCTCCGGTATGCCGGGCATCATAGGCAAGACCGGCTGCTCGCGATCGAGTGCCTGAATCTGGCTTTTCTCATCGATACTGAGGACAAGGGCTCGGTTCGGCGGGGACAGGTAAAGGCCGACGATGTCGCGTACCTTGTCGACGAACAGCGGATCGCTCGACAACTTGAATGTCTGGCTACGGTGCGGCTGCAAGCCGAACGCCGACCACATTCGGCGGATCGTGGTGTGGGAAAAGCCAGTTTCCGCAGCCATCGAGCGGATCGACCAGTGCGTCGCGTCGGCCGGCGTCGTACGCAATGTCCGCTCGATTACCTCAGCAACCTGATCGTCATCGATGGTGCGAGGGCGGCCAGGGCGGGCTTCGTCAAGCAGGCCATCACAGCGATCCTTCAAAAATCGACGGCGCCACTTGCCAACGGTGTGTTCATGGATGCCGAGTTCGGCAGCCACAGACTTGCTTGGCAGGCCATCCGCACATCGCAGGATCGCGCGGCATCGCTCAGATAGCGACCGTGCAACACGATGACGACGAACTTGCCTCTCTAGGTACGTGCGCTCCTGCGGACTGAGCACTAACGACGCGATCGGCCGGCCTCTCACTCCTGCATTCCCCACAAGCGCTCTCCTCTACAAAGATTCGAGCTATCAACTAATGTGACGAACTTGCGTTCCAGATGACTAGCAGCCGCTCATAGGGGTCGCACCGCGCTCGGCATGCTCTTGCAGTAGCCGACGCCCCGCTTGCCGCGCACCTCGATTTCCAGGATGCGCTCGCCGCTACGTTCGTCCTCAACAATGGTCACGTCGCGATGCTGGAGGTTCTTGGCCTCATCCGGCCGCAAGCCGGTGTTGGCCAAGAACAGGACGTAATCATGCAATTGCTCGGCACTCCAACGGTGGTGGATCTGGCTGGCCTTCGCGTGCGCCCGCGTGGTTTCGTAGAGCTGCTTGTATTCCTCGGGGCTGAACCACGGCCGATGCACCACCTTCCCCGAAGTCTTATAAGGAGGAGAGAAGTCCGGCAGGCGCGCGAGCCATTCATGGCGAATGGCAGTCTTCAACACCTGCCGCAACGTCACGACCTCGTCGTGGATAGTGCTGCGCGCGGGCGCCTTGCCGGTCTTAGACGTTGCGATCCGGTGTAGGCGATATTCCTGCACCTTGCCTGAAGAACGGCAACAGGTGCAGGCGAAGCCTGATCTCGTAACCCTGGACCCAGCGCTCGCTGCGCTGGCCCTCGGTGATCACCTCATACTCTTTCAGGAATTGGTCAGCGGCTTGGCGAAAGGTCTTCTCATTCACCAACAGCCCCTCCCGCGCCTTCCCACGAAGACCGATAAACGAGTCCTCCGCAAACTGCTTGGCGAGGGAGAGATCTTCCTCTCCGGTCGTGCTGCGGTGTTGGCGGCCGTCGATGGAGGCCGAACAGTGCCAATACCGGCCGTTTCGCCGGTATACCTGAATCAGACCACCTAGAAGCTCGTGCCTGGCCATCATGCACCTCCACGTGCATTTTAGCGCAGGGAACCAAAAAGTCGAATTTTGTGCTAGGCGCGTGCTAGGCCATTTACGAAAAATTAAAGGGTTAGGCTTTCGCCCAACCCGTTGTATTACATCAGAAATTTGGTTGCGGGGATAGATTTGAACCTATGACCTTCAGGTTATGAGGCCGAAGGTCTGCCGGGCTGGAACCGGTTCGTCCTATTTGTACGCCACAGCTACCCAGCAACCATACCTGCGCACTTGGTTTCTTTCTTGCCGGAGCAGCCTACGATCTTATTGCCCAGACCGATCATGGTTCGGGGCGGAGGCATGCGCGGCAAAGACGAAAAGATTGGGATCGAGGCATTTGGGTCGGCAGGTTCCAGCAAAATACCGCGGGCGAATCGCCGTCGCAAGAACCGTGGCATGCCGCCGCCCGCGACGTTCGATATCGATACGCTGCCGGGCAGCTCTAATTTGACGGCATTTGAGGCGGCCGCGGTCATCCGGCGTACGCCCGGCGCGTTGGAGCAGTGGCGGCGCAATCCGAGCCACCCGCTGAAATGGCGCTACGTCGATGGCCGCCCCCTCTATCGTGTCGATGCGGTACGCGACTATCTGGCCAAGTGCGATAAGACCACTAAGATGCCTCAGCCGCATAATGCTCACGGAGACGGCCGAGGAGCTCGGCCTTGATCGGGTCAAGCGGATTCGTCCGCTGCAGGCGCACGATTTTGCCGACCCGTTTCGCGCCGACCAACTCCGCAATGTAGTCGTGAGCCGCTTCGAACGCCATTTTGCGGATGATCCACTGTTCGTCGTGATTGTAGACCTGATCGATTCCGCTTGGCCTTTGCCCGACACACAGCCGCTGGATTTCGTTGTCGTAGCCGCAGCGAGACATGACGGTTCGTAAGCTGCGCCTTAGGTCATGCATGGTAAACTTGGCAACACCCGCTTCCTTGACCAGGCGGTTGACCATCTTGGTGAACCCGGACATCTGGCCGCCGGTCTTTGGTGACGGGAAGACATAGTCGGACGTTGCGCGCTGGAAGTGTTTGGCGGCCGCGAGCACCTCGTTTGCGAGGTGGGTGCGCGGCACGTCGTGGTGCAGGCCCATCTTGGTCCACGCCGCATCGAAGGTGATACGGTCATCCATGATGTGCTTTCGCCACTCGATCATGGTAGGCTCGCTGCGGCGCGGGCCACCGAGCAGGCACATGCGAGCCAGGAGACCAAAAGCCCCGAGCTTGCCGGATGCATCCCAGACTTTGATGATTTCCTCATCGGTCAGCGCGCGGCCCTTCGTTCGGCGTCCGACCCTTTGCGCGCGGGTTTCCTTGGGCGCGCGATAGCCGGCGAGCACGTTGTGCTCGACATAGCCCTCACCGACGCACCATTCGAGCAAAGTATGCACGTGCTTGCGCAAGTCCTTGGCTGCACCACGCTTGCCGGTCTTGGCAATCTTATCGACCGCAGCCATGATCTGCCGTCGCGTCAGGTCCCCCACGCCGCTCTCGGCGTGATCCTTGAGCCCGCGCCGCAGCGCCGACATTGCTGGCTTCCAGTTGACGACTTGACGTTCGGTCATAGACGTCTGGTAAGGACCATCTTCAACAATGAGGGTCGCGAGCGTGGTGCGCTGCTTCTCGGCTGCCTGTTGCCGCCTCGCCTCGCGCTTCGCGTCGTTCGGGTCCAAGCCCTTGACGACTTCGCCTGCGGCGATGGTGGCGGCCTTGCGGGCGGCCTTCTCATTATATTTGGGCCACGCGCCGAGGGTCTTGCGCTGGGTCCCCCTCACCCCCGGCTTGGTGAAGAGGTAGACCCAGGTCCGGCCGCCGGTGGCGCGCATGCGCAAGGCGAGGCCGGGCAGCTTGTCGTCGTGGAGATAATGCTGCGCCTTACCCGGCGGCAGCGTTGCGTTGCGGATCACCGCATCGGTGAGTGTCAGCTGGTTGGCCGGCTCCGTCATGATTCCTTCCCTCTCTCTGTGCCCCAGTGTGCCCCGCAAGAAGGGCGGTGAGCCTCGAACAGAACCGGGTCTCAGACCTCCCCCGTTTGTGTGCCCCAAGGGAATATCCGCGGCGGGCACAACGGGGGCATACAAAATGTAGTAAGGTCAGGTATGGGCTCTTATAGCCGCAGTAGGCCATAACTCTCATTAATTTAAGGAGTTTTTACACCTCAACTATGGCCGGATTTGGTTAGCTCGGGTCTACAGATTGTGGTTCACACGGGAGAGGTCCAAGGTTCGATCCCTTGTGCGCCCACCATCCATCCTCCTGAACTCCTGCCGGTTGCGGACGAACATCCAGGCCTGACGGCTGTTCGGAACCGTCCAAATCAAAAACGTCGAAAACAACCCCATGCACAGTAGCCGACCTCAGTCGGATCAAGGGGTTACGAATTTTCCGAATTTTTCTTGCTCCGTCGGGCAAAACAGGGGCATGATGGCATGGTCGGGAGGAGGCATGGCACACGCGCCGGCCTCTTCCTACGATTCGCCGCGATATCGGAGCCCAATAGAAGATAGACCGTGGTGGCACTAGCGCTGTTCGGGTTACGACAATTTCGCGCGCAGCGTGCTTCAGCTCGTAAAAGTTGAATCTCAGCTTGCGATCAAGCCTATAATATCAGAAAGGTTTTCATTGAAGGCTTGGCTGGGCGGGGCAATGAGCGGCTCACACTTGGATGGTTCGGCGAACGAAATTTCGATTGAGACACCGGAAGAACCCAAGATCGCCGTGATCGCCGATCTTGCGACCAAATTTACGTTTGCATCGCACCAAAACTCCTTCCCCGTTGTCAGAAGTATCGCCATTCGGAATCCGACCACAGATGCACTCGAGCGCCTCAGGCTTGAGTTCAGCGCCAGCCCTCCATTCCTCAGGCCTAAGACTTGGACGATCGACCGGTTGCTAGCAGGCGACGAGATCGCCCTGACCGACCGCCGCATCGATCTGGATCCTGCTTATCTCGCGAACCTCGACGAAGCCGAGAGCGGCGATATCCAACTCCGCCTAATCCGAGGCGAAGAATTGCTCACCGAGACGGTCGTTCCGGTCCGCCTTCTGGCCCGAGACGAATGGGGCGGCGTGTCAGACATGGCGCAGCTACTTCCAGCCTTCGTCATGCCGAACGATCCAGCTATCTTCCGCATTCTGAAATCTGCGGCGGAACGGCTTGCCGCACACGGACATTCGTCGGCGCTCGACGGCTATCAGAGCAACGATCCAAAGCGCGCTTATATGTTGGCAGCAGCCATCTACTCGGCGGTCGCTGGACTTGGCCTCCATTATGCGGAGCCACCTGCGAGTTTCGAATCACGCGGGCAAAAAGTCCGCGGGCCGAGCAAGATCGTTCAAGATACCATCGCGACCTGCCTCGATACTACATTGCTCTTCGCCGCGGCGCTGGAGGCGGTCGGGCTGAACGCGGTGACCGTGTTACTGAATGGGCATAGTCTGGTCGGCGTTTGGCTGGTTAAGCGTACGCTCCCCAAGACGGTGGAGGACGATGTCACCGAGCTACGCAAGGGTATTGCGGCGCGCGAGCTTGTGGTGTTCGAGACCACCGGGGTCACGCATAAACCGCCCATGATGTTCGAACAGGCCAAGAAGAACGGCGAGGCCAAATTAGGCGATGACGCTGCGCAGCCCTTCTCAGCCGCAATCGATATCGCCCGATCGCGGTCGTCGGGCATCATGCCGCTAGCGTCTCATGAAGCCCGCGTGGCGACCGCTACCGAAGATGGCGGCACATTCGAGGACATCCCGCTGCCGGCGGAGCCCGACATTCTCGCGCCGGCCGACATCGTGGACGTGAAGCCGACCACCGCAGCGGGCCGCATCGAACGCTGGCAATCGCGCCTGCTTGATCTGTCGCTGCGCAACCGCCTGCTCAACTTCACAGAAGGCAAGCGATCGGTTCCGTTTGTCTGCCCCGACGTCGCCTATCTCGAAGATCGTTTGGCGGATGGCGCCGCTATCAAACTGATTTCCCTTCCGCAACAGAATCCGCTGGGTGAACGCGATGCCTCGCTACACCGCGAGCGTCGCGGCCAGGATCTACACCAGATCTTTGCTGCGGAGGCGCTGCAGCGCGACGAACTCTCGTCGATGCTCGATGCCAAGGACCTGTCCGCACGCCTGACTGAACTCTTTCGCTCTGCCAAAAGCGATCTAGCCGAAGGCGGCACCAATACGCTCTTTCTCGCCGTTGGTATTCTCAAATGGAAAAAGACACCGACCGACCAACGGGTTTATCGTGCACCAATTCTTCTACTGCCCGTCAAGCTTGAGCGATCGGGCGCATCCGATCGCTTTCGCCTCAAGTTTCACGAGGACGAACCGCGTCTCAACGCTACCCTATTGCAATTCCTGAAGAAGGACTTCGACCTCAACCTGCCGGACTTTCGCGACGGTCTGCCGGCAGACGACAATGGCATCGATGTCGCACAGCTGCTGACGCATATGCGCCGGGCGGTGCGTGACGTGCCCGGCTTTGAGGTTGCTGACGATATAGCCCTATCGACCTTTTCTTTCGCCAAATACCTGATGTGGAAGGATCTCACCGATCGCGTCGCAGGGCTGCGGCAGAATCGCGTCGTCAAGCATCTGATCGACAATCCCGAGCGCGCATTCGATGGAGCCGACCAACCGTTCCCCAACGAGATCGATATCGATCGCAACTATTCTTGCGCCGACCTCGTCATGCCGCTGCCAGCAGATTCTTCGCAGGTCGCAGCTAGTCTCGCCGCCGCGCAGGGGCGGGATTTTGTGATCGTTGGACCGCCCGGCACCGGCAAGAGCCAGACGATCGCCAACATGATCGCAATGTGCCTTGCCGGGCGCAAGACGGTGCTGTTCGTCGCGGAAAAAACCGCCGCTCTCGATGTCGTTCATCGCCGTCTGCGCGAGCACGGCCTCGGCGATCATTGCCTCGAATTGCATTCGAACAAAGCAGATCGCAAACACTTCTTCAATCAGTTGAAGAATTCATGGGAGAAGCGCGGCCCGCAGACCGGATCGCAATGGGTCACGCTCAACGACCGCTTGCAAGTCCGGCGCGACGAATTGAATTCATATGTCGCCGCCTTGCACCACAAATCGTCCAACGAATTGACGCCTTACATAGCGATCGGGATCGCCACATCGGGGCACGACGATCATGCGCCGGGCTTTCAGTGGCCTAGCAAGGACACCCACGATGCCGCCAGCTATGCCGAGTTGGAAGACCTCGCCGATCGTCTTGGACGAACATATGCCGCCGTCACGATCCGTCCCATCCTGCGCCTCGTTCATGTCGACGAATGGAGTAATGGCTGGCAGGAAAGGCTGATCGCCGCGGCGCGAGAGCTAAGGCATGCGGCGACAGCGACAAAGGCAGCCTTGATTGCGGTAAGCCCCCGTCTTGGTCTTCAAGACCTGCACGACTGCCGCGTCGACGGATTGAGATATTTCGCCGATCTCGCCCGCGACCTTGTCGCCTCGGCAGGCGAGGATCTAACGGTCATCCTGCATCGCGACTTCGCAATGCTGACGCGCGCGCTGGCCGAACTCGATGCCGCAATCGCGACCTATCGCCAGAACGAAACCGGCCTGTCCGCACGTTACGCTCCTGATGTCGTGGCTCGCATGCCACTGGCCGATATCGAGCGCGACTGGCACGAAGCCAATGCTGCCATCTGGCCTAAGTCCTGGCTATCCGCGCGGCGCGTCCGGCGCCTGCTCGGATCGTATGCCGGAACCAAGACAGCCAACCCGAACACCGACCTAACGCTGCTTCGCCAAATGCAGGCGACGCATCGCTCGATTGACAACAATGCGGTCGCACAGACCTCGCTCCGCTTCGCAGGCCTCGATACGGACTGCAAGGCGCTGGCCAGCCACATGCAGAAAGCGGAGCGGCTTCGCACTTCGCTGGTGCAGCTGGGCGAGTTTGCCGGCGACGTCCAAAGGGTCGCGGCCAGTATTGCGGGCGGTCTCAAGGGACAAATCAACCAACCGCAGCTGTCAGCCGCCAAGGAATATCTGGCACGTTATCAGGACCTCCAGGAGGCGATCCACGCATTCGAGGCCATTGCCGGTTTGCCACTCAACGGCGAAAGCGACGACTTCCTCGGCAGCGTGGCCCGGCAGATGGACGATCTCGAGCAAGCGCGCTCGCTCTTTCGCGACTGGTCGTCCTGGTGCGCGGTTCGAAAACGCGCGATGGCCCGCGGGCTCGGTCCCCTGGTTGAAGATATCGAGAACAACGCAGTGCCCCCGGATCGGAGCGTTGCGGCATTCCGGCTAGGCTATGCGCGCTGGTGGCTGCCGTTGGCTATCGACGAGAGCCCCGAGCTGCGCAATTTTCGGCGCTTCGAGCACGAAAACGCCATCATCGACTTCAGGGCCATTGATGATCTCGTACGCAGCCATGCCAGCGCCCGAATCGTCAGCGCGCTGGCGCACGGCCTGCCGTCTTCCGAAGCCGTCTCCCGGCAGTCGGAGCTCGGTCAGCTGCGTCATCAGATGGGTCTGCAGCGGCCAAGCCGCTCGATCCGAGAGATGGTCGCGGCCATGCCGGGGACATTCAGCAAGCTGGCGCCTTGCGTGATGATGTCGCCGCTCTCGATCGCGCAATATCTGCCGCCCGATCAGGCGCTGTTCGATGTCGTGATCTTCGACGAAGCGTCCCAGATCGCCACCTGGGATGCCGTTGGCGCCATCGCGCGCGGTAAGCAGACCATCATCGTCGGTGACCCCAAGCAGCTGCCACCGACCAACTTCTTCGGCCGCGCCGACGACGGCGACGGCGGCATACCGGAGCACGACCGCGACCTCGAAAGCATTCTCGACGAAGCAAAAGCCTCCGGGCTGCCGGTTCGTCATCTGCGCTGGCATTACCGAAGCCGTCACGAATCGCTGATCGCATTCTCTAACTGGCATTATTACGACAATCACCTCGTCACTTTCCCGAGCCCGGTGACGGACGACCGCGCCGTTTCGCTCAATCTTGTGCCGACCGGCGTCTACGACCGTGGCAAGAGCCGGACCAATCGTGAAGAAGCACGCGCGATCGCCGCCGACATCCGCAGGAAGCTGGAATCGTGGCTCGTTTTGCCGGAAGGAAGGCGACCGACCATCGGTGTGATCACCTTCAACGCCCAGCAACAGGCGCTGATCCTCGATCTGCTCGACGACGCACTGCGCACCAATCCCGATCTCGAATGGTTCTTTTCCGACGACCGTATCGAACCGGTGATCGTCAAAAACCTCGAGAACATCCAGGGCGACGAGCGCGACGTGATCTATTTCTCAATCACTTTCTGCCGCGACGCTGCCGGGAAACTGCCGATGAACTTCGGCGCCATCAACAACGAAGGCGGCGAGCGGCGATTGAATGTCGCGGTGACGCGCGCACGAACTGAGCTGAAAGTCTTCTCCGGTCTCCGCGCCGACGACATTGACCTAGATCGCAGCAAGGCGCTCGGCGTTCGTCATCTCAAGGCGTTTCTGGACTATGCCGCGCGTGGCTCGATCGCGCTTCCGGCGCAGGATTCCGGTTCGCTTGGCGATATGGAATCGCCGTTCGAACAAGCTGTCGCCGCGGCGCTTGAGGCACGTGGCTGGCAGATCGTGCCGCAGGTTGGCGTCTCCGGCTTCCGAATCGACCTCGGCATCCGCCATCCCGATCACGCAGGACTGTATCTCGCCGGTATCGAATGCGATGGCGCCACTTATCACAGCTCGGCTACAGCGCGCGACCGCGACAAGGTTCGCGAGCAGGTGCTGCGCGGCCTCGGCTGGAACATCCTGCGGATATGGTCGACAGACTGGTGGTTTAACGCCGCAGAGACGATTGAACGCATTGATGACGCGTTGAATACAGCGCTAGAGGCAAGCCGGGCTGGTGCTGCCGAAGTCGAAGGCGCTGCGAATATCGACGGTGCCCTCCAAGCCGACATCCCGTATGACACCGATACGTCCCCGAACGATATGAGTGTCAGCGATGCGGCGGATCGTCTCGCAGACGAGGCCAGCGTTATAGCGGTGACGCCCGCTGTTCCGGTGCCGGTCGGAGAACAGCGAATCGCCTCGCTAACCGAGGCCGAAGCACGCTCGGAAGCGACTTTCCGGGCGGCCGATCTGTCTGACATCAAAGTAGATCCCGAGCGCTTCTTCGAGTTTTCCTATCGATCAAGCCTGCAGTCCATGGTCGAGGCTGTCATGGAGGCAGAAGCGCCGGTCCGCGAAGACATCCTTGCCCAGCGTATCGCACGCGCTCATGGATGGCTCAGGACCGGAGCACGCATTCGCGAGCAGATCGCGCGTCATCTGAAGGATTATGATAGAACAGAAGAAACTTCGGGCTCATTCCTTTGGATGCCCGGAACGGTCGCGCACCGCCTCGCATTCCGTCCGCCGCATGGCCCCGATCACCGCCGACCCCTTTCCGAAATAGCGCTCGCGGAACTTACAGATTTCGTACTTTTGAATCGGGAAGCCCTGGAAGAAGAAGATTCACCGTTGATATATGCACGCTTGCTTCAGGTAGAGAGATTGGCAGCTCCTACACGCGAACGCCTTGAGGAGGCAATCGCCAGGGCCCGATCGTTGAATGACTAATGGGAATCAGGCCTGGATCAATATTCCCTCTGGCGACCAGGTGACGATCCCAGTGGAGTGAAAACACCGCCCCCCGCGGACGGCCATTTCATCTCCACATATCAGACAGATATTTGGCTGCGGGGACAGGATTCGCAACTTGCATGCTCCGCTTCCGCCGTCGCTCCTCGAGCTATGGCGGACAAGCCGCTCGCAATAACGGAGTAAAAAGCGATACCGCGTCGGTTGACGCGCACGCAAGCCTCAAGCCGCCCGCTCCGGCCGCCAGGCCGCATAGAGACCGACGAGGGTCCCGATCGCGACCAGCGCTGCCGCCAGCAGCACCTGCAATTGCCCGTCATCGGTGGGGCCTACGGACGACACGAGTCTGGTCACGACGACGAACAAAATGCCCACGGAGGCCGCTGCGCCCACGCACAGATGGGCGAGCTCCCGCGTCAGGCTTCCGCCGAGAAGTCCGAGTGCCGTAAAGTACATTGCGCAAGCGTTGGGGTGAACGAACAAGGCGACGCGCGCGTAAGGACCGTAGGTGTCGAGGAGGGACTCGCATCGGCTCAGTGCCGCTTTTGAGGCGACCCGCTGCAACAGCGGTCTGAAGAAACGCGCCTGTCCGTAACTCAGCACGGCGCCCACGATGATGGCCAGCCACGCCATGATGAAAACGGGGACATCCGCGGACTTGGGACTGAGCGCCATGGACATCAGGATGAGGGCGGTTCCGGGAAAATAGCCGAAATACGGGAAGACCGACTCCAGCAGCACGCAGACGAACATGAAGGCCGGAAACCACCATGAACCGGTCGCACTCCGGACGACGGCATTCAAGTCGAAGAGATCCGTCCTGTACAGGACGAGGTACATGCACATGGCGAGGCCCGCCAGCGCGTAGAACGGCAACGCTCCCGACAGAAACCGTCTCATCCGGCCATCGGGCCTTGCTTCGCGGACATTGCGGGGACCATCCTAGGCGATCGATACAATCTCGATCTCCTGCGCGCCCGCTCCCACGACATCCCCCACCGCCTTCCCCATCAGCGATCTCGCCACCGGCGAGACGAACGAGATCGAGCCGGCCTTCGGATCGCCCTCGTCCTCGCCGACGATGCGGTAGGTCTGCACGCGGCCGTCGTGGCGGCTGAAGGTCACCGTGCTGCCGAAGGCGACGACGTCGGTCGTGGCAGGATCGGGCATCACCTGCGCCGTGCGCAGCCGCTCCGTCAGATAGCGGGCGTCGCGCAACGGGACGGCCGACTGCCGGCGCTTCTCGTTGACGTCGTCGATGGCTTGCGCGGCCTCATAGGCCTCGCGCGCTTGTTGAAGCTGCGTCTGCAGTGCCTGCAGGCCGGCCTCCGTCACGAGGTTCGGATGGGGCGAGATCGGGCGATCCGGCAACAGCGTCTCGGACGCGGTCTCGGCGCTTTCTTCCTTGGTAAAGGCGACGCTCAATTCAATATCCTGTCGAACTGTCTAAAGCGCGATGAGATTTGGATGCATCGTCATCGCGCTTTAGGTTGCTGTTTACGCATGATCTTTCCGGAAAACCGCTTCGCACTTTTCCGGATCATGCTTTAGGTCGCGGCGCCGTGCGCCGCCGTTAGCCCGGATTATATCTCAAGTGCGACGAAACGACGGAGCTTGACGACGAGATCCGGCATCGCCTGGCGGAACCGCGTCGCGTTCTGGAACGAGGTCGAGAACGGCGCGAAGGTGATCATCGCGTTCCAGTGCCGGTAGCCGTAGACCGTCACGGAAGCGCCGCTCGCTGGAAAATCCTCGATCTTGCGGAGCTCGCCGAGCACGAGATCGGCAATCGCTTCCGCCGGCAGCAATTTCCTGCCGTCCGGCGTCGTGGCGATCTTCACGGGCGGTTCGGCCGGCTTGGTTGCAGCGGGTGCGGTATCGGAAGCGGGATCGGGCTTGACCGGTGCCGCGTCGGGGGCGGGCGCCGCGACCGGCTCGAATCCATGCGTCGGGGCCGTCGGTGGAACCTCGGTGAGCGGCGGCGGAGCAGCGATGTCTGCGCGCTTGTTGCCTCCCAGGATGCTGCTGATCATGGCCACGAGGCCAGCATCCTTCACGTCGTCGCTCATTACGTCCCCCGGCACTCCCCTCGACCTTGGCTTACTTTAGCACCGCTCCGGCAGATCGCCACAATGGATGTATGGTCGGATCAGCCTGACCGCCTCCCCCGTGGACAACGAAGGTATTTCGCTTCTCGGCGACGGTCTTCGTGCGCGCCTCGTCCTTCGAGACGACCGCTTTGCGGTCTCCTCAGGATGAGGCTAAGCAGCACCGGTGCCGCCGAAATTGCTGCCGCTACTCCGCCCTCATCCTGAGGGCCCGCTGGAAGCGGGGGTCTCGAAGGATGGGCCGCAGCGGCGCGAGGTCTGATCCCGTCGCGCCGCCGTGCGATCCGTCACCGCTTCTCGAACGGAATATATTGCTGGTACTGCTTCGGCACCGAGCTGCGGTAGCGCGCGGGCACGGTGCCGGTGTCGATCGAATGATCGATCTCCTGCTGCCGGGTCATCTTCTTCTTCGCCGGCTTTTTCGCTGCGCTCTTCTTGGAGTCGGATGGCTGGCTGGTATCGGTGGTGGCGCCCGGCGTGGTCGTCGCAGCCGGCGCAGTGGTTGTCGCAGCAGGCGCCGCGGTCCCGCCGGCGGCCGGTGCGTTCTGCGCCAGCGCGAGCGATGATTGCGCAAGAAGCGCCAGCGCTGCTGTCGCAGCCAGCAAATATGACCTTTGCATCAGAACCTCCAAAAAAAGTGAGCTGACCCGAATGAGAAAAAGCGTAAGCCTCCGGGAGTGGCGCGTGCAAGTCTGCTGACGGCAAGTCTGCTCATGACAAGTCCGCTCACGACAAGTGCGCTGACGATAAGTCGGAAGCCGGTGGCGAACTGTGGCCGAGATCACATTGCTCGCCGCGGCTTGCTTCATCATAGACGCATGTTGAACGCGTCGCCCTCTGCGGACACCAAGACGAGCACGACAAAGTGTCGGACACGTCGGGGAACACGCAGGTTGAGCTGGTGTTCCTCATCCCATCGTTCCTCCAAGGAGACTGAAATGCGTCGCACCATCCTCACCCTAGCATCGTTCGCAGCGCTGATCGCGGTCGCATCCCCGGCAGCCCAGGCGCATCCTGCAAACGATCGATATTGCCTGCAGGGCCGCATCTGGGGCTATCCCGGCAACTGCCAGTTCGCGACCTATCAGCAGTGCCAGGCCTCCGCCTCCGGCACATCGGCCTATTGCGGCGTCAATCCGCGCTACGCGTTCTCGCAGCAACGCTATTACTGACGCGGTTGCGGCGCGCGCGCTATCACGCGCGCCGCCACAATTTTTGCGTGAAGACGATCCGCCGCGCCGATAGCCCGGCGAATCGACACCGCACGAAGCTGCTCGCGCGCGTCGACGTCGCGCACGATGGAAGGCGACGGCTTGTGGCGCGCGGAAATCCCCGTCTCGCTTCGCCTGCATTTCACCTTTAGCCTTGATCGTTTTCGGTCGTGAATTTTCGCTCAGCCAGCTCGGGGCGTGCCCTCACGAACTCGTCAAGCGGAGTGGTCGAGACTTTCGCGCTTCAAGGACTGAAACTCATTTCGAACAGAGCGTCTTTTTGATGAACCTTTTCCTTTTCTCGAGGACTCACCTCTGAGCGGAAATTCACCGCTCGCCATGTCGAGCGGCATCGAAGACGAGATTCGTAGCTCCCTCGCATGCAGCGGTCACTTTTCTGCTGACACAGTCCGGAAGACGTGAATGGGGCTTACCACCCCCTCACGGCCGTACCTTTTGGAGCAGTGCCATAACCGAAATCCGGCAGTCCGCGCTGCAGGGCGGGCGATTGCGCAAGCGATGCCCGGAGAAGAGGTGACCCGAACAACGCTGATGTCATTAGAATCCTGAAAAGAAAAAGAATCCTGACAAGGGAAGAACGCAGGCCCCAGAGCGGCGCCTGCGACGGAGGAGATCTCCATGGCCAACCACCCCACCATTTCGATTGAAACCGACCTGGCATCACCGGCTCGGTCGACCACCGCCGTCACTCGCCGCGCGCTGCTTGGCGGGGCCGGCATCGCGGTTGGCGCCGCCGTGCTTGCGTCTCCGCCGGGCATGCCCGGAATCGCCCCGGCGGTGGCGCAGCCTGCGAGCGCGGACCCGCGACCGCTCGACGCAGCGTTCAAGAGTCGCGCCTTCGAAGTCCGGGGGGTCTGCGCGGGCAACAACGAGAAAATGCCCATCGCGCCCCATCCGACGAATGGCGATGAGGCGCGCTACACCAACAAGATCGGTTCCGATTCTCGGGGCCTGCCGCACGACAAGCGCGGCGAAGTTGAACCAGAGGCATGGCAAACGCTTTATGCCGCTTGCCAGTCGGGCGAGCCCGCGGATTTCGAGAAAGTCCGGCTCGGCGGCACTCGCAAGCTGGTCAATCCCTTGGGCACACTGGCCGTCAGTCTCAGCGGCATCAACCCTACTCAGATTGCGATACCGCCGACGCCGGCCCTTGCAAGTGCGGAGCGCGCCGGCGAGGCGGTCGAGGTCTATTGGCAAGCCCTGCTTCGTGATGTTCCGCTGACCGAGTTGCGCGACGACACATCCAATCGCGACGTGATTGCAGCAACCGAGGAACTCAGCAAGCTTGCCGATTTCCGGGGACCGAAAGCTGGCGGGCGGGTCACACCCGGTACGCTGTTCCGCGCCAATGCGCTTTATTTCGACACAGGTGACCCGAAGGGCCGCTCCGTCACGCCTCCAGGCGTTTTGGACGGCCCGGTGATCTCGCAGTTCCTGCTCCGGGACGCGCCCTATGCCGCGCAGTGGATCAGTGCCCAAGTTCGCACCGTGTCGCCCGCCAATGAATTCCTGACCGACTACGAGGAGTGGCTGGCGATCCAGAACGGCGCCGCACCGAAACGCCAGTTGCAGTTCGACGCGACACCGCGATACATCACGACAGGGAGAGATCTCGCGGAGTATATCCACACGGGTCCTGCACTTGGGTGGGCGGCAGCGCTGATCCTTGCGACACCCGGTGGCGGGGCGGACAAACGGTACTCCGGGATCTTTCCACCGGCAGAGCCCGTATCCTACCCCTCGAACCCGTATCGGAAATCGAAAACCCAGGTCCCTGCGGGTGGCACCTTCGGGTTGATGTATGTGCAGGCACTACTCGCCACAGGGATCAGTAACTCCGTCCGCGCGTCCTATTGGCAGAAGTATTTCGTGCACCGGGCTGTGCGACCGGAAGCCTACGGCGCTCTGGCGCATCATCGCCTCGCCAATGGCGTGAGCGACTACCCGCTGCATGATGATTTCCTGAAATCGGAAGCCCTCACTCGCAGCAAGGCCAAGTACGGCACTTATCTGTTGTCGCAAACCTATCCGGAGGGCGCGCCCTTCCACTCCACCTATCCCGGCGGGGCCACGAGCGTTGGTGCCGTCACGGCGACCATATTGAAGGCGTTTTTCGACGAGAGCCGCGTCATCACCAACCCGGTGCAGCCCGATCCGGCTGACCCGACGAAGCTCGTGCCCTATAGCGGCCCGCCGCTCACGGTCGGCGGAGAGTTGAACAAGCTCGCGGTGAATTTCGGTTTCGGACGGAATTGGGCGGGCATCCACTGGCGTTCCGACGCTTCCGCCTCAATGGCGATCGGCGAGGAAGTGGCTATCGGCATGCTGCGAGACGAGCGCATGACCTTGCGCGAATCCTTCGACGGCTTCTCCTTTACGCGCTTCGACGGCAGCCGCGTGACGATCTGACAGTGGCCGGGCGACGCCACCGCAACCTATGGCGCGGTCGGGCGACCGACCGCGTCGCACGGTGCAGCAGCTGAGCAATTGTATGAGGGAATGCGCGCGGCCGAGATACCAGAGGGGTGATGTCAGCTTTGGGGTCATAAGCAGTCGCTGCCGGCCAAGGCGGGGCGACTTCAGCCTTGTCCTCGACATCTGACGTTCAATGCGCAGCCCCAAGTCCGCTCTCGGCGAGCCGCGTCGCGAACCAGCGCGACAGCGGGTCGTCGACGAGGCCGCTGACATAGACCTCCGACATCGTCACATGCTGCTTGTCCAGCACCAACAGCACGCCGATCCAGTAGGGAAACCAGACATGCACATCGGTGAGCGCCCTCAGCTTTTGCTGGTCGTGCTCCAGCGGCGTGTGATTGCTCGCCTTGCGGATCTCCACGCTACGCGTTCTCGCAGCAGCGTTACTACTGACGCGGTTGCGGCGCGCGCGCTATCACGCGCGCCGCCACAATTTTCGCGTGAAGACGATCGCCGCGCCGGCGGCCCGGCGAGTCGACACCGCATCCGCTAACGCGCGATGAGGCGATGAAATGAGATTTCGGCCGGATGCTGACATCAGCAATAGACCGACGTTAGCCGTGTCGGGTTATCTCGAAATTGAACCGGACCTGCATTAGGTGGGAGCGCGCGTCTCTTTCGCTTCGGGGGCAACCGGAACGACGTCGGAAGGTTGCCAGCGAATATGGGCAATTGGACCTTAGGAACAAAAACGCCGCCCGCTTAAATGAAGCGCAGGCGGCGGCTTACCAGCCCCGGGAGGGAGATTGTAAAATCCCGATACAGGTTGGTCTCCAGGTAGCGTGCAAAAGTTCAGCACGCCGGGCAAAGAGACCAAATTCAGGATGGCGGCTGTAGTCCCGGCGACGTCAACCATTTGTTGACCTCGCCGGCAACATCGATCTGCCTGGCCTTTCGCAAAAGCTCCGTACGGCGGACGCCGAGCGGCATCCCCTCGGCCTGTAGCCGGAGATTGATCGCCTCTTGCGCGAGACGGTATTCGAATGTCATTGATTGTCCTGAGGATCGCTGAACCGACATAATTGACGCTCCGCTGCGGGGTTGAGCGGGAGCGCAACTAGCGTTCACACCACCGATAGATGCTAAGGGCCGCTCGGTGGTGGTGGCACAGTGCGCCTTTATCTGCCGAATAGCGAGCGCTTTGTTTCGTTCCTGCAGGAACTATTTGCGGATTGCTGCGCGTTGGTCGCTGGCTGACTGTCAATCATGCGGTGCTCGATGCGAGCAAATCTCCTGGAGTTCTCGGCCCCGATGCCGACTTTTTGTGATCAGCAATTGCGCCGTGCCACATCGGCACCGAGAGGCAACGCGCCGAGGACAAAGACCAAAGTCAAATGCAGGCAGGCTGCAAACCGAGCGTATTATTGGCGCGCCCGCGCGGTCGGCGAAACTCAGCAACCGCGGCAGATATTCTTCAGCTTTGCGGCGGTTCGGGCTTCTTCCGCAAGGAAAGGATCCTTGTATCCTGACGACGAGTCGACAGCGGTTTCGGCGGGTTTCCTGGTTTTTGGTGGAAATGCCGCATCGTAACAGGAGAGGCGCGCACTGGTGCTCTCGATGGAACGGCAATTCGGTTCCGCGGCGGAAGCGGCTGACGCAGGAGCGCCCAGTGCCGATGCCAGCAAGAGCGCCGCCGCCCATATGCCTGGTCGAGTTATCTTCATGCTGAAGCTGCCATCGCTATTTGGTTTTACTCGCCCAGGTGGGACGCTCTCCGGTCCAGGCCGGAAGAGAATCCCATTCAGACCAACGCATCCGGCGCTCCTCGCCTCCGACCCTCACGAAAACAAAGGGAGCATCGTCCCGACCCGTTTTTGAACCAACGAAAATCGCCGGAACCCCGTAGGCGTCCCTGATGATTGCCGTATTTGCCATTCTCGGCTCCTGTCTTGGCTTGAGTTGGCTGCGACAGCGTCCCCGCCTGCTTTTTTGGCGTAGGTGATTGAACGGACCTGCCGCTACAAAATGGCCGCGACCGCAATCAACAGTACGAGGAAGAGCGGCACCAATAACGGTGGTACGAGCCACTCACGAATGCCGAATTTGTCGGGATTTGACATCTGACCGCCTTCTCGTGGGTTAAGGCGGGAGCGCGAAGCTCTCAGTCACCGATAACAGCCACGTAGCGCGCGGTGATGCCAACTGTGTAGCAGTCTTCTCACCAACTAGCGAGATCAATCTCAACCGATTGGGTACTTGATTGCCCAAGGCGAGACCTTACGCAAGTTCATCGGTCCACACCTTGAAGCTGATGAGCGTGTTGGGTCCGAAACTTTGGATAATCGGAACATCTGCCGCATCGCGGCCTTGAGCGATCAGGACGCGGCCAATTCGCGGAGTGTTGTTGCGTGCATCGAAGGTGTACCAGCGACCGCCAAGATAGGCTTCGAACCAGCCTGCGAAGTCCCCGGGGGCGTGGGGCGGCGGGATGCCGATGTCGCCGAGATAGCCGGTGCAATAGCGCGCTGGAATGTTCATGCAACGGCAGAATGCAATGGCAAGATGCGCATAGTCGCGGCAGACGCCTTTGCCCTCGTTGAATACTTCCCAAGCCGTCATGGTGGCCCGCGCGTGCTCGTAGCCGAACGCGATGTGATTGTGCACGAAATCGCAGATCGCCTGGACCCGCGGCCAACCCGGCGCCACTTTCTCGAACAGTTTCCATGCGATGTCGGAAAGCCGATCGGTTTCGCAGTAGCGGCTGCCGAGCAGATAAACGATGGTATCAGATGGAAGAACCTCCACCGCGTATTGCGTGGCGGAAGGCGCGATCACGTCGGGCAACCCGCTATCGCGCACTGTACCGTTGGCGGAAAGGCGCATGCGGCCAGCGGGCGCAACGAACCGACTGCACCAGTTTCCGAAGCCGTCGCGGTAGGGCGTGATCTGCACGGGAGGCTCGGTGGTGAGATGATCCGGCACAATGATGTCGGATGCGCGGGTGAAGTGCGTGCCGACCACGGCAATCAATGGTGTGACTTGCTGGAAGTCATAAATCATTTCGAATCCAACACGTATTTTCATGCTTAGGGCCTGACTCCGACTGCATTGACTGTCCCGCGGCTCGCGAAGATTCGGTCGCCGTGAGGCCAACATTCCCCAGCGACCAGCGTTCCGCCGCTTTTGGAATTCTCTCGGCGTCGGTGCAGAAAGTGAGTCGGCTCTGCGTCCGCTAAGAGGTCATAAGCAGTCGATGCTGCGCAAGCGGGGCGACTTCCGCTTTGTTCTTAAAATCTTAGAAGCACACGCCCTAGTGCGCAGCCCCGAGACCGCTCTCCGCGAGCCGCGTCGCGAACCAGCGCGTCAGCGGGTCGTCGACGAGGCCGCTGACATAGACCTCCGACATCGTCACATGCTGCTTGTCCAGCACCAACAGCACGCCGATCCAGTAGGGAAACCAGACATGCACATCGGTGAGCGCCCTCAGCTTGTGCTGGTCGTGCTCCAGCGGCGTGTGATTGCTCGCCTTGCGGATCTCCACCGTGAGCAGGTTGTTCGGAATCTCGCGCTGATGCACGGCGACGTCGGGGTAGATCGACTTTCCCAGATGATCGTCCGTCGAGATGATGGTGCCGTGCGGCAGATGCAGCGTGCGCTCGCCGAGCCGGTCGTAATTGCAGTCGACGGCCCAGCCGGAGAACTGCCGCTCCAGATAGACGGCGAAGCGGTGGGTCACCGCGCGCTCGCCGACGTCCTTCTCGAACAAGAATCCTTCGTGGGCGTAGAAGTCCCGGAGCGCCGCGATCACCTTGTTCAGCTCGGTCTGCATCGTGCCTCCGGGCGCATCGATTGGGTTCCGTGCGGTCTCTCACTCCCTCTCCCCGTTCTTACGGGGAGAGGGTGGGGTGAGGGGCCGCCTCGGCAAATTCGATCGAATGATAGGTGGAACGCGCTCGGCGCGCGAGTCGGGTAGACTTTTTGCTTGGGTTCGCAGCCTGCCTTGCCCCTCACCCGGATCGCGCCGGACGATGCTTCGCATCGCCAGGGGCGACATAGCCGAAGCTTCGCTTCGGCGTTCTTGAGAACGGCCGCCGAAAGGCGGCCTACGCCTCTCCCCGCAGAAGAGCGGGGAGAGGTAAAGATACAGACTTACATCTGGACTTCGATGAGCCGCGGCCCGGGCTCGGCGACGGCCTCAGTCAGCGCCTTGTTGAACTCGTCGGCATTGGTGACGGCGCGGCCGGGCACGCCCATGCCCTTGGCCAGCGCGACGAAATCGAGCGTCGGCCGGTCGAGCCGGAGCATGTCGTTGGCGCGCTGGCCGGGCTCGCCGGCGCCGACATTGTCGAACTCGCCGCGCAGGATCTGGTAGATGCGGTTGGCGAACACGATGGTGACGATGTTGAGGTTCTCGCGCGCCTGCGTCCACAGCGACTGGATCGTGTACATGGCACTGCCGTCACCGACCATGGTGATGACCTTGCGGTCCGGGCAGGCGATCGCCGCGCCGATCGAGAGCGGCGTCGAGAAGCCGATCGAGCCGCCCATGTTCTGCAGCCAGTCGTGGGGAGCCGCCGCCGCGGTCGGCGGGAAAAAGCCGCGACCGGTGGTCAGGGATTCGTCGACCATGATCGCATTCTCGGGGATCGCACAGGCAATCGCCTGCGCGATCGAGGCGAAGGTGAGCGCGCCGGTCGGCTTGACCAACTCCTGAAGGGCTTGCGGCTTGACGTCCTTCGCGCTCGCCTTCACGGCGCCGGCCAGCGCCTCGAGGGCTGCGACCGAATTCTCGCCCCATGAGGTCATGCGATGCACCTCGCAGCCCTCGGGCTTGAGCATGCTCGGCTTGTTCGGATAGGCGAAGAACGCCACGGGATCGTCGGACTCGACCAGCACGATGTGACGGAATTTCGCCAGCATCGGCAGCGCGTTCTCGATCACGTAGTGGATGCGGTCGATCGAGAAGCGGCCGCGGCCGCGCGCCATCTTTGGGCGGAAGGTCGGGCCCATCACGGTACAGCCGGTCTTGCCCGCGATGCGCTCGGCCAGCGCCAGGCCCTGCTCGCTGAGGGCGCTGCCGGTCATCAGGAGCAGCGTGCCCTCGCCGTCACCGTGCAGGATCTTCGCGGCCTTCTCAACCGCCTGCGGCGAATAGCTGGCGCGCTGCTGCTCGGCCGGCACCTCGGCGATGCCGTCGGCCTCGTTCCAGGCGGTGTCGGCGGGCAGGATCAGGGTGGCGATTTGCGGCGGCGCGCTTTTGGCGGCGGCAATGGCCGCGGCACCGTCGGCGGCGACCGATTTGGAATTCGGCGAGGTCCGGACCCAGGACGACATCGGCCGGGCCAAGCCCTCGATGTCGGAGGTCAGCGGCGCGTTGTAGTCGATGTGGTAGACCGCATGCTGGCCGACGATGTTGACGATGCCGGAATTGGCCTTCTTGGCGTTGTGCAGATTGGCAAGGCCGTTGGCGAGGCCGGGACCGAGATGCAGCAGGGTCGAGGCCGGCGTGCCCTTCATGCGGAAATAGCCGTCGGCTGCTCCCGTCACCACGCCTTCGAACAGGCCGAGCACGCAGCGCATGCCGGGCACGCGGTCGAGTGCTGCGACAAAATGCATCTCGGACGTGCCGGGGTTGGTGAAGCAGACGTCGACCCCACCCTTGACCATCGTCCGCACCAGGCTTTCCGCACCGTTCATTCTTCTGCTCCCGCTACCGGCGATCTCGAGTGATCCATCCGACCAATCATTGTTCGCGGCATTCGTCAAAGCAATAGCGGCCATTGCGGCCCTGCCCCGCGCGCCGACGCGCCGGCTTGGCTAACGCTTTCCGGCGAATTGGTGCAGTTGCCGATTTGGTAACGCCATTCATTAAGCATGGGGTTCCTCACGGGGCCGTGGCTTGCGAAACCCTCGCAAATATGGCCTGTGACCTTCGTTGAATCGATTTTTTTCCGGGGGAGACAATGATCCGGTTTTTTGCCGCGCCGATTGCCGCCGTCGCACTCTTGACCGCCACGGCCGGCGGTACGCTCGCCGAGGAGTTCGACTCCCGCGACATCATGGGCGGCGGCCCGAACTTCTTCCGCGGCGGCTCCAGCCCGATTCCCCGCTCCACCGTCATGTACAACGGCAATTATGCCCCCGGCACGATCGTGGTGAACACGTCCGAGCGGCGGCTCTACCTGGTGCTCCAGAACGGCCAGGCGCTGCGCTACGGGATCGGCGTCGGCCGCGACGGCTTCCGCTGGGGCGGGGTGCACAGGATCACCGCCAAGAAGGAATGGCCGGCCTGGACGCCGCCGTCGCAGATGCTGGCCCGCCGACCCGACCTGCCGCGGCACATGAAGGGCGGCATCGAGAATCCGCTCGGCGCCCGCGCGATGTATCTGGGATCGACGCTCTACCGCATCCACGGCTCCAACGAGCCGGAGACGATCGGCCAGGCGGTGTCCTCGGGCTGCTTCCGCATGACCAATGACGACGTCACCGACCTCTACAGCCGCGTCTCGGTCGGCACCACCGTGGTGGTGCTGAACAACTGATCGGCCACAGCAGGAACCCGCAGGGCGCGCGAATTTGCGATCTTGTGCGCGCGGCGCGAATACGGCAGCGTCGCACAACGATGAGCGCATTGGACCTGCCCTCGCCCGGCCTTCGTATCGCCCTGTTGGCGCTCGCAACGCTCACCTGCGTGCCTGACACCGCTACCATGGCCGCCGCCGGCGAACTGCCCGCGGTCGCCTCGCGCCAGCGCGCCGAGCGGAAGAGCTTTACCGACAACGAGATCGTCGAGGGTTTTCTCAAGACCGCGTTCGGCGCCGAATACCACCTCGCCGGCCGCGTCGACCGCATCCGCAAATTCGACGGGCCGGTGCGCGTGTTCGCCGAGAGCGACCGCGCCGATCGCAAGACGCAGCTGGCAAAAGTCGTCACCGACATCGGCAAGCGCGTGCAGCATCTCGACATCGCCATGATCGAGAGCAGCGAGGCGGCGAATGTGCGGGTCAAGCTGGTGCGCGACCGCGACCTGTTCCGGACCCTCACCAGCTTCTACGGCGCGGAGAAGGCCCGCGAGATCCGCACCTCGCTCGACCCGCAATGCCTGTCCGGCTTCCGCAAGAACGACAATTTCGAGATCGAGCATTCCGACGTCATCCTCACCGTCGACAATGGCGATTTCACCTTCCTCGACTGCGCCTATGAGGAGCTCCTGCAATCGCTCGGGCCCATCAACGACACCACGAGCGTGCCGTGGACCATGTTCAACGACAACGTCTCGATGGGCTATTTCGACGTCTACGACCAGTACATCCTCAATTTGCTCTACGACCCCCGCATCAAGCCCGGCATGACGGTGCCGGAGGTCAAGGCCGTGCTGCCGCAAGTGCTCGCCGACGTCAGGGCGTGGGTGAAGCGGGTGAATGATCTGAAGGAGTGAGACGCCACTGACGCGCTCAGACTGCGCAAAATGCCACATGCGATGACCTTCCCCTGGAGGGGAGGGTCAGCAAGGCGTCCTGTCTCGCAGCACATTCGCCTTCGAGCGCGCCCTCACGCCTTCCTTGCTTTCGTCATCAGAAACTGCTGGCGCATCACGTTGTTGCCGGCGTCGAAATACTCCGAGATCAACGCCTCGAACTCGGCACGGAAGCTGCTGAGCTTGTCCGGCTCGTCCTTGTAATGTGCGACGAGCTTGATCAAAGGCCCGATCGTCGCTTCCATGGTGCGGCGGAAATGCTGCGGGCTGAGCGTGGACGGCGTCATCATGTCCATCTCGAACGAGATTTCCTTCGCCTTCCCCGCGAGACGCTCGGCGACGATTTTCGGATCGCCCCACAACGCCGGTGATGCGACGCCCTCGGGCGGCGGCAGATGGCGGCCGACCAGCGCGAACATGCGGCCGACGTAGAGATGCGGCGGCCAGGTGGAGAAGGCGATGGTGCCGCCGGGCTTCAGCACGCGCAGCATCTCGCCGATGGCGACGTCCGGACGCGGCGCGAACATGTGGCCGAACTGGCTGAGCACCACGTCGAACTCGTTGTCGCCATAGGGCAGGCTTTCGGCGTCGCCGTCGACGAAGTCGACATCGAGATTCGCCAGCCCTGCGTGCTCGCGGGCGCGCTCGATCAGAACCGGCGAGAGGTCGAGACCCCTGACCTTCGCACCGCGGCGGGCGGCTGTGATCGCGACAACGCCGGTGCCGCATCCGACGTCGAGCAGCTTTTGGCCGGCGGCAACGCCGGCAAAAACGACCAGCTTGGCCGCGGCCGGAGTCGTGAAAACCTCCATCGGCGTGAACAGCGACCAGGCTTCTTTCTGGATGGCCTTGAAACCTGCAAACGGATCCTGCGCGGTCATGGAACTCTCCCTTTGCTCGAGGTCGATCTTCATGAGGCTGGCGAGGAAGGCCCAAGGTTCAACGGCTCACGGGCGGCGGCGAGGACACAATTTCGCAATCTCGCGGCGCGTTTCGGCCTGTCCTACCACCCGTTGATCCGCGGCCACACGGCGCTGACATCACCCGCGCCGTCGAGTACGTGATAGCGATCATATTGCGCGCCGGTTGCGCAGGCGTGGTTGGTGAGGATACGGACGCGGGAGCCGATAGGCAGGTCCGGCAGCGCGGCATTCGAGCCCTTGCGCAAGCCAATGATGCCGTGTTCCTGGTTGGCATCGGTGACGATGAGGTCCGGGTACGGTTTTCCAGCGAGATCGCAGACGACGCCATAACCCTGGTCGAGCGCCTGCTTCGCCGTGCTGCGGTCGCGCGACAGCGCCATCCAGCCGGCGTCGGTGATGATCCAGCCTTTTACCTTCTGGTGGCCGATGACGGTGGCAAGCACAGAGAGCACGAGGTCGTCCATCGCCACCGAACTGACGCCGGCCTGATAAAGGTCGCCGAACATGAAGACACCGGCACGCACTTCGGTGACGCCGGTCAGGTCGCGCGCATAGCGTGCGGTCGGTGTCGCGCCGACGCTGACGATAGGACAGGGCAGACCTGCGCTGCGCAACGCGTTCGCCGCCGTCACGGCGGCGATGCGTTCCGCTTCTGCCGCTTCCGCGATGGCTGCGGAATCGTTCAGTGCGTAGCTGTCGCCGGCGTGCAGCAGCACGCCGCGCAAGGTCGCGCCGCCCGAGACCAGGCGATTGCCAATGGCGACCAGCGTTGCCGCGTCGGTCGGCGCGACGCCGGAGCGATGGCCGTCCGCGTCGACCTCGATCAGCGCCGGAACCGGATCGCCGCTGCTCGCGGCATGCGCGGCGACGGCATCGGCTTGTTCGATGCTATCGAGTACCACGGCGAGATCGGCACCGGTGGCGCGGATGGCAGAGACGCGCGCGAGCTTCGCCGGCGCAATGCCGACGGCGTAGATCATGTCGCGCACGCCGCCGGCTGCGAAATACTCGGCCTCGCGCAGCGTCGAGACTGTTGCCGGCCCGGTAGCCGAGGTCATCGCGATGCGGGCGACGTCGAGCGATTTTGCGGTCTTCAGATGCGGACGGAAAGCCACGCCAAGACTGGCAAGGTGCGCCTTCATCCGCGCGACATTGGCGCGGAGCCGTTGCTCGTCGAGCAGCAGGCAGGGCGTTTCAAGGCTCAACAGATCGGTATCATCTGGCATCGGCATACACCGTAGCACGCGACACCCCGAGATGGGCGGCGATGATGTCCGAGGAGCGGCGTACCTGCATGCAGCCGGCGTCGCGCAATTCGCGCAGCAGCGCGCGGCGATCCTCGGTGTTGAGCGCGCGCGGCGTCGTGGCGCGGCGCGCGGCGAACTGGTCGATATGGGCGCGGATGGCATCCGCGCCGACTGGATTGAGGGATTCCCGCGGGCTGTCCTTCGCATCGACGCTGACGAACTGGCCGATGGCGCTCTGCAAGCCCTGGAACAAGGTCAGATCGACGTTGAGGCAGAGCGCGGCAACGTAAGAACCGTCCGCATCCTTGATACCGATGGATGTGCTCTTGGCCTGCCGTCCGTCGGCAAAGCTGTTGGCGTAGTTCGAGATCACCTGCGCATAGTCCGGGTCGGCGATGCGGGCAAGGCCAAGCTCGGTCGCGGGCTGGCCGACCTTGCGTCCCGACAGATTGTTGTGAATGGCGACGATCGCCTGTTTGGGATCGGTGAGATCGTGCAGCACGACTTCGCAGAACGGTGCGAAGGTCTCTCCTAATCCTTGCGCGATCCGCCGCAACTGATCGAACAGCAGCTGTCGATCGGCGGCGGTCTTGCTCGATGACTTGGCTCGCGTCATCGCTTGGCCCTACTGCACGAGATCGGCGACGGTGGTCGCGGCCTTGAGGCCCGTGCCGGTGAGGACCGCGACCGTGGTCTCGGTCGCCTTGATCGATCCGGCAGAGGAGAGTTTTTCCAGCGCGGCAGCTGCGCTGGCGCTGGTCGGCTCGGCGAACAGGCCCTGCCGCGCGAGGCGGCGCAGCGCGGCGACGATCTCGTCCTCGGTGAGTGCGACGGTGCCGCCGCCGCTCTCGCGCAAGGCGGCGATGATCTCGCGCAGGCGCAGCGGATTCTTGATCGCGGTGCCTTCGGCGATGGTCTTATGCACCTCGCGCGCGACCGGCGTATCGACACCGGCCTTGAAGCTCGCATCGATGGGCGAGCAATTGATCGGCTGTGCCGCGAACAGGCGCGGCAGCCTCGATATCTGCCCGGCTTTCATGAGCTCACGGAAGCCGAAGGCGCAACCCAAGAGGCTGCTGCCGGCGCCGACGGGGACGATGACGTTGTCGGGGGCGCGGAAGCCGAGGTCCTCCCAGATTTCATAGGCGAGCGATTTGGTGCCTTCGAGGAAGAACGGCTGCCAATTGTGGCTGGCGTAAAACGTCTGGCTCGATTGCCGGATGGCCTCGGCCTCCGATTCCTCGCGCGGGCCTTCGACGAGCTGCACCGTGGCGCCGTAGGCGCGCACCTGCGCGATCTTGGCCGGCGATGTCGAGGCGGGCGCCAGGATCTTCACGCGCATGCCGCCGGCGGCACCCAATCCCGCCATCGACGAGCCGCCGTTGCCGGACGAGTCCTCCAGAATGGCATCGACACCGATCTGGCGCAGGAAGGACAGCATCACCGCCGAGCCGCGGTCCTTGAAGCTGCCGGTGGGGTTGAACCATTCGAGCTTGAACAACGGGCGCAGCTCGCCCCAGGCCTGCTGGACCAGCGGCGTGCAGCCTTCGCCGAGCGTGATCGGCTTTGCGATCTCGACCGGCAGCGCCGCCCTGTAGCGCCAGAGCGACCGCGTGCGGCCGTCGATGTCCTCGCGCGACAACCCTGCCCCCGGCGTGACCAGAAGCGGCGTGCGCTCGTCCGAGCACCAGCGCGGCTGCTTAAGGGAATAGAGTTTTCCGTTGCGGGAATCGATGTAGCTGGCGGCAGGCATGGCGAGACTCCGAGGCAGAGGCGACTTATACAGATTGTCTGATTATATACGTTTTGTCTAGTCGCAGCGGTCGCCGCCGCCCCCGCGACGCCTCTTGAAAACACAAAAACGAAAACTATTTCAAATCCTTACACCAATCGCGCGACTAGAACCGCAAGGTTCGGCCGACGCGAAGGCGCGGCCTTCGGGCGCGCCCGACCGGCACGCCGACGACGGGAATTTGGCCGCGAAGGGCCCAGCCCGCACGCCACGATTAACTTGTCTGTCGTGCCTGCCCGCTACAATATGTTGGATTGAGCTTGCGCCGCCGGTGGTCCGCACCGGCAACGCCAGCGAGCCAGGCCCGTCCGAGCGGCGGGCCGTTGGCTTTTTGGGAGCCTGGACATGAGCCGCGCGAACCGTACCGACCACATCCGCCTGACCTCCCATCCGGAGCCGGGCCGGAAGGCCGCCTTTCCGATCCATTGGGGGGCAGCCGACGCGCGCGCCCGCGGGCCGATCATCGGCACGGTGTCGCGCGCCGGGGATCGCAACGTGATCGGCAGCCATGGCGGGTCCTATGCGATGTACCGCGCGCTCGCCGTCTCCGCCGGCGCGCTCGATCCGATTCGCAGGCCCGACCTCACCAACACCTTTCCGGCGGCGACCATCGGACCGTTCGAGCAGTGGCGTGATCCCGCAAAAATCGTCGCGCTCGATCCCTGGGGCCATCTGGTCGCGGAGAATTTCGGCAAGGACATCGCCGAAGGCGTCGATATCCGCCCGAGCATCGCGGTGACGCGGGCGCGGCTGGACCTGCCGGAGATCCGCGAGGCGCTGGCGGCAAAGCGGCTGCGTGCCGACGGCGAGGTCGTGCACGCCAATGGCAGCGTCTCGGTGGTGAAGATCGCGATCGATCCGGTCTGGTACCTGCCCGGCCTTGCCGAACGCTTCGGCACCGGCGAGACCGAGCTGCGGCGCACGCTGTTCGAGCAGACCGCCGGCATGTTCCCGGAGCTCGTGACGCGCCCGGACCTGAAGGTGTTTTTGCCGCCGATCGGCGGCACCACCGTCTACATGTTCGGTGACGTCACCAAGCTCCCGGACCATCGCACCAGGATCACCTGCCGCGTGCATGACGAGTGCAACGGCTCCGACGTGTTCGGCTCCGACATCTGCACCTGCCGGCCCTACCTGATCCACGGCATCGAGGAATCCGCGCGCGGCGCGCAGGAGGGCGGGCTCGGGCTCGTCGTCTATAACCGGAAAGAAGGCCGCGCGCTCGGCGAGGTCACGAAATTCCTGGTCTACAACGCCCGCAAGCGCCAGGAGGATGGCGATGCGGCCGCGGCCTATTTCGAGCGCACCGAATGCGTCGCCGGCGTCCAGGACGCGCGCTTCCAGCAGCTCATGCCCGACACCATCCACTGGCTGGGCCTGAAGCGCATCGACCGCTTCCTGTCGATGAGCGACATGAAATACGACGCGCTGACCTCGCAAGGCATCGACATCGTCGAACGCGTGCCGATCCCGCCGGAGCTGATCCCGGCCGACGCCTATGTCGAGATCGCCGCGAAGAAGGCCGCCGGCTATTACTCGACCGACATCGCGCCGGAGAAGGACGTGAACGGCGTGGTCGGGCGTTCGCTCGAAAAATACTGATCGCGATGACGGAGAGTTTGGAACTGCAGGCGCGTTCGCTGCTCACCGCAAAGGCGGTGCGGGCGCGCGCCGGGCAGATGCTCGAGCTTGGCCTTGCCGGCGGGCTCACCCATTTCACGGTCGATCTCGGCCGCATGGATGGGGTCGCCGATGCCGTGCTCGCGGTCACGCGAAAAGCCTATCCGACGCTGGATGTCCCCTTCCACGCGCGCTGGCGCCACTTTGTGCTTGGCGGCGTCGATCGCTGGGCGCGGCTCGCGGACGCCGCATCATGGCCGGACCGCGCGGCACGGGCGCGTGCGGAGTTCGACCTTGCGATCGTCTCCGTGCTGCTCGATGCCGGCGCCGGCGCTGCGTGGCGATACCGCGATGCCGTGACGGGCGAAGCCATCGGCCGGTCCGAGGGGCTTGCGATTGCGAGCCTCGACATGTTTGCGAGCGGGCTCTTCTCCGGCGATGCCCGCACGCCGTTCAGGGTCGATGCGAATGTGCTGGCAAAACTGCCCCTCGCCTCGCTCACATCCGCCTTTCAGGTCAGCGAGGCCAATTCGCTGCTTGGCCTCGAGGGGCGCACCGACCTGCTGCGGCGTCTGGGCAAGCAGGTCTCGGAGCGCGCGGACGTATTCGGTCTGCACGACACACCGCGGCCGGGCGGGCTGTTCGATCACATCGCGGCGCAAGCCGTGAGCGGCGCCGTCGCTGCGCCTACCATTCTGTCCGCCGTGCTGAACCAGCTCGGACCGATCTGGCCGTCACGGCTCGAGCTCGCGGGCGTCCCGCTCGGCGATTGCTGGCGGCATCCGGCGATTAGGGCGGACGACGGAACGGCCGGTCTCGTTCCCCTGCACAAGCTGTCGCAATGGCTGAGCTACTCGCTGATCGAGCCGCTGCAGCGCGCCGGATTTGCCGTCACCGACATCGACGGCCTCACGGGGCTCGCCGAATACCGCAATGGCGGCCTGTTCGTCGATCACGAGGTGCTGCGCCTGCGCGATCCCACTGACGCCGATCGCGCGCATGCGGTGGATTCCCTGCTCGTCGTGGAATGGCGCGCGCTGACGGTTGCGCTGCTCGACAGGCTCGCCGAACTGGTTCGCGCCAAGCTCGGCCGCACGCCCGAGACATTGCCGCTCGCCAGCATCCTCGAAGGCGGCACCTGGGCCGCCGGCCGCGCCATCGCGTTTGCGCGCCGCCCCGATGGTTCGCCGCCGCTCAAGGTGATCAGCGACGGCACGGTTTTCTGACCCTCGTTGCCGCTCACACATTCGCTTGATGAATTTCAGGAGCAACCGATCATGGAAGGCGTCACGATCGTCGATCATCCGCTGGTGCAGCACAAGCTGACGCTGGTGCGGGACAGATCCATCTCGACCAAGTCGTTCCGCGAGCTGATCAAGGAGATCGGCATGCTCCTGTGCTACGAGGTGACGCGCGACCTGCCGCTCGCCGACACCGTCATCGAGACGCCGCTGGCGACGATGCACTCGGCCAAGATCGCCGGCAAGAAGCTGGTGTTCGTGCCGATGCTGCGCGCCGGCACCACCTTCGTCGACGGCATGATGGACCTGGTGCCGACCGCGCGCGTCGCCCATATCGGGCTCTACCGCGAGCCGCACAGCTTTGCCGCGGTCGAGTATTTCTTCAAATCGCCGTCAGACCTCCACGAGCGCCTCGCCATCGTGGTGACGCCCGTCGTCGCCACCGCCAACACGGCCGTCGCCGCGATCGACCGGCTGAAGGAGCGCGGCGCCAGGGACATCCGCCTCGCCTGCCTGATCGCAGCCCCCGAAGGCCTCGAACGGCTACGTGGCTTGCATCCGGACGTGCCGATCTGGACCGCCGCGGTCGACGAAGGTCTCGACGAGAACGGTTTTATCCTGCCGGGCCTCGGCGACGCCGGCGACCGCGCCTACGGAACGCGGTAGTTCGCGAAGCCTAAAGTGCAGCAACGAAGAAGGTGCGCTCCCTCTCCCGCTTGCGGGCAGGGCTATCGCATATGAAGATGCGTGGCGGATAGCTCGCCCGCAGCGCATCCTTCGAGACGCCCGCCGATGGCGGGCCCTCAGGATGAGGGCGGAGTGCGCGGCAGCAATTTCAACGGGGGCAATGCTGCTTAGCCTCATCCTGAGGAGACCGCGGAGCGGTCGTCTCGAAGGACGAGGCGCTTGCTCTGGCCGTCACCAAGAAGCCATCTGCGATAGCCCTGCGCTTGCGGGGGAGGGCTGGGGTGGGGGTAGCTCCGCAAGCGAGAACCCCTGAGAGGAGAGAACCCTCACCCGCCGCTACGCGGCGACCTCTCCCGCAAGCGGGAGAGGCTGGAGCGAGCCCGCGGCCAATAGCTTCAACCGAAAGCCATTCGACTTAAACCTTGCCGCTGCCGCAGATCAGCTTCAGTGCCTGCCATTCCTTGTCTGTCAGCAGCGGCGGGCCGCTGGCGCGACGGTCTTCCCTGGTCATGCGCGCGAGACGATCCTCGGTCAGCGGATGGCTGGCGAGGATATTTGTCAGACCAGAGCCGCCTTCCTTGCCGGTGATGCGGAACATCAGTTCGGCCGCGGGTTTGGGCGAGCGGCCGAGCGCATGCATGATCTCGATCGCGAACGTATCCGCCGCGGTCTCGGCTTCGCGCGAATAGGAGGCCTCGACCACGCTGCGCGAGGCGAAGATCACGGCGGATGAGCCGGTGACGTCGCCGAACAACAGGCCGATCAGGAACGAGGTGCCGCCGTTGTAGATCAGCCCGCGCATGTTGTCGTGATGCTTGAGATGGCCGAGCTCGTGGGCGAGAATGCCGGCGATCTCATCCGGGCTCTCGGCCTTGTCGAGCAGGCCCTTCAGCACGAACACCTTGCCGCCGGGCAGCGCGAACGCGTTCGGCACCGCGGTCGGCAGCACGCCAGCCGTCATGGAATCGTCGTCGAGGCCGGCGGCATCGCGCAGACGGTTGACGAGTTTTGTGAACGCGGCCTTGCCCGCGGGATCTTCGCACACATTGCGGCCGAAGATGGTTTTCACCTGAACTTCGGCGGCGTCGCCAATGCGCCGTTCGATCGGCTTCGGCACCAGCGGCGCGAGACGGTCGGCGGCGAGCGGCACGCCGAACAGGACGACGCAGACGATGGAGACGGCGGCGGCCACCGACCAGCCGACGATTTTTGCAACGCCGCGACGCGAGGTCTGATGCTCGTCGAGACGCACACAGCGGGTGGTCACGTCCGCCGCGAGAGCTGCGTCGCGGATCTCGAGCCGCGCCAGGGGCGGTGCAGCGGTGCAGGCGAGACGCAGGACACCAGCGGGACTGTCGGCGCGACGGATGTCGGCATAGGCCCAGCGGACGGGCGTTCCGCCTTCCTCGACGATCTCGAGCGCATCGCCGAACGCCAGCGTCACCTGCCGCCTGCGGCTGGATACGCCGTCGAAGAAGACCGTCGGCTTTGCCGACTGCGCCGGGGCCTCGGTAGACAACTCACTCACAGCTCAGAATCCTGCAACGTCAAGCCCATCGGCAAAGCCCTCGCCGAGCGCGCTGGCAAGCTCGCCGCTGCCGCGCACATCCGCAGCGGCCGCGATATTGTGCACCTCGACCGTTTCCAGCACCTTGGCCCAGAGATCGCGCTGGAGATAGACCCGCATCACGATGTTGACCGCAAGCGCGACGGCGAAGTAACCGATGACCATGATCACCAGCATCGGGATGCTCTTGGCGGGATCGCCGGACCCGAACAGCTGCTCGGCCGAAAGGCCGCTCAGCTGGACGACGAGCGCGGTGGCGCCGCCGAGATAGGCGCCGAAGATCATCGAGAGCAGCGTCCACCAGCCGATCACCTTCCAGTACAGGCCATAGAACGCATTGTGCGGAAGCTCCGAGGAGAGGCTGACGCCACCGATGCGGATGCCGTCCAGCCACCAGCGCCACTCGCGCGCCTTGAACTCGGCATAGAAGAACGGCGCGAGCGGAAAGATGATCAGCGCGATCGGGCTGAGCAGCCACAGCCACCAGCCGCGCTTGAAGAAGGTCCAGCCATTGCCCTCGAAATCGCCGCGCAAGTCACCGTAATGGGTGTGCCGCATCTTGTAACGTTCGAGTGAAGCCTCGCGCCACGGCAGCGCCAGGCCGAGGGTCAGGAACACCAGCAGGCCCCACGCCATGGCGCGGAACGAATAGGCCCAGCCCGAGCCGTCCATCCAGAACCGCACGCCGCGCCAGACCGTGCGCGTCAGGCGATACCGCCGCGCGCGAAAGATCGCGAACTGGCCGAAGGCGTAGAAGCTGATGAACAGCGGCGTCGAGGCAAAGCCCTGCCAGCGCTCGAACTCGATGCCGATGAGGAAGTAGGCGAGATAAATCGGCACCAGGATCGCTAGCGCGAACAGGAAGCCGACCAGCAGCTCCTTGCCGCGGCCGGTATATTCGGCGGCGTCGCCGTCGATCGCGGTGTTCGACCAGAGATGACGGCGGATGTCGGTGACGAGCCAGAACCGGTAGAAACCGAAGGTGACGAGCTCCAGCATGGCACCCTTGGTGACCATTTTGCGGAAACCGGAGCGATTGCCGCTGAAATCCACCCGCGTCGGCGGCAATGGCGGCGGGACGGGTTCGGAGCCGATGGGGGCCCATTGCATGTCGTTCACGGCGGCAACCTCGGGGTGCGCATTTGTGGCGGCCAAACTATAGATCAGAGATTGGTCGATCCCCAAGACGGGCGGGTTCGATTTAACCCGATTCCAGTCGATTTCTTGCATGATTTCAGGCCGAACGGCGTGCGGCAGGTCACGCTGGTGATGTCCAATAGCCCCGCGGCTGCATCCGGGCCACGCATCCACCCACCTCTCGCGAAGGTTGGATGTGGCAAAACTCTCCCTTGCTCCGGCGCAGACAACGGGCTGTAATTGCAAATCAAATACCGCAGCGCAGAATTCAAAGACGCGCGGAGGATGCCAGGGAGAACGGTCATGCATGGGACCATCGAGAGCGCGTCCAAGCTCGACGCACTGCGCGAGCGCGCGTCGACATTGCCGCTGGAGCAATTCGATCCGGGCGATCCGGAACTGTTCAGGACCGATACGTTCTGGCCCTATTTCGATCGCCTGCGCCGGGAAGATCCCGTGCACTACTGCAAGGACTCGATGTTCGGCCCGTACTGGTCGGTGACGCGCTACAACGACATCATGGAGATCGAGACCAACCATGCGGTGTTCTCCTCGGCCTCCGCGCTCGGCGGCATCACCATCCGCGACATCGACCCGGATCTGCGCCGCGAAAGCTTCATCTCGATGGACCCGCCGCGACATGCGGCGCAGCGCAAGACCGTGGCGCCGATGTTCACGCCGACGCATCTGGACAATCTCGCGCTCAACATCCGCAGGCGCTCGGCCGAGTGCCTGGACAATCTTCCTCGCGGCGAAGTGTTCGACTGGGTCGACCAGGTCTCGATCGAGCTGACCACGCAGATGCTGGCCGTGCTGTTCGACTTCCCCTGGGAGGACCGCCGCAAGCTGACGCGCTGGTCGGATATCGCCACCACCATTCCCGGTCCCGATGGCCTCGTCGCGACCGAAGACGAGCGGCAGGCCGAGCTGACGGAATGCGCGGCCTATTTCTCCCGCCTCTGGAAGGAGCGCATCGAACAACCTCCGAAGAGCGACCTGTTGTCGATGATGGCGCACGGCGCCGCGACGCGCGACATGGACGCGAAGAACTTCCTCGGCAATCTCGTGCTCTTGATCGTCGGCGGCAACGACACCACGCGCAACACCATGTCGGGATCGATCTACGCGCTGAGCCAGCATCCGGAGCAGTATCGCAAGCTGCGCGAGAATCCCGCGCTGCTCGACAGCTTCGTGCCCGAGGTGATCCGCTGGCAGACGCCGCTCGCGCATATGCGGCGCACGGCGCTCACCGATTTCGAGTTCCGCGGCAAGCAGATCAAGAAAGGTGACAAGGTCGTGATGTGGTACGTCTCGGGCAACCGGGACGAAGAGGCGATTGAAAAGCCCTACGATTTCATCATCGACCGCGCCCGCCCGCGCACGCACCTCTCCTTCGGCTTCGGCATCCACCGCTGCGTCGGCCTCAGGCTTGCTGAACTCCAGCTCAAGATTATTTGGGAGGAGATCCTCAAGCGTTTCGACCATATTGACGTAGTCGGCGAACCGAAGCGGGTCTATTCGAGTTTCGTGAAGGGACTTGAGACGTTGCCCGTGAAGATTGCGGCTTAGATGGGCAGCAAGATGACGACGCCTACAAGGACGGTGCGCCCCCTCTCCCGCTTGCGGGAGAGGGTTGGGGAGAGGGTATCTCCACAACGGGATAATCCCCAAGAGGAGAAAACCCTCACCCGGCGCTACGCCATAGCCGAGGCTTTGCCTCGGCGTTTCCTAAGGGGTCGGCCGCCAGCGGCGGCCTTTGCCTCTCCCGCAAGCGGGAGAGGTTAAGCAGAAACACTGGAGCCACGACCATGAATATCCAAGCGCCGGTTAAAGTGGACAAGGTCGCGCGCATGCGCAGGGCGCGCGAAGAGGCCTATGCGACGCCGCTGGCGCAATTCCATCCCGGCGCGCCACGGCTGTTCCAGGACGACACGCTGTGGCCGTGGTTCGAGCGGCTGCGCAAGGAAGAGCCGGTGCATTACTGCACCAACGCACCGATCGAGCCGTACTGGTCGGTGGTGAAATACAACGACATCATGCATGTCGACACCAATCACGGCATCTTCTCCTCGGACTCCACGCTCGGCGGCATCTCGATCCGCGACGTGCCGGAAGGCTACGATTATCCGAGCTTCATCGCGATGGACCAGCCCCGGCATTCGGCGCAGCGCAAGACGGTGTCGCCGATGTTCACGCCAACACATCTGGACGACCTCGCAAAATTGATCCGCCAGCGTTCGCAGACCGTGCTGGACAATCTGCCGCGCAACGAGACCTTCAATTTCGTCGAGCGCGTCTCGATCGAGCTGACCACGCAGATGCTCGCGACCCTGTTCGACTTCCCCTGGGAGGAGCGGCGCAAGTTGACGCGCTGGTCCGACGTCTCCACCGCGCTGCCCAAGAGCGGCATCGTCGCCTCCGCCGAGGAGCGCCGCCGCGAGATGGACGAGTGCTACGCCTACATGTCGAAGCTGTGGAACGAGCGCGTCAACTCTGCGCCGCGCAACGACCTGCTGTCGCTGATGGCCCATAACGACGCCACCCGCCACATGGACCCCGACAACCTCATGGGCAACATCATCCTGCTCATCGTCGGCGGCAACGACACCACGCGCAACACCATGACCGGCTCGGTGCTGGCGCTGAACGAGAACCCGGAGCAATACGAGATGCTGCGGAAGAATCCGGCGCTGATCGATTCCATGGTACCGGAGGTGATCCGCTGGCAGACGCCGCTCGCGCATATGCGGCGTACCGCGCTTGCCGATACCGAGATCGGCGGCAAGCACATCAGGAAGGGCGACCGCGTCGTAATGTGGTATGTCTCCGGCAATCGCGACGACGAGATGTTCGAAAATCCCAACGAGTTCATCATCGACCGCCCGCGCCCGCGCACCCACCTCTCCTTCGGCTTCGGCATCCATCGCTGCGTCGGCATGCGCCTCGCCGAGCTGCAGCTGCGCATCATCTGGGAGGAGATGCTGAAGCGGTTTGACCGGATCGAGGTGGTCGGCGAACCCAAGCGGATCTATTCGAGCTTCATCAAGGGATACGAGTCGCTGCCGGTGAGGATTCCAGCCTGAGATCGCGTACCCGCGGCGCGCTCAACTCTCTCCCCTCACCCTGAGGAGCCTGCGAAGCAGGCGTCTCGAAGGGCGAGGCCAAAGCCGGGCCTTCATCCTTCGAGACGCGCGCAAGGGCGCGCTCCTCAGGATGAGGAGCGGGCACCCCCAGCTATAAAATTTCGGCATGACAGGTCGCGCCAGATGCGAAGGCAAGTCGGCGCCTGACTGTTCTACGACACGGCATCTAACTCAATTTGATGTCCCAAACGCCTTCCTTGCGGCAGGCGGCGACCTCCTCGCGCAGGAGCCCGGTGATGGCGAGCGAGGCCGTCGAGGCCGGGCGGTCGATCGGAGAAGCGAAAATGAGCTCGCGCGTCATCGGCCTGGACACGGCGGTGGTCTCCAGCCGCCCCTCCGCGACCTCGCCGTGGACCGACGAGGGTGGCAGCAGCGCAAAGCCGAGCCCTTCCTCGACGAGGCTCGTCAGCACGCGGAACGAATCCGCTTCCAACTGGACGTCGAGCTTGATCTTGCGCTGGGCCGCGGCGTGCTCGATCAGCGCGCGGAGGCCGTGGGAATGACTGGGCAGCACGAGGCGCTGGCGCAGCAGCCAGCCGATGTCGATGCTCTTCTTGCGCGCAAGGCCGCAGCCGCGCGGGCCGACCGCGACGATGTTGTCGCGCCCGAGACTCTGCACGTTGAGATGCAGATCGGCCGAGCGGCCGTAGAGGATCGCAAGATCCATCTCGCCGCGATGCAGCCATTCGACCAGATGCCCGCTGTAGCTCTCGACGATGCGCAGCGAGATGCCGGGAAATTTTTCGACGCAGCGCCGCGCAAAGCGCGCCGACAGCACGCAGCTCACGGTCGGAACCAGGCCGAGCACGACCTGACCGGACGGCGGCCCCTTGGCCGACTGGATGTCGTTGCGGATCTGGTCGATCTGCCGCACGATGCCGGAGGTGCGAGCGAGCAACAGGCGCCCGGCGTCGGTCAGCACCATGCCGCGGCCGTTGCGGGTGAACAGCTCGGTGCGCAGCTCGTGTTCCAGAAGCTTGATCTGCCTGGAGAGCGCCGGCTGCGCCACGCGCAGCGTGTCGGAGGCCTTGGAGAGGCTGCCGAGCTCCGCCACGCAACTGAAGGTCCTGAGCTGCCGGAAATCCATGCTTGCCAATCCTGTAAGGCTACTCCATACGCTATAACAAATGAGCATAGGGGGCTGGCGTTGTTTTCACAACGCCTGAGGATGAGCCGGCGTTATCTTAACTGCCGCTAGATACGGGAAACGCCATGAGTGAAGAGCACCACACCGAAGATCACGCCGACATCCGCGAAGCCGTCGCAAAGCTCTGCGCGCAGTTTCCCGGCGAATACTGGCGCAAGCTCGATCGTGAGATGGCTTACCCGAAGGCTTTCGTCGATGCGCTGACCGAGGCCGGCTATCTCTCGGTGCTGATCCCGGAAGAGTATGGCGGCGCGGGCCTGAAGCTGTCCGCGGCGGCGGCGATCCTGGAAGAGATCCAGCGCGCGGGCTGCAACGGCGGCGGCTGTCACGCCCAGATGTACACGATGGGTACGGTGCTGCGGCACGGCAATGCCGAGCAGAAGGCAAAGTACCTGCCGAAGATCGCCAGCGGCGAATTGCGCCTGCAAGCCTTCGGCGTCACCGAGCCGACCAGCGGCACCGACACCTCCTCGTTGAAGACCTTCGCGCGCAAGGAAGGCAACGACAGCTATATCGTCAACGGCCAGAAGATCTGGACCAGCCGCGCCGAGCATTCCGACCTGATGGTGCTGCTGGCGCGCACCACGCCGAAGGAGAAGGTCAAGAAGCGCACCGATGGTCTGTCCGTCTTCATCGTCGACATGCGCGAGGCCAAGAACAACGGTCTCGAGATCCGCCCGATCCGCACCATGATGAACCACGCCACCACCGAAGTATTCTTCACCGACATGAAGGTGCCGGCGGAGAATTTGATCGGCGAGGAAGGCAAGGGTTTCCGCTACATCCTCTCGGGCATGAATGCCGAGCGCATTTTGATCGCGGCCGAATGCGTCGGCGACGCCAAATGGTTCATCGCGAAGGCGACGAACTACGCCAAGGAGCGCAGCGTTTTCGGCCGGCCGATCGGCCAGAATCAGGGCATCCAGTTCCCGATCGCCAAGGCCTACGCCTCGATGCGCGCGGCCGAATTGATGGTGAAGGAGGCCACGCGCAAATATGAAGCCGGGCTCGACTGCGGCGCGGAGGCCAACATGGCCAAGATGCTGGCGGCGGACGCATCCTGGGAAGCGGCCAATGCCTGCATCCAGACCCATGGCGGTTTCGGCTTTGCCGAGGAATACGACGTCGAGCGCAAATTCCGCGAGACGCGGCTCTACCAGGTGGCGCCGATCTCGACCAACCTCGTGCTGTCCTTCGTCGCCGAGCATGTGCTCGGCATGCCGCGCTCGTACTGAGGTTACGCCATGGGAGCACTTGACGGGATCAGGGTGATTGCGGTCGAGCAGGCGGTGGCGGCGCCGTTCTGCTCCTCGCGCCTGGCGGATGCCGGCGCGGAGGTGATCAAGATCGAGCGGCCCGAAGGCGATTTCGCCCGCGGCTATGACGCGGCCGCCAAGGGGCAGAGCAGCTATTTCGTCTGGCTCAACCGCGGCAAGCAATCGGCGATAGTCGATCTCGCGACGAAAGAAGGCTGCGCCGAGTTGGAGAAGCTGATCGCCAGCGCCGACGTGCTGATCCAGAACCTGAAGCCGGGTTCGATGGACAAGCTCGGCTTCTCCCGCGAGCGGCTTCTGAAGGACTATCCAAAACTGATCTCGTGCACGATCACCGGCTATGGCGACGAGGGCCCCTACGCCCACCGCAAGGCCTATGATTTGCTGATCCAGGCCGAGAGCGGCCTTGCCTCGATCACCGGCAACCCCGACGGCGCCTCGCGCGTCGGCATGTCGATCGTGGATGTCGCGACCGGCGCCACCGCGCATGCGGCGATCCTGGAAGCGCTGATCGCACGCGGTCGCACCGGCAAGGGCTGTGACATCCGCATCTCCATGTTCGACGTGATGGCGGACTGGTGTACCGTGCCGTTGCTCAACTCCGAAGCCGGCAATCCGCCCAAGCGCATGGGCCTGCGCCATCCCTCGATCGCGCCCTACGGCGTGTTCACCTCGAAGGACGGCAAGGACATCCTGATCTCGATCCAGAGCGAACGCGAGTGGAAGACGCTGTGCGCGAAGGTGCTGGACCAGCCGGATCTGCCGGTCGATCCCCGCGTCGCCAACATGGTCGAGCGCGTGCGCAACCGCGATTTCACCGACAAGACCGTCGCCGACATCTTCGCCAGGATGACGCGCGATGAGCTCTTGAAGCGGCTGTCGGATGCCGACATCGCCTTTGCCGAGGTCAACACCATGGCCGACCTCACCAACCATCCGCATCTGCGCCGCATCGAGGTCGACACGCCGCAGGGACGCGTCAGCTATCCCGCGCCGGCGCCGATCATCGTCGGCGAGACGCGCGCCTACGGCGCTGTGCCGGCGATCGGCGAGAAACCCCAGGCCAAGAAATAAGAAGAGCGAGGCGCCATGACCGAGAAGCTCGACATCGATCACTTACGGCAATGGATCGGCCGCAGCACAGAAGCCACCGACATCGTCACCGCGCAGCTCGTGATGGGCCTGCGCGCGACGCTGCTCCAGGAGGTCGGCGAGCCCAAGAAGGGCGACGCCGCGCCGTTCACGGTGCACTGGTGCCTGGCCCAGCCGGTGTTTCCGATGTCGATGCTGGGGCCCGACGGCCACCCGACCCGCGGCGGCTTCCTGCCGCCGGTGCCGCTGCCGCGCCGGATGTGGGCCGGCGGCGAGATCGAGTTCCTGCAACCGCTTCGCGTCGGCGATGAATCGACGCGGACCTCGCGCATCGCCGACGTGCAGGTGAAGACGGGCTCGACCGGCACGCTGTGCTTCGTCTCGGTCGAGCACAGCATCTCTTGCCCACGCGGCGTCGCCATCCGCGAGCGGCAGGACATCGTCTATCGCGAGATGACCAGCAGCGCGCCCGCGAGCGCCAAGGCGCCGCCTCCGCCGCCCAAGGCGCAGCATCGCGAGACCCATGTCTCCGATCCCGTGCTGCTGTTCCGCTACTCCGCCCTGACCTTCAACGGCCACCGCATCCATTACGACCGCGACTACGTCACCGAGGTCGAGGGCTATCCGGGCCTGATCTTCCACGGCCCGCTGCAGGCGGCGCTGATCGTCGAGATGGCGGCGAAGCTGCGCGGTGCGAAGGCGCCGAGGAAGTTTACCTATCGCGGCCTGCAGCCGCTGTTCGAGGGCAGCGAGTTCTCCGTCAACGCCAATGACAGCGGCGAGAGCATGGAGCTGTGGACCGCGAACGCGGAGGGGCAGCCGACGATGAAGGGCACGGCGGTGTGGTGATACGCTGCCGTTAGACCCTCACCCTGAGGAGCACGCCCTTCGCGCGCGTCTCGAAGGGCGAGGCCACAGACCGGGCCTTCATCCTTCGAGACGCGCGAAGACGCGCTCCTCAGGATGAGGAACGAAGAAGGGGACGGAAACCATGGCCAAGAACGGCAAGACCGGCAGCAAGTCCGTCACCGTGAAGCAGGCGACGCTCGACCTGCTGCGCTCGTTCGGCATCGACCGAGTGTTCGGCAATCCCGGCTCGACCGAGCTGCCATTCCTGAGCGACTGGCCCGACGACATCGATTACGTGCTGGCACTGCAGGAAGCCTCCGCGGTCGGCATGGCCGACGGCTACGCGCAGGCGACCCGCAATGCCGGCTTCGTCAACCTGCATTCGGCCGCCGGCGTCGGCAACGCGCTCGGCAACATCTACACCGCGCACCGCAACCAGACCCCGCTGGTGATCACCGCGGGCCAGCAGGCCCGCTCGATCCTGCCGCTGCAGGCGTTCCTCTATGCCGAGCGCGCGTCGGAGTTTCCGCGGCCTTACGTCAAATACAGCGTCGAGCCGGCGCGGCCCGAGGACGTGCCGGCCGCGATCGCGCGCGCCTATTACACCGCGATGCAGCCGCCGTGCGGGCCGACCTTCGTGTCGATCCCGATCGACGACTGGGCGCATGCCTGCGCGCCGATTGATGCGCGCAAGGTCAGCCGCGAGATCGGACCTGAGCCGGAGCCGATGAAAGCGCTGGTTGCCGCGCTCGGTTCGGCAAAACACCCTGCGCTCGTCGTCGGCCCCGGCGTCGATCGTGCGGGCGCCGTCGATCTGATGGTGCGCGTGGCCGAGAAGGCCAAGGCCAGCGTCTGGGTCAGCCCGTTCTCGGCGCGCTGCTCGTTTCCCGAGCGGCATCCGCAATTCGCCGGCTTCCTGCATGCCTCGCCGGCGCAGCTGTCAGACGCTTTGCGCGAGCACGACCTTGTTGTTGTGATCGGCGCGCCAGTCTTCACCTTCCATGTCGAGGGCCATGCCGCGATCTTCGATGGCGGCGCGACCATCTTCCAGATCACGGATGATGCGGATGCTGCCGCCGTGACGCCGGTCGGCACCAGCATCATCGCGACGATGAAGCCGGCGCTGAGCCTGCTGCTCGATCTCCTGCCCGAAAGCAAACGCGCCACGCCAAAAGGCCGCACGCTGCCGCCGGCGCCGCAGGCCGCCGATCCGTTGCCGGTGGAATTCCTGCTGCATTCGCTGTCGCAGGCGATGCCGGACGGCGCATCACTGGTGGAGGAAGTGCCCTCGCATCGTCCGGCGATGCAGAAGTTCATGCCGATGCGCGGCCAGGACAGTTTCTACACCATGGCGAGCGGCGGTCTCGGCTATAGCCTGCCCGCCGCGGTCGGCATGGCGCTGGGCAAGCCGAAGCAGCGCACCGTGTGCCTGATCGGCGACGGCTCGGCAATGTATTCGATCCAGGCGCTGTGGACCGCTGCGCAGCGCAAGCTGCCGCTGACCGTCGTCGTGATCAACAATTCCGGCTACGGCGCGATGCGCTCGTTCAGCCAGGTGATGCAGGTGCGGAACGTGCCGGGGCTGGAGCTACCGGGGATCGATTTCGTGCGGCTCGCCGAAGGCATGGGCTGCCATGCGGTGCGGGTGAGCGAGGCGGCGGCGCTCGGCGAGGCGCTAAAGCGCGGCATGGCGTTTGAGGGCACGAGCCTGGTCGAGGTGGTCGTGGATGCCGCAGTGCCGGTGCTTTACGGGCAGAAGCATTGAGGGGGCGCGCCCTCTCCACGTAGTCGTCCTGGCGAAAGCCAGGACCCATTACCACCTCCGGATATTTGGCGAAGGTTAGTAATGACGATCTCGCGTCACGACTACTCCCTGGGGTAATGGGTCCTGGCTTTCGCCAGGACGACGGCGGAATTTTTCGAACCGCCACCCGGGCCTAAGACGCCAAGAATCCCCCGTCCGCCGCGAGCACGTGGCCGACCACGTAGGACGAAGCGTCCGACGACAGCCACACCACGGCTTCCGCAACCTCCTCCGGGCTCCCCATCCGCCGCAGCGGGAGGCCCGCACTGACGGTTGCGACATCGCCGACGCCGGCGCGCAGCATCATGTCGGTGACGACGCGGCCGGGCGCGATCGCGTTGATGCGGATGCCGCGCGGGGCGTTCTCCATCGCCGCTGAGCGTGTCAGCGAGATCGCGGCGGCTTTCGAGGCCGAATAGAGCGAGAAGCCGGGATTGGGATTGCGCATGCCGCTGACGGAGGCGTTGACGACGATGCTGCCGCGCCCCTGCGCGAGCATCGCCGGCAATTGGTGGCGCAGGCACAGGAACAGCGCGCGGACATTGGTGTCGAACACGCTGTCATAGATGTCGGTGCCCTGCTCTTCCAGCGGCGCGCGGCGCTCCTGGAAACCGGCATTGTTGAAGGCGACGTCGAGCCGGCCGCAACGCTTGACGGCGGTGCCGACGAGGCGCGCGACCTCGTCTTCGCGCGTGATGTCGGTCCTAAGCGCGATCGCCTCCGCACCGAGCTCGCGGCACGCCGCGGCGGACGCCTCGATCTCGGCCTCGCGCCGGCCGGCAATGATGACCGCTTCCGCCCCTTCGGAGGCCATCCGCAAGGCCGTGGCGCGGCCGATGCCGCTGCCCCCGCCGGTCACCAGGCAGACCTTGCCCTTCATCCGCATCCCGGTTGGCAAAGTTTCGCTCATGGTCCACTCCAAAATGCTTGCGCGCGGCGCCGCGCACATATAGTTGTATGGTACAACTAAATGCGCGGAGTCAAGGGATGGCCGAGCTTGCTCTGATCGACGACATCCGCGCCGCCTCGCGGCTGATGGTGCGCGAGCTCGGCTTCATGGATGCGACGGTGGCGGCCTCGGACTATCCGCCCTCGGCGGTGCACACGATCCTGGAGATCGGCATCCGCGGTCCGATGAATTCGGGCGAGCTCGGCGATTTCCTGCGGCTGGAGAAATCCAGCGTCAGCCGCCTGGTGCGCAAGCTGATTGATTGCGGCGAGCTGCGCGAGACGCCGGACGAGCTTGATGCACGCAGCAAGCTGTTGTCGCTAACGGCGAAGGGACGGCGCACGCTGGAGGCCCTGCACGCGTTCGGCCGGCAGCAGGTACGCGGTGCGCTGGCGGCGCTGACGCCGGCGGAGCAGCGCACGGTGCGCGAGGGGATGATGCTCTATGCGCGGGCGCTCAGGCAGAGCCGGGTGGAGGAGGTGGCGGCGTGAAGCCGCGTAGCCCGAGGGAGCAGCATCGTCGTCCTGGCGAAAGCCAGGACCCATTACCCCAGGGAGGCGTTTGGCGAAGACTCGTCGTTCGGTACTGCTACCGCGGCAAGATCGATAGACCTCGCGGTATGGGTCCTGGCCTTCGCCAGGACGACATCGAAATTGTGGCCCGCCCCTCCCCTACTTCCCGAACTCTTCCCGCATCTTCGCCTGGATCTTGGCCATGCCGCCGATCCAGCGGTCGTAGTTCTCGGTCTTCTTGCGCATGTAGCCGAGCACTTGCGGGTGCGGCAGGATCAGGAACGTCTCCTGCTCGAGGCCGGCGAGCACGTCTTTTGCGACCTGCTCGGGCGTCAGATCTCCGTCGCCGGACTGCGGGCCCTTGGGGATCGAGCGCAGCATGTTGGTGTCGACGCCCTGCGGGCAGAGGATCGAGACCTTGATATTGTCAGCCTTGTGCGAGATCGCCAGGTTCTCGGCAAAGCCGACCGCGGCGTGCTTCGTCGTCGAATAAGCCGGACTGCCGACCTGCGACAGCAGGCCCGCGGCCGAGATCGTGTTGAGGAAATAGCCGCCGCCGCGCGCCTTCATGCGGGGGATGAGATGCCGTGCCGCATAGACATGGGCCATGACATGGATCGCCCAGCTACGCTGCCACGGCTCGTCGGAGGCGCCGCCGGCATTGACCGACATCGGATCGAAGCCACCGCCGATGCCGGCATTGGAGCAGAACAATTCGATCGGGCCGAACTGCCGCTCGGTCTCCTCGATGACGTGGGCGATGTCCTTTTCCTGCGCGACGTCGCATTTGAACGCCGCGCCATCGACCATGGCGGCGACAGCCCTTGCATTCGCGGCATCCATGTCCGCGACGACGACCTTGGCGGCGCCCGCCTTGTGAAAGGCCTCGCACAGCGCCTTGCCGATGCCGTTGGCGCCGCCCGTGACGACCACGACCTTGCCGGTCACCTGCATGCGACGTCTCCTCTTGTCTCGTATTATCTTGTGGTCTTGGACCGCTTTATACCGCGCCGCTCATTCCGCGTCGCGGGTCCTGCTCAGCTCAACACGAGGTCGAGCACCGCGGTATAATGGCATGCCGCGCCGGCCAAGACAAAGCCGTGCCAGATCGCATTCTGGAAGCGCAGCCGCCGCCAGGCGTGGAAGATCACGCCAAAGCTGTAGAGCAGGCCGCCCGCAAGGATGAAGCCCAGCACCAGCGCGGGCAGCGCCCTGACCACGGGACCATAGAGCATCACGCCGCTCCACCCCATCGCGAGATAGATGCCGACCGAGACGCGGTCGAACCGGCCAGGATAAAAAAGCTTCAGCACGATGCCGAGAATGGCGACGCACCAGACGCCGGCAAGCAGCACCAGCGCGAACACGCTGTCCTTCACCTCCAGAATGAACGGCGTGTAGGTCGCGGCAATCAGCAGATAGATCGCCGAATGATCGAACCGCCGCAGCAGCCATTTGGCCGGCGACACCGGCCAGAGATTATAGGTCGCCGACAGCACCAGCATCGACAGCAGGCCGGCAACATAGATCGAGACGCCGACGATGTTGGTCGCATCGGCATAGAGCGCCGTCAGCACCACCAGCACGGTCGCGGCGATGAGGCCGGCGAGCACGCCGATCGCATGGACGATGCCGTCGGCGATCAGCTCGGCACGGTCATAGTCCCAGCCGATCACGTCGGCCGCGACGTGGACGGAGGAGGATGCAAACTGTTTCAACTGGAACACGGTCATGGCAATCCACAAAGGCTTAAGGCAATGCCTTCTTCTATGGGTGTTTCGGGACCGGCGCGTCGTTCAAACGGCTGATTTGCCGACAAAGGCGGTGGAAGTATGAAAGCTTGATTTTCTTCAGTCAGTTGCCACTTTTGTGATTAGTCCGTTTTGCGTACCCCTCGCCCGAGCCCCCTCACGTTCATATGGCATTCAGTTTCCAGGATATGGTCGAGGAGGCGCGGCTGTCCGCCCGGGCGCTGATCGACTATGGCGAGCATTTCTTCAACCCCACGGTGCGGCTTGGTGTCACCGGCCTGTCGCGCGCCGGTAAGACCGTATTCATCACCGCGCTGATCCATGGGCTGACGCGCGGCGGCCGGTTTCCGGTGTTCGAGGCCTATGCCTCGGGCCGCATCGCGCGCGCGCACCTGGCGCCGCAGCCTGACGATGCCGTGCCGCGCTTTGCCTACGAGAACCATCTGCGCGCGCTGGTCGAGGAGCGGCGCTGGCCGAACTCCACCGTCGACATCAGCGAGCTCAGGCTCGTCATCGACTACCAGCGCCCGAACGGCGCCGACCGCACCTTGACGCTCGACATCGTCGACTATCCCGGCGAGTGGCTGCTCGACCTTCCGCTGCTGCAGAAGAGCTACGAGCAATGGTCTACGGAGAGCCTGGCGCTGTCGCGCGAGGCACCCCGCGCGCATCTTGCGAGCGAATGGCACGCGCATCTCGCAACACTCAAACCCGAGGCGCGCGAGGATGAGCAGGCGACGCTGACCGCCGCCAAGCTCTTCACGAATTACTTGCGCGCCTGCCGCGACGAGCGTTTTGCCATGAGCCTGCTGCCGCCGGGGCGCTTCCTGATGCCGGGCAATCTCGCCGATACGCCGGCGCTGACCTTTGCGCCGCTCGACGTGCCCGTGGGCGGGCAGGCGCCCGAGGGATCGCTGTGGGCGATGATGGTGCGGCGCTTCGAGGCCTACAAGGACGTGGTGGTACGGCCGTTCTTCCGCGATCATTTTGCGCGGCTCGATCGTCAGATCGTGCTGGCCGACGCGCTCGCCGCGTTCAACTCGGGCCCCGAGGCGCTGCACGATCTCGAAGCCGCACTCGCCGGCATTCTCGATTGCTTCAACATCGGCCGCAGCACGATTCTCTCCAGCCTGTTCCGGCCGCGCATCGACCGCATCCTGTTCGCCGCAACCAAGGCGGACCATTTGCATCATTCCAGCCACGACCGGCTCGAAGCCGTGCTGCGCCGCGCCGTCTCGCGTGCCGTTGCGCGTGCGGAAGATACCGGCGCGGCGATCGACGTGGTCGCCCTTGCCGCCGTACGCGCCACGCGCGAGGCTCAGGTCGCGCATGGCCGCGACAAATTGCCGTCAATCCTGGGAACACCGGCCGCGGGCGAGAGCGCCAACGGCGAGCTCTTCGACGGCAACACGGAGGTTGCGACCTTTCCGGGCGATTTGCCGCTGGATCCCGAGCCGCTGTTCAACGGCAGGGACGCGTTCCAGGGCCTCTCGACGCAAGCCGCCGAAAAGAGCCATTTCCGCTTCCTGCGCTTCCGCCCGCCCAAGCTCGAACGCGAGAGTGACGGCGAGCCCGTGCTGCCACATATCCGCCTCGACCGTGCCTTGCAGTTCCTGATCGGAGACAAGCTCGCATGAACGACCGATCCCAGCCGCGGCGGCCGGCGACGTTCCGGCTCGACGATCCCGGCGTCGTCGTCACCGAGGCCGACGAGACCAGCCGGCTCGGCCGCGCCACCATCCAGATCACGCCGGAGCACGATCCGCAGGCGCTGCCCGTGCCGGTTCAAACCGCGCTGCCGGCGCGGCGCGGTTTTCCCTGGGGGACGCTGTTCTGGTCCGGGCTCGCGGGGCTGACGCTGCTCGGCACCGGGCTCGGTGTAGTACATCTGATCGAGGATCTGTTTGCGCGCAGCGAAACGCTCGGCTTCGTCGGGCTCGGGTTGGCGCTCGTCACTGCGCTGGCGCTCGCGGTGGTGATCGGGCGCGAGGCCTTTGGCCTCGCGCGCCTCGCGACCATCGAGAAGCTGCATCAGCGCGCCGCCGCGGTCCTTGCCAGCGACGACCGCAAGGAGAGCCGGGTCATCGTGCAGGACCTCCTGAAGATCGCACACCAGAATCCGCAACTCGCCCGCGCACGCGCCACGCTGGAGAGCCATGCCGGCGAGATCATCGACGGCGCCGACATGATCCGCCTCGCCGAGCGCGAATTGATGTCGCCGCTGGATACCGAGGCGCGCCGGCTGGTGTCATCAGCGGCGCAAAAGGTCTCGATCGTCACCGCGGTCTCGCCACGCGCCGCGATCGACGTGCTGTTCGTGTTCGTCGCCGCGCTGCGCCTGATCCGGCAGCTCGCCTATCTCTATGGCGGCCGTCCCGGCGCACTCGGCATGATCCGCCTGCTTCGCCACGTCATCGCTCATCTCGCCATCACCGGCGGCATGGCCGCGAGCGACAGCCTGGTGCAGCAGATGCTCGGCCACGGCATCGCGGCAAAACTGTCGCAGCGATTGGGCGAAGGCGTGCTGAACGGACTGCTGACGGCACGGCTGGGATTGGCGGCGATCGAAGTCACGCGGCCGCTGCCGTTCGCGGCGCTGCCGCAGCCAAAGCTGTCGGATCTGGCGACGGATCTGCTGCGGAAGAAGGATGAGGAGTAGCTTCTTCGCCTCTCCCCGCTTGCGGGGAGAGGCCGGAGCGCATCGCCAGATGCGATCCGGGTGAGGGGGACTCTCCGCGAGTCCAACTATTACCTCCCCCGCGGAGACTCCCCCTCACCCCAACCCTCTCCCCGCAAGCGGGGAGAGGGAGAGGAAAGCCAGCACGCGCCACTGGAACAGCGGCGAATCCTTCGGCGGGGACAGCTCCGGGGTCCAGCCGGTGAGCTTTTCGATCACATAGGTATCCGTCACGACGCCGCGCCAGCGGCGCTCGACTTCGCCGAGCGGCTCGCGCTTCGCGGGGATATTCTCCCACATCGACGAACGGTTGTCGGGCGTGCGCCCGACATAGATTCCCGCATGCCCCCTGATCTTGTCCATGCCGGGGTCGGCAAAATCCTGGAAGCGGCCGCGCTCGTTGATCTCGACGACGGGCACGCGGCCCCGGAACAGCCAGCGCATCATGGCGTAGGTGCGGTAGTCCGTGGTCGCGATCCAGGTCGCGCCTGTTTCGTCGAGGGCGGTCTGCGCGCGCGCCGCGACCTGCTCGTAGCCGGCCTCGGCGCCGATCGGATCGATCTTGCCGAGCAGATTCCAGGGCGCAGCGACGTAATAGAGGAACACGATGACGACGAAGGCGATGCCCGAGACGATCGCCGTCTTCGCCCAGAACAGGCTCGACCGGATCATCCGTGCCGACCATTTTTCACGCGGCAGCATGACGAGGTTCACCGCCGCAGCCGCAAAGCCCACCGGCCACATGAACATCGGCCAGGTGTCGCCGACCCGGAGCGTCAGCGATTTCACCAGGAAATAGAGAAACGGCACCAGCACCGCGGTCGACAGCAGGATCGCGACCGGCTCGCGCGTGCGATAGCCGCGCCACGCGGTCATCACCAGGCCCGTCAGCACCACTGGCAGCATGACGAAGCCGACGAGGCCGAATTGCAAGCCGATGTAATCGCCGACCGTCCGCAGCGAGATGCCGTAATTGGTGGTGGCGCGCACGCCCTGGAAGCGGATCGAGGCCCAGTCGTGCTGCACGTTCCAGATCAGCACCGGCGAGAACACCGCGAGCGCGACCAGCACCGCGAGATAGGGGTAAGGGCTGCGCAACCAGCGCCAGCGCCAATCCGGCACCAGCAGAAAAGCAGCAACCGCCGGCGCGAACAGGATCACGGTGAATTTCGACAGCATCGCCAGCCCGGCGAACAGGCCGGCCGCGAGCCACCAGCGGCCGTCGCCGCTCTGCGCCAGCCGCACCAGGGACCAGACCATCGCCACAGCGAAGGGGATCATGGCGACATCAGGTGCGACCTTGGCCATCAGCAGGCCGTAATAGAGCGCGGCCTCCATCATGAGCACGACGACCACGATCGCGCGTGCGTCATGCGTGAGGCGGCGGACGATGTCGGCGAGCAGCAGCTGCGTCACCAGCATCGCGACGATGCCGCCGAAGCGCACCCCGAGCGTGGTGTCGCCGAAAATCGCGGTTCCGAAACGGATCAGCCAGGCGATGCCGGGGGGATGATCGAGGAAGCTGAGCGCCGCCTCCTTCGACCAGGTCCAGTAATAGGCCTCGTCCGTGCGCAGCTCGATCGCGGAGGCATAGACGATGCGGAGCACGGTCATCGCAGCGATGATCAGCACGGCAACAAGGATGAGCCGGCGTTCGGCGCCGTCTGGCTTTGCAGGGATGTCGGGAGCGATCGTCACGGCCGCGCTTTTCCCCGACTTGGAAGGGGGAGTCAATGTAGGCCAAGCTCTCTCCCCGAGTCGTCCCGGCCTAGTGCGCAATTGCGCACGGGGGCCGGGACCCATAGCCACAGGGAGGAGTTTGGCGAAGACTCGGAGTTGCCAGCCCGTCGCACGACTGCTCCCTGTGGTTATGGATCCCGGATCGGCGCGCGCTTAGGGCGCGCTTGTCCGGGACGACAGCGGAGAGGATGGGGAAGATGGTGGGCACGGCGCGCAAGTGCGCGCCTTTGCCCACCCTACGGTTCTGTAACCTTGCCGCGCATGTGATCGGGCGAGCTGTCCGCGGGGGGAATTAAACGCTAGGCTGGCTGTTCTCCTCCATGAACTGATACAACCGAATCATGGCCACCGCTCCCGTCCATATGCCCGAACTCGTCCGCGCCACCAGCGTGCGGCAGGTGCGGCTCATCTGCGGCATCATCCTGTTCTCTTATGTGGTCAGCCATTTCCTCAACCATGCGCTCGGCAACATCTCGGTCGATGCCATGGAGGCCGGGGTCTACTACCACATGCTGTTCTGGCAGTTCCTGCCTGTCGCGATCGTGTTCTACACGGCCGCGCTGACCCATATGGGGCTCGGCATCTACGCGCTGTATCAGCGCCGGCAGTTCCGCTGGAAGACCATCGAGCCGCTGCAGCTCGTGCTGGGACTGAGCATTCCGGCCCTCGTCATGGCGCATGTGATCGGCGTGCGGCTGGGCCAAACGCTGTACGGACACCAAAAACTCTATCCGCAGGAGCTCTATCTGTTCTTCATCGGCTCGCCCGGCCGGCTCTGGCAGATGACGATCCTGCTCCTGATCGCCTGGGTGCACGGCTGCATCGGCATCTATTTCTGGCTTCGCCTGAAGCCGTTCTTCACGCGCGCGGCGCCCTATCTGCTCGCGGCCGCCGTGCTGATCCCGACCCTGTCGCTGCTCGGAATCTACCAGGGCGGCCGCAGCGTCCAGCTCGACGCCGACGACGGTGAATGGCGCACGCACAACCTCACACGTCGCCAGCTCGGCTCGGTCGCCGAAGCCAATACGCTCGACCGCATCACCGGCGGCCTCACCGCCGGATATTTCGGCTTGCTGGGACTGGCGCTGGCGGCGCGCGGTGTGCGGGCCTGGCGCGAGCGGCGCGGCGGCATGATCGCGCTGTCCTACGGCAACGGCAAGACGGTGCGCGTACCAAAGGGCCTCTCCGTGCTGGAAGCGAGCCTGCGCCACAACGTCCCGCATGCCAGTGTCTGCGGCGGCCGCGCCCGCTGCTCGACCTGCCGCATCCGCATCATCGGCGACCATGGCGCCCTGCCCCAGCCGTCGCAGCGCGAGGCCTTCGTGCTCGCCCGTGTCGGCACCGCCGATCCCTCGATCCGGCTTGCGTGCCAGCTGCGTCCGGACTCCGACCTCTCCTTCTTCCAGCTCTTCATGCCCCATACGCATGCGGCTGACGGGCAGGCCTCGACACCGGCGCGCATCGGCCAGGAGCGCTATCTCGTCAGCCTGTTCGTGGACATGCGCGGCTCGACGCAGCTCGCCGAGAAGCGGCTGCCGTTCGACACCGTCTTCATCGTCAACCGCTTCCTCGGCGCGGTCTCGCAGGCCGTGATCCAGAATGGCGGGCAGCCGAACCAGTTCGTCGGCGACGGCATGCTGGCGCTGTTCGGACTGTCGGCGGATCCGCAAGAGGCCTGCCGGCAGGCGCTGAAGGCAGCCGCCAGCCTCGCTGCGAATATCGACGAGTTGAACCAGCTCCTGAGCCACGATCTGCGCCAGCCGATCCGCTTCGGCATCGGCATTCACGGCGGCGAGGTCATCATCGGCGACATCGGTTATCGCGATCACATCGTCTTCACGGCCCTCGGCGATGCCGTCAATGTCGCCGCTCGCCTGCAGGACATGACCAAGACGCTCGCCTGCGAGGCGATCGTCTCCGAGGAAGTGCGCCGCACGGCGGGCGTTGCCGACGACGCCCTGCCGCAGCAGGAGGTCGCGATTCGCGGCCGCGACGAGCCGATGGCGGTGCGCGTGGTCGCGGATGCGAGGGAGCTGGCGGGGCTGGTCGACAGCGGCGCACGGGTGGCGGCGTAAGGCGCGAGCCACGCGGAACGTGCTATCCCTCTCCCGCTTGCGGGAGAGGGTCGGGGAGAGGGTGTCTCCGCAACGGGACAGTCCCCCAGAGGAGAAAGCCCTCACCCGCGCGCGGGACGATGCTTCGCATCGCCCGGGGCGCGACCTCTCCCGCAAGCGGGAGAGGTGGAGCGCACCGTCGCCGCGGCAACAATACGATTCAATATCGTCACCGCGTAACACCGGCTTGCTGCGACGCAGCGGATGGATCTGCTGCGAAAGCACGAATTGACTTCATCTCAATCGTTGCAACAGATGAGCGCGGGTTCGCGGTGATGACCGCGATCCAACGAAAAAAGCTCCGGGAGGAGACCACATGTTCGATCGACGCGACCTGCTCAAGGGAGCCGGGCTTGCCGCCATTGCGGCCACATTGAATTCCACCAAGGCGCTGGCCCTCGACACCGTCACCCTGCCCTTCGCCAATGGCGAACGGCCACTGGTGAAATATCCGCAGAAGCGGCCGATGATCGGCCTCACCAGCCGGCCGCCACAGCTCGAGACGCCGTTCGCGGTGTTCAACGACGGCCCGCTCACCGCGAATAACGCCTTCTTCGTGCGCTATCACCTCTCCGACCTGCCCTACAATCTCGACCCCGACAAGTTCACACTCGAGGTCAAGGGCAAGGTCGACAAGCCGCTGAGACTGTCGCTGAAGGACATCAGGAAGATGAAGGCGACCGAGATCGTCGCCGTCAACCAGTGCTCCGGCAACAGCCGCGGCTTCTTCGAGCCGCGCGTCGCCGGCGGCCAGCTCGCCAATGGCGCGATGGGCTGCGCACGCTGGCGCGGCGTGCCGCTCAAGGCCGTGCTCGAGATGGCGGGCGTGCAGGCCGGCGCGAAACAGGTCACGTTCAACGGCATGGACGGTCCAGTCAGCGACAAGACGCCTGACTTCATCAAGGCGCTTGACCTCGATCACGCCACCGACGGCGAGGTGATGCTGGCCTATGGCATGAACGGCGAGGATCTGCCGTTCCTCAACGGCTTCCCGCTGCGCCTGGTCGTGCCCGGCTATTACGGCACCTACTGGCTCAAGCACCTCAACGAGATCACCGTCATCGATGGCGTCTATGACGGCTTCTGGATGAAGTCGGCCTATCGCATTCCCGATACGCCAAACAACGCCATCGAGCCGGGCACCACGCCGAAGGCGACGATCCCGATCAACCGCTTCACCATCCGCTCCTTCATCACCAGCGTCCCTGATGGCGCCAAGCTGAAGGCGGGAGCTGTAACCCTGCGCGGCATCGCCTTCGACGGCGGCAAGGGCATCAAGAACGTCGAGGTGTCCACCGACGGCGGTAAGACCTGGACGAGCGCGAAGCTCGGCAAGGATCTCGGCAAATACGCGTTCCGCGAATGGAAGCTGCCGGTGAAGCTCGCGGCCGGCTCTGTCGAGCTCAAGGTCCGCGCCACCGGCAATGGCGGCGAGACCCAGCCGGATACGCCGCGCTGGAACCCGGCGGGTTATTTGCGCAACGTCGTCGAAACCGTCCGCGTCAGCGTGGCCTGAAGAGGAGAATGATCATGCAGCGCACCGTTCTCCTCGCCGTCTCGCTCGCCCTCGCCACCGCGGTGGGTTCGGCGCTTGCAGCGCCGGTCAACTACAAGACCCCCGATGAGGTCGCCGCCTTCAAGCCAGGCCCCAATCTGGACGTCGTACAGGGCAATTGCAGCGCCTGTCATTCGGCCGACTACATCGCCACGCAGCCGCCAATGAAGGACAAGAAGGGTTTTTGGCAGGCCGAGGTGACCAAGATGATCAAGGTCTATGGCGCACCGATCGACGATGCCGATATCGGCAAGATCGTCGATTATCTGGCCGCGACTTATTGACGGAGGACTCGCGGCGTGCGGGCCATTTGACCGCGAAACGGGCAAAACCGGCAAAAACGCCGCGAAGTTGAGCGGAATTCGGCAAAAGGCTGATGTGGTTTGAGCTACCAAGCCTGCCACATTCCGCGTATCCTGTTAGGACCGAACCGGCCGGTTGGCGGGGACTGGCGGTTCGAGATCTCGGAGGAAGACCCGCGGAGAAGTCGTGATGGCTAAAGGTACGGTCAAGTGGTTCAACCCGACGAAGGGTTATGGATTTATCCAGCCTGCGTCGGGGGGCAAAGATGTGTTCGTGCATATCTCGGCAGTCCAGAAAGCCGGTCTGTCCACCCTCAACGAGGGACAGACGGTGGAATACGAAGAGATCGCAAACCGGGGCAAGACCTCCGCAGAAAACCTCAAAGTATAAACCCGCCAGCGTTTGCTGCCTCCCGGATCAATCCGGGAGCCGGGCCAAAAAAATTTTAGAAGACGGCGAGTGCATTCGACGACAGGCGTTGCGATTGCACACGGAGAGCTATTTTTCCTTGGCAGACCGCTTGTTCAACGCCACAGCAATGACAATCGCGACGGCACTTCGTCAGCCCACCGGCAACGGTGCGTCGCGCTTGATCTCCTCCATCACCGCATAGGTCCGCGTCTCGCGCACGCCCGGCATCGACAGCAGGGTCTCGCCGAGAAAGCGTCGATAGGCGGTCATGTCCGCAAGCCGCGCCTTCACAAGATAGTCGAAGCCGCCGGCAACCATGTGACACTCCAGCACTTCAGGCGCGAGTTTCACCGCGCGCGCAAAGCGCTCGAAATTGTCCGGCGTGGTCTTGTCGAGCAGCACCTCGACGAACACCAGAAGACCGAGGCCGAGCCGGTGCGGATTGAGCCTCGCGCCGTAGCCCTCGACAAAACCCTCGCGCTGCAGCCGCTTCAGCCGCTCGCCGATCGAGGTCGGCGACAGGCCGATCCGCTCGGCGAGTTCGACATTGGCGATTCGCCCGTCTTCCTGCAAAATCGAGAGGATTTTCCGGTCGATTCGGTCGAGTTCCATATCTTCTAAGGCCAACGAGCTTATGATCTCCATTTCCTAAGGCAAAATCGCTAATTTGTCTATCGAACTACGGTAATGCGGGCTTTATCCTGAATGTCAGCCACAGGACACGCCATGCCGAACATCCCGCCGCCCTTCACCGCTCCTTACGCCCCTGACGATGCCGAGATCGCCGCGCGGCTCTTGCCGGCGTCGCATCTGGCCCCGCCGCGGGAGGCGCGGATCGACCGCACCGCGACGCGGCTGATCGAGGCGATCCGCAAGCGCGACGACCGCCTCGGCGGCGTCGAGGACATGCTGCGGGAGTTCGCGCTCTCGACCAAGGAGGGCCTCGCGCTGATGGTGCTGGCCGAGGCGCTGCTGCGCGTGCCTGACGCGCGCACCGCCGACCAGTTCATCGAGGACAAGCTCGGGGAAGGCGACTTCATCCACCACGAGACCAAGTCCACGGCGTTCCTGGTCAACGCCTCGGCCTGGGCGCTCGGTCTCTCCGCGCGGGTGATCCAGCCCGGCGAGACACCCGACGGCACCATCGGCCGGCTGGTGAAGCGGCTCGGCGCGCCGGCGGTGCGCACCGCGACACGCCAGGCGATGCGGCTGATGGGCAATCACTTCGTGCTCGGCGAGACCATCGAGCAGGCGCTGGAACGGGGCCGGCCCCGCTCCGGCCAGAAGCCGCGCTATTCCTTCGACATGCTCGGCGAAGGCGCGCGCACGGCGGCCGACGCCAAGCGCTATTTCGACGCCTATGCCAGTGCGATCGAGACGATCGGCAAGGCAGCCGGCAACCATCCCCTGCCCGACCGGCCCGGCATCTCGGTCAAGCTCTCGGCGCTGCATCCCCGCTTCGAGGCGATCAGCCACGACCGCGTGATGGTCGAGCTGGTGCCGCAATTGCTGGACCTCGCGCAGCGCGCCAAGGGTCATGATTTGAACTTCACCGTCGATGCCGAGGAGGCCGACCGGCTCGAGCTGTCGCTCGACGTGATCGCGGCCACGCTCGCCGATCCCTCGCTCAAGGGCTGGGACGGGTTTGGCCTTGCGATCCAGGCCTATCAGAAGCGCGCGAGCGCGGTAATCGACTATGTCGATGCGCTGGCCCGCGCGCATGACCGCAAGCTGATGGTGCGGCTGGTCAAGGGCGCCTATTGGGACACCGAGATCAAGCGCGCGCAGGAGCGCGGGCTCGACGGCTATCCCGTGTTTACCCGCAAGGCGATGACGGATCTTAACTACGTCGCCTGCGCCGCGAAGCTCTTGGGTCTGCGGCCGCGCATCTTCCCGCAATTCGCCACCCACAACGCGCTGACGGTTGCGACCGTGCTGGAGCTCGCCGCAGGCGGCGGCGGCTTCGAATTCCAGCGCCTGCACGGCATGGGCGAAGCGCTCTACGAGCAGCTTGCCAAGGATCACCCCGACATCGCCTACCGCACCTATGCGCCGGTCGGCAGCCATCGCGATCTGCTGGCCTATCTGGTGCGGCGGCTGCTGGAGAACGGCGCGAACTCGTCCTTCGTCGCGCAGGCCGCCGACTATCGCGTGCCGGTCCCGGCGCTGCTGCAGCGGCCGGCGGATGCCATCGTCCGGCCGCAAGCGGCCGCGCATCCCAGGATTCCGTTGCCGGTTGATCTGTTCACGCCGGAGCGGCGCAATTCGCGCGGCGTGGAATTCGGAGCGCGTGCCGCACTCGACCGATTGCTGACGGACGTCAAGGCTGGGGCGATCGATCTCAAGCCGATCGCTGACGCAACACCCGATCAGGCCAATGCGGCAGTCTCCGCAGCGCGTGCGGGCTTTACTGCCTGGAGCCGGACGCCGGCGGGCACACGCGCGACGGCGCTGGAGCAGGCCGCGCATCTCCTGGAAAGCCGGGGCGCGCATTTCATTGCACTGCTGCAAGCCGAGGGCGGCAAGACGCTCGACGACGCTTTGTCCGAACTGCGCGAGGCCGCCGATTTCTGCCGCTATTATGCCGCGCTGGGCCGCAAGCTGTTCGGCGTCGATGCCGCCATGCCGGGGCCGACTGGCGAGAGCAATGCGCTTGGCCTGCGTGGCCGCGGCGTCTTCGTCGCGATCTCGCCGTGGAATTTTCCGCTGGCGATCTTCCTGGGTCAGGTCACGGCGGCGCTGATGGCCGGTAACAGCGTGGTCGCAAAGCCCGCCGAGCAGACGCCGCGCATCGCGCGCGAGGCGGTCGCCCTGCTGCACGAGGCCGGCATTCCCAGGAGCGCGCTGCATCTCGTCACCGGCGACGGCCGCATCGGCGCGGCGCTGACCGCGCATCAGGATATCGCTGGTGTCGTCTTCACCGGCTCGACGGAGGTCGCCCGCAGCATCAACCGGACGCTCGCGGGCAAGGACGGGCCGATCGTGCCGCTGATCGCGGAGACCGGCGGCATCAACGCCATGATCGCGGATGCGACCGCGCTGCCCGAGCAGGTCGCCGACGACGTCGTGACCTCCGCATTCCGCTCCGCCGGCCAGCGCTGTTCGGCGCTGCGCCTGCTGTTCGTGCAGGAGGACGTCGCCGACCGCATGATCGAGATGATCGCGGGCGCGGCGAGGGAGCTTAGAATCGGCGACCCCGCAGATGTCGCGACCCATGTCGGGCCGGTGATCGACGTCGAGGCCAAGCAACGGCTCGATGCACACATCGCGCGGATGAAGACCGAGGCCCGGCTGCACTTTGCCGGCACAGCGCCGGAAGGCTGCTTCGTCGCCCCGCACATCTTCGAGCTCAGGGATGCCGGCCAGCTCACCGAGGAGGTGTTCGGCCCGGTCCTGCATGTGGTGCGTTATCGCGCCGAGAACATCGAACGCGTGCTGCAGGCGATCGAGCGCACCGGCTACGGCCTCACGCTCGGCGTCCATTCCCGCATCGACGACACCATCGAGGCGATCATCGACCGCGTCCAGGTCGGCAACATCTATGTCAACCGCAACATGATCGGCGCCGTGGTCGGCGTGCAGCCGTTCGGCGGCAACGGCCTGTCCGGAACCGGCCCCAAGGCCGGCGGTCCGCACTACCTCGCGCGCTTTGCCACCGAGCAGACCGTGACGATCAACACCGCGGCAGCGGGCGGCAATGCCGCGCTGCTGGCGGGTGAAGAGTAGGTGTTATAAGCAGGTGTCGTCCTTATCGGCCTTTCCCGAATTGCCGCACGGGATACGCTTGGAGAGCTGCTGGATCTTCAGCTTGGCCTGGTTCTGGGCGACGATATCGAACACGCTCGTCGGCGTCAGTTGGGTGGCGCTGCGGTAATCGCTGGTTGCCTTTTCCGAGTCGCCTTTTGCCTCATAGGCCATCGCGCGGGCGAAATAGTGCTCGATCGACGGGCGTTGCGCGATCGCCTTGCCGAGATCGTCCAGCGCCTTGTCGTATTGCTTCATCGACGTGAAAGCGATGCCGCGCAGGCCCAGTGCATCCGGATCGTTCGGACGGTTGCCGAGCACCAGATTGAGGTCCGTCATTGCATCGGCGACATCCTTCTTGCCGAGATAGGCGCGCGCGCGGAGCGTCCGCACGAAGCCGTCGAAGGCAGGTGTCTTGCCGACGATCTGGTCCAGCGCCACGATGGCACGGTCATATTGTCCGGAGATCAGCATCGCGAGCCCCTGCCCCAGCTCGGCGACCTGGTTGTTGGGATTGCGGTCGAGCGCGTTCTTGACATCGACCAGGCCCTCAGCATTGTTCCCTTTCAAAAGCAGTACAAGCCCGCGCGAGGCGCGCGCCGTGTCGTTGACGGGGTTGAGCGCCAACGAACGATCGAAGTCGACCACGGCCTTGTCGAACTGGTTCAATCCCATATAGGCTTGGCCGCGCTCGGAATACGCCATGTAGTCCTTGTCGTTGATCGAGATCGCGCGGTCGTAATCGGCAATGGCGTTCTGGTATTTGCCGGTCAGCCGGGTCGCCATGCCGCGGCTGACATAGGCCACCGCATTGTTCGGATTGGCACTGAGCGCCTGATTGGCATCGATCAGGGCCTGATCGAACTGCTTCATGCCGATCGAGGCTACCGAACGGGAGGCCAGCAATGGCGAGTCGTTAGGTTTCATCGTGAGCAAGACGTCGATATCGGTCCGCGCCTCGGCGAAGCGGGACATTGACATGTACGCGGCCATGCGCAGCCTGAGCGCAAGCTCGTTGCGAGCGTCGAGCGCGAGCACCGTGTTGAGGCGCGAAACGGCGTCGGCATATTTCTTCTGCTGGAGCAGCTGCGAGGCCTCGTTCAGGGCCGGCAGGGCCGAACTTGTCGGTCTCGGGAAGGTCCCCTGCGGTATGATCGCCATCGGCACCGCTGCCTGCGGGACCGCAGGTGATGGCGCTGCGGATGACGGAGCTACGGGCGGCGGAGCTACGGGTGACGGCGCCGCGACGGCCTGCTTGGGCGCGGCCGGTGCTGGCGTCGCTGCGCCCTGCACTTTCGCAAGCTCGGCCTGCATCGCAACCGCAGCCTGCCGCTGCTGCTGGGCCATCTGGTCGTTCGGGGCGACCGACAGCACCTTGTCGAAATCCGCAATCGCGCGCGCATAATCGCCCTTGGCGCTAAAGCTCTGTCCTCGCGCAAAATAGGCGCCGCGATCGGGTTGCGGCGACTGCGCGATCGCGCGCGAAAAGTCCTCGATGGCATGGTCGATGTCGCCCTTGCGGCGGTAGACCTGGCCGCGCCAGAAGAAGGCCCCGGGCAGGCTCGCATTCAGCGAGATCGCAGTGTTGAGATCGGTCATGGCCGGATCGAGCTGCGAGGTCTCGACGGACGCCCGCGCGCGCCCGACATAGGCCATGGCATAATCCTGCCGCAGGCCGATCGCCTGGGTGAAATCCGTAGCCGCATCGGTCCATTTCTTCTGGTCGAGCTTCAGCCCGCCACGCGCAGCAAAGGCGTTCGGACTCCTGGGATCGAGCTCGATCGCCTGGTTAAGGTCGGCCAGCGCGCCATCGAAATTTCCCTTGCGCTGCCGCGCATAGCCGCGTGCCACCAGGGCCGGCACGGATTTTGGATCGATTTGCACGGCCGCATCAGCATCCGCCAGGCCCGCGTCGAGATTGGACCGGCTCATCAGCACGCGCGATCGGCTGACATAGGCGCGCAGCCGTTCGTCGGCGGGACGCGACTGGTCGTTGATGATGGCGGTGCAGGCGGGCTCGATCTTCGCAGGCAGCGGGCCATTGCAGTCTTCGAGGTCGCCGGCTCGTGCCGGACCCAACCCGCACAACAGCCCGGAGAGCGCGACCGGCGCCATCAGACGGACGAAAGACGTCGACATGAACGACCACCCCCATTCCCGCCGATCCGTCGCGATTGCCTCGCGCAGCTACCCACTCTGTACAACCTGAGCGCGCGGATTGCCATGGCTGTTTGGCATCCCGGTCAAGCCGCAGCCGCAGTCCGGGAGCGTTGCATCCAGTCACAACATCGGTCAAATGAACGAACTGTAAGGAAGCGCGAATTTCAGCGCGCGGGAAACGACAAGAGCGAGGAGCGACGCCGCGATGGAGAAGGGCATTTTTGCGGGGCTGAAGGTTCTGGACTGCGCGAGCTTCATCGCAGCGCCCGCGGCCGCGACCGTGCTGTCGGATTTCGGCGCCGACGTCATCAAGATCGAGCCGCCCGGCGCCGGGGATCCCTACCGCAATCTGCCCAATCTGCCGGGCTATCCGACCGGTGAGCACAATTTCGCCTGGCTGCTCGAGGCCCGCAACAAGAAGAGCATCGCGCTCGACCTCGCAAAACCCGAGGCGCAGGCTGTGCTCTACAAGCTGGTGGAAGAGGCCGACGTCTTCATCACCAACATGCCGCCGCCGGTGCGCGCCAAGCTCGGCATCACCTATGACCATCTCGCCCATCTCAACGACCGGCTGATCTACGCCTCCTTCACCGGCTACGGCGAGAAGGGCGAGGAAGCCAACAAGCCCGGCTTCGACAGCAACGCCTATTGGGCGCGCTCCGGCCTGATGGACCTCGTCCGCGCCGACATCGACACCACGCCGGCGCGCTCGGTCGCCGGCATGGGCGATCACCCCTGCGCCATGGCGCTGTACAGTGCAATCGTCACGGCACTGTATCAGCGCGAGAAGACCGGCAAGGGTTCGCATGTCGCCTCCAATCTGATGGCGAACGGGATATGGGCGGCGAGCGTGCTGGCGCAGGCAAAGCTCTGCGGCGCCAAGTTCGGCGAGCGGCGCCCGCGCGAGCGCGCGCTGAACGCGGTCGCCAACCACTACCAGTGCAAGGACGGCCGCTGGCTGATCCTGACATTGCTGAACGAGGAGAAGCAGTTTCCGACGCTGGCCAAATGCCTCGGGCGCGAAGAGCTGATCGCCGACCCCCGCTTCGCCACCAAGGCCGATCGCCACGCCCGTTCGGTCGAGCTGATCAAGATTTTGGACGACACCTTCGCCACCAGGGATCTCGCCGAATGGCGCAAGATCCTCGACGGCAACGGCCTCGTGTTCGGCGTCGTCGCCATTTTGGACGACATCCCGAACGACAAGCAGATGCTCGACAACGAGGTTCTGGTGCCGTTCGAGAACGACACCATGCTCACCATCAACAGCCCGATCTGGATCGACGGCACCAAAAAGGTCCAGCCGCGCAAGCCGCCTGCCGTGGGCGAGCACAGTGACGAGATTTTGCGCGGGGCGGGATACGACGAAGCGGCGATCAAGCAGCTGCGGGGTTCGGGGGCTGTGGGGTAAGGCCGGGCCTCAAACTCCGCCGTCGTCCCGGCCTAGTGCGCAATTGCGCACGGGGGCCGGGACCCATATTCCAGAGAGGCAGTTGTCGCACGAAGCCGATAACTCCGAGTCTTCGCCAAACCACGTTCGGTGGTTATGGGTCCCGGCCTTCGCCGGGACGACGAGGAGGTGATAGCTTGCCTCTACAATTACGGTCTCCGCGAGGTCCCATGCCCCTCTATCGCCTGCACTACTTCCCGGAATCCGGCAACAGCTACAAGCTGGCGCTGATGCTGACGCTTTGCAGCGAGACGTTCGAGCCGGTGTGGACCGACTTTGGCGGCGGCGTCACGCGCACGGCGGAATGGCGCAAGGCCGTCAACGAGATGGGCGAGATTCCCGTGCTCGAAGTGGACGGCGTGAAGATGACGCAGACTGCGCCGCTCCTGCTCAAGCTTGCCGAGCAGTACGGCCGCTTCGGCGCCGAGACCGAGGACGAAAAGTTCGAGCTGCTGCGCTGGCTGTTCTGGGACAACCACAAGCTCACCGGCTACATGGCGACCTATCGCTTCATGCGCGCCTTCACCGAAAAGAACGATCCGCAGGTGCTGAAGCATTTCCGCCGGCGGCTCGACGACTTCCTCGGCATTCTCGACGGACATCTCCAGCACAACGCCTTCGCGATCGGGGCGAAGCCGACGATCGCTGATATCTCGATGATGGCCTATCTGCACTATCCGAGCGACGAGCACGGCTTCGATTTCGCGGCGAGCCATCCCGCCATCCACGCCTGGCTCGGTCGCATTGCCGCGCTGCCCGGCTGGAAGCCGGCCTATGAGCTGCTGCCGGGACAGCGGATGACGAATTACGCGAAGTGAGGGCTTCGTTCTTCTCCCTCTCCCTTTACGGGGGCGCGACGAGCTTCGCTCGCGCTGAGAGGGTTGGGGTGAGGGGCTTCTCTCCACACGCGAGATCGCCGAGGGACCTGTACCCCCTCACCCGGATTGCATCTTCGATGCAATCCGACCTCTCCCCGCAAGCGGGGCGAGGTAAGCAAAACTACCTCAGCGCCAGCCGGCCGAGCGTGAACAGAATCCCGCCGATGATGACGGCCACCGCGACAGCCCAGATGCTGACGCGGACGCTGCCGGTGACCTGCTTGGCTTCCTCATTGCGCGCGATCTCGCGATTGCGCATCTTGTTGGCTTCGCTCGTGTCCGTCATGGGTCATCCAAATCGATCTGTTAGCTTGCGCGTGATCTTATCGGAAAACCGCTACACACTTTTCCGGATCGCGCGCTAACGCGTCTTGATGAAGCACATGCCGATGCGGCGCGAGGCCGCGGCAGCCTGACAGGTCAAGCCTGTGGCACAGCTCCATGACGTAAAACTCTCATCCCGCGTTCCCGATCCCGCATTTTGCAGGGAACAATGCGCGCCCCAGCCGTCCTGATATTCGGTGCCGGCGAGCTCGCCGCTGCCGCGGGTCTGCGGCCGGCTGGCAAATCCGCGTGAGAAATCAGGGCGTTTTCCCGCGGCGAACGCGGCCAGGATGTCGCGGCGGCGCACCTGGTCGCCGAGGAAATGCGGCGAGGCCGGAACGATGGTGGAATTGGACGGCCTGTCGGCGAGCCAGTCGACGCCCGGGAAATGGAAGCCGCCGATGCCGCGGGTCTGGTGGCAGCCGGCGCAGGTGACGTCGTTGAGCCGGCGCTGGAAGCCGGCGACGGAACGGACGTTCTGCAGATCCCCGCGCGCGGCAGCCTGCTTCAATGCGCCGACCACGTCACTGTCGGTGAAAACCGGATCGTCTTTGCCCTCCCCTTTTCCCTCCCCTTGCATCATGCCGAACTCCGGCTGCAACGCCGAAGCGTCGAGACCCGCAGGCGTCGGCACCACCGCGGCCCTGGCCAAAAATCTCTCGGGGATCAGCACCGTCCCGAGATCGAACGAGCGAAGATTCTCGGGCGCGAGCAGCCAGTCCTTGAATTCGCGCCGGAGATTATCGTCAGCAAGTATCCGGTCGCGGTCGATCTGGTTCTCCAGCGTCGATTCCTCGAACGTCTTTGTGGCCGCGTTGTACTTGAACACTTTGAGCAGATAGTCCGAGCGGAAATCGTGCAGCGCCGATTTCGGTGCGATCGAGATCTGGATGTTGGTCTCGATGCGGTCGAGCATCGCATCGGAGGGATGGAAGCCGCCGCCGATCAGCCCCTGCCAGTCGCCATTGTCGAGCCAGCGCCGCGCGACCTCGGCGCAGCTGACCGGCTTGCCATTCCCATCTGTCTGGCGCGCATCGCGCGCCTTCAGCACCAGATTGAACGTCATCGGCAGGCGTGTCGCCGTTTTGGTCTCGTCCGGCCCGGCATCGAAACGCGTCAGCCGGTAGATCAAGCGGATCTCGCCGCAGGACTCCTCCGAGACATAGGCTCGGTCCATGCGGTTGACGATGCCGGCCAGCACGAAGCGCGTGTTGGGGGATTTCAGCACGGCGCGGTCGAACAGCTGCACGTCGACCCCTTCGCCGACGCCGATGGTCTCGCTCGGCCAGGCCGCTTTCTGCTGGGCGATGTAGCGCTCGAATTCCGCATCGATCGCGGGCGGAATGTCCTTCAGCTGCGGCAGCCACGAGAACAGCAGATCGGTCGTGAGCGGAAAATTCGTGTTGCGCTCCGGCCAGAGCAGCCGCGAGATCGTCAGCACGCCGTTCTGATCGAGCTTGCGCAGAACATCGGGATCAGTGATGGCAGTGCCGCGCGCCAGCTGTGCGTTCTCGGCCGCCGATAGCGACATGAGGCCGCCGAACAGCACGAAGGCGGCAAGGAGAATTCGCAACACGCGGCTCATGCCTTCAGTAACACCGCGCGGGCGGGCCTATTCAAGCAAAAAGGCGCTTCACGGGGTGGTGAAGCGCCTCTTCGAAAGTCGAATATCGAACGCTTAGCGCGCGACGATCAGGCCCTTGCTGGTGACAACCACCCAGCGGCCGTCCTGGCGGCGGATCGCATCGACGCGGCCAACTCCGGGGATGGGATCGCCGGCATAGACCTCGTAGAGCCCGTCGCGGCCCTCGATCAGCGCGCCGCCATTGGCGACGTCGCGCAGCCTCCAGCCCTCGAGCGTAGGCAGGCGGCCGACCTCGGTCTTGGGTGCGGCGGGAACGGGAGCCGGAGCGGCAGCGGCGGTCGCGACCTGGGCCGGCGCAATCGAGCCGGTGGTCTCCTTGGGCGCCGCTGCAGCGGCCTGCGCGGGAGCGGCGGGCGGCGTGGCACGGAGCTTGTCGACGGTCTCGGACAGTTTTGCCAGCTTCGCCATCGGCTCGGCCTGTGCCTTCTCGAGCTTGTCGAGACGGTCGTTGGCCCGGTTGAACTGGCTGAGGCCGGTCTTGGAGGAGTGCTCGACATTCGCCTTGAGCGCGACGAGGTCGGCATCGATCCGCGCGACGGAAGCATTCAATGCGCTGGTGTCGGCGACCTGTGCCGGCGCGGGCGCCGGGGCGGCGAAGTGCATCATGCCGGCCGTTGCGAGCGCGCCGCTGATCGCGCCGACGCCGGCGGCGATCGCCACCACCGCGGCCATCGCCGACAGCCGGCGCTTGCTGCCGGTCTCGCGCGGCTCGTCCGCCTTCACATGCGGGGCAAACTCCTCGCGCTCCCAGGCGCGGTCGGCAGGCGGCATGACGATGAGCTTGCCGGGCTTCGGCTCGGGCTTGGCCTCGGCCTTGGCTTCGAACTTCGGCAGCTCGATCCGCGGCGGCTCAACCTTGATCGGGTCCGGCTTGGGCGGCGCCTCGTGGTCGGGGGCGATCGAGGGGGCCTCGATCCCGGCAGCCTCGACAGCCTGCGGCGCGGTCGCTGCGGCTTCGACAACGCTGTTATCCTGGGCGGCCTGCTCGGGCATTGCTTCGCTCACGGCTCAAATACTCCAGTCTGGATTGACCTTTTGGTAACTTTCATAGCTTGCGAAATCCTTACCTTCGGACCCGCTTACCGAAATTTTAGGAACTCATCCGGGGCCGAATTGGGCCGGGAAAGTGGAACCGGCGTGGCGGGCGTGAAACAATTTGTAATCGGGGGAAGATGAACGGCCGCGGAATGGCCGGGCTGTCGCCCTCGGCACTTCCGTCATCCTGAGGTGCGAGTGGCGCGGTGCGTAGCACCGCGCCGGGAGCCTCGAAGGATGAACGGCCGAGCTGCAGCAGCCGGGCCGTCGCCCTTCGAGGGCCGCTGAAGAAGCGGCCACCTCAGGGTGACGGTGAGAGAGCTAGGCGCGCGGCCTTACATCACCACCGGTGCATCCGGCAGTTCGTTCGGATGCGGTCCGCCCGGCGGGAAGTGCCTTGCCAGCTCGCGCGACACCGCCGTGATGCCGGCGATTACGCCGCGCTCGAACTGGCCGGACCTGAACTCGGACTCCATCGCGCGGCAGATGGTTTCCCACCCCTGCGCGCCAACCTTCGCGTCGATGCCGCGGTCGGCGATGATCTCGACGTCACGATCGGCGAGCAGGAGATAGATCAGGACGCCGTTGTTGTGCGCGGTGTCCCAGATGCGCAAATGCGAGAACAGGTCGAGCGCGCGCTCGCGTGCCGGCTGGTTGCGGAACAGCGGGCGGCCGTCGAGCGCGCCTTCGACCACGAAGCGGACCTGGCCGGAATGGGTGGTCTCGCCCTGCCGGATCGCCTGCTCGATGCGGTTGAGCACACCTTGCGGGAAGATCTGCTTTGCCCGCCAATGGTGCTGCACGAGATGTCTGGCAATGCGCTTGATGCTCATGACCTACCAGCTCCCCGAGGCGCCGCCGCCGCCGAAGCTGCCGCCACCGCCGCTGAAACCGCCGCTGTCGCTTGACGATGATCCGCTGCTCCAGCCGCCGGACGAGGAGCCGCTCGACCAGGAGCCGCCGCGCGAGCGGCCCGTGCCCGGCGTGATCGCTGAAAACAGATCAGCGACAAATCCGATGATGAAGCCGAGAGCACCCAGCGCGAGGGCGAGCGCGAAAGACCCGAGGATGAACCAGGTCAGCGCCGCGATGATGCCTCCGGTCACGAAAGATCCGAGCAACCGCCCCAGCATGGCACGGAAGAACCCTCCGACCCCGATGGAGGCGAACAGTGTGACGATGAAGAGCGGCGCGAGGTCGTCCAGGCTGCCGAAGTTCACGGTGGGAGAAGGAACCGGCAATGGCTCGCCGTCGATCACCCGCATCATCCGCTCGACGCCATCGGTGATGCCGCCGGCAAAATCGCCGCTCCGAAATTTCGGCGTGATGATCTCGTCGATGATGCGCCGCGAGGTGACGTCGGTCAGCGCGCCTTCGAGGCCGTAGCCGACCTCGATGCGCAAATGCCGGTCGTTCTTGGCGACGACGAGGATCGCGCCGTCGTCGATCTTCTTGCGGCCGATCTTCCAGGCCTCCGCAACGCGGATCGAGTACTGCTCGATCGTCTCCGGCTGCGTCGTCGGCACGATTAGGACGGCGACCTGGCTGCCCTTGCGCGTCTCGAAATCGCGCAGCCTTTGCGTGAGCCCGGCGATGTCGCCGCTGGAGAGCGTGCCGGTCTGGTCGACCACGCGGCCGGTGAGCTGAGGGACGGCGACATCGGCGAGAGCCGCAAAGGCAAAGGTCAGGACAAGCGCGACGGCGAGCACGATGCGGGAGGAGACAGCCGAGCAAGCCCGCCACAACCTCACTGTCATCGCCCGCGTAGGCGGGCGATCCAGTATTCCAGAGGCCGCAGTGCTTGAACCGAGATGCCGCGGCGTACTGGATTCCCCGCCTTCGCGGGGAATGACGGCGGTGGGTGGGACGCGCATCGGTCCGAACGCAGCTACTTCGACGGAGCCGGGTTGAAATCCACCTTCGGCGCGGTCGAGATTTCCTTCTCGTTCTCGACCGAGAAGTTCGGCTTCTCCTTGTAGCCGAACGTCATCGCAGTGAGGTTGGTCGGGAACGAGCGGATGGTGACGTTGTAGTCCTGCACCGCCTTGATGTAGCGGTTGCGCGCCACCGTGATGCGGTTCTCGGTGCCTTCGAGCTGCGACATCAGGTCCTTGAACAGCGCATCGGACTTGAGCTGCGGATAGTTTTCGGTGACGACCAGGAGGCGCGAGAGCGCGCTGGAGAGCTCGCCCTGGGCGGCCTGGAATTTCTGGAACGCGGCGGGATCGTTCAGCACCTCCGGCGTCGCCTGGATGCTGCCGACCTTGGCGCGCGCATTGGTGACGCCGAGCAGCACGTCCTTTTCCTGCTGCGCAAAACCCTTTACCGAGTTGACGAGATTGGGCACGAGATCAGCGCGGCGCTGATACTGGTTCACGACCTCGGACCAGTTGCCCTTGATCTGCTCGTCCTCGCTCTGGATCGCGTTGTAGCCGCAATTGGTCAGGCTCAGCGAGGCCAGAGCCGCCAGCACGGTGAGGATCTTGCGCATCAAATTTCTCCCGGTGAAATCTGGCGTAAACTATCAGATAGCGATCACACGATGCCAGCTTTCCGGCGTCATTCCGGGGCGCGAAGCGAACCCGGAATCTCGAGATTCCGGGTCTGGTCCTTTGGACCATCCCGGAATGACCGCGGGGATATCTGCACGCCAGCCGACTGACGCAAGCCTCTTGCCTATCCCTGGCCGACATAGTCAACTCAGACAAAACAATAAGACGACATGGAAACGCCGGAGGAAACGCGATGTCCTCGTTCGAGACCATCCTCGTGGAGAAACCGGAGCCGGCGATTGTCCGGATCGTGATGAACCGGCCCGAGGCGCGCAACGCGCAAAACCTGCAAATGACCTACGACCTCAACGCCGCCTTCGATGCGGCGGTGCAGGACGATACGGTCAAGGTCATCATTCTCGCCGGCAGCGGGCCGCACTTCTCGTCCGGCCACGATCTGCGTCCGGGCGGCAAGAACACCGCGGGCACAGATTTTCCGCCAATCGGAAATTGGGGCGGCTTCGCTGAACCCAATGCCCATGGCCGTTTCGCGCGCGAGCAGGAAATCTACCTCCAGATCACGCGGCGCTGGCGCAACCTCGCCAAGCCCATGATTGCCGAAGTGCACGGCAAGTGCATCGCCGGCGGCTTGATGCTGGCCTGGGCCTGCGACCTCATCGTCGCCAGCGACGATGCGCAGTTCTGTGACCCCGTGGTCACCATGGGCGTCTGCGGCGTCGAATGGTTCGTGCATCCCTGGGAGCTCGGGCCGCGCAAGGCCAAGGAATTCCTGTTCACCGCCGACAGCTGGAGCGCCGAGGAGGCGCACCAGCTCGGCATGGTCAACCAGGTCGTGCCGCGTGCGGAGCTGCCCTCGCGCGTGCTGGAGCTGGCGCGCCGGATCGCATCAAAGCCGTCCTTCGCGCTGAAGCTGACCAAGGAGGCGGTCAACCGCTCGGTCGACGTGATGGGACAGCCCGCCGCGATCGACCAGGCCTTTGCGCTGCATCAGCTCTGTCACGCCCATAATCTCCAGGAGTTCGGCATGATCGTCGATCCATCCGGCCTGCATCCCTCCGTGCGCAAGCCGCCAGCGGCCGCGGAGTAGATGCGATGGACCTGAACCTCAGCGACGAGCAGCGGCTGCTGCGCGAGAGCGCGGAACGTTTCGTGGCCGAAAGCTACGATGCCGATCACCGCCGCAAGATGGCGAACGATCCGCTCGGATACAGCCCTGATGTCTGGAAGCAGTTTGCCGAGCTCGGCTGGCTTGCACTGCCGATCGCGGAAGAGTTCGGCGGGCTCGGCGGCGGCGCGGTCGAGATCGGCATTTTGATGGAAGCCTTTGGCCGCGGGCTGGTGTCGGAGCCCTACGTTGCGACCGTCGTCCTTGGAGCTGCACTGATCGACAGATGCGGCAGCCCGGCGCAGAAGCAGGCGAGCCTGCCGAAGATCGCGGACGGATCACTGAAGCTCGCCTTTGCGCATTCCGAGCGCGCGGCGCGGTTCGATCTCGCCAACGTCGCAACCATCGCCAACAAGACGACGCAAGGCTGGCGCCTCGCCGGCAGCAAGATCGCCGTGCTCGACGGGCACGCCGCCGACGAGATCATCGTCTCTGCGCATCTCCATGATCATCAGGGACCATCGGGACGGATCGGTCTGTTCCTGGTGCCGGCGACGGCACCTGGCCTCGCGCTCTCCGACTACCAGCGCCTCGGCGGCGGGCGCGCCTGCAACATCGAGCTGTCGGACGTGCATCTGCCTGAAGATGCCCTGCTCGGCGATGGACGCGACGCGCTACCCGCGATCGAATGGGCCGTCGACCGCGCCATGGCGGCGCTTGGTGCGGAAGCCGTCGGCATCATGCAGACATTGCTGGACACCACGCTGGAATACACCAAGATCCGCAAACAATTCGGCCGGCCGCTGTCGGCCAACCAGGTGATCCGCCACCGCCTCGCCGACATGGCGATGCAGGTCGACGAATCCCGTTCGATGGCGCTGCGGGCTGCGTTGAAGGTGGATGCTGCGCCGGTCGAACGCGCGCGCGCCGCCTCGGGTGCGAAGGCGAAGATCGGCAAATGCGCGCGCTTCGTCGGCGAGCAGTCGATCCAGCTTCACGGCGGCATGGGCGTCACCGAGGAGCTCGAGGTCGGCGCCTATTTCAAGCGGCTGGTCGCCTTCGACACGCTGTTCGGCGGCAGCGCGCACCACTATGCCCGCCACGCGCAGCTTGGCCGCACATCCGTGCCCGCCTGACAAGGAGCGCATCATGGACCTCACGTTCAATGCCGAGGAACGCGCCTTCCAGAGCGAGGTGCGCGGCTTCATCGCCAAGAATCTCACCGATGAGATGAAGCACGCGACCGCGCTGACGCCGTCGGTGTTCTCCGATCCCGATATCGGCATGGCCTGGCAGCGCGCGCTGCACAGGCAGGGCTGGGGCGCGCCGGGCTGGCCGGTCGAATATGGCGGGCCGGACTGGACGCCGGCACAGCGCTGGATTTTTGAGACCGAATCCGCGCGCGCGGGCGTGCCGAATGTCAACGTGATGGGCGTGAAGATGGTCGGGCCTGTCATCATCGGCTTTGGTTCGCCCGAGCAGAAGAATTTTTACTTGCCGCGCATTCTCTCCGGCGAAGATTACTGGTGCCAGGGCTATTCCGAGCCGGGCTCGGGGTCCGACCTGTCATCGCTGAAGACCCGTGCGGTGCGCGACGGCGACGACTACATCATCAACGGCACAAAAATCTGGACGACGCATGCCCACCACGCCAACCGCATGTTCGCCCTGGTGCGCACCAGCGACGGGCCGCGGCAGCAGGACGGCATCAGCTTCATCCTGATCGACATGAAGACACCGGGCATCACGACGCGCCCGATCCTCACCATCGGCGGCGACCACGAGGTCAACCAGGTGTTCTTCGACGACGTCCGCGTGCCCGTGGCCAACCGCGTCGGTGAGGAAGGCAAGGGCTGGACCTACGGCAAGTATCTGCTGGAGTTCGAGCGCGGCTCCGGCATCGCCTCGGCAAAGCTGCGCGAGGGGCTGAAGGCGATCGCGGAGTTGGCCGAGTCGGATTTGACCGGGCGCGCGATCGACAGCCCTGACATCGCAACGCGCATCTCCGAGGTCGAGGTCGACATCGACGCGTTGGAGATGACGGAGCTGCGCGTGCTCTCGGCGCTGCAGACCGGACAGAATCCCGGCGCGGTGTCATCGATCCTGAAGCTGCGCAACAGCGAGATCCGGCAAGCCGTGACGCGGCTGGGCGTCGACGTGATCGGCCACGACGCGCTTGCGGTCGAGCCGATGCGCCCGCTCTACAAGCTCAACCACGAGCCGGCGATCCCGGAGGACATGCTGACCGTGGTGCCGGAATATCTCAACGGCCGCGCCTATACGATCTTCGGCGGTACCTCCGAGATCCAGCGCGACATCATCGCGAAGATGATGCTGGGGATTTGAGGGGCGAGCTGGCGCTGCATCCCCGCTGTCGTCCCGGACAAGCGCAGCGAAGCGGAGCGCCGATCCGGGACCCATATGTGGACGGCCCCCGTGGCACAAGAGGCTTGGCGGTCTGATCGGATCGCTTGCATCCATATGTCCGGCCTGTTGGTGCGGTTGATTTGAACCGCTGGCCAAGATGGTTTCCGCGACGCGAGCTCCAATCAACCACGCGACCTGGGTTCGGCCGATGGGTCCCACGGGATGTCTCGCACCTCGGATCGATCGATCCTACCATCTACTCCTCTTGCAGCTCCGGCTCGGCCGGTCGGGCGAACCCGATCGGCTGATCTCCCTTAGGCGGCAGCCGCGGATGCAGCCCGCATCCGAGCGCCGTCGTATCTCTCCCCCGTCACCATCAGCTTCCAGGCGATGCGGGCATTCTTGTTGGCGAGCGCCACGGCTGCGAGCTTGGGCGGCTTGCGCTTGAGCAGGGCCAACAGCCAAGGTGACGGATGACCGCGGCCGCACATGGCCTGCTTGATCACGGCGGTCGCTCCCGCCACCAGGACGCTGCGCAGCCGCTCGTCTCCAGCACGGGTGATCTTGCCGAGACGGGTTTTGCCGGCAGTGGAATGGTCTTTCGGAGTCAGCCCAATCCAGGCCGCATAATGCCTTGCGGAGCTGAACGCGTGCGGATCCGGCGTCTTCATGATCAGCTCAGGCGCACCGATCGGCCCGATCCCTTGAATCTCTGCAAGGCGCCGGCTGTCCGGGTTGGCACGGTGCCAGGCCTTCAGCCTGGCTTCGATTGTCTTCAGTTCCTCCTGTAACTGCGCGTACTGGCGGCCCTGCTGCGCCAACAGATCGCGCGCCAGGTCCGGCACGCTTTCGTCTTGCGCGATCTGCGCCAACAGCGGCTCGACCTGGCTGAGCCCCTTGGCCGCCGTGATCCCGAACTCAGCCGCATAGCCGCGGATCATGTTGCTAAGCTGGGTGCGCCGGGCGATCATCTGCTCGCGCAAGCCCGTCAGCATCAACGCGGCCTGCTGCTCGGCACTCTTCACCAGCACGAACCGCATCGTCGGCCGGCTCATCGCCTCGCACAGGGCCTCAGCGTCGCGCCCGTCGTTCTTGTTGCGCTTGACATAGGGCTTCACGTGCTGTGGCGCCATCAACTTCACTTCGTGGCCCAGCTTGCCCAGCTCCCGCGCCCAGTAATGCGCCGCGCCGCAGGCCTCCATCCCCACCTGCGTCGCCGGCAGCTTGGCAAAAAACTCCAGCATCTGCTTGCGCGTCAGCCGCTTGCGCAGCACTGGCCGCTCCGCCGCGTCCACCCCATGCAGTTGAAAAATATGCTTCGACGTATCGATCCCAATTCGGATAATCTCGCTCACGGACGGCTCCCTTGTCTGAGATTTGCAACAACCTCATTCTGGCACACTGATGCCGTAGGGGGCCGTCCACCCCATCAGCCACAGGGAGGAGTTTGGCGAAGACTCGGAGTTGCCAGCCCGTCGCACGACTGCTCCCTGTGGTTATGGATCCCTGATCGGCGCGCGCTTAAGGCGCGCTTGTCCGGGACGACAGCGGAGGTTGGGACGATGAGGAGAGTCAACCCGCCACCTTCGCGTCCCGGATCGCCTGCCAGATCTTCTGCGGCGTCAGCGGGGTATTCAGCTGGGTGATGCCGAGCTCGGCGAGCGCGTCCATCACGCCGTTGGTGACGCAAGGCGGGCCGCCGATGGCGCCGGATTCGCCGCAGCCCTTGGCGCCGAGCGGATTGGTGCGGCAGGGCGCGGTATCGTCGAGCGTCACCACGATCGGTGGAACGTCGTCGGCGCGCGGGATGCAGTAGTCCTGGTAGCTCGCGGTGAGGAGCTGGCCGTCGGAGTCGTAGGAGACGCCTTCGTACAGCGCCTGGCCGATTCCTTGCGCGACGCCGCCATGGATCTGGCCGGTGACCAGCATCGGGTTGACGGCGACGCCGACGTCGTCGACGGTGGTATAGCGCACGACCTTGGACACGCCGGTCTCGGGGTCGATCTCGACCTCGCAGATATGCGTGCCGTTCGGCCAGCTCGGTCCATCCACCTCGCCTTCGGAATCGACGCTGAGCTTGGCGCCGCTCTCCTTCTCGGCGAGATCGAACAGGCTGATGCGGCGGTCGGTGCCGACCACGGTGAGCATGCCGCCCTGATACTCGATGTCCTCGACCGAGGTCTCCAGCACGTTGGCCGCCTTCTCGCGCGCCTTCTGGATCAGGTCGTTCGAGGAGACCGCCACCGCCGTGCCGCCGACGAACAGCGAGCGCGAGCCGACGCTGCCAAAACCCATGGCAAGATCAGTGTCGCCCTGGACGACGTCGATCTTGTCGAGGGGAATGCCGAGCGAGTCGGAGATCATCTGGGTGTAGGTGGTCTGCAGCCCCTGCCCCATCGCCATGGTGCCGGAATGCAGCACGACGCGGCCCTGCGAGGTCGCGTGCAGGCTGACCTTCTCGGTGTGGGCGCGGCCGCCGGTCCATTCGATGTAGGAGGTGAGTCCGCGGCCGTAGAGCATGCCCTTCTTCTTCGCCGCCTTCTTGCGCGCGGCAAAACCGTCCCAGTCGGCGAGCTTCACGGCACGGTCGAGCATGTGGGCGAAGGCGCCGGAATCGTAAACCTGGCCGGCTGCGTTGGTGTAGGGCAGCTGCGCCGGCTTGATGTAGTTGGCTTTGCGGATCGCGCGCGCGTCTATTCCGATCTTTCGCGCAGCAGCGTCGAACAGGCGCTCGACGATGAAGACCGCCTCGGGGCGGCCGGCGCCGCGATACGCACCGACCGGGGCGGTGTGGGTCATCACCGACTGCACCTCGAAATGCACCAGCGGCAGGTCGTAGACGCCGGTCTGCACGAACGGGCCGAGCACCAACGGGATGATGTTGGCCGCACCCGAGGAATAGGCGCCGGTGCAGCCGATCGACTTGACGCGATAGGCAAGCACCTTGCCCTTCTCGTCGAGCGCGAACGAGGCCGTCGAGGTGAGATCGCGGCCATGGGTGCCGCCGACGAACTCGTCGGTGCGGTCGCCGCGCCAGCGGATCTTCCTGTTCAGCTTGGTCGCGGCATAGGCGACGATGCCGTCCTCGGGATAGAGGTTGGTCTTCTGGCCGAAGCCGCCGCCGATGTCGCCGACCAGCACGCGGACGCTATCCTTGGGACGCTTGAGCACGGCCTCCGCCAGCACGTCGCGGGTCGAGGCCGGCGTCTGCGACTGCACGTGCAGGAGGAGACGGCCGGTCTTCTTGTCGATCTCGGCAATGGTCGAGCGCGGCTCCATCGCGGAGGGCACGAGGCGCTGGCTGACGAGATCGAGCTCGACGGTGTGCGCGGCGTTGGCAAAGGCCTCGTCGACCTTGGCGGCATCGCCGTAAGCCATCGCGCCGACGATGTTGTCGGGCGCCTCCGGCCACACCACGGGCGCGCCGGGCTTCACCGCCTCGACGGGATCGACCACCGCGGGCTGCACATCGTATTCGACCACGATCGCCTCAGCCGCGCTCTGCGCTTCCGCGCGGGAGGCGGCGACCACGGCCGCCACCGCTTCGCCGGCATAGCGTACGATCTCATGGGCGAGCAGGCGGCGCGGCGGCACCGTCATCGGCTTACCGTCGGGGCGCTTGAAGATGCTCAAGGTCGGGATGGCGCCGATGTCGTCCTTGACGAGGTCGGCGCCGGTGTAGACCGCGGTGACGCCGGGCATCGCGGCCGCGGCGCCGGTGTCGATCGAGACGATCTTCGCATGCGCATGCGGCGAGCGCAGCACGTGCAACCACAGCGCGCCGTCTTCCGGCTTGTCGTCGATGAATTGCCCCTTCCCGGTCAGCAGCCGCTGGTCTTCCAAACGCTTGACGGGCTGGCCCGCTCCGAAACGCAAATTGCCGGGAAGAATGTTCATTCCGTGGGGTCCTCAGGGTCTTTTCGAAACTGCGGGCAGCCTTTTAGCGGATCGATCGGGGGCATACCAGCCGCGGTTTTGGGCGGGATATCCACGGATTCGTCAGCCGTTCCGCAAATCCGTGATTCCGTAGGGTGGGCAAAGGCGCCCTTGCGCCGTGCCCACCATCGCTCAACGGACGCGATCAGGATGGTGGGCACGCTACGCTTTGCCCACCCTACGCACTGAGGATTGTCATTCCGGGGCGTCCGAAGGACGAACCCGGAATCTCGAGATTCCGGGTTCGATGCTGCGCATCGCCCCGGAATGACAATCACGCCAGCTCCCGCAGCGCCGCCTCCACCACCTTGCGCGCATCGGCCGTCAGCGCGGCCTGTGGCGGGACGGGATCGCCGACGTCGTAGCCCTGGATCGAAAGGCCGGCCTTGATACAGGCGGCGAGGTTGAAGCGGGCGAAGGCCTCGTTGATGCGCCACAGCCGTCGCTGGAGCGCCATGGCCTCGTCCCAGCGGCCGGCCTTGCAGAGGTCGTAGAGCATAACGCTCTGGCGCGGGATGATGCAGGCCGGGCCCGCCATCCAGCCGAGCCCGCCGATCAGCATCACCGCCGCGGGAATATGGGCGGAGGCAGAGAACACGCGCAAGCCATCGCCGCAGCGGTTCATGATCGAGAGCAGCCGGCCGGTGTTGGTCGAAGCGTCCTTGATGTAGCCGATGCGCGGATGCTCCGCGAGGCGCGCGATGGTGTCGAGGGTCAGATCGGAGCGCTGGAATTGCGGATTGGTGTAGATGACGACGGGAATGTCCACGGCATCCGCGATGGCGCGGAAGTAGGATTCGACCTGGGCATCGGCGAGCGGGAAATAGGCTTCCAGGATCGCGAGGATGCCGTCTGCACCCAGTTTCTGATAGGCCCTCGCCTGCGCCACCGCATCCGCGGTCGAAGTGGAGGCGACGCCGGCCACGACCGGCACGCGGCCCTTCGCAGCCTCGATCGTGGTCTGCACGATTGCGGTGCGCTGGGCGGCATTGAGATAGGCGAACTCGCCGGTCGAGCCGAGCGGCGTCAAGCCGTGCACGCCGGCGCCGATCAGGTCGTCGCAGAGCCTTGCGAGCACGTTCGTCCGCACCGTGCCGTCGGCATCAACGGGGGAGACGAGGTAGGGGAAGACGCCGTGGAATTCGGACATGACGGGGGCTCCGCAAGCTGGCACCCCAGAGGTATTAGCAATGCCCGCCCCCGCGATCAAACCTTGAGCAAGCGTACCCGCGTGCCCCAGGGATCGATCGCCTCCACGCCGTTGCTTAGCGCCGTGACGTTCACACCGCCCTTGCGCAGACGCTCCTCTTGGGCGGCGAGAATGCCCTGCTTCTCCGTCACCAGCGAGAACCAGGCGAGACCGGTCGTGGAATCGTCGCGCTGGCCGGCGCCCTGGCTCTGCCAGACGTTCATGCCGAGGTGATGGTGATAGCGGCCCGACGACAGGAACGCCGCGCCGTTGCGCTTGCGGGTCGGGTCGAGGCCGACGGTGCCGTGATAGAAGCTTTCGGCCTGTGCGAGATCGCCGACGCGCAGATGCATGTGGCCGACGCGCATGCCGTCCGGCGCCTTGGCATAATCAGGAACGCGCGTATTGGTCAGCGACAAGAGGTCGGGGATGTTGAGTTCGTCCGTCGCCATCTTCACGCTGCCCTCGCTCCACTGCCATTGCGAGGGATCGCGGTCGGCATAGACCTCGATGCCGTTGCCTTCGGGGTCGTCGAGATAGACGGATTCGCTGACGAGATGATCGGCGAAACCCGACAGCGGCACCCGATGCGAGGCGGCTGCTACCAGCCATCGCGCGAGGTCCTTGCGGGTCGGCATCAGGAAGGCGGTGTGGTAGAGGCCGGCGGCGCTGCGCGATTCAATCGCGGCATCGGGACGGGCCTCCAGCACCAGGAGCGTGATCCCGGCCGCGCCGAGCTTCGCTGCGGCCGACGAGCGCTCCATCACGGTGAGCCCGATCACGTCGCGATAGTAGTCGGCGACCTTGTCCAGATTCTTGACCCGGAGCGTGACCATGCCGACCCGCATCGGCGTGCGGCTGGCATAGGTCGGGCCACCACCTTGCGGCGTACCCTCGGCACGCGCCGCGGCTGCGGCCGCCATCGCAAGCGAGGTGGCGCCGGCGAGTTGAAGCAGGGTGCGGCGGGTCAGATCGATGGTCATCAGTCAGGGCTCGCTGAAATCCGTGAGGCCATAGGACGCAATTTCGGGATTGCTACACGTTCCCGTGAGGCGCTCCCAATCACATGTTCGTCGGCCGTGGTCCTACGGAGGCCCGCCCCTGTCCCCTGTTCTGGTCCTGTTTTTTGTCCTGGCCACCCGGCCAGTTTCGCAATCGCCCGCGGCATCCCAGATTGAGGACAACTTACAGGAGCCCGCCATGACCGATCTCAGTCCCCTGTCCTCGCTGTCGTCCGCGCTCGCGGAGTTGGTGGCGCGCACCGCGCCGTCCGTCGTCTCCGTGCATTCGCATCGCTCCCGCTCAACCGGCTTCGTCTGGAAGAGCGGCCTGATCGTCACCGCCGACGAGGCACTGGCCGACGAGGGCGAGATCGAGATCGGCCTCGCCGACGGTAGCCGGGTCGCCGCCACGATTGCCGGCCGCGACCACACGACCGACATCGCGCTGCTGCGCGCTGACACCGCGCTCGCGCCGGTCAAGCTTGCTGCCACAGTCCCGCCGCTCGGCGCGTTGTCGATCGTGGTCGCCACCCATCGCGAGACGCCGAGCGCCGCGCTCGGAATGGTATCGGCATCCGGCAAGAGCTGGCGCTCCCTGCGCGGCGGCGACATCGATGCCCGGATCGAGCTCGACGTCCGCCTGCGCCCAAGCCAGGAGGGCGGCCTGGCGCTCGACGCGTCGGGCGACGCCTTCGGCATGGCCGTGCTCGGACCGCGGCGCGTGCTCGTCATCCCGACGGCGACGATCGAGCGCGTCGCGCCGCAGCTCGAGGCGCGCGGCCGCATCGCCCGCGGATATCTCGGCCTCGGCCTCCAGCCGGTGCGGCTTGACGACGGCATCGGCGCGATGGTGATGAGTGTCGACAAGGCCGGTCCTTCCGCCGCGGCCGGCATCCGCCAGGGCGACGTGATCGTGGCCGTCAACGACCAGAAACTGTCGGGCGTGCGCGCGCTGTCGCGGACGCTGGGTCCTGCCAGCGTCGGCGCCGTGGTCGATGTCGCGGTGCGCCGCGGCGGCGAGCCGGTCAGCTTCAAGGTCACGGTTGGCGAGAGGCCGGAGGCGTGAGCGGGGACAAGACAGCCGAGATCGTATTGTCGCTGGAGATCGACGATCCTGCGCTCGCCGATCGCCTGACGGCGCTGCTCGGCAATGTCACCGGGATTCGCCTCGCCGGGCCCGGTGAGCAGGCCGCGGCGACGGTCGTCGCCCGCGATCCCCGCAGCATGCCTGAGGACATCGCGCTGACGCAGCGCGAGCTCGACGTGCTGGCGCTGATGGCCGAGGGCGCGTCCAACAAGATGATCGCGCGTCAGCTCGGAATCTCCGTGCACACCGTGAAATTCCACGTCGGCTCGCTGCTCGACAAGCTGGATGCCACCGGCCGCACCGATGCGGTGGCGCATGCGGCGCGCCGCGGCGTGATCGAGCTCTGAGCGGTGTGGATCAATCGGCGGTGGCAATCTGCGCCAGCGCGCGCATGCGGTCGGTGTCGACGACGCGGCCGTGGCTGATGACGACACGCGGGGGGCTGTGGAAACGCAGCGCCTCGGTGACGTCGCCCTGCTCGAGGATGACGAGATTGGCCGCGCAGCCGAGCCCGAGGCCGTAGCGCTCCAGATTCATCGCCGTCGCTGCGCGCGTGGTGATCATGTCGTAAAGCGTCTCGAACTCGCTCTTCCCGGTCATCCACAACAGATGCGAGGCGAGGAACGCCACTTCCAGCATGTTGTTGCGGCCGAGCGGATAATAGGCGTCGGAAATGTCGTCCTGACCGAGGCAGACATTGATCTCGGCTGCGAGGAGCTCCTTCACACGCGCATGCAGCGGGCCGGTGTGGGGGTTGCTGACGACACTGACGCGGGCGCTCCCGAGCAGCGCCGTCAATTCACGGAAATAGTTGTCGGGGTAGAGCGCCATCGCCCGGCAGTGATGGGCGAGCGCTCGGCCCTCGGCGCCGCGGGCGATCACCGCGCGCGCCATCATGTCCAGCGTACGCATATTGGCGTCGCCGACGTCGTCCAGCAGCATCGAGATTTCGGCCCCATGCTCGGCCGCAAGGTCGAAGCAGAACGCGACATGGCGGCGCATGTCCTCTTCATCGACCTCGATCCAGGGGATGCCGCCGACGACGTCGGCGCCTAGCGTCATCGCCTTGCGCATCAGGTCGTCTGCGCCGGGCTCGCGAAACAGGCCGTCCTGCGGGAACGCCACGACCTGGATATCGACGATGCCGCGAAACTCCTCGCGGATGGCGAGCAATGACTTGACGCCTTCGAGCCGGGCCTTGGTGTCGACATCGGCGAACGCGCGAATGTGGAGATTGCCGTGGAGCGCGGCGAGCGCCACCGCGCGCCGCGCGTTCGGGACGATCCAGGACACGTCGTAATTGTTCTTCACCACCGCGGCGAGCTCGACGGCCTTCGCCGCCTCGCTCATGCCGCCGCCCTGATAGGCCTCCAGTGCCGCCTCCGACATCATCGGCAGAGTCCAGACCTTGCAGAGATGCAAATGCGGATTGACGAAAGCGGGCGTGACCAGGCCGCCTTTGGCATCGACGAAGGATTGGGCGCCGGTCTCCAGCCGGCTGCCGATCGCGGTGATCACGCCATCGGTGATCCCTATGTCGACGATCTCGCGGCTACGCGTGCAGGCGTTGGTGATGACGAGGTCTGGCAGGCGGGACATTGCAGGACTTCCACTCGATACCAGGGCGATCATGCAAGTTGGGTGCCGGTATGCGGAAACCGGAGCTGGACGGTCAGGCCCGGCGCATTGTCATGCAGCGCAATCTCGGCGCCATGAAGGCGCGCGACGGCGGCGACGAGGCTGAGGCCGAGGCCGTTGCCCGGCGTGTAGCGGCTCTGCTCCAGCCGGTAGAAGCGCTTGAAGACGTGATCGCGCACCTCGGTGGGAATGCCCGGTCCGTCGTCGGCGATCGCGATCACCGAGCCGCCATCGGCACTGCGGCAGGTCACCGTCACCTGCCCGCCCTTGCGGCCGTGCTTGATCGCGTTGTCGACGAGATTGGCGACGGCGTCGAACAGGAGGTCGCGGTCGCCGGTGATCGCCACCTCGCGGTCGCCATCGAGACTGAGGCGGGTTGCGACCTGCTCGGCGGCGGCGTCGTAGAGCTCGACGACCTCGCCGGCGATTTCGGTCAGGTTCAGCACGCGAAAGGCGCTCCGGCGCGCGCGGGTCTCGATCTCCGAGATCCGCGTGATGGAGGCGAACATGCCGAGCACGGCGTCGAGATCGGCGATGGTGTCGCCGATCAGCGCCGCATCGGCCTCGCTGTTGCGCGGGGTATGATAGGCCTTCTCCAGCCGGCCGCGCATGCGCGTCAGCGGCGTGCGCAGATCGTGGGCGACATTGTCGCTGACCTGCTTGACCTCGCCCATCAGCGTCTCGATGCGATCGAGCATCTGATTGAGGTTTTCGGCGACGCGGTCCCACTCGTCGTTGCTGCCGCGCAAGGGAATGCGCTGGTCGAGGCCGGAAAGCATGATGGCGCGGCTGGTGGCGTTGATCTGTTCGATCCTCCCGACCGTACGCCGCGTCACGAGCACGGCGGCGAGCCCGGCGAGCACCAGCAGAAGCACGGCGACCGCAGCCATCGCGAGCCCGATCATGTCCCTGAAGCCGTCGTGATCGCCGGCATTGCCGAGCTTGCTCTCGACATAGGCCAGCGTTCCGAAATAGACGTAGGCCATGATTGCCGCGACGATCAGCCCGAATGCCGCGATCGCCATCAGCGCCAGGCGGAAGGTCGAGGAGCGGAGCGTCTTAGCCAGGAGCACGGAGGCAATATCCGATGCCGCGGATGGTGTGGATCAGCGGATAGGCCTGGGCATCGTCGACCTTGCGGCGGACGCGGCCGACATAGACGTCGATGATGTTGGTGGAGGGATCGAAATGCAGGTCCCAGACATGCTGGAGCAGCATCGCGCGGGAGACGACGCGGCCCTCGTTGCGGACGAGATATTCGAGCAGCTGGAATTCCCGCGGCAGCAGCGGAATCTTGCGGCCGCGGCGGGAGGCGCTGCGTGCGATCAGGTCGATGGCGAGATCGCCGACGCGCAGGATCGTTTCCTTGGCGATGGTGTCGCTGCGACGGCCAAGGGCCTCCAGCCGCGCCAGCAATTCGGTGAAGGAGAACGGCTTGACGAGATAATCGTCGCCGCCGGCGCGCAGGCCGCGGACACGGTCGTCGACCTCGCCGAGCGCGGAGATGATCAGGAACGGCGCGGCGATGCCGTCGTCGCGCAATTGGCGCATCACGGTGATGCCGTCGATGTCGGGCAGCATGCGGTCGATCGTGATCACGGCATAGTCGCGCGCGACGCCGTGGCTCAGGGCTTCGCGCCCGGTGGCGGCGAGATCGACGTCATAGCCCGAGGTCGTCAGCTCCTCGACGAGCTGGCCTGCGGTTTCCGGATCGTCCTCGACGACCAGGATGCGGCGGTGACCTCCGGTCATGCAAAACTCCGCGCGACGATCGCCACCAGACTATCCCGTTCCGGGGCTGAGCGGAACTGCCCGATGGCGATCGCGACAATGGTGCGGTACGGCGATGCTAGTACCAACTGTCTCCGCACACATTGACCCATTGCCATCCATAGGGCGTCCAGCCCCTGCGCCAGCAGCCGTCATCGTAATAGTTGTAATAATTGGCATAGAGGAACGGCGCACCGACGAAGGCGAACCGGTTGAAGCGGTGACGGTGGAAGAAGGCATGGCGGCCAATGAACGGCCTGCCGTGCCAGCCCGGGCCAGCAAACCGCGGGCCGAAAGCGGCACGGGTCGCTAATGGTGCACCGGCAAAGCGCGGCCCAATGGCAGCACGGGCGGCCATTGGCGAACCGACGAAGCGGGCACCACCGAAACGAGCACCGCCCATGCCGCCAAATCGCATGCCCCCGCCACCCATGCCGCCACCACCGACATGCATGCCGCCACCACCGAAGTGGCCACCGCCGCCATGGCCACCGCCGCCGAAGCCGCCGTGACCTCCGCCCCCCATGCCGCCACGGGCGAGCACTGGTGAAGCGAGCGCCATCACTGCGGCGACCGTCACCGCAGTGAGGCCTTTGAGAAGCCTGTTGTCCATCGAAGCATCCTCCGTGCTGCGCGGCGGTATTTCTGCCGCGTCAGAAGGATCAGATGAGAGGAAGGGACAGCCACCTTCAACTTACAAACGCGCCAGATTCTGACGCGGAAGTTAGGGAGGGCACGCTCTCTCGCTCCCTCTCCCCGTTCTTACGGGGCCGCGACGAGCTTCGCTCGCGCTGAGAGGGTGGGGTGAGGGGCTGTCTCCGCGAACACGGTTTGAATGAAGGACAGAACAAGTCGGATTGACTTCTAGCTCGGCAACATAGTGCCCTGCCCCTCACCCGGAATCCGCGCTGCGCGCGAATTCCGACCTCTCCCCGCAAAGAGCGGGGAGAGGTAAGAGACGTCTCACGCCCGCTTGCCGTTGTTCTTCTCGGCCGCGCGGCGCATGGCCTCGGCAAGCGCGCCGCCGCCGGAGGATTCTTGCTTGCGCGGCGCCGACGAGGTCATGCGGGACGGATTGCGCTGGCCGTTGTCGCGCTGCATGCCGGGGGCGTCCTTCTTGGCGCCGACCTCGTCGTCGAGGCGCAGCGTCAGCGAGATGCGCTTGCGGGCGACCTCGAAGTCCAGCACCTTCACCTTGACGATGTCGCCGGGCTTCACCACCTCGCGCGGATCCTTGATGAAATTCTTCGACATTGCCGAGATGTGGACGAGGCCGTCCTGATGCACGCCGATGTCGACGAAGGCGCCGAAGGCGGCGACGTTGGTCACGGTGCCCTCGAGGATCATGCCCTTCTTGAGATCCTTGATCTCCTCGACGCCCTCCTTGAACACGGCGGCCTTGAATGCGGGTCGCGGGTCGCGGCCGGGCTTTTCCAATTCGCGCAGGATGTCCGTCACGGTCGGCAGACCGAAGGTCTCGTCGACGAAATCCTTCGGCCTCAAGGTGCGCACGATCTCGCTGCTGCCGATCAGCGCCTTGATGTCGCTCTTGGTGGCCTCGAGAATCCGCCGCACCACCGGATAGGCTTCCGGATGCACGCCGGAAGCATCGAGTGGATCCTCGCCGCCGAGGATGCGCAAAAAGCCCGCGCACTGCTCGAACGCCTTGGGACCGAGCCGCGGCACGTCCTTGAGCGCCTTGCGCGACTTGAACGGGCCATTGGCGTCGCGATGCGCCACGATGCTCGCGGCAAGGCCCGAGCCGACGCCCGACACGCGGGCGAGCAGCGGCGCGGAGGCGGTGTTGACGTCGACGCCGACCGCGTTCACGCAATCCTCGACCACGGCATCGAGCGATTTTGCGAGCTTGGCCTGGCCGAGGTCGTGCTGATACTGCCCGACGCCGATCGCCTTGGGCTCGATCTTGACGAGCTCGGCGAGCGGATCCTGCAGGCGCCGTGCGATCGAGACCGCGCCGCGCAGGGTGACGTCGAGGCCGGGCAATTCCTCCGAGGCAAAGGCCGAGGCCGAATAGACCGACGCGCCGGCTTCCGACACCACGATCTTGTTCATCTTCAGTTCGGCCAGGCCCTTGACGAGATCGCCTGCGAGCTTGTCGGTTTCGCGCGAGGCCGTGCCGTTGCCGATCGCGATCAACTCGACCCGATGCTTCAGCGCAAGCTTGCCGAGGATCGCGAGCGCCTCGTTCCACTGCCGCTGCGGCTCGTGCGGATAGATCACGGCGGTATCGACCACCTTGCCGGTGGCATCGGTGACCGCGACCTTGACGCCGGTGCGGTAGCCGGGGTCGAGCCCCATGGTGGCGCGGGTGCCAGCGGGCGCCGCCAGCAACAGGTCGCGCAAATTCGAGGCGAACACGCGCACGGCCTCGGTCTCGGCCGCGTTCCACAGCCGCATCCGCAAATCGATGTTGAGATGCACCTGGATCTTGGTGCGCCAGGCCCAGCGCACGGTGTCGATCAGCCAGCGGTCGCCGGCACGCTTGAGGTCGGCGATACCGAAGCGCTTCATGATCTTGAGTTCATAGGCGCTGGGCACGCCCGGCGGCGGCGCCTCAGTCTCGGGCTGAATTTGCAGGTCGAGAATTTCTTCCTTCTCGCCGCGGAACATCGCGAGGATGCGGTGCGACGGCAGCCTGGTCAGCGGCTCCGAGAAATCGAAATAGTCGGCGAATTTTTCGCCCTCGGTCTTCTTGCCGTCGCGCACCTTGGAGGCCATGCGCGCATTGGTCCACATCTCCTCACGCAGCGCGCCGATCAGGTCGGCGTCCTCGTCGAAGCGTTCGACCAGGATGGCGCGGGCGCCGTCGAGCGCGGCGGCAGCATCGGCCACGCCCTTCTCGGCGTTGATGAAGCCTTCCGCCACGACCTTCGGATCGTTGCCGGGCTCGGCGATGAGCTGATTGGCGAGCGGCTCGAGGCCGGCCTCCTTGGCGATCTCGGCCTTGGTGCGGCGCTTGGGCTTGAACGGCAGATAGATGTCTTCCAGGCGCGCCTTGCTGTCGGCGGCCATGATGGTGGCTTCCAGCGCGGCGTCGAGCTTGCCCTGTTCGCGGACCGATTCGAGGATGGCCTTGCGGCGGTCTTCGAGCTCGCGCAGGTAGACTAGGCGCTCCTCCAGGGTGCGCAATTGCGCGTCGTCGAGCGCACCGGTCGCTTCCTTGCGGTAGCGGGCGATGAAGGGAACCGTGGCGCCGCCGTCGAGCAACGTCACCGTCGCCTCGACCTGCTCTGCCCGAACCCCAAGCTCCTGCGCAATTTTCTGGTTGATATTTGCCACGCGAGAATCCCTCTATCCAAGCACGCGACGCGGGGGCGAACCACCGACCGCGGGACGCCGCTTATGGACCAACCGAGGTTGATTCATCAAGGTGCGGCGCGCAACCGTCGACAGAGGATTTTTTGCTGGATCGATGCGATCTCGCCACAATCGTGGGGCGGCGAAGGCTTCTCTCTCGCGTCGCGGCAGACCAAATAGCCGACCCGTCATCCTGAGGTGCGAGCCGCGCGGCGCAACGCGACGCGTGGGGAACCTCGAAGGATGAACGGCCCGCATGCAGCCGGGCCGTCGCCCTTCGAGGCTCGCCGAAGAGGCGAGCACCTCAGGGTGACGGTCAGAGATGAGCGCTTGCGGCTTGACACCAGCCCCGTGTTCCGCACCTGTTCATCTGCCGGGCCACCGAATTCCAAGGACCAGTCAATGCGTACAACATCGGTCGGCGTCTTCAAAATCGCCACCACGGGCCCCGGCGACGTCTCCGGCCTCATGGCCATGATCGGCTCCGGCGCGATCGACCCGAAGTCGATCCTCGCCATCCTCGGCAAGACCGAGGGCAATGGCGGCGTCAACGATTTTACCCGGGAGTACGCGGTCGCAGCGCTATGCGCAGCGCTGGCACCAAAGCTCGGCCTGTCGCCGGAGGCGGTCGAGCAGCGCATCGCTTTCGTGATGTCGGGCGGCACCGAAGGCGTGCTCAGCCCGCACATCACGGTGTTCACGCGCCGCGAGGCCGAGCGCCCGGCCGGCCTGTCCGGCAAGCGCCTGAGCATCGGCATGGCGCACACGCGGGATTTCCTGCCCGAAGAGCTTGGGCGCTCCGCGCAGATCACGGAGACGGCCAAGGCCGTGAAGGCCGCGATGGCGGACGCCGGCATCACTGAGCCCGCCGACGTCCATTTCGTGCAGATCAAGTGCCCGCTGCTGACCAGCGAGCGCGTCGCGGCGGCAAACGCGCGCGGCAACAAGACGGCGACGACGAGCTCTTACAGCTCGATGGCCTATTCGCGCGGCGCCTCCGCGCTCGGGGTCGCGGTCGCGCTCGGCGAAATCAACGCCGATGTCCGCGACGAGGACGTGCTGCGGCGCTACGACCTGTTCTCGAACGTCGCCTCGACCTCATCGGGGATCGAGCTGATGCATAATGTCGTCATCGTGCTCGGCAACTCGGCGGCCTCAGCGAGCGAGTTCGAGATCGGACATGCCGTGATGAACGACGCGATCGACGCCCCGGCGGTGATGTCGGCGTTGAACAGCGTCGGGCTTGGCGCGGCGCCGCAAGCCAGCGCGGGCCGCGCGCTGGTCAACATCTTCGCCAAGGCGGAAGCCTCGCCTGACGGCAGCGTGCGCGGCTTTCGCCACACCATGCTCGAAGACACCGACATCAGCTCGACGCGCCACGCCCGCGCTGCGGTCGGCGGCCTGATCGCGGGCCTCGCCGGCACCGGCGCGGTCTACGTGTCCGGCGGCGCCGAGCATCAGGGGCCGGCCGGCGGCGGCCCGGTTGCGGCGATCGCGCGACTGTCGGCTTGATAGAGCCGGCACCCCCGGCCCGTCCGACCTGTCCGCCCGGCGCAACCCTGCCCCTCGCGCCGGCTCAGTTGATTCACGCGGGCCGTTGCGAAAAAGGTGACGCCGCTACCCGAGAGGATTTTGACTTCATGACTTTGCCGATGAGCTGGAATGAATGGGCGCAGCACGATGGCGTGGCGCTGGCGGCACGCGTCCGCAAGGGCGAGCTGACGGCGAAGGAATTGGCCCGCCAGGCCGCCGCCGGCGTCGCCAAGGTCAATCCGGCGCTGTCGGGCGTGGTCGAGCTGTTCGAGGACGTGATCGCCGATCCCGCCAAGGACGGGGCCAATCTCGCCGGTCCCTTCGCCGGCCTGCCCTTCCTGATGAAGGATCTCGGACCGACCATGAAGGGCCGGCTCCAGGAGATGGGCTCGCTGTTGATGCGCGGCAATCGCGCCGCGGCCGATACGTTCCTCACCGGCAAATTCCGCCAGGCGGGGCTCAACCTGATCGGGCGCACCACGACGCCGGAATTCGGCGTCTGCAGCTCGGCCGACAATCCCGCCGTCTATGTCACCCGCAATCCCTGGAATACCGACTACACCACCTGCGGCTCGTCGGCGGGCAGCGCCGCGATGGTCGCCGCCGGCGTGGTGCCGATCGCGCATGCGACCGACGGCGGCGGCTCGATCCGCATTCCCGCCGGCGTCAACGGCAATATCGGGCTGAAGGTCTCGCGCGGCGTGTTCTCGCTTGCGCCGCACATGTCGGACCTCACCGGCCTTGTCTCGATCCAGGGCTGCCAGTCGCGCTCGGTGCGCGATACCGCCGCATTCGTCGATCACGCGCGCGGGCCTGCGCCCGGCGAGTTCATGCCGTTCTGGACCACGGCGCAGCCTTATTCCGAAATGATCAAGCGCGATCCGACAAAACTTCGCATCGCGCTGTCGCATACATGGGGCGATTACACCGCGACGCCCGAGCTCGCCGCCGAGCTGGAGAAGACCGGCCGCTTCCTCGAAGGCCTCGGCCATCACGTCGACTACGCGCTGCCCGAGCTCGACTTCCGCGCGGCCTTCGCGGCGCAGACCACCTGCTACATCTCGAATTTCGCGGTGGTGATCTCCAACATGCTCGCCGCGCGCGGGTTAGAGAAGCCGCCGGAAGATCTGATCGAGCCCATGAACATCCGCATCTGGGAAGCCGGCCGCCACACCAGCTTCGCCGAGCGGGCGAAAATGCAAGGCGTGTTCAACACGACCTCGCGCGGCTTCGGCGCGTTCTTCGAGCAGTGGGACGTGATCCTGACGCCGATCACCGCGCTGCCGACGCCGAAGGTCGGCACGAGGGAATATCTCACTATCTCCGACAATCCCGACGTGCTCGACTGGTTCGGCAATCTCTGGCGCTTCTTCGCCTTCACGCCGCTCGCCAATCTCTGCGGCATGCCGGCAATCTCGATGCCGATGGCAACGCAGGATCACGGCCTGCCGCTCGGCATCCAGGCTATCGCAAAGCAGGCCAATGACGGCCTGCTGCTGCAGCTCGCCGCCCAGATCGAGCGCGCGCTCGACGGCAAGTGGAACGGCGGCAAGAAGCCGAAGGTGCATGTGAGCTGAGGCGAAGCTGTGTTCGCCTTGGACAAGCGTCCACGTCCCTGCGGCCATCCTTCGAGACGCCCGCTTTGCGGGCTCCTCAGGATGAGGTCTGATTTCGCGGCAAGATGTTAGACCCTCATGGTGAGGAGACCGCGAAGCGCGTCGTCTCGAACCATAAGGCCGAGCGCGCTAGCCAACTTCCAAAGCGGGACTCAGTTCTTCACCGCCGGAATCTCCTCCGTCGGCTGCTGCTGGCCCTGCTTGTACATCGCGAGCGCCTTGTCGAGCGCTTCGCGCAATGCCAGCGCCGCGGCGACGCTGCAGCGCAGATGCGCGGTCTGGACCACGTCGACCCTGACGGCGGCGCCGACCGGCATCAACAGGTTCGCGGCGAGCTCGATCTGGATCGCGCCATTGTGATGGCCGAAGCAGGATGCGCCGTCGAAATAGATGATCGGCGCCCGCTCCGAGCTCGAGGTCGAAATGGTGACGGGCCCCTGGGTGGTGCCGGGTGTTTCGGGGTCGGTCATGGGGCGCTCCTTGCGGGCATTGGACGAACGAAGCGCCCACCATCGTTGCTTTGGCCCGCCCTGTCGAGGCCAAACCGGCACCCGGCAGGTGTCCCGGGCGAGGCGCATTCTCAGGTTTTGCGCGGCGGCCGGCACTGGTCTAGAACATCGCCATGTCCACTGTACCTGCCACGCTCCCATTCGAGGAACTCGCCGAGACCATCAAGGGTCGCCGCTCCGACTACGGCCATATCAGCGGGCTCCAGCTCGACCGCTTCGCACCTAGCGAGGCCTGGTCCAGCCTGCCCTACCGTCCCGTCTTCGTCGGCGACACCGAGACCGGCGTTCTGCATGGCGGCGTCGTCACCGCGATGCTGGACGAGAGCTGCGGCATGGCGGTGCAACTTGCGCTCGACGGCACACGCGCGATCGCAACTCTCGATCTGCGTATCGACTACCAGAAGCCGGCGACGCCCGGCCTCGACATCAAGGCGCATTCGGTCTGCTACCGCACCACGCGCTCGATCGCCTTCGTGCGCTCCACTGCCTATCAGGAATCCGAGGACGATCCGGTCGCGACCGCGACCGCCTGCTTCATGATCGGCGCCAACCGCACCAACATGCTCGCCGACCGCCGGATGGATTCGCGCAGCATCCCGACGCTGGAGGCGCCTGAGGATCCGGATGGTCCATTCGCACGCAGCCCGTTCGCGCGCGCTCTCGGCATCCGCGTCAACGACGACGGCACGCTGACCATGCCGTTCTCGCCAAAAATCATCGGCAATCCGATCCTTCCCGCGATCCATGGCGGCATGACCGGCGCCTTCCTCGAGACCACGGCCATCATAGGGGTCGCGCGCGAGCTCGGCGCCGCCGCGCCGCCCAAGCCGATCGGACTCACTGTCAACTACCTACGCTCCGGCCGCGCGCTCGATACCTATGCCAACGTCTCGATCGTGAAGCAGGGCCGCCGCATCGTCGCCTTCGAGGCACGCGCCTGGCAGGACGATGCGGACAAGCCGATCGCCACCGCCTTCGGCCATTTCATGCTACGGCCGACGCCCGGAAGTGACGAGGAATAGACGTATTTTCCCTTGACGGAGGGGAACCGGGCCACAACGATAGCGCAGTTCCTGCGAAAGGTATTGGGTTGCGGCATCCGCTCGACATCATCGCCATGTTCGCCGCGCTCTGGCTGCTGGCGTCGATGGTGCTCGACGCGCTGACGCCGACGGAGCTGACGGCCGTCATGATCGGAATTGCGATCGGACCCGCAGTGATCGTTACCGCCGTGTTCTACTACCTTCGCTGCCCGCGCACTGACTTTGCGGTCATGTTCGCCGCCTTGTGGCTGATCTCGGACATCGCGATTGCATTCATCTCGCCGACACAGCTGCCGCATTTCCTCATCGTACTCGGCTTCGTCCCGGCGCTTATCATCGGCATCGTGCTGCACTGGCAACGCTTCCAGACCCGCCACGAGCGGCTGCCCGCCCCCTCTGTCAAACGCGGTTAGCGCGGCAGCAGGTTGGTTTTCGCGAGATCGAGCACCTCGTCGCCGCGGCCGTTCATCACCGCGCGCAGGACCCAGAGGCTAAAACCCTTGATCTGCTCGGGCGTGATGGTCGGCGGCATCGACAGCTCCTGCTTGGCGGTGACGACGTCGAGCAGTGCCGGGCCATTGTGCGCCAGCATCTCCTTCATCGCGCCCGGCAGCTCGCCGGGGTCCTCGACGCGCTTGGCAAAGATGCCCATTGCGCGCGCCATCGCCGCGAAGTCGGGGTTCTCCAGGTCGACATTGGTGTCGACGAAACCGGCCGCCTTCATCTCCAGCGCGACAAAGCCGAGCACGCCGTTGTTGAAGACGACGATTTTCACCGGCAGCTTCATCTGCGTCAGCGTGATCAGATCGCCCATCAGCATGGTGAAGCCGCCGTCGCCGGAGAGCGAGATCACCTGACGGCCGGGCTGGGCGGCCTGCGCGCCGATCGCCTGCGGCATGGCATTGGCCATCGAGCCGTGCACGAAGGAGCCGATCAGGCGGCGGCGGCCGTTCATGTCGAGATAGCGCGCGGCCCACACCGTCGGTGTGCCGACATCGGCGGTGAACACGGCATCGTCGGACGCGTGGTCGCTGATCACCGTTGCGAGATATTGCGGGTGGATCGGCTTGCTGCCGGGCGTGCCCTTCGCAAGCGAGTCGAGGCCTTCGCGCGCCTTCTTGTAGTGCGCGATGGCATCGTCGAGATGCCTGCGCTGCGTCTTGATCTTCAGCAGCGGCAGCAGCGCCTCGATGGTCAGCTTGACGTCGCCGACGAGGCCGAGGTCGATCTTGCAGCGGCGGCCGAGATTTTCCGGGCGGATGTCGATCTGCGCGACCTTCGCATCGGTCGGGAAGAATTGCTTGTAAGGGAAATCGGTGCCGAGCATCACCAGCGCGTCGCAGGCGTGCATGGCGGCATAGCCCGAGGAGAAGCCGATGAAGCCGGTCATGCCGACGTCGTAGGGGTTGTCGTATTCGACATGCTCCTTGCCGCCGAGCGCATGCACGATCGGACTCTTCAGCGCCTCGGCCAGCTGCATCAGCGGCGCATGCGCGCCGGCGCAGCCGCGGCCGCAGAACAAGGTGATGCGCTCGGCGCCGTTGAGGAGATCGGCCAGCGCCTTCAGCTCATCCGCCTGCGGCACCACCTTCGGCGCGGCGAGCGCGAGCCCGCGCGCTGTCGACAGCGCGCGCTTGGGCGGGCTGCGGAACGCGACGTCGCCGGGCATGGCGACGACGGCGACGCCGCGCAAGCCCACTGCCGCGCGGATGGCGTTCTCCAGCACGTAAGGAAGCTGGCTCGAATCCGAGACCAGCTCGCAATAATGGCTGCATTCGCGGAACAGGTTCTGCGGGTGGGTTTCCTGGAAATATCCGCCGCCTATCTCGGCCGTCGGAATCTGCGCCGCGATCGCCAGCACGGGAACGCGGCTGCGATGCGCGTCGAACAGGCCGTTGATCAGATGCAGATTGCCTGGACCGCAGGAGCCCGCGCACACCGCAAGGCTTCCCGTCATCTCGGCTTCACCGGCGGCCGCGAAGGCTGCGACCTCCTCGTGGCGGACATGGATCCATTCGATGGTGCCACGGCGACGCAACGCCTCGGTCAGAGCGTTCAGGCTGTCGCCGACGATGCCATAGATGCGCTTGACGCCGGCCTGTTCGAGCGTTGCCACGAACAGATCGGCCACGTTGTTGATCGCCATGTCGGTCTCCTGATCTCGCCGGTAGAGCAAGATAGGATAACGCGCGACCGTGACGCCATCACGGCTTGTTTATTGCCCGATCAGTCTTTCGCAATCGCCCGATCGTAGGCCGTGATCGTCGCCTTTGCGCGCGCTGCGACATCGGCCGCCGACATGCCGGGCTTGTAGAGGCTGGAGCCGAGCCCGAACGCCGTCACACCACCCTTGATGTACTCGGCAAAGTTCTGGTCGGAGACGCCGCCGACGGCGGCAATCATCACGCCCGCGGGCAACACGGCGCGGATCGCGGCGATGCCGGAGGCACCGAGCACACTCGCCGGAAAGAATTTCAGGCCCGATGCGCCGGAGCGCGCCGCGAGCAGCGCCTCGGTCGGCGAGAACACGCCCGGCAACGTCACCATGCCGTGCTGATGCGCGCGCGCCAGCACCTCGGTGTCGACATTCGGCGAGACCATCAGCTTGCCGCCGACATCGTTGAGACGATCGGCGTCTGCGGCGGTCAGCACCGTGCCGGCGCCGATCAGCACGCCGGCGGGTGCGAGCTTCACGGCAAGCCCGATCGAGCGGAACGGATCGGGCGAGTTCAAGGGGATCTCGATCGCGGTCATGCCGGCCTCGATCAGCACGCTGACGATGGCCTCGGTCTCTTCGGGCTTGACGCCGCGGAGGATCGCGACCAGCGGGCGCTGCATCGGCGGAAAGGGAACGCTCATCTCAAAAGTCCTTCTACTTCGTCCAGATCGCCGCAGCTGCCATCGACAGGCCACGGCGGACCGCTTCATCCGCATCGATCGGCTGCACGGTCACCGACAAGGCGTCGAAGGCGTGCCGGTACAGCGTTGCCAGACGACCTGAGGCAATCAGCGTGATGCCGGCTTTCGGCACAGTGCCGGAAAGCCCCGCCGCGAGCTCGGCGCCGATCAGCGTGCCCGACAACGTTTCGCGTGCCGCAGCCGGCGTGCCACCGAACAGCAGCTGCCGTGCCCGCGCGCCGAAGAGGAGATTGGCCGCGAAGGCCGGTGCCTCAAACGCAGCTTTCACAGCCGTCTTGAAGCTCGCAACGTCGTCGGCGTCATCAGCATTGGCAATCGCGAGCGACAGGATGGTCTCGCGCGAGACCACGCTGAAGAGCTCGCCGGTCATGAAGGTGGAAAACCGCACGACCGTGCCATCAGTCACGCGCACCCATTTCGAATGCGTGCCAGGCATGCAGACCAGCGCTTCGCCAGCAGCCTGAAGACCGAGCGCGCCAAGCAATTGCGTCTCCTCGCCGCGCATCACATCCGGCGCGCTCGCGTCGCGCTGCGCAATGCCGGGCAGGACGCGGATGTCGCGCGTCTCGCCCGGGACGCGCGCGGCCTGCTTGAGAATGGCGGCGAGCGGGGCCGGCGTGTCGACATAACCGGCCTCGACCCAGCCGTTCCTGGCGCCGGCCATGCCGCAAACGAGAACGGGCAGATCGGCTGGCGCCTCGACCGCGGCAAGATGCGATTGCAGCACGGCAGCGAAGCCAACCTTGGCCGCGGCCAGCATGCCCTCGCCGCTGCGGCGCTCCGCCAGCACCTGGCCGGAGCGATCAACCAGCCACAGGCGAAAACTGCTGGTGCCCCAGTCCACCGCAACATAGGCGGGTTCGGTCATCATATCCTCGTCTCACCGGCAAGACGCCGTCTCGCGACAATGAGACGGCGCCTTGGAAATCTGCCCCGGGGATATCGGCTATTGCGGCCGCAAACCAGCCTTTTCTCGCAGGTCTGAGGCGCGAGGCACCCTGGCACACCGCTTGCTCAAGCGTTTCCACTTACATCCGTGAACCGCGCAACAAGACGCGTCAATTATGGAGAGGAAACCCCATGGAGATCGGCTATTTCACGATGCCTTCGCATCCGCCGGAGTGCGGCCTGAAGGAAGGAAACGACTGGGACCTGCAGGTGATGCGCTGGCTCGACGAGCTCGGCTACCAGGAGGCCTGGGTCGGCGAGCACCACACCGCCCCCTGGGAACCCAATCCCACACCGGACCTGCTGATCGCACAGGCGCTGATGCAGACCGAGCGCCTGCGCATCGGGCCGGGCGGCTTCCTCTTGCCCTATCATCACCCGGCCGAGCTCGCCAACCGCGTCGCGATGCTCGACCACATGTCCGAGGGCCGACTCAATTTCGGCGTCGCGGCGTCGGGGCTGCCGAGCGACTGGGCGATGTTCAACGTCGACGGCATGAGTGGCCAGAACCGCGACATGACGCGCGAGGCGCTGGAGATCATCCTGAAGCTTTGGTCCGATCCTGCGCCCTTCACCTACAAGGGAAAATTCTGGACGGTGACCAAGCCGGACACGATGTTCGACTTCCTCAAGCCCCACATCAAGCCGCTGCAGGCGCCGCATCCGCCGATCGGCGTTGCGGGTCTGTCGAAGAACTCGGACACCCTGAAGCTCGCCGGCGAGCGCGGCTTCATCCCGATGAGCCTCAACCTCAATCCGGCCTATGTCGGCAGCCATTGGGACTCGGTCGAGATCGGCGCGGCCAAGACCGGTCGCAAGCCGAACCGGCAGGACTGGCGGCTGGTGCGCGAGGTGTTCGTCGCCGACACCGACGAGGAGGCCTGGAAGCTGTCGACCGGCGACATGATGGGCCGGATGATGCACGAGTACTTCCTGCCGCTGCTCGGCCATTTCGGCTTCAAGGATTATCTGAAGCACGCGCCTGACGTGCCCGACAGCGACGTCACGGTCGAATATTGCGCCAAGCGGAACTGGATCGTCGGCTCGCCGGCGACGGTCGCCGAGAAGATCGAGAAAATCTACGACGAAGTCGGCGGTTTCGGCGTGCTGCTGGTGTTCGGCTTCGACTACAAGCACAAGGCCGAGGCCTGGCACCACTCGCTCTCGCTGCTGAAGAACGAGGTGATGCCGCGTTTGACGCATCTCGGCTCCGCGAAGAAGGCGGCTTGACCCGATACGGGTGCGGCGCGATCGTGTCGCACCCGCATTCATTTGGGAGATTTCCGCGTGTCGGTGGACGCAAAGGATTTCAAGCAGGCGATGCGCCAATGCGCCGGCGCCGTGGCGCTGGTCACGGTCGGCGCCGAGCACGGCAAGCGCACGGGGCTCACGGTGACGTCGGCCTGCTCGCTGTCAGACAATCCGCCCTCGCTGATCGTCTGCGTCAACCGCAACGCCAGCGCCCATGCGCGCATCCGCGAGGAAGGCGCCTTTGCGATCAATTTCCTGCACGAGGAGCACGCGATGCTGGCGCTGACCTTCAGCGGCCAGAAGGGCGTCAACGGCGATGATCGCTTCGCGTTCGGGCAGTGGACACGAGGAGCTACAGGCGCACCGGTGCTGACGGATGCTGTCGCCGCGTTCGACTGCGTGCTCGCGCAGGAGTTCGAGACCAGGACGCATTCGATCTTCGTCGGCGAGGTCCGCGCCGTGTCGCATGCGGATGCCGCCAAGCCCTTGGTCTATCTGCGCGGCCATTTTCACACGCCGCAGGAGATGCGGGAGACGGTCGCGCTCGGCGACCTCGATGCAAGGCATCTGAGCTGGACGGATTTTTCGTAAGAGCCGCGGCGCAAGCTATCCACGACTACAGATATCGTAGGGTGGGCAAAGCGAAGCGTGCCCACCACTTCTGTTGCCGTGTTGGATCGATGGTGGGCACGGCGCAAATGCGCCTTTGCCCACCCTACGATTCCGGATCCGCGGAGAGATCTAGAACACATTGTAACCAGGCGTGAGGATGCCGGCCGGATCGTGACGGCGCCTGGCTTCGCGCAGCTGTGGCCATCTCGTGCCGAAGTGATCGGTCCAATCCTGTCCCGACATGGCAAGCGCGCTTACCGGGTACAGCATCCCGCCTGCGCCGCGAATGCGATCGTAAATAGCGCGATTGCACGCGACCTGCCGGTCCGCATTCGCCTTGTCCGCCGATGCCGGGATGCGGATGAGATTGAACGGAAACACGACGCGTTCGTCGGGCAGCCGAAGCAGGGGCGTGCGGCAGCTATCCGTGAACATCGGATAGTAAGTGATCCGCCCGAGCGGACCGAGATCATCACTGTTCAACCCGGCAATGACCTCGCTCGCGATCTCCAGCGCGGTGCTGCCGCGTAAAAAGGTCAGGAGCCAGGGATGCGGATTGAGCCACTGGCCATTCGATCGCAGCAGCTTTTCGAGCTTGGCAAATGCATTGGCGTCATCACCGAAGGCAAGGTCGGAGACGGTCTCGTGCTTTGCCAGGCCTGCAAGCAGAGCCTCATCGTCGGGAGGCGTGCTGCTGTCGTAGAACACACCAGCCTCCAGTTGGTAGCGCCAGCCGCCGGCGCCGTCGGGCACGACAGCGCCCTGCAACTGGTCGAAGCGCGCCTCGTCGAGCGCGCGCCGCTGATCCGCGGTCAGTGAAGCGAGATCGGGATAGGACAGCAGATAACGCCTGACACGTTCGGGCGCGCGCATCAATCGAAGCGTTGCTCGGGAGATGATCGCGCATTGCGCCAGCCCGGCGCGAACGGCGTCGAACAGTTCGGCATGCGCGGTCGGCGAGCAGGTCAGCTCCACGCCCTCGCCGGTGACGACATCGAGCTCCAGAACCTGGTCGGTCTGGAACCCGCGCCGGGACGACGACCCGCCAATTCCGCCGACGGCAAGCGTGCCGCCAACGGACAGGCCGAGGTAGTTGGTCAGCACCGGTGGCGCGAGCCCTTTGGCCAGCGTTGCCTCCAGTACCGCGTGCCACGTCGCGCCGGCATCGACCACGACACGGTCGGGTTCGATGCGGTGGATCGCCGTGAGCGCGGCGAGGTCCATCACGATGCCACCTTCGGCCATGGCCCGGCCGTAGGTGGCATGCCCCTGCCCGCGCGCTGCAACCCTCAGCCCCTGTTCCCTTGCCCAGCGCAGGATGTCGGCGATCTCGGCGCTCGACCTGGGCTTGCAGACGGCCCGCGGCTGCCTCTGAATGATATGGCCAAAATCCTGCGCCGCGGCCGCGCGGGATTCCGCGTCATCCGCAAGCAAAGCCTTGGGCGGTCGCGGATCGCGCGAGCCCGGCGATTGTCCCGCAAAGGTGGCCGAAGCCAGCGTCGCCGTGACGCTGACGCCCGCGTGCAAGAGTGTCCGTCGGTTGGGAGTCATGGTGCAGTCCTCTGCGCCCTCGCCGGGCGGATGGGCCCCTGCACTCAAGCTGCGATCGACTGCCTGCCGGGACAACCGGCGCATCGCGGGATAGACATTCCCGCCAATCGAGAGAATGCGTTCCCGCGTGCCCGCTCAAAGCCGCTCGTGCTTCAATCTCTCCGCCAGCAGGTCGACGAAGAGGTGCGTCTTGGCCGGCGGTATCGCGCTTGGCGGAAACACGGCGCGCACGGGCGTCCGCGGTGCCTCGAACGCCTCCAGCACGATTTCGAGCGCGCCCTGATCGACGAGATCGCGGATCTGCCAGAACGGACCGTATCCGACACCGAGGCCATGACGAGCGGCGGCATGCGCAGCCGTCATATTGTCGGTGTGAAAGCGGCCGTTCACCTGCACGATCGCCGCGCTGCCGTCGATCTGAAAGCGCCATGTGTCCACTTCGCCGCGACCGGTCCTGCGCAGGATGCATTGATGCCTGGCGAGATCGTTCGGATGATGCGGGTGGCCATGACGCGCAAAATAGTCGGGCGCGCCGTAGACGACCGTGCGCAGCTCGCCCAGCCGCCGGGTCTTCAACGACGAGTCCGGCAATTCCCTGATCCGCACGGCGAGATCAAAGCCATCGCCGACGACATCGACAGGCCGGTCGGACATGTTGACGTCGACTTCGATCTGCGGGAAGCGCGCCATGAACTCGGCGATCACGGGCACCACATGGGTCGATCCGAACAGGACCGGTGCTGCGACCTTGAGCAGCCCCGACGGCTCGATGCGCCGGTTTGCAGCCTCGAGCCGCGCTTCGGCGATTTCCGCAAAGGCCGGTTTGACGCGGCGATAGAATGCCAGTCCCGCTTCGGTCGCCACCGACTGCCGCGTGGTCCGGCGAACCAGCTCGACACCGACGCTCTGCTCCAGCGCGGCCAGCGCGCGGTTCACCGATTGCAGCGACCGCCCCAATTGCCGCGCAGCGGCCGTCTGGCTGCCGGCCTCGACGACAGCCAGGAAGACTTCGATCTCCTCCATCGAATGCTCTCCTCTCTCGCGCTCTCGGGAATATATGTTCGCGGCGACACGTTTGCCGACTGATCCACGAGAGTCGAGCAGGAGCCGGGCAACGTCCGGGTTCCGCCTGGAACCCGCGAGCGCGCTAGAATGAGATCTTCAATTGCTTGATCTTGCGATAGAGCGTGGCGCGACTGAGTTTCAGTGCGCGCGCTGCCTCGGTGACGCGACCACTGTGCTTGCGCAAGGCCTCGACGATCGTCGCCCGCTCGGCCGCTTCGAGATCGGGCTCCGCGGCCCGCCCACCAAACGGTGGCAGATCAAGGTCTGCATCCGTGATGACACCATCCTCCGCCGTGCAGCCGGCGAGCCGCAGCACGTGACGGAGTTGGCGCATGTTGCCGGGATAGGGATAGGCCGAGAGCAGCGCCCAGGCTTCGTCCGAGAGGCGGCAATTCGGCGCCTCCTCGCGCGCGATCTGGCGGATGATGTCGTCGCGGTCGGCGCGCTCGCGCAACGCCGGCAGGTGCACCTCCATGCCGCGCAGGCGGAAATAGAGGTCGGCGCGGAAGGTGCCCTCTTCCGCCATGCGGCCGAGATCGCGATGGGTGGCGCTGATCAGGCGAATGTCGACCGCTACAGGCTTGAGCGCACCGAGCGGCCAGACCTCGCGGTTTTCCAGAACGCGCAACAGGCGCGTCTGCAGCGCGATCGGCATGTCGCCGATCTCGTCGAGGAACAGCGTACCGCCGTCGGCCTGTACGATCAGGCCCTTGGAGCCCTCGCGCCGCGCGCCGGTGAAGGCGCCGGCCTCATAGCCGAACAGCTCGGCATCGATCAGGCTCTCCGGCATCGCCGCGCAGTTCAGCGCGACATAATTGTTGCGCGCGCGATTGCTGGCCGCGTGAATGGCGCGCGCAAAGACATCCTTGCCGACGCCGGTCTCGCCATGCAGCAGCACCGGCAGATTGTGATCGCCGATGCTTCGGAGCCGCTTTACGCTTCTGATCAGGCCGGGATCGCGGCCGGCGAGCCGATGCAACGCGTCGAAACGGTCGGCGAGTACATCGCGGCGCGGCGCCTGCGACTTTGCACGCAGCGGCGGCGCAACATGGCCCTGGCCCAACGGACTGCCGTCGGCACGGCGCAGCTCGACCATCTCGCCGGCACCGCGCGCGGCATGATCGAACTTGATGTAGCGCGACAGATCGATGCCGGAGGCGATGATGCCATCGGTGAGGCCGAGCAGCGCGCGCGCAGAGCGACAGGCGCCGACGATGCGGCGGTCGTCGTCATAGGCGATGAGGCCGCTGCCGCCGTCCCCTGGCACGGTCGCGATCCAGGCATTGCGGAAATGGCCGCGGAAGATCGCGCCCTCCATCCGCCGCGTCGCCTCCATCGTCACCGCAAGCGCGAGCTGATGCGCAGCGCGCTCGAGATCCTCGCGGCAGGAGGTGATGTTCACGGCACCGGCGAGCCGCCCGGCCTGGTCGAACAGTGGCGCCACCGCGCAGGAGAACATGTGCCATTGCGCGCGAAAATGCTCGTCGCGATGCACCAGGATCGGCTTCTGATCGGCGAGCGCGGTGCCGAGCCCGTTGGTGCCCTCAAACGTCTCGGCGAAGTTCGAGCCGGTGTAGATCTTCCAGTCCAGAAACATCCTTGCGTCGGCTTCGCCCGGCAGGCGGCTGAACAGCATGGTCGCGTTCGCATCCGCGAGATTGACGCAATAGCCGGCGTCGCGCAGCACCCGGGCGAGATCGTCGAGCTCGGGCGTGGCGAGCCTGATCGTCTCCTCCATGGGTTCGGCGACGTGACGGATCTCGGCTTCGGTCAGCGTCTGCGGCGGACCCAGGCGGGCGGGATCGAGCTTGTGGCTGATCAGGCAGCGCCGCCAGGAATTGGCGATCCGCGAAGAGGCATCGACGTCGGCCAAGCGGTCAGTAACCTGATTGGCGACGGACAAGACACGGGCGACATGGTTCGAGGCCGTGAGGCTGGCCATCGCGGACGTCTCCACCCTGTATTATTGTGCAAAGTCTGGCACCACGGGTGGGGATGTCAATCGGGAACCGGGACGCAGGCTCGGCGCGCTGCCTCAAGTTGTCATTCCGGGTTCGCGCTGCGCGCGCCCCGGAATGACGGCATCATCAAAATTGCTGCACCGCCCTCACCACGTATCGATGCAGGGCCGCTTCTTCGCCGTCCTCGCAGACGGCTTCGGCACCGACCTAAGCCCCGCCATGATCCACCGCCGCGTCTCGGCGGGGTCGATGACGTTGTCGATCTCGAACACCGAGGCGATCGAGACGGCCTTGCCGTTGGCATAGAGCTCGGCGACCTTGTTGCGATAATAGGTCTCGCGCTCCTCGGGATCGGCGATCCCCTCCATCTCCTTGCGGAAGCCGAGGCGGACATAGCCCTCCAGGCCCATGCCGCCGAACTCGCCGGTCGGCCAGGCCGCGGTGAAGAACGAGGCGTGGAAGCCGCCGCCGATCATCGATTGCGCCCCGAGCCCGTAGCCCTTGCGCAGCACGATGCCGAACAGCGGCACGGTGAGGCTCGCGCCTGTGACGAACATGCGCGAGACGTGGCGGACGATCGCGGTCTTCTCGGCTTCGGGGCCAACCATGAAGCCGGGCGTATCGCAGAGCGAGACGATCGGCAGATCGAAGGCGTCACAAAGCTGGAGGAAGCGCGCGGCCTTGTCGCCGGCATCGGCATCGATCGCGCCGCCGAGATGGCGCGGGTTGTTGGCGATCAGGCCGAACGGTTTTCCTTCGATGCGGATCAGCGCGGTGATCATGCCGACGCCGTAGTCGCGGCGCAGCTCCAGCACGGAATCCCTGTCCGCGACGAGGTCGATCACGCTGCGGATGTCGTAGACGCGCAGCCGGTTCTCGGGGATGGCGCGGCGCAGCAGGCGCTGGTCGGCGGCTTCCCAGCCCGTCACCGTGCCCTGGAAATAGGACAGATATTTTTGCGCGACGGATGTCGCCTCCTCCTCGTCCTCGACCAGGATGTCGATGACACCGTTCGGGGACTGGAACGTAACAGGGCCGACCTCGGCCGGATGATAGACGCCGAGCCCGCCGCCTTCGATCATGGCGGGGCCGCCCATACCGATCGAGGCGTTCTTGGTGGCGATGATGACGTCGCAGCAGCCGAGCATCGCGGCATTGCCGGCGAAGCAATAGCCGGAGACCACGCCGATGACAGGCACGAGGCCGGAGAGCCGCGCGAATTGCACGAAGGACGGGCCGTCGAGGCCGGTCATGCCGAGCCGGTCGGTGTCGCCGGGGCGGCCGCCGCCGCCCTCAGCGTAGAACACCAGCGGCACGCGCCAGTCCTCCGCCAGCGTCAGCATACGATCGATTTTCTTGTGGTTCATGTGGCCCTGCGTGCCCGCGAGCACGGTGTAGTCGTAGGCCACGACGATGCAGCGCGCGCCCTCAGGGCCAAACTTCTCTGCATTCACCGTGGCGACGCCCATGACGAGGCCGTCGGCCGGCGTGTTCTTGATGAGATCGTCGAGCTTGCGCCGGCGCCGCTGCGCCGCGATCGCAAGGCTGCCGTACTCCATGAACGAGCCGTCGTCGACGAGCTGCGCGACGTTCTCGCGCGCGGTGCGCTGGTTGGTGTTGCGGCGGCGCTCGACCGAGGCGGGGCGGTTTTCGTCGAGCGTGTTGGCCTGACGCGCGATCAGCTCGGCAAGATCGGGACGGATGTGGTTGAGGTCGATGTCGGCCTCCGCCGCCGTGCTATCGGCAGCGACGTCGAGTGGCTCCAGATACATGATCGGCTCGCCATGCATCAGCGTGGCGCCGTCGCCGGCGACGAGCTTCATGACGCGGCCGCCCTGCTCGGCCATGACCAGATGCTCCATCTTCATGGACTCGATCACGGCGAGCTGCTGGCCGGGGCGAACGATCTCGCCTTCCTTGACCTGGATGGTGACGATAGTGCCCTGCAACGGCGCTGCCACCATCACCGCGCCCTCGGGCACGACTTGCACGATATGCGCTTCCGCGCCGTGACCGCCGCCGTGCTCCGTCGCCGCAAAGTAGAGGGGCCTCGCCGCACCATCCGCCGCCTCGACGAGTTTTGCGATGTTGCGATCGATGAAGTCGGTCGCGATACGGTTGGTCCTGAAATCGGGATGCGCCAGCACGGCCTGGAGGAAGGCGATGTTGGTGACGACGCCGTCGATCCGGAATTCGCGCAAGGCGCGCGATGCCTTTGCGACAACATCATGCCAGGCCTCACCCGGCGTATGCACGATGACCTTTGCGAGCAGCGAGTCGAAAGCCGCGCTGGTCTTGTAGCCGGCATAGCCAAAGCTATCGACGCGGACGCCGGGCCCCGACGGGGGCTCGAACACCGCAAGCACGCCGCCGGTCGGATGCGTGGCGCCCGTCTCGTCCAGCGTTTCCATGTTGACGCGAAGCTGCATGGCATAGCCGCGCGGCTTCGGGATCGAGCCTTGCGCGAGGTCGAGGGACGCCAACGAAGCTCCCGCGGCGACCGCGAGCTGGGCGCGGACGAGGTCGAAGCCGAGCACCTCTTCCGTCACGGTGTGCTCGACCTGGAGCCGCGGATTGGCCTCGATGAAGGCAAAGCTGTCCTCGGCGGTGCCGTCGACCAGGAACTCGAAGGTGCCGAGATTGTCGTAAGAGGCCGCCGTCGCAAGCTGCTTCGCCGCCTCGATGATGCGGCCGCGCAGGGGATCGCTCAGCGACGGGCTCGGCGCCACCTCGACCAGCTTCTGGTGGCGGCGCTGGATGGTGCATTCGCGCTCCCAGAGATGGGAGATGGCGCCATGGCGGTCGCCGATGATCTGGACCTCGATGTGACGCGCCTGCCGGATCAGCCGCTCGGCATAGACACCATCGAAGCCGAACGCCGCCTTGGCCTCGGACTGGCAGCGCGCATAGGCCTCGGCCAGATCGGACGCGTTCTCCACGACGCGCATGCCGCGGCCACCGCCGCCAGCCATCGCCTTGATCACGATCGCCGCATTGCTGCCGAGCGAGCTGAAGAATGCCGTGATCTCCTCGAGGCTTGAAGGCCCGCTGGTGCCGGCAATGATCGGCACGCCGCAGCGCTTTGCCAATTGCCGGGCCGCGACCTTGTCGCCGAACAGCTCGAGCGCGGACGCCTTCGGCCCGACGAAGCTGATGCCTGCGTCGGCGCAGGCTTTTGCGAATGCTGCGTTCTCGCTGAGAAAACCATAGCCGGGATGCACGGCATCGCAACCGGCAGCCTTCGCAGTCTTCACCACGGCCTCGATGTCGAGATAGGCCCGCGCGCCGCGGCCGGGGATTTCGATCGCCTCGTCGGCGACACGCACATGCAGCGACAGCGCGTCGTCGGCGGGATGGATCGCGACCGTCGCGATGCCGGTGTCAGCCGCCGCGCGCGCGATGCGGATGGCGATCTCGCCGCGATTGGCGATCAGGAGCTTTTTGAACGACATCGTCTCTCTCACTCAGACAGCAGCAGGAAGATTCGGATTGAGGTCCTGCTTCTTCACCTTGCCCGTCGCCGTCAGCGGCAGGGCATCGATAATACGCACTTCCGGGACCTTGTAGACGGCCATGCGCTCGGCGCACCAGGCGCGCAGGTCTGCCGCGGAGATGGTGCCGACCGCCTCCGGCTTGAGCTGGATATAGGCGACCGGCACCTGCCCCTTGTCGGGATCGTCGCGCCCGACCACGCCCGAGCCCAGCACCTTCGGATGCTGCCCGAGCAGCGCCTCGATCTCCGGCGGGAATACGCTCATGCCCTTGACCTTGAGCATCTCCTTGCGGCGGCCGAGGAAATGCAGAAAGCCGTCCTTGTCGATGGTGCCGATGTCGCCGGTGCGCAGCCAGCCATCGATCAGCGACTCCGCGGTCGCCTCCGGCTTGTTCCAGTAGCTCTTGAGCAGCGATGGCGTGCGCACGCGGATCTCGCCTTCCGCGCCGAGCGGCAACAGCGCGCCGGTCTCGAAATCGGTGATCTTGAACTCGGCGCCGGGGACCGGCAGCCCGACGAAGATCGGCTGGTTGTTGAGATCGAAATCGTCGTCCTGGAAACCTGATGTGAACGTGTTGGAGGTGTGGGTCTCCGTCATGCCCCAGGCCGCCTCCATCAGGATCGTGCCGGTGAGGTCCTTCCAGCGCTTGCGATAGTCGGCGTTGAGCTTTTTGACGAAGGAGACGACGCGCACCTGCTTCAGCGACGACAGGTCGAAGTCGCGCCAGCGCGGATGGTCCATCAGCTCGACTGCGCCGTCGACCGGCATTGCCGTGATTGTGACCTTGTACTTGTCGATCGCGGCCATGGCACCGACGGCGTCCCATCGCGCGAGCAGGACCAGCGTCGCGCCGGAGAACAGCGGGAAGATCAGGCCGAAATTCTCACCCGCGATCCAGAATTCGGGGAAGAACGACAGGAACACGCTGCTCTCGTCCGACAGCACCGAGATGCCGTAATTGGCGGCCGCCGTATAGACCATGTCGCGATGGGTATGGACGCAGCCCTTGGGCATGCCGGTGGTACCGCCGGTGTAGTTGAGCGCGGCGACATCATCGAGACCGGGCGGAGGCAGCGGCGTCGGCGCCGACATCGCGGCGAGTGCCGGCAGCAGATCAGTTGCACCTGCGACCGCAACGCGCGGCGTGCGGATTGAATCTGGCGTCGGAAATGCGGGCGTTGTGGGGACGACATCGGCGAAGCTGGTGACGATGACCTCGCGCAGCTTCACCTCGGCCCTCACCTGCTCGACGACGGGAATGAGCTGGTCCAGCGCCACGATCACCTCGGCCTGGGTGTCGTTGAGCCCGTAGGACAGTTCGAACGCGCGCGACAGCGGGCTGACGGGGACGTGGACCGCGCCGAGCTTCAAGATGCCGAAGAACACGATGTGGAATTGCGGACAGTTCGGCAGGAAGACGGCGACACGATCGCCCTTGCGCACGCCCTTCGCCTGCAACAGCGCCGCAAAGCGATCGCTCTGCCGATCGAGATCGGCGTAGGTGGTGACATGCCCGTAGAAGATCACGGCAGGGCGATCCGGACTGCGCTTCGCCCAGGCACGCAGATATTCCGTCAGGGGAACTTCGCCGTGCACATAGTTCGGCGAGCGCGGCATGCCCTTCGGCCAGGCCTTGTCCCACAACCCGCGCAAGGCGGCGAGGTAGTCCTTTTCGCTCAGGCCTGCACTCATGGCGTCCGTCCCGTGCTGCTTGTTCTTTTCGCGACGGCACGCAACGTGCCGTGGCTCGACCTTGTTACAGGTCGAGCACGGCAGAGTTGATGTCAAGGAAAACAGTTTTCCGCAGCACGGCCGATGCCGCGGCGCGGAAAAATCACGCTACGCCGTGACGAGACGAATGATCCGCCGCACGGCAGACGGGATCGGCGCGACGACCGGCACGGTGAACATCGGCTGAAGCTCGCGTGCCGCTTCACCCAGCGGCCCGCCGCCGATGATCACCGCTTCCGCCCCGTCCTGCGCAATGCAGGCCTCGACCGCAGCGGCGAGAACCGCACGCAGCTGTGCCGGATCGCGCATGAGCTGTTGCGGATCGCCGTCGGCAAAGCGCGTGCCGGTATAGAGCGCACGCAACCCCAGCGTATCAGGCAATGCGTCGATCTCCGCTTTCAGCAGCGGCGTCGTGGTCGCCACGCCGAACCGGCGACCGTTCTCGGCTGCCTCCAGCATCGCGGATTCGCCGATGCCGACGGCCGGCAGCTTCATCGCGGCCTTGATCCCGGCAAGGCCGGGATCGCCGAATGCCGACACGATGATGCCGTCGCACTCACAGCTGTTGGCACGCGCGATCTCCTCGACCTCCGGCGCAGCCGCCTCCAGCGCATCCGCCGAGACGATCATCGCGGGCGCACGCGTTGCCGTGGCACCGGCAATGCCGAAGCCATCGGCGGCAGCGGACCTGGCGATCGCCACCATCATCGCGGTGGTCGCCTCGTTGCTGTTCGGATTGATCAGGAGGATGCGCGCGCGCCGATCGGAGTTTTGGCCCATCCTCCCGCTATACTAGTACCCACTTTTCTTGGAACGTGAGTCGTGATTCAAGGTCGGGATGATACCCGAAGCAAGAGAAGTCCACCTTTCGAGGAAAGATCGCAAGGTGCTTGAGGCGTGCTGTCGCTCACCGGTGACGTTGCAGCGCGATTTGAAGCGGGCGCGGATAGTTCTGTTGGCGGCGGATGGGCGCAGCACCCGGTCGATCGCCAAGGAAGTTGGGGTCCAGCCGCGGATTGTCAGCCTTTGGCGGCATCGCTATGCCGACCATGGCCTTGAAGGGCTGCAAGACAAGCCGCGGCCTGGCAAGCAGCCGATCTATACGAAGACGACCGACAAGCGGATTCTGAAGCTGCTGGATAAGCCGCCACCGCAAGGGTTTGCGCGCTGGACCGGCCCCCTGCTGGCCGAGGCGCTGGGCGATGTCGATGTCCAATATGTCTGGCGGTTCCTGCGCAGCCACAAGATTGACCTGGTGGCTCGCAAGTCCTGGTGCGAGAGCAACGACCCGAACTTTACGGCCAAAGCCGCCGATGTTGTCGGCCTCTATGTCGCGCCGCCGGCGAAGGCCATTGTGCTGTGCGTGGACGAGAAGCCCTCGATCCAGGCTTTGGAGCGAGCGCAGGGTTATCTGAAGTTGCCCAATGGCCGCGCCTTAACCGGCCAAAGCCACGATTACAAGCGGCATGGCACCACAACATTGTTTGCGGCGCTCGAAGTCGCCACCGGAAAGATCATCGCGACCCATTCAAAACGCCGGCGCCGCGTCGAGTTTCTCGATTTCATGAACAGCGTCACCGCGACTTTTCCGAACCGCAAGCTTCACGTCATCCTCGACAACCTCAACACCCATAAAAAGAACGAGGACTGGCTCAAGGCCCACCCCAACGTGCAATTTCATTTCACGCCGACAAGTGCGTCATGGCTCAATCAGGTCGAAGTATGGTTTTCCATCTTGCAGGGGCAGTCGCTCAGCGGCACCTCCTTCACGAGCCTCAAGCAGCTTCAGGAACACATCGATGCCTACGTCAACGCATACAACGACAGAGCCGAGCCCTTCGTCTGGACCAAGAAAAAGGTCCGTCAACGCCGTTTCAAAGGCCGCCGTATCACTCAGCTCTGATTCCGGGTACTAGGCCGCCCGCACGCCCGCAACGAAGGTGCTGACCTCGTCCTGGAGGGATTGCAGCTTCTGCGTCAGACGACCGCTCGATTGCAGCACGAGGCCGGCGGCCTGGCCGGTCTCGGCGGTCGCGTCGGTGACGCCGGAGATGTTTTGGGAGACCTGGTCGGTGCCCGATGCCGCCTCCTGCACGCTGTGCGCGATCGCCTGCGTCGCGGCGCCCTGTTCCTCGACGGCAGCCGCGATCGACGAGGAGATCTCGTTGACCTCCATGATGGTCTTGCGGATGCTCTCGATGTTGCCGACCACGTGGTTGGTCTCGGCCTGGATCGCGGTGATCTGCGCGCCGATCTCGTCGGTCGCCTTCGCGGTCTGGCTCGCCAGCGACTTCACTTCGCTGGCGACCACCGCAAAGCCCTTGCCCGCCTCGCCCGCCCGCGCCGCCTCGATGGTGGCGTTGAGTGCGAGCAGGTTGGTCTGCGAGGCGATCTGGTTGATGAGGTCGATGACCTCGCCGATCTTGTGCGCAGCCGCAGCCAGCCCCTGCACGGTATCGTTGGTGCGCTGGCCGTCGGCGGCCGCCTTGTCGGCCACTGACGCGGCCTGCGCGACACGCTGGCTGATCTCGGTGATCGAGGACGACAGCTGGCCGGCGGCGGACGCCACCGTCTGCACGTTGGCCGAGGCCTGCTGGCAAGCGGTCGCCACGAAGCTCGCACGGTCGGTCGCCTTGTTCGCGGTCTCCGACATGCCTTGCGCGGCCTGCTGCATCTCGCGCGCTTCGTTGAAGACGTCGCGGACGACGGCCTGGACGCTCGCCTCGAATTTGCCGGCGAGATCGGCCATCGTCCGGCGCTTCTCGTCATCCGCCTTGCGCTTCAGCTCGTCCTGCTCGGCATGCATCTGCCGCACCGCCGACGCATTGTCCTTGAACACGGCGAGCGCCTTGGCAAGCCCGCCGACCTCGTCGCGACGATCCGTGTACGGCACCTCGAACGCACTGTCGCCGGCGGCAAGGCGCTCGGTCAGCGCGGTAATTTTTGCAAGCGGTTTTGTGACACTGCGGCCGATCACAAACGAGGCGCCGAGGACCACGACCAGCACCGCCAGACAGATGTAGGCGAACGTCATCGCGTTCTGACGGAAGACGGCGTCGACGTCGTCGAGATAGATGCCGGTACCGATGATCCAGCCCCAGGGCGCAAAGCCCTTCACATAGGAGATTTTTCCAACGGGCTGGTCGAAGCCGGGCTTCGGCCAGAGATAGCCGTAGAAGCCCGCGCCTTGCTTGTTGACGACGTCAACGAAGCCCATGAACAGCGCATTGCCGGCCGGATCCTTCATTCCGGAGAGATCCTTGCCGTCGAGCTCGGGCTTGATCGGGTGCATGACCATTTTGGGGGTCATGTCGTTGATCCAGAAATACTCGACCTTGTCGTAACGGAGGCTCTTGATCTCGGCCATCGCGGCGGCCTGCGCCTGCTCGCGCGGCTTTCCTTCGCTCTCTAGCTTCTGGAAATGGGCCAGGATGCCGTAGCCGACGTCCACCATGTGCTGTGTCTTGGCCTGACGATCGGCGATCATCTGCGCGCGCAAGGTCGAAAGCGCGATCGGCGCCAGCGCGATCATGCCGATTAGGCTGATGCCGACAATGAGGACCAGCTTGAAACTGATACGGGAGAAAATCATCGGGGCTCGCAAGAATTGGAAGGCTGATATGCAAGTTTATCCCGTGCCCCTTAGCAAAGCTTTAAGCATTCGGGTTCCCGAAAACCCGCAAGATTGCGTAGGGCCGGCCGCCGGCATGCTGCGGGCTTGCGAGGCTGGCGGTGTGGAAATTCAAGCTGTTCAAATCTAGAAGACCTCGACATCGCCCCTCGAAGCGTTGACTTGGCGGAGCCTCTGGCCGAACGATCGGCGCAGATCATCAGCGCCAGCCGAAGCGTTGCGCGCCGCCGGAGGCCAGAGGCTCCATGCATCAATCGACATACGCCAAGCCCCTCGAGCTGCCCGCACTGACCGCAGCGGAGCGGCTCTTCGTCTGGGGATTTCGTGCCAAGGCGCGAAGCGGCAGCGCCGTTCCGACGGCGGCCGACATCCAGCAGGTGTACGACCATTTCCGCGTCGGCGACGCCGTGCCGTCGCTGGAATCCATCATCGAGATCTTCGCCTGCACTGCGCATACGGCAATCGAGGTGCACTGCCCCACCTGTCCGCGCATGTCGGAGAGCGAGTGCGGCATCCTGCGCGCGATCGCCGCCGCGCAGAAGGAGCGCGACGATGTCGCGCGCGAGCAGTTCGAGTGCTGGCTGCCGCCGGTGGGCGCGGATTGGGCGCTGGCGCCGGTGCGGGGACTCGCAACGATCTTCCGCATGGCCGGCCTCATCCTGCCTGACCGGCACGTCTCGTCACGCGCCCATGACCGGACGATGGCGATGAAGAGCTGGTTCGTGGGCAGCCCCACTTTGCATTGACGAGATCGTTGACATGCAGACCATTTGCGATTCTGCCGCGGCCTCGGAAGCAGGTCCGTCGCGGCTTTGTCCGCTGCAAGCCGCGCTTTCGACACCTCGAAGCGTCGAAGGCTATGATGATTTCTGCCGCGTCGCGCTGTCGCTGTTCCGCTTCATCGGAGCGGCCTATGCGACCGGCGCATCGGATTGCTGGGAGGCGGCCTATCGCTTTGCCGACGAAGCGCCCGGCATTGCCGACAGCCCGCTGCTGGTCGCACGCGCGGCTGCGCTGGTCAGGGTTCTGCGCAGCGGCCGGCCGTGCGAGCTCTGCTTCATGCCGCCGTCCTGCAAGCGCCTGTCGAAGGACGAGGCGGAGTTGATGCGACTGCTGGCCGTTGCGCGCAACAAGCAGCCGGTAGAGCTCGCATCCATCGTCTGCCAGTTCGTCGGCTCCGGGAAGGAAGATGCGGCGACCCGGGCGGTCAACGCGCTGGCCTGCTGCTGACACCTAGCCTCCCTTGTCGAGCACGAGATCGATCGTGTGTGCGGCGATCTTGCGCAGCTGGGCTTCGTCGCCGTAGGCGCGCTCGAGCACGGCAAGGCCGCGCGTCACCGTGATGATGTGCAGCGCTGCGGCTGCGGGATTGCCGTTGAACTCGCCGTGCCTGGCGCCCGCCGACAACGCGTCCTGAACCAGCGCGGTGATGCGGGAGACGAGACTCGCAAAGGCCTGGCGCGCCTCTTCATCCAACCCTTCACCTTCCGCCGCGCCGAGCTCCATCAAGCCGCGCGTGGTCGGACATCCCCGCGGCGGCGAGCCGGATCGGAAATTGGTGATGGTGAGGTCGAAGAACGCGGTGAGGCGTTTGCGCAAAGACCCCGCCCCGAGCGCCTTTTGCAGGGCGAGCAGATAGTCGCCCGCGTAACGCTCATAGGCCTGGAGGAACAGCGCTTCCTTGCTGCCGAAGGCATTGTAGAGGCTGCCGCGCTGCACGCCGGCGTCGCGCGCGATGTCCGACAGCGAGGTGCCGCGAACGCCTTTGCGCCAGAACTGGTCGAACGCGATGCGCAGAACGTCGTCATGGTCGAACTCGCGCGGCCTCAAATGTTGCCCCTCAAAGTATTTGACACGACGTCAAGAACATGGTTTCTCGACATCGTGTCAAAAACAAAGTGGGATTGATATCCCGTTTCGTCAATAAACCGGCGGCCGGCGCGGATGATGCGTCCGGCCGATCGGGCCCGCATGCAGAGGGACGTACCATGCCTCTCCTCCACATCTCGATGCGCGCCGGAAAGCCGGAGGCCTACCGGCAGGCGATCCTCGACAATCTCTACCGCGCCATGCGCGAGGCGCTGAACGTCCCTGATGGCGACGAGTTCATGACTATCAGCGAGCTTTCGCCCGCGAACTTCCGCTGCGGCAATGCCTACGGCGTCAACCGCAGCGAGGACGCCCTGCTGATCCAGATCACCGTGTTCGCCTCGCGCACGTCCGAGCAGAAGAAGGCGCTGTACCGGCGGATCGCGGAGCTGCTCGGCGAAAGCCCGGGCATCCGGCCCGAGGACGTGTTCGTGAACGTGCTCGACGCGCCCAAGGAGAACTGGTCGGTGGGACACGGCATCGCGCAATTCGCGTGAACTTGCCGGGCGCGGAATCGGCGGCGCCCTCTTGAGAATTGCCGGCCGGAAGGGTCTGATGGGGTGCGGAGCAAGCCTCCGCCGAGCCGAACCCGGGACCTGAACGGCATGACCATGTCGGTCGAGCAATTGTGGAGCCTGCCGGAAACGGCGCTGATCGGCGCCTATGCCGAAGCGCGGCGCCGCTACGCCGAGAAGAAGTTCGAGCGCGACACCCAGCGGGCGCGGCTGGAATGGATGCGGGCAAAGCTGTTCGTCAACACGCAGGGCAACGTGACCGAGCGCAAGATGGCGGTCGACGTCTCCGAGGAGCTGGCGCGCAAGGGCCAGGAGGTGCGCGAGATGACGCGCGATCTGGACATGCTGAAGATCGACGTCGACGTGATCGACACCATGATCCGGCTGCGCGGCGCGCACGGCGGGCCTCCGGTTCACACCGAGGAGGCGGCCGAGAAACCGGCCGAGCCGGAAGGGGAGTGACATGGCCGCATTCCGGGGAAGCTGCCTGTGCGGCGAGGTCGCGTTCGAGGTGGAGGGACCGTTCGATCGTTTCCTCAACTGCCATTGCTCGCGCTGCCGCAAGGCGACCGGGACCGCGCATGCCTGCGAGGTGATCGTGAAGGCAGAGGCTCTGCGCTGGCTGCGCGGGGAAACGTCCGTCACGCGCTTCGATCTGCCCAATGCGCGAAGCTTTGCGACCGCGTTCTGCAAGACTTGCGGCAGCCCGATGCCGCATTTGACCCGCAGCCGACGCGAGGCGATCATCCATGCCGGCGCGTTCGACGAGCCGCTGGGTGCGACGCCGGATCGGCATGTGCAGTGGACGTCCCGCGCGGCGTGGTATGTGCACGGCGACGGATTGCCGGTCGAGGACTGAGATTCAGCTTCCCGCATGCGCACCGTGGTGACGGTGATAAGCACTCGGCGAGGGCCAGGTCCAGCCCTTCAATGTCGTCCGATCCGGCTCGAAGATTTCGATCTTGAGCGGATGGCACGCCGCGGCATCGCTGGAATGGGTTGCGCTGCAGTCTCCACCGGGACAGGCCGACAATGCTCCGAGCAGGTCGATCTCCGCGAAAAACTCGATGAAGTCGCCGGGGCGGACCGGACTTGCCTTCATGAAATACTGGTGCGTGTCCTTGGTGAAGCCGGTGCACATGAAGACGTTGAGCACGTCGTGGACATGATGCTCCACCGCATTCGGCTCCATCTTCAGTTCGGTCGCCAGCGCACGCGACAGGTTGGAGTGACAGCAAAAATCGTAAGCCGTGCCGTTCAGCAGGAGATTTGTATAGGGATCGCAGCGCGTGCCGATCACATCGTGAATGCCGGCGCCGTCCGCGTCGAAGCCGTACCAGCCGAGCGTATCGTGACTGATGGTCGCCATCGGCCGAAGATAGGGCATGTTGCTCCAGAGCCGGTCACCGATGCCGACATGCGTGCCATGGAGCGCCCGCGTCTTGCCGCTGAAGAAGCGCTCGGAGAGATCGTCCGCGTTCCAGAGATTGAGGTCGCCGACCTGAGGGCCTTCGATGCTGACGATGCGGAAGAACTGGCCGCGCGCCACGCGAAAGGCACGGGCATCGCGTGGCGGCACGATAAGCTCGTGCGTCTTGACCGCCGCACGGCGGGCTGCTTCGAGCGTGGCCATATCCGGCCCCGGCATCGTCCCGGCCGGATAGACGATGGCCGGCCTGGCAGCGCGGCGCGAGGCGGCATCAGCGGGAGCGGGTGGGATATTTGGAAGCATTGTTCAGTCTCGGATCGACTCGGCAAGAGGAAAGGCGGTGGCTGACGGCGGAAGAGGTTGACCCTACCGCCTCGCCTCAACCGCCGGCAACGCACGCTTCCATGATCCCGTCGAGCTCGGCCTGCGAAAGCACCCCGAGCTCGGCGATGAAGACGATGCGTGCCCGCGGCACGTCTGCCGGCGGCGCCTCGCCCGGTGCGAGCGTCGCGCGGCCGCCGGCGAACTGGAACACCATCTGGCGTCCGGGCTGCTCGATGGTCTCGAACAGGCCTTTGGCGCGGGCGAGCTTTGGTGCGAGCCGGCCGATGGCCTGCTGCAGGCGCGGCAGCGAGATCGGCCGGTCCGAGGTCCAGCTCAGCGTCTCGAAGCGTTCCTCTGCCGGCCGTTTCGGTCCCGGCTCGCGCGGCGCAGGCGCGCGGTCGACGTTCGCGGGAAACAGCAGCGCGGACGGAAGCTCGCCGTGCTTCGCCTCGACCACCACTGCGGGGACGCGCAGCGCGCGGACGGCTTCGCGCATCCGTGTAGCTGCGCCCTCCTCCGCCAGATCGAGCTTGCTCAGCGCCACGATATCAGCGACGCGCAATTGCGACCGCAGCAGCGCGTCATCCAGGGCCGATGGCGGTGTCGCAGCATCGATCACGCAGAGTACCGTTTCCAGCGGCGCCTCGCGCAGGATCACCGGGTCCATCAGATTGCGCACGATGTCGGCGGGATCGGCGACGCCGCTGGTCTCGATGACGATGTATTCGGGCCTGGGATCACGCCGCAGCAGTGTGGAGAGCGTGCGAAGGAGATCGCCTTCGAGCGAGCAGCAGATGCAGCCATTGGCAAGGCTGACCACGCCGTCGCTCGCGCCCGCGATCAGCTCCGCATCGATGTTGATGGCGCCGAAATCGTTGACCACGGCGGCGATGCGCCGCCCGTCCGCATGCGCCAGCAGATGGTTCACGACCGTGGTCTTGCCGGCCCCGAGGAAACCCGTCACCAGGAGCACCGGGACCGGCATGGCTCAGCTCTCCACGACGGGGCGGCGCACGGGTTTTCCCGGCCGCGCGGCCACATCCATGATGCCGTCGCTGATCAGCGGCTGACCGCTGACGATCAGATGCCGCACGCCGTCCGACGGACGGTTCATCGCCGTGAAGGTCGCACGGTCCGACAGCTTCTCGTAATCGAACACGACGATGTCGGCATCCGCATCCTTGGCGAGCCTGCCCTTGGCGCGCATCGCAGGCGTGCTCTGCGACAGGATCTCTGCGGGGATCAGCGCGCATTTGCGCACGCCTTCCAGCAGCGACACCGCCTTGCGCTCGCGCACCCATTCACGGATGAACTTCGTGAAGCAGCCGGCCGAGCGCGGATGCGAGGTGGCGTCATCCGGCAGCGGCCAGGCGTCGCCGGTGTAGGTGGTGCCGTCGGACAGCGTCCACGGCATCGCATCGGAGGCAATCGCGCCGCCGGGATAGAGCACCGACAGGTCGAGCAGGTCGCGGTGATGCGCATTGTTCTCGGTGTCGAGGATGTGCCAGAGCACCAACGAGGACGGCTCCTCGGCCTGCGCCTTGAGCAGCTCCTCGCGGTCGTGGAAACGGTAGCCGTCGGTCACGCGCTGCACGGAGTCATAGCCGGTGCCGTTGCGCTCGACGAATTTTGGATCGCTGAAGAACGCGGCGGCCAGCACGGTCGAGCCGGTGCCGTAAGGATAGGCCTCGACCGTGATCGGCAGGCCCTGCGCCTGCGCCTTCTCGACCAGCACGCGGCAGCGCGCGATGTCGGTCTTGCTCGACGAGTTGAAATGGCAGATGTGCATATGCGCGCCGGTGGCGCCGGCATAGCCGATCAGGCGGATATAGGCTTCCACGGCGCTCTCGGGGTCGATGCGCGACATGAAGGCGACGTGGGTGAAGGTCGGCACGTCCTTGGCCGCAGCGAGCTGGCACACTGCGGTCAGTTCCTGCACGCCGGCGCCCGGCGCATAGGCATTCAAAATGCCGATGCCGATGCCGCCTTCGTTGAGGCCGCGAGCGAGGCGCTCGAGGATGCCGGCGACTTCCGCATCGGTTGCGACGTTGTCCATCCAGCGGCGATCGCGCATCGCGTTGCCGAACGCCTCCAGCGAGCTCTCCGCATTGGAGCCCGTCATCGCGCCGATGCGTGCAAAGGCCCAGTTGGTAGCGGCGCCGTAGTTCAGCACGCGGCCCTTCCGCGCCTGGCGCTCATACCAGGACCCGACCGGCAGCACGCCGGCCTCGAGGTCCAGCGTCGTCGTGACGCCGTCAAACGCCTGCATGCGGTCGGCCGGGATCGACTGGCCGTGGGCGTGCAGGTCGATGAAGCCCGGCGCGACCACAAGCCCGGTGGCGTCGATCACCCGCTCGGCGCCGCCAAGCGAGGAGCCGACGGCTGCGATCTTGCCGTCCACCACCGCCACATCACCGATGGCATCCATCCCGCTCGCGGGATCCACCACCCGGCCGCCGCTGATCACCAATCCGCTCATCTCGTCACTCCGAAAAGCTATTGCCAACACCTCCAAAGGCCCGGCAGCAGCTCCGGAGGCACGTCGGCGCGCATAGTGCAGATTTTGGGGAGAACGACCACCACCACTGATGCCGACGCAGCATGCTTGCCAGTGAGGCCGGTGAACGCATGGCGTGTATCTGGACTTGATCGCAACTACGCAACTGCGTCAATTCGCCGGTCCAATCGACATACGCTCGCATCCTCGCGGCAGGATTTGCCCGAGCTATGCTCCGCTTCACACCCTCTCTTGAGAAAGGGCGTAGGGAAGACCGGGCGCCAGCTGGCACCATAAGACCCCTGCGCTGAACGAATGCACACGCAACGCACAGGGGAGACACAGGGCAGCCGAAACCAGGCCTTCCCTGCGCGATGGTCGGACGGCTTATGCCGTGCTCTCCCGGGAGCCGAGTTCCTTCTGGCCTCCCTCGCCTTCGCGGAATTCACCGGCATCGCGCCGGTTGACGCGACTGCCGCCTCCGCAAGAGCTTGACCGTAGCAACGACGGCCAGGACCACACGGTTTCGCCGTACGCGGACACTCCCGCTTCGCCAAGCGGCTTCGCAGGACATGCCTGCTTCGCCAGAAGCATCACGGGTCTTGAGCGCCGTCCGTCTTCGCGGTCCGCACCGTGCTCACGAGGTTCATCTCGCCCTGCACGCGCAAGTCCGCCTTTAACGCCGCCCGCATCCACCGCAATCCCTGCCCGCGCTCGAAACGACGTACGACCGCCCCTTTGGTGGGCTGGGATGGGCGAGACGTACGACAAATCCGAATTTCGGTAAAGTGGAATATTTTTGAAGGGTGGGGTTGACTGCGATTTGGGTTGTTTTGCCCGACGGCACGATTATCTCCAGATCAAATTGTATTGCAAAACGCGCTACAAGCCCATATATTGGTTGCTGTGGAGGTTCACCATGCCGCGAAGCGCTGAACGCAAGGAGCATCCGCTCTCGATGCGGCTGCCGGAAACCGACATTGCCATCATCGACCGAGCGGCGGCGCTGCGCGGTCGCTCACGCACGGACTTCGTGCGTGACGCGGCAGTGCGTGCGGCTGAGGACGTGCTGATGGAGACGGCGCCCATTCGCATGAGTCCGTCCGGCTTCAAGGCGTTCATGGCGACGCTGTCCGGACCGGCTGCCCCGGTGCCGGAAATCGTCGAACTCTTCCAGCGTGCAGCGCCATGGGAGAGCAAGGCGTCTTCAAGCGAAGTGGACGCCGGCTCGCGTAAACAAGACGTGTCAAACCGAGACATCCGCCCGAGCAAGAGGCGCTGAGACTTGGCGATCTCCGCCCCTGAACCACTGACGCCAGCGCACCATCTCGACGAGTTCTCTTGCGGCAAGCCATCGCTAGACCGATGGCTGAAGACGCGAGCGCTGTCCAACCAAGAGAAGGGCTTTACCGCCGTCATGGTGGTTCACGAGATGAACCGGGTGGTCGGCTATTATGGTCTCGCGCCGACGGCAATTATCCCCTCGTCTCTGCCGCGGTCCATACGGACCGGGCAGCCGCCTGACCCTGTGCCCTGTCTGCTGCTGGGACAGCTCGCGACCGATGAGAATTGGATCGGCCAAGGAATCGGTACCGGCCTGGTCAAGCATGCGCTCCAGCGCTGCGTCACGGCCGCAGGCCTGATCGGAGGACGCGCGCTGATCGTCAATGCGGTCGATGCCGAAGCTGCTGCGTTCTGGAAGCGGCGAGGATTCCTTCCGTCAAAGGACGATCCGTTCGTTCTCTTCAGATCGATCGCCGACATTGCGGCATCGCTTCGCTAGACCAAGCTGCTTTGGTGTATTGTGACTCCAATCGAATTCTGTCGCTGGTGCTCGCAATGGTAAATTCGCACAAGGTGGGACGAAACGACCCCTGCCCCTGCGGCAGTGGCAAGAAGTTCAAGAAGTGTTGCCTCGAGTCGCAAAGGCTGGACGAGCCGTCATCCGGTTTGCCCAAAATTATCCGGACACCGGACGTTGCCCGGTCGGCGCTTCAGGACGAAGAAGCGACCCTGGCGTACGATCCATTGATAGAGCCAGACCCGGACCTGTGGGTTGCGCTGGACGAGGAGGAACGGATCGATCTCGTGATGGCGTACCATCGGCGCGCCGGAATCCGCCTTCCGCGGGAGAAAGTGCACGCTGTCATTCATGTGATCGTCGAGAGCCAAATTGCCGATCCCAAGCTGCCGGTGCGAAGCACGGCGCAACGGCTGATGTCCGAAGGACTCGATCGTCACGAAGCCATCCATGCGATCGGCTCGGTGCTTGCAGGACACATGAACGAGCTAATGCGCGAGACCAAATCAGGCGATGACAACGTCGATGCGAAGCCCAATCAGGACCCGAATGAGGCTTATTTCGCCCAGCTGGAACTGATGACGGCGGACGAATGGCGTCGGTCGGGCTGAGCGGCGTGCCCACGCTCGATATCGACCTCCTCGAGGCCCTGAGCTCGCCCCCAGGCAACCGTCTTGCCTTCGCGACATGAGCTACAGAGAAGGCATTGCGCGATTGGTACGCGCTCCATTCGATTGAAATCATCGACTGATCTGGCGTTTTTTTCGGACGCCATGTCCATGCAACCGAACCGCGAAGCTGCTCTGCCGTCTTCTCGCCCGCATTGTCATTCAGGGAGCTAGGCGGGGCGGCGTTACGGTGGGCAAGTTCCCTGGAGTTCCGTGTGATCGTCCGACGTCTCCTGCAACACAACTCCCGTCATTCTGTTTCGCGCCGCGCGCTCCTCGGCGGATTTGTGTCGGCAGGGAGTGCCCTCGCGCTCGGCGGATGCGCCGGCCTGGGTGCGACCGGCGCGCGCTTCGACGCGTCGTCCCTCTCCGCCGACCCCACGTTGCTTGTCACCACCACGCGCAAGCCCGTCAACGGCGGCCGCACGAAACCCTGGTTTGGGCCGGAGCGCGCGACGAGCATGACGGTCGCGCGGGCCAGGCTGGTGGCCCCGGACGAGAGCCGTCTTTCTCTCGCTTCGGTTGGACTCGGCGACTGGCGTCTTGATCGGATCGAACCGGTCTCGGCCGAGGCCGGCGACCTTGCTGCGCAGGCCGGCGGAGGAGACGTGCTGATCTACGTGCACGGCTTCAAGCAGACATTCGAGACGGCGGTGCTGGATGCCGCCCATCTCTCCGACGGGATCAAGTTCCGCGGCCGGACCATGGCATTCTCCTGGCCCTCCAAGGCAGGATTGTTCGACTATGCCTATGACCGCGACAGCGCGATGTGGTCTCGCGACGATTTCGAGCGCGTGCTCTCTGCGCTCGTGTCGGCGCCAGGCGGCGGCCGCGTGCACATCGTTGCGCACAGCATGGGAACCATGCTGACCCTCGAAAGCCTGCGTCAGCTCTACGCGCGATACGGTGACACCGTTACGAGCAAGATCGGCGCGGTCGTGTTTGCCGCGCCCGATATCGACATGGACGTGTTCTCATCGGCAATCCAGCGCATCGGTCCGCTCGCTGGCAAGATCACCGTGATCGCCGCGACGAACGATCGTGCACTCGCGCTGTCGGGCCAAATCGCAGGCGGAATGACGAGGGTCGGCGCCGCCGAGAAGGCCGCCATCACGCGGCTCGGTGTGCGCGTGCTCGATGCCTCCCAGGAAGGCTGGGGCATCATCAATCACGATCTGTTTCTGTCGAATGCGGAAGTGCAGCGGGTGATCCGCCGCTCGATCGACGGCACGACCGCATGAGAGAGCGCCCTGCGCCAAGCCATGCAGAAGCGCCTGCGCAATCGTGACGTCGTGTTTCGTGCGGATCGGAGGCCGCGCCAGACTTGAGGAGCCGGCGCGCTAATGGCCGGTGGAGCGCCGGTTCATCTCCTCCAAAAGCTCTCGCATTGCGTCGAACTGCGTGCCAAAACCCTTCCAGTCGCCGGATTTCAATCGCTCCACCGCCTGATTGTAACGATCGAGCGCCTCCCGTGCCTGACTCTCCGACGGGCGTGTGACAGGCATTTCCTCCTTCGTGCTCGGGACCGGCCGCACCGCGCCAGGCTCGGTGAACAGGGCTGACAAGGCCTCGTCGAGCGTCTCCTTCATCACCACGTGTTCACCGTAGGCTGCGATCACGCGTTTCAGCTCCGGCAGGTGTCCGTGCTCCGCTCGCAAATAGAGTGGCGTGACATAGAGGATCGAGTTCTCAATCGGGATCACAAGCAGGTTCGCACCGCGAATCACCCGCGAGCCCATTTGATTCCAGAGCGTGATCTGTTGCGATATCTCGGTGCTCTGATTGATCCGCGCCTCGATCTGGAACGGCCCGTAGACGAGCTTCTCCTTGGGAAACTCGTAGACAATCAGCTTGCCGTAGTCGGGCTCGTCGCAGCGTGCGGCCAGCCACGCGATCATGTTGTCGCGGCGGCTGGGCACCATGGGAAGCATGAGGAAGAACTCGGCCTGCGGCTCACCAGGCAGCCGCATGATGATGTAATATGGGGCCATCGTTGCAACGCCGCCGCCGCCCGGCTGGCGCGGAAACTGCCAGAGATCCTCGCGGTTATAGAAAACGTCGGCGGCCTCCATGTGATAGCTCTGATAGAGCTGCGCCTGAATCAGGAACAGGTCCTCCGGATAGCGAATGTGCCTCTGCAGATCGGCCGGCATGACCGAGAATGGCTTGAACAAGTCCGGAAAGATCCGCCGCCAGGTCGCGGCGATGGGATCGCCGGTGTCCATCAGATAGAAGTCGACGGTTCCGTTATAGGCATCGACGGTGACCTTCACCGAATTGCGGATGTAGTTGAGATCCTGGTCTTGCGCCGGCTGCGCGGAGGGGAAGTAGGAACTCACCGTGTAGGCGTCCTGCATCCAGAACATCCGCCCGTTGCTGATGACCAGATATGGATCGTGATCGAGCCTGAGGAACGGAGCGATCGTTTGCACCCTTTCCCCGATATTGCGGCGGATCATGATCCGGCTGTCGGCCGTGACGTAGCTTGAGAGCAGCAGGTTCGGGTCGTTGAAGTAGTAAGCGAACAGGCCTCTCCACACCATCGCTCCTATCGGAACGCCGCCGGTACCGTCATAGGCCGCGTAAACATTGTCCTTTCCCTTCGGATAGTCGAACTCCGGCGTGCTCCCCTTGACGATGACGTAGTCGTCGCTTCGTTCGCCGTAGTAGATGCGCGGCTCGTGGATCTTGGGGCCTCCATCCGCAACCGGAGGGATATCCCGCAAATAGAGTAGCGGCAGTCCCTCGGTGCTCTTGCGCGTGACCGGGCTCATCACCGCGCCATTGCCGTGAGTGAACAGCACGTGGCGGTTGACCCATGTCTGGGCATTCGGCGGCAGCAGAGAGGCCCCCAGTTCGCGGGCCGAGATCATGACGCTTTGGTAGGCGCCATCGAGCCAATAGCGATCAACGTCTAGGTGATGGAATTTGTAGTAGGTGCGGATCTCCTGGAGTTGCGCGTAGGTGTCCGACAAGGGCTGCCAGTCCCACAGCCTGACATTGTCGATTGTCGCCTTGTTGGCGTCGAGCGTCTTGAAGCTAAGCTTCTGTTCGGCAGCAAACGGCTTGGCTGCGATCCGATCGAGATTGTATGCCTGCCGGGTGAGCGCAATGTTGCGTTCGATATAGGGCCTTTCCAGCTCCAATTCGCTTGGCTTGACGAAGAACTGCCGGAACAGCACGGGAACCACGCCGGACAGCACGAAAGACCCGATCACGACAAGCAGGAACGCGGCGGCAGGAAGCCGGTAGGTGCGCACCCGCAGGTTTGCCCACGCGGCGAGAGCCGCGATGACCGAAAGTCCGATCATCAGCCACAAGGCCGGCAGCCCCACGTGGACATCGGTGTAACTTGCACCGACGACCACGCCGTTATCGCCGTAGAGCAGCAGATAGCGATCGAGAAAATAGGACCAGGCCTTCACCGCAAAGAGCAGACCGAGCAGCGCCGAGACGTGGGCAATCACCGTCGGCGACATTGATCGGCGATGAATGTCGTATTCGATATCGCCGTGCACCCAGTAGATCGCTGCAACGAAAAACGCGCTCAGAACGAGCGCCAGCATCATCCAGTTCTTGATGAGGATATAGGCGGGCAGTGAAAAGAGATAGAACCCGATGTCCTTGTTGTAGAGCGGATCGTCTGCGCCGTATGGCAGCTGATAGACAAACCGCAGGAAGACGCCCCAGTTGCCGACTTCGGCCGATGCGACAAGCACAGCGAGCAAAGCTGCGCCCCCTGCGATCAACCGGGGCCACGGCAACCGGTCGCGCACAAGGACAAGCAGATCCGGCGGCGCGTTGCCCGCGGCGCTCCACACCGAAGCGGCGACTAGCTGTGTCGACCGCCGCCGGGCAAAGCGCAGTGCGAGCCATCCGTTCAACCAAAGGATGACGGCGGTTCCCGTCCAGACCGCAAGAAAGACGACGGCTTTGGCGCCGATTGTCGTCCAAAACACCTGCAGATAGCCGATCGAGGAAAACCACAGCCAGTCGACCAGGAAGTCGCTCGCGAGCCAGAGCGGGATCAGGCAAATCCCAACGACAGCGGCCGCGACAATGAGCCCGACCACGGCACTCTGCCTTGGTACCTTCCGTTCGGGTCCGGTGATCCCGATCGTCATGGCTTGATCATAGCGGAAATGAGGGACGCCCGCCCCTCGATTTCGCAGTCGGGCGGCGCTCGCCAACTCTACCGCCGACAGCACTCGTATCCCGACGATCCCGGGTCTATAATCGGGTAGCCGTCCATCCTATGCCGATGGTCTGCAGGGAAGACCTCACGGTGGATGGTTTCCGTTCAGCATCGGAGGTGATGTCATGGCCATTGCTCCCACGCTCCAGAAATACCTAGCCGCCGAGAACATCCAGTACGAGGTGATCCCGCACGAACTCAGCATGACGTCCGCTCGAACGGCCGAGGCATGCCATATCTCGGGCGACCGCCTCGCCAAGGGCATCGTGTTGCGGCGCGACGGCGGATACATGCTGGCCATCTTGCCCGCATCGCATCACCTCCGCCTGTCGGACCTGAGGACAAGCCTCGGCGACAATGTCCACATGGCCGATGAAACCGAGATCAATCGGCTGTTCAGCGACTGTGCACACGGTGCAGTTCCTGCCGTCGGCAAATGCTACGGATTGGATATCATCGTCGACGACAGCATCGAGGCGCAGCCGGACATCTATATGGAAGCCGGCGATCATGAGACGCTGCTTCATATGGGACACACGCAGTTTGCGCGCCTGACGGCCAACGCACCGCACGGGCGCTTCAGCGCGCATGACTGAGGATTTTTACACCGCCCATTGCCCTTGCGGTCCTGGGCGGGAACTCTGGCCGCGAGGTCGCCGTCATACTGGTCAGCAGGGTGGCGGCGAGAGCGTCTGAGCTTGTCTGGTCGGAGTTCGGAAGATGGGGGTGCCGCTGCATTGCATCAACGCACTTGAAACCCACGAACGGAGGCGCGCCATGAAAGTCAAAGACGTGATGCACAAGGGTGTCGACTGGGTCAGCCCCGACACCCCAATCACCGAGCTTGCCAAACTGATGCGGGCGCATGACATCGGCTGCATTCCGATTGGCGAGGATGACAAGCTGGTCGGAATGGTGACCGACCGCGATATCGTCTGCAAAGGACTCGCGAGCCACAGCTTCGATGCCGGCCGCGCGAAGGCGCGCGACGTGATGACCGAGGGCATCCATTGCTGCCGCGAGGACGATGACCTCGCCAAGGCGATGCATCATATGGAGAAGCTGCAGGTCCGCAGGCTGCCGGTGATCAACAAGAGCAAGCGGATGGTCGGCATCATCAGCCTGGGTGACGTCAGCCATTCCGCGTCGGGTGACATGCTCACCGAGACCGTCAGGAGCGTTTCGGCGCATCACTGAACTTGCGGCCAGGGAAGTACGGCCAGGCTCCTCTCGCGATCGCCGCTCGAACAGGCGTTGAGGGGAGCCCGAGCCATGCGCTCGTCATGCAACCATCGCGCGGCGCAGACGCGACGGCGGCGCGCAACCTATTGCCGGGCGGCGGCGCAGGGCCGGACGGGGACGCCGTCGTATGGCGTCGCAGAATGCCGAGGAATATCGCGGATTTGGCGCTCCCTAGGGGAATCGAACCCCTGTTTCAGCCTTGAGAGGGCCGCGTCCTAACCGCTAGACGAAGGGAGCGTGAGGGACAGGACATAGCCGCGAATTTTGCCGACGGCAAGCCTCGATCGGGGGTTTCTCTCCGCCGTCGTCCTGGCCTAGTGCGCAATTGCGCACGGGAGCCAGGACCCATTGCCCCAAGACGCAATTCAACACGCAATTGTTTCGCGCAGAGTTAACTCCGAGTCCCCGTAATCATACCCGCCTGTGGCTATGGGTCCTGGCCTTCGCCAGGACGACGAGGGGCAGCTATCCGGGCCGCCTCACGGCTCATTGGCAAATTTCAGCTTTCCGGCCGGCCTCAAGGTGTGGACATCAAAAGTGCGGATCTCGGTGACGCCGCCGACATCGAGGGTGATCACCAGGCGGTCGCCGGCAACCCCGGTCGCGACGATCCTGGCGCCCTTGGGCAGGGTGGCGGTGACGTCGCCGGCCGCTTCGACCGCCCTTCCCTCCGACTTGAAAAGGCGGTAGCCCACCGCGATCAGAACGGCGCAGATCGCCAGCGCCGTGGTCAACCCCGCGATCAGCATCATCCGCCGCACCCGCGCGAACAGCGCGGCCTGCTCGGGGGTCGGTTCGGGAACAGCGGTATCAGACGTCGTCATGGAAAGTCTTGGCTCTGCGCAAAGGTTGGAAGTCGTGGTCGCCGGCGATGAGGGCTCGCCCCGGCTCGACCGCGTGCTGGCGGCGCACCTCACCGAGCTGTCGCGATCGCGGCTGAAAGCCCTGATTTTGGCGGGCGCAGTACACCTGAAGGCCACCGCAATCCGCGACCCCGCTTATCACGTCGCATCCGGCGATACGATCATAATCGACGTGCCTGAGGCCGCGCCCGCCGAGCCGAAAGGCGAGGATATCGCCCTCGATATCGTGTTCGAGGACGACGACATCATCGTCATCAACAAGCCCAAGGGCCTGGTCGTCCACCCCGCGGCCGGCCACGAGACCGGCACGCTGGTCAACGCCCTGATCGCCCATTGCGGCGCCTCGCTATCGGGCATCGGCGGGGTCCGCCGGCCCGGCATCGTGCACCGGCTGGACAAGGACACCACAGGGCTGATGGTGGTCGCCAAGAACGACCTCGCCCATGCCTCGCTGTCCACGCAATTCGCCGATCACGGCCGCACCGGCGAGATGCGGCGCGGCTACATGGCCTTTGCCTGGGGCGTGCCGAACCGGCACCGCGGCACCGTCGATGCGCCGATCGACCGCCATCCGCACGCGCGGGAGAAGATGGCAGTGCGCCAGGGCGGCCGCGAGGCGGTGACCCATTGGGAGATCCTGGAGAGTTTTGCCGGACGCGACGGCAAGCCGGTGGCCGCCCTGCTGTCCTGCGAGCTCGAGACCGGCCGCACCCACCAGATCCGCGTTCACCTCGCCCATATCGGCCACCCCCTGATGGGCGATGCCGTCTATGGCCCGCATTTCAAGACCAAGGCGAACCAGCTCGGGGCGGAATCGCAGGGAGCCTTGACCGCGCTTGGGCGGCAGGCCCTGCATGCCTATCTGCTGGTACTGGAGCACCCGAGAACGGGAGAATTACTCCACTGGGAGGCGCCTCTGCCGGAGGATTTGCTTCTCCTGGAGAGTGCGCTCAAAGCGGCGCTATGACGCAGGCCGGTTAAGAAAGACGTTACATTACAAAAAGTTATAGCTGCCACACGGGGACGTGACGTCAGCAATCCTTCCCTTTTCGACCCCCCATGGGGTATATTGCGCTTGCGTTGGAAATGACCAGCGCGGAACATCGCAGCCCGGCCGGCTTTGACACAGCGGTCGTCTGCCTGGCCCGCCGCTATCGGGGGCCTGAACCTTTGGAGGGCGCACTATGGCCCGTACCGCTGCTTTGCCGGTCCTCAATGGAGAATCCGGCCTTTCTCGCTACCTCGCCGAGATCCGCAAATTCCCGATGCTGGAACCCCAGCAGGAATACATGCTCGCCAAGCGTTGGCGCGAGCATGACGATCGCGACGCGGCGCACCAACTCGTCACCAGCCATCTCCGCCTCGTGGCCAAGATCGCCATGGGCTATCGCGGCTACGGCCTGCCGATCTCCGAGGTTGTCTCGGAAGGCAATGTCGGCCTCATGCAGGCGGTGAAGCGTTTCGAACCCGAGAAGGGGTTCCGTCTCGCCACCTACGCCATGTGGTGGATCAAGGCGTCGATTCAAGAGTACATCCTGCGTTCCTGGTCGCTCGTGAAGATGGGCACCACCGCGAACCAGAAGAAGCTGTTCTTCAACCTGCGCAAGGCGAAGAGCAAGATCAACGCGCTGGACGAGGGCGATCTCCGCCCCGACCAGGTCGCGACCATTGCCAAGCGCCTCGGCGTGACGGACCAGGACGTGATCGACATGAACCGCCGCCTCGGTGGCGACGCGTCGCTCAATGCCCCGATCCGCGACGACGGCGAAGCCGGCGAATGGCAGGACTGGCTGGTCGACAACACGCCCAACCAGGAAGCCCTGATGGCGGAGCACGAGGAGTACGATCACCGCCGTGACGCCCTGAACGGCGCCATGGGCGTGCTCAACCCGCGCGAACGCCGCATCTTCGAGGCCCGCCGCCTCGCCGATGAGCCGATGACGCTGGAAGACCTTGCCGCCGAGTTCGGCGTGTCGCGCGAGCGCGTCCGCCAGATCGAGGTCCGCGCCTTCGAGAAGGTGCAGTCCGCGGTCAAGGGCACGATCGCAAGGCAGGAACAGGCCGCGCTGGAAGCCGCGCATTAAGCGCAAGGCTTGCGCGATAAGAGATTGGCGGATCGAAAGAGACAGAAAGCCGGCGGCAACGCCGGCTTTTTTGTTGGGTGAGCTGCTGCATGTCCGCAAAGCTGCCGGGGGGCAGCTTGAACGTAAACGGTACGAGAGGCCCACGGAGCCACGGACTTGGTGCGGACGGCCTACGCACCGCGCTTGAAGCGTATAGGCATCCAGAACTGCCGGAGGGCCTCGACGGTTGCTGGAATGTTGCGCCAGGCGTTTTGGATGATGGGCTGCGTTCCCAGCGTGCGCCGGGCCGGGGGTAGCAAGGGTCGACCGGCGTCGTCGATGCAATGGACCAAGATCGGCCGCAGCATAAGGTGTTCGGTTCCATTCGGGGGGAGAAGCCGCGACCAGACGAGAAGCCGAAGCTTCATGACGGCGTAGAAGCCCATGCACCAGGGCTGCGGGTCGACTTCGCCGTCCGGTGATCGCACGAACAGCGGCTCGAAGCTCTCCGGTCTCGTCGACAGCGTCTCGCTGATAGCGTTGTGGCGCATCAGCGTGGCGGCGATTGCCGAGAACTCCTCGGTGTCGTGATTGAAGGCGTCGGGATCTACGCCGAGGAGCGGGCACACCCATTCCTCGGACGCCATCGAGACCGGCCCGGCGACGACCGCGGCCACCGCGCCATCGAGCATGGAGAGCGACGTCGCCCGCGGATGCCGAAGCGTCGGCGACCTGGCGCGCTTGCTGATCCATTGCCCGAGCCGTTCGAACGACATGGCATAGTCCGCCATCGTCGTCTTGCGTGCTTTTCGCGTTCCCCGCCCTTGCTTCGGCTTCGTCATGCCACGGCCCGCTTTTCGGCTTCGCGTGCGGCCTTCCAGTTCCAGGCCAGAAGTTCGTGAAGCTGGTTGGTCTTCGTGGCGCCGCTCACCATGCGATCGAGAACGTCGACGAGATACGCCTCGGGGTCGAGGCCATTCAATTTCGCTGTGTTAAGAAGCGAAGCGAGTATCGCCCAGGTCTCGCCCCCGCCTTCGTCACCACTGAACAACGAGTTCTTTTTTCCGATCGCAATTGGCCTGATCGATCGTTCGACCGTGTTGGTGTCCGGCTCGAGCCGCCCGTCATCCAGGAACGTCGTCAGGCCCTGCCAGCGTTCGAGCATGTAGTCGATCGCCTTGATGAGCGTCGAGCGGCGGGAGATCCCGTCCTTCACCGCGATCAGACGGGCCCTCAACGCCTCCATCAGCGGCTTCGTCTCGGCCTGTCGCGTCGCGCGGCGTTCCCCAGCATCGAGACCGCGGATCCTCTCCTCGATCGCGTAGACGGCCGCAATGCGCTCGATGACCTCCGCGGCGAAGGGTGAGTTCGTCGTCTTGTGCACCCTCACGAAGTTGCGGCGCGCGTGAACGAGACAATACGCCAGCTGGATCTGGCCCGACATCATCGCATCGCCCGCCAGCGAGGCGTAGGCGGCATAGCCGTCGACTTGCAGCACGCCTTCGAAGCCGGCTAACTGCGCCACGATCTCCTTTTTGCCGCGACCACCTGCGAACACGTAGGCGACCGCCGGCGGCGCCGGCCCCTTCCACGCCCGATCGTCCGTCGCGTGCGCCCAGAACTGGCAGATCCTCGTGCGGCCGCGTCCCGGATCGAGCACTGGCATCGGCGTCTCGTCGCAGAACAGCCGCTCGAAGCCGTGCATAGTCTTCAGTTGCAGATCGTAGAGGCCCCTGACCAGCCACGCCGCGCTCCCCATCCAGCGCGCCAGCGTCTGACGGTCGACGACGACACCCTGACCCGCCAGGATCTGCGTCTGGCGATAGAGCGTCGATTGCCAGGCATATTTGGCCGCGGCGATATGCGCGATCAGCGCCGTCGTTGCCATGCCGCCCTCGACGAGCCGCGCCGGTGCCGGGGCCTGGACAATCGGGCCCTCACAGGAGCGGCAGGCGTATTTTGGACGGATCGTGCGGAGCACGCGCAGCCACGCGGGAACCCGATCGAGCGCTTCGCTGCTCTCCTCGCCGATCCGATGCATCTGACCCGTGCAGCACGGGCACAGCGTGGACGCCGGCTCGATCACCCGCTCGACCCGAGGCAGATGCGCCGGCAGCGCGCCGATGTTGCGCTTCGCTTTGCGCCGCTCCGGCCGCGGCGCGTCCGGTTTGTCGTCATTGGCCGGGAGCTGTGAGCCGGCGGTCCGTTCCAGATCAAACGCGATCTGTTCGGCGCAGACGATCGCCGCGCGCTCCGATCGTGCGCCGAAGATCAGGCTCTTCAACGTGGCGATCTCTGCGCGCAGATCATCGTTCTCGCCTTCGAAAGCCAGCACCATCTCGGCAAGAGCCGCAGGGTCAGAGGGGAGATCTTCGGGGCGAAGCGCCATATCGCAGAGCTACACGAACGCACTCGCAATCGCCAGCAAAACAAGACGCTTCAGGCAACCTTCGTCGGCCGCTTCGTCACCTTCGGGACCACACGCGACCACTCCGCAAGACCTTCAATCAGCATCGCCAGTTGCGCCCCCGTCACCGGCATCGTACCCTCGCGAACAGGTGGCCAGGCAAAGCCCCCATTCTCCAGCCACTTCGTCGCTAGAACCATTCCCGAGCCGTCAAAAACCAGTAGCTTCAAACGATCCGATCGCTTCGATCGGAAGACATAAACGTCACCGCTGTAGGGCTTGCCGCCTAATCCCTCCGCTACCAGCGCGACAAGGCCATGAACGCCTTTACGAAAGTCAATCGGCTGCGTCGCGACGAACACACGGACCATTGGACCGAAAGAGATCATCGCGTCGATCTCACCGCCGCCAGCACGCGCTCCAGCGTCGCGGCGTCGACGCCGACGGGCACGCGCACCGTCGCGCCCGCGATCATCACCTCGATCCGCTCGGCCGGATCCGTCAGAACATGCGCCTTATCGATCGCGTTCGGCTGCGCCTCGACGGCGGCCTGGAGCCTGACTTGCACGAACTGCGGCGCTTCGCTCGACGCGAGCCGCGCCTGGCGCCGCCACACACTGAGCAGTCCCCGGTTCACCCCGTTGCGTCGAGCCACCTCGGAAATGCTCGTCTCCGGATCGGCACTCTCGGCCACGATCCGCGCCTTCTCCGCATCGCTCCAACTGCGCCGTCGCCTCTCCCCTGTGATCACCTCGATCCGCTGATAGGAGGCGGCATCATGCCCGTCTTGATGTCTGTCTTGATGCATGGAACGAGCGTCCCTCGCGTTGTCAAATCCACGCGCGAGTCTCGCTCATCCCGTCCACCTAAACGAGGTGGGGTCGTCGTACCGCTATCGCTTGAACGCCTGTGACGGGTCGCCCGACACACTCTTGTCGGGCCACATCCAGAGAACGGATCCGCGCCGTGTCGATCATCCTGCAATCCACTGTCGGCGGCTTCGAAGCCGAGTTCATGCGCAAGCTGCCGCAGGTCGAGCAGGCGATGCGCGAGCACGGGCTCGAGCCGTCCGAGTTCGTGATCTCCAAGGATTATGCGTCGACCGCGACAGTGCCGTCGTCGGACCGTTCTTCTACGATTACAGCGTGTTCTTCGGCGACGAGAAATTCACCGTCACCGAGCCGAACGACATGGTGTTCCTGGATTACTTCTTCAAGCGCGTGCTCGCTGCCGACGGGCCACCGGAAGTGCCGCAGCGGCCGGGACTGATCCGGCGGCTGTTCGGCTGGATGGCGCAGCCCGTTTAGTCGCTAAGGGAGCTTCTTCGCCTCTCCCCGCTTGCGGGCCGCTTGCGGGGAGAGGGAGCGCACCGCCTACTCCCCCCAAACCCTCGCCAGCGTCGCGAGCCAGCAGCCTTCGCAATAGCGCGCGTCCTTGTAGTCGATCCAGTTGTGCGCATAGACGTGATCGAGCGGGATGTCGTAGCGCGCGCGCAGCACCTTGACGAGGATCCTCCAGGCCGCGACCTGCGCCTCCGTCGGTCCCGTCGTGACATCCGGATAATTGCCGGCGAACTCGACGCCGAGCGAATTGTCGCGCACGACCTGGCGATAGGTCGGCCTGTTGTCGATGTACTTGTTGTCGTTGCGGTTGGCACCGTCGCCGTGGGTCGGCACCAGGTTCTCGGCGACGGCCCAATAGACCGTGCCGTCGGTCTCGACCCACACCGTGACGCCGCGGCGCGTCGGGTTCTTCGCCTGCTCCGCCGCGCCGCCACGCGCCGAGCCCGCCGGCCCCTCGGTCTGGTGCACGATGATGTTGCGCCACGGATGGGCGCTGCGGACATCGCCCCATGGCGCGAGCCAGACCATCTTGAGGCCGGGAATGTCGGGCGTGCCGGAGGCGCGCACGAGTCTTATGAACTCGGCGTCGGTTGCGGCGGCTGGAGTGATCAGAAGAGCGGCGAGAATGGCCGCGAGCAGGCGAGACATCATCATGCGGGTCCAATTGCGGACCCAAATCGTAGCAGGCTTTACGCGAATGTGCGCTTGCGCTCGGCCGGCCCAATCGGCTCCGGCGAGAGCGGCGGGGCCGGATCGTAGACCGCAAAATCGTTCTTGCCGTTCTTCTTGGCGGCGTAGAGGGCGTGGTCGGCATGCGCGATCAGGCGGTCCGGGAAATGGCCGATGCCGCGGTCCCACTCGGCAACGCCGATCGAGATCGTAATCGGGATCTCCTTGCCCGTGCAGGCGGCGGCATCCTGGCGGCAGACCTCGAGCACGCGGCGGGCGATCGCCGCACCCTCGCGCAGGGACGACGACGGCAGCACGATGCAGAACTCGTCGCCGCCGGTGCGGGCAAGCATGTCGCCGGGCCGCAACCGCGTCTGCGCCATCAGGGTGAAGTGCCGCAGGCAATCGTCGCCAGCGGCGTGGCCGTGGGTATCGTTGATGGTCTTGAAGCCGTCGAGGTCGATCACCAGCAGCGCGAACGGCTCGCCGCTGCGCTCCGAGCGGGCGCATTCCTCGGACAGGCGCTGCAGCAGATGGCGCCGGTTGGCGACGCCGGTGAGATCGTCGAGCAGCGCGAGGTCGGCGACCTCGCCCCGCAGCCGGTCCATCGCCATCAGCAGGAAGCCGAAATTCAGCGTCATCGACAGGAACAGGAGCCCCAGCACCATGACGGCATGGTTCTGGCCGGCCGCAACGGCCGAGAAATCATAGCCGAGCAGGTTGCCCACCGTACGCACCAGCAGTAACCCGATGATGCTGAGAATGACGATGCCGGACAATCGCGCGCCCGGGCTGACGCGACCCTCCGGCGGCGAAAACAGCAGATGCAGCGCCAGCACCAGCGGCACCCCCTGCCCGACCGTGTAACTGAGCATGCGCAGCTGCATGTGCTCGAAGCCGATCATGAAGAACACGACGCCGGCGAGGCTCACGCATTCCGTTGCGATCATGATGCGCCAGGAGACCGGCCGGTCATAGAAGCGCTGAATGCCCATGGCGGCAAAGCAGCTCGCCGCCATGACGCCGGCAGCGCCAAGCAGGAGCGGCAGGGGAGAGGTGACGAACAGGCGGACCAGGGCCGTCATGGCGCCGGCCGCGCCGACGAAGGACGATGCCATCCAGAACCGCGCGGCCGCGAATTTCGGATAGGAGCGCGTCACGTAGGCCCAGATCAGGCCGAGCGCGAGGAAGTTGACGACGAAGACCGTCCAGAGCGTCGGTACGTTCAGCATGGCGAGCGCAGCGCGCACAGCGTCGCGTCCCCCATTCCTGGCAGCCGTCCGTCCATGACCCAACCCCGTTTTCTTGCGGAGAACAATGCGGCGGTTGCGCTTAACGGAGTCTCACTGCGATTCTCCAAAGCGCGCCTTTGGTTTTGGATTCATGAACGGCGCCGCCGCGTTGTTGGATCGTTAGGCATGTCGCCGCCGTCCCGCGCGACGCGCTCGATGCGGATTCGGGGGCAAAAATCACCCGAAAATGCATCTGAGCTGTGGATAACGCGATGACACGGATGTGACAGCACGGGGCAGAGCCCTGCGAATCTGCTGAGTTTATGGTCGAGGACATTGCAAGGCTGGCCCTCCGCCGAGCATCCCTCGTGTCGCGTTCCACCATTAACCCCTAAGAGGATACTATGGCTAAGAAAGCGAAGAAGGCGGCGAAGAAGAAGGCGAAAAAGGCCAAGAAGGCGAAGAAGAAGTAACGAGGCTTCTTTTTCTTTGCCCGGGTGGAGCCTCGCTCCGCCCGGGCTTCGGGTGGAAGAGTTTGAAGGTAGCGGGCGCAAGGCCCGCTTTTTTATTGGGCCGCTGCTGTTTCTCCCTCTCCCCGTTCTTACGGGGAGAGGGTTGGGGTGAGGGGCCTCTCTCCCCACGTGCGATTGTCGACGGACCTGTACCCCCTCACCCGCATCCCATCTGCGATGGGATGCGACCTCTCCCCGCAAGCGGGGAGAGGTGAAGCAAGCTACCGCTCCGCGAACGCCAGCTTGGCGCCGAGTGCGGCAAAGCCCGCGGCAAAGCTGCGGCGCAGCCAGGCCATCACGGCGGGGCGGGAGATAACGCGCTCGCGCACCGAGGCCGCACACAGGCCGTAAACGGCGAACACCACAAAAGTCATCGCCATGAAGGCACCGCTCAACTCGAGCATCCGCGCCAGCACATGGGCCTCGTCCGCCGCGATGAACTGCGGCAGGAAAGCGAGGAAGAAGATCGACAGTTTTGGATTGAGGATGTTGATCAGGAAGCCGGTGACGACGACGCGGCCGCTCGACCGCTCGCGGATCTCGCCCTCCACCGCCAGCGCCCCGGTTTCGCGCAGCGCCTGCCAGGACATGTAGAGCAGATAGAGCACGCCGCCCCATTTCAGCGCGGCGAAGGCGAGCGCGCTGGTGTGCAGCACGGCGGCAAGCCCGAGCATCGCAGCACACATGTGCGGCACGATCCCGAGCGTGCAGCCGAAGGCGGCAGCCAGGCTGGCGCGCGAGCCGCGCGTCAGCGCCGCCGCCAGCGTGTAAAGCACGCCGGTGCCGGGCGAGGCGACGACGATGAGCGAGGTGAGCAGGAAGGACCAGGACATGGGGCCAACGCTATCACCCCGCCTCGTGGCAGGAAAGTCAGCCCTCGGGCCTTCAGTCTCTGATACCGTCACCCTGAGGTGCTCGCCCCTTCGGCGAGCCTCGAAGAGCGACGGCCCGGCTGCATCTCGGCCGTTCATCCTTCGAGGCTTGCGCAACGACGCTATCGCGCCGCAGCGCGCGCACCTCAGGATGACGGATTGAAAATAGTCAGGACATCTGCGCGAGCTCGGCCTCGCGCAGCACGTCGAGCGGCGCCCAGGGCTTGGCCCAGAATTTCGCGCCGTCCGGCAAGGGCTGCTTCAAGGGGCGACCGGAGGTGACGACGACGTCGAGCTTCGGATTGCGGTCCTTGGCGACGTACGCGAGCTCGACGCCGTTCATGCGGCCCGCAAGCTGCACGTCGGTCAGCATCAGGCATAGCGCGCCGGCGTTCTTCTCCAGCACACGTTCGGCCGCCTCGGCGCTTTCGCACTGGATGACCTGATAGCCGCTCTCTTCCAGCAGGAGGCACAACATCTCCCGCTGCATGACGTCGTCTTCAACGATCAGCGCAGTTGCGCGATATGGCCGTGCCTGTCCCATCGGCAGCTCCCAATGATCGATTGCCTAACGTATGTTAAAAGCCACGAGCGGCTACGGTTCGGTTTCATTTCAAAAAAATGTAAACCGTGGTTCCATGACCCGGGGGCTTGACGGGGGTTTCATCACTGCGATTCGCGTCGTCGGAGTTGGAGAAGATGGCGAAGGGGGCGAAAGTGAGTGAGATGCGACGCCGCCCGCCACACCCACCACCGTCGTCCTGGCGAAAGCCAGGACCCATAACCACCGAACTCAGTCTGGCGAAAGCTGGCGGTTACTCAGCCAATGCAAGTGGCCGAGAGCCGTCGTAGCAACTTCTCCCTGGGGTAATGGGTCCTGGCTTTCGCCAGGACGACTATGGGGTGAGATCGCGCTCAATCTCCCCACGCCCTCACTGCCCCGCCAGCCGGTCCGCAAAATACCCGATGGTCTTGCGGTAGACCACCGCCCTGTTCCACTCGCGCATCGCCTCGAAATTGGCGGTGCCTTCGCCGTAGGGCTGGCCCATCTTGAAGCCGCTCGTGTGCAAGAGGTTCGCGGTCGAGGCGAGCACGTCGGGGACGCTGTGGCGCAGGTCGACATGGCCGTCGCCGTCGAAATCGACGCCGTACTTGATGTAGGACGACGGCAGGAACTGGGTCTGGCCGATCTCGCCGGCATAGGCGCCGATGAGGTCGCGCAGCGGCAGGTCGCCGCGCTGCGCGATCTTGAGGGCGGCGAGCAGTTCGCCCTGGAACAGGTCGGTGCGGCGGCAATCATGCGCAAGCGTCGCCAGCGTGCGGATCACCGGCAGCTTGCCGATATCGCCCTTGCCGAAATCGCTCTCCAGTCCCCAGATCGCGACCAGGATATAGCGCGGCACGCCGAACTGCTGCTCGATGCGCGAGAGCAGCGCGGCGTGACGCTGCAGCAGCGCCCTGCCGCCATTGATGCGGCCCGGGCCGACGCGGGTCGAGACATACTGCTCGAAACTCTTGTTGAAGGTGTAGCGCTGGCGCCGGTCGAAGGCGAGCACGGCGCCGTCCTGGGTGACGCCGCTGAACGCCGCGCTGGTCACGCCCGCCGAGACGCCGGCTCCCTGCGCCTCCGAGGCCATGGTGGCGATGAAGCTGTTGAAGTCGCCGCCGCAGCGCGCGGCCTCTGCCGAGCCGCCGGCCAGACCAATGAAGCAGGCAGCGGCCAGAGCGTATCTCAACATGTCGAGCGATCCCCCAAGAAATCCCAGTGCGAAGCAGCGCGCGATCATGCCCGGGAAAGCCGCCAGCGTCAAAGCGGCACGCTTGATCCGCATCAACGTATCTCACGCCCTGCTTTCTAGACTGGCGAGGAGAGCCGTCCAGGAGAAGTGCCCAGGAGAGAAGTGCCAATGACCGGAATTACCTTGACCGCCGAGCAGATCCGCAATGCACCCGCCTTGGTGCGGCAATGGATCGAGCAGGAGGTGATCAATTCGCTCGGCCTTGCGCAGCGGACGCAAGCGGTGGCGGCGCCGCAGGCCGCCCATCTCGTCGCCTGCAGCGTGGAGGACATGGCCGGCGTGCTCGAGCACATCCGCGGCGTGTTTCCCGCCGTGAACGTGCTGTTCGAGCTCGGCCGTCCCGGCATCAGCTTCGGCCAGCCCGCGGTGATGACGTTCCGATTGATGGACATCCTGCATCACGCGCGCCTGCAGGACATCGGCCAGGTCATGACGTGCCTGGAGATGCTCGACCAGGCGCTGACCGAGGTGAGGAAAGACGCGTCGGTGCGGTTCTGCGGGTTCGACAATGAGGGCCACTGCCTGATCGCGCCGCAGACGCAAGTGAGCATCGCCACGCTGTGGCAGACCATGATGGAGCGCCAGCAGGCGGCGCAGGCTCGCGAGGCCGGCAGCCGGGTCGCGCCGGCAGCTTGAAGCGGCCGGCGGCTTTCCGCTCGACATCGTGGCGCAAGCGACATGATGCGCATCATGACTCACAACGTCGTCGCGCTCCGGAATGACGGATGAGAGAACTACCTTTATGATGCGGGCGCTGGTGTAGGAGGTGATGAGCCAATGCCTGACAATCATCAACCTCGAGCAGCCCGCCTTCTCCGCATCCCGCTGTTTCGCCTGCTCGCCATCAACCTCGCGATCGGCGCCTGCGCAGCGGTGCTGCTCGTCGGCGGGCTGCTCTGGCTCAACCCCGGGCATCTGCGCGAGCTGATCTTCGCCGACCGCGCACCCGGCATCGCGCTCGTTCTGCTGCTCGCCTCCTTCCTCATCACCTTCGGTTCCGCCGCAATGGGCAGCGCGATCATGGCGCAAGGACGCAAAGCGGAAGATGGCGGGCGCGGAGGCGGATCGCGGCTCGCCGTCCAGGAGGTGGCGCAGCGCCCGCATCTGCGTTGAGATATCCACCGCGGCGATGGAACTCGTTGCCACGCAGGGGAACCGAGTGTCTGCACGCAGACGGGAAGACGTGCAGCGGAACGCAATTCTCTACAAGACGCGCAACGCCCCGCTGCGTTGCGACAACGGCAATATGAACAAAGTACTTTGATCATCCAAACAATTGCTTCGGTGTGCTTGGGAACTCGACGTTCACGATCACCGCATATCTGCTGCGCTCGCTGCGACACCAACGCTCTCACGATTTGGCTTGCCAGGGCATGACGCAACCTATAATCTTCTATTTTAGGTTGTTGCCCTGCCAGCCCCGGGCGACGCTGAAGACCAAAAATAGACGGCGGGCTTTGTGGCCCGCCGTTTATTGAGGGTTCGCACCGCACCTTCGAAAAGCGCTGGGCGCGTCCATCCTGCAAACAGCTTCCCTCCTGCAAAAAGTCTCGCCGATTGATGGCGCGGAGCGCTCCGCAAGACCACGGCTGCATGCCGACAATCGCGAAAGCCATTTGACTGCGGCGTCCTGATCGACGACAAGCCGCCATGGCCAAGAAACCCGGAACCAATCCCAAAGGCGAATTCGCCTTCTTCAACGTCGTCTACGAGGACGGCTCCCAGCGCTCCAACCGCCGCGTGCCCGCCGAGCTGCTCGGCGGCCTCGACGGCGACGAACCCGCCCGCGGCTTCATCATGGAGCAGGACCGCGAGATCGCGGAGAAGTCAGGGCGGCCGCCGCTCGCAATCAAGAGTCTCGACCGGGTGGGAGCGAAGAAGAAGTAGACCGACATCGGCAGGCGCTCACCAGCGCCCGTTCCGCTTATTCCAGGCAAACAGCAGATCGGCAAACCGGTCATAGAAGAACCGCGTGAACGGCAGCGCCACGCGATTGCCGAACAGCACCGCAAGCCACCCCTCCCCCGGCGTTATCAGCCACAGCGCAATCGCGACATCCGCACCGACGATAAGCCGGCCGGCCTCATCGGTCGCATGCAGGCGGCGCCTGACGTCGTCGAGCGAAGCGCCAAAATGCGCCAGCGCGTCCGGCTGCTCGTTGATATCCTTGAACTCGACCGTGCCCGCGCGCACCAGCGCCAGCAGCTTGTTGCGCTGCCAATCGATGCCGGCGTCGCAGACCGGGCAGCGGGTGTTGTACCAGACGGTGAGGTGGGGACCCATCATCCAGAATCACAGCAAGCCTAATGCAATCCAACTCCGGCGGTGCTCACCCTTCCTGATCTCACGGCTTCGTGCAAACAAAAACGGCGGGCTTTCGCCCGCCGTTTTCGTTTGAATGGATGCCCGGGTCAGGCCCGGGCATGACGATCCGAATTAGTTATCCAGGAAGCTCCGCAGCTTCCTCGACCTCGACGGATGCTTCAGCTTGCGCAGCGCCTTGGCTTCGATCTGGCGGATACGCTCGCGCGTCACCGAGAACTGCTGGCCGACTTCTTCCAGCGTGTGGTCGGTGTTCATGCCGATGCCGAAGCGCATGCGCAGGACGCGCTCTTCGCGCGGGGTGAGCGAGGCGAGCACGCGCGTGGTGGTCTCGCGCAGGTTCGACTGGATCGCGGCGTCGATGGGGAGGATCGCGTTCTTGTCCTCGATGAAATCGCCGAGGTGTGAATCCTCTTCGTCACCGACGGGCGTCTCAAGCGAGAGCGGCTCCTTGGCGATCTTGAGGACTTTTCGCACTTTCTCCAGCGGCATGCCGAGCTTTTCGGCCAGCTCCTCAGGAGTGGGCTCGCGGCCGATCTCGTTGAGCATCTGGCGCGAGGTGCGCACGATCTTGTTGATCGTCTCGATCATGTGCACGGGGATGCGGATGGTGCGCGCCTGGTCGGCGATCGAGCGGGTGATCGCCTGCCGGATCCACCACGTCGCGTAGGTCGAGAACTTGTAGCCGCGGCGGTATTCGAACTTATCAACGGCCTTCATCAGGCCGATGTTGCCTTCCTGGATCAGGTCGAGGAACTGCAGGCCGCGGTTGGTGTACTTCTTGGCGATCGAGATCACGAGACGGAGGTTGGCTTCCACCATCTCCTTCTTGGCCTGGCGTGCTTCGCGCTCGCCCTTCTGCACGGAGTGCACGATCTTGCGGAACTCGACGATCTCGAGGCCGGTGAGGGCCGCGAGCTGATGCACCTCGTGGCGAAGGTCCTTGATGCGGTCCTTCTCGTGGTGGACGAAGTTCTTCCAGCCCTTGGCCGAGAGTTTCGAGACGCGGTTGAGCCAGCGCGGATCGAGCTCCGAGCCGGTGTAGTTGCGCAGGAAGTCTTCGCGCGCGACGCCGTGGCTGTCGGCAAGGCGCATCAGGCGTCCCTCGTGCGAGACGAGGCGCTTGTTGATGTCATAGAGCTGCTCGACGAGCGAATCGATGCGCGCCTGGTTGAGGCGCAGCGACTTCACCTCGACGATGATCTCGTCCTTGAGCTTGCGGTACTTGCGCTCCTGGTGCGGCGACAGCGAGGGCCCGTGCGAGGTGCTCTCGAGCTGGTTCTGGATGTCCTGCTCCTGGAGCTTGCGCAGCTTCTTGTAGCTCTCGGCGATCTTGTCGAAGATCTCGACGACCTTCGGCTTGAGCTCGGCCTCGATCGCCGCGAGCGACATCTGGTTCTCGAACTCGTCGTCCTCGTCCATGTCGGCTTCGGCGGCGGCCTCGCCCGGATCCTTCTCGGCTTCGCCGTTGCCGGCCGCGGGCGCAGCGCGGAACGGGGTCGCCGACGGGGGAGCTGCGGGCGGCGCGACATGCGCGGGCGCGGCACCGGTCGCGGCTGCGGCCTCGCCGCCCTCGGCCGAGGCTTCGCCGTTCTCGCCGGCGGGACCGCCGATCATCGCGGTGTTCATGCCGCCCTTGGCGTCGGGACCGGCATAGGTCGCTTCGAGATCGATGATGTCGCGGAGGAAAATTTTGCCTTCGTTGAGCTCGTCGCGCCAGATGATGATGGCCTGGAAGGTCAGCGGGCTTTCGCAGAGGCCTGCGATCATCGCCTCGCGGCCGGCCTCGATGCGCTTGGCGATCGCGATTTCGCCTTCGCGGGAGAGCAGCTCGACCGTGCCCATCTCGCGCAGATACATGCGCACGGGATCGTCGGTGCGCTCGCCCGGCTCGCTCTTCTTGACCTCGGTGACGGCCTTCTGGGTGACCTCGACGAGCTCGTTGTCGGTCTCGTCCTCGCCACCCTCGTCCTTGTCCTCCTCGCCTTCGCTATCGTCGGCTTCGGTGACATTGATGCCCATGTCCGAGAGCATCGACATGATGTCCTCGATCTGTTCGGGCGAGGTCTGGTCGGACGGCAAGACTTCATTGAGCTGATCGAAGGTCACGAAGCCGCGCTTCTTGGCCTGCTTGATCATCTTCTTCACTGCCGCATCGGACAGATCGAGCAAGGGAGACGGCGCGTCCTGGGAATCCTTCTCGGGAGCATCCGCTGCCTTGTCGTCTTTTTCCTTGTCCTTCGCCTGCAGCGTCTTTGCCTTGGTGGCCATCCATTGCTCCTAAACGCGCTTCATGCGAGACGGTCGCCGCGCCCGCGTGAATTCACTTGAACCTGTTGCTCGACGCTCTCGCTTCGGCAGCTCTCGACACGGAAAGGGCGGCGCACATGTCTCTCGCCACCCCCAACTCTCTCTCGCCGGAATTGCCTAACGCTTCGTGAGCCTCTTTGTCGCAGCGGATGCAGGTGTAGTGCCAACAGCTATTGCGCGGATTCATTCCTGACGCGTCTGTTCTGCCTGCGGCCGCCTCTGGGCCAAAGTGCTACAAGACCGTTAAGCCTCGATTAACCCTGTTTTTGCCGCCAAACCTTGGATTTGGCGAGTCTTTTAGCGGTTCCGGCCACGGCCGTCCGCATGATTCTTTCATCACACGCTCTTCTGGAACCGACCCGACAGCTCGCCAAAGCCCTCGATCAGGGCTTCGGTACCGTCGACTTCGGCCATCCGGGCCTTGACGTCACGCAGCCATGCCAAATTGGCCTCGCTGGGGTCCTCCCCCAAGGCCAGCTCGGCGTCTTTCAGCTCTCTAAGTAGTGAATGCCATTGCCGATGCAAGGCGACCAGCTGATGCCAGGTCGCAAGAACGTCATCCCGCGCGGCCCCCTCGCGCGCCCCGAAGACCGCCGCGGTGGTGATGGCACGCTCAACCCTTTGAAGTAACGGGTTAAATCCGCCCTTCTCGAGGTCGGCGCGCATCTTCTCGGCCTGCTCCTCGGGGTCCGGAGAATGATGATGGTCGTTGGCGAAGGCGGCGATGATGCCGGCCCGCAGCTTGTGGGCCTCGGGATGGGCCAGCTCCAGGGCGGCCACCTCCTCCAGGTGCTCATGCAGCAGCCAGGGGTGGTTGATCAGGCATTGCAGGATCAGCGCCTCGCGGCGGGAGATGGCACTGCGCTGGCCTTTCATGATCGGGCTGGCCGCCAGCTGCGGGCTCGCCGCCTGGTAGGGGCCGGAGGGCAGCAGCGTCGGCCCCGGCGGACCGCGGCGGCCGCCGCCAAATCCTCCACCGAATCCCTGGCCGCCGAATCGATTCGCACCGCCCCCGCCCCGCGGCTGGAACGGACGGCCGCCGCCGGGGCGGAAATTGCCGCGGCCGCCAAAGCCGCCGCGCCCGCCTTCGGGAGCGAAGGTGCGCTGCAGCCGCTCGACGAAATCGTCGCGGTAATAGCGCCGCACCACCTCGTCGCGGATGCCGTTCGTGAGCTCCTTGATGCGGGCCTCCAGCGCGGCGCGGCGCTCGGGCGTGGCGAAGTTGCCGCCTTCGAGCTCGCGCGACCAGATCATGTCGGCGAGCGGGCGCGCCGCCGCGATCACCTCCTCGATCGCGCCGCGGCCACCGGAGCGCGCGAGATCGTCGGGGTCCTGCCCCTCCGGCAGCAGCGCAAAGCGCAGGCTCTTGCCGGGCGCGAGGAACGGCAGCGCGAGATCGGCGGCGCGGTACGCCGCCTTCTGTCCGGCGCGGTCGCCGTCGAAGCAGAGGATCGGCTCGTCCGCCATCTTCCAGAGCAGTGCGAGCTGGCTCTCGGTCAGCGCGGTGCCGAGCGGGGCGACGCTGCCGGCAAAGCCCGCGGTGACCATGGCGATGACGTCGACATAGCCTTCGACCACGATCAACGATGCGCCGTCATGCGTGGCTTTGCGCGCGGTCTGGTGGTTGTAGAGATTGTCGCCCTTGTGGAAGAGCGGCGTCTCCGGCGAGTTCAGGTATTTTGCCGGAACGTCCTTCTCCAGCGCGCGCCCGCCGAAGGCGATGACGCGGCCACGCAAATCCGTGATCGGAAACATCACGCGATCGCGGAAGCGATCATAGGGCACGGGAATGTCGTTGCCTGCAACGAGCAGCCCGGTCTCGACCATGTCGTCGACGGAGATTCCGAGCTTGCCGAGATGCTCCTTCAGCGCGAAGCGGTCGGGCGGGGCATAGCCGAGGCGGAACTGCAATTGCGTCGCCGGCGAGATGGCGCGGTCGGCGAGATAGCCACGCGCTTTGGCGCCAACGCGCGAGGCCAGCGTTTCCGCGAAATATTTCGCGGCGAGATCCATGACGTCATGCAGCGAGCGCCGCCGCTGCTCCTGCCGCGCCGCATCCGGCGTCACCGCCGGCAGCGGCAGGCCCGCCATGTTCGCCAATCGCTCGACGGCCTCGGCGAACGGCAGGCCGTCGGTCTCCATCACGAAATTGATGATGTCGCCGTGCTTGCCGGAGGAGAAGTCGTGATAAAAACCCTTCTGGTCGTTGACGTAGAAGGACGGCGTCTTCTCCTGCTGGAACGGCGACAGCCCCTTCCACTCCCGTCCCGCCTTCTTCAGCTTGACGCGCTTGCCCACGACTTCGGAGACCGAAAGCCGGGCACGAAGCTCGTCGAGGAACTGGGGCGTGAAGCGCATGGGGTGAGTTTAGCTGAGCGTTTGAGTCGGGCGAAGGATCAGGGATATAGGCGCCGCTTGCCTAAAAGTCAGGATTAGGCGGGTTATCCGGGTTATTCGACCTATTCACAGGGCCTCTCACCGTCACCCTGAGGCGCTCGCCTCTTCGGCGAGCCTCGAAGGGCGACGGCCCGGCTGCATCCGGGCCGATTCATCCTTCGAGGCTCACACTGCTTCGCATTGTGAGCGCCTCAGGATGACGGAACGGGCGCCCCGCAATGACGGGAAAAGCTTGAACCGCGCCCGGTTCCACGCTTCCATACCCCCATGTTCAGGACCTTTCGAGGCGGCCACAGCGGGGGCTGGCGCGTCACCTCGATTTCGCCTGTGACGGGTGAGCCCCTGCCCTTCATGCCGGCGCTGTCGGTCACCGACAGCGACGCGGTCTCGTTGCCGCTGGTGCCCTCGCGCAATGCCTGGCGGCTGGTCGGCGTTTCCAGCAGCTTGCGCTACACCGAGCGCGCGGAGAGGCAGCAGCTCGTGGCGGTGCAGGCCGGGCTCGGCCGGGTGGAGGCCACCAGCGCGGCGCTGATCCCGATCCGCAAGTCGCAGGCCTGGTGGGATCTGACCCAGGAAGAGCGCCGCGAGATCTTCGAGGACCGGTCGCACCACATCGCCGGCAGCCTGCGCTTCCTGCCCGCGATCGCGCGCCAGCTCTATCACTGCCGCGACCTCGGCGAGCCCTTCGACTTCCTGACCTGGTTCGAGTTCGCCCCCGCGGATGCCTCGTTGTTCGAGGAGCTGGTGGCAATGCTCAGGCAGACCGAGGAATGGAGCTATGTCGAGCGCGAGGTCGACGTGCGCGTGGTGAAGGAAGTGCTGTCGGCTTAGAGCTCCAGAAAGCGGCCGGACTCGATGCGCGGGAGATCGGTGACGGGCCAGTTGTAGACGTAGGTCCAGGCCTTCTCGCTGGTGCCATCAGGCAGCGTGACGTCGATCAACTGACGTAGATATTCGGTTGGCTCCGGAAAGCCTTCGCCACAAGCCTCGTACATATCGAGCTCGCGCAAGAGCTCGTCGGGCACGCGCAGGTGAAAGAGCTCGCCGTGGACGATGTCAGACGGCGCATCCGACAACAACAATCCCGGATAATGCTTCACCAGAACGAGCCAGCCGCGGCAGGTCGCTTCACCCAGAAAATCCGCATGGCCGGCAAGCAGCCGCGCCATCGGATGGTCGAAGCCGCGCATCAGGGTGCCGTAGACGAAGAGACGGTTGGAGGTCATGGGGGTCTATAGCTGCGAATGAAGCGGAACGACAGCGCTACAAACGCGCCGTCGTCCTGGCGAAAGCCAGGACCCATTACCCCGGCTGCTAGTGTGGCGCGACGCTGTCGCCATCAGGTTGCCCATTCCCGTGTTCGGTGGTTATGGGTCCTGGCTTTCGCCAGGACGACGTTGGGGAGGCGTTGTGCCCTGACATCAACATTGCGAGTGAAGCGAGGCAGTGACGAGCGCCCCCTCACCCCGCCTTCACCACGTCCGCGTCGACCACCTCGACGCTCACCACTTCGAACTTCTTCAGCTCCATCCGGCCAAAGCTCGTCGACAGCGCTACGTCGGCGGCGTCGCGCCCCGTCGCCATCAGGATGCGGCCGATGCGGGGCATGTTGTGGCGGGCGTCGAAGGTGAACCATTGGCCCGAGAGCCAGACCTGAAACCAGCCGGAGAAATCCATCGGGAACGGTTCGGGCGGGATGCCGATGTCGCCCATGTAGCCGGTGCAGTAGCGCGCGGGGATGCCCATGCAGCGGCAGAGCGCGACGGCCAGATGCGCGAAGTCGCGGCAGACGCCGGTCTTCTGCTCAAAGACGTCGTGCGCCGACTTCATGTGATGGGCGTGCTCGTAGCCGAAGGTGACATGCCCATGCACGAACGCGGTGATCGCCGCGACTCGATTCCAACCGGGCTCCGACTTAGCGAACAGCGACCAGGCGATATCAGTGAGCTTGTCGGTCTCGCAATAGCGGCTCGGCATCAGATAAAGCAGCAGCTCGTTCGGCAATTGCTCGATCGGGATCTGCTGCGCATCAGGCATCACCTCGTCGGGCAGGCCGCTGTCGCGCACCAGCGCGCTGCCCTTCAGCGTCACGCCCCCGGCCGGCGCCATGAGGCGGCCGCACACATTGCCGAAACCATCGTGATAGAAGCGGATGGGGACGTCGGGCTCCGCAACCACCGTCTCCTTGCCGATGATGTCGGCCTGTCGCGAGGGGTGGATGTTCAGCATGATCACCATCGGTGTCGGCTGCACCGCGGCGTAGGTGATCTCGAAGCCGACCTTGATCTCCATCTACGAAACCTCTGCCTCCATCTCTGCGTCGCTGTCCTGGTCGTCCGAGACCACCTTGATGTTCACTTCCATGGCATCGAAGGCCTCTTCCGAGCCGATATAGACGCCGTGCAGCGGGATCGCCTGGCGCGGGTCGCGGGCGACCGCGACACGGATGAGGTCGCGGGTCCCGACGATGCCGTTGGTCGGATCGAACTCGATCCACCCTGCGCTCGGCAGATAGGCCTGCACCCAGGCATGGGTGGAGCCGCCGCCGACATGGCGCTGCGCGATGTCCTCGGGCACGAAGATGTAGCCGGAGACGAAGCGCGCGGCGATGCCGAGCTGGCGCAGCGCCTCGATCATGAACAGCGCATAGTCCCGACAGGTTCCTGTGCCCGACTGCAAGGTATGAAGCGGATGCTGCGTGCCGGGCTCGTGACGCTTGCGGTATTTGAACTGCTTGCGGATCGCATGCGTCATGCCGCTCAGGATCTTGAAGGTCGGCGTCGGCGCCTCCTCGTCGAGGAAGCCGCGCGCCCATTCCGCGATCTCGCCGTCGGGATCGGCATATTGCGGCGTGATATACTGGACGAGATCGGCGAACTCCTCGTCGTCATAGACGAACGGATAGAAATAGGCGGCATCGTCCGCGGTCAGCGCGAACTCGTCGACCGGATTGTGCTCGACGGTGACGTGCCAGTCGAAGGTCAGATGGTCCGCGCGCTCGTCGAAACTGGCGATCGCGACCGAGTTGCCGAACACGTCGTGGATCCAGCGCAGCGACATCGGCTCGGGCGAGATCTCGAGCCTGCTATCGAGCACGCGCAGATCATGCCCGTCGCGCGGACGCAGCATGATGCGGTGTTCGCCGAACGCCACCGGGCGGTTATAGCGATATTCGGTCTTGTGATGAATCGTGAGCAGCGGCATCGTCCGGCAATCATGGTGATTTTGAGCGGACCAATCTATACCGATTCCTGCCCAATTTTCGGGGTGACTGCTTTTTCCATAGGCAATCAGGATGGCTTTAGACACAGCGGACGCGGCCGATCAACTGCTCGGCGAGGGTGACATTCCGCCAGTGCATGAGGCGAATGCAGAAGGCACATCGCCCTTCCTGCTCACCTCGGATCACTATGGACGGGCGCTGCCGCGCGCGCTCGGCGATCTCGGCATCCCCGAGAGCGAGCTTGTCAGACACATCGGCTGGGACATCGGCATTGCCGGCGTCGCCGACCGCCTCGCCAGGATGCTCGATGCCCATCTGATCGCGCAGCGCTATTCGCGGCTCGTGATCGACTGCAACCGTCCTCCCGGCGCTGCGAGCTCGATCCCCGTGATATCAGAGGCAACCACGATCCCCTGCAACGAGGCGATCTCCGATGCCGAGCGCACGGCGCGGCGGCGCGAGATCTTCGAGCCCTATCATCATCGCATCGACGCCACGATCGGCCGTCGCCTGCACGACAAGCGGCCGACGGTGCTGGTGTCGCTGCACAGCTTCACGCCTCTCTATGCCGGCGTCGCGCGGCCCTGGCACATCGGCGCGCTGTACAATCGCGACACCGTGCTGCCGCAGCTGCTGCTGAAACATCTGCGCCGCGAGAGCGATCTCGTCGTCGGCGACAACGAGCCCTATGCGGTGAGCGACCTCACCGACTACACCATCCCCGTGCATGGCGAAGCCCGCGGCCTCGTCAGCACCGGCATCGAGATCCGCCAGGACCTGATCGCGGACCAGTCCGGCCAGCAGCAATGGGCCGAGCGGCTGGCGCGGATTTTTGCGGAGATCGAAGTGGAGCTGCGGGCGGAGCTGTTGGTGTAGGCAGCCAAGCCGACGGTGCGCTCCCTCGCCCCGCTTGCGGGGCCGCGACGAGCTTCGCTCGCGCTGAGAGGGTTGGGGTGAGGGGGAGTCTCCGCGGGGACGGTGAGAGTTAGACTCGCGGAGACTCCCCCTCACCCGAATTCGAGCTACGCTCGAATTCGACCTCTCCCCGCAAGCGGGGCGAGGTGAAGATCAACCGCCGCGCGTTGCGACGAACAGCGCCAGCGCGGTGAAGATCGCGGCGATGCCCCACAGCACGTAGGCCATGCGGCCGTCGCCGCGGGCATCTAACGTGGCCTCGGCCGGATTGTCGGGATTGACGCGGACATCGACGGTCGCGCCGTCCCGGTAGCGCGACATCAGCTTCTTCAGCATCTCGTCGGAGGCCGATGGCGTTTCCGCCGCGACGCGCGCGCATTCATTGGTGTAGCTGATGTTCTGATAGCGATAGGTGTAGGTCACTCGCTTGCCGAACATCTCGAGGCCGCGCGCCTCGCCGGGCTCGCTGGCCTCGTGATACTCCTCGATGCCCGACAGCTTGATCGTGCCCGGCACGACCGGCCAGCGCGTCGCCATCGACGCCTGCCGCTGCACGGCCCACGCCATCAGCGCAATGACGAGGCCGAACGCACCGAAGGCGACGACGAGGCCGGCCAGATCGGGACGCCCGATGTGATGGGCGAGATATTGGTAGCTCTGGTTGAGACCGAAGGCCGAGCCGAAGATGATGGCGAGCACAATCGCCGAGCCGATGCCGAGGCAGCCCCACAGCCCCTTGGGCAGATCACGCTCCAGCACCGCCTGATCGGGATGGCGCGGATTGTAATAGACGGTGACGATGCTGCCGGCGGGATATTTCGCCAGCTTCTCGGCGACCTGGAAATTGCCGAGGTCATCGCCGATCGAGATGCGGCTACCGCGCAGCTTGCGGCCGCCGACGGAATATTCGTAACTGACGTTGGCGAAGTTGCGGCTCTCGGTGCGATAGCCGTCCTCGCGCTCGTCGTCGGATACCTTGACCTCGCGCACCTCCGCAACCGACGTGACGACCTTGCCCGCGGCCTGCGGCCAGCTTCGCGCCTCGCGCGCCTGCCAGGTCTTGACGATGGCGGCAATCAGAATGAGCGCGAGCGGCGCAAGCAGCATCGCGTAAACGAGCGGAGGCAAATTCGGCACGGCAAAAAGTCCTTCGGCAACGGCAATGCTCGATTGGACGCATTGCCGCCGCGAATGGTTCAAGCCGAACCGGCGGGGAAAGGGCTTATTTCGCCCTTGTAAGCGCCAGCCAGATACCGCCGCCGATCATGAAGCCGCCGGAGACGCGCGACATCATCCGCGTGCGGCGGGCCGAGAAGAATTTCCGGGCGCGGCCTGCGGCGATGGCGTAGAGCGCGTCCGTCATCACGGCGGTGACCATGAAGGTGGCGCCCAGCAGCGCGACCTGCGGAAAGTGCGGCTGGCTCATGTCCATGAACTGCGGGATGAAGGCGCCGAAGAACACCAGCACCTTCGGGTTCGACAGCAGCACCAGGAAGCCTTGCAGGAAGAAGCCGCCGCGCGGCGGCGGAGGCGGCGCGTCGACATCGACGCCGTCGACCGGCGTCCAGATCAGCCTGATGCCGAGCCAGACCAGATAGGCCGCGCCGGCAAAGCGCACCCAGTCGAACCAGTAGCCCATGGTCGCCATCAGCGAAGTCAGGCCGATCGCGACGATGCCGATGACGATGGCAAGACCGGCTTGCGCGCCGGCAACGTTGGTCAGCGCTGCGCGCGTGCCATGGCGCAGCCCGTTGGCGATGACCAGGGTGACGATCGGACCCGGCAGCAACGCCAGCGCAATGCAGGCGGCGACGAAGGCGAGATAGGCTTGCATGGACATCATGGGGAGGACTCGGCTGGGGGCGGATTGGCGGTATTAATGCATGGGATGGGCGGGAACGGAAGATGTCACTGGGCGGAAGCAGGCTCCTCAATCACAGCCGTCATACCCCGCGAAGGCGGGGTCCAGTACGCTGCGGCTTCTCCGTATTCCACCAGCACCTCTGGAATACTGGATCCCCCGCCTTCGCGGGGGATGACAGCGGAGAGTCGCGGGGGATGACAGCGGAGAATGTGAAGTGCGAACTATGGTGCGCGGCCAGCGCACCTGAGAATCTCGAGATTCCGGATAACCGCTGTGCGGCTTCCGGAATGACGTCGCGCTTGACATGCAACCATTCGGTTGCCTATTATCGCTGCCATGGATGAGGTCTTCAAAGCGCTCGCCGACGCGTCACGACGCTCGCTTTTGGACAGGCTTCACGCCAGGAACGGCCAGACGCTGAACGAACTTTGCGAGGGCCTCGCGATGACGCGGCAGGCCGTCACAAAGCACCTTGTCATTCTCGAAGAGGCCAATCTGGTCACGACCATCAGGCATGGCCGCGAGAAGCTGCACTACCTCAACCCGGTGCCGATCCATCAGATCGGCGAGCGCTGGATCAGGAAGTTCGAGCGCGGCAAGCTCGCAGCGCTCGGCGAGTTGAAACGCCAGTTGGAGAAGCGCGATGAGTAAGCCGCAATTCGTCTATGTGAGCTATATCGAGACCACGCCGGAAAAATTGTGGGAGGCGCTGACGTCGAGCGAGTTCACCCGGCAATACTGGTTCGGCGCCGAGGTGAAGTCTGACTGGAAGGTCGGCTCGCCCTTCGCGCTTCTGCTCGATGGCGAGGTCACCGATTCCGGCGAGATTCTGGAAGCCGATCCGCCGCGGCGCCTCTCCTACAGCTTCAAGCACCACAAGTTCGAGGAACTTCGGGGCGAGCCGACCTCACGCGTCGTCTTCACCATCGAACCGTTCGGCGCGCTCGTGCGTTTGACCGTGCTGCATGACGGCTTCGTCGAGGGCGGTAAATATCTCGGCGCCGTGTCCAACGGCTGGCCGGCGATCCTGTCCCAGCTCAAGAGCCTGCTCGAGACCGGCAAGCTGCTCGGCATTCCACGCGCAGCCGCTGAACAAGGGATTCGATGCAAAATGAACCTCGATCAATTCAAGCCGCTCACGGTCTACACCATCTACATCGCCTCGACGCCGCAGAAGGTGTGGGAGGCGCTGACCACGGCCGGGTTCAGCAAGCAGTATTTCTTCGGCAACGCCGTGGAGGTCGAGCCGCGGCTTGGCGGCGCGTTCATCGTGCGCACGCCTGATGGCGCGCTGCACATCAGCGGCGAGGTCCTCGCCTACGATCCGCCGCGAAAGCTCTCCGTCACCTTCAACGTCAATTGGCCTGACCTGATCGAAAAGCTCGGCCCGACGCTGGTGACTTACGAGATCGAACAGGTCGGCGATGCGGTTCGTCTCACCATGAGCGAAGGCCATGACCGGCCGCTCAGCGACGACATCCTCGAAGGTGGGCGGCAGGGTTGGCCGGCGATCCTCTCCAGCCTCAAGAGCGTGCTCGAGACCGGCAAGCCGCTGGTGGTGAAAATGGGCCCGCCGCAACGGATGCTCGACGCGCTGAAGGCGATGGGGATCAAGACGCCGTAACTCCTCCTCCGTCGTCCTGGACAAGCGTAGCTATCGTAGGACCTCCTACCCGTGGTCAAGAGGTAGACGTCCTTGATGGGCGAGCATAGCGCCGTGCTCGCCGCCGTCCAGGACGCTTCGCGCCGGCGTTGCCGGTGCCGACGGCCTCCTGGACAGCGTCTGCGCGCGGCGCTGTGGCGATCGGCAGGTCGGGACGAAGGAATGGTCACACCGGCCGAACAAAGGAATGAGGCTCAGGCTTTAGTGGAGGTCCTTGCGCTATAGTCCGCCTCGTATGGGGTGTGTCGCTTGAGCGTCGTGCACAAGGCAAAGAGCAAGCGATCCCCTACAGTGCGCAGAGCACGCGCGTGGCCATGTCCTCGCTGTCGCAAGGCATCATAGCGTCGCCTGCTGGCCTCATCGTGTTGGATGGCGACCCGCGACCAGTGATGGACGGCGCTCTGTAGCCGCCTGTTGCAGGCGAGGCGACGGATCACGAAGCGTTGCTTGCCGCTTTGCCGCGTCACCGGCGCGGCCCCTGCCAAGGCGCGCAGAGCATGATAATCTCGCCTGCGCAGAGGCTCTGCGGCCTCGGCGAGCAGTGTGGCGAGATGGATCCTGCCGATTCCTGGCCAGGAGCGAAGGATCGTCACGTCGCACTGCTCCGAGCTCTGCCCCGAGGCCTTCTCCTCGCCTTCGATTGCGACGCACAGACGGTCCAGGTTCTGATGCGCCTCCTTGATCTGCTGATTGACCAGGTGCAGTCGTGCCGCCAAGCTGCGGATGTGTGCGCAGGCGGCCTCGGTGGTGCCGGGTGCCACGAACAGCAGCGGGGCCTCGCGTAAAGTTTCAAGCACCCCCGCCGCATCAAGGCGGCGGATGCGATGGGCTTTCAGAACGCGTGCAATTGCCTTCTCGCTGGCCTTGGCCGCACGGGCCGGCGTCGGCACCATCTGCCAAAGCGCCAGGAACCATTCGTCAGCGACATCGTCGGTCAGCTTGGTGGCCTGCGGATAATATCGCCACAACTGCTTGCGCAGCCGGTTGGCAAGACGTGTGCGCTCCTGCTGCAGTTCGTCGGCCAAGCGCGACCACTCGCGCAGCTCGATCATCGTGGGATCGTCGACCACAAGCCGACGGAACGCCGCGCGATCCGTGCGGAGCGAAGCTCCGAGCACATGGGCATCGCGGCGGTCATCCTTGGCACCAGCCACCGTGAAGCGATCACGGAAGCGGTCAAGCTGCTTGGGATTGATCGCGAACACCGCAAACCCGTGTTCGAGCAACACCTCCACCACCGGGCCGTGCGGCATCTCGATCGCCACGGCGATCTGCCCCGGTGCGGCGTTGGTCTTCTGCAGCAGCCAGTCGCGCAACTCCGTCAGGCCCGCACCCTCATGGGCGAACTCGCAGTGAGCAACCTGTCTTCCTTCGGTATCCAGCAGGCAAACGCTATGGCTCTGCGTTGCCCAATCGATCCCGACGAACCAGCGTACATCTTCGAGCATTGTTGGGACCTCCTTGCTCTCAAAAAGCGGGCCACCGCGATCCTGATCGATCCCTGTACTGGCGCTCTCGGCGCGAACCTCCTACTGGATCTCGACCGCGGCCGCTCTGCCGGGGCGCGGCTCCTACGTCGGTGTTCAAGACACAGGTGGGCAAGGCTGCTCCCGGCGGATCGGCCCGTGTTCCAGTCTACACCTTCGACTGGATGCGAACCCCAAAAGGGTACAGGGTGGGCAAAGGCGCACTTGCGCCGTGCCCACCACTGACCCAACCTGCAACAAAGGCCGTGGGCACGCTTCGCTTTGCCCACCCTACGGCACTGCCCAAGGGGTGAAGGGAGCGATAAGCTACACCGGCACCACCAGCCGCCGATACAGATGCCATGTCGCGTGCCCAAGCACGGGCAGCGTCACGATCAGGCCGAGAAAATACGGCAGCGCCGAGACGATCAGCAGCATCACGATGACGGCCGCCCAGCCGATCATCGGCAGCGGGCTGGTCACCACCGCACGCACGCTCGTCACCATGGCCGTGACGAAATCGACCTCGCGGTCGAGCAGCAGCGGAAACGACACCACGGTGAGCGAGAACAGGATCAGCGACAGCACGGCGCCGACCGCATTGCCGATGGCGAGGAACAGCAGGCCCTCGTTGGTGGTCAGCACCACCGTCATGAACTCCTGCAGGCTCGAGAACGATGCATGCAGGCCGAGCAGCAGCGCGATCAGCAGCCGCACCTGGTACATCCAGATCACGAACACGAACAGCGTGACGAAGGCCATCCAGCCGATCTCGCTGCGCGAGCGGACCGCCGACCAGATCGCACTGAGCGACACAGGCTCGCCGCGCTCGCGGCGGCGGCTGACCTCGTAGAGGCCGATCGCCACGAACGGACCGATCAGCGCGAAACCGGCGGCCAGGGGATAGACCAGATAAACCATGCCGAAGGCGGTGAGGCAGAGCATGATGGCGATGCCGCCGGCGGCGTAGAGCGCGCCGAAGCAAAGCCCGTAGAACGGCAGCGCCTGGAAGTCGCGCAGGCCCTCGACCAGCGCCTCGGCGATGTCAGTCGCCACGACGGGGCGCACCACCGGATCGACCTTGCCCGAGATGGACATGAGCTCCTCCTCCTTTACCGGCGCGATCTCCGTCGCACGCGATCTCGATATTAGCGCCCTCCCGCGCCGCAAGCACGCACGAGTTGACGACGGTATCGCAGGATGCCCGCCGGCGCCTCATCGCCCACCCGCCAAGCGTGTGCGTCAAAATCTTTCCTCGCTTTTCGGCAGGATGCCTATGGACGGAGCGGAGGGCGGTGCCGCAAATTGTACCTCCGCCCCCACGCGCGATTGAGCGGACCATTCGACCGATGAGCTTGCGTACCCGGCTACTGATCCTCGTCATCGCGGCCATGCTGGTGCCCGCGGGCCTCGTCGGCTTGCGCTTCATGCAGAATCGCAGCAGCGACATCGACGCCGCCCTGACCAATTTGACGGCGGCGGCCGACGAGATTGCCGGCGACCTGGACGAGAAGATCCGGGGCACCACGCAGCTTCACTATGGTCTCGCCCGTGCCCGCGACCTCGACACGCGCGACAAGGCGGCGTGCTCGGCGTTTCTGTCGGAAGTGCGTGAGGAATACCCGCAGTTCACCGGAATATTGACCATCGATCCCGACGGCAGCCTGTTCTGCGACTCGCTGCGGACCAACCGCAGCCTCGATCTCAGGGATCGTGCCTATTTCAAGCAGGCGCTGGTCTCGCGCGGCGTGGTGCTCGAGCCGGTCTTTGGCCGGCTGACCGGAATGTCCGTGCTCCAGATCGCTTTTCCGGTGCGGACGGAAGCGGGCGCGCTGAAGCTGATCCTGCTGGCTTCGTTCAACTTGCGCAAATTCGCGGAGTTTCACCACAAGCGCCTGCTCGCCGAGAAGGATGTCCTGCTGGTCGACGGCAAGGGCACGGTTCTGGTCGCTCCCTCGGGCGCTGGCTGGACGGAACCCGTCGGTGGGTCGATCGCGGGATCCGAACTGTTCCGCTTCGCTTCAACGCCCGACCGGAAGTCCTTTCACGAGGTGACCGATCGCGAGGGCCGCACCCATGTCTGGAGTGTCGCCGCCCGCTCGCCGACCCGGGATGCCGGTCTCTACATCCTGGTCGGACGGTCCAAGGACGGGCTGGTCGCGGCGGCGAACCGCCGGCTCTACGAGGACCTGGCGATCCTCACCGTGGCCTCGCTGCTGCTGCTGGTGGCGGTCTTGATCCTTGCGACCGTGAGCGTCGGGCGCCAGGTCGGACGGCTCGCCGCGATGGCGAAGAAGCTCGGGCGCGGCGACCTCAGCGCGCGCATTCCGCCGCCGCACCCGGGCGGCGAGCTCGGGGGGCTGATGACCCTGCTCAACGACACCGCCGAGTCGCTGCAGCAGCAACGCGCCGCCATCGCCGACCTCAACCAGAAGCTCAGCCAGTCGCAGAAGATGGAAGCCATGGGCCAGCTCACCGGCGGCGTGGCGCACGATTTCAACAATCTCCTGACCGTCATTCTCGGCAATTCGGAGCATCTGGCCGACAGGCTCGCCGGCGACAAGGAATTGCATCGGATCGCCGGCGACATCGCGACCGCCGCCGAGCGCGGCTCCGACCTGACGCGGAGCCTGCTCGCCTTTGCGCGCAAGCAACCCTTAAGGCCGCGCGACATCGACATCGCCGGCAAGTTGCTCGACATGGAGCCGTTGCTGCGCAGATCGCTGGGCGAGCACATCGAGTGCACCTTCGCGCTCGATGCGGATCTGTGGATGACCAGCGTCGATCCCGGCCAGCTGGCAACCGCGCTGCTCAACCTCGTGCTCAACGCGCGCGACGCTTTGCCCGACGGTGGCAAGCTGACGGTCGAGGCGCGCAACATTTCGCTTGGCGACTCCGACCTCGACGTCAACGGCGAGCCGCGGCCGGGCGAGTACGTCATGGTGGCCGTGACCGACACCGGCACCGGCATGACCGCCGAGGTGGCGAGCCGCGCCTTCGAGCCGTTCTTCACCACCAAGGAGGTCGGCAAGGGGACCGGGCTCGGTCTCAGCATGGTCTACGGCTTCGTGCGACAGTCCGGCGGCCTGGTGCAGATGCAGTCCGAACCGGGACACGGCAGCGTCGTCAGGCTGTTCTTTCCCCGTCTTGCAACGCCGCTGGCCGAGGATCCGTTACCGGCGGAGCGTGTCGCGGCACCCGATGGCAGCGAGACCATTCTCGTCGTCGAGGACGACGACATGGTGCGGGCCTATATCGAGAACGAGCTGAAGGCGCTCGGCTACCGCGTCATCGCGAAGTCGAACGGTCCCGCGGCGCTGGACCTGTTGCGCCAGCGCGGGGACATCCATTTGCTGTTCACCGACGTCGTGATGCCCGGCGGCATGTTCGGGCCGGAGCTCGCGCGGCAGGCAACGGCACTGCGGCCAGGGCTCAAGGTGCTCTTCACCTCCGGTTACACCCAGGATCCGGTCAAGACGCCCGACGGTGTCGGCGACGCCCGCATTCTGACGAAACCGTTCCGGCGCAAGGATCTCGCCGCGATGCTGCGCGCCACCCTCTCGACGCCACCGCGATGAATCAGGACGAGAACGCGAGCTGGAGCGCCACGCCGAGATTGGCCGCAAACAGGCCCGCGTCGATCACGAAGATCCGGAGCATCGGACCTTTCAGCACCGGCCAGTAGGCGACGCCGACACGTCCGCCGCGCATCAGCACGGGAACGTTGTAGGCGAACTGGCTGAAGTGGCAGGCCGAGAAGAACAGGAACAGCACGAGCTGCGCCTGCACCGGCTGGAAGAAAACTGGACGCGCCGCCAGAAGATAGAACGACAACAGCCCGATCGGCAGGTTCATTCCGCCGAGAAACGCGACGCTCGCCGCCAGGGTCGGCGCGATCGGATTGCTGCGCTCTTCCCGCGGCAGCAATATCTTCAGCGTGTTGGCTTGCGCGATGCTGAACTGGATGAAGGCGCCGACGAACCAGAGCGCGTTGAGAAGCAGAACGATATCCAAGAGACGCATGGCTATTTTCCGTAAAAGGCTTCGCTGCGGACCACACGGCCCGCATCGTCGAAGTCCATGAATTCGCTGGCGCGCGTGCCGCCCAATTGCCACCACACCGTCAGTCGCGCGATCACCTCGTCCCAGCTCCAGCCCACGATCTTCAGCTCGGCGCTTTCGATGTGGCCGTAGGCTTGCCGCCAATAGGCGCGAATGTTCTCTACGCCCGTGACAACGGGGGAACCCGTCAGTTCGAGCGCGAGAGGGCTGCGCATCTGCGCATCGTCGGCGAAATGCGCGACGACCGCGTCGATGTCGACCTTGCACCAGCTCGCGCACCATGCCGCGACGAAATGTTCGGCTGCCGCGCGATCCATCTTCCCTACGCCCATGGCAGAGCCCTCCCTGGCCCGTTGGCCGGAAAGTGGCAAAGCCGCGCTCTCATGTCAACTATATTGACTTGAGAGGCGGTCAGTTGTTGTCGGCGATCGCCTCCATGACGGCCATCCAGGCCGCCGCACCCGACGCCCCGGCGCGCTCGAACGCCTGACTCATGACCTTGCGCTCGTGGTCCGATGCCTTTTGCTCGATGCGTTGCCCCGCGGCCGTCAGGCGCAGCAATTTCGAGCGATGCTGCTCGGGCGAGCGCTTCGACGTCAGGAGCTTGCGCTCCAGCAGCAAATTGAGCGGCCGGTTCAGGGCCTGCTTGGAAATACCGAGGATCTCGATCAGCGCGCCGATCGCGATATCGGGCCGGCGCGCCACGACGTAGAGGATACGATGGTGCGGGCGCGAAAGGCCCTGCCTGGCGAGATAGTCGTCGGCCTCCAGCGTCATTCCGCGCCAGCCGTAATACATCAGCTCCAGCGCCGCATCGAGATCGTGCAGCTTCGCAAGTGAGGCGCGATGAAGCCCCGCGGCCTGAGACGTCTTCGGCATTGAAAAACCTAACCCCTCGCCCGCAGCTCGCGCCGCAGCACCTTGCCCGTGGCCGTCATCGGCAGCGTCTCGGCGAACTCCACATAGCGCGGATATTCGTGCGCGGCGAGCTGCACCTTCACGAACTCCTGGATCTCGCGCGCGAGCGCATCGCTGCCCGTAAAGCCGGGGCGCAGCACGATCCAGGCCTTGATCGATTCGGTGCGGATCGGATCGGGGATGCCGACCACCGCGGCCATCGCCACCGATGGGTGCTTCATCAGCGTGTGCTCGATCTCGGAGGGGCCGACGCGGTAGCCGGCGGTGGTAATGACGTCGTCCTCGCGGCTGACGTACCAGAAATAGCCGTCCTCGTCCTGCACGCCGAGATCGCCGGTGAGCAGGAATTCGCCGGCATATTTCTTCGCCGTCGCCTCCGGATTGCGCCAGTATTCGAGCATCGTGACCGGGCACGGCTGGCGCACGCCGATGATGCCGCGCTCACCGCGCGGCAATTCCTCGCCCTTGTCGTTGACGATGCGGACGTCGAAGCCCGGCGTCGCCTTGCCCATGGCACCGGGGCGGATCGGAAAGAGATTTGAGTTGCTGCCGATCACGAGATTGCACTCGGTCTGACCGAACACTTCATGCGCGTCGATGCCAAAAGTCTCGCGCACCCAGCCCAGCAATTCGCCGCCGAGCGATTCACCGCCCGTAAAAATGCTGCGGAGCCTGACGCCGGGATGCTTCACGCCGGCCTGCCGCATCAGCTTCAGCGCGGTCGGCGGCAGGAAGACGTTGCGCACGGAAAGATCCGCCATCATCTGCATCGCCGCCTGCGGCTCGAATTTTCGCGCGCGATGGCCGACCAGGGGGATGCCGTGATACCAGAATGCCAGCAATCCGTTGACGAGGCCGCCGATCCAGGCCCAGTCGGCCGGCGTCCACATGAGATCGCCGGGGCGCGGCAGGAAGTTGTGACACATCTCCACGTTCGGCAGATGGCCGAGCACGACGCGATGCGCATGCAGCGCGCCCTTCGGATTGCCCGTGGTGCCCGAGGTGTAGATGATCAGCGCGGGATCATCGGCCGAGGTGTCGACGTTTGCAAAATCCTCGGACGCGGTTTCGATCGCTGACCAGAACGGCTTTGCGCCGGCGTGGACGGCGCCGCTCGTGACATAGATGTCCTGCAAATAGGGCAGCCGATCGCGGATCTTCGTGAGCTTCTCCCAGCCCGCCTCATCGGTGATGATGGCTCTTGCCTGCGAATTCGACAGACGGAATTCCAGCGCGTCGTCGCCAAACAGGGCAAACAGCGGGATCGAGATCAGCCCCGAGCGGAACGCCGCCATGTGCGCGATCGGCAATTCCAGCGATTGCGACAGGAACACCGCGACGCGGTCGCCGCGGACGAGCCCATCCGCCCTCAGCACATTGGCGAAGCGGCGCGACATCTCCGCGACCTCGTCGAACGAGGTGCGCGTGGTGGCCCCGTTCTCGTCGACATAGATCAGCGCGAGGCGGCCGGTGCCGTCGGCATGGCGATCGCAGCACGCCTCCGCCATGTTGAAGCGCGCCGGGATGTCCCAGCGGAAGTTGCGATAGAGCTCGTCGTAGGTTGCGGCTTCGGTGAGCATGGGCTTGGTCGTCTTCCCGGTGTCTCGTTGTTTTGGCCCAGTCTAGAGCGGTGGGTGCTCGGAACAAGCCCCGCGACGTCATTCCGGGGCGACGCGCCAGCGTCGAACCCGAAATGACAGCGGGGCTTACCGCACCGTCGCGAAAAACTTCCTGACATCGCGCACGAACAGCTCCGGCTGCTCGAATGCGGCGAAATGGCCGCCCTTCTCCATCTCGCTCCAATGGGTGATGTTGTGGAAGTTGGGCTCCATCCAGCGCCGCACCGGCGTGATGATCTCCTTGGGGAACACCGCGACGCCCGTCGGCACCTTGACGACCGGCGTCGTGCGACGCTTGCCAAAGCTCTCCCAATAGAGCCGCGCTGACGCGGTCGCCGTCTCCGTCGCCCAGTACAACATGACGTTGTCGAGCAGCTCGTCCTTGCTGAAGATGTTTTCGGGATGGCCGTTGCAATCGGTCCAGGCCCAGAATTTTTCCAGGATCCATGCCGCCTGCCCGCTCGGCGAATCCGTCAGGCCATAGCCGAGCGTCTGCGGCCGCGTCGACTGCTGCTTGGAGTAGCCGGAGTCGAGATCGACATAGTGCTTGAGGCCGGCGAGCGCGCGCTGCTCCTCCGCCGTCGGCTCGCCCTCGACCTTCGGCGCCGCATTGAAGGCGAGCGTGATGTGGATCCCGGCGCAGTGCTCGGCATCCTGCGCGCCGAGCGAGGTCGTCACCGCCGAGCCCCAGTCGCCGCCCTGCGCGCCGTAGCGCGCGTAGCCGAGTACGTCCATCAGCTTCGCCCAGGTTGCCGCGATGCGGTCGACGCCCCAGCCGGTGGTCTTCGGCTTGGCGGAGAAACCGAAGCCAGGCAGCGACGGACAGACCACGTGGAAGGCATCGGCAGAATTGCCGCCGTGCGCGACGGGATCGGTGAGCGGCGCGATCACCTTGTGGAATTCGACGATCGAGCCGGGCCAGCCATGGGTGATGATCAGCGGCAGCGCGTTCGCTTCCTTCGAACGCACATGGATGAAGTGAATGTCGAGCCCGTCGATCTCGGTGGTGAACTGCTCGAAGCGATTGAGCTTTGCCTCGCGGGCGCGCCAGTCGTAACCGCTTGCCCAGTAGGTGCAGATCTCCTGGACCCATTTCAGCGGCGCGCCCTGGCTCCAGTCGTCGACCAGTTCCGCCTCCGGCCAGCGCGTGCGGGCGAGGCGCGATTTGAGGTCGGCGAGGATGTCGTCGCTGATGGCGATGCGGAACGGTTTGATGGCGGCGGTCATCGTGCCTCCCCTATTTTCTTATGGAGAGAGTAGACCGAACTGATGCAGCATCAAAGGTGCCCATCCTCCCCTCCAGGGCAGGGCCATCGCATATGAGCTGGTGGGGCCTGAGCAAGCGCCTCGTCCTTCGAGACGACCGCTCCGCGGTCTCCTCAGGATGAGGCTGACCGGCAGCTTTGGCTGCCGAATTGCCGCCACGTACTCTGTCCTCATCCTGAGGGCCCGCCGGAGGCGGGCGTCTCGAAGGATGGCCGCAGGCGAGCTTCCCGCCACGCTCTCCTCATATGCGATAGCCCTACCCGCAAGCGGGGGAGGATCGGTTCGCATGGAGCGAAGCGGCATGCGAACCGAGGTGGGGTGACAGTCTTTCTGCGGAAGCGGTGCCCGGGTGGAGAGATCACCCCACCCCGCTCGCGCTTCGCGCGATCGACCACGGGCGAGCTACGCTCGTCCCGGACCCCTCCAGGGGAGGGTAAGGACGACCTAGCTCGACAGCGCCGCCTTCACCAAACCGCTGGCCTTGCCGAAATCCATCTGGCCGGCATACTTCGCGCGCAGCACGGCGATCACCTTGCCCATGTCCTTCATGCCGGCGGCGCCGGTCTCAGTGATTGCGTCCGCGATCGCCTTCTTCACCTCGTCCTCGGACATCTGCTTCGGCAAATACGCCGAGATCACCTCGATCTCCTCGCGCTCCTGCTTGGCGAGCTCGGCGCGGCCGCCCTTGTCGTAGAGCTCGACCGCTTCCTGGCGCTGCTTGATCATCTTCTGCAGCACCGCGAGCAGGTCGGCGTCCGACAGCGGCGGCTTGCCGTTGCCACGGGCGTCGATGTCGGCGTTCTTGATGGTCGAATTGACCATGCGCAGCGTGGACAGCTTGCGCTCGTCCTTGGCCTTCATGGCCTCCTTGACCGCATTGTTGATGTCGTCGCGCAGCATGGCCGGGGTCCTCTCAATCTGTCGCGCCTGATCTAAGCCGTTCGCGGGCCAGAGGCCAGACTGGACCGGTTTGCCGGTGCATTGTTTCCCCATCGGCCGCCGAAATGGCCCAAAATTGCCAGTTCCGGCCTAAGTGCCTGTAGCCGCCCGTCAAATATGCAAAAACGCATGTGAATCGGCCTCCTCCTGCTTTGACGGGCGCGTGTTGGGGGCTTATGAAGCGGGCTCATGACACAACATGACAACGATCCCGCTTGGCCGGACCACAAACCGACCGCGCTCCTCGTGCTTGCCGATGGCACAGTTCTGGAGGGCTTTGGTCTCGGCGCCGAGGGCCACGCCGTCGGCGAGGTCTGCTTCAACACCGCGATGACCGGCTATGAGGAGATCCTCACCGATCCCTCCTATGCCGGCCAGCTCATCACCTTCACCTTCCCCCATATCGGCAATGTCGGTACCAACGAGGAAGACATCGAGACGGTGAACATGGCCGCGACGCCGGGCGCGCGCGGCGTGATCCTGCGCACCGCGATCACCGATCCCTCGAACTACCGCGCCACCAAGCATCTCGACCAATGGTTGAAGGCGCGTGGCATCATCGGCCTCTCCGGCATCGACACCCGCGCCCTGACCGCGCTGATCCGCAGCAAGGGCATGCCCAATGCCGTGATCGCGCATTCCAGGACCGGCGAGTTCGACCTGCACGGTCTCAAGGAAGAAGCGCGCGAATGGCCCGGCCTCGAGGGCATGGACCTCGTGCCGATGGTCACGAGCGGCCAGCGCTTCACCTGGGACGAGACGCCGTGGCTGTGGGACAAGGGCTTTGGCCGTCAGGACAAGCCCGAGTTCAACGTCGTCGCCATTGACTACGGCATCAAGCGCAACATCTTGCGCCTGCTCGCCGGCGTCGGCTGCAAGGTGACCGTGGTGCCGGCGACGACCTCGTCCGAAGACATTCTGGCGATGAAGCCGGACGGCGTGTTCCTGTCCAACGGGCCCGGCGATCCGGCCGCGACCGGCAAATATGCGGTGCCTGTCATCCAGGACGTCATCAAGTCGGGCACGCCGACCTTCGGGATTTGCCTCGGCCACCAGATGCTCGGCCTCGCCGTCGGCGCCAGAACCAGGAAGATGCATCAGGGCCATCACGGCGCCAATCATCCCGTGAAGGACGAGACCACCGGCAAGGTCGAGATTACCTCGATGAACCACGGCTTTGCCGTGGACGAGAAGACGTTGCCGAAGGGCGCAACCCAGACCCACATCTCGCTGTTCGACGGCTCCAATTGCGGCATCCAGCTCGACGGCAAGCCGGTGTTCTCGGTGCAGTACCACCCCGAGGCCTCACCCGGTCCGCGCGACTCGCACTATCTGTTCCAGCGCTTCGCTGACCTGATGCGGCAGAGGAAGAGCGCGTAAGGTTCACTACGGCTCTCGTGCCCCGGGGGGCAGTGCCATAGCGCGTCGAAGACGCGCGTGAACGCGCTTTAGACGCCGCGCTTCGCGGCGCGATGCGCTGCTGAACCGGGGCCCAAGCCGGCCCTCTGGGTCGCGGCTCGCGACGCAGCGTTGCACGCTGCATCGCGTCCGGGACACGAGAGGAACGCGCTGCGGCAACGCCAGTTGATCCCTGCTATCCTCGTGCAGGAGTCCGATCATGTCCGTCGTCCGCGACAAGGCCGAGCCGCTCGCCATCGTGTTCGAGGATGACGGGCTCGTGCCGAACAACATCCTTCCGTTCCTGGTCTACCAGGGCGCGGTGAAGCTCGATCCGAAGCAGCCGGAAGAGACCATCGAAAACCTGTTCGAAGCGAACGGCTGGGGCGGGACGTGGCGCAACGGTGTCTACGACTATCTGCACTATCACGCGACGGTGCATGAGGTGCTTGGCGTTGCGCGCGGCAGCGCGCGCGTCCGTTTCGGCGGGGATCATGGCCAGGAGCTGGAGATCAAGGCGGGCGATGTCGCGATCCTGCCCGCCGGCACCGGGCATCAGTGCATCAAGGCGAGCGATGATTTCTGCATCATCGGCGCCTACCCGCCCGGCGCGAAGATGGAGATCACGCGGGCAACGCCGGAGAACCACGCGAAAGCGCTGAAGACGATTCCAAGAGTCGCGCTGCCGCCCGCTGATCCCGTGACGGGGAAGGATGGCGCGCTGTTGCGGCTGTGGGGGTAATCAAGAGCGCGCCAAGTACTCCGATGTCGTCCCGGCGCAGGCCGGGACCCATACGCCTCAGACGGGGTTATGGCGCGAGATGGTCATGACCTTTCTTCGCCAAACTGGCTTTCGGGGTTATGGGTCCCGGCCTGCGCCGGGACGACACTGTTGAAACACGCAGGCGTCGTAGGGTGGGCAAAGCGAAGCGTGCCCACCATTCGATTTATGCGGTGAGGACAAATGGCGGGCACGGCGCGCGAAGAGCGCGCCTTTGCCCACCCTACGACGCCGTGCCCTACGCCTCGTTCGCACCTTCCTGCCGGGTCGCCTCGAACAGGAACCAGGTGCGGCGCTCGGTCTCGTCGATGAAGACCTCGAGGATGCTGGCGCTGGCGACGTCGCCGGCCTCGTCGCAGACGTCGTGCGCCTTGCGCATCGCGGCTGCGACGTGCTTGTTGTCCTGCATCAGCTCGCGCAGCATCTCGCGCGGCGGGACGTAGTCCTCGTTGTTGTCCTTGATGGTCTGGAGCTTTGCCACCTGGCCGATCGACTTCAGCGTGGTGCCGCCGATCTTGCGGACGCGCTCGGCGAGCTGGTCGGTGGTGGCGAAGATCTGGTCCGACTGCTCGTCGAGCAGTAGATGGTAGTCCCGGAAGTGCCGGCCGCTGATGTGCCAGTGGAAGTTCTTGGTCTTCAGATGCAGTGCGAACGCGTCGGCCAGCAGCACGTTCAGTGACTGCGAGACCTTCTTGACCCCGTCGGGCGACAGATCGGTGGGGGTGTCGAGATCGGGCGAGACCTTGTTGTTGGTTTTGCTCACGGGAGACCTTCCTGTTAGGACGCGGACATTGACGGCGCGCCGTCGCACCCCTAACGCAAGGCGGGCAGCGCCGGTTCCTTGGCAGGAACCCTTTGGCCGGGACCCTCGGATACCATGGACGATTGGATCGATTATTACGACTCGACGCATACGATCTATGTCAGCAAGCTGCATCGCGACTTGCACTTCCAGATCATTGCGCGGGACATCATCGGCTACATCACCTCGCCTGAGGCGACTGTGCTCGACTACGCCTGCGGCGAGGCGCTGTCGGCGAACCAGGTGGCGGCCGCCTGCGGCAAGCTGCTCCTGGCCGAACCGGCGCCTGGCGTGCGCGGCCGCTTGATCGCGCGGTTTGCCCCCAACACCAAGATCCGCGTCCGCTCGCTCGACGACGTCCGCAAGATGCAGGACCAGTCCATCGACCTCGTGGTGATGAACTCGGTCGCGCAATACATGACGGGCGAGGAGCTCGATGCCGCGCTGCTCAATATCCGGCGACTACTGACTCCGTCCGGCAAGCTGGTGCTCGGCGACATCCTTCAGCCCCATGTCGGTATGTTCAGGGACGTGATGGCGCTGCTCGGCTTCGGCCTGCGTCACGGCTTCCTGAAGGATGCGCTGATCGGCCTGATCAGCACCGCGCTGTCGGATTACCGTCAGCTGCGCTCGAAGATCGGGCTGCAGCGCTACAGCGAGGACGAGATCACCGCGAAGCTGAAGGCCGCCGGCTTCGCCGTCCAGCGCGCCCACACCAATATCGGCCACAATCGCTGGCGCATGACCTTCATCGGACGGCCGCCACTGGTTCGTTAAGCATAACAATTAGCCGTTGTAGCTTGTCGCAGTGCAATCGGTAATGTCCGCGCCGGCCCGGTGGCGGAAGCGTCTACGCGAGGGCGGTGCAACGCTCTTCATCCTGGTTCAAATCCAGGCCGGGTCTCCAGCCTTCGCTGCTTACGCAGTTTCGGCTAGGCAAGCCAGCCTTGCCGCGCCATAGCTCGCAGAGCGGCGGCGGGTTCGACTGGGCAGGCCCTCTCGTGGCGAAGGCTGCCTCGGCGAAGCCCGAAGGGCGAAGACGGGCACGCTTCGGCGCACAACCGTCTCATTCTCGGTCAATCCCGACCAATTCACACTCCGGCAGCAGCGGTAGCCTGTCGGCATCCTTGGCTGCGGAGCTGAGCACGGCATCGAGCAGGCCGGGGAAGCGTGCTTCCAGATCCTCACGTCGCAGCCGCATGAAGCGGTTGGTGCCCGCGACGCGCGTCCGCATCAGGCCGCAATCGCGCAGCTTGGCGAAGTGATAGGCGAGATTCGACTTGCCGCTGAGCGCATTGAAGTCGCTGCAGCGGAGTTCGCTGCTGACACGTTCCTGCTGGGCGAGCTGGTAGACGATCGCCAGACGGATCGGATCGCTCAGGCAATCCAGGACCATCGGCAGCTCGATCTGCTCGCGGGTGGGATGGTGCGGCGTGCGGCTCATGATCCGGGAATCATAGCGATGCGACTGCAATGTTCAATAGTTCTTGAACCAATTGACACTCAAACCGCTTCGTTTGATAGTTCAATAAACATTGAACATAAGGATTGCTTCCGATGAGCGTGTTCTGGCTGGCCCTGGGGGCCTTTGCGATCGGTACCGAAGGCTTTGTGATTGCAGGGCTTTTGCCTGCGATCGCCAACGACCTGTCGATTTCGGTCTCGGCCGCCGGGCAATTGGTCACCGCCTACGCCCTCACCTATGCCGTGGGCTCGCCGGTCCTGGCGGTCGCGCTGAACAACATCGACCGCCGCACCGTGCTGGCCCTGGCGCTGACGACCTTCATTGCCGGAAATATCGCGGCCATGGTGGCCTCCAACTACGCCCTGCTGCTGGCCTCGCGGATGCTGATGGCGCTCGGCTCCGGCCTGTGCATGCCGACCGCGCTCGCGGTGTCGGTCGCCGTCGCCTCCCCTGAACGGCGCGGCCGCGCGGTGGCGCTGGTCACCTCGGGACTCACGGTTGCGACCGTCATCGGCGTTCCCCTCGGCAATCTCGTCGGCAGCCTGCTTGGCTGGCGCGCGACCTTTGCCATGGTCGCGCTGATCGGCGCCGTCGCGCTCGCCGGCCTGCTGCTCGGCCTGCCCCGCGGCCTACCGCGCAACACCGCTTCGCTCAGCGACCGGCTGGTGGTCGCCCGCCACAGCAACGTCCTGATCGCGCTGCTGATCACCATTCTCTGGGCGCTCGGCGGCTTCACCGTGTTCACCTATTTCGCAGTGCCGCTGCGCGGTCTTGGCTTCGATGCCTCGCAGATCAGCCTGGCGCTGCTGGTGTTTGGCGGCGCAGCCGCGATCGGGAACATGCTCGGCGGCGTCCTGGCCGACCGGCTTGGAACGATGGCCACCGCGGCGCTCGGGCTCGCCGGCATGGCGAGCGCCCTGATCCTGCATTCGCTGGTCCTCAAATTGATGCCCGGACAGGCGCACTATGCCGTGCTGGGCACGATCTTCCTGTGGGGCATCTCGGGCTGGGCGTTCTATCCGGCCCAGATCGCCAGCATCATCCGGATCGAGCCGCAGGCCTCGATGATCGCGCTCTCGCTCAACGCCTCCTCGATGTATCTCGGCTTCGCCATCGGCGGGGCCTTAGGGGGAGCGGTGCTGGCCACCCTGTCGCCGGCCGACCTCGGCTGGATCGGCGGATCGAGCGTTGCGGCCTCGCTGCTGGTGCATCTCGCCCGAGGCTGGCAGGCCCGGCCAAAACCCGTCAAAATTGCCGGTTGATGGGCATCTTTCGGGGTTTCGCCGCCCCGAAAACTGGTCTAAGACCCACCCGCGCGCGAGGGACGACCCCGCGCTCTCGCTCTAGGGGACGCGCGGCAAGCGCGCCCTTTTTTTGTGCCCAAATTCCAGCCCGCGAGCGGTGATGCCTAAACGAACCGACATCTCGACCATCCTGATCATCGGCGCCGGCCCCATCGTGATCGGCCAGGCCTGCGAGTTCGACTATTCGGGCACGCAAGCGGTGAAGACGCTGAAGGAGGAGGGCTATCGCATCGTCCTCGTCAATTCCAACCCGGCCACGATCATGACCGACCCGGAATTGGCCGATGCGACCTATATCGAGCCGATCACGCCGGAGATCGTCGCCAAGATCATCGAGAAGGAACGTCACGTCATTCCCGGCGGCTTCGCGCTGCTGCCGACCATGGGCGGACAGACCGCGCTGAACTGCGCGCTGTCGCTGCGCCGGCAGGGCACGCTGGAGAAATTCAACGTCGAGATGATCGGCGCGACAGCCGATGCGATCGACAAGGCCGAGGATCGCCAGCTCTTCCGCGAGGCCATGACCAAGATCGGGCTCGAGACGCCGAAGTCGCGGCTCGCCAATGCGTCCGAGCTGAAGAAGTCCTTCCGCGACAAATACCACGCCGAACGCGAGAAGCTGTCGGGCGCAGCGCTCGAAGAGCTCGATCGGCAATGGACCCTCGGCGAGAGCGACCGTCGCAAGCGCTATCAGGAATACGCCTTTGGCCAGGCCATGATGGCGCTGTCCGAAATCGGCCTGCCTGCGATCATCCGTCCCTCCTTCACCATGGGCGGCACCGGCGGCGGCATCGCCTACAACAAGGAAGAGTTCCTCGACATCATCGAGCGCGGCCTTGACGCGTCCCCCACCAACGAAGTCCTGATCGAGGAATCCGTCCTCGGCTGGAAAGAGTTCGAGATGGAGGTGGTGCGCGACAAGAAGGACAATTGCATCATCGTCTGCTCGATCGAGAATTTCGATCCGATGGGCGTGCACACCGGCGACTCCATCACGGTCGCTCCGGCGCTGACGCTGACGGACAAGGAATACCAGATCATGCGCGACGCCTCGCTGGCGGTGCTGCGCGAGATCGGCGTCGAGACCGGCGGCTCCAACGTGCAGTTTGGCGTCAATCCGGAAGACGGCCGAATGGTCGTGATCGAGATGAACCCGCGCGTGTCGCGTTCGTCCGCGCTGGCCTCGAAGGCGACGGGCTTCCCGATCGCCAAGGTCGCAGCCAAGCTCGCGATCGGCTACACGCTCGACGAGATCGCCAACGACATCACCGGCGGCGCGACGCCGGCCTCGTTCGAGCCGACGATCGATTACGTGGTGACCAAGATCCCGCGTTTTGCCTTCGAGAAATTCCCCGGCGCCTCCTCGACGCTGACGACCTCGATGAAGTCGGTCGGCGAAGTCATGGCGATCGGCCGCACCTTCCAGGAGAGCCTTCAGAAGGCGCTGCGCGGACTCGAGACCGGCCTCACCGGCCTCGACGAGATCGAGATCGAAGGTCTCGGCCGCGACGACGACAAGAACGCGATCCGCGCCGCGCTCGGCACGCCGACGCCGAACCGCATCCTTCAGGTCGCGCAGGCGATGCGGCTCGGCTGGTCGAACGAAGACATCTTCAATTCCTGCAAGATCGATCCGTGGTTCCTCGGCGAGATGCGCGGCATCGTCGACATGGAAGAGAAGGTCAGGAAGCACGGCCTTCCCGCCAACGCGTTCGGCATGCGCACCCTGAAAGCCATGGGTTTTTCGGACGCGCGGCTCGCGGTGCTCGCGCAGACCACGGATGCCGAGGTGACCGCCAAGCGCCACGCGCTCGGCGTCCGTCCGGTCTACAAGCGCATCGACACCTGCGCGGCCGAGTTCGCCTCGCCCACCGCCTACATGTATTCGACCTATGAAGCGCCGTTCGCGGGCGTACCGGCAGACGAAAGCACGCCGTCGGACAAGAAGAAGGTCATCATCCTCGGCGGCGGCCCGAACCGCATCGGCCAGGGCATCGAGTTCGACTATTGCTGCTGTCACGCCTGCTTCGCGCTGCATGATGCCGGCTACGAATCGATCATGGTCAACTGCAACCCGGAGACGGTGTCGACCGACTACGACACCGCGGACCGGCTCTATTTCGAGCCGCTCACCGCCGAGGACGTGCTGGAGATCATCGCGAAGGAGCGCTCGAACGGCGCGCTGCATGGCGTGATCGTGCAGTTCGGCGGCCAGACCCCGCTGAAGCTCGCGCGTGCGTTGGAAGCCGCCGAAGTGCCGATCCTCGGCACCTCGCCGGATGCGATCGACCTCGCGGAAGACCGCGACCGCTTCAAGCGCGTGCTCGACAAGCTTCGCCTCAAGCAGCCGAAGAACGGCATTGCCTATTCGGTCGAGCAGGCGCGGCTCGTCTCCGCCGATCTCGGCCTGCCGCTGGTGGTGCGTCCGTCCTACGTGCTCGGCGGCCGCGCGATGCAGATCATCCGCGAGGAGAACCAGCTCAACGACTATCTGCTCGGTACGCTGCCGGAGCTGGTGCCCGCCGACGTCAAGGCGCGCTACCCCAACGACAAGACCGGGCAGATCAACACCGTGCTCGGCAAGAACCCGCTGCTGTTCGACCGCTACCTGTCGGATGCGACCGAGATCGACGTCGACTGCCTCTGCGACGGCAAGGACACCTTCATCGTCGGCATCATGGAGCACATCGAGGAAGCCGGCATCCATTCCGGCGATAGCGCTTGCTCGCTGCCGCCGCACTCGCTCGACACCAAGATGATCGACGAACTGGAACGGCAGACGCGCGAGCTCGCGCTCGGCCTCGACGTCGTCGGCCTGATGAACGTGCAATACGCCATCAAGGACGGCGAGATCTACGTGCTCGAAGTCAATCCGCGCGCCTCGCGCACGGTGCCGTTTGTCGCCAAGGTGATCGGCACGCCGGTTGCGAAGATCGCCGCGCGCATCATGGCCGGCGAGAAACTCGCCGACTTCAAATTGAAGAAGGCCGATCTCAAGCATGTCGGCGTCAAGGAATCGGTGTTTCCGTTCGCGCGCTTCCCCGGCGTCGACACGGTGCTCGGCCCCGAGATGCGCTCGACCGGCGAGGTCATGGGCATCGACCGCTCCTTCGCGGTGGCGTTTGCCAAGAGCCAGCTCGGTGGCGGCACGCGGGTGCCGCGCAAGGGCACGGTGTTCGTCTCGGTGCGCGAGAGCGACAAGACGCGCATTGCGGACGCCGTGCGTCAGCTGCATTCGCTTGGTTTCAAGGTGCTGGCGACCTCGGGCACGGCGCGCTTCCTGACCGACCAGGGTATCCCGGCGGAGAAGGTGAACAAGGTGCTGGAGGGACGGCCGCACATCGTCGATGCCATCACCAATGGCGACGTCCAGCTCGTCCTCAACACCACCGAAGGCCCGCAGGCGCTCGCCGACAGCCGTTCGCTGCGGCGCGCGGCCCTCTTGCATAAAGTGCCGTATTACACCACTCTTTCCGGGGCCGTGGCGGCCGCGCAGGGCATCCGCGCCTATCTGGGCGGGGACCTTGAGGTTCGTACCCTGCAGAGCTACTTTTCGGAAACCTGATCGCGAGCGGCGGTGAACCCGCCGCTAAGTGATTGGCAATGAAGCTACAATGGCCGGAGGAACTGTCCCGGCCATGTGGATGTTCTGTTCCGGCGCCAGACCCACATAACGTTCCGGTGGTGGCGTGTTCAGCCCCGGACATATCGACGAATCAAGGTTGCCGCGCCCCTCTGTTTGGTGGGGCGCGCCGGCCGAAGGACGAGAGAAGAGATGGAAAAGGTTCCGATGACCCAGGCCGGCTTTGTCGCGCTCGGGGAAGAATTGAAGAAGCGCCAGTCGGAGGACCGTCCGCGGATCATCGAGCATATCGCCGAGGCGCGCTCGCACGGCGACCTGTCGGAAAACGCGGAATACCATGCCGCGAAGGAAGAGCAGTCCCACAATGAGGGCCGCATCGCCGAGCTCGAGGACAAGCTCGCGCGCGCCGACATCATCGACATCTCGAAACTGTCCGGCGACACCATCAAGTTCGGCGCCACCGTGACGCTGGTCGACGAGGACACCGAGAAGAAGACGGTGTGGCAGATCGTCGGCGAGGTCGAGGCCGACGCCAAGAAGGGCCGCATCTCCATCACCTCGCCGCTCGCGCGCGCGCTGATCGGCAAGAAGAAGGGCTCTTCCGTCGAGGTCAACACGCCCGGCGGCGCCAAGGCCTATGAGATCACCAAGGTGGAGTGGCGGTAAGCATTTGCCGCTGCGCTGAGATGTTTCGAAAAGGCCGCGCGACGCGCGGCCTTTTTGTTTCTGCGGGTTGCCTGGCGCGTGACGCGGAGCACACTGTCACCGCTCGTCATTGCAAGCGCAGCTCTCGTGTCCCGGACGCGCTGCAACGCCCTTAGCGTTGCTGCGCAGAGCCGGGACCCAGAAAGCGACACGGGAAAGCGCGGTGAGATGGGCCCCGGCTCTGCAGCGCACCGCACCGGACGATGCTTCGCATCGCCGGGGCGCTGCGCTGCGTCCGGGGCACGAGAGCGGAAACTTATCGCCGCCCCTTCACCTCGAGCGGCACCGCCGCTTCGTACTTCGAATTATGCAGCACCAGCGACGTCCGCACGTTGCGGACGTGCGGCGCCGCCGTCAGGTGCGTGACGAAATCCTGGAAGGTCGCCATGTCTGGCGCGACGCATTTCAGGATGAAATCGACCTCGCCCGACAGCATCCAGCATTCCCGCACCAGGGGCTCGGCGCGGACGAACTCCTCGAAGGCGCGCAGATCCGCCTCGGCCTGGCTGGACAGGTGCACGGCGGCGAACACCGTGACGTCGAAACCGAGCTTTCGCGCGTCCAGCAGCCCGCGATAGCCGTGGATATAGCCCTCCTCCTCCAGCGCCCGGACCCGGCGCAGGCAGGGTGGCGGCGAGATGCCGACGCGCTTGGCGAGCTCGACATTGGTGATTCGACCGTCGGCCTGAATTTCGGTGAGAATCTTCAGGTCGATCTCGTCTAGGCTCCGCGACACGTGATTGGAACTCCTGGCCTTTGCGGCGGTATTGGGTGGGTCTGTCGCAATCCTCATAGCCTAGTCCGCACGGTTAGCGCAATTTTATTGCGCGTGCAGCGCAATCGACTTTTGTTCCCTGTTGGAAAAATCCGCCGATAGGGAATGCAATTCTTGCATAGCTCACCAGAAGGCTTAGATTAGCTCTGATATTTCAGCGCCTCCGCGAGGCCTCCTGGCTTCTTCCGCGCCCGCGCTGCAAATCCCCCGTGAAAGGCGTCCATCGAAATGTCCGCTCCTGTTCATGCAAAGGTCGTCATTATTGGCTCCGGCCCCGCCGGCTACACCGCCGCGATCTACGCCGCGCGCGCGATGCTCGAGCCGATCCTGATCCAGGGCATCCAGCCGGGCGGCCAGCTTACCATCACCACCGATGTCGAGAACTATCCGGGCTTTGCCGACGTGATCCAGGGCCCCTGGCTGATGGAGCAGATGGAGAAGCAGGCGGTCCATGTCGGCACCAGGATCGTCACCGACCTGGTCGTCAAGCTGGAGACGACGCAGCGGCCGTTCCGCCTCACCTGCGACTCCGGCGACGTCTACCTCGCCGACGCCGTCGTCCTCGCCACCGGCGCGCAGGCGCGCTGGCTCGGGCTGCCGTCGGAAGTAAAGTTCCAGGGCGGCGGCGTGTCGGCCTGCGCCACCTGCGACGGCTTCTTCTACCGCAGCAAGGAGGTCGTGGTGGTCGGCGGCGGCAATACCGCGGTCGAGGAGGCCCTGTACCTCACCAACCATGCGTCGCAGGTCACCATCGTGCATCGTCGCGATCACTTCCGCGCCGAGCGCATCCTGCAGGAACGCCTGTTCAAGCACCCGAAGATCAAGGTGATCTGGGACTCCGCCGTCGACGAGATCTGCGGCACCGAGAACCCGAACAAGGTCACCCATGTCCGCCTGAAGAACGTCAAGACCGGCGCGCTCACGAACGTGAAGACTGACGGCATCTTCATCGCCATCGGCCATGCCCCGGCGACCGAGCTCGTGAAGGGCCAGGTCAAGCTGAAACCCTCGGGCTATGTCGAAGTCGCCCCGAATTCGACCGCGACCTCGGTGCCCGGCCTGTTCGCCGCCGGCGACGTCGCCGACGAGACCTATCGCCAGGCCGTGACGGCCGCCGGCCTCGGCTGCATGGCCGCTCTCGAAGCCGAACGTTTCTTGGCCCTTCGCGCCAGCGAGCGCGCGGCAGCGGAATGAAGATCATGCCCCGAACACGCGACGGATTTACGGATATGGACTGGGACAAGCTGAAGGTGTTTCACGCGGCGGCGGAAGCGGGCAGCTTCACGCACGCGGGCGAGCAGCTCGGCCTGTCGCAATCGGCGGTCTCCCGCCAGGTCTCGGCGCTGGAGCAGGAGCTCTCGGTCTCGCTGTTCCACCGCCACGCCCGCGGCCTGATCCTCACCGAGCAGGGCGACCTGTTGTTCCGCACCGCGCATGACGTGTTCATGCAGCTGCAGGCTGCGCGCGCCAAGCTCACCGACAGCCGCGAGCGGCCGAGCGGCGATCTCAAGATCACCACCACGCCCGGCGTCGGCATCAACTGGCTGATCCCGCGGCTCGGCGAATTCACCGCGCTCTATCCGGAGATCCGGATCTCGCTGATCGTCACCGACGAGGAGCTCGACCTCTCAATGCGCGAGGCGGACGTTGCGATCCGCACCCGCAAGCCGACGCAGCCGGATCTGATCCAGCGCAAGCTGTTCGCGATGGGATTCCATGCCTATTGCTCGCCGGAATACATCAAGCGCTTCGGCACGCCGCGCACGCTGGAAGAACTCGACTCCCACCGCATCATCACGCTTTCCGACGGCAACTTCGCGCCGCACCTGCAGAACCGTAACTGGCTGATCGAAGCCGGGCGCAACGGCTCCGGTCCGCGCGAGGCTTATTTCAAGGTCAACAACATCCTCGGCCTGGTGCGCGCCTGTCAGCAGGGCCTCGGCATCGCGGCGCTGCCCGACTATCTGGTCGAGGAGCAGAGCAAGCTCGTGCAACTGTTCGGTGAATCGGATTCGATCCAGCTCGACACCTATTTCGTCTATCCCGAGGAGCTGAAGACAGTCGCGCGCGTGCAGGTGTTCCGCGACTTCGTGGTGAGCAAGGCGCAGCGCTGGCCGTCCTGATTTCCGCATGTCTGACATGCGGCCTCGGCTGTTGCTGCATGGCGCTCGTCAAGCCCATACTGTTTGCACGCTGAGCCTTCGCGTTGCGCATTTGTCCCCCTCCTCCAGTGGCGCGGGAGTTCAGTAATCCCTCTTGGAAGGTGATTGTGTCGGCCTCACGTGGCCAATACCTAAGCCGGGCCCTCGGGTCCGGCTTTTTTTCTGCCGAAAAAGGCTTTCGCCCTCCGCGTGTATTGACAGTCTTGGGCGTCCCCCGCATCATTTGCCAATGATCACGAAGTCGTGCGCACTCGTTTCGAAAAAAGGCCCCCATCCGGGGACCTCGGAATGTTGCGCGCGCTAGGCTGACTTCGTCATCGCGAGCCAATCCCGAAAACCCCGCCGCCTGGACGGGGTTTTTTCATGTGCCCTCCGTCTCAGGTTTTTTTCCCGAGAAGGAGATGGAACATGACCGGACTACACGAACATTTGCGCGGACTCTGGCTGCCGCTGGTGACGCCATTCCGTGACGGCAAGCTCGACGAGACCTCGCTGCGGCGGCTGACGCGGCATTACAGCGGACATGCCGTCGACGGATTCATCCTGGGGGCGACCTCCGGGGAAGGCATGACGCTGCGGGAGGGTGAGCTCGAGCGCCTCGTCGCCATCGTGCGCGACGAGATGGCATCCGGCCGCCGCAATTTGCCGATCTGCCTCGGGCTGTCGGGCGCCGACACCGCGCGGCTGAAGGATCGCCTGGATGAAACCGCGGACTGGCCGATCGAAGGCTATCTGATCGCGAGCCCGTACTATGTGCGACCGTCGCAGCGCGGCTTGCTTGCGCATTTCGAGGCGCTCGCCGATCACGCCGCCTGGCCGATCGCGCTCTACAACATTCCCTATCGCTGCGCGGTCAACATCACCAACCAGACCATGCTGCGGCTCGCCGAGCATCCCAACATCATTGGCCTGAAGGATTGCGGCGCCAGCCGCGAGCAATCGATCGCGCTGCTGCGCGACAGGCCGAAGAATTTCCGCGTGCTCACCGGCGAGGATGCGAACTATCTCGAGGCGCTCACCGACGGCGCCGATGGCGGCATCGTGCTGTCCGCGCATGTCGAGACCGCGACGTTCGCTGCCGTGTACACGGAGGCGAAGCGCGGCAACCATGACGCTGCGCAGGCGCGCTGGAATGAGGTCGCCGAGCTGACGCGGCTGTTGTTCGCTGAGCCGAGTCCTGCGCCCGCAAAGTATTGGCTGTGGCGATCCCGCCTGATCGACAGCCCCGAAGTGCGCCTGCCGATGGTGGAAGTGAGCAGCGAGCTCGCCGCTACGATCGATCGCGAGATCGAGCGGCGGGTGAAAGTCGCGGCGTAGTGCTTCCTTCGCCTCTCCCCGCTTGCGGCAGGGCTATCGCATATGAAGATGCGTGGCGGATAGCTCGCCCGCAGCGCATCCTTCGAGACGCCCGCCGATGGCGGGCCCTCAGGATGAGGGCGGAGTGCGCGGCAGCAATTTCAACGGGGGCAATGCTGCTTAGCCTCATCCTGAGGAGACCGCGGAGCGGTCGTCTCGAAGGACGAGGCGCTTGCTCTGGCCGTCACCAAGAAGCCATCTGCGATAGCCCTGCCGCTTGCGGGGAGAGGCCGGAATTTGCGCACGCAAATTCCGGGTGAGGGGGATCTTCCACGAGTCCAACTCTCACCGTGTTTGCGGAGACACCCCTCACCCCACCCTCTCCCCGTAAGAACGGGGAGAGGGAGTGACAGAGCGCCCCCGTGATTAACCGCGCGCGAACACCCTTCGCAGCTGCCGCATGGTGCATCCACGTCTCGTTTACGTGACCGCGCCTATCGTTTGTCCCAAAGTCTACCGAAGGGGGAATGACCATGGGGTATCGCACCCGGCCCACGGCCGCGCAGCAATTCGCGCCTGCCGATCTTTTGCGGGGAATTCTCGTCGTATCGTCGTTCGGGTTCTGGGCGGTGGTGCTCGGCCTGATGCCGGTGCTGGTGTTTCGGGTCTGGCTCGCCTGAGGCGAGGCCGGCGCGGATGGTTAATCCGTGGTAGCAGCCGTGTTCAAATGCGCGCGCTGCCGCGATCCGGAATCTTAAAACATCCCGCGTAGTGTGACGCCCATAAGCGAAGAAATCGCGAGGGGCGTTTTGTGAATAGTCATAATGAAATGGCGTCGCATTTCGGCGCCGGACAGCGGAGCCTGTCCACCGAAGAGAACTTCACCACCGAGGACATTCTCTGGGCCGTCGGCATCTGGTCGGTGATCCTGACGCTGTCGCCGGTCATCGTGTTCTACATGCTGATGGTGGCGTAACTTCATCTCGAGAGTCCGGGTCCGGCGCTTGCGCGCCATCCCGGAATGACAAGCGGGCCCAGAAACGCAAAACGCGCGGACCTTCCCGCGCGTTTTCCGTCCGGGGAATGATTTGTGAAAATTACGCCGCCTGCTTGTGCATTGCGCCGGATGCCGACGCCGTGCCGCGAATGGCTTTGACCGAACGCTCGATCGCCGCCCACAGCCTTGCGATTTCCTGAGCCGCACGGCTCTCGGCCTGATACTCGCGCGCGCCTTCGCCGTGGCTGAGCGCCATCAACAAATCCGAACGATTGGTGATCTGACCGCCCCACACCGGAGCACGGAATTTCGCCAGCGCCTCGCGGGCGATGGTGACGATCGGGCTTTCGGCTTCGTCGCGCTTGGCCGGAGCACCGTTGAGCACGACCGCGTAGGGCTTGCGCGCCGCGCGGCACATCTGGATGGTTTCCTGCACCGCGTTGACGTCGAACACGCCGGGACGGGCGGGAATGACCACCATGGTGGCGTTCTTGATGGCGTCGTCGACGACGGCCGAGAGGTTCGGCGGCGTGTCGATCAACACCCATTCATAACCGTCGCGCTTGGCAGCGGAGACGATGCCGCTGACGGAGTTCACGGCGGCCTTGATCGGCGGCTCGTTGGTGCCGCGCAGCTTGTGCCACAGCGTCAGCGAGCCCTGTGGATCCGCGTCCACGAGCATCACCTGCTTGCTCGCCTTGATCTGCGCGGCGAGATGTGCGGCCAGGGTACTCTTGCCCGAGCCGCCTTTACGCGATGCAAAAACAATAACGTTCATACCCTTGGCCTCCAGATTGACCCCAGGTCGCGAAAATGAATCACCGCGCTGATTCGTGAAAGAAAAATTTACCGGGAGTTGCGTCGCCGCCACGAAATAACAAGTCGTGTTGGCTTTTGAGTCACACTGCTGCGCGCGACAGGACACAAACCGCAATGAATCGCCTTTGAGGCGAGCGCATGTGCGTTTTTTGAGCAGCGCGGCGGCAAAACGGAATGCAACCTTGCCGCGCAAACCGTTTCGCGACTCTTTTCGATCGCGTGTGCCGGTAATCGCCGCAGGTCTGCGCGCGACAACCGCGAACAAAACGAGTCCGGCGCTGTCGCAAGGCTGACGCCACAATCATCTGGTTTGAGGACCGAAGAAACCGCTTCGCGCCCCCGCGATCGGAGGACATCGCCGCCGGACATGCAAATGCCCGGGACTTGAAAACGCGCTTCGCGTTTTGACCCGGGCATTAGAAGGTTTCAAACAAGGAACGCTCAACCCTCGTCGGTTTTCTTCTTCTTGCTCGCCTTCGCCGCCGGCTTGGTGCTCTTCTTCGCGGTCGATGCGCTCTTGGACGCAGCCTTGGGCGCGATGTTGGTCGGCCTGCCGGCCCGGGCCGCGCCGGGCTCGGGGCCCTGGCGGAAGAACACCTTGCACTGCGGCGACAGCTGCGCCTTCTTCTGGATCATGCAGGCGGTGATGGCATCGACGTTCGGAACGAACTCGCCGCACAGCCGCATCGCATCCGGCGTGCAGGCCTGCTGCTGCTCCGGCGTGTAGGCAAAGCCGGCACCCGGCTGGACCAGCACGGCCAGGGCGACCCCGGCGATGGCGGCAAGAACGGACTTCCCAGAGTGAAACGCCGGCATCGATCCCCCCAATGTCTGACCGGGGCGGAGTGTGGGTGAACCGCGGTTCGTTGGCAACGAGGGGGAATGCGAAAGGCGGGAGTTGTGCGGTCTCGGCAACAGGGCGGCGTGGCTGGAGCAAACCGACGGCGCTGCGGGCTTGTTCCGCCTCTCCCGCTTGCGGGAGAGGCCGACGCGCTCGCAGAGCGCGGCGGGTGAGGGCTCTCGCCACCCACGGACGTCCTCCGCAATCCCTGACAATCCCGATGCGGAAACACCCCCACCCCAACCCTCCCCCGCAAGCGGGAGAGGGAGCACACCTGCCTCGCGGCGTCTGCTGCGCAGCTAACCCCTTGGCGGAACTGGCGCGATCGGTTTCCGGCGCTGGCCCCAGCGTCCTCGAAACAAAAACTGCGAAAACAACCCCATGCACAGTAGCCGGGCCCCGATGCTGTTACGGATTTTACGAAGCCGTTTTGACACGTCGGGCAAAACAGGGGCATAATGTCATCATCGAAAATTGCGTGGGTGGTCGGCCGATCCCCGTGAGGTTGAGGGGCGCATGGCCACCATCCTGATCGTCGCACCGGTGTTCGCCCTGATCGCGGCGGGCTATGCCGCGGTGCTGTTTCGCTTCGTCTCCGAGACCGCGCACAGGGGCATCTCCGAATTCGCCTTCAGCATCGCGATCCCTGCGCTGCTGTTCCGCACCATCGTCGTGTCGGAATTCCCCGACGTCAGCCCCTGGCGCATGTGGGGCGCCTATTACGGCGCGCTCGCGCTCACCTGGACCGCGGCGCTGATGCTCTCGGCGCTGCTGCGCGCGCGGCGCGAGGACCGCGAGGACGGCGTCGTGTTCGCAATCGGCTCGGTCTACGGCAACATCGTGATGCTCGGCATTCCCCTTGTGCTCTCCGCGCTCGGCAACGAGGGCGCCGGGCCCATGACGCTGATCCTATCGGTGAACACGCCGCTGCTCTGGCTCTGCGGCATCCTCCAGATGGAGCTTGTCAGCCGCAAGCGGACCGGCTCGCCGCTGTCGATCATCTGGCCGGTGCTTGCCGATCTCTCACGCAATCCGCTGATGCTGGGAATCGGTTTCGGCGTGCTCTGGCGCTTCACCGGCCTTGGCCTCAATCCCGTCGTCGACCGGACGATCGAGCTGCTGGCGCAGGCGGGCTCGCCAGCCGCATTGATCGCCCTCGGCATCAACCTGTTCCGCTTCGAGGTGAAGGGCGAGAAGCTGAGCATTTTGGTGCTCTGCGCGCTCAAGCTGATGGCGATGCCGGCGGCCGCGTATCTGCTGGCAAAACTGCTCGGCCTGCCTCCGGTCGCCGCCGGCGTGATCGTGCTATTCGCGGCGATGCCGACCGGCGCCAACGCCTACATCTTCGCGGTGCAGTATCAACGGCTGGTGAACCCGGTGTCGGGCGCGGTGGCGCTGGGCACGCTGCTGGCGGCGGTGACGCTGCCGGTGGTGGTGTGGGTGGTGGCGGGGGTGAGGTAGTGGCGACAAGGCACTTCCGGATTTGTAGAGGCCGCTCGCCTCCTCCTACTGCTCAGGCGATCGCATATGGCATTTTGCGCGATCTGAGCACGCGCCTCGTCCTTCGAGACGACCGCTTCGCGGTCTCCTCAGGATGAGGCTAAGCGGCATCGGTGCCTGTTGAAAAGGCTGCCGCACACTCGGTCCTCATCCTGAGGGCCCGCCAACGGCGGGCGTCCCGAAGGATGGCCACAGGAGGTGCACTCATCGTTACCGCATGTCCGTCAGGTTACGAGCCTGACGATTGCCGAAAGGACTATTCAACACGCTGGCCCGCGCGCCAGGCCATCTCCCAGAAGTCTGCCTCGAGGCGGGTGGCTTCCTTGAAGATCGCAGTCAGCTCGGCCTCGCGGGCCGGCGTGGCGTAGAGATCGGCGAGATGCTCCAGGTGCGCCCGCGCCTTGGCAGCGACCTCCTGGTACGGCACGCCGGCGTACTCGGCGATCCAGACGCGATAGGCGTTCGTCGCAGCGTCAGCATCGGGTCGCGAGGCGAGCCGCGTTGCGATCTCCGCGTACCCGATCACGCAGGGGGCAAGCGCCACCTTGAGTGCCAGCAGATCGCCGCGCATTCCCGCGTCGAGCACGTAGCGCGTATAGGCCAGCATCTCGGCCGCCGGAGGGGCCTGTTCAAGATCGGTCGGGGATAGGCCCCAATCGGCACAGAGCTTCACATGCAGGTTCATCTCGACATCGAGGATGGCCGAAAGACCGGCCGCGGCTTCACGCATGTCGGCAAGTCTGGGCGACTTGTAGATCGCGAGCGCGTACGCGCGAGCAAACTCGATGAGGAACAGGTAGTCCTGAACGAGGTAGTGACGAAACGCCGCTTCGGGGAGCGAGCCGTCTGCCAATCCGTTCGTGAAGGGATGTTCGGTGTAGGCCCGCCACTCAACGGATGCTGCTGTCTTTAGACGCTCGAAGAAACTCACGATCTTTTCCGCCTGGCTTGCTTATCCATGAACGTCTTGGGCTCGCTACCGATATCGCATTGCGAACCGAGGAGCTACGGTGACCGCGGACAAAATTGGCTTTGAGCGTTGCGGACAGGGCCCTCCCCGCGTCGAAAGTTTGGTGCACTGTCACCATAGCCCCGATGATTTTGCCTTTGCACGCAAAGGTCGCTATCCTGCCATGATACATATTGCAGGGAGGGGGACATGGGACAGCGCGAAGAGATGCTCGACGTGATCAGGCGCGCTTACGCCGCGCGCGGCGACGGCGACGTCGAGGGCCTGGTGACAGCTTTTCATCCCGAGGGCGTGTTCACCTTGACGGGCGACAAGAGCGCCCTCGCACTGACAGGAAGCATGGAGGGACACCCGACCCTGCGTGCGGCTTTCGGTCAATTCATTGCCGACTTCGGCTTCGAAAACCGCGAAATTCTGGCCGAGCTGGTCGATGGGGATCGTGTCGCCGTCCATTCCCGGGTTGTCATTCGATACAATCGAAGCGGAAAAACCTTCAACACCGAGATCCTGGACCTGTTCAGATTTCAGGATGGCAAGATCGCCGAGCTGATCGAGTTTGCGGATACTGCGCAGATCAAGGCCATGATTGCCTGACGGGCGATGAGATCGGATTGAAGGAGCGCGAGAAGCTCGGCGTCATCGTAATATGCGCGCTGAAGCTGAGGGCGATGCTAGCGGCGGTGATGATGATCGTGGCAAAATACGAGAGGCTGGCCTCGTTGGAGACCGCTTCTTCGCACAGTCGTCGCGCGAGCCCAATTCACCTCCGGATCGCCTATGCCCGCAAGGGTTGTGGATATATACAGCAGAGTTAGAATGCTTCGATTTAGGGAGGGCTCACATGTTGCAACTTCAGGGTATGAGCGAATCGAAACTAATTGAGCTCATAGGCAAGCCAGTAAGTACCAATGAGAGCGTGGATGATTTAGGATATCAGCTCGCGTTGGAGGCCTCCGATTCTTTAGGGATGGGGCTTTCAAATCTATGGGAGCAAGCAAAAAACGAGTTTCGCATCCTTGTTTGCACGGACGACGCTCGCTATGCATCGGTTCGAGCTGAAGCTGCGAAACTATCACCCACTCAAACGGCTGCTTTTGTCTCCTTTTTATCCGCGGGTCTAGGTGCTGCAATCGGTGTTGCAGCGACACTATTAGCACCGCTTGTTGGATTGCTACTGCTTAGTCTGTTGCGGTTAGGAACAGAGACGTTTTGCCGTGTGAATAGTGCGGGGTAAGCTGAATGCAAGCTACCCATAGCTACTTCTGCGTTGGCGGCGCTTCGAACCCCTGCCTGCCCGCGCACGCCGAACAATTGTCAATTATCGAACAGGCTTGTTGCCGCCATCTTGACAATATGCTCTGGCGCTTGCGCCCAAATACGCGCGACCGCTTTTGGTTTTTTTTGACCGATAATCCTGTGCCCGGCGCAAGTGCCTATTCAGAGGGAAAAGACAAAGTAGGCGAAGTCAGGCTAACGACTGGATTACTGGCGGCGCTAATTGCGCTTTCCGCCCGAGCAGCAATAATCATAGACAGGTCGGGAAGCTTCGTCCCCTGGATGCCAACGTTCGCTCGGACCGGCAACTTGGGCGGATTAAATCGCCCCTTTGACGGGCTCAAACCATTTGCCCTTAGTGAACCGAAGCGGCGCGCAACTGGGTTCAGCAACCAAGAATTCGAGGAGATCAGTCGGAAAGTGGGAGAAGATCCACTTTTGTTAGTGAACACCCTGAAGTTGGCGTGCGCTGCGATTGAGTTTGCTGTTCTTCACGAGTTGGGGCATTTCGATGCCGGCCATGATGAGGCAATCCGAGTGCAACAAGGAAAAGTGAATCCGGCCAAAGGATACGAACACTTTTCTTTTCGACGCGATATACGTGTTCAAAGGGTATTTGAACATCAAGCCGATATTTTCGCCCTTCGACTCATGATTGCCACCGCCACCTTCCGCCCCAACCACTATGACGATCCTGACCTAATCCCTGAGCCAAGTGATCAATTGCGGACGGAAGCGAACATAAGCGCTTACATAGGTGCGAGCCTGAATTTTGCTCTTGCGGCGTTGCTTAGAGCCAACGATCCCGGCCCTGGAGAGGAGATCGATCTCGCGCGATCAGCCCGAGGTGAGCACCCGCCGCCCATAACGCGCCTTAAGATTGCAGACGCGCAAGTCAGGCTTGAGCTTGCCGATGCAAAAATCGGAAAACAGCTCTGGCCGAACGCGCCAGACATGGTTGAAGCGATCCTTCAAGGTATGACATTTCACACAATGTTTCTCGCAATGACAACGCTGTCGCGAAGTTGGCAGACTGCCATTAATACAATGAATCCAGAAAGCCCTACCATCAATCTCAAATTCGCATTTGAAGATGATAGCGACATCGAGGACTATTTCTCAAGCGAAGACGAAAGAATCGCTAAGCGAACAATGATGGCTACTGGAACACAACGCAAACCGCCGCTGATGGAAAGGTTCAAGATTCTCGCTCGTCTCTATGCGCACATCTGGGGCCTTAAGCGCTAAGCGATTCGATGATTTCTCAGGCGCTCCCGCGAAACTTCGGCTTGGTCCCAAAAGCACCAACAGCGTTGCCCCAACCTTAGGGCCCAATTGCGCTTCAAGCAGAACTGCTTGCGGATAGAAAGTGGACTTGCTTGAGATCATGATCTCGGCATTGCTCCACTGGATTACCGCTACCAAAATCGCAACGCTGGCGCCAAATACCGAACATCCCTTGTGAGATCAAATTGGTACAGTTGGGTGGGCTCGAACCACCGACCTCCTGTTCCACAGACAGGCGCTCTAACCAACTGAGCTACAACTGCATCCTTGCGAGCCGCACCTCGGGCGCCTTGGGAAGGCCGTCGACCTGAGGGGGCTGGACGGGGCGGAAACTAGGTGCAACGGGGGTTTTTGGCAAGGCCGCTGAGGGGCGAAAAACCGGGGTAAATCGCGCTCAGTGCGATGAAATCGGGCCTGATGGTGACCGTAGCGGGGTTGCGCCCCCCTCGCCCGCATTGCGGCGACACTCCCCGTGGCGGGAGAGCCCTCTCCCGGCCTCTCCCGCGAGCGGGAGAGGTGAAGAAAAACCCGGGCCTCGCGGCCCGGGTTTCTTAACTCACAGCCTGTCGGCCTATCAGGCGGCGGGCTTGTAGAACTTCGAGGCGGAGGCCTTGATCGGCTCGGCGGTCTCATTGGCGACGCGCTGGCCGATCTCGACCAGCTCCTTGGCCTGGGACTGCAAGGTCTCGAGCTGGGTCCGGGCATGGCCGGTCCACAGCGCGAGCGCATCCGACGGCGTCTTGGCGCCGAGCAGCTCCTGGGCGAAGTCCAGATGGGCGCTGGTGTTGGCCTTCATGAACTCGACCAGCTTGGCGGTGTACTCGCTCGCGCCCTTGCTGGCGCAGGTGAACACGGCCTCGACGGTGCCGTTGTGGGTCTCGGCCGCATCCTTGAACTTGGCGTAGTTCTCGCGGGCCTGCGATACGCCCTTTTCGGCGAACGCACGCATCTGCTCGGGAACCTCGAACGGAATGATCGAGGCAGAGAACGGATCAGTCGCACCTGTCATGGTTGTCCCTCACAATTTGTATAAGTGCAGTGAGTCTCCGGCGCGCCCGCCGGCCCCCGATTCCGGACCTGAATTCAGCGGGTACGAAGACTGGAAACGCGAAACAAACGAGATGGTTTGCCCAGCGCCCAGTAATATTGCTGCCTACCATGTCAACATTGTGCGACGCAACGCGATCCGGGGGTGCATCGCGAAATTTAATCTCGGGGAGGGTGAGGTTCCTCAGGGTGGGAACCCGAGGTTGAGGTAGTCGGGTGCCGGGCCACGAAGGTGGCCGCTCCCTCTCCCGCTTGCGGGAGAGGGTTGGGGAGAGGGTGCTTCCGCAATGGGACAACCCCGATGAGGAGAGAGCCCTCACCCGCGCGCGCGGGACGATGCTCCGCATCGCCTGGGGCGCGACCTCTCCCGCAAGCGGGAGAGGTGACCACCCGCCCCGCGCGAATCCTGCGGATGCAGCCGGGCTGCGGCTTGCTTGGGTGGCATCATTAAGGTTATCGCGGCTTTCGGCCGCTCTCCGTCGACCGGGGCCGTGGACCTGCCCGCGCCCGCGGGCGATACTAACCCTTTCTTAAGGCTGCCATTCCGGGCCGCCCCGCGAGACGCCGACAGCGAGACGTGAAGCCGGTTGGATGAGTAGTTCGGATTTCCAGTTGCGAGGGGTGGGCGATCCGCGGCTGGCCGTGCATGCGACCTCGCAGCTCCCCACCTGGCTCTTCGCGGTCGACGGCACCCGCGTGCTGTGGGCCAATCCGGTCGGCGCAAGGCTGTTCGGCGCGGCCCATGCCACAGCGCTTGCCGACAAGATCTTCGGCCCCGCCGACAGCCATCGCCGCCAGGTGGCCCGGCTCGCCCGCCAGCTGCCGGGAGGCGGCGCGGTGCGGCTGGAGCGGCTGCGCGGCTTCGGCGCCCGGCTCGGCACCCTCATGACCTGCGCCTGCGCGCGGCTCGACTTCGCCGACGGCAAGAACGGCGTGCTCGTCACCGCGCTGGACCCGACCGGGCAAGCCATGCCGCTGGTCGAACGGCTGCATCGCCTGGTCGAGGCCGCGAAGGTGCCGATGGCGGCGTTCGCGCCCGACGGACTGTTCGTCGGCGCCAGCGAGGCAGCCCGTCCCCTGCTCGGCTTCCGCGACCTGACGGACGGCGGTCTCGAACAGGCGCGCAGCGATGCGCTGAGAAGCGGCCGCGTCGAGACGCCGATCGGCATCGGCCAGATGGTGCTGCAACGGGTCGGCCTAGGTGCCGATGTCGGCCTGGTCGCGCTGATCGAGCCGGCCGCCGCGCAGCCGGCCGCGGCGGATGCTGCTCCCGAATCGGTGCAGGCGGTTGCGCACGAAGCGGCCGCTCAGCCGGCGCCCGACGCGCCCGTCTCTCCGGCCGCGGTGCCGGACGATGTGCAGCCTGCACGGACGAACGAGGCTGCCTCCGGAATCCCGCTGTTCGATGCCTTTGCCGAACCGGCCGAGACGGCTGCGGCGAGCGAGCCGGCGGCGGAGATCGTGCCGATCCGGGACACCGTCGCGACCGAAGAGCCTGCTGCGGAAACGACCTTCGAAGCCATCGACAGCGCGCCAAAGACTCCGGTTGAAAACCACCTAGAGGCCATTGTGTCGCCGCAGGCCGCGCTGATCACATCAGGCATGGTCGAGCCTCCGCCCGGTCCCGCAGAGCCGCCCGCACCGCACCAGCATCCGCTGCGCTTCCTCTGGCAGATGGATGCGGACGGCCGCTTCGTGCTGGCGTCCAGCGAGTTCATCCGCCTGATGGGCGCGCACACGGCGGGCGGCTTCGGCCGCCCCTGGCACGAGATCGCCGACGCGTTCGCGCTCGATCCGGAGGGACGCGTCGCGCAGGCGCTCGCCAGCCACGACACCTGGGCCGGAATCACCGTGAACTGGCCCGCCGACGGCGGCGAGCATCTGCCGGTCGAGCTTGCGGGCCTGCCGGTCTACGACCGCGAGCGCAACTTTGCGGGCTTTCGGGGCTTTGGCGTCTGCCGCGATCTCGACGGCCTCAACCGGCTCGATGCGCTCCGCCGCTTCGAGCTGTTCGTCGAGCCGCACGTGCCGCAAGGCGCGTCTGCCGATGTCGTCGAGCCGGAGCCTGAACCCGAGGCAGTGGCTCCGCCGCCGGTCGAGCCGCCGCTACCTGAGCCTGAGCCGACACCTGAACCTGAACTGCCCGAACCCATCCTCGAAGCGAATTCACACCCAACCGATTTGGAAACGCCAGTGGAAACGCCTCCCAACGTCGTGCCGTTCCGCAGCCCCGGCGATACGAGATCGCCGACGCTGACGCCGGTCGAGAACAGCGCGTTCAACGAGCTCGCGCGGCAATTGTCCGAGCGGCTCGAACGCGAGCGCGAGACGATCGCAGCAGCCGCGGCCGAGCCGCCGGCCGTGGAGGTCGCGTCCGAGCCGTTGCTGTCCGAGCCCGAGCCTTTGTCACCGCGCGCGCCGGCCGAATGGCTGACCGAACCCGCGCCGCCGGCGCGCGGCACCAGCATGCGCGACCGCACGCTGCTTGAGTTGTTGCCGACGGGCATTTTGATCTATCGCTTCGACCGCCTGCTCTACGCCAACCCGGCGTTCCTCGCGCGCATGGGCTATGCCAGCCTGAGCGCGCTGGAGCATGCCGGCGGGTTAGACGCGCTCTATGTCGAACCGGGCGTGTCGTCGGCCAGCAGCACGTCGCAAGGCGGCACGCCGGTGACGATCAGCGCGACGCTTCCCAACGGCGAAGAGCCGCTGCCGACCACCGAGGCGCATCTGCACAGCATCGACTGGGACGGCGACAGCGCGCATGCGCTGATCTGCGCGCTGCCGCAAGCCGCACCCGCGGCTGTCGCTATCGCTGCGCCGCCCGTCGTCGCCGAGCCCGTCGTCCCCGAATCCTTCCCCTACGCGCCCGATCTCGAGCCTGCGGCCGGCGATGCGGATGCCGAAGATCTCGCCGCGATCCTCGACACCACGGCCGAGGGCATCGTCATGTTCGATGCCGAAGGCAACATCCACGCCTGCAACCGTAGCGCCGAGGCGCTGTTCGGCTATGACGGCGAGGCGCTGCTCGAGCAGAATTTGGTGACGCTGTTCGCGCCCGAGAGCCAGCAGGTCGTCGCCGACTATCTCGGCAGCATGAAGAGCCAGGACATCGCGAGCCTGCTCGACCATGGCCGCGAGGTGCTGGGACGCGAGAAGAAGGGCGGCGTCATTCCGCTCGCCATGATCATGGGCCGCACCCGGCCCGACGGCCCCAACTTCTTCGCCGTGTTCCGGGACCTGTCGCAGAGCAAGAAGGGCGAGAGCGAGCTGACGCAGGCCCGCCGCCTCGTCGACGGCGCCGCCAACGCCAAGGCCGACATGCTGGCGCGGATCAGCCACGAGATCCGCACGCCGCTCAATGCCATCATCGGCTTTGCCGAGGTGATGATCTCGGAGCGCTTCGGCACGCTCGGCAACGAGCGCTACGGCGAATACATGAAGGACATCCGCGCCTCCGGCGAGCGCGTCATCGCCATCATCGACGATTTGCTGGAGCTGTCGCGGATCGAGACCGGCAAGCTCGACCTCACCTTCGCCAACCTCAACCTCAACGATCTGGTCGAGGCTTGCGTCACGGTGATGCAGCCGCAGGCCAACCGCGAGCGCATCATCATCCGCACCTCGCTGGCGCATGCGCTGCCGCAGGTGAGCGTGGACGCGCGCGCGATGCGGCAGATCACCATGAATCTGATCTCGAACTCGATCCGGCTTGCGAGCGCCGGCGGCCAGGTCATCGTCTCCACCGCGATGACCGACCGCGGCGAGATTGCGCTTCGCATCCGCGATACCGGCCATGGCCTCTCAGAGCGCGAGGTCGCCGCCGCCATGGAGCCGTTCCGCACCCCGCCGCCCGGGGATGCCGCCGACAATTCCGCGCTCAATCTGTCGCTGACGAAGGCGCTGGTCGAAGCCAACCGCGCCCGGTTCAACATCAAGAGCGCCGGCCACGGCACGCTGATCGAAGTGGTGTTCGCACCGGCGCTGGCGAAGGCGTAGCATTCACCACATCGTCGTCCCGGCGAAGGCCCATGGGCGCTAAAATAGGATTTGCGCATTGGATTGGCTTGTGATTCCAAATTGGGATGGCACACGAATCGCTTGTGAACGAGGACTGGGCGCGTGTTGTCGCCCGGCTTGGCGGCGCCGAAGCGCTCAACGTTAGCGCGCGCGAGACGAAGGCGTTTGTCCGCCCGCGGGAAATCAGCAATGCGGTGGATTTGCTGCGCTTGATCCTGGCGTATTGCCTTGGCGAGCGAGGTCTGCGGTTGACGGCGGCATGGGCCACGTCGGTGGGCCTTGTCGATATCTCCAACGTGGCTCTGTTGTATCGGTTGCGTCAGTGCGGAGATTGGCTGGCGAAGTTGATAGGCCAAGCACTGGCGAGCGGTGCGCCGAAGGCGAGCCACGGCCGCCTGATCCGCATTGTTGACGCCACGACGGTCCCGAAGGCTGGGACGAGCGGCAGGAACAAGAACGCGGTGTGGCGCATACACAGCGCGTTCGATCTTCCGCAGGAGCGCTTTGGTCACTTCGAGCTGACCGATCAGCGAGCGGGCGAGACGCTGGACCGGATACCGGTGATTGCCGGCGAAATCCGTCTTGGCGACCGCGCTTATCTGCAACCGGAGCGCATGGCACGTCTCGTCGATGCCGGCGCGGACTTCGTGATCCGGTCCGGCTGGAAGAGCGCGCGTTGGGTTGATGCCAAAGGTGGTCTGGTCGATCTGACGGCCGAACTGCGCAAGGCTTCGGCATGTGGCCTGATCGATCGACCGATCTGGATAAAACGCAAGTCTGGCGCACCGCTGCTCGCTCTGCGTCTGGTTGCCGTCAAGAAGCCGGCGCAAGCGGCCGCGGTCGCACGACGCAAGGCGCGCCGAACGGCCCAAAAGGGAGGCCACCAGCTCTCCAGGCAAACACTTGACGCTGCAGATTGGGTGATCCTGGTGACCTCGCTCGCACCGGAGGACTTCTCAACGAGCGATGTCCTTGCCCTCTATCGGCTGCGATGGCGCATTGAACTCGGCTTCAAGCGGCTCAAGAGTTTGATTGGCCTGAAGGGCCCTCCCGGAACTGACGAGCGGTCCGCCAGGCCCCACATCCTCGCTCATCTGCTGATCATTCTCCTGCTCGAGCCACTCGTCGACGAACTCGAGGACTCTCCCCGCTTGGCCGAGGCCGCCTGACCCGTCCAGGGACCTGGCGTCTGCTCCGCCAACTCGTCGCCTCGCTCCGACAAGCAATCATGCCCCAACCCGCGATTGCTTGCCTGCGCAGACTTCGCTCCACGCTCGGACGGCATCTACACGAACCACCAAGACGAAAACGTCGCTATCAAGCAATGCAACTATTTTAGCGCCCATGGGCGAAGGCCGGGACCCATAACCACCGAATTGAGTTTGGCGAAGGCGCGTCGTTGCGGGACTAACACCATTCGCGATCGATGGATTCCGCGGTATGGGTCCCGGCCTTCGCCGGGACGACCCGACTTGAGAGAGCTGCCCAATCGGGATAGGGGGAAGCCTCGCGGCTCCGCCCCTCCCACACCACCGGACATACGGGTCCGTATCCGGCGGTTCAGCGGATTATGCGGGTCGCCGTGCCGCGACGGAAGCCAAGCCGAGTGAGGCAAAGAAGCCGTTTGGCAGAGCAATGGTGAGCGCGGGGCTGTTCGCGAGCCGCCAAGGGCCACGTGGGCTGCCGGCGGTTTGCGCCGCCAGATCCCGGCCGACGCCGCGGCGTCGCAACTCGGCAAAGCGAGCGGGTCCATACTTCCATTGCTTCCAGGCAACGGCGCGCAACCGTCGCCTGATCCACTGGTCAAGCACGCGCAACACCGACGGGGTTTGACAGAAGCCGAAGTAGCCGTGCCACCCAATCAGGTAGGTCGACAGTTCTTTGGCGATCTGCACGAGGCATCGACCACGCGTGCGTCGCGTGAGCTCCCGAACCTTCGCCTTGAAGCGGGCGAGTGCCTGCGGCGCGATGCGCCGCCGCGGTTCTTGCCCGCCGGTGAAGCTGAAGCCCAGGAACTTGCGAACACTCGGTTTGGCAACCGCGCTCTTCGCTTTGTTGATCTTGAGCTTGAGGCGCTTTTCGAGGAACCTCTCGACGCCAGCCAGCACCCGTTCGCCCGCCCGCTGACTGCGCACGTAGATGTTGCAGTCGTCGGCGTAACGCACGAAGCGGTGGCCGCGCTTCTCCAGTTCCTTGTCCAGCACATCCAGCATCAGGTTCGACAACAGCGGCGAGAGCGGACCGCCCTGCGGCGTGCCCTCTTCCGTCGGACTGACCAGCCCTCCTTCCAACACACCCGCATTCAGGAAGGCGCGGATGAGCTTCAGGATGCGCTTGTCAGCAACCCGCTTGGCAACCAGTCCCATCAGGATGTCGTGGTTGACCCGGTCAAAGAACTTCTCCAGGTCGATGTCCACCACGATGCTGTGGCCGGCCGCAATGTACGCCTGCGCCCGTTCCACCGCCCGATGTGCCGAGCGCCCCGGCCGAAAGCCGAAGCTCGTCTCGGCGAACGTCCTATCCCAATCCGCCTGCAGCACCTGCATCACCGCCTGCTGGATCAAGCGGTCGAGCACCGTCGGAATGCCGAGCGGCCGCAGGCCGCCCGACGCCTTCGGTATCTCCACCCGCCGCACCGGCTGTGGCTTGTAGGTGCCGTCAAGCAACTGGGCTCGGATCGCAGGCCAGTGCTCCTTCAGGTGGGCTGACAGCTCGCCGACGGTCATCCCGTCGACGCCCGCCGCGCCCTTGTTGCGCTTTACTTGCGCCAACGCTGCCTTCAGATTCTCACTCTCGACAACGTCTTCCATCGACGGTCCTGCGACCGCCGGGCGTTCGAGACAGACTTCCGCCGCACGCGCTTCAGGCTCTCGGGCGCCGGCGCTTCGGGCTTCACCCTCCGCTCCGGGGCTCAAGTTCAGCTCGACCTGATTCTTCTGCCGCATGGCTCGCACGAGATCGCCGCTCTACTGACCACTTCCACCGTTCAGGCCTTCAGCGGCGCGCTGCCGCCTACTACGCCCTCGGCTGACTTCTGCGCTGCGGTCAGGCCGTCTTGCGACGGTCTCAGTCTCGTTGCCGAGACACAGCGCAGACCTCCCGAGGTAAGACCGACCGCCTTCACCGCACGCCCGCCGAATTTACCACCCCGACCTTTGATGACCTTGGACTTCGCGATCAATTGCTCGCTCGTCCGGCCGGGTAGGCCTCGTTATCCGGTGTTTGTCCATCGGGCCGCGGCTTTGCTCCACGCTTTCTTCAGACCCCACCTCACGATGACGCCCTTGCGCTTCGCTAATCCTTCGCCGCCATCAGGCTGGATAGAGGACTTCCACCTCCAAGCTGTCGCTCATACTCGGCACACAACAAAAAGGGCACGGCGCGCGCCGTGCCCTTTCGCATTCATCGTGCCTGATCTCAGTGATAGATCTCGAACAGGCCGGCGCCGCCCTGGCCGCCGCCGATGCACATCGTCACCACGCCCCACTTGGCCTTGCGCCGCGCGCCTTCCTGCAGCAGATGACCGGTGAGACGGGCGCCGGTCATGCCGAAGGGATGGCCGATCGCGATCGAGCCGCCGTTGACGTTGTACTTGGCGGGATCGATGCCGAGCTGGTCGCGGCAATACAGGCACTGGCTGGCGAAGGCCTCGTTGAGCTCCCACAGATCGATGTCGTCGATCTTCAGACCGGTGCGCTTCAACAGCTTCGGGATCGCGAACACGGGGCCGATGCCCATCTCGTCGGGCTCGCAGCCCGCGGTCGCCCAGGCGACGAAGCGGCCGAGCGGCTTGAGGCCGCGCTTCTCGGCATCCTTGGCTTCCATCAGCACCACGGCAGCGGCGCCGTCGGAGAGCTGGCTGGCATTGCCGGCGGTGACGAACTTGCCGGGGCCCTTCACCGGCTCGAGTTTTGCCAGGCCCTCCATCGTGGTCTCGGGCCGGTTGCACTCGTCGCGATCGACGACGTAATCGACGATCGACTCGGCCTTGGTCTGCTTGTCCACGACCTTCATCTTCGTCTTCATCGGGACGATCTCGTCCTTGAACTTGTTCGCCTGCTGGGCCGCGGCCATGCGGCGCTGCGATTCCAGCGAGAACTCGTCCTGGTATTCGCGGCTGAGCTTGTAGCGCTCGGCGACGATGTCGGCGGTGTCGATCATCGCCATGAAGATATCGGGGGCGACCTTGAGCAGTTCAGGGTCGACCCATTCCTTCGGCGAGCCGCCGCCGGGGATCGAGATGCTCTCGACGCCGCCGGCGACGATGCAGTCGGCGCCGTCCGAGCGGATCGAGTTGGCGGCCATCGCGATGGTCTGCAGCCCCGAGGAGCAGAACCGGTTCACCGAGACGCCGGCCGTCGTCTTCGGCAGGCCCGCGAGCAGCGCGGCCTGGCGGCCGATGTTCGGCGCGCCATGGGCGCAATTGCCGAGATAGCAATCCTCGACATAGTCCTTGTCGACGCCGGCGCGGCTCACAGCGTGCTGGATGGCGTGCGCGGCAAGCGACATCGGCGGCGTGATGTTGAACCCGCCACGGCCGGATTTTGCGAGGCCCGTGCGCGCATAGGAAACGATGACGGCTTCACGCATTGTTTTCTCCCTTGTCGAACGATTTTGAACGGAGCGTAGTTACGAGGCGTCCTGGACGCCATTGGTACACAAAGATTGAAGGGGCGGGGAAAATAAAAACGCCGCCTCCGGCGATGGAGGCGGCGTTGTTCCGCGTGTCGGAATATATGGTATGATGACCGTCATTCCGGGGCGATGCGTGAGCATCGAACCCGGAATCTCGAGATTCCGGGTTCTCGCTTCGCGAGCCCGGAATGACAATCTTCAGAACGTCAGCGCCTTGGCCTGCTTGACCTGCGGCAGGGCCTGCACCTTGGCGAGCACGTCCGCCGGCACCACGCCGTCGACCTCGACCAGCGCAATGGCATCACTGCCGGGGGCGACGCGGCCGAGATGGAAGGTGGCGATGTTGATCTTGGCATCGCCGAGCAGGCTTGCGAACTTGCCGATGAAGCCCGGCTTGTCCTCGTTGGTGATGTAGATCATCGACTTGCCGAACTCGGCATCGACCCGGATGCCCTTGACGTCGACGAGGCGCGGCTTGCCGTCGTGATAGACGGTGCCGGAGACCGAGCGCTCCTGGCGTTCGGTCGCGACGGTGACGGTGATCAGGCTCTCATAGTCGCTCTGGGCGGCGCGCACGATCTCGTCCACCACCATGCCGCGCTCCTTGGCGACGACGGGTGCGGACACCACGTTGACCTCGCCCAGCATCGGCCGCAGCAGGCCCGACAGCACGGCTGACGTGATCGCCTTGATCTTCATCTCGGCGACGTGGCCCTCATAGGTGATCTCGACCTTGAGGATGCCGCTCTCGGTGAGCTGACCGGCGAACGAGCCGAGCTTCTCGGCGAGCGCAATGAACGGCTTCAGCTTCGGCGCTTCTTCCGCAGTGATCGAGGGGAAGTTGACCGCGTTCGAGATCGCGCCGGTCAAGAGGTAGTCCGACATCTGCTCGGCGACCTGGAGCGCGACGTTCTCCTGCGCTTCCGTGGTGGAGGCGCCGAGATGCGGCGTGCAGATCACGTTGGGATGGCCGAACAGAACGTTCGCGGTCGCGGGCTCCTCGATGAAGACGTCGAAGGCGGCGCCGGCGATGTGCTTGGAGTTGAGCGCATCGACCACCGCCTGCTCGTCGACGAGACCGCCGCGGGCGCAGTTGATCAGGCGCACGCCCTTCTTCATCTTGGCGATCGCGGATGCGTCGATGATGTTCCTGGTCTTCTCGGTCAGCGGCGTATGCAGCGTGATGAAGTCGGCGCGCTTGAGCAGGTCGTCGAGATCGACCTTCTCGACGCCGATGTCCTTGGCGCGCTCCGGCGACAGGAACGGATCGAACGCGACCACCTTCATGCGCAGGCCGAGCGCGCGGTCGGCGACGATCGAGCCGATATTGCCGCAACCGACCACGCCCAGCACCTTGCCGGTGATCTCGACGCCCATGAAGCGGTTCTTCTCCCACTTGCCGGCCTGGGTCGAGGCGTCGGCCTGCGGAATCTCGCGGGCGAGCGCCAGCATCAGGGTGACGGCGTGCTCGGCGGTCGTGATCGAATTGCCGAACGGCGTGTTCATCACGATGATGCCCTTGGCCGTCGCGGCCGGAATCTCGACATTGTCGACGCCGATGCCGGCGCGGCCGATCACCTTCAGCTTCGTCGCCTTCTCGAGGATCTTGGCAGTCGCCTTGGTCGCGGAGCGAATCGCAAGGCCGTCGTAATTGCCGATGATCTCGGCGAGCTTGTCCTTGTCCTTGCCGAGGTTGGGCTGGAAGTCGACCTCGACGCCGCGGTCTTTGAAGATCTGCACTGCGGCGGGAGACAGGGCGTCGGAAATGAGAACTTTGGGTTTGGTCATGGGATTTGTCCTTGCCTTCCCTAAGGGAGGATCGGCCCGAGGGCCGGAAACGCGTGAGTGGCTCGGAAGCTTTGTGCTCTCCCGCTCCCCGTTCTTACGGGGAGAGGGTTGAGGTGAGGGGCAGCCACAAACACCGGCGCAAATGGAGAGAGCCCCTCACCCGGATCGCACCGGACGATGCTTCGCATCGCCGGGAGCGACCCGGCCTCTCCCCGTAAGAACGGGGCGAGGCGAAGAAAACAACTACGCCGCTTTCGCGAGCTGCGCCTTGGTCTCGGCAAAGGCCCAGTCGATCCACTGCGTCAGCAGCTCGACGTCCTTGGCTTCCACCGTGGCGCCGCACCAGATGCGCAGGCCGGCCGGCGCGTCGCGGTAGTAGGCGAAGTCGTAGCCGGCGCCTTCCTTCTCGACCAGGGCCACCAGCTTCTTGCTGAACTCGGCCTGCGCGTCGTCCGAGAGCGAGGTGATCGCGGGATCGGTGAACTTCAGGCACACCGAGGTGTTGGAGCGGATCGAAGCGTCCTTGGCCAGGAAGTCGATCCACGGCGTCTTCGCCTTCCAGTCGGCGAGCACCTTGGTGTTGGCGTCCGCGCGCGCGATCAGCGCCTTGAGGCCGCCGATCGACTTGGCCCAGTTCAGCGCATCGAGATAGTCCTCGACGCAAAGCATCGACGGCGTGTTGATGGTCTCGCCGACGAAGATGCCTTCGTTGAGCTTGCCGCCCTTGGTCATGCGGAAGATCTTCGGCAGCGGCCAGGCCGGCTTGTAGGTCTCGAGCCGCTCCACCGCGCGCGGCGACAGGATCAGCATGCCATGCGCGGCTTCACCGCCGAGCGCCTTCTGCCAGGAGAAGGTGACGACGTCGAGCTTGGCCCAGTCGAGAGCTTGCGCAAACGCGGCTGACGTGGCGTCGCAAATGGTCAGACCTTCGCGGCTCGCGCTGATCCAGTTGGCATCAGGCACGCGCACGCCCGAGGTGGTGCCGTTCCAGGTGAAGACGACGTCGCTCTTGGGATCGACCTTGGAGAGATCAGGAATCTCACCGTAAGCGGCGTTGAGCTTGGTGACGTCCTTGAGCTTCAATTCCTTGACGATGTCGCTGACCCAGCCCTCGCCGAAAGATTCCCAGGCGAGCGTGGTGACGGGTCGCGCACCGAGCAGCGACCACAGCGCCATCTCGACCGCGCCGGTATCGGAGGCCGGAACGATGCCGATGCGATAATCGGCCGGCACTTCAAGCACTTCGCGCGTCAGATCGATCGCGAGCTTGAGCTTGGTCTTGCCGACCTTCGCGCGATGCGAACGGCCGAGCGCTGCGTCCTTGAGATTTTGGGCGTTCCAGCCGGGGCGCTTGGCGCAGGGGCCGGAGGAGAAATGCGGCACGGTCGGCCGCGAAGCGGGCTTCGCTACAGTCATGATCTACCCTTCCAGATAGTAAGCCTCCCGTTGGGGGGAGGTGTCCCGCCGCGGCTGATACGGGAAACGGGAAGAGTCGTCAAGGAAGTTCGGGCGTCTCACGCTGGAGTGAAGGCTCCTCGGGGGCGATTCCCGGGGATTCGACGGCAGTGAGCGCATTCAGCAAGTCCGTGGCCTCGCTGATCAATTGCGCGGCACGGCGGCGGCTGCCGACTTTCAGAATGCACTTGTCGTTGGCCTGCACAACGTAGTCGTTGCCGACCTTGATGATGGAATAGCTTGTCATCGAAATCCCCGAACCGACCGAGCCCGGTGTCTGACGCTGCGTAGCACCGTTCGTTCCGACTTCCACGTGAACGACGAACGGGTAGTTTATCAGCTCTTAAGATGAACGAACGTGCGATCCGAATTTGCAGATGGCGCAACGGCCGCGGCCAGAGCCCCATTCCGACACAATCAGAACGGGACTCTGGATTTTTGTATTGACGCGTTTTCTTGACGCGAACCGGTATCCACTTCGCTCGAAAACGCTCCTGTTGCCTCAAAAGCGGACAGTCATGCCGACATGACTCGCTGTGAATCCCAGCCGCTTGTAGAAGCGCTGCGCATCCGTTCTCGTCTGGTGCGTCAGCAGTTCGACCAGATTGCAGCCGCGCGCCTTTGCTTCCGTCACGGCCCATTGCACCAATTGCTCGCCGATGCCGCGGCTGCGACAATCGGAAGCAACGCGCACATCCTCGAGCAGACCGCGGATGCCGCCTTGCGAGCTGATGCCTGAGAGAACAGCGAGTTGCAGGCAGCCGACCACCCTGCCCTCGCTCTCGGCAACCACGAGCGTCAGATTTCGATCGCGCTCGATCCGCTCGAATGCCGCGTAGTAGGACGCAGGCAGCGGATTCTCCACGCGCTCGCGAGCGCGCCCGAGATGATCATCGGCGAGCATCGCCACGATCGCCGGCACGTCCTCGCGGCGCGCGGGACGGATCGAGACGGACTTATCGTTCATCGGGAAACTCCAAAAACTCAGCGCAAGATTCAGCGCGCCGGCGGCAGGCCGAGAAAGGCCTCGGCCTCGCCGATCCAGCGGCGGATGGCCGCATAGCGACCGAGATCGAAGCCGCCTTCACGCGCGAGGCGGGTATAGGCGAGCAGCGAGACGTCGGCGAGCGAGACCGCATCGCCGGCGAAGAAGCGGCTGGCGGCGAGATGCTGCTCCATGCGGTCGAGCGCAGCATAGCCGCGCTTGACCTTTTCAGGGTCGAGCTCGGAGGCATCCTTGCCGAGATAGACGATGAGGAAGCGGCACACCGCGATATAGGGCTCGTGGCTGTACTGCTCCCAGAACAACCATTCGTCCATCTTCGCCGCAGCGAAGGCATCGCGCGGAATGAGGACGCTGTCGCGGGCGAGATAGCGGATGATGGCGTTGGACTGCGCCAGCGTGCGGCCGTCGTCGAATTCGACGGTCGGCACCTGGCCGGCGCCGTTCATCTTGAGGAATTGCGGCGTGCGCGTCTCGCCCTTGCGGGTGTCGATCTCGATCCAGTGATAGGGCAGTGCGAGCTTGTCGCAGACCCACTTCACCTTGAGACAATTGCCCGAGTTGCTGTCGCCGTAGATCTTCATCGCTGCCGCCCCGCTGCCGGAGCGACAGAGCATCAGGACGAAGCGAAGCTGTCAACAGGAAGCGGCCCGCTCAGAACTTGTAGCCGAGGCCGACGCGCGCGTTGTTCAGCGTCACCTGCGTGTTCATGACGGGAGAGAATCTCACATATTCGTATTCGATGCGCGCGAATAGACCGTCCCAGATGCAGTATTCGAGACCGAGACCGGCAGTCCAGCCCACGGCGAAAGTATTGGTTCTGTGCTGGGACTGGGTCTGCGATTGTGCAGGGACGGGGTTGGTCGTGCCGATGACCGTAATGACGTTGCCGAACGCGTCCGTGACCGTCGAGTCCTGCCGCAAGGTCACGTTGCTCGTCACCGTGCGGGACACGTCCATGCGACCGACGGCAGCTCCGGCGAACATGTAGGGCATGAAGTCGCCGCCGTCCCAACCCACGCGCCCGCGCAACGTGATCATGTCCTTGACCTGCGCCGCGGCGGTACCGGTCAGTGTCACGCCATAGTTGTTGGTGACGCCGGGGGGCCGCGTTTCGCCGGCCGGGTTGACGATCATGAGCGAGTTCGAGCCCGACGTCGACGTCGCGAGGTTGTTGAAGTAGCTGTAGGTGCCCTCGAGACTGAGGATGGCATCGTACCATTGCCAGTTGCGGCCGATGAAGCCGCCGAAATTGACGCCTTGCGTGTTGGTCTTGTTCATCAGCGACCACGTCGAGGTCGGCTGCTGCAGAACGCTGTCGCGGAAGATGAAGTTGGTCAGGCCGACCACGCTCTGGCTGAAATCGGTGGCGTCGCTGGTGTAGCCGCCGTTGGCGCCGACATAGAAGCCGTCCCAGTTGCGGGATGTCTTCGACAGGCCGTCGGTGAAGCCGCCGCGCAGGATCGGCAGGTCCGGCATATCGGCCGCGTGCGCGGCAGACACCGTCCCCAACATCGCCGCCGCCAACAAAAGCCTACGCATCGCAACGCTCCAAATCGGACTCGAACCTTCGCCGATGATCATGGCTCGTTAACCTTAACCAATGGTTGCGTCCGGCAATTTCGCCGCCGTCGGGCCATGAAATATCCGCAAAGCAAAACGGCGCGGGATGATCCCGCGCCGTTAAGAGACGTTAAGCGATGGGCTTGAGGATCAGCCCTTGGTGACGAGCGGCTGCGGCACGTAGGCCGGCGGGCTGTTGAGATCCCAGCGCACGCCGAGCTTCAGGTCGTGCGAGGTGAGCTCCTTGATCTTGATCGAGGTCGGACCGGAGGCGCTGTTGTCGAACAGGCGGAAGTTGCCGGGCGCTGCATCGCCGAGGTTCATGTAGCTGTAGGCCAGTTCGACCGTGAAGCCGGGGTTGACCTTGTAGGCGAGACCGGCGTGGGCGGCCCAGGCAAAGTTCCACTTACCGTTATCGGCGAAGTAAGCGACGCTGTTGTTGAGCACGCCACCGCTGTACGACACGCCGTCGTCGCGGAAGCCGCTGATCTTGTTGTAGGAGCCGCCGACACCGGCGCCGATGAACGGGGTGATGCACCACCAGGTGCCGAGGTCGACGTAGGCGTTGGCCATGACAACCCACTCGGACTTGCTGCCGGCGTAATTGTTGACGCCGACGAAGCCGGGGCCGACGACGTTGTCGCTGCCGTGCAGATTGGATTTGCCACGGTACTGGCCGATCACGTCCGCGCGGAACCAGTTGTTGAAGCGATAGCCGACGCCGAGATCAAACAGCCCGGCCGAGTCGAAGCCGAGGCCTTCCGTCGTCTTCGAATAACCCGCCGGCAAAGCGCCTTCGATGCTCTTGGCGCGCTGGTTGGTCATGCCGATGTCGCCACGGAGATACCAACCGCCGAAGTCGGCGGGCGGAGCCGGCGGCGCGTACATGGGAGGGGGCGCGGCGATCGGCATGTCGGCGGCAAACGCCATCGACGAGATCAGGGTTGCCGCACCCGCGGCAAGGAGAGACTTAACGCTACGCATTGGCTTCGTCCTTATGGCCGGTGAGGCAAAATGCAGACGCCCCACGTTCTGGAAACTCACGACCCGGACGATGGCAGCAAATGTTTAAGCGCCACTTAACCCTAATTTTTAAGGTTGATATTTTCTCACTGCACACGCGGATGCGGCGCCGAGCGTTGCAAAAATGCAAGCCTCGGCACCCAGTTGCTAACGATGTATGAAGCCGCAATGCAGCGAGGAAAGGTTTGTTAACGCGCGTGCTGCGGCAGTTTCGGCAGGAACACCGCAAGCAGGCCGATCGCCGGCAGGTACGCGCAGACCTGGTAGACGAACTCGATCGAGGTGTGATCGGCGAGCTTGCCGAGCACGGCGGCACCGAGGCCCCCGATGCCGAAGGCGACGCCGAAGAACACGCCGGAGATCATGCCGAAGCGGTGCGGCACCAGCTCCTGCGCGAACACGATGATCGACGACGTCGTCGAGGAGATGATCAGGCCGATGATGACTGACAGCACCGCGCTGGCGTAGAGCCCGGCATAGGGCAGCGCCAGCGTGAACGGCAGCGCGCCCAGGATCGAGATCCAGATCACGATCTTGCGGCCGAAGCGATCTCCCAGCGGTCCGCCGAAGAACGCGCCAACCGCATTCGCCGCGAGGAAGATGAAGAGATAGATCTGCGCCGCTTGCGTCGACACGCCGAACCGGTCGATCAGGTAGAAGATGTAATAGCTCGACAGGCTCGAGACGTAGAGCTGTTTGGAGAACAGCAGCGCCACCAGCACGAGCAGCGCAACCGCGACACGGCGCGAGCTCGGCCCGCCGGGCTGGGTGTGGACCGGCGCCGCCTTCCTCGCCGTGATCTGCGGCGCGTACCAGCGCCCGATGCGCCAGAGAATGAGAATCGCGAGGAACGCGATCGAAGAGAACCAGGCGATGCTGCCCTGCCCGAACGGCACCACGATCAGCGCGGCCAGCACCGGCCCCATCGACGTGCCGAAGCTGCCGCCGAGCTGGAACACCGATTGCGCAAAACCGTAGCGGCCGCCGGAGGCGAGCCGCGCGATGCGCGCGGATTCGGGATGAAACACCGCCGAGCCGAGACCGACCAGCGCGGCGGCGACGAGGATGACGAGATATTGCTGCGCGACGCTGAGCAGCAGCAGGCCGAAGAAGGTCGAGGCCATGCCGATCGACAGCGAATAAGGCTGCGCCTTCTTGTCGGTGTAGTGGCCGACCACCGGCTGCAGCAGCGAGGCCGTGAACTGGAAGGCCAGCGTGATCATGCCGATCTGCGCGAAGTCGAGCGCATAGGTGTCCTTCAGGATCGGATACACCGAGGCGATCAGCGACTGCATGGTGTCGTTGAGGAAGTGCGAGAAGCTGATGCCGGCCAGCACGACATAGGCCGGCCCCGCGGCCGCCTTGGCAGCAGATTTGGCGGCAGCGGGCGCCACGTCGGCGACGACGACCGGCTCGGTCAGCGTTTCCTCTGAGACGACGACAGGCTTGTTCAATGCAGCATCCCGGCGCGGCAGATTGCCGCGACGTGCTGATTACGATGCAAGCAGCGGTCGAACCAGCGCCAATCGCAAATGGCTGGGATGCGTCTCTTACCCTCTCCACGAGTCCGATATCGTAGGGTGGGCAAAGGCGCCCTTGCGCCGTGCCCACCATCTTTCCGATACGGCGACAGAGGCGTGGGCAAGCTGTCGCTTTGCCCACCCTACGATGCTGCATGGTTCGAGACGCCCGCTTCGCGGGCTCCTCACAATGAGGGTCTAGGGTGTCGCCGAGAAACAGGAATCGTAGGGTGGGCAAAGGCGCACTTGCGCCGTGCCCACCATCTATCCGATACGGAAACAGATGCGTGGGCACGCTTCGCTTTGCCCACCCTACGATACAGCCCGTGGGGAGAGATCACCCCACCCGGCGCTTCGATGCGCTTAGGCCGCCGCCTGTCCCAGCGCGGAGACGATGGTGTCGACGACGTCCTCGACCAGATGGCGGTCCTCGCCCTCGCCCATGACGCGGATCACCGGCTCGGTGCCGGAGGAGCGGATCAGAAGGCGGCCGTGGCCGTTGAGGCGCTTCTCGCCGTCGGAGATCGCCGACTTGACGTCGGAATCATCGAGCGGCTTGCCGCCCTTGTGGCGGACATTCTTGAGGATCTGCGGCAGCGGATCGAAGCGGTGGCAGACCTCGGACACGGGACGCCGCAGCTTCTGCACCACGGCCAGCACTTGCAGTGCAGCGACAAAACCGTCGCCGGTGGTGGCGTAGTCGGACAGGATGATGTGGCCAGACTGCTCGCCGCCGAGATTGTAGCCGCCGTTCAGCATCTGCTCGAGCACGTAGCGGTCGCCGACCGGCGTGCGCACGAGATCGAGCCCCTGCCCTTTGAGGAAGCGCTCGAGGCCGAGATTGGACATCACGGTGGCGACGATGCCGGGACGCGACAGCCGGCCGTCCTCCTTCCAGCTCTGCGCGATCACCGCGAGCAACTGGTCGCCGTCGACGACATGGCCGCGCTCGTCGACCAGGATGACGCGATCGGCGTCGCCGTCGAGCGCAATGCCGATGTCGGCGCGCATCTCGCGCACCTTCTTCGACAGCGCCTCCGGCGAGGTCGAGCCGCAATCCTTGTTGATGTTGAAACCGTCGGGCTCGACGCCGATCGGCACCACGTCGGCGCCCAATTCCCACAGCGCTTCGGGCACCACCTTGTAGGCGGCGCCATTGGCGCAATCGATCACGACGCGCAGGCCCTCGAGCGAGAGATCGCGCGGCAGCGTGCGCTTGGCGAATTCGATGTAGCGGTCATGCACGCCGTCGATACGGCGGGCGCGGCCGAGGCTCGCGCTTTGTGCGAGACGCTTGTCGAGGGATTCGTCGAGCAGCTGCTCGATCTGCCGCTCGACGTCGTCGGAGAGCTTGAAGCCCTGCGGCCCGAACAGCTTGATGCCGTTGTCCTCGAACAGATTGTGCGAGGCCGAGATCATGACGCCGAGATCGGCGCGCATCGACTTGGTCAGCATCGCGACCGCCGGCGTCGGCATCGGGCCGACCAGCAGCACGTCCATGCCGACCGAGGTGAAGCCCGCAACCATCGCGTATTCGATCATGTAGCCGGACAGACGGGTGTCCTTGCCGATCACGACCCGGTGGCGGTGGTCACCGCGCTGAAATGCAAGGCCCGCGGCCTGGCCGACCTTGAGCGCGAGCTCCGGCGTGATCAGTCCGTTGGCGCGGCCCCGAATCCCGTCCGTCCCGAAATATTTGCGACTCATATGGTCCCCCGAGCAACAACCAGGGATCCCCTCTACAACCACGGGCTGCCCGAACGGGACCCGCATCCCCTGATCTGCTGAGGGTCTTATAAAGCCATCGCGGCTAACTTGGCTTCAAAAAATATGATGAATCATTACGGAACCGGCGCCGCAGCCGCCTCTGTAACGCATTGTTAACATTATAGTTCCGGCGTGACCAGCGGAAAGCAGACGGAACCTGTCCTAATCCGAGCGCTTCACATGGCCGTCGCCGCGGCTCGGCGCCGGCTGGGTGACGTTGACGGGATCGGAGCCCGGAAAGGTCTCTTCCAGCCCCTCTTCCAGCGCGTCCTCGAGGTCCTGCTTCTCCTTGATCTCTTTCGGCGAAGGTTTCGCGTGCGGCTTCGTCATGGCGCCCTCCTCTCAAACGATTTGGCTGTGCATCCAACCATGCTAGATGACCCCTCGATCTTCCGACGCAAGACTCTTGCGTACACGACGGGCCGGGAAACGTTCATGAAGCACATCACCTGTATCGACGATCTTCGCGCGCTGCATAAGCGCCGCGTGCCGAAGGCGTTCTTCGACTATTGCGACCGCGGCTCCTATGCCGAGGAAACGCTGCGCGCCAACCGCGAGGACCTGCAGGCGATCAAGTTCCGCCAGCGCATCCTGGTCGACGTCTCCAAGCGCGACACCTCGACCACGATCCTCGGCGAGCCCTCGACCATGCCGCTGATCCTCGCGCCCGTCGGCCTGCTCGGCATGCAGCATGGCGACGGCGAAATCTACGCCTGCCGCGCCGCGCAGGCCGCCGGTATCCCGTTCACGCAATCGACGATGTCGATCTGCTCGATCGAGGACATCGCCGCCAATGTCGAGAAGCCGTTCTGGTTCCAGCTCTACGTGATGAAGGACCGCGGCTTCATCAAGGAACTGATCCAGCGCGCGGCCGCGGCCAAGTGCAGCGCACTCGTGCTCACCGTCGACCTGCAGGTGATCGGCCAGCGCCATGCCGACATCAAGAACGGCATGACGGTGCCCCCCGAATGGTCGCTGTCGAAGCTTCTGGATTTCGCCAGCAAGCCGGCCTGGGTCTCCGGCGTGCTGCAGGGCAAGCGCCGCACCTTCGGCAACATCGCCGGCCACGTGAAGAACACCGAGGATCTCAACCGCCTCGCCGAGTGGACCGCTTCGCAGTTCGATACGTCCTTGAACTGGAAGGACGTCGAATGGGTCCGGAGCATCTGGCCTGGCAAGCTCATCATCAAGGGCATCCTCGACGTCGAGGATGCCGAGGAGGCCGCCAAGACCGGCGCGCAGGCCCTCGTCGTCTCCAACCATGGTGGCCGTCAGCTCGACGGCGCGCCGTCCTCGATCGAGGTGCTGCCGGAGATCGCAGACGCGGTCGGCGACAAGATGGAGATCATGTTCGACGGCGGCATCCGCTCCGGGCAGGACGTGATGCGCGCGCTCGCGCTCGGCGCAAAGTCCTGCATGATCGGCCGCGCCTATGCTTACGGCCTCGGTGCCGGCGGCCAGGCCGGCGTCGCCAAGGCGATCGAGATCATCCAGAAAGAGCTGCTCACCACCATGGGCCTGTGCGGCGTCAACCGGATCGACGAGATCGACGATCACGTGATTGCGATGTGACGGCAGCGGCAGTGCCGTAGGGTGGGTTAGCTCTGCGGCTGCGCGAAGCGCAGTCCGCGGCGCGTAACCCACCAACTTCGATCCGCATTTGCGGAAAGCATGGTGGGTTACGGCTTCGCCTAACCCACCCTACAAGACACCGCTTGCCTGCCTCACATCGGCGGCGTAATCCCATCCCGCCCGACATTCACCCGGTTCGCCTCCAGCGACCCATCCTCCTTCTTCGCCGCGCCGAAAATGATCAGCTTGGCGCCGGGCTTCACTTCCGACTTGTCGCTGGCGACGAAGGTGACGATCGGAGTATCCTGCGGCACCACGACTTTCTTCTCGCCGTCCTTGTATTTCACCGTGATGTTCTGGCCGTCGGTGCCCTTCACCGTCTGCGCCACGGTGGCGTTGGTCATGGTCGAATTGGCGCGCGCATCCCAGGGACGGAAGCCTTCGGCGGCGCCGCGCTGGTTCTCCGGGAAGATGTGCACCGCGATCGCCTTCTGGGTGCCGTCGGGCTCGGGCATGCCGGTGACGCCGATATAGGAGCCTTCCTTGATCTCGGAGAGCGAGGTCTTGATGACGGCAAAGACGGCGACGTTGTCGGTCATCTTCACCTTCACGTCGCTGCCCTCGCGGGTCTTGATGCCGAGCATGTTGCCGTCGACGCTCTCGATGGTGCCGCGGATGCGCACCGTCGGTGCCTGCTGCGCCGAGGCGGAAGACACGAAGATGCAGGTGACGAAAGTGGCCACGACGGCGCGTGGCATCCAGTTCAGCTTCGGCATGGCCTTGTCCCTCCAGGGCGTTGCGGCGGTACATCACGGCAACCCCGTGCGACCGCCGCTATTCCCTCAACTTTTGAGCATGATCTCTTCGGAAAACCGCTTCACACTTTGCGCTAACGCGGCCCTTCGGGTCCGGATCATGCTCCCAATCACATCGGCGGGGTCAGGCCATCGCGGCCGACGCTGACGCGGTTGGTCTCGAACGAGCCGTCCGGGAGCTGCTTCATGAAGGCGATGACCTTGGCGCCGGGCTTCAGCTCACCCTTGTCACCGGGCACGAAGGTCACCACCGGCGTGTTGTCGGGGACGAACACCTTCTTCTCGCCGTCCTTGTATTTCACCAGCAGCGTATGGCCGTCATTGCCGACCACGCTCTCCGACACCGTGGCGTTGGTCATGCTGGAGTTCGGCTTGAGGTCATAGGGTCGCGAGCCCTCGCCGGTGCCGCGCATGCTCTCGGGAAACACGTGCACCTCGACCGCGTTCTGGCCGCCGTCCGGTCCCGGCACGGTGGTGGCGCCGACGAAGGAGCCGACCTTGATGTCGGCGAGTGAAATTTTTGTAATTCCCGACACGCTGACGTCAGGGGCGATGCGCAGCTTGACGTCCTCGCCGCTGCGCGACTTGACCTGCATGGTATCGCCGCTGACGCTTTCGATGGTGCCGCGCACCCGCGTCGGCACCGGCGCCTTCTGCGCGACGGCCGCGAGCGTCGAGACGGCTACCATCGCGACGGCGACGAGCGGGCGTATCAAGGTTGTACGTTGAATAGTCATGACGGTCTCCGATTGTCCCACGGGATAGAACTCCGGAGGTGGTGTGCTATTCGCCGTTACCCTCTCAAGTCTTTGTGAGATCGGCCTCGACCAGCGCCCGCAGCTCGGCCGTGACTTGCGGCCGGCGGCCGAACCACAGCTCGAAGCCGCGCACCGCCTGGTGCAGCAGCATGCCGAGCCCGTCGGCGGTCTTCAGGCCGCGCGCCTTTGCGGCCGCCAGCAGTGGCGTCACCAGCGGGACGTAGACGAGGTCGGCGACGACCGCTTCTTGCGGCAGGCGCGCCGCTTCGACGTCGAGTGACGGCTGGCCGTGCATGCCGAGCGAGGTCGTGTTCACGAGAAGTTTCGCACGCGGCAGCACGTCGCCGATCGCGTCCCACGTAACAGGATGCACGCTCGGACCGAACTGACCTGCAAGAGTCTCTGCCCGCGCGATGGTGCGATTGGCGAGATGGATGCGCTTGATCCCGCGCTCGCGCAGCCCGAACACGACCGCGCGGGAGGAGCCGCCCGCCCCCAGCACCAGCGCCTCTTCCGCCTTGTCCCAACCGGGCGCGCTGGCGTCGAGATTGCCGATGAAACCCTCGACGTCGGTGTTGGTCGAGCGCAGCTCGCCCTCGGCAAACCACAGTGTGTTGGCGGCGCCGACGGCCCGCGCGCGCGCGTCAGGCGTCGAGAGCCCGAGCACGGCTTCCTTGTGCGGGATGGTGACGTTGGCCCCCACAAAACCGCGCAGCGACAGCCGCAGCACGAAGTCTCTGAGATCATCGGGCGGGACCGCCTCGATGACGTAACCGCCCTCGATGCCGAGCGTGCGCAGCCAGTAATGATGGATCAGCGGCGAGCGCGAATGCGCGGCCGGCCATCCGATCAGACAGGCTGCGGGAGCCTTGGTCACGGTCATCCTTCCCCTTAAGTCGTTTCCGTGACGATCCATTTCGCGTCCCGCGGGCGCTGTCAAGCGCGCGGCAGCCGCATCGTGACGCAGCAGCAGCCGTCGATCAAATCGCCCGGCGCGAGACGCGTGCCGTCAGCCCGCCGCAGGCTCGTCGGCTGCTCGGCTCTTGATGTCGGCGACGGCGCGCTCGAGGCTCGTGCGATAGCGCGCGCGCGGCGGCGTCACGCCATGGGTGAGCAGCGCGCGGCGGACCGCGGGCGAGGCGCCGGTGATGAACAAGCGGATGCCCTGGCGGTGGGCCTTGGCAGCGACCCGCCCGAGCACGTTCGCCGCCGTCGAGTCCAGGAACGGCACCGCGGCGAAATCGACCACGAAGGCCTTGCGCTTGTCGGCGATGCCGTCGAGCACGCCGCCGATCGCCGAGGCCGCGCCGAAGAAGAACGCGCCGGTGATGCGATAGACCAGCACGTCGCGGTCGATCGCGAGCCCGGGGTCGTAAGGCACGCGCTCGCCATTGCCGTCGTCGGGACGGTCGGCCGCTACCAGCGGGGAACGTTCCTCGATGCCGGTCATCTCGGCCATGCGATGGATGAACAGCACCGCGCCGAGCGCGAAGCCGACCAGGATGCCTTCAGTGAGGTCGCGGAAGATCGTCAGCAGGAAAGTCGCGAGCAGCACCACGGCATCGCCCCAGGAGGAACGCAGGAGTGTGGCGAACTCCTGCTTCTCCGCCATGGTCCAGGCGACCACCACGAGCACGGCGGCGAGCGCGGCAAGCGGGATGTAGCTGGCGAGCGGGGCTGCGATCAGCATGAACAGCAGCAGGAAGACCGAATGCAGCATGCCCGCCAGCGGCCCGCGCGCGCCGGCGCGGATGTTGGTGGCGGTGCGCGCGATCAGGCCGGTGACGCAGATGCCGCCGAACAGCGCCGAGCCGATATTGGCCGCACCTTGCGCGACCAGCTCGCAATTGGAGCGGTGACGGCGCCCGGTCATGCCGTCGGCCACCACCGCCGACAGCAGCGATTCGATTGCGGCCAGCAGCGCGAACGCGATCGCGTCGGGCAGCACCGCCCTCGCCTTCTCCAGCGAAAACACGGGGAGCGCCGGCGACGGCAATTCGCGCGGAATGCCGCCGAAGCGCGAGCCGATGGTCTCGACCGGCAGCGAGAACACCGAACATATGACGGCCGCGAAAACGACCGCGATCAGGATGCCCGGCCAGGACGGCCGCCAGACCCGCAAGGCCGCGATGATGGCAATGCTGGCGAGCGCGACGACAACCGCCGACGGATTGACGGTGTGCAGGCCGCTCGCAAGCGCGGCGAGCTTTGGAACGAATTCGCTGGGCTCCTTGCCCGCGAGCGTGATGCCTGCGAGATCGCGGAGCTGGCTCGCAAAGATGATCACCGCGATGCCGGCGGTGAAGCCGACCGTCACCGGATAGGGAATGAACTTGATGTAGGTGCCGACGCGCAACAGGCCCGCGGCGATCAGGAACAGGCCCGCCATCATGGTGGCGAGGATCACGCCGTCGACGCCGTGCCGCTCCGCGGTCACCGCGACCAGCACGATGAAGGCACCCGCAGGGCCGCCGATCTGGAAGCGGCTGCCGCCGAGCAGCGACACGATGAAGCCGCCGACGACGGCGGTGTAGAGACCGCGGTCCGGCGTCACGCCCGAGGCGATCGCGATCGCCATCGACAGCGGCAGCGCGACGATCGCCACCGTGAGGCCCGCGAACACGTCGGCGCGAAAGTCCGACAGGTCATAGCCCTCGCGCCAGACGGTGACGAGTTTTGGCAGATAGAGTTCGGTGAAGGTCGGCCTGCGAAGCTGCTGCAGCCGGCTTGCGTGATCGCTTGTGATGCTCATGCCCCGAAGTGCTCCGCTGCCCACAACGCTCCGATGCATCGTGCGGCCGCGTGCGTCGGCGCGACGGTGCGTTAGTTCAAACTGCTCCCGGCATGATCATCGCGAGATCACGCCCCGACCCGACGCGGCGGCCCCGGCTCCTTCAGCCGAACCCCGCGTCCGCCGCTGTCGCTGCGCGCCTGCTCGCCGATCAGTTCGACGCCGGCCCGGTCGAACGCCTCGACCACCCTCATCAAGGTCTCGACCACGCCACGCACGTTGCCGGTCGATGCCTCCATCCGCTGGATGGTCGGCAGCGACACGCCGGCGAGCTCGGCCAGGGTTTTCTGGTCGATGCCGAGCAGCGCGCGGGCCGCCCGCATCTGGAACGAGGTGATCACCCTGGCCTCACGTATCAGGAGTTATAAGTGATATCTGGAGCATATACAATGATGTAAAATACATCATTTCGAGGCGGAGGCAAGCACTAACCTCTCCCCGCTCTTCTGCGGGGAGAGGTCGGATCGCGTCAGCGATCCGGGTGAGGGGCGAGGCACTCTGCGGCCACAAGCGAATGGCCATCCGACTCGATTGTTTGCCTGCAATTCAAACCGCGCGCGTGGATACGCCCCTCACCCCACCCTCTCCCCGTAAGAACGGGGAGAGGGAGTGAGCGAGTGGTGCGTCCCTCACTGCGCGAGAGACAGACTCACGCCGCGTGCTGATGCGCGGCGATGATCTGGTCGGCGGCGCGGCCCGTGACTTCGGCCATGTGGTCGAACTGGCGGGTGAAGCTGCCGGCGCCTGCTGTCGCGGAGCGCAGCTCGACGATGAGCTCGCCGATCTCGGCTTCCGGCATCATGGCGCGGACGCAGTCCCAGCCGCTCCAGCCGTCGCGGGTGTCGAAGCCGAGGATCTGGCCGCGCCGCGCCGACAGGATCGCGTTGATCTTGGCGGTGGCATCGGTCGGACAGACGATCTCGACCACGTGGATCGGCTCCAGCAGCACCGGCTGGCATTGCGGCAGGCCTTCGTTGAGCCCGACCCGCGCCGCCGTGCGGAAGGCGAGATCGGAGCTATCGACGCTGTGATAGGAGCCGTCGGTCAGCGTCACCTGCACATCGGTGACGGGGAAGCCGAGCGGACCGCGCGTGAGCCCGTCGACGACGCCTTCCTCCACCGCCGGGATGTAGTTGCGCGGCACCGCGCCGCCGACCACCTTCTCGGCGAACTTGAAGCCATCGCCGCGCGGCAGCGGCTTGATGTCGAGCACGACATCGCCGAACTGGCCGTGGCCGCCGGACTGCTTCTTGTGCCGGCCGCGCTGGACAATCGGCTTGCGGATGGTCTCCTGATAGCCGATCGCGGGCGGATGCGAGGTGACCTTGACGCCGAAGCGGTCGCGCAAGCGCTCGCTGGCGACGCGCAGGTGCATCTCGCCCTGGCCCCACAGCACGGTGTCGTGGGTCTTGGGATTCTGCACGATCAGGAGCGAAGGATCCTCCTCGTGCAGCCGCATCAGCGCCTGGCCGAGCTTGACGTCGTCCTTGCGGTCGGTGGCCGCGACCGAGATCGCGAGCACGGCCGATGTCGGCTCCGCGGCGCCCAGCGCCGCCGGCTGCGTCTTGCCGCTCGAGACCAAGTCGCCGGTCTTGACCGGATCGAGCTTGGCGAGCGCCACGGTGTCGCCGGCTTCCGCCGAGGCGCGCTTGGTGTCGTAGGCGCCGTTGACGGCGAGGATGCCGGAGATGCGCCCGGCGCCGCCGGAGGAGGATTGCAGCGTGGCGCCGTCGTCGAGATGGCCGGCGACGAGCCGCGTCAGCGACAGCTTTCCGCCGTGCTGCGAATGCAGCGTCTTGAAGACGTAGCCGAGCGCGTCCTTGCTCTCGGGCGTGCCGAGGCGCTTTGCGGTCTCGGCGATGCCGGGCGCCTCGTGGCGCAGCGCCTTCATCAGGCGCAGCACGCCGTTTTCGCGGGCGGCCGCACCGATCAGCACCGGGCAGATCAGCCCTTCGCGCAATTCGCGGGCGAGATCGTCGAACACGGCATCGCGCGGCGGCTGGATGTCCTCCAGCAGTTGCTCCATCAGCGCGTCGTCGTGGTCGGCGAGCTTCTCCAGCATCGAGAAGCGGGCTTCCTTCTCGCGATCGAGATCGCCGCCTTCGAGCGCGATCACCTCGGAGGCCTTGTGCTCGCGATAGATGAAGGCGCGCTCAAGCGCGAGATCGACGAAGCCTTCGATCAGCTCGCCCTTCCAGATCGGGATCTGGCGCAGCACCAGCGGCACGCGCGAGGCGGGCTGCAGCATCGCGAGGGTCTCGCGGATGCGCTGATTGGCGCGATCGATCTTGTTGAGGAACAGGAAACGCGGGATCTTCAGCTCCTCCAGCTCGCGCAGGATGATCTGAAGCTGCGGCAGCTTCTTCTCGTCCGCCTCGCAAACCACGATTGCGGCATCGACCGCGGGCAACGCGGCGCGCATGTCGTGGGCGAACTCGACGGAACCGGGACAATCGAGGAAGGTGTAGCTGTCGCCCATGAAACTCGTGGTGGCGGCAGTGAGGCCGACGGTCATCTTGTGATGACGGGCCTCCGGGGTGGCGTCGCCGACGGAAGTTCCGGCGTCGACGCTGCCGGCGCGAGGGATTGCGCCCGTTCGCGCCAATATTGCTTCAAGAAGTGTGGTTTTACCGCTTTGGAAAGGGCCCACCAGCGCGATGCACCGTGGACCTCGGGGACTTCTGACGTCTTGTCCCATTTCGCCGCCTCCTTTGTGTGGAGCTCGGCCCATGATTGGGTCGGCAAACGCAGATGCTCTGCCCGTCCCTTAGATTTGGCAAGCATCAAACGTCGCTGCGGTGCGTCGTCAGTAAAATCGCGCCGCTTCGCGCGGCGCGATCACACGCAAAAGTGTTAACGGCCCGGACGGAGTTCCAGGCTTTCGAGGCCGGCGGCGACGTTGAGGCCGACTTGGCCCTGCACGCTGAGTGGCTGGAGCGCGATCGAGTTGTTGGAGCCACCGACCAGCACGTTGCCGCCGAGGCCGACGCCGATCGAGGCGCTGCCCTGCGCGCCAGCGTAAGTGCCGGAGAGATCGCCGGGGCCGAGCCGGTCGACCGGCGCGAACACGCCCCAGGCCAGCGTGGTCTCCTGGGTAATGCCGATGTCGAGGCCCACTTTCCGGATCGTCGCGACGTAGCGGTCCTCAGGCAGGCCGTCGGCGCGCAGCACGCAGCCGAGATTGGTCACCGATCCCACGATGAAGCCGACGCTGGCGCCCCCACGGCATTCGAGCACGCCGACCCGGACCATCCGCTGCTGCTGCGCGCTGCTGTTTGCGACGGAGGCAACGAGGCTGGCGGCGGCGAGCCCGGCGAAGATGAACGAACGGCGCATGAATTTCTCCGGCGATGAATGTGAGGCGAGCAGAGAGAGCGCCCTACCCGTGTTGCGCGATGGTCTATGCCACAAGAGCGTTGTGGGTGCCAGATCGGACGTATCTGAAATGAACGCTCGGTGAGAGGCCCCTCACCCCACCCTCTCCCCGTAAGAACGGGGAGAGGGAGCGAGAGAGCGTCGCGTCCCTCACGATGCAAACGAGCGACGGTTGGGCGCTACTTAAACCTCTCCCCGCACTTCCGCGGGGAGAGGTCGGATCACATCGCAGATGTGATCCGGGTGAGGGGCTGGGCACAAAGCCGACCAGAGCAATAGTCCATCCGACTCCGCCTATCGAAACAAAAAAGGCCCGCCGAAGCGGGCCTTTCCAATTCGCACTGTCTTCGGCTCAGCGAAGATTGCCGCAGAAGCGCTGGATGCGCTTGCAGGCGTCTTCGAGGTCGGAGGTCTTGGTCGCGTAGGAGATGCGGAAGGCCGGGCCGAGGCCGAAGGCCGAACCCTGCACCACGGCGACGCCTTCGGTCTCCAGCAGCTCGGTGACGAACTGCTCATCGTTCGCGATCACGTTGCCCGACGGCGCCTTCTTGCCGATCGTGCCGGCGCAGGACGGATAGACGTAGAACGCACCCTCGGGACGCGGGCACTCGATGCCGTTCGCCTGGTTGAGCATGGAGACGACAAGGTCGCGGCGCTCCTTGAACACCTTGTTGTTGGCGGGGATGAAGTCCTGCGGACCGTTCAGCGCCTCCACCGAGGCCCACTGCGCGATCGAGCACGGATTCGAGGTCGACTGCGACTGGATGGTCGACATCGCCTTGATGAGCTGCGCCGGGCCGCCGGCATAGCCGATGCGCCAGCCGGTCATGCAATAGGCCTTCGACACGCCGTTCACCGTGAGCGTGCGGTCGTAGAGGCTGGGCTCGACCTGCGCGACCGTGGTGAACTGGAAGTCGTCATAGACGAGGTGCTCGTACATGTCGTCGGTCATCACCCACACATGCGGGTGCTTGACCAGCACGTCGGTAAGCGCCCTCAGCTCGGCCTTGGTGTAGGCCGCGCCGGTCGGGTTCGACGGCGAGCACAGGATCACCCATTTGGTCTTCGGCGTGATCGCGCGCTCGAGCGCCTCGGCCCCGAGCTTGAAGCCGGTCGCGGCGGTGCAGACCACCGGCACCGGCTCGCCGCCGGCGAGCGCAACCATTTCAGGGTAGCTGACCCAATAGGGCGCTGGGATGATCACCTCGTCGCCCGGATTGATGGTCGCCATCAGCGCGTTGTAGAGCACCTGCTTGCCGCCGGTGCCGACGATGATCTGGTTCGGCTTGTAGACGACGCCGTTCTCGCGCTGAAACTTCGCGATGATGGCTTCCTTCAGCTCGGGAATGCCGTCGACCGCGGTGTACTTGGTCTTGCCGGCCTCGATGGCGCGGATCGCCGCCAGCTTGATGTTGGCGGGCGTGTCGAAGTCGGGCTCGCCGGCACCGAGGCCGATGACGTTGCGGCCCGCCGCTTTCAGCGCGCGTGCTTTATCCGTGACCGCGATGGTCGCGGACGGCTTCACACGGTCGAGCGCAGCGGCAAGGAAGGACATCGTCATCTCCTGACAAGCGTCGTGAACCCTTTGGCCTCACGACTCTGATTGTGGGAATGGAGCCACCCTAAAACGTGTGCCGCTGCACCGCAAGAAACTTCGGCCCGATCCCGCAAAAGTTTACGAATTCCAGCGTTTCGAGCCGCGATTCCCCGCAATTTTCCGTAACTTTGCCGCGCAAACCCCTCATATCCGGCAAGGCTTGTCCTCGGAGCAATTTCAGGCCGTTCGGGCGCCAAGAACCGACCGCGAGGCTGACGTTTCCGAGGAGGTCCGGGAGCCTTCAGCCGAGCGTCGACACCCGGCTCGATCACGGCCGCTCAACGTCTCACTCGATGCGAGTGCGCAACGCGTCCACGCGTTGACGCAAGCGTGATCTGATTTGCAGCGTCGCGTGGAAATGATCTTCCGCGGCATTGCAGTGCGGTAGAGTTTTCGAGTTTTTCTATGGACCGGCTCTTGCGGCGGATTCGCATCGGCATCATTGTTTAGCCGCGGCGCGTGGGCAGATGCGCCGCGCTTCCCCGTCCCAGGTTCAGAACTTTCAGAATGTACAAGCTCTATTCGATGCAACGCTCCGGCAACAGCTACAAGGTCCGCCTTGCGCTGGCGCTGTTGAACGTACCTTACGAAGCGGTGGAGGTGGACATTCTGCGCGGCGAAAGCCGCACGCCGGACTTTCTGTCCAAGAACCCGTCGGGCCAGGTGCCGCTGCTCGAGGTCGGCGAGGACCGCTTTCTCGCCGAGTCCAACGCCATCCTCTGGTACGTCGCCGTCGGCACGCCGCTCGCCCCGGAGAACCGCATCGACCGCGCCGAGGCGCTGCAATGGATGTTCTTCGAGCAGCACGCGCTCGAGCCGAATATCGGCGCCGCCTATTTCTGGCTGTCGCTGGTCAAGGGCGGCCGCGACCTCCAGACCCATTCGCTGGAGGACTGGATGGAGCGCGGCTATGGCGCGCTCCAGGTGATGGAGAACCACCTCAAGACCAGCCCCTATTTCGCCGCCCGCCAGCTCACGGTCGCCGACATCGCGCTCTACGGCTACACCCACCTTGCCGATCGCTGCGACTTCGACCTCCAGGCGTTCCCGGCGATCCGGGACTGGCTCAAGCGCGTGGAGGCCGCACCCGGCTTCGTGTCGATGGACTGGCGTCCGGCCGACATCGACGCCGCCAGTATCGCAGCGGGGGCCTGACGGCGCCCGTCCCCCCCCCTCGCGGAATAGCGGGCATAAAGGTAATATTTGCCGCAATCTGGCCATTTTCAGCGCGACAGCCGCCGCAATATTGCCGGTTGCAACTGGGAAATTCTGGAAAGTCGCGGGTGATTCGCTCGCACGTTGAAGGATTTAGACCATGATTCGGGCGTCCGGCACGGCAGGCTTTCAGGGCCAACCCGCTACCGTTTCGTCTTCCCGGCTGACCAATGCGGTCGCGGCCTCGCTTGCCGTCGCCGCGCTTTCGCTGTGCCTGATCGTCACCCTGACAGTGCTGTCGACCAAGGCGACCATGGCGATGGGCCTGCCGGTCTGATTCCCGTTTCATCCTGGACCGCCTTCAAGGTGCCGCGCGGCCCCGCGCTGACCGGCATTGCGACAGGACGTCGATGAAATCACCTGTGGTCGTCGTTGCAATCACCCTGACCGCGGCCATCCTGGTCGCGGCATCGCTGCTGATCTTCACCGGCATGCGCAAGAGCTCGGGCACATCGACGCTGAATGCGCCGGCGTGGCAGCAGCGCGTCAGGCATTCGCATTTGGTCTAAAATCATCCGAAAGCTTGGCGCGCCGTCGCAAGCCGCCCTTAAGCACTCCGCACGATTCCTCACCGCGCCGGCGCAATAATCGGTCAGTGTTGTGGCGTTCCCTCGTTCAGGGAGGAACGAGACAGGCCATGCGGTTCGGATGGCGCGCGATCTCCGGTCCGGTGCTGACGGTAGCGATCACGCTGCTGGCGATCCTGCTCGATCGCTCCGTTCACATTCCCTCGCCTGCCCCGCTGTTCGTCTGCATCGTCGCGCTTGCCGGCGCGCTGGCGGGTTTCGCCTCCGCCATGGCCAGCGCGGCCCTTGCGGTCGCCGGCGCGGCACTGTTCTTTGCTGGTCATCGCGCTGTGCCCCTCCATACCAGCGCGGATCTGGTCGGCCTCCTCGCGGTGACGGCCTTCGGCACCGCGGGCATCACCGGCCTGATGCGCGAGCGGCTGCTCGCCGCCTTCGCCACCGAGCGCCAGAGCCACGCCACCGCCGCGCGGCTGTCGGCCGCGCTCGACCAGGTCGACATCGGCATCGTGCTGCTCGATGCCGAGACGCGCGCCGAATTCATCAACCGCGCCTTCCGCGATTATTTTGCGGTGCCGGACGAGGTCGCCGACGGCAAGCCGCCCTTCATCGCGCTGATGTATCACAGCCGCGACACCGGCGCGTTCGAACTGCCCGAGGACGAGCTCGGCACCTTCATCGCGCAGCGCATGGAGATGGTGCGGATCGGCGACGCGACGCCGATCAACATCAAATTGCGCAATGGCGAGGTGCTGCGCTTCGTCTGCGCCGCGCTGCCCGACGGCGGGCGCATGCTGAGCTACACGCCGGTCACGGACCTCGTGCGCCACACCGATGCGCCGGCGCGTGCCGACTACTACCGCTCGCTGCGCGATCCCCAGAACCGCAAGCTGATCCGGTATCTGCGCGTTGCGGAGTGAGATGCGCCGTGCGCTTATCATATGCCGGCGCTCGCGGAGACAGCCCCTCACCCCACCCTCTCCCCGTAAGAACGGGGCGAGGGAGCGAGAGAGCGGTGCCTCCCTCACTCAGGCGAGCGTTGCTCGTCTTAACCTCTCCCCGCCCTTCCGCGGGGAGAGGTCGGATTGCGAAGCAATCCGGGTGAGGGGCATGGCACACTGTTGCCACGACTGAATATCCGTCCGACTCGTGAGACAATTGATCGCCTCGCCCTTCATCACGTATGAAGGACGCTTCACCGATCGCGGAATTCTCACATGTCGCTCACCATTCGCTCCGTCACGAAGCAGGACTACGATCAGTGGCTGCCGCTGTGGGACGGCTACAACGCCTTCTACGGCCGCTCGGGCCCGACCGCGCTTGCGCCGGAGATCACGCGGATGACGTGGCAGCGCTTCTTCGATGCCTATGAGCCAGTGCATGGCTTAGTCGCCGAGAGCGACGGCAAGCTGCTCGGGCTGACGCACTATCTGTTTCATCGCAGCACTACTGCGATCGAACCCTCCTGCTATCTGCAGGACCTGTTCACGCTGGAAGCCGCCCGCGGCAAGGGCGTCGCCTCGGCGTTGATTTATGGCGTGTATGAACGGGCGAAGCTGGCGGGATCGCCGCGGGTCTATTGGCAGACCCACGAGACCAACGTCACCGCGCAGAGCCTGTACGACAAGGTCGCGGAGCGGTCCGGCTTCATCGTCTATCGCAAGATCTTTTGATCCCGCGACCTCAGGCCTGTGGATAACTCGGCCTGTCACCGGCGCGTAACACACCGGGATTAGGTTGCACCTGCGTCTGATCAGGCCCCCCGTCACCGATCAAGCGCCCCAAAGCGGTCCCCGTCAGTCGCCGCGTCTGACAGGGGCCGCATTTTTTTGTGCGCGCCGCCGGCATGGCAGCAGCGCGGCGAGCAGCTTGCTGCCGCGGCGCGTGGTGGTCAAAATACCCGCCGCTCATCTCCGACAGGATCTTTCATGGAAATTCGCAATCTCGGCGCCTCCGGCCTTCGCGTGTCCGCGGTCGGGCTCGGCTGCAACAATTTCGGCCAGCGCACCGACCTCGAGACCTCGCGCAAGGTCATCCATCGCGCGCTCGACCTCGGCATCACGCTGTTCGACACCGCCGACATCTATTCGAACATGGGCGGCTCGGAGACCGTGCTCGGCACCGTGCTGGGCGATCGCCGCAAGGACATCGTGCTGGCGACGAAATACGCCAAGCCGATGGCGGAGGACGGAACCAAGCAGGGCGCCTCGCGCCGCTACATCATGGAGGCCGTGGAAGCGAGCCTGAAGCGGCTGAAGACCGACTACATCGATCTCTACCAGCAGCACGATCACGACCCGCTGACGCCGATCGAGGAGAGCCTGCGCGCGCTCGACGATCTCGTGCGCCAGGGCAAGGTCCGCTACATCGGCAATTCGAACTTCCCTGCCTGGCGGATCGCGGAAGCGGAGTACGTCGCGCGCGCGATGAATGTCAGCCGCTTCGTCTCCTGCCAGGACGAATATTCCCTGCTGGTGCGCGACATCGAGAAGGACCTGCTGCCGGCCGCAACGGAGTACAAGCTCGGCCTGTTGCCGTTCTTCCCGCTCGCAAGCGGACTTCTGACCGGCAAATACAGGAAGGGCGAAGCCGCGCCCGACGACACCCGCTTCGGCAAGGTGCCGCGGCTGCGCGACCGCTACGTCACGCCGCGCAACGAGGACGTCGTCGAGAAGCTCCAGGCCTTTGCGAAAGCGCGCGGCCATTCGATGCTGGAGCTCGCCTTCTCCTGGCTCGCCGCACGCCCGCAAGTCTCGAGCGTGATCGCGGGTGCCACCCGCGTCGAGCAGATCGAGGAGAACGTCAAGGCGATCGCCTGGAAGCTCAGCGCGGAGGAGATGGCGGAGATCGACAGGATCACGCTGGGCTAGAGCATGATCCGGACCCGAAGGGCCGCGTTAGCGCAAAGTGTGAAGCGGTTTTCCGGAAAGATCATGCTCAAACAATAAGCTTGCGACGCGCTATTTCGCGCCGCGCCCCACCGTCTGCATCACCTCAAAGCCCTCGAACTGGGGATGGCCGAGATAGAGCGGCTTGTTGTCGCCGGCCCGGTGATGCGCCGCGCGAAACGCCTCCGACTTGGTCCATGCCTCGAAGGCGGCATGGTTCGCCCACACGGTGTGCGAGGCATAGAGCGTGTGGTCCTCGGCTTCCGGCCCGCGCAGCAAATGGAATTCGACGAAGCCCGGCACCTTGTCCAGATGCGTGTCACGGGTGAGCCAGACCTGCTCGAAGGCGGACTCGGAGCCCTTGGCGACGCGGAAGCGGTTCATGGCGATGTACATGGATGATTTCTCCTGATGCCGGAATTGTAAGGGACGCACCGCTCTCCCGCTCCCTCGCCCCGTTCTTACGGGGAGAGGGTGGGGTGAGGGGCTGTCTCCGCGAGCTCGGTCTGAATTGTAGATGGAATGCGCTCGATCGCAATCGTCTTGCGAGTCGGAGAGATTTGGTTCGTGGCAACAGTGTGCCCTGCCCCTCACCCGGATCGCGCCGGACGATGCTGCGCATCGCCGGGGGGCGATCCGACCTCTCCCCGCAAAGAGCGGGGAGAGGTTAAGGTACGTCTTCCGCCGCCGCGAGTTCGTTCTGTATTACGGTGAGAACACCTTCGATGTTCCCAAGAACATCGTTGTTCCAGAAGCGAAGTACCTTGTACCCCTTCTCTCCAAGACGCTCGTCTCGAATTGCATCCGCCGCGGATTCGTTGTGCTGTCCGCCATCGACTTCGATGACGAGCCGTTTCTCGCGGCATACGAAGTCGCAGATGTAGCCGATGATCGGCTCTTGCCTGACGAACTTGTTGCCATCGATCCGCCGATTGCGAATGCGATTCCAGAGAACCGTCTCTGCATCCGTTTGATCGGCACGCAAGCGTCGCGCGAGTCGGATGGGTTTTTCGTTGTGGCCACGCATTGCCCTGCCCCTCACCCGTGAGGGACGCACCGCTCTCTCACTCCCTCGCCCCGTTCTTACGGGGAGAGGGTGGGGTGAGGGGCTGTCTCCGCGAGCTCGGTCTCGATTGTAGTCGAAGTGCGCGATGCACGCACTGCTGTTATACGAGTCGGATAGGCCGTCACTTTGGCAACAGCGTGCCCTGCCCCTCACCCGGATCGCGCCGGACGATGCTGCGCATCGCCGGGGGCGATCCGACCTCTCCCCGCAGAAGAGCGGGGAGAGGTTAAGCCACCAGCCCCTTCATCGGCCTTGCGCTTGCGCTGTTCGGAAACACCGTTTCCGCCAGCACGCGATCGGAGAGGCCGAACTGGTCCTGCAGCACGCCCTTGATCACCGAGCGCAAGTCCGTTGTCGGCTTGAGGTCGCGCGCCTCATAGAGATTGGCGAGCTTGAGGCCCGGCCAATCCGAGATGACGCGGCCGCCTTTCACGGCGCCGCCGGCGAGCAGCGCGACGGTGCCGGTGCCGTGATCGGTGCCGTCGGTACCGTTGATGCGCGCGGTGCGGCCGAACTCGGTGGCGACGACGACGACGGCGTCGCGCCAGCGCTCACCCAGACCGCTCTCGAATTCGGCGAGCGCGCCGTCGAGACCGCCGAGCAGGAAGGCGAGACGCCCCACAGGGCCGCCTTCGTTTGCATGCGTGTCCCAGCCGTCGAAGGCGAGCGCGGCGATGCGCGGGCCGTCGTCGGCCGCCATCAACTTTGCCGCGCCGCGTGCGACCTGGCGCATCTGCGCGACCTGATTGCCGCCCTTCGGCTTCATGTCGTCGCCACCAGCGATCTTGTCGAGCTGCAGGCCTTGCGACAGCGCCGCGGCCAGCGCGGGATCGCGGTGGCGGTAGAGATCGACGAGCCGCATCGCGGTGTCGTCGTCGGCCTGCGGCAGCGCGACCGGCGCCCAGCCGACGGTCGGCGCATTGCCGCGCAGCACCAGCGGCGTGGTCGGCCCGACCGCAAGGCCGCTCGACACGCGCTCGCCGCGCGGCAGCGCTTCGAGCGCACGGTTGAGCCAGCCCGACTGCACGCGGCCCGGCCCCGCATAGCCGCTTTCGAGCACGTCCTGGCCGTCGAAATGCGAACGGTCGCGATAGGGCGTCGCCACCGCATGGATCACCGCGGCATGCCGGTCGCGGTACATGCGCGCGAACTCCGGCATCGCCGGATGCAGCGCGAAGAACGAGTCGAGCATGATCGCGGGATGCGCACCATCGGCGGTGAGCGCGATCGATCCGTGCAGGCCGGCATAATCGGGGTCGCCGAGCGGCGCGACGGTCGCGAGCCCGTCGAGCGCACCGCGCAGGATCACGACGACCAATCTGGGATCGCGCCCATCAGCCGCGCGCGCGAATTTCGGCAAGTAGGCCCAGGCGGCGAAGGAGGCGCCGCCGAGCAAGAGGCCGCGGCGCGAGGTGAGGAGGCGGTTCTCGACGCAGTCCATCATCATCTCCTCTGCATTTCCGGCGACATCAGCAGCAGCGCCAGCGCCTGCTGGCGCGACTCCGCGCGCTCGACGGTGCGGCGCGTTTCGATCGAGGCCGCGTCCGCCGCGGCGAATTCCAGCAGGTCGAGCGGGTCAATGTTGTTGCCGAGCCGTGCGCCCATTTGCGCGGCGATGTCGAGCCTGAGCTTCATGCCTTCGGGCGCAGCCCAGGCGGCGCTGGTGTCGGGGAAACCGTTGGGCCCTGCCGGCGACCACAGCGGCTGTCCCAGCAGGTTGAGATTGTTCAGATACGCGCCGGGATCCTCGGGCACGCGCGCAAGCAGCCGGCCGCTCGCGACCAGGAAATCGTAAGGGCTGCGCATCTTGGTCAGCGGCGCTTTCCAGGCCTCATCGGCATCGACCAATGCGGTTGCCATCGCTCTGAGGTCGCCGTCGGTCCTGACGAAGACCTCGCGCAGCCGCGCCACGAGCGCCGGCGGCGGGTCGTCGGCGACGAAGTGACGGACGAGCTTGGTGGCGATGAAATTCGCGGTCGAGGGATGGCGCGCGATGTCGGCGAGCGCCGCTTCGCCCTGTGCAAGGCCGGTCGGCTCATAGGTCTTGCCGAGCAGCACTTGCGGCCCGGGCTGGTGCGCATTGGTGTTGAACACGAAGGAGCCGGGAGTGCCGAGCTGCCCTTGCCTTCCGGCAAAGGTCCAGCCGGTGATGATGCGCGCGAGCGAGGTGACGTCGTCCTGGGTGTAGCCGCCGCCGACGCCGAGCGTATGCAGCTCCATGATCTCGCGTGCGAGATTTTCGTTGAGCCCGCGCTTGCGGTTCTGGCCTGCGCGCGAATCCGGACCCAACGATTGCTGGTTGTCGAGGAAGAACAGCATGGCCGGATGCTGCTCGACCGCCTTGAGCATGTCGGCGAAACGCCCGAGCACGTGCGGCCTGATCGCCTCGCGCTCGAACGCGCCGGCCCAGATCCGCGCCAGCTCGCCCTTGCTCGCGGAGATGCAGAAATGGTTGGACCAGAACACGACGAGACGCTCGGTGAAGCCGCATTCGACCAGCGTCGCGCGCTGCAAGCGCGCCAGCGCCTCGGCGCGAAAGGTCTTTTGAATCACGTTGAGCGGCTGCGGCGCGGGCTTTGCGGGCGGCGGCGCGGCCGCGTTGGGCTGCATGCTCTCGGGCCTGGCCGGCGCGTCAGCCGGCTTCGCGTCAGCCATCTGGCCGGCGATCTCGGTTGCGGCTGTGTTGAGTGACAGATTGCGGCGCAAAGCGGGCTTCTGATCGGCAGGCGCCTGCGGCGGCGTCTCAGCGGGCGCAGCGGCCTTCGCAGCCTCGCGCGCCTGCTTGACCTGATCCTGATAGGCGAACACCGCCTGGCCGAGCTGCGGCGTCGATTGCAGGCCCGGCGCCTCCAGCAGCACCCCGTTGGGACGGGCCAGTTCCGCCTTTACAAAGCCGCGCGGATCGGAGGCTGCGTTGATGAGATCGCCGGACGCGCCGCCACGGGCGCCGAAGCCAAACCGGTTGAGCGCAACGAGGGCGGCTTGCGAATCGCGGGCCATCGATTTGTCCTTCGCGCCTTGCCAACCGCTTTCCCGAGACGTGCGCGGCGCGTAATATAGCGCAGCGACAGATGAACCCGACATGAAAATGACGGCGAAGCTTCGGCGTAAATCATGACAATTCCGAAAGAAATGCCGTCAGCGCCGGCACTTGCGCGCCGCCTCATCTGCTCCCGCTGCGGCAGCGAATTCGGCTGCGACCTCTCGGGCAATTGCTGGTGCGCGGAAGAGACGGCCCGGCTGCCGATGCCCGTAAAGGGCGAGGATTGCCTGTGCCGAGCGTGTTTGCGCAAGGCGGCGGCAAGCGCTGCTGGTTAGGCGCAAGCACGCAGCCATGTGTCGTCCTGGCGAAAGCCAGGACCCATTACCACAGGGAGTAGTTAGACGAAGACTGGTCCTTCGGTACACATACCACCCGCGATCGATAGACCTCGCGGTATGGGTCCTGGCTTTCGCCAGGACGACGTTGGGGAGGGAGTTTGCGCTCTCTCGACTACGCTGATGCGGCCCGCCCTACACCTCATGCCCCGGCGACTTCCGCGCCATGCCGTCGAACGCATCGAGCAGTTTTTCGCGCCAGGCATAGACCGGATCATCCGCCTCCAGCAGCCTGAACGGGCTGACGACGCGCGCCCACTGAAAGCCGCCGAACACGATGAAGTCGGCATAGTTCGGCGCGTTGCCGCCCAAAAACGGCTGCGTCTTGAACGTCTGCCGCATCACCTCCAGCGATTTGCGGAACGCGACCACGCCGGTGTCGCGGCTCGCCTGGACCTCTTCCAGGCTCTTGCCGAACCGCGCCTCGCGCGACTTTCGGAAATAGACGGCATCGACCTCGGCGAGATTGTTCGGGATGTCGGCGATAACAAGCGGAGAGAGACCGCCGACGATGGCGATGTCGCCCCACGCATTGATCATGCGCGCCATGGTCCGCCCGCCCTCACCGCCGAACAGCGACGGGCGATCCGGAAAATTGTCTTCCAGATAATTCGCGATGGTCCAGGAATCGACCACCGGCTTGTCGTGATGCAGCAACACCGGGACCCGCTCCGAGCCGTGCGGCGCGATCGCGCTTTTCTCGGTGAAGCGCCAGGGCAGCGACTCCGCCGACAGGCCCTTATGCGCCAGCGCCATGCGCGTGCGCCAGCAATACGGGCTGAAGGGGCGTGCAGCGTCGGTGCCGACGAGCTCGAAGAGTTTGAATGACATGGTGGCCTTCCGTCATTGCGAGCACAGCGAAGCAATCCAGACTGCCGCCGTGGAGACATTCTGGATTGCTTCGCTGGCGCTCGCAATGACGATGTGGAGACAGACGTGCTCACCGCCCGTTGGTGCGCAGCAACCTCTCGCCGCCTTCGGTCACCGCGATGACGAGCCCGACACCCGGCAGCGTCTCGCGCGCGACGTAGCCGCGCTCAGTGGCGTCCTCCCAGATGGTGAGGCGCGGGCACGACGTCTTCCAGGTCGCAATCACCTCGGCATAGGCGCGCGGCTCGCGCGCGACCCATTCGACGAAGTCCAGCACCAGCGGATCGGCAGTCTCGCTCATGGCAAACCTCCCTTGTCGAAAGCGGCCAGCACCGGGGTCCGAACCAGGAGCCAGCCGCCATAGGCGATATAGTAGCAGGCGATGGCGGTGATCAGCTTGTTGGACCAGGCGATGAATTGCTGGTCCGTCATGGCTTCGAGGATGCGCCGGGCCAGCGTGGTACCGAGCATCGACGCTGCAATCGCGACGCCGGCGAGCACGGGATCGAGGCTCGCGGCCTGGTCGATGACGCCGCCGAAATAGATCAGCTTGGTGAAATGGCTGACGAGCTGGCACATCGCTTTCGTCGCGACCTTCTCGCGCCGGCCGAAATCGCCGCCGAGGAAGAAGGTGTCGAGCAGCGGCCCGGAGACGCCGGTCATCAGCATCAGCCCCATGCAGATCGTGCCATAGACGGTGCCCTGCCAGAGACGGTCGGGGTCCGGCTTGATGTTTGACGGCAGCAGCCGCGCCATGAACGGGGTGACGCCGAGCAGCAGCAGCGCCGTCGGTTTGTCCGGCACGTAACGGGTGAGCGACCAGGCCGCGAGCGCGATGGCAGCGCCGACCATATAGTTCGCGACCGGCCGCCAGCGGATATGCGCCCGCCACAGGAACGCGCGCCAGCCGTTCGAGGCCATCTGCGTGATCGCATGCAGCACCATCGCAGCCGGCAGCGGCATCAGGGCCAGCAACACGCCGATCAGGATCAGCCCGCCCGCCATGCCGAACAGCCCCGACAGGAACGCGGTGGCTACCATCAGCAATCCAAGGGCAGCGATCATGATGGGCGTCACGAATATCTCCGGTGTTGGCAAGTAAGGGACGCAAGGCTTGCAATTCCCCCTCGCCCCGCTTGCGGGGAGAGGGTTGGGGTGAGGGGGAGTCTCCGCGGGGACGGTGAGAGTCGGACTCGCGGAGAGTCCCCCTCACCCGGAATTTGCTTGCGCAAATTCCGGCCTCTCCCCGCAGGCGGGGAGAGGCGAAGAGCGCGGCGACCGCCCGAATTCAACTTGGAATTACTCTCATTCTTGTGCCTCGCTTGCCCCGCTCGCGCAAACTGAGTTATCTTGCCCTGGCATCAGCTTTCCTGAGGGTCGGGCATTTGCGGCGGCTGCTGTTTCTCAACGGCATCAAGGCATTCGAGGCGGCGGCGCGGACCGGCAGTTTTGCTGCGGCCGGGCTCGAGCTCAGCGTGTCGGCGGCCGCCATCAGCCGCATGGTGCATCTTCTGGAGGAGCGGCTCGGCGTCGCGCTGTTCGAGCGCAAGGCCAACCGCCTGGTGCTGACCCAGGCCGGCCGCGCCTATCAGAGCGGGCTGACCCCGATCTTCGATGCGCTCGCAAGCCTCACCGCGCAGGTGACGGCGCCCTCCAGCGTGCGCGTGCTCACCATCGGCGTCGGCCACACCTTTGCGATGCGCTGGCTGATCCCGCGGCTGTCGGAGTTTCGCAGCGAGGAGCCCGACATCGAGGTGCGCTTCACCACCGGCGGCGCGCTGGTGCCGTTCGGCGAGGACTGGAATTGCGGCATCAAGCTCGGCACCGGCGACTGGCCGGGCCTCGTCGCCGAGCCCCTGTTCGCCGGCGACCTCACGCCGGTCTGCGTGCCCCGCCTCGCCACCTCTTTGAAGCGGCCGGCCGATCTCAGGGGACCCAGCCTGATCCGCGTCGCGCACTCACCCGAGGACTGGCCGATCTGGCTGAAGGCCGCCGGCCTTGCGCGCATCAACGCGCGCGGACCGGAGTTCCAGTTCTACGGTCAGGCGCTGCAGGCTGCCGCCGACGGGCTCGGCATCGCCATGGGCATCCGGCCCTATATCGACGACGATCTCGCCGCCGGGCGGCTGGTCGCCCCGTTCGACCTCTCGGTGCCCAAGGGCATGCGCTGGTACCTGCTCTATCGCAGCTTCCAGACCGAGCAGCGCGACTTCGCCGCGTTCCGCCGCTGGATCATGCGTGCGGCATCGGAGCCCGCGGCCCGCCCCGTGCGGCGCACCGGCCGTGCCGCCGCGCGGAACTGAGCGTCAGCCGCCCGTATGCACTTTGGTCGATTGGAGCCACGGGCTCCCGCCTCTCCCGCTTGCGGGAGAGGCCGACGCGCCCCGGGCGATGCGAAGCATCGTCCCGCACGCGGCGGGTGAGGGCTCTCTCCACACCGGGAATCTCTCTGCGGAAACACCCTCTCCCCACCCCTCCCCCGCAAGCGGGGGAGGGAGCGCACCAACTGTGCAGAACCGGGTGTCTGTCATGCGTCAGGCAAAAAAGCCGGCCCCTTGTGAACGGCTTCACATCCCAAAATCCGCAAACGTGGTCCCTTGCCCCTCCAACAAGACACTTACGGACCACTTTGGGGACTACCAATGACGACTCTCTACGACGGCTTTGACATCGAATCCTTCGAAGCTGGCAAGGGGCTGTGGCACGCCCGCATCCGGCGCGCCGATTTCAGCCCGGTTGCCATCGACGGCGTGCTCTTTCCGGCCATGGAAGTCGGCTTCGCCTGGCCCGATCCCGACGCCGCGATCGCCGACGCCAAGCACCACATCGATCGCTTCCGCCGGCGCGCCGACCACGACGACGAATAGGCCTTTCAGCACAGCGCGGCGCGCAACGAGGAACCGGTGATGTCGTATATCGAGATCGAAGAGACCCAGCCGCTGGCCCGATCCTACGCCCGATCGGTGCTGTCGAAATGCCCCGACTGCGACGGCGACCTCACGGTGCTCCGTGTGATCGGCGGCCGGGCCGGGTGCGAGTACTGGACCATGCGCTGCACCGATTGCGGCGGCATCCATCTCGACGTCCTGAAGCCGCGCCAGCCGGGCGAGGACGACGACGGACCGCTGCCGGCGGCGTGAGCGACACCTCTGTGCCGCCTTGCCTGCCGCATCACACACGGCTGATGACGATATAGACGATCCAGAGGTAGAGGATCGCGGCGAACGTCCGGAACGCAGCCGTCCCGGGCGAGATGTCAGGTGCGCAGCTCCGCCCGGCATGCAGGCCCATCCAATCGAGCAGGCTGAGCAAATGATCATGGGGTATCTGGCATAGCGCCGGGAACGCGATCAGGAACCCGAGCCAGAGGATCAGCACCGCACCTCCGGCCAGCAGCAGCGTCGAGCCGAAACCCGCCAGCTTGATGAGCCAGCTTTGAGCCTTTGCATCCCCGGTCGGCACGGTGCCCGACACGATGAAGCGCGCGATGTCACTCCAATGCCGCTCCTCGTGGCCCGCTCCATGGGAGCCCGCGATGAAATTGACCTGGTGGACCAATCCAAGGCCGTCCTCGTCAAAACCGTCGTGCCCGGCACTCCCCAGGTCGAGCAAGCGAACGGGCTGCATGCCCTTGGGAAAGATCGCAACGACCCAGTCTCCGGTCGCGACGTAGTTGACAACCTGCTGCACGCGGGCACCGAGCTTGTGCCAGTGATAATCCGTGCGCACCACGCTGCCTGCCAGCGCGATCCGCTTGAATTGCGCGGCGGGATAGTCGCGCAACGCACGTGCGACGAGATAGGTGCCGTTGGAATGGCCGACATAGGAGAAGTGGGCCCGGGGATAATGCGCTCTCGCCTCGGCATACTGGTCCATCAACCATTCCGCCTTCTGCTTTCTGACCCACCACAGAACGAAAGGCGCCATGGCGAAATAGCCGTAGCTCGTGGTCACCGAGCGGAAGTCCTGCTTGCGGCCCGCGGCTTCCAGCTTGATCGCGCGTGCGATCTTCTGGGTCCAGAAGCCCTTGTCACGGATGCCGTGGATGACGAACACGACGTCGGTCACCTTCCAGTTGGGCGGGTTGGGCAGACTATCGACCATCTGCTCGCGATCCACCGTGCAACGATCCGCGGCGAGGTCGGCCCGCGAGTTTTCCAGCGCGCGACGGAACACGACGTAGCGCTGCTCGTCGCAGATCCGCTCGAACGCCTTGGCCGATTGGTTGGGCCGCCTTGCCGTGACGAAGTTGTCGTTCTTCATCGTGGCCGCAACCTTCTCCGGCCGCTTCAGCCGGACGATGTCCGCGTGACCGGAGTTTGGAACCTCGAGGTAAAAGTAGGACCTTTCGTGTCCCGGGGTGTCCACGGCGTAATCGACGCTGTCGTCGGGCGAGACGATATCATCGACAGTGCCGAGCAACTGCGCGACGACGATATCGGGACGGACATGGCTGCTGCCGGGCTCGCAATGCATCAGCGCGAGCCACTGCAATCGCGTCTGAATTGAGAAAACCGCGCCTTGCCGGATATCGAAGACGATCGGAGATCCCGCAAACAGGGTTTCGCCGATCGAGATGAAGATGTTCCACTTGGTCGAGGTCCACCAGTCCATGGCCGAGGACGGCGTCCAGCCGCGATTCATTCCGGCGATCAGCACGATCCGGCGAATCTTGTTTGCCCAGCTGCGCGGTTTCACGAACGCGCTGAATGCGGGCTCGAAGGGGGCAGTGAGCGTCGGACAATCGCTGCGGTCCTGCTCGCCATGCGCGACGATGGCGATCTTCCGCGCCATGACGGCGCCCATGCTGTGTCCGATCAGCACGATCGATTCATATTCGCCGGGATCGTCCTGCCCGCCGTCCTGCTGCCTGTCCCGGCTCCGCAGCTCGACGATTTCCTCGATGTGCCCGATGACCCCGGCGACCACCTCGGTCGCATCGCGGGTGCAGAGCCATCCCAAGGGCCCTCCAAACGGCAGCTTCGGGGCGTAGATGTCGGCGTCCGGGTAAGCGTCCCGGACCGCGTCCTTCACCGGCTTGATGGTCTTCGGGCTTTGACAGAATGCGTGCAGCAGGACGATCAGCTCGCGATGCTTGCCGGCCCGCTCCAATCTCGATTTTTGCATATGGGCTCGCTGAAAAATTCAGATTTCACAATATCGGGCACGCTAGCACGGCGACCCTGGATTGCAATCAAGAGCTCGCGCAATGTGGCGACGTGACGCCGTCCCTGCTGCCAACCTGCTGTCAGCAGGCTGAACGGGAACGGGTCATTCGCCCTTTATTGAGGGGCGGACTCGTCCCATATTCGCCCCATGGCGAAGAAACCTGCTCCCCCAAAATCCCCCAAAACCAAGACTCCGAGCTCAAAGGCGCACCGGCCTGACGTGCAGCCGATCGGGCCGGCGCTGGCCGAGTTGCTCAACCCCGCGATCAATCGCGGCGATGCCGGGCTTGGCTCGGGCACCGGCCTACAGCCGCCGCCGGACAATTCGCGCGACCGCCGCGCCGGCGGCGAGGCCGCCGCACATCGCGCGCGGGCCTCGACGCCGAAGGACTTCCCTGGCGATCGCCCAGCGGGACTGGAGGAGGCCCCGCAGGCCAACTACGGCACCGCGGCCACGATCCCGACGCTCGATCCGGAACTGGCGCGTCAGCTCGGTCTGCCCACGGAAGAGGACGATGCGGAAGCGCTAGCGCGACCGCCGCGCAACAAGATGGAGGCGCTCGGCGTCAAGGCGACCGCGGAAGCGCTGGAGTCGCTGATCCGCGAGGGCCGGCCGGAGTTCCGCAAGGACGACGGCTCCATGAAAGTGTGGACGCCGCACCGGCCGCCGCGCCCCGAAAAGTCCGAAGGCGGCGTGCGCTTCGAGATCAAATCGTCCTACGAGCCGCGCGGCGACCAGCCGACCGCGATCGCCGAACTGGTCGAAGGCATCGAGCGCAACGACCGCTCGCAGGTGCTGCTGGGCGTCACCGGCTCCGGCAAGACCTACACCATGGCCAAGGTGATCGAGGCGACGCAGCGTCCGGCGCTGATCCTGGCGCCGAACAAGACGCTGGCCGCCCAGCTCTATGGCGAGTTCAAGAACTTTTTTCCGGATAACGCGGTCGAGTATTTCGTCTCGTATTACGATTACTACCAGCCCGAAGCCTACGTCCCGCGCACCGACACCTATATCGAGAAGGATTCGTCGATCAACGAGCAGATCGACCGCATGCGCCACTCGGCGACGCGCGCGCTGCTCGAGCGCGACGACGTCATCATCGTCGCGTCAGTGTCCTGCATCTACGGTATCGGCTCGGTCGAGACCTACACCGCGATGACCTTCGCGCTGAAGAAGGGCGAGCGCATCGACCAGCGTCAGCTCATCGCCGATCTCGTCGCGCTCCAGTACAAGCGCACCCAGGCCGATTTCACCCGCGGCACCTTTCGCGTGCGCGGCGACGTCATCGACATCTTCCCGGCGCACTATGAGGACCGCGCCTGGCGCGTAAATCTGTTCGGCGACACCATCGAGGCCATCGAGGAGTTCGATCCGCTTACCGGCCACAAGCAGGACGAGCTCGAATTCATCAAGATGTACGCCAACTCGCACTATGTGACGCCGCGCCCGACGCTGGTGCAGGCGATCAAGTCGATCAAGTTCGAGCTGAAGCAGCGGCTCGACCAGCTGCACGACCAGGGCCGCCTGCTGGAAGCGCAACGGCTGGAGCAGCGCACCACCTTCGACCTCGAGATGATGGAGGCGACCGGAAGCTGCGCCGGCATCGAGAACTATTCGCGCTATCTCACCGGGCGCCGGCCGGGCGAGCCGCCGCCGACGCTGTTCGAATACGTCCCCGACAACGCGCTGATCTTCGCCGACGAGAGCCACGTCACCATCCCGCAGATCGGCGCCATGTTCCGCGGCGACTTCCGCCGCAAGGCGACGCTGGCCGAATACGGCTTCCGCCTGCCCTCCTGCATGGACAACCGCCCGCTCCGCTTCGAGGAATGGGACATGATGCGGCCGCAGACGGTCGCGGTGTCGGCGACGCCGAGCGGCTGGGAGCTGAACGAGAGCGGCGGCGTGTTCGTCGAGCAGGTCATTCGCCCGACGGGCCTGATCGATCCGCCCGTCGACATCCGCCCCGCCCGCACCCAGGTCGACGATCTCGTCGGCGAGGTCCGCGCCACAGCCCAAGCCGGCTATCGCTCGCTGATCACGGTTCTCACAAAACGCATGGCGGAGGATCTCACCGAGTATCTGCACGAGCAGGGCATTCGCGTCCGCTACATGCACAGCGATATCGACACCATCGAGCGCATCGAGATCATCCGCGACCTCCGTCTCGGTGCCTTCGACGCGCTGGTCGGCATCAACCTCCTGCGCGAGGGCCTCGACATTCCCGAATGCGCGCTGGTCGCGATCCTCGACGCCGACAAGGAAGGTTTTTTGCGCAGCGAGACCTCGCTGATCCAGACCATCGGCCGCGCCGCGCGCAATGTCGACGGCAAGGTGATCCTCTATGCCGACCAGATGACCGGCTCGATGGAGCGCGCCATCGCGGAAACCAACCGCCGCCGCGAGAAGCAGGTCGAGTACAACACCGCCAACGGCATCACGCCGGAGAGCGTGAAGAAGCAGATCGGCGACATCCTCAACTCCGTCTACGAGCGTGACCACGTGCTGGTCGAGGTCGGCGGCCACGACATGACCGACGACGTCATCTCGATCGGCCACAATTTCGAAGCCGTGCTCGCCGATCTCGAAACGCGCATGCGCGAGGCCGCCGCCGATCTGAACTTCGAGGAAGCCGCCCGCCTGCGCGACGAAGTCAAGCGCCTGCGCGCGACAGAGCTCGCCGTCGTCGACGACCCCACCGCCAAGCAGCGCGCCGTCGCCGGCAAGGCCGGCGCCTATGCCGGCGCGAAGAAGTATGGCGACGCCGCCAACCTGCCCGTCAGCGCGATGAAGAAGAAGACCGTGAGCTCAGCGCTGAAGGCGAGCGGCGGCGGCAGCGGCTCGAAGGTGCACAAGCCGCATCTCGACGAGATGCACGGCCCGGAGTCGTTGCCGTATCGTGAGAAGCAGACGCTGCCGGCGAAGCCGTTCGGCAGCACCAGCCGCATCATCCAGCCGACGGATTCAAGGCAATCGGGGCCGGAGTTTGGCCCGGCGCCGAAGTCGACGGGTGGCGCGCCGGGGCGACGCGGGGGATGGAAGAAGAGGTAGGCGGCGCAGATTCATCAGCGCCGTTCGTGGTTATGGATTCTCAGATGCGCAATTGCGCATCATAGCTCGCCGCTCTGCGGCGCCCCGGAATGACGGCGGAGAGATTTTCCGTCCTCACCCCACACTCACCGTCACCACGGCCATCACCGACAGCAGCAGCACGATGGTCATGAGCTGGAGCGAGGCGACCGGCTGGGTGCGCCAGGCCGTGATCTTGTCGGACAGCGACAGATGGGCCTCGAAGAATTTTGGCTCGTAGACGGTCTTGAAGACGGCGGGGAAACTCGGGCCGAGGGTCACAGCGAGCACTGCGTGCAGCAGCGAGGCAACCGCGACGAAGATCGCGACGCCGGGGTCGCCGACGAGATCGTGGTTCCCGACGAGCTTGAGCAGGAAGGCCGCGGTGGCGAAGGTCGGGAAGCTCTGCAGCGTCGCGGTCAGCGCGAGGCCTTCGAGCGCGTTGTGCAGGCGGGACTTTCTCGCGGCGGCGATGGCGGCCATGGCACGTCTCCCTGATGACATGGAGATGACGATAGCCGCGATGCCGGAGGGGTGATGTGAGATGGGTCACGCCCTGCCGGGCCCCTCTGCGGCCGCGGACAAATGAATGGCGTCAGAGCTGGCGGAAGAAGACGAGGTAGATCGCCAAGCCGACCGTCGAGAACAACAGCAGAACGCCAAGCCAATTGTATTTGACGCCCCGCGAGTGGAACGCGTTTCGCATGAAGCGAACGAGGAACCACAGGAACAGAATTGCGAGGACAAGGCCCCACAAGAACTTCCCGATGTCCATCGTCCCCTCGCTCGACTCAACCCCAGCGTTTGCGGTTGGAACTTACCATCGGGGCATGCCGGACAGAAGACGGTGAGGCGCGGGTTTTCCGTGCCTCCTACAGCTTCCCCTGCCCGTTCACCTGGCCCTGCTGTTGCCGCTGCCTCTCCTGCTCCTTCGCGTGGTGCCTGCCGTAGAGACAGCCGGCGGCGGCGCCGAGGACGCCGTGATGGCCGACATAGTGGCCGGCGACGCCGCCGACGACGGCGCCCTTGATGCAGCCCTTGGCGTTGGCGGCGGGGCTCGCGCCGAGCATGAGGAGCGCGGCAGCCACAGTGAGAAGCGTGGATTTCATGGATCGATGTCTCCGGAGGCGATGTCCTGACATCAACGGGTGTGAACGGACCCAGGTTCCCTTGCGCGAACCCCGGCAGGACGCGCCTGTCGATATGCACACGGCGTCATCGCGAGACGCGAAGGCCCCTCGTTTCCTTGCAGGCCAACGAGCGCACAATCCCTAATTGTCTCCCATGAACCGGGCATTGCGCCCGCGCGTCATAGACTGCAATCAGCCCTGTGTTCTTGCGGATTGGAGCATGGGCGGGCTGCGCGATAGCGTTCGCGGGTCATGGGCAATGAGGGCGGCGCGGCATGACGGTTGAATCGTTGAACAGGCAGCGCGTCGTGCATCTGCTCGACAGCTTTGCGCGCGGCGACATCGAGGCCGCGCTGGCGTGCTGCACCGACGACGTCGACTTCCTCACCCACGCGCCGATCGACGTACTGCCGCACATGGTGCCGCGCCACGGCAAGGCGGAGCTGCGCGAGCTCTGGCAGACGGTCTGGTCGCGCTATTCGGAAGTTCGCTACAAGGTGCCGCATATCCTCGCCGACGGCGACGAGGTCGCGACCTACCTCCAGACCTATTTTAGGAAGCGCAGCAACGGCCGCATCGTGCAGTTCGACATGGCGGTGTTCTACACCTTCCGCGGCGGGCTGGTGGCCGAGATCCGCGAGATCATCGATTCCTACGATCTGGTGCAGCAGGTGCTGGAGCGCGAAATCGGGCCGTTGATCACGGGGGCGGGGGTGGACGGGGTGTAGCTGTCGTCCTGGCGAAGGCCAGGACCCATTACCCCGACTGCCGATGTGGCGACAGGCGGCCAACGACCAGCCTGCCCATTACCGAGCCCGGTGGTTATGGGTCCTGGCCTTCGCCAGGACGACGGCGAGGGTGTGGCGCTCGCTCGCGCAGCTCTACCAGCCCGTTTGAACCTCCCTCCCTGCCGCCGAGACCCATCCCGGGGCGTTGTGCACGCCGGCTGGGTGATGGGCCGATGAAAGTCGTGTTGCTCGCTGTTTTGGGGCTATTCCTGGGGACGCTGGGCGGGGCTGCGCTCGGCATCGGGGCCGGGCTCGCTTTCGTCGAAATCGCGCAAACCACGAATTTCGAAGGCCAAAACGCCATGCTGGTGTTCTTCACCTTCATGCCTTTGGGGGCGGCGATCGGCGGGATCGGCGGCGCGCTGCTGTTCGGCCTGCTGGCGCTGCGGGACGATGCGATCGCGCTCGAACGGGAACCCGCGGTCCACCGGGACCGGTAGATTACGGGGTTCTGTTGTAAATCTCACAAAGCGCGCTCAATTGTGCATTGCGAAAATGTGAATTGCGTTTTGGCCGAAATCGGCTATTTCATTTGTATACAAATGAGTTGAGCGCCCTGGGGTACCTTTACGGTGCATGGGGTTGTTTTCCGTTTTTTCTGCAAGCCAGCGTCAGGACTGCCCAAATGACAGAGCACAGCCTCTGGCGTTTCTCGCGCGCATTGCACCGTGCGATCAACGACCGGCACTTCGAGGATATCGAGGCCCTGATCGACGAGGACGTCGAGTGGGCGCTCTACGGCCCGATCGACATGTTTCCGTTCCTCGGCGCGCGCCAGGGCAAGGATGCCGTGCTCGACGTCATCCGCCAGCTCGCCGACAATTTCCAGGTCCGCCGCTTCGACCGCGAGAGCATCATGCTGGGCGTGGATTCCGCCGCCTCGATGCTGCGCTATTCGCTGACGGCACTCGATTCCAACAAGCCGATCTCCTTGCGCGTCGCGCAGTTCGCCCAGTTCAGGGCCGGCAAGCTCATCAGCATGCGGGTGCTGATCGACACGTTCGACCTGGTCGAGCAGGCACTCGGCCGCGCCATTCATCTACCGAAGATGAGCAGCGTCGGCTGAGGGGGACGCCAACGGGCCCCGCTGTTCGGGACCGATGACAAGGCGACCGCGACGTCCTGGCCTCCAGCCCCGCCGGATGCCGTCGCAGGAAAGCCGTCATCGGGCGCGCGCTCTTCGCGCGGCCCGTTGGTTCGCGTTCCCAAGGCACGCGTCTCGAGGCGAGTTGCCACAATTTCGCAACGATAGATCAGCATCCTCCGCGCGGAATGGCGCGTTGCGGAAGGCCGCTATATATTGGCGGCAGCATGCGCTGGGGTTTGCGGGCAGGACGATGGAATTCTCGACGGGTTTTGGCTGGGCCAGGCGGCCGGTGCTGGCGGCCGCATTCATCTTGGGATCGGTGCTGACGGTCTCGGCGCAGATCATTCCGCCCTTCTCCCCGCCCGCGGCCGCGCCCGACGAGGATGCCGAGGCGGCGGAAGCCCCTGATGTCAACGATCCCGACGTGCTCAAAGGCATCGACGTCGACAAGCTCGACTGGAGCCAGCTCTCCATCGACGCCGGCACGCTCAACGACATCATCGCCGCCAAGAAGCGCGCGCAGGCCGCGGCCAATGACGGGATGAACTGGTCGTCGAACGCCAATGCCAACGGCTCCTCGGCGGTGACCGTGAAGCAGTCGGTCTTCGAATTCTGGGACACGCGGATCGGCGCCGACATGACGGTGGCGAGCGAGCCGCGGACGATGTCCGAGCTGCTGGCCCAGAAGGCCGCCAATGGCGGCAGCCTGCCGCAATCCTCCGGCAGCGCCTGGGCGACCGCAACCGCGCCGGGCGCAGGCGTGATCTGGGACAAGACTGCGGTCGAAGCCCGCGTCGACCCCGGCACTGAACAGAGCAAGATCGGCGCGTCGCTGACCAAGTCGGTGCCGCTGTCGGGCGACACGTCGTTGACGCTGCAGAACGGCTACAGCGTGAACCAGCAGGGCACCACCGCCGTGCCCGGCATCGGCGGCCACATCACGCGCAATTACGAGACCGACCAGTCCGCCAAGGTCAGCATCACCGACACCGGCACCAGCATCACCGCCGGCCAGACGCTGTCGACCACCGACGACAAATGGCTGCGCAAGTTCGGCGCCGAGCAGAAGCTGTTCGACAACGTCACCGTCTCCGGCTCGGTCGGCGAGACCTCACAAGGCGCGATCAACAAGAGCGTGACGGCCGGCTTCAAGAAGAGCTGGTAGACCACTCTTTCCCCTCATCCTGAGGGCGCTCCGAAGGAGCGCGTCTCGAAGGATCGAGGCCCGCCGCGAGAGCCTGGCCTTACATGGTTCGAGACGCGCGCGAAGGGCGCGCTCCTCACCATGAGGGGATAGAGGTTCCGTCGCTGGACCAGCGTTCATACTCCCCTAACCATAGGCCACGGCAAAACCCTCGAATGGTCCCCCCTTGCCGCATCTCGGCCCCTTTGCGGTCAAAATCGGACGCCCTGATGCGGGCTGCCTTACAGACATCGTCGTGCGGGGGACACTCGCGCTGCGCTCAACGCGAACAGGGGAACAACGATGAACGCCATTCGTCCGGAAAAGGTTGAAGCAACCGAGACCGAAACCGTCGACAACAATCTCGCGGCCGTGACCGAGGTCGAAGCCGGCATCCGTGACTTCGTCCGCAACGACATCGCCTATCTGCGCCGTCCGGCGTCGACCACCGACGCGCCGCCGCTCGATCCGAGCGCGGAGGCCACCGTCACCAACGTCAACTCGCTGATCCAGCGCGTCGCCGGCACCTCGCTCGCCGAGATCGAGAACCTGATCTCCGAGCTCGAGAGCCTGCGTGACCTGCTGCATGCCGAGGGCCAGCGCGTCCAGCGCGAGATCTCCGGCTATGCCCAGCTCAGCCAGGCCGCGATGAAGTCGACCCGCATGATCGCCGACAACGTCGCGCAGTGGAAGCGCGCCGCCGACGGCCTGCGCAACAGCTGATCGCTGGCACCAAGCATCACAGGCCGCCGCGTTCCCGGAAGGGAGCGCGGCGGTTTTGATTTGTGGGGTGTATTTCCCTCTCCCCGTTCTTACGGGGAGAGGGTTAGGGTGAGGGGCATCTCTCCGCGCGCGAGATATGTCGAGGGACCTGTACCCCCTCACCCGGATCGCAAGAGCGACATAGCCGAAGCTTCGCTTCGGCGTTCTTTAGAACGGCCGCCGTAGGCGGCCTGTGCCTCTCCCCGCAAGCGGGGAGAGCTGAAAAGAAGCGCTTTGAACCCTCCGCCCCTTCCCCGCGACCAATGCCAAGCGCCATTGGCCGTTACGGCCGGGCTCAGGGGACATGTCAGATGGAAAGCATTCGGCCCGACACCACGGACCCCATACCGCTGCGGCCCGCGCCGAACCAGTTCGGCACGATCATGCTGCGCTTTGTCGGATTGCTGGCGGTTGCGATCGCGGTGCTGGCGTTCGTCTATAGCCGCTGAGGCGGGGCTGACGGCCCCGGAACGTTAACAGACCGTTACCGGTCGGCGTCCACGGTCGAGGCTTCCAGGGTGTAGCCGCCGTCGGCATAGCCCTTCACCACCATGCCGGCGACCAGCATCACGGCCAGCGTCGCGGTCGCAAAGATAAATCCAACAAACTTGAGTGCGCCGCGGTCAGCCATGGTCCTCGTCCCCTGTCTCTGTCTATTCGTTCAAATAGACAGCGACAGGTTCATAATTGGTTAGCAACTTGATGGTTCCGACAATTGCTTCGCGGTAACCATGTTGCGCAGGCTTATGGCAGCCGGTCCGAATAGCGTCCATAGCGCGCGGGCAACACTTGCGCACTCATTTGCCCCGTTCATTCTGGAACTGATCTAATCCGTCTTCCGCAGCGGCACGAAGGCGCTCGCGGTGATCGAGTAGACCTCCTCGCCGCGCTGGTTGGTGCCGGTGGTGCGGGCCGTCAAAATGCCCCAGCCGGGACGCGAGGCGGAGGTGCGCTTGTCGATGACTTCGTTGACGTAGGAGACGGTGTCGCCGGCAAGCACCGGCCTGATCCAGCGCAGATCGCGAAAGCCCGGCGACGGGCCCCAGACCGCGACCTTCTCGCCGCACGAGACGGCCTCGCGCGCCAGACGCTGGCCGTCGGCGACAAGCAGGCTCATGCAGGCCGAGCCGACATGCCAGCCCGAGGCGGCGAGCCCGCCGAACAGCGAGTTCTTGCCTTCCTCCTCGTCGAGGTGAAAGCGCTGCGGATCGAACTTCGCGGCAAACGTCTTGATGGACTCCGCCGTGAACGTATAGGCGCCGATCTCGCGGCGCTGTCCGATCGCGATGTCTTCGAAGAACCGCATCAGACCGCTCCCTCGCGCCGCTTGATCAGGATCGGTGAGGTCATCTCGGCGAGCGCCTGCCCGGCCGCATTGCGCGCGGTGCATTTGAACTTGACGATGCCGAGCCCGGGGCGGCTTTTCGAGGCGCGCGCCTCCAGCACGTCGACGTCGAGCGTGAGATCGTCGCCGGGCCTGAGCGGCGAGAGCCAGCGCACCTCGTCGACTCCGGGAGACCCCAGGGACGCGGCGCGGGTGATGAAACCGTCGGCCATCATCCGCATCATCAGCGAGCAGAGGTGCCAGCCCGAGCCGGACAGGCCGCGCAGCATGCTTTTGCCGGCTGCCTCCTCGTCGAGGTGCATCGGCTGCGGATCGAACTCGGCGGCAAAGGCCAGGATTTCGTCGCGGGTGACATGGCGCGGGCCGAACGTTCCGAACCGGCCGGGCGGGAAATCTTCGAAGGTCAGGGTCATCTCGGGAAAGCTTTGCGGGAATGACAGATTGTGGCCGCACTTTGCGGCAATCTCAACCCGCCGGCCCGCATGGCTCGTGCTACATATGGGGTATCGGCGTTGATTTGAGTCGGATCGATCGACGGCCGAAGCCCGATTTGAAGTCCCGATTTGCCTTGGGGAGAGCAATGTTTTCATTCAGCGACCTGTTCCAATGGGACCGCTTCATCACGCCGACGATCATCAAGACCTTCTACTGGCTGGTGATCGCGCTGATCTGCCTGTTCGGCCTCTCCGGCATCTTCTCAGGGCTGGCCGCGATGGCGATCAGCCCGTTCGGCGGCTTCCTGGTGCTGCTGTCGTCGATCGCGAGCGTCGTGGTCGGGATCGTGTTCTCGCGCATCGTCGCGGAGCTGATCCTGATCGTCTTCCGCATCAACGAGCATCTCGGCGCGATCAGGGACCAGGGCGGCGGGATGCGGTGAGGCGGGCGCAGGTGGCGGAAACCTCCACGTCGTCCTGGCGAAAGCCAGGACCCATTACCCCAGGGAGAAGTTGTGGTACGAGCTGGTAACCCCGAGTCTTCGCCAAACCACTCCCTGGGGTAATGGGTCCTGGATCTGCGCTTCGCTTGTCCAGGACGACGACGGGGAAAAATCCCGCCGTTCGCCTCTTACGTATTGAACCGGAAATGCATCACGTCGCCGTCGGCGACGACGTATTCCTTGCCTTCGAGGCGGAGCTTGCCGGCATCGCGGGCGCCGGCTTCGCCGCCGAGCGCGACGTAGTCCTCATACGCGATCGTCTCGGCGCGGATGAAGCCTTTCTCGAAGTCGGTGTGGATCACGCCGGCGGCGCCGGGCCCCTTGGTGCCGCGATGGATGGTCCAGGCGCGCGCTTCCTTCGGACCCACCGTGAAATAGGTGATGAGCTGGAGCAGCGAGTAGCCGGCGCGGATCAGGCGGTCGAGGCCGGCCTCCTCCAGGCCCAGCGTCTCCAGGAAATCGGCGCGCTCTTCACGCGAGATCGTCGCGATCTCGGACTCGATCTTGGCGGAGATGACGACGGCGACCGCGCCTTCCTTTGCCGCCTGCTCCTCGACCGCCTTGGAGAAGGCGTTGCCGGTGGCGGCAGAGCCTTCCTCGACGTTGCAGACATAGAGCACGGGCTTTGACGACAGGAGGCCGAGCATCGAGAAGGCGCGCTCCTCCTCGGCCTTGCGCTCGACGAGGCGCGCAGGCTTGCCCTCGCGCAACAGCACCAGGGTGCGGTTGACGAGGTCGAGCTGCTCCTTGGCGTCCTTGTCGTTGCCCTTGGCCTTCTTGGTGAGGTTGTCGACGCGCTTCTCCAGGCTGTCGAGGTCGGCGAGCATCAGCTCGGTCTCGATGGTCTCGATGTCGGCGAGCGGGGCGATCTTGCCCTCGACATGGGTAATGTCGGAATCTTCAAAACAGCGCACGACGTGCGCGATGGCATCGACCTCGCGGATGTTGGCGAGGAACTGGTTGCCGAGGCCTTCGCCCTTGGACGCGCCGCGCACGAGGCCGGCGATGTCGACGAAGGTCAGCCGGGTCGGGATGATCTGGCCCGACTTGGCGATGGCCGCGAGCTTGTCGAGCCGCGGATCGGGGACGGCGACTTCACCGACATTCGGCTCGATGGTGCAGAACGGATAGTTCGCGGCCTGCGCCGCGGCCGTCTCGGTCAGCGCATTGAACAAGGTCGACTTGCCGACATTGGGCAACCCGACGATCCCGCATTTAAATCCCACGAGCGTTATTCCTTGCCGTTCTCGTCCTTGGTCAAAAATCCCTTCGCCTGCATGGCAAGATGCACCCTGTTGGCGAAGGTCGCGTCCGTGCCCTTGGCGATCAGTGCGGCGTGCTCGGCGACCGCGTCGCAGAGCGTCGCCACCCATTCGTTGTCGGCCTTGGCGAAGTCCGACAGCACGTGGCCGTGCACCATTTCCTTGACGCCGGGATGACCGATGCCGAGCCGCACCCGGCGATAGTCGTTGCCGATATGCGCCGAGATCGAGCGCAGGCCGTTGTGGCCGGCAATGCCGCCGCCGATCTTCACCCGCACCTTGCCCGGCGGCAGTTCGAGCTCGTCGTGGAACGCGGTGACGTCGCCCGGCGCGATCTTGAAGAAGCTCGCCGCCTCCTGCACCGAGCGACCGGAGTCGTTCATGTAGGTCGTGGGCTTGAGCAGGATCACGCGCTCAGTGCCGAGCGTGCCTTCTGAGGTCTCGCCCTGAAAGCGGCGGCGCCACGGTGAAAAACCATGACGCCGCGCGATCTCGTCGACGGCCATGAAGCCGATATTGTGCCGGTTACGTGCGTATTTCGCGCCGGGATTGCCGAGCCCAACAAAGAGTCGCATGACGCGGCGCGCCCCTCGCTCGGCGCGCGGCTAGAGACCGCGCGCCAGCTTTGAGAGATTACTTCTTCTTGTCGCCGCCGGCGGGAGCCTTGGCGGCGGCCGCCGGAGCAGCAGCACCCGCAGCCGGAACAGCGGCAGCCGGAGCAGCGGCACCCGCGGCCGGAGCCGCACCACCAGCCGCAGCCGCAGCAGCAGCCTTCTGCTCTTCGGCGTAGCCGGACGGCGGCACGATGGTGACGAGGGTCGCGTCCTCGCGGGTCAGCGCCTTCACGCCGGCCGGCAGCTTGACGTCCGACAGATGGAGCGAGTGACCGATTTCGAGCGTGCCGACGTCGGCCTCGATGTACTGCGGGATGCTCTCGACGCCGCATTCGAGCTCGATCGCGTGGGCGACGATGTTGACGGTGCCGCCGCGCTTCACGCCGGGCGAACCTTCGGCCTTCACCACGTGCAGGGGAACGCTGATGCGGATGGTGGCGCCTTCACCGAGACGCATGAAGTCGACATGGATCGGGAAGTCCTTGACCGGATCGAGGTGGTAGTCGCGCGGAATCACGCGGTGCTTCTTGCCCTCGAGATCGATGTCGACCAGCGTGGTCAGGAACCGGCCGGCGAGGATGCGCTGGCGCAGTTCACGATCTTCGATCGAGATCGTGACGGGGGGCTGGTTGTTGCCATAGATCACTCCGGGCACTCTCCCGGCGCGACGCTCAGCCCGGGCGGCCCCCTTGCCGCTCTTCGGACGTGCGGTCGCCTTCAATTCCTTGACGGTCGTCGCCATGTCGTTAAGTCCTTGTTTTTGCAAAAGTTAATGGGCCGCAAGGCGGCCCATGGCATGGTCCACAGCAAGCCTCCAGGGGTGCGGGGGCCGCGGACGTGGCGGGCTTTTACCCGGAAGATGCGGAAATGACAAGGAGAATAGGCGGTTGCCCTGGGTTCCTACCCGGGTTCTTACCCTCCCCTGGAGGGGGAGGGTCGGCTCACATTGAGCGTAGCGAAATGTGAGACGGGGTGGGGTGATCTCTCCCCACGGGCACTATTCGACGCGGAGAGACTGTCACCCCACCCCGCTCGCGCTACGCGCGATCGACCCTCCCCCTCCAGGGGAGGGTAAGAGCCCTATCCCCCCAGCTTGGCCTCCAGCGCTGCAATCCGCGCCTTCAGCGCTTCGTTCTCCTCGCGCGCCAGGCGGGCCATGTCCTTGACGGCCTCAAACTCCTCGCGCTTGACGAGGTCCATGTCGCGCAGGAATTTTTCGGCCTGGGTGCGCATCACCGTGTCGAACTCGCGCTTGACGCCCTGGGCCGCACCGGCGGCGTCGTTCATCAGGCGGCCGATCTCGTCGAAAAGCCGGTTGCTGGTCTGGGTCATGTCGGTCTCCTCGCGGCCTTGCGATAAACTTTGCGCGAACACTCGAAAAGACAATGGCAATCCGATTGAGCCGGTTCAAGAGCGAAGCGGCGGTATCCTTGTCATGCCCCGGTTTCCTTGCAATCGTATTCAACGTCCCGGCATAAGAAGAATCAGAAGGCGCACGAGATGATCGACCAGCAGATCGCGATTCCCACCAAGGACGGCCACACCGCAACCTTCATCAGCCATCCCGAACGCGGCGGGCCGTTTCCGGTCATCCTGTTCTACATGGATGCGCCGGCGATCCGCGAAGAGCTGCGCGACATGGCGCGCCGGCTCGCGACCTCGGGCTATTACGTGATGCTGCCGAACCTTTATTACCGCTCCGGCGTGATGGAGCTCGGCGCGTTGCCGGCCGACCCGAACGCGCCGGAGCGCAAGCGCATGTTCGCGCTGATGGGCTCGCTCACCATTCCCATGATCATGGACGATACAAGGGCGCTGCTCACCTATGCCGAAGGCCAGGCGGCCGCGAACACGAAAATCGTCGGCACTGTCGGCTACTGCATGAGCGGCCGCTACGCGGTGAATGCCGCCACGCACTTCCCCGACCGGGTCAAGGCCGCGGCCTCGGTCTACGGCACGCAGCTCGCAACCGACCAGGAGGACAGCCCGCATCTCGCCGCCGGCAAGACCAGGGCCGAGCTCTATTTCGCCTGCGCCGAGACAGACATCTACGCGCCCACGGAGATCATCGAGAAGGTCAGGCAGGGCATGAGCGGGGCCAAAGCCGAGGTCGAGATCTATCCCGGCACGCATCACGGTTTTGCCTTCCCCAAGCGTCCGGTCTACGACCGCGACGCCGCCGAGCGGCACTGGGAGCGGCTGCTGGCGCTCTATCGCCGCAATCTCGTGTGAGCGGTATGGACCGACGCATCCGCGAATTCGGTGTACCTCTCCCGCTTGCGGGAGAGGTCGCGCTGAAAGCGCGGGTGAGGGCTTTCTCCCCGCTGGGAGTCTTTCGGCGGAAGCACCCTCTCCCCTACCCTCCCCCGCAAGCGGGGGAGGGAGCGCAGCTCCGTCGGGGCCGCAGCTTGCCAACGAACTCTAGAAGCAAGGCGTGATGCCCTTTCTGCTCATCGACTTTCCCTCGTTCAGTCCAATCGCACTCCAGATCGGACCGTTTGCGATCCGCTGGTACGCGCTCGGCTATATCTGCGGGATCACGTTCGGCTGGCTCTATGCCCGCGCACTGATCAAGAACGACAGGCTGTGGGCCGGCTCATCGCCGATCAGCCTGGTGCAGATCGACGATTTCATCTTGTGGGTGACGCTCGGCATCATCGTCGGTGGCCGCTCCGGTTACGTCCTGTTCTACAATCTGCCCTTCTTCATCGAGCATCCGGCCGCCATCTTCAAATTGTGGGAAGGCGGCATGTCGTTCCATGGCGGCTTCCTCGGCTGCGTCGTCGCGGTGATGTGGTTCGCCCGCAAGAACGGCATCTCCATCCTGTCGCTCGGCGACATCACCTGCGGCGTCGCGCCGATCGGCATCTTCCTGGTGCGGCTGACCAACTTCATCAACGGCGAATTGTGGGGCCGCGCCGCCGACCCCAGCCTGCCCTGGGCCATGATCTTTCCGACCGGCGGTGACGTGCCGCGCCATCCGAGCCAGCTCTATGAAGCGGGCATGGAGGGCCTCCTGCTGTTCGTCGTGCTCGCCGTGATGATCCGCCGCGGCGCCTTGAAGCGGCCGGGGCTCATCCTCGGCAGCTTCATCCTAATCTACGGCCTGACCCGGATCATCGGCGAGCATTTCCGCGAGCCGGACGTCCAGCTCGGCTACCTCTGGGGCGGATTAACCATGGGCATGCTGTTGTCGATCCCGATGCTTATTGTCGGCCTCATACTTATTGTATTGGCAGTGCGGCGCGGTGCGCCGAAGCCTGTCGAGGCCGTTCGTTAATTCATTTCGAGAAAGTATGCCGTGAACGACCAGCCGCTACTCAACGAGATCAAGGCGCTGATCAAATCCTCGGGGCCCATGCCGGTCTGGCGGTACATGGAACTGTGCCTGATGCATCCGCGCTATGGCTATTACGTCTCGCGCGATCCGCTGGGCCGTGAGGGCGACTTCACCACCGCGCCCGAGGTCAGCCAGATGTTCGGCGAGCTCTTGGGCCTGTGGACCGCCTCGGTGTGGAAGCAGATGGGCTCGCCGCAATTCCTGCGGCTGATCGAGCTCGGCCCCGGCCGCGGCACCATGATGGCGGATGCGCTGCGCGCGCTCCGCGTGCTGCCGCCGCTCTACCAGGCGCTCCACATCCACATGGTCGAGGTCAATCCCGTCCTGCGCGAGCGGCAGAGCGCGACGCTGGCGGGCGTGCGCAACATCGCCTGGCACGACAGCATCGACGACGTGCCGGAAGGACCGAGCGTCATCCTCGCCAACGAATATTTCGACGTGCTGCCGATCCACCAGATGGTGAAGGGCGAGAACGGCTGGCACGAGCGCATGATCGAGATCGACCCGAACGGCAAGCTTCAATTCGGCGCGGCCCCCGAGCCGACGCCGCGCTTCGACGTGCTGCTGCCGCCTTTGGTGCGCGCAGCTCCCGTCGGCGCCGTGTTCGAATGGCGGCCGGACGGCGAGATCATGAAGCTCGCCACGCGCGTGCGCGACCAGGACGGCGCGGCGCTGATCATCGACTACGGCCATCTGCGCAGCGATGCCGGCGACACTTTCCAGGCCATCGCGCGCCACACCTTCACCGATCCCCTGAAGGCGCCGGGCCAGGCCGACGTCACCGCCCATGTCGATTTCCAGGCGCTGGCGCGTGCAGCGGAAGACGTTGGTGCTCGCGTGCACGGCCCGGTGACGCAAGGAGACTTCCTCAAGCGCGTCGGCATCGATACCCGCGCCGCCGCCCTGATGCAGAAGGCGACGCCGGAGGTCGCCACCGACATTTCGGTGGCGCTCAAGCGGCTGACGGATACCGGGCGCAGCGGCATGGGCTCGATGTTCAAGGTGCTCGGCATTTCCGAGCCGCGGCTGACGGGCATTGCCGGCCTCAGCGATCTCGAACACGCCGGAGGAAATTGATGACTGTTGCCTCGTCGCTGCTGTCGGCGGTGCCCGGCCTGCGCCATGCCTTCTTCACCCGCGAGGGCGGCGTCTCCGGCGGCATCTATGCCGCGCTGAACGGCGGGCTCGGCTCCCACGACGATCAGGCTCTCGTTGCGGAAAACCGCCGCCGCATGGCCGAGCATGTCGGCGTCGCGCCGGAGCGCTTCATCAGCCTGCACCAGATCCATTCGCCCGACGTGCTCATCGCCGAAATGCCGTGGCCGAGCGGACCGCGGCCGAAGGGCGACGCGCTGGTGACGAAGACGCCCGGCATCGCGCTCGGCGTTTCCACCGCAGATTGCGGTCCGGTGCTGTTCGTCGATCCCAATGCGCGCGTGATCGGCGGCGCCCATGCCGGCTGGAAGGGCGCGCTGACCGGCGTGCTGGAATCTACGATCTCGGCCATGGAGAAGCTCGGCGCCACACGCAGCGGCATCATCGCCGCGATCGGCCCGTTGATCCGGCAGGAGAGCTACGAAGTCGGCAACGAGTTCGTCGCGCGCTTCATCGAGGCGGACGCGGACAACGCGGTGTTCTTCATTCCCTCGGTGCGCGAGGGTCACGCGATGTTCGACCTCGCCGGCTTCATCCGCAAGCGGCTGGAAGCCGCCGGCATCCTGATGATCGACGATCTCGGCCTCGATACCTACGCCGACGAGCGCTTCTTCAGCTACCGCCGCTCGGTGCATCGCAAGGAGCCGGATTACGGCCGACACGTTCACGCGATCGCGCTGGAAGCGTGAACACAAGAGCAACCTTTACGATCGTCATTCCGGGGCTCGCGTAGCGAGAACCCGGTGCGCACTTGCGCACCTGAGAATCTCGAGATTCCGGGTTCGATGCTTGCGCATCGCCCCGGAATGACGGTGCGTCGACGCGATGACAGTGGTCTGTGTCGCCTCTGCCCTAGACCTTAATCGATTTTAACGATATCGCTGCCCTCCATAATGAGGGATGCGTCATTCATCTTGGGCCGCGCGGGTTCGCGCGTGCTGGCGGCCATGCTGCTGGCAGTAGCGGCCGCGCTTGGCGGCTGCGCCGGTGGCGGCGGTAGTGCTGCCAATTCCTATGCGATGGCACCGAGCACCGGCTCGGGAGCGACGGTGGCGTTCGAATCCATCGACGGGCCGCCGCCGCAGGTGTTCGACCGCATGGTCGGCGTGCTCGACAGCGAATCCAAGCTGCGCAGCCTGTCCGTCGTCTCCCGCGAGGGGACGGCCGCCTACCGCGTGCGCAGCTACCTCTCCGCCCAGGTGGTGCGCGGCAAGACCGTGATCGCCTGGGTCTGGGACGTCTACGACGCCAACCAGCAGCGGGCGCTGCGCCTCTCCGGCGAGGAACCCACCGCGGCCAAGGGCGGCCGCGATCCCTGGCAAGCGGCCGACGACCTCGTGCTGCGCAAGATCGCCCAGGCCGGATTCAGCGGACTTTCCAACATGATCAACGGAACGCCGGATGCCCCGGGCGCGGCTCCCGGCCTGCGCGGCCCGGCGGTGGCGAGCGTGATCAAGGAGGGCCCAGTGCCTGACATGCCGGCCTCGGCGCTCGGCTATGCCGAGCGATAACCCCCGCTAAACCACGGGCTCAGTTTGCAGCCAAGCCGTTGGCCGGACTCAGGATTTCAAATGGAAAACGTAGCATCCCGGGTTGCCATTGCGGCCCCCGGCCTGATATTTCCTCGCCCGTCGTAACCGTGCTGCCAGTGGGTATTTTCTGATGTTGAACGTCGTATCCAGCAAAGCGCGGGAGGAAGCGTCCATGTCGGCCAAGAACGGCTCCATCAAGCTTGTTGCCGGCAACTCCAATCCGGCTCTCGCGCAGGCCATCGCGCAGGGCCTCAACATGCCGCTGACCAAGGCGGTGGTCCGGCGCTTCGCGGACATGGAGATCTTCGTCGAGGTCCAGGAGAACATCCGCGGCTCGGATGCCTTCATCATCCAGTCGACCTCGTTCCCGGCGAACGACAATCTGATGGAGCTGCTGATCATCACCGATGCGCTGCGCCGCTCCTCGGCGCGCCGCATCACCGCAGTGATCCCCTATTTCGGCTATGCCAGGCAGGACCGCCGCTCCGGCTCGCGCACGCCGATCTCGGCCAAGCTCGTCGCCAATCTGATCACCCATGCCGGCGTTGACCGCGTCATGACGCTCGACCTGCATGCCGGCCAGATCCAGGGCTTCTTCGATATCCCGACCGACAATTTGTTCGCGGCTCCCCTGATGGTGCGCGACATCCGCGAACGTTTCGACCTCGGCAAGGTGATGGTGGTATCGCCCGACGTCGGCGGCGTGGCCCGCGCCCGTGGCCTTGCCAAGCGCATCAACACCCCGCTCGCGATCGTCGACAAGCGCCGCGAGCGTCCGGGTGAATCCGAAGTCATGAATGTGATCGGCGACGTCTCCGGCTACAGCTGCATCCTGGTCGACGACATCGTGGACTCCGGCGGCACTCTGGTGAACGCGGCCGACGCGCTGATCGCCAAGGGCGCCAAGGACGTCTACGCCTACATCACCCATGGCGTGCTCTCCGGCGGCGCGGCCGCCCGCATCGCCGGCTCCAGGCTGAAGGAACTGGTGATCACCGACTCGATCCTGCCGACGGAAGCGGTGACCAAGGCGTCGAACATCCGCACGCTGCCGATCGCCAGCCTGATCTCGGATGCGATCGCGCGCACCGCCGCGGAAGAGTCGGTGTCGAGCCTGTTCGACTAGTTTTTCCGGTTCCGGAAGGTCTCGTAGGGTGGGCAAAGGCGCAAAGCGCCGCGCCCACCTTTTTCTTTGGAACGCGGGCGGTGGGCACGCTACGCTTTGCCCACCCTACAATCTCGTGCACTGACGTCCCACAGCACCCCTCGCAAAACCCCACGGGTTGTTGCCAACGGCCGCCCATGACATCATCCGGATACCGAGCCATCTCTGCTCTCAGGATGCCCGATGCCACGCCGGAAATTTGCCTGGGAAAAGCTGACGGATGAGCAGTTGCTCAAGCAGCGCCTCTCCAGCCTGAGGATTACGGTCGAAGGCACCTGGCTCGAGGATTGCGTCAGCACGCTCCATGAGGAGCTGGAAGAGCGCGGCATCCGGCTGCGGCCGCACACATGGATGTCGAGCGAATGGTTCAGTCCGGGCGGTGTGCCCGGCATCGCCATTCCGTTCTATCTCGCTCATCCCCGCCTGATGAAGCTCGAGAAGAAGATGATGCTCGACGTCGAGGGCGGAACCTGGCGCGAGTGCATGGCCATCCTCCGCCACGAGGCGGGCCATGCCGTGCAGCACGGCTACCAGCTGGAGCGCCGGCGGCGCTGGCAGCAGCTGTTCGGCCCGTCGTCGAAACACTATCCGCGCTACTACCGGCCCAATCCAGCGAGCCGGCGTTACGTCCAGCATCTGCGGCTGTGGTACGCGCAGAGCCATCCGGACGAAGATTTCGCCGAAACCTTTGCGGTCTGGCTGCGGCCGCGCTCGAACTGGCGGACGCGATATGCCGGCTGGCCGGCGCTGAAGAAGCTCGAATATGTCGACGAACTGATGAGCGAGATTGCGGGAAAGCGACCGCCGATCACGACGCGAGAGCGTGTCGACCCGCTGGGTCGGCTCAGCCAGACGCTCGAAGACCACTACAAGAAGAAGCAGGCGTTCTACGCCTTCACACCCCCGAAGACCTACGACCGCGACCTCTCCCGGCTGTTTTCAGCCGATCCACGGCATCACCGGTCAAAGCCGGCTTCGGCCCTGATCAGGCGGCACCGCGCCCAGATCAGGCAACTGGTCGCGCGATGGACGGGCGAGAACCAGCTCACGCTCGATGCCGTGCTCGACGACATGATCTCCCGCTGCCGCGAGCTCGATCTGCGCGCCGTCGGCCCCGAACAGAAGCTCGTTCTCGATTTCACCGTCCTCGTGACCGCCAAGACGATGCACGCGCTATTTGGCCCGTCTCGGCGCAAATGGATCGCGTTATGAGACGCCTCCACATTCTGGTCCTGATGCATCCGGACTTCATGCCCCCGGATTCAAGCGACGGATACACCCCGCAGGAAATCAACACGTGGAAAACGGAATACGACGTGGTCAGCACCTTGCGTGCGGCCGGCCACGAGGTTCGCGCCCTCGGCGCGCAGGACGAAATCAAGCCGGTGCGCGAGGCGATCGAAGAGTTCAAGCCGCACGTGGTTTTCACGTTGCTGGAGGAATTCCACAACAACGTCGCCTACGACCAGCACATCGCCAGCTATCTCGAACTGATGAAGGTCCCTTATACCGGATGCAATCCGCGCGGACTCATCCTGGCGCGCGGCAAGGATTTGTCCAAGACGCTGGTGCATCACCGCCGGATCGCCGCGCCGGCCTTCGCCGTCTTCCCGATGCGCCGCAAGGTAAAACGCCCGACGCGTCTTGCGCTGCCGCTGATCGTCAAGAGCCTGAACATGGATGGCTCCTTCGGCATCTCGCAGGCATCGATCGTCGACACGGACGAGAAACTGGCAGAGCGCGTCGCCTTCATCCACGAGCGGGTCGAATCCGCCGCCATCGCCGAGGAGTTCATCGAGGGGCGAGAGCTTTACGTCGGCGTGCTCGGCAACAACCGGCTACGCGTCCTGCCGGTTTGGGAACTGAAATTCGGCAGCATGGGCGGGCGCAGGTCACGGCACATCGCCACGGAGAAAGCCAAGCACGACACCGGCTATCAGGAGCGCCTCGGCATCGTCGACGGGCCGGCGAAGGACCTCGCGCCCGAAATCACCATGCGCATCCAGCGCGCTGCGAAACGCATCTACCGAGCGCTGGGACTCGACGGCTACGCGCGCATCGATTTTCGTCTCGCCGCCGACGGCACGCCGTATTTCATCGAAGCAAATCCCAACCCCGAGATCGCCAAGAGCCAGGAGTTCGCCACGGCGGCCCAACATGCCGGGCTCAAATATCCGGATCTCCTGCAGCGCATCCTGGCTCTTGGAATAAGCCGGGCCAAGGCCGGGGTGTCGCTGGGATGATGCAAGATGGCAGCGATCGCAGGGTAGCCCCTCATCCGTCGAGACGCGCTCCTCCGGATGAGGGGTGATCGTCGTTGCGCGGCGTTACACAATCCCCGCCGCGACCTGGCCGCGCAGGCGCTCCAGACCGTGCAGCGTCTCGGCACAGGCGGCCGCGACCTCGACGCCCTTGATGGCAAAGTGCCGGCGGAAGAAATCGTAGTGCACCTCGGTCTCGTGGAATTGCTGCGGCGTCAGCACCGCGGAGAACACCGGCACCTCGGTGCGCAGCTGCACGTCCATCAGCGCCTTGATCACGGTGTCGGCGACGAACTCGTGCCGATAGATGCCGCCGTCGACGACGAGGCCGGCGGCGACGATCGCGGTGTAGCGCCGGGTCTTGGCGAGCACCTGTGCGTGCAGCGGGATCTCGAACGAGCCCGGCACCTCGAACACGTCGACATGGGTGAGGTGACGCGCCTCGGCCTCCTTCATGAAGGCGATGCGGGCCTCCTCGACCACGTCGCGGTGCCAGCAGGCCTGCACGAAGGCCACCCGCTGCGGCTTTGCGAAGCGCGGATGCGCCGGTGCCGGGTCCTGCGGAACCGGCGGTTGGATGACTTCGGAAGTTTCGGCTTGGGGATCTTGCAACATCTGATTCATGGCTTTCCTCGGTTCAAGGACCAGAATCAGGGCACACGGAACGACAAACAGCCGCATCCTTGCGATGCGTCTGCCACCGACCGTTCTCTTTCATCCGGACTTTAACCGTCGGCTTCGGAATTGCACCGAATCTGCTGACCCTTCCCTTCGGACAAAGCCTCGAGGAAGGCGCTCGCGGGCTTGGGCCTTTCGACCCTTACCGCCGGTGGGGACTTTCACCCCGCCCTGAGAACATCGGCCGTCCGGAATGAACGGCCTGACCGGAAATATGACGCCGCCCGGCGGCCGCAGCAAGCGTGTTCCGCATGGGGAATGCGCATGGTCCCATGCCGCCATGTCGGTCCGGCCCTCGCCCGGCGGAATTAACGATTGGCGCGCTCCGGGGAATCCGATTCCGATTTGTTCTTCCCGTTAAGAATTGTGGCGGAGATCAGCTGTGGACGAACGAGTCCTGGCTTGTGGACGGACTCGGGACCCCGTTGCGCAGATTCCGCAAATCACATCACTTGATCCGCGACAGGCCCGCGCTGATCCGAGGGATCGCGAGAGCGACATTGAGGGAGCGTGCCGGGCCGACCGCGTGCGTATCAACGACAACAAGAAGGCAAGAGGTCGAGACGGCATGTCCCTGCTCGAAGGCAACATCGATTCCCGAAACCATCCGCTCGCGGTGGTCGAGGATATCGCTGCCACCAACAACTGGCCGTTCGAACGCTCCGGCGAAGACGAACTCACGATTGTCTCCAAGGGACAATGGACCGACTACCAGCTCTCCTTCACCTGGATGGGCGAGATCGAGGCGCTGCATCTGGCCTGCGCGTTCGACATGAAGATTCCGCTCGCGCGGCGGAGCGAAGTGCAGCGGCTCGTCGCCGCGGTCAACGAGCAATTGTGGGTCGGCCATTTCGATCTGTGGACCAACACCGGCATGGTTATGCATCGCCAGGCCCTGGTGCTGCCGGGCGGCCTCACCGCCTCGACCGCGCAATGCGAAGCCATGCTCGCCGGCGCCATCCACGCCTGCGAGCGCTACTTCCCGGCGTTCCAGTTCGTGGTGTGGGCCGGCAAGACCACGACCGAGGCGATGGACGCGGCGATGTTCGACACGGTGGGAGAGGCGTAGAGCTCTCCTCGCTCCATCAGGCGTGAGGGAGCCAGAGCTCTCCCCTCATCGTCGTCCTGGACCAGCGACGCCGGCGCGAAGCGCTGTCGTCGCGCCGATCCAGGACCCATACCGCGAGGTCTCGCCGTATCGCGCGGCGCTTGTTGCTCTGCCCGCCATCCACTAGAACCAGCCGGGGTAATGGGTCCTGGCTTTCGCCAGGACGACGGCGGATTTTGTGGCAACAGCGATGGCAGACAACAGCACCCTCCAAAACATCACCGGCACCATCCTGCTTGCCGGCGCCGGCAAGATGGGCGGCGCGATGCTGACCGGATGGCTTGCGGGCGGGCTCGACCCGCGCCGCGTCGCGGTGATCGATCCGCACATCTCGCCCGAGATCACTGCGCTTGCCGCCAAAGGCGTTGCGCTCAATCCCGATGTTGCGACTGCCGGTCGGGTCGAGACGCTCGTGGTCGCGGTGAAGCCGCAGATGTTCCGCGAGGCCGGTGCGAAGCTGAGGCCGTTCGTCTCGAACACGACCTCGGTGGTCTCGATCATGGCGGGAACCACGATCGCCTTGCTCGAGGAGGTCTGCGGCGGCGCCGTGGTGCGCGCGATGCCGAACACGCCGGCCGCGATCGGCCGCGGCATCACCGTCGCTGTCGCGGCGAAGAATGTCAGCGCCGCGCAGCGCGCGGTGGCCGATGCGCTGCTGCGCGCCACCGGCTCGGTCGAATGGGTCGAGGACGAAGGCCTGATGGACGCGGTGACCGCCGTCTCCGGCTCGGGCCCGGCCTATGTGTTCCTGCTCGCCGAGGAACTCGCGCGCGCCGGCGTCGAAGCGGGATTGCCAGAGGCGCTCGCGACCAAGCTTGCGCGCGAGACCGTCGCCGGCTCCGGCGAGTTGCTGCACCAGTCGGACCTCCCCTCCGCCACGCTGCGCCAGAACGTCACCTCGCCCGGCGGCACCACGGCTGCAGCGCTCGGCGTGCTGATGGGCGAGCCGGGCCTGCGCGACTTGATGATCCGCGCGATCGCGGCCGCGACGAAGCGCTCGAAGGAATTGGCGAAGTAGAAAGGTGCCGTAGGGTGGGTTAGGCGAAGCCGTAACCCACCATGCATCAGCGATTGCGGAGCGAAGTTGGTGGGTTACGCTAGCGGACCGCGCTTCGCGCGACCGCGAGCTAACCCACCCTACGGCACCGCGTCCGGGCTACGCCCCCAGCCGCTTGTTGAACATCTCGACATTCACAAGCCCGCGTGCGTGGCGGCCTTCGCCGAGCCTGCGCGTACCCTCGAACGCCTCGACCTCGAAGCGGATGACGCGGCGTTCGACCGCGACGACCTTCGCGGTGGTCCGCACTGTCGCGCCGACGAGCGCCGCTGCAAGATGACGGATATCAACCTCGGTGCCGACGGTGACCCAGCCCGGCTGGAGCGCGGCGCGGATCGCATCGCCCGACGTCATCTCCATCTCCAGGATCATCATCGGCGTCGCGTAGACAAACGGCATGCCGGGCACGAAATGACCGACCGTGCGCTCCGCTGGCACCACCAGCGTGCGCTCGGCGCTCATGCCGACCTTGATGAAGTCGCGTGCGTCCATGGTGCTTGCTCGTCATTCCGGGGCGCGCAAAGCGCGAACCCGGAATCCAGAAGTTACGGCTCGAGATTCCGGGTTCAGCCCTGACGGGCTGCCCCGGAATGACGCTAATGCGTCACTTCTTCGCCGCCGCGGCGCGCTCCACGAACGTCTTGCCGCCCTTCATCTTGTGGCGGAGCGGGGCTTCGTTGATCTGGATGACGACGGCATCGGCGTCGACGCCGAGATTCTTCACCAGCGCCTGGGTGATGTCGCGCATCATGCCGGCCTTCTGCTCGTCGGTGCGGCCTTCGGCCATGCTGATGGTGATCTCAGGCATCGTTGTCTCCCTGCTGCTTTCGCGATGACCGGGCACACCCCGATCATGACGTGCGCATCAAACAGGACGCGGCTGCCCGGGACAAGCCCGTGCATGAGGCTGCTTGCGAATGGCTAGCCCCAGCTCACGTCATGGCGCGCCAGCACCTCGCGCACCTTGGCGACGAGATCGGCTTCGCTGCACGAGAACTGCGCCGGCCGAGTCTCGCGCCATTCCTGGTTGGAGGCGATCGCGGCGGCAGCCTTCGCGCCCTCGACCAGATCCTTGATCTGCACCTCGCCACGCGCCTTCTCATCCGAGCCCTGGATGATGACGCAAGGTGAGTTGCGGCGGTCGGCATATTTGAGCTGGTTGCCCATGTTCTTGGGATTGCCGAGATAGAGCTCGGCACGGATGCCGGCACCTCGCAAGGACGCCACCATCTTCTGGTAGTCGGCGACGCGGTCGCGGTCGAACACGGTGACGACGACGGGGCCGAATTCGGGCCGCGTGTCGAGCTTGCCGAGCAGTGTCAGCGCCGCCTGCAGCCGCGAGACGCCGATCGAGAAGCCGGTCGCCGGCACCGGCTCGCCGCGGAAGCGCGAGACGAGGCCGTCATAGCGGCCGCCGCCGCCGACCGAGCCGAAGCGCACCGGACGGCCCTTCTCGTCCTTGGTCTCGAGCAAGAGTTCGACCTCATAGACGGGGCCGGTGTAATATTCGAGGCCGCGCACGACGGACGGATCGATCTTGATGCGATCCGCACCGTAGCCCGACGCCGTAACCAGCCTGGCGATCTCTTCCAGCTCACTCACGCCGGCCTGACCGACTTCGCTCTTGGCGAGGTAGGATTCTGCCGCGCTAATCGCCTCTTTCCAATCGTCGCGCGGCTTGGTGATGGCGAGAACGACGTCAGCTTCAGCTTCACTCAAATTGGCGCCCTTGGTGAAGTCGCCCTTGCCTTCCTCGCCGCCATCCCACCGTCCGGGACCGAGCAATTTGCGCACCTCGTCGGCGGAGAACTTGTCGAGCTTGTCGATGGCGCGCAGCACGGTCAGCCTGCGCGCGGCGTTCTCGTCACCGGCGAGCCCGATGGCTTCCAAAACGCCATCGAGCACTTTTCGGTTGTTCACCTTCACGACATAGGAGCCGCGCGCGATGCCCAGCGCCTCCATCGTGTCCGCGGCCATCATGCAGATCTCGGCGTCCGCCGCCGGCGTCGCCGAGCCGACCGTATCGGCATCGAACTGCATGAACTGGCGGAAGCGGCCGGGGCCGGGCTTCTCGTTGCGGAAGACATAGCCGACGCGATAGCTGCGATAGGGCAGGACCAGACCGTCGGTGCCGTAGCGCTCGCCGACGTAGCGGGCGAGCGGCGCCGTCAGATCGTAGCGCAGGCTGATCCACTGCTCGTCGTCGTCCTGGAACGAGAACACGCCCTCGTTCGGGCGGTCCTGGTCAGGCAGGAACTTGCCGAGCGCATCGGTATATTCCATCGCCGGCGTTTCCACCGGCTCGAAACCGTAGAGCTCGTAGACGGCGCGGATCTTCTCGACCATCTCGCGCGTCGCCCGGATCGCTGAGGGATCGCGATCCTCGAGCCCGCGCGGCAGGCGCGCCTTCAGTTTCTGGGGTTTTTTGGGTTTCTCGGCCATGCGCGGCGTTTACCAGCCGACGCGCGGGGCGGCAACCGGGGTAGCATCGCGGAAGCCCCAAGCTTGCCGTCATTCCGGGGCGATGCGCAGCATCGAACCCGGAATCTCGAGATTCCCCGGTGCGCAATTGCGCACCTGAGGTCTGGTCCTGCGGACCATCCCGGAATGACAACCCCTCCTCTACGGCTGCTCCATCCGGGCCCTCAGTGCATCCGCATCCGCCTTCGGCAGCGACTTCAGCGTCGGCTTGATGGTCTCGCCGCCGACGATCTTGCCGTTGCGCATGAACATCCAGTCCGAGATGTCGGCTTCCGTGAACTTCACCTGGTCGCCTGCCCGTTTGCCGGGCAGATCGCGCGGCTCGTTGGCGAACAGACCGGAATAGGTGCCGTCGGGCTGCTTCTTCACCTCGCCGATCCAGATATGCTCGCCGCCCTTGCGGGTCGAGAAGCGCACCTTCAGGGCGTGCCCGGTCTCCGACGATTTTGGCGCGTCATAGGAGGCCCAGAAGGTGGGGAGCGTGCCGCGGGCACGGGCGATCGCGGCGTTCATCTCGGGGTCGGAGGTGCGCACGTCGACGATCGGCGAGCGGTCTTGCGCGACGACCTCGTGCGAGGGGCCGATGGTCAGGATGCCGAAAACGGAGACGCCGGTGATGGCGGCGAGAACCACCCATTTCATGGGCTGGGAGAGTTTTGTTGTCATGTTCGCGATGTCCAGGATGCTTGTTGTGTCCTGGCTTTGTCGCATGTCGGCAGCAGCACGTTCATAGCGCAATAAGCCACAAACATTGCGCGCTTCCCCTCTCCTTGTGAGAGAGGGGAAACTTCTCGCCGTTGCTCAAAACACCTTGCGGATCCAGTTGTGCGGATCGTTGGTGCGGCCGTACTGGATGTCGACGAGCTGCTTGCGCAGGCCCATGGCAACGGGGCCGGCGGCGCCGCCCGAGATTTCGAAATCGCCGCTCACCGAACGCACCTTGCCGATCGGCGAGATCACGGCGGCGGTGCCGCAAGCGAACGCTTCCTTCAGCCTGCCTGAGGCCGCATCCTTGCGCCACTGATCGAGCGAATAGGGTTCTTCGCGCACCGTCTTACCCGCGTCCCGGGCGAGCGCGATGATGGAGTCGCGGGTGATGCCCGGCAAAATCGTGCCGAGCGGCGGCGTCGAGAGCGAGCCGTCGTCGAACACGAAGAACACGTTCATGCCGCCGAGTTCCTCGATATAGCGACGCTCGACCGCGTCGAGGAAGACGACCTGATCGCAGCCGTGCTGGATCGCCTCGGCCTGGGCGCGCAGGCTCGCGGCATAATTGCCGCCGCATTTGACCGCGCCGGTGCCGCCGATCGCGGCGCGCGTGTAGTTCTCGGAGACCCAGATCGACACCGGCGCAGGCCCGCCCTTGAAGTATGAGCCAACAGGCGAAGCGATCACCGCAAAGATGTATTCGGACGACGGCTTGACGCCGAGGAAGGTCTCGCTCGCAATCATGAAGGGGCGCAAATAGAGGCTGCCCTCGCCGCCCGGCATCCAGACGCGGTCGATGCGCACGACCTGCTCGACCGCCTCGATGAAGACGTCTTCGGGGAGCTGCGCCATGGCCATGCGGTCGGCGGAGTCCCTGAAGCGCCGCGCATTGGCGTCGGGCCGGAACAGGTTCACGCCGCCATCGTCGCGCTTGTAGGCCTTGAGGCCTTCAAAAATCTCCTGCGCGTAGTGCAGGACGGCACCGGCCGGATCGAGCTGGAAGTTGGCGCGCGCCTCGACGCGGGCCTCGTACCAGCCGCCCTTGGCCTGGTTGTAGCGGACGACCGCCATGTGATCGGTGAAGACCCGTCCGAAGCCGGGGTCCACCAGCTTGGCGACACGGTCCTTCTCAGGAGTCGGATCGGATGCGGGCTGGATGTCGAATTTCATGCTCATGTCCTTGCCTCCCGCTGCCGGTGGCGGCGCTGTTTCTCGCGCCCGCCTGCCCGTTTCGGGGCCGGCTGGCTTGGTTGGGTTTCTGGCCGGACCACCGCCAGCCATGTTACGGCCGGTTTCCGTGGCCAGCATGTCGCCGAGGACATGCTTTTGCGGAAGGCGGAAGTCCAGTATGTTTTGCCGAAATGCCGCTCGACAATCGCACGGTAGATCTGCTTCGGCCGTCGCCGCCTGTCCGGCTCTCTCTGGCCGCCCTGCTACGATGCCACCCGACGCGGAACGATCTAAAATTTCGTGCGGGGCGATCGTTTTGTAACATTGAACCCAAGATACGTCAATATGCCTGACATAAATTTCGCAACTCCCTCTCAAGACACTGCCGCGCTCCGGCCGGCCGCAGGCGATGGAGGCAATTTGCGCTGGGATATCATCGAGCTGCTGTTCTTCGCCTATCGCGATTTCGTCGGCGATCCCGACCAGGAGCTGGAGGCGTTCGGCTTCGGCCGGGCCCATCACCGCGTGATGCACTTCGTCTACCGCTATCCCGGGCTGAAGGTCGCCGACCTGCTCGACGTCCTGCGCATCACAAAACAGTCGCTCGGCCGGGTGCTCAAGCAGCTCCTGGACGAGGGCTATATCGTGCAGAAGACCGGCGACAATGACCGCCGCCAGCGCCTGCTCTACGCGACGCCGAAGGGCGAGGCGCTGGTGCAGAAGCTCGCCGGGCTGCAGACCACACGGATCACCAAGGCGCTCGCCGAGATGGGTCCGCAGGACGCCGAGACGGTCAAGCGCTTCCTGCGCGCGATGATCGATCGCGACGATCCGGACAAGGTGCTCGAGACGATCTTCGCCTCCGTCAATCAAGAATCGAAGGAGTGACCGTGCCGCTCGCAGCCACGCTCGCCCGCCCGCCGGTCGAACCCGCCGACGATGCCCCGCATCTGCTGCTGGTCGACGACGACCGCCGCATCCGCGACCTGCTCTCGCGCTTTCTCGCCAGCGAAGGCTATCGCGTCACCACCGCGGCGAGCGCGGGCGATGCGCGCTCGAAACTGCTGGGCCTGCATTTCGACCTCTTGATCCTCGACGTCATGATGCCCGGCGAAACCGGCTTCGACCTCGCCCGCTTCATCCGGACCTCCTCCTCGGTGCCGATCGTGATGCTGACAGCGCGCCACGAGGCCGAAGCCCGTATCGAAGGCCTGCAAATCGGCGCCGACGACTACGTCGCCAAACCGTTCGAGCCGCGTGAGCTTGCGCTGCGCATCAACAACATCCTCAAGCGCGCCGCGCCGCCGCCGCAGACCACGACCGTCGAGAAGATCGCGTTCGGCCCATACGTCTACCATCTCGAGCGCGGCGAATTGCGCCAGGGCGAGGAGGTCATCCACCTCACCGACCGCGAGCGCGAGATGCTGCGCATTCTCTCGGAGACGCCGGGCGAGACCGTGCCGCGCAGCGCGCTGACCGGCAATGGCAGCGTCAACGAGCGCGCCGTGGACGTGCAGATCAACCGCCTCCGGCGCAAGATCGAGACCGATCCTGCCAATCCGCTGTTCCTGCAGGCGGTGCGTGGCATCGGCTACCGCCTGGTGGCCTCGCCATAAATCAGTGAAGCGCGACCGATGAGCACGATCGATACCGGCCTGACGCTTCTGAAAAGCGCCGCCGGCCGCGTTTCGGCCGTCAATGGCTGGATGGGCAATGCGTTCAAGGGCTGGATGCCGACCGGCCTCTATGCCCGCGCGCTCCTCATCATGATCGTCCCGATGGTGATCCTGCAATCGGTCGTCGCCTTCGTCTTCATGGAGCGGCACTGGAATACGGTGACGCGCCGCCTGTCGGCCGCGGTGGTGCAGGACATCGCCGCGCTCATCGACGTCTACAAGGGCTATCCGCAGGACCGGGATCGCGACCAGATCCGCCGCATCGCGCAGCAGCGCCTCGGCCTCGTCGTCGACTTCCTGCCCGCCGGCGACATGCCGCCGCCGGGACCGAAGCCGTTCTTCTCGCTGCTCGACCAGACACTGTCGGTACAGCTCGGCCGCCAGATCGGCCGCTCGTTCTGGATCGACACGGTCGGCCGCTCCAACCTCGTCGAGATCCGCATCCAGCTCGACGATGCCGTGATGCGCGTGTTCGCGCAGCGCAGCGCCGCCTATGCCTCGAACTCGGAGATCTTCCTGTTCTGGATGGTCGGCACGTCCTCGATCCTCTTGATCGTCGCGGTGCTGTTCCTGCGCAACCAGATCAAGCCGATCCTGCGGCTTGCCGATGCCGCCGAGAGTTTCGGCAAGGGCCGCGAGGCGCCGAACTTCCGCCCGCGCGGCGCGCGCGAGGTGCGGCGTGCGGCGGTCGCCTTCCTGGAAATGAAGTCGCGCATCGAGCGCACGATGGAGCAGCGCACCGCGATGCTCGCCGGCGTCAGCCACGATCTGCGCACCATCCTGACCCGCTTCAAGCTCGAGCTGGCGCTGATCGGCGACAGCCCGGAGCTCGAAGGCATGCGCAAGGACGTCGACGAGATGTCGATGATGCTGGAGGATTACCTCGCGTTCGCCCGCGGCGATTCCGGCGAGCAGTCGCAGCCGACCGACATGGCGCAGGCGCTCGAGGAGCTGCGCAGCGACGCCGAGCGCCACGGCCATACCGCGACCGTCGCGTTCAACGGCCTGCCCGTGGTGACGGTGAAACCAGCCTCGTTCAAGCGCTGCCTCGCCAACCTCGTCACCAACGCGGCGCGCTACGGCAAGAGCATCGCCATCACCGGCCAGCGCGATCACCGTTATTTGACCGTGACGGTCGACGACGACGGGCCCGGTATCCCCGCCCATTTGCGCGAAGAGGTGTTCAAGCCGTTCCTGCGGCTGGACAACGCCCGCAACCAGGACGAAGGCGGCACGGGCCTTGGCCTTGCGATTGCCCGCGACATCGCCCGCTCCCATGGCGGCGACATCACGCTGGGTGACAGCCCGATGGGGGGATTGAGGGCGAGCGTGAGGATACCGGTGTAGGCTTCTTACCTCGCCCCGCTTGCGGGGAGAGGTCGGATTGCATCGAAGATGCAATCCGGGTGAGGGGGTACAGGTCTCACCAAGATCTCATGCGCGGAGAGAGGCCCCTCACCCCAACCCTCTCCCCGTAAGAACGGGGCGAGGGAGCGCACCGATTTCCCGGGCTACGATCTCACCTACTTCGGCAGCAGGCTCTTCAACTTGTCCATGTCGCGCACATTCATCTTGAAGCCGCCGGGCATCACGATGTCGCCGGGCTTCTGATCCGGCTTGCAGGCCCCGAGCCACTTCGCTTCGAGCTGCATCTTGGTATCGCGTCCCGCCGCGCCGGCGACGCCGCCTTGCGCGTGCGAGGAGGTCTTCACCGTATAGGCCGAGTTGAAGTCGCCGGTGATCTCGGCATGCGAGGTCGTGCTGACGCCGGCGACGCTGCACTCGGAATCGCTGACATAGCCGGTCGCGGTCTTCTTGATCTCCTGCTTGGCGCAGATCTGCTTGGCCATCGGCGAGACGTTGTTGCTCATCTCCTTGTCGACGGTCTCGTCGGTGCAGTGCTGCATGGTCATCTCGGGCATGGGCGAGCCGCTCGTGACCAGCTTCATTTCCCAGAGGCCGGCCTTGCGCACCGGCAGGTCGTCGGCAGAGGCGCCACCTGCCGACAACACGACGCAAAGGGCCGAGCCGAGCAAAGCGAGTTTGCGCGTCATGTGGGAAGCTCCCGGCTAAGAGATTGCGACGTTACGACGACGCCTCAGTAGAGCGTGCGGATCGGCCGGTCGGCGGCGCCATAGGGCACCCAGCGGCAGGAGAAGGAGATGTATCCACCCTCATAGGCCTGCACGCCCAGGAATTTGACGACCTTGCCGTAGCGCGCGCAATGATCGACCGCGACCTGCCGCGCATCGACCTGGTTCGCCATCGAATAGGCGATGATACCGCCGGTGTCGTTGCCCTTGAACGGAGGCACCGGAAGGATATCGGCGCGCGCCGACTGGCTCGCCATCATACCCAGGGCAAGAAGGCCCGCGGCCGCAATGATTCGCATTCCCGTCACTCCAATTGGCTGGGGCCAGTTTACGGTGCCGGAACGGAAGTGAAAAGAACCGAGGCCTGCCGGCCGCGACGTTCCGGTCAACTCCTGGCGAAGTGTTGCCGCGCTGCACTTGACCTCTTCCGGCCTTCGCGGCACCGTCCGAGCTTCGCAAGACCCAGCTGTCCGGATTGCCCATGCGCGCCCCCTCCCTGAAATCGCTCCGCTTCGCCGCCGTGTTCGGCCTCATGTTCGGGGCGCTGTCGCTCGGCGAGGCCCGGGCCGCCAATCCGCTGGAGCTGAACTTCTGGCTGAGCGGGCCGCGCTATGACGGCGCCGTCACCGATTGCGACAAGGCGCTGCCGACGATCGCCACCCAGTTCTGGGAGAAGGAAAGCTCGTTCTGGAATTCCTCGTTGAAGATCACGGGCTTCTCGGCGGTTCGCGAGGTCGCGTTCCGGCCCTGGCAGTCCGACAACATCCCGCGCCGCTATTGCACCGGCGACGCCATGCTCACTGACGGCAAGGTGCGCAAAGTGCATTTCTCGATCATCGAGGACGGCGGCTTTGCCGGCTACGGCAATGGCGTCGAATGGTGCGTGGTCGGGCTCGATCGCAACTGGGCCTACAACCCGGCCTGCCGCGCCGCGAGGCAGTAATTCGAACGCCCTGATTCGGCCCGATCAAGCGGCCGAACGACCGGCGCTCGAAATTTGTTCTTGAAATGTTCTCATCGCCTGCTAGGCTCGCTTGCACAGTCTAGTTGAGGGGCGTCGCCATGTTTCATTCCAGATTGCGTTCGTTCTCCCGCCTTGTGATCTCACTCACCCTCGCCGCCGGGCTGGCATCGCTCGCCGGCGGCGCGAAGGCGCAGGACAAGCGGCAGAACACGCCGGGCGAATTCGATTTCTACGTGCTGTCGCTGTCATGGTCGCCCTCGTTCTGCGAGGAAGCGGCCGAGCGCGGCGGCCGCTCCCAGATACAGTGCAGCGGCCGCCCGTACGCCTTCGTGGTGCATGGGCTGTGGCCGCAATACGAGAACGGTTTTCCGGAATATTGCCAGCGGCCGGCGCCGCGGCTGAACCGCAGCATCGTCTCCTCGATGCTCGATCTGATGCCGGCGCCGGGCCTGATCTTCAACGAATGGGACAAGCACGGTACCTGCTCGGGTCTGGCCGACCGCAGCTATTTCGAGACGATCCGCAAAGCGCGCGCCGCGATCAAGATCCCGGCCGAGTATCTCGATCTGTCGCAGGCCAAGACCGTGGCGCCCGGTGACGTCGAGGAGGCCTTCATCAAGGCCAATCCGGGTCTCAGCAGCGCCGCCGTCTCGGTCACCTGCAACCGGACGCGATTGTCCGAGGTCCGCATCTGCCTCAGCAAGGACCTGCAATTCCGCGCCTGCGAGGAGATTGACCGCCGCGCCTGCCGCCGCGATCAGGTGACGATGCCCCCGATCAGGGGTGGATAGCCACGCTCTAGTACCCCGGATGCAGTGCAATGCGCCGCGAAACGCGGCGTAGTGCACTGCTGATCCGGGGCCCATCACGCAAGAAGAAGCTGGGTCCCGGCTCAGCGGCGCAGCGTTACACGCCGCACCGCGTCCGGGACATGTGATTGCGCCTCTTTGCTTCAAGCCATCACGTGGCGTAGTGCTCTTCTCATGAACTACCGCCACGCCTTCCATGCCGGCAACTTCGCCGATGTCATCAAGCACATCGTGCTGGCGCGCATCATCACCTATCTACAGGACAAGCCGGGGGCGTTCCGCGTCATCGACACCCATGCCGGGGCCGGCCTCTACGATCTCGAAAGCGACGAGGCGCGCCGCGGCGGCGAGTGGCTGACCGGCATCGCGCGGCTGATGCAGGCGCGCCTGTCGAACGAGACCATAGCACTGACCAAGCCCTATCTCGACATCGTCCGCGCCTTCAATCCGAAGGGCGAGCTCAAGGCCTATCCTGGCTCGCCGCTGATCGCGCGCGGCCTGCTGCGGCCGCAGGACCGCCTCGTCGCCTGCGAGCTCGAGCCGAAGGCGCGCAAGGCGCTGATCGACGTGTTGCGCCGCGACGAGCAGGCTCGCGTGGTCGATCTCGACGGCTGGGTCGCGCTGCCGGCCTTCGTGCCGCCGAAAGAGCGCCGTGGTCTCGTGCTGATCGATCCGCCGTTCGAGGCAAAGGACGAGTTTGAGCGGCTGGGCGAAGCCTTCTCGGCAGCCTTCGCGAAATGGCCGACCGGTATCTATGTAATCTGGTATCCCGCCAAGAACCGCCGCGCCACAGACACGCTGGCACAGCTCGTGGCGCGGCTCGCAGCCGCAGCAAAACCACCGGGCAAATGCCTGCGTCTCGAATTCAGCGCCGCACCGCAACTCGATGGCGGGGCTCTCACCTCCACCGGGCTCTTGATCGTCAATCCGCCCTACACGCTGCACGGCGAGCTCAAGACGATCCTGCCCGAGCTGGAAATGCCGCTCGGCCAGGGCGGCGCTGCCAGATTCCGATTAGAGATACCGAAGCCGTAACACTCCGGCATTCTTGGGAAAAATATGCAGTAGCGGTAGTCAATTCGCAAAGAACCGTATTATGCTGTTTCCGTGACTGGCTTTACGTTCCGCTTCCGCGAATGGTTGCGGCGGAGTGAAGGCCGAAGAAAGATCCGACCGGGCCGATGAGGCCCGATCAAGGATGGCCAGCTCCCGGGCTCCGTAAGGTCCGGTCATGTCGTGTCGTGTGTCTGCGTCGCGACGGAGGAGCAATGAGGGGGAGTTTCCCGATGGCCATGACGGGAACGGTTAAGTTCTTCAACGGCGAGCGCGGCTACGGCTTCATCAAGCCTGATGACGGCGGTCGCGATGTCTTCGTTCACATCACCGCGGTGGAGCGGGCGGGACTGAAGGACCTTGCCGAAGGACAGCGTATTACTTTCGAAGTCGAGCCGGACAAGAAGGGGAAGGGACCGAAGGCGGTCAACCTGGTCATCCTTTCCTAGCGTGCCCTGAAAAAAATCCCGGCCGCGAGCGGCCGGGAGGCTGTGGTCCGGTATTTTCTTCTTCAGCTATCAGAAGTGATAGTTCACGCCTGCGCGCACAACGCTGGCGCTGTAGCCGTTTGACACGCCGGTAATTGCGAACTGGCTCGTCGACAGGTCGATGTAGAGATATTCGAGCTTGGCACTCCAGTTCGGCGCGAGGCCCACTTCCGCACCGGCACCGATGGTCCAGCCGGCGGTGGTGTGCGACTCGGTCCAGCCGAAGGTCTGCGCGCGCAGCTCGCCGAAGGCGAGGCCGGCGGTGCCGTAGAACAGCACGTTGCTGAAGGCATAGCCGGCGCGGCCGCGCAGCGTGCCGAACCACGGATTGGAGAACTTCCACGGCGCGAAGGTATCGTCGGCGCCCGCGGCCTGGATGTCGCCCTCGACGCCGAACACCCACGGGCCGTTCTGGAAATTGTAGCCGGCCTGGACGCCGCCGACGAAGCCGGACGGCTTCGAGGGGTTGTTGTCGACCGAGCCCCATTCGTAGCCGATATTGCCGCCGAGATACGGACCGGCCCAGCTATACGCGTTGAGCGGCTGATTGACGGTATAGGGCGCACGCCCTCCATAATTCATGTCGGCGGCCCCTGCCGAAGCTGTCCAGCCGGCCGCAACCAACGCGGCTGCGCCCACAACGAGCCTCTTCATCACTTAACTCCAACGCAACTGCCGCAACCGGTGCGATGCCTGGCGCCGCCGCGCGCGAGGCAAAACCGCATGGTTACGGAACCAAGACCCTTTCGCGTAGGATTTATCGAGAGTTTTAAGTTAAAGGGCTGTTAAGACCCGTTACCGCCCGCTTAACAGGATTAAGCAAGCGTTACCGGGAACTGCACCGCCATCCTGTGCGTGCGGCACGGCCGGAACTTCAAATCGGCACCCCCAGCGCCTAAATTCGTCCCATGGTTCACGATTCCACCGACAATCCGGACGATCGCGCGCGCAAATCGCGGCAAGCCGCTGCAAACGACGCGCCGCCCGGGGGGCTGGCGGCCCCGGACGTCGATCCCGCCACCACAGGCGGCGACGACGAGGACGATGCGCTGCTGCCTGATATCCTCGAAGAGAGCGGCGCGGTCGGCGAAGAGCCGCTGGCGACCGGCCACGAGGCGATCGAGCGCGCGGTCCGGCTGGCCCCGACCTCGCCCGGCGTCTACCGCATGCTCAATGCCAATGCCGACGTGCTCTATGTCGGCAAGGCCAAGAACGTCAAAAAGCGCCTCTCCAACTACGCGCGCCAGAGTGCGCCGCAGCCGGCGCGCATCCTGCGCATGATCGCAGCCACCGTGACGGTGGAGATCGTCTCGACCAACACCGAGACCGAGGCGCTGCTGCTGGAAGCGAACCTGATCAAGCAGCTCAGGCCGCGCTTCAACGTGCAGCTGCGCGACGACAAGTCGTTTCCCTATATCCTGATCACCGGCGACCATTGGGCGCCGCAGATCCTGAAGCATCGCGGCGCGCAGACGCGGCCCGGACGCTATTTCGGCCCGTTCGCCTCCGCCGGCGCGGTCAACCGCACCATCACGGCGCTGCAGCGCGCGTTCCTAATCCGCTCCTGCACCGATTCCTTCTTCGAGAGCCGCACCCGGCCCTGCCTGCTCTACCAGATCCGCCGCTGCGCCGGTCCCTGCACCCGCGAGATCGACTTCGGCGGCTATACGACCCTGGTGCGCGAGGCGAGCGACTTCCTCACCGGCAAGAGCCATGCGGTGAAGCAGGAGCTCGCCGGCGAGATGGAGAAGGCCTCGAGCGAGCTCGAGTTCGAGCGCGCCGCGCTCTACCGCGACCGTCTCGCCGCGCTGTCGGCGATCCAGTCGCAGCAGGGCATCAATCCGCGCACGGTGGAGGAAGCCGACGTGTTCGCCATCCACCAGGAGGGCGGTTTCTCCTGCGTCGAAGTGTTCTTCTTCCGCACCGGCCAGAACTGGGGCAACCGCGCCTATTTCCCGCGCGCGGAGAAGACCTTTACGCCGGAGGAAGTGCTGGGGTCCTTCCTCGCCCAGTTCTATGACGACAAGCCGCCGCCGAAGGTCATCCTGCTCTCGCACGAGATCGAGGAGAGCGAGCTGCTTGCCAACGCGCTGTCAATCAAGGCCGGCCACAAGGTCGAGGTCACCGCGCCCAAGCGCGGCGAGAAGAAGGAGCTCGTCGCCCACGCGCTGACCAATGCGCGCGAGGCCCTCGGCCGCAAGCTCGCGGACACCGCGACCCAGAGCCGCCTGCTCGATGCCATGGCTGCGACGCTGAGCCTGCCGCATGCGCCCAAGCGCATCGAGGTCTACGACAACAGCCACATCCAGGGCACCAATGCGGTCGGCGCCATGATCGTCGCCGGCCCCGACGGCTTCGTGAAGAACCAGTACCGCAAGTTCAACATCAAGTCGGAAGGGATCACGCCGGGCGACGACTTCGCCATGATGCGCGAGGTGCTGGAGCGCCGCTTCAAGCGCCTGATCAACCCGCCCGAAGAGGGCGCGACCAAGGCCAGGGACGATGACTTCCCGCAATGGCCCGACCTCGTGATCATCGACGGCGGCCGCGGCCAGCTCAACGCGGTGCGCGAGATCTTTGCCAATCTCGGCCTGACCCAGGTGTCGCTGATGTCGGTCGCCAAGGGGCCGGACCGGGACGCCGGGCGCGAGACCCTGTTCATGCCGGATCGCGATGCGATCAAGCTGGAGCCGCGCGATCCCGTGCTCTATTTCATCCAGCGCCTGCGCGACGAGGCCCATCGCTTCGTCATCGGTTCGCACCGCAAGTTGCGCAAGAAGGACATCCGCGAGGCCGGCCTGCAGGAGATTCCGGGTATCGGCCCGTCACGCAAACGTGCCTTGCTGCACCATTTCGGAACCCTGAAGGAGATCGAACGGGCCTCGATCGCCGATCTGGGCAAGGTTCCGGGGGTGAGCGCCGAAAGCGCCCGGAGGATTTTCGAGTATTTCCATCCCCAGCCGGGGTGAACTAAAGGGGGACCGCGGTCATAGGTCATAAGGGCGTCGCATCCCGCATCCCATTTGTGAGCGGGACGGTTGACCTTCAGCCTTGAGCGGTATTGGTAGGACGGATGAACATCGCCACGACACGAGGGACAACCAGCCGCGCGATGTCCCTCCCGAACATCCTGACCTATGGCCGGATCGCGGCGATCCCGGTCGTGGTCGGGTGCATCTATGCGCAGTCGATCCTGGATCAGCCGCTGTGGCTGCGCTGGGTCGCGGTCGCCATCTTCATTGCGGCTGCGGTCACCGACTACCTCGACGGCTATTACGCGCGGATCTGGAATCAGCAATCGGCCTTCGGCCGGATGCTCGACCCGATCGCCGACAAGCTGCTGGTCGCGTCCTGCCTGTTGATGCTGGCCGCCGACGGCATCATCCACGGCTGGTCGCTGTGGGCCGCCATCGTGATCCTGTGCCGCGAGATCCTGGTCTCGGGCCTGCGCGAATATCTCGCCGCGCTCCGCGTCAGCGTTCCCGTGACCAAGCTTGCGAAGTGGAAGACCACGGTCCAGCTCGTCGCGATCGGCTTCCTGCTCGCCGGACCTGCCGGCGACGAGGTGGTGCCCGTCGTCTCGATGATCGGGCTGGCGCTGCTGTGGGCCTCGGCGATCCTGACCATCTACACCGGCTACGACTATTTCCGCGCCGGCATCCATCACCTCATCAAGGAGGATGAAGGATGAAGGTGAAGTATTTTGCCTGGGTGCGCGAGCGCGTCGGCAAGGCCGAGGAGACCATCGAGCCGCCGGCGACCGTGCGCACCGTGGAGGAGCTGATCGCCTGGCTGTCCGGCCGGAGCGAGGCTTATGCACATGCGTTCGAGAAGCCGAAGGTGATCCGCACTGCGATCGACCATGCCCACGTCAAACAGGACACCGCCATCGCGGGCGCACGCGAGATCGCGTTCTTCCCGCCGATGACTGGCGGCTAGGCTCATGAGCTGCCCCGTCACCATCCGTATCCAGGAAGACGATTTCGACATCGCGCGCGAGATCGCGGTCCTGACCAGGAGCCGCACCGACATCGGCGCGGTCGTGAGCTTCTCCGGCATCTGCCGCGCCGACGACGACAGCGCCAAGATCGCAGCGCTCACGCTCGAGCATTATCCCGGCATGGCCGAGGAAGAGATCAGGCGCCATGCCGACGAGGCCATTTCGCGCTGGCCGCTCAATGGCGTCACGGTGATCCACCGCGTCGGGCGCTTCATGCCCGGCCAGAACATCGTGCTGGTGCTCACCGCCTCGCAGCATCGCCAGGCCGCATTCCAGGCGGCCGAGTTCCTGATGGACTACCTCAAGACCAGCGCCCCGTTCTGGAAGAAGGAAGAGAGCGCCACCGGCACCGGCTGGGTCGAGGCCCACGCCCGGGACGACGAGGCCGCCGCACGCTGGACCAAATCCTGATGGCAAGAGTTGCGAAAAAGCCCGCGCGCGGCCGCGCCGCGCCGAAGCTTGCGAAAGTGGGGCCCGGCGAGCTTCTCACGCTGCTCGACTTCGTCCGCTATGCGGTGAGCCGCTTTGTCGAGGCGAAGCTCGCCTTCGCCCATGGCACGACTGATCCAGTCGCGGAGGCCGCCTTCCTTGTCTCTGAGGCGCTGCATCTCAATCCCGATCAGTTCGAGGGCTTTGCCCACGCCCGCGTCACCGCCGCAGAAGGGAAGGCCCTGCTCGAGTTGATCCATACGCGCGTCACCACGCGCAAACCGGCCGCCTATCTCGTCAACAAGATCTACATGCGCGGCCTGCCCTTCTATGTCGACGAGCGCGTCATCGTTCCGCGCTCCTTCATCGGCGAGCTCCTGGATTCGCATTTCGGCGACGAGAGCGGACCCGGCTCGCTGATCGACGACCCCACCGCCGTCGAGCGCGTGCTCGATCTCTGCACGGGATCGGGATGTCTCGCGATCCTCGCCGCGCATCATTTCCCGAACGCTGTGGTCGATGCCGTCGACGTTTCCAAGGGCGCGATCGAGGTCGCCGCGCGCAATGTCGCGGAATACGGGCTCGAGGAGCGGATCACGCTGCATCGCGGCGACCTGTTCGCCCCGCTCGGCGACAGCAGGTACGACCTCATCATCACCAACCCGCCTTACGTCGACGCCGAAGGCATGGCCGCGCTGCCGCCGGAGTGCCGGGCCGAGCCAAAACTCGCCTTCGACGGCGGGGCCGACGGTCTCGACGTGGTGCGGAAGATCCTGCGCGATGCGCCCGATCACCTGACGCCTGGCGGCGGACTGATTTGCGAGATCGGCCGCGGCCGCGAACTGGTCGACGAGGCGTTTCCGGAACTGCCGCTGCTCTGGCTCGACACGGAAGACTCCGAGGGCGAGGTGTTCTGGATCGCGGCCGCCGATCTCGGCTGATCCGTCCGGGCGGCCCCGGTTCGACGGAACAAGTCAAATTCCGCCACGTTCATCCCCCGACGAATATCTCGCTCTCGGAGGATGTCCGCATGCTCGCGCCATCGGGCGAATTGCTGCGCGCCGGCATGGCGCTCAAGCTCAATCACGTCAAACGCGCTGCTCAATCCTATCTGCGTGACCAGACCAGCCAAGCCACCGGCAAGGTGACATCTTACGCGGTGGCCGGCGGGCTGTTCGCGGTCGCAGGCCTGTTCGTTGTCGCAGCACTCTTCGTCGGGCTGATCGCCCTGTACCGCTGGATCGCGATCACCTACGGGCAGTTCTGGGGCTTTGGCGCGGTCGGCGCAGTGCTGCTGATCCTGGCTGCTGTCTGTGCCGGGGTGGCGATGGTGCAGATGAGGCGCAAGCCCAAGCCGATCGTGCCGCTCGCGAGCCGTCTGCGCGTGGCGGTCGCAACGCCCCGGATCCCGCGCGGAACGGTCAAGCAGGCCGTGAAGGAGGTGGCGACGACGATTCCCTTGGCGCCGCTCGCGCCGGGCGAACGCGGCGATGGCAAGAGGGGCTGGCCGGTTCGCACCAACCGGCCCGTGCAGCTTGGCCTGATGCTCGCAGCAATCGGGCTGCTGGGCGTCACGGCGGCGCGCCGGCGACGCCACGGGCAGAGGCTGGAGACGTGACATGCTGGTGCGGCGCTCCGAGCCCATCGACAGCTGGCTGCTGGTGGCGGCCACCGCCGTCTTCGTGCTCACGGCGGAGCGCTACTTCCAGGACTCCGGCCTGATCCGGCCGGGACCTCCGCCGGACCATCGCAACAACGAGGCGAACTCACCGGAAACCCACCCGGCGGGCGCAGCCATGCAGCCGGGCCACGGCCGCCACTCGAAGAGCCCGTTCGCGATTCCCTGGGCGGGCTGGAAGGATATTTTCTGGCGCACCTATCAGCGCATCGACGATGACCGGCTGCTGGCGACCGCCGGCGGCGTGGTGTTCTTCGGACTGCTCGCAATCTTCCCAGCCGTGACCGCGCTGGTCTCGTCCTACGGACTGTTCGCCAATCCCTCGACCATCACCGCCAATCTGCAGACGCTCGCGACCATGCTGCCGGAGGGATCCTTCCAGATCGTCGAGGACCAGGTCGCGCGCGTGGTGTCGCATGGCAATACGACGCTCGGGGCCACCTTCCTGCTCGGCCTTCTGCTTGCGATCTGGAGCGCCAATGCGGGGGTCAAGGCCATCTTCGATGCCCTCAATGTGGCCTATGAGGAGCGCGAGAAGCGCAGCTTCATCAAGCTCAACATGGTGTCGCTGGCCTTCACCGTCGGCGGCATCGTGGCGCTGCTGCTGATGGTCGCCGCCGTCGTCGCCTTCCCGCTCGCGCTCAACCATCTCGGCATGGCGCCCGAAAGCAAGCTGATCGTGGCGCTGGCACGATGGCCGCTGCTGTTCCTCATTCTGCTGGTGGCGCTCGCGATCCTCTACCGCTTCGCACCCAGTCGCGATTCGCCGCGCTGGCAATGGCTGAGCCTTGGCGCGGTGACGGCCGCCATCCTCTGGATCGCCGGCTCGGCGCTGCTGTCCTGGTATCTCTCGGAATTCGCGAATTACAACGCGACCTACGGCTCGCTCGGCGCCGCGATCGGCCTGATGATGTGGATGTGGATGTCGGCGGTCGTCATCATGTTCGGCGCCGAGCTGAACTCGGAGATCGAACGGCAGACCCTGCGCGACACGACGACCGGCCGCCCCAAGCCGCTTGGCACTCGCGAAGCCGTCTCGGCCGACACGGTCGGCGCCGCAGCGCCATCTTGATCGGCGGCGGTCAGGCCGGGAGCCGGCCTGACCGCATCTCGCGCCTATCAGCGCCTGGTGATCACGGCTTCCAGATATTCGCTGTGCACCACGATCGTGCCGTCCTCGGCATGATTGAACTCGCCGAGCAGCGCCAGGAGATCGCGCTTCAACGCCGCCTGGCCGGTCTCGTCCAGCGCGGCAAACGCCTTCAGCGTGGGCCCGTAGAAGGTCTTGAAGATTTCCAGCCAGTGCTCCGGCGAGCGATAGCGGAACACGAACATGCGCGGCTCGGCGGCGATCTCGGAAGCCTGGCTTGCGAACATCTCCTCGAGGCGCGCCTGCGTGCCCCACAATGCCGGCGACTTCACGCCCGCCGGCGGCGGCAGATGCTTGCCGATGGTCTTGAACAGCTGGCCGATGAAACCTTGCGGCGTCCAGTTGGCGAGGCCGATCTTGCCGCCGGACCTGCAGACCCGCGCGAGCTCGGAGGCCGCCTTGTCCTGGTCCGGCGTGAACATCACGCCGAAGGTCGAGAGCACGACGTCGTAGCTGGCGTCGGCAAACGGCAGCGCTTCGGCATCCGCCTCGCGGAATTCGATCATGAGATGTTCGGCCGCCGCGCGCTCGCGCCCGCGCTCGAGCAGCGCCGGCACGTAATCGGTGGATGTGACGTCGCACCAGCGCCGCGCCGCGGCCAGCGTCGCATTGCCGTTGCCGGCGGCGACGTCCAGCACCTTGCTGCCGGCGCGTATGTCGAGTGCCTCACAGAGCTGCTCGCCGACGATCTGCAAGGTTGTGCCGACGACGGCATAGTCGCCCGACGACCAGGCGCCGTGCTGGCGCTGCTTGACGGCGGCAAGATCAGGTTGGGTTGCGGCTGGCTTGAGCGCGGCGGATGTCGACATGGCAATCTCCTGCGGTTGAAAACGCCGGGACGATAGGGCGCATGCGGTTCGCTGGCCTTGAGAGCGGCGTTATTTTACGCTGAGAGCGCCTTGATTTCCGAACGGGAGCCGAGGGGGAATTGTGACGTTTCAGTTCGAGAATTTCCTGCTCGACCCCGAGCGCCGCGAATTGCGGCACGCGGACACGCTCGTCGCGCTCGAACCGCAAGTGTTCGATCTCCTGACCTACCTCGTCCGTAACCGCGATCGCGTGGTGACGCGGGACAATATGCTCGATTCGATCTGGAACGGCCGCGTCGTCTCGGAATCGACACTGACCAGCCGGATCAACGCAGCGCGCCGCGCGGTTGGCGACAATGGCGAGGAGCAACGGCTGATTCGCACCATCGCGCGCAAGGGCGTGCGGTTCGTCGGCGCGGTGACCGAGCTGGCCGGCGCCGCCAGACCAGCCGGGACGGACGGGCCGGCCGCGCCGCCGACGGGCCTGCCGCTGCCCGATCGCCCCGCGATCGCGGTGCTGCCCTTCACCAACATGAGCGGCGAGGCCGAGCAGGATTATTTCTCCGACGGCATCAGCGAGGACATCATCACCGCACTGTCGAAGCTGCGCTGGTTCTTCGTCATCGCGCGCAACTCCTCCTTCATCTACAAGGGCCGCACGGTTCATTTGCGGCAGGTCGCCGAAGAGCTCGGCGTGCGCTATGTCGTCGAGGGCAGCGTGCGCAAGGATGGCGAGCGCGTCCGCATCACGGCGCAGCTCAACGACGTCGCCACCGGCAGCCATCTCTGGGCCGAACGCTACGACCGCGAGCTCGCCGACGTCTTCGCCGTGCAGGACGAGATCACCGAGGCGATCGTCGCCGCGATCGAGCCGCAGCTCTATGCCGCGGAGAATTTTCGCGCCCAGCGCAAGCCGCCCGACAGCATGGACGCCTGGGATCTCCTGATGCGCGCGCTCTCGCACTACTGGCGCGTGACGCGGCAGGATCACGTGGTCGCCCAGGCCCTGCTCGAAAAGGCCATCGCACTCGACCCGGGCTACGGCAAGGCGCTCGGCCTGCTCGGCACCAGCTACATGTTCACGGCGCATATGGGCTGGATGGACATGGCCATCGCGATACCCGCCGCCGAACGCGCGGCGCGTGCCGCGATCCGCGCCGACGACGAGGATGCCTGGGCCCACAACGCGCTCGGCCACGTCCATCTGTTCGCGCGACGGTTCGAGGACTCGCTGGCCGAATTCGAGACGGCGCTGCGGCTCAATCCGAACTTCGCGCTGGCACAGGGCTATCATGGCCTGGCGCTCGGCTATTGCGGTCGCTGGCAGGAGGCCGACGAGGCGGCGCGGCGGGCGATCCGCCTCAGCCCGCGCGACCCCTATGCCCCGGTCTATTTCGGCATCGCCGCCTATGCGCGTTTCCTCGGCGGCGACGACGAGGAGGCCATCCGCCTGGCGCAGGAGGCCTTGCGCCAGCGCAGCGACTTCGTCGGGGCGCACCGGGTGCTGACCGCGGCCGCCGGCATGGCCGGGCATCGCGAGATCGCCGCCGCGGCGTTGAGGGAACTGCGCCGCGCCCAACCGAACATCTCGCTCGCCTGGATCGCCGAGTTCATGCCGATCAAGCTCGCCGCCGACCGCGAGCGCTACCTCGAAGGCTTTCGCCGGGCTGGCCTCACTTGAAGCCCGAACAGGCCGCTATCCCCTCGAATCAACAATGATGTTAAGCTGATGCGGCTTGGGGGAGCATGAGGCGCGACGGGGTCGCACACTGGCCCGTGTTTTCCCGGGTGAGGCAGTCAGCTCTTGAGGCGTAACGCGCGGCATGATTCGCATTTCGACGATCTTCATCGCCATCTGCATGGTTCTGGTCGCGGCCTCGCTCGGGCTGGTGCTCTACGCGGTCGCCGGCATCAGCGGAACCGAATCCGCGATCGTGGCGCTGACCGCGCTGACCTTCCTCATCCTCTACAACGCGGTGTCGATGCGGCTGCGCGACCGCAGCGACGTCGGCGGCCAGATCGCCGATCTGTCCCGCGGCACTGCCGACCTCGCCCGCCAGGTGGCCGAGTTCGGCCGCCGGCTGGCGGCGATGGAGGGGCGCATCGCCTCGTCCAACTCGACCAATTCCGACCGCATCCAGTCGGTGGTCGGCGAGATCAACGAGCTCGGCGGCCTGGTCAGGCAGCTCGCTTCCACCGTATCGGCTCATGAGGACCTGCTGGCTGGTGCCGCGCCGGGGCCTGCGGCAGCGCCGGTGGCGAGACCGGAGGTGGAAGCGCCGATCGACCTGATCGCGCCGTTCGAGGAGCGACAGGCCGCGCCGCCGCCGTTTTCGCCCGCGCCTCCGGCAGTGCAGCCGCGGCCGGCAGGGGCGGTTCAGACCCAGACCGCCAATGCCGTCCAGGCCGCCAACGGACGTAACCAGACCCAATTGCTGGCGACGCTGCGCAACGCGATCGACGAGAACCGCATCGACATCTTCCTTCAGCCGATGGTGACGTTGCCGCAGCGCAAGGTGCGGTTCTACGAAGCCGTGACGCGGGTGCGCGACGAGCGCGACCAGCTGATCGCCGCCGAGGACTTCATCAGCATCGCCGAGGCCTCGGGGCTGATCGGGCGCATCGACAACATGGTGATGCTGCGCTGTGTGCAGGTGCTGCGGCGCCTGATGGTGCGCAACAAGGATTTCGGCGTGTTCTGCAACGTCGCGGCCTCCACGCTCGGCAATTCCACCACCTTCGCCCAATGCCTCGACTTCCTCGAAGCCAACCGGGCGCTGGCGCCGTCGCTGGTGCTGGAGTTCAAGCAGTCGACCTTCCGCAATCTCGGTCCGGTCGAGACCGAGAACCTCGCCGCGCTCGCCCAGCGCGGCTTCCGCTTCTCGATCGATCATGTCACGGATCTCCGGATCGAGCCGCGCGAGCTCGCCGACCGCGGCGTGCGCTTCATCAAGGTGCCGGCCACGCTGCTGCTCGACCCCAGGCAGGCCTCGACCTCAGACATCCACCCGTCCGACCTCTCGGACCTGCTCGGCCGCTTCGGCATCGACCTGATCGCCGAGCGGATCGAGGGCGAGCGCGCCGTGGTCGATTTGCTCGATTACGACGTACGGTTCGGCCAGGGATTCCTGTTTGCACCGCCCCGGCCATTGCGGCCGGAGGGGGCATCTGCTACCGGCGGGACCTCGCCGAACCAGGCGCAGGACACTCAGGAACCCAATGGCTCCGGCACACAAAGCTCAGGCGCGACGTCTTCGGCGCCTCCGCCCCAGCGCCTCACCGGCAACGCGGCGCTCGCGCGCCGCATCTGATCGGCCGCACGCATCATGACCACGCTGCATTTCGCCGAAGGCCTGCGCGAGCTCGTGGGCGGGGTCGACGTCGTGCTCAGCGACATCTGGGGTGTGGTGCATAACGGCCTCGAATCCTTCCCGGAGGCCTGCGAGGCGCTGCACACCTATCGCAGCCGCGGCGGTACGGTGATCCTGATCACCAACGCGCCGCGCCCGGCCGACTCGGTGCAGCGGCAATTGCGCAAGCTCGGTGTCGCCGACGAGACCTATGACGCGATCGTGTCATCGGGCGACCTGACCCGGCTCTATGTCGCCGAACATCCCGGTCGCAAGATGTTCTGGCTCGGCCCCGAGCGTGATAACTCGATCTACCGCGGCCTCGATGCGACAACCGCACCGCTGGAAGAAGCCGACTACATCGTCTGCACCGGCCTCTATGACGACGAGACCGAGACCGCCGAAGACTATCGCGGCATGATGCTCAAAGCGCGCGAGCGTAAGCTGACGCTGGTCTGCGCCAACCCCGACATCGTGGTGGAGCGCGGCGACCGGCTGATCTATTGCGCCGGCGCCATCGCCGAGCTGTACCGCGAGCTCGGCGGCGAGGTGATCTTCTACGGCAAGCCGCACCGCCCGATCTACGAGCGCGCCATGCGGCTCGCCGGCGAGAGGCAGGGCCACCAGATCGACCGGAAAAAGGTGCTGGCGATCGGCGATTCCGTCCGCACCGACCTGACCGGCGCGCGCGAGTTCGGCATCGACTGCCTGTTCGTCACCCGCGGCATCCACGCCGAAGAGTTCGAAGGCCTCGACCAGCTCGACCCGGCCTCGGTGATGGAATTGTTCGGCCATCCGCCGAAGGCCTTGATGCGCGAATTGAAGTGGTGATGACCTAACTTCTGTCATTCCGGGGCGCGCGAAGCGCGAACCCGGAATCTCGAGATTCCGGGTACGGTGCTGCGCACCGCCCCGGAATGACAATCCCAACGCAGAAAGCCCGGGACGAACCCGGGCCTTGCGAATTCAGCCGAAAGCTCGGGCGCGCTTACGCGCTCGCCATGTCCGGGAAGACCGCTTCGATCTTGGTCTTCAGCGTCGCCGCGTTGAACGGCTTGACGATGTAATTGTTCACGCCGGCCTTCTTGGCCGCGATCACGTTCTCGGTCTTCGATTCCGCCGTGATCATGATGAAGGGCGTGGTCGCGAGGTTCGGGTCCGCGCGCACTTCGCGCAGCAGGTCGTAACCCGTCATCGGCTCCATGTTCCAGTCGGAGATCACGAGCCCGTACTTCTTGCCGCGCATCTTGTTCAGTGCCGCCGAACCGTCGCTGGCATCATCGATATTCTCGAAGCCAAGCTGCTTCAGCAGATTCCTGATGATTCGGATCATGGTGCTGTAGTCATCCACCACCAGAACCGACATCGACAAATCAACCGCCATCTCGACTCCCCCAACGCATACCCAGGAATATTACGATCGGACCTGCCAGGCGGGAGGCCCGTCCAGTTCCACGTTCCAAGGACTAGCACCAAGGCGTTAAACAGCCCGTTAACTGCGGGCGCCCCCGAAGAATTGAAATCCTGTTCAATCCCGCCCGCCTCCCCCGCTTGACTTCATCGGGCGGGTCAAGCCACGGTCCCGACCGGTCCCGCCGGCTTGAGAATTCCCCTGATGGCCCCGCAATTTACCGTTATTCGCGACACCACTCCGGATTCCGCTATTCCCCGGGGCGCCGTGGTCGCCATGGGCAATTTCGATGGGGTTCATCTCGGCCACCGGGCCGTCATTGCGGCCGCCCTGGAAATGGGCCGAACGCATGGCCGCCCTGCGCTGGCATTGACCTTCGAGCCGCATCCGCGGCGGTTTTTCAGTCCCAACACCCCGCAATTCCGCCTGACGGACGAGCGGGCCAAGCTACGGCTTCTGGCCGGCACCGGGCTTGCCGGCGCCGTGGTCATGACCTTCGACAAGGCAAGGGCCGGCACCAGCGCGCAAGATTTCATTCACCATGACCTGATCCGGCGCCTTGGCGTCAGCGGCATCGCGGTCGGCTACGACTTCCATTTCGGCAAGGGACGGGTCGGCTCGCCGGGCCTGCTGGTCAATGAAGCGCCCCGGCTCGGCATCGAGGTCGACGTGCAGCCGCATGTCGACATCGACGAACGGCCGGTGTCCTCCAGCGCCATCCGGATCGCGCTCGCCGAAGGTCAGCTTGATGAAGCCACGACCATGCTGGGTGCGCCCTGGTTCATCACCGGCGAGGTCATCCACGGCGAGAAGCGCGGCCGCGACCTCGGCTATCCCACTGCCAATATCCGGCTCGATGCCAATTGCGGCCTGAAGCACGGCATCTACGCGGTACGGGTCGGCCGCGGGCCTGAGCGGCTGGACGGGGTGGCCAGCTTCGGCCGCCGCCCGACCTTCGACAATGGCGCGCCCCTGCTCGAAATCTTCCTGTTCGACTTCAAGGACGACCTCTACGGGCAGACGCTGGACTGCGCCTTCATCGGCTTCATCCGCGAGGAGCTGAAATTCGACAGCCTGGAGGCCCTGATCCGCCAGATGGACGATGATTCCGCCCACGCCCGCGCCATGCTGGCCGCCGCTCCGGATGCGTTTCCGCGGCTGGGCGTGATCGATTGAGGCCGAAAACCGGCCTGCCGGACCTTTGCGCTTCCCTTGGCCCCCTGCTATGGAGAGCCGATGTTTGCGCGGCGCATCATAGGGATTAGCGGCCCGGCTTCCGCCTGAGCTTTTGGCTCGGCGCAAGACCGGGATTTTGTCGTTTCACCCCCGCGATTTCCATGTCGCCATCCGTTCCCGCGCCCTTCCGAGCCAGTCAGCCTCATGTCCGAAAAGCCGCAAAAGTCCCAAAAGACCGAAGTCAACGACTATTCCAAAACCCTGTTCCTGCCGCAGACCGAATTCCCGATGCGCGCCGGCTTGCCGCAGCGCGAGCCGGAGATCCTGAAATACTGGAACGACATCGGCCTCTACGACAAGCTCCGCAAGGAGGCCGAGGGCCGTGCCAAATTCGTGCTGCACGACGGGCCGCCCTACGCCAACGGCAACATCCATATCGGGCACGCGCTGAACAAGATCCTCAAGGACGTCGTGACCAAGAGCCAGCAGATGCTCGGTTTCGACTCCAATTACGTGCCGGGCTGGGACTGCCACGGCCTGCCGATCGAATGGAAGATCGAGGAGGAGAACTACCGCAAGAAGGGCAAGCAGAAGCCCGATTTCCGCGACTCCACCGCGATGGTGGCCTTCCGCAAGGAGTGCCGCGCCTATGCGACGCACTGGATCAACGTGCAGCGCGAGGAATTCAAGCGGCTCGGCATCATCGGCGACTGGGATCATCCCTATCAGACGATGACCTACCCCGCCGAGGCGCAGATCGCGCGCGAGCTGATGAAATTCGCCGCCAACGGCACGCTGTATCGCGGCTCCAAGCCGGTGATGTGGAGCGTGGTCGAGAAGACCGCGCTGGCTGAAGCCGAGGTCGAGTACGAGGACTACACGAGCGACATGGTCTGGGTGAAATTCCCGGTCACCTCGCCCGCGCATGGCGTGCTGGCTTCCGCCAGCGTCGTGATCTGGACCACCACGCCCTGGACGCTGCCCGGCAACCGTGCCATCTCGTTCTCGCCGAAGATCGCCTACGGCCTCTACAAGGTGACGGATGCACCGGCCGACAATTGGGCGAAGACCGGCGATCTCCTGATCCTGGCCGATGCGCTGGCCGCGGACGTGTTCAAGCAGGCGCGCGTCACGGCTTACGAGAAGGTGCGCGACATTCCCGGCGACACGCTGGACGCCGTCGAATGCGCCCACCCCCTGCGCGGCCTCGGTGGCGGTTACGAGTTCATCGTTCCGCTGCTCGCCGGCGAGCATGTCACCGACGACACCGGTACCGGCTTCGTGCACACCGCGCCGAGCCACGGCCGCGAGGACTTCGACGTCTGGATGGCCAACACCCGCGAGCTCGATGCGCGCGGCATCCCGACCGCGATCCCCTACACCGTCGACGAGAACGGCGCCTTTACCGCACAGGCCCCCGGCTTCACCGGCAAGCGCGTGCTCAACGACAAGGGCGAAAAGGGCGATGCCAACGAGGCCGTGATCCAGGCGCTGATCGAGGGCGGCAAGCTGCTCGCGCGCGGCCGGCTCAAGCACCAATATCCGCATTCCTGGCGCTCGAAGAAGCCGGTGATCTTCCGCAACACGCCGCAATGGTTCATCGCGATGGACAAGGACATCGTCGACAACGGCCATGCGAAGAAGGGCGACACGCTGCGCGCCCGCGCGCTGCATGCGATCTCGGTCACGCAATGGGTGCCGCCGTCGGGCGAGAACCGCATCAACGGCATGATCGCCAACCGTCCGGACTGGGTGATCTCGCGCCAGCGCGCCTGGGGCGTGCCGATCGCCGTGTTCGTGCGCGAGAAGGCAGACGGCTCGGCCGAGATCCTGCAGGACGAGATCGTCAACCAGCGCATCACCGAAGCCTTCATGGAGGAAGGCGCGGACGCCTGGTACATGGACGGCGCCCGTGAGCGCTTCCTCGGCTCGCGCGCGAACGAGGACTGGAAGAAGGTCGACGACATCTGCGACGTCTGGTTCGATTCCGGCTCGACGCACGCCTTCGTGCTCGAGGATCGCCAGAACTTCCCGCAACTCGGCAACATCGTCCGCAAGGTCGACGGCGGCAACGACACCGTGATGTATCTCGAAGGCAGCGACCAGCATCGCGGCTGGTTTCATTCCTCGCTGCTGGAAAGCGCCGGCACGCGCGGCCGCGCGCCCTACGACATCGTGCTCACCCACGGTTTCACGCTCGACGAGAACGGCCGCAAGATGTCGAAGTCGATCGGCAACACCGTCGAGCCGCAGAAGGTGATCAAGGATTCGGGCGCGGACATCCTGCGCCTCTGGGTCTGCGCCACCGACTATGCCGACGACCAGCGCATCGGCCCGGAGATCCTGAAGAACACCATCGAGACCTATCGCAAGCTGCGCAACACGGTCCGCTGGATGCTCGGCACGCTGCATCACTTCAAGGCGAGCGAGAAGGTCGCTCATGCCGAGATGCCGGAGCTCGAACGGCTGATGCTGCACGAGCTTGCAAAGCGGGCCGCCGTCATTCGCGCGGCCTACACCGTCTTCGACTACAAGACCGTGGTCGCCACGCTCTCCGCTTTCCTGAACAGCGAGCTGTCGGCCTTCTACTTCGACATCCGCAAGGACACGCTGTATTGCGACCCGCCGTCCTCGACGGCGCGCAGAGCGGCGCTGACGACGATCGATCTGTTGTGCGAGTCCGTGCTGAAGTGGCTCGCTCCGATTCTGAGCTTCACCGCCGAGGAGGCCTGGCGGATGTACAGGCCGAAGGCCGAACCGTCAGTCCATCTCACGGTTTTCCCCGATGGAATGGACGCATTCCTCGACGACAAGCTCGCCGCGAAATGGGAGACGATCCGCAACGTCCGCCGTGTCGTCACCGGCGCGCTCGAGCTCGAACGCGCCGCCAAGAACATCGGCTCCTCGCTCGAGGCTTCGCCGGTGATCTATATCGCCGACCGGAACATGCTGATGACGCTGTTCGACACCGACCTCGCCGAAATCTGCATCACCTCGAACTACGAGGTGCGTGAGGGCGAGGCGCCGGCTTCGGCGTTCCGTCTCGATGCCGTGCCCGGCGTTGCCGTCGTGGTGGAGAAGGCGGTCGGCACCAAATGCGCGCGCTCCTGGAAGATCTCGCCGACGGTCGGCGAAGACCCCGAATATCCCGACGTCACCCCGCGCGACGCGAAGGCGTTGCGCGAATGGAAGGCGTTGGGGGTTGGCGTTTGATCTAGGGTCGTCCTGGCGAAAGCCAGGACCCATTACCACTGCGGCCAATTGCAGCGAAGGCAGATGACCACGAGTCTTTCAACCAACGGCCGCCTCGGCGTATGGGTCCTGGCTTTCGCCAGGACGACGGCGGAGTGTGTCGCGGCCATCCCGGCATGACCCCCCTCCGCGCCGGCATCCTCTCGGCCGTGGTCACGGTCATCCTCGACCAGGCCTCGAAGCTCTGGCTGTTGAACGCGTTCGGACTCGCCCGCCGCGGCGTGGTGCAGGTGACGCCGTTCTTCGACCTGGTGCTGGCCTGGAACATCGGCATCAGCTTCGGCTGGCTCCAGAATGACGGCCAGGCGGCGCAGATCGCGCTGATGGCGGTCAAGGCCATTGCGGTGGTCGCACTGGCGATCTGGATGGCCCGCTCCCACACCCTGCTGGCCACGATCGCGCTCGGCCTGATCATCGGCGGCGCCATCGGCAACGGCATCGACCGCCTGGCCTATGGCGCGGTGGTCGATTTCGCCCTGTTTCACATCGATATCGGCGGAAATACCTATAATTGGTACGTGTTTAACCTCGCGGACGTGGCCATCGTTGCTGGGGTGGCGGGGCTATTGTATGATTCCTTCCTGGGGGTACCCGCCGCAAAAGCGCCCTGATCCCGGCCGATACGACCGGCAGGTGGAACCTTGCTTTTGCGAGGATTTAAGCCGCGTGCGAGCGGCAAACTGCCACAATTTGGAACAGGTACAGCGATGCGCAGCTCGAAAACCAGCGTTTCGATGGTTCGAGATCCCCGGTCGGGGTTCTGGCGGGCATTGAAACTATCCGCCGTCGCGCTCGGCATCGGTCTCGTCATGTCGGCAGGCGCAGTCCGCGCCGGTGATGACGGAGACGATGACGATGACATGACCTTCGAAGAGAAGCTCATCGACAATCTGATGTCCGGCATCGGCGCCAAGAGCATGGAGAAGAAGGGTATCGAGTACCGCGAGCGCTCCCCGTTGGTGGTGCCGCCCAAGCTCGACCTGCCGCCACCCGCCGGAACCGAAGCCAAGAACGCGCCGAACTGGCCGAAGGACCCCGACGAGAAGCGCCGCAAGGAGGCGATCGCCCAGCGGAAGAAGGCCGTCAAGGCGACGGAGAACTGGCAGGCCGCCCAGCCGCTGACGCCCGCCGAGATGAAAGCCGGCCAGGTCGCGGCCTCGGAGCGCACGAGCAACGATCCGATCCAGCCGGGCACCAACGGCAACCCCTCACTCAGCCCCGCCCAGCTCGGTTATTCCGGTGGTCTGTGGAACATGATGAAGGGCGGCAACGGCTCCGAAGAAAAGAAGTTCACGTCGGAGCCGCCGCGCCAGTCGCTGGTCGAGCCGCCGCCGGGCTACCAGACGCCGTCGCCGAACTACGCCTATGGCGCCGGGCCGGACAAGTCGCGGCGGACCTATTTCGACATCATGTCGGGCAAGGACAAGGAACAATAGCGTTCCTCCTCCGTCGCACCATCCCGACAGACGCCAAACCGGCGCCGGCGGCTGCTGCCCACCGGACGCGGGCTATAAATTGCTTATCAGTAACTTGCCTAAGCGTTGAGTTCTCTGCTTCGTGACGCGAAGCCTCAGCCGCACGGTATACCATGCCGTGCCTTCCGAGCCGGACATCCGGGCTCGGCCTGTCATAAGGATCATGATGTCCGCTAACCGATCGGCTGCCTGCCTCCTTGCCGCGTTGCTTTCGACCAGTGTCCTGTCGGCCGGCGCCGCCGTTGCCCAGACCACGGTGACATCGGCCCCACCCGCCAGCTTCACGCTTCCCAACGGCCTTCAGGTCGTCGTGATCCCCGATCACCGCACGCCCGTGGTCACGGAGATGATCTGGTACAAGGTCGGCTCGGCCGACGAGACGCCAGGCAAATCCGGGCTTGCGCATTTCCTCGAGCACCTGATGTTCAAGGGCACCTCGAAGCATCCGGTTGGCGAATTCTCCCAGACCGTGCTTCGCGTCGGCGGCAACGAGAACGCCTCGACGTCGGTCGATTACACCAACTACTACCAGCGCGTGCCGAAAGAGCAGCTGCCGACCATGATGGAGTTCGAGGCCGATCGCATGACCGGCCTGATCCTCAAGGACGAGAACGTGCTGCCCGAACGCGACGTGGTGCTCGAAGAGTACAACATGCGCGTCGCCAACAATCCCGAGGCGCGGCTCAACGAGCAGATCATGGCTGCGCTCTATCTCAACCATCCCTATGGCCGGCCGGTGATCGGCTGGCACCAGGAGATCGAGAAGCTCGATCGCGAGGACGCGCTGGCCTTCTACCGCCGCTTCTACGCGCCGAACAATGCGATCCTGGTGATCGCCGGCGACGTCGAGGCCGCCGACATCCGTCCGCTGGTCGAGCGCAATTTCGGCTCCATCCCGGCCCAGCCCGCGATCCCGGCGCGCCGCGTCCGCCCGCAGGAGCCGGAGCCGGCCGCGCCGCGCACCGTCACGCTGGCCGACCCGCGCGTCGAGCAGCCGAGCCTGCGCCGCTATTATCTGGCGCCCTCCGCAACCACGGCCGCGGCCGGCGAGAGCGCGGCCCTCGACGTGCTGGCGCAGCTGATGGGCAGCGGCAGCAACTCCTATCTCTACCGCGCGCTCGTCGTCGACAAGCCGCTCGCGGTCTCCGCCAGCGCCAGCTATTCGAGCATCTCGCTCGACCCGACCCAGTTCGCGATCTCGGCCGCGCCGAAACCCGGCGTCAGCTTCGCCGAGGTCGAGCAGGTGGTCGACGGCGTCATCGCCGACATCGCGCAGAACCCGATCCGCGCCGAGGATCTGGAGCGCGTGAAGACCCAGCTCATTGCCGAGGCGATCTACGCCCAGGACAATCAGGCCGTGCTGGCGCGCTGGTATGGCGGTGCGCTGACCACGGGCCTGTCGATCGAGGACATCAGAAGCTGGCCCGACCGCATCCGCGCGGTCACAGCCGAGCAGGTGCGTGCCGTCGCGCAGAAATGGCTCGAGAAGAAGCGCTCGGTGACGGGCTACCTGATCAAGGACACTGCAGCCGCCAAGCGCGAGGAGAAGCGTTCGTGACCTATCCCTTCCTTCGCGCAAGACACTTCGCACTGTCCCTCGCCACCGGCGCGGCGCTCGCGCTCGCCACGATCTCGCCGTCGCAGGCGGCGGCAAAGATCCAGCGCCTGGTCTCGCCCGGCGGCATCGAGGCCTGGTTCGTGCAGGACGCGACGGTGCCGCTGATCGCCATGGAATATTCCTTTGCCGGCGGCTCGTCCCAGGATCCCAAGGACAAGTCCGGCGTCGCCAATCTGGTCGGCGACCTCCTCGATGAAGGCTCCGGCGATCTCGACTCCAAGACCTTCCACGAGCGGCTCGACCGCCGCGCCATCGAGCTCTCCTTCAGCGCCAGCCGCGACACTTTCCGCGGCAGCCTGCGCATGCTGCGCGACAACAAGGACGAGGCCTTCGACCTGCTCAGGATGGCGTTGACCTCGCCGCATTTCGACACGGTCGATGTCGAGCGCATCCGCTCGCAGGTGATCTCGGGCCTGCGCCGCGAGACCACCAATCCGTCATCGCTCGCGAGCCGCAAATTCCTCGAGGTCGCCTTCGGCGATCATCCCTACGGCCGGCAGAGCAACGGCACGCTGGACAGCGTGCCGACCATCACGGTCGCCGACCTCAAGGACTACGTCGGCCGTGTGCTCGCCAGGGACGGGCTGAAAGTCGCTGTCGTCGGCGACGTCGATCCGGCGACGCTCGGCAAGCTGCTCGACCACACCTTCGGCAGCCTGCCCGCCAAGGCCAGTCTCGTGCCGGTGCCCGACGTCGACGCGGCCAAGCCGCCGCAGCGCGCCTTCGTGCCGCTCGACGTGCCGCAGACCGTGATCACCTTCGGCGGCCCCGGCGTGAAGCGCAGCGACCCCAACTTCATGGCGGCCTATGTCGTCAACCACATCCTCGGCGGCGGCGGCTTGTCCTCGCGGCTCTATCGCGAGGTTCGTGAGAAGCGCGGTCTCGCCTATTCCGTGTTCGAATCCCTGCTCTGGATGGAGCATTCTGCGGTCTTCATCGGGAACACCGGCACCCGCGCCGACCGCGCCGGCGACACCATCGACGCCATCGAGAAGGAGGTGCGCCGCATCGCCGATGAGGGCCCGACGCAGAAGGAGCTCGACGAGGCCAAGTCCTACCTCAAGGGCTCGCAGATGCTGGCGCTCGACACCTCCTCCAAGCTGGCGCAGGCGCTGCTGCAGTACCAGCAGGACAAGCTGCCGATCGACTATATCGAACGGCGCAATGCCATCGTCGATGCGGTGACGCTGGATGATGCCAAAGCTGCCGCCAAGCGGCTCTGGGGCCAGGGCCTGCTGACCGTCGTCGTCGGCCGCGCCCCGCAGGCCGCCGCGCAGCCGGCTGCAACGGCGCCCAAATCGAACTAGCAAGTCGAACTAGAAGTCGAACTGACCTCTTCTCTATAGGCTTCCTGAAATGGCCGGGCTCGCCCCGGCCATTTGCGTTTCGTAGCAGCGCCATTGCTGAAGGCTGATGTCCGCGGTATGTCCGGGCATCACGAATGGTGCCATCATGCTGCGGATATCCCGCGATCTCGTCATCGACGAGGACGACATCGAGATCGGCTTCGTCCGCGCCTCCGGCCCGGGCGGGCAGAACGTCAACAAGGTCGCGACCTCCGCGCAGCTCCGCTTTGACACGCGCAAGCTGACCCTGCCTGAGGATGCGGCGATCCGCCTCGCCCGTATCGCCGGCCAGCGCATGACCAAGGACGGCGTCATCGTGATCCACGCCCAGCGCTTCCGGACCCAGGAGCGCAACCGGCAGGACGCCATCGACCGCCTCGTGGAAATCCTCAAAGAGGCCATGGTGCGGCCGACGCCGCGCCGCGCCACACGGCCGACCTACGCCTCCAAACAGCGTCGGCTCGAAGGCAAGAAGCGCCGCAGCGACGTCAAGGCCGGACGCGGCGGCCGCTTCGACGACTGACTGACACGGCAAAAAACTCCGGCCGCAAGGCGACCGGAGTTTTGTCGTTTCACCCGGCGAGACTAGTAACGCTTGGACGGGGCTGCGCCGCCCGTCGCAGCATCGTCGGCCGTTCCCTTGTGCGCTGCGCTGCCCGTGGTGCCGACCGCGCCTTTCGTTCCTTTGCTCGACTTCATGCCGGCCTTCTCGTTCGCTGCGCCCGGCTGAGCATCCATCTCCTCATCGCCGCTGCCCATCGTGTTGCCTTGCATGGGCTTGCTTTGCACGGTGTCGCCAGGCCTGGCGCCAGACGACGTCCCTTGCGCGAGAACGGGCGTCGCAATGAGGGCCGCGAGAGCGCATGCGATTGCAGAGGTCTTCACCAACTTCATCCATTATCTCCTGGATTTTTTCGCGATGAACGGTTCGGCTGCCTTCTGCGCCGTTCGCCTGCACCGGACCGGTTCATCGCGTAGAGAGTTCGAACGGCGCGGTGTTGATGCAATCCGCGCCGTGTGGTGATCGTTTAGGGTTTTCGCGGCGCTTTCGCGGAATTGTGCTCCGCATATAAGGCAGCGCGGAACACCGGACGCCACACGCATCTCCGCGCGCAGCGAAACAGCCCGCTACTACCACCGCATGTTTGGCCGCGCCTAGTGTTTGCGCACGTTGATGCAGATGGGCGGATTCTTGGCTATGCGCGCGATCGTGCTGGGATTGTGCACCGCGATGGTGCTGTGGCGCGGGTTGCCGATGCGCAGATGCCGTTGCCGGCCGCAAAGCCGCCGGATGGTGCCACATTGTTCAAGCAGCAATGCGCGGTGTGTCACACCTTGAGCCTGTCGGAGCCGATGCGGCAAGGCCCGCCCCTGGTCAAGGTCGTAGGCCGGCCCGCCGGCAAGGTCGAGGGCTTCCATTATTCGGACGGCCTCGCCAAGGCTGAGTTCACCTGGGACGAGACCCGGCTCGATGCGTGGCTGGCCAATCCGCAAGCCGTCATTCCCGGCGTGATCATGATCTACCGGCAGGCCAAGCCGGAGACGCGCGCCGCAATCATCACTTTTCTCAAGGAGCAGAACTGAATGGCAAAGCCAGTCCATTCCATGATCCGCGTGCTCGACGAGGCGCGGTCGCTCGACTTCTACAGGCGCGCCTTCGGCCTGGAGGTCGCCGACCATCTGAAGTTTTCCGACTTTGCCCTGATCTATCTGCGTCACCCCTCCTCACCTTTCGAGGTCGAGCTGACGGTGAATTTCGATCGCAAGGAGCCGTACGCGCTCGGCGACGGCTACGGCCATCTCGCCGTCGTCGTCGAGGATCTCGATGCCGAGCATGCCCGCTTCGAGCGCGAGAAGCTCGCGCCGGGTCCCCTGCGCGACTTCAAGCACGACGGCCGGACGCTGGCGCGCTTCTTCTTCGTCAGCGATCCCGACGGCTACAAGATCGAGGTGATCCAGCGGGGCGGACGCTTCGGCTGATCAAAATCACAGAAGACCAAATCACAAAAATTGACGGAGGAATGCCATGAGAGAAGTCGATCGTCGAAGCAAGCACAGCCGCCGCGTCTTTCTCAAGGGCGCGGCGACCGCCGTGCCGGTCGTAACGGTCGCGACCAGCGTCGCCGTCAGCATCGAAGGCGCCTGGGCCGATGATGCGAGCGCGCTCTCGCCCGCGACCATGAAGACGCTGCTGAAGGTCGCGCGCGACATCTATCCGCACGATGTGCTCGGCGACAGCTACTACATCACCGCGATCAAGCCGTGGGACGGCAAGGCGGCGAAGGATCCCGCAGTCAAGGCGCTGATCAGCGACGGCATCAGCCGGCTCGATCAGAACGCGCGCGATCGCCACAAGGTCGCCTATGCCGAGGTGCCCTGGGAGGCCGACCGCGTGGTGCTGCTTAAGGAGATCGAGCAGAGCGACTTCTTCCAGAAGGTGCGCGGCGACCTCGTCGTCTCGCTCTACAACCAGAAAGAGGTCTGGCCGCGGTTCGGCTACGAGGGCTCCTCCGCCGAGCATGGCGGTTACATCAACCGCGGCTTCGCCGACATCGACTGGCTGCCGAAGGCTTAACGCACCCAACGGTTCAGGAGAACGCATATGGCAAAATTCGATCTGAACGACTCGAGCGTTGTGGTGATCGTCGGCTCTGGTGCCGGCGGCGGCACGCTGGGCAACGAGCTCGCGCAAAAGGGCGTCAAGGTTGTCATCCTGGAAGCAGGTCCCCGCATCGAGAACCAGGACTTCGTCAACGACGAGTGGGAGAGCTTTTCCCAGCTCGCCTGGACCGATGCCCGCACCACATCCGGCACGTGGCGCGTCGCCAGGGATTTTTCGGGCCTGCCCGCCTGGATCGTCAAGGCGGTCGGCGGCTCCACGACACATTGGGCCGGTGCGTCGCTGCGTTTCGACGAGCACGAGTTCAGGGTGAAGAGCGCCTACGGCAACATTCCCGGCGCAAACCTCCTCGACTGGCCGGTCACGCTTGCGGAGATGGAGCCATGGTACGCCAAGGCCGAGAACAAGATGGGCGTGACCCGCACCAACGGCATTCCCGGACTTCCCGGCAACAACAACTTCAAGGTGCTGGAGGCCGGCGCCAAGAAGCTCGGCTACAAGACCGTGCACACCGGTAACATGGCGATCAACAGCCAGCCGCGCGACGGACGCGGCGCCTGCCAGCAGATCGGCTTTTGCTTCCAGGGCTGCAAGTCCGGGGCGAAATGGTCGACGCTCTACACCGAGATCCCCAAGGGCGAGGCGACCGGCAATCTCGAAGTGCGGCCGAGCAGCATGGCGGTCAAGATCGAGCATGACGCCGGCGGCAAGGTGACCGGCGTCGTCTACGCCGACGAGACCGGCGCCATGCAGCGCCAGAAGGCGCGGATCGTTGCGGTGGCAGGCAATTCGATCGAGAGTCCGCGGCTCCTGCTCAACAGTGCCTCGACCATGTTCCCCGACGGCCTCGCCAATTCATCGGGACAGGTCGGCCGCAACTACATGCGCCACATGACCGGCAGCGTCTATGCCGTGTTCGAGAAGTCGGTGCACATGTATCGCGGCACCACGATGGCCGGCATCATCCGTGATGAAGCCGCCAACAACCCGAAGCGCGGCTTCGTCGGCGGCTACGAGATGGAGACGCTGTCGATCGGGCTGCCCTTCATGGCGGCGTTCCTCAATCCCGGCGCCTGGGGCCGTTCGTTCACGTCAGCGCTCGACGGTTATCCGAGGATGGCCGGCATGTGGCTGGTCGGCGAGGACATGCCGCAGGAGACCAATCGGATCACGCTCGATCCCGTCGTGAAGGACAAGTTCGGCCAGCCAGTCGCGAGCGTGCATTTCGACGATCATCCCAACGACGTCGCGATGCGGGCGCATGCCTACAAGCAGGGCGCCGCCGTCTACGACGCCGTCGGCGCCACCGTGACGTATCCGACGCCGCCCTATCCGAGCACCCACAATCTCGGTACCAACCGGATGAGCGAGAAGCCGCGCGACGGCGTGGTCAACAAGTTCGGCCAAAGCCACGACGTCAAGAACCTGTTCGTCTCCGACGGCAGCCAGTTCACCAGCGGCGCGGCCTGCAACCCGACGCTGACCATCGTCGCGCTGGCGATCCGGCAGGCGGATTACATTGCAGGGGCGATGCAGAAGAAGGAGATTTGATCTGGCTGCACCCTCGGTCGTCGTCCTGGCGAAAGCCAGGACCCATTACCCCAGGGAAGAATTTGGCGAAGACCCATCGTCCGGTACTCATACCGCGGATCATTGATGGACCTCGCGGTATGGGTCCTGGCCTTCGCCAGGACGACATCGAGGGTGGAGCGGCTATTCCGCCGCGTCGAGAATTGGCGCCACAGTCTCCTTGAAATCCTGCACCGCCACCACGCTCCTCGAGCGGTAGATCAAACATGAGCAGCGCAAGAGCGAAGCGAAATTGTTGACCTCGCCGTGATGGTCGAGCACCTCGTTGTAGAGCGTGGTCAGGAACTTGCCGAGGCTCATGCCCTCCTTGGCCGCGATCTCGTCCAGCGTGTCCCAGAATGCCATCTCCAGCCGGATCGAGGTGCAGTGCCCGCCGATCCGCAAAGACCGGGTCTGGGATTCGTAGTCGCGTTGGGGCTGGTGCGCGAAGAGATGGCACATGGCGTCCTCCCGTCCTGTTGCCATTTTTTCACGATGCTACACTGCGGCCCGGCACCCCACAATCAGAACGGTCACCCGAAGTCGCGCGATTTTCTCGAACGCCCAATGTCTTCAATGTGATAGACACCGCTCTTCCCCAGCCCACCACGTCCCTGTTGCCCAACACATGCTTTTGACGCAACACGGCCTAGAATAGCGCTGTCAGCGAATCCAGATCGAAAAGCCCATGCCCGTCCGCCAATTGCCAGAGCAGGTCGTCAACCGCATCGCCGCCGGCGAGGTGGTGGAGCGGCCCGCGAGCGTGGTCAAGGAGCTGGTCGAGAACGCCATCGATGCCGGCGCGAGCCGGATCGACGTCTTCACCGACGGCGGCGGGCGGCGGCGGATCGGCATCACCGACGACGGCAGCGGCATGACCGCGAAGGACCTCTCGCTCGCCGTCGAGCGCCACGCCACCTCCAAGCTTGATGACGAGGATCTGCTGCAGATCCGCACCCTCGGGTTCCGCGGCGAGGCGCTGCCCTCGATCGGCTCGGTGGCGCGGCTGTCGATCACGACACGCCATGCCAGCGAGCCGCATGCCTGGGCGCTGTCGGTCGAGGGCGGCGAGAAGTCCGAGATCATGCCGGCGGCGCTGGCGCATGGCACCCGTGTCGAGGTCAACGACCTCTTCTATGCGACGCCGGCGCGGCTCAAGTTTCTGAAGACCGACCGCACCGAAGCGGAAGCCATCCGCGAGGTGGTGCGGCGCCTCGCCATGGCGCGACCCGACGTCGCCTTCACGCTCGCCGGCGAGGAGCGCGCGCCGGTGACCTGGGCTGCCGCCCTGCCCGGCACTGCCGGGCGCCTGACGCGGCTCGGCGATATCCTCGGCGCGGAATTCCGCAGCCACGCCATCGAGGTTCATGCCGAGCGCGAAGGCGTCGTCGTCGCCGGCTATGCCGCGGCGCCTGCGCTGACCAAGGCCAACGCGCTCGGGCAATATCTCTTCGTCAACGGCCGCCCGGTGCGCGACAAGCTGATCCTCGGCGCCGTGCGCGCGGCCTATTCCGACTATCTGCCGCGCGACCGCCATCCGGTGCTGGCGCTGTTCGTCACGCTCGATCCGCGCGAGGTCGACGCCAACGTGCACCCGGCCAAGACCGAAGTGCGCTTCCGCAACGCAGGCCTCGTCCGCGCGCTGATCGTGCACGGATTGAAGGAAGCGCTGGCGCGCGAAGGCCGCCGCACCGCCGCCAACAGCGGCGAGAGCGCGCTGTCCTCGTTCCGCCCCGCGTTCGCGCCGCCCCGCCCGGCAAGCTGGGACTGGCGGGCCTCGCCATCCGCCCCGGTCGCGCCAATCCCGTCGTTCGATGGCGCTGCCGCACCGGCTTTCGCCGAGCGCGCGCAGGCCGCCTTCGATGTCGGCGCGCCCAGCGCGGACGTGCGGATCGAGACCCAGCCGGTCGCTGACCTCGTCGACCGCCCGCTCGGCGCCGCGCGCACGCAGATCCACGAGACCTACATCGTCTCGCAGACTCGCGACGGCCTGATCATCGTCGACCAGCATGCCGCGCATGAACGCATCGTCTACGAGCGGCTGAAGGCCTCGCTCGCCGCCAACGGCGTGCAGCGTCAGATCCTTTTGATCCCCGAGATCGTCGAGATGGACGAAGCCACGGTGGAGCGCCTGCTCGAGCGCAGCGAGGAGCTGGCTTCGTTCGGCCTTGCCATCGAATCCTTCGGCCCCGGCGCGGTCGCGGTGCGCGAGACACCGTCGCTGCTCGGCAAGACCAATGCCGGCGGCCTGCTCCGCGATCTCTCCGAGCACATGGCCGAATGGGACGAGGCCCTTCCTCTCGAACGCCGCCTGATGCACGTCGCCGCCACCATGGCCTGCCATGGCTCGGTCCGCGCCGGCCGCCGGCTACGGCCCGAGGAGATGAACGCCCTGCTCCGCGAGATGGAGGACACCCCGAACTCCGGCCAGTGCAATCACGGCCGGCCGACCTATGTCGAGCTGAAGCTGAGCGATGTGGAGAAGCTGTTCGGAAGGCGGTGATTGGCGCTCTTGTAGGGTGGGTTAGCCGAAGGCGTAACCCACCACTTCTGCCGCCGCGGAAACCAAAGAGGTGGGTTACGCCCTACGCACTGAGCGATGTGGAGAAGCTGTTCGGAAAGCGGAGACGGTGCCGTAGGGTGGGCAAAGGCGCGAAGCGCCGTGCCCACCATCTTTCCATGATTGCGATAGAAGTGGTGGGCACGGCGCGCGAAAAGCGCGCCTTTGCCCACCCTACGGCAGCGCGGCCCTACGGCCTCTTCAAGAACACGAACTCCGTGTCGTCGTACGCCCGCCGCTCCAATTCCTCAAAGCCTTCCGGCGTCACGAACTGCGCGGCCTTCGCCTCTTCCACCACCAGCAGCGCGCCCGGCGTGAGCCAGCCGCCGTCGCGCAGGCTCGCCAGCGCCTTCTCGGCAAATCCCTTGCCATAGGGCGGATCGAGGAACACCAGCGAGAACGGCTCGACCGGATGCGCGGGGCCGAGATCGGTCGCATCGCGGCGATAGACCTTTGTCACGCCGCCGAGGCCGAGTGACTCGACATTGTTGCGCAGCAGTGCGCGTGCTTCCGCGCCGTTGTCGACGAACAGCGTGAACTTCGCGCCGCGCGACGACGCCTCAATGCCAAGCGCGCCGGTGCCGGCGAAGAGATCGAGCACGCGCGCATCCTCGATCGGATCGTCATAGGCGTGCACGAGGATGTTGAACACGGACTCGCGCAACCGGTCCGCCGTGGGGCGGATGTCGCGCGAGGACGGTGAGGCGAGATTGCGCCCCTTCAACCTGCCGCCGACGACGCGCAAGACTAGTCCTCCCGCGGCGTCAGGTCGCGCTTGCCGTGATAGCCGCGCTTGGGACGGCGCGGCGGGCCGTAGCCGTTCGCCTCCATCTCGTTGCGCTCGCGCGCCTCCTCGCTGCCGGTGCGCTGCACCAGCACGCGGCGGCCCTTACGGTCGTTGATGACGGCGCGCTTCATCGGCTTCTTCGGCGCATCGTCACCGTGCCCGGCGGACTTCGACGGCACGTCGAACTCGGCGCCCGATTTCTCGATCACCTTGTCGCCGAGCTGCTCACGCAGCACGCGCGACTTGATCTCGTCGACCTGGCCTTCGGGAATCTCGCCGAGCTGGAACGGGCCATAGGAGACGCGGATCAGCCGGTTCACCTCGAGCCCGAGATGGGCGCAGACGTTGCGCACCTCGCGGTTCTTGCCTTCGCGGATCGCGAACACCAGCCAGACATTGGCGCCCTGGTCGCGCTCCAGCGTCGCCTCGATCGGACCGTATTTGACGCCATCGACCTCGATACCGCTCTTGAGCTCGTCGAGCTGCGCCTGGGTGACGTCGCCATGGGCGCGGACGCGGTAGCGGCGCAGCCAGCCGGTGTCGGGCAGCTCCAGCGTGCGCGCGAGGCCGCCGTCATTGGTGAGCAGCAACAGGCCCTCGGTGTTGAAGTCGAGCCGGCCGACGCTGATCAGGCGCGGCAGGCCTTCGGGCAGATTGTCGAACACGGTCGGACGACCCTCGGGGTCGTCATGCGTCGTCATCAGCCCGCGCGGCTTGTGATAGAGGAACAGGCGCGTGCGCTCGCGCGGCGGCAACGGCTTGCCGTCGACCAGGACGACGTCGTTCGGCGTGATGTCGAGCGCCGGCGAGTTGATGACGCGGCCGTTGACGGTGACGCGGCCCTGCGTGACCATTTCCTCTGCGTCGCGGCGCGAGGCGAGCCCCGCACGTGCCAGCGCCTTGGCGATGCGCTCGCCGACCTTCTTCGGCTTCGGCGCGTCCTCGCGGCGCGGGCGGCCCTCGAAATCCCGATCGCGCTCGCGATAGGCACCGCGGCCGCCGAAGGCCGGGCGCTTCTCGAAAATCCGGCTGTCGTCCTCGTTGTCGCGGCGCGGACGATCGCGGAAGCGGCCTTCGCTCCGCGGATGCTCCTGCCAGTCCATGCGGCCTTCCGGACGCTCGCGTGGACGATCGAATTTCGGCCGGTCGCGGAACGGACGGTCGCCCGATGCACGATCATCGCGCGAGCGCGAAAAGCGTGGACGGTCCTCACCGCGGCCACCCTGGCGACGGTCGTCGCGCTTCTGCCAGGGCTTGTCCTCACCGCGATCGCGACCGCCGAAATCCTTGCGCGGCCCGCGATCCGGTCCGCCCCGTGAAAACTTCCGGTCCTCGAATTTGCGGTCGGGGCGCTCGCCGCGAGGCGCGCGATCACCGCGATCGAAATTCGGACGGTCTCCGCGCGGCTTGAAGCTGCGCTCGCCACGATCCTCGCGCGGCCCGCGATCCCCTCCCCGCGAAAACTTCCGCTCGCCGTCGAACTTGCGTTCCGGACGGTCGCCGCGCGGCGCGTAGGACCGCTTGTCGCCGAACTTCTTGTCACCGCCCCGGCCGGCGGGCCGGGACTCGTCGCGATCCCGGCTGCGCGGCGGGCGGTCGTCACGGCCATAGGACGGGCGATCACCGCGCGGTTTGAACGGTCGCTTCTCGCCATCGCGCGAGGAGCGGTCGGAAAACGGCCGATCGCCACGCGGCTTGAAGCTGCGCTCGCCACGGCTCTCACTGCTGCGGTCGCCGCGGGGCGGCCGGCTGTCGCGATCACCCTTGCCCTCGAAGCCGCGCTTGGCAAACTTCTTCTCGGGGCCACGCGGCTTGCCGCTACGGCCTTTGGCCGGGCCGCGGTCACGCCGGCCGCGGGAATCGTTGTCTTTGTCGCTGTCGCGAGGCATGAATAATCTCACTCAGGGGGTGGCGCGAGAGCATTGCGCGCGCTCGTTCCGAGCCGCATGCTCAGGCAAAACCGGTATTCACTCTTGCTGAAGGCGGAGCTACTAGCAGGTTTCTGGCGATGATACGAGGCTTGAAAGCCCCCTCTTTCATGGATTTGGCGCTCAAGACGGCCGAAAATGCCGGAAAAGCGGGCGAAGTTCCGATCGGATGCGTGGTGGTCCGCAATTACGAGGTCGTCGCCACTGCGGCGAACCGGACGCTGACCGACCATGACCCCACCGCCCATGCCGAGATCGTCGCGCTGCGCGAGGCGGCGAAAAAGATCGGCAGCGAGCGCCTGGTGGACTGCGACCTCTACGTGACGCTGGAGCCCTGCACCATGTGTGCGGGCGCGATCTCTTTTGCAAGGGTCCGCCGGCTCTATTACGGCGCGGCCGACCCCAAGGGCGGCGCGGTGGAGTCAGGCGTGCGGTTCTTTGCCTCGCCGACCTGCCACCACGCGCCTGATGTCTACTCCGGCGTCGGCGAGAGCGAGGCGGCGCGGCTGCTCAAGGAGTTCTTTCGCGAGCGGCGCTGACCGCCCCTCACTCAACCGTCATGCCCCGCGAAGGCGGGGCATCCAGTACGCCGCGGCCTGTCGATCAACCACTGCCGTCACGGAGTACTGGATCGTCCGCCTTCGCGGACGATGACAGTTGAGGGTGTGGCGGACAGCGGTGCCTAAGCCAAGAAAAACTCACGCAGCGCCTTGGCGGTGACGTCGGGATTCTCCTCGGTCAGGAAATGCCCCGAGTCCACCGGCATGCCGTCCACGTTCGTCGCCCATTGCTTCCAAATGTCCAGCGGCGTGGCGGCGGCCTGCGCGACGCCGGCATTGCCCCACAGCGCCAGCATCGGCACCGTGATCTTCTTGCCGGCCTCGAAATCGGCCTTGTCGAGGTCGTAGTCGAAATAGGCGCCGGCGCGGTAGTCCTCGCACATCGCATGCACGCGGGCGGGATCGCGGAACGGGGCGATGTAATGCTCGAGCGCGCGCTTGTCGATCGCATCGAGCGTCTTCGACCTGGTCTGGCTCGCCATCTTGAAGCGCAGGAAGAATTCGCCATTGCTCGAAATCAGCGTCTCCGGCAGCGGCGCGGGCTGGGCCAGGAAAGTCCAGTGATAGATCTTCAGCGCATAGGCGCGGTTCATCCGCTCCCAGTAATTATAGGTCGGCAGGATATCGAGCACGGCGAGCTTTGATAGCCGGCCTGGATGGTCGAGCGCCAACCGATACGACACACGGCCGCCGCGGTCGTGGCCGGCGAGCGCGAAGTGCACGTGGCCGAGCTGCTCCATCGCCTCGACCATGGCTTTCGCCATCGCGCGCTTGCTGTAGGGGATGTGCAGCGCATCGCTCTCGGGCATGTCGGACCAGCCATAGCCCGGCAGGTCGGCGATGATCAGCGTGAACTTGTCGGCCAATTGCGGCGCCACGCGGTGCCACATCACATGCGTCTCGGAGAAGCCGTGCAGCAGCAGGAGCGGCGGACCCTCGCCGCCGACGCGGGCGAAGATGCGGCCGAAGGAGGTGTTGATCCACTCGGAGGCGAAGCCGGGATAGAGGTCGGCGAGATCGGACATCTTTCTGCATCCTTGTCTGGTCGTTGCCGGGGCCCCCGACAATAAAATGTCGAAAACAACCCCATGCACAGTAGCACGCGGCCGCGGCGAAGGTCGCTAAGCCCAACAGCCGACTGCGCATTTTTGGAATGTCGATGTGGCGGCGCGATGGCGCAAGGTTCTTGCGCGCGCAGCGGAAAAACCGCTGTCAGCCCTTGGCCTTCTCCGCTTCCACCGCCTGCCAGCCGATGTCGCGGCGGCAGAAGCCGTCCGGCCAGTTGATGCGGTCGACGGCCTGGTAGGCGCGCGCCTGCGCCTCCGTCACGGTCTTGCCGAGCGCGCAGACATTGAGCACGCGGCCGCCATTGGCGAGGATGGCACCATCCTTGGCCACGGTTCCGGCGTGGAAGATCTCGACGGTGTCCACCTTGGCGGCGTCATCGAGCCCCTCGATGCGCGTGCCCTTCTGGTAGTCACCCGGATAGCCCTTGGCTGCCATCACCACGGTAAGCGCGGATTCCGGATGCCAGCGCAGATCGAAATGCTTCAACTCCCCGTCGCAGGCGGCGATGAACGCCGGCACGATGTCCGACATCATGCGCAACATCAGCACCTGGCACTCGGGATCGCCGAAGCGGACGTTGAACTCGAACAGCTTTGGGCCCTGCGTCGTCAGCATGATGCCGGCGTAGAGAATGCCGCGGAACGGCGTGCCGCGCTGCTTCATGCCGGCAACCGTCGGCAAAATGATCTTGGCCATGATCGCGTCGTGGATCGCCGGCGTCACCAGCGGCGTCGGCGAATAGGCACCCATGCCGCCGGTATTCGGGCCGACGTCGTGGTCGAACACGCGCTTGTGGTCCTGCGCGGACGCCAGCGGAATCGCCGTCTCGCCGTCGCACAGCGCGAAGAAGCTGATCTCGCGGCCGGGCAGGAATTCCTCGATCACGACCTCGGCGCCGGCCTCGCCAAAGGCGCCCTCGAACATCATGGCGATGGCGTCTTCCGCCTCGCGGACGGTCTTGGCGACGACCACGCCCTTGCCGGCGGCAAGACCGTCGGCCTTCACCACGATCGGCGCGCCCTGGCTCTGCACATAGGCGCGCGCGTCGTTGGCGTTGGTGAAGCGCTTGTAGGCGCCGGTCGGAATGCCGAATTCGGTGCACAGCGCTTTCGTAAAACCCTTCGAGCTTTCGAGCTGGGCAGCCACCTTGCTCGGCCCGAACGCCTTGATGCCGGCGGCGGTGAGGTCGTCGACGATGCCGGCCGCCAGCGGCGTCTCCGGGCCGACCACCACGAGCGCGACTGCATTCGCCTTGCAGAAGTCGATCACGGCGGCATGGTCGGCGACATCGAGCGCCACGCATTCGGCCTCGCGCGCGATGCCGGCGTTGCCGGGCGCGCACCAGAATTTGGTCACGAGGGGAGAGGCTGCGATTTTCCACGCCAGGGCATGTTCGCGGCCGCCGGAACCGAGCAGGAGAATGTGCATCGAGGGCTCAGAATAAGGGGTTTGCTGGGGCGGAGGTCGCACGAATCGGCGCGGGTCTCAAGGGGGTGTTGCCTCCCATTCCCCGTCATTCCGGGGCGCGCGCAGCGCGAGCCCGGAATCCATAACCACCATCGTGAGTATGGATTCCGGGCTCGCGCCAAAGAGGCGCGCCCCGGAAGGACGGGGAGAGAGGGGAACGCCCCGGAATGACAGCGGAGGCTAAACCTGCTTCCCCGCAATGATCTCCTGCAGCGTCGCGACATGGCGCGCGAAGGCGCCGCGGCCGGCGGCGGTGGCGGTGACCGTCGTCTGCGGCTTCTTGCCGACGAAGGCCTTGTCCACCGAAACGTACCCCGCCTTGGCCAGGGTCTCGATATGGGCGCCGAGATTGCCGTCGGTGGCGCCGGTCAGCTTCTTCAGCCGCGAGAAATCCAAACCAGCTGACACGGGGAGTGCATTCAGCGCCGCCATGATCTTGAGGCGCAGCGGCTGGTGGATGATGTCGTCGAGCTCCGCCATCCGTTAGATCCGCCGCATCCAGAGGCCGCCGAGGATCAGGCCGCCACCGTTCACGAAGGCCATCCAGAGCGGGAACGCTTCGCCGATGTAGAAGAAGCCGATCAGTGTCAGCGCGGAAATGCCGAGGCCGATCGCCACGAAGGCGTAGCCGAACCACAGGCCCGCCAGCGTGTAGAATAGCATGAAATAGAGCGGCCAGAATGTACCCAACTGGCGCGGGCCGAAATGGCCGACGACGTTGGTGCAGAGATAGCCGAAGGCGAAGAACAGCACAAAGACCAGGAGCAGCCTGACGCCGGAGCCGTGGTGATGCGGCGGATTGAGCAGGCGCAGCGCGACCAGGCCGCCGACACCGAGAACATCGACCGCAACCCAGGCGTAGACCGCGTATGTCGGCCAGAGCCAGGTCACGAGATTGGCTGCGAACACCAGCACGCCCCACCACACGGCTGCGAGGCTCGCGAGTTCATACAGCTGCGATTGCTTCACGCGCTGGACGATGTCGTCAATATCGGCCAGCGCGGCGGACGCCTCCTTGCTGTCGATCATGACTGCCCGCCCCCGCGCGTTGCCACGTCCTCGGCGATGACGGAGATCGCCTTCGGGTGGGTGACGATGCCCATGTGGTTGATGCCGTCGATGATCTTGACGTCGATTGACGGCTTCACCGCCTGCACGGTCTCAGCATATTTGTCCGAGATCATCATCTCGTCCTCCGCGCCGCCGAAGATCGTGATCGGACGCGTCGTTGCCGGAAGATCGACGCGATAGCCGCGCGTGGCGAAATTGCGCATCAGGCGATCGGAATAGGTGGAGACGAGGTACTTCGCCGAGGTCGGCGGCACCGCCAGCGCGAGCACCGGAAGCTGTGAGCAGCAATCGATGCCGAGCCTGCGCAGCGCAGTCAGGCCGAAGAAGCGCGGGATGTCGATATTGGCCCAGCCGCCGGCATTGGGCCGGTTGGTCGGTGCGTCATAGCCGAGATATGGCGCGAGCAGCACGGTGCGGACGAACATGTCCTGCATGATCGGTGTCGCGGCGACGCGCAGCGAGAAACCGGCGCCGGCGGAATGGCCGATCAGGGTGAGCGGCAGGTCCGGCGCCGTCTTGCGCAGATGGGCGACAAAATCGACGAGGTCGTCCTCGAGCTGGCCGACATAGCCGATGTCGCCGCGCGTACCGGAGCCGCCGTGGCCGCGGATGTCGAGCGCCCAGGTCTCCACGCCGCGGGCGGCGATCGCATGGGTCAGCGCGTGGTTGACGGTGCCGCTGGAGCCGGAGGAGCCATGAATGAAGATCGCGCCGCCGCCGGTCGCCGGGCCGTTCGGCGCATAGTGGCGATAGCCGATCCAGGTACCGTCACGCGCCTGAAAGCGCTCCAGCTGCGGCATGGTCGAGAAGTCGACGAGCTTCACCGACTCCGAGACCGAACGCATCTCAGGCGGCCGCTCCAGTGGAGTTGCGATCATCGCGGCCAGGATCAGCGCCACCGCGCCGACCGCACACAGGGCCCATTTCAGTCCGTTCAAGACGCCACGCAGCAGGCGGATCGCCATGGCTTGCCTCCTCAAACTCATCAACAAATAGAGAACTCTATATTACAGAGTACTCTTTCGATCAATCCCAGGATTGGCGCCGCGCGGCGAAAATCCTTAACGTCGGGTCTGACCCCAAAATGCCGAATCGTTTGCCGATGCCGCCTGCGGAACAACTGAACAACGCGTTCGAATTCACCGTCTCCGAGCTCTCGCAGTCCCTGAAGCGGACGGTGGAGGACACCTATGGCCACGTTCGGGTGCGCGGTGAGATCTCAGGCTTCCGTGGCGCCCATTCCTCCGGCCATTGCTATTTCGCGCTCAAGGACGAGAGCGCCAAGATCGAGGCGGTGATCTGGAAGGGCGTGCACGGCCGCATGCGCTTCAAGCCCCAGGAGGGGCTCGAGGTCATCGCCACGGGCAAGCTGACGACCTATCCGGGCTCCTCCAAATACCAGATCGTGATCGAGGCGCTGGAGCCGGCCGGCATCGGCGCGCTGATGGCGCTGATGGAGGAACGCAAGAAGAAGCTCGCGGCCGAAGGCCTGTTCGACGAGGCGCGCAAGCAGCTGCTGCCGTGGCTGCCCGAGGTGATCGGCGTCGTGACCTCGCCGACCGGCGCCGTCATCCGCGACATCCTGCATCGGCTGGAGGATCGCTTTCCCCGCCGCGTGCTGGTGTGGCCGGTCAAGGTGCAGGGCGAAGGCTCGGCCGAGCAGGTCGCGGCCGCGATCCGAGGTTTCAACGCGCTGCCGGAGGGTGGCAAGATTCCGCGGCCCGACGTGCTGATCGTCGCGCGCGGCGGCGGCTCGCTGGAGGATCTCTGGTCGTTCAACGAGGAGATCGTGGTGCGGGCGGCGGCCGAAAGCATGATCCCGCTGATCTCGGCAGTCGGCCACGAGACCGACATCACGCTGATCGATTTCGTCGCCGACAAGCGCGCACCGACGCCGACGGCGGCGGCGGAGATGGCCGTCCCCGTGCGCAGCGAGTTGTTCGTCGAGGTCGCCGATCTCGGACGCCGCACCCGCGCCTATTGGCAGCGCGCCCAGGAGAGCCGCCGCAGCGAGCTGCGCGCCGCAGCGCGCGCGCTGCCGGCGGCCGGCGATCTGCTGGCGATCCCGCGACAGCGGCTGGATTCAGCGGGCAGCGCCCTGCCCCGCGGCCTCAAGGCCAACACGCATGCGCATTTCCGCAGGTTCACCGCTGCCGGTGCAAAGCTGACGCTGCGCGTGCTGCATGGTCAGATCTCGCAGGCCGATCACCGCCTCACCGTGTGCGGCGAGCGGCTCGGCCTGTCCGCGCGCTCGCTGCTGCGGCAGCGGCGCGACCGCTTTGCCGGGCTCGAGGTTCGCCTGCGCGCCTCAAAGCTTTCGAATGCGCAGGCGCAGCGCAACGCGATTGCCCGCCAGCGCGAGCGCACGCATCGCCTCGCCGAGCGCGCCGGCCGCGCGCTGGTCACGCTGCTGCAGCGGCTCGATGCCCGCGTCGAGAACAGCGGCAAGCTGCTCTCCGCCTTGTCCTACCGCGGCGTGCTCGCGCGCGGCTTTGCCCTGGTGCGAGATGAAGCCGGCCACCCCGTCCATGCGGCGGACGCGATCGGTCCCGGCGCACGCGTCGAGATCGAGTTTGCGGACGGACGCGTCGGCGCGACCGCGGATACGGATCGCCCGGCCCCCGCGGCAAAACGCGCGCCGGCGCAGCCGAAGCCGGCCGCGCAGGACACAAAGCCCGCGCCGAAGCGCGTGGGCAAGCCGGTGGATCAGGGCAGCTTGTTCTGAGGCGCGCGGACGGCGAACATGTTCGCCGTCGTCCTGGCGAAAGCCCATGGGCGCTAAAATAGGATTTGCGCATTGGATTGGCTTGTGATTCCAAATTGGGATGGCACACGAATCGCTTGTGAACGAGGACTGGGCGCGTGTTGTCGCCCGGCTTGGCGGCGCCGAAGCGCTCAACGTTAGCGCGCGCGAGACGAAGGCGTTTGTCCGCCCGCGGGAAATCAGCAATGCGGTGGATTTGCTGCGCTTGATCCTGGCGTATTGCCTTGGCGAGCGAGGTCTGCGGTTGACGGCGGCATGGGCCACGTCGGTGGGCCTTGTCGATATCTCCAACGTGGCTCTGTTGTATCGGTTGCGTCAGTGCGGAGATTGGCTGGCGAAGTTGATAGGCCAAGCACTGGCGAGCGGTGCGCCGAAGGCGAGCCACGGCCGCCTGATCCGCATTGTTGACGCCACGACGGTCCCGAAGGCTGGGACGAGCGGCAGGAACAAGAACGCGGTGTGGCGCATACACAGCGCGTTCGATCTTCCGCAGGAGCGCTTTGGTCACTTCGAGCTGACCGATCAGCGAGCGGGCGAGACGCTGGACCGGATACCGGTGATTGCCGGCGAAATCCGTCTTGGCGACCGCGCTTATCTGCAACCGGAGCGCATGGCACGTCTCGTCGATGCCGGCGCGGACTTCGTGATCCGGTCCGGCTGGAAGAGCGCGCGTTGGGTTGATGCCAAAGGTGGTCTGGTCGATCTGACGGCCGAACTGCGCAAGGCTTCGGCATGTGGCCTGATCGATCGACCGATCTGGATAAAACGCAAGTCTGGCGCACCGCTGCTCGCTCTGCGTCTGGTTGCCGTCAAGAAGCCGGCGCAAGCGGCCGCGGTCGCACGACGCAAGGCGCGCCGAACGGCCCAAAAGGGAGGCCACCAGCTCTCCAGGCAAACACTTGACGCTGCAGATTGGGTGATCCTGGTGACCTCGCTCGCACCGGAGGACTTCTCAACGAGCGATGTCCTTGCCCTCTATCGGCTGCGATGGCGCATTGAACTCGGCTTCAAGCGGCTCAAGAGTTTGATTGGCCTGAAGGGCCCTCCCGGAACTGACGAGCGGTCCGCCAGGCCCCACATCCTCGCTCATCTGCTGATCATTCTCCTGCTCGAGCCACTCGTCGACGAACTCGAGGACTCTCCCCGCTTGGCCGAGGCCGCCTGACCCGTCCAGGGACCTGGCGTCTGCTCCGCCAACTCGTCGCCTCCCTCCGACAAGCAATCATGCCCCAACCCGCGATTGCTTGCCTGCGCAGACTTCGCTCCACGCTCGGACGGCATCTACACGAACCACCAAGACGAAAACGTCGCTATCAAGCAATGCAACTATTTTAGCGCCCATGGGCGAAAGCCAGGACCCATACCGCGGAATCTATCGGTTGCTCACGGTATCAGTCCCGAACGACCGGTCTTCGCCAAACTACTCCCTGGGGTAATGGGTCCTGGCTTTCGCCAGGACGACTCAGAGAGAGTACGCCTCACACGTCCAACGTAATGCGCGGCGACAAGGGTCCGCCGCCTTACCGGCAGGACAATCCCGCGTCGATCGTGGTCCAGAAGCCGCAATGTTCCGGCGCCAGCATGGGTGCGCCGGCGTGGGCTTCGTACAGGAAGATCGCGACGGTGAAGACGATGAGGGCGGAGGCGAAGAGCGTGATGCGGTTGCGCATGTGAGATGCGTTTAGTCGACATCGTGGTCGAATGATGGCACGGCCACAGGCTGAAACCGCATCAAGGTGGGGTCCGTAGATTCACGGTCGGCCATTTTCCGTGCAGGGCGGTGGTCGATGCGGGGCTGTCCGCCTGACGTTGTTCCCCGGGCGGCCCCGCTTCCGCCTTCGCTCTATCGAGCTATGGCGGGACAAGTCCGCTCGTCCGGGCTACCGCGCCAGCCATTGCGCGACTTCCTTCTGCGATTCCGCGCGCGCCTCGGCATCCGTGCCGAGATGGCCGTGCTCGGGCGCGGCGGCGTCGCTGCTGCCGCTGGCCGCATGCAGCGGCGTGTTGGCACGGTCGAAATCGTGATAGGCGCCGGGATAGACCACGATGCGCGCGAGCGCGCTGCGGCCATGCGCGCCGTCCACCATCTGGCGGCAGGCCGGGGGCGAGGACACGTCGTCATTGCCGCCGATCAGCAGCAGCGTCGGCACCCGCGCGCTCCAGCCTAAACCCGCCGAGATCCGGCAATCCGGATAGAACGCGATCGCGGCGCGGAAATCCGGTCCCTGATCGCGCGACGTGCTCTGCGGGCGCACCGCCCAGAGCAGTGCGCTGGCACCGTTGGCCCAGCCCATCAGGCTGATGCGGTCGCGCGCCACCCAGGCCTGCTTCATCAGCCAGGCGCGGGAGGCCCGCGATGTCGGCGACGCGCTCGCGCCGCGCCTTGACGTGACTCTCCTTGACGCGACATTGCGGCCCGAGTTCGCGCGAGCCGTAGCTGTCGGGCAGCAGCACGGCGTTACCGGCCTTGAGCAGGCGCTCGGCCCAGTCGTGATAGCGCGGCAGCACGGGATCGGAATGGCCGCCGAGGCCGCCGCAGCCATGCAGCGCGATCACGGTCGGAAACGGTCCGTCACCCTCGGGCTTGTAGAGCTGCGCATGCAGGATTCCCGAGGCGAGCGGAATCTCGACCTGATGCGGCGCGGGCGCCGACGCAGCGTGTGCGGCCGGTATCAGGAGCATCAGGAACAGGGTGATCAGTCGAAGGCTCATCGGACTCTGCCGTATCAGGTGCCGGCCGCGAGCGGCGGGACGATCCTTCGCCCGGAGCACTACCACGCGGAAACGGCGGCAAAACATCACAAACCGGTGGGTTTAACAGGCGGACAAGCCACCCTATCTATGGTACATCCCGTCCAACACATCGTGCCCTTACGGGCCTTCCACGGAGACTCTCGACCGTGCTGAACAAGTTCGGCTCTTCCGGCCATGGCGAAGCGCAGGTGCAATATCTCGACGGCGATTTCCGCGTGATCTCGCCGGGGACCTTCGTGCGCTGCGCCATCACCGACACGCGAATCCCGCTCGACGAATTGAAGTACTGGAGCGTGGATCTGCAGGAAGCCTACGCCACACCTGTCGCGGTGCTGCAGCGGCATTTTCCCGGCGCGCTGAAGCAGTCGTGATCTCGTAGGGTGGGCAAAGGCGCGCAGCGCCGTGCCCACCACCTCTTCACGATCGCGACGAACAAGGTGGGCACGCGTTGCTTTGCCCACCCTACGGCATCGAGCTTGTTCACTGCTCCGTGGCATCTCCGCCTACGCACGTCTTGATAAAACTCTTCCTGCTCTCCCCGACGACCTTCTGATCGATCGCCTGCTTCAGGCAATCGACCCGCGCCTGCGCCATGCAGAGCTGCATCTGGTCGCGCTTGTCCTGCCCCTTCAGACTGGCCGTCGTGGCTAGACAGGTGACGCGCTTGGCCGCGGGAACCGGAACGGTGGTGGGAGCCGCGGACGGCTGCGAGGATGTCTGAGCCAAAGCGGGCAAAACCGGCAGACACATGAGGCCGGCGGCAACGATTGCGGACCGCAGTTTCATCGAATTCTCCTGATCGGAGATATATCGATAGGGGTGCGGCCATGAACGTCGGCTGAATGTCAGCCGATGTCTAAAATTGTCTCTATCCCGTTGAGCCAGGTTTAAGTCGGTCTGCATCACCATTTGCTGGGAAAAAGTGGCAAGCAGGCAGGTGACGCATGGACCGCCGCAGACTTTGCAACCGTTCGTTCGATGCAACATTGTGTCCAGAGGGACATGCCCGGCAGCGCGAGCGGACGGTTAGCCTGCTTCGGCGATTTGCCCGAGACCAGTCGGGCAGCTATGTGATCGTTTCGGCGCTGCTGATGCCGGTCCTGGTCGGCACCGCGGGCCTCGGCACCGAAGTCGGCTGGTGGTACTACAAGCACAAGAACATGCAGAGCGCGGCTGACTCTGGCGCGGTGAGTGCTGCGACAGCGGCGAGTGCCGGGACCGACCCCTTGTCCGAAGCCAATGCGGTTACGGCAAACTACGGTTACGCGAACGGGGCGAACAACGTCACGGTCACCGTGAACCAGCCACCGAAAACGGGCAATCACGCATCGAATTCGCAGGCAATCGAAGTCATCGTGAGTCAACCGCAACAGCGCTTGCTGTCGGCCTTGTTCGGCTCGGATCCTGTCCAGATAACCGCCCGCTCCGTCGCCCTGCCCAATTCCGGGACAGGCTGCGTACTTGCACTCAACTCAAGCGCAAGTCCCGCTGTCAGCGTCACCGGCAGCAACCAGCTCAACCTGATCAAGTGCAATCTTTACAGCAACTCAGGTGCGAGCCCCTCGCTCAACGTCGCCGGCAGCGCCTCGGTCGCAGCAAATCAGGTCGGAGTGGTCGGCGACGTCTCAGGGGCGAGCAGCATCACGGCGACCAACGGTATCAGGACGCACATACGGCCCGTCGCCGATCCCTACGCCAACGTCTCTCCCCCCGCGAGGCCGAGTTGCACCAACGCCAAGATCACGGTCAACGCCAATGGAAAAACAAACTCGCTCGACCCCGGCTGCTACATGGGCAGCATTACGGTCAATGCCGGCGCAACCCTGAACCTTAGTCCAGGCATCTATTATCTGGACGGGGCAAATTTGAGCGTCGCCGGAAACGCCACCATCACGGGCAGCGGCGTGACCCTGGTGTTTACGGGCTCGGGAAGCGACTGGGGCAGCGCTTCAATCGGCAGCAACGCGACCGTCGACCTGACGGCGCCGACCAGCGGCCCCACGAAAGGCATCGTCATGTACGGCGACCGCAACATGCCGGCCGGAACTGCCTTCAATCTCACCGGCGGCAGCACACAGAACTTCGGCGGTGCCATCTACCTGCCGAAGGCCAACCTCAGCTTCAGTGGAGGCAACGGCACGAGCACATCCTGCACCAAGATCATCGCAGATACGCTGACATTCAGCGGCACGTCGAATCTCCAGGTCAATTGTACCGCGCTCGGCACCGCGACGATAGGTTCGCAAACCGCCCAGCTCATCGAATGAGGTTTGGACCGATGCAAAACCAGAGCTTCTCATCCAAGCGCCAACGTCGACTGCTTCATTCGCTGACGGGGCACGTCCGTGCCGCTGTCCGCGACAAGAGTGGCGTCGCGGCCGCCGAATTCGGCATCTTGATTCCGGTGTTGGCCCTGATGGCCGTTTCGGTGACAGACATCGGGCTTGCCCTCTATCGCAAGATGCAGGTCGAAAATGCCGCACAAGCGGGCGCACAATACGCAATCGCGCGCGGCTTCAACGAGAGCGGCATTTCCACCGCCGTGACAAGCGCCACCAACGCCACAAACGTCACTGCTTCACCTGCGCCGGTCCAATTTTGCGGCTGCCCAACGAGTGCGGGGGTTAGCGCCGTCACCTGCGGGTCGGCCTGCACCGGCGGCGCGCAGGCTGGAACATATGCGACGGTCTCGGCGCAAGCGACGTACTCCACGCTCATCGATTACCAGATCGTGGGGGCCACATACACCTATAGCGCGCAGTCCACTGCGAGGTTGCAGTGAAACTCGCGGCACTATGGCAAGACAATCGCGGCGCGTCAGCGCTGGAATTTGCGCTGACCGCTCCCGCGTTCTTCCTGTTCATATTTGGCATCATCGAATTCGGGCTGCTGTTCTGGACTCAGCTGGGGATCCAGCACGGGAGCGAAATGGCGGCGCGTTGCGCAACCGTCAACAGCACGCTCTGCCCAAGCAGCAGCGCCATCACGAGCTACGCGGCCCAGCAGGCGTACGGCCTCACGCTCCCTGCGGAGACGTTCACCTTTTCCACGTCGGCATGCGGTAACGAGGTAAGTGCGAATTATGCATTTACGTTTCCGCAGATTCTCAACCTCTCTCCAGTGACGCTGACCGCCCGGGCATGCTTTCCGACTTGAGGTCGTGAACGGGACGAATGCCTGCAAGGATGGAGAGAGCGCAATCATCCTGCCAGCGTAACACGCACGCGTAACTTCTCGCACGACCTGGGGGTGGAGACGATGTGCACGCGCACCTTAATCGCGACTCCGCAGCCGAAATGATTTCCGCCGTGCCGATCCGCGTTGCATCGAATCGTGCTTGCACTCCGAGGTAAGTCATTTCGCCCTGTGGTTGGATTTTTCGTCGCGGTCCGGCGCCCTTAAGTTGTTTGACGAAGTCTTGTTGAAACAGAGCGCTGCTAAACTGCGTGTTAGGTAATTAGCCCTGTTCTTTTTATCGCACAGACGATCAAGTCAACCAAACGGCCATTGAGCTTTGGAATTGGCGCAGTCTGTGAACGGGCTCATATCGAAGAGCCACCTGACGGGCTACGATCACCTCGCGGTGGAATATCTGTAAATTCAAAGTCAATCGATGGGGGTGATCATGCCCATCATACTGGACTTGCTCTATCGCGAATATTGCCGCGCCCGTCTCGCTGAAATGCGCAAACAGCTTCTGATCGCAGCTGAACGATTTGAAGCTCTCGAAGCGGATTTTCATCCTGCGGACCAGAGTGACGATGAGAGAGCGGCGGTACACAGCAGGACCGGCCCTGGCGCACCGAATTGAAGCGGCCAAGACCGGCAATCTCTCCCGCATGGCAGTGACCAAGCAATTGGTAACAGTTTGGGAGGCAGCGATGAACACACCCGAATGCTATACTTTCATGGTGACCTGCGTCTCGTGCCTGACCATTATCGGATTGATGGCCGTTGGGGCGTGGTGAGCATGACCGCCGAGCCGCGATCGCGGACCCACAAGGCAGCGATCAGCGTCTGGAGAACCGACGCTCGCGCGCCTTGTAGAGGTGGTCGCTGATCAGTTGCCGCAGCTTGGCCGGGTCGTCGAATTCGAGCTGGACGGCGAACGGCACGATACCAGCGGGCACGCCTTCGCTGCCATGCAGGCGCGCAAGATCCTTTTCCGTAGTCACCAGCGTGAGCTGCTCGCGCTGTGCTTCGGCCGCGAGCGCGGCGATCTCCTCGCGCGAGAACATATGATGATCGTCGAAGCGGCGCGTGCGCGCGACCTCGATGCCACTGGCACGCAGGGTGCGGAAGAAGCGCGCGGGATCGCCGATGCCGGCGAAGGCGAAAACCCGCTTGCCGAGGAGCTGCGCGAGCGAAGCCGCACCCGGCTTCAAGCGCGCGCGCAGCTCGGGCTTGTTGCGCTTGGCGAGCTCGGCGGCGACATCGTTCGCGGCGCGGCCATCCCCGATCAGCACCAGCGCATCGGTGCGCGCGAGCTGCGCCTGCAGCGGCGCGCGCAGGGGGCCGGCGGGAAACACCGCGCCGTTGCCGAGGCCGCGCTCGCTGTCGATCACGATCAGCGAGGCATCCTTCAGGAGGCGCGGGTTCTGAAAGCCGTCGTCCATCAGGATCACGGTGGCACCTCGCGACTTCGCCAGCGCCACGCCATCGAGGCGGTCGCGCGCGACGACAACGGGAACATCGCGCGCCATCATCAAAGGCTCGTCACCGATGTCGGCTGCGGTGTGGCGCTCGCGGTCGACCATCACCGGGCCCTTCAGGCGCCCGCCATAGCCGCGGCTCAGCACCACCGGCGTCTCGCCGAGCTCGCGCAAAAGCTTGGTCAGCGCCAGCACGGTCGGCGTCTTGCCGGCGCCGCCGACATGGTAATTGCCGACGCAGATCACGGGGATGCCGGCGTCAAACCCCTCGCGCAGCATGCGCCGTTCGGTGATCGCGCCGTAGAGCGCACCGAGCGGCCATAGCGCGTGCGACTGAAGGGAACGTGGCCGGTACCAGAAGGCCGGCTCACGCATTGGCGGCTCCCATCTCGATGCGCAATTGCAATAGATACGGCTCGAGTGCGGTCATGGTGCGCTCCAGCGCGCCGCCGAGCTGCTCGACCACATCGCTGCCGGCGCGCTGCATCTTGTCGCGCAACGTCGGATCGGCCAGCAGCTGACCGAGCTGCTTGACCAGGAGCTCCTGCGTGTCGGCCTGGCGCGCGCCGCCGCTCGCATCGAGCGCCTCGTAGACATCGGTGAAATTGAAGACGTGCGGACCATGAACGATGGCCGCCCCGAGCTTGATCGCCTCGATCGGATTCTGCCCGCCGTGGCGGATCAGCGATCCGCCCATGAACACGATGGGCGAGAGGCGATAGAACAGGCCGAGCTCGCCCATGGTGTCGGCGACGTAGACGTCGGTCGCGGCCGTCGGCAGCTCCTCGCGCGAGCGCAAGGCCGGCTTGAGACCGGACGCCGTGACGAGGCCCGCGATCGAGGAGCCGCGGTCGGGATGGCGCGGCACGATCACTGTCAGGAGTTGCGGGAAGAAGCCGACGAGGCTGCGATGTGCCGCGACCAGCATCTCGTCCTCGCCCGGATGGGTCGAAGCCGCGACGATGATCGGACGCCCGCGCGTCATCGCCATCAGCCGTTCGAGTTTTGCGGGATCGGCCGGCGGTGCGGGAACGTCGAGCTTGAGATTCCCTGTCGTGACCACGTCGCGGCCACCGAGCGTGGAGAAGCGCTCGGCATCGGTCCTGGACTGCGCCAGACAAATGTCGAACCGCGACAGCAGCGCCGAGATGGTGCCGTGCATGCGGCGCCAGCGCGGGAAGGAGCGTGGCGACATCCGCCCGTTGATCAGCACCATCGGCACGCGGCGCGCAGCGCCCGCCAGGATCAGGTTCGGCCACAAATCGGATTCGATGAACAGCGCCAGCGAAGGCTTCCAATGGTCGAGGAAGCGCGCGACATAGCGCGGGGAATCATACGGCACGTATTGATGGATGACGTCGGGCGGAAAGCGTTTTGCGGCGACCGCCGCCGAGGTGACGGTGCCCGAGGTGAGCAGGATGCGCAAATTGAGATCGCGCAGGCGCCCGATCAGCGCCGCCGCAGCCAGCACCTCGCCGACGCTGGCGCCGTGGATCCAGACCAGCGGGCCGTGCGGCCGCACGTCGCGGGACAGGCCGCGCCGCTCGCCGACCCGCGCGGGGTCTTCCTTGCCCTGCTTCAGCCGCCGCTTGATCAGTGCAGGCGCAAGCGGCACCAGGCCGGAGGCCAGACGCCGATACATCCGCAGCGTGATCGGCAGCGCAATGGGCAGCGATTTAGGCATCTTCCGGTCCCGGGCGGCCGAGCTGCGCATAGGCGCGCCGGGTCGCCTCGTTCAGCGTCTCCTCCAGCTCCTGCCGCAGCGCCTCCATCGTCGCGGCGTCGGCATCTGCGGGAACGTGGATTTCCTTGATGCCGACCAGTGCGCCCCGCCCGAATGGCAAATTGATGGTGGTGCGGTCCCAGTTCTTGAGCCGGATGAAGCGGCTGGTCGCCATCGCGAAAGGCATGATCGGCCGTCCCGATTCCCGTGCCAGCATGATGATGCCGAGCCCGGCCACGCGCGAGCGCTTGGGGACATCGGCGGTCAGCGCGACATTACAACCGTCCTGGAGCGTCCGCACCATTTCCTTGAAGGCGCCGACCCCGCCCTTGCGGTGGAAGGCGCCGCCGTGATCCCCGGACCCCCGGATGGTTCCGATACCGAGGCGCTCGGCGGCGATGGCATTGAACTCGCCGTCGCGGTGCCGGGAGATCAGGACCCTGGCCTTGTACCAGTCCTTGTTCTTGATGAAGGGGGTGAGGAAGTGCTGGCCGTGCCAGAAGGCGAAGATCGCGGGGATCTGCGGCTCGACGCGTTCATAGACGTCAGGCGGATCGAACGTGAATTTGTTGGTCCGCCAGACCAGACGCAGATATTCGGCCGCCAGGACCCCGACGGCACGCTGAACGAAGCTGCTTCGCAGCGTATTGCGAAGCAGTTTTTTCAACGCGCCGGTTCTTGATTCGGGTCGAGCAGGCGGTGGAGGTGGACGATGAAGTAGCGCATCTGCGCGTTGTCGACCGTGCTCTGCGCCTTGGCGCGCCAGGCGGCGTGCGCCGTCGCATAGTTCGGATAGAGGCCGACGATCTCGACGTCGTCCAGGTTCTTGAAGGTGTTGTGCTCGAGATCGACGAGCTCTCCGCCGATGACGAGGTGAAGCAGTTGTTGCGGGGCACTATCTGGCATGGGTTCTCTTTCTAACGGGCTGCCCGGCAAAGCAGAGGTCGACAGGCACGCGAAAGCGCTTCAGGCCAAGGGACGGTTTCGAAAATGCGCGACAATGCTCGCATGACGATCGCGTCCCGCTGCCACCAGCACCCCGTGGGCCACTTCCCGGCGGTTATAGAGGATGGGATCTCCGGAGAGGTCGCTCATCCTACCATCCGCTTCCTGCACGATCAAATCGGCCGCCGCAAGGTCCCAATCATGGCTGTTGCCGCCCGCAAAAGCCGCATCCAGCGCGCCATGGGCGACCCGGCAGAGCCGGAGCGCGAGTGAACCGATTCGCCGGTGCAGCTTGATCTCGCCGAGCGAGGGCTTCAGGCGCTCGACCAGGGGTTTGGGCCCGGCGACGCGCGAGAAGTCGAGCTCGGATCCGGAGGTCGCCTGCACGGCTGTGCCGTTGAGTGTCGTGCCTTGCCCTCGGACCGCGAAGAAGAACTCGTCGCTGGCCGGCGCGAACACCGCGGCGAGCACGGGCGTGGCGCCGTCGACCAGCGCGACGCTGACGCACCATTCGTCATGGCCGCCCAGATAGTTGCGCGTGCCGTCGATGGGATCGACCACCCATGTCAGCCGCCGCGACAGCCGCGTGGCGTCGTCGGCGCTTTCCTCCGAGAGCCAGCCGTAGTCCGGCCTGGCGGCGCGCAGGCGCGCCTCGAGCAGGTCGTTGACGGCGATGTCGGCTTCCGACACCGGCGAGGACACGCCCTTGATCCACTTCTTCAGCTCGGTGCGGAACATCGACTGCGCGAGCGCGCCCGCCTCCCGCACCGTGTCTTTCAGCAGCGCCGCGTCGCGGGTCAGGATGGTTTCGTCGAGGGAGTTCGCGTCAGCGTCCGCCAAGCGTCAAACCCTCGATGCGCACCGTCGGCGCATTGATGCCGTAGCGGAATTCGAGATTGTTCGCCGGCTGCATCGACTTGAAGATCTCGTACAGATGGCCGGCGATCGTCACCTCGCTGACGGGATAGGTGATCTCGCCGTTCTCGATCCAGAAGCCGGAGGCGCCGCGGCTGTAATCGCCGGTGACGCCGTTCACGCCGGAGCCGATCAGGTCGGTGACATAAAAGCCCTGCTTGATGTCGGCGATCAATTCGGCCGGGCTCGGCGTGCCGGCTTCGAGATGCAGATTGTACGGCCCCGGCGAGGGCGAGGACGAGACGCCGCGATGGGCGTGGCCGGTGGTGGCTAGCCCAAGCTCGCGTGCGGTGGCGCAGTCGAGCAGCCAGGTCGTCAGCACGCCTTCGTCGACCAGCGCGATTTTCTTCACCGCGACGCCTTCGGCATCGAAGGTCTGCGAGCGCAGGCCGCGCTTGCGCAGGGGATCGTCGATGATGCGGATGTTCTTCGCAAACAGCTGCTGGCCGAGCTTGTCTTTCAAAAAGCTGGTCTTGCGCGCGATCGAGGCGCCGTTGATGGCGCCGACGAGATGGCCGACCAGCGAGCCCGCGACGCGCGGGTCGAACACCACAGGCACCTTGCAGGTCTCGACCTTGCGCGGATTGTAGCGCGCGACAGTGCGCTCGCCGGCGGAACGGCCGACGGTTTCCGGCGACAGCAGATCGGCGCCGTGCGGCGCGGAGGTGAAATCGTAGTCGCGCTCCATGCCGGTGCCTTCGCCCGCGATGGCGGTGGCCGAGATGCCCTGGCTGGAGCGCAGGTAGGAGCCGTGGAAGCCGGTCGAGGTGACGAGCACCATGCCGCCCATGCCGGCGGAGGCCGAAGCGCCGCCGGACTTGGTCACGCCCTTGACGGCGAGTGCGGCAGCTTCAGCCGCGAGCGCGCGGCGCTCGAGCTCCGAGGTCGCGGGGACGTCGGGATCGAGCAGATCGAGATCGGGGAAGTCGCGCGCAAGCAGCGCGGGATCGGCGAGGCCGACATATTTGTCGGTCGGAGCGACCTTCGCCATCGCCACCGCGCGTTCAGCAAGCTTGGTCACGGCATCGCCGCTGACGTCGTTGGTCGAGACCACCGCCTGGCGCTGGCCCACCAGCACGCGCAGGCCGACATCATCGCCCTCGGACCGCTCGGATTCCTCGACGCGGCCGTCGCGCACCTCGACCCCTTGCGAGACGCCGCGCACCGCGACCGCATCGGCCGCATCGGCGCCTGCGCGTTTGGCCGCCTCCACCAGCCGCTGTGCGAGATCGGACAGCGCGGACTGATCGAACAGGTCGCGATTGGCCTTGGAAGAATCCTGGGGCGAAAGCGTCGAGCTTGGTGAAGGGTTCACAAACGAAATCCTGTTGGGGCGGGGGGCGGGCTCGGAACGGCCGAACCCACCAGATGTGCCCAAATGGTGCGGACTTCAAGCATTTTCAGCCCGCAAAAAGCTCAGATTCGCTTCTCCGGCGCAACGTCTCGTCAATCATGCGCGCCAAGGTCTTGTCAATCATGAGCCGTGGTGACGCTGGGTTAACCAGCCTTTTTAAGCGGTTTCGGAAAGGGCCGCGCTAAGGTCCTCGCATCGACCGGGAACATAATCCCGGCGGGGAGAACGAAAGCCGTGAGGCGTCAAACAACAACATGCGGGGTCGCTCCCGCCGGGTCGAGCCGCAGCTTGCGGCTCGACCCCCTTTCCCTTCCGGTCCGCTTCGACGCGCATGACCCGCGCGCCGACGGACACACGAGGCAGATCGAGCTTCATCGCGAGCGTGTCGTGCTGCGCCGTGCCGTCCGCGGCATGCAGATGGCGATCAACGTCCGCGTCAGCGATTTCACCGGCGTCGCGCTGCGCGGTAATGACGAGGCGCAGGCGCTCGTCCTCGTCCATCGCGACCCCTCGCTCTCCGTTCCGCTGCTGGTCGGCGCCGATGGCGAAGAACTCGCCGAGGCATGGGCGATCTGGAGCGAACTCTTCGCGCTTCCGCAACTCGACGAAGCTGCGCGCAAGCCCGCAGCCCGCCGCCGCCGCGCCAACGCGATCCGCGCCCGCCGTCCGAAATTCTTGATGCGCCGCCGCACCGGCATCGCGCGCGAGCTGGCCGTTCACCGCGACGAACGCGAGATCATCGCGCGGAACTGAAGATGCCGTAGGGTGGGCAAAGCGATAGCGTGCCCACCTCTTCTGTCTCAATCCTGGAAAGATGGTGGGCACGGCGCAAGGGCGCCTTTGCCCACCCTACGACAGCTACGAAGCCCGCATCACTGCGTCCGCGAGCAATCCCGCAAACAGCAGCGCGCCCGCATGCTTGTTCGACTTGAACAGGCGCAGGCACAGCTCGGGATCCTCGATCCTCAAGCGCACGATCTGCGAGGCGAGATGCGCGGCAAAAGCCGCAAGGCCGAGCCAGGCCGGCCAGCGCACATCGCCTGACGCCAGCGCGACGCCGATCAGCACCACCGCAAGCCCATAGAACAGGATCAGCGCCTGGTGCGTGTGCGCGCCGAACAGGCGCGCGGTGGACTTGATGCCGATCAGCGCGTCGTCCTCGGCATCCTGATGCGCATAGATGGTGTCATAGCCGATCACCCAGGAAATCGCGCCGGCATAGAGCACGAGCGCGGTCACGTCGATGCGTCCGAAGGTGACGGCAAAGCCCATCAGGGCGCCCCAGGAGAAGGCGAGCCCGAGCACGATCTGCGGCCACCAGGTGATGCGCTTCATGAAAGGGTAGATCGCGACGATCAAAAGCGAGGCGATGCCGGTCAGGACCGCGAAGCGGTTGAATTGCAGGAGCACCACGAGACCGATCACGGCCTGCGCAACCATGAAGGCCACCGCCTGCTTCGTGCTGACCTGCCCCGACGGCAACGGCCGCGAGCGGGTGCGCTCGACCTTGGCATCGAGATCGCGGTCGGTGATGTCGTTCCAGGTGCAGCCCGCCCCGCGCATCACGAAGGCGCCGATGAAGAACAGGATGATGGTGAGCGGCAGGCGGCTGACGTCATGCGCGATGCCGGCGGCGAGCGCCGCCGACCACCAGCATGGCATCAGGAGAAGCCAGGAGCCGATCGGACGATCGAAGCGGGACAATCGCAAATACGGCCGCGCCCATTGCGGCGCGAGCGTATCGACCCAGTTGCCGGTGGAGTCGGCAACGCGGGCGGATGTGTCGCTCATCGGGTCAGGACGTTGCCGTTGAGCGTATCGAACGTGCTGCCGCCCTTCTTGCCGGCATTGGCCTCAGGCGCCGAGCCCGACCCCAGCACCTCACTCAGCGACGGGCCGGCTGGACCGCGCGGCTGGTTCTGCATCTGCTGCGCGACGTTGCAGACCTTGGTCTGCATGGCCTCGGTGTTCTTGTGGCCGTCCTTCATCTGCGCGCCGACCTGCGGCGGGATTCCGCATTTGGCGGCGTTGGTCTCGATATACTTGATCATCTTCATTTCAGCCTGGCTGAAATTGCGGATCAGCTTGCAGGCCTCGTCGGGCGGCGCATGACGGTCGCTCGCGGCCTTGATCGCCTTGCCGCGCTTCTCGGCCTCCTCGCGCAGAGGCACGAAGGCCTTCATGCAGTCCTCACCCGGGGCTTGCGTCGGCGGGGCCGCGCTGAAAGCGCCAGCGCCGCCGATCGGTGCAGCGCCGTTCACGGGGAACGAGGATTGCGGCGCCGTGCCGACGGAGGCAGTCGGCGCCGAGCCATTCACGGGCGGAAATGCCGAGCTGCTCGCGGCCTGGTTCGGCAGCGGCGCCGGGAAGGCGCTTTGCGCATAGGCGCCCGCGGCACCCATGGTGACCATGGCGGCAGTGATCGGAACCATCAGATGACGGATCATCAAGGCAGTCTCTCCGGCAGGAGCTTACGGGGTTCGGCGTCTTCCCAATTGAAGCGCAACCAGCGTGTTCGCGCTTTTTACGATTCCCGCCAGCGCTTAACAACCCGCCGAATAGGGCAAGAGCGCGGCGCGGGGACGCACCGATTCGGCGATATTTACCCCCAAAACTACTGGTTTCGGTTAAGAACGGCCCCAAATTGGACCATTGAACGATGCCATCCCACGATTTTCGCGCCCCTCGCCTGTTCGTCGACGCCCCCCTCGCCCAGGACGCCAGGGTCGCGCTCGACCGCGACCAGAGCAATTATCTCGGCAATGTGCTGCGGCTGGCGGCCGGGGCCGAGGTCCTGGCCTTCAACGGCCGCGACGGCGAGTGGCAGACCGCGATCGAAGGCCGCAAGCGGCCGGACGGCCTCGTGATCCTGCAGCAGACCCGGCCCCAGGACGCCCTGGCCGACCTCACTTATGTCTTCGCCCCGCTCAAGCATGCCCGGCTCGATTATATGGTCCAGAAGGCCATCGAGATGGGCGCTGCCAGCCTGCAACCGGTCCTGACCCGGTTCACCCAGGCCTCACGGGTCAACACCGAACGGATGCGGGCCAATGTGGTCGAGGCGGCTGAACAATGCGGCATCCTCAGCATCGCCACTGTTGCCGAGCCGCTGCCGCTGGACCGGTACCTTGGTCAGCGCTCTGCCGACCGGCTGCTCATCTTTTGCGACGAGGCGGCGGAGGTCCAAAACCCCATTCAGAGCCTGCAAAGCGCGCGCGCGGCCGAACAGGGTATCGACGTGCTGATCGGCCCCGAAGGCGGTTTTGCCGGGGAAGAGCGAGCGCTGCTGCTGCGGCAGCCCAGGATCCTGCGGCTGGCGCTCGGCCCCCGCATCATGCGGGCCGATACGGCCGCCGTCGCCGCGCTGGCGCTGGTGCAGGCGGCGCTTGGCGATTGGGGCGGCACCCAGACTTGATGGCTCCGCGAGGGAAGTGCGCCCCCTCTCCCGCTTGCGGGGGAGGGCTGGGGTGGGGGTGCTTCCGCATCGGGATCGCCTGAGGCTCGCCGAGAAGATCCCCTAGCGGAGAGAGCCCTCACCCGGCGCTCCGCGCCGACCTCTCCCGCAAGCGGGAGAGGTTGACCGAACCCGGCGCAGCTTGAGCGATTCCGACTAAACGCCTCCCGCGTTGGGCCCCCATTGCCCAGCCGTTAAGCGATTGATCCTTTGGAGGTCGAAACCGCTGTCGGGCCATGCTAAGGGCTGCGCCAATTCGCCTCCCCCTACTCTGCCCGGTTCCGCCGGGACGATGGACCCTTGAGATGACCGCGACTGCCACCTCAAATGCTGCCGGCTCCGCCGCCTGGGCGGATACGCTGCTCTTGTCGTTCGCGCAGGCCGGCTATGTCAGGGCCGAGCCCGCCATCCTGCAGCCGGCCGAGCCGTTCCTGGACCTCTCCGGCGAGGACATCCGCAAGAGCCTGTACCTGACGAGCGACCTGTCCGGCGAAGAGCTCTGCCTGCGCCCGGACCTGACCATTCCGGTTGCGCGCGACTACCTCGCCTCGGGCCGGGCCGGCCAGCCGGCCGGGTTCAGCTATCTCGGCCCGGTGTTCCGCTACCGCAGCGGCCAGGCCAGCGAATTCCTGCAGGCCGGCATCGAATCGTTCGGCCGCCAGGACCGCGCCGCGGCAGACGCCGAGATGCTGGCGCTGGCGCTGGAGGCGACCGCCGCCTTCGGCGTCCGTGACGTCGAGATCCGCACCGGCGACGTCGCGCTGTTCAACGCGCTGCTCGACGCGCTCAACCTCTATCCGGTCTGGCGCCGCCGCCTGGTCAAGGATTTCAACCGCAAGATCAGCCTGGAAAAGGATCTGGAGCGGCTCGCGGCCGCGGCTACCGCGACGCGCAGCGAATATGAGGGCGTGCTCGCGGCCCTCGCCGGCTCCGACCGCAAGGCGGCGCTCGCTTTCGTCACCGACCTGATGTCGATCGCCGGCACCACCAATGTCGGCGGCCGCACCACGGCCGAGATCGCCGACCGCTTCCTCGAGCAGTCGACGCTGAAGGGCGGCGCGCTGCCGCGCGAGGCGATCGCCGTGCTCAAGCGCTTCCTGTCGATCGCGGGCAATCCCGACGATGCCGTCGCCGAGCTGCGCGCGCTCACGACTGACGCGAAGCTCGATCTCGCCTCGGCGATCGATCAGTTCGAGAGCCGGGTCGGCTTCATGGCCGCACGCGGCATCGACGTGAAGCAGACGCGCTTCTCGACCGCGTTCGGGCGCGGGCTCGACTATTACACCGGCTTCGAATTCGAGCTGCATCACAGGGGCAACGGCGCCGAGCCGCTGGTCGCCGGCGGCCGCTATGACGGGCTGATGACCCAGCTCGGCTCGGCCGCGCCGATCCCGGCCGTCGGCTTCTCGGTCTGGGTGGATGCGCTGAACCGCATCGGCCGCAAGGTGGGAGCTTAAGTCATGAGCGCGCCATTCGTTCTGGCCGTTCCCTCCAAGGGCCGCCTGCAGGAAAACGCCGAAGCCTTCTTCGCCCGGGCCGGCCTCAAGCTGTCAAAGGCCGGCGGCGCCCGCGACTATCGCGGCACCATCGCAGGGCTAGACAATGTCGAGGTCGCCTATCTCTCGGCGAGCGAGATCGCCGCGCAGCTGTCGCGCGGCTTCGCGCATCTCGGCGTCACCGGTGAAGACCTGGTGCGCGAGAATATCGCCGACGCCGACAAGCGCGTGTCGCTGATCGAGGGCCTCGGCTTCGGCTATGCCGACGTCGTGGTCGCGGTGCCGCAGGCCTGGATCGACGTCCGCACCATGGCCGATCTCGACGACGTCACCACCGGCTTTCGCGAGCAGCATCACATGCGGATGCGCGTGGCGACCAAGTTCGTCAACCTCACCCGGGCGTTCTTCCAGAGCCACGGCATCACCGATTACCGCATCGTCGAGAGTGCTGGCGCCACGGAAGGCGCGCCGGCGGCCGGCAGCGCCGAGCTGATCGTCGACATCACCACCACAGGCGCGACGCTCGCCGCCAACGGCCTCCGCGTGCTCGACGACGGCGTGATCCTGCGCAGCCAGGCCAATCTGGTCGCCTCCAGGGAGGCCGACTGGTCGCCGCAGGCGCGCGAGACCGCGCGCGTCATCCTCGACCACATCGCAGCAAGGGCGCGCGCCAACAAATACCGTGAGGTCCGCACCCGCTTCCGGCAGTGCGACGCCGCCCTGCTCGGCGAAGCCCACAGCCGGTTCGGCGTCGAGGCCCCGTTCGGCGGGCCGACCTCGTCGGGCATGCTGACGCTGCACTGCCCGCCGGGGCAGCTCTATGCGCTGGCGAGCTTCCTGCGCGAGCACGGCGCCGAGACCGTCTCGGTGGTCTCGCTCGACTACGTGTTCGACCGGGAGAACCCCCTGTTCGCCAAGCTCGAAGCGTTCCTGCGGCGGTGAGCCTCAGGTTCGTTCAGCGTAGCGACAGCAAACGGCAGCTACCATATGCTGTTGAGATGACCTTGATCGCCTCTGGAACCTTGATCGATGACGCTGGGCTCTGACGTTTCCGGCATGACGACCACCGCGACGAACGCCGCCGCGAAAGGACTGTCGATAGTCGTCCCCGTCTATAACGAGGCGGCGGGCCTCGCCGCCCTGCACCAGCGGATCTGCGAGCTCGCCAGGACCCTGCGGCAGAGCTACCGCCTCGCTTGCGAGGTCGTCTATGTCGACGACGGCAGCGCGGATGCGACACTGTCGATCGCACGCAGCCTGCCGGCCGACGCCATCAACGTCCAGGTGGTGTCGCTGTCGCGCAATTTCGGCAAGGAGGCGGCGCTGATGGCCGGCCTCGACCATGCCCGGCTCGGCGCCGTGATGTTCATGGACGGCGACGGCCAGCATCCACCGGCCCTGGTCGAGCAGCTGGTGCGGCACTGGATCGATGACGGCTATGACGTCGTCTATACCGCCAAGGCGCATCGCGACAACGAGCCCTTCCTGCGGCGCCTCGCCGTGCACGGCTTCTACGCGCTGATCAATTGGGGCGCCCGCCAGAAGATTCCCGAGGACGCCGGCGATTTCCGCCTGCTGTCGCCGCGCGCGGTCGCAGCGCTGAGGCAACTGCCGGAGCGCAACCGCTTCTTCAAGGGCCTCGCCAGCTGGATCGGCTTCCGCCAGATCCGCGTCGACTACGAGCCGGCGCCGCGCGCCCATGGCGTCACCACCTTCAACGCCGCGCGATTGCTTGGCCTTTCAATCGAGGGCCTGACGTCGTTCTCGGTCGCGCCGTTGCGTTTCGCCAGCCTGCTCGGCGTGGTGCTCGCGGGCGGCGCCTTCCTGTTCGGCCTGTCGATCCTCTGGGAGGTCTGGACCACCGGCAAGCAGGTGCCCGGCTATCCCTCGCTCGTGGTCGGCCTGATGACGATCGGCGGCGTGCAGCTCATCATGATCGGCATCGTCGGCGAATATATCGGCAAGATCCTCTCCGAGCTGAAGGCGCGCCCGATCTACTTCGTCGCCGAGCACAGCGAGAAGCATTTCGAGGCCGACAAGGCCCAGGACGCTTCAAGCCAGGACGCCTCGAGCAGGACGGCAGCCGAATGAGCACTGCCGCGAGCCCGCGGCGGATCTGGCTCTGCGCCGACGATTACGGCATCAGCCCCGGCGTCAACCGGGCCATCCGCGACCTCATTGAACGTGGCCGCCTCAACGCCACTTCGGTGATGATGGTGGGGGCTGCGATCGAACGCAGCGAGGCCGAGGCACTTCAAGTCTCGGCCAAAGCCAGCCCGCACTGCGCGATCGGATTGCACGTCACGCTGTCGGCCCCGTTCCGGCCGCTCACCATGCATTTCCGTCCCCTCGATGGCGACATGTTCATGCCCTTCCCAAAGCTGCTGCGCGCCGGCCTTGCGCGGCGGCTCGACCGCGAATTCTTTCGCAACGAGGTGAAGGCGCAGCTCGCAGCCTTCGCGGACGCCTTCGGCCGCGCGCCTGATTTCGTCGACGGCCATCAGCATGTGCAGCTCTATCCGCAGGTGCGCGACGGCTTTGTCGATGCGGTCGCTGAGGTTGCGCCACAGGCGTGGGTGCGCCAGGGCGGCCGCAACCTGCCGCTGGCGCAGCGGCTGGCCTCGCCCAAAGCCATGGTGCTCGACATCCTCAGCGCGCAATTCCGCCGCCGCGCCGGCGGCGCCGGCCTCCGCTTCAATCCCGGCTTTGCCGGCGCCTATGATTTTACGCGCGCCGCCGATTTCGGCGAACTGATGCGGCAATTCCTGGAGGGCCTGCCCGACGGAGGCCTCGTGATGTGCCATCCCGGCTTCGTCGATGACATCCTCACCAGCCTCGATCCGATGACCGACGTCCGCGAGCGCGAGCACGCCTATCTGAAGAGCGACGCATTCGCCCGCCTGCTGGCCGACAGCAACGTGACACTGGCATGAAACCGGCGAAAAACGGGCTAAGGGGCAGCTTGTCGCATACCGAAATTTAATCCGGCCGGCACTGTTGGGGCCACATTGGAACCCTACATCTCCTGCGCGCTTGGTTTTGCGCGAAGGAGACAGATCATGACGCCGCAGGAACGCCAGCTCGTCGACGACCTTTTCGACCGGCTTTCAAAGCTGGAAAATGCACCGCGCGATCCGGACGCGACAGGCGCGATCTCCGACGGGCTGCGCAAGGCGCCCGGCGCGGTCTACGCACTGGTGCAGACCACACTGCTGCAGGACGAAGCGCTGAAGCGCGCCCATAACCGCATCCAGGAGCTGGAAGCGGCCCAAGCGCCCGAGCCCGCGCAGTCCGGCGGCTTCCTCGACACCATGCGCGACACGCTGTTCGGCGGCAGCCCGTCGCGGGGTTCGGTTCCGAACGTGCCGCCGCGCGAGCAGCGGCCGGTCTGGAACAGCGGCCAGGCGATGCAGCAGTCCCAGCCGGGCTATGGCCAGCCGCCTTACGCCCAGGGTCCGGGACAAGGTTATGGCGCCCCGCCGGTCGGCGGTGGCGGCGGCGGTTCGTTCCTCGGCACGGCGGCGGCAGCCGCGGCCGGCGTGGTCGGCGGCTCGCTGTTGCTCTCGAGCATCCGCGGCATGATGGGCGGCTCGCACCAGCAGGCCTTCGGCGACACCAACGCGCTCGGCGACCGCAGCGCTGGTGGAAGTCCTTGGGGCGGCGGCGATCAGTCCGGCGGCTCGCTCGCGCGCGATGCCGGCCTCAACGACATCGGATCGAACCGCGACTCCCGCCAAGATTCTCGTCAAGGCTTCGTCGACCAGGCGTCGAACGACCGCGACAACAACGACCAGAACTACGACGACGATCGCGACAACGACAACACGGACATGGCCGACGACAGCGATTTCGGCAATGACGACGGCGGCAGCGATTACGCGTGAGGCTGCTCTTCTCCCTCTCCCCGTTCTTACGGGGAGAGGGTCGGGGTGAGGGACTCTCTCCGCAAAATGAGTGAGAGTTGGACTCGCGGAGACTCCCCCTCACCCGGAATTCGCGCTGCGCTCGAATTCCGGCCTCTCCCCGCAAGCGGCAGGGCAATCGCATATGGCCAAAAATTCGGAGAAACCGACGGAAAACGAGGCGAACGTTCGCGATCCGATTCCACTTCGTTCACTTTCCGATTCCGTCGCGGGCTGCCCTCCAGTGTCATATGCGATTGCCCTGCCGCAAGCGGGGAGAGGCGAAGTCGAGATCACATTACCACGACCTTGGTGCCGACATTGACGCGGCCGTAGAGGTCGATGACGTCCTCATTGCGCATGCGGATGCAGCCGGAGGAGACGTTGGTGCCGATGGTCCAGGGCTCGTTGGAGCCGTGGATGCGGTAGAGCGTGGAGCCGAGATACATCGCGCGCGCGCCGAGCGGATTTTCCGGACCGCCTTCCATGTGCCTGGGCAGATCGGGCCGGCGCGCGATCATTTCCGCCGGCGGGGTCCAGTCCGGCCATTCGCGCTTGGCGGTGATCGACTTCACGCCGGACCAGGTGAAGCCGGGGCGGCCGACGCCGATGCCATAGCGCATCGCCTTGCCGTTGCCCTCGACGAGATAGAGGAACTTGTTCGGCGTATCGACCACGATCGTGCCGGCGCTTTCATTGCCGCTATAGTCAACGACCTGTTTCTCGAACTTCGGATCGAACGGACGCTGCCGCGGGTCGATCGCCTCTTGCTGCAGACCTGCACCCTGCATCTGCGGCTCGCCCATCGGCGGCAGGCGGCGCGGGTCGTAATAGCCCGGCTGCTGCTGATACACCGGCCGCTCGGGCGCATAGGCCGGACCGCGGCCCGGACCATCGCCGAACAGGAACTCGATGAAGCCGCCGCCCATGTTTGCATTGGAGGCGACGCGTACCGGCGCCGGCGGCACGCGCGGCTGATAGAGCACCGCCGGCGGATCGTTCGGCACCGTGTTGTCGAAGGCGGCGGCGCGATCCGCGCCGGCAATGAAGGTGCAAGCGCTGCCGAGCAGCGCAACAGACATTTTCTTGAACATCGACGTACTCTGTACTGTTTCGTCTAGATCACATGCGTCGTCCAGGGCCGGTGGCTGATCCGCGCCCGCGACGTGGTCAATAAAAAGCAAAAGCCGTTTTGTTTGGTAAACAGAAGCGGCGTTTCGATTCACCACGTCGCGAGCGGGCCTGCAATTTGGCGATCAGCGTTTATTTTCGATGAACGCCGCGCGACCATGGTTAATCGCTCCTTTGCGCGCCGTCGCGCGCAGCCGCAACGACAGTTCCTGCTGTGAACTTCGTGTTAAATCGCTTCTGCCTACAAAGACGCGTGAGTGAGGTGGGGGGAGTGTCCTGATGGCTGTTCACCGCAAGCGTTTTCGTGTCGAGGATATCGCCGGTGGCGAGATGCCCATTCTAGACGTAACTGAAGAGGCAGGGCCGATGCACAGCGAGATCATGGCCGAGCTGCGCGCGATCCGCGCCCAGATGGCGAAGGGCATCACGGCTGCCCCGCTGTCCGGCAGCGCCGCGATGGCGGCGATCGACGCGTCGACGGCGCATGAGCTGTCCGAAGCGCGCACCATGCTCGAGACCTACCGCGCGCAGATCGAGCAGTGCGAGAAGCTGAAGGTCGAGCTCGACCTCATCCACGACGCCATCGATCGCACCAAGCGCGAGATCGCGACCCTGCACGGCAAGAGCTTCGACGGCGGCGAGATGGCCAAGGTCAATGGCGAGCTCGGCGCGGTGGTCGGCGGCACCGAGCAGGCGACCCAGCAGATCCTCGAAGCCGCTGAATCGATCGACCAGGCAGCCAGCGCGATGTCCAAGGTGGACTCGGCCGATCAGCAGAAGCGGCTCGCCGACGACATCCAGGAACGCGTCATCTCGATCTTCGAAGCCTGCAACTTCCAGGACCTGACCGGCCAGCGCATCAGCAAGGTCATGACCACGATGAAGTTCATCGAGCAGCACATCAATGCGATGATGGAAATCTGGGGCGGCGTCGACGCGATCAAGGCCCATGTGCCGGCACCGGTCGATCAGCGCAGCGACGACGAGAAGCTCCTCAACGGCCCCAAGCTCGCCGGCGACGTCGGCCACGCCTCGCAGGACGACATCGACGCGCTGTTCGACTGAGCGCGAGAGATAGGGACAAAGCAAAACGCCGGCCCTTGGGGCCGGCGTTTTTGTTTTCCCAGGTTGTCATTCCGGGGCGGCCCGCAGGACCGAACCCGGAATCTCGAGATTCTCAGGTGCGCAAGTGCGCACCATAGTTCACGCTTCGCGTGCCCCGGAATGACAAAAGAGAAAAATCACGCCCTTGGCGCGCAGCGGACGTAGACCATGTTGCCGTAGCGGGTGGCGGCGTCCTTGTCGATGAAGCGGGTGATCAGGACGCGGCCGTCGAAGGAGACGATCTCGCGATCCTGGTCGCCGGGCGTGGGGCCGGCCGGGCCGATATAGTTCTTGCCGCTGGGCGAGCCCTTCAGCCGCAGCTCCTGCGGCGTCGCCTGGTCGGCCAGATGCATGATCACGCCGCCGGAGGAGCCGGCGGTGATCACGTAGGGATTCTTGCACTGGGACCTCGCCGCGGCCTCGGTGCGGGCACGATCGGCCGGGTTCTGGAACGAGGCGAGACCCCAGCGGCCGACGATCTCGTCGGAACGGATGGTCGCTGGCATTTCCGGACCGGTGCCGGGCTCCGCCTCCGGCGGCGGGGCCGACGAAGAGAAGGACGGCAGGCTCATGCCGCCGCCGCAGGCGCCAAGCAGCAGCGCCAGGCAAGAGGCAGCCGCCAGGTTGGCGACCGTGCGCGCGTGAGCTGAAATGATCATGGCATTCCCCCGAACAAGACCATGGCCGCACCCCTCCCGCAGCCAAGCGCAAAACCGCTGCCGGAGCAATGACGTCGTTTGACACGCCGGCGCCCCGAACAAGTTTCCAATGCCACCATCCTATATCCGCCTCACCAATCGCTTAACCACCTTTGCTTGACAGGATCGCGGCCAAGCCATATTCCCGGGCGCACTATTAGCACTCGGAAAGCCCGATTGCTAAGCGCGCCGTTCGATCCTCGGGACGAGGGGGAACGGAAGCGCCGCCCCACCCACTTCCACTACTTCCGAAGCGAGCCTCCAAAGGGAAACGTCATGGCTAAATCCAAATTTCGTCCGCTGCATGACCGTGTCGTGGTCAAACGTATCGACGCCGAGGAAAAGTCCAAGGGCGGCATCATCATTCCGGACACAGCCAAGGAAAAGCCGTCCCAGGGCGAGATTGTCGCCGTCGGCCCGGGCGGCCGCGACGAGACCGGCAAGCTGATTCCGATCGACCTCAAGGTCGGCGACCGCGTGCTGTTCGGCAAGTGGTCGGGCACCGAGGTTAAGATCGACAACGAAGAGCTCCTGATCATGAAGGAGTCGGACATCATGGGCGTTCTGGCCTAAGGCCATCCGCCTGAACGGCCGCTGAATGTCATGCCCGGATCGCGCGATCCGGGCATCCATCATTCCGCCGGCCATACCCCGAAACAAGACACAACACGAAACACGAGGGATTGCAGAAATGGCTGCCAAAGACGTCAAGTTTTCCGGAGAGGCGCGCGAACGCATGCTGCGCGGCGTCGACATTCTCGCCAACGCCGTCAAGGTGACGCTCGGCCCGAAGGGCCGCAACGTCGTCATCGAGAAGAGCTTCGGCGCACCCCGCATCACCAAGGACGGCGTCACCGTCGCCAAGGAGATCGAGCTCGAGGACAAGTTCGAGAACATGGGCGCCCAGATGGTGCGTGAGGTCGCCTCCAAGACCAACGACCTCGCCGGCGACGGCACCACCACCGCCACCGTGCTGGCCCAGGCCATCGTGCGCGAAGGCGCCAAGGCGGTTGCCGCCGGCATGAACCCGATGGACCTCAAGCGCGGCATCGACACCGCGGTTGCCGCCGTCATCAAGGACATCGAGAAACGCGCGAAGCCGGTCGCCGCCTCCTCCGAGGTCGCCCAGGTCGGCACCATCTCGGCCAACGGCGATGCCGCCATCGGCAAGATGATCGCGCAGGCGATGCAGAAGGTCGGCAACGAGGGCGTCATCACCGTCGAGGAGAACAAGTCGCTCGACACCGAGGTGGACATCGTCGAGGGCATGAAGTTCGACCGCGGCTATCTCAGCCCCTACTTCGTCACCAACGCCGAGAAGATGACCGCCGAGCTCGAGGACGCCTACATCCTCCTGCACGAGAAGAAGCTGTCGGGCCTGCAGGCCATGCTGCCGGTGCTCGAAGCCGTGGTGCAGTCGGGCAAGCCGCTCGTCATCATCGCCGAGGACGTCGAGGGCGAGGCGCTCGCCACCCTGGTCGTCAACCGCCTGCGCGGCGGCCTCAAGGTTGCCGCCGTCAAGGCGCCGGGCTTCGGTGACCGCCGCAAGGCCATGCTCGAGGACATCGCGATCCTCACCGGCGGCCAGCTGATCTCCGAGGAGCTCGGCATCAAGCTCGAGAACGTCACGGTGAAGATGCTCGGCCGCGCCAAGAAGGTGGTGATCGACAAGGAGAACACCACGATCGTCAACGGCGCCGGCAAGAAGCCCGATATCGAGGCCCGCGTCGGCCAGATCAAGGCGCAGATCGAGGAGACCACCTCCGACTACGACCGCGAGAAGCTGCAGGAGCGCCTCGCCAAGCTCGCCGGCGGCGTCGCGGTGATCCGCGTCGGCGGCGCCACCGAGATCGAGGTCAAGGAGAAGAAGGACCGCGTCGAGGACGCGCTCAACGCCACCCGCGCCGCGGTGCAGGAAGGCATCGTCCCCGGCGGCGGCGTCGCGCTGCTCCGCGCCAAGAAGGCGGTGGGCCGTCTGTCCAACGCCAATGACGACGTCCAGGCCGGCATCAACATCGTGCTGAAGGCGCTGGAAGCCCCGATCCGCCAGATCTCCGAGAACGCCGGCGTGGAAGGCTCGATCGTGGTCGGCAAGATCCTGGAGAACAAGTCCGAGACCTTCGGCTTCGACGCCCAGAACGAGGACTATGTCGACATGGTCGAGAAGGGCATCATCGACCCCGCCAAGGTGGTGCGCACCGCGCTGCAGGACGCCTCCTCCGTGGCCGGCCTCCTGGTGACCACCGAAGCCATGGTCGCCGAGCTGCCGAAGAAGGAAGCTCCGCCCGCCATGCCCGCAGGCGGCGGCATGGGCGGCTTCTAAGCCCTTCCTCATCTTACAGCATTGCGAAGGCCGCCTCCGGGCGGCCTTCTTTTTTGCCGACCCTGCCCCGCCGCTTTCCGATTCAACCGGCGGCCAAAACCCACTACGGTGGCGCCGATTCTGATTGTTTGGGCATGATCCTCTCGGAAAACCGCTTCACACTTTTCCGGATCATGCCCCACTGCCCGAGGATTTCGTCGATGCGCGCGCTCCTGGTTTGTTCGACTGCCCTTCTGGCGGCTCTGCTCGCCGTCTCGCCCGAAACCGCCTCCGCCCAGATGAAACTGTCGCCCAAGGCCACGGCGCCGGGCGGAACCGAGACGCGCTATTTCACCTCGATCGACGGGCTGATGGACGGCAATGCCGACGTGATCCTGAAGGAGACGCGGCAGGGCAAGACGGTGACGGCCGCCGTGCTCGACGTCTGTTACCCGGTCGCGAAGAACTCCGAGCGCAAGGACCGCTTCGTCGTCAATCTCCAGGTCGCCGGCCAGACGCTGACCGGCACGACGCAGAGCCTCGGCGAGAAGGCGCCCGTCAGCGTCAAGCTGCTGCGCAAGCAGAGCGGCGACACCTTCGAATTCCGCGGCCAGATCAGCATTGGCCAGGCCGTGACCGAGGTCACCTCGCCCGACAATTCCGATCTCAGCGAGAAGGAGTTTCAGGACAACCAGACCTCCGACGACGGCATCACGCCGCAGCCGAAGGATTTCACCGACGTCTCGCCGGAGGCGATCGCGGTGAAGGTGAAGCTGGACGCGGCGACCGAGTTCCTGAAGAGCCTGAAGGGCCAGGCGGTCGAGGTGACGCTGTCGAGCCTCAATGTCGGCTGCGATGCGCTGCGCGCCGGCGAGCAGACCATCAACATGTCGGTCGACCCGGAGCGCGCGGCCGCGCTGCTGGCAAAATTCAAGACGATGCCGGGCGTCACCGCGGCAGGCTGGACCGCGGGCATGACCGAGATGGACCGCACCATCCGTTTCCCCGCCGCCGACTGGCGCGACGGCGACAAGATCAACCGCGACAAGCTCGCAACCGCAGTTGCGGGCGTGCTGAGCAAGTCGCTCGCGGCAAAGCCGGTGTCGCAAAGCTTCAACCCGGCGACCGGCAAGCTCAAGCTGGTGTTCAAGCGGCCGAACCAGGATCATCCGGCGCTCGAGCTCACCGACACGATCGAGGTCGCAGGGCTCCTCTCGCCCGACAAGCCCGGCACCACCGACAAGCTGATGCTGTGGATCGGCAGCCCCGCGACCACGACCAGCGATGAGAGCAGCGGCGCCAAGCTCAACCTCTCGGACGAAGCTTCGGCCGACGAGGAAGGCGATCAGCCCGACGACAACGGCTCGGTCGAGGCGCTTGTCAAGGAACTGAAAGGCCAGCGCTGGGACGCCGACAAGTCGGTGTGGAAGTGACGCGCTGAACTATCGTGCCCCGGACGCAGCGCAGATGTGCTGCAGAGCCGGGGCCCAGAGGCGCCATGCAAAGTCGCGGATAGGAAACTGGGTCCCGGCTCTGCGGCGCATCGCTTCCGCGACGCGCCTTGTCCGGGACACGAGAGCAACGTTCGCGAGACCTAATTCCCGTTCACGCGGAAGCGCAGCGGCTTGGGGCCGATCAGCGTCAGCACGTCGCCCTGGCGTTTCCAGGTCTCGACGCTGCCGAGCGCTGCGACCAACTCGTCGTCGGCCTGGGCCTTTGCTTGCGGACAGGACCGGTCCTGGATCTGGCCGGGGACGAAGATCACGGTGTTGCCGGCGACCGAGAACTGGCCCTTGCCGCCCTTGCACCAGAGCTCGAGCACGACCTCGCCATTGTCGCCGATCTCGATGTTCGGAATCCGTTTCGAGCCGGCTTGCGGCAGCGCCTCCAGCGTCATCTCGGTGCCGAAAGGAAAACCGTCCTCGGCGCGCGCGAGCGTGGACATCGCCAGCATTGCAACCGCCGCGCACACCATCTGCCTGAGCGAAACCATGAAACCTCTCGACCGACCTGATTTGCCGCACCTTCTATAAGACGGCGGCGCCCTTGAGAAGGTTCGCCTGCGCACGATGCAAAAATCCCCGCGGGGATGAAGCCCCGCGGGGATTTGATCGAAGCCGGGCGTGGCCTGCTACTTCAGCACCATCGCCGTGAACGGCCAGACATAGGCCTGCAACGTCACGAGCACACCGACGAGACAGGCCAGCACGATCGAGTGCCAGAACACGAAGCGCAGGATGGTGCCCTCGTGGCCGTACCAGTTGGTGGCGGTGGAGGCGACCACGATCGACTGTGCGTCGATCATCTTGCCCATCACGCCGCCCGAGGAGTTCGCAGCAGCCATCAGGATCGGCGACAGGCCGAGCTGCTCGGAGGTGATCTTCTGGAGATTGCCGAACAGGATATTCGACGACGTGTCCGATCCGGTCAGCGCCACGCCGAGCCAGCCGAGCAGCGTGCCGAAGAAGGGATAGAGCACGCCGGTTGCGGCGAAGGCGAGACCGAGCGTCGCGTCGACGCCGGAGAGCCGCGTCAAGGTGCCGATCGCGAGCATCGCCGAGATCGTGATCAGCGATATCGCGCATAGCCGGATAGTACGGCCATATTCAACGAGCAGCTTGCCGGGACCGACGCCCATGAGGAAGCCGGAGATGATCGCCGCGATCAGCATGCCCGTGCCAGTGAAGGACAGGTAGGTGAAGGCGAACACTGCGCCTTCCGGCGTCGGTTTCGCCGCCACCGGCGGCATCTTGTTGATCATCTTGTCGAGCTCGGGAACCGCGTAGTTGAAGGTGAAGATCGAGTTCGCCCAGGTCTTGAACCAGCCGCTTCCCCACAGCAGCATCACGACGCAGACGATGATCCATGGCAAGAGCGCGCTCCAGAGCTGGGCTTGCGTGAGCGGAGTCTTGTCGAGCGGCTTCGCCGGCGCCATGGTCGCATGCGACTCGTCGTGTCCGCGCAGCTCCGGCGACAGCCAGAGCTGCCTCGGGTGCCAGACCTTCAGAAACAGGATGAGGGCGCCCATCGAGATCAGCGAGGCGCCGATGTCGACGATCCAAGGATTGATGTAGTTGGAGATCACGAATTGCGGGATCGCAAAGGACACGCCGGTGACGAGGATCGCCGGCCAGACATCCTTCATGCCCCGCCAGCCCGCGAACGCCCAGACGACCCAGAACGGCACGATCAGCGAGAAGAACGGCAATTGCCGTCCGACCATCGCACCCAGGATGTAGGGATCGAGCCCTGTGACCGAGGCAAGGCCCTGGATCGGCGTGCCGAGCGCGCCATATGCCACCGGCGCGGTGTTGGCGATCAGCGAGAGGCCGGAGGCCGCGAGCGGCGAGAAGCCGAGCCCGATCAGCACGGCACCCGTGATCGCGACCGGCGTGCCGAAACCCGAGGCGCCCTCGAAGAACGCGCCGAACGAGAACGCGATCAGCAACAGCTGCAGCCGCCGGTCCTCGGTGACGCCGCCGATCGCGCGCTTCAACAGTTCGAAGCGCCCGGTCGCCACCGTCACCTGGTAGAGGAAGATGACGTTGAGGACGATCCAGCCGATCGGGAAGAAGCCGGTCACGATGCCGAGCATCGAGGCGCGGATCGACATGTTCACCGGCATGGTGAAGACGAAGATCGTGATCAGGTTGGTGACGATCACGGCGATGACGGCAGCAATATGCGCCTTGACGCGGCCGCTCGCGATCAGGACCAGCAGCGTGACGACGGGGATCGCCGCTGCGATCGTCGACAGCACCGAGCTGTGCAGCGGATCATAAATTTGATTCCACATAAGTCTTCCTCCCCACGCATGTTTGCGGCAGACGGCCCGCGTGGAGAGCCGATCCTGCTTTTCGCTGGAAGCGATAACCCCCGGGCTGGACGCGAATTCCTCGCGACTGCGGGCGGTTCCCGTCCGCTCACAAGCTCGCGAAATCCCAGAGCACCCCGCCCCGCGCCGTCGAGCCCATGCTAGGGTTGCAGGCTGCGACAATCCAACGCAAATTGCAGAACTTGCGACTTTAGTCTAAGCGCGCCCGTTTTCGCCATTGCCTCAAGTCTTTGGCTCAGGGCATTTGTGCACATCCCCTCGAGGAGACAGAGCTCTGTGAACAACATCCGCGCCACGCTCGCGATCGTCTGGCGAATCGCCGTGCCCTATTTCCGATCCGAAGACAAATGGGCCGGCCGCGGCCTGCTCGGCGCCGTCATTGCCATGGAGCTGGCGCTGGTGGCGATCGACGTGCTGGTGAACCAGTGGCAGAACAGATTCTATAGCGCTCTGCAGGCGAGCGACTGGGACGCCTTCGTCACGCAGATCTGGATCTTCGTTGCCCTCGCCTCCACCTACATCGCGCTGGCGGTCTACAAGCTGTACCTGAACCAGTGGCTGCAGATCCGCTGGCGGCAATGGCTGACCCGGCACTATCTCGGCGAATGGCTCGAGAGCGCCACGCATTACCGGATGCAGCTCAAGGGCGATGCGGCCGACAACCCGGACCAGCGTATCACCGAAGACGTCAAGAACTTCGTCGAGCAGACCTTGACGATCGGGCTCGGCCTGCTCTCCTCGATCGTGACGCTGTTCTCCTTCGTGATCATCCTCTGGGGCCTCTCCAACGCCGCGCCGCTGCACCTGTTCGGCACAGACCTCATGATCCCGGGCTATCTGTGCTGGGGCGCACTGATCTACGCGATCTTCGGCACTGCGCTGACGCACTGGATCGGCAGCCCGCTGGTGAACCTCAATTTCGAGCAGCAGCGCTATGAAGCCGACTTCCGCTTCAACCTCGTCCGCGTCCGCGAGAACTCCGAGCAGATCGCGCTGCTCAAGGGCGAGGGCGCCGAACGCGGCCGGCTGCTGGATCGCTTCGGCTTCGTGATCGGCAACTGGTACTCCATCATGAGCCGGACCAAGCGGCTCACCGCGTTCACGGCGAGCTATCAGCAGGCCGCCGTGATCTTTCCCTACGTGCTGGTGGCACCCGCCTTCTTCGCCAAGAAGATCCAGCTCGGCGACATGATGCAGACCGCATCCGCCTTCTCCAGCGTACAAGGCGCGTTGTCGTTCTTCGTCACGGCTTACCGGGCGCTGGCGGAATGGCGCTCGATCGTCGCGCGCCTCGACGGCTTCGAGATGTCGGTCGCTTCCGCCACAGACCTGCCGGCGCATGAGCCTGCGATCGCCCTCAAGGCTGCGGGCGGCAGCCGCATCATCGCCCTCGAGCAGCTGTGCGTGAACCTGCCCAACGGCACGCCGCTGGTTGCGGCCGATGCCTTTGCCATCCAGCCTTCGGAACGCGTGCTGGTGACCGGTCCGTCCGGCTCCGGCAAGTCGACGCTGTTCCGGGCCATCGCGGGCATCTGGCCGTTCGGCACCGGGACCATCCTCGTCCCCGAAAAGGCCAGGCTGATGATGCTGCCGCAGCGCCCCTATTTCCCCGTCGGCAAGCTGCGCGATGCCGTGGTCTATCCGGCAAAGCCTGATGCGTTCGAAGCCGCACGTGTGAGGGACACGCTGATTGCAGTCGGGCTGCCCAACCTCGCCGGACGGCTCGACGAGGACGGTCACTGGAACCGGATGCTGTCGCTCGGCGAGCAGCAGCGCCTCGGGCTCGCCCGCGCCCTGCTGCATGCACCCGATTATCTGTTCCTTGACGAGGCCACGGCGTCGCTGGACGAGCCGTCCGAGGCGCGGCTGTACCGGCTGCTGACAGAGAAGCTGCCGCAGGCCACCATCGTCTCGATCGGCCACCGCTCGACGCTCGATGTCTTCCACACCCGCAAGGTGGCGATGGTGCAGGACGGCGAGATCCATGTCCTCGGCAGCGCCGGCGCGCCGGCCGAGAAGGAGCCGACCGCGGCGCGCTGAGGCGGCGCAACCAAGCCGAAAGCTGCCGTACCTCGACAGGCCCCTCTTTGTAGCCATCCTTCGAGACGCCCGCCTTCGGCGGCCCTCAGGATGAGGTCTGTCCTCGCGGCAAGATCCTAGATCCTCATGGTGAGGGCGCCGCCTTCCGGCGTGTCTCGAACCATGCGGGCCGAGCGCTCTCACAGACGGTACGACACACCCCCAAAGCAAAAGGGCGGCAGATTGCTCTGCCGCCCTCGTGAGTAGTCCCGGAAAGAAACTTACTTCAGGCTGGTCATCGCCGTCAGGTCGAACGACAGCTTGGCGATGCCGGCCGCGCCGCACCAGTTGGAGCCGACGCCCGTCGGATTGATCGGCGTCACGAAGGTGCCGGTCGATGCCGTGATGTTGCCGCGTGCCGAGAAATCGCTGGTGAAGGCGTTACAGTCACCCTTCGACAGGTCCGTATCGGAGTAGCGCAGATCCAGCGTCATGACCTTGTAGGTGAAGCCGACGCCGATGTTCCAGGTGTTGTAATCGGCATATTTGATGCCGTTCGGGAAAGCCGGCACGCCGTAGAAGCTGTCGGAGGTGCCGAGCCACTGACGGCCGAACTCACCCGACACATACATGCCGACGCCGCTCGAGCCGAACACCGTGCTGGGCGCGGTATACTTGCCGACGATCGAGGTGTAGTTGCCCCAGGCGCCCGAGTTCAGATAGCTCGGGGTGTAGTATTCGTTCAGGCCGAACGACCAGTTGTCGTTCACGGTGTAGGTGAACTTGCCGTAGACTTCGAAGAAGCTCAGGTCCTTCTTGATCACGTTGGTGTTGAGCAAGGCCTTCTCGGCGCAGTCGGCGCCCTGGAAGACGCCGGCGTTGTCGATGCCGGTGCCGCCGAAGTAGCAGGTGCCGCCCGGATACAGGTAGCCCCACACGCCGATATCGAAGGCGAACGCACCGAAGGTCGGGCGGATACCGCCGTAGACGTCGATCTCGGCCGCAGCGCGGTTCGGGAAGGAAATGCTCTCACCGGCCACGCCGACATAGAGCTGGAGGTCCTTGGTGACGTTGTAGCGGGGCTCGAAATAGGCCGCGACCGACGGCTTATGGTTCGACTGGGTGATACCGCGGAAGATGTAGTCGCTCATGATCGCGCCGCCGAACGCGATATCCCAGGGATCGAAAGCAACCACCGGCGGCGGGGCCTTCCTGGCCTTCACCGCCATGTCCGCCGCGAAAGCCGAACCCGTCGTCACCATTGCCAGCGCCGTTGCCAACAAAGCCACTTTTTTCATTTCGATCCCCATCTACCCGTTCTTACTCACCAGTCGGCTCCGGAAGCCCCCCGGGGCATGCGACCTGTCTGCAAAATTGCGTTACTGCGACAATCTGGAGCGAGGGATGCGAACGGTGAAGCAAAAAGCGCGGGCATCTGCCGACTTTTTAGGCGTTTTAAGGTTTCCACGAAAGGTTGTCAGCCTGTGTGGCTTCTCGATCACATTATTTGCACTCCATAGTGCATAAGCGGGCCGTGCAAGTACGGATGCCTTCGGCTTCGTGGTGCCGGCGCCACGAATCAACCGGGCCCCAAAGAAGCGGCCACACCCACCTCCGAGGCGGCGATGCAAAAAGGCCGCAGCGTTACCGCCACGGCCCTTCTGCTTGCAGATCGTCCAAGAGATCGAGAAAGGCGCCTTCAGCCTAGCTTTGCCCCTCGGCCGGCGTCGGTTCCGCAGAAGACGAAGGCATCGCCCAGCTCGTTTCGGCGGCGGGCTCGGGAGCCGGAGCCGCCGCCGGCGCTGACGGCTTCGGCGCGGGAGCTGCCTTCGCCTTCTTCGGTGCCGCTTTCTTCGCGGCTTTCTTCGGTGCAGCCTTGGCCGCCGCCTTCTTTGCTGTCTTCTTGGCAGCCTTTTTCGGGGCGGCCTTCTTTGCAGATTTCTTGGCAGATTTCTTCGCGGACTTCTTGGCTGCCTTCTTCTTCGTCGCCTTCTTCGCGGTCTTCTTCGCCGCTACAGCCTTCTTGGCCTTTTTCGCCTTCTTGCTTTTCTTCTTCTTCGCTTTCGCCATCGTGGTCCTCCTGTTGCCGCCGAACAATGGTCGATCGGGCGCCTTCAGTCGTCACCTCGGGAGGAAAGTTCAGGCTCTGAAAGCTCAAACTTGCGCGTTCAGTGCCGGCCGCGACCCGCCCGTAGCCCAATCGAGAAGCTCAATCGTGTGTACGACCGGAACTGACGTGCCACTGGCAATCTGCACCATGCAGCCGATATTGCCCGCGGCAATCATGTCCGGCTTGACGCTCGCGATGTTGGCGACCTTGCGATCGCGCAACCGGCCCGCAAGCTCGGGCTGGAGAATGTTGTAGGTCCCCGCCGAACCGCAACACAAATGGCTCTCGGGTACATCTTTCACCACGAATCCATTCTTGGAAAGCAATTCTTTCGGAAGCCCCGTGATTTTCTGCCCGTGCTGCAACGAACATGCGGAGTGATAGGCGACGACGATGTCGTCGTGTCGCGTGCTCGGTGAGAGGCTGAGACCCGCGACGTATTCGGTGATGTCCTTGGCAAGCGCGGACACCTTCGCCGCATCGGCTGCGAACGTAGCGTCCTCGCGCAGCAGATAGCCATAGTCCTTGATCACGGTGCCGCAGCCGGACGTCGTCACCAGGATGGCGTCGAGCCCTTCGCCGGCGGCCTCCTTCTGCCACGCCGCGACGTTGGCACGCGCCCGCGCCAGCGCATCCTGGTCGTTGCCGAGGTGATGGGTCAGCGCTCCGCAGCACTGCTCGTCCCTGACCAGGATGACCTCGATGCCGTGACGGGTGAGCAGGCTGATGGCGGCCTGGTTGATGCGCGGCGCCAGCACCTGCTGGGCACAGCCCTGGAGCAGCGCGACCCGGCCGCGCTTCTTGCCGAGGGCCGCGAACACGCTGCCCGGGAGGGGCCCTGGTGGCGGCAGCCGGTTCGGCGCCAGCGCCAGCATCGCCTTGAGGCGCTGGATCAGGCCGGGCGTGGCCGAGGGCCGCGGCGTCGGCAGGAACACGGCGAGCGGACGGGCCAGCCGCGCCAGCACCATGCTCCAGCGAAAACGCTGCGGGTCCGGCAGGACGAAGGCCAGAACCTGGCGCAACAGCCGCTCGGTCAGCGGCCGCTGATAGCGCTGCTCGATCCTGACCCGGGCCTGGTCGACGAGATGCATGTAGTTCACCCCTGACGGGCAGGTCGTCATGCAGGCCAGGCACGACAGGCAGCGATCGATATGCTTGACCACCTCGGCCGTCGGCGCCTGGTCCTTCTCCAGCATCTCCTTGATCAGGTAGATGCGGCCGCGGGGGCTATCGAGCTCGTCGCCGAGCAGCACATAGGTCGGACAGGTTGCAGTGCAGAAGCCGCAATGGACGCAGGCGCGCAGGATCTTGTCGGCTTCCGCGATATCGGGATCGGCGAGTTGCGCGAGTGAGAATTCGGTCTTCATGCCGCAGCGCCCCGGCTCAGGCGTCCCCGGTTGAGAATCGTCTTCGGATCGAAACTGGCGCGCACCCGCTCGCTCAGGGCGGCGATGCCGGGCGCTTGCGGATGGAACACGTCGACATCGCGCCTGACATCCTCGGCCGCCCGGACCAGCGTGGCATGACCCCCAACCGCATTCGCGCATGCACGTACGACCGGGGCATGCGCGTCGCCCTTCGGCGGCAATGCGGCCCAGATCAATCCGCCGGCCCAATCATAGATCACGTCGCCGCCGGTCTCGCGCGCCAATTGCGTCCCGAGCGCCGCACCCGATGCCGGCGGGCAGACGATCCGCCAGACAGGCCATGCCCCCAGCGCGCCGCCGGCCGCGAACGGCAGCACGTCACGTAGCGTGGCCCATAGCGCGGACGACGCCTCGTCCTCGATCAGGTTTGCGGTTCCGAACGGCACCAGCAATTCTCGCAGCGAGCCGGCGCGGTGGGCGGCGGAGGCGGTGATGCCCTCGAGCCGCAGTGCGGTCAGCGCCTCGCCCTGGCCTGCAATGTCGCCAAGTCCGTCGGTCCTGGCCCGGAGCGCCGATTTCGGCAGGTGCGCGGCACCGGAGACGTCAAAAGGCGAGCCGAGCGCCGCGATCATCGCCTTGTTGGCGGCGGCATCATCTAACCCGCGCAGCAGCAGCGTCCGCTCGGCTTCCGGCTTCGGCATCACCTTGAGCGTGACCTCGGTCATCACCGACAGCGTGCCCCAGGACCCCGCGAGCAGCTTGCAGAGGTCGTAGCCGGTGACGTTCTTCACCACCTTGCCACCGGTCTTGAAGCTGTCGCCGAAACCGGAAACGGCATGCGCGCCGAGCAGGTGATCGCGCGCCCCGCCCGCCCGGATGCGCCGCGGCCCGGCGAGCCCGGCCGCGATCATGCCGCCGATGGTGCCTGATACCGGCGTGCCGAGCAGCGGCGCGGTGTTCATCGGTTCGAAGGCGAATTGCTGGTTCTTGGCATCGATCAGCGACAGCACGTCGGCGAGCGGCGCCCCGGCCTGGAGTGTCACGATCAGCTCGTTGGGCTCGTAGGAGGTGACGGCATTCAGCGCGGAGATGTCGAGCACGGCGTTGGTCGCCATGGCGTGGCCAATGCTGCGCTTGCTGCCATGGCCGATGATCTCGAGCGGCTGCTCATTGGCAATCGCCGCGCGCACCACCTCTTCGACGTCTTTGGCGTCTCTGACCCTGAGCGTATCCACGGGAAAAGGCGGTAGCGAAATTCGCCGCCAAAATCAAATGCGGCGTGACGCCAACGACCATTGCCTGCGCGATTGCGCCCCGTGCAACGCCCACATCGACGCCTCGATCATCATCGAAGCGTTCACGACATCGACACTTCGATCATCGGCGAACCAAAGCCGGCGGGCCGTCGCTACAAGTCTGCGCCGATCGCAGTCGCGACCAACCGATGGTGACAGACATGAAGCGATCGACACATGAGCGACTGATGCCGCGCGCCAACGAAGCGTTCAGCCGCAGGTCAGTCGTCCGGGCCTTCGGAGCCGCGCTGGCGATCGACCTCTCGCCATGGACGGCGGCGTCATCTCAAGCCCAGCAGCAAGGAGGAAGAACCATGAACCATTATGCCACGCAGAAATCTCTCAGCGACGCCGTCGACGGCGGCGGCCTGCTCGTCGTCGCGCAATGGGAGGCAAAGCCTGATGAGGCCGACAAGGTCGCAGGGATCCTCGACCACTTCCTGCCGGAGGCGCAGCGCGAGGACGGCGTCAAGTTGTTCCTGATCTCGCGCGGCAAGGACAATCCGGCCCAGTTCCTGTTCTACGAGCTGTTCCGCGACGAGGCCGCCTTCAAGGCGCACCAGGAGAGCACGCATTTCAAGACCTACATCGCCGGCCAAGCGCTGCCGCTGCTGGCAAAGCGCGAACGGGCGCAGTACGGGCTGCTGTGAGGTTCGCGGGAGAAGGGCCCGCACCGCGGGCCCTTTCTTTCGCGAGCGCCTAGAACCGCGGGATGTCCGGAAACGCCACCTTGCCGGCATGCACATGCATGCGGCCGAGCTCGGCGCAGCGGTGCAGGGTCGGAAACACTTTTCCGGGATTGAGCAGGCCCTGCGCATCGAAGGCGCATTTCAGGCGCTGCTGCTGGTTGAGATCGATTTCGGTGAACATGTCGCCCATCAGATCGCGCTTCTCGATGCCGACGCCGTGCTCGCCGGTGAGCACGCCGCCGAACTCGACGCAGGCGCGCAGGATGTCGGCACCAAAAGCCTCGGCGCGCTCGATCTCGCCGGGCTTGTTGGCGTCGTAGAGGATCAGCGGGTGCAGATTGCCGTCGCCGGCGTGGAACACGTTGGCGCAGCCGAGCTGGTATTTTTCCGAGAGCTCGCGGATGCGCGCCAGCGCCTTCGGCAGCGCGCCGCGCGGGATCGTGCCGTCCATGCAGAGATAGTCGGGCGAGATGCGGCCCACGGCGGGGAACGCCGCCTTGCGGCCGGCCCAGAACAGGTTGCGCTCGGCCTCCGAATTGGAGATCTGCAGCGTCACCGAGCCGCAGCCTCTTGCGATGCTCTCGACGCGCGTGATCAACTCGTCGACCTCGATCTTGGGACCGTCGAGCTCGATGATGAGCAGCGCTTCGACATCGAGCGGATAGCCGGCATGGACGAAGGCTTCGGCGGCGTGGATCGCGGGCTTGTCCATCATCTCCATGCCGCCGGGAATGATGCCGGCGCCGATGATGCGTGCCACGCATTCGCCGGCCGCCTCGACCTGCGCAAAACCGACCATCAGCGCGCGCGCCGTCTCCGGCTTTTGCAGGATGCGCACCGTGATCTCGGTGATGACGCCGAGCAGGCCTTCCGAGCCGGTGATGACGCCCATCAAATCATAGCCGGCGTTCTCGCACCCCTTGCCGCCGATGCGCAGGATCTCGCCGCTCATGAGGACAATTTCGCAGCCGAGCACATTGTTGGTGGTCATGCCGTATTTCAGGCAGTGCACGCCGCCGGAATTCTCCGCGACATTGCCGCCGATCGAGCAGGCGATCTGCGAGGACGGATCCGGCGCGTAATAGAAGCCGGCATGCGCGACCGCCTGGCTGATCGCGAGGTTGGTGACGCCGGGCTCGGTGACGACGACGCGGTTGTCGAAATCGATCTCGCGGATGCGCTTGAACTTGCCGAGCCCGAGCAGCACACCGTCCTCGAGCGGCAGCGCGCCGCCGGATAGCGAGGTGCCGGAGCCGCGCGGCACCACCTTGATACCCTGCGCGGCACAATATTTCAGGACGAGCGAAACCTGCTCGGTCGTATCAGGCAGCACCACCACCATCGGCGGCTGCCGATAGGCGGTCAGCCCGTCGGATTCATAGGCCCGCATCTCAGCGGCGCTGTCGATCACGCCTTCGCCTGATACGATTGCGCGCAAGGCGGCGACGATCTCGCTGCGACGCGCCAGCACCGCCTGGTCGCTTGCGGGCATCATGATGGCCATATTACGAAGCCTTCGTCCGACAGAGGGAATTGTCCCGGCAAATCAATCATGTCTTGCCGTCTTTGGGTAGGGTCCTCCGAAGGTCGCATTGCTTTGTTGCAGCGCAAGTTCTCTCTGGGGCAAGTCGGCTATCAGGAAACCTGTCAAGGTTTCGCGGCTTGTCCACTTGCATCGGACCTGCCAAAACCACGACCCTCCATCTGACCCGGGAAGAGACGAAGAGCACCCTTATGACAAAACTGACTATCGGCGCGCTGGTTGCCCTCGCCATGACTGCCGCAGCGTCCACCGCCATATCTTCCAAAGCGATGGCGCAGGACGTCGCCGCTGGCAAGACGTCGTTCAACAAGTGCCTGGCGTGCCATGCCATCGGCGAAGGCGCCAAGAACAAGGTTGGCCCCGAGCTGAACGGCCTCAACGGCCGCAAGTCGGGAACTGCGCCGGACTACAGCTATTCGGATGCGAACAAGAATTCCGGCATCACCTGGGACGAGGCGACCTTCAAGGAATACATCAAGGACCCCAAGGCCAAGATCCCCGGCACCAAGATGGCGTTCGCCGGCATCAAGAACGAGACCGAGATCAACAATCTCTGGACCTTCATCGCGCAGTTCGACAAGGACGGGAAGATCAAGCAGTAAGCGCGCGAACGGCGACCGCTGGAGCTTCGGTTCTGATTGAATCGGAACCGAAGCTCTGGCTTCTTGTTTTGACGCGTTTCTTCACGCGAACCGGCGTCCACTTCGCTCGAAAGCGCTTTAATCGGCGGCTGCCTGCGCCGGGACGATGTTTCCGATCATCGTCCCGATCTCCGTCTTCACCAGATCCGGCACGGCGTTCTGCACCATGTGGCCGAGATCGGGCAGCACGATCAGCTTTGCATTCGGCACCAATGCTGCAAACGGGCGCGCGTGTGTGCTGGTCTTCACCGTCTTGTCGGGCTCGCCGGCGATGATCGTGACCGGCGCCTTGATCTCGCCATAGCGCGCGACCTGCGCGGTCACCGCCTCCTTCAACGTCACCAGATCATAGGCATTGGCGATGAACTCGCGCGGGCGCAGCAATAGCGGCGTCGCGGAGTCCTGCACGAAACCATCCGGCATAACCTGCGGCAAGAACACGTTGCGCGCGCCGGCCTCGGCGACGAAATAGCCGAGCGGCAGCGTGATGGTGTAGGCGAGCAGCGGGCCGATGACAGGCCTTGCGATGAGTTCGTTGTAACGGCCGACGCCGCCGCGCCAGGGATGCGTGACGGGCGCCAGCATCACGAGGCCGGCAACGCGGCGGGGATGATCGAGCGCGATCCGCGCGCCGAGCGCGCCGCTCCAGGAATGCACCACGAAGACCGCGCGATCGATCCCGAGCTTTTGAAGCGCCTCGTCGATCATCCGCGCCTGGACCTGCGGCGTCGAATCCCGCCGCCGCGCGCGCGTGCTCCAGCCGTGGCCGGGACGATCGATCAGGATGACGCGATGGTCCTGGGCGAGGAGGTCGCCGAGCGGACGCCGCATCGCTTCGAGGTTGGAGCTCGCGCCATGCAGCATCACGATCGGCAAGGCAGCCTCGCGCGGACCGATGTCGACGACGTGAAGCACAGCGCCCTCGACCTCGATCATGCGGCCCTGCGGCGGAAAAGCGCGCTGCACGGCGATGACACCGGCTTGCGTGACCAGCGCCAGCAGAACCAGCGCCGTCACGACTGACATCACGATCATGGAGAGAATCCGGACGATCCAGGGCACTTCACAATTACGAGCGTGGCACGTGGCAGTTTCGCCCCGGGCACTTCGGCACTTCCACAGAAATTAAGGGGCTGTGGATATGTCCACAATTGCCAAACATGAAAAAACAAATGGAATCAATGATATTGCCCTGCGACACGCAAGCTTCGGACCAGCTTCATGCGACCGTCATAGCGGTTTCCATATAATCGCCATGGTCGGTTCCGCCATTTAGACGCGGATGGGCGCCGATCCTCCTTGCAGCCTTCAGGGGATGCGGGAAAGGCCGGCAGGATTTTTCCTGGTTTGAACCGGAGAATTTCGATGAGCTTCAGATCGAATGACACTGCGATCGACGAAATCGTCGCGAGCTGCAACGGCGACCTGCGCGGTGCCGTGCGGGCGCTGCTCCTGATCAACGAGCATCTCGAGGCGGAGCTTGCCAAGGCCTACGCCGCGGCTGCCGATCGCGGTCTCGCCGAGCGCGGCGGCAGCGTCCTGCATTAGTCCTGGTTCGTACTGTCCTCGGCCTTTTCCTCGTCGGGAGGGAGCGCAGGACAGGCGCGAATCGTGGAGCGGGCAAGCTTGGCATCGGCCCTGGACTTGTAGGGACCGTCGCCGAACCAGATATCGCCGATGATGACCGGATTGCTGGTCACGATGTCGCATCTGCCGGTGGCGCGATTGCCGACCACCCAGAACAGTCCGTCGGCAAAACTCATCGTCCCCGACGCGAGCAGCAAGCTACCCGCAAAGATCAAACGCTTCATGGCTTTGCTCCTGCGATGCAGGTAGGCCTGTGGCGGGGCCGGCAATAGGGCCAAAACGCCGCGTTTCCGATCGTGGTTAATCCGCAGGCGCCGCATTCACTCAAGAACTGATCGAGTTCTCAGCTAGATGTCGCGGCCTTCGACCTTCTCGGTCAGCGACTTGACCTGGTCGGGAATCTTCTCGAGGTGCGGATTGACGGCGAGCGCCTTGCGATAGGCCTCGAGCGCACGCTTCTCGTCGCCGACCTCCTGCATGATCATACCAAGGCCGGCGAGCGCGCCGAAATGGCGGGGCTCCCGGATCAGCACCTCGCGGATGTCGGCGAGCGAGCGGCCGTAATCGTTCTGCATGTAATAGAGCGTGGCGCGCCGGTTCCAGGCCTCGATGTAATCGGGCCTGAGCTTGATCACCGAATCCAGCAGCTTGATCGCGATCTCGATCTTCTGCGCATCGACCGCGGTCTTGGCCCGCGACATCAGCAGCGCCGCGGTGTCGCTCGGGGTCTGGAGCCAGATCGCCCAAATTCGCGCCTCGACATGCTTGGCGCTGGCCTCGTCGGGCGCCGCCTTCAGCGCGCCGAACAGGAAATCGAGATTCTTGCTGCGGTCGACCTTGGGCAGCTTGGGCGGCGCCTCCGGCAGCTTCTTCTGCTTGCCGGGCGGGCTCGGCGGCTCAATCTGCTGCGCCAAGGCTGGAGCAACAAAGGCCGGAGCGAGGCCGGTGGCGCCCAGAACGAGAGCCAGGCACAGCGTGCACGCGAAAGGGAATCTCACTGCCATGGTGAAAGTCTAAACGCGCAAAGCCGCCCTTGCAAAGCAAAGGCGGCGTCAAACTCGTGTGAGACCGTGGTCTTGCGGGGCGCGCGAAGGCGACCGCGAGGGCAGAAATCAGCCCTGGCGAGCCTTGAAGCGGCGCTGCACCTTGTTGATCACATAGACCCGGCCCTTGCGGCGGACCAGGCGGTTGGCGCGATGGCGACCGCGCAGCGATTTCAGCGAGTTACGGACCTTCATGGCAGAATCCTGAACGTTCGAAAGGCCGTGTTCGGCACTACCGTTTCGGCACGCGCGAATGTGGCAAAATGAGATCTTTCCCGCTGGCGGACCGACCGCCCGGGACGGGGCGGTTCTTAAGGCATGGCGGGAGGTCATGTCAATGTTAACTGCCCGGTTCCGAACCGGCAATTTCGTGAAAACAACCCCATGCACCGTAGAAATGGCCGGATCGGCCCGATCTGCACCACCAGAGGCCGAGCACAGCAACGACTTTTGCGGCCTCCGGTTTTGCCTCCAGCAACGCCTTGCCAAATTCGTTATATGATATAATCAATTTGGCAACCCGTCGGGAGGAAACCAATGCCGAAGCTGAAGCTGCCAAACATCGACGATGTCGTCGCCATCGACATCCACACCCATGCCGAGGAGCCCTGCGGCTGCCACGCCGACGACGGTTATGACGACTTCCAGGCGCAGATGGCGGAATACTTCAAGTCCCCGAACAAGCATCCGCCGACCGTGCCGGAGACCGCGGCCTATTATCGCTCCAAGAACATCGCCGCCGTGATCTTCCCGGTCGATGCCGAGCGCGAGACCGGCTTCCGCCGCTACAACAATTACGAGATGCTGGAGGTCGCCTCCGAGCATCTCGACGTCCTCATTCCCTTCGTCTCGATCGATCCGCACAAGGGCAAGCTCGGGGCACGCGAGGCGCGCAAGCTGATCGAGGAGTACGGCGTGCGCGGCTTCAAATTCCACCCGACCATGCAGGGCTTCTACGCCAACGACCGCATGGCCTATCCGCTCTATGAAGAGATCAACAATGGCGGCGCGATCGCGCTGTTCCACACCGGCCAGACCGGCGTCGGCTCGGGCATGCCCGGCGGCATGGGCATGCGGCTGAAATATTCCAACCCGATGTACATGGACGACGTCGCGGCCGATTTCCCCGACCTCAAGATCATCCTCGCCCACCCCTCCTTCCCCTGGCAGGAAGAGGCGCTGTCGGTCGCGACCCACAAGCCCAACGTCTACATCGACCTCTCTGGCTGGTCGCCGAAGTATTTCCCGCCGATCCTGGTGCGCTACATCAACTCGATTCTCCAGGACAAAATGCTGTTCGGCTCGGACTGGCCCGTGATCACGCCGGACCGCTGGCTGTCGGATTTTGCCAAGATCGAGATCCGCGACGAGATCCGGCCGAAGGTGCTGAAGGCGAACGCGCGAAAACTGCTGGGGATCTAATCCCGTTCGTGTCAATCGGCGGGGTCGCTTGCAGCGGCTCCGCAGCGGACGCAACATCAGGTCCGCCCAGAGCCGGGCCTCACGCACGCATCCCGATTGCTGGCCGAAACGGCGGATCGCTCTCGGGCGACGGCATTGGAGCGTAGTGATCGAAGCGCATCACACAAGTCGCCCGCCCGTCGCTCACCAAGCCCAGACTGTTCGCATAACCGAGCATGGTCATGAGCGGCGCTATCGCGTCGATCGCGGCAGTATCGTCTCCGGCGTCCCTGAAGCGAACCTGCCCACGCCGCAATCGCAAATCATCGGCGATGGATTCTGCGAATGCCGTCGGTGTGACCACCTCGACCTTCATGATCGGTTCGAGCAGGACCGGTTTTGCCATTTTCAGGGCTTCGCGAAAGGCTGCCCTCGTAGCGATCTCGAAGGCAAGTACCGACGAGTCGACGTCGTGATATCTGGCATCGATCAGTTCGACCCCGACATCGATCACCGGAAAGCCCGCAACGACGCCGCAAGCGAGGACGTCCTTCAGACCTTTTTCGACGCCAGGCAGATATTCCCTTGGCAGGACATCCTCGTCGACCTTTGACTCGAAGTGAAAGCCTTTCCCGGGATCGATTGGTCCGACGCCGAGCTTGACGGCAGCAAAATCGCCTTTGGGGCCGTAGATCTTCTTGTGAGTGTAAGTCACCTCTGCCCGCGTGGTGGGACGCTCGAGAAATACGACCCGCCACGCGCCGACAGTGACGGCGATCCCATAAACCCGGTCAAGAAGTTCGATTTTGCCTTTGAGATGACTTTCGCTCGGCCCCTTCAGCACAGTCTGCCCCGACTCGGGATCGAACGACACAATGAACGAGTGATCGTCGGCGGTGAGCTTGGCTAGCGCAGTCATGAGCTTCTCATGCTCCGCCCGCGACGCCGCCTCGATCGCGACCTCGACCAGCAACGGTTGCTTGATGACATCATCCTGCATTGGCCGATCTCGAACTTGAGTTCCGGGATCACGTCTTTAAAGACCGCAACGGCGGCGCCCCGATCGGCGGAAGACTACTCTATCCTCGGTTGATCAACCATTCGAAAACATGAGGCAACGCAGCTAACGGGCTCATTCGGGGAGCGGCGGAAAGCCTTCCGCGCCGCCTTTCGTGTTTGGATCGATATCGCGGGCAGGGTAAGGTCCTTGCGCCACCTTGCGATCCTGGAGGACCGGTCGATGCCCCTCAAAGCCGTCGTCTTCGACGCCTACGGAACGCTCTACGACATCCAGTCGGTCGCTGACGTCACCGAGGATGCGTTTCCGGGCTATGGCGAGATCATCACGCAGGTCTGGCGCATCAAGCAGCTCGAATACACCTGGTTGCGCTCGCTGATGCAGCGCTACCAGGATTTTGACGCGGTCACACGCGACTCACTCGCCTATACGCTGCGCGTGCTCGGGCTCGCCTATGACAGCGAAGCATTCGAGCGCGTGATCGCAAAGTATCTGCATCTCGATCTCTATCCGGATGCAACGAGCGCGCTTGCAGCCTTGAAACCGCGAAAACTCGCCATCCTTTCCAACGGCAGTCCGGACATGCTGAGCACGCTGGTGCGCAACACCGGGCTCGACCGCCTGCTCGATGCCACCATCAGCGTCGATGCGAAGAAGATCTTCAAGCCATCTCCAGAGGCCTACATGCTGATCGGCGAGGTGCTCGGCACCAAGCCGGATGAGGTTCTGTTCGTCTCGTCCAATCCCTGGGACGTTGCCGGCGCAAAGGCGTTCGGGCTGAACGTCGCCTGGATCGAACGGGTGACACCGGAAGCGATGGCGCTGGCTTGCGTCGAGAACGAACTCGTGGCACCGCTGACCATGTTCAAGGCGATCCGGACCCAGATGGACGAGCTTGGCTTTGCGCCGGACCACCGCGTCCGCGCGCTCTCCGAGCTGCCAGGTATCATCTAGGGATCACCCAGGTATCGCCGCCCGCCCGTGAGACTGGAATGAGCCTGCAATCTGTTCGTGCCTTCTTCGCCGAGAAAGCCCCAGACATTACCGTGATGGAATCGCCGATCAGCTCGGCCACAGTGCCGCTGGCTGCCGAAGCCTACGGCGTTGAGCCCGGACGCATCGCCAAGACGTTATCCTTGCGGATCGGCGAGCGCGTGATTTTGATCGTTGCCGCCGGCACCTCGCGCATGGACAACAAGAAGGTCAAGGCGCAATTCGGCGGCAAGCCGAAGATGCTAGGGCTGGAGGAAGTCGCCGACATCACCGGCCACGAGGTCGGCGGCGTCTGCCCGTTTGGCCTGAAGTCGCCGCTGCCTATCTATTGCGATGTCTCGCTGAAGGCGTTCGACGTCGTGGTGCCGGCTGCGGGCTCGACCCACAGCGCCGTGCGTATCACTCCGGAGCGGATGGCCGAGCTGACCGCGGCCGAATGGGTCGACGTCTGCGAGCACCGGCCCTAAAGCGCGATGAGATTGGGATGAATCGTCATCGCGCTTTAGGTTGTTGTTTACGCATGATCTTTCCGGAAAACCGCTTCGCACTTTTCCGGATCATGCTTTAGAGCCGCCTAGTCGTCGTCATCGTAATAAGGCGGGGGCGGAGGCGCGTTGTAATAGCGCGGGGGCGGCGCGACGCGGCCACGCGGCACCGGCTGCTGCGGCTGCGCTTGATTGTTGGACTGGAAAACCGCACGGCAGGCGCTCGATAACTGCGGTGTGTTCTGCTGCAAGCAAGCCACAATGCGGTTCCTGTCCGGAATCTGGTCGCTGCACAGCCGCCACACATCCGGCGTGCAGGCCATCTGCTGTTCCATCGTCCCGCGATATTCCTGTGCGAAGGCTGCGCCCTGCGCGACGATGCCGCCGATCGCGAGCGCCACACCGAGTGCAATCCGCTCTGTTCGCATGTCGAAATCCTTCTCGATTCCGTCGAATTCTCATCAATCAATGAGGCGCGGACAGGTTCTGGACCAACAACAAAATGTGAAGGCGGTGCCGGAACTTACTCCACCTTGCCGATCTTCTTCACCGCCGCGATCAGCCGCGCGCTGTCGGCCGCCACGAATGCGGAGAAGGCCGGCGCGTCCTGATAGGCGACGAGACTGCCTGATGTCTCGAAAGTCTTGAGCACGTCGGGGCTCGTCATCACCTGCGCCATCGCCTCGCGCAGCCGCGTCGCGATCGGCGCAGGAAGAGAGCTCTGCGCAAACAGTCCGGCCCAGATGTACATCTCGACGTCCTTGTAACCGAGCTCCTGGAAGGTCGGCACGTCAGGGAAGCTCGCGATGCGCTGCGCGCCGCAATTGCCGAGCACGCGCAGCTTGCCGTCGTCGACCTGCGGCTTCAGCGTTCCCGGCGCGGCGGCGATCGCCTGCACGGTGCCGCTGAGCAACGCGGTGAGCGCGGGACCCGCGCCGCGGAACGGCACGTGCATGAGCTTGATGCCGGCGCTGTTTGCGAACATCTCCATCGCCACATGCAGCGTGCCGTACGGTCCGGACGAGCCGTAGGTGATCTGGCCCGGCCGCTTCCTCGCATCCTCGACGAAATCCTGCGCGGTCTTCCATGGTGCCGAGGCCGGCACCGCGAGCAGCGTGGGGTCGGCCAGCACGCGCGCGATCGGCATGAACTGCGAGACCTCGTAGGCGACGGGACGGTCGAACAGCCGGTCGGCCTCCGGGAGCACCGCAAGCGAGGACAGCGTCATCAGCAGCGTATAGCCGTCGGGCTCGGCGCGCGCGGCGGCGGCATTGCCGACCGATCCGCCGCCGCCGCCGGCGCGGTTGTCGACGATGACAGGCTTGCCGAGGATCCGCTCCAGCGCCATCGCCACCGGGCGCGCCGCGAGATCGGCCTGGCCGCCGGCCGGGAACGGCACGATCATGGTGATGTTGCGCACCGGATAGGCTTGCGCGAAGGCCCTGTCCGGCCAGGCAGCCCGCAACAACGGCAATGCCGCAGCGGCGCGCAAGAGATCGCGTCGATCCATGGTGGTGCCTCCCCAGATTTTCTTTGTTTCTCCGGCCAGCCTAGCGCGGCGACCGGCAAGAACAAGTCGTTTACCAGGCATTAACCATGTCCGGCCCGACCCGGAACGCATCCCCGGACCCGCGGGTTGCCCTTCCCGGGAGGAAGTGATGCACAATCTTGGGACTATCGACGTCGCTCTGGACGAGATGCTGGTCAATCTCGCCGCGATTGTCTTGCGGCTTTCGGAGCCGGACGTGACGCGAACACCGGAAGCGCGGCGGGCCCTGGCGAAATCCGTCCATCAATACGCGGTCTGCGCGGCCCACTCGACCGACCCGCGTGTCCACGAATTGAAGGCGCGGTTGGAAGGGACGCTGAAGCCGAGCCTGCGCATTGTCGCGGTCAACGGCGTGAAGGTGTCTTAGCCCGGCCGCAAAGCGAGATGCCGTAGGGTGGGCAAAGCGAAGCGTGCCCACCATCACTCGCCGAAATGCCCCGCGATGTCTCGCATATCCCCTCCCCAATCCAAGGGAAGCGTGCCCTGCACCACATAACGATGGAAACTGCTGAGCGACCAATCGCGCACCCGGGTGACGAGGCCGTGCTTCACGGGATTGAAGTGAATGTAATCAACGTGCCGCTCCAAATCCGCGTCATCGCGAATGGCGTGCTCCCAATAGCGGCGCTGCCAGATACCCTTCTCGCGCTTCTTCAATTTGCTCATTGAAGGCGGCCCAGCCTCCAAGCCACGCGAAAATCCGCCTTTGATCAGATTCCAACGCGATGAAAAGTCGATGTCGCCCTCCGGCAACGTCCAAATCGCATGGAGGTGATCTGGCAAGATACAAATCGCGACCGTCTCGAATGGCTGGCGCTCAAAGACGGTTCGGTAGATTCGTCTCAAGCGATCAGCTTGATCGACGAGCAGCGTGCTCGATCGATCTGCGAGCACGACGGTGAAGAAGAACATCCTGCCCTGTGCCCGCCGATATCGAGACACTTGCGATTCCTTCAGACAAAGACGTGGGCACGCTTCGCTTTGCCCACCCTACGATAGTTTGCCTCGAACGATAGACTAGCAAGATGCCGTAGGGTGGGCAAAGGCGCGCTCTTCGCGCGCCGTGCCCACCGACCAAAATCACAGCACTTTCCCACCCTTCCCGCGCGGCCGCCGCTTGCATGTGCCCGGCAGCTTCGCCGCGAGGAAATCGCCGAGCGCTTCGACGCGCGCGGGACGCGGGCCGCCGGGCGGCGTCACCAGGTGCACGGCGCCTTCGGCCTGCTTCCAGTCCTTCAGGATCACTTCGACGGCGCCGGAGGAGATGGCGTCACCGACGATGAATTCGGGCAGCTCGGCGATGCCGAGGCCCGCGATCAAAGACGGCATCACCGCTTCGCCGTTGTTGACGCGAAGCGGGCCGCCCGGACGCACGCTGGCCTGCTCGCCGGCCGAATTGGTGTAGTGCCAGATGTTGGGCGTCGACATGTAGGCGTAGCTGAAGCATCTGTGCTCGGCGAGATGCATCGGATGCGTCGGCCGGCCGTGACGCTTCAGATAGGACGGCGCGGCCACTGTGAAGCGCGGCATGGTGAACAGCCGGCGCGCGATCAGGGACGAATCCGGCAGCCTCGCGATCCGCACCGCCATGTCGAACCCCTCGCCGATCAGATCCACGGTCGCATCGCTCAAATGCAGGTCGACCGAGACTTCCGGATAGGCCTCGAAGAACTCCGGCAGCAGCGGCGCCACCGCCTTGATGCCGAACGTCATGGGCACGGCGAGGCGCACCAGGCCGCGCGGCGCCACCGATTGCGCCAGCGCCTCGTTCTCCGCCGCCTCGCCGTCTGCCAGCAGACGCGTGGCACGGTCGGCGAGCTTGTGGCCGGCATCGGTCAGCGCGAGCCGGCGCGAGGTGCGGTTGAACAGGCGGGCGCCGAGCCGCTCCTCCAGCCGGGTCACGGCCTTCGAGACCGTCGCCTTGGACATCGCGAGCTCGCTCGCGGCTCCCGCAAACGACCGTAATTCCACGACTTTTGCGAAAATCGCGAGCGCCTCGAAATCCGGGAGTTTTGCCATCGGCCCTGATCCAATTGGGATATTTAAGGAAACAATGCGTTTCGACAGTTTCTATTTCTATACCACAGACGGAGGCTTATCCAAGGGTCAATCGCAAACCCACGGAATGGAGAAATCCAATGACCAAGAAGCTTTCAGGCAAGGTTGCCCTCGTCACCGGCGGCTCGCGCGGCATCGGCGCGGCCTCTGCCCGCGCGCTCGCCGATGAAGGCGCGGATGTCGCCATCAGCTACGTCGCCTCGCCCGACAAGGCGGAGGCCGTCGTCGCCGAGCTGAAGGCCAAGGGCGTCAAAGCCCGCGCCTTCAAGGCCGACCAGGCTTCGGCAAAGGACGTGACGCAGCTCGTGAACGATGTCGCCAAGGAATTCGGCCATCTCGACATTCTCGTCAACAATGCCGGCGTTGCCGCGGGCGGCGCGACCGACGATGCCAATGCCGACATCGACGCCCTCGCCCGTCAGGACCAGGTCAACGTGCATGGCGTGATCGCGGCGATCCGCGCCGCCTCGCAGTTGATGGGTGAAGGCGGCCGCATCGTCACCGTCGGCTCGATGCTCGCCGACCGCGCCTCGTTCCCGGGCCTTGCCGACTACGTCGCCACCAAGGCGGCGGTCGTCGGCTACACCAAGGGCGCGGCACGCGACTTAGGTCCGCGCGGCATTACCGTCAACGTGGTGCAGCCCGGCTCGATCAACACCGACATGAACCCGGACGACGACCGCGACTTCGCGGAAGCCCAGCGCAAGCAGCACGCGCTGCAGCGCTTCGGCCGCCCCGAGGAGGTCGCAGCCGGCGTCGTCTTCCTCGCAAGCCCGGAAGCCTCCTTCGTCACCGGCACCGTGCTCAACGTCGACGGCGGGTTTGGCGCGTAACGCCAAACCCCTCCCCTCCAATCAGGACCCACTTCCATGATCGAACTCAGACCTTTCGCAAAGCTCGGCGGCGCCGACCACGGCTGGCTCAAGGCCAAGCATCATTTCTCCTTCGCCAGCCATTATGACCCGAACAACATGGGACACGGTGCGCTGCGGGTGTGGAACGACGACGAGATTGCGCCGAACACCGGCTTTCCCGCCCATCCCCACGCCAACATGGAGATCATCACCTATGTGCGCGAGGGCGCGATCACGCACCAGGACAGCCTCGGCAACGAAGGCCGCACTGAAGCCGGCGACGTGCAGGTGATGAGCGCCGGCAGCGGCGTCCGCCACTCCGAATACAATCTCGAACCGACCCAGACGCGGATCTTCCAGATCTGGATCGAGTCGACAGCGCGCGGGGGACAGCCGACCTGGGGCTCGAAGCCGTTCCCCAAGGCCGACCGCTCGGGCAAGCTCGTCACCATCGCAAGCGGGTTCGATGACGACACGGACGCACTGCCGATCCGCGCCGATGCGCGGGTGCTCGCCACCACGCTGAAGGCCGGCGAGAGCGCCGAGTACGCGCCGCAGAAGTCGCGGCATCTCTACCTGGTGCCTGCGGCGGGTTCGGTCGAGGTCAACGGCGTCCGCGTCAACGCCCGCGACGGCGCTGCGATCCGCGACGAGGAGCGGCTGAGGATCACCGCGCTCGAAGACTCCGAGCTCGTGCTCGTCGACGCGGCTTAACGGCGGCGAGCCACATCATCTGCCGTCATTCCGGGATGGCGCGAAGCGCCAGACCCGGAATCTCGAGGTTCTCAGGTGCGCAATTGCGCACCTGAGTTCGATGCCATGCATCGCCCCGGAACGACGGAACAATCACGAACACTCAACTCATCACCCAACGGAGACCACACATGACCAAAGTTCTCGTCCTCTATTATTCCGCCTATGGCCACATCGAGGCGATGGCCAATGCCGTCGCCGAAGGCGCGCGCGAAGCCGGCGTCACCGTCGACATCAAGCGCGTGCCCGAGCTGGTGCCGGCCGAGGTCGCGAAAGCCTCGCATTACAAGGTCGACCAGGCCGCGCCGATCGCCAAGGTCGAGGATCTCGCCAATTACGACGCGATCATCGTCGGCACCGGCACCCGCTTCGGCCGCATGGCCTCGCAGATGGCGAACTTTTTGGACCAGGCCGGCGGGCTCTGGGCCAAGGGCGCACTGCACGGCAAGGTCGGCGGCGCTTTCACCTCCAGTGCGACCCAGCACGGCGGCCAAGAGACGACGCTGTTCTCGATCATCACCAACCTCCTGCATTTCGGCATGGTCGTGGTCGGCTTGAACTACGGCTTTGCCGGCCAGATGAAGCTCGACGAGGTCACGGGCGGTGCGCCCTACGGCGCCACCACGATCACCGGCGGCGACGGCAGCCGCCAGCCCAGCGCCAACGAGCTCGCCGGCGCACGCTATCAGGGACGGCAGATCGCGGAGACCGCCAAGAAACTCCATGGCTGAGCTGCACGGCTGAGCCTCGCAGTTAAGCTTGACGATCGACTGCATGGCTGATGCGACTGGGGCGGCATTCTCCTTCGGGAATGCCGCCCCATATCCGTGGCAAGGATATTCGACCACAAGCGATACGAATGGCTTTCGAACTCTTGTTGATCGTGCAGATGATCCGCAGGCCCGCGCAGGCGCTGGCGCGACGATGGTACTGCCGCAGCCTGTTCCGCGCCTCGCGCGGCCGGTTTCACTGCGCCGGGTGCACGGGATCGTGAAACGCGATCCCGCTAGGCCTGCGTGATGTCGGCGTGAGGCCGAACCGACTCCGTCGGCATGGGCGCTGGCGCCGTCGACAGCCACCAGCCCTCACCGGCGAACCAGCACGTCTCGTCGGGAGCCCCCTCTCTCCGGAGCGACTGCACGCTCTCCCATCCTCTTGCGAACGCCTCGGCCAGTCGCCGGCCGGCATCCGCATCCTGCAATCCCGCGCAGCCGATGAATTGGGCCCGGCCCAGGAATTTCGCCGGCCAGATCGCCCCGTCATCCGGGCGCGTGATCATCAACATGCCACCGTGCACACCTTCGGGCGCGAGCGGAAACACCAGCCGCCCGCCGGGCCGCAGCGCCTCCAGCCATTCCGTCGCCGGCTGTGCCGCGCCCGCGCAGACATAGATCACGTCCGCAGCCGGCAGATCGGATCCGATGCCCGAACGGTCGCGCACCTCGACATGAGCGACATCCTTCAGATTGTCGCGCGCAAGTCCCGCCAGACGTTCGTCGATCTCATAGGCGTGAACGCGGCCACGGGGGCCGACGAGATGCGCGAGGATCGCGGTGTAGTAGCCGGTGCCCGCGCCGATCTGGATCACGGTCTCACCCTCCCTGACGGCGCAGCCGCTGAGCCAGTAGGCGTGCGCACCGGGCATTCCGATATTGAGGCCGCGCGCCGGGTCCAGCGCCAACAGCGCGTTCTGGTAGATGAAGGCAGGATCGTCATCGGGCGTCACGACATAGGGATGGCCGCCGAAAGCGATCGACCACGGCCCGGGCCCGACGAAAGGCTCGCGCCTGACGGTCCGAAAGGCCTCCTTGAGACGGGGATCCGCAGACTTCGCCGCAGCGCAGATCAACTGCGCATAGAATGCGCGATATTTAGCCGAACGATCTTCCATGTCGCCTCCGGGAAACAAGGGCGACGATAACACAACGCGCGCGATCATCGGAAGATTTGCGCAATCGCGGGCCTTTGTAACGGCGTGGTGACGTGCCGGCCGCGTAGGTCACGCGTCAACGGCGTTCGGTTTTCTTCCTGACGAGGTCCTTGCCGATCGGCCGTGCGGGTTCGCTCCGCAGCACCAGCGAGGTCGTCACAGTGCCGAAACCGGCGATGCGGTCCACGATCGTCTCGAGGTCCTCCGGGGCAGGAACGAGCACCTTGAGCACGAAGCAGTCGTCGCCGGTGACGCGATGGACTTCGATGATGTGAGGAATCTCGCTGAACCGTTTCAGGCAGGTCTTGATGTGCTCGTGCGAGGTGCGCAGGCGCACCAGTGCCATCAGGCCGAGCCCGAGGGCGCGCGGGTTGATGCGGGCGCTGTAGCCCTCGATGATGCCGGCTTCCTCGAGCCGCTTGACGCGTTCGGAGATCGCCGGCTGGGACAGTCCGACGGAGCGGCCCAGCTCGGACAGCGGCACGCGCGCATTGGCTTGCAACGCCTCGAGGATCTTCAAATCCTTGGCATCGATGCTTCCGAAGCGATCCAACAAAATTCTCCCTTCCACCTTGAGATCATCGGCAGATGATCGATTTCGCCGATGACTTGCCATGTGATGCAGGACCGCGGTCGGTCACACTGCAACGTCACCTCAGATATCACGGGACGTTCATGCACGACATCATCACATTGCCCGGACTCGGCGGCTCCGGAGACACCCATTGGCAGACGCTGTGGGAGCGCACTGACGCGCGCGTCACGCGATTCCAGCCGGCAAGCTGGGACCAGCCGGACCTCGACGACTGGGAGCAAGCCCTGGAGCGCGCAGTCGCGCGCTGCACCAGGCCGCCTGTCCTGGTCGCCCACAGCCTCGCCTGCCTGCTGGTGGCGCACTGGGCGGCGCGCTTTCCGTCCGCGATTGCGGGAGCCTTTCTGGTCGCCGTGCCCGATCCGGATGGCGGCAATTTTCCCGCGGAGGCCATGGCGTTCAAGCCGGTCCCGGGCCGCGCGCTGCGCTTTCCCGCGCTGATCATCGCCAGCACGAATGATCCATATGGAGCGATCGAGGTGACACGGCGGCGGGCACAGGACTGGCAGTCCGGCCTGATCGTGGCGGGCGCGCTCGGCCACATCAATGCGTCGAGCGGGCTCGGCGACTGGCCGCAAGGACGCGCATTGCTCGACGCCTTTGGCGCGGGCCTTCCGAGGTGACGGCGAAACGGACGGCGTCCGTCAGCGCGCCCCCTTGCCCATCGCCCGCGCGGCAAAGGCGGCAAGCCGGGGGTGACGGCGCAGGCCCTGCGCGGCGTGGTCGCGCCAGGCAAAAGGCAGTCCGCGCCAGGATAGCGCGACGCTGGCATCGGTCAGCGGCACCTGCTCGGCGCCAAGCCGGCGCTTGTAGTCCTGATTGCCGACGCTGAGATCGAAGCGGCGCACGCCCTCTGCATGCAGCGCCGCCATGGTGCGCTCGGTCGCGAGCAGTCCGGGAGAAAAGTTCGCCCAGGTCTTGCCGCTATGACTGATGCGCAGCAGAAAGTAGGTCGAGCCGTAGCGGACGCCGAGCGTGGTCCCCACGATGCCCTTGTCACAGACCAGGGCCGAGATGACGGCATAACCTTCGGCGACACCCTGGCGCGCCACCTCGCGATAGAATCGGGCGTGAACATCGTCGTTCAGGACGAACGGCGAGCCAAGCTGCCTCATCCGCTCCGCCTGCTGCATGTCCATCACATCGAGAATTTCGCGCGCGCGCCCGGCATCCGTGGCGATCTCGAACCGCGCATTGCCGAGGCGGCTGAAGACGCGCCAGCACCGCGGCAGCTGCAGGCGCCTGATCGACGCCCGATAGTCCTCATAGTCGTCGCCGATCAGCACGAGGTTGCCGTTGACCGAGCAGGATCCGGCACGGCCGAGCGACACCAGCGGGTTCGGCTTGCTGCCGACCTGGGCCGGCATCTTCTTCAGGCGCAGCAGGTCGAAGCGGTCGGGCAAGGCGCGCAATGCGTCAACCAGCGCCTTGCCGATCGCATCCATCGCCGCTGCATCCGGCGCCGCATCGAGCGCCAGGATCGGCGCGTTGTTGTCGGAGACGCCGAGGTCGGCGAATTCGACGATGCGGCTGCCGCGCCTGACATGGCTGATCATCGGCACGAGCGCGATATCCTTGCCGGTCGCGACATCGGAGATCACGGCAATCAGCGGCGCGACGTCGCCAAACGCCTCGTACCAGGCGCCGAGCCAGTAATCATCCTGGAAAGCTGTGCGATGGCCTGCGTTCAGGCGCAATGCGGCCTGCCGCCAGTCACGCACGAAATCGACTGCGATTTCCGACGTGCTGGACGCAAGACCATCTGGTTGCTCGACGCTGAGAAACGTCATCCCCGGGACATACGATTACAGAATGCTTCCAGATAGATTATGTTTTGCCGCAGACCACAAGTGACGTCGCGGCTTATCGTTAAGCCAGTGCCACCACGGCGCCGCGACTGCGACAAGCTGTCAATGATCAGGTTCCGTCTGCGTCACGCATTGGAACCTTGCCAGAAAGTGGAGGCCTGCGACCGCAAGGGCGAACATGAACCAGATCGGATTCTGCCGTTCGAGCAGGAAGGTCTCGGTGGCGCCGTAGTACAGGCCGAACAGCCAGACAGTCAGGAACAGCTTTGCCAGGGCGCCGCTCCCGTTGTGAGCCTGGGCCGACTGGAAATTGCCGAGCGGCGCGAGCACGAAGACGAGGATCACCAGCGCCAGCCCCGGCAGGCCGATGGTGACCGCAAGATCGAGATAGGAGTTGTGGCTGTGCGCAGCCGACGTCGCCCATTCGGAGCCCTGGGCGGTCTGCCGCGCGGTGACGTCGTCCCAGAAGGCCGCATAGCCGTGACCGATGATCGGCTTTTCGGCGACGGCCGCGAGCGCAAACTCCCAGATGGCGGAACGGCCGGTGAAGGTGGGATCGAGCGGCAGCAGCCGCGTCATCGCCCCGAGCGCCGGACTCAGCACGCTGCCGACCGTCAGCAGGTTCATCACGATCAGCGGCACGAAGCAGATGAGCCGCTTCAGCCACAGGCTGCGCGTGACATAGACCAGCGACGCCAGCGCGTAGATCGCAAGGCACAGCACCGAGGAGGTCTTGCCGCCGGTGAAGATCAGGAAGATGCCGGCGAGCGCAGCGATGGCCGGCCCCATCACGAACGACCCGACGGCGGACAGGTAGATGCCGACATAGACCAGAATGGTCATCACAGGCGAAGCCACGTTCTTGTGGCCGAAGCTGCCGCGCCAGTCGCCGGCGAGCTGCGGCTCGCTGACGTCGAGCGCGGTGTGGATCGAATATTGCGGGGCGAGGACAACGCCGAGATAGCACAGCGCGAGCAGCGCGAGTGCGGCGGCGCCGAGGCATAAATTGAAACTGCGCTGCGTCGGCGGCAAGAGCGGCAGCAGGACGGCGAGCGACGTCACGCTGGCCGCGAGCACGAAACGCTGGATCGAGACGCCGCGACTCTCGGAGAAGACGATGTTGATCATCAGCCAGCCGACCAGGCACACATGCAGCGGTGTCACCAGGGTCTTCAGTGCGGGTGCATCCGTGAGCGCGACGAGCACCACCGCAACCGCAGCCAGCAGCCCCCAGGCGACATAGGTGAGCGCCATGCGTCCGCCGACGACGGTGGCCGCGTCCTCGCTGCGCAGGTCGGGAAACGGATCGAGCGTCACCAGGATGAGAAGCAGCGCCGCAATCGCGACGAGGCAGCGCGCCGCGCGCACGGCATTCAGCCCGGCAAGGCCGTCGCTCAGGACGTGGCCGAGCGACGGGGCCTCGACGTCAGTGGTGTCAGCGGCGCTGCGATCCATGGCTCAAGGCAGGTGGTGAAGCCGGCGGAAGCTTCAGGTCCTATCTCATCCCCATTAACCAACCGTCAACCAGCACGCACCTCTGCGGCCACGCCGCCCTGTCGCACGCTCCATATTTCTGCAGGCTCAATGCCGCCGGCTTAACGTTACTTGACGAAACCGGCACTGCGCAGCCTTTGCCCACAACGCTTCGCCGGTAATGCGGGTATCATCCGTGAGTTTTCGATCGCTGGCCCTGCCAGCTCGCCAGATGCGCCCCGGTTAACAGATCATTAAGAACGAGCCGCCGCTTGATCATTGCCGAAGACGTTCTCGAATTGCCGGCCTCCTCTCGCGTCGCGACGCCCGCGCGTCTGCCGCTGCAGATCGGCTCGACCATTTCGGTGTCCGTCGTCATTCCCGCCAAGAACGTTGCGGCCTATATCGGCGAAACCCTCACCAGCGCGCTGTCACAGGGCGAGGTGAGCGAAGTGATCGTCGTGGACGACGGCTCCACCGACGCGACCGTCGCGATCGTTCGCGCCATCCGCGACCCGCGGCTGCGCCTGATGAGCAACGACTCCGCCGGCGTGTCGGCGGCGCGCAATCTCGGCGCACGACATGCGAGCGGCGAGTGGCTGCTCTTCCTCGATGCCGACGACCGCCTGCGCCCCGGCGCGGTGGCGGCACTGCTCGCAACGGCGCGCGACGCTCCGCGCGCGGTCCTCGTCTATGGCGACTACAACACGATCGACAGCGAGGGACGGCAGATCGGCCGGCGCAACCTGCTGAAAGGACGCCGCAAGCCCTCCGGCGACGTGCTGGCACGGCTCGCCAGCGGCAACTTCATCGTCAATGGCGGCATCGCGCTCGCACGTACCGAGGCCTTCCGCGCCATCGGCGGCTTCGATACCTCGCTCAGATATTGCGAGGACTGGCATTGCTGGTGCCGCCTTGCCGCAATCGGCGAGTTCGAGTTCGCACCGAAACTTCTGCTCGATTATCGCCTGCACACGGCCAACACCATGAACGCAGCGGTGCGGACGCCGCAGGATTTCTTTCCAGCGATCGCGCGTGTCTTCGACGACGGTCTGATCCTGGCGAGATTGCCCGAAGGCACGGCAGCCGGCCTGCGCCTCGCCGCGGAGATTCATCTCGTCACCTATTCGGCGATGCAGGCGGTCCGCTTCGGCAGATATCGCGACGCTCTTGGCTATCTCGCAATGGTTGGCCGGCGCTCGCTCAAGGCACTGCCGCGCGCCGCGGCCAGGACAGCTCTGGCCCGCTTCGGCATCTAACTCTTCCCTGCTGCGTCAGGATACGACCTTCGAAGCTTCATAGGGCTTCGGTGCGAAGCCGAATGCTGCCAGCATGGAGCCAAGCGCGACCAACGCGGGATGCATGGCGACCACGGCCTTCGACGTCGCCAGCAGGCGAGCCGAGCGAACCAGCGATAGCGGCAACCGGACAAGCATCTGTGCGAACACCCGCATCCGCGCTCCCGCGCTTCGCGCAGCCTTGTATTGCACGCGATAATTGATCGCGCCGATGCGCAAGCCCCGCTTGGCGATCCAGCTCAGGCTGGTACGGCTCTGCGGCACGGTCTCGGTGATGACCGCCTCCGCCGTCCAATGAAACAGCATGCCGGCGTCGCGGCACCGCACGAAGAAGTCGCAGTCGCCGCCGCCGAGGAAATTGAAGCGCAGATCGAACGCGGGCTTGTCGAACCGCTCGAACGCGGCGCGGGTGATCAGGCAATTGCCGCAGCCGTAGATCAGCGGCACCGCGCCGCTGTAATCATAGGCCGGGCAGAAGGCGGGATGACGCGCAAGCCACGGCTTGCTGTCGTCGTCGAAGACCGGCAGCACCGGGCCGCCGACAACGTCGGCGCCGGTCGCCTCCGCGGTGCGGACCATCAGCTCGAGCCAGTCGGGCGAGGCGATCTCGTCGTCGTCGATCATCAGGAAGCGGGTCGCGGCGGGAAACAGCGCCTGCGCCGTCTCGAACGCCGCGTTGATCGCCTGGCAATTGCCCTGCCGCTGCTCGACGAGGCAGATGCCCTGGAGCCTGCCGTCGGCGAGATATTCCGCAGCGACCGGCGCGCTCTCGCGCTTTGCAGCGTCGTTCTCGACCATGACGACGGCAAAGGAACGCGGGGTGCGCTGGCTCGCGAGCGAGTCCAGCGTCAGCCGCAGATGCTGCGGGCGGCGGAAGCAGGGAATGCAGACGACGATGCCGACCGAGAGGTCGATGACGCGGGAGCTCGCCGCGATCTCCCGATTGGGATCGCGCACGGCATCCGAGATCCGGCTGGCGGAAAGGTCTGTCGGGATCAGCGTCATGACGTTCTAGATGTCCGAGATTTATTGAAAAAGCCCTGCATCAACCGCGCGGATCAGCGTTGTTCTGTGACGGCACATCACCGCGGGACAGATGCGTCCCAAAATGAACGACCGGCCTGGAAGCGCAGGACAGCAACACGTCGCCGATCAGCTCGCATACATGCACTTAACCGCTTTCGCGCGTTTCTCCTGCAAATCCTCGCGAACATGATAGTGCAATTCGCAGTCCACTACGCTGCGAGCGGGCCAACATGGACAATGCCGTAGTTAACGCCCATCCGCATTAACCCGACCGTAAGCACCGCGACCGGTGAAACGGCGCGGCATCAGATTTGCTCTTCGGGCATGCGAGTTTTTTCCTGTAAATTTGAATAGAACAAGCGCGGTCAGAAAATATGAACAAGCCAGCCACGATCGATTTCGCAACAGCCACGGCGATCGACGCCCCCGCGACCACCACACACGTCCAGGCGCTGCATGATCTGGTGCCCGGCGAAGCCCGCGACAGCCTGCTCGCCGTTCACGAATTGCTGCGCCGCGAGCTGCCACAGGGACCGCTCGCCATTTATGAAGCCGGTGGCGGCTCGTGCAGCGTTCTGCCGCCGGAATTGCTGAGCCGCAGCAAGGTCACCGTCGTCGACATCGACGAGGACCAGGTCCGCAACAACACCTACGCGGACGAGGCCATCCTCGGCGATGTGCAGACCTACAGTTTTGGCCGCGAAACCTTCGATCTCGTGATCTGCTACAACGTGATCGAACATCTGCCCCATGTCGACGCAGCGCTGCTGAACTTCCGCGATGCGCTCAAGCGCGGCGGGATGATCCTGATCGGCGCGCCCAATCCGCGCTCGCTGTCCGGCGTCGTCACCAAATATTCGCCGCACTGGTTTCACGTCTGGTTCTACCGGCACATCCGCGGCATCAAGGACGCCGGCCTGCCCGGCGAGCCGCCGTTCCCCACCTTCTTCCATCCACTGGTGACGCTGCCGCGGCTGGAAGCCTTCGCCGCCGCCAACGGCCTCGAGATGATCTACCGCCGTGAGGTCGAGAGTCCGCGCTATCCCGAGATGCGGCGGCGCAAGCCGCTGTTCGCGGCGCTCGTCGATGCCGGCGCCGCCGTGCTGAACGCCGTGCTCCCGCGCGGCACCGACGTCCGTCGCGGCGATTATCACGTCATCCTGCGGAAAAGCTGACCATGCGCGCGCAGCTATTTGCGAGCCGAGCGGAGCCTCGCGGCCACGCTGCGCGCGGTAACGAACCGTTAATCTCTGAGGGACCTCGGCGTCACTGCGACGCGTCGAAGCGGGGCATGCGCTTAAACGCTTTGTTTGCCATTTCGGTGAATAGTCCCTCAATGAGTATGGTTAATTTTCCCTGTTGCGTTGATTGGGCACCTATATCCCCGGTGCGTGGCGTAAAGCGAAGAGTAACCCCTCAGCCCGCGGCCGTTGGAATGAAAGCTGGGGACCATGCTGGACTATAACCAGCCGATCGATCGGGCGAGACCAGAGGCCCCGCAGCAGAGGCCCGAGGCCGGCTTCAACATGCTGGAGCTGGTCAGCCTGCTTTGGCGGCGCAAGATCGCAATTGCGGCCGCCGCCTTGCTCGGCGCGACGCTCGCGGTCACGGTCGGCAAGAGCCTGACGCCGCGCTACACCGCCACCGCCCAGCTCTATGTCGACCCGCGCGAGCTCCAGCTCGTCGATCGCGAGCTCACGCCCCGCGCGCAGGACGTCTCCGGCATGTCCATGGTGGTGGAGAGCCAGGCGCGCCTGATCACCTCCAACAGCGTGCTGCTCCAGGTGATCCAGCAGGCGGGTCTCGACAAGGATCCCGAATTCGGCGGCGGCGACGGCAAGAGCCTGATGTCGTCGCTGCTCGGCCTGATCGGCCTCCAGCCCCGCGCGCCATCCGCCGCCGAGACGAAGGAAGTGCAGCTCGCGGCGCTTGACGCGCTGAACCGGCACATCACCATCCGCAAGACCGAGAAGAGCTTCATCGTCGACATCGAGGTCTGGTCGACCGATCCGGCAAAGGCGGCGATGCTCGCCAACACGCTGACCAGCGCCTACCTCACGGAGTCCCGCAACTCGCAGGCCTCGGCGGCACGCCGCGCCACCAGCGACCTCTCCAGCCGCCTGAAGGAGCTGCGCGAGCGGCTGCGCAATGCCGAGACCGCGCTTGCGACCTACAAGGCGCAGAACAATTTCGTCGGCACCCAGGACGCGCTGATCAGCGACCAGCAGCTCTCCGCCAGCAACCAGCGGCTTTCTGCAGCGCGCGCGGCGACGATGGATGCGCAGGCCCGGCTCGACCAGATCGAGGCGAGCCGGCGCACGGCGGCGGATGCCGGCGCAATTCCCGAAGCGCTGCAATCGCCGACCATTGCCAATTTGCGCGCGCAATATGCCGAGGCCCGCAAGAAATATGCGGAGCAGGCCGGCGAGCTCGGCCCGCGCCATCCGGCGCTGCGCCAGACCGAGAAGCAGGTCGAGGATCTCAAGCGCACCATCAGCGAGGAGATCGATCGCTTCGCCCAGTCGGCCAAGAACGATCTGACGCGGGCCCGCGACTACGAGGCATCGCTGAACCGGGCGCTGGAAGCGCAGAAGCGGCAGAGCGTGCAGCTCAGTCAGGCCGCGGTGCGCCTGCGCGAGCTCGAGCGCGAGGCCGATGCCAGCCGCGACGTCTATCAATCCTTCCTCAAGCGCTCGCGCGAGACCGAGGAGCAGGAGAGCCTGAACACGTCGGCCGCCCGCGTCATCGGCGAGGCCACCGTGCCGCAGCGGCGCTCGTTCCCGCCCGCCATGAGCCTGTTCGCCATGATCGGCTTCATCTTCGGCGCCATCGCTGCCTCGAGCTGGTTCGCCGCGGCCGAGCTGCTGTTCGCCGGCGCGCCAGCACCTGCACCCGCTCGCCGCGATCGCACACCGGCGCCGCAAGCTCCGCGCGTTCCAGAGTCTCCGCGGGCCAGCGAGATTGCGCAGCCGCAGGTTTCGCGAGCACCGGAAGTTGCGCAAGCCTTGCCAGAACAAGCCTTGCCGGAACAAGCCTTGCCGGAACTTGCCGCGCCACCGCTGCAGCCTGCGGCGGTCGAACGCCCCCTGATCGAAAAGCCTCTGATCGCGCGCCTCCAGGAAGCCGACGTCATCCACACGCTCGGCGCCATTCTCGCCACCGGCGGCGGCCTCGACCTGACACGGCTGGGCTGGCCGACGCTGCGCCCCGGCTTCCCCCTGACGAGCCTGCTCAACGCCTGGCGCGACATGCGCGCGGCGGTGGCCCGGCGCGCCGGCGGCAAGGCACTGCCGGTCGTCGCGCTGCTCGGTCCCGGCGAGACTACCGGACGTAGCGTGACCGCGCTGAATTTCGCGCTCGCGGCCGCGCGCGATGGCGCCCGCGTGCTGATGATCGACGCCGACCATCAGGCCCATTCGCTCTCGAACAAGGTCAACCGCAACGGCAGGAGCGAGCCGAGCAGGCTCGGCTGGCTCTCGAACGGCAGCAAGGCCGCACGCGAGATCAAGACGGTCAACGGCATCTCGGTGCTGCCTGCCGCCGAAGGCGATGCCGGCAAGGCGACCGAGGCCATTCGCAAGGCGATCGCGCAGGCGCGCTCCGCCGGCGGCTATGACCTCGTGGTCCTCGACGGGCCCGTGACGCCGCTCGCGGCCGGCAGCCGCAAGCTGCTCGATGAGGTCGATGCGCTGGTGGCGGTGCTGCCGACCAGCATGGACATCAACGACAGCCTGGAAGAGATCTTGAGCACGCTAGGCCGCGCCGAGCGCAAGCTCGTCGGCGTCGTGCTCGACGAACTCACCCCCGCAACCCAAGCGCGCCAGCGAGGCAGACAATATGCTTGAGCGCCGCGTCAATCTGGACGGACGGGCCGCAACCGCCGACGTGCCGCGGATCACCGTCGGCGGCCTCCGCATGGCCGCGCTCGACCTGGAAGCGACTGCCGATTTCATGATCGAGGCCACCGATCCGCAACATCGCATCGGCCGTCCGCTGTACCTGACGTCGGCCAATGGCGAGGTGCTGGCGCGCTGCTCGACCGAGCCGCAGACCGAGCGCCTGTTCCGCATCGCCGATTTGATCAATGCCGACGGCCAGCCGCTGGTGGCGGCCTCGAGACTGCAATCCTGGTTTCCGCTGCCCGAGCGCGTCGCGACCACGGACCTGTTCCATGTCGTCGCGCGCAAGGCCGAAGCGGTCGGCCGCACCTTCTACATGTTCGGCGCCAGCGAGGCCGAGAACGCCGCGGCGGTCGCGAACGTCCGCAATCTGTATCCGAACCTGAAGATCGTCGGGCACAGCCACGGCTATCTGCGCGGTGAAGCCCTGCGCGTGAAAGTCGAGGAGATCAACGCGCTCGCGCCCGATTATCTCTGGGTCGCGCTCGGCGTGCCCAACGAGCAGGCATTCGTCGAGGAATTCACGCCGCTGCTCACCAATGTTGGCGTTATCAAGACATCCGGCGGCTTATTCAACTTTTTGTCGGGCAGCCGGTCCCGCGCGCCGCAATGGATGCAGAAATTCGGGCTCGAATGGGCCTGGCGCACATGGCTCGAGCCACGCCGCCTGCTCTGGCGCTATTTGACCACCAACCCCCGCGCGCTCTATCTTCTCTTCAGCCGCAAACGGCCCTTCAATCGCTGAGAGAAGAGTAACATACGACATGACCGATCGACCGACTGTCCTCGTCACAGGAGGCGCAGGCTATATTGGCTCGCATGCCTGCCGCGCACTGACCGCCGCCGGCTATCAGCCCGTCGTTTATGACAATCTCTCGACAGGTCACCGCAGTTTCGTCGCCGGCCCCCTTGTGACGGGCGATCTGCTCGATGGCGCAGCACTCGCGCGCGCCTTTGCCGAGCACAAGGTCACCGCGGTGATGCATTTCGCGGCCGCCAGCCTCGTCGGCGAATCCATGACGGACCCGCAGAAATACTACATCAACAACGTTCAGGGCACGTTGTCGCTGTTGCAGGCGATGCGCAACGCCGGCTGCCATCGCATCGTGTTCTCCTCGACCGGCGCCGTCTACGGCAATGCCGATTCCAAGGAGCTGCCGGAAGACTTCCCCTGCGCGCCGATCAACCCCTACGGCGCATCGAAATGGATGATCGAGCGCATGCTCGCCGATTATCGCGCAGCCTACGGCTTCGGTGCCTTCTGCCTGCGCTATTTCAACGCCAGCGGTGCCGATCCCGCTGGCGGCATCGGCGAGTTGCGCGACAACGAGACCCATCTCATTCCGCGCGCCATGATGGCGCTGCAGGGCCATGTCGACTTCGCCGTGTTCGGCGACGATTACGACACGCCCGACGGCACCGCGATCCGCGACTATATCCATGTCACCGATCTCGCCGCCGCGCATGTCGCGGCACTGAAGCTCCTCGAAACGGGACATGCCGGCGGCAGCTTCAACCTCGGCACCGGCTCGGGCTTCTCGGTGCGCCAGATCCTCGACGCCATCAGGCAGGAGACCGGGCGCGAGGTGCCGCACACGGTCAAGCCGCGCCGCGCCGGCGACCCCACTTACCTCGTCGCCGATCCCTCTGCCGCGCGCAAGGTCCTGAACTTCGTGCCGCGTCACTCCGACCTGCCGACGGTGATCCGCACCGCCTGGGCGTGGCACCAGAAGGCCCATCCGCTCAAGTCGCGTTAAGCAACCGTAACATCCGTACCTTGCCTGCCGTGCCTCCAAACGGCTAGAATGGAGGCTCGCTGCCGCCGTTGGCGTATCGCCGACGGCCGCATTTTTGGCATCACCGACGATGAGGTCGGGATGCATGGCTCCGCCTGTTGCGCGAGCCGATTTTTCCGAGCGTCAGGACCACAATCGAATCTGCGTGACGGCCTGTCATCAGGCGCGGGTTCCGGGAGTATCGATCCAATGCATCAGGCTGCACGCCTGGAGTTCGAGCGCGTGATGGATGAGTTCGTCCGCTGGCATGTCGTGCCCGAGGACGAGCGCTCGCCTGCGCCTGCTTGGTGGTGGGGACCCGCCATGGCGGTGGTCGACGACCAGGAGCCGATGAGCAGCACATGGTGCGCCGAGCTCGGCTTGCACGAGGGCGCGAGCTTCGCCGACGGTGCTCGCACGATTCTGGCGCTGTTCGTCGAGCAGACATCGCTGACGGGGCCCCAGGATTTTCCGAGCATCGCCGAGGGCGCGGATCACGACGTCCGCGAGCTGCACCCGCAGCCGTCAGACGACAGCGCGTTTCAGCCGTAGCGCCGCAGCCGCAGTGGCAACCGGATCCGGTTCGGGCTGAAGCGGTGGCGCGACAGGCAGGACCATCGGCCGCAGCAGCCCGGCCATCTGCTTCGCCGGCAGCGGCTTCGAGATCAGGAAGCCCTGCATCTCGTCGCAGCCGTGGCTGCGCAGGAACGCCTCCTGCTCGGCGTTCTCGACGCCTTCGGCGACCACCGTCATGCCGAGCGCCTTGCCCATGCTGATGATCGCCTGCGCGATCGCCTGATCCTCCGAATCCTGCGGCAGGTCGCGCACGAAGGAGCGGTCGATCTTGATGGTGTCGATCGGGAAGTGCTTCATCAGCGACATCGACGAATAGCCGGTGCCGAAATCGTCGATCGCAAGGCGGATGCCGCGACTCTGGATGGCGTCGAGCACCTTGAGCGCGCGTCCGACATTGCGCATCATCATGCTTTCGGTGACCTCGAGCTGGAGCAGCACCGGCGACATGCCGGAGGCCGCCAGCGCTTCGTCCACATCCTGCAACAGATGCTCGTCGGCGAACTGCCGCGGCGACAGGTTGACCGCCATCGACAGCGGCAGCAGGCCGCGGCGCTGCCAGGCCATGGCCTGCGCGCAGGCCTCGTTCAGCACCCAGCGGCCGATCGGCACGATCAGCCCGGTTTCCTCCGCAAGCGGAATGAACTGTGCGGGCGAGACGTTGCCGAGATCGGGATGGGTCCAGCGCAGCAGCGCTTCAACGCCGGTGATCTGGCCGGTCTCCATGTCCACCTTGGGCTGGTAGTTCAGCGAGAACTGCTCGCGCTCCAGCGCCCGGCGCAGCGCGCTTTCCAGCGACAGCCGCTCGATGGACTGGGTCTTCACCTCCTTGGAGAAGAAGCGGTAGCCGTTCTTGCCGTCTTCCTTGGCGAGATACATCGCCATGTCGGCGTTCTTGGTCAGCGTCTGCGCGTCGGAGCCGTTGGCCGGATACATCGCGATGCCGATCGAGGCCGTGGTGTGGCACTCGTGACCGGCGAGCTCCATGGGCTCGGCGAGCGCCGCGAGCAGCCCGGTCGCGATGCGCTGGACGTCGTCGATCTCGCCGCACTGGTCGAGGATGACCACGAACTCGTCGCCGCCGAGCCGCGCCACGACGTCGCTGGCCCGCAGCGCGCCGCGCAGCCGGTTCGCCACTTCGAGCAGCAGCAGGTCGCCGGCCTCGTGACCCAGCGAATCGTTGATGACCTTGAAGCGGTCGAGATCGATGAACAGCACCGCAAAACGATGGTCGTGGCGCTGCGCGGTGTCGATCGCCGCGCGCAGCAGCCCGTTGAAGGTCTCGCGGTTCGGCAGGTCGGTCAGGCTGTCGTGCGAGGCGAGATACTCGATCCGCTCGTCCGCCTGGTTCTTCTCGTCGGCCCGATCGAAATTCTCCATCGCGAAGGAGACGTTGTCGGCCAGGCGCTGCAGCAGCTCGACGAACTCTTCCGTGAAGGTTCCGGGCTCGGTCGACATGTAGATCATGACGCCGACGGCGCGATCGTGCGCGATGAGCGGAAACGCTGCGCCCGACCGCGCGCCGTCGCCGCGCACGATGGCATGGAAGACACGGACGCGATCGTCGTTGAGGTAGTCGTTGCTGATGCAGGGCTGGCGCGTCCGGAACGCCGTACCGCTCATGCCGCGCCCTTCGGGACGCTCGGGGTCGACGGAAAGACGGATGTTGCGCGTGGTGTTCGCGGACGGTCCGGCCGCCGCCACGATCTCGAGCTGATCGCTGCCTTCCTTTGCCAGCGCGATCGTCGTCGAGGTGAATTTCGCCCCGTTCGACGCGGCGAGGCAGACGAGGTCGAACAGCTCGGCCCGCGACTTGGCCCGCATGATCGCCTCGTTGGTGGCGCTCAGCGCCGCGAACATGCGCGTCAGACGCTCCTTCTGCGCCTCGGTGCGGGCCTTTTCCTCGGCGCGATCGAAATTGTCGAGCGCGAACGAGACGTTCTCGGCAAGCCGCCCCAGCAGCTGAATGAGATCCTGCGTGAACGCGCCCTCGTCCGGCGACAGGAACAGCAACACGCCGACAGCCTCGCCGCCGTTGCTGAGCAACGGGAAGCAGGCGCCCGATTTCGTGCCTTGCGCGCGCGCGATCTGGTGCCAGTGCGCGGTGCGGATGTCGGTGAGAATCTCGTTGGCGATGCAAGGCGCGCGCGTACGGAAGGAGGTGCCGGTGAGCCCGCGACCCTCCGGGTCATCGGCCGAGGTCGAGAAGCGCCATTCCTTGATCAGGCCGCAGCTCTCGCCCTTGGTCATGGCAATGTCGAGATGGTGCCCCGTCGCATCCACCATGGCGATGGTTGCGGAGGAGAAGGTGCCACCGAGCACCGCCGCCTCGCAGACCACCTCGAACAATTCGGCGCGGGTCTTCACCCGCATGATCGCCTCGTTGGTCGCACTCAGCGCCTCGAGCATGCCCCTGAGGCGATTGCGCTGCATTTCGGCCTTGGCCTTCGCCTCGGCGCGGTCGAAATTCTCCAGCGCAAAAGAGACGTTGGCCTGCAGCTTGCGCAGCAGCTCGACGAGTTCGGGCGTGAAGGCGCCACACTCAGGGGAGTTGAACAGGAATACGCCCTCGACCCGGTCGCCGTTGAAGAGCGGCAGCGCCGCGGATGACGCGATCCCGTTGCGGCGGGCGCTGTCCTGCCAGGGCGCGATGCGGTCGTCGGCGAGCACGTCGTTGCTGACGGAGGGCTGGCGCGTTCGGAACGCGGTGCCGGTCAGCCCGCGTCCTTCCGCCACCTGCTCCGAGGTCGAGAACTTGAAGTTGCGAACCTGGTCGGCATTCGGTCCGTAGCTGGCGACCACGCGCAGCAGTTCGGCCCGCTGGTCGACCAGCGCGATGCTGGCCGAGGTGAACTTGGCGCCCTTGGCCGTCGCCTCGCAGACGAGGTCGAACAGCTCGGACCGCGACCGCGCGCGCAGGATCGCCTCGTTGGTGGCGCTGAGCGCCGCATACATGCGCGCCAGGCGCTCTTCTTCCGCCGCGATCCTGGCCTTCTCGGCCTCGCGGCCGAAATTCTCGATCGCGAACGAGACGTTCTCCGCCATGCGCAGCAACAGCGCGACGATCTCCTCGTCCTTGGCCCAGGAGCGGCTGATGAAGAACAGGAGCACGCCGACGCTTTCGCCACGCTTGATCAGCGGTGCGACCACGCAGGCGGCGACGCCGGTGTTGACGTTGGCCTGCTCCCACGGCGAGCCCTTGGTGCGGCTGGCGAGATCGTCCTCGATGATGGCTTTCTGCGTCCGGAACACCTCGCCGGAGATGCCCTTGCCATAGGGATTGTCCGGATCAACCGAATAGCGCGCCTGGGTGACGAGCTCGAGGTTCTGCCCGGTGGCCGCGACCGGCTTCATCCAGTGCGAATCCGGCTCGCGGAGCAGCACGATGGTCGCCAGCGACTTACCGCTGTGCACGGAGGCGTCGCAGACGAGCTGGTACAGCTCCTGCTCGGTCTTGGCGCGCAGGATCGCTTCGTTGGTGGCGCTGATGGCGCCGAACATGCGGTTGAGCCGCCGTGTCGCCCGTTCGCTGGTCTGCCGCGCGGTCTCGCGCGCAAAATTGTCCAGCGCGTAGGAGATGTTCGCCGACATGCGCTCGAACAGCGACACCATCTGCTCGTTCAGCGAGTTGGCCTCGCTCCGCGTCACGTACAACACGCCGACGCTCTTGCCGTTGCAGAGCAGCGGCAACGCCGCGGCCGCACCGATATGCGCCTTGGCGGCTCCCTCACGCCACGCCAGCGAGCGCGGATCGTTCAGATAGTCGTTGCTGATGCACAGCTTCTGATCGCGAAATGCCTCGCCGCCGACGCCCGATCCTTCCGGTGTGCCGGCGTCCGTTGTGATCTCGATCGCGCGCAGCCGCGAGATATCGTCGCCGCAGCCGGCCACAAAGCACAGCCGCCGACCATCGGGGCCCACCAGGAACACGGCCACGGCCAAAAAGTCCCCGCTCGAAAATCCGGCGTCGCAGACCTTCTGGTACAGCTCGTCCGGCGATCTCGCGTAGAGGATCGCTTCATTGATGGCGCTCAGCGCCGCAAAGGTGCGCGCGAGTGTCGTCGGCACGATCTCAGCTCCCGGGCATTTCTGCCTATTTCTCCCGGTGCCTTTATGAACGGCGATCGCCTAAGTGGTCGTTATTCCGCCGCGCAAACCATCGATCAAAGTGAACGAGCTGCGAACGAGCAGCGCTAAACTCTCGAAAATACCGCCGTTCGGGGCGGATCTTCGACCAAAGGCGTGTTCCGTTTACGAATTTGCAGCCCTGTATTGGTTTACGGGAGATTGATATCGCTGCCCTGCTTTGAGACGATGGCCCCAACAAGCAGCCCGATAAGGGCACCAGTCGGGGAAACGCCATGCCGCTCGTCAAGGCCGACCGCCTCACGCGCATCAGCGCCGCGCTGCTCCAGGCGGCCGGGGCTTCCGAGGAAGAGGCCGACGCCGTCGCGACCGGCTGCGTCAACGCCAATCTCGCCGGCCACGACTCCCACGGCGTGATCGCCATTCCCACCTATATCGACCGCATCAAGGCCGGCCACATCGTTCCCGGCGCGAAATGGACCATCGTCCAGGAATCCCCGACCACGACCGTGATCGACGGCCATTGGGGCTTCGGCTTCCACGTCAACGCCAAAGCGATGGCGCTGACGATCGAGAAGGCGAAGACGGCGAACGTCGCTGCCTGCACCGTATTCCGGCAGAGCCATGTCGGCCGCCTCGCCGCCTATCCCTTGATGGCGATGCGCGAAGGCATGATCGGAATCGCGACGGCAGATTCCGGCCGCTCGCCGAAACACGTGGCCCCGTTCGGCGGCAAGGAGGCGCGGCTCGGCACCAACCCGATCTCGATCGCGGTGCCGTCCGACCTCGAGGCACCGTTCTATCTGGACATGGCGACCTCCGCCGTTGCCGCCGGCAAGATCCAGCTCGCGGTCGCGCGTGGCGAGGAAATTCCCACCGGCTGGATCATCGATGCCGAGGGACGGCACACCACCGATCCCACGCAATATCGCAAGGGCGGCGCGCTGCTGCCGCTCGGCGGCACCGAGGGCTACAAGGGCAGCGGCCTCGCCGCCATGGTCGAGGTTCTCTGCGGCCTGCTCACCGGTCTCGGTTTTGGCGTCGAGCCGACGGGGCGGCACAATGACGGCTGCTTCATGGCGGTGTTCAACGTCGCGGCGTTCCGCCCGCTGCAGGAGTTCAAGCGCGAGGTCGCCGAATTCGCGCATTACCTGAAATCGACGCCACCGTCCGAGGGCAGCAAGGGCGTCTACTATCCCGGCGAGATCGAGGGCCTGCGCGAGCAGCAGCGCCTGCGCGACGGCATCGAGATCGAGGATGCGACCTGGGACAAGCTGCGCACGCTGGCGCGCGACTACCGGCTCGACACCGTCCTTGGCCTCGCCTGACGCAATTCGGAGAACAGCAGCATGACGAGGCAGATGGTACTGGTCGGCTTCCTCCAGGCACAGAACTGCACCAATTTGCCGAGCTCGTGGCGGCATCCGGACTCGCGCGACGATTCGATGTCGGCGGACTACTATCAGGAGATCGCCAGGATCCTCGAAGCCGGCAAATTCCACATGGCGTTCTTCGACGATCGCCTTGCGATGCCCGACCGCTACGGCAACGACCACGCCCACACCGTCGAATACGGCATCCGCTGCGTGAAGATGGATCCGCTGATCGTGCTGACCACGATGGGCATGGTCACCGAGAGGCTCGGCCTCGGCGCAACCTGCTCGACCACCTACTACGAGCCCTTCGACGTCGCCCGCCGTTTCGCGACGCTCGATCTGATGTCGGGCGGGCGCGCGGGATGGAACGTCGTCACCTCTCTGAACGACGGCGAGGCGCTCAACATGGGGCGCGATTCGCATCCCGAACATGATTCCCGCTACGACAAGGCCGACGAGTTCATGGAGGTCGTGCTCGGCCATTGGGACACGTGGGAGGACGGCGCGATCATCATGGACAAGACAAGCGGCCGCTTTGCCGATCCCACCAAGGTAAAGCGGCTCGATCACAAGGGGCCGGCCTTCAAATCGCGCGGCCCGTTCACCGTGCCGCGCTCGCAACAGGGCCATCCTGTCATCATCCAGGCCGGCGCCTCCGGCCGCGGCCAGCGCTTTGCCGGCCGCTGGGGCGAAGTGATCTTCACCGCCGCGCGCAACCTCGCCGCCGCCAAGGAAGGCTATGCGGCCGTGCGCAACCAAGCCGCCAAAGCCGGCCGCGATCCCGACCAGATGTTTCTCTGCAATCTGACGACGCCGGTCTGCGCCGCAACCAAGGCGGAGGCCGAGGACAAGATGGCGCTGATCAACAAGCTGCCGCTGCAGATCGACGCGCTGTCGCTGCTCGCCGAAGCGCTCAATTACGATTTCGCCTCCAAGGATCTCGACGTGCCCCTGACGACGGAAGAGCTCAAGAGCATGCAGGGCATCCTGGGCATCCGCGACGGCGTGCTGAAGAATTCGGGCAAGAGCAATCCGAGCGCGCGCGACTTCGTCACCTTCTCCGGCCGCGGCCAGGTGCATGACGCCATGGTTGGAGGACCCAAGGAGATCGCGGACAAGTTCGAGGAAATGTTCGTCGAGCGCGGCTGCGATGGCTTTGTCATCGCCGCGACCTATGTGCCCGGCTCCTACGCCGATTTCGTGCAGCACGTCGTGCCGGAGCTGCAACGCCGCGGGCTGTTCCATAAGGACTATCGCGGCAAGACGCTGCGGGAAAATCTCGGGCTGAAGCGGCCGGCTGCCGGCGCCTGGAAAGTACAGCCGCGCGATGCCGCGGAATAGCAAAAAGGACACACGATGCGTTGGCTGAAATTCACCACCTCGGACAAGACCTCCTGGGGGATCGTCGAGGGCGATCAGGTCATCGCGGTCGACGGCGATCCCTTCGGCGAATGGCAGCGCAGCTCGCGCACGCATCCGCTTGCCGAGGTCAAGATCGAGCTGCCGCTGATCCCGCGCACCTTCTATTGCGTCGGCCTGAACTATCTGAAGCACCTGAAGGAAGCCGCCGACAAGCGCGGCGAGGTGCCTGCTGTGCCGGACCGTCCCGAGATCGGCTATCGCGCGCAGAATGCGCTGATCGCGCATGAGGAGGAGGTCGTGATCCCGTCCTTGGCGACGGACAAGATCCACTATGAAGGCGAGCTCGTCGTCGTCATCGGCAAGAAGGTGAAGCACCTCACCAAAGAGAACGCGATGGACTGCGTGTTCGGTTACACCATCGGCAACGACGTCAGCGAACGCAGCTGGCAGAAGGCCGACCGCAGCCTGTGGCGCTCGAAGAACGCCGACACGTTCAAGCCGATGGGCCCGTGGATCGAGACCGAGGCCAATCTTGCCAGGATGGAGACCGTGGTCCGGGTCAACGGCAAGGAGACCAACCGCTTCTACACCAACGACATGATCTTCGGCGTGGTGCCGTTCCTGGTCGAGCTGACCAAGTACTTTACGCTGTGGCCGGGCGACGTGATCTGGATGGGTACCGACGGCGCCTCCCCCGACATCAAGCACGGCGATGTCGTGGAGATCGACATCACGGGGGTCGGGACGTTGCGCAACAGGTTCGTGCGGGAGCAGCGGTGATCCTCATCCTGAGGAGCGCGTCTTCGCGCGTCTCGAAGGATGAAGGCCCGGCTCTCGGCCTCGCCCTTCGAGACGGCCGCTGCGCGGCCCCTCAGGGTGAGGGGAGAGAGTGCGCCTGCCGCCAGATCAACGGTGCCGTAGGGTGGGCAAAGGCGCTCTTGCGCCGTGCCCACCATCTCTCCACGCTTTCGCTAGCGATGGTGGGCACGCTTCGCTTTGCCCACCCTACGGGACTTCCCGTGTCTTAGAACGGCAGCGCCACGCCGGTCTTGATCTCCTTCAGCACCACGTTGCTGCGGACGTAGCGGATGCCGGGAATGCGGAACATGAATTCGTCGAGGAAGCGGTTATAGGCCGCCATGTCCTGCACGACGACGCGCAAATGATAGTCGGCATCGCCCGTGGTCGCGAAACATTCCAGCACCTCGCGGCGCTTGGTCACCCGCGCAACGAACTCATCCACGAACTTCGCATCGTGCCGTTCCAGCGAGACGTGGAGGATGGCGGACATCGTAAATCCCGCCTGCTCGCGCGCGACCAGCGCCGCATAGCCCTGGATGACGCCGCTCTCCTCCAGCGCCCGCACCCGGCGCCAGCAGGCCGAGGTGGACATGCCGACCTCGTCGGCGAGCTGCTGATTGGTGGCGCGACCATCCTTCTGAAGATGGGCGAGAATTCGCGTGTCCTGTTCTTCGATCATGGAGGCCTCTCAAGACGGGAATATCTACCAAATTTGATCGCATTGTGCAAAACTCTACCGAATTCGTGATCCACGCGGGATAAATAGGTAAGACCTACCAGCCTCCCGGGCATAACCTTCCATCACTTGGGCAGGATGCCGCGCGAGGTCCGCCATGGACGCCATTCCCTCACTCGACACTTACGATCTCTCCGACCGCTACGACCGCGAGCAGGGCCGCGTCTTCCTCACGGGCACGCAGGCCATCGTCCGCATCGCGCTCGACCAGGCGAGGCGCGACCGGGCAAGCGGCCTCAACACCGCGGGTTTCATCTCCGGCTATCGCGGCTCGCCGCTCGGCGGTGTCGATCTCGAGCTATGGCGCATTCAGGAACACCTCAAGCGAGATCGCATCGAATTCCTCCCCGCAGTGAACGAGGACCTCGCGGCCACGGCGGTGCTGGGCTCGCAGCAGGTCGAGACGCAGGGAGACCGCGAGGTCGATGGCGTGTTCGGGCTCTGGTACGGCAAGGGCCCCGGCGTCGACCGTTCCGGCGATGCGCTCAAGCACGGCAACGCCTACGGCTCCTCGCCGCATGGCGGCGTGCTGGTGGTCGCCGGCGACGATCATGGCTGCGTCTCCTCCTCGATGCCGCACCAGTCCGACGTCGCCTTCATGAGCTGGTTCATGCCGACGCTGCATCCGTCCGATGTCGGCGAATATCTGGCGTTCGGCGAGTATGGCTACGCGCTGAGCCGCTTCTCCGGCATGTGGGTCGGCTTCAAGGCGATCTCGGAGATCGTGGAATCAGGCGCATCCGTCGCGCTGCGCCCACCGCGCCTCTTCCGCACGCCCGACTTCACGCCGCCGCCGGGCGGCCTGCACTATCGCTGGCCCGACCTGCCGGGTCCACAGATCGAGGAGCGGCTGGAGGCGAAGAAACACGCGGTCTATGCCTTCGCAAAGGCCAACCCGATCGATCGCCACATCTACGACATCCCGGGCGCGACCTACGGCATCGTCACCACAGGCAAGGCGCATCTCGATCTGATGGAGGCGCTGCGGCTCATGGGCCTCGATGAAGCCGCCTGCCGCAGCATCGGCATCGACGTCTACAAGGTCGGCATGGTCTGGCCGCTGGCGCTGCACGACGCCATGGATTTCGTGAAAGGCAAGCGCGAGATCCTCGTGGTCGAGGAGAAGCGCGGCATCATCGAGAGCCAGTTCAAGGAATATTTTTACGACTATCCCGGCAGCAAGCCGGAGCGCATGGTCGGCAAGCATGACGAAACCGGCGCAAGGCTGATCTCCTGGATCGGCGAGTTATCGCCGCGCGCGCTTGCGTCCGTTCTGGCGCGGCGGCTCGACCCGATGTTTCCGGGCCTCAATCTCGCCGCCCGCGCAGCCGCCTTGATGCCGGAGGCTGCGCGCACGATCAACGTTTCAGGCGCAACGCGTACGCCCTATTTCTGCTCGGGATGCCCGCACAACACCTCGACGAAGGTGCCCGAGGGATCGAAAGCACTCGCCGGCATCGGCTGCCATTTCATGGCGAGCTGGATGGACCGGGAGACCTCCTCGCTGATCCAGATGGGCGGCGAGGGCGTGAACTGGGCGGCCTCGTCACGATTCACCGGCCACAAGCACGTGTTCCAGAATCTCGGCGAAGGCACCTATTATCACTCGGGCTCGATGGCGATCCGGCAGGCGATCGCCGCCAAGGCCAACATCACCTACAAGATCCTGTTCAACGACGCGGTGGCGATGACCGGCGGCCAGCCGGTCGACGGCCCGATCAGCGTGCATGCTATCGCGCACAGCGTCCGCGCCGAGGGCGTGGAGCGCATCGCACTCGTGTCGGACGATCCCGCGCATTTCAGCCCGGGAGACCTGCCGATCGGCGTGACCATCCATCCCCGCGAGGAGATGGACGCCGTGCAGCGCGAGCTGCGCGACATCCCCGGGGTCTCCGTCCTGATCTACCAGCAGACCTGCGCCACCGAGAAGCGGCGGCGCCGCAAGCGCGGCGAGATGGCCGATCCCAAGCGCTTTGCCTACATCAACGATCTCGTCTGCGAAGGCTGCGGCGACTGCTCGGTGGAATCCAACTGCCTGAGCGTCGAGCCGAAGGAGACGCCGTTCGGCCGCAAGCGGCAGATCAATTTGTCGGCCTGCAACAAGGATTTTTCCTGCCTCAACGGCTTCTGCCCGAGTTTTGTGACGGTCGAAGGCGCGACACGCCGGAAGAAGAGCGCCAGCCAGATCGACGCGGCCGGCCGCGCCGCAACGCTTCCATTGCCCGCCCCCGTCACACTTGACCAGCCGTATGACCTGCTGGTGACCGGCGTCGGCGGCACCGGCGTGATCACGGTCGGCGCGCTGATCGGCATGGCCGCTCATCTCGAACGCTTTGGCGTCTCGGTGCTCGACTTCACCGGCTTCGCGCAGAAATTCGGCCCGGTGCTGAGCTATATCCGCCTCGCCGCCTCACCCGAAGCGCTGCATCAGGTCCGCATCGACCAAGGCGCGGCCGATGCGCTGATCGGCTGCGACCTCGTCGTCAGCTCCTCGCCGAAGGCGTCCGGCACCTATCGCCGCGGCACGCGCGCCGCCGTCAACACCGCAGAGATGCCGACCGGCGACGTCGTCCGCTTCCGCGACGCCGATCTCGCCTCGCCTGCCCGCCTGCGCGCGATCCGCCAGGTCATCGGCGACGGCAATCTCGACACCATCAATGCCAACGCGCTGGCCGAGCGGCTGCTCGGCGATGCCGTCTACGCCAACATCATCATGCTGGGCTTTGCCTGGCAGCACGGCCTGATCCCCGTCTCGCTGCAGGCGCTGCTCCGCGCAATCGAGCTCAATGGCGTTGCGGTCGAACGCAACAAGCAGGCCTTTGCCTGGGGCCGGATCGCCGCTGCCGATCCGGACTTTCTGCCGAAGGCCGACGATGCGCCCAAGGCCGAGACGCTCGACCAGCTCATTTGCCGGCGCGCCGAATTCCTCACGGCCTATCAGAATGCGGCCTATGCGGCGCGCTACCGGTCCATCGTCGCAAGAGTCCGCAATGCCGAAGCTACCCTGAACAGCGAGGCGCTGACCGAGGCCGTCGCGCGCGCGCTGTTCAAGCTGATGGCCTATAAGGACGAATACGAGGTGGCGCGCCTGCACATGCAAAGCGGCTTCCTCGACGAGTTGAGGCGCGAGTTCGAGGACGGCTTCAGCGTCAAATATCATCTTGCCCCGCCGTTCCTGACCTCGAGGCGTGACGCCCGCGGCCGCCCACGCAAGCGCGCCTTCGGCCAGTGGATCCAGATGCCGCTCGCCATGCTGGCGCGGTTGAAGGGGTTGCGCGGGACGCCGTTCGATCCGTTCGGCTACACCGCGGAACGGCGCGCCGAGCGGGAGTTGATCGCCTGGTATGAAGGGCTGATCGAACGGATGCTCGGCGGGCTCGACACGACGAATTTGCCGAGTTTCATCGCAATCGCAAAGGCGCCGATGGATATCCGCGGTTATGGGCCGGTGAAGGACGCCGCGATCGTGAAGGTGAAGGCCGAGGTCGAACGGCGGCTCGCTGAACTCGACACACCATCACCGGCCGGGATGCGCGCCTACGGTTGACGCGGCGCTCGTGAGGCTTCAGCCTCTGCATTGAAGGACCTCCCATAGGGAGCCCTGCAACCGGGTGACGCATCATGAATTTCGACCAGCTGACACTGACCGAGGCCGCCGCCGGCCTCAGCGCCGGGACAATCACGAGCACCGCGCTCACCCGGGAAGCCCTGGCCCGCGCCAAGGCGAACGCCGAGCTCAATGCCTTCGTCACCCTGGACGAAGCCGGTGCCTTGAAAGCCGCCGCGGCGTTCGACGCGACCGGCGACAAGACAAAACCGCTCGGCGGTGTGCCCATCGTGATCAAGGACAATATCGAGGTGGCGGGCCTGCCCTGCAGTGCCGGCACGCTGGCGCTGAAGAATTACATTCCAAAGGCCGACGCGCCTGTTGTGGCAAAGCTGCGCGATGCGGGAGCGGTCATCATCGGCAAGACCAGCATGCACGAGCTCGCCTTCGGCATCTCCGGCTACAACACCGCCTTCAAGACCGGCACCGAGTTCGGCGTGCGCAACGCCTATGACCGCGCCCTGATCGCCGGCGGCTCCTCGTCAGGCACGGGCGCGGCGATCGGCGCGCGGATCGTCGCGGGCGGGCTCGGCACCGACACCGGCGGATCGGTCCGCGTGCCCGGCGCGCTGAACGGATGCGCCTCGCTGCGCCCGACCGTCGGCCGCTATCCGCAGGCAGGTATCGCGCCGATCTCGCACACCCGCGATACTGCAGGCCCGATGGCTGCGACCATGGCGGATGTCGCACTGCTCGATCGCGTCATATCGGGTGGCGATGCGGTTCAGCCGGCTGATCTGAAGCAGGTGCGGATCGGCATCGTGAAGACGATGCTGACAAATCTCGACTCCGACACCGACGCCGCGTTCCGGGCGGCCGTCGCGAAAGTGAAGGCGCAGGGCGTCACGGTCGTCGAGATCGAGATGCCGCAGCTCGCGGAGCTCAACAGCCAGGTCAGCTTTCCCGTCGCGCTGTACGAGGCGTATGACGATCTGGTCGCCTATCTCAAGCACACCGGCACCGGCCTCAGCGTCGAGGCTCTGGCGGAGGAGATTTCCAGCGCCGACGTGAAGGGCACCTATGATGGCCTGGTGATACCCCGCAAGCTGCCGGGCCCGGACAACACGCTGGTCGACGCCAAGCCGATCTACGACGCCGCGATCAAGACCGCCCGCCCTGCGCTGCAGGCGCTTTACAGCAAGACTTTTGCCGACAACCGGGTCGAGGCGATCGCCTTCCCGACCACGCCGCGTGTTGCGATCCTCTCCAATCCGGAGTCCAGCACGCTAGAGAATTTCGGCTTGTTCATCCAGAACACCGATCCCGGCAGCAATGCCGGCATTCCCGGGATCCAGATTCCGATCGCGCTCGGGGCCACGAGTCAGTTGCCGATCGGGCTTGAGCTGGATGGCCCCGCGGGCAGCGATCGCCGGCTGCTTGCGATCGGAATGGCGCTCGACGACGTGTTTGGAAGATTGCCGCCGCCGCGCTGACGGAATCGTAGGGTGGGCAAAGCGACTTGTCCGCCGTAGCTCGCAGAGCGAAGGCGGAAGCGTGCCCACCGCTTCTATCGATATCGTGGAAAGATGGTGGGCACGGCGCTAACGCGCCTTTGCCCACCCTACGGCTCTGCCGCCGCCGCTCACGAATACGGGTTGATCAGCTTCTGCTGCTCGGCGCTGCGCTGCACGAGCAGGTCGATGAAGGTCCTGACCTTCGCCGACAGATGATGGCGGTGCGGATAGACCGCATTCATCGACATCTCCACCGGACGGTATTCGGGCAGGAGGCGCACCAGCCGGCCGGCGTCGAGATCGTCCCCCACCAGGAATCCGGCCGCGAGGCTGATGCCCGCGCCCTGCAACGCCGCTTCGCGTAGGGCTTCGCCGCTGTTGGTGATCAGATTGCCTGACACTCGCACCGAGGCGGGCGCGCCCTTGCGATCGAAGAAGCGCCACTCGTCGAAGGGATAGTTCACGTGACGCACGCAATTGTGTTCGGCGAGCTCCTCGAGCTTCTGCACGCGTCCATGGGCCTCGATATAGGCATGCGAGCAGCACAGCACGTGCCGCCAGGTCGCAAGGCTCCGCACGATCAGGCTCGAATCCGGCGGCGCGATCATGCGCAGCGCGAGATCGAAGCCCTCCTCGATCAGGTCGACACTGGTCTCGCCCATGCGCAGATCGACCTTGACCTCCGGATAGGTCGCGAGGAATTCCGCCATCACGGGCGCGACGAACGGCACCATGTGAGTAGCGGTATGGATACGCAGCGTGCCGCGCGGCGTCGATTGCAGCGCGCCCGCGATGTCGTCGGCCTGTTCGAGGTCGGCGAGGATCTGGACGCAGCGGTCGTAATAGGCCTTGCCGATCTCGGTCAGGTTGACCTTGCGCGTGGTGCGGTGGAGCAGCCTCACCCCGAGCCGGTCTTCCAATGCCTGCACGTGATTGCTCACCATGGTGGTCGACATGTTGAGCTTGCGGGCTGCTGCGGAGAAGCCGCCGGTCTCGACCACCCGGCTGAACACTTCGAGGCTGGTCAATCGATCCATGGCTGCCTGATTATTCGCTCTTGATCGATAATCGCGGGAAATCACCCCGGATCATCGGTTCGCACACGTAGCTCGTCCCGCTTGCAGCTTCTCCTGCAAGTGGACGCACGCCTCAGCAGCAATCGCGCGACAGAGGCGGCAATCGCTCTGGGGCAGTCGCGGCCCTGGCCCGGTAGATATGCGAACCAAGGCGACGGCTCCGATTATCCACCACGAATGGATAATCCTTTTAGAATTTTGCCAATTATCACCCGGGCCGGCAAGACCGACAGTCTCAGCGAGCCGACAGGAGACCGCAATGTCCGAGATGCCCCGCACCGAGACCTTCCAGCAAGCAACTGAAATCGCTCGCGATTACGCCAAGGCGCCGCCAGTCCTCGCGGCCCGGAACATGGTCCGGCGCGCGGCCCTGGTGCTCGCCCTCCTCGCAGGCACCGCAACCATGGTCTACTACGGACACGACTACTGGACCTACGGCCGCTACCTCGAGACGACCGACGACGCCTATGTGAAGGCGGACTCCACGATCATCGCGCCAAAGGTCTCCGGCTACATCGCAAAAGTGCTGGTCGGCGACAACGAGAAGGTCAGAGCGGGCCAGCTCCTTGCCAGGATCGACGACCGCGACTTCAAGGCGGCGCTCGACCAGGCTCGCGCCGACGTCGCCGCCGGCGAAGCCTCGGTGCGCAACATCGATGCCCAGCTCGAGCTGCAACAGCCGATCATCGAACAGAGCACCGCCGACGTCGCAGCTGCGGACGCCAATCTGAAGTTCGCGCAGGAGGAGCGCGCCCGCTACGACGACCTCATGAAGTCGGGCTCCGGCACGATCCAGCGCGCGCAGCAGACCGATGCGGCGCTGCGCGCCAGCAACGCGCAATTGCAGCATGCGAAGTCGGGCCTGATCGCCGCACAGCGCAAGGTCGACGTGCTCACCACCCAGCGCGCCCAGGCCACCGCGCAGCTCGAGCGCGCCCGCGCGGTCGCGCAGCAGGCGGCACTGAACCTGTCCTATACCGAGATCACCGCGCCGGTGGACGGCACGGTCGGCGCCCGCAGCCTGCGCGTCGGCCAGTTCGTGCAGGCCGGCACACAATTGATGGCGGTGGTGCCGCTCGATGCGGTCTATGTCGTTGAACTTCAAGGAGACGCAACTGACGCATGTCCGCCCCGGCCAGCCGGTCGAGCTGCACGTCGACAGCTTTCGTAACCAGACCCTGCGCGGCCATGTCGACAGCCTGTCGCCGGCCAGCGGGCTCGAATTCGCGCTGCTGCCGCCTGACAACGCCACAGGCAACTTCACGAAGATCGTGCAGCGCGTGCCGGTGAAGATCGTGCTCGATGACCACAGCCTCACCGGCCTGTTGCGGCCCGGCATGTCCGCGGTGCCGACCGTCGACACCAAGGCGACCGTGCTGGCCGAGCGCGAGACGGCCAAGCGCCTTGCCGACAACACGCCCCGCCCGAAGGGCGGCTGAGGCCGGGAAGGCTCCGGCGGAATTGTCAAATCCTGCCGGATGATCCTTCCAGAACTTCCTCGATTATCGACTTCGTCCGTCTAATGCATCCTGTCTCCGTATCCGAGACGAGGCTTCCATGAGCACGCTCCAACCGACCGTCAACGCCGCATCGATCGCCAGCATCCCCTCGCCTGCCGCAACGCCGGCGGTCCCGGCCAAAACCTGGATCGCGGTGATCGGCGCGACGCTCGGCGCCTTCATGGCGGTGCTGAACATCCAGATCGTCAACGCCTCGCTCGCCGACATCCAGGGCGCGATCGGAGCCGGCATCGACGACGGCGGCTGGATCTCGACCTCCTATCTGATCGCAGAAATCGTGGTGATCCCGCTGTCAGGCTGGCTGGCGCAGGTGTTCTCGATCCGCATCTACCTGCTCACCAATGCGGTCCTGTTCCTGCTTCTCTCCGCAGCCTGCGCGCTGGCGCAGGACCTGCCGCAGATGATCGTGCTGCGCGCCGTGCAAGGTTTTACCGGCGGCGTGCTGATCCCGATGGCCTTCACGCTGATCATCACGCTCTTGCCGCGCGCAAAACAGCCGGTCGGACTTGCGCTGTTCGCGCTGTCGGCAACGTTCGCACCGGCGATCGGCCCGACCATCGGCGGCTATCTCACCGAAAATTTCGGCTGGCAGTACATCTTTTACGTCAACCTCGTGCCCGGCGCGGTCATGGTCGGCATGCTCTGGTACGCACTCGAGGCAAAGCCCATGAAGCTGGCGCTGCTACGCGAGGGAGACTGGGCCGGCATCATCACCATGGCAATCGGACTCTCGGCGCTGCAGACCGTGCTGGAGGAAGGCAACAAGGACGACTGGTTCGGCTCGCCCTTCATCGTCAAGCTGTCGATCATCGCCGCGGTGGCGTTGACCGCCTTCCTGGTCATCGAGCTCACGGTGAAGAAGCCGCTGCTCAATTTGCGCCTGCTGGTGCGCCGCAATTTCGGCTTCGGCATGCTCGCGAACTTCCTGCTCGGCATCGCGCTATACGGCTCGGTGTTCATCCTGCCGCAATATCTGTCGCGCATCCAGGGCTACAATGCCGAGCAGATCGGCATGGTGCTGGCCTGGACCGGGTTGCCGCAGCTGGTGCTGATCCCGCTGGTGCCGCGCCTGATGCAGCGCTTCGACGCGCGGATCATCATCGGCATCGGCTTCGTGCTGTTCGCTGCCTCGAACTTCATGAACATCTATATGACCAGCGACTACGCCGCGGACCAGCTGTTGTGGCCCAACGTGGTTCGCGCCATCGGCCAGGCGCTGGTGATGGCTCCGTTGTCGGCGGTGGCGACCGCTGGCATCGAAGCGGAGAATGCCGGCTCGGCCTCCGGCCTGTTCAACATGATGCGCAATCTCGGCGGCGCCGTCGGCATCGCGCTGCTCCAGACCGTGCTGACCAAGCGCGAGCAATATCACTCCAACGTGCTGATGCAGTCGGTCTCGGTGTTCGAGCAGGCCACCCGCACGCGGCTCGAACAGCTCACGCAATATTTCGTCAATCACGGCATCCTCGACCGTGCGGACGCGTCGCATCGCGCCTATGTTGCGATCGGCCGTATCGTGCAGAAGCAGGCCTATATCTTCGCCTTCAGCGACACCTTCTATCTGCTCGGCATGGCACTGATCGTCGCTCTCATCGCCGTATTCTTTCTGAAGAAGCCCGGCCAGGTCTCGGCCGGCGGAGCCCACTGATCCCACCAAGGAAAAGGAGAACGACCATGAAGCCCCGCATGAACTACTACCAGGCCGCGCCCGATACGATCAAAGCGCTGATGGCACTGGAAGAGCAGATCCAATCGACAGGCCTGGAGAAATCACTGATCGAGCTGGTCAAGATCCGGGCATCGCAGATCAACGGCTGCGCCTTCTGCATCAACATGCACACCGAGGATGCCCGCAAGCGCGGCGAGACCGAGCAGCGCATCTACCTGCTCAATGCCTGGCGCGAATCCCCGCTCTATTCCGACCGCGAGCGCGCCGCGCTGGCCTGGACGGAAGCGGTGACGCTGATCTCCGAGACGCGCGCGCCGGACGACATCTACGAACAGGTTCGCGCGCAATTCTCCGACGCGGACACGGTGAACCTGACCATGCTGATCGGAGCCATCAATGCCTGGAACCGGATCGCGATCGCGTTCCGCGCCGTGCATCCGGTGAAGGTGAAGGCGTCGGTGGCGTGAGGCAGCCACAACGACGGTCTTGTAGGGTGGGCAAAGCGAAGCGTGCCCACCTTCTATCGAGAGATGGAAAGATGGTGGGCACGGCGCAAGTGCGCCTTTGCCCACCCTACGATAGCGGCGTGTGCCGCTTAAACCGCCGTGGCCTTGGCGAACTCCACGTAGATCTCGCGCAGCCGGGTCGCCATCGGGCCGGGCTTGCCGTCGCCGATGGCCTTGCCGTCAAGCGCGACCACCGGCTGCACGAACGACGAGGCCGAGGTAATGAACGCCTCCTTGGCGGCAAGCGCCTCCGCGACGGTGAAGGAACGCTCCTCGACGCGGAGCTGACGCTCCTCGGCAAGCGCGATCACGGCCTTGCGGGTGCAGCCCGGCAGGATGGCGTTGGAGTTCTGGCGGGTGACAATGACGTCGTCCTTGGTCAGGATGAACGCCGTGGACGAGCCGCCTTCGGTGACATAGCCATCCTGCAGCATCCAGGCCTCGCCGGCGCCGGCTTCGGCCGCGGCCTGCTTCGCCAGCACCTGCGCCAGCAGCGCGACGCTCTTGATGTCACGGCGCTCCCAGCGGATGTCGGGCACCGTGATCACGTTGATGCCGGTCTTTGCCACGGGGGCGTTGATGATGTCCTTCTCGGAGGTGAACATCACCAGGCTCGACTTGACGTCCCCCTTGGGGAACGGAAAGTCGCGGCCCTTGTCGGCGCCGCGCGTGACCTGGAGGTAGACGAGGCCACTCTCGAGCTTGTTGCGCGCAATCAGCTCCTTCTGCAGCTCGGTAATGCGCTCGACCGTCTCCGGCAGCTTCAACTTGATCTCGCCGACCGACCGCTCCAGCCGCGCCAGGTGCGAGGCGTTGTCGACCAGCTTGCCGTCCAGCACCGCCGAGACCTCGTAGATGCCATCGGCGAACAGGAAGCCGCGGTCGAGGACCGAGATCTTGGCGTCCGAGAGCGGGACGAATGAGCCGTTGACATAGGCGAGCGGGTCCAAGGCAGGTCTCCTGGGAGGGAAAGGGGGATTTTCCTGCTCGTATACGGGATTTGTTGGGGCCACGAAACCCTCAACCTGTCATTCCGGGGCGGCGCGCAGCGACGAGCCCGGAATCCATTTCGCCCCGCGTACGCCGCCTGATGGATCCCGGGCTCGCGCTACGCGCGCCCCGGGATGACGACCGGTTAATGCGACAAAATCTTCGACAAGAACTTCTGCGCGCGGTCGCTGCGGGGCTTGCCGAAGAAATCGTCCTTCGGGGCGTCCTCGACGATCTCGCCGCGGTCCATGAAGATGACGCGGTTGGCGACCTTGCGGGCGAAGCCCATCTCGTGGGTGACGACCATCATGGTCATGCCTTCACGGGCGAGGTCGACCATGACGTCGAGCACTTCGCTGACCATCTCGGGATCGAGCGCCGAGGTCGGCTCGTCGAACAGCATCACGATCGGATCCATCGCGAGCGCGCGTGCGATCGCAACGCGCTGCTGCTGGCCGCCCGAGAGCTGCGCGGGAAACTTCTGCGCCTGCTCCTTCAGGCCGACGCGCTCCAGCAGCTGCATGCCCTTGGTGACCGATTTGTCGTGCCCCCGGCCCAGCACCTTCTCCTGCGCGAGGCAGAGATTGTCGATGATCTTGAGGTGCGGGAACAGCTCGAAATGCTGGAACACCATGCCGACGCGTGAGCGCAGCTTCGGCAGGTTGGTCTTGGGATCGTTGACCTTGGTGCCGTCGACCGAGATGTCGCCGCTCTGGAACGGCTCCAGCGCGTTGACGCATTTGATCAGCGTCGACTTGCCCGAGCCCGAGGGGCCGCAGACCACGACGACCTCGCCCTTGGTGACGCTGGTGGTACAGTCGGTCAGCACCTGGAACGTGGGGCTGTACCATTTGTTGACGTGGCTGATTTCGATCATGACCGACACGCTCTAGCGAATGATGGCGATGCGCGACTGCAGGCGGCGAACGCCGAAAGACGCGATACAGGAAATGGTGAAGTAGACGACGGCGGCGAACAGATACATTTCGACGAGGCGCCCGTCGCGCTGCGCGACCTTGCTGGCCGCACCCAGGAAGTCCGGGATCGACAGCACGTAGACCAGCGAGGTGTCCTGGAACAGCACGATGGTCTGGGTCAGCAGCACGGGGAGCATGTTGCGGAACGCCTGCGGCAGCACGACGTAGCGCATGGTCTGGGCGTAGCTAAGTCCCAGCGCGCTCGCCGCGGCCGGCTGGCCGCGCGAGATCGACTGGATGCCGGCGCGCATGATCTCGGAGAAATACGCCGCCTCGAACATGATGAAGGTGATCAGCGAGGACGCGAACGCGCCGACGCTGATCGGGCGCGAGGCGCCGGTCACCCACTGCCCGATATAGGGCACCAGGAAGTAGAACCAGAAGATGACCAGCACCAGCGGCAGCGAGCGCATGAAGTCGACATAGAGGCCGGCGATGCGCCCGAGGGTCTTGTAGCCGGACAGCCGCATCAGTGCGATCGCCGTGCCGAAGATCAGGCCGCCGAGCGCGGCGAGCGCGGTCAGCGTCAGCGTGAAGGTCATGCCCTCGTAGAACAGGTAGGGCAGCGACCGGCGGATGACGTCGAAATCGAAACTCCCGAGCATGGCGCTATTTCCCCGTGATGTAGCCGGGGATCGCGACGTAGCGCTCGAGGAAGCGCATCGCGGTCACGACGACGGCGTTGACGAGGAGATAAAGGATGGTCGCGGCCGTGAAGGCCTCGAACACCTGGAACGAGAATTCCTGCATCGAGCGCGCCTGTCCGGTCAGCTCGATCAGGCCGATGGTGATGGCCACCGCCGTGTTCTTGATGGTGTTGAGGAACTCGGAGGTCAGCGGCGGCAGGATGATGCGGAACGCCATCGGCAGCAGCACGTAGCGATAGCCCTGCACGGTAGTGAGCCCGAGCGCGGTCGCCGCCATCTTCTGCCCGCGCGGCAGCGAACCGATGCCCGCCTGCAACTGCACGGCAACGCGCGCCGACATGAAGAAGCCGACGCCGATCGCCGCCGTCCAGAACGGCGCGTTCGGCAATTGCTTCAGCCACAGGCCGGCGGCCTTCGGCAGCAATTCCGGCAGCACGAAGAACCACAGGAAGAGCTGCACCAGCAGCGGCATGTTGCGGAAGAACTCGACCCAGCCGAAGCCGAACCAGTAGGCGCCCCGCGACGGCAGGGTGCGCATGACGCCGACGATCGAGCCGAAGATCAGCGCGATGATCCAGGCGAGCAGCGCCGTCTTGATGGTCAGCGCCAGCCCCGACAGCAGCATGTCGAGATAGGTGCCGGTCCCCATCGGGTTCGGCTCGAAGAAAATTCCCCAGTTCCAGTGGTAGTTCACGTGTCCCCCGCGCGAACGCGCCCATCATGGTTGTCTTGAAGTCAGTCTTGGGCGCCTATGCAAATGTCCGGCCACCCCCTCCAGAGTGGCTGGAATTTCTTCCCTCTCCCCGCTTGCGGGGAGAGGGCTAGGGTGGGCCTCTCCCCGCAAGCGGGGAGAGGCGAACAGCATCTTACTTGTAATCGTCCGGGTTCGGCGAGTCCGTCGGCTTGGCGAACTCATTTTTCAGCTCGGCCGAGATCGGCGTGTTCAGGTTCAGCCCCTTCGGCGGGATCTTGGTCGTGAACCACTTGGCGTAGATCTTCTCGCCCTCGCCGGAGGTATAGACCGCAGCGGTTGCCGCATCGACCACCTTCTTGAACGGCGCGTCGTCCTTGCGCAGCATGATGCCGTAGGGCTCGGGCTTGGAGAACGCGTCCTTGGAGATGGCGTAGTCATCCGGCGACTTCGAGCCGGCGACGAGGCTGGCGAGCAGGATGTCGTCCATGACGAAGGCGACCGCGCGGTCGGTCTCGACCATCAGGAAGGCTTCAGCGTGATCCTTGGCCGGGATGATGTTGGCGCCGAGGCCCTTCGCGACGTTGGCTTCGGTGAGCTGCTTGATGTTGGTGGTGCCGGCGGTCGAGACCACCGTCTTGCCCTTGAGATCGTCGATCGACTTGATGCCGCTCGACTTCTTGAAGACGTAGCGGCTGGCGGTCAGGAAGTGGGTGTTGGTGAAGGCGACCTGCTTCTGGCGCTCGGCATTGTTGGTGGTCGAGCCGCATTCGAGGTCGATGGTGCCGTTGGCCATCAGCGGGATGCGGGTCGCGGAGGTCACCGGGTTGAGCTTGACCTCGAGCTTGTCGAGCTTGAGCTCCTTCTTCACGGCGTCGACGATCTTGTAGCAGATGTCCATCGCGAACCCGACCGGCTTCTGGTTGTCGTCCAGATAGGAGAACGGGATCGAGGAGTCGCGGAAGCCCAGCGTGATGGCGCCGGTGTCCTTGATGTTCTTCAGCGTGCCGGTCAGCTCCTGGGCCCCGGCCTGGCTGACGGCGAAGGTCGCGGCGAGCGCGAGCCCAATGCTACGGAAATGTTTCACTTTTTTCTTCCCCTTTCAGGATGATGCGGCCGGATGCAAGCACAAATCAGGCCGGATTAGAATGTGACTTTCGGCTGGATTGCGGGCCAGGTTAATGGCTCAGCCGAGTGGCTTGGGCAATTCCCCGAGATCCCAGAACAGCCCGGCCATCACCGTCAAGGCCTCTTCGGTCAAAGGCAGCAGGATGTGCTCATTGGGCGCATGCTGGGAGCAGCCGGGATAGGAGTGCGGGACCCAGATCGTCGGCAGGCCCAGGATTTCGGAGAACACGTCGTTGGGCAGCGAGCCGCCGAAATTCGGCAAAACCGCCGGCGCCTTGCCGGTGGTCGCCAGCACCGAATCCGCTGCCCATTTGATCCAGGGACTGTCGAAGTCGGTGCGTGAGGCGGCAAAGCTCTGGGCCGCCCGCACCTCGACCATCGGAAAACCCTTTGCGACCAGATGCGCGCGGACGGCCTCGATCAGGCCGTCGATCGTCGTGCCGACCACGAAACGCAGTTGCAGCACGGCATTGGCGTGGCCGGGAATGGCATTGGCCGGCTTCTCGATATTGCCCGACGACATCGCCAGCACTTCGAGCGTGTTCCAGGCGTAGAGCCGTTCGGCCGCCGACAACCCCTCCTCGCCCCAGTTCTCGGCCAGCGCCGGCTCGTCCGCGGTCGGCACCACCTCGACGTCGGCGAGATAGCTGCGGATCTGGTTGGTGAGCCGCGGCGGCTTCAGCGCCTCGAGCTGGAGGCGGCCGTGGCCGTCGACCAGCGTCGAGATCGCGTTGACCAGGATGGTTGCGGGGTTGGCGAGCACGCCGCCCCAATTGCCGGAATGATGACCGCCATCGCGCAGGTTGACGTCGAGATGGATGCGGATGCCGCCGCGGCAGCCCAGGAACAGCGTCGGACGGTCGGCGGACAAGCGCGGACCGTCGGAGGCCATGAACAAATCGGCCTTCAGCACATCGCGATTGAGATCGCAGACCTTGCCGAGATCGGGCGAGCCGATCTCCTCGCCCATCTCGACGATGAACTTGGCGTTGAAACCGAGCTTGCCGCCGCGGGCGTCGCGCACCGCACGTAGCGCCGCCATGTTGATGCTGTGCTGGCCCTTGTTGTCGGCGGTGCCGCGGCCATAGAGGCGCGTGCCCGAAACCGTCGTCCGCCAGGGATCGCGCCCCTCGCGCCACTCGCCCTCCATGCCGTCGACGACGTCGCCATGGCCGTAGACCAGCACGGTCGGCAGCGAGGCGCTCTCGTGATGCTCGGCGAACAGGAACGGTGCCTTGCCGCTCGGGGATTCGACGATACGGCTGGTGAAATCGAGCGCGGCGAAGGCCGGCTGCATCTCCTGTTCCAGATAGGCACGCAGCTCGGTACCGCGCAACGGATTCTGGCTCTCGGTCTTGTAGGCGACGCGGCGGTCGAGTTCAGCGAGGAACGCACCGGATTCGAAATCCTCACGGGCGCGGGCGATGGCGTCGGCTCTGGTCATGACTTTTTCGAGGCTTTGAGGCGAAGAACCTTACCCGACACGGGCAGGCCTTCGAAAGTGGCGGGGACTTCGATAGTTCTTGTAGTTCTCTTGGGATTTCGTTCTTGCTCTCTTCAGATTGGCTTGCCAAGGGCAGCAGCGCTGCTGATTTTGGCCTTGCCAAGCGCAAGTTATATGCAAGAACTTCGCCAAGTTCGGGCGCACATCTACCATTCGAAGAGCGCTCAGTATAGGGCGCCGGGGAACCATCATGGCCAAGCAGATCAGGCTCAACGCGTTTGCGATGAATTGCGTCGCACACCAGTCACCGGGCCTTTGGACCCATCCCCGCGACCGCACCGCCGAATATAACCGCCTGCCCTACTGGATCGATCTTGCCAGGACCCTGGAGCGCGGCCGCTTCGACGGGTTGTTCCTGGCGGACGTGCTTGGCGTCTACGACGTCTATGGCAACAGCCCTGACGCAGCCTTGCGCAATGCAGCACAGACGCCGTCGAACGAGCCGCTGCTGCTACTGTCGGCGATGGCGGCGGTGACGCAAAATCTCGGTTTCGGCGTCACCAGCAATCTGTCGTTCGAGCCGCCCTACCCGTTCGCGCGGCGGATGTCGACGCTGGACCATCTCACCGAGGGACGGATCGGGTGGAACGTCGTCACCGGCTATCTCGACAGTGCAGCGCGCGGAGCCGGCAAGGACAAGCAGACCGGACACGACGACCGCTACGACATCGCCGACGAATATATGGAGGTCGTCTACAAGCTCTGGGAAGGCAGCTGGGAAGACGACGCCGTGCTGCGCGACCGGGCGCGAGGCATCTTCACCGATCCCGCCAAAGTTCATCGCGTCAATCATGAGGGCGCGAACTACCGCATCAACAACACCATTCACCTCAGCGAGCCGTCGCCGCAGCGCACGCCTGTGCTGTACCAGGCCGGCACCTCGCCGCGCGGCCGGCAATTCGCAGCACGTCACGCCGAATGTGTGTTCATGTCGGGGCCATCGGCCAAGGTGATCGCGCCACGCGTCTCCGCGATCCGCCAGGAGGCCGCCGCGCTCGGCCGCAACCCGGCCGAGATCCTGATGTTCTCGATGATGACGATCATCCTCGGACGGACGGAAGCCGAGGCGAAGGAGAAATACGCCGACTATCGCCGCCATATCAGCCCCGAGGGGGCGCTGGCGCTGATGTCCGGTTGGACCGGCGTCGATTTCTCCGGCTACGACCTCGACCAGCAGGTGCGTCACGTCCAGAACGATGCCGGCCGCAGCGCGATGGACAACGTCACCCGCGCCGACCCCGATCGGGTCTGGACCGTGCGCGACGTCATCGAGCATGTCGGCATCGGCGGCGCGGGTCCCGTCGTCGTCGGCACGCCGGAGATGGTTGCGGACAAGATCGAGGACTGGTTCGAGAAGACCGACGTCGACGGCCTCAACGTCGCCTTCGCGATCTCGCCCGGCGATTTCGAGGACATCGCCGACATGCTGGTGCCGGAACTGACGCGGCGCGGGCGGTACAAGAGCGAATATGCCAAGGGCACGCTGCGGGAGAAGCTGTTCGGCCAGGGCCGCGCGCGGCTAGGTGCGCCGCATCCGGCGGCGGGGTATCGGGTGGGGAAGAAGGGGTAGGATTTCGGTGTCGTCCCGGCCTAGCGCGCAATTGCGCGCGGGGGGCCGGGACCCATATGTGGACGGCCCCCGTGGCACAAGAGGCTTGGCGGTCTGATCGGATCGCTTGCATCCATATGTCCGGCCTGTTGGTGCGGTTGATTTGAACCGCTGGCCAAGATGGTTTCCGCGACGCGAGCTCCAATCAACCACGCGACCTGGGTTCGGCCGATGGGTCCCACGGGATGTCTCGCACCTCGGATCGATCGATCCTACCATCTACTCCTCTTGCAGCTCCGGCTCGGCCGGTCGGGCGAACCCGATCGGCTGATCTGTCTTAGGCGGCAGCCGCGGATGCAGCCCGCATCCGAGCGCCGTCGTATCTCTCCCCCGTCACCATCAGCTTCCAGGCGATGCGGGCATTCTTGTTGGCGAGCGCCACGGCTGCGAGCTTGGGCGGCTTGCGCTTGAGCAGGGCCAACAGCCAAGGTGACGGATGACCGCGGCCGCACATGGCCTGCTTGATCACGGCGGTCGCTCCCGCCACCAGGACGCTGCGCAGCCGCTCGTCTCCAGCACGGGTGATCTTGCCGAGACGGGTTTTGCCGGCAGTGGAATGGTCTTTCGGAGTCAGCCCAATCCAGGCCGCATAATGCCTTGCGGAGCTGAACGCGTGCGGATCCGGCGTCTTCATGATCAGCTCAGGCGCACCGATCGGCCCGATCCCTTGAATCTCTGCAAGGCGCCGGCTGTCCGGGTTGGCACGGTGCCAGGCCTTCAGCCTGGCTTCGATTGTCTTCAGTTCCTCCTGTAACTGCGCGTACTGGCGGCCCTGCTGCGCCAACAGATCGCGCGCCAGTTCCGGCACGCTTTCGTCTTGCGCGATCTGCGCCAACAGCGGCTCGACCTGGCTGAGCCCCTTGGCCGCCGTGATCCCGAACTCAGCCGCATAGCCGCGGATCATGTTGCTAAGCTGGGTGCGCCGGGCGATCATCTGCTCGCGCAAGCCCGTCAGCATCAACGCGGCCTGCTGCTCGGCACTCTTCACCAGCACGAACCGCATCGTCGGCCGGCTCATCGCCTCGCACAGGGCCTCAGCGTCGCGCCCGTCGTTCTTGTTGCGCTTGACATAGGGCTTCACGTGCTGTGGCGCCATCAACTTCACTTCGTGGCCCAGCTTGCCCAGCTCCCGCGCCCAGTAATGCGCCGCCCCGCAGGCCTCCATCCCCACCTGCGTCGCCGGCAGCTTGGCAAAAAACTCCAGCATCTGCTTGCGCGTCAGCCGCTTGCGCAGCACTGGCCGCTCCGCCGCGTCCACCCCATGCAGTTGAAAAATATGCTTCGACGTATCGATCCCAATTCGGATAATCTCGCTCACGGACGGCTCCCTTGTCTGAGATTTGCAACAACCTCATTCTGGCACACTGATGCCGTAGGGGGCCGTCCACCCCATCAACCCCAGGGAGATGCTTGGCGAAGGCTGGTCGTTCGGGACGAGCAGCATCCACAATCGAGAGATCACGCGGTATGGGTCCCGGCCCCCCGCGCGCAATTGCGCGCTAGGCCGGGACGACGGGGCTACACCTTCCCGTCCACCATCACCTCGATCAGCTTCGTGCCCGGCCGGCCGAACGCCGACGCCAGCGTCGCCTTCAGCTCTCGGGGATCGCTGACCTTGATCGCCTCGCAGCCGAGCGCTTTCGCCATTCCGGCAAAATCCACGGGTGGATCGACAAAATCCATGCCGACGTAATTGTCGTCGCCATGGAAGGCGAGCAGCCGCTGCTTGATGATGCGGTAGCCGCCATTGTTGGCGATGACGACGTTGAGCGGCAGCTTGTGATGCGCCGCCGTCCAGAGCGACTGGATCGAATACATCGCGCTGCCGTCGCCGGAGAAACACACCACGGGGCGATCCGGATTGGCGATGCTGACGCCGACCGAGGCCGGCAGGCCCCAGCCGATGCCGCCTGAGGCAAGGCCATGATAGCCGTAGCGGTCGCGGTGTGGACGCAGCGCCGTCACCTGGCGGCTGGAGGTGAGACCTTCGTCGACGAGAATGGCATTATCCGGCATGGCCTCGACCATTTGCAGCACCAGGAAATCCGCATCGATGGGGTTGCGGCCCGCGCTCTTGCCGATCTGCTCGACCAGCGCAGCGCGCCGCGCGCTCCAGTTCTTCGGCGCGAGTTCGGCGAGGCGCTGTTTCGCGCGGCTCGCAAGTGTGGCACCGCCCATCTCCTTCAGCACCGGGATCAACGCGCGCAGCGTCTCCTTCAGATCCGCCTTCAGCGCGATCTCGGCGCCGTAGTTCTTGGCGATCTCCCAATCGACGAGACCAACCTGCACGACGCCGAGTCCATCAGGCAGCGCGTCGACCTCGCTATAAACAGACATCCGCAAGGGATCACCGCCGAGTGCGATCAGGAGATCGTAAGGCGCGAGCGTGTCGCGCGCGGTCTTTTGTAGACGCGCGAGCGTGCCGACGAAGCTCGGGCTCTCCGAGAGGAAGTGCGCGCCATAGGGCGTCGAGGACTGGTAAGCGGCAGCGCCGAGCAGTTCGGCGAGTTCGGCGGCCTCCCTGAGCGCGTCGCTCTTGACCACCTCGTCCATGGTGACGACCACGGGGCGCTCGGCCTTGAGCAGCCGTGCAGCAAACGCCTTCAACGCTTCATCCGACGGTCTTGTGCGCGCGTCGATGCGGGTGGAACTGCCAAGATCGATGCCGGCCTCGCTGTTGAGGATGTCGCCGGGCAGCGAGATGAACACCGGCCCGGTCGGCGGCGTCATCGCGACCTTGGCAGCGCGGCGCACGATGCGCGGCAGATCCTCCAGCCGCGTCACCTCGACCGCCCATTTCACCAGCGGCTCGGCCATCCGCACCAGCGGGCCGTAGAGCACCGGCTCCATCAGGCCGTGGCCCTGCTCCTGCTGGCCTGCGGTCAGGATCATCGGCGTGCCCGTGAACTGAGCGTTGTAGAGCGAGCCCATGGCGTTGCCGAGGCCGGGCGCGACATGGACGTTGCAGGCGACAAGCTTCCCGGAGGCACGGCTATAGCCGTCGGCGATCGCGACCACCAGGCTCTCCTGCATCGCCATCACATAGGTGAGATCAGGATGATCCTTCAGCGCATGCATGATCGGCAATTCGGTGGTGCCGGGGTTGCCGAACAGATGCGTGATGCCCTCGTCCTTGAGCAGCGCGAGAAAGGCGGAGCGGCCGGTGATCTTGTTCTTCATGTTTCCTCCAGGAGCGGACGTTGCCGCAAGGACGGAGGCATGATGGCCGAAGTCCTGGGAGGCGCGCAAGGAAGCGCGGTCATGGCTGCGTTGCGTGTGACGGTCTCGTGCCCCGGACGCGGCGCAACGTGCAACGTTGCGACGCAGAGCCGGGACTCAGATTCGCGCGGAGTCCATTGCCGCATGGGCCCCGGCTCGGCAGCGCACCGCCGAAGAGGCGCTGCGCAGCGTCCGGGGCACGGAGAACGGAGTTACATTTCTTCCCGTCCCAATTCGAACGGGTCCTCGCCGCTTCCGCGCTTTTTCTTTTTCGAGCGTTGCCAGACCACGCCGGGAAAACCCTTCAGCGGCACCAGCGGCTCGCCGGTATAGGCCCATTCCTGCAGCTCCTCGATCGCGATGTGATAGAGCGGCTGGCGGCCGGTGCGTTCCCGGAACAGCGCGCGCGGGATGTTGACCATGTGCGGCCCGCGCGGACGCTCGTAGATGATCGGCGTGCCGCAATGCGAGCAGAAGCTGCGTGCGGTCCTCGTCGCCTTGTCCTCGTAGCGGGTCAGCGCAGTCCTGCCGGAGGTGATGCGAAAGCGCTTCTTCCAGCTGCCGATATAGGTCGCGTAAGCCGCGCCGTGGGCGCGGCGGCTGGCGGCGGAGTGATCATGCCACGCCCAGCGCGCCGGTACGTCGATCTCGAAGGTGACCTTGCCGCAGAGGCATTGGCCGGTGGCGGTTCCTGCGGCGGCTGCGGCTTTGGCCATGTTTCTGTTCCCCGCTGTCATTCCGGGATGGTGCGAAGCACCAGACCCGGAATCTCGAGATTCCGGGTTCGACGCTGCGCATCGCCCCGGAATGACGGAAGAGATTACGCCTGCGTCAGCTCACGTGCTCTGGATAGTCCGTGTACCCCTTCTCCTCGCCGCCATAGAACGTCGCACGGTTGTACGGGGTGATCGGGTAGTCGTGCCGAAGGCGCCGCGGCAAATCCGGGTTCGAGATGAAGATGCGGCCGAAAGCGATGATGTCGGCATGGCCTTCGGCGATCGCCGCGTTCGCAGTCTCACCGGTAAAGCCGCCGGCGGTCATCAGCACGCCACTGTAGCGCGGGCGGAACAGCACCATGGCGGAGGGCACGTTCTCCCAGTGCACATCGGCACGGCCCGCGCCGCTGGAGCGCGGCTCGATGAAATGCAGATAGGCAAGACCGAGCTTGTCGAGCGCCTTCACGACGTGCGTGTAGAGCGGCATCGGATCAGGTTCGCCGGAATCGTTGGCAATGCCGTGCGGCGACAGCCGCACGGCGACGCGGTTGGCACCCCAGACATCGATCGCGGCCTGCGTGACCTCCAGCAGCAGCCGCGCGCGGTTCTCGATCGAGCCGCCATATTGGTCGGTGCGCTGGTTGCTGCGCGATTGCAGGAACTGCTCGAGCAGATAGCCATTGGCGCCATGGATTTCGACGCCGTCGAAGCCGGCGGCCAGCGCGTTCTTGGCGCCCTGCCGGAAGGCCTCGACGATGTCCTTGACCTCCTCCGTCTCCAGCGCGCGCGGCGTCTCGTAATCGGCGATCTTGCCGTCGGCGGTCATCGCCTTCATGCCCTCGGCCTTGATCGCGATCGCCGAGGCCGAGACCGGCAACTCACCGCCGTGGAAGGAGGAATGCGAGACGCGGCCGACATGCCAGAGCTGAAGGAAGATGATGCCACCCTTGGCGTGCACGGCATCCGTCACCTTGCGCCATCCCGCAATCTGCCCCTCCGAATAGATACCGGGTGTCGCCGGGTTGCCGCGGCCGTGCGAGAGCACCGGCGAGGCTTCGGCGATGATCAGGCCGCCCTTTGTCGCGCGCTGGCCGTAATATTCGGCGTTGAGCGGGCGCGGCGAAAAGCTCTCCCGCTCGGCGCGCATGCGCGTCAACGGCGCCATCGCGACGCGATGCGCGAGCTTGTACGGACCGACCTGCAACGGTCTAAACAACGCCTCGAATTTCATGCTGGCACCAGATGGCTATGGAAGGATGCGGATCATATAGCGAGGGGCGGCCCCTCGAAAAGGCGCCGCCCCTGTAAAAAGTCGATATTCCCTCCCGCGGAACGCAGGAGGAAATAGATGTTACGCCGTCTTGATCCAGACGGCCTTTACGTTGAGATATTCCTCGACGTGCTGCTTGCCGGACTCGCGGCCGTAGCCGCTCATCTTGTAGCCGCCGAACGGCACGGCCGGGTCCATCGCCTGGTAGCAGTTCACCCACACCGAGCCGGCGCGCAAGGATTTCGCAACCGCATGCGCCTTGCTGACATCGCGCGTCCACAGGCCGGAACCGAGGCCGAACGTGGTGTTGTTGGCGCGCTTCACCAGCTCGTCCATGTCCTTGAACGCGATCGCGGAGATGACGGGACCAAAAATCTCCTCCTGCGCGATCCGCATGTTGTCCTGGACGCCTGCGAACACCGTCGGCGAGACGAAGAAGCCCTTCGATAGCGCGCCTTCAGTGACGCGGCCGCCGCCGGCAAGCGCGCGCGCCCCTTCCTTCTGGCCGATATCGAGATAGCCGGTGACGCGCTCGAGCTGCTGCTCGGACACCAGCGGGCCGATCTGCACGTTGGGATCGAGACCGTTGCCGACCTGCAGCTTCTTTCCGAACTCGGCGACGCGGCCGACGAACTCCTCGTAGATCGCCTGCTCGACGAACAGGCGCGTGCCGGCGCTGCAGATCTGGCCCGAATTGGCGAACACCGCCATCGCGGCACCGGGCACGGCGGCGTCGAGATCGGCATCCGCGAACACGATGTCCGGCGACTTGCCGCCGAGCTCGAGCGAGACGCGCTTGAGGTTGCCGGCCGAGGCCCGGATGATCGACTGGCCCGTGACATGCGAGCCGGTGAAGGCGACCTTGTCGACGTCGTGGTGCGAGGCAAGCGCAGCGCCCGCGGTCTCGCCATAGCCGGGCACGACGTTGACGACGCCGGGCGGAATGCCCGCCTCCATCGCGAGCTCAGCGATGCGCAGCGAGGTCAGCGGCGCTTCCTCCGCGGGCTTGAGCACCACGGTGCAGCCAGTCGCGATCGCCGGCCCGATCTTCCAGATCGTCGCGCTGAGCGGGCCGTTCCAGGGAATGATGGCGCCGACGACGCCGATCGGCTCCTTCAGCGTGTAGGAGAAGATCTCGCCGGGCAGCGAGTTCTCGATGGTCTCGCCGTGGATCGCCGTGGTCTGGCCGGCGTAGTAGCGCAGCATGCCGATGGCGCGCAGACGATAGGCGCGAGTGCGGCTGAGCGGCGCTCCCATGTCGAGCGTGTCGAGCTGCGACAATTCGTCAAAGTTCTTCTCGACGAGGTCGGCGAGCCTGAGCAGCAGATTCTGCCGCTCGAACGGCTTGACCTTGCTCCAGGGTCCCTCGAAGGCGCGGCGGGCGGCGGCGACCGCACGATCGATGTCTTCCTTGTCGCCCTCGGCGACCGTTGCGAGCAGTTCGCCGGTAGCGGGATTGCGGGTCTCGAAGCGCTTGCCGGAGGCCGCGTCGACCCACTTGCCGTCGATCAACATCTGCTTGTAGGACCCGTTGGCGAACGGGTGGCGCGTGATCGGAATAGCCTGCGACACAGCCATGGCTGCACTCCCTGTCAACTCGTTGATTGGGTTCGATCTCGGTGGGACCGTTAAGTCGGGAAGAATACAGCGGTGCCGGAGAGGCGTAAAGGCGGCGTGGGGCGAAGACCTCCCATGCCGACTTGTGCAGGGTCGCGCGAGCGCCATGTTATAGCTCGACCAAGCCCCTTCCTGCGGAGACGAGCCATGCCACATCCTGCCATCATCAAGGACAATGTTGCCGTGATTACCGGTGGCGCGTCCGGCATCGGATTTGCCGCCGCCACGGCCTTCGCGCGTGCCGGCATGAAGGTGTGCATCGCTGACGTCGACGAGGCGCGGCTGGCGGAGGCCGCAACAAAACTGTCATCTGTCACGTCTGCCACACATGTGATGACCTGCGCTGTCGATGTCAGCCGTGCCGAAAGCGTGATGGAACTGGAACGCGCCGTGGGCGCGCATTACGGCGGCACCGACGTCCTCATGAACAATGCCGGGATCCAGCCCGGCAGCACGCTGTTCGCAGAGCCCGACAATTGGCAGCGCATCGTCGGCGTCAACATGTGGGGCATCATCAACGGTTCGCGCATCTTCGCGCCGAACATGATCGCACGCGGCAAGGCCGGCCTCATCATCAACACCGGCTCCAAGCAGGGCATCACCACACCGCCGGGCGATCCCGCCTACAATGTCTCCAAGGCCGGTGTGAAGGCCTTTACGGAAGCGCTCCAGCACGAGCTGCGCAATACCGGCGATTGCCACATCACCGCGCATCTGCTGATTCCCGGCTTCGTCTTCACCGGCCTGACCGCAAAGGGCCGCACCGAGAAACCGGCCGGCGCGTGGACGCCGGAGCAGACCGTCGACTTCATGCTGACGCGACTGGAGGCCGGCGACTTCTACATCCTGTGTCCGGACAACGACGTGCCGCGTGCGCTCGACGAAAAGCGCATGTTGTGGGCCGCCGGCGACATCGTCGAGAACCGCCCGCCGCTGTCGCGCTGGCACCCGGACTATGCGGATGCGTTTAAGAGGTTTGTGGAGGGGGAGTAGGCTTGCACCGCTCTCTCACTCCCTCGCCCCGTTCTTACGGGGAGAGGGTGGGGTGAGGGGCTGCCTCTGCAAACTCCGGTCAGAATTGTAAGAGCGCCCGCGAAAGGCATGAGTCGGATAGACTTGGATCGTGGTTGCGTAGTGCCCTGCCCCTCACCCGGATCGCGCCGGACGATGCTTCGCATCGCCGGGGCGATCCGACCTCTCCCCGCAAAGGGCGGGGAGAGGTTGAAACCTACAGCGTCTCTTGCTGGTGCCCGCAGTTCTTGCAGGCGAACTTGACGCGGTTCTGGCCTTTTTCCGCCTGAACCCGGTTTGGCGCGCCGCACTTGCCGCAGACCGCCTCGATGCGGGTCGTGCCCTGTTTGACGACGATGGTCTTTTTTTCCATCGATTCGCGGATCAGGCGCTCGGCCTCCTCACGCAGGGATTGTTTCGACAAAGCTGATCTCCGCCTCTGAAAGCGCGAGAGCCATATCGCACCTGCGTTGGAATCTCAATGCGTGATGAGGATCGCGGCCCTATCAACGCGTCATTCCGGGATGGTCCGAAGGACCAGACCTCAGGTGCGCAATTGCGCACCGGGGAATCTCGAGATTCCGGGTTCATTCGCTGCGCGAATGCCCCGGAATGACGGTGGGTGACCTCACACCTCGACAATCACGTAGCTGTCTTCGACATGCACCGGAAACGTCTCGGCAACATAAGGGCCCTTCTGCAATTCCTCGCCGCGCTCCACCGCAACCGGATAGGACCGGATCCTGACGCGTTTGGGATCGAACCAGGACTGGCCGCTGCGCATGTCGAATTCCCAGCCGTGCCAGGGACAGCGCAGCATCTCGCCGACGCGCGAGCGCTCGTAGACGCCGGGCTCGGGTGAGGTCAGCCGCGCCACGCAAGCCGCCTTCTCCAGCGGCGCACCCTCGTGCGGACAGCGGTTCAATAGCGCGAAGAACTCGCCATTGACATGGAACACCACGATGTCGCGGCCGGCGACATCGACGACCTTGTTGCCGCCGGGCGGGATCTCCGAGGTGGTGGCGACGATGTGACGGGCCATGCCGGTCTCAGAACGTGTAGACCGCACGAGCATTGGTGCTGAAGATCTTCTTCCGCTCGGCCTCCGTCAGCGGCGTCTTGAAGGCGAAGCGCGGATCGTCAAAGTCCCAGTGCGGATAGTCCGACGAGAACAGCAAACGGTCGATGCCGACCCATTCGATCAACGCGCGCAGGTGCCGCGCCTCATCAGGCTCGTCGATCGGCTGCGTCGTGAACCAGAAGTGCTCGCGGACATATTCCGACGGCTTGCGCTTGAGATGCGGCACCTCGCTGCGGAAGCGCTCGAAATGCTGGTCCATGCGCCACACCGCGGACGGGATCCAGCCGAAACCGCCCTCGATGAAGACGATCTTCAGGTTTGGAAACCGCTCCGGCACGCCTTCGATCACGATGCTCGCAAGCTGCGCCGCGATGGTGTGCGCGTTGGACTGGTGCTCCTCGACATAATAGGACGGCCAGCCGCCGCCGGTCGGCGCGTGACCACCATAACCGCCGACATGGATGCCGAGCGGCAGGTCCAGCGCCTCGGCGCGCTCGTAAATCGGCCAGTAGCGGCGCCGGCCGAGCGGCTCGTTGGCGCGCGGCGAGACGTTGATCTGGATGTATTCGCCGATCTTGGCGCAGCGCTCGATCTCGGCGATGGCAAGATCCACGCCGTCCTGCCCGACCAGGATCGAGGCCTTGAGGCGCGGATCGCGATGCGACCAGAACGCCAGCTGCCAGTCGTTGATGGCGCGCTGGATCGCGGCGCCGAACTCGAGGTTCTGCTGCGAGAAGATGAAGAGATCGAGCACCTGCAAAATGCCGAACTCGACGTCGAGCGGATCGAGATGCTGCTTCTGCATGAAGGCGAGATCGGAGCCCGGCGGCCCGCCTGTCGGCGGCCAGGCGTCGCGCCGCGCGATCAGCGGCGAGGAGCGTGGATAGGGCGTGGTGAAGAGATAGGGCGTGCGCAGATGGCTGCCATATTCCTTCAAATGCTGCTGCCAGCGTTTCGGCAGGAACTCGTTGAGGTCATCGAGCGAATGCAGGCTCGGATGCACGTCGCAATCGACGATGCGTAGCCGCGATGCCGCGGGCTTCTCGTCGTCACGCAGCGGACGGTCGATGACCTCACTCATGCGAAACCTCCGGAATTAGTTGGCGAGCGACAGCCGCGGAAACGTCTCCAGCGGATTGTCGCCGCACATCTTCGCGATCAAGCTCTGCGGCAGGTTCGGCGGGATCGGATCGTCGCCGTCGAACTGCCAGTGCGGATAGTCGGACGCGAACAGGAACATCTTTTCGGAGCCGATCTGGTCGATGATCTCCTCGACGCTGCTCGCGTCGCCAGGTGCATCGAACGGCTGCATGGTGACGCGGAAATTCTCGCGGATGATCGCGGCCGGCTCGCGCTCGACCCAGGGCACTTCGACGCGCACGCCGCGCCAGGTCTTGTTGGCGCGCCACATGAAGGCCGGCAGCCAGCTGACGCCGGATTCCATCAGCACGACCTTCAGGTCAGGATATTTGCCGAACACGCCCTCATAGATCAGGCTCAAAATCTGCGCCTGAAACGCCTGCGCCTCGACGAAGTAATATTCATAACGATGCGAGGGCCAGCCGGCCGAGCTCGGCGCCTGCCGATATTGCGTGCCGGCGTGGATCGCGAGCGGCAGCTTGTACTTCTCCGCGAGCTGGTAGACCGGCCAGAAATGCCGCCGTCCCAGCAGCGTCTCGCCCTGCGCCAGCACCAGGATGGACACGAAGCGATTGTCGCCGGCGCGGCGTTCGATCTCCTCGATGGCAAGATCCAGCGCCTGCATCGGCACCACGATGGACGCACGCAGGCGTGGATCGCGCGACAGCCATTCGGCTGCGATCCAGTCATTGATGGCCTTGCAGAAGTCGGCCGCCATGTAGGCGTCGAACACGGCCTGCGCGCCATAGAGCACGTTGAGGATGGCGTGGCTCGCACCGAGCTGATCGAACGCGCCCTTCTGCACCATGGCGAGATCGGAGCCGGGCTTGGAACCATTGGCCGGCCGCCAGTCGGCGCGGCCCGAAAGCGGCATGCTCGGCGGATAGGAGGTGAGATCGAGCCCGTCGATGGCGCGGCTCACCACCTGCTCTTTCCAATGGTCGCTGAGATAGGGAAGCAGCGTCGTGCGTGTGCCACCAACCGCCGGATGGATGTCGCAGTCGATCCGCGTCGCCGCCATGCAGGTTTCCTCGGAGTTTCCTCGCACAGTCTTTATTGGCGGCGTTCTTCGCGCCGCCCGGACAGAGTGCGTCGGCCGGCGCCGCCACGCAAGGGTGCGCGCCCGCGCGATCCGTCATGGCTCGGTTGCATTTCGCAGGCCCGATATGCGGATCAGGCACGCGGTGGATGCTCCGGCACCCACCGCGTCAGACTGCAGGCCGCGGCGCACTCTCGCCTCAAGCCGCCTTGGAAACCTCCATCAGCAGACGCTCTGCCTTGGCATCCTCGATGCGGTTCACCAGCCGGCTGCTCTCGTGATTGTCGCGCACGGTCTTGGTCAGCGTGATGCAGGTCTGGATCAGCATCACGATGCCCATGGTGAGGTAGCCCTTCATCCAGAGGTCGATCGGCAGGAAGAAGACGCCGATGGCGACGAGGAAGGCGGAGGCTGCGAAAGACGCGTAGGTGAAGGTGACCCAGGCGCTGCTATGGGGCTGGCCGTTCTGGTTCATGATGGTCTCCTGTTGGTTTAAATGATGATGAAATCTGAGTTCAGGCCGTCGGCGTGCGCTTGGACTTCAACCGCGCCAGCACGTCGTCGGCGGTCGTCTTGAGCCGGGGGCCAAAACCCTGCTCGGCGAGTCTCTCCGCGGTAGCGAGCGGACCCGTGGCCGCATTGAGCTCGACCAGCGCGTCGTCGGCGGCCTGGGCTTCCATCTGCCGCTCGCGCAGACGCCTCAAGGTACTCTCGGCTTCCGGCAGCGTGGATTCGTAGGGACGCGCCGCCTCGATGCCGCTGCGGCGGAGCGAGCGCACCGCTTCCGAGGCGCGGGCAAGGCGCCGGCCGCGATCGAGCTCGGTGATGCGGGCCTGCGCGTTGGTCAGGTGCCGCTTCAGCCGCGCGATCTCGGTCGCGAACAGCGCGCGTGCGGTCATCGCCGCATCACGATCGGCTTCGAGGCCCGCAATGGCTTCAGCGGCCTCCTTGGCGAGATCCTCGCGGCCGCCGTCGAGCGCGGCAACCGCGCGGGTCTCGAGATCGGCGATGCGGGCGACGGTCGCCTCGAGCTTGCGGCCCTCCTGCTGGTCCTGCGCAATCGCCAGCGCCAGCGTCCGCTTGCTGCGTTCGAGGGCGGCGGCGGCATCGCGCATCTGCTGGTCGAGGATCAGAAGGGCCGTGCGGTCCTCCAGCTCCTCGCCCGCGGCCGCCACGCTGCCGCGGAAAAGTGTCACGACGGTCTTGAACATTGTCTGCTCCCTGTTTTATGAGCGTTGCTCACAGATGCTTTGTAGCAGAAACCTTGAACATCGTTCAATATATTTTTGAGCGACGCTCAAAAATTCGGTGCGAGATGACTAAGGCATTGGAACGTCGAGCGAAACTTCGGACCGACCTGATCCAGGCGGCCGAGCGGATGATCGCTGAGCGGGGGCTCGCGGGTCTGAAAACTCGCGATTTGGCCCGCGAGATCGGCTGCGCCAATGGCGCGGTCTACAATCTCGTTGCTGATGTGGACGAACTCGTCCTGCGGGTTGGCTCACGCACGCTGCGTCGTCTCGATGAGGCGCTCAGCGCTGCGGAAAGTGCGGGCGATCCGTCCCCACAGGAGACGCTGGTCCGCATCGCCATTGCCTATTGTGACTTCGCCGCCGAAAACCTCGAGCTCTGGCGCGCGTTGTTCGAGCACCGCATGGCCGCCGACAAGATCCTCCCCGACTGGTCGATCGACGACCAGTTGCAGTTGTTCCGCCACATCTACCGGCCGCTGGCGCTGCTGTTACCCAAGCGCAGTCAGGAGGAGCTCGGCATCACCGCACGCAGCCTGTTCTCGGCGGTGCACGGGATGGTGGCGCTGGGGCTGGAGCAGAGACTGGTCGCCGTTCCGCTGCCGGCGCTGCACAAGGAGATCGCGGGCCTCGTCCGCGCGATGATCGACGGGCTGATCGCGCGCGCGGAGTAAAAAAGATCGGCGGCGCCTGACTAAAATTTCGCCTGTCGCATCGCAGGTGGTGCGCTTAGCCTTCGGGCCGTCCCTCACCTCTCCCCGGAGTTCCTCATGCCCCTCCTCATCCGCGGCGGCACCGTCGTCAATCACGATCATTCGCGCCGCGCGGACGTGCTGATCGACGGCGAGACCATCGTCGCGGTGGGCCCGTCGATCGAGGCGCCGGCAGGCACCGAGATCGTCGATGCCGGCGGCGCCTACGTCATCCCGGGCGGCATCGATCCGCACACCCATCTCGAAATGCCGTTCATGGGCACGGTGACCGCCGACGATTTCGAATCGGGAACCAAGGCAGCGCTGACCGGCGGCACGACGATGGTGGTGGATTTCTGCCTGCCCGATCCCGGCCAGTCGATGCTCGCGGCCTATCAGGAGTGGCGGCACAAATCCGAGAAGGCGGCCAGCGACTACGGCTTCCACATGGCGGTGACATCGTGGTCGAAGCAGATCTATGACGAGATGGAGACCGTGGTCAAAACCTACGGCATCAACACCTTCAAGCATTTCATGGCCTACAAGGGCGCGCTGATGGTGAACGATGACGAGCTCTACAACTCGTTCGCACGCTGCGCCCATCTCGGCGCCATGCCGGTGGTGCACGCGGAGAACGGCGACGTCGTCGCCCTGATGCAGGAGGCGCTGATCGCGCGCGGCGTCACCGGCCCGGAGGGCCACGCCTATTCACGGCCGCCGGAGGTCGAGGGCGAAGCCACCAACCGCGCCATCATGATCGCCGACATGACGGGCACGCCGGTCTATATCGTGCACACCAGCTGCCGCGAGGCGCATGAGGCGATCGCGCGGGCACGCGCCGCCGGCAAGCGCGTCTACGGCGAGCCGCTGATCCAGCATCTGCTGCTCGATGCCGGTGAATACCAGAACAAGGACTGGGATCATTCCGCGCAACGCGTGATGTCGCCGCCGTTCCGCGACAAACAGCATCAGGACAGCTTGTGGGCCGGCCTGCAGGCCGGCTCGCTCCAGGTGGTCGCGACCGACCATTGCGCCTTCACCACGGAGCAGAAGCGGTTCGGGCGCGGCGATTTCAGAAAAATCCCGAACGGTACCGGCGGCCTCGAAGATCGCCTTGCGTTGCTCTGGACCGCTGGCGTCGCCACGGGACGGCTGACCAAGGAAGAATTCGTCGCGGTGACCTCGGCGAACATCGCCCGCATCCTCAACATCTATCCGCGCAAGGGCGCCGTCGCCGTCGGCTCTGACGCCGACATCGTGGTGTGGGATCCGAAGGCGACGAAGACCATCAGTGCCAGGCGGCAGATGAGCCGGATCGACTACAACGTGTTCGAGGGCTTTGCCTGTACGGGCGGGCCGGCGGCGACGCTGTCACGCGGCCGCGTCGTCTGGAAGGCTGGCGAACTACGCGCCGAAGCCGGCGACGGCCGTTACGTCGAACGTCCCGCCTTCTCGCCGGTGCACGTGGCAAATTCGACCTGGAAGGAGCTGACCGCCCCGCGCCCGGTCGCACGCGGCGCGGTGACGCCGTAGTGCGTTCGGGCACAAGGCATGTGACACCTTGAAGCGCGCCGATGGCATACGCCTTGCCTCTCGATGTCAGACAATTCTCTGACGGAGGCCACGATGAGCGATGCACCCCACCATATGACCCGGCGCGAAATGGTGCTCGGCGGCCTCGGCGCTGCCGGAACGGCAGCAGTCGCTCCGTCTCTCGCCTGGGCGCAGGGCCGAGCCGAAACGCTGCTGGTGGTGCAGGAGCTCGGGCCGAATTCGTTGGACATGCAGGGCGTCGGCTCCAACCAGACGGTCAATGGCCTGTCCTGGAATTGCTACGACCGCCTGCTGACCTACGCCTCCAAGACGCTGCCCGATGGGACGATCTCGTACGACCGCGAAAAACTCGCGCCTGAACTCGCCGAGAGCTGGGAGGTCGCGGCCGACGGCATGTCCTGCACCTTCAAGCTTCGCAAGGACGCCAAATTCCACGATGGCACGCCGGTCACCGCGAAAGACGTCAAATGGTCGTTCGACCGCGCCGTGAAGGTCGGCGGCTTTCCGACCTTCCAGATGTCGGCGGGCTCCCTCGAAAAGCCCGAGCAGTTCGTGGTGGTCGACGATTACACCTTCCGCATCGATTATGTCCGCAAGGACAAGATGCTGCTGTTCAACGTCGCCGTCGTCGTGCCCTTCATCATCAATTCCGAACTTGCCAAGAAGAACGCGACTGCGGAAGACCCGTGGGCGTTGGCTTGGCTGAAGACCAACGAGGCCGGCGGCGGTGCCTACAAGATCGAAAGCTGGAAGCCCGGCAGCGAGACCGTGCTGGCGCGCTTCGACGACTGGAAGAGCGGACCGCTGCCGAAGGTCAAGCGCGTGATCGCGCGCGACGTCCCCTCCGCCGGCACCCGCCGCGCCATGCTGGAGCGGGGCGATGCGGATATTTCCAGCGGCTTTGCGCCGCGCGATTTCGAGCAGATCATCAGGGAAGGCAAGGTCAAGGTCTCGGGCGTGCCGATCCCGAATGCGCTCTGGTACGTGGCGCTGAACACCGCGAAGCCGCCGTTCGACAATGCCAAGCTGCGTCAGGCCATCGCCTGGGCGATGCCGTATGAGCAGATCCAGACCAGCGCCTTCTTCGGGCGCGCCGTTCCCATGTATGGCGGAGCGGCCGATGTCTCAAAACCGGTCTGGCCGCAGCCGTTTCCCTATGTCACCGATCTCGACAAGGCCAAAGCGCTGCTGAAGGAAGCAGGATTCGAATCCGGCTTTGAGACGACGTTGTCTCTGGACACGGGCACGGCCACCGTCGGCGAGCCGACCGCGATCCTGATCCAGGAGAACCTCGCCAAGATCGGCATCAAGGCGGGAATCGAAAAGATCCCCGGCGCGAACTGGCGCACGACGCTGAACAAGAAGGAGCTGCCGCTCGCGCTCAATCGCTTCAGCGGCTGGCTCGATTATCCCGAATATTACTTCTACTGGAATTTCCACGGCAACAACTCGATCTTCAACATCTCCTCGTACAAGAACAAGGAGATGGACGCCCTGATCGACAAGGCGCGCTTCACCACGGATGCCGCGGAGTACGACAGATGCGTGAAGGATTTCATCGCGCTCTGCATGCGCGACGTCCCCGTCATTCCGCTCAACCAGCCGATCCACGACGTCGCCATGCAGAAGGCCGTCACCGGCTACGAATTCTGGTTTCACCGCGAGCCGGACTATCGCCAATTCGCCAAGGGCTAGTTCTGACGCGCGACGCTGATTGCGCCTGATGAGGCTCGCGCCTGCGTGGTCGGAAAGCCGCGCTCCAGCCGCGCTGCGCTCGCATGCAGCATCGCCGCATCGAGCTTGCCCTGCCGCGATCCCTCCAGAGCGCAGGCAAAGACGCGGTAGAATTGCGCGCCGTCATAGGCGACCAGCAGCAGATCGACGCCGGCATTGATCGCCTCGACCACGGCCTTGCAAACGTCGTTCTGGTAGATCGCGCCCATCACGAGATCGTCGGTCATCACCATGCCCTGGTAGCCCCATTTGTCGCGAACGATTCCTTGCACGACCTGCTTCGAATGCGAAGCGGCACGGTCGGGATCGACGGCGGTGAGCGTGACGTGGCCGACCATGAGGGCGCTGCGCGAGTGCGACAGCACTTTGCGGAACGGGAGCCAATCGGTTGTCTCCAGCTCCTTCACCGGCGTGTTGAGACTGGCACTGAAATGATGCGTGTCGGTGCGCACGCGGCCGATGCCGGGAAAATGCTTGAGCGTGGCGCCGACGCCCGACTCTTCCAGCCCCCGCACATAGGCGCTTGCGATCGTGCTGACGACGACGGGATCGGTCGCAATCGCGCGCTGGCCGATCAGGGTGTGGAAATCGAGGCGGTTGCGCCGCTGCGGCGGCTTGAGGTCGAGCACCGGCGCGAGGTTGAGGTTGACGCCGAGGCCCGCGAGCTCGCGGCCGTGAATACGCCCGAACTCTTCCGCCTTGGCCTGCTGCTCGTCGGGCGCAAGCCCGGTGAGCGTTGCCAGCGCCGGCACCTTTGTCAGCGGCGGCGCGAGATGCCCGACGATGCCGCCCTCCTGGTCGGCGGCGACGACCAGCGGCGGCAGGCCGGCTGCGCGCCGCTTGTCCTGGAGCGCCGCGATCTCGGCCCGCAGCGCCTCGATGGTCCGGCCACGGATGTTGTGCCTGGTGACATAGACGCCGCCGATCAGGCCCTGCTCGGCAAGGCGCGTGACCTCGGGAAAGGAGGAATAGCCGACCATGAAGTGAGGCCCGAGCTGCCGCGCCTCCGTCGCGCTCGCACCGAGGACGTCGCGCTTGCGCAGCTCGAACTTCAGATGTGCGGCAGACATCAGCACCGGCGGCAGGCACCAGAGCATGACGAGCAGCTTGCCTGCGATGCTGCGCCATCGTCCTCTTCGCAGCAGGACGATGACGATCAGGATGCTTGTGACGACAAGCGCGATGTTTCCGGCGCCGCGCAGCACGAGCAGATAGGGATCGTTCTTGTTCGCGGCCGCGAATGCGGCAAGTGGCGCGGCAAGCCAGAGCAGGATGAGACCAAGGCGATTGAGGAATTGCATGATGCGTCGCGCCCAAGGTGATGAACGCATCGCACCTATCAGGGCGACTGAAGCTGCGCGAGGGGCAAAAGCGCACCTGCACGAAAACTGCAAAAGACTCCTGAAGCCGTGCAGACGAAGGCCCCGGCTTCTGCGCAAGCGCCGTGCAGACTGCACGACATCGCTGTTCACGAAAGGTCATTTGCGCATGACGAGCCTGGCTTCGACGTCTACGACGGACATTCAACCGATCAGGCCTTCGACAATTTCGGTCAAGCTCGCAATGGCGCTGGTGCTCGCAGCACTCGCCGACTGGCTCTTCTATGGCCATCGGGCCGGGCTATCGCTGATCGTCTTTGCGGTAGCAATCGTCTGCGCCTCGCTCCTCGCCAACCACGCATCCCTGGACATCCGCCGCGCGGCGATCGGTGCCGCCGTCATCGTCCTCGGTCTCGTGCCTGTTATCGAAGAGCTCAACACGCTTTCGTTCCTGATCCTCATTGCAGCGCTGGTCATCGCCCTGCTGCTGGCAACCAATCCTGAAACGACTGGCCTTGCCGACCGAGCCCGCGCGCTGCGAAACTTCGTCCTGTTCGGCCCCTTCAGAGTTTTCCCCGACGCGCTTCAGGTCTTCAACATGTCGGCGTTCACCCGCGGCATTGCGTTGTGGCTGATGCCGGTGGTGCTGAGCACAGTGTTCGTCGCGCTGTTCGCTGCCGCCAATCCCGTGATCGAGCAATGGGTCTCGCTGCTCAATCCAAAGATCATCCTCGAATATGTCAGCGTCCCGCGCGTGCTGTTCTGGATCGTGATGCTGGCGCTGGTCTGGCCGTTCATCCACGTGCGCTGGCGGCGCAGGAAGATTGCCGCAACCGCCCAAACCGATGTCGTGGAGCCGGAGCCGCTTGCGCCCTTCATCTCGCCGGAGTTTCTGGGTCCCTCCAGCATCCTGCGCTCGCTCATCCTGTTCAATCTGCTGTTCGCGGCGCAGTCCGTGCTCGACGGCATCTATCTCTGGGGCCACGTGGCGCTGCCCGATAATGTGACCTATGCATGGTACGCCCATCGCGGCGCCTATCCGCTGATCGTAACCGCCCTGCTCGCCGCTGCCTTCGTGCTGGTGGCGATGCGCCCGGGCGGGCCGGCCGAGAAATCGAAGGTGATCCGGCCGCTGGTCTATCTCTGGGTGGGGCAGAACGTGCTGCTGGTCGCCTCCTCCATCCTTCGCCTCGATCTCTATGTCGGCATCTACATGCTGACCTATTGGCGCATCGCGGCCTTCATCTGGATGGGGCTGGTGGCGCTCGGGCTGATCCTGATCGTCGCGCGCATCGTGCTCGACCGCTCCAACGAGTGGCTGGTCAGCGTCAATCTGATCGCGCTGGCGGTCGTGCTCTATGGCTGCTCGCTGGTGAATTTCGATGCCTTCATCGCCAACTACAATGTCGCCCACAGCCGGGAGGCATCGGGCAACGGCGTGCAGATCGACATCAACTATCTCCTGACGCTTGGGCCGCAGGCGCTCCCCGCCATCGACAAGGCGATCATGCTCAGGCCCGGCAATCCCGAGACCTGCCTTGTGTCGCGCCGCGACCGCCTTGTAGAACAGCAGCGTCAGGATCTGGCCTGGCGGAGCTGGGGCTTTCGGAACTGGCGGCTCCAGCGCAGGCTGGACGCCCAGGCGACGAATCAGCCGGCGGGTTGACGAGGCAGCGGAGAGATTCTTGGCGCATCGCATTCTCATCGTCGACGACGAAGGCCACATCCGCGAGGTTATCCGCGTCGCCCTGAGGAAGGCCGGCATGGACGTGATCGAGGCCCGTGACGGCAAGGAGGCGCTGAGCCGCTTTGCCGCCGACAGGCCCGATCTGATTGTGCTCGACATCGGCATGCCCGAGTTCGACGGCCTCGACGTCTGTCGCGAGATCCGCAAAGGCTCCGACGTGCCGATCCTGTTCCTGTCGGCGCGCGACGAAGAGATCGACCGCATCCTCGGCCTCGAGATCGGCGGCGACGATTACGTGACCAAACCGTTCAGCCCGCGTGAGCTGGTGGCGCGGGTCAATGTCATCCTGCGCCGCCTCAACCCGCGCAATGGCGAGGCCAAGGCCGGGCCCGCCGCGCTGGCGCAAGGCGGCCTCCTGATCGACCCCGAGCAGCACGTGGCGTCGTTCGCGGGCACGCCGCTGAAGCTGACCGCGATCGAGTTCGGCATCCTGCGCGCGTTCCTGACCCGGCCGACCTCGGTGTTCAACCGCGAGCAGCTGATGCGGGCGGCCTACCAGCTCAACATCCAGGTCTCCGACCGCACCATCGACAGCCACATCCGCAACATCCGCGCCAAGCTCGCGGCGCTGAATTGCGAGAACGTGATCGAGACCATCCATGGCGTCGGCTTCAAGCTCGGCCGCTGCGAGAAAGAGGCATGAGCGCGGCGCCCGACAAATGGCGGCCGTCGCTGGGGCTCGTGATCTTCGCGGTGCTGGCGACCGTCGCGGTGCTGCCGCTGGTCGGCCTGTTCTTCTTCCGCCTCTACGACAACCAGCTGATCCGCCAGACCCAGGCCGAGCTGATCGCACAGAGCCGGGTGCTGGCGACCATCTATGCGCAGGAGGTCACGGCACGGCTCGACAGCGGCCTCACGCTCGGCGCCGAGGTGCCGCCGGGCGTGCTGCCCGATCCCGGCGACCAGGTCACCCCGATCCGTCCCGCGCTCGACCTCACCGCGAACGACCTGCTCCGGCGGCGGCCCGATGCGCTGCCCGCGCCCCAGCCGGCGCAAGCAGCCTATGTCGCGATCGGCGCAGAACTGACGCCGATCATCCGCGAGACCCAGAAGGTGACGCTGGCGGGCTTTCGCATCCTCGATCCGCAAGGCGTGGTGATTGCCGGGCGGCAGGAGGTCGGGCGATCGCTCGCCCATATCGAGGAGGTCGGAGACGCGCTGCGCGGGCAGTACCGCGCCACCTTGCGCAACCGCGTGCCGGACAAGCCGCCGCCGCCGATCTATTCCTTCAGCCGCGGCCTCGGCGTGCACGTGTTCTCGGCGATGCCCGTCATCGTCAACAACCGCGTCGCGGGCGTGATCTACACCACGCGGACGCCGAGCAACATCTTCGACCATCTCTACCAGGAGCGCGGCAAGTTCGTGCTGGCCGGGCTCGCCGTCATCCTCGGCACGATCCTGATTGGGCTGGTGTTCTCCCGCACCATCACGCTGCCGATGCGCGAGCTGATCGACCGCGCCGCGCGGATCGGCCGCGGCGACCGCGAGGCGTTCCAGCCGCTGAAGCATTACGGCACGCGGGAGTTCGCCCAGCTTTCGCACAGCTTCCTCGGCATGGCCGAACAGCTGGCGCGGCGCTCCGATTATATCGCGACGTTCTCGGCCCATCTCACCCACGAGCTGAAATCGCCGCTGACCTCGATCAAGGGCGCGGCCGAGCTGTTGCAGGATTCGGTTCAGGGCAAGGCCGACGGCCTGACGCCGGCCGAGCAGAACACCTTCATCGCCAATATCCTGTCCGACACCCAGCGGCTGGAGGCGATGGCGCAGCGGCTGCGCGAGCTCGCCCGCGCCGAGAGCCTGCCACAGAACGAGCGCACCGAGCTTGCACCCGTGATCGCCGACCTCAGGAACAGGTTTCCGGCAAGCTCCATCGAAGCCAGCGGCAGCCTCGACAGGGCGATCGGGATGTCCTCGGAGAAGGCGCTGATCGTGCTGTCGCATCTCGCCGATAACGCGGTGCGGCACAAGGCCGGGACAATCCGGCTGGAGGCGGTCGACGAGCGGACGACCCTGCTTGTGACGGTCAGCAATGACGGCGAGCCGATCTCGGCGCCCAACCGCGACAGGATCTTTGATGCGTTCTTCACCACCCGCCGCGACCAGGGCGGCACGGGGATGGGGCTGGCGATCGCGCGCGCGGTGATGGCGAGCCATGGCGGCTCGATCAGACTGAAGCCGACCGACGAGGGCGCGGCCTTCGAGTTGCAGTTTCCAGTGGCCTAAATGGCAAACACCCAGGCGGCGACGATGGTGCCGATGGTGACGAGACCCGCAATGGTCCAGCCGGCGGCATATTCAAGTTCGGGATGACCAGTCGCCCGCATGATCTCTGCCGGATCGGCGGTATGCTTGTGTGCCATGACTGCCTCGCACGTGTTTCCCCGTGTCATGAATAAGTCGCGTCGGCCGGCAAAAGGTTCCGTCACGGAAATGCGAGCAAAACAAAAACTGCGAAAACAACCCCATGCACAGTAGAACGCCTGCTCGGGCATGAGGCCAGCTCACGCCGCCCAACAGCTTGACTCACCGGTGCAAAACGGCCGCTCCGCGCAATCGTCGGACGACCGGCGTCTTGCCTTCCAAATCCGGTTGCATGCTAGACTGGATGCCGTCCACGGCAGGAGGGAAGCATGGCCGACAACAAGGCGAAGCGGGGCGGCGCCGATCGCGCCCTGATCGCGCTCACCGAGAAATACGAAGTCGGCTACTGGTCGAAGAAGTTCAAGGTGACCCCGGCCAAGCTGAAATACGCCGTCAAGAAGGTCGGCCGCTCCGCCAAGAAGGTCGAGGAATACATCCAGCTCCAGAAGCACCGCGCCGCCGACAAGAGCCGGATCGCGATCAGCGAGCCCTACGAAGTCCGCTACTGGTCGAAGAAATTCAAGATCACCCCGGCCAAGCTGAAGGCCGCCGTGGCCGCGGCCGGACATTCCTCCAAGAAGGTCGAGGCCTACCTTACGGCCCGGAAGGCGGCGAAGAAGGCCAGGAAGACCGTGAAGAAAGCCGTCAGGAAGACCGCGAAGAAGTCCGTCAAGCGGAAGAAGGCGGCCTGAGAGCCCGGGGGAAAAGGGGATGAGATCCGGTCCAGCGATCCTCGCCTGCGCCCTCGTTGCCGGCGCATTCCCGCTCGCCGGCACCGCCGCAGCCACGCCCGCAAAGGTCTCGGGCGCGACCGCGCTGGCGCTCGCCGGGGTGATCGCGCCGCTGTTACCGGACCTGACCGGCGCCGAGAGGAAGGCGGTGGCGATGCTGTTCGCCGCCAATGCCGATATCCCTTACAAGAAGGCCATCGTGGTGACCGCGGACCGGATCGTCTGCCCGGCAATGTCGACATCACCATTCGCAATTGCGAGGTGACCTTCGGCAAGAAGGTGAAGACCGTGAACGGCTCCACCGCCAACGAGATCTTCGCCACCGAAGCACTGGCGGGCGTGCCGCCCGACGGCGAGGCGGGATCGAATTTCGAAAGCCTCTCCAAGCTGAGCTGCACGATCGATCCCAACGCGATCAGGCGGAAGGACGGCAGCGGGGCGGATTGCACGTTCCAGCCGGGGAATTGACACAAGGCCGGGCGCACGAGCCGCGGGTGCCGTGAAATCGCCTCAACACCAGCCAACTAATAAGGCGAATTGAAAAGACAGGCCCAGGGAGCGAGCCAATATCGGGCGCGCAAGGCCGGCACCATGATGAAGAATTACCTCGCATTTTTCCTGCTTTTGACCGTGACTGCCGCCTCCGCGCATGGCCCGCTGCCGCCGCGGCTGACGGCGCCGTCCGATCTTGTCCCGGCAGGCCTCACCGATTCCGACACCACCGCCGGCGGCACCGCGCGGCTGTGCGAGCAGGTCACCTTCTCCCGCGGCCTGCGCTACGGCGAGAGCGAGGCCCAGGTGCTCGATGTCGCCACCAGCGCGACCAAGGCGGACACGCCACGTCCGGTGCTGCTGTTCGTGGCCGGCGACACCTTCACCGGCGACCGCGCCGCGCCGGACCTGTCCCGCGAAATCCAGGACCAGGCGATGTGCTTTGCCGCGCGCAACGACATAATCGGGGTCCGCGTCAACTATCGCCTGGCGCCGGCGGCGACCTGGCCCGCCGGGGCAACCGACGTGGCAGCGGCGCTGTCCTGGATCCACGGCAATATCGACCTGTTCAACGGCGATGCCCGCGAGATCGTCGCGGTCGGCTATGGCGCCGGCGCCTTCCACCTCGCCACCCTGCTGGCGCATCCGGAGCTGCAGACCGACCGCGCCGACGTCGCCGGTGTCGTGCTGGTGTCCGGCATCTACCGCGTCGGCAAGGATGCCAGCGACAGCGAGAAAGCCTATCTCGGCCTAGATCCCACCCAATATGACAAGCGATCGGTCTTTCCCGGCATCCTCAATGTCGACGTCCCCATTGTGCTGGCCTGGGCCGCGGACGATTCCGCCGGCCTCGTGGCGCAGGGCGAGACCTTGAAGAAGACACTCTGCGGCGCCGGCCACTGCCCGCGCAGCGCGCTGCTGCGCAGCCGCGACGGCATCGCCGCCGCGTTCGGTCTCGACGGCTCCGGCGACAGCCTCGCCGAACCGACGCTGCTGCTGGTACGCCAGCTGGAGGCGCGGGGGCTGCCGTAGCGGGGCGTTGCGGGCGGCGCTCCCATAGCCTCCAGCTTTTGCTGCGTTGCTCCCTCCCCGGCCTTCCATCGCATTGGCGCCTCCCAGACAATTGTCTCGCTGGCGTTAGCACGCCTCAAACCACGATTCGCGATTTGGTCGCCGCCCCGGACCGCCGCGTGCTATCTAGGAGAGTTATCCGGGGCATTTCTATCTATGGGGGTTTGCTAGAGACCAAGGAAATCGGCGTTTCGCACAACTGTGTGACGCGCCGCCGCCACGAACGGAAAACCGATGCTCAAGTTGCTGGCGCGATGCGCGGTGATCTCTGTTGTGTTGATTTCGGCGTCGGCCGCCGAACCGGTCAAGCTCAAATTGGCCTTCCCCAGCTCCGACCGCTCGACGAGCTATCTCGCCGCGGTCAGACCATTTGTCGACGCGGTCAACGCCGAAGCAAGAGGCCTGATCGAAATCGAAACCTATTTCAGCGGCGTGCTCGGCAAGGATCCGGCTGAGCAGCCCCAGCTCGTGCTCGATGGTACGGCCGACATCGCCTACGTCGTGACGGGCCTGACGCGCAACCGGTTCGCAGACAATGCAATCATCGAGATGCCCGGTCTGTTTACGAGCATGCGGGAGTCCGTTCCTGTGTTCACCCGGCTCGTGGCCGCCAACGCTTTGCAAGGATACGATGACTACACTGTGATCGGCGCCTACGTCACCGAACCGGAGACGATCCACAGCAAGATCCCGATCACGTCGCTGAATGATTTGAAGGGCAAGAGAATTCGCGTCAACAATCCCGGCGAAGCCGCCGCGCTGGAAAAACTCGGAGCGCAGCCCGTGTTTCTGGCGGTCACCAAGATCTCAGAAGCCATCGGCAACGGCAGCATCGATGGCGCGCTCGTGCCACCGTCTCCATTGGTCGACTATGGCATCAAACGCGTTGCAACTTATCATTACCTTCTTGGAATCAGCGGCGCGCCATTGATGGTTCTGATGAACCGAAAAACGTTCAATCGGCTGCCCGAAGTGGCCCAGGCGATCATCCTCAAATACAGTGGTGAGTGGGCTGCCGCGCGCTTCATGGATACCTACGAAGCGGCGGAAAACAGCATTATGCGGGAATTGAAGTCCGATCCGAAGCGCCAGCTGATCATGCCCTCGTCGTCGGACCTCGATGCGGCAAATGCCGTGTTCGCAGCCATTGCCAATGATTGGGCTTCAAAAAGTGAGCGCAATGCCGAGCTGCTGAAAACGGTCCGGACCGAGCTCACGAAAATGCGATCGACCCGGTAGCCGCGGATGCCGTCGCTCGCCAACATCTGGCCTCAGCGAAATATCGTCACCATCGTCGCTGCGCTCGCCATTCTGTTGACGGGTACCGGGATGACCCTGAAGATCACGACCGATCACCTTCTCCGCCAAGATGCGATGTCGACCGCACGCAGCTGGGCGAGGTTCCTGGCGGCCAGCGTCACCGATCTTGAGCAGATCGCCGGCGGCGAGCAGCCTTCAGCCGCGAGTCTACGGTTCTTCCTGTCGGCGCGAAATTCCGGCGAGGTCTTTCACTACGAAATATTCAACCGTTATGGCTACTCCCAGCTCGTTTCGACCCGCGAAAAGATCGCGCTCGTCGACTTGTCTGAATACAGCTCCGATGCGGCGCGATCAGTGATTGACGGTCAACCGATCGTCGACGTCAGGGAGGGAAATTCGCCCGACCGACCGGCATTCTTCGCCCGCGCCTATGTCCCGGTCCAGACCGATGGTCGCCTCACCGCGGTCGTTGCGGCCTACGTGGATGAAACCGAGCAACGCAAGAATGTCCACAATACGTTCCTGACCGCGGCCGCATTCCTTTGCCTGCTGTCGGGCCTCGCCTTCTCCATTCCCGCGATTGCGTGGTATCGTGAAACAAAGGTAAAGCAGGCTGACCGACGCATCCGATTCCTCGCCCACCATGACGCGTTGACCGGACTGACCAATCGTCCCCATCTGATCGAAAAACTGGAGAGAGCTCTCGCTCACTTGCCGAAGCGGGGCGGCAGCCTTGCCGTGCACTTCATCGACGTCGACCGCTTCAAGGAGGTCAACGATACGCTTGGTCATGACGGTGGCGATTTTCTGCTCAAGTCCATCGCGGAGCGTCTGCGCGCAACGGTCCGGATCGACGACGTGGTGGCCCGGCTCGGCGGGGACGAGTTCGTCGTCGTGCAGTATGACGTCGCCGGCAGGACGCAGGCCAACTCGTTTGCGCGCCATCTTGCCACCGCTGTAAATGCTCCGGTGAAGTTCAAGCAGCACGAGATCCTCACCACCGCCAGCATCGGCGTGGCCCTGGCGCCGGAGGAAGGCACCACCGCGGAGCAGTTGCTCAAGAACGCCGACCTGGCGCTGTACGCGGCCAAGGCAGCCGGACGCAATTGCATCCGGTTTTTCCTGCCCGAGATGGATACTGCTTTGCAGGCGCGGATCGAGCTCGAGAGGACAATCCGCGAGGCGGTGCTAAATCATCGCTTCGAACTGCATTACCAGCCGCTCTTCGAAATGTCTCGGCGCCGCCTTGTCGGCTTCGAAGCGCTGATCCGTATGCCCGCGGCGGACGGAACGCTCATTCCGCCATTGACCTTCATTCCCGTCGCCGAGGAGTTGCGGCTTATCGACCAGATCGGGGCGTGGGTATTGCGGGAGGCATGCCGCACCGCCGCGACCTGGCCGGAGCACCTGACCGTTGCAGTGAACCTGTCGCCCACGCAGTTCGTGGCGGGTGGCATCAGCGGCATCGTCGCCGCCGCACTGAAAGAGGCGGGCCTCGCGGCGCACCGGCTCGAATTGGAGATCACCGAAAACCTGCTGCTCGGCAACACCGAAACGATCATGGCGCAGCTCCTGACGCTCAAGGCGATGGGCGTAGCGATCGTGATGGACGATTTCGGGGCCGGCTATTCGAGCTTCAGCTATCTGTGGCGCTTTCCGTTCGACAAAATCAAGATCGATCGAAGCTTCATACAGGGCCTCGACGGCTCCCATTGTCAGGTCGGGACGGTGGTGAAAGCGATCATCGCGCTCGGACGCGAGTTGCACATGCGAGTGACGGTCGAGGGCGTCGAAACCGCCAACCAGGCGGCTTTTCTCGAATCGGCCGACGGTGATCAGGCCCAGGGGTTCTTCTTCGGCCGGCCGGTCCCTGCCTCGGAGCTCAGCGCCAGCATTCTCGCGGACTTTGAGAAGACAGCGCCGACACCTTCGTCCGCGACTGCTCAAGCGGCCAAGCTGCGCCTCGTCAACTTATCGGCTGAACGGTAGCACGGGCCCTTTGCCTGTAACGGCCAACGCGGCTCTTGGCATATCTCTATTGCAGCCCGCGCCGTATCGCCCGATTTCACGACCGCCGGGTCGAGATAGAGTTCGAAAGCCGCGGCCGCCCTGGCGACCCGCCACGGTCGGCGCGTCAGCACGCCTGCCATTTCGAGGATGACAAGTGCGCCGCTTCGAAAACGAACCGTCAAGCCACACGATTGACAAACGCTTGACGTAGATCAACTCGCCTTGGTGCGGATTGAGCCGACCTCGTTGGGGGCCAACGACAAGGGTTCGAACATGCGCGTCATCGGCAGGATGCTGTTCGTTTCCGTGATTGCCTTCGCATCGCTCGGCGCGATGTCGCAGCAACAGCATTCAGAGCAGCCAGCGAGCGACAAGGAAATCCGCATCGGCAATGTCATGCCGTATTCGGGGCCACTGTCGGAATTCGGCGCGATCGGCCAGGCGGAGGCTGCCTATTTCGACATGATCAACGCGCGCGGCGGCATCAACGGCCGCAAGATCCGATTCATCACCCGCGACGACAATTCCGATCCGGCGACCGCGCTGGAGCTGACGCGCAATCTGGTCGAGAAGGACGACGTGCACGTGATGTTCGGCTCGTTCGGCACGCCCGGCAATCTCGCCACGCGCTGGTACCTGAACGAGAGGAAGATCCCGCAACTGTTCGTCGCCTCCGGCGACGAGGAGCTGAGCCAGGCCAGGGCGTTTCCGTGGACCATGGGCTGGCAGCCGTCATTCCGCTCGGAGGGGCGCATCTACGCCAATTACATCCAGGCCTATTATCCCAGGAAGAAGATCGTCGTGCTCTGGCAGAACGACCAGTTCGGGCGCATGCTCTACAAGGGCATCCAGGAAGGCCTCGGTGACCTGAATCGTCATGTCCTCGTCGACATCGCCTTCGACATCAATGACGAGCATCTCGACGGGCACGTCTCGATCCTGAAGCGCGCGGGCGCCGACATCTTCGTCTTTCTCGGTGTGCCGTCGACCGCGTCCAAGGTGATCAAGCTGGCGGCGTCGCTCAAATGGCGCCCGGTCTTCATCGTGAACGATGCCTCGGCCACGATCGCCAATGCGATGGCGCCGGCGGGCCTGGAGAATTCGGCCGGCGTGATCTCGTCGGCCTTCCTGAAGGATCCGAGCGATCCCGCCTGGAAAGACGATCCCGCCATGAAGGAATGGTTCACGTTCATGGACAGGTACCATCAGGTCGAAAGCACCAACAGCAGCGCTGCGGTCTACGGTTACGCCGCGGCCGAGGCGCTGACGCAGGTGCTGAAGCAATGCGGCGACGACGTCTCGCGCGAGAACATCATGCGCCAGGCGGCCTCGCTCAGGGACTATCAGCCTTCCGTCGCCTTGCCCAACATCAGGATGAACACCTCGCCCGACCGCTATCTGCCGATCAGGCAGATGCGGCTGGTCCAGTTCGACGGGCGGTCCTGGCAGCCTTTTGGTGAGGTGATCGAGACGGCGTTCACGGAAGGGGCGGCGCGGTGACGTGGGCCGGCGTGCATGCGTTATGAGAGGTCCGCGCTTACCCTCCCCTGGAGGGTAAGAGAGAGCGCCACGCTGCACGCTCTCTCGAGAGACACTATTCAAGTCTGATCGCCCCCCTCACGCCGGCTTGAGCGAGGCCAGCGCGTTCTCGAGCAGCGAGCGCACGCGCGCGGCGTCGCCCGACTTCACCATGGCCGGGTCGAGATAAAGTTCGAGCCCCGGCGCGCGCTCGGTGATGATCCCGCTCTTTTCCGCCGCGGCATCGTTCAGCGCGTCGACCGAATAGGGAATGACCTCGCGGCTGATGCCCTTCATCGTGATCGCCGGCAGTGCGTGGGCGCGGACGATGTCGCTGACGAGCGCGAAGGTCTCGTAGCTCAACACGATGCCGCCGGGCTCGGCGATCGATTGCAGGCGCGCGGCGAGGTTCGCTTCGGCACCGATGATGGTGTAGTCCATGCGGTCGGTGCTGCCGAAATTGCCGACATTGCAATAGCCGGAATTGATGCCCATGCGCGAACGGAACGGCTGCTCGATGCCGGAGGCCCGCCATTTCCCGTTGAGCTCGGCAAGGCGCTGCTGCATGCGCCAGGCCATCTGCAGACAGGCCTGCGCGTCGGCGCGGTCGCCCCTGGTCTCGGGGTCGCCGAAGAAGATCAGCATGGCATCGCCGATGAACTTGTCGACGGTGCCGCCATATTCGAGGGCGATCGCCGACATCTCGGTGAAATACTCGTTGAGGAGCTGGGTCAACTGCTCCGGCTGCAGCCGCTCCGCGGTCGCCGTGAAATTCTGGATGTCGGAGAAGAAGATGGTGAGCTTCTTGCGCTCGGTGTGGATGGTGACGTCCTTCTGGCCCGAGAAGATGCTCTTGTAGACCTGCGGCGGGATGTAGCGCGAGATCTTCATCGACAGCGAGGCCAGGAAGTCGTTGGCGGATTCGAGCTCCTTGTTCATGCCCTTGATGCGGCGCGCCTGGCGGCGCTGCAGCGAGAGGAACGACAGGCCGCTGCCGGCGGCGATCAGGAAATAGGCCAGCAGGAACTTGAACGAGAAGATGTTGGCGGCGATCGGCTGGGCGATGATCACCTCCTGGATGCCTCTGACATCCCCGACCTTCCAGTCCTTCTTCGGGCTCTCGGGGTGGCTGTTGTGGCAGCTCACGCAGGCCGGCCCCATGGTAACCGGCGCAACCAGGCGGACCTTGTCGGAGAACAGCGAGGTCTCGGTCTCCACGATCTTCTGCTCGGGATCCTTGCGCAGCGTATCCAGCGCGTCCTTCTCGAACTTGTCGAGCTGGTGCGGGGCGCGGTTCTGGAACGGGAAGTCCGAGACGAAGCGATAGGTGATGTTCTCCTGCTGGGCGCCGATCACCCGGCCGAGTTCGAGCGACAGCGTCGCCGGGATCGGGATCGCGCCGGGGACGGATTCGTAATTGTGCACGACCCTGGTCGTGCCGTTCGGGTTGGCGAGCACCCGCCCGACCACATTGGTCGCGTAATAGCTGCGCACGCTCGTGATCACCGAATTGAGATCGGCGGCCTGCCGGCGCAGCGCGGTCTTGGAGAGCTCGGTCAGGTCCAGCCACACCGCGAGCGGCAGAGCGAGCAGCAGGAAAGCGATCGCCGCCCCGGTCAGGACGCCGCTCTTGCGCTGTTCTTCGGAGATCTCTTGTTTCACCCTGTGGCTCCGTTGTGTCCGATTTTGTCGCAGATCACGTGGATTTTCGGCACAGCCTGCGGCGTCACAGAGCCAACAAAAGCAGGCCCGCGCAACCCCATTTTATAGTGGTCGCTTCAGGTGCCTTTTCGTTTCATGACGAATGTTTAAGATCGCCATCAACCTGCGTTGATCAACCGGAACCAGTGCCATGACCGAGACCATCCGCATCAAGCGCTTTATCGCGCGGCCCGTGATCGTGCCGATGAACCTGCCGCTCCAGACCTCGACCGGGGCGGTCGCCAGGGCGCCGCTGGTGCTGATCGACTGCGAGACCGACCAGGGGGCGGTGGGGCATGCCTACCTGTTCTCGATCACGCCGTCGGCCTTGAAACCGCTGACAGCGATGGTCACGGAGATGTCAGAGCTCGTCGCCGGCGACGAGCTGCTGCCGTTCGAGATCGAGCGCAAGCTGACCCAGCGCTTCACCCTGCTGGGCCTTGCCGGCCTGCAGCGGCTGGCGCAATCCGGCATCGACATGGCGGCATGGGACGCGCTCGCCCGCAGCAAAGGACTGCCGCTGGCGCGCCTGCTTGGCGGCGCACCGAAACCGGTCAGGGCCTACAATTCGAAGGGCCTCGGCATCATGCCGGCGGGCGCCGCGGTTGAGGAGGCGCACAAGCTGCTGGCCGAGGGTTTTCACGCCGCAAAAATCCGCGTCGGCCGGCCCGATGCGCGCGAGGACCTCGCCGTGGTGCGGGCGGTACGCAAGGCCGTCGGCGACGAGGTGACACTGATGTGCGACTACAACCAGGCGCTCACGGTCACCGAGGCGATCCGCCGCGGCGAGATGCTCGACGACGAGGGCCTTACCTGGATCGAGGAACCGATCCGCCACGACGATTATGCCGGGAACGCCCGCATTGCGGATGCGCTGCGGACGCCGGTCCAGATCGGCGAGAATTTTGATAGCGCGTTTGCGATGCAGTCCGCACTGTCGGCGGAAGCCTGCGACTACGTCATGCCCGACGTGCAGCGCATCGGCGGAGTCACCGGCTGGCTCCGCGCCGCTGCGCTGGCACACGCCGCCGGCATCGAGATGTCGACGCATCTGTTCTCGGAAGTGAGCGCGCATCTGCTCTGTGTGACGCCGACGGCGCACTGGCTGGAATATGTCGATTGGGCCGATGCGGTGCTGGCGAGCCGGCTGAAGATCAAGGACGGCTTTGCGCTGCCGAGCGAGGAGCCGGGCAACGGGATCGCGTGGGACGAGGCGGCGGTCGCCAAATATCTCGTTACATAAGGCCGCCTGTCGCCGCGTCGATCACCGATCGACGGGCCTACGACCGAACAGCGGCAATCATGTTCAGCTCGACCGGCGCCCCTCGCGGCAACTCGGCGACGCCGACGGACGTGCGCGTGTGACGACCGCGATCGCCGAGGCGCTCGATCAGCCGGTCGGAGGCACCGTTCATGACTTGCGACTGCTGGGTAAATCCAGGCGCCGAGGCGACGTATCCCACGAGTTGCAGGACCTGGACGATCCTGTCCTCTCCGCCTGTGGCGTGGTTGATGGCGGCAATGCAGAGATCAGCGCAGAGCGCCGCAGCTTCTTGTGCGGCCACGATATCGACACCTGCGCCGACCTTGCCCGCATACAGCAGGTCTTCGCCGCGACGCGGAAGCTGACCGCTAACATACGCAATCCCACCATGGATGATCACCGGCAGGTAGTTGCCGCCGGGCTTGTTCACGCTGCTCATCTCGCCAACCTGTCTTCCTTTTGCATCCGGCGAAGCGACACATGTCGCCGAACGCCACAATCTCGATTTCACCACGCCCGTCGCCGCGATGGATGACCGGACAATGGCAGGCAGGACGTCACGGATCAAGGCTGCGAAGCTTTTGCATGCTTGAAAGCGATCCAGGCCCGGCAACACTCGCCTGCGCGCATTGCGCAGCCGCGGCGAGCACGATAACGATCTTCCATGACCACATGGCGCCCTCATCCCCACATCCGCGTCGTCGCGATCGGCCTGCACTGGCGCGACGGACGGCTGCTGGCGGCCGAGGTTCGCGACGATGCGGGCCGGATCAAGGGCGTACGTCCGCTCGGCGGCGAGATCGAATTCGGCGAGAGCTGGCGGGCTGCCCTGGTGCGGGAATTCAACGAAGAGCTTGGCATCGACGTCACCATCACCGGCGAGCCCTTGATGCTGGAGAACATTTTCGTGCACGAGGGATCGACCGGCCACGAGGTGATGTTCATCGCCGAGGTCGGGTTTCCGGAAGGCGCTTTCGCCGGCCGGGACCACATCGATTTCCGGGAGGACAACGGAGAAGAGATCGTCGCGCGCTGGTTCGACCTTGTCGATCTCGACGTGGTCGGCGGGCCGAGCCTCTATCCGACCGGTTTGAAGGACTTGCTGCTCGGGCTGAGGAACAAGCCCACATGACGGGCGCGATGCCTACCACGCCTCCGCACCCGGGATCTTCTTCCGCACTGCCATACGCTGGATCCAGATGCAGCGGCGGACGGATCTGTTGGAGCGGCCGACGGCGGATATGCCCTCGCCGGCCTGGAGCAGCGGCGCCACGTTTTCGCGCAAGCTGCGGCAGCGCTGGAGCTCGGCCTGCCAGTCGATGATCGCGGCGTGCGCGTTCGGCGCGACCAGTGTCAGCAGGGCCACGGCAAGACAGCTCGCCCGCATGATCCACATTCCCCTCACTGTGATCCGCCTTCATCGCGCCGGTAGCGGAAGTCGCAATGAGACGCGCCCTGCATGATGGTCTGCGTGCGCGTGAGCCTGATGTCAGGACCAAAACCTTCCGCGGTCGCAAAGTCCGCGGTGCAGATCAGGAGAAAGCCGAGCTCGGGCTCGCCGAGCGCCTTGTAGAACTCGGCATAGGCGCAACGCGTCACGTCGAACGCGAAGGCGTCCGCGGTCTGTTCGATCACGTCATAGGCGAGCGCATCGTCGCGGGCATAGGTCCTGAAGGCCGACGACACGGCCTTGCCGAGATCGGCTTCGTTGTTCGCAGTGTTGTTCGCAGTATTCTTGGCCTTCCAGAACTCCTCGCCGAAGCCGCGATAGAGATCGCCGAGCGCCTTGCGCACCAGCGCGTTGGCACGGGCCTCGCCGAGCTCGGCCTGGAGCGCCTTGACCAGCGGCACCAGCACCTGGGCCTGGATTTTTGCTTGCTCGATGACGGACACGCTCATGGACAGCCTCGTTTCCGGAAGCAGATTGTAGCCCGAATGGTGCGTGGCGTAACCCGGGTTTCGTGCCAGTGACGAGATCCCCGGATTGCGCGGAGCCTGTCATCGGGCGGCGCATCGCGCCGACCCGTTGCCTCCATCCAGGCGACGCGACAGTCGCGAGACCGTGATTTAGCGGCGAGCGCCGATCGCACGTTCCTGAAAACCCGGCGCGGCGATCTATGGTATGACGTGCATCATTCAAAATATTCGCCGGTTTTCCTAGAAAGAAGGGTGAAGATGACACGTTCCCGGAAGTTTTCAGGCTCCCTCAAGCCGCGGCCCCGTGCACGGCGCCGACATGCTGCGGCGCTTGCCGCGCCGCTGTTTCTCGCGGCGGCGTTCTGGCCGGCCGGGCCTGCGCTGGCCGCGGCAAACGATGCGGAGGCACGAATCATCTTCGAGAAGTTCATTGCCGCACAGAATGCGCACAACGCGGACGATGTGAAGGCCCTGCTCTGGAATTCGCCGGGCGCGCTGTTGTTTGCGAGAGGCATCGAGACCAGGGGCCGTGATGCAATCGCCGCCCGCTTCAAGACCTACTACGAGGGCACCTGGCACCTCGACCCCGACATGTCGAAATTCCACGTTGCCGTGGTCTCGAACGAGGTCATGCAGGTCCTGGTGCCAATCGTCTTCACGCGCAGCCTTGCGGGCAAGCCGCCGCAGCAAAATACATTTCTGATCAGCCAGACCTACGTTCTGGATGCGAACGGCTGGCACGTCGCTTCGATCATGCCAATTGCGAACACGGAACTGAAATAGCCGGGATCCAGTCACGGCCCGTAGATCACCAGCTCGGAGTCCGACAGGTCGGCAAGCCGGGGGAGCACCGACGGGTCCCTGGTCGTGCTCGAGCATATAGCCAAAGCGCGGAAAGCTGTCGGGCGTATCGCGCGCAGACAAGCGCCTGAGTCCGTCGATCCAGTAGTCGCGCGAGCGTATTGGAAAGCCCTTTGTCAGAAGATCGGCGACGGCGTCGAGATCGGCTGTTCCTATCTCACGGCACCGGATCATGATCCAGACTCACTCGTTGTATCCGAGCCGCCTCATGGTCCCCGGGTTTGGCGATCGCGCCAGGCGAGCGGATCGAGCGGCAACCAACTTGCGTCCGTGGCGACGTGGCGGAATTCCGGCTGCAGCGAGAGCTGCTTCTCGCACCGAGCGTGAGCGTCGCTGCGAGACGATATAGCGCAACCAGTTGCGGTATATCCGATGGGCCGGAAGACGCCAGACGTTGCTCAGGTCCTTGGCCAGCTGATCGACCGGAAAATCGGCAAAAAGCTCCGGGCTTCTGTTGGAAAGGGCCTTCTGTCGGAAAGCGATCAGGATCTTTTCCGCGTCCTCGTTCAGATAGCCCTTCGGTATCGTCGGACAGACTTCGTTCTCGCCCCGGAGGAAACGCCCGATATCCCTTCGAAATTCACCCAGCAGGCTCTGGGTTTCGTATTCCGGGTGGCCCTGGAAATGGACGAAAAAGCTGTTCTTCTGCTGCTTGACGAAGCAGTCGACGCCGGCCTCCGCCGACCAGGTGAGAACCGAGTATCCGCAGTCCGAGAGATCCTCCTCTTGCACCTCATTCCAACGGGCGTGCGGTATCCGGAAGGTCCTCGGCACATCCTGCATCAAGGGATGATGTCTCGTCTTCGTTTGAGCGAAGACACCGAAGCATTTGGCAGGCAGCTTGTGGCGCACGACGCCGTCCCGGTGCAGGACGGCGCCATGGACAGCCAGGCAGGAAAACACCGACGACACGGTGTTCTCGGTCGCCCAGTCGGCGATCTCGGTGAAGGTGTTCCAATATGGCTCTTCGGTGAGGCTGGCGGCCCTGGGTTCGGCGCCCGTCACGATCACACCATCCAGGCTCCTGTTCAGCAGATCGTCCATGCCACGGTAGTATCGACGCACGTAATCGCGCCCCCATTCCGAACGGGGCGTCGCCTCCATCGTATAGAAGTGCAGCCTGACGCAAAGTCGTCCGGCAGCCGCATCGAGCAGGTCGAACAGCTGGCGCTCGGTCGACATCAAGGCGGCATCCGACATGTTGTTGATGAGCCCGATGTCGAGACACTCCCGGCCTCCCGGCGACGCCGTCGCACAGGCGCCGCTCGGCGCTCTTGAGAAGAGGTGGTGATCGTGTGACTCGATATCGATTAAGACAGTCATCCGAATGCCTTCACGTTTGACGAAACGTTCGCGGCGCAGAGCGCCTGATCGAGATCCGCGAGGATGTCGTCGATGTGCTCAATCCCGACGCTCAACCTGATCATCTCGGGCCGCACGCCGGCTTTGCCCTGTTCTTCGACCGACATTTGCCGGTGCGTCGTCGACGCAGGGTGGCAGGCGAGCGTTTTCGCATCGCCAATGTTGACCAGCCGCTTGCAAAGCTTCAGCCGGTCGTAGAACCGCTTTCCTGCTTCGAAGCCCCCGGCGACGCCAAAGGTCAGCAGCGAACACGCTCGACCGTCCAGATATTTCTGCGTCAGCGCAAAATAGGGGCTGTCGGGAAAGCCCGCATAATTCACCCACCCGACACGGCCGTCATCGCGCAAGAATCGCGCGACCTTGGCGCCATTCTCGACGTGCCGCTCGATCCGGAGCGCGACGGTCTCGATGCCCTGGAGCAGCAGGAAAGCATTCATCGGCGCCAGCACGGCGCCGGTGGTCCTTTGCGAAACGGCGCGGCAACGCGCAATGTAGGCGGCGGCGCCGTAGCGCTCGGTGAAGACCAGTCCGTGGTACGACTTCTCCGGCTCGTTCATCATCGGAAAGCGCCGGCGATGCTCGGTCCAGGGGAATCTGCCGCTGTCGATGATGATTCCACCGAGCGTCGTGCCATGCCCGCCCATGAATTTCGTCAGCGACTCCACGACGATGTCAGCGCCGAATTCGATCGGTCTGAGCAGGATCGGTGTCGGCACGGTGTTGTCGACGATCAGGGGGACGCCGTGCCGGTGCGCGACCTCCGCCATCGCCTGGATGTCGCAGACATTTCCGGCCGGATTTCCCACGCTCTCACAGAACACCGCGCGTGTGTCGTCGTCGATCAGCCTTTCGACACTTTCCGGTCGGTCGTCTTCCGAAAAGCGGACTTCAATACCCTGCCTCGGCAGGATGTGCGCGAACAGCGTATGTGTGGTGCCATAGAGCTGCGGGATCGAGACGATATTGGAGCCCATCTCCGCGAGGTTGACGACCGCATAGTTCACCGCAGCCTGGCCACAGGCAACGCTGAGTGCTTCGATGCCGCCTTCGAGGGCGGCAACGCGCTTTTCCAGCACGGCGTTGGTTGGATTGCCGATCCGGGTATAACGGAAGCCGTCGACTTCGAGGTTGAAGAGCGCGGCTCCATGATCGGCGCTGTCGAATGCATAGGAGGCGGTCTGGTAGATCGGCACGGCAACGGCCTTCGTTGCCGGATCGTCTTCGAAGCCGCCATGGACGGCGACAGTCTCTCTTCTCATGGCAGCTGGCCCTTCGGCTCTCCGGCCCCGGGTTAGCTCCCGACTTCCTTGGCGCATCGGACCTCCTCGCTTGCTGAAGGTGCTCGGCCGTCGGTCGGCGCGAAGCCCAGCAGCTCGCGCACCGCGGTCGGCCACAGGTCGACGTCCTTGCCGTGGGTATGGAACATGGCGACGGCCAGACGATCCATTCCGAACGCCACGCAGGCCGTGTGAGCCGGCTCGGAGGCTGCATCGACGATGCCCCAGGTCGTGCCGAAATGATCCCGGTGGTAGTTGAAGCTCATGCAGGCGGTCGGCCGCTCCTCGGAGCGCAGCGGCACCAGCAGTTCAAACTTCAGCGACAGCTGCTTCTGGCTTACCGCCATCATCTGCCCGACCCGGCCAAAGAACGGGTCGTTGGCATGGTCGATCCTGAAGGTCAGCCCGAGATCTCGGGCGATCTTCTGCGCGCGCATGATCCAACGCTCCCGGAATGCCGAGACGTGATCAGCACTACCGATGCAGACGAATTCCCGCATTCGGAAGGACTGCAGCCGGTCGAGATGGCGCGACGGTTCGCGACGGAAACAGTCGGCAGCCACGTCGAAGCTCCAGCCGCCGGCCGGAACGGGCCCCCGGCTCGCCGCGATCGGATAAACCGGATAGCAGGCGGCCGGCGAAAGAACGAGATCGGCCGGCGACAGCGAGGTGGTCCAGTCACCGCCGGCATCGAAGCGGCTGACCGCCGCGTCGATCTCACTTTCCATGCCGTGCAAGCCGCAGACGCAGCCGAGGAGATTGGGAAAGCTCTTCAGGTAACCCGACCTCTCGAGCTGCGCGCGATTCATGACGGGCGGGAAACGCATCACCTCGGTGTTCGGGTCGCGATTCCGCGAGATCACCGCGGCAATCCGTTCCACCACGTCTTCGTAGAGTGCGGTGCGGCCATAGACGCCGGGCGAGCCCATCTCGTGGAACAGTGCATCGGCGAGATGGTCCAACGGATCGGCTGGAGGCGGAGTGGAGGCTGCCGGTGCTTCAACAATGGCCACTTTCATCAGGCCCTCTCCTTCTCGGAAGAAAAATCAATCGCACAGGGAATCTGGAACCGTGCTCATGAGCGTGGCGGGGCCGATATTGGCGAGGATGCGATCGTTGTTGATCATGATCGGAGCAGAAAGCACGTCTCGCAGGTGGCGGCCGATACTCACGTCGGTGTCGTTGCGGTAACCGGAGAGGCCGCAGGTGCGCATTGCGTGCATGACGGTCGCAACCGCAAGCTCGGAGGCCTCCACCTTGAGAAGATTGATCGAGGACTGGAAGTCGACGGACGACAGCGCGCGCACGTCCTGTCCACGAGCTTCATAGAACTGCAGATTTGCCGCGATGACGGCGCGCAATTTCGTCAGGGTCATCCTGGCGGCGGTGAAGTGCGCCGCGGCAGGAGGCATGTTGCCGCCCGACCCGCGAGCGGCCTTGCGGACGAAGAGCTGCGCCCGATCCACCGCGGCTGCCGCGATTCCCGCCCAGACCGAAGACCAGCACAGATGAGCGACAGGCGTCATCGTCTGCGCATGGATCTTTTCGTATGCCACCGGGAATATCTGGTCCGAAGTCCCCCGGAAATCCAGCTTGAAGCCTGCGCTGCAGGTCCCGCGCATGCCGAGCGTCTCCCACCCCAGGGTGCGCTCCAGCGTGTAATCGTCACGGGTGATGGCCAGCAGCACTTGATCGGATCCGGCAGCGGATTCGGAGCGGCGAGCGACAGTGATGATGCCGTCCGCCTCCGCGCCGTACGAAATCACCGTCGCGTCGCGCACCAGCGAAATCTCGGTTCCTGCGCGCTCCACCGCGGCCGAGCTGAAGCGGATGTTTCCGCCGTTCTGCCCTTCCGTGGTCGACGATGCCAGCAGCAGCTGCTCGGCAGCCACGCGCCGCATCAGACTTTCGTGCCACGCACTATCCGCGCCGTGGCGAACCAGGCACGCGACCTTGGTCTGATGCATCGCGAAGATCATTCCGACCGAGGCGCAGGCGCGGCCGAGCGCGTAGCACATGTCCGCGACCTCGGAGATCGCTGCGCTTTCCCCGCCGAACTCGATCGGAATCTGAGCTCCCAGAAGTCTCTCCTTCCGCGCCGCGTCGATCGCCTTCCGCGGGAAGCACGCCTCGCGATCGACCGCTTCTGCCTCCGCGGCAGCGATCTCCGCGACATTTGCCGTTCGTTGTTGGAACGAGGATTCGGCGGAAGAGAATGCGATTCGGCCGATTTCAGTGGCGCCGTTACGGAACTGAACTTCCTGCACAGTCATTGGCCAGAGCCTCCCGCTTCATGCTTGTCATGATTGGACGATGCGAGCCGGGTCCAGAAGGATTCCGATGAAGAACGACAACTAGCCCACTTCTCCCGCCGCGTCCTTGGCGCAGAAGTGGGTATCAAGAAGCTTCCGCTCCCGGGCGAGGTACCTCCGAAGCAGAGCTATTGGCCGAAAGGACAATTGGTTATCGTCGCCCTGAATGTGATCACGGCGGGGAGACCGGCTGAAATGCACCACTTTGCCGTCAATGTTCAGCACCGCGTTCTATCGGTCGTCAGGAGTGTCCTCGAGCAGAACGCGATCATCGCCGAAGTCCACCCGGAGTCGCGACTCGTGGACATCGGGCTGAGCTCGATGGGCATGGTCGAATTGATGCTCAAAGTCGAGGCCGAGTTCGATCTCATCCTGCCCCAATTCGAGATCACCCCCGAAAACTTTCAATCGGTGAAGGCGATGGAGCGGATGATTATCAACCAGCTCGGATCCGGGGCGGGATGAAGCCAGTTGAAATGCCGTCATGCTTCGAAATCCAGGCAAGCCGCACCGGACGCGACGCTCCGCGGCGCTCCGCCGCCAAGACCTGGCTGCAAGCCATCGCACTGACCGCACGGCTCGAAGCCCAGCCGCATCGTTTGTTCGCCGACCTCGTCGAGGATTGGGCTCAACGTCAGCCGGAGCGCCCCGCCTTGCTCTCGGATGGCCAATCCTTCTCTTATGGCGAACTCACGAACCGGATCAACCGCTATGCGCGTTGGGCACGGCACCTCGGCCTTCACGCCGGACGCACCGTCTGCCTGCTGGCACCGAACCGGCCGGACTACCTCGCCTGCTGGCTCGGTATCAGCAGCGTTGGCGGAACGGTGGCGCTGATCAACACCAGGCTGGTTGGCCGGTCGCTCGCTCACTGTATCGATGTCGCTCATGCAGATCACCTCATCCTCGCGACCGATTGCGCGGATGCCTTCGAGGGCGCGCGTCCCCACCTGCACCGCGTACCGAAATGCTGGAGCCTTGGCGCCGGGAATTCACGCGGCGATCTGGACGCGGCGCTCGCCGCCTTCGAGCCACGACCGCTGTCGTCCGCCGAACGTGGCCACGTCACGATCGATGGACGCGCCCTCCTCATCTACACCTCGGGCACCACAGGCTTACCGAAGGCGGCAAACGTCAGTCATCGCCGCGTTCTCGCCTGGGGTGGCTGGTTTGCGGGACTGACGGACGCCTCTATCGACGATCGTCTCTACGATTGCCTGCCGCTCCATCACTCCGTGGGTGGCGTCGCGGCTCCCTGCAGCATGCTCTGCGCGGGCGGTTCGGTTGCGATAGCGGAGAAATTTTCGGCTGGCCGCTTCTGGGACGACATCGAGCGCCTCGACTGTACCGTCTTCCAGTATATCGGCGAGCTCTGCCGCTATTTGCTGAAGGCGCCGGCATCCGAACAAGAGACGCGGCACCGGCTGCGGCTGGCTGTCGGCAACGGATTGCGCCGCGACATCTGGGAGACGTTCGCCAACCGGTTCGCCATTCCGCAGATTCTCGAATTCTACGCCGCCACCGAAGGCAATTTTTCGCTGTTCAACGTCGAGGGAAAGCCGGGCGCGGTCGGCCGGATACCGCCTTTTCTGGCGCATCGCTTTCCGACATCGATCGTCAGGGTCGATGCCGACAGCGGCCCGGTCCGTAACGACGCGGGGCTCTGCATCGCGTGCGCCCCGGGCGAGACCGGTGAGGCCGTCGGACGTATCGGCGAGGCCAATGTCGACGGCCGTCCTTTCGAGGGCTACTCGGATTCCGCCGAGACCGAGAAGAAGATCTTGCGCGACGTCTTCGTGATGGGGGATGCCTGGTTCCGCAGCGGTGACCTGATGATGCGCGACGCGCAGGGCTACTTGCACTTCATCGACCGCGTCGGCGACACCTTTCGCTGGAAGGGCGAGAACGTCGCGACCAGCGAAGTGAACGACGCAATCGCCGACTGCCCCGGCGTTCTCGACGCCTCGACTTATGGAGTTGCGGTGTCCGGGACCGACGGCCGCGCCGGCATGGCGGCCCTGGTGGCGGACCAGAATTTCGATTTCGGGATGTTCAGCGAACACCTTTCGCATCGCCTGCCGCCTTATGCAGTCCCGGCTTTCGTCAGGTTGTGCCCGTCGCTGGATACGACAGACACCTTCAGGAAGAAGAAGCAGCGATTGATCCGCGAAGGGTTCGATCCTTCGGTCGTGGACGATCCGCTCTTCGTGCGTGATCCGGCGACCGGTCACTATCGTTCGATCGACCGGGCCGTCTACGCGCGCATCGTCGGGGGCGCAATCAGGCTCTAGCATCGGCCCGGAGGCCGAAATGTGAGGTGTGTACCATGTCGGTCAGAACAAAGATCTTCTCCGCAATGAACCAGATCGCCGAGGAACAGAAGGTCACGCTTCCGCGGCTTCAGGACGACCTGTCCCTGAACGAAACCGGGTTCGATTCGCTGGCCTTCGCCATCCTGGTTGCGCGTCTGGAGGACGAGCTCGGTATTGATCCCTTCACTGTTGCCGAGGACGCTGCCTTCCCGTCTACCCTCGGTGAGTTTGTCAGAGCCTATGAGAATGTTCCCGCCTGACATCATCGCGCTGCGCAACTACCTTGGCCAGGGACCGAAGGACCGCACGATTTCCGATGCCCGGCACAGTGTGTCGCTGACCGACATGGTCGGGCGCAGCTGCCTCGCTGGCGAATGCTGCGAGTTGTCCGGCCGCTCGGTACTGATTGCGACGTCGAGACAGTTGCTCTGCGCGCTTGCAATGATCGAGCTCGACGGCGTCGCACGCCGTATGCTTCTATGCCCGCCCGATCTCGACTGGGAGCGTCTGCAGGTCCTGGTCGAGCAGGCCGGGATCGACACCATCGTCACCGATCAACCGCTATCCGGATACTGTGCTGGAAGATGCACTGTTATCGGCATCGACCTGCCCGAACGGAGAGCCACGGGACGGATGGTCGACCATGCGACTGAATGGTTGATGCTGACCTCGGGGACGTCGGGGCTGCCGAAGATCGTCCGACACACGCTCGATGGGCTCGCCGGCGCGATCATTGCCGAGGGGCCTGCGCGTCACCGTGACGCAACCTGGGCAACGTTCTACGATATCCGCCGCTATGGCGGCCTGCAAATCTTCCTGCGAGCCGTGATCGGCGGTGGATCGATGGTGTTATCCGAGCCCGGAGAAGCCATCACGGCCCATGTGACCCGGCTGCGCGCGGGCGGCGTCAGCCACATCTCCGGAACGCCGTCGCACTGGCGCAAGCTCCTGATGAGCGGCGCGGCCGCCAACTTTTCGCCGCGCTATATCCGCTTGTCCGGCGAAATAGCCGACCAGGCAGTGCTCGACGGCCTGGCCCAGGCATTTCCGCACGCGTCGATCGGTCATGCCTATGCCTCAACCGAGGCCGGAGTCGGGTTTAGCGTCGACGACGGGCGCGAGGGATTTCCTGCCCACCTGGTCGGGCGAAATCGGGACGGCGTAGAGATGAAGGTCGTCGAGGGTTCGTTGCGGATCCGCTCCAAGCGTACTGCACGCGCCTATGTCGGCGCTGATGCGCCGCCGCTCGCCGACGCGGACGGCTTCGTCGATACCGGCGATATCGTCGAGCTGCGCGGCGAACGATACTACTTCGTCGGCCGCCGGGGCGGCATTATCAATATCGGCGGGTTGAAGGTGCATCCGGAAGAGGTGGAGGCCGTGATCAACCGTCACGCCTGCGTTCAAATGTCGCGCGCGCGATCGCGCAGGAGCCCGATCACGGGCGCCATCGTGGTCGCCGATGTCATCCTCGCGGGCGGCATCGATGAGAGGCGCCGCGAGACCATTCGCTCAGAGATACTCAGCCAATGCAAGGACGGCCTCGCAGCATGGAAGGTGCCCGCGGTGATCCGTTTCGTCGAGCGGCTCGAGGTCACTGCAGCGGGGAAGCTGGCGCGCGCCGATGCGTAACGTCGAATATCTCCTCGGTGAAGGCGGCCGGAACATCACCGGCACCGTGGTAACGGTCGACGCGGGTTATACCGCCTGACCGCAAGATGTATTTGATCTGCAGCCCGCCGTCATGGCCGCGTCAATTTGGCAGCTCCTCACCGCAGCCTGCAACCCATGACTTGGGTTGTACGATTCAACTCGGCTCCCCCGTCAGATGTCCAAGCATCGTGTTGCAGGCCTTCTCGGCCTCCGTGAAAGTTACAAAGGCCGAACCGCCGATCTTGATCGCGCCGTTCCCCCCATCAAGCGGCCGCCATGACGCCACATAACCCTCGCGCCCATGAAATCCGGCGCCAGCAGGGCTCTCATGCGAGATGACAAACGAAAAGCCGTCGCCGGTCGCGCTCCAGATTTCCATGTCCGCGACGGCACGGTTGAACTTGAGAGACATCTAGCTGTGCCTCATAGTGGCCTTCATCCCAACCACAGAGTTGTGAGCCCGCTGGCTAGGCGCGAAGGAAGAACGGCCCTGACCACTGGAGGGCAGGAAGGCAGCGCCAGGGCCGCCGCTCCGCATGTACCGAGTTTCAGATCGGCACATCTCTGCGATTTCTCAAGCCGTTCGCCATATCCCGCGACGACGCTTTACCTGACCGCGGACTACGACGATCGACCCAGAACCGCAGATGATGGACTAATAACCCGCTCTCTCGTTGCGTTGGCTGCGATTCAGGGGGAACTGACGGTCCCGACGGATTACTCCATTCAGCTTCCGAACATTGACCTGCGCGATCAAGTGACGCATGCAATTGGTCTTCAGCCCCCAGGGCGCATGTCCATTGCAGTGGGAGGCGTGACCGGGATTGGCGCACCGCGACGATCCTCTTAGCGATCTTCACCTGTCGGGCTCGCACGATCATGTTGCCCGATCGCTATTGCCGCGAGCACCGTTCGATTGCTGATTTCAAGTTTTTGATAAATGTTGTGCAGATGCACTTTGATGGTGCCGACGGAAATTCTCAGCCGTCGCCCGATTTCCTTGTTCGACAATCCTTCGGATACCAGACGCATGATCTGACGCTCGCGGTCGGTCAGAGCTGTCACCATCTTGTCCGACTTCGCCCCCTGCTCCTGCGATTGGATCGAATCGGATGGCATCATCGGCAGCAGACTTTGGCCATTGGCGATGTGCCGCAAGGACTGCACCAGCGCCTCCGGCTCCGCATCTTTCAGGACGATGCTGCAGGCAAAGGGGGCTGCATCCAAAAGCAATCCGCAATCTTCACTCGAGGCGAAAAATACCAAATGCGTCGAACGATTTTCTGAATCGACGGAAAGAACTATCAGCGCGGCGAGCTCGGGCAGCGCGGGGTCAACAATCGCGATGTCGGGCGCCAAGCTATAAATCGCCCGGATGCAGCTCGCAGCGTCGCTACAAGATGCAACGATGTTGAAGTCCGTCGCGGCACTGAGCACGTTGCTCAGTCCCTGTAGGACGACCGGATGCCGGTCTGCAATGACTACATTAGTACGTCGCATTGGGCGCTCCTCAGTCTGACGCCCCCAAAAACTTTAACGCCGCTAACGCGCTGCTATTTCCCAAAGCGCGGCGCAGATCCTTCGAAATTTTTTCTAATACGACCGATGTCCATGTCGCAGCGCAAAATTGGATTGGCTTGACGCGCTGCTCTCCTCGCTCTCCGACGCTCACGCGGCAACTTGCGCTTCCGATGTCCGTCACGCCCCCCGAGACTACACTGCTACCGGCCGGAGCGCTGCGAAATTCGGTCGCAGACCGTGTTCGCACGGAGGCGGCATTGGCGACCGAAGCGTAACCGATTTTCTATTTGGAATAAACATGATCATGCAGTTCGCGCAGAGACTGCGCAAAAAACGCAGCGTTGCGAGCCGGACTGGGGGGTGGACGGCGCCTGCACGCCTATAACGAAGGATATATAGGGCTATCGCCAATTCGCATCTAACATTCTTAAAGGCTTCAACAACATGGAGGGATAAAATTTTCCGGACGATGCGCGTTCGGAGTAACGAAAATTCATTAGTTCAAAAATTTGCAAGCAGGGCGAAGACGACCACTAGCGAGGCCTGCTCGCCCGTCGTGAGACTACAGTGAATTGGGTTCTGTTGTGTCAGTGCGTTGGCCGGAGGGTAAAAAAATGAGGAGGCGTCAAATTTACGGAATGGTGCTTCTCGGAAAGAGCGTTTTAATCCGTGAAGGTATTGCCAGAATATTACACAAGGCAAATTTTCGCATTGCCCTATCTGCTTCGAGCGCCGAGGAGTTGCCAAGCTCCCTTCAAGCCGAGCAAGTGATGTTTCTCATCATCCACGCCGGCGATGATTTTGGCCTCGAGATAGCGCAGATCGGATATTTGAAAGATCACTATCCCGACGCGCCCATTGCAATCGTGTCGGACAATTATCGGCCGGTCGAGCTTGCCTCCGCATTTCGCGCAGGCGCCAATGGCTACTTCGTCAACGTCAATTCGTGCGACGCCTTCATCAAGTCGGTCGAACTCGTGACGATGGGCGAGACCGTCTTCCCGCCTGCATTGCTGTGGTTCGCTCTCGACGGCAATCGTGAACGCGAGCGCGAATGTGAAACCAAGCAATGCGGCCAGAACGAACACGCGATCCTCGTTGCTCCAGAGGACGCGATCTCGCCGCAGCTCTCTCCGCGCGAAAGGGCAATTCTATCTTGCCTCATTGAAGGCGATTCCAACAAAGGCATTGCTCGAAAGATCGATATCGCCGAAGCCACTGTGAAGGTCCACGTCAAAGCGATCTTGCGAAAGATACGGGTTCAGAACCGGACTCAGGCAGCTATCTGGGGAATGAACCATGGATCGCAGGTGCGAGCGGCAAACAACCACGCGCCGACAGCCATCGATGCAGGTGCAGGTGTCGTGACGCCTCTCAAGATGATCTCCGAGACGGATCATCTCAATCAGACGGCTCCCTTGCGCAGCCAGTCTGGTCACGCCGCGGCAACGGCTATCGACGGCCGGATCCGCAAGGGCGGCGCGGCGCCACGGTTGTATAAGTAGTCCAAGGGACCGGAGACGGCTCCAACCATCGGAATGCTCCCATTGCGGGCGCACGCTGCGATATTTTTCGTCGATTACTCGACAGGCACTTAACACCTGTCTTGCCGCCTTCGCGCGAACTGCACGCGGACCGCACAGACGCTTTCCCAGTGGTGGCGTCGAGCATCGGCGTTGCGAGAACTAACTCGCTGCTCAACGCTCCCGCAGCGCCTCCTGCCTGTATTTCGCCAGGGGCGAGAGAAGGTAGCTGATGATCCTGCGCGCGCCGGTCTTGATTTCCACCGTCACCGCCATTCCGGGGCCGAGTTTGACGAGCTTGTCCTCCACCTGCATGTGCGTGCGGTCGAGTGAAATGCGCGCCGCATATTCCAGCTCCTGGCCTTTCGGCTCACTGCTGCCTTGCGCCGCGCCCGATGCCCGGTCATTCGGCCCACCTTGTTCCGCAAGTTTCTGCTTCAGCCCTGCGGAGCGCTCGCGCTCCTGTTCAGGGATTTTTGCAGCTAATTCAGACCGCGCCGCTTTCGCTCGTATGATTCCGCTGGGAAGCTTTCTGGCTTGCTTTCGCCGCCAGCGCGGCCGATTTGCAGCTCGAACCTTCGGCAGTGCCGTCGCTCCATCGTAGTTACCTAATTATCGCCAATTCCCATCCACCGAGCGGCAAGGTACTGATACCCGGAGATGAGCGACTGGGTAGTAGAGTGCCATGGGTCATGCGTTCTTCACCAAATTGCCGGCCTCTACACAGTTTCCGGCACATTTAGTCGACGGCGGCAGGGCTGCCCCACCAAGCGTCGGTAGGGGCCGGCTAGTTGCCTCGTGCGACTTCGTCTGCTGCATCTTCCGCCAACCGACGATCGCCTTATCGACATATTTTGCTTGGTCGTCGTCGCGAAGCCTCAACTATCAGCGCTGGTGCGAAAAATGGTGCAGACCAATAGAACGGATAATTGGGTAAATCGGGACAATATGCCGCCTGACTTTCGTCCGGCACCCACCATGTCCCTGGTAGAAGTGCTAGCCTTCTTACGACGACATCTCTCGATCATATCGCTGGCAACCTTGGCAACGCTTGGCGCTGCCATAATTTACCTCATTACCGCGGCACCCACGTATACGGCGAAGGCGCAACTCGTGGTGGACTCGAGAGCGGTCGACCCTACCTCGGTGTCAACGATCGTGGAAAGCCAGATCAAGATCATAACGTCTGAGAGCATCGCTAACGCTGTGATCGAAAAGCTCGGTCTTGCTCAATATCCGGAATTTGATGCCAGCCAAGCCAGCCTCCTGCACAGCATGACCAGCTCGATATCCCGTCTGCTCGGTTGGAGTAAACCGGAAACGAAAGCTAATGCGGCGCGGTATATTGTGGAGTCGTTCCAACGCAAGCTTTCAGCCAAGCGTCTCGGGGCTACGTATCTTGTCGAGATTACCTTTGACTCCGGAGATCCTGATCGAGCGGCGCAGATCCTAAACGCCGTCGCAGAAAAATATATTACCCGTCAAATGGACTATTCCGGCTTACGAGATGATTCGTGGATCAAGGATCGATTGAACGAATTGAGCACTCAAGCATTAGCTGCCCAAAAAGCATTGGAGGATTTCAGTAGAAACGGGAAAGATACAGCGGATTCCGCTGCTACTATCGATAGACTGGCAGCGACTGCTGAATCATCCAAAAGCGCCTATGATAACTTTCGCCACGTGCTGCGTAAGATGGAAGCCACGCGACAACAATCCTTGCCGGTGTTTGAGGCGAGTCTCATCACTGGGGCGTCGCCTCCTTTGAGGGCCAGTTGGCCAAAAGCCAGAGTCGTGCTTGGAGCAGCGATTGTTGCGGGAGCGCTTCTTGGCATCGCTATCGGAATACTGCGCGAACTGTCCGCAATTCTCGCCATCGGGCGGGAACCTCGTCTAAGCGCACAAGACGACTGGATCGAGCGACCTATTCCGGACGTGCTTCGATCAGATCATCATCAATCTGAAATATCGGCAAAGACAAGGCCAGCGCGCCTTACGGGTTCGGGGTGAGCGCGATCTCGCGGCTCCCCCATGGTATAATTTCCGAGAACTGAGGGCCGAATTGGAGCGCCGCGGGTCCAACTTTCAATATGACTTCGCGCATGCGACTGACGACGCCCGGCTAAGATTTGCCGAGGATGACATACCGGCGCCTAGCCCGGAGCATCTACGCGGCCGATCTCATTCGGCCGGTTGGTTGCCGCCTCCGAAGTTCGAGGTCGACGACGTCGCGATATCTTCATCGCTGCGCACGGCAAGTTCGGTCGCAGAGCCAACAAGAGCGCTTCCTACCGTTCGCGCAGGACGTCATGCTCGTACCTGGCGAAGGGCGAGAGTAGATAGCCGATGATACGGCGGGATCCGGTCTTGACGACCGCCACCGTGACCGCCATGCCCGGGCCGAGATCGACGAAGCGATCTTCAGCCTTCAACTGCCGCTGGTCGAGCGAGATCCGGGCGGCTTATACGAGATCGTCCGCCCCCTGCTGTCGGCTTTCGGACCTGTTCTGGCCACGAGACCTGGGTTCGGCGACATCGCGGCCGTCGCGTCGAAATGGTGTCGGGCGAGACGCTCAACACCTTGCCATGAAGCACCCCATAGCGCGTGAAGTTGAAGGTATGGACCCTGATCTCGGCGTCCTGCCCAGGATCGACGAACCGACGTCGTCATTGGACAATGGCTTCGATCTCGAGATGGCTATCCTGCGGGACCACGACTGCGAGCACCTGAGCCGGGCTAACGACGCCCCCACCGTATGCCGCTGGGGATGATCTTGCCGGTGGCCGTGGCGACGATGTCGACCGTGCCGCAGGTAGGCCATACAATTGCGACGCAGAAGCTCCACTTCGTCTACCGCTCCCGCAGCGATTCCTGCTTGTACCTAGCCAGTGGCGACAGCAGGTAGCTGATGATCCGGCGCGCGCCGGTCTTGATCTCGACCGTCACCGCCATGCCGGGGCCGAGCTTGACGAGCTTGTCCTCCACCTGCATGTGCGAGCGGTCGAGTGAGACGCGCGCCGCATATTCCAGCTCCTGGCCTTTTGGCTCGCTACTGCCTTGCGCTGTGCCCGACGCACGGTCGTTCGGTGCCCCCTGCCTGTCGCGCGTGATGGCGTCGGTCGACACGCTGAGCACGTCCCCGTGCAGGAGGCCATAGCGCGTGAAGTTGAACGTATCGATCTTGATCTCCGCCTTCTGTCCGGGATGGACGAAGCCGATGTCACGGTTGGAGAGCATGGCCTCGATCTCGAGCTGACTCTCGCTTGGAACGACGATGGCCAGCGCCTGCGCCGGCGTCACCACGCCTCCAACGGTGTGAACGGCGAGCTGTTGCACGACGCCGTCGACCGGCGCCGTCAGATGCTGAAGCTTCGTGCGCCGCTCCGCCTTCACCACTTCCTGCGCAGTGGTCGCCGCCTTCTGCTCGGCTTTCGCAAGTGCGTCATAGGTCGCGCGCCGATACTCCGCGGCGGTTCTCTCTTTCGTCTCCTTCAGCAGAGCGATAGCGGCGTCCGCTTCGCGCAGCCGGCTCTGCTGGAGGACCAGATCCTGCTGAAGGCCGACCAGCTCCTGATACTCCGAGAGATAGACGACCTTCGAGGCCAAGGCCTTGTCGACCAGATTCTTGCGAATATCGACCCGCTCCTGGAGCACCGGTATCGTCGCCTGGAGCTTCGCCACGCTCGCCGAGGTGGTCGCCCGTTCCGCTTCCTTCTGACCTTGCTGGCGCTCGATCTCCGCGAGCTTGGCGCTCTGTTCGGCGCGCTGGCTGATGAGAAATTGGCGGTGCATTTCGATTTCCGCAGCGCTTGCGCCCTGCGGCGACCGGAAGGCAGCCAGCGGGTCGTCAGTGAGCGCCGCGCGCAGCCGCGCGACGTCGAGTTCGGCGGCGACGAGATCGCTTCTCTGGCGCTCCTGATCGGCTTCCGTCATCGTTGGATCGAGCTCGATCAGAACGTCGCCGGCCTTGACGCTCTGTCCGTCGCGTACGTGGATTGCGCGGACGACGCCCGTCTCGAACGGCTGGATCAGCTTGGTACGGCCACCAGGCACGATCTTGCCCGTCGCGGTGGCGACGATATCGACGCTGCCCAACGACGCCCACAACAGCGCGATGCAAAAGACCGCGATGATGCTCGCCCCGATCGCGCGACCGATCGGAGACGGCGGCGATTCGGTGATCTCGAGCGCCGCAGGCAGAAATGCGATCTCAGGCTCCCGCCGTCGAACCTCGGCTCGCGGAAAGGGGACAATATTTCGGCTAGCGGACATCATGGATACCGGCCTGCAAGTAGTGGAGATTTGCGTAGCGTCCGTTCGAGCGGACCAGCTCATCATGACTGCCGTCCTCGACAATTCGGCCGTGCTCGAGTGTGATGATCCGGTTCGCATTGCGCACGGTCGAGAGCCGATGAGCGATGACGAACACAGTCCGGCCCGCGGCAATCCGTTTCATGTTCTGCTGGATGGCCCTCTCGCTTTCGTAATCAAGCGCACTGGTCGCCTCGTCGAAGATAAGAATGCGCGGGTTGGTAATGAGTGCGCGAGCGATCGCAACACGCTGGCGCTGCCCGCCGGATAAAGTGCTGCCGCGTTCGCCCACGACGGTGTCGTAGCCCTCCGGCAGTTCCAGGATGAAGTCGTGAGCGCCGGCGAGTGAGGCCGCCTCGATGACGCGCTCCATGGGCATGGACGGGTCGGCGAGCGCGATGTTCTCGCGAATCGAGCGATTGAAGAGCACGTTCTCCTGCAACACCACGCCGATCTGGCGCCGAAGCCAGGTCAGGTCGGCGGTCGCGAGATCAACGCCATCGACCAGCACGCGTCCGCTCTCCGGCACGTAGAAGCGCTGGATCAGCTTGCCGATGGTGCTCTTGCCCGAGCCCGAAGAGCCGACGATACCGATGACCTGGCCGGGCTCGACGCCGAAGGACACATCGTGCAGCACCTCGGGGCCGTCGGCGCGGTAGCGGAAGGTCGCGTGCTCGAACACAACCTTGCCGCGGATCGGCGGCAGCGCGGCGCGAGCCGAACTGAAGCTTGGCTCGGGAATGGTGTTGAGAATGTCGCCGAGGCGATCGACCGACAGACGGGCCTGATGGAAATCCTGCCATATCTGCGCGAGCCGAAGCACCGGCATGCTCACCCGCCCCGCCAGCATGTTGAACGCGACCAGCTCGCCGACGCTCAGATCGCCGCCGATGACGAGCCTGGCGCCGAAGTACAGCGTTGCGGCCGTGACCAGCTTGTTGATCATCTGGACCGCCTGGCTCGCCGTGTTGTTCAGGCTGAGAACGCGGAAACTCGCCCCGACATAGCCGGCAAGCTGCTCTTCCCAACGGCGTTGCATCTGCGGCTCGACCGCCATCGCCTTCAGTGTCTCGACGCCCGTGACGCTCTCGACCAGGAAGGCCTGATTTTCCGAGCCGCGGTTGAACTTTTCATCGAGGCGCCGGCGAAACAGCGGCGCGGCGCCGGCGGAGATCCCGATGTAGAACGGGAATGAAGCCAGAACGATCAGCGTCAGCGGTGTCGAGTAGTAGAACATCACCGCAAGGAAGACGACGGTGAACAGGAGATCGACGACAAGCGTGAGCGCCGAGCTCGTCAGGAACTGACGGATGTTCTCGAGCTCACGAACGCGGGCAACCGAGTCGCCGACGCGGCGCGTCTGAAAATAGGCGATCGGCAGCGCCATCAGATGACGGAACAGCCGCGCGCCGAGCTCGACGTCGATACGGTTCGTCGTGTGCGCGAACAGATAGACGCGCAACGTGCCGAGGACGGTCTCGAACAAGGTCAACGCGACGAGGCCCGCGACCAGCACATCGAGCGTGCTGATGCTTCGATGCACCAGAACCTTGTCGATGACGACCTGGAAGAACAGCGGGGCGACGAGCGCAAAGACCTGAAGGAAGAACGAGGCGAGCAGCACTTCGCCGAGAAGGCCGCGATACTTGTGAACCGCGCCGAGGAACCAGCCGATATCGAATCGTCTGGAGAGATCCGTCAGGGCCGCCCGTCGGGTCATCAGGATGATGTCACCGTCCCAGATCGCCTCGAGTTCGGCCTGCGTCATCGATTCGGGCCGGGAAGACAATGGACGCTGAACGAGAAGCGTGTCGTCGACAACCTTGCCCAGGATCAGGAAGCTGCCATCGCGCAGCGCGGCGATCGCCGGCAACGGCGTGACGGCGAGCCTGCTCCAGTTCGACCGTTGTGCCCGGGCCTTGAGGCCGAACTCCCTGCTGCAGCGCAGGATTTCGGTCACACCGACGCGCGAGGTGCCCATGCGATGGCGAATTTGCTCCGGGTCGGCGGCAACGCCATGGCAACGCAGCAATATCGCCATTGCAATCAAGCCCGATTCATCACCATCCGCAGGCTCAGGCCCCGGCCCCTGGATCGGCGTATCGCGACGATACACACGCGCAAGGGCGCCACCGGCACGGTTGGCCAGATCGCGTCCGCGCCCAGTCAGGCCAGCAAATGCATGATGCGCCCGGTCGGCGAGGCTTTGAGATCCGCTCAGGATCAGTCGGCCGTCCCAGATCTTCTCGAATTCGGCGCGCGGCATCAACTTCGGCTGTGTCGCGTTCGGATGCAGCACAAGCGCCGCGCCGTCCTCGACCTTCCCGAGCAGCAGGAATCCGCCATCGCGCAGCGCTGCGATTCCGGGAAGACTAATGCTTGCGAGCTGTTTCCAATGTGTCGTGCGTGAACCGACCTTCAGGCCGAATTCGCGGGCGCAGCGAAGCAACGCACGGATGCCGATTGCGCTGTCTCCGCAACTGTCGCGGAGCTGGTCGGGCGCGGCGTTTACGCCATGAAGGCGCAGAAACAGAGACAGGGTTCGAAGCCCGAGGTCTCCGGCATGGGCATTTCCATTCTGGATCGCCATTTAATACTCAACCCTTCGCGGCTACCGGCCGCGTATGATGTTCCTTCTCATGCATTCCAAAACATTGCGGGTGCCGCACCCGGGCGCTGGGCCCGGGTGCGGCATGGCCTTAGTGTTGCGGTCTGGCCAGCAACGTGTCTTGCCCCCAACCGGTCGCCTGCGACACCGCCGCCACGATCTGACCGGGATCCACCCGGCCGGTGTGAGCGGCCAGATACTGGTTCAGCAGCGCAAAGCTCTGGCTTGCCAGCGACGCCATCGTGCTCCCGGTGGCAGACGGATGATCTGCCGCCATGACCGGATGGGCAGCGGTCGTTGCCAGGCTGCTGCTGGCCGGATCAAAATGCTGCTGGAGCAGCTCAAAGGCCCGGCTTGCCAGGAAGCCCGTGCTTGCAGCCGCCGCCGGCTGATGATCCGTGGGCTCGATCGTCTGCGAGGTCGTCGGGGTCACGGCCGTCGTGGCGGCAACAGGCTGCTGATCCGTCGCAGTGTGATGGCCGTGCGACGACGTTGTTGTCGTCGTGACCGTCGAAGGTCGAGGATCGACCACGGTGATGGTCCGCGGCGCAGCGGTCGCAACCGCACCGGTTGACGGATCCGTCGCGCTTGCCGTCAGCGTAAGTTCTGCAACCGGATGGCCCCCGCCCCTGTAGGTGGACGTCAGAGTTAGCCCGCTGTTGACCTGCGCGGCCGTCAACGTGATGTCTCTTCCGCGGAACGTTTGGCCGTCGAGATTGTCAGTGATCGATTCATATTTTGGCAACCCCGTGATGTGCAGGGCCACGCGGTCGTTGGAATCGGTCGTCGTCACCTTCGTCCCGAGATCGACGGTGCCACCCCGACCCGCCACCCAGAGCGAGTCATCCGCAATGGTGAGGACAGGCGAAATCACGGAGGGAGTCGTCGGCTGCGTGGGCGTGGTTGGCGTCGTGGGCGTGGTCGGCGTCGTCGTAGACGTCGTGTCGATCTGCAGACCGGAGAACGTCTTCACGGCGCCAGCAAGGTTGGCCGCGAGACCGGAGGTATCCTTGATCGCCGCACCGTTCGATAGATTGACACCCGTGATCGCGAGCGCCGACGTACTGGTGTCGGTCGATGCGACCGTGGTCTTGAAGGTGAGCGTGCTCGTTCCCGAGCCACCGGCATACGTGGCCTTGCCGCCGTCATTGAGCGACAGCGTGGGCGTACCCGTCACCGTCACGGCCTCGCTGAAGCCGAGCGTCAACGTGACGGTATCGCCGACATGCTCGGTACCCGTGCCCGGTGTAGCCGAGGCCTGAGTCACCGTCGGTGCGACGTTCGGGGTGGTGGGCGACGTTGTCGGCGTGCCCCCGCTCACCGACTTGAGCATCGGAAGCATCAAATTCATGTCCAGACGGAGGGCGTTCATTGTCGCCGAATCATAAGCGTTCGCCTGGGTGCGAATGGCGGTCTGGGTGCCTCCGTCGTCGATGACGTAGGCGCCGTATTGCTGGAGCGCGCGGAACACCTCCTGGCCGAGCGTCGAAAGGCCGGATGGCATCGGCGTCCCGGGCGCAATGGCCAGAAGCTGCCCTTCCTGCATTATGCCGCTGGAACTGGAGCCGTCGGTGGCAATGGCGGGGGAAACATAGCCAGACTTCAAGAGCGAGCCCTCGACGGCGAGCTGCAGGGCATGATTGATCGTGCCCGAGTCCGTCTGCGCCTGGACCAGGAGCCCGCCGAGCTCGTTCGAGCCGGCCGCAGTGATGCCTGCGCCCAACCCGGGGGTGCCCCAACCGGTGCCCGTGACCACGTTCGCCTCGCCATACGACTGGGCGGTCGCGGTCGTGGTGCTCGTGCGGTTGAATCGCCAGAAATTGTAGGCGATGTCGCCGTCGACGATGACAACCGGTCCGTCCGTGCCGATGCCGCCGGTCCCCCCGGCCGGAACATGGACGCTGACGGTCCCGCCGGGCCATCCCCAGCTGGCGGGAACAGACACCTGCACGACTGGGTCCGACGACGAGGCGACGTAGACTGGCACGTTGCCCCAGCCCACGTCGTAGTTCCATCCGGTCGCGGTGGGCCAGTTCAGCGACGTATACGTTGCTCCGGTCGGGACCAACTGGTTCCAAGCGGAGGTCGACGAAAACGGAGTGGATGACAAGTTGAACGACATGCGTACCTTTCGTTCTGCGTGAGTCTTTGACGTTGACAAGGGAATTCCACTGCCGCGCATCACGAAGGCGCGCGACATACCACGTGCTCGCAACCTCAGGCCGCAAGCAGATTCCAACGCATCACAGTCTCGGACCGCGAGCGGATTCCAACGCATCGCGGTCTCGGACCGCGAGCGGATTCCACGCATCGCGGTCTCGGACCGCGAGCGGACTCCAAAGCAGTGGGATTTTTGAAGGTGCCCCCCGACTGCTGGGTCGGTTGGTTAATGAGCAAAAATGGCGAAAAAACTTTCAAAGTGTGATTCATACTCAAGTATGTAGCGCCCGGCACTTGCCTCATACGCGCCTATATTATGCCACGTATTGAATTGGTTGGTTCAAGACACGCGCACCCGATTTTTCTGTCAGCTTGTATCGCGTCGGAGAGTACCGCTTGGTCCGATGCCAGCGCGGAACGTCGCGTAGGCGAGCACATCAGTCGCATCTTCCTGGGCGAACGATGGCGATGGAAGCGGAGACGACGCGCCGTGTGCTCTTGCCCGCATGCGCCAGCACGTTTGCCCGCATACGCCAGCACGTTGCGCATGAAGTGCACGTGGCAACGCTGCGCCTATAAGCATGCAATGTGGCGTCGTTTGTCGATCTGTTTGGAGCAAGTGGCGTTGCAAGTCCACCGATCGGCGGCATGGCGGAGTCATCTTGCCGCTCCAGGTTGACCCGTAAGGATTATTGCGAAGGCTGACCTCAAGTACGATCTGGAAGTTGAGCGCGTTGCCGGTGACCTGCGCCCAGCAATCGGAAGAGAGGCGAACCCGGTGACCTACCAAGTTGTGCGACACGCGGCGGCGCCCCCGCCCATCGGCCTCGGTCCACCAGGGATGCAGTCAGGTGACCTCGTCAACTTCATCGTGGGCTAGGAGAGCAGCCGTATCTCGCCTGTCCCACCGCGCGAGCCGATCGCCACGATCTCAGGCTAGGCGAAACGAGCGGCCACATCGAATGGAGGCGAGTGTGTTGACGAAGCTGATGCCTGACTTATGTGGCGATCCAGCGTCCACGCATGGAGCGTCTCAATGAGATTAGCGCAGCACAATGCGATTTACGATCGCATTAAAACACGCGGACAAGAACTGAAAGAGGTAGACCAAAGAGGTACCGCCCCAGACGCGTAGACAAAAACATCCGACAGCGCGGACAAAATCCACGTCAGCGTTCTCTAGCGGGGGCTGGCAGTTACCTGGTCCCGATCGGCACCCGAATCTTCGAAACCGCATTTTCAATGAAAGGTTTTCTTCCCGGCACGCACGGACGTCGCAACGATTGACACGCGAGGTCCGGCCGCTGGCGCGCACCCCGTGCAGATCGGTCTTGCCGCCGCCGGGAGCCAAGATCCGGACATTACGCTCGCGATCCAAGGGGCTGGGCCGTGGTACACTCGACCTCGCGATCGAGCAGTTCACCCGCTCCACCGCCCGGAGGCTAATTGCTTCCGCTCTCAGTGAGGATTCGCATCGGCTGGTGTCCCTGCACGTGCGCGCCTCGGCGCCAGCGTCGTATAGGCGGCGAGAAGCGAACGCTTTTCGAGCTCCCACTGAAATGCGCCGTAGGCACGCTCCCTGCCGTAGTTCCGCATACGCTCGCGCCCGGCCTCGTCCTCAAGCAGCGCCACGATTCCTTCGCCGAGCGCCCGCGGCGTCGGCTCCGCCACCACCAGGCCAGCGTCGCCTGCATCATCCCTCGCCTGTGCCAAGTCGAACAGGACGAACGGCAGCCCGAGGGCCATGTATTCAAAGACCTTGATCATCGACATAACCACGTTGCAGGCATTGGGCGGATCCGGAACAACGCCGATGTCGCAAGCCGCCAGCATGGCGGGAAGCGGATCGCCCGAAATGTACCCGGCAAATTCGACATTGTCGGTAATCCCGAGTTCGCTTGTGAGCGTCCTGAGCCGATCCGCCTCCGGCCCGTCGCCGATGATCAGGCAGGCGATATCCGCTCGATGCAGGCGCTTGACGATGTGTTCCATCGCCTTGACCAGGAGGTCTACACCGTCCTGCTCGGCCATCATTCCCACGTAGCCGACGAGATATCGACAGTCCCGCCTGACCGACAGTTCGGGCTTGGCTCGGCTGAAGCGCCCAAGCTCGGGGACGCTTCTGACAATCCAGACCCTGTCTGGCGGCATCCCGCCTCGCTCCACGGCCTGCCGCTTCAGGGTAGGATTTGTCACGAGGCTCCCGTTAGCCGAGCGAAACGTCCAGCGTTCAAGCAGGAGCAGGAGACGATAAAGGAAATCCTGGCGGCCGAACTTGACCTCATAAAGTTCGGGCGCGGGATCATGCTGATCAAACAGAAATTTCTTGCCAAAGAAAACTTTGTAAAAAATCGCAATCAAAAAGATCAAGTCCGGTGGATTGCATGCATGAAGAATATCGAATCCATGCCTGTACAACACCTTCAACGAGAGAACGAATTGCCAAAAAAGGGCGACAGTATATTCGAGAAGATAAGTCACGGCGCCCGAGCCTTCCACACCCCGTGGATGGCGGTAGATATGCACACCGTCCATCTGCTCGTATCCCTTGTCATATCCCCTTCCCTTGGGACAAATGACCGAGACGGTGTAACCAGCCTGGTGCAGCGCTGTGGCCTGCGTCCAGACCCGGCGATCGGCCGGCACCGGCAGGTTCTCAACGATGATAAGGACCGCGCCGGCGGCATCACCTGCCGCAGATATGTTCGCTGAGAGAACCATTGCGCCTACCTCGGTCAGTGGGAACACGGCAAGCTTTATGCGCGGACTGGGCAGCTTGAGGAACGAGAGGTCAAGCTGAAGCGGCGGCCGCGCTCAGCCCTGACAAGTCGCCGCTGCAGATGTTTCGCCGGAGCTTTCTTGGGTTGAGCACCGGGTTCCCCATGGGCCGGTTATAATATTCTTCTGAACGATTTTGGCCGGATTGCCCATCACGATGGATCCCGCCGGCACATTTTGCAAAACCACGCTATTTGGTGACACAATGCAATTATTTCCGATTTGAATTCCTGGCATTATTACTGAACCCGCTCCGATCAGGCAGTTGTCGCCAATAAAAACGTCCTTGTGCTTTGTGTTTATGAAATCATGAGCAAGTATTGCAGATCGAAAAGCAACTGCAGTATTCTTACCAATGTGTATGCCCGTAGGATTTGTCTTATCTAGTTTTGCGCTAAGCGAGATGCGTGTCCCCTTTTTTATATCCATTTTCCAAAGATAAACAAAATACAACCGCCTCAATTCATAATTGAGCAAAGCTAACTTAGATCTAACCCGCGAGATCATCGGCTTTGGCATATTGTCACTCCGAACCATACTTACTGTCGCAATTGTCGCGCCCTCTCAGGGATATTCTATTATCTTTCAGCTCGTGCCCGCTTGGCGACCCTCCAGCCTAATGCACGGGATGTGGACATCGCGTCCGCCGTGTCAGACGGACGCTGCGGAGCCATTGCTCCAGCACGACGATGCTAAATAGCATCTTGTGGTGGTCGGCTTGGCCTGCCGCGTGGTCACGCAGCATGGATTGCACCGCAGCCGGCTCCAAGAACCGGTAGACCCGTGACTGCGGATCGGCCAAGTATTGCCGGATCCCTCCGTCGAGGGATTGGCGGAACCACCCATCGACCACATTCACCGCAAATCCGCGCTTCTTGCGATGGATGATTTCCGACGACAACAGCCGCTTGCTCACTTCGCGATGAAGCCACTTGCGAACGCCATGACGCACCTTGAAGGACGCGCCCAATTGCTGGACGTGCTCGACCACTTCACGATCGAGATAGGGTACGCGAACCTCGAGGGAGTGCGCCATGGACAGCTTGTCACCATACATGAGCAACTCGTCCGGCAGCGACGAGCGCAGCTCGAGTAACTGAAAGGCGTTCAGGTCGTCCAGGTTTTCGAAGGCCGGCCGGTATTCCTCCCAGCAGCGGGCCGCCACGGCAGCTTCCCCGTCAGCGATCAGCTCGGGGCGAAAAAGCCCCTGCATCGCGTCGTCCGAAACCAGGGAGAATATCTGCTGGAAACGACGAAGCCGGTCGGGCTCGTGCAGCGAGTAAAGGCCACGCTTGATCATATCGTTCCGCGGGAGGGCGCGTGCGAGTGCGGCACTGGGTGTCTGCAACCAGGCGGGCAGCGCGCGCCAGGCGGCGCCATAGTGCACGCCTAGGTGTCGGGTGTATCCGCCGAACAGCTCATCCGGCCCTTGGCCGATGAGCGCCACCTTCACGTTTTCACGAGCCCGCTGGCAGACGAAGTACATGGGCACGATCGATGACGAGGCGACAGGTTCCTCGAGAACGTCCACGATGCGGGGCAGGACGTCTTCAAACGTTTCCCGGGTGAGGTGAACCGAATTGTGCTTGGCCCCGTAGGTCCGGGCCGTTTTGACGGCATCCTCGAGCTCATCATCGGCGAACGACGAACCAAACCCGACGCTGAACGTGTGCCAGTCGCGGCCATAGGAGCTCATCAGCGCCAGCAGCAGGCCCGAATCCAGGCCGCCGCTGAGCAGCAGTCCGAGCGGAACGTCGCTGATGAGATGCCGCTTCATGGCCGCCCTGTACAGCTCGATCAATTTTTCCGCCGCCTCCTCCGGGCGGGGCTGCGGGGCGAATGGCTCCGGGACGAACTGGTAGTAGCGCGAGACGTGCACCTGGCCGTTTTCGACGACGAGTTTTTCACCCGTGGCGAGCTTCTGGATGCCCTTGAACATCGTGCGCGGGGCCGGCGTGTAGCGATAGCGCAGAAAAAGAGCGACGGCTTCGGGATCAACGCCCGGCGGCTCGCCTAGAGCAACGCGGACCGGCCGAATCTCCGAACCAAAAGCGAGCGATCCGTTGCGGATTGCGTAGTAGACCGGCTTGATGCCCATCGGATCGCGCGCCAGCAGCAGCCGGCGCTTTTTCACGTCCCAGATAGCGAGGCCGAACATACCGTTGAAGCGGTTCAGCACGGCGTCACCCCACTGCTTGTAGCCGTGCACGATCACCTCGGTGTCGCAGTTGGAACGAAACACGTGGCCGTGCCCCTGCAACTCCTGCCGGAGCTTCTGATAATTATATATCTCTCCGTTGAAGACCACCCACACCGTTTGGGCTTGGTCAGACATGGGCTGGTGTCCGGCGGGTGACAGATCGATGATCGCCAGTCGGCGGAAACCCAAGCCGAGATTCCGGTCCAAATGCCGGCCGGCGTCGTCGGGGCCGCGGTGGATGATCGTGCCCATCATCGCTTCGATGGTGGAAGCGCTGACGGGCGCACCGCTGCCGAAGTTAAACTGCCCGCAGATGCCGCACATGGTGGAATCCTTTGGCGTGCTCGATCGCCTCGTCAACGACAAACCAGGAAGACAGAAAACACTCTCGCATTGTCTGGTCGAGATTGCCCGGTTCGGCGACATCTCGCCCGCGCCTGCGATCCGCCGCCTGGCAACACCGTCGTGTAGCGCGGGCCGTTACGCCTATCGACATTGCGCTGGGCACCATCATCGGAGGAAACACTTGTAGGTAGTTGAAAGCTTCACCGGATGGATACGCGAAAGATCTTCGCCAATACCTTTCATATGGCGGGTTTCCCAAATTGTCTCTTCAGTCCCAGCGCCAGCGTGACTATCGGCGGCGAAGCGTTCGTCGGCGACGGTGTGCTGCTCATCGACGATCGCCATCGGCGCGCCCGCGCCAGCCTTCCGCTCCTGCAGCTTCACGAAAGAACGTGTTCGTACAAAGATTGTATCCGCCTTGCGACCGTTGCAAGCGAAAGTTCATGGACCGCGGCATAACCGCCGGAAAGACGCTTTCCACGGACCAGTACCTTCTCTGCAGCTTCCGCGATAGAGGCTGGTTCGTCAGACACGATGTAACATCCTTCGAACTCTTTAATTCGTTCGGCCACGTCGCCAACATCGACGGAAACAATTGGTAGATTGCAGGCAAGAGCCTCCTTTACAATGTTCGGAGAACCCTCATGAGCGGACGTAAGCAGCAAACAATCGACGGCGTTCAGGAAGCGCGCTACTTCTTCCTGAGGCCTCTTATCAAGTGTGACCAATTGGGCAGATGGATTGGATTTTCGAACCAACTCAAAAGCGGCTTCGGCGAGCGGATATCTCTTATAACCCCCTGCCGAGGGCCTGCCTGCAAACAGGACGTGCTGCTCGTCTTCCTTTAGACCCACTTCGCGCTTAGCGACCGTTCTGGGATAGAAGACATCAAGATCTACCCCATTGGAAATGATGGACGTTGTTTTGGCGCGAAGATATTTTGCAAGGCCGGCACTCTTCGCAATATTGTGAGCCGTCGCGCACGACAATAAACGGGAGAATAGTCCGTGCAACACTCGATTCGAGAATCGATATTCTCCCCGCTCGTTGCAATCTCCATATACGTCGTTGCCCATAAAAGACACAACGAGCGGCAGGGTAGTAGCGAATCTGGCTGTCCAGCCTGAGTACATATAGTGCGCATGAACGATATCGTACTGCCTCGAACGTACAGCCCTCCGTACTTCAGCAATACCCTTGATATATTTGCCAATGCCTGTGCTCTTCAGCAGGCAAACATCAACATCAATCCCAAGCTTCGCCAGCGACTCCACTTGAGTGCGGATGAAAACGCCCGCAGACGGATTCTGTGCAGTAGGGTACGCGCCCGTAACATGCAGAACAATCAACGCAGCTTGCTCCTTGTGGCCTCCGGGAATGGCCATTCGTTCACCCGACGCACGTCAAAAACCCCGCTTGATGGCCAAACAGGGAATCAGATCCAGCTCGACTATCGCGCACATAGCGACCAATGCCTCTCAGCAGTCTCCAAATATGGTCGTTCGATCAATCTGAGGCTCCAGCTCGCAATCAAATCCCAACAGAAGGCACCCTATTCCCGCTTGCCAATTGCCGAAACAGCTCAACGTGCTTCTGCACCATTTGCTCAATCCCGAACTTCTCCTCGACGAGCACCCGTCCTGCACGACCGAACGCGCTTCCAATGTCAGGACAGTCGACAATTTCCCTTATCCGCGACGCCAGTGCATTTTCGTCTCCGAATGGAATTAGGAATCCATTCTCTCCGTCCTTGACGATTTCGCGATTGCCCGCCACGTCTGTGGCTATGACCGGCTTTTCCAGCGCCATGTACTCTAGAATCACATTAGAGATTCCCTCTCCGCTTGTTGAGACCAATACTCCGACGGAAAAGGTTCTTATGACTTCTTCGACCCGTTTTCTGACTCCCAGAATGCGCACATTCGAAAGACCGTCGCGCTTCACACGCTCCATGAAGCTTTCAAGATCTGGTCCTTCGCCCACAGCGACGAATGTAATGTCCTTCCGCTCGCTGCACACCAATTTTGCCGCCTTGAAGAACGTACTATAGTCTCTCTCTCGATGAAATCTTCCAACCATACCGACTACGTGTTTGGTTCTTATATCCATCGAACGCTTGACGTCGTTGACGTCCGGAAGATTGTTTATTCGATCAAAATCAAAACCGTTTCGTATACAAAGAGCTTTTTTGCCATCAACTCGAAAAGCTCTAAGTCCCGCTAATGAATTTGCCAATATTACAGTTGAAAATGGAGCTGTCAGACGTAAACGTCGGTACGTATAATCTTTCAAATTCAGATGGGGCGGTGCGTTTTGTATCATTGCATTGATCAGAGCCGATCGAGATATCAACGCAATTGGTGACGCATACACCGAACACATCGACTCCCACGAATATATTATATTCGGTCGGTATCGTCTCGCCAGGCCATATAGCTTTTCGAGAATACTGAAGTCCCATTGTCGGGTTCGTTTGAAGATGTGTATTTTTATTCCCAGTGACCTAACCTCATCATAGTGGATGGTATCTGAAAGAACGACGAGTTCGTTAATGAACCCATCTAGCTTGCTGAACCCACGCAGCAATTCAACCAGTTGCCGCTCCTTCCCCCCGGAGGCCAACGTGTCGGTTATATGCAGCACCCTGATCGCGGGCCTTGACGAATTCAGCATTCCTTCACCCGACCTTATGACCGCAGTCCCAGCGCTCAACCAAAATTAGGACTTTGATATAGGTTGATGTACGTTGGCGACGCAGAGGATTCTCACGATTAGTGTTGCCTCGACGCTTGGCACGAACTGCCACCGGATCATACGCCGCTCTCAATCACGACATGCGGATGAATGACCACCCGGTTGCCAATCGTAACACCAGGCCGCACCACAGCGAACTCGGCGATCGTCACGTCCGCACCGATCGCCTCGGTCTCGACCACCGCCCATGCACTGATTTGATTCATCGCAACTCCTTCCCGCCATCGGCCTGCAGCGCAGCGGACGAATACGTCGACTTCCGCTGCAAGTTCTTGTGACCGTCCCGCTCGGCCGCAGCGCGCGCAATCGCGGCGACACGGCGCACCTGGTCGCGTGTGAGCTCGGGAAACATGGGCAGGGACAATGATCGAGCGGCCATCGCTTCGCAGCACGGCAAGTCGCCCTGCCTGTAGCCGAGATGCTCGAAAGCAGGCTGTAGGTGGAGCGGCAACGGATAGTGGATCCCGGTCGCCACGCCGGCTTCGTCTAACTTGGTTCGCATTGCGTCACGATCGTTCGTGGTGATTACATACAAATGGTAGACGTGCGTCGACCCCTTTCGAACGAACGGCGTCTCGATCCCCGACTGCGCCAATTCAGTGGCGTACCACTCCGCAGCGCGCCGCCGATTGGTGTTCCATTCATCCAGACGCCGGAGCTTGACCTGCAGGACTGCCGCCTGGAGCGCGTCGAGCCGGCTGTTGAACCCGATCTCGGCGTGGCTGTAGTGAGTGGTTCGACCGTGGTCACGCAGTCGTTCGATCCGCTGGGCGATCGCGGCATTGTTGGTGGTGACCGCTCCGCCGTCGCCATAGGCGCCGAGATTCTTCGCTGGATAAAACGAGAAACATGCGACATCGCCGAGCGCCCCCGTTCGGACCCCCTGATATTCCGCCCCGTGCGCCTGGGCTGCGTCTTCCAGTACATAGAGGCCGCGCCGCCGTGCGATGTCCTTGATTGGACCCATGTCAGCCGGCTGCCCGAAGATGTGGACTGCGATGATTGCTCTTGTACGATCCGTTACGGCGCGCTCGATCATCTCGGGATCGATCGTGTAAGTGTCCGGATCGATATCGACGAACACAGGCCGCGCTCCCGTCGCCACGATGGCGGCCGCGGTGGCGATGAAGGTATGGGCGGTTGTGATCACCTCGTCGCCATGACCAATACCCAAGGCCCGCAGCGCCAGATGAAGCCCGTCCGTGCCGTTCGCCACACCGCGCGCGTAGCGCACCTGGCAATACGCGGCGAAATCTCTTTCGAACGAGGCAAGCACCTCGCCACCTACGAACTGCGCGGAGTCGAGAACGCCTAGAATTGCTGCGGCCACGTCGTCTTTTAGCGTCTCATATTGCGCTTTGAGATCGACAAACGGAATGTGCATTTTTTCCAACCTCACGAGAATCCGTCTTTGTTTCCAGAGAACGTCATCGAGCACCGTGCCCCCGCAGAACCGCGGGAAACGTCAGGGCAATCAACTTCAGGTCGGTCAATAGCGTCCAGTTCATTGCATATTCGACGTCCATCTCGAGCATCACCTCGGGGCTGACACGACCCCGACCGCGCACCTGGCAAATTCCGGTTATCCCGGGCTTCACAATGTGACGCTTATGGTGCCAGTCCCGGAAGTATTCGAGTTCATAGGGAATCGCTGGCCGCGGACCGACGATGCTCATTTCGCCCCGCAATACGTTGAGGAATTGAGGCAGTTCGTCGAGGCTGGTTCTCCGCAGCCACCGTCCCACGCGCGTCACGCGAGGATCGTCCGTCAGCTTGTATGGGGCGGCGGGGTCGTTCGAGAGGAGTTCCTTTGCCCAAGCCCTCCGGATCGCCTCGCGATGGACGTTTTCGTCGGCGTTGTGGTGGAGTGTCCGGAATTTGAAGCAGTCGAACGGCTTCTCGTCTCGCCCGATGCGACGTTGGCGAAAGACCGCTGGCCCGGGACTGTCGAGATGGATTGCTATCCACACCACGATGAAGACGAGGGCCAGCGGCACGATCGCGATAACGCTGATCGCGACGTCGAGCGCCCGCTTGCCGAATTCCCGCGGGGTCGCCTTCCGTCGCGTGGCGTCATGCGACGGCAATTTCGGGACCTCCCGCCGGCATGTTCCGCCGCCGAAATATCCGTTGATCCTTGCCATTGCTACGGTGCTTGTGCTTGGGCCGTAGACACGCCGACGCCGCCTCGAGCGCTTCGACAACGCGCAGCCCGTGCATTCCGTCCGCGCACGGCCGTTCCCCGGTCACGATCGCATTGACGAAGTCGAGTATCTCGAGCTTCAGCGGTTCACTGCTGGAAATCGCGGGGATATGCACGTCGCCATGATGATAGGCCGACTGGAAATCGGCATAGGAGTCGCCGTCGATCCGCGGCCTGAATCGCTTCTGGTAAACGCGCACTTTTTCGGACGGCTGCACGTCGTCGAACACCAGCATCGCATCGCTTCCGACGATCGTGATCTGACGCACCTTGACCGGGTCCAACCAGGAAACATGCACATGGGCGGTCGGGCCGCTCTTGAAGCCCATCTTGGCGTAAACAACATCCTCGACGTTGGGTAGAACGTGCGCGCAACCCCAGGCGCCGATGGTTTGCGGCACCTCCTCCAGCAAGCAGAAGATGATCGAGAGGTCGTGCGGCGCCAAGTCCCAAAGGACATTGGCGTCCTGCCGGTAGAGACCGAGATTAAGACGCCGCGAATCTATGTAGTAAAGCTCGCCGAGAGAGCCGCTCTTGATCATCTGGCGCATGACACCGACCGCCGGGTGATACTCGAACGTGTGCCCGACCATCAGCACGCGCTTGCGCTTTTCGGCGATCGCATTCAACTCGCGGCATTGCGCGCTCGTCATGGCGAGCGGCTTCTCGACGAGCGCGTGCTTTCCGGCCTGGAGCACCGCTCGCGCCAATTCAAAGTGCGTCTCTACAGGGGTGGCGACAATGACACCGTCTATAGAAGGGTTATTCAGTACCGCGCCGATATCACGCGAAACAGCGACAGAAGGATATTGTGAACGGATATATTCCAATCTATCAGGACGCGGATCAACGGCCATCGACAACCTTGCATCGCGTATATCGCAGCTGACGCGGATGTGTTTCGAACCCCAGTAGCCGCAACCGATGACCGCTAGCGAGGGGCCGCCGTTCCTGGTCCGAATTTCCGCGTCGTTATTCGCCATATTCGCCATGTTGGCCCCTGTTTGAAGGCGCTCAGCGTGCATCCATTCAAGATAACCGATTGGGCGCGCGCGCCGCGGTAGAACAGGGATTATGATCTACGCTCTTTGGGGGTACACAGGTTGGACTCTCCCCCCGCCCCCTGCTCTCGTAGCGTTGGTCATAGCCAAAGTGATTGATTGGCTGGTCAACCATCTAACGCCTTATCACTTCATCAGTTTTCAGCGCAGAGTCCGCGCCGATTGCGACAAAGAGCGCCCGCATCGGCCATCGCAGATATGTTGGCCGACAGAACCATTGCGCCGGCGTCCTTCAGTGGAAACCTGGCGATCTTTGGTATAGGACTCCCCAAAGAGGAGCACAGTCTCGAGGTCGCGGACGATCCAGGATGTCCGCTGGCCTTGCCGAGGGATGATGCGACAACCAGCAAGGAGCGCCCACGTCATGGACACGGGTTCTTCGATCGCGCTCCTGCTCCGCAGCGACGACACCCCATCGCCCGAGGATTGCAATCTAGCGGAAATCCTCGATTTTTTCGGAATTCCATGGACGGCGCTGACAGTCAGCGAAGCGAACGGGGACAAGGTAGCCTCGCTGACGGCAAGTCATCCGCAGTTCTCCATCCTGACTTCCGCGCGCTGGCTCGCCGAAACCTTGCAGCGCTGCAAGGCCGGAACGTTTCCGGCCTGGTTGGCGGCAGCCGCTTCCGTGTTCGTCTATGGATTTCAACCTGGGGATCCCTGCAGGGCTCTGCTGCGCCAGATCACGGGAGACCCGGAGGCGGATATCCGCGGCATCGACGCGTGGCCGATAACCGTGTCCGTCACTGATGCTTTTCCAGACATGTGCGGCCCTATGTCGGCCCTGCAGATCCAACTGCAGCCCGGCGCCGCGGATGCGGCGCTTGTCATCCGGGATGGTGGCGGATTGCAGAGCATCGCCGCGACGCCAGAGGGACATCTGTTCGCCGGATTTGCTCATTCCGGCGTGCGCTTTTTTGCCGACGCGTCACTGACGATGGTGGACATTCGCGAACGGGCTGCGACTTATTTTGACGTGAAGAAGCGTTTCGCCGGTGCGGTGCCAGTCGTGATGTATCTGAAGTGGTCGTTCCGCGACATCTGCTGGACCGCCTCCGAAACAAACGCGTGCCTGATCATCGACGATCCACCTCTGAGGCCACGGTACGGCTTTCTCGAATTTGGGGAGCTACTGCACTTGGCCAACAAGCAAACGTTCGCGACGACCATCGCCTTCATTCCATGGAACTGGCAACGAACAAATCGCGACACCGTTGCCGCCTTTCGGAAAAATAGCGGAAAACTATCCGTCTGTGTGCACGGCTGCGATCACACCCGTGGTGAATTTGCAGCCCGTTCAGCCGAACTCCTCGACAGAAAACTGAAGACCGCCAAGTGTCGGATGCAGTCCCTTCTCAACAAGACCGCGCTTGATCATGAAAACGTGATGGTTTTCCCGCAAGGGGCATTCTCGCCGGAGGCAGCGTCGGCTCTTAAACGAAACGGTTTCGTCGCGGCAGTGAACACGGAAGTCGCACCAGCCGATGACGCGTCGAACGAAACGACACTTGCCGACCTGTGGAGTGTCGCCATCGTCCGGTATGGGGGATTCTCGATTTTTACCCGGCGGTACATTCACCACGGCATTGAAAACTTCGCATTTGACGGAATCCTGGGCAAGCCGTGCTTCATCGCCGGGCATCACGACATTTTCCGGGGCCATGGCAGCGAACTGGCGGAGTTCCTCCGACAGCTTGCATCCTTGCGGTGGAAACTCTGTTGGCGGACTCTCGGGGACGCCGTTTGCCGCAGCTACAGCATTAAAGCCGGCGGCGGAACGAGCAAAATAAGGATGTTTGCTGAACAACTCCGCATCGAAAACAAGGAGGCGATGACGCGACGGATCCGAGTTATGAAGGAAGAACCACAGCTCGCCTCCTTGAAAAATGTTACAGTCAACCAGGAGATCGTCGCGCACGAATACATGGACGGATGTCTTGGACTGATCGTCGATATCCCGCCCGGCAGAACGGCGGATATACGCTGTGTTTATCACGAACAGCCGGATGCTTTCCCAGATTCAGAATCGGTCTCATACCGACTTGGAGTGGCGGCTCGGCGATATCTATCCGAACTTCGGGACAATTACGGGTCCAGCGACCTGTTTCGTTTTCGCCTGTAGCCGGGAGGCGCGCCGCAATTGAGCGTGATCATGCTGTTTCGGCCCAGGTACAATGCATGATGCTCCAAGCACGATGCTCCTAGCACGATGCTCCTGGCAGGTCGCTTCCTGCTCCGGCGGACTCCGACGCCTGACCCGATAGGTCGCGTTCAAGCGGTCGTCACTTGGCCTCCCGCGCGCCCCGTCGAATCTAACATTGGGACGGCAAATTGGTGTTGCGCAGTGGAATGATATCGTCTCCTGCATGGCGGCACCGCGGATCAGGCATTGTGTTGCGGAAAAGGTCGAACGGCGATCGAGGCCCAAGATGTGCGACGCGCTGGAGGGGGGCCGCGAAGCCAGCAAGCGCCTGTGGCCCGAAATTGAAGACTGGGCGCTGCCCTGGTCTCGAAAGGGCATTGCTGGCGCGCTGGTCCGCGCGCACGCAGGCGGCGGTCTTGCCCGCCGCCAGGAGCACGTGTCGGAGCAGTCGAAAGGATTACCCCCAATTCGCAGAGTTCACGCAGCATCAGACGCTTGCATATGAAGCATGAGACGGCGAATCTCGCGCACTATCTCGATCTGGTCACGAATGACATCAGCTGCGATCACGATCTCCTCGCGGCATCATCCGTGATGTCGCGGACGATGACGCCACGCAAACGTCATTCGACAACATGGCCATCGATAGATGAACGGCTCCTTCTCGAATTCCAGCTCCGTCTCGCCGTTGCGAGCCGACACTTTATTCTTGATTCTCATCGGGATATTTGCCGCGATCGGCGGCGGATTGACGGCAATGGTCGGGGGAACGATTCCCTTTTTTCTTTATTCGTTGCCGATTGCCGCGGCGGTGGTTCTCGCCGACTACCGGAATGGAGTCTGGCTGTTGGTGTTACTGTTGCCCTTCGCGTCAACCCAAATGGTTCCGCGTCAGGTATTCGAGGTCACCGGATTCAATTCGGAAAATTGCCTGCTCGTGCTCACGTTCTCGTCGTTGTGCTTGGCTTCGCTCCGAGAGGCCGTTCGATTCCCCCACCTGCCGCCGGCACTACTGGTTTATGTCGCACTGATTGCACTCGCCGCCTACAGCGGCTCCGCATCGGCAGAGCAAGCGATCACGATTCCAGGCGAGGAGCCTTTAACCGTGAAGACATACATCCTCGACAATTTCGCTAAGCCGATGATTATCCTTGTCGTGGCTTGGATGGCGGCTGTGGTCTCGCGAAATGGAGGTGGGCAATCTCTGATCTGGGCGCTCGCAGGGGCCCTTGTTACCTTCTTCATGCTCGTCGTGGCCGACCTCGTTGGCAACGGCATCAGCCTTGAAAGTCTCGCGTCCGCAGGAGAGCGCGGTTTTCTCAGTTGGACCGGAATGCACGCCAATGAGATCGGCCTCATGGCGAATTTGGGGTTTGCGATCCTGCTCTACACGGCGGCGGCCACCGCCCGACCGATTCCGCGCCTGACGCTTTTTGCATGCGCCATCGTCGCCGCCGCGATGGCGACGCTGACCTTTTCTCGAGGCGCCTTTATCGGCCTTGCCATCATCGTTGGACATTATCTGATCACCCGGCGCCGAACAGGCCAGATCGTTCTTGCGCTGTCGATCATCGTCGGTGTCACCTTGTTATTGCCCGGCGCATTCGTCGAACGAGCGACGACAGGTTTCGCCACAGAGGATACTCATGCAATCACGGCCGGTCGCCCCGACATGATCTGGCGCCCACTATTGCCAACGTTCTGGGAAGCGCCCATCCTCGGGCATGGCCTCGGTTCGACCATGTGGGCCACTCCCAATCTCCACGGAGAAATGCTTCCGGTCGGACACCCCCATAATGCCTATCTCGGCGTTCTTCTTGATATGGGGATGGTGGGTGTCGCAGTCGTCGCAGCCTTCTTCTGGTCGGCTTGGGCCATGTTCAGACGCCTCGCGAAGAACCATGGTGATCCCCTATGGCGCGGGGTTTTCGAAGGGGGCGTTGTTTGCCTGATATGCCTCGCCGTCCAGGGATTGACGGATGACCGATTTGTACCGACCTACCCGCAGGTGGCCCTTTGGCTGTGTTATGGGCTCGCACTCGGCCAGGCCCAATCAACCTGTTCGACCAAAAGAACGCAGCCATGAAGGTGTGTTTCGTCGGTCTTGAAAACCTCCCGGTCCTTGCCCCCGAATACAATCACCATGGTATTGGCGGGGAGGAGGTCCAACAGACGCTGCTCGCGAAAGCACTCGTTGCTCGTGGATACCAGGTTTCCATGCTCGTCGGCGATTACGGTCAGTCCGACGCAGCAGCCTGGCACGGAATCACAACCTACAAAACGTATCGTGCGGATGCGGGCCTTCCGGTTCTTCGTTTTGTTTATCCCCGTTGGACCGCAACGTGGGCGGCGTTGATGCGGGCCGATGCCGACGTCTACTACACGAGCAGTGCCGGCACGCGCGTCGGCTTGGTCGCGATGTTCTGCCGCCGGCATGGACGTGGCCTCGTCCACCGATTGGCACATGACACGGATGCCGATCCGGAGAAGTTGCTGATACGCTACACACGAGACAAAAAGCTTTACGAATACGGATTGAGGAGGGCTGATAGTGTCCTTTGCCAGCACGCCGGCCAGCAACGCGCGCTCTTGGAAAATTATGGATTGACGAGCGTGGTCGCTGACATGCTGGTGGATCCCCCGGATCGGCAGCTGGATCGTGATCAGCGCGACGTGGAAATTCTTTGGGTCAGCAACCTGCGCGACTTCAAGCGCCCCGAGCTCGCCATCGAGTTGGCGCGCCGCATGTCTTCCCGGCATATTCACATGGTTGGCGGTCCACAACCGGGTTATTCCGAACTGTACAGCAAGATCGAGTCTGCCGCGAAACAACTGCCGAACCTGACGTTTCGCGGTCGTGTCCCTTATCACGACGTCGGTGACCTCTATGACCGCGCCAAGATTTTCGTCAATACCTCGCACACCGAGGGTTTTCCCAATTCCTTTCTTCAGTCCTGGCGTCGCGGCGTTCCGGTAGTATCATTTTTCGATCCCGATGGTCTCATCAAGCGCGAAGGTCTGGGTGCCTCGCCCCAGTCCATCGATGAGATGGCTTACGTCGCCGACCACTTGATTGCCGATGAAACAGAATGGCGAAAGGCGTCCGAGCGATGCAGAAGCTACATGGACCGGATGCATGGCGATCACGTGGTGCTGAAGCCCTATGTCGCAGCAATCGAGGAAGCGATTCGAAGGAAGGAACGACACGCGTCGAGCAAACCGGTGTGGCGATGAGGCTCCTGATCGGCGGCGATGGACACAGGAGGGATGCCATGCATGCGCGTCAGCGCGTGCATGGCCTCATTTCCTTATGACCGATGCGCTGGAAACACGACAGCCTGCTGGACGAGGCCGCACGGAGGGGGGCGCGCACGGCATGACGTCAGGGATTCGCCGCAAGGCCGGTTTTCTGGCTACCGCAGGGCTATTCGAGTATGCCATGCAAATGGCGCTGCCGGTCATCCTGGTCCGCCACCTGACCCAGCAGGAGTTTGGGGACTACCGCCTGATGTGGTTGGTTGCCTCGACAGGATTGATCCTGTTCCCCCTTTTCCTGCCGCAGTCCCTGGTTTATTTCCTGCCGCGCGCTGCCCCCGGGACTCGGCCGAAGCTGGTGGGGAATACGCTCCTGAGCCTGTTCGCACTCGGCGGTCTTTCGGTTCTCTTGCTTTTGGTGCTGATGCCCGTCTTGCCTGGTTCGATCGCCGGCTTGCAGCGCTACTCGCCGCTCGTGCAGATTTTCGTCGGCACCTGGATATTGGCATCGATTCTCGACGTATTGCCGAACGCGGATGGAAAATCGGAGTGGCAGGCCTGCGCAACGGTCGGCTTTGCGGCACTCAGGGCGGCGGCATTGGCAGGTGCGGCAGTCGCGTCGGGCGACGTGACCTGGGTTCTGGTTGCCATGTGCGGCGCGGCCATGGCGAAGGTCGGGATAGCACTCGCCTATGCTCTGTTTGCCGCGCAGGAAACGGGACTCGCATTCGACAGGCAGCTCGCACGCTCGCAATTGAATTATTCGTTGCCCTTTGCTGTCGCCCAGGGGTTTTTCCTTTTGCGCGTGCAGGCGGACCAATGGGTCGTGGCGACGAACTTCTCGAACACGGCCTTTGCACTTATCTCGATTGCGTCGACGGTTCTGTTGGTCGGAACGTTGACCCGCCAGCCTCTCAATGATGCTCTTCTACCCAAGATCAGTTCCTTGGTTGGCGCAGGCAAACTCGATGACGCCCTCGCCCTGATACAGAAGGGATACCTCGTACTGGGAATGATGCTGCCCCCAGTTCTCGGGTTGCTGATCTCGACCGCAAATGAGCTCGTCGAACTCATATATACGCGCGAGTATCTGGGGGCGGTGCCGCTCATGCGCATCTATCTCCTGGGACAGATGGCTACCGTCTTCGCGGCGGGCCATCTCCTTCAGGTATTTGGATTCGGCCGGCGGGCCGCAAAAATCGGCGCAATATCTCTTCTGCTATCGATTGCTTTGAGCATTCTTGGTCTCCAGTTTTTCGGACTTGCCGGCGTGGTAGCCGGAAGCGTCACAAGCCTTGTTCTTTGGGAGTGCTGGGCCTTGAACATGGTTTCCAAAGCACTGGGAACCAGCATCGCTCAAATGATACGGCTCGATCAGACTTGTAAAGTCATCGTTGTGGTCGCAGTCGGTGTGCTCGTCGTCCACGTCCTCTGCTCCGGGCTGGACACATCCGTCTTTCTCCGCCTCGTCGTGAAGTCCTCGGTCTTTGTGATGACCATGCTGCTCGGATTTGTGCTCACGAACATGCATCGGTCGCTGTTGTCTCTCCTTCGTGAAACAGCGGAAGTAACGCCCGATGGCCGAACCAGCTGAGCGCCGACATTCAAGACACGTCCCCCTGGCAAAGAGTGCCTGGAGCGCATGGTTCATTCGTCGAGCGTGTCTGGGAATGCTGTTGGCCGCTTTGAGCTTCGCCGCCGGGCATGCAGGCGTTGTCAAGAGCGAGCCATACGTCTGGACAAACGTGAAGTGGGGCGGCGGTGGGTACGTCACCGGAATCGTCGCACATCCATCGGCCCCCAACTTGCTCTACATCCGCACCGATGTCGGCGGATGTTACCGGTGGGATGCTGCCAACCAGCGGTGGATTCCGTTGCTCGACTGGCTCCCGCTCTCGCACCAGAATCTATTCGGCGGAGAGAGCATTGCTATCGATCCATCGAACCCGAATAACGTCTACTTCGCTGCCGGGATGTTCAACTGGTGGCGCGGCGGACCGTGGGATGTGCTTAAGTCCACGGATCAAGGCAAGACATGGGAACGCACTAATCTGAACGTCGTAATGCACGGCAACGATGGTCGCGGCGCGCTCAACGGGGAGCGGCTGATTGTAGATCCGAACGACGGCAACGTCCTTTACTTTGGTTCGCGCAACGACGGTTTGTGGAAGAGCACCAACGCTGCAGCAAGTTGGCAGCGGGTCGAGAGTTTTCCCAAAGGCACGGCGGGAGTCGGGATCACCTTCGTGACCATCGATCGCACGACAGGCAGGGCGGGGTCGCCTTCTTCAACAGTCTATGCCGCTGTACGTGGCCACGGAGTCTATCGCAGCATGGACGCAGGGCTATCGTGGGCCGTCATGGCCGGCAGCCCGGTTGCACCTCACCGCGAAGCCATCGCATCTGATGGAACCCTCTACGTGACCCACGACGACGGCGTCGCGAAATTTTCCGGAGGGGCCTGGACCAATATCTCGCCGCCTCAGCAGAGGCGCAACTTTTCAGCCATCAGCGTTGACCCGACCAATCCAAAGGTCGTGGTGACGATGGAGAGCCACTACGGCTGGTACCGCTCCACGAACGGCGGCGCCAGTTGGACCTTTTGGAACGTGAGCGCCACTTCTTCGGTTCCGTGGCTGCCCAACAGCGAGTTCGCCGATGGGCCGTCGGCGATGGTAATTGATCCTGCCGATCCGAAGCGGGTCTGGTTCACGGACACCGGTGGGGTGTGGCGCACCGACGACATTACCGCCAAGCGCCAAATTTGGCAGAGCTACGTAAATGGGCTGGAAGAGATGGTCGTCTTCGACGTCAAGTCCCCGCCCCGGGGCGCTCCCCTGCTCTCGGCTGTGGCTGACCATATCGGGTTCAGAAATGCCTCTCTCACCACGCCACCGCCCAACGAGTTCGGATATACCCCCTTCGGCAACTCCACAGGAATCGATTTCGAGGAGGCGGATCCAAACTTCGTCGTGCGGGTGGGACATCCCGGAGACACCTCGCCGGCCGGTGGCTATTCCATCGACAATGCGAAGACCTTCACGGCTTTTCCATCCAACCCAAACGGAAACTTAGACGGCCGAGTGGCGGTTTCGGCCACGTCACGGCGGATCGTATGGCTGCCGAAAGGAAGCGTTCCCTACTACTCGACCGACCTGGGCGCCTCGTGGACGCAGTCGGTTGGAGCGCCATCGGCCGCCGTCGAAGGCAAGAACTACTGGAGCAAGAACAAACCGCTGGCCGCGGACCGCACCGATGGAAGCAAGTTCTACCTGTACGACTACAACAGCGAACATTTCTACCGCTCGACCGATGGAGCGGCGACATTCGAGAGCATCTCAACTATTCCGTCGTTGGGCTGGCGACAGCAGGTCGTGGAGGCCGCCCCGGGAATGAGCGGGGAGGTTTGGATGAGCAACGGTGCCTCGGGCCTTTATCGTTCGTCGAACGCAGGTGAGACCTTCGCCAAGGTCGCCAACGTCCAGTACGCCTTCATGTTCAGTTTCGGAGCGCCCCCGAACGGGTCGAAAGTCCCGACGGTCTTTCTCTACGGCACAGTGGAAAACACGAAGGGGGTCTTTAGGTCCGACGACATGGGCACCAGCTGGATTCTCATCAACGACACCCAGTACCAAATGAGCGATCTCGTAAACGGAGCCGGGGCCATGGCGGGCGACCGGCAGGTCTGGGGCCGCGTGTACATCGGGACCGACGGACGGGGCGTCTTCTACGGTGTACCGTCTGATGCAGTCCCAAGCGCGCGGATGCAGTGATTGATTTTGTCCGCTCGTTAACCCCCGGAGATTTGACGAAAAGCGCCCCTCCTTTGTAACTGCTCTGTAACTTGCGATTTTTCGAGTATCATTCTTTTCGCATAGAAAAATGATCGGGCAAGCATGTGCGGAATTGCCGGAATAATCGAGGCCAAGAAGCCGGTTAGCTTTCAATTGCTGCAAAGCATGTGCGATGCAATCGCACACCGCGGCCCAGACGACGCTGGTACCTGGCTCAGTCCTGATCGGCGGGTGGGCTTAGGTCATCGGCGCTTAGCCATAATCGATCTCAGCCCTCTCGGTCATCAGCCAATGAGCTCGGACGATGGCCAGATAACAATTGTCTTTAATGGTGAGATTTACAATTTTCAGGAAGTTCGAGCCGAACTTCAGGCGCGCGGCAATAGTTTTCGCAGCACAAGCGATACCGAGGTCGTGATCGCCGCGTATCGAACGTGGGGCCCCGCGTGCCTCGATCGTTTGGTCGGAATGTTCGCGCTCGCGATCTGGGACGGCGCCAAACGACGCCTGTTCGTTACTCGCGATCGGGCCGGCGAAAAGCCTTTATTCTATTTGCACAAGAATGGCCGGTTCGCTTTCGCGTCCGAACTGAAAGCTATTCTCGTTGATCCGAACATCCCACGGAGCATCAATCGCGAGGCGCTCGACGATTACTTGGCGTATGGTTACGTTTCCGGGTCACTTTGCATCTTCGACGGATTCGCAAAACTACCGCCGGGGCATTGGCTGACTTACGAACCCGATCTGGATCGACTGCAGATCAGCAGATATTGGGACCTACCGATACGTGCCACCAACACCGCGCAGAGCGATTTGCAAGAGCTCACGAGCGATCTCGAAGTCCTGCTGACGCAGAGCGTGCGCTGCCAGCTCATCGCTGATGTGCCGATTGGCATCATGCTGAGCGGTGGTCTTGATTCGAGCCTCGTGGCTGCCGCGGCCGTCAGGAGTTCGGGGCGGGCTGTTCGCACTTTCAACGTCGCCTTTCCAGGCTATCCGAGCTTCGACGAGTCGCGCCACGCGCGTCGGGTCGCTGATTATCTCGGTTCAAACCATACTGAACTCGTCGCTGAGCCGGGCTCGGGCGAGTTCCTGCCTTCACTCATCCGTCAATATGACGAGCCTATCGCTGACAACTCGATGCTTCCCACCTATCTGGTGAGTCGCGCAATTCGAAGGGAATGCGCTGTCGCCCTAGGAGGCGATGGCGGCGATGAACTCTTCGGTGGCTACATTCATCATCCTTGGCTTCTGAAGATCGCGCAACTACGGAAGTTTGGTCTGCATCGGCTCGGATTGGAGGCACTCGCCGCAAAATCGATACCGTTGGGAATCGAAGGACGCAACGCGATCATGGGGCTACTCAGCTGCAATGAGCCACAAACAGCGCTGACGCGACTACTTGATCCGATTACGAGATCGCGACTGACCGGCCGGCCGATGTCGGCTACCCCGGAACTTCGCCGCGCTGGATTGGAAACAGTCTGCGGTGGCATAGATGCGATTTGTGCCGCCGAGTTTCGCAGCTACTTACCGGATGACATTCTCGTCAAAGTCGATCGGGCCAGCATGCTCACATCCCTGGAGGTGCGCGCGCCGCTCCTGGATCATCGAATCGTCGAGTTTGCTTTTGGGCGATTGCCCGGAAGATTCAAAGTCCAGGATGCTCGAAGAAAGATCATTTTGCGTGCTCTTGCACAGCGTTGGCTACCTCCCGACTTTGATAGTCACCGAAAGCAGGGTTTCTCGATCCCTCTGCATGAATGGTTCCAGGGGCCTTGGAGGCCGCTCGTGGACGATCTCATCGCGACCGGTTCGCCACTTTTTGAAAAACGATTTTTGGCGCGCCTCCTGTCAAGACTTCGGTCGACAGAGCGCGGAAGTCGCCGCTTATTTCAGCTCATGATGGTCGAGATGTGGCGCCGTGAGTATCGTGCTTCCGTACCAGAATAGCTTGCAGCTCGGTTCGAGCGTGTTCACCAGCGGTGCCTGCGCTCGGTCGATCCTGGCGCCGGCGTGATCATCGGCGGTGAAGCGTTCGTCCGCGATGGCCGTACTGTTCTTCAACGATCGTCATCTGCGCGCCCATAGTCCGCACCGGCTACGAGTAGGAACTCGGCACCTGCCGCCAACATTAATAGAGCGGCCAATCTGCCCCTTCCAACGGCCTGCGATCGCCGTGCCGCCATCGACCGGATGTGCCGGAAGTTTGGCGGAGGCCGGCAAAACGGGCAATAAGTGGGTAACTACGATGGTCGATTGAGCCGCGACCGCGCGGGATTAGATTCGGGCAGCAATGGAAGCGCCCGTCCCAATGGGTTCGATGAGTATGATCGAGAACCGATCAATCGAACTGAGCGGAAGAAGGCACCGAGTGGTTCGGCGTCAATGAGAGAACGGAACGTAATTTTGCGGATCGCCTGTCGGGAGGCTACTCGGACGGTTGTCCGCGAACAAATTAAGACTTTCACTTCGGTGACCACGTTCGTACAGGGAATGACGCTATGCCGAACTCCAGACTGCGCAATAGCTTCCATGTCGACGTCGATGGCAGCGACCTCGGTCGTTGCATCAAATGGGCCTTGGTGGCTGTTGGCCTGACAATTTCCGTCACTCAAGCGAAGGCGGAATATCTGGTAAGCATCGGAGATGTGCTGGAGGTTGCGGTGGCGGGCGTGCCGGAGCTGCGGCATCGTGCTCCCGTTCAAATGGACGGGAATATTTCGTTGCCTCTGGTTGGAACGCTTCCAGTGGCCGGCCTGCCCTTACCACAGATCCGAGCCAAAATCGGGGCTGCACTTGCGCGCAAGGTATTTCGACAGCGGACGTCCGATGGCCGTGAGACGGTCGTCGTGATCGACGCAGGCGAGGTCACGACGATCATCGTGGAATACAAGCCCATATACGTAAATGGGGATGTATCGAAGCCGGGTGAGTACCCTTATCGTCCGTCTATCACCGCACGCCAGCTCGTCGCCGTGGCAGGCGGCTACGACATCATGCGCGTCAAAATGAGCAACCCGTATCTCGAGGCAGCAGACCTGAGAGGCGAGTATGGTTCGCTTTGGACAGAGCTGGCCAAAGAACAAGCGCGTATGTGGCGCATCAAGACCGAACTTGGAGAGGCAGCCCAGATCACTCCAGGCGCCCTCATGGACGCGCCCTTAGCTCGATCGGCGATTTCGGACATCGTCAACGCAGAAACGGAATATCTGAAGACCAAGCAGAGTGATTATCAGCAGGAAAAGACGTACCTTCAGCGCGGCATTAGACAGGGAGACGACGAGGTCCGCGTGCTGTCAGAGCAGCAGAAGAAGGATGAAGAAGGACTTCACGCAGATCTCGACGACCTGCAGAAAACGACCGAGCTCTTCGGCAAGGGTTCCTTGATCAGCCCTCGCGTTACGGATGCGCGTCGCGCCGTGCTGCTGTCATCGACCCGGAAGCTGCAAACCTCTGCGCAACTGCTGCAAGTCAAGAAGCAGCAGGACGAATTCGTCAGGAAGCTGGCAAAGCTAGACGACCAGCGGAGGCTCGACCTGCTCCGTGAGCTGCAAGATACCAGTGTAAAGCTCAATCAAATCCGCGAAAAGCTGCAGAGCGTCGGCGAGAAACTTCAGTACACTGCGATGGTTCGATCACAACTCGTGCGAGGAACCGGCAACCACGCGGAGATCGCCATCATCAGGAAGGGCGATAAGGGACAGGAACGGATCATCGCAAGCGAGGATACCGAGCTGCAGCCGGGTGACGCCGTCGAGGTCACTCTCCGATACCAGGATGGTCCTGCCGTCCCTCCCCGAAGGATAGGCAGTTCAGACATTCCATCAGGGACAAGCCGGACCGATGAGAGCTCTGGCGATTCGGTACGCATCGGGCAGAGGTAACAACAGCCGTCGCAATTCCGTAGCGGGAGATCGCATTTTGCGACGCTATCCTACGTTGGCGGATCCAAACCTCATCCGCGACGCCTGGAAATGGATGATGCAACGGTCATGAGCGCTCGATGGTCCGTCCCCGGCTGCACCGCCCGGATGCAGTCCATTAGGGGTAGCTCATAAGGCCCAGAATCTCCACGCCCCGTGGACGAGACTTCCGATTAATGTGGTGTCGCATGCACGGAGGCCAGTTGAGCGAATGCGGAAGCTGTCCGAGATGATCTTGGTGACTGGAGGTACCGGCTACATCGGGTCCCACGTCTGTATCGCATTGCTGGACGCCGGGTTCGACGTCGTCGTGCTCGACAATCTCTCCAACAGCAACCAGACTTCGCTCGAGCGGGTGCAGTCCATTTGTGGGCGTTCGCTCGTCTTTCGGCACGCAGATATCCGCCATGAAGAGGCGATTCACGCCATACTTCGTTCCTGCGGAGTGACCGCGGTCATTCACCTTGCAGGGCTGAAGGCCGTGGGCGATTCCAACGTACGCCCCCTGAACTATTACGAGAACAACGTTCTGGGAACGATGCGGCTGGTATCAGCAATGAAGAGGGCGAATGTAAAGACACTTGTATTCAGCTCGTCCGCGACCGTTTACGGAATACCTAAATACTTGCCGCTCGACGAGAAGCATCCCCTCTGTCCGACCAATCCGTATGGCCGCACAAAGCTCGTTATCGAAGAGATGCTGAAGGATCTCTGCAGGTCCGACGACGATTGGCGGATCGCCAATCTGCGCTACTTCAATCCGGTTGGAGCACACGAAAGCGGGCTGGTCGGAGAAGACCCGCTGGGCCTTCCCAACAACCTGCTCCCGTTTGTGGCGCAGGTGGCGATTGGACGGAGGGAGAAGCTGCAGATTTGGGGAAACGACTATGACACGCCTGATGGCACCGGAGTCCGCGACTTCATTCATGTGGTCGATCTCGCATCCGGGCATTTGAGCGCCTTGCGCAACCTGAGACAGCCTGGTGTGCTCACGGTCAATCTTGGCACGGGGAACGGCAGCAGCGTTCTGGACATCGTTCGTACATTTGAAGCAGCGAGCGGGCGTCCGGTTCCCTATGAAATCAAGGAGCGTCGGGCTGGCGATGTCGCCGCCTGCTATGCCGACCCGACCTTTGCGATGGAGGCTTTGGGCTGGAAGTCGACCCGATCGTTGGAGCAAATGTGTGCGGACCATTGGCGTTGGCAATTGCAGAACCCCGACGGTTACCATGGTAGCGCACTTTCAAAGACCGGAGCTGTCCAGGCATTTCCACCGTCACGGATGAGTGCGTGCGCCTCAGCTATTCGAACGGGCGACGCCGAGCGGGTTCGGGGCGAGCACACCGCCCATCAGAGGTAGCTCGTAATGCTCCATAATCTCCAAACCGGAGAGCGAGGCGGCAGGTAAGATGCGGTCGCGTGGGGATTTGCGATGCCACACTATCGTGCATTTGTTTTGGACGAACACGGCCAATTGGGGAGCGTGGTCAACCTTCACTGCCCGGACGACGCGTCCGCAACCGAGCGGGCCGGGCGGTTGGCGGATGGTCACGAGGTTCAGCTTTGGCGACTGGTCGCCGAGCTCAAGTTTGACGATCCGCGGCAACGATACAAGCGGCGGCGGGCTGCCCGTGCACCAATGCACTGAGCTCGATTGATGGTGCGCTCCGTCTAGTGGTCAACTCGCGCATCTTCCGCTGCAAGCCAGATCAGTGTGCTCACTAAGGACGCTGACGTGTCACCGCGTCGGGATCGTGGACCAATTGCGCCATCATCCAGCTGGCCGCTGCGGAAAGCGCGAAGCCGGCGCAGGTCGAAAGCGCATCGACCATAAAATCCTCAAACCTCGCGTGCCGTCCCGGTACCCATAGTTGTATGATCTCAAGCAGGCCGATCAGGGCAACGGCGAGCGCTGAAGCAGTCCAACGCCGCTGCGGATAGAAGGCGCTACTCGCAGGCGCGGGGCTGGACGGCCCTAGGATCCAGCCCGCTGTGGCCATCTCATTGTTCACGGCTCGAGCACAATCCGTACCCTAACCCAAAAGTGGTGAGAGAGGGTCCTCCATGCGAGCTATATGATTCGCATAAAGATGGAGCGCATAATGAGCCATCTGAAAGCATCTGAAGGATATCAGATCGCCAGGCGACAGGTACTTGCAGATGGCTCGCACGGTCATGCTCAGCGGCGAAGTGAAGAACTCCCTCGCGCGGGGTAGATGCGCCCCCCGGTGGATGGCAGCGGTCATGCTCGCTATGACATGGGCGTCGGAAACGGAGGCTTCCCAGGATCAGGCACGACACCTCTCAGACGCGCAACTGGCAACGACTGCCCACAATCTGGATTCTGACGAGTTCAAGAAGTTGCTGCCGAGCCCGGGTGGCGGCGACAAATCGATACAGGTTGCACAAGCACCAACTAGCGACACAGGGGCCCTGCGGCAGCCTCCAAAACAGCAACGCGACTGGTCAGAGTCACTGACCTGCGAACTTGCCCTTGCAAGGCGCGACATCGCGTTGCTGCAACGTCTGGAGCAGGAGCACGATCGGGCCGAGTGGCTGGCGCACGGGCTTGACGCTGCGCGGCGCGAGATCGAAACCCAAAAGGCGTTAGCGGCGAAGGCCATCGAGGACGCTTCCCGACTGAAGGAAGCTTCCCGACTGAATCAAGCGGGCGAGAGTGGCGCGGCTGAGCTGCAAACATCGCTGCAGCACGAGCGCGAGCGGTCGGCGCGGCTGGAGCAGGATTTCGCAGCCGCGCGGCACGATGTCGAAACCCAAACCGCGCTGGCGACGAAGGCTGGTGAGGAAGCGTCCCGGCTGAAGCAGGCAGGAGAAAGCAGCGCCGCGGAGCTGCAGACATCGCTCCAGGAGGAGCGCGAGCGGTCGGCGCGGCTGGAGCAGGATCTCGCAGCCGCGCGGCGCGATGTCGAAACCCAGACTGCGCTGGCGGCGAAAGCAGGCGAGGAAACGTCCCGGCTGAAACAGGCGGGCGAAAGCGGCGCCGCGGAGCTGCAGACATCGCTCCAGGAGGAGCGCGAGCGGTCGGCGCGGCTGGAGCAGGATCTCGCAGCCGCGCGGCGCGATCTCGAAACCCAAACTGCTCTGGCGACGAAGGCAGGTGAGGAAACGTCCCGGCTGAAACAGGCGGGCGAAAGGAGCGCGGCTGAGCTGCAGACATCGCTCCAGGAGGAGCACGAGCGGTCGGCGCGGCTGAAGCAGGATCTGGCAGCCGCGCGGCACGATGCCGAAACCCAGTCTGCGCTGGCGGCAAGGGCAAACGAGGAACTTTCGCAGCGAAGTCGGGCGGCGGAGTCCAGTGCCTTGAGGCAATCGATGCAGAAAGAGCGCCCCGGGGCCGACACGCTTGAGCAGGATCTCTCCCTGACAAGAACCGCTATTTATGCATACCAGATACAAACGGCACCGGTGGCGAAAGCCGACGAGAACGCCTCCCTACCGAAAGTGGCAGGAGAAAGCAGCGCAGCAGAGTTGCAAAACTCCCTGAAACAGGAGCGGGATCGGATCGGCCAGCTCGAGCAGGCGCTTGCGGCTGCGCGACGAGACATTGATGCGCAGACGGCGCTGGCGGCAAATGCCAGCGACGAAGTCGCCAAGCTGACGCAAGCAGCCAAGGCTGGCGCCGCGGAGCAGAGACGGTCGATGCAGAAGGAGCAAGAGAGAGCCGATGCGCTGGCGCAGGATCTCTCGATCGCTCGCAGCAAGGTCTACGCATACGAAGCTCAAGCGGCCAAAGCCAGCGAGGAAGCGGCACAGCTCAGCCAGACGGCGGCGAGCAATACGGCCTCGCTGGAGCAGTCGCAGCGGCGGGAGCGCGAGCGGGCTGAACAGCTGGCCCGGGACTTGGCGAAAGCAAGCCGCGAGCTCGACGCGCAGACCGAACGGGCGTCCAAGGCGAGCGAGGACGTGGCACGGATCAAGCAGGCCGGAGAGCGCGAATCGGCCGAGCTGCGGAGCCTGTTGCAGCGTGCGCGCGAGCGCGCCGAGGGGTTGGAAAGGGATCTGACATTGGCGCGTCGGGATAACAGCGCGCTTGCGGCGAAAACTCTCTCCGCTGCGCCTCCGCCGGCTACCACCGGCAAGGCCGCGCGCGAGGAGCCGCCGTCGGCACCGGCCCGGCCAATCCAAAACCGGCCTACGCAAAATGGACTCGTCTACGACAAGCCCATCCAACAGAAATCGGTCGGAGACAGACCAGTCCAAGACAAGGCCATACCGGCGCGCAGCCAGGGCGATGCTGAGGTCCAGTCTAACAACAGCGCGCAGGCGGACAAATTGATCGCGCGCGCCAGCGCACTACTTGAACAGGGAGACATCGGCTCGGCGCGGATCGTACTGGAGCGCGCCGCTGAGATGGGGAGCGCGAAAGCAAGCTTCGCGCTCGCGGAAACCTACGATCCGCTGATCCTGCCGAATTTCGGAACGTACGGAACGCAAGGGGATTCCACTAAGGCGCGAGATCTTTATGCGCGAGCCGAAGCCGGGGGAATCAAGGAAGCAAAAGCGCGATACGAAGCGTTGCGCCGGTAGAAAGCCCAAGCGGATGCAGCGTGCGTAAAGGAGTTCGTCGATGAAAGGGTTCATAGGATTCCGCCGGTTGGCCTTGCTTGCGGCGTTCGCATCATCGCTCATGGCCGTTCAGCCCTGGGCGGATGCGCGGCCGTTGAATTCGCAGTCCCACAATGCTCGGCCGGTTCGCCCCGCGCCTTCGCAGCCCAGACCTGAGGTGCTCTCCATGAATGCCTGGACTGTTGGCCTGGCCGGAGGCCTGCTCGAGGGCGCACCGATACGGCTGGCGGCGGAGATCGCGCGTGTGGTCGACGACGGGGATAACCTACACGTTCTGCCGGTCGTCACTCGCGGAGCCACTGAAAACGTGAATTCCCTGCTCTATCTACGCGGCATCGATGCCGCAATCATCAATTCCGACGCGCTCGAGGAATACAAGAGCCAGGTGCCGGACATCCAGCGACGAATTGCGTATGTCCTAAATCTGTTCCCGTCCGAGCTGCATATCTTCGTTCGACCGGAGATCCAGAGCCTGAGCGATCTTTCCGGCAAGAAGGTCAACTTCAATACACAGGGCACCGCTGCGGCCTATTCGGGTCCGCTGATCTTCAGCCGCCTCAACCTCGATGTGGAAAAGACGTTCATTCCGCATCAGGTCGCGCTCGAGCAGATGCGCAAGGGCGAGATTGCAGCGGTTGTCTTCATTACATCGAAGCCAGTGGACGCCTTCGTGCGAGGCCGCTGGGAGCCGGGTTTCAAGTTCCTGTCCCTCCCCTATGACGGCAGGTTCGAGGATTACTACCTCCCCGCCTCCCTCGGTGAAGCCGACTATCCCAATCTGATCAAGCCGGGCGAACGGATTTCGACGATCGCCGTGCCGACCGCACTGGTCGCCTTCAATTGGCCGATCAAGTCAAACCGCTCCGAGCGCGTCTCACGTTTCATCGACCACCTGTTCTCCCGGATCGACAGGCTGCAGGCCCCCGGTTTCGACCCGAAGTGGAAATCCATCAACCTTGCCGCGACAGTTCCAGGTCTCGTGCGCGTCCCTGCGGCGCAAGCGTGGCTGGATCGTCAGCACCGCTCAACACAAGCATCGCAATGAACCGCGCCGCGATCCTGCTTCCCATAGTGCTCGGGGCTGCAGGCGGCATAGCGCCGGCCCAGGATTCGATGACACAGCTGCGCTCCTGCCTTCAGAGGCAGCACACGGAGCGTCTCGAGTGCCTGGACAAATTGACTCGCACCGTGGCGCCTCAGCATCGTCCATCCGCCGACGAGGGCTGGGTCGTCAGCCAGACGACCTCGCCGATAGACTACTCTCCGATCGCGACTGCCACGACATCGTCACGCGGCGGGGTCGGCGAGTCCGCGATGCAATTATCGATTCGCTGCCGCAGCGGCCGGACCGAATTGGCGCTGACGGGACCTGGCATCTCCCGCGGAGTCGGTGACGATGCAATTTTCTATCGCATCAATGATAACCCGGCGGTGCAAGTCGCGGCAGCCACCCCGACGTTCGGGCCCGGCGTCGCCTTTACCGGGGACGTTGTTCGCCTGCTGCAGTCACTTCCAGACAGCGGGGACCTCATTGTCCTGGTCTCAAAACGGGGGGGTGCCGCCCATGACGGCACCTTCTCCCTCGCTGGGTTGGACGAGGCGCGCGCGAAGATAGCAGCGGCGTGCAAATGGCCGCGCGCGATCGCGACACCGGGTCATTGACGAGATGCAAACCTGTTTTCTTCGACGGAGGCGGATAATGATGACGTTCCAACATATTGCCAAAGTGTTCGCGATGGCAGCGATTGCTGTTCTGGCTTCTGCATCGTTTGCGGTCGCAGAACAGGGCGGAAGATACTGGACGCCGGCAGACGGGCAATCCGTCCAGCATAAGGCGGTGCACGCGAGACAACACGTCGCGAAGCCGGCGAAGCGGAAGCAGGCCGCGCCTGCCCATACGCAGCATTCGGCCGCACCGAAGCAAAGGGAGCATCACTTGATCCTGCAGGTAAATAGCAATGACGCCCCGGCGATGAATCTCGCGCTCAACAACGCGACCAACGTGGCGCAATACTACAAGGACGCCGGCGAAAAGGTGAAGATCGAGGTCGTCACGTTTGGGCCCGGACTCCACATGCTGCGTGAAGACACATCGCCGGTAAAAGCGCGCATCGAGGAAATGGCTCTGAGCACGCCTGAGGTTTCGTTCAAGGCCTGCGGCAACACCCAGGAGAAAATGAAGAAGGCCGAGAACAAGGACATACCGATTGTTCGTCAGGCGGAGATCGTGAAATCGGGCGTCGTGCGCGTGATGGAACTGCAAGAACTGGGCTGGGCCTACGTCAAGCCATGACTGGACGTAGCGGCAATGACGTCGGCCGCCATTGCCGCGTCCAAGAGCATTTCATTTGAAATTCGCGGCGTCGAGCACTGTCTCATTCGCTACTGAGAAAGCCATGCCGGAATCAGCCTCCACCAATCTCGGGTTTCCCCCGGGCTCACGCGTTCAGGTTAAGCCCGAAGCCGGCGCTCGCCTGGCTGGAAAGACCGGACGCGTCATTGGCGGCGGATTTTATCCGACAAGCCTCCGTCTGGTCCTGGACGGATCGAAAGTTCCAATCACTCTGCACGTGAACTACGTGGCGGCGATTGACGATGACGTCGATCCGATGAAATCGGATTGATGGATGGGCTGACGTCGGGCCAGAAACGCAGGCCTGCTCTAAGGTCGTTCCAATGTAGTAAGTCGCGACGCCGCAGGTTGGCCGGGCATCATTGACTTGAGCATCCTGGCAGCACGGATGGCGAAGCCCAGCGGAGGCCGCCGGCAAAAGGCGACCTTCTTCACACGATCCTCGACGTGCCACTTGGCATGCGAACCGGTGCGGAACAAGATCACGTCGCCGGCACCATAACGCGTCGGCGCTGCACCATCGACCTCGAGCAGGATTGATCCTTCGAGGATCACGACGGTCTCGTCGAAATCGTAATGCCAGTTGAACTTGCCTTCGGTGCAGGACCAAATCATCGTCCACCAGGTCTTGAACGCGCTCTTCGACAGAAGGTGCGAACGAGCTTCCGGGCGACCTTCGATGATCCACGACGGCTCGATTGGTGACGGCTTGAGTTCAAGCGTCTCGCAATATGCCGCTTCAACAAGGTCGCGCATCTGCATCACTCCCAAATATCCATCAAACAATGCCTCAACATATTCCGGCCTCATTCGAAGCCCGTGAAGATGCCGCCTTGTCGCACTATCCTTACGAGGTACCTCGGCCCGGCAGTTCGCGGATGGTGTTTTGCGCTGCCGTTTAGCGATCGACGGCTCCGCGACTACGCTAGAGGATAGGCAACGCCGCCGGGCGTCGCGGGCAGCAGCCGCAGCCCCACATGATCGTATCCGCACCGCGCCGCAACCTCGATCGACTGCGGGGGCGTCAGCTCGAGCGCCGTCAGCGCGGCAAGCGAAAAATTTGCCATCAGCCGAAATCCACGATGCGCGCGTCCAGCGCAAACATGCCGTGATAGACCTCCGGCTCGCTCGCATGGTCCATGACGTCAGGCGCGATGGCGCGCGCCCGCTGCAGGGCTCCCCGCAGCGAGGCCACGTCGAGCCCCTCGATCAACAGAAGCCCCGCGAAGAAGCCTTCGTTCCTCCGCATGCCTTTTTCCGTCGTGGGCACCGAGGTCCGCGCTTCGTCGGTCGCCCCGATCTGCACGGCGGCGACGCCGTCGCATGCAACGAGCGCCCGAGCCAATGTCGCGGGATCTTCGGGCAATGCCTCGATGCGCAGCGCCATAATCGTGGCTCCCTCGCCCCGCCCTGCCCGCGCGACCATGATGCCCCCGCCACGGATGAAATTGCCGAGCTTCGGCATGATGCGTTGCGACCACGGTGTCGGCGCGTTGAGTCGCGCCAGATAGGCGTCGCCATCGAGGACCTCGGGCGCCTCGAGCTCGTACAGGATGAAGAAGCGGTTGATATCGTCCCTCGCGGCGCGGAATACACGCGATGCCAGAAAACCCCTGGTCGTCACGCGCTCGGTGGTATGCTCGCGTGTCAGCCAGTGGCGGTAGTCGGTCAGATCGTGGGCCTCGACGTCGCTCCAGATGGCCAGGAAACCGGCTCCGCGCATACCGCCCTCCTTACGACTTGCCGGCGGCCGCAAGCCCGTGCAGGGCCGGCGGGATCGTTCCAGGCAATTGTCCGAGCCGCTGAACGACGGCCAGGATCGCGGCAAGATAGCCGTACGGACCGAGACCGCAAATGACCGCCGTGGAGGCACTCGACGTGATCGAGTGACGATGAAGCTCGTCCCGCGCGTGGATATTCGAGATGTGCACCTCGATCTTCGGGCCCTCGAAAATCTTGAGCGCATCGATCAGCGCGATCGACGTGAAGGAATAAGCGGCCGGGTTCATGATGATCGCATCCGCCTCGCCATGGGCGGACTGGATCAGACTGACGAGCTCGCCTTCCATGTTGGACTGGTGGAATGAGATCGACACTCCAAGTTGATCGGCCAAGGCCTGACAGCTGTCCTCGATCTGCTTCAGCGTCGTCGAACCATAGATGTGTGGCTCCCTGATGCCGAGGAAATTCAGGTTGGGTCCATTGAGGATCATGATCCGTGCGGCCATTTTTGTCCCTCCTTTGCCAGCACTGCGCGACTAGCCGCCAAACCACTTGGCCGGGACCGTCACCAGTCCCGGGAACAACACCATCGCGAACAGGACGATCAGCTGCGCGATCATGAAGGGCCAGACGCCCTTGATGATGTCCTCCATGCTGATCCTGGAGACGCCGCAGACGACGTTGAGCACGATACCGACCGGCGGTGTGATGAGACCGATCGAATTGTTGATGATGAAGAGGACGCCGAAATAGACGGGATCGATGTGCGCCGCCTTGATGATCGGCATCAGGATCGGCGTCAGGATCAGGATGGTCGGCGTCATGTCGAGCGCCGTGCCGACGATCACCACGACCACCATGATGGCGAGCATCAGGATGGTGTTGTTCCCCATGAACGGCTTCAGAAGATCGACGACCTGAGCGGAGATTTCGGACACCGTGATGAGCCAGGACGAGACCAGCGCCGCAGCCACGAGGAACATGACGACGCTCGTCGTCACCGCTGACGACACCAGTACCGGGTAAATCTCCGACCATGTCAGCTCGCGATAGATGCAGGTCGCGACGAACAGCGAATAGACGGCGACGACCACGCCGGCCTCGGTCGGTGTGAAGATGCCGAAGCGCAGGCCCACGATGATGATCCCGGGCAGCATGAGGGCCCAAAAGCCGTCGATGATGGCATGGAGGATCTCGCGCAGTGAGGCCCGCGGCGGTGGCGAAAGGCTCTCCTTGCGCACGACCCAGTACCAGGCGACGCAGAGCCCCAATCCAAGCAGGAGGCCGGGAACGATGCCCGCCAGGAACAGCTTGGAGATCGATACGTTGGCGGCGACACCGAAGATCACGAAGCCGATGCTGGGCGGAATGACGGGGCCAATGACGCCGCCGGCGGCTACGAGGCCCGCTGCGTAGGTCTTCTTGTGTCCCGCCGCCACCATCATCGGCACCAGCAGCGCCGCGAGCGCGGCAGCATCCGCTGCTGCTGACCCCGACAGCGACGACAGGATACAAGCCGCCATGATCGTGACGTAACCCAGACCGCCGCGGAAATGCCCGACCGCAACGAGGGCGACATTGACGATGCGCTTGGCCAGCCCGCCCTTGTTCATGATCTCGCCGGCGAGCATGAAGAAGGGAATGGCCATCAGCGGAAAGCTGTCCGCGCCGTTGATGACGTTCTGCGCCACGATTTGCGAGTCGAACATGTCGATCGTGCTCATCAGGGCGACGCCGCAGATGAGAAGTGCAAAGGCGATCGGCATGCCCAGCGCCATGGCGCCGAGCAGCGAGAAGGTGAAGACGGCGATCGTCATGGCATGATCCAGGTGGCGCGAAGGGAATGAGCGGGCGGAAGGGCGATGGAGGACATCACTGCTCCTCCGACTCCCTGACGGCCACCATGTCCTCCTCGCTCGCCTGCCCGCTGATCACCCGGTACAGGTCGTAGAGAAGGATGATTGCGGCCGAGACGCCGAAGATCACGCCGACGGCGTGGAAGATGGCCATCGACAGGCCGGTAGCCGGCGCGCGGTCGTCGATGTTGATGAGGGTCTGGCGCCAGCTGCCGGAGAGCAGCAGCCAGTCGGCAAACAGCATCAGGCCATAGTTGATCACGAAGCAGATGCGCTTGCCGGAAGCCGGCAGGATCCGGACCAGCGTGTCGACGCCGAGATGGGCGTGCTCGCGCAACGCGACGATGGCACCGAGGAAGGTCAGCCAGACCAGAAGCCAGCGCGACAGCTCCTCGGAAATCGTGATGCCGGAGTTGAAGCCGTAACGCAGCACGACGTTGCCGAAGACCAGGACCACCATGACCGCGAGACACGCGGCAATGACGGCCTTCAGGAACGCGCAATAGAGATCGAGAGCTCGCGCCATGCGTGACGTCCGGGCAAATGAGGCCGAGCCGGCCAAGGGCCGACCCCGACCGCGTGATGAAGACGTTGACTACTTCACGTCCTTGCGGATGCGCTCGACTTCGTTGCTGAAGAGCTTCACCGTTTCGGAACGAAGATTGGCCGAGATCTTGTCCACGACCGGTTGCACCGTCTTGCGCATGCGCTCGGTCTCATCAGGAGCGATCGCATTGTATTGCATGCCCTTGGCCTGCAATTCCGCCAGCGCCTTCTCCGTCTGCAGGCGCGTCTGCTCCTTCTGATAGCCGCGGCTTTCTTCGTAGGCCTCGCGCATCAGGCGCTGCTCGGTCGGCGACAGCTTGTCCCAGAAGGTCTTGCTCACCAGGATGATATTCAGGGTGAAGGTGTGGTTCGTGGCGGAAACGTATTTCTGCACTTCGTAGAATTTGTTGGAGAGAATGACCGTGTAGGGGTTCTCCTGGCCATCGACGGTGCGGGTCTCCAGGGCAGAATAGAGCTCACCGAAGGCCATCGGGACCGGATTGGCCTTAAAGGCACTGAAGCTTTCGAGATAGACCGGGTTCGGTATCACGCGAAGCTTGAGACCGCTGAAGTCCTCGAGCTTGGTGATGGGGCGGGTGCTGTTGTTGACGTTGCGGAAGCCCAGGCCCCAATATCCCAAACCCATCAGATTCTTCGACGGCAAGGTTTCGAGCATCGCCTGGCCGAATTTGCCGGTCGCCAGGGCGTCGGCCTGTTCGGTGGTGTTGAAGAGGAACGGGAAATCGATGAGGCCGAACTCCGGAACGACGGTCGCGAGCGATGTCGTCGAGGCCGACAGCATTTCCTGCGTGCCGCCGCGGAGCGCGGATTGCTGCTGCAACTCGTTGCCGAGCTGTGAGGCCGCAAACTCGCGGACCTTCATCTTGCCCCCGCTCTTCGCCAGCAGAATCTCGGCGAACTTCTGCACGCCCATGCTGACGGGGTGATCGGTGTTGTTCAGGTGGCCCCACCTGATCGTCCGCTCCTGGATGTCGTCGGCAGCGGACGCGCCGCCCGTCAGCGCCACACCGATCGCCGTCGCAAACAGCGCCCGTATCAACAAGCTCATCGTGCTCCTCCCTGTTCGACGAGGGACGAGCGGCGGCTTAAGCCATCATTTTTCGCACCCTCAGATTATTTATACATCATACATATATTTCAGAGTCAAAATACAATTTCAATTTCATATGATATTTTTGCATACGTCAGACGTTGGAAATTTGCTATAGTGCTGGCAACATTGATGGTTCGGCCGCCTCGGAGGCGGTCCGACAATCCAGAGAGCGGGCTCGGAAGGCATGACATCAATTGAGGAACGGCCCCTGTCGGCAGGCGACAGCGGCTATCAGCGCATTCGGTCCGACATCATTTTCGGCGTGCTCACGCCATCCGGACGGCTGAAGCTCGACGCGATGAAAGAGGATTACGGCGTCAGCATCTCGACGCTGCGTGAGATTCTCAATCGCCTGACATCCGAAGGTTTCGTGGTTGCCGAAGGCCAGCGTGGATTCGAGGTGGCACCCGTCTCGATCCAGAACCTGCGTGAGCTCGCCGATCTGCGCATCCTGCTGGAGCATCATGCGATGGCCGAGTCGTTCCGGGCCGGCGACGTCGAGTGGGAGGGCCGCGTGGTGTCAGCGCATCACAAGCTGGCGGCCACCGAGCGCACCCTCCTCGCCGAGGGTGACGATCCCGAGCTGCGCAAGCGCTACGACGGTGAATTCCACCAGGCTCTGATCTCGAGCTGTGGCTCGCGCGAGCTGATGCACACCCACTCGATCGTGTTCGACAAATACTTCCGCTATGCGCTGCGCTATCGGGGCGCGGAGACGATCAACCAGCACAAGGCCCTGCTGGAATGCGCGCTGAAGCGGGACATCAAGCGCGCCCGGACCGTTCTCAGCGACCACATCAATGGCTGCGTGGCGCACGCTTTGTCCTCCTGGAAGGACAGCTGACCGCCCTATCCCACCAAAGAGATCAAGTCGTCGAAGAAGAACGATAGATGCAGTCCAGGATTCCATTCTCGACGGCAAGGCTCGACGGCTTGCTCGACGATTTCGGCATCGACGTCCTGATCGTCACCTCGAAGCACAACATCCAGTATCTGCTCGGCGGGTATTATCACTTCCAGTTCGACTACATGGAAGCCATCGGCGTCAGCCGCTATCTACCGGTCTTCGTCTACGTGAAGGGCGACCTGGACAAGTCGGCCTATATTGCCAACCGGAACGAGCGGGACAGCGTCCAGAACAGAATCAGCGCCGGATATTGGATGCCGCACGTCGAGTTCGGATCGTCGACCTCTGTCGAGGCGATGACGCTCGCGCTCAAGCATATCAAGGCCGTTGCGGCGTCTGCGCTCCGTGTCGGGGCCGAGTTGTCGTTCCTGCCGGCCGATGCTGCGGACGCGCTGCGCAGGGAGCTTCCGGGTTGCCAGCTTGTCGAGGCGATGCGCCCGCTCGAGAAGCTGCGCTCGGTCAAGACCGCGGCCGAGCTGGAGATCCTCCGCGAGGCGTCAGAGCGTGTGGTCGCTTCCATGATGGAGGCGGTCAACCGCACCCGCACCGGACAGACCAAGCGGGAGATCATTGCCCATCTGCGGCAGGCCGAGCTGTCGCGCGACATGATCTTCGAATATGCGCTGGTGACGATGGGGACCAGTCTCAACCGGGCTCCCTCCGAGCAGAAGCTCGAACCGGGGGACGTCGTGTCGCTGGATTCGGGCGGCAATTTCAGGGGGTATATCGGCGACCTCTGCCGGATGGCGGTGAACGGGGTCCCCGACGATGAGCTCGTCGATCTGCTTGGGGAGATCGAGCAGATTCAGCAGGCGGCCCGCGCTCCGATACGGGCGGGTCTGATCGGCAGCGAAATCTACGCCGCAGCGAACGAAGCGCTCGTGCGGTCTCTCCATGGCAAGCAGATGCATTTCGTCGCCCACGGCATGGGCATCGTCAGCCACGAAGCGCCGCGCCTGACCGCGAGCGGTCCAATTCCCTATCCCGCCGACGATGCCGCCGCGCCACTCGAGGCCGGCATGGTCATCTCGGTCGAAACCACGTTGCCGCATCCACGACGAGGCTTCATCAAGCTCGAGGATACGATTGCCGTCACCCCGGACGGATATCAGGCCTTTGGCGACGGCGCGCGTGGCTGGAACCGGATTGCGTCATGACCGCGAATTCGATTTCCCCGGACAGGGTCGAGACCGCGGTCGCCAGCACGGATATCCTCGGCGAAACCCCATTGTGGTGCGACCGGTCCCGCAAGCTGTGGTGGATCGACATCGATGGCAGGCTTCATCAATCCTTCGATCCGGCGACAGGCGTCCACCACGCCTCCTCCCACGATTGCCAATTCCTCGGCAGCCAGGCCTTGACGGCGGACGGCTCGCATCTGCTCGCGCAAGATCTGTCGCTCCACCGACGTTCAATCGACGGGGATTCTCCGGATCAGGTGTTCGTGGTGGAGCACGGCCTGGTTAACCGATTGAATGACGGCCGCGTCGATGCACGGGGTCGCTTCTGGATCGGCACCATGGACAACGAGCTGCACCGCCCCAACGGCTCGCTGTATCGGGTCGATGGCGACGGCACGGTGAGGCGCATGTTCGGAGACGTCATCGTGACAAACGGAATCGCGTTTTCGCCGGACAATCGCACCCTGTATTTCACGGACACCCGGCGCCATTGCACCTGGTGTTTCGACTTCGATCTCGATGATGGAGCCATCAGCAACCAGAAGCTTTTCGCTGACTATACCGCGTCCGGCGAGCGGCCTGACGGCGCATGCGTCGATGTTCAGGGCGGGCTTTGGACGGCATTCTTCGCGAGCCGCCGGGTGGTGCGCTATCGACCCGACGGCCGGATCGACACCGTCATTCCCATGCCGGTGACGAACCCGACATGCGTTTGCTTCGGCGGGAGCGACCTGAAGACCATGTTCGTCACGAGTGCACGGAAATTTCTCGATGCCGGCCAACTGAGTGCCGAGCCCCGGGCCGGCCATCTCTTCGCGATTCACGGCATCGCACAGGGTCTGCCCGAGCACCGGTTCGGAGCGAGTTCGTTCGTCTAGGCTGTTTCGGCGCTCTTTCTGGACGGGACAGCCCGCGCCGAATGGGCCTTCGTGGAAATCTCGTTGAAACCACCCCTTCAGGCCTCAGGCGCGCGGCGCCTATTCATTGAAGAAGATGGTGGGCACGACAGGGATCGAACCTGTGACCCCTACCATGTCAAGGTAGTGCTCTCCCGCTGAGCTACGTGCCCTAGAGGTCATTTCATCGGTGGGGTCCCTATAACGGCTCAGGGGACCCGGCGCAAGGACGGAACGGGGCCGATTTAGGCCGCCAGCATCTTGTTCACTTCGCTGACCAATTCGCGCAGATGCACGGGCTTGGACAGCACCTTGGCGTTCTTGGGGGCGTCCGAATCCGAGTTCAGGGCCACCGCGGCAAAGCCGGTGATGAACATGATCTTGATGTCGGGGTCGAGTTCCGAGGCCCGGCGGGCGAGCTCGATGCCGTCCATCTCCGGCATCACGATGTCGGTCAGCAGCATCTCGAACGGCTCTTCCCGCAGCCGCTGATAGGCGGCCATGCCGTTGTCATGGGACGAGACCTGAAAACCGGCGTTTTCCAGCGCCTTGACCAGGAAACGGCGCATGTCGTTGTCGTCTTCGGCGAGCAGGATCTTTGGCATGGCAGGAAACGTCGAATCCCCAGAGGATATCAGCAGAGGTCAGTTAGCCCGACAGAGGGTAAATTTGGGGTGAAAATCTTTACCATGGGCCGGCTGCGCTGCCGACGCGTTGTGGACCCGAATGGGCTCCGAATCAATCGCGCCGGTCCAGCCGGTCCCCACCCCGATGCCCGCACGGTTAAGACATGTTCCATCGTCCATCACATCTTTTCGCTTGGCAGAATGGTTGCGATTCCGGACAATGACGACACATAAGAGCCGCTCGACCGGCCGAATCATTCGATCCGGGGCCATGCCGGATCGTGCGGCGCCAAAGGGGGCGAAGCCTGAGTAAGGGACGAAGCCTGAGAAGATGACCCGGTTTGACGGCGAGATGTCGCCAGCGTTCGAGATCTTCGAGCCCGCCGAATGGCGCGCGCCTGTCATCTTCAACTCGCCCCATTCCGGCTCGACCTATCCGGACGAATTCCTCGCGGCGTCGCGCATCGACCTGCCGACGCTGCGGCGCTCGGAAGATTCGTTCATGGACGAGCTGATCGGCCATTTGAGCGATCGTGGCTTTCCGACCGTGCGGGTCAACTTTCCGCGCTCCTATGTCGACGTCAATCGCGAGCCCTATGAGCTCGATCCCCGCATGTTCACCGGCCGCCTGCCGAGCTTTGCCAATACCCGCTCGATGCGGGTCGCGGGCGGCCTCGGCACCGTTCCGCGCGTTGTCGGCGACGGCCAGGAGATCTATCGCGACCGCATCCTGGTCGACGATGCGCTGGGGCGGATCGAGACGCTCTACAAGCCCTACCATCGTGCGCTGCGCCGGCTGATCAACAAGGTGCACCAGATGTTCGGCACCGTGGTGCTGGTCGACTGCCATTCGATGCCGTCGGTCGGCGTCAGCAGGGACGAGCCGCGGCGGCCCGACGTCGTGATCGGCGACCGCTACGGCACCAGTTGCACGCCGCTTCTGCCCGACAGGGTCGAGGAGACCATGGGCGGGCTCGGCTATTCGATCGGCCGCAACAAGCCCTATGCCGGCGGCTTCATCACCGAGCATTACGGCAACCCCGCAAGTGGCCTGCACGCGGTGCAGCTCGAGCTCAACCGCGCGATCTACATGGACGAGCGACGGCGCGAGCGCAGCCCGCGCTTTGCGCAAGTCGCCTCCGACTTCGCGGTGCTCGCCGACGTGCTGGCCACCACGATCCCGTTCGGAGATCTCGGCCCGTTCCAGGCCGCGGCGGAATAGACGACAGCTTTTCTTCGCACGCGCTCGGCGCGCGTATCGAGCGCGAACGCATTTGCGCTTCGTATCGCTGCGCGCCTTGAAATGAAAACAGTGCCCCAAAGAAAAAAGGGCCGCTTCTAATGAAGAAGCGGCCCAAGTCTAGGGAGGAAACGCCCAAGGAGGGCAGCGGTAACGCAGAGCGCTACCGCACCGCAACAATATGCGGCCGCGCCGCACAAAGTGCAAGGGCTTTTGAGCGGTTTCCCATGCAATACGCACATGGCTCAATTGCTTTAAGAGAAACCTGGATTCAGTTTCTTTGATAAGGAATTTCAATGGGTTGATAGTCATTTGCATACGAACAAGGCATACTCGGAACTAAGTTTTCAACTCTGTGATCGATATTTGGCCAGCAGATGACTCGAATGAGGCAGCGGCTCTCTGCATTCAAAATACCAGGGTGCAAATGAAGACAGCGCTGCACGCGAGAGGCGAATTGAGCTAGGCAGGAGCGAGCTTCACACTGACTTTCGTTTTGAGGACCTCACCGTGACGGTGATCGACTTCTCCGCCTTCATCGGACGGCTCGCCACCGCCTCCGGCGAAACCATTCTGCCGTTCTTCCGCACCTCGCTGTCGATCGACGACAAGAGCAAGACCAAGGATTTCGACCCCGTGACGGAGGCCGACCGCGCCGCCGAGGCGGTGATGCGGCGGCTGATCAAGGCCAGCTTCCCCCAGCACGGCATCGTCGGCGAGGAATTCGGCAATGAGCGCGAGGACGCCGACTATGTCTGGGTGCTCGACCCCATCGACGGCACCAAATCCTTCATCGGCGGCTTCCCGATCTGGGGCACGCTGATCGCGCTGCTGCACAAGGGCACGCCAGTGTACGGCATGATGCACCAGCCCTTCATCGGCGAGCGATTCTCCGGCGACAACGGCTCGGCCAATTACAAGGGCCCCTCCGGCGAGCGCCGGCTCCAGGTCCGCCGCTGCGCCTCGCTCTCGGAGGCGACGACCTACACCACGAGCCCGCTGCTGATGAACGAGCGCGACCGCGCCATCTTCGGCCGCATCGAGCAGGGCGCGCGGCTGTCGCGCTATGGCGGCGACTGCTACTCCTATTGCATGCTGGCGGCCGGCCATGTCGACCTCGTGGTCGAGACCGAGCTGAAGCCTTACGACATCGCGGCGCTGATCCCGATCGTGACCGGCGCCGGCGGCGTCGTCACCACCTGGGAAGGCAAGCCGGCCCAGGGCGGCGGCCGCATCGTCGCCGCCGGCGACGCAAGAGTTCACGAAGAAGCGCTGAAGCTGCTCAACCAATAACAAACGCGAGCGGGAGGCTTGCATGACCATCTCACGCAGGCTGCTCCTTGGTTTATTCCTGCTGCTGCCGTCAGCCGTGGCGGCGCAGAATTTTCCCGCAAAACCGATCAAGCTGATCGTGCCGTTCCCGGCCGGCGGACCCAACGACATCATCGCCCGGGTGATCGGCCAGCGTATGTCGGAGCTGTCAGGGCAGCCGGTGCTGATCGACAATCGCGGCGGCCAGGGGGGCGTGCTCGGCACCGACGCCGTCTCCAAGGCCCCGCCTGACGGCTACACCATCGCGATCTCCTCGGCCGGCGCGCTCGCGATCAGCCCGAGCATGGAGCGGGTCGCCTACGACACCCAAACCGACCTCACGCCGGTGACGCTGGTTGCGACCGTGCCGGAAATGCTCGTGGTCGCCACCAATGTGCCCGCCAAGGATATCGGCGAGCTGATCGCGCTCGCCAAAGCGCAGCCGGGAAAGCTCAACTTCGCCTCCTCCGGCCCCGGCAGCCTGCCGCACCTCGCCGGCGAATTGTTCAAGCTGACGGCGAAGATCGACATCGTGCACGTGCCCTATCGCGGCGCAGCTCCTGCCGTGAACGATCTCCTGGGCCAGCAGGTGCAGATGACGTTCCTCGATCTTCCGGTGCTGTTGCCGCAGGTCAAGGCGGGCGCCTTGAGGCCGATCGCGGTCGGCTCCGCCGAACGTGCACCAACGGCGTCCGATGTGCCGACCCTTTCGGAAGCGGGTTTTCCCGATCTGCGCGTCGAGAACTGGTACGGCATGGTCGCCCCAAAAGGCACGCCGAAGGAGATCGTCACCGCGCTGCATGGCCTCACCACCAAGGCGATGGCGGATCCGGCGGTGAAGGAAAAGCTCGCTGCGCAAGGCGCGACGCTGGTCGGCGACGAGCCGGACCACTTTCGCTCATTCATCACGGACGAGACCAGGAAGTGGGCGAAGGTGATCAAGGACGCCGGCGTCGAAACGGCGAGGTAGGTGGCTCTACACCTCTCCCGCAAGCGGGAGAGGTCGGCGCGAAGCGCCGGGTAAGGGCTCTCTCCTCTGGGGGAGTCATACTGTGGAGACACCCTCTCCCCAACCCTCTCCCGCAAGCGGGAGAGGGAGCGCACCGCCGATGCGGGGTGCATCAAGAGCTCCTCACACCGCCTCTGCCCTTAGATGCTCCACCAGCATCTTCGCCGGCCTTGGCAGGGTCTTGAAGCTTCGCGCGCAGATCACGAGCTTGCGGTTGGCCCAGGCATCGCGCAGACGGACCATAGCGAGCGGCATCAGCCTGGCGCAGCGGCGGGCGGCGGATATCGGCACCAGCGCGATGCCGACGTCGGCGGCGACCATCTGGCAGATCGCGTCGAAGTCGCGCAGGCGCGCGCGGTAATGCGGGCGCATGCCGAGCCGGGCGGCGTGCTTCGAAATGTGCATCTGGAGCGCGGTGGCGCTGGTGAGACCGACGAAGTCGCAAGCGCCCGTCTCCTGAAAATCGATCTGGCGGCGGCCGGCGAACGGGCCGCGGCGCGATGTCACCAATGTCAGGTGATCCTCGCTGAACACGAAGCGCTCGATATGGTCGGGCAGCGCGTGCTCGGCGGCGAAACCGAGATCGGCGGCCCCCGCGGTGATCGCGGCCGCGATGTCGGTGCTCTCGCGCTCCTCGATGTCGATGGCGACGTCGCGATGCTCGCGCAGGAAGCCGGCGAGCGCCTTGGGCAGGTGCTCCGACAGGCCAGAGGTGTTGACGAGGAAATGCACGCTGGCGCGCACGCCGCTGGCAAAGCCGGCGAGATCGCCGCGCATGGCGTCGATCTGGTGAATCACGAGCCGCGCATGATCGAGCAGGCTCTCGCCGGCCGCGGTCAGCTCCACGCCGCGGCGCCCGCGCTTGAGCAGCGCGACGCCGAGCGCATCCTCCAGACCCTTGATACGCGCGCTGGCCGAGGCCAGCGCCAGATGCGACCGCTCCGCGCCGCGAGTGATGCTGCGCTGGTCAGCGACTGCGATGAACAGCTGGAGATCGACGAGATCGAAGCGCATGGCAAATGTCTCCACAGCCTTCGCTCTATACGAAGGCTGTCTCCGTAACCTCCAGATTGTGCCTGATCGCGGCATCGGTCAATGTGCTGACATGATCGACCCGCTTCTCATCATCATCGCCGCCGTGTTCCTGGTCGCAGGATTCGTCAAGGGCGTGGTCGGGCTCGGGCTGCCGACCGTGTCCATGGGCCTGCTCGCGGTGAGCATGGCGCCGAGCCGCGCCATCGCCATCGTGATCGTGCCCGCCATCGTCACCAACATCTGGCAGACCTTCGTCGGCCCGCATTTGCGCGACATCCTGCGGCGGCTGTGGCCGCTGATGATCGGCACCGTGATCGGCTGCTGGCTCAATGCCGGCGCGCTGACCGGCCCGCATGCGCGCTACGGCACCGTGGTGCTCGGCCTCCTCTTGGTGATCTACGCGGCGATCGGCCTGAACAAATTCCAGTTCCGCGTCGCGCCGCAGAACGAGAAATGGGTCGGCGGCGTGATCGGTGTTATCACCGGCGTGATCTCGGCCTCGACAGGCGTGCAGGTGATCCCGTCGATGCCGTTCATGCAGGCGATCGGCATGGAGAAGGATGAGCTGGTGCAGGCACTCGGCGTGTTCTTCACGACAGCGACGCTGGCGCTCGCCTTCAACCTCACCGCCGGCGGATTGCTGACGCCGGCCAATGCCGTGCCGGGCGGTGTGGGCCTTGCCATGGCCTTCGCCGGCATGTTCATCGGCCAGTCCGTGCGCGCGCGGATGCCGGCGGAAGCCTTCCGCCGCTGGTTCCTGATCGCGATGATTTTGCTCGGCCTTTATCTCGCCGGCAGCGCAATGATGAAGGAATTCGCTTCGTAGGACCTCCTACCCGTGGTCAAGAGGTAGACGTCCTTGATGGGCGAGCATAGCGCCGTGCTCGCCGCCGTCCAGGACGCTTCGCGCCGGCGTTGCCGGTGCCGACGGCCTCCTGGACAGCGTCTGCGCGCGGCGCTGTGGCGATCGGCAGGTCGGGACGAAGGAATGGTCACACCGGCCGAACAAAGGAATGAGGCTCAGGCTTTAGTGGAGGTCCTTGCGCTATAGTCCGCCTCGTATGGGGTGTGTCGCTTGAGCGTCGTGCACAAGGCAAAGAGCAAGCGATCCCCTACAGTGCGCAGAGCACGCGCGTGGCCATGTCCTCGCTGTCGCAAGGCATCATAGCGTCGCCTGCTGGCCTCATCGTGTTGGATGGCGACCCGCGACCAGTGATGGACGGCGCTCTGTAGCCGCCTGTTGCAGGCGAGGCGACGGATCACGAAGCGTTGCTTGCCGCTTTGCCGCGTCACCGGCGCGGCCCCTGCCAAGGCGCGCAGAGCATGATAATCTCGCCTGCGCAGAGGCTCTGCGGCCTCGGCGAGCAGTGTGGCGAGATGGATCCTGCCGATTCCTGGCCAGGAGCGAAGGATCGTCACGTCGCACTGCTCCGAGCTCTGCCCCGAGGCCTTCTCCTCGCCTTCGATTGCGACGCACAGACGGTCCAGGTTCTGATGCGCCTCCTTGATCTGCTGATTGACCAGGTGCAGTCGTGCCGCCAAGCTGCGGATGTGTGCGCAGGCGGCCTCGGTGGTGCCGGGTGCCACGAACAGCGGGGCCTCGCGTAAAGTTTCAAGCACCCCCGCCGCATCAAGGCGGCGGATGCGATGGGCTTTCAGAACGCGTGCAATTGCCTTCTCGCTGGCCTTGGCCGCACGGGCCGGCGTCGGCACCATCTGCCAAAGCGCCAGGAACCATTCGTCAGCGACATCGTCGGTCAGCTTGGTGGCCTGCGGATAATATCGCCACAACTGCTTGCGCAGCCGGTTGGCAAGACGTGTGCGCTCCTGCTGCAGTTCGTCGGCCAAGCGCGACCACTCGCGCAGCTCGATCATCGTGGGATCGTCGACCACAAGCCGACGGAACGCCGCGCGATCCGTGCGGAGCGAAGCTCCGAGCACATGGGCATCGCGGCGGTCATCCTTGGCACCAGCCACCGTGAAGCGATCACGGAAGCGGTCAAGCTGCTTGGGATTGATCGCGAACACCGCAAACCCGTGTTCGAGCAACACCTCCACCACCGGGCCGTGCGGCATCTCGATCGCCACGGCGATCTGCCCCGGTGCGGCGTTGGTCTTCTGCAGCAGCCAGTCGCGCAACTCCGTCAGGCCCGCACCCTCATGGGCGAACTCGCAGTGAGCAACCTGTCTTCCTTCGGTATCCAGCAGGCAAACGCTATGGCTCTGCGTTGCCCAATCGATCCCGACGAACCAGCGTACATCTTCGAGCATTGTTGGGACCTCCTTGCTCTCAAAAAGCGGGCCACCGCGATCCTGATCGATCCCTGTACTGGCGCTCTCGGCGCGAACCTCCTACTGGATCTCGACCGCGGCCGCTCTGCCGGGGCGCGGCTCCTACGTCGGTGTTCAAGACACAGGTGGGCAAGGCTGCTCCCGGCGGATCGGCCCGTGTTCCAGTCTACACCTTCGACTGGATGCGAACCCCAAAAGGGTACAGGGTGGGTTAGCCTCGCGGATTGCGCGAAGCGCAAACCGCTGGGCGTAACCCACCACGTCGCTCAGCGATCGCGGAAGCATGGTGGGTTACGCCTTGCGACTGCGCTTCGCGCAGCCGCGAGGCTAACCCACCCTACGAAGCTCTCACCTCACCGGCTCTCCAGCATGGCGACGCGGATGCCGAGATAGACGAAGAGGCCGCCGAGAGCGCGATTGACCCAGGCGATCGCGCCCTCCGAGCTCCGCAGGCGGTGGGCGGCCCTGGCCGCAAATGCCGCCAGCACCAGGCACCACAGCGTTCCCGTGAAGATGAAGATCAGCCCGAGCGTCAGGAAGGCGAGCGGCTTGTGAGGCGCATCGGCTGCGACGAATTGCGGCAGGAACGCCAGGAAGAACAGCGCGACCTTGGGATTGAGCGCGTTGGTGAAGACGCCCTGCAGGAACACTCGCTGCAGCGAGCTCCGCTCCGGCTCGTCGATGGCCGACGCCAGCGCCGGCCGCGACCACACCATCTGGAGGCCGGTGACGACCAGATAGGCCGCGCCGACCAGCTTGAGGATCGAGAAAGCCGTCGAGGAGGCCATCAGCAGGGCCGAAAGGCCGATCGCCGCGCCCGCGACATGGAAAAAGCAGCCGCAACTGATGCCAAATGCGGCGGCCGCGCCGCCCCGCCAACCCATCTGCATGCTGCGGCCGATCACATAGACGCTATCAGGCCCGGGCGTGATGTTGAGCAGTATGCCCGACAGGATGAAGAGCCAGATTTCGTGAATGCCCAGCATGTGAAATGCCCCCGCCCGGCCCGCCTTGCGGCCCTGAAAGCCGGGCTTAATCGGTTCGCTCCGCCCCGTCCACCGCCGGGATTGCGTAGGATTTACTTCGAATTTGCAATGCGGTTGATACTTTCACTCGGCCTCAACTGCTTTATAAAGGCAGGGTTCTTGAAATGCGGGATTCGAGGCGACTGCCACGCCGTGGCCGGTCCCCTCTCCCTTGGAGCTCCGAGGATATGGAAAGACGTCTGGCCGCCATTGTCTGCGCCGATGTCGCCGGCTATTCGCGCATGATGGGCAGCGACGAAGCCGGCACCCATGCCGCCTTCAAGGCCCATCGCGCCGCGATTCACCCCATCATCCTCAATCACGGCGGCCGCGTCGTGAAGAACACCGGCGACGGCTTCCTGCTGGAGTTCGCCTCCATCGTCGGCGCCACCGAGGCGGCGATCGCGATGCAGACGTTGATGGCCGAGCGCAACCACCATCTGCCGGCCGATCGCGCCATGCAGTTCCGGCTCGGCATCCACATGGGCGACGTCATCGCCGACGAGGACGAAGTCTTCGGTGACGATGTCAACATCGCTGTCCGCCTCGAATCCGTGGCGAGCCCCGGCGGCTTCGCCATCTCGGCCAAGGCCTACCGGGAGGCGAGCAAGCATCTCACCGTGCCGCTGACCGATGCCGGCAACCATCGCTTCAAGAACATCAAGGATGCGGTCGGGGTCTTTACCTGGACGCCCGAGGGCGCGCCCGCGCTCGCGCCCGAGTTCCGGGAAGCATCCGCCCTCTCGCAGCAGTACCGCACGGCGATCGTCGGCGTGCTGCCCTTCGCCAATCTCAGCGACGCCCAGGACGAATATTTCTCCGACGGCCTCACCGAGGATCTGATCCACGCGCTGGCGCTGCAATCCTTCTATCGTGTGCTGAGCCGCAACTCGACCTTCGCCTTCAAGGGCAAGAATTTGAGCACGCGCCTGATCGCGCGCGAGATCGACGCCACCTATCTGATCCAGGGCTCGGTGCGGCGCGCCGGCGCCAAGATCCGCGTCACCGCCGAGCTGATCGCGCCGGAGACCGGCGAGCAGCTCTGGACCGGGCGTTACGACCGCGACATCGGCGACCTGTTCGCGATGCAGGACGAGATCACCACCAATCTGTCCGCCGCCATCGCCACCGAGATCGTCCGGGCGGAAGCCTCGGCGCCGGCGCGGCTCTCGACCGACGTCACCGCCTGGGATCGCTTCCTCAAGGGACTGTCGCATTACTACCGGCAGACCAAGGAAGATCTGGCCACCGCCGTCGACCTGTTCCGGGAGGCCATCGGGCTCGATCCCAAGCTGTCGATCGCGCATGCCTATCTCGCCACGATCCAGATCCAGAGCATCCAGTTCGGCTGGGTCAAGGGCACGCGGGAGATGTGGGCCGAGGCGATGCATCTCGCCGAGACCAGCGTCCGGCTCGACACGCGCTCCTCCTTCGCGTTCTCGATCCTGTCCTGGGCTCACGGCATGGAAGGCCATTACGAGGCCGCGATGGACGCCGCCAAACGTGCGGTCGCCCTCAACCCCTATGACAACGGCGCGCGCGGGGTACTCGGCATCTGCCATTTCATCATCGGCGAGCATCGCGAGGCGATCGAGCTGTTCTCGATGGCCTCGCAGCGCGACAACAGCGACCCGCGCTATCAATGGGCGGCGCTGAACGCCTTCAGCCATTATCTCCTGAGGCAGTATGACGCGACCCTGTCCTGGGCCCGCGAGCAGCTCTACATCAACCCGAACCACATGCAGGCGCTGGCAATCCGCGCCGCGGCGCTGGCGCAGTTGGGACGGGACGATGAGGCAAGCGAGGCGACCCATGTGCTCATGGGCAATTACCCGACCCTGAACGTCGATCGTCACCTGCGCAATTTCCACTGGAAGCGGCCCGAAGACCTCGCCCATTATCGCGAGGGTCTGCTGAAGGCGGGTGTGCCGCTCGGCAAGCTGACCCTGGTCCAGAGCGACCTCAAACGCGCCGCCGAGTCCTGACGGGCCGGCCGCGGTCCCGCCCTTCGCAAGCGACACGCCCACTGTTGTTGACAGGACAGTGAAATCAGCCACACTTCATCACACGCTGAAGTAGTATAGTCTGCTGTCGGTTTGTTAGGACTTTCCGCGCTTGATCGGCGCGTCCTTTTTTGCGATTCGCCGTTTTCAGGATTTGGGCCATGCATGACCCCGCTTCGAAGCCGCCCCTCGACCCCTCGATCCAGGTCTCGCCGAACAATCCCTGCCCCTTCCTGCGCGGCCTCGTCGGCGAAGGTTTTGTCGATGGCGGCACCGTCCCGCTCCGAACGCTGTCGCAGACCATCGCAAATGCAAGCGGCGAGACCGGGCTGAAGAAGACCTCGGCCCGCATCCAGGTCCGCGGCGTCGCGCTGATCGCCAACGGCGCCTGTCACATCCTGCAAAGCATCTTCTGGGGCGCGCAGCTCAACACGTTGCGCGGCGGACCGCTCGACAAGCTCGGTGCCGGCTCGCGCATCCTCAGCGTCGACGGGCACGTCAACGAGGACGAGATCGCCCGGCTTGCCAGTTTCGGCGGCACCTATACCGATCCCGATGGCGGCACCGAGACCGGGCTCAGCGCCTCGCAAATCCAGACCTTCATGAAGGACAACCTCAAGCGCGCCGGCAAGCAAGCGCGCTGGTACTACCCGATCCTGATGAAGTTCGAATGGCCGATCCTGCTCAAGATCATGGGCAAGGGTCAGGGTGACGACCGCTATCTCAGCGTGGCCGAGGTGAGGACATTGTTCAACGAGCGCAAATTCCCTGAAAGGATCACCCAGCGAGTCGTCAGCCAGCCGGTCACCCCGCCCTCGCTGATCTTGCGCGCTGCCGGCGGGCTCGTCGCCGCGCTTCTCGTCTTTGGCGTCGTGGCGCTGCGCTTTCCGGATCAATTCCAGCCGATGCTGCCCGGCATTCTCGGGGACCTCGTGGCGCCGCCGTTGCCGAAGCTTGTCGAACCCCGGGCCGCGTACTGGCTCGAGCAGAATTGGGCGCTGGAGGACCGGCACTGGTTTCATCACACCAGCCAGGGCACCGCGACCTTCCCGGTGCCCTATCGCTGGTTCATGGCGCTCGAGCAGCCGCGGCTTCATTTCTTCGCAAAGCCCGGGATGCTGCATGACAGCGACCATCTGCAGCGCTTCGGCTTCATCCCGAGCCCGCAGACGATCAACACCGACGACACCACGCTGCGCCGGTTCGGCTATGCCAACGTCTACGACAAGACGAAGCCGGTGCCGGCGCGGCTCTGGGATCCGCCGGTGAACTGGGGTCCCCAGGCCGAAAACATCGGCGGCCTGCCCGTCGGCTTCGCACGCATGACCGGCGTACCCGATCCTGCGACCGGCCAGATCGGCGAGGACCGGATCGGCCTGACCTGCGCTGCCTGCCACACTGGCCAGATCCACTACAAGGGCATCGACATTCGCTTCGACGGCGGCCCGGCGATGACCGACCTCAGGAAGCTCGAGGTCACGACCGGCCTGTCGATCGCCTACACGCTCTACGTCCCGGGCCGCTTCACGCGCTTCGCCGATCGCGTGCTCGGCCCCTCCGCCAGCGATGCGGACCGCGATGCGCTGAAGCAGAAGCTGAGTGCGATCGGCACGTTCCTGGTCGACTGGGAGAAGACCTACGCTAAGACCATCGAGGGCAAGACGCGGTTCAACGAGAAGACCAAGCGGGACGAGCCGCAGCAGGACACCGAGGAAGGTTATGGCCGCCTCGACGCGCTCAACCGCATCGGCAACCAGGTCTTCTCCCAGGACATGGCGCTCAGTGGCCTCAGCGGCTTCGAGAAGAATCTGCATGCCAAGGACGCGCCGGTCAGCTTCCCGCCGATCTGGACCGTGCCATGGCTCAAATACGCGCAATATGACGCGTCCATCGAGCAACCGCTGATCCGCAACGCCGGCGAGGCGCTGGGCGTGACCGCGCTGCTCAACCTGTCCGACAATACACCCAAGGACACGCTGTTCCGCTCGTCGATGGACATCAAGAACCTGAACTGGATCGAGGATCTGCTGAAGGGGCAGGCGCCCTATCCGAAAAAGCAGCTCTCCGGACTGGTATCGCCGAAATGGCCGTCGGACATCTTCGGTGATGATGCGTGGAAGATCGATGGCGACCGCGTCAAACGCGGCCGCAAGCTCTATGCGGAGATCTGCACCGAATGCCATCTCGGTCCGGTCAACGATCCCGTATTCGACACCGAATTTCCGCAGCAGAGCATCTGGTCCTCGTCACGGTGGGAAACCATTGGCGACGACAAATTCCTGAACGAGGTCCAGAAAAGCGCCAAGGGCATGGGGACCGACCCCGCTCAGGCAAATGTGCTGGCGACGCGGACGGTTCAGGTGCCGGGCTTTCTCAAGCTCGATCCCACGCAGAATCTCAATGCCTGGTGGAACTGCAATCTGCCGGATATTTCTTCGACCGACATGCCCTACTCGCTCGGCCTGATGGTGCTTGTCGACATCGTCGCCCGCAAGGCGATGGACGATGCCAAGATCGACCCGAAGGTTCAGCAAGCCTGGTGGGGCAAGCGCAAGAACTGCCCGAATCCCGGTCCGCAGCCGCCCGACAAGAAGGAGCCGGGGCCCTGGTATCGCGCGCGCCCGCTCAACGGCGTCTGGGCCACGGCACCTTACCTGCACAACGGATCGGTCCCCTCGCTCTACTGGATGCTGAGTCCCGCGGCCGAGCGCCCGAAATCGTTCTGTATGGGTGGTGGCCGCGACTACGATCCGAAGCAGGTCGGCTTCGCGGTCGCCGACGGCGAGAGCTGCAAGACCGGGCAGTCGCGCTTCTCGACGCGCGCGTCTGACGGCACCGACATGTACGGCAACAGCAATGCCGGCCACTCGTTCGATGGCACGCCAGGCCCCGGCAAGGACGGCACCATCGGCCGCGTGCTCAGGGAGCAAGAGCGCTACGACCTGATCGAGTATCTGAAGACGCTGTGAATGACCTTCACCTCTCCCCGCATCCGCCTTCGCTGAAGCTTCGGCGGACAAGAGCGGGGCGAGGGAGCAGACCGTCTCTCACTTGAACAGCGGCGTACCCGGCACGAAGGCGTCGAAGGCGGCCCAGAACTGGGAGCGGTAGCGGTCCTGCTCCTGGAGGATCTCGTGCTTGGCCCCGGCGATCACGAGATGCGAGCCGGCGCGCAAGTGGTAGGCGAACTCCTCGATCGCCGCGGTCGAGACCACGCTGTCGTTGGAGGCCGCCAGCATCAGGATCGGCTGGCGGATCTCGGAGGGGTAGTTCATGCCCTTGAACGTGTGCATCGCGCGGAAGGCGGTGTCCGCCCACGCGACCGTCGGCGACGCCAGCCCGAGCGTCGAATCCTCCTCCAGGATCGCGGCGTTGCGCGCATAGCGCACGGGATCGCTGGTCAGGGGATTGTTGATGAAGGGGTCGAGCCCGGTGATGCGATCGCTGCCACCGGGGACATAGCGGCCGCCCATCCCCATCAGGCGCATCGTCTTCAGCAGCGCCCGCGCCGGAAACGCGGTGGTGCGGCCGGGCAGGTCGATCATCGGCGCCGACAGCACCATGCGGTCGAACCAGCGCTTGCCCGCATGCGCCACGCGCAGCAACACGGTGCCGCCCATGGAGTGGGCGAGCGCGAAGAAGGGCGGCGGGCAATCCGGCAGCACCACCTGCTGCACGAAGGTCTCGACGTCGATCTCGAAATCGGAGAAGTCGCGCACATAGCCCTTGCGCGGATCGCGCAGCCGCCGCGAGGAATGGCCCTGCCCGCGCCAGTCGATCATCGCCACGGCAAAGCCGCGGTCGCGCAGGTCGCGCACGGTCTCGAAATACTTCTCGATCTGCTCGCTGCGCCCGGTGAAGACGCAGACCGTGCCCTTGCGGCCCGCCGGCGGCGCCCAGCGCGCGAAGCGAAGCTCGGCGCCATCGGAGGTCTTGATGGTGCCGCTGACGACGTTTTCGGGAACGGGATTGGACGGGATCGAGAGCAGCGTCATGGTTGGGGGACTGGGCGCGAAGTGCTGCAAATCAAGGGGCGGGAGCGCCGAAAAGGCGCTGTTGCCGCCCTCTTGAACGCCGTCTCACCCCACCCATATCATTTTCGTGCAGGCCGCTACCAGTGTTTCGGACCCGGAACATCAGGCTGCACACAGACTAAAGCCCGGCCCGATTGGCGGGCGGGTTACCCAACAGTCGCTCAATGGAGGACTTGACCATGCGTACCTACGACCTCACCCCCTTCTATCGTTCTACCGTCGGCTTCGACCGTCTGTTCAACCTGCTCGACCAGGCCGGCTCTGACGGCAGCCCCGGCTATCCCCCCTACAACATCGAGCGCACCGGCGAGAACGCCTACCGCATCACCGTCGCGGTCTCGGGCTTCGCCAAGGACGAGCTCTCCATCGTCGCGAAGGAAAACACGCTGACGATCAAGGGCGAGAAGGTCGCCAACGAGAACTCGAAATCCGAAGTGCTCTATCGCGGCATCGCCGCGCGTGCCTTCGAGCGCGCCTTCCAGCTTGCCGATTTCGTGCAGGTGAAGGACGCCTCGCTCGAGAACGGCCTGCTTCACGTCGACCTCGTTCGCGAGATTCCCGAAGCCAAGAAGCCGCGCCAGATCGCGATCAACACCAGCGCTCCGAAGGCGCAGGTGATCGAGAACTCGGCGCAAGCCGCCTAAGCAGCACACGACTCCAGGTTGCGAGAACGCCCCGGTGCCCCGGGGCGTTTTTGTTTTGCCCAACTCCCTCCCCGGCGTCGTCCTGGCGAAGGCCAGGACCCATTACCCCAGGGAGCTGTTTGGCGAAGACTCGTTGTCCGGTACGCCTACCGCGCGTCATCGACGGACCTCGCGGTATGGGTCCTGGCCTTCGCCAGGACGACACCGATTGCTGATTGGCCTTCTTCCAAAACATTGCCCCGCTCCATCGCATCACAGACTGGTGAGGACCGTAACGCCACGGCCACACACTCCGTCCTTTGGGCATCGAACCCAAGAACACGGAGAACGATGATGACTTTCTGGCGCAGCCTTTTCGTCGCCGCGAGCCTGCTGGCGGCCCCTCTCAGCCTCGCTCACGCGCAGACCCCGCAGACCGTGAAGGCGAAGAACGTCGTGCTGGTGCACGGCGCCTGGGCTGACGGCTCGAGCTGGTCGGAGGTAATCCCGATCCTTCAGGCGGCAGGCCTGCACGTCACCGCCGTGCAGAATCCGCTGTCGTCGCTTGCCGACTCCGTCGAGGCGACCAAGCGCGCGCTGGCCGAGCAGGACGGACCGACCGTGCTGGTCGCGCATTCCTGGGGCGGCACCGTGATCAGCCAGGTCGGCACCGACCCGAAGGTCACCGGCCTCGTCTATGTCGCCGCACGCGCGCCCGACGCGAACGAGGATTTCATTGCGCTGTCAAAACAGTTTCCGACCGGCCCCGTGCGCGCCGGCATCGTCGAGCGCGACGGCTACACCAAGCTGTCGGAAGAGTCCTTCCTGAAATATTTCGCCAATGGCGTGAAGCCGGAGCAGGCCAGGGAGCTCTATGCCGTGCAATGGCCGACGGCAGCCTCGATCTTCGCCGGCCGTACCACGGAAGCGGCGTGGCATAGCAAGCCGAGCTGGTACGCGGTGTCGAAGAACGACTACACCATCAACCCCGATCTCGAACGCTTCCTCGCCAAGCGCATGAACGCCACCACAGTCGAGCTCGATGCCGGCCACCTCTCGCTGGTGTCGCATCCGAAGGAGGTCGCGAATTTGATCCTGGACGCCGCAGGGTATCCGCGGAGCTGAGGTGATCCCTTAATGCAAAAGGCGCCTGAGTGCTCAGGCGCCTTTTGTTTTGCTCCAATGTCGTCCTGGCGAAAGCCAGGACCCATTACCCCAGATGTTGGTTTGGCGAAGACTCGTCGTCCGGTACTCGCACCTCACCCACTCGATAGACCTCGCGGTATGGGTCCTGGCTTTCGCCAGGACGACACCGTGAGTATGGCGCGGCTCGCCGCACACAACGAGCCGATTACGAGCGCGCCTAATCCAGCCCCTGCGCGGCCGGCATCTCCTGCGTCGGCTGGATCGTCGGAGCAGGCTTGGCCTCGCCGACGGTTGGCGCGGTGGGTTGCGGCGCGGCCTCGGCGGGCTTTGCCTGCACGGCCGCGGTCTGCTGGGCAGGTTGCGCCTGGGCGGGCTGAGCCTGCGCCGCTGCCTGTGCCTGCGGCGCCTGGGCCTGCTGCGCCGGAGGCTCGACCGGCTTCACGGCCGCGACCGGCGTCTCACCGCGCTGCGGAGCCGCCTTGGGCAGCGGCACGGTGCGCTTGGCGACGTGCGGGATCGAGGCCGGCGGGCGCGGCGGGCCGCTGCGGATCATGGTCGGCGGCGGCAGCGCGCTCTGCGGGCCGTAGGGCGCCACCGCACGCTCCTCATAGGGCGGCGCCATGCCGTAGGCATCGGCCGCCGGCATGAAGCGGATGATCCGGCCGTCGCGGGCGTCGATCACCAGCCGACCGTCGTCGCCGCGGCGGTCGATTACCGCAATAGTGTAGACGCTGCCGCGCAGCCGCGGGATGCCGAGCGGCGAGAATCCATTTTCGCGCAACACTGCGTACACCTCCGTCGACGGCAGCAGTGCCGGCGCAAGGCCACGCTCCTCATAGCCATATCCGTAGCCATAGCGCGGCGGCGGGGGCGGCGCGGCTTCCGGCGGCCCATAGGGCCCGTCGAAATCCGACACCGCGATCATCGCCCCTCCCGTAATACCGTTCGCGGGAACTTGCGCTTGAGCCGTGCTTGCGGCCAGCGCCAGCGCGGCGGCGGCCACACATCCTGTGAAAAACTTCATGGTCGAGACGCTCCTGTCAGACCCCGAATGGAGCGCGCTCTTTCGCTTCTCGCGGCGTGGCGCGCCTTCCGAAGGGCCGATCCGAAGCTTCATTTGTGATTTCGGCGTCTACAGGGCCGGATCAGGGCGCGTTTGCTTCAAAACCGGGGCCGCGCAACTTTCGGAAAGCGATTGATTGACATATCGGGAATCGGGACTTCCGCGCGCTTGTGTGCTAGACAAAAATTTGGCAAGGTGATGGTTAGGACAGGAAAGCTGTCTCAATTTTGCTTGCGGTTCCGGCATAGGGATTGCAACGAAAGTCGGTGCTTTCGAGCACCAAGAAGGCAACAGGCAAAGCCGTTCTCGGGGACGAAGAACGCCTAGCCTGAATTTAAGAAAATGCGGCTCGCAGCGGACGAGCGGTGACCCAGAGGCGGGTGCCGCGGAACGCCCAAGGTGCGCCGAAGATGGCGGTGAGACAGCTTGCCGCATGGAGAGGATTGGAACAATGAACGGGTCGCAATTCGAGCGCGCAAACATCGTGGCAGAAGAGCTGTCGGCGACGGTCGCCTCGAAAACGACCGACCCGATTCAGGAGCACAATTCGCGGCCCAAAGCCGAAGGCCTGTACGATCCGAGCCTTGAGAAGGACTCTTGCGGCGTCGGCTTCATCGCCAACATCAAGGGCAAGAAGTCGCGCGAGATCGTCGCGGACGCGCTCAGCATCCTCTGCAACCTCGAGCATCGCGGCGCTGTCGGCGCCGACCCGCGCGCCGGTGACGGCGCCGGCATCCTGGTGCAGATCCCGCACGCCTTCTTCAGCCGCAAGGCCGGGGAGATCGGCTTCACGCTGCCGGCGCCGGGCGAATATGCCATCGGCGCGCTGTTCATGCCGCGCGACACCGCCTGGCGCAACGTCATCAAGAGCATCATCGGCGACCAGATCAAGGAGGAGGGCCTGACCCTGCTCGGCTGGCGCGACGTCCCGACCGACAATTCTTCGCTCGGCGTCACCGTGAAGCCGACCGAGCCCGCCTGCATGCAGGTGTTCATCGGCCGCAACGGCGTCGCCAAGACCGAGGACGAGTTCGAGCGCCGGCTCTACATCCTGCGCAAGTCGATCTCGCAGGCGATCTACCAGCGGCGCGACCGCGGCCTCGCCGGCTATTACCCGTGCTCGATGTCCTGCCGCACCGTGATCTACAAGGGCATGTTCCTCGCCGACCAGCTCGGCAAGTACTATCCCGACCTGCACGAGAAGGATTTCGAGAGCGCGCTCGCGCTGGTCCACCAGCGCTTCTCGACCAACACCTTCCCGGCGTGGTCGCTGGCGCATCCCTATCGCATGATCGCGCATAACGGCGAGATCAACACGCTGCGCGGCAACGTCAACTGGATGGCGGCGCGCCAGGCCTCGGTGAGCTCCGAGCTCTACGGCAAGGACATCAACCGGCTCTGGCCGATCTCCTATGAAGGCCAGTCGGACACCGCCTGCTTCGACAACGCGCTCGAATTCCTGGTGCAGGGCGGCTACTCGCTGCCGCACGCCGTCATGATGATGATTCCGGAGGCGTGGGCCGGCAATCCCTTGATGGATGAGAAGCGCCGCGCCTTCTACGAATATCATGCCGCGCTGATGGAGCCGTGGGACGGCCCCGCCGCGATCGCCTTCACCGACGGCCGCCAGATCGGCGCCACGCTCGACCGCAACGGCCTGCGACCGGCGCGCTATCTCGTGACCAAGGACGACCGCATCGTCATGGCGTCCGAGATGGGCGTGCTGACGATCCCCGAGGACCAGATCATCACCAAGTGGCGCCTGCAGCCCGGCAAGATGCTGCTGGTCGACCTCGAGCAGGGCCGCCTGATCCCCGACGACGAGATCAAGGCCGAGCTCGCCAAGAGCCATCCCTACAAAGAGTGGCTGGAGCGGACCCAGATCGTGCTGGAAGAGCTGCCGAAGGTGCCGACCACCGGCGTGCGCTCGAACCTGTCGCTGCTCGATCGCCAGCAGGCGTTCGGCTACAGCCAGGAAGACATCACCATCCTGATGACGCCGATGGCGGCCACCGGCGAGGAAGCCGCGGGCTCGATGGGCAACGACACGCCGATCTCGGCGCTGTCGGACAAGGCCAAGCCGCTGTTCACCTACTTCAAGCAGAACTTCGCGCAGGTCACCAACCCGCCGATCGACCCGATCCGCGAGGAGCTGGTGATGAGCCTCGTCTCCATCATCGGACCGCGGCCGAACCTGTTCGACCTGCAGGGCCTGGCCACGACCAAGCGCCTCGAAGTGCGCCAGCCGATCCTGACCGACGCGGATCTGGAAAAGATCCGCTCGATCTCTGATGTGGCCGAGTCGCACTTCAAGTCGCGGACGCTGGACACCACCTTCCACGCCGGTCTCGGCGCGGCCGGCATGGACCAGGTGCTCGACGAGCTCTGCGCGCGTGCGGAAAGCGCGGTGCGCGAGGGCGTCAACATCATCATCCTGTCCGACCGCATGGTCGGCACCGACCGCGTGCCGATCCCGGCACTGCTCGCCTGCGCCGCCGTGCATCATCATCTGATCCGCGTCGGACTGCGCACCTCGGTCGGTCTCGTCGTCGAATCCGGCGAGCCGCGCGAAGTGCATCACTTCGCCTGCCTTGCCGGCTACGGCGCCGAAGCGATCAATCCTTACCTCGCGTTCGAGACCATCATCGCGATGAAGGACCGCCTGCCCGGCTCGCTCGACGACTACGAGATCGTCAAGCGCTACATCAAGTCGATCGGCAAGGGCCTGCTCAAGGTGATGTCCAAGATGGGCATCTCGACCTACCAGTCCTATTGCGGCGCGCAGATCTTTGACGCGGTCGGCCTCAAGGCGGACTTCGTGTCGAAGTTCTTCGCCGGCACGCACACGCGCGTCGAGGGTGTCGGTCTCGCCGAGATCGCGGAAGAAGCCGTGCGCCGCCATGCCGACGCGTTCGGCGAGGCGCTGGTCTACAAGGGCGCGCTCGACGTCGGCGGCGAATATGCCTATCGCAGCCGCGGCGAGGACCATGCCTGGACCGCCGAGTCGGTGTCGCTGCTGCAGCACGCCGCGCGCGGCAATTCGCAGGAGCGCTACCGCGCCTTCGCCAAGATCCTCAACGAGCAGTCGGAGCGTCTCTTGACGCTGCGCGGCCTGTTCCGGATCAAGAACGCCGAGGAAGAGAAGCGCAAGCCGATCCCGCTCGACCAGGTCGAGCCGGCCAAGGACATCGTCAAGCGTTTCGCCACGGGTGCGATGAGCTTCGGCTCGATCTCGCGCGAGGCGCACACCACGCTGGCGATCGCCATGAACCGGATCGGCGGCAAGTCGAACACCGGCGAAGGCGGCGAGGAAGCCGACCGCTTCAAGCCGATGCCGAACGGCGATTCCATGCGTTCGGCGATCAAGCAGGTCGCCTCGGGCCGCTTCGGCGTCACCACGGAGTATCTCGTCAACTCCGACATGATGCAGATCAAGATGGCGCAGGGCGCCAAGCCCGGCGAAGGCGGCCAGCTGCCCGGCCACAAGGTCGACGCCACCATCGCCAAGGTCCGGCACTCGACGCCGGGCGTCGGCCTGATCTCGCCGCCGCCGCACCACGACATCTACTCGATCGAGGATCTGGCGCAGCTCATCTACGACCTCAAGAACGTCAACCCGACGGGCGACGTCTCGGTCAAGCTCGTCTCCGAGATCGGCGTCGGCACGGTCGCGGCGGGCGTCGCCAAGGCGCGCGCCGACCACGTCACCATCGCGGGCTTCGAGGGCGGCACCGGCGCTTCGCCGCTGACCTCGATCAAGCACGCCGGCAGCCCCTGGGAAATCGGCCTCGCCGAAACCCACCAGACGCTGGTGCGCGAGCGGCTGCGCAGCCGCATCGTGGTCCAGGTCGACGGCGGCTTCCGCACCGGCCGTGACGTCGTGATCGGCGCGCTGCTCGGCGCCGACGAGTTCGGCTTCGCCACCGCGCCGCTGATCGCGGCCGGCTGCATCATGATGCGCAAGTGCCATCTCAACACCTGCCCGGTCGGCGTCGCCACCCAGGACCCCGTCCTGCGCAAGCGCTTCACCGGCCAGCCCGAGCACGTCATCAACTACTTCTTCTTCGTCGCCGAGGAAGTCCGCGAGATCATGGCTTCGCTCGGCTTCCGCACCTTCAACGAGATGGTCGGCCAGGTGCAGCTGCTCGACCAGACCAGGCTGGTTGCGCACTGGAAGGCCAAGGGCCTCGACTTCTCGAAGCTGTTCGTCAAGCAGAAGGAAGAGAAGGGCCAGAAGATCTATCACTCCGAGCGCCAGAACCATCATCTGGAGGCGGTGCTCGACCGCACTCTGATCGAGAAGGCAACGCCTGCGCTCGACCGCGGCGCGCCGGTGAAGATCGAGGCCACGATCAACAGCACCAACCGCTCCGCCGGTGCGATGCTGTCGGGCGCGGTCGCCAAGATCTACGGCCATGCCGGCCTGCCGCAGGACACCATCCACGTCAGCCTCAAGGGCACTGCCGGCCAGGCCTTCGGCGCGTGGCTTGCCAATGGCGTCACCTTCGAGCTCGAAGGTGAAGCCAACGACTATGTCGGCAAGGGCCTCTCGGGCGGCAAGATCATCGTCAAGCCGCCTGCCAACAGCGGCATCGTGCCGGAAGAGAGCATCATCGTCGGCAACACCGTGATGTACGGCGCGATCCAGGGCGAGTGCTACTTCCACGGCGTCGCCGGCGAGCGTTTCGCCGTGCGTAACTCCGGCGCGGTCGCGGTCGTCGAAGGCGCCGGCGATCATTGCTGCGAATACATGACCGGCGGCATCGTGGTCGTGCTCGGCAAGACCGGGCGCAACTTCGCGGCCGGCATGTCCGGCGGCATCGCCTATGTGCTCGATGAGACCGGCGGCTTCGACAAGCTGTGCAATCTCAGCATGGTCGAGCTCGAGCCGGTCTTGTCGGAAGAGCTGATCAACGCCGGCACCTATAACCACGCCGGTGACCTCGAGGCGCACGGCCGGGTCGACGTGTTCAAGAACCTGCTCGCCTCCGACGTCGAGCGGCTGCACGTCCTGATCACGCGCCACGCCAAGGCGACCGGCTCCAAGCGCGCCACCGAGATCCTTGCCAACTGGAAGGATTGGCTGCCCAAATTCCGCAAGGTGATGCCGGTCGAGTACCGGCGCGCGCTGCGCGAAATGGCCGCCAACGCGGACGCCGAGCCGAAAATCGCGATCGGGGCGTAAGGACTAAAGCCCTCATGGTGACGAGGCGCGATAGCTGCGTCTCGAACCATGAGACCACCATCCGGGCCTCCATCCTTCGAGACGCGGCGCGAACAGTGCGCCGCTCCTCAGGATGAGGAGTGAGAGAACAAACGAATTAAGCGTCAGGGACTTCGGGTTTAATGGGCAAGATCACGGGTTTTCTGGAAATCGAACGGCACGACCGCAAGTACACCCCGGTCGCCGAGCGCGTGAAGCATTACAACGAGTTCGTCGTTCCCTTGAGCGAGAAGGAAGTGCGCGACCAGGCCGCGCGCTGCATGAATTGCGGCATTCCCTATTGCCACGGCACCGGCTCGGTCGCGCCGGGCACGCCCGGCTGCCCGGTCAACAACCAGATCCCCGACTGGAACGACCTCGTCTATCAGGGCAATTGGGAAGAGGCCTCGCGCAACCTGCACTCGACCAACAATTTCCCTGAATTCACCGGTCGCATTTGCCCGGCGCCGTGCGAGGCGTCCTGCACGCTCAACATCGACGACAACCCGGTCACCATCAAGACCATCGAATGCGCGATCGTCGACCGCGCCTGGGACAATGGCTGGCTGAAGCCGGAAGTGGCCGCGGAGAAGACCGGCAAGAAGGTCGCCGTGATCGGTTCGGGTCCGGCCGGCATGGCCTGCGCCCAGCAGCTCGCGCGCGCCGGCCACGACGTGCATCTGTTCGAGAAGTACGCCAAGGCCGGCGGCCTGCTGCGTTACGGCATTCCCGACTTCAAGATGGAGAAGGGCGTCATCGACCGCCGCGTCAAGCAGATGGAAGGCGAAGGCGTCACCTTCCACTACAACAGCCATGTCGGCGCAGAGGGCAATGTCGATCCGCGCGAGATGCTCAACGAGTATGACGCAGTAGCGCTGACCGGCGGCGCGGAAGCCCCGCGCGACCTGCCGATCCCCGGCCGCGATCTCGCCGGCATCCACTACGCCATGGACTTCCTGCCGCAGCAGAACCGCCGCGTCTCCAGCGAGCCGCTGAACGGCATCTCCGAGATCCTCGCCAATGGCAAGCATGTCGTCGTCATCGGCGGCGGCGACACCGGTTCGGACTGCATCGGCACCTCGCTGCGCCAGGGCGCGCTCTCGGTGACCCAGCTCGAGATCATGCCCGCCCCGCCCGAGCGCGAGAACAAGGGCGTGACCTGGCCGAACTGGCCGCTGAAGATGCGCACCTCCTCCAGCCAGGCCGAAGGTGCGATTCGCGAATACGCCGTGCTGACCCAAAAGTTCACCGGCGAGAACGGCCAAGTGAAAAAGCTGCACTGCGTGCGCGTCGACGACAAGTTCAAGCCGATCGCCGGCAGCGAGTTCGAGCTCGATGCCGAGCTCGTCCTGCTCGCGATGGGTTTTGTGCACCCCGTGCACGAGGGTCTCTTGAAGCTGCTCTCGGTCGAGCTCGACCCGCGCGGCAACGTCAAGGCCAACACGCTCGACTACCAGACCTCGCGCCCGAACGTGTTCACCGCCGGCGACATGCGCCGTGGGCAATCGCTGGTGGTGTGGGCGATCCGTGAAGGGCGGCTGTGCGCCCGGTCGATCGACACGTTCCTGATGGGGAAGACGGATCTGCCGCGGTAATCTCCGCTGTCGTCCTGGCGAAAGCCAGGACCCATACCGCGGAATCTATCGATGGCAGTCGGTCGTAGTAACGAACTGCGAGCCTTCGCCAAACTACTCCCTGGGGTAATGGGTCCTGGCTTTCGCCAGGACGACACCCGTGGTTTGGCTACACCGGCGCGTACGATCAGGCGGCGGTTTAATTCTGCAGCCTCACCCCGACCATCACCACCGTGCCCTGCGAGCTCGATCCCGCCTGGTTCGAATCCAGGATGTCGTGGCGCAGCGTGCCCTTGATCCAGACGTTGCGGTTGAGCTTGTAGATCAGATTGCCTTCGAGCGAGTAGGTTTTGTCGTTGCGGTTCTGGTTCTGGTAATCGTACGTGCCGTAGGTGAACTTGCCTATTGCGGTGAGCCAGCGGCGGAAGTCGTGATCGACTTCGGCGGCATAGGTGTGCACGAGCACGCCGGATGAGCCGGGGACCGTGGTCTCGTTGATCTGCGTGTCGGTGAAGAATTTCACCGTGGTGAGGCCGCTCGCATTCCAGATCAGCGAGCCCGCGGTGAGGAAGCCGGAGAGCTGGCTGAGGCGCGGATCGACATAGTTGCGCGCCGAATAGCCGACCGAGATCTCGCCGGTGAGGATGCGCGAGAACTCGAAGGACGAGCCGACCTTGGCATAGCCGCCGTTCGAATCGCGGAAATAGCCGTTGCGGTCGGCGGCCTGGTCGTGGACGCGGGTGTCGCCCTGGATCTCGACGAACGGCTTCAGCCCCGGCTTCAGATCGTAGGAGAAGCGCCCGACGCCGCCATACTGGTTGAAGTTGCGGTCGTCATTGCTGAAGGTCGAGCCGTCGGTGAGCTTTGAATCGGTGTAGGCGGTGCGATCCACGGTGGCGCCGGCGGCGACCTGGAAGCGGTTGAAGGTCTGGTCGAAGCCGATCGTCGTGCCGTAGGTGGCATAGACCGGATATTTCTGCAGGCCGGCCTGCACGTTGGGGCTGCCGGGATTGTCGGTGGCGAGCCGCAGGCGCAGCTGCGAGGTCAGCTTGAGATCCCGGCTGACGTCGACGCGCCCGTCAACATGGCCGGTGAAGTCGGGGCGATCGATCTCGACCGGCGATGGCGAGGCAAAGCCGTTGATCGTCGCCGGCATGTTGTTGGTGTAGCCCGAGAACGAGCCGCGCAAATCCGCGACCAGCGCGTGGCGCTCCCAGTCGGACGCGACAAGGAGATCAGGCGCGACGACATAGACCGGCGAGCCGACCGGCTTGTTCAGGCGCGCCGGATTGGTGTCGTAGCCGGTCGAGAGCTCGAGCCCGCCCTTGATCAGAAAACTGCCGGCGTAATCGCCGACCGCGCCGAACGGATCCTCGTCCAGCTTGAGGCGGCGACGCAGCGGCTGGCCGGGCACGTTGCCGGCCATGGCCGGCGGCACGGGCGTCTTGTGCGCGGCCTCGGACGGCGGCGGCGCGATGCGCGGCGGGCCCAGCGTCCTGACCGGCGTTGCCGGTGGCGGCGGCGAGCCAGGGCCGAGCGGGCGCTTCGGCTTGGCCTGGCCGGGATAGAGTTTTGGCTGCTGCCGCTTGCGGTTCAGCGAGTCGTAGCCGGAGCCGCTGGCGCCATTGGCAGCCGGCAGGCCGTAGGTCGGCACCTGGCCGACACGGGAGGTTGCCGGCGCCTGCTGGCTCTTGCGCGGATCGGCATTGGGATCGGGCAGCGCCGGCAGCGCATCCGACGGTGCCTGCGGCACGGCCGCCGTGCGGCGCGTCGGCAGCGTATCGGGCGAGGCGAAGCCGCCGCGGTTGGGATTGAACAGGTCGGGCGTGAGGCTCTGGGCCGGCGCCGGGGCGCTATCGAAGGCCGTCAGCGCGAGGCACGGCAAAGCGGCGCGCAGGAAATGCGCGCGTTTGCTCCGGCCCATGCCTGGAGACGACCCCACGATGGAATAACTCCAACGAAATCAAACACTTTCAAGACGGCCTCCGACCGGCTGGCGGGAACCCATCGTTAATGGAGTTAAAACAATTATGGTTAATGACCGGTTGAGGGCATAAGGGCTCTCGTCGCCTCAAGAGCCGCGGCGTGCTAAGCAGGCGCCAACGGGCGAACGCCCCTTCCTCCCTGGACCTGAGCATGCCGAGTTCGAAACCGCTGATGACCCAATCATCCGGCTCCATCCCCGATAGCGTCGAATCCGCGCTCCGCACGCTGGAGACGGAGAGCGGCGGCATCAACGCCCTCGCCGCTGCCCTGCGCGGCCCGCTGGGCGCGACCTTCGCGAGGGCGGTCGACCTGATCCGCAACGCCAAGGGCCGCGTCATCGTCACCGGGCTCGGCAAGTCCGGGCACATGGCGCGCAAGATCGCGGCGACGCTGGCCTCGACCGGCACGCCGGCCTTCTTCGTCCACACGGCGGAAGCCGCACATGGCGACCTCGGCATGATCACCGCCGACGACGTCATCATGGCGCTGTCCTGGTCCGGCGAGCAGCCGGAGATGAAGACCCTCGTGAACTATTCGGCGCGGTTCGCGATCCCGATGATCGCGGTGACCTCGAACGCTTCGTCCTCGCTCGGCCAGGCCGCCGACATCGTGATCGAACTGCCCAAGGCCCGCGAGGCCTGCCCGCACAATCTGGCACCGACCACCTCGACCATGATGCAGGTGGCGATCGGCGATGCCATCGCGATCGCGCTGCTGGAAGGCCGCGGCTTCACCGCGCTGGAGTTCGCGCATTTCCATCCCGGCGGCAAGCTCGGCGCGATGCTGAAATTCGTCCGCGACTACATGCGCACCGGTGCCGAGATCCCGCTCAAGCCTGAAGGCACCAAGATGTCGGACGCCGTGGTCGAGATGTCGGCCAAGGGCCTCGGCTGCGTCTGCATCGTCAACGACGCGGATGAGGCTGTCGGCATCATCACCGACGGCGATTTGCGCCGCCACATGCGGCCCGACCTTCTGACGGCGACGGTCGACGAGATCATGACGAAGCAGCCGAAGTCCGTGCCGCCTTCGATGCTGGCGAGCGAGATGATCGAGGTGCTGAACACCCGCAAGATCACGACGCTGCTGGTGACCGAGGCGAACAAGGTGGTAGGCATCGTACACCTGCACGATCTGCTGCGCGCGGGTGTGGCGTAGGACTCTCCACTCGTCATTGCGAGCGCAGCGAAGCAATCCAGAAGACCCTCACCCTGAGGAGCGCGCCCCTTCGCGCTCGTCTCGAAGGGCGAGGCCACCAGCCGGGCCTTCATCCTTCGAGACGCGCGAAGACGCGCTCCTCAGGATGAGGATTGAAGGCTACGCCGGAAACCGCGCGGCGTTCTCCTCCAGCGGCAGCCGCAGCCCGTTCGCCAGATACGACGCCGTGCGATAGAAGCCGCACAAGAGCATGATCTCCAGAATCTGCGCCTCGTCGTAGTGCGCTGCGAGCGCGGCGAATTCCTCGTCGCTCAACGTCGCGCGGTGATGCAGCGCGTCGACGGCCGCGATCAGTGCCTGCTCGGCCGGTGACCAGCAGGCCGACGTCGCATCGCCCTGCACCGTGGCACGCACCTCGTCCTCGCTGAGCTTTGCCGGCCCGGCAAAAATCGCGACATGCACGCCCCATTCATATTCGCATCGGTTGAGCGCGCAGGTGCGATCGATGACGATCTCGCGATCGCGGAGCGACAGCGGCCCGGGATCGAGCAGTCCGCCGGCGCGGAACTTGTCCCAGGCGCGGGCGTGGCCCGCCATCACCCGGAACAGCGCCAGCGGCGGCGCGCCGCGCATGATGCGGTCGAACTGTGCCTGGATCTCCGGGGGATAAGGCGGCGTGAGCGGGGCAATGCGCGGTATGGCTTCGGACACGGGCCGACTCCTTTGCTACATTTATCGTAGCAATACGCTACATTATCTGTAGCATGATTCAAGAGGCGACGATGGCGAAACAGGCTGTCTCAAAGACACGCAGCGTCCGCGGCTCGCGCACAGGCCGGCCGATCATGGTGCTGCTCGACCTGCTCGGCCGGCGCTGGGCCTTGCGGATATTATGGGAGTTACGCGAAGACTCCCTCACCTCCCGCGCACTACGCACTGCCTGCGACGAGGCTTCGCCCACCGTGCTGCAAACGCGGCTGACGGAGCTGCGCGAAGCGGGCTTCGTGGAGCTGGGCGACGGCGGAGGCTACGGGCTGACGGCGCTGGGGCGAGAGCTGTGCGAGACGTTCATGCCGCTGCACCGGTTTGCGGAGAGGTGGAAGCGGTAGGGTTTTCTCTTACCCTCCCCTGGAGGGGCCCTGGAGGGGGAGGGTCGCTGCGCATGAAGCGAAGCACAATGCGTAGCGGGGTGGGGTGACAGTCTCTCCACCGATGCGCTGCCCGAGCGGAGAGATCACCCCACCCCGCTCGCGCTGCGCGCGATCGACCCTCCCCCTCCAGGGCAGGGCCATCGCATATGAGCTGGTGGGGCCTGAGCAAGCGCCTCGTCCTTCGAGACGACCGCTCCGCGGTCTCCTCAGGATGAGGCTGACCGGCAGCTTTGGCTGCCGAATTGCCGCCACGTACTCTGTCCTCATCCTGAGGGCCCGCCGGAGGCGGGCGTCTCGAAGGATGGCCGCAGGCGAGCTTCCCGCCACGCTCTCCTCATATGCGATAGCCCTACCCTCCAGGGGAGGGTAAGAGACTACGCCGCCGCGACCGTCAAATTCGCGCCGTCGACCTGCACCACCTTGACCCGCGTCCCCGCTGGCGTATCCGGGCCCGCCACGCGCCACACCGTGTCGCCGATGCGCACGGTGCCGCTGCCGTCGATGATCGGCCTCTCCAGCGTGAACTCGCGCCCGAGCAGCGCTTCGGTGCGCTTGTTGAGGAACGGGCTTGCGCTTTCGTCGGGCTTCGGCCGCGCGAGGCGGCGCCAGACGGGCACGGCGGCTACCGCGAAGACCGCAAACATCACGAGCTGGATCTGCCAGGACAGATGGACGGCGAACGAGATCAGGCCCACCAGCAGTGCCGCGAGCCCGAGCCAGAACAGGAAGACGCCCGGTGCGAGCGTCTCCAGCGCCATCAGGATGAAGCCGAAGATCAGCCAGTTCCAGGTGCCGAGCGATACGAACATGTCGGTCATGACACGACCTCTGAATATTGGCGCATGCCCTTGTCGCAAGGCATGCGCCGGTGACTATCCCTGCCGCGGCGGCACCACCGGCGGCGTGCCGCCGGTCGGCGGCACCGAGCCGGGCCGGCGCGCGGCTGCTGCCGCGGACGCCGCGCTTTCGCCGAACGTCGCCTTGGCGATCTCGCCGATGCCGGCGAGCGAGCCGAGCATGCTCGTCGCCTCCATCGGCAGCATGATGATCTTCTGGTTCGGCGCGTCGGCGAACTGGCCGAATGCCTTGATATATTTGTCGGCGATGAAATAGTTCAACGCGGCGATGTCGCCCTTGGAAATGGCTTCCGACACCGCCTGCGTCGCCTTGGCTTCGGCCTCGGCCAGACGCTCGCGCGCCTCGGCGTCGCGGAAGGCGGCCTCGCGGCGGCCTTCGGCCTGGAGGATCTGGCCCTGCTTGGCGCCCTCGGCGCGCAGGATTTCGGACTGGCGCTGGCCTTCGGCGGCGAGAATGTCGGCGCGCTTGACGCGCTCGGCCTTCATCTGCCGGCCCATCGCCTCGACGAGGTCGGCCGGCGGCACGATGTCCTTGATCTCGATGCGGTTGACCTTGACGCCCCAGGGCGAGACCGCGGCGTCGACGACGCGGAGCAGGCGCTCGTTGATCTCGTCACGGTGCGACAGCACCTGATCGAGATCCATCGAGCCCATCACCGAGCGGATGTTGGTCATGGTCAGGACCGTGATCGCCTGGTTGAGGTTGGCGACCTCGTAGCTCGCCTTGGCGGCATCGAACACCTGGAAGAAGGCGACGCCGTCGACCGTCACCGTGGCGTTGTCCTTGGTGATGACCTCCTGCTCGGGGATGTCGATCACCTGCTCCATCATGTTGATCTTGCGTCCGACGCGATCGAAATAGGGCACGATCAGGTTGAGCCCGGGGCTCAGCGTCTGGGTGTATTTGCCGAACCGCTCGATGGTCCAGTCATAGCCCTGCGGCACCGTCTTCACGCCGGCAAGCAGCGTGACGATGACGAGCAAGACCAGAACAATCGCGAAAATATCGAAACCGCTCATAGCTCCTCCAAGGCGGAAAAGAAGCCGGGAAAAGGCCCTTTCCGGCGCTGTCATTGGTCGGGATCACGACCCTACCGGTTCAGCGGTCGCAATTCACGTCGGTATCGGCGCAATTCCACACAAGACGTCGAAGGAGAGAACGATCACGATATGTATTTGCGGCGGGCTCTTGAAAGCGTGCAGGCGCAGACCTACGAGCGGAAGTTAACGAATTCGGGCGAGGCGTCTGTCACGAACGGGTTCATTCAATCACGTCATTCGCAATTGCGAGCAGGCCCGGCGAAAGCGTGACGCCGAGCGCTCTCGCCGCCTTGAGGTTGATCACCAGCTCGAACTTGGTGGGGTTCTGGACCGGCAGGTCGGCCGCCTGCGCGCCCTTGAGGATGCGGTCGATGTAGCCCGCGGCGCGCCGGAGCTGCTCGGCGCTGTCGGTGCTGTAGGACATCAGCCCGCCCTCCTCGACGAAGGTACGGCTCCAGAACACCGCCGGCACGCGCGCCTGGCCGATCGCCCCAAGCAGATGCGCGCGGTTGGCCATGGTGAAGAAATCCGGCAGGATCAGCAGGCCGCCGTCCTGCCGCGACGCCAGCGCCGCGATCGAGGCGGTGTCATGGACCGGCGCGGGCTCGACCGTGACGTGAAGCGTCCGTGCGGCGTCCTCGATCGTGCGCAGCATCAGGGGCGCGAACGGCGCGGTGGCGGGATTGTAGACGACGAAGACGCGGGACACTTTCGGCGTGACCTGCGTCAGCATCTCCAGCCATTTGCCGGCCAGTGGACCGTCGTAATCGGTGAAGCCGGTGATATTGCCGCCGGGATGCGCGAGATTCTGGACAAAGCCCTGGCTGACGGGGTCGGTGACCACGGCGAACACGATCGGGATCGTTGTTGTGCGCTGGCGCAGCTCTTCGACCGAGGGCGTACCGACTGCGAGCAGGATGTCGGGCTTTAGCGCGATCAGCTCGTCGGCGAGCCGCGCGATCCGCGTCCGGTCGCCCGCGCCACTGCGCCAATAGATCCTGAGATTGTCACGCTCTTTCCAGCCGTGGGCCGCAAGCGCCTCGACCAGAATCGTACTACGCGTCTGCCCGATCGCATCGTCGGCGGCGGTGACCGAGAGCACGCCGAGCCGCCGCGCGGCATCCGGCTGCTGGGCCTGCACTGATGACGGCAGCGCCACGATCATCCCAAGAAGCGCCAGTAGCTCGCGGCGGTTCATGGGAGATACCATCAGATCCAGCCCTGAAGCTCGCGCAGCACCAGGGTGCGGATCACGTCCATACCTGATACGCTGTCGTTGAGACAGGGAATCGCGGAAAATTGCTCGCCGCCATTGTGCTTGAAGATCTCGGCGTTCTCCTGCGCGATCTCCTCCAGCGTCTCGAGGCAGTCGGCGGAGAAGCCCGGCGTCACCACCGCGATGCGGCGCACGCCTTCCTTGCCGAGCCGCTCCATGGTCTTGTCGGTATAGGGCTGGAGCCACTCGTCATTGCCGAAGCGCGATTGGAAGGTCAGCAGCAGTTTTGTTGCGTCCATGCCGAGCCGGCGGCGCAGTGCCTCGGTGGTGGCGATGCAATGCTGTTGATAGGGATCGCCCTTGTCGACATAGGATTTCGGCATGCCGTGGAAGGAGGCGACGATCAGCTCGGGCTGGAACGGGAGCGTTGCCAGATGCGTCTCGATCGAGGTCGCGAGCGCCTCGATATAGGCTTCATCCTCGTAGTAAGGCGGCGTCACCCGCAGCGTCGGCTGGTTGCGAAGCTGCGCGAGCACCCGAAACACTTCGTCGCAGACCGTCGCCGAGGTTGAGGCCGAATATTGCGGATAGAGCGGTACGGCGAGAATGCGCTCGCAGCCCTTCGCGACCAGCGCGTCGATGCCCGAGCTGATCGAGGGATTGCCGTAGCGCATCGCCCAGTTGACGACGACGTGATCGCGGTCCGACAGCGCGGCCGCGAGCTTGTCGCTTTGCGAGCGCGTAATGGTCTTCAGCGGGGACTCGTTCTTCTCGGTGTTCCAGATCTTGCGGTAGTCGAGCGCCTTGGTGCGCGGACGGCTGCGCAGGATGATGCCGTTCAGCACCAGCTTCCAGATCAGACCCTGGTCCTCGATGACGCGGGCGTCCGAGAGGAACTCTTTCAGGTAGACCCGGACGCCGGGAGCGTCGGCCGTATCGGGCGTGCCGAGATTGATCAGGAGCACGCCGACGCGCGGCAGGGCGGATCGGGTGGCCGGCTTCGCAGTCTCGAGGGGGGCGACGCTGTTCATGGCTGGTTGGGTCGCGCGTTGGTCCGAACTTGTCAAGATGAGGGCGGTTTCGCTAGGGTCGCACCCAAGCGGGGGGAGGGACGATGACGCTCGCGGAATGGTGCGTATTCGGGGCGCTGCTGCTCTACCTGTCCACGATCGCCTCGATCAAATGGATCAGGTTTCGCCGCTTCGACAATTCACGGCCGCGCGATCCCGCCTTCTATGAGGACGCCATCGCGCAGCGTGCCCTTGGCGCCCACCAGAACGGCATCGAGACCTTCCCGTTCTTCGCCTTCGCGGTGCTGCTCGCCGAATTCAGGGACTCGCCGCAGCGGCTGATCGACGAGCTCGCCGCGCTGTTCCTGATCGTGCGGATCGCCTATGTGCTGACCTATCTCGGCAACCGCCCGACGCTGCGCTCGATCCTCTGGACCATCGGCTTTGCGATCAATCTCGGCATTTTTTTCATGCCGATGCTGAAGCGGTTTTTGCCGGTGTGAGACGGCTTCACGCCGACAGATGGCGCTCCCGCGTGGCGATCAGGTCGCGGATCCATGCCGGGATCGGCACCGGCCGATGGGTCTCCTGATTGGTGTAGACCCACACGATCTCGCCGGTCACCAGCGCATCCGCGTCACCTTTCCGGAAAATGGCAAGCTCGAAGACGAGGCTCGAATTGCCGATCCGCGCCACGCGCGCGCCGACGTCGAGCTCCCAGTCGAACCTAACAGGCGCCTTGTATTCGATCAGCGACTTCACGACATGAAAATCGATGCCGCTCGCCTTTGCGTCCGCATACTGGTCGTAGCCCAGTGCGCGGAAATATTCGGTGATGGTGGTGTCGAAATAGGTCAGGTAATGCGCGTTGAAGACGACGCCCTGGCCGTCGATCTCGGAATAGCGCACCCGGAACGGGTGAAAGAACCAGAAGTTTTCGCGCGACATGGAATCCCCCGACCGGACATTCTTGTTGGCTTGACCGACTGAATAGCGGACGAGATGAAGTTCGCAAAGCGGTCGCTCTCGTGTCCCGGACGCGGTGCAGCGCCATAGCGCGTCGAAGACGCGCGTGAACGCGCTTATGGCGCTGCTCCGCAGAGCCGGGACCCAGAAGGCCACACGCGACCATACGGCGAGATGGGCCCCGGCTCAGCAGCGCACCGCAAGGGCGCTGCGCTGCGTCCGGGGCACGGAGAGCTTAGCTCAGAAACACGTCGTCCGTTCGGCCGCGATGTAGCCGAACAAGAGGCCCACGCCGAACAGCAGCACGAGGGCGGCGGCGCCGAATTCGATGCCGCGCATGAACAGCGCACCGCCGCCGTCGCGGCCGGCGCTGAGGCGCTGCGCGACGTCCTTGGCGGAGACGGCGACGACCGCGATGGCCGCGACCGTGATCGCGGTGCCGAGCCCCATCAGGAAGGTCGCGGCAATGCCGGCCCAGAACAGACCCTGGGCGAGCGCGAACACCAGCACCAGGATCGCGCCCGAGCAGGGGCGGATGCCGACGGTGAGGATCGCGGCGAACCCGCGCCGCCAGCCGCCGGGACCGGCGAGCTCGCTCGGGGTGGGCCCATGGGAATGGCCGCAATGCTCGTCATGGACGTGATCATGCCCGTGGTGGTCATGGTCGTGCGCATGGGCATGAGCATGATCGTGGTGATGATGATCGTGCTCATGATGATCATGCGCGTCGCGATGATGGTGATGGCCGTGATCATGATGATCATGCGGCACGCCCGCCATCGCCGGCACCGGCTGGGCCGCCTGCAGCGCGCGGAGGAAGGTGCGGCCCTTGACCCAGACGAGGCGCAGGCCGAACAGCGCGATCAGGGCATAGCTCGCGATCTCGATCACCCCTTCCGCCTTGCACATGGTCTTGGCGGTCGCATTCAGGATCCAGGCCGAGATGCCGACGATCAGGATCGCCACCAGCGACTGCATCAGCGCCGAGGCAAAGGACAGCGCGATGCCGCGTCGCGCGGTCTCGCGGTTGGCGACGAGATAAGAGGCGATGACCGCCTTGCCGTGGCCGGGACCGGCGGCGTGGAAGATGCCATAGGCGAACGAGATGAACAGCAGCGTCCACACCGCCGAGCCGTCGGACTTCGCGGCGCGGATGGTCGACGACATCTGCCGATAGAATTCCGACTGCTTTGCCAGCAGCCAGCCGATGAGGCCGCTGGCCTCGGGTTCGGCCGCCTGCGCGGGACGCGGTGCGCCAAAGGGGTTTTGCGCGAGCAGATCGTGAAGCGCGGCATCGGCCACGATTACGACCAGCAGAACGGCCACGCAGGCGGTCAGCCCGCGCGTGAGCGGGGAGAGATGCTGCTTCAAGGGCAATCCACCGTGATCTTGTTGGCGAACATCATGCCGAAATTGCTGTTCTCGCCGTTCAGGAAGGTCTGCTCGTTGAGCTTCTGAGCGGTGGCCGAGCCGTCGCTGGGACGGTCGAGCTTCATCTGGCAGCCTGCGGGCGCACCGACCAGCTTGACCGGATTGTCCTTGGCCATCTGGAAGTCGATGAAGAAGGAGCGGTCGAACACTTCGAGCACCAGCTGCCTGGGCTTGACCGGGTTCTTCAGCGGCAGCGTGAAGTGCAGGGTCAGGACCGTGTCCTTGTAGTCGAGGAAATAGTCGACCGGCTCCTGGAAACGCTCCTTCTTGCCGTCGGCTTTTGCGAAGGTGAAATAGGCGTATTCCTTCAGCGACTCGACATTGGTCTGCGCCAGCGGCCCGAGCTCCTCGCGGGTATAGGCACCCTTGGTCTTGCTCTCGAGCCCCTGCACCGCATAGGCCGAGAACATGTCGTCAAACGTCCAGGCGTGGCGGACGCCGGTGATGCTGCCGTCCGCAGCGTAGAGCAACTCGCTGGTCGCGGTGATCCAGACATGGGGATGCGCGCTCGCCGCACCGGCCACGAGCGTGAGGCCGGCGGCGAGCAGCCATCCGAACAGGCGGCGCATGCTCATCAGGCCGCCTTGGCGTCGTCGAGCAGGCCGCGGCGGCGGAGCAGCGCGTCGGGCTCCGGCGGGCGGCCGCGGAAGGCCTCGTAGGCGGCCTCCGGATCGACCGATCCGCCGCTCGAATAGATGTCGTCATGCAGGCGCTTGGCCACGGCAGGATCGAAGATATCGCCGGCCTCCTCGAACGCGCCGAAGGCGTCGGCGTCCATCACCTCGGACCACATGTAGCTGTAATAGCCGGCGGCATAGTGGTCGCCGGTGAAGATGTGACCGAACTGCGTGGGACGGTGACGCAGCGCAATCTCCTCGGGCATGCCGATCTTCTCCAGCTCCTTTTTCTCGAAGGCGCGGACATCCTGCGCGGCTGCGGCCGGCTGGGTGTGGAATTCGAGATCGACCAGCGCCGAGGAGACGAACTCGACCGTGGCAAAGCCCTGGTTGAATTTTCGCGCGGCCAGGAAGCGCTGGAGCAGGTCGTCGGGCAGCGGCTCACCGGTCTGGTAGTGACGGGCGAACTTCTGGAGCACCTCGGGCCGCTCCTGCCAGTGCTCGTAGAGCTGGGACGGCAGCTCGACGAAGTCGGTGAACACCGAGGTGCCCGACAGCGAGGGATAGGTCACGTTGGAGAGCATGCCGTGCAGGCCGTGGCCGAACTCGTGGAACAGGGTGCGGGCATCGTCGGGCGACAGCAGCGAGGGCTCGCCGTCGGCGCCCTTGGCGAAATTGCAGATGTTGAGAACCAGCGGCGCGACGTCGCCGTCGAGCTTCTGCTGGTCGCGCAGCGAGGTCATCCAGGCGCCGGAGCGCTTCGACGGCCGGGCGAAGTAGTCGCCGTAGAACAGCGCCTTGTGCTTGCCGTCCGGCCCCTTCATCTCCCAGACCCGGACGTCCGGGTGCCAGACCGGGACGTCCTTGCGCTCCTCGAAGGTGACGCCGAACAGGCGCGTGGCGCAGTCGAAGGCGGCGGCGATCATGTGATCGAGACCGAGATACGGCTTGATCGCGGAATCGTCGAAATTGGCCCGCTGCAGGCGCAGCTTCTCGGCGTAGAAGCGCCAGTCCCAGGGGGCGAGCTTGAAATTGCCGCCCTCTTCCGTGATCAGCGCCTGCATCTCGTCGCGGTCGGCGAGCGCCCGGGCGCGGGCCGGCTTCCAGACCCGCTCCAAAAGGCTCCGCACCGCATCCGGCGTCTTGGCCATGGAATCCTCGAGCCGGTAGGCGGCGTAGGTCGGATAGCCCAGGAGGTTGGCGCTCTCCTCACGCAGCTTCAGGACCTCGACGATGGTCGTGTTGTTGTCGTTGGCATTGCCGTTGTCGCCGCGCGCGATGAAGGCCTTGTAGACCTTCTCGCGCAGGTCGCGCCGGGCCGAGCTCTTCAGGAACGTCTCGACCGAGGAGCGCGACAGCGTGACGATGGCCTTGCCGGCCATGCCGCGCTCTTCCGCCGCAGCCCTGGCGGCGGCAACAAAGCTCTCCGGCAGGCCCTGGCGATCGGCCTCCCCGAGCTCCATGAACCAGTCCTGCTCGTCGCCGAGCAGATGATGGCTGAAGCCGGTGCCGAGCTGGGCCAGCCGCTCGTTGATCTCGGCCATCCGCACCTTGGCCTCTTCGGAGAGGCCGGCGCCGGCGCGGTGGAAGCGGGTGTAGGTGCGCTCCAGCAGGCGGAGCTGCTCGGGCGAAAGACCGAGCGAGGTGCGGTTCTCGTGCAGCTGGGCGATGCGACCAAACAGCACGGCGTTCATCATGATCGGATTCCAGTGCCGCGCCATCCGCAGGGAGACCTCCTTGTCGATCTCCAGGATAGCCGGGTTGGAATGCGCCGAGACGAGGTCGTAGAACACCGCCGCGACCTTGCTCAGCAGCTTGCCGGAGCGCTCCAGCGCCGTGATGGTGTTGGCGAAGTCGGGCGCCGCGGGATCGTTGGTGATCGCCGCGATCTCGGCGGAATGATCGGCGAAGGCCTGCTCGAAGGCCGGCAGGAAGTGCTCCGGCTTGAACTCGTCGAAGGGCGGGGTCGCAAACGGCGTCACCCAGGCCTTCAGCAGCGGATTGGTCCCGGAGTCCGTGGTTTGGCGGGGTTCTGACATCGCAAGTCCCGGTTTTTGTGGCTCGATTGCTGCGGCCAGCTATAGCACGCGATGGGGCTTTTTTGGGCCATTTGGCCTTGCTCCCGGCCGCCTTTTCGGGGAGATTGCGGCCCTCGAAGTCAGGACCCCTGAGCCCCATGAACGCGCCTTCTTCCTCGTCCCGCCAGATCGTCTGGCCCAGCGTCATCACCGTCATCAGCGCCGCGATCCTGATCGGCGCGGAGGTGTTCGGCGCGGCCTTTGCCGGCGGCTGGGCGCTCGCGATCCTGTTTGGTCTCGGCGATCAAGGCGCCCACATCCTGCAGGCCGTGCTATTCGCGCTCGGCGTACTCGTGATGACCGCCTTCATCCGTGCCGCTCAACGCGTCGAGCCCTTCACGAAGCGCGGCTGACGCTTCACGCGCGTGAGCAACACGCGCAGCGCAGCGAAAACTTAACGCTCGTTCATCTTCAGCGTCGCTCGCGCAACAGCGCGCAAGCAGACGTTAGGCAATTCTGTCCGCAGCCTAAAAAAATTCTTGCGAACCAGAGTCAAAACGCTTATGTGCGGTCTTGCCCAATTTCGCACGTGCCTGTGGTCGTGTGTCAGTCGGTAGGTATCCGGACAAGAGGCCGGACAGCCGCCAAGGGGTGAAGAAGCCGAGGGGCTCTTCGGAAGTGCGGAAGTCGAGGACTGAGAAGTCGAGCGACCGAAGCAAACCCGGAGCGTCCAGCATCTCTCTCAAAGAGATGCCATGTCGAAGGTGACTTCGCTCTTTGCAACCGTGACTGGCAGCCGGAGGCGAACCGGCGCACCCCGCTCTCAACGGGGGACGCGACTTAAAGCAACGACGGATCGGGCTTTTTTGGTCTCTACCGGCATTCCAACGCCGGCGCGGGCTACTGAAAAGGCTTGTCCTTCATTGCCAGGTGAGCGGGCGGGAATCTCTCCCAACCAATCCACGGCAGCACAGTCTGGTTTGAGTCTTTTGGCCTCAACGCGCCTCCATCGCGCGATGTGGTCGAAGCACTCTCATCAGACGTCACGTTGATACGGCTCCCGTCGCTGGGACCGTTGGAGAGTGCCATGACCGAACGTATCCAGGAATTCCTGCGCAACCGCCGCAACGAAGGCCTCGACACCGAGCCGTGCCTCGTCGTCGACCTCGAGGTCGTGCGCGACAATTACCAGAGCTTCGCCAAGGCGCTGCCCGACAGCCGCGTGTTCTACGCCGTCAAGGCGAACCCGGCGCCGGAAGTGCTGGCCCTGCTGGCGTCCATGGGCTCCTGCTTCGACACCGCGACGGTCGCCGAGATCGAGATGGCGCTGGCCGCGGGTGCGACGCCCGACCGCATCTCCTTCGGCAACACGATCAAGAAGGAGCGCGACATCGCGCGCGCCTTCGCGCTCGGCATCCGGCTGTTCGCGGTCGACTGCGTCCCCGAGGTCGAGAAGGTCGCCCGCGCCGCCCCCGGCGCGAAGGTGTTCTGCCGCATCCTCTATGACTGCGCCGGCGCCGAGTGGCCGCTGTCGCGCAAGTTCGGCTGCGACCCGGAGATGGCCGTCGATGTGCTCGACGTCGCCAAGCGCCTGGGCCTCGAGCCGTGCGGCATCTCCTTCCATGTCGGCTCGCAGCAGCGAAAGGTGAAGGCGTGGGACCGTGCGCTGGCGATGGCCTCGCAGGTGTTCCGCGACTGCGCCGAGCGCGGCATCAACCTCTCCATGGTCAACATGGGCGGTGGCTTCCCGACCAAGTACCTGAAGGACGTGCCGCCGGTCGTGACCTATGGCCGCTCGATCTTCCGCGCGCTGCGCAAGCACTTCGGCAACCAGATTCCGGAGACCATCATCGAGCCGGGCCGCGGCATGGTGGGTAACGCCGGCATCATCGAATCCGAGGTCGTGCTCATCTCGAAGAAGAGCGACGAGGACGAGGTGCGCTGGGTCTACCTGGACATCGGCAAGTTCGGCGGTCTCGCCGAGACGATGGACGAGTCGATCCGTTACGCCATCCGCACCCGTCACGACGGCGCGGACATGACGCCGTGCGTGCTCGCGGGTCCGACCTGCGACAGCGCCGACGTGCTGTACGAGAAGAACCCGTATCCGCTCCCCGTCACGCTCGAGATCGGCGACAAGGTGCTGATCGAAGGCACCGGGGCCTATACGTCGACCTACTCGTCGGTGGCGTTCAACGGCATCCCGCCGCTGAAGACGTACCACATCTAAGCCGCCTCTCCTTTTCAGAGGCCTGACGAACCCGGGAGCCGGTCCGCCGGCTCCTCCCTGACATCTACGATTTCTGACGACGTCTTGAGCCGGCGTGCTGATCGCACGCCGGTTCAAGCGGGGACTGACGCGCCATGACTGCTTTTCGGAAGCCACAAGTCGCCCTCACTTCGAAAGCCGCTCCGTTCGCGATCCGTGCGGAACGTGCTGCCGACGTCGCCGCCCGTGAAGCGCTGCTGGATGCCTGCTTTGGCGAGAACCGCCATGACCGCACCTGCCAGCGCCTGCGCGACGGACGTGCACCTGCCGCCGGCCTTGCGCTGTCGGCTGTGCGCGAGGGGACACTCGTGGGAACCGTGCGGCTGTGGCACGTCAGCGCCGGAGGCAGGCCCGCTCTGGTCCTCGGACCGCTGGCGGTCGACCCTGCCTGCCGCGAGCTCGGGATCGGCGCCGCGCTGATGCATCAAGCGCTGGCCGCCGCCCGGGCGCGCGGGCATGCCGCCGTGATCCTGCTCGGCGATGCCCCCTATTACGCCCGCTTCGGCTTCTCGGCCGAGAAGACGGCCGAGCTCGCGCTGCCCGGCCCGTTCGAGCGCGACCGCCTGTTGGCGATCGAATTCGAGGCCGGCGCGCTCGACGGCGCCGACGGGATGATCGTCCCGACCGGCGCGGCCTTGCTCAAACGGAGGTCGGTTCGCGCCCTCCAGGCGCACGCGGCCTAACGGATCGCTCTCATAGCGAAGACCGAAGCCGCGTCGAGCGGCAACGCCCGGCCGCGCCTAGCTGTGGTCTCTCAGGAGGTTGTCCATCTGGTCTGAACCGAGGAAGCTGAGGTTGCGAAGCTTCAGTGTTCCAAGGAGAGACCAGATGAACGTGCACAAGAATGCGCCTTTGACGCCCAAAGGTCGAGAGGCGATGGTCCGAAGCGTGGTGCAAGGCGGGCTGAGCCAAGCTGGCGCGGCCGACCTGTTCAATACGACGCCGAAGACGGTCGCCAAATGGGTCAAGCGGTTCCGCGCGGAAGGTGTGGAGGGATTGCGTGATCGCTCCTCCAGGCCCCTTTCATCGCCAAGCCAAACCCCGGTCGCCACGTGCACCGCTGTGGAGGCGTTGCGCCGGCAGCGCCACACCGGCAAACAGATCGCTGCCGAGGTCGAGGTGTCACCGGCCACCGTCAGCCGCATCCTGCGCCGTTTGGGATTAAACCGGATACGCGACCTGGAGCCGGCCGAACCGGAGCGCCGCTATGAGCGCGAGACGCCCGGCGAGATGCTCCACATCGACATCAAAAAGCTCGGGCGTTTCGAGCGTGTGGGCCACCGCATCACCGGCGATCCGAGTGGTCCGAACAAGAGCCGTGGCGCTGGTTGGGATTTCGTCCACGTCTGCATTGACGACCATTCCCGCGTCGCGTTCTCCGAGATCAAGCCCGACGAGACCGCGGACAGTGCTGTTCCTTTTCTCAAGGCGGCTGTGGCTTATTACAAAAGCCTCGGCGTCACCGTCACGCGCGTCATGACCGACAATGGCAGTTGCTACCAGTCCTTCGCCTTCCGCGACGCTTGCCGGGACCTCGGCATCAAGCATATTCGCACCAAGCCCTATACACCCAGAACAAACGGCAAGGCCGAGCGCTTCATCCAAACCGCGCTTCGCGAATGGGCTTATGCCAAAGCCTATCCAACATCAGATCGGCGCGCCCAAGAGCTGCCGTTCTGGCTGCACCAATACAACTGGCACCGGCCCCACGGTGGTATAAAATCTCAAACGCCGATCAGCAGGCTCGGTTTGACCGAGGACAACCTCTTGAGGCTCCACACCTAGCCCGTTCCTTTGGGGTTGCGCAGGCGCCGGAAACGCCCTTTAACCCGGCGAAACACCCCTTCAGTCGAGGCCAGACCGATGTCCCGTCGCCTGATTTCCACCGGCTCTCCCCTCGAGAAGACCGTCGGCTACAGCCGCGCCGTGATCGACGGCGAGTTCGCCTTCGTCGCGGGAACCACCGGCTATGATTACACCACGATGACGATGCCGGCCGATGTCACGAGCCAGTCACGCAACTGCTTCAAGACCATCGCAGCTGCCCTGAAGGAGGGCGGTTTCGAGATGGCCGATATCGTCCGTGCGACCTATTACGTCACCGACGCCAGCTACATCGATGCCCACTTCGCCGTCTGCGGCGAGGTCCTCGGTGACATCAGGCCGGCTGCGACGTTGCTGGTCGTCACCGCTCTCGCCAAGCCCGAGATGAAGGTCGAGATCGAAGTCACCGCCAAGCGCCGCAGCGCCTGATCCACCCCTCACCATTGTCTGCCAGCACGTTCCGGAGAAACCATCCCATGAGCCCTCCCTCGCAGATCTACGCGAAGATCACCGGTCCCATCGTCATGGTCGGCTTCGGCTCCATCGGCAAAGGCACGCTGCCGATGATCGAGCGGCATCTCGATTACGACAAGTCGCGCGTCACCGTGATCGATCCCAAGGACGAGGGCCGCAAGGCGCATTGCGAGAAGCAGAATGTGCGCTTCATCCAGAAGGCCGTGACCAGGGACAATTACCGCGAATTGTTGACCCCGCTGCTCACCGAAGGCGGCGGCCAGGGCTTTTGTGTCAATCTCTCGGTCGATACCGGCTCGACCGACATCATGGAGCTCTGCAACGAGCTCGGCGCGCTCTACATCGACACCGTCAACGAGCCCTGGCTCGGCTTCTATTTCGACGCGACGAAGGGCCCGGAAGCGCGCTCCAACTATGCGCTGCGCGAAGTGACGCTGGCCGCCAAGCGGGCCCGCCCCGCGGGCTCGACCACGGCCGTCTCCTGCTGCGGCGCCAATCCCGGCATGGTCTCCTTCTTCGTCAAGCAGGCGCTGCTCAATGTCGCCGCCGACCTGAAGCTCAATGCCCCCCGGCCGAAGACCAGGGCCGAATGGGCGGACCTGATGCGGCAGGCCGGGATCAAGGGCATCCACATCGCCGAACGCGACACCCAGCGCGCGAAGAAGCCGAAAGAGCCTGACGTCTTCGTCAACACCTGGTCGGTGGAAGGTTTCCTGTCCGAGGGCATGCAGCCGTCGGAGCTCGGCTGGGGCACCCATGAGAAATGGATGCCCGAGAATGCGCATACCCACGAAGCCGGCTGCGGCGCCGCCATCTATCTGATGCAGCCCGGCGCCAACACGCGCGTGCGCACCTGGTGTCCGACCCGTGGCGCGCAGTACGGCTTCCTCGTCACCCACAACGAGTCGATCTCGATCTCCGATTACTTCACGGTGCGTGACGCATCGGGCAAGGCAATCTATCGGCCGACCTGTCACTATGCCTATCATCCGGCCGACGACGCCGTGCTGTCGCTGCACGAACTGTTCGGCCGCGCCGGAAAGATGCAGGAAAAGCACCACATCCTCGAAGAAGACGAGATCGTCGACGGCATCGACGAGCTCGGCGTGCTGCTGTTCGGCCACGACAACAACGCATACTGGTACGGCTCGCAGCTCTCGATCGAAGAGACCCGCGAGCTCGCGCCCTATCAGAACGCCACTGCCCTGCAAGTGACCTCCGCCGTGCTCGGCGGCATGGTGTGGGCGCTGGAAAACCCGAACCAAGGCATCGTCGAAGCCGACGAGATGGATTTCGATCGCCTGCTGGAAATCCAGCTGCCCTATCTCGGCCCGGTCAAGGGTTTCTACACCGACTGGACGCCGCTGACGGATCGCCCCGGACTGTTCCCGGAAGATATCGACACCAGCGATCCCTGGCAGTTCCGGAATATCCTGGTGCGGTGAGGGGCGCGATGCCTCCCGCCTCGCCCACCATTGTCATGCCCCGCGACCCGGCTACGCCAAGGCTCCGCCGGGGTTAAGGTCCAGGGGCGCCGAAGCTTTAGCGAAGGCGGCAGGCGGGGCATCCAGTACGCCGCGGCTTCTCCGTAGCCACTCACTGTCTCTGGAATACTGGATCCCCCGCCTTCGCGGGGGATGACACCGAGCGCGTGGCTGGGGAGCGCGACCGCGAGCTACTTCTTCTCAATCGGCGGCGCGATCTTCTCCGCCGGTGCCGGCGGCAGCGCCGGCTTGGTCGCCGCGCCTTGCGTCTGCGGCTCAGGGCGCGCGGGCTCAGGGGCCGGCGTGGTCGGCCGGTCGCCGCCCGGCTTGGCTTCCGCGGGCGTCTTGCCTTGCTCGTCAGACGGTGTGCCCTGGAGCGGCTGCGTCGCCTGCGCCAGCTCCAGCCGGCTTTCGGCGCGAATTTGCGCCAGCGACATCACCGACACCACGACGCCTGCTGCGAACAGCAAACCGGCAATTGTCAGGTCGAGCTTCAATCTGCGCTTGTCATTTGGGCCGGGCATATCGATCACCGCCTTTATCCGCGGAATCAACGAAGCTGGGGCGGCCGGGTTCCGGGACCGCGAAGGCGGGAACCGCCTCATCACGCGCCAAAACGCCGCGCTCACTCGGTCGTGCTGACTTCCCAGGTGGCGTGGCGCACGCCCGGCAGATGCTGCAGATCGGTCGCCACCGCGTTCAGCTCGTTCGGATCGACTGCGGTCGCCACCAGCTTGGCGACGATCTCCAGATTTTCCTCGCCGATCTCGGCGACCTCGATGTCGGCGACCGGATATTTCGCGGCCTCGAGCTTGTCGACCAGGCGGTCGCGCATGTCGGGCAATGCGTCGGTCGCAACGGCCAGCTTGAAGTAGTAAGTCGCCTCGAGCGCCTTCTCGTTCAGCGGGATGCGGTTGATGGCGTTGACCAGCGGGCGCAGCATGGTGTTGCCGGCGATGACGAAGACGGTGAGCGCGGCGGCCTGCGCGACCATGTCGGCGCCGGCGCAGGAGCCGACCGCGGCCGAGGCCCACAGCGTCGCCGCGGTGTTGAGGCCGCGGACGTCCATGCCCTGCTTCATGATGACGCCGGCGCCCAGGAAGCCGATGCCGGAGACAACATAGGCGATCACGCGGACCGCGCCGTCGGCGCCGTCCAGATGCATGGCGAGGTCGACGAAGGCGGCCGCCCCCACCGCGACCAGCACATTGGTGCGCAGGCCCGCAGTACGCTGGCGATATTGCCGCTCGGCGCCGATCAGCGTGCCCAGCACGAAGGCCGTGGTCAGGCTGACCAGCGTGTCGCCAAAGTCGGCAAGTTGAAAGGTCGTCAGAAAGCGCATGGTCCCCTATACGGCGGGAACCATGACAGATCAAAGCTCCAGCAGGCCGCCATCCCCATTTTCGTCAGCGAACGCCAGCAGCGTGCCCTTGGCGTTCCAGGCGAGCGCGGCGACCGGCGGCGTGCCGTTGCGGCGAACGAGGATCTCCGCGCCGTCCTCCATCCGCACCATCAGCACGGTGCCGTCGCTGTAGCCGGCGGCGAGAATGTCGTTCTTCGGATGGCAGGCGACCACAGACACGCGCGCCTGCAGCGGCGCGAGCATCGCCGGCTCCTTGCCCATCGGGCCGTCCTTGCTGCCGAACGGCCAGATGATGACGGTGTCGGCACCCGAGGTCGCGAGGCCCTTGCCGCCCGCGCTCCAGGACATCGAGCGGACGCGGCCGGGATAGCCGGTCATGCGCATGTGCCTGTTATCGGCGAGCCGCCAGCCATGCAGCGCCGGCTCATGCATCGCGGTGACCAGGAATTTGTTGTCGGGGCTGAAGGTGACTGCGTGATGCGAGCCGGCCCAGGGCAGGAATTCGGCCGAGCCCTCCATGTTCGGAAACCACAGCGTGGCGCCGTTGTAGTGGGCGATCGCGAGCCGCAATCCCTTCGGCGCAAACGCAAGGCCGCCGACGGTCGAGGGCACGTCGAGCGACTTCTCCTCGTTCTTGCCGCTCTTCACCGTCGCCGTCTTGCCGGCCGACCAGGCGAAGGCGCCATCGGCGTTCAGCGCCACCGCGTCGATCCAGCGCCGCTTGGGGTCGGTGGCGAGCAGCGTCACCTCGCCCTTGGCATCGAGCGAGACCACCTTGCCGTCATCGCCGCCCATGACGATGCGCTTGCCGTCGGAGGCGGTCGAGAGAATGCCTCCGCCATGCACGGCGACCGTCGTGATCTCGCCCTCGCTATCGACGAACTTGACGTTCTCCTCGCCGCCGACGAAAGCGGCGCGAGGCCCAAGAAAATGCACGGAGGTCACGGCCATGCCGAGCGCGACCGGTTTGACGCGATCGGTGACGGAGACGATCGAGGCGGAGTCGGGGGGCGGCGTGAACTCTTTCATCACGAGACGATGCAGCTCTCAAAACCCTTGCGGATCGCCTCTTCAGGCAATTCGCGGCCGATGAAGACGAGGCGGCTCTCGCGCGGCTCGCCATCCTTCCATTTCCGCTGGTGGTTGCCCTCCAGCATCATGTGCACGCCCTGGAAGACGTAGCGGTCGTCATCGTCATGGAAGGCGAGGATGCCCTTGGAGCGCAGGATCTTGCCGCCCTCGACCTGCACCAGGTTCTGCAACCAGGGCATGAACATGTTCGGGTCGAGCGGCCTGTCGGTCTTGAGCGAGAGCGACTGCATGTCCTCGTCGTGATAGTGCTTCAGGCCGTGGCCGTGATCATGATGGTGATGGTCGTGGCCGTGATGGTGGTGATGATCATGGTCGTGGTCATGATCGTCGGCCTCCAGGAAATCCGGCTCGATGTCGAGGATGCGGTCGAGGTCGAACGCGCCGCGATCGAGCACGTCGGCCAGCGCGACCGAGCAGCGCTCGGTGCGGTGCAGCTTCGCATAGGGATTGATGCCGCGGATGCGGGCCTCGACCTCGGCAAGCTCGGGCTTGGTGACGAGATCGGTCTTGTTCAGCACGATGACGTCGGCAAAGGCGATCTGGTTCTTCGCCTCGGGCGCGTCCTTCAGCCGGTCGGACAACCATTTGGCGTCGGCGACCGTGACGACCGCATCGAGCCGGGCATTCTTCTGCACGTCCTCGTCGACGAAGAAGGTCTGGGCGACCGGCGCGGGATCGGCAAGGCCGGTGGTCTCGACGATGATGGCGTCGAACTTGCCCTTGCGCTTCATCAACCCGTCCATGATGCGGACGAGGTCGCCGCGCACGGTGCAGCAGATGCAGCCATTGTTCATCTCGAACACTTCCTCATCGGCGCCGATGATGAGGTCGTTGTCGATGCCGATCTCGCCGAATTCGTTGACGATGACGGCGTATTTCTTGCCGTGGTTCTCCGACAGGATGCGGTTCAAAAGCGTGGTCTTGCCGGCGCCGAGATAGCCGGTAAGCACGGTCACGGGAATTTTCTGGGAGGTCGCTTCAGACATAACAACTCCGGACTTCGGGCTTTTTTCGCGCGACGCGAGGCAGGGTGGCCCCTGCCCTAGTGGTCAAGCGCGCTGGTCAGGGCCTTTATATTGTGCCTGACCATGTCAATGTAAGTGGGTGCAGGCCCCTTTTCGCCGGTCAAACCGTCCGAAATCAGGGTCCCGCCGACCTTTGCGCCGGTCTCGGCGGCGATCCGCCGGATCAGGCGGTCATCGCTGATATTTTCCAGGAACACGGCCGGGATTTTCTGGGCCCTGATCTGGCCGATAATGGCCGCAATGTCCCGCGCGCTGGGCTCGGTTTCCGTGGAGACGCCCAGGGGGGCGATGAACTGGATGCCATATTCGGCGGCGAAATAGCCGAAGGCGTCATGGGTGGAGATGACCTTGCGCCGCTCCGGCGGGATTTTGCCAACGGTGTCGCGGACCTCGCGATCGAGCGTTTCGAGCTTTTCCAGATAGGCTTTGGCCTGGGCACGGAAGAAGTCTGCATCATCTGGGTTGGCAGCGGCCAGCGCATTGGCGATGTCGGTCACGTAGACCCTGGCGTTGGGAACGGACTGCCAGGCGTGGGGATCAGCGGCCGAGCCGAGTTTGAGGGGCGCGATGCCGGCGCTCGCAGCGACCACCTGCGCCTTGCTACCTGCGGACTGCACGAGGCGCGGCAGCCAGCCCTCCAGCCCGAGCCCGTTGACGATGACGAGCTTCGCCTCTGCGACCCGCTTCGCATCGCTTGGGGCCGGCGTATAGACGTGGACGTCGCTGTCGGCCCCGACCAGCGTCGTCAGGTTGATGCGGTCGCCGCCGACATTGCGAACGAAGTCGCCGAGGATCGAGAAGCTCGCAACGACATTGAGCCGCTCCGCGGCGTGCAGCGGCGAGGCGATCATCAGCAAGGCAAGGAGCAGAAGGAAGCGCATCGCCGTCACGCCTCCAGATGCCGGCCGGGAAACAGTTGCCGGACGATGCCGCCGACGCGGCCGAACAGCACCGAGACGATGTAGAGCACGGTCGCCACCAGGATGATCGCCGGGCCTGACGGCACGCGCGTCTGGAACGACAGCACAAGGCCTGCATAGCCGGAGACAGCAGCGGCCACCACGGCGATGCAGATCATCGCAGTCAGATCGCGCGACCAGAACCGCGCGATGCCGGCGGGCAGGATCATCAGCCCCACCGCAAGCAGCGTGCCGAGCGCCTGAAAGCCGTTGACGAGGTTGATGACGACCAGCGCCAGGAAGGCGAGATGCGCAGGGCCCCCGGCCCGGCTCACGGTGCGGAGGAACAAGGGATCGACGCTCTCGATCACCAGCGGGCGGTAGATCACCGCGAGCACCAGCAGCGTCACCGTGGCGTTGAAGGCGACCACCAGCAGCGTCTGGTCGTCCATCGCGAGGATGTTGCCGAACAGCACGTGCAAGAGGTCGATATTGGTGCCCTTGATCGAGACGATGGTGACGCCAAGCGCCAGCGAGGCGAGATAGAAGGTCGCCAGCGACGCGTCCTCCTTCAGCCCGGTCGAGCGCGCGACGACGCCGGCGAGGATCGCGACGGCAAAGCCGGCGATCAGGCCCCCGGCCGTCATCGCGAACAGGTTGAGGCCGGAGAGCAGGAAGCCAACGGCGGCGCCGGGCAGGATCGCATGCGCCATGGCGTCGCCGACGAGGCTCATCCGTCGCAGCATCAGAAACACGCCGATCGGCGCGCCCGCGAGCGATAGCGCGATCACGGCGGCCAGCGCCCGCCGCATGAACTCGAATTCGGTGAACGGACCGATCAGCGCGTCATAGACCATCTGCGATCACGCCGCCCGCGAGCTGATATCATCGGCCGCGCAGGCTGCGGCGGTGTCGTCGAAGGCCTCGCACATCCGCATCGCGACCATCAGATTCTCAGGCGTCAGCACCTCCGCCGTCGGTCCCCAGGCCACGGGACCGCGCGCCAGCACCAGCGTCTCGGTGAAGTGGTTGCGCACCATCTCCATGTCGTGCAACGCGGCGAGCACGGTGCGGCCCTCGCCGTGCCAGTGCTTGACCAGCGCGAGCAGGTCGGCGGTGGTCTTGCTGTCGATGGCGTTGAAAGGCTCGTCGAGCACGATCAGGCTGGCGTCCTGGAGCAGCACCCGCGCGAACAGCACGCGCTGCATCTGGCCGCCGGAGAGCGTGCCGATCGGGCGGTTCTCGAAGCCGTTGAGACCGACGGACGCGATCGCACGCAGGATCTTTTCCCGCGCCGCCTTGCCGATGCCGCCGAACAGGCCCGTGCCACGCCACAGCCCGGTGCCGACGAAGTCGAACACCGAGATCGGGAAACTGCGGTCGATCTCCGCGCTCTGCGGCAGATAGGCGATGTCGCGGGCATCGAGCCCGCCGAGATGGATACTGCCGTCGAGCGGCCTCAGGATGCCGACGATGCCGCGCAGCAGCGTCGACTTGCCGGCGCCATTGGGGCCGATCACGGCGACCAGCGCACCGGCGGCGACCTCGCCGCTGAGATGATGCACGGCCGGATGCCGGTCATAGCCGAGCGTGACGTTGTGGAAATGCAGGGCCGCCATTGTCACCTCATGGCCAGGAAGACCACGCCCCAGAGCACGGCGCAGACGGCGAGCGCAGCCGCGAGCCGGCCCGCCATGGTCATGCGCAGGATCGACCAGGGCGCCGCCTGGGCCGGATGCGGCGAGGCCGCATCGTGGACATGGGCATGGGTGTGGTCGTGCCCGTGCGCATGGTCGTGAGAATGACCGTGGGAATGGCCATGAGCATGGTCGTGATGATGGGCGTGGGACGCGGCGGGAACCATGCCGGGACGTTATATTATAACATTACCCCTGTCCACGGTTCGAGGCGTCATCCCGGGGCTATGCGGAGCATAGAACCCGGGATCTCGAGATTCCGGGTTCGGCTCTTCGAGCCGCCCCGGAATGACGCCCCAAACGTCCACGTCCCGGCTCAGGGTTTCCCGATCACCATGGCGATGGCGGCCGCCACGAACGGGAACGGCACCGAGACGGCGCAGCGGAACCAGACGAAACGGGCCGGCATGAACGGGATTTCCCACAAAATCACCCGCTGGAAGGCGAACAACGCCCAGGCGACGACATAGGCGACCACCTGCGGTACCCCGCCGCCGGACTTCAGCGCCACCGTGCCAATGGAGAAGCCGATCACGGGGCCGCCGGGCGTGGCCGCGCCGGCGACCACGGCGGTCGCGACTCCAAGCCAGCCGCTGTCCGGGCCGAGCCAGCCGGTGATCACCTCCTGCGGGATGATCGCGGCGATGTAGCCGGAGCCGATCACCCCGAGCGCAATCCGCGGCACGATGTTGATGAAGTCCATCGAGCCTTCGCGCAAGGACGCCTTGAACACCGGCGGACCGCGGCGGAAGGCGATCAGGCCGACGCCAAGCACCGAACCCCACAGCAGGATGTCGATCAGGAGCGCTGCGCTCAATTCTCGTCATCCTTCGCGAGCGACTTCGGATAGAGCCGGACATAGACGAAGCGGCCGAGCGCGCCTGCGAGCACCGGCAGCGGCAACGAGATCACGATCCGCCACAGCGTGAAATCGGTGCCCATGATCGGGATTTCCCAGGCGACCGCCCGGCCATAGCCGATCAGCGTCCAGCTCACGACCATGGCGATGGTGGCGCCGAAATCGGCGCCGACCGCGAGCAGCGCGCTCGCCACCGGATAGGCGGTGAAGGGACCGCCGGGCAGAATTGCGCCGAAGGCGGTGCCGATCAGAAGGCCCATCAGGCCGGATTTCGGGCCGAGCGAGCGCGAGACTTTTTCGTGCGGCAGGATCTCGGAGATGAAGGCGCCGAGCAGGCAGCCGGCCAGCACGCGCGGCAGGATGCCGCCGAACAGCGACAGGTCATGGGTGAGGATGTCGAGAACGCCGTCGGTGCCGTCACGCCGCCAGACCAGTGCCGCGCTCACCGCCACCAGGGCCGCGATGATGATGGTCGACCAACCGATCGGCTTGCGCACGCGCCCCGGCCGCGGCTCGGACTCCGCGTCCTCGGCAGGCGCCGGGGCTTTCGGGGAAGGTTCTGACAACGGGTGTGGAGCGGCTCGAGGGTGATGCCCATCCTGATTAAGGGCGACGTCCGTGCGATGCAAACGGTACGATCACAGGCCGATACGCGCACCGCGCAGGGCAATTCCGCACAGCAAAAAGGCGGCCGCTGATGCGACCGCCTTTTCTGTCATTCCGGGGCGCACGAAGTGCGAACCCGGAATCTCGAGATCCCGGGTTCGATGCTGCGCATCGCCCCGGGATGACGGAGTAAAGCTTACGCCTTCTCGAACAGGGACTCGACGTATTCCCAGTTCACGAGGTTCTCGACGAACGCCTTGAGATAGTCGGGACGGCGGTTGCGATAGTCGATATAGTAGGAGTGCTCCCAGACGTCGACGCCGAGGATCGGGGTGGCGCCGTGCACCAGCGGATTCTCGCCGTTCGGGGTCTTGGAGATCTCGAGCTTGCCGTTCTTGACCTGGAGCCAGGCCCAGCCGGAGCCGAACTGGCCGACGCCGGCCGCCTGGAAGTCGGTCTTGAACTTCTCGAAGCCGCCGAGGTCCTCGTTGATCTTCTTCTCGAGCTTGCCGGGGAGCTTGGTGCCGCCGCCGTTGGGCTTCATCCAGCTCCAGAAGTGGATGTGGTTGTAGTGCTGGCCGGCATTGTTGAACACCGCGGGGTTCTTGCCGAACGAGCCCTTGACGATCTCTTCAAGGGACTTGCCTTCCCATTCGGTCCCCTTGAGCGCGTTGTTGCCGTTGGTGACGTAGGCCTGATGATGCTTGTCGTGGTGATATTCCAGCGTTTCCTTCGACATGTACTGGCCGAGGGCGTCATAGGCGTAAGGGAGTGGGGGGAGCGTAAAGGTCATGGCTTCTTGTCCGCAACTGGTGGGGAACGTTCTAACGGTCACCCCTTATAGAAGGTTCCGCGGCCATTAAATACCTCAGAATTTGCGAAAAGGTGTGATGGGTGACCTTCCTCGAATGCACAAATTCGTCGCAACGGGCCGCCGTCGATCAAGCCTGCGCTTCGCCATAAAATATCATTGCCTTTGAAGCGCTTAAGACAGAACAAACGCGCCACGAAGCGGAGCTGTGAAGGACAACGCCATGAGCATCGAGATCGACATTTTGAACGGCGACGCCTCGTGGCCGATTGCCGAGCCGCTGCTCAGCGCGGTCTGGGGCCAAGACGCCGCGGAGAAGCCAGCCTGGAGCCACGTCAAATGGGCCAATGCCGATCTGCGCGTGCTGCTCGAGACGCCCGAGGACGGCCTCGTCTGCCATGTCGGCGTCTACTTCCGCACCGTGACCTGGAATGGACAGAAGGTTCACGTCGGCGGCATCGGCGGCGTCTGCACGCGCGAGGACCGGCGTGGCCGCGGCTACGCGACCATCGCGATCGACGCGGCGGTGCATACCATGCGCGCCAACGAGGCGGTCCGCTTCGGGCTCCTGTTCTGCGAGCCGCACAATTTCGCGTTTTACGAGGCCCGCAAATGGCAACCGTTCAAGGGTGACGTCTATTGCGAGCAGCCGGAGGGGCGAATTCGCTTCGACTACATGGCCCCCTACGTCTTCGAGATCGTCCGGGCCCCGACGCTGGGCACCATCGACCTATGCGGCCTGCCCTGGTGAGCCCTGCGTGAGATGGGGACTGGCGCGGGCCTCGCGCGCCCTATAATATGTCGATCATCATTCAATATTCCGCACCGTGGCACATGACGATCGACGCCCCGCTAGACGCCGTGCCGCCCCGAGCCCCGGCCGCCTCCCCCATCGCGAGCCTGCTGACCGCGCCGATCCTGCCGACGCTGCTGCGGCTCGCCATCCCCAACATGATCGCGATGGTCGGCAGCACGCTGGTTGCGATTGCCGAGACCTCCTATATCGGCCGGCTCGGCACCATCCCGCTCGCGGCGATCGCGCTGGTGTTTCCGTTCGCGATGCTGACGCAGATGATGAGCGCGGGCGCGATGGGCGGCGGCGTGTCGTCGGCGATCAGCCGCGCGCTCGGCGCCGGAAATCACGACCGCGCCGCGACGCTTGCGCTGCATGCCGCCATCATCGGCCTCTGCGGCGGACTGTTCTTCACGGTGATGATGCTGGTGTTCGGCCGCTCGTTCTTCACGCTGCTCGGCGGCCGCGAGCGCGTGCTGGAGGAAGCCAGCGGCTATTCACAGGTGCTGTTCTCCGGCGCGGTCGCGATCTGGCTCGTGAACACGCTGGCCTCCGTGATCCGCGGCACCGGCGACATGCGCCTGCCGTCGATGACACTGATCGGGGCGAGCGTGCTCCAGATCGCGCTCGGCGGCACGCTGGGGCTCGGCCTGTTCGGCGCACCGCAATTCGGCATGCCAGGCGTTGCCGCCGGCCAGTTGATTGCCTTCAGCTGCGCCGCGATCTTCTTCCTCTGGTATCTCCTGTCCGGCCGCAGCCGGCTGCAGCTCGATCTCCGCGCGTTCCATTTCGAGCGTGCGATGTTCCTGGACATTCTTAAAGTAGGCGCGGTCGCCTGCCTGTCGCCGCTCCAGACCGTGCTCACCATCCTGATTTTCACGAAAATCCTCGCGACCTTCGGCACCGAGATGCTGGCCGGCTACGGCATCGGCTCGCGGCTGGAATTTTTGCTGATCCCGATCACCTTCGCGTTCGGCATCGCCTCGGTGCCGATGGTCGGCATGGCGATGGGCGCCGGACATGTCGCGCGCGCGCGGCGCGTAGCGTGGACGGCAGCGGCGGCCTCGGGGCTTACGGTCGGCACGATCGGCCTCATCGTCGCGCTCGATCCCGCGCTGTGGGTGTCGCTCTTCACGCGCGATCCCGGCGTCACTGCGGCGGCGCATAGCTATTTCCACTGGGCAGGTCCGGCCTTCGTGTTCTTCGGCATGGGCGTGTCGCTGTATTTCTCCTCGCAAGGCGCCGCGCGCGTCGGCGGTCCCGTGCTCGCCTCCACCGCGCGGCTGTTGATCGTCGCGATCGGCGGGATCGGGCTCATGATCGCGCAGGCACCGGCCTGGACGTTGTTCGCGCTGGTCGGCGGCGCCATGGTCGTGTTCGGGCTCCTGACCGCGGCTTCGGTCGCGTTCGTGCGCTGGGGCAAATGAGCGCAGGCAAATCGCGCGCAGGAATGTGATTCAATCCGGCGTTGCACTATCCTGCCGGGCTGCTATGGAGGCGCCTCCATTTTTCAGGGCCTCTCCATGTTCAGCAGATTCGCCATCCTCTCCGTCATCCTGACTGCACTGCTCGGCGCGACGGCCGCGCATGCGCAAAGCGCCGACGGGACCTGGCTTACCCAGGCCGGTGATGCCCGCGTCAGGATCAGCAAGTGCAGCGGCGGCATCTGCGGCCACATCGTCTGGCTACGCGAGCCCATGGACACCGCGACCGGCCAGCCCGCGACCGACAGCAAGAACCCCAATCCCGCGCTCGCGAAGCGTCCCATGATCGGCCTGCCGCTGTTCAGCGGCATGCAGCCCGCAGGTCCGAACAAATGGTCCGGCCAGATCTACAATGCCGATGACGGCAGCACCTATGCGAGCAGCGTCTCAGTCACTGGCGCGGATTCACTACGGGTCGAAGGCTGCGTCGGCGCGCTCTGCGGCGGCGAGACCTGGACGCGCGCGGGGCGCTAGCTCGCCGCCGCCGTCATCGCCTTCAGCGCCGTCGCGGCCGAGGCGTAGCCGCCCCGCGCGCCGTCGATGAAGTGCACGTGATCGCTGCGCAGCGCCGACGGCGTGAAGCAGGTCATCATCGCGGCATCCTGCTGATAGAGGCCGTAGCGCACGACGCGGTCGCGCGCGGCGGCCGCGAGACGATCACTCAACGCGCGCTCTGCGGCGTGCAGTCGAGAATCATGCGCAGGCCGTCGTCATATTTGCGGAAGTCCGAGTTCTCGACGACCTGGCGTTTGTAGAGGCTGGGCACGAAACCGCCGATCTTGATGTCGAAGCGCATGATCAGATAGGCGAACAGCGTATAGGCCAGCACGCCGGCTCTGCGCGCGAGCAGCGGACCGCCGCGCTTGGTGCGGGCTTCGAAGTCAAGCCCCTGCGGCGGCCATTTCAGCGGCGGCCCCTGCGGCGGCACCGGGCGACCGCCCTCCGGGCTGCGCTCAATGAGATGGATGATGTCCTCGATCACCTTGCGGAAGGCCTGCGGATCAACGCCGCGCGCCGGCATCACCAGCACCGACAGGATCAGGCCGCGCGCAGCCGGCATCACCTCGAAGCGGCACGACAGGCCCGAGAGGTCCGGCTGCGTGCCGGTGGGCGCTTCCGTGACCGCGAACTCGCCGCGCTTCATCGCGGCATCGGCCCAGGCGAGCCCACCGCCGGAGAACATCGCGTAGGACAGGTTCGGCGACGGACCGAAACGCGCGACGCGCACATCGAGACCCTGCGCCCGAATGGCGCTCACCGGCACCAGCGCGATGCGCATCTTCAGATCGAGATCCTCCCGCACCCAGGTAGCGGTCGCGGCCAGTGCATCGCGCGCAGCACCGAGATCGGAAGGCGCGACCGCAAAGCTCGCGCCGTCACCGCCGAACACGAAGGGGAATTCCCGCCCCTCCAGCGCATTGGTCACCGCCGCGATCACGGCCGCACCGGCCATGTTGACCGCCTTGTAGCGCTGCGCCGCGATCGCCTTGGTGGAATCGACGATGTCGGCGACGCCGATGCTCCAATCGTCCGGCAGCGGTGCATAGAGCGTGGGATCCATCAGGCTGGTGAAGCCGCGGAACACGGAAATGCCGCCGTAAAAGGATTCGCCTGATGTCATCGGGTGATGCCGAATGGTTGGGACGCGCGTCCGAACGAGATACGTGGCAGGATCGATCCGGGTTCGCTTCCCGATCATTGGCCGAAATGGTGCCGGACAACAAGATCGCTCCGCGCCGCAATGCCGCAGTTCGTCATTGATCGGCATCAAACAGCCGGCCGCAAATGACGTTTACGGTTGATTCATCCGTAACGGTCGCGTGGGGGATGATCGCGGTGTCTGATTTCGGCAGCAAGGACTCCGCCTCTCCGGTACGCCGGCGCACGGGGCTCGATGCGATCAGTGCAGTGAAAATGCCGGAGATGCTCACCGCCGCCGTCGATGCCTGGGCCGAAGCCCATCAACTGTCACGCTCGGATGCCATCTGCAAGCTGGTCGAGCTCGGCCTGAAGATCGCGCCCGCCGCCCCGGCATCAGCACACTCGGTCGCGTCGGACGCCACCCGGATCGAGGAGCTGGCGGTGCACGAGATCGAGGCGCTGCTCGATCCCGCATTGCCGGAGGACGAACGCGAACGCCGCATCCGCCGCCTCACCGAAGGGCCGCCGGAATTCTCACACGAGCGGATTGATCTGCCAAAGCAGCATCGGACCTGAAGCGTTTAGTGCAGCTTCTCGTCCTGGCGCTTGCGCAGCGTGGAGGCGGGAACGTCGTGGCAACCGACCAGACGCACGAATTGCTGCGGGTACATCTCGTGGCCGTGAGCGCCGGAATTCTGATGCGACATCGGCGGACAGCGGACGTCATCCGGCTTCGCGCGCGATGGCTCTGTCAGAGCCTGACTTGAAGCGGTCATGTTTGAAATGGCCATCGACTGCTCCCTCTCGATTAGGGCAGATCGATTGACGTAACCCAATCGATTGCGAGGCATCTTACGACCATATCCGGCTTGATGTCATTGCGCCGGATCAACGCAATTGTGGCGGCCGAGTTCCGGTTACGCCGTGTTTCCCGCATCGATCGTGAACACGGTGCCGGTGACGTTGCGGCCGCCCTCACCCAGGAGATATTCCACCATGCGCGCGACGTCATCCGCCTCCGGCAATCGGCGCAGTGCGCTGCGCCCCGCGATGCGCTTGCGGCCTTCGTCGGAGAGATTGTGCGTAAGCTCGGTGTCGATGAAACCAGGCGCGATCGCATTCACGGTGATGCCGAGCTTGCCGACCTCGCGCGCGAGCGACCGGGTGAAGCCGGTCGCGGCCGCCTTGGTCGCACCATAGACGGAGAGGCCATTATAGCCGGTCGTCGCGATGATCGAGGAAATGTTGATGATGCGGCCGGCGCCATCAGCCATCATCTGCCGCGCCACATATTTGGTCAGGATGATCGGCGACAGCACGTTGAGCTGCACCAGCGCCTCGATCTCGGAATTGTGCATGGTGGCGAGCAGGCCTTCGGTGCCGAGGCCGGCATTGTTGACGAGGCCGTAGATCGGGCCGAACTCGTCGCGCACAAGCTTTGCGAAAGCGGGGATCGCGTCGATCACGGCGAGGTCACAGGCGCGGAAATGCAGGCGCCCCTCGGAGGCGGCGATGGCCGCCTTGAGCTCGTCGCTCTCGCGCCGCGCGGCCGCAATCACGTTGTAACCGGCGCCGGCGAGGCGCGTTGCAATCGCAAGCCCGATACCGCGGCTGCCGCCGGTAACGAGGACATTATGCATCGGTGCGCGCCAGTTTTCCGGCCGGGGTGACGTCGAGCGCTTCGACGAAGCGGATCACCGCCGGCACCTTGTGGGACGCGAGCTGGGCGCGGCACTGCTCCAGGATCTGGTCGCGGATCTCCTTCGCGCGCGCCGGATCGGTGCCGTCGGCGAGGATCACGTCGGCGACGACGATGCCGCCGGTAATCGGGCTCTTGCGCGATTTCGCTCGCGACATTCGCACATCCGGATGACGGTTGATCACTGCTTCGATCTCTTCAGGATGGACCTTCAGTCCGCCGATATTGATAATGCCGCCGCGGCGGCCGACAAAATAATAGCGGTCGCCACGCAGCTCGACAATGTCGCCGCTGTCGACGAACCCGTCAGCATCGGTCAGCGCTGCGGCATTGCGGCCGATATAGGCATGCGCCGTGCGCGTCGAGCGGATGCGCAGCGAGCCGTCCACGACCTTCATCTCGACGCCATTGCGGTTGCCGAGATAGTCGGCGGGGAAACCCTCCAGCCCGTCGTTGACGGCGAAGCCAACGCCGGCCTCGGTCGAGGCATAAGCATGGCCGACGGAGGCATTCGGGAACGCCGCCTTCAGGCCGTCGAGCACGGCCTGGTCGGCGATCTCGCCGGAGAGACGGACGTAGCGCGGCGCGAATTGCGCGGCCGAACCGCTCATCAGGAGCTTGCGCCAATGCGAGGGCGTGCCGGAGATATGCGAGACGCCGCGCGCGTTCAGCCGCGCGACCTGATCGGCGAGCGCCTCATGCGGATCCGACAGCACCATCGAGCCGCCGGAGAGAACGGCGCGGAGGAAGATCTGCAGGCCGCCATAACGGCGGATGTCGTAGAACGTCGCCCACACCGGCGCCGGACCGCGCGCGGGGCCTTCGGCGACGATGGCGCCGGTCAGCGCTTCCAGGGTGTGGCCGGCGATTTTCGGCACGCCTGAGGTGCCCGAGGTGAGCATCAGCCATTCGGTGGCGCGCTCGGTCTTGGCCGGCGCGGTGGCCTGAAGCGGCAATTGTGCGGTGACGACCAGCGGCACGCCGGTCTCCGCCCAGCGATCGGGCTCATCGGTGACGACCGCATCGATCCCGGCATCGGCGATCAAGGCGTCGAGATGTGCCGGGTTGAGGTCCGGCGGGCAGAGCAGCATGCGACGGGCGATGCCGTCGAGCTCGATCATGGCAAGGCCCGACCGGAGCTGGTCCGACAGCTTGAGCAGCACGGCGCGGTCGGACAATTCGTGCAGCCGCCCGCCCAGGACCGTGTGCGGCAGGATGTCGGTCAGCGACACGACATCATGCGCATCGGAGATCGTGCGGCCCTTCAGCTCCGCGCCGAGATGGTCGCGAAGCGCAAAGATCTCACGCGGGGACATTTTCGTAGGCCCGCACGAAATCGCCCACCGTGGCGGGGAACGCGGCGTCCTCGGAAATGGTGAAGGGATCGACGCCGGTCTCGTCTTCCAGACGCGCGACCAGAATGGCGAAGGCGAGCGAGTCAAAACCCGTCTCGTGCAGGGACAGATCGTCCGAGAGTGCGGGAAGCATGACGTGCTGTTCCTTGGCGATCTGCTGGATCGCTTCAATGACCTTAGACCTTACCGACATGGCTGGCTCTCTTTTGTTGTCGCTCGTCCGTGTTGCGGCGGCTCTTGATGACCGCCTCCCCATGGCCGTCTGTTTACCGGACAGAAGTAAATGGCTTCTTGGACAATTCAGATAAAATTGGACCTATCTCCTGATTTTGGTTGCGCTACAGCCGGATCGTGCCCTCCGAGATTACCGTATACGCCTCCCCGTCCAGTGCGACATAAGCACCCGACTTCGGTTCGAGCATGAACAACGGATCGGAGATCGCGCCCGGGTCAAAGCCCTCGCGCGAAAGCTCACCCTTCCTCTGCTTGAAGGTCTCGGTGGCATCGAGCTCGCGCGAGAGGCGGATGAAGACCGGGCGGGCGTAAGCCGGCAGGCGCTGGCTGAGATGAGCAGGCAGCGCGGCGATGTCAAAGCCCTCGTTCACGACGATCGCGCTCATGCCGGCGCGGCCGTCGGTACCGGGGATGCTGACGCCATAGGTGGTGGCGTCGACCACGCCGGTGAAATCGCGCACGGCATCGTTCACCTCGGAAGTCGCGACGTTCTCGCCCTTCCAGCGGAAAGTGTCGCCGATGCGGTCGACGAAATGGAAAAAGCCCTTGTCGTCGAGCCGCATCAGATCGCCGGTGCGGAACCAGGCATCGCCCTTGGCGAAGACGTCGCGCAGGATCTTCTTCTCGGTCTCCCCCGCATCGGTGTAGCCCTCGAAGCGGCCGCCGCCCTGGTCCGCGGTGCCGATGCGGCCGATCGCTTCGCCAGCCTCGCCGCGCGCGCAGGCAAGGCAAAGGCCGTCTTCATTGCGCATCGGCGCGCCACTGTCAGGATCGAGCTTGACGAGACTTGCCGGAAAGCGATGCGCCAGCAGCGGCGGGATGCGTCCGATCGCGCCCACCTGCCCCTCGACGTTGAACAGCGAGAAATTGCCTTCGGTGGCCGCATAGAATTCGAGAATACGGGGAATGGCGAAACGCGCCTGAAAGTCTTCCCAGATGTCGCCGCGCAGGCCGTTGCCGCAGACCAGCCGCAGCCGGTGCCGGTTCTCGTATTCCGACGGCGGCGCCTTGAGCAGGTAACGGCAGAGCTCGCCGATGTACTGGAACAGCGTGCAGTCGTGCCGCACGATGTCGGGCCAGAACTGCGACGCCGAGAATTTTTCGGCGATCACCACCGAGCCGCCGGCAGCAAGCATGCTGCAGGGCGCGACGATGCCGCCGACCGAGTGGAACAGCGGCAGGCAGTCGTAGAGCCGGTCCTGCGGCGTCGCGCCGGTGAGGCCGGCGAACCAGAAGCCCCAATTGAGGATGCGGCGATGGCTGATGCTGGCCGCCTTGGGCAGGCCGGTGGTGCCAGAGGTGTAGATCAGCAGCGCGCGGTCGTCGATGGTGACGTCGCCATGCTCCTCCGCCAGGAGCGGACCGTCGTCGAGCGCGGCAAGCGCGACATCGATGGCGCGCTCGCTGCGGGCATCGCCGTGGGTCCAGATCTTCGTCTCTGCTTTCAGATGCGGCTTGGCGCTCTCCAGCGTCTCCGCCAGATCGTGCGCGACGATGATGTGCAGGGGCCTTGCGACATCGAGGCAATGCGCCAGCGACTGTCCGACGAGCTTGGTGTTGATCAGCGCGACCACACCGCCGATCCGGCTGATGCCGAGCCACGCGGCGACATAGTCGATGCCGTTCGGCATGATGAGCGCAACGGTATCGCCCTTGGCCACGCCGACCGAGTGCGCCCAGCGCGCATAGCAATTGATGCGCTTCGACAAACCTTCATAGTCGAGCGTTGCATCATCCGTGACCAGCGCGATGCGGTCTGGCTGGCGCCGCGCCCAATCATCGACGACGTCGGCGAACAACCGGCCCGGCAGCGTCTCGATCCGCGCCGTGAGTTCGATGGCCTTCAGCCAGATCTTTGATGCCGACGGCGCACGCGCGGCTTTCGGTTGCTCGATGACGCCGGTGGTCATGCCGTTCATTCTTTCGGAACATGTCTGCTGGTTTCGGCAGCTTAGCTGGCGCGCCCTGCCCAGGTGTTAAGAGACAAGGTAAAAGCCGGTTAGTGCGCGATTAACTCCAGTCATCCTTTACCAAGCCGGCGGGAACGGCGTGCGGCGATTCTTGCGATAGCAAATCCAGTCATTCGGGGGCGCCGCACATGTCCCCTCTCCCCGCAAGCGGGGAAGGAATAGCGATCCGCCTCGCCGCGACTAGGCGGTGCCGGGTAAACCGGCTATTCTTTTCTACCCTGCGTTGTCTTGGTTTATATGGGAGGCGACCCGTGGCTCTCGATCCCTCAGAGTTTCCTGTCCAGGCCGCGCCGTTCGAGCAGCCACTGACGAATTTCGCCGGCCGCGTGAAAGGTGGGCAGGCCAGGGTGGTCGCGATCGGCTCGTCGACCACGGCGGGCGAGGGAGGTATCGCCCCCTATCCGCAGCGGTTGCTGGCGGATCTTCGGATCAAATTTCCAAATGTCGCGATCGAAGTGCTCAACCGGGGCGTCGGCGGCGAAGACGCGCCTTTGGAGCTGAAGCGGTTCGACCACGACGTCTTCGACCTGAATCCCGATCTCGTCATCTGGCAGATCGGCACCAATTCGGTGTGGCAAGCCGATGGCCCCTCGTTCGCGGACACCACGAAGGCGATCCGTGAAGGTGTTGACCAACTGCTCGGCGCCCGGCGGATCGACGTGATCCTGATGGACCTTCAATATGTGCCGGCAGTGCTGACACCGGCCAAGCGCAAGAAGGCGGAAGCCATGGTCGAGGCGATCGGTCAGATCGCGCACGAGAAGCGCGTCAACGTCTTCGGCCGCTTCGCGCTGATGAAGGGCTGGCACGAGGTCGCGAAGATCTCGTTCGACCGCCTGGTGGACCCGGGCGATGATAGCAGGCTGCATGTCAGCGACTGGACCACGGAAAAGATGACCTGGCAATTGGCCGACGCGATCGCCACCGCGACCAACAAGGTGTCTCACGGCACCTAAAGCATGATCCGGAAAAGGGAGCGCTAGCCGCTTCTCCCGTGGCGCAGACGCAGCGACGGTGCGTTGACCGGATAGTAGGGATTGAGATCGCAGGTCGCGGCGCGGCCTGAAGCGGTGGCGCGGCACTGCGGCAGAGACGTGAAGGAGCAGTCGTACCACTCTCCGCCGCCGCCATTCGCGCCGGAATAGACGTGCATGCAGACGGGATAGCGTGGATCGAAGGTCTGCGCATGCGTTGGCGCGGCTGCGAGCAGCGCACTGAGGATCACGACGTGGCTGAACGAGAAACGCATGAAGAATCCTCCTGCGCTCCGGATTGCTCAATACACCTTCTTGTGTCGCTTGCGCGGAGGCGGCGGCGGTTCGTCGAAGGCGTAATAGGGATTGAGGTCGCATGTCGCGGAGCGGCCCGAAGCCGTGGCGCGGCACTGCGGCAGCGAGGTGAAGGAGCAGTCGTAATAGTCGCCGCCGCCACCGCCGAAGCCGCCCGGCATGTAGACGTGCATGCACACCGGATAGCGCGGATCATAGGTCTGGGCGCGCGCATCCGCCACAGCAAACAACGTGACAATCGCGGTGAGGGTCAGGATCGGCAAACGCATGGAGACATCCTCGAATCGGTGGCGTCGGCAGCTCTGATGCCGACGCCCTCCTATGGCATAACACCGCCGCGGAGGCGACTGTTCCCAGGGACATATGACGGCAAGGTGAGGCGGGCTTGTCGCAACGCGGTCGTCATGGCCGTGCTTGACCCGGGCATGACGACCGACGAAGCCGTGCGAAGCTAGCCCAGCCCCTGAAGCACCAGCCGGTTCAACCTCGCCGCAAACGCCGCGGGGTCTTCCGGCAACTCGCCATCCAGGATCTGCGCCTGCTCGAGCAGGAGCAGGCTGAGATCGTCGACGTCCCCGGAGCCGGCCTGGGCCCTGGTGATCGCCCCCACCATCGGATGGCGCAGATTGATCTCGAGCACCGGCTTGGTGCGCATGCCGCGGTTCTGCTGTGACAGGATGCGCTCGAGCTCGCGGCTCGGGCCCTGGCTGTCCGCGACGAGGCAGGAGGCCGAGCTGGTGAGACGCGTCGAGGCCTTGACGTCGCTGACGCGCTCGCCGAGCGCAGCCTTGATTACGGCGATGGTGGTCGCTTCATCGGCGACGGGCTCGTCCTTCTTCGCCTCGTCCTTGTCGTCGAGGCGCGGGATCAGGTCGAGATTGAGATCGCCCTGGCTCAGCGACTTCAGCGGCTTGCCCTCGAACTCCGTCGGCATCGAGGTCCAGAAGGCATCGACCGGATCGGACAGCAGCAGCACCTCGATGCCGCGCGCGGTCGCAGCTTCCAGCCGCGGGTTGGACTTCAGCCGCTCGATGCTGTCGCCGACGAGATAGTAGATTTCGGTCTGGTTCGGCTTGAAATCGGCGACGACCTCTTTCAGCGACCGCTTCTCGCCCGTGGTGGTGGTGAAGCGCGACAGCGCCAGCAGCTTCTCGCGCCGCTCGAAATCCTCGTAGATGCCTTCCTTCAGGACCGCACCGAAGGCGTCCCAGATCCTGGCAAAGTTCTCGGCATCCTTGTCGGCGAGGCTTTCGAGCTCGGACACGACACGGGTTGCCACGGCCTTCCGGATCTGCGCCAGCTGCGGATTGTTCTGGAGCATCTCGCGCGAGATGTTGAGCGGAAGATCCTCGCTGTCGACGACGCCGCGGATGAACCGCAGATAGCCCGGCAGCAGATCGGCGTCGTCGGTGATGAAGACGCGACGGACGTAGAGCTTGACCCGGCCCTTGCGGTTCGGCTCGAACAGGTCGAACGGTTTCGTTGACGGCGCGAACAGCAGCACGGCGTAGGAGTAGCGGCCCTCGGCGCGGTAGTGCAGGGTCATCGCGGGATCGTCGAAGGCCGAGGCGATCTGCTGATAGGCCTTCTTGTAGTCTTCCGGCGTCAGCTCGGATTTCGAGCGCTGCCATAGCGCGCTTGCCGAGTTGATCTGGCGCGGCTCGCCCTCTTCCGGCACGAGCTCGATGGGGAACAGGATGTTGTCGGAATAGGCACTGACGATGCGCTCGATCTCGTAGGTCTCGAGATATTTCTTGGCATCGTCCTTGAGGTGCAGGACGATCTCGGTCCCGCGGGTCACGCGCGCCAAATCCTCATCGCCGGCATGCGCGATCTCGAAGCCGGAGCCGCCGGAGGACGTCCAGGTCCAGACGTCGCTCTCGCCGGCGCGGCGGCTGATGACGACGATCCTGTCAGCGACCATGAAGGCGGAATAGAAGCCGACGCCGAACTGGCCGATCAGGCCGAGGCCGTCCTTGGCTTCCTTCAGCTTGGACACGAACGCCTTGGTGCCGGAGCGGGCGATGGTGCCGAGATGGTCGATCAACTCCTGCCGCTCCATGCCGATGCCATTGTCGGCGATCGTGAGCGTCCCGGCTGTCTTGTTCGGGATGATACGGATCTTGAGCGCATCGCCCTCGCCCAGCAGGTCCGGGCTGGCGATCGCCTCGTAGCGCAGCTTGTCGCAGGCATCCGAGGCGTTGGAGACGAGCTCGCGCAGGAAGATTTCGGTTTCCGAATAGACGGAATGCACCATGAGGTGCAGAAGCTCGGAAACCTCGGCCTGGAAGGGCTGCGTATGCACAGCCGTGTCTGACGTCGTCATGCGTTTACCCGGTCAAATCAAAGAGAAAGCCCGGATATAACGCGATGAGAGGGCGGATCAAGAGGACGTGAAGCGGTTAGCCCCTGCCTGCGCCGGAGGCGATCCTGCCCTTGGACGATGGCGATCAGGTCACGCAACGGCCGGGCTGGAGCAGCTTGGCAACCTCGGTCAGGGAGCTGACCATCGGCTCGCAGGCGATCGTCGGCTTGTTGCTGCGCCCCTGCTGCTTCTTCTGGTTCTGGAGCAGCACCGGCGGCTTGGCGTTGCCGGTCTCGATCACCGCGGGGACCCGCAGCAGCACCGAAGTATCGGCGAGGTCGTTCAGCCGCATCGACACGGTGCGGGTGGGACCTGCTGCCTGCTTGATCTCGGCCAGCCGGTCGGTCTTGCCGGCCCGGTTGACGTTGTGGCCCGGCTTGTCAGACTTGTCGGCGACCGCCTGCCAGCGGTCGGCCAGATCGTGGCCGGAGGCCAGTTGCACGGCGCCAAGCGTTGCGGCAATCGCGGCGGCGCCCAAAAATACCTTTTGAATCTGTGACATGGCTGTCAATCCCTCGCCCCATGGCGATCGAGGGAACAACGCGAGCGGAGGACTGGGGGTTCTCGACAGTCACGATCACTTAACCGTGTGCGAAAAAAGTCGCGCCACGAAAAATATTTCAGGAGCCCTGGAACGACTCCGGCAGTCGGGAGTCGTCTCTGCAGCCGGCTATTCCCCCCTGCCCCATAAGCCGGCGACGTAGGGCGCGACTGTGGTGATGCCAGTCGCGCCTTACTTTTGTCTGGGGCTTACTTCGCTTTCCCCGCCAGCCAGTCGCGCCCCTCGCCATAGAGCTTCTCGACTTCAGCACCGGTGAGGCCCGGCATGTCGCGCTTGACCTTGTAGCCGATCAGCTCCTGCATGTAGGCGAGGTGGCGATAGCCTTCGGGAAGTGCGGCGAGCGCCTGCTGGTCGAGGCGGAGCGTCGCGGCGGGATCGACCGGGTCGATGCGGTCCTTCTCATAGATCGGCTGGCGGCGGACGATGCCCCATTTCCCCTGCCGCTTCTCCAGGAAATCGTAGAAGCGGCCGGTGCAGACGACGTCGCAGAGCACGTCGTGCACGAGCGCGCGTTGCGAGATCGTCATCTTGGTCTGGGCGATGGCGCGCTCGCCGGACAGATCGATGCTGGTGCCGCCGAGGAAATGCAGGATGCGCACGCCCTTGGCGAACCCCTCCTGGCTGACGCGCATGAAATCCCGCGCCGGCCCCTGAAACCAGGTGGCGGACATCCAGCCCTCCTCGTGCCAGACCGTGGCAAAGCGCTCCCAATCACCGGCGTCGCGCCAGACCGCCCAGTTCTCGACGAGGTCACGGATGGCGAGGCGATCGAGGAGTTGCTGGTCCATGGTACGTCTCTCCCGGCGGCTTGAGGCTGCGATGAATGTCATCGGCCCGACGTATCAACGGGGCAATCGGGTTGCCGTCAAGCGCCCGATGCTTGGCAGCCGTTCGAATTGCCCACAGCGAGAGAAACGCGATACGAGCAGCGAGCCTTGCAATCAACCGGACCGCGATTAGTATCCGCAGCGATGCAGATGAAATTCCCCTTGCTGGCCGCGTTTCTCGGATTGCTCGCGGCTTTCCCCGCATATGCGCAGACTGAGGCGCCAGACACCCAAGAGAGCTCTATCAACGCCTGGAAGAGGCAAGTTTCCAATCGGTTGGTCAGCAAGAGGATCTATCCGCGCAATTCGCCTGCCGAAGGCGGTACGGCGAAAGTCCTGCTTGTTCTCGATCGGACGGGCAATTTGATTTCGAGCGCGCTGGTCGAAAGCACGGGCTCCAGCGAACTCGACGCGGCGGCCTTGGCTATGGTGGGAGCGGCAGCGCCATTTCCCGAGCCGCCCGCCGAGATTGAGGAGGACAGTCTTCACCTCACGGCGCCCATCGTCTTCAGGGCGAAAACGACGCTCCTGTGGTCGGGCAGCCTGCCGCCGGCAGAGTCGGCCGCAGAACAAGCCAAGGTCGATGCCAAGATGCGCAGCATCTGCCGGGGCTGCTGAAAAGGGTAGGCAATCGGGATAGGGGGAAGCCTCGCGGCTCCGCCCCTCCCACACCACCGGACATACGGGTCCGTATCCGGCGGTTCAGCGGATTATGCGGGTCGCCGTGCCGCGACGGAAGCCAAGCCGAGTGAGGCAAAGAAGCCGTTTGGCAGAGCAATGGTGAGCGCGGGGCTGTTCGCGAGCCGCCAAGGGCCACGTGGGCTGCCGGCGGTTTGCGCCGCCAGATCCCGGCCGACGCCGCGGCGTCGCAACTCGGCAAAGCGAGCGGGTCCATACTTCCATTGCTTCCAGGCAACGGCGCGCAACCGTCGCCTGATCCACTGGTCAAGCACGCGCAACACCGACGGGGTTTGACAGAAGCCGAAGTAGCCGTGCCACCCAATCAGGTAGGTCGACAGTTCTTTGGCGATCTGCACGAGGCATCGACCACGCGTGCGTCGCGTGAGCTCCCGAACCTTCGCCTTGAAGCGGGCGAGTGCCTGCGGCGCGATGCGCCGCCGCGGTTCTTGCCCGCCGGTGAAGCTGAAGCCCAGGAACTTGCGAACACTCGGTTTGGCAACCGCGCTCTTCGCTTTGTTGATCTTGAGCTTGAGGCGCTTTTCGAGGAACCTCTCGACGCCAGCCAGCACCCGTTCGCCCGCCCGCTGACTGCGCACGTAGATGTTGCAGTCGTCGGCGTAACGCACGAAGCGGTGGCCGCGCTTCTCCAGTTCCTTGTCCAGCACATCCAGCATCAGGTTCGACAACAGCGGCGAGAGCGGACCGCCCTGCGGCGTGCCCTCTTCCGTCGGACTGACCAGCCCTCCTTCCAACACACCCGCATTCAGGAAGGCGCGGATGAGCTTCAGGATGCGCTTGTCAGCAACCCGCTTGGCAACCAGTCCCATCAGGATGTCGTGGTTGACCCGGTCAAAGAACTTCTCCAGGTCGATGTCCACCACGATGCTGTGGCCGGCCGCAATGTACGCCTGCGCCCGTTCCACCGCCCGATGTGCCGAGCGCCCCGGCCGAAAGCCGAAGCTCGTCTCGGCGAACGTCCTATCCCAATCCGCCTGCAGCACCTGCATCACCGCCTGCTGGATCAAGCGGTCGAGCACCGTCGGAATGCCGAGCGGCCGCAGGCCGCCCGACGCCTTCGGTATCTCCACCCGCCGCACCGGCTGTGGCTTGTAGGTGCCGTCAAGCAACTGGGCTCGGATCGCAGGCCAGTGCTCCTTCAGGTGGGCTGACAGCTCGCCGACGGTCATCCCGTCGACGCCCGCCGCGCCCTTGTTGCGCTTTACTTGCGCCAACGCTGCCTTCAGATTCTCACTCTCGACAACGTCTTCCATCGACGGTCCTGCGACCGCCGGGCGTTCGAGACAGACTTCCGCCGCACGCGCTTCAGGCTCTCGGGCGCCGGCGCTTCGGGCTTCACCCTCCGCTCCGGGGCTCAAGTTCAGCTCGACCTGATTCTTCTGCCGCATGGCTCGCACGAGATCGCCGCTCTACTGACCACTTCCACCGTTCAGGCCTTCAGCGGCGCGCTGCCGCCTACTACGCCCTCGGCTGACTTCTGCGCTGCGGTCAGGCCGTCTTGCGACGGTCTCAGTCTCGTTGCCGAGACACAGCGCAGACCTCCCGAGGTAAGACCGACCGCCTTCACCGCACGCCCGCCGAATTTACCACCCCGACCTTTGATGACCTTGGACTTCGCGATCAATTGCTCGCTCGTCCGGCCGGGTAGGCCTCGTTATCCGGTGTTTGTCCATCGGGCCGCGGCTTTGCTCCACGCTTTCTTCAGACCCCACCTCACGATGACGCCCTTGCGCTTCGCTAATCCTTCGCCGCCATCAGGCTGGATAGAGGACTTCCACCTCCAAGCTGTCGCTCATACTCGGCACACAACAAAAACGGCGCGTCTTGCGACGCGCCGTTTTCTTGTCCGATGCAAGCTTCCTTACGCCGCCGGCACCTTCGGCGCGCGGTTGCGCGAGTTGCGCTGGAAGAACAGCGCCTGGCTCGCGACCGCCGACACCATCGCCGGCTGGAACGGTTTTGAGATCAGGAACGCCGGCTCCGGGCGTTCGCCGGTGAGGAAGCGCTCCGGATAGGCGGTGATGAACACCACCGGCACCTCGAAGGTGCGCAGCAATTCGTTGACGGCATCGAGCCCCGACGAGCCGTCGGCGAGCTGGATGTCGGCAAGGATCAGGCCGGGCCGCTTGTTCTTGGCGAGCGCCACCGCGTCGGCATGGGTGCGCGCGACGCCGACGACATTGTGGCCGAGATTCTTCACCAGGCTCTCGAGGTCCATGGCGATGAAAGTCTCGTCCTCGATGATCAGCACGTCGGTGGCGATCTCGGCCGCCATCTCGCGCCCTGCGGCGTCCGCCAGACGCCGCGTCTCGGCAACGTCGGTGCTGAGGATGAAGGCGACTTCCTCTTCCGAAAATCCCTCCAGCGACAGCAGCAGGAAGGCCTGCCGCGGCAGCGGCGTGATGTTCGACAGCCGGCGCTCGGGCGGCATCGGCAGGGTGGTTACCTCGGCATCGTCGTTGACGGACACCGAATTCCAGATCTGGGTGAACAGCCGGAACAGGCCCGCACGCGGCCCGTGGCTCTCGTCGAGCACCGACGGATCTCCCAGCATGGCTTCCAACATGGCTGCGACATAGGCGTCGCCGGAGGCCTGGCTGCCCGTCAGGGCACGAGCATACCGGCGCAGCAACGGCAAGTGTTCAGCAACAAGCTGTGAACGGGACATCCCCACTCCATTCATCTTCGGGCCGACCTCAGAGAACAGGAACAATGCGGGGAGGCCCGGGTTCCCCTGCAGGGCAGACTACGCCTCAGGACAAGAAAAGTTCCGCGAGAGGGGGAACTTTTTGTCGAACCTGGAATTGTGCCTATTCAGGGAACGGCTCCCGGTTGAGAAAACTTCTCGATTTTACAGTAACTTAACTCGGGGAAACGTGGAACAGGTCATGAAAGATCTCAAGTCTCAAGCCAGCAAAAGCACGACCCCCGGCAAGGGAGGCCTCACTCCGGAGATCCAATCCCGGATAGGCCATCAACTGCGCGCCATGTACGACGACGTCGTGCGGCAAGGGGTTCCGGACCGGTTCGCGGAACTGATCAAGAAACTTGATGCGCCGGGAGGTGCACACCAAGTGGAAACGGATGGGGGCTCCAACGACAACAACAATGGGAGGGATTAATGCCTCTCACGGAATCCCTGCGTAACGACATCCTTGCGGCCGTGCCAAGTCTGCGCGCGTTCGCGATCTCGCTCAGCGGCAACGCCGACCGCGCCGACGATCTGGTTCAGGAAACGCTGTTGCGCGCGCTCGCCAACATCGACTCCTTCCAGCCCGGCTCCAACCTGCCGGCCTGGCTGTTCACGATCCTGCGCAACCTGTTTCGCTCCGACTATCGCAAGCGGCGGCGCGAGGTCGAGGATGCCGAGGGCAATTATGCGAAGACGCTGAAGACGCAGCCTTCGCAGAACGCGCATCTCGAGTTCGAGGAGTTTCGCGGCGCGCTCGAGAAGCTTCCGCAGGACCAGCGCGAGGCCTTGATCCTGGTCGGCGCCTCTGGCTTCTCCTATGAGGACGCGGCCTCGATCTGCGGCTGCGCGGTCGGCACGATCAAGAGCCGCGTCAATCGCGCGCGCTCAAAGCTCGCCGCACTGCTCTATGTCGACGGCGCCGAAGACTTCGGACCGGACGAGACCGTGCGCGCCGTGATCGGCGGCAGCGGCGGATAGCGAGTCAACGGGTCCACAGCAGACGTGTGAAGGCGGCCGTTCGCGCGGCCGCCTTCAAGCATGTCATCATTCCTCCACGAACGTCACCGTATCAGGCACGCTCGCGCGCGAGGTGCGGTAGCTGTTGACCGTGTGGGCGTGGTCGGCATAGCCGAACGAGATGCCGCAGACGACGCGGCGGTCGTCCGGCAGATTGAAATGGCGGCGGATCAGGCCGGAATGGCGCGCCAGGGCCGCCTGCGGAATCGTGCCGAGCCCAAGCGCCTGCGCCGCCAGCATGAAATTCGAGACATAGGCACCGCAATCGATCGCACCGTAGATGCCGAGCGGCTCGTTGGTGTGGATGACAGCGATATGCGACGCGCCGAAGAAATTGTAGTTCTCCAGCGCCTGTTTGGCGTAGGCGGCCTTGTCGCCGCGAACGATGCCGAGCGTGTTGTAGAGCTGAAAGCCGCTCTCGCGGCGGCGCTCGAGATAGACACCGACATATTCGCGCGGCGGAGTGAAATCGTAATCGTCGCCGAGGCCTTTTGAGGCCTCCGCATAGATCGCCTTGCGAAAACGCTCCTTGGCCTCGCCGCTGGCGATGATGACCTGCCAGGGCTGGCTGTTGCACCAGGACGCGGTGCGCTGCGCGGTGGTCAGCACGTGCTCGATGGTGGCGCGGTCGACTTCCTTTGGAAGGAAGGCGCGAACCGAGTAGCGCTCGTTGAGGAGCTCTTCGAGCACGCCGATGCGGTCATTTTGTTTCACTTGTGCGTCCATGGATCAGCTCGCATTCTTCGTAGGGTGGGTTAGCTCGCGGCTGTGCGCAGCACAGTCCGCTAGCGTAACCCACCTCTTTTGTTTCCGCGTCGGCAGAAGTGGTGGGTTACGCCCAGCGGTTCGCGCTTCGCGCAATCCGCCGGGCTAACCCACCCTACAATGCCATATCACCGCCCCTTGGTCGGGATCTTGTTATACGGCACATCCTTGTCGACACGAATATCACCCGGCAGGCCCAGCACGCGCTCGGCGATGATGTTGCGCAGGATCTCGTCGGTGCCGCCGGCGATGCGCATCGAGGGCGAGGACAGCAGCATCTGCTGGAACTGGCCCTGCGCCGTCTCCTCGTCGCTGCCGGTGAGAACACCGGCCGCGCCCTGCAGGTCCATGGCGTAGGTCGCGATGTCCTGCAGCATCATGCCCGACACCAGCTTGCCGATCGAGTTCTCCGGACCCGGCCGCTCGCCCTTCGACAGCGCCGAGATCGTGCGGTAGCTGGTATATTTCAGCCCGCTCGACTTCGCCGCCCAGCTCGCCAGCTTCGGGCGCACGGCGGGATCGTCGATCGCGAGCCCGTCCTCCAGCATCAAATTGGAGCAGAACTCGAACATTTCAGGCACGCCTGTCGCAAGCCGCGCACCGATCGACATGCGCTCGTTCATCAGCGTGGTCAGCGACACGCTCCAGCCTTCGCCGACGGCACCAAGCCGCTGGCTGTCGGGAATCACGACGTCGGTGAAATAGACCTCGTTGAACTCCTGCATGCCATTGGCCTGCTTGATCGGCCGCACCTCGACACCCGGACTCTTCATGTCCAGGAAAAACATGGTGAGGCCCTTGTGCTTGGGCACGTTGGGATCGGTGCGCGCGATCAAGAGGCCGTAGTCGGAATAATGCGCGCCCGAGGTCCAGATCTTCTGGCCGTTGACGACCCAATTGTCGCCCTTCTTCTCCGCGCGGGTGCGCAGGCCGGCGACGTCGGAGCCGGCCGACGGTTCGGAGAACAGTTGGCACCAGATCTCCTCGCCCGAGGCGAGCTTCGGCAGATAGCGGCGCTTGGCGACCTCACTGCCGAAGGCCATCACGGTCGGGCCGCACATGCCCTCGCCGATCTGGAACGGCTGCGTCAGCTTGCCGTAGACGCCCTCCTCCTGCTGCCAGATCACACGCTCGATCGGCGTGGCGCCGCGGCCGCCATATTCCTTCGGCCAGTGCAGGCAGGCCCAGTTGCCCTCGAACTTCTTCTTCTGCCAGGCCTTGCCGACATCGACGATGTCGTGCTTGGCAAGGCGAATGCGGCCGAGCGAGGATTTCGACAGCTCGGCCTCGAGCTCCTTCGGCGCATTGGCCTCGACCCATTTGCGCGCGGTCTCGCGGAATGCGGCTTCCTGCGGGGTGTCGTCGAAATTCATGGCGCTTCCCTTTTATTGTCATTCCGGGGCGCGCAACGCGCGAACCCGGAATCCAGAGGTTACCTATAGATATCGAGATTCCGGGTTCGGCTCTTCGAGCCGCCCCGGAATGACGGCTAATTTCTTCCCTTCGTCGGGATCTTGTTGAACGGCACGTCCTTGTCGACCCGGATATCACCGGGGAGGCCCAGCACCCGCTCGGCGATGATGTTGCGCATGATCTCGTCGGTGCCGCCTTCGACGCGCGTGCCCGGCGCACGCAGCAGCATGGCCTGGAAACGGCCGGCGAGTTCGGCATCCTCACCGCTGACGACGCCGCTCGCACCCTGCAAGTCCAGCGCATAGGTCGCGACATCCTGGATCATCGAGCCCGCGACCAGCTTGCCGATGGAGTTTTCCGGCCCCGGCCGCTCGCCCTTCGACAGCGCCGAGATCGCGCGCATGCTGGTGTATTTCAGCCCGCTTGCCTTCACCGCCCAGTTCGCCAGCTTCGAGCGCACGGCACGATCCTCGATCGCCGGGCCGTCGTCGAGCATCAGGCTGGAGCAGTACTCGAACAGCTCCGGAAAACCGGTCGAGACGGCCGCGCCGATCGCGCTGCGCTCGTTCATCAGCGTGGTCAGCGAGACGTTCCAGCCGTCGCCGACCTCGCCGAGGCGCTGATGGTCGGGAATGCGAACGTTGGTGAAATAAACCTCGTTGAAGTCGGAGGCGCCGCTCGCCTGCTTGATCGGCCGCACCTCGACGCCGGGGCTCTTCATGTCCAGGAAGAACATGGTGAGGCCCTTGTGCTTGGGCACGGTCGGATCGGTGCGGGTCAGGAGGATGCCGTAGTCGGAATAATGTGCGCCCGAGGTCCAGATCTTCTGGCCGTTGATGATCCAGTCGTCGCCGTCCTTCTCGGCGCGGGTGCGCAGACCCGCGACATCCGAGCCGCCGGCCGGCTCGGAGAACAGCTGGCACCAGATCTTTTCGCCGGAGGCGAGCGGCGGCAAATAGGTGCGCTTATGCTCCTCGCGCGCGAACGCCATCATGGTCGGCCCGCACATGCCGTGGCCGATGATGAACATGCGGGACAGCTGGCCGAACGGCCCCTCTTCCTGCTGCCAGATCACGCGCTCGATCGGCGACGAGCCCCGACCGCCATATTCCTTCGGCCAGTGCAGGCAGGCCCAGCCGGCATCGGCCTTCTTCTTCTGCCAGGCTTTTGCGACCTCAAGAATGTTCGCGTTCTTGAGCACGGTGCGGCCAAGCGAGGATTTGCGCAGCTCTTCTTCGTATTGCTTGGGCGCGTTGGCACCGATCCAGGCGCGTGCGGTGGCGCGGAACTCGGCTTCCTGCGGGGTGTCGTCGAAGTTCATGGCAGTTTCTCTCGTATTTCGTAGGGTGGGTTAGCCGAAGGCGTAACCCACCTCTTTGGTTTCCTCGTCGACAGAAGAGGTGGGTTACGCCGAGCGGACTGCGCTTCGCGCATCCGCAGGGCTAACCCACCCTACGCACCTGTCGTCACGCCGCGTTCTTCTTCCGCATGCGGTCGATCAGCTGATCCTCCCAGTAGGACAGGCTGCCGAGCCCGAGCGCCATGGCGTTGGCGCGGCGGTAGTACATGTGGCAATCGAACTCCCAGGTGAAACCCATGCCGCCATGAACCTGGATGTTGTTCTTGGCGCAGTGCTGGAAGGCCTGCGTCGCGCTGATGCGCGCAGCAGCTGCCGCTTCCGGCAATTCGGCCGCATTGGTCGAGAGCGCCCAGGCGCCGTAATAGCTGTTGGAGCGCGCCAGCGTCGCCGAGACATACATGTCGGCCAGCATGTGCTTGACCGCCTGGAACGAGCCGATCTGACGGCCGAAGGCGATGCGGTCGAGCGCGTAGTCGCGGCCCATCTCCAGCGCGCGGTCGGAGCCGCCGACCTGCTCGAAGGCGCACAGGACCGCGGCGCGGTCGAGCACCTCAGTCAAAATGCTCCAGCCTTCACCGGCAGCCCCGAGCGGCTCGGCCTTGCAGTCCTTGAACGAAATCTCGGCCTGCCCGCGGGTCGGATCGAGATTGGTGAGGCTTTTGACCCCGACGCCGCCGGCCTTGAGATCGACCAGGAACAGCGAGATGTCGTTCTCGCGCCCGCTCGATCCCGTGCGCGCGGCGACCACGGCGAAGTCGGCGATCGCGCCGTCGGCGACCGGCTTCTTGACACCGTTGAGCACTCCGTTCGCGGCCGTGAGCTTGACGTTCTTCGGCGCCGGATTGCCCTTGCCCTCGAACAGTGCCAGCGTTCCGATCGCCTCACCCGAAGCGATCGCAGGCAACCATTTCTTCTTCTGCGCGTCGCTGCCGGCGATCAGCAACGCTTCGGCGGCAAGATACACCGTCGAGGAAAACGGCACCGGCGCATTGGCCCGGCCCATCTCCTCTGCGATCACACAGAGCTCGAGATGGCCGGCACCGGCGCCGCCGAATTCCTCGGGAATCGCAACGCCAAGAAAGCCCATCTCGGCAAGCCCCTTCCACAGCTCCTTGTCGTAGGGCGCCTTGCCGTCGAGCACGACGCGCACCGCCTTCGGCGAGCACTTTTCAGCGAGGAATTTGCGCGCCTGGTCGCGGAGCTGTTTTTGGTCGTCGGAGAAATCAAAGTTCATGGCGGCTTACCTTTTTCTTGCTGTCATTCCGGGGCGCGACGCGGTCGCGAACCCGGAATCTAGAGGTCACTCACTCATCTCGAGATTCCGGGTTCGCGCTACGCGCGCCCCGGAATGACGAATTCAAACGTCTTCATCGCAGCACGATCACATCCTCATCCGGCCTGTCCGCATAGAGCCGCTCCGCCAGCGCCGCGCGGCGTTCGAGGCCGGCGCGCTGGTTGATGTAGCCCTTGTCGGTGAGCTCGTTGCCGTCGATCGAGGGTGGCTCGACCATCAGCATGGCGCGCGCGATGATGCGGCTGCTGGCGCCTTCGCATTCCCGGTTGTGAGCTTCCAGCCCGCGCCGGAAGCAGGCGAGCACGTCAGGGTGCTTCACCGCATCCGCAAAGCTCAGATCGGGATTGCCGACGAGCTGACGGCAGGCATGCAGGTTCGGCCAGGCCAGCAGGCCGATGAAGGCGCGATCCTGTCCCGCGACCAGCGCATCATGCACGACGGGCGTCGCCGCCGCGATCGTGTCGGTGCGGAGCGAGCCGACATGGACGAAGGTGCCTGTCGTGAGCTTGAAGTCCTCGACGACGCGGCCCGCAAAGATGATGCCCTTCACCGGATCGGCATCGTCGACGAAGATGCCGGCATCGCCGATGCAGTAGAAGCCCTCCTCGTCGAACATCTTCTTCGTCAGCTCGGGCTGACCGAAATAGCCGGGCGTGACGTTGACGCCGCGCAGCCGCAGCTCGTATTTCGAGCCGCATGGCACCATCTTCAATTCGACGCCGGGAAACGGCAGGCCGATCAGGCCGACGCGCTCGGTGTCCCAATAGGTACCGGTCGAGGTCGGCGCGGTCTCGGTCGAGCCCCAGCCGGTGTAGAACACGATGCGCTCGCCGGTGGTCTTCACCGCCAGCGCCTGCATGCGGTCGTAGAGATCATCAGGCAGCCGCGCACCGCCATAGGCCATGATCGAAAGGTTCTTGAAGAAGGAGCGACAGAGCGCGTCGTCCTTCTCCATCGCCGCCGCAAGCGCGGCATAGCCGGCAGGAACGTTGGCGTAATAGGTCGGCGAGATCTCGCGCAGATTGCGCAGCGTCTCCTCGAACTGGCCCGGCATCGGCCGGCCGTCATCGATATAGAGCGTGCCGCCGTCGACCAGGACGGGATGGAACGCCGCGTTGCCGCCCATCGTGTGGTTCCATGGCATCCAGTCCAGCATGGTCGAGATTGGACCATCAGGTGTGCGCGGCCGCACCTGCATCATCATCGCCGCATTGGCGCACATCATCTCCTGCGTGTTGATGACGGCCTTGGGCATGCCGGTCGAGCCCGACGTGAACAGCAGCTTGCCGACGGTCTGCGGCGTGATTTTTGCGATCGATTCCTCGACGTCCCTGGTCACGGGCGTTGCCGCGAGCTCGGCGAAGCTGACGCTCTTGATGCCGTCGCAGGGCCGCACGACGTGAACCACGGTGACACCGGTGAGGTCGAGCGCTCTCAGCGCCTTCTCGAAGGTCGGGCCGTCCTGCACCATCACCACGGCCGGCTTGATCAGGTCAAAAAGGTATTTCAGCTTGACGTGATCGTGGCTCATCAGCGAGTAGGCCGGCGACACCGGCGCCGCCGGAACGCGCGCCTGCATCGCCGCCTGCGTCATCAGCGCATGCTCGATCGAGTTACCGGAGAGGATCGTGACCGGACGTCCCTCCAACTTGAGATTGAGCAAGCCTTGCGTCAGCGCATCGACCGTGCGCTTGGCTTCGCCATAGGAAACTTTGCGCCATTCACGATTGGGGCCGCCGCGCTGCGCGAGCCAGATGCGCTCCGGCGCTTCCTTCGCCCATTTCGCCAGCGACGCCGGGATATGCGGCTCGTAGGCCTGCAGCGGAATGCGCGACTTCAGCACCACCGTGCCGTCGGCGCGCCGCTCGACGTCGATGTCGCGCGCGAGCCACTCGACCTTGCGAAAGGCGGGCTTCGTCATCACCGCCGCCGCGCTTCCACTCATTTTGCGTCTCCCGGAATTACTGTCCTTTGCGGATCTTCGTGGTTCAGCGCCTGATATAGACAGGCTTTCGCTTCTCAAGGAAGGCCCTGATGCCTTCCGAAAATTCCTCGGAGCGGCTGCACAGGACCTGGTTGCGGTCTTCCATCGCGATCGCCGCCTCCAGCGATCCGGCGTCGACGCTCATGTTGAGACATTCTTTCGACAGGCGCAGGCCCACCGGCGAGGCCGTCATCATCGCGTCGACATAAGGTTCGGCCGCTTCGTCAAGCTTGTCCCCGTCCACGACCTCCGAGACGAGGCCGACCGCGAGCGCGCGCTCGGCACCGATGAAGCGCCCGGTGAGGATCAGCTCGGACGCGACGGAGACACCGACGAGGCGCGGCAGAAAATAGCTGGTGCCGATGTCGCAGCCGCCGAGACCGAGCTTGATGAAGGCGCAGTTCATGCGCGCCGACGTCGCGGCAATGCGGATGTCGGACGCCAGCGCCAGCGCAAAGCCGCCGCCGGCCGCCGCGCCCTGCACCAGCGCCAGGATCGGCTGCGGGCAGTGCCGCATCAGCATCACGATATCGGCAATGCGACGCTGCGAGTCCAGCGACTCCGTGACCCCGGGCGGCTCCTGCTGCCCCGCGCGGCGCGCCATCGCCGCCTTCAGATCAAGGCCCGCGCAAAAGTTTTTGCCGGCGCCCTTCAGCACCACCACGCGCGTGTCGCGGTTGCGCTGCAGGCCCTGGAAGTAGGCGTTGAGCGCGTCGATCAGCGGAGGATCGAGCGCGTTGAGGCTGTCAGGACGATTGAGCGTCACCCGGTCGACGCCGTCGTGATGTTCGATCAGCAGCGGTTGGGACATGCGCAATCTCCCCATCGTCGTCCTGGACAAGCGAGCGCTTGGCAACGCGCAGCGTTGTCCAATAGCGAGCGCTGATCCAGGACCCATAACCACAGGCCTGAGTTGTTAGATCACCGGCGTTGGCCCAGCTCGTGCTGCCACTCACGCCGGTGGTAATGGGTCCTGGCTTTCGCCAGGACGACGGCGGAGTTACCGCGGCGCCATGCGGATGGCGCCGTCGAGACGGATGGTCTCGCCGTTCAGCATCGGGTTCTCGACGATGTGCACCGCGAGCATGCCGTATTCGTTGGCATCACCAAGACGAGAGGGATGCGGCACCTGGGCGCCGAGGCTCTTACGCGCTTCTTCATTGAGGCCCATCAAGAGCGGCGTGAAGAACAGGCCGGGCGCGATGGTGTTGACGCGGATCTTCTGGCTGGCCAGGTCGCGCGCGGCAGGCAGCGTGAGGCCGACGACGCCGCCCTTCGAGGCCGAATAGGCGATCTGGCCGATCTGGCCTTCATAGGCGGCAACCGAGGCGGTGTTGATGATGACGCCGCGCTCCTCGCCGACCGGCTCGATGGTGACGAGGCGTTCTGCGAACAGCCGCAGGCAGTTGAACGTGCCGATCAGGTTGACGTTGATGATGCGCGCGAACTTTTCGAGCGGATAGACGCCGTCGCGGCCGACGATGCGCTGCGAACCGCCGATGCCGGCACAGTTCATCAGCACACGGGCGACGCCGTGCGAGGCTTCTGCTTTCGCGATCGCAGCCTTGATCTGCTCCTCGCTGGTGACGTCGGCATGCAGCGCGACGCCCTTCACCTCAGCGGCGACCGTCTCGGCGTTCTCCTTGCTCTGGTCGATCACGCCGATCTTGGCGCCCTTGGCGGCCATGGCGCGGGCGGTCGCGGCGCCAAGGCCCGAACCACCGCCGGTGATGAGAACGGCTACGTCTTTCAGCTGCATCGTTGGTACCTTTCCTCTACCTTTTCCTTGGACGTTTCTTCTCTAGACTTGAAGAGTTCAGCCGGACTATCCGGCAGCGGCAGCTTCCCCGGCTTGCGTGAGGATGCCGCCGCAGATCAGCGTTTCCATGTGCTTGATGTATTGCCGGCAGACTTCGTCGGTGACCGGGCCGACACCGGTCGCGCGGGACATCGCGTGCCGGCCGAAGAACAGGTGGTCGCAGGCGCCGATCAGGCTGGTGTAGAACAGCACCGGATCGGTCTTGCGGAATTCGCCGCTGCTCTCGCCTTCGGCGAGCAGACGGCGGTGAAAATCGAGCAGCGGTGCGACGAAGAACTTCGAGACTTCGTCGGCCGACCCCGCACTGGTTTCGTGCAGGAGATAATGGATCAGCCGGTTCATGTAGGGGAACCGGTAGTAGGCACGAATGATGCCGCCGATATGCAGCTTCAGCTTCGCCGTTGCCGTGATCGGCTGCGCCAGAAGATATTCGAGATTGGATAGCTCGGTCGCGGCATTGCGCTCGAGCAGCGCGAGCAGCAGGCCATCCTTGTTGCCGAAGTGATATTTGACCAGCGCGGCGTTGGCGCCGGACTTCTGCGCGATGTCGGAGAGCGAGATCTCGATCGAGGAGCGTTCGATCATCAGCTCGCTGGCGGCCACGAGCAATTTCTCTGCCGTGGAATTTTTTCCGCCGGGGAGCTTGTTCGGTACGCTGGTAGCCACGGAGATCCCTGTTTGGCCGCTGGAAGCGGGGCGCAGATAAGCGCAAGCAGCGCCTCATCACAAGAGTTAATTGATCGATTGACTAAATGATCTCGCGCCCGTTTAATCCGCCCCCGACAACCAACCATCCAGAAGAAATTCAGGGAGAAACCGACATGGCCGAGGCTTACATCGTCGCCGCTGCGCGTACCGCCGGCGGGCGCAAGGGGGGCCGCCTCGCCGGCTGGCATCCGGCCGATCTCGCCGCAAAGGTGCTGGACGAGCTGGTCGATCGCAGCAAGGTCGACCCGGCCCAGGTCGAGGACGTGATCATGGGCTGCGTCATGCAGGTCGGCGAGCAGTCCAACAACGTCGCGCGCAACGCGATCATGGCCTCGAAGCTGCCGGAGAGCGTGCCGGGCACCTCGATCGACCGCCAGTGCGGCTCCTCGCAGCAGGCGCTGCACTTTGCGGCGCAGGCGGTGATGTCCGGCGCGATGGACGTCGTGATCGCCGCCGGCGTGGAATCCATGACGCGGGTGCCGATGGGCCTGTCATCGCAGCTTCCGGCCAAGAACGGCTTTGGCAATTACAAGAGCCCGGGCATCGAGGCGAAGTATCCGAACATCGTGTTCAGCCAGTTCACCGGCGCTGAGATGATGGCGGAGCGGTACGGCCTCTCCAAGGACGAGCTCGACGAATACTCCTTCGGCAGCCATCAGCGCGCGATCGCAGCGACGCAAGCCGGTCACTTCAAGAAGGAGATCGTGCCGCTCGAGATCACCCGCGCCGACGGCAGCAAGGACACCCACCACATCGACGAAGGCATTCGCTTCGACGCCACGATCGAAGGCATCAAGGGCGTCAAGCTGATCGCCGAAAACGGTAAGCTCACGGCGGCCAGCGCCAGCCAGATCTGCGACGGCGCCTCCGGCGTCATGGTGGTGAACGAGAAGGGCCTGAAGCAGCTCGGCTTCAAGCCGCTGGCGCGCATCCACCACATGACCATGATGGGCGGCGATCCCGTCATCATGCTCGATGCGCCCCTGCACGCCACCAAGCGTGCGCTGGAGAAGGCCGGCATGAAGATCGGCGACATCGACCTGTTCGAGGTCAACGAGGCCTTCGCCTCGGTGCCGACCGCGTGGCTGAAGACCACCGGCGCCGACCCTGACAGCCTCAACGTCAACGGCGGCGCGATCGCGCTCGGCCACCCGCTCGGCGGCTCCGGCACCAAGCTGATGACGACGCTGGTCCACGCCCTGCACCAGCGCGGCAAGCGCTACGGCCTGCAGACCATGTGCGAAGGCGGCGGCATGGCGAATGTGACGATCGTGGAGAGGCTGTAAGCCGAGTCGTCGCAACACTTACGATGTCGTCCCGGCGAAAGCCGGGACCCATAACCACAAATGTTTGTGGTTAGGGCGAGCTGGGGCGACATCGCGCTTCAACAATCTGGATTGGTGGTTATGGATCCCGGCTTTCGCCGGGATGACGCCTTTTTTGTTGTGAGACCTTCGCGATGACCCACCCCTCCATCCATGCCCGCGCCACGCCCGACAAGATCGCCTACCAGATGGCAGGCACCGGCAAGGCGATCACCTATCGCGAGCTCGACGAGCTCTCGAACCAGGGCGCGCATCTCTTCCGCTCGCTCGGGCTGAAGGCCGGCGATCACATCGCGCTCTTGATGGAGAACCGCCTCGCTTTCATGGAGCTCTGCTGGGCAGCACAGCGCAGCGGGCTCTATTACACCGCGATCAGCCGCTATCTGAAGCAGGACGAGATTGACTACATCATCGCCGATTGCGGCGCCAAGGTCGTGATCACCACGCCGAAATGCGCCGACCAGATCAAGGCCCTGATCAAGGGCGCACCCGGCGAGCCGGTCTTCTACATGATGGACGAGCCGCTGCCCGGCTTCCGTTCCTACGACAAGGAAGCTGCGGCACAGCCGACCACACCGATCGCGGACGAGGTCGCCGGCTACGACATGCTGTATTCGTCCGGCACCACCGGCCGTCCCAAGGGCATCAAGAAGGCGTTCGAGGGCAACAGGGTCGACGTGCCGAACGCATTCCTGCGCGTGCTCTGCGCCGACATGTGCGGAATGAACGCCGAAAGCACCTATCTGTCGCCGGCGCCGCTCTATCACGCGGCGCCCCTGCGCTTCAACATGATGGCGATCGTGCTCGGCGGCACCTCCATCATCATGGAGCACTTTGACGCCGAGGAATTCTTGAAGCTGGTTGAAAAGTACAAGGTCACCCAGTCGCAGCTGGTGCCGACCATGTTCGTGCGCATGCTGAAATTGCCGGACGAGGTCCGCAACCGATACAACGTCTCGACGCTGAAGGGCGCCATCCACGCCGCGGCGCCCTGCCCGATCGACGTGAAAGCGAAGATGATCGAGTGGTGGGGCCCGATCCTGATCGAGTATTACGCCGGCTCGGAAGGCAACGGCGTCACCGTCTGCAACTCGCAACAATGGCTGGAGCATCGCGGCAGCGTCGGCCGCGCCGTGGTCGGCAAGATCAAGATCCTGGACGAGAACGACGAGGAGCAGCCGACAGGCGAGATCGGCACGGTCTATTTCGCCGATGCGCCCGCCTTCACCTATCACAACGATCCCGAGAAGACGAAGAAGGCCTACAACGCCAAGGGCTGGTCGACGCTCGGCGACGTCGGCTATCTCGACGAGGACGGCTTCCTCTTCCTCACCGACCGCAAGTCCTACATGATCATCTCGGGCGGGGTGAACATCTATCCGCAGGAGACCGAGGACGTGCTGATCACGCATCCCGAGGTCGCCGACGTCGCGGTGTTCGGCGTACCGAACGAGGAGATGGGCGAGGAGGTCAAGGCAGTGGTGCAGCCGCACGACATGACGCGCGCCGGCAAGGCGCTCGAGGCCGAGCTGATCGCGTTCTGCAAGACGCGTCTCTCCGCGATCAAATGCCCGCGCTCGATCGATTTCGAAGCCGAGCTGCCGCGCACGCCGACGGGCAAGCTGGTAAAGCGGCATCTGCGCGACAAGTATTGGCCGAAGACGGCGGCGAAGAACTAGGTGGGATCTCGTAGGGTGGGCAAAGGCGCAAAGCGCCGTGCCCACCACCTGTCCATGTTACGATCGGTTTGGTGGGCACGCTTCGCTTTGCCCACCCTACGATGTCGGCGCCCGCCGCCTCAATCGAACAAGCTCGGCGTGTGGTTCACCAGCGCGCCTTCGATCTCCAGCATCTTCAGCTTCGTCACCACGCCGCCATTCGCCGAGAAGCCGCCGGGCTTGTTGCCGGCCGCCAGCACGCGGTGGCAGGGCACGACGATCGGGCATGGGTTGCGGCCGAGCGCCTGGCCGACGTCGCGCGACAGCTGGACGCCGCCGAGCTGTTTTGCGATGTCGCCATAGGTGATGGTCTTGCCCGGCGGAATGCTACGGGCGATCTCGTAGACGCCGCGGTTGAACTCGGGCACGCCGTCGAGGTCGAGCGGAATGTCGGTGAGATCGTCAGGCTCGCCAACAAGCAGCTTGACGATGCGATCGATCGCCCGCTGCACCTCGGCCGTCGGCTCGGCTTCGGTGGCGTCGGCATGGCGCTGGCTGATGCGGGTGCGGATCTTCTGCTCGCCGCCCATCGGCAATTGCGTGCCGGTGATGCCGCGCGGGCCCCAGACGATGGCGCAGAGGCCGATCCTGGTGTCGAACAGGGCAAAATGCTGGTCGGTCATGGCTTGGTTCCTGAGCTTGCGTTCCTTGTCGCATGCCCCCAATGTGATCTCGGCCTAAATCTAGGCTTGGAAATAGTTGCGATCCACCCGGTTTCCGGGAATCTTGCACAGGAGTTCCAGCCCCTTCCCGCGAGCCCCGAATGCAAAGCCTCCACGTCAACGGTTACGACATGCCCTATCTCGACGTGGGCGAAGACAAGGGCCGCCCGCCGCTGGTCTGCGTGCACGGCTCGCTCTCGGACTTCCGCATCTGGGGCTGCGTGCTGGGGCCACTGACGCAGCGACACCGGGTGATCGCTGTCAGCCTGAGGCACTTCTTTCCGGACCGCTGGGACGGTGTGGGCGACACCTATTCGATCGCCCAGCACGTCGACGACGTCATCGCCTTCATCGAGAAGCTCGACCTCGGCCCGGTCGACCTGATGGGCCATTCCCGCGGCGGGCACATCTGCTTTCGCGTCGCGCAGCGACGGCCGGATCTGCTCCGGCGGCTTGTACTGGCCGAGCCCGGCGGCGAGCTCGATGCGAGCCTCGATCCCGATTACGTCGGCGGCCCCTCGCCGCTGCTGGCGCGCTTCACGGCCTCGGCCGAGAAGATCGCGGCGGGCGATGTCGACGGCGGTCTCGCCGTGTTCGTCGACACGCTGGAAGGCGCCGGTACCTGGCCGCGGCTGCCGGCGATGGTGAAGCAGAATCTGCGCGATAACGCCTACACACTGATCGGCCAGGTCCGCGACAACCGTCCGCCGTTCTCGAAGACGGATGCAGAGTCCATCAAGATGCCGACGCTCTTCATCCTGGGCGCGCGGACCAAGGGCCTCTTGCCGAAAGTGCTGCATGCGCTCGCCGCGCATGTGCCCTACTCCAAGACAGCGATCATCCCGAACGCGACACATCCGATGTTCGAGCAGGCGCCGCAGAAATACTCCGAAGTGGTCCTGGATTTTCTGGCGAGCTGACCATGCAGAGCTTTCGCGTCAACGGTTACGACATGGCCTATCTCGAAGTCGGAGAGGGCCTGCCGCTGGTCTGCGTGCACGGCACGCTCGGCGACTTCCGCACCTGGTATTCGGTGCTCGGCCCGCTGTCGAAGAGCCATCGGGTGATCTCGGTCAGCCTGCGGCATTTCTTTCCCGAGCATTGGGACGCCGTCAGCGACGACTACAAGATGGCCCAGCATGTCGCCGACGTGATCGCTTTCATCGAGCAGGTGAAGCCCGGCCCGGTCGACCTGATGGGACATTCGCGCGGCGGCCACATCGCGTTTCGCGTAGCGCAGGCGCGGCCTGATCTGCTGCGCAAGCTGGTGCTGGCCGAGCCCGGCGGCGATCTCGACGCCAGCCTGCCGCTGCCCGAAGGCACGCCCGCGCATCCGCCGCTCGCCGCGCGCACGGCGCGCTCGGTCGAGATGATCCGCGCCGGCGACCTCGAGGGCGCGTTGCAGAATTTCTACGAAGGCATCGAAGGCGACGGCTCCTGGCGGCGGGTGCCGGCGGCAGCGAAGCAGCAACTGCGCGACAACGCGCTGACCTTCCTCGGCCAGATCAACGAGCAGCGCCGGCCCTACACGTTCGCCGACGCGCAAGCGATCACGACGCCGACGCTGCTGATCGGCGGGGGCGCAACCACGGGAAGCCTGTCGGTGATGTGGCGCGTGCTGGCTGCGCATATCGCAGGCGCCAAGACGGCGGTGATCGCCAATGCCGGCCACTGGATGTTCGAGCAGGCACCGCTGGAGTTCGGCGAGGTGGTGAGCGGGTTTCTGGCGGAGTGAGCGCATGTGAGGCGGGCAGCGCCGGTGATCTCCCTCGCCCCGCTTGCGGGGAGAGGGTGGGGTGAGGGGGAGCCTCCGCGAAGTCGGTGAGAGTGAGTTTCGCGGAGACTCCCCCTCACCCGGAATTTGCGATGCAAATTCTGGCCTCTCCCCGCACGTGGGGAGAGGCGAGGAAACTCACACCTTCCAAACACCGACCGGCATCTTGATCGTCGCATTCAGCCGGTTCCAGACATTGATGGTCGCGATCGAGAGGATCAGCGTTGCCAGCTCGCGCTCGTCGAAATGCTTGGCGGCCTCGTTCCAGATCGCATCCGGCACCGGATCCTCGCGATCGGCGATGCGCGTGACGGCTTCGGTCAGTGCCAGCGCGGCGCGCTCGGCTTCGGTGAAATAGGGCGCATCGCGCCAGGCCGACACGGCGAACAGGCGCTCGTCGGTCTCGCCCAGCTTGCGGGCGATCTTGGGATGCATGTCGACACAGACGCTGCAGCCATTGATCTGGCTGGCGCGCAGGTGCACCAGTTCCAGGAGCTTTTCCGGCAGACCCTGCTTGGTGAGGTTACCGAGGGACTGCAGGACATTCATGGCCTCGGGGAGGACCATGACAGGGTGATTCATGCGGGCGTGCATCATTTTCGTCTCCATCTCACAAATTTCGAAGGTTCCGGTCACATCGGCCGGATCGGCTTCGTCATGGGCATGACGGATCGCGATGAGGGAATGTGACCGATGACAGAAGAAAAATTTCTGGCGCGCCAGTTCGAGGCCAGCAGGGACCATTTGCGCGCGGTCGCCTACCGGATGCTGGGATCCCGCGCCGAGGTCGACGATGCCGTGCAGGAGGCCTGGCTGCGGATCAGCCGCTACGACACGTCGGATGTTGCGAATTTGCGCGGCTGGCTGACCACCGTGGTCGCACGCATCTGCCTCGACATGCTGCGCGCGCGGAAATCGCGCCGGGAAGATCCGATGGGCCCGCACGTGCCGGAGCCGGTCGACGAGTCGCGGCAGCACGAGGCGGAGATGGCCGATTCCGTCGGCGCGGCGCTGCTGGTGGTGCTGGAGACATTGCAGCCGGCCGAGCGGCTGGCCTTCGTGCTGCACGACATGTTCGCCGTGCCGTTCGAGGAGATCGCGCCGATCGTCGGCCGCTCGGTCGATGCCTCGCGGCAACTGGCGAGCCGCGCGCGGCGGCGCGTGCAGGGCGCGCCGGTGCCGGAGACGGATCTGTCGCATCAACGCAAGATCGTCGATGCATTCCTCAAGGCATCGCGGGAAGGCGATTTCGAGGGCCTGCTCGCCGTGCTCGATCCCGACGTGGTGTTTCGCGCCGACCAGGCCGCGGTACGGCTCGGCACGCTGCCGGAGATCCGCGGCGCGGACGCCGTCGCGCAGCTCTACAAGGGCCGCGCCCAGGCCGCACGCACGGCGCTGGTCGATGGCGAGATGGGTGTGGCCGTCATCCTCGGCGGTCATCTGCGCATCGCACTGCGCGTGGGCTTCAGCGGCGACCGGATCGCGGTGATCGAGGCGGTGGCCGACGCAGACGAGATCGCCGCGATGGATGTGGAGGTGCTGGAGCGCTAGGCCGGCGTGGCATCGTGCGGTTGCGGGTGCTAGGCTTTCCGCTCGATCGCGCGGTGCCCGCGCGCAAGATGCAAAAGGACGCAAGTCATGATCATCCGCTTCACGCCCCTGCTCGCTTTGTCGCTGCTCGGCCTTGCCGCCGGTGCCACGTCCGCGCTCGCGGCCACTGACGAGAAGCTGAAGGCCGCGGCCGAGCAGGAGAAGGCGCCGCTGATCGAGACCTTGCGCGACATGGTGATGATCGAGAGCGGCAGCAGCGACGTCGAGGGCCTGAAGAAGATGGCCGACTTCACCGAAGCCCGCCTGAAGGCGCTCGGCGCCGCCACCGAGCGGCGCAAGACCACGGCGGGCGCCGGCGCCGACATGGTGATCGCAACGTTCAAGGGCTCGGGCACCCGGAAGCTGATGTTGATCGCGCATATGGACACGGTCTATCAGCGCGGCGTCCTCGCAAGCGAGCCATACCGTGTCGACGGCAACCGCATCTATGGCCCCGGCATCGCCGACGACAAGGGCGGCATCGCCGTGGTGCTGCACGCGCTCAAGATCCTCAAGGACGCCGGCTGGAACGACTACGCCACGCTCACCGTCTCGTTCAATCCGGACGAGGAGGTCGGCTCGATCGGATCCGGCGAGATCATCGCCGAACTCGCCGATCAGCACGACGTCGTGCTGTCCTGCGAGCCGACAGCGGCCTCGCCACCGGCGAAGAACGACTCCCTTCTATTGGGTGCCAGCGGCACCGCGACGGGCGTCATGAAGGTGAAGGGCCGCGCCTCACATGCCGGCGCCGCGCCCGATCTCGGCCGCAACGCGCTGATCGAGCTCTCGCATCAACTGCTCCAGACGCAGGACGTCGCCAAGTCGATCCCGGGCACCCAGCTCAATTGGACGACGGCGAAGGCCGGCACGGTGCGCAATCAGATTCCGGAAGATGCCGAGGCCGGCGCCGACATCCGCCTCACCATTCCCGATGGCATCGCCAGGCTCCAGGCGGCGCTGGACGAGAAGACCAAGAATCGCCTCGTGCCGGACACCGAGACGACCGTGAAGATCGTCGCTGGACGCCCGCCCTTCGTCGCCAGCGACCGCGGCCGCGCGCTGGCCGCGGTGGGACAGGCGATCTATGCCGAGATCGACCGCAAGCTCGACATCACCGAGATGACCGGTGGCGCCACCGACGCCGGCTATGCCAACCGCAGCGGCAAGGCCGTGGTGGTCGAGAGCTTTGGCCTCGCCGGCTTCGGCTATCACGCCCGCGACGAGTTCATCGACACCAACTCGATCGTGCCGCGGCTCTACCTGATGAGCCGGATGCTGATCGAGCAGGGTAAGAAGAAATAGGCGCATTGCTGCGCGAAACACGTCTCTCGTGTCCCGGACGCGCTGCAACGCTCTGGCGTTGCGGCGCTGAGCCGGGACCCAGATGGCGACACAGCACAATACAGCGGCTTGTTGGGCCCCGGCTCTGCAGCGCATCGCTGAAGGAGCGCTGCGCTGCGTCCGATACTTGTTCGAAAACAACCCCATGCACAGTAGACGGACCCAGCGATATCAATGACTTAGCGAGACCCAAGGGACGGCCTGTGGGGGTTCGCGACCTGCCTTGACGCCAGGGCCCCTCCGGCTCTATATTCGAATACAGAATTCCGTATTCCATTTTGGAGCTGCCGGCGTGATCCCTCTCGACCCGCTCCCGAATCTGATCGACCAGGTCTATGAACGGATCCTGGAGGCGATCTCCGACCGCACGCTGCAGCCCGGCCAGCGCATCCGCCAGAACGAGCTCGCAGACAAGCTCGGCGTCTCGCGCCAGCCGGTGTCGCACGCGCTGCATCTGTTGCATCGTCAGGGCCTCGTCGCCGAGAGTGGCCGGCGCGGTTTTGAAGTCACCCAGCTCGATCCTGCTCGCATTCGCCAGCTCTATGAGGTGCGCGGTGCCATCGACGCGCTGGCCGCCCGGCTCGCCGCCGCGCGCGCAGCGAGCGATGCGGCGGGACGCACAAGGCTGGAGACGGCGTTCGCCGCCGGGCGCGGCATCGACCGCAACACGTCGCTCGGCGAGCTCATTGCGCTCGACGTCGAATTTCACCGCGCGATCTATCAGCTCGCCGGCAATCCCGTGATCGAGGCGACCATCGCGCCGCAATGGCCGCATATGCGCCGCTCGATGGCGGTCGTGCTGTCGGAGCTCGACTATCGCGGCAGCGCCTGGGCGGAGCATGCCGATATTGCCGGACACATTTTCAGCGGCGATGCGAAGGCGGCCGAACGCGCTGCACTCGCGCATGCGCAGACGGCGGGGCGGATGACTGAGGAGAGATTGAGGGCCGGCGAAGAGGCGGCGGCGTAGCGATCTACGCCGTCATTCCGGGATGGTCCGAAGGACCAGACCCGGAATCTCGAGATTCCGGGTTCACGCTTCGCGTGCCCCGGAATGACAAAAACAAAACCAAGGAGGACGACCCATGAGACTGTCCCAGGAGCAATTGGAGTTCTTCCACCGCGAGGGCTGGCTGTTTCTGCCCGAACTGTTCAGCCCGGAGGAGGTCGACCTGCTCGCGCGCGAGGCGGTCGGCATTTATGACGCCGACCGGCCCGAGGTCTGGCGCGAGAAGAGCGGCGCGCCGCGCACGGCCTTTGCCGCGCATCTCTACAACGAGGCGTTCGGCATCCTCGGCGCGCATCCGCGCATGATCGAGCCGGTCGAGCAGCTGTTCGGCGAGCCCGTCTACATGCACCAGTTCAAGATCAACGCGAAATCGGCCTTCACCGGCGACGTCTGGCAGTGGCACCAGGATTACGGCACCTGGAAGCGCGACGACGGCATGCCGGAGCCGCGCGCGATGAACATCGCGATCTTCCTCGACGAGGTGATGCCGATCAACGGCCCCCTGATGCTGGTGCCGCGCAGCCAGAACGCCGGCGATCTCGAAGCCTCGCATGACCTCGCCACCACGTCCTATCCCCTGTGGACGCTGGACGAGGACACGGTGACGCGCCTCGTCAAGCAGGGCGGCATCGTCGCGCCCACGGGCAAGCCCGGCGGCATGCTGATGTTCCACGGCAATCTCGTGCATGGCTCGAGCGGCAACATCACGCCCTATCCGCGCAAGATCGTGTACCTGACGCTGAACGCGGTCTCGAACTACATCCGCACACCGACGCGGCCGGAGTACATCGCGCACCGCGACTTTGCGCCGATCAAGACGGTGGATGATGATGCGCTGGTGCGGCTTGCCCGTGCGCCAAGGCAGGCGGCGGAGTAAACAGGTCTCTGCCCCGGACGCAGCGCAGCGCTTCTTCAGCGGTGCGCTGCAGAGCCGGGGCCCATGCCAAGCGGATCGTTTTTCTCTGGGTCCCGGCTCTGCGGAGCAGCGCCATAGCGCGTCGAAGACGCGCGTAAACGCGCTGATGGCGCTGCACCGCGTCCGGGACACGACACTTGATCGGGTAGCAACATGAACCTCTTCCGCCTCCTCCAGGCCCGCGCGTCCGCCGGCAAACCCGTTCGCGTCGCACTGATCGGCGCGGGCAAATTCGGCTCGATGTTTCTGGCGCAGGTGCCGCACACGCCGGGACTCGAGGCGCCGATCATCGTCGACATCGACCGCGAGCGCGCGCGCGAGGCGTGCCGCACCGTGGGCTGGAGCGCCGAGCGGATCGCCGCCACCGTCTTCACCGATGACGGCGCTCGCGCGATTGCCGGCGGCGCAATGGACGTGGTGGTGGAGGCGACCGGCAATCCCTCCGTCGGCATCCGCCATGCGCGCGCCGCGATCGCGGCGGGCAAGCATATCGTGATGGTCAATGTCGAGGCCGACGTGCTGGCGGGCCCGCTGCTCGCCGAGGAAGCGCGGAAAGCGGGCGTTGTCTATTCGCTCGCCTATGGCGACCAGCCGGCACTGACCGCAGAGATGGTCGACTGGGCCCGCGCCACCGGCTTTCGCGTCGTCGCCGCCGGCAAGGGCACAAAATACCTGCCGGCCTATCACGACGTGACGCCCGACGGCGTCTGGCAGCATTACGGCCTGACCGCGGGCGAAGCGCAGTCGGCCGGCATGAACCCGCAGATGTTCAACTCCTTCCTCGACGGCACCAAATCAGCGATCGAGATGGCCGCCATCGCCAACGCCTGCAGCCTCGACGTGCCCGCGGAGGGATTGCTGTTTCCGCCCTGCGGCGTCGACGATCTGCCGCACATCATGCGGCCGCGCTCGCGCGGCGGCGTGCTGGAGCGGTCCGGCGTCGTGGAAGTCGTGTCCTCGCTGGAGCGCGACGGAAGGCCGGTGTTTCGCGACCTGCGCTGGGGCGTCTATGTCGTGCTGGAGGCGCCGAACGACTACGCCGCCGACTGCTTCAAGCAATACGGCCTGAAGACCGACGCCAGCGGGCGCTTCGCCGCGATGTACAAGCCCTATCATCTGATCGGGCTGGAGCTGAACATCTCGATCCTGTCGGCCGCGCTGCGGGGCGAGGCAACCGGCCAGGCTTTCGGCTTCCGCGGCGACGTCGCCGCCGTGGCCAAGCGCAACTTGCGCGCCGGCGAGATGCTGGACGGCGAAGGCGGCTACACCGTATGGGGCAAGCTGGTGCCGGCAGCCGCGAGCCTGAAAACGAGCGCCCTGCCGATCGGCCTCGCGCACCGCCTCAAGCTGAAGCACGACGTCGCCCATGGCGAGATCGTGCGCTGGAGCGACGTCGAGTTCGATGCGGACAACGAGACGATCAGGACAAGGAAGGCGATGGAGGCGGCGTTCGCGAAGGTGGGGTAGCGCGCGCTGCGGGCTCATCGTCTCTCACGCGCGTGTCCGCCGAAGCCTTGGCATATGGAAGCGGCGTCCCTGCGGCCATCCTTCGAGACGCCCGCTTTGGGCGGGCTCCTCAGGATGAGGACGGGAGTGCGCGGCCGTCGTTTCAGCGGGCACCGATGCTGATGAGCCTCATCCTGAGGAGACCGCTGGAAGCGGTCGTCTCGAAGGACGAGGCGCGCGCTCAGGCCGTCCAGAATGCCATATGCGATTCCCCTGCCCGCAGACGGGGAGCAAGCGCATCGGCCTCGGAGCTTCCTGCTGCTGCCCAATCATGCAGCAGTTCGCCAATCCCCGACTTTCGTTTGTCCCGCATTCGCAGCCCCCGAGCGCGGCGTGAGGCTTGATTGTCGCTGGCTGACAGGTCATCCTTGCTGACGGAACCGCAATGATCGGAATTCCAATAACAAGAGCCCGCCAGGGCCTTCGGAAACGCCTCACAAGTCTCAACAAAACAACGTCGATCTCGACCAAGACAAGACGACCCAAAATCGCTCCCTGACGTCGAAGCATCGGCATAACGGAGGAAGTGCATGGAACGTCGTAAATTCCTGACGGCAGGCGGATTGGGCCTGGCCGCGAGCGCTGTTGCTGCGCCGGCTATCGCGCAAGGTTCGCCCGAGGTCAGGTGGCGTTACGCCACGAGCTGGCCGAAGTCGCTCGATACGCTCTATGGCGGCTGCGAGTATTTCAGCAAGAAAGTCGCCGAGATCACCGACAACAAATTCCAGATCCAGCCGTTCGCGGCGGGCGAAATCGTCCCGGGCCTGCAGGTGCTGGATGCAGTCTCGAACGGCACCGTCGAGATGGGCAACACCGCGCTCTATTATTACTGGGGCAAGAATCCCGCCTTCACCTTCGCCACCGCGCTGCCATTCGGGCTAAACACGCGCCAGCAGATCTCCTGGCTGCTGTGGGGCGGCGGGCAGGAGCTCGTGAACGACCTGCTGAAGGAGCACAATTGCTACGGCATTCCGACCGGCTCCACCGGCGCGCAGATGGGCGGCTGGTTCCGGAAGGAGATCAAGTCGCTCGACGACATCAAGGGCCTCAAAATGCGCATCGGCGGCTTTGCCGGCACCATCATGTCCAAGCTCGGCGCGGTGCCGCAGCAGATCGCCGGCGGCGACATCTATCCGGCGCTGGAAAAAGGCACGATCGACGCCGCCGAGTGGGTCGGCCCTTACGACGACGAGAAGCTCGGCTTCGTCAAGGTTGCCAAATACTACTATTACCCCGGCTGGTGGGAGGGCACGAGCCAGGGCCACAACATCATGAATCTCGACAAGTGGAATGCGCTGCCGAAGCACTATCAGGCCGCGATCGATTCCGCCTCGCGCGACACGTTTACCTGGATCACCGGCAAGTACGACGCATTGAACGCGCCGGCACTGAAGCGGCTCCTGGTGTCGGGCGCGGTCCTGAAGGCCTTCCCGCAGGAGGTGCTCGAGGCCTGCTACGGTGCCGCCAACGAGATCTACGCCGATCTCTCCAAGTCCAATCCGCATTTCGGCAAGATGTATGCGAGCCTGACCGCCTATCGCGGCGAGGCCCTGCCCTGGTTCCAGGTCGCCGAGCTGAGCTTCGACAGCTTCATGATGCGGATGCGGACGAAGTCGTGAGGCGCTGAGCGGCGCACGCGACTAAAGAATGAGAAGCCCCGGAGATGGCAACATCTCCGGGGTTTTTGCATAGCTCTCGTAGGACCTCCTACCCGTGGTCAAGAGGTAGACGTCCTTGATGGGCGAGCATAGCGCCGTGCTCGCCGCCGTCCAGGACGCTTCGCGCCGGCGTTGCCGGTGCCGACGGCCTCCTGGACAGCGTCTGCGCGCGGCGCTGTGGCGATCGGCAGGTCGGGACGAAGGAATGGTCACACCGGCCGAACAAAGGAATGAGGCTCAGGCTTTAGTGGAGGTCCTTGCGCTATAGTCCGCCTCGTATGGGGTGTGTCGCTTGAGCGTCGTGCACAAGGCAAAGAGCAAGCGATCCCCTACAGTGCGCAGAGCACGCGCGTGGCCATGTCCTCGCTGTCGCAAGGCATCATAGCGTCGCCTGCTGGCCTCATCGTGTTGGATGGCGACCCGCGACCAGTGATGGACGGCGCTCTGTAGCCGCCTGTTGCAGGCGAGGCGACGGATCACGAAGCGTTGCTTGCCGCTTTGCCGCGTCACCGGCGCGGCCCCTGCCAAGGCGCGCAGAGCATGATAATCTCGCCTGCGCAGAGGCTCTGCGGCCTCGGCGAGCAGTGTGGCGAGATGGATCCTGCCGATTCCTGGCCAGGAGCGAAGGATCGTCACGTCGCACTGCTCCGAGCTCTGCCCCGAGGCCTTCTCCTCGCCTTCGATTGCGACGCACAGACGGTCCAGGTTCTGATGCGCCTCCTTGATCTGCTGATTGACCAGGTGCAGTCGTGCCGCCAAGCTGCGGATGTGTGCGCAGGCGGCCTCGGTGGTGCCGGGTGCCACGAACAGCGGGGCCTCGCGTAAAGTTTCAAGCACCCCCGCCGCATCAAGGCGGCGGATGCGATGGGCTTTCAGAACGCGTGCAATTGCCTTCTCGCTGGCCTTGGCCGCACGGGCCGGCGTCGGCACCATCTGCCAAAGCGCCAGGAACCATTCGTCAGCGACATCGTCGGTCAGCTTGGTGGCCTGCGGATAATATCGCCACAACTGCTTGCGCAGCCGGTTGGCAAGACGTGTGCGCTCCTGCTGCAGTTCGTCGGCCAAGCGCGACCACTCGCGCAGCTCGATCATCGTGGGATCGTCGACCACAAGCCGACGGAACGCCGCGCGATCCGTGCGGAGCGAAGCTCCGAGCACATGGGCATCGCGGCGGTCATCCTTGGCACCAGCCACCGTGAAGCGATCACGGAAGCGGTCAAGCTGCTTGGGATTGATCGCGAACACCGCAAACCCGTGTTCGAGCAACACCTCCACCACCGGGCCGTGCGGCATCTCGATCGCCACGGCGATCTGCCCCGGTGCGGCGTTGGTCTTCTGCAGCAGCCAGTCGCGCAACTCCGTCAGGCCCGCACCCTCATGGGCGAACTCGCAGTGAGCAACCTGTCTTCCTTCGGTATCCAGCAGGCAAACGCTATGGCTCTGCGTTGCCCAATCGATCCCGACGAACCAGCGTACATCTTCGAGCATTGTTGGGACCTCCTTGCTCTCAAAAAGCGGGCCACCGCGATCCTGATCGATCCCTGTACTGGCGCTCTCGGCGCGAACCTCCTACTGGATCTCGACCGCGGCCGCTCTGCCGGGGCGCGGCTCCTACGTCGGTGTTCAAGACACAGGTGGGCAAGGCTGCTCCCGGCGGATCGGCCCGTGTTCCAGTCTACACCTTCGACTGGATGCGAACCCCAAAAGGGTACAGGGTGGGCAAAGCGACTTGTCCGCCGTAGCTCGCAGAGCGAAGGCGGAAGCGTGCCCACCAATTTGCCCGAGAGAAGAAGATGGTGGGCACGGCGCTATGGCGCCTTTGCCCACCCTATGGCTGCGGAGTTCGGCGAGAGGTCGCGACTACTCCCCTTCGCAACTGCGAGCGGTCCCGACGGCGCTTGATTATCGCAAGGCGAACGGCCATCCTGATGCCGGAACCGCGACGTGCGGGATCCACAAAGAGCCCTGAAGGGCCTTCGGAAACGCCAAAAACAATCGTCACAACACCACGTCGGTTACCGGCGAAGCCAAGACGACACCAAGATCGTTCCCTTGGTCGAGGAAATCGGCGCAACGGAGGGTACGCATGAAACGTCGTGAATTCCTGAAAGTGACAGGTGCCGGGCTGGCGGCAAGCACAGCGATTGCCGCACCGGCGATCGCGCAAGGCTCGCCGGAGACGAGATGGCGGCTCGCCGCGAGCTGGCCCAAGGCGCTCGATACGCTCTATGGCGGCTGCGAATATTTCTGCAAGCGCGTCGCCGAGGTCACCGACAACAAATTCCAGATCCAGCCGTTCGCGGCCGGTGAGATCGTCCCGGGCCTGCAGGTGCTGGATGCCGTGTCGAACGGCACCGTCGAGATGGGCAACACCGCACTCTACTACTACTGGGGCAAGAACCCCGCCTTCACCTTCGGCACGTCGCTGCCGTTCGGCCTGAACACGCGCGCCCATATTTCCTGGCTGCTGTTCGGCGGCGGACAGGACATGCTCAACGACCTCCTGAAGGAATACAACGCGATCGGCATGCCGACCGGCTCGACCGGCGCCCAGATGGGCGGCTGGTTCCGGAAGGAAGTCAAGTCGATGGAGGATTTCAAGGGATTGAAATTCCGCATCGGCGGCTTCGCCGGCACGATCATCGCCAAGGTCGGCGGCGTGCCGCAGCAGATCGCGGGCGGCGACATCTATCCGGCGCTGGAGAAGGGCACGATCGACGCGGCCGAATGGGTCGGCCCTATGACGACGAGAAGCTCGGCTTCGTGAAGGTCGCGAAGTACTACTACTATCCGGGTTGGTGGGAAGGCACCGGCCAGGGCCACAACGTCATGAATCTCGACAAGTGGAACGCGCTGCCCAAGCACTACCAGGCCGCGATCGAGATGGCCTCGCGCGACACCTTCACATGGGTCACCGGCAAATACGACTACGTCAACCCGTCGGCGCTGAAGCGCCTGCTGGTGGCCGGCGCGATCCTCAAGCCGTTCCCGCAGGAGGTGCTCGAGGCCTGCTACAATGCCGCGAACGAGATCTACGCCGATCTCAGCAAGACCAACCCGCACTTCAAGAAGATGTATACGAGCCTGTCGGCCTTCCGGAATGAATCGCTGGCCTGGATGCAGGTCGCCGAGCTCAGCTACGACAGCTTCATGATGCGGATGCGCACGCGCACGTGAGGTAGTGAGTCGATAGGTCGAACCACACTGAAGCTGTCATCGCCCGGCTCGACCGGGCGATCCAGTATCCCAGAGGCCGACGTTGGAGAGCACGCTCTCGCCACATCCGCCGCGGCGTACTGGATGCCCCGGTCAAGCCGGGGCATGACAGCAGTGGGTGTGGTGGAACGGGCAAGACTAAACGACGAAAGCCCCGGAGGGTGTCTCCGGGGCTTTTGCTTTGTGTCTTCCCGCTTTCGCGGGGATGACAGTTGCCGTGCGGCTAGACCAATCCGCCGGCGTCGGCGACGCGGCGCTGGTGATAGTCGGTGTCGCCGAAGCTGTTCTCGATCATGGTCAGGCGCTTGAAGTAGTGGCCGATCTTCGCCTCCATGGTCATGCCGATGCCGCCGTGGAGCTGGATCGACTGCTGGCCGACGAATTTCAGCGACTTGCCGATCTGCACCTTGGCCGCGGCGATCGCGTTGGAGCGCTCCTTGGCGTTCTCGAAATCGTTCGCCATGGTGGCGAACATCGACATCGAGCGCGCCTGCTCGGCCGCGACGAACATGTCGGAGGCGCGGTGCTGGAGCGACTGGAACGAGCCGATCGCGACGCCGAACTGTTTTCGGGTCTTGATGTACTCGACCGTGGTCTTGAGCGACTCGTCCATCAGGCCGACCGCTTCGGCGCAGAGCGCGACGCGGGCCTCGTCGACCACGCGCTCGATCAGCGCGAGCGAGTCCTCGGGGTTGCCGATCACGGCATCGGCGCCAACCTCGACGCCGGTGAGGGTGATGTCGGCGGCGTGCAGGCCGTCCTGGGTCGGGTAGGACTTCTTCGTGACGCCCTTGGCATTCGCGGGGACCAGGAAGACGCCGATGCCGGTCTTGTCGCGGCGGTCGCCCTTGGTGCGCGCGGTGACGAGAAGCGTGTCCGCGTTCTCGCCGTTGAGCACGACGAATTTTTCGCCATCGATGATCCAGCCGTCACCCTTCTTCTTCGCTGTCGTCGAGACGTCGAAGAGATCATAGCGCGAGTTCTTCTCGAGCTGGGCAAAGGCGAGCGTCTTGCTGCCGTCGATGATCCCGGGCACGTGCGCGGCCTTCTGCGCATCGGTGCCGGCATGGCGCAGGAAGCCGCCGCCGATCACGACCGTGGCGAGATACGGCTCCAGCACCAGCGCCTTGCCGAGGGCCTCCATCACGATCATGGTCTCGACGCCGCCGCCGCCGAAGCCACCATCAGCTTCGCTGAAGGGCAGGCCGAGCAGGCCCTGCTCGGCGAGCTTGAGCCAGACCGCTTTGCTCCAGCCGCCCTTCTCCTTCATGTACTTCTTGCGCTGCTCGAAATCATAGGAATCGGTCAGCAGGCCGTCGATGCTTTCCTTGAGAAGCCGCTGCTCCTCGTTCAGGTCAAAATCCATGTTCTTTGGTTCCTCGTACCCGGAATTTTTGCTTCGTCATTCCGGGACACGCGCGATAGCGCGGGGACCCGGAATCCAGAGGTTGTGGCGCGAGATTCCGGGTTCGCGCTGGCGCGCGCCCCGGAATGACGTCTAGAGCCCCAGCACCGCCTTGGCGATGATGTTGCGCTGGATCTCGTTGGAGCCGCCGTAGATCGAGACCTTGCGGTTGTTGAAGTAGCTCGGCGCGATCTGGGCGGTCCAGTCCATGGCTTCGTTCGAGCCGTCGTCGCCGTGCACGTCGAACGGCGCGGCGAACGGGCCGATCACTTCCATCAAGAGCTCGGTGGTGGTCTGCTGGATCTCGGAGCCCTTGATCTTCAGCACGGACGAGGCCGGATTGGGCTTGCCCTTGCCGTGCTTGCCCTCGTCGGCGACGACGCGCAGCTGGGTCAGCTCGAGCGCCTTCAGCTCGATCTCGCACGCCGCCAGCTTCTCGCGGAAGGCGGCGTCCTGGATGATCGGCTTGCCGCCGGATTCGACCTTGCCGGCGAGATCGCGGATGCGGCGGAGCCGCTCCTTGGAGACGCCGACCCGGGCGATGCCGGTGCGCTCATTGCCGAGCAGGAACTTTGCGTAATCCCAGCCCTTGTTCTCCTCGCCGATCAGGTTCTCGTAGGGCACCTCGACGTCGTCGAAGAAGACCTCGTTGACCTCGACGCCGCCGTCGATGGTCTGGATCGGACGCACCGTCACGCCCTTCGACTTCATCGAGAACACGATGAAGGAGATGCCCATCTGCTTCTTGGCATTGTTGTCGGTGCGGCAGAGGCAGAAGATCATGTCGGCGTGCTGGGCTAGCGTGGTCCAGGTCTTCTGGCCGTTGATGATCCACTTGTCGCCCTTGCGCTCGGCTTTCGTCTTCAGCGAGGCAAGGTCAGATCCCGAGCCGGGCTCCGAAAAACCCTGGCACCACCAGTCGTCGACATTGGCGATGCGCGGCAGGTACTTCTTCTTCTGCTCTTCGTTGCCGAAGGTGTAGATGACGGGGCCGACCATGCTGACGCCGAAGGCGAGCGGCTGCGGCGCCGGGTAGGACTGCAGCTCCTCGTTGAAGATGTAGTGCTGCACCGAGGTCCAGCCGGTTCCGCCATACTGCGTCGGCCAGTGGCTGACGCCCCAGCCCTTCTTGTTGAGGATGCGCCACCACGTCACCATCTCGTCCTTCGAGAGGTGGCGGCCCTCGACCAGCTTGCGCCGCGTATCCGGCGGCACGTTGTCGCGGAAGAACGACCGCACTTCCTCGCGAAACGCCTGCTCTTCTTTCGTGAATGCGAGATCCATCGGATCCTCCTGTTTCCTCGTCGTCCTGGCGAAAGCCAGGACCCATTACCACCGGCCTTCGTTTTGCGAAGGCAATTGCCGTCTGTGCCCCTTACCCCAGCCGCGGAGTATGGGTCCTGGCTTTCGCCAGGACGACGGTGAGTTACTGCAACACCTCGAACAATCCCGCCGCGCCCATGCCGCCGCCGACGCACATGGTGACGACCGCGTATTTCGCCTTGCGGCGGCGGCCTTCGATCAAAGCGTGGCCGGTGAGGCGCGCGCCCGACATGCCGTAGGGATGGCCGACCGCAATCGCGCCGCCGTTGACGTTGATCTTCTCGGGGTCGATGCCGAGCTTGTCGCGGCAATAGAGCACCTGCACCGCGAAGGCTTCGTTCAGCTCCCAGAGGCCAATGTCGTCGACGGTGAGGCCGTGGCGCTTCAAGAGGCGCGGCACGGCGAAGACCGGGCCGATGCCCATCTCGTCCGGCTCGCAGCCGGCCGAGACGAAGCCGCGGAAGATGCCGAGCGGCGCAAGGCCGCGCTTGGATGCTTCCTTGTCGCTCATGATCACAGAGGCGCTGGCGCCGTCGGAGAGCTGGCTGGCGTTGCCGGCGGTGACGGTGAAACCCTCCGCGCACGGGCTTGAGGCCGGCGAGGCCTTCAGCAGTGGTCTCGGGGCGCGGGCCCTCGTCCTGCGAGAGCGTGACCTCTTTCATCGACACGGCGCCGGTCGCCTTGTCGGTGACCGCCATCTGCGTCGTGATCGGGGCGAGCTCGTCCTTGAACTTGCCGCCCTGCTGGGCAGCGGCGGTGCGGCGCTGGCTCTCCAGCGAATATTCGTCCTGCTTCTCGCGCGAGATGCCGTAGCGCTTGGCGACGACTTCCGCCGTGTCGATCATGGGCATGTAGACCTCGCCCTTGATCTTGAGCAGTGCCGGATCCTGGGCGTGGAAGCCGTTCATCTTGTCGTTCTGCACCAGCGAGATCGACTCGCCGCCGCCGCCGACCGCGATCTCGACGCCGTCGAAGATCACCGAGCGCGCGGCAAGCGCGATCGCCTGCAGGCCCGAGGCGCACTGCCGGTCGATGGTGGTGCCGGCGACGGTGACGGGCAGACCGGCGCGGAGCAGCGCCTTGCGGGCGATGTTGCCACCGGTCGCGCCCTGCTGCAGCGCTGCGCCCATCACGACGTCTTCGATTTCCTTCGGGTCAACCTTGGCGCGTGCGACGGCTTCGCCGATGGCGTGGCCGAGCAGCGTGGCGCCCTCGGTGGCGTTGAGCATGCCGCGATAGGCCTTGCCGATCGGGGTGCGGGCGGTGGAAACGATGACGGCGTCGGTCAAGAGCGACCTCCTGATGCTTGCGAAGTGGATTGTGACGGTTTCTGCTGCTGGCGCAATTCGTGGCGCGACAATTTTCCGACCGTCGTGCGCGGCAGGTCGGCGACAAACTCGACCTCGGCCGGCAGCTCGTGCTTGCCGAGCTTGCCGGCGAGTTGCGTGCGCAGCTCGTCGAGCGTGAACGGCTTTGCGTCCGGCTTGAGCTTGATGAAGGCTTTTGCGGCCTCGCCCCGATACTGGTCGGGGATGCCGAGCACGATCACCTCGTGCACGCCTGGTAGGGTGTAGATCGCCTGCTCGATCATCTGCGGATAGACGTTGAAGCCGCCGGAGATGATCATGTCCTTCTTGCGGTCGACCAGGAAGAAGTAGCCGTCGGTGTCGACATAGCCGATATCGCCGGTGAGGAAGCAGCCGTCGACGAAGGCATCCGCGGATCCCTCCGGCTTGTTCCAGTAGCCCCTGGTGACGTTCGGGCCCTTGATGCGGATCTCGCCGACTTCGCCTGATGGCAGCACGCGCTTGGGATCGTCGAGCGCGACGACGTCGAGCTCGACGCCCGGCAGCATCAGGCCGATCGAGCCCGGCTTGTCCGGCCCCGTGGGCGGATGGCCGGTGCCGGGCGAGCAGGTCTCGGTCATGCCCCAGCCGCTCCTGAGCTTCTTGCCGACCTTGCGCTCGAAGAAGTTCGCGATCTCCACCGGCAGCGGCGCGCCGCCGGAGCCGATCGTCGCCAGCGAGGAGAAGTCGCGCTTGTCGAGATCGGGGAGCGCAGCGATCGCGATCCACATCGTCGGCACGCCCGGGAAATAGGTCGCGCGTTTCACTTCGATGTCGCGCATCACGGCTTCGACGTCGAAGCGCTGATGCAGCGAGATCAGGTTGCCGCGGCTGAGCGAGGACAGCAGCACGACGGTGAGCGCGTAGATGTGGAACAGCGGCAGCACGCAGATCACGCGCTCGACCACGTCGCCGCGCGCGGCGCGGGCCGGCTTGCCCCAGACGTCGTAGATCGACACCGCCGAGGTGAGGTTGCCGTGGGTCAGCATCGCGCCCTTGGGCAGGCCGGTGGTGCCGCCGGTATATTGCAGCAGCGCGACGTCATCGGCCGTCACGGACGGCCATTGCGCCGGCGCGGTGGCGCCTTCGACGAAGGCCTTGAAGGTGACGATGCGGGGATCGCTGGGGATCGCCGCCTGCGGCGTGCCGACCCTGCCCCAATTGTCGTCCTCACAGACGACGAGGCGGTCGATCAGGCCCTTCTCGAGGAATTTCAGCGCGGTCGGCAGCAGTGCGGCGAGATTCGAAGTCACCAGCAGACGCGAGCCGGAGTCGGAGACCTTGTGCGTCAGCGCGATCTCGCCGTCGAGCGGCGACAGATGCGCGACGCGGGCGCCTGCCTTCAGCGCGCCGAAGAAGTTGACGGGATGGTCCGGCGTGTTGCCGAGGAACAGCGCGACGGAGCTGTTCTTGCCGATGCCTTCGCGCAGGAACGCCGCCGCCGCACGCTCGGCCATCGCGGCGAGCTCGGTATAGGTGATCGGACGGTCGCGGAATTCCAGCGCGGTGCGCGGGCCGTAATCGGCGGCGGCTTTCGACAGCAGGTCGGGGAGCGAACCCTGGCCGATGGTGTCGTCCCACCGCACGCCCTCGGGATAAAACTGTTCGCCGGGATGGGTCATGGATTCCTTAAACCGCACAAACCGTCATTCCGGGGCGGCTCGAAGAGCCGAACCCGGAATCTCGAGATTCCGGGTTCGCCCTGCGGGCGCCCCGGAATGACTGAGAGTTGGAGCGCGAAGCTCCATCACGCCGCTTTCGACGCCGCGGCCAGCGAGGCGAACGTCTTGCCCTCGGCCGCGAGCTTCTTCAGCAGCGGCGCCGGCTCGAGGCTCGGATCGTTGGTCTCCTTGGCGTAGAACGACAGGCGATCGGCGATGTGCTTGAGGCCGACGCTGTCGGCCCAGAACATCGGGCCGCCGCGATAGATCGGCCAGCCATAGCCGTAGAGCCAGACCACGTCGATGTCGGAGGGACGCGCCGCGATGCCCTCTTCGAGGATCTTCGCGCCCTCGTTGATCATCGGGTACATCATGCGCTCGAGGATCTCCTCGTCGCTGACGACGCGCTTCTTGCGGCCGAGACGCAGCAGCGTCTCGTCGATCAGCTTCTCGACCTCGGGGTCGGGCAGCGGCGCGCGGGAGCCGGCTTCGTACTTGTAATAGCCCTTGCCGGTCTTCTGGCCGAAGCGGCCAGCTTCGCACAGCGCATCCGCAATCTCCGACTTGATGCCGCGGTCCTTCCGCGAGCGCCAGCCGATGTCGAGGCCGGCGAGGTCGCCCATCGCGAACGGCCCCATCGGCATGCCGAATTTTGTAACCACGGCGTCGACCTGCTGCGGCAGCGCGCCTTCGAACAGCAGCTTCTCCGACTGCTTGCCGCGCTGGGCCAGCATGCGATTGCCGACAAAGCCGTCGCAGACGCCGACCACGGCCGGCACTTTTGCAATTTTGCGCGCGATCGTGACAGCCGTCACGAGAGCGTCCGGCGCGGTCTTGTCGGCGCGCACGATCTCGCACAGCTTCATGACGTTGGCCGGCGAGAAGAAGTGCATGCCGAGCACGTCCTGCGGACGCTTGGTCGATTTCGCGATCTCGTCGATGTTGAGATACGAGGTGTTGGAGGCGAGCACCGCGCCCGGCTTGACGTATTGGTCGAGCTTGCCGAACACCTCCTTCTTCACCGCCATGGTCTCGAACACGGCCTCGATGACGAGGTCGGCATCGCCGACATTCTCGATGCCTACGACGCCGTTGATCAGCGCCATGCGCTTGGCGGGCGCATCGGCCGGGATGCCGCCGCGCGCGGCGGTCGCTTCCCAGTTCTTCTGCATGATGCCCATGCCGCGCTTGAGCTGCTCCTCGCCGGTCTCGATCAGCGTGACGGGCACGCCGGCATTGGCAAAGGACATCGCGATGCCGCCGCCCATGGTGCCGGCGCCGAGAATGGCGACACGGTTGACGGGCCGCGACTTGGTGCCATCAGGGACGCCCGCGATCTTGGCCGCTTCGCGCTCGGCGAAGAAGGCATAGCGCTGCGCCTTGGACTGGTCGCTGGCGACGAGCTTGAGGAAGCCCTCGCGCTCCTTCTTCAGACCTTCGTCGAACGGCAGGTCGATGGCGTAGCCGACGGCGTCGGCCGCCGCGAACGGCGCTTCCAGGCCGCGCGACTTCTTGGTCATGGCGGCGACCGCATTGGTGAAGATCGAGCGGTCGGCCTTGGCGGCCGCGATCTTGGAATCGTCGTCGCGCAGGCGGCGCAGCGGACGCTTCTCGGCGATGAGCTTGCGGACGAAGGCCTCGCCGCCCGACGCCGGCCCCTCGATGATCTCCTCGATCAGGCCGTTCTTGAGCGCTTCCGCAGCCCCGATCGGGTCGCCGCCGACGATCATCTTGACCGCGAGCTCAGGTCCGACCGCGCGCGGCAGGCGCTGGGTTCCGCCGGCGCCGGGCAAGAGGCCCAGCTTGACCTCGGGCAGGCCGAGCTTGGCTTCCTTGACCGCGACGCGGAAATGGCAGGCCAGCGCGACCTCGAGACCGCCGCCGAGCGCGGTGCCGTGGATCGCGGCAACGACCGGCTTGGGCGAATTCTCGATCTCGGCGAGGACGTCGTTGAGGGCGGGCGGCTTCGGCGGCTTGCCGAATTCGGTGATGTCGGCACCGGCAATGAAGGTGCGGCCGGCGCAGGTCAGCACGATGCCCTTGATGGCGGGATCAGCGACCGCTTCCTTGATGCATTCCAGGATGCCTCCGCGGACCGCGGCACTCAGCGCATTGACCGGAGGGCTATTGACCGTGACGATCCCGACTTCGTCATGACGCTCAAGCTTGACCACTTCGCTCACGGTTTCCCTCCTTGGTGGGGATTTACTTTTGTTCGATTTCGCGGTGCGGAATTTAATTCCGCATCTTGACGGCAGGGTTATTTTGAAGCACGGACGTTGTCAACGACTCCGCGCAAGAAGCAGATCAGGGATGAAGCGTACAGGAAAGAAGACTGCGACCGATCGGAATTTCGTCGTCGCGCTTTCCCGCGGACTGGACGTATTGCGCGCATTCCAACCCAATGACGGCCTGCTCGGCAATCAGGAGATCGCGGCCCGGACCAATCTGCCGAAGCCGACCGTATCGCGGCTGACCTATACGCTGACAAAGCTCGGCTATCTGACGCCGGTTCCCCGCTTCGAGAAGTACCAGCTCGCACCCGCCGCGATGTCGCTCGGCTACGCCGCGCTCGCCAATCTCGGTGTTCGGCATTTGTCCGAGCCGTTTCGCGAGGAGGTGATGCGCGCCACCGGCGGCGCCGTCGCGGTCGGCGGCCGCGACCGTCACAGCATGATCTATTTCGGGCAGAGCCGCGGCAGCGAGACGGTCGGCGTTCAACTTGACGTCGGCTCGCGCGTGCCGATTGCAACCAGCGCGATGGGCCGCGCCTATTTCTGGGCGCTCGACGAAGACAATCGCGCCGAGGTGTCGCGCATCCTGCGCGAACATTACGGCAGCCGCTGGCCCAAGATGCGCGATGGCCTCGAACGCTCCGGCGAGACCGTCGCGAAATACGGCTTTGCGATTTCCGTCGGCGATTGGCACGACGACATCGGCGCCGCCGGCGTCGCGCTCAAGCTCAACGACGGAACCGGACCTTACGCATTCAATTGCGGTGCGCCCGCATTCCGCTTCACGGAAGAGCGTTTGATCAACGACATTGGACCGCGTCTGCTTGCGATGGTAAGGAACATCGAAGCGGCACTCGGGGGTCTGATGCCGCAATCCAAAAAAGAAGTCAGCAAAAAGCTGAAATCAGGAGGAAAAGTTGCGCGTGTGGCCGAGGGATTCAGATAGCCTTTGTCATCACAGGGAGCGGATCGCATCGCCCCTTCGCCCACTGAACATCGTGGGCGAGACGAGATGACGCAGGCACAGCTCGCGCAGGGTACATCGCCCCTGCTCGCGGTTCGCGACGTCAGCGTCGTGTTCGGCGGCATCATCGCGCTCAACGGCGTGTCCTTTAACATGCACAAGGGCCAGATCCTCGGATTGATCGGCCCCAACGGCGCCGGCAAGACCACGCTCTTCAACTGCCTCTCGCGGCTCTACCAGCCGTCGTCCGGCGACATCCTGATGGAAGGCGTGAGCATCCTGTCGCGGCCGCCGCACCGGATCGCCGAGATCGGCATCGGTCGCACCTTCCAGAACGTGGCGTTGTTTCCGAATTTGTCGGTGATGGACAATGTCCGCGTCGGCGCGCATTCGAAGACCTCCAGCGACATCGTCAGCGACTCGCTGAGACTGGCGTGGGTCCGGCGCAGCGAGACCAGCGTCAACAAAAAGGTCCATGAGATCCTGGCCTATCTCGATCTCGAGGACGTCGCCCACACCGTGGTATCAGGCCTGCCCTTCGGCACGCAGAAGCGCGTCGAGCTGGCGCGCGCGCTCGCTGCCGATCCGAAGATCCTGCTGCTCGACGAGCCCGCCGGCGGCCTCAACCACGAGGAAGTCCATGTGCTCGGCGACCTCATCCGGAAAATCCGTGACGAGCGCCACATGACGGTGCTGCTGGTCGAGCATCACATGGGGCTCGTGATGTCGATCGCCGATCACGTCGTCGCGCTGAATTTCGGCAAGAAGCTCGCGGAAGGCACGCCCGCCCAGGTGCAGGCGGATCCCGACGTCATCAAGGCCTATCTCGGGAGCAAGGACCAATGACGACACTGCTCAACGTCAAGGACCTGCGCGCCTATTACGGCCAGGTCCAGGCGCTCCACGGCCTGTCCTTCTCGCTCAACGAGGGCTCGCTGACGACGCTGCTGGGTGCCAACGGCGCCGGCAAGACCACCACGCTGCGCGCGATCTGCAACATGGTGCGCTCCACCGGCGCGATCGAGTTCGACGGCAAGCCGCTCAACAACCGCTCGACCGAGAACATCGTGCGGTTCGGCATCGCCCATGTGCCGCAGGGCCGCGGCACCTTCACCACCATGACGGTGGAGGAAAACCTCCAGCTCGGCGCCATCACCCGCAAGGACAGTGCCGGCATCGTCTCCGACATCGAGCGCATGTATGCGCATTTCCCGGTGCTGAAACAGCGGCACACCCAGCAGGCCGGCACGCTGTCCGGCGGCGAGCAGCAGATGCTCGCGGTCGCCCGCGCCCTGATGCTGCGGCCGCGCCTGATGCTGCTGGACGAGCCCTCCTTCGGCCTCGCGCCGTTGGTGGTACGCGACCTGTTCGGCATCCTCGGCAAGATCAACCGCGAGGACAAGGTGTCGATCCTGGTGGTCGAGCAGAACGCCCAGCTCGCGCTCGAACTCGCCGACCAGGCCTATGTGATCGAGACCGGCCGCATCGTGATGTCGGGTAATGCCAAGGATATCGCGAACAACGAAGAAATCCGCAAATCCTATCTGGGTTACTGAGGGAGCCGGGACAATGGAGCTGTTCACCAACCAGGTCCTGGCCGGCATCGCCACGGGCGCGATCTATGCCTGCATGGCGCTCGCCGTGGTCATGATCTACCAGGCGATCGACCATCTCAACTTCGCGCAAGGCGAGATGGCGATGTTCTCGACCTTCATCTCCTGGCAGCTGATGCAATGGGGCGTACCCTATTGGGCCGCCTTCGTGATCACGCTGATCTTCTCCTTCATCGCCGGCATCGCGATCGAGCGCATCCTGTTCAAGCCGCTTACGAAGGCGCCGGTGCTGACCAACGTCGCCGGCTTCATCGCGCTGTTCGCGATCATCAACTCCTCGGCCGGCCTGATCTGGGACTTCACCATCAAGCAGTATCCGACCCCGTTCGGCTCCGCACCGTTCCTGGGCAGCCAGCTGATCTCGACCCACCAGGCCGGCATGATCGGCGTCACCGTGCTGCTGCTGCTCGGCCTGTACTTTTTCTTCCAGTACACCCGCATCGGCCTTGCGATGCGCGCCGCCGCGTCGGTGCCTGAATCGGCCCGTCTCGTCGGCATCAACACGAGCTGGATGATTGCGCTCGGCTGGGGCATGGCGACCGCAATCGGCTCGATCGCCGGCATGCTGATCGCGCCGGTCGTGTTCCTCGAGCCCAACATGATGGGCGGCGTGCTGATCTACGGCTTTGCCGCCGCGGTGCTCGGCGGACTGAGCAGCCCGTTTGGCGCCGTGGTCGGCGGCTTCCTGGTCGGCATCTTCGAGAACCTCGCCGGCACCTACATCCCCGGCGTCGGCAACGAGCTGAAACTCCCGATCGCGCTCGCGCTGATCATCTCCGTCCTGGTCGTCAAACCCGCTGGCCTGTTCGGCCGGCACATCGTCAAGCGAGTTTGATCATGAGCGCTGCAGAAGAAGTCGTCGCAGAAGGCCACGAGGCGGTCGAGGCGGTTCCGAAGCGGGCCATGACGCTGGGCACCGGCACCTCGCTGGTGGTCCTGGCTGCGCTGCTCATCGCACCCGTCTTCGTCAAGAACTTCATCATCTTCCAGATGACGATGCTCCTGATCTACGGGCTCGCGGTGCTGGCGCTGAACATCCTGACCGGCGGCTCGGGCCAGTTCTCGCTCGGCCAGAGCGCGTTCTACGCGGTCGGCGCCTACACGACCGCGGTGCTGATGGAGCACTTCAACGTCAACTACGCGCTGACCCTGCCGGTTGCCGGCGTGATCTGCTTCGGCTTCGGCTTCCTGTTCGGGCAGCCGGCGCTGCGGCTCTCGGGCGTCTATCTGGCGCTCGCGACCTTCGCGCTCGCGACCGCCATGCCGCAGCTGCTCAAGCTGAACTTCCTCGAGCACTGGACCGGCGGCGTGCAGGGCCTCGTCGTCACCAAGCCGGACGCGCCGTTCGGCCTGTCGATGTCGCAGGACATGTGGCTGTACTACTTCACGCTCGTCGTCACGATCGCGATCTACATCTTCGCGGTGAACCTGTTGCGCTCCCGTTCGGGCCGCGCCTTCATGGCGATCCGCGACAACGAAATCGCGGCATCCGCCATGGGCGTCAACGTCGCGCTGTACAAGACGCTGGCCTTCGGCGTCTCTGCCGCCATCACCGGCATCGCCGGCTCGCTCGGCGCCATCGCGGTGCAGTTCGTCGCGCCCGACAGCTACACCATCACGCTCGCGATCTCGCTGTTCCTCGGCATGGTGGTCGGCGGCGTCGGCTGGCTGCCCGGCTCGATCGTCGGCGCGGCCTTCATCATCTTCGTGCCGAACATCGCGGAAGGCATCTCCAAGGGCCTCTCCGGTGCGGTGTTCGGCGTGCTGCTGTTCCTCGTCATCTATCTCGTGCCGCATGGCGCAAGGCAGGTCGCGATCCTGGGCCACCAACTCGCCGGCAAGCTCAGAAAGAACTGAAATCCATTCATCGTACAAAGGAGACCCGAATTGTCTTTTGGAAGAACACTGCGAGCCGCCGCGCTGGTCACGGCAACGGCGGCCATCACTTTCAACTCCGGCGCGGCATTTGCCCAAAAGAAATATGATACCGGCGCTTCCGATACCGAGATCAAGATCGGCAACATCATGCCGTACAGCGGTCCGGCGTCGGCCTATGGCATCATCGGCAAGACCGAAGAAGCCTATTTCAAGATGATCAACGACAAGGGCGGCATCAACGGCCGCAAGGTCAACTTCGTCACCTATGACGACGGCTATTCGCCGCCGAAGGCGGTCGAGCAGGTCCGCAAGCTGGTCGAGAGCGACGAGGTGCTCACCGTGTTCAACCCGCTCGGCACGCCCTCGAACACGGCGATCCAGAAATACCTGAACGCCAAGAAGATCCCGCAGCTGTTCGTCGCCACCGGCGCCACCAAGTGGAACGACCCGAAGAACTTCCCCTGGACCATGGGCTGGCAGCCCTCCTACCAGAGCGAAGCGCAGATCTACGCGAAATGGCTGATGAAGGAGAAGCCGGACGCGAAAGTTGCGATCCTCTACCAGAACGACGATTTCGGCAAAGACTACCTCAAGGGCACCAAGGACGGCCTCGGCGCCAAGGCCGCCTCCATGATCATCATGGAAGAGAGCTATGAGGTGTCGGAGCCGTCGATCGACGGCCACATCGTCAAGATCAAGGCCGCCAATCCCGACGTGCTGCTGATCTACGCGACGCCGAAATTCGCGGCCCAGACCATCAAGAAGACCGCCGAGCTCACCTGGAAGCCGCTCCAGATCCTCACCAACGTGTCGATCTCGGTCGGCAGCGTGATGAAGCCTGCCGGCTTCGAGAACGCGCAGGGCGTGCTGTCGGCGGCCTATGCCAAGGACTCCACCGATCCGCAATGGGCCAACGACCCCGGCATGAAGAAGTGGAACGAGTTCGTCGACAAGTACATGCCGGGCGCGGACAAGTCCGACACCAGCATGGTCTACGGCTATGGCGCGGCCTCGACGCTGGCCAAGGTGCTGGAAATGTGCGGTGACGATCTCACCCGCGCCAACCTCATGAAGCAGGCCGCGGGCCTGAAGGACTTTGCACCGGACACCATGCTGCCCGGCGTCAAGCTCAACACCAGCGCCACCGACTTCGCCCCGATCGCACAGCTCCAGATGCAGCGCTTCAAGGGCGAGAGGTGGGAACTGTTCGGCGACATCATCAGCGGCGACGTCGCCTCCGAGTGACACGCTGACGTCATAGTCCTGGCATCAACAGGCCCCCGCGAGCGATCGCGGGGGCTTTTTGTTGACGCCGGGCGTCAATCTTGTTCAATGCAGCCGATCCAGTCCCGGGGTAGGAGAACAATGACTGCCGTTCGTTTTCAGGTTGTGGCCGCCTCGGCCGCCCTCGCATTGTGCACCGCGATGACAGGCCCGGTGCTGGCGCAAAAGAAATACGACAGCGGCGCTTCCGATACCGAGATCAGAATAGGCAACATCATGCCCTATAGCGGGCCGGCCTCCGCCTATGCCGCGATCGGCAGGACCGAGGAAGCCTATTTCAACAAGATCAATGCCGAGGGCGGCATCAACGGCCGCAAGATCAAGTTCATCTCCTACGACGACGGCTATTCGCCGCCGAAGACGGTGGAGCAGGCGCGCAAGCTGGTCGAGAGCGACGGGGTGCTCCTGATCTTCGGCTCGCTCGGCACCTCCACCAATGGCGCGATCCGCAAATACATGAACGAGAAGAAGGTGCCGCAATTGTTCGTGGCGAGCGGCGCCTCGAAGTGGAACGACCCGAAGCAATATCCCTGGACCATGGGCTGGCAGCCGAGCTACGCGAGCGAGGCGCGGATCTACGCCAAATACATCATGAAGGAGAAGCCGGACGCCAAGATCGGCGTGCTCTATCAGAACGACGATTTCGGCAAGGACTATCTGAAGGGACTGAAGGAGGGCCTCGGGCCCAAGGCCTCGATGATCGTGATGGAAGACAGCTACGACACCTCGGAGCCCGCGATCGACGAGCACGTCGTGAAACTGAAGGCCTCGGGCGCCGACGTCTTCATCAGCATCACCACCCCGAAGTTTGCGGCGCAGGCGATCAAGAAGGCGGCGGAGATCAACTGGCATCCGATGCACATCATCTCCAACGTGTCGGCCTCGGTCGGCGGCGTGCTGGAGCCAGCGGGCATCGAGGTCTCGCAAGGCATCCTGTCGGCCACCTACGCCAAGGACGGCTCGGACCCGCAATGGAATGCCGACGACGGCATGAAGAAGTTCTACAATTTCCTCGTGCAGTACGAGCCCAAGGCCAACAAGCTCGATGCCGGCGTGGTGTTCGGCTATGCCGCAGCCCAGACCATGGTGAAGGTGCTGCAGATGTGCGGCGACGATCTCACCCGCGAGAACGTCATGAAACAGGCCGCCAGCATCACGGATTTCGCGCCCGACACGCTGCTGCCCGGCATCAAGATCAACACCGCACCCGACAATTTCGCCCCGATCGAGCAGCTCCAGATGATGCGCTTCAAGGGCAGGAAATGGGAGCTGTTCGGCGACGTCATTTCCAGCGAGCTCGGTCATTAGAGAGCCTCGCAAGTCGCACAACCAAAAATAATTGACCGCACGTCAACGCAACTCAAATTCAATTTGTTAACGCCGCGCAGCATCTCATTTGCCGGAATATTCCCCCTCGCTTCGATCAAATCGCGCCCCCTGCGACAGTCACGCAGGGGGCGTTTTTCTTGCTGGCGAAGCGAGATGGGTATTCAATATGCCCGGAGCTACGGGAAACGGGCGCTCCCAATCAACAACAAACGACACATTCAACCGGATTCAGGGAGATCAAGATGCCTGCAATGCATGTGCGATTGGGGACCTTCACGGCCACCCTCGCGCTGGCTGCCACGCTCTCCACAGCAGCCATGGCGCAGAAGAAATTCGACACCGGCGCATCCGACACCGAAATCAAGATCGGCAACATCATGCCCTACAGCGGACCAGCCTCCGCCTACGGCGTGATCGGCAAGACCGAGGAGGCCTATTTCCGCAAGATCAACGCCGAGGGCGGCATCAACGGCCGCAAGATCAACTTCATCAGCTATGACGACGCCTATTCCCCGCCGAAGACGGTGGAGCAGGCGCGCAAGCTGGTCGAGAGCGACGAGGTGCTGCTGATCTTCCAATCGCTCGGCACGCCGCCCAACACGGCGATCCAGAAATACATGAACTCGAAGAAGGTGCCGCAACTGTTCGTCGCCACCGGCGCCACCAAATGGGATGATCCCAAGAATTTCCCGTGGACTATGGGCTGGCAGCCGAACTACCAGACCGAAGCCCGCATCTACGCAAAGTACATTCTGAAGGAGAAGCCGAACGCCAAGATAGCCATCCTCTATCAGAATGACGACTACGGCAAAGATTATGTCAAAGGCCTGAAGGACGGCCTGGGCGCCAAGGCAGAGTCGATGATCGTCGTCGAGGAAAGCTACGAGGTGGCGCAACCAACCATCGACTCCAGCATCGTCAAGCTGAAGTCGACGGATGCCGACGTATTCTTCAACGTCACCACGCCGAAATTTGCTGCTCAGTCGATCAAGAAGATGCACGAGATCGGCTGGAAGCCAATGCACTTCCTCAACAACGTCTCGGTCTCCATCGGCAGCGTCATGAAGCCGGCTGGCTTCGAGGCCTCGCAAGGCATCATCTCCTCGAACTACTACAAGGATCCGACCGATCCGCAATGGAAGGACGATCCGGCGATGAAGGCCTGGAATGCGTTCCTCGACAAGTACTATCCCGAAGCCAACCGAACGGATTCGGCGGTGATGTACGGCTACATCGTGGCCCAGGGCCTCGAGCACGTCTTGAAGGCATGTGGCGACGATCTGACGCGCGCCAATGTCATGAAGCAGGCAGCCAGCATCAAGAACTTCGAACCCGCCGGCCTGCTGCCGGGCATCAAGGCCAATACCAGCCCCACCGACTTTGCTCCACTGTCCCAGGTGCAGCTCATGCGCTTCAAGGGCGAAAGCTGGGAGCTGTTCGGTGACGTCCTCAGTGGCGACGTCAGCGGCTGAAAGGCCGGCATGGCCGACCGTGGCTACTAAAGAAGCAGCCCCTGCGACCTCCTCGCAGGGGCTTTTCCTTGATGCCGCAACGCAAATCGTATTCAATCGCCGCCGCGTCGCCAAGAAGCCCAAAAAGAAAATGACGCACACTCATCAAGAAAATCAGGGAGATTGGAATGCCTGCTGTCACCGGCAAACTTGCAGCCGCGTCATTGGCGCTTGCGCTCATTGCGGCCTCGACCTCCACTGCATCGGCCCAGAAGAAGTACGATACCGGCGCGACCGACACCGAGATCAAGATCGGCAACATCATGCCCTACAGCGGACCGGCTTCCGCCTACGGCGTGATCGGCAAGACGGAGGAAGCCTATTTCCGCATGATCAATGCGGAAGGCGGCATCAACGGCCGCAAGATCAACTTCATCTCCTATGACGACGGCTACTCGCCGCCGAAGACGGTGGAGCAGGCGCGCAAGCTGGTCGAGAGCGACGAGGTGCTGCTGATCTTCAACTCGCTCGGCACGCCGCCGAATTCGGCGATCCACAAGTACATGAATTCGAAGAAGGTGCCGCAACTGTTCGTCGCCACCGGCGCCACCAAGTGGAATGATCCGAAGGAGTTTCCCTGGACCATGGGCTGGCAGCCCAACTACCAGAGCGAATCCATCATCTACGCGAAATACATCCTGAAGAACCATCCCAACGCCAAGATCGCCGTGCTCTATCAGAACGACGATTACGGCAAAGACTATCTGAAAGGCTTCAAGGACGGGCTCGGCAGCAAGGCCGCCTCGATGATCCTCGTCGAGGAAAGCTATGAGGTCTCGGAGCCGACCATCGACTCCCACATCGTCAAGCTCAAGGCGACCGGCGCCGACGTGTTCTTCAACATCAGCACGCCGAAATTCGCGGCGCAGGCGATCAAGAAGAATGCCGAGATCGGCTGGAAGCCGCTGCACTTCCTCAACAACGTCTCGGCCCAGATCGGAAGCGTGATCAAGCCTGCCGGCTTCGAGAACGCGCAAGACATCATCTCGTCCATCTACCTCAAGGACCCGACTGATCCGCAATGGAAAGACGATGCGGCGGTCAAGGCCTGGAACGGGTTCCTCGACAAATACTATCCGGAGGCCAATCGCGCCGACTTCAACGTGATGTACGCCTACATCGTATCGCAAGGGCTTGTGCGCGTCTTGAAGGCTTGCGGTGACGACCTGACGCGCCAGAACGTCATGAAACAGGCGGCCAATCTGAAGGAGGTCGAGCTCATCGGCCTGTTGCCGGGAGTCAAGGTCAATACCAGTGCGAGCGACTTCGCTCCGATCTCGCAACTTCAGCTGATGCGCTTCAAGGGTGAGAGCTGGGAGCGGTTCGGGGACGTCATCAACGGCGATGTCAGCGGTTAGGCCGACATAAACAACGACGTATCAGCCCCCCTGCGAGACGACCGCAGGGGGCTTTTGCTTGCGCGCCGATTATGATCACGCGATTGCACAATCGAATGATGGTAAAGCCTGCTTACGCTTTCGCGCCCGATGCGCTAGGCATGTGACCGGCGGCTCCGCCGCCGCCAAGAGTCTGCTTGAGGCCATCGTCATGACCGACCGACGTCCCCTGCTCCGCGCGCTCTACGACGCCGCCGTTGCCGCCGCCCATCCGAATACGATTCTGGCGCCGCACTTGCGCCCCGCGCCCAGGGGAGCCAAGGGACGCGTGATCTGCCTTGCCGCCGGCAAGGGGGCCGGCGCGATGGCGGCGGCCGCTGAGCGGTACTATCTCGATACGTTAAAACTCGCGCCGGAGCGGCTGGTCGGCATCGCCACCACGCGCCACGGCTATGGCCTGCCGACGCGCCGCATCCGCGTGGTCGAGGCCGGTCATCCCGTGCCCGACGAGGCTGGCCTGAAGGGCGCGGCCGACACGCTCACGCTCGCAGGCGAGGCTGGCCCCGACGACCTGCTGCTGGTGCTGCTCACCGGCGGCGGCTCCGCGAACTGGATCGCGCCGGTGGACGGCATCAGCTTCGCGCAGAAGCAGGCGGTCAACAAGGCGCTGCTGCGCTCGGGCGCGCCGATCGGCGAGATGAACGTCGTCAGGAAACACCTCTCGCGCATCAAGGGCGGGCGGCTCGCGCGCGCCGGCAGAAACGCCGCCGAGATCGTCACGCTCGCGATCTCCGACGTGCCGCATGACGATCCCTCCGCCATCGCCTCCGGCCCCACCGTGCCCGATCCGACCACGCTGGCGGACGCGCGCGCGACCGTGGCGAAGTACAGGCTCGACATCGACGATGCCGTGCGCCGCGCGCTCGACGATCCCAATAACGAAAGCTGCAAGCCCGGCGATGCCGCCTTCGCGCGCGCGTCGTTCGAATTGATCGCGCGGCCCAAGCAATCGCTGGACGCCGCGGTGAAGCTCGCGCGCGAGGCCGGCTACGAGACCATCGATCTCGGCGCCGATCTCGAGGGCGAGGCGCGCGAGGTCGCCGCCGATCATGTGAAGCTGGCGCTGCAAGCGCGCGCGCAAGGCAAGCGCGTCGCAATCCTCTCCGGCGGCGAGCTCACGGTGACCGTGCGCGGCAATGGCCGCGGTGGTCCCAACCAGGAATACGCGCTGGCGCTGGCCGAGCTGTTGAAGGACACGCCGAACATTTCAGCGCTCGCCGGCGACACCGACGGCGCCGACGGCGGCGCCGGCCACCCGACCGACCCCGCCGGCGCGCTGATCGACGCTGCGACCTTCGCGAAAATGAAGGCGCAAGGGCTGCGGCCGCAGGCCTATCTCGACAACAACGACGCGACGACGTTCTTCGAGGCGACGGGGGATCTGCTGCAGCCCGGCCCGACGCTGACCAACGTCAACGATATCAGGGTGATCCTGGTGGATTGAGCCTTCTTACCCTCCCCTGGAGGGGGAGGGTCGGCTCGCAATCGAGCGAGGCGCGATGCGAGACGGGGTGGGGTGACGGTCTCTCCACGTCCAACACTGCCCGAGTGGAGAGATCACCCCACCCCGCCCGCGCTGCGCGCGGTCGACCCTCCCCCTCCAGGGGAGGGTAAGAGTCAAAACTCGTTCGCGATCTTCGCGAGCATCCCGAGCAGGGCTTCGCGGTTGGCCTGGCCGAGCAGATCGTTCAGCCGCGCTTCGTGCTTGGTGGCGACGAGCTTTTTCGCCCGCGCCAGCACCGCCTTGCCCTTGTCGGTCAGCACCAGGATGTGCGAACGGCGGTCGTTGGTGGAGCGGATCCGCGCGCAAAGGTCGCGGCTCTCGAGATTGTCGAGCATGGCCACGAAGTTCGGCCTGAGGATGCCCAGCGTGGAGGCGATCTCGGTCTGGTTACGGCCCGGGTTCTTCTCGACCAGCAGCAGCACCGAGAACTGCGCCGGCGTCAGCTGCAGCGAGGCCATGCAGCGCAAAAAGTTCTCGAACACCTTGAGCTGTGCCCGCTTCAGGACATAGCCGAGCTGCTCGGAAAGCTCGCCGAGCTGGAGGGCTTCCGCCTGCGGCTCGCCCGTATCCTTACGGCCCTTGGCCGCGTCGGCGGGCTTTTCGGAAGACTTTTCAGCGGTTTTGGAAACGGTCATCGCCTCGTGCTCGTAATCCCGCTAAATTCAGGACGGGTCGTCCCCACCCTTGAAGTTATATTTGATAATTGTTATGGACCATATCAAATATCGTCAGCGTATTTCAATGGCTGTGTGGGGACCATCCACCGCAATTGCGGGGGCCGGTCCTCGATCTTGAGGGGGAGCGTCCGGTCTTGAACACCACTATCATGCTGTTCCTGGTGCAGGACGGCATCACCAATGGCGCAATTTACGCGCTGCTCGGCCTGGCACTGGTGCTGGTGTTCGCCGTCACCCGCGTCATCCTCATTCCCCAGGGCGAATTCGTCACCTATGGCGCGCTGACCTACGCCTCGCTGGCCGCCGGCCAGATGCCGGGGACGGCCAAGCTCGCGCTCGCGCTCGGCATCGGCGCCTTCGCCTTCGACCTGTTCGTTGCCCGCAAGGCGCTGCATGGGCGGCTGGTCGTCCGCAGCTTCATCACCAACATCGTGCTGCCTTCCATCGTGCTGGCGCTGACGATTTACTTCGCCGCGCAGAAGCCGCCGGTGGCGGTCTGCATCGCGCTGTCGCTGGTGATCGTGGCGATGATCGGCCTGTATCTCTACCGGATCGCCTTCCAGCCGCTGGCGCACACCTCCGTGCTGGTGCTGCTGATCGCCTCCGTCGGCGTGCACCTCGCGCTGCAGGGCCTCGGCCTGTTGTTCTTCGGCGCCGAGGGCCAGCGCGGACCTGCCGTGCTGTCCGGCGCCTTCACCGCCGGTGCGCTGCGCTTCACCGGCCAGAGCATCACCGTCTACGCCATCACCATCGCCTTCATCGTCGGGCTCTGGCTGTTCTTCGGCCTGACGCTGTACGGCAAGGCGCTGCGCGCGACCGCCGTGAACCGGCTGGGCGCGCGGCTGGCCGGCATCCGCACCACGCTGTCCGGGCAGATCGCCTTCCTGCTGGCCTCGGTCATCGGCGCACTGTCGGGCATCATGATCGTGCCGATCACGACGCTCTACTACGACTCGGGCTTCCTGATCGGGCTGAAGGGTTTTGTTGCCGCGATCATCGGCGGGCTCGTCAGCTACCCCCTCACCGCCGTCGCGGCGCTGGTCGTCGGCATCGTCGAGGCGTTCTCGTCCTTCTATGCCTCCAACTACAAGGAAGTGATCGTCTTCATGCTGCTGATCCCCGTGCTGCTGCTGCGCTCGCTCGCCGCGCCCGCGGTCGAGGAAGAGAAGGACTGACGCGCATGCAGAGCCGGCTTCCCATCCTCGTCTTCGCGCTCGTCATGGCGGCGATCCCGTTCGTTCCGGGCATGCCGCCGTTCTGGATCGTGCTGCTCGACAATATCGGCCTCGCGGCCCTGGTCGCGATGGGCCTCGTGCTGCTGACCGGCGTCGGCGGCCTCACCTCGTTCGGGCAGGCGGCCTTCGTCGGCTTCGGCGCCTACACGACCGCCGTGCTGTCGACGGCCTACGGCCTGTCGCCCTGGCTGACGCTGCCGCTGTCGCTGGTGGTCAGCGGATCGCTGGCGGTGCTGCTCGGGCTGATCACCGTCCGCCTCTCCGGCCACTATCTGCCGCTCGGCACGCTCGCCTGGGGGCTGGGGCTGTTCTACCTCTTCAGCAAGCTGGAGTTTCTGGGCCGCAACGACGGCATCTCGGCGATCCCGCCGCTGTCGATCGGCACGTTCAAGATGCTCTCGCCCGGCTCGATCTATTACGCGATCTGGGTTGCCGTGATCCTCTCGGCACTGCTGACGATGAACCTCCTGGACTCCCGCACCGGCCGCGCCATCCGCGCGCTGCGGCGTGGCCATGTCGCCGCCGAGGCGTTCGGCGTGCACACGCCGCGGGCCAAGCTCTTGGTGTTCATCCATGCCGCGGTGCTCGCCGGCCTTTCGGGGTGGCTCTACGCGCATCTCCAGCGCGCGGTGAACCCGACTCCGTTCGGCGCGCAGGCCGGCATCGAATATCTCTTCATCGCGGTGGTCGGTGGCGCCGGTTACGTCTGGGGCGGCGTGCTGGGCGCGGCGATCGTCGTGGTGCTGAAAGAGGTGCTGCAAAGCTATCTGCCGCTGATCCTGCCCGGCTCCGGCCAGGTCGAGACCATCGTGTTCGGCATCATGCTGGTGGCGCTGCTGCAGCTTGCCCCCGGCGGCCTCTGGCCCTGGCTGATGTCGTTCCTGCCCGAGCGCACGAGTGGCAGGAAGCCGGACACCTCGCTGAAGCTGGAGCAGCGCAGCCGCGCGCCCGCCGAGGCCGGCGTCCTGCTCCAGGTCGAAAAGGCGCGAAAACAGTTCGGCGGCGTGGTCGCGGTCAACAACGTCTCCTTCGAAGTTCAGGCCAAGGAGATCGTCGCGCTGATCGGGCCGAACGGCGCCGGCAAGAGCACCACCTTCAACCTGATCACCGGCGTGCTGTCGGCCACATCAGGCTCGATCTCGGTGCTCGGCAAGAAGGTCGACAAGGCGCCGCCGCAGGAGATCGTCAAGCTCGGCATCAGCAGGACCTTCCAGCACGTCAAGCTGGTCCCCGACATGACCGTGCTGGAGAATGTCGCGATCGGCGCGCATCTGCGCGGCCATTCCGGCCCGATCGCCTCGATGCTGCGGCTCGACCGCGCCGACGAGGCGAAGCTGCTGGCGGAAGCCGCACGGCAGATCGAGCGCGTCGGCCTCGCCGAGCAGATGCACCAGCTCGCAGGCTCGCTCTCGCTCGGCCAGCAGCGCATCGTCGAGATCGCCCGCGCGCTGTGCGTCGATCCGATGCTGCTGCTGCTCGACGAGCCAGCCGCGGGCCTGCGCCACATGGAGAAGCAGCGCCTCGCAACGCTGCTCCGCGAGCTGCGCGACGGCGGAATGAGCGTCCTCTTGGTCGAGCACGACATGGGCTTCGTGATGAACCTCGCCGACCGCATCGTGGTGCTCGATTTCGGCACCAAGATCGCGGAAGGCACGCCTGCCACGATCAAGACCAATCCCGAAGTGATCAAGGCCTATCTCGGAGTGGCGGCATGAGCGCGCTGTTGTCCGTCACCGACGCCCATGTCGCCTACGGCAAGGTCGAGGCCGTGCGCTCGGTCTCGCTCGAGGTCGGCGCCAACCAGATCGTCACCATCGTCGGCGCCAACGGCGCCGGCAAGACCACGCTGTTGTCGGCCATCATGGGCATCCTGCCGCTGAAGGGCCGCGTCGCCTTTGCCGGGCAGGATCTCGCCCGGCTCGACATCGAGGACCGCGTCGCGATGGGGCTCGGCCTCGTGCCAGAACACCGCGAATTGTTCGTGACCATGAATGTCGAGGACAATCTCGAGCTCGGCGCCTTCCGCATCGAGCGGAGCCGGGCGAAGTCCTCGATCGAGCGGGTCTATACGCTGTTTCCGCGGCTGAAGGAGCGCCGCAAGCAGCTCGCCGGCACGCTGTCCGGCGGCGAGCAGCAGATGCTCGCGATGGGCCGCGCGCTGATGGGCGAGCCGAAGCTGCTGATGCTGGACGAGCCGAGCCTCGGCCTCGCCCCGATCATCGTCGCCGACATCTTCCGCATCGTCACCGAGCTCCGCGCTGCCGGCGTCTCCGTGCTGCTGGTCGAGCAGAACGCACAGGCCGCACTGAAGATCGCGGACCAGGCCTATGTGATGGAGCTCGGCGAGTTCGTGCTCAGCGGCAAGGCCAGCGACATCGCCGCGAACGAGCGCGTCGCAGCGAGCTATCTCGGCTTCCAGCACGAAGGCGCGAGCGCGATCTGATTTTCTCGTACCCTCCCCTCCAGGGAAGGGTAAGCGAGGCTCGTCCTTTATTCGCGAGGAAGTCCTGCCTTGCGCAAGCCGTCGGCGATCCGCTCCCGCTGCACCAGGCACGTTGGATGATCCGTCGGCGAACTCTGGTGGAATTGAGCTACGCTGAAATTCGGGTGGAGGGCGAGCCCCGCCCGCACGGATGTCCGTGCAGCCTCGATACGCCCGAGATGGGCCAGCGCCGCAGCGAGAAAGAAATGGACGAACGGCGCGATATTCCGATTGGTCTCGATCGATCGCCTGAACCACTGAACGGCGGCTTCGTCGGCACCGAGATATGATTGCGCGACGCCTGCCGTATTCAACCAGGAAGAGGCCTTTTGGTCACGCGGAGAGAGCCGGAACGCTTCCGCAATGTGGGCTTCAGTCTCCTCGGCGCGGCCGAGGTTGCACTTGCCAAGTCCGATCCAGGCATGGGCGGTGGCGAGGTTCCGATCCAGCGCCAGCGCTCGCTCACATTCGGCAATGCCCTCGACGGCCCGCTTTGTGAATATCTGGACGACACCCATCAGGCAATGGGCCCTCGCATGACTGGGCGTGCGGGCAATGATTCCGGCCAGGGATGCCTCGACCAGCCGCAGAGGCGCTCTGCGGTCTATCAGCATGGACGTCGCTCGCATGGTATCGACATCGGCCATGCCCACCATGGCCTCGATGTTTGCAGCATCCAGGCGGAGGGCCTGCTCGAAGAACGGCCGTGCCTGCGACAGGCTTGCCGGGTCCGTTCCGCGATTGAGATAACCCATGCCCTGGAAATATAGGTCCATCGAATCCGGATGCGGCGCCCGCGCGGCGCGCCGTGCCTCCGCCGTGACGAGCTCCGTTCCGAGTTGATTGGCGAGACGGGCGCCAATCTCGTCCTGCATGTCGAAGAGGTCGGCAACCTGCTTGTCGAAACGTTCTGCCCATAAATGGTTGCCGGTTTCGGCATCGATGAGCTGGGCGTTGATGCGCATCCTCGTTCCGACCCGCTGCACCGAGCCCTCGAGCACGTAACGAACGCCGAGTTCGCGCCCGATCTGCTTCAGATCGACATGCCGTCCCCTGTAAGCGAAGGCGGTGTTGCGGCCGATCACGAAGACACCCGCCAGCCGCGACAGATCGGTGGTCAGGCTCTCAGTCACGCCGTCGACGAAATAGTCCTGCGCGGGGTCGGGGCTCAGATTGGCAAAGGGCAGAACGACAAGCGACGGCTTGCCTGAAGCGGGGCCGGACGAGCCGGTGACGGTGACCGTCATCGGCGCTTCGCGCACCGCCGCGATGAAACGAACACCCTTGCGCGGGAACGTCTTGATGAGGCGCTGCTCGTCTCCGGAATCGCCGATCGCCTTCCGCGCCGCGTTGAGGCACGTGGTCAGGGCGACGTCCGAGACGGCCCGGCCCTGCCAGATGACGTCAACGAGATTGTCCTTGGTGACGACGCGCTCACGATTGCAGATCAGATAGGCGATCAGGTCGAACACCTGCGGCGCGATGGAAACGACCCCCGCCCCGCGGCATAGCTCGCGTCGTTCGGTATCGAGTGAATAATCGTCGAAGAAATAGCGCAAGTCACTTCCCCGCACGCGCGGTCGATCGTTGAAATCCGCCGACCCGAGGATAAGCTGCCGCTAAGGAAAAAGTAAGCCGGCGACCAAGCCTGTCCGTCCCCGCCATGATAAAACCGAAGGTAGAACCGCGCGGAAGTGCGGATCCGCTCAAGGAGACAGGTGATGATCACGCGCCGCGACATATTGACCGCGTCGGCCGGTATCGCAATCTCCGCCGCATATGGCGCGCCGCGGGCGCTCGCGCAGCCGCTCGCAAGAACCGTGCATATCCTGACAACCACCACGCCGGGGCTACTCGACGCGCTGGCCCGGCTCCTGGCTGAGAAGATGGGCGACTATGCGTCGACCATCGTGGTCGAGAGCCGGCCCGGCGCAGCAGGCCGCATCGCGGTAGAGGCGGTGAAGAGCGCCGACGCCGACGGATCAGTCATGTTGTTCGCGCCGCTCGGCTTCATGATGTTGTTACCGCACATCTACAAGACGCTGAGATACCAGCCGCGCGATTTCACGCCGGTGTCGACGGTAGCCTCGGCCCCTGCCTTTCTGACCGTGGGGCCGAAGGTGCCCGCTGAGGTCAGGACGGTTGCCGACTTTATCGTCTGGTGTCGGGCCAATCCGCAGCTCGCCACCTATGGCACGCCGGGCGTCGGAACCACGCTGCATTTTCTCGGCATGATGCTGGGCCGCAGCGCCGGCTTCGAATTTCTTCACGTGCCCTATCACGGTGTTGAAGCGATTCACGATTTGGCCAAGGGCGTGATCGCGGCCGCCCTGATGCCGATCGGCAGCTCGCTTGGGCTGGTTCAATCCGGCGATCTCCGTGCGCTGGCGACGACCGGGCCGCGCCGCAGCCAGTTTGTTCCGGCAGTGCCGACGGTGAGGGAAGCCGGATACCCGGCGCTCGAGGATCTCACATGGCTGGGCTTCTTCGTTCCAGCGAAGACGCCGCCCTCGATCGTCGCCAAGCTCAATGCCGCGATCCAGGCGGCGCTGTCCACCAACGAGGTCAGGGCCGGCATGGAAAAGCTGGCCGTCGATCCCCACGCGATTGCCATGGGAGATTTCGCCCAATTGATCGCATCCGAATCTGACCGGTGGAAGGCGATCGTGCAGGAAACGGGGTTCGTTCCCACCGATTGAATTCGGCACAGAGAAGAGGGAAACACATGAGCTGGCCAGCATCCGTGCATGATCTCGTGCAATCGCATCGCATTACCGCAGTGATCTATGCGGCCGCGAAGCTCGATCTCGCCGAGGCTATCGGTGATGACGAGAAACCGGTGGCCGAACTCGCCCGACTCGTGTCCGCCGACGAAAGTGCGCTGCGCAGACTGCTCGTTGGCCTGGCAACGCTTGGTCTCTGCAAGCAGCTTGGTGGGGACCGGTTCGCCATGACCGATCTCGGCCGTCAACTTCACGCGGCGGCAGAGCCATCCTTCAAGGACTGGGTTCTCTTCGAGGGCGAGATGCTCGCGCAATCCTGGGGCGGACTTGTCGAATCGATTCGCACCGGAAGAACCGCAACGCAGCTGCGCGGTGACGGTGACGACCGGTATGCCGTGACAGGCCTGGCGACGGAATGGACGCGCCGGTTCAACGCTGCGATGGTCAACCTCACGCGGACCATCGTTCCAAAGCTCGTTGCAGCCCATGATTTCGCGGCCTCGCGCGTCGTAATGGATGTCGGCGGCGGCACCGGAGAATTGATCGGCGGCGTGCTCCAACGCATCCCTCATCTTAAGGGCGTCGCCTTCGATCTCGCGCGCTGCGAGGCGGATGCGCGCGCGCATTTCGATCGGCTCGGCATCGCCGGCCGCTGCCGGTTCGTCGCCGGCACCTTCTTCGAGAAGGTCCCGGGCGGCGCCGACACCATCCTGATGAAGAGCATCATTCACAACTGGAATGACGACCGCTGTGCCGTCATTCTGCGCAACTGCCGGGACGCGCTGCCGCCCGGCGGGACGCTGATCGTCATCGAGAGAATCATGCCGGAGCTTGCCACGATGAATCCCGAGGACCGTTCCTGCGTCTTGAGCGACCTCAACATGCTGCGCGGCCCCGGGGGCCGCGAGCGCACCGAAGATGAGTATCGCAGGCTGGTCATCCCGGCAGGCTTCACTTTCACGGGGACCACCGGCATTGGCCCGTTCAGCCTGGTCGAATTCAGGAGAGCGAGTGGTTGAGGCCTTCTGCCATGACCGCGAAGCGCTGATGACATTGATCGCCCTGCCGACGCGCACCCGTCTCGCCGCCTTGCGGCACGCCACCCTCTCCCACGATAGAGAGGGTGCACCAGGCTCGCGACTTCAAAGTCAGCCAGCCACCTTCTCCCCCCTCAACGCTGCCACCTCCGCTTCCAGCTCCGCGATCCGCTGATCCCTCGCCGCCAGCGCTGCCGCGACATCCGGGGCGTCGAACTTCTGCGGGATGTGCTGCGGGCAGTTGGTGTCCCACGCCGCGATCTTGAACAGGATCACCTGCTCCGGCCGCGCGCGGTAGCCCTTCGGCATCAGCGACGTGGTCAGCGCCCCGTCGTCCTCGACGACGCGGGCCTCGCCCCAGATCTTGACCCGGCGGCGATGGGCGTAGTCCATCACGAAGATATAGGCCTTGGGGTTCTCCGAGAGATTGCCCTGGGTGATGAACTGCTGGTTGCCGGCGTAGTCGGCGAAGGCGAGCGTCTGCTTGTCCAGCACCTTCAGAAAGCCCTTGGGCCCGCCGCGGTGCTGGATGTAGGGCTGGCCGTCCGCCGAGGCGGTGGCGAAGTAAAAACTGTTGGCGTCAGCCAGGAAGGCTTCGAGGTTCTCGTCGACCTCGGTGCGCCAGCCGCGCTGCTCGCTGCGCGCATAGGCATCGCGCGAGCCCTTGCGGGCCTGGATCGCCTTCACCGCGGGCGAGAAGGCCACGTCGCTGGCATAGGTTTGGACTGCAGTCATCGGAACATCTCCTGAAATTCCGGCGCATTCTTGCGTCTTTCGCGATCTAAGATGGCCCCTTCGGCGCCTAAAACAATCGACCGGCTTGACACTTCATCATTGCGATTTATGCAATAATATCCATGGACCGCCTCGACGCCATGCACGTCTTCGTCACCGTCGCCGATCTGCGCGGCTTTGCGCCGGCGGCGCGGAAACTGCGCCTGTCGCCCTCGGCGGTGACGCGGCTGATCGCGGCGCTGGAGGAGCATCTCGGCGCGCGGCTATTGCAGCGGACCACGCGACAGGTGAGATTGACCGACGTCGGCACGCGCTACCTCGAGCGCGCGCGGCGCATCCTCGCCGATGTCGAGGAGGCCGACGGCTCGGCGCGGGAGGAGCGCAACCGGCCGAGCGGACGGCTGGTGGTGTCGGCACCGCTCGGCTTCGGTCGGCTGCATGTCGGGCCGGTCATGACCGCCTATCTCAAGCGCTATCCCGAGGTCGCCGCCGAGCTCAGGCTATCGGACCATCTCGTCAATCTCGTCGAAGACGCCGTCGATGCTGCGGTGCGGATCGGCCATCTCGCCGATTCCTCGCTGGTGGCGCGCCAGGTCGGCGAGATGCGGCGGATCGTGGTGGCCGCGCCCGGCTATCTGAAGCGCCATGGTGAGCCGAAGACGCCGGAGGCGCTGCCCGCGCACCAGACCATCCAGTTCGGCCCGACCGCAAGCTGGCACTTCGTGCAGGACGGCCACAACATCGAGGTGACGCCGACCCCGCGCTTCACCAGCAACAGCGCCGACGCCGCCCTGCAATACGCCGAAGCCGGCGGCGGCGTGACGCGGGTGCTGGCCTATCAGGCCGCCGAGGGGCTGAAGCGCGGGCGCCTGAAAATCGTGTTGGCGAAATACGAGCAGCCGGCGCTGCCGATCCACATCGTCTACCCCACCTCGCGCCTGCTCTCGGCCAAGGTGCGCGCGTTCATCGATCTCGTGGTGGAGACTGCGGAGTGGAGGTTTGGATGACTATCGTCATTCCGGGGCTCGCAGAGCGAGAACCCGGAATCTCGAGGTTCCGGGTTCGGTGCTTCGCACCGCCCCGGAACGACAACATCACCCCTTCTTCGGCACCACCCGGAACGTCCCGCTGGCGCGCGCGATCACGGCGTCGTCGGCCTTGATCAGGGCTTGCGCGAAACAGATCGTCTTGCCGGTCTTGATCACGTCGCTCTCGATCGAACACCACTGGCCGATCTCCGCAGAGCTGGCGAAATCGACCGAGAGCGAGACCGTCACGAACGACGTGGTCCAGCCCGTCGCCTGCGCGCAGCTATAGCCCATGGCATTGTCCGCGAGCGCGGTGATGAGGCCGCCATGGATCAGGCCACGGCCGTTGGTATGTGGCTTCGCCAGCCGCAGGCCGATGATGACGGCCTTGTCGGTCTTCTTCGCATAGAGTGGCTCCCAGGGCTCGGTGAGAGGGCTCTTGCGAAAGAGCGGCTCGAAGCCGACGGGGATGTCGGAGGAGGTCATGGCTGTCTCGCGTGTGTGTGGCTGCCGCCATTGAACGCGATGTGGATGACGGTTTCACCGCCTACAAAGTTTTAAACGACATTTGCGCGGGTGTTTGAAACGGGAGGCGGCGCCGCTTCATCACAACTGTCATCGCCCGCGAAGGCGGGCGATCCAGTACGCCGCAGCGGCTCGGTTCTAGCCGCACTGTCTCGGAGTACTGGATGCCCCGCCTTCGCGGGGCATGACAGTCTTTGTCAAAACGGAGGTGCCGTAGGGTGGGCAAAGACGCGACGCGTCTCTCCACGATTCAGACCGGAGTGGTGGGCACGGCGCTTTGCGCCTTTGCCCACCCTACGGCACCGACGGTGCGGCTCTAAAACGGCAGCCCCACATAATTCTCCGACAACGACGTCATCGCGGCTTGCGAGTGCGTCACGTAGTCGAGCTCGGCGAGCTGGATGCGGGCGCCGATGGTGCCGGTGTCGGGGAATTTGTGCAGCATCGAGGTCATCCACCAGGAGAAGCGCACCGCTTTCCAGACCCGGGCCAGCGCCTTGGTGGAGTAAGCATCGATGCCGGCGCTGGACTTCTCGTCGTAGAATTCGCGCAGCGCGCTCGACAGATAATGCGCATCGCTGGCGGCGAGATTCAGCCCCTTGGCGCCGGTCGGCGGCACGATGTGGGCGGCGTCGCCGCACAGGAACATCCTGCCGAACCGCATCGGCTCGGCGACGAAGCTGCGCAACGGGGCGATGCTCTTCTCGATCGATGGTCCCGTGACGAGGCTGTCGGCTGCCTCCTGGTCGAGCCGCCGTTTCAATTCGTCCCAGAAGCGATCGTCCGGCCACTGGTCGACATGGTCGTCGAGCGAGCACTGCACGTAGTACCGGCTGCGCTTCGTCGAGCGCATGGTGCAGAGCGCAAAGCCTCTCGCGTGGTTGGAGTAGATCAGCTCGTGGCTGACCGGCGGCGTCTCGGAGAGGATACCGAGCCAGCCGAACGGATAGAGCCGCTCGAACTCCTCGATCGCCGAGGCCGGCACGCTGGCGCGGCTGACGCCGTGGAAGCCGTCGCAGCCGGCGATGAAATCGCAATCGAGCGTATGGGTGACGCCGTCCTTCACATAGGTTACGCGCGGGTGACTGCCGTCGAAATCATGCGGCTGCACGTCCCTGGCCTCGTAAACCGAGACGAGGCCTGCGGCCTTGCGCGCATTCATCAGGTCGAGCGTGACCTCGGTCTGGCCGTAGATCATGACCGTCTTGCCGGTCGCAGCCTTCATGTCGATGCGGTGCCGGCTGCCGGAAAAAGCGAGCTCGATGCCTTCATGTATCAGGCCCTCCGCATGCGCCCGCGTGCCGGCGCCGACCTGGTCCAGCAGCGCGACGGTTCCCTCTTCCAGGAGGCCGGCGCGGATGCGGCCGAGCACGTAGTCCGGGCTCTGCCGCTCCAGGATGTAATTGTCGATGCCGTATCGATGCAGCAGTTGCCCAAGCAACAATCCAGCCGGCCCGGCCCCGATGATTGCGACTTTTGTCCGCAATACTTGCTCCTCCCGATTCTGCAGGGTGCGGCGCGGACGCGCTTGTCGCGCCGATCCGCAGACGATAATTATATCATATAATTGTTGGGCAGAAGGAGAGAGCGGGTCGCGCTGACCGCGACAAATCCATGCAACATGGCTGACGTAGATGTCGCGCCAGTTCCGGCTTGAACGTGCCGATCAATTATATAACATGTTAAATAATGAGCCCGGGCCAACGAAGCCCGGCCTTGAAAAGAGGGAGAGACGCGTGATGAGAAAAGCCTGTCTGGCTTTGCTGCTGGCAGCAAGCGTGAGCCCTGCGCTGGCGCAGGACAAGACCTTCGATTTGAAGGTCTCGCACTGGGTGCCAGCATCGCACCCGCTGCAGAAATCGCTGGAAGACTGGGTGGCCGCGGTGAACAGGGATTCCGGCGGCACTATCACGGGCAAGGTGTTTCCGGCCCAGCAGCTCGGCAAGGCCTTCGATCATTACGACATGGCGCGCGACGGCATCGCCGACGTCACCTATGTCAACCCCGGCTACCAGCCCGGCCGCTTCCCGATCATCGGCGCCGGCGAATTGCCGTTCCTGATCTCGGACGCCAAGGGCGGCTCGATGGGGCTCGATGCCTGGTACCGCAAATATGCCGAGAAGGAGATGAAGGACGTCAAATACTGCCTCGCCTTCGTCCACTCGCCCTCCTCCTTCCACTCCAAGACCAAGAAGATCGTGACGCCGGAGGACGTGAAGGGCCTGAAGATCCGCCCCGCCCACGCCACCATGGCGAACTTCGTGACGTCGCTCGGCGGCACCAACGTGCAGTCCTCCGCGCCCGAAGTGCGCGACATCATCGAACGCGGCGTCGCCGACGGCGTCACCTTCCCCTGGGGCTCCCTGGTGCTGTTCGGCATCGACAAGGTGACGAAGTACGACATGGAGGCGCCGCTTTACACCACGACCTTCGTGTTCGTGATCAACAAGGACAAATACAACGCGATGTCCGACAAGCAGAAGGCCGCGATCGACAAGAACTGCACGGTCGAGATGGCCGGCGCGGTCGGCGAGCACTGGGGCAAGTTCGAGGACGCCGGCATCGACAAGATCAAGGCGGAATCCGGCCACGATGTCTACAAGCTCACGCCCGAGCAGATCGCCGCCTGGAAGAAGGCCGCCGAGCCGCTGGTCAAGACCTGGGGTGACGGCGCCAAGAAGGCCGGTGCCGATCCGGACGCGGCGCTTAGCGAGCTGAAGGCGTCGCTGAAGAAGTACAACGCGCTGGCGGAGTGAGGCCGCGACGCGATCGGTCTTTCCTCCCCCTCTCCCCGTACTTACGGGGAGAGGGTTGGGGTGAGGGGCTGTTTCCGCAGCGAAGGTGACAGTTGGACTCGCGGAGAGTCCCCCTCACCCGCATCGCATCTCCGATGCGATGCGGCCTCTCCCCGCACGCGGGGAGAGGCAAGAGCCGCCGCCGAAGTCGAGAGCAGATAATGACAGCACACGACAGGAAACTCCCATGAAGCGCGCCTGGATGGACCGCGTCATCGACACGATCGAATGGATCGCGGCCGGCTTCGTCGGCATCGTCGCGCTCGACATCTTCCTGTCGGTGCTCTTACGCAACACGCTGAACTATTCGATCCCCGACAGCTTCGACATCGGCCGCATGCTGCTCGGCATCCTCATCTTCTGGGGCATCGCGGCGACGTCCTATCGCGGGACCCACATCACGGTCGACCTCGTCTGGGGCAATGTCGGGCCGCGCTATCAGCGCTGGATCGACGTGTTCGCGACACTGGTGCTGCTGTTCGTCGTCACGGTGCAGACCTGGACGCTGTTCGACAAGGTGCGCGGCACCTACAATGACAACGTCCAGACCTTCGACATGCACATGCCGACCTGGCCGTTCTTCGCGGTCGCCTGGATCGGCGACGTCTCGGCCGTGCTGCTGATCGCGATCCGCACCTACCGGCTGATCTTCCACCCCGAAGAGATGCACGACCCCAAAATCAAGGCGACGGAGTAATCATGAGCACCGATGCCGTCGCCGTTATCGGCTTCGTTTCCCTGTTTGTCCTGATGCTGCTGCGCGTGCCCGTCGGCATGGCCATGGGCCTCGTCGGGGTCTCCGGCTTCGCCTATCTCGTCAACGGGACGGCGGCGCTGAAACTGGTCGGCCAGACCTCGATGCGGACGGTCACCGACTACACCTTCGGCGTCATCCCGATGTTCCTGCTGATGGGCTCGTTCGTATCCAATTCCGGCATGAGCCGCGAGCTGTTCCGCGCCGCCAACGGCTTCGTCGGGCATTTGCGCGGCGGGCTCGGCATCGCCACCGTCGGCGCCTGCGGCGGCTTTGCCGCGATCTGCGGCTCCTCTGTCGCGACCGCGGCGACCTTCTCCGCCGTCGCCTACCCGGAGATGCGCCGCTTCGGCTATCCGCAGTCGTTCGCCACCGGCGTGATCGCTGCCGGCGGCACGCTGGGCGCGATGCTGCCGCCCTCCACCGTGCTCGCGGTCTACGGCATCATCACCGAGCAGGACATCGGAAAACTCTTCATCGCCGGCATCATCCCGGGCCTGCTGGCGATGACCATGTACATGATCACGATCTTCCTGATCGGCTATTTCCGCCCGGACTTCCTGCCCAGAGGCAAGGTGCTGCCTTGGCGCGAGCGCTTTGCCGGCCTGAAGGACATCTGGGCGCCGGTGCTGCTGTTCGTGTTCGTGATCGGCGGCCTCTACGGCCTGCCCTACCTGCCGCGCTTCACGCCGACGGAAGCCGGCGGCGTCGGCGCCGCGGGCGCCTTCATCATCGGCATCGTCACTCGCCGGCTTGACCGCGAGAAGATCCTGGCCTCGCTGCTCCAGGCAACGCGCACCGCGGCCGCGGTGTTCACCGTGCTGATCGGCGCGCTGATCTTCGGCTATTTCCTCACGGTGACGCAGACGCCGCAGAAGGTGACGGAGTTTTTGACCGGCCTCGGCCTCGGGCCCTACGGCGTGCTGGCGCTGATCATGGTGATGTATCTCGTGCTCGGCTGCCTGATGGACGCCATGGCGATGATCATCCTCACCGTGCCGATCATCTTCCCCGTCATCACGCATCTCGGCTTCGACCCGATCTGGTTCGGCGTCATCATCGTGATGACGGTCGAGCTCGGCCTGATCCATCCGCCGGTCGGCATGAACGTCTTCGTCATCAAGAGCGTGGTGAAGGACGTCTCGTTCTCCACCATCTTCAAGGGCGTGATCCCGTTCGTGGCGACGGACCTCGTGCGGCTGGTGATTTTGATCGCGTTCCCGCTGCTGGCAACGTGGCTGCCGACGCGGATGATGGCGCATTGACGAGGTGAAGCGATGACCCCCACCCTCGAAACAAAATACGTCTTCACCATCACCGCACGCATCGGCGATGTCATCACCGCCGGTGACACGGGCATCGGCGTGCGCCGGATCATCCCGATCATCGGCGGCGAGGTGACAGGCGCGATCACCGGAAAAGTGCTGCCATTCGGCGCCGACTTCCAGACCATCCGTCCCAACGAGCTCATCGATCTCGAAGCCAAGTACGCCTTCGAAACCGACGACGGCGCCGTCGTCTATGTCGAGAACAAGGGCATGCGCTTCGGTCCCGTCGAGCTGTTACAAAAGCTCAAGCGCGGCGAGCCGGTCGATCCAAAACTGATCTATTTCCGCACCGTGCCGAAATTCGAGACCGGGCACGAGACGTATCGCTGGCTGATGGAGCACATTTTCGTCGGCTCCGCGGCGCGGCATGCGGATCGTGTGGTGATCGACGTGCATCAGGTGATGTGACCCGTTCATTGACGGATGAGGATCAATGTGTATAAATACACACCGTGAATAGCCGGGACGTCATCTCGGCCCTTCAAAGGGATGGCTGGGTCCAGTGGCTCAAAAAGGCAGCCACGTCCAACTCAAGCACCCGACGAAACCAGGCCGCGTCACCGTCCCCCATCCGAAGCGGGACATCCCGCTCGGCACGTTGAAGAGCATCGAGCGGCAGTCCGGCCTGAAGCTGAGGTGAGCGCTATGCGTCATTACATCGGTCTGATCCATAAGGATGCCGACAGCGATTTCGGCGTGTCGTTTCCCGATCTGCCGGGTGTCGTGACCGCAGGGACCACGCTCGACGAAGCGCGCGACATGGCCGAAGAAGCGCTGGCGCTTCATCTCGAAGGCATGGCTGAAGACGGAGAAGCCATTCCCGAGCCATCGTCGCTCGAGGAGATCATGTCGGATCCCGAGAACCGCTCGGGCGTCGCCATTCTGGTATCGGTGAAGGACGAGCAGCCCAAGATCGTCCGCGTCAATGTCACCTTGCCCGGCGATGTGCTCGAGCAAATCGACAAATACGCCGAGGCCCACGGCTACACGCGATCGGGCCTGCTTGCGCAAGCCGCCAAGAAGCTGATCACCGACGCCGCCTGAGGCGCCTTCGCACATTGCGCGGTTCGGCGCCCGATGGCGTTTCCGCGCGACGGCGAGGACACTGCCTCCTTGACTCCCCCGAAATTCGTTATACAACATAACTATTCTGATAAGGACGCAAATGACACAGGGAAACGCCGAGACCGCTGCTGCGGGTGCCTCCGGGCTGCTCCGGATCGAGAGGGCGGACCGGGTTCTGACCGTGGGTCTGAACCGGCCGGCCAAGCGCAATGCGCTCAATGACGGCATCATCCTGGAAATCGGCGAGTGTTTCGCGTCCCTGCCCGAGGACATCGGCGCGGTCGTCATCCACGGCATCGGCGACCATTTCTCCAGTGGCCTCGACCTCTCCGAGCTGACCGAGCACGACGCAACCGGCGGTCTGCTGCACTCCCAAATGTGGCACCGGGTGTTCGACCGCATCCAGTACAGCCGCGTGCCCGTGATCGCGGCGCTCAGGGGCGCGGTGATCGGCGGCGGGCTGGAGCTTGCCTGCGCGGCGCATATCCGCGTCGCCGAGCCCTCGACCTATTTCGCGCTGCCGGAAGGGCAGCGCGGCATCTTCGTCGGCGGCGGTGGTTCGGTGCGGCTGCCGCGGCTGATCGGCGTTGCCCGGATGATGGACATGATGCTGACGGGGCGCGTCTACAGCGCGACCGAAGGCGCCTCCTATGGCTTCGCGCAATATCTGACGGAGGCCGGCAACGGGCTCGGCAAGGCGCTGGAGCTTGCGACCAAGATCGCCTCCAACGCGCCGCTGACGAATTTCGCCGTGCTCCAGGCGCTGCCGATGATCGCGGAAGCCAATCCGCAGACCGGCCTTCTGATGGAATCGCTGATGGCCACCGTCGCGCAGAGCGACAAGGAGGCCAAGCGCAGGATCCGCGAATTCCTCGAGCACAAGACCGCCAAGGTGAAGCCCAAGTCATGAGCGTAAAGTCATGAGCGCGCAGCCGTCCTCTTCCAACATGGAGCGCGGCGCGAGCAATTCTCTGCTGCGGCCCATTTCGTTCGGCGATCCCGTCGTCAACATCGAACGCCGCGACGACGGCACGATTTACCTGCGGCCGAAGCAGCCGCTCGGCGACTATCCCGTCCGCTTCACCGACCGCCTGCATCACTGGGCGACGACGACGCCGGATCGCGTCTTCATGGCCGAGCGCGAAGGCGGCCGCGGCTGGCGCAAGATCACCTATGCCGAGCTGCTCACCGCGAGCCGGCACATTGCATCGAGCCTGATCGCGCGCGGGTTGTCCGCGGAGCGGCCGGTCGTGATCCTCTCCGGCAATTCGATCGACCACGCGCTCTTGGCCTTCGGCGCGTTCTACGCCGGCGTTCCGTTCTGCCCGGTGTCGCCGGCCTATTCGCTGGTGTCGAAGGATTACGGCAAGCTGTCCTACCTGATGAAGCTGCTGACGCCGGGCCTCGTCTTCGCCGAGGACGCCGACAAGTTCGCCGACGCGCTCGCCACCAATGTCTCGCTCGGCACCGAGATCGCCGCGTCCTGGGGCAGCGTGCCGGGCCGCGACGTCACCCTGCTTGCCGATCTCATGGCAACGCCGATCCGCGGCGATCTCGACGAGGTCCACGGCAAGATCGGCCCCGACACGATCGCAAAATTCCTGCTGACGTCGGGCTCGACCGGCAACCCCAAGGCCGTCATCAACACCCAGCGCATGATCTGCGCCAACCAGGTGATGCTGCGCGAGACGCTCGCCTTCCTCAAGGACGAGCCGCCCGTCATCATCGACTGGCTGCCCTGGAATCACACGTTTGGCGGCAACCACAATATCGGGCTGACGCTCTACAATGGCGGCTCGATGTATCTGGACGCCGGCAAGCCGGTGCCGGGAGGCATCGAGGAGACTGTGCGCAATCTCCAGGAGATTTCGCCGACGGTCTATTTCAACGTGCCGAAGGGCTATGAATCGCTGCTGCCCTATTTGCGCGACGACCAGGGCCTGCGCGCAAAGTTCTTCGACCGGCTGCACGCGATGTTCTTCTCGGGCGCGGCGCTGTCGCCGTTCGTCTGGGACAGCCTCGACGAGCTCGCGGTGAAGGAGAAGGGCTATCGCGTGCCGATGCTGACCGGCCTCGGTGCCACCGAGACCGCGCCGTTCTTCATGTCGGTCAATCCGCGCACCAGCCGCTCCGGCCATGTCGGCCTGCCCGTCTCGGGCAATGACGCAAAACTGGTGCCGAACAACGGCAAGCTGGAGGTCCGCGCCAAGGGGCCGAACGTGATGCCCGGCTACTGGCGCCAACCCGACATCACCGCAAAATCCTTCGACGAGGAAGGATTTTACAAGATGGGCGACGCGCTCAAGCCCGCCGATCCCGATGATTTCAACGCCGGCTTCGATTTCGACGGCCGCGTCAGCGAGGACTTCAAGCTCGCCAGCGGCACCTGGGTCAGCGTCGGCCCCCTGCGCGCCCGCCTCACCGCGGCCTGCGCGCCGCTGGTGCGCGACGTCGTCATCGCCGGCATCAACCGCGACGAGGTCTCCGCGCTGGTCGTGCTCGACCTCGACGGCTGCCGCCTGATCAATCCGACGCTGCCGGCGGACGATCTCGTCGCCGCCACGCGCGACCGGCTGGTGCGCGAGGCTTTTCGCGAGCGCTTGACCCGCTTCCTCAGCCAAGCCACCGGGTCCTCGACGCGGATCACGCGCGCGATCCTGATGGATACGCCGCTGTCGATCGACAAGGGCGAGGTCACCGACAAGGGCTCGATCAACCAGCGCGCCGTGCTGGAACATCGCACCGCATTGATCGACGAGCTCTACGCTGCCAATCCGTCGGACCGTGTGATATCGGTCAGCTAAGAAACCATCGCCAAAGGAGAACGCCATGTTGTTGAAGGATCAGGCAGCCATTGTCACCGGCGGCGCATCAGGACTGGGCGCGGCCACCGCGCGAAAGCTGGCGGCGCAGGGCGCCAAGGTCGCGGTGTGCGACCTCAATGCCAAGCTTGCTGAAACCGTTGCCGCCGAGATCAAGGGCGTCGCCGTGACCTGCGACGTCTCCGACGCCGCTTCCGCTGAAGCCGCGATCGCGCAGGCGACCAAGGCCCATGGCCCGGCGCGCGTGCTGGTCAACTGCGCCGGCATCGGCGTTGCCAAGCGCGTCGTCGGCCGCGACGGCCCGATGGCGCTCGCCGATTTCGACAAGGTGATCAAGGTCAATCTGATCGGCACCTTCAACATGCTGCGCCTTGCCGCGACCGAGATGTCCAAGCTCGAGCCGCAGGCGACCGGCGAGCGCGGCGTCATCATCAACACCGCCTCCGTCGCCGCCTATGACGGCCAGATCGGGCAATCCGCCTATTCGGCCTCCAAGGGCGGCATCGTCGGCATGACGCTGCCGATCGCGCGCGAGCTCGCCCAGTTCGGCGTCCGCGTGCTGACCATCGCGCCCGGCCTGTTCCTGACGCCGCTGCTGGCGAACCTGCCGCAGGAAGCCCAGGACTCGCTTGCCGCCGCGATCCCCTTCCCGCGCCGGCTCGGCCAGGCCGACGAGTTCGCCGCACTCGCGCTGCACATGGTGGAAAACGCGTACCTGAACGGCGAAGTGGTGCGCCTCGACGGCTCGCTGCGCATGGCGCCGAAATAAGGCGCGTCAGATGTTCGTGAACCGGCGCGAGGTCCAGATCCAGTGGGGTGATTGCGACCCCGCCAACATCGTCTACTACCCGCGCTATTTCGCGATGTTCGACGATTCGACCTCGACCCTGTTCGAGGTCGCCGGATTCTCGAAGCAGGACCTGGTCCGCAAATACGGCCTCGTGGGAATTCCCATGGTCGACACGCGGGCCAAGTTCTACATCCCCTCGACCTATGGCGACTGGATCACCATCGAAACGAAGATCGAGAGCATCAAGCGCTCGAGCTTCGAGGTGAAGCACAACGTCTACAAGGGCGAGGCGCTGGCGATCGAGGGGTTCGAGACCCGCGTCCTGGTCGGGCGCGATCCTGCCGACCCCGACAAGCTGAAATCCGCACCGTTTCCGCCGGAAATGATCGCCAAATTCACGGGAAGCTAAATCGCCGCATCACCAAAAGAGGGGGCTGAATTACCCCCCGATTTCTGCTTTCAAGGAAACACGTCAAGGGAGGAATAGATGAAACGCTTTTACCTGACCGCCGCCATTGCCGCGGCGACGCTCGCCCTGCCGGCGCTGCCCGCGCTGGCCCAGACCAGCGAAATCACCATCGGCATCACCACCACCACGACCGGCCCGGGCGCCGCCCTCGGCATTCCCGAGCGCAACGCGCTGGAATTCGTGCCGAAGGAGATCGGCGGCGTGCCGCTGAAGGTGATCGTGCTCGACGACGGCGGCGATCCCACCACCGCGACCACCAATGCCCGCCGCTTCGTGACCGAATCCAAGGCCGACATCATCATGGGCTCGGCGCTGACACCGCCGACGATTGCGGTCTCCAACGTCGCCAACGAAGCCGGCATCCCGCACTTTGGTCTGGCGCCCTTCCCGATCACGCCGGAGCGCATGAAGTGGTCGGTGGCGATGCCGCAGCCGATCCCGATCGTCGGCAAGGTGCTGTATGATCACATGAAGTCGAAGGGCATCAAGACCCTCGGCTATATCGGCTATTCCGATTCCTATGGCGACCTCTGGTTCAACGATTTGAAGGCCCAGGCCGTGCCGATGGGCATGACCATCGTCGACGAGGAGCGCTTCGCCCGTCCCGACACCTCGGTGACCGGCCAGGTGCTGAAGCTCGTCGCCGCCAATCCCGACGCGATTCTGGTCGGCGCCTCCGGCACCGCGGCCGCGCTGCCGCAGACCGAGCTGCGCGAGCGCGGCTATCAGGGCCTGATCTACCAGACCCATGGCGCCGCCAGCATGGACTTCATCCGCATCGCCGGCAAAGCGGCGGAAGGCGTGCTGATGGCCTCCGGTCCCGTCATGGACCCCGAGGACCAGCCGGACGAAGCCGCCACCAAGAAGCCGGGCCTCGCGCTCAACACGGCGTATGAAGCCAAGTACGGCCCGAACAGCCGCAGCCAGTTCGCCGGCCACTCCTACGATGCCTTCGAGATCCTCAAGCGCATCATCCCGACCGCGCTGAAAACCGCAAAACCCGGCACGCCGGAATTCCGCGAAGCCATCCGCCAGGCGCTGCTCTCCGAGAAGGAGCTGGCGGCAAGCCAGGGCGTCTACAACTTCACCGAAAAGGATCGCTACGGCCTCGACGAGCGCTCGCGCATCCTGCTCACCGTGAAGAACGGCAAGTACACGCTGGTGAAGTAGACGCCGCGAAAATTTCGAGACGACGAGAGCCGGCCTGATAGGCCGGCTCTTTTCGTTTGGCTTTGAAATCGAACTGCGGCCCCGGGCGTCGCCGCGCCCCCTCTCCCGCTTGCGGGAGAGGGTTGGGGAGAGGGTCGCTCGGCATTGGGATTGTCCGAGGCCTACGGACGAAATCCCCCAGAGGAGAGAACCCTCACCCGCCACGCTCTGCGAGCGTGTCGACCTCCCCCGCAAGCGGGGGAGGTGCACCGAGCCCGTGGCAGCAGTGCGGCCTCAAGCCGCCTGCCGCAGCGGGGTCCAGGCGAACTCCGGATAGTAATTGTCCATCATGCGGTCGACATACGCCGTGAGGTTCGGAAATCCCTCGGCCCGCTGCCGCAGTCCGGATTCGAAGAACGGCGTCAAAATCCCTGCAAGCGCGCCGAAGGCTGTCGCATCGACGCCGCAGGGCTTGTTGCCCATCAGGTAGGCCTTGTCGCCGAGCTGCACCGACAGCGCGAACAGCGAGCGCACGGCGAGATCGACGTCGTCATCGGGCGCGTGGCGGCCGAGGCCGGAGAGCAGATAGTTCTCGGCGACGCGGAACTGCGCGTCCTCGCGCAGCTTCTCGCGGTTGTGCTCCGGCGCGCCATCGAAGAAATGCGCAGGCCCCTTGGCGAAATTGACCGGATCGACCCAGCGCGCGCCGACCAGCGCCCAATAGACGTGATGCTCGATCATCCGCTCGAAGGCCCAGGCCTGCGCGCGCTCAGCCAAGGAGAGGCCGGCGTCGAAGTCGAAGCCGTAGCGGCGCTCGATATGGGCGCGGATGAAGGTGGAATCGGCCACCGCCTCGCCGCCATCGTCGATGAAGGGCAATTGTCCCTTGGGCGATGCCGGCGGCATCGCGCGCTCCTTCCGGTAGGGCAGCCCCGCCATCTTGAGCTGCACCTCCGTCTTGGTGACGAAGGGGCTGATTTCCGGCAGGCCGAAGCCGGTGCCAAAGCCGTAAAGCGTGATCATGAAAGCTCTCCTGAACCTGCCAAGTTTGATGGAACCTAGTGCCGGGCTGCTGCCACCATGGTGGCAGCAGCCGTGATATCTTCTGCGAAACGGGCCCCTCGCCAGGCGCGGCCCATGACGTGGCGGACCAGCGCGTCCGCGGCCTGGGTCAGCGAGCGTGTCACCACGCTTGCGAGTGCAAATCGGAGATCAACGGCCATGAGATCGAGCGAAACGAGGCGGCCAAACGCCCAGGCGTGCCAGAGCTGCGCCCGCCACAGCGGACCGGCCAGGCCGAGATGGATTGGAGTGATCATGGACAAACCCTCTTCAGTCGATGTGTTGTCCCGGTATAGAACCCCCCTGCTGCCAACATCCTGTCAGCAGCAACGCGCCGTTTTCTGAACTGTCCCCGATAAGAGAATTGTCATGAGACGCGCCGACCGGCTGTTTCAGATCATCCAGGTGCTCCGGCGCACGCGTAAGCCGCTGACGGCGGACGCGATCGCGGCCGAGCTCGAGACCTCCAAGCGCACGATCTATCGCGATATCGCGACGCTGATCGGCCAGCGCGTGCCGATCCGCGGCGAGGCCGGCATGGGCTACATCCTGGAAAAGGGTTTTGACCTGCCGCCTTTGATGCTGACGCCCGACGAGATCGAGGCGGCGGTGCTGGGCGCGCAATGGGTCGCGGGCCATGCCGATTCGGCGCTCGCGCGCGCGGCAGAAGACCTGATGGCCAAGATTGCCGACACCGTGCCGGAGCGCCTGCGTCCCTTCGTGCTGGAGCCGGCGAGCCGGGCGCGGCCGAGCTGGAACAGGGAGCCTGATCGCCTCGACATGGTGCGCACGCGCACCCAGATCCACGAGGGCAAGAAGATCATGCTGCGCTATCGCGACGAGCAGGGACGCGCCAGTGAACGCATGATCTGGCCGATCTCCGTCGGCTATCTCGAAGCCGTGCGCCTGCTCGCGGCCTGGTGCGAGCTGCGCAGCGACTTCCGCAGCTTCCGCACCGACCGCGTGGTGGACGCAACCTATCTCGACGAACGATATCCGGAGCGGCGCGACGTGCTGCGCGCGAGATGGCGGCAGAGCCTGGTCTGGGGTCCGCCGAAGGACACGTGAGCGCTATGGAGGAAACCGATCTCTCGGCCTGCTGCCAGAGCTGCGGCGCCTGCTGCGGCTATTCGCAGAACTGGCCGCGCTTCTCGATCGAGAGCGACGAGGAGCTTGCCGCGATTCCTGAAGCGCTGGTCAACGACCGCCAGTCCGGCATGCGCTGCGAGGGCGATCGCTGCTCGGCGTTGCAGGGAGAGATCGGAAAAGCGACCGCCTGCGGCATCTATGACGTGCGGCCGGAGGTGTGCCGCACCTGCATGCCGGGCGACGCCGAATGCGCGATGGCGCGGCGGAAGTTCAAGCTTCCAGCGATCGAACCAATTTAAGCCGGGACGGCTTCGCTGATCTCGTCGTCGATCTCGTCATCGAGCGGAGCGAGCACCGAGAGCGGCTTGGTCGACAGCGTGATCGGCTTGCGGCCACCCGACAGCGACGGCGACGATTTGGCCGAGCGCTCACGCGACAGCGCGTAGAGCGTCGAGCCGACACGGCCGCCGTTGTCGATCAGGTCGCGCTCGCTGCAGCTTGCTGCGATCGCGACCGCCAGCGAATGCAGATGGCTGCGGCGATAGCAGAACAGCGCCAGGCGGGCGCGTGCGTCAGGGGAAACACTCTCAACCAGCCTCGGCAGGCCGCTCTCGCTGGCGCGATACATCTCGCCAAGGAGCTCGTCGCGAACCGGGCAGAAATCGCTTTCAAAGGCGTCGCGGCTTGAAAACATTGCAGTTCTCCCTCGTGTGCGGAACATGCAGCGCAATTCTCTAACGAAAGGTTAACCACGCTGGGCGGTAGTCACCCGGGGTTCCCTTGCGCCATCGCCGCGAATCAGAGGGCTCCGCTGAGCAGCTTCCCTGTGGCCATCCTTCGAGACGCCCGCCTTCGGCAGGCCCTCAGGATGAGGTCTTGGTGCGCAGCGAAATGCCAGACCCTCATGGTGAGGAGCGCCGCCTTACGGCGCGTCTCGAACCATGAAGGCCGAGCAGCTATTCCAGAGCGCCCTCTGCCTCGTCCGTCATTCCGGGGCGGGCAGTCAGTTCGCCGCCATGAAGATGGAAAGGCCGAAGCCGGTCAGGTGATGCAGCGCCTGGTCGACGCCGATGAGGGTCCAGAACCAGGGATGCGAAAGGTCGACCCCGAAATTGGCGGAGACGAATCCCTTGGCGCGGTCGATCGTGATGTGGATCAGGAAGTCGACGAAAGCCACGAACCAGAATTTCGGCGCGACGATCACGATCAGCGGCAGCGCGACCGCAAGGTGAACCAGGCAATGCACCAGCAGCGGCAGGGCCCAGCCGTGCTTCTGGTCCTTGCCATGCGCCATCCAGGCGGTCTGGAGGACGAAGTCGGCGATGATGTGCTTGAAGGTGAGCAGCAGCATCCAGCCAATGAGCGCTTCGACCGGAATCGCCGATGACAGGGATGGAAACGACAAAGCTGACGCCCTCATAGACGTGACAAGAAAGATTGGAGCGTTCAGCGCAACTTCTTCTTGGACCGGTCAAATCGCCGGGACCCGCAATTTATGACATCTCCCGCGGCGGAATGCAGCCGGGGGGAACCGGAAAATCGCAAACTGTGGCTAACTGGTGATAGGATGACCAATCGCCGCGCCCGCATTGAGTAAGGTTACCTTCGGCTCGAAATTTGCATCCCGTGGCCTTCGCGCTATCATCGACGACAGAGAATATCGTTCTTTTTTCAGGCGTTTAGGAATTACAGGGCGTCCGCAGTGATCACACGAGCGAGCCGCCCGCCACCAAAGAATAAGGCCAAGAGTGCTGCCATGAGTACTGAAGGCCCCAATTCGTCACCGGCCGAACCGCCGCCGCGGCGCCCCATGGTGATCAAGACAAATCAGCAGCAGGTGCTGCTCTACGTCGTGCTGACCCTGCTGCTGTCGCTGGCCACCGTCTGGGGCGGCCGCGCCCTGCTGCACAATTCGGAGACGCTGACCTTTGCCGTCGGCGCCCCCAACAGCGACGAGGCGCTGTTCGCTACCAAGCTCGCCACGGTGTTGAAGAACAACGCCTCGCGCTTCCGGATCAAGATCGTCAACAATCCCGACAACGCCAAGGCGCTCGCGCAGTTCGACCGCAGGCAGGCCGACCTCGCCGTGCTGCGTACCGACGCCAAGGTGCCGCTGCGGGCGCGCACGCTTGCGATCCTCGAGCACGACCTCGTGCTCCTGCTCGGACCCGGCAACAAGACGATCAAGTCGCTCGCCGAGTTGAAGAAGAAAAAGATCGCCGTCCTCGCCGAGAACGAAGCCTCGCTCGCCTTCGTCCGCGGCATCCTCGACATTCCCGAGGGACCTGATGCCGCGAAGGTCCAGATGGCGCCGCAGGGCGCAACGCTCGACAAGCTGTTTGCGCCGAAAAACGGCTTCGGTGCGGTGATCGCCATCGTCCATGCCTCGAAAGCGGTGCGCGACAAGAGCTATGAGCAGGTCGCCAAACGCGGCGGCTTCACGCTCAACGCGATCGACGAGGTCAAGGCGCTGGCGCGCAAATTCCCCGGCATTTCCGAGGAAACGCTGACGGCTGGCATGCTGTCGGCCTCGCCTGAAATTCCCGACGACGATCTCGATACGATCGGGCTCGAATGGCTGCTGGTCACGCAATCCAGGATGTCGGTGACCACGGCGGGCGAGCTGGCGCGCACCATCTACGAGAACAAGTCCGCCCTCGGGCTCGACAGCGGCTTCGCCAGCAGGATCGAACCGGCCTCCGTCGAGAAGGACGCCTTCGTGATGGCGCACCAGGGCGCAGCCGACTACATCAACGACGACACCAAGTCGTTCATGGATAAGTACAGCGACATAATGTATCTGGGCGCCGCCGCGCTCAGCGTCATCGGCACGATCTTCGCCGCCATCTACGCCAAGATCACGAGGATCGCGCCGGAGAAGGCCAGCGAGCTCTCCACCGCCATTCTCGACATCGGCGAGCGCATCGAGCACGCCCATTCGCTGGACCAGCTCGAATGTCTGCAGGACGAGCTGGAAGGCATTTTACGCGGCGCCGTCATCGGGCTCAGAGACGGTACGATCAGTACCGACGGGCTCGACACCTTCAAGCTCGGCTACGAATTCGTCCGCGACGAGATCGGCATGCGGCGCGACTACCTCAAGCGCCACGCCGGCGAAGCCGAGAAGGCCACGCGCGACGCCGCAGCGCCCCCGCTCGACGAGAGCAATGTCGTGGTGGTGAAGACCGCACAGAGCGCCTGATCGCAGCATTGTTCCTTGGGGGCTAGGCGAATGTTCCTTGCCGCCATCCTTCGAGACGCCCGCTTTGGCGGGCTCCTCAGGATGAGGGCGGAGTACGCGGCAGCGACGATACCGATGGGGCTTAGCCTCATCCTGAGGAGACCGCGAAGCGGTCGTCTCGAAGGACGAGGCGCGCGCGCAGACCGCCGTCGAGACGGCATAAGCGCCGCCCCGCCCGATCAGGGGCCGGCCGCCAGGAACCGGTCCAATCCGCAACCGTTGGTTACCAGATACAACCGGAGAAACGCGCCATGCGTATCCTCCTGATGATCTTCCTCCTGGGAATGCTGGCGGCGGTGGGCTATTTCGCTTATTCCGCGATGGCGGTCGAAGGCGACCCGATCCCGACGGAAGGCTATGTGGCCCTCACCCTGGGAGCCGGATTTTCCGTCATCGTCGGCATCGGCCTGATGGTCCTGCTGTTCTTCAGCAGCCGCCGCGGCTACGACGAGCCGCCGCATTTCAGGTGACGGCTCGGCCGGCCGCCTCCCCCGATTCGACGACGCAGTTGCCCGCGCCCGTCGTTGACGGCCCCAGCCCGGGCGGGCACTTTGGCGCGGAGGTTCCAGTCGGGACCGCAAAAGTCAAAACCGAGCCGCCCTCTCTCATGTCCAAGCCGCTGATCTCCGCTCTGGCCCAGTTTGCGGCCGCCACGGCCGGCCGCAACATGACCAAGGCGGCCTATGTGGCCGTCGGCGTCGGTGTGCTCAGCATGGTGCTGCTGACGGACAACCGGGCCAATGAGGCGCGCGGCTGGGTCCACGGCCTGCTCTGGGCCTGTCTCGTCTACTTCGTGTTCGAATGGGTGGTCCGGCTGCGCCACATGGCGCGAACGGGGCGCCTTGCGCTCTACATGTCCTCCTCCGCCGGCATCGTCGACGCGGTTGGGGCGCTGGCCGTGCCCGTTGCGCTGGTTCTCGGCGTCGAGCCGAAGACGGCCTGGCTGCTCAGCGTGCTCTGGGTGCTGAAGGTGGTGCCGGGCATTCCCGGCCTGCGGCAGCTGCGTCGCGTGCTGGTGCTGGAATCGGGGCCGCTGGTCAGCGTGCTCGTGATCTTCCTGATGGTGGTCTTCCTCGCCTCCGTCGCCGAATATTTCCTGGAGCGGGACGTGCAGCCGCAGACGTTCGGCAGCGTTCCGGCCGCACTGTGGTGGGCCGTCGTAACCCTCACCACGACGGGCTACGGCGACGTCGTGCCGGTCACGCCGCTGGGTCGCATCGTGGCGGCGCTGGTGATGATCTCCGGCCTCGGCGTGTTCGGCCTCTGGACCGGTATTTTGGCGACCGGCTTTGCCGCGGAGACCCGGCGCGACAATTTCCTCAAGACCTGGGAATCAGTCAGCAAGGTGCCGTTCTTCGCGGCGCTCGGACCTGCCGCCATCGCCGACGTCACCCACATGCTGCGGACCATGGAGCTGCCGGCCCGCACCATGATCATCCGCAAGGGCGCGCAGGGCGACTGCATGTATTTCATCGCCGCCGGCGAGGTCGAGGTCGACCTGCCCGGCAAGAAGGTGCAGCTCGGCGAAGGCGCCTTCTTCGGCGAGATGGCGCTGCTCGGCAACAACATGCGCGGCGCCAACGTCTCGACCACGAAGGTGTCGCGGCTCTTGGTGCTCGACCTCGTCGACTTCCGCGTGCTGATGGCGCGGCATCCCGATCTCGCCGAGACCATCGATGCCGAAGCAAAACGGCGCGCGCTCGAAAACAAATAAGAGGAGACAAGAATGTCGGATATCACCGACGCGGCATCCAGCCCCGTGCTCGAAATCACCGGCGCACGCGCCACCATCCGCCTCAACCGGCCAAAACATCTCAACCGGCTCCAGGCCGAAGATCTCGCCGAGCTCATGAAACTGTTCGACGTCGTCGAAGCCGATCCTGACATCCGCGTGCTGGTGCTGACCGGCACGGGCCGCGCGTTCTCCGCAGGCTACGATCTCAACTCGGTCGCCGAACGCGCGGTGAGCGCGAACGAGCAGCAGAGCGCGGGCTCGGCGTTCGAAGTGGTCGTCAACCGACTGGAGGATCTGGGCGTGCCGACCATCTGCCGGCTCAACGGCGGCGTCTATGGCGGCTCGACCGACCTCGCGCTCGCCTGCGATTTCCGCATCGGCGTCGACACCGCCGAGATGTTCATGCCGGCGGCGCGGCTCGGGCTGCATTATTACCCAAGCGGAATCAAACGCTACGTGACGCGGCTCGGCGTCGACAATGCGAAGAAGCTGTTTTTGACCGCGCAGAAGATCAGCGCGCCGGAGATGCTGCGCATCGGCTATCTCACCGCCATGGTGCCGGAAGAGACGCTCGACGAGGAAGTCGACAAGCTCGCCGCAATCCTCGCCGGCAACGCGCCGCAGGCGATGCGCGGCATGAAGCGCGCCATCAACGAATTCGCCCGCGGCGAGCTCGACGATGCTGCCGCCGACCAGCGCCACCGCGACAGCATGCGCGGCGACGAGATCAAGGAAGGCATCAAGGCGTTCGCGGAGAAGCGGGCACCGCGGTTTTGAGGGACCAGTGAGGGAATGCGAGGACGCGCCTCATACTCCGCTGTCGTCCCGGACAAGCGCGCCCCAAGCGCGCGCAGATCCGGGACCCATAGCCACAGGGAGTGGTTATGGCGCGAGCTGGTAACTCCGAGTCTTCGCCAAACTCCACCCTGTGGTTATGGGTCCCGGCCTTCGCCGGGACGACACCGTATATGACGTGCCAACTTACCCGCCCGCAGCAGCCGCCGCCTTGGCATGCTGCGCGGCCATCTCATCATCCGCCGCATTGATGCGCTGGAACGCGGGCCGGGAGGTCATGCGCTCGGCATAGCGGACGAACACGTCTTTCTTCGGCACGATGCCGAACATCATGGTCCAGCTGAGCGCGACGCCCCACAACACGTCCGCGGCCGTCATGCGCTCGCCGAGCAGATACGGTCCCTTCGACAGCTGCGCCTCGAGCGCACCCAACATGGTGTCGTAGTCGGCATAGGGCGATTGCGTGATCGGCGCCGGCTCGCGCTGCATGAACTTGTCGATCATGGCCGGTTCGAACGAGGCGCCGTAATACGCGATCCAGCGCAAGTAAGGACCGCGCAGCGGATCGTTCAGCGCGGGCGTGAGGCCCGCCTGCGGAAACAGATCGGCGAGGTAGATGGTGATCGCGACCTGCTCGGTCACGAGTGCTTCGCCGTGGCGGACCGCCGGCACCTTGCCGAGCGGATTGATGGCGAGGTAGGCCGGCTGACGCTGCTCGCCGGCCTTCATGTTGAGGACATGGAGATCATAGGACGCCCCCAATTCCTCGAGCAGCACCCGCGTGCCGGTGGCGCGGCTTTGCGGCGAATAATACAGCGTGATGCGGTTCGGATCGGTCATGGCAGGTCTCCTCGGGTGCCGTCTGGCGAGGCGCATCTTGTAGAGACCCATACCTGACATCCTGTGTCAGGTATGGTTTAAAGGATCATGCGCGCGAGCCGGATGCTGTCGATCCTCACCACCCTCCAGGCCAGGGGACAGGTCACCGCGCCCGAGCTCGCGGAAGCCTGCGAGGTGTCGGTGCGCACGATCTATCGCGACATCGACGCGCTCGCGGCCTCCGGCGTTCCTGTCTATGCCGACCGCGGCGCGGAGGGCGGCTATCGCCTGCTCGACGGCTATCGTGTCCGGCTGAACGGCCTGTCGCAGAACGAGGCGGAAGCCCTGTTCCTTGCTGGACTCCCCGGCCCGGCCGCGGCCCTTGGGCTCGATGCCGCGATGATCGCCGCGCAGAACAAGCTGATGGCCGCGTTGCCCGCGAACTTGCGCGAGGACGCCGGCCGGATGCAGGAGCGCTTTCACCTGGACGCACCGGGCTGGTTCGGCGAGGCGGAGGAACCTCAACATCTGCGCACCATCGCCGGCGCGGTGCTGCGCGGAACGCTGATCAAGATCCGCTACCGGAGCTGGCGCGCGGAGAAGCAGCGCCGTGTCGCCCCGCTCGGCCTCGTGCTGAAGGCTGGCAGCTGGTACCTCGCCGGGCAAGTCGACGGCAGCGTGCGGACCTATCGCGCCGCGCGCGTGCTCGACTGCACCGCGCTCGACGACCGCTTCGATCGTCCCGCCGACTTCGATCTCGCCGCCTATTGGCAGGCTGCGACACTTCGTCTCGAAGCGGAGATGCATCCGAATGTCGCGATCGTCCGGCTGTCGCCATTCGGCGTCAAGCTGCTGGACGCGTTGAGCCAGCCCTACGTCAAGGCGCGCACGGAGATCGAAGAGACCACTGACGCGGACGGCTGGCGCATCGCGCGGGTGCCGACCGGCAAGACGTCATGGCACGCCGCAGCCGAATTGCTGCGGCTCGGCCCGGAGGCCGAAGTGCTGGAGCCCGCGGACCTCCGCGAGAAGATGGCCGAGATGACCCGGGCCATGGCCGCGCGCTATGGCGCGGCGCGGAAAGCCTGACGGCGGCGCACCTCGCCACAGCCGACGAAACAATCCTGAAACACGATTCTCAAGGACCGCCGTGAACGCATTCGCGGCTCAACCCGACCGAGATGCAGGGACACAACAACGGCCTCGCGCCATATTGGAGAATGAAGATGTTTCGTAAGCTTGCTCTTGGTCTGATCGCTGCCGGCTCGCTCGGCGTTGCTGCGCTCGCCCCCACCGCCGCTTCGGCCGGCGGTTTCCATCATCATCACTGGGGTCATGGCTGGGGCCCGGGCTATGGCTTCGGCGGAATCTACGTCAACACCGGCGTCAGCAACTGCTACCAGGAGCGCGTCGTCCAGACCCGTCACGGCCTGCGCGTCCGCGTCGTGAACGTCTGCGCCTACGGGATCTACTGATATCTCGCCCCCACGACAAAGCTCCGGTCGCATCGCGGCCGGAGTTTTGCGTTTGGCTAGCTACCCTGCCGCTGCCGGCGAAACCAGGTCCAGGTCTCGCGTGTCGTTTGGATGTAGCCGCGCCCGCGATAGACGATCTCGCCGTCGACGATCTCGTTCAGCTTCGGCAGGGCGTGAAAGGGAATCGAGGGGTAGGCGTGATGCTCGACATGGTAGGGCATGTTCCACGCGAACCATTTGACGATGGCACCGGTATAGGTGGTGCGGGTGTTTTGGAAGGCGCTGCGGGTGCGGTCGCAACCGGTGTGCTCGGCATAGAGATAGGGCCGCAGGAAGAACTGCCCGATCACGAGCGGCACGATCCAGACCCAGAGCAGCAGCGCTGAGGAAAACCACAGCGAGAGCGCGAGCAACGAAGCGTAGAGCGCGACATAGGCGCGCGCCTCGGCGACGATGGTGGCGCGCTTGTTTTCGGGAATCCAGGGCACGACGACCTTGCCGGTGACGGCATGGCGGAGCATCAGTCGCAAACGCCCGGCGACCTGGAGCAGGCCGCTATAGGCGATCGCGAGTTGCGCGTCCGAGGCCGGCTTCACGCCGACGATCAGCTCGGGATCCTTGTCCGGATCCTGCGTGTAGCGGTGATGATCCCAGTGGAATAGGCAGTAGTATTCGTAAGGCAATCCGATGGTGAAGGCCGAGAGATAACCGACGACGAGATTGAGGCCGCGGCTCCTGAACGCGGTCTTGTGCGCGGTCTCGTGCACCGCCATGAACAGGAAGGCGACGACATAGCCCTGCACCGCCATCAGCGGCAGCGCCCAGAGCACGCCATGGCTGGAGGACACCTTCCAGATCGCCGCGCCGACCAGTGCGATCACGGCGTAATGACCGAGGCTCTGCGCCGCGCCCCTGAGATTGGAGCGCACCGACAACTCACGCAGCATCGCCGGGCTTAGCGGCTTCAGGCGATGGCCGGGCTCTGAAACGGTCGCGTCGGTCATGATCGGATGCCTGTGCTACTTGGCGAGGAGCGCTGCGATCTCGGCCTTGATGAAGGCTTGGTCGCGCGGGTTGCTGACGGGATTGCCGGCGCGATGGCCGTGGAGCGACGGGATCGGATGCAGCACGGCTGACTTTGCATTGACCAGCCGGCCGAGCTCGTCCTCGTTGTCGCGGACGTCGAAATAGCGATCGGTCGCGCCCGGCATCAGCAGCATGTGCGCCCTGATCGCGGCGAGCGCGCGATCGAGATCGCCGCCGAAGGACCCGCAGCGGCTGATGTCGCCGCGCTGCCAGATGCCGATCTGCGCCAGCAGATCGTTGGCATCGCGCCGCGCGAAGATCGTATCCCAGGCGCGGACGAGATAATCCTCCAGTGACGTAAATCCAGCCTCGCGCCAGAGCTCGTCGCGATAGAAGCCGTGCGACATCGCCCAGCCGGCATAGACGCGCCCCATCGCGCGATAGCCGGCGACGGGCCTTTCGACGAAGCGGCCGTCGCGGAAAGCGGGATCGCCTGATAGCGCCGCCTTCACGCTTTCCAGGAAGACGTGATTGTAGGGCGCGCAACGCGCGCTGCCGCAGACGACGGCGGCTCGCTCGACCATGTCGGGGTGCAGCGCGGCCCAGTGATAGGCCTGCATGCCGCCCATCGACCAGCCATAAACGAGCGCGAGCTTTGTGATACCGAAACGCTCGGTGAGGAGGCGATGCTGAACGGCGATCGCGTCATGATAGGTGAGCTCCGGGAACGGCGCGGCGGAATTCGACGGCGAGGACGACAGGCCGTTGCCGAACAGGTTCGGGATGATCACGAAATAGCGCGAGGGGTCGAGCACGCCGTCGGGCCCGATGAACCACTCGGTGTCGACATGCTGCGCGCTGAACGAGGTCGGATAGAGGATGACGTTGTCCCTGGCCGGACTCAGCGTACCGTAGGTCTTGTAGGCGAGCTTCAGCTTCGGGAAGACGACGCCGGACTGGAGCACGACGTTGCCGGCCTCGAAGATTTCGTAGTTGCGCTCAGTCATTATGCGTCCCACCCTCGCTCACGCGGCCCCCACAACGCGCCGCGGCAACGGCGATGCATCGATCGTGCCGGTCGCAGACGCGACATTGCGCCCGCTAAATAAGTGTACGATTAGTACATTTATTATCGACCGGCAAGATAAATCGATAAGAGCGCTCTCAGGCGATGGCTGCGATATATCGCGCCACAGATGCCGCGAATGCGGCCTTGGCGCCGCTGGCGATGTTGCGTCCCCACCAGGCGCCATAGATGCGATCGAAGGCGAGCGGCTCGACGGCATCGGCGATCCGCCGCACCGCGGCCGCGTTGAGCGGCATGTAGTTCGGATAGGAATACATGAAGCTGACGAAGCGGCGGTCCATCGTCACCTGTGCGATGTCGCCGGTGAGCAGAGCGCCGCCGCCATCTGCGCCGCGTGCCCAGTGCAGCATGGTGGCGCCGGCGAAATGGCCGCCGGTCCGCAGCAGCAGCACATCGTCGGAGATGCGGTGCTGATCGCCGGTCCAGTGCACGATTGACGAATGCGCCCGCGTCACCCATTGGCGATCATCGGCATGCAGGTAGACCGGCACACCGCCGAACGCATCGCTCCAGTCGGCCAGCGCACCATAATAATGCGGGTGCGAGATCGCGATCGCTTTCAGTCCGCCGAGCGAGCGCACATGAGCGATCGTCTCCGACGTCGCCAACGGCACGCAGTCCCACATCACGCATCCGTCGCTGAGCGGCACCAGCAGTGCGCGCTGACCGATGGCGAAGCTCGGCTCGAGCCCGAGACCGGTGAGGCCCGAGATCGTCGCGCCAAACCACGCGGTGACGTTCCGCCAGCGCCTCGCGCGTCAGGAAGGTCTGTCCCTTCCAATTCACGAATTGCCGTTCGTCCTCGCAGATCTGACAGGATGCGGGCGGGCGTCCGCTGTCCGAAAATTGCGCGCCGCAGGTTTCGCAGGTCCAGAGGGGCATGGTCAGGGTCCAAAAGAAGCCGGAACGGCGTGACGCGACATCGTCCCGCAGAGCGCAAGTGGCGAGGAACCAACGTTGTCAGCGCAGGTTACGTTCTGGTCCATGCCGGCGCAATCGGCCGGTCGTCACGATCAGCTTTGCACGAGACCTACTCGACCGGCAGGAACATTTCAGCGTCTCGATGACATCGCGCTCCTCACCAACCCGCATCTGGCCGCTGTTTGCAGTCAATTTCTTCATGGCCGACATGCAGTCCGGCATCGGGCCCTTCGTCGGCGTGTTCCTGCAGGAGCGCGGCTGGGCGAGCGGGCTGATCGGCACCGCCATGACGATCGGCAACATCGCCGGCATGCTGATCACGACGCCGATCGGCGGCCTCATCGATGCGAGCCGCAACAAGCGCATGTGGGTCGTCATCCCCGGCATCTGCGTGGTCGCGGCATCCGCGATCATCCTCATCTCGCAAAACTTCTGGGCCGTCACTTTCTCCCAAATCGCCCAATCGCTCGCGAGCGCCGCCATCGTGCCGGCGGTCACCGGAATCACGCTCGGCATTGCCAGGCAGAAAGGCTTCAACGCGCTGAACGGTCGCAATCAGGCCTTCAACCACGCCGGCAACATGGTCGGCGCCGCGCTGTCCGGCTATCTCGGCTACAAATACGGCTACGTCTCCGTGTTCCTCCTCGCTGCAGCCTTCGGCGCCATTGCGATCGCCTGCGTGATGATGATCCCGGCGAAATCGATCGACGATCGCGCCGCGCGCGGCAGCCGGGAGGACGACAGCAAGGCTCCGCCGGACGGCATGTCCGTCCTCCTCAAGCACAAGCCGCTTCTGGTGCTGGCGCTGGCGCTGGCCCTGTTCCATCTCGGCAATGCGGCGATCGTGCCGCTCTACGGGCTTGCTGCCGTGGCCGAGGGCCAGGCCAACGGCCCGAGCTTCGTCGCAACCACTGTCGTGATCGCGCAAGGCGTGATGATCGTGACCTCGCTCATCGCGATGCAGGTCGCAGGCAAGCGCAACTACTGGCCGGTGATCCTGGTCTCCTTCATGTTCCTACCCGTCCGCGGTGTGCTCGCCTTCTTCGTCACGGGATGGTGGGGCGTCGTGCCGATGCAGGTGCTCGACGGCATCGGCACCGGGCTGCAAACGGTCGCCGTCCCCGGCATGATCGCGCGTTCGCTCAACGGCACCGGGCGCATCAATCTCGGCCAGGGTGCCGTGATCACGGTGCAGGGCGTCGGCGCGAGCCTCAGTCCCGCGCTCGGCGGCTGGATCGCGCAATGGATCGGCTACGGCCCGACCTTCCTGCTGCTCGGCGGCTTTGGCCTTGCGTCGATCGCGCTGTGGCTGGCCTTCGGAGCAGCGGTGAAGAAGTATTGAGACCAATCGTCGCGGGAAATCCCGGCACAAGTTAACGCGTCAATCCGGGCAACCGGCAGGCTGCGGCACCTGGTCACGGTCTCAACGCGCCGTCGCGAGTGGCTTATCACGCAATCCAGCGCTTTTCCCGTTGCGGCGCCCTGGCCCGACGGCGAGGATACCGGCTGCAGCAATCGCCAGCGAACGACTCCCACTCGGCCGATGATCCAGCCTCAACTCTCATTCGATGGCGACCCCAACGGTCCGGCCTATGAAAGATGGCGCGAGCAGTTTTGCCGTCAGGTGGCGAACGTCGATTTCGTGCCTGTCGGCGAAGGGCGCGTTCACCGGACCATTGCGCCGGCGATTCTTCCCCGCATCAGGCTCTCGGCGTCGTTCGGCACGCCGATGTCTTTCGTGTCATTGGGGACGAACGACGAATTGATCATCACGATGTCGCCCAATTCGGCTTTAAGCGGGGCCATGGGCAAGCGCCCGCTGGAGATCGCCGCCGGCGACATCACGATCGGCGACCCTTCGATCAAGGGCGCCCACATTACTCAGACAGGGCATGGTAATTTCCAGACCGCGCTGCTGCCGCGCAAGGCCCTGCTGCGCGCCTGCCCGAATGCCGAGGACTTGATTGCGCGGTCGATCTCCGGCGCCAATCCGATCACGTCGATGTTCCTGCGATATTACGACCTCGCGCATGCGCATGCGGACAAGCTCGCACCCGCGGAGCTCGATGCGGTCTCGCAGCACCTGTTCGACCTCTCCGTGCTGATGATCGGGGCGCGCGGCGATGTCGCCGACGAGGCGCGCCTACGCGGCCTTGCGGCAGCGCGTTTCGAAGCCATCAAGGCCGACATTCTGGCGCAGCTGGACAGCGCCGCACTGTCGCTGTCCGACCTTGCGGCCACGCACCGCATCAGCCCGCGCACGATCCAGCTGCTGTTCGAGAAGGCCGGCATCACCTATAGCGGCTTCTTGCTCGAGCAACGTCTGCTACGCGCCGAGCGGCTGCTTCGGAACCCGGGCCTGCGCTCCCGCAAGATCATCGAGATCGCACACCTCGCGGGATTTCACGACGTCTCCTACTTCCATCGCGCGTTTCGCCGCCGTTTCGGAGCGACACCCGACGATATCAGGAAGCTGGCCGGCGAGGCCGAATAGGCGGACTCCGCCGGAACGGCGCCTGCTATGTCCCGAAGCTCTTCTGGACCGCCTTGTCGAGCGTCTCGCCGCCGACGAAGCGCTGGCGCAGCTCGCGCTTGAGCAGCTTGCCGCTCGGGTTCTTCGGCAGGGCATCCACGAAGATCACGCGCTTGGGCACCTTGAAATGCGCCATATGGCCGGCGCAGTGCTTGATGACGGTTTCTTCGTCGAGCTTTTCCCCGGTCTTGACCACGACGATGGCCGTGACCGCCTCGATCCAGCGCGGATCGGGCAGGCCGACCACGGCGACTTCGGAGACGGCGGGGATGCGGTACACCATCTCCTCGACCTCGCGGCTCGCGACATTCTCGCCGCCGGTCTTGATCATGTCCTTGACGCGATCGACCACGGTGATGTGGCCCTCGTCATCGACGGTGGCGAGATCGCCGGAGTGAAACCAGCCGCCGGAAAACGCCGCCGCGGTCTTCACGGGATCGTTGTAATAGCCGGAGAGCAGATGCGGCGAGCGATGCACGATCTCGCCGACTTCGCCGACCTTGACGTCTTCCATCGCCGTGTTGACGACGCGCGTCTCGACATTGAGCACCGGCTTGCCGGCCGAGCCCGCCTTGCGCAGCTGGTCCTCGGGCCGCAGCACGGTCGCCAGCGGCGCGATCTCGGTCTGGCCGTAGAAATTCCAGAATTTTACTGCGGGCAGGCGGCGCTGGAGCTCGAGCAGGACTTCCACCGGCATGATCGAGGCGCCGTAATAACCCTTCTGCAGCGTCGACAGGTCGGTCTTGTCGAAGTTCGGCGAGCGCAGCATCGCGATCCAGATCGTCGGCGGCGCGAAAAAGGACGTGATCTTGTGCGCCTGGATCAGCGCCAGGATGTTGTCGGCGGTCGGCTTGCCCGTGATCACGCCGGAGGCGCCGAGATAGATTTGCGGCCCGAGGAACACGTCAAGCTGCGCACAGTGATAGAGCGGCAGCGCATGCAGGAACTTGTCCTCGACACTCATGCCGCCATCGATGACGCAGCTGACATACTGCCACATCACGGCTTCATGGGTCAGCATCGCGCCCTTGGGCAGTGACTCCGTACCGCTGGTGTAGACGATCTGCGCGAGATCGCGGCTGTCTACCGACGCCTCCAGGAACGAGCCGTCGGGATGAAGAAGATCGTCGAAGGTGGTGAGGCCGGCCGGAGCCGTCGCGGCATCTTCGCCCGGCAGCCAGATCATCTTCTCGACCGCGCAATCCTTGGCGCTTGCGGCCTTCGCCGGCTCGACGAAGTCAGGACCGGTCGCGAGCAGCTTGGCACCAGAGCTCTTCAGGATGAAATTGATCTCGTCCGGATTGAGCATGAAGTTAGTCGGCACCAGCACCGCGCCGATCCGCGCCAGTGCGAAACGCAACGCCGCGAAGGCATGCGAGTTGCGCGAGAGCACAGCGAGACGGTCGCCCTTCCTGACGCCGAGGCCGAGCAGGCCGCGGCCGAGCCGGTTGCAGATCGCATCCATCTCGGCAAAGGTCCAGCTGACATTGCCGCAGCTCACCGCGAGCTTGTTCGGGTCGCGGCCTGCGGAGCGGCGCAGGAGATCGCCGATGGAATGCTCGCGCGCTTTCGAGATGGTGGCTGCGGTATCGCCGGTCATGTGTTCCTCCGTGTGATGTCTTTGTTGGTTGGATTTCTTGTCTGAAATCTTGCGTCTTGTCTTTCTTGCGCATGATCTTGCCGGAAAACCGCTTCACACTTTTCCGGATCATGCGCGTTATCTTCGCCGGGCCGCCTGCGCGTGCTCCATGTACATGTGCTCGACCGACCGATCGAGCGAGGCGATCTTCTCGAAACCGCGCCGCCAGTCCTGCAAGTGCCGGCGTGTCCACAGCACCCCGGCTTCGCGGTCACGCCGGCGGATCGCATCGATCAGGTGGCGATGCGCCGCGACGAGACGCGGGCCGCCTTCGGCGACGCCTGTCACGATCATCTCGGTGGTCGGATAGAACAGCTGAGCCGCCGGCTCGCGCGCAAGCTGGAGCACGCGATTTTGCGAAGCCTTGGCGACCAGCACGTGGAATTCGGCATCGCATTCGGCAAGCATCGCGGGATTACCAACGACCGCCTCGCTGCGCGCGAGATTGTCGGCGAGCTCGGCGAGGTTCTCCTCGCTCGCGCGCTCGACCGCGCCCTCGATGCTGGCGACCTCCAGCGTCATCGAGGCCTCGTAGAGCTCGCGGAATGTGACCTCGTGCAGCACCAAAGCGCGGCTGAGGCGGCTCGCGAGCTTGCTATAGCGCGGCAGGCAGGCGTGCAGGCGGCGCGATGAATCGCGGCGGATCAGCCCGCCCTCCTCCAGCACGCGGATGCCTTCGCGAATGGTCGAACGGTTGACGCCGAACTGGCGGACCAGGTCGTGCTCGGTGCCGATGGGATCACCCGGCTTGATGCGACCATTGACGATCTCGCGTTCGATCGCGTCGGCCACCTTCTGATAGGCCGGCGCGACATCGATCGGGCGGAACAGCGGCGCGACGGGCACGATAGCTCCTAATGGCGTTTGTCGGACAAACTATAGGACCGGTCCGAGAGTGCGTCAAACTGCATCATTAATGCCGCAGATGCAGCAAATTGACTCCTAAGGAACCCCACTCTAACTTTGTCGGACAAAGGGGCAAAATAGCCCCGAATAAGAGGAAATGTATCCGTGAGACCTATCGCAGCCCTCGTGTCTGCGGCCGGCTTGTTGTCGGCTGCCATGATCATCCCCGCATCGGCCCAGCAGACCCCGCTCAAGATCGGCGTGCTCTCCGACTTCTCCTCGGTCTATTCCGACATCGGCGGCATGGGGAACGTCGAGGCCACCAAGATGGCGATCGAGGATTTCGGCGGGCAGATGTTCGGCAAGCCGATCGACATGGTCTCGGCCGACGTGCTCAACAAGCCCGACATCGCCTCCACCATCGCCCGCAAATGGTGGGAGACCGAAGGCGTCGACATGATCATCGACCTGCCGACCTCGGCCACCGCGCTCGCGGTGATGGAGCTGTCGAAGCAGTACGAGAAGATCATGATCGTGACGGACGCGGCGAGCTCCGACATCACCGGCAAATCCTGCTCGCCCTATACCGCGCACTGGACCTACGACACCTATGCCAACGCCCACACCGTCGGCAGCGCCATCGTCAAGAACGGCGGCGACACCTGGTTCTTCCTCACCGCCGATTACGTGTTCGGCCATTCGGTCGAGCGCGACACCGGCGACGTCGTGAAGACCGCCGGCGGCAAGGTGGCCGGCAGCGTCAAGCATCCGCTCAACACGGCGGACTTCTCATCCTTCCTGCTGCAGGCCCAGGCCTCCAAGGCCAAGATCATCGGGCTCGCCAATGGCGGCGGCGACACCATAAACGCCATCAAACAGGCCGGCGAGTTCGGCATCGTCGCCGGCGGCCAGAACCTGGCCGCGATCGTGATGTTCATCTCCGACGTGCACAGCCTGGGGCTGAAGCTCGCGCAGGGGCTGATCATCACCGAGGCCTACTACTGGGACCTCAACGACAAGACCCGCGCCTTCGGCAAGCGCTTCCTGGAGCGCGTCAAGCGCATGCCGACGATGAACCAGGCCGCGACCTACAGCGCGACGCTGCATTACCTCAAGGCCGTGCAGGCCGCCGGCACCAAGGACACCAAGACGGTGATGGCCAAGATGCGCGAGCTGCCGGTGAAGGATGCCTTCACCGACAACGGCACGCTGCGCGAGGACGGCCGCATGGTGCACAGCATGTATCTGTTCCAGGTGAAGAAGCCCGAGGAATCGAAGGGGCCGTGGGATTACTACAAATTGCTCGCCGAGGTCCCTGCCGATCAGGCGTTCCGGCCACTGAAGGATGGTGGCTGCCCGCTGGTGAAGTGAGCCAAGCAGGCACGCGAGCAATCCTCATCGCGTGCCTGATCTCCCGGATCGATCTCAGAGCTTGTGCCCCTTCTGGCGCAGCGCCTCGATGAGGCGCTGCTTCAATTCGTCGGCGGCCTTCTGGCTGACGTCCTGGCTGATCTGCGCGCTCGCCTGTGCCAGCGCATCCGACTTCTCCAGGAACTTCCGGCCCGCGGGCTCGGCGTAGAAGGTGTCGATCTGGCGCAGCTCATCCACCGTGAAAGTTTGGGCATAGAGCGCCGCGATCTGGTCGGTCATGGACGCAACGAACGGGGCATAGATCTCGGAGCCGGGTGCCGTCACCGCATCGTAATCGCGCTCGATCTCCGGCCTGTCCTGCGCGACCACGGGCCGTAGCTTGAGCAGGAGCTGCGGCAGCAATGCGCGATACTGGTCGGCGATCTTCAAGGTGACGACGAGCTTGCGTGCCGCGCTCATTGCCTCCGGCGACGGCGCCTGCGCAGCGGTGTCGCAGACGAGAAACAGGAGAGTGCCGGCGATCGTCAATAAACGTCTGGACATTGAGCTCTCCGTTGGACCTCTCCGTGAAAAGCAGGCGGCGCGATGCTTCAGCGGCTCGCAGGGGCGACGGTGGCGGTTGCGGCGCTCTCGGCCACGATCTCCGGCTCCTCGACCTCCGTCACCTTCACGAACAGGTTCGGCACGCGCTCGGCCCGGCTGAGCAGCCATGCGGCGCCGACCATGATGACGATACCGGCGATGGAGACGGCGAGCTGCTCCCAGATTCCCTTGCTGTACTGCGTCAGGATCCAGTGCGCGGAGAACGACAGGAACACGCCGAGGCAGAAGATCGGCAGCGAGTGCTGGCCGCAGACGATCACGGGGCGCAGCCAGATGGAATGCAGCGCCCGCCATTTGCGCGAGATGAAATGGGTGACCCAGATCGCGAGCGCCAGGAAGTGCGTGAAGCGCAGCATGTCGAGGTCGGTCTTGTCGATCGGATAGATCGCCTTGATCATCCATTTCGGGATCAGGGCTTCGAGCGCGGGAACGTGCCAGGTCATCACGATCAGCAGCGCGAATACCAGCCACGCCGCGGCGAGCGCCATCGCCGCCCTCGACCAGACCCATTTCGCGATCTTCTCGACCTGGCCGATGCCGCACCAGGCCGCGAACACGAACATCAGCTGCCAGCAGAACGGGTTGAAGTACCAGTGGCTGCCGGGCGGATAGGACGCCACGTTCCAGTCGAACCAGCGCGACAGCACGTAGAGCACGACGGAGCCGGCGAGCGTCAGGTTCGGCCGGCGCACCAGGCACCACACGATGAAGGGCGAGGCGAACACCAGGGTGATGTAGAGCGGCAGCACGTCGAGATTGACCGGCTTGTATTTCAGGACGATCGCCTGCCCGATCAACTCGTCCGGATGCGACAGGAAGTTGAACACGTTGAACTCGTGCTCGTACATCGGATTGTCGAAGCGGCGCGCGGTGCGCGCGATCTGCGCCGTGAACAGCAGGAACAGCATGATGTGGGCAACATACATCTCGAGCGCGCGCCGCCACAGCCGCTTCAGCGCGGCGAGAAACCACCCCCCCGCGACGATCGGCCCGTAGATCCAGCCGACCAGGTAGCCGGAGATGAAGACGAAGAACTCGGCGGCGTCGCTGAAGCCGTAGTTGCGCAAGGTCAGCCAGGCCACGACGTCGTGCGGGATGTGGTCGAGGAAGATCATCCACAGCCCGATGCCGCGGAAGAGATCGAGCCGCAGGTCGCGCTCGATCGGCGCAAGGAGTGCTGACTGGTCCCGTGTAATCATGGCCCCCGCCTCTTCCGGTGGGCGTCGCGCCATGGCGGCGCCGGCAAAATGGAATGCTAAAAAATGCGAATCAAAAGGTCACCTGACCCAGTGGCCAGCTGCCTGCCGACGGTAGCCGACCTCTGTGTCTGCGCAAGGGACTTTGTTCGTCGTGGCGGCGCCAGCTATCGCTGGGCCGCGCCGAAGCGGCGGCCAGCTCAAAAAAAGTGCGAAAACAACCCCATGCACAGTAGACGCTTGCCGCTAAGGCATTGTTTCATTTACGAAAGCCAGATGCGCCGTCGGGCAGGAGATGGCAGCCTCATGCGGTAACAAAATACAGCGCCGCTTCTCATTGCGATACGGCTGGACATTGCTTCCCGTCGCCAGCGCGACAGCCGGGGCCAAACGTAATCTTGCCGGCATCAGCGATCGTCGGCGGCGGAGGCGGCACGATCTCGATCGGCGCGAGATCGCGCGGCCCAAGCGGAGCGGCGGGATCGGGCGATGTGGCGCCGCAGACCGGGCTGCCGCCGGCCCCGAGAGAGCAGCCGCCCACATCCCGCGAAATGATCAAGAGACGGCCGTCGACATAGCTGATGTCATAGTTCACGGACGTCAGGCCCGAGGCGGTGATGCCGTAGCCTCCGGGATTGCGCGCTCCCTGCGCCGAGCCGCCATAGGCGAGCGTGCCGGACAGTGCGGCGGGCCCCTCCCCGTTGACGAAACCGGAATAGGCCACGCTGCCTCCCGAGAACGGCACACCGTCATACATCCTGGAGACGTCGGCCGCCGTGACGGTGAGGGCCGCCTTGTTGACGGTCAACCCGCCGTCGACAAAGGTGATGGTGTAATTGGCCGAGGAGAGGCCAGACGCGGTCAGGCTGTAGCGGCCCGCATTCACCGCGCCCTGTGCCGTACCGCCGTAGAGAAGCGCACCCGACAGCGCGGACGCGGTCTCGCCGTTCATGAAGCCGGAATAGGTGACGTTGCCGCCGGAGAAGGCGAGACCGTCATAGGTCTTGGAGGCATTGGCGGTGACGGTGAGCGGCGCCTTGTTGACGGTAAGGCCGACCGCAGTCGATCCGATATAGACCGGGCCGCCCGAACCGGTCGCGCGGAGAATATCGGGGCCGCTGAGATTGTAGCTGCCCGCGCCCAGCGAGGCCGTCACTGCGCTGCCCCAGCCGAGCGTGACGCGATTGGCGTTCACGCCGGTCGCGGTCAATCCACTGAGCGATGCCAGCGTGCCATAGGTGGTGCTGGCCGAGCCCGACACATTCACATACGCATCATAGACCGTGCCGCCGAACGCGCGCAGCACCGGCATGCCGTTGTTGGCGCCGCTGACGGACTTGCCCCAGATCCCGGCGAAGTCAAAACCGTTGTTGATGAAGGTGAAGGGATCGCGCATCTGGGCCGTGGTGAGGACGGCGCCCCCGCAGATGTGGCCAACGTAGTTGTAGCCGCAGACGGAACTCTGCCCCGTCGTCTCGCTGTTCGCATAGCTTTGGGAAACCGAGCTTCCGTCGCCGTTGACTCCCACGACCCCGCCGACATTGGTGGTGCCAGAAACCGCGCCCGTGGCGTAACTGCGGCTCACTGTGCTGATGAACCAGTTCATCCCCAGCAGCCCGCCGACCTCGTGAACTCCTGAAACCGCCCCCGTGGCGTAGGAGTTCGTTATTGAGCTGGTGTCGTAGTTCATCCCCACCAGCCCGCCAACGCTATGGTCCCCGGACACGTTACCGGTTGCGTAAGACTGGCTCACGTTGCCACCGGTGAAGGTAGCTCCCAGCAATCCGCCGACTTCGCTGCTGCTGGACACGTTGCCGGTGGCGTAAGAGCGGATCACATTGCCGTACGAGACGTATCCCAGCAGTCCACCGACAAATGCGCCGGTCGCCGTGACATTTCCGGTGGCGTACGTGTCGCTGACGTTAAGGAGGGTGCCCCCGCCGACCAGCCCACCCGTGTTGCTGACGCCCGTCACCGCACCTGTGGCGTAGGAGTTGCTCACCGTGGCCGGGACGTAATCCATCGGCGCCACCTTCCAGCCTGACGCAATTCCCACCAGCCCACCGGCAAGTTCGTAGATCGCGGACACATTGCCAGTGGCATGTGAGTTGGATACGGAGCCGGCGATCATGCGACCTGCCAACCCGCCGACGGCGTTGTAGCCCGCAATCGTGCCGGTGGCATACGAATTGACGATCGTGGTGAGGTAGGAGTCCCCGAGCAGCCCACCGACGAGAGCGCCGCCGCCGGTCACATTGCCGGTGTTGTAGACGTTGCTGATGGTGTTGTGATCCAAGCCGCCGTTGCCGTAGTAACCACCCTGCCCCACCAGCCCGCCGACGGAATTGTTGCCCGTCACGCTGCCGCCTTCCAGCCCGACGTTGCGGATGGTGGCGCCCGTGGCAGCGCCGAACAAGCCAACATTGTCGGTGGCCGGCCGATAGATCGTCAGATTTCCGATGACATGGCCGAGCCCGTCGAAAATTCCGGAAAAAGAGCTGGAACCGCCATTGCCACCGATCGGCGTGAAGCCCGCGCCGCCATTCCAGCCGGCCGTGGCGCTCGCATCGATGTTCGTGCCCAGCACATAGTTGCCGGTGAGATTCGTATTGATGTTCTGCAAGGCGTTGAGATCTGTGATCACCGTGTAGGTGATCGGCGCGGCGCTGCCATTCTGGGTCCGGAACAGGCTGCCGGCGGCGAGATTGACCGGCGCGTTGACGCTGTAGGTGCCCGTCGTGGTGGTCTGCGCATATTGCAGCACGAGCCCGTCGAGGCCGGTCGTACCGGTCGAGGTCAGTGGCGCGTTGATGCTGATGGCGTTGTCGGCACGCAAGGTGAGGATGTGCGATGCCCAGCTGATCGGCGCGTTGACCGCGATGTTGCCCGCATCCGTGCCGCTGCCGGAGGTCGTCACCGTCACGTCGCCGCTCGCAAGCGCGGTTTGCAAGGCCTGCGCATAACTGGCGTCGATGGTGATGTTGACGGGGTCGATCAGCCAGTGCCCGCCCAGCGGGTCGACCTTCAGGTTTGCGGCGAGATTGACCTTGGCGGCGGAGGTCTCGACCGATCGGGCGCGCAGCGTGCCGCCGGCATTGACCTCGCCGTGCCTGGCGTCGCCGAGCAGCAGGATGCGGCCGTTGCGGCTGCCGATGCTCGCGGCCTGCACCATGCCGGTGTTGTTGACCACGCCCTTCATGGCATCGCTTGCGCCCTTGGCGGTGAGGATGGCGACACCGCCATCGGCGCGGATCAGTCCCTTGTTTTCGACGAGGGTTTTGACCGTGGAGGCCTTGACCTCGACCGAGAGCAGACCGTCGCCATTGAAATCGAGCAGAACGTCCGTGCCGGCGGCGAGCGCCGTGCTGCCGGTGATGGTGCCTGAATTGCTGATACTCGGCGAGATCAACGCCACCACCTTGCCGGAGATGCTGCCCTCGTTGCTGATTGCACCGCTGCTGCCGGTGAAATTGTAACGGCCGGCCAGGAAATCCGCGTTGCTGATGCCGAGCGTGGATGCGACGAAGCCGCCAGTCTGCACGCTGCCGGTCTTGCCGACGGCGATGCCGTTCGGATTGATCAGGAACACCTGCCCGTTGGCGCTGAGGCTGCCGAGGATCCTGGAGGGGTCCTGTCCGACGACGCGATTGAGCGCGACCGAGGATGCGCCGGGCTGATTGAAGGTCACGGAATTGCCGGCGCCGATCGAAAAGCTCTGCCAGTTCGCGATCATCCGGTCACTCGACTGGTTGACGGTCATCGCATTGCCGGACTGGCTGATCGTGGCCTGTCCCGAAACGACTTGTCCGCCGGTCGGCAGGGTCTGCGCCAGCGCCGGCGGCGTCAGCATCGTGGTCGCGGACAGGGCGATTGCGAACCGCTTCTTCGGCAGGATCGATGTCATGGCGTGCCCTCTCGAAACGTCAGAAGCGAATGCCGGCCTGGAGCCAGAACTGGTCGTTGGCCTTGACGCCGTCGGCATTCGCGCCGGTGATGATGGAGCGGCCGGGATTGTCGCCCAGCGTATGGGCCCAGCTTGCCGACACGTTCAGCCACTCGCGCGTCCAGCGCGCGGCAAGTCCGGCGCTGGCAAGCCCGTAATCGTTGCAGCCACAGACATTGAGCGGCGGGATGCCGTTCGGCGACACGTTGAGCTTGACGTAGCCGCCGTCCACGAAGCTCGCGAGCTGGAGACTGCCGAAGCGCGGAGGTATCGGGGCGTTGTAGCGGAGCTCGAGCGTGCCGAGCACGCCCATGTCGCCACGGGCTTCGCCGACCGGATAGCCGCGCACACCGAACGGGCCGCCCAGCGCAAAATCTTCCGAGGAATCGAGGTTCTTGTCGGCCCATTGCCCATAGAGCCGGCCGAACAGCGCGAAGTCGCCGGGCAAGGCCTGCAGCCGGGCGACCGCGGCATTGATCCGGTTGAACTGCCCTTGCGTCTTCAGCCCGGCCTGATCCGCCGCAAGCGCGCCCGGCACGCGTCCGAGATCGAGATCGCCGAACGTCCAGCTCACCGACCAGTTGGTGATGCCGCCGCCGAGCAGCGCGTCGCGCAGGTCTCCGCTCAGGCCGAGCGTGCCCGATATGGAGCGCTTGTCCTGGAGTTTTCCGGCGATGCTGTCGTCGACCAGCGCCTTCCAGGTCACCGCGCCACCGAGTTGGAGGTTGAGATCGCGCGACCGAATCAAGCCGTAGTCGACCCCGCCATTGGCGAAATGGGCAAAGCCGGTAAGACCGAGCGCGCGGCCGATGGCGTCGATGTTACGATAGCCGAGATAGCCGTAGCTCGCATTGGCTGTGAGGCCGCTGGCACCGAGCGGTGCGCTCGTCGCCAGCGTGCCGTACTCCTGGCCCTGCGATACCGTGCCGGAGAGCCGCGTGAAGTCGCCATAGCCGGAGACGTCGGTGAGCGTCACCAGCCCGTTGCCCTGCGCCTTGCCGACGTTGGAGCTGCCGTAATTGTCGGCCCAGATGCCGCCGCCGAGAATGGGCGCCTGCGCGACGCCGACCACGAGCTTGCTGGTGTTCGGCGCCTCGCCCGGCGCGAGCTTGGCGTGCACCGATACGCCCGGCAGGTCGTTCATGCGCAGCAGCGCGTCTTCCAGATCCTGCCGCGTCACGCCTTCCGGCTTGAGCCGGCCCTCGATGATGGCGCGCAGCAGATCCTCGCGCACGCGCACGCCCTTGGCGCGATCGAGCGTGATGGTCTTGAGCGCGCCCTCGACGATCTCGATCGTGACGATGCCGTTGGTGACGTCCTGAGGCGGCAGCAGCGCGCGCGCCAGCAGCCGGCCCCGGCCCTGGAGCGCGGCGGTGACCTGATCGGCCAGCGCATAGAGCCCCTTGATGCCGAGACGCTTGCCGCGCACCGCAGCGACCAGCTGCTCGCGCGCGTCGTCCGGCAGCAACTCCACCTTGCCGGTGAAGCGCACCCCCTTCACGGTGATGCGCTCGCCCCGGTCCGGAATCGCCGCCGGCGCCTGCGGCGGACGTATCCCGTCAGGGGCCGGCAACATTTCCTGCCGCTGAAATTCCTGCTGCCGCTGCATCTCGCGCAGCAGCGATCCGGCATCCTGCGCATCGGCCGGGACCGCAGCGCCTGCCACCAGCATCGCCGCCCAGACCGCCCGGCACCGTCCCATTCCCATCCGACAACCCGCTTCACTTCCGCGGGCACGGCCTTCAGGCAATTAGGCAACAACATCAGCGAATTGCATCGCTTGCAGTGTCCCCTTGTGATGGCTTTGGGCGCGCCCGCAATGGGCATGCCACGGGCATTATGCAACCCGCCAGCGAAACTGCGAGGCGGCGTCTCGATTTCTCATTGCGCGCAAAAGCTCCGCGTAAACTTCACCCTGTGCGCAAGCGGCTCGACCGTGCCTCTCAGGACGGGATGCTGGTCATCCATTTCCACCACATCTGCCGCGTGATGAGTTGCGGGTCCCAGGAGCGTTGATCGCGCGCCAGGGCCCGGAACTCGCGCGGCGTCAGCCCGTGCAGACGCTGGAAGGCGCGGGTGAAGCTCTGCGGATGCACGAAGCCGTGCGCTTCCGCGATGTCCGAGATCGATTTGTGCCGTTGCGCCGAATCGGCGAGCGCCATCCGGGCGCGATGCATGCGCTGCTCCTGGATGTAGCTCGCGATGCCGCCCGCATTCTCGAACAAATAAGACAGTTTTCGCGGGGAGATGGCGAAATGCGCCGCGATGCTCTCCGGTGTCAGTTCGGGGTTCAGCGTATGGTCGATGACATGGCGGCAGATCATGTCGAACAGGGCAAGCTGCACGCCGCCTGCGGCATCCTCGCGCACCGAGCCGTTGATCACCGTTGCCGCCAGCTCCAGCGTCGGCTTCGCCAGCGCCTCGCCCTCGCGCACGGTCAGGAGGGGTGCCCGGCGCCACAGCGCCATCAAATGATCCCGGAACATGCCGACCAGCGCGCCGCCGCCGGAGAAGATGCGCATGTTCTGTTCGTCCGGCGCGCTCAGCAGCGGCGCCAGCAGCGGACGCGGCACGAAGAGGTGGATGCTGGCATAGTCCGGCGTCTCCGTCATTTGCGGCTGCGCGCAATCGAACGTCATGAAATCGCCGGATGCGACTCGACGCCGTTTGCGCGCCGAACCGCGGCCGGCAGCCGCCGTCCACATAGAACTGCAGGACATAATGGCTGACGCCGTCACGCCCGATCTGATAGCGCGAGCGGTCGAACGATTGCGCCTGCGTCTTCGCCGTGCCGAGCACGAGCGCACCGAGCTGATAATATTCGACCCGAGCGTGGAAGCGCTCGGGGTTCTTGAGCCGGGTCTGGCCGAGAAGGCCGACCTGCTCGTGCCAGATCGCCAAAGCCTGCTTGTGCGGCGTGCCCTGCGTATCAAGTACGAAATGAGGAAGCGGCGATTGATCTGCCGCGTTGTCGTCCGCCCCCTGCACCTGACTTCCCCTTCACCGCTTACGAACCAGTGTCCCGATACCTAGTGCGCGGCCGCGATCATTTCCAGATGTGTCCCGATCTGTGCCGCCTGCAGGCGGCAGCACCCGTAACCTGCATCGCTAGGCCGCTGTTCGGTCAGGTCAGCTCGTCGCCGCGGGCGGGCGCCTCGTTCAGCATCGCCTCGGCCTTCTGCTGCAACGGCAGCGCGCCGCTGTCGGAGGCGATCGCGATGGCCGCGCGCAGGGCGGCCAGGATCGCGGCCTTGTTCACCTCGCCCGAGGGCGGCGTCACCACGGCCTCGCCGAACAGGGCCTCGGCCTCGAGGCCGGAAAAGCCCTGCTGGCGTGCGGTGTTGCGCGCCTCGCGCAGCATGTTCTGCGCGGCCTGGACATCGCCGAGGCGGTGGGTCGCGAGCGCAAGATAGATCGAGCTGCGCAGCACCGCCGAGGTATAGCCGACCGCCTTGGCCTCCTCGCGCGCCTCGGTCAGCATGCCGCGCGCCCGGTCGAACAGCCCCTGCTCGAGATAGGCGATGCCGAGGTGGCAGGCGAGCACCGGCACGAACAGCCGGATGCCGTGCTTCTGCGCCAGCACGAAGCCTTCCTCGAGAATCGCAGCGGCCGCCGCCGGATCGTTCCGCCCGAGCTTGAGCCAGCCGCCGCTATAGGCGGCGGCAACGCGGTCATAGGGGCGGCCGGTCTCTTCCGCGATCGCGGCCGCTTCGCGCTGGAGCTGTTCTGCGAGATCGAGCTCGCCCATGACGGTGTTGGCAATGCTGTTCATCATGCAGCAGAGCAGGAGCAAGGATCGCGGCGTCGTACCGATCGGGGCGCTCGCTGCCGAACCCGCGAGATGGGCGCGGGCCGTAGCCAGCATCGTCTCCGCGCCGTGGTAGCGGCCGGCCAGAAAATACGCCTGCCCAAGTCCATATTGCGCGAGATTGCGCCAACCAGGATTGCCCGAGCTTTCCGCCAGGTGCACGACGTCCTTACCGATCGCGACAGCTTCGACCGGCGTCCCATAGAAGTTCTGCGCACCCGCCCTCATCGTCATGGCCGCGACCTTGCGTCCGATGTCGTTGATCGCATCGGCTCGCCGTTCGGCCTCGCTTCCCAGATCCAGAGCTTCCGCGACGCGCCCTGATCCGGCAAAAGCCAAACGAGCCTCCATCCGGAGGTCGATGGCGTCCGTCTCTCTCGCGTGCGTCGCCGCGGTCTTGTCGAGCGATTCCATCGCGATCTCGAAATAATCGACCGCGTCGGCATAGGCTGAGCGAGCCAGGCATCTTCGAGCGGCGCTCCTGCCATGGTGAAACGCCTTCTGCCAATCCTTTGCCCTTGTGGCGTGATAGCAAAGCGCGTCCGGACCATCGGTCCATGCTTCGTCGCCCTCGAGAGCCGCGAGAATGCTGGCATGGATGCCTTCGCGCACCTTTTCGACCATCGAATCGTAGGTCACCTGCCTGACCATCTCGTGCCGGAATTCGAGCGAGTCCTCCAGCTCGCTATCGATCCTGACGAGCAGTTCGGCCCGGTCGAGCGCGGTGAGGCAATCCTGCAGGACGTCCTCCGGCAAGCCCGCGACTTTCCGCAGCATGGCCTGGTTTGCCCGCGGTCCGAGCGCCGCTGCGATCTGGAGCAGCGATCGCTCCTGTCGTGACACGCGATCCAGCCGTGCCGCGATCACACCTTGAATGCTGCTGGGGATGCCGAGCTCGTCGACAGGACGCGCCAGGGAAAGGTCGCCCCACTGGCCGAGAAGCATGCCGCTGTCCTTCAGACTGCGGCAGACTTCCTCGATGAACAGCGGAACGTTGGCCGTGTGAGAGATGATCCGGTTCTTCAGCTCTGCATTCGTCGTGGCGGGGCCGAGCATCTCCGTCAGCATGGCCAGACCCGAATCGTCGTCGAGAGGCCGCATCGCCACGATTTCCGCGTGACAGCGCGCGATCCATACCGGCATTCCATTGGGCCGCGTCGTCAGCAGCACGAGCAAATCGGGGCATTGCAGCGTGGACAGGGTGGCCACAACCGAATCGCTGGCCCGGTCGATCCAGTGCACGTCCTCGATCAGAAGGATCGTGCGCTGGCGACGGGCGACGCTCTCGACGATCGCGCAGCTTGCATCCGAAATCGCGCGGCCACGCGCGTGAGGCTCCAGTTCGTCCCAGTGCGGATCGGAAATCGGCAGGTCCAGCACCGCGTCGACGGCTCGCTGCTGCACCGCCGGCAGCGCCTCCCGGGGATCGTCTACCCTGCCCTGATCAAGGACCGACAGCAGCAGGCGCTTGAGGGTGCTGTACGGCGCGCCCTGGAGATTCGGGCTGCACTCGGCATCGACCAGCCGCCAGCCGCCAGCCCGGAGGTCCTGCGCGAACTCATGCGCAAGGCGCGACTTCCCGATGCCGGCGTCCCCCATCAACAGCACCGTCTGCCGGCCAGCGGCGACTTTTTCCGTAGTACGCCATAGCAATGCCCGCTCCGTCGTGCGGTCGACGAATCGGGAGACACTGCGCGCACGCCTGACTCGCCAGCTCGAAAGATCGCTGGCCCCCATGACGCGGTACACAGGCAAGGGCTCGCCGAAGCCCCGGAGCGCCTTTCGGCCCAGGAATTCAAAGCGGACATGCCCGTCCGCGAGCTCCTGGCAGGCTTCGGAGACGTAGATCTGGTTCGCCTCGGCCGCCGCCTCGAGCCGCGCGGCCAGATGCTGGGCGGCTCCGCCGATCTCGTAGACCTTGGAAAACTCGTTGGCGACCATGTAGGCCACCACATGGCCGGAGTGCAGGCCGACCCGGACCTGAAGTCCGGGATCGCCGAGGCTGCCGACACGCCGGACTAGCTCGATCGCTGCGTGACAGGCCAGCGGCGCATGGTTGTCGTCGGCGATCGGGGCGCCGAATACTGCGGCCACCCCGTCGCCCAGCTCCTTGCTGACGATGCCGCCGAACTGACGCACCGCGCCTCGCATTGCCGCAAGAGCGGGCTCGAGGCGCGACACCGCCTCCTCCGGCTCCAGTTCGGCAACAAGACCTGTTGAATCGACGACGTCGGCGCGCAGAATCGTCACGAACCGTCGTTCGCTGTCTGGATCGACGCGTTGACGAACCGCCGCCCCGCATTTGGAGCACCAGCTGTCGCCCGGACCAATCGCCGACTGACACGCGAAGCAATGCATTCCAGCGCCTTCAACGACTGCCGCGGCAGTCCCGCTCCAACGCCCGCAAGGCGTTTGGACGTACATTACCCATAGAGGAATGCATGGCAATTGGGCTTGCGAGATACGCGATGTTACCGGATGGTGGCTCGCTGGACGAAGCGCAGTCTTGGGTGGTAGCGTGACTGCACACAACAAATTGTGTGATCAGTCGTGATGCGCTGCGCATTTCGGGCAGCCAGGGACAGGTTTTGACAAACAGACATATCGGGGAAAGAGGCGATGGCCGGACTGGTATATAGCGGCAAAGCATTTCGAGACTTGATGAACGCCAATTACTATCCCTTGGCGAACATGAAAAAGAGCGTCGCCAAGCTCAAGGCATCGGAGGACATCGACCTGCCGACCCTGGAATACGGCCAGTATCACCTGATCCTGAACCCGCCTTCGAAATGGCCGCAGGGAAGCGCAAAATACTGGCACAAGGAGAAGGGCCGGGCTCGCGTCGACCTCAGCACCCAGCCGAATACGGTCCCCCTCTCCAAGGACGAGCCCGGCGTCATCCCTCTGACCCGATGCGATCTGCTCGATGCCTGCGTCCGGAAATGCTTCAACTCCGAGCCGCCGATCCCGATGAAGACGAAGATCATCACCCATGCCGCCAGCGATGCCTATGCTCACCGGCATGAGATCCGGCTGGAGTGGGAATATCGCAATGGCGAGGACAAGGCGCCGACGCTGCTCAATCTGACGATGGTCTGCCCGCACAGGTCCTGATTAGAAACGTTCTGCTTCGTCAAGAGAATCATCGACGCCCGCGCGCTACAGCCGCGCGGGCGTTTTGTCTGCCGGGGCCGTAACGTGTCGCGCCCGTCCCACCTCCCGTCACGGCCCTGTCGCACGAAGATGATCCGCTCCTCTTCAGTGTGTGCGCGAGTCGCCCCCGTGAGAGCGACCGTCGCGCGCGTTGGACAGGGAGCGGCCGATGCCCGTTGGACTGCTGGAGGTCGAAGGCACCATCGATGTCAAACAGTTCTGGCCGGCGGGGCGGTCGGACGCCGACACGACCAAGGTGGTGGTGACCATCGCGCCGGATGCGATCCGCTTCCGCAAGAACGACACCGCGCCGTTCCAGCCGACCCACGTGTTCGAGGGTGCCAAGGTCAAGGGCCGCACTTCGACGCCACCGATCAAGAACGGCAAGCTCACCATTCGCCTCCAGGGCATCGACGCGCCGGAGCTGCACTACATGCCGTCGCCGCTGTCGGCCGCCGAGAAGAAGGGGCTGACCGATGCCAGGAAGCAGGCCTATCACGAGGTTACCCATCCCTACCGGCAATTCCTCGGCGCCACCGCGAGCAAGGCGTTGCATGATTTTCTCAGCCATGCCGGCGGGCCGACGCTGCCCTGCCGGGTGTTCACCCATGTCGATGCGCCGAACGAGGTGTTCGACACCTATGGCCGGCTGGTCGGCGACATCGAGGTGACGGTCGCGGGCGAAAAGGTCGACATCAACCACTGGCTGGTCGCGCAGGGCTTTGCCTATCCGACGTTCTACTCCTCGATGAACGAGGACGAGATCACAGCCTTCCTTGCACTGACCAAGACCGCGCGCGCAAAGAAGCTGCTGGTCTGGAAGCATCTCGCGAAGACCATTGGCGCCTTCGACTTCGACCTGCGCGAGCCCAAGGTGGGCGAAACCGCCGTGCTCGCGACCGACAAGGGCCCGGTGATCCTGCCCAAGCTCTACCGCCGCTACACCAACTGGTCCGCGCGCAAGAAGGCCAAGGTGACGAGCCAGAATTTCCAGAAGTTCTTGGGCGAAGGCTCCGGCGGCAAGCCCGACACCTGCTACGAGACCGGCGACTTCCTGCAAAACGGCGTGCACTCGGCAACGCCAAGGAATTTTGCGGAGTTCGTCGAGGGCGGCAAGACGATCAAGTTTCAGCCGGAGGGGCTGGTGTTCGGCGAGGCGCCGTCGACGCTGGTGGGGGCGGACGGGAAGGCGATCAAGGAGTTTTGAAAACAGCAGTCTGCAAAACAAAAACGGCCCACGTAATGCGGGCCGTTTTCGTATCGGATCCGGTCAATCCGAATTTGGTTGCGGGGATAGGATTTGAACCTATGACCTTCAGGTTATGAGCCTGACGAGCTACCGGGCTGCTCCACCCCGCGTTAAACCGTTGCCTAGCCTTCGCTAGAATACCGGGGACGGTCGGTTGAGGCCGGCGCTGTTCGCGTGGCTTTTCTCTTCCGTCCCAAAGGCTTCCTTGGAAGGCAATCCCGGGGCGAAGCCCGTCGGGTGCGGGGGGTATGTATCAAGGCGGGCTGCCTTTGGAAAGGGCTGGGCCGCGTTTTTTTCGACTTTATGACAGGCAGATGGACCGGATTCCGATCGATTTGCCGCAGACTTGCCAGAAGTTCCGCAAAGGGCCAGCTTGCGGCAACAAAAACCGGGGCAAACGCCCTTTGAGGGGAGAACGCCATGGACCACGCCTTGGATCGTCCCTTGGATCATCCCTTGGATAGTGCCTTGGACCGCCCCCCGACGAGCGCCGCGCTGCGGGCGCTGGAGGATGGCTTCCGTGCCATGCTCGCGCGGTCGCGGACCGGGCCAGCCGCTGATCTGGCCGAACGGCTCGACCGGCTGGCGCGGCTGCGCAGCGTCGTCGCCGACAATGAAGAACGCTTCCGGCAGGCGATCGCGGTCGATTTCGGCCACCGCTCTTCGGTCGAGACCACCATCGCCGAGGCGATGATGGTCTACAGCGAGATCCGGCATGCGACGAAGCACCTGAAGGGCTGGATGGCGCCGCAGCGCATCGCCACATCGCTGCAATTCCTGCCCGCGCGCAACCGGCTGATGGCGCAGCCGCTCGGCGTCGTCGGCATCATCGCGCCCTGGAATTATCCGCTCCAGCTCACGCTCGCGCCCGCGATCGGCGCGATTGCCGCCGGCAACCGCGTCATCATCAAGCCGAGCGAGCTCGTGCCGCACTTTTCCGCGCTGCTGAAGGAGACGGTGGCCGCGAAGTTCGATGCGACCGAAGTGCTGATCACCGGCGTTGAGGAAGAGGTCGCAAAGGCGTTTGCGAGCCTCCCCTTCGATCATCTCGTCTTCACCGGCTCGACCCGGGTCGGGCGACTGGTCGCGGAGGCTGCGGGACGTAATCTGACGCCTGTTACGCTCGAGCTCGGCGGCAAGTCGCCGGCGATCGTCGACGCCTCCGCCGATCTCGAAGAGGCGGCCGAGCGCATCGCCTACGGAAAGCTGCTCAATGCCGGGCAGACCTGCATCGCGCCGGATTACGTGCTGGTGCCGGAAAATTCGGTGCAGGCTTTCGCCGAGAAGGTGCGCGCGCAGATGCGGCGCATGTTCGGCGCCGATCCCGCCGGCAAGGACTACACCTCCATCATCTCCGACCGGCATTATGCCCGGCTGGAGGGGCTGGTCGCGGACGCAGCGCAGCGCGGCGCAAAAATCCTGCAGCCGGCGAAGGCGGACGATCCGAACTGGAAAGCGCACCGCAAATTCCCGCCGACGCTGATCCTCGGTGCGACGGAGGCGATGGCGGCGATGCAGGAGGAGATCTTTGGGCCCGTGCTGCCGGTGCTGGGTTATCGCCAGCCGGCGGAGGCGATCGCCTTCGTCAACGCGCGCGACCGGCCGCTCGCGCTGTACTGGTTCGGCAAGGACCGCGTGGCCCGCGACGAAGTGCTGGCGCGCACGATCTCCGGCGGTGTCACCGTCAACGACTGCCTGTTTCATTTTGCGCAAATCAACCAGCCGATGGGCGGCGTCGGCGCATCCGGCACCGGCGTCTATCACGGCGAATGGGGTTTTAAGACGTTCAGCAAGCTGAAGCCGGTGTTCTACCGCTCGAAATTCAACCGCCTCGCCGACCTCTATCCGCCCTATGGCGGCAAGATCGCGCGGCTGGAGAAGTTGATGCGGTTGATGTCGTAAGGGGGCAGTCGTTCCGGGGGCGCGAAGCGAACTATGGTGCGCACTTGCGTACCAGAGAACCTCGAGATTCCGGGCTCGCGACTTCGTCGCGCCCCGGAATGACGACCAACAAAAAGACTCTGAGGGGGAAACAATATTGACTGACACATTCGATTTCGTCGTCGTGGGCGCGGGCTCCGGCGGCTGCGCGGTTGCAGGACGGCTGTCGGAGGATGCGGCGACATCGGTGGCGCTGCTCGATGCGGGCGGGCCTTGCGACAACTGGGTCGTGACAACGCCGGGTGCGCTGGTGCTGATGGTCGCCGGCAACGTCAACAACTGGGCGTTCAACACCGTGCCGCAGAAGGGGCTGAACGGCCGCATCGGCTATCAGCCGCGCGGCAAGGGGCTCGGCGGCTCCTCCGCGATCAACGCCATGGTCTATATCCGCGGTCATCGCGCCGATTACGACAACTGGGCCGCGCTCGGCAATGCCGGCTGGTCGTATGCGGACGTGCTGCCCTATTTCAAGCGCGCCGAGAACAATGCCGATTTCGACGGCGAGTATCACGGCAAAAGCGGGCCGCTCTTCGTCAACAAACTGCGCTCGGGCAATCCGGTGCAGCAGATCTTCCTGCAGGCCGCACAGGAGGGACAATTCCGCATCCGCGAGGATTTCAACGCCGAGGATCATGAAGGGCTCGGCATCTACCAGGTGACGCAGAAGAACGGCGAGCGCTGGAGCGCGGCGCGGGCCTATTTGCATCCACACATGGGCAAGCGGGCGAACTTGCGCGTCGAGACGCAAGCGCATGCGACGCGCATTTTGTTCGAAGGCAAGCGCGCGGTCGGTGTCGAATACCGGCAGGGCAAGGAGCTGAAACAGCTGCGCGCGCGGCGCGAGGTGATTTTGGCGGCCGGCGCGTTCCAGTCGCCGCAACTGTTGATGCTGTCGGGCATCGGCGATGCCACCGCGCTAAAACAGCACGGCATTGAAAGCGTGCATCATCTGCCGGGTGTCGGACAAAATCTCCAGGACCATCCCGACTTCATCTTCGGCTACATGTCCGACAGTCCCTATTTCGCCGGCATCTCGCTCAAGGGCATGCCGCGGCTGATCCGCGCCATCCTGCAATACAGGCGCGAGCGGCGCGGGCCCCTCACCTCCAATTTCGCCGAATGCGGCGGCTTCCTGAAGACTCAGGCCGATCTCGACATTCCCGACATCCAGTTGCATTTCGGCATGGCCATGGTCGACGACCACGGCCGCAAGCGCCACGGCGGCACCGGCTTCTCCTGCCACGTCTGCCTGCTCCGCCCGAAGAGCCGCGGCAGCGTCGCGCTCGCCAGCAACGACGCGATGCAGGCGCCGCTGATCGACCCGAATTTTTTGGGCGAGGCGGAGGATCTCGAGGCGATGGTGGCGGGCTTCAAGACGACACGGCGGTTGATGGAGACGCCGGCGCTGCGCGCGCTGCAGACGAAGGACATGTTCACCGCCGATGTGCAAACCGATGACGACATCCGCAGCGTTTTGCGCGAGCGCGTCGACACCGTCTATCATCCCGTCGGCACCTGCAGGATGGGCTCGGACGCGATGGCCGTGGTCGATCCGGCTCTGAAGGTGCACGGGATCGAGGGATTGCGCGTCGTCGACGCCTCGATCATGCCGACGCTGATCGGCGGCAATACCAATGCGCCGACCATCATGATCGGGGAGAAGGCGGCGGATATGATCAGGGGGGAGATGCGGGCGAGTTAGACGACGCTGTCACCTCATTCTCGACGTCGTCCCGGCGAAGGCCGGGACCCATAACCACAGGGAGTAATTTGGCGAAGACTCGGAGTTACCGATCTCGCGCCAATCCACGTCCTGTGGTTATGGGTCCCGGATCTGCGCGCGCTTGGGGCGCGCTTGTCCGGGACGACAGTTGGGCTCAATTCAGCAGGAAACCACCGTCGACGGTGATGACACTCCCCGTCATGTACCGCGACGCCTTCGAGGCCAGCAGCAGGATCGCGCCGTCGAGATCGGATTCGGCGCCGACGCGGCGCTGGGGGATGCGTTTGGCGAGGCGCTCGCCTGCGGGCGTCGACCAGAAGGCGTGATTCATCTCGGTGTCGATGTAGCCGGGCGCGAGCGCGTTGATGCGGATGTTCTGCCCCGCGAGCTCCAGCGCCATCGCCTTGGTCGCCTGGATGATACCGGCCTTGGAGATCGCGTAGGGCGACACCGCCTTCAAGACGCCGGTGCCGAGCACGGAGGCGATGTTGACGATGCTGCCTTCCTGCTTGCGCGCGATCATGCGGCGGGCGATTTCGGTGGCGAGGAAATAGGCGCCCTTCAGATTGGCGCCGATCACGGCATCCCAATCGGCCTCGGTCTGCTCGGTCGCAAGCTTCTCGATGGCGATGCCGGCATTGTTGATCAGCACCGTGACGGGACCGAGCGCTGATTCCGCCGCATCGACGGCCTTCGCGATCGAGGCGGTGTCGGTGACGTCGAGCGCGACGGCGGCGGCGCGGCCACCCTTGCCGCGAATTTCTTCTTCCAGGCTTTTCAATTTGTCCGTCTGCCGCGCGGCGAGCGCGACGGCCGCGCCATGCGCTGCCAGCACCCGGGCAAACTGCCGCCCCAGCCCCTGGCTCGCGCCCGTGACGAGGATGGTTTCTTTACTGACGTCGAATAGGCCTGACATGACGATGTCCTTGAGCGTGCCCCCTGATCCTTTGGAACCATCAATACAGACGATTTTAGCGATCTGAAACTGGAATGACCGGCCCGGCGTTCATTCGTTCCGTCAATGCAGGGTTGTGCTCATGAACAGTTTCGATCTCGCCGTCTACGCCGCGCTCGCCGTCGCGGTGGGCCTGGGTTTCAGGACCGGCCTGCTCCGCAGCGGCATGACCATCCTCGCCTATCTCATCGCCGCGCCGATCGCGGTCGCGCTGATGCCGCTGATTGCGCCGCAGATCGCAGGCAATCCGAATTCGCCGCTGCTGCAGAACTGGATCTGGTTCTTCGGCATCTTCGTCGTCGTCGGCATGCTGTTCGGCCATATCGGCCGCGTCGCGCTGAACGACACCATCGGCGAGGCCGGCATCGGCGACCGGCTCGGCGGCGCCGCGCTCGGCGCCGTCAGGGTCGGCCTCGTCGCCACCACCTTGGTGCTGGTGTTCGACCGGATCGTGCCGGCGAACCACCAGCCGCCATTCCTCGCCGGCTCGCATCTGCGGCCGTTGTTCTCCACGGTCGGCCAAATGGGCTTCAAATCACTGCCGCCGGAGGCAGCGTCCGTGATCGACCGCCTCAAGCAGGAGCAGCGCATCTAGCGCGCATTTGCATCGCCGCAGCGCGCGCCATGCATTTTGACGCGGCTCCCTCCCTTATCAGCCGCGTCACAGTTGGCTAGAGTGCGGCCCGTCCAAAACCTGCCTGACATTACGGGAGTGAAACAGTGGATCTTGGGATCAAAGGTCGCCGCGCCATCGTCTGCGCATCCAGCAAGGGCTTGGGGCGCGCCTGCGCCATCTCGCTGGCCGAAGCCGGCGTTGACGTCACGCTGACCGCGCGCGGAGCCGAAGCGCTGAAGAAGACGGCGGACGAGATCCGGAAAACCTATCCCGGCGTCAAGGTCACCGAGATCGTCGGCGACATCACGACACCGGCGGGGCGCGAGGCCGTGCTGAAGGCCTACCCCGATCCGGACATCCTGATCAACAATGCCGGCGGCCCGCCGCCCGGCGATTTCCGCAACTGGACGCGCGACGACTGGATCAAGGCGATCGACGCCAACATGCTGACCCCGATCGAGCTGATCAAGGCGACCGTGGACGGCATGATGGCACGCAAGTTCGGCCGCATCGTCAACATCACCTCGGCCGCGGTGAAGGCGCCGATCGACATCCTCGGCCTCTCCAACGGCGCACGCGCCGGCCTCACCGGCTTCATCGCCGGCCTGTCGCGCAAGACGGTGATCAACAACGTCACCATCAACGGCCTCCTGCCGGGCCCGTTCGAGACCGACCGCCTGACCGGCACCGCGAAGGCCGAAGCCGACAAGCGCGGCACGACACCCGAGCAGATCCTGGCCGAGCGTGCCAAGCTCAACCCCGCGGGGCGCTTCGGCCAGCCCGACGAGTTCGGCTATGCCTGCGCGTTCCTCTGCGGCGCCAAGGCCGGCTTCATCACCGGGCAGAACATTCTGCTCGACGGTGGCGCTTTCCCGGGCACGCTCTGAGGCTTCTGCCTCTCCCCGCTCTTGCGAGCAGGGCTATCGCATCTGAGAAGCTGGCGGGACAGCTCGCCCGCAGCCCATCCTTCGAGACGCCCGCCTACGGCGGGCCCTCAGGATGAGGGCGGAGTGCGCGCGGCAACGATTTCAACGGGCGCAATGCTGCTTAGCCTCATCCTGAGGAGACCGCGAAGCGGTCGTCTCGAAGGACGAGGCGTGCGGTGAGGCGTTGCCGAAAGCGAGAGACCTCGCTCTTGCGGGAGGAGGCAAGTTCATTCACCGCTGCTTCGTCGGCTCATCCTCGTCCCGCTCGCTGCGGTCGGAGGAATCGGCGGTGAGGCGCTCGTCGGTCCAGTCGATGCCGAAGGCATCGAGACCATCGGCGAGCAGATCACCGAGCATCGGCTCGCCGAGCAGGTACTGCACCGTTTCGTGCCGGGGCTTGCGATACTCGGCGCGCGCCTCCACCGCGCGAGCACGTAGATCATCCCAGTCATCGATCGTGCCGTCGCCACGGCCGAGCCAGGTCAGCGCGACGAGGTCGACCTGCTCGTCCTCGTTCAGCGCAACGATGAGGCCGCCGAGCTCGCTGGCGACGGGATCGGAGCCGTCATCCTTGAGCACATCGACCGCATCGTCATCGCTCGGATTCGAGCCCGAATCGGGATCGGCATCCCCTTCCTTGACGTCGAATTCGCGCGCCTTCTCGATGATGAAGGCGACTTTCTCGGCGGAAATTGCAAGCTCTGGCATGGTAGCCTCTTTTGGCGTCGCTTTCTCCAGGGTTCCCGCGATAACGCCGCATCGCACCAGATGATCCATTGCGCTTGAGGGCGGAAAGTGCGCATGTTCCGCGCCAAAGCGAGAACATCGGGGCACGCCGCATGCACTGGAAGATCGGCAGGGTCAGGGTCACCAAAGTGGTGGAATTGGAGACGGTCGGCTCGACCCGCTTCATCCTGCCCTTGGCGAGCAATGATGAAATCCGCAAGCTGCCCTGGCTGATCCCGCATTTCGCCACCGAAGAAGGCCGGCTGAAGATGTCGATCCATTCGCTGGTGGTCGAGACGCCGAACCAGCGCATCGTGGTCGACACCGGCCTTGGCAACGACAAGCAGGGCCGCGGCGTCCCGACCTGGAACAACCGCACCACGCCGTTCCTCGAGACGATGACCGCGGCAGGCTTTCCACCCGATAGCATCGACACGGTGCTGTGCACGCATCTTCATGTCGATCACGTCGGCTGGAACACGAAGCTGGTCGACGGCCAATGGGTGCCGACCTTCCCGAAGGCGCGTTACGTCTTCGGCCGCACCGAATACGAGCACTGGCGCGACCATTCCATCGAGCCGGACAAGGCCGCCGTGTTTGGCGATTCCGTGCAGCCGATCGTCGACGCCGGCAAGGCCGATCTCGTCCCGAGCGATCACCACTTGTCTGACGAGATCAGTATGATCCCGACCCCGGGCCACAGCCCCGGGCACATGAGCGTCCTGATCCGGTCGGACGGCGAGCAGGGCCTGCTCACCGGCGATGTCGCCCATCATCCCTGCCAGATGGCGCATCTCGGCTGGTCCTCGACCGCGGATTCCGACCAGGCGCAATCGGCGGTGACGAGGGCAGCGCTGTTCGGCCGCTTTGCCGATACGGAGACGCTGGTGATCGGCGGCCATTTTTCGGCCGGGCACATCAGGCGCGACGGGGACGCGTTCAGGTTTGTGGTGTTGGAATCGCAGGGTTCGTAGGGTGGGTTAGCCCCGCGGATTGCGCGAAGCGCAAACCGCGAGGCGTAACCCACCGCTTCTGTCTCCGCGGAGACGAAAGAGGTGGGTTACGCCTTCGGCTAACCCACCCTACGATCCCCCGCCCACCCTCCAAAGGAAGGGCTGCAATGCAGCCCGTTTTGGGCGGTTGAATTTCCCGCCGCCCTGTTCCATGAAGCTATCAACCGATCGGTCCATCTCCAGGGAGAAACGAGAATGAAGCTTGTTCGTTATGGCGAAAAGGGTGCGGAAAAGCCCGGCCTGATCGACAGATCCGGCCAGTTGCGCGACCTGTCGGCGCATCTGAAGGACCTCACGGGCGAGGCCTATTCGCCGGAGTCCCTGAAGAAGCTGGCGGCCCTCGACCCCGCCTCGCTGCCCGCCGTCTCCGGCAAGCCGCGCTTCGGCGCGCCCGTCACCGGCATCTCGAAATTCGTCGCCATCGGTCTCAACTACAGCGACCACGCCAAGGAAACCGGCGCTGCGATCCCGACCGAGCCGATCATCTTCATGAAGGCCAACACCTCGCTCTCCGGCCCGAACGATGCGGTCGAGAAGCCGCGCGGCTCGACCAAGCTCGACTGGGAGGTCGAGATCGCCGCCATCATCGGCACCCGCGCCAAGTACGTCTCGGAAGCCGATGCGCTGAACTACGTCGCCGGCTATTGCGTCTGCAACGACGTCTCCGAGCGCGCCTTCCAGATCGAGCGCCTGGGACAGTGGACCAAGGGCAAGTCGCACGACACCTTCGGCCCGGTCGGGCCGTGGCTCGCGACCAAGGACGAGATCAAGGACGTGCAGAACCTGTCGATGTGGCTCGACGTCAACGGCCAGCGCCGCCAGGCCGGCTCGACCAAGACCATGATCTTCTCCATGGCCAAGTGCGTCTCCTATGTTTCGCAGTTCATGACGCTGCTGCCGGGCGACATCATCACCACGGGCACCCCGCCCGGCGTCGGCCTCGGCATGAAGCCGCCGACCTTCCTCAACGTCGGCGACGTCGTGACGCTCGGCATCGAGGGCCTCGGCGAGCAGCGCCAGGAGATCGTGGCGGCGTAAGCCTCCGCCCTCATCCTGAGGAGCGCGCAACGCGCGCGTCTCGAAGGATGCGCCACAAGCACAGTCACCCGACGTTCGCGCCGGGTGACCAGAGACCCTCCCTCGTTGTCCATCCTTCGAGACGCGCGCCAAGGGGCGCGCTCCTCAGGATGAGGACTGTGTGTCTGGATAGAGGTTATTTCCCATGAAGCTCACCTTCTCCCCCGCCTCGCCCTTCGCCCGCAAGGTGCGCATTGCCGCGATCGAGCTCGGGCTGATCGACAAGATCGAGCTGACACCCGCAACCGTCGCGCCGGGCACGGCCAACGAGGACTATTCGCGCATCACGCCGCTGAAGAAGCTGCCGGTGCTGATCACCAATGACGGCGACGTCATTTTGGACTCCTACGTCATCGTCGAATATCTCAACGAGATGGCCGGCGGCAGTCTGATCCCGGATTACGGCCCGCGGCGCTGGAAGGCCAAGACCAATCACTCCCTGATCAACGGCATGCTCGATTCCATGCTGCTGTGCCGCTACGAGAAGATGGTGCGGCCGCAGGGCCTGCAATGGCAGGCGTGGTCGGACGACCACTGGAACAGGGCCTGGACCGGCATGGCGCGCTTCGAGAACATGCCCGACGTGCTGAACGGTCCGTTCGACATCTCGCAGATCGGTCTAACTTGCGTGCTCGGCTATGCCGATTTCCGCTTCGCCGATTGCGGCTGGCGCAAGGCCTATCCGAAGCTCGACGCCTTCCATCAGAAAATGCTGGAGCGGCCATCCGTGAAGATCTCGGTGCCGCCGGCGGCGTAACCCGCAAGGAGTGTCCATGAGCCTGAAATTCTCGGTCGGCGATCTCACCATCCATCGCGTCATCGAGCAGGAAACCTCGTTCGTCCCGGCGCTGGAGATGCTGCCGGGACTGACACCCGAGGTGCTGGCCGAGAACCGGGCGTGGATGCGGCAGGCCAAGGCGCTGGACGAGCAGGACGTGCTGCTGCTGTGCTTCCAGTCCTATGTGGTGAAGACACCGCACCACACCATTTTGATCGACAGCTGCATCGGCAACGATAAGCCGCGGCCCAATCGGCCGAAATGGAACATGAAGACCGACGACACTTACTTGCGCGCGCTGAACGCCGCCGGGTTTGCGGTCGATGACATCGATTTCGTGATGTGCACGCATCTGCACGTCGATCACGTCGGCTGGAATACGCGGCTTCAGAACGGCCGCTGGGTGCCGACCTTCCCGAGGGCGCGCTACGTCTTCGCCAGGCAGGAGTACGACCACTGGTTCGCGGAGAATGCGAAGACGGAGATTCCGCCCTTCGCCGACAGCGTGCTGCCGGTGGTCGAAGCCAAGCGCCACGAGCTGGTCGGCAACGACCACCAGATCGGCGATCACGTCCGCGTCCTGCCGACGCCCGGCCACACGCCGGGCCATATCGCCATCACGATGGGCCGCGGCAGGGACGACGCCGTGTTCTCCGGCGACCTCATGCACTCGCCGTTGCAGACGCTCTATCCGGAGCTGTCGATCAAGTTCGACGTCGATCCGGCCAAGGCAGCCACGACGCGCCGCAGTTTCCTGGAGCGCTATTGCGACACCGACACGCTGTGCTGCACGGCGCATTTCCCGTCACCGTCGGTGGGGAAGATCAAGCGCAAGGGCAACGCGTTCGTGTGTGCGGCGGTGTGATCTAGCCGAGATGCCGTAGGGTGGGCAAAGGCGCGCGCTTCGCGCATCGTGCCCACCACTCCTTATGGTGGGCACGCTTCGCTTTGCCCACCCTACGATTCCACCCGTGTGGAGAAAGCAATGACAAGACTCCCCGACATCTCCCTGCCTGCCGGAATCCGCTCGCGTTACGTCGACGGCATCAACGGCTTGCGCATGCATGTGCTCGAAGCCGGCTTCGAGACCAGGGACCGTCCCTGCATCCTGCTGCTGCACGGCTTTCCCGAGCTCGCCTTCTCCTGGCGCAAGGTGATGCCGACGCTCGCGGAGGCCGGCTATCACGTGATCGCGCCGGACCAGCGCGGCTATGGCCGCACCACGGGATGGCGAGCGGACTATGACGACGACCTCGCGCCGTTCTCTCTCCTCAACCTGGTGCGCGATGCGCTCGCTTTGGTCTCGGCCTTCGGCTACAGGCAGGTCGATCTCGCCGGGCATGATTTCGGCAGTCCGGTCGCGGCGTGGTGCGCGCTGATCCGGCCCGACGTGTTTCGTTCGGTGACGCTGATGAGCGCGCCGTTTGGTGGAGCGCCACCGCTGCCATTCAATACAGTTGATGGTCCCGCAAAGCCTGCGGTCGAAGACCCCGTGCATCGCGAGCTCGCCGCGCTGCCGCGTCCGCGCAAGCACTATCAATGGTATTACGCGACACGTCCGGCCAACGCGGACATGCAGCACGCGCCGCAGGGCGTGCATGATTTCCTGCGCGCTTATTATCATCACAAGAGCGCGGACTGGACCGACAACAAGCCGTATCCGCTCAAGGCGTGGTCGGCGGGCGAGCTTGCAAAGCTGCCGACCTACTACGTGATGGACGCCGGCGAGACCATGGCCGAGACAGTCGCAAAGGAGATGCCCTCGCCCGCCGCCATCGCCGCCAATCGATGGCTGCCGGACAACGAGCTCGCCTATTACAGCGCCGAATATGGCCGCACCGGATTCCAGGGGGGCTTGCAATGGTATCGCTACGGCACGTCGGGCATGCTCAACAGCGAGATGCAGCTGTTCTCGGGACGCAGCATCGACGTGCCCTCCTGCTTCATCTCCGGCAAGCAGGACTGGGGCACCTATCAGCGGCCCGGTGTATTCGAGGCGATGCAGGGGCGCGGCTGCACGAAGTTGCTCGGCTGCCATCTCGTCGACGGCGCCGGCCATTGGGTGCAGCAGGAGCAGCCGGCCGAGGTGAGCCGGTTGCTGCTCGATTTCCTCGCAAAGGCCGGCGCGGCCTGATTTGACCCGGGAACCGCGGCGCCCTATATAGTTTAGAATAGTTCTAAACTACTGAAACAGAGCCGCCGTGAAGAATTTTGCCGATCTGACCGAGCGCGAGGTGCTGGCGGTCGCGATCTCCTCCGAGGAGGAGGACAGCCGCATCTACATGACCTTCGCCGAGGATCTGAAGGAGCGCTATCCCGACTCGGCCAAGCTGTTCGAGCAGATGGCCGAGGAGGAGCGCGGCCATCGCCACATGCTGCTGGAGATGTACGAGCAGCGCTTCGGGCAGCATCTGCCGCCGATCCGCCGCGAGGACGTCAAGGGTTTTCTGCGCCGCCGGCCGATCTGGCTGACCAAGAACCTGCCGCTCGACACCATCCGCAGGGAAGTCGAGACCATGGAGCTCGAGGCCGAGCGCTTCTACGCCAAGGCCGCCGAGCAGGCCGAGGACGTCAATGTGCGCCGGCTGCTCGGCGACCTCGCCGAAGCCGAGAAGAGCCACGAGCACACCGCCGCCCGGCTGACCGGCGAGATCCTCAAGCCCGACGTGCGCGCCGAGGAAGACCGCACGCGCCGGCGCATGTTCGTGCTGCAATATGTGCAGCCGGGCCTCGCCGGCCTGATGGACGGCTCGGTCTCGACGCTGGCGCCGCTGTTCGCGGCGGCCTTCGCCACGCATCAGAACTGGCAGACGTTCCTCGTCGGCCTCGCCGCCTCGATCGGTGCCGGCATCAGCATGGGCTTTGCGGAAGCCCTGTCCGACGACGGCTCGCTCACGGGGCGCGGCTCGCCCTGGCTGCGCGGCATCACCTGCGGCGCGATGACGACGCTCGGCGGGCTCGGCCACACCGCGCCGTATCTTGTACCCGACACCTGGGCCAACGCGTTCTGGATCGCAACCGCGATCGCCTGCGTCGTCGTGTTCTTCGAATTGTGGGCGATCGCCTTCATCCGCTCGCGCTACATGGACACGCCGTTCCTGCAGGCGGTGTTCCAGATCGTGCTCGGCGGCGCCATCGTGCTGGCGGTGGGGATATTGATCGGGGCGGCGTAGCGACCTCGTACTCGCTGTCATCGCCCGCGAAGGCGGGCGATCCAGTACGCCGCGGCGGATATGGTGAGAGCGAGCTCTCCAACGCGGGCCTCTGGAATACTGGATCGCCCGCCTTCGCGGGCGATGACACTTGAGACACATCAATCGCGGTCAAACAGCGGTTGCAGCGTTCTGCCAAACTGCGCATCATCCTCCAACAACCGGAGCGGGAGAAGCGCCGTGGCCAGATCGGAATGGAGTTTCAAGAGCGCGGTCGAGCTGTCGGCCGCATTGAGCGCGAAGAAGGTCTCCGCGGTCGAGCTCGCGCAGGACGCGATCGCCCGTATCGAGCGTCACGACGGCAAGATCAACGCGATCTGCGTCCGGGATTTCGATCGCGCGCTCGGCGCCGCGCGCGAGGCGGACGCCGCATTGGCAAGCGGCGAGCGCAAGCCGCTGCTCGGCCTGCCCATGATGATCAAGGAATCCTTCAACATCGCCGGCCTGCCGACGACCTGGGGGTTCGTGCCGCAGAAGGATTTCAGGCCCGTGGAAGACGCACTGCCGGTGGCCCGCATCAGGCAGGCCGGCGGCGTGATCCTCGGCAAGACCAACGTGCCGGTCGGCCTCGCCGACTGGCAGAGCTACAACGACATCTACGGCACCACGAACAACCCCTATGATCTCGGCCGCACACCGGGTGGATCGTCCGGGGGATCGTCGGCCGCCCTTGCCGCAGGTTATTGCGCGCTCGCCAGCGGCTCCGACATCGGCGGCTCCCTGCGTGTGCCGGCATTTCATTGCGGCATCTTCGCGCACAAGCCGACCATCAATCTCTGCCCGGCGCGCGGTGAGACCCCGCCGCCATTTCCAGCCCTTCCGCGCGAGGGCGACCTCGCCGTCATCGGTCCTATGGCGCGCACCGCTGCGGATCTGTCCTTGCTGCTCGACGTCATGGCCGGGCCGGATCCGCTGGAAGCCGGTGTCGCCTACAAGCTCGACCTGCCTGCTGCACGACATCAGTCGCTGCGGGATTTTCGTGTCCTGGTGATCGACAGCCACCCGCTGCTGCCGACCGACCGGGATGTCCGCGGCGCGATCGACAAACTTGCAACCGATCTCGCGAAGGCCGGCGTTGCGGTCGCGCGCGAGAGCGCGCTGCTGCCGGATTTCGCGGAGACCTCGCGGCTCTACATGCGCATGCTGCTGGGCTTCCTCGGCGCGTTCTTCCTGCCCGACGAACTCGCGGATTCGCGGGCACGGGCGAGCCAATTGGCGCCGGAGGACCGGAGCCTCGGTGCGGAGCGACTGCGCGGCACGATTGCGAGCCACCGCGCCTGGGTGCTCGACGCGGGTAGCCGCGCCGGCCTGCGTGCGCAATGGCGCGCGCTGTTCAGGAGCTTCGACGCGGTGATCTGCCCGATCATGCCGACGCCAGCCTTTCCGCATGATCATTTGCCGGAACAGAGCCTGCGACGCATCAGCATCGACGGCAACGACTATCCCTATTCCGACCAGCTCGCCTGGCCGGGCATCGCGACGCTTCCGGGCCTGCCTGCGACGGCCGTTCCGCTAGGCCTGTCGAAAGACGGCCTGCCCGTCGGCATCCAGATCGTCGGCCCCTTCCTCGAGGACCGCACGCCGCTCAAGCTCGCCGAGCTGATCGAGAGGGAGTTCGGCGGCTTCACACCGCCGCCATTGTTCGATGATTAGTCCTGTCGTCAACGACACAGGGGAGAGAACGTCATGAGCCAGGACATGGAACAGCTCACCGCGCTCAATCGCGACTACGTCGCCTCCGTGCAGGCCTGCGACGTCAAGCGCTTCGACGAGATCCTCGCGCCGGAGTTCTACTGCTCCAATCCCGACAAGACACTGGTCGATCGCGCCGCCTTCCTGGAGCAGACGGCTCAGCCGATCGCGATCCGCAATCTGCATGCGCATGACGTCATCATCCGCATCATGGGCGACTTCGCCATCATCCACGCGGCGACCAGCTACACGACGGCCGACGGCCAGCAGGCGACGGGGCGGTATACCGATTGCTGGGCGAAGAAGAACGGGACATGGCTGGCGGTGTCCGCGCACGTGTCGCGGTGAGCTCTTTACCTCTCCCCGCAATGCGGGGAGAGGTCGACGCCGGAGCGTAGCGCAGGCGGCGGGTGAGGGGCACGGCACACTGCCAGCCGCGCCCCGAGTACATGCCGACTCGATCAAACGAGGAGTCGAAGAGACCAATTGTGGCGCCACCACCTTGCATGGCCCCTCACCCGGATCGCCCCCGGGGGCGATCCGACCTCTCCCCGCAATGCGGGGAGAGGTAAAGCGCCTAGCTATCGAACACGATCACGCTGCGCAGCGTCTTGCCGGCTTTCATGTTGGCGAAACCCTCGTTGATCTCCGACAATTTCAGCTTCGCCGAGATCCAGTCCTCCAGATGAAGCCGGCCGCGCAAATAGAAATCGACGAGGCGCGGCATGTCGACGCGGAAATGGTTGGAGCCCATCGAGGAGCCCTGGATCCTGCGCTCGCGCAGGAAATCGAAGCCGTGCAGCTCGATCTTCTGGCCGAACGGGATCATGCCGACGATGGTGGCGGTGCCGCCGGCGGCGAGCATGCCGAACGCCTGCTCCGCAGTCTCCTTGCGGCCGAGCACCTCGAAGGCGTGATGCACGCCGCCATTGGTGAGGTCGCGCACCTGCTTCACGACGTCGCCGTCGGCGGGATTGATGATGTCGGTGGCACCCAGCTTGGTCGCGAGCTGGAGCTTTGCCGGATTGGTGTCGATGGCGATGATGCGGCCGGCGCCCGCGATCTGCGCGCCGTTGATCGCGGCCATGCCGACGCCGCCGCAGCCGATCACCGCCACGGTCTCGCCGGCCGTGACCTTCGCCGTGTTCACCACCGCGCCATAGCCGGTGATGACGCCGCAGCCGATCAGCGCGGCGAGATCGAGCGGCATGTCCTTGCGGATCTTCACGATGGCATTCTCGTGCACCAGCATCTGCTCGGCGAAGGAGGAGAGATTGAGGAACTGGTGCAGCTTCTCGGGCTTCGACCACTGCATGCGGTTGGAGACGCCCGGCAGCATCTTCACCGTCGCGTCGGTGCAGAGCACGGTGCGGCCGGTGGTGCAATTGTCGCACGTGCCGCAGAACACCGACAGGCAGGTGACCACATGGTCGCCGGGCTTCACGTAAGTCACGTCGGAGCCGACCTGCTCGACCACGCCGGCAGACTCATGCCCGAGCACCGCCGGCAGCGGATGCGGATAGAGACCTTCCATGAAGTGCAGATCGGAGTGGCAGAGGCCGGCAACCGCAGTGCGGATCAGGACCTCGCGCGGGCCGGGCATCGGCAGGCTGACATCCTCGATGACCAGCGGCTGGTTGACTTCGTAGAGGACGGCGGCCTTCATCGAACACTCCCTATCGCTTTTTTTGTTTGATCGCGGAGCGCAGCCTACGCTGCCAGAACCAATTCGCCAACCTCGCTCATGCCTGCTGAGCGATCGCCGAGCAGCAGCGCGGCGATCTTCGCTTGCGTGGCATTTTCCGTCAGCCGGAACGGATCGTTCGGCGATACGCGATGATCGATCACCAGCCGCGACAGCAGCAGCCGGCGTGCATCACCGCGCATCTCGTGGATGCGATGCGCCTCCCATGCGAGCGCGACCGCGCTGGCGACATGATAGAGCAGGCTCGTCGCGCGCCGCGCATCGGCCTCGTTCTCGGATTTCCCCGCAACCTCGCGCGCAAACCCCACGGCACGATCGACAAGCCCGCGCAGATTGTCGCGCCAGGCCTGCGGCACGGAGGCGCTGTCGTCGAGCCGCGCATGCAGATCGGCAGCGAGCGCGGATTCGGCGCCGTGGCGGCCGACCGCGCGCCGCAGCGCATCGATCGCGACGATGTTGCCGGTGCCTTCCCAGACCGAGCCGAGATGCGCATCGCGCAGCAGGCGTGGGGTCGCGAATTCCTCGATGTAGCCGATGCCGCCGCGCATCTCGAGCGCATCGCCGCAGACTTTTCGCGCATCGCGCGTGGCGCGGAATTTCAGCGTCGGGGTCAGGATGCGCAGCAGCGCCGCCGCATCCTGGCTGCCGGCTTCGGCACGGTCGAGCGCGTCGGCGGTGAGAAAGCTCATCGACAACGCCTGCTCGACCGGCAGCATGATCTTCAGCATCTGCCGCCGCCCGAGCGGCAGATCGATGATTCGCTGACCGAACACGACGCGGTTGGTCGCCACCGTCATCGCGTCATGATAGGCGCGGCGCATCAGCGCGGTGGATTTGACGCCGTTGGAGAGCCGCGACGAGTTCACCATCTCGGCCATCTGCACGAAACCGCGGTCGAGCTTGCCGACCGCATACGCGATCGCGCCTTCGAGCTTGATCTCCCCTGACGCCATCGAGCGCGTGCCGAGCTTGTCCTTCAGGCGCACGATCCGGTAGTGGTTCTGCGAGCCGTCGTCGAGAAAGCGCGGCATCAGGAACAGGCCGACGCCGCGCGTGCCGGGGCCGGCGCCTTCGGGGCGCGCCAGCAGCATCACGACCTTGGCATCGGCATTCGAGCAGAACCATTTCTCGCCATAGAGACGCCAATGGTCGCCCTCCTGCACCGCGCGCGTGGTCAGCGTGCCGACATCGGAGCCGCCCTCCTTCTCGGTCATGAACTGGCCGCCCTGTGTCAGCTTGCTCATGTCGGTCGAGGTCAGGCCGTCCAAATATTTCGCCTTCAGCGCCTCGCTGCCGAAATTCGCCAGCAGCTTGGCGCAGCCGTCGGTGACGTTGATCGGGCAGCCCATGCCGAATTCGGTCTGGTTGAACAGGAAGGTGAAAGCGTGCTTGGCCACGACCGGATATTTGTCCGGCCAGCCCATGATGCCCTTGCGGATCGAGAGCGCGTGAATGCCGAACTGGCCGAACGCGGCGTTCTCCAGCTCGCGATAGGCCGGGTGGTATTCGATCGACTGCACATCGCGGCCGAACTTGTCGCGCTGGTGCAGCACCGGCGTGTGCCGGTCGGCAAGCCGCGCGCATTCGTCGAGCACGCCGCCGGCGAGCTCGCCAAGGCGATCGAGATGCGGCTCGATGTGGCGGAACAGATTATCCGGCAGATGGATGCGAAGCAGGTCCGTCAGCGCCGGATCGGCGCGATAGAAATTTATGCCTGTGGTGTCGGGCGCCAGCAGGCCAGATTGCTCGGCCGCGACATGTTTCGGCTGCGCTGGGCCCGGCTTGTGCATGATCGTCCTCTTCGTTTCCGCCTTACGGACATTTTGCGCTGTTTTGGCGCTTGCCGCTTTGGATGATGTCGATCATGCTCCTGTCGCGGACAGCGATAAAGCTGCAAATTGTCAGGGAGGCATGATCGCCGTGAAGGAGCAATTCGCTCTGCGGAATTGTGATCGGCTGGCTGGTTGTCCGCGCGGACCATGCATAGATCAACGGCTTCCCCGTCCTGAGAGATCACGCCATGGAACACCCGAAATACAAGATCGCGCTCATCGTCGGTGCCGGCGAAGGCCTGAGCGCCTCGCTGGCCCGGCTGTTGTCCGCGCAAGGGATCCGCGTCGCACTTGCCGCGCGAAAAATCGAAAAGCTCGGCGCGCTCTGCAGCGAGACCGGCGCGAAGGCCTATGCCTGCAACGCCACCGAGCCTGAGGAGGTCGAGCGGCTGTTCGGCCTGGTCGAGCGCGAGATCGGCACGCCCGACCTCGTCGTCTACAATGCCAGCGGCCGGACGCGCGGGCCGTTCGTGGATCTGATCCCGGCCGACGTTGCGCAGGCGATCGCGGTCAGCGCCTATGGCGGCTTCCTGGTGGCGCAGCAGGCGGCCAAGCGCATGCTGCCGAACCAGCACGGCGCGATCCTGTTCACCGGCGCTTCGGCCAGCGTCAAGGGCTATGCGCAGTCGGCGTCGTTCGCGATGGGCAAGTTCGCATTGCGCGGGCTGGCGCAGAGCCTGGCGCGGGAACTCTCGCCGCAGGGTATCCATGTCGCGCATTTCGTCATCGACGGCGGCATCCGCAGCGCCGCGCGCACGGAAGCAGCCGACAAGCCGGACTCGATGCTCGATCCCGATGCCATCGCGGCGAGCTACTGGAACGTGTTGCAGCAGCCGCGCAGCGCCTGGAGCTGGGAGCTGGAGCTGCGGCCCTGGGTGGAGAAGTTTTGAAGTCGAGCTGCCGTAGGGTGGGCAAAGGCGCATAGCGCCGTGCCCACCATCTCGGGCACGATAAGCAATGGTGGGCACGCTTCGCTTTGCCCACCCTACGAGAGCAGGGAGGAACAATGAGCAGCGACACCACCATCGACACCGGCACCAATGAACTCCTCTGCGTCATCCGCGACCGCGTCGCCGTCATCACGCTGAACCGGCCGGAGGCGCGCAATTCGCTGTCGGATGCGCTGACGCCGGCGCTGCGCACCATGATCCGGACCTGCGCCGAAGATCCGAACGTGGGCGCGCTGCTGCTCACCGGCGCGGGCGAAGCGTTCTGCGCCGGCGGCAACGTCAAGGGCATGGGCGCGCATCGCGATCCCAAAAAGCTGGAGATGTCGCTGGACGATCGCATCGCCGATCTGCAGGAGCGGCAGCGGCTGCTCACCGGCGCGCTGGTGTCGGTGCGCAAGCCGACCATCGCCGCACTGCCCGGCCCCGCGGTCGGCGCCGGGCTTGCCATCGCCATGGCCTGCGACATCCGCATCGCCGCGCAATCGGCCTTCGTCGCCACCGGCTATGCCCGCATCGCGCTCAGCGGCGACTACGGCATCGCCTGGCTGCTGACCCGCCTCGTCGGCACCGCGCGGGCGCGCGAATTGATGTTCACCGGCGATCGCGTCGACGCCGCGCGCGCCGAGGCGATCGGCCTCATCAACCGCGTCGTGCCCGACGACAAATTGCAGACTGAGGCGTTCGCGCTGGCAAGATCGCTCGCCGAAGGCCCACGCCTCGCCCTGCGCTACATGAAGGACAATCTCGACGAGGCCGTGCTGTTCGACTTCGAAACCGCCCGGGATCACGAAGCCGAACGGCTGATCCGCCTGACCACGACCGCCGACCACAAGGAAGCGGTTCAGGCGTTCATCGAGAAGCGCAAGGCGGTGTTCACGGGGAAGTAGGCATCCCGCGGGTGCTACGCACTCGGTGTCGTCCTGGCGAAGGCCAGGACCCATACCGCGTGATCTCTCGGTGGATCTCGATCGCAGTACCGAACGCCCTGTCTTCGCCAAACTACTCCCTGGGGTAATGGGTCCCGGCTTTCGCCCATGGGCGCTAAAATAGGATTTGCGCATTGGATTGGCTTGTGATTCCAAATTGGGATGGCACACGAATCGCTTGTGAACGAGGACTGGGCGCGTGTTGTCGCCCGGCTTGGCGGCGCCGAAGCGCTCAACGTTAGCGCGCGCGAGACGAAGGCGTTTGTCCGCCCGCGGGAAATCAGCAATGCGGTGGATTTGCTGCGCTTGATCCTGGCGTATTGCCTTGGCGAGCGAGGTCTGCGGTTGACGGCGGCATGGGCCACGTCGGTGGGCCTTGTCGATATCTCCAACGTGGCTCTGTTGTATCGGTTGCGTCAGTGCGGAGATTGGCTGGCGAAGTTGATAGGCCAAGCACTGGCGAGCGGTGCGCCGAAGGCGAGCCACGGCCGCCTGATCCGCATTGTTGACGCCACGACGGTCCCGAAGGCTGGGACGAGCGGCAGGAACAAGAACGCGGTGTGGCGCATACACAGCGCGTTCGATCTTCCGCAGGAGCGCTTTGGTCACTTCGAGCTGACCGATCAGCGAGCGGGCGAGACGCTGGACCGGATACCGGTGATTGCCGGCGAAATCCGTCTTGGCGACCGCGCTTATCTGCAACCGGAGCGCATGGCACGTCTCGTCGATGCCGGCGCGGACTTCGTGATCCGGTCCGGCTGGAAGAGCGCGCGTTGGGTTGATGCCAAAGGTGGTCTGGTCGATCTGACGGCCGAACTGCGCAAGGCTTCGGCATGTGGCCTGATCGATCGACCGATCTGGATAAAACGCAAGTCTGGCGCACCGCTGCTCGCTCTGCGTCTGGTTGCCGTCAAGAAGCCGGCGCAAGCGGCCGCGGTCGCACGACGCAAGGCGCGCCGAACGGCCCAAAAGGGAGGCCACCAGCTCTCCAGGCAAACACTTGACGCTGCAGATTGGGTGATCCTGGTGACCTCGCTCGCACCGGAGGACTTCTCAACGAGCGATGTCCTTGCCCTCTATCGGCTGCGATGGCGCATTGAACTCGGCTTCAAGCGGCTCAAGAGTTTGATTGGCCTGAAGGGCCCTCCCGGAACTGACGAGCGGTCCGCCAGGCCCCACATCCTCGCTCATCTGCTGATCATTCTCCTGCTCGAGCCACTCGTCGACGAACTCGAGGACTCTCCCCGCTTGGCCGAGGCCGCCTGACCCGTCCAGGGACCTGGCGTCTGCTCCGCCAACTCGTCGCCTCGCTCCGACAAGCAATCATGCCCCAACCCGCGATTGCTTGCCTGCGCAGACTTCGCTCCACGCTCGGACGGCATCTACACGAACCACCAAGACGAAAACGTCGCTATCAAGCAATGCAACTATTTTAGCGCCCATGGGCTTTCGCCAGGACGACGTTGGGGAGACAGGGTGCCTACATAGCTGGCGCCCGCGCAAAATCCACGAATGCGCGCAGCGCGGCCGGCAATTGGCGGCGGCTGGGGTAGTACAGGAAGAAGCCGGGATAGGCAGGGCACCAGTCGGCGAGCACGCGCATCAATTTGCGCTTTGCCAGCAGCGCTTCGACCTGCTGCTCGAAGACGTAAGCGAGGCCGACGCCGTCGAGCGCGGCATCGACCATCAAATCCTGGTCGTTCATGGTCAGTGGCCCCGTGACATCGATCGCGAGCTCGATACCGCCGCGCTCGAATTCCCAGTGATAGAGCGCGCCGGAGGTGAAGCGGTAGCGGATGCAGGGCAGGCCCTTCAGGTCGTGCGGCGTGTTCGGCGCCTTGTGGGATTTGAAGAAGGCGGGCGAGCCGATCACGGCAAACCGGTGGCGCGGGCCGATCGGCACGGCGATCATGTCGGCGGCAATGGTCTCGCCGAAGCGGACGCCGGCGTCGAAGCCGGCCGCGACCATGTCGATCAGGGAATCGTTGATGACGATCTCGACGCTGACATCGGGAAATTCCTTCAGGAACTGCGTCACGATCGGCAGTAATACCAATTGCGCCGACTGGCGCGCGGCGGTGAAGCGCAGCGTGCCGGCGGGCTTGCCGCGAAAATTGTTGAGGTCCTCGAGCGCGTCGTCGATGTCGCGGAAGGCGGGCGTGATGCGGGCGAACAGAAGCTCGCCGGCCTCGGTGAGCGCGACGCTGCGGGTGGTGCGGTTGACGAGCCGCAGGCCGAGCCGCTCCTCGATATTGCGCAGGCCATGGGACAACGCCGAGGGCGTGACGCCAAGCTCGGTCGCCGCGGCGCGAAAGCTGCGGTGGCGGGCGATGGCGAGGAAGGTCGCGAGGTCGGACGGGTCGATCCGCATTGATGAATTTTTCTCAAGAGCTCGCGAAATATATAGCGGATTATCTCAGCTATGGCGAGCCGCTACACCTTGCCTATCGGCTTCGGCACATCGCCGGGCCCAAATGGAAAGGGCAACATCATGCGTGTCTGGTTCATCACGGGAGCATCCCGCGGATTTGGTGCTTTGATCGCGGAAGCCGCCTTGAAGGCCGGCGATGCCGTGGTCGCGACCGCCCGCGATCCGTCGACCGTCACCGCGCGGCTGGGCACGCATGAGCGACTGCTGGCCACCCGGCTCGACGTCACCAGCGAAGCAGAAGCACACGAAGCTGCCGGCCAGGCCGTGAAGAAGTTCGGGCGCATCGACATCCTCGTCAACAATGCCGGCTACGGCCTTCTGGGCGCAATCGAGGAAGCCAGCGATGCGGAAACGCAAAAGCTGTTCGGCACGAATGTGTTCGGCCTCCTCAGCGTCACCCGCGCGGTGCTGCCGCATATGCGGCGCCAGCGTTCCGGCCACGTCATCAACATCTCGTCGGTCGGCGGCTACGCCGGCTATCCCGGCTGGGGCGTCTATGGTGCGACCAAATTCGCGGTTGAAGGACTGAGCGAAGCGCTGGCCGGCGAAGTCGCACCGCTCGGCATCAAGGTCACCGTGGTCGAACCCGGTTTCTTCCGCACCGACTTCCTCGACGAGAGCTCGCTGTCGCGCACCGCGCAGGTGATCGACGATTACCACGAGAGCGTCGGCAGGACCCGTGCGCATGCGGCCGACGTCAATGGCGGCCAGCGCGGCGATCCGCGCAAGCTGGCGCAGGCCTTCCTGAAGCTCGCTGATGCCAAGACCCCGCCGCTGCGCCTGCCGCTCGGCAGCGACACCGTAGAGCGGATCGAAGCGAAGAACACCTTCGTGGCGCGCGAGCTGGCGGGGTGGCGCTCGGTCGCGACCTCGACCGACTTCACCGACGACGATGCAAAATAGAGGCAAAAAAATGCCCGGCTCTGAATGACCAGGGCCGGGCTTGCAGTAGTGTCAGGCCGAGGCTGAGGGGCTGTCGGCCTGACGGGAAAGGGCGGCGAGGCGCCAGCTCGCGCAGGGGATCTCTTTCGGCGCGACGCTGATCTCCTTGTCGAAGCGCACCAGCTTCCAGTCGTCGGGATGGTTGACGAAAGCGAAGCCGGAATTGCGCGCGAGCGAGATCATGGCGTCGTTGGAGCGCAGCGTGTCGCCGAACATGTGGTCGGCTCGAAGCGCGGCCGCGCGGCATTCGAGGTTCTTCATGAGCGCGGTGGCGATGCCGTGGCCGTGCCAGCGGTCATCGACCGACAGGCCGAATTCGAGCGTCGCGGTTTCCGCATGCAACGCGTAGCGCGCCTCGGCGACGATGGTTTCGAAGCCGTCGACCATCATCGTCGCGACGATGGTGAAACGCTCGCGCTCACCGACCTCGAGGAAATCGTGCAGCAGGCCCTTCGGCAATTCGCTGATCGCACCGAAGAAGCGATTGTAGCGGGAGCGGGTCGAAAGCGAGCGGAAATAGTGCTGGAGCTCCTCGGTGTCGCGCGGCTCGACGAAGCGGACGTTGAGCGCCGTGCCGTCGCGGGTGCGCAGCGTATCCGAATATTGCTTCAGGTCTTCGAGGCGAAGGATGCTCATGACACGAGCCTTTAAGAAATTAGCCCTCGAGAAAAAGGGACCGCCGGCGCCCCCACAGTCAGGCGGCGCCGGCCTGGCGGCCAATCAGGCCCGCCAGAAGGGTTTGTCGGCCTCATAGGCGATGTCGGACCAGGACAGCCCGACGTCATGGAGATCGCGGGCGGTCCAGTGCGTCAGCTCGCGCCGGGTCCGGTAGCGCTCATGCCAGACGTGAAGCGTCTCGCCGATCTGGTAGAGCAGGCCGTGCGCATGATGATTTGTCATCGAATTGTCGGTCAAGGTAGACATTTTCAGCTCCTGGAGCTAAGTCAGACGCTAATATCTGCTTCCGCGTGCGCTGCGACAAACGACAATTTGTACCCTTTCGCATGAAATAACGTCATGCATCCTGCTGCCAGATGACTGCCAGATTGCCCTCCCTGAACGGATTGCGGGCGTTCGAGGCCGCCGCGCGCCATCTCAGCTTCACGCTGGCGGCCAGCGAGCTGAATGTGACCCAGACCGCGATCAGCCATCAGATCCGCAGGCTCGAGGAGGAGCTCGGCATCCGCCTGTTCATCCGGCAGAACCGCGCGCTGGCGCTGACGCCGGAGGCGCGTGACTACCTGCCGGGCGTGCGCGCCGCCTTCAACGACCTGCGCCTTGCCACCGATCGCCTCTTGCGCAAGGACGATGACAAGGTGCTGACGGTGTCGACGATCGCCTCGCTTGCCGCAAAGTGGTTGCTGCCGCGCCTGACCGATTTCCAGGAGAGCCATCCCGGCATCGACGTCCGCATCACCACCTCGACCAGCTTGGTCGACTTCCAGCGCGACAATGTCGATGTCGCGATCCGCTACGGCCGCGGCCAATGGCCGGGCCTGCGCGCCGACTGGCTGATGGCCGACGAGTTGTTTCCAGTGTGCAGCCCCTCGCTGCTGCGCGGTGACAAGCCGCTGCGTCGTCCGGAGGATCTGAAGGACCACGTGCTGCTGCACACCAACGTCAGTGACGACTGGCGGCTCTGGCTGACCGCGGCAGGCCTTTCGGCCGGCATCTCCCAGCAGCCCGGCATCACCTTCGACATGACCCTCATGACGGTGCAGGCGGCGATCGACGGCATGGGTGTGGCGATGGGACGGACCTCCTACGTCCAGGACGACATCGCCAAGGGACGGCTGGTGGTCCCCTTCAAGATCGCGCTGCCGGCGGATGCAGGGTTTTACCTGGTCTCTCCCGACAGCCGCCGAGAGGCGCCGAAGCTTGCCGCGTTTCGCCAATGGATCCTCGCTGCAACGCAAAATAAAGCCTGAAAAATCATCAGCTTCCTCGGGAAAACCGGTTGACTCCCCCCGCCTCGCGGAGGAAGGGGTATGACAGATTGTCGCAGCTTCAATCTGTCGCCTTGCCGTGAAATGAGTTCCGGTCCGGCCACGTCTTTCCAAGGGGAGCAACGTCATGGCTGGACCAGCCACCTCAACCAATCCGCCCGTGATCAAGTCCCGCATCGGCGCGATCCTGCGCGCCACGAGCGGCAATTTCCTCGAGCAGTTCGATTTCTTCCTGTTCGGCTTCTACGCCGCCGCGATCGGCAAGGCGTTCTTCCCCTCGACCAACGAGACCGCCTCACTGCTCAACACCTTCGGCGTGTTCTGGCTCGGCGCCTTGATGCGGCCCGTCGGCGCCATCGTGCTGGGTGCCTATATCGACCGCATCGGCCGCCGCCAGGGCCTGATCGTCACGCTCGGCATCATGGCGTTCGGCACAGTCGTCATCGCGTTCTGCCCGAGCTATGCGACCATCGGCATCGCAGCGCCGGTCATCGTGCTGATCGGCCGCCTGCTGCAGGGCTTCTCCGCCGGCGTCGAGCTCGGCGGCGTGTCGGTGTATCTCGCGGAAATCGCAACGCCCGGCAACCGCGGCTTCTACACCTCGTTCCAGTCGTCGAGCCAGCAGGTCGCCATCTTCGTGGCGTCGATCCTCGGCTATCTCCTGTCCGAGGTGATGCCGGCAGATACCGTCGCGTCCTGGGGCTGGCGTATTCCGTTCTTCGTCGGCTGCCTGATCATTCCCTTGATCTTTGTCCTGCGCCGGACGCTTGAGGAAACGCCGGCATTCCTCGCCATGAAGAAGCACCCGACCGCCAGCGAGGTATTCGCCTCCGCGCTCGCCAACTGGCGCATCGTGCTGCTCGGTATGATGATCGCGATCCTGACCACGACGACGTTCTACTTCGTCACCGTCTACACGCCGACCTTCGGCAAGACGGTGCTGAAGCTATCGACGCATGACGCGCTGCTCGTGACACTGCTCGTGGCGGTCACCAATTTCATCTGGAATCCGGTTGGCGGCGCGCTGTCCGACCGCATCGGCCGCAAGCCGGTGCTGATCGGGATTGCGGGCCTTGCGCTTGTCACCGCCTATCCGGCGCTGTCATGGCTGGTGGCCGCGCCGACCTTCGGCAAGCTGCTCGCCGTCGAGATGATGTTCTCGTTCTATTTCGGCATGTACAGCGGCACCATGCTCGGCGCCCTCGTCGAGATCGTGCCGGCGCATGTGCGCACCACCTGCTTCTCGCTCGCCTTCGCGCTCGCTGCCGCGCTGTTCGGGACCTTCACGCCGTTCGCCTCGACCTGGCTGATCGACTACACCGGCAACAAGGCCGCGCCCGGCGCCTGGCTGATGTTCGCCGCACTGCTCGGCATCATCGCGGCCTCGATCGTCTATCGCGACGGCGGCAAGGCGGTGCCAACGTATGACACGGCGGCGGAGCCGGTTGCGGGGCGTTGAGGGGTCTTCACCTCTCCCCGCTTGCGGGGAGAGGTCGGATCGCTCTTGCGATCCGGGTGAGGGGGTACAGGTCTCACGACGACCGCTCGTGTTGAGAGAGGCCCCTCACCCCAACCCTCTCCCCGTAAGAACGGGGCGAGGGAGCGCACCTTCGGCGCGGCGAGAGCCTACAGCTCCACCACCACGTAATCGCTCTCGACCTTCACCGTGACAGTCTCCGCAACATACGGCCCCTTCACCACGCTCGCGCCCGGCTCGACATGGGCCGGATAGGCCTTCACGCGGAAGCGGCGGGGGGCGCAGTAGGACTGTCCGGTGCGGATGTCGAATTCCCAGCCGTGCCAGGGGCAGCGGATGATCTCGCCGAGCTTGGTGTATTCGATCTCGCCGGGATTGCTCGACTGCGCGAGGCCGATCAGCGGGCCCTCGCACAATGCCGCGCCCTGATGCGGGCAGCGGTTCATCAGGCCGAAATATTCGCCCTTGATGTTGAAGACCGCGATCGGCCGGCCGTCGATCTCCAGGAATTTTCGCGTGCCCGGCGGAAGCTCGTCGACGGGCGCAATGACGTGACGCGCCATCAATTTATTCCGTAGAGATTCTTCGCATTGCCGAGATAGAACGCCTCGCGGTCGGCCTCGCTGACACCCGCCGGCAGCACGCGCGAGGGCTCATCATAGTCCCAATGCGGATAGTCGGTCGCGAACAGCAACTTGTCCCAACCGATCCATTTGATGACGTCGAACAGATCCTCGCGCCGTTCCGGATCCTCCATCGGCTGCGTGGTCCACCACACCTGCTGGCGGATATATTCGGAGGGCGGCCGCTTCACATGCGGGACCTCGCTGCGCAGCCGCTGCCAGGCCTTGTCGAGCCGCCACGCCAGTGACGGCGCCCAGCCGAAGCCGGCCTCGATCATCACCATCTTCAGTTTCGGGAAGCGCTCGAACACGCCCTCCAGCACGAGGCTCGCCAGCGCCGATTGCTGGCACTGCGAATGCCCCACCATCTCCTCGATGTAGTAACTCGGCCAGCCCGACGGCGTGATCGGGTTGCCGCCGAAGCCGAAGGCGTGCACGCCGACGGGAAGACCAGCCTCTTCCGCGGCCTGATAGATCGGCCAGTAACGGCGCTGGCCGATCGGCTCGACGTTACGGCTGAGTAAGAGCACCTGCACAAAGTTCTTGTCGCCGGCGCGCTCGCGGATTTCGGCGGCGGCCGACAGGCCGTCCTCATTGCCGACGACGATGGATGCCTTCAGCCGCTTGTCCTTGCTGGTCCATTTGTCGATCTGCCAGTCGTTGATCGCCGAGCACAGCGCCGCCGAGAGCTCGTGATTGCGGATGCCCTGCCCGGTGTTGAGCGGATTGAGCACGCCAAGCTGCACATTGTTGGGGTCGAGCAATTGCTTCTGCATGAAAGCGAGCGAGGAGCCCTGCGGGCCGCCCTCCGGCGGATAGGCGTCGCGGCGCGAGGCATTGGGCTGCGCCTTCGGATAGGGCGGACCTTCCATCATGCCCTGATAGGCATGGACGCCATAGACCTCGAGATGATGCTGCCAGCGCTTGGCGAGGTAGGGATAGAGCTCGGTGCGGGTGGCGCGTGCCGGGTGGATGTCGCAGTCGGCGATCGCGGTTTTGACGGTCAGTGGGGAAGCGGCTTCTTGGCTATCGCGGAACTGGATATTCATCGCCTTGCCTCCTTTGGCAGCGGGCTCACGTCAGGCGGGGATAGGTTGCATACGGATTGTCGATCATGATCTTGCGCACGAGATCGGGGGACAGACCTTCGGGCAGCGCGTCCTGGGCGTCGAACTGCCAGTGCGGATAGTCCGTGGAGAATAAGACCAATTCGTCCAACTGCATATGCTCAAACAGGCGAATTAATGTCTCGGGTTCCGGCGGCGCATCAAATGGCTGTAACGAGAAACGGATGTTGCTGCGCACAAGTTCCAGCGGCGCGCGATCGACCCACGGTGTCTCCATCCTCACCCCGCGCCAGAACTTGTGCAGCCGCCAGAGATACGGCGCGATCCAGGAGACACCGGACTCCAGCATCACCATTTTCAGCCGCGGATATTTGGCGAACACACCCTCGACGATCAGGCTGGTGAGCTGAGTCTGGAACGCCTGGGCCTGACCGACGTAGTCCTCGATGTGATAGGAGCCCCATCCCACCGCAGTCGGCGGATTGTGATAGGAGGAACCGGCGTGGATGCCGATCGGAAGGTCGAGCCGTTCGGCGGCTTCATAGATCGGCCACAGCGCGCGCTTGCCAAGCGGCGTGTCGCCCATCACCAGCATCAAGACCTGCACGAAGCGACGATCTGGCGCGCAGCGCTCGATCTCGGCGACGGCCTTCTCGACGCTTTGCGTGGGAATCACGATCGAGCCGCGCAGCCGTGAATCGCGATCGAGCCATTCCTTCACGAGCCAGTCGTTCAGCGCGCGGCAGAAGGCGGCCTGCATGTCCTCGGAGAACACCATTTGCACGCCGTAGAGCGGATTGCAGATCACATGCTTGAGCTGGAAGGGATCGAGCACATGGCGCTGCATCGCCTCCAGGCTCTCGCCCGGCTTGCCGCTTTCGGGCCGCCAATCGGGTCGCGCCGTGATCGGCGAGTTCTGCGGATAGGATTGCGAGACGAGATCGACCATGCCGCGCGTCGTCACCTGATCGCGCCAATAATCGTTCAGGTACGGCAGCAGGCTGGTCAGATGCGGCACGGCCGGATGCACATCGCAATCGATGCCGCCGGCAATCAGGGACGCCATGACGTCTCCCTTCTCACGTTTCCTCGTCTTGTCTTGGCAGCGCTTCGCGGCTGCCTTGCACCCACCATTGAAGCAGGCCTGCCCGTCGCCCGCAACTCGGCCAAGCCTGCTGTCATATGCTAGGAAGGCTGAGCTCGGTTGCGAAGGAATAAGGGGTCTTAAGGGATGAAAGAGCTCATCGGCATTGCGGAACAGGTCGCGGCAAAACTGATCGCGCGCAAACAGACCATTGCGGTGGCGGAATCGTCCGGCGGCGGACTGATCTCGGCCAGCCTGCTCGCTGTGCCCGGCGCGTCCGCCTATTTCCTCGGCGGCGCCGTGGTCTACACCCGCGATGCCAGGCGCGTGCTGATGGATATTTCGGACGAAGGAATGAAGGGCTTTCGCTCCTCATCGGAGCCTTACGCAAAGCTGCTCGCCGATCAGATGCGCAACCGCTTCAACAGCGACTGGGGCCTGTCCGAGACCGGCGCCGCCGGCCCCACCGGCAACCGCTACGGCGACGCCGCCGGCCATAGCTGCATGGCGGTCGCGGGACCTGCGTCGGAGGTGATGACGCTGGAGACTGATAGCAATGACCGGTTCGCGAACATGCAGGTGTTTGCGGCGACGGCGTTGAAGTTGCTGTTGAGGAAGCTGGAGGGGTAATCCGTCATCCTGAGGTGCGAGACACGCGGCGCAACGCGCCACGTGACGAGCCTCGAAGGATGAACGGCCGAGATGCAGCCGGGCCGTCGCCCTTCGAGGCTCCCCTTGCTTCGCAAGGGGAGCACCTCAGGATGACGGTGAGAAATTTCTGCTCGCAGCGACGATCGACGTCATCGCCCCAAATGTCTCATGAAGATCCGCACCACATGGCCCTGCACCCGCGGCGCCTCGTCGTAGAGGTCCGACGCGATGCGTTCGATGGTTTCGCGCAAGGACAGGAATTGCGCCTGCCGCGCGCTGCTCTCGGTGCCCTGCATGCCCGCGAGTTCGTCCATCGCGGCGTCGGAGATCTGACAATCCACGACATCACCATCGTTCAGCATGGTGAAGCGAAAGGCCAGACGTTCGAGGTCGTGGCCGATAATCCTGTCGCGCGTCAGCGGCATCCAATTGTCCCGTTCGCGCCCCCGAACGGGACAATGCTGAAAATCTGACGCGTTGTCACCACCCGCGCCAGGGGACATGGCGGTCATACGACGCTCTTCAACAGCGCGCTGCCGTCAGCCGACCACACTCCGACGTCAGTAGACGAGCGCCGTTCCCGTCGGCTTGTCCAGTGCCGCAGCCAGCGATCGATATTCCTCGCAGTCCGTCCCGCAGATGGATGCGATCCGATCGAGGTGATAGAGCGCTTGCTCGCGGTTGCCTCGCTCGAGCTGCCACAGTCCATAATATTGCCAAGTCAGCACGTGGTTCGGATCTGCCTGCAAGGCGCGCTCGTACCAGACCTGCGACTGCTCGTAGTCGCCGAGCTTGCGGTAGGAGTAACCGATGAGGTTGGCGACGTTCGGATGCTCGTCATGGCCGAGCGACTGCAACTGCGCGATCGCGGCCGCATAGTCGTTGCGCTCGTAGATGGTATCATAGGCAGCGCGGTAGCCGGCGGCGAAAGCGGGATCGCCGATGCTGGACTGGTTGCCTTGCTTCTTGCCCTTCTGGGTTGCCTTGGTGCCCGGCCGCTTCGGATAGGTTGGCTGCGGCTTCTGATCGGAATAGGCGCCGGCATAGGGATCGGTGGAGCTGATGCTGCCACCGCCTCCTCCACCACCGCCGCCTCCGCCCGCGGCGAACGCCGGTGAACTCAACAAGGCGGCCGCAAATGCACCTAGCGTGACGAGCCTGATCATCCCAGTGAACATCTTCGTCTCCTGTCCTGCTTCAAGCGGCCCCGGACGAATTGATAACCCTGCCTCGGCAGCGATATTCCGGGACGCCACGTTCACGGAGACGTCAGCGTTCCTACGACAGTTCTGTTGTCCTTTACTGGAAGGCCACTTCGGCAAAGCTTCTCAGCTTTCGCGAATGCAGGCGCTCGGATTCCTGCTGCTTGATCCGCTCCAGCGCTTTCAGGCCGATCTCGAGATGCTGGCCGACGCGGCGGCGGTAAAATTCGCTGGCCATGCCAGCGAGCTTGATCTCGCCATGCAGCGGCTTGTCGGAGACGCACAGCAGCGTGCCGTAGGGGACGCGGAAGCGGTAGCCGTTGGCGGCGATCGCGGCCGATTCCATGTCGAGCGCCACCGCGCGCGACTGCGACATGCGGCGGATCACCTCCGGGCCGGAGATTTCCCAGTTGCGGTTGTCGACACTGGCGACCGTTCCCGTGCGCATCAGGCGCTTCAGCTCAAAACCTTCGAGGCCGGTGACGTCCTCGACCGCCTCCTCGAGGGCGACCTGCATCTCGGCGAGCGCCGGGATCGGAACCCAGAGCGGCAACTCGCGATCGAGCACGTGGTCCTCGCGCACATAGCCGTGCGCGAGCACGTAGTCGCCGAGCCGCTGCGTGTTGCGTAGGCCCGCGCAATGGCCGAGCATCAGCCAGGCGTGCGGCCTCAGCACCGCGACGTGGTCGGTGACATTGCGCGCATTGGATGGGCCGGTGCCGATATTAATGAGCGTGATGCCGCGATAATCGGGTTCGACGAGATGAAAGGCCGGCATCTGCGGCGTGCGCACGGGCGCGGCCCCCGTCGTCGCGCCACCGGCACGCGTGATGACGTTGCCGGGCGCGATGAAAGCTTCGAGGCCGGCTTCGCCGGACTGAAGCCGCTGCTGGCAGAGCTGCGCGAAGGCGTCGATATAGAACTGGTAGTTGGTGAAAATCACGAAGTTCTGGAAATGCTCGGGATCGGTGCCGGTGTAGTGGTAGAGCCGGCGCAGCGAGTAGTCGACGCGTGCGGCGCGAAACAGGGACAGCGGCTCGGGCGCGCCCGGCTGCAGCTCGAAGGTGCCGTCGGCGATGGCATCGTCCATGGTGGCGAGGTCAGGCACGTCGAACGCATCGCGCAGCGAGCGCGTGACGGACGAGTTCTCGCTGGTGGTGATGGCGGCTTCGATGTTGATGTCGCGGCGATAGGCGAAGTGGATCGGGATCGGCTCGGCCGACTCGCCGATCTCCACGGGCACGCCATGGTTCTGGATCAACAGGCCGATCTGCTCGGTCAGATAGGCGCGGAACAGATCCGGCCGCGTGACGCTGGTCTCGTGCACGCCGGGGCCGGCGACGAAGCCGTAGGACAGCCGCGAATCCAGCCGCGCATGCGTCGCGGTGGTGAGACGGACGAAGGGATAATAGGCCCGCACCCGCGTGGTGACGGCTTCGCCGCCAACATAGGCCTCGAACCGGTCGCGCAGGAATTTTGTGTTGCGCTCGTAGATCTCTTCGAGCCGGGCGACGGCAAGAGACGCATCGGAGAAGGATTTGGTGGCGATGGACGGAGGGGACTGCATTGTTCGACCGCCGGGTTGCTGGGGGCTTGAGCCGAACTATAGCAAAGAAGGCGGTGCCGTAGCAACCATTAAAGGGCGGGCTGTGTTTTGTGCCCGTTCGGATCGTCGGCGCCTGCCATGATGACGCCGTGCTCGCGTCCGTCAAGGCGTGGCCTGGCGGCAGATCATGTGAGGTTCGGGCGGGCGACGGCCATCCTTGACGGACGCTGCGCGCGACGTCATGAGGGGCTGTAGGTCGGGACGAAGAAACGCGTCCCGGTCGAACTAAGAAACCGAGAACGATCGCACCGGCGGTTCGCCGCACCACGGTGTGCCGCGAGCCACCACCGTGTTGGCGAAGATGAGCATCTTCCTGGCGCAGGCAACGAGCGCGCGCTTGTGTTCCTTTCCGGCTGCGGTCAGCCGTTGGTAGAGCTGGATGAGCTGCGGATTCCATCGAAACGATGCCGCCAGTGAAGCCGTATAAAGGGCGCGCCGCAGCCGCTTTCGTCCGCCCTCGATATGCCGAACCCCGAGCTGGTCGCCGCTATCGTCGTCATAGGGCGCAAGCCCGGCGAGAGCGACAGCTTGCTCCCGCGTGATCCGGCCGATCTCAGGCAGACGCACCAGGATGGCCACGGCGGTCGGCAGCCCGATGCCGTCGACGCTGTGGATCAGTGCAAGCCTCTTGGCAAGGTCGGGATGCTTGCGGATCGAGGCGACCAGAGCCTTGAGTGCGGCCTTCTCGCGTTGCTCGAGGCGAGTGATATCCTCGTGCCAGAGCTTGTTGATCGCTACATTACGACAGCTCTCGATCCGGTTCTTGAGGCGCGCGATATCCTCGCCGATCTGATCGATCATGGTCAGTTGCTCGGCGAACGGCAACAACCGAGGATCGGGGGCGGCATGGATCTTCCGCACCGCTGCGGTGCAAGCTGCAATGAGCGCGGCATCGATCTTGTCGTTCTTGGCGCGTCGCAAGAGGAATTTGGCATAGGCCCGGACCTGAGCCGGCTGAAACACCACAACCACAAACCGCTTGCGCCGCAGTTCGGTGACGACAGGCTGTTCGTAACCGCCGCTCGCCTCGATGCCGATGCGTTTGACGCGATGTTGTCGCAGCCACGCCAACAAAGCCTCGTGGCCTTCCGGCGTGTTCTTCACTTGCAACTGCTCGCGGCAGCCCTCAATCGCCGCATCGAGCTTCCGTTTGCCGGTATCGATCCCGGCACAGATCGTGGTATGCTTGGCCATCTTCGTCGATCCCTCCCTTGTGATGCGAACCTCAAAGTTCGTTCAACCATTCGGGTCCCGATGAAGTGCCGATCGCGATCTCGCTACGTCAGACAGCCCTCAAGGCTTCGATGGGTACCGATCCGATCGAACGGCGACCCAGCTCGGGCGGCCACCCGGGCTGGGCCATTCCTCACGGAACGGCTCAATATACGCGATCGGGCTAATACAAGGGTGGGTTAGCGCAGCGTAACCCACCACTTCTGCTTCCGCGGATAGAGAAGCGGTGGGTTACGGCTTCGCCTAACCCACCCTGTACCCTTTTGGGGTTCGCATCCAGTCGAAGGTGTAGACTGGAACACGGGCCGATCCGCCGGGAGCAGCCTTGCCCACCTGTGTCTTGAACACCGACGTAGGAGCCGCGCCCCGGCAGAGCGGCCGCGGTCGAGATCCAGTAGGAGGTTCGCGCCGAGAGCGCCAGTACAGGGATCGATCAGGATCGCGGTGGCCCGCTTTTTGAGAGCAAGGAGGTCCCAACAATGCTCGAAGATGTACGCTGGTTCGTCGGGATCGATTGGGCAACGCAGAGCCATAGCGTTTGCCTGCTGGATACCGAAGGAAGACAGGTTGCTCACTGCGAGTTCGCCCATGAGGGTGCGGGCCTGACGGAGTTGCGCGACTGGCTGCTGCAGAAGACCAACGCCGCACCGGGGCAGATCGCCGTGGCGATCGAGATGCCGCACGGCCCGGTGGTGGAGGTGTTGCTCGAACACGGGTTTGCGGTGTTCGCGATCAATCCCAAGCAGCTTGACCGCTTCCGTGATCGCTTCACGGTGGCTGGTGCCAAGGATGACCGCCGCGATGCCCATGTGCTCGGAGCTTCGCTCCGCACGGATCGCGCGGCGTTCCGTCGGCTTGTGGTCGACGATCCCACGATGATCGAGCTGCGCGAGTGGTCGCGCTTGGCCGACGAACTGCAGCAGGAGCGCACACGTCTTGCCAACCGGCTGCGCAAGCAGTTGTGGCGATATTATCCGCAGGCCACCAAGCTGACCGACGATGTCGCTGACGAATGGTTCCTGGCGCTTTGGCAGATGGTGCCGACGCCGGCCCGTGCGGCCAAGGCCAGCGAGAAGGCAATTGCACGCGTTCTGAAAGCCCATCGCATCCCGCCGCCTTGATGCGGCGGGGGTGCTTGAAACTTTACGCGAGGCCCCGCTGCTGTTCGTGGCACCCGGCACCACCGAGGCCGCCTGCGCACACATCCGCAGCTTGGCGGCACGACTGCACCTGGTCAATCAGCAGATCAAGGAGGCGCATCAGAACCTGGACCGTCTGTGCGTCGCAATCGAAGGCGAGGAGAAGGCCTCGGGGCAGAGCTCGGAGCAGTGCGACGTGACGATCCTTCGCTCCTGGCCAGGAATCGGCAGGATCCATCTCGCCACACTGCTCGCCGAGGCCGCAGAGCCTCTGCGCAGGCGAGATTATCATGCTCTGCGCGCCTTGGCAGGGGCCGCGCCGGTGACGCGGCAAAGCGGCAAGCAACGCTTCGTGATCCGTCGCCTCGCCTGCAACAGGCGGCTACAGAGCGCCGTCCATCACTGGTCGCGGGTCGCCATCCAACACGATGAGGCCAGCAGGCGACGCTATGATGCCTTGCGACAGCGAGGACATGGCCACGCGCGTGCTCTGCGCACTGTAGGGGATCGCTTGCTCTTTGCCTTGTGCACGACGCTCAAGCGACACACCCCATACGAGGCGGACTATAGCGCAAGGACCTCCACTAAAGCCTGAGCCTCATTCCTTTGTTCGGCCGGTGTGACCATTCCTTCGTCCCGACCTGCCGATCGCCACAGCGCCGCGCGCAGACGCTGTCCAGGAGGCCGTCGGCACCGGCAACGCCGGCGCGAAGCGTCCTGGACGGCGGCGAGCACGGCGCTATGCTCGCCCATCAAGGACGTCTACCTCTTGACCACGGGTAGGAGGTCCTACGGGATCGAGTGTGTCGCTCGAGATCCCGGATGCGCGCCAAGCGCGCTCCGGGATGACGCGCTTTCCGCGCGTCACTTCTCCCTGAAGGCCCGCATCAGCTGGTCGTGCAGCGGCTTCATCAGATAGGACAGCATGGTGCGGTCGCCGGTCTGGACGAAGGCTTCCACGGGCATGCCGGGGATGATCTTGACGTCGCCGAGACGGGCGATCTCCTCCGGCGGCATCGAGACGCGGATGGTGTAGTAGCTCTGGCCGGTGCGCTGCTCGGTGGTGACGTCGGGCGAGACGCGGCTGACGACACCGTTGAGCTCGGGCGTGGTGCGCTGGTTGAAGGCGGACAGGCGCAGCAGCGTCTTCTGGCCGATCTGGAGCTTGTCGATGTCGACCGGATTGACCTTGGCCTCGACCTGGAGGTCGTCGGCCTGCGGCACGATCAGCATCAATGTGTCGCCGGCGGTGACGACGCCGCCGACGGTGTGCACGGTCGATTGCAGCACCATGCCGTCCTGCGGCGCGCGGATGTCGACGCGGCGGAGCTGGTCCTCGGCGGCGACCTTGCGCTCGATCAGCTCGCCGATCTTGTCGTTGGTCTCGCGCAGATCCTTGGAGACCTCGCTGACCATGTCCTTGTCGACCTGGATGATCTGGAGCTCGGTCTCGGTGATCTTGCCCTTGGCCTGTGCGCGCGAGGCGATGTATTGCGCGCGCTCGCCGTTGAGGCGGGCACTGTCACGCTCGAGCTGGGTCAGTCGCGAGATCTGCACCAGACGCTTGTCGTAGAGATCGCGGACGCCGGTGAGCTCGTTCTGGACCAGCGCGATCTCCTTGTCCTTGGCCGTCTCCTGCGCGGACAGGCCCTCGATTTCCTCGTTGAGCTGCAGGACGCGCTCGCGGAGCTGCGCCTTCTGGCCGGCGCGGCCGTTGACGCGGACGTCGAACAGCTTGGACTCGGCGGAGAGCAGCGCCTTGACGTCGGGATCGTTGCTGCGATCGAGCAGGGATTGCGGAAACTCGATCTTGTCGAGACCGCGCTGCTCGGCCTGGAGCCGCGCGGTGCGCGCCTGCGCGGCATCGAGATTCTTGGTGACGATGGCGAGGTTCGCCCTGGTCACGGTGTCGTCGAGCCGCACCACGATGTCACCGGCCTTGACCAGATCGCCGTCGCGGGCGCGCAGCTCGCCGACCACGCCGCCGGTCGGGTGCTGCACCTTCTTGACGTTGGATTCGACCACGACCTGGCCCGGCGCGATCAACGCGCCCGAGATCAGCACCGTCGATGCCCAGCCGCCGAGGCCGACGACGAGGACCAGCACGATGCCGAGGCCGAGCATCAAGTGAAACTTGATGGAATCACGTACGGTCTTCTTGGCGGCGGGCTTGGCACCGCCGATCGCCATCGTGCTCATGACTTTGTGCTCATGATTTGGCCACTCCGCCTTCACTGACGACCTTGATCGGTGCCGGCGGCGTCACCCGCGGCTGGAGCACCTGGGCGAGCACCTGCTCCTTCGGGCCGAAGGCCTGCATGCGGCCATCGCGCAGCACCAGAATCTGATCGACCGCCTCGACGCCGATGGGGCGATGCGCCACCACGATGACGATGGCGCCGCGCTCGCGGGCGGCGCGGATGGCGCGGGTCAGCGCCTCGTCGCCTTCGGTATCGAGATTGGAATTGGGCTCGTCGAGCACGATCAGGAACGGGCTGCCGTACAGCGCGCGCGCCAGCGCCACGCGCTGCGCCTGGCCTGCGGACAGCGCAGTACCCTGCTCGCCCACCTGGGTGTTGTAGCCCTCGCGCATCTTGATGATCATCTCGTGCACGCCGGCCTCCTTGGCGGCGGCGATGATGCCGTCGGAGGTGGCCTCGGGATCGAACCGGCTGATGTTCTGCGCGATGGTGCCGCCGAACAGTTCGACGTCCTGCGGCAGATAGCCGATGTGGCGGCCGAGCACGTCGCTTGACCATTGGTCGAGCGCCGCGCCGTCGAGCCGCACCTTGCCGCGCACCGGCTGCCAGACGCCGACCAGCGCGCGGATCAGCGAGGATTTTCCGGAGCCGCTCGGCCCGATCACGCCGAGACCGTTACCGGCGGCGAGCGCGAAGCTGACGTCCTGCACGATGAGGCGCTGGTCGCCCGGTGGCACCATGGCGATGCCCTCGACCGAGAGGCGGCTGGTCGGCGCCTGCAGCTGGGTCGGCATCGTCTGCGCCGGCATCTGCTCCAGAAGGCGCGTGAGGCGCTGCCAGCTCTGACGGGCCGCGACGAAGGACTTCCAGTGCGCGATGGCGAGATCGACCGGCGCGAGCGCGCGGGCGGAGAGGATCGAGCCGGCGATGATGATGCCCGCGGTCGCCTCCTGGTGGATGACGAGATAGGCGCCGACGGCGAGCACCGCCGATTGCAGCATCATGCGCAGCACCTTCGCGACCGCGCCGAGGCCGCCGGCGACGTCGCTCGCGCGCTGATTGCCATCGAGATATTTTTCGTTGGCCTCGCTCCAGCGCTGGTTCATCCGCCCGCTCATGCCCATCGCCACCATCACCTCGGCGTTGCGGCGGCTGGACTGGGCGAGATCGTTGCGCTGCGCGGCAAGGCCCATCGCTTCTTTCGCCGGCTGGCGGGACATGAATTCGGTGACCAGCGTCAAGCCCACCAGGATGATGGCGCCGACCAGTGCGGTCACCCCGATCATGACATGAAAGGCGAAGCAGATGGCGAGGTAGAGCGGCAGCCAGGGCAGGTCGAAGAACGCGCTCGGGCCCATGCCGCCGAGGAAGGAGCGGACATTGTCGAGGTCGCGCAGCGGCTGCAGGCCCTCGTTGCGGCTCCCGACCAGCAGCGGCAGGCGCACGACGGTGTCGAACACGCGCTTGTTGAGGGCTTCATCGAGCGAGGTTCCGATCCGCCCCAGGATCCGGTTGCGGATCATGTCGAGCACGCCCTGCGCCATATAGAGGAAGCCGGCGAGGATAATGAGGCCGACCAGGGTTGGAACGCTGCGGCTCGGCAGCACCCGGTCGTAGACCTCCAGCATGAAGATCGACCCGGTCAGATAGAGCAGGTTGATCATGCAGCTCATCAGGCCGACGCCGATGAACGCCGTGCGACAGGCGCGCAGAGCGTCACCGAGCTCTGAACGGCGAACGCCAGGTCCGGCTGCCATCAGTCTGTTCTCTTTCGGGTGAGGGGACAAAGCCCCTGATTTCAAAGGCAATTTCAGGAGTACTTGACCCGGATTAACATCGCGTTTTCCGCTCGTCCAACGCAGTCGAATTAATCCAGGACCCCGATGAGCCACATCTACCCCGACCGGCCTTCCGCGCAAGTCCGGAATTTCACAGGCTTGCGGCTTTTTCTTGCAGGCATTCAGCCCCTTCCGGGGAAAGGACGAGGCTGAAAGTCCGAATCGGGACGCTAGAGGCGACCGCCGCCGCGCACCAGGCGCACCACCAGCAGCAGGATGACCGCACCGATGGCGGAGTAGACGATCTCCGAAACGAGGCCGGTCCCGAGCCGAATGCCGAGCTTCGGAAACAGGAAGCTCGCGACCAGCGCGCCGGCGACGCCGACCACGATGTCGCCGATGATGCCGAACCCGGTTCCGCGCACCACCTTGCCTGCAAGCCAGCCGGCGACCAGGCCGACGAACAGGATGACGAGCAGGCCTTCATTGGAAATGTACATAAGTGAGGTCCCTCTCCGTGAACGCCGGCATGGAACGGGAACCGGGATGAATGGGGTCTGAATACCTTCTCCCGGCCCGCCGCGCCGTCCGACAAAATGTCGAAAACAACCCCATGCACAGTAGAACGCGCTCGGCCGGAATGCGGCGGCGAACCATGACAAGTCGATGTTGTCATAGGGGAATTTGAAAGGAAGGAGCAAACTGCGCTTCACCTCTCCCCGCTTGCGGGGAGAGGTCGGCTCGCATCGCAAGATGCGAGCCGGGTGAGGGGGTACAGGTCTCTCGACATGGTCATACGCGGAGAGAGGCCCCTCACCCCAACCCTCTCCCCGTAAGAACGGGGCGAGGGAGCGCACCGCCCTTAAGTCGCCACCACCGGCTCGGCCAGCACACACCGCGCCGCCCGGCCCGGGCCGACCTCAACATTCGCGGGCAGTTGCTCTCGGCAGCGCTGCTGCGCCACGGCGCAGCGGGGGGCGAAGGAGCAGTTGTGGGGTTTTTCGGCCAGCGAAGGCGGCGTGCCGGGGATGGTCTCCAGCCGCTGCCCCCGCCGGGCGCCGTGGATGGTGGAAGCGAGCAGGCCCTTGGCGTAGGGGTGCACCGGGCTGCGGACGATGTCGCGCAAGGTCCCCTGCTCCACGATCTGGCCGGCATACATCACCGCGACGCGGTCGCAGATCTCGATCGCCACACCAATGTCGTGGGTGACGAAGATGACGGACATGCCGAACTCGCGCTGCAGCTCGCGCAGCAGCAAGAGGATCTGGATCTGCACGGTGGCATCGAGCGCGGTGGTCGGCTCGTCCGCCAGCAGGATCTTGGGACGGCAGGCGAGCGCGAGCGCTATCATCGCGCGCTGGCGCATGCCGCCGGACATCTCGTGCGGATAGGCATCGAGCCGTCGCTTGGCCGAGGGAATGCGCACGACCTCGAGCATCTCCAGCGCCCGCGCCCTGCCCTCCGCATAAGACTTGCCTTCATGGCGCACCACGCTTTCGGCGATCTGCGCGCCGATGGTGTAGACCGGATCGAGCGCGAGCGCGGGCTCCTGGAAGATCATCGAGACGGTCTGGCCGCGGAACGACGAGAGCTGCTCGTCATTCATGGCGAGCACGTCCTGTCCCATCACATTGACCGTGCCCGAAATCTGCGTGCGCTTCTTCGGCAATAGCCGCATCAGGGCACGCAGGGTCACGCTCTTGCCCGAACCGGATTCGCCGAGCAGGCCAAGCACCTCACTATTGCCGAGCGAGAGATTGAGATCGTTCACGGCATAGACCGTGCGCTCGCCGGTGAAGCGGATGTTGAGGCCTGAGATCTCGACGAGTTTTGTCATGACGGCAGTTTGGGTATCCGGTCGTGATAGTCGGTGACGCGCTGGAAGGCGGCGCCGATGGTGAGCAGGGTCGCTTCATCGAAGGAGCGGCCGATCAGCTGCATGCCAACAGGCAGTCCGCTGCCGGTGAAGCCCGAAGGAACGGTCAGCGACGGCAGGCCCAAGAAATTCACCGGGCGGGTGAACAGCGTCAGCCGCTGCAACAGCGCCGGCGCGTTCGGTCCGCCACCGACATCGCTCTCCTCGATCGTTGGCGCCGGCACCGGGGACGCCGGTGCGATCACCGCATCGACGCCTGATGTCGCGGCGTTGTGCGCGGCGAGCGCAGGCCCACGCCAGCGCATCGCCTCGAGATAAGTGATGGCGGGAACGGTGAGACCGTTCTGGAGCCGCATCAAGACCTGCGCGCCGTAATCCTGCGGACGCTCGATCATCCAGCGCTTGTGGAAGGCGGCGGCTTCCGCGGCGAGCACCAGCTGGCTTGCCGCGGACAACTGCCGCTGGTCGGGCAGCTCGACCTTGACGATGTCGGCGCCTTCGCGCTTGAGCACCGCGATGGTCTCGTCCAGCACGCGCGCGACCTCGCTGTCGAGATCGTCGACATAGAACGACGCAGGCACACCGATCTTGAGGCCTTTCAGCGAGCCTTTGGTCGCGGCAACATAGTCCGACAGCGGCTCATGGCTGCAGGTCGGATCCTCGGGATCGGGACCGGCCATCAAAGCCAGCAACAAGGCACAGTCCTCGGCGGTACGGGCAAGCGGGCCGACGGTGTCGAGCGATTGCGACAGCGGCATCGCACCGGCGCGGCTGACGCGGCTCCAGGTGGTTTTCAGGCCGGTGACGCCGCAGAAATGCGCGGGCATGCGGATCGAGCCGCCGGTGTCCGAGCCGAGCGCCGCATAGGTCAGGCGCGCGGCGACCGCCGAGCCCGAGCCCGACGACGAGCCACCGGTGATGTGCGCGACGTTCCAGGGATTGCGCACCGGGCCGTAATGGGCGTTGTGCCCGGTCGGACCATAGGCGAACTCGGCAAGGTGCAGCGTGCCGAGGCGGACCTGACCGGCGTCCTTCAGCCGCCGCAGCGCCGTGGACGTCGTGGTCGCGACGAAATCGCGGCGGATCAGCGAGCCGCAGGTCGCGACGTGGCCGGCGTCGTAATACATGTCCTTGTGCGCGAGCGGCACGCCATGCAGCGGACCGCGGACGTTACCCTTGGCGAGCTCGGCATCGGCGGCCTCGGCCGCCTTCAGCGCCGCCTCCGCCTCGATCGACATGAAGGCGTTGAGATGCGGCTGCCATTGCGCGATGCGGTGCAGCAGCGCGCGCGTGACCTCGTGCGAGGACAGCTGCTTCATCGCGATCGCCCGCGCAACCTCGGTGAGCGTCATCAAGGCAGGTTCAAGGCTCATTTCGACACCTTCTGCGTCTGCGCAACCACGTAAGACGCCGGCTCGAGGTCGAAGGGCAACGTGCCGGCGATCGCGGCAAAGCCCTCGAAGGCGGGCCCGATGGAATTCGAGATGCGCGTTGCGATCTCATCGTCCACGGGAATGCCCGAGACTTGCGCGATGGGCTTGATCTCTTTTGGTGTCGGTCTTGTCATGCTGTTTCCCCTGCGGGCGCGCGGCTATGGCCTGAACCCGGGATCGCCATGTAGCACGCGGCCTCATGGTCCATTGTATCGACGGCCGTGAGCTTTGGCGCAGCATTTGCGCAGAGCGGCTCCGCAAACGCGCAGCGGGTATGGAAGCGGCAGCCCGGGGGCGGGTCGATCGGATTGGGCGGATCGCCCGTGATCGGCGGCTTCTCGGTGCGGCGATCAGGATCGGAGGACGGCATCGCGGCGAGCAGCGCACGCGTGTAGGGATGCGCCGGGCTATCCCAGACCTGGTCGACCGGGCCGAGCTCGACGACCTCGCCGAGATACATCACCAGCACGCGGTCCGATATGTAGCGGACCACGTTGAGGTCGTGGCTGATGAAGAGATAGGTCAGGCCGAACTCGCGCTTGAGATCGGCCAGCAAATTGAGCACCTGCGCCTCGACGGATTTGTCGAGCGCGGAGACGGCCTCATCCAGGATCACCAGCCGCGGCGACAGCGCCAGCGCGCGCGCGATGTTGACGCGCTGGCGCTGTCCGCCGGAGATCTCGTGCGGATAGCGGTTGGCGAAGTTTTCCGGGCGCAGGCCCACCTTGCCGAGCAGCTCGCGCGCCAGGGTGCGCGCCGTGCCATCGGCCATGCCGTGCACCTTGGGGCCGAAGGCGATCGATTCCTCGATGGTCAGACGCGGATTGAGCGAGGCGTAGGAATCCTGGAACACCATCTGCATGCCGCGCCGCAGCTCGCGCAGCGACAAGGATCGGCCGACGGTCATGCCGTCATAGATGATGTCGCCGTCATCGCGCGGCATCAGATGCATCAAGAGGCGCGCGGTGGTCGACTTGCCGCAGCCGGATTCGCCGACGATGCCGACCGTCTCGCCCTTGGCGACGGAGAAGGAGACGTTGTCGACGGCACGCACGGTGCGCTTGGCGGCGAACAGCCCGCCGCGCACCGGGAAATGTTTCGTCAGGCCGTTGACCTGGAGCAGCGGCTGCGCGACGCCGCCGACGTCCTCGACCTGCTCCAGCATGGCGACATAAGTGTTGGTTTCGCTCATGGCCTAGTTCCTGATGTCCATGGCGCTGCGCAGGCCGTCCGAGAGGAGGTTGAAACAGATCGAGACCGCGAAGATCATCGCGCCCGGCAATGCTGCGACCCAGGGATTGACATAGATCGCGGTGCGCAGCGTGTTCAGCATCAGGCCCCATTCCGGCTCCGGCGGTTTTGTGCCGAGGCCGAGGAAAGAGAGACCGGCCGCCAGGATCATCGAGACCGAGATCAGGCTGGTGGCATAGACGAAGATCGCGCCGAGCACGTTGCCGAGGATATGCACGCGCATGATGGTGAAGGCGCCGGCGCCGGAGGCGCGCGCGGCCTCGACGAAGTCCATGTTGCGCACGCCGGTGGTGACGCTCTCGGCGACGCGGGTGATCTGCGGCACAAACACGATGGTGAGCGCCACGATGGAGTTGAGGATGCCGGCGCCGAGCGCGCCGGAGATCGCGATGGCCAGCAGCACCGACGGGAAGGCGTAGAACACGTCCACCGTGCGCATGATCGCGGTGTTGAGCTTGCCGCCGACATAGCCGGCGACGATGCCGAGCGAGGTGCCGATGCAGAAGGCGAGGATGACCGGCAGGATGCCGATGACCAGCGACAGCCGCCCGCCATAGATCAGCCGCGCCAGCATATCGCGGCCGAGCTCGTCGGTGCCGAGCGGGTAGCCGACCGTGCCGATGTGGCGGAGGCGGCGGATCATCGAGCCCTTGTAGGGGTCTTCGAGACCGAGCCACGGCGCAAGGATCGCGGAGAGGAAGATCAGCAGCAGCACCAGCGCGCAGGCCATGCTGACCTTGTCCCGCATGATGCGCCGGCCGACGGTCGCCCAATAGCCGCGCGCCTTGGTGGCAGGCGCGGCCTGCAGCGCGGCATCGGCGGTGGCGGACAACGGAAGCTCGCTCATCGGCCGGCTCCCGGTCGGCATTGTTTCAGACGGCCCAAGCTCCGGGCTCGCCTAACCTCTCCCGCGTGCGGGAGAGGTCGCGCCGAAGGCGCGGGTGAGGGCTTTCTCCTCTTGGGGGTTCTCGATTGGGGAGACACCCTCTCCCCACCCCTCCCCCGCAGGCGGGAGAGGGAGCGCATCGTCGTTGCGGTTGTACTTGGGCTCATCCCGCCAGTCTCGTGCGAGCATTGGGGCAATCGGTGCGCGCCAAGGGCGCGGTGCACCTCTCCCGCTTGCGGGAGAGGTCGCGCCGAGGGCGCGGGTGAGGGCTTTCTCCTCTTGGGGGTTCTCGATTGGGGAGACACCCTCTCCCCACCCCTCCCCCGCAGGCGGGGGAGGGAGCGCACCGTTTGCGTGGCGACTGCTGGGCTCATCCCGCTAGCCCCGCTTGATGCGCGGGTCGATCGCGGCTTGCGCGATGTCGACCAACAGATTGAGGAAGACGAAGAACAGCGCCAGGATCAGGATCGTGCCCTGCAGCAGCGGCAGGTCGCGCTGGAAGATCGCCGAGTTGAGCAGGAAGCCCGAGCCCGGCCAGGAGAACACGGTCTCGATCAGGATCGAGCCGCCGAGCATGTAGCCGAGCTGAAGCCCCATCACCGCGAGCGCGGTGGGCGCGGCGTTCTTGATGACGTGGCGGAACACGCCGGTTTCGCGCAGGCCTTTTGCGCGCAAGGCTTCGACGAAGTCCTGGCTGAGGATATCGCCGGTGAGCGCGCGCACCGTGCGGGTGACGATGCCCATGGGAATCACCGAAGTCGTGATCGCCGGCAGCACCAGATATTTCAGGTGCGCCCAGTCCCACGCCCAGGAATTGGAGCCGCCGGGGCCGGCGCCGACCGCGGGCAGCCAGTTCAGCTGCACCGAGAAGATGATGACGAGCAGCATGCCGAGCCAGTAATGCGGCACGGAAACGCCGGCGATGGCAAAGGAGGTCGCGACCTTGTCGATCCAGGTCTCGCGGAAATAGCCGGCGATCAGGCCGAGCAGTATGCCCATGGTGAAGCCGATGATGGCAGCCGCGATCGCGAGCGTGACGGTGTTGCCGACCGCGCGCATGACCTCGGCGAGCACGGGACGACCCGTCGCGATGGAATTGCCGAGATCGCCATGAAGGGCACGCAGCAACCAAAGCCCGAACTGCACCGGCAGCGGGCGGTCGAAGCCATAGGCGGCGCGCAGCTGCGCCGCGAGCTCCTGCGAGGCATCGGCCGGCAGCACGGCGACGAGTGGATCGCCCGGCGTGATGTGCACGAGCAGGAAGCACACCAGCGCCACGCTGATGACGATCGGGACGACGTAGACGATGCGTCTGGCGGTATAGGCGAGCACGTTGTTTTACTCAGTTGAGTGCGTAGACATCGCGGGTCGTCATGGCCGGGCTTGTCCCGGCCATCCACGGTCTTCTTGCTCCGTCATTCCGGGGCGATGCGTAGCATCGAACCCGGAATCTCGAGATTCCGGGTTCGCCCTTCGGGCGCCCCGGAATGACCGAGCAAATGGATAGACGTGGATGCCCGGGTCAAGCCCGGGCATGACGTATTGATAGAGCGTGCTCACCTCACTAATTCACCGACACCAGCGAGAAGTCGATGAACCAGCTCTTCGGCTGCACGACGCCGGTCACCTTCGGGCTCATGGCGCGGGGGCCGACGTCGTGGGCGACGTAGAGGAAGGCGGCATCATCGACGGAGGCCGCGTGCAGCTCGGCAAGCGCGGCGTCACGCGCGACCGGATCGAAGGTCTGGCGGGCCTTCTTCACCAGCTCGTCGAACTTGGAATCGTTGATGAAGCCCCAATTGTTCGAGACCGGCGGCGCCATGCTCGATTGCAGGAAGCGCACCAGCGCGAAGAACGGGTCCATCGCCGCGTAGGTGACGTTGGTCGCGTTCGAGCCGTTGGCCGAGGGGTCCTTGGCGCCGCGGCGCCAGTTGGTGAACAGCGTGTTCCACTCGATGACGTCGAGCTTCACGTCGAAATAGCATTCGGCGAGCGCCTGCTGCAGATATTCGTTCATCGGCAGCGGCTGCATCTGACCGGAGCCGGACGCCGAAGTCTGGATCTTGACCGCAAGCTTCTTGGCTGGCCCGAAGCCGGCCTCGTGCATCAGCTTTTGCGCGGCCGCCTTGTCATACTTGATCTCGAAGCTCGGCTTGCCGCGCCAGGGATGGCCGGGCTCGAAAGTGCCGGAGGCCGGCACCATCAGGCCGGCGAGCAGGCCGTCCTTGAGACCTTCGCGATCGACGCAGAGGTTTGCCGCCTTGCGCACGCGGATGTCGTTCCAGGGCGAGCCCTCGACGCGCGAGAACTGCCACGGCCAGACATGCGGCTGCTCGTTGGCGTAGAGCTTGAAGCCGCGCTGCTTGAGCTCGGGCAGCGCGTCCGGCGCCGGCGCCTCGACCCAATCGACCTGCCCCGAGAGCAGCGCCGCGGTGCGCGCGTTCGCTTCCGGCATCGGCAACAGCACCATCTTGTCGACCTTGGGCACGCGATCCTTGTTCCAATAGCTCGCGTTCTTCACCAGCTCGAGCCGCTCGCGCGGGGTGAAGCTCGCCATCTTCCACGGGCCGGTGCCCGAGGCGTCCTTGGCAAACGCGGTCCAGGCAGCCTGCGACTTCGCCTTGGCATCGGCGCCTTCGGCCTTGTCGTAGAAGGCCTGCCACTTCGCCGGGCTCGCCATGAACAAATTGGTGAGGTTGATCGGCAGGAAGCTGTCGGGCTCCTTGGTGGTGAGCTCGACGGTCATGTCGTCGATCTTTTTGGCGGAGGCCAGCGTCGGCATGCGCGAGGCCGTGACGCCGACCTGGCTGGCGTCGAATTGCGGCGCGTCCTGCTTCAGCACCTTCTCGACATTCCACACCACGGCGTCGGCGTTGAACGGCGAGCCGTCATGGAAGGTCACGCCGGGGCGCAGCTTGAAGGTCCATTTGGTCTTGTCGGCATCGTCGACCTTCCACTCGGTGGCAAGGCCGGGGATCACCACGCTGGGCTTGTCGGCAGAGGACAGGTCCCAGCCGGTCAGCGCGTCATACATGGTAAGGCCGGTGAAGCGATTGCCTTCAAAACCCTGATCGGGTTGACCCAGCGTGCGCGGAATATCGGCAGCAGTCATCCCGATACGCAGCACCGTTTCCGCAGCTCCCACGCGGGGCCATGCGGCCGCGCTGCCAAGCGCCAAGAGCGCGATCAGCGCTGCCCGTGTCTTTTTGTTCTTGATAAGCATCGCCTCGATCCTTCTTCGGCTTTCGATGATTAATTTTGATGCAATCGTATGCAATGGCTATGCCAAGGAGAAACTTGTTCTGCAAATTGCCTATGCGACGACAAGTCCTTGTGATGACGCACGGGCGAAACCGGCGCGCTGCCTATTCTGGCATCAAGATTGCAAGTTTGGCTCCAGATCCTCCCTGGAGCTTTGGACCATGCGTATTCGTCTATCGACCTGTCTCGCCGTGCTTGCGCTGACGGTTTCCGCGATCTCGGCGCGCGCCGAAACGGTGGTGCGCTACGGCATCTCGATGGCGGACATTCCGCTGACGACGGGCCAGCCCGATCGCGGCGCCGGCGCCTATCAGTTCACGGCCTACACGATCTACGATCCGCTGGTCGCCTGGGAGATGGACGTCGCCGATCGCCCCGGCAAGCTGGTGCCGGGCCTCGCCACCGAATGGAAGGTCGACGATGCCGACAAGACGAAGTGGCGGTTCACGCTGCGCAAGGGCGTGAAGTTTCACGACGGCAGCGAGTTCAACGCCGACGCCGTGATCTGGAATCTCGACAAGGTGCTCAACGACAAGGCGCCGCAATTCGACAAGCGGCAGAGCGCGCAGGTGAAGACCCGCCTTCCCTCCGTCGCCAGCTACGCCAAGATCGACGACTTCACGGTAGAGATCGCCACCAAGACGGTCGATTCCTTCTTCCCCTATCAGATGCTGTGGTTCCTGGTCTCGAGCCCGGCACAGTACGAAAAGCTCGGCAAGGACTGGGACAAGTTCGCAAGCCAGCCCTCCGGCACCGGCCCGTTCAAGCTGACAAAGCTGGTGCCGCGCGAGCTTGCCGAGCTCAGCAAGAATCCGGACTACTGGAACAAGAAGCGCATTCCCAAGGTCGACAAGATCGTGCTGGTGCCGATGCCGGAAGCGCTGACGCGCACCAATGCGCTGCTTGCGGGACAAGTGGATCTGATCGAGACGCCGGCGCCGGATGCCGTGCCGCAGCTGAAGGCGGCCGGCATGAAGCTCGTCGACAACGTCACGCCGCATGTGTGGAATTATCATCTCAGCGTGCTGCCGGGTTCGCCCTGGACCGACATCCGCCTGCGCAAGGCGCTGAACCTCGCGATCGATCGCGATGCGGTGGTCGGCCTGATGAACGGCCTCGCCAAACCCGCCAAGGGCCAGGTCGATCCTTCCAGCCCGTGGTTCGGCAAGCCCAGCTTCGAGCTGAAATATGATCTCGCCACCGCCAAGAAGCTGGTCGAGGAAGCCGGCTATTCGAAAGCAAAGCCGCTGAAGACTACTTTCATCATCGCGCAGGGCGGCACCGGCCAGATGCTGTCGCTGCCGATGAACGAATTCCTGCAGCAGAGCTTTAAAGAGATCGGCATCGACATCGACTTCAAGGTGGTCGAGCTCGAGACGCTCTATACGCATTGGCGCAAGGGCGCCGCCGACGAGATGAACGCCGGCATCACCGCCAACAACATCGCCTATGTCACCTCGGACCCGCTCTACGCCATCGTCCGCTTCTTCCACTCCGGCCAGATCGCACCGGTCGGCGTCAACTGGGGCGGCTACAAGAATCCCAAGGTGGACGCATTGATCGACGAGGCCAAGCAGACCTTCGACAGCGCCAAGCAGGACGAATTGCTCGCGCAGGCGCATGCGCTGATCGTGGACGACGCCGTGCTGGTCTGGGTCGTCCACGACACCAACCCGCACGCGCTGTCGCCCAAGATCAAGCAGTTCGTGCAGGCGCAGCACTGGTTCCAGGATCTGACGACGATCGGCGTGGAGTGAGCGTCGAGCGCAGCTGCCGTAGGGTGGGCAAAGCGACTTGTCCGCCGTAGCTCGAAGAGCGAAGGCGGAAGCGTGCCCACCAGAGAGAAGACGTGGGCACGGCGCTACGCGCCTTTGCCCACCCTACGGGAGTTATTGATGCGGACACACTGGCGCCAAACCCTCTGCCGTCGTCCCGGGCAAGCGCCAGCGCAGACCCGGGACCCATAGCCACAGGGAGATGTTTGGCGAAGACTCGCGGTTGCCGATCTCGCCCAACAATTTCGGCTGCGGAGTATGGGTCCCGGCTTTCGCCGGGACGACACTTTTGGTGAGGCGACGCGCTCGCAAAACCCTTCACCGTCGTCCTGGCGAAAGCCAGGACCCATTACCACCGAATTCAATTTGACGAAGATTGGTGGTTAGCAGTTCGGCGCCGCAACTCCTCCCTGGGGTTATGGGTCCCGGATCGGCGCGCGCTTGAGGGCGCGCTTGTCCGGGACGACAGCGAGTGTGTGACCGCTACTTCGTCAGCAGCGCATACGCGCCGGTCCAGTCCTCCGGCGGCGGATTGAGCTGGAAATCCTTGATGCGCGCCTCGTAGAGCTTGAACAGCTTTTCCAGCGTGTCGGCGTCTTCGCTTCGGCGGCCACGCTCGATCGCATTCATGGCGCCCTGCCAGTCGCGATTGCGGTAGCAGCCGAGCATCTCGATGGTGATGTTGCGCAGGCGCTGGAAGGCGGCCGAATGCATCACGTCCTCGCGGCCGGCGATGGCGTAGATCACTTCCGGCTCGGTCTTGCCCTTGACCATGATGAAGTCGAGCTCGAGGATCGCGAACTTGTCCTTGGCGGCGAGCGCCGTCCTGGAGCCGACGATGATCGGGAAGCCGTATTCCTTGGTCTGCCCTTCCAGGCGCGAGGCCAAGTTCACGCTGTCGCCGAGCACCGAATAGTTCTTCTTGAGGTCGGAGCCCATGTTGCCGACCACGCCGATACCGGTGTTGAGGCCGATGCCGACATTGAGCGGGATGTAGACATGGCCGCCGTCGGCGGCCTCCTGCTCGCGCTCCTTGTTGACCTCGTCGATCTTCTCGAGCATCTGGATCGCGGCCTCGCAGGCGTTGACCTGGTGCTCGGCATCGTCGAGCGGCGCGTTCCAGAACGCCATGATGGCGTCGCCCATGTATTTGTCGATGTAGCCCTTTTGCTCGATGATGACGTCGGTCAGCGGCGTCAGGAAGCGGTTCATCAGCGCGATCAGGCCCTGCGGATCCTGCTTGTAGCTTTCCGAGATCGTGGTGAAGCCGCGCACGTCGGAGAACATGATCGTCATCTCGCGCTCCTCGCCGCCGAGCACCAGCTTTTCCGGCGACTGCGCCAGCTGCTCGACCAGCACCGGCGACATGTATTGCGCGAACATGCCGCGGATCTGCACGCGCTGGCGCTGCTCGCGCACGAAGCTGCCGAAGATCAGCGTCAGGTAGATCGCGGTGGTCGAGAGCAGCGGGTAAGTGAAGTCGATGAGTTGGCGGTACTGCGCGTAGAAGAACCAGGACGTGCCGACCAGGATCGCGGCGAACATCGCACCCGCCAGCACGAGGCGGACGGGGCCGAGATTCGGCGTGAAGATGATGACGAGGAGACCGATCACGAGCGCAGCGATCAGCTCGATACCGAGCGCATAGTTCGGCTGCGAGATCATCGCGCCGGTCAGCACGCTCTCCAGCACCTGAGCGTGGATCTCGACACCCGGCATGGCCCGGGATACCGGCGTGGTCTTGATGTCGTTCAGGCCGACCGCGGAGGTGCCGACCAGCACGAGCTTGCCGGCGATCTTGCTCGGCGACACCGTGTTGTCGAGCACGTCGGCGGCCGAGACGTAGATCGAGGGATCATAGCGGGCGTAATGCACCCAGAGCTGGCCGTTCCTGTCGGTCGGGATCTCGACGCCCTTGAGGCGGATGGCCCGCACGCCGGACTTGTCGGTCCGGACCAGCAGCGTCGGCGTGCTGGTGATGACCCGCAGGATCTCCAGGCTGAGCGAGGGCATGATGTTGCCCTGGGCACGCATCACCATCGGCACGCGGCGGATCAGGCCGTCGCGCTCGGTTCTGATCGTGAACAGGCCGCGACCGGCGGCGACCTTCTCGATCTCGGGCACGTTGCGCAACAAGCCGGGGAACTCGAACAGAAACCTCTCGGCATTCTCCTCACCGACCGTCGCCACCCCTGTGAAGGGAAGCGACTTGTCGATCTCCGACGTGATCTGCGACTGCCCGGTCTCGCCCAGCACCACGCGCGAGCGCCTGATCGCTTCGGAGAGGATCTGGTCGTTGCTTGGCAGTTCGCGCAGCTTGGCACGCGTGGCATCGTCCAGATAGCGCATCTGTCCCGCGACCAGGTCCGGGTTGAGCCGGTCGGGTTCCGAGAACACCACGTCGAAGCCGATCGCGACCGCGCCGTTGCTGGTGAGGTTCTGGATCAGGTCGGCGATCCGCGTCCGCGGCCATGGCCACTGGCCGAGCTTGGCGAGGCTCCTGTCGTCGATGTCGACGATGGCGACCGGCCGCACCGTCTTGTGGCGCGGGTCGATCAGCTGAAACATGTCGAAGGTGCGCAGCCGCAATTCCTGGATCGGCGGCGGGTCCCAGAGGCGGGCGCCGGCGAACGCGACCAGCAGCGCAAGGCACATCAGCCGCGCAAAGCCCAACTTTTGCGCAAACCACCGCCGCAAGATCCTGAGACGTCTCATGCTGGTCGAGTTTCCCGGAGCCCGCCTTCGGCCGTAACAGGGCCGACAATACGCAATCGGCTAGGCCTATGATACTGGAATCCGCCGCGGATGCCACGCCGCGGCCGATCCGAGCGAATGCCCGTCAGGCGTGGTTCGCAACGATGAAATCGCTGGCGTGCAGGCTGCTCGCGACGAGGTTCTTCAGCAGGATCGACTGGTGATCGTCGAGCGTGACCAGCGCGCCACCCGCCTGCTGCGTGATCACGATGTCGCTGAAGGACTTGATGCTCTCGAACTCGCGCAAGTCGATCTTGTCCTGGCCCAGCTCGAAATCGACGATCGTGCTCTGGACCGGAAGCGACGAATTCGCGAAGGTGAACTGGTCCTGCCCGCTGGTCCCGACGAGGGTCGGCCCCGTGGGCGGATCGACGACCAGCGTGCCGCCGTTGCCGTCGCTCACGAACTGGAAGCTGTCGATGCTGTAGCTGCCGGCGAACTTGATGTTCGCGGTGTCGGTGCCGTCGCTCAGCGACAGCACGCCGCCGAGATGGTCGGCGTTTTCGGTGTAGCTCACCCCGGTCAGGTGCGCGAAGTCGATGTCCTTGAGGTCGAGCAGATCCGAATTGGCGACGGTGCCGTCGCCGGCAAAGCCGTTGATCGTGCCGGTGAAATCGGCGGCGTGCTCGATCGCGAACGTGCCGGTGGTGCCGCTGTTGTTGGCGAAGGTCACGTCCTGTGACGAAGCCTCGCTGAGGTTCAGCACGGTGCCGCTCTCGATCGTCATGGGCGCGTCGGCGAGCGGATCATAGACGGTGGTGCCGCCTTGACCGTCGCTCTGAAGGTGCCAGTTCACGTCCCTGCCGAGGAACAACAGGGTCACGGTGGTCGTGCCGTTGTAGAAGCCGACCGTGGTGATGTTCGTATCCGCGTTGTAGTCGGCCTGCGCGGACATCGTGGCCGTCCAGGCGAGGTCCTTCAGGTCGATCAGATTGTTGGACGAGAGCGGGGATCCGGCCGGCGACCCCGAGATCAGCCCGTGGAAATCCCTGGAATCGTCCAGGATCAGGGTGCCGAGCCCGTTGTCGTAATAGACGACGATTCCCGAGAACTCTCCGTTGACCAGCGTTCCCGAAACCGAGCCCTCGATCTCCACGACGGCCTTGTTGGAGATCTCGATCGCGCCGGTGCCGGTGACGTTGCCCTTGATGTCGATGTACGAAATGTCATTTTCGGAGAACGGGCCGGCCTCGATCAGGCCGTCGAGGACGACGTCGCCGTTGACGGTGAACACGGTGCCGGGCTCGGTCAGCAGCGTCACACTGGAGGCGACGGTGAGGTCGTGGATCGTGACGTCGGTCGCGCTGTCGACGGTGTAGGGTTCGGCTGCGGCGAACAGCTTCACGTCGTAGCTGGCCGCTGGCACGCCCAGGCTCCAGTTCGACGCCGTGTTCCAGTCGCCGCCGGCAGGATTGGTCCATTCATCGACCGGAGCGATCTCGACGATGGTGCCGCCGGCGCCGTCGCTGCTGGTGATGAAATGCGTGTCGCTGTAGTTGCCGATCAGGGTGAGCGAGATGCTGTGGCCGTATGTATCGCTCACGACGAGATTGCCGGTCGCGGAGTTGTAGACGGCCGTGGTCCCGCTGTCCCAGATGACGGTCGACAGGTCGATCTTCTCGTTGGCGGCGAAGCCGGCGATCGAGCCGCCGAAGCTTGTCGTGTCGATCTCGAGCTCGGCACCGGCGCCCGCGAAGGTGACCGTCTGGGCCACCGCGTTCTTGATCTCGAGCGTCGCGCCGGCGTCGATCGTGACCGAGCCGGAGCCGGACAGCGAGCCGAACAGCGTCAGCGTGCCGGTGTGGACCTCGATGGAGTGGTTGTTGGTGATGGTGCCCGTGATCGACGCCGTGCCCCAGCTCTCGATCTCGTTCGAATTGGTGATGCCCGGCCCGGTCACGGAAATCGAGGCGCCGTTGAGCAGATCGATCTCGCCGCCGTTGACGATCGAGGACACGTTGCCGAAGACGCTTGTTCCGGACACCGTCCAGATGCCAGTCGCCAGGTTGTTGAAGGTCGCGCTCGCGACCGAGATGTTGCCGTTGATGTGGCCGGTGTTGTTGATGGTGACGGCGCCGCCGGTCTCGACGATTGCATAGGTCGTCGCGGTCACGCTCGAGGCGGCGGCCGGCCCGATCGTGCCGGAATTGTCGATCGTCGCAGAACCGGTGGCGCTCTCCTGGATGAAGATCGCCGCATGGCCGGTCGCCCCCACGACCGAGCCGCTGTTGGTAATGTGCGTCGAGCCGGTCGCGACGCGGATCGCCCGCCGCATCGGCGTCGTTCTGGGTGACGCTGATGCCGGCGAGGCTCGTGCCGGTGATGCTGCCGTGATTGACGATGGTGACGTCGCCCGCGCCCGCCGCTAAGGCCGACAGGCCGACGGCGCCGGTGGCGGAGCCATTGTTGGTGACGGTCACGTCGCCGCCGCCGTGATCGAAGGCGCCGATCGCGGTACCTGCGGCTGTGATCTGCGAGGTCGCGCCGGTCGTGACGGTGATGTCGCCGACACCCCAGGTGAACGCCTCGATGCCGTAGCCGGCATCCGCGGTGATCGTCGCATCGCTGGTGACGATGACGTCGCCATTGACCGCGCCCGAGAACGTCCCGCTGCCGCCCGGCTTGTAGCCGGCGATGATCGCGCCCGGCGTGGTCAGGTCGCTGTTCAGCGCAGAGCCGGAATGGATCGTGCCGTGCGCCTCGACGGAGATCGTGCTGCCGACCGCGGCTGCAATCGCGGCCGCGTAATTGACCGCCACGATGCCGGAACTGCCCGAGGTGACGTGATCGCCGGTCGCCAAGGTGACGCTGATGTCGCCCTGGTCGATGCTGTAGGCGAGAATGCCGTAGCTGGTCGTGCCGGTCACCGCGGCGTTGGCGCCGAGCGTGACGGCGATGTTGCCGGTGCCGCCGCTGAGCGTCTGGGCGAGGATGCCCATCTCGGCACCGATGACGGTGGTGCCGGCAGCGTCGTTCACCGTGACGTCGCCGTTCCCGTAATTATAGGCATGGATGCCGTAGCCCGCGGCGGCGGTGATGTTGGCATGGTTGTTGACGACAACCGAGCCGTTGACGGCGGTGTTGGCGCTGGTGCCGTTCGTGGCGCCGGTGTAGCCGGCCTGGATGCCGGCCGGCGCCGTGCCGCTCAGATTCGGGCTGCTGCCGGAATTGATCGTGCCGTAGGCGTTGACCGTGATGGTGCTGCCGGCCGCTGCACCGATCGAGGTCGCACGGTTGACGACGACGATGCCGGAGCTGCCCGAGGTGAGCACGCTGCCGGCCTCGGTCGTGACGGTCTGGTCGCCGGTGCCATAGCTGCGCGACCGGATGCCGTAGATCGAGCTGCCGGTGATGGTGCCACCGGCGTCGATGGTGATGTCGCCGCTGCCCTGGGTGAGGGCATCGATGCCGTAAGCGCCGCCGACGGCGCCGCCGAGCTGGGTGATCGAGATGTCGCCGCCATTGGCGGCATTCGAATTCTCGACGAGGACGCCGACCGAATCGGCCCCGGTGCCGGTCGCCTTGCCGGTCAGCGTGAGCACGATGCTGGCATTCGCCCCGTTCGACACCGAGAAGTCGAGCGCGTTGCCAACCGACGCCGTGATGTCGGCGTCGCCGGTGACGGTGAATGTGCCGTCGGCCGCCGCGTCGCCCGCGATGGTACCGGTGAAGCTCTGGCCAGCAACCTTGTCGAGGTGCAGCGAGCCGGTGCCGCCGGCGAATGTGACGGTCTGCGCGTCGGCGCCGCCGAGCTCGAGCGTCGCGCCGTCGTCGATGATCAGCGTGCCGACGCCGGTGATGCCGCCGGCGAGGTTGAGCGTGCCGGCCTGAACTTCGATGGTGCCGCCGGTGTTGGTAACGCCAGCCGTGATCGTGTTGGAGCCCGAGACGCTGTAGAGATTGCCGGCATTGCTCAGGCTGCCGCCGTTGATCGACACGCCGGTCAGATAGAGCTTCGACGTGCCGTCAACCGAGATCGTTCCGCCCGTATTGGTGATGGTGGCTGCCGTCAGCTTCAGCGTGCCGCCGTTCACCGCCCCGATCAAGCCAGTATTGGTGATGGCGTGGACGGTGGCCGGATCGATCGTCAGCGTGCCGCCGGTGACGGTGATCGTGCCGGTGTTGGTGATGTCGGCATTGTCGATCGCGCTGGTGCCGGTCGCTTCCAGCGTTCCCGCGATCGTCACCGTGCCGCCGTCGATGACCGCACCGACGAGATCGAGCGCCGAGCCGGAGCCGACCGAAACCGCGCCGGTCCCGTTCGTCACCGTCGTCGAGATCAGCTTCAGCGTGCCGCCGTTGACCGAGGCCAGCGTGCCGCTGTTGGTGACGGCCTCGTGGTCGATGTCGAGTTCGCCGCCATTGGCCCGAAGCGTGCCGGCATTGCCGATGCTGGCCGAGGTCATGGTGGCGAGCGTCAGCACGCCGCCAATCGCCTCGATCAGGCCGTTATTGGTGATGGAGGCGTCGGTGATCGTGGTCGCGCCGGTCGATTTCAGCGCGCCCTGGACAGTGAGCGCGCCGCCGGTCAGGCCCGCGGCCGACAGCGTCAGCGTCTTGCCCGCATCGACCTTGACGGCGCCATGATTGGCGATCGCGACACCAGCAACGGTCGCATCGCCCAATGTCAGCGTGATGCCGCTCTCGACCGTGACGGCGCCATTGCTGAGTGTGGCGCCGCCATCGATCTTGCTGGCACCGGTGACGTCGATCGTGCCGCTGCCGTTGATGACGCCGCCCGAAATCTCGGTGCCGGAGAGCGTCAGCGTCTGGCCGTCGTCGACTGCGATCGTGCCGGTGTTGGCCACGACGTCGTTGAGCAGCGTCGCGACGCCCGCGATCTCCAGTGTGCCGGTGTTGGTGACCGCGCCGCCTTTGATCCTGGCGCCGTCCTGGAGCTTGACGATGCCGCCGAGGACGATGCTGGAATTGTCGGTGATATCGGTACCGGAGACCGTGACCCCGTCGAGCGTCAGCTCGGCATCGACGGTGACCGTGCTGATGCTCAGCGTCGCCCCGCCGTCAATAGTGCTGGCGCCGGCGACCTCGATCGTGCCCGCACCCTTGATCGCGCCGCCGCTGATCGTGGCGTCGTCGAGCGTCAGCGCGGCATTGCCGTCGATGATGACGTTGCCGCTCGAATTGTCGACCGTCGAGCCCAGATCGATCGCCAGCGCGCCGCCAGCCAGCACTTCGATGAGGCCGGCGTTGGTGACGGTCTCCTCGCTCAACGCATTGCCGGTACCGCTGACGTTGAAGAGGGCATTGTTGTTCAGGATGCCGCCGCTGAGGACAGCGTCACCGGTGAGATCGATCTCACCATCGTTGGTGATCGTGCCGGCGCCCTGGAGACCGGCGTTGAAGACGGGGCCACCCTGGCCCTCGCCATTCCTGGTACCGATCACCTCACCGGCTCCGCCGATGATCGAGTTGTTGACGACCAGCCTGCCGGAGGCGTCGATGGTGATCTGGCCGGCATTGGTGACGCTGGAGCCCTGATGGATCGTCAGCCAGCCATTTGCCAGCACCTCGATCACACCGCTCGACGTGTTGTCCACGGTCTCGCCAGCGAACTCGGCGGTGCCCTTGATATTGACCGCACCCGAATTGTTCAGCGTGCCGTTCTCGATCAGGCTGACGCCGTCGAGCTCCAGCGTGCCGAGAATGGTGACGGTGCCGCCGTCGACCGTCGTGCCGTCGACGATCAACTTCGCGCCGGCGTCGGTCTTCAGCGTGCCGCCGGCATTGTGGATCTCGGCCAGCGTCTTCAGCGTGCCGCCGAACAGTTCGAGCGTGCCGGAATTGGTGATCGTGGTGCCGGCGGCGAAATCGCCGCCGGCCTTGAGCGTCAGGTAGCCGGCGTTGGTGAATACGCTGGTGTCCAGGATCTCGGCCAGGCCGCCGATCGACGTCGTGCCGGTCGCGGCGTTGGTGAAGATCGAGTCCGCGCGCATGTCGAGCGAGCCCGCGACGGTCAGCGAGCTCTGGTTGATCAGCTGCGGCGGCGGACCGCCGAAATCGTTCATCGTGATCGACTTGGCATAGGCCGGCGCGTCGATCGTGGCCGGGAAAGACGGCGTCAGACCGTGCAATTGATCGGTGATGACGATGACGTCGTCGTCGATGGTCGGAACGGTGCCGGTCGCCCAATTCGCCGCGTCTTTCCAGAAGCCGCCCGAGGGAGCGCCTTGCTTCTCGGTCGCGATCCACACCACGGCGGGCGCATCGGTGCCGGTGATCGTGACGGTGATGGTCTGTTGCGCGGTCGCGCCTTGCGCGTCCATGACCGTCACGGTGTAGACCAGCGTCAGCACCTCGCCCCTCGGAATGAAGTCGGCGAGATAGACCGGAAGGTCGGCCAGCGACCAGTTGATGGTGCCGGTGCCATCGCCGGTGCTGTCCGCCCCCGACGCGATCGCAACCGACATCGCGCTCTGGAACGCCGCAAGCGGACCCGGCGGAACGGTGCTGCCATCAGGCAGGCTCGCGCTCGTCAGCGCCACCGACACCGTGTGCGTGTCGGTCAGATCGACGTCGTTGAAAGTCAGCGTGCCCGAGGTCGCCTCGTCGCTGATGAGCGGGCCGCCCGGCACGCTGGTGCCGCCTTCGAAGGTGATGGTCGGAACGCTGCTGCTGGTGATCACCGGCTTGTCGTTGGTGCCCGTGATCGTGATCGTGATCGGGATGAACCTGGATTCGGGGTTGACCTGGAAATTGGTGTCGACGCGGACCATGTAGGTCAGCGTGAGTGTTTCGCCGGCCGCGAGGAAATCGAACACGTTGTCGGGGATCGTGTAGGTCCAGACCGCCGAGCCGTTGTTGTTGTTGCCGCCGTCGGGGGCCACGCTGATCTGGATCAGCGTGGCCGCGATGTCCTGCTTCTGGAGAGCGCTGAGCGAGCCGGTGACGTCCTGCTGGCCGGCGTTCTTGTAGACGTAGTTCGGCGCTTCGGCGAGGCTTATGCTCACCGTCGGCCGGTCGCCGAGATTCTGATCGACGAAGGTGATCCGGCCGGAGATCGTATCGGAATGCGTGGTGTCGCCGGTCGTGCCCGCGCGCTCGGTCAGCGAGAACGCCGTCTTCACATTGCCACTGAGATCGAGGCTCTGCGCCAGCGGCTGGCCGGGAATACGGGTTGCGGTCGACGTGGAATTGCCGGGCCCTTCCGATTCTCCCCGATTGAGGTTCGTGAAGGTCGCGATCACGACGGCGCCTGACGCCGACCTGAGCACCAGATCCTGGGTGGTCGGCGTGATCGTGTCGGTGAAGTTCGTGGTCAGCTTGGTGTTGCTGTTGTTGTCGGTGAACTTCAGCGTGAACACGTCCGTGATCAGCTTCTGCACGTCCGGCGACATCAGCGCGTTGCTGATCGAGACGTTGCCGCCGCTGATCTGGATCATCTGGCCGGCCTGGTTGACCGTCGCGATCGGCAGCAGCGTGACCTTGTCGAACAGGATGTAGGAGCCCGTGGTGCCGTTCGGCTCGACCAGCACCTGGAAGCTCGCCTGTGGCTGCGGGTCGCCGCCGCCGGCGGGGACGACGAAGTTGATCTGGGTCAGCACCGCGGTGCCGCGGATGCCCATGGTCGCGACCGGCGTGTCGACCTTCATGTCGCCGTGCTTGGCGGTTTCGCCGGCGACAAAGGTGATGGTGCCAGCGACCAGGCTCAGCAGCGAGGAGTTATTCGACCCGTTGGGGTCGTAGACCATCTCGTTCAGCACCATCCGCGCATTGGAGGACAGGCCGAACACGGTGCCGTCGATGAAAGTGATGCCGAGCGTCGAATCCGCGCCGGTCGACACCACGTCGCCCTTCTCGACATTGTCGCCGTTGTTGAGGATGACGGAAACGCCGTTGCGGATTGCGGTCGCACTGCCAGAGAGCTTGGTGACGTGGCCGATCACCTGGGCCGCGGCAATGCCCGGCGCGGCCTGGGCAACCTGGACATGGCCCGTCAGCGCGTTGACGACGTCACCGGTGAGGTGGGCGCCATCGGACGAGGCGAGTGCGCCACGCTTGTCGCCCCTAAAATAATCGTGAACGACGAAGTCGCGCCCGTCATGGGACAGCACGAGGTCGAGACCTGCGCGCTTGAACTCGCCGTTGAAGATCAGGTTCGGGTCGGGAACAACGACAGCCCCATCGGGAACGTGACCGTGCGCCTTGGCGGTAAAGGAATCGACATGGCCATAGGCGGACGAGTGGGAACCTTCGCCGTGGAAGGGAATCGCGGCGTCAAATTTGCCAGCGTAATTCAACGGGGCACCGTAAAAGGGTTAATAATTATGAAAGTATCGACCGCCTAAGCTTGCTTAGCATTACCGAGTCCTTAGCGAAACCATCTATTGCTTGTGTGATTTCGCATCACTTGGCCCTATAGACGCCCGGGAAATCGCGCTTCCGGCAAGGAAGCGAAGTAATAATTATAGTATTCTGAGGTCGAATTCGGCTTTTTTGCGGACATTTCCAAGGATCCAAAGTAACCTGCTGTATAGATCAGACAGCAGATACTTTTGTTATCTTTTCTGCGGGGTTTCCCGCGGCATCCTGCGGCAAATACGGAACTAAATCTGTGACCTAACTAACAGACCCCGTGAAATCGCGGGCTCGTTAGCTATAGGACGCAGAATCGGCGCCATCACAACCTGCGCTTGCAATTGACCCGCTTTCGCCGCCGGCGGTCATCTCGTAGCTGCCGATTCGTAAAATTTTACGCAATTTGGGCGGGCTTGTTTCAGCCTGCCCCACGGTTTTGGGACCTCTGCAGGGCGCGTTAAGCAGAACAAAACGGCCCGTCTCGCACTATCTCCGCGAAAGCAACAAAGCCCGGCACGTCGAGGTCGAGGAAGACCAGGGCGAAGCCGGAAGGGGATGTCAGATGGAGACCGCTGCTCGCTCGCGCGCCTGGCGCGCAATCCTTGTCCTGTGCGGACTGGTCCTGCTCGGATCGGCTGCCGAGCTCCGCGCCGGCACGCTGCTGTCGCCGGGCGCCGGTGTCCTCGTGCGCAAATCCGCCGAGCCGTTCGGCGTGTTCGCCTTCGCCATCTCGTCCGGCGGCCTCCAGCAGAAATGGTCCGCGCTGAAGTCCAGGCTCGACGACGACATGGTGCAGCTCGCGCTGTGCGACGGCGACCGCGACAATTGCGCGTCGCCCGCGGCCCTCAAGCTGCTCGCCATCGTCGACCAGGCCCGTGCCCGCGATGGCCGCGCCCGGCTGGGCGAGACCAACCGCGCCATCAATCTCGCCATCCACCCCGCCAATGACGGCACCGACGACGTCTGGAGCTCGCCGCTTGCGACCTTCGCGCGCGGCGCCGGCGATTGCGAAGACTATGCCATCGCCAAGCTGGCCGCGCTGCGGCTTGCGGGCGTCGCCACCGAGGACCTCCGCCTCGTCGTGGTGCGCGACGTCAGGGCCGGCGAAGAGCACGCGGTTGTAGCCGCAAAGCTGGACGGCCACTGGCTGATGCTCGACAACCGCCGCATGGCCATGGTCGAGGACGACGCTGCGCGCAGCTACCAGCCGCTGTTCGTGCTCTACCAGTCGGCCGTGATGAAATATGTCGACGAGCCGATGCGGCTGTCGATGGCGCCCGCCGAGGCGCGCTGATCCTTGTAGATGGGGTAATGGGCCGGCCGCCCGCTCACCCAGCAAAAACCCATTCCACCGCGCGATCCGGAACGCTAGCATGGCCACGGGCTTTGCGGGGGCGACTGGAATGCGGTTCATCGTACTGTCTGTGCTTGCGCTGCTGGCGTTTGCGGCGGCGCCTGCGTCCGCGCAATCCGACCGCGCCATCGCCGACAGGCTGCCGCTGTTCGCGAAGAACAACTGCCAGCAGATCCGCGATCCCGGCAATCAATTGTTCTGCGGTGACACCGAGCTTGCCGCCGCCGCCGCGAAGCTGAACGCGGCAATCGAAGCGCGGCTCGCCCGCCTGCCCGATCGCCTGCCGGCGATCGAGGAGAATGCGATCTGGGGCCGCCAGCGCAACCTCAGTTGCGGCATCGTCGGCCAGACCGCGATCCGCACCGACGAGTTCGACCGCGTGAAGGCGTGCCTGCTCAAGGTGACAGAGGAGCGTGCCGCGATCCTGCGCGATCCCGATTTCGACTGTCTCGCCGCCAATACGGCGGCGGGCGCGCTGATCTGCGCGGACCCGTCACTGGCGCTTGCGGAAACCGAGCTCAATGGCCAGGTGCTCGGCCTGATCGGCAAGCTGGACCCGACCGCGGCGCGCTTTGCCTTCGCCGAATACGGAAGGTGGACGCGAGAGCGCGATCGGAAGTGCAATCTCGTCGGCAAGGAGAACGTGCCGCTGCAAGAGCTCGAGCCTGCGGAGGATTGTCTCGCCGACTACCTCACGCGCAAGACCGACGAGATCCGCGCGGCCAAGGGCGATCCGAAAAAGGTGTTCGGCCGTCAGATCGCGGCCCACTCGCCCGACACCGACGCCGTCGATTTCTGCGCCGCGCGGATCCATGCGGCCAATTCCTGCGGCAATTTCCTGCGCATCAACCGCGTCTATGCCGTCGACAGCCAGGTGACCGACAAGGAGGCGCAGGTCACCGGCGAGATCGAGATGGTGGTGCTGGCCCCTTTCACCACCTGCAGCAAGGTCGCCTCCGGCTGCACCGGCACCTGCTGGGACGCCGGGACGGGCCGCCCGCAGCCGGGCGCCGGCAACAAGGAGCGCTCCGCAGACGCCTTCAATGTCACGCGCCGGCTGAGGATCCAGCGGACCTTCGCCTTCGTCAAAGCCGCCGACGGCTGGCGCTGCCGGGAAGACGAGCTGGCCCCGGTCAATTCGGGCAACGCGGGCGGGGGATCGTAGGGCTACGCACTCTCCCTCTCCCCGTTCTTACGGGGAGAGGGTTGGGGTGAGGGGCTGCTTCCGCAAAGACGGTGAAGGACGGACTCGCGGAGACTCCCCCTCACCCGGAATTTGCTGTCGCAAATTTCGGCCTCTCCCCGCACGCGGGGAGAGGCGAGAGATCAAAACATCAGATTGTCCTTCACCAGAACCCAGCGGCCGTTCTTGACCTGCTGCACCTGGGTGATGGTGGTGGCGAGATGATTGGTCTTCGAGAACACCGTCGGCGGCGAATTGAAGATGTCCTGGAACTTGTCGCCGGACTCCAGCGCGTCGATCATCTTCTGGCCAGTGAGATCCTTGCCAGCCTTGTTGGCATAATGCGCGAACGTCATCACCGCATTGTAGCCGATGATCGCCTGGGTGTTGGCGTCGGCGTTGAACATTTTCTTGTAATTGACGAGCCAGTCCTTCACCTTTCCTTTCGCGGTGTCTTCATAAGGAATTTCGAAGTTCGAAGCGGAATACAAGCCTTCCACCACTTCCTTGCCAAGCGCCGGCACTTCGAGCACGTTAACGGGCGTGGCGCCGAGGAAGGTGACGTCCCATCCGAGCTTCTTCGCTTCACTCATCGTGCCGATAGGCTCACGGAGGACCGCGCCGAGCACGACGAGGTCGCAGCCGTCGGACTTCATCTTGGCGACCTGCGCCGAGAAGTCGGAGGCGCCGCGCTTGTAGCTCGTGATCGAGGCCGGCTGCATCTTCATGGCGGCGAGCTGCTGGTTAAAACCATCGAGCACGTTTTTTCCGTACTCGTCGTCCTGATGCATGATGCACGGCTTCTTGAAATTCTTGGCCTCAATCATGTATTTGAGCGCTGCGCGCGTGCTCTCGACATAGGGCAGCAGGTTGTTGAACTTCAGCCGCTCCTGCGGCTTGGCCGGATCGAACTTGAAGGTGAACTCGGCCGCCGTCAGCGGAAAGAGCTGCAGCACGCCGGCATCGAGCAGGATATCCTGCGCGGCGAGCACGGTGGGCGATCCCATCGGCCCCACCATCGCGAAGATCTTGTCGCGCTCGATCAATTTCTGCGAAGCCAGCACGGCCTTCTTCGGATCGTAGCCGCTGTCCTCGACCACCAACCGGATCTTGCGGCCGTTGACGCCGCCGGCGGCGTTGACCTCCTCGACGGCCATCTTCATGCCGTTGGAGACGGGGACGCCCCAGCCCTTGATCGGACCCGACAGGTCCTGATGGGTGCCGATGACGATCTCGGATGCCGAGATGCCTTCATTGGTGATCTTGGTTTGCGCGGCGGCCGGCAGACAGGTGAGTGCAAGGGCACTCACAGCAAGGCCGAACGCGCTGAACGATTTCGACATCGACGTCTCCTCTCCATAAGGCCCATGTTGCACGAAGGGCGGGGCCATCGCTCCTTCGCTTCTCGTCCGCGCACGCCCTCTTTCGGGCATGCGCGTCACGCCACCGCGCGCTCGCGATACATCGCGTCGATCTCGGCGGCGTAGCGCTTGTTCACGAAGCTGCGCTTCAGCTTCATGGTCGGCGTCAGCTCCTCGTCCTCCGGCGTGAGCTGGCGCTCGATCAGATAGAACCGCTTGATGGTCTCGACGCGGGCGAAATTGGCGTTGACCGCTTCGATCTCGCGCCAGATCAGGTCCTGGATCTCCGTCGCCCGGCACAGGCTGGCGTAATTGGTGAAGGGGATGTCGTGGTCCTGGGCGAACTTCTCGACATTCTCCTGGTCGATCATGACGAGGCAGGTGAGATACGGCCGCTTGTCGCCGATCACGACGGCATCGGAGATATAGGGCGAGAATTTGAGCTGGTTCTCGATCTCGGACGGGGTGATGTTCTTGCCGCCGGAGGTGATGATGATGTCCTTCATCCGGTCGGTGACGCGGACGAAACCCTCGTTGTCGATGGTGCCGACATCGCCGGTGTGCAGCCAGCCGCGCGGATCGATGGTCTCCGCGGTCTTCTCCGGCTGGTTCAGATAGCCCATGAACAGGAAGTCGCCCTTGATCAGGATCTCGCCGTCGGGCGACAGCGTAACCTCGCCCCAGGGCACCGCGGTGCCGACCGAGCCGAGCTTGATCCGCTCCGCCGGCATCATCGTGGCGACGCCGCAATTCTCGGTCTGGCCGTAGACCTCGTGCATGTCGATGCCGAGTGCGAGATACCAGCGGATCAATTCCGGCGCGATCGGCGCCGCGCCGGTGAAGGCGATGTGGCAGCGGTCGAGGCCGATCATGCGGCGGATGTTGCGGAAGGCGAACTGGTAGGCAAACCGGTTGGCGATGCGCAGCGACAGCGGCGGCGCCCTGCCTTCGAGCCGGCAGTCGACCATGCGATAGCCGATGTCGATGGCGCGGCGATAGACCCATTGCTGCAGCGGCGTCGCATCCTTCAGCGCGATGGTGATGGCGGAATAGAATTTTTCCCAGACCCGTGGCACCGCGAGGAAGACGGTCGGCTGCACCTCGCGCAAATTGTCCGGCACGGTCTCCGGGCTTTCGGCGAAATTCATCACCGAGCCGAGCGCGACCGAGATGTAATAGCCGCCGATGCGCTCGGCGACATGGCAGAGCGGCAGGAAGATCAGCCGGTCCTCGTCCTCCCGCGCCGGGATGAAGTCGTTGGCGTGCCGCATCTGATGCGTCACGCTGCGGTTGGCGTGCATCGCGCCCTTGGGCGGGCCTGTCGTGCCGGAGGTGTAGACGAGCACAGCGAGATCGCCAGCGCTGCGGCTGTCGATCATCTCCTGCCACAGCGCCTCGCGGCCGACCATGTGGTTGCGGCCGAGTGCGCGGAACTCCTCAAACGACATCAGCATGTCGTCGGAGAAGCCGCTGAGGCCCTCCATGTCGAACACGATGACCTTCTGCAGGGACGGGCAGCGCGCGCGGCAGGTGAGGATCTTGTCGAGCTGCTCCTCGTCCTCGGCAAAGATCACCCGGGTCGCGGAATCGTTGACGAGATACTCGACCTGCGAGGATGAATCGGTCGGATAGATTCCCGAGGAGACGCCGCCGGCACACAGGATGCCCATGTCGGCGTAGACCCATTCGGGCACGGCATTGGCGATGATGGAGGCGACGTCGCCGGGCATGAAGCCGATGGCGCGAAGCGCGTAAGCGATCTCCTTCGAGATCTCCAGCCATTCGCGCCAGCTGGTCGGCTGCCAGATGCCGAACTTCTTCTCGCGGATCGCCGGCCTGTCGCCTCGCGTCTCCGCGGCGCGCAAGAAGCTCCTTGCGATCGTATCAGCGACCGTCAGCACCGCCGGTCGGGCCATGCGCGTCTCCTCCTTGTCACCTTCCCCTCCGCAGCCTGCCATGCCGGCGGTCTGTTGTTGCGGATGGTCACCTATCTAACGCCACGTCTTTTTCTTTTTCCAGCGCCGTTCGCCTCGCGCACCGGCTTCCTTGGCGCCAAGGTAGAACTCCTGGATGTCCTGGGAATGCATCAAGCGGTCGCAGCTGTCGTTCATGACGATGCGGCCGATCTCGAGCACATAGCCGTAATGCGCCGTCTCCAGCGCCACCCTGGCATTCTGCTCGACCAGCAGGATCGACATGCCCTGCTCCTCGTTGACCCGGCGGATGATGGTGAAGATCTCCTTCACCAGCAGCGGCGACAGGCCGAGCGAGGGCTCGTCGAGCAAGAGCAGCGTCGGCCGGTTCATCAGCGCGCGGCCGATCGCCAGCATCTGCTGCTCGCCGCCGGAGAGCTGGCCGGCCGGCTGGTTGATGCGCTCCTTCAGCCGCGGGAAATAGCCGTAGACCCGCTCCATGTCCTCGGCGACGCCGTCGCGGTCCTTGCGCGGATAGGCGCCCATCATCAGGTTCTCACGCACGGAGAGGAACGGGAACACCTCACGTCCTTCAGGCACGTGGCTGAGGCCGAGCCGCACGATCCGGTCGGCCTCCATGCGCTGGATCGACTTGCCCATGAACTCGATCGCGCCCTTCTGCGGATCGAGGATGCCGGAGATGGTCTTCAGCACCGTGGTCTTGCCGGCGCCGTTGGCCCCGAGCAGCGTGACGATGCGGCCGCGCGGCACCTCCAGCGAGATGCCGCGGATCGCCATGATCGGCCCGTAATAGCTCTCGACGTTGGAGAGTTTTAAGATGATATCCGGCGTCACGGCAGCATCCATGCGTCAGGCTCCGAGATACGCGGCAACGACGTCGGGGTGCTGCTGCACCTCGGCGGGCGAGCCCATGGCGAGCACCCTTCCGTAGTTCAGCGCAATGACGCGATCGGAGACGCGGTTGACCAGCGACATGTCGTGCTCGACCATCAACACGGTGACGCCGAGCTCGCTCTTCATGTCGCGGATCCAGAACGACATGTCGTCGGTCTCCTCGACGTTGAGGCCGGAGGACGGCTCGTCGAGCAGGATGAGCTTCGGCTCCGAGCACAGCGCCCGCGCCAGCTCGATCACCTTGCGCACGCCGTAAGGCAGGCCCGAGATCAGCTTGTCGCGATAAGGCTCGAGATCGAGGAGCTCGATGACCTGCTCGACCCGGCGGCGGTGCACCTTCTCGCTGGCGCGCACGCTCGGCAGGAACAGCAGCTCCTGCCAGAGCTGCGTGGTCGAATGGCGGTGGCGGCCGACCAAAAGGTTCGACAGCACGGTCGCGTTCTCGAACAGCTCGATATTCTGGAAGGTGCGGGCGATGCCGAGCTTGGCGATGTCGTAGGGCGGTTGCTCGGTGATGTCCTGGTCCTCGAAGAAGATGCGGCCCGAGGTCGGCCGGTAGATGCGCGAGATCAGGTTGAAGATCGAGCTCTTGCCGGCGCCGTTGGGGCCGATGATCGAGAGGATCTCGCCCTTCTCCACCGCGAACGACACCGCATCGACCGCCTTGAGGCCTCCGAAATGCAGCGACAGGTTCTCGGCGCGGAAATAACTCATCGGTTGCGCTCCGACTTCACGTAGATCTTCTGCCGCTTGAAGGTGGCGCGCTTGTAGAGCGGGAACAGCTGGAAGAAGAGCTTGATCTTGAGCCAGCGGCCGTAGAGCCCGAGCGGCTCGAACAGCACGAACAAGACGATGATGATGCCGTAGATCGCGCCCTTCAGCCCGTTGAGCGAGGCAAAGGCCGCAACCTTGGACTCGATATTGCCCGCAGTCGCCGAGCTCGCACCGAATGTCGCGGCGATGCCGGCGATGATGCCGGGCATGTCGTCCTTGAGGTAGGTGAGGAACGGATCGATCATCACGATGAAGATCGCGCCCAGCACCGCGCCGTGCAGGCTGAAGGTGCCGCCGATCAGAATCACGATGATGAACTCGATCGAGAGCTGGAGCGTGAACATCTCCGGCGAGATGAAGGAGAGCTTGTGGGCGAACAGCACGCCGGCAAAGCCGGTGATCGCGGCCGAGATCGCAAAGGACTTGACCTTGTAGAGCGCGACATTGACGCCCATGCTGCGCGCGGCGGTCTCGGAGTCGCGGATCGCGACGAAGGCGCGGCCCGTCGGCGAGCGCAGCAGATTGAGCGTGCCGACGATGGTCAGGACCAGAACGGCAAGGCAGAGATAATAGAAGGTCGGACTGTCGCGCGGCACCGCGACACCGAGCAGCGACAGCGTCTTGACCCGCATGCCCTCGTTGCCGTGGGTGACACTCTCCCAGCGCGCCAGGATCTCCTCGACGATCAGGGCAAAGGAGATGGTGGCGATCACGAGGTAGATGCCGGTCAGGCGCAGCGCGGGAAAGCCGACCATCGCGCCGATGATGCCGGTCAAGACTCCCGCGGCGAGGAAGTAGACCGGAAACGGCACATTGTATTTCTGCAAATACGCCGCGGTGTAGGCGCCGATCGCGAGGAACGCGGCGTGGCCGAGCGAGGCCTGGCCGGTGAACCCGGTCAGGATCAGAAGCCCCACGCCGACGGTTGCATAGATGCAGACGAAGACGAGCTGGCTCATCAGATAGCTGGAAAGCACATAGGGCGCGATCAGCAGCAGCGCGAGCAGGATGCCGTAGGTGACGACGTAGCCCGAATGTGGAAACAGCTTGATGTCGTCCTCGTAGTCGGTCTTGAACAGGAAGCGCATGGTGGTTCAGACCTTCTTGCGGACGTGAAGGCCGAACAGGCCTTCGGGCTTGAGCAGCAGCACGGTGAGCAGCACGATGTAGGGCGCGACGTCCTTCCAGCCCTCGGCCAGATAGAATCCGGCCATGCTCTCGATCACGCCGATCAGGACGCCGCCGACCACGGCGCCCGGGATCGAGCCGAAGCCGCCGAGCACGGCGGCCGGAAAGGCCTTGAGGCCGAGCACGAGGCCGACATTGGAATGGATGAAGGTGATCGGCGCCAGCAGCACGCCGGCGCAGGTCGCGACCGCCGCGCTGATCGCCCAGACGATCGACACCACCCGCTTGACCGGAATGCCCATGTAATAGGCCGCGAGCATGTTCTCGGAGCTGGCGCGCATCGCGGTGCCGAGCGTGGTCTTGTTGAAGAATAGATAGAGCAGCGTGCACAGGATCATCGTCGCCGCGATCACCGACAGCTTGTCGTAGGCGAGCACCAGCGAGCCGATCCGCAGCACGCCCTGGCTGAACGGCGTCTCGATCTTCAGATCGTCGGTGCCCCAGATCATGCCGGCGATCGAGCGCAGGAAATAGCCGAGGCCGATCGTGGCCATGATGATGGAGAATTGCGGGTAGCCGAGGATCGGCCGCACCACCACGCGCTCGGCCAGCATGCCGAACAGCGCCATGGCCGCCACCGCACCGGCAAAGCCGATCCAGTAGTTCAGGCCCATCATGCCGATGAAGGTGAAGGCGAAGAAGCCGCCCAGCATCATCAGGTCGCCCTGGGCGAAATTAACGACCTCGGTGGCCTTGTAGACGAGCACGAAGCCGAGCGCGATCAGGCCGTAGACGCAGCCGAGCGCAACACCGCTGACCAGCTGCTGAACGAAATCCAGCATCGCCGCGCTTCCTCCCGATGCAACCAGCGGGTCTTCAACCGCCTCGCCGCATCTTGTGTCCAGTCGCTACGCAGTCGTTTCGCTGCGTTAGCTCCATTTGTCCCGGCGCCAATTCAGCCTGAACGCCCGCGCGCTGTCAACAAACGGTGACTTGCCTTTAGTCCAAGACGGATGACGGAATTTGTCGGCCGTAGATTCACGGTGCCGAAACGTCTTCAAGTCAAGGTCGCGGGCGATGCAAAACCAGATGGTGTGGCCGTCATGAAGCCGGACAACTCGGCGCTGGAAGTCCGAGGGTTAACGAAGCGTTTTGACCGTCTGGCGGTCGACGGCCTCGATCTCACCATTCACGCCGGCGAATTCTATGCCCTGGTCGGCCCCAACGGCGCCGGCAAGACCACCACATTGCGCATGGTTGCGGGCCTCTTGCGGCCCGATGCCGGCGCGGTCTCGATCTTCGGCATCGATGCGCTCCAAAACCCGGTCGCCGCCAAGCAGGTGATGGCGTGGGTCTCCGATGAGCCCATGATCTACGACAAGCTGACCCCGCTCGAATATCTCGAATTCGTCGCCGGGCTCTGGGGCATCGCGCCGTCGGTCTCGGAGCCGGTCGCCGAGGAGCTGCTGAGCTCGCTGGGGCTCGAGCCGCACCGGCACGAACGCTGCGAGGGCTTTTCCAAGGGTATGCGCCAGAAGGTGGCGCTGGCCGGCGCGCTGGTGCACGATCCCCGTCTCATCATTCTCGACGAGCCGCTGACGGGGCTGGATGCCGTCTCCGCCCGCCATGTGAAGGGCCTGCTCAGCGAGCGCGTCCGCGCCGGCTGCACCGTGATCATGACCACGCACATCCTCGAGGTCGCCGAACGCATGGCCGACCGCATCGGCGTGATCGCCTCGGGCCGCCTCGTGGCGGAAGGAACGCTCAGCGAGCTGCGCCAGCAGAACGGCCACGCCGACACCAGCCTGGAAGATCTCTTCATCGCGCTGGTGACGCTGCAGGAAGCCGCATGAGCTCGGCGACCGCGCTGTCCTGGTTCGCCCGCCACGAGCTGCGGCTCGCCTGGCGCGAATGGTTCGCCATGATGACCGGCGGACGACGCACGCGGGCGCGCGCCGCCGTCGTCGGCCTGCTGTTCTTCGCAGGCCTGCTGCACGTGCCGGCCTGGGCGGTGATCGGCCGCTTCGCCGATCTGCAGCTGCCGCTCGACAAATCCTCGCTGATCGTGATCACGGCGACGATCTTTCTCGCCTGGACCTTGATGCTGTCGCAGGCGATCGAATCGGTGACGCGGGTGTTCTACGCCCGCGCCGATCTCGACCTGATCATGTCCTCGCCGGCGACGCTGGCCAATCTGTTCTCGGTCCGCATCGCCGCGATCGCGCTCACCGTCACCGCGATGGCGCTGCTGTTCTCGACGCCCTTCATCGACGTGCTCGTGATCGGCGGCGGGCCGCGCTGGCTCGCGGCGTTCGGCGTCGTGGTCGCGATGGGCCTGTCGGCCGCGGCGATCGCGATTGCCGTCACCATCCTCTTATTCCGCCTGATCGGCCCGGCGCGGACGCGCCTCGTGGCGCAGATCCTCGCCGCCATCATCGGCGCCGGCTTCGTGATCGCGCTGCAGGTCGCGGCGATCATGTCCTATGGCACGCTGTCGCGCTTCACCATCCTGACCTCCGGCAGCATGGCCGCCCACGCCCCCGAGATCGACAGCATCTGGTGGTGGCCGGCGCGCGCGACCATGGGCGACAACGAGGCGCTGCTGCTGCTTCTCGCGCTCGCTCTCGTGCTGCTCGGAAGCGTCATGGCGATCTTCTCGGGCCGCTTTGCCGACACCGCGATCGACGCAGCCGCTTACGGCAGGTCCGGCCGCCGCAGCGCGAGGCAGCGCGCGTTCCGCGGCGGATCGCGGCAGCAGGCGCTGCGGCGCAAGGAGTTCTCGCTGCTCTGGCGCGATCCCTGGCTGATCTCGCAGACCCTGATGCAGCTGCTCTATCTGGTGCCGCCGGCGCTGCTGCTCTGGCGCAACTTTGCCGAAAGCTCCGCGGCGCTGACACTGATCACGCCCGTGATCGTGATGGCGGCGGGGCAGCTCGCCGGTGGGCTCGCCTGGCTGACGATCTCGGGCGAGGACGCGCCCGACCTGGTCGCGACCGCGCCGCTGACGCCGTCGAGCGTCATCCGTGCCAAGATCGAAGTGGTGCTGATCGCGATCGCCGTGATCTTCTGCCCGCTGGTGGCGGCGCTGGCCTTCGCCTCGCCGTTCCAGGCCGCTGTGAGCGCCGGAGCGATCATCGTCAGCGCGGCCTCCGCCACCGCGATCCAGCTCTGGTTCCGGGTCCAGGCCCGGCGCAGCCAGTTTCGCCGCCGCCAGACCTCGTCGCGGCTTGCGACCTTTGCCGAAGCCTTCTCCTCGATCGGCTGGGCCGCGAGTGCGGCGCTGCTGCTCGCCCTGCCGCTGGCAGGCCTGATCAGCGGCCTGATCACCGCAGGCCTCGTCGCCATCACCTGGAAGTTCAGCCCAAGGCGCCAATAATAGGTGCGACACTGACGCGCTATTGATCGCGTCCTATTGGCCACGCGCTGCATTGCACGCTAGACTTTCCCCTGAAGTTTTCGGGGACGGATTCATGTGGCGACTGGTTTCGGCAGCTGTGGCGCTGTTCGGCGCATTTCTCTCGCCTGCCCTCGCCCAGCAATCACCCCAGCGCAGCGAATGCCTGGCGATGGCGAATACGGCGCCTCGCGCCATGCCGGTGGCATTCCGGCAGGCGGCCGGCTCGGCCGAGGTCGAAATCAGCTATGCCGGCCATTCCACCTATTTCATCGACACGCCGGGCGGCCTGCGCATTGCGACCGACTATAGCGGCGCCTATCAGGTGGGCCGGCTGCCTGACGTCGTCACCATGAACCGGGCCCACAGCACCCACTACACACTATTTCCCGACAGGCGCATTCCTCATGTGCTGCATGGCTGGGGCGAGGACGGCAAGCCGGCCATCGTGTCGGAACGCGTCGGCGACACCTTCATCCGCAATGTCACGACCGACATCCGCCGCTATTTCGGCGACGATGCCGGTGCCGACATGATCCGCGACGGCAATTCGATCTTCATCTTCGAGGTCGCCGGCCTCTGCATCGGTCATCTCGGCCATCTCCACCACAAGCTCGACGACAGCCATTTTGCCCAGATCGGCCGGCTCGACATCGTGATGGTGCCGATCGACGGCACCTACACCATGTCGCTGGACGGCATCTCCGAGATCACCAGGCGCCTGCGCGCCTCGGTGGTGCTGCCGATGCACCGCTTCGCCACCCCGCTCGACGATTTCATGCGCCGGATCGGCCAGCAGTTCGAGATCGACCGGCGCTACGAGCGCTCCTTCCGGATGTCCCGGGATGCGCTGCCGTCGAAGCCCACGGTGATCATTCTCGACGGTGTCTGACGCGCAATTTTCTCCAAGTCTCCCAAGGCACGTTCGTGCTGATCTCCTCGCAACAGGAGATCGACATGACAGACTTTGCGCGATTGTTGCACGCGGACGGACCGAACCCCGAGCACGCGGCGGCACTTCAGCTTTACGGCCGCTTTGTCGGTGATTGGGACGCCGAGATCACCGCTCATGGAGCGGATGGAACGAAACACGCCGCGCCCGGCGAAATCCATTTCGGCTGGGTGCTGGAGGGCCGCGCCGTCCAGGACGTCTGGATCATCCCTCGCCGTTCAGGCAGCCCGGCTTTTCCAATCGCCGGCAATTGGTACGGCACGACGCTGCGCGTCTACGATCCTTCCATGTCCGCGTGGCGGATTTCCTGGTTCGATCCCGGCCGCTGCGTGTTCCGCCAGCAGATCGGCCGCCCCCGTGGCGATGACATCGTGCAGGAAGGCACGACCGACGCAGGCGAGCTGACGCGCTGGAGCTTTACGGAGATCACCGGCGACTCCTTCCACTGGCTGGGCGAGGTCAAGCCGGCCGCCGCAGCCGATTGGCGGCTGGTCGTGGATGTGATGGCGAAGCGGCGTAAGGCTTAAGATTGAATGGATCCTGAAGCTACCGGCTCCGGGCTCGCTGCAACCTCTCCCGCTTGCGGGGGAGGTCGCGCCGAAGGCGCGGGTGGGGACTCTCTCCACACTGGGAATCTCTCTGCGGAGACACCCCCACCCCGGCCCTCCCCCGCAAGCGGGAGAGGGAGCGCACCTTCCGCGCGGCGGCATTCGAGCCAGATCAGTTCATGCAAGTCGCAGCGCCGCTGTGCTCAAGACGAAGGGCGCGGTTGCGCGCCGCGCGCTGCTGCATGCACCGACGAGCTGCTAGGCTCCCGCCACAAAAAAACAAAGGGAGCGAACGCCGATGACCGCAAGCGGGTTGCCCGCCAATACGAGCGGGCTGTTCGTCGAGCCGCGCGAGGACTGGCTCGCGCGGCGTCAGGAGGAGATCATCGACCCCTTGCGGCCGATCGTCGATCCCCACCACCATCTCTGGAATCGCGGGCACCGCTATCTGATCGAGGAGATGGCGGCGGACATCGCTAGCGGCCACAACGTCATCGCCACCGTCTATGTCGATTGCCGCTCGATGTATCGCGCGCACGGACCCGAGGCATTCCGGCCGGTCGGCGAAGTCGAGTTCGCCAACGGCGTCGCGGCGATGAGTGCGAGCGGCGCTTACGGCAAGGCTGCGATCTGCGCCGGCATCGTCAGCCACGCCAATCTGCTGCTGGGTGACGCCGCAAAGCCGGTGCTGGAGGCCGAGATCGCCGCCGGCAACGGCCGCTTCCGCGGCATCCGGCATTCCTCGGCCTGGGACGAAGACCCCGTCGTCGCCGGCATGTATGCCAACCGGCCGAAGGGACTTTTGCAGGACGCAACTTTCCGCAAGGGCTTTGCCTGTCTGGCGCCCTTAAACCTCAGCTTCGATGCCTGGCTGTTTCATCCGCAGATCGGCGAACTGACCGAGCTGGCGCGCGCCTTTCCCGACACCAGGATCGTGCTCGACCATTGCGGCGGCCCGGCGGGCGTCGGCCGCTTTGCAGGACGGCGCGAAGAGGTATTCCCGCAATGGCGCGCGTCGATCCGGGAGATCGCGACATGCGAGAACGTGGTGGTGAAGCTCGGCGGCCTTGCGATGTGCCTGCTCGGCTACGACTTCCATCTGCGCGAGAGGCCGCCGTCATCCGAGGAGCTTGCCGCGGCCTGGCGGCCCTATATCGAGACCTGCATCGAGGCGTTCGGCCCAAGGCGCGCAATGTTCGAGAGCAATTTTCCGCCGGATAAGGGCCAGTGCAGCTACCAGGTGATCTTCAATGCCTTCAAGCGCATCGCCGCGCCCCTGAGCGAGGCCGAGAAGACGGCGCTGTTCTCGCAGACCGCGACCGAATTCTACCGGCTCGATTTGCCGTCGTGACAGCATCTGCGTCCTGACGAGAAGAGGGGCCGGGATGTTGATCCCGACCCCTCTTCGTCGTGGCCGCTGGGAAGCGTCCTTAAGCGTTATGAGATGACTAGCCGGCACCCATCAGCGAGGCCGGACGAGGCGCGCCGGTGGAGACGAACATCTTCTTGAGCTTGTTGACGACGCGGATCAGGAAGCCGATCACGACGGGATTGGTCTTGCGGCAGAAGGCGATCTTCTTGACGTGGCCTTCGACATGCCATTTGGCATGCGCGCCGTCGCGGAAGAAGATGACGTCGCCGGGGCCATAGCGCTTCGGCGGGAGCCCATCGCTCTCGAGCACGATCGATCCTTCCATGATCATGATCGTCTCGTCGATATCGTAGTACCAGTTGAAGCGCCCTTCGGTGCAATGCCAGATGATTGTCTGGGCGGTGCCGTCGGCACTGGTCGACAGGACGCGCGAGCGCGACACCGGATTGCCTTCGATGATCCAGGACGGCTCGATCGGCCGCAGTTCGAGCTCCACACTGCTACTACCGATTTCAATCAATGCACGCGACATCTACTTCCCCGGGAAAATATTAATATGTATGGCCGGGTCTCGGCCCGGATTGTTTCGAAAGATGCTGGAACGCTAGTAGGCGGTTTTTAATTCTTTCTTACGCAGGCCCCGACAATCAGCCGTAAGTTGCAGGTGCGAAGCAGCTAACGCCACGATTTCCCTGCAAATTCGCGCAGATGAACCCAGCTTTTCCGGGGTGCGACAAAGTGCGCGAAGTATCAAAAAGGAGCCACACCGATGCCCCTCAGCCCAGAGGCTCTGACAGCCAAAGGCGACGTGGTCGCCCGGCTCGGCGGCTTCGACGTCTCCTTCGCGCCGGACGAAGAGCCCTGGTTCACCATCGACGGCATTGAAAGCCCCCGGCAGATCGGCAGCGACGGCTCCGGCGGCGCGTTCGTGCTGCTGCCGTCGCAGACTGTGCTTTACGTGTCATCGGAGGGTCGCGCGGGAATCATCGCGGAAAGCTTCGAGGCATTCATCCAGCTCGTCGTCGCCCGCCCCTACTGGCTCGATATCCTGAAATTTTCCGCCGGCGGCGACCCCGCCGAGATGCGGCGCGCAGCGGATGCGCTGGAGGCGACGCTGGACGACGAGGATGAGATCAACGAGGCCCGCGAGGACATCCGCAGAAGCCTCGATCTGCCGGAGGCGGACGATCCGGTCGGCGCGCTCTACGAGGCGGTCGCTGCTTCAGACGCCATCGTGCGGGCCACCGACGGCAGCCCGTTCACGACGCTGTTCAACAGATTCAGCATCGACAACAGCCCGATGCTGCGCAACGCGGCGGCGTGAGACGGTCCAGCAGCGAGTACGTTCAGGAAAGGTTGTCGCCCCGGCGTTCGCCCGTGCGCACGCCTCGTCCTTCGAGACGACCGCTCCGCGGTCTCCTCAGGATGAGGCTAATCGACATCGGTGCCCGCTGAAGTGACTGCCGCACACTCCGTCCTCATCCTGAGGAGCCCGCCCAAAGCGGGCGTCTCGAAGGATGGCCGCAGGGAAAACCGCATCCATATGCGTTAGCACTGCTTCTACGTGAAAGGCGAAGCGGGCTACTTCGCCCACTCGCCCTTGCGGAACACCGGGACCTTGCTGCCGTCGGCCAGAATGCCGTCGATGTCGGTCTCGGCCGAGCCGATCATCCAGTCGATATGGATCAGGCTCTGGTTGCCGCCTTGCGCGGCGATCTGCTGCGGCGTGAGCTGGGCGCCGTTGACGAAGCACTTGGAATAGCACTGGCCGAGCGCGATGTGCGAGGCGGCGTTCTCGTCGAACAGCGTGTTGTAGAACAATAATCCGCTCTGCGAGATCGGCGAGGAATGCGGCACCAGCGCCACCTCGCCGAGCCGGCGGGCGCCCTCGTCGGTGTCGAGCACCTTGTTGAGCACCTCCGCGCCGCGCGAGGCCTTGGCGTCGACGATCTTGCCGTCCTCGAAGCGCACCGCGATGTTGTCGATCAGCGTGCCCTGGTAGGACAGCGGCTTCGAGCTCACGACATGGCCGTAGACGCGGCGGCAATGCGGCGTGGTGAAGACCTCTTCGGTCGGGATGTTGGCGTTGCAGCTGATGCCGTTCTTGGACAGCGAGGCGCCGCCCTCCCATTCATGTCCGTCGGCAAGCCCGATGGTGAGGTCCGTCCCCGGCCCTGAGTACTGCAACGCGCGAAAACGCTGGCCATTGAGCCAATTGGTGCGCTCGCGCAGCACCGCATTGTGGCTCGCCCAATTGCCGATCGCGTCCTCGCGGTCGACACGGGACGCGGCGAAGATCGCATCGGCGAGCTTGCCGACCGCGACATCCTCGGGATCACCAGGGAAGACCTGCCTTGCCCAGGACGGGCTCGGATAGGCGATGATATTCCAGTTGGTGTCGAAATTGACGATCTTTTCCAGCGCCGGCTGATAGGCCATGGAATTGGCCTTGCTGGCGCGTGCGACCTTGGACGGATCCTCGTCCGACAGCAGCATCGGATTGTCGCCGACGATCGCGAGCCGCGCGGTGTTGTCGGAGAATGCCTTGGCCATGCCCTCGTAGAGCCAGCTGGCGGCGCGATCGAAACTGTTGTCGTGACCGTGGCGGTAGCGCGCCAGCGTCATCTCCTCGTCCGACAGGATCGGCGTGACGATGCCGGCGCCGGCCTTGTAGGCATGCACGGCGATCCGCCGCACCAGCGGCAGCGCGATCGCCGGCGCCGTCAGCAGCAGATCCTGTCCCGGCCGCAAGCCCAGGCCCACCTTCACCGCCACCTCGGCCAGCCGGTCGAGTTTCGCGGGATCGATGGGAGTGGCGGTGATGCGTTGATCGGTCATGCCGGGTCCTCTGCCGAAAGTCTCTCGTTCAATCTAAGTCTAGCATCGCGAGACACAAGTATGCGAGCGCCTTGCGAGACGGGAAAGATACGTGGTTTCACGCATCTTGGTTTTCAACGCGTTGAGGATCTGAGCACCCGATCGACCATGGCGGGCGCAAGCCCGAGGTAATTTTTCGGTGAGGTGAGCGCCTCGATTGTGGCACGGTCGATGCGGCTCGATATCCGTGAATCTGCGGACAGCGCGTCGGCAAGGCTGATCCCCTTGTCGTTGGCCTCGCGGCAGGCGTCATAGACCACGTCATGCGCCTCCTGCCGCCCGATTTGCGGCGCGAGCCCCATCATGACCGCTTCGGCCACAATCAGGCCGCGGCTGATGGCGAGATTGTCGTTCATCTTCCTTTCGTCCACGATCAGGCCTGCGAGCGCGAACTTCGCCTGGTGCAGCGCCCCGGCGGTCAGCACGAAGCTTTCGGGGATCGCCATCCATTCGGCGTGCCAGGGACCGGTGGCGCGCTCGAAATCCTGCACCATGGCGTCCAGCATCAGGCCGGCGTACTGGCGCACCGCCTTGGACGCCGCAAGCATCAGTTCCGAGGAGATCGGATTGCGCTTCTGCGGCATGGTCGAGGAGGCACCGCGGCCCTTGACGAAGGGCTCGTAGACCTCGGCGAACTCGGTCGAGGCCATGATCATGATGTCGAGCGCGATCTTGCCGAGCGAGCCGGTGACGAGGGCGAGGAAGTTAACGGCTTCGGCAAGGCCGTCGCGTGCGACATGCCAGGTCGAGGCGGGAACGCCGAGCTGCAGCTCGGCGCAGAGCGCCTCCTGCACCTCGAACCCCTTGTCGCCGAGCGAGGCCAGCGTGCCCGCGGCGCCGGCGAACTGGCCGACCAGGACGCGCGGCTTCAATTGCTTAAGACGCTCGGCATGGCGGTCGAACATCGCGAGCCAGATCGCGGTCTTGTAGCCGAAGGTGACCGGCAGCGCCTGCTGCAGATGGGTGCGGCCCGCCATCGGCGTGTCGCGATAGCGCTTGGAGAGGTCGGCGAGGATCTTGCGCAGCTCGGCGATGTCGCGCTCGACGATCTCGAGCGCGGCGCGCAGTTGCAGCACCACGGCAGTGTCCATGATGTCCTGCGTGGTCGCGCCCCAATGCACGTAGCGGCCGGCCTCGCCGCACTGCTTCACCATCTGGTGCACCAAGGGAAGGATCGGATAGCCGACGATGTCGGTCTCCTGCCTGAGCAGGTCGAAATCGAGCGCGGCAACATCGGTCCGCGCCGCGATCTGATCGGCAGCGTCCCGCGGGATCACGTCGCATTTGGCCTCCGCCTTTGCGAGTGCCACCTCGACCTCGGCATAACGGCCGACCAGCGCGACGTCGGAAAACACCTCGCGCATCTCGGGCGTCCCGAACGCATCGCGGAACAGCATGGAGTCGAGCACGGTGGTCGAGGGGTGGAAAGCAGGCATGGGCGTTTCTTGGCTGTTGTTCTGTATGCGGGTAGCTTACGCACGTCGCCGTGCTCGGCAATGGACATTCCTCGTTCGTCACATGTTCAATGGCATGCGACGATCACGCCGCCGCGCGTCAGGCTGACAACTCCGTCATCCCCGCGCAACGGCGCAGCCGTTGTCGCTGGAGGTGCGAAGCGTGCGATGCGAAGCAGCGCATGCTTAGCCTCGAAGGATGAACGGCCGAGATACAGCCGGGCCGTCCATCCTTCGAGGCCTCCGCTACGCTCCGGCACCTCCAGCGACAACCGCTTCGCGGTTGCGCGGGGATGACGGTGATAGTCTGTAGCCCGTCAGCGCTCGACCCATGAGCGCCCGCAACAATCTGGCCGAAACGGCCAGATTGTCATTTCAGGTTGTATTCCTCTTCGAAAATCGCATGGCTACCATCACGCGATCGTGGTGAACCGGAGAGACCGCTCGGCAGACTCACAGACTTCAAGTCGAAATCTATTTTGATTTTTTTATTGCCCGATACCGCTGTGAGATCTGAGTCTCGACGTGCAGTTTCTATTCCGGGATCATCTTCTCGACACTGACCTGCGCGAGCTGAGCCGCGAGCAGGTTCCCGTTGCCGTGGAACCGCAGGTTTTCGATCTCGTCGTCCATCTCATGGAAAACCGCGACCGGGTGGTCAGCAAGGACGAGCTGATCGACAAGATCTGGCACGGGCGCAGCGTCTCCGAATCCACCCTGACCAGCCGCATCAACGCGGCCCGCAAGGCGATCGGCGACAATGGCGCGAACCAGGCGCTGATCCGTACCATCGCGCGCAAGGGATTTCGCTTCGTCGGCGACGTGCAGACACAGCTTGGCGCGGTTCCGCCGGAGCTCGGTCGCCTCACCCAGGCGCCGCAGGCCGTGCTCGCGCTGCCCGATCGGCCCGCGATCGCCGTGCTGCCCTTCACCAACATGAGCGGCGACCGCGAGCAGGATTATTTCTCCGACGGCATCAGCGAAGACATCATCACGGCGCTGTCGAAGCTGCGCTGGTTCTTCGTCATCGCGCGCAACTCCTCCTTCGTCTACAAGGGCCGCGCCGTGCACATCCACGAGGTCGCGCGCGAGCTCGGCGTGCGCTACGTGGTCGAAGGCAGCGTGCGACGGAGCGGCGACCGGCTGCGCGTCTCGGCCCAGCTCAACGACGTCTCGACCGGCAGCCATCTCTGGGCCGAGCGCTATGACCGCGAGCTTGCCGACATCTTCGCCGTGCAGGACGAGATCACCGAGGCGATCGTCGCCGCGATCGAGCCGCAGCTCTATGCCGCCGAGAGCTTTCGCGCCCAGCAGAAGCCGCCGGGCAGCCTCGACGCCTGGGGCCTTCTGATGCGCGGGCTGTCGCATTACTGGCGCATCACCCGCGAGGACAATGCGACGGCGCAGGGGCTGCTCGAGAAGGCCGTCGCGATCGACCCGGCCTATGGCAAGGCGCTGGGCCTGCTCGCGACCAGCCACATCTTCGGCGCGCATATGGGCTGGGCCGACATGGCCGCGACCGTGCCGGTCGCCGAACGCGCCGCGCTCGCCGCGGTGGAGGCCGATCGCGAGGACGCCTTCGCCCATCACGGCCTCGCCTATACCTATCTGTTCCGCCGCCGTTTCGACGATGCGCTGGCGGAGTTCGAGCTGGCCTTGATGCTCAATCCGAACTTCGCGATGGCGCACGCCTTCTACGGCGTGACGCTGTGCTACGCGGGTCGATGGCAGGACGGCGATGCCGCCGCGCGCCGCGCGCTGCGGCTGAGCCCGCGCGATCCGCTCGCGGCGATCTATTGCGGCGTTGCCGCCTATGCCCAGTTCATCGGCCGCAACTACGAGCAGTCCATGCAGATGGCACGGGAATCGATGCGTCAGCGCGCCGATTTCGTCGGCGCCCATCGCGTGCTGACCGCCGCCGCCGGCATGTCGGGAGATCCCGAGCTCGCAGCGTCCGCGCTGGAAGGCCTGCGCCGTACCCAGCCCGGGATCTCGCTCGCATGGATCATGCGCGAGCTGCCGATGCTGCGGGAAGAGGACCGCGAACATTACCTCGAGGGATTGCGGCGCGCGGGGATGGGGTAGGCGTTCACCCTCCCCTGGAGGGTAGGGCTATCGCATATGAGGTGAGCGTGGCGGGAAGCTCGCCTGCGGCCATCCTTCGAGACGCCCGCCTCCGGCGGGCCCTCAGGATGAGGACAGAGTACGTGGCGGCAATTCGGCAGCCAAAGCTGCCGGTCAGCCTCATCCTGAGGAGACCGCGGAGCGGTCGTCTCGAAGGACGAGGCGCTTGCTCAGGCCCCACCAGCTCATATGCGATGGCCCTGCCCTGGAGGGGGAGGGTCGGCTCGCATCTGAGCGTAGCGAAGATGTGAGACGGGGTGGGGTGACGGTCTCTCCACAATGGACACTGCCCGTGTTGAGAGATCACCCCACCCCGCTCGCGCTTCGCGCGATCGACCCTCCCCCTCCAGGGGAGGGTCAGAGAGCAGCTACTCCTGCATCATCTCGCCGCTGCCGCCGAACTCGGCCGGGAAATCCTTCAGCTTGGGCAGGCCGTCGCGCATCGGCAGCACGGTCTCGGCGTAATTGACGTGGACGCCGGGCGTGAACGCGAGCGTGGGAATGGTGGCGGTGAAGACGTCGATGAGACCAAGCGGCGGGTGATTGGTCATCAGATGGCCACCGCACTTCCTGCAATATTTGCGCTGGCTGAGCGGCGTCTTGGCGAAGGTCTCGACATGCTGGGCGCCCTCGGTGATGCGCACGGCTTCGGGCTTCCACAGGCTGAAGGCGTTCACCGGTCCGCCGGACCAGGACCGGCAGGAACGGCAATGGCAATAGCCCATCGCCTCCGGCGCGCCCGTGACCTCGACCGTGACAGCGCCGCAGAAGCAGTTTCCGACATGTTTCATTTTGGTCGTCTCCATGATGAAGGATCGATATCGCGTGGCGCGAGGCAGAGACTATACTGATCTGCGCCAGGGAATAAGCATCGACACCCGTTGTTTGTACTGCCGGTACTCGTCGCCGAAGAGATCGACGAGGTCGTGCTCCTCCAGCGCGATGCCGACGAAGATGTAGAGCGTGGTCACGACCGCGAACAGCAGATGGCCCACAGTCATGACCGGCGCCGCCCAGAACGCGATGATGAAACCGAGATAGATCGGATGACGGACGAACTTGTAGAGCAGCGGCGTCTTGAAACGCGGCGGCGCGGCTTCCCTGCCGACGAGATGATCGGTCACCTGAGACAGGCCGAACAATTCGAAATGGTTGATGATGAAGGTCGAGGTGAAGACCAGCACCCAGCCCGCAAAGGACAGCGTGACCACCGTCACGGCAAGATCGGGGTTCTCGACCTCCCATATGACCGTGGGCAGCGGACGCCACTGCCAGAACAGGAGGAGCAATGACAGGCTCGCGAACAACACATAGGTCGAGCGCTCGACCGGCTTGGGGACGAACTGCGTCCACCACGCCTTGAATTGCTGGCGCGCCATCACGCTGTGTTGAACCGCGAACAGCGTCATCAGCAGCAGATTGATGATGACCGCGCGGACGACGGGCGCTTCGGCTCCGGTGTCGATGGTCTTCGGCACCATCACCCCCATGACGAAGCCGATGGCATAGAGAACGGTGACGAAAAAGACGAGATATGCCGCAATTCCGTACAGAAAGGCGATGAACTTGAAAATGCGTGAGCCCGCAACTTCCGGGCCGATAGAATGAACCTGGTGATCAAGTTGGGTCATAGAACGCTCCGTTGTGCCGAGGCATCGGCACTGTTTGGTCTTCGCACCATGCCGGATCGGACGTCCCCCGACTTTCGCGGGGGGTTGATTTTCGCCTGAGACGACTTTGATTTTTGCTTGAGACGACAGAGACGTGCGATTTTGCTTTGAAAACAACGTGCTGGACGGCGATCTGCGGGAGCTCACCTGCTCCGGAGTGGCCGTGCCGCTGCAGCCGCAGGTGTTCGATCTCCTGCTTTACCTGGTCGCGGAGCGCGCCCGGGTGGTCAGCAAGGATGACCTGATCAGCCAGATCTGGAGCGACCGGATCGTCTCGGATTCCGCCCTGAACAGCCGCATCAACGCCGCGCGCAAGGCGCTGGGCGACGACGGCGCGACCCAGCGGCTGATCAAGACCATTCCGCGCAAGGGCTTTCGTTTCGTCGGCGATGTCCGGGAAGACGTGGCCGCTGCGCCGACGCCCGCTGAACCCGCAACAGTGCGCGCAGTGACGGACCGCCCGGGGATCGCGGTGCTAGCCTTCGAGAACATGAGCGGCGATCCCGCACAGGACTATTTTGGCGACGGAATCAGCGAGGACATCCTCACGGCGCTGTCGAAGCAGCGCTGGTTCATGGTGATTGCCCGCAACTCCTCCTTCACCTACAAGGGTCGCGCGGTCCACATCAGGCAGATTGCCGAGGAACTCGGCGTCCGCTATATCGTCGAAGGCAGCGTGCGCAAGGCGGACAACCGGGTGCGTATCACCGCGCAGCTCAACGACGCCACGTCAGGCGGCCATCTCTGGGCCGAGCGCTACGACCGCGAGCTGGTCGACGTCTTTGCCGTGCAGGACGAGATCACCAACGCGATCGTCGCGGCGATCGAGCCTCACATCCACGCCGCGGAGAATTTTCGTAGCCATCGCAAGCCGCCCGCGAGCCTGGACGCCTGGGACCTCTTGATGCGCGCGCTGTCACATTACTGGCGCGTCACCCGGCAGGACCACGAGGCCGCCAAGGCGCTGCTCGAGCGCGCGACCGCAATCGATCCGAATTACGGCCAGGCGCTGTCGGTGCTGGCCGCGAATGACATGTTCGGCGTGCATCTCGGCTGGGTCGAACTGGCCGCGGTTGCCCGGGTCGCGGAAGCCGCCGCGCTCAAAGCGGTGCGCTGCGACCATGAGGATGCCTGGGCGCATGCCGCGCTCGGCAGCGTCTACTTCTCGACACGCAGGCTTGCGGACGCGTTGTCCGAGTTCGAGCAGGCCCTCGCGCTCAATCCGAACTTCTCTCTGGCGCAAGGCTACCACGCGCTGGCGCTGTCCTATGCCGGACGGTCGAAGGAGGCGTTTGCGGCGGCGCAGAAGGCGATCCGGCTCTCGCCGCGCGATCCGTCGCTGGCGATCTATCACGGCATCGCGGCCTATGCGCGCTTCACCGAGCGGCAATATGACGAAGCCATCGCGCTTGCGCGCGAGGCGATCCGCCACCGCGGCGACCTCACCGGCGCCTACCGCGTTCTCGCCGTTTCGGCCGGCATGACCGGCGATGGCGCGCTTGCGGAGATGGCGCTCGGCGAGCTCCGCCGCACCCAGCCGGGCATCTCGCTGCACTGGATTGCGACGAAACTGCCGTGGGCCAGTGACGCCGATCGCGAGCACTATCTGGAGGGATTCCGGCGCGCCGGGTTGCGGTGAGGCGCAGCGCTGCTACGCCACGCGCTTCCGGCGCAAATGGACGATGACGTCGAGCCGCGCGATCTCGTGGCCGGGAAGCGCCTCGGGTATCCTGGTGAAGGCGAGGCCGTCGGCGACATCGACCAGCACATCCTCGCCTTCGAGATAGAAGTGCGGATGCAGCGACGTGTCGGTGTCGAAGAACGACTTGATGCCGTCGGCCGCGATCCGGCGCAACAGACCGGCTTCCGTGAACTGGTTCAGGGTGTTGTAGACGGTCGCGAGCGACAGATAGGCGTTCGCGGCCAGCGCCTCTTCATAAAGGCTCTCCGCGGTGACGTGACGGTGACCGCGCAGGAACAGCAACTGGCCGAGCGCCAGGCGCTGGCGGGTCGGCCGCAGGCCGGCATCGACGAGCAATTGCAGACAGTGCTGCATGCCCTCATCCACCTCCGGTCCGACGACGTCAGATCCGTTGTCGTCGGCCGCAGGGATATTGGTGGCGTGCATGTCCATCGATCGTCTCACGTCTGCAAGAACCAGGACGCGCAACGCGCTATCCCAGTTGCTATTCGATCGCAGAAGCGGCGACCTGGCTTTGATCCGGATCAAATTTGGCGCCGACCCGCCTCTGACCTATCGCAGGGCGGTCCGGCTTATTCCCAACCAGAATGTCCCGGTATCGACGGGCGCTGCGGACGTCCTGGCGGTTACTTCGCTTTCACCTGGATCGGCTTCGGGGCCGGCATCGCCGCCCATTCCTTGTCGGCGCGCGGGCCGTTGAGATCGCCGGTCAGGCCGACGAGCTGGCCGGGAAGCACGTCGAGGGTCTGCTGCCAGGTCTGGGTCTGGCACAGGAATTTGATGAGGCAGCCTTTCAGCTTCAGGCGATCGGCGGATTCGCGCCAGAGCGAGACCGAGTAGAACTTGCCGTCCTCGGCATTGTAGATGTCGCCGGCAAACCGTCCCTCGGGCGTCGCCTGCAGGCCCATGATGAGCTGGTGACCGAGCAGCGTGCGGGCGCGCTTGTCGGCATCAGGGTTTTCCTTGTCGCGATAAGGCTGGCCGCGCTTGTCGGCCGGCTCCTTCATCCAGACGATGAAGCCGCAGATGCGGTCGCGCGCCGGGCCGCAGCGCTCGAGGCGGATGCGGGCGCGGCCATCCTCGACGAGCCATGTGCCGCTGGGATCGGTCGGGGCGGCCGCGCCGGCGCGACCACCGATGATCATCATCACGACGGTGATCGCGACGCGCAGCACGAAGCGAAGGAGAAGGTTCATCTGCATGCCTTTCGTTGAACGGGGTGCCGCGTCAGTTCAGTTGCGCCATCAGCGCGTCGGCGCCCTTGTCGAGACCGGCGGTGGCGGCCGCGAGCGCGCCGACGCTGGCCTTGATGTCGTAGGCGCCGGGGTATTGCTTGGTGACGTAGGCCGAGACCAGGCGTGAGGTCGAAGCGTCGAAGATCTCGACGCCGTAGATGACCGAGCCGGTCAACATGCCCTCGCCGTCGCGTGCCGCCTGCACGCCGTTGTAGACCGCGCCGGCCATGTCGAAGCGCGAGAGCGTGCCGAGCACCGGCGTGTTGGTGACGGCGCCGGTCAGCGTCAGCCTGATGCGCAGTGTGTTCGGCCCGCGCTCGCGCACCAGCGCGAAGCGGCCGCGCAGCCGGTCGGCGAAACAGTTCTGCATGTAGGCGGCGAGCGTCGCCTTGTCCTTGCCGGACATGTCGCCGAACTGGTGATCCCTGCCGCGGTAGACCACGACGGGATCGAGGATCACTTTATTATATGAGCGCCAATCGACCGGCGTGGAATAGCGGTAGGGCACACGGCCGGAGGTGTCGGACTTGTCGGGGGCCATGTAGGCCGAGGACGCCATCTCCGAATAGGGCACCGGCGCGACCGAGGCGCAGCCGGCCGAGGCAACGCAAAGCACCAGCGTTCCCAGACCGCGCAGGGCGATCGAGCGATCCATTCCAGACTCCTCTTGCGGCTTCCTTGGAAGGCCAACCTTTAAAGATGCAATGACGACCGCAGCCGCGCTTGGGACCAGACACGGCTGCGGCGCTCACCATTGCCGGCCCAGGGCATCGTCCGGGGCCTTTTCGGATGCCCTGAGCCGTCTCAGTGTTTCCGTTTATAAAACCGACCAGTTGGTTTGTAAAATCTCAAAACGGCGACCTGACGCATTTGGCCGCAGGCGCGGCATTAGGCAGCGTCCGGTTGGAATTCGTTAACGGTGAATCAGGCGCGCTTGCGCGGGGTTGCAGCCTTTGCCGCCGATGCCGCTCCGGCTTTTGCGGCACGCTTCATGGCCGGCTGTTCGAGGCCGGTCCACTGCCCGTCGTCGAGCAGACGCGCGAACAGCCGCTGGTGCTCGTCCTTGCTGAGCGGCGACATGCCGAACAACGAGCTCAGCAGCAGTCCGAGCGCTCCGGCCCAGCGCAGCATCGCGAGATCAGGGTCGGCAGCCTCTTCCTTGATCGCCGCCATCCGCTTCGTCTCGAGTTCGCGCGGCAGCGCCATCAGGTTGGGATTTTCAACCATGGCCGCAACCAGGGCCAGCGCCGCGGAATTCGGCGAGGTCGCCGCTTCCCTGATCGTGGCAAGCTGGGTCGCCAGATTGGGATTTGCCGAGGTCGCGCTCACCTTGGCCATGTAGCGGGTCGAGAACTCCTCGAAATGCGCCATCTGCCGCTCGAGCAATGCCTTCAGCACCGCCTCCTTGGTGCGGAACTGGTGCATCACCCCGCCCTTGCTGAGGCCGCTCTCACGCGCGATCGCATCGAGCGTCAGCCGTCCGGGTCCGTCGCGCGCGATGATCGCGATGGCCGCTTCGAGCGCAGCGTTGCGGGACCGTTCGGAGCGCGTGGCATTGTCCATGGCGGACTTGTCTCCGTGACAGGAGGATGAATCAAGTGAAAACAGGACGCGCTGTACATTTTTTGTGCGAACCCTGTCGAGACTTTCATCTTGCGGCGCCGAATGAGACTGTGTGAGCCTCGAAACCGGATGGGGACTGGGATGGGCCGGCCGTCGCTTTGCGCGCGAGGACGTCGCGAAGCGTTTGCGGCTGGCCGCGCTTGAGAAAGATACGATATGCCAAAACGAGTGTTGCTTGGTCTCCTCCTCGCTTGCGGCCTCACGGCCCCGGCGCTGGCGCAAGAGCCGAAAACGGGGGGCGTGATCAATGCCGTGATCCAGCCCGAGCCGCCCGGCCTGATGCTTGCGCAGGTCCAGAACGGCCCGACCCAGATGGTCTCGGGCAACATCTTCGAAGGCCTGCTGCGCTACAGCCCCAAGCTCGAGCCGCTGCCGGAGCTTGCCGAAAGCTGGAGCGTCAGCGAGGACGCCAAGACCTACACCTTCAAGCTCAAGAAGGGCGTGACCTGGCATGACGGCAAGCCCTTCACCGCCGCCGACGTCCTGTTCTCGATGGAGATGCTGAAGCAGACGCATGCGCGTGCCCGCACCAATCTGGCGCAGGTCGACAAGATCGAGACGCCGGACGATTATACGGTGGTGTTCACGCTGAAGCAGCCGTTCGGCCCGTTCCTCGGCATCTTCGAGGTCGGCTCGATGCCGATCGTGCCGAAGCATCTCTATGAAGGCACCGACTGGAAGACCAACCCCTACAACAACGCGCCTGTCGGCACCGGCCCCTTCATGTTCAAGGAGTGGCAGAAGGGTTCGTTCATCCGCCTGGTCAAGAACCCGAACTACCACGAGAAGGGCAAGCCCTATCTCGACGAGATCTACTGGCAGATCATTCCCGACGCGGCCGCGCGCTCGGTGGCGTATGAGACCGGCAAGGTCGATGTGCTGCCCGGCGGCTCGGTCGAGAATTTCGACGTGCCGCGGCTGTCCAAGCTGAAGGATACCTGCGTCACCGGCGCCGGCTGGGAGTTCTTCTCGCCGCTCGCCTGGCTATGGCTGAACAACCGCCAGGGTCCGCTCGCTGACAAGCGGGTGCGACAGGCGATCATGTACGCGATCGACCGCGATTTCGCCAAGGACGTGATCTGGAACGGGCTCGGCAAGGTAGCGACAGGCCCGTCCGCCTCGACCATCAAGTTCTACACCGATGACGTGCCGAAATACGCTTACAATCCGGCCAAGGCCAAGGCGCTGCTGAAGGAAGCCGGCTACAAGGGCGAGAAGATCCGCCTGCTGCCGCTCGCCTATGGCGAGACCTGGCAGCGCTGGGGTGAAGCGGTGAAGCAGAATCTCCAGGACGTCGGCATGAACATCGAGACGATCGCCACCGACGTCGCCGGCGGCAACCAGAAGATCGGCGACTGGGACTATGACATCGCCTTCACCTATCTCTACCAATATGGCGATCCCGCGCTCGGGGTCGGCCGCAATTATATCTCCAGCAACATTGCCAAGGGGCAGGTCTTCAACAACGTCGAGGGCTACTCCAACCCGGAGATCGACAAGCTGTTCGCCGACGGCGCGACCGCGACCCCGGATTCCAAGCGCAAGGAGATCTACGACAAGGCGCAGAAGATCCTGGTCGAGGACGTGCCGGTGGCCTGGATGCTGGAGCTGCAATTCCCGACCATCACGCGCTGCAAGGTCAAGAACCTGATCACCACGGGGATCGGGGTCAATGACGGCTTCAAGGACGCATGGCTCGACAAGTGAGCGTGTGCCTTCCTTCACCTCTCCCCGCTTGCGGGGAGAGGTCGACGCGCTCGCAGAGCGCGGCGGGTGAGGGGGTACAGGTCCATCGGCATTCTCACGTGTGGAGAGAGGCCCCTCACCCCAACCCTCTCCCCGCAAGAGCGGGGCGAGGGAGCGCACTGCCCATGTGGCTTCAGGTCACGTTACAAGATATGTCTCACTAGATGCTCTCCTTCGTCGCTCAGCGTGTCGTGAAGGGCGTGATCGTCCTGCTTGCGATCGTCGTCCTCAATTTCTTCCTGATCCGGCTCGCACCCGGTGACCCCGCGATCGTGATGGCGGGCGAGGCCGGCGCCAGTGACCAGGTCTTCGTCAAGCAGCTCAGGGAGAAGTTCGGCCTCGACAAGCCGCTGCCCGAGCAGCTCTTCATCTACGTCAAGGGCGTCGCCACCCTCGACCTCGGCTTCTCCTTTCGCCAGCAGGCGCCGGTCGCCAAGCTGATCGGTGAACGGCTGCCGGCGACGCTGCTGCTGACGCTGACCGCCTTCGCGATCTCGCTGACGCTTGGCATCCTGTTCGGCACATTCGCCGCTCGCTTTGCCGGAACCTTCCTCGACACGGCCATCACCGTATTCGCGCTGATCTTCTACGCCATGCCGATCTTCTGGGTGGCGCTGATGGGCATCCTCCTGTTCTCGGTCACCATGGATTGGCTGCCGAGCTTCGGTTACGAGACGGTCGGCGCCAACCTCACCGGCCTTGCCCATGCGGTCGACGTCGCAAAGCACCTGATCATGCCGGCGATGACGCTCGGCCTGTTCTTCATGGCGACCTACACCCGCATGACGCGCGCCTCGATGCTGGAGGTGAAGCGGCTCGACTTCGTCAAGACCGCGCGCGCCAAGGGCCTCTCCGATGCCGTGATCCAGCGCCGCCACGTGCTGCGCAACGCGCTGCTGCCGGTCGTGACGCTCGCCGGCGTGCATTCCGGCACACTGATCGGCGGCGCGGTCATCACCGAGACCGTGTTCGCCTGGCCCGGCATCGGGCGCCTGATGTACGACGCGCTGCTGCAGCGTGACTACAATCTGCTGCTCGGCGTCTTCGTGATCTGCTCCGCCATGGTGCTAATCTTCAACCTCATCACCGACCTCGTCTATCGACTGGTCGATCCGGCGCATCGAATACGCCACATGAAACAGTTCTGGAAATCGATGCTGAAGAGCCCCAGCGGCGTCATCGGGCTCGTCATCCTCCTGCTCGCGATCTCGGTCGCGGTATTCGGGCCGATGCTGTTCCCGAACTCGCCCTGGCGCATGGTGCAGCGGCCGTTCCTGCCCCCCTTCACGCTCTCGAGCGTGCCGCTCGGCACCGACGCACTCGGCCGCGACGTGTTCGCCGGCATGATTTTTGGCGCACGCGTGTCCCTCCTTGTTGGCCTCGTCTCCACACTCGTCGCGCTGCTCGTCGGCGTTCCCATCGGCGCCATGGCCGGCTATTTCGGCGGCAAGGTCGACGACGCCCTGATGCGCTTCACCGAATTCTTCCAGACCATTCCAAGCTTCGCGCTCGCCATCGTGCTGGTCGCAATCCTGCAGCCCTCGATCTATTCGATCGTGGCCTCGATCGCGCTGGTGAGCTGGCCGCCGGTCGCCCGCCTCGTGCGCGGCGAGGTGCTGTCGCTGCGCACGCGCGAATATGTCCAGGCAGCCGTCGTGACCGGCCAGAGCAACAGCTGGATCATCCTGCGCGAGATCCTGCCCAACGCGCTGTCGCCGGTGATCGTGCTGGCCTCGCTGATGGTGGCGACCGCGATCCTGCTGGAATCCTCGCTGGCGTTCCTTGGCCTGGGCGATCCCAATCTGATCTCATGGGGCTACATGGTCGGCGCCGGCCGCACCGTGATCCGCCAGGCCTGGTGGATCACCGTATTCCCCGGCGTCGCCATCCTGATTTCGGTGCTCGGGCTGAACCTGATCGGCGAGGGCCTCAATGACGCGCTCAATCCGCGCCTGTCGCGGGAGGGCCGCTGATGATGACCGCCCCGCCCGCCGTCTCCATCAGGAATTTGCGGATCGCGCTGCCCAAGGGCGCCGAGCGTCCCTTCGCCGTCGACGGCGTCTCGCTGGACCTGCGGCCCGGCAAGATCGTCTGCGTCGTCGGCGAATCCGGCTCCGGCAAGTCGATGTGCGCGCATGCGCTGATGGGCCTTTTGCCGGATACGGTGTCCGTCGCCTCCGGCGAGATCCAGTTCGAAGGCCGCGACCTGCTCAAGCTGGATGACGATGGCTGGCGCGATCTGCGCGGCCGCAGGCTGGCGATGATCTTCCAGGAGCCGATGACCGCGCTCAATCCGTTGATGCGGATCGGCGACCAGATGGCGGAGATGTTCGAGGCGCACGGCCTGCTGACGCCCAAGGAACGGCGCGCCAAGGCGCTGTCGCTGGCGCGCGAGGTCGGCCTGCCCGACCCCGAGCGCATCGTGCGCGCCTATCCGCACCAGCTCTCCGGCGGCCAGCGCCAGCGTGCCATGATCGCGATGGCGCTCGCGCTCGAACCCGCGGTGCTGGTCGCGGACGAGCCGACCACTGCGCTCGACGTCACCACGCAGGCGCAGATCCTGAAGCTGATCCGCAATCTCCAGCGGAACCGCAACATGGCGGTGATGTTCATCACCCATGATTTCGGCGTGGTCGCCGATATCGCCGACCAGGTCGTGGTGCTCCGCCACGGCAAGGTCGTGGAGGAAGGTCCCGCCGCTGCCGTCTTCAGCGAGCCGCAGCACGATTACACCAAGGCGCTGCTCGCCGCCGTGCCGTCGATGGATCCACCGGCGCGCAGCCCCGTCGACGACCAGGCACGAGCCGTCGAGGTGATCGGGCTGGACAAGACCTATGTCACGTCAGGCGGCTGGTTTCGCGAGGACCGCCGCGTCGATGCCGCGCGCGCGGTCAACTTCAACATCCTCAAGGGCGAGACGCTTGGCCTCGTCGGCGAATCCGGCTCCGGCAAGTCGTCGGTGGCGCGCCTCGTGATGCGGCTCATCGAGGCCGACCGCGGCACGGTGCGGATCGGCGAGACCGATCTCACCTCACTCTCGGGCAAGGCGCTGCGGGCCGAGCGCCACCGCATCCAGATGATTTTTCAGGATCCGTTCGCCTCGCTCAATCCGCGGCGCAAGATCGGCCATATCATCGCCGACGGCCCGATCGCGGCCGGCACCGATCCGAAGGTGGCGTTCGACCGCGCTCGCGATCTCCTCAAGATGGTGGGCCTCGATGCCGGCGCACTCGAACGCTATCCGCACGAATTCTCCGGCGGCCAGCGCCAGCGCATCGGCATTGCCCGCGCGCTCGCGCTCGAGCCCGAGATCATCGTCGCCGACGAAGCCGTCTCCGCGCTCGACGTCTCGGTGCAGGCGCAGGTGTTGAAGCTGCTCGAAGACCTCAAGGCGCGCCTTGGCCTGTCGATGCTGTTCATCACTCACGACTTACGCGTCGCCGCCCAGATCTGCGACCGCATCGCGGTGATGCAGCGCGGCGCCATCGTCGAGTTGAAGCCGACCGCGCAGCTCTTCGCCGCGCCCGAGCATACCTATACGCGTGAGCTGTTGGCGGCAGTGCCGGGACGGAAGGAACGCGCACCCGCGGCCTGAGAGCGGGTGTTTCGCTCCGGTATCCCGTTCCGCTCCCGCAACGGAGCAGTCACGGGCTTTTTATCCTTCGTGACCGCCCACACAGCTGCAAACCTGAAGCCTGCCCCCATATCCGCATGGAATGATTTCCATCATCTGATGATGGATTTGCCGATCTATTTGGAGCCGACATGGGCCAGGTTATTCAGTTTGTCTCGCGATCCGAGCGCGAACGTATTCGCCTCATCCAGGAGGCGCGCGCGATCTATGACAGCATCTTCCCGGCTGATCCGGCCGGCGAACGGCACGACAAGGCGACGATCAGCCGCGCGACCGCCGGCGGCGATGCGGGAAACCTGGCGTGATCAAGATCATCGCGGTTCTTTGCAGCCTCGCCGCTCCGGGAAACTGCCACGAGCAGATCGTCACAACGTCGGACTTCGCCAATGTGTCGATGCAGTCCTGCCTGATGGGCGCACCGCAGCTCGCCGAATGGATGAACCAGCATCCGGCCGAGCGCCTGGCGGGATGGCGCTGCGTGATCGGTCAGCAGGGCGGCAGGGGCGCGTAAGGTCAGCCCGACCTGAACGGCGCAATCCGGTGAACCGTGACGACGGCGCACCTCCACGCTAGGATGGCATGTCGCTGCCTGGCACAGGGGGACGCCGGATGGAAGTCGCGAGCCTCGTTCTTCCCGTATTCGCGATCATCGTCACCGGCTGGCTGGCCGGCGAGCTCGGCTATCTCTCACGATCGCTGGCCGACGCGCTGGTGCACTTCGCCTACAATGTGGCGATGCCGGCGCTGCTGGTCGTCACGATCGCGCAGGAGCCGGCTCGCAACCTGCTGGAATGGCGTTTCCTGCTCGCCTTCGGCGGCGGCTCCCTGATCTGCTTTGCACTGGTCTTCCTGGCGGTCCGCGCCGGCGGAAAGCATGATCTCGCCAACAGCACGATCCGTGGCATGGCGGCGGCGATGACCAATACCGGCTTCGTGGCGCTGCCGATCCTGCACGCGATCTACGGCCAGCCCGCCGTGCTGCCTGCTGCGGTGGCGACGGTGTTCGTCGCCGCCGTGATGTTTCCGATCACGGTCATCCTGCTCGAAAGGGACGCCCGCGGGTCGTCCGCGCAGTCCGCTGGCCTCGCGAAGCAGATCCTGCTCAATCCGATGGTGCTGTCGACCCTGATCGGCCTCGTCTGGGCGATCACGGGCCTGCCGATTCCGGCGCCGGTCGCGGCCTATCTCAACATGATCGCCGCCGCGCTGACGCCCTGCGCCCTGTTTGCCATCGGGCTCGGGCTGTCGGTCGAAGGCCTGCGGTCCAGCCTGAAGGCATCGTTCACGCTCGCGGCCGTGAAGCTCGTGATCATGCCGCTGATCGTCTACGGCCTTTGTGTGATCACCGGCCTCAGCGCGCTCTACACCGTCGCCGCCGTGATATGCGCCGCCGTGCCGACGGCGAAGACCGTGTACGTGCTGGCGCATGAGCATAAAGTCGAGGAGAAGCTGGTCGCGGCCACGGTCTCGGTCACGACGATGCTGTCGGTCGCGACATTGCTTGTCGCGCTGTACCTCCTCTCCGGTCTCGCGACCGGGGCGCGCTGACCCGCACGGGCGCGCTTATCTCGTGGTATTGCTCCAGGTGGGAACCGAGTTGGTCACGCCGACGGAAGGCCAATTGTAGGATCCGATCGACGGCGCCGTAACGGTGCCGACGGTCTGGCCGGACGAGCCATAGGCGGCCCTGGGCTGCGCAATTGGCGCGCCGGCACCGCTATAGGTCGGGCCCACCACGCTTGTGTTGTAATAATGCCTGCTCGAGCGGGCCTTCTTCGCTTCAGCCGCAAAGGGCGCAGCAAGCAGTCCGGTCGTGACGAGTGCGGCGATGGCGAGCTTGATGCTGGTCATGGCTGATCCCTTCTCGCTGGGGTGCCCCTTTGGTCATCTGATCATTCGTCGGACAATTTCCATAGGCCTCTCGTTCATAACTCCGTGCACACGCGAAGGTGCCGCAGCCGGGCGCGCGGCCTTCGGATGGACCCGAATCAGCGCTAGTGCATTGCCTGAACGACTTCCTGGACCTGAGTGACATGACCGGCCCTGAACTGAAGCAGCTTCGCAGCGACCTTTCCGACGTCATCGAGCGCAAGCTGACGGCAGCCGATATGGCCAAGCTCTGCGGATTGCCGGAGAAGGGCGGGGCCGACACGATCCGGCGCTGGGAGGTGAGCGGCCCGACGCCGTCGGCGACAAAGGTGCTGCGCGTGCTCGCGATGGCGAGCGAGCGCTATCCGATCCTGGAGAAGTTCGACATCTTCGATCGCCACGACGTGCGCGAGGAGGATCGGCCGGCCAGGCGCGCCGCGTTCCGCGCGCAGATGCGCGACGAGGTGCTGCGGCGTCTTGGCTAACGAAAGGCGCGCGCAAGCTCGCCGGCTGCGCAGAATTAAGCCTTCCTTCAGCATTTCTTAAGCTGGCATTAAGCACGAAAATCAACTGCGGCCCAATAAGTTAGGTTGGGTGCCGCTGTGCCACGGATGTGACAGCATTTTCATCAAAAGCAAGCTATCTGCAAAACCAACGACGGCGCGGAAAGCGCGCCAGCCGGGGACATAAGTGTTGGAGTTCAAGACGATGAAGAAGATTCTGTTTGCGACCGTGGCGCTGCTGGTTGCGGGCGCTGCCGCGCCGGCCGTCGGTGCCGATCTCGGCAACCGCAACTATTACAAGGCGCCCGCGCCGGCCTACGTCGCGCCGATCTACAACTGGACCGGCTTCTACATCGGTGGCCATCTCGGCGGCGCCTTCTCCAGCGACAACAATTTCAACGGCCTCTCCACCGGCAACAACGGCAACGGTCGTTTCCTCGGCGGCGTGCAGGTCGGTGCGGACTGGCAGTTCAACCCGAACTTCGTGGTCGGCGTCGAAGGCCAGTATTCCTGGCTGTCCGGCAGCGTCGGCGCGGTGTTTCCGGGCGGCGTCGCCTACACCAACGACCAACGCGGCCTCGGCTCGATCACCGGCCGCGTCGGCTACACCATGGGGCCCGGGCCTCGTCTACGTGAAGGGCGGCTACGCCTATTCCGACAACAACGAGAAGGTGACCGTCGGCGGCGTGCCGACCGCTTTCGTCATCACCGGCGATCACCGCAACGGCTACACCGTCGGCGCCGGCCTCGAATACATGTTCGCCCCGAACTGGTCGGCCAAGGCCGAGTACCAGTACTACAATTTCGGCGACGCGAGCTTCACCGGCGGTCCGCTGGCGGGCACCGGCAAGTTCACCACCGACGACCACACGGTCAAGGCCGGCCTCAACTACCGCTTCAACTGGGCGAGCCCGGCCGTCGCGCGCTACTGATCGGTTAGCAAGACCTTATCTTGACGAAGGGCCGGCGATCTCGCCGGCCCTTTCTTTTTCGCTGTGCGGAACCAACGCAAGCAATTGCACCAATTGCGATTTTTTAACCGGCCCTGCCGATACTGCCCGCCACAAAACAGAAGCAAGAGCGTGGGGGAATTTTCGATGGCGATCCGTCTGGGCGCTGGCCGTTTGCTAGGTCGATTCAAGCCTCGTTTCAAAACGCCACAATGGGGCGTGCGCGGCAGCCTGTTCACGGCCTTCGCGGTGGTCGCGGGCATGGGCCTCGTGATCGCAGCCGGCGCTGGCCTCGCGCTGCAGAATCTCGGCGGACGCATGACAGAACTGAGCGGGCGCGACATTCCGCGCCTTGCCGCCAGCCTGCAATTGTCGGCCCTGAGCGCGAGCCTTGCGGCACAGGGACCGGCCCTGCTTGCGGCTCAAAGCGAGGAAGCCCTGAACGAGCGCACCAAGAAGCTCAGGGAATTGCAGGAGCAGACGCAGCAGAAACTCAACGAGATCATCGAGCTCGGCGGCGACAAGGCCGTCGTCTCCGGACTCAGCGAGACCATGAAGAGCATCAACGAGGCGGCCCAGAGCTTGGCCAAGGCCGCCCGCGAACGGCTGGACATCGCGGCCCTCCATGACAAGCAATATGACGCGCTGCGCAGCGCGCAGGGCGCCTTCGTCGGCGCGGCCAGTCCGGCGATGCTGGAGGCGCAGACGCGGATGAATGCCATTCTCGGCTCGGCGATCCTGTCGGCCGACGATGCCAACGAAGTCGCGCAGACGGTCGGCCAGCTCGGCAACGTCGTCGCCAGCGGCAATCTTGCGGCCGCCGACATGAGCGCGGCGCTGTCGGCGAACACGAGCGACAAGCTCGACGACATCCAGAAGGAATTCAAGACCGCGCAGGGACGCCTGCGCTCGAACCTCGATCTGCTGCCGGACAATGAGGGCAACAAGATGCTGCGCGCGACGGCGGAAAAGCTGCTCGCGCTCGGCACCGGCAAGACCGGCGTGTTCAATCTGCGTGAGAAGGAGCTCGACTCCATCGACTACGGCCAGACCATCCTGGACGAGACGCGCAAGCTCAATGTCGGCCTCGGCATCAGCGTGCAGCAGCTCGTCGACGGCGTGCAGAAGGAGACCAACGCCTCGACCTTCCAGGCGCGCCAGGAGATTTCGCTCGCCACCTCGGTCATGCTGGCGCTGGGCGCGCTGATGCTGGTCGGCTCGGCCCTGTTCGTCTGGCTCTATGTCGGCCGCAACATCCTGCGCCGGATCACCGGTCTCCAGCGCGCCATGCAGCAGCTCTCGGCCGGCGACCTCGACACCGAGATCGCGCGCTCGAAGCACAGTGACGAGATCGGCGCGATGACCGACACGCTGACCGTGTTCCGCGACAGCATGGTCGAGGCCCGCGCGCTCGCCGGCGAGCAGGACAAGGATCGCGCCGCCAAGGCCGAGCGGGCCGCGCGCATGGAAGCCAGGATCGCCGATTTCGAGGGCACCGTGCGCACCGCGCTCGACAATCTCGCGCAATCGGCCAATTCGATGCAGTCGACCGCGCAGAGCATGTCGACCACCGCCGACCAGTCCAACGCGCTGGTGAACGCGGTCGCCTCCGCCGCGGAGGAGACCTCGGTCAACGTACAAACCGTGTCATCGGGCACCGAGCAACTCTCGTCCTCGATCGAGGAGATCAGCAAGCAGGTCGTCACCTCGGCCGCGATCGCCAAGAAGGCGGTCGACGAGGCCGGCGCAACCGACACCACCGTGCAGAGCCTCGCCGACAGCGCAAGCCGCATCAGCGTCGTCGTCGACCTGATCCAGACCATCGCCTCGCAGACCAACCTGCTCGCGCTGAACGCCACCATCGAGGCGGCACGCGCAGGCGAGGCCGGCCGCGGCTTCGCGGTGGTCGCCTCCGAGGTGAAGAGCCTCGCGAGCCAGACCGCGAAAGCGACCGAAGAGATCCGCACCCAGATCGCCAGCATGCAACAGGTCACGACCTCTGCGGTCGGCGCGATCCAGGGCATCGGCCGGATCATCGGCGAGATCAACGATGTCACCACCACGATCGCAGCCGCGGTCGAGGAACAGGGCGCAGCCACCCGCGAGATCGCCCGCAACATCCAGCATGCGGCCGGCGGCACCAGCGATGTCTCCAGCAACATCGTCGGCGTCTCCACCGCCTCTGCGGAGGCCGGCGCGGCTGCGAGCGAAGTGCTGGGCGCCTCCGACGCGCTCCGCCGCGAGGCCGACATGCTGCGCGGAGAGATCGACGCGTTCCTCAACAACATGCGGGCGGCGTAAGGACGCCGGCCACACGGGAACGCCACTCCCTCTCCCGCTTGCGGGAGAGGGCTGGGGTGAGGGTGCCTCCGCGATGGGACCGTCGAAATTTTGGAGTATCCCCTAGAGGAGAGAACCCCCACCCGCCGCGCTACGCGCGTCGACCTCCCCCGCAAGCGGGAGAGGCGCAGCGAGTTCGGGGCACGGCCGTCCCACATGACGGAAAAATCCGCCCGGTATGACCGCCATGCGGAGACCACGGCTCGTCCTTTTTCGGCTGGCGTCCCGCCTCATGTGCGGGTACCGATATTGGATGCATTCGAAGACCGACACCGTGCAGTCCTCGGCCGAGGCCCTGCGCTATCCCTGGGAACAGCATCCCGGCCCCGAAGAGGTCGTGGAGATCCGGCCCGGCGTGTTGTGGGCGCGGCTGAAACTGCCGTTCCGCCTCAACCACGTGAACATCTATCTGCTCGCCGACGGCGACGGCTATGCCATGGTCGACGCGGGCTTCGGCAACGAGGAGACGGTCGAGGCCTGGACGAAGCTGTTCGACGGCCCGCTGAAGGGCGTCAACATCACGCGCCTGATCGTCACGCATTCGCATCCCGATCATGTCGGGCTCGCGGGCTGGATCGTGGAGCGCTTCAACTGCCCGCTGGTGATGTCGCAGGTCGAATATCTGCAATCGGTCTATCACCAGAACCGCGGCACCGAGGAGCGTCGCAACGCGCAGCGGCTGTTCTTCCGCCGTCACGGCATGGACGAGTCGCTCACCGAAAAGCTGCTCGGCCGCGGCCAGGATTATCTCAAGCAGGTGTCAGTGCTGCCGCCGTCCTACCGCCGCATCTCGCATGGCGACGAGATCGTGATCGGCCCGCGCCGCTTCAAGGTGATCACCGGCGGCGGACACGCGCTCGACCAGGTGATGCTCTATTGCGCCGACGACAAGCTGTTCCTCTCCGCCGACCAGGTGCTGAGCAAGATCTCGCCGAACGTCAGCGTGTGGGCGGTCGAGCCCGACCAGAATTCGCTCGGCGAATATCTGGCATCGCTCGCAAGCCTCACCACCTCCCTGCCTTATGACCTCTTGGTGCTGCCCGGCCATGGCGTGCCGTTCTACGGCCTCAAGACCCGCATCAAGCAGCTCGCCGACCACCACGAGGAGCGCTGCCGCCTGATCGCGGACGCCTGCCGCGAGCAGCCGAAGACCTCGCGAGAACTGGTGCCCGTGGTGTTCAACAAGCACGTGCTGGACGAACACCAGATGGGCTTTGCCGCCGGCGAGCTGGTCGCCCACGTCAACTACATGATCGTCGAGGGCCGGCTGACCGCCGAGACCAAGGACGGCGTGCTGCAGTTCCGGACGACCTGAGCCTTGCCTTCGCCTCGCCGCTTGGCGGGACGAGGGAGCAGACGGATGTTGCAGAGCAACATTGCATTTCGCGCGAACTTGATCGGGATCAAGTTTCAATTTGCACGATAGGGCATTTTGCCCAAATGCCCTCCAGGGCCAAATGTGGGATAGCGCGTAGACATTGGAGCTGGAAAAGCTCTAAGAAGATGCGGCCCTTTTGGTCAGTTCCGTCTTAGGTTTTGCCGATGGATTACAGCCAGTTCTTCAATTCCGCCCTCGATCGTCTCCACTCCGAGCGGCGCTACCGCGTGTTCGCCGATCTCGAACGCACAGCGGGCCGGTTCCCGCACGCCGTCTGGCATTCTCCCAAGGGCAAGCGCGACGTCGTGATCTGGTGCTCCAACGACTATCTCGGCATGGGCCAGCACCCGAAAGTGGTCGGCGCCATGGTCGAGACCGCCACTCGCGTCGGCACCGGCGCCGGCGGCACCCGCAACATCGCCGGTACGCATCATCCGCTGGTGCAGCTCGAGGCCGAGCTCGCCGACCTCCACGGCAAGGAAGCCGCGCTGCTGTTCACCTCGGGCTATGTCTCGAACCAGACCGGCATCGCGACCATCGCCAAGCTGATCCCGAACTGCCTGATCCTGTCGGACGAGCTCAACCACAATTCGATGATCGAGGGCATCCGCCAGTCCGGCTGCGAGCGGGTCGTGTTCCGCCATAACGACCTCGCCGATCTCGAAGCGCAGTTGAAGGCTGCGGGCCCGAACCGGCCGAAGCTGATCGCCTGCGAGAGCCTCTATTCCATGGACGGCGACGTCGCCCCGCTCGCCAAGATCTGCGATCTCGCCGAGAAGTACGGCGCGATGACCTATGTCGACGAGGTTCACGCGGTCGGCATGTACGGCCCGCGCGGCGGCGGTATCGCCGAGCGTGACGGCGTCATGCATCGCATCGACATCCTCGAAGGCACGCTCGCCAAGGCATTCGGCTGCCTCGGCGGCTACATCGCGGCCAACGGCCAGATCATCGACGCCGTGCGCTCCTACGCGCCCGGCTTCATCTTCACCACCGCGCTGCCGCCGGCGATCTGCTCGGCCGCGACCGCCGCGATCAAGCATCTGAAGACCTCGAACTGGGAGCGCGAGCGCCACCAGGACCGCGCCGCCCGCGTCAAGGCGATCCTCAGCGCCGCCGGCCTGCCGGTGATGTCGACCGACACCCACATCGTGCCGCTGTTCGTTGGCGATCCCGAGAAGTGCAAGCAGGCCTCCGACCTGCTGCTCGAAGAGCACGGCATCTACATCCAGCCGATCAACTACCCGACCGTGCCCAAGGGCACCGAACGCCTGCGCATCACGCCCTCGCCCTATCACGATGACGGCCTGATCGATCAGCTCGCCGAGGCCCTGCTGCAAGTGTGGGACCGCCTGGGGTTGCCGCTGCAGCAGAAGTCGCTGGCGGCGGAGTGATTGTCGTCCTGGCGAAAGCCAGGACCCATTACCCAGATTGCGGATTGTCGTAGCTCGCTGGGGCTACCAGCGTGCCCATGACCACGTGCTGTGGTTATGGGTCCTGGCTTTCGCCAGGACGACATTGGGGCTTACGGCTTAACGACAACCCCAGTTCCTCCCCCGGCACGGCATTTCGCTGTCGCCTGCACCCGTCCAACGCGCTAGATTTGCAGGGAAAATGAGACCGGGCGCGTTGGCGCCCAGGGAGAAGCGCGCTCGCCATGCTGCACGACTGGGGCGTGATCGCCGCCGCCTTCGGCTATATCGGCTTCCTGTTCCTGGTGGCGAGCCATGGCGACCGCCGTTCGCTGGCCGGACCCGGCCGCGCGTCCGGGCTGATCTATCCGCTGTCGCTGGCGATCTACTGCACCTCCTGGACCTTCTTCGGCTCGGTCGGCTTCGCCACCCGCACCTCGACCGACTTCCTTGCGATCTATGTCGGTCCAATCCTCATGATCGGGCTCGGCACCGGCGTGCTGCGCCGCGTGATCCAGCTCGCGAAGGCTCATAACATCACCTCGACCGCCGACTTCATCGGCGCGCGCTACGGCAAGAGCCAGGCAGTGGCAGCCACCGTGGCGCTGATCGCGATCATCGGCTCGGTGCCCTACATCGCGCTCCAGCTCAAGGCCGTCGCCTCCTCGCTGGAGACGATCCTGAGCGAGGACCAGGCCTTCTCCCACATCCCGATCCTCGGCGACATGGCGCTGATGGTGACGCTGGCGATGGCGGCCTTCGCGGTGCTGTTCGGCACGCGGCAGACCGACGCCACCGAGCACCAGCACGGCCTGATGCTGGCGGTCGCGACCGAATCCATCGTCAAGCTGGTCGCCTTCCTCGCCGCCGGCATCTTCGTTACCTTCTGGATGTTCTCGCCGCACGAGCTGATCGAGCGCGCCATGAAAACGCCGGAGGCGGTGCGCGCGATCAACTATTCGCCGTCGATCGGCAACTTCCTGACCATGACGCTGCTGTCGCTGTGCGCGATCATGCTGCTGCCGCGCCAGTTCCACGTCAGCGTGGTGGAGAATTCCAGCGATGCCGAGGTCGGCCGCGCGCGCTGGCTGTTCCCGCTCTACCTCGTCGCCATCAATCTGTTCGTGATCCCGATCGCGCTCGCCGGCCTCGTCACCTTCCCGTTCGGTGCGGCCGACCCCGACATGTACGTGCTGGCGCTGCCGATGGAGGGCGGCGCGGATCTGCTCAGCGTCGCCATCTTCGTCGGCGGCCTGTCGGCGGCGACCGCGATGGTGATCGTCGAATGCGTCGCGCTCTCCATCATGGTCTCGAACGACCTCGTGGTGCCCCTGGTGCTGCAACGACGGCCGGAGGGACGCACCGGCGGCGCCGATTTCAGCGACTTCCTCCTGCGCTCGCGCCGGCTCGCGATCTTCACCATCATGGTGATGGCCTATTTCTACTATCGCGCGCTCGGCAACACCCAGCTCGCCGCGATCGGCCTGTTGTCCTTTGCCGCCATCGCCCAGCTCGCACCGAGCTTCTTCGGCGGGCTGTTGTGGCGGCGCGCGACCGCGCGCGGCGCGATCGGCGGCATGCTGGTGGGCTTTGCGGTGTGGCTCTACACGCTGTTCATGCCGAGCTTCATGGATTCCTCGACGACGGGCATCCTGTGGCTCCAGCACGGCCCGTTCGGGATCGAGGCGCTGCGGCCGCAGGCGCTGTTCGGCGCCGACCTGCCGCCGCTGATGCACGGCGTGATCTGGTCGCTGTCGCTCAACATCCTCACCTATGTGCTGCTCTCGCTGGCGCGGCGGCCGTCGTCGATCGAGCTGGTGCAGGCCGATCTGTTCGTGCCCAACACGCTCGCCCCGATCGCCCCGAATTTCCGTCGCTGGCGCACCACCGTCACGGTGCAGGATATCCAGTCCACGGTGGCGCAATATCTGGGGCCCGACCGCGCCCGGCATTCCTTCGAAGCCTTCACGGCGCGGCGCAATGTGCGGCTGGAGCCCGGGGCACCCGCCGATTTCGAGCTGTTGCAGCACGCCGAGCACCTGATCGCCTCGTCGATCGGCGCTGCCTCCTCGCGCCTCGTGATGTCGCTGCTGCTGCGCAAGCGGACGGTCTCCGCCAAAGCCGCGCTGAAGCTGCTCGACGATTCCCATGCGGCGCTGCATTTCAACCGCGAAATCCTTCAGACCGCGCTCAATCATGTGCGCCAGGGCATTGCGGTGTTCGACGCCGATCTGCAACTGATCTGCTCCAACCGGCAGTTTGGCGATCTCCTCAACGTCCCCCCGCATTTCATCCAGTTCGGTACGCCCTTGCGTGAAATCCTGGAATTCATGGGCGTGAGCGATCCGGACAATCAGGCCGACCGCGAGGCGATGATCGAGCAGCGGCTCGTGGCCTACACCACCGACAGCGAGCCCTATCTCGAGCGTCTGCCGGAACGCCACATGGTGATCGAGGTGCTCACCAACCGCATGCCCGGCGGCGGCTTCGTCATCACCTTCACCGACGTCACGCCGACCTTCGAGGCAGCGGAAGCGCTGGAGCGCGCCAACGCGACGCTGGAAAAGCGCGTGCGCGACCGCACCGAGGAATTGACCCGGCTGAACTCGGAACTCGCGCTTGCCAAGAGCACGGCGGAAGATGCCAGCATCTCCAAGACGCGCTTCCTCGCTGCCGCGAGCCACGACATTCTCCAGCCGCTGAACGCGGCGCGGCTCTACGTCACGAGCCTGGTCGAGCGTCAGCACAGCGGCGAGGAGACGCGGCTGGTCGAGAACATCGACGAGTCGCTCCAGGCGATCGAGGAGATCCTCGGCGCGCTGCTGGACATATCCCGTCTGGATGCCGGCGCAATGGCGACCTCGATCTCGAGCTTCAAGATGGCCGATCTGATGCGCTCGCTGGAGATCGAGTTCGCGCCGATCGCGCGCGCCAAGGGCCTCGATCTCGCCTTCGTGCCCTGCTCGCTGCCGGTGCAGTCGGATCGGCTGCTGCTGCGGCGCCTGCTCCAGAACCTGATTTCCAATGCGATCAAATACACCCCGCGCGGCCGCGTGCTGGTCGGCTGCCGACGCCAGGGCGCCTCGCTCAAGATCTGCGTCTACGACACCGGCGTCGGCATCCCGCCGGTCAAGCGCGGCGAGATCTTCAAGGAATTCCATCGCCTGGAGCAAGGCGCGCGGATTGCGCGCGGCCTCGGCCTCGGGCTCTCGATCGTCGAACGGCTGGCGCGCGTGCTCAACCACAGCATCGCCATCGGTTCCAATGTCGGCGGCGGCTCGGTCTTCTCGGTGACGGTGCCGACGGCGAAGGCGATCACCCTCACCGCCGCCGTCACCAGCGCCACGCCGCTGGCGCGCACGCCGATCGCGGGCGCGTTGATCGTCTGCATCGAGAATGATGCCGCGATCCTCGACGGCATGCGCACGCTCCTGAAGGCCTGGGACGCCGAAGTGATCGCCGTCGCCGATCCCGAAGCCGCGATCGCCGCGATCGAGACTGCCGGCAAGCGCGTCACTGGCCTGCTCGTCGACTATCACCTCGACCGCGGCAACGGCATCGCCGCGATCCGTGACGTCCGCCGCCGCTTTGGCGATGCCATTCCCGCGATCCTGATCACCGCCGACCGCAGCCCCGCCGTGCAACAGGCCGCGCGCGAGGAAAAGATCGCGGTGCTCAACAAGCCGGTGAAGCCGGCCTCGCTCCGCGCCCTGCTCGGCCAATGGCGCACGCAGCAGATGGTGGCGGCGGAGTAAGACGCGCCGCTGCTCAGAAGTCCGTGGAGACGCTGAGCGAGCGCCACTTCTCCAATTCCTCGAGGCGGTGCCTGTCCGTCGCGGCGATGGCGTTGACGGCGTCGCTGCCGAGCGCAATCCGCAAGGGCGGACGATCCAAGTCGGCGAGCTTCAGAACGACGGCGGCCGCCTTGGCCGGATCACCCGGCTGGCGGCCGTCATAGTTGCGCTGCATCCTGACGGCGGCGCCAACGACGGCGTCGTACTCCGGACGTCCTTCGCCGGTCGCGTGCGCGGCCTGGGCAAAGCCGGTCCGGAAGCCGCCGGGCTCGACGATCGTCACATGCACGCCGACCAGCGCCATCTCGCGCGCCAGCGACTCCGAAAAGCCCTCGATTCCCCATTTCGCGGCCGAATAGGCCGCGCGTGCCGGGGAGCCGATCCGGCCGCCGACGGACGAGACTTGCACGATGTGACCGCGGCGCTGCCGGCGCAGCACCGGAATCGCTGCCTTGGTGACGATGATGGTCCCCATCAAATTGGCCTCGATCTGCCGCCGGAACGAGTCCAGGCTCGTGTCCTCGACCGATCCGAGGTCACCATAGCCGGCGTTGTTCACGACCACATCGAGGCCACCGAACGTCGTCACAGCGAGCGCAATGGCTGCTTGCGCGGCAGCTTCATCCGTGACGTCGAGCGTTGCGAGCCGCAGTCTTCCGAAACGTTCCCGCAACGATTCGAGCGGTCCGAGCGTCCGCGCAGTGGCAACCACCTGGTCGCCCGCGGCGAGCGCCGCTTCCGTGATAGCACGGCCAAGCCCGCGCGAGCTGCCGCTGACGAACCAGGTCTTCATGCTGGCCTCCGCAAGGTCTCAAGGCGCAAGCCGGGTGAAAACATAATCGCGGCTCCTGGCGCGGGCTTCGTGACAGCCCCAGCAGGTGCGGTGCTGGGCCTCGTCGACCGGCTTACCGTTGATGAACCGTCCAAAACCCCAGCCGCCGGTTGAGGCGTATTTCTTGGAATCCTTGACCATCACCTGGACCGTGGTGGCGGCGCCGGGAATCGTCGCGGATGCGAATTCCGGTGACTGTTTCCGCTTCCAGGCGCGCTTGACCAGAATGGTGCCGTCCGGAAACGGAAGCTTGCCGGCCTGATAGGCCTCGATGGCAGTCTGGTCGCCGAGGACAGCGCGAAGCTCGTCAAGCGGCGCCGCTTCTTCGGCTGGCGCGATCAGCTCCCACTGCTTGTAGCCCTGCGGAATCGTGACGCCGAAGATCGGCGAGGCGTCTGCCGTGTTGTTTTGCGCCGGTTCTTCGGCAACGGCGATCGAGACCAAATAGGGCACGCAAGTCAGGAGAACGACGAGAAGGAGCACGGCAAGCGTGATCACCGTAGCGTAGGAGCGCTTTTTCGTTTCAGGTTCGACAGGCGTCATGATGTTTCTTCAAACGGGGATCGCGGAATGTCCTCGGTCCAGCCGCGCTGGACCGAGGCATCGAATGAGTCCTCAGGCGCCGTCGGCGTCGATGACGGCCTTGGCAAAGGCCTGCGGGGCTTCCTGCGGCAAGTTGTGGCCGATGCCGCCTGTGATCAGGCGAAAGTCGTACCGGCCGGAGAATTTTTTGGCATAGGCGCTGGGATCGGGATGCGGCGCGCCATTGGCGTCACCTTCCATCGTGATCGTCGGCACGCTGATGACGGGAGCTGCCGCGAGCCTCTTTTCGAGCTCCTCATACTTCGCCTCGCCCTGGGCGAGCCCGAGCCGCCAGCGATAATTGTGGATCGTGATCGCGACATGATCCTTGTTGTCGAGCGCCGCCGCGCTGCGGTCGAAGGTGGCATCGTCGAACTTCCACTGCGGCGAGGCCAGCTTCCAGATCAGCTTGGCGAAATCGTGCGTATACTTCTCGTAGCCGGCGCGGCCGCGCTCGGTGGCGAAATAGAACTGGTACCACCATTGCAGCTCGGCCGATGGCGGCAACGGGGCGCCGCCAGCGGCCTGGCTGGAGATCAGATAGCCGCTGACCGACACCAGTGCGCGGCAGCGATCCGGCCACAGCGCGGCGATGATGTCGGCGGTGCGCGCGCCCCAGTCGAAGCCGGCGACGACGGCCTTCTTGATCTCGAGCTTGTCCATCAGCGCGATGATGTCGGCGGCCATCGCGGCAGGCTCGCCGTTGCGCGGCGTCTCGCTGGACAGGAACTGCGTCGTGCCGTAGCCGCGCAGGTAAGGAATGATCACGCGATAGCCGGCCTTGGCGAGGATCGGCGCGACATCGACGAAGGCGTGAATGTCGTAGGGCCAGCCGTGCAGCAGGATCGCCACCGGACCGTTCGATGGACCCGCCTCCGCATAGCCGACATTGAGGACACCGGCCTCGATCTGCTTGATCGGGCCGAAGGATGCATTCGATGTGGAGGCGCGCGGCGCTTCCGTTTCGGCGCGGGCAAGGTCGATCACGCCGAGACCGACGGCGACCGTTCCGGCGGCGAGGCCAAAGAACTTGCGGCGGTGCTGGTCGATGAGCTGCTTCATGATGGGTTACCTCGTTGAGGGTGGTGGTGGTGCGTCAGGTCAGCGCGACCGCGACGTCGATGTTGCCGCGGACGGCCTTGGAATAGGGACAGGTCTGGTGCGCCTCATCGATGATGTCGCGCGCGACCTCGCGATCGAGGCCCGGCAGGCTGACATTGAGCCGCGCACGCAGCGCGAAAGTGCCCTCATCGAGGAGCAGGTCGATTTCCGCATCGATCGCACTTTTTCTGGGAAGCACGATTTTCCGCTTGCGCGCGGCCATCTCCATGGCGCCTTCGAAACATGCCGACCAGCCGGCTGCGAACAATTGCTCGGGATTGGTGCCGATGCCGGTACCGCCCGGCGGCGACACTCTGACATCCAGGCGGCCATCGGAGCTGCGGGACATGCCATCCTGCCGCCCGCCGCTGGTGCGGGTCCTGGCCGTGTAGAGCAGCTTTGCCGCTTGCGTCATGAAAGTCTCCTTGCCGTCGCGCAACTGACTATCAGCCGCCCCGGCAGGACACCCGTTGGGACTTGTGAGAAGTTGTGAGGCCGGCAGGGAACCCGGTCAGGAGACCTGCATACGCGGTCTGATGCCGATGCAAGGCCGGTCTTGCCGGATCGGCGCCCGCTGGCTATCCGGTTTTCCAAATGAGCAAGATTTCGCGATGACTGAACCGGCCGCGCCCGCGGCAACGACACTGTCGTTCGGGCCATTCACCGTGAGGCCGCATGAGAGGCTCGTGATGCGCGACGGCGTCGCGCTGCCGATGGGCGCCAAGAGCTTCGATACGCTGATCGCACTGATGTCGCGGCCGAACGAGGCCGTCAGCAAGTGGGACCTGATGGCGCAGGTCTGGCCCGGCATGGCCGTCGAGGAGGCCAACTTGCGCTTTCACATTGCGGCGCTTCGCAAAGTCCTCGGCGACGGCAAGGACGGCGCCCGCTACATCACCACGCTCTCGGGCCGTGGCTATTGCTTCGTGGCGCCGATCTCGCAAACGGAGATTGCGGCGAAGCCGCGCCCCGCGCCGCGGATGGAGCTGCCGCCGGTGAAACTGCCGAACCGGCTGCAACGCATGGTCGGACGCGACGATGCGGTCGCCGCCATCTCGGACAAGCTCATCACCGCCCGCTTCGTCACGATCGCCGGCCCGGGCGGCGTCGGCAAGACGGCCGTTGCCGTGGCGATCGCTCACGACCTGCTCGAAACGTTCTCCGACGCCGCACACTTTGTCGATCTTGCCGCGCTCAGCGATCCCGATCTTGTGATCACGTCGATCCTGCTGATGCTGGGCCTGCCGGCCGAGGCCGACGATCCCCTGCCCGCGCTGCTCGCGCATCTGCGCGACAAACGGATGCTGCTGATCCTCGACAATTGCGAGCACGTCATCGCCGCGGCGGCACCGCTGGCGGCGGAGATCTTCCACGCCGCACCGCATGTCCATATCCTTGCAACCAGCCGTGAAGCCCTGCGTGTCGAGGGCGAGCAGGTCTATCGACTGGCGCCCCTCGCCGTACCGCCGGACAGTGCCGGACTGACTGCTGCGGCCGCGCAGACCTATCCCGCGCTTCAGCTCTTCATCGAACGGGCGACCGCCGCCGGCGCGCAGATTGCGCTCGACGACGGCAATGCCGCGATCGTCGCCGGCATCTGCCGCAAGCTCGACGGCATGGCCCTGGCGATCGAGCTCGCCGCCGGCCGGGTCGAAGCCTACGGCCTGGAGCAGACGGCGGCGCTGCTCGACGAGCGCCTCAATCTGCTCTGGCAGGGCCAGCGCACCGCGCCGCCGCGGCAAAGGACGTTGCAGGCGACGCTGGACTGGAGCTACGGGCTGCTGTCCGACATCGAGCGCCTCGTGCTGCGCAGGCTCGCGGTCTTCGCCGGCCATTTCACCATCGACGCCGCGCTCGAGGTCGTGCCGGACGAACACGTCGACCGCGCCCGGCTGTTCGACGCCATCGACAGCCTCGTCGCCAAGTCGATGGTCGCGCCGCGACCGGTCGGTGCCATGATGCGTTACCGCCTGCTCGACACGACGCGCGCCTATCTGCTCGAGAACGAGCCAAGCGACGCGGCACTCTCGGCGCGCCACGCGACCTACTACCGGCGATGGCTGGAGCAGGCCGGCACGACATGGGCGACGGTGCCGAGCGCCGACGAACGGGCCATCCATTTCTCGGCGCTTCACAACGTGCGCGCCGCTCTGGACTGGTGCTTCGGCGCGAACGGCGATGCAGGCATCGGCATCGCGCTTGCAGCTGCGGCCGCGCCCATCTTTCTGGCGATGTCGCTGCTGATCGAATGCCGGCGATGGTCGGAACGGGCGCTGCTTGCGGTCGATGCGTCCTCGCGCGGCAGCGCCGAGGAGATGCACATCCAGGCCGCTCTCGGCCTGACCTTGATGTTCACGCGCGGCGGCAGCGAGGCGGCGCGCACGGCCTTGAGCCGGGGTCTCGCGATCGCGCAGGCGCGCAGCGACGCGCCGAACCAGCTTCAGCTGCTCGGCCGGATGCACATTTTCCACGAGCGGATGGGACAGTTCGACGCCGCACTTGGTTACGCGCGGCAGAGCCTCACGGTTGCCGAGGCGCTGGGCGATGCCGCCTCGATCGCCCTCGCCCATTCCCTGCTGGGCGTTTCGCTGCATCTGGCCGGTGAGCATCGTGACGCGCTGAACATGCTGCAGGCTGCCTGGCAGGGGCCAGGCACGGAGCGGATCAGCACGGTCCACGGCTTCGATCACCGCAACCGGGCCGGCATCTCGCTGGCACGGGAGCTTTGGTTGCAGGGCCGGCCCGCGGAGGCGCGGCAGTTGGCGCGGCAGACGGTCGACGAGGCCGCGCAGATGGACCATCCGATCACGCTTTGCATCGCGCTGATCTGGGCGGTTTCGATCGATCTCTGGAGCGGAGAGCTCGACGATGCGGAAGAGAACATCGACCGCTTCATCGCGCATGCCGAGTCGCGCTCGATGGGCCCTTACCTCGCGGTCGGCCGGGGCGTCAAAGGCGAGCTGGCGATCCGGCGCGGCGACGCCGCCGCAGGCGTCGAGACGATAAGAGCCAGCCTGCGCGAGCTCCACGGCGCCGGTTACGAGCTGCTCACCACGACGTTCAACATCGCGCTGGTTCAGGGGCTTCTGGCGCTCGGGCAGGTCGAACAGAGCGCGTGCCTGATCGACGATGCGATCCGGCTCGTCGAGCAAAGTGGCGATCATCTCTACATGCCCGAGCTGCTGCGGATGAAGGGCAAGGTCCAGCTGTCGCTCCCGGCGCCAAGCACCGGCGACGTGGAAGGCCTCCTGATTCAGTCGCTCGAACTTGGCCACCGCAAGGGCGCGAAAGCCTGGGAGCTCCGGGCAGCGATCGATCTCGCCGGACTTCTTGCCGAACGCGGCCGGCACCAGGAAGCGAAGCGATTGCTTCAATCTGTTCTTGAGGGCTTTGCCGAAGGTTCTGATACGGCGGATATTAGGGTCGCCAACGAACTGCGACGGACATTATCAACCCCGTCATCCTGAGGTGCGAGTGGCGCGATGCAAAAGCATCGCGCCGGGAGCCTCGAAGGATGACGGGTCTGTTGACGACAGGAGACTCACCCCGTCGGCGTGCCCTGCTTCCACTGGCCGCCGGCGATCTTCGCGGCCGCAATCACCGCTTGCGTGCGGCTCTCGACACCGAGCTTTTGCAGGATGGCCGAAACGTGGGCCTTGATGGTGGCTTCGGAGACGCCGAGCTCGTAGGCGATCTGCTTGTTGAGCAGTCCCTCTGACAGCATCATCAGGACCCGGACCTGCTGCGGGGTCAGCGTCACCAGGCGGTCGCGCAGGCGCGTCATGTCGGGGTCGACAGCGGCGGACAGGTCGGTGTCGGCGGGAACCCAGACGTCGCCTTCCATCACCTTGAGAATGGCGTCGCGCAGCGTCTCGACGCCGAAGCGCTTGGGGATGAAGCCGGAGGCGCCGAAATCGAGCGAACGGCGGATCGTCGCGCTGTCGTCGGAGGCCGAGACGATCACCACCGGGACTGCCGGATATTGCGCGCGCAGATAGATCAGGCCGGAGAAGCCGGAGATGCCGGGCATCGAGAGATCGAGCAGGATCAGGTCGACGTCTGAGGTCTGTTCCAGGAGCTTGGTCAGATCCTCGAACGATCCGGCCTCGTCGATCCTGGCCGAGGTCAGGACGCTCGCCACAGCCTGCCGCAGCGCGTCGCGGAACAGGGGATGATCATCGGCAATGACGAGATGGGTCGAGGGAGCGTTCATCGTTCTCTTGCTGTCGTTCGCGACCGCCCGGCGAGTCGATGCCGCGGCAGGTCAATTCTTCCCTGCCCGGCCGTGGCATGCAAGTGCACATTATCCCTTTGCTGCAAAGGGGTTAATCCGCAAGCCTTCGCGGCGCGCACCGGCGCCCGATACCGGGCAGTCAGGTGCGCGTCAGTGCGCAAGGCCGAAAGTCGTATTGGGGCGGGTTTCACGCCGATGTTACCTTGCGGGCAAGACCTGGGGCGATCCGGCATGTCCGGACACCTGGGGGCGCGAGGAAACGCATTTCGGGGAGCGACTCAATATGTCGACAATGGCTGTGTCTCAGTCTGGCGCAGGAGGGATGACGAAGGACGAACGTTTCGTCATTCTCGCCTCCTCGCTCGGTACCGTCTTCGAGTGGTACGACTTTTACCTCTACGGTTCGCTGGCCGGCATCATCGGCGCCCAGTTCTTCTCGGCCTATCCGCCGGCAACCCGCGACATCTTCGCGCTGCTGGCCTTTGCCGCGGGCTTCCTGGTGCGTCCGTTCGGCGCGATCGTGTTCGGCCGTATCGGCGACATCGTCGGCCGCAAATACACCTTCCTCGTCACCATCCTGATCATGGGTCTGTCGACCTTCATCGTCGGCCTGCTGCCCAACGCGGCGACCATCGGCATCGCGGCCCCGATCATTCTGATCGCGCTGCGCCTCGCCCAGGGCCTGGCTCTCGGCGGCGAATATGGCGGTGCGGCGACCTATGTCGCGGAGCATGCTCCGAACGGCAAGCGCGGCTACTACACCTCCTTCATCCAGACCACGGCGACGCTCGGCCTGTTCCTGTCGCTGCTGGTGATCCTGTTCACCCGCACCGCGACCGGCGAAGCCGACTTCGCGGCCTGGGGCTGGCGCATTCCGTTCCTGGTCTCGGTGCTGCTGCTCGGCATCTCGGTCTGGATCCGGCTCCGCCTCAACGAATCGCCGATCTTCCAGAAGATGAAGGAAGAGGGTAAGAGCTCGAAGGCGCCGCTGACGGAAGCCTTCGGCAACTGGCAGAACGGCAAGCTCGTGCTGCTCGCCCTGCTCGGCGGCGTGATGGGCCAGGGCGTGGTCTGGTACACCGGCCAGTTCTACGCGCTGTTCTTCCTGCAATCGATCCTGAAGGTCGACGGCTATACCGCCAACCTCCTGATCGCCTGGTCGCTGCTGCTCGGCACCGGCTTCTTCATCGTGTTCGGCGTGCTTTCCGACAAGATCGGCCGCAAGCCGATCATCCTCGGCGGCTGTCTGATCGCGGCACTGACCTTCTTCCCGATCTTCAAGATGATCACCACCAACGCCAACCCGGCGCTGGAAAAGGCGATTGAGTCGGTGAAGGTCGACGTGGTGGCCGATCCCGCGGGCTGCGGCGACCTGTTCAACCCGGTCGGCACCCGCGTCTTCACCGCGCCTTGCGACACCGCACGCGCCTACCTGTCGCAATCGTCGGTCAAGTACACGACGACGTCGGGTCCGGCCGGCTCCGGCGTGAAGGTGATGGTCAACGGCAAGGAAGTCGCCTACGCCAACGCCAAGGACGGCAATCCGGCCATCCTCGCCGCCGTACAGGCGGCCGGCTATCCGAAGCCCGGCGATGCGGGCATCGTGAAGATGGCGCATCCGTTCGACATCTTCCGTCCGCAGGTGGCCGCGACCATCGGGCTGCTGTTCATCCTGGTGATCTTCGTCACCATGGTCTACGGCCCGATCGCGGCGATGCTGGTCGAACTGTTCCCGACCCGCATCCGCTACACCTCGATGTCGCTGCCCTACCACATCGGCAACGGCTGGTTCGGCGGCCTGCTGCCGGCGACCGCTTTCGCCATCGTGGCCTCCACCGGCGACATCTATGCCGGCCTCTGGTATCCGATCATCTTCGCGTCCATCACCGTCGTGATCGGCTTCCTCTTCCTGCCTGAAACCAAGGACGTCGACATCAAGGCGACCTGATCGAAGGCACCGATCGACAACACGAACCGGCCGCGGTCTCCGCGGCCGGTTTTGTTTTGCCCCTACTGATTGCTGCCGACGAACTGCAGCACCACCTCGCGCCGGTGCGGCCGGCTGCGATGTTCGATCAGATAGATCGCCTGCCAGGTGCCAAGCGCGAGCTTGCCGTTCAGGACCGGGACCTGCAGCGAGGTCTGCGTCAGCATGGTCTTGACGTGCGCAGGCATGTCGTCCGGTCCCTCGGTATCATGCGTCCACCCCGCATTCTCCGGCGCGAGCCGGGACAGCGCAGTGGTGAGATCGACCAGCACCGACGGGTCGGCGTTCTCCTGGATCGTCAGCGACGCCGAGGTGTGGCGGATGAACAGCGTCAACGCGCCCTCGCGCGCGTGCGCCTCGGCGATGAACTTTGCGGCTTCGCTGGTGAGGTCGGTGAAGCCGCGACCGGGGGTCTGCACGGTGAGCAGCGACGATGAGACGGTGGTGGCTTGCACCGTCGATGGCGCCGAGCGGGTTACGGATTTGCCTGATGTCATCAAATTCTCTCAACTCCGACAGCCCCGTAGGACCTCCTACCCGTGGTCAAGAGGTAGACGTCCTTGATGGGCGAGCATAGCGCCGTGCTCGCCGCCGTCCAGGACGCTTCGCGCCGGCGTTGCCGGTGCCGACGGCCTCCTGGACAGCGTCTGCGCGCGGCGCTGTGGCGATCGGCAGGTCGGGACGAAGGAATGGTCACACCGGCCGAACAAAGGAATGAGGCTCAGGCTTTAGTGGAGGTCCTTGCGCTATAGTCCGCCTCGTATGGGGTGTGTCGCTTGAGCGTCGTGCACAAGGCAAAGAGCAAGCGATCCCCTACAGTGCGCAGAGCACGCGCGTGGCCATGTCCTCGCTGTCGCAAGGCATCATAGCGTCGCCTGCTGGCCTCATCGTGTTGGATGGCGACCCGCGACCAGTGATGGACGGCGCTCTGTAGCCGCCTGTTGCAGGCGAGGCGACGGATCACGAAGCGTTGCTTGCCGCTTTGCCGCGTCACCGGCGCGGCCCCTGCCAAGGCGCGCAGAGCATGATAATCTCGCCTGCGCAGAGGCTCTGCGGCCTCGGCGAGCAGTGTGGCGAGATGGATCCTGCCGATTCCTGGCCAGGAGCGAAGGATCGTCACGTCGCACTGCTCCGAGCTCTGCCCCGAGGCCTTCTCCTCGCCTTCGATTGCGACGCACAGACGGTCCAGGTTCTGATGCGCCTCCTTGATCTGCTGATTGACCAGGTGCAGTCGTGCCGCCAAGCTGCGGATGTGTGCGCAGGCGGCCTCGGTGGTGCCGGGTGCCACGAACAGCGGGGCCTCGCGTAAAGTTTCAAGCACCCCCGCCGCATCAAGGCGGCGGATGCGATGGGCTTTCAGAACGCGTGCAATTGCCTTCTCGCTGGCCTTGGCCGCACGGGCCGGCGTCGGCACCATCTGCCAAAGCGCCAGGAACCATTCGTCAGCGACATCGTCGGTCAGCTTGGTGGCCTGCGGATAATATCGCCACAACTGCTTGCGCAGCCGGTTGGCAAGACGTGTGCGCTCCTGCTGCAGTTCGTCGGCCAAGCGCGACCACTCGCGCAGCTCGATCATCGTGGGATCGTCGACCACAAGCCGACGGAACGCCGCGCGATCCGTGCGGAGCGAAGCTCCGAGCACATGGGCATCGCGGCGGTCATCCTTGGCACCAGCCACCGTGAAGCGATCACGGAAGCGGTCAAGCTGCTTGGGATTGATCGCGAACACCGCAAACCCGTGTTCGAGCAACACCTCCACCACCGGGCCGTGCGGCATCTCGATCGCCACGGCGATCTGCCCCGGTGCGGCGTTGGTCTTCTGCAGCAGCCAGTCGCGCAACTCCGTCAGGCCCGCACCCTCATGGGCGAACTCGCAGTGAGCAACCTGTCTTCCTTCGGTATCCAGCAGGCAAACGCTATGGCTCTGCGTTGCCCAATCGATCCCGACGAACCAGCGTACATCTTCGAGCATTGTTGGGACCTCCTTGCTCTCAAAAAGCGGGCCACCGCGATCCTGATCGATCCCTGTACTGGCGCTCTCGGCGCGAACCTCCTACTGGATCTCGACCGCGGCCGCTCTGCCGGGGCGCGGCTCCTACGTCGGTGTTCAAGACACAGGTGGGCAAGGCTGCTCCCGGCGGATCGGCCCGTGTTCCAGTCTACACCTTCGACTGGATGCGAACCCCAAAAGGGTACAGGGTGGGCAAAGCGACTTGTCCGCCATAGCTCGAAGAGCGACGGCGGAAGCGTGCCCATCAATCCCCGCGACGATATCGAGGTGGTGGGCACGGCGCTTCGCGCCTTTGCCCACCCTACGGCAGCTCGTCACACGCTAAATCTTCCCCGACACGTCCTTTTGCACCCGGTTGGCCATGTCGATCAGCCGACGCCAGGCCTTTTCCAGGAACGACATCACGCGATCGAGGTCCTGATCGCTCGGCAGCGGGATCTCGATCTTGCGGTCGCCCTCGGCGACCTTCGGCTCCGCCTTCTTCAGCGGATCGGATTTCGGCAGCGCCTCCTCGATCTTGCCCGACACGGTCGGCCCGGCCGCGAGCTGCCCCTTCAGCTTCTCGACCTCGGCCTGGAGTCGGCCGATCTCGGCATCGAACGCGGCGCGCTCGTCGGGCACCGCGTAGCAGGCCCAGCCGGTCCCGTTCCGGGTGCAGGTCGACATCGTTCCTGTCCGGGTGTCGAGCCGCAGCACCCCCTCCGGGATCGGCGTCATGGTGTAGCGGCCGTTTTCGCCGTCGGGCGCCGATTGCGCGGCCACGAGACTGCCGCTGACGACCATCACAGCAGCGAAGGACGCCGCGAGCCATGATGCTGTGGATGACGTCATTGGTCTCATCGCGCTCTCCGCCACGACGCGCAGGTGGCATGTCCGCAATTCTACACCGCGGCGCGGCGATCTGCCGCCAAAAACACCCGCGCGAAATCAACGATCCCGCCGGCCCGTTTGATCCCTGCAGCGCGGCGAAATGGCGGCCACGTCCACCGATCAAGAGGACAGCTGCTGCGGTGCGGCGTCACGCTGTGCGCAGCGCTGCCGCGCGCGCCAATATCATCAAATAAATCAGCTACATAGCGGAAAGCGACGCAATCGTGACTTGGCTTGACTTGATTATAGGCCATCAGTATGGTCCGCGCGGCTTTTGAGGGTGGCGGGCGTAATTTCCATTCAGCCGGTGCGTTTCGGGTCTTCGTTGCATGACACAGGGCACGGGACACGGCGAGAATGGAGATCGCGATAGATCGCCCGAGGAAGCTGCGCTTTCCGAACGGCTCGGAAATCTTGATCAGCGGTTGTCCGAGTTTCGCGACCGCCGCACCAAGACCGAGCAACCCGCAGGTGACGGTGAGGACAGAGCGGCCAGAGCCTCGGCGATGGCGCTTGGTTTTCGGTTATCCTCCGAGTTGGTCGCCGGTGTCGCTGTCGGGGCGGGGATTGGCTGGGGGTTCGACCGCTTGCTGTCGACGTCGCCCTTCGGATTTATCGTGTTCCTGCTGCTGGGCTTCGTGGCCGGCGTGGTGAATGTGGTGAGATCGGCGGGCGCGGGTCAAAACAGGCGCGGTGGTTCGTAAGGCGATCCGCACAGGAGAGGAGTGATCGTGCCGGCGCCTAGTGCCGGTACGGGCCGGCCCGGCCGGTAGACCGAGACCAGCCGGCATTGCCCGGCAGACCAAGAGATGCCGCGCTGATGAAAATCGATCCGATCCACCAGTTCAACATCGAGCCTCTCTTCACCCTTGGCCATATCGGCAATCACACGATCGCCTTCACCAATTCGTCGCTCTACATGCTGGTGGCGGTGGCGATCATCTCGCTCCTGATGCTTGCCAGCGGCACGCAGCTGGTTCCCGGGCGCCTCCAGTCGGTCGCCGAGATCTCCTACGAATTCGTCGCCTCGACCATCCGTTCGACGGCCGGCGCGGAAGGCATGAAGTTCTTCCCGCTGATCTTCTCGCTGTTCATGTTCATCTGCGTCTCGAACCTGGTCGGCATCATCCCCTACACCTTCACGGTCTCGAGCCACCTGATCGTCACCGCAGGGCTGGCGCTGCTGGTCTTCTTCACCGTCCTGATCTACGGCGTCGCCAAGAACGGCCTGAAATTCTTCTCGATTTTCGTTCCGCACGGCGTCCCCGGCTACGTCCTTCCGCTGGTCATGTTCATCGAGGTTCTGTCGTTCTTCCTGCGGCCGGTCTCGCACAGCATTCGTCTGTTCGCCAACATGTTGGCCGGCCACATCGCGCTGAAGGTGTTCGCGGGCTTCGTCGCCATGCTGGGCTTCTCGCTCGGCGCCATCGGCTGGGTCGGCGGCGTGCTGCCGCTGGCGCTCACGGTTGCGCTGTACGCCCTCGAGATTCTGGTCGCGTTCCTGCAAGCCTATGTGTTTGCGATCCTGACCTGCATCTACCTCAACGACGCCATTCATCCGGGACACTGAGCGGTCCGGGGAATTTCCACCCACAACCCAATCTTTCTTCCAAGGAGTCTAAAATGGATCCGGCAGCAGCAAAACTTATCGGCGCGGGCATCGCGTGCATCGGCATGGGCGGTGCGGGCGTCGGCGTGGGCGTGATCTTCGGCAACTACCTCGCCGCGGCCGTTCGCAACCCCTCGGCCGCTCAGGGCCAGTTCGGCAACCTGATCTTCGGCTTCGCCGTGACCGAAGCGCTCGGCATTTTCTCGCTGCTGATCGCGCTGCTTCTGCTGTTCGTTTTCTAAGAACGACTTCTTTCGCGCCGCTTCATCCGAAGCGGCGCGTGACAGCAACGGGAGTACTCCATGGCTGAGAGTCATGGCGGCGCAAAAGGTCCGACGGCGGGCGCTCACACCGAGGCTGACGGTGGTCACCACGGTGGCGGGTTTCCGCCGTTCGAGAGCAGCACCTTCGCTTCACAGCTGGTGTCGCTCGCGATCTTCTTCGTCCTGCTTTACGTGATCGTGTCCAAGCTCGCTCTGCCGAAGGTCGGCGGTGCGATCGAAGCGCGTCAAAACAAGATCGAGGGTGACCTCACTGAGGCGCAGACGCTGAAGGACCAGTCCAACGCGGCGCTGAAGGCCTATGAAGCCGAGCTCGCTTCAGCGCGTTCGCGGGCACAGGCGATCGGCAACGAATCCCGCGACAAGGCGAATGCGCAGGCGGACGCCGAGCGCAAGGCGCTGGAGGAGCAATTGGCGGCCAAGCTTGCCGAGGCGGAAAAATCCATCGCCTCGACCCGCGCCACCGCCATGAGCAACGTCCGCGGCATCGCGGCCGATGCGGCAGGCACCATCGTGCAGCAGCTCACCGGCCTCGTTCCGGATGCGGCGTCGGTGAATGCCGCCGTTGATGCGTCCTTGAAGGGTTAGTCGATATGTTCTTCGATCCTGAAACCTGGGTCGCCGTCGCCTTCGTGATCCTGATGATCGTGTTCGGCTATCTCGGGGTCTTCAAGTCGGCGATGACGGCGCTGGATCATCGCGCCGCCCGCATCAAGGCCGAGCTCGACGACGCTGCGCGCCTCAAGCAGGAGGCGGCCAAGGTGCTCGCCGACTACAAGGCGCGCAGTGCCACGGCCGAGCGCGAGGCGGCCGACATCATCGCCAACGCCAAGGCCGAAGCCGAGCGCATCGCTGCCGACGCCAAGGCGAAGATGGAAGACTTCGTCGCCCGCCGTACCAAGACCGCGGAGAGCAAGATCGCACTCGCCGAGGCCCAGGCGCTGGCCGATGTCCGCGCCGCAGCCGCGGAAGCCGCCGTCCAGGCCGCTTCCACGATCCTGTCGCAGTCGGTCAAGGGCCAGGTCGCCGACGACCTGCTCGCCAAGGGCATCAACGAGGTTCGGCAGAAGCTGAACTGAGGGCTTTGCCTTCATCAATCAAAAAGCCGGCGCGCGAGCGCCGGCTTTTTTGTTTGTCGGATCGTGTATCCGTACATCGGGTGCCATCACGCCTCACTCGTAATCCACCCTCATCAGATACAGACCGTCCGGCGGGGCGACGATGCCGCAGGCTGTGCGGTTGCGGGCGGCGAGGGCTGCGGAGAGATCGTCCGCGGTCCAGCGGCCCTCGCCGACCCAGACCAGCGATCCCACCATCGAGCGCACCTGGCTGTGCAGGAACGAGCGCGCCGAGGTGATCACGGTGATCTCGCGGCCGTCGCGGAGGACATCGAGCTGGTCAAGCGTCTTCTCCGGCGATTTGGCCTGGCACTCGGTGTCGCGGAAGGTGGTGAAATCGTGCTTGCCGAGCAGGCGCTGCGCCGCCATGTGCATCGCCTCGGCATCGAGCCGGCGCGGCACGCGCCAGGCATGGCCGGCGTCGAGCGCGAGATTGGCGCGGGTGTTGACGATGCGGTAGCGGTAGTGGCGCTTGACCGCCGAGAAGCGCGCCTCGAACGTATCAGGCACGATCTCGGCCTCGAGCACCGCGATCGGATGCGGGCGCAGATGCGCATTGAGCCCGTCGCGAAAACGGCCGGGCGGAAATTGTTTCTCGACATCGACATGCGCGACCTGGCCGCGCGCATGCACGCCGGCATCGGTGCGGCCGGCGCCATGCACCCGCAAATCCGCGCCGGTCATCGCCTTCACGGCCGCTTCGAGCGCGCCCTGCACCGATGGCAGCGTGTCCTGCACCTGCCAGCCGAAGAACGGCGCGCCGTCATATTCGATGGTGAGCTTGTAGCGGGGCATCTCAATCCGGGTGGTGTCATCGCCCGGCCTTGTGCGCAATTGCGCACTGGACCGGGCGATCCAGTACGCCGAGGCATCTGTATTCAGCCGAGAAGCCTCGGCGTACTGGATACCCCGCCTTCGCGGGGTATGACAGCGTCAGTTGAATTTGGCGCCTGCCTTCAGCGGCACGCCGCGCAGGAAGTCCGCGGCCTGCATCCGGGCCTTGCCTTCGCGCTGGAGCTCTATGATGCGGATCGCGCCCTCGCCGCAGGCGATGGTGAGGAGGTCGTCGATCACCTCGCCCGGCGCGCCGGAGCCCTTCGCCAACTCGCAGCGCAGGATCTTTACACGCGCACTCTCGAGCTCCGCCCAGGCGCCGGGAAACGGCGACAGGCCGTGGATGTGGCGCAGCACCGCGCGCGCCGGCTTGCTCCAGTCGATCCGCGCCTCGACCTTGTCGATCTTGGCCGCGTAAGTGACGCCGTCCTCGCTCTGCTTTTTGAGCTGGAGCCCGCCGCGGTCGAGCGCGGCCATGGCGCGCACCATCAGGTCGGCGCCAAGGCGCGAGAGACGATCATGCAGGTCGCGCGCGGTCATGGTGTCGGTGATCGGAAGGCGCTCGGCCATGGCGACGTCGCCGGTGTCGAGACCGACATCCATCTTCATCACCATGACGCCGCTCTCGGCATCATCAGCCATGATCGCCCGATTGATGGGCGCCGCGCCGCGCCAGCGCGGCAAGAGCGAAGCGTGCAGATTGTAGCAGCCGAGCTTCGGCGCATCGAGGATCGCCTGCGGCAAGATCATGCCGTAGGCGACGACCACGGCCGCATCCGCGTCGAACGCACGAAATTCCTCGAGCGCTTCCGGCGTCTTCAGCGTCTTCGGCGTCAGCACGGGAATGCCGAGTTTTCGCGCGGCTTCTTCAACCGGGGTCGGCTGCAATTGCAGGCCGCGCCGCCCGCCCGGCTTCGGCGCGCGGGTGTAGACGGCCGCGATCTCGTGGCCATGCGCGACCAGCTCGAGCAGCGTCGGCACGGAGAAATCGGGCGTACCCATGAAGATGAGGCGGAGGGACATCGGAAAGAACCTGCGGAAGGACGCGATCCAGTGACAGTCATTCCGGGGCGGCTCGAAGAGCCGAACCCGGAATCTCGAGGTTCTCAGGTGCGCAATTGCGCACCATAGTTCGATGCTTTGCATCGCCCCGGAACGACGGAAAGCCTACTCGCCCGCGCGCTTGGCGGCCTTCTCGAACTTCTTCATCACGCGGTCGCGCTTGAGCTTCGACAGATAATCGACGAACAGCACGCCGTTGAGATGGTCGATCTCGTGCTGGATGCAGGTGGCGTAGAGGCCTTCGGCATCCTCCTCGTGCACCTTGCCGTCGAGATCGGTGAAGCGCACGCGCACCTTCGCGGGACGTTCGACCTCCTCGTAATATTCGGGGATCGACAGGCAGCCCTCCTCGTAGACCGAGAGCTCTTCGGAGGAAGCCAGGATCTCGGGATTGATGAACACGCGCGGCTCGTGCTTGGTCTCGCCGCTCTCGTCGCGCTTGGCGAGGTCCATGGTGATCAGGCGCAAGGGCTGCGCGACCTGGATCGCCGCCAGGCCAATGCCGGGCGCGTCGTACATGGTCTCGAACATGTCGTCGGCAAGCTTGCGGATCTCCGAAGTGACCTTCTCGATCGGCTTGGAGACCAGGCGCAGCTGCCTGTCGGGCAGGATGATGATTTCTCGTAGGGCCATGGCCGCGATTTAAGCCCCGCGCCGGATGCGGTCAATGCGGCGAGGAACCCCGTTAACGCTCCGCTAACCATAAAACGTCAGGTTTCGTTAACCATAAAAGGTAGGGAGTTCTTAACCCCAACCGTTCCCTCTTCGTTCGCGCTTTGAGGCGAATCGGTTAGAACAGCTGGCATGAACGAGATCATTTTCACGGCTGGCGACTGGCCGGTGCGCACCATCGACGCGCTGATCGGCTTCGGCGCGCTCGTCCTCATCCTGCTGGTGGTGATTGCGGTGGTGATCGCGCGATCCGGGCGGCGCGGCGCGGAGCTCGCCATGGCCCACGCGATCCGGGCCGACGAGCTCGAGGAACGCCTCGCCCAAGTGCTTCGTGCCCAGAGCGAGGCCTCGGGGCGGGTCGACGCCATGACCCAGGCGCTGGCGGGCCGGCAGGCCGAGATGGCGCGGGCCGTCAATGAGCGGCTGGATTCGGTCACCCACCGCGTCGGCCAGTCCATGGAACATTCGACCCGCAACACCATGGAGAGCCTGCGCGCCCTGCACGAGCGGCTCGGCATCATCGACAACGCGCACAAGAACCTCACCGACCTCACCACGCAGGTGACGACGCTACGCGACGTGCTCGCCAACAAGCAGTCGCGCGGCGCCTTCGGCCAGGCGCGGATGGAGGCGATCGTCCAGGACGGCCTTCCCAAGGGATCCTACGAGTTCCAGTTCACGCTCTCGACCGGAAAACGGCCCGACTGCGTCGTGTTCCTCCCCGACCAGCGCCCGCTCTGCATCGACGCCAAATTTCCGCTGGAGGCGATGACGGCGCTGCACGACGCCCGCACCGACGAGGAACGGCGTATCGCCACGCAGCGCCTGCGCGGCGACGTGATGAAGCATGTCAGCGACATCGCCGAAAAATACCTCGTCATCGGCGAGACCCAGGAGATGGCGCTGATGTTCGTGCCGTCGGAATCGGTCTACGCCGAGATCCACGACGGCTTCGACGACGTGATCCAGAAGGCCTATCGCGCCCGCGTGGTGCTGGTGTCGCCCTCGCTGCTGATGCTCGCGATCCAGGTGATGCAGCAGATCATGAAGGACGCGCGCATGCGCGACGCCGCCGACCAGATCCGCACCGAGGTGATCAAGCTCGGCGACGACCTCGGGCGCCTGCGCGACCGCGTGCTGAAGCTGCAGAAGCATTTTGCCGACGTGAACGAGGACGTGCGCCAGGTGCTGATCTCCGCCGACAAGATCGAGAAACGCGCGGGGCGGATCGAGGAACTCGACTTCAGCAAGAGCGATGCGCCCGCAGAGGGCCCGCGGCTGGTGGCAACCGGCGCGGGCGAGCTGTTTCCGCGGAAGCTTCAGGCGGGGGAGTGACTTGCTTACCTCTCCCCGCCTGCGGGGAGAGGTCGGATCGCTCTTGCGATCCGGGTGAGGGGGTACAGGCCTCACGACCACCTCCCGCATGGGGAGAGGCCCTCACCCCAACCCTCTCCCCGTAAGAACGGGGAGAGGGAGAAGAGGCAGCGCCCCCAGAATCTGCTAACACCACCTCATGACCGCTCCCGACGCGACTTCCGGAACCGTCCAAACCAGCGCCGCCGCCCCCTCCTGGCGCGAGAGCCTTGCCGTGTACCTGCAACCGCGGGTGCTGATCGTGCTGTTCCTCGGCTTCTCCTCGGGGCTGCCGCTGGCGCTGTCGGGATCGACGCTGCTGGTGTGGATGCGCGAGGCCGGGGTCGATCTCAAGACCATCGGGCTGTTCGCGCTGGTCGGCACGCCCTACACGCTGAAGTTCCTGTGGGCGCCGCTGGTGGACGCGCTGCATGTGCCGCTGTTCACCCGCGCGTTCGGGCGGCGGCGCGGCTGGCTGGTGTTCTCGCAGCTGCTGCTGATCGTCGCGATCCTGCTGCTGGCGATGACCGATCCCGCGCGCTCGCCGTTCTACGTCGCGCTCGGCGCGCTGCTGGTGGCGACGACGTCGTCGACGCAGGACATCGTGGTCGATGCCTTCCGCGTCGAGAGCCTGCCCGAGAGCGAGCAGGCCGCCGGCATGGCGGCCTACGTCGCGGCCTATCGCATCGGCATGCTGGTCTCGACCGCGGGCGCGCTGTTCATCGTCTCGGGCTTCGAGGGCACCGGCATCACCCGCACCTCGGCGTGGATGTGGGGCTATGTGGTGATGGCGGCGATGGTGCTGATCGGGACGATCACGGCGCTGGTCGCGACCGAGCCCGAACAGTCGGTGCGGGCCGAGGCGGCGACACAGGCCGAGACTGCGTTCACGCGCGTGCTGCACGCGGCAATCGGCGCCTTCTCGGAATTTTTGACGCGCAAGGATGCGCTCGCGGCACTCGCTTTCGTGGTGCTGTTCAAGTTCACCGACGCCTTCTCGGGCACCATGACGGCACCGTTCGTGATCGACCTCGGCTTCACCCGCAACGACTATGCGGCGATCGTGAAGGGCGTTGGCCTTGCCGCGACGCTGATCGGCGGCTTCGCCGGTGGTTTCGTCGCGCGGCGCTACCCGCTGGCGACATCGCTCTGGATCGGCGGCGTGGTGCAGGCGCTCGCCAACCTGTCCTTCTCCTGGCTCGCCGTGGTCGGCACCAATCAATGGGCGCTGGCGCTCGCCATCTGCGCCGAGAATTTCACCAGTGCCATCGGCACCGTGATCTTCGTCGCTTATCTCTCCGCGCTGTGCCAGAATCCGCTGCACACGGCGACGCAATATGCGCTGCTTACCGCGCTCGCGGCGGTGGGGCGGACGTATCTGTCATCGAGCGCGGGCTATGTCGCGGAGACCACCGGCTGGCCGCTGTTCTTCGTGATCTGCGTGCTGGTGGCGATCCCGAGCCTGCTGCTGCTGGCCTGGCTGCAAAAGCGCGGGCATTTCGAGGCACTGGGGCCGGTGCGGGTTTGAGGCTGTTCGCGTCCCACCCCCGCTGCCGTAGGGTGGGCAAAGCGAAGCGTGCCCACCATCACGCCATGAATCAGAATCAGGTGGTGGGCACGGCGCTCTGCGCCTTTGCCCACCCTGTACCCTTTTGGGGTTCGCATCCAGTCGAAGGTGTAGACTGGAACACGGGCCGATCCGCCGGGAGCAGCCTTGCCCACCTGTGTCTTGAACACCGACGTAGGAGCCGCGCCCCGGCAGAGCGGCCGCGGTCGAGATCCAGTAGGAGGTTCGCGCCGAGAGCGCCAGTACAGGGATCGATCAGGATCGCGGTGGCCCGCTTTTTGAGAGCAAGGAGGTCCCAACAATGCTCGAAGATGTACGCTGGTTCGTCGGGATCGATTGGGCAACGCAGAGCCATAGCGTTTGCCTGCTGGATACCGAAGGAAGACAGGTTGCTCACTGCGAGTTCGCCCATGAGGGTGCGGGCCTGACGGAGTTGCGCGACTGGCTGCTGCAGAAGACCAACGCCGCACCGGGGCAGATCGCCGTGGCGATCGAGATGCCGCACGGCCCGGTGGTGGAGGTGTTGCTCGAACACGGGTTTGCGGTGTTCGCGATCAATCCCAAGCAGCTTGACCGCTTCCGTGATCGCTTCACGGTGGCTGGTGCCAAGGATGACCGCCGCGATGCCCATGTGCTCGGAGCTTCGCTCCGCACGGATCGCGCGGCGTTCCGTCGGCTTGTGGTCGACGATCCCACGATGATCGAGCTGCGCGAGTGGTCGCGCTTGGCCGACGAACTGCAGCAGGAGCGCACACGTCTTGCCAACCGGCTGCGCAAGCAGTTGTGGCGATATTATCCGCAGGCCACCAAGCTGACCGACGATGTCGCTGACGAATGGTTCCTGGCGCTTTGGCAGATGGTGCCGACGCCGGCCCGTGCGGCCAAGGCCAGCGAGAAGGCAATTGCACGCGTTCTGAAAGCCCATCGCATCCGCCGCCTTGATGCGGCGGGGGTGCTTGAAACTTTACGCGAGGCCCCGCTGTTCGTGGCACCCGGCACCACCGAGGCCGCCTGCGCACACATCCGCAGCTTGGCGGCACGACTGCACCTGGTCAATCAGCAGATCAAGGAGGCGCATCAGAACCTGGACCGTCTGTGCGTCGCAATCGAAGGCGAGGAGAAGGCCTCGGGGCAGAGCTCGGAGCAGTGCGACGTGACGATCCTTCGCTCCTGGCCAGGAATCGGCAGGATCCATCTCGCCACACTGCTCGCCGAGGCCGCAGAGCCTCTGCGCAGGCGAGATTATCATGCTCTGCGCGCCTTGGCAGGGGCCGCGCCGGTGACGCGGCAAAGCGGCAAGCAACGCTTCGTGATCCGTCGCCTCGCCTGCAACAGGCGGCTACAGAGCGCCGTCCATCACTGGTCGCGGGTCGCCATCCAACACGATGAGGCCAGCAGGCGACGCTATGATGCCTTGCGACAGCGAGGACATGGCCACGCGCGTGCTCTGCGCACTGTAGGGGATCGCTTGCTCTTTGCCTTGTGCACGACGCTCAAGCGACACACCCCATACGAGGCGGACTATAGCGCAAGGACCTCCACTAAAGCCTGAGCCTCATTCCTTTGTTCGGCCGGTGTGACCATTCCTTCGTCCCGACCTGCCGATCGCCACAGCGCCGCGCGCAGACGCTGTCCAGGAGGCCGTCGGCACCGGCAACGCCGGCGCGAAGCGTCCTGGACGGCGGCGAGCACGGCGCTATGCTCGCCCATCAAGGACGTCTACCTCTTGACCACGGGTAGGAGGTCCTACGGCAGTTCGTTGTGAGGCGCCGCCGCCCCCTACTGCTTCTTGATCAGGCTCCACTTCGTGATCACGGCCTCGCTCATCTGGCCGGGATCGCTGGCGCAGGCGACCTCGTCGACCTTGACCGAGATCTCCTTGCCGACGAACGATTTCAGCTGCGTGGCCTGCGCATCGCTGGAGGTGACGAGCTGGAAGGTTTCGGGCCCGGTCTCGAGATTGCACAGCCCGTTCGGCGCCGGCAGGCGGCGCGGCTCGGAGGTGATCTGGTACATCGCAACACGCTTGCCGGCGTTCTTGACGTCGCGCACCTTCATCGCGTTCAGCTCGCCCGAGAGCACGTCGCCCGTGTTGATCGGCCTGCCGGGTTTGGGGGCCGGCGGTGCCTCGTCCTGCTGCGCGGAGATGGCCGGCGTCACCAGCAGCATCATCGTCGCGACCAAAGCCGAGCGTGTGGCGAAAAGTTTCGTCATGTCGTCCGTTCCGTGAGATCTGTAGGATAGCTAGAACAGGGTCCGCTGCCGCATGGCGGCCGATAGCGTACCTTCGTCGAGATAATCAAGCTCGCCACCGACCGGCACACCATGGGCCAGACGGGTTACTTTTACGTTGGCGTCCTGAAGCAGGTCGGTGATGTAGTGCGCCGTGGTCTGGCCGTCCACTGTCGCATTCAGCGCCAGGATGATCTCATGCACCTCGGCAGCATGCGCACGCGCCACCAGTGCGTCGATGGTGAGGTCCTGCGGGCCGACGCCGTCGAGCGGCGACAATGTCGCGCCCAGCACATGATAGCGCCCCTGGGTCGCATTGGCCCGCTCCAGCGCCCAGAGGTCGGCGACGTCGGCGACGACGACGATGATCGCGGGATCGCGCTTCGGATCGGTGCAGACCGTGCAGGGATTTTGCGTGTCGATATTGCCGCAGGTCTTGCAGACCTGGACCTTGTCCAGCGCGACCTGCAAGGCGGACGACAGCGGCATCATCAGCGCTTCGCGCTTCTTGATCAGATGCAGCGCCGCGCGCCGCGCCGAGCGCGGACCGAGGCCCGGCAGCCGCGCGAGAAGCTGGACCAGCCGCTCGATCTCGGGACCTGCAACCGCGCCCATGTTACTGGCCGAACAGCCCCGGCGGCAGGCCGAGCCCGCCGGTGAGCGACTGCATCTTGTCCTGCACCGCGGTTTCCGCCTTGCGGCGGGCATCACTGAGCGCGGTGACGAGCAGGTCTTCCAGCACCTCGCGCTCCTCCGGCTTCATCAGCGAGGGATCGATCTTGATGCCCTTGACGTCCATCTTGGCGGTCATGCGCACGGCGACGAGACCGCCGCCGGAGATGCCTTCAACCTCCACATTGGCGAGCTGCTCCTGCATTTCCTGCATCTTGGATTGCAGTTGCGCCGCCTGCTTCATCATGCCGAGAAAATCAGCCATCGGTGCCTTGTCCTTGGAAAGAATGGCTCAGAGATCGTCGCCGTCGGAACCGTCGGGCGGATCGTCACTGCCATAGTCCGCATTAATATCGGATTCCGGCGCCTCGGGGGCAAGCCTGCGGACCTCGACGACCTTCGCACCGGGGAAGCGCGACAGCACCTCCTGCACGCGCGGGTCGGCTTCGGCGGTACGCGCATGCTCCTGCTTGGCGGCCTGGTTCACCGAGCGCAGCGTTGGCTGGCCCTGCTCGTTCGAGACGATCACCGTCCAACGCCGGCCGGTCCACAGCTCGAATTTCTTCGCGAGCTCCGAGATCATGGTCTTGGAGGCGTTCGGCTCGAGCGCGACCTCGAGCCGGCCCTCCTCGAAACGGACGAGGCGCATGTCGCCCTCGAGCGCGCCCTTGGTCATGAGGTCGCGCTTCTGGCCCGCGAGCGCCACGAGCTGGGTGAAGCTGGTGATGCGCAGCTGGGGCGCAGCGCCTTGCGTATCCGGCGCGGGCGCCGCCATCTGCGGACGGGCCGCGCCGCCGAACGCGGTCGGCGACGACGTCGGCATACGAACGGGCACGGCTGAAGCAACCGGCGATGCCGAAGCAACCGGTGCGGCCGGCGCACTGCCGCGCGCAGCACCGCCGCCGTTCACGACCGGCGAGCCGCCGCCGTTCTGCTCCAGCATCCGGATCGCTTCGTCCGGCGTCGGCAGATCGGCGACATAGGCGATGCGCACCAGCACCATCTCGGCGGCCGCTGCGGGACGCGTTGCGGCCTGCACCTCGGTGATGCCCTTGAGCAGCATCTGCCACATCCGCGACAGCACGCGCATCGAGATTTTCGAGGCGAAATCCTTCGCGCGCACCCGCTCGGTCTCGCCATAGGCGACGTTGTCGGCGGTCGCCGGCACGATCTTCACGCGGGTGACGAAATTGACGAATTCGGCAAGGTCCGAGAGCACGACGATCGGATCGGCACCGACGTCGTATTGATCGCGGAACTCCTTGAACGCGGCGGCGATATCGCCGCGCGCCAGCGAGTCGAAGAGGTCGATCACGCGGGTGCGGTCGGCAAGGCCCAGCATCTGCCTGACGGCGTCCGCCTTCACCTGCCCCGCCGCATGCGCGATCGCCTGGTCGAGCAGCGACAGAGAGTCGCGCACGGAGCCTTCGGCAGCGCGCGCGATAATGCCGAGCGCCTCCGCCTCGATCTCGACGCTTTCCTTCGCGGCGATGTTAGCAAGGTGCTTCATCAGCACGTCGGCCTCGACGCGGCGGAGATCAAAGCGCTGGCAGCGCGACAGCACCGTGACGGGAACCTTGCGGATCTCCGTCGTCGCGAACACGAACTTGGCGTGCTCCGGCGGCTCCTCCAGCGTCTTCAGGAAGGCATTGAACGCCGCCGTCGACAGCATGTGGACTTCGTCGATGATGTAGACCTTGTAGCGGGCGCTGGCCGGCGCATAGCGTACGCTGTCATTGATCTGGCGGACGTCGTCGACGCCGGTGTGCGAGGCCGCGTCCATCTCCAGCACGTCCATATGCCGGCTTTCCATGATCGCCTGGCAGTGCACGCCGAGGGTCGGCATGTGGATGGTCGGCCCCTGCACCGAACCGTCCGGCATCTCGTAGTTGAGCGCCCGGGCCAGGATGCGCGCAGTGGTGGTCTTGCCGACACCGCGGACGCCGGTGAGGATCCAGGCCTGCGGAATGCGCCCGGTCTCGAACGCATTGGAGACGGTGCGGACCACGGCCTCCTGGCCGATCAAATCGTCAAAGCTGGAGGGGCGGTATTTGCGCGCCAGCACCCGGTAGGGCGCGTTGCCGGCCGGTCCGGCGCTGTCAGGATTGGGAGGGGCGCCAGCATCGGTCATCGGTCGATCCGCAATGAAATCTCTCTCGGCTGGCTTTTGCGGAAAGGAGCGCGCTGGCGGGAAGGCCCGCCGGCGCAATTCGCTCGGAAAAACAGGTAGGAGACTGACGAGCGACCCGATCCGGACCTCGTTAGGGCTGCTTCCTTCCGGACCTGACCCGGTTGGCGAGTGGCTCGTCCACCGCCAATCTCCCGGTCCCTATTTGGGGCCAAAGGGCGCGGAAAGCAAGCGGGTATCGGCTTGAACCGCTTGATCTTGCCCAGCATCCGGGCAATTCCGGACCTGCCCAGCCGATAGGCTGTGCTTTCGCTGCCGGGATCACCTTGCTAAGAACGCTGCCGGAACTCCACCCAACCAGAAAAGCGATTGATCCCAATGGTTACACGTCGTGATGTTGCATCGATTGTCGGACTTGGCGCCGTGACGGCGGCCGCGCTGGCTGCGCCGGCGGTGGCCCAGACCGCCGATCCGAACGAATCGACCTTCGCCCGCATCCGCCGGACCAAGAAGATGCGGATCGGCGCGGTCGGCGGCGGCGCACCGTACTACATGAAGGACCTCGCCACCGGCCAGTGGAAGGGCTTCTACATCGACATTGCGAAAGGCCTCGCCGACGACATGGAGGCCGAGCTCGAGATCACCGAGACCACCTGGGGCAATTCGGTGCTCGACCTGCAATCCAACAAGATCGACATCTTCTTCGGTCTCAACCCGACCCCGAAGCGCGCGCTGGTGATCGACTTCTCGGTACCGGTCTTCAACAACGCCTTCGGCATCCTCTGCAAGAAGGACTTCAAGCCGAAGAGCTGGGCCGAGCTGAACTCGCCCGATGTCAAGATCGCGGTCGACCAGGGCTCCTCGCACGACCAGGTCGTCAGCCGCCTGACGCCGAAGGCGCAGATCACCCGGCTCAAGACCGCCGATGATGCCACCGCCGCGCTGCAGACCGGCCGCGTCGACGCGCAGTGCCTGATCACCATGCTGTCGCTCACCGTGCTGAAGAAGAACCCCTCGCTCGGCCAGTTCGTGCTGCCGACGCCGATCTTCGCGACGACATCGAATGCCGGCTTCCGCCGCGAGACCGACAAGACCTGGCGCGACTACGTCAACACCTGGATCGACTTCAACAAGGGCCTCGGCTTCATCCGCAACGCGATCATCACGAACATGGAGCTCGTGGGCGTGACCGAGGCCGACATTCCGCCGGGCGTGTCGCTGTAAGTGATGCGTTTGGGGCAAGCGCGGTCCGTTCCTCTCCCTCTCCCGCTTGCGGGAGAGGGTCGGGGAGAGGGTGTCTCCGCTAGGGAGACTCCCCAAGAGGAGAGAACCCTCACCCGGCGCTTCGCGCCGACCTCTCCCGCAAGCGGGAGAGGTGCAGCGCGCCCGCAGCTCGAACTTTCCAAGCCATTTTGCGACTGAGGTCCGAAAGAAATATGTATCAGTGGGACTTCGGCATCCTCTGGAGCTATCGCTGGCTCTTTCTCAACGGCCTGGGCGTCACCGTCGGCTTCACCGTGGTCATCGTCGTCTGCGGGTTGCTGTTCGGCCTGCTCGGCGCATTCGGCAGCCTGTCGCGCTTCAGGGCGCTGCGGCTGACTGCGCTGGCCTTCATCGAGGCGTTTCGCTGCACGCCGATCCTGGTGCAGCTGATCTGGTTCTATTACGCGCTGCCGATCCTGGCCGGCGTCGAGATGACGCCGATCACCGCTTCAGCGCTGGCGCTGTCGCTCTATGGCGGCTCGTTCTATTCGGAGATCATCCGCGGCGGCATCGTCTCGATCGACAGCGGCCAGTCGGAGGCCGGCGCCGCGCTCGGCATGACGCCGAGCCAGGCCATGCGGCGCATCGTGCTGCCGCAGGCGATCAAGCGCATGATCCCGGCACTGATGAACCAGTCGATCATCCAGTTCAAGAACACCTCGCTGGTCTCGGTGCTGGCGGTGCCTGATTTGGTCTATCAGAGCCAGGTTGCCGCCCATGACAGCTACCGGCCGCTGGAAACCTACACCGCGGTTGCGGTTGCCTATGCGGCGATCCTGATCCCGCTCACCATTATCGTCCGGCGCGGCGAGAAGCGACTGGCGGTCAGCGAATGAGCGACACAACGAAGATCGAAATCCGGGCCTTGCGCAAGAGCTTTGGCAGCAACGAGGTCCTGAAGAACATCAATCTCGACGTCGCCAAGGGCGGCGTCGTCGCGCTGATCGGGCCATCCGGCTCCGGCAAGTCGACGCTGCTCCGCTGCATCAATCTCTTGGTCGTGCCCGACGGCGGCAGCGTCCGCGTCGGCGACACCCGCTTTGCATTCGGTGAAGGTGCGAAGCTCCCCGATGTGAAGTCTCTCGCAAAGTTCCGCGCCACCACCGGCATGGTGTTCCAGCATTTTAATCTGTTCCCGCACATGACCACGCTCCAGAACGTGATGGAGGGCCCGGTCACGGTGCGGCGCATGGCCAAGGCCGATGCGGAAAAGCTCGCACGTGCGCAGCTTGCCAAGGTGGGTCTCGCGGAGAAGGCTGACCAATATCCGGCGACGCTCTCCGGCGGGCAGAAGCAGCGCGTCGCGATCGCGCGGGCACTTGCGATGGAGCCTGACGTGATGCTGTTCGACGAGGCCACCTCGGCGCTCGATCCCGAGCTCGTCGGCGAGGTGCTGAACGTGATGCAGCGGCTGGCGTCCGAGGGCATGACGATGGTGATCGTGACCCACGAGATCGCGTTTGCCCGCGAGGTGGCCGACCGCCTGATCTTCATGCGCGACGGTGTCGTCGTCGAGGAAGGCCCGGCGCGGCAGGTGATCGACAATCCGCAGCAAGCCGCGACGCGCGCCTTCCTCAGCCATTTCCACCGCACCGGCGCATTGCCGCCGGCCAACGCAACACCGTGATGCCTAGTATCGATCGCGTCTATCTCGTCACCGGCGCCGCTAGCGGCATCGGCCGCGCCACCGCAAGACTGCTCGCGGCGCCCGGCACCGCCCTGCTGCTGCACACGCGCTCCAACGCCGAAGGTCTCGACGCCACTGCCGCGGAAGCCGAAGCAAAGGGCGCGGCTGTCGCAAAGTGCCTCGGCGATTTCGCCGAGGAAACAGCGGCCACCGATGCCATCGCAGCGACCCAAACGGCCTTCGGCCGGCTCGATGGACTGGTTCTCGTCGGTGGCCATGCCCGCCGCGGCAGCGCGATCGGCACGCCCGCGGAGGAGTTCCGCAAGGCCATGGACGAATCGGCGCTGGCCTTCACGCGGCTCGTTGACGCCGCGCTGCCGCTACTGCGTGCTGGGCGAGATGCGCGGATCGTCGCGGTGTCGTCCTTCGTCGCGCACGCGATCCGGCCCGAATTCGCGCCCTTCGCGGCGACCGCCGCGAGCCGCTCCGCGCTGGAAGCGCTGGTGCGGCTCACCGCGATGGAGCTTGCGAAAGACGGCGTCACCGTCAACGCGGTGTCACCCGGCCTGATCGTCAAGGACAAGCCGAGCGAGAGCCGATTGTCGCCCGAGCAGATCGCCGCAACCGAAGCACTGATCCCGATGCGCCGCCGCGGGCGGCCGGAGGAAGTCGCCGAAATCATCGCCTTCCTGGCATCACCGAAGGCGTCCTACGTCACCGGCCAGGTCTGGCACGTCAATGGAGGCCTGACATGACCGAAGCAACCGTCGAACGCATCAGGCTGTTCCTGATCGAAAGCCCGATCAAGATGGCGCGCCTGCAGGGCGTCGGCAACGTCAAGGGCACCGTGAAGCGCGTGCTGATCGAGCTGACGTCGAGCGACGGCGTGGTCGGCTGGGGCGAGGCCGCGCCGTGGGAGGTGTTTACCGGCACGCCGGAAGCGGCGTTCTCGGCGCTCGACATCTATCTGCGCCCCATCGTGCTCGGCAAATCGGTGCGCCGCATCCGCGCGCTGATGGCCGAGCTTGACCGCGCGCTGGTCGGCCACGCCGAAGCAAAAGTCGGAATCGAGATGGCGCTGCTCGACATCGTCGGCAAATCGTCGGGCCTGTCGGTTGCCGACCTCCTCGGTGGCCGCGTGCGCGACACCATCCCCCTCTCCTTCTCGATCGCAGATCCTGACTTTGCCGCCGACCTCGAGCGCATGCGCAAGATGGTTCCCGAAGGGAATGTCATCTACAAGGTCAAGACCGGCGTAAAGCCGCATCGGGAGGACCTCGACCATCTCGAAGCGATCCGCAAAGAGTTCGGCGACAAGGTCGATCTGCGCGTCGACTACAACCAGGCGCTGGCGCCGTTCGGCGCCATAAAAATCCTGCGCGATGTCGAGCAGTTCGCGCCGACCTTCATCGAGCAGCCGGTGCCGCGCAAATTTCTCGACGTGATGGCGCAGCTCACCGCGGCGCTGGAGACGCCCCTGCTCGCCGACGAGAGCTGCTTCGACCGTCGCGACATGATGGAGGTGGTGCGCCGCGAGGCGGCGGACGCCGTCTCGATCAAGCTGATGAAGGCGGGCGGCCTGTTCGAGGCGCAGGCGATCATGGCGATCGCCGACATCGCCGGCCTGCCCGGCTATGGCGGCACGCTGTGGGAAGGCGGCATTGGCCTTGCCGCCGGCACCCAGCTGATCGCGGCGACATCAGGCATCTCGCTCGGCTGCGAATTCTACATGCCGCATCACGTGCTGACCGAGGACGTGCTGGAAGAGCGCGTCGCCAACCGCGCGGGCCATGTCGTGGTGCCGGACGGCCCCGGCCTCGGCATCCGCGTCAGCGAAGCCTCGGTCCGCGCTAATGCGCGGGTGCTGGCGGAAGCGTAAGGCAGCCGCGCGCACCACCACAAACTCGGTCGTCGTCCCGGGCAAGCGACAGCGCAGACCCGGGACCCATAACCACCGGATCGAGTTTGGCGAAGATTCGGAGTTGCCGGTTCGCGTAATAACCACTCCCTGTGGTTATGGGTCCCGGATCAGCGCGCGCCTTGGGCGCGCTTGTCCGGGACGACGAGCGTGTATGCAGTTGCCATCCTTCCCCTATCGGAATCGCTGTCGTATGGTCGCATCAAACAAGCCCGTTCCCCATCGGGCCATCCGGAAACGCATATGTCCGAACCCGCCTGGTCGCTGCACTCCCGCCTGAAAGAGGACACCATCGACATCGGCGATCTGCCGCTGTCGAAGGTGCTGGTCATCAAGGACGCGCATTATCCCTGGCTGCTGCTGGTGCCGCGGCGGGTGGATGCGGTCGAGATCATCGATCTCGACGAGGTGCAGCAGGCGCAGCTCATGACCGAGATCTCCCGCGTTTCGCGCGCGCTGAAGGAGATCACCAAATGCGACAAGCTCAATGTCGCCGCACTCGGCAATCTCGTGCCGCAGCTGCACGTCCACATCATCGCGCGGCGGACCAGTGACGCGGCCTGGCCGCGGCCAGTCTGGGGCGTGATGCCGCCTCTGGCACACGATGCGGCAGAGGTTCAGAATTTCATCAGCGCGCTTCGCCGAAAAATCTGGTTGGGTTGAAAGAACAGCAATGTCAGCATTCGACGCATTTCCGCTGGGGCAGCCGGCCTTCGTCACCAACGTCCTCGAGCGCGCCGCGCATCTGCGCCGCGACGACGAGAAGCTGTTCGCGCTGGAGCAAAAGCCATCGTCGCGCGCCTATGTCGTCTATCGCGATTCGCTGCTGGTGAAGCGCGAAGGCGACAAGGTGCGCGCGCTGCTAGGAATCGACGAGGCGCTGAAATGCGGCGCCAATCCCGGCACGATCTTCCTGGGCCTGCGCGATGGCGCGGCAATGTTCGGCATGGGCATGTCGCAGGCCGCCGCCGAGAAGCTGATCGGCCGCGAGGACTACACCGTCACCGAGCTGCGCGGCATGGCGATGCAGGGCGCGATCCCGCCCGTCGAGCTGTCAGCGATCGCAATGGCGAAGTCGATGGTCGGCTGGCACCAGCGCCACGGCTATTGCGCCAATTGCGGCGCGCGCAGCGCGATGAAGGAAGGCGGCTGGAAGCGCGAATGCCCTGCTTGCAAGGCCGAGCATTTTCCGCGTACCGATCCGGTCGTGATCATGCACGTCGCCTCCGGCGACAAGTGCCTGCTCGGCCGCCAGAAGCAGTTTCCGCCGGGCATGTTTTCGTGGCCTCGCCGGCTTCGTCGAAGCCGCCGAGACGATCGAGGACGCCGTGCGCCGCGAGATCCTGGAAGAGTCCGGCATCCGTTGCACCGACGTGCAGTATTACATGACCCAGCCCTGGCCCTATCCGTCGTCGCTGATGATCGGCTGCAGCGCGCGGGCCGTGAGCGAGGACATCGTCGTCGATCATTCCGAGCTCGAGGACGCACGCTGGTTCACGCGCGAGGAGGCGGCGAAGATGCTGACGCGGACGCATCCGGACGGGCTCGCCGGCCCGCATCCCTTCGCGATCGCCCATCACCTGCTCGGTCGCTGGGTGCACGACAAGAGCTGACCGCCGATGGCGCTACCTGCGACCGCGCCGCGCATCCTCTGCATCGGCATTCCCGTGCGCGATCTCACCTTTCGCGTCGAGGCCGTGCCCGCGCGCGGCAGCAAGGCCAACGCCACACATCTCGCGGAGATCTGCGGCGGCAACGCGCTCAATGCCGCAATCGCAATGGCACGGCTTGGCGGCCGCGTTTCGTTCGCGGGGCCGATGGGCGATGCGCGGGAGACGTCGAGCGATTTCATTCTCGCGCAGATGACGCAGGAGGGCATCGACACCACGCATATCGTGCGCATGCCGGGCCTGACCACTCCGGTCTCCGCGATCATGATCGAGCCCTCCGGCGAGCGGACACTCACGATCTATCGCGATCCCGGGCTGTGGACCGTAAAACTGCCCGACGCTGACGAGCTGCTGGCCGATTGTCAGGCGGTTCTGATCGAGAGTCGCTGCGGCACCTTCTGCATCGATCTCTGCACCGAGGCGCGCCGGCGCGGCATCCCCGTCGTCGTTGGCGTCGATCGCGCGATGTCGTTGCAGGACGGCCTGCTCACCGCCGCCTCGCATCTGCTGTTCGCCAGCGAACAGGCGCAGGAGACGGCCGGCATCGCCGGCGACGGCGAGGCCTTGAAGCGCCTCTCCGCCCTGACGCCGGCCTTCCTTGCCGCCACCCGCGGCCCGCATGGCACGATCTGGCTCAACAAGGCGGGCGCGCTTGAGGAGACCCCGGCCTTCCCGGTCCAGGCCGTCGATACGCTTGGTGCCGGCGACGTCTTCCATGGCGCATTCGCGCTCCGCCTCGCCGAGGGTAAGGGACTACGGCAGGCGCTGCGATTCGCCGCGGCCGCCGCAGCGCTGAAATGCACCCGCCACGGCGGCGGCCCGGCTGCCCGGCAACGCATTGAAGTTGAAGAGTTTTTACGCAGCCAACCCTAGAGCGATTCCACTGAAACGCCGAGATTATAGGCTTGCTGTGGAAAGATTTTCTCTATATCAGGGAAATTGGCCCCTGAAATGGAACAAAGTTCTTCAAAATGACTGATGTCGCCGTCCAGATCCCCGAGACCAGCCGCCGCCTCGACGCCATCGACCGCAAGATTTTGATGGTACTCCAGGAAGATGCCTCCCTGTCCGTCGCCGAAATCGGCGACCGCGTCGGGTTGTCCTCGACCCCGTGCTGGAAGCGCATCCAGCGCCTGGAGGCCGATGGCGTGATCCTGAAGCGGGTCGCCCTGGTCGACCAGAACAAGATCGGGCTCGGCATCTCCGTGTTCGTGTCGGTCGAGAGCGCGGATCACTCCGACGCCTGGCTGAAGCGGTTCGCCGAGGCGGTCAGCGCCATGCCGGAGGTGATGGAGTTTTATCGCATGGCCGGCGACGTCGATTACATGCTGCGCGTCGTGGTCGCGGACATGCAGGCCTACGACATCTTCTACAAGAAGCTGATCAGCGCGGTGCCGCTGAAGAACGTCACCTCGCGCTTCGCGATGGAGAAGATCAAGTCGGTCACCGCGCTGCCGATCCCGGCCGTGGTGGCGGGTTAACTGTCATCGTCCGCGAAGGCGGACGATCCAGTACGCCGCGGCTTCTCGGCTCAAGCCTCGCTGTCTCTGGAATACTGGATGCCCCGCCTTCGCGGGGCATGACAGCTGTATAAGACGAAGCGACTCGGTTACACGCCCCGCCCTCAAATCGTCTGATTGTACTCGCCGACCTCAGGATGCGTGCGCAGCACGCGGTTCACCATCTCGAACATGTCGTGCATGCGCTGCTCGGAGACCGGGCTCTCGACCACGACGACGAGCTCGGGCTTGTTGGAAGAGGCGCGCACCAGGCCCCAGCTGCCGTCCTCGACCGTGACGCGGACGCCGTTGACGGTGACGAGATCGCGGATCGACTGGCCGCCGATCTTCGCGTCTTTCGCCTGAAGACCTTCGAAATGCTTCACCACCTTGTCGATGACGCCGTATTTGACCTCGTCGGCGCAATGCGGCGACATGGTCGGCGACGACCAGGTTTTTGGCAGCGCGTTCTTCAAATCGGCCATCGACTTGCCGGGCGCGCGGTCGAGCATGTCGCAGATCGCGATCGCCGACACCAGACCGTCGTCATAGCCGCGGCCATAGGGCTTGTTGAAGAAGAAGTGCCCGGACTTCTCGAAGCCCGCGAGCGCGCCCGTCTCGTTGGTGCGGCGCTTCATGTAGGAATGGCCGGTCTTCCAATAGGCGGTCTTCGCCCCCTGCTTCTGCAGCACGGGATCGGTGATGAAGAGGCCGGTCGACTTCACGTCGACGATGAACTGCGCGTCCTTGTGGATCGCCGACATGTCGCGCGCCAGCATCACGCCGACCTTGTCGGCGAAGATTTCCTCGCCGGTATTGTCGACGACGCCGCAGCGGTCGCCGTCGCCATCGAAGCCGAGGCCGACATCGGCCTTGTGATGCAGCACCGCGTCGCGGATCGCGTGCAGCATCTCCATGTCTTCAGGATTCGGATTGTATTTCGGGAAGGTGTGATCGAGCTCGGTGTCGAGCGGGATCACCTCGCAGCCGATCGCTTCCAGCACCTGCGGCGCGAACGCGCCGGCGGTGCCGTTGCCGCAGGCCGCGACGACCTTGAGCTTGCGCGTCAGCTTCGGACGATTGGTGAGATCGGCGATGTAGCGCGCCGGATAATTCTCGTGGAACTGGTAAGCGCCACCGGCCTTGTTCTTGAACTCGGCGTTGAGGACGATCTCCTTCAGCCGCGTCATCTCGTCCGGGCCGAAGGTGAGCGGGCGGTTAGCGCCCATCTTCACGCCGGTCCAGCCATTGTCGTTGTGCGAGGCCGTGACCATGGCGACGCAGGGCACGTCGAGATCGAACTGCGCGAAATAGGCCATCGGCGTCACCGCGAGGCCGATGTCATGCACCTTGCAGCCCGCCGCCATCAGGCCGGAGATCAGCGCGTATTTGATCGAGGCCGAATAGCCGCGGAAATCATGACCCGTGACGATCTCCTGCTTGACGCCGAGCTCGGCGATCAACGCGCCCAGGCCCATGCCGAGCGCCTGCACACCCATCAGGTTGATTTCCTTCTGGAACAACCAGCGCGCGTCGTATTCGCGAAAGCCGGTGGGCTTCACCATCGGCTCGGATTCGAAGGCGTAGGTGTTGGGCAGCAAGACGGGTTTCGGCTTGGGAAACATTGAGACGGTCTCGTGAAAAGGGCAGGAATTGATGCAGCCTTAGCGAATGCCGGGCCGCAGCGGAAGGCGGGAATGAAGGCTTATGGCCGATAATTGCGGCAGTTTGGTAACGGGGATGGTGCGCCAGCAGAGTCCTTGATTTCTGGCCAGATCGGCTATGGACGCGCCATCTCATCTTCGACGACTGCCCTGAGAGGCGGCAGGGCCTGTTGAACGGTTTCCCACACAAGACGGGCTGCAACGTCCTCATAGTTGTGGCGATAGACATTGCCCGCCGCCGCCATCTGCCTCCATGCGATCGCTGGGTGCCTCGCCTTCAGTTCCTCTGGCAGACGCCGAGACGCCTCTGAAATGATCTCCAGACACCGCGTAACAGCATAGACCGCCCGCAAGTCCGCCGCGAATGCCTCGCGATCGAGACCTGCGGCAAATCCAGTCGCAAAATCGATGTGATGTAAGATGTCCCGCAGGACCCCGCCGATGCGATCAGAAGGCATAGACAGCATCGGCCGTCGCGGCAGGCGCGACGTATGATTTCAGACCGTCGCGATTGACGACATCAACCGGCCCGTCAAAAAGGTTGGCGATATATTCTTTGAGCTCAACGTAGTCGAAGACCGTGATCCGCGCCTCCGGATCGATCTCGACCATGATATCAACGTCGCTGCCGGTGTGATTTTCACCCCTCGCGACCGAACCGAACAACGCGGCATGCAAAACGCCTCGCTCGCGCAGCGCGGGCTCGGATTGTCGCAGGATGGCAATCGCGTCGGGGCCGGTCATGGACGGAATATAGCACCCCGTCCGCCCTTAAGGGAGGCCCCACTGGGCCAATTAGCGCGGACCTACTGCTCCAGCACCATCTGCCCGTTGGCGTATTCGAAGCGCTTCAGGCGGGACAGGAAGGACAGGCCGAGCAGGTTCTCCGACAAGGCCTCGTCCGGCAGCACCATGGCATCGACGTCGCGCACGATGAGGCCGCCGACATCGAGCATGGCGATGCGGGTGCGCGCGGCCTTGATGGTGCCGTTGGCGGTGGAGACGGCGGCGTTGTACTCGCCGCGCGAGGGACGCAGGCCGAAGCGGGCAGCCGAGGTCTCGTTCAGCGCGACGACGGAGGCGCCGGTATCGACCATGAAGCCGATGCGCTGGCCGTCAATGCGGCCTTCGGTCTGGAAGTGCCCGCGACTATCGCGGGGAATGGCGAGGCTGCGGCCTCCGGCCGGAGCTGCGGCGGCGACAGCAACCGTCGTGCGCGGCACTGACGTGGCGGAGGCGGAGCTCACCCTGTCCGCCATCTGCGCCATGAAGGTGCCGAGGCCGATCATGATGGCCGCGAAGATCATAATGTTACGCATCACACCGCTTCCGGGCCGGAAAGCCCGATTTCACCACGCAACACGCCGGGCCGCGAGCGACGCCGCGGCCGGAGCGCCGCTATTTTGACGAAAAGGATGAGCGGATGGTTAATGCGGCGACTTGAACCTCTCCCCGCCTGCGGGGAGAGGTCGGATCGCACTTGCGATCCGGGTGAGGGGGTACAGATCTACCGATAGAGGTCAGTTCGAGGAGAGAGCCCCTCACCCCAACCCTCTCCCCGCAAGAGCGGGGCGAGGGAGAACACATCTCACGTCCCGCGCGGCTTCGCCCGCCGGGTCGGCAGCGCGCTCGCGGGATCGTCCGGCCAGGGATGACGCGGATAACGGCCGCGCAGGTCGGAGCGCACGGCGGCGTAGCTGCCGCGCCAGAAGCCGGGGAGATCGCGCGTCACCTGCACAGGGCGCTGTGCCGGCGACAGCAATTCCAGCACCAGGGGCACCTTGCCGGCCGCGATGGACGGATGGGTGTTGAGGCCGAACAATTCCTGCAGCCGCACCGCAATGGTCGGCCCCTGCTCGGCCTCATAGTCGATCGCGAGCACGCTGCCCGTCGGCGCCTCGAAATGGGTCGGCGCCTCGCGGTCGAGCCGGGCACGCATCTCCCAGGGCAGCAGCGCCATCAGCGCATCGGAGAGATCGCCGGGGGAAATGTCCTTGAGCGCGATCTTGTCGTAGAGCGCCGGCACCAGCCAGTCGTCGCGCCGCAAGATCAATCCGTTGTCGGACAGATCCGGCCAGCTGTCGCCCTCGGCCTTGCGCAGGAACGTGACGCGGTCGCGCCACTGTTTTGCGGCTTTCGACCAGGGCAACCGGTCGAGGCCGGCCGCGATCAGCCCATCGGCGAAGATGCGCGCAGTGTCCTCCGAGGGCGACACGGCGAGCGTTGCCTCGGACAGCGTGATCGCATGCAGCGCGCGCTTGCGCCGTGCACGCAACGCCATCGCGCCACGATCGAAGGAAATCTCGTCGACACTCTCGATATGCTCGGCGAAGTGAAGCTCGATCTCGTCCTGCGTGATTTGCGCCGCGAGCAGGATGCGGCCGCTCGCCGCCGTTCCCGTCATCTCGCCGATCGCGATATAGGGCGCGCGGGCGAGCGGGGAGGTCTGCTCCACGGCGGCACCGCGGCCGTTGGCGAGCACGAAAGTGCCATTGCCGCGATTGCGCGCGACGCGATCCGGGAAGGCGTAGGCCAGCATCAGGCCGGTGGAGAGATCGTCCTGCTGGACCGCCTTCTCGGACGCTGCCACCTGCGAGGCCCAGCGTCGCGCCAGATCGCGTGCGCTCGCGGCGCGCGGCGAGCGGTCGCGGCGAAACTGGTCGCGCCGGTGCTCGAGGTCAACGCTGTCGCCCCCGAGCCCGCGCTCGGTGATGATGGCCGCGATCTCGGCGGCGGCTTCGCCCTCGCCGACGCGATGCGAATCCACGATCATGCGCGCCAGCCGCGGCGGCAGCGCCAGCGCGCGCAGGCTCTTGCCCTCCGCGGTGATGCGGCCTTCTGCGTCGAGCGCGTTGAGCTCGGACAGCAGGCTTTTTGCTTCCTTCCAGGCCGGCTGCGGCGGCGGATCGAGGAACGACAGCGCGGCGGGATCAGTGACGCCCCATTGCGCGAGATCGAGCACCAGCGAGGACAGGTCGGCGCTGAGGATTTCCGGCTGGGTGTACGGCGCGAGCGAGGCCGTCTGCGGCTCGTCCCAGAGCCGGTAGCAGACGCCGGGCTCGGTGCGGCCGGCGCGGCCGCGGCGCTGGTCGACCGCTGCGCGCGCAGCGCGCACGGTCTCGAGCCGCGTCAGGCCGATGTCGGGTTCATAGCGCGGCACGCGGGCAAGACCGGAATCAACGACGATGCGCACACCCTCGATGGTGAGCGAGGTCTCCGCGATCGAGGTCGCCAGCACCACTTTTCGCGTTCCCTTCGGCGCCGGCGCGATGGCGCGGTCCTGCACGGCGGCGTCGAGCGCGCCGAACAGCGGCACGATCTCGATGCTGGCGTCCTGCACGCGCTCGCCAAGGAAATTCTGGGTGCGGCGGATCTCGGCCGCGCCCGGCAGGAATGCCAGCACCGAGCCGCTGTCGGCGCGGAGCGCAGACGCAATGGCATCGGCCATCTGTCGCTCGATCGGCGCATCCGCCTTGCGGCCGAGATAGCGGGTCTCGACCGGAAAGGCGCGCCCCTCGCTCTCGACGACGGGGGCATCGCCGAGCAGTTTTGCGACGCGCGCGCCGTCGAGCGTGGCCGACATCACGAGGATACGCAGGTCTTCGCGCAGGCCCGTTTGCGCATCGCGCGCCAGCGCGAGGCCCATGTCGGCGTCGAGCGAACGCTCGTGGAATTCGTCGAACAGGATGGCGGCAACGCCTGATAGTTCAGGATCGTCGAGGATCTGGCGGGTAAAAATGCCCTCGGTCACCACCTCGATACGCGTCGCGCGCGAGATTTTTGAGCCGAAGCGGACGCGATAGCCGACGGTCTCCCCGGCGCGCTCTCGAAGCGATTTGGCCATGCGGTCGGCGCTGGCCCGCGCCGCGATGCGCCGCGGCTCCAGCACGATGATTTTCTTGCCCTTCGTCCAGGGCGCATCGAGCAGCGCCAGCGGCACGCGCGTGGTCTTGCCCGCGCCGGGCGGGGCCACCAGCACGGCCGCGTTGTGCTGATCCAGCGTGCGCGACAAATCGTCGAGCACGGCATCGATCGGGAGGGGCGTGTCGAAACTGCGGGGCAAGGTCTCGGTCCGTCATCGTCCGTCTCGCACGCAATCGCGCGCCGGACGGACGATCCAGTCATGTCAGATCCCGGCCATTCCGAAGATCCCAGCGTACTGGATACCCCGCCTTCGCGGGGTATGACAACAATGTGTAACGATCAGCCCTGCGCCGGCGGGCGGCCGACGCTCTCATAGGTGAAGCCGGCAGCGCGCATGTCTTCGGGGCTGTAGATGTTGCGGAGGTCGACGACGATGGGCTGCGCCATCACGCTCTTCAGCCGGTCGAGATCGAGTCCGCGGAACTGCACCCATTCGGTGACGACGACCAGCGCGTCGGCGCCTTGCGCGCAGGAATACGCGTCCTCGCAATAGGTGATGTTGGGCAGCTCGCCCTTGGCCTGCTCCATACCGACGGGATCGAAGGCTTTGACCTTCGCACCCATGTCGATCAGTCCGGTCACGAGCGGGATCGACGGCGCGTCGCGCATGTCGTCGGTGTCGGGCTTGAAGGTGAGGCCGAGCACCGCGATGGTCTTGCCGCGCAAGGAGCCGCCGAGCGCCTGGCTCACTTTCCGCGCCATCGCGCGCTTGCGGTTCTCGTTGACGGCAAGCACGGATTCGACGATGCGCAAGGACACGTCATAGTCCTGCGCGATCTTGATCAGCGCCTTGGTGTCCTTCGGGAAGCACGAGCCGCCGAAGCCGGGGCCGGCATGCAGGAACTTGGTGCCGATGCGGTTGTCGAGGCCAATGCCGCGCGCGACCTCCTGCACGTTGGCACCGACCTTTTCGGAGAGATCGGCGATCTCGTTGATGAAGGTGATCTTGGTCGCGAGGAACGCGTTCGCGGCGTATTTGATCATCTCCGCGGTACGGCGCGCGGTGAACATCAGCGGCGCCTGGTTCAGCGACAGCGGGCGATAAATGTCGCCCATCACCTTGCGGCCACGCTCGTCGGAGGTGCCGACGACGACGCGGTCGGGAAACTTGAAGTCGCGGATCGCCGCACCCTCGCGCAGGAATTCGGGGTTGGAGGCAACGACGACGTCCGCCTTCGGGTTGGTCTCGCGGATGATGCGCTCGACCTCGTCGCCGGTGCCGACCGGCACGGTCGACTTGGTCACCACCACGGTGAAGCCGGTCAGCGACTGCGCGATCTCCTTCGCGGCGGCGTAGACATAGGACAGATCGGCGTGACCGTCGCCGCGGCGCGAGGGCGTGCCGACCGCGATGAACACGGCGTCGGCATCGGCGACCGGCTTGGACAGGTCGGTGGTGAAGTCGAGCCGCTTGGCCTTGACGTTGGTTGCAACCAGCTCATCCAGACCCGGCTCGTAGATCGGGATCTCGCCGCGGTGCAGGGCCGCGATCTTCTTCTCGTCCTTGTCGACGCAGGTGACGTCGTGACCGAAATCCGCAAAGCAGGCTCCGGACACCAGTCCCACATAGCCCGTTCCGATCATCGCGATTCGCATGAAAAACCCTGTTTTGGCTTGGTTAACGAAACCCCAATGCGGGGCGGTTTAGCATTTTCCGGCAGTGGAGGAACAGTCCGCGCGCAAAAACCGGCACGCGAATTGAACCGGTAAAGAAGTCGGAAACCGGAAGGCTCCAAACTGCCCCACGCCCATACAGGGCCGGGCGGAACACGGCTCGAAAAGGGACACCATGACCTCACCAGGCATAATCGCAGCACACGGGCTTTCCAGGGCCCCTGCCGCCGCGCGTGTCGACTGGGTCGACTATGCCAAGGGCATCTGCATCGTCATGGTCGTGATGATGCATTCGGTTCTGGGGGTCGAGATCGCCGCCGGCGAGACCGGTTTCATGCATGTCGCCGTGGCCTTCGCAAAGCCGTTCCGGATGCCGGATTTCTTCCTGATTTCGGGCCTGTTCCTGCCGCTCGTGATCGACCGCGACTGGCGTACCTATCTCGACCGCAAGGTGATGCATTTCGCCTATTTCTATGTCGTCTGGGTGACAATCCAGTTCGGCTTCAAGGCGCCCGCTTTTGCCGCGGAGACGAGCTGGCGCGAGGTCGGCCTCCTGTATCTCGAATCCTTCATCGAGCCGTTCGGCACGCTCTGGTTCATCTATCTGCTGCCGGTCTTCTTCGTCGTCACAAAACTGACACGCAAGATCCCGCCGCTCGCGATCTGGCTCATCGCCGCGGCGCTGGAGACGGCGCACATCTCGACCGGCTGGACCGCGATCGACGAGTTCTGCGGGCGCTTCGTCTATTTCTACTCGGGCTATCTGTTCGCGCCCTACGTGTTCGCGCTGTCGGATCGCGCGCGCAATCATCCCGCGTGGGCCCTCGCAGCGCTCGCGACCTGGGCACTGGTCAATGCCGGCCTCGTCGCGACTGGCGCCAGCGAATGGAAGATCGTGTCGCTCGTCCTCGGCTTCGCCGGTGCATGCGCCATCATCACGACCGGCACGCTTCTCGCGCGCGCGCAGTGGCTGAACTTCTTCCGCTTCTGCGGCGAGCATTCGATCGTGATCTATCTCGCCTTCTTCCTGCCGATGGCGGCGACACGAACCCTGTTGCTCCGCACCGGCATCATCGCTGATATCGGCACGGTGTCGCTGATCGTCACCATCGCCGGCGTGATCGGCTCGCTCGCGATCTGGCAGCTGGTGCTGCGGCTGAACGCGCGCTTCCTGTTCGAGCGGCCGGACGCATTCTGGATCGCGCCGAAGAAGGCGGGGCCGGTGCTGCAGGCGGCGGAGTAGCTCGCTGTCGTCGCCCGGCTTGACCGGGCGACCCAGTACGCCGAGACGCCAGTGATTAAGCCGAGAAGCCGCGGCGTACTGGATTCCCCGCTTTCGCGGGGAATGACAGTGGGGATAGCGGCGCCAGCAAGCCAAAAATCCCCCTCCCAAGGCTGTCAAACCCCGCAAAAATTCATACATTGCGGCCATGCCCAAAACATCCCCGAAGACCACCGCCAAAGCTGACACCAAGGCCGCGCCAAAGGCCGCCGACGCCAAGCCCACGGCTGCGACAGCTGCTGCCAAACCGGTCGCGGCCAAGGCGGCCGGCAAGGGCGATCACGTCTTCCTGGTCGACGGTTCCTCCTACATCTTCCGCGCCTATCACGCGCTGCCGCCGCTGAACCGCAAATCCGACGGCCTCCAGGTCAATGCCGTGCTCGGCTTCTGCAACATGCTGTGGAAGCTGCTGCGCGACATGCCCGAGAACGACCGGCCAACGCATCTGGCGATCATCTTCGACAAGTCGGAGATCACCTTCCGCAACAAGATCTATCCCGAGTACAAGGCGCACCGGCCGCCGGCCCCGGATGATCTGATCCCGCAATTCGCGCTGATCCGCGAGGCGGTGCGCGCCTTCGACCTGCCCTGCCTGGAACAGGTGGGCTTCGAAGCCGACGATCTCATTGCGACCTACGCGCGGCAGGCTTCCGCGCGCGGCGCCACCACGACCATCGTGTCCTCCGACAAGGATTTGATGCAGCTCGTGAACGACAAGATCATGATGTACGACACCATGAAGGATCGCCGCATCGGCATCCCTGAGGTGATCGAGAAATTCGGCGTGCCGCCGGAGAAGGTGGTGGAAGTGCAGGCGCTCGCCGGCGATTCCACCGACAACGTGCCCGGCGTGCCCGGCATCGGCATCAAGACCGCGGCGCAGCTGATCACCGAATATGGCGACCTCGAACAGCTCCTGTTCCGCGCCACCGAGATCAAGCAGCCCAAGCGTCGCGAGGCACTGCTCGAGAATGCCGAGAAGGCGCGCGTCTCGCGACAGCTCGTGCTGCTCGACGACAAGGTCGAGCTGGAGGTGCCGCTGGACGACCTCGCGGTCCACGAGCCGGACGCGCGCAAGCTGATCGCGTTCCTGAAGGCGATGGAGTTCACCACGCTGACGCGCCGCGTCGCCGAACATTCGCAGATCGATCCGTCCAATGTGGACGCCGATCCCGGCTATACCAGCGGCGCCAGCGTCTTCTCGCCGCTGCCGCCCTCGGACGTCGTGCCCACACCCGGCACCGGCACGACACCGCAGGCCCGGCCGAACGAGCCCAGCAAATCAGCGGGCAAGGAGGACAAGGCCGCGAGCCCGAAGGGCGCGCCGATCTCGCTCGCCGCGGCGCGCGAAGAGGCGCTGCGCAAGCTGCCGGTTGACCGAGCCAAATATCAGGCGATCAAGTCGCTGAGGGAGCTCAACGCCTTCATCGCGCGCATTCATGACACGGGTCATGTCGCGGTCGAACTTCGAGGAAACTCGATCGATCCGATGCAGGCCGACCTCTGCGGCATCGCGCTGGCGCTGGCGCCGAACGAGGCCTGCTACGTTCCGCTCGCGCACAAGCAGTCGGGCGGTGGCGGCGGTCTGTTCGACGCGGGCCTCGCGCCCGATCAGGTCAAGCATGACGACGCTATTCAAGCGCTGCGACCGGTGCTGGAATCATCGGGCATTCTCAAGATCGGCTTCGACGTCAAGTTTACCGCCGTGATGCTGGCGCAGCATGGCGTCACCTTGCGCAACATCGACGATGCGCTCCTGATCTCCTACGTGCTCGACGCTGGACGCGGCTCGCACGCGCTGGAATCGCTGTCCGAGCGCTGGTTCGGCCACGCCATGCTGAAGGAGAGCGAGCTGCTCGGCAGCGGCAGGGGCAAGATCACCTTCGACCAGGTGCCGATCGACAAGGCCGCGCCGCTGTCGGCAGAGGGCGCCGACCTGGCCCTGCGGGTCTGGCGCGTGCTCAAGCCGCGCCTCGTCGCCGAGCACATGGCCACGGTCTACGAGACGCTGGAGCGGCCGCTGGTCTCGGTGCTCGCGCGGATGGAACGGCGCGGCATCTCGATCGACCGCCAGGTGCTGTCGCGGCTATCAGGCGACTTCGCCCAGACCGCCGCGCGGGTCGAAGCCGAGATCCAGGAGATCGCGGGCGAGCCCGTCAATGTCGGTAGCCCCAAACAGATCGGCGACATCCTGTTCGGCAAGATGGGACTATCAGGCGGCACCAAGACCAAGACCGGTGCTTGGTCGACCACCGCACAGGTGCTGGATGATCTCGCCGAGCAAGGCCACGACTTCCCGAAGAAGATCCTGGAGTGGCGGCAGGTCTCCAAGCTGAAATCGACCTACACCGACGCGCTGCCGACCTATGTCAATTCGCAGACGCATCGCGTGCACACGACCTACGCGCTGGCCGCGACCACCACGGGCCGGCTGTCGTCGAACGAGCCTAACCTGCAGAATATTCCGGTGCGCACCGAGGACGGCCGCAAGATCCGCCGCGCCTTCATCGCCACGCCCGGGCACAAGCTGGTCTCGGCCGACTATTCGCAGATCGAGCTCAGGCTGCTCGCCGAGATCGCCGACATCCCCGTGCTGAAGCAGGCGTTTCGCGACGAGCTCGACATTCACGCGATGACGGCCTCCGAAATGTTCGGCGTGCCGATCAAGGGCATGCCGAGCGAGATCCGCCGCCGCGCGAAGGCGATCAATTTCGGCATCATCTACGGCATCTCCGCGTTCGGCCTCGCCAACCAGCTCGGCATCGCGCGCGAAGAGGCGTCCGCCTACATCAAGAAATATTTCGAACGCTTCCCCGGCATCCGAGCCTATATGGACGAGACGCGCGACTTCTGCCGGAGCCACGGCTACGTCACCACGCTGTTCGGCCGCAAGTGCCACTACCCTGACATCAAGGCCTCGAACGCCTCGGTGCGCGCCTTCAACGAGCGCGCGGCAATCAACGCGCGGCTGCAGGGCACTGCCGCCGACATCATCCGCCGCGCGATGACGCGGGTGGAGGACGCACTGGCCGAGAAGAAGCTCTCGGCACAGATGCTGCTCCAGGTGCATGACGAGTTGATCTTCGAGGTGCCGGACGCCGAGGTCGAAGCGACGCTCCCCGTCGTGCAGAAGGTGATGCAGGACGCGCCGTTCCCGGCCGTGCTGCTGTCAGTGCCACTGCATGTCGACGCGCGCGCGGCGAACAATTGGGACGAGGCGCATTGAGCTCTTCCTTTACCTCTCCCCGCTTGCGGGGAGAGGTCGGATCGCTCTTGCGATCCGGGTGAGGGGGTACAGGTCTATCGACGACCGCCCCTGTGGAGAGAGCCCCTCACCCCAACCCTCTCAGCGCGAGCGAAGCTCGTCGCGCCCCCGTAAGAACGGGGCGAGGGAGCGCACCGAGCTCGCGGCGCCACACTCAATTGTCCTCCGAGCAATTGCGCGATGGCCCCGCCGCCCCTCGCATACTAGAACCTCTGCATCTCCCGCACCGGTTCACCCATGCCTCACACTTCCGCCCTGCTCGGCTTCGCCCTCGTCTGCCTTGGCCTCGTGCTCACGCCCGGGCCGAACATGATCTATCTGATCTCGCGCTCGATCACGCAGGGGCCGGCCGCGGGCATCGTCTCGCTCGGCGGCGTGGCATTGGGCTTCGTGTTCTACATGCTGTGCGCGGCGTTCGGCATCACGGCGCTGCTGCTCGCGATTCCCTTCGCCTATGACGCGCTGCGCTTTGCCGGCGCCGGTTATTTGCTGTGGCTCGCCTGGCAGGCGGTGAAGCCGGGCGGACGCTCGCCGTTCCAGGTGAAGAAGCTCGCGATCGACAGCCCGCGCAAATTGTTCGCGATGGGATTCGTCACCAATCTGCTCAACCCGAAGATCGCGATGCTGTATCTGGCGCTGCTGCCGCAGTTCATCGATCCCACCGCGGGCAGCGTGCTGACGCAGTCGGTGGTGCTGGGCGCGATCCAGATCGCGATCAGCGTCAGCGTCAATGCGATGATCGCGCTCGCCGCAGGTTCAATCGCGCTGTTCCTGGCGAGCCGGCCGAGCTGGATGCTGGTGCAGCGCTGGCTGATGGGCACCGTGCTGGCCGGGCTTGCGGTGCGGATGGCGGTCGAGGCGAAGAAGGTGTGAGGCGCCTTTCACCTCTCCCCGCTTGCGGGGAGAGGTCGGATCGCCCCCGGCGATGCGAAGCATCGTCCGGCGCGATCCGGGTGAGGGGGTACAGGTCTCACGGCCATCTCATCAGCGGAGAGAGGCCCCTCACCCTAGCCCTCTCCCCGTAAGAACGGGGAGAGGGAGAAGGCGAAGCCTCAATCCAGCTTCGCCTCCATCCCCCGCTTCACTCCCGGCCGGGCCATCAGGGCGTCGTACCAGCGCTTGACGTTGGGGAAGTCCGCCAGATCAACCTTGTGGCGAGGGTGGCGCCAGGCCCAGCCCAAAATAGCAAAATCGGCAACCGAGAGGTCGCCGGCAACGAAGTCGCGGTCCGCCAGCCGGCGGTCGAGCACGGCGTAGAGCCGGCGGGTCTCGGCCATGTAGCGCTTCAGGCCATAGGCGCGGTCCTGCTCGTTCTCGAGTGCGATGAAATGGTGCACCTGGCCGGGCATCGGACCGAAGCCGCCCATCTGCCACATCAGCCATTCATAGACCGGGATGCGGCCGCTAAGCGATTTCGGTAGGAATTTGCCGGTCTTTTCACCGAGATAGAGCAGGATCGCGCCGGACTCGAAGATGCTGACGGGCTTGCCGTCCGGCCCTTCGGGGTCGACGATCGCGGGAATCTTGTTGTTGGGCGACAACTTGAGGAACTCCGGCGCCATCTGCTCGCCCTTGCCGATGTTCACCGGGATCACCTTGTAGGGCAGCCCCATTTCCTCCAGCGCGACCGAGATCTTGCGGCCGTTCGGCGTATTCCAGGTGTGGAGCTCGATGGTCATGTGGCTGTTCCTTCCGCATTGCTGGCATCCCACTAGCCCAGGACATCGCGGTCTTTCAACCAGCGGTCGGGCATGGTGGCTGTCCGATCGCCGCGGGCGATGCCCTGTTGACGGTGATCTTGCGGGGCCTGCCCCCACTGGAATGTCGCGGCCGTCGCGGATAAATTCCGCCTCCTCCAAAAACGCTGTTCGAGGGACCGCCGTGTCGAAATCCGCTTCCCGCGCCCGCCTGTTCGAGATCATCCGCCGGCGCTCATTCGGCCGTGGCGAGGTGACGCTCGCATCGGGCCGCAAGAGCGATTTCTACTTCAACCTCAAGCCGACCATGCTCGACCCCGAGGGCGCGACGCTGCTCGCCGAGCTCACTTACGAGGCCCTGAAGGACGACGAGCTCGATTTCATCGGCGGGCTCGAGATGGGCGCAGTGCCGCTCGCCGGCGCGCTGGCGCAGATCTCCTGGATCAAGGGCCATCCGATCGCAGCCTTCTTCGTGCGCAAGAAGCCGAAGGAGCATGGCGCCAAGCTCGCGATCGAAGGCCTGCCCAAGGGCGAGACGCTGGCCGGCAAGCGCGTGGTGATCGTCGAGGATGTCACCACGACAGGCGGCTCGGCGATGAAGGCGGTGGAATCGGTACGCGAGACCGGCGCCGAAGTGGTGCTGGTGCTGACCATGGTCGACCGCGAGGAAGGCGCCACCGATACGTTCGGTGCAGCCGGCCTGCCGTTCCGCGCGCTGTACAAGGCTTCGGAATTCTTGAAGGCTTGACGCGGCGAAACATGCTTCGCCGTCATGCCTCCGTGTGCCCCGAAAGCAACCATCCGTCCAAAGCTGTGCCCGGCCTTAAAGAGGCCACCGCCTCGTCTTGAAACCGCCTCCGCGCAACTGCTCATTTACCATCGCGCCTTATGGTGAATCATGTGCTGAGACCTGATGGTCCCAGCCGGTTCAGTAGCGTCGGGTGGAGTTGGCATTGCGTACAGTCATGTCCCATGCGCGCCGGCGGCGTCGCGCGATGCTTGTGGCCGCCATGCTTGCGGCTCCGCTGCTCGCGGCTCCGGCCCCGGTTTCGGCCGAGGGCCTGTTCGACTTCCTCTTCGGCGGGAGGCAGCAGCAGCGGCCGCAGCGTGAGGTGCCGCAGCAGGCGAACTCCTACACCGATCCATTCACCGGCCAGCAGAATGCCGCAACCCCGCAATATGTGCCGCCGACACGCTCGGCCGCGGCCGGCGGTTCCGGCCCGGCTTTCTGCGTGCGCAGCTGTGACGGCAAATATTTTCCGCTGATGCGCGGCCTCGTCTCACCTGCGCAGATGTGTCAGGCATTCTGTCCCGCCACCGCAACCAAGGTCTATTTCGGCTCCTCCATCGACGGCGCCTATTCCCAGACCGGCGAGCGCTACGCCGACAGCGAGAACGCGTTCGCCTATCGCAAGGCGCTGCGTTCGGATTGCACCTGCAACGGCCGCGAGCCGGTCGGCCTTGCCCCGGTCGATCTCGCACTCGACTCCTCGCTGAAGGCCGGCGACGTGATCGCAACCTCCGACGGCCTCGTCGCCTATACCGGCATCCGCGTCGGCAACGACCAGGCTGCGGACTTCACCCCGGTTGCCTCCTATCCCGGCCTCACCGCGCAGGTGCGCGCCCGCCTCGGCGAGATGAAGGTGGCCCCGGTGCGCGCGGAGACGGTGTCGGCGGATGCGCCGGCCCCGGCCGAGATCGTGCGCGAGCCACTGCCTGATGTGACAGTGCCGAAGACGCAGAAGCCGGCGAAGCGGGCGGGGCTGGAGTAGTTACTCACGTCATTCCGGGGCGATGCGTCAGCATCGAACCCGGAATCTCGAGATTCCGGGTTCATCGCTGCGCGATGCCCCGGAATGACGGCAAGCAAGCCGTCACCTCCCGATGATCACCCCGATCACGTTCGGCGCCGCCAGGTATTTCTCCTCGATCGCAGCACGCGCGGCGGCGCGGTTCTCGGCCGTGAGCAAGCCGCGCTTCTCGGCCAAAATCATCCAGCAGAATCCCCACCAGTCGGTGAGCATGCCGGCCTCGCCTATGAGGTCATAACCCTGCTCGGCTGCGAAGATGCGCGCATGCGCTTCGTCCAGCGTGTCGAGAAACAGATGATCCTCGGTCGAGAACAGATCGTCGCTGATGTCGTCAATGGTGTAGCCCCAGATCGAATGGCACACCGCGTTGAACTCGCGGTCGAACTGATCGTCATCGATCCTCTGCCGCCGCGCCGCCTGATGCAGCCGCGACAGCGAGCGCGCGAAATCGGCGATCCGAGTGAGGGCAAACTGGTCGAAGGCAATGGTGGACATGTAGTCCTCGCGAAGTCTGGCAGACGCTAGATATTGTGTCGGCAACGCACCGAATCACAATGATATATCAAAGACTTGCTAATTTGTTCTTAATTTGTTCTAACACCTGAAGACCGGCCATTGAGATCGTCGTCCTGGCGAAAGCCAGGACCCATTACCCCGGTCAGCGTTGCTTTTGCGAGCTGAAGCCACATGAGCACAGGCAGCTACTACGTCTACATGCTGGCGAGCCGTCATCACGGCACGATCTATATTGGCGTCACGAATGATTTACGGGCGCGTCTTGAGTTGCACCGCTCGGGACGTGGCTCCAAGTTCGTGCAGAAGTACAAGATCTTCCGTCTCGTGCACGTCGAAGCCTTCGCCACACCGCAGGAGGCGATCGCGCGCGAGAAGCAGCTGAAGTTCTGGAAGCGCGACTGGAAAATCAAACTGATCGAACAAGAAAATCCCGACTGGAATGACCGGTCGGGCCTCATCTGACAGTCGGGGTAATGGGTCCTGGCTTTCGCCAGGACGACGATGTGGTGGGAGCTGGTGCTGAAGCAACGCCGCATCCGCGGCGCGTACTCCCTCAATTCGCCGCCGACACTAACCTGTCCCCGCACGCGTTCGCGTAGAACTTGCCGCCGCATTGGCGCTTGATGGCGGCGCAGCGGGTGGCCGGTGAGGCGTTTTGCGGGACGGCAAAGCCGCAACTGAGGCCGTCGGCGCTGCGGCCGATCTTGCCGGCGGCGAATGCCGCGCTGGAGGCGGTGATGCAGACGACGAGGAAGGTGGCGGCGGCGATCTCGATCAACAGTCGCATGGCGTCTCCTCCACACTGATGGCTGAATTGGCCGCCATTCTAGCAGGAAATCCGCGTCTTTCCGTGCTCGTCCGGGTTCCCAAACGGCCCATTCCTTGCATAAATTTACGCCAGCGCAGTGCACGGCCGCGCCAGCGATGGTTCCGGTGCAGGGGCAGGACGCTTAGGGTTACAAGACGCGTAGGTTTAGTGGTGTTGTTTCGACCAGGAAGTGACGGCCTTGCAAGATCAATCGTTCCAGCCAAATTTTCCCGCTCCCGGCCAGCCCATCGACGAGCTCGCGCTGGCTGAGATCAAGGGCGCGATCCTGGCGAAGCTGCGCCTTGCCATCGGCAAGGACGCAGGCATGGCGACGAAGCACGACTGGTACCAGGCCGCCGCGCTCGCGCTGCGCGACCGCATCGTGCATCGCTGGCTCAGTGCCGAGAAGCGCAGCTACGATGCCGGGCGCAAGCGCGTCTATTATCTCTCGCTCGAATTTTTGATCGGCCGCCTCTTCACCGACGCGCTGAACAACATGGGCCTCTTGAAGATCTTCGAGGTCGCGCTCGGCGATCTCGGCGTCTCGCTGCCCGAGCTGCGCAAATGCGAGCCGGATGCCGCGCTCGGCAATGGCGGTCTCGGACGGCTTGCCGCCTGCTTCATGGAGAGCATGGCGACGCTGTCGATCCCCGCGATCGGCTACGGCATCCGCTACGATTACGGCCTGTTCCGCCAGATCATCAATCAGGGCTGGCAGCAGGAATATCCCGACGAATGGCTGAGCTTCGGCAACCCCTGGGAATTGCAGCGGCCCGAGGTGATCTACGACATCAATTTCGGCGGCGGCGTCGAGCATGTCGACGACAAGGGCCGCGACCGCGCGATCTGGCATCCGGCTGAGACCGTGCAGGCCATCGCCTATGACACGCCGATCGTCGGCTGGCGCGGCCAGCACGTCAATGCGCTGCGGCTGTGGTCGGCGCGCTCGCCCGATCCGCTGAAGCTCGACGCCTTCAACAAGGGCGATTACGTCAGCGCCAGCGCCGAGCAGGCGCGCGCGGAAGCGATCTGCAAATTCCTCTATCCGAACGACGAGAGCCCGGCGGGCCGCGAGCTGCGGCTGCGGCAGGAATATTTCTTCGTCTCGGCCTCGCTGCAGGATCTGGTGAAGCGGCATCTGTCGTCGGACGGCCAGCTGCGCAGCCTGTCGAACAAGGTCGCGGTGCAGCTCAACGACACCCATCCGAGCCTTGCCGTCACCGAGCTGATGCGGATCCTCGTCGACCTGCACAATTTCCGCTGGGACGAGGCCTGGAAGATCACGGTCGCCACCCTCTCCTACACCAACCACACGCTGCTGCCGGAGGCGCTTGAGACCTGGCCGGTCGAGCTGTTCGAGCGGCTGTTGCCGCGGCATCTCGAGATCATCTACCGCATCAATGTGCAGCATCTTGCGCTCGCCGAAGCGCGCGCCCCGGGCGACATCGACTTCCGCGCCTCGGTCTCGCTGATCGACGAGAAGAGCGGCCGCCGCGTCCGCATGGGCCAGCTCGCCTTCGTCGGCTCGCACCGCATCAACGGCGTCTCGGCGATGCATTCGGACCTGATGCGCGAGACCGTGTTCCACGACCTCAACCATCTCTATCCCGGCCGCATCACCAACAAGACCAACGGCATCACCTTCCGCCGCTGGCTGATGCTGGCGAACCCCAAGCTGACCGACCTGTTGCGCGAGACCTGCGGCGATGCCGTGCTCGACGATCCGACCCAGCTCTCGCTGATCGAGGCCCGCGCCAGCGACGTCGAATTCCAGAAGAAGTTCCGCGCCGTCAAGCACGCCAACAAGGCGGCGCTGGCGCGCCTGATCGGCGAGCGGCTCGGCATCAAGGTCGACCCCGGCGCGCTGTTCGACGTGCAGATCAAGCGGATCCACGAATACAAGCGCCAGCTGCTCAACGTCATCGAGACGGTCGCGCTGTACCAGGCGATCAAGGACGATCCCAACGGCAACTGGGTGCCGCGGGTGAAGATCTTCGCCGGCAAGGCGGCGGCGAGCTACCGCTACGCAAAACTGATCATCAAGCTGATCAACGACGTCGCGGAAGTCGTCAACAACGATCCCGCGATCGGCGGCAAGCTGAAGGTCGCGTTCCTGCCCGACTACAATGTCAGCCTCGCCGAAGTCATCATTCCCGCGGCCGATCTCTCCGAGCAGATCTCGACCGCCGGCATGGAAGCGTCCGGCACCGGCAACATGAAGCTGGCGCTCAACGGCGCCATCACCATCGGCACGCTCGACGGCGCCAATATCGAAATCCGCGACCATGTCGGCAGCGAAAACATCGCGATCTTCGGCATGGAAGCCGGTGACGTGATGATCCGTCGCAAGCAGGGGCTGGATGCCTCCGACGTGATCCGCAAGTCGCCGAAGCTGCAGCGCGCCATCAATGCGATCGGCGCCGGCGAATTCTCGCCCGGCGATCCCGGCCGCTTCGAATCCATCGCGCATGCACTGCGCTATCTCGACCATTACATGGTCAGCGCCGATTTCGATTCCTATTACGAGACGCAGCGCGCCGTCGACGCGCGCTGGCAGGTGGCGCCGGCCTGGACGCGTGCCTCCATCCTCAACGTCGCGCGCATGGCGTGGTTCTCCTCCGACCGCACCATCCGCGAATATGCCGAGGAGATATGGAACGTGCCGGTCAACCCGACCACGCCGATGCTGCCGAATTTGCGCGACGTCGCAGGCTGATTTTCCGCGGCGTGAAATCGGCTACCCCAGAGGTAATTGCACAAACCGGCACCGGACGTTATATGACGTCCGTCATTGAAAGCTGGATCAAACAATGCACGCCAAGCTCCCGCATCCCTTCGACGACGCCACGCGCATCAGTGCCGGTGACTCCAGCTGGCAGGGACACACCAGCGACGATTACTGGGCCTTTGTCGGCCCGTTCGGCGGCGCCACCGCCGCGACCATTTTGCGCGCGCTGATCGACCATCCCGAACGCGCCGGAGATCCGCTCGCTCTCACCGTCAATTACTGCGCGCCGATCGCCAAGGGCCCGTTCGATCTCGACGTGCGGCTGGTCAAGGCCAACCGCTCCAGCCAGCACTGGAGCGTCGAACTGTCGCAAGGCGGCGGTGAGGTCGCGACGCTCGCCACCGCGGTGTTCGCCGAACGCCGGCCGTCCTGGGAGCACCGGGTGGCGAAGGCCCCGGATGCAAAGCCGTTCGAACAGACGCTGCCGTTCCCAAAAATCTCGGCGTCCTGGGCCAACCAGTATGAATTCCGCTTCGTCGAGGGCGAGATGCGCATCGGCCCGCCGCAGGCCGAGCTTGCCAGCACCTATTCGAAAATCTGGATCAGCGACCGCACGCCGCGCCAGCTCGACATGCTGTCGCTGATGTCGATGTCGGACGCCTTCTTCGGCCGCATCTTCCACGCACGGCGCGAACTGGTGCCGTTCGGCACGGTGTCGCTGACGACCTATTTCCACACCGACAGCGAAGAGCTCGCCGCCGAGGACATCACGCGCGTGCTGGCGACGGCCGACTCGAAGATCATGCACAAGAGCTACGCCGACCAGAACGCCGAGCTGTGGTCGCCGAACGGGCGGCTGCTCGCGACGACGACGCAGATCGCGTATTTCAAGGCCTGAGGCGCAGCCCCAACGTCGTCCCGGCGCAGGCCGGGACCCATACCGCGTGATCTATCGAGGAAACGCGGTGCAAGTACCGGCGAAGAAAAGGTCACGACGAATCTTCGCCAAACTGTGGCCTGTGGTTATGGGTCCCGGCCTTCGCCGGGACGACACCTGATGTGTGGTTCGCGCGAGTGGCCACAATCGGGATAGGGGGAAGCCTCGCGGCTCCGCCCCTCCCACACCACCGGACATACGGGTCCGTATCCGGCGGTTCAGCGGATTATGCGGGTCGCCGTGCCGCGACGGAAGCCAAGCCGAGTGAGGCAAAGAAGCCGTTTGGCAGAGCAATGGTGAGCGCGGGGCTGTTCGCGAGCCGCCAAGGGCCACGTGGGCTGCCGGCGGTTTGCGCCGCCAGATCCCGGCCGACGCCGCGGCGTCGCAACTCGGCAAAGCGAGCGGGTCCATACTTCCATTGCTTCCAGGCAACGGCGCGCAACCGTCGCCTGATCCACTGGTCAAGCACGCGCAACACCGACGGGGTTTGACAGAAGCCGAAGTAGCCGTGCCACCCAATCAGGTAGGTCGACAGTTCTTTGGCGATCTGCACGAGGCATCGACCACGCGTGCGTCGCGTGAGCTCCCGAACCTTCGCCTTGAAGCGGGCGAGTGCCTGCGGCGCGATGCGCCGCCGCGGTTCTTGCCCGCCGGTGAAGCTGAAGCCCAGGAACTTGCGAACACTCGGTTTGGCAACCGCGCTCTTCGCTTTGTTGATCTTGAGCTTGAGGCGCTTTTCGAGGAACCTCTCGACGCCAGCCAGCACCCGTTCGCCCGCCCGCTGACTGCGCACGTAGATGTTGCAGTCGTCGGCGTAACGCACGAAGCGGTGGCCGCGCTTCTCCAGTTCCTTGTCCAGCACATCCAGCATCAGGTTCGACAACAGCGGCGAGAGCGGACCGCCCTGCGGCGTGCCCTCTTCCGTCGGACTGACCAGCCCTCCTTCCAACACACCCGCATTCAGGAAGGCGCGGATGAGCTTCAGGATGCGCTTGTCAGCAACCCGCTTGGCAACCAGTCCCATCAGGATGTCGTGGTTGACCCGGTCAAAGAACTTCTCCAGGTCGATGTCCACCACGATGCTGTGGCCGGCCGCAATGTACGCCTGCGCCCGTTCCACCGCCCGATGTGCCGAGCGCCCCGGCCGAAAGCCGAAGCTCGTCTCGGCGAACGTCCTATCCCAATCCGCCTGCAGCACCTGCATCACCGCCTGCTGGATCAAGCGGTCGAGCACCGTCGGAATGCCGAGCGGCCGCAGGCCGCCCGACGCCTTCGGTATCTCCACCCGCCGCACCGGCTGTGGCTTGTAGGTGCCGTCAAGCAACTGGGCTCGGATCGCAGGCCAGTGCTCCTTCAGGTGGGCTGACAGCTCGCCGACGGTCATCCCGTCGACGCCCGCCGCGCCCTTGTTGCGCTTTACTTGCGCCAACGCTGCCTTCAGATTCTCACTCTCGACAACGTCTTCCATCGACGGTCCTGCGACCGCCGGGCGTTCGAGACAGACTTCCGCCGCACGCGCTTCAGGCTCTCGGGCGCCGGCGCTTCGGGCTTCACCCTCCGCTCCGGGGCTCAAGTTCAGCTCGACCTGATTCTTCTGCCGCATGGCTCGCACGAGATCGCCGCTCTACTGACCACTTCCACCGTTCAGGCCTTCAGCGGCGCGCTGCCGCCTACTACGCCCTCGGCTGACTTCTGCGCTGCGGTCAGGCCGTCTTGCGACGGTCTCAGTCTCGTTGCCGAGACACAGCGCAGACCTCCCGAGGTAAGACCGACCGCCTTCACCGCACGCCCGCCGAATTTACCACCCCGACCTTTGATGACCTTGGACTTCGCGATCAATTGCTCGCTCGTCCGGCCGGGTAGGCCTCGTTATCCGGTGTTTGTCCATCGGGCCGCGGCTTTGCTCCACGCTTTCTTCAGACCCCACCTCACGATGACGCCCTTGCGCTTCGCTAATCCTTCGCCGCCATCAGGCTGGATAGAGGACTTCCACCTCCAAGCTGTCGCTCATACTCGGCACACAACAAAAAGGGCGGCCTCGCGGCCGCCCTTTTGCATTTCAAACGATGCAAGATTACTCCGCCGCCAGTTTCACGTCCGGCGCCGCGGCGCGCACCTCGGCATCGACCTGGGCTTCGAACTTGGCAAAGTTCTTCTGGAACATGCCTACCAGCGCGCGGGCGGTCTTGTCGAACTCGTCCTTGTCCTTCCAGGTGTTGACCGGGTTGAGGATCTCGGCCGGCACGCCCGGCAGCGCGGTCGGGACCGCGAAGCCGAAATATTTGTCGGTGCGGAATTCGACGTTGCGCAAGCTGCCGTCGAGCGCGGCAGTGAGCAGCGCGCGCGTCACCTTGATCGGCATGCGCGAGCCGACGCCGTACTTGCCGCCGGTCCAGCCGGTGTTGACCAGCCAGCAATCGACATTGTGCTGGGCAATGAGGTCACGCAGCATGTTGCCGTAGACGGAGGGGTCGAGCGGCAGGAAGGGCGAGCCGAAGCAGGTCGAGAATTCCGGCTGCGGCTCGTTGCCGAGGCCGCGCTCGGTGCCGGCGACCTTGGCGGTATAGCCGGACAGGAAGTGATACATCGCCTGCGCCGGCGAGAGCTTTGCGATCGGCGGCAGCACGCCGAAGGCGTCCGCGGCGAGCATCACCACGTTCTTCGGCTGCGGCGCGCGGCCGGTCCGCGAGGCGTTCGGGATGAAATCGAGCGGATAGGCCGAACGCGTGTTCTCGGTCTTCGAGCCGTCGTCGAAGTCGACGACACGGGTGTCCTCGTTGAGCACGCAGTTCTCGAGCACCGCGCCGAAGCGGGTCGAAGCCGCATAGATCTCGGGCTCGGCTTCCTTCGACAGCTTGATGCACTTGGCGTAGCAGCCGCCTTCGAAATTGAAGACGCCGTTCGGGCCCCAGCCGTGCTCGTCGTCGCCGATCAGCGTGCGGTTGGGATCGGCCGACAGCGTGGTCTTGCCGGTGCCTGACAGCCCGAAGAAGATCGCGGTGTCGCCATTGGCGCCGACATTGGCCGAGCAGTGCATCGGCATCACGCCGCGCTCGGGCAGATAGTAGTTCAGCGTGGTGAAGACCGACTTCTTCATCTCGCCGGCATAGTAGGAGCCGCCGATCAGCACGATCTTGCGGGCGAAGTCGATCGCAACCACGTTCTCCGACTTGCAGCCATGGCGCTTCGGATCGGCGCGGAAGCTCGGCATGTCGATGATGGTGAGCTCCGGCGTGAAGCTCGACAGCTCGACCGCCTCGGGACGGATCAGCAGGGTGCGGATGAACAGCGAGTGCCAGGCGAGCTCGGTGAAGACACGCGTCTTGATCCGGTAGGCCGGATCGGCGCCGCCATAGAGGTCCTGCGCGAACAGGGTCTTGCCCTCGGCGTGCTTGAGGAAGTCCTGGTAGAGCGCCTCGAACTGCTCCGCAGTGATCGACTGGTTGCCGGCCCACCACATCTTCTGGTCGGTGGTGGCGTCGCGCACCGTGAACTTGTCCTTCGGGCTGCGGCCGGTGAACTCGCCGGTATCCGCGCAAAGCGCTCCGTCAGCAGACAGCACCGCTTCGCCCTCGGAGAGCGAGTATTGATAAAGCTGTGGTGCGCCGAGGTTCCAGTGAACCTGCTTGAGCTTCTTTAAGCCGAATTTGTCGGCGCCGAAGGCACCGTTGCGCACGCCCGTCTCTTGCACGAAAAAATCCTCCTAGAACCCGCGACACTCAGCGCGACCAAGCTTTGGCACCATCGCGGTCACCGTGAATAGCAGGCCATCCGGCCTCGGCTGGACGACCTAATACTGATGAACGCTGGCGTTGCCAAGCTGATCCCGCAGGATTTGGTTTATTCAAGGACCGCGCCAAACGTCGCGCATGTCTGCTCTGAGCAGGCGCATCAAAAAATCACGAATGATCGCGCAACCAAATGCGTCTTTCGGCGTTGTCGAGGGTTATTGCGACGCACAATCCCTTGCGGCGTTTTATCTTACCTCACCCTCGCCGATCAGAGCGAAGGGTCCCCACATCGCAGGATAAGCATTGCGCGGTGAAGAAGCGTCATCAACGTACGTTAACATGGCGCGGCGCAAAGCTTCGGCACGACCGATTTTTGGTTCGTTTTTGAGCAGCGCGAAAGTCAACGTGGTCAAGCGGGTGGCAGCTTCCGAATCCACTGCCCAATGCGAGACCAGCAGCGCACGGGCGCCGGCGTAGAAGAATGAGCGTGCCAGTCCCGACAGCGCCTCCGCACCGGGCTTGTCGCCGGCGATGGTGTTGCAGGCCGACAGCACAACCCAATCTGCATTGAGCTTGAGCTGGGCGACTTCGCTCGCGGTCAACAGGCCGTCGTCAATTTCGGTGGGCTGATCGGGAATGGAGAGCGCAAGTGACGGCTCGCCCAATCCCTTGACGTCGCCTGCAACGAGGCCGTGGGTGGCGAAGTAGATGATGCTGTATTGAGCAAGCGCTGCACGCTTGAGCGTCGTTTCGCTGGCATCGCGGCCGAGATGGATGTCGACCTCGCCGGCACCGACGTCCTTCGCCACCGCGTTCAACTCGTCGGCGGTGTCCGGCAGTTGCGGCAGCGCTTTTGCAAGCTGCGCGCGATCGACGCCGGCGCCCCGCCAGAAGTCGGTATAGGCGATCGTCGCGATGCTGCGCGCGGCAACCTTGCCGCCCGCGGCGCGACGATCGGCCGGCCCTTCGGCTGCCGGGTTGAACACGGGATCGCCGAAGCCGGTCATCGGCTTGACGCCGTGATCCCGGCGCGCAAAGGCGCGCAGCGATTTCAGGCTGATCACCGACGGCAGCACCGAGACGGCCTGACGGCGCAACAGCCAGGCTGCGTTGCGATAGCCCTCGAGCTTGTCGGGGATCGCAGCTTGCGGCGTCTCCGTGACGAGCAGATGAAACGGCAATGCGGTCAGCGCCGCCGACGGCACCACCAGAAGGCTGCGCTTGTCTTTCGTCAGCGCCTCGACCGGGCCGAGCAGCGCGGTATAGAGCTCATGGGCGAGCGCGAGATCGAACAGGCCCGACTTGCCGGAGGCATCGCGCGCCTTGCCGACGTCGAGCCCCTTGCGGAAGGCGGACACCTTCTCGGTCAGCGTGTTCGCGCCGAGCGGAACCTGCTTCCAGTCCACGCCCTCGCGCGTGATCGCGATGACGTAGCTCTGCTTGTCGACGACCGAATAGATCGTCATCGCCTCATCGGCCGACAATAACGGCTGGATGTCCTTCACCGCCAGCGGCAGCGGGTTGGAGAGCGAGGCATAGTCGGGGAATTCGATGGCGAGCGTCTTCTGCAGGCCTGCACGCTCGCTCGCGATCGCTGCGATCCGCGCGCGGCTGCGCTGCTCGGCCGCGACGTCGCGCTGCCCGGCTTGCTTGGACACCGCCGTGATGATCGCCTTGTCGAGCGCCTCGGCCTCGGCGCCGAGATCCTGGTCCTTGCGCACGAGCTCGGCGAGCCGGTCGCTGCCAGCGGCAAGCCGCACCGCGAGCTTGTTGACGGCCGATGCCGCGGAGGATTGCGTGCCGCGCTGGATCGCGGCGAGCGCCTCGTCCAGCGCCTTGTCGTCGGGCAGGAGACGCTGCTGCCGTGCGGAGAACAGGATCGGCAGAACGATACGCAACTGCGCGCGACCGCTGGCAAGCGTCTTTGCCGCCAGCGGCAGCGCATCGGCGGTGCGCCCGGAGACGTAGAGGAAATAGGCAAGATTGCTGGTCGAGGTCAGAGTGTCCGGATGCTCCGGCCCGAGCGCACGCTCGCGGATCGCCAGCGCACGGCGATACAGCGGCTCGGCATCGGCATAGCGCTGCTGGTGCTCGTAGAGCCCGGCGAGATTGTTAAGCGAACGCGCGACATCGGGATGATCGGCCCCCAGCACTTTTTCGCGGATGGCGAGCGAGCGCTTGATCGGCGCCTCGGCCTCTGCATCGCGATTGAGGTCGCGGTCGACCTGGCCGATGTTGTTCAGGACGGTCGCGACCGCGGGATGCTCGGGACCCGCGGCCTTCTGATAGATCGCGAGCGCACGCTGGAACAGCGGCTCGGCATCGGCAAAATGCTCCTGCTTCACATAGAGCGTGGCGAGATTGTTGAGGGCGCGGCCGACATCGGGATGCTCGCGCGACAGGCTCTTTTCGCTGACGGCAAGCGCGCGCTTGAACAGCGGCTCGGCTTCAGCGAAGCGGCCCTGCCGCTGATACAGGGCGGCGAGATTGCTGAGCTCAGGCGCGATCAAGACGGTGTCGAGACCGAGCGCCTTCTCCATCAGCGCGATCGCGCGCTTGTAGACTGGCTCGGCCAGATCGTCGCGGCCCTGACCGGCATAGACCTGGCCAAGATTGTTGAGCGCGGCGGACAGCTCACGGCCGTTGTCGCTCTTCTCGAGGCTTGCGACCATCGCCTGCGCCAAGGGCAGCGCCTCCGCATATTTGCCGGCCTGGTTGAGCGCGTTGATCCGCGCGCCCTGCGCGGCGAGATCGCCCTTCTGGGCAAGAGCGGGGGTGACAAGCAACGCGGCGAGCGCGAGCCCCAGACCCGCGGCCAATGCCAAACGATGACGCGCCATGATCCCTCTCGCTGCGAGCCCGAAAACCATCACGGTCTTGGGTCGCAGCGATCGGCGGCAGCGTTCAAAGGCTTGCGCTCTGGTCCATCGTCTTGCGTGCTTCGCCAGCGAGGCGGACCAGCATCTTGCGTAGCGCCGTGCCGCTCGTCACCCGCTCCGGGAAGTCCAGCCGCAGCGCGGTCTGGCCGTCCTGCATGTCGAGGCCTTCAGGGTCGCAGCCGGTGCAGCGCCAGTCGCCGGCGGGCGCACCGAGCAGCCTGGTCGCATAGAGGCCCATGGCATCGCGGTGGTCGGCATTCATGTGCTCCACGGCGCCCTCTTCCGCCGCCAGCAGGTCCTCGGCGCCGCTGAGGTCGGTGAGGAATTGCTCGGGCTTGAGATCGACGATCCGGCCGAAGCCGGCGACCAGATGGGTACCCGTGGGACGGATCCGGAAGAACGAGAAGTCCTTAAACGAAACAAAGGCTTCCGCCGACTGATGGGCACCCAAATACCGTCGCTGGAGCAGATCCCTCTCGTCCCCGGCCTGTTCCGCCCGCCCGGACAGCATGATCCGGGCCCCTTCCAGGGGATCGCCGGACGCACGCTCGTCCAGCATCAGAGAGACCCTGGGGTCGGCCAGGATGTTCCTGGTGTGCACGGCCAGCCCCGAAATCAGCAGGATGGGCGAGCCATCCGGGTGGCTGGCCAGATTGACCAGGGAACAATAGGGATCGCCGGAGCCCACCATCAACGTTGCGAGAGCGCCCTGCCGCGACCGCCTCAGCAGCGATTTGGCGAGCTTTGCGGGGTCGAAATCGGGGGTCGGTTGCATCGGCTTTCTCAGGTCAGGTGGTTGCATGGGGGGCCATTTTTCGGGTAAACGGGGGCCCGGTTATGGGACGAGATGCGGCGAATCTGCCGTGTTTCGTGGAACTTGGTCACACTTCAGCCCAGCTTGCATTGCTCGGTGACAAGGTTTCGAACGCCAACTTCGGCACCCATGTATGCGGCGCATCACTGGATTGCTCGCCGTTTCAAGCCACGACCCAAACGGAAAGCAGAAAGCAGAGGCTCATGCCCACAATCGCTTTGGTCGACGACGACCGCAACATTCTCACATCCGTCTCGATCGCGCTGGAAGCCGAAGGCTACCGCATCATGACCTACACCGACGGCGCTTCCGCGCTTGACGGTTTCCGCACCACCCAGCCCGACCTCGCCATCCTCGACATCAAGATGCCGCGGATGGACGGCATGGAGACGCTGCGCCGGCTCCGGCAGAAGTCCGACCTGCCGGTGATCTTCCTGACTTCCAAGGACGAAGAGATCGACGAGCTGTTCGGCCTCAAGATGGGCGCCGACGACTTTATCCGCAAACCGTTCTCGCAGCGCCTGCTGGTCGAGCGCGTCAAGGCCGTGCTGCGCCGCTCGGCGCCGAAGGACCCCACCGTCGCGCCGAAGGAGAACGATGCCAAGGCGCTCGACCGCGGCCTGCTGCGCATGGATCCGGAACGGCATACCTGCACCTGGAAGAACGAGCCGGTGACGCTGACCGTCACCGAATTCCTGATCCTGCAGGCACTCGCGACCCGGCCCGGCGTGGTGAAGAGCCGGAACGCGCTGATGGACGCCGCCTATGACGACCAGGTCTATGTCGACGACCGCACCATTGACAGCCACATCAAGCGGCTGCGCAAGAAGTTCAAGGTGGTCGACAACGAGTTCGAGATGATCGAGACGCTCTACGGCGTCGGCTACCGTTTCAAGGAAGCCTGAGGGCGGCGGGCGCCTTCGCGAAGGACTGAGAGCATCGCCGGTTCTGATTCCATCAGGACCGGGATGGCTCTAGGATGCGGGGACCATTGCCACGAGCTGTCCTAACGCGGGCATAAGCATTGCTGGACCGAACGCAGCCTGACACGAACCAGAGCGCCGGGGATATCGCATCCGACGGCGCTCCGGAGCACGTCGTCGAAGACAAGCCGCAGGGCTGGCGGCCGCTGAACTGGCTCAAGCGCGCCGGGCAGTTCTTCTTCGCGCTGTCCTTCTCGAGCCTGACCCGCCGCATCGTCTCGCTCAACCTCGCCGGCCTCGTCGCGCTGGTGGCCAGCATCCTCTATCTGTCGCAATTCCGCGCCGGCCTGATCGACGCGCGCGCGCAGAGCCTCCTGGTGCAGGCCGAGATCATCGCCGGCGCCATTGCGGCCTCCGCTACCGTGCAGACCAACGCCATCACCATCGACCCCGACCGGCTGCTCGACCTCAAGCCGGGCGAGACCTATGGCGGCTCGGACGACTATTCGCCGCTGGATTTCCCGATCAATCCGGAGCGCGTCGCGCCGGTGCTGCGCACGCTGATCTCGCCGACCAAGACGCGCGCACGGATCTACGATCCGAACGGCAGCCTGCTGCTCGACAGCCGCAACCTCGAAAACGTGCTGCGCTTCCCCCTGCCGCCAGTGTCCGCCGAGAAGCCCGGCGTGGTCGAGCGCGCCTTGGTCGCGGTGCGCACCTGGCTGAACCGCGGCGACCTGCCGCTCTATCGCGAGCTCGGGCCCGAGAACGGCAATGGCTATGCGGAAGTGGGTGATGCGCTGCAGGGCCAGAAGCGCTCGATGGTGCGGGTCAATGCGCGCGGCGAGGTGATCGTCTCGGTGGCCGTGCCCGTGCTGCGCTCGCGCGCCATCCACGGCGCGCTGATGCTGTCCACCCAGGGCGACGACATCGACCAGATGGTGACCGCCGAGCGCCTCGCCATCCTGAAGGTCGGCGGCGTCGCGGCCGCGGTCATGATCATGCTGTCGCTGCTGCTCGCCAGCACGATCGCCGGTCCCGTGCGCCGGCTCGCCGACAGCGCCGAGCGCGTCCGCCGCCGCATCAAGACCCGCGTCGAGATTCCCGACTTCACCCGGCGCCGCGACGAGATCGGGCATCTGTCCGGCGCGTTGCGCGACATGACCAACGCGCTCTACAGCCGCATCGAGGCGATCGAGATGTTCGCCGCCGACGTCGCCCATGAATTGAAGAACCCGCTGACCTCGCTGCGCTCCGCAGTCGAGACGTTGCCGCTGGCGCGCAACGAGAACAGCCGCGCCCGCCTGCTCGAGGTGATCGAGCACGACGTCAAGCGGCTCGACCGCCTGATCTCCGACATCTCCGACGCCAGCCGCCTCGATGCCGAGTTGCAGCGGCAGGATGCGATCCCTGTCGACCTCAGGCGCCTGCTCGGCACGCTGGTCTCCGTCGCCAACGAAACCAAGCTCGGCCACGACGTCGCGGTCGAGGCGCGCTTCGAGGGCCGCGGGCCGGCCGACACGTTCGCGGTGACCGGCCACGACTCTCGACTGGGACAGGTGGTCGCAAACCTGCTCTCCAATGCGCAGTCCTTCTCCGAAGCCGGCAGCAAGGTGCGCCTTACCTGCCGCCGCGTCCGCGGAGAGATCGAGATCGTGGTCGACGATGACGGCCCCGGCATTCGCGATGACGCGCTGGAGCGCATCTTCGAGCGCTTCTACACCGACCGTCCGCATCAGGGCTTTGGCCAGAACTCCGGTCTCGGGCTCTCGATCTCCAAGCAGATCGTCGACGCTCATGGCGGGCGTATCTGGGCGGAGAATCGCGCAGGCCCGCCGGACGACGAGGGCGTCCCGACAATCGCCGGCGCGCGCTTCGTGGTGAGGCTGCCGGCGCTATGAGCGAGGGCGCGCCCAGCGTGCACGCCTCTGCGGTCAAGGTCGGACAGATCGCGGTGCTGATCCGCGGTCCCTCGGGCTCCGGCAAATCGCGCCTTGCCTTCGATTTAATCATGGCGGGGCGGTCAGGCGTGGTCGAAAGGGCCGTTCTGGTCGGTGATGACCGTGTCCATCTGGCGACAGTCGGCAACGAAATTGAGGTCCGCCCCGCTCCGCCGCTGGCCGGCCTGATCGAAATTCGCGGCCTCGGAATCCGCCGCTGCGACTTCGTGGAGCGTGCGACCGTCGGCCTCGTGGTCGATCTGGATGCTCAGGACGCGGAACGGCTTCCTTCGGCCGAATCCCTGAAAACAAGCATTTTCGGTGTGGAAATACCGCGAATCCCGGTCAGCCGCGACTATTCGCCCCTCCCTTTGGTTGTCGCGGCCTTGACCACTACCAAGAGTTAACCTTCTGCTAATCCCTCAGGCGATTGTTTGAAGGGAATTGGTAACCATATGAACCCCACTATCGCGACCGAGTAGACCGGCGCAGCTCCCCTCATCCATCCGTATAGATTCAGGGAGATACGCAACATCCCCTCTTGCGCGGGGGCTCTGGATGGTCAAAGTGGCGCGTTCGTGCGGTGCACCAAAAGCGCCCGCGAGGAGTTTTCCGATGATTGGTCTAGTACTTGTGACCCACGGGCGCCTTGCCGACGAATTCAAGGCAGCGCTTGAACACGTCATGGGCCCACAAAAGCAAATCGAAGCGATCACGATCGGCGCCGAAGATGATTCCGATCTCTGCCGAAGCGACATCATCGAGGCGGTTAACCGCGTCGATTCCGGCGACGGCGTTGCGATCCTCACCGACATGTTCGGCGGCACACCGTCCAACCTTGCGATCTCCTGCATGAGCAGGCCGAAGGTCGAAGTGCTCGCGGGCATCAATCTTCCCATGCTGGTGAAGCTCGCCAAGGTGCGCGAGGAGCGTCCGCTGCCGGACGCGATCGCGATGGCGCAGGAAGCGGGCCGCAAATACGTCACCATCGCCAGCCGCGTGCTCGCCGGCAAATGAGCGACGACGCGCCGCAAACCGGGACGGGCGTGCCCGCGGGCGCGATCTCCAAGGAGCTCCTGATCATCAACAAGCGCGGCCTGCACGCGCGCGCCTCGGCGAAATTCGTCCAGGCGGTCGAGCGCTTCAACGCGCAAGTGTGGGTGACGCGCGGCGGCGAGACCGTCGGCGGCACTTCGATCATGGGCCTGATGATGCTGGCTGCGGGGCCGGGCACGACGATCACCGTTGCAGCGGCGGGTGATGATGCGGAAGCCGCGCTTGCGGCGATTACAGAACTCGTTGAGAGCAAGTTCAACGAGGAAGGTGTCTAACTCTCACCATCCGCTCAACTGCGCTCCCTCGCCCCGTTCTTACGGGGAGAGGGTTGGGGTGAGGGGCTCTCTCCACACGGGCGGTCGTCGATAGACCTGTACCCCCTCACCCGGATCGCAAGAGCGATCCGACCTCTCCCCGCAAGCGGGGAGAGGTGAAGAGCTCACTTCGCCGGCGGCGCGATGTAGATGTTCCAGCTCATCGACGGGCCGGCCTTGCCGTGGGTGAAACGGCGCGTCGTCATCACGATACGCTCGGCGTTGGGCGCGACTTCCGAGACCCACTTCTCGAACGCCGGCAGGCGGCCGTCGGTCGGATCGAACACGCCGATGAAGCCATATTTTTTGGCATCGTCACGCGAGGTCAGCCCGGAATCCCAGGCCTCTAGCGGCAGCAGCGCGGACGGATGATCCGGGCTGTAGAACACCAGCGGCTGGATCTGTTCCATCGTGCCGGCAACGACGGCCCAGCGCGAGCCGAAGCGCGTGTGCCAGGCCTGGGTCATTTCGCGCGCGAGCTCCGAGCGCGCGCCATAGATCTGTGCGTTGCCGGCATTGGCCGCCATCTCGCGCGCGGCGATCCAGGGCGAGGCCGCGAGCGTCGCGACGCTGAGCACGAGCCAGATCGCGGCGATGTTGAACAGCACTGCGCTCTGCACCCGCAGCGCGGGGATCGCGACCAGCGCCAAGGGCACCAGGAAGAACAGCGAGATGCCCCAATCGGTCTTCATGTAGATGCTGAAGGCGAGTGCGCCGAGCGGCGGGCCGACCGCAACGATGATCTGGACGATCCAGACATTCAGCGCCTGCGCAACATTGACGCCCGGATTGGCGCCGCGCGCCCAGGCGCGCGTGACGATGCGCGAGGGCGCACGCACGAGCAGCTTGAGCCACGGCGGCACCCACGCCATCGCGAGCGCGGCCAGCGCCACCGGCAAAGCGAGCAGCGCGAAATTATGCAGGGCATAGCCGGCGACGAGCTGATGCACGAGGCGGCTGTCATCGAGGCTGTAGGTGTCGCCGGCATAGGTCAGCGGTACGAAATGCGCCTCCGCGAGCCAGACGATGTGGGGGATCATCGCCGCCAGCATCGTCGCGATCGCCACCCACGGCGCCGGTGACATCAGGAACCTCATCCGCTCCGGATGGATCAGCGCGGCAAGGCCGATGGCGCCGATCATGGTCAGCACCCAATATTTGGTCATCAGCGCCAGCGCGCCGGCAAGGCCGAGCCAGATGCCCGATTGCCATGTCCGCTTCTCGAAGGCGTTGAGATAGGCGAGCACCAGCAGCGGCAGCGTGACGAGCTGGAGCAGGTCGGGGTTGTACTTGAAGCCCTTGAAATTGAAGATCGGGTAGAGCGCGATCATCACCACGACCAGGAACGCGCGCCGTGCATCCACGACGCGCAAGGCAACCAGCCAGCAGATCACCATGCCGACGCCGACGGTCGCCATCGCCAGCGCATAGGTCGCCCAGTCCGTCGCCGGGAACAGCTTGAACCAGAGGCCGGCAACCCAGCCCGACAGCGGCGGGTGCTTGCCATAGCCCCAGAGGAATTTCTGGCCCCACCCCCAGGCTTCTGCGACGTCCATGTGAACGTCCTGCGCCGCCTTCAGATTGATCAGGATGAAGGTCCAGAGCACGGCATGCAAGGCCGCGAGCTGGATCACCAGCCAGAGCCGCGCCTCGGGGCGGGTCGCGCAGGCGACCAGCCAGGCCCGGAAACGGTTGTAACTCAAGCGGGTCTTCGCCCGCGTTCTGGCGGAGGGGATCGAGGTGGTCGACATGGCCCGCTTGCTAGCGCGTTTTGGCCCGCCGTGGAATCAGCTTGGCGTGAAGAAAGGCCCTGAAAATACAGCAATATGGTTGCCGCACGAGGATGTGAGTGGTATCCCGCGCCCATGACGACCGTCCCCATTTCCAACATCCGCAATTTCTCCATCGTCGCCCATATCGACCATGGCAAATCGACGCTGGCCGACCGTCTGATCCAGATGACCGGCGGCCTCTCCGACCGCGAGATGGCGGGCAAGGAGCAGGTGCTCGATTCCATGGACATCGAGCGCGAGCGCGGCATCACCATCAAGGCGCAGACGGTGCGCCTCTCCTACCGCGCCAAGGACGGCAAGGATTACATCTTCAACCTGATGGACACGCCCGGCCATGTCGACTTCGCCTACGAAGTCTCGCGGTCGCTGGCGGCGTGCGAAGGTTCCCTGCTGGTGGTCGACGCCAGCCAGGGCGTCGAAGCGCAGACGCTCGCCAACGTCTACCAGGCGCTCGACAACAATCATGAGATCGTTCCGGTCCTGAACAAGGTCGACCTGCCCGCCGCCGAGCCCGAGAAGGTCAAGCAGCAGATCGAGGACGTCATCGGCATCGACGCCTCCGACGCTGTGATGATCTCGGCCAAGACCGGCCTCGGCATTCCCGACGTGCTGGAAGCCATCGTCACCCGCCTGCCGCCGCCGAAGGGCGATCGCGAGGCGACGCTGAAGGCGCTGCTGGTCGACAGCTGGTACGACGTCTATCTCGGCGTCGTCGTGCTGGTGCGCATCGTCGACGGCACCATGAAGAAGGGCCAGCGCGTGCGTATGATGGGCACCGGCGCGGCCTACGACGTCGAGCGCGTCGGCTTCTTCACGCCGAAGATGCAGCAGGTCGACGAGCTCGGCCCCGGCGAGATCGGCTTCATCACCGCCGCGATCAAGGAAGTCGCCGACACCCGCGTCGGCGATACCATCACCGACGACAGGAAGCCGGTCGCGGACATGCTGCCGGGCTTCAAGCCGGCGATCCCCGTGGTGTTCTGCGGCCTGTTCCCGGTCGACGCCGACGATTTCGAGACACTGCGCGCCGCCATGGGCAAGCTGCGCCTCAACGACGCCAGCTTCTCCTTCGAGATGGAGACCTCCGCCGCGCTCGGCTTCGGCTTCCGCTGCGGCTTCCTCGGCCTGCTGCATCTGGAGATCATCCAGGAGCGGCTGTCGCGCGAATTCGATCTCAACCTGATCGCGACCGCGCCGAGCGTCATCTACAAGATGAAGCTCACCGACGGCACCGAGCTCGAGATCCACAATCCCGTCGACATGCCCGACGTGGTCAAGATCGAGGAGATCCAGGAGCCCTGGATCGAGGCGACCATCCTCACGCCCGACGAATATCTCGGCAGCGTGCTGAAGCTCTGCCAGGACCGCCGCGGCTCGCAGAAGGAGCTCACTTACGTCGGCGCCCGCGCCATGGTGAAATACGACCTGCCGCTCAACGAGGTCGTGTTCGACTTCTACGACCGCCTGAAGTCGGTCTCCAAGGGCTACGCCTCGTTCGACTATCATCTCACCGACTACAAGCCGGCCGATCTCGTCAAGATGCAGATCCTGGTCAACGCCGAGCCGGTCGATGCGCTCTCGATGCTGGTCCATCGCACCCGCGCGGAAGGGCGCGGCCGCGCCATGGTCGAGAAGATGAAGGAGCTGATCCCGCCGCACATGTTCCAGATCCCGATCCAGGCGGCGATCGGCGGCAAGGTGATCGCCCGCGAGACGGTGCGCGCGCTGCGCAAGGACGTCACCGCAAAATGCTACGGCGGCGACATCACGCGCAAACGAAAACTTCTGGAGAAGCAGAAGGAAGGCAAGAAGAAGATGCGGCAGTTCGGCAAGGTCGACATCCCGCAGGAAGCCTTCATTGCCGCGCTGAAGGTGGACAGCTGAGGCACCGCGCTGCCTGTCGCCGGCGTCGCCCCGGCTGCGCGACCCCGCCTCAAACAAAAACTGCGAAAACAACCCCATGCACAGTAGCCGCCCCCTTGGCGGCATTGTGCTTTTTCGATTTTACGAAATCCGTTTGCTCCGTCGGGCAAAACAGGGGTATGGTGGCATCATCGCAGCCGGTGTGATTGGTAGCCCGAGCTCGTAGGACGGGTTGAGCTCTTGCGAAACCCATCGCCCTGAGGGGCGGACGCAGTATCCAGTGACTCTTGCCAGCTCGATCCGATCGCGAGGATGAAGTTTGATGGGTTTCGCTTCCGCCTTCGAGCTACGGCGGACAAGTCACTCTACCCATCCCAAGAGCTCCGTATCCGGCCAAGGTAGTTCTGACCGTGCCTGACAAGGCTCCGGGAGTGATGGACCCTAGACTTGAACGAATAGCCGACAAATTACCGGCTGGCTTCGCTGACCTGGAGGCGGATGCAATGGCGGATGGCCATCGGCAAATGACCCGCCTGGCCGCTGAACTAGCAGAGACCCCCGCCATCTTTCATGCAGCATACGCCTGTTATCTCGGCGGCAGACTCGCGGGCATCGGCGCGATGACCGACGAACCTGCACCGACAGGGCAACCGACGTGGAGAATGCGACGGTTCTACGTGCATCGCGAATTTAGACGGCGCAATGTTGCCTACGCCATCGCCATGGCGCTGTTGCAGGACGCGGCAGGGAGCGTTTCTGCCATGACTGTACATGCAGGCAATCAGGCTGCAGCACAGTTTTGGGAGGCGATTGGATTTAGCCGCGTTGTCGGTCTGGCCTGGTCCCACCAAAGAACGATGCGCGACACAACTGCTCGCATATGAGGTCGACAGCGGGTTCGGGTGAGCGGTCCCGGCAGCGCCGATCTCCTACTGCCAGAATCTGTCACTATGCTGCGCTAGGCTTCCTTTCAGTTCCCCAGCACTGAAAGGAAGACCATGAATACCCAAAGCAGCGGCGAGGCATTGCAGATCGCCAGGACCTATGTCGAGGCCATCGCACGCAAAGACGTCGATGCGATCATCTCCGTCTCGGCGGATGATCTTGTTTGCACGTCGCCAATCGGGCGGATTACGGGGACCCAGAGGTTCCGTGAATTCCACGGCGGCTTTGCCCGCATGCTCCAGAAGGTGACGATTCTCGCCATCTACGGCGACGATCAGCAGGCTGTCGTCGTCTACAACGCGGACACCCATCCGGTTGCCAACGCCGTCGTCGCGGAACTGCTCAAGGTGCAGAATGGCAAGATCGCGTCGACCGACGTGATCTACGATGCGGCACCATTCGCGGCCTACATGGCGACCGCACGACCGCACTAACATAGCCGGCGCAAGCTCGCCGGCAAAACGCCGATCGCAATGAGAATGCCATCCAAAGCGCGATGGGATTGAGATGAATCGTCATCGCGCTTTGGATGGTCGGTTGCTGCCAGCTTTTGGCAGGATATGTTAGACTTGCAGCATGTCCAAGAGCCAACGGCTGTTCGACCTCATGCAAATCCTGCGGCGGCACCGTCATCCGGTGTCGGGCAGCAATCTTGCTGCCGAGGCGGGCGTCTCGCTGCGCACGATTTATCGCGACATCGCCGACCTGCAGGCACTGGGCGCGCAGATCGAGGGCGAGCCGGGCTTTGGTTATGTCCTGCAGCCCGGCTTTCTGCTGCCTCCGCTGATGTTCTCCGAGCAGGAAATCCAGGCTCTGGCGCTCGGTGCCCAATGGGTGTCCCGCCAGACCGATGAAGAGTTCGCGCTGGCAGCGCGTAATGCACTCGCGAAAATCGGCGCCGTCCTCCCGTCGGAGCTGCGCCACAAGGTCGACGACAATGCCTTTCATGTCGGGCGCAGGCCGAAGCAGCCTGAGGCCGTCGATCTCCGCATTGTGCGCCAGGCCATGCGCGACCAGCACAAGCTTTCCATCGTGTACCGCGATCCGAAAGGCGCGAAGACCACCCGGACGATCTGGCCGATTGGCGTCGCCTTTTTCGACTCCCGGCGCATCCTGGCCGGCTGGTGTGAAATGAGGAAGGACTTTCGCTCCTTCCGGGCGGATCGGATCGAAAAGCTCCGGCTCAAGACGGAACGCTATCCCGGCCGCCGACGCGACCTCGTCAAGCAATGGCGGGCGCAAGTTGACGCAGATCGCCGCAAGGCTGCGGACTGACCGGCGACCAGGCTCGTAGCCCGTAAGATGGGTTGAGCCCTTGCGAAACCCATCACCCTGGCAGGCGGACGGTGCATCTGGTAGTTGTCGTTATCTTGCGGATTGCATCGGACTTCCTTGCGAGGCGACATATCGGCCAACATCGTTGCCGTCGCGCTCCGCGTGCCACTGCAGCGGCGTGCGGGTCCGACGACACGTAACCACGGAGAACGCAGATGAGCAGCTTGCTTCGGCGCTTGTGGCAACGGCGCAAAAACAAATCCCGGAACGGGGTGGAGCACTGTTCTGAACAGTTCGAAGGCGGGGATCGGCGACATTTGCTGCAGGCGCTGTCCGTCCTCGCCACCAGCAGTGCGCTGGTCGGGATATCAGATTCCGCCGAAGCAAAGGATTCGAGTGATTTGCCGCCTCCAAAGCGGGCGCTGACCGGCCGCGACGAAGCCGGCAGGTCGGTGTTCAAGTCTTTCGACGTGACTCCAAAGGTGGTGGAGATCGACGCCAATCCAGGACTGACCTTCTATGAATTGTACATGACCGAGGGCGTGCCGGCTCTCACCGGCCTGGAGCCGGATCCGATGTCGAGCGGAACGAAAGCCTTTCCAGGTCCTGGGGGCACCATGTTTCGACTCATCTCGTATCCGCCGAAGCGCCCCGAAGGCTGGAAGCCGCCGGCCGGCGTCACCTTCGAGAGTGGGCTTGGAGAAATGTCGGAGAAGATCCCCGGCATGGGCGACCATTTCGAGCGCGGCACTCCGGGGATGCACACCTCGGATACCATAGACTACGGAGTCGTGGTTCGTGGCGAGATGACGCTGGAGCTGGACGATGGGCAGAAGGTCCATCTGCGTCAAGGCGATTGCATCGTGCAGAACGGAACGCGCCATCGCTGGCGCAACCCGTTGCCGGAGCCCTGCCTCATGGCGTTTATCTCGGTCGGCGGGAAGCGCGCCTGACACCCGGAGAGTTGCAGGAGGGCTGTCCCCGCGGGCCGTTTGCAGCCCGCAGGATGACTTGACAGCCATCACCCGATGGCAAAATCAGCCGCCGTCTCCGCGTGAATGGCGGTGGTGTCGAATGTCTCGACCGTAGTGTCACTCTCCCCGACCAGCATCGTGATCTCGGTGCAGCCGAGGATGATGCACTCGGCGCCCGAGGCGACGAGCGCCGCCATCACGTCCTGATAGCGGCGGCGCGAGGGCGCGGCGACGATGCCAAGGCACAGCTCCTCGTAGATGATCCGGTTCACGTCCGCTCGTGCGCCTTCGGGAGGAACCAGGACGTCGAGATCATGGGCGCGCAGCCGGTCGATGTAGAAGTCCTCCTCCATCGTGAACCTGGTGCCGAGCAGCCCGACCCGCCGGTATCCCTTGGCCCGGATGCGTTGCGCGGTCGCGTCGCCGATATGGATGAAGGGGATGGTCAGGCTCGACGTGATGTCGGGCGCCAATTTGTGCATCGTGTTCGTGCACAGCACGATGGCGCGCGCGCCGGCGCTCTCGAGACGCCGCGCGACCTCCGCGAGGCTGCTTGCTGCCTCCTGCCAGCGGCCGGCATACTGCATCTCCTTGATCTCCTGGAAATCGTAGGAATACATCAGCAGCGGAGCCGAATGCAGCTTGCCGAGGCGGTCGCGGACGCGCTCGTTGATGAGCTTGTAGTAGAGCGCGGTGCTCTCCCAGCTCATGCCTCCGATCAGGCCAATGGTTCGCATCCTTGCGTCTCCGGAAAATAGCGCGATCGGATCGTAGACGAAGACGCGGACGCCCGCCAAGGCTCCGCGCCCTGCACACCCTCACGCCGTCTTCTTCGCCTCGACGTACCGTGCAAAATTGTCGAGGATCGCCTGCCAGCCGCCCTGCTGCTGCTCGACCGAGTGCGTCGGTTCGCTGTCGAAGACGACGCGGACGACAATCCCGTTCGGACCGGGTACGAACTCGACTTCGGCCTTTCGATCGCCGAACGCATATTCGATCCGCTTGTGTTCGACGATTTTGGTGTAGGTGCCGGCGAAGTCAAAGCCCATGCTGCCATCCTTGGCCTCCATGCGCGAGGAGAAGGCGCCGCCGTCCCGCAGGTCGACCGTCGCCCTGGTAGTATGCCAGTCGTCGGACGCGGCATTCCAGTTCACGATGTCGGCTGGTGTCGTATAGGCACGCCAGACCTGATCGATGGGGGCGGCTACGCTGGTTTCGACGGTGATCCTCATGGGCATTGCTCCGGTTGCGACTTTGACGGCTCGAATTGACGAAATCACGTCACGTGTGCGGGGTCCATCTCCAGCACGTCCGGAACGTGTCCACCCAAGGACGATCGAGACCGGTCCATGCCGACATGGTCCGGCCGTCAATGCGCCAAAAAAGTTAGAAAAGTCGTAGGATGGGCAAAGCGACTTGTCCGCCGTAGCTCGAAGAGCGAAGGCGGAAGCGTGCCCACCAACTTGTGTGCCGTCGGGAAGAGTGGTGGGCACGGCGCTTCTCGCGCCTTTGCCAACCCTACGAAAGCTATTCAGATCGGCCTTGTCTTGCCTCGAATGGCCATCGACCGCTTCAGGACCTGTTGGGCATCGGCATAGCGGCCCTGATCCTTGTAGAGACCGGCGAGGTTATCGAGGATATCGGCGAGATCCGGATGGTTGGGACCGAGGGTTTTCTCGAAAGTGGCCACCGACCGCTTGAACAGCCGCTCGGCCTCGGCGTTACGCCCCTGACGCGCATAGAGCGCAGCCAGATTGTTCAGCGCCTGCGCGATGTCGGGGTGATCGGGGCCGAACGCCTTCTCGGTCACCGCAATCGCCCGCTTCAGCAGCCGCTCGGCATCGGCATAGCGATGCCGGTTGATATAAGCGTCGGCCAAATTGTTCATCAGCACCGTGGCTTCGGGATCGTCCGGCCCGAGCGCCTTCTCGAGCACGGCGAGGCCTCGCTTGAACAGCGGTACAGCCTGGTCGTACCGGCGCTGATGGCTGTAGACGGCGCCGAGATTGCTCAACGCCAGCACGATCGACGGATCATTTGTTTTCTCGCTGATGGCGATCGACCGCTTGAGAAGCGGCTCTGCTTCCGCGTAGCGCCCTTCCGCGCGATAGAGATCGCCCAGATTGTTCAGCACCATTGCGACTTCCGCATGATCCGGACCGAGCGTCTTCTCCCGGATGGCCAGCGCGCGCTTGTACAGCGGCTCGGCGACGGCGTATTGGCCGAGATTGTAATGGATCGTGCCGAGGTCGTTCAGCGGCATCGCAACGTGCGCGTCATCAGGGCCGAACTCCTTCTCGCGAAGGGCCAGGGACTTCTGGGCCAGTGGCAGCGCTTCCAAGTACTTCCCGGCCCGATAAAACTCCTTCATCTGCCGCGTGAGCGTGCCCGCCTCATCCTCTTCGGCATAGGATGGCGCGCCGAACGACAGGCTCAAGGCAAGCGCGGTGACTGCAACACGGATCGACGCTTTCAGGGCCTTCATCGCGCGTTCCTTCGTCGCTGATATCAGGGACCTCCACGCCCTTGGTGCTCCCGGAAGCCGGACAGGTTCAATGCAGCCGCGGCGCCGGCGGGCCCATGGCTGGTCGCCAGGTCCCGGCCAGGAGGACGAGCGCGATCGACAGCGCGCCGGCGGACGCCGTCACATCATCATTGACCGAGCTGTTGAAGCACGGCGGACCACAACGCCAGCGGCTCCCTGAGGGCTCCCGGCTCGGACGGCTTCTGGCGAACGGCCGTATGCACCATGACGAGCTTCGAGGCCGGATCGACCAGGATGACCTGACCGCGGATGCCGAGCAGGGCAAATCGGCGCTGCTCGCCGGGGAGGAGCCACACCTGATAGCCGTAGCCGAAATAGGGTGTGGCCACGCGCGGAGCGAGATGATTATCGCCCGGCCTGACGGTCGTGGCATCCAGCAGCCATTGCCGGGGGATCAATTGACGACCTTCCCAGGCGCCGTCGTGCGCGAGCAACCGGGCGAGGCGCGCATAGTCGCGCAGGGTTGCGTTGAAGCAGCAGAACGCAATCTCCTGCCCGCTGCCGTCGATCGCCCATGAGGCATCCGCTTCGGTGCCGATGGCATCCCAGATCCGGTCGTGGAGATAGTCGGCAACCGGGGCGCCCGTGGCGGCGCGCAGCACCAGGCCCAGGATCTCGGTTTCCACGCTCGCATAGTGCCATCGGGTGCCCGGCGGTGCGGTTCTTGTATTGAATTGCGCGACGACGGCGACGGGATCTTTCGTGTCTTCGACGAACAGGGCGCGCCCAAGCCGGGCGATGTCATCGTGCCCGTCATAGACTTCCGAAAACTCGACGCCCGAAGACATGTTCAGCAAGGCGCGGATGGATGTGTTTCCATATTCCGTTCCTGCAAGGCCGGGGACATAGGTCGAGACGAGGTCGTCGATCGACTTGATCCGTCCCTCCGAGACCGCGATCCCGACCAGCATGGCCACCAGCGTCTTGGCCATGGACTGCGACAGAAAGCGGTCGTGGTCGGTCCGCGCATATTGATAGTGCTCGTACAGGATGGTGTCGTCCCTGGCGATCAGAAGGCCTGTCACCGGGTTGCGCTTGAGGTAATCCGCGATGCTCAGCCGTTCCGTGCCAAAGCTGTAGGCGATCGATGGCTCCGGTGCGCGTTTGAAGTGCCACGGCGCCGTCGCGCGAGCGATCGGGCGCGAGGGGTAGATCTCGCCGAAATGGCTGTAGACCCCGACGAGCTTGTCAAGCGGGGTGGTGGTCCCGCGCGTGCCGACTGGATAGCCCTCAGCCGCGCCGTAGAGCTCGGCATCGGGGCCGCTCTCCGAAAAGACCGGTCCCGCTTCGCCCGGAGCGCTGCGGACGTCCTGTGCGCAGGCCAGGGGCGCTGAGAGCGCGGAGGCGAGAATGACGGCTAAGAAAAGCTCGCGGCAACCGCGCGGCCTGCAGAGCGCTCCCCGGTGCATTGGACTTGCCTCCTCACACGTTCTGGCGTGTGCGTGCATTGATGAGAGGCAGGCTATCATCAGGGGTGGAGGGAGTCAGCATGTGGGTCGACGGGGATAGCGGCAAACACGGCGACCAGATCGACACGAGCGTCGGTGCGAGCTACTTCGGCGAGTCCAATGCGGCCTCGTCGGACGAGGTGCGCTGCCTCACCGGACACCCGCGTTCTGAAGCTGGCCGCGCAGACAGGCGTTTTCCCGTTCGAGCGCCTGATTCCAGGCCAGCAGTCCGAAGCGCTTGGTGTCCACCCGGGACCAGAAGGCGCCCGGCGCACGCCGCCAGAGCGGAAGCGTTGCAATCGCGACCGCGCATTGGCCGCCCATGTCCATGACCTCGGCGAGCTCGACGAGGCCGAATGGAATCGGGGATTCAACCGAGCCGGCAAAATCCGTAGGCTTGCTGCGCGCGGCTTCCAGCGCCGTCTCGAAACCGATCCTGAAGAACGAAAGTGCGCCCGTCTCGTCGCCGCAGGTCAGGGAAAGGCGGGCCGCATGAAAGGCCGCTGCGATGGTCTTGGTGGTCAGGATCGGCGAGAAAGAGCGCCAGTCCAGCTCGGCCGCGAGCGAGAACCATTTGAGCGCGTCGTCCAGCGCACCCGACAGCTCGCACAGGCAGCCCGCCAGAAACGCCAGCGAGATGCGCCAGCGCTGGACATGGGGGTTCGTCGTGTGCCGGGTGCTCCGGCAATAGCTCTCGATCCGCCCGATCAGTTCGCCGGTCTCCTGCGCCTTGCGGCGTTCGAGGATGCGATAGCCTGCGACGCAAAGCGCCGCGCCCCGGTCCGCCGATTCCGGACGGGCGTTGTCGGCAACCCAGCTGGCGAGCCGGCCCAGCACCGCCGCATCGTCGAGGCGCTCTCCGACCTGGACCAGCGTCCGGTACAGCCATGGATTGTCGTAACATCCGCCGAAATCGAGCGCCGCCGCTCCGCTCGCGGACAGCGCGTCGGCGAATGCGGGGTGGCGGAATGACTCGCGCAGCTCTTCGGCCCTGGCGAAGGGATTGGCGGAGGCAACGACCAGGATCCATTCGCCTTCGACATCGCTGTCGAGGGGCACGCGGCCCAGCCGGCGGGCGGCTTGCTGCCATTTGAAACCGCCCGGCGCCGTCTGCATGTAGCGCGCTTCGATCACGAAATCCTCGACCAGCCCCTCGCGCAATTTGGCCCAGTCGAAGACGTGGTGGTGATACGGATTGGGATCGCTTCCGGTCTCGTCCGCCCATCGGTCCGGAACGCTGGCGACCAGACGCCCGTCCGGCTTCAGCACCCGTGCGAACTCCTTGGCCACGGCTATCCAGTTTTCGACATGCTCGATCGTCTCCATCGAGACGATGAGATCGACGGAGGCATCGGCAAGATGGTGGAGGCGCGAGGCATCTGAAGTCTCGAAACGCAGGTTCTGCCCGCCGTAATTCGCACGCGCATACGCTACGGTGTTGGCATCGACATCGACGCCGATGATTTGCGATGCCTAGCTGGTCGCGGCGATCACCGCGGAGCCGTAGCCAAGCCCGCAGGCGCAATCGAGCACGATGTCGCCGGGCCGGACGAGCGAAGCGGCCAGCGCATAGCGAACGACATGCGCATCGGCGCGCGATCCGCTTTCGCGTAGCATGTCCATGTGGAGATTGCGTTCGCCCAGCAAGGTCTCCACCGGCCATCGGGAAGCGGCCTCCGCCGGAATGCGCTGGTAGACGGCATGGCGCGGCAGCACATCATCCTGCATGCGCTCGTAATCGGAGGTGGCGAGCGCGGCCGGATGGCGCCGCCATCCCCGCTCGAACAGCCGGTTCTCGAGCGGCCTGCGAAGGCCGGCAACATCCGGACCAATCAGGAACAGGCCTTGCAGATGATCCAGCGCCGCGAGCGTCTCGATCAGGACAAGCGTCTCCTGCCCGGCGGCGATTTCGACGACGGCGATAGGCTTGGGCGGAACGCGGGTATCGCTGCAGCGTGAAATCCAGCGCGGATGCGCGAATGCTCCCCGGCCGACGGCGTGGGCATCGCATCCCATGAGAAGCAGCTCATGCAGCAGATTCGGGTCACGGGCATTCCATTGCACGATCCGGCACGGACCAAAAATGCGCGTGATCGCAGCAGCCGTTTCAATCGACATCCGACCTGACCGAACGAGAACGGGACAGATTGCCCCCCGGATTGAACGTCCTCCCGCGCGAAATCAGGCGAGATCAATCAAGCAGGTCGCGGGATGGGTTGGGCTCTGAAGCGATAGCCACACCGCCTTGATCCTTCCCGCCAAATAGACCACCATCGCATCCTCAAGACCGCTCACAACAAGAATGGGCGAGGAAACGCAGCAATGAATGCAGCTTCCGGACTTGGCCTGGTCGAACGTGCCCGCGCGCTCGCGCCGCTGATCGCGGGCGAAGCCGACGAGATCGAACGTACGCGGCGGCTGACGCCTGCCGTGGTCTCCGCCCTGATCGAGAACGGGTTCTACCGCGCACTGCTGCCGCAGAGCCTCGGCGGCAGCGAGGCCGCGCCGGAAGCCTTCATACAGATGCTGGAGGAGATTGCGAAGGCGGATGCCTCCACCGCCTGGTGCCTCGGCCAATGCAGCGTCTGCGCGATGATCGCGGCCTGGCTCGATCACGACACCGCGCATGAGATTTTCAACACCGCGCCCGGCATCCTCGCCTGGGGCGCGATCGCGCATGAGGCGCGCGCGGTCGAGGGCGGCTATCGCGTCACGGCGCGCTGGGATTTTGCCTCGGGCTCGCGGCAGGCGAGCTGGCTTGGGGCACATGTCCGCATCGTCAATGATGACGGCACGCCGCGCAAAAATGCGGACGGCTCGCCGGAGGTGCGCACCATCCTGTTTCCGGTCGCGCACGCGACCTTGCACGACGTGTGGCAGGCGATCGGGCTCGCCGGCACCGGGACGGACTCCTATGAGGTGGCCGACCTCTTCATCCCCGAGCGCTTCACCGCGTTCCGCGACGTGCCGTCCGCGCTGCGTGAGACGGGGCCGCTCTACAGGATCGGTACCGGCTCGACCTTCAGCCTTGGTTTTGCCGCGGTCTCGCTCGGCGTTGCGCGCGCCACGCTGGATGCCGCCATTGCGCTGGCGCGCGCAAAGCATCAGTCGCTCGCGGCCAGCGCCATGCGCGACAACGCGGCGGTCCAGGGATTGATCGGCCGCACCGAGGGCGATTTGCGCGCCGCGCGCGCCTACCTCTATGCCACGGCAAATGCGATGTGGCGCGATCTCGGCGCGACCGGCGAATTCAGCGCGGCGCATCACAGCGCCGTTCGGCTGGCGGCGACATGGACCATCCACCAGTCGGCAAAGGTGGTCGACACCGCCTATCACATGGCCGGCGCCACCGCGGTGTTCCGCAGCCAGCCGTTCGAGCGGCGCTTCCGCGACATGCACGCGATCGCTCAGCAGATCCAGGCGCGGGATACGCATTACGAGGATGTGGGGAAGGTGATTTTGGCTGGAGGCTGATAGCAGCCGCAAAGACGCTGCGCTCCCTCCCCCGCTTGCGGTGGAGGGTTGGGGAGAGGGTGTCTCCACAATCGAGAACCCCCTAGAGGCAAGAGCCCTCACCAGCGCCTCCGGCGCGACCTCTCCCGCAAGCGGGAGAGGTTAACCGAGAGAGCGGTGCATCCCTTACGTCGGAATCTTCAAACGGCGCACCCGCTCACGCCACCAGCGCAGCGTCCTCGTCTGCTCCATCGATGCCGCGCTGGGCCTGCAGCAGGCTGATGATCTCGATATTGGGCCGGGCCTTGCTGAACAGAAAGCCCTGGCCTTCGTCGCAGCCCTCGGCGCGGAGGCAGCTGAGCTCGGCTTCGGTCTCGACGCCCTCGGCGGTGATGGTGACGCCGAGGCCTTTGCCGAGGCTGACGATGGAGCGGATGATCGCCTGCGCCTCGCGATTGGCGCCGAGATCGCGCACGAAGGACTGGTCGATCTTGATCTTGTCGAAGGGGAAGCTGCGCAAATAGCTGAGGCTGGAATAGCCGGTGCCGAAATCGTCCATCGAGATGCGCACCCCGAGCGCGCGCAGCGCATGCAGCGTCGCCAGCACCTGCGCGCTCTTCTCCAAGAGCAGCGTCTCGGTGATCTCGAGCTCGAGCCGGCGCGGCGGCAGGCCGGAATGCTTCAGCGCGTCCGTCACCATCGAGAGCAGGTTGCCGCTGCGGAACTGCAGCGGCGACAGATTGACGGCGACGCGGACATCGTCCGGCCAGGTCGCGGCGTCCAGGCACGCCCGGCGCAGCATCAGGCCGCCGAGCGGATTGATCAGGCCGGTGTCTTCCGCGACCGGAATGAACTCGGCCGGCGAGACCATGCCGCGCTCGGCATGGGGCCAGCGCACCAGCGCCTCGAAGCCGGTGATGCGGCCGCTCTGCAGGTCGATCAGCGGCTGGTAATAGGGGCGCAGCACGTCGTTCTGGATCGCATCGCGCAGCTCGACCTCGATCTTGCGGCGGCTCTGCGCCTTGGCGTCGAGCGCGGCCTCGAAGAAGGCGAAGGTGCCGCGCGCATCCAGCTTGGCGCGCGACAGCGCCATGTCGGCGCTCTTGAGCAGTTTTTCGGAATCGTCGCCGTCGCCGGGCGCCATCGCAATGCCGATGGAGGCACCGATCACCACGGAATGGCCGTCGAGCAGATAGGGATCGGAGATGGCCTCGAGCAGGCGTTTTGCGAGTCCCACCGCATCTTCCGGCCGGGCCAACCCGCTCTGCACGATCGCGAACTCGTCGGAGTTGAGGCGCGCCAGCGCGTCCTCCTCGCGCAAGGTGGAGCGCAGCCGCTTGGCGACGCCGCGCAGCAGCTTGTCGCCGATGGCGTGTCCCAGCGTGTCGTTGACCGCCTTGAAATTGTCCAGCCCGAGCATCAGCACCGCGACCTTCTCGGCGCTGCGGCGCGTATGCAGCAGCATCTCGTCGACCTGCTGGCGCAGGAGGTTGCGGTTCGGCAGGCCGGTGAGCCCGTCGTGCTGGGCCATGAAGGCGAGCCGCGCCTCGGCGCGCTTGCGCTCGGTGATGTCCATCAGCGCGAGCAGCACCGCGGGCCGCTCCGCATAGGTCAGTTCGCGGGAATAGATCGCAAGGTCGATCAGGGCGCCGTCGGCCTTGACGTGCTTCCAGGTGCGGCCGGCCTGTTCCTCGCCGGTCACGTCGATGGTCCAGGGCGGCTCGCTGTCGAAGGCCTGCAAGGAGCGGATCGTCAGCTTCTCGAAGTCGCTACGGCCATAGCCATAATGGGCGATCGCGGCGTCGTTGACGCCGAGAATGCGCTCGTCGTCGAGCGCGCAGATGATCATGGGAACGGGATTGCCATCGAACAGCAGGCGGAACGAGGCCTCGCGCTGCTTCAGCTCGGTGATGTCGACGCGCAGGCCGACCACGCCGCCATCCTCGGTCAGCCGCTCGTCGATCAGGATGACGCGGCCGTCCGCCAGCTTCTGCTCGTGGCGTGCGCCGGGCTGATAGAGCTTTTGCAGCCGCTCGGCGATCCACTCGTCCTCGTGGCCCTCAGCCTCGGGATAGTCGCCGCGCGCGACGCCGACGCGCAACGTGTCTTCGAGGCGCGCGCCTTCAGCGAAAAGGTCGGCGGTCTTGCTGTAGATCTCTGCGTATTTCTTGTTCCAGAGGACGTAACGCCCCTCGGCATCGAGGAACACGATGCCCTGCGGCAGGATGTCGATGGCCTGGCGCAGCCGCTCATGGGCCTTGCGCGCCTCCGCGATCGCGGCCTCTGCCTCCGCGCGGCTCTGCACGAGTTCGTCCTGTGCAACGGCCGAATGCGGCGCGCGCGCGAATCGCGGCTTGCGCGGCCGCCTGCCGGCCGTACCAAGCTCGCTGCGCTTTCGCCTTTTTGCTTTTCGAGACCCCAAACTCAACGTCACATGTCCCAGTCGCGCCCTGTGGCCGCAAGTTTTGGGGCAAGTGTCTGAAAAAAAAGTAATCTTGGCCACGGGACCGCCGGCCTCTGGCCGGCACTCGTGCCTGTTTGCGAGGCGCAAAATGCGTCGGCCGACGCGTCAAACCCATTCCGCCGTCGCCATCAGATGGCGCGCTGGCGCAAAATTACGCGCGCGCTTGAATCATTTCCGAAATCGCGCGCGATTGCATGCGGGCCGCGGCGTTCCCCCATTCCGCGCACGAATTTTGGTCAATGCAGGATACGGTTATCGTGCCGTTAAAAATGCGGCCGGAGGGCGCAAAAAAACTGCGACTTTCGAATGATCCTAGTTGGAGATACGGATCGTCGTGTTGCGCGCGCCCTCGCGCTGGACCAGCGCGAACAGGGTTGCCGCATGCGCGGGATGCAGCCTGATGCAGCCATGCGAGGCCGGGCCGCCCAGGCGCGAGATGTCGGTGGTGCCGTGGATGGCGAAGCCGTGGTGGAAGAAGATCGCATGCGGCATCGGCGAATTGTAGTATTTGCGCGAGAAATAGCGCCGCATCATCACCTGCGGATGGAAGGTGCCGCTCGGCGTGCCGTAGCCGCGGCGGCCCGTCGACACTGGCCATGAGTAGCGCGGCGCGCCGTCGACGCGTACCGACATGCGCTGGGCTGATTTGTCGATGTCAACCCTGAGATCGGCCCGGGCCGCGGTCGCGAGAACCGGCGCCAACACAAAAGCGGCCAAGGCGACCCGCCCCGCGAGCCGCGCCAAGACAAATGTCATAATAAAAAGCCTTCAGCCTCGAGGGCATGATGTCGCCGCAAACCGGCGACTGTAAAGACGCCGTGAGATGGCGCCCGCGTGACAAGCCTAATTCTTAACCCTGACGCGGCGTTGGGTTATAACGAGCGGGCATGAGTCCCCGCCGCATCGCCCCTCTCCTGCTTGTCATGACACTCCTGGCCGCCGGCGGCGCGCTGGCCCAGGACAGGGGCAGCGTCAATCCGAAGCCGCTGCCGCCGCTGGCCAACCCCAACGATCCGCATCTCGGCGCCAAGGAACTGTTCGCGCGAAAACTGCTGCCCTCGAAAGGGCCGGCGCATGTCATCGGCTCCTACACCAAGGGCTGCATCGGCGGCGCCGCGCAGATGCCGCTCAACGGCGACAATTGGCAGGTGATGCGGCTGTCGCGTAACCGCAATTTCGGCCATCCCGACATGATCGCGCTGATCAAGCGCCTTGCGGCCAGGGCGCACAAGGACGCCGGCTGGCCGGGCATCCTGGTCGGCGACATCGCCCAGCCGCGCGGCGGGCCGGCGCTGTCAGGTCACGCCAGCCACCAGATCGGCCTCGACGCCGACATCTGGCTGACGCCGATGCCGGACCGCCGCCTCTCGCGCGAGGAGCGCGAGGAGATGTCGGCGGTGATGATGGTGCGTCAGGACCGGCTCGATATCGATCCGAAGGTGTTCACCCCAGGCCATGTGCGGGTGCTGCGCGATGCGGCGCAGGAGCCGGCGGTGCAACGCATCTTCGTCAATGCCGCGATCAAGAAGGCGCTGTGCCGCGAGGCCAGGGGCGACCGCTCCTGGCTGTCGAAGATCCGTCCCTGGTGGGGCCACGACTATCACTTCCACATCCGCATGCACTGCCCGGCCGGCGCCGGCGATTGCGAGGGCCAGCCGTCGCAGTCCGAGGACGAAGGCTGCAAGGACGCCGATCTCGCCTACTGGTTCTCGGACGCCGTGCTGCATCCCAAGCCGCCGCCGGAGCCGCCGAAGCCCAAACCGCCGATGACGCTGGCGCAGATGCCGGCCGCGTGCAAGGCCGTGCTGCATGCGGGGGATGCGAAGCCGTAGTGCACCGCTGCCGCCTCCCAACCGGTGTCGTCCCGGGGCGCGAAGCGAGCCCGGGACGCATAACCACAGGGAGTGGTTATGGCGCGAGGTCGTCGCTCCGAGTCTTCGCCAAACGCAATCCTGTGGTTATGGATCCCGGGCTCGCGCTACGCGCGCCCCGGGATGACGAACTAGAGAGTTGGTGCGCCTTCCCTGGTGCGTTAGGATCACCCTGCCGCCGTGCCGTAAGCCGGCGGCGTCCCGGGACGCGCATCCCGTCATTCAACAAGCCTGACCGCACGCCTCGCGCCGTTCGCGTGGCCAACGATGGATTTCACATGCGCGTCCTCACCTTCCTCGCTGCGCTCCTGCTCGGCGCGACTTCTGCTCTGGCTGCCGAGGAGCCGAGCGGCTGCGACAAGTTCAAATGGCCGATCGAGCGCGAGCGCGCCGTGCTGATGGCGCCGGATCGCGCAAAACTCGCCTCGGGGAGCGAGCAGGCGACGTTACCATCATCCGCCATCACGCTGGGGCTGGTCGCCCCAAGCGAAGCGAAACTGCCCTCGCCGCCGGAGCGGGCGCCGAAGGACGGCACCTTTGCCGGCTTCACCAGCATCAAGGCGCCGAAGGCGGGGCTCTACACGATCAGCCTGTCGGTCGGCGCCTGGGTCGACGTGGTCCAGGACGGCCATTTCCTCAAGCCCGTCGCCTTCAGCGGCGCGACCGATTGCGACGGCATCCGCAAGACCATGAAATACGAGCTGTCGGCGCAGCCTTTCGTGCTCCAGGTCAGCGGCACCAGGGACAACGCGGTCTCGATCGCGATCCTGCCGGCCCAATAGCGCCGTCTGGCCAGTCAAACGGCGCCTTTGACCTGAGGCCCCGGCCTGCTATGTTTGCACTGCGATATCCCTGCCGGCCGTAAGCCGTCGCAAGGACCCGTGGAACAGCGCGTCCGCCCGTCGCGACCAGACAACCCAACGCCAGATTTGCGTGCGCAATTGCGCATGCAGGCTCGCACGGAGCGCATCCATGATTCGTATCGCCGGACTTTTCACCGCCTTCGTCATCCTCGCGGGCGCGAGCCTCTCGCCCGCCGCGGCGGAGGACAAGACCATCACCGTGTTCGCCGCGGCCTCGATGAAGAACGCGCTGGACGAGATCGACGCCGCCTACACCGCCAAGACCGGCGTCAAGTTCAGCGTCAGCTATGCCGCAAGCTCGGTGCTGGCCAAGCAGATCGAGCAGGGCGCGCCGGCCGACGTGTTCGTCTCCGCCGACACCGACTGGATGGACTACGCTACTAGCAAGAAGACCATCAACGAGCCTTCCAGAGTCAACCTGCTCGGCAACAGCATCGTGCTGATCGCGCCGAAGGATTCCAAGACCGACAACATCGCGATCGCGCAGGGCTTTGACCTCGCAAAACTCGCCGGCGACGGCAAGATCGCGACCGGCGACGTGAAGTCCGTACCGGTCGGCAAATACGCCAAGGCCGCGCTGGAGAAGCTCGGCGCATGGCAGGCGGCCGAGCCGAAATTCGCGATGGCCGAGAGCGTGCGCGCCGCGCTGACGCTGGTCGCCCGCGGCGAGGCCAATCTCGGCATCGTCTATTCCACCGACGCCAAGGTCGAGCCCGGCGTCAAGATCGTCGGCACCTTCCCGGCGGATTCGCACCCCGCGATCATCTATCCGGTCGCGGCGACCACGACCGCGAAGGGCGAGACCAATGACTATCTCGCCTTCCTGCGCTCGACCGCGGCCAAGACCATTCTGGAAAAATACGGCTTCAAGTTCCTGATCAGTCCGACCACCTGATTTCTGCGATCTGATATTACGACTTGATGTTCGAGATCTCTCCCGCCGAATGGACGGCGATCCTGCTTTCGCTCAGGGTCGCCGTCATCGCCACGCTGGTCGCAACGCCATTCGGCATTGCGCTGGCATGGCTGCTCGCGCGACATGACTTCTGGGGCAAGTCGGTGCTCGATGCCGTCGTGCATCTGCCGCTGGTGCTGCCTCCTGTCGTCACCGGCTATCTGCTGCTGCTCACCTTCGGCCGCCGCGGCCTCGTCGGAGGCTTTCTCGCCGACAATCTCGGCATCGTCTTCGCGTTCCGGTGGACCGGTGCGGCGCTCGCCTGCGGCGTGATGGCGTTTCCGCTGCTGGTGCGGCCGATGCGGCTGTCGATCGAGGCGATCGACCGCCGGCTCGAGCAGGCCGCGGAGACACTCGGCGCCGCGCCATGGAAAGTGTTCTTCACGGTGACGCTGCCCTTGGCGCTGCCCGGCGTGCTCGCGGGCATGGTGCTGGGCTTTGCCAAGGCGATCGGCGAATTCGGCGCCACCATCACCTTCGTCTCCAACATTCCCGGCGAGACCCAGACGATCTCCTCTGCGATCTATTCGCTGATCCAGACACCCGACGGCGATGCGGCTGCGGGCCGGCTCGTGATCGTCTCGATCGTGCTCTCGATCGGCGCGCTGATCGCCGCCGAATGGTTCGCCCGCCGCGCCACGCAGCGCCTGCACGGAAACTGACCATGCTGCGCGTCGACATCGAAAAGCAGCTCGGCGAGTTCTCGCTCCAGGCAAACTTCACCAGCGAGGGCCGCGTCATCGGCCTGTTCGGCGCCTCGGGCGCCGGCAAGAGCTCGCTGGTCAACATGATCGCGGGGCTGTTGCGGCCCGACCGCGGCATCATCGTGATCGACGGCGAGACCGTCGACGACACCGCGGCCGGCATTCACGTGCCCACTTACCGCCGCCGCATCGGCTATGTGTTCCAGGATGCGCGGCTGTTTCCGCATCTCAACGTCGCGCAGAACCTCGACTACGGACGGCGGATGAACGGACTTGCGCCCGATCCGGCGCAGCACAAGCGCATCATCGACCTGCTCGACATCGGCGCCTTGCTAGACCGCCGTCCCGGAAAGCTCTCCGGCGGCGAGCGCCAGCGCGTCGCGCTCGGCCGCGCGCTGCTGTCGAAGCCGCGCCTCTTGCTGCTCGACGAGCCGCTCGGCGCGCTCGACGAGAGCCGCAAGCTCGAGATCCTGCCCTATCTGGTCCGGCTGCGCGACGAGGCCAATGTGCCGATGGTCTATGTCAGCCACGACGCCGCCGAACTGCGCCAGCTCGCGACACAAATCGTGATGCTGAAGCAGGGCCGCGTGACGTCGTTCGGCGGGGTCAAGGTGCTGACGTGAGGCACGCTGCCGCAACACTCTCCGCCGTCGTCCCGGCGAACGGACAGTAACGGCGAGTCGTCGCCAAACTCCTCCCTGTGGTTGGGTCCCGGCCCCCCGCGCGCAATTGCGCGCTAGGCCGGGACGACGTTGGGGAGGGATCTCGTTTCAGCGCTTCCGTCGCTTCGTCTTTACCAGCCGCGGTCGACGTTGCGGACCTCGCCGGTCCGGGCGTCGACGTCGACTTCCATCCAGCGCCCGGTGCGATCGCGGCCTTCGATCTGCCATTCGTCGCCGAGGAACTGGGTGTGAGAGACCGTCATGACGCCGATGTCGGCCGCGACATCGAGCGCGACCTGCATCGAGATCTGGTCGCCGGTGTCATAGGCCATCGCCGGCGCAGCCGATCCGAGACCGATCGCGACGATGGCAGGCAAGATGATGCTTCGCATGGAACTGCTCCTGTCAGGACGTTGACTGTCACGCGAAGAACGAGCAGCGCCGCGGAGCGTTCCGGATGCGGAGGTCAGGAAGCCGCGCAAATCTTCGGCGGTTGCGGCGATTTGGTGGCGGTTGTCTGGCAATGTCGCCGTCCGCGACGACCTTCGTAGGGTGGGCAAAGGCGCGCTCTTCGCGCGCCGTGCCCACGTCTTCTGTTGGTGGGCACGGCGCAAGGGCGCCTTTGCCTACCCTACGGCAGCGTTCAGACCCCCGCCACCGACGTCCACAAATCCGCAAGCTTCTTCCGCAGCGCCTGCCGGCGCGTCAACGGCGGCGGGGTCTCGTCCTCTTCCGGCAGGCGGAGGCCGACGACATTGACGCGGCCGCCGGAGATGCTGCGTGCGACGAGGACGATCTCGTCCAGCGCGAGCTCGGCGCCCTCTTTCGGTGCGCGGTCGAGATGGACGTCGAAATAGTCGGCGAGCGTGAGCTTGCCCTCGTCCTCACTCACCTTGACGCCGTAGATTCCGGCAAGCTCCGCCAGCGTGTGCTCGCCGGAGACCATGAAGTCGCCGAGCAAATGCGGATCGGGCGCCGTGCTCGGCTGCATGTCGACGAAGAAGCGATCGAGCGACTCGGCCTTTTCCGGCGGCGCCAGTAGGTAGATGTAGTCGCCGGGCGCGATCGGATCGGCTTCCGTGGGCGTCAGGATGTTCTGGTTGCGGATCACCAGCGTCGGCTTCGACCAGGACGGGATCAGGCCGCGGCGGAAATACAGGCTCTTGGGGCGCACCGGATAGCCGACGAGCTGCTGCTCGAGCTGGCCGGGCAGATCGAGCTCGACGCGGCGCGGGCCGCGCTCGGCGCGTGGCAGCGCGACGTGCAGCTTGCGCGCGGCGGGCGCCAGCGTCCAGCCTTGCAGCAGCAGCGAGATGATCACGACGACGAAGGCGACGTCGAAATAGAGATAGGCCTTGGACAGGCCGACCAGCATCGGGATCGACGCCAGGAAGATCGCGACCGCACCGCGCAGGCCGGTCCAGGCGATGAAGATCTTTTCGCGCCAGTTGAAGCGGAATGGCGCCAGGCACACGAACACCGCGAGGGGCCGCGCCACAAGCATGAGCACAAGCGCGATGGCGACCGCCGGCAGCACGCTGGCGCCGAGCCGGCTCGGCGAAACCAGCAGGCCGAGCAGCACGAACATCACGATCTGCGCCAGCCAGGTCGCCGCATCCAGGAACGTCACCACCGAATTGTGCGCCCGCGTCGGCCGGTTGCCGATGATGATGCCGGCGAGATAGACCGCGAGGAAGCCCGAGGCGTGCATGATCTGCGAGCCGCCGAAGATCACCAGCGCTGCGGTGGTGACGAACGGCGCGTGCAGGCCCTGCGGCAACGCGACCTTGTTGAGCGCGATGACGACGAGGCGCCCGCCGAAGAAGCCGACGACTGCGCCCAGCACCGCCTCCTGCAAGAACTCCATCAGCACGTGACCCGCCGTGCCCGTTCCCAGCGAGATGTATTCGACCAGCATCAGTGTGAGGAAGATCGCGAAGGGATCGTTGGTGCCGGATTCCGCCTCCAGCGTCGCGCCGACGCGCGGGCGCAGGCGCAGGCCCTGGGTGTGGACCAGCAGGAACACCGCCGCCGCGTCGGTCGAGGCCACCACGGCGCCGACCAGCAGCGACTCCGTCCAGTTGAGGTCGAGCGCGTATCTGGCGAACGGCGCCGTGACCAGCGCGGTCAGGAGCACGCCGACGGTGGCCAGCACCACGGACGGCGCAAGCACGGTGCTGATGCTGGCAAAGCGCGTCCGCAAGCCGCCATCGAACAGGATCAGGGCCAGCGCCACCGAGCCGACCAGATAGGTGGTGCCGACGTCGTTGAACTGGATCTGCCCGGGACCGGAATCTCCCGCGAGCATGCCGATGGCAAGGAACACGAGCAGCAAAGGCGCGCCGAAGCGCAGCGCAAGCAGGCTCGACAGGATACCGGCCATGACCAGGACGGCGCCGAGCAATATGGTGAGGCTGAAGGAGTCGAGGGAGGCCATCCACCTTCCGGGTAAAAACAGCTGGAATGGCATCCTTATCGTCGGCGGACTCGCGCGCCAACCCATTTTCGCTCCTCGCGGCAATCTGCCCGTATTTTGCGGCCTTAACGCGCTTCACTTCACGGTGTATCGATGGCCGGGCCGCATCCTTTGTGGGATTCTGCGGCGCCCTCGAATCAATTCCTCCCTCCGCTTTCCGACGAGACCGATGGACATGGACCTCAAAGACTTCATGGAGTTCGTGCAGACGACCGCACGCAGCGTCGGGGCGGAGATTTCCTCACCCTGGTTCTATCTGCAATTTGGTCTCATTCTCGCGGCGGCCGGCATCGCCTATGCCGCGGAAGCCGGCATTCGCAATCGCGTCGACATGACATCGCTGGCGATGGGCTGGCCGCTGCCGCTCCGGCACTTCTCGCGGGTGATGATGTCGAGCGCCTCGACGGCGGTGTTCACCCTGCTCGTGATCATCTCGCGCGTGGTGATGTACCACGCGACCTGGCCGAGCCGCTCCTATCTCCTGATGGTCGCCGCCAAGATGGGGCTGGCCTGGCTCGTGATCCGGCTGGTGACCTCGGTGCTGCGCAACGCCTTCATCGTCAAGCTGGTGTCGATCACGGCCTGGTTCGTCGCGGCGCTGTCCATCATCGGCCAGCTCGACACCACCGTCGATCTGCTCGACTCCTTCGCGATCGTGCTCGGCGGCCTCAGGCTGACGCCACTCCTGGTGATCAAGGCCGGCGCGCTGCTGCTGATCGCGCTGTGGGCCACCAACATCGCCAGCAATTTCGCCGAGAGCCGGATCAACTCGACCACCGACCTGACGCCGTCGGTGCAGGTGTTGCTGGTCAAGATCATCCGCATCGGGCTTCTGGCCGTCGCAATTGTCATTGCGCTCGGCGCGGTCGGCATCGATCTCTCCGCGCTCGCGGTGTTCTCCGGCGCGGTCGGCGTCGGCATCGGTATCGGCTTGCAGAAGATCGTGGCCAACTTCATCTCGGGGATCATCCTGCTTGCCGACAAATCGGTGAAGCCCGGCGATCTCGTCACCATCGGCGACAATACCGGGCGGATCAGTGCGATGAAGACGCGCTATATTTCCGTCGCCGCCGGCGACGGGCGCGAATTCCTGGTGCCGAACGAGGATCTGGTGACGCAGAAGGTCGTCAACTGGACCTACACCGACAAGAACACGCTGGTGAAGATCGCCTTCGGCACCAATTACGACGCCGACCCGCGCCTGGTCACCAAGCTCGCCGCCGAGACCGCCGCCGCCCATCCGCGCGCCACCAAGGGCAAGGCGCCGAACAGCATTTTGACCGAGTTCGCGGAAGCCGGCATGAAGTTCTCGCTGACCTTCTGGATCGCGGACCCCGACGGCATGGACAACGTCAAGAGCGACGTGATGCTGGCGCTGTGGGACGCCTTCAAGCGCGAGGGCATCCGGGTTCCCTACCCCGTCCGCGAAATCCGCATCCGCGGCGGCGCCCTGCCGGTGGAAACCACCGTAGAAGTCCCGAATTAGGCCCGCTTTCGGGCGCAAACGACACGCTCGGCTTGCATGAAGGCCCACGATCATTAGATTAGGGCCTGAAATCAAGCCTTTCCACCGACAATCGAGCCCGCAAAGACCTGACAAGCATGAGCTACGTCGAAGCCACCGAGACCTCCCTGCGCAAGACCGGACAGATCAAGCTGCATGGGCCCGCCGCCTTTGCCGGCATGCGCAAGGCCGGCGCGCTGGTGGCCAAGTGCCTCGACGCGCTCACCGACATCGTCGGACCGGGCGTGCCGACCTCGAACATCGACGAATTCGTCCGCGACTTCGCCTTCAGCCATGGCGCCTATCCGGCGACGCTGATGTATCGCGGCTACCGCTACTCGACCTGCACCTCGCTCAACCACGTGGTCTGCCACGGCATGCCCGGCGACCGTCCGCTGAAGGAAGGCGACATCGTCAACATCGACGTCACCTTCATCGTCGACGGCTGGTACGGCGATTCCAGCCGGATGTATGCGGTCGGCCCGATCGCGCGCAAGGCCGAGCGGCTGATCGAGGTGACCTATGAAGCGATGATGCGCGGCATCGCCGCGGTGAAGCCCGGCGCCACCACCGGCGACATCGGCCACGCCATCCAGAGTTTTGTCGAGCCGCAGGGCATGAGCGTGGTGCGCGATTTCTGCGGCCATGGCCTCGGGCGCATGTTCCACGACGAGCCGAACATCATCCATATCGGCCGGCCCGGCGAGGGCGTGCAGCTCAAGCCCGGCATGTTCTTCACCATCGAGCCGATGATCAATCTCGGCAAGCCGCATGTGAAAATCCTCTCCGACGGCTGGACCGCAGTGACCCGCGACCGCTCGCTGTCGGCGCAGTTCGAGCACTCCGTCGGCGTCACCGCCAGCGGTGTCGAAATCTTCACGCTGTCCGAGCGGCACGGCGAGAAGCAGATCGGGTGAGCCTCCAGGCGCGCCCTAGCGGCGGCGCCGGAATGACGACGGCGGCCGCTTGTAGGTCGCGGCAAATGCATCGTTGAACCTGCGAACACTGCCGAAGCCCGCAGCGAAGGCGATCTCCGCCAATGTCATCTCGGTCTGGTCGATCAGGCGCTTGGCTTCCTGCACGCGCCGCGTCGCCGCGATCTCGATTGGGCTCGCGCCGGCATGGCGCATGAACAGGCGCAGCAGATGACGCGGCCCGACTCCCAGGGCTTCCGCGAGATCCACCCCTGACGCGCGATCCAGAAAGCCGTCGTTGATCAGGCGCATGCCACGCGCAACGGTAGTGGCCGTTCCCATCCAGGCAGGCGACCCCGGCGCGGCTTCCGGCCGGCAACGCAGGCACGGGCGAAAGCCGGCGCGCTCGGCGGCGGCAGCGGTCGCATAGAAGGTGACGTTCTCCGAGCGCGCGGGGCGAACCGGACAGACCGGCCGGCAATAGATGTGCGTCGAACGAACGCCGGAGAAGAACAGGCCGTCGAAGGCGCGGGCCCGCGCCAGCCGCGCTCGATCGCAGGTCTCCCAGTCGAGATGCGGTGGCAGCGTTTGCAGGTGCGCCAAAGCCTTCGCCATGACGAAATCATAGTTTCAACGCGGCCCTCCGAGTAGCTGAAATCGGACTCGATCGGGTGATGAGGTCCGAATTCGGCCAGCCTGCGCCACCGCTCCGGATCATGGTGCCGACACATCCCGGAGCAAATTGCATGAGCACACAGGCGCAACAAACGACATCAGGGCAAACCACTCTCGCGTTCGAGATCGGGCTCCTGCTGCTGCTCTCGCTGATCTGGGGCAGCTCGTTCACCCTGATCAAGGTCGCGATCCCGACGATACCGCCCTTCACGATGGTCGCCGCGCGGGTGACGATCGCGGCCGTTCTCCTCGTCCTGATCGCGGCCATGCAGGGACACGCCCTCCCCCGCCGGGGATCGATCTGGGCGGCTTTCCTCGTGCAAGGGCTGCTGCAAAGCGCGCTACCGTTCACCCTGATCAGTTGGGGCGAGATGCATATCGCAAGCGGTCTCGCCGGCATTCTCAATGCGACCCCGCCGATGTTCGTGCTCGCGATCGCTGTCATGACCGGGCGCGGGCGGCAGACGATCAGCGGCCGGAAGATCATCTGCGTCGCTCTCGGCCTTGCAGGCGTTGCCGTGACGATGGGCATCGATACGCTGTCCGGGATCGGCACGGCGGCGCCGATGGCCCAGATGGCAGTGCTCGGCGCGAGCCTTTGCTACGCGCTCGCGCCGATATGGGGCCAGCGATTCTCGGGCCTGCCCGCGATCGTCACCGCGGCCGGAGCGATGAGCTGCGCAGCAGTGCTGATGCTCCCGGCCGCCGCCGCCCTCGAACGGCCATGGACGCTGGCGGCTCCGCCGGCGCACGCCATCGCGGCGGTGATCGCGCTCGCAGTGGTCTGCACGGCCTTGGCGATGGTGATCTATTTCCGGCTGATCCACACGCTCGGCCCGCTCGGCACGACCAGCGGAAGCTATCTGCGCGCGGGCTTCGCGGTGGCGCTCGGCACCGCATGGCTCGGCGAGCGCTTTACCTGGTCCAGCCTCGCCGGAATGGTACTCATTCTCGCCGGCGTCGTTGCCGTGACGATGCCCCCGCCGGCGCAAGACGCCAGAAAGCCGGCGGGCTGATGATCGCCATGTCTGACGCGGAAGACCAGCGCGTCGCCCCGCAATTGACGGTTGCAAAAACGCAGGTCCGCGGCGATGCTGGCGCCCGATGCCCGCCAAGACCGACCACGACAAGACCAAGCCGGAGGACACGCCGCACTATCTCGGCCATCGCGAGCGGCTGCGCGAGCGCTTCTACAGTGCGGGCGCGGAGGCGCTCAGCGACTACGAGCTGCTGGAGATGGCGCTGTTTCCGGCGCTGCCGCGGCGCGACACCAAGCCGCTCGCGAAGACGCTGATCAAGACCTTCGGCTCGTTCGCCGAGGTCGTGCATGCGCCCGTGGCGCGCCTGCGCGAAATCGACGGCGTCGGCGAATCCGCCATCAACCAGCTCAAGCTGATCGCCGCCGCCGCGCACCGCGTCGCCAAGGGCGAGGTCAACAGCCGCAACGCGCTGTCGTCCTGGAACGAGGTGATCGACTATTGCCGCACCAGCATGGCGTTTTCAGACAAGGAGCAATTCCGCCTGCTCTTCCTCGACAAGCGCAACCAGCTGATCGCCGACGAGGTGCAGCAGACCGGCACCGTCGACCACACCCCGGTCTATCCGCGCGAAGTGATCAAGCGCGCGCTGGAGCTGTCGGCGACCGCGCTGATCCTCGTGCACAACCACCCCACTACCCACCCTATGATCACGTTGGATCACGTTCAATACCGATGAATCATCAACGATATATCCGATTTTTTCTTCATTGCACACAGGGGGCGGCTATGGCAAATTGGGAGCGGTAAGAGGGGTTGAAAGCGGCTTTCCGATCCCAGCAAACGATCCCCGTTTCTCCTCGACCGATCCCAGTTGCGGCACAGGAGGAAACGCCATGCCAAGCCTGACCGACACCGCGATCCGACATGCGTTGAAGCGGGTGGAGCTAAGTCAGAAACAGGAAAATCTCGCCGACGGTGAAGGGCGCGGCACCGGCCGCCTCGTGCTTGTCCTCAAGCCCATGCCGAAGCGCGTCACCGCCGACTGGATGGCGCAGCAATGGCGCGATGGGAAGCGGACCAAGAAGAAGCTCGGGGCTTATCCCTCCATATCGCTCGCCCAGGCACGCGAAATATTCAAACGCGACTTCGCCGACGTCATCCAGAAGGGTCGCAGCATCAAGATCGCTACCGACACGCGCCCCGGCACCGTCGCTGATCTGTTCGAAGGCTATGTCGCCGCGCTCAAGGATGCGAGCAAGCCGTCCTGGAAGGAAACGGAAAAAGGCCTTAACAAGATCGCCGACACGCTCGGACGCAACCGCCTCGCTCGCGAGATCGAGGCCGAGGAAATCATCGAGCTGATCCGCCCGATCGGCATGACCGCTCGGCGAAGTCACTAGGCGCGCACCGTTGGCAGCCCGCACCACCTTGATCGCCACATCTGGCGAGGCGTCATCGCTGGCGAATATCAGATCAACCGTCGCTTGCTGCCCGGGATGGAAGCGATTCACGATATAGCTGTCGCCCTGCTCGGCTTCCTGGAGCGCCTTCAGGCGCGGGACAATGCCGTGGATCGCGAAGCAAACGGCTTCGAATATGGAGCTTTTACCGACGCCGTTCGGCGCATGCACCGAGTTGACGGCGTCAGATTTGAACTTGAGGACGAGCGGGTCACCGTCATTATTGATCCCACGAAAACCCTCGATGGACAGGCTGCCCAGGAAATACCGCGTCATGCCTTGTCCTCGCCCAGAGGGATGGACATGCCATCAAGCGCATCCAGTACCGCCTTATGAAACTCGCCGATTGTTGCCCGGCTTGGCGCGGTGTCACCTCCCGAATCCAGCAGATGCAAATTGTCGAAGAGGATCTTCGCGCATTCGGGATCGATCTGTACAGCCTCGGCCCTAAACAAAGCGAGATTGTCCTCGAAAGTATTTTCCAGCTTAAACTTCATACGCTCCCCCGACTTCCGCCCAATGCACTTCTATTTGATTTCAGTGCGCGCGTGCAATTCTGCGACGATCAAGCGATTGCGTCTCATCATCAGGCTGTCTCTGTTTCGTTGTCGCTCTTGCGAAGCTTCCGCCATGCCGGAAGGATGAACGGCTGCCCATGATCGATCGGCACGCGCATGGTGGTCTCGCCATATTCACCCGGCGGCCCTAGTGCTACGACCTGACGGCTTTGATAGGAGAACGGCTCGTCCGGCGGTGCGACCGTGTAGCGCTCCGGCAATCGCCTCAGAACCGAGGTTCGATAAATCCAGATGTCGTTGCCCTTGAGAAGGACGATGAGCTGTCGCAGGCGCCGGCGAACCGCGATCTCCGTCGCGGGGGGAATGTCGACGAGAATATCTCGCTGCGACCAGGACAAGCCAACGAGGATATCGAAAAGCTCCTGCGCATAGGCTCCAGTTTCCTCATCGAGCGTTGTCTCGATAATGCAGGCCACGTCGTGCGAGCGGGCCGCCTCCGTATAGAGCGCGCCCTCGTCCGCTGTCGCACTGGCGATGTCATAGTCGTTGCGGGGGATGAGCCGGTCCTCATCTTCCATCAGCGCGGAAAGGACTTCCGGCGCACTTACGGTCGGCGTCATTTCCGAAAGCTCGGAGCCAAGGATAATGCGTTCACGATGAACTTGCAGCGCTTTTGCCAACCGTTCAGCCGTTGTCACTGCAATTGGCGCATTCTCATTCTCGATCATACGAAGCATGCGAATGCTGACACCGATTTCACTCGCCATTTCCTTTTGGGTCGACAGCCTTTCAAGCTGCTCCCTCAGGGCTTTCACCGCCTTCCCGTTCGGCACGACCTTCCTCATCTCAACCTCATCCCGTGTATTCGATGACTCAAAATTTACATGAGGGAGCCTGGCAGCGTGAGGCAGCCGACCGGAATCGGAGCGGCACACTGGCGGCAAACCAGCAAACTGGGCAATTCAACGTGCAGTACCCTTGACTAGGCATTTATGACCGGCCATTTATGACCGGTCAAGGAGACCTTTATCATGCTTCGTTACAATCCGGAGAAATTCGCCTCGCTCTCGGAGTCCGACATCGGTCAGCGGATTTGGTCGTTTCTTACGAAGCCCGCCACTATCGCTCGCTTGGAGACGGCCTCGGAGCTCGGAAAGCCTGCCGTCGAGGGCATCGAGGAGCAGCTTCTGGAGGAGTTTCGCGAAGATGTTCTGGTTGACCGCGTCAAGCAGATGGTCGGCCACATGGTCAGGCAGATATTGGAACAGCGCGATTGGGTTCTCGACCAAAGCGACGTGAAGGTTCAGTCGGTGCCCTTCAGCAAGGCGGCACGTTACAGGCGGCCCGATTGGATCACCTTCCATGCCTTCCGCAATACCAAAGACCCGCGCGACGTCGTCATCACCGACCGTCGGCAGAACGCGCCTCTGCCGAAAGACGCTCGCTGGACCTTCTACGCAACCTTTGCCAGCCCCTTGAAGGCGGCGGTTGCGTTCGGCGTCAATGACACCCCCAAACTTCGCCGACAAGTGCAGACCCACGGTTTTCACCGTGTCCACATCCCGCGAATGCTGCGACGCGCCTAATCCAGGAGAAATTGAAGGCATGATGCAGTTCAACGACAGGTGCGACAGAGCGGATACCCATCGCCGAACGCGAGCGGCCATCGCACGCTTTTATTGAGCCATAACGAGACCGCCAGATATGGAAACGTTCAACCTTGATCCCCGTCAACTTGCCCGGATCGAAGCCGTTCATCGCGGGTTCCTCTATCAGCACCTCTATGCCGCCGCGTGTCTGTTTGATGCTGCCCGGGCCGGTGTGACCCATGTCATCGTCGAGAATGATGAAGACGTCGAACTCGTCCAGCCTGACAGACGAATCTACCTACAAGTCAAAACTCGGGCATCTAACCTTATTCTAAGCGACATTGATGGCGCACTCTCAAGGTTCGCGGCTATTAGACAGGAGCACGAGGAAGGTCGACGGAGCGGTTCATGCCAGTTCGTCATAGTATCGAATAGTGCGCCTGGGCCGGAATTTGCCAAGCTTATCACAGGTAAAGAATGGCCGTCCGACACCAGGCTCCATTGGCCGCAATCACCGGCGGTAGACGAAGCCCTTCCCTTGCCGTGGAGGACCATCGCGGATGGTTTCGAGGCGTGCCGAGCGGCTGCCGAAACGCTTCCTTTTTCCGTATTGGCTCCAGAAACCCTCGTCTGGAAAATCGCTGGCCGGATGATGGCAGCAGCGGGTGGGATTGAGCCAAGCTCCAATCACACGTTCACGGTTGAGGAATTACCGGCACTCTTCGAGCAGCTTGTTGTCCAACTCCAAGATTTTCCTGCTCCGCCGCTTCGATATCGTCCGCAGGAACATGAACCAAATCTGGCAAATGGCCAACGCGTGCGGCTCGTCGTCGGCCTCTCCGGTGCAGGAAAGACGTCCTGGGTTTCTCAGACAGCTCTGCATACTTCTGACCGTCTGGCATATTACGATATTGCCGAGATATCCGGCCCTGCGCTGGCCAATGCCGTCGCACGCGAACTTGCAGCTCGCATCTTCGGATCGCGTGGCGGCAAGCTAGGCGAGATCTTGTTACCGGGCGCAAGCGGCACCGAAATCCTGTTTGCGATCGGTCGCCACCTAGCCGAGGACAAACTCACCGCGACTGTGGTGTTGGATAACGCGCATCGCATTGCAGCCGCGGATTTGGTTTCGCTGGTCGGGGCCTCCGATCAGCTGCAGTTTGTGCTTCTCGCCCAGCCCAGCGCAACGATCGCCCGAATCGAGGCAACGCTTGGCGTGAAGGCGGAGTTGCTTCTCGGCTGGTCCAATGAGACGGCCGCGGCCGAGGGAGCGTCGCTCGGATGCCGTGGGGATTTCTCAGACTATGAGCGCTTGTTGAAAATCACTGGTGGGCTGCCGCTCTACGTCCAGAATGCGCTGAAAATTGCGGCTGAAAGCTACGAGGGGGTGGTCACCCGAGTCTGCGCGGCGCTTGAGGACCGCACCCATATTGTCGAGACTGCGCAAGAACTTATTCTGTCAGATGTCTTCGACAGATTTAACGACCCTGAGCGCCGCGCTGTCGCGGCGCTCAGTCTCAGCGACGTCCCACTGACTCAATCCGAAGCCAGTGTCGTATTGAAGCGCGCCTTCGACCTCGAGCCGGAGATCGCGGCCACGGCATTCAGGCGATTGCGAACAAGCGGTACAATCCAGATTTTCGGTGTCGATCGTTTCAAGATTCACGATGCGATGAGACCGCTCGGCCGCACCTACCTGAGTGACGCCGGGGGTGAGCATCTGCAAAATGCACGCGAGGCCATTCGCGACCTCCTTATAAAGGCACTACCCAACGATCACGACCGTCAAAGAGTTTTTCTTCTCCTGAGGATGTTTGTCGCTCTTGGGAACGTGAAGCCTCTCGTTGAGATGGCCACCGACGAGATATTTCACGAACTAGTCATCTGGAACGGAAGTTCGTGACATTAGTTGATCGCTCGGATCTCTAGAGAGGAGAGCGCTCGTGGCGAATGCAGGTGTGAAAGGCCGGCCGATCGCGCCGTTGGTGCTGAGTTCGCAGGAGCGGGCGTACTTGGAGAGGCAAGTTCGTCGTCATCGTGTAGCCCGATCGCTATCTGAGCGATGCCGCGCGATCCTGCGGTGTGCAGATGGTCTGCCAAGCAAGTCTGTGGCTGCCGAACTTGGCATCCATGAACACACCGTCGGCAAGTGGCGCCGCCGATTCTTGAAGGATCGTTGTGATGGCCTGCTTGACGAAGCCCGCCCGGGCCGCCCTCGAACCATCGACGATGATCAGGTTGCCGAGGTAATCGAGCGGACATTGCGTACGACGCCGCCCGACGCAACGCACTGGTCGATCCGCTCGATGGCTGCGGATACTGGCTTTTCTCACACCACGATCCGCCGAATGTGGACGGCGTTCGGCTTGCAGCCGCACCGCAGCCAGACATTTAAACTATCGAGCGATCCGCTATTCGTCGATAAGGTGCGCGATATTGTCGGGCTTTATCTGTCGCCGCCTAACCGAGCCGTTGTCCTCAGTGTCGATGAGAAAAGCCAGATCCAGGCACTCGATCGCGAGCAGCCGGTCTTGCCGATGATGCCTGGGGTGCCGGAACGTCGCACGCATAGCTATGTGCGGCATGGTACGACCACGCTGTTTGCCGCGCTCGATGTCGCTTCCGGCTTCGTCATTGGCAAATGCTACAAGCGCCATCGGGCGCTCGAGTTCTTGAAGTTTCTCAAAGAGATCGACGCTCAAATCCCTGAGGGGCTCGCTGTCCATATCGTCATGGACAACTACGCTACCCACAAGACCCCCAAGATTAAAGCGTGGCTCGCTCGCCGGCCGCACTATCATGTCCACTTCACGCCGACTTCCGCGTCGTGGATCAATCAGATCGAGCGCTGGTTCGCTGAACTCACCAGAAAGCAGATCCGGCGAGGTGTTCACACCTCCGTCAGGCAGCTCGAAGCCGACATCCGTACCTTCATCGAATTGCACAACAACAACCCGAAGCCCTTCAAATGGACCAAGTCCGCAGACCAGATCTTGGCTTCCGTCAAACGCTTTTGCCACAAAGCCCAGCAGACTTTATGTGGCGAACTTTAGATTCATGTGACTAGGGCGCGGACTCATAACGAGCGGCGAGCCATAGCCGGATAGATGCAAGTTGGATGAAGGCAAGGTAGTTTCCAGCAAGCCTGTCGTAGCGCGTCGCCACCCGACGGCATTGTTTGATCCTGTTGAAGAACCGCTCGACGCGGTTGCGGGCGCGGTAGAGATACGGGCTGAAGCAGATCGGATCGGTCCGATTGCTTTTCGGCGGGATATTGGCCCATGCGCCCTTTTTCATGGCAAGCTCCCTGATCCAGTCAGCGTCGTAGCCGCGGTCGGCGAGCAGCATTGATCCGGATCTCAAACGAGAGAGCAGTTTACCGGCAAGTCGAACGTCGTGCGCCTCGCCAGGACTCAACGCAAGTTGTACCGGTAGACCATTGCTGTCGACCACCGCGTGGATTTTGCTCGTCAGACCGCCGCGTGACCTTCCCATCGATTGACGCCAGTTTCTTGTGATGCAGGCCCCATGTTGATGTACGCGAACAATGGAAGTGTCGATCATCTGCACGGCAGCATCATGGGCGCCGGCCAGTGCGCTCATGAGCTTGGCCCACACGCCGGCCCGTCGCCAGCGAACGAATCGATTGTAGCAAGTGGTGTACGGACCGAAGTTTTCTGGCAGGTCGCGCCATGGCGCTCCGGATCGCAAGACCCAGAAGATGCCGTTGAGGACACGACGGTCATTCACCCGCGGCACGCCGCGCGACTTATTCGGCAACATCGGCTTAATGACGGACCACTCATAGTCCGTGAGTTCGTAGCGCATGATTCGGCCCCTTCCGTTGTGTGGCTTGAATCATGGCTCGGCTGTCGGGCTCAACTGGTCGCTATGCACTCGAAAGCCGACCGATTATGCTCACCTTGAGTTTTGTCGTTCCTGACCCAATGTATGGTCCGGCCGTGCGTAGCAAGAGGTTCGTCGATCAGGTGGTGAGTGGTCTTGCATCAATGTATCCGGCCTTTGATTGGAGCATTCTCTCCGGGCCATCATGGATATCAGCGCGCGTGCGTTCTCATTAGCGGACAGGCCTCGATTGGGCCATTTGGGTCACCAGTGTTCGCATGCGCCGGGAAGACCGAACCTCCATCTCGTCTCATCCTCTCGCAGACCTTGGCTGGAACCTGTTGATGGGGTTACGTCATCGCTTGCTCCTCCTACCTCGCAGTTCCTGTGTTCGAGCCGGGGGCCGTTCCTTCGTCCCGGCCCGCAGGACGTGCGTCGCGTCGCGCGCACGGGCGGTCAAGGCCGGCCGTTGCGCTTTGCTTGCGGCTGGCTCCGGCGTTGCCAGGCCGCGCCTTGACCGCCCCGAGCACGGCGCGACGATCAAGCGGATTGGACGTCTGCATCGTTGGTCCTTGTCAGCTCGAAGGCGCGTCCTTTAGCCAGCACCGCCCAGGCGATGCGGGCAAGCTTGTTGGCGAGTGCGATCGCTAGCACGTTGTGGTGCAATCGCTTCTTGGCGGCTTCGATCCAGGATCTGAGTCCGTAACGTTCCCAGTTCTTGATCCTGACCAGCACCACCCATGCCGCCTGCACGAACAGAACGCGCAGGTAGCGATTGCCGCGCCTTGAGATTTTGCCGAGGATCGTGCGGTCTCCCGTCGAGATCTGCTTGGGCACCAGTCCGAGCCAGGCGCCGAAGTCACGGCCTTTGGAGAAGACGTCTCCAGTGCCGATCGCGGCTACCATGGCGCTCGAAATGATCGGCCCGATGCCAGGCACCGTCATCAGGCGCGAACATGCCTGATCTTGACGGGCCAGTGCTTCGATCTCGCCGGAGAGGCTATCGATGCGCTGATCCAGCCGGCGCCAGTCGCCTGCCAACTCCTCGATGACACGCAACATGCGTGGCGACAGGGCATCGGTGCGCGTGGCAAGGATGGTGGGCAGTTCTGTGCGCAGGAAGCCGATACCCTGGCGCACCGCGATCCCGCGTTCCAGCATGAAGGCGCGAATCTGGTTGATGATGCCGGTGCGTTGCGACACCAGCCGCTCGCGCACCCGATGCAGCGCCTGCAGATCCAGTTGCTCCGCGGTCTTGGTCGCCACGAACTTCATCGTCGGGCGTTGCACGGCTTCGGCAATCGCTTCGGCATCATTGAAGTCGTTCTTCGGTCCTTTGCTATAAGGGCGGACATATTTGGCCGGCATCAACCTGGCATCGTGACCTAGCGATGCGAGTTTGCGGCTCAAATGATGTGCGCCGACGCAGGCTTCCATGCCGATCAGGCAAGGCTGCATATTGGCGAGCCGCGCCTCCACCTGGCCACGCGACCACTTTTGCCGCAGCACGATGGCGCCGCGCGTATCGTGGCCCACGACGTGGAACGAGTTTTTGCCGATATCGATGCCGATCACGGCGATCGCAGTACTGGGTGTCTGGGACATGGCGTGCTCCTTGTCTTGGCGCCCCTGGCCAGCTTATCGCTGGCGGGGCAGGAGCACGGCCGGACCATCCCATTAGCAGATCTGAGGCGTTGCGCCGAGCCCCGCGAAGTAGCCAACGTGGTGATCTTTCTCGATAGGACGGCGCCAGCGCGATGGCTGGGCCGTCCTGACGGCTGATGCGGGGACCATCAATCGGCTAACCGGCGGTATCGAAGACAGCTGCCGGTCCTTCATGATGAAGGTCCGTCAAACGTGTGCTACGCAGTGGTTTGCACAGAAGAGCGACGCAAGCCGGTGCTCCATAGCCAAACGGCCGAAACCATAAAGTAGAAGGCACCGAACGCGGCGTAGCCGGCAACGTCACTAATCCCGACATTGGTAACAACCCCCGCCCGGTAGACGAAGAAGCACCCCGCCAGCGCCGACTGTGCGCCGCTGAGGATCATCGCCCATTGTGCGCCGGCCGATCCCCAGCGGCCCACGCCGGTCGCAAGCTGAAGAAGCCCCGCGACGACCGCCCATGCCCCGAAGATCAAAAGCACGGCATTCATGCTCCGCGTCAGCGCGATGGTGACCGCTATTGCAGTAATAATGCTAATGATGACATTGACCATCTGGCTCTTGCTCGAAGCAAGCCCACTGCTGCGTTGCGCGTCGAGATAGTTGGCGAGGGCATCCCACAAGGGATAGGCAACCAGCAGGATGGCCGCGAGATGGGAACGGTCTCTGGCGATCGTCAAGGCCGCAACCGCCCATAGAGCCGCGACGGCAGAGCGAATGAAATAGTAGCGCTTGAGCCAGGCATTGGCTTTCGGAGAAGGACGTGTAGTGCTGAGCGTCATGTGGTCTCTTCCTGGATGGCAGTTACCCGTCCGCCTGGTCATTATGTTTTCACGCCACGGCGTAGCAGAGGGGAAGCATCATGATTGTCGTTTCGCCTCCTTTGCGAGGCGGCGTCGGACAGGATGTAACCAACTACGAGGCGATGCCGGGAGCCGTTACTGAGGCCGAACGAAAATTTTGGACGGTCCTCACAGCCTGAGCAACGCAGGCCTGCATATAAATCGACTATTGCAATTAGGAACCGTTTGGTTTATATTGCCCGTATGATGACCATCAATACCAAACTTCCTGTGGGACGCCCCCGTGAATTCGATCTCGACGAGGCGGTGAGGCGAGCGATGCAAATCTTTTGGGATCGTGGGTTTCACGACGCATCGTTGCCTGATCTGCTTGCCGGAATGCAGCTTTCGAAGGGCAGCTTCTACAAGGCTTTCGGTGACAAGAAATCTGTCTTCCTGCGCGCCCTCGAGTTCTACACCGACGATGGCGTACGAAACGTCCAGGAGGTTCTGCGATCAGCCCCCTCGCCGAAGGCGGCAATCCGCAACGCGTTGGTGCGGTATGCGGATTTGTCGTCTGGGAAAAAAGGGGTGCGCGGTTGTTTCGGTGTGTTGACGGCTGCCGAGATGTTGCCGGGAGATCCCGACATCGCAGAGGTGATCAAGCGTCTTTTCTCCAGGCTTCAAGCCCTGTTCGCTGCAACGATCGCGAAAGGACAGGCCGCCGGCGAAATCGCCAATAGGTCCGATCCTGAAGTCATCGCGCACTTTATCGTCTCACATGCACAAGGCATGCGGGTGCTTGGTAAAGTTGGATCACGCCGCGACGAGATGCTGAAAGATGCCGATCTCCTGATGGAGATGCTTTTTTAAAAGCAAAATTAGGAACCAATTGGTTCCTATTGCAGTTGTGCCGATGGCACGCTTGGCTTTCCTGGGAGCTTCAATGTTCGGATATCAGCAACAGAGTCACCGATTGGACTGCGGCGAAGGTTACGGTTCGATATGAGGAACTCAGATGCCAGGCGCTCTATGCGGTTCTCGGTATTCGGTGCAATGGCGATCGTTCTCTCGGGTTGTGCCAGTCGCAGCGGCCTCGTCGAGGCCGATATCATCAGCACGCCGAGTGAGTACGCGCAACTCGTCGACGGAGTTTACACCTTACCAGCCGTCGACATATCCGGCGTCGATCCGGCGATGTTGCGCCAGCGCGTGGACTATACGACGAATGAGCCTGTCGGGACGATTGTCATCGATACGGCTGCTCATCAGCTCTATCTTGTCGAGGGCGACGGAAAGGCCATGCGCTACGGCATTGGCGTTGGCAAGGATGGTCTCGCTTTCGCAGGCACCGCGACCATTAGGCGAAAGGCGGAATGGCCGCATTGGACTCCGACCAAGAACATGATGAATCGGGAGCCTGCGCGCTATGGCCATCTCGCCAGCGGAATGGCCGGCGGGCTTGGCAATCCCCTTGGACCACGCGCGCTGTACCTCTTTCAGGGCGAACGGGACACGATGTTCCGCATTCATGGGACGACCGAGCCGGAGACGATCGGTCGCGCCGTTTCGAGCGGATGCATTCGACTCATCAACCAAGACATCATCGATCTCTATAGCCGGGTCAAGATCGGCAGCCGCGTCGTCGTCATCCAGGGCGGCCGAGCGGTGAGTTCTTGAGCATGGCCTCTGATCGCAGAGAGTCGGTCGGCCTTGGCCGATATCACGGGTCGCAATAGCGGCGAACGATTTGCATCGTCTGATAACAACTCGGAGAAGAAAGCATGAAGACTTGGCTCATCACAGGCTGCTCAAGCGGCTTCGGCCAGCGGCTCGCGCTCGCGGCGGCGGAGCGCGGCGATCAGGTCGTCGCGACGGCCCGCAGTGTCAAGACGATCGAGGATATGGCCGAGCCTTTCGACGGCCGCATGATCACCGTGCCACTGGACGTGACCGATGCGGCGGCAGCCAAGGCCGCGGTCGCAAAAGCGGTCGAGACCTTCGGCGGGTTCGACGTGCTCGTCAACAATGCCGGATACGGACTGCATGGCGCGATTGAGGAGGGGACGTCTGACGAATACCGGCCGATGTTCGAGGTAAACCTCTTCGGTTTGATCGAAGCCACCAGAGCCGCCCTGCCCGTCATGCGGCGCTCGGGCGGAGCGATCGTCAATATGTCGTCCGTCGCCGGCATCTCGGGCGGCGGAGGCGGCGGTTACTACAACGCCGCCAAGTTCGCCGTGGAAGGGATTTCCGAAGCGCTCGCCAGCGAGTTGAAGCCGTTCGGCATCCGAGTGCTGATCGTGGAGCCTGGGCCGTTTCGCACCGATTTCCTCGGCCGTTCGATCACAGTCGCCGCCAACGAGATGCCGGAATATGCCGGGACCTCGCGCAGGCACTATCGCGAAACCAATAACGGCAATCAGGCGGGCGACCCCGACAAGGCGATCGCAGTGATCCTGCGCGCCGTCGACGACGACGACGCCCCGCTTCACCTGCCGCTCGGCCCGGTCGCGCATGCTGCCGCCGAGCGAAAGCTGGCTGCCTTCCGCAGCGATATCGACGCCTGGCACGACATCACGATCGCTACCGATTTCGACCCGCCCGGAACGCGGGTCGCGAGCTCCGATCGAACGTCAACATCGACGGGACAGCGACCATGATCGCGACTCTGAAGGGTTTTGCCCAACAGCTGGTGCCGGTGAACGGCATCAAGATCAACGCCGTCACGGGCGGCTCAGGCCCGTCGATTCTTCTGCTGCATGGCTGGCCGGAAACATGGTGGGAATGGCACCATGTGATGCCGCAACTGGCCGCGCATTTCAGCGTGGTCGCGATCGATCTGCGCGGCGCCGGCTTTTCCGACTGTCCGCTCGGCGGCTACGACAAGGCGACAATGGCGCGCGACGCGCACGAAGTGATGGCTGCCCTTGGCCATCAACGCTACGCAGTGTGCGGCCATGATATCGGCGGAATGGTGGCCTTGCCGCTGGCTGCTGTCTATCGAGAGGCCGTAACCCACCTGGCCGTTCTGGACGTTCCGCTTCCCGGCTGGAGCGGATGGGAGGCGACGATCGCAACGCTCTGGCACTTTGGTTTCCACATGAGCCGGGATCTCCCCGAGCGCCTGATCCATGGCCGTGAATACGACTATGTTTCGAGCTTCATGGCCGAGCGGTTCTACGATCACAGCAGCTTCGATCCGGCGGATGTCGAGATCTACGCCAAAGCAATGGCGCTCCCCGGCCGCACCCGCGGCGGCATGGAATGGTATCGCACCCTCGCCGCCGACCACGCAGCGGCGCTTGAGTACAAGAAGCAACCGCTCGAGATCCCGGTGCTGGCTCTCGGCGGGGATCATCGCTTTGGTCCGCATATGGTGCCGATGGTCGAGGAATTCGCCAGCAACGTAACGGGCGGCTCGATCGCCCGCTGTAGCCACTATGTCGCGGACGAGCGGCCGGATGCAGTCGCAGCCGCTCTGATCGAGTTCATCGGAGCCCATTGAAACTCGGCGCCCGTGTCGTTGTGGGCCGGAGAAATCGCGACACTGCGGCAACAGAGCCCCGCACTCATCACGATCGATCAATTCAATCAGAAAGGACAACCCGTCATGACCACACCTATCATCCGCGGCGTCAACCATATCGGCATCACGGTGCCCGACATAGAAGCCGCGAAATCGTTCCTGGTGCAAGCTTTCGGCGGCCAGGTGATCTATCAGTCCTTCGGGCCGCAGGATCCGCCGCGGCAAGGCCCCGAATTCGAGCGGGCCGTCGGAGCGTTCCCGGGAACGGTCGTGCGTGGACAGGCGATGGTCAAGATCGGCACCGGACCCGACATCGAGCTGTTCGAAATGCACGGCCCCCAACAAGCCCAGCCGATCCGAGCGAGCGACTTCGGCATCACGCATTTCGGTGTCTACACCGACGACATCGACGCCTCGGTCACGCGCTTCGAAAAGGCCGGAGGCACACGCCTCACCGCGCCGCGCGCGATTCCTTACGCAACCGAGAAAGGTCTTGGAAACAAGGTCTGTTACTGCCGAATGCCATGGGGCACCACGATGGAATTCATCACCACGCCAGATCGCATGCCTTACCACGACCAGACGGCCTTGCGGAGGTGGCAAGACGAGGATTGAGATGAGCGGGACGGCGCCGGCTCGCGCCGTCGACATGCAGGTTGCACGGCACCGGCTGGGCGCTCGGTCCTCCGCGCGTCTTTTCGAAACAGAGTCCAAGCCGCCGTCTCATCCTCGATATGTGCCCGAATCGGCGGGGCAGCGCGATGCCGGACGATTCACACGGTTCGCGTAAACCGGGCAAGGGCCGTCCGGCGGCCGACATACATATCGATCGCAATCATAAACAGCGGACGCGCGCTGAATGCGAAGGTTCTGTAGAAAGTCGTCTGATGGCAAATGCAACAATGGTCGTGACCTGCAGCGGCGGCACATACTTCGATCGCGACTATTATGTCGACGTGCATCTACCGTTGGCGCTCGCATGCTGGCAGAAGCATGGCCTCGAAAGCGCCGCCGCCTTCTTCCCTCGAGACGTCAATTCGGTAGATGTTTCCGTCGGGTTTTATCGGTTTCGCGATGAGGCTTCGCTTCACGCTGCGCTTGCATCCGCCGACACCGACGCAATTATGGACGATGTCCCCCGATTTACTGACGCCAACGTTACCCGAATGATCGGAGCCCCGCTCTGACGGGCGGATGTCGCGATGCATCCCGTTAACTCGTCAATTCCGACTGGCAGGATCATACGCCTTACCAGTGGACGAAATTCCTGACATTGACGCCGGTCGCGGCCAAGCGTCGACCCATCTCGGAAGTCCGACAATGTCCGCTTTCGCGCCGTTGTTGGGGGACAAGCGGACATAGGTGCGCCTACTCTCAGCGGCAGAGTTTATGAGTACGCACCCTAGTTTACAAATGATCGTTTTACGTTCTTGCGGCGCCCATGGTTGTCTTTGGGCACGAGAGGGCGATCGGCGGACAGTCGAAGCGGATCTCGTAGTGCGGTGGCCAGAAAGCGACATCGCAAATACATAGGAAGAATCCGGACATGAACAAAACCCAGATACATTCCTTCGTGCTTCCCGATGCAGCAAAAGCATTTTTGCAGAAGGAACTAGCTCCCATCAAATATCCTGCCACCGCCTACGGATCTTATCTTGCGCAGATCTCCGCAGTGCGGTCGAAGATCGCCGTTGCGTTGACCGATATCCTGCCGTTTCTCTCGGAGCAGGTTCCTCCGTCAGCTCGCCCCGCGGCTATCGAGATTACGAATCTGCCGGTCGATGCGAACATCGACCGCCCTCCGTCCAATGGCGCGAAGCTAAAGCATATCCCAAAGGCGTCGTACTTGTCTGAGAATCTACTCGTTCTCTTCGCCGGGCTGTTCGGCACTCCCTTCTCGATGTCGTTCGAAAGCGAGAGCCTAGTGAACAACGTCATTCCCTTGCCGTCCGCCAAGTCGGACTTTAGCGCCCTCAGCTCTTCGTCGGATCTGAGCTTCCACATCGAGAACGCGGCCTTGAGATTTCATGACAATGGCCGCGACTGTGCGCCAATGGCGCTGTTCTTCACTGGAGTTGTAAGGCGCGGCTGCCTTGCCCTTGCCGATGCACTCCACCTCCGGGGCGTGGAAAGAATAATGCTTCCAGCCACGCTGACGCTGCTGTTGCGAGCGGATCTGCGAAGCGCGGCTGAGCGGGAGGACGAAGGCGTTCTCGAGCACAGCTCGACCTTCGATCTTGCGGCCGATATCGCGGATGATCGTACGCCTCCGACGGGGATCTCGTCGTATGCGTACGGATGATCCGGCCCAGCCGGCTGTGCAGGATGCGCAACTGCCGCTGATGCCGCCTGAATTGCTTGGCATGGGCGTAGCGTCCCGCCATCATTGCCGCGGTCTTGGCGACGCGAAGATAGGACTGCCGCAGCTTGACCCCGTGCTTCCTCGCCATGCGGTTGAGCCCCTTGATGGCCGCGTGCAGCAGCTTAGCATCGGTCGGAAAGGTGATCGCCTTCGGCTGCACGGTGGTATCGACCGTGACACGCTTGAGGTCCTGGCTGCGTAACGCGCCGGCTTCGTGCGCCACCCGCAGGCTCTCGGCCAACAGCAGCTCCAGCTTGTCGCCGAGCCGCTTGCGCCAGTGGCTCAGGTCCGAGCGCTCGTGCGGAAATGAATGCTGGAAGAACTCTTCGCCGGTGAAGTACTGGAAATACGGGTCGTGGACCCAGCGCTCGCACACCCCTTCGTCGGACAGGCCGTAAATCTGCTTGAGCAGCAGCAGCCCAATCACGAAGCGGGTCGCGATGCCTGGCCGGCCGTTCTCGCTGTAGAGCGGGGCGATCTCCCCATCGATCCAGTCCCAGTCGACCCTGCCGGCGAGCTGAACCAGCTCGTGCTTCATATTGATGATCTGGTCCAGCCTGGCCCGGAACAGATCGCCCGATCCCGTCGCCTTCTGCTTCTTCGGCCGCATCACCCCCTCCGATGCGACCACGGAATCATGACTGGCGATTCGACGGAATCTTGAAAATGAAATTGGAAGGTTCCGATCCCTGAAGCATCAAAACCCTGCAATCGCAAAAAAGCCGGTCTGTCAGATTACGATTCCACATCAGTCGCTTGGTCGCTCTTAACGGACGACTGCCTACTTCATGTTCACGCCGATGATGCGGTTGCTTTCAGCGATTATCCTGCGGAAGGGCTGAACCGCCATTTTGCAAAGCATTCACGTTATCGTACCCCGTCGTCGTGACGGCCGCTAAGCACATCGCTGTCCTGGGCCTGGTCGCCGATCTCCGCAGAACCGCTTCCAGAATCCGGCGCGTCGCAGTAGGCTTGCGACCGGTCGTCTATCGATAGCGCGCTCCTCCAGAAAGTGATTGCGGATGCGTTCCCGTTGCTCATCCGTCAGCCAAATCATTCTTTTTAGCGTCCTCGTCGTCGAAGGTTTCGGTCGCGCGACTAAGCCGAGATTAGGAATATATCCGTAACGAAGATTAGCCAGTACGCTACTTACAAGCCACGAACTTCTATAAACGCTTGGTCCATTGCTAGCATGACTTTGTCGAAGGCCGAATGTCCCTTGAGGTCACTTCGCATGGAACGACGCCGCCCGACAGCCTCAGCTTGCCGCTTACACTATTTCTTCTTCCTGCGACGTGGACGCGCCGGCTTGCGACCTCCAGGCAGGGTCTTGGGAGTCGTCGCACTTTTAGACGGCCGAATAAACAACTCGGACAAATGAACGTCCAGCGTCTCGGCGATGCGTTCGAGAAGATCAATTGTCGGGTTCTTCGATTGCCGCTCAAGAGCCCCCATATACGAGCGGTCAACCCCCGCTTCGTAAGCCAATTTCTCTTGCGAAATACCTCGCTCTACGCGGATTCGACGCACATTCCAGGCCACAATCGCACGAGTTTTCATGCGTAAAACATGTCATGAAGCCGGGGCTTCAAACCACTGGCTATAGTCCCGCTATTAATTTCTTCGCGAAAGCCGCCTGCAGCGCACACTCGCCTAAGCTTCCTCCGACCACGGCTTCGTATTCGGCAAGAGTGCGTATATAGCGCGACAATCAGGATGAGAGTCTCACCCTGATCGCCGCCGCGCATGCGTAACAACGACGGCGGTGGGGACGCCGCCAGCTCCGCCGCGATCTCAGCCGGGCGGACCGCGCCATTGCGACTAACAACTCCATCGAGATGAGCGGAGTCGACGACCCGCAGCCGGCGCCCATCCGATTGCAGTGTGGACGGCAACCTGGTGCAATCCATGGCGGATCCGCACTTCCCCGGCCACGATCGTCACCGCCATGCGCTCGCCAATAAGGCGCCATGGCACGGAGTAGCTGTTCGCGTCGATCTCGACGGCGCAATCATTGCCGACGACGTGGGTCAGTTCACGCAAGGGTCCGAACGACGGCTGTCCGCCGAGCGGTTTCAACCGATGTATCTCATCACGCGCAAAGCGGATGATCGGGGCGCCTCGCCGGTCGCGCCCTGGATGCGAACGTTCGCAACATCACGCTCCCATCTGTCGAGATGCGCCTCGAATGCTTCCCAACTTGGGAAGGAATGACCGGCGATCGCGTTCTTCTTCACGTAGCCGACGCCATTCTCCGTCTCGCCCTTCGTGCGCGCCCGATACGTCTGCAAACAATCTCGGCGTCGACCGCCCGATGGCGCGCAGGCTCGATCAACCATCTGAGCGTGTCTCGCTCACCGGCCTCGAGGACGGCCAGCCGCTCACCTGCCGCATCAGATTCGTTCTCCACGGCTGAGAGCCCACGGCTGAGGCTCGAGGCATCGAGCTTCAGGAGACCGGCGAGCAACAGGCCGAGCGCACGCCAATCGTCGAGGAACGACATGATAATCGGTGCACCTGCGGATTTCGCAAAGACGACGAGCGGCGCTTTGTCCGCCTCCGACAATCGGACGCACCACTCAAAGCTGCCAAGCCGGAAGTCGGGCGCTGTGGCAGACGCCGTGAAGACCGAAGAACTGTCGAGACGGCCATAGACCAGTCCCTGGTTGTGGACGGCTTCAAGCGCCTTCGCCAGACGCTCGGCGTTGCGCCAGAGAACGATGCGCGAGCGCGGGACATCAAGATTGTTCAGCCAGTGATCGGGGCGCGCATGCTTGACCATGGTATCGAGTGGCGCGAGATCTCGCGGCATGGCCAGAAAGAAGGCATCCGACGCCTCGCCGTACCGCAGCAGTTCGACGATGACCTTGTCGGCGCCTGGATAGGCGAGCACACGCTGTGCCTGGCGCATTTCATGCTGCCAAATTTCACGAAGATCATCGTCGACCGCTGAGCCGGTCTTTTGCCAGTATTTGAGCACGACTGGCTGGTCGTCGCGCTTGTCGTGGGCCGAAATGATCGCCGATTTGAGCGGCTCACCACCGGGGGCCGAGAGGTATTGGTCCCCAAGGTCGAACTGATCCGTCAACGGCCGCAGTTTTTTCAATGTGCTCGGCATCAACTATGAGCTCAAATGGAGCATCTGCTTTGGCGCGGCGGGCGTTTGCACATGCAATGATTTTCAGTATTCGCAGCCAACTAACGATGGTATCGAAATTTGCGTCGGCAACGTCCCGAGCAGCGGGATAGCCTGATTCGGCGAGCTGAATTTAACAAGAATTGTCACCGGCATCCGCCGGTCGCAGCAGTATGTCTGAAATATCCCCTGCGAGCCCTTCCGCGTCCGCACCCGCTCTGGTAGCTACCCGCCTTGCCGGGGCCGCCGCAGGCAGCCACCCGGCACCGGTTCAGATTAAGCCAGAAATACCGCAAATTAACTTTTTATATCAACCACTTATAGCTATACTGCCTGATTCTTCGTCGCCTTGGATGAGCTTCTTTGGGGAACGGAACGTCCGAAAAATGCTGCATAGTTCGGACGGACAAATCTTGCCGACGACCGAAATTTGCATCATATTTCGGACATGCTTGATCAACCGACCACAGACCTCCGCCCGCGGCTCATTGCCCGCATCGACGCAACGCCGACAGAGGTATGGACACCCGGTGATTTCGCTGATCTCGGCAGTCGCGCGGCCGTCGACAAGACGTTGCAGCGTCTCGTTGCGGCTGGCGAGTTGCGCCGCATCGACCGCGGGCTCTACGACCGGCCGCGAAAGAGCAACCTCACAGGCAAGCCGATGGTCCCCGACTATCGCGCGGTCATCAGGGCTGTGGCGCGCCGCGACCAGGCCCGCGTCGTGGTCGACGGGATGACTGCCGCGAATGATCTCGGCCTCACCACGGCCGTGCCGGCGCGCATCGAGGTCCTGGTCGACGCTCGCCTGAAGCCGATCAAACTTGGAAAGCAGGTCATCAATTTCAAGTCGGCGGCACCTAGCCGTCTTTATTGGGCCGGACGTCCGGGCATGCGCGTCGTTCAGGCGCTCTATTGGATGCAGGATATGATGGCGGGGAAGGACGATCGACAAGCGGTAGAGAACGTCCTCAGCAAGCTGTTCGCAAACCCGCAGCATGGAAAGGAGATTCGCGACGATCTCCGTGCAGGTCTTTCAGCTATGCCGATCTGGATGCAGGACTTTCTCAGGCCCTTGCTCGAACCTGACGACGCGGCGGAGGATCACGCGTGAGTAGCGCAGCCTACAAGGAGGTCATCTCCGCCGCACCCGGCGAGAAGCTTGATCTTTTCCTGACGACGGCGAACCGGCTCGGTGCGCCGATCGGAAACGTCGAGAAGGATTTTTGGGTCTGCTGGACCCTCAATGCTCTCTATCACGAACGGCCCGCAGGAGGTCCGCGCCTTCTCTTCAAGGGCGGGACGTCGCTGTCGAAGGCATACGGGCTGATCGAAAGATTTTCCGAAGACATCGATATAACGGTGTTTCGCAACGATCTCGACGAGTCTGCTTCAGTCGAAGAACTCGAGATCGATCTTGTCGAATAAGAAACGCCGCGCTCGATTGGATGCGATCCGGGATGCGCGTTTCGCGGGATCGTGAGCGCGGATTTCAGGGGATCGTGAGCAGAGATTTCAGACGATCGTGAGCAACGATTTCGCGGGATCGTGAGCAAGGCTTTCGGAGCCTTGCAGCGCTTCGGCCGACAACTCAACCGGCTTAGGGATGACCTCGTGGTTAACGAGGAAGTCCAATGCCTACCCAGAGATTGTCGATGCGCCGGATCAAGGAAGTCCTTCGGTTAAAACATTTTCAAGGCCTGCCAGAGCGGGCCATCGCGCGGAGCGTGGGCGTCAGCAACGGCGTTGTGCACAGCTACCTGAGCCGCGCCCGCTCTGCTGGGTTGAGCTGGCCGCTTCCGGAGGGAATGACCGATGAAGACCTGGAGCTTTTGCTTTTCCCGGCCCCACGACCAGCGTCTCAGAGCCCGCAGCGGCCGGTGCCCGACTGGAGCTACATCGATAAAGAGCTCCGCCGGCGCAACGTAACCCGTCGCCTGCTCTGGGAGGAGTATCGCGCCGTTAATCCCGACGGTTTCGGGTACACGTGGTTCTGCACTACCTACGAGGCCTGGAAGGGGCGGGTCCGACCTTCGATGCGGCAGATTCATCTGGGCGGCGAGAAGGTGTTCGTGGATTTCGCCGGCGACACCATCGACATCGTCGATCCCCTGACCGGGGAAGTGCAGCCGATGAAGCTGTTCGTCGCGGCGATGGGCGCTTCGAACTACACCTACGCCGAGGCCTGCCCCAGCGAGAGCTTGGCCGACTGGATCCGGGCCCACGTCAACTTGTTCACGTTTTTGAGCGGAACGCCGACGTTCGTGGTCTGCGACAACCTCAAAGCCGCCGTCAGCAACCCCGACCGCTACGATCCCGGCCTCAATCGCACTTATGCCGAGATGGCGAGCCATTACGGCACGGCCATTCTCGCCGCACGGCCGCGGCGCCCAAAAGACAAGGCGAAGGTCGAGGTCGCGGTGCAAATCGCCCAGCGCTGGATTCTGGCCCGGCTGCGCAATCAGCGCTTCTTTTCCCGGGCCGAGCTCAACGCCGCCATCAAGACACTCGTCGACGAACTCAATGCTCGTCAAATGCGTGGCTTCGGCTCAAGCCGCGCCGAACTGTTTGCCGAACTCGACAAACCCAAGCTAACCCCGCTGCCAGATCAGCCTTATGCCTTCGCACGCTGGAAGCGCTGCCGCCTCGCTCCCGATTATCATGTCGAGGTCGACGGCCATTGGTACTCCGCGCCGTATCGTCTGATTGGCGAGCTGGTCGATGCCCGTATCGACGATCGGACGGTCGAGATCTTCCACAAGGGCCAGCGGATCGCCAGCCATGCCCGCGCGCCCAACCGACGCGGACACACCACCATCGCCGACCACATGCCCAGCGCCCATCGCCGCTACGGCAAATGGACCCCCGCCGCGGTGATCGCCGCCGGCGAGCGGATCGGTCCTTCGACAGCAGCGTTTTTCCAGGCCGTGATCGACGCCCGGCCCCATCCAGAACAAGGCTTTCGAACCTGCCTTGGCATTCTGGCGCTCGTCAAAAGCTACGGCGCCGAACGCCTCGACGCAGCCTGCCGGAGGGGCATCCTCATCAAGGCGCGCTCCGTCGCCTCGATTAGATCGATCCTCCAGAACGGCCTCGATCGCACGTTCTTCGACGAATCTTTCGAGCACCAGCCCCTGCGCCACGGCAACATCCGCGGACGCGACTACTTCCACTGAAGCAAGGAGAGACCCGGCATGCTTAACCACCCAACCCACGAACGGCTGATCGAGCTTGGCCTGACCGGAATGGCCAAGGCCTTCGAGGAGCAGCGCCGATCGCCCGATCTCGAAGCCCTGCCGTTCGAAGATCGCATCGGCCTGTTGGTCGACCGCGAAGCCGCCGAACGCGACACCAGGCGGCTCACCACGCGCCTCAAGATCGCCGCACTGCGCCAGACTGCTTGCGTCGAGGACGTCGATCTGCGCACCCCGCGGGGCATCGACCGCGCCGTTTTCGCCAAACTCGTCGAAGGTCGCTGGATCGATCGCCACGAGAATTTGCTCGTCACCGGGGCAACCGGCCTGGGCAAAAGTTGGTTAGCCTGCGCGCTCGGCCACAAGGCCTGCCGCGACAACCGATCAGTCCTCTATCATCGCGTTCCAAGGCTGTTCGAGGCGCTCGCGCTCGCGCGCGGAGACGGACGTTACGCTCGGCTCCTCAAAAGCCTCGGCCGCGCTCAGCTTCTGATTTTGGATGATTGGGGACTATCGGTGCTCACCGCCGCGGAACGCCGCGATCTGCTCGAAATCCTCGAGGACCGCCATGGCCGCGCATCCACCATCGTCACAAGTCAGCTCCCCGTGGACACCTGGCATGGAGCCATTGGGGACCCCACGGTCGCCGACGCCATTCTCGATCGCCTCGTCCACAACGCCCACCGCCTCCAGCTCACCGGAGAAAGCATGCGAAAACGCAGCGCCAAAACCATCACCCTTGACGGCCAACCAGAACACTGACTCTATCTCCCATCGGCCGTAGCGGGCTGCTCACGATCGTCTGAATTCAGTGCTCACGATCGCGCGAAATCGATGCTCACGATCCGTGAAATCCGCAATCCGGGACGCTTGCCGCAGCTATATTAGCGGTCCGCTATACGCCTTCCTGACCGAACATCTCGCCGAAGCGACGAGTGGACGCGGACGCCTCGAGATCGACGCGTCGGATGCCGACGGGCAGACGCTTCTCGTCTGGTATCCCGAGGTTGAACCGCGCGACGAGGCCTATGTGCGGCCGGCAGTCCGGATCGAGTCCGGAGCGAAGTCGGCGCTTGACCCGAACCACCTGGCGAATATCCGTCCTTACATTGCCGACGACGTGGCAGGCCTCGAATTGACGGTGCCGAACGTCACGACGATCGACGCCGAGCGCACGTTCTGGGACAAAATCGTGATCGCTCACGGGCTGCGCCGCTGGTTCGAGCGCCGCGGTGAGCTGCGCCAGGAAGGCCAGCGCATTTCGCGGCACTTCTACGACCTGTATTGCCTCTTCGCCTCCGACATCGGCCGGTCGGCGGTCAAAGATGCCGAATTGGGGGCCGACTGCGTCCGTCATGCTCTCATGTTCTTCAACCGGCCTGATTACGATCTCGTCTCGGCCGTGACCGGATCGTTTGCGCTTGCGCCGACTGCGGCAATGATCGACGCGCTCGCGCGTGACTATACGAACATGACGCCAATGATCTTCGGCGAGGCTCCTCGGTTCGAGCAAATCCTCGCGTCGATGGAAAAGATCGAACGCGCGGTGAATAGGACGCGCTAGCAAACGAGCAGAATTCGACAACCGCCGATGATAGGATCATGGCATGGCTGACGCTCCAGAGAACATCCCAATGCGATTGCCCGATCCCGCCTCGATCGAGGCGGTTCTCGCACGTCTTCCGACCGGATCTGACGAAGCGGCGCTGGCGGCCGCGCTCACAGAGGCGTTTCCGGGATTTCCGTTTTCGACATCGGGCATTGACGAGCAGTATTGGCGCGACACGCGCTCGGTGGTCGCCGCCGACGGGACACGGATCGCAGAATACCGGCCGTGGATGGAAGCGGAGCTTGCCAAGGACAATGGCGACATTGGCGCGCTCTGGACGCGACTGCGCGAGAGCGACCTTCAGATCTCGGAATGGCACGGCAACAGTGTGTATGCCTTCGCGCCAACTGGACCGGGCGCGGCGGACTATGTGCAAATCCGTCTCGGTCTGGAAGTTGAATGGCGTGCCGGGCCGATCGTCAATCCGACATATCGCCCTTGGGGCAAGGGCGAATTACTCGATCCGTCATGGATCACGCACGAAGATATGTCCGACGACAAGGTAATCGCTGGTCCGCTCTATCGGATGCTTGGGCGCCCAGGCAGCAGCGTCGTCCATGTCCGGAGCTTCCTGACGCGGTGTGCCCGCCTCGAGCGCGAGAAGCGCGAGGCGCAGCGGCCAGAGATGGAACGCCGTGTGGTACGTGAAACGACACGCGAGGGCACGACCGAGACGCCGTTTCTTGAACTGGTGCCGGACTGGTTCGAGTTCGTGCCGCGGGAGACGCGCTTCTTCCAGGATTGGGAAGAATCAAGCGCTTCGGCCGAGCGGGTCTATGTGCACTGGGCGCTCGACATTTACGACTACGACGATAAAGGCACACGCGAGATCGGATTCGTGCCGCGCCCGCGGCATCTGCCGGAAGAGAGGCTGATCGCTGGCGACGCCTCGGTTCATATCCTGATGGATCGCGTCGAAGCCATCGACCGTGAGGTCGGCGTCCCATTTGGTTGGTTCTTCTTGATGACCCATGGTAATCGAGTTGCGCCAGAGGTTGGCCAAGCGATCGCCAAGGGCCTGCGTAGTCAGCGCGTGGTCTTACCCGATCGGGATGCGCGTGTGCTTCTCCGCTGGGCCGAACGGTCCTATGGATTCTAGGAAGACAGGGCCGCGGCGGAAGGCCTCAGTAAACCTAACGCCACACTATCGGAGCTCTGGAAAGAGCGTCGCGACCAATCTGCTTGAGGTAGTCAGGCCTCCTCTCACCTGTTGTCGCCGCTTCCAGAAGCCGGCACGCTGCGGGCTTTCGTTCGCTACGTCGAGCGATCTCAGCTGGGTGCGCCCGCCACCCGGACGATGGCGCTGGACTTCGTCCTGTCGTTCGGTGGCGCCGCCGACAGCCGCGCGGTCCGTCACGGCGTGCTCCGCCGATTCTACGAGTACCTGGTCGTCTACGACCCCCAGACCGAGGTCTTGGAGCGCAGAGCTTTCCCGTGGTCCAGGGCGATTCCGCCGCCGCGCATCCCTAAGTGAGGCTGAGCTGACGTCGCTTATCGACGCATGCAGCTTCATTTCGCCAGGGACCCCTCTCAGGGGCCGCACGATGGCGACGCTAATCGGATTGTTGGCCAGCACGGGGTTACGATCGGGCGAAGTGGTCAGGCTTGATCGCGGCGACGTCGATCTGACCAACGGGGGCATCCTCGTCCGTAAAACCAAGTTCCGTAAAGACCGCCTGATTCCTGTTCACCCAACGACCCAGGCAGCCAAACTTCGTCGATACGCCCGTGAGCGCGACACCGTGTTTCCCAGGCCCAAAGGCGAGGCGTTCTTCCTCAGCTCGCGAGGCTGCCGTCTGTCGGCAACCGGCTTGCAAAGCAACTTCGCTAAGGCCCGCAAGCTCGCGGGCCTTGACAATGGCAAGCCTCTGCGACCGCACGATCTCCGGCACCGGTTCGCGGTGACCAGGCTGAGGCTGTGGCACCACGAGCGCGCGGACGTCCAAGCGCTGCTGCCCTTACTCGCCACCTACCTCGGCCACGCCAACTATAGCGACACAGCCTACTACCTCACCGGCTCGTCGGATCCCCACCAAACGGGCCCACATCGAGGTGACGCATCATCTCACCAACGCCGAGGTGGAGGCTATCATCGCAGCCCCTGATCAGACGACGTCCCGCGGTCGGCGCGACCGGGCCTTTCTGCTCTTCTTGGCGAGAACCGGCGCTCGCGTGTCCGAAGCGACCGGCGTCAACGCGAACGACCTTCAGTTGGAGCGAGGACGCCCGCAGGTGCTGCTTCATGGCAAGGGACGCCGAGATCGCGTCGTTCCCATTCCTCAGGATTTGGTGCGATCGCTGACCAACCTATTGAGCGAACGCGGCCTCGCCCATCATGAACCGCGGCCAATCTTCGTCGGGGTCCACAACGAGCGCCTGACGCGTTTCGGCGCGACACACATCGTGCGGCGTGCCGCCTCCCAGGCCGGGTCCACGAGGCCAAGCTTGGAGGGCAAGCCGATATCGCCGCACATCTTCCGGCATTCCCTCGCCATGAAGCTTCTCCGGTCAGGCGTGGACCTCCTGACGATTCAGGCTTGGCTTGGCCATGCTCAGGTCGCCACGACCCACCGATACGCCGCTGCGGATGTCGAGATGATGCGCCGGGGACTTGAGAAGGCGGGCGTCTCAGGCGACGGAAGCGCTTCTGGCCCAGATCGCCGTCGCCAAATATGCCGATGGCCTGCCGCTCTACCGGCAGGAGGCTATCTACGCCCGCGACAAGGTCGAGCTCGACCGCCAGTTGATGGCGCAATGGATGGGCAAGCTCGGCTTCGAGCTCGAGATCATGGCCGACTACATCTTCAGCGAGGTCAAGAAGGCCGAACGGGTCTTTGCCGACGAAACCACTTTGCAGACGCTCGCTCCGGGCTCCGGATCGACAAAGACGGCCTATTTATGGGCCTATGCCAGGGATGATCGAACGTTTGGCCGCAACGGTCCCCCGATGGTGGCTTATCGCTTCGAAGACAGCCGCTCCGGTGAATGCGCGGTCCGCCATCTCAATGGTTATCGCGGAATCCTGCAGGTGGATGGCTACGCCGCCTATAACAAGCTCGCGCGATCCGATCGCGGCAATGATTGCATCACAGGCTGGCTGCTGGTCACACTGCAGACGCAAGTTCTACGAGCTGCATGTTGCAGGGAGCTCAGAAGTGGCAACGGCGACGGTCGAGCGGATGGCGAAGTTCTGGCAGGTCGAGAAAACGATGCGCGGTCAAAGCCCCGACACTCGCGTTGCCGCGCGCCAGCAAGCCTCCGCGGCGATCGTCGCAGATCTCTTCGATCTCTGGCAGCAGACCTTGCGTCGGATCTTCGGCAAATCAAAACTGGCTGAGGCGATCCGCTATGCCGTCTCGCGCCGTGCCATCTTCGAACGATTTCTGACCGATGGTCGCATCGAGCTCGGTAGAGTCGACGACTGACGCGGTGGCTACAGGTTCCGAGGAGTTGCCGTTGGCCGGCAGCTTTCGCTGAGTGCCGGTGGCTCATTTCGGACCATGGCTCCGTTTCCAGTCGCCGCTCGTCAAACCGGACGTGCGGATTTCCCGCATCCGGCTTTCTCTCAACCCATCAAGCCTTCGCTCTCGGCACGTCGGCACGCGCTCTTGGGAGGCGGTAGAGGCCAAGCGTTTCATGCAGGTATTCCTGCGAGTAACGGTTGAAGCCCCGGCCACGTGCCCCGGTGCGCTGGACCAACCAATGACGCAGACGACGGTCGACGTATTGCCGAATGAGGTTGTAAGTTTCCACCACTGGACCTTGGTCGAAGTAGCCGCACCAGCCGCGTAGGAAGCGGTTGATGACAGCGACTGTGTTCTCCGGTGAGTCCGGATACCACTGACGTGTCGTGCGGTCGTGGACCTGTCTGAGCAATCGTCGAACGGCTTTCTTGGAAGGTCTTGTGCCAAGAAAGGCTTGACCTCCCTTTCCATAGAAGCGTCCGATCGTATACCCGAGGAATGTTACGCTATCCTCTGGGACCCGAGCGAGTCGCGTCTTGGTATCGTTCACCTCCAACCCGAGCCTGTTCATTAGCGTCTGCATCCGCGCCATTGCCGTCTCGGACGAACCGGGGCGACAGCAGATCACGAAGTCATCCGCGTAATTCACGATATGCGCATCGAGTTGATCTTGGTGTCCGTGTTTGCGCCAAGCCAGCAGAAACCGACGAAAGTAGAGATTCGCCAACAACGGGCTCAAAGGTGAGCCTTGTGGAGTTCCTCTTTTCTTCGTCCGAGCCTCCGCCGTCCTTGTGATCCGCCGGCCGTCCTTCTCGATAACCGCGACTGTCAGCCAGCCTTTGATCATCGAAAGAAGCCGACCATCGGCGATCCTGCGTGTGAGGCATTTCATCAGTGGTGCATGCGGAATCGAGGTGAAGTAATCCCTCAGGTCCGCATCGACGATCTCTGATCGCCGATGATCTCTGATGTGCCAGAACACGCGGCGCACTGCCATCTTGGCGTCCACCTTCGGGCGGAAGCCATACTGGTTCTCCAGCAGGTCCGCTTCGAAGATGGCGCCGATCACCAGCATCGCCGCCGTCATGACCGTTCGGTCTTTTACGGTTGGAATGCTGAGCGGTCGGCGTCCGCCATTGCTCTTCGGTATCCATACCCTCAGAAGGGGCTGCGGTCGGTAGTCACCCGCCGTCAGCTCCTGTCTGACATTTTCCAGCCATCGTTCGCGTCCCTCGGTTTCGATCTGAGCAAATGTGATGCCATCCGCCCCCGGCGACCCCCGGTTTGCTCGGCAGCGCCTGTAGGCTTCCTCCAGCACATCCAGTCTGCAGATTTTGTCCCAAAGAGAGTAGAATCGATAATCTGGTTCAGCCTTAGCTTTCGCCTGCAGCGAGGTCTGAAGTTTCTGAACGGATATTCTCGGTGTTACTAGAACCTATCTCAAAATTGAAGATCAGCGTCGATCGGCTATAAAGGAAAGATGATTCGGCTGACGGACGAGCAATGGGAGCGCATCCGGAAACACTTTCCGGAAGAGCACATTGCCGACGGCCGGCCGGGCCGGAAGCCGATTGCGACACGTCAGGTTCTCGAAGCCGCTCTTTGGATTTTGAACACGGGCGCGCAGTGGCACATGCTGCCGCAGTGCTATCCGAACTATAAGACCGTACACCGTCGCTTTCAGAACTGGTGTCGCAATGAAGTGTTGCGGCGCGTTCTGACCGATATAGCCAACGAACTTCGTGAGAAAGGCTTGCTCGACGAAGAGGAGTGTTTCATCGACGCGACCTTTGCGATGGCCAAAGGCGGCGGTGCAGAGATCGGCCCAACGAGGCGCGGAAAAGGCTTAAAAATCATGGCGATTGTGGATCGCCACGGTTTGCCGCTTTCAGTGAGCACGCATGCCGCGAACCATCACGAAGTGCGCTTGGTACAGCTCTGCTTCGACTTCTACATGATCGAGGCCAAGCCAGAGAACCTGATCGGCGACCGCGCCTATGACAGCGATTCGCTCGACGATGAACTGCGCTCACAAGGCATCGAGATGATCGCGCCACATCGTTCAAACCGAGTGAGGTCGCTCACCCAGGACGGCCGCAGGCTCCGTCGTTATACTCGGCGTTGGCTGGTCGAACGCTTCTTCGCCTGGATACAGTGGCGGCGGCGCCTGCTGGTCCGCTGGGAGTTCTATCCGCAAAACTTCCTCGGCTTCGTCCAGCTCGCTTGCCTGCTGATCCTGTTTCGACAATTTTGAGATAGGTTCTAGGTTCATCACCAATCGCCGTGTTCTCGACTACCGAAACCGGCAGCTTTACGTCTTGCCTGCCGAAATCGAAGTAGTCATACTCAACTTTGGCTGACCAGCCGGGCAGGAAGGCATACTCGATGCCCGCACCCAATGTGCCGCCAAATATGTTCTTGGTCGCTCGGCCATCGGCAGCACCGTTAGCAGCAAAGCCAGCCCCCAAGTTCGATGTAACGGCAAAGGACTGGTTGATGCCGATGCTGGAATCGGCCCAAGCTGCGCCGCCCTTGATGTAGACTAGGCCGCGGTCGCCCACCGTGACGCCGACCCGTCCGGTGATATCGGCAATCCATTTGGTGTCGTTCGTGCAGTTCAAGACCACAAAGCAGCCAGTGCGCCCCTTGATACCACTCCATAAAAAATCGCTTTCCACGCCGTAGACCATCACACCGGACTGGAAATTGTAACCGGCTTGTACGCCGCCGAGGAAGCCGTTCAGCTGCACCTGCGGCAATGGCACATTCAAATCGGCAGTGCCGCCGATGAGCTGGTTTACGGTCTGGTTGACGGGGGCGCCAATGAATGTATTGCCCACAGCGAGGTCGGTCTGGCTGGTACCCCAACCCGAGCCTACACTGCCGCCGATGTAACCTCCAGTCCAGCTGAAGAGAGGATAAACGGGAGCCGGCGCTTTGACGACAGGTGCCGCAGGCAAATCAGCAGCTAAACTTCCGCTCCCAAAAGCGATCGTCCCGAACGCAATGATGCTCGCGAGCGACAATTGCTTGTTGCACTTCATCCGAGAGTCCTCCTGCTGAGCACGGAAAAATATTGCGTAGCTTGTCCCCAAGTTGTGGTTAGCTCGATAGTTCGAGCTGGCAGGCAGATCACCTCTCCAATCTGGTAGGAGGCAGCATCTTGCTGCAACTGCGACAGCCGCTTCTTGCCGTGTCCATTCCAGAGAGGCGAGCAGGCTCTGCTTTCATGCTTGTACGACGGTGCTCAGCAATCCTTTCGCGAAGATCCGTGACACGGCCGAATAATGGGCTATTTTACAAAGCCACGTCGTGGTGATTCTCGCGGCCCTTGGCCGACGTATTGCGCGGTATATCGTTAATGGCTGGGCCTCGATTTGGCTGCGATTTCCACGTTCGCTCTTGATGCGACCCACCATCGGGAAGGGTAGGCTCGATGTCGACGACTCGTGCGTTTCATGTCGTTGTCGTCCGGGACGCGTAGAAGATGTATGTCCTTGCTCTGGTCACCCAAAAAGGCGGAAGCGGCAAGAGCACGCTGGCGGTCGGAATTGCAGTCGCAGCGTTGGGGAACGGGGAGCGCGTCGCAATTGTCGAGGCGGATCCACAAGGCACGATTTCAAAATGGAAAGAGCGGCGCCGCCATCCCGATCCCCGGGTCGTTCGGGTCGCTGATTCGGCCGAAATAGAACGGGCGCTCGTCAGCCTTGAAGCCGAGGGGATCTGGCTTACGGTTATCGATACCGCCGCCACGAACAATGCACTGGCCATGCGCGCCATCGCGAGGGCCGATCTTTGCCTGATCCCGGTGCGTCCGAGTCCCGCCGACATCGAAGCTGCGATACCGACGCTGATTGCTATTCGTAGGCTCAACCGCCGATTTGCTTTCGTCCTCGCTCAGACGCCACCGCGGGGCTGCCGCGTGAGTGAAGCCGCGACGTCGCTCAATTCGCTCGGGGTGCTCGCGCTTCCCTATGTCGGACAGCGCAATGACCATCAGGACGCGCTTGGGGCAGGATTAGGCGTGACGGAGTTTGCACAAGAGGGAAGAGCCTCGGAGGAAGTTCGTGAGCTGTGGCGCTGGATCTTGAAGAAGCTTGTCGAGGGGTCGTCAGATCATGAACCACACGCAAGAAACGAAAAAGCCGCGTACTAGGCAGACGCGCTGCGCGCGACGCTCGCTCGTGGAGCTTACCGCGGCGGCGAGCCGAGCCGTTGACGATGGCCTGTTTGTGCTGCCCCGCGGGATTGCTGCTTCCAATCTGCGATCGGAGCACTCAGGCCCGAATACGTCTGATCAAACAATTCTTGCAAGGCAAGCGACGGCTCCGAGTCCCGTTGCGGTGCTTGAATCTCGGAATGCGGCGGCGCCGCGCAAGGACGAACTCCTAGATTCCGACACTACCACCGAGATGATGGTGAAGGTTGCCGAAGACTCTCAAGACAGAGCTTCTGAAAACATCAAAGCCAGCCTGAATGCTGCCTTGGACCATGCAAACGGCCTCGTAGAGACGCGGGTGGGAGGCGAAGCGGCGTCGAAAACCGTCGTCGCTTCCGGACTTGAAAGCAATTTTTTGACCGTTCTCAAAGAAGCCGCAACGGGGTTTCGCGCGGATGCGGCCGAATTAATCATGCAGAAGGAACCAGCCGACAGCGCGGGACAGTCGCAACCGCGATATATGCGGCGGCTCACCGACGAGGCGGTCAGATTGCTCGACGATCTTCGGAGCGGCAAGCTGGAGAACCAGGCGAACTTCATCCTGAGCGAGTGCTTCAGGGAAGCCGCCAGCGCGTTCTCTATCATCAATCAGCAGCTCAAGCGCGACGGCTATCCCGCGAGCATTGATCCATCAATCTTCATTTGGCTTGCCAATATCACCGAACCGGAGACGCGTGACACCGGGACCAAGCGACTTGAGATCGTACCCAACCACCGAGGTCGTCCGAGCACGTACACGCGCCAGGTCGCTCAGTTCATCTGGCACCTTGTCGAGGGACAGGGCTGCGGGCGCCAGGCCGCATATCGGGCGGCGCTCACGAAGTTCTCCGTAACCGCGAGTTTCGTCGAGAACGCCTATGCGTTTTGGGAGCCGGTCTTCAAACGGGCGGGACCGCACGTGAGGATGCTGACCCGCATTTCAGATCCAGAAGTGTAAAGTGTCAATCGGCTTGCAAATTTGACCCTTCATCGGCGTCCAATTTTGACCCCTTTCCGCGGCGGGGTTTGCTGGTAGCGCTCGTCTCGTCGGAGCTGGCCGGGATAGCGGAGGCGAGACGAGCGCGGGTGGCGTGATCGTCGTCTCGGCTTTTGAACCGCCAGCTATCGTTGCCGGTCTCGACGATGTCGCAGTGATGGGTCAATCGGTCGAGCAACGCTGTGGTCATTTTGGCGTCGCCGAACACGCTGGGCCATTCGCCGAATGCGAGATTGGTGGTCACGATGACGGAGGCGCGCTCATAGAGCCGGCTGACGAGGTGGAAGAGAAGCTGGCCACCGGACTGGGCGAAGGGCAAATAGCCGAGTTCGTCCAGCACGATGAAGTCCATCCGGGTCAGATGCTCGGCAAGCCGTCCCTGCCGTCCATTGCGGGTCTCGGTCTCGAGGCGGTTGACGAGGTCGACCACGTTGAAGAAGCGGCCGCGGGCACCAGATCGGATGCAGCTTCTTGCGATGGCAATGGCCAGGTGGGTTTTGCCTGTGCCGGTGCCGCCGACCAGCACGACGTTGCGCTGTTGGGCGACGAAGCCGCCGCCAGCAAGATCATTGACGAGCGTCTGATTGATCGGCGTGCCGTCGAACTGGAAGTCGGCAATGTCCTTGGCAAGCGGCAGCTTGGCAATGGTGAGCTGGTATTTGATAGATCTGGCTTGCTTCTCGTTGATCTCGGCGGAGAGTAGATCGCCAACGATGCGCTGGGGTTCATGCTGACGTTTGACGGCAGTTGCCATGATCTCGTCGAAGGCAGCCTTCATGCCATAGAGCTTGAGCTCGCCCATGAGGTCGAAGATTTGAGTTCGTTCCATCAGTTGGTCCTCCGAAGGTTGTCGTAGCGGGCACAATCGGCGATTGGTGCATGACGGAGCGTCAGGGCGGCTGGCGTCATGATGTTGGCCGGCGGGGCTGGCTCACGTTGACGGGCCAGGATGTTGAGCACCACATCGGCGGAATGAACGCTGTGACTGAGCGCTTCGGCACAGGCCGCTTCCACCGCAGGCAGACCGTCAGTCAGCACCGCGTTGAGGATGTCGACCATCTGCCGATTGCCATCGTCGATGCTGGCAAGCTTGCGCCGGATCCGCTCGATCGCGGCCGGCAGCACCCAGTCCTTGAAGGGAGCGCCGTTGCGTAAGGCGCCGGGGTTGCGGGCGAGCACCGGCACATAATGCCAAGGGTCGTAGACGGTATCGCCGCGGCCAAAGGATCGCTGATGCTCGGCAACGATACGTCCATCCTGGCGGATCACGATGCGATCGGCATAGGCTTGAACCTCGACCGGTCGTCCGACTGCACTGGCTGCGACCGAGTACTTGTTGTTGTCGAAGCGCACCAGGCAGGTCTTCGAGACCGACGCCGTCACCGCATGGAAGCCGTCAAATCGCCCTGCATAGGGAACGAGCCTAGGGCGTTCGACTTCGAACACGTCCCAGATCGTCTGATCGACCAGTTCCGGATGGCGATGAGCCTTGGCGTAGGTGATGCATTTGTCGAGCAGCCAGGCGTTTAACTCGTCGAGGTTTTTGAACCGCAGACGCGGCGTGAAGAAGCGTTCCCTGACCAGCCCGACCTGGTTCTCAACCTGCCCCTTCTCCCAGCCAGACGCCGGCGTGCAGGCGACTGGATCGACCAGATAGTGGCTGCACATCTGCAAAAACCGGCGATTGTAAAGACGCCCTTTACCGACGAAGATCGTCTCCACGGCGGTCTTCATGTTGTCGTAGATGCCGCGGGTGCAGGTGCCCTTGAACAGCGCGAACGCTCGGTCGTGGGCGTCGAACACCATCTCCTGCGTCTCTCGCGGATACGCCCGGGCAAATAGCATACGGCTGTGGCAGAGCCGGACGTGAGCAACCTTCACGACCACGGTGGTTCCGCTCAACAGCACCACCTCATGGCTCCAGTCGAACTGGTAGGCTTCGCCTGGCGCAAAACTCAGCGGGACATAGGCCGCCGCGGTCGATTGCCCGCGTTCCTTGCTCCACCGCCTGGCGTAACGTCGCACCGCATCGTAGCCGCCGTCATAGCCGCGACCGCGCAGCTCTTCGAAGATCCGGATCAATGTCAGCTGCTCACGAGCCGATTTAGCCGCGTTCGCCGCAAGCAGCCCGTCAAGTTCGACTGCCCATCGTCCGAGCTTTGGCCGCGGCTGCACTTGCCGCTCATACTCGAAGGAGGTCTCTCCCGACCTCAGCACCTTCCGAACCGTGTTCCGTGACACCTTCAGGTCACGGGCGATCTCCTTGATCGTCTTGCCCTTGATGAAGTGCTCGCGCCGAATCCGCGCAATCGTCTCCACGACCAGCATCCTCCACCACCTGCTTTGTTACGAAGCAGGCAGCGCAACAGACCAACCTGTAGGGGGGCAATTTTGGACGCCGATCCCCCGGCTTAGGGGGTCAATATTGCAAGCCGAATGACACCATCGAAGGCAGCTGTGACTTTCTTGGCGTGAACGGCTGGAAACGAGGATGGCAGAATCGTATCATCGGTCATGGCGGGCGTGGTTTAAGGTGATGGGGTGGCTTCGCAACCGAATCCTACGCCGCATCAGCGCTTTACACCACGCTCGCCAGCCCTCAGGCGCACTCTTACGAATAAGACGGGCTAGCGCTCCATCTCGCCCATAAGAATTTCATCTGAGACGTATCGTGGATTGGAAATGACAGTCCGCATTTCCGCATTCTTGCCCTCGTCCGCAAACCGGAATCCCTTCTTGTAGAAAAATGCTGAAGCTCCTTCATCTTGAGAGAGAAGGGATAGCTTGGAAAGGCCCGCGGACTGCCTAGTATGATCGGCGACTTCAATCATAGCCGTCCCGACCCCTTTGTACCTCGACCGGCCGAGATTTTCTATGCTGAGAATTCGCAAACTGTTGCGCCCCGGCGCCACGGTCATCGCTCCCACCTTATTGCGTTCATTGGCATCAGTAAACAAAGAAACACTTTGGGCGTTGCCAATATTGCTACTTACTCTGTGTAGGCGGACTGACACACCTGTCCTCTTGTCAAAAGCGGAAGACGCTGGTCCAGCAGCTAAAGCGGCCGTAAAAGCAGCACCATCTGCGCCAGAAGTGCCGGCCAGCGCATCGCGCTGCTGGTCCACACTTTGCCCGTCGGAGGGCCAGTTGTTGTAATTGGTTCTCATCACAACGAGCTACTATTTGGACGAGCTGACAGAAAGCTGACAAAGCCGACGCATGAGCCGGTCCTTTACGAATAAGACGGGCTAGACTGCCGCTGGGGGTCACTCCGATGGGTGAAGCCAAGCGCAGACTTGAGGAAATGAAGGTGGCACCTTGTCGTTGTCGATCGGGGCGACAATCGGCTTCCTGCTGTTTTGATGGTGTTCGATGGCACAAGCCGGCTTCAGGGCTTGACCTTCGATCCGGCTCGCCCAGTACGACACTTGAACGCTGTTACATGCAGGAGCTGGGAAATTGCGAAGCGCCAATCTCCGGCGAGCATCTGATCAGCGAGGCTGTGATCGAAATACTTCGCGGGGACGGTAATTTCACGGCCTCTGGACTGCCTTGGCTCGAAGCAGGCGAAACAAAGGCGCTGGCTCCAAAGAATCTCACCGCGAACTGCCTTTGTAGACGACACAACAGCGCGCTGTCGCCGTTGGATGCCGCTGCCAAGATATTCTTTGCCGGCCTCAGGGACTGCTTGGAATCGAGCGAAGCCGTCTTGCCGTACTTGCTGTCCGGTCATGATGTCGAACGCTGGCTGCTGAAGACGCTCAAAGCTAACGAAACGGCCGCAGCCCATATCGGCGGCAAAGCGCCAGAAAAAGGTGCCGAGACCACTGGTCGGGAAGTGAGAATTGCTGTTCGATTGGTGGATCGTGGCGAGCGAGTTCCTCGACCCGGGCCCGCACCCGCTGCAGCGCGGCTTCCGCCGCATGGCGCTCACCAGCAGTTCCGGCCCCCACGAACAACGCCTCGATCTTCCGAAGCTTCTCGCGCAGCTGCGACTCGCTGTTCATTCTGATCCCGTTGCCCGCTCCGAACCGGGATCACCCCATCACCGCGCCCCGGCGGCGTCAATCATCCCGACCGCGCTATCCAGAGCATTCCGCGCAAGTCAAGCCCGGGAACCGGTGATCCTGTCGTGACGCTCACGTACAAGCTGCGTTTGATGTAGGGCAGAAGCGACTGCCTTGGTCGTGAACGCGTCCGACCGGAATTTTCGCAACGATTTCGACAAGAGCTGGTCGATCGACGTTGCAAACAGCGAGCTTGAGTGAGCGCGCGGCCTTTTTGGCCGCCGCCGCCTGGCGCTCCGGAAACCGGCCGGCCTTCGGCTTGCCGGTCGCGTCGATCCCGTAAACGATGATTGCCGAGGCGGAGAGTGTCTTTTGGTTCGTGAGATTGGGCTTGGCCATTTTGCCCTCCTGAAAAGCCGAAGGGGCCCGATTTGGGCCCCTTTCTGAAACGGCGTTGTCGCTGGTCCTGCGGGATGCTCCCGGCAATGGCGGTCTTGTCATTGGACGACTCCTTTGCTGAAGACGAGAAGAGCGTTCAAACAATCTCGTCGTAAGTATAATAAAGCATATCATCCAAAAGCGCAATGATTGCAATAATTTAGCTGCAGAAAAATTGCGCTTAAATAGAAGATAATTACTGTAATTTCCGCGCTTTTTTGGCACAATTACTGTAAACAATACACGACGAAAGATCGCATGACTTGCGATCATCAATATTGTTGCCGTTGCAGACGTTCAAACCGTCAGCAGCGCAGTAACGCCAAAGAGCGTGCTGAACAAAGCGCGGAAAATCCGCCGGAAAATTACGATCAAACTGGCGCGCGTCGATCTGTGCCGAGACGCGCCGCAAGACCTCGGCGCAGCCGCCGTCTGCATAGCAACGGGGACCGTACGGATGAACCATGCCAAGTTGCTCCAAAATCCCGGTTCGGACCAGAAAGTTGTGAACCAGCCGATCCACGACGATCATGGCAATGCCAACTGCATACCAATCAGGACGGGCCTCGCGATCCGCCATCAAAACGGATGAAAGCGTCATCGTCAGAACCTTGTCCGAAACCCCAAAAACATGACGGGTCGGACCGACTAACCTGTCTTATTCGTAAGAGGCGCCCGAGAGGCTGGCGAGCGTGGTGTAAAGCGCTCATACGGCGTAGGATTCGGTTGTGAAGCCAACCCCATCACCTCCAACCGCGAACGCCACGCCCGCCATGACCGACGATACGATTCCGCCCTTCTCGTTTCCAGCCATTCACGCCAAGAAAGTCACAGCTGCCTTCGATGGTGGGCGCCTAACCTCGAACGGGGGCGTGATGCTTCTGGCGATGGCCGAGCGGCGTCTCGGCTTGGCCGACAATCTGGCCCGGGTGTTCCCGGATCGGCGCGATCCGACGCGGGTCGTGCACAGCCTTGTCGATATGAAGGAGGAGCTTGGACTTGATCACTTCGAAGGGCGATCATGGCAAGGTCTTCATCGCCACGCCCTTATGACAATGATTGCCTACGCCTTCCTGCAACATCGTCGCCTCGCATACGCGGGGCGGAAAAAAAAGAATCAACGGGCCTCCGCCTCAACCAACCATGCCCGCCGCACGCCATGCCATCGTCGATCTCATCCTTCGGCCGCCGCCTCAGCAATGCCCATATTGCCGAAAGCAAATCCTTGAAAAGCAGTGGCGCAAACGCATTCTGTTCGCGGTAGGGACACCCATCACTGGGCGCCCCCCGCGCAGATCCCGGCGAGCCCAATTAAGGCACCGGGCTCCTACCTCGGGTGTTTGACGGCGAAGCGCAGCTTCGGCCATGGATGAAGGATGCGAGCCTTGGGGAGCCAGTCATCGGTGATCTGCGTTATGCGATCCCAGGTCAGACAGGTCCGCTGACTGCGCCGCCGAAGCGTCCGCCTCCAGAGATCGGTCAGATAGAACCGAAACGCATTGAGCGCTCGGCCATTCGTCGGGACAGCAAAGTACGCAAAGTGGCCGGTCAAGACCTGCCTCAGCCATTTCCCTTGTGCAGGGATCGGCCAGTGCATTCGGCGCCTTAGCTCCTCCTTGATTTCGCGGAGTTTGGTTCGCAAGCGGTCGCTACGGGTCTTCCGTTGAAGCTGGAAGCGCCCTTGGCGTGATTTGCCGCAGATAAACGTGAACCCCATGAACGCAAAGGTTTCCGGCTTTCCGAGTCCGCGCTGCTTGCGTTGAGCCGCCGCATGGCGACCAAACTCAATCAGGCGGGTCTTGGCCGGATGGAGCGTCAGCTCGAACTCCTCCAGTCTCGCGCGCATCGCGTCAAGGAAACGACGTGCGTCATCCTCGCGCTCAAAGCCGACTACTACATCGTCCGCGTAACGCACGATGATCATGCCGCCGGAGACCTCGCGCTGTCGCCGGCGTTTGGCCCACAGGTCGAGAGCGTAGTGCAGGTAGATGTTGCCGAGAAGCGGTGAAATCACCGAACCTTGACCCGTTCCCCTGTCATCAGCGGCTACGACGCTGTCTTCGAGAACACCCCCGCCTTCAGCCATTTCTGAATGAGGCGGATGATGCGCTTGTCGCCGATCCTATGTTCCAAGAAGCGAACCAGCCAAGGTTGACTGACTGCGCCAAAGAAGTTTTGGATGTCGGCGTCAATGATCCAGTTCACGTTCCGCGTCTCGATCGCTGTGCAGAGCGCGTCCAACGCATCATGTGGTCCTCTGCCGGGCCGAAACCCGTAGGAAAAGCCACAGAAGTCTCCTTCGTAGATGGCGTTGAGCACGATGACGGTTGGCGCCCTGGACGATTTTGTCTTCGAGAGCCGCGATCGCTAACGGGCGCTGCTTGCCGTCTGCCTTTGGTATGTACGTCCGGCGAGACGGTTGCGGGCGATACGCTCCTCGTTGGACCCGTTTGTGCAGATCGGCGAGCCGGGGCTCGAGATCTTCCTCGTAGTCCTCCCACGTCATGCCATCCACTCCGGGAGCAGCCTTACGCCTGAGCGCAAAGAACGCCGCCCGCAGTGTATCGACATTGATGTGGTGAAAGAGCGCGGTGAACCGGTCCTTCTTCCTCAGCCTTGCGGCTGTCCGTACGCGGTCCAGCGACTGGGTCATGCGAGCCCGGCCCTGTGTCCGGTGCATGCGCTGCTGTTCCGCGTTTCCCTTGGTCCCCGGCCTTGGCTCCGCCCACTCCGCCGCCAGTAATCCGGCTTTGTTCGTTGGCTTCTCAGCTACTATGCCAGAGTCAGACTTCTCCGTGTCGTGCATCAGCGGCTACAGCTCCTCGCCTTCCCGCTGCGGACCATCTCCTCCGAGAAGGAAGATGGCCGACCCGGAGATATCCCGGTTCCCGTACAAGGAGCTTCCATACATGCCAGGGTCTACGACCACGCCGGGTTGGACGGGTGCTCGCGTTTGCGCACTCGCCCATATTGCCTTCCGCTCTTTGGACAGCGTCGGCTCCCGAGATAACACTGTTTCGCGGCTCAATGGCTGGCCTGCATGCTCCCCTACCGACGCTTCGCCGACACCCTCGCGGACGCCTGCGCACGGCTCGGGGCCGATGTGGTTCGCTACACCTTCATCGCAATGGACTTCCACCATCTATTCCTTGCCGGTCTCCCGGCGCACCCAAAGTAGTGATAGGGCTTCAATATCGCTGCGCGTGCGATTGTAGACGATGAGATGATGGCTAGCCTTTAGCAGGTTCCGCGCCATTGGCGCACCCATGTGGCCAAGCCCGATGAAGCCGAGGTCCATCGCAGGCATCGTCAACTAATCGATCGCCGAGCTGAAGGAGGCGAGTCTCAGAGGTCGAGAGTCGGCGATAGCGCTTGTCCTGGAGATCTCGCGCCAAGTCGCAAAGGCTCGTTCGCGCGAAGCTCGACGGAAGTCGGCCGTGACGGCTCCGGGATAGGGGATGTGGAAAAGGTTCGCGACCTGATCGTGAACTGACAGAAACCGTTGAGCCTGATGGGGACGATTTTAAACGCTTCATGATCCGCTCGCGTCGCCGCGTCGGCTGATGAGAATTCTCGGCCCGATTGTTGAGAGCTTTGTGCTGGCGATGTTCGACGTGAAAGCCCATCTTCGCCCTCGCAGCGCCGTACGAACGCAGCTTATCCGTGATCATCACGCGCGGCGGCGTGCCGGCGGATTTCAAGAGCTTCTTCATGAGCCGCTGGGCAGCGCGCGAGTCTCTCTTCGGCGCTGGATCAAGACGTCGAGAACGAAGCCATTCTGGTCGACAGCGCGCCAGAGCCAATGTTGTTCGCCCGCGATCGAGATAACGACCTCGTCCAGATGCCATTTGTCACCGCGGGTGGGAGCGCGCTCGACGGATCCGATCGGAGAACAGCTTGCCGAATTTCCGTCCCCCCTGGCGCACGGTTTCATAGGTCATGCCAATGCCACGCGCCGCCAGCATTTCCTTGACCAAGCGCAAGCTTAAGGGAAACCGGAAATACAACCACCGTTCATGATGAAGGATTTCGCACAAAACCCGAATGCGCAAGTGGCAGGACTGGCGATAGCAGGACCACTCCGAACACCGTCATCCATGGGCGGAGGTCAAAATCCATCCCTGCAACGAACCTGCTTGTCTTGTCATGCATTTCCCCTGTCGTGACATGCTTGTTGTCGGCCAAAATGCTACAGAGTTTACCTTCAGTCCACGGATGTGGCCGATCCACCGCGGTAGCGACGTCCGTCAAATTCCCATGTGACTTCGCCTGCTTCTAATCAGACGGGCGCAGCCAGAAACGCGTAGCCTTCACGAAGAAGGCCCATCGAATAGTCGCGGCCATGCTCCGGTTTGCGCTCTTCCCGGCAAATGGCGTATGCAATGTCGTATACGCGCCCGACTCTTTCTTCGCGGCGTCGGCAATAGGTCTTGAGCGCAGTCTCCAGATCGTCGTTGCGATTCAGTTCCTGGGCCAGAACCAGCGCATCCTCGATCGCCATTCCGCCGCCGGATGTCATTTGCGGCATCAACGAATGGGCAGCATCGCCGAGCAGCACGACACGGCCACGGTGCCAGGGGGCTGGCATCATCAAGACATCAAATGGGCGGTAGCTTATGTGCTTGTCTTCGCCGATCACCTCGGCAGCCGCGACCAGTTCGGGCGCCGTAAAGGGGGCGAGCAGGTTACGGAGATAGTCGCACACCCGATCTTGCGGAATACGAAGCTTTTCGTCCGTGCTTTCCAGGAAGAATAGATAGCACAATTCCTTCGATAGCGGCAGCGCGCCAACTACGCGGCCCGTCGGAAGGCGGTACAGGACGAAGCCATTCATCGCCTCGGTGCGAGAAACCGTATAACGCCATACCCCTTGGCCGGCGTAGTGCGGCTTGAACTCGTCGCCGAAGATGCTCTGGCGGATCTTGGAATAGACTCCATCCGCAGCGATCAGCAGATCGGCGCGATCTGTCTCGCCGTTCGATAGCTGAACCGTCACCCCTCGATCGTCCTGATCAATACGGGTGATCGTTGTGTTGAAATCGATTTTCGCGCCGCTCTTCGTCGCAAAGTCTTCCAGAATCTGTCCCAGACGTGGCCGCATGAGTCCCAGTGCGGCTGGACGATCAGCGTCCCAAATTCTTGGTGAGGACTGTTCGCTCAGAATCGTTCCCGCGCCATCGCGTACCGACACGGTATCCCAACCAAGGCCGCCTTCGAGGCAGGCATCCACCAATCCCAATTCGGCAAGTGCCCGCAAGGCATTCCCCAGCAGCGTGATACCGGTGCCGATCCGGTCACGCTTATCTCCCATCTCAATGACTCTGGTAGATACGCCTATCCGCTGAAGCGCATGGGCGACCGTCAAGCCGCCAATCCCGCCACCTACGATGAAAACCTTCTTCACCGCGCCCATTTCTCCTCCTCCACTTGTTGGTATCTTTTTTATTTCTTGGCGATCACCCCCCGGGGGCCGCCGCGTTCTATGAAAAGCATTGTATTCTGTAACCTACCAATCCTGCTCTCGCCGAGCACCACCAAGCGCAACACCGATCCCGCTTACATCCATTTCAATGACGTCGTCGGGCTCGATCCGCTCGTCCAAAGATCGGCACACGACTACCCATCGCGCGCTAGAGCGAGACCGCAATGTACTTTGGTTTCAAGGTATTCCTTGATGCCTTCGGTTCGAGCCTTCACGACCGAGGCCGCTTGCCTTGCTGCCACCGAAGGGCGCCGCCCGATCGGACGCAAGTCCTCTGTTCAGCGCGACCATGCCGCTCTGCATTTGCCCGGAAAGGCGCAAACCACGCTTCAGGTCCTCGGTGTAGACGTAGGAAATCGGCCCAAATTCGGTGTCGTTGGCCAACTTCACGGCGCGCGCCTCATCGTCGAAGGGTGTTCGCCGTCAGGACCTGTGAGACAAATTGAAGGATTTTGCGGAGGGAGGATTTCTGGTTCATCGTAGCCACCAGGAGCGAAGATGAAGCAGAAATCCGTACCGGGCAAAGTGCCGCAGAACAAGTTCTAAAAGACATTCTGCGACAAACCCGCCGGCATTATTCGTCGGAGGAGAAGATCCGCATTGTGCTGGAAGGATTGCGCGGCGAGGAAAATATCTCCGAGCTCTGTCGCCGCGAGGGCATTGCCGCCTCGATGTATTACGGCTGGTCCAAGGAGTTCCTCGAGGCCGGCAAGCGCCGCCTGGCGGGCGACACGGCACGAGCTGCGACCTCCGGCGAGGTGAAGGATCTCCGCCGGGAGACTGTTGCCCTGAAGGAGGCCGTAGCCGATCTGACCCTGGAGAACCGTCTGCTCAAAAATAGCATGAACGGGCTCTATAGGTGAATGCTCCGCATTCACCTGTCGGGTGAGAGAGGGGGAGGACGAGGCATGAGGTATCCCGCCTCTGAGAAGGCCGAGATCATCCAGCAGGTCGAGCAATCGCATCTTCCCGCCAAGCGCACGCTGGACAAGCTCGGTATCCCGCGCGCCACATTCTATCGCTGGTATGATCGCTACCGCGAGGGAGGCGTTGAAGCGCTGGCCGATCACCGGTCTCGACCAGACCGGGTCTGGAATCGCATCCCCGACGATGTGCGGGGTCAGATCATCGACCTGGCGTTGGAGTTGCCTGAGCTGTCGCCACGCGAGCTGGCCGTGCGGTTCACCGACGAACGAAAGTACTTTGTATCCGAGGCCTCGGTCTACCGGCTGCTGAAGGCAGAGCTGGCCCCGCAAATTCGGACAGTAGCTTGAGTGGATTTTCTGCCTGACAGCGGCGAGGATTCTTGCTGCGAATCAGGAGCGAAGATGACGAAGAAGAGCCGCCGGACGCATTCTCCGGCATTCAAGGCGAAGGTTGCTTTGGCTGCGGTCAAAGGCGACAAGACACTGGCGGAGCTGGCGCAACTGTTTGATGTTCATCCGAACCAGATCACGATCTGGAAAAACCAGCTCCTGGAAGGCGCCGCCGGCGTGTTTGGGCATGACAAGACATCGGCCGAGACGCCGGTCGATTTGAAGGCGTTACATGCCAAGATCGGCGAGCTGGCGTTGGAAAACGATTTTTTGTCCGGCGCGCTCACCAAGGCGGGCCTGCTGAGCGCAAAGCGATGATCGACCGCGGTCATGATCTTTCTATCGTGCGCCAGGCGAAGGTCCTGAAGCTGGCTCGCAGCACGGTCTACTATGAACCTCGGCCAGTTTCGGCCGAGGACCTTGCCTTGATGCGTCGGCTCGATGAGCTGCATCTCGATTATCCCTTCGCGGGAGCGCGTATGCTGCGATCGTTGCTGCGGCGGGAGGGCGTATACGCCGGTCGCCGCCACATCGCGACGCTGATGAAGCGCATGCGGATCGAGGCGGTCTATCGTCGCCCGAACACGAGCAAGCCGGCTCCGGGTCACAAGATCTACCCGTACCTGTTGCGCGGATTGAAGATCGAGCGGCCCGACCATGCGTGGGCAATGGACATCACCTACATTCCGATGCGGGTGGCTTCGTCTATCTCGCGGCGGTCGTCGATGTGTTCAGCCGACGGGTCCTGGCCCATCGCGTCTCGATCACAATGGAGGCGGCCTTCTGCGTCGAAGCGGTCCAGGAGGCGCTGGCGAAGCACGGCAGGCCCGAGATTTTCAACACGGATCAGGGCAGCCAGTTCACCAGCCTCGAGTTCACCGATGTGCTGCTGGACGTGCGCGTTTCGCGGGATCGTGAGCGCGGATTTCAGGGGATCGTGAGCAGAGATTTCAGACGATCGTGAGCAACGATTTCGCGGGATCGTGAGCAAGGCTTTCGGAGCCTTGCAGCGCTTCGGCCGACAACTCAACCGGCTTAGGGATGACCTCGTGGTTAACGAGGAAGCCCAATGCCTACCCAGAGATTGTCGATGCGCCGGATCAAGGAAGTCCTTCGGTTAGAACATTTTCAAGGCCTGCCAGAGCGGGCCATCGCGCGGAGCGTGGGCGTCAGCAACGGCGTTGTGCACAGCTACCTGAGCCGCGCCCGCTCTGCTGGGTTGAGCTGGCCGCTTCCGGAGGGAATGACCGATGAAGACCTGGAGCTTTTGCTTTTCCCAGCCCCACGACCAGCGTCTCAGAGCCCGCAGCGGCCGGTGCCCGACTGGAGCTACATCGATAAGGAGCTCCGCCGGCGCAACGTAACCCGTCGCCTGCTCTGGGAGGAGTATCGCGCCGTTAATCCCGACGGTTTCGGGTACACGTGGTTCTGCACTACCTACGAGGCCTGGAAGGGGCGGGTCCGACCTTCGATGCGGCAGATTCATCTGGGCGGCGAGAAGGTGTTCGTGGATTTCGCCGGCGACACCATCGACATCGTCGATCCCCTGACCGGGGAAGTGCAGCCGATGAAGCTGTTCGTCGCGGCGATGGGCGCTTCGAACTACACCTACGCCGAGGCCTGCCCCAGCGAGAGCTTGGCCGACTGGATCCGGGCCCACGTCAACTTGTTCACGTTTTTGAGCGGTGCGCCGACGTTCGTGGTCTGCGACAACCTCAAAGCCGCCGTCAGCAACCCCGACCGCTACGATCCCGGCCTCAATCGCACTTATGCCGAGATGGCGAGCCATTACGGCACGGCCATTCTCGCCGCACGGCCGCGGCGCCCAAAAGACAAGGCGAAGGTCGAGGTCGCGGTGCAAATCGCCCAGCGCTGGATTCTGGCCCGGCTGCGCAATCAGCGCTTCTTTTCCCGGGCCGAGCTCAACGCCGCCATCAAGACACTCGTCGACGAACTCAATGCTCGTCAAATGCGTGGCTTCGGCTCAAGCCGCGCCGAACTGTTTGCCGAACTCGACAAACCCAAGCTAACCCCGCTGCCAGATCAGCCTTATGCCTTCGCACGCTGGAAGCGCTGCCGCCTCGCTCCCGATTATCATGTCGAGGTCGACGGCCATTGGTACTCCGCGCCGTATCGTCTGATTGGCGAGCTGGTCGATGCCCGTATCGACGATCGGACGGTCGAGATCTTCCACAAGGGCCAGCGGATCGCCAGCCATGCCCGCGCGCCCAACCGACGCGGACACACCACCATCGCCGACCACATGCCCAGCGCCCATCGCCGCTACGGCGAATGGACCCCCGCCGCGGTGATCGCCGCCGGCGAGCGGATCGGTCCTTCGACAGCAGCGTTTTTCCAGGCCGTGATCGACGCCCGGCCCCATCCAGAACAAGGCTTTCGAACCTGCCTTGGCATTCTGGCGCTCGTCAAAAGCTACGGCGCCGAACGCCTCGACGCAGCCTGCCGGAGGGGCATCCTCATCAAGGCGCGCTCCGTCGCCTCGATTAGATCGATCCTCCAGAACGGCCTCGATCGCACGTTCTTCGACGAATCTTTCGAGCACCAGCCCCTGCGCCACGGCAACATCCGCGGACGCGACTACTTCCACTGAAGCAAGGAGAGACCCGGCATGCTTAACCACCCAACCCACGAACGGCTGATCGAGCTTGGCCTGACCGGAATGGCCAAGGCCTTCGAGGAGCAGCGCCGATCGCCCGATCTCGAAGCCCTGCCGTTCGAAGATCGCATCGGCCTGTTGGTCGACCGCGAAGCCGCCGAACGCGACACCAGGCGGCTCACCACGCGCCTCAAGATCGCCGCACTGCGCCAGACTGCTTGCGTCGAGGACGTCGATCTGCGCACCCCGCGGGGCATCGACCGCGCCGTTTTCGCCAAACTCGTCGAAGGTCGCTGGATCGATCGCCACGAGAATTTGCTCGTCACCGGGGCAACCGGCCTGGGCAAAAGTTGGTTAGCCTGCGCGCTCGGCCACAAGGCCTGCCGCGACAACCGATCAGTCCTCTATCATCGCGTTCCAAGGCTGTTCGAGGCGCTCGCGCTCGCGCGCGGAGACGGACGTTACGCCCGGCTCCTCAAAAGCCTCGGCCGCGCTCAGCTTCTGATTTTGGATGATTGGGGACTATCGGTGCTCACCGCCGCGGAACGCCGCGATCTGCTCGAAATCCTCGAGGACCGACATGGCCGCGCATCCACCATCGTCACAAGTCAGCTCCCCGTGGACACCTGGCATGGAGCCATTGGGGACCCCACGGTCGCCGACGCCATTCTCGATCGCCTCGTCCACAACGCCCACCGCCTCCAGCTCACCGGAGAAAGCATGCGAAAACGCAGCGCCAAAACCATCACCCTTGACGGCCAACCAGAACACTGACTCTATCTCCCATCGGCCGTAGCGGGCTGCTCACGATCGTCTGAATTCAGTGCTCACGATCGCGCGAAATCGATGCTCACGATCCGTGAAATCCGCAGCTGGACGCGAAGATCGCCATCAGCATGGACGGCAAGGGCGCCTGGCGCGACAACGTGTTTGTCGAGCGGCTCTGGCGCACGGTCAAATACGAAGAAGTTTATCTCCGCGCCTACGACAGCGTGTCCGAGGCGCTAGCGTCAATTGCCAAGTATCTGGCCTTCTACAATCAGGGACGCCCTCACTCGAGCCTTGACGGGCGCACGCCCGACGAGGCTTACTTCGGCACGCAAGCTATGGTGATGGCCGCATGACCGTCGCCGACGGTTTTGTCGTCGCTCTGGTCGGGCTACGCCCTCCCGACGCAACGACAAAACCGTAAAGCCTCGCGTTCAGCATAACCCGGCAGGAATCCACTTAAATCCAGCGGGGCGCTGTCCAAACAACCGGGGCCAGCTCTGGCGCATGACCTCATCACCAGCCCGGCCTATGTGGTGATCAAGGCCGCGAACGAGTTCAAGGACAAGACGACGGCCGTCAGTCAGCTCTGGCAGACCGACTTCACCTACCTCAAGATCACCGGATGGGGGTGGTACTATCTCTCGACCGTGCTTGACGACTTCTCGCGCTACATCGTGGCCTGGAGGCTTGGTCCCACCATGTGCGCTTCCGACGTCACAGCCACCCTCGACCAGGCACTCGCTGTATCCGGCCTTGACCACATCGCCGTCGCGCACCGGCCAAGGCTTCTCAGCGACAATGGTTCGAGTTACGTGGCGGACGATCTGGCCAAGTGGCTCGACCAGAAGGGCATGCAGCATGTGCGCGGCGCTCCGTACCATGACCCAGGGAAAGATCGAGCGGAAAGATCGAGCGCTGGCATCAGACGCTGAAGAACCGCATCCTGCTCGACAACTACTACCTGCCCGGTGATCTCGAACGTCAGGTACGGGCCTTCGTCGAACACTACAATCACGTCCGTTATCATGAGAGCATCGACAACCTCACAGCAGCCGATGCCTACTTCGGCAGGGCCGAGGCGATCCTCGCAGAACGAAAACGCATCCGAGGGAAACGATCCATTTTTCCATCATGACCGTGATCCCAAGCTCTTTTTCCGTCTCTATCCTTGCTGCGTTGAGTGCTGCGACCGCTTGCGTTTGGTCGACAAACGAACCCTCCAAGGTGGTGTTCGGAAGAGTAAATAGAGTGTCGTCATGGTCCAGAATCCAGGGAAACCAGCCGTACTCGATCGCATTTGTAAGAAAGTGTTCGTGCGGGTCTGGCCTAGCCTCTTTTAGATCGTACGAGGCAATAAATGTGGGCATCATGGTTGCTCCACTCTGCGGCGCACACGCGGACTTGGAGGCACGCGGACATGACTCGACGCCGTGGAGAGTGAAAACCCGCCGCTGTTCCTGCCGCGCCCACGCTGCCAGTGAAGTTGGCGGCGGTGACTCGGCGCTCACGGCTCCGGAAGCGCTGTCCCCACCACGCGCTGCAAACTTCGGTGGCCAGCCTTCGCCCTTGGATTAGCGAGACCGACCACCTCCCCGAGAGGCTCAATTCCAAGGGCGCTACCAGACAGTATCGCTGAGAACGACTGGAAGCACCTACCAAGATTGGTTGGTGCCGATCTGATGTGGCCTGGGGCAAATGCGCCATGGCGACTGAATTAGATACGATTTTTGATGTGATTGAGCGTCACCGCGAGCTTTCCGCGCAGCACGCCGCCGCGGCATCGGTATCCTCGAAACTTGTCGCAGGTCCCGAGTTTGATGCCGCCGACGCGATCAGCGAGGAAAGAGGGTTGGCTCTCGAGGAGTATGCAGACGTGCTCATCCACTCCAAGCCTACTACGCTTGCGGGCGTAATCGCCCTGAGCCGCTACGTAGCCAGCCTACCGGCTTGGCTGCTGTCTGATGAAAATGATTGGCACCAATCGTTTCTGAGGACGCTGGCGGACGCGGTGGATGAGATCGGTGTGAGGTAGCGCCACCTCTGGAATTGAACCGGCCGGTGCGCGGGAAGCGCAAGAGAGCTATCGCTGAAAGTTGGTGACGGCGGAATCGCAAAGGCGGCACCCCGTGGGGGGGCTTGACGCCTCCACTTCTCCACCGAAGGAGCGATATGCCGTGTCCAACGATAACGTCATCCAGCCGATTCAGCCAGGAATCGTTGACGATCAACTCACAGAAGTCTTGCGCAACGGGGCACGTGCCTTCTCGCCAAGGCGGTCGAGGCCAAAGTCGCAGACTTTCTCGGCCAGCATGCCGATTTGAAGACCGCGGACGGCCACCAGCGCATCGCGCGCCACGGTCACCTGCCGGAGCGCGAGGTGATGGCCGGCATCGGTCCGGTCGCCGTCCGCCGGCCGCGTGTACGCGCTCGCGAGGCGGCCGCTACCTGGGCGCCGGTTCTCTCCGTCGATGCTGCGGCCAACATGCGCCACTCCAAGTCGATCGAGACACTGCTGCCGATCCTTTACCTGAAAGGGATCTCGACCGGCGACTTCTCCGAGGCGCTGCCGGCGCTGCTCGGCAACGATGCTGGCGGGTTGTCGGCATCCGCGATCGGCCGGCTGCAGGACGTCGGATTGACGAGCACGCCGCGTGGCAGAAGCGCGATCTGTCGGCGAAGCGCTACATCTACATCTGGGCCGACGGCATCCATTCCAAGCACCGCCCGCACAGCGCTTCGTCAGACAGATTGTGCATATGTTTGAGGATGAACAGCCCGGCCACGAGCCTCGTTGGCAGCGGCGGCTGGCCCGGCCCGGTGCGACACACCGAGCTGAAGCGCTTCGCCAGAAAATCCCAATCAATCTCCGCCGCAAGCCGCACCAGCGGATGACGAAGGTTGATGATCGCATCCAGAGAAGCCCGAAATAGGTCGTCCTGGCGATCGTCGCGCGGCTGACTCACGGCCCGTTCTCCAACAGCGAATCTTGCCGTCAAAGGAATCACGATCCACCAAAATCCGGTATCCCAAAACGCAAGAAACCGACCCTCCCCCCGGCTTTCTTGCAAAATCGAATACTTGCTCAGGTTAAATCATCGCGACGTATCAATCGCTTCCGAATTCTTCACGGGCGGCTAGCGAAGAATTTGAGGAGCTGATCTCGTCGCAGCGTCTTGCGAAAGATGACGACTCCTGAAACATCCGAGCCATGCACCTTGCCAGTCTCCCGGCGCACCAACTGTAAAGCTAAGATAACGAGGCAGTCGGTACCGGTCGTTATCGCGGTCTGCATATGTCGCCGCATTTCCCGCCAGGTCCTTTCGCGCACGCAAGCCGTTTCCGCCCATCCCTCCGGAAGTGCCGGCACCAACAACCCGAGCGCACAGCTTCAGCGATCGTCTGCATCATCAGTTTCGAGTCCGGCAGGAAAACCGCCCTCCATTTGCCTGTGCAAACATCGCTATTGTTGCTCCGCCGAACCATACGATCGACAAAAAGTGACAGCTCTCAACACACTACCCAGCGGCATAATAAATCCGCTCGCGATTTGACGGTTGTTCGGCCTGGGAAATGCCAGTTCCGAAATACCGCGCGTGGGCGACGTCGAGGATACCGTTGACCAAACTCGAGAAGGTGTACCCGGCGGCTTTCGCGGCCAGGACATAAGACGCGCCGATACCGAGTGCGGCCATCGAGTTGATCTCCAGGACAAAGGGGTGCCCGGAGCGGTCGATCCGGATGTCGACGCGGGCGTAATCCCGGCAGCGGCAGGCGCGGAAGGTCGCAACCGAAATATCCCGCAGTATTGTCGCGAGATTGCTCCCGACCTGCGCCGGGCAAATCTTCTGGGGCTCCACGACCGCCATGTGCATCTTGTCTTCCCAAGTGATAAGACGCGTCTCGCGCTCGCCGAAGTCCTGCTCCACCAGAGGCAACGCCTCAAGCTCTCCGTTTCCCAGCAGGGCAACGCAGATCTCCCGCCCTTCGATGTATTCTTCTACGAGTGCATCCTGCGCATATTGCGTGACGATCACTTCTACGGCCTGTCTCAACTGGGCGGGCTCATATACGAGCTGCAATCCGAAGCTCGTGGATTCATGACGCGGCTTTACTACCAACGGGAAGCACAGATCGCCGGTACTCTCGGTGCCCCTACGCATCACACGAAAGTTCGGCGTCGGCACGCCGCAATCGCGGATGAGCTGTTTGGTAATGGCCTTGTCGAGCGCCAGTGCGTGCCCGAGCGGGCTGGAGCCGGTGTACGGAACGCCAGCCATCTCGAGCATGGCCGGAACGTGCGTGTAGCGGCACTCGCCCTGAATTCCGTACGCCATGTTGAAAACGATCCCTGAAGGGCGGGCTTGCGAATCGGGTGGCATGAACCGCTCAAGCGTCGCGAGCAGTCCTTTATCACCTTCGCACAGCAGCGTGTCGTGGTTACCCTCTTGCAGTGCCGCCACCACGCTTTCGACCGTCTTGCGGCCGTATTTCTCCGGGCAAGGTTGACCGAAGTGGTTGATCACGCCCCTATGATCATCGTTCCACACGACGGCTACCCGCATGAGCTGCTCCCTGTATGTTGCCGGCTTTCACGTTCATTCGCCTGGATTTGGCAGATCGAGAGGGACGGCTCGCCTGGAGTGCCCGCGCCCCAAGGCCAGGCGACGAGCGGGTTCACTCCTTCCAACAAGCGGAAATCGAGATACTTGTTGATTAGCAAAATGCACCCGGCCTGCACCAACAGCAGTTCCGGGAATCGCAGGAAGAGTTCCAACGTGCCTGGCAAACTCGATAGAGCCACGATGATGAGGGCGGCCAACACCGTCGTGAAGGCGCGCCAGATCGCTTCACGGACTCCATTTTGGTCGAGCACTTTTGCGAAGCTTTCGCAGGTCAAACACAAGGCGATAACCGGAAAGAACGCAATCTCACGAAGCCAGGCGATATGCCACCATTCCCCCGCGGTCAAAGGCGCAAACAGCAGCGCTGCCGCCAAGCTCAACAGCACAGCCACTCGCGCGTAACTGTGGTCTGTCTTGAGCAGCGGCCGCAAGGCGACAACGACGAGGAGTACGAACAGCAGGAAGGCAAGGCTGATCGGGATGCTGACGGTATCGAAAGCCATCGCCAACAAGATCGGCCGAAGAAGCCCCAGCACCCTGACGCCAAGAGTGAGGCGAAAGAGTACGACGAAGACAGCTCCCAAGGAGACGAACACCACGCTCTCGGCTGACTTGTGGAACTGGGCCGGTAACTCTGTGAGCGAAACAAAACTCGCACTGATGGACGAAGTCGATAGCATCGGCAGTTTGGCGAGCGCTACGCCGAGCGGCAGGACAAAGAGGCCCACGAGCAACCAATCGGTCTTTGGCGCGGCGTCCGCCGAGGCATTCTTATTTCTGCACGTTTCACTCAAGAGAGCACCTCCACCAGGCCATCACGCCGGGGATCGGCAGCGCCTTTCGCGCTTCCGTCAGTCATGAGTTGGAGCGCGTTGACCGAACCCATCGCAAAATTGAGTCGTGATTTGACGATTGGGATGCGGTTACGGGCGCGCAATCTTGCCAACAGGGCATTGCTGGCTGCCGGCCGCTCGATCCAGACTTTGCGACCGACCAGTCCATGTACGCGAGGCGCCGCCACAGCGTCCGTGATATCCAAGCCCAAGTCGATGACTCCACTTAGGACATGGAGAATTGCCGAAATGATCCGTCGACTGCCGGCGGCGCCCAGTGCCAGGAGCGGGCGGCCGGTGGCGCCCTGTAACACCAGCGTTGGGGCCATGTTCGAGCGCGGTCGACAACCTGGTCCGAGCTCATAGGGGTGAGAAAGGCGGGGACACGTGCACAGATAATTGTTGTAGAGGAAACCCAGATCCCGGTGTGCCACCTTGGCGCCGAACACCGATTGGATAGACTGTGTCAGCACTACAATGATGCCATCTCGATCGCAGACCGAAAGATGGGTCGTATCGCCCGGTTCTTCGGCACTGTCGGTCGCGAGCTCTTTGGTACTTTGCGGCGCCAGGATGCTATCTGCGACTTGCCGCGCGTAATCTTCGCTCAACCGCCCTTGACGCGATTGCGGAATGAGATCATCGGGCAGCAACGGGCGGAGCTCCCGCTCGCGAAAGACGGCGGATGACGCGAGCGCGATCGCTTCGTGCCAGCTATCGTCGGATGACTCCGAGTTTGTCGCTGATATCTGCGCGATGATGTTAAGTGCAAACAAGAGTTGCAGTCCGCCGCTAGGCGGCGGGATGCTGAGAATCCGATGGCCGCGATAGGACGTCGAAACCGGCTCCACCTGTGCGGGCGGACCGCAGCTTGCTAGATCTTCTTCGGTGATGAGACCGCCGGCCGCTCGCATATCGGCTGCGATCTGCCGGGCAATTCCGCCGTGATAGAAGTCCTCGGTGCCGAAATCGGCCAACCGGCGAAGCGTGCCCGCGAGCTCCGGTTGTCGAAACATGTGGCCGATTTCCGGTGGCAGACCGTCTTGGAGAAACAGCTCACCGGCCGGCGATGCTCGCAGATCATCGGCCACCCATCGGGCTTGTCGGTGCTGCAATGGCGTGATCGGATAGCCTTCTTCCGCAATGCGGATCGCTGGCGCCATCACAGTTTCGCGGCTGAGCACGCCGTATTTCCTGTGCGCCCAGTCCAGCGTCGCGGGAGTCGATGGAATCGTGCAGGAGCGATACCCGCGCCGCTGCTGGCCCGCTTTGATCGTGTCGAGCGAAGCGGCTGCGGGCGCACGGGAATGTCCGTCGATGATCCGAATTCGATCATCCGCAAAACGGACGAGCAACACGGTCTGCCCGCCCAGACCCGATGCACTGGGTTCGCACACGCAAAGCGCCCAGGCGGCGGCCACAGCGGCGTCGATCGCGTTTCCGCCGGCGCGCAGGATTTCCACCCCGGCTTCGGTAGCGTTCGGGAAAGCCGTCACCACAGCCTCGTGGCGCTGCCCTACGGAAGCGGCAGGGCCGTCGAGCTCCACGCGCTCCAAGTTGGGCATCAGCATCGCGCGCATTTCGATCTCAGCCTTCGGGCAAATCGTCCAACCAGCAGGCGCCCTCGACGTGCCGCCGGGAAAAGACCTTTCCGAGTTCTTCGGGAATCTTGTTTTGATGATATCGCATATACACGCGGCCATCGGCACCAAGGTCGAGAACCTCGATCTTCCCCGTGTAATGGGACATGATGTATTTGAACGTCTTCTGGATACCGCTGAGACGTCGGTTGATGCCGCGCGCGATCTCTATACCGCGCCGCAGCGAGACCTGAAAGTGCGATGCGCCTTTCACCGGCCTGCCTTGAAAAAGATAATAAGGGCGGACGCCCATTTGGTGACACTTTGCAAAGGTCGCCGCCAAGATTTCGGGATCGTCGTTGACTTTCGCCAGAAGCACGGACTGATTCAGAAACTGCACGCCCTGTGCGCGTAGCGCGCGAATGTTGCGCTCCGCATCGACCGAGATCTCGCCGATGTGGTCGAAATGCGCGACGATCACTGCGGTCTTTCCCGCTTCACTGATCCGCCGGAACAACGCCGGGAGTGCGGGATCCTCAAACCGCCTGGGTGCGAAGGCGACTATTTTTGTGCCGAATCGAATTGACTCCAAGTGCGGGATCGGTAGCAGATGATCAAGAATCTTGCCGAGCTTAGCGGTGCTGAGCACGAACGGGTCGCCTCCAGATAGCAGCACGTTCGTCATCTCAGGATGGCCGGCGATATACTGCGCGACCCGGGCGAAATCGGGCGCGATCTCATCGGAGTCCTTGCCGACGATGCGTTTGCGAAAGCAGTAACGGCAATAGGACGCGCAACGGTCCGTTACCAGCAGCAGACCGGTCTGCGCGTATTTGTGCTGAAGCCCGGGCACGACGGTATTGTCATGCTCGCCGCTGGTGTCAAGACTTCCGGGACTCTTGAACTCAGCAATTGTGGGCTCTACAATGTATTTAAGCTGGTCGTAGTAGCCACTGTTGGTGATCTGATCGCGATAAAAATTTGTGGCGTGATACTGCGTGATGTTGTTGGCTTGCAGCTCACTCTCGGTAATGGCGCGCGCGCCCTCGATGAAATTCATGACCGCGGTGTGCGGCCGCAGGCCGTGCGCGATAGGCCGTGATGAGGTGCGCAAACCCGCGCCTCCGGGGTTGTCAGCATGAACAACTCCTTGTTGATCTTGTGATGAGGACGGTATCTCGACCACCGGACGTCTTCCGGTGGCGACGCGAGCTTGCGCAGATCGGCCTAGCATCTTGTTCGTCATAGCTGATTCTCCCCAGCGCGTGGACCGGAACTGATCCCCGGGCAAAGTCTGGACTAGCAATTGATGTGCCACCAGAGACTCTGTGTAGTTAAGCTTCAATGACAATAGGATGATGCGTCTCTTCTGCGCAGCACGAGACGCAGAGTCGGGTTGCCGACATTGTGTCACCAGCCGGACGCGAGTGAATACTAGTACCCACTTTTCTTGGAACGTGAGTCGTGATTCAAGGTCGGGATGATACCCGAAGCAAGAGAAGTCCACCTTTCGAGGAAAGATCGCAAGGTGCTTGAGGCGTGCTGTCGCTCACCGGTGACGTTGCAGCGCGATTTGAAGCGGGCGCGGATAGTTCTGTTGGCGGCGGATGGGCGCAGCACCCGGTCGATCGCCAAGGAAGTTGGGGTCCAGCCGCGGATTGTCAGCCTTTGGCGGCATCGCTATGCCGACCATGGCCTTGAAGGGCTGCAAGACAAGCCGCGGCCTGGCAAGCAGCCGATCTATACGAAGACGACCGACAAGCGGATTCTGAAGCTGCTGGATAAGCCGCCACCGCAAGGGTTTGCGCGCTGGACCGGCCCCCTGCTGGCCGAGGCGCTGGGCGATGTCGATGTCCAATATGTCTGGCGGTTCCTGCGCAGCCACAAGATTGACCTGGTGGCTCGCAAGTCCTGGTGCGAGAGCAACGACCCGAACTTTACGGCCAAAGCCGCCGATGTTGTCGGCCTCTATGTCGCGCCGCCGGCGAAGGCCATTGTGCTGTGCGTGGACGAGAAGCCCTCGATCCAGGCTTTGGAGCGAGCGCAGGGTTATCTGAAGTTGCCCAATGGCCGCGCCTTGACCGGCCAAAGCCACGATTACAAGCGGCATGGCACCACAACATTGTTTGCGGCGCTCGAAGTCGCCACCGGAAAGATCATCGCGACCCATTCAAAACGCCGGCGCCGCGTCGAGTTTCTCGATTTCATGAACAGCGTCACCGCGGCTTTTCCGAACCGCAAGCTTCACGTCATCCTCGACAACCTCAACACCCATAAAAAGAACGAGGACTGGCTCAAGGCCCACCCCAACGTGCAATTTCATTTCACGCCGACAAGTGCGTCATGGCTCAATCAGGTCGAAGTATGGTTTTCCCTTGCAGGGGCAGTCGCTCAGCGGCACCTCCTTCACGAGCCTCAAGCAGCTTCAGGAACACATCGATGCCTACGTCAACGCATACAACGACAGAGCCGAGCCCTTCGTCTGGACCAAGAAAAAGGTCCGTCAACGCCGTTTCAAAGGCCGCCGTATCACTCAGCTCTGATTCCGGGTACTAGAAGGATTGCGCGGCGAGGAGAACATCTCCGAGCTTTGTCGCCGAGAAGGCATTGCCGCCTCGATCTATTACGGCTGGTCCAAGGAGTTTCTCGAGGCCGGCAAGCGCCGCCTGGCCGGCGACACGGCACGAGCTGCGACCTCCGGCGAGGTGAAGGACCTCCGCCGGGAGGCCGGCGCCTTGAAGGAGGCCGTCGCCGATCTGACGCTGGAGAACCGTCTGCTCAAAAAAAGTATGAACGGAGATGGGGAGGACGAGGCATGAGGTATCCCGCCTCAGAGAAGGCCGAGATTCATCCATTTGGTCGAGCAATCGCACCTCCGGCCAAGCGCACGCTGGACAAGCTCGGGATCCCGCGCGCCACATTCTATCGCTAGCATGATCGTTACCGCGAGGGCGGCATCGCCGCTCTGGCCGATCATCGGTCTCGACCAGACCGGGTCTGGAACCGCATCCCGGACGATGTGCGGGGCTAGATCATCGACCTGGCGCTGGAGTTACCTGAGCTGTCGCCACGCGAGCTGGCCGTGCGGTTCACCGACGAACGAAAGTACTTTGTATCCGAGGCGTCGGTCTATCGGCTGCTGAAGGCGCATGACCTCATCACCAGCCCGGTCTATGTGGTGATCAAGGCCGCGAACGAGATCAAGGACAAGACGACGGCGCCGTCGCGCACCGGCCAAGGCTTCTCAGCGACAATGGTTCGAGTTACGTGGCGGATGATCTGGCCGAGTGGCTCGACCAGAAGGGCATGCAGCACGTGCGCGGCGCTCCGTACCATCCTCAGACCCAGGGAAAGATCGAGCGCTGGCATCAGACGCTGAAGAACCGTAAGCGACGTTCGCGTCCCATTCGCAAAGGTTTGGCGTGGGGATTGCAGTCTGTTGATCAACGTGTTTGCAAATCGTTGGCGGGGGGTATGGAGGCGGCAACGACGGAGAATTACGAGGTGCGGCCGAACGACCAGCTCGTCGATCCGGGACTGCGGGTGACCGGTTGCGATCGCTTTGAGCGTCGCTTTCATCCAGACGTAGGGCTCCACGCTGTTGATTTTGCAGGTGGCGATGAGCGAAGCTATGCGCGCCCATGAACGACCACCTTCGTCGTGACCAGCAAATAAACTATTTTTACGCGTCAGAGTCAGCGGCCTGATTTGATTTTCGACGGGATTGGTGTCCAACTCAACGCAACCATCGTCGAGAGAGCTGGCCCCGCAAATTCGGACAGTAGCTTGAGTGGATTTTCTGCCTGACAGCGGCGAGGATTCTTGCTGCGAATCAGGAGCGAAGATGACGAAGAAGAGCCGCCGGACGCATTCTCCGGCATTCAAGGCGAAGGTTGCTTTGGCTGCGGTCAAAGGAGACAAGACACTGGCGGAGCTGGCGCAACTGTTTGATGTTCATCCGAACCAGATCACGATCTGGAAAAACCAGCTCCTGGAAGGCGCCGCCGGCGTGTTTGGGCATGACAAGACATCGGCCGAGACGCCGGTCGATTTGAAGGCGTTACATGCCAAGATCGGCGAGCTGGCGTTGGAAAACGATTTTTTGTCCGGCGCGCTCACCAAGGCGGGCCTGCTGAGCGCAAAGCGATGATCGACCGCGGTCATGATCTTTCTATCGTGCGCCAGGCGAAGGTCCTGAAGCTGGCTCGCAGCACGGTCTACTATGAACCTCGGCCAGTTTCGGCCGAGGACCTTGCCTTGATGCGTCGGCTCGATGAGCTGCATCTCGATTATCCCTTCGCGGGAGCGCGTATGCTGCGATCGTTGCTGCGGCGGGAGGGGGTATACGCCGGTCGCCGCCACATCGCGACGCTGATGAAGCGCATGGGGATCGAGGCGGTCTATCGTCGCCCGAACACGAGCAAGCCGGCTCCGGGTCACAAGATCTACCCGTACCTGTTGCGCGGATTGAAGATCGAGCGGCCCGACCATGCGTGGGCAATGGACATCACCTACATTCCGATGCGGCGTGGCTTCGTCTATCTCGCGGCGGTCGTCGATGTGTTCAGCCGACGGGTCCTGGCCCATCGCGTCTCGATCACAATGGAGGCGGCCTTCTGCGTCCAAGCGGTCCAGGAGGCGTTGGCGAAGCACGGCAGGCCCGAGATTTTCAACACGGATCAGGGCAGCCAGTTCACCAGCCTCGAGTTCACCGATGTGCTGCTGGACGCGAAGATCGCCATCAGCATGGACGGCAAGGGCGCCTGGCGCGACAACGTGTTTGTCGAGCGGCTCTGGCGCACGGTCAAATACGAAGAAGTTTATCTCCGCGCCTACGACAGCGTGTCCGAGGCGCGAGCGTCAATTGCCAAGTATCTGGCCTTCTACAATCAGGGACGCCCTCACTCGAGCCTTGACGGGCGCACGCCCGACGAGGCTTACTTCGGCACGCAAGCTATGGTGATGGCCGCATGACCGTCGCCGACGATTTTGTCGTCGCTCTGGTCGGGCTACGCCCTCCCGACGCAACGACAAAATCGTAAAGCCCCGCGTTCAGCATAACCCGGCAGGAATCCACTTAAATCCAGCGGGGCGCTGTCCAAACAACCGGGGCCAGCTCTCTCGTACTCCTTCACGAGCAGTTCGAGGCGTTCGACGCTCTCTTTGGACGCAGCCAGTTCACTCTCGACATGAAGGCGCGCCGAGCATTCATCGTCTGCGCGACGACGCTCGGCTTCAATCATCGCTTCCTGCGCGCGGAAGAGCGCGCGCAAATCGGCGGGCAGCGCTGCAAGACGGGCGGGATCAATGGGGGACGGCGGCACATCCGCAAGCTATCATCCCAAAGCCCCGCGCGAAACAGGTTGTCGGGTCTGAGTCAGTTCGCCGCAGCTGGCGTCGCGACAATCCGTTCGCCCACTCGCTTCCAGTTCAGCCCTTCAAATCGCTTCCAGTTCAGCCCTTCAAACAGCGCTTCGAACTGCACGCGCGTCAGATGCATGACGCCGTCGCTGATCTGCGGCCACTCGAAACGACCATCGCGGCCAAGGCGCTTGTAGACCAAAACGAGGCCCGTGCCGTCCCATAGCAAAATCTTCAGCCGGTCGGCGCGCTTCGAACGAAAAACCACGATCAGGCCCGAATGCGGATCGAGCCCAAGTGTGTTTTGCACAAGACCGGCCAGCGCGTCGTGCCCGCACCGGAAGTCAACAGGACGCACAGCAAGCACAATCCGCAGTTCCTGCGCCGGAATGATCATGCGCCGCGCTCGATCGCAGTCACGATCTCCGCGATCCGCACCGCCGACACGTCCGCATCCAGGCGGACCGAAACCTTGCCAATCGTAATCTCGACGGGCCCTCGCTCTTGCCTGGCGCCACTGGATCGCTCAGCTCGATCGACACGAAATCCGCCGCGTCGTCCGTGACCAATGCGAGCCGGCCAGCACGCGCCAATCTGCGCCACGTCGTCAACTGCTGGGCCTTCACACCATAACGCCGTGCGACATCACATACCCGGGCGTCGGGCTTCATGCTCTCGAAAACAGCGCGCCCCTTGATCTCCGCAGACCATAACCGGCATCCAGAACGCGTCCGGCGCGTAAGCTTCCCCACAAAGCCATCAGCTTCGGCTTCCTCCCCCGATTGTTCCATCGCCTTCAGTCTCCTCTCGGCTCTCTGACAAGCCAAGGATCGCAGAGCGAAAGCCGAAGCGAAACCAGTCAATCAAATGGGAGAAAAGCTCCGCTTACAATTTTTGCTCGTTCAGACCGACACAAATTGCTCAAAGATTCGTGGAGAGAAAAGCAGATGAGCGATGAGCCCGACCTCGAGAGCAGAGTCGTTGCAGCGATACGACACTATCGTGCGGCGCTCGACGTGGCGGAAAACCTGGAACGAGAGGACGCGTGCGCGCATCGAGCGCTGACGAGCACCCTGCTCGATTTGGAGCGTGCCCTGCGAGGCGAAGCGGCCCCGCATCTCAACAACAACCTGTTTGAGACCGGCTCCACGGCGGTTGCACGGTCGGATAAAACATGGGCCGACCTGGTCGAGGCGACTGCGAGATTGGATTCGGCCCGTCGAACCTTAGCTGCTCTGGAACGGCAGTTGGGATATCTTCCAAAAGTCTCGAGGGGAGCGGATCACAAGTGAGGTTAGATAAGAGTCTCGCACGATCGGAAGGTTTCCCGACCATTTCAGAGCGGCGGCGGCAACGCTCTGACGGGCTCGTGTCCCAGCCAAAATCCCGCGCCCAAAACAGACCTCTCTGCGTCCTCGTGTTTGGGACCGCCGAGGTACAGCGCGCGAATCGGGACCTTGCTGGATCCCAACCTTCCAACTTTCCCGCCGCCTCGCCGCGTCCTCCTATGCAGGAATAGACCTCGACGCACTGGCTCGATCGTCCTGTCGAGCGTGCACAGTTTCTGATGACGCTGACCAGCGCGAGTCCTGGTTGAGTTTCTTCTGCTTGTGACTCGGCGTGGAAACGGCATTGCAGCCTCTTCGATCTTCGGCGCGGCTGCGATCATGTGATCAAGCTCTAAAAAGTGGTTCGACGACAGGCAGGCGCTTGAGGCCAGCGTCAACGTTGTCGGAAAAGTGGAAGCCGTGCCGGCTCACACCGTAATCAAAACAGACGTCAAGCGCCAATCCAAGGGCCAGAGCTGCGCTTACGATCAACGTCGAACCGATGCGTTCGAACCACCAATCTCATTGGTGGCGCCTGCTCCGGTGCGATCGATGACCCAGGCCACCATGTAGCCCTTGGCCTGCTCGGTCTGCACCTGCCGGAGGGCCTCAGAGTAGGTTAGTAAGGGCTCTTGCGCCGGGTAGACGGCGCGGTCGGTCGGGGTGACAAAGTGATGGCAGCACACGCGATAGTCTTTAGCCTCGAACATCGGAATCCTCCTCTCGCCTCAGGTTGCGCGGCCATACGCGCTTTCAGATACTGCCCTACCACAGAGAATGCGGCCTTTAAGAGGCCGCGCGCTTCTTCAACACCCCATAAGGTTGGTCGGGCTGCCAGACGCAGGTCGGCGATGTCCGACCACATCGCGCGCTTGATTCTCTGCAGCAGCACCGGCAAAGAAGTGCCCGGGTGTCATTCCATAATTCACCCGTGTCCGGACTTCGATTTCCCGTTCGTCCGCAATTGCTCCGTCGATCGCTCAACGGCTGCACCGATGTCACCTAGTCAGCTTTCAAACCTTGCTGAGGCTGCTGGATCGACAATGCTTGGACCTAGCTCCGGCGCGATTCAGTGAGCTTCTCGATCAGTTCAGACTGCGGTCTCGGTTTTGCCGCGAGACGGTGGGGTTCAAATCGGGCCGTGGAGCCTCCACATCATCGCCACAGTCCGAAGACACCCGCCTGGTGCAATTGATGTAGCGAGAGAATGAATCGTTTGGCCCTGATCGATTCATAGAAAGCATTGGACCTCGCTTCCACAGGAAGCGAGAATCCATGCATGCCGAACCTTAAGCTAGGGCCGCTTCACCTTCGCCGCATCGACACCACCCGCAACATGCGGCGGTTTTACTTGCTTTCGATCCAACCGACCTTGTTCGGCGGGGTCTCGCTGATCCGCGACTGGGGCCGGATCGGCACGACCGGCCAGACGATGGTGCAGACTTTCGATGCCAGCGCTGAAGCGGGCGAAGCATTCGGACGGCTGGAGCGCGCCAAGCGCAGGCGCGGATACACCTCTGCTGAGGAGAGAGTCTGAGGTTTCGTCAATTTCCCGGGGATTACGGATCCACTTACGATGCCTGGAACGTGAAGTGACAGAAACCGTTGAGCCTGACGGGACGATTTGAAACGCTTCATGATCCGCCGCGTTGCCGCGTCGGCTGATGAGAATTCTCAGCCCGATTGTTGAGAGCTCTGTGCTGGCGATGTTCGACGAAAAAGCCCATCTTCGCCCTCGCAGCGCCGTGCGAACGCTTGTCCGTGATCATCACGCGCGGCGGCGTGCCGGCGGATTTCAAGAGCTTCTTCATGAGCCGCTGGGAAACCGGAAATACAACCAAACGGCATAGCTGATCACTTCCGATGGGAAGCGATGGCGGCGATAAAGAGGGTCCCGGGCGGTCGGCATGCCGGTCGTCTACCCCTCGGCCGCTCCAATTCGTTAACTTGACGGTACCCGCTGCTCGTCGACAGCGATGGCACGATCATCGCGGGCGAAGGCCGATACCTGGCCGCGCGAAAGCTCGGTCTCCTCGAGGCGCCGGTCAGCTGACCGGTCTTTCCGAAGCGCAGCGTCGCGCGCTCGCCCTTGCCGACAACCGCATCGCGCTGTCGGTGGTCCGGCGGCTCGTCGGATACGGGCGCTTCGACGGGGGCGAGACGGCCCGCGTGATGGCACGTCTCTACGCCGCGGCGCGCCTGCTGGTGAACTTCTTCCAGCCGTCATTCAAGCTCAAAGAGAAGCGCCGCGAGGGTCCGCCCACGGCGACATCAACCCCTGAGTCGCGCTTGCAGTGCCTGCCGATTGGCAACGACGTTGCTGAGGTTCAGCTGGTCTGGCTCCCGTCCTTGCGCCAATTGCCTAACCAGCTCCCGCGTGCCGTCCACGACAAAGACGCCGCAATCACAAGTGTTCTGCTGCTGGGCCATGCCGGCGGGCTGCAGGGCGAGGTTCAGCCTTTCTGCGAGTTGTCTTGCATGCGTCTCGTTGTATCTCCCGTAGGAATCGTAGTGATAGGCGACAGGCCGTTGCCGGTTGCTGCGATCAACGAACAGCAGCGACCAATGCCTGCCGCGGTCCGTAGCACTGGCATCGTTCACTGGCAGCAACAGGAAGTCGGCTGTATCGTTATCACGCCGATCATGGACGATGCGATGGAATACGCGTAGCACGTCGCTCTCCGCGCCCAGGCGCAGCCGCAGCGCTTCGAGGGGATCTACGAACCGCGTCCGGGCGGCGAGATCCGAATCGCTCCTCTGCAAATCCAGCTCCTGAAGCTGGTAATCCCTGAGGATATGCTCGTCGCCCAGCCATTCCGTGTCCTCGAGCACCAGCCCGCGGTTATGGGACAAGGCTATCGGATTCAACGCCCCGATCTGAGCATCGGAGGAGGTGATCGGAAACCGCCGCACGATATCGTCGCGCAATGGGGACGGTGCGGGCGCGGTCAGATCAACCAATGGAAGACCGTCGTAGGTGTCTGAACGAGCCCTGGCAGAAGGCGCTGGCGCAAAGTGAGCACTGTCATCCAACTCGGCCGCATCCGGATCAAGCAGTGCCCCAAACCCACGATAGAGATCCTGAGCCCTGGCAGTTGATGGTGATGCCGGTTCTTGCATCTGCCGCGCAAGCTCCTCGCTCAACCACGCCAAAGCGTCATCGTCCGAGTGGGCGGACACCGGAGAAAGCCCCTGCGGCGAGCCGAGCTGTCGAGCGCCCTGGTGATGCCCCGGTACCGGCCCGGCAAACGGCGGCGGAAAGCCAGGCGCCCGGCTCCAAGCATTGTCGCGCAACTCAAATGATGTGGGCGAATTCGGATTAAACGATACCTCAAGACCGCCGTAGGTGTCTGAGCAAGCCCTGGCAGAAGGCGCTGGCGCAAAGTGAGCACTGTCATCCAACTCGGCCACATCCGGATCAAGGAGTGCCTCAAATCCACGATAGAGATCCTGAGCCCTGGCAGTTGATGGTGATGCCGGTTCTTGCATCTGCCGCGCAAGCTCCTCGCTCAACCACGCCAAAGCGTCATCGTCCGAGTGGGCGGACACCGGAGAAAGCCCCTGCGGCGAGCCGAGCTGTTGAGCGCCCTGGTGATGCCCCGGTACCGGCCCGGCAAACGGCGGCGGAAAGCCAGGCGCCGGGCTCCAAGCATTGTCACGCAACTCAAATGATGCGGGCGAATTCGGATTAAACGACACCTCAATACCGCCGTAGGTATTTGAGCGAGCCCTGGCAGAGTGCGTTGGCGCTGCTTCCACGGTCGGCCGGGCAGGTTCCTGCCCAGCTTGGACTATGTCCTGCGCCTGCTCAGGAGGAACCTCGGGCCACGATGGGCCGTCTTCCACCATTAAGCGCAGATCCTGATCGTAACCTTCCGGGAGGACCAATGGCCGACTGACAGCTCGCTGCCGCGCGCTGTGCTGCGCAGCGGCGCCCCCGACGTACATCGCGACCGCATGCGGCGCCGTGACATCTTCGTAGCCGCTCCGCAGCAGCATCGGCTGCGTCTCCCATGACGACGTACCCTGTTGATGGGTAGGCGCCGGTGTCGGCTGGCCGCCTGAATTGGCGATCTCGCTCAGCTGCCGCTCGCCGGCAACGCCTTGCGGATTGTTTAGGGTCCTCTGCCTCTTCGCTGGCCTCAACTCAGCTGTGTCATGCTCATCGTTGATGAGGACCTCCTCGCTTGGCAGGCGGTTGCTCCTGGCAAGCGCAGCCATCGGCTCGTCCGGGGACTGCTGGCGGTCGGGCTCTCCGGGATCCGGTGCCTGGTCATGGCGCGCGGCTGGCTCGAGAGATGACGACGAGCGGGGTTCGTCCATCAGCCCCAAAAGCAAATCCTGATCGCGGCCTTCCGCGGGAAGCTCCTCTGGCCGACGGCCAGTTTCCTGCGACGCGCTGTGCTGCGCAGCGGCGGCGTCGACGCGCCTCGGCTCCATCAGTACCGTGTCTTCGGGATTGATAAAGGCCACGTTCTGGGGGTGAGGATTCAGCTTAGCGCGTCGTGAGATCGGCACTTCGCCCGTCGACCGCAAGGTCCGGAGATAGTCGATTGCCTGAACGAGTCTCTTTGGATTACCCTCTCCGGTGAACTCGAGCACCTCACCGCCATCGGTCAGCGACTTATTGTCGAGCCGATCACGAATGCTCGGTTTTTCTTTTGCGAAAAGCCAACGGCTAAAGCTACGAAGGGAACCTCCGTGCTGCTCGGCAGCGGATTTGCTGAACCCGCCCTTGATGAGGGCCCTCTCAAGCCCCGAAATAAGGGGAGCATCCACGGAATAAAGAGGCTGCTTCCTCTTCCCTATCACAATCCAAGTTGACTGAGCCGACTGCGGCGCCGAGGACGACGGGCCGGGTTCATCCATCAGCCCCAAAAGCAAATCCTGATCATGGCCTTCCGCAGGAAGCAATTCCTCTGGCCAACTGCCACCCTTCTGCGACGCAATGTGCTGCGCAGCGGCGTCGCCGACCCGCCTCGACTCCCTCAGGGCCGCCTCTTCGGGATCAATATGGCGCTCGTGCTCCATCGCCTCAGCGCCGGCCTGCGATTTTCGGAGACGAGCCAGTGCGGCACCAATCCTGGAATCAGCACCGGCGACCTTCCTATAGCTCTCGACATCTCCATCAAACGACGTGCCGAGCCCAGCAGCAATGCCCGGCCTGTTGTTGTCACGCAGGTAGTCGCTGAAATTGCGAAGAGCAGTTGCATCCCTCTTGCCGGCATCTGTCGCTACTTCGTTTTTGTACTCTTTGATGAGTGCCGCGTCCTGGGGATAAGGATGCAACTCAGTGCGGCCTGCGATCGGCACGATTCCGCCCGTCGACCGCGAGGTCCTGAGATGGTCTATTGCCCTATGGAGTGTCGCGGGACGCTTTTCGAACAACTCGCGCGCATCAGCGGTCAGTGACTTTTCGTCGTCGAGCCGAGCAGCAATGGGATCTTTGTTATTTGCGTAGAGCCTCTGGCCAAAGCTGAGAAGAGTACGTACATGGTCCTTGGCGGTGCCTTCGGCGGCCCCGCCCTTGATGAGGGCCTTCTCAAGCCCCGAAATAAGGGCAGCATCCTCGGGATAAAGAGGCCGTCTCCTCCTCCCTCTCAAAATCCCAGTTGACTGAGTCGGCTGCGGCGCCGAGGACGACGCGCCGGGTTCGTCCATCGGCCCCAAAAGCAAATTCTGATCATGGCCTTCCGCAGGAAGCAATTCCTCTGGCCAACTGCCAGCTTTCTGCGACGAACTGTGCTGCGCAGCGGCGTCGCCGACCTGCCTCGACTCCTTCAGGGCCGCGTCTTCGGGATCAATATTGCGCTCGAGATCCATCGCCTTAGCGCCGGCCGACGATTTTCGGAGACGATCCAGCGCGACACCGATTTTCGAACGAAAAGCGGAGACTTTCTTATAGCTCTTAACATCTTCATTTAACAACTCGCCGCGAAGCCGACCAACAATACCCTTCTTGTTGTTGTCACGCAGGTAGTCGCTGAAATTGCGAAGAGCGGTTGCATCCCTCTTGCCCATCTCTGACGCTACTTCGTTTTGGTACTCTTTGATGAGTTCCGCGTCCTGCTGATAAGGATTTACCTCAACGTGGCGTGTGATCGGCACGACTTCGCCGGTCGACTGCGAATTTCGGAGATGACCTATTGCTGTAAGAAGTTTCCAGGGCTCACCCTCTCCGCTGAACTCGCGCGCATCTTGAGACAGCGATTTTTTGTCGTCGAGCCGAGCAGAGATGCCCTTTTTGTTATTTGCGGAGAGCCAATGGCCAAAGCCGCGAAGAACACGTAAATAGTTATTGGTGGTGCCTTTGGCGGCCCCGCCCTTCGTAAGGGCCTTCTCAAGCCCCGAGATAAGGCGAGCATCCTCGGAGTAAAGGATCTGATTGCACTGCCTCCCTATCAAAACCTCCGTTGATTGAGCCGGCTGCAGCGCAGCGGCGGCCGGCATTGCTCCACCACCCACACCTGAACTGCTGATCTCTCTCAATTGCCGCTCAAAGGTCGCCGCGGCTGCAGACGGAGCCGCGGGTGAGCTCTCTTGCGGACCCGTGCTGCCCGATTGTTCATGCACCGACTTGGTCAAGGGGAAATCCATCCGTCCTCTTCAAATATGAACCTGGGCTATCGATCTGACATGCCGGGCAATCAGCAACAAACCGCCCTTTACAGCGCCGGCAGGCACGCACCGTGAGCATCGGCAGCGGATGTTCTTCCAAGGGGATCAGCCCTGTATGTTTGTTAAACTTAAATGGGGAAGCTGTCGAGAACCTGATGACGACAATTGCCGCGCCAAGACAGCATGGCGCATGTGCCTGCGCGCTTCGCCGTCAACAGCCGATAGACCGAAGATTCAGAGACAAAATACTGCTCCTCATCGGTGAGGCGTACGGCCAGCTTTCGCGGCGAGGACTATCTCCAGCCAACATCTTTGTGAATCGACGCTGAACATTGACCCATCAAGCACTTGGGACGCCGATCGGCGTCCGGACCCCATATGGACCCCGCCCGATTGCAACGACCGACTTGATCAGGATCGACGGCCACAACTACTGACGTATATCCGGCTTCTTGATGCGGCTGGACAACGTCTTCGCCGCGAGCCTCGATGGTTTTCGCATGCTTCTGTGAATCGGCGCGGGGGTCCGACGCCGATCGGCGCCGGGGTCACTTTTCCGGCACTTGAAAAATCAAGACGTTAGCCCACGAGATAGACTGATTGAGGGGTCAAATTTCGATCCGCATTCACATACGATCGAGCCACTCCTGCTCGTAGGGCAATTCGTCGAGCAGCAGCAGGGCTTTCTTGCTCAGATCCCGCCAGTCTGCGGCGGGCGCCTCAAGGATCCTCTCCGCAATTCCGCATGCGGTGTGGGTCATCTCCTCAACGATCTCGCTGGGAAGCGGCCCACGGGCCAGGTCGGTCAATCGGCGATGGGTGTAGAGAAACTGCGAAAGGGTGGTGGGTCGTTCAGCGGACGGAAATGAGGCGGCTTGCAGCATTGGGCGGGTTCCTTTATTGTGCATCTATCACCTCTATGGTGACAAATGCACTATACAGGAATTAACCATGGTGACAAGTGCACAAATTAGGGCGGCGCGCGGTTTGTTGAACTGGACCGTTCGAGACCTTGCGGAGAAATCGGGGTGTGCACAGAAACACCGTGACGAGGGTTGAGACCGACGCGACGGCACCGGGTCATTCGATAGCCGCCATCCGCGCCGCCCTCGAATCTGCCGGCGCCATCTTCCTGGCAGATGGTCAATCGATCGATGGCGGCCCTGGTGTGAGGCTGGCGAAACCGAAGGCCTAGCTGCCCACACCTATCGGGGCGCTTCGGCGCGTCCATAGGGATGTGGGTGCTGCCCTATTGTAAAGCCACACTCCCATTCCAGCGTGCGGCGGCAGCAACGATTCGGTGGCGCCCGTGTCGACCGTTGATCTCAACGCCCTCGCGACAGATCAGTATCTCAACGCCAAGCAAGTTCGCGAGCGCTACGGCAGCGTATCGAACACTTGGCTATTCCGGCGCATGCGCGATGCGGCCTTTCCGCAACCGTCGACGCGCCTCGGTGGCCGCACCAGGTTCTGGCTTCTATCCGAGTTATTGGAGTGGGAGCGGAGCAAGCTCCCTATTGACGCGGACAGCGTAGGCGAATGATGACCAAACGGTTCGCGATCCGCAGTGACGAACCAATCACGGTCGATACACTGGAGCGTTGCTTGGATTGTCTTGCGATCCTAATGGATCAGTCGCCACAAGGCGGTGAAGTCTATCTCCCGATCTTCGAGCGGCTTGAATCAGAGCTTGCCACTGCGAAAGCGAAGGAAGACATGATGGAGCGAGCGCGCGTTAGGGCCGCGCGGTTTATGCAAGAGCACTCGATTAAGAAGTAGCCGCTACGTCTTGGCTGACTTACGGAATTTTTCCGCATTCTCCGCAGCTACAGCTAAGGCCCGCGACAACTCAAGCGCCTGCTCCACTGTCACTTGGAAGTGAACGCCGACAATGCTTGCAATGACGAGCGTGATTTCGTCGTCCATCTGCTCAACACAGATCGCCGCCGATTCATTTAGTTCGATCTCAGCAATTAGGGTCTGTACCTAAATAGCGCCACGTGATTCTCTTGCCTACGTGTTGATTCGGGGGCGAGAGAATGCGCGCTGGTTTGTTTTGGCTGAACGACAGGCAATGGGCGCGTATCGAACCGCATCTGCCGAGGGGACTGACGGGGCCGGATCGGGACGACGACCGACGCATCGTCAGCGGCATCATTCACATGCTGCAATCGGGTGCACGATGGCGTGATTGTCCACGTGAATACGGCCCTTACACGACGATCTACAATCGCTTCAATCGCTGGGCCAAGCGAGGACGATGGTGCGCAATCTTCGAAGCGCTGGCCAAGCCTGGCGAAGACGGCGTCGTACTGTCGCTCGACTCGACCTCGATTAAAGCTCACCGGTGTGCCTCCGGCGGAAAAGGGGGGAGCACAATCAAGCAATCGGCCGCTCGCGCGGAGGCCGCACGACAAAAATCCATGCGCTGAGCGATCCGCTCTGCCGGCCGGTCGTCCTGCATCTGACTCCAGGCCAGGATGCCGATATCGCTGCGGCTCCCGATGTCCTGGCGCTCGCGCCACCCATGAGCGTGCTCCTCGCCGACAAAGGGTATGATGGCGACAAGCTTCGCGGCGCAATCATTCGTCGCGGCGCCAAGCCCGTAATCCCCAATAAATCTAACCGTGTCGTCATCCATCGCTTCAACAAACGCGCCTACAAAGGACGAAATGTCATCGAACGCTGCTTTTGCAGGCTCAAGGACTTCCGGCGCATCGCCACGCGATATGACAAGCTCGCCCGTAATTTTTTGGCCGCTGTTCATCTCGCCGCTCTCGTCGCATATTGGCTCAATTGAGTCTGGACCCTAGTTCGATCTCAGCAATACGTCCGATGAGATCATCCGGTTCATTCGTCATGGCTACAATCCATCCGGCGATTGGGCTCGCGACTGGCGTAGGGTCCGCTCGACAGCAATTCGAGCCCAGAGAACACGAACTGGTCAACTACAAGAATTTGTAGTCGCACACCTACCGCAGTGACCGGCATGATTGCGGACCGTCGCAGCGGAGGCCGCAGACGCAATTTCGGAGGGGGATGTGCCTGCGGCCTAGGGGGAACTGATGAGCGAAAGCTTTAGGGTTGGTTTCGCGATAGCCATCACGGCAGCCGTAGTCGCAGGGGCGTTTTTTGCTATCCGTTTTTTGATTGGCTTTTACGGATAGGATCTCGCCGCCCTACTTCCACCCGAACCTGTCGCAAATCGATGCGATGATTTTGTCGATCGCTATCGCGATGTTCTCATCAGCATATTTTCTGGCCAGGGCGGCAAGTGCGACTATCTGAATCAGAAAAATGCAGATGACGGCCACAAATCCTAAGTGGGGAAATGTGGCCAAATCAATTAGCGTAATGCGCGCGCATATCCAGTAGAATCGTTCCTCGCGGCGCTCATCGGCCTTTTGAGCCCAACAGTCCTGGGGGGGGCGCGGGGGCGACTCGGCGTCGCGAAACATGCGAAACGACGCTGTCCCTGCCACACCCGCGCCGCGGTGAAGTTAGCGGCCACGTGACTCGGCGCCTCCATACCGAAGAAGCGCTGTCCCTATCGCGCGCGCCACTAACTTCCGTGGTCAGCCTTACCGCCTTGAGCTGCAAAACTGACCGCCCCGCCCCCGAGGGGGGGCATCAACCCGCGGGGGGCCCTCGCGTTGTATCGGCGAAAAGCCTCCCGGGCCCCTACCAGGATTGGTTGGGCTGCCTGGGCCGCCACTGAACGCTAAACTGGTCACCCAGCCTTTGCAGCACGAAGGAGAGAGCCCTGTGGTTAAACTCGCACGCGTTCGCTGCATCAATAAGACCGACAGGATGAATCCCCACGAGAGGATTGAAAGTGTCGGAGGTGAATATTCAAACGGAAGTCAATGGAAGCAGTCTGTCGTTCAGACGATCAGAGACATTGAAAGCGGCGAATGGGAGTTCTATGTCGAAGAAGACGGACTCATGGCTGGCGTGGTCGTGGCCGAACACAACGGGCACAAATACATCAAGACAACGGCGGACGGCGTTCAGCCAGACAATCTTCTTTCACTGGCTGAGTGCCCGTGATCCCCACTAGCGACGGCCTCCACGGCTAAGACCCCCCTTCCGCGAGCTAACGCTTTTTCCTTCCGGCCGCCCTGCGCATCCCGACACGGAGCTTCAGGGCCGCCAGCGCGGCGGCGCTCGTCAAACGATTTGCGCTCGTTCCAATCGGCTACGGCGCGGAGACTCGCCGCACCGGCACCAGTGGAGATGGCCTGCTGCAGATGCGAATTGTTTATTCCCTCGGCCCGTTTCGGCTTCGATAAAGTGCGAGAAATTCTCGCACTTTCTCCAACGGCCATTTCTGCCTGCACCTGCTCCCAAATCTCCTTACGTCGCTTGATGTAAAACCTCTCGCACCTAGCCAACCACCGGACATTTGCGGAGAGCGAAGCCGTCTCTTTCCGGTGGACAGCCTTTGGTTGCGATAGCAACTTGGTCGTTTTTCAGGACGTGAGATTTGCTTATGCGCGATTAGCAACTGCCGTTTTCTCGCGTTTGCTCGGATTGCACCTCAAAGCGCGAACGAAGATCCTACCGCCGATTACTGTCATGCAGTGCGATTTTGACCGGTGCGTGATGCTGCTCTACATTTACACGGTCATAATGATCGAGTCGTGGCTCGATTTCTGGCTCGCGTCAGCCCAACGTCTCGCCCCAGCATGCTGCCCGTGCTGGGGTCTCTCTTTCGGAGACTGACTTGGAGTCCTGGCAGCCTGTCGGTCGTGATTGAAGCAAGACAGTCCGTCACCCTTTCGTCAGCTATCGCGAGCGCACCCAGTGCCTTTTATGACTAACCCGCACACCGCAAGCAGCGCGGGCGCGCTGGCGAAAGTCTCACAGGCATGCCACCCGAACCGGTTGGCACACACGCGGCTCTCCTAGAAGAGCGCGTATGCGTGCAGCGATCTTCCGCGCCTCCTTCGGCCCGAGGTTGGGTTTCAAGCTGTCGAGCCTCCTCGGCATTAGACGTCGCGATTTGGCGATCTGCTTGGCTCAAAGACTGATCGGCCGCGCTGGCCTGATTGGCTGCAAACACCGCAAGCGCTTGGGACCGCAGGGACGTGATTTGCTGCTCGAATATGTGCATCCATTGGCCTGTAGCTACCCTGTGTGGTGACGTCGCAAGCGATGGTGGCCAGCCTTCGCCCCTTGGATTGGCAGGGCTGGCCACCTTTGCTCCCGAGGGGCCCAAAATTCCCCCCTGGTGCCACCAAGGAGTATCGCTGAGAAGGACTGGAAGCACCTACCAGTACCAGTGGGTTGTCGCGCCCCCGCGTGCATGCCATATCAAAGTGCTCGGCCTGCAAATGTTCGAGCTGGCTCCGCTCATAGGAGTAACCGCCGTGCCTAGGACCGAAGTGGTAGCGGCAATCCAAGCATTCACGGACTACGTCCGTAGGCCAAGCCATACACCGGCAGAAGACACGTACGCGCCACAGCGAACTGAAGAACAGCTGGCCGATTGGCGATCCCGGGTTGAAGTTATCTGCTCAAAAATGGACGCGGTGGCGGATTGCCCTCTTTCGACCTTATCCGAATTCGAGGCGCTCAGACGCGAGATGGGGACAGATTTTCCCGCAACACCACCCGCTTTACTAAACCGTGTAGCGGACGCATTTTTACGCTGCGGGTCGGCGGATGCCGGCCCCTTAATCAGGACGGAGCCGGATGATGCCTAGCACATTCTCGCTGCACAAGATCGACGAAGCTATACGCGACCTCGAAGAAAAAGTTGCTCACGGTGCAGAAATCAGCCGCGAGGAGCTCGCGAGCGGCATTCTGCGGATTACGAAGCGTCTTCGAGATGAACTCGAAGCCGCGCTCAAGGTAATCGATAGCCTCAAGGATCACACCGGGCTCACGGTGGCAGCCGCGCGACCTAAACAGCGGGAACGTTAGCGGCCACGTGACTCGGTGCTTTGGGGTGGACCGATAAAGCGCTGTCCCTATCGCGCGCGCCACTAACTTCGCCCGGTCAGCCTCAAGGGAGGGAGAAGCTGACCGGGCAACGTATCCTCCGGACGAATGCCCTAGAGCAACTACCAGGATTGTGGGCGGTGACTTGGCAATCAGTCTCGGATCGCAGGCAGCGCCGTGGCGAGTCGCCATCGGCAACTTACTACCAAGGAAGGTACAGCGCGACGAACAGTACCAAGAGGATTAGAGCGCACGCCCACGCGAACAATAGCGCCTTATCCATCGGCCGATTCCGATCGATCTCCTCGGCCGCCCGCAGCGGCGTACCACTGCGGCCTTTCTGTTGAGCAACACAATGGGTGGTGCATCACTCGATTCGTAGATTTTCCGCCGACTCCTTTCCGCGATTTTTCACGATGTCGAAGCTGACTTTTGCGCCCTCTGCGAGCGAAGTAAAACCAGCCTTCTCAACCGCGGAGATGTGGACAAAGACGTCATTGCCGCCGGAATCCGGTTGAATGAACCCATACCCCTTTGTTGGGTTGAACCACTTCACTGTCCCAATTGCCACCTTACTTCTCCATTTTTCAAAAATGAAAAGTAGTGCGCGACTCCGACAAAAGAATGGCTTGTCGCGACGCGCGTCCGCAGGCCATACGGGTGGCACCGATCTTACATCCTCGCCAGGACGCTAAGCGCGTTCTGACCTGCCACGTTGATGTTGTTGGCGTTGGTGCCATCGCCCTGTTCGTTGGCTGAGAACACGTGCAAACCCAATAGTGGCGGAGCCGCGTACGCGGCTGCTCCACCGACCTGAGTAGTATTCGTCCGCCTGCAAGAACCCCCTGACCAATGAAAACGTTGGTCGCATCCACGCCAATACCGGAAACCGCGGCTGCTGAGTTCGTGACCAGACCAATGCGTGATGCATACGAAATCTGCGTCGCATCTTCGGCCAGCCCGAATACAGCCGACACCTGATTGCCTGCGGACGCTCTCGCCTGCCTCACGGTCGCGCTGGAATAGGTGTATGCGAGGCCGCTATCGATCGCCGCTGCGGATGCCGTCACGCGGTTATAGGCATTCCACACGCCGAGGTACCCAGCCACACCGCCAGACCCCGAACCGCCAAGAATCCAATCAAGTTGCGACGATGCATTGCTGCGCGTGGTGCCTCCGCGCCACGCTGCCGGCCCATTGGTGATGGCTTGATTGTTGAGCCAGATACCATTGACCTGGCCCAACGCCGTTCCAGCCGAGCGCACCGTGTCGCTTGTCCAGTCGGGACCGTGAGGCAGCCGCAGCGTACCGCTGTCGTTCCAGACAAACCAGTCATTGACCTTGCTGGCGCCGATCGCCGCGGGGTTCTTGGTGATGTCGGTCGTCGCGATCGACAACTCGGCAAATGTCGTCATCGTGAGTTTGGTGCCGTCATAGATTGGCACCTGATTGCCGTTGTAGAGCGCATAGTACAGCGTCGTTTTGGCGCTCTGCGTCGTCGTCATCACGGGCGTTGCGCTCACCAGGGTCAGGCGACCTTGCGGCGGAGACAGAACCCCGAGATTGCCACGTGACGTTTGAGCACTCGCCACGTCCGACAGATTGTTGGCGCTCGACAGATCACCAGCCCCAGGCTGGCCCACCACGTTGAAGTTCCAGTCCGCGAGCGTGCCGCTGCCGCCGGTCTTGTCGGACGTCATGGTCAGCGTCGTGCCGCTGTAGGTGACGAGGCCTTCCATCCAATTCGCCGTGTTCGCCGCCGAGCTAGCCCGCACGCGAGCGCCATTCTGATAGGCGAGGCCGGCCTGCGTGGTGAACGCTTTGGATCCGGTGCCGATAGCGAGCGACGTGGTCGAAGTGCCGCCATACGTGGGGGCGTTGGCCCCCGCAGCACCGGTTGAGCCCGTGGCGCCAGCATCCCCCTTCGACGCCAGCAATTGCCAGTATGTCGCATTCGGAGGCGTGTGGTTGGTGTGGCCGAGATCGGAGGTCATTCGATCGATCGAGAACGGGACCAATACATTCTTTACGTTGGTCGGCGGTAAGCGCGCGGACGTTGGCGTCGTTAGCGGCCCGAACGGAAAATATGTTCGAACTCACGCTGACGGCTACTACAACGATAACCTACTAGCTCTGCCGGAGTGTCCGTGAGTTTTAGTCAAGTAAATCGTCCGCCTCCTCTGCCGGCGCCCAACTGATCTTGCTCGCATCGGCCGGTGTCGCGCCCATACTGCTTAGGCACAGCCTCAGTAGGCTGAGCGATTTTGTACCCATCTCCGCGCCGCTTTGCAGGCGAGCGCGCAAGACTGATGCGATGGAGACAAGACAACGGTGAGATGCATTGAGCCATGGCAACTCGCTGGCGAATTCACGCCATGCATTGGCCTGTTGCTCGTTTAGCCAAGTGGGTGGAGCGCCGATTTCGGCACCGGTTGGATCGTTGCGTTTATAGCGGCCAGCATTGATGATGTGCCGGCCTTCAACCAGCGCCTTGGCGGCCGGCTTTCTTGGTCGTGGCATTTTGCCCCTGGGGGTCCGAATTGCAGATGCGCGTGAAATGGGGGGCCGCCGGTAGCTAGTGGCGGCAGTGGGAGGGATCTGACCCACCCCTCCCCCTGCGCTTAAAGGATGCCGCGGGCCCGCATCTTCGCTTCAACGCGCCGTCGTGCTGCCTGGTTGTTGCTGGATGCTCGACTGATCTGAGCTGAGGTGTCCTTGCCGTAGGCTCCCCACAGGACCAAGCTGATCTCGAAAAGTTTGGCCTCGGTGATGAGGCGCTTCGGAATGTCGCCACCGTCGTCCCACTCCTCGACAACTGGAGTAAACGACACGCTCACCTCGTTGACAGTGCCAAGGCCTCCTGCCCTAAAGGCGCATCAGGATGCGGCTCTAACGAGTAGTAGAGTCCGACGTTATCCGAACGTAGTTTGAGGGTGCCGTTGCTGATGCGCCCCAGAGGCCTGCTGACATCATGACTGCAAAGCGCGGCGACGTCTGGATTTTGCGCGATGTGCTTGTCGAATGCGCCGCGCGCGAAGCGTTCCTCGAAGAGCCCCGCGATGATGGCCGGCCGATTCCAGGAAATCGCGAATCCTGAGATGGTTTCAGCCATTGCGTTGCGTCACCCGCAATCGTTTCTCGCGTTTCGCTTGCATCAACTTGCGCGCAATCACGGCTGGTGAGTCCGAGCACTCGGAGTGTCGGCTTTCGCCAGGCATCTTTACACGGCGCCGAACTGGCTTTCGGTCGGCCACATCGGAAGTGCGTTCGGATCCCTTAGACATTGTGGCCCGCCTCCTTCACTTCCTTCAAAAAGTAAAAAGCGCGGCCTTCGCGCCGATCGCCCAAGAAGTGCGCGCGCACTGGCCGCAGATAACCGAGGCGCACATCCTCGCGCTCCAGATCGTCCAGCAGCGCGTCGTGCTTTTCTCGGGCTTGGCTGCTTCCAACGCGCGAGCGGCCTCACATACCGCACCCAAACGGCGCTGGTACTCTGGCATCACGGTGAAGCACACGAGCTTGGAGGCTACGTTCCGCGCTTCGTCTGTGCGCCTATGCAGGACCTCCCGCGCTGACTCGATGTTTGCTATCTCCGTGGTGACTTCGCGGAGCTGCCGCGACAGATCGGCAATGCTGTCAGTAGGATCGTCACCAAGCAGCGCGGCCACGCCGGGCGAGATATGTTTCCCAAAAGCCGCCCTGCCCGCCTCGATCTTACCGCGCAGTTTCGAGCGCTCGCTGTTGAGCTTAGAGTCTCTCTGCTCCAATTCCACGCGTTTCGCGATCAGGTCGGCGTACGAGCTGTCGGCCTCCGCGAGGCTGGGGACGCGGAATTCGTCGGTGGTCTTCGTCTTCAACGGAGCCATTAGGCAACAACCTTTCCAAACAATGCATCAATGATACCGGTCACAGCGGCGACGTTGATGGTGACTGACTTGTGATGGCCATTGGATTGCCAGTGAGCGCAATGAGCGCCCGGCTGACTGAAGCGACTGACCGACCCATCAGGTTTGTGAATCGCGACGGCTCTACAATTGCAGGATACGGCAACCTGAGATTTTCGCGCCTCCGCGACGCCAGTGCGTGCGTCCTCGACCAAAATCGCAACAGCGATCGGCGCGTTGGGAATCGACTGCGGGGCCCCATCCAGGTTGACACTACCGGGTGTCATCGCGTGGTAGGCGCGGACCGCGTCAACAGCGGTGTGCAACTCGGTGTCAGAGGCGAGCGCAACAACGAGGTCGAGAACATTGTCCTCGTCTAGCTCAGGCGCAACGCCCGGTGCGCCGGAAGGCAAGATTCCGGCTTCCTGCAAACGCCTGGCGATTCCGGTGCTTCGCGAGCGCGGGAAATCAAGATGACGCTCGATCGCGTCGAGCACGTGATTCCAAGTGGCCATTGGGGCCGCTCTCCTTTCAGGATTGGAAATTGCGATTGGAGGGTTAAATAAAACGCCGCATGCAGCGGCTTCGCGGCTCAGGGCCGGGAAAAAGTGGCGACGCCGGGTGGTGGCCAGCGCGCCGAGTGCACGTCACGTCAGACCACAAATCGTGGTCTTCAAGGTGATACGTTCCCAACTATGGCGAAAACTGGATTTTAAGCCGCCAGCGCGATTTTCCTCCGGCGCGGCCTGTTCCTGCGAATGTCGGGCTCATTATCATTGGCCACCTGCGTCAGGAATCGCTTGGCGTCGATTGCCCGGATCATGGCGTCCTCAACGGCACCGAATTGCATGAGCCGAATGCCGCTTGTCGCCGGGGCGGTGCGGCCCGCAAGAAATTCAGCGCCCTCCGCAACTGCATGCGACCACCTGGAGTACGGTGCGCCCACGTCCTGCTGCCAATCCAGTAGCTCTGGCCTGGCGGGCTTGCCGGGCTTGTTGGGGGTGGCCGCCTGTTTGGTGCGGCGCTTGCCTTTGCTCTGGCGATATTGCTCGGCAGTTGAATGCCATCGCCCGTCCAAACCAAACCACTTGGACATATCCGCATTAAACGTCGCCCTCGCCGCCGCATCCAATTGCCAGCCATGGGCCGGCCCCATACCGGGGAAGCGGCGGTGTAGAATGCGGTTCAGCTCGCCAGGGCGCGGGCGGACCTCGGTAACATGGTCGGCTGCTATGGGTTGGTCGTTGTCGTTTGCGTGTTGCATTGGTTGTCTCTCGTGACGAGCGTACCTGACCGCTTCTGCGGTCTTGTGCGTCGGCATCTGCGTGCCGATCGAATAATCAAACAATCAAAAAAAGTTATACGTAACTCGGCCACTGGTTCGGGCGGCTCGCGGGATCCAAGGGATTTGCTATATCCCCGCCCCATGTTTTGGTTTTCATTTTGCACTCGGAGATGTTTTCCTGGGGGCGCGGGTCCCTATGTGAACGGCGGGAGAGATCAGCTAGACCCCGCCGCCGTGCGCGGTGTGCGCGATGTGCGTGATTTTCACGTATGACTCTCTACACGCGCGCGCGAAGCGCCTATAATGGAAAAATCGCGCACATGTCGCACACGTAGCACCGACCATTGAAATCATTTCGTTTTCCCGTGCGCGATCCGTGCTCAATCGCGCACGCTAGGTTCTTTCTCGGCCTGCCTAAGCAGTTGCAGTCCGATATAGAGTTGTCCGCCGCGTACCCTTTGCCCCTTCTTGAAGCCACTCTTGGTCAGCGACTGGACAAATCCCTTCTGGCTTCCGGGGCGCTCGCCAGATGCTTCAGCATAATCGGTCCACGATTTGAACAGATCCGCGACGAAGTCTGAGATGCTACGATTGTCCGGCTCAACTCGGCAAGCATCCTTCAGCCACTGGCCGAACGTGTCTTGCTCGGCAAAATACGTTTCGGTCGCCTCAACAATAGATGCAGGTCGCACCAAACCATTGCGCTGCCAGTCCCGGCACCCATCAACCATCCACCGCAGAATGGCGGGCGCCTCACCGCGAAGCTTTGCTTCAAGTTCACGATCCGGCTTCGTCGGCTTTCGCGTGAACGGCACGATGTTGAATCGCCGCCGGGCTGCGGCGTCGACGCTATGCAGTGCTGGCTGGTGGTTTCCAACCACAAACAGTTTGAATTGCGGCTGGAACGTAAAGAAGTCCTGCCTCATAAAGCGCGCTGAAATCGCATCGCCGCCCGTCATCTGTTTTATTCGCGACTCGGCCCAAGCCCTGCCCTCCTCTGTCTCGCTGGCGCTGACTAGACGCGCACCGCGCAACATCGCCAAGTCTGTCGGGTGTCTGTCACTGCGGCTGGCAACGAACGTGTCCATTGACGCCGTAGTCGCATAATCGTGCAGAATATAGCTAGTGGTGTTGAGAAAAACCGATTTCCCATTACCGCCGTCGCCATGCACAAAGACAAGTGCATGTTCGCGCGTGTCGCCCGTAAGGCAGTAGCCGCACCACTGCTGCAGAAAGCGGATCATTTCACCGTCGCCGCCAGTCGCGTCTTGAAGAAATCGCAACCAAAGTGGACAGTCTGCCTGGGCAGACGGCGCGGTGGACGTTAGTTTGGTAATGCCATCTGCAGGGTCGGCAGCGCGCATTTTCCCTGTACGCAGATCAACGGTGCCGTCTGGCGTTCCGAGCAGAAACGGGTCGCGGTCCCAAGCCTCGATCGTGACGGCGAAGGTTGGGTCATTGCGAGCGAACCCCTCGACTCCTGAAGCGAATGAACGCTTTCGTATAGTCGCGAGCGCCTTCGGAGACAGGCCCTGTGACATATCGCGGGCCATCACCCTAACATGGTGAGCCGCAAGGCCGACTTCGTTCCTGCGCCAGTACGAACCATCCCATTCAAACCACGCGCCAGTGGAGTGGCAGAAGCGCAGCGTGTCTCGATAGGTGCTCGCGAATATATACGCAACACTATCCTCGGTTACCGAAGTGCCGGGATTAGATGCGGGTTTGTTGTCGTTGGCTGCGACAGGCTCCTCATCGCGGGCTTCAACGGTTGAATTGGACGCGTCGGTTTTAATTGCATTTTGCATTCAGCAATCGCCCTTCAGGACAAAGTTGATGTTGATCGACGCGCTGCGGCACGCCTGGCGGGTTGAGTAAGAAGACGAGCAACGCTGACTGGCTTGGTGTCATCGCCGCCGCCAACTCGTTTACGCAGCCACTCGGCGGCCTCTGACGCGGACATGCTGAGGCTGACTGAAACCATGTTGATCGGCGAGTAGCCGGCGTTTCCAGCCGAATAATCGACAATACCACTGGGCTGGATATTCAGCGCGCGGCCTCGCTTCTTCACCTTCGAGTTGATCGAGGGGCGGAAGGATGCAACAGCGTGGAAGCCGCCCTGGTACTTGCGCAGATCTTCGAGTCCAAGCTCCGGCACCCATGCATCGAGGCTAGCCAACGCGCGGCGTTGATGTGTCAGCCCACGGGTGGTCACTATCGACTACCACCGGGCCGCGGTCACTGGCTTTGCTGGCTGGCTTAATCAGCGTCCCGCGCTCGGCGAAGTACGCCTCCGCCCGAGCCAACAATTCGTCGATCGCCTCTGGTGTGATTTCCGGAAGCTCGGCCAACGGTGTTTCGGCCGGCGAACCGTTGAACCATTCGTAAGGTCGGCCCGTATCGGGATGCGTTCCGAACGCCACGAATTGCGTGCGTTCACCAAACGCCTCGACCTGACACTTGGCGCCGTTGATCAGGTAGGCGCCTGTTGCGCGCTTCTCGCGAGGCTCGGTGGCGCGGAATGCGAACAGGGTCTTCGGTGCCTTGCCCATCCGATACGGCGCTCTGTCCGACCCCGGCAACTCCATCACCATCGCGCGGATAGCGTCGGCAGTCTCAGCGTCCGGCGTGTCGACATCAAGCCCCACAAGTTCGCCGCAGAGCAGACCCGTATTTGTGGCGTCCGGATAGTTGCGAGCGATGCCTTCCATTTGCGCAGCGGACCACCGCGAGCGCTGCCAGTTACCCATGACAGCGGCTTTGCCACTACACGCGACGGGACGGTATCCGTAAGCAATAAGGCTGCGACGAAGGTGGATAATGCGCTTAAGCGTGGCCCGCATGTTGGCAATCGCCCTCTAAAACGAGAGATGAAATTGATTCGACCATCGCGGGCGAAAGCGCAGCCCCGCGCGCGTAAGCTCGATGCGATCCATCGGCCGCACGCACAATGCGCACGCCGAACAACTTCACCCCTTCGCAGACTTCGACGTCCGCAAGGGCAACGTCAGCACCGAGCGGCGAATGAGTGGCGAGGATTTTCATATTCCGGGTCTCCCTCGATCAGAAGCTTAGTCAGTTGCCGGTCGACCTGAACCGGATCGTAATACAGGTTGAACGAGCCGGGGATCTTGACCGGCTCTCTGAAGTTGTGGTGGAAATTGAGTTGTGGCTGCACACAATTCCTCCGTTCGTAGTGTGTGATGAGTAGTGAGATTTTTCGGGCGTGACACTAAAGGTCGCGCTGCAGATATTTGGCGGGCGACGCGGGGCTGTTGTTCACGCAGCTACCTTGGACTTGCCGTTATCGTTTGCGCCGCGGGCAGCAAGCCGCCGCCGCGCGCGTGTCATCACGTCATCCTTCGACTGCATAGCGGCAAGCTCCCGCTCCAGGCGTTCGACGTAGGGCGCGAAGCCCGGCCGGTCGTGCAGCACCATCACCTCGGCGATGAGAGAGCTGGCCTCGCAAATTCGGACAGTAGCTTGAGTGGATTTTCTGCCTGACAGCGGCGAGGATTCTTGCTGCGAATCAGGAGCGAAGATGACGAAGAAGAGCCGCCGGACGCATTCTCCGGCATTCAAGGCGAAGGTTGCTTTGGCTGCGGTCAAAGGAGACAAGACACTGGCGGAGCTGGCGCAACTGTTTGATGTTCATCCGAACCAGATCACGATCTGGAAAAACCAGCTCCTGGAAGGCGCCGCCGGCGTGTTTGGGCATGACAAGACATCGGCCGAGACGCCGGTCGATTTGAAGGCGTTACATGCCAAGATCGGCGAGCTGGCGTTGGAAAACGATTTTTTGTCCGGCGCGCTCACCAAGGCGGGCCTGCTGAGCGCAAAGCGATGATCGACCGCGGTCATGATCTTTCTATCGTGCGCCAGGCGAAGGTCCTGAAGCTGGCTCGCAGCACGGTCTACTATGAACCTCGGCCAGTTTCGGCCGAGGACCTTGCCTTGATGCGTCGGCTCGATGAGCTGCATCTCGATTATCCCTTCGCGGGAGCGCGTATGCTGCGATCGTTGCTGCGGCGGGAGGGCGTATACGCCGGTCGCCGCCACATCGCGACGCTGATGAAGCGCATGGGGATCGAGGCGGTCTATCGTCGCCCGAACACGAGCAAGCCGGCTCCGGGTCACAAGATCTACCCGTACCTGTTGCGCGGATTGAAGATCGAGCGGCCCGACCATGCGTGGGCAATGGACATCACCTACATTCCGATGCGGCGTGGCTTCGTCTATCTCGCGGCGGTCGTCGATGTGTTCAGCCGACGGGTCCTGGCCCATCGCGTCTCGATCACAATGGAGGCGGCCTTCTGCGTCCAAGCGGTCCAGGAGGCGTTGGCGAAGCACGGCAGACCCGAGATTTTCAACACGGATCAGGGCAGCCAGTTCACCAGCCTCGAGTTCACCGATGTGCTGCTGGACGCGAAGATCGCCATCAGCATGGACGGCAAGGGCGCCTGGCGCGACAACGTGTTTGTCGAGCGGCTCTGGCGCACGGTCAAATACGAAGAAGTTTATCTCCGCGCCTACGACAGCGTGTCCGAGGCGCGAGCGTCAATTGCCAAGTATCTGGCCTTCTACAATCAGGGACGCCCTCACTCGAGCCTTGACGGGCGCACGCCCGACGAGGCTTACTTCGGCACGCAAGCTATGGTGATGGCCGCATGACCGTCGCCGACGATTTTGTCGTCGCTCTGGTCGGGCTACGCCCTCCCGACGCAACGACAAAATCGTAAAGCCCCGCGTTCAGCATAACCCGGCAGGAATCCACTTAAATCCAGCGCGGCGCTGTCCAAACAACCGGGGCCAGCTCTGAGGTCGAGGGCCGCGTCAAGGCGATCAGCGGTAACCGCAGACGCATTTAAAGTGGTCATGGGTGTGGGAATTTTCGGTTAGCGTTGCCGCTGAGCGGCTGCATTACCTCGGCTATGAGCCGATGACGGACAAGGTGTCCGTCAGGCAGTCACGGGCGCGCCCTCGAATCGCGCAACGTCGCCATGAGTGGTACATAGCAGAACGGGACCTCAACCGCAATACGAAAAGTCAAATCAAGTTTTGTTACAAGTTGTATAGTTATGGGTTTGCGCTCTACCGCCCCTCATCGACTCGTTAGTTTCGGTAGCCGAGTCGGCTACCGACCCAAAAAGTAGATACACCGCGTAGATACACGTCGAAACGGCAAGATTTTAACATATTGAAATATAATAGGAAATCTCATCATTACCTGTGGTTACATTCCGCTAGGGAGCGCCATTTAAAGAAAATAATACAATAAAATCAGCTAGATAGCCCCAGAGGGCCATTCATATTACACACCTGTTTGCACATCATTGGCATGATGACCGCAATGCTCTTTCTGTCGTCAGCGCCGCGAAGCGGCGGAATGCCGCCATTAAAAGCAGCCGATCTCCGAGTTGGGGCAGTCGCTCTCGAAATGGAGGATGGGGAGAAGCGGTAGTGGCACGTCAAGCTGCATTGCCGCCAACTCTGCCGCCGCGCCTAATCGATCGTGAGGCCTCCGCAGCATATGCCTCGGTTAGCCCGAACACGTTTGACCTTCTCGTGACGGCGGGAAGCATGCCCAAGCCGCGGGTCATTCCGGGTACGAGACGACTGGCTTGGGACGTTCGCGAACTCGAGCGCGATCGACGCTCTGCCTCACCACGGGGAAGAGCACGCGACCGGCGTTGACGCCGATGTTGGTTGGGAGAGGTAGGCCATGCCTCGCAAACTGCCACCAAACGTCGAGCGCAACGTCGTCAAGGGGCATGCGTATCTGTCGTTTCGGATCGGAAAGGCTTGGCATCTGCCACAGTACGGGGACGCCTCAACACCTGCCGGCGCGACGCGGTTCAACCGCAAGGTTCGGCAGCAACAGAGATATGCCAAACAGCGCGCCGAGCGCCTGGCCGCGATGACGCCCCGACAGCGAGCGACGCACGACGCCTGGCACCGAGCCCGTCGCCCGGGCCTATGGGAGGCTATTTGGTTTTTTCTGAGATGAAGTGTCGACTATGCCTGTTCGGCCGAATGGTGGGATTGTCCCAACGACAGCCGCCGAATTAGAAGCGATGTTGGTTGGGGATCCTATCCGATGACGCGAAGACGCTCTTCGACGTCATTGTGTTCGACGGGTCAAATCCTGCGGCCTCGGTTACGCGAAAGTCTCGTAAGAAGGCTCGCAAATGAACCGTGGCTCGCTTCGCAATCGTCAGGCCGTCGCGTGGGCAATACTTCTTGCCGGCCTCGGGCTGTTCGTCGCGCTCTATCCTCCTTGGTAAGGGCCTTTGGGGAGGCCCTGCAAACGCCCGTTGATGTGGCCGAGGAAGCTGTCACATTACTTTGACGTACAGGTGCCAATTTTGTAGGCGCTGGGATTTCGGAGCCCAGACCGGAATACGCGGCGAACGCTGCCAAGCGAATATATTCCGCTTGTGCAGCGTTCAGGATCCTCTCAATTTCGGGAGTTCGGCGTGTTTGATGCTGAAATGACTGCGCTGCTCAGGGCGGTGCTCGACGAAGTTTGCGAAAATATTCCTGTAAGCGAAACGGGCGCCAGAGCGTACGTTGCTTCGAAGCTGCTCGATGCTGCGGCACATGGACAGCTCTCAACCGACGCGTTGAAAGCGGCGGGTCGCAAGGCCTTGAACCCACCAACGATGTGGCGCTGATTATCCGCTCCACATCACTCGATCACATCGTATTCGAAGGCGACGCCCTCCGGGTCGTTCTCCTCGAACCATCGTTCCGCGGCGTCCACCGTCGCGAAGACTTGATGTGATCGACGTCGCCGACCTGCTTGGCGGTGTTCACATAGACGCCCACCGTTGTGTTCCTTTTCAAAACTCGAGCCGGCGCTGTCCGTATCTAACCCAGTGTCCGAACCTGATTTAAGGGCCTAACATGGTAGAAGGCAAGCCAGCGGGGAAAGGCGATCCCACGTCCCGCGCGGGCAACAGGAAGGCTGAGCCATTGATCAACATTGCTGAGTGCCGCGAGCAGGCTAACCACTACAAGAGACTTTCTGGCGTGAGCGGCATTTCCAAGGATCGCGCCGCCGCCCTGAAAAACATCGCCCGAAGTTTCGTGGGTTTGGCTGGCCAGCTGGATAGACTGGCTTCCCGTGCGAGGAACGAGCAGAGGTAAGCAGCCTCAGCTGATGGCCTTAGTTACCAAGGTCGGCGGTTCTTTTTTTTGACCTTGGGAAATTTACGGTGGGCGCCGGTTCACGCTGGTGGGCCTAGCACTCCCGGCGCTCAAATCCGCAATTGGATCGGCAACCGGGAGCATTGGGGCTGGAATTGCCATGCCCAGCCATGTCGGCCCTCCAAGTGACAATACGTAGAAAACCGAAGTCCGGTAGTTGTCCGGACTCCATTTTCGGAACGGGGTGTTCTACTGAAGGAACACCGGCGCGATTTGAGCACTAATTTTTTTGTTATTCCGGGAATGCCGCAGTGGGGCTGGAACCACGCTGCGGCTTTTCCCATTCGGGGCGTACTGGTCCCAGCTGCGTTCCGTCGGGCAAACACTAACCTTTGACCCCTGCGGTAGCCTGCATCATAACTGTCACATGAAGAAAGGCGACGTGACGTGCCCTGATTGTTCGGCGGGATCTCGCCGGATCGAACTTGAATCCCGCAAGGGCAACGCCGGGCACTACAAGTGCCTGATCTGTGAGCGCGTCCTAGAGGTCTTCGACGGCTCCCGGGAGATTGCTTATCGGCTCGCCGTACAGCCGTCCGACTTGCATCCTGTGAGAGAGTAAGGCCGCCTCAGTTGGCGGCGCCTTATTGGTCCCTCTTCAGCTTGCGCCGGCCCCAGTGAGGCTCTTTGCCCTTCGGGTTAAACTCCGGGACGTGGTGGCGGTTCAATGCCCGCATGACCCCGATGCTGGCAAACATACTCGGGCCTCCACCTTCATCGCGGCTTGCCATTCCGATGCGGCGTGCTCTTTCTTCGGCGACGCGGCGATGTACTCGCCGGCGTCGAGCTGCGTCACCAGTATGCGATCGCCGATCGTGATCGGATCCTCGAAACGCCGACCCCAGCCTCGTTCCGTCATTCCTTCCGCTTCAGCTCAGGTCTCGCGGCAGCAATGGCGCGTTCAACCTCGTCGGCCAGAACTGTCAGATGCTCGGCCAGCCTTGTGAACATCTCGCTTCTTGGGTTCAGTAGCAAGATCGCGGATCAAGGCGCACTCGGCAGCATCCGTGCGGAGCTTTTCTAACTGAGCCTGCATGTCCTTCATTGCGACCGGTTCCGTTCCCGATGAGGAACTATACCGCTTTGGGCACAAGTGGACAGAACTGATTGCCGGTTTTTCCTATGCTCGTCACCACCTGGCGACCCCATTACCGCCAAGGTCACCTCCAACGGCCCCGGCCTCCACACTTCAAAAGCCCCCATGGCCGGGGCCGTTTTTAAGGTGGCTACCGATAGCCCATGTCGCCGATCGGCCCTTTTGCGTTCCAGTTGAAATCCGGTCGTACGTCTGCGCCGCGCCCGGCGCAGGCGGTGCAGACGAAGCGCGGCTCGACATCTGACAGCCGAACATCGTCGGGCCAGCGATCGGTGCCGAGCGCAACGTGACGGCCGCAGGGGCAATACATGAGGACGCCGCGCAAGCCCATCTCGCGCATCTCGCCAAAGGTGATCTTGATTGGCCGACCCTCGGCGTGCGTGGGCGTGTGGCGGCGGGCAGGGTGAGGCATGCCGAGATCCAACCGCTGCGCGGGCGACAGTCAAATTATCGATTACTGGTGGCTCGGACCGCGCGCGAGCTACTGCGCGTCGTGGGTGTGGAAAAGCGCTCACTGCGATCGACAGCGGTTTTGCGCCCGCCGGCCGAGGCGGTGAACGACGAGAGCGCGGGGCTTCGGTCCCGCGCCCAGATCAGCGGAAAATGGTTGTTCCTATATTGAAGGGCTGACGGATCCGCAGGGCTCATGGGTTAGGAGCACGTGCCCGTGCCAACATTCACGGTGCGTTTGGGCGAAGCCAATCAAGGCCAGGATAATCAAAGCCACTGCGACGCATCCGGCTACAACGTTCTGCATCATGGCTGCCACTCCAGGTAAACTGTGACTGGCTTACTCGGCCAGGCTCCGCCTCGCTGCCGCGCACCGCGCTGGGCGCCCGGTCACCGAGTGATCACCGCGGACGGTGACCGGGCGGACAAGCTATCTGGCGGGCCTTCTCAAAGCGGCGTGAGAATCTGCCAGATGACCACCAGCACCACGACCACCATCATGACGTAGATAATCCTACGGCCGGTCTGGTTTATTTGGCTCATCGGATCACCCTGCACGGTTTGCCCTTCTTGCGCAGTGGCCCGCCATCTGGTGTCGGCCCTCCGAGGTGCAAGGCCCACATGATGCCACCCCCCAGCTTGCGCCCGTCTACCTCGATCGGATCATCCTCGAACGGGCGCCCCAGCCTTGATCGGTCATTGCCACGGGCTGACACCGCCTGCGCTATCTGGCGAAACCGGAGTCTAGAAGCTTCAGAGTCGAAATCGGCCACTTGCCGTCGTGGCCACCGATCGAGATCCGGAGCCCGTGCACCTCGTCAAGGAAGACGTGATCAACCGTCCCCGCCTTACCGTCGGTCAGGATAGCCCCCCTGCCGATTAGCTCCGTCTCGGCAGCATGAAGTTCTCGAAGGATGTTCGTCGCTCGTTTGGTCCAGTCATCGGACATGGTCATGCCCTACGCGGCTGGCGGATTAGTGAAGATCAGTCAGAGCGGCAGATGCATTGAGGCCATCGGCGCTTCGCGCGAATCAGTGCCGCCAACCGTCCTTGTCGAGCTCGACCCTGAAACCTTCCGGCAGCCGCGGCGTCTCGCCTTCGGTCACGACTTGCAGCGCGGCTTACTTCGGTGGGCGCAAATCGCCTTGAAGCCACCGGCCATTGGAATGCATGGAATCTTCATGCGCTGCGAATGTCGTAAGTGCGTGATTGCAGACAGCGCAGCGAAACCTGTGCAAGTCCACGCTTAGGCTTGCTGACTGCGAATGTCGAGTTCGGCCGCGTCGATCAACGCTTTGGCGGCGGCAAATTGCCCAATTAGCGTGTCGAGAACGGCGGCTTGGGCTTGGATGGTGGCGATGTTGGCAGCGATTGTTGCCATGATGGAGCATTTCGTTTTTTGCTAGGTGGGATCGTAGTCGGTCGCAGCGAAGCCGCCGAACGACGGCCACGGTGCTGCGGGTTCAGGCGCGGGCATGATCGGCTTGTAAGCCGGCTTCGGCAGCGGCGGTGGTGGTGACGGCGGCGCAGGTGGTGCGGCTGGCGCTGGCTGCTCTACACGCGAAGGGAGAGGAGCAGACGCGACCTTCACGATCGGCGGAGCCGGAAGCGCTGGAAGAGATGCTGCGCGAGCCTTGGCGCGATCGATGCGCTCTCCCAGTCCTTCCAACAGGCTAAACTCAACCCGCTCCTGGAACGCATTGACGCGAACATGCTTGCCGATCAGCTCCAGGCGGCGCAGTCGATCACTCAACCTGATCTTCTTGACGTGACCGACTTGCCTACGCTCCTCGCCCGCCCCTTCGTATAGCGCGTCGATCTCGACACCGGCAACGAGGCCTTGCCGCCAAATTTCCGGCCAAGCGTCTATGGGCTTGAGGTCGCCGCGCTCGTCGTACAGGTCAGCAAGGTCGGCTTCAGCCTCATCGGCTAGCGGCGACGATGACGAGCAGGGCCCGTGAGTGCCTCGGGCAAACGAACAGCTCTCAGCTAGCGATCGGGCTTTGCGCGCCCCTCAGAATGTCTTGCTTTCGGCAGAACAGGGCGCAACATCTGGCTTGCCATATTCACTGTCCGGACGGCGCCCGCTGGATTCATTGTACGTTACGTACAGAAGCGGCGCGTTACGAACCCAATTGACCCTTCAGGGCTGTCCCTAGAGAAAGGACATCAAATCACAGCGCTCCGCGGAGTCAGCTATGCTCCACCGCAGGCACGCGGTTAAGGAGGAGAGGATTTGATTTCGAATGAGATTCTGCCGATGATCAGCGAAACGCTCGCCGCCATGCGAACCCACCGTAACCGCATCCACCGCTATCGCCGTTTGCTTGAAACAGAGGTCGCGGGGCTTGACCGCCAGTATGTCGAAAGACGTCTGTCCGAGGAGCGATGTGCTCTCGACGCGCTAGTCTCGGCTATTTTTCCCTTGGTTTTCAAGTTCCCAAAGGCATCTACGCCTCCTAGGGAGATCGAAAGCAGTGGCGTACCAGAGCCCGGAGCCACTCAGGGTGAAGCCCGCTCTGCGTTAGAGGGTTCGCGGCGCGAGGCAAAATCAGGAGGCGCGTTCAAGAGAGCCTGCCGTGATCAAATTCAGCACAAAAATGGGAAAGTTCGCCGGATTTGTGCAGGCAGGACTGCGAAGATCAGCGGCTTCTTCCTATGACTAGTTAGATTTTCACTTTTGCATCGATCGCGCAGCTCGAATGCCGGCGAAGAAGCGCTGAATTCGAACGGGCAAACGCAGCGAGCGCTTATTCATCGCGCGCCCGAAAGGTCCGTAGCCTACGGACTCAGTCTGAAACTCTAGAAATTAGTGCGAAACATATCTCAAATGGGACTGTCCACTTTGACGCACGCAGCTATAAGTTGAGACATGGGACGATGGCGTTTTCAGCATTAGTTATGCGAACCATTTTTTGAACTGTTGCTATGCTTGAGGGTGACGAGAGAACGGGGGCAGGTCCGAAAGGAGCTTTGTTTTGCCCGAGTGAATTGCGCATCGCTCGTGGGGAACGGCCCAGTATGATTGGTACGCTTGATCTATTGGGCCGGCCTGCGATTTTGATCGATCAGAATGGCTTCGTGGCGGCTGTCAACGACAACGCGTCGAAGCTTTTCGATGACGATCTATCGGTGAAGGGACGGCGTCTGTTTGCAGCGGATGCTCAGTCACGACTGAGGCTGGACCGACTGATCACTCAGGTCCGCTTTTTGTCTGGCAAACCGGGCCGTAGCACCTTGCAAACAGTTGTCACCCGGAGTCAGCGCCGGCCGATTGTCATTGATGCCATCGTTCAGGACTGGGAAAGTGCAGGCGATCCCCTCCTCCCGGACATGGGCGCCCTTCTGATCCTGACTGATCTGAATGAAATACCTCGCGTCTCGCAGAGCTCTGTCATGGAGATCTTTGGATTGACTCCCGCGCAGGCTCGTCTCGCATCGCTGCTGGTGGAGGGAAAGTCGCTGGAAGAAATTGCATTTTATATGAACATTTCGTCGGGGACAGCGCGAAACCATCTGAAAGCTGTCTTTTTGCGAACCGGGACCAGGCGGCAAGCTGAGCTAGTCTCGCTATTGTCCCGGCTTCTATAACCCCGCCCATCCAAACTGGCCGGCCGGCTGCATTCTTCTCGCTGTGCAGGTCAACGTTTCCTGGTTTTCGATGACGGAAAGCTGACCAAGACTTAGCCAACAAGCCTACCTTGTCCATTGTGTGATGCCCGCGATACCTCGGCCTGGGCATTCGCTATGGCGGCGGTCAATTCCTCGCATTTCTGAGATTGTCTCAATGTTCCCCAAGCCGAAATCCGTCTTGTTGCCCAACACCTATGCCTTCGAATCCGAGCCGATGGTGAAGGCCACGGGTTTTCGCGAATACGACGCGCGCTGGTTGTTCCAGAAGGAAATCAACCTGATGGGGATCCAGGCGCTCGGCATGGGGCTGGGCGCGCTGATTGCGGAGCTCGGCGTCAAGCAGGAGATCGTCACCGGCCATGATTTCCGCGGCTATTCGGCCTCGATCAAATATGCGCTGATTTCCGGCCTGATGGCTGCGGGCTGCAAGGTGCACGACATCGGGCTCGCGGTGACGCCGATGGCCTATTTCGCGCAGTTCGACCTCGACGTGCCCTGCTGCGCCATGGTCACGGCCTCGCACAACGACAATGGCTGGACCGGCGTGAAGATGGGCGCCAACCGCCCGCTGACCTTCGTCCCCGACGAGATGACGCGGCTGAAGGAAATCGTGCTCAACGCCGAATTCAAGAACAAGGCCGGCGGCTCCTACCAGTTCCACGAGAACTATCCGGCGCGCTACATCGCCGACCTCACCAGCCGTCCGAAGCTGACCCGCAAGCTCAAGGTCGTCGCGGCCCGCGGCAATGGCACGGCCGGCGCGTTCGCGCCGCAGGTGCTGGAGGCGATCGGCTGCGAGGTGATCCCGCTCGACACCGAGCTCGACCACACCTTCCCGAAATACAATCCGAATCCGGAAGACATGGAGATGCTGCACGCGATCCGCGATGCGGTGCTGCATCACAAGGCCGATGTCGGTCTCGGCTTCGACGGTGACGGCGATCGCTGCGGCGTCGTCGACAACACCGGCGAGGAAATCTTCGCCGACAAGGTCGGCGTGATGCTCGCCCGCGACATGTCGGCGATCCACAAGGACGCGCAGTTCATCGTCGACGTGAAGTCGACCGGCCTGTTCGTCACCGATCCCGTGCTGCAGAAGCAGGGCGCCAAGGTCGCTTATTGGAAGACCGGCCATTCCTACATGAAGCGCCGCACCCACGAGACGGGTGCGCTCGCGGGCTTCGAGAAGTCCGGCCACTTCTTCTTCAACAAGCCGTATGGGCGCGGCTATGACGACGGCCTGGTGTCGGCGCTCGCGATCTGCGACATGCTCGACCGCGCGCCGGGCAAGTCGATGGCCGATTTGAAGAACGCGCTGCCGAAAACCTGGTCGTCGCCGACCATGTCGCCGCATTGCGCCGACGAGACCAAGTACGGCGTCATCGACCAGGTGGTGAAGCATTTTGAAGGCTTGCAGGCCAAGGGCGCCAGGATCGGCGGCCAGGCGATCCGCGATCTCGTCACCGTCAACGGCGGACGCGTCACGGTCGAGGACGGCAGCTGGGGCCTGGTGCGCGCGTCCTCGAACAAGCCCGAGCTCGTCGTCGTGGTCGAGAGCCCGGTCTCCGAGCAGCGCATGCACGACATGTTCGAGATGGTGAACAGCGTGCTGCGCACGCATGCCGCGGTTGGGGAATACAATCAGAGGATCCAAGGTGGCCTTGCTGGGCCGATCCGGCAGGCGAGGACCGATACCGAATTTGACTAATTAAGCTCGTCCAAGTTTCCGTAATCTATTTGGAGCAAGCCGTGACAACCAATCTTGTTTCTTCAGGCACGACCACGCTCAGTTCAAACTCCTCCAACAACTATCTCGTCTATGGTTCTGGCGCGCTTGTAATTGCTGCCAGCGTCATGCTTCCGGGACAATCCCTAGCGGGGATGACACCGCCCCAGTCGCTGTATCCAACCGTTCGCGCCAGAAGGGTGGAGCAGATGAGAGCGTTTCGGGCAAGATTCATCGAATAGCCGCGAAAAACGGCGTGCGTCCTTGGCATTAATCCCTCCTGGGCTCTTCGACCCGTAATCCGCGCGCCCCTCCTCTTCCAGGGGCCGTAGTACTGAAAGGCTAATCGCCATTTTTTGGTCTCAAGCGCCCTTTCACGCTGAAGTTGGGTAAGATTGAGTTACCCCGAAAATCGGTAGCAGAAAAGGAATTGCGGATTAGAAGAAAGGCAAGGCGGGCAGCTAGGCCTTAACTTGGATAGGTGGGAGGCTTTCATCCCGATGATTCAGTTATACTTCTAGTTCGCTCAGGCCGCCTGAACTGTCGTCAAAAACCTGTCGACTTCGATCCTCAGTTGCGCGCCGTTGGCGGACAGCATTTAGGCGGACAACCAAGCTGACCTGAAGCTCAGTCGGTTTCTGTTGCCCTGTCGCAAAATTACCTCGTGTAGGATCACACGCTCGGTCACAAAAACGGATTTTCCCCGTTCTACCCATTTCAATCGAAAAGACTGCTTCTCGGGTCGTTCGGGAGGCTTTTTCATGATCGGGTTGGGTTGGCGATTGGTTCACTGTCATTTGGAATCATAGCAGTTTACCCGAAACATGAAGTTAGAAGAGCTTGCGCTTCTCGTGCCTCCAGCGAGCCTAGGTACCGAGCAAATGGCGGCAGGGTCTTAACCGGCCCGGAGGGCGGATGTCTTTTGATGGCCCTTTCGAGGCCGAATTGGCGGGTTGAAGCAGCGCAAGCAAATGAAAGGCAAACTTGCCAAACTTTTTTGGCTCCAGCCTCGCCCATTTTTGCGCTTGCCAAATTGGAAGATCCAGAAGCAGCGCAAGCAAATGGCGTGCGCCATTCAAGACAAAAATTGGTCAATTGGTCACCGGCAACTTACCCTAGGGTTTCGACCGTGCCTGTGGAATTTCGAGACCTGCGCTGGGCGATCGTCGCGTCCAAGCACCGAAGCCTCCGCCAAGCGGCAGAGGCGCTCAGAATCAAGCAACCCACTCTTAGTCGCGGCCTGCGCAATCTCGAATACAGGTTGGGCGTCACTCTGTTTAAGCGTACCAATGGCGGCACACGACCTACCGTTGAAGGGCAGGAATTCCTCGAAGCTGCCCGGCGTTTCGTTGATGAGACGGAAGCAATCACGGTTCGTGGCAAGAACCGCTCGCGTGGTGAGAGCGGCCGATTGACCATCGGCATCCACACTTCCCTGTCAGCCGGCAATCTCCGGGCCACTCTCATCGAGCACCGGCACCGCTTCCCCGATGTCGACAGACAACTGGTTGACGGAGCGAGCGACCATCTGATTTCGGATCTCGCCAGCTCCGCGATTGACGTCGCCTTTGTGGCCGGCCTCAGTCCAAGGTGGAGCGACAGGTCATTGTTGCTCTGGAGCGAGCGTGTCGTTGCCGCCCTCCCCGCGAACCATCCGCTGACAGGTCGTGACGTAATTCACTGGGGCGAACTGAGGCACGAATCGCTTTTGATGTCGCAGCGAGGCCCGGGACCGGAATTCCTGAAGCTCCTTGACAGCAAATTGGGGTCTTCCGATCCTTGCCCGCTGGTTCGCCATGATGTGGTGCTCGACCGTCTTCTCTCCTTGGTCGGCGTGGACTGGGGCATTCTACTGGTATTGGAAAGTGCGACGGGCGCAGTCTATCCGGGTGTCACCTTCCGCGAGGTGCATGATGCCGAGGGGCCGACGCGGCTGAGCTTGCGCGCTTATTGGCGGCAGGACAACGCTAATCCATCGCTGCGTCCGTTGCTCGACCTGCTTCGGGAGCGCTATCCTGATATTTCCGCTGCCCCAGATGCGAGCTGAACAGCATTTCGTCGGGCCTTCGCAAAGGCGCGGTCGGTTGCGATAAAGCGCCCAACCATTGGCGATCAACTTGGCAGCCTTGGTCGGCGTCGTCGCGCCGCCGCTACGCGTCAGAATCGGCATAGCTTTGAGATCCCTGAAGACTGCAGCATCTGTTCGAGCATCGGCATCGGGGTGTCACGATCACCCCTGGGGGGCGGCATTTCCTGGACGAGGTGCGTCGCGGTGTCGAACATTCGCCGGTGCTTGCTGTGATCGCTCACAGTCCCGGCAGGCTGAACCTTGGCTGCCGCCGACTCGCGCCCCTAATCGCTGAACCTAGCGCTCGTCGACGGCCGAAGCACCCACGGGAAAGCGAACCAGACCCATGCGATGATCTGAAGGACAAGATTGAGGAAAAAGGCTATCTGGTACGCGATCTCCGGATAATGCCCCGCCTGAGGCGTCCAATGTTCAAGGACGACGCCAGTGGCATATTGCAGGACAAACGCTCCACCGATATGGAACACGTTCAGCGCAGCATTGGCCCGTCCGGCAAGCTCTTTCGGGAAATAACTAGCCAGGATCGCATAGCTAAGCACCGTAGCTGCGCCGACGGCGGCCACAGCGGCCCACAGGACGTATGATGACAACGGCCATCGCAGGATAATCGCGAATTGCACGGCAATGAACATAAGGCCGACGACCGCGAGGAGCGCCTCTGTTCCAATGCCATAGCGACGCAGCCGATCAGCCAGAACGCCTAGCAGGAGCGCACCCAGGCTGAGCGCGACGGTCATGACAAGCAAATGTTGCACCAAAGCAGCGCGATCAAGTCCCTCGACGTCAGTGAACCACTGCGCTGCCCAAAGTCCCTGCAGCGCCCAGGCGGTGCCGACGGAAGTCGCTGATAGCGGCGCCAGACGCCAGAAATGCGGATCGGTATAAATCTTCTTCAAGCTGGCCACGGCTGTTCCACGCAGGACCGGCGTTGCCGATGCACTCTCCGGCACCAAGAGATAGATCATCGAGATAGATCATCGCCGAACAGCCGGCCGTGAAGACAGCTAACAATGCGAAGAGCGTCCTCCACCCAACCCAAGCCAGCAACCACTGCGCCGGCGAGGTCGTGGTGACTGCTCCCAATGCACCGAGCATGACCATCAGGCCGTTGAGAAACGGAAGACGGTCCTTCGGAAACCAGAGAACGAGGGCTTTCAATCCGGCGGTCAGGCTCGCGGCGACGCCGAGACCGAGTAGCGCCCGGCCTAGAAGCAGCATGAGCAAATTGTCTGACGTAGCAAACAATGCGGCGCCGACCGCAGCAGCAACCAGCAGCACGCTCTGGATCAGCCGCGGACCATATCGATCCAGAAGGATGCCGACGGGTATCTGCGCTACCGCGAAGGTGAGAAAATAGACCGAAGTCAGCAAGCCAAGATCACCAGCGTCGAGCCCCAATTCCGATGTCAGGGGAGCGGCGATCAAAGCGTTGATTGTCCTGAAGAGGTACGAGAGGTAATAACCGACAGCAAAAGGTAGAAACACCCGCATGACAAGTGCGGAGACACCCATCACGTCTGCAACTGATCGTCGCGGCACGTAGGTGCGGCTTGGGCTAGGCGGCCGCGAATAAGGCGTGGTTTCAGCGCCGTTAGATCTCTCGCTGTAGCGGGATGTTGGTCCGGTCTGGAAAGGTTCGAATGCTGCCGCCCTCCCGCACGGCAGCATTCGGCTCTGACCCGCCATCAACCGTGTCGGACAGACGACGGTCTGGTTCTGAAGACCTGCAATTCGTGCGGCGATCCGCGCTTGCCGCAAGGTGGCTCGCCCAGCGGTTCTTATTCGTCACGAGGCGCCGGTTCATCGTCTCCCGGAGGAGGGATGTCCCCCGCTCAACACGACGTCCTACTTGCGCAGCGAACTCATCGAAGCGTTCTGAGCCCACCACAGTCGCCATATGCTGCTCTGCCGCCGATAACGAGGGCGTAACAGCCAAGTGAAAGCGCGCGTGAAGGGCGACGGCCTCATTCACCATCTTGAGATCGGCACCGAGACGCCCGATCTGATCGTTCAACTCAGTGAGGCGGCCTGCCACGATCGCGAAATGTTCAGCAGCGTTATCGGATTCGAGAAAGCTATCGAGCGCGGCTTCAATAAGTTCTGACTTTGTGACTCCCGTGCGTGTAGCCGCGGCGGTCAACCGCGTTGACATGGATTCGCTGAGATGAACGCCGGTCCGGGATTTCATGAGAGGACTCACTGTGAAGCGCCTGGAGTGTTGCAGTAACGGGCCACTGCCTTCGTGCGTGTATCGCACGTCATCTCAAGTTTCAGATCGGATTCAGCCTCAATTTCCGGATGCCCGCGGCGCCAGCTCCCACGCTCGACGGCGGCTAGAAAGCTGTCGAGCTGAGCATTGAATGCTGTCGGCTCTTCCAGATTGATGGTGTGGCCGGTGTTGGGACAGATCCAAAGACCGGCGTTGGGAAGCACTGCTTTCAGCATCAGGTTAGTCTCAAGGCAGGGCGCGTCTTCATCGCCCAGGGCCAGCAATACCGGTGTTCGCATCGTTGAGAACTGATCGGCCAGATCATGCAATGGCGGTCGCACCCCCTGACAGCGCGCCATCGTATTCGACATACCTAGCGGTGAGTGGTGACGCAGGCGTTCCTGGAACTCTTCCCAGCTCCGTGTGTCCTTGTATTTGAGTTGAATACGAGTCTGACCATGCGCCATTCTCCGGGCCATCGCGTCCATCCCGCGCTCGATGAAAGCCCGCGCGAGAATGGAGGTTTCTCTCGACCAGGCGTCCTGCTGGGAAGGAGCCGATCCGGATCCCACACCGGCCGCGACAATCGCGCTGGCTCTCTTCGGATAGCGTAATCCGAACTGCAAGGCGGCATATCCGCACATGCTCAATCCGACCAGGTGTGCGTGTTCGACAGCGAGGCCACGCATGACGGCGGCGATGTCGTTCACAGCGAGCTCCCAGCCATATAGCGTCGGATCGTCAGGAACGTCGCTGGGGGCATATCCGCGAGCGTTGAAAGTGATGCAGCGATAGGCACGAGAAAAGTAGCGAACCTGGGTTTTCCATCCGCGGCTATCTGAGCCGAACTCGTGCAGGAAAATGATCGGATGACCTTCCCCGGCTTCCTCAAAATAAAGCTTCACACCCGTGGCATCGATATATGGCATCTGACTTCCTGTTCACCTGAACGCGTCTACGTGAGCAAAATGCTGGTCTATGACCGGATTTGACTTGATGGGCTTTCGTCCCGGCCGTTTCTGCAAGGCAACGCTGAACGATCGTCCCCTTATCAATTTGTTGCCGCGCGTTTCACCTTTGAAAACCCCTTGTCTGTTGCCATGAATCTTTGGATCATCGGAGCGATGAGCTTGGCGGGATCGGGTGCCGGCTGTCCGCTCTCGCGCGCGATCGCCTCGGCATAGGCGAGGAGATTGCGATGGACGGCAGCCGGCAACTCGACGGCGATCTTCACCGGCTTATCGTCGAGGATGGTTCCGAGCTTCAGCTTGCTCATCGGCTTGCCTCCTGGCGGTAGGGAGCCAACACCAAATCCCGCGTAACGATGACCCGCACCGGGAAACCTGGCCGGATGGTCAGCGTCGGCTGGATGTTGAGCTGGCGCTGCACGATCTGCTGGCCGGTCTGGCTGATGCTGTTGGACGCGCCGCTACGGATCGCTTGAACGAGGTTGTTCTCATTCTGGCTCGTGCCCGCCTCGCCTCCGACGCTGAGCATGGTCGAGAGGACGGCAGCCTTGAACAGCATGCCCCAGTGGTTGTCGACCTCATCCTCGAGACCGGCATAACCACCGGTGTCGGCGCCGGGCTGGCGCTCTAGCACGATCGAGTTGCCATCCGGCATGATGATGCGGGTCCAGACCAGGAGGATGCGGGACTGGCCGAACGCGACGGAGCTATCGTACTGACCTATCAGTTTGGCACCCTGCGGGATCAGAAGATATTTGCCAGACGGACTGTCCCAGACCGCCTCGGTCACCTGTGCGGTGACTTGGCCGGGCAGATCGGAACGAATGCCCGTGATGAGCGCAGCCGGAATCACGGTGCCCGCCTGCACGACGTAAGGTGAGGCCTTGGCTTCGAGCCGTTCCGGACTGACCGTGCGCTTGTCTGTCGGAGCAGTGAGGAAGGCCGTCTTGCGGTCCTGCATGTTCTGGGCAGATCCGGCATCGACGGGCGGTGTCGCGGCCGGAGTGGCCGTGGCGCCAGCGGAGGCATTCGGGATGAGTTGGCCGACGCTCTGCGGTTGCTGAGCAGTTTGGGCAAAGAGGCGGCTGACCCGCGCCGCCTCGATTTCCTGGCCCCTGCGCTGCGTCTCGGGATCTGACGTCGCCGCCATCGTGTTCGGTGCAGCGCCGGTGTTGAGGATCGGCTTGCCGAGATCGCCGGGCAGCGGCGGCCCGAGCGGCGGTGCTTGACGCGGCAGGCCGGTATAGTCTTTCGGCAACCCGGCCAGACCCTCGGCCGAAGGCCGGTTCTGGGTGCTGAGCAGTTCTTGGCCGCTCTGCGCCTTGTTGCCGGTCTGGAGCGCGTAGCCGAGCGCGCCCGCGACCGCGAGGGCAGACAGCGCGCCGAGGCCGACAAGGACCTTGCGCGAGAGCCGTGTGACACGGGGCCGCTCGCCTCGGAGCCGCAGGTCCGGCGGCGCGACGGGCGGAATGTCGCCCTGACGTTCGTCTTCGCTGTCTATCGCCATGCGCGCGGCCTTCCGTCGGTGCGGACGATGCGCACGCGCCGCTCACTATCCTTGTCGCCAAGACGCAATTCGGCGGCGGCGAACAAGCGGTCGACGATGTAGTAGTTACGGTTTGCTCGGTAGTTCACCAGTTCGGAGCCGCCGGCTGGACCTATCACGAACAGCGGCGGCATTTCACCCTGGGCGATACCGCTTGGGAACTCGATGTAGACCTTGTTGCCGTCATCAAAGGCGCGCAGCGGACGCCAGGCCGGGTCGTCGCCCTCAATAGAGTAGCGGAAGTTGATCGAGGCGAGATCGACGCCAGCCGCAATTGGCGCCGCAGTTTCAGCGGCCGCATTCTGCCGCCGAAGCGCAATCAGCTGGTCCTCGGGATACTGCCAGGAGACCGAGGCCATATAGGTCTTTTCCGTCGAGCACAGCTCGAGGAGATAGGTCCGCCGATCGGTGTTGATCACGAGATTGGTGACCAAATCCGGCCGCGTCGGCTTGACGAGGATATGAATCTTCTTGGTCGCGCCCGCGCCGCTCTCGGTATCGCCGATGATCCAGCGCACAGTGTCACCGGCGGCAACCGGACCGGAGCCGACGAGTTGCTCACCCTCCTGGAGGGCGACATCTGTGATCTGGCCGGGCGCCGTGTAGACCTGGTAGAGGGCTCCGCCGGAGAACGGATAGACCTGTACTGCGTTGATGAAACCATTGCGGACCGGCTGCACCCGTGCCGCGGCGTTGGCCTGTTTGACGCGAACCTTTGGATCGGCGGCTTCCGGGACGCGTTTGCCGGCGGCGAGCGGCTTCAACTGCCCGGGCAGTGGCAGCGGCTGGGGCAACTCCACGATTTTGACGGGCGGCGCCGGGTCGACGGTGAGCGTCGCAGGCTCCGCAGTGTCGTAGCTGATGTCGGGTGGGATGAAATTGTGCGCGCAGCCGCCAAGGGCTGAGACGGATATCAGCAAAGCCGTCAAAGCGGATTTACGGAAAGACGTATCGCCGTCCTTCCGGTTTTGATGAACGATGGAAAAACGCGAAGCCGGACCGCCGGCTTTTGCGAAAATCGGCGGGGTCATTGTCCCAGCTCCTTTGACCAGTTGATGGCGTTGACGTAGATGCCGAGTGGATTCTTGCGCAGCCGATCGGCGTCGGTGGGCGGCTGAATCGCGATGGTGAGGATCGCGGTCCAACGCGTGGTGCCGGCGAGCGCCCCGTCCTGAAAGCGGTGCTCAACCCAGGCCACGCGAAAACTGTCGGGCGAGGCGCGGATGACGCTGGAGACGTCGATCGCGACCTGCTGCTTGCCGAGATTGGCGAAGGGGTCGTTGGCGCGGGCGTAGTCGTTCAGCGCCGCCGCGCCCGCCGTGGTTGTGAAATCATAGGCCTGCAGCCAGTTGTGCCGCACGATGATCGGGTCGGCCGGAAGCGAGCGAACGATCTGAATGAAGTGGGCGAGATACCAGGCGATCTGTGGGTCGTTCGGCCTGTAGTCGGCGGTAGCGGGCGCCATGACTTGCGCTTCGCCGAGCTTGTCGACCTGCACCACCCAGGGAACGACAGTGCCGTGCGTGGATTGCCAGACGAGTCCACCGGCAAGGCCGCAGGACAGCATCAGCGAACCGAAGGCCATCAGCCGCCAGTTCCTGGCCTGCACCCGGGCGGATCCAATGCGCTCATCCCAAACTTGCGCTGCGCGCTGGTAGGGGGTTTCTGGTTCGGGCGTGCGGCCGTAACGAACCGACGATCGCCGGAAGACTGACATTCGTTATTCTCCTCCCGAGAGGTCGACGGAGTGGCCGCCGCCATGGCTGTCGCCGGATTTGAGGGCTTGCGCGGTGGTCTGAGCGCCGTGAATGACGGTCTGATTGCGCTTGACGCGTTGGGCCCAGGCGGGCGGACCGCTCTCGCTCGGCACTTGAGATGCGGCTCCATCGTTTGCGGCCGCGCCGCTCCGAATGGTCCCCATCGTCGAGGAGCCACCCGTGTTGGCGACGCCGGCACGGGCGCCAGAAGTGAAGCTCTCCGTCATTGTCCCTGCCGCTTGCGCAGCGGCGCGTCTGACGGGAGCTGCCGCGTGACTAGCCGCCGCACGGCCTGCACCGCCGAGACCGGACGCGACGCCGCCGGCGCCGGACCGACCGGCTGATGCGAGGCTGTAGGCGGAGGACATGCCGCCCGCCATCGCCGCACCGCCGCGCGCGGCAGCCGCAGCACCAGAGCTGGCTGCCATCGCTCCCCTTCCGGCCAAACCGAGCGCCGCGCCGCCGACCATCGCTGTACCGGCAACAGCCAGACCCGTGCCGACGGTAGCGCCCGCACCAAGCTGCGGCGCGCCGGAAACAAGCCCGGTCGCGATGCCGGGCCCGAAGATGCCGAGGCCCAGCATAGCGAGCGCCGCGAGCACGACAGAGAGCGCCTGCTCGATCGTCGGCTGGCCGCCGGCATAGGCGGTGGTGAACTGCGAAAAGAGCCCGGTGCCGATGCCGACGATGACGGCGAGCACCATGACCTTCACGCCGGAGGCAACGACATTGCCCAGCACCTTCTCCGCGAGAAAGGCGGTCTTGTTGAAGAGCGCGAACGGAATGAGGATGAAGCCGGCGAGCGTCGTCAGCTTGAACTCGATCAGCGTGACGAAGAGCTGCACCGCCAGAATGAAGAAGGCGATCAGCACCAGCAGCCAGGACACCATCAGCACGGCAATTTGTACAAAGTTGGAAAAGAAGCTGGTGAAGCCCATCATTTGGCTTGCGGAGTCGAGCAACGGCTGCCCGGCGTCGAGGCCGACCTGCGCAAGCCGGCCGGGCCGCAGGAAGTCCGCCGTCGAGATCGACGAGCCGCCGGCCTTCAGGCCGAGGCCTGCGAAGCTGTTGAAGATGATGCCTGAGAGCTTGGTGAAGTTAGTGATGATGAAGGCAAAGAAGCCGATGTAGAGGGTCTTCTTCACCAGTCGCTGGAGAATGTCTTCGTCTGCGCCCCAAGCCCAGAACAGGCCCGCGAGCGTGATGTCGATGACGATCAACGTCGACGACAAATACGTGACCTCGCCCTTGATCAGGCCGAAACCCGAATCAATGTAGGTCGTGAAAGTATTGAGAAAGGTGTCGATGACGCCGACGTTGTTCACGGCTTCTCTCCCTTTGGAACAGCCGTCATCGGCTGAGTGGCCGGCGCGGCTTGCGGCAGACGTGGCCGCGCCGGCCTGCCGAAGAAGCGCGCGCGGTTCTCCTTCCAAACCGCCTGGCAGTGCGGATCTTCGGCATCCTGGGGTCCAAGCTCGGCGCAGCGGAGCAGCTCGGCCGAGAGGTCATCGGGAGCGGAGACAGAGGGGGCGTCGGATACCGGCCGCTCGGCTGGACGCCGATGGATGACGTGCAGCGCGGCGAGGAAAATCACGAACACGACGATCATCGCGCCTGCGCGAAAGATATCCGAGCGCTCCATGATCGGTGCCTCAGTTGCCGCTGAACATGGTGACGTTGCCCGGCTGATAGCCGCTGCGTGTCGAGAAGATTTTGTATTGCTGCTGGCCCTGCGACTCGGTCGCCGTTACGCGCGCCTGCTCCAGCGCATCCGCCCGTCCCTTCGCGGCGAGCACCGCGACGAGATCGGATAGCTGCTGGGATTGCAGCGCGAGGAGTTGGTTGCCGGCTTGAGCGGCTTGCAAAGCGCCACTTGCCGACTGACTGGCGGTAACCAGCGTACTCATTGCGCTGGAGTTGGTCGAGATATTGCCGACGACGCCGGCCTGCACCTTCAGCGAGTCTTCGAAAGCGCCCACCGAGTTCTGCCAACGACTTTGAGCCGCGGCAAACATTGTTGCATTGGAGCCCGTCGCCGCCGCCGTGCCGTAGGTGCTGGAATACATCGTCTGGACGCGCTCGACGTTGAAGGCGATGTTCTGGGCCTGGCTCAGCAGTGACTGGGTCTTGGCAATCGATGACTGAAGCTGGGTCAGCGTCGACAACGGCAGGTTGGCGAGGTTCTTTCCCTGATTCACCAGGCTTTGGGCCTGATTGGTCAGCATCTGGATCTGATTGTTGATCTGCTGCAGCTCGCGCGCCGCGGTCAGCACGTTCTGGCTGAAGTTGGTGGGGTCGTAGACGATCCACTGCGCAAGGACCGAGGTCGTCGAAAGCGGCGAGATCGAAAAGGCGAGCGAGAGAGCCGTCGCAGCGGCCAAGCCAGCGCGCCGCACTTCGAGAGCGGTCATGATTGCACCTCCAGGTTTGTCAGGTCAGGGATGAGATCGGCGGCCCACAGCAGTTCGTGATCGGCGAGCCAGGCGGCCGTGAAGTCGTCACGGCCGTGCTCGGCAAGCAGCCGTTCGATTGCGGCATGGTCGGTCTTGGAGGAGGCGGCGCAGAAGGCGAGCGCAACTGGCCCAAGGCCGAGCTCGAACAGCCGATTGCCGCGACGAGACTGGCAATAGTAGTCGCGCTTCGGCGTCGCCCGCGCGATGATCTCGATCTGGCGGTCGTTCAAGCCGAACCGCTGGTAGATGGCGGTGATCTGCGGTTCGATCGCGCGCTCGTTCGGCAGGAATATCCGCGTCGGGCAGCTCTCGACGATCGCTGGCGCGATGTTGCTGCCATCGATGTCGGAAAGCGATTGAGTGGCGAAGACGACGGAAGCGTTCTTCTTCCGCAGGGTCTTCAACCATTCCCTGAGCTGTTGCGCGAAGGCTGGATCGTCGAGGACGAGCCACCCCTCGTCGATGATGAGGAGGGTCGGCCGGCCGTCGAGCCGGCCCTCGATGCGATGGAAGAGGTAGGTGAGGACGGCAGGCGCCGCGCCTGCGCCGATCAAGCCCTCGGTCTCGAACGCCTGCACCGACGCAAAGCCGAGCTGCTCGGCCTCCGCGTCGAGCAAACGGCCGGAGGAGCCGCCGACGCAATAAGGTTGCAGCGCCTGCTTGAGTGCGGTCGATTGCAACAGAACCGTCAAACCGGTGATCGTGCGTTCCTCGGCCGGTGAGGACGCCAGTGACGTCAATGCCGACCAGACGTGCTCCTTCACGGTCGGATCGATGGTGACGCCCTCCTTGGCGAGGATTGCCGTCACCCATTCGGCCGCCCAGGCGCGCTCGGCCGCATCGCCGATACGTGCGAGGGGTTGAAGGGAGACTGAATCTTCGGCGCTGTTGGACAGACTTCCGCCGAGGTCGTGCCAGTCGCCGCCCATGGCAAGGGCCGCCGTGCGGATCGAGCCACCAAAATCGAAGGCGAAGATCTGGCTTTTCCGGTAGCGCCGGAACTGGATCGCCATCAGCGCCAGCAGCACGGATTTGCCGGCGCCGGTCGGGCCGACGATCAGGGTGTGGCCGACGTCGCCGACATGCAGCGAAAACCGGAACGGCGTCGAGCCTTCGGTCTTACCGAAGAAGAGCGGGGAGCTGCGGAAATGCTCATCCCGATCTGACCCGGCCCAGACCGCTGAAAGCGGAATCAGGTGAGCGAGGTTCAGTGTCGAGAGCGGCGGTTGGCGAACGTTGGCGTAGGCGTGACCCGGCAGAGAGCCGAGCCAGGCTTCGAGCGCGTTCACCCCTTCCGGCATGCAGGTGAAGTCGCGCCCCTGGATCACCTTCTCGACGAGGCGAAGCTTCTCAGTGGCGAGACCGGGGTCCTCGTCCCAGACGGTGACGGTCGCGGTGATGTAGGCTTGACCGACGTCGTCGGTGCCCAGTTCCTGCAAGGCGAGATCGGCGTCAGTGGCCTTATTCGCCGCATCGCTATCGACCAGTGTCGAGGCCTCGTTGGTCATCACCTCCTTGACGATGGCTGCAATCGACTTGCGCTTGGCGAACCACTGCCGGCGGATCTTGGTCAAGAGTTTCACCGCCTCGGTCTTGTCGAGGAGGATCGCGCGGGTCGACCAGCGGTAAGGAAAGGCAAGCCGGTTCAGCTCGTCGAGGATTCCGGGATAGGTCGCGGTCGGAAAGCCGACCACCGTGAGTGTACGAAGATGATGGTTGCCGAGCCGCGGCTCGAGGCCACCGGCAAGCGGTTCGTCCGCGAGCAGCGCGTCGAGATGCATCGGCGTCTCGGGGACGCGCACGCGCTGTTGCCGGGTCGAGATCGTCGAATGCAGGTAGGTCAGCGTCTCGCCATCATCGAGCCACGCCACCTCAGGCATGAACCCTTCGACAAGTTGCAGGACGCGGTTGGTCCGATCAACAAAACCACGCAGCAGCTCGTGGGGATCGACGCCGCTCTGCGCGCGGCCCTCATAGAGCCAGCCTTCGATCCGCGAGGCGTCCTCAGCCGGCGGGAGCCAGACGAAGGTCAGGAAATAGCGGCTCTCGAAATGCGCGCCCGCCTCCTCGAAAGCGTCCCGCCGCTCCAAATCGACCAGCGCTGATGCGGCGTCAGGAAAAGTATTGTGCGGATAAGTCTGGGCGGCGATGCGCTGGGCCTCGACGAAGATCGCCCAACCTGAGCCGAGACGGCGGAGCGCGTTGTTGAGTCGGGCCGTTACGCCGACCAGTTCGGCAGGCGTCGCGCTGTCGAGATCCGGCCCGCGGAAGCGCGCCGTGCGCTGGAACGCGCCGTCCTTGTTGAGGACGACGCCCTTCTCGACCAAAGCGGCCCAGGGCAGGAAGTCGGCAAGACTGTGGGGCCGGTTGCGGTATTCGGCGAGGTTCAGCATGGAAGTCTCACACGCCGAGGTAAGAAGGATAGCGGAGGTGGCGTCGAACGACGTCCACGAACTGCGGGTCGCGCTTGGCCGCCCAGACCGCCGCGGCATGGCCCACGGCCCAAATCAGCGCGCCGGGGATCCAGAGGTGGAGGCCGAGCGCTATTGCCGCGGCCAACGTGCCGTTGGCGATCGCAACCGTGCGGGGCGCGCCGCCCATCAGGATTGCCTCGGTGAGCGCGCGATGAACCGGCGCGAAGAAGCCCGGCACGTCTAGATCGATGATGCCGGCCATCACACCAGCGCTCCGCCGGAGAAGCTGAAGAAGGTCAGGAAGAAGCTCGACGCGGCGAAGGCGATCGACAGACCGAAGACAATCTGGATCAGCCGGCGGAAGCCACCGGAACTATCGCCGAACGCAAGCGTCAGGCCGGTCACGGTGATGATGATGACCGACATGATCTTCGCGACCGGCCCTTGCACCGACTCCAGGATCTGATTGAGCGGCGTCTCCCACGGCATCGACGAGCCGGAGGCGTAGGCCGCGGGCGCGATTGCAATGGAGATGACGGCAATTGCGGCGAGGCCCGTGAAGCGGAGTCGCACGCGACGGATCGCGGGAGGAAACTGGATCATGAGGGGTCTCCGGGAAGTGAGGATGGGCCGCCCGCCGCGGCAGAGTTGACGCGGTAGTCGCCGGTGGCGGGATCGAGGCCGGCGACGAGAGCAAGTTCAGCGAGGCGGCGTTCGCTGCCGCGGCCGCGCAGAACCGCGACGAGATCGATGGTCTCGGCGATCAGCGCCTTGGGAACAGTGAGGACGGCTTCCTGGATGAGCTGCTCGAGGCGGCGAAGCGCGCCCAGAGCCGTGCCGGCGTGAATCGTTCCGATCCCACCGGGGTGGCCCGTGCCCCAGGCTTTGAGGAGCTCCAGGGCTTCGCTGCCCCGTACCTCGCCGATCGGAATCCGGTCGGGGCGTAGGCGGAGGGAAGACCGAACCAGATCCGACAGGGACGCCACGCCGTCCTTGGTGCGCAGCGCGACCAGATTCGGCGCGCGGCACTGCAGTTCACGCGTGTCCTCGATCAGGACCACGCGATCGGTGGTGCCGGCGATCTCCGCCAGCAGCGCGTTTGTCAGGGTGGTCTTGCCGGTCGACGTGCCGCCGGCGACCAGGATGTTCTTGCGGGCCGCGACGGCTTCGCGGAGCATGCCCGCCTGCCCGGCCGTCATGATGCCGGCCGCCGCGTAGTCATCCAGGGTGAAAACAGCCACCGCAGGCTTGCGGATCGCAAAGGCCGGCGCCGCAACGACAGGCGGGAGAAGCCCCTCGAACCTCTCCCCCGTCTCGGGAAGCTCGGCCGAGACGCGGGGCTTTTCGGCATGCACCTCAGCGCCGACATGGTGCGCGACCAGGCGCACGATCCGCTCGCCGTCGGCGGCGGACATCGTTCGTCCGCTATCCTCCAGCCCGCCGGACAGCCGGTCGACCCAGAGCCGACCATCGGGGTTGAGCATCACCTCGACGATCGAGGGGTCTTCCAGGAAGGTGGCGATCGCGGGACCAAGCGCGGTGCGCAGCATGCGCGCGCCACGCGAGAAGGCTTCCGAATGGAGTGAAGTGCCCGCCACGATCGTCCCCCGTCGAGTACCAATCGCGGCAAGCGATCAGCAACGGGGATGGATAGAAAAGGCAGGAAACGGGTTAGTTCAACAAGTATTCAGGCGTCGTAGGAAGCGGGCGTAGAGCGGCGAAAAAATACTTGCTGCGTCGAAGCATGCTGATCGACAGTAAGCGCGAATTTCCCTCCACCTTTTGCTTTTGAGTACTCTGATGCATGAGGTGTCCACCAAAATAGGTGGGCACCTTGTGATGGCAGACGATGATCAGAAATTGCGAGTGAGGCTTGTTGGCCGGAACGGTCGCCGGCGCTACGAGGCGGCATCGAAGGAGCGTCTTGTCGCGACCTGTCTTGAGCCTGGGGTTTCGGTATCGAGACTTGCGCTCGAACACGGGGTCAACGCGAACCTGCTTCGGAAGTGGATCAAGAAGCACACCGCGACCAGGTCTCTGCCGCCATCTTCACCATCGGCGTTCATCCGGGTTCAGCTTGAGGAGACCGCCGATCGAGCCCTGTCGCGACAAGACAGCGTGGCGACGGTTGATTTGCCGGCGACTTGCGATGAAGTGCGCGGGTCGGAACCCAAGGGGACTACAGCTTTTTGTTCTCTAGCTGTGGAATCTCAACAGGTCGTCCTTCGGGAGGCCGAGGCGGCTGATGGGTGGTTTGGCCTGCAGGCTGCCGTGCGGGCGATGCCAGTTGTAGTGATGAAGCCAGATTGGCAGGTTTTTGGCGCGCTGGTCTGAGGTGTCATAGGCGCGAGCGTAGGCCCATTCGCGCAGCACTGTCTGGATGAAGCGTTCGGCCTTGCCGTTTGTTTGCGGTCTGTAGGGTCTGGTGAAGATGTGCTTGAGGCCGAGCTTCCTGCACGCTCTGGCGAAGGCCTTGGCGCGGTAGCAGGAGCCGTTGTCGGTCATGATGCCGGTGACCTTCATGCCGAGGCTGCGGTAGTAAGTGACGGCCTCCTTGAGGAAGGCGATGGCGCTCTCCTTTTTCTGATCCCGCCGGATCTGGGAGAAGGCCAAGCGCGATGCATCGTCGATGGCCACGTGGACGAACTCGTGGCCGGCGCCGCGGCTTCGCCTTTCTGGCGATCGTGTGTGATGCGGTGGCCTGGTCTTACGAACCTGCCGAGCTTCTTGATGTCGATATGGATGAGCTCGCCGGGGTGCTCGCGCTCGTACCGGCGCACCGGCTCGGCGGGCTCCAGATCGCGTATCCGGCTTAATCCCAAGCGGCGAAGGATACGGCTGACGGTGGCCGGTGACACCTCGACCTCGGCAGCAATCTGCTTGCCGGTGTGGCGCTGCCGGCGCAACGTCTCGACGGCGGCGCACGTGGCCGGCGGGGTTTGGCTCGGCGATGAACGAGGTCGCGACGAGCGGTCGCGCAAACCATCCACGCCTTCTGCGCGGAACCGCTTGACCCATTTGGCCACGGTTTTCGGTGTCGTGTTGAACTGATTTGCCGCATCAGCCTGGCTCAGCCCGCCCTCGACCACGCCTCGCACCATCGCCTCTCGACCTTTGAGCGTCAAAGGCGCATTCTTGTGGACGTTCATCTGCCTTGGAACACTGAAGCTTCGCAACCTCAGCTTCCTCGGTTCAGACCAGATGGACAACCTCCTGAGAGACCAAATCTAGCCCAAGTGAGCGCGTCCCTGCCGAACGGCGTGAAGCTTGCGCTGGAATGCGGCGATGTGGATGCATGACGGCGATCATCGGAGCACTGGGCCATGTTCAGACTGGGCGGTGAGCTTCAGGTCTATCTGCACCGTGAGCCGATCGACTTCCGGGCTGGCATCAACAGCCTTGCGGTTCTGGTCCAGGAGACGATGGCGCTCGATCCGTTCGCTCTTGCGGTTTTTGCGTTCTGCAATCGCCGTTGCGACCGGATGAAGCTGCTGTTCTTCGATCGGTCCGGCTTTGTGCTGGTCCTGAAGCGGCTAACCGAGGACAAGTTCCGATGGCCGCGCCGCCAAGAGGCGGTCGTCACGCTGACGACCGAGCAATTGCACTCGATCCTTGACGGCATCGATATCGATGCGATGGTCCGCCATCCGGTGCGGCAATATCAGGTTGCCGGCTGAGCCCCAAAGCCGCCACGGCCTGAACAGCCCAGTATCGCCAGATACGAACGCCATCCGTCAAAAGCCCGCGCGTCAACGTGCGAGGAAAATCGTGCTTACGCTCAATCAACGCCCTTTGCGCGTTCTTTACTGCTTCACCTTTCGAGCCTAGCTCGATGAGTGGCCCGTTCTTTAATCGCGGGCACGGGTATCAAGTGGCCGTTCCGTCATGGAGATTGCCAAGCTCCGAGGGGAGAACGACGAGCTCCTGAGGATGGTCCGCCTCGTCACCCTGAAGCTTAACGAGGCCCAAAAAGAGATGAGAGACGCCGGCGTGGCCGCACGCGAGGCGCGCGCAATCGCTCGCCGTTTCAGCCCCTGCGCTGTACTACAAACGCAAGATGCCGGAGCGCGACCATGCGCTCATGCGCTCCGGCGGCAGATCGAGGAATTCTTGCGCGACCCGCTCTCGGCAATGCGCTCCTTGCGCACGGCCGTCCCGCGATCTTCCGCCCCGACAACGGTGCCGAGTACAACGCGAAAGCCGCCCGCGCCTTCCTTGTGTCGCTCAATATCGCCATCTCCCGCTCGAAGAAAGACCGTCACTGGGAGAATGGGTACCGGGAGAGTTTCTACGACAAATTCAAGATCGACCTCGCGATTCCGGTCCGCTTCTCTTCCCTCGGCGAGTTTGTCGCTGAAATCTACAGACAGATTCACTACGACAACAATGATCGCATCCGACAGCGCACGGCGAGCGGCCGGTCGTGCTCGTGGGCATGCCGGGTGCCTGAAACTGGGCGTCTTACGAAACGGCTGCGGCACTCTTCGTCTAAGTCACTGACAAGGCGCAGTCGGTCAGATCGACCACGACGTCGCTCGTGGAGATGACACCTCTCCGATGAGTGATCGCTAGCACAGTCACATCCTCAGCTAGCGTGCGTATATGGTCCATAACGTCCCGTTCGGTTCGTTCGTCGAGCGCGGAGCTAGCCTCGTCGAGAAGAAGGATCGCCGGCTGTCCATAGAGCGCGCGGGCAATAGCAACGCGCTGTCGCTCCCCGCCGGAAAGCTTCAAGCCGCGTTCTCCAACGGTTGTTTCAAATCCTTCCGGTAGCGCCTCAATCAACGGGAGAATAGCGGCTTCTTTCGACGCATCGCGAAGGCGTACCTCGTCGCGGGGCCGTCCTAACAAAATGTTGTCAGCTAGCGGCTCATTGAGCAACATCACCTCCTGCGGCACGAGAGCAACTGCGGCATACCAATCCGCGCGATCGACGCTCGCTATATCCGTTCCATCGACGAGAATTCGGCCGTAGTCGGGCTCAATCGATTTCAGGGCGAGCTTAAAGATCGTGGACTTCCCCGATCCGGTTTCACCGACAAGAAAAGTAATCCCGCCGCGCCCGGCCTTAAACGAGACGTCGGTAACGCCGCGACCGTTGTCGTAGGCATAACCAATGCTCTCGAAAGAGAGCTGGTCAGCGGAGGGCTTGAAATCGTGAGCATGAGATGCTTGCCGCTCTTCTGGTGCGGCCCACAGTCTACCTAGAGGGATGAGGTCGGCTCGCGACCGCGCCACGTCAGAGATCGCCCTCGCGACCGTCTCAAAGGGCATATTGAGCTGAAGCAGAAGCGTATTGAATAGCACCATATCGCCAATGGTGATCGCGCCGGCGTGATATTCAGGTATAAGAAGGAGAAGCGTGACCGCAAATTGCAGCGCGACGGCAAGGCCGAGCACGGCGATGTAGGCCAGTCGTTGCAACACGTAGGCTCGCCAGTTATCACGCACCTCCCGCGCCCTTATCATAAAGCACTCGTTGATCCAGGAGTGACTGCCGAAATGGCGCAACGTGTCCATCGCGTTCATGACGTTGCCGACGAACCGAGCATTCTCCTGTCCGGCTTCGATCGCCGCATCCAGGAGCGCGCGTGCCTGACGCGTGGAACTCCAGGTCAATGCAATCGCGATTGCGGTCTTCTTCACCTCGGTCAATGTGGTGAAGCAGCGCTTGCGCCTGGCCTCGGTCTCGCCCGCGTTGCTCGACATCTATGCCGAGGACGGCATGTCGCTTGAGCAGTTGATGGCCTTCACCGTCACCGCGGATCATGGACGCCAGGAACAGGTCTGGCAGGCCATCTCCGGCTCCTGGCAGAAGGAGCCCTATCAGATCCGCCGCATGCTGACGGAGAAGACGGCGCGCGCCTCCGACCGGAGGGCCGTGTTTGTCGGCCTCGACGCCTACGAGGCGGCTGGCGGTGTGGTGCTGCGCGACCTGTTCCAGTCCGACGACGGCGGTTGGCTCGAGGACGTCGCTCTGCTCGACCGCCTGGTCGCCGAGAAGTTGAAGGCGGAGGCAGAAACGATCGCTGCCGAAGGTTGGAAGTGGATCGAGGTCGCGATCGACTTCCCCTACGGCCACACGCGTGGCTTGCGCGAGCTGGACAGCGTATCCGCCGGTCTCACCGCCGAAGAGCAGGCGACCATCGAGGCGCTCAAGGCCGAATTTGCCAGGCTGGAAGCCGAGCATGACGGCGCGGATGAGCTGCCCGACGAGGTTGACCAGCGACTTGGCGAAATCGAGACGGCTCTCGCCGTCTTTGACGATCGACCCATCAACTATCAGCTTGCCGACATCGCCCGCGCGGGTGTGTTCGTCGGCATCGACGCCGAAGGCACGCTCTTGGTTGATCGCGGTTACGTCCGCCCTGAGGACGAGCTACCCGTGGCCGAGCCAGAGCAGGGCAGCGATGGCGAACCCGCTGCCGCGACCTTCGACGGCGCCGAACCATCAGCGCCGGGAATCCAGCGCGCCGTCATCACCATCGGCGGGCAGCTCGCGGAGGCAGAGGATGAGGATGATGATGCGGTGAAGCCGCTCCCCGATCGCCTGCTGACCGAGCTCACGGCGGAGCGGACTTTGGCGCTGCGCGACAGGCTGGCGATCACGCCTTCGGTCGCCTTCCAGGCGGTGCTGCACAAATTCTGCCTCGACGTCTTCTCCCGCTATTCCTCCTACGGGACGGCGATGGAGGTCTCGGTGCGCAGCGTCAGCTTCCCGGTGCAAGCGCAAGGGCTGAAGGACACGCCAGCGGCCAAGGCGATCGACGCGCGCCACAAGACGTGGGAGGAGCGCCTGCCCAAGGAGAAGACCGAACTCTGGGATTGGCTGACCGGCCTCACCGGCGACGAGCAGGCGGCGCTCTTCGCGCACTGCGCCTCATTCGGCATCAACGCGCTCTACGAGAAGGGCGACCGCTACGGCGGCGGCATCACGCCGCACACCGTCGAGCACCGGATCACTGAGGCCGATCGCATCGCCCGGGCCGTCGACCTCGACATGGTGGAGTCCGGTTGGCGCCCGACCGTCGAGAACTATCTCGGCCGCGTCCCGAAGCTCCGCATCCTGGAAGCGGTGCGGGAGGGGGCCGGCGAGCGGGCCGCGCAGCTCATCGATCATCTGAAGAAGGGCGACATGGCCAAGGAGGCCGAGCGCCTCCTCGCCGAGGCCGGCTGGCTGCCCGAGCCCCTGCGGATGCCCGACGCCCAATTGGCGGCGGCTGTCGATGCTGCGGAGCCCGAGGGCGATGGCGAGGCGCTGCCGGAATTCCTCGCCGGCGACGACGAGGAAACTCCGGCCGATGAAGCAGACGAGTCGCGCATGATCGCGGCCGAATAGCTCGAGCACGCGGGGCGGCTTCGGCCGTCCCGCGTCTTTTCACTGCCATTCACACCAAAGCCTGGCGCGAGCCGGGCTTTTGCATTCTGGAGGCTATCGTGCCCTTCTTCACCATCGAGACGACCTATCATTTGCCGATCTATCGGCAGCGAACCTACGAAGCCGAAACGCTCGACCAAGCCTGCGATCTTGCGATCGCCGACGAGGGCTGGGACGACAACAGGTCGGACGTTGAAACGTCTGGCGATACCTATGTTACCGGTGCCTGGGAAGGCCGCGACGCTGCCTATAGCGGCCCACGCCTGGCGTTTCCCTCACGTTTCGGCGAGCAGGTCCAGCGCAAGGCCGGCCATTTCGAGTTGCTGCTCGGTCTGCTCAAAATACTCATCCACGTTCCGGAGGAAGGCTCAATGGATGTCGAGCTTTGGCGCCGGCGGGCAGACGCCGCCATCGCGAAGGCCGAGGCCATTCTCGCGGGCGAAAATGATCCGATCGAAGGAGCTGCGTCGTGACGAAATACGCCGTCACCGTCGTCGAAGGCGATGCGAGCTACCTCGCGGAAGCGGGCGCCGCTGACGAAGGCCAGGCGTAGCCGTCCTGGCAGTTCGGATACTGACGAACGCTTTGTACACGGCGCGCCGCCAACCCGGTGGGGCGCCGTTTCTCATGTCGGGCACCGCCTTGATGCTGAGAGGGAGAGGACGGCCGGGACGGGTTTGAGCCGGCGCGGTCAGAGAGAGCGCCGATCGGCTCGCCCATTCCCGCTCTCCTGAAGGCTTCCTCCATGAATGACCATTCCCCGATCGCGGCCGACCCGGCCGCTCCGATCTCGCCTGTTCGCGCTCCCGAGGGCGCCAGTATCATCATCGCTGCCGCGAGTCATCTCCTTCCGCATCTCGAGCGTGGCCGACGCATCGACGCCGCGCTTCTCCGCGCCGCAATGGAAGTGGCCTCCGGCGCATCCGATGCGACGGGCGCCTGGGACTGGAAGATGGCCTATGACACTTGTGAGGTCGCCACCGTCCTGTTCTTACGCAAATACGGAAAGGCGCTCTTCCGCAAAGCTGATTCTGCGGCTTCACGACTTTCCGCTTTGGAAAAGATCGCAAGGCTTCTGCCGACCCACACGCGCCGCTCTGCCGAGAGCGAAATCTTCCAGCAATTCTCGACCCCGATTCCGCTCGGCCTGGCTGCGCTGACTGCGGCCGCCATTACTGCGGCGGATCGCGTGCTGGAGCCGTCCGCCGGCACCGGGCTGCTCGCCATCCTCGCCGAGATTGCCGGCAGCGGGCTTGTGCTGAACGAACTGGCCAAGACCCGGGCCGTGTTACTTTCTTCTCTCTTTCCGGCCGTTTCCGTCACGCGCTTCGACGCGGCCCAAATCGACGACCACCTCGATCCCACGGTGGTCCCGAGTTTCGTGCTGATGAACCCGCCGTTCTCGGCGATGGCAAACGTTTCGGGCCGGATGGCCGACACCGCGTACCGTCACATCGCCTCGGCCCTGGCGCGTCTCGCCGATGGCGGCCGGCTGGTCACGATATCAGGCGCAAACGTCTCACCCGAAGCCTCAGCCTGGCATGACGCCTTCGCCCGACTGCAGGAACGCGGCCGCGTGGTGTTCACTGCGGCGATCGCCGGCGCGGTCTATGCCAAGCACGGCACCACGATCGAGACGCGTCTCACCGTCATCGACAAAGTGCCTGCCGCGGATCCGAGCGCGTTCCCGGCGTCGCCGGGAATGGCGCCCGACGTTGCGACACTGCTCCGCTGGATCGGCGAACACGTTCCACCTCGTCTGAGCGTCGCATCGACCGGTGTGCTTCCCGTGTCAGCCTCGCCGGCGCGTCGCACCGTGCGCGGCTATCTCGCGAGCGCCGCTGCACAGCCGGTTAAGGCGTCGGTCGCCGATCCCGAAGCCGTCGACCTCGCTTATGAGGCGACAGATTGGGCGCCGCCCGAGGGCGCGCGCCTCAGCGACGCCATCTACGAAGAATACCGGCTCCAATCGATCCGGATCCACGGTGCGCAGGCGCATCCGACCAAGCTGGTGCAGTCGGCCGCGATGGCCTCGGTCGCGCCGCCGAAGCCGAGCTATCGGCCACGGCTGCCGGCAAACCTCGTCAGCGATGGCATTCTGTCCGACGCCCAGCTTGAGACGGTCATCTATGCTGGCGAGGCGCATGGTAACTATCTCGCTGGCGCCTGGACGGTAGACGAGACCTTCGACCTCGTCGCGGCCGCCCGCGACGACGCACCGAACGCCGTCCGCTTCCGTCGCGGCTTCATGCTCGGTGACGGGACCGGCGCCGGCAAGGGTCGCCAGTCCGCCGGCATCATTCTCGACAACTGGCTCCAGGGCCGGTGCAAGGCGGTCTGGATCTCTAAGTCCGACAAGCTGCTCGAGGACGCGCAGCGCGACTGGTCGGCGCTCGGCATGGAGCGTCTGTTGGTCACGCCGCTCTCGCGCTTCCCTCAAGGGTACGACATCCGGTTGGCCGAGGGCGTCCTATTTTTAACCTACGCTGCGGTCCGACGACCGCGGCGAGAAGCTTTCGCGCGTCCGGCAGATTGTTCAATGGTTGGGCTCCGACTTCGACGGCGTCATCATTTTCGACGAGAGCCATGCCATGCAGAATGCCGGTGGCGGCAAGGGCGAGCGGGGCGATGTCGCGCCCTCGCAGCAGGGGCGTGCAGGCTTGCGTCTTCAGCATGCGCTGCCCAATGCCCGCGTCGTCTATGTCTCGGCGACCGGCGCCACCACCGTCCACAATCTCGCCTACGCCCAGCGCCTCGGGCTGTGGGGCGGCGAGGATTTTCCGTTCGCCACCCGCGCCGAGTTCGTCGAGGCGATCGAGGAGGGCGGGGTCGCTGCGATGGAGGTGCTCTCTCGCGATCTTCGTTCGCTCGGTCTCTACACCGCCCGCTCGCTTTCCTACGACGGCGTCGAGTATGAACTGGTCGAGCACCAGCTCTCCGACGAGCAGCGCCGGATCTATGATGCCTACGCCGCTGCCTTCAGCGTCATCCACAATCACCTCGACGCGGCAATGGAGGCCGCCAACATTACCGGTGAGAACGGCACGCTCAACCGCCAGGCGAAGTCGGCCGCGCGCTCGGCCTTCGAATCGGCCAAGCAGCGATTCTTCGGTCATCTGCTCACCAGCATGAAGACGCCGACCCTGGTCCGCTCCATCGAGCGGGACTTGGCCGAGGGCCATGCCGCGGTGATCCAGATCGTATCGACCGGCGAGGCGCTGATGGAGCGTCGGCTCGCCGAGATTCCACCTGAGGAATGGAACGACGTGCGCGTGGACATCACGCCCCGCGAATACGTGCTGGATTACCTCGCCCATTCCTTCCCGGTGCAGGCCTATGAGCCCTTCACCGACACCGAGGGCAATCTCTCGTCGCGGCCCGTCTTCCGCGACGGCCAGCCGGTCGAGAGCCGCGAGGCCGTCGCCCGCCGCAATGAGCTGATCGAGCGGCTCGCGTCGCTTCCGCCTGTTCCCGGCGCGCTCGACCAGATCGTGCAGCGCTTCGGCACGGACCTCGTGGCGGAAGTGACCGGCCGTTCGCGGCGCGTGGTGCGCAGATGTGACCGCCTTACCGTCGAGAACCGTGCAGCTTCCGCCAATCTCGCAGAGACCGCCGCCTTCATGGATGACCTGAAGCGCGTGCGTGTCTTCTCGGAGGCTGGCGGCACAGGCCGCAGCTACCATGCCGAACTCTCGGCGCGGAATCGCCGGCTTCGGGTCCATTATTTGCTCGAGCCGGGCTGGAAGGCCGATGCCGCGATCCAGGGTCTCGGCCGAACGAACCGCACCAACCAGGCGCAGCCGCCTCTATTCCGCCCCATTGCGACCGACGTGAAGGCGGAAAAGCGCTTCCTCTCGACCATCGCGCGCCGGCTCGACACGCTGGGTGCCATCACGCGCGGCCAGCGCCAGACCGGCGGCCAAGGCCTGTTTCGGCCTGAGGACAATCTCGAGAGCCACTACGCCCGCGATGCGCTGCGCCAGCTCTACCTGCTGCTCGTGCGCGGCAAGGTCGAAGGCTGCTCGCTCGAGATGTTCGAGGACGCCACGGGCCTGAAGCTCGTCGACGAAAACGGCATCAAGGACGAGCTACCGCCGATCACGACGTTCCTGAACCGGCTGCTCGCGCTCACGATAGGCCTGCAAGCTTTGCTGTTCACGGCCTTCGAGCAATTGCTGAACGCCAAGGTCGAAGGCGCCATTGCTAGCGGCGTCTACGACATTGGCCTGGAGACGCTACAGGCCGACAGCTTCGTCGTCACCGGTCGGCATCCGATCTACACGCACCCTGCGACCGGCGCGGAAACCCGGCTGCTCACGATCACCGAACGCCGGCGCAACCGTCCCATGACGCTGGATCAAGCGCTCGATTATCTCGCCGATGCTCGGGCGGTGCTGCTGGTCAACGAGCGCTCGGGTCGCGCCGCGGTGCAGATTCCGGCGCCGAGCTTCATGCTCGATGACGGCGAGATCGAAAGTCGGGTGCGGCTGATTCGTCCGATGGAGCACCATCATGCTTCGATGAAGATGATGGACGAGAGCCACTGGCAGCCTACGGATCGCGAGACATTCGCCGCGGCATGGAACGGCGAAGTCGTCGACGTTCCCGAGTTCGCTGAGAGCACGCTCCACATCGTCGCAGGTCTGCTGCTGCCGATCTGGAAGCGGTTGCCGAACGAGTCGACGCGCGTCTATCGGCTCCAGACCGATGCTGGCGAGCGCATCATCGGTCGCAGGGTCTCGCCAGCTTGGGCCGCGAGCGCTTGCATGACCGCGACCTGCAGCTTGACCCCGAACGAAGCCTTCTCGGCGCTGATGGAGGGGCGCACCGTCCTTGAGCTCGCCGAGGATCTGCAGCTCCGTCGTGTCCGCGTGATGGGCGCCCATCGCTTCGAACTGTCCGGCTTTACAGATGTGATGCGTGACCGGTTGCGCGCATACGGCCTCTTCAGCGAAATCATCTCGTGGAAGCTGCGCATGTTCGTGCCATCAGATGCGACCGGCGCCGCCGTGTTGGCAAAGGTGCTCGACCACTATCCGATCGTGCGCATCGGCGAGCGGGAGGCCGCCTGATGGCCCGCGACAACGCCTCCGAACTGGCCCGCCGTCTTGCGCGTGACGCCGAGGCCGTGTGCCGCCATTACCTGTCCAACGGGCGGCGCCAGGGCCGATATTGGACGGTGGGCGACGTCCGCAATACGCCCGGCCGGTCGATGTTCGTCCGGCTCAGCGGACCGGAATCCGGACCCGGCGCCGCTGGGCATTGGCGAGATGCTGCCTCGGCCGAGCATGGCGATCTCCTCGACGTGATCCGCGAGAGCTGCTGTTTCACGAACTTTCGCGACGTCGCCAATGAGGCACGACGCTTTCTGAGCCTGCCGCGTCCAGAACCGGAGCCTGCGCCAAATCGCCTCCGGTCGAGAACGTCGCCCGCGCCCCTCGGATCGCCAGAGGCGGCGCGGCGGCTCTTCGGCGTGTCTCAGTCGATCGCAGGCACACTCGTAGAAGCGTATCTCCGCAATCGCGGCATTACGGCTTTGCACGAAACCGGAAGTCTGCGCTTTCACCCACGTTGCTACTACAGGCCCGACGACCACAGCGCGACCGAGACCTGGCCGGCGATGATCGCCGCCGTCACCGATCTCCGCGGCCACCTGACCGGCGCGCATCGCACCTGGCTTGACCCCGGAGGCTTCAGCGAGACGACGCTCGGCAAGGCGCTGATCGACACGCCGAAACGGGCGATGGGCGACCTGCTTGGTCACGCCGTTCGATTTGGCCTAGCGGGTGAGGTCATGGCGGCCGGCGAGGGCATCGAGACGATGCTGTCGCTCCGCAGCGTGCTGCCGACCATGCCGATGGTCGCGGCCCTATCGGCGGCGCATCTCTCAGCCATCCTTCTCCCGGACACGCTCCGCCGGCTCTACATCGCCCGCGATGACGATCCTGCCGGTGACGGCGCCATGGCGACCTTGATCGATCGGGCGCAGGAGGCCGGGATCGAGGCGATCGTGATCTCGCCACGGCTTGGCGACTTCAACGAGGATCTTCGTCTGCTCGGATTTGACGCCCTTCGGGCCGCGAGCCGCGTGCAGATCGCGGCGCAGGACGTCGCGCGCTTTATCGAGCTGGCGGCATAGCCGGAACGGGGATGAGGTGCGACGCAGCCGCTTCGTTATCGCGAGGCCGGTGGTCCTGCTTCCCCTCGGCGCCGGAGAGGACCGCCCCACGGCCTTCCGAGAGGGCGATCGGGCGGCAAGCGGCCCGGACCGGCAACCTCGTGGACCGACTATTTTCCGTCGGCGGCAGAGCCGCCTTTACATCGCGAGGCAAAATAGTCGGCCCCCTTCGTTCCTCCGCTAACGCTCCGGCCCTCCGCTGCGCTGCGGGTGCAAGTCCGTTCCGCCCGCCGCTTTCGTCGCCATGAAGATCCTATGAGTGGCGACGGCGGTCCGTTTCGATACGATCGGCATTGCCAATCGTCGAAAAGGGAGCGATCAGATGAAATTAAATGGAGATGCTAACAAGACGACGAACAAAGTACTGAACGCAATCTTCGTCTCTGTCGAATTGAGCCGGAAGACTTGGCTCGTCACATCGCTGGTGCCGGGAACGGGGGAGAAGCTGTCACGTCACACAGTGATGGGTGGTGACATTGCGGGGCTTTTGGAACGTCTCGCCCGACTGAAGCAGAAGGCATTGGACAGAACCGACCAATCCTATCCCATCATCGTCATTCAAGAAGCTGGACTCGACGGCTTTTGGGTCCATCGGGTTCTGCAGGCCCAAGGGCACGAGAGCCATATTGTTGACGCCGCCTCGATCGCAGTTTCGCGGCGTCGTCGCCGGATCAAGACAGACCGGCTGGATGGAGAGACCCTCATCCGAGCCTTGCTGGCCTTTGAGCGAGGCGAGCCGCGTGTTTGCTCGATGCTGCGTGTGCCCTCGCCCGACGACGAGGACCGTCGCCGCATAACACGCGAACGCATGGTGCTGATGCAGGAGCGAATCCAGCATAGCAACCGAATCAAGGGCCTTCTCTTCTCGCAGGGCGTCACCGATTACGATCCACTCCGGCGTGGTCGGCGCGAGCGGTTCGAGGCTGTGCGAACCGGTGATGGACGAGATCTCCCGCAGCATATGAAGCGCCAGTTCGACCGGGATCAAGGAATCGGAAAGTCCGGAAACACGCGCCTGCGCTCCACACTGCTGGAGATGGCTTGGCTTTGGTTGCGTCATCAGCCCGGCTCGGCGCTCAGCCGATGGTTCAACGAGCGTGTCGCCCAGAATGGCGGCCGCTTCAAGAAAGTCATGATCACGGCATTGGCGCGCAAGCTCATCGTGGCTCTGTGGAAATACGTTAGCGCCGGAGTTGTGATCGAAGGCGCCATCGTTCGGCCATGACAACATCGCTTCCCAGTTCGGTCCGGGCCTAATCAGCTCGCCCGGAACCAGGGTGGACGACCGGATCGCGGCTTGGCTCGCACGCCGTCACGAAGAATGGTCTCGTCCTCTTGAGCCTTTGCCGCCGTAGGCGGGATTTTGGTGCGGCCGCATGCGCGGCGACCGGATGTGAGGTTGATACGTGCATTGGCGCGGATCAGCAGATCGGCTCAGACCTTGGGTTCGAGAGCGGGAAGCAGGCCGGTAAGGGGCAGCGCCGACGATATCGAGGTGCGCCCAATGCCAGCGTCGTTCTCGGCAGACTTGCCGACGAAGCCACCGTGCGGCCTCTCTCTTGGCTGGTCTGGCGCTGTCCGGCCTATGCCAGCAACGGCTTCGCCGACCTTCTTCCCCGGCGTGTGCCACGCCTTCCTCGCGAGACAAGAAGCTCGGCTATCGCCGTCCTCCGCTGTGCTGCGGCCCTCCGGGTGCAAGCCGGCCGTCCATCGCCTCTCGACCGCCATCGAGACCGCATCGGGTGGCTTCGAGGAACAGTCAGGAGAAACGAAAATGGCTCAGATCGGTACGTTCAATCACGGCGAAGATGGCTCCTACACCGGCACCAAGCGTCCGATTTGTACTCCACAATAATCTCGAGTTCACCACCGCTCATTCTTGCCTTGACCAAACAACTCTCATGTGAGGCCGCGATGGGCGCGGTCGATCCGACCAGGGAAAGCCGCAATGACCACCGACCACGACGACGATCTCGAGCCGCACCAAAGCTCATCCCCAACCGACCAAGTGCTCCAGGAACTCCAGCTCTTTGGCTACCGTCCCTTCCACGATGAGCCCGATCCCCGGCGGCTCCCTGAAGCGCGAGTCCTCGCCGGCAGCATCGTCGACATCTTCGATGCCCTCGTGGTGGAGCTGTCCGATACCCGTCTTGAGCCCGACCTCGAGGACCTGCTCTGGTCGACGGTGAACGTCTTCCACCGCGCCAGCGACAGGATCGAACGAGAGCTCGACGGCAATGAACTGGCCCAGCAGCGCTCCCAGCGCGAACAGGACGGCAGCGAGGTGAAATCCGTCGAATTGGAGCGCCTGACGGCGGAAGGTCAAACACTGATCGAGCGACGCAACGCCTTCGAGCTGATGCGCGACCAGGCCGCCGACGAGTTCGAACGCCACACCCATTCCGTCTGGCGGCCGCGCAACGGGTCGAGGGTCAACCACCGCAATCTGACCTCCGCGATGATCGACAGCCGCGACTTCCTGGTCGCGAAGAAGCGCGCCGACAATCAGGTGCTCATGCCGCCCGGACCGAAAGTCGCGCTGACCGGTGGTCTCGACTTCAACGATCACCGGTTGATCTGGGCCAAGCTGGACCAGGTGCACGCCAAGCATGCGGACATGGTGTTGCTGCACGGCGGATCCCCCAAGGGCGCCGAGTTGATCGCCGCCAAGTGGGCCGGCAATCGCAAGGTTCCGCAGATCGCCTTCAAGCCCGACTGGACGAAGCATGCCAAGGCCGCGCCGTTCAAGCGCAACGATGCGATGCTGGAGACGCTACCCATCGGCGTGATTCACTTCCCCGGTACCGGTATCCAGGACAATCTGGCCGACAAGGCGAAGAAGCTCGGCATCCCGGTCTGGAGGTTTGGCGGCGCGTAAGCGCTGCCGCAAACACTAACGGCTAGAAGCCTGCGGCTCGCTCAATGCGGCTGATTGTGCGATTTGAGCTGCGGCCCCGACGCGTCGGCCGCAGCCTTGCACCGGGTTTGCTCGGATCTTCGTTCAGATCACAATTTCGAGCAAGGCCCCCACTCTCGTCCCCGCGCGCGGCCTTGATCACCTCTCCGACGTCGAGGGCGGTGTTGGTAATTGTCCATCCTTGCAGAGCGGAGGTCTGCCGTACCTCCTCATCGCTCGCGGCGAGGATTTCCTCGCTCAGCGCTCCGAGCAGGCGGGCCAGATCGAGACTGGGGTGCTAGCGTGTCACTTACTCCAGTTTTGTTGATGGCGCAGCAGGGTGCGCCGCATCCGCCGTCGCGTCGTGTCGTAGTCGAGCTCGGACATATCATGGACCTTGCAGATTTCTCTGGCCGTCAGGCCATCGGCCATGCCCGCAATGATCTTCAGCGCCCGGGGATCGGCTTCGAACAGCCGATAGACGTTGGCCAACTTCTGGGCGGCGGCCAGGATCCGCTCCGGATCGGGCTCCTCATCGGCCTCGTCACCGGGCCAGCTTCTCTGGTCCGGATCATCTCGGCTCACAAGCAGCCTTTGCTCGAGCCGCGCACGCCGCCAATGGTCGTTGCAGATACTGCGCATGACACCCGACAGAAACGCAAGAATGGGTACGTCTGGCGGCCAGGGGCGCGAGCCGTCGAGAACGCGTGCGATCGCCTCGTGGAGGATGTCGTTCCAGCCAACTCCTCCCGGCAGCATGCGTGTTTTTGTTGAGGCTCGCACAATCGTGACGACCTCGAGGCTGCAGTCGTAGGCGGGAAGTCAGCTACCGTAAGAATCGCAATTCCTGAATAATATCAGGGCAAGCCTCACAAATCCGAGGCTCTCTTTTTGCCGCGGTAATTGCCTATGGTGTTCGGAGACGGTGACCCCGATTGCGCTGCGGATCTGGCGCATCGATTTGTGGACGGCATCGAGGAAGGCTCGACTGGCGTTCTCCATCAACGATCTGCGACCTGAACCGCGTGCGGCAGGGCCTTTGCCGCAGCTTCGCCATATCCCCCGCCGCGATCGCGATCGTGGGATGAGGGCGAGCCGGGCTTGGATCCGGCAGCAGGGTGACGATCCGGTGCCTTTCCAGGTTACAGATGATGCTGGCGTATCAGGTCGCGAGATCTTGAGTGGCGATCATCCACTGCTCGGCGTGATATCCCCGCTGCTGTTGATCCACAAGATCGACGACGAAGTCCGCGGACTGGCAAAACTGGACGAGACCGCACGCCGCCTGATGACGGTTCCTGGTGTCGGCGTGGTGACGGCCTTAAAGATCCGACATACGATTGATGACCCATCCCACCTTCGATCGGCATCAGCCGTCGGCGCTTATCTGGACCTTACACCGCGGCGCAGTCAGCCCGGCGCAACCATTGGCAAGATCTCTCGATGGGGTGGCCGGCTTCCCCGAACCTACTTGTTTGAAGCCGCGGCCGTCCTGCTTTATCGAACGAAGAAATGGTCCTCCCTCAACGCCTGGGGCATGAAGCTCGCAAAGCGGATCGGCATGAGGAAGGCAAAGGTCGCCATTGCGCGGAAGATCGCCATAGTTCTTCACTGCATCTGGGTCAATGGCACATCGTTCGACTGGGGTCAGGCGAAGGAAGCCTGACCCGGTTTGTCAGCTCCTGGTACGGTCCGCCGAACTAGCGATGTCCCGCTGGGACGGTGCTTGTGACGACCTCGTTCATTCATTCGGCTGGTGGCGGCTCGACCGTACTCCGCTGCAGACGTTGAGGCGTCCGCCCCGGACCTCATCATGAGGTGCTGCGCGACCTCGGAAAGGACCATGATCTCAGCGATGGCATCCGCAGGTCCAGGGCGCGTGCAATGCTTGGCCGACGATCATGTATCAGCTGCGCTCGCACCATCTCCACAACCCCGGCCAACGGCGCGAGCGCTACCGTCGTGCCGCAGGCGAATCCAGAAGGATTGCTTGACATTGAACTGCAAATTAAAGGGCCGAATGATAGTATTGCGCTAGGAAGCCGTCGATAGCACTGGGGGCCGGCGCGCCTGCCAGCCTTACTTACCTGGCATAGAGAACTCGTCCCGACCGGTGAGCCGCTTCTCGTAAAAGATCACCGCATATCCGTCCAGTATCCCTTCTCTGCGGCGAACATAGCCAGTGCTCTCATAGAGTCTTTGAGCCCCTACCTGGATCGTTGTCGTGTCGAGCACGATCTGCTTGAATTCCAGCGCAACGGCTCGCGATTCCAACTCACGAAGAATCCGTCTTCCAAGCCCCCGTCGTTGAAAGGAGGGATGGACCCGCATGCGCTTCAATTCTACGACGTCATTGTCAAGCGGTTTCAAGCCACCCATGGCAGCGAAATCGGAACCGATATGCGCAACCATGAAGTCGCCGCCTGACTTGATGTAGACCTCCCCGATATTCCGTAGATCATCGCCCCATGTCCCTTCCGGACTACATACACCAACATCCTGCGACGCGGTTGTATGCAGATGCCAGACATTATCGGTGTCCGCTGGCGCGAACCGACGAAAGATCACTTCGTCCTTAGACATCTATGATACTTTATCCTTTGGCATCGGACGCCGGTGCTCCGACACGATCCCGGGTTCTTCCGAGCAGATACTAATCCTCGGCCTACGGAGGCAGTGTCAATAGCCGCTGGCAAAGCACGACCTCAATACTCTCCGACGCCTCAACTCCGACAAGTGGTCGACCTGGCTCAACCGTGTGCTTCAGGGCCGCACGACGATGCATCCGGGTAAATCGGTCCAGCGCGCAAACACAGGCCTCGTGTAGTCTCTCGATTTCACGGCCGCCGCGCTCGACCACGGGCGAAATGGTTGCAGACCTTGGAAAGTCCGCTTTCCCTTCGAGCCAGGCTGGCTTGAGCCATGCATCCCTGTTGTCTGGCGACAGCCAACAGAACACCTTGCCAATGCTCGTCTGCGGATAGTATTCGGACAGCCGATATAGATCCCAATAAAATTGAGGTTTTTGACGAAATAGCTCTTCGCCGACCAGCAAAACCGAGACCGCGACAACGCGAGCCGAGAAACGGCCGCTTGGACCAAGCGTATTCCTATAAGGATTTTTTCCGTAGAACGCGCGAAACTGGCTGAACAGTTCTGGCGACATATGGTCCTCGAAACGCGTCAAAACATCTTGTGCGGACTCAAGCCGCGCCACGCATTGCGTAAGACATCGAGAAGCATCCGCGCCACCTAAGTCTCGCAAGTCGAGCAGCGCATCCATTGCTGACTGCAATTCGCTCTCGATCAGTTGATGGCCGGCGCAAAAATCACGCTCCTCGACGCCAACTGCGCCAAGGCAATACAGGCGGGGGTCGCTCTGTACCGGATTCGTAAGGATCATGTCTTCGTAGGAGAGGACACCAACGCTAGGCTGACGCTGGCACGTCAAGCTCGCCAGGCGGCTTAATTCCGCTCCCACGGTCAATTCGGCGTCAGAAGGATCGAGGCCGGCAAAGGCCGACATCTGATAAGTGCAATTGACGAGATACTGGATGTCTGTTTTGGCTATTTCGAAATCGCACTGCGGCAGCCTCAACAGCAGCCCGCTGTAGTCTGCCTCACCAATCATTGCGTTGACGCTACGCCCGAACGCCTTTATCGCTCCATTTGGTCGTTCACTACGTTGGATCTCCGCAACACAATGCGGCAGTTGTTCGACGGTAAAGTTGCTCACTGGTCCAAGCGGACGCTTTCGTTCACTTCGATCAATGCTATCAGTTAGATGAGAAAAAATGTCCTCCGAACGGTTGGGCGACCGTTCAGGGGCGACTGGCGAACCACTATCGACCGCAGTCGGGCGCACCACCGATGTCATTGAAAGACCTCTTTCATCTGAACACTTGAGCCGTATCTCGCCGCCGGCGAGTAATCATGTTTTTCGATAAGATCCGTTCGTTTGTCTGCTATCCGACCGTCATTGTATGCGACCTGCTCAAGCACATTATTCGAGAAGAACAGCAGTGACACTGCACCCGAATTGATAGTGCCGGCATCAGTTAACGAAAGGACGCCATCCTTCGAAATGCAGATGAGTCCTGCCTCCTTCAAGGCCCTTAGCTCGCGAGCAAAGTATACTTCAAGGGATACGCCAAATTCCCGTTCGAAGCGGGAGAGCAACACGCCGCTGCTTCGCAGGGCGAACATTAACGTCCTGCGCATGAGATCATCCTGCGATAGGACGACGCCTTTCCACACCGGTTTCTCGCCCGCTTCGACCCTGGACAAGTAGCGATCCAAATCCACTTCGTTGTAGAACTGACACTCGCTCATGAAACCAAATCCGCTGACCCCAAACGGGACCAGATTATTATCGTTCCAGGAATCGTATTTTCGGGCTTGTTGAAAGGAGTGCGGTTGCGACATCTTAGTCCAATAGAAAATCGGTCCATGGCGGTAGCCGAGACTCGTGAGCATATGCTCGGCCATAAAATGCATCATGACGCGCTCCTTCGCCCCGGCGAATTGATATCGTCCGCGCGCCAAGTGACGAGCTATGGGGTCGGTCGATTTGAACATCAATGGAAATATATTGAACTTTTCAACTTCCATATCGAGGAGGCCGATCAGAGAGCCGTACCAGCTCCGGAGCGTCTGCTGCGGCAATCCGTACATCAGGTCGAGCGACAGGTTCTCGACACCCATCCCCTTCAGCAACTTTACGGTTTGCATCACCTCGTCCACACCATGCCCGCGGTTGAGTATCCGCAAAATATCTCGATCTAGAGTCTGAACACCCAGCACGAAGCGGTTTACGCCGCCTTTAAGGAGAGTAGATATGCGATCGGCAGCGTCTGCCTGCTTGGCAAGAGACGGATGTAACTCGAAACTCACCTCCGAATTGGACAAGTCAAAGCGCTTCCCAATCATACCGAACAATGCTTTGAGCTGATTGTTCGTCAAGAATGAGGGAGTGCCGCCTCCAATGAAGGCTGTCTCAATTGCGCTGCCGGCCAGCGCCGCGTCTGACCAACTCATCTCCTTATCCAGGGCCGCCAAGTAGCGTTCGACTCGTCGGGGAGGAGGATTGATCTCCTTGCCGAAGTGGCAAAAGGTGCAGTTCTGATGACAGAAGGGGATGTGGAAATAGAGGTCAATCGACGGCGCAATGCGATCCAACAATATGTCTGGATTGATCTCCCCCATGGCCTTAAGGGGGGGATATGTGCCGACCAGGTAATCGTTAAACGTGTCGAGGTGCAAATTGCGCGACCTTAACATGTCAATGTTGATGTCGTACGAGCGGTCGATCGCGAATTCCAGGGCCTCGGAATAGGTCGGCGTACTCATCTTTCGTGCTCCTTAGGATTTTGCGTTAAGGCAAAGGTGCGATGGCAGTTCTGTTCGTTCGGCGACGACGTAAGGATGTCGCTGTCGGTGCGAACATTGTGCGCGCGGCGGCGCCGACGGGCGCGAGCATTCGTCGAGAGAATGATGCGCTCCCCACAGACGTGTTGGAAGCGGAGGTGGTCTCGGCGAATTCGCTCCGAGCCACGAAGCTTTCGCGCGACCTCCCTTCGCTCCTTTCTCCGCAGCCGCCACTTTCGCAGGGCGCCAAACCTCGTTTGCCTCTTGGGCGATGCCGAGATTGCCCCTGCAGGATCCTCCGCATGCCGCATGACAGCTCCAGCCAGCCACACTGGTTCGGGCCTGCTCGGGACTAATTGAGCCGAATGGTAGGTCGATCCGATCGTCTTGAGCGTCAGCCAATTTGGATGACGGCAACGACTCCGGCGTTGCGCCCGGCAAAGTTCGGGCCGCCCCCAACTCCACGTTGTCGCGGCAATTGCACTTATTCTGATCAGTCGAGCAAGTCTCATCTAAATCCCTGGGCCGACGACGGAGAGACCGCCACGGTCGGGCGGATCGGTCACCGTGTTCCAGCAAGCGACGTGCCATCAAAGATGGGCAACGCTTGCTTGAAAACAGGCGCAAACACGCGCTCCGGACCGCGAGGAGGTGAGGCTTGCGCTTCGGTGTCCAGTCTCGAACAAAAGAGCTTGAACCAGACACACCTGTGCAGCGCCTATCGTGACTGACGGCGACTAGTCTCTCTCAATCCGACGGTCGCCATCTTCAAGGAAGGCAGCGACGACGACGAAGAGGAATTCAGGCACGTAACTTGCGCGGTTGCGGCCACCGATCCGTTGGCAGCCGGGAAGTTGACCATGAAAGACTGCGGCGCCAAGGCTGCAACCCTAAACTGCCCGATCGAAGAGGAACAGTTGCAAAGGCTCGGCTTGGGCCCGATGAGCTGATAGCTATACAGGATGACGAGATCGCTCCAATCATCCCCTGACCCGGACGCCACTAAGCGCTGCACGGCGGCATCGCGGTGGGCCTCGTGGAATCGCCCAGATAGCGATACCTTCACCCGCCTCGCAGACGATTTTCTCGGTCGTCGGGGCCATTGCCGTCAGCATCACGGCCTTCGTCCGACTCACCGGAATGGCCGCAGGCGGACCAGCCAAACACCGCTTGACGCGCGGCTGATATCGGTAGGACGGTGGGGCCGCTCCAGGCATCCAGACTGGCACCAAGCCTTCATCATCGAGCCTGCGCTAACCGCGGCTTTAGCGCCGATGGTGCGAGCTCGGAAACAGAGATCATGGAGGACACCGTGGCGACCATCAGCATCTTCCGGAAGACCGGCAACAACGAGTTGACCGGTCCGATCCGCACGCTCGCCTTCAACGTCAAGGCACGGCCCGTCTCGCATCGAGAACCCTCGGACAAGGGGGCCGGCCTGCGCTCCTGCCTTTAGCCGTTCAGCACATCCTTGAGGGCCTTGGCCGGGGCGAACGTCAGCTTCTTCGCCGCCGCGATCTTGATCGTCGCGCCAGTCGAGGGATTGCGGCCTTCGCGTTCCGGGGTGTGCTTCACCTTGAACTTGCCAAAGCCCGGCACATTGGTTTCAGCGTCGCTCGCTGCTGCATCGGCGATAGACTTGAAGACACCGTCCACGATGGCCTTGGCTTGCGCCTTTGGCAGATTGTACGCCTTGGCGATCTCGTCGGCGATTTCAGTGGCGGTGGTCATGGTGTGACGTTCCTCGGGGATGTCGGTTGCAATTGGCTGCGCGCAGCCTCGGCGCTCTAAGCATAGAGGAGCGCGCATCGCAGCCACGTCAAGACGCGGCCTGGCCGCTTGCGCGAATTATCCCATGGATTCGGCTTACGTGAGCAGCTTTCGCGAACGGGTCTGGCGCGCAAGCCGGCGATTGGCTGCATTCTTCTGGGTGATGGCCGGAGCGAACTCGTCATAATTAGTCGTCCGTTAAGAAGCCGGATTGATCGAGGCTGGCCGGGCGAGCGTGCGCCATAGCTGGGCCAGGAACAGGCACAAGAGATATCTCAGCCAGGCGAGGATGCGGCGGAAGTTGTGTCCGACGGCTGAGAGGACGACGTTGGCGGCATCGCCGGCGCGGCCTTTGAGGTAGCAGCGCCCGAGGTGGCCTTCCGCCTTCAGGTGTCCGATGATGGGCTCGATGGCGGAGCGGCGGCGCAGCTCGCGCTTGATGACACCGAAAACGCCGCGCTTCTGGCCGGAGATGAAGACGCGACGGGGATTTTGTGCGTCGTGGCCGCGGTATCCCTTGTCGACATAGGCCCGCTCGATCGGACAGCCGGTGAGTGTCTCGGTGCGGTCAATGACGTCCCGCAAGGTGTGACCGTCGTAGGGGTTGTCGGGCAGTGCGCTGGCGTGCAGCACGAACAGGCCACCGGGAGCCCGGCGGTTGTTGGTGACGATGGAGGCCTTCACGCCGAACTCGTAAGGCGCGCTGGCCTTGCCCTTGCCGATGCACTCCACTTCCGGGGCATGGAAGGAATAGAGCTTCCAGCCGCGCTGGCGCTGCTGCTGCGAGCGGATCTGCGTGGCCCGGCCGAGCGGGAGGGCGAACGCCTGCTCCAGTGCTGGCTGGCCTTCGATCTTGCGGCGGATGTCGCGGATGATCCGGCCCAGCCGGCTACGCAGGATACGCAACTGCCGCTGATGCCGCCTGAACTGTTTGGCATGGGCGTAGCGGCCGGCCATCATCGCGGCGGCCTTGGCGATGCGAGCATAGGATTGCCGCAGCCTGACGCCGTGCCTGATCGCCAGGCGGTTGAGCCCCTTGATGGCCGCATGCAGCAGCTTGGCATCGGTCGGAAAGGTGATGGCCTTCGGCTGCACCGTGGTGTCGACCGTAACCCGCTTGAGGTCCTGGCTGCGTAATGCACCGGCCTCGTGCGCTACCCGCAAGCTCTCGGCCAGCAGCAACTCCAGCTTGTCGCCAAGCCGCTTGCGCCAATGGCTCAGGTCCGAGCGCTCGTGCGGGAACGTGTGCTGAAAGAACTCTTCCCCGGTGAAGAACTGGAAGTATGGGTCATGGACCCAGCGCTCGCACACCTCCTCATCGGACAGCCCGTAAATGTGCTTGAGCAACAGCAGACCGATCATGAAGCGCGTCTCGATCCCGGGCCTGCCGTTCTCGCTGTAGAGCGGCGCGATCTCGCCGTCGATCCAGTCCCAATCGACCTTGCCGGCGAGCAGAACCAGCTCGTGCTTCATATTGATGATCTGGTCGAGCCGAGCCCGGAACAGATCGTTCGATCCCGTCGTCTTGTGCTTCTTCGGCCGCATCGTTCCCTCCGATGCAGACAAGGAATCATGCTTCCCGCTTCGAGGGAATCCACGAAAACCAAATCGCAAGGTTCTGACGCCCAAAGCATCAAAACCTTGCAATCTGGAAATGCCCCTTAGCCCAAATCGAGATTCCCGATCAGTGGCTTAGTCCTTCTTCACGGACGACTAATTAGCGCGGCTCTTTTGTAGCGCGCGTTTGGCATCGGCGAGTTCGATTTCAACGGCCAATCCAAAATGTCTTGCAGTGGCAGACTTTCGAACTCCCTGAAATCGGGATAGGGGGAAGCCTCGCGGCTCCGCCCCTCCCACACCACCGGACATACGGGTCCGTATCCGGCGGTTCAGCGGATTATGCGGGTCGCCGTGCCGCGACGGAAGCCAAGCCGAGTGAGGCAAAGAAGCCGTTTGGCAGAGCAATGGTGAGCGCGGGGCTGTTCGCGAGCCGCCAAGGGCCACGTGGGCTGCCGGCGGTTTGCGCCGCCAGATCCCGGCCGACGCCGCGGCGTCGCAACTCGGCAAAGCGAGCGGGTCCATACTTCCATTGCTTCCAGGCAACGGCGCGCAACCGTCGCCTGATCCACTGGTCAAGCACGCGCAACACCGACGGGGTTTGACAGAAGCCGAAGTAGCCGTGCCACCCAATCAGGTAGGTCGACAGTTCTTTGGCGATCTGCACGAGGCATCGACCACGCGTGCGTCGCGTGAGCTCCCGAACCTTCGCCTTGAAGCGGGCGAGTGCCTGCGGCGCGATGCGCCGCCGCGGTTCTTGCCCGCCGGTGAAGCTGAAGCCCAGGAACTTGCGAACACTCGGTTTGGCAACCGCGCTCTTCGCTTTGTTGATCTTGAGCTTGAGGCGCTTTTCGAGGAACCTCTCGACGCCAGCCAGCACCCGTTCGCCCGCCCGCTGACTGCGCACGTAGATGTTGCAGTCGTCGGCGTAACGCACGAAGCGGTGGCCGCGCTTCTCCAGTTCCTTGTCCAGCACATCCAGCATCAGGTTCGACAACAGCGGCGAGAGCGGACCGCCCTGCGGCGTGCCCTCTTCCGTCGGACTGACCAGCCCTCCTTCCAACACACCCGCATTCAGGAAGGCGCGGATGAGCTTCAGGATGCGCTTGTCAGCAACCCGCTTGGCAACCAGTCCCATCAGGATGTCGTGGTTGACCCGGTCAAAGAACTTCTCCAGGTCGATGTCCACCACGATGCTGTGGCCGGCCGCAATGTACGCCTGCGCCCGTTCCACCGCCCGATGTGCCGAGCGCCCCGGCCGAAAGCCGAAGCTCGTCTCGGCGAACGTCCTATCCCAATCCGCCTGCAGCACCTGCATCACCGCCTGCTGGATCAAGCGGTCGAGCACCGTCGGAATGCCGAGCGGCCGCAGGCCGCCCGACGCCTTCGGTATCTCCACCCGCCGCACCGGCTGTGGCTTGTAGGTGCCGTCAAGCAACTGGGCTCGGATCGCAGGCCAGTGCTCCTTCAGGTGGGCTGACAGCTCGCCGACGGTCATCCCGTCGACGCCCGCCGCGCCCTTGTTGCGCTTTACTTGCGCCAACGCTGCCTTCAGATTCTCACTCTCGACAACGTCTTCCATCGACGGTCCTGCGACCGCCGGGCGTTCGAGACAGACTTCCGCCGCACGCGCTTCAGGCTCTCGGGCGCCGGCGCTTCGGGCTTCACCCTCCGCTCCGGGGCTCAAGTTCAGCTCGACCTGATTCTTCTGCCGCATGGCTCGCACGAGATCGCCGCTCTACTGACCACTTCCACCGTTCAGGCCTTCAGCGGCGCGCTGCCGCCTACTACGCCCTCGGCTGACTTCTGCGCTGCGGTCAGGCCGTCTTGCGACGGTCTCAGTCTCGTTGCCGAGACACAGCGCAGACCTCCCGAGGTAAGACCGACCGCCTTCACCGCACGCCCGCCGAATTTACCACCCCGACCTTTGATGACCTTGGACTTCGCGATCAATTGCTCGCTCGTCCGGCCGGGTAGGCCTCGTTATCCGGTGTTTGTCCATCGGGCCGCGGCTTTGCTCCACGCTTTCTTCAGACCCCACCTCACGATGACGCCCTTGCGCTTCGCTAATCCTTCGCCGCCATCAGGCTGGATAGAGGACTTCCACCTCCAAGCTGTCGCTCATACTCGGCACACAACGAAAAACCCCGGCATGAAAGCCGGGGCCCCGTGATGCCACGGCGTACATCCGGCCGTGACGATCAGGCGACAGATTGCATTTGGTTCTTAAAGAAAATGTGACCTTTTGCGGCCGTCGCTCTTGAATGTCGCGCCAATCAATCGCGATCACACACTGTTCCATCCGCGCGTTCACCCTGTCCGGTATAAGATATCCGTGTCACGAAGGGTATTCGTGAGGTTACGTCGAGCCCGCCACCGACGCCGGCACGGCGTCACGTATGGAATCGTCCAGATGGCGATGCCTTCACCGACTTCGTACACAATATCTGCGGCCGTCTGCACGATTGCCGTCAGCACCACGGCGTTCATCCACTTCACGGGCTGACCGCGCCCTAGCCAACAGGGCAGATCTTGCCGCGGAGCTGCTAGCGTCACACCGAAGGGGCTGGACTGGATCAGGCACCCCGAGTGCTCGCGGTCCTCGTCTTTGAAGCTGGACTGAGAGCGACCTAAGCGTCGAGGCTCGACCGATCATCGCAGACAGGCAGGTTCGTGGCGGTCATTGTGAGGGGCATCGACCAAGCGGCGGCGGATCACAGACACGGCCAACGACTCTCGTGAGCGCGGCGTGTTGCCGAGGCTTGATCGCGGAAGCGGAGATTCGCAATCGCCGGGTCAGAGAGCCAATCACCATTGAGTTCGTTGGGCCGGGCTCTCGGTATAGCGCGACGATCTGGGTGGGAAGACGTATTGCCTCACATATCGATGCTCCCGGGCGCGATCAGTTGCCTCATTTATTTTGCTCCTGGCCTGAGTTGAGGAGGAGGCCGGGTGCGGAGATGGCCGGGGTTTCGGAGCGCCCGGCCTCCTCCGCTGGCACCTCGCACGTCATTGGGGTGTTGTGACCTCATGCCCTGGCGGCATTTTTTCTGAAGCAAACAGCAGCGCATTCGCTTGCTCGCTGCGCCAGGATTTCAACCGACGTTGAAGGGTTCGAAGAAGCTTGTTCGGATAGTCTCCAGGATATTCCACCTGCAGGCGCGAGAGCAGTTCGCTGCCGGTCCGCCAAGGCTCGGCTTCAAACCATTTTCTCAAATCTGACGTTGCCCGGATAAGCGGATCGGGACGACGCCGGCCCCTTTTAGCCTTCACGATTGGCCGATCCGTCGGGCGCGTGGCGCCGTCCTTCCAGGCCGTTCGCAGGCTTGCCAGGAAGCGATCAATCGATTGTGATGCCGCAGCAGGATGGGCGGATGGTTGGATATCCGCGAGCGCCGCGAGGCGCTCCTGCACGTCGCGGATGTCGCGCAACAACGTGACCGGATCGAGAGCGGTATAGATTTCCTGGAGATGGTGGCGGACCGCATCAGGCGTGCGGGCGTCCGCTGACAGGCGCTGGTGGGGTGTTGCCGGCGCGCTGTATGTCTTACGTACACGAGCACCGTCGCGCTGCTTGGCTAACAGTTTGAACGAAGGTTGGAAGAAGTTTACGAACAGCCGCGCTGACCGATAGAGTTCCGCCAGTAGCTTGGCCGCCTCCAGGCCTTCGAACCTACGATAGCCGACCATCCTGCGCACGACGGCGCCGTTCTTTTGCTCGACGAACGCCTGGTCATTCTTCCGGTAGGGACGGCAACGCGTGAAGACAATGTTGGCCGCCTCGCAGTAGGCCTTCAACGTCTCATTCATGAACACGGTGTCATTGTCCGTGTCGAAGCCGAGCAGCGCAAAAGGCAATTGCTTGCGCAATTCCGTCAGCACCGTGCTCACCAGCGTCTGTTCGCGCACGATCAGAGGTGCGCACTCTGTCCAGCCGGTAGCAATGTCGGTGAGCACGAGGGTCTGGATGAAGCTGCCGCGCGCAGATGGACCGCTATGCGCTACAAGGTCGGCCTCGACGAATCCCGGCGCCGGATCATTCCAATCTGCCGAAGTCCGTATTGGAATACTGCGACGCAGGGAATGCCCCGCGTGCCGCCGGCGCTTGCGACCCAATTTTTCTCGAACCCGCACCAAGGCGCGGTCGATCGTCGCAGCGCTCATCGCCAAAAGTTTGGTGCGAATCTCAGGGGCAAGGTCGAGGTGCCCGTACCGTTCCATCGCCTCAATCAGCGCGGGCATTAATGCTTTCAGTCGCTTCCCGCAGATGCGGTCTGACGCCTCCCAAAGCAGCACGAGTGCGGTGTGTTCTGCTTCATTATATATCCGACGTCGCGCCCGTCGGCCCGGATGTACGCCTTCCTGGTTTCGAAGTAGACGCATCGCATGCTTCCGATGGAATCCGGTGATGTCGACGAACTCGTCCAATATCCGCGCCTTCTTCGCGCGATCCGACCGCCGATAGCGCACGCCTGCCGCCGCCGTCAGTTCCTTCCGCGTTGCCATGCTTAGCCACCCCATCTCCGCCCCTCGCTCGTTCCCGGTCCAGGGGAGCAATTTACGTGAGGCAACGGCTTAGGATCCGGTAACAATTAAGGCGAGGCAATGCGGAATCGAGGGCGATTGTCGCCCGCCATCGGTGAAGTCGGACAGACCCAGGCGCGCAGAAGAAGACGCCGAGGGGCCGGCGCCGGTCCGATCCGCTCGCGCAGTATTGGGAGGCCGAGATCGTTCCGATCCTGAAGGCTGCGCCCGGCATCCGCGTGATCGGCGTGCTGGACGAGTTGCGCCGACGGCATCATGACCTGAACCCGAACATCCGCCGCACGCTGGAGCGGCGCATCAACGCCTGGCGGGCGCTCAACGGCGGGCTTGCAGAACGCGCTGTGGGCGCTTGGCGGCGTGCCGCGGGAGCATCGCAGCGACAGCCTGTCGGCAGCGTTCCGCAATCTGGCCGCCGACGCACGGGAGGATCTGACGCAGCGCTACGCCGGGCTGATGGGCCACTATGGCATGGCGCCAACGCGCAACAATGCGGGCATCGCACATGAGAACGGCTCGATCGAGAGCGGGGAACGCGTCTTCACGCACCAGAGCATAGCTCAACGGCTTTGGGACCAATATAGATGGGCCTCCCGCACGCGCCGTCGCCCCTACACTCTCAAACAACACTAAGAACCTTCTAGGCCGAACGAATCCGTTGGTCGGGCGGGCGGGCGGGCGAGTCTATTTGGTCGAAGAGACGTGGGAGCCGGGAGTGTCTGAAATCGTGACGCCAATCGGCCGTAAGCGGGCAATAGATTGGCTGAGCGCCAATCCGACCCGCCGTCGTGATGCGGCTGCCACTGATCGTAAGCGGGCCGAACGCCTTTTTAATGCGGCCTGATCGATCTGCAAAAGACCGAGGCTGAAATACTGGCAGGCTGAGCGGCGTTAAGTCGCTCAGTCTGGCCTATCAATTTAGGTAGGCCACGCACGGCGGCTTTCTCGCTAAACCGCACTTCAGCTCCCAGCGGATTAAGGTTCATGGGAAAGCAGGGTGTGGGTTAGCCTTTATGATCCGAGGGGCTAACTTCACGGGGCAGTGCGGATGCCGCAGGGATAGCGCCTCTATCTAAGCCCCCCAGCCGATAAAGGCGCCGAGTCGCATCCGCGCGGCTCTTGAGCCGACGAGGAAATCATGGCACCAAAGGCTAAGCCTTTAAGGCATTTGCGCGCGCGGGACATTGCTGAAGCGGTCCATTTCGCGACGCGAGTATCCTATAAAAGGTGGCCGACGGGCGTGTGGTTTGAGCTAAGAGATCGGATGGTCAGAACAGCCGACGGGCAATTCTATCTTATCGAAGATCACCCCATTAAGCTTGACGGCCATGAAGTCGCACGGCCTTACAGTCTAGCGAGCGTCTTTGCGTGGCTGCATGATTGCCCACAACAGATTGAGCTTTGAACGGCCCAAGCGGGCCGCTTTTCGTTTGTAAATTTTCCGCGCGGATCTTTGTCAGCTTTTGGAAAGCTAGCCCGAATACTCAGCCATTGAGCTTAGCGGCGCGTGGCAGGGACAGTGCGTGCCCCGGTGTACGCGAGGGGGCTAGAGCGCCGAGTCACGTCACCGCTAATCTCAATTGCAGCGCGGGCGCGGTAGGGACAACGCCCGATTCTTATCCTGACCTGGCGCCGAGCCGTGCCCGCGTTGCTTCCGGTCGCTGAGACTGATCGCCCAAGCGTCTGGCGGCAACCAGTCCTGGTAGTTGCGCCACGGGCTTTCCCGGACGATACTTTCCGCCGTCAGCTTCAGTCGCTTGACGCTGGCCATGTTGAAGTTGGCGGGGCGTGGTAGGGACAGCGCCTCTAATTCCAGCTCGGGCGCGGAGTCACGTTGCCGCTAACTTCTACCATAGGTCCAAATGGACGGTGATCATCAGCGTGACAGACCTTCGCCCGCAGAGCTGAGACGTTCGGAGCGGATACTACGCGCCGATCAGATCGCACCTCGGGGCCTCACTAAGGCCAACGCAGCCGCCTATTGCGGGTGCTCCAAGGACGCGTTCAACACGTGGATTAAGAAGGGCTTGGTACCGGAGGCTATCCCCGGCACTCAGCGTTGGGATCGCAAGGCGATTGATTGGTATCTGGACCGGGCGTCCGGTCTGCCTACCGGGGAGACCGCATCGAGCGATCCGCTCCCAGCCTGGCTGACCTCAGAACGGAAGGCTGGCAGATAGGAGCGTACACGTCCAACCTTTTCAAGTGACTCTCGGGAGGCGCTCTATCAAAATTATACTACTGATCAGCCGGATCGCCAATGAACTTTATCCTTGCGACAATTAGGGGCACTCAGGGAGTGAAAGCAAATTGTCCGGTTGAATGCCGTCGGCCTTCGTCTTGATGTACTTGTGCCCGTTGTGGACGGCCACAATCACATCGGCCGTGCGCTTTTCCTCGACATAGAACTCCCATACACCGTTTTCGATTTCTTTGATCGTGTGATCGACGGATTGCTTCCACCTAGACCCGTCCGGGTTTACTCCGCCAACGTTTTTGATTCGCTCGTGAGGGTTCTGCCTGTCAGTCTTGTTGATGCATTGAATTCGTATGCGGCTGGTCACTCGGGTCTCTCCCATCTGCAAGAAAAAAGAGCCTCAGTGTGGACCTCGGCCGTGGGTTAGTGTGCCGACCAATCCCAGTAGGTTGCCTTGCATCCTTCTCGGCGCCGAGTCGCGCCCCCATTGCCAGGCGACCGTGACTGTGATGCGGCAACCAGTTCTGGTAGTTGTGCCACGGCTTTTTGCGGTGGATGTATCCTACCGACAGCCTTCTTCCCTCCCGAAGCTGGCGGTGGAGTTAGCGGCGCGCGTGGTAGGGACAGCGCTTCTTCTTCTCTCAGATTGAGCGCCGAGCCACGTGGCCGCTAACTCCCAACCATGGGGCCAAAGGATGCATATATTCGAGCGGCACATCACGGCCCTACGGTCGCAAGCGCTTGAGGTGCTTACAGCCAATCAGGCCCGGGCGGCCGATCAGTCTTTGAGCCTGGCAGATCGCCAAGTCGCGACATTTGATGCCGAGGAGGCTCGGGCAGTGTTAGGCATCCTCGACAGCGTGAAGCCCAATCTTAGGCCGAACGACGCGCGGCGGATCGCTGCACGCATACGCGCGCTTCTAGAGTGGGAGGGTTGAGTGCCGCACGACTCTCTCGGGGACAAAGGCGGTCAGCCCCGGTCTTCGGCGACGGTCTGGTCAACAAGGCCTACTTAAACTCGTGAACATCAGCGGCGAAGGAGTTCGACTAGGCAGCTCTCCGGCAATTCATGTCCTGTAGGGTAGCCAAAGTCATTTCGATGAAACGTCAGCTTTCTTGACCAGCACTTTAACGTACGTATCCATCAAGTACACCGAGCGCCTGGCTGAGGCTGGCGTCGAGCCGTCTGTCAGCAGCGTCGGAGATTCCTATGACAACGCTCTTGCCGAAACCATCAACGGTCTCTACAAGGCCGAGGTGATCCATCGGCGCGGGCCATGGCGCAGCTTCGAGGCCGTCGAGTTCGCCACTCTCGAATGGGTCGACTGGTTCAACAACCGGCGGCTCCTGGAGCCCATCGGAAACATCCCGCCGGCCGAAGCCGAGCAACGCTACTACGCCATGCTGGAACAACCAGCCAAGGCGGCATAACTTAAACCAAATGGCCTCCGGCAAACCCGGGGCCGTTGACTATGATTGCCGGAAAGAGCTTCAGCGAGCCTGCGAACAAACCCCTTCGCCTTTTCCTTGGGTATCGTCGTGACGACGGACATGCGCCCGTGCGACTCTTGCTTGCGGGTGCTCAACTTGGGCGCCGCTCGAGCAGGATAGCGCCGATGAGACGCAACCTTCGCTTGCAGCATCGAGTGCAGGCCGCTTAAACTCTAGCCCCTGAGGAGCCCGACGCTCCTTTCGCCAGCCGCCTAATCAGCCTCAAATCATTTGACAACGGACAACGGTTGCCCCGCTTGTGCGGTGCCATCAACCGGTCGGCCCTCTGCTGAGATGTTTCGTTGTCGTGCAGAACTTCGAGACTACAGACGCGAGCGATCGCCACGACGCGGCGCGAGATTCGCTGATGGTTCATGGATTTTGCTTTTAGCTCTGATGCCGGTAGCGGACTGGCTGCCGGGGTTCAGAAACCGTAATCGTGACCGGCCAATGTGCTTTTGGGGTGCCCTTGGACACGGGCGCACCGTCCCCGCCGAACGGGGCTGTTAGCACGCTGGCCCATTGATGGCCACTGATGCTGTCTTCGGTTTCTGAGACCCAAGCCTATGGTCGCACACAACCTAGACGGTTGCAATGTTAATATTCTACTCTAGGCGCGACGAAACCGCGCGCTTCCGTTGCAAGGCTCGACGCTGAAAGAACTTGGCCTTCCATTTGTAGATGCTGGCGTCGCTGACGCCGCCGATCTTGTTGACCTGCGACGAACGCCTTGTTCCCCACGCAGACCAAGGGCACGCCCGCTGCAGAACCTGGCACGGCAGCGCTCGACAGGGCCGGCCTCAGAAGCGCGGTCGGAAAGTGGATAAGTGTTCGGTGTGAGATTCCGCCCTGCTGATGCCACGCGCTTTGGTGTTGCGGGGCGGGCGTGGCGGGAAAGGTCGGCGCCGATCTCATGTGGTCAGCGATTAGCTGGCTGGTGGGGGTATGGGTCGTGGCCATATGTCCACTCGATTCTAAATTGGTGGTTTCCCTTTGAACGAGAACCTGAGCGACGTGCCCTGCCGCGGCGTCGACGGCGACGCGGTCGCCTCTTCCTCAGTGGCGTAGGGGCCGGAGTACTCAAAATTGAGCGCAACCTTCCACCGGCCTTTATGGCGCGACACGAAGTATTGAACGCCAGCCATAAAGCTTGCTCCGGCCTCGCCCCTGTGATCGACAGATGGCCTTACTCTGCAAATCTGCCGCGGTCGCCTCAACTACCGAATTTGGTGGGCTCGGAAGGAGCAGCGCCTTGTAGTGATAGGGCTGGACTGTTGCTGTGACCGGGGAGACCAACTGCCGGGCCTTGGTCGCTTCCCTTATTCACGAGCGATCGCGGCTGCAATCGGCGAGATCGAGTGTCGAGAGCGAGATGTCGCCTAGCTGCTAGCCAGTCTTTTCTCTCTCGTTAGAGTCAAAGGCTGGATTGATGACGGATTGGGAGACGATCCACTTTTCCATTATGACCGTGATCCCAAGCTCTTGTTCCGTCTCAGCCCTCGGGAAAACATGCGTTCGATCGTCAAACTCGTCAGGGTCCCTCACGGTAGCAGCACGATTTGAGCCGAACCGCGTTGCCGCGCCCTTTCTATTGCCCCCCTGCACGCCCTGGGGAACGTCATTGGGATCTCCGTTCTTAATTAATAGTCTTTGACTGCAATACTGGGCGATATGATCCGGAAGCGCCGATAGCGGCGCCCGCTTGGCTTCTTCCCGTACTCGCGCTCCCACGTCGAAGTGTCAATCCGCACATCCGTCATGTTCGCTGATCGCCTCAAAGATTACAACCTTGCCCTAGCGACCGTGCTTCAGAGCGTCAATTCCTTCGAGCTGGTCGGGGTTGGGCTCGTCCTTGATGTTCCAACGGATATCGCAAGCCGCCGAATCTTCTCCAATCGAACAAGCGCCTCTTGGAGTAACGAGGCTCGGAATTTGCAAGTCGTCGGCGCGGGGTGGCGCTGCTCAGCCGTCCTTCGGAAATCCCTCCGTTCAATGCAGAAACACCATAGCGGCGGCACGCCTGACAGCTCTTTATTTCCGTCAGCTACAAATTCTTGTAGTTGACCCGCGCGGTGTCCTCCGGGCTGAATCGCGATCAACCCCACAGGAGAGCAAAGCTATGTCTCCACTAGAAGCAATCACCCGTTGGCTGGACTCACAAGATTTGGGCATGCAACTTGAGATCGCCGGTTTCGCGACATTCTTGGTTTTCGGGGATGATGACACTTTCACGCTCGGCGACTCGGAGCAGCTCGAGTCTCTTTACCGATGGTTGAACGAGCCAAGCTTGGCATCGGGCATCGCCGCCGAACGTGCCCTGACCTTTCGAGTGTACTTCGCTTCCTTGGCCGAGGATAGATCGACGGGCGCCGGATGGAAGCGAACCGAAGTGTTGGTGCGGAGAATTCTGAAAGACGCTACGCGAGACGGGAGGTTTGCCGCTGCCCGCAAGGCGCAAAGGATGCTTGAGCTCTTGCCCGCCCGAAAAGAGAGCTGGAATCAGGTCGTGAGATCCTGGAATGAATTGGCCGCGACGTATCTAACACACGAGGCTCTCAGTAGTTGGAGCGCCGCCGAGAAGCTCCGAGGCCTGAGGGCGATTTCAAGCACCAGCGTTCCTGTTGCTGGGCTTGGGTCGCCTCATCGAGGCGCTGCTTAATTCTGGTAAAGCCGCAATTCCCCTGTGCTGCGGGGCGAGCGTCTGCATGCACCTGTCGGATCCATGGCGGCCACGCTAGCCGCTTAAAAGCATGACAGCGCATTGAAACTGACCGTCAGGGCCACCGGAGGATATCTCCACCCGACCGGCGGCCCACTTGCGATGCTGTAGCACAAGAGCCGAAACCGGCATCTCAATGGCAGGCACGGCTTCGCGCTTTTCTTCGAACATATGCCAATGCCAGCGGGCCTAACACATCGAGATGAACGAAAGTCTCCGGATAGGCTATATCGTTTCGGTAGCTTCATTGCTCGAGAGCCGCTCAGGCCGATGTTCAGGGCCGTAAAAGGTGGTACGTCCGCCTGCCTTCGGCGCAGACGTGGCTGCTGCTCGACATGATGTCGCGGCGGCGTCAGTGCCGCTGCGAACGAAAACCGACAAATATCGGACAAAATCCGCAATTGGTGACGAAAAGTCCGGATTGGCTATATAATATGAGATCGTTGGATGGGGGAGCCCGATGTCGATCTATAACCCTTTGAGAGACAAGCTGGTCGCAAACAGCTCTGCCTCGCTCAAGATGACCTTTGCCGACATCGAGATGCTTATCGGTCGCTCCCTCCCGAAATCAGCGTATGAATATGATGCGTGGTGGGCCAACGAAGACCCCGTCAAAACAAATCACAGTCACAGCCTTGCGTGGACAGTTCCGGGGTATCAAGCCGAACCAAATCGATTGCAGCGGACAGTAACATTTCGGCGCAGGGGGTAGCATTTTCCGCAAAAGCGAATGCCTTGAACCTGGTTCGCTAATTCGACAATCGAGGATGCGTCGTGAATGAAAATGATCACGCGACACGACTAAGCCCGTATCGACAAGACATGATATTTCTTATCGCAGTAGCCTCTCCCTCCGTTGGCAGCAAGCAAGGGGCGGCCGGGCGCCGATACGCGTGCCGAGCTCGATCTTGGCGTCCCTCATCTCCGCCAGCAGAGCCACGGGATCGAGCGTGCGATAGCTCTCGAAGGCGCCGTTCGTTTGACGCCTTTGCTCAGCTTCGGATGCGCGAGAGCGCACTCAGGGATCATCGCCGCTTCGAGTTTGGGACGGAGCGGATCGGCGACCTTGCCGAACTGCGCCGTTGCAGCTTCTGCATCGAACTCGGTGACGATGAAGGCGAAGACGACACGGCGCCCGGTCTTCCAGCAACCGGCTCACGTGGCTGTTGGAGATGGGTGCCGTAGTCGGCCGCTCCGAGCGCAGTCGTTCAATACCGAACTCGGCTGGGAGTTCTGTGAGAGCTCCTGGAATAGCCAGTTCTCGGGATGTCGCTCGGCCTGTTTCGCGGCTCAAATTTCATGTATCGAAGAGGGTACTGGCCGTGATCGAGAAGGCCAGCCGCAGCAAGAAATTCTGGACTCTTAACTCGATGCGGCGCCGAGCCTTATCGCCGGCCCCTACACACGCCTCCGTCTTACTGCGGATGCATCGTCCGCCCGGAACGAAATGGATTGAATGCGGCTCGTCCGTCGAAGCTTCGCCGTAAGCGGGAACACTTGCATCCAATGGCCGACGAACGGTCGATACGGGCGGAACGAGGACACGCGGAGCAGCTGCAATCAGGAAACTGACTCGCTGTCGATGCGCTGACTCTTGTCATGCTGATGTGCTCGAAGCCGCGCAGGACGGGTAACCGCGATTAGACATTTTCGGGTCAAGCCACTTAATCAACAGTCGGCGGACAGCATCCGCGACCGACCCGACATGCACTTTGCCCATCGACCGGCCGCTCAGGCGGCGCTTGCGACCCCGTCAACTACCAACCCTTGCAGTTGATGGAGGTGGCGGAAACGTGGCAATCGTCGTCAATATCCCGTCGGGGGCGTCGAATTCGAAACTGGGATTCAGAAGAATAAAAAAATTGCTAGCGGGCACGGTAGCCCTCAACACGCTGGCTGCTCCTGCCTCTGCCGTTGATCCGGCCGCGCGGCCTTACTTCAAAGCGCCTCCGGCGGTCATTCCGATCTATGATTGGAGCGGCTTCTACGTCGGCAGTGCTGGGACGTGGTCAACGCCGGCGGCGTGGTCGTCGCTCCGCCCGTTGGCATGGGGCGCCATCATGCGACGGGAGGCACGGTGGGCGGTCACATCGGCTACCGCTGGCAAATAGCGAACTCGGTGTTCGGTCTGGAGACGCAGGGCAATTGGGCCGATTTCAAGGGCTCCAACGCGAACCTTGCTTTCGCAGGCGTCCGGGATGACTCCACGCTTGATGCATTCGGCCTGTTCACGGGCCAAGTCGGCTATGCTTGGAATAACGTGCTGCTCTATGTAAGAGGTGGGGCTGCAGTCGTCCGTGACAAATACCGGGTCTCCGATTTTGCGACCGGGCTCACTATCGACAACGGCAGCGAAACTCGTTGGGGCGGCACGGTAGGGGCGGGCCTTGAATTTGGCTTTGCTCCGAACTGGTCCATCGGCGTTGAATACGACCACCTGTTCATGGGTCGTCGGGATGTGGATTTCTTTTTTTCACCCGGACTCGTGGGTGTTCCGGTGGGCACTTTTGCAGGGACTGCCCGTATCGGTCAGGACGTCGATATCGGCTTGGTCCGTGTGAACTACCGGTGGGGTGGCGTGATCGCCACGACCTATTGATCGATCTTCGCCAAAATGGCGCGGGTTCGCACCAATATCCTGAGCCGCATCGCGGCATAGAAACCTTGGCAACAGGGACTCGCATCAATAGCGCTATCGGCTTCTTGTCGGTACATCGGCTCGAGCTGGTTAGGCGTGGTTCAAAGGAATCTGGCTGATCTGGTTATGACGCAGCGCCACGGCGAGATCGCGGCGAACTCAAGCGTGCTGCCGTGGTCGAACGCCAGCCGCTTAGTGGCTGGCTGCGCCGATTTCCCGGCCCCGTGCCTCCACCTGCATCACCGTCGGCTTTCCGGCCGTCGGAGAATGATGAGGCAAAAAATAGTTTTGTCGACCGTCGTAGTTAACCCGGCCCTCGCTTAGGGAGACACAGGTCATCGATTACAATCGTTCCGGTCGGCCGCAGCACGCTCATCGCACAGGCAGCGCACTGAAATGCGAGCCGAGGTGCGAGCCGGGCGCACCTTCGTGCTACGACTTGGTCGACCAGGTCGAGGCCGCACTGGCCACCTCGGACGAAAGGCCGACGAGCGGTCGAAGCGGCGCTCGTGCGAGGGTGGGACATAACGTCGACGACGTGATGGCTTGCGTCATCGTCGCTGCCGATCTCTGCGCCCGATCAGCCTGCCGAACCCCCGCTGGCGCGGATCAATTGGGAGCGCCTCGGAGAGCGGATGCAAAATCTCGAGAGGTGGATCGGCAGCGCTGAAGCGGAACTCTTGTGTTAGGACAGAAACGCGGCTGTCATCCGAGCCGCATTGCCAGCGTCTGCTCGTAGTAGATCACCTCCGCGAAGCCACGGCCGAGGAAGACCGCCAGTGGGTCGGCGACGAAATCAAACGCGAAGGGGGATGAAGAACAAATCGGTTTGCCTGATCCGACCGGGCTGCAATGAAGATGACCCCCTTTGACAGGGTTGCCCCTCTTTACAACTTCCGATTGCGTGATAGTAATCCCCTCTAGCCCTAAGAGGGGGGCGGCCGTGGCGATCATCGAGAACATTCGTCTGCTCAAGGGCGTAGCCGTGTTGCGCTGATTGACTTCATGAAGGTGGTTGACGAGACCCACCTCACCGACCTGCGGAAATACTGTAAACCCTAGCCGCCATCAGCAATGGAGCGCATGTACCGGCTTAACCCAACAAACCATCTGTGTGTCCGGCTTTGTCGCGCTGCAATCAAGACGCCACGATGAGGAGGTCCGGTTCTATGCCTTTGTCATGCTGGCGGGTGACGGCGACGACTATCGGCGCCTGCCGCTGTCAATGCCGCTAGCATGAATAAAATGGGCTAGATACGGCCGAAAGTCGCCCACACCCCGTCTTCGCCGTCCCAGCTGCCGCGGCTCGCCGCCTTGGAGTACTCCGTGGCGCGCTGCTCGAAGAAATTGGCGTGCTCGACGCCATTGAGAATCTCGACGAGCCACGGCAGCGGATGCGCCTTGAGCTGGGTGAACCCGCCCTCCTTCGCCTCGAAGAAGCCGAAGACCGGGGCAATCCGGAGTTGGGCCAGTCGCCAGTCGGCGACGTAGCGGACGTAGGCGTGGATATGCTCAGGCAGCATCCCCTCGATCTTGCCAAGGCCGAAGGCGAGCTCGACGAAGTTCTCCTCCAGCTTCACCATGGTCTTGGCTACGTCGACAATGTCGTCGCGGACGGGGCGCGTCACCGCGCCGGTTTCGCGGTGCCATTCGTGAAATAGCTTGATGATGCCCTCGCAGTGGAGACTCTCGTCGCGCACTGACCAGCTTACGATCTGTCCCATGCCGTTCATTTTGTTGTGGCGTGGGAAGTTGAGCAGCATGGCGAAGCTGGCGAACAAGGCCATGCCTTCGGTGAAGGCGCCGAACATCGCCAGGGTACGGGCGACATCCGCCACGCTGTCGACGCCGAACTCGTGCATGTAGTCCGCCTTGGCGCGCATCTGCGCATAGCCGCGGAATGCCTCGAACTCGGTCTTAGGCATACCGAGCGTCTTGAGTAGCAGGGCATAGGCGTCGATATGAACCGTCTCCATGTTAGTGAAAGCGGCCATCATCATCTGGACGGTGAGTGGCTGGAAGATCGGAATGTACCGCTTGAAATAGTTGTCGCCGACCTCGATGTCCGACTGAGTGAAGAAACGGAAGATCTGGGTGAGCAGCGCGCGCTCGCTGTCGGTGACGCGGCCCGAAGCCCAGTCGTTGAGGTCGGCGCCGAGCGGCACCTCCTCGCCCATCCAGTGGGTCTGCTGCTGGCGCTTCCAGAACTCGTAAGCCCAGGCATAGCGATCGACGTCGTAGCTGCCGGTCGAGTCAAGGAGGCCGACGCGTCCCTTGCCGATCAACGTGCGCGGATCGGCGCGCGATAGATCGATCACTGACATGCGAGGCACTCCTCATAGTCGGTGCGCTGCCGCGCCGGCTGCTGCGTCGGCGTTGCATCCCCGGCAATCTTGCCGGCGAACGCCGCGCGCGAGATCGACTTTGATCGACAGTAGTAGAGGCTCTTCACCCCACGCTTCCACGCCGTCCAGTGCAGCATGTGGAGGTCCCACTTATCGACGTCGGCCGGCAGATAGAGGTTGATCGACTGGCTCTGGCAAATCAACGCGGCGCGGTCGGCGGCAAGCTCGACGATCCAGCGCTGGTCGATCTCGAAGGCGGTGCGAAAGATCGCTTTCTCGTGCTCCGACAGGACGTCGAGATGGGCGACCGATCCGTCGTGCGCGATGATCGACTCCCAGGTCGCCGAGGTGTCGGCGCCTTTCGCGGCCAGCACCTTAGCGAGGTGCGGATTGCGCACCGAGATGGCGCCGGATAGCGTCTTGTGGGTGTAGATGTTGGCCGGGATCGGCTCAGTGCAGGCGCTGGTGCCCCCGCAGATGATGCTGATCGAGGCGGTCGGCGCGATTGCGATCTTGTGGCTGAAGCGCGCCATCACGCCGCGTTCCAGGGCATCCGGGCACGGGCCACGCTCGCGAGCGAGCGCCACGGATGCGGCGTCGGCTTCGCGACGGAGTTTTCGGAACATGTTCAGATTGAATGACTTGGCCAAGGTACCCTCCATTGGAATGCCCTTGGCCTGGAGAAACGAGTGGAAGCCCATGACGCCGAGGCCAACGGAGCGCTCGCGCAGGGCGGCGTAGCGGGCACGCTTCATTCCGTCCGGCGCCACCGTGATGAAGTGCGTGAGCACGTTGTCTAGGAAGCGCATGACGTCCTCTATGAAGCCGGGCTCCTCATTCCACTGGTCCCAGGTCTCGAGGTTGAGCGACGACAGGCAGCAAACCGCGGTGCGCTCCTCGCCGCGATGATCGATGCCGGTCGACAGGGTAATCTCGCTGCACAGGTTGGAGGTCGAGACCTCGAGGCCGAGCTCGCGCTGGTGCTTGGGGAGCGCACGGTTCACGGTGTCGATGAACAAGAGATAAGGCTCGCCGGTCTGCAGCCGGTTCTCAAGGATGCGTTGCCACAGCTGGCGGGCGTCGATCTCGCGGACGACCTCGTTAGTCTTCGGGCTGCGCAGAGCGAATGCGGTGCCGGCGCCCACGGCACACATGAACTCGTCGGTGACGTTGATGCCGTGATGTAGGTTGAGGCTCTTGCGGTTGAAGTCACCAGACGCCTTGCGGATCTCGAGGAACTCCTCGATCTCGGGATGGTGGATATCGAGATAGACCGCCGCCGAGCCGCGCCGCAACGAGCCCTGGCTGATCGCCAGCGTGAGGCCGTCCGTGACGTGGATGAACGGGATGATGCCCGAGGTGACGCCGCCCCTCGCCTTCTCGCCGATTGAGCGAACATTACCCCAGTAGGTGCCGATGCCGCCGCCATTGGAAGCAAGCCAGACGTTCTCGTTCCAGGTGCCGACGATGCCTTCGAGCGAGTCCGACACTGAGTTAAGGAAGCACGAGATCGGAAGGCCGCGCGTCGTGCCGCCGTTGGAGAGCACCGGTGTGGCCGGCATGAACCACAGCCGAGACATCGCATCATATAGACGTTGGGCATGCGCAACATTGTCCGCGAAGGCGCAAGACACTCGGGCGAACATGTCCTGGAGGCCTTCGCCGGCGAGCAGATAGCGGTCGGTCAGCGTCAGCCTACCAAACGAGGTCAGCAGGTCGTCGCGCGACCGATCGAGCGAAAGGTCAGACGGAGTTGGCGATCGCGCGGGGGGCCTCGGCAGGGGAGCCGGCAATGCTGGGGGCTGCACAAGACACAGTTCAGGTGTGGTAGGCTTTGCCTGCGCTGAGGGCTGCCGCACACTCGGCAGCTCAATGAGATGACCATACTGATCGAAATCGTAAGACGCCGACATCGGCAACCCCGTGATATTTGGGGGCTGGGACCGTGCGGACGACTTGCGAGGGGACCGGGCAAATGTCCCCGGCTGCAAGCGACCCACCGGGCACCCCGCCCGAGGACATGGGTTCTGTCGCGGTAGGTTTCCTGGCTCGCGGGTCGCTGCGGCTGTCGGCCTTCCCAGCGCTGTCGCGCTAATGCCTCGGAATAGCCGCTGCCGACACAATGGGTTCCCCCCTAACACCGTGCCACCATATATGCGAATTTAAAACCACTACGACACCACATATAGAAGCCTTTGCCCAGACTCGTCAAGACGGCACAGTCAAGTTAACCAGTTGGAGCAGCCCCGAGGTCGAGGTTCGAAATTCGCCGAGCGCCTGTCCTGAGAGCCTCACTCAAAAAACATAGATGTCTCAAGGCCTGGCCAATCGGCGAGTTAGGAGCCTCAGATGGGCGACGAGCGGCCAGGCGAGCTCGGTAGCGGCGGAACCTTCGAAGTCTTTGCAGAGATGCCCACATCTGCCGAGCCACGCAAAGGTGCGCTCGACGACCCAGCGCCTGCGATCGGCCAAGATGTGCTCAAACCTTTGGAAGTGGCGTCGCAAATTCTCCAACAGGGGAACAGCAACCCTGGACATCCTGAATGTTGGCATCGATCGGTTCGCGGTCCGCGAATTGAGTTGGGCCGGATCGGGTTTCGGTAGCCATACGCGTCTCGCCATTCATCGCTTTCTGTGGCCTTAGATCAAAAATTGTCTGGAGCCCGACCGCAAATCGATGCAGCCGCCCGTGGCAATATCCCAGCTTAGTGGATTTGACCCCGCCAGCTCTCACATCAGACGTGCCAACTTTGCCGAAGAGACGATTGGTATGCTTTTCGCAGGCCCGGCGAGCCGCCTCACGTGCTCAGTTGTCTGGCCGCGAACATAAGCCGTCCTGACCGAACGCGGTCATGTCAGGTTATTGGCAATCAATCCTAACGGGATGAGGCGGAGCTATGCTTGAGTCTGGGTGACGAGCCGATCCGGCGGCGCGGCCTTGCTGGGTCGGAATGAAGCCGTTCGCAACATTGGCGTGAGCGGCGGCGAAGAACCGTGTTGTATCTCACCAACGACCTTGAAGCCGTGACGTTGGTAAAAGGGAATGTTTTCAGGGTTCGAACTTTCGAGGTAGGCAACAATGCCGTCCTCATCGCATCGTTGAAGGGCGTAGTTCATCAGCAACGTGCCAAGCCCTTTTCCGACCCAGTTCGGATCGACGGCAATGAGTGGCAGATACCAATGTGGCTCGTGGGGACGATGTTCGGCCATTCTCCGCCGCAAGTGTGCCATATCCTCGGTAATCTCCGGGCGCAGGGATAGCGCCATGATTGCATCCAATGCCTCCTCATCTTGCTGCACGTTGGGAGGCAGCCACAGGGCCGCGCCACGAATCTCTCCCGCGACGTAGGCTGTGCCATGTGCAAATGCTCGGCCCCCACAGGCGTCAATGAACTGAGGCATGCTTCTAAGGTATTGCCTTGGGTCAGGCCAGCTCCAACGCATCAACGGATCCGCGGCAAAGCCGAGCACAATTGTCCAGACAGTGCTTGCACGAATGTTTGCGTTCGCAGATCTGATATCTGATTCTTCTGTCATGAAGTCGTTTCGGGGCTCTGTTTTGGCATTGGCCTTCCAAGGAGGAGCATGGCATCGACACATCTGACGGTGAGCGGAATGGATGCACCGACGGGGACTCGCCGGGTGCATTTGGTTTCCCTTCCGAGATCTCCGCCTGTCTCAGACGGCTGACTTTGACGGCCACTTCGGACGAAGGCTCCTTGGTAGGCAATGCTTGGATCTACATATTCCTGGCGGGCTTCTGCGCTTCCACGCCCTATCTGGAACCCGCCCCGCCCTTCCCAAGGAAGCTCCGACGTTCTCAAGGTCGACACGGTTCGGCAGCCTGCAACCGTCCGCGAAGGGAATGACATGAGGACGCCTTTGATATTGCAAGTGCGAAGAAGTCAGGGCATGGCGAACATCGGGCGATGGCTGCCTGAACCGGGCTCCGGCACGAGCAAACAGCCAGCCAAGTGTCGCGCGTCGAGGTCCAGACTAGGCAAGGAATCATCACCTCGTCTCGTATTGAGCGGTTCTCGTAAGTTTCTTGGTCAAAACACATGCTAAGTGCGAAACCTCCATTGCCAACGTCGTGTCCGCGGTCACCGGCAGAGAGAGCTTTCGTCTGCGAGACTCATATGCGTAGTACAGCGGCTTTCCAATTATCGCATGTTGTCCGCGCTCCTTGATGTTCTTGTCTCGGCGCATCATCGCCGCGATTCGCGATTGTCGGATCAAGGCAACGGGACTGGATACCACGACGCTGCCGCCGTCGACCTACTGAACAACGCAACTTGGGATCGCGCGAGAGCTTTCGTGCATTGATTGATCGTCAGGCGTGTCGATCGCTCGCACAACGGCGTTAGCTCTATCGAGCGAAAACGTTGCTGTCGTGCCCTCGTCGTACTTGACGCCCAGGTCAGTTGTATCCGCCGCGATCCTTGCCATAGTGGGAAAGACAGCAGGCTGACGTAGTTGCGTGAGTAACTCTCGTAAAAGAGGTTTTTGGCCACAAGCGTTGATGGCTTCGTAGGACTTGTTCCAACTCACTCCCTGATCGGAACGGTTTGGAAGATTTCTTGGCGCTGGTATGCTTGCCACACCAGGTCCGAGATCCACGTGGTGAGTCATGTTGTTTCGTTCTGTCTTGGAAAACTGTAGTCGTCGGGGCAGCATATCAGAAGGCAATGTAGCGAAGACCTCCCCAGAATAGGTAGGGATCTATCCGCCCTTGATGCTGAGTTGGCCCGGGTTCAACCTTGAGCATAGTCTGTCAAACGCCATCCGGAACTGCCCCCTTTTCGTCATGAAGAACTGCCCCCACCATCGGACGTTTGATGGTCGCTTCCGCCGGTGACGGGACGGAGGGAGGCGGAGCCGACCGGACGGCCGTCACCGGCGGTCGGCGGTTTGATGAAGCCACTCTTGGCGCGGAGTCGGTAGCTGTCGCCGCGGATCGTCAGCACGTGGCGGTGGTGCAGGAGCCGGTCGAGGATCGCGGCAAGAAGACGCGCCTCCAGTAGACGATCCACCGGAAGCGGCGGATCTGCTTTGAGGCCGTCGTCTACGTTCGCCAGTCGACGGCAGACCAGGTCATCAACAACCGCGAGAGCGAGCGCCGCTAGTACGGCTTGGCCGACCTTGCCCGGCAGCTGGGCTGGAGCGAGGTGGCCGCAATCGACGACGAACTCGGTCGCTCTGGTGGCGGCACCGCGCGTCCCGGTTTCGAGAAGCTGCTCGCCGCCATTTGCGAAGGGCAAGTTGGCGCTGTGGTCTCGAGTGAGGCCTCTCGGCTGGCGCGCAACGGCAGGATTGGCATACGCTCCTGGAGTTCTACGGGCTCGTTGGAACACTGATCGTCGATGAGGATGGCGTCGACGATCCTCGCCATCCCAACGATCGCCTTCTGCTGGCATGAAAGGCACGATGAGCGAGATGGAGCTGTCTATCGTTCGGCAACGCTCGCTTGAAGCCTTGGAGCAGAAGGCACGCAGGGGTGAGCTCTTCCTCAACGTCGCCATCGGCTATCTCAAGGTCTCCAACGATCGGATCGACAAGGACCCTGATCGGCGCATTCAGGAGGCGCTCGCACTCGTGTTCACCAAGTTTGCCGAGATGCAGACACCGCGCCAGGTCCACCTCTGCTTACGGCAGGAGCGAATCACTTTGCCCGGGGGGCGGCCATGGCCCCGAGGGCCGCCACGTCGAATGGAAGTTACCAGTGTACAATACGATCTACCACATCCTGACCAATCCCGCCTATGCTGGCGCCTATGTCTTCGGGCGCTCGGGCAGTCGGGTGACGATCGAGGCCGGCCGCAAGAGGATCGTGCGGGGCTTCCGGCGCGAGCGCAACGACTGGGAGGTTTTGATCAAGGACCACCATGAGGGCTACATTACGTGGGCGGAGTTCGAGAAGAATCAGGGCCTGATCACCGACAACGCCAACGGAAAACGCTTCATGAGTCGAGGCTCGGTTCGCAGCGGCGAAGGCCGGCTCGCGGGTTCTTCGTTGCGGCCACTGCGGCCGCAAACTTCACGTTACCTACAGCGGTACGCACAGTACTGTCGGGCGGTATCATTGCCGCGGTAGCCAGATCAACCATGGTGGAGACCCGTGCATCTCATTAGGCGGTCTGCGCGCGGATCGCGCGATCAGCGCGGAGGTCATCGCGCGGCTGCAGCCGCTGGGTATACAGGCAGCGCTGGCGGCCATGGAAGCGCGCGGCTGTGAACACGCCGACAAGCTGCGTCAGCTCGAGTTGACTCTGGAGCAGGCACGCTACGAGGCAACTCGCGCTCCTCGGCGATACGAGGCTGTCGATTCGGACAATCGCCTTGTTGCCGGCGAGCTGGAGCGGCGCTGGAACGAACGCCTGGTCGCTGTCCGCGAGCTTGAGGGCAAGCGCGACACGTTGTTGGCTACGCCGGAGATGACGTTGAGCGACATCGATCGCGATCGGTTACTTGCGCTTGATTCCGAACTCAAGAGAGCTTGGGAAAGTCCGGGTGCAACAGCTGCGACGCGCAACAGGATCATCCGAAGCTTCATCAATGAGATCGTTGTGCGCATGCGCGACGAGGTGCTGGACTTGATTGTCCACTGGCATGGCGGCGATCACACGGCATTGCAGGTGAGGAGGAACCGCACCGGCGAGCACCGCGGCGGATGTGGTCGATCTCGTTCGTGTCCTCGCGCGTCAGATGCCCGACAGCATCATCGCCGCGGTTCTCAACCGCGCCAGTAGGTCGACAGGGCGTGGCAACAGTTGGGCCCGCGTCCGCGTCCGCGTTCGCAGTCTGCGCAACCAACACGCCATCGCGGCCTACCGAGAGGACGAGCGCGCCCAGCTGCGTTGAAAGTCAGTCCTTCGACGGCTCGCCGTCTGATCGAAGAACAGAGCTTGCCTGCGCAGCAGCTGTGCAAAGGCGCACCGTGGATGGTCAAAGCGGTTGATCTGGAACATCCCCAAGTCAAGGGCGCGGCGGTTCCGGCGGCCATCGTCTGGCGATCCGGGTCAAAAAGAAACTCAACTCCAAGGGGGTAGCGAGGTGGGCAGCATGAACCTGACTCGAGCGCGCGAGCAGCAGCACGTTCTCGCCGTTGGCGATCCAACGTGACGGCGGCCAGGTCGCGGATCTGCTTCGGTCGATCGACGGCTGCGTCTATGATCCTTGCGCACGACCTCGCGCTCGCACAGTAGGATCAGCGTCTCACGCGCCGACAGGTTCACGCGCGCCGTCTCGTCGGGCAGGTTGTCGAGCTGGTCGCGGATGCCGGAGAGCTGCGAGCGCGCCAGCATGGCCCCCAGCCAATCGATTGGTGCTTCGGTGACCTTCTTTGTACGCACCATCAGAAGCTCCCTCCGATCGTAGCTTCGTATTCGGCAAGAGGACGTAACAACGAGGGCAGTGGTGAAGGCGCCGGCACTGTCGGTGTCGCGGTTGCTGGTTGGCAGACCGCGCCATCGCGACAGGCAACCCCGTCGAGGTGGGCGAACTCGACGATCCGCAGCCGGCGATCCTCCGATTGCCTGTGACCGCAACCTCGCGCATGCCATGGTGGATGCGCACCTCGCCAGCCGCGACCGTCACCGCCACGCGCTCGCTGATCAGCCGCCAGGGTACCGTAGTTGTTCGTATCGATCTCGACAGCACAATCGTTGCCGACGACGCGGGCCAGTTCGCGCGGCGATCCGAGCGACGCCGAGCGGCTTCGACCGGTGTACCTCGTCACACGCAAAGCGAGTGATCGGCGCCACGCCCGTCGTGCCGTGGATACGTACGTTCGCCACCCCGCCCTCCCACTCGGCGAGATGCGTCTCGAATGCCTCCCAGCTCGCGAAGGAATGCCCCGCGATCACGCTCTTCTTCACGTAGCGGACGCCATTCTCCGTCTTGCCCTTTGTGCGCGCCCGATACGGTGCGCAGGCGCGAGGACGGAAGCCCCAATGCTTCGCGAACGTGATGAGCTTGTCGTCAAACTGAACCGACCGGCTCACCTGTCGTGGCGCACCACGAGCGCGCGTGGATTGTCCTTCAGCACTTCCTCCGGCAAGGTCGTGAATGCGCTCTCGAGCCCAGCGAACCAGTGCTCTTGCTTTTCGGCGCGGGTCGCCACGAACACAAATGCTTTGACCTTCGCCCCGCCGATATCGACCAGACGCTCGCCGAAGTCGATCTGTAGCTGCCGCCCCGGGGGCGTCTCGAACCGGGTCGTCGCCAGAGCTTCGGCCTTCAGTGCCTGGCGGTAGGGCTGCACGGCGCGTCGCAGCGTTCGCCGGCTGACCGCCAAGCCGTTTTCGGCCAACAGGTCGTGACGGACCGCATCCGCATTGCCGCGATGTCGAATGAACCTCTCGCGCAGCCAGCCTTCAAGGCCATGACCCGCTTCGCCCGCTCAGGCGACTTGAAGGCTTCACCCACCCGCGCCACGTAGTCCTTCACCGTCTGCAGCCCAGCTGGCGCGCAATCCGCTTCAGACCTCACCCACACACCCTCAGGTGCAACATCTCCGTCACGTCATCCGGCGTATTCATCACCTGCCCCTGTGAATTACTCCACGACAAGCCTTTGATTCGTTAGAGCTGGCCCCGCAAATTCGGACAGTAGCTTGAGTGGATTTTCTGCCTGACAGCGGCGAGGATTCTTGCTGCGAATCAGGAGCGAAGATGACGAAGAAGAGCCGCCGGACGCATTCTCCGGCATTCAAGGCGAAGGTTGCTTTGGCTGCGGTCAAAGGAGACAAGACACTGGCGGAGCTGGCGCAACTGTTTGATGTTCATCCGAACCAGATCACGATCTGGAAAAACCAGCTCCTGGAAGGCGCCGCCGGCGTGTTTGGGCATGACAAGACATCGGCCGAGACGCCGGTCGATTTGAAGGCGTTGCATGCCAAGATCGGCGAGCTGGCGTTGGAAAACGATTTTTTGTCCGGCGCGCTCACCAAGGCGGGCCTGCTGAGCGCAAAGCGATGATCGACCGCGGTCATGATCTTTCTATCGTGCGCCAGGCGAAGGTCCTGAAGCTGGCTCGCAGCACGGTCTACTATGAACCTCGGCCAGTTTCGGCCGAGGACCTTGCCTTGATGCGTCGGCTCGATGAGCTGCATCTCGATTATCCCTTCGCGGGAGCGCGTATGCTGCGATCGTTGCTGCGGCGGGAGGGGGTATACGCCGGTCGCCGCCACATCGCGACGCTGATGAAGCGCATGGGGATCGAGGCGGTCTATCGTCGCCCGAACACGAGCAAGCCGGCTCCGGGTCACAAGATCTACCCGTACCTGTTGCGCGGATTGAAGATCGAGCGGCCCGACCATGCGTGGGCAATGGACATCACCTACATTCCGATGCGGCGTGGCTTCGTCTATCTCGCGGCGGTCGTCGATGTGTTCAGCCGACGGGTCCTGGCCCATCGCGTCTCGATCACAATGGAGGCGGCCTTCTGCGTCGAAGCGGTCCAGGAGGCGTTGGCGAAGCACGGCAGGCCCGCGATTTTCAACACGGACCAGGGCAGCCAGTTCACCAGCCTCGAGTTCACCGATGTGCTGCTGGACGCGAAGATCGCCATCAGCATGGATGGCAAGGGCGCCTGGCGCGACAACGTGTTTGTCGAGCGGCTCTGGCGCACGGTCAAATACGAAGAAGTTTATCTCCGCGCCTACGACAGCGTGTCCGAGGCGCGAGCGTCAATTGCCAAGTATCTGGCCTTCTACAATCAGGGACGCCCTCACTCGAGCCTTGACGGGCGCACGCCCGACGAGGCTTACTTCGGCACGCAAGCTATGGTGATGGCCGCATGACCGTCGCCGACGATTTTGTCGTCGCTCTGGTCGGGCTACGCCCTCCCGACGCAACGACAAAATCGTAAAGCCCCGCGTTCAGCATAACCCGGCAGGAATCCACTTAAATCCAGCGGGGCGCTGTCCAAACAACCGGGGCCAGCTCTGTTCCTCGTTCATTCGCTCTCTCCTCGGCTATCCAAGGAGGGGGCAATTCCTCGTGACGTCGAGGGGGCAGTTTTCGATGGCGCGCGCGACAGCGAGCCGACTTTGTTGTATCAGTCTGGCTCTGCCCTTTGGCAGAGCCAGAAAGCCAAACAAGCTCGGCCGAAGCTGTCTCGATGGGAGAACTCCAGCCATCTTGGGACGTCAAACAGCACGCGCCATGTTCGATGCGGAGCGCGTTTTCGTACGATCGCTGTCGCTACTGTCGATCAGGTTGGCAGCAGCCATGTGCACTCCACGACAACATACTCCGGAATGCTGTCCAGCGAGGACTTGCCGACGGCCCGAATTTGACGCGTCTGAATGCCAACGGGCGATCGAAGCGATTACCCCTTCTGGGAGTAAAGAGTCGGAATTCGGTGGAGGAGCTCGCCCGGACCTCAACGACGAAAAATCAATGGGGCCGCGAGACGATGCAGTCCCGCGGCCTCGCCACCGGAATTTAGTGAAAAGACAGTTTAAGTATAAAATCCCTCAGCCGGTGTTCTTTCAAGTAGAACACCGTGTTCCAACACTTGCCAATCCGGACAGCTACGGGGAAACGCGTGCAACCGCAGACCAATGCGGCCGCGAGATCGATGAAGAAGCCGGTAAAATTACGGTTCGCCTGTCCTATTCGCCTGTCATAACGGGTGCCAAGCGTCGAAAGAGTGTATCAGCGAGCAGAAGCAGCGCTCGATGCTATGCGCTGTTTGTAGTCGTCGGCGTCGTGCGTAATGGTGATCCTGCAGGTGCCGTTTGAGCGTATCATTGCTGTTGCGCTGATTGCGCGATGTTCGTGCATAACTGCCGGTTGCCGAGGCCCGCTTCAGCGTACGGCTTCCGTTCGCTTAAACCATTTCCTCGGTAAGCCAATGTAGTAGCCGCGCATGCGAAGCTCTGCCTCTCATCTATTGATGTGTTTCGCAAGCGGAACACACCACCGACACGATTGATTATTGCCTCACGCATCTCACGCGCATCGCGTGACGGAGACTTCGCGACGACCGACCTAGTGCTGACGCCAGAGGCCGCCACGCCAGCGGCCGGATCGGTACTCGCGGCTCGTTGCTGGGAAGTCCGGCCTTCAGACCGGCGTGTCGTAGGTGATGGGATAACGCTCTGGAAACGGCCCTCCTGCGTAGTCAATCTCCGCGGCGGGACGGACGCCCCGGATTTGCAGGATGCGGCGAACGATTTCCGGAACTTGGATGCGGCTGATCTGGTCGCCGAGGCAGGTGTGCATCCCGTAGCCCAGATGCATGTAGACCGACTCCGGCCGGTCGATCGCGAAGCTGGACGGCGCCGGCAGTTGCAAGCCATCGCGCATCGCCGACCGGGTCGAGATCAGCACCGTGCTGCCGGCCTTGATTGTCGTCGCGCGCAGCGAGCCCTTGGCTATCCGGTAATCGGTCCGGCAGTGGCGCACCACGAACGGATTGATCGGGTTGAAGCGCAGCGCTTCCCAGCAATAGCGATACATCAGATGGTCGTTGTTGCTGCTGGCGACGTCGATGGCCTCCTTCAGGATCCTCGGGCGCTTGAACAACTCGTCGAGCAGCTGCACGATGGCCGCCGATGTGGTCTCAATCCCGCCGACCAGTGTGCCCATCATATTGGTAATAATGCGTTCGTCGGCGAAGCCGATCGAATCGTCAAAATGGCTATTCAGCAGGCGGCTGAACACGTCCTCGAGCGGCGCCCCATTTTTCAGCTGCTCGCGCCGCTGCGGGAGCAGTTGTGTCAGATAGGCGCGCATCTCCTGCCCAGCGTCAATGTTGTCCTGGTGCACCTTCGGATCTTTGTCCAGGTTGTGAAACATGTCATATTGCGTCGCGCGCGACCAGCGGAACATCGAGGCCAGATCGGGGCCGGGAAAGCCGAAATATTCTCGGGTCAGCTGAATGGGCACCAGGCGCGACAACGTGCTGACCACCTCGATCTGGTTCTGGGTATAGATCTGCTTTTCGACAGACGCATTGGCGAGGCTGCGCACCTTCTGGCGAATTGCCGGCAGATCCTCCATGCGCATGAAGGCGCGCATGATACCCTTGTCGCGCTGGTTTATTTCGGTGCAGTCGCGGCCGAGCATGAAGGGGCCGACCGAAGGGTCCATCATTGGCGCATAGGTGACGTTGAAGATGTCGGGGCGGCTCAGCGCTTCCTGCACGTCGGGGAAGCGGGTGATGAACACCGGCCCCGCGGCGCCCAACGCCAGGTTGGGCCTGACGCGCCGGATGAATGCGAACAATGCATCCGGATGTTTGGCGATCATCCATTTCAGGAACTTCGCCGCCGGCCCCTGTTTCTGTTCCGCCATTGCTGCCGCACCCTAACTCCGAAAAGCTTCGCCTGGTCGGTCGATCCGGGCTTCCGTCCACCTTTCCCCCTGCGGGAGCGAGATGGTCTTCGCTATTGCTCCAGTTGGAGCTGACCCAATCAATTTCAGATCGACTTGAGGAACTCGATGATTGCGTTGCGCTCCTCCGGAGACAGCGCAGGGCCAATGACGCCCTCATGCTTCTCGTTCGAGAATTCGTGGCCGGTATTGCGATTGGCGGGCCTCGACGTATCGATGATGAAGTAGCCCTTGCTGTCGTAGGTCCTGCCTTCAGGAGCGACCGTCCGTGTCACGATACCGACGCGGACAGGATCGAAGCTGGGCTCACCGAGCAGGAAGACTTGTGGGCGCTCCGCAACCGGGCTGAGCAGATCGTAGATCGTCGGCACCGAGCCGTTGTGCAGGAACGGCGCAGTCGCCCATACGCCGTTCAGCGGACGCGCCTTATAGCCGAAACCTGCCGCTAGACAGTTCGGCCGATCGCCTTCGATCTCCGCTTGGACCGTCCCGGTCGACCGAAGCCATTCGTCGATGCCGGATTGGACCACGGCGCCGAGCGCAAGCGCGTAGAGTTGCATCGCATGGTCCGAGAGGTGGATCGTATCCAGCGTGTTGTCAGCCTTCCGTTGGCAGACATCGATGTCGAGGCCGAGCCCTGGGCTGCTCTGGCCCGCCCTGGCCAGTTCGCTGCCGGCGGTGTCCACGGTGCGATTGCGCAGCACGTCGCCCTGGGCCGGATCGGTGCCGATATGGCTTTGCTTGATGATCTTGACGTTGAGTACGGATTCCCTCGTCTGCTTCTCCTGCCCATCGCGACCGCGCCAGCGGATAGGGCCGAAGTTCTTCCAGAACTCCGCGTCCGGGGCCTTGCCGTGCACGATGTCCGGCGTCAGCGCTGGAAGATGGCAGCCGCTGCAATGTTTGTCGTAGAGTTGGGCTCCCACGGCGGCCTTGGCTTTGTCGATCGCAGGAAAGCTGTCGGGCCAGGCTGGCGCATTCAGTCCGGTGAAGGCTTTCGCCACCAGCGGCAGGTCCTTTCCAGCGAGCTGTTGTTCGATCCAGTGCAGATTATCGAAGGGGATGCTGCTGGCAAAACGTCCCCCCTTGGGCGGGGCGGTGAGGTTGAGCTCCGCCGAAACCCCCATCGCCTCGCCGGCATTGCGCACCAATGGCTGCATAATCGAGCCGTCGTACTGCACCCAATCGAACCATGACGATGTCCAGATGTGCGGGTAGCTGACAGGGGCGTTGAGGTTGACGTAGTTGCCGTAGCGCTTGGGGTCGAGTGCGAACACCTGGTTGCCGATGCGATTGAGCGCATCGAGGCGGGTAAACCCTTCCGTGACGTCGATCCCAGCGGGCTGATCGATCAGAGCACCAAGTATTCCATCGAGCTCCTTGGACAGTTGGACGCGTGTAAGATCGCTGTACTCGGTTCCTAAAACGCGCTTCGCGAACCGCCCGAAGCGACCGTCGAAGAAGGGTAGCTTTGCCGACAAAGCGGTCTGTGCGAGCGCAGCGCGGAGCGCATTTGTCAATTGACCGAGATCGGTCACGGCGGGGCCGCCTTCAATGACATAGCGCTTCTCTTTGAAGATCAGTTGGCCGGTATGGCACGCGGCACAGGTCAATCCAACGGCAGTCTCCTTACGCGAAAGTCCGCGGATCGACTGAAACGGCGAATATGCAAAGCCGATCGGCAAACCGTACTCATTGTTCTCGCTTTCGGCAGACTCTATGAATCCAAACCGCAGTAAATAGCGGTTGTCAGAAAACCGTTCTCGTTTGAAAAAGGGGATAGCGAAAGGCGAGTTCAGCGGCGCTTCCAGGGCGAGAAACCATGACAGCGGGATCGGTAAGGTCTGCGTGCCCTGGGCTTTATGATGGAATCGATCGGCGTCTTCGGCGTTCCAGCCCTGATCGAGCGAAACCTGCTCGCTCGCGGAAACCGGTTCAGGAGAGACCAGGCGGCGTCAGAGCTTCGATTGTCGCGCCAAGCTGGGAGCTGGTCATGACTGCGATCAAAGCAATGACCACGATGATCGCCAGAAGAACAAGAAAGCGTCGCCACCAAAGGCGCCGAATTGCGCTGGTAACTGTCGACATGGCTCCCCCGTGTCAGCGAACGGCCTCCAGCAGAGAGCCGTGCAAACAGTAATACTACAACTACATGATCTTGTAGGCTTACCCCTGCTGTTGACGTCCTTGAGACGCGATCACTATTCTTTCTGACGTCACAATCGGTGGTCTGTGGAATGGGCGAACTTGACCGCATAACAAGAACATCTAGAGCGTTCGGACGAGCTCTTGTTCGAGCCGCCATCCCATCCTCGCGATCGAATTTGCAGTGACGTTGGGTCCGCTGTGGGAGATCGGGGGGCTGTAATCCGCGGGAACGCGAGCGAACGGAATTGGCCGGGCGCCTGAGGGCAATAGGCTCGCACTCGGAGATCAGGACTCCGTAGGGCGCAATGACCATGAGCATACATCCGGCCACGCCGATCACGATGATGCAGACGGCGAATTCGAGCCAAGCAACGCGGCTACCATTTAACGGCTTCGTTTGGCAAGCACGATGACGGCGCGGCTGACCTGAATTAGCAGCATCGGCGTCAGGCTGTAGCCCGCGACAATGCTCCACATCGTGAGCGTCGGTGGCAGACGTGGAAGACCTCTGTCATCGGCGGCCAGTAGAGAGGGACTGCGAGCAGAGGGCCGTACAGGCCGAGCGCAGCCAGACCCATGGATTGCGCGTGAACTCGTTGAAAACGGTACCGGAGCGGCTGCTGCGCATGGCGACGACGCGCCAGAGTTGTGCGAATGCGACGGCGAGGAATGTGGTGGTGACTATGGCCTCGCCCGTCCAGCCGGGCCGAAACCGCCAGTGTCCCCGCGGTTCTCGCGCTTACGAAGGAAGGCCTCATATCCCTCCGGGTCAACCTCCTTCAGGCGGTTCAGCGCGCGCTTAGCTTCCAGATCGGCGGACTTGCTATGACGCTGTTTGATCTTTTTACTTTTGCTTCCATCTCTGCGAGCTGTCCCGTTGCTGTTGGTACACTCTCGGGTATTGTCTCGAGCTTCGCGCTTGGTCGCGTCTCTTCGAGGCCTTCGACGCACCGATTGGGATGACGAGATGCTGCGGCTCGAATTGAACGACCTTCTCGAAGGTGGGTTTGAGCCGCTCGACGATCTGCACGAGGCCGTCCAGGCGCTGCTCGACCATCCGCGGCGGCGGCGGCGGCGGCTCCGGCGGCCTGCTGCCCGCAGGGCTGATCCAAGCGACCAAGTTTGCATCGTCGCTGTTGAAATGGTTGAAGTCGAGTCGACGTCAGCATCGTCACCTCCGGAGACGTCGGCGTCGCGGCACCGGAAGCTCTGGCAGTATTCCGAGAACGGCACGATCCCCGGCACCGACGACACCTAGCAAGGGATCGACTGCATGGCCCATCCTTCCGCGCAAACGCTCGGGTACCCACGCTAGTAGCCGTGTGCGAGCAGTAACGCCGTCGTGGTCTAGTCATCTGGAACGGAAGTTCGTGACATTAGTTGATCGCTCGGATCTCTAGAGAGGAGAGCGCTCGTGGCGAATGCAGGTGTGAAAGGCCGGCCGATCGCGCCGTTGGTGCTGAGTTCGCAGGAGCGGGCGTACTTGGAGAGGCAAGTTCGTCGTCATCGTGTAGCCCGATCGCTATCTGAGCGATGCCGCGCGATCCTGCGGTGTGCAGTTGGTCTGCCAAGCAAGTCTGTGGCTGCCGAACTTGGCATCCATGAACACACCGTCGGCAAGTGGCGCCGCCGATTCTTGAAGGATCGTTGTGATGGCCTGCTTGACGAAGCCCGCCCGGGCCGCCCTCGAACCATCGACGATGATCAGGTTGCCGAGGTAATCGAGCGGACATTGCGTACGACGCCGCCCGACGCAACGCACTGGTCGATCCGCTCGATGGCTGCGGATACTGGCTTTTCTCACACCACGATCCGCCGAATGTGGACGGCGTTCGGCTTGCAGCCGCACCGCAGCCAGACATTTAAACTATCGAGCGATCCGCTATTCGTCGATAAGGTGCGCGATATTGTCGGGCTTTATCTGTCGCCGCCTAACCGAGCCGTTGTCCTCAGTGTCGATGAGAAAAGCCAGATCCAGGCACTCGATCGCGAGCAGCCGGTCTTGCCGATGATGCCTGGGGTGCCGGAACGTCGCACGCATAGCTATGTGCGGCATGGTACGACCACGCTGTTTGCCGCGCTCGATGTCGCTTCCGGCTTCGTCATTGGCAAATGCTACAAGCGCCATCGGGCGCTCGAGTTCTTGAAGTTTCTCAAAGAGATCGACGCTCAAATCCCTGAGGGGCTCGCTGTCCATATCGTCATGGACAACTACGCTACCCACAAGACCCCCAAGATTAAAGCGTGGCTCGCTCGCCGGCCGCACTATCATGTCCACTTCACGCCGACTTCCGCGTCGTGGATCAATCAGATCGAGCGCTGGTTCGCTGAACTCACCAGAAAGCAGATCCGGCGAGGTGTTCACACCTCCGTCAGGCAGCTCGAAGCCGACATCCGTACCTTCATCGAATTGCACAACAACAACCCGAAGCCCTTCAAATGGACCAAGTCCGCAGACCAGATCTTGGCTTCCGTCAAACGCTTTTGCCACAAAGCCCAGCAGACTCTATGTGGCGAACTTTAGATTCATGTGACTAGCTGCTGTTGTTAGTTGGTAAACTCACCGCCGTTTGTCGTGCTGGTGATTGCAACGCCGTTAACGCATGTTGTCAACAGCCGTTAACGTAAGCGGATCAACTTTCCGGACACGATGCAACCGCAGGCATAAATACACGTTCGTCTGCCTATTTTATAAGGCAGGCCGATCGTCGCAGCCAAAAACCTTTCCGAACATCGAATAGCGGCGAACAAGCGTAAACATCGACACGCACTGCTTTTGGCGACAATCAAAACGACCATCGACTCGTGCTCGTGACGATGACGAACGATGGTCAATCAAGCCACATCGGCATGGGATTCTGAGGAGGTGTCGCTTCTGCAATGCATGTGGAGCGCGGGCCACTCGGTGTCTGCGAGGGGTGGCGATGCGTATCTCGCAACGCCATCATCGGCAAGGTCAAGCGCATGAGAGCTCGCCGAGGCCAAGCAACGCAACAGGGACAAACGACGGCAAAGTCAGCAGCAGTCGCTATCGACTTTGATCCGGCGCTCGTGCAGGAGATGCTCGCCAAGATCGATGGCTATCACGCCGATCTCGCATCCGAACGCGGTTCGTCGATGGCGCGGTGTCGCAACATCCGCGATGTCGATCAGCAACGTCTACAAGGAAGTCAAAGCGCGGAGCTCATCGGCAACCCAACCATCGGCCGTCGCCCCGCGCGAGGGCAAGCGCCTCGAACAGCCGCGGCAGCCGCTGACAGAGCACGGAGCGGTTGTCGCGGCAGGCCTTGTGGCCCAAGGCGCAAGCAATCCAGCTCTTGCAGACGCCGGTCGGGCCGATGATGAGCAGGTTCTGATGCCGGTCGATCCACTCGCCGGCGACGAGCTTTTGGAACAGCGGCTTGTCGAGCCCGCGCGGCGCCTTCATGTCGATAGTCGATCCAGTCCCAATTGATCTTGCCGGCGTGCTGAACCAGTTCGTGCTCCATGTTGATGACCTGCTTGAGCCTGGCCCGGAACAGATCACCTTCGTCCGTCGCCTTCGGCTTCTTCGGTCGCATCGGCTCCTCCCGATACGAGCGCCGAATCATGCCGTGCGATTCGAGGGAATCTCAAACTGCAAATTGCAGGTTCCGAGCTACCGCACTGTCAAAGCCTGCAATCACAAAATCGCCGCAGCCGAAAAACAACGACTCCAGATCAGCCCCTTACCTGTTCTTCACGGACGACTAAGGAGGCACGGATGAATCGATCCATGAGTCAAAAACCAGGCGCACGCTTTACCGAGAAGCAGGGCCATTATCTGGCGTTCATCTATACCTATTCGCACATGTCCGGACGGCCACCCGCCGAATCCTGCATCCCCAGAAGCATCGAAGTCCTTGTGCCGCCAGAAAACTTGCCTATCCTAAGCTGGCCGGTATCAAACCATCAAGATCACTGTGACGAGCCACTAGCTAGTTTCGCCCTCACCTCGTGGCAAGAGGTTAATCGGATGCGTGTGGCGAGAATAACATCAAGCCGAAAGAACACCGAATTCCAGAGTACGCCTAAAGGTTGCCTGGAAGATCGGCGCGAACGTTTGATCCGCGCCTTGGCGAGTCCGAGCCGTCACGGCGCAGGACAGCGCTTCTCTATCCGAGCGAAGCCGCAGCGTCCGCTGCCTTAATCACCTCAGGTGATATTTATTGAGTAGTTCGCCAAGCTCAGTCGCTTCAATCTTTTTTAGAATGAGCTCGCGCAGGAACGCAGGTCCCGGGATCTCAATTTCATTGCCGTCGCGCAGTCTACCCATTGCTGCAAGCAGCTTGCGAATATCATAGGTCGAGTTGAATACCTCGGGCACGCCACGTTCAATCTTGAGGAGGATATACACGGCTTCCATCGCGGTCCGAACGGAGTATTCCGTCGTGAAGATACAATCCCGTTCACCCGACTCCGCGAACTGGCCGATGAAGGCGAAATTGACCGCATCTTTCGGCACAACATCTGGCCGGTCGCCCGCCTGCCGCGGCATGAAGAAGGAAGTGACGTAGGGCATCATCACCGGGACCGTCTTGGCGGCCCCAGCGGCGAGTTCCGGTATACTCGCAACCGGCACACCGAGGTGATAAAGCCATTCTTGCGTGATTTCCTCGCCCGTACAATCTTGCATCGGTTTCCTCACGTAGTCGCCGGCTTTATCGACGAATAGCGAATAGACCCAGACGACGACTTGATCGCTGGGCTGGCGCTTGAAATGCGGCTGGCGATTTGTGGTCCAACTGAGCAACCAGCTCGAATCTTTCACCGTAACGATGCCTCCTGTGACAACCTTGCCGCTGAACGGATCGCGTTTGGCGATCTTGCGGATGTATGCTGGAATGCGTTTGTCCAGGGTCGTGATCGTCGCCGATTCCCATTTGCTTGCAGGAATATTGCCGCAAAAGACATTTGGGCGTCCAAAGGCCGCATCTTTGGCCGCAATACGCCGCCACAGATCCCAGGCGGGCGCCGGTCCTTCGTTGAGCCTGGCGGCCGTGTGATGGTCCCCCATGTCCGAGTTTTCGGTCAGCGACCCGATCGTCATGAAAACAAGATCGTCGGCGCCAATAATGAGACTGCCCTCAATGCCATTCTCCAGCCAGCGGATGGCTGTGGCTTGCTTGCGGCCACGCTTTATGTCGAAATCGATATCGGTGACTCCGACCCCGTAGCGAAAGTTGACGCCTTGCGCCAACAGCCATTTGGATAACGGCAGAACGAGCGATTCATATTGATTGTATTTGGTAAACTTCAGCGTACTGAAATCCGGCAGGCCGCCGATATGGTGGATGAATCGATGCAGATAAAGTTTCATCTCGAGGGCTGAATGCCATTCTTCAAAGGCGAACATGGTCCGCCAATAGAGCCAGAAATTGCTGTTGAAGAAATCTCTTCCGAACACTTCGTCGATGCGCTTGGTCTCCATCTGCTTACGAGTGGCAAGAAAAAGGGCAATCAGCTCTTTCTGGGCCTGTTCGCTCAGTGTGAAGAGGCCATCGGTATGGGCATCCTGCCCCTGCTTCACCGTCGCCCGCCGTAGTGTGTAGTTCGGATCATCCTTGTTCAGCCAGTAAAACTCATCGAGCACGCTGGCGCCTTCAAGTTCGAGCGATGGGATCGAACGAAACAGATCCCAGAGACACTCGAAATGATCCTCCATCTCTCTACCACCTCGAATCACGAATCCCCTTTCCGGATCCTGACAACCGTCCAACGCGCCCCCCGGAACCGTCTGTCGTTCGAGGATGGTGATACGGTCGCCACGCAACTGCCCGTCGCGGATCAAGAAGGCCGCGCCGGAGAGCGCAGCCAACCCCGAACCAACGAACCATGCTGTCTTGCTATCCACGCCGGCGGGTTTGCGGGGCCGAGCAAAAGCTTCGTAATTTCCACTGGTGTAATACATCGCGACATTCGATCTCGTTTGATGTGACAATCCGTCCGCTGATAGTCAGAAGATGTTTTCGACCGCCTGACCCTTCTGCGGGACGCCGATCGTCAGACCGCCATCGACGACGATTTCGGAGCCGGTAAGATAAGAGGACTCGTCGCTAAGCAGGAACAAGACTGCCTGTGACACTTCCTGCGGCTCGGCTGGCCGCGCGAGCGGAATTGGAAAACTGGAAAGATCGATGTTCTCTGTCATCCGAGTGTTGATGAAGCCCGGATGGATAGAGTTTATGCGAACGCCGGACGCGGCGGCCTCCAAGGCAGCGGACTTCGTTATGCCCCGCACGCCGAACTTGGAAGCAACATAGGCGTGAAGCCCAGGACTACCCCTCATCCCCTCGACCGACGAGATGTTGACGATCGAGCCTCCGCCCGCGCGGCGCATCGCAGGTAGGGCAGTCTGCATTCCCAAGAATACACCGGTGAGATTGACAGCCAGGGTCTTCTCCCACTGCTCGAGCGGGAACCGCTCGATGGGAGCCATACTCGCTATGCCTGCATTGTTGACGAGGCCGTGCACCGCGCCGAACTTGCCCTCCGCAGCCGCAATCGCCTGGCACCATTCCCCTGGCTGAGCGACGTCTTGACGCACATAGATCGCGGATGGGCCAAGTTCGGCCGCGAAAGTCGCTCCTTCATTGTCAAGAATATCGGTGATCACGACTTTCGCGCCCTCGGCTACCAGCAGGCGCGCATGAGCGGCCCCCATCCCTTGAGCCCCGCCGGTTACCAAAATGACTTTTTCGCTCACACGTCCCATAACTCTTGGTTCCCTCGATCAGTGGCGGTGCAGGGGTTTTCAGCATCAAAAAGGATGACGGGCGTGTTGATCAAAATGGTTGAGAACGAGCATTGAAAGTCGGGCAAGCCAAGAGTTGCGGTCTGCACCACGCCCCGGACTCTTGGCGATCTGCCCTCTGCTACGTATCATCTTTGATTCCCAAAGCCTGTGCGCAGTACCCGTGTAAATTGGCGCTAAAGCACTTCGATAACGATTTCACGTCGCGAACATGCTTCCGCCGCTCAGGCGTTAGCCATCCTTTGGATTATTGCATTGGCTTTGCCGAACTACCCCGCCTTCTAGACGCCGACAATTTGCGACCGAATTTCCTCCGGTTTCGGAGATAGGATCGGTACCCGCGAGCGGAGCGATACCGGTGCCGAACGGTGCTGAGCTCCTTGTGGATCGAAAAGTGGGGCGCAGAACGCATGAGGTTCTCCTTAGTCTTGCGAATTGGAGTATCCATTCCGTGCAATCGGCGCGCCGAGACTCTGATGGGAAGTCAGCCTCACGTGACTCTTGCACAGGCGCCGGAGGTCTTCCGACTCTCCACCGAGACGGCGATGTCAGGGCCTGCGTTTTCGACCATGCGCAGCGACAATGTTACGCTGATCTGGTTTAATCGAGGCTGTTGCGAAAACTCGTGAGAGAGCCTCATCGACTTTCTGTCCGGATACTTGATCATGTCGGGCTTTCGACATCGCGTCGTCAATCGGACAAGCGAGGAAGGCAACAGAACAAGGGTCGAAAGTTGTCGGGTCACTCGTACCCAATTTGACGTCAGCCAGTGAGCCGTATAAACCGCACGAGGTGCCTGGCATCGACGTTGCATAACGACTGATAGACAAATAGGAATCACCCACTCGCCTTGACGTCATCATCGGTGAGCAGGCTCCGCCGGAATGGATGCACAATCAGGCGCATCCGGCAGCACAGGACAGCTGCCGGCTTCTAGAATGGAAAAGGTCAAGCGTGTCGGATGTTTTCGGATCGTTTAATCCGGCGGATTGAGGTGCAAGGCGCAGAAACGGCACTGCGGCCTCGCGTAGCGAAGATCGCTATCACCGGATCGATGTGCCGCACGGACTACCGAACCCACATCGCTGCCAGCGCAGTACAGTCGCTTCAGGGGCGCTTCAACAACCGGAGAGGCGCGGTGAGATGAATAGCTCAATCTCCAACCGCGCGAATTGTTCTGAGATCAAGGAGGATGCGATGCCCGACGTCAAAGGCATTCCGCTTGATGCGCCTCTTTACCATGGGGGCAAAAATCGTGGCGGTGCGTTTCTCGGCTGCCAAGCCATAAACCTTATGTTCAGCGTGGGGCACGAGGCGAATTGTTTATTGCCGAAGGAACTAGCACCTGCAGCAAACCCTGCAATCGCCATTGTGGGGGTCGCGAGCTATCGCTCAAGCACTGTCGGGCCATACTTGGAGTGCTATTCAGGAATTCAAGTTCGTGATCCCGACGGCGAGACTGGCTACTACATCCCTTACATTTACGTGACGGTAAATGATGCAGCTCTCGCCTCGGGACGAGAGGTTCTTGGTGCTCCAAAAAAGCTGGCGCACATTAGACTGATCAGAGAAGGCGGTCTAATTCAGGGTACGCTCGAGCGTCCGAAAGGCAAGCGCCTGCTGACCCTTACCGCTCAACCAGACGAGCGCATGAGCTCGGATTCGCGGCAGATGTATTCTGCGCGGACGAATTTCTACTCGGTTCGGCAGCTGCCGCCCATCATTGAGTCCGGGAAGGGAGAGGTCACGCAACTCGTCAAATGGTGTACGGACCGAACGTTGCGACGCGACGAGCGTGGCGAAGAAGTTCTATTTACTGGACCAACCTCCCTAACTTACGACTCCCCCTCGATTATCGATCCCGTGCACAACTTGACAGTTGGCCAAGCCCTGCTCGGCACATACGAGGAGTATGACGCAAGGCTCGAGGCCATTGATATCCTTTCGGAGGAATCAAACCCGGTAAACGATGATCGACGAGCTTGAAGAATTCATCCAATCCTAAATTGCTGCCAGCGCTGTCGGTTTGCCAGCTGACGGGCGGTATGTGGGGTTCACCTCCCCGGCGACTCATTCTGGAAGATGGTCGACAAGGCCGGCTTCAAGACCCACGTCTACAACAAGAATAGCGGCAATAAGGAGAAGAAGGCCGACGTGGCGATCGCCACAGCCATGATGGATGGGCGTTCAACATCATCGACAAGGACAACGACGATATCCTGCTGGTTGCCTCGTCAGAAGCAGACGAAAGAGCTGCGCCGGACATGTCGGCTACGGGCCCAAAAGCGCAAACCCGCATTTCTCTGCAGCTCGCTTCGCCCGCCGCAACGTGCTTTCAAGAAAAACGACATAGCAGTTGACTCTTTCTGAATACACTTTCCGATGGCGCGGACTTGATGATGCGCCTAAATGGTTTGCGATGCGCAATACAGCGCGGCGCGATATAGCCGCGGGGAGGCAACATGGGGAACACCCTTGTTGTACACGCGAAACGTCTGCCTCAGTCGCAGAAAGCGCGACGGGCGGCGCAGTATGTCCGCATGTCGACGGATTACCAGCAATACTCGATTGAGAATCAGGCAGTGGTCATCGCGACCTACGCCGAACTTCACAAGCTAACCATCGTCCACACCTATCGTGACGAGGGAGAAAGCGGCCTCAGAATCGAAAACCGGGGGGGCCTTACCGAACTGGTTGAAGACGTGCAATCGGGACGCGCTGACTTCGCTCATCTGCTTGTCTTCGACGTGAGCCGATGGGGACGCTTTCAGGACGTTGACGAGAGCGCGCACTACGAGTTCATCTGCCGCAGGGCGGGCGTCGAGGTTGCTTATTGCGCGGAGCAATTCGACAATGACGGAAGCCTTCTCGCCAGCATCATGAAGAATATTAAGAGAGTGATGGCGGCTGAGTTCAGTCGGGAACTCTCCGCCAAAGTTTTCGCAGGGTCAGTCCGGCTGACGCATCGCGGCTTCAAAATGGGCGGCCCTACGGCTTACGCGTTCCAACGACGTCTCGTCGACGATCAATGCAGACCGAAGGGCATTTTAACGATCGGCCAGCGCAAATCTTTGCTTACCGACCATGTCAAGCTCATCCCCGGTGCGCCCGATCAAGTCGAGATCGTGAATTGGATTCTCCACGAATATCTCCGTCACAAATCGCAGGCCACCATTGCCCGAGAGCTCAACCAGCGAGGGATCTTGAATAGCCAGGGAAGACCGTGGCTTGGAAAGGCTGTCGGTGACCTCCTCCGGAACGAAGCTTATATCGGCGTTCTGACCTACAATCGCAAAAGCAGAAAACTTGGCGCCAAGGTGACGCGCAACCCAAGGGAGCTCTGGATCAGAAAAGAGAATGCCATCGAACCTATCGTCCATCGCGACGCATTCCGGCGCGCGCAAAAGATTATGGGTGAGGGGCGCGTCAGCATTCCCGAAGAGGAAATGTTGCTTCGGCTCCGTAAGGTCCTGATGAAGAAAGGCAAGCTTAGTAAGACGATTATCAATTCAAGTCCGGGACTGCCGTCCATGTCATCGTATGTTTTGCACTTCGGCGCGCTGCGGAACATCTACCGTCTTATTGGGTACAACGGCAATCAAGAATGGTTTGACAAATACGCGTCGCACCAACGGTGGGCCGCCCTTCAGCTTAGCAATGCTGCTCGCCTTCGAGACGCCTTCGAGAGACTTGGTCGCAGTGCCACCCTCAATGCTTCGACTGAATGTCTTCGAATCGACAATGTCGTGAATGTCGTCTTTCGGGTCGCGAGATGCCGCAACTATGAAAACCGGCCCTTGCGCTGGACGCTGCAATACCGCGTGAGGTGGCCGAAGGGATGGGTTGTCGCGGTTCGGCTGGACGAGAAGAACGAAGCGATCTTCGACTATGTCTTGATGCCCTCGGCGTGGCTCACCTTCAGTCGTCGCATGTTCTGGTTCTCAAAGGAAGTCTATAAGGGCCGCACCATAAACCGATTTGACACGTTCGAAGCGCTGTCACGCTTCCTCATCGAATGCGTCGGCAAGGAAAAGCCTTCGTGAGTCTAACACCGCAGATGAAGAAGCCGTTGAAGGCGGCAACTCGCCACGCGACATCGCAACTGCCTTGAACAAGAAAGGCGTACCCGGGCCACGTGGCGGCGCCTGGAACGCCTCGACCATTGACGGTAGCCGCAAGCGCTTGAACGGCATCCTTCAGTACGCCGGGCGGATCATCTGGAACCGCCAAAGGTTCATAAAGGTCCCGGAGACCGGCAAGCGCATCAGCCGCGAAAACCCGCGCGAGCAGTGGATGACTGCTGAGGCAAACGATCTGCACGCGCATGAAGGAAACTGGTTTCTGTGATAACCGGCGCACGGTGCCGCTCGAAGCGATTGAAGCCACGGTTCTAGAGGGGCATCGAGCAGATACTCGCGGTCTGCTGAGATCATGCGTCGGTTTCTTCCAGCTCGGCGATACGCTTGCGCAGCGCGGCGACTTGGCGGCCCAGCTTCCATATCTCGTCGCCGGCCCAGTAGGCGCCGCGCTGGGCGATTTCCTTGCGAACGTCGTCTGCTTCCGCGATCTCGCAGCGGATGACGCTGTCAAAGGCTTCGATGATCAGGTCTCGCACGGGTTATTACCACCTTTTCGGAGCGTGCCGGGGCCATCAGATGCCGGCTTTTGCCGGCCGCGTTGCTCAAATACGTAGAGCGCTCCCTACGGAGCGCTCTACGATCGTCAGTTACGCCTTCGGCAAACTGCCGGCGCGCAAGATGGCTTACGCCTGCCGTACGAGGTTTTCTGGATGCGACGATAGGAAATACCATTCGGCCATGTCAACGTTTAAGTTGTATTCTTTTGTATAACACGTATTGAGTCATTAATTATATCGACACACAAAGGTGCACCGTGTTTGAATCGCGCGATGAAGCGTAGAATCAAACCGAACTCGCAGATGGCGGACTATGAAGTCGTCCTCACCTTCGATGACGGACCGCGGCCGCCGAACACGGATAAGGTGTTGGCTGCGCTCGCACAGGAATGCGCGCGAGCCACGTTCTTTCTGGTGGGCCGATCCTCGGCGGAATTTCCCGAGCTCGTGCGGCGTATGGCCGCCCAGGGCCACACCGTAGCGCACCACAGCTGCCGATCGACGTGATAAGCAGATTGCCCATCCCGGGCCACGAAAACACCGTCTCAACAAGGATTGAGCCCGTGACCACTCCCCCAACAAGCAACCCGAGCACCGTCAATATGGCACGGCCGCGTTCGGCAACGCATGATGGATCAAGATACGCCAGACCGGGATGTCGCGTAGCGGACCGAGTTTGAGCTTCGTCATGGCGTTCCTCCCTTGCCGTAGGGTGCCAATACCAAATCGCGGGTAACGATGACCCGCACGGGGAAACCTGGCCGGATGGTCAGCGTCGGCTGGATGTTGAGCTGGCGCTGCAGATCTGCTGGCCAGTCTGGCTGATGCTGCTAGGTCGTCCAGCGACTCGGCATAGACGACGTATCGCTCCGGGGAGGACCGCCTTGTGCGGTTTGATGGAGGATGAAGACATAGGCGTATGACTGACCATATGCCTATGCCGAAGGTTTCCCGACTTGAAGTCGTCTCGACAGGCGCTCGACGTCGTTGGACATTGGAAGAAAAGCAGCGAATCGTCACCGAGAGCTATGGCGGGCCACGTCTGGTGTCGGTCACGGCACGACGTAACGGGCTGTCGACAAGCCAATTGTTCACGTGGCGCCGGTTGGCGCGGGAAGGCAAGTTGAGCGGGGATGCCGCGCCGGTGCTTGTTCCGGTTGAGATGACGCCTGCGGCGGCTCCGATCTCGAGTGGCGCGCCACAACCGGTGTCTTCACCGCCTGCGCAACGTGCACGGGCCGGCATTATCGAGATCGAGCTTGGGGGCGGCTGTCGCGTGCGCGTTGACCGGGACGTGGACGCGGAGGCGCTGCAGCGGGTTCTTGAGCTTCTGAGACGGCGATGATCCCGATCCCGAGCGGCGTCAGGGTCTGGATCGCCACCGGCCACACCGACATGCGCCGCGGGATGCAAAGCCTGGCGCTTGCGGTCCAGGAGAGCCTGAAGCGCGATCCTCATGCTGGCGATCTCTACATCTTCCGGGGTCGCCGCGGCGATCTGGTCAAGATCCTCTGGCATGACGGGCTGGGCATGTCGCTCTACGCCAAGCGCCTGGATCGCGGCAAGTTCATATGGCCTTCGGCGTCGGACGGCGCAGTATCGATCTCGGCGGCGCAGATGGGTCCAGAAACTAAAGGTCCCAAACGTGAAAATCCTAAACATCTCGAATTTTTCAGAAGGACTCTTGGCTGTCGATAGCGATCGCGCCGACGCGTTTTGTTCGGACGACGCGATCCTCTACACTTTGCGACAAAAGCCGGCTCGCGACCGTCTGGAGGTCGTCGGCCGCCCGCTCTCCTTCGAGCCGTACGGGTTAATGATGCGCCGTGACGACTCTGCGTTTCGCTTGGCTGTCAACAAGACGCTGGCCGAGCTCTTTCGCTCGGGAGAGATAACATCTCTCTACCACAAGTGGTTTGACCAATTTGGAATTCCACTGAGCGAGAAGCTCGAGACCGTTTTGCAAGCGCAAGCAGTCCCTCAATAGCGGCTGGGTCGAATGCTCTCCTACAATTGGAACTGGAGTATTCTCTTCCAGCAGCCGCAGCTTGGATGGCTGCTGGAAGGTCTGCGTCTCACAATAGTCATGGCGGTGGTGAGCTTCCTCCTAGCGCTTGCGATCGGAACCTTAGTCGGTACAGCCCGCACTGCTCGATCGAGAGCGGTGCGTGGAATAGGCTTCGTCTACACAGCTCTCTTTCGGAACGTGCCATTGCTGATCCAGATGTTCCTGTGGTTCTACGTCTTTCCGGAGCTCCTGCCCTCAAATCTTGGACGCTGGGTGAAGCGGGATTGGGCGTGCTTGTCGTCCCTTATGGCGATCGATACGTACGGTTGGTCATCTACGCTGGAATAGGACGGGATCAGATCGATGCGGTCTTGAGCGCTTTTTCGGAGATAGGCCAAAGCTTAGAGGCGAAATACCCCGATACACTGTCGACATCCTAAGCCGCGGGCATCGTGCGAAGCGCGTGGGACGCCGACTGCCCACGTGCATCGATCACGGTCCCGGCCGCGTTTGAGGCTAGATCACGTCGAGGAACACCGACCAAGAAATAATAGCGGGATTATAGCCAGTGTTTTGAGGCCTAGCACCATGGCATGAGTTGACGTATGAAAACTCGTGCGATTGTAGCCTGGAATGTGCGTCGGATTCGCGTGAATCGGGGTATCTCGCAGGAGCAATTGGCTTGGAAGGCCGGGATCGACCGCTCCTACATGAGTAGTCTTGAGCGGCAATCGAAGAACCCGACGATTGATCTTCTCGACCGCATCGCCGAAACGCTGGACGTGCAGTTGTCCGAGTTCTTTGTTCTGCCGCCCAAAGGTGCTAGGTCTCCGAAGACCTTGCCTAAAAGCCGCAAGCCAGCGGGTCCACGTCGCAAGAAAAAATAGCGAATTTCAACGGCTTCTACGTAGCCAATTGAGGGACTTAGAACACCAATTTCGCCCGACAAGCCTTCTTTGCCGGCCGAACAGGGCTGTGATTAAATTGGAGTGCGTTTCACAGCACGGGAGTGAGTGACGACTGGTTGCCGGATGCAGGTTCGCGAAATGCATTGGCGGGCGCGGTCGCATCGGAAGAGGAGACTTCGATAATCGCAATTGCCTCGACTTTTTCAACCATTTGTACGCAGCCGATTGACCACGGCAACCGGGTTCATCCCCACTGGGGCGATCTTTCGTAGTCCACGTGTGATGTGTCCGGAGGCGCAAAGGCGCGGAGATTACGCCTCATCAGGCAAGTCTATTGGAGCGCCAATTGAGCTTGAAGAATATCTGATCGATTCGCCGTGATCTCGGGATGCCCCGGCTGTGGGAAGTCCACGCTGCTGACCGAACTCGGCCGACGCGGCTACGCGACGATAGATGAGCCTGGACGCCCGGTCGTAAGGAAGGAATTGGAGTCGGGCGTTCCCGCGTTGCCCGGGACAGGTATTGAAGCGCGCCTGCACAGTGCGTTTGATCTTTCCCTTGAAAACCTGACGCGAGCGAGTGCGTTCGACGGCTGGGTTTATTCGATCGCGGCCTGATCGACGCCGCAGCGGGTCTCGAACGCGTGACAGGCGAGCCGGCGACAAGGAACTCGGACAGGCACGCCACTATCATCGACGCGTGTTCATCGCTTCCGCCTTGGCCGGCCATCCACGCGACCGATCAAGAGACGCGTCATGATTTCGAGGATGCCTGTCGAAAACGAGCATCTTCTGAAGGTTTTCCCGATGCTCGGCTATGAAGTGGCACTACTCCCAAACTCAGCGTGGTGGAAAGGGCCGATTTCGTTCTTTGAGTGCCGACGTCCAACGAACATCACCAATTATAAACACGTGCAGTCGAACGGAAAGTCCATGGCAAGGGCCGCTATGGCGAATCAATTGTCAGCCTGCTGCCGTGAATCTGCCGAACGGGCACTGAAAACGGATCGAAGTCCTTCAGGCAACGCACGTTCACTGCCCATCCGTCGAACGGCCGAATGCCGGCTTCGCGTTCTGCTGCGGTGGGCTGGCTTGGTTTGCGGAACGGCAAAATACCGCAAACCGGGCAAAAATAGTCAGCCGCAGTGAATAAACCCCAGCGATAGACCGACAACTCCTGGAGGGGCGTCAGGAGCCGGAAGTCGCCCTCGGCGACGCGATAAATCAGCGCGCCACGCTTCGAGCAGATAGAGCAGTCGCAAACCCGCACATGGTCGATATCGGCGTCGATCTCGAAACGGACGGTGCCGCAGTGACACGAGCCGGTGTACGTCTTCATCATCGGCGGTTTGTCTCTAGAAGCCCGACCGAAGATAGATCAACGGATGGGGCCTGACAAAATCTCGTTGATCCTGTTCGCAAACACATAATAGCCGCAACTCCGCCAGCAAGTCACGGGCGCGGCGCGCTGATTGGCTCCTGGCTTACTCGCTCGATTGGAGTCGAGAAGAACTCGGGTGGAAGAAATGCCAGTCGTCGCCTTGAGACACACACCGTCTAAAGATACGCCCGCTTCAATGGCGAGGTCATTGGTTAACCAGTCTGGGAAATCGAGCGTGAATGTGCGAACACTATCCGTGTCTTCGACTGAGGCAATCTTGGCAACGCTTGTACAATTGTCGCAAACACAGGATCCCCCCTCATCCCGTTGACATCACTCGCTAGGTCGCAGTCGATCCTGGCAGGCCGTCGAGGGATATAGCTCGCATCAGACGGTCGCATACGGGGCCAGGGGGTCGCCTCTGATCGAGTTGATCCAGGGGAGGGCATGCATTTCGCAGTTGAGCACGCGGGTCGCCTAACACTTTTTGGATGGTCCACGATCCGCTCGCCGTCGGCGGCGGACATCGTTCGTCCGCTATCCTCCAACCCGCCAGACAGCCAATCGATCCAGAGCCGACCGTCGGGGTTGAGCATCACTCGCCTGGGGACGAGTCAGTCTGCTGGGCATCCTCCGGGATTTCTTGCCGCAGTTTCGGCCCTTGATTGAGCCGGCGGCCCAATGCGGCAAGGAAATTATCATAACGCGCTCCGGCCTGTGCTCTCGCGGCCTTGGCGGCGGGTTCGGGGAGTGATGGTGTTGTCGTGAGCCAGAAGCGGATGAAGAGAGCGATAGTCTCGACCGAAATCCCGACATCCCGCTCAAGGCGCGCGATCCGGCGGTCGATCTGGTCAAGACGCTTGGCAGTAGCAGCCTCTCGCCGTTCATCGGCGTCCGGCGACAGAAAGGAAGCGATCGCGGCTTCCGCGATAAGCGACAGCGACTGCTCGCGCCGGGCGGCGTAGGCCGATAGCGCCTTCATGACATCAGGATCGAGATAGACCGACAGCTGAGCCTTCTTTTTTGTCCCGATCATGGCTACCTCACAATCCGAGATCGTCGCCGGGATCGAGGGAGGCTTGGCGCGCCACGCCCTGCATCATGTCGTTCATGCGCCTGATCCGCGGGACATCTTCATCGAGCTCATCCACGAGGTCCGAAGCGAACTCGTTCTCGAGTGGTTCCTTATTCTCCACCGTGTCTCGATCGAGTTCCGGCTGCTGCCTGCGGTCGGCGGCCTTTGGATCTTCGTCATCCGTCTGGTCGTCGTTCAACGTCTCCAATGCCCTTGGGCGCGGCGGCAATGGCCTTGAGCTCCAATCGTCCAACCGGCCGCCATTGGATTTCGTCAGCATCGGCGGCGCCATGATGCGCTCCTGGAAACGTCTATCTTCGTAATAGCGCGCCTTCTTCGCCCGAATCGGATGGAGGCCCGACATCATGACGATCTCGTCGGAGGGCGGGAGCTGCATCATCTCGCCGGGCGTGAGCAGCGGGCGGGCGGTCTCGGACCGCGACACCATGAGGTGGCCCAGCCAAGGCGCCAGCCGGCTGCCGGCATAGTTCTTCATCGCCTTCATCTCGGTCGCCGTGCCGAGCGCGTCGCTCACGCGCTTTGCGGTGCGCTCGTCGTTGGTCGCAAAGCTGACCCGGACGTGGCAGTTGTCAAGGATCGAGTTGTTGGGCCCGTAGGCCTTCTCGATCTGGTTCAGCGACTGAGCAATCAGGAAACTCTTGATGCCGTATCCGGCCATGAAGGCCAGCGCAGACTCGAAGAAGTCGAGCCGGCCGAGCGCCGGGAATTCGTCGAGCATCAGGAGGAGCCGGCGCCGGCCGGCCTTGGCTTGCAGATCCTCGGTCAAGCGGCGGCCTATCTGGTTGAGGATCAGACGGATCAGCGGCTTGGTGCGATTGATGTCGGAGGGCGGCACGACAAGGTACAGCGTGGTCGCTCGCTCTCCGCCAACGATATCGGTAATCCGCCAGTCGCAGCACCGCGTCACCTCCGCCACCACGGGATCTCGGTAAAGGCCCAGGAACGACATGGCGGTGCTCAAGACACCGGAGCGTTCGTTGCCGGACTTGTTCAGCAACTCGCGGGCAGCGGACGCGACGACGGGATGAACACCGGCCTCGCCGAGATGCGCGGTTCGCATCATTGCGGCAAGCGTCGTCTCAATGGGCCGCTTGGGATCGGACAAGAAGGCTGCGACACCGGCGAGCGTCTTGTCTTCCTCGGCATAGAGGACGTGGAGGATCGCGCCGACCAGCAGGGCGTGACTGGTTTTCTCCCAATGGTTCCGCTTCTCGAGGCTGCCCTCCGGGTCGACCAGAATGTCGGCAATGTTCTGGACGTCGCGCACCTCCCACTCGCCGCGGCGCACCTCGAGCAACGGGTTATAGGCCGACGACTTCGCGTTGGTCGGATCGAACAGAAGGACACGGCCGTGTCGGGCGCGAAAGCCGGCAGTGAGCTGCCAGTTCTCCCCCTTGAGGTCGTGGACGATAGCCGAGCCCGGCCACGTCAAGAGCGAAGGGATGACGAGGCCGACGCCCTTGCCCGATCGCGTGGGTGCGAAGCACAGGACATGCTCCGGTCCATCATGGCGAAGATAGGTGCGCTCGAACCGGCCGAGCACCACGCCGTCGGGTCCAAGCAATCCAGCCTGCTCGATCTCCTTTGCCTTCGCCCACCGCGCGGACCCATAAGTCTCGGCATTCTTCGCTTCGCGGGCGCGCCAGACCGACATACCGATCGCGACCGCCGCAGCGATGATGCCGCCGGATGCCGCGATGAAGGCGCCCTCGGTGAAGATTGAGGGCGCGTAAGCATCGTAGGCATACCACCACCAGAAGAAGGCAGGCGGAAGGTAGAACGGAAAATGGAGCAGCTCGAACCAGGGCTGCCCGAGCTGCGGCTGAAAGCCGAGGCGCCAAGCCGTCCATTCCGTCGCGGCCCAGATCGTGAGCAGGACGATGCCGAAGACCATGATGACCTGCCCCCAAAGAATCTTGGTCGCCGACATGGCGGCCGCCCTCTCCTGACGTCGGTGATTGGAAGGATCACTCACAAGCCGAGCCCCCGGTTGCGCCCAAAACCCCAATCGATGCCGCCATCCGCGCGCGCGACGCCAGAGACATGCCGGCCGAGCTGTTTATCGAGTGAGGGCGTCCAAGGCACGAGCTGGAAGCCGAGACCGTCGTCGATCATGGCGAAGCGGCCGGAGGCGAGCGCGAAGCGCTGCCGATAGGTGCCTGCCACATACTCGCCGCTAGCCGACGGGTTGAACGGCTGACCGGTCTCGGCGGCGAGCTGCTTGCCGAGATCCTCTAACTCCCGACGGCGCAGCGTGCCGATAAGGTTTTTCGCGAACACCAGTCCACGCGCCTGGCGTTCGGCGAGCCCCTGCCCGATGAGCTGCTCGGGCCGCCGTTCCATAGCGTCGCGGACCTCGGCGCCGAAGCCGCCCTGGCCAAGCGCCACAGGGTCGCGCGCGACGGCCTGCCGATCGAGCCATGTCGCGCCGCTCGCGGTCACCTGCGCTTCGATCGAGAGATCGGAGCGGACGGCAAGCGCCACGCGACGCTGCCCTCTTGCGTCATCGAATTTGCGAAGCTCGACGATTGAGCCTGGCGCGCTGTCGCCGGCAGCGTCGAGGTCGGGCAGCCGGATGTGGTGGGTGCGGCCGTCGACCCCGTCGACCACGGCATAGGCGGTCGCCTTGAGCTCGTCGTCGAGACCGCGATCAACGAGACGCCCGATGACGGGGACGTCAAGATTTTCGCCTGATAACACGTAACTCGCGCTCCCGCGCTCGATGCCGCGTTCGGTCAAGCTGCGGTGGATACGCTTGATGATGTCGCCGCGTTCGCCGAGCTCGCGCAAGGTCGTTTCGGCGGCCTCGTCCATGGACCATTGGCCGGGCCCGAGTTGATGAGCGAGGCCAAGACTTTCCAAGTGTCGCAGCCGGCCAACCTTCAACGCATGGAATTGATCGGGCTGCTGCTCGGGACGCGGCGCAAGGTCGATAACACCGTGCTGGTTTGCATCGCGAACAAGCTGGCGATCGAGCTGCGTCCAGCGCTCGGCTCCGATCTGGCTCTCGAGCGAGCGACGAATGTCGAGATCGGAGCGCAGTCCAAGTTCCTGGGTGACCAGGTCCTGGGCGCGGGCGCGCATCCCTTCCTTGATGTAGTCGCGGGAGATGACGAGGTCTTGGCCGTCCTCTGCGACGCCGCGCACGATGATGTGGACGTGGGGGTGCTGGGTGTTCCAGTGATCGACCCCCACCCAGTCGAGCTTGGTACCCAGATCCACTTCCATCTGGCCGACCAATTCGCGGGCGAAACCCTTGAGGTCGGCCATGTCAGGCGCGTCCTCGGGGGAGACGATGAAGCGGAAATGGTGGCGGTCATTCTGACAGCGCTCGGCGAAGGCCTTGGGATCGGCATCCTCGGTGCCCGGGCCGAACAGGTGGGCCTTCTCCCCGTCCCGGGTCACGCCTTCGCGCCGGAGATAGCCGAGATGCGTCGCGAGCGGCGCCGACCTCGCCCTGTGCCGGACGACCCGGGTCTTGATGGTCACCAGACGCGAGCGGCCGGTGAGCAGACGGTTTGCCCGCACGCTGGCGGCTCGGCCGCGGCCGAAGCGCGAATGACGGTGGCTGACGAGCTGGCCGGCTCGCGAAATGCCGCCGCCAGCGCGTTGAGCGGCGGCAAGCGCCTGGGCGATGAAGGGCTTGGCCCGCTGGCTCCTCGAGGAGCGGATGCGGCCGGGCCGTGGTTGAAAATCGCTGTCTTCAGCCATGGCCAGCCTCGACAATGTGCGGAATGCAGAATCCCTGCAACGGGTTGATAGTCGAGCGCACATTGCGCGCCGAAGCCGCACATTGCGGACCCGAGGAAAAATAGCAGCACAAACAACCAACCGACCGAGCCGCACATTGCGGCCTTTTATCTCGCCATCGTTCGGTCGGTACTCGCGGAAGCCCCCACTGTTTGCGAGTGTTTGCGATAGCGATCGTTACGCGAAGGGCCGAGACACCCGTAGGGTGGCTCGGTGAGGAGCGAAGCGACGAGTAGAGCGCGGGCCGAAGGCATCGCCCGTATGACTGTGTTGCAGCGTTTCGAATGCAAACCGAATGTTCGTCAAGGGGCGCCAGCGAACCTGGAAACTGACAGCTGATATCGCGAGCTGCCCGATGTGCAGCCGCCGCAACAAGGGTGCCTGCAGACGTACCGCGATCCGCGCATTGACGTTGAAGATGCCGTGCAGTCATTGCGATCGCCCCATGGCCGAGAGCGCGACGAACAGGCCCTCCGACTGCGGCGCAATCGCCGAAATATCGTGCACCGTAGTGCCGACTGAGCCGCCGTGCGCGGGTTGATCGAGCGCCGCTCGCGCGCCAGGGGACGGCCCGTCAGCGTGGTCGAAGAACAGCGGCGCCCGCGTCCAGGATGAACGAGAAGAAGCCGCGAGGAGAAGAGGTCCTGGCGCTCCCTCCGCGTCGACAAAAGGGACGATGGCCGCGACATAGGCTGTCGTCTCCGCGGGCAGTGGACGGTGTCTATCCCGAAACTCCTCGTAGCGGCCGGGACCTGCATTATAGGCCGCGAGAAAGCCCGGCGAGCCGTAACGGTCGTGCAGTTCGCGAAGAAAGGCGGCGCCGGCGAGGATGTTGTCACGGGGATCGAAGGGATCGCGCCCGAGACCATAGCGCGCGCGCATGTCCGCCCAAGTCTTGGGCATGAGTTGCATCAGGCCGAGTGCGCCTTTGGGTGAGACGGCACGCCGATCGCCATTGCTCTCGACCCGCATGACGGCTCGTATCCATGCAGCCGGAATGCCAAAGCGCTGCGCGGCCTCTGCCACATGAGATGCGTAGTGATCGCTCGCCGGTTGACTTCGTGCCGGTGCTCTCTGCCCGGACACTGCTGCCGTTGGCCCGCCAATCACCAGCAGGCCGGTAAGGAGGAGAACGGCAAGGCTCGCCCTGTCTCCGCCATCATGGCGAGGCGTCTTGCTGCCTACCGGCGGTGCGCACGGACCACCGGTTTGACCGCCGCTGTGCGTGGCGGCCGCCCGACGGTTGCGTGGACCCGAGTTATGAGAGGGCTTTTCCCCGAACAAGGGGGTGGACCGTTGATGCGCCTGGTTGGCGGCACGCGCGACAGGATCCTGCATGCAATCAGTCCCGCTCGGCGCGTTGGGGCTGACGATTCCAGTTCAGCGTCCAGGCCGCTTTGTCGTTGCCCGACTGGAAGAGATTTGCGCGGATCGGCCGCGGCAGCGCCGGGTCGTCGATGACGAGCGAAACGTAATCGCCGGCCTTCTCGCCGGTCCGCTTCCAACCTGCGCCGATCTCCGGGCCATCGGCATCGCCGAGGCGGATACGGTAGTCCGGCGCGTTCTCGGCATCCGAGGATTCGGCCGGGACGAGGGTGAGAATCCGCTCGAAGAACAGCGTTTCAACGCGACCGGTGAAGCCGGACTTATCGCGCGTGAACTGGCCGATTTGTGCCATGGGAAAGCTCCTGGGTTGCTGGGTTGGAAACGGGTCAATGAGTGGCGGCGCGCCAGACGAAACGGCCGTCGGCGGCTTCGTCCGTCCAAAGCGGGACTGCGCGCGCGACGATCGAGCTGACGGGGAGCGCGCCGAAATAGCGGCCGTCCAGGCTGTCTGGGACGGTCGGGTTCATGAGAAAGACCTCGCCCGGTTCGAGGGTATGGCAACCGCTCCAACGCGGCAGCGGACGGCCGCGATGATCGTGCTCGTGTGCGGCGCCGACATCGACAGCATCGACCGTGATGGCATCGCCCGACCGGCACACGGTTTGCCCGGGCAGCGCCATCACACGCTTCAGCAGCGGCAGACCTTTTGGAAGAAAGCCGCCATCGGCAAGGAAGCTGGCGATCGGTTCCGGCAGCCGTACCGCGACCAGTTCCAAGTCGCGCAGCTCTCCGAGCGGATGCAGCGCGTAGAGCCCTATTGGCGTGCTCGCGGTAGCGTTCCAAATCAGCCGCGGCGCAGGATGAACGAGGGCCAGGGCGCCGGCGACCAGCGCCGCAAGGTAGGTCAACATGAGATAGCCGAAGCGGGTCATGGCGTGACGCTCCGGCGCTTGAGCCAGGCGATATGCTGCTCGCGCGTGTAGGCGCGCGGCACATGGTCGGCGGCGAGACGGTTGTGGAGATGCCGCCAGTATTCGGGTGCGGCGTCAGCCGGATCGATGGAGAGCGCCTCGATGGCGTCGATGGCCTGCAACACGCGCTCGACCTTCGGCCAGCTATCAACGCGCAGCAGGATTTCGCCACCGGGGCGGACGAAGGGCAGCGTCTGATAGCGCTGCCCGGCTTCCACGGCACGCACGATGTCCATGCGCGACACCACGGTGCCATAGTCGTTCGATGCCCAGCGGACGAAGCCGAAGATGCTGCCCGGCTCAAAGCTCGAGATGCTGCGGCGACGGTCGAGAATCTTCTCCTCCGCGCGGCGGCCGAAGCGCAGCCAGTGCTCGATCCGCTTCTCGATCCAGGTCAGCTCGACATGGGTGAGCGCGACATCCCGTCGATGCGAGGGCGGCACTGCACGCGGCGGCAAGGCTTCATTGTCGTTCATGACGGTTCTCCGGGGCGTCAGCGGGGAACTCTCGCGCCAGCAATTCGCGCAGCATGTCGGCGACGGTCACGCCGCGCTGGAACGCGGCGACCTTGATGCGGCCGCGCAGCGTGGGCGTGACGTCAATCGTCAGGCGCGCGGTGAATGCGGCAGCATCATTCACGCTGCGTGGCGGCGTATCACTGGCTTTGATCCAGCTCTCGGCATCGCCCGGACGCGAGGCGAAGCCGCGTTTGATAGAGCGGTCGCTCATGGCGCGAACCTCGCAACTTCTGCCGCGAGCGCGGCGATCTCGCGGGCGGCGGCGCTCTGCTCGACGAACTCGAAGACGAGCCGTCCGGACTGAGCGGCGTCGGCGAAGACAACGCGTTGGCCGATGGTGCTGGCGAGCACCGGCGGATCGTGGTCGGCGAGAGTTTCGGCAGTCTCGCGGGCGATGATCGTGCGCGCGCCGCAGCGGTTGAGCACAAAGCGAGCAGGAAGCTGCGGACGATAGATGCGAGCCTCTCGCAGCAGAGCGAGCATCTCGGCCGAGGCCCAGCCGTCGAATGGCGACGGCTGCACGGGGATCAACACGAGATCCGCCGCCAGCAGCGCCGAACGCATCAGTCCCGCGACGCGCGGCGGTCCGTCAATGACGACATGATCGGCGGTGCGTGCGATTTCCGGCGCCTCGCGGTGGAGCGTATCGCGCGCGAGGCCAACGACGCCGAATAGCCGTGCGACATTCTCCCGCGCACGCTGCTGCGACCAGTCCAATGCGGAGCCCTGGGGGTCAGCGTCGATCAGCGTCACGCGCTTTCCGCGCAGCGCCCATACGCCGGCGAGGTGCAGGGCGAGCGTGGTCTTGCCGACACCGCCTTTCTGGTTGAGCACGGCGACGATCATCGCATGCCTCCCGTCTTGCGACCTGAAAGCGGCAGAGATGGTTGGCTTGGGTGCTCGGTTGGCGGCTGAGCGCGGATGTCGGTGTTATCCGCAAGACGCGCGGCCCCACTACAACAGTTAGATTCTAAGTTAGACTCTAAGTTAGGGCAGGCGATCGTGTTTCCTGGCCAAAGCGTTAGCTGTGGTTTGCACTCCCGGAATCCCGATACCGGCACGCCCGGAGTCCCGATAGTGTGAACGCCCGAAGTCCCGAGCTGATTCACAGCGCCGTCCACAGGAGCTGTGAATGACTTCGATGGCAGGATGCGCAATAGCTCTCGGCGTTCCCTGCGTTCGATGCTCAGGCAGTAGCCTGGCAGCGGTTGACGTGCCGCGATCCGGCGGAGATCAAAGGCGAAGTCTGCAGGCTTGGCGAGGCTGCCGGATTTCTCATGGAGGTGTGCGACCTCGAACAGCCAACCTCTCGGCTGGCGGCCAGCATGCTTGCGCGCGACGCGGTAGAGCCAGCGCTCGATCCCACCAGTCAGGCTGAAATAGGCCGGATCGATCGTGAGAACGAGTGAGCGATCGATGACGCCGCGATAGAGCCAGTCGGGAAGGACGAATTCCATTCCCTGCACCCGACCGTCGCGCGTCGCGCATTCCTCCCATTCGTTGATCCATGAGAACTGGTGGCGCCGCCAATGCTCCCCCTGCCGGATGCTGGTGCGGATGACGGTCGCCTGCAGGCGGGCCAATGCCCCCTTCAAGAGCTTGTAGTCGCGGGCGCCGGTCTGCCGGCCGACTGCGGTCAGAAGCTGGTAGGGTGTGAAGCGCAGGAAGCGCGAGGTCTTCAGACCGAGGTTCTCGGCCTCGACAATCTGGCTCGCCGCCCAAATCAGCACGTCGGCATCCCAAATGGTCGCCATACCGTGCTCAGGAACTGCATAGACTTCGACACACACGTCGCCGGTCTGGTAGAGGATCGGTCTTGTTCGCTTGGCCTTGGCGAGCGAAAAGAACGGGCGCTCCATCAGGTCGCGTTGATCACGCGGGCTGGCATCACCGGTGGCGACAACGAACGGGTCGAGCTTGCTTCGCTCGCTGGGTGTGATGAGGCGACGCGACGACATGACGAGCGTTGCCTTAGCGATGCGCGTTGCCGGCGGCGCGCGCTTCGAGGTAGCGCGGATCCGACGTTGAGCTGCAGGCGGCCTGATCGGCCCAGGCTTCGAGATCGCCGATGGCGTAGACAACGCGGCCGCCGAGCTTGCGAAAAGTCGGGCCATTGCCATGGCAGCGATATTTTTCAAGCGTGCGCGGCGAGATGCCGAGGAGGCGCGCGGCCTCGGGGGTGCGCACGTAACGGGTGGCGAGTTGCGCAGGCCTGTCGAGCATGGGAGATCTCCGTCTTGCCTCGAAGTGCCGCGGCCAAGTCGCGGCATGTCCGGGCCAGAGTGGCGGAGAGTTCAGGCGTTGGGGGTGGACGAAAATTGACGTACGTTTGTGTCCCCCCATCGTCGCAACCAGGCGAAGCCAGGCGTACTACCGGGGTGCAACTAACTCATCAGGTCGATGGCTTGAAGGAATCGGGGAGCCGATCAGAGGCCGCGTAGAAGTTTCAGATAGCCGCGCTCGACCAAAGCGATTGAATCGTGAATGAGCCGGTTCGCCTTGCGGCGGGCATGAGAATCCTTCCACTCGACCGAGCGGCGCTGAGCGTGGTCGGAGGCGAGCACCTTCGCTGCCACGTCTCGCGGGCCGCCACCCAGGTCGTGGACGTCGAAGGCGTGCAGGAGCTGAATCAGTCGCCGTTTCTGAAACGACGTCAGCCGCAGCGCCGCCGGGAGAAGACCGGTGCGCTGGCCGCTGAGGCGACGCACGAAGTGTAGCGCCACGTCGGCCCGCAGTTCGCCCATGCCGTCGAGCGGCACAAGCACGGCGGGACGGCGCGCGGCCTGCTCGTCGCGCAAACTGACATGGAGCTCACCCGAGCCGTCGGCGACAACCAGCTCGCGACCGTCAGCATCTGTCCGCCCGACGATCGACAGTCCGAAAGCGTTGCGATCAATCGAATGAACGGTCTCGAAGTCCGGCGGCGCGGGCGTCAGGATCAATGTTCCCGGTGATGCCTCGGGCAGCCAAATGGCTGGTTCGGGCCAAACCGGAGAGGCGGGGTCATGGGCGACACCGCAACCTCCATCGACGTGCGAAACTGGTTCGGATGGTGTTGGGATCGGATTCGCCGCGCGCGATCTGTCGCTCAGTGCGGGCGAAGTCGCGGCGGTAGTCGGCATTGCGACGAAGGAATTCGAGGGCAAAACCCGGGCGCTCAAGACGATTCAGGCGTTCGATGGTCTCCGGCGAGCGCCAGTACTGGGTCGGCATGGTCTGTCTTCTCGTCTTTTTGTTCTGTGCCCCGCACCACGATCCCTAAAGACGCTACAAGAGACCAGACCCGGAGGTTGCATCACGCGAGATCGCAATTTGCGTGATTGGGGCGCAAATCACTGCATCCGCGGTTCCAAAAGGCCCTGATATCCGGCTTCCACCATCCATCGCGCGCGGGCGAGATGGCTATCATGGACATTTTTGGCACGATCTGGTTCGCGCGTGGGGTCGAGGCCGAAGATCACGCTGACCACCTCGCGCCAGTCGGCGCCCTCCTCTTCGGCCATCAACAACCGAACGTAGATAGCAAGATGTTTCTCGTCATAGGCGTTGACGCGATCCGTTATTGGCGGCCGGTCCTGGAATGGCGCGCCGTTCATTGCAATTGCCCCTCAGCATTGATGCAGCGATTAGAATTCATCTAAGCTCCAGAACTTTGCAAGCTGGGAAATCGTCACACTCGAATTGTGCCGTGATGCGCAGATCGCATCGCGGCGCTCCCCGGAAGCGGCACACCAGGGCCTAGCCAGACGATATGAATAGCACAGTGACGCACGAATCGGAACGATCGTTCCTGGAACGATCATTCCGATGTGAGTTCCCTTGTTGCCATGGATCTCAAGGAGGTCATGGCGGTCAATCTGCGTCGGATACGTCATGTGAAGAAAATGACGCAGGAAGAGTTGGCCGATGGCGCTGGACTAAGCGTCCGTTACGTCGGCGCAATTGAACGCGCAGATGTGTCGGCCAGCGTGACCGTGCTTGGCCGAATCGCGGAGGCGCTCGGCGTCGAAGCAACCGATCTCGTCAAGCGAACGACGGTTCATTCCCATCGGGCTCGATGACGCGACAATTTTGTGCCCCACCGCAACACCGGCACGTCGTGAATCAACTCCGCATTGCCTCACGCATAAGTTGATAGTCGGCTTTACGTAAATCTGATCTGTCTCCAAAGCGCATGCCTAGTTCAGAAACGGACGAGCATGCTGGGGAGATGGAGTAGGCCTCATGACTCTGTACGAGCACTTGCCAGCCGACATTCGCGAGACAGTGGATGCTCTGGTCACGGAACTCAGGCCGCAACCTTGGCCAACGCGGTTCTTTGCGCTGATTGGCCTGCTCGGAGAGAAGTTGGAGGCGCGGCGCGAGGCGGAGCCGTGGCATCTGATCCAACAGTGGACCGGCATAGTGACGGCAACGATGGAGCACTTGCTCCCCGACAGTTCGGTTGTCGAATGCCTGGGACTGATGAGCATTAGTTTCAACGACCAGTGGCGCGCTCAGGCGCTTGGCCAGATCGAACGGGATCCCACAGTGCTGGATCGTCTCGTCGCCATTTGTCCGGACTGGGAAGACATCGTCGAGAGCGTGATCGAGGCCAACCAAAGACGTCCAATCAAATCGGCACGCGGCCGCTGATCGGCATCGGTTACGCCCTTGCCGCTTGCGCCGTCACGGCAAACGAGGTGCCTTCGCGCTTCCTCAGCGTGGCGGTGCCCCGCCCGGGCCAGCCGGGCGGGGCATTGCGGATCGGCTCAGTCGCCGTTGCGACGGTTGGGGCGAGACCAGATCAGGCTGAAGCCCTCGCCCTCTTCATCGGCGAAGAGGTTGGCGAAGATCGGGGCGGTGAAGCTCGGATCGTCGAGCTTGAGGCCGAGATAATCGCGGCCTTCGTTGGAGCGCTTGGACCAGGCGGCCCCGATCTCGACCCGGCCGACATAGATCCGGTGGCTGGGGGCGTTGTCGCCCGAGCGGCTGGTTTCGGGGACGATGCGGACGTTCCTCGCCTGGAGCGAGAGAGTGACGATCTCGCCGTTGAACTCGTTGTTGCCGGTCTTCTTGAAGGTGCCGATGGTCGCCATGGTAGTTCTCCTTGATCTCTGTTTTCGAGCCCGCACCTTGCGGCCTCGATGGTGATCGACAGGCCGGAGGCGATCGACGGCGCACCCCGAAGGGGCTGGACAGCAAAGGAGGAACTTTCTTGTCTCGCGCGAGGAATGGCGGCGCAGCCGGCAGGGGAAGAAAGTTGTGACGCCGCTGTTGCGCCAAAGGCGGTCGAGGCTTCAGCCGTCCTTCGGCCAGATCCATCCATCGAAGAGGCCGTTGGTGCGCTCGATCCAAACAGAGCTGACATCAAGGAGAACGTGGCGATTTGGGAGCCCACCGAGAGAGCTGGCCCAACGAATCCAATGCTGCTTAGCCCTCTGTAATCCCACGAGACGGACGGATCTCCGCTTCCGCGATCGCGCGTCGGCAGCACGCCCCATTCACGAGAGCGGCTGGCCGTAGTTGTGATCCGTCACCGTTTGGTCGATGCCGCACAACGACTGCCACGAAACTGCCACTCTGCGATGATCGGTCGTGTCTCGATGCTTGGCCGCTCTGTGTGAAGCTCACAGACTAGAATGCGAGCACGCTGGATGTCTGATCGAGTCAGCCCCTTCCAATGGACGCTGCCGGCTTGCGCCAGGCCTTCCCGCCCCTACAGGGGTTACGACAATTCGCCGCGCGGACCCAGAGGAGGATCTCGCGCAAATGATGACCGCTAAGAGCTCGAGTGAGAAGAGAACCGGATGAGCGACAAAAGCGATCTTGAAAACAGAGCCATCGAAGCGATATGGAACTATCGTGAGGCCTTCGCCGTGGTCGGCCGCCTGGAGCGAAAAGAACGTTCCGCGCATCGAGCGGTGACCAGGATACTGCCTGAATTGGGGCGCGCCTTACGCAGCCAAGACACGCGGTGTCTTAAGAATAGCATTAAGATCGGCTCGGCAGCTGTCTCGCGGCAGAACGAAGCGTGGGCCAACCTAACTGAGGCGACCGCACGTTTGGATTCAGCCCACTCGACTTTGGCCGCCCTCGAGCGCCAACTAGGATATCTTCCAAAGGTCTCAAAACCACGAGATTCAGGCTAGCTCAAAGTATGCCAGGACGTCGAGCTGCGCCTTATCCTAGGCGGAGATTTTCTGCGGCTTGTTTGCCGCTGCGGTTCATCACCAGCTCGTAGCTGACCTTCGCGCCTTCAACAAGCGAGGTATAGCCGGCCTTCTCTACCGCCGAGATGTGCACGAAAACATCGTTGCCACCGTCGTCCGGCGCAATGAACCCATAGCCTTTGGTCGGGTTGAACCACTTAACAGTCCCTAACGCCACGTCATTTGCTCCAAAAAGAAAAAACACCTTCCCATCTAAATCATTGAACGAGCCGATCGCAAGTCTCCGCGCGAAAGCGGCTCGATGGGATCCGTTGTCCCGCCCGTTCGTAGGTCTTGGACAGAAGAAATAGAGTGCCCCACTCGATGAAATGAACGAGCACGCTGAAATCGGCCGGCATTCAAGAACGACGAGGCGAAGGTCACATTTTCTTCGAAAACTCCGTGCTAACTGTCGCCTGCTTGTCGCGGCCGGATGTACGTCGTGGCATCACGGGAGCCCCGGCTTTCATGCCGGGGTTTTTCGTTTCCGGCGCGAGAAGCAGCTTGACCGGATAGGCTCGTCAAATGGCGCAGCCCACTGCGACAATTCGACTTGGATGCGTAAGAATCATCCGGAGCGGCACAGAGCGAAAAGCCGAATAGCAGGCAGATATGGCGCAGAATATCTACGACAATCCCGATTTCTTCGCTGGCTACAGCCAATTGCCCCGGCAGGTGCATGGGCTGGACGGCGCTCCTGAATGGCCGGCGATCCGGGCCATGCTGCCCGATTTGGTCGGCGGAAACGTGTCGTTGATCTCGGATGTGGCTTCGGCTGGGCCTCGCGCTGGATGCGCGAGCAGGGCGCGGCCTCGGTTCTGGGTCTCGATCTGTCGCAGAACATGATCGAGCGTGCCAGGGCGGACACAGCGGATACGGCCATTGAGTATCGCATCGCCGATCTCGACACACTGGACCTCCCTGAGGCGGCTTTCGACCTCGCCTACAGCGCACTGACCTTTCACTATGTTCAGGACTTTGGCCGTCTCGTACATGTGATCCGCAAAACGCTCGTTCCTGACGGGCATTTCGTCTTTACGATTGAGCATCCGATCTTCATGGCCGCGGCACATCCGCACTGGATTTCCGATGAGGAGGGCCGCAAAACCTGGCCGGTCAATCGATATTCCGTCGAGGGCGAACGTCGGACGGACTGGTTTGCCAAGGGCGTTCTGAAATACCACAGGACACTTGGCACTACCTTGAATACGCTGATCGGCGCAGGCCTTCAAATTCGGCGGATCGAGGAGTTTGCCCCAACACGCGAGCAGATCCAGCAGATGCCGCAATTGGCCGAAGAACTCGAACGCCCCATGATGCTGATTGTATCTGCGTCCACATCGATCGGCGGTAAGCTTCGAAGCCTTCGTGATATCCGGCCGGATTAGGTTCCTGCCGGGCCCGCCCCGGTATTGATATCAGCCCGGCGTCAAGCGCTATCTTGCCGGCCCGTCTGCGGCCATGCCGGTGAAGCGAGCCAAGGCCGTGATGCTGACCGCAACGGCCCCGGCGATCGCGAAGACCGTTTGCCAGGTGGGCGAAGACATCGCCATCTGGGCGATTCCATGCGTCGCGCTGTAACCGGCGACGGTCGCGGGCGCGACATAGAGGATGATGATTAAGAGCCGCAGCCAAGCCCATGTCACGAGGGCGAGCGCGAGTTGGCCGATGCCGAAGGTTACGGCGCCAGCCGCGAACGCAACCGCGATTCCGCCCAGAGCGCCAGCCCCTGTGTGGAAGGCCCGAAGACCAATCGTCACGCCGGCGAAGACGGGCACCGCGAAGACCGCAAGCGTGAAGAGTAGCCAGGCGAAGAAGCCTATGGCGAGGAAAATAAGCAGTGGTCCCAAGGCAATCATGGTGGTGGGCTCCGTGAGATAGGGGTCTGACGGTCGCGCCTTCCACCACCACCACGGCGCAAACGCAGTATAGCAGCAAATGCCAGCGACCGGAATCGTCACAAATCCGGTTGCGGGCGAATGACAAAATGACCATATTGAGCGTCAGGAGCCGATCGCCCGGGCTGCAAGCGACCCAAAAGGCGGCATCTCGATTTCCCAATCGAACACCCGAACGGCAACCATTCTGCCGGCGCGCGGTGGTCATGAAGCGCTTGTGACTGCCACTAAGACGCCGGTGTGAAATGGATTTGCCATGTCTACCATCCAAAAGAAGTGCGCAGACTTTCTGCGTATGACCTTCAACGATCTGGCCGGCGGCAAGCTCGGATCAGGTCACGCCCACGAGATCGTGGCTGCGTATTTCGGCTATGGTACCGCGGCGGCTCTAAGGGCCGAGCCGAAGTATCAGCTTGCGGCTTTGGATAAAGCCGCGATCCTGATGCCTGATCTGCGCTTGATGGATCAGCGCGTGCAGCACCTCAATGGTCTCCCTGCAGGTCTACCCAATGTTGACGAGCTGGCTTCGCTGCTCTCGAGCTTTCTTAACGCAAACGGCTACTTTTCAGGTGAGGTTTGGTACACCCGAGATCTCGAGGAGTATATCGATGTATCCTTCATTCAAGAAGATCCCATGATGATCGAGGACGCTCTCTCGGGTGAGATGGCTATGACGAATGCTTTTTTTGACGAGCTTTACATAGACAAAGTAAGCCTAGACGTCGGAGACGATGTGCTCGTGGCAAATGTCTCAGGTTCTCTCAATGGAGAGAACGATCCGGATAAGCCGTTCCACGGGGATTCGATCGCTTTCACGACGATGATAACATTTGAGCGTGTGGCCGGGTCGAACCGGCTATATGCGGCCGGAGCTGGAGACGTCGGGCGCCATTGATGACTCACATTACTATGATCAGGACGCCTGAGGGCAGCTAGGCATTTCATGGCACGATTGGGCTCTCATTTCGTCTGTCGTTCTGCACGACAAGGTACGGCGGCGCTCACGAGCCGCCGTACCTCCAGACCGGGATGCCTAGCTTCTTCGCTTTGTCAGCGAGATTGTCTTGGATGCCGGTGCCAGGAAAGTGCATCACGCCGATGGGTAGCGTCTCCAGCATCGCATCGTTGCGTTTGAACGGCGCGGCCTTGGCGTGCTTTGTCCAGTCGGGCTTGAAGGCGATCTGCGGGACCTTGCGATTGTCGGCCCACTTGGCGGCAATCAGCTCGGCGCCCTTGGGCGATCCGCCGTGCAGCAGCACCATGTCCGGGTGCTTGGCGTGCACCTGGTCGAGCTTAGCCCAAATTAGCCGGTAGTCGTTGAAGTCGAGTCCACCGGTGAGCGCGACTTTCGGTCCGCGTGGCATGAGCACCTGATTTTCGGCGCGCTTCTTCGCGGCCAGGAAATCGCGGCTGTCGATCATCGCTGACGTCAGATTGCGGTGGTTGACCTTCGATCCGTTGCGCGGCCGCCATGCGGAATGGGCGTGGCGTTCGAACTCGTCGGCGGCCTGGTCGCGCATCAGCTCGAAGGCGTTGCGTCGCTCGATCAGCGTTTGCCCTTCTGCCGTCAGACGCTCCAGCTCGACGGATTTGATTTCGCTGCCGTCCTGCTCCCGCTGCGAGCGCTGCTGGGCCAGCTCGTTATCGTCGAGCTCGCGCTCGATCCTGTCGATCGCACGATGGAAGACGTTTACCATCGACCAGAGCAGGTCGTCGAGGTCGGGCTCAAGACGGGTATCGGACAGCGCCACCACCAGGGCATCGAAGATGTCGGCGACGCTGCCGGCGAGGATTCGCGCTTCAGGAAGCCCCCGGGGATCGGGATCATCGTGGAAGGGACGGTAGCCATGGAGCTGGAGTTCCTGGAGGACCTGGTCGGTCGGGGATGAGCTGTGGTGCGGCTCGAAATCGTTGTCGTGGTCGGCGGTCATTGCGGTTTTCCCTCGTCGGATCGACCGCGCCCATCGCGGCCTTCATGGCGACGAAAGCGGCAGGCGGAACGGACTTGCACCCGCAGCGCAGCGGAGGGCCGGAGCCTTGGCGGAGGACCGAAGGGGGCCGACTATTTTGTCTCGCGATGTAAAGGCGGCTCTGCCGCCGACGGAAAATAGTCGGCCCACGAGGTTGCCGGTCCGGGCCGCCTGCCGCCCGATCGCCCTCTCAGAAGGCCGTGGGGCAGTCCTCTGGCGCCGAGGGGAAACACGTTCACCGACCGTGCGGTAACGAAGCGGCCGCGTCGCCCCTCATCCCGTTTCGGCTATGCCGCCAGCTCCATAAAGCGCGCGACGTCCTGCGCCGCGATCTGTACGCGGCTTGCGGCCCGAAGGGCGTCAAATCCGAGCAGGCGAAGATCCTCGTTGAAGTCGCCAAGCTGTGGCGAGATCACGATTGCCTCGATGCCGGCCTCCTGCGCCCGATCCATCAAGGTCGCCATGGCGCCGTCACCGGCAGGATCGTCGTCCCGGGCGATGTAGAGCCGGCGGAGCGTATCCGGAAGAAGGACGGCGGAGAGATGCGCTGCCGAGAGAGCTGCGACCATCGGCATGGTCGGCAGGGCGCAGCGGAGCGACAGCATCGTCTCGATGCCCTCACCGGCCGCCATGACTTCACCAGCGACGCCAAATCGAACAGCGTGACCAAGCAGGTCGCCCATCGCCCGCTTTGGCGTGTCGATTGGCGCCTTGCCCAGCGTCGCCTCGCTGAAACCATGCGGGTCGAGCCAGGTGCGGTGTACGCCAGCCAGCTCGCCGGACAGATCGGTGACGGCGGCGATCATCGCCGGCCAGGTCTCGGTCGGGCTGTGGTCGTCGGGCCGGTAGTAGCAACGTGGGTGAAAGCGCAGGCTTCCGGTTTCGTGCAAAGACGTAATGCCGCGATTGCGGAGATACGCTTCTATGAGTGTGCGTTCGATCGGCTGCGACATGGCAAAGAGCCGACGAGCGGCCTCCGGCGATCCTCGTGCCGCGCTGGAATTGCGGAGCCGCGGCTGATTGGGCTCGGGCTCTGGATGCGGCAAGCTGAGAAACAAGCGCGCCTCGTCGAGGACGTTCTTGAAGTCGACCAGGCGGCAACTCTCGCGAATGACATCGAGCAAATCGCCATGTTCCCCGGTGGCGGCATCGGTCCATTTGCCGGCGGCTCCCTTCGCCGACTGCTTGAGCCGCACGAACATTGAGCGGCCAGGCGTATTGCGGACGTCGCCGACGAGCCAATAGCTACCTTCCCGTCGTCCGGCAGAGAGGTAGTGACGGCACACGGACTCAGCCTGCCGGCCGAGACGCCGTGCGAGATCGTGTGCGTTATCGGCCATCGTCATCCCCAAAAAGAAAAGGTCCGCCGTCGCCAGCGGACCTTGTTGTTGCTCTCGACGGCTTATTCGGCTGCCATAATCTGCTCACCGGCTCGCTGATTGTGGGCGGTCCGCTCTTCTTCGTCTTCCAGTTTGTTTTCGCTAGGCTGCTCTGGAGTTTCCTCGACTATAGATTCGACCGCCGGTTCGTCGCCAATGGCTCGGCCCAGCGTGCGAAGCGGTTCGGGCAGCCAGGCCGTGTCGGTGAGCAAGGTCTGCGCCTCGGCAGCCATGTCACCCTTCTTCAGATGCTCGATCCGATCGGCGGCGCGCTGCCCTTTTGCCTCCACCACGGCCTGGAGGATTCGCGTCTTCGTCACCCGACCGAAGAAGTTGTCTACGGTCGGTTTCCACCCCGCCGCAGCCATGTCGAGATCGACAGCCCGGGCGAGACGGTCGGCGTGAGCGAGCGCACGCGGCCGCCGATTCCAGGGTTCATGCACGGCGTTGACCGACAGGCTGACGACATGGGCAAAGAGCATCGCCTGGCTGTCGCCGTCCCACGCCTGAAGTGCGTCCCAGAGGTCGGCCGATTCCTTCGGCAAAGCCTTCGCCCAGCGCTCGTGCCGAGCGCGGATCGCCTCGGCTAAGGCGCTGTCGTTCAGGCCGAGCGCCTGGGCGCCGAAACTCACGCTCTTCAGATCCAGCTCCAGGCAGCTATCCGAGCCGTAGTGGTAGAAGGTCTTCAATGTCAGAGCATGCAGGGCCGCATGAAAGGCGACCTGCGGCTGCTCACCGAGGGCATGACGCAGGCCGAGTGTCCGATGGGTGGTGAGCTCGGTCATCAGCCGGTCGGAGATGGGCGAAAGGCCCTCGTCCTCCTCCTGCTCGGCGCCGGGCTCGACCGACACGTTGCGCTCGCCGCCTTCGTAGCTCGCGGCCTTGGCCCGTTCGGCCTCACCATCTTCTTCAGCAAGACCGGGCTCCGGCTCCGCCGACGGTTCGTCTTCGGGCCGGACGTAGCCGCGCTCAACACGAAGCTCGCCTTCAGCGCCAATGCTGACGAAGACGCCTGCGCGCACGATCTCGGCCGGGTCGAAAACAACCGGCCGGCTCTCGAGCCCCTCCAAAGCTGTTTCCAGCTCGGACAACCGTTCGTCGACCTCGTCGGGCAGTTCATCGGCGTCCGCGTGTTTCTCAGACAGCTGATCGAACTCTGCTTGCAAGGCGTTGCGGGCCGCTTCCTCCTCGGCAGTGAGGGTGACGATCTCGCCGCGAAGTTGTCGCAGACCGAAAGCGTGGCCGTAAGCGAAATCGGGGGCGACCTCGGTCCACTTCCAACCCTCGGCGGCAATCGTCTCGGATTCCGCCTTCAGCTTGTCGGCCACCATCTGGTCGACGAGCGCGACATCCTGCATCCAGCCGCCATCGTCGCCCTGAAACAGATCTCGCAGCACCGTGCCACCGGCGGCAGTATAGGCGTCAACCCCGATGAACAGCGCCCGCTTGTCGGAAGCGCGGACCGCGCCTTCTGTCAGCATGCGGCGGATGACGTAGGGCTGCTTGTCGTGGGACGCCTTCAGCCGCTCGAACACAACTTCCTGACGCTCGTGGTCGCCAGATACAGCGAAGGCCATGAGCTGGTCGAGCGTCATGCCGTCCTCCGCATAGACGTCGAGCAGCGTCGGCGAAACCGACGCGAGCTTGAGGCGTTGCTTGACGACGTTGACGGAGACGAAGAAGGCGGCAGCGATCTCCTCCTCCGACTGGCCCTTTTCGCGCAGCGCCAGGAATGCCCGGAACTGGTCGAGCGGATGAAGCGGAGCGCGCTGGACGTTCTCGGCGAGCGAGTCTTCCTCAGCGATGCCGCTATCGCGGACGACGCAGGGCACCGGGGCGGTCTTGGCGAGGCGCTTCTGCTTGACGAGCAGCTCCAGCGCGCGGTAGCGCCGGCCGCCAGCCGGGATCTCGAACACGCCGGTCTCGGCGCCGACCTGGTCGACGACGGGCCGGACACTGAGGCCCTGCAGAAGGCCCCGGCGGGCGATGTCCTCTGCTAGCTCCTCGATCGAGACGCCGGCCTTCACGCGCCGGACGTTCGACTGACTCAGCACGAGCCTGTTGAAGGGGATATCGCGCGAGGGCGAAAGGGTGATCTTGCGAACGGTAGTCGCCATGGGATGATACTCCGCGACGGGCGCCGAGAGCCTCTCTCTCGACATCAACTCGTCACGAAGCGCAGCGCCGCCCTCTCACTTTGGAGGGCGGCGTCGCAAAGCCAACGAACAGGAAAGACGGAAAGCCTCGGAACCGGAAAAGCACCGTTCCGTATCTCCGGTTGTCCGGGAATCAGGCCGCGCGGTCGAGCAGCTTCTTCGCCCGTGCCTCCATGTCGAGTCGTGCGTCCTGATGAGTCTTGTCGCGCGCGACGGCTGTGATGCCCTGGACGAAATCAAACACGCTCTCGGGCTTCCGGCCTTCCTCGGACAGAACTGTGTCGATGATCTTCGCCGTCTCGGTCTTGGAGAAGCCGCCCTTGCGCAGAAACTCGCTGCGGTCCTCGTCGGTCCGGGCGACGATCCGCTCCCGCGCCGATTTGATGCCGTTGACGAAGGGCATCGGCGAAGAGTTCGCGAAGCGTGTCAGCGCCGGCGCCGCCTCATGGGCGAAGCGCGTCGCGGCGTATTTCGAATGGCGGATGGTGATCTCCTCGAAATCCTGAACACCCCACAAATTCCGATTCTGACAGACGGCGCGAAGATAGAAGCTCGCTATGCCGAGCGTCTTCGCGCCCACCTCGGAATTCCAGCAGTAGAAGCCGCGGAAGTAGAGGTCCGGCAAGCCGTCGGGCAGCCGGCCGGCCTCGATCGGATTGAGGTCGTCGACCAGAAACAGGAAGACATCGCGATCGGAGGCGTAGAGCGTCGTCGTATCCTGGGTGATGTCGACGCGCGGGTTGTAAACGCCAGTCGACCAATCAAGCACGCCTGGGACCTTCCAGCGCGTGTCACCCGTGCCATTGCCGGCGATGCGCTGAACAGCTGCCACGAGTTCGTGGTCAAATATACGCCCATATTCCGGACCCGTCGCGGCGCGAAGCTCGAGGCGACTGCCCTGCACCTCAAGCGTTTTTATCTGCTCGGCTCGATGAAAGCTGAGGCCGAACTGCAGGTTGATGCCAGCGAGCGGTGCCGGAAGCTGACGGAGGTAAGCCGCCGGCGCTCCGACCAAGCTGGCAAGTTGACCGAAGCTCCAATGAGTCGGCGCGATCGGCGCGTCGCAACCGGGTAGCATCAGCGTCAGGCGCTCGGCATCGTCGCGGTTGGCCTCCACTCGGATCGCGGTGCTCTCGACCGTTCGGGTCCGGCTGCGCTCGCTCCGGCTGCGCACGGCGGAGTAGAGATCCGACAAGGACAGATAGCGTTCGTCCGCCGGCCGCGAGAACCATTCGGATGAAACGCGGCCGATGCGCTCGCCGCGACTCACATCCACCTTGTAGCCGCCGGCGCAGTCGTGGGCAGCGATCAAAACTTCTGCTTGGGTCATGGGACAATCTCCATGACGGGCGCCGGAGGCCTCTCCTCCGATCATCAACCCGTCACGGCGAAGCCGATCCGTCCTCTCACTCTAATGGGGGCGTTGCGGGGTCTCCCCGCAGAAGGGGGTGCGTCGGCGACCGCGGCGCCGACCAGGGGGAAGGCTTTCCCCTCAAAGGCGCACCGCCGGAATTCGCCATATCATCGGAGCAACAGGCTGCGTAACCCGATGGACCAGCTCGGAAAGTTAGTGCGCGCGCAAACAAGGGGAACTGAACATCGGAGCCAACTGGCGGGTGCTTTCGCCATTTTCATACGACAGCTTGACTTGACGTCCCACACACCGGCAGAACGATCCTCCACAGACCACAACGTCAGCGATTGAAACGAAAATGACGTTCGATATCAGGGGCAGCATCAAGAATACGAAGATCAGCTCGAACCTGTATGTCGTTTTTGAGGAACCGATCTCAAATGCGACCGACTCATTCCTTATCCGCAAGCACGAAGACGCCTCTGAAACGGACATGCTGGTTGAAATCGACGTCTAATTTATTCGAGCTGACATGCTCGACGACCGAGAGTCCATGATCGTTTCCTGCAAAGACAACGGATACGGGTTGGGAGACGATCAGCTCAAGGCATTTCTAACCAAAGACACTTCCTACAAGGACGACCTTCCGATCTTCGCGATTGGTCAGTGTACCTGCGGCCGAGAGCCGCAAGTATTTTTGCTACGCTCCGTTACGCTATCTTGCGGCTATCAACGCAGGCTGACGCGTTAACTCGCTCGCGTTTGACGCGAGCTATGCGGGGTCATCGAGAATATCGTTTTCTTCCGTCATTCTGGGTGCCAACATCTCAGTCATCTCGACCGTGACGTTTCGTGCGGCGGAGTGATGGAGAAGACGAATGACGGAGTCCAAATTCCTGACACCGGAGGAAGTGTCTGCACGATACCGTGGCGAGGTCTCCGTGGGTACGCTGCGGAATTGGCGCGCAATGCGAACTGGGCCTGCATACATCAAGATCGGCAAAGCCGTCTTATACCCGGTGGACGAGCTTGACGCATGGGATCGGGGAAATCTGGTGATTTGTAGTGCGTCGAAAGAACTGAACGTGAGCTAGCTTGAGAAAAACAAAATCGCGCTCTAATATGATGACTCAATCCGCTGGCACGCTCGAGACAACGACTCGGTTGCTGTGCTCGGAATGATAGGGAGCTAAAATCGCGAACCGCGCTGCGTTTCCCCTGTTCAGCGGTGCACCGTCAGACCACCGCTTTCATCATAAGTCGGCTCAACACTGACGCCATGTCCTCGCGGCACTCCGTCCGTGACCAAATACTCAGCGCAGAGAAGGCGACGTTGAGTTGAGCGCTCCGAACCGGTCGGTTCAGGCAATCAGCCGTGTCCGATAGGCCTCAAGCCGCGCCAGTCGATCCTGCAGATACGTGCGATATTGGATCAGAAGATCATCTGGACTGGCGAACTCGCCAAGCACCCTTTCCGTCTCTGCCATCGCCTGATCGATGGTGAGGCAGCCCGAACCGTCGCCTGTCATCTGATCGGTCAAGTAGCGCTCGACCTCCAATCGAGTAGGTTCGGGGAGAACCGAGCGCGCTTCGAAATAGATCAACCGGAGCCCGAACCAGCGCAGTCGCTCGTCCTCCATGCCCTGGACGATCGCGAGGCGGTCCTCCCATCGCGCATCGTGGAACGCGGCAATGCGTGCCTCATCAGCAGGACCGGGAAAGCCGCTATAGATGCGCTCTTCGAGGTGCGGAGATAATGCGTAGGGCTCGCGCGCAGCCATGTAAGCAGCCACAAGCCGCGCGCACAGACCAGTGTCCGCCTTCATGAGACAGGCCCGGTCTCCGGTGGCGCCCATCGAACCGCCATCCAGCATATGCTCGGGAGCGTCGTAGAACGCCGTCAGCGTGGGCGCGGCATTGATCCTGAAGCGACGAATCGGACTTGGCTTCTGCGTCAGATGAACTTGCAGTTCGAGATCGCTCATCGCGGCAAGCCGGCCCATGTCTTCGTTGAGACTCAAGCAAAGCCGGCCATTGGCCTGATCGGGATCCCTGCCGATGCAGACGACCGACGTATGATAAGCTTGGCCGCCGAAAAACTCGGTCAACACGAAGCCGTCTTCGACCTCAATGAAATCCGCGACGGTCGCTTTGTTCGAGAAGCGCACGAAGCGCTGCCACAACTCCGGAGACCTTCGATAGACCAATCGGCTCAGTTCGAGCGTCGCAAGCACATCGGACATCGCGTCGTGTGCCCGAGCATGTGCGACGCCATTTGCCGCCGCCAACTGTTGCAAGCGAAATGTCCGCCGCCCTTCTTCGCTGACCGGCACAACTAGTTGCGCAGGCGACACGGCATCGGCGGCCATCACCAGACTGAGCGCATCGGCGCGGCAGTTTCGATGATTACTTGTCAGATATGCCGGATATAGGCACTGGAAGAGGGCGTGGCGCAGCATCTCCTCGTCGAAGCGGATGGAGTTGAAGCCGACGAAAACCGCAGGGCTCCAGGAAATCAAGGTCCGGCGAATATCTCCTACCATGGTGTAGTGCGACGGCAGGCTGGAATCAGTCAACGACTCGATCGGCAATCCGTTCGTCCGAAGCGCCGAAGGATGGGGAAGCACATGTGGCTGAAGGCGCGAGCGCGTCTCGAACCGAGCCACCTCGTTCAGGTTTTCATCGGTGCGAACAGCGGCGAAGTGGAGAATCTGATCGAAGCCACGCTTAAGCCCCGTCGTCTCGGTGTCGAAAAAGACGAAGCTCATGGGTGTGCTACCAACGAGTCAACCGGAAACGCATCGCCGCCGGGCTTACCCTAAACCGGCGCGCGAGACCCTCAATCGCTGCCTCGTCCTCGAGATCCACACCACCGCCTTCCAAGACGGCGGCTAAGAGGTCGCCGGGGATCAACAGCTCTGAGGCGAAGGCGTTGGCTTCGATCTCTATCGGTTCGGTTCCGAGCGCTGAGATATCATCTCGGAAGAGAACGCGTATCCCCTTGTCGACGTGAACGGCTTGTCTGATGTCTTCGTCGTGCAGCACATGATGGGCGAGTTCATGGGCGGCGGAAAAACGCTGGCGGTTGGGATGATGTAGCGCATTGACGCCGATGATGCCGATGCCGTCCTTGATATAGGCCATGCCCGAAAGATCCTCCTCCAGCGGTGCGTACTGAAGGACGATCTTGCGCGATTTAATGATGCGTTCGACAGGGACGGGCGGCGCTGAAACGCCGAACTCCCGAAGGATCGAGCGCGCAGCTTCGCGCGCTCGACCTGGATCAGCGTCCCTCACGATCCGACCTTAGAGCCGCGGCGTGGCGCGAGCGCGCTGCTGATCAAATCAGCGACCTGGGCGCCCGCGTTCTCGGACAGCGACTCCTTCGAAAGCTTCTCATTGACCAGCGTCATCTTCAATTCCTCCCCGATGGACTTATGCGGCATTGGCGGCAGCAGGTCGGCGACCTTCGCGAAATCAAGCGCGGTGGCGAGGGCATAGACATGGTGCAGCAATATGTTCTGCCGGCCGCTCTCGATGTTGGCGATCGACGCGCGAGACATCTTAACTTTGCTCGCCAACTGGGCCTGGGTCAGCGAAAGAGCCTTGCGCCGCGTCGAGACCGCGTTGCCGAACGCTATATAGACCGGATTGCCCGCCATCGCCGATGTTTGCGCTGCTTCGGGCATAATGTCAATCCCGCAAACATTATGTGCTTATTACAAACTTACTAGTGTGATCATTACTTGACATATTGGCCAATCTCAGGAATCCATATCCCGCCGGAGAGCGCGACGCTCACCGACGAGGCGAAGGAACCGAGATGTCGAAGCGCATTCATGTCGTGCCGCACGAATCAGGTTGGGCAACCCGACGTGAGGGGGCGTTGCGGGTGGGGTCCACCCATCACACCCAAGCCGAGGCGACGGAGGCGGCGCGTAGCACTGCGCTTCGCGAGCACGGCGAAGTCGTCATCCACCGTCCCGATGGCCGCATTCGCGACGCCAACTCCTACGGAAACGATCCCTTCCCGCCGAAAGGATAACCCAACGGATCGCTCACCAGGGCGATCCGGTCGGATCGGCGCGCGGAGGTCATTCAAAGAAGAGGACCAATATCGATGTCGAATTTTCCGTCCCTGCGCCGCGATGATCGGCCTGATGATCCCTTTGCCGACCCGCTGGACGCGGTACTCGCCGAGCTTGCCATCAATATTCAGCTTCCGCCCGGCCTGCATGCCAAGGCGGTCGAGCGATATGAGGCGGTCCGACGCTACATCGAACGACCCGGTAGTCCGCTCGAAGGCAGGGTCGCCTGCTTCTATCCCCAGGGCTCCATGGCAATCGACGCAACCACGTCGACCCGCGGCACGGACGACGAGTACGATCTCGATATCGTCGCCGAGATCGAAGGCCCCGACCTCGGTCCCGAGGCGCTGCTGGATGACCTGGAAGCCGCACTCGAGAGCTACCCGGTAAGCAAGGTCGTGCGCCAAACTCGGTGCATCACGCTCTACTACGCCGACGGCATGCATCTTGACATTACGCCGTCGCGGCGGCGGGCGCCGAAGGAGAAGGAAGGCGAGATCCCGCATGCGAAGAAGGGGACTCGCAGCGACCCGGCGCGCTATGTGCCGATGAACTCATATGCCTTCGGGAAGTGGTATTGCGCCCGAACGCCTACCGAGGAGCGGTTCGCGCTGGCGCTGAATCGTCAGCTGTACGAACAGGCCGGAATCGCCTTCGCCGCAGCGGACGTCGAGGACGTTCCGCCGCAAACGCCGCTCATCATCAAGAGCGTGACGACGGTCGCGCTGCAGCTAATCAAGCGGCACCGCAACATCGCCTACGCGACCGAGACGGGCCGGATCCCGCCATCGGTGATGTTGTCGTGCCATGCCGGCCATGCCGCCCGTCCGGGCATGAGGCTTGCGGAAATGCTGATCCGGCAGGCGCGCTGGACGGCCCGCGCGATCGACGACGCCGCGAAGCGCGGCCAGCTCCTGGTCGTGCCCAACCCCGAATTTCCGGTCGAGCGTTTCACCGACCGTTGGCCAGAATCTCAGCTGCAACAGACAACCTATTCTCGCCACCTGCACACCCTCGCTAACGGGCTCGAAGCCGCCCGCACCGGCGACGTGCAGCTGGAGGACTTGCAGGAGTGGTTGCGCGGGCAGTTCGGGGACCGGGTCGTCACGCGTTCTGTCAAAGCTTTCAACCAGCGGCTCGGGCGCCAAGTTCAATCACGGCAGCATGGTTATACGCGCTCCGGCGGCCTGTTCGTTCCCGCCGCGCCGGCGATCATCGGCGCGGCGACCAGCCTGGCGCCAGTCGCGGCTCGCGCACACACCAACATGGGAGAGCGCCGATAAGTGGTGATGACGGTCGACGCCCAGATCACTGACATGGCTTCCTTGTGGCCGAACTTGAAACTCATCGGCCGCCACGGCGCAATCGCGGCGTGGCAGGGCCCTCTCCGGCCTTTGCTTCAGACGTTTCAGGTCGAGATCACTTATCGAGCGCCGCTGGTGATCGAACGGCTCGACGTGCGCATTCTCCAGCCACGCGTCAAAGTCTTGTCACCGCCGTTACGGCACCGTCCGGGCGACCCGGAGGGTAGGCTCCCTCACGTGTACTACGGTTCGGATGGCGAAGTGACGCTATGCATGCTCGATCCCGATTCCGACGATTGGTCGCCGTTCGACAGCCTCTCGCAGACAACTGTGCCCTGGGTGATCGAGTGGCTTGCCGCTTACGAGGGCTGGCGCGCAACGGGTCAATGGACAGCGAGCGGCCGCCACGTCGTAGCAGGTGGCGTCGGTGTCTAAGAGCAGCATTCCGCAAAAGGTCCAATCGGCGCTGTGGGCGCGGGCTGCTGGCCGCTGCCAATATCGTGGATGCAATACTGATTTGGTCGGCGACCTGGTGGCCGGGCGGCAAGACGGGATCTTCGGCTTCATCGCACACATCGTGGCTGACGTCGAAGGCGGCCCGCGCGGCGATCCGATCCGGTCGACTCAGCTCGCGCGTAGTCTGGAAAATCTAATGTTGATGTGCGCCCGACATCACAAGCTGATCGATCTTGACGCCGTCGCCGATCATCCGGAATCTGTTCTGCTAACTATGAAAGCCGAGCACGAGGGCCGGATCGCGATCGTTGCCGGCATCGACGAAGACCGGGCATCTCACGTCATCAGGTTTGGGGCGAGCATTTGTGACAACGAGGCGCTTGTATCGACGCAGGCGATCTTTTCGGCGATGCCGCCCGACCGCCACCCAGCCAGCGGCCAGAGGTTGGATCTTGAAATGGTAGGCTGTGCGTTTCGAGACAACGAGCCTGCCTATTGGACGGTCCAGCGCGAGAACCTGAGACGCCAGTTCGAAGCGAAGGTGCGAGGCCGCGTAGAGCGACAGGAGATTAGGCATCTAAGCGTATTCGCACTCGCACCGCAGCCGCTGCTGATCGAGCTTGGCCGGCTGCTCTGCGATATCGTTCCGGCCGTCGTTCATCAAAGGCATCGCGAACCCGCGAGTTGGCGATGGGCGTCCGATGGCCCCCCGATCACATTCCAGGTCACCGAACCGGATATCGGGCTGTCAGGCTCGGTCGCGCTAAAGCTCGGTGTCAGCGCTACCGTGACCGACGCGCGACTCCAGGCGGTTCTCGGCGACGAAGCCGCGATCTGGTCGCTCTGCGCGGATCAACCTCACAACGACGTCTTGCGGCGAGCTGACGATCAGGCCGCATTTCGGCGCGAACTCCGACGGCTCTACGACCGCATCAAGGCTCGGCATGGCGAGGGAACGCTGCTGCATGTTTTTCCCGCGCTTCCCGCCTCCCTGGCGGTCGAGGTCGGCCGCGTCTGGATGCCCAAATCGGATCTTTCCCTCCGGCTCTACGACAACAATCGATCGCACGGGTTCATACGGACCTTCGATATTCCCTAAACCCGATGCGACAAGCGCGCGGACATCTTCCTGTCCGCAATCCTCCTCGCCGCTGCGATTACCTGGTGGATCAATTAAGTCCGGACCCAAGCCCTCTCTCGTAGAGGCATGTATCCGAACGGGAGAAGCCTATTTTTTCAGGAGGCCACCAAGCCACTTTTGAAGGCTGTCACCGTTCATCAATTCGAGACGCGTCGGCAGAAAGGGAGTTATGAACGGATCAGATATTAGCCTTGGCGGAAAGTCCGACGTTGTAGTCAGGATTCCCTTAGAGGCATTCTGCTCCCCGCTGAGTACGCCCAGCAATGCACGAATGTCATCATATGAAACCTCGTTCCTCGGCTTATACGCCTTCACCGATCCTATGATCTTGATGCAACCAACCCCCTTCGAACAGCTATGACATCCCGTCCGTGATCCCCTGAGCGTGGCGTTAATGTCACCTCGTCGAACCCCGCTTTATCGAAGGCACCAGCGACGATCTCTTCCCAACGCGTCGCAGAAAGTGAATACGCTTGGCTCCAATCCGATTGCAGGCTTGCTACAATTTCATACCAAACCGCTGAGTTTGCCTTTATTAGAAATCCCTCTGCCGTTTTACGATCTGCCAGGACGATCTTGTGATCTGGTGTAATGATTCCCGCTACTCGCAACTCCGCTTGCTTATTCCCCTCGGAAAACCGCCGAGCGATAAACGACTCGAACACTGACGGAAGCCTGTCTTCGTAGATCAAGTCAGTAATTTTGATCTTCTCTGGTGGAATTTCCAGATTCCTAAAATCCACTAGTCGTGTGAACTCTAAAAGAATCGGAAACGCTAATTTCTGCGCAATAGGAAACAGCTTAACGGGCATGTAGAATATCAGTTGCTGCGCTAGGCGAACCCTTACCTCTTCCATCTGCTGCAAAGTAAGCATGGCACGCGCTCTTTACTACAACTGCGCATAGGTTAGCAGTCAGCCGGCTGTCGGGCCTTAACAGCCGGAATAGCCAAATCGCAGTTTCGAATACCGACTCCGTGATCAGCGCCTGCTAAGTTTGACAGATCACGTATCCATGTGCGTTCATTTCGGTACACGCCGAGAAGAATGACATCAACAGCCAATAGAGCTGAACGAAGTATGGGTCTGGCGCTTGGCCGGCTGCGACTTCCTTTAGCGCCTCTTCAACAGCACCGCGGCTCAGCGAAGAGGTCACGATGAAGACCCGACGAATTGCATCCGGCGCAAGCCGCACTTGAGCGAATTCGTTCATTAGCTCGTCGGCATCGCCTCGGACAATCCTCTTGATCCGGGTTTTGACTCCGCTACCGCTTACATACTTGTTGTTCCAACCACGAATTTTCGCTTCCATCGATTCCGGCGGAAGGCTCATACGCTGCAAGTTCTTAATTGCTTGGCTCACGGAGATATGGAACGGCCCAGCACCGAGCGATAGTGGACCATGCTTTGCGTGATAAAAGGTAATTCTAGGCGGGCTGCTGGAGTTGTTTAGCCCAATATAGTCCGCCCATTCGTCGCCAAGATCGTCGCACACAAGCACATCGTCCCCGTCCGCAACACTCGCTTCGATCACACCGAAAGTGGAGTCAGCATCAAAGGTGGCCTTTCGCGTCGAAAAGTTACCCTTTTCATCAGTCACTCCGTCTAGGAGCGGATCAGAGCGCAAATGGCGCAACAGGGCTGCGCCACCATCTACAAAGCCTTCGTCGCGGAACAAGGTCCCGTCGATGTAAGCTAAAGAGAGGGCGTCGAACAGCAATATGAACTTATCCTCGCGATCGATGTAGCGTCGGAGCGAGATCCGATTTGGATCGTGACCGAGAGCATACTCTGTACTTTCGACCTCGATGCCGGCAGTGATCGGCAATTGCAAGTCACGCAATGCTACGCGAGCTTGGTTGATTGCAATTGCTCCAACCGAATCAGCACCGTCGAAGATATCCATCCTCTTTCCGTCGCCGCTGACCCTAAACGCACGATCGAGCTCATTTAACGCTGCATCGATTTCATGCTTGGAGAGTTGAGTGAGTCTACCGCTATCTTCATGTACAAGTCTGATTTCGCGATCGACATGGATCGCATCAACAAATCCCGCAACGTCGACGGCAAAACTTGTTGGACGCGCGGTGCCGCCAATACTCGCCAAATCGATAGCGCGGGCTAAGGTACGGAGAAAGCTGGCAGGTGCAGCTCTTCCACCTACCAGCTCGTCAATTACAGATTTCGCGTACTCCACAAGTGCGAGGTGATCGACCCGATCAGACCGCTGCCCTATCCTGCCGGTGCTAGGAGTTGTAGAATAGTGGTCAGTTCCCGACCGGACCGCGTACGCCTGGGGCACATACCGGTTTGCGCCAGCAGGCCCGACAACATTTTGTAGGTCATCGGCTTCGAACGTTTTACTCCTCATCACGTGCTTGGAGACCGACATGTTTCGAAGCCGAATCTTTTCGAACACCGCTCCCTGCCGTGCGACCGCACGATCCACGCGTTCGGCTGATACTCGACCGAGATAGCGGGTGAAAAATCCTGCCGGAAGATCGAGCTTGGATTTAAGAATCGCGAGATGATCGCGATATTCGATCAAAAGAATAAATCCGCAGATTCGTTCTCGGATTCCTGCGTCTTCGGTTAAGAATGAAGGCGAGCGGTCATAGAGGAAGGAGATCGCAGACCAACGCGCGCGCCCAGCTTGGACGCGCCGATGGTAGAATATGTTTTGGGAGGCCGAGGGCTGGCTTGCCCGAACTTGGCGAAAAAGGTCATCCAATGCGGCATTGCTCATCTGCCGCTTAAGAATGTGAAAATTTGCTGTTTTTGCAACGCGAAGAGAGTCGATCATCCATCCCCCGTCGCGTTTCCGCGCGGAAGTACGCCATGTCAATTAAGACGGACCTTCAATATGATCAACTTAAGCGCGAATGCCTCCACGATGCAAATGGAAAGAACATGCCCCCCGCAAAGAAGAGTTAGAAGGCTACTCGATGTCGCGCAGCTCTAGACGGCCTGCTCAATAGCAACGTTAGCCACAAAGTGTCGGCTTATCGACACGTATCCGGTTGATGGGCGTTGAAGGCTATGATCTCTTGACTACGGGGCGACGGCATGCGGAGCGTGCTTGAGGTGCTATGCGACGACAACCCAGTGATCGTTCGATAAAGATTCTGTTCGCTTCTTCGGGGGGCCTATGCGCTTTCCCGGGATGTACAACGCAGCTCGTTCAGCCTCAATCTCGCGCATTACTGGGCGAACTCTGCCACATTCGTGCGGCCTCTCCCGGGGGGCCGAGATTCGATCCCGCGCAATCCGAAGAGTCGCGCAACGACGCAGACAACTTGATCATCCTATGTCCAACGCATCATCGTTTGGTCGATCAGGATCCGACCACTTACACAGCGGATTCGTTGCTTCTCATGAAACGGCGCCATGAGAGCCGCGTCGCAGCATTTCTCAGCTCGGTTGCTGTCGAGCTTACTGACAAGCAGGCTACCGACCTCTCGCGACAGGTGGAGGACGAATCAGTCGACTTCGCAGTTGTCGTCGCGTTGCGGAAGGAATTGGCTGCGCTTAAGCATTATTTTCCTGAGCTGGTACCGATTTCGTCGACATCGGATTCGACCCGCACGTACCTTCGCGGAACGATTCCAACAAGACGCGGCGGCTCGTATCGAGTTGTTGCCACTCTCCTTCATTCGATGGGAAATCTCGATGCCGCACATGCGACATCGGACCTCATCCACAAATGGAAGCCGCGATTTGTACTTGTGAATGGAATTGCTGGTGGAATCTCTAGAAAGGATCAGGGCTTCGGCGATATCGTGGCCTCGAACTCCATTTTCTATTATGAGCTCTCGAAGGTTCGACCCAATCATCAGGAGCATCGAGCTCGGCAATTTCAGGCGGACCCCATCCTCGTGGATGGAATACTGAACTTGACCGACTCAACGTGGCGCGCACATTTGCCTTCAAGGCCCGATGGGAAAAGCGCGAGCGCCATCGAGCCGAGAATTCATGTCGGACCAATTGCCTCTGGAGAGAAGGTGATTGCTTCAAGCGAGGCTGCCCAAGAGCTTCGGTCGTTGCAACGCGATCTCATCGCAATTGAGATGGAGAGTGCAGGAGTCGCTTCTGCGGCATTCAGCGCTGTCAAGAAGGTGGGATTCTTGACGATCCGAGCCATCTGCGACTTCGCCGACGGCAAAAAGAATGACATGTGGCAAGAGTACGCAGCGTATTCCGCGGCTTCGTGCTTGCGAAGCTTCATTGAGTCGCGCCCAGTTTCCCTCTCGGAGGGGGCGTGGCCGAAGTCCGTTGCTTCGGTAGCGGCAACGAAGTCGCGTATTTCGATAGCTCAACGTAAGAAATTGTTCGATGAGCTGTGTACGGCGTTCGATATGGAAGAGTTTAAGAACCTTTGCTTTCTCCTGGGCGTGGACATTGACGAAATTCCCGGCGACCGCAAATCGGCCCGGGTCAGAGAGCTAATTTTACTGTTCGAGCGGCGCGATACGTTGCACGTATTGGAGGAAGCCGTCGATGAAAGGACACGTTAACGGAAAACCTGAGCATTCAGGCTGATGCTTTCGGCGGTGTCCGTAAGCCGTCGATACGCACTGAAATGCATGTCACGGACAGATCGGGCATTGAAACAAGGACTCCAATCGAAGCGGCCAGGACCGAGCGTGAACTCTCGTGACTATCACGAACAATCACCCACTACATGCCCCAGTCTCCGCCTCCTACAGCTCGATCAGAATCTAAAATAACAGCAAACTCAAATAGATAATAGACGCCGCAGGCTCATGCACAACCACCCCTCCGGCGATCCCTCGCCCTCGCAGGCCGACATCCAGATGACGAAAGCGATCATCGACATCGCAAAACCGCTCGGAATCGCCGTGCACGATCACATTATCGTCGGCAGAAGCGGGCATGCGAGTTTGCGGGGGATGAGATTGATATAATTCTGCTGGGTTGAGGAGCGTCCACAGAACGCCGCTCATCCCTGCCCCCATCGAATACCTCCACGGAGAAGCCGATCATGTCGAATGGTCCGAGCGCGGTTCTCTCTTCCGACGAGATCGACGCGATTTTTCGTGACGCCGTTGCAGAAGGACAGGCGGGTCGCAAGCAGGCGGCATCGCAGGCGATGCAGCCCTTGCGAAAGGCTCAGCGTCACCAGCGTGAGGCCGCGATGGCATTGTTATGGATCATCGACGAGCGAAGCCTCGCGAGGGAGGACGCGGCAGACGTGCTTTCCGAGATTGCGGACGCGCACGATAACGACATCGGTATCCTCGCGACGCTTGGCCAATGCCTCGAAGCCGCCCGTGACATTGACGATCTGAACGCGCCGCCGCCGGAACACGCAATATTCCAGATGATGGTCGAGAAGCTGGACCGCCTGGCCAAGGTCTATGAAGGGCGGCCTGAACAGGAGCAGATACTCCGCGGGCTCGCTACGTCGGCGCGAATGATGGCGCGCCAGAAGGATGCGATCGCCGAGAGCAGCCTTCGGAAACTGACCGAAATTGATCCTCGAAACAGTGCGCACCACTACAATTTGGGTCTTTTCTACAAGACGCGGGGCAAATTCGCGGAAGGAGTGGCGGCAAACCGGGCGGCTGCAAGTCTGGCGCAAGAGGTGGTCGACAGCACCGAGTGGAATCTCGGAATCTGCGCCACGGGCGCCAGGAACGCCGATACTGCCCTGGACGTGTGGAAGCGCATGGGGCAGAAAATCGAGCTTGGACGCTTCGGGTTGCCGGAAGGTAGATATTGGACCTGCAAGGTGAAGCTCGCCGAACGGCCCCTTGCGGAGCGTGGGGCTGACCTTGATGATCCCGGCGCCCAAGAAACAGTATGGATCGAACGGCTGAGTCCGTGCCATGGCATCATCCGCAGCGTGCTGTACGGCAATCTCGGCGTCGACTATGGCGATGTCATCCTCATGGATGGCGCCCCGATTGCGCATCACACCTACGGTGACCAGCAGGTACCCGTCTTCCCTCATCTGGCAACGCTGCTGCGCCGGAACTACCAGGCCTTCGATTTCGCGGGCACGCAGGAAACCGCACGGCAATTGGCCGACCTCAGCGAAGATCTGGAGGGGGACGCCATCGTTTATACGCACTCCGAGAGCTTCAAGCTCATGTGCGCAAATTGCTGGCGCAATCCCGACATCGATCACGCCGATCACGAGAAAATGGAAAAGCACGTCGTCACCGGTCGTATCGCCGCTCCGCCGGACGTCACGCCTGCACGACTTTTGGATCTGATCGACGAGGCAGTCGAGAAGCGAGGAACTTGCCAGCTCTATACGCCCGATCTTTGCGCAGCAGCCGGACAGTTGGCGCGCGAGCGGATCGACAGACGTCGGTTTGCCCTCCTCACGGGCAACTTGCCACATGCGGCTGATCTAGGCCCCCGAATCAAGTAGCAAGAACGGCATGAGCGACTGGCTGCACAATCTGCCGGTGCCCCTGATGGCGCTGGTGATCTTCGGTTTCACCTATCTGCTGACAGCGGCGGTGTTCGTTTCCATCGCGCTGGTCGCGACGGAGGAGCGAGCCAAATCGCTCAAGGCGATCTCGCCGGGCATGCTGCCGGTGCTCGGCATCATCTTCGGCCTGTTCGTCGCCTTCACCGCGGCACAGGTCTGGGGCGACAGCGACCGCGCCAGCGCCGCGGTGAGCCGCGAGGCCAGCGCACTGCGCAGCGCCGTGCTGCTGGCCGCAGGCCTGCCGGCGGAGCAGGACGCGAAGCTGCGCGGCCTCGTCCGCGACTATGTCGGACAGGCCGTCGGGGTGGAATGGCCGATGATGGCGCATCAGGAGGCCTCGCTGAAGGTGACGCCGCCGCCGCTCGCCGATGCCCTGCAGCTCGTCATCACGATGACGCCGCAAGGCACCGGTCAGGCCAATGTGCAGCGCGAGCTGATCGCCGCGCTGGAGCAGGCGCTGGACGCGCGGCGGCAACGGATCATCGTCAGCCTCGCCGCGGTGAACCCGGTCAAATGGTGGTGCCTGTACCTGCAGGCCGCCTGCGCGCTGCTGGTGATCGGCCTCGTCCATTGCGACAACCGCCTGGGATCGGCGATCGCGATGGGCCTGTTCGCGACCGGGGTCGCCACCTCCGTCCTGCTGATCGCCGCGCACGACCGGCCGTTCGCCGGCCAGATCTCGATCCAGCCGGAGCCGCTGCTGCAGATCATGCCGGAGGCAGCGAAGAGCTAGAGCGCGAGCGCTGCTTGGTGACGGCCAGAGCAAGCGCCTCGTCCTTCGAGACGACCGCTTCCAGCGGTCTCCTCAGGATGAGGCTAAGCAGCAAAGGCCCCGTTGAAAATGCAGCCGCGCACTCCGCCCTCATCCTGAGGGCCCGCCATCGGCGGGCGTCTCGGGGCGAGCTATCCGCCACGCTTCTTCATAAGCGATAGCCCAGCTCGCGCGGGATGCCGGTCGCGCCGGCCTCATTTGTCGACTGCGAAGGCGAGCACGATCCTTTCGGGTGTCTGCTTGAAATCCTTGGTGACGGCGTCGCGGACGAGCCCTGCGAGCTCGTTCAACGGCTTGTTTTCATAGAGACGCGGGAATTGAACCGTCACCAACACCAGCCTCCCGTTGTGCCAATTGAAGCCGACCGCCGGCTTGACGCCGGTCGATTGCTCGAGGTCGGTCTCCACGGCCTTCGACTGCTTGAACCCTTCCGTCACCGTGCTGACGGCATCGCAGCCCGCAAGGATCGTTGCGCAGACGAGCAGCAGCACAAATCTGGACATGGGGATTCCCACCGGTGATGACGAGGCACATGATTGTTCCACAATGCCGCTGACGTCAACGGGTGGTTGCATTGAAGGATTGATGCCCCCCGGCTCAAACCGGCCGTGAGCCTGTCATGTTGGCTCGATCCAGCGCTGCACGGCTTCGGCGGTGTCGGCCGGCGTGGTGTTGAAGCAGATCGCGGCCTCCGGCGCGAGGCGATGGACGAGGTTGAGCACCTTCTCGAACAGCAGCAGGCGCTGCTTCGGTTCGCGCAGGCCGGCGCCGATCACGATGCAGTCGAAGCGCTCCTCGCGCAGCGCCGCGGTGACGGCGGCTTCGGCGGCCGCGTCGAGATCGATCAGGCAGCTCGTGACCTCGAAGCCGCAATCGCGCAGGCGCAACAGCTGCGCCTCGATGTAGTTGCGCACGAGATCCGGCGTGAGCTGCGGGAATGCGCTGTAATCCGCAACGCCGGGTTCGATGCCGATCGCGAGGACGCGCTTGGCCATGCAGGCCTCCTTGCAGGATCCTGTCCCATTGCTAACGGGCGAGCGACGCCGCCGGTTCCCTCGCGGGCGCCCCCGCCACCTGACGCTCATTTTCGCGCGGAGGCTGTAACCCAGTTCACACGCGCAGGGCCGGCAACCTGCCAGATTTGCGGCAATCACGCTGGTCTCACGCGCCGATCACGGCGCCCGATACATTTTGACCTGCACGGAGATTCGATCATTCATTAATTTGCGGGAGCGGAAAATGGTGTCCTTCGAGAGTTTGAAAAGCGAATACGAGCGCAATTGGGCCGGTCTCGAGATCCGGCCCGGACGCCACGCCGACGCGAATGCGGTTGCGCGCAAGGCAATCAACGGCAAGGCGACCTATCAGCAGATCGAGCGGCTGACCGGCGTTCCCTGGTATTTCACGGCGCTCTGCCACTATCGCGAATCCAATTTCGATTTCGACACCTATCTCGGCAACGGCGAAACGCTGCATCGCACGACGACCATCGTGCCGAAAGGGCGCGGCCCGTTTGCCACCTTCGTGGACGGCGCCGTGGACGCGTTCAGAATCGAGAATTTCATCGGCGCGCGGGACTGGAGCATCGCGCGCATGCTGTTCCGGCTCGAGGCCTTCAACGGCTTCGGCTACCACGCCAAGGGCGTGAATTCGCCCTATCTCTACGGCGGCTCAAACCTGTACGGGCCGCCCGAGGCAAGGCCCGGCAAATTCGTCCGCGATCACGTGTTCGACGCGAACCACGTCGATTCCCAGCTCGGCACGGCCGTGATCCTGCATGCGATGCTGGCACTGGATTCCTCGATCACGCTCGACGGCAGCCCGCAATTCGCAGGCCGCATCGAGCCGGAGGACGATACGGCCGCGACGGTCGTGCTGATGCAGCAGGCGCTCAACAGGCTCGGCGCCAACCCGCCGCTCGCCGAGGACGGCATCAGCGGTCCGAAGACCCGGGCCGCGGTCTCGCGGTTTCAGCAGCAGAACGGCCTCAGGGATACCGGCCTCCTCGACGGCGCCACGGTCGCCGCCATCACGCGCGCGACGCAGCCGGGAGGGGTCATGCAGGGCGGCGACCTGTCCCAGGTCCTGAAGCGGCTGGAAGACCTCGCGCAGGTGCTGCGGCCACCGGCCGGTGGAACGCTTCCGGCACCGACGACACCAGGCAACACGCTGCCCGCCCCGAGCGATCCGATCAGCCTGTTCGAGCGGCTGTTCTCCCTCATCAACAACAAGACGGCGCCGATGCCAGGACCGGTCATGCCCACCAATCCCGCCCCCGTCGATCAGTTGAAGCAGGTCGTCGACCTGCTCAGCACGCTGCTCAACAGCAACGGCAAGCCGATGCTGGGCCAGGTCAACGGCGCGCTCGGCGAGACCATCGGCAAGCTGCTCGACGGCAAGAAGACCGCGCTCGGCATCGGCGGCTCGCTCATCACCGCGTTGCTCTCGTCGGTGACGGCGACCCCCAATGCAGGAGGCTTTGCCGGGCTGCTCGGCACGATCGTCTCGGCAGTGCCGGGCCTCGGTCAGTTCGCGATGCCGATCTCGCTCGCGCTCACCGCCTGGGGCGTGCTCGGCAAGCTGGAGAAATGGGCGCAAGGCACCGCACCGGCGCCGAAGGTGACGACGTAAAACAACAAGGTCGGGCTTGAGCCTGCCACAGAACAGGTGCGCCCCCTCTCCCGCTTGCGGGAGAGGGTTGGGGAGAGGGTGCCTCTACAACGAGGAACCCCCAAGAGGAGGAAGCCCTCACCCGCGCCTTCGGCGCGACCTCTCCCGCAAGCGGGAGAGGTGACCGAGCCCGCGCCTACTGACGCAGCATGATCAGGGGATCGGCGGTGTCGGGGACGCGCCGCCACTGCGCGTTGTCGTCGGCCTCGAACTGCCAGACATCGCCTGTTTTCGACATCAGGATGATCTGGCCGCGCTCGAGCCGCCATTGCGTCGGGTTGAACTGCGCGATGGCCGCATCGCATTTCGGCTTGAGGAAGACCTGGAAATTGTCCTGGCTGGCTTCCGTGTTGGTCAGCGTCAATCCGCAGACCGGCTGGCCATTGCCGCGCACCATCGACCAGTCGCCGATCATCTGGTCCATCGACTTGGCCATCGAGCGGGCGGCGGCGAGGTCCTGCAGGATGTAGACGCCTTCGCCCTGGCGCAGGCCCTCGAAGATGCCGGCCTCGACCTCCGTGAAGTCGATCACGGCTTCACCGGTCGCATCCTGCAAGCGCACGATGTCGAGGCCCTTCACGCTCCAGGCGACGATGCCCTTGGTGAAGGGCAGCGCGGTCTTGCAGGCCGGCTCGAGCTCCAGCTTGTAACCCTGGCCTGCGGCATCGGCCTTGAGCGTGACGACGCAGGTCTTGCTGCGCTCGGTGGTCGAAAGCTCCCATTGCCCGGGCATCGACTTCTTCAGGCTCGTCGCATCCTGCGCATGCACGATGCCGATCGCGGCCAAGTAGGCCGCGACGGCGAATGCAACGCCCCGAAGAGCTCTCATCAGCGCCCCTTGAACGGCGTTTCCGCAACCGGCGTCAGCGGCGCCTTGCCGGCGAACCAGGACTTGAGATTGTCGACGACAAGCTGGTCCATCGCGTTGCGCGTCACCACCGAGGCCGAGCCGATATGCGGCAGCAGCACGACATTCTGCATGGACTTGAGCTCGTCCGGCACGGTCGGCTCGGCCGCGAACACGTCGAGGCCGGCGGCAAGGATGGTGCCGGATTTCAGCGCCTGGATCAGCGCCGGCTCGTCGACCACGGAGCCGCGCGCGACGTTGACCAGCACGCCGCGCGGGCCGAGCGCCTTCAGCACCTCGGCATTGATCATCTTGTTGGTCGAGGCGCCGCCGGGCACGATCACCATCAAGGTGTCCACGGCCTTCGCCATCTCGATCAAATCAGGGTAGTGCTTGTAGGAGACGTCCTTGGACGGATTGCGCGAGTGATAGACCACCGGCACCAGAGAGGCGTCGAGCCGGCGCGCGATGGCCTGGCCGATCCGCCCCATGCCGACGATACCGACCTTGCGGTCGCGCAGCGAACCGACGCTGAGCGGATAGTTCTGGGTCTGCCAGAGCCCGGAGCGGACGTAGCGGTCAGCCTTGATGAACTCGCGCAAGGTGGAGATCAACAGGCCCATCGCGACGTCGGCGACCTCCTCGGTCAGCACGTCGGGCGTGTTGGTGACGATGATGTTGTGCTCGGCGGCGTATTTGGCATCGACATGGTCGTAGCCGACGCCGAAGCTCGCCACCATCTCGATCTTGGGCAGCTGCGACAGCGAATCCCTGTCGGCGCGCACGGTGTGATAGGTCACCGCCACGCCGCGGATCTTTTCGCGGATCGCCGGCGTCAGGCGCTCGAGATCGCCCCGCGTCTCGGCCTTGTGCACGACGAAATGATCGGAAAACCCGCTTTCGAGGATCGGCCGCACCGGTCCATAAATCAAAAGATCGATCTTTTCGGACGAAATCGAACCGGTAGACATCAGCTTTCCTTTCCAAGCGCGCTTTCATGCCAGCGCCGTAAAACGAGGTGGGAAACTAGCGCCAGCACCCCATAGATGACAATCCCGGCCAGCGACAACAAAAGCAGCGCGGCGAACATGCGGGGTATGTTCAACCGGTAGCCCGACTCGGCGATCCTGTAGGCGAGCCCGGAGCCGGCGCCGGCCGTTCCGGCCGCGATCTCGGCCACAACTGCGCCGATCAGCGACAGGCCACCTGCGATGCGCAGGCCGCCGAGGATATAGGGCAACGCCGCCGGCAGTTTCAGGAAACGCAGGGTCTGCGGCTTTGATGCGCCATAAAGCTGGAATAGCCCGGCGAGGTTGCGATCGACCGAGTTCAGCCCGAGCGTGGTATTCGACAGCACCGGGAAAAAGGCGACGATGAAGGCGCAGACGACGACCGCGGTCTGCTGCTCCAGATAGATCAGGAGCAGCGGCGCAATCGCGATCACCGGCGTGACCTGGAGCACGACGGCATAGGGGAACAGCGAATATTCCACCCATTTCGACTGGTTGAACAGCAGCGCCAGTGCGATGCCACCGATGCTGGCGGCGACAAAACCTTCCAGCGTCGTCAGCAGCGTGGTCGTGAGCGATTGTGACAGCACCGCCCAATCCTTGATCAGTGTCATGAAAATGACGGAGGGTGCCGGCAGCACGTAAGGCGGGATGTCCTTGATACGGACCACGAGTTCCCAGGCGAGGAGCCCGGCCGCGAACACGAGGACGGGGAGCACGAAGCGCATCGCGCGTTGCGCGCCGGATGGTTTTGCGGCGACGGGAGCTTGCGCGTTCATAGCGCCGACTGCCCCGAATAGGACGGCGCCAGCGCGGCCGACACGCGCCGGCAATAATCGGAATAGGCCGCCGAAGTGCGAAACTCCTCGCCGCGCGGCTCGACCGTCTCGATGCGGATGTCGGCCTGGATGCGGCCCGGCCGCGCCGTCATCACCACGACGCGCTGCGACAGATAGACGGATTCGAACACCGAATGGGTGACGAAGATGATGGTCTTGCCCAGGGCTCGCCACAGCGCGAGCAGGTCGTTGTTGAGGCGGAAGCGCGTGATCTCGTCGAGGGCCGCGAACGGCTCGTCCATCAGGAGGATATCGGGGTCGGTAACGAGCGCGCGCGCCAGCGACACCCGCATCTTCATGCCGCCGGAGAGCTCGCGCGGATAGGCATCGGCGAAATCGGCAAGCCCGACGCTGGCCAGCGCTTCGTCGGCACGCGCGCGCCCTTCGGCCTTCGGGACGCCGCCGAGCTTCAGCGGCAACCGCACGTTCTCGCGCACGCTGGTCCACGGCATCAGGGTCGGCTCCTGGAACACGAAGCCGATGCCATGGCCGGGCGCCGGCACGCCCTCGTGACGCGCCACGCGCACGGTGCCTGACGACGGCGCGCTGAGGCCGGCAATGATCCGCAGCGCGGTCGACTTGCCGCAGCCTGACGGGCCGAGCAGCGAGATGAACTCGCCCTTGCGCACGGCAAGGTCGAGCGGGCCGAGCGCCGTGACGCCGTTGTCAAACGTCTTCGTCACGCCGCGCAGGCTGACGGCGAGAGCGGTCAGGCTGGCCTCGACGGCTGACGAGGTTTGGGCAGCGGACATCGACCGTGCGTTACGGCTTGCTCGGGCGCAGCTCGACGCCGACGCCCTTGTTGACGAAGCGCAGCGTGTAGGACTTGCGGAAATCGAGATCCGCCTTCACGACTCCCGCCTTCACCATCTTGTTGAAGAAGGAGGTGTAGCGCTCGTCGCTCATCGCGCCGATGCCGTTCTTCAAGCTGTCGCCGGAATCGACGATTCCGTATTCCTTCATCTTGGCGACGGAATAGGCGAGCAGATCGTCGGTCATCTCCGGGTTGAGCTGCTTGATCAGGGCGTTTCCGGCAGAATTGTCGCGATAGATGTAATTGTACCAGCCGATCATGGAGGCATCGACGAAGCGCTGCACGAGATCGGGCTTCTTCTCGACGACGTCGCGGCGGGTCTCGATCAGGGTCGAATAGGTGTTGAAGCCGTAATCGGCGAGCAGCAGCACGCTGGGCTTGAAGCCGGCGGCCTTCTCGACCGCGAAGGGCTCGGAGGTGACGTAGCCCTGCATCGCGCTCTTGGGGTTGGCGATGAAGGGCTGCGGATTGAAATTGTAGGGACGAACGTTCTTCTCGTTGAAGCCATATTCGGACTTCAGCCACTGGAAGTAGCTGGTCATGCCCTCCTTGGAGACGAACAGCGTCAGCGGCTTGAGGTCCTCGATCTTGGCGACCTTGGCGTCGGGCTGCGTCAGCATCACCTGCGGGTCCTTCTGGAACACCGCAGCGATGGTGACGACGGGGACGTTATTGGCGACCGCATCGAATGACATCAGCGTGTTCGCGGCCATGAAGAAATCGATCTTGCCGGCGATCAGCAGCATCCGGTTGTTCTCGTTGGGACCGCCGGGGACGATGGTGACGTCCAGCCCGTACTTCTTGTAGGTGCCGTCGGCGACGGCCTGGAAGAAGCCGCCGTGCTCGGCCTCGGCGACCCAGTTGGTGCCGAAGGTTACCTTGTCGAGCGTCTCGGCGCGCGCCGGAAGAATCGAGAGCAAAGCGGCCACCAAGCCCGCCGTTAACGCTTGCCGCAGATGAGAGGGGGTCATGATGGCACTCCGTCGATCGTGGCTGGCCCAATCGCGTCTGGCTCAAGTGAAGGCAACGCGATAGAACCGCATGAAGTTCGGGGACGCGAGCCGGCCAGGCCCGCGTCCCCTCATAACCCAAATTACGTGACAAATTCGGGCAAAGAAACCTTGATCACGCCATCCCGCGACTGGACCGACATCAACTGGGCCAAGGCTGCCCCAGCGGATGTATCGCGCTGGATTGCGGTGCTGCCGCTGGCGGCGACCGAGCAGCACGGCCCGCATTTGCCGCTCGAGACGGACGTGCTGATCGCGGACGCCTATCTCGCGCGCGTGCGCGAGGTGCTGCCCGAAAACATTCCGGCCAGCTTTCTTCCCGTTGAACGGGTGGGCATTTCCACCGAGCATATCGACTATCCGGGCACGCAGACGCTGCCGACCGAAATTGCGCTGAAGACATGGACAGGGATCGGCACGGAGGTCGCGCGGCGCGGCGTGAAGAAGCTCGTCATCATCACCAGCCATGGCGGCAACAGCGCGGCCATGATGCTGGTCGCGCAAGACCTTCGCGCGCACCAAAAACTGTTCGTGGTGACGACGTCGTGGTCGCGGCTCTCAGGGGCCGACAAATTGTTCCCCGCCGATGAAGTGCGCCACGGCATTCACGGCGGCGCGGTCGAGACCTCGATCATGCTGGCGCGCTATCCGGGTCAGGTTCGCAGGGACGCGATCGCGGACTTTCCCGCGAGCAGCGTGGCGTTGGAAAAGCAGTATCGCTGGCTATCGACGCAGCGCCCCGCGCCGTTCGCCTGGCAGGCGCAGGATCTCAACGCCAGCGGCGCGGTCGGCGATGCGACGTTGGCCGTCGCCGAGAAAGGCGAGCAGCTGATCGATCAGGGCGCGCGCGCCTTCTGCGAGCTGCTTGCCGAGGTCGATAACTTCGACGTGAACAGGCTCGCCAAAGGCCCCCTCGGCTAGCCCGCATCCAACTGAAACTATTTGGGAAATGACCGGCTCCCGGGAGCGCCAGGCGCGCTTTCGAACCTGACACGGCATGCCTCCGTCCAACTGGGCACGCGGGCCACAACGGACCGCCTCAACCCCGGATGGAGTTTCACATGTCGATCAAGACCAAGATTGCCGCCGCCGCGCTCGCTGCCCTTGCCGTCACCGGCAGCATCGCGTCCACCACCACCTCGGCCGAAGCCAAGCAGCCCGGCTGGGTCTGGGGTGTCGGTGCCGGCATCGCCACCGCCGCCGTCGTCGGCTCCGCGATCGCCGCCAGCAACGATCCCTATTACCACGGCTATCACCGCTGCGGCTGGGTCGCCCAGTACAACGCCTTCGGCCAGTACGTCGGCCGCGTTCGTACCTGCTACTGATCTAGGTACCTGAGGCCGATCTCCCACGTGGATCCTGCGTCCGACACGGGCGCCTCATCCACCCCGTGTCGTGCCCCCGACCCGCCCGGCTGTCCCCCCGGGCGGGTCATCCTTTTTGGGCGCCCCCGGCAATGCCGCCTTCCGATTACATCTTGCACGTGCCAAAATGCGAACGGGTGACTGGAGGGCGAGCGTGAATTGGCGGGTCTCAATTGGATCGATCCTGATTGCGATCCTGACATCGACGCAGGCATTTTCCGAGCCGGCCTCACAGCCGCAACCAACGATCCAGACTGACAGCCGCCCCTCCGTGGACCTCGAACTCGTAGTCGCGGTCGACGTGTCCTACTCGATGGAGCCGGATGACCTGGCAGCCCAGCGCCAAGGCTATGCCAAGGCCATTGTCTCGGAGGAGTTTCTGCGAGCCCTGCGCTCCGGTCCCGTCGGCAAGATCGCGCTGACCTATTTCGAATGGTCCTCGACCAGCGACCAGAAAATAATCGTCCCCTGGCGACAGATCGACGGGCCGGGAGCGGCTGCGGCTGTCGCAACAGAAATCACCAACGCACCGATCCGCCGCGGTTCGCGTACCTCGATTTCGAGTGCAATCAAGTTCGCCACCTCGCTCTTCGAGCGTAACCCATACAGTGGTTCGCGCCGTGTCATTGATATTTCGGGCGACGGTCCCAACAGCAACGGTGATCCGGTCACCTCAGCGCGTGATGCAGCGGTGCTGCAGGGCATCGTCATCACCGGCCTGCCGGTCATGACCAAAGCAACACCCCTTGATCCGACGGACTTCCAGAATATCGATCATATCGATTGGTACTATGAGGATTGCGTGATCGGCGGCCCAGGCTCCTTTGTTGTGCCGATCACCAACCGCGAAAACTTCAAGGAGGCGATCCGGACCAAGCTGGCTCTCGAGGTCGCGGGCCGCACACCGGAACGATCGACCGCCCCCTCTGCGGACGGTAAGCCGCGGGTTCTCTGCACGATCGGCGAGAAGCTTTGGCAGCAGCGGTGGAATACGCCGGCGACGTATAGTCCGGCGATGAGCAAACCGGCGAACAGTCCGGCGGTGAACAGCCCGGCCAGCAAGGATGACGCGTTGCTCGACAGGAAGATCAAGGGCATCTGCCGCGGCTGCTAGGCACCTACGTTGGCCGACCGCCGACCTTCGCGGATCTCGCCGCCCCTCCCATTCGCCCGGCCTCGGATAGGCCTCCAACAGAGGCCAGGTTCCGCTCGAGCAAGTCCACGTTCCTGCCCCCTTAACCGATGTTGCAGTCCCGTCACACAGCGGTGCGAACCATCTTCTGCGGCAACGTGCGCTAGTTGCTATTGCGAATTAATCGCAATAAGGTTCGCAGCAGGATTAGGGACTTGGGTCGAAGTCGCGCCGAAACAGGATCATCTCGACTGATCGCGTCGGCAACCGAGGCCTGATGACAGAGTGGCCGCGAATCGGCAGGGATATCGCGGCGAGTGGGATACATTCGCGTTTTGGGGGCGTTTCGTTTTGACGTTGAGAGGTCACCGTTACAGGTACTTGCGGACGGCCGCGGCGATTGCCACGGGCGTGATGGTTTTTCCCGCCGCCAGCCGCGCGGCCGATCTGCCGCTGAAGGCCCCGGCCCTGAAAGCCGTCTATGACTGGACCGGCCTCTATATCGGCGCGCATGCCGGCTACAGCCGCGGTTCGTCGCGCTTCGCGCTGAACGATGGCACTGACATCAGCGACAGCGGCGTCTTCAGCGGCACAATCGGCGGCGTGCAGGCGGGCTACAATTACCGGCTCAACTCCGGCTGGCTGGTCGGCGTCGAGGGCGATTTCTCGTTTCCCAACTACATCACCTCGAACTCGATCGTCTCCTTCCTGGCGACGCCTGCCAACACGGTCACGCAGCAATGGGACTACACCGCGAGCCTGCGCGGCCGCGTCGGCTACACCAGCGGTCCGTGGCTCGTCTATGCCACCGGCGGCTTTGCGTGGATGGGCGAGCGCTATTTCGACGCGCCGGCCTCCGGCGAAGCAGTCCCGAAGATTCTGAACACGCGGCCGGGCTGGATCGCGGGCGCCGGCATCGAATACGGCTTCGCGCCGCATTGGAGCGCGCGGCTCGAATATTTCTACAGCCGCTTCGACAGCGCCAACGTCGCCTTCTCGACGGGCGCGCAGTACACCTCGTCCGCGCTCGACTTCCAGACGATCAGGCTCGGCCTCAACCGCAAGGTCGATTGGCCGGGCGTGCCGGGCTACAACCCGAACAGCTCGCTGATCGACACGGAATCGGATCGCTGGGAGATTCACGGCCAGAGCACCTATCTGCCGCAAGGCTATCCGTCGTTCCCCGCCCTCTACAGCGGACCGAACTCGCTCTCGCCGTCGCGGCAAGCCAAGGCGACGTGGAGCAACAGCCTGTTCCTGAACGCGCGGCTGTGGGACGGCGGCGAGGTCTATTACAATCCCGAACTGCTCCAGGGTTTTGGATTGAACGACACGGTCGGCGCGGCCGGCTTCCCGAACGGCGAGGCGCAGAAGTCGAACTTCCCCTACCCGCACTACAACACCTCGCGCCTGTTCGTACGCCAGACCTTCGGCTTCGGCGGCGAGCAGGAAGAGCTCGCGAGCGGTCAGTTGCAACTCGGCCAGAAGGTCGACGTGTCCCGTCTCACCGTGCAGGCCGGCAAGTTCGCGGTGGTCGACGTGTTCGACGGCAATGCCTATGCCAAGGACACCCGCAAGGACTTCATGAACTGGTCGCTGTGGGCGCCGGGCGCCTTCGACTATTCCGCCGACAAGGTCGGCCTGACCTACGGCGTCACCGCCGAGCTCAACCAGAAGCTCTGGGCGCTCCGTGGTGGCTATTTCCTGATGGTCTCCGAGTCCAACTCGAATCATTTCGACACCAGGGTCGGCGAACGCGGCCAGTACGTGCTCGAGCTCGAAACACGCTTCTCGCTGCTCGGCCAGCCCGGCAAGCTCAGGACCATGGGCTGGGTCGACAGTGCGAACATGGGCAGCTTCCGCGAGACGCTGGACAATCCCGCGCTCAATCTCGACATCGCCCAGACCCGGCGCGGCCGCCTGAAGTATGGCTATGTGCTCAACCTCGAGCAGGCGATCACGGATGACGTCGGACTGTTCGGGCGCTGGAGCTGGAACGACGGCCGCTTCGAAACGCTGGCCTTCACCGACATCCATCGCAGCCTGTCCGGCGGCCTTTCAATCAAGGGTACGAAATGGGGCCGGCCCGACGACGTGATCGGCATCGGCGGCGCAATCAACGCAATTTCGCAGGACTATCGCGACTTCCTCGCCGCCGGCGGCCTCGGCGTTCTCGTCGGCGACGGCGCGCTCAACTACCGCAAGGAGCGCATCCTCGAAACCTATTACGCCTACGCACTGAACAAGAATCTCACCCTCACCGCCGACTACCAGCTCATCGTCAATCCCGCCTACAACGCGGATCGTGGACCGGTGTCGGTGTTTTCAGGGCGGCTGCACGGGGAGTTCTGAGCCGCCACGGCTCAGAACAGGAGCGCAACACCCGAGACGAACAGCAGCGCGAGCACGATCTTGCGGAACGCGGCCTCATCGATCCGGCCGAACAGTTTCAGCCCGAGCCACGTGCCGGTGAACAGGAACGGCAGGCCGAGTGCGAACAGCTTCGCCGTGTCGAGCGTGAGCGATCCTTTGGCACCCAGCCAGAGCGCCGCCATGGCGAACACCACGACGGCGACCGGCTGAAACGTGGCACGCTGCGCGTCCTTGGGCAGGCCCCGCAGGTTGCACCAGATGGTGACGACGATGCCGGCAAAGCCAGTCAGCCCGCCGAGCAGGCCGTTGACGAAGCCGACCGTCATGTCAGCGACCGGCGGCACAACGGTGGCGAGTTTGAGCTGCGGCCGGAAGAATGCGTACAGGCTGTAGGCGATCAGAATAGCTCCAACCGCGATGCGGACGCTCTTCGGATCAGCCCAGGTCAGAAGCGACACCCCGGCCGGCACGCCGAAGAGGCCGGCGACGAACGCGCCGGCGAAGGTGGCCAACAGGAAAAGCGGAAGCTCGATTGCGATCCCGTCCATTGCTCGCTCCATAGATCAGCGAGCAGCGCTTGCGTGGGATCACCACTTCACGGGGAGGCTGCGACATCCCCGTGATGCAAGTCTAGGTGAAGCCTCTTCCTTGCACAATGACCTTGTTACGCCGCCCGGATCGCGTCCAGGAATTTTCCGACCTCGGTCTTGAGACGGGTGCTCTCGCCGGACAGCGATCTGGCGGCGGCGAGCACGTTGGCGGAGGACGATCCGGTCTGGCTCGCGCCGTGCTGCACGTCGACGATGCTGGCGGAGACCTGCTGGGTGCCGCGCGCCGCCTGCTGCACGTTGCGCGAAATCTCCCGGGTCGCCGCGCCCTGCTCCTCGACCGCCGAGGCGATCGCGGATGCGATCTCGGACATCCTTGTGATGGTGTCGCCGATCGCCTTGATGGCGCCGACGGAATCCTCGGTCGCAGCCTGGATGCCTGATATCTGCTGGCTGATCTCGCCGGTGGCCTTGGCGGTCTGCTCGGCCAGCGCCTTGACCTCGGAGGCGACCACCGCGAAGCCGCGTCCGGCCTCGCCGGCCCGCGCCGCCTCGATGGTGGCGTTCAGCGCCAGGAGATTGGTCTGCCCCGCGATCTGGCTGATGAGCTCGACGACATCGCCGATCCGCCCGGCGGCCTTGGCGAGCTCGCCGACATGATCGTTGGTCCGCTCGGCCTGCTGCACGGCTTCACCGGCGACGCGCGCGGAGTCCTGGACCTGCCGGCTGATCTCGTCGACCGACGAGGCCATTTCCTCTGCCGCCGCGGCAACGGTCTGCACGTTGGTGGAGGCCTGTTCGGACGCGGCCGCGACGGTCGCAGTGACCTGCTCGGACTGTTCGGCCGTGCTCGTCAGCGTTCCCGCCGATACCTCCAGCTCCGAGGATGCCGACGCGACGGTGTTGATGACGTCGCCGATCATGGCTTCGAAGTCACGCGCGATCTGGTCCATGCGCTGGCTGCGTTTGAGCTTCGCCTCGGCCTCGATCGCGGCCGCCTCGTCGGCGGCCTTCTTGGCGAGGAGCGAATCCTTGAAGTGCTGGAGCGAGCCCGCGACCTGCCCGATCTCGTCATTGCGGCCCGTCGCCGGAATCTCGACGTCATGCCGTCCGGCGGCGAGCGTTCCGATCACGTTGGCGAGACGGCCGAGCGGCGTCACCACGCGGCTGCGCAGCATCATGGTCACGCCGCCGAGCGTGCCGAGCAGCGCCAGCACCGCGACGCCCGCAAGCGCCAGCATCGCCAGCGCGCCATCACGCGAAGCCGAAGCGCGCTCGCCCGCTTCCGCGAGCGCAGCGTCACGCACGCCATAGAACATCTGGATCGCCGGCACGATGACGCTCGCGAGCTCTTCGGCGCTGATCCCGTATTTGCCGTCCGCTCTCGCCGCAGGCATCTCCTTCTCGATCGCAAGCGCGGCCTTGCCGAAATAGGAGTCCGTCGCCGCCTTCAATGCGGTCGCGATCCGGGGCGGATTTCCGAGCTGGTCGACGCCGGCCTCGATGCGCTCGCGGTCGGCTTCGACGCGTCCCTGCATGCGGTCCATCAGCGTTATCTCGGCCGCCGTCAGCGGCCGGCGCGCGGACAGCGGCGGCGACAGCGTGGCCGCGCGGCTGCCCGCCGCGACGCGCAGATCCTGCGCGGTCCGTGCCAGGCTCAAGAGCGCCGCGAGCGAGGAGTCGGCACTGACGACCTTCGCCTCGAGCCGGTTCATGATGGGCTCGATGCCGGCGATGACCTCGGCCACGCCGGGCAGAAAGCCCTTGATCGCGGCGCTGTCGCGCGCCGCCAGGGGAACGCTCATCGCGCGATCGGCCGCCGTGGTGACGTCCTTCAGCCGCCGCGCGGCGCGGTCGAGGTTGTCGGCCATCGGCGCGCCGTCATCCAGCACCATGATGGCTCGCTTTGCTCCCTCGAACGCGGCATCGGCGGCTTTCGCGGCCTTGGCAGCAGCTTCGATCTGGGCCTGCGTGGCGGCACCTTCCTGGAAGATCGGTCCGATGTAGGGCGCGCGAAGGCCGGCGACGTGCTGACTGACCATCAGGGTCGCACCAAAGGCGTCGACGGCCTTGATCGCGTCGGACCGGTTCGTGAAGATGCGCGCTTGGGGTATGAGCACCTCGGCGCCGAGGATGACTGCAAAAACCGTCACCGTCAGCATCGACAGCGCGAAAAGCTTCCCGATCCGCATCCTCGGTCCCCCAAATGCATTTACAAATGCGGAGAACCTAGTCGGCGGCCACTAAGACCCCGTTAAGCACATGCCCGTAGTTCCGCGGGTGTCATGTCGTCGCAGACTCGCTCGGAACACGTCCGCCATGCGGGTTCCCTCGCGGTGACGGATGCGACAGAATGTCGGCATTTCCGCACTGAATACCTATATCAATGCGTGTGCCGGCAACCGCCTGCCATACTTGCTTGCCTCGGAACGTCAATGCTCTCGGTCGAACTCGTCATCGTCATCGTCCTGATCGTCATCAACGGCCTCTTGTCCATGTCGGAGCTGGCCGTGGTCTCGTCTCGCCCGGCCCGCTTGTCGCTGCTCGCCGCCAAGGGCGTGCGCGGCGCCGAGCGGGCGCTGACGCTGGCGTCCGATCCCGGGAAATTCCTCTCGACGGTGCAGATCGGCATCACGCTGGTCGGCGTGCTCTCGGGCGCCTTCTCCGGCGCGACGCTCGGGCAGCGGCTGACGCAATGGCTGGTCGAGCTCGGACTGTCCTCCGGCATCGCCGACATCGTCGGCGTCGGCATCGTCGTCACCATCATCACCTACGCCACCCTGATCGTCGGCGAGCTGGTGCCGAAGCAGGTGGCGCTGCGCGATCCTGAAAGCATCGCGGTCAGGGTCGCGCCCGCGATGCACCTGCTTGCGAAGATATCGCTGCCGCTCGTCTACCTGCTCGATCTCTCCGGCAAGCTGATCCTCACGCTGCTCGGCCGCGGCGGCAAGGCCGAGGAGAAGGTCTCGGAGGACGAGATCCATCACCTCGTCAGCGAAGCCGAGAGTGCGGGCGTGCTCGAGCCCGGCGAGAAGGAGATGATCGCCGGCGTGATGCGGCTCGGCGACCGGCCGGTCGGCGCCGTCATGACGCCGCGCACGGAGGTCGACGAGATCGACCTGAACGATACTCCTGAAACCATTCAGGCGATCATCGCGAAGAGCCCGCATTCGCGCTTTCCGGCGTCCTACGGCGATCGCGACAAGCCGATCGGCGTGCTCCAGGCCAAGGACCTGCTGGTCGCGTACATGAACGAACGCACGCCCGACCTGCGGGCGCTGGTCCGCGAAGCGCCGAGCATTCCGGCGTCGGCGGATGCCCGCGATGTGCTCACGATCCTGAAGGCCGCGCCGGTTCATGTCGGTTTCGTCTACGACGAGTACGGCGCCTTCGAAGGCGTGGTCACCGCGGCCGACATCCTGGAATCGATCGTCGGCGCGTTCCATTCCGAGGAGGGCCCGCCGGAGCCGGCTTACGTCAAGCGCGCGGACGAATCGCTGCTGGTCGCCGGCTGGATGCCGGTCGACGAATTCGGCGAGCTGCTCGGCATCGAGCTGCCGCCGCATCGCTTCAACACGGTGGCGGGGCTCGTGCTGCAGCAATTCAGCATGTTGCCCAACGTCGGCGACGCCTTCGACCTCGGCGGCTGGCATATCGAGGTCGTCGATCTCGACGGCCGGCGGATCGACAAGATTCTGGCGAGCCGCCACGGCGAGCAGGCGGCGGCGTGAGGTGAGGGCGTAAAGCTCTCCACGCGTCGTCCCGGACAAGCGCGCCCCAAGCGCGCGCCGATCCGGGACCCATACTCCCAGGAAGCAGTTTGGCGAAGACTGGGTGCTCGGTACTGCTACCAACCGCAATCGACAGATCACGCGGTATGGGTCCTGGATCTGCGCTGACGCTTGTCCAGGACGACGGCGGAGATTGCAGCACGCGCTCAGGCCGAACGCTCGACCTACCCGAACCTCACCCCGATCCGCTTTTCCTTGCGCCAGACCACGGTGCAGGGCAGATGCGTTCCGTCGGCCTGGATGAACAGGGTGAAGTGTTCGGGAATGCCGACCGGGCTGGTGACGTCGAGCGCCGCGCCGGTGTCCGAGAAATTGCGAACGGTGCAGTCGATCGCGCCGCCGCCGAACTCGATCGTTCCGGCCTTCAGCACCCGATGCCTGGCTTTGTTGCGTCGTTCATCCATAGGGTGAATTTACACCCAAAGTTGAATGAAATGCTAATTGCCAGCCCCGCTCGCGGTGAATTTACACGAACCCGCCCGACGTGGCCGCGGCCGGAGCGACTTGCTCACAGCGCCGGCTGGAACGTCTCCGCCCGCGCCATCTTCCAGGCGTCGCGGAAGCGCGGGTCTTCCGTGCCTTCGAGCAGCTCGCCCGGGCGCAGCGCCGGATAGAGCTGTGCGAACGACTTCACCTGGGTCGTCGATGTCCGCTGGTTGAAATGGATCGGACGCAGCTGCTGCGGATGTTCGAGGCCGGCCGCGGCGATCAGTTCGGTCAGCGAGTGCAGCGTGGCATGGTGATAGTTGTGCACGCGGTCGATCTTGAGCGGCACGTAGAGCGCGCGCGCCCGGGTCGGGTCCTGCGTCGCAACCCCGGTCGGGCAGCGGTCGGTGTGGCAGCTCAGCGACTGGATACAGCCGAGCGAGAACATGAAGCCGCGCGCCGAATTGCACCAGTCGGCGCCGATCGCCATCGCGCGCGCCATGTCGAAGGCGGTGGCGATCTTGCCGGAAGCGCCGATCTTGATGCGGTCGCGTGCATTGATGCCGACCAGCGCATTGTGGACGAAATTGACGCCCTCGCGCATCGGCATGCCCAAATGGTCCATGAACTCCAGCGGCGCCGCGCCGGTGCCGCCTTCATTGCCGTCGACGACGATGAAATCAGGATAGATGCCGGTCTCCAGCATCGCCTTGCAGATCGCCAGGAATTCCCAGGGATGGCCGATGCACAGCTTGAAGCCGGCCGGCTTGCCGCCGGACAGGCGCCGCATCTCCGCGATGAACTGCATCATGCCAACAGGCGTCGAGAACGCCCGGTGCGAGGCCGGCGAGATGCAGTCCTCGCCCATGGCGACGCCGCGGATTTTTGAAATCTCCTCCGAGACCTTTGCCGCCGGCAGCACGCCGCCATGGCCGGGCTTGGCGCCCTGGCTGATCTTGAGCTCGACCATCTTGATCTGGTCCTGGCCGGCGACGCGCGCGAACGCTTCGGGGTCGAACGAGCCGTCGAGATGACGGCAGCCGAAATAGCCGGAGCCGATCTCCCAGATGATGTCGCCGCCCATCTCTGCGTGATAGGGGCTGAAGCCGCCCTCGCCGGTGTCGTGCGCGAAGCTGCCCTTTTTGGCGCCGGCATTCAGCGCCCGCACCGCGTTCGGGCTGAGCGCGCCAAAGCTCATGGCCGAAACGTTGAACACCGAAGCCGAATAGGGCTTCTTGCAGTCGGGCCCGCCGATGGTGATGCGGAATTTCTCCTCGGCATGCGTCTTCGGCGAGACCGAGTGATGCATCCATTCGTAGCCCTCGCGGTAGACGTCTTCCTGGGTGCCGAACGGACGCTTGTCGAGCTGCATCTTCGCGCGCTGATAGACCAACGAGCGGGTATCGCGCGAGAACGGCATGCCGTCCTTCTCGCTCTCGAAGAAATATTGCCGCATCTCGGGGCGGATCTCTTCGAGCAGGAAGCGCATATGCGCCGAGATCGGGTAGTTGCGCAGCACCGCGTGCCCCTTCTGGAGCAGGTCGCGGACGCCGAGCAGCGTCAGGGCGCCGAAGATCAGGATCGGGATCAGCAGGATGTCCGAGATCTTGCGGTCGGCGATGCCGATGCCGATCAGGAGCGCAGTGACGACCGCGCAGATCGTCAGCACGATGAAGCGCGGCGAGAACGGCAGCAGCAGGGTCTCCATGACCCCCTCCTCCGCCAGCGCCAGACGTTTCGGCGATTCCTGCTTTTTATTGTCGGCCACGATCCCATCCTCTCGCCGGCATGAGGCGGTACGATACGCCCACGCCTGTCATACGGATATGACGCGGCCCTTGTTTCAGGCTAGCGAAATCGGCCGGCGCAGATCAATCCGCCGAGAGGGTAGGTTGTTGCGCCGCAGCAGAGGGATGGGGATGGGAGGGGTCGAGTGGCCACAAACTGAGCTGTCATCCCGGGGCAAGCGTAAGCGCAGACCCGGGATCCATAATCACAGGATTTCGTGGCTGAGAGAGCTGTCACTCCGAGTCTTCGCATAACCACTCCCTGTGGTTACCGCGACGAGCGCAAGCGCTCGCGCTGAGGTCCCGGATCGGCGCGCGCTTTGGGCGCGCTTGTCCGGGACGACGGCGGAGTTCAGAGGCTGGCAGCCCGGCACGATACCGGGGTGGCAAGCGGCGCTTAGCGCTCGACGAAGGCCTTCTCGATCACGAAATGACCGGGCTTGTTGCCGCTTCCTTCGATGAAGTCGCGGCTCTCGAACATCACCTTGAGCTCTTCGAGCATCGCCGGGCTGCCGCACATCATGATGCGGTCGGTCGCGATGTCGAGGGGGCCTTGGCCGATGTCGTTGAAGATCTGCTCGGAGTTGATGAGGTCGGTGATGCGGCCGCGGTTCTTGAAGGGCTCGCGGGTCACGGTCGGGTAGTAGATCAGCTTGTCGGCGAGCAGCTCGCCGAACAGTTCGTCCTCGCGCAGGGTCGCGACCAGCTTCTCGCCATAGGCGAGCTCGGAGACCTGGCGGCAGCCATGCACCAGCACGATGGACTCGAACTGGTCATAGACCTCGGGGTCCTTGATCAGGCTGGCGAAGGGCGCAAGGCCGGTGCCGGTCGAGAGCAGCATCAGCCGCTTGCCGGGGATGAGGTTGTCGGTGATCAGCGTGCCGGTCGCCTTGCGGCCGACCAGGATGGTGTCGCCTTCCTTGATCTTCTGGAGGCGCGAGGTGAGCGGGCCGTCCTGCACCTTGATCGAGAAGAACTCGAGCTCTTCCTCGTGGTTGGCGCTCGCCATGCTGTAGGCGCGCAGCAGCGGGCGGCCGTCGACCTCGAGGCCGATCATGGCGAACTGGCCGTTCTGGAACCGGAAGCCGGTATCGCGCGTGGCGCGGAAGCTGAACAGCGTGTCGGTCCAGTGCTGGACGGAAAGAACCTTCTCTCGGTAAAACGCGCTCATGATTTTCGATATTCCGAATATTTGCGGTTTTAGGGCAAAAGCGTTGCCCGGCCCTGAAATCGGGGCGGTCACCATTTGCCATGGCGGAGGATTTCGCGTGTGTGATCTACGCCATTGAGACCAATAATCAACCTCGTTTCGGATGCAATTGATGCCGATCAAACCGGCATTTGCGGCAGAACTGGTCACATCATTAATGAATCTGCTGCCGGGCACGCGAAGAGGGCAATTTCTTTTCCCGTCAAGGCTCGATTGCAGCACTTAATTTCCGTCGCGCTCGCGAGAATTTCATTAAGAATAGCTCTGATTTTCACCCCGGCATGGCGCCGATTCCCGCATTTTTGCGGCTTTTGGCGCCAGGAACGACTGACACGAGCGACTGAATCGGATGGCTGGCAGCGAGCGGATCTTCGTCCAGGCGATCAGGCGCTATTGCGCCCGCCGTGGCATCGCGGTCGATGTCCGCGCCGGCGGCTGGCTGATCGCGATGCACCTCGGCGAGACGCGCCGCTTCGCCTTCGGCTACGATATCGGCCTCAACAGCGCCATCGCGCATCGTCTCGCCAACGACAAATCGGCGACCGCCGAGGCGCTGACGCTGGCGGACGTGCCGTGCATTCCCCATCAGCTCTTCCTCAACCCGAGGCTGGGCAGGAATGTCGTTGGCGCCGCCTGGCGGGAGGCAATGCTCGCGCTTCTTCACGACCATCCGCAAGGCGTGGTGGTGAAGCCGAACGAGGGCACATCGGGGCGCTCGGTGTTCAAGGTGACGACGGAGGCGGAGCTCGACCACGCGGCCGGCGAGGTCTTTTCGATGAGCACGGGGCTCGTGATCTCGCCCTATGTCGCGATCGAGGAGGAGGTCCGCGTTGTGCTGCTCGATGACGTGCCCCTCGTCGTCTACAGCAAGCAGCGTGGCTCGGATTGGCGGCACAATCTCGATGCCGGCGCAAAGCCGGTGCCGCTGGAGGACGGCGAGGTCCGCACGGCTTGCGTGAAGCTCGCAATCGATGCCGCGCGCGCCATCGGCATCGCTTTTGCGTCAATCGACGTGGTCCGTGTCGACGGCTCCTGGCGCGTGCTCGAGATCAACTCCGGCGTGATGATGGAAGCGCTGGCCAAGCTGCATCCGGAGCTGGTGCAGGCGGCGTATGATGCCGCGCTGGACCGGGTGTTCGATAAAGCGCGCGGTGAGCGCTGACCTATCCCCGTCATCCTGAGGTGGCCGCTTCTTCAGCGGCCCTCGAAGGACGACGGCCCGACTGGCAGCTCGGCCGTTCATCCTTCGAGGCTTGCTCGGCGATGCATCTGCACTACCGAGCGCGCACCTCAGGGTGACGGAGAGAGAGCCAACCGCAGCTCAATTATTCGCGCTGGCGGAATCGTCCATCGATTTGAAGGCTTCCTCCAGTTGCAGCGAGATCGGCACGTTCAGGCGTTCGCCGGTCGGAAGCCGTGCGATGAACCATTTGTTGTAGAGCGGGATGAGGTCCTGGTTGGAGCCGAGCTTGCGGAAGGTGCGGTCGACCACGGCGGAGAGCTGCGGCTCACTCTTCTTGAACATGATGCCGTAGGGATCGTAGGACAAATAGTCGCCGGTAACGCGGAACTTGTCCTGCGCCTTGTGGCGCGCGATCAGGCCGAACAGCAGGATGTCGTCGGTCGCGAACGCATCGGCCTTGCCGTCGGCGAGCATCTGGTAGGACTGCTCGTGATCGGGCGAGGTGACGATGTTGAGGCCGAGCGAAAACTTCTTGTCGGCCGCATGCATCGCCTGCTCGTTGGTGGTGCCCTTAGTCACCACCACGGTCTTGCCCTTCAGATCGGTGATGGCCGACACGTTTGACGCCTTCGGCACCATCAGCTTGGTGCCGGCGACGAACATCAGCGGCGAGAAGGCGACGCGCTTGCCACGCTCGGCATTGGCCGTGGTCGAGCCGCATTCCAGGTCGATCTTGTTCTGGAGCACCGCGTCGATGCGGTCGTCCGAGGTGACCTTGACGTAATCGATTCTGAGATTGGGATCGTCGACCTCGACGCCGATCTCCTCGACGATGGCCTCGCACAGTTCGAGGCTGTAGCCGATCGGACGACCCGACTGGTCGAGGAAGGAGAACGGCGGCGAGCTTTCGCGATAGCCCAGCCGCACGGTATGCGCTTTCTTGATGGCCGACAGCGTCGGGCTAAGCCCTTCGCTGCCGGTCTGCGCTGAGGCCCCGGTTGCCAGCAGACACGCTGCCAGCAACAGGCTGCCCGATATCGCCGATGAAAGGCGCATGATGCACCTCCGTCAATGGCCGGCCATCGCAGGCAATTCGCCGGGCACCATGTCCGGCGTCGCCACCTCGCCCGGCCCCAGCTCGTGCTCCGGCCCGAGCTCGCCTTCCCACTTCGCGACCACGGCGGTCGCCAGCGAGTTGCCGATCACGTTGGTGGCGCTGCGTCCCATGTCGAGGAAGGTGTCGATGCCCATGATCATCAAGAGGCCCGCCTCGGGAATGCCGAACTGCGACAGCGTCGAGGCAATCACGACGAGGGAGGCGCGCGGCACGCCGGCGACGCCCTTCGAGGTGATCATCAGGGTCGCGAGCATCGCGAGCTGCGTCGCGAGCGACATCTCGATGTGGTAGGTCTGCGCAATGAAGATGCTGGCGAAAGTGCAGTACATCATCGTGCCGTCGAGGTTGAAGGAATAACCGAGCGGCAGCACGAAGCTCGAGATCCGCGACGAGGCACCGAACTTGGTCAGCCCCTCCAGCGTCTTCGGGTAGGCCGCTTCCGAGCTCGCGGTCGAGAACGCGATCATCAGCGGCTCGCGGATCAGCCTCAGGAGGTGGCTGTAGCGCGGCCCGATCACGAGGAAGCCGACAACCATCAGGATGACCCAGAGGATGGCGAGCGCGAGATAGAAACCGCCCATGAAGACGACGAGCTTCCACAGCACGCCGAGGCCGTTCTTGGCGACGGTAGCGGTGATGGCGGCCCACACCGCGAGCGGCGCGAACAGCATCACATAGCTCGTCACCTTGAGCATGATGTGGGCGACGTCGTCGATCATCGCCAGGATCGGCTTCGACCGCTCGGGCATCGAGCCCATTGCCACCGAGAAGAACACGGCGAAGATCACGATCTGGAGGATCTCGTTCTGCGCCATCGCATCCGCGATCGAGGTCGGAATCAGATGAGTGAGGAATTTCTCGATCGAGAAAGCCGAGACCGGCAGCCCTGTCGATTGCCCCGCCTGCGGCAGCGTGCCGGGGAAGTTCGCGCCGGGCTGCAACAGATTGACCATGATGAGGCCGAGCAGCAGCGAGACGAAGGAGGCGCTGACGAACCAGCCCATGGTCTTGGCGAAGATGCGCCCGAGCCGCGAACCGGTTCCCATATGCGCGATGCCGCCGACCAGGGTCGCGAACACCAAAGGCGCGATGATCATCTTGATCAGGCGCAGGAACATCATGGCGATCAGGTTGATGGAGGAGGCCCATTCGGCGCGGGTATCGGGCAGGAAGTTGTAGATCGCCGAACCCATGACGATGCCCAGCACCATCGCGGCCAGAATGTATTGCGTAAACCTGTTCGACATTGAAAGACCCCCACTACACCGGCCGCTTCATGATGTCGCAGATATGACGATGACGCAACACGCTTGGCGAGTGATCGCGTTGGCCGGATGTTCCCGTTGTGAAACGATCCTTCGCGATCTAGCCTTCATGCAGCGCACAACGAACGCGGCTTGCACGTTTTCCTTGCGGCGGCTGCATCAATAATCGTCAAACAAATGAAGAGGGGAACGCCATGAGCGGCAACACCAATCGTCAGATTCTGCTGGTGGAAAAGCCCAGCGGCAAGCTTGGTCCCGAACATTTCAAGATGGTCGAGGGCGCGATGCCGGAGCCGAAGGACGGCGAGGTCTTGCTGCGCGTGCGTTACATCTCGCTCGACGCTGCCAACCGGGCCTGGATGCACGGCGCGACCTATCGTTCGGCCGTCGAAGCCAACAGCGTGATGGCCGGCGGCGCCATCGCCGAGGTCGTCAGCTCAAAGGCGCCCGAGCTCGCGGCGGGCGACATCGTGTTCGGCGACACCGGCTGGCAGGAGTTTGCCGCGGTGCCGGCGAAGCATCTGACGAAGATGCCGAAGCTCGAGCCGATGACGCATCTGCTCAGCGTGTTCGGCATTGCCGGCCTCACCGCCTATTTCGGCCTGCTGGAAATCGGCAAGCCCAAAGAGGGCGAGACGGTCGTGGTCTCGGCGGCCGCGGGATCGGTCGGCTCGATCGTCGGACAGATCGCCAAGATCAAGGGGTGCCGCGTCATCGGCATCGCCGGCGGCGCCGACAAGTGCCACTGGCTGACCTCCGAGCTCGGTTTCGGTGCCGCCGTCGACTACAAGGACGGCGCGGTGTTCAAGGCATTGCGCGCGGCTGCGCCCAAAGGCATCGACGTCTATTTCGACAATGTCGGCGGCGACATTCTGGAAGCCTGCCTGCCGCAAATGAACAATTACGGCCGCATCGCCTGTTGCGGTGCGATCTCGCAATATGACGGCGCGCCCTCCGCGCACGGCCCGCGCGGCGTACCGGGGCTGATCGTGGTGAAGCGGCTCGTGATGCAGGGCTTCATCGTGATGGACTACATGAAGGACAGCCAGCGCGCGCTCGCCGATCTCCAGGCCTGGGTGAAATCCGGCAAGCTCAAGGTGCAGGAGGACATCATCGATGGCCTCGAGAACACGCCGAAAGCGCTGATCGGATTGCTCGCAGGCGAGAACCGCGGCAAGCGCATGGTGAAGCTGACGACATAGTTACGTCACGGTCGCTCAGACATTATCTACTTGCGATAGAGGCCAAAGCGGCCAAAGATGCCGCTCGCGAGGCATTACTCGCGACGATTGCGCTTGCATACCTTTTGAAAATTGTCGGCGTTGCCGACCGGGCAGGATTCACTCAGATGTTCAACACATTGAAACATGCATCGACGCGCGCAGCGTTGCTGGCGGCCACACTCTTCGCAACTGCAACAGGAGCCTTCGCACAGGCTCCGACCGAGGCCCAGAAGAGCGCGATGCGGTCCGCATGCCGCTCGGACTTCATGGCGCATTGCTCGAGCGTCACGCCCGGCGGGGTGGAAGCGTATCAATGCCTCGCCAAGAACATGTCCAGCCTGTCGTCGGGATGCCAGGCCGCGGTTCGCGCCGTCGAGCCGGCAGCCGCGCCGAAGACTGAAGCGGCGCCGGCCAAATCCGAGCCTGCCAAATCCGAGCCTGCAAAGACGGAAGCTGCGCCCGCCACCGAGCCTGCGGCCAAACCGGCAACGGCAGCCGCCCCGAAAGCGGCAGCACCAAAGCAGCCGAGCGCTGCACAGGTTTCCGCGATCAAGAGCGCCTGCCGCGGCGACTATCCCAAGGTCTGCGCCGGCGTGCCGCCGGGCGGCGCGCCCGCGCTCGAATGTCTGGAGAAGAACAAGGCGAAGGTGTCGGCAGGCTGCGCCAAGGCCGTGAATGCGGCTTTCGGCGGCGGTGCGGCGGCGGCCGCGCCTGCTTCTGGTGCCGCACCGGCTGCAGCGGCAGCGCCTGCCGCGGCACCGGCCGTCATCGTGCTGCGCCCGTTGCTGCCGCGCGAAGAGCTGTTCATCGTCCGGTCCGCCTGCGGCGCCGACATTCGCACGCTCTGCGCCGGCGTCGCGCCCGGCGGCGGCCGCATCATCCAGTGCATCTCCAACAACGCCGCCTCGCTGTCGCCGGCGTGCAAGGACGTGCTCGCCCCGTTCGCCGCCCGTTAAGGCAGAGCACGATCACGCGCCAAGGCGCGTGGCCATGACGAAGCGTCGCGCGAATGAATTTTCGCGCGGCTGCGACGACAAACCTTTTGCAAATATCCGATTTCAATCACGACAAGACCGGGAGAAAGACATGCGTTCATTGCTGCTGATCGCTTCCGCGCTCCTCGCCTTCGGGGCAACCATGACGTTCGAGGCCACCGACGCCAACGCGGTCGTGTGCGCCCGCGGTGTCTATCGCGCCGGTTGCGCCGGACCGAACGCGGCCGTCGTGGTCCGCAAGCCGGTTCCGGTGGTCCGCTGTACCAGGGTGCTGGTGAACGGCGTCTACGTGAAGCGCTGCGTCTGACCCCTGGGTGGTCAATCCGGCCCCATTTGGCTATGGTTCACACCTGACGGTTTCGGACATGCGTGAAACGCCTGTCCGAGAGCGAGCTTTGGTGTGCCGGCCTTGCCGATAATTCCGCTGGCGCCGGACGCCGGAGCACATTAGTCTACCCCTAGATAGTAAGTATACTGTCAATTAGGGAGGCAGACGTTGCGGATCGCCGTGATTGGCGGGGGGCCCGGCGGGCTCTACTTCGCCTATCTCTGGAAGAAGCGTCACCCCGAGGATCAAGTCGACCTGTTCGAACAGAACCCGGCCGACGCGACCTGGGGCTTTGGCGTCGTGTTCTCCGACCAGGCCCTGGAGTTCCTGCGTGCCGACGACCCCGAGACGGTCGATGCGATCGCCCCGCATATGGAGAGCTGGGAGAACATCACGCTCAACCTTCATGGCGACAGCGTCGCCATCGACGGCGTCGGCTTCTCCTCGATCGGGCGGCTCGAGCTCCTGAGATTCCTGCAGCAGCGTGCGCTCGATGCCGGCGTCACGCCGCGCTTCGACACGCCGGTTCATGCGATCGACCAGCTCAACGGCCACGATCTGATCGTCGCCGCCGACGGGCTGAACTCGCTGGTACGCCGCGCCTATGAGGGCGATTTCGGCACCTCGCTGTCCTACTCCTCCAACAAGTTCGTCTGGTATGGCACGTCGAAGCGCTTCGACACGCTGTCGCAGACTTTTGTGAAGACCGATCGCGGCGCCTTCAACGCGCACCACTACCGCTATTCGCCGACCATGAGCACCTTCCTGGTCGAATGCGATTACGCGACCTGGCAGGCCTATGGCTTCGCCTACAAGGACGTCGAGCAGTCCAAAGGCGTCTGCGAGGAGGTATTTGCCGACACGCTTGGCGGCCATTGCCTCGTCTCGAACAAATCGGTCTGGCGCAATTTCCCCTGGGTCTGGAACGAGCACTGGTCGTTCAAGAACATGGTGCTGCTCGGCGATGCGCTGCACTCGGCGCATTTCTCGATCGGCTCGGGCACGCGGCTTGCGATCGAGGACGCGATCGCGCTGGTCAAGGCGTTGGAATCGGACGCGCATCTTTCGACCGCGCTGCAACGCTACCAGGCGGCGCGCAAACCGGTCGTGCAGAAGCTCGTCGACGCCGCACGAACCAGCGCCTCCTGGTACGAGAACTTTGCCCAGCACATGCAGCTCGACCTGATGGATTTTGCCTACAGCTACATCACCCGCTCCGGCCGCATCGACGATTCCCGGCTGCGGGCGATGTCGCCGGCCTTCATGGCGCGCTACGAGGCCGCCAAGAATGGTGCAGACGACGGTGGGGATGCGGCCAGTGAGGCTACCGCATGAGCAACGAGATTCGCGACCAGGTGCCCGCCGACAGTCCGGGCGCGCGCGAGATCGGCTTTGCCGTTCCGCAAATCTACAACGCCAGCCGCGTGCTGTTCGACAATCTCGGCAAAGGCCGTGGCGACAAGCTCGCGCTGACCGGGCCAGCGGGCACGCGCACTTATGCAGCACTCTGCGCGGAGGCCTGCCAATGGGGCAACGGCATTGCTTCGCTGGGCCTTAAGCGCGGCGACCGCGTGCTGCTGTTCCTCGACGACACGCCCGCCTATCCGGCCGCCTTCTTCGGCGCGGTGCGCGCCGGTTTCGTGCCACTGCTGATCAACACGCTGACGCCACCGGACCTCCTGCAATTCTATCTCGCCGATTCCGGTGCTGCCGTGGCGGTGGCCGATGCCGAGTTCTGCGCGCGCTTCAATGCGGAGGCATGCAAGGAGACGAAGCTGCAGACGCTGATCGTCGTCAATGGCGAGGTCGGCGAGCACGCTGCGCCTGCCGCGGTCGCGGCGGCGAGCTGGCTCGCGCAATTCCCGACTGAGCTCGCCGAAGCGGACACCGATCGCAACGAGATGGCGTTCTGGATGTACTCGTCGGGCTCGACGGGCCGGCCCAAGGGCATCGTGCATCTCCAGCACGACATGGCCTATAGCGAAGTCGCTTTTGCGCGGAACGTGCTGAAGCTGACGCCTGACGACATCTGCTTCTCGGTGCCGAAAATCTTCTTCGCCTACGGTTTTGGCAATTCCGTCACCTTCCCGTTCTCGGCGGGCGCGGCGACGCTGCTGCTGCCGGGCCAGCCGAAGCCGGCCGCGATCTTCGCGGCGATCGAGCAGTACAAGCCGACGGTCTTCTTCGGCCTGCCGACGCTCTATACCTCGCTGACCAAGGCCGAGGGCGCAGAGAAGACGAACTTCTCGTCGCTGCGCATGGCGCTCTCCGCCGCAGAAGTGCTCTCGGCAGAGGTCTTCAACGGCTGGAAGACGCTCACGGGGCTCGAGATCGTCGAAGGCCTCGGCTCGACCGAGGTGCTGCACATCTATCTCTCCAACCGGCCCGAGCAGAAGAAGCTCGGCGCCGCGGGCTTGCGCGTACCCGGTTACGAGGTCGCGCTGCGCGACAAGGATGGCCGCGACGTCGGCGACAACGAGGAAGGCATTTTGTGGGTGCGCGGCGATTCCAACACGCCGCGGTACTGGAACCGGCCGGACAAATCCGCCGAGACCATCCGCGAGGGCGGCTGGATCTACACCGGCGACCGCTTCGTCCGCGATGCCGACGGCTTCCACTTCTTCCGCGGCCGCGCCGACGATCTCATCAAGATCTCGGGACAGTGGGTCTACCCGCTCGAGGTCGAGCTGTGCCTCGCCGACCACCCCGATATCCGCGAATGCGCGGTGTTCGCCGCCGAGCTGCCGGACCGGCGCATGACGCTGAAGGCGGTGGTGGTGATGAACAACCGCGCGGTCGATCAGGTCGAAGCGACGCGGAAGCTGCAGGATTACGTGAAGGGCAAGCTGCTGCCGTACAAATATCCGCGCGAGGTGATCTTCATCGACGAGCTGCCGAAGACGGGGACGGGGAAGATCGACCGGCAGGCGTTGCTGAGGATGTGAGGCGAGGACGGAGTTCCGCGCACCGCAATCGTAGGGTGGGCAAAGCGAAGCGTGCCCACCACTTCTGATCCGTTGGAGAGAGGTCGTGGGCACGGCGCAAGAGCGCCTTTGCCCACCCTACGACATCTCGCTAGACCGAGAAGCCGCGGCGTACTGGATTCCCCGCCTTCGCGGGGAATGACAGTGGAGATTGAGGCGGCGGCGTCACCAAGCCCTCGCTGTCGTCCCGGCCTAGTGCGCAATTGCGCACGGGGGCCGGGACCCATACGCCGCAGCAGTGGTTGTCGCGTGGGCTGGTCATTGCCAATCTTCGCCAAATTAGGATTCGTGGTTATGGGTCCCGGCCTGCGCCGGGACGACGGCGGTGAATGAGGCGCCAGCACAGCCTCACCTCCCCTCACCCACCCTTCCCCAAATGCTCCAGCGCGTCCTCGGCGCGCAGCGGCACCCGTGACGCCTCGTTGTTGAGGTCGACGAGCTGCACCAGCAGACCCATCAGCGCCTTGCGGTCGGCGGGCTTGAGCGGCTCCAGCATGCGCGCCTGGGCGCGCTCGACGGCGGGGATGATCTCGCGCAGGATCGCCGCGCCTGACTTGGTCAGATAGAGCAGCTTGATCCGCTTGTCCTCGGGGGCCGGCCTGCGCTCGATAAAATCCTTGGCCTGCAGCCGCTCGATCACGCTGCCGAGCGTGGAGCGATCGAAGGCGATCACGGCCGACAGCCGGGTCGCGTCGATGCCGGGATGGGTGTGGATCGCGATCAACGCGGCATATTGCACCGGCGTGAGGTCGAACGCCTTGCACTCCTCCATGAAGATCGAGACCGCGATCTGCTGCATGCGCCGGAACAGATAGCCCGGCGCGGCGTAGACCGCATCGATCGTGATCGGAGCGGAAGGCTTACTCGGCATCGGGCTGCTTCTCCGGCGCGGCATTGGCGAACGCAGGCAGCGCCTTCGCGGCGGCCTCCGCCGCGAGCAGGCGCGGATAGGCCGAGACATCGACGCCGAAGCGGCGCGCATTGGCGAGCTGCGGCACCAGGCAGAGATCGGCCAGCGTCGGCGCATTGCCGAAGCAGAACGGCCCGGGCTCACCCTTGATCAACGTCTCGCAGGCCGACAGGCCCTCGCGGTTGACCCAGGCGGCCCAGTCCTGGACTTTCTCCTCGGCAAGGCCAAGCTCGCGCAGCCGCGCCAGCACCTTCAAGTTCTGCACCGGATGGGTATCGCAGGCGATCGCCAGCGCAAACGCGCGCACCTTGGCGCGGCGCAGCGGATCCTTCGGCAGCAACGGCGGATTGGGGTGCGTTTCGTCGAGCCATTCGATGATGGCGACCGATTGGGTCAGCACTGCACCCGCATCATCCTCCAGCGCCGGCACCAGACCTTGCGGGTTGATGGCGAGATAGGCGGGCGCACATTGCTCGCCCTTGCGTAAGTGATGCGGCAGATGCTCGGCGCCGAGGCCCTTGAGGTTCAGCGCGATCCGCACGCGGTAGGCGGCGCTGGAGCGGAAATAGCCATGCAGCTTCATCGGAACCCTCCCTTTGTCATTCCGGGGCGGCTCGAAGAGCCGAACCCGGAATCTCGAGGTTCCGGGTTCACGCTCCGCGTGCCCCGGAACGACACCTTGTACGTCGTCCGTCACATTGACGCTACCTAGATCGTCAGTATACTGTCAATCAACAAAACGATCGGGAGCAGCAACCATGGAAGCCGTGACCAAGACGCCGGAACGCGAGGCGTTTTACAAGAAGATCGACGGCGAAAATCTCACCGCGCTGTGGACGGTGATGAGCGACCTGATCACGCCGGAGCCGAGGAGCGCCTGCCGGCCGCACCTCTGGAAGTTCGACGTCATCCGCGACTACATGACGGAGGCCGGCAAGCTCATCACCGCCAAGGAAGCCGAGCGGCGCGTGCTGGTGCTGGAGAACCCGGGCCTGCGCGGACAGTCCAAGATCACCACCTCGCTCTATGCCGGCGTGCAGATGGTGGTGCCCGGCGACGTCGCGCCTGCCCATCGCCACAGCCAGTCGGCGCTGCGCTTCGTGCTCGAAGGCAAGGGCGCCCACACCGCGGTGGACGGCGAGCGCACCGCGATGGAGCCCGGCGACTTCATCATCACACCGTCCATGACCTGGCACGATCATTCCAATGAGACCAGCGAGCCGATGTTCTGGCTCGACGGGCTCGACATCCCGCTGGTGCAGTTCTTCGACTGCTCCTTCGCCGAAGGCTCGAAAGAGGACCAGCAGAAGATCACCAAGCCTGTGGGCGACAGCTTTGCGCGCTACGGCCACAATCTGCTGCCGGTCGATGTGAAGCGCAGCTCGAAGACCTCGCCGATCTTCAGCTATCCCTACGCCCACACTCGCGAGGCGCTGGAGAAAGCGAAAACGCGCCAGGAGTGGGACGCCTGCCACGGGCTGAAGTTGAGGTTCAGCAATCCCGAGACCGGCGATTTCGCGATGCCTACCATCGGCACCTTCATCCAGCTGCTGCCGAAGGATTTTAACACCGCGCGCTATCGTTCGACCGACGCCACCGTGTTCTGCCCGATCGAAGGCCGCGGCCGCAGCCGCATCGGCGACGCGGTGTTCGAATGGGGTCCGCGCGATCTGTTCGTGGTGCCGAGCTGGCACTGGGTCACGCACGAGGCGGAGGAAGATGCCGTGCTGTTCAGCTTCTCGGATCGGCCGGTGCAGCAGAAGCTGGATTTGTTTCGCGAGGATCGCGGGAACGCGTGACGGTCACCGGTCTCGTAGGGTGGGCAAAGGCGCACTTGCGCCGTGCCCACGTCTTCGCGACTCATGAAGGAATGGTGGGCACGCTTACGCTTTGCCCACCCTACGGCGGCGGTGATAGCGGCTACCGCCAGTGCAACAGGCGCGTCTCCAGCCAGCCGATCACCTTGCCGACCGCCAGCCCAAACACCGACAGGATCACCACGCCCGCAAGCAGCTGATCGGTCTGCATCAGATTGCCGGCCTGCAGCACGAAGGCGCCGATGCCGTATTGCGCGCCGATCATCTCGGCACTGACGACGAGCAGCAGGGCCACGGACGCGGTGATGCGGAAGCCGGCGAGGATCGCCGGCAGCGCGCCCGGCCAGATCACCTTGCGCACGATGGTGACGAAGGGAACGTTGAAACTCTGCGCCATGCGGATGAGGTTGCGCGGCACCGCATCGACGCCGCTATAGACCGAGATCGCGGTCGAGAAGAACACGCCAAGCGCAATGGTCGCGATCTTCGGCTCTTCGCCGATGCCGAGCCAAAGAATGAGCAGCGGCAACAGCGCGATCTTCGGAATCGGGAACAGCGCCGAGATGAAGGTGATGCCGACGCTGCGCGCCAGCCGCGACAGCCCGATGGCGAAGCCGACGGCGACGCCGGCCGCCGTTCCCAGCACCCAGCCGACGCCGATGCGCAGGAGCGAGGCCGACAGATGCTGCCACAGCGCGCCCGAGATCGCGAGCTGGTAGATCGCGCGCGCGATCGCAGAGGGCGTCGGCAGGAACAGCGCATTGACGAGGCCGGCGCTGCCGGCGGCCTGCCAGACCGCGATGACCAGCGCGAGCGCGATCCAGCCGCCGAACCGACTGCTGGCGGGCACGAATCCGGCGCCGCGAAAACGAACGCGGCGCGTCGCTTCGTCCTTCGGGGCCACGTCGCTCGTCGCGCGATCAAGCATGCTGGACCTCGCGCTCGGCATCGATCGCCTCGTTGCGGATCAGCGACCAGATCTGGTTCTGCAGCGCAAGTAGCATTTCCCGCGCCGCCGCCTCGCCGCGCGCCGCGCGCGTCATCGGCACGGTGACGACCTCGCGGATGCGGCCGGGCCTACGCGACAGCACCACGATGCGATCCGCGAGCCGGGCCGCCTCTTCGAGATTGTGCGTGACGTAGACCGCGCCCATGCCGCCGTCAGCGAGCAGGCGGACGAAATCCTCCATCAGCAGCTCACGCGTCTGCGAATCCAGCGCCGACAGCGGCTCGTCCATCAGCAGGATCGCAGGCTTGACCGCAAGCGCACGCGAGATGCCGACGCGCTGGCGCATGCCGCCGGAGAGCTGCTTTGGATAGGTCTGGCGAAAATCGGTCAGCCCGGTGCGGCGCAGGGCGTCCTCGACCAGCGCGCGGCGCTGCGCAGCCGAGAGCTGGGTGTGCAGCAGCGGGAATTCGACGTTCTCCTCCACCGTGGCCCAGGGCAGCAGCGCAAAATCCTGGAACACGAAGGTGAGCGGATTGAGGCTGTCCGCCGGCGGCGCCCCGCGCAGCTCGGGCGCACCCGAGGTCGGCTGCAACAGCCCGCCGAGGATCGACAGCAGCGTGCTCTTGCCGCAGCCGGACGGACCGACGATCGCCACCACCTCGCCCGCACTGAGGGTGAAGGAGACGTCGTCGAGCACGGCGAGATCGCCGAAGCGGTGGGTGATGTGGTTGGCGATCAGGTCCATGCGCGCGCTCCTCTCGATCCGTCATCCTGAGGTGCGAGCATCGCGATGCGAAGGCATCGCGATGGGAGCCTCGAAGGATGAGCGGCCCCGCCGCATCCGGGCCGTGCACCCTTCGAGGCTCGCCTTGCGGAAGAGCGCAAGTCGAGCACCTCAGGGTGACGGGGATGGTTGGGAGCGCGCAGCATCAATCCGCCTTCACATAATCCTTGGCGATGATCGCATTCGCGTCAAAGCCCTTATCGGCAAAGCCCTGCTCCTGCAGCCATTTGATCTGGTTGTCGACGTTCTTCACGTCCAGCTTGCCGTCGGGATCGATATAGGCGCAGTTGCCGACCACCTGCTCGACCGGCAGGTTGGTGTATTTTGCGATGATCTCCAAAAGCGGTTTCGTCTGCTCGTTGATCGGGGCTGTGCCGTCCTTCATCGCGGCGAGGATGACGTCGTGATATTCGCGGTCGGCTTTCGCGAGCGCGGCGAGAAATTTCGTCACCAGCGCCTTGTTGCTCAGCGTCTTCGGCGAGGCGAACACCGCGCCCAGTTGCCAGGGCGTTTCGTCGCCGACCCAACCCAGAAACTTCGCGCCGCCCTCGTCCATCAGTTTTCGCGCCGTCGAGATCGGCAGCAGCGCGGCATCGACGGTCTCGCCCTTGAGCGCGGCGGCCGCGTTCGACAGCGATTGCAGCGGCACGATCTTCACGTCCGCAAGCTTGAAGCCGTATTTGTCGGCGAGCAGGCCGAGCGAATAGTGGAAGCTTGATCCGACCTGCGTCATCGCCACCCGCTTGCCCGCAAGATCCTTCGGCGTCTTCAGACCGCTCGCATAGGCGTTGTTGCTGGCGAAATACCCGATCAGGGGATAGCCTGCTTTCTCGCGGCTCATGCCGCCGATCACCTTCAGCGTGCCCTTGCCGGCGAGATTGTAGAGACCGGCGGTGAAGGCGGTGACGCCGAAATCGACGTCGCCCGAGGTCGTCGCGACCGCGATCGGCTGCGCCGCATCAAAGAACTTCAGCTCGACATCGAGGCCGGCGTCGCGAAAGTAGCCCTTGTCCTGCGCGATGAAGACAGGCGCGGAGGACGACAGGCGGAGCACGCCGACCTTGGCCTTCAGCGCGTCCTCGGCGCGCGCCGTGCCCATCGCCATGATCGCCAACAGGCCGGCAGCTGCGAGCCGTGCAATTCCGATCATCCCGTTTCCTCTCGTGTTTGTCTTGCAGTCCGTTACAGGCCCTCGGGCACCACCTGGTCCCGCCCGATGAAGGCGCCCTGTTGTTTCAACGTTTCCTGCAATTTTTCAATGGGGATTTCGCGTGGAATGCGGTTTCCGGAGAGCGCCAGCGCGGCAGCGGAACCTGCCGCCTCGCCCATCACGAAACAGGCACCGGAGACCCGTGCCGCCGACTGGCCTTCATGGGTCATCGAGGCACAGCGGCCGGCGACCAAGAGATTGTCGACGCCCTCGGGCACCAGCATCCGGTACGGCAGCTCGTTATAGCCGCGGGATTCCGGGATCGGCGGGAAGGTGAAGACGACATCGCCGGGAACGTGAGCCTCGATCGGCCAGCCGTTGACCCCAATCGAGTCCTCGAACGAGGCGCAGCCGAGCACGTCCTCGCCGCTGAGCTGGTAGCCGCCCCTGATGCGGCGGGTCTCGCGGATGCCGAGCTGCGGCGGCAAATCGACGATGTAGGATTTTTCAAAGCCCGGCACGGTGCTACGCAGGAACTCGTACGCGGCGAGCGCCTGCTTGCGGCCTTCGATCTCACCGCGGGTGAGATCGTCGGGCTCGATGCCGTTGATGGCGTGGCCATCCTCGCGCGCGACTTGCGTAAAATTCACCCGCCATTCGATGCCGGATTTTTGCGGCCGCACGATCGCGCTCTTGCGCGGGAATGTGTGCGTGCCGGCCGCGAGCGCCTTTTCCATCAATTGCGGGATGGTCCGCCAGGCCTCGCCCGCCTTCTCGGGATCGACACCGTTGAGACGGAGCATCATCGACGGATAAAGCGGGTGACCGTGCTCGTCGCCGATCTCGAAGGGCGCGCCGGCCCACACGGCGAGATCACCATCGCCGGAACAATCGATAAAAATCTCGGCGCGCACCGCCTGCCGGCCGGCCTTGGTCTCGACCAGCAACGCATCGATGCGGCTGTCATCGCCCATCACCACGCCGGCGCCGAGCGCATGGAAGAGGATGTGCACCCCGTGGCTCGCGAGCAGTTGATCGGCCGCGATCTTGTAGGCCGCGGTGTCATAGGCCTGGGCGAAGACCTTGCCGAGGATCAGATGCGGCGTGTTGAGGCCGTTGAGCAGATCGATGCGTGCCAACAGCTCGGACGCCATGCCCTGCACCAGCCGGTGCGCCTTGCCGTAGACATTGCCGTGCAGGCCGCAAAAGTTAGTGACGCCGGCGGCAGTGCCCATGCCGCCGAGAAAGCCATAACGCTCGATCAGCAGCGTCTTCCGTCCCGCGCGCGCCGCAGAGGCCGCCGCGATAATGCCGGCGGGACCGCCGCCGAGCACCACGACTTCATACTCGCCGTAGAGCGGCACTTTGCGCGCTGGTTCTTCGATCGTCGTGGCCCGCATGGCGCGTCCCTTCCCAAATTCCTTGCTTGGGGGCGACTATGAATTAACGCGCAGCGGGCTACAATCCACCAAAATATGCGATCAGCTTTCGCGAATCGAGAAAGGTCAAAATGGACATCCTCGTGAACCTCCAGGCCTTCCTCGCCACCGCGGATGCCGCCGGCTTCTCTGCCGCGGCACGCAAGCTCAACGTCTCGACCTCGGTCGTCGCCAAGCGCGTCACGCAACTGGAGGCGCGGATCGGCACGCCGCTGTTTCACCGCTCGACACGGCAATTGCGTCTCACCGAGGCCGGCCAGCGCTATGTGCATCGCGCGCGCGGCGTCGTTACCGATGCCACGGACCTGCTCTCGCGCATGGGCGAGAAGGGCCACGATCTCGTCGATCACCTGCGCATCAAGGCGCCGACCTCGCTGACGGTGGCGCGCCTTGCCGACGCCTTCAGCGCGTTCCAGACCCAGAACCCGCGGCTGAAACTCGAGATCGTGCTGATCGATCGCCCGGTCGATCCCGTGACCGAAGGCTTTGACATCGCCATCGGCGCCTTCCCGCATTCCTTCGGCGGCGTGGTCGACGAGCCGCTGTGTCTGCTGAAGCGGCTGCTCTGCGCCTCGCCTGCATACTTAAAGAAGCACGGCACGCCAAAACATCCGCGCGACCTCGTCGAGCATCGCTGCCTCAGTTTTCTGCCGACCGGACCGGAATGGACCTTTGACGGCCCTCGCGGCCGCATCAGCATCCAGGTCAGCCCATTGCTGTCCTCCAACGAGGGCCACGTGCTGGCGCGCAGCGCGATCGCCGGCAACGGCATCGCGCTGATGTCGCATTACCTCGTGGCGGATGCCTTGCGTGACGGCAGGCTGAAGCCGGTGCTGCGCGACTTTCCGATTCCGGAATTGTGGGTGAAGGCCGCGATTCCGGAGCGACGGCGCAATGCGGCCGCGGTGCAGGCACTGCTGACCCTGCTGAAGACGTCACTGGCGCCGTCGCTGTGAGCCACATCTTGCGTCACAAGATGGCGGTTGCCCTCAGGCAGCGGACCTGAGAGAAGAGCCGTCGCGCTCCACTGTCATCGCCCGGCTTGACCGGGCGATCCAGTATTCCAGAGAGGTCAAACGTGTACGGAGAGGCCGCGGCGTACTGGGTCGCCCGGTCAAGCCGGGCGACGACAAGCACCTTGGTTCAACAAATGGATTCGACGCTTTTGAAATTCGCCCTGCCCGTCCTGATCGCTTTCGCGATCTGCACCACCCCCGCCTCCGCCCTGGAGCAAAACTGCCGCTTCATCCAGGCCAAGCTTGATCGCGAGGCCTGCTACAAGCGGCAGGAGGAAGAGCTCGCCGCGAAACGCAAGCCGGCACCTGTTACCGACGAGAGCACGACGCTCGAATCGATGCGCCAGATGCGGCAGGACGACGACGCCGTCTATCGCAGCATCAACAACATCTGCCGCGGCTGCTGACGCTCAGCCTTTGCTGCCACCCCACTTCGCCGCCCGCTTCTCGGCGAACGACGCCAGTCCCTCCGCCGCCTCGGCGCTCTGGCGCTTGACCGAGTGCAGGTGCACGAGCCGCTTGTAGGCGGCATCGTCCATCGCCATGCCCCCGAACGAGCTCTCCAGCGCCAGCCGCTTGGTTTCAGCCATCGCCTCCGGCCCGTTGGCTAGCAATTGCTCGACCACCTTGCTGCCTGCGGCCTCCAGCTCGGCGAGCGGCACCACCTCGTGCACCAAGCCGATACGGCGGGCGTCCTCGGCGCCGAAGCGCTCGCCGGTGAGAGCGTAGCGGCGGACTTGCCGGACGCCGATGGCGTCGCAGAGCTGCGGGATGATGATCGCGGCGGTCAGGCCCCAGCGCACTTCGGTGATGGAGAACAGGGCGTTGTCCGCGGCAATCACGACATCGCAGGCCGCGATCACGCCGGTGCCGCCGCCGAAGCAGCCGCCCTGCACCAGGGCAACCGTCGGGACGGCCAAGGTGTTGAGCCGCTGCACGGCTTCGAAAGTCGCCCGCGAGGCCGCCTCGTTGGCCTCAGCCGATTGCGGCCGCACGCCATTGATCCATTTGAGGTCGGCGCCGGCCTGAAAATGCTTGCCGTTGCCCCTGAGAACGACGACCCGCAAGGCCGGCTTCTTAGCCAGCTCGTCCATGGCCGCCAGCACGCCTGATATCAGCGCGCCGTCATAGGCGTTGTTCACCTCCGGCCGGTTCAACGTGACGGTCGCAACCCCGCGTTCATCGAGGCTCCACAGGACGGGGCTGGCAGTCATCGGCGATCCTCCGGTTGTTTGCCGCGCACTATGGCCGAGGCCGCGCGCCTTGATCCATATCTTTCCGGCGTAGGGCAGCCGCGTCCATCGCATGGCGGCTTGTGTCATGCTGCCGCCTGATGGCACCAAGGGATCAGGGACGGGATCAACATGCGCATCTGCATTTTCGGCGCGGGCGCCGTCGGCAGCCATATCGCAGTACGGCTGGCGCGCGCCGGCCATGAGGTCAGTTGCGTGATGCGGGGCGCGCATCTGGAGGCGGTGCGCGCGAACGGCCTCAAGCTGCGGGTCGGCGATTCCGAGGTTTCCGCCAAGGTGAACGCGTCAGGGGATCCGGCCCAGCTCGGCCCGCAGGACGTCGTGATCTCCACGCTGAAGGCGACCGCGCTGACGGGACTGGTCTCCGCCATCAAGCCGCTGCTGCAGGACGACACCGCCATCGTGTTCGCGCAGAACGGCATTCCCTGGTGGTACGGCATCGGCCTGCCACCCCGGCACCCGACACCGCCGGACATTTCCTTTCTTGATCCCGGCGGCCGCCTGCGCGCCTGCATTCCGAAAGAGCGGATCATCGGCGGCGTCATCTTTTCCTCCAACGAGGTGACCGCGCCCGGTGTGGTGCAGAACCTCACGCCGGACCGCAACCGCCTCCTGATCGGCGAATGCGACGATCGCAATTGCGAGCGGATCACCAAGCTCCGCAACGTCCTCAACGACGCCCGGCTGGAATCGCCGCCGGTAGCCGAGATCCGGGAGGCGATCTGGTCAAAGCTGCTGACCAACATGTCGCTGTCGGTGCTGTGCCTGCTCACCGGCCAGACCGCGCGCGGGGTACGCGACGACCCCGCCTTTGCGGACGTCATTCCGCGCATGCTGAACGAGGCCAACGACATCGCCCAGCACTTCATCCCCGAGGTCAAGCGCGTCACCCGCAGCGGCCCCGCCCCCAACCACAAGCCGTCGCTGCTGCAGGATTACGAGCTCGGCCGCGCCATGGAGATCGACGTGCTGGTGAGAGCGCCGGCCGCCTTCGCGCGCACCGCCGGCCTGTCGACGCCGACGCTTGACCTGATCGCCGCGCTGGCGATCCAGAAGGCCCGCGACAAGGGGCTTTATTCGGCGTGAAGCGCATGCGCTTCACGTTATCTTTTGGAGCATGATCTTCTCGGAAAACCGCCGCGCACTTTCCCGGATCATGCTCGTGCCTCAGGCGAGCCCATCGATCCAGGCGGCGAGCGTGTCGAGCACCTCGGTAAGCGCCTCATCGTTGGTGCGGCCGGACTTCTTGAGCACCGCAAACGAGTGATCGCCGCCTTCGACCTCATGCAGCATCGCCTTCGGGCCGAGCTTCTCGACGACAGGCTTGAGGTAGCTCAGATCCGCAAGCCCATCGCGCGTGCCTTGCAGGAACAGCATCGGGATAGCAATACCGGCGAGATGCTCGGCGCGCTCGGACGACGGCTTCTTGTCGGCATGCAGGGGGAAACCGAGAAAGGCGAGCCCTTTGACATCAGGCAATGCAGCCTTGGACTGCGCCTGCGAGGTCATGCGGCCACCGAACGACTTTCCACCCGCCACAAGCTTGAGACCGGGGCAGCGCCGCGCCGCCTCCGCGACCGCCGCGCGGATGGCGGCGTGCGCAACCGCCGGCTGGTCGGGACGTCCCTTTTTCTCTTCCATGTAGGGAAAATTGAAGCGGAGCGTCGCAATGCCGCGCTCGGCGAGCCCTTCTGCGGTCTTCTCCATGAAGGAATGCCGCATGTCCGCGCCCGCGCCGTGCGCGAGGACGTAGCAGGCGCGCGCATGAGCCGGCAGCGTCAGGATCGCCGAGACCGTGCCGCTGCGTTCGATGTCGAGCTTGAGCTCTTGAGTTTTGGTCGCCACAATCAGCCATCCCGACAGACGCTGTTACGGCCGCCTTGGTAGCGTCACCGGCGCAGCCTGAAAACACAATAATTGCCGCCGCGGCCTGGCCTACCAAGCCGGAACTGCGCATCAACCGAGGTAACCATGTCCTACCGCTCCTCCTGGATGACCGAAGAGCTCGAAATCTTCCGCGACCAGTTCCGGAAATATCTTGCCAAGGATCTGGCCCCGCATGCGGAAAAATGGCGCGAGCAGAAGATGGTCGACCGCTTCGCCTGGCGCGGGCTCGGCGAGATGGGTGCGCTGCTGGCGAGCGTGCCGGAGGAATATGGCGGCCTGGGTGCGACCTTCGCCTATGACGCTGCCGTGCTGGACGACCTCGAAAGCACCGTGCCGGAGCTGACCACCGGCGTCTCCGTGCACAGCGCCATCGTCGCGCACTACATTCTCAATTACGGCTCGGAGGAGCAGAAGAAGCGCTGGCTGCCGAAGATGGCCTCGGGCGAGATGGTCGGCGCCATCGCCATGACCGAGCCCGGCACCGGCTCGGACCTGCAGGCCGTCAAGACCACCGCGAAGAAGCAGGGCAATTCCTACGTCATCAACGGCCAGAAGACGTTCATCACCAACGGCCAGGCCGCCGATCTCGTCATCGTGGTCGCCCGCACCGGCGAGGTCGGCGCCAAAGGCATTTCGCTGATCGTGGTCGAGACCGCGGGTGCGGACGGCTACAAGCGCGGACGCAACCTCGACAAGATCGGCCTGCACGCCTCCGACACCTCGGAGCTGTTCTTCGACAACGTGACCGTGCCGCCGGAAAACCTGCTCGGCAAGGAAGAGGGCCAGGGCTTTGTGCAGCTGATGCAGCAATTGCCGCAGGAGCGCCTCGCGCTCGCGGTCGGCGCCGTCGCCTCGATGGAGCGCGCTGTTAAACTCACCACCGAGTACACCAAGGAGCGGAAGGCGTTCGGCAAGCCGCTGCTGGATTTCCAGAACACCGCCTTCACGCTCGCCGAGCGCAAGACCGAGGCGATGATCGCCCGCGTCTTCGTCGACTGGTGCATCGAGCGGCTGATCGAAAAAGATCTCGACACCGTGACGGCGTCGATGGCGAAATACTGGTGCTCGGACAAGCAGGTGCAGACCGCGGACGAATGCCTCCAGCTGTTCGGCGGCTATGGTTACATGCAGGAATACCCGATCTCGCGCATCTTCATCGATTCCCGCATCCAGAAGATCTATGGCGGCACCAACGAGATCATGAAGCTGTTGATCGCGAGGTCGCTGTAGCTGTGCTCCACCTCGGGCGAAGGACGTTTGAGGCAATGTGGCTTCCACAAAAGACACTGTCGTCCCGGCGAAGGCCGGGACCCATAATCACAGGAAGCAGTTTGGCGAAGACTCGTCGTTCAGTACTACTACCACCAACAATCGATAGATTCCGCGGTATGGGTCCCGGCCTTCGCCGGGACGACGGGCGGGGCAACGGCATTTGCCACGAGCCGCTGCCGCCCATCTACCTCATCCGCTTGTCGGCGGCGACGAAGTCGATGAAGGTCCGCACCTTCGCGGAGAGATATTTGCGGCTCGGATAGACCGCGAGCAGGCGTCCCTCGAAGATGACCACGTCAGGCAGGATGTGCAGGAGACGTCCGGCGGCGATGTCCTCGGTGACCAGCCATTTCGGCAGGAAGGCGAAGCCCATGCCTTCCAGCGCCGCCATGTGCAGCAGCGTTTCGTTGCCGCTGCGCAGGACCGGGTTGAGCTTGACTGTCTCGACCGTGCCGTTCGTGTTCAGCGAGAAGCTCTCGCCCGGATAAAGCGCGTAGTGCAGCAGGGCCTGGCCGGAGAGATCGGCGAACGTCTTCGGGCGGCCCGCGCGCTTGAGGAAGGCCGGGGCGGCCACCATGTAGAACGGCACGTTGGTGATGGGGCGCGCGATCAGCGCCTCATCAGGCTCGCCCGTCGCGCGCAAGGCGAGATCAAAGCCCTCCTCGACCAGATTGACGAGGCGCCCGCTGAGATCGATGTCGAGCCGCACCTCGGGATAGCGCGCCTGGTAGTCCGCCAGCACGCCCGCGAAGATCTTGTTCGCCATCCACACCGGCGCGGTCAGCCGCAGCGTGCCGCGCGGAACGACGGTCGCGTTGCTGACGGCGGCCTCCACCTCGTCGAGCGAGTCCAGCATCTGACGCGCCTGCTCGAAATAGAGCGCACCGCTCTCGCTCAGGCTGACGCGCCGGCTGGTCCGGTTAAGCAGCCGCGTGCCCAGCCGCTTCTCGAGCTGCATCACATGCTTGCTCGCCATGGCAGGGGAGATGCGCAGGCGCTGCGCCGCGGTCGCAAAGCTCTTCAGCTCGGCGACCAGGCAGAACACTCTCATACTGACCAGGGAATCCATGAGATCATCAACATCCAGGAAAGGAACTGCTCCCGGAACCGATAATGATCAAAAACGGTGAAACTATCAAATGGTGGCAACCCTCACCTCTTGGAGAACCACCATGTCCGCCACCACCCTCGAGACCGCCACACCCGGCCGCGCCCTTCGCATCGGCCTCTGGGCCGCCCAAATCGTCCTCGCCCTTGTCTTCATCTCGGCGGGGTTCGTGAAGCTGACCACGCCGATTCCCCAGCTGGCCGCGATGATGCCCTGGGCCGGGCAGTATTCCGAGACGTTCGTCCGCTCCATCGCGCTGGTCGATCTCGCCGGCGGCATCGGCATCCTGCTGCCGGCCCTGACGCGGATCCTGCCGCGGCTTACGGTGCTGGCCGCGCTCGGCTGCTCGGTGCTGCAGGTGATTGCCCTCCTCTTCCACCTCTCGCGCGGTGAGGCCGCGGTTGCACCGCTCAATGTCGTCCTGCTGGCGCTCGCCGTGTTCGTGCTGTGGGGACGCAACAGCAAGGCCCCGATCGCGCCGCGCCAGTTCTGACCGGCAGGAGCGCCGTCGCCATGATCCCTGCCAATGGATGGTCCCGCAGGGGCCTGCTCGCCGGCACCGCGATCCTCACGGCCGGCGGCACCGCCGCGGCCAAGGAGGATCGCCTCGCTGAGGGCGTCGTGATCCTGATCGACAGCAACGAGCCCTATGTCATGGGTCACGCGATCAGCTACTCGGCCAACCTGTCCAAGCATTTTTCGGACAGGGGCGCGCGGCTGCTGATCGAGGTCGTCGCCAACGGCAAGGGCATCGACGTCTTCCGCGCCGACAAGACCCCGCTGGTCGAGCCGCTGGCGACGCTGCGGCAGTCGCTGCCCAATCTCAGCTACAGCATGTGCGCCTCGTCAAAGACGATCGCGGAAGCCAAGGAGCAGATCTCGATTCCGCTGATCCCAGGTGCGAGCCTCGTCCCGTTCGGGATCGGCCGCGTCGTCGATCTGCAACTGAAGGGCTGGGCCTATATCCATGCGTAAGCCGGCGCGCGAAAGCGTTGCGCTGTCGCGGCGATCGATCCTGATGGCCGCGGCAGCCTCTCTCGCTGTCCCGCACGCCAGCGGCGCGCAGGACAGCTGGCCGCCGGTATTCGAGGCCGGCCGCAGCCAGTTCACACTGGTGCGGCCGCGCGCGATGATGCCACAGCTCAGGCTTCAGGACGTGCACGGCAAGGACGTCACCGTGGCGGCAAAGCCGGGCCGCGTCACATTGGTGAACTTCTGGGCGACCTGGTGCGCGGCCTGCAAGCTCGATCTGCCGATGCTCGCAAGCCTTGCGGGGTCGCGGACCGACCGGCTCGACGTGATCGCGATCTGCACGGACACGAAGGACCTGCGCAAGATCCGCACGTTTCTCGGCGGCCTCGCCGTGCAGAACCTCGCCTGCTATGCCGACAGCTATGGCGTGGCAGCCGAAGCATCGACCGCGACGTTCTCGCTGGTCGGCATGCCCATCACCTATCTGGTCGGAACGAGCAGCCGCATCGAAGGCTACATCGCGGGCGCGCCCGACTGGCTCTCGCCGGCGGGCGCGCGGATCCTGCAATTCTATCGCGAGCAGGGTTAGTGCTGCCTCAATTCGGATGCCACCAGCGGCCGCCGATGACGACGCCCTCCGAGACGATCTTCCTGTCGCCGATCAGGTGCTCGCCGACGACGTCCTCGTAGTCGAACTGGCCCTGCTTCACCGAAATCAGCGTGGCGTCGCCGACGCTGCCCGGCTTGAGGCTGCCGAGCTCGGGACGGCGTAGCGCCATCGCGGCATTCACCGTCGAGGCCGCGACGACGTCGGACAGCTCCATGCCCATGCACAGGAACTTCGACATGGTCGTGACCTGGTCGAAGGCCGGGCCGTCGATGCAGAGCTGATGGATGTCCGAGGAAATCGTGTCCGGATAGAAGCCGTTGGCGAGCATGGCGCGCGCGGTCTTGAACGCGAACGAGCCCTTGCCGTGGCCGATGTCGAACAGCACGCCGCGCTCACGCGCGTCCAGCACCACCTTCTTCACCGTGCCCTGCGCGGTCGCCGGCGTATTGGGGAAGGGACGGAACGCATGGGTGAGAACGTCGCCGGGGCGCAGGCGGGCGAGCACGTCCTCATAGCTCGGCGGCGGATGATCGATATGCGCCATCAGGGGCATGCCGACTTCGTTGGCGACCTCGAGCGCGATGTCGAGCGGCACCAGTCCCGAGGTGCCCGAAGAATGCAAGCCGACGCGCACCTTGATGCCGACGATGAGATCGCGGTTGGCATCGGCCACCTTGGCCGCCTCGATCGGATTCATCAATCGCAGCTCCTCGCTCTCACCCACCATGATCCGGTGCGAGAAGCCGAAGATGCCGGCGTGCGAGACGTGCAAATAAGCGAGGATGCGGACCTGGCTCGGCTCGATCACATGCTTGCGGAAGCCGGCGAAATTGCCGGGCCCGGCACTGCCGGTGTCCACCGCCGTGGTGACGCCGGACAGGCGGCAGAATTCCTCGGCATCGATGCCGAGCGAGGTGCCGCCCCAATAGACATGGGTGTGGAGATCGATCAGCCCCGGCGTCACGATGAATTGCGAGACATCGCGCACCTCCGTGCCCGGATCCGCCTTGAGCCCAGTGCCGATCGCGGCGACCTTGCCGCCCGAAAATGCGACATCCGTCACGGCATCGAGCTTCTGAGAGGGGTCGACGACCCGCCCGCCGCGCAGGATCAAGTCAAAAGGCATCATGGTCTCCGGATTGTGGCAAGGCATTGCAGGGTTACTGGCAGGAGGCCCAGGCAGGTCTCTGCAATTCTCCCTGTTAGCAATTTTCGCGCCCGCTGAGCAAACCGGTGTGCATGGCGGTTACGCTCCCGGCACGTGCAAGTCGTGGGGCGGTGTGAGCGTGGCTTCCACGTGCGAAGCTGAAACATCCGGGGCCTATCGAAAAGACTGCGCGAGCGCATCCGGCGAGCATGCGGGCGGTGGCACGTCACCGGCCAGCGTCCGGCGCAAGCTGAGTCGCAGCCGAAATCATGTAGCTGGAGAAAAATGATGCAACGATTGAAATTGCTTGGCGTGATCGCCCTTTGCGCAGTCCTGGCGCCGGGAACGGCTGCGTCTGCACGCGGCGGCGGGCATGGAGGCGGTGGCGGACATTTCGGAGGCGGCGGCGGATTTCACGGCGGTGGACATTTCGGAGGCGGAGGCTTCCGTGGCGGAGTTGCTCACTTCCGGCACGGTATCGGCTTCCATGGCGATCATGCCTGGCTCGGACATCGTCATCGCCACGCATGGGTGTATGGCGGAGGTCTTGGTCTTGGAGCCTTGGCATTGGGCGCGTATTCGGCCTGGCCTTACTATGACGGTTACGACGACGGCCTCTACGCTGATGACAGCGCCCCTGCCGATGCCACTGCCTCCTATTGCGCGCAAAAGTATCGCTCGTACGACCCGGCTTCGGGCACATATCTCGGCTACGACGGCAAGCGGCACCCCTGCCCATAGCCAGGCGTGACTGGGAGCCGTGCTCACCGGCACTCAGCAATCCCTGAGGTCGCCGGCGACGCACGGCTCGAAGCGCACGCACATCGCTATTCGATATTCCAAATCAGCGGCACGAAGCCAAGCCGTTGCAAAAATGGCGATCCCGGGATGACTCGAACATCCGACCTACGGTTTAGGAAACCGCCGCTCTATCCGGCTGAGCTACGGGACCGCGGAACCCGTGGGTACGGGTTCGATCCCGTCATAGCAGAGCAAAATGCGGTTCGCCAGCCGTCTGGCGGGCCAGACCATCGTCAACCTGAACGGGGCGGCTATACAATCGCTTCCAGGCCCCTCTCGGCGGAGCAGATCACATGATCGAAAGCATCAGCGCCATCACGCTCGGCACGCATGACATGGCGCGCGCCGTGCACTTCTACCGGTCGCTCGGGTTCGAGCTCCTGTATGGCGGCGAAGCCGCGGCCTTCACCAGCTTTCGCGCCGGCACCGGCTATCTCAACCTGACGGCGCAGCCGGACGACAAGCGCTGGTCCTGGTGGGGCCGCGTCATCTTCCATGTCGCCGATGTCGACGGGACCTACGAGCGCGCACGCGCCGCCGGATGGCAGCCGTCGACCGCGCCGCGCGATGCCGAATGGGGTGAGCGCTACTTCCATCTCACCGACCCCGACGGCCATGAGCTCAGTTTCGCACGGCCGTTGTCCTGACCGAATAAGTCGCATCTGCTGACGTTCCAACGTGCAAGTAGCGCTGTCTCAGCCGCCGTGGCAAGCTCGGCGCGGTTTCCTCAAGCTCCAACCAGGGAGGACGACCATGGTAACCTATGTCGTGCTGGGAAACTTCACTGATCAGGGAGTCCGCAACGTCAAGGACTCGCCGAAGCGGGCCGAAGCCTTCAAGGAGATGGCCAAGACGTTCGGAGTGACCGTGAAAGAGATCGTCTGGACGCAGGGACGATATGACGTTGTAACCGTTCTCGAGGCTCCAGATGAGGCTGCCGCGATGTCGCTCAGCCTTAGTCTCAGCGCACTCGGCAATGTCCGCACCGAAACGCTGCGCGCGTTTTCGGCGGCAGATATGACGAAGATCGTCGGCAACATGCTCTGACGCTCAAGCCTGCGCGACCGCACTGGACCCGGAATGGCAATCCCGGGACTACGCGTCTCACGCCCTGATGTTGTTGTCCTTCACCACCTTGCCCCAATAGGCGACCTGCTTGTCGAAGAAGGTCTTGAAGGCAGCACCGTCCTGGAGCAGCAGCGTCATGTGCTGGGTGTCCTTGAGCTGGGCGGCGGTCGCGGGCTCGCTCAGGATCTCCTTTGAGGCCGTCGCCATGGCCGACACGATGTCGGGCGGCGTGCCTGCGGGCGCAAAAATGCCCCACCAGGCCAGCGTCTCGAAATCCGGAAAGCCCGCCTCGATCGCGGTCGGTGTATCCGGCAGGGCCGGCAGCCGCTCGCGGCCGAGCTGCAGGAGCGGCCGCAGCATGTTGGTGCCGAGCTGGGCGGCAACCAGCGCCGCCGATCCCGCGATCAGATCGACATGGCCGCCGAGCACGTCGTTCATCGCCGGGCCGCCGCCGCGATAGGGCACGTGCATGATCTCGACCCCGGCCTTGCTGCCAAGCACGGTCATGGCGAGGTGGCCGAGCGTGCCGATGCCGACGGAAGCGTATTTCACCGCACCCGGCGTCGCCTTGCAGGCCGCAACCACGTCGGCAAAACTCTTGTAGGGACGGCCCGCGCCTGCCGCGATGACGTAAGGCGCGGTGCCGATCAGCAGCACCGGCATCAGCTCGCGCTCGACATCGACCGGCGGCTTGTCGAGGATCGACGGAATCACCGCATGCGAGTCGAACGTGACCAGGAACGTCGAGCCGTCGGCCGGGCTTTTGGCGACCTGCGCCGCACCGAGCGCACCGGCGGCGCCCGACTTGTTCTCGACCAAGACGATGCGGTTGAGTTTTGTCTGCAGGTTGCTCTGAAGCAGCCGCGCCATCGCATCGGTCGATCCGCCCGGCGGAAACGGCACCACCAGCGTGATCTTTGAAGCCTGCGCGCTTGCCGGTGCCATCGCGAGGATGGCGGGCGCGGCCAGCAGCGCCCGTCTTGTGATCGTCATGGTCTCCCTCCCTTTTTGTTTCTCGCGCTTTGCTTTTTTGCTTTTAAGCGCTCAGGTCGTGCCGAAACCCGACCCCGGTTTTCTGTATTCTGGCCGAGGTGGACTGAAGATGTCCAGCACGCGGGCGCCTTCGGGGCCGGCGCGCATGGTGTGCGGCACATTGCCGGGCGTGCGCCAGAAATCGCCCTTCTTCACCGGGATTTCCTCATCGCCCTGGACCCGGATCGCGGAGCCGTCGAGCAGCACGCCCCATTGCTCCTCGGGATGATGATGCAGCGTACCCTGTGCATGCGGCGCCAGCGTCACCACCGACAGCATCGCCTGCTCGCCGGAGAAGATGCGCGTGGTCACCCCCGCTGCGAGCTCGCGGAACAGCCCGTCGCTGGGATCGTCGATGTTGTGGAATTCTTCGTCCTTCTGGCTCACGCCATCCTCCCCTTCGTTCTTCTCTGGTCAGGCTTTGCCATAGGAGCCCTGGTAGCGGCCCTCGCGGATCGCCTTCATGGTTTCCTCCTCGCGTGCGACCTGGGCACGCACCGCTTCCAGCAGCGCCGCGGCGCTGGCGGCCGGAAACGACACCACGCCGTCCTCGTCGCCGACCACGATGTCGCCGGGCGAGATCACGCTGCCGCCGATCGTCACCGGCACGTTGATCTCGCCGGGGCCGTTCTTGTAGGGGCCGCGATGGATCACGGCGCGGGCGTAGCAGGGGAAATCGTCCGCCGCGAACGCCGCGACGTCGCGGATCGCGCCGTCGATCACATAGCCTTCGGCTTTGCGCCATTGCGCGATGTTCTTCATGATCTCGCCGACCAGCGCCCGTGTCTCGTCGCCGCCGCCATCGACCACGATGACGTCGCCGGGCCCGACCAGATCCAGCGCGCGGTGGATGGCGAGATTGTCGCCGGGCCGGGTGCGCACGGTGAACGCCGTCCCCACCAGCTTGCCGCCGCGATGATAGGGTTTTAGCCCCACCGCGCCCGGCAGCCGGGCCAGATTGTCCGAGATGACCGAGGTCGGCGCACCGCGAAAGCCCTCGATGATATCCGCCGGCGGCTTCGGCACGCTGTTCGCTGCGATCGTGATCGTCATGTCAGAGAGTCCTTTCGTGAATTTTCTTACCCAGCATGCGCCCGCGCCTTCGCCGGCAAAATCCGGAAGGGGCGCCCTTGCTTCATCCACGCCGCGCGCTCGTCGCGCAACAGGCTTCTTGGCGGCACCTCGGGGTGAGGCGCTCGCGGCGCGAAGTGTAACAGCGACAGCCGCGCCTTCAAGACATCAGCGCTCCGCACCGCAGCCCGGAGTGTCGAACAGCGCCGCGAGCCCGCATTTCGAGGTCAGCATCCTGTCGCCGTCATGGCCGATGCCGGGGACATCCCAGACCCGGTGATTGGGCGTGCCGTGGTCGCGCCTGGCCATCGCATCGGCATAGGCGTGGCCGCGGGCGTAGCGCGTGGGGCCTTGCGCCTCGGCCATGCAGCTCTTGTCCAGCGCGGATTGTTTTGGATTGGTGTCGAGCGTGCCGAGCAGGTAGATCACCTCGCGCTCGACATAGCGCTGCTCGAGTGCCGCAGGTGTCGCGTCCGCGAGATAGGGCGGACGGTCGCCCATGCCGTATTTCCAATTGTTGTAGCCCGGGCAGGATGCGGCAACCTTCGGCAAGGGCCGCTCCGTGCTGAAATAGGCATAGGACGAGGGATTGGCGACGACATAGCGGATGTCGATATGCTGGCGCAGCAGTGGCGCCTCGCCCTTGCCCGCGATCGCATAGCGCTGCACGACCTGGCCGCCGCCGGAATGGCCGGCGACCACGACCTGCTTCAGGTTCGGAAAGACGCGCCGGTCCGAGAGTTTTGCCAGGATCGCGTCGAGCGCCTCGAAGGACGACACCGGATTCGGCGCAAGCGCGGCATCGCCGCCCTCCCAGCCCTCGAGCGACCAGCGCAGCGTGTCCGCGGGTAGCTTGTGCGCTTCGATATCGATCTCCGCCAGGAACTGCGGGACGATCATCAGCGCGCTCTTGCCGTCGTCGCCCGCCGCGGCCTGCGCATTGTTGGCCGATATGTAGTATTCGTCGGCATTGCGCAGCCGTCCATGCAGCACGATGACCGCGCGCGAAATTGCGGGCAGCGGCATCGACCAGTCGCGGGAGAGGTAAAGCGGCAGCATGCCCCGCCCGCCGACCGAGAGCCGCGCATCGCCGATCGCCTTCACCGGCTTGCGGTTAGGTGCATCCTCGTCCGCTGCGACGGCATGGCTGCAAGTCAGCATCAGGGCGAGTGCGGCAAGTCGGGCCAGCGCTCTCATCACGGAGATTCCCCCTCGGATTCAAATCGATAAAAGTCTAAGCGCATCACGTGCCGCGCGGCTGTGACTCCCGCGCCACGTCAAGCAAAAAATGTCAGCATCACAGCCATGAAATTCCCGGGTTCCATGGGTGACAAGCCGGCGATAAAGGGGCAAAAATCTGGCTCGGCTCGGTTCGGGTTGAGTCGTGTAAGGAATGCTCTCGTAAAATGTCGGTTGTCGTTGCATCGCGTCGTGCGGCGCTTCTCATTGCCGCAGCAGGATTTTTTCTGCTGACGCAGTCGCATGCCCAGGCGCAATGGTGGAAGCGCGCCCCCGTCGACTTCGAGGAATGCGCCGATATCGCCGAGAAGGCCGCAACCAAGGCCGAGAAGACGGCGGCGCTCGCCGACTGCAATGCCAAGTTCGCCGGCCGCCGCAAGCCGGGCGGCGGTTACACCTATTACGACTTCCTCCAGGACCGCACCTTCGACATCGCCGGTCCCAACCCGACGCCGGAGGAGCAGAGGAAGATCGACGAAACCTATACCGCTTACCTCGCCAGTCAGCGCCGCAGCAATGAAGCGGCCCAGGCCACGGCCCGCCAGCAGCGCGAGCAGCAGGAGCAACAGGTCCAGCAGCTTCAGCAGATCGCGCTGCGAACCGAGACCGTGCGCGTGCCGGTGCCGGTGCCGGTCGAGCGGCCGAAAGTTTTGCAGGCCGCAGGCCCGCGACCGAAGAGCGCGCCCTGTACCAAGGGCTCGTTCACCTGCGAATGGCCGCGGCTGTCGGAAAGTCTGAACGATCTGAAGAAGCTGTTCAGCCCAACGCCAAGCAAGCCGGCGAAGAAGGGGTGAGCTTCGCTGCTTTCGTTCCGCTGCTACAGCAAACTCCGCTGTCGTCCCGGACAAGCGCGCCCTAAGCGCGCGTAGATCCGGGATCCATAGCCACCGAATTGAATTTGGCGAAGACTCGGAGTTACCAGCCTCGCGCCACAACTGCTTCCCGTGGTTGTGGGTCCCGGATCTACGCTTACGCTTGTCCGGGACGACAGCTGAGGTGAGGCTTCAGTTCGGCTGCTTCTTCTTGCTGCGCTTCGGTTTGACCACCGGCGCGGTCGCTGGCGCTGTTGAACCACCCAACTGCGACCTGCTCTCCTGCAATCGCCTGTCATAGCCGGGCGAGGTCATGACCGTCGGCGGCCTGGCATAGGCGAGCGTCGATACGCCGCAGAGCGCCGTCAGCGCGAGCCCGATCATCAAACAACGCCTCATCGCGTTCCTCCTTGCACTCAGGCCATCCCGCGAATCTGCTGCGGCGTCAGCCCGGGCGGGCCCTTGCCGGCGCGTTCAGCTTCCCTGACCAGCGCAACAATGCGGCACATCAGCGGCACGCCGACATTGTTCTGCTCGGCAAGCGCGATGACCGCGCCCTGGAGATAGTCGATCTCGGTCTTGCGACCCTGCTTCAGATCCTGCCACATCGAGGAGCGCGCCTCGGGATCGATCTTCATGGTCCGCCCGAGGATCGCGTTGAAGATCCTGTCGGGCAGCCGCAGCAATGTCGGAGACCACTTCATCGGGATCGGCGTTGACGAGACCGGCGCGATGCCGGCGGCGTGCAGCGCAGCCAGGCCCTCCGCCATCTGGTCGGCGAACAATCTTCGCCAGTCGCGGCTCGCCAGTTGCGCCGCGAGCGGCATGTCGGACAGCGCGCTGAGCGCGTTGTTCAGATTGATGATCAGCTTGCCCCATTGCACGCCGGTGATGTCACCGCTCGCGCGCACCTTAAGGCCAGGCACCGAGAGCGCCCCGGCGGTGTTCGCCTCGTCATCTCCGACATGGATGTCGCCGGAGCTCGAGCGGTGGAAGCGCCCCTCGCCCATCGCGACCACGTTGAACGGCACCATGCCGGCTAACACAGGCCGGCCGCCGAGGCGTTCGCGCAGCACAGCGACGTTTCCTATCCCGTTCTGAAGCGAGACGATGACGGCATCCTGCGGCGCATGCTGCGCGATCTGGTCCGCGACATCGGCGGTGTCGGCGCTCTTCACCGTCACCAGCACGATGCCGGCACTGTGGAAGATCGAAGGGTCCTCCGAGAGCGCGAGCTGGCCGGCATCCAGCTTCTTCTCGGCGCCGTCGAAATCGGTCAGAAGCAGGCCAAACCGCTCGATCTCGGTCTTCACCCGCGGCCGCACCAGCAGCGCGACGCGGCGACCGGCGGCCGCCAGCATGCCGCCGACGAAACAGCCGATGGCGCCCGCGCCGGCCACCACGATCGGTCGATCCGCAACCACCTCGTTCTCCTTAACTCCCGCCTTCGATAGCAGAGGCAACGCCGCCTGCCCATTGGTTGCGGCGCATCCGCCTTGTAACCGTCATGAGAGCCCCATATGTTTTCGCCCCGGGGGGCAGTCAGCGGCGAGCGCTCGCCGAACGAGACGCCAAAGGAGAGTACCATGGGTCTACTCGATGTCCTCAACGGCATGCAGAACGGCCCCCGCGGCCCGAGCACGCCAAGCTCCGAGCAATCCTCCGGCGGCATGTCGCCGATGACCATGGCGTTGCTGGGCCTGCTCGCCTGGAAGGCGTTCAAGCATCTGACGGCAGGCCAGAGCGGTGCAGCGCCCGCCCCGCAGCAGCGCTCACCGCTGCCGCCTCCGACGCCTGTCAACACCGGCAGCGCCACGCTTCCCGGCGGCAGCGGCGGCCTCAGCGATCTGCTCAAGGGCGGCCTCGGCGGCCTGATCGCCGGTGGCGCGGCCGGCACCGTGCTGAGCGGCGGGCTCGGCGATCTGCTCAACCAGCTTCAGCAGGGCGGCCATGGCGAGGCCGCGAATTCCTGGGTCGGCAAGGGCGAGAACAAGCCGATCGCGCCCGGTGATCTCGCCAATGCGCTCGGTGCCGACCAGATCGAGAGCCTGTCGGCCCAGAGCGGACTGTCGCGCGAGGAGCTGCTCTCCGGTCTCAGCCAGTATCTGCCGCAGGTGATCGATCACCTGACGCCGGACGGACGGGTGCCGACCGAGAATGAACTCTCGGATAGAATTTAGGAGAAGTCTTCAGTTCAGTTTGAGCGTGATCCGCTCGGAAAACCGCTGCAGACTTTTCCGGATCACGCTCTGCGAATTCTAGGCAAGGGGAGCACTGTCATGAGTTTCGGCGGCCTGTTGTGGATCATCATCGTCGGCTTCATCGCCGGCCTCATCGCGCGCTGGCTCGCGCCGGGGCCGAACAATCCGAGCGGCTTCATCCTCACCACCATCCTCGGCATTGCCGGCGCATTTCTCGCGACCTTCGTCGGCCAGGCCATCGGCCATTACAGCCCCGACCAGGGCGCCGGCTTCATCATGGCCACGATCGGCGCAGTGGTGGTGCTGTTCATCTGGCACCGGCTGGTGGCCAGCGGCGTGATAAAAGGGTGAGTCTCGTCGTCCCGGACAAGCGCGCCCTAAGCGCGCGCAGATCCGGGACCCATATGTGGACGGCCCCCGTGGCACAAGAGGCTTGGCGGTCTGATCGGATCGCTTGCATCCATATGTCCGGCCTGTTGGTGCGGTTGATTTGAACCGCTGGCCAAGATGGTTTCCGCGACGCGAGCTCCAATCAACCACGCGACCTGGGTTCGGCCGATGGGTCCCACGGGATGTCTCGCACCTCGGATCGATCGATCCTACCATCTACTCCTCTTGCAGCTCCGGCTCGGCCGGTCGGGCGAACCCGATCGGCTGATCTCCCTTAGGCGGCAGCCGCGGATGCAGCCCGCATCCGAGCGCCGTCGTATCTCTCCCCCGTCACCATCAGCTTCCAGGCGATGCGGGCATTCTTGTTGGCGAGCGCCACGGCTGCGAGCTTGGGCGGCTTGCGCTTGAGCAGGGCCAACAGCCAAGGTGACGGGTGACCGCGGCCGCACATGGCCTGCTTGATCACGGCGGTCGCTCCCGCCACCAGGACGCTGCGCAGCCGCTCGTCTCCAGCACGGGTGATCTTGCCGAGACGGGTTTTGCCGGCAGTGGAATGGTCTTTCGGAGACAGCCCAATCCAGGCCGCATAATGCCTTGCGGAGCTGAACGCGTGCGGATCCGGCGTCTTCATGATCAGCTCAGGCGCACCGATCGGCCCGATCCCTTGAATCTCTGCAAGGCGCCGGCTGTCCGGGTTGGCACGGTGCCAGGCCTTCAGCCTGGCTTCGATTGTCTTCAGTTCCTCCTGTAACTGCGCGTACTGGCGGCCCTGCTGCGCCAACAGATCGCGCGCCAGGTCCGGCACGCTTTCGTCTTGCGCGATCTGCGCCAACAGCGGCTCGACCTGGCTGAGCCCCTTGGCCGCCGTGATCCCGAACTCAGCCGCATAGCCGCGGATCATGTTGCTAAGCTGGGTGCGCCGGGCGATCATCTGCTCGCGCAAGCCCGTCAGCATCAACGCGGCCTGCTGCTCGGCACTCTTCACCAGCACGAACCGCATCGTCGGCCGGCTCATCGCCTCGCACAGGGCCTCAGCGTCGCGCCCGTCGTTCTTGTTGCGCTTGACATAGGGCTTCACGTGCTGTGGCGCCATCAACTTCACTTCGTGGCCCAGCTTGCCCAGCTCCCGCGCCCAGTAATGCGCCGCCCCGCAGGCCTCCATCCCCACCTGCGTCGCCGGCAGCTTGGCAAAAAACTCCAGCATCTGCTTGCGCGTCAGCCGCTTGCGCAGCACTGGCCGCTCCGCCGCGTCCACCCCATGCAGTTGAAAAATATGCTTCGACGTATCGATCCCAATTCGGATAATCTCGCTCACGGACGGCTCCCTTGTCTGAGATTTGCAACAACCTCATTCTGGCACACTGATGCCGTAGGGGGCCGTCCACCCCATCAACCACAGGGAGGAGTTTGGCGAAGATTGATAACTCCGAGTCTTCGCCAAACTACTCCCTGTGGTTATGGGTCCCGGCCTGCGCCGGGACGACGGTTGTATTTGCAGCGCCAGCGGAGCGTCTCACGTAATCAAATGCATCCCCGCATCCATGCGCACGACCTCGCCGGTCATGTTGCTGGAGGCCGGCATGGCCAGAAAACAGACGAGCTGGGCGATGTCGTCCGCGGATGATGCGACCTTCAGCGGCACCTTCGCCACCACGCTGTCGCGCACCTGCTTGGCGCCGGCCTCGCCGCGGCCCTTGGTGAACCAGGGCGTGTCGATATAGCCGGGGCACACCGTGTTGACGCGGATCAGCGGCGCCAGCGCGCGCGACAGCGACAAGGTCATGGTATTGAGCGCGCCCTTGCTCGCGGCATAGGCGATCGACGAGCCGACGCCGCTGATGCCCGCGACCGACGACACGTTCACGACCGCCGACGCCCGGCCCGAGGCCTTCGCACCGGCCTCGAGCAGGCTGCGCGCGGCGCGCACCATCTGGAACGGGCCGATGGTGTTGACACCATAGAGCCGCTGGAAATCTTCAGCCGACAAGCCGTCGAGATCGGCATGGGCGACATGCTTGGTGGTGCCGGCATTGTTGACGAGGATGTCGAGCCGGCCCCAGCCGCTGGCTGCCGCGACGATCTTGCGGCAATCCTCATCCTTCGAGACGTCGCCCTGCGCGACCACCACCTCCGCCGCGCCCGCCTTGCGGCAAGTCTCCGCCGTGGCTTCGGCCTCCTTCTGGCTCGACGAATAGTTGATGACGAGCCGCGCTCCGCTCCGGGCGAGAATTTCCGCCGTCGCTGCACCCAGCCCTGATGCGGATCCCGTCACGATTGCGCACAAACCGTCTTTTGCCATCCGGATTTCCTTCCCCTGTATCTGACGTGGCGTCCTGTTTAGCGAGTTTGCCGCGCCCTGCAAATCGAGCAAACTCCGCTAAGCGGAATTAATCCAGACCGGCTCTTGTCCCCATGCCGGCGCCGCAGATGGACCTGCGATCAACGCTTGTCAGGGCCATGGCTTTTTCCGATCATCGGGCGCAAGAAGAGACTGCGCGCCAGCTCATCAGGCCGGATGCGCCAATGGCAAAACACGGGGAACGCTGTGGCGGAGAGTGACAATATCGTCGTCGAGACCGCGGAGAAAATCTTCGCCGATCTCGCCGATCCGCAAACCATCAACAACGACAAGAAGGATTCGTGGCAGGCGCCGCTGTGGCAGGCGCTGAGCGAAGCCGGCCTGCCGCTGTCGTGGGTGCCTGACGGTCTCGGCGGCTCCGGCGCGAGCCTCGCCGATGGTTTTGCCCTGCTGAACGCCGCCGGCCGCTTCGCGGTCGCGGTTCCCCTCGCCGAGACCATGCTCGCAGGCTGGCTGCTCGCACAGGCGAAGATCGCCTCGCCCGAGGGCGAGATGACGGTCGTGCCGGCGAGCCCGAAGGACCGCATCACACTCGATGCCGATGGCGCGCTCTCCGGCCGTGCCCGCGGCGTGCCCTTTGCCAAGGCGGCGAAACATTTTGCGGTGCTGGCGCACGGCAAGGATGGCGCGGTCATCGCGCTGGTCGATGCGACCAGGGCGCGGATCGAATCCGGCCTCAATGTCGGCTATGATCACAGTGACACCATCACGCTCGACAAGGTGCAGCCGATCACCATCAAGCCCGCACCGAAGGGCTTTGAGCAGATCAATCTGATGCTGATGGGCGGTGTCGCGCGCAGTCTGCAGATTGCCGGCGCGCTGGAATCCATGCTCGACATCTCCGTGCGCTACTCCAACGAGCGCGTCGCCTTCGAGAAGAAGATCTCGAAATTCCAGGCTGTGCAGCACAATCTCGCGCGGCTCGCCGGCGAGTCCGCTGCCGCGCTCGCGGCCGCGACCTCGGCCGCCGACGCCATCGCCAACGCAAGATCGTTCAACGACGAGGTCTATCTCGAAGCCGCCTCGGCAAAAATCCGCTGCGCGGAAGCAGCCGAAAAAGGCGGCAGCATCGCGCATCAGGTCCATGGCGCGATCGGCTTCACCATGGAGCACATCCTGCACCGCTACTCGCTGCGGGCGCTGGCCTGGCGCGACGATTTCGGCTCGGAGAGCCAATGGGCCGTCGAGCTCGGCAAGCTGGTCGCCACCAGAGGCGCCGATGAGTTGTGGCCGCTCGTGGCGTCGCGCTGATCAAGGGACGAGACAACAATGACCGCTGCCCTCCGTTTCGATCCAATCCGCCTGCCCGAAAAGTGCGAGCAGTTGCGCAAGGAAGTGCGCGCCTTCCTCGCCGAGGAAATCGCCGCCGGCACCTTCGATCCGAACAAGCCCAATCGCGAAGACACCGACGCGCCGGAATTTTCCCGCCGGGTCGGCGCCAAGGGCTGGCTCGGCATGACCTGGCCCAAAAAATATGGCGGCCAGGAGCGCTCCTTCCTGGAACGCTACGTCGTCACCGAGGAGATGCGCGTCGCCAATGCGCCGACGCGGCGCTTCTTCGTCGCCGACCGCCAGAGCGGGCCGGTGCTGCTGAAATACGCGCCCGAGCACATCAAGATGGAGATTTTGCCGCGGATCTGCCGCGGCGAGATCTGCTTTGCCATCGGCATGAGCGAGCCGAATTCCGGCTCCGACCTGTTCGCGGCGAAGACGCGCGCGACCAGGACCGACGGCGGCTATCTCATCAACGGCACCAAGATCTGGACCTCGTCGGCGCATATCGCCGACTACATGATCGCGATCTTCCGCACCTCGCCGCCGACCAAGGAGAACCGCCGTCACGGCCTGACCCAGTTTTTGGTCAAGATGAAGCAGCCGGGCATCAAGGTGAACCCGATCGGCCAGATCACCGGGCAGTACGAGTTCAACGAGGTCGTGTTCACCGATCACTTCATCCCTGATGATCACGTGCTGGGCGAAGTGGACGGGGCCTGGAAGCAGGCGACGAGCGAGCTCGCTTATGAACGCTCGGGCCCCGAGCGTTTCCTGGAGACTTATTACGTGCTGACGGAGCTGGTGCGCGCGGTCGGCCCCAACCCGGACACGCGCAGCGCCGAAGGCATCGGCCGCCTCGTCGCCCAGCTCCATACCATGCGGCGCATGTCGGTCTCCGTCGCCGGCATGCTGGAAGCCGGCAAGGAGCCGGTGGTCGAAGCGTCCATCGTCAAGGACATCGGCACGGTCTGGGAGCAGCAGCTTCCGCACCGCGTCCGCGATCTCGCCGCCTTCGTCGAGGAGACCGCGACCAATCGCGAGACCTTGGAGCGGCAGCTCGACTTCGCGATCAAGACCGCGCCGAAACTCACCATCCAGGGCGGCACCACCGAGGTGCTGCGCGGCATCATCGCGCGTGGGCTTGGCTTGCGCTAGTCGCGCGGACCTGGCTTGCGCTAATTCAATCGAGGACCATCATGAGCACGTATAAAGACATCGGCGTCGAAAAAGTCGGGCACGTCGGCACCATCGAAATCCGCCGCCCGCCGCTCAACTTCTTCGACATCTCGCTGATCAACCAGATCGCGGATGCGCTCGACGAGTTCGATCGCGATATCGAAATCCGCGCTTCCGTCTTGTCGGCACAGGGCAAGGCGTTCTGCGCCGGCGCAAATTTCGGCGACCCCGCGCGGCAGGCGCAGGAAGCGCGCGAGGCCGAGCAAGCCAAGAAAGGCGATCCCGCTGACAATCTCGGCCAGATCAGCCACCTCTATATCCAGGCCGTGCGCATCTTCCGCGCCAAGAAGCCGATCGTCGCGGCTGTGCAAGGAGCAGCCATCGGCGGCGGCCTGGGCCTCGCGGTCTCGGCCGACTTCCGCGTCACCTGCCCGGAAGCGCGCTTCTCCGCCAACTTCACCAAGCTCGGCTTTCATCCCGGCTTCGGCCTCACGGTGACGCTGCCGGAGCTGATCGGCAAGAACAACGCCGAGCTGATGTTCTACACCAGCCGCCGCGTCACCGGCGAAGAGGCCTACAAATGGGGCCTCGCCAACGAGCTGGTGCCGCAGGACCAGGTAAAGGCCGCCGCGATGAAGCTCGCCGGCGAGATCGCCGAATGCTCCCCGCTCGGCCTGCTCTCGACGCGCGCCACGCTGCGCAATGGCCTCGCCGACCGCGTCATGGCCGCGACCAATCACGAGCTCGCCGAGCAGACGCGATTGCGCGCGACGGAGGATTTCAAGGAAGGCGTGAAGGCGACGGAAGAACGCCGCGCGGCGAATTTTAGGGGAAAGTAATCGCGCTTCGCCGGATCACTCAAGCATCGCGACATTCTCAATCGTCGTCCTGGCGAAAGCCAGGACCCATTACCCCAGGGAGAGGTTGTAGCGCGAAGCTCTCAACTACGAGTCTTCGTCAAACTCTTCCCTGGGGTAATGGGTCCTGGATCAGCGCTCGCTCCGCTCGCTTGTCCAGGACGACGTAAGGGGACTGGCTACGAAGGCGCGAACTCAGGCACTAAGTCGGAACGTCACCCCGCCCAGCAGGAACTCATTGCCCGCCACCGCAAGCCCTTTCGCCTTTGCGACATGCAGCACGCTCGCGGGATCAGTCACCCGAAACTCCAGCGCGCTCATGATCTCGCTGGCGCCCTTGACGAAGCGGAAGCTTGCGTTGGGCAGCTTCAATTCGCTATCGATTGGCGCGACCCTGAGAATCTTGCCCCAATGCTCCGCGAGCCCCTGCGGATCCGGGCTCTGCATCTCGACGCCCGTCAGCGCCTGCGTCACGTCCGTGCGGATGAATTTCTGCCAGTCCGGCCCCGCCGGCGGATATGGGCCCAGAATGTCGTCGCTGCCGTCGGTGTGGTTGAACTCGATGAAGGCGGCGCGGCAGTCGCGGGGATGGAGCTGCACGCCATGATAGGGCGCGTGGTCGATGACGTTGGCGGTGCGCACGCCGAGTGCATTGGCATGACGCCCGCGCTCGTCGGGATCATCGCAGCAGAAGATCGCCATGTAGCCGCCGCGGCCGCCGGTCTTCTCGATGAAGCGGCCGGCCGTGGTGCCGTCCTTGAACGGCGCCACCACCTCCAGCAGGATCGTGTCGACCGGGAGCAGCGCGTTCTCCAGCCCGTATTTCGCGACATTGCCGTCGCGGTAGCAGACAGCGATACCCATGATCCGCGCGATGTCGGAGATCACGGGCTCGAGCTGCGGCGCGACCAGGCAGATTTGGCGCAATCGCACATAAGCGGACATCGTCACTCGCCCCTGAAGGCGGGCTTGCGCTTCTCGACGAAGGCTTTTGCCGCCTCCTTGTGATCGGCGGTGTCACCGCAGCGGGTGTGATGGATCGCCTCGCCGTCGAAGCAATCCTCCAGCGCCAGATGCTCGGCATTGTTGATGTTGCGCTTGATGTAGCCGAGCGCGATCGAGGGCCCTTGGGCGAGCGACAGCGCGAGCTCGTGTGCGGCCGCATCGATCTCGGCGTCGGGCACGACCTTCGTCACCATGCCGATCGCGTGCGCTTCCTTCGCGGTCAGCACCGGCGACATCAGATAGAGCTCGCGCGCCCGCGCGCTGCCGAGCAGCTGGGTGAGGAAATAGGTGCCGCCGTAATCGCCGGAGAAGCCGACCTTGGCGAAGGCGGTCGTGATCTTGCAGGATTCGCTGGCGATGCGCAGGTCGCAGGACAGCGCCATCGACAGGCCCGCGCCGGCCGCGGCGCCGTCGAGCTGCGCCACCACCGGTTTCGGCATCTGGTGCAGGATGCGCGAGACCTCCATGCCGCGGCGCAAATTCGCGAGCTTCTGCTCGAACGGCAGCGGCGCGCGGCCCTCCGCCATCGACTTGACGTCGCCGCCGACGCAGAAGCTGCCGCCGGCGCCCTTGAAAAGCACCGCGCGCACGTCAGGATCGTCAGCGGCGCGGCGCGCCGCCTCGACCAGCCCGCGCACCATGTCGGGGTTGAGCGCGTTCTTCCGCTCCGGGCGGTTCATCGTGATGGTGAGCAGCCCGCCTTCGAGCTTCTGCAGAACCATGTCGTTGCTCACAGGACGTCTCCCTTGTTGTTTTATATCTCCGTCGTTCCGGGGCGATGCAAAGCATCGAGCCCGGAACCTCGAGATCCCGGGTTCGCGCTTACGCGCGCCCCAGGATGACGCTTCGCGTCACTTCTTCACCAGCGGGCAGCGCGACTGCTCCAGCGACTGGAACGCCTCGCTGCCGGGCACGGTGGCGAGCAGCTTGTAGTCGTCCCAGCGGCCCTTGGACTCGGACGGCTTCTTCACCTCGAACAGGTACATGTCGTGGATCATGCGGCCATCCTCGCGGATCTTGCCATTCTTGGCGAAGAAGTCGTTGATCGGCGTCTCCTTCATCACCTTCATCACCGCGGCGGCATCGGTCGTGCCGGCCGCCTTCACCGCCTTGAGGTAATGCGTCACGGAAGAATAGACGCCGGCCTGCGCCGAGGTCGGCGGCCGCTTGACCCGCTCCATGAAGCGCTTCGAGAACGCACGCGTCTCGTCGTTCATGTCCCAGTAGAACGCCTCCGCCAGCAGCAGGCCTTGCGCGGTCTCCAGCCCGATCGAGTCGATGTCGGTGACGAAGGCGAGCAGCGGCGAGACCTTCTGACCGCCTTTGGTGATGCCGAACTCGGCCGCCTGCTTGATGGCGTTGACAGTGTCGCCGCCGGCGTTGGCAAGGCCAATCACCTTGGCCTTCGAGGCCTGCGCCTGAAGCAGGAACGACGAGAAATCCGACGTGTTGAGCGGATGGCGGACGCTGCCGAGCACCTTGCCTCCGGTCTTGGTCACGACGGCGCTGGTGTCCTTCTCCAGGTCCTGGCCGAAGGCGTAATCGGCGGTGAGGAAGAACCAGGTGTCGAGGCCGGATTTCACCGCGGCAAGGCCGGTCACGTTGGCCTGGCCGAAGGTGTCGAACACGTAGTGGACGGTGTAGGGACCGCAGGCCTCGTTGGAGAGACGGATCGAGCCCGGTCCGTTGAACATGATGATCTTGTTGCGCGCTTTCGCGATCTCGCCGGCGGCGAGCGCAGTCGCGGAGGCCGCGACGTCGTAGATCATCTCGACGCCCTGATTGTCGAGCATGTCGCGGGCGATGTTGCCGGAGAGATCGGCCTTGTTGAGATGGTCGGCCGCCAGCACCTGGATCTTGCGTCCCAGCACCTCGCCGCCGAAATCCTCAACGGCCATCTTCGCCGCGGTCTCGCTACCGGGACCGGTGATGTCGGCATACAGGCTCGACATGTCGAGGATGCCGCCGATCTTGAGTGGCGGCTTGTCCTGGGCCTGCGCGGCGCTCGCACTGAGGGCAAACGCAGCGGCAAAAATGCCGGACAAAATATTCTTCATCGAAAAAGACCTCCCTTATCGCGCCGTGCTCTGATGGCGGCTTGGTTATCGTTGTTGCCGCAATCATGCCGCATGCGCGGGAGAGCAGCAAGCACGGGGGCGTTGAGAGCGCGCCATTGCCGCGCGCGTTTTCCGCAAAACGGAATGGTGTGATGATGCAAGATGTTTCCGCATCGTCGTTGCCGCAGGGTGGGCAAAGGCGCTCTTCGCGCCGTGCCCACCGCCCGTGCGCTGTTGGCCAAAGACGTGGGCACGCTTCCGCCTACGCTCCTCGAGCTACGGCGGACAAGTCGCTTTGCCCACCCTACGACAGTTGCGCGCGCGATGACTGAGTGCAAGGAAGCCTCTTCGCGACCCGCCACGCTTGAGTTAAGACTGTCGCGTAACACAACCTCTCCGGGTCACGTGACGCAACGGCTTCACTTCATCGTCGCATTGCTCCTCGTCGCGGGTAACTCGGCGTTCGCGGCACCGTGCCAGTTCGAGTCGCAAGGCGAAGGCCGCGTCGTCGCCGTCGTCGACGCCCGCACCCTGCGCCTCGACGACGGTCGCGAGATCCGTCTCGCCGGAATCGAGCCGACGGCGACGACGAGGCAGACGCTGACATCGCTGCTCGCCGGCCGCGACGTGACGCTGCGAAGCGCCGACGATACGCCCGACCGCTACGGCCGCCAGGGTGCGCTGGTCTTCATCGGCGAAAGCGACAGCTCGGTGCAGGCCACGCTGCTGGCCCGGGGCGAGGCCATCGCATCGGCCGAAATCGCCGACAATGACTGCGCGGCCACGTTGATGGCGTCGGAAGCGCAGGCGAGGCGCCAAAAAATGGGCAACTGGGCTGACCCATCGGCCATAAAAAACGCGGAAAGTCCGGACGATATTTTGGCGGGGATCGGGCGCTTTATGGTGGTCGAGGGCAAAGTCCTGTCGGTCCGGCAAGCTGGGGCAATGACCTACCTCAACTTCGGACGGAACTGGACACGCGGCTTTGCCGTGACTATTTCAAAGCGCACGCTACCGGCGTTCGAAAGCGCCGGGATTCCCCCTAAGTCCCTGGAGTATCGACGTATTCGGGTCCGGGGCTGGGTTGAGGGGACGACAGGGCCGCGGATCGATGTGCGTCTCTTGGGACAGGTTGAATTGCTGGGCGCAAATGAGCCTACTGGGGTAAGGCCTTAACGGCCGGGCACGGGTTAAGCGACGTGAATGGGGTGCTAGAACGGCACGTACGGAGTGAACGCCGCCTGCGGGCGGCGCCGGCCGCGCTGTGCCTTGCGCTGGGCGGGCTTCTCGCCGGCTGCGGCGACATGAACCGGTTCCAGACCGCCGCCGCCCCGCCGACCGTCGCGATGCCGAAGCCCAAGCCGGCCGTCGCGCAGACCCCCGCCACCGAGAAGGAGCACGAGCGCATCCTGGCGAGCTATGGCGGCGCCTATGACGACCCCAGGCTCGAATCGCTCGTCAGCAAGACCGTCGACCGGCTGGTCGCCGCGTCCGACCGTCCCGACCAGGGTTACAAGGTCACCATTCTCAATTCCGGCGCGGTGAACGCCTTCGCGCTGCCGAACGGCCAGCTCTATGTCACGCGCGGCCTGCTTGCGCTGGCTAGCGACACCTCGGAATTGTCCTCCGTGCTCAGCCATGAGATGGCGCATGTGCTGTCCAAGCACGCCGCGATGCGCGAGGACCAGGCGCGCCAGGCCGCCATCGTCACCCGTGTCGTCACCGACATGAGCAACGACCCCGACCTCACCGCGCTCGCGCTCGCCAAGACCAAGCTCACCATGGCGAGTTTTTCGCGCAACCAGGAGTTCGAGGCCGACGGCATCGGCGTCGGCATCTCCGCGAAAGCGCATTTCGACCCCTATGGTGCGGCACGCTTCCTTTCGGCGATGGAGCGCAATGCCGAGCTCAAGGCCGGCAAGAGCTCGCTCGATCCGCGCGCGCAGGATTTCACCTCGTCGCATCCGGCAACGCCGGAGCGCGTGCAGAACGCACAGACCATCGCACGGCAATACGCCGCGCCCGAGGGCGCCGAGCGCGACCGCGAGAGCTATCTCGCCGCGATCGACAACCTCGTCTATGGCGAAGATCCCAGCGAAGGTTTCGTCCGCGGCCGCCGTTTCCTGCATCCGAAACTCGGCTTCACCTTCCAGGCGCCTGATAATTTCACGCTCGACAATACCGCGCAGGCCGTGATCGGCGTGCGCGACGGCGGCTCGCAGGCGATGCGCTTCGACGTCGTGCGCGTGCCGGCCGAGCAGTCGCTCGGCGATTACCTCAATTCCGGCTGGATGGAAGGCGTCGAGAAGGCCTCGACCGAGGACCTCACCATCAACGGTTTCCCGGGCGCGTCCGCCACCGCCAAGGGCGAGCAGTGGCAGTTCAAGGTCTATGCGCTGCGCTTCGGCAGCGACGTCTACCGCTTCATCTTCGCGACACGGCAGAAGTCGACCGAGAGCGAGCGCAACGCACGCGAGACCGTCAACTCCTTCCGCCGCCTGACGCTCGACGAGATCCAGGCCGCGCGCCCGCTGCGCATCAAAGTCATCACCGTGCAGCCCGGCGACACCGTGGAATCGCTCTCCCACCGCATGGCCGGCGTCGATCACCCCGCCGAGCGCTTCCGCGTGCTCAACGGCCTCGACCGCACCGCGCAGGTAAAGGTGCGGGATCGCGTGAAGATCGTGGCGGATTGACGTGCGCTAAGCGCACGTCAATCCCGGGGCGCGCTGAGCGCGAACCCGGGATCTGGAGCCGCAAATTCGCTGCCGTAGGACCTCCTACCCGTGGTCAAGAGGTAGACGTCCTTGATGGGCGAGCATAGCGCCGTGCTCGCCGCCGTCCAGGACGCTTCGCGCCGGCGTTGCCGGTGCCGACGGCCTCCTGGACAGCGTCTGCGCGCGGCGCTGTGGCGATCGGCAGGTCGGGACGAAGGAATGGTCACACCGGCCGAACAAAGGAATGAGGCTCAGGCTTTAGTGGAGGTCCTTGCGCTATAGTCCGCCTCGTATGGGGTGTGTCGCTTGAGCGTCGTGCACAAGGCAAAGAGCAAGCGATCCCCTACAGTGCGCAGAGCACGCGCGTGGCCATGTCCTCGCTGTCGCAAGGCATCATAGCGTCGCCTGCTGGCCTCATCGTGTTGGATGGCGACCCGCGACCAGTGATGGACGGCGCTCTGTAGCCGCCTGTTGCAGGCGAGGCGACGGATCACGAAGCGTTGCTTGCCGCTTTGCCGCGTCACCGGCGCGGCCCCTGCCAAGGCGCGCAGAGCATGATAATCTCGCCTGCGCAGAGGCTCTGCGGCCTCGGCGAGCAGTGTGGCGAGATGGATCCTGCCGATTCCTGGCCAGGAGCGAAGGATCGTCACGTCGCACTGCTCCGAGCTCTGCCCCGAGGCCTTCTCCTCGCCTTCGATTGCGACGCACAGACGGTCCAGGTTCTGATGCGCCTCCTTGATCTGCTGATTGACCAGGTGCAGTCGTGCCGCCAAGCTGCGGATGTGTGCGCAGGCGGCCTCGGTGGTGCCGGGTGCCACGAACAGCAGCGGGGCCTCGCGTAAAGTTTCAAGCACCCCCGCCGCATCAAGGCGGCGGATGCGATGGGCTTTCAGAACGCGTGCAATTGCCTTCTCGCTGGCCTTGGCCGCACGGGCCGGCGTCGGCACCATCTGCCAAAGCGCCAGGAACCATTCGTCAGCGACATCGTCGGTCAGCTTGGTGGCCTGCGGATAATATCGCCACAACTGCTTGCGCAGCCGGTTGGCAAGACGTGTGCGCTCCTGCTGCAGTTCGTCGGCCAAGCGCGACCACTCGCGCAGCTCGATCATCGTGGGATCGTCGACCACAAGCCGACGGAACGCCGCGCGATCCGTGCGGAGCGAAGCTCCGAGCACATGGGCATCGCGGCGGTCATCCTTGGCACCAGCCACCGTGAAGCGATCACGGAAGCGGTCAAGCTGCTTGGGATTGATCGCGAACACCGCAAACCCGTGTTCGAGCAACACCTCCACCACCGGGCCGTGCGGCATCTCGATCGCCACGGCGATCTGCCCCGGTGCGGCGTTGGTCTTCTGCAGCAGCCAGTCGCGCAACTCCGTCAGGCCCGCACCCTCATGGGCGAACTCGCAGTGAGCAACCTGTCTTCCTTCGGTATCCAGCAGGCAAACGCTATGGCTCTGCGTTGCCCAATCGATCCCGACGAACCAGCGTACATCTTCGAGCATTGTTGGGACCTCCTTGCTCTCAAAAAGCGGGCCACCGCGATCCTGATCGATCCCTGTACTGGCGCTCTCGGCGCGAACCTCCTACTGGATCTCGACCGCGGCCGCTCTGCCGGGGCGCGGCTCCTACGTCGGTGTTCAAGACACAGGTGGGCAAGGCTGCTCCCGGCGGATCGGCCCGTGTTCCAGTCTACACCTTCGACTGGATGCGAACCCCAAAAGGGTACAGGGTGGGCAAAGCGAAGCGTGCCCACCATTCCCGATCGCAATCACTGAAAGGTGGTGGGCACGGCGCTACGCGCCTTTGCCCACCCTACGAGCTCCGCGCTCGATTAAGCGCCCGCGTCCATGTCGCCGGCCTCGCGCTGGCCGCTGAGCCAGAGCGCGAGCAGGGTCCAGAATGCGCCGGAGAGCAGATATGCGCCCGAGGCGATGACGCCGAGATTGGTGGCAAGCAGCAGCGCCACCAGCGGGGCGAAGCCGGCGCCGAAGAGCCAGGCCATGTCGGAAGTCAGCGCCGAGGCCGTGTAGCGGTACATTTGCTTGAAGTTCGAGGCGATCGCACCCGAGGACTGGCCGAACGAGAGGCCGAGCAGGATGAAGCCGATCACCATGTAGATGGTCTCGCCGAACGCGCCGGCATCGAGCAGCTGCGGCGCGAAACCGCTGTAAATCGCGATCGCGATCGCCGATCCCATCAGGAGCGACTTGCGGCCGACGCGGTCGGCGATGACGCCGGAGGCCACGATCGCGGCGACGCCGAACACGGCGGCGACGATCTCGATGATCAGGAAGCGCACCGGGCTCTCGCGGGTGAACAGGAACACCCAGGACAGCGGAAACACCGTGACCATGTGGAACAGCGCGAAGCTCGCCAGCGGCGCGAACGCGCCCAGCATGATGTTGTGGCCTTCGCGCGCGACGGTGTCGGAGATGCGCGAGGGCTGCAGTTCGCGGGTCTCGAACAGCGAGGCATATTCCTCCGTCGTCACCATGCGCAGGCGCGCGAACAGCGCCACGACGTTGATGGCAAACGCAACGAAGAACGGATAGCGCCAGCCCCAGTCGAAGAAGTCGTCGGCCGAGAGGTTACCGGCGAAATAGGCGAACAGCGCGCTCGCCACGATCAGCCCGAGCGGAGCGCCGAGTTGCGGCACCATCGCGTACCAGCCGCGCTGCGAGGCCGGCGCGTTCAACGCCAGCAGCGAGGCCATGCCATCCCAGGCGCCGCCCCAGGCCAGACCCTGCGCGATGCGCGCCAGCGCCAGCAGCCAGATCGCGGCAACGCCGATCTCGTGATAGCCGGGCAGGAAGGCGAGCGCGACGGTGGCGGTGCCGAGCAGGAATAGCGCGGAGACCAGCTTGGCCGTCTTGCCGTACTCCCGGTCGACCGTCATGAAGATGACGGTGCCGATCGGCCGGGCCAAGAAGGCCAGCGCGAAGATCATGAAGGAATAGAGGGTACCGGTCAGTTCGCTCGTGAACGGGAACACCAGGCGCGGGAACACGATCACCGAGGCGATCGCGAACACGAAGAAGTCGAAGAATTCCGAGGTGCGCCCGATGATGACGCCGATGGCGATCTCGCCGGGACTGGCTTGGTCGTGGCCGTGCTCGCCCGAGTGGAGGTCTGCCATTGCGGGGGTCTGTGCCGTCGCCATTCGTGCGCCCTTAACGTCCTGAAAACCAAAGCCGACCGCCCGGCGGGGAGCCAGGCAATCTGGCCTTGTCTGGCCCAACATTCCGCACTGCAACATTGGACAAATTGTCCAATGTCCGGATTGCTGCGTCGCAGCTACCCGTTGGCCCCGCAAAGGAAACTCATTCTCAAAGGCTCGGCCCGTGTCTCGTCTCAAGATCCTGGCGCTACTACCCCTGGCAGTTGCGCTCAGCGGCTGCAACTACGTCGTGCTGGCGCCAGCCGGCGACATCGCTGCCCAGCAGCGCGACCTCGTCATTATCTCCACCGTCCTGATGCTCCTGATCGTCGTCCCCGTGATGGCGCTGACGGTGCTGTTCGCCTGGCGCTATCGCCAGTCCAACACCTCGGCCCGCTACGAGCCGGAATGGGACCACTCGACCAAGCTCGAGCTGGTGATCTGGTCGGCGCCGCTGCTGATCATCATTTGCCTGGGTGCGCTGACCTGGATGGGCACTCATCTGCTCGACCCCTACCGCACCCTCGGCCGCATCAAGGCGGAGCAGGCCTTGGACCAGTCCAAGGCTCCGCTCGAGGTGGACGTCGTCGCGCTCGACTGGAAATGGCTCTTCATCTATCCGGACTACGGCATCGCCACCGTCAACGACCTCGCCGCTCCCGTCGATCGTCCGATCAAATTCCGCATCACCGCCTCCTCGGTGATGAACTCGTTCTACATCCCCGCGCTCGCAGGCCAGATCTATGCGATGCCCGGCATGGAGACGAAGCTCCACGCGGTGGTGAACCATCCCGGCACCTACAAGGGCTTTTCGGCGAACTACAGCGGTGCCGGCTTCTCCGGCATGCACTTCAACTTCCAGGGCCTCGACGACAAGGGCTTTGACGCCTGGATCGCGCAGGCCAAGTCCGCCGGCGGCTCGCTCGGCCGCGCCGAATATCTCCAGCTCGAGAAGCCCAGCCAGAACGAGCCGGTTCGGCGCTGGGGCACGATCGATTCCGATCTCTACCGCCTGATCCTCAACATGTGCGTCGAGACCGGCAAGATGTGCCAGAGCGAGATGATGGCGATCGACGCCAAGGGCGGCGCCGGCCATCAGGGCCTGAACAACACCCTGCCGCTGGCCTACGACAAGTATGCCCGTCGCGGCACCGCGCTCGGGCCGGAGCCGAGCTTCGTCGCCGGTACCTGCACGCCCGATGCCCCGCAGGGCAGGACCACCGCCTCCATCACGGCCCCCGTCGACACCGCGCCGCTGCTCGGCGCCGGCCTGAAGCGGCCGAGTTTCACGCCGCTGAAGTCCTCGTCCTTCTTCCTCGGACAGCGTCCGAAGTCAGACTCCTAATAGAGAACGCGCATGTCTCCTGATCTTCTCAAGCTCATCTTCGGCCGGCTCGGCCTCGAGTCGCTGCCACTGCACGAGCCGATCGTCGTCGGCACCTTCGTGGTGGTCGCGCTCGGCGGCGCCACGCTGCTCGCCGGCCTCACCTATTTCCGTCTCTGGGGCTACCTCTGGCGCGAATGGTTCACCACGGTGGACCACAAGCGCATCGGCATCATGTACATGATCCTCGGCATCGTGATGCTGCTGCGCGGCTTTGCCGACGCGCTGATGATGCGCGGCCAGCAGATGCTCGCCTTTGGCGGCTCCGAAGGCTATCTCAACGCCCATCACTACGACCAGGTCTTCACCGCCCACGGCGTGATCATGATCTTCTTCGTGGCGATGCCGCTGGTCACCGGCCTGATGAACTACGTCGTGCCGCTGCAGATCGGCGCGCGCGACGTGTCGTTCCCGTTCCTGAACAATTTCAGCTTCTGGATGACGGTCGGCGGCGCCGTGCTGGTGATGGCCTCGCTGTTCATCGGCGAATTCGCCCGCACCGGCTGGCTGGCTTATCCGCCGCTGTCGAACATCGGCTACAGTCCCGATGTCGGCGTCGACTATTACATCTGGGCGCTACAGGTCGCAGGCGTCGGAACGACACTATCCGGCATCAACCTGATCTGCACCATCGTCAAGCTGCGCTGCCCCGGCATGACCATGATGAAGATGCCGGTGTTCACCTGGACCTCGCTCTGCACCAACATCCTGATCGTCGCCTCCTTCCCGGTTCTGACCGTCGTGCTCGCGCTGCTCTCGCTCGACCGCTACGTCGGCACCAACTTCTTCACGAACGATTTCGGCGGCAGCCCGATGATGTACGTGAACCTGATCTGGATCTGGGGCCATCCCGAGGTCTACATCCTGGTTCTCCCCGCGTTCGGCATCTTCTCGGAAGTCACCTCGACCTTCTCCGGCAAGCGACTGTTCGGCTACACCTCGATGGTCTACGCCACCGTCGTCATCACCATCCTGTCGTACCTGGTGTGGCTGCACCACTTCTTCACGATGGGTTCGGGCGCCAGCGTCAACTCGTTCTTCGGCATCACCACGATGATCATCTCGATCCCGACGGGCGCGAAGATGTTCAACTGGCTGTTCACGATGTATCGCGGCCGCATCCGCTACGAGCTGCCGATGATGTGGACGGTCGCCTTCATGCTGACCTTCGTGCTCGGCGGCATGACCGGCGTGCTGCTCGCGGTGCCGCCGGCCGACTTCGTGCTGCACAACAGCCTGTTCCTGATCGCGCACTTCCACAACGTGATCATCGGCGGCGTGGTGTTCGGCGCGTTCGCCGGCATCAACTACTGGTTCCCGAAGGCGTTCGGCTTCAAGCTCGATGTGTTCTGGGGCAAGCTGTCGTTCTGGTTTTGGGTCGTCGGCTTCTACCTCGCCTTCATGCCGCTCTACGTGCTCGGCCTGATGGGCGTGACCCGCCGCCTGCGCGTGTTCGACGATCCCAGCTTGCAGATCTGGTTCGTCATCGCCGCGATCGGTGCCTTCCTGGTCTTCCTCGGCATCCTCAGCATGCTGATGCAGTTCGCGGTCAGCCTCCTCAAACGCGAGCAGCTCAAGGACGTCACCGGCGATCCCTGGGATGCGCGCACGCTGGAATGGGCGACCTCCTCGCCCCCGCCGGACTACAACTTCGCCTTCACCCCCGTCGTTCACGACAATGACGCGTGGTGGGACATGAAGAGGCGCGGCTACCAGCGTCCGCTCACCGGGTTCAAGCCGATCCACATGCCCAGCAGCACCGGCACCGGCGTCATTCTCGCCGGCCTCGCCACCGCGATGGGATTCGGCCTGATCTGGTACATCTGGTGGCTGGCCGCTGCGAGCTTCATCGCGATGCTCGTCGTCGGGATCGGACACACCTTCAACTATCACCGCGACTTCGACATTCCGGCTGAAGATGTCATCCGGACCGAGGACGCGCGCACCAAACTGCTCGCCGGAGCCAAGTAAATGACTGTCGCTGTCAATCCCTCGCAAACCGGCGAGCCGGTTTTCTATCTCGCCGACGAGCACCCGCATCCGGAAGGCTACAGCACCTCGCTGGGCTTCTGGATCTACCTGATGAGCGACTGTCTCATCTTCGCGATGCTGTTCGCCGCCTTCGGCGTGCTCGGCGGCAATTACGCCGCCGGCCCGGCACCGAAGGACCTGTTCGACCTCGACCTGGTCGCGGTGAACACCTCGATGCTGCTGCTGTCGTCGATCACCTATGGCTTTGCCATGCTGACGATGGCGCAGAACAAGGTCGCCCAGACCCAGATGTGGCTGGCGATCACCGGCCTGTTCGGCCTCGCCTTCATCGGCATCGAGCTCACCGAGTTCGCTCACATGATCCATGAGGGTGCGACGCCCCAGCGCAGCGCCTTCCTGTCCGCCTTCTTCACCCTGGTCGGCACCCACGGCCTGCACGTCTCCTGCGGCCTGATCTGGCTGGTCACGTTGATGGTGCAGGTCTGGAAGTTCGGCCTGATCGAGGCCAACCGCCGCCGCCTGATGTGCCTGTCGATGTTCTGGCACTTCCTCGACGTGGTCTGGATCGGCGTCTTCACCTTCGTCTATCTCCTGGGAGTTCTGCGATGAGCACCGATACCCACGCCGCCCACGCGCACGACCATCATCACGGCGACGACCATGCCCACGGCACGTTCTCGAGCTATATGCTCGGCTTCGTGCTCTCGGTCGTGCTGACCGCGATCCCGTTCTGGCTGGTGATGAGCGGCGCGCTGCCGAACAAGCAGATCACCGCGCTGGTCATCATGGCCTTCGCAATCGTGCAGATCGTCGTGCACATGGTCTACTTCCTGCACATGAGCGCCAAGTCCGAGAATGGCTGGACCATGATGGCGCTGATCTTCACCATCGTCATGGTGGTGATCGCGCTGTCCGGTTCGCTGTGGGTGATGAACCACCTCAACAGCAACATGATGCCGATGCACCAGATGAGCGGAATGAAGTGAACGAGACCCGGACCGTGACGAACAAGGCAGACCGGACGCGCGGCAAGGCTGCACGTCCGCGCCTGTGGCTCACGGTCCTCTCACTCACGGCCTTTGCACTTCTGATCGCCCTCGGCGTCTGGCAGATCGAGCGACGCGCCTGGAAGCTGGCGCTGATCGACCGCGTCGAGCAGCGCGTCCATGCCCCGGCCGAGCCGATCCCGGCACCCGCGGCGTGGCCCACAGTCACCGCCGCAAGCGACGAATACAGGCACGTCAGCGTCACCGGCCGCTTCCTGCATGACCGCGAGACGCTGGTTCAGGCCGTGACCGAGGAAGGCCCCGGCTATTGGGTGCTGACGCCGCTTCAGCGCGGCGACGGCACGCTTGTTCTGGTCAACCGCGGCTTCGTGCCGTCCGAGCGGCGCGACGCATCGGCGCGTCAGGCCGGCAATCCCGAGGGCCAGGTCGAGATCACCGGCCTCTTGCGCATCACCGAGCCGAAAGGCGGCTTCCTCCGCAACAACGTTCCCCAGCACAACCGCTGGTACTCGCGGGACGTCGCCGCGATCGCGGCGGCACGCAACCTCAACGAGGTCGCACCCTTTTTCGTCGATGCCGACGCCGGATCACAAACCGCCGGCGGGCCCATCGGCGGATTGACCGTGATCCGCTTTCCCAATAACCACCTGATCTATGCGCTGACGTGGTTTGCCCTGGCTTTCATGCTGGCCGGTAAACTTTTCGTCACATTCGGCGGCGGGCTGTTCCGCCGCAGGCGCTTCGTCCACGAACCGGCCGGCGGCCCTGATGCCTCCGCCCGCAGGACGGGATCAGATGCTGGAACGATCGTCGAACAGGCCTGACGACGGAAGAACGCAGACGCTCGCCCACGGCGGCGGGCTGGCCGTCACACTACAATCGCAGGCGGACACGCGCAGCGAGCTGATCGGCGCGGCGCCCACCGACGACGAGACCAACCGCAAGAACATGGCGCTGCTGATCCAGCTGCGCTGGACCGCGGTGGTCGGCCAGATCGTGACGATCGGCGGCGTGCATTTCTGGCTCGGCATCCCGCTGCCGCTGGAGCGGATGGGCGCGGTGATCGGCGCGCTGGTGCTGCTCAATGTCTCGAGCCTGGTCTGGGTGCGCCATCGCGCCGCGATCTCCAGCAACGAGCTGCTGGTCGCCTTGATGCTCGACGTCGCCGCGCTGACCGCACAGCTTTACCTCAGCGGCGGTGCGACCAATCCCTTCACCTCGCTGTTCCTGCTCCAGGTGACGCTCGCCGCCGTGCTGCTCGACGGGCGATCGACCTGGTCGCTGGTGGCGCTGACCTGTGCGTGCTTTGTCTGGCTGACGCTGGCGTATCGGCCGCTCGAGCTGCCGCCGAACCCGATCAGCGAGACCTACAGCCTCACCGTCACAGGCATGCTGCTCGGCTTCATCCTCAACGCCGTATTGCTCGTCGTGTTCGTGACCCGCATCAACAGGAATTTGCGCGAGCGCGACGCGCATCTGGCGGCGCTGCGCCAGCATGCGGCCGAGCAGGACCACATCGTCCGCATGGGCCTCCTGGCCTCCGGCGCGGCCCACGAGCTCGGCACGCCGCTCGCCTCACTCTCGGTCATCCTCAGCGACTGGCGCCGCATGCCGGATCTTGCCGCCAAGCAGGAGCTCGCCGAGGACCTCGCGGAGATGGAGACCTCGCTGCAGCGCTGCAAGTCGATCGTGACAGGGATCCTGGTGTCGGCCGGCGAGGCCCGCGGCGAAGGTTCCTCGCCGACGACGGTGACGGCTTTCGTCACTGCCCTGGTCGACGAATGGCGCAACGCCCGTTCGGCGCGCACGCTCTATTTCGTCAACACGTTTGGCGAGGACGTCGCGATCGTCTCGGACGTCGCGCTGAAGCAGGTCATCTTCAACGTGCTCGACAATGCCTACGAGGTCTCGCGCGAGTGGGTCGAGCTTGTGGCCGAGCGCGAGGGCGACAATCTCGTGCTGTCGATCTCCGACCGCGGACCGGGCTTTGCGCCGGAGATGCTGGCGCAGCTCGGAAAGCCCTACCATTCGAGCAAGGGCCGCGCCGGGGGCGGGCTCGGCCTGTTCCTGGTGGTGAACGTGGTGCGCAAGCTGGGTGGCAGCGTGACCGCCGAGAACCACAGGAAACGCGGCGCCACCGTCCGCCTGACGCTGCCGCTCGCAACGCTCGCGATCGGAGGCAGCTTTGACGCCTGACCGTTCGCTCATCGTGGTCGAGGACGATTCCGGCTTTGCGCGCACGCTGAAGCGCTCGTTCGAGCGCCGCGGCTACGAGGTCGTGATCGCCGCCTCGATCGAGGAGGTGCGCAAGGTGCTGGAGGAGCGCTCCTTCGGCCATGCCGTGGTCGATCTCAAGCTCGGCGGCGCCTCGGGCCTTGCCTGCGTCGAGCTGCTGCACACGCATGACCCTGACATGCTGATCGTGGTGCTGACCGGCTTTGCCAGCATCTCCACCGCCGTCGAGGCGATCAAGCTAGGCGCCTGCCACTATCTGGCAAAGCCCTCCAACACCGATGACATCGAGGCCGCCTTCCACAAGGCCGAAGGCAACGCCGAGGTCGCGCTCGATACGCGGCCGACCTCGATCAAGACGCTGGAATGGGAACGCATCCACCAGACCCTGATCGAGACCGATTTCAATATTTCGGAGGCGGCGCGGCGGCTCGGGATGCACCGGCGCACGCTGGCAAGGAAGCTCGAGAAGCGGCCGGTGAAGTAGGACCAGGCGCGTCTCTCTCCTCTCGTCGTCCCGGCGAAGGCCGGGACCCATACCGCGGAATCTATCGTTGCGATCGGTAGAAGTACCGAACGACCATTCTTCGTCAAACTTCTCCCTGGGGGTATGGGTCCCGGCCTTCGCCGGGACGACACCGCGTTTGTTGAGCCGACGACCGCATCATCACTCCACGGCCCAATCGGGATAGGGGGAAGCCTCGCGGCTCCGCCCCTCCCACACCACCGGACATACGGGTCCGTATCCGGCGGTTCAGCGGATTATGCGGGTCGCCGTGCCGCGACGGAAGCCAAGCCGAGTGAGGCAAAGAAGCCGTTTGGCAGAGCAATGGTGAGCGCGGGGCTGTTCGCGAGCCGCCAAGGGCCACGTGGGCTGCCGGCGGTTTGCGCCGCCAGATCCCGGCCGACGCCGCGGCGTCGCAACTCGGCAAAGCGAGCGGGTCCATACTTCCATTGCTTCCAGGCAACGGCGCGCAACCGTCGCCTGATCCACTGGTCAAGCACGCGCAACACCGACGGGGTTTGACAGAAGCCGAAGTAGCCGTGCCACCCAATCAGGTAGGTCGACAGTTCTTTGGCGATCTGCACGAGGCATCGACCACGCGTGCGTCGCGTGAGCTCCCGAACCTTCGCCTTGAAGCGGGCGAGTGCCTGCGGCGCGATGCGCCGCCGCGGTTCTTGCCCGCCGGTGAAGCTGAAGCCCAGGAACTTGCGAACACTCGGTTTGGCAACCGCGCTCTTCGCTTTGTTGATCTTGAGCTTGAGGCGCTTTTCGAGGAACCTCTCGACGCCAGCCAGCACCCGTTCGCCCGCCCGCTGACTGCGCACGTAGATGTTGCAGTCGTCGGCGTAACGCACGAAGCGGTGGCCGCGCTTCTCCAGTTCCTTGTCCAGCACATCCAGCATCAGGTTCGACAACAGCGGCGAGAGCGGACCGCCCTGCGGCGTGCCCTCTTCCGTCGGACTGACCAGCCCTCCTTCCAACACACCCGCATTCAGGAAGGCGCGGATGAGCTTCAGGATGCGCTTGTCAGCAACCCGCTTGGCAACCAGTCCCATCAGGATGTCGTGGTTGACCCGGTCAAAGAACTTCTCCAGGTCGATGTCCACCACGATGCTGTGGCCGGCCGCAATGTACGCCTGCGCCCGTTCCACCGCCCGATGTGCCGAGCGCCCCGGCCGAAAGCCGAAGCTCGTCTCGGCGAACGTCCTATCCCAATCCGCCTGCAGCACCTGCATCACCGCCTGCTGGATCAAGCGGTCGAGCACCGTCGGAATGCCGAGCGGCCGCAGGCCGCCCGACGCCTTCGGTATCTCCACCCGCCGCACCGGCTGTGGCTTGTAGGTGCCGTCAAGCAACTGGGCTCGGATCGCAGGCCAGTGCTCCTTCAGGTGGGCTGACAGCTCGCCGACGGTCATCCCGTCGACGCCCGCCGCGCCCTTGTTGCGCTTTACTTGCGCCAACGCTGCCTTCAGATTCTCACTCTCGACAACGTCTTCCATCGACGGTCCTGCGACCGCCGGGCGTTCGAGACAGACTTCCGCCGCACGCGCTTCAGGCTCTCGGGCGCCGGCGCTTCGGGCTTCACCCTCCGCTCCGGGGCTCAAGTTCAGCTCGACCTGATTCTTCTGCCGCATGGCTCGCACGAGATCGCCGCTCTACTGACCACTTCCACCGTTCAGGCCTTCAGCGGCGCGCTGCCGCCTACTACGCCCTCGGCTGACTTCTGCGCTGCGGTCAGGCCGTCTTGCGACGGTCTCAGTCTCGTTGCCGAGACACAGCGCAGACCTCCCGAGGTAAGACCGACCGCCTTCACCGCACGCCCGCCGAATTTACCACCCCGACCTTTGATGACCTTGGACTTCGCGATCAATTGCTCGCTCGTCCGGCCGGGTAGGCCTCGTTATCCGGTGTTTGTCCATCGGGCCGCGGCTTTGCTCCACGCTTTCTTCAGACCCCACCTCACGATGACGCCCTTGCGCTTCGCTAATCCTTCGCCGCCATCAGGCTGGATAGAGGACTTCCACCTCCAAGCTGTCGCTCATACTCGGCACACAACAAAAAGCCCAGCCTTCCGGCCGGGCTTTTGATCTCTTGCAATCGACGCGAGACGCTTACGCGGCCTCGTCGGCGACGGTGGTGTCGTCGCCATCGGTATCGTCGGCATCGCCCTCGGCATCCGCCTCGCCCTCGGCGGCTTCCGCCTTGGCGTTGCGGCGCGGGCTCTTGGCGAGCTGGGCCTCGATCTCCTTGACCGCTTCGGTCTCGGTCGAGTGCTGCACCACCGCGATCTCGCGGGACAGACGATCGAGCGCCGCTTCATAGAGCTGGCGTTCGGAGTAGGACTGCTCCGGCTGCGACTCCGAGCGGTAGAGGTCGCGCACGACTTCCGCGATCGCGACGATGTCGCCCGAATTGATCTTCGCTTCGTATTCCTGGGCACGGCGCGACCACATGGTGCGCTTGACGCGGGCGCGGCCCTTGAGGGTCTCCAGCGCCTTCTTGACCAGCGCCGGCTCGGACAGCTTGCGCATGCCGACGTTGGCGACCTTGGCGGTCGGAACGCGCAGCGTCATCTTGTCCTTGATGAAATTGATCACGAACAGCTCGAGCTTCGCACCAGCGATCTCCTGCTCCTCGATGGCCAGGATCTGGCCGACACCGTGGGCGGGATAGACGACGAATTCGTTGGCCTTGAAGCCCTGACGCTGGGTCACGACCTTCTTTTCCTCGACCTTCGGCGCAGCAGCGGGCTTCACGGCCGGCTTGGCGGCAACGGCAGCCTTGGCAGGAGCAGCAACGGGGGCCTTCGGCGCGGGCTTGGCAGCGGGAGCCTTGGCAACCGCAGGCTTGGAAACGGTCGCTTTCGCGGCCGGCTTGGCAGTCTTGTTAGGCATTGCGCTTCTTTTGTTCTTCGAGGACTTTGCAGCCGGCGCCTTCGTCGCGGTCCGACCCTTGGATGCGCTACGGCTGGCCGCGGCGACTTTTTTGGCCTCCTTATGGGAAGCCCTCGCTGAAGTACTCTTTTTACGCGTTTTCTGTGACACAGCCTGCGCGCGGAAACTGCCACGCCCCTGTTCGACATTTGGTTTCACGGGAACCCGGCGGGGCCAACTGGGCTGACGGGGGTTCAGCTTAATGTGCCCAATATAGCACATTTCCCGCAAAAATCAATGATTTAGGGGTCTTGAGGGCTGGTTTTCGGCCGCAACGAAGGTATTAGGGTTAAGTTTGGGCGCGGATTAGTCTCCGGAGCCGGGGTTCGGAGAAAAATATTTCTCGAACTTGCCTTCCATGCCGTCGAATTCCTTCGCGTCGGCGGGTGATTCTTTCTTCTGGGTGATGTTCGGCCAGCTCTTGGCGTAATCGGCGTTGACCTGGAGCCACTTTTCCAGCCCCGGTTCCGTATCCGGCTTGATGGCGTCGGCGGGGCATTCCGGCTCGCACACGCCGCAGTCGATGCACTCATCGGGATGGATGACGAGCATGTTGTCACCCTCGTAGAAGCAGTCGACCGGGCAGACCTCGACGCAGTCGGTGTACTTGCACTTGATGCAGTTTTCAGTGACGACGTAAGTCATCCAACGCTCCGAAAAGCTCTTTTAGAAGTCGCGGCTTGCGTAGCGCGGATGGCCCGGCGCCGCAAGGTCGGCAAGGCCCGATCATGACGGCTTTGTGTGTTTGATCGACCAAGAAATGAATACGAAGCGCAATTAATTGCGTTTCGCTTCACTCAGCTCCTCATAGAGCACGCGCGCCGAGGCGGCATCGCCGCGGCGCTCGTTGAAGCCGATGACCTTCAACACGCGCACGGTGCGGTCGAGCGCGATGGTGAGGACGTCGCCGAGCTTGACCGCATGTCCCGGCGAGGTTTCGCGCGCGCCGTTGATGCGGACATGGCCGCTCTCGACGAGCTCAGCGGCCGAGGTGCGCGCCTTCACCACCCGCGCGTGCCACAGCCATTTGTCGAGACGCTGCCGCTCGGTCGTGGGATCACTCCTTCCGACCGGACAGCTGCTCTTTCAGCGCCGCGAGTTTTGCGAACGGCGAGTTCGGATCGATCGGACGATCACGCTCGCGCGGATTCGCGCTCGAGGCGTAGGGCCGCAGCGAGGGACCTGACTCGCGGTCGCGACGATCGCGGCCCTTGTCGCGGTCGCGGCCGCCGCGGTGCTCGCGGCCGCCGTCGCGATCGCCGGGCTTGCCTTTGCCGCGATCACGATCCTTGCCCTCGAAGCGGCGATTGTTGTCGCTGCGCTGCTCGCGACGATCGCCGCCCTCTTCGCGGCCCTTGCGGAAATCCTTGCGATGCCCGCCATGACGATGGCGCTCACCCGGCTTCGCCCCCTCGGCGGCTTGCGCGGCCTCGCCCTCCGCGGGCACGCTGCCGGCTTCGGCACCGGACTGCGGGCGCGGCTGATGATGGTGACGCTGGTGGCGATGGCGCTCGTGGCGCGGCTTGCGATCCTCGTGGCGGCCGCCGGGACGCCAGACCTCGACCAGCTCGGGCTCGGCGGGCGTGGCAGCGGCTTCGACCAGTGCGGCAGCATCGGGCGATGCGGCAGCTTCAACGGCGGCCGCTTCAGCGGGCGCGGCTTCAAGGCCGGCAGCCTCCGTTGGCGGAGCGGTCTCTTCGGCCGGCGGCGCGATACCGGGAGCGTCTTCGGGCGTGACGGGCGCTTCGGGAGAAGCTTCGAGCGCCGGCTCCTCATGGGGGGGCTCGTCGTGCTGTTCCATGCCCGGCGCGTCTTCGACGGTGACCGCTTCGGCGGACACAGTCGCCTCCTCCGGCAAGCCTGCAACGGCCTCCGCGGCGGTCTCGTTTGACGTCTCCGCGCTGCCCTCGGCGGGCGGCGTCTCGGCCGCGACCGTCTCAGCAGCAGGCGCCACCGGTTTCACCGGCAGCGGCGGACGCTTCTCCATGCGATAGCCGAGCGCGCGCAGCACGGAGGCAAAGTCCTCACCAGCCGACCCCGTGAGCGAGGTCATCGCCTGCGTCACCACAAAACTGCGGCCGTCGAACGCGCCGGCGGGCTTTTCGCCGGGCGAGTTCTCGCGCCAGGCCAGCGCCGGGCGGATCAGATCGGCAAGACGCTCCAGGATGTCGACGCGCACGGCGCGCTCGCCGGCCTGCTTGTAGCCGAGCACGCGATAGGCATCGCGCGGCAGAGCCTTGTCGACCGGGAACGAGGTGCGGCCGGATGATGCCAGATGCTGCGCGCCCGAGAGCGCGGACAGATCGACATTGTCCTGCTTCAGCGCCCACAACAGCGCTGCGAGCGCGCGCGCGGCGGGCTTGAGCAGGCCGGGGAAATAGATGTGGTAGGCGCCGAAGCGGACGCCGTATTTGCGCAAGACGGCGCGCGAGGGCTGATCGAGATCCTTCAGCTCGTTCGCGATCTTCGGACGCTCGAGCACGCCGAGCGCCTCGACCAGCTGATAGGCGATGCCGCGGGCAATGCCGGTGACGTCCTCGGCCTTGCTGAGCTCGAACATCGGCCCGAGCAGCTTTTCGATATGCGTCTTGACCCAGAGGTCGAGCCGCGCCTGCACCTTCTCGCGGGGGCCGCCGGTGAGGCGCTCGTCCGAGATGATGCGGATGCGCGGATGCAGCGCGTCCTCTGCGGCGGACAGCCGCGCCACGGCGTCGCCGGTCCAGCGGATGATGCCTTCCGAGGTCAGCACGAACTGGTCGTCCGGCGCGTTGCCCAGTTTTTCGGCGCGCGTGTTGATCTCGCCGGCGAGCACCGCTTGCGCTGCAGCCTGCAAGGCTTTCGCATCGGAGCCGGCCTCCGCCGCATCCGGTGCAAAGGTGAAGCCGTCGAGGCGGCCGATGACATGGCCTTCGACGATGACTTCGCCGGTCTTGCCGATTTCAGTATTCAAGCTCGTGTTCTCCCGCAGGCGGCGCATCAATACACTGGTCCGACGATCAACGAAACGCTCAGTCAAGCGTTCATGGAGCGCATCCGATAATTTATTTTCGACCTCCCGCGTGATCCCCTGCCAGCGTTCGGGGTCTTTCAGCCAGTCCGGGCGGTTGGCGACGAAGGTCCAGGTGCGGATCTGTGCGATCCGGGCCGACAGCGTGTCGATGTCGCCGTCGATGCGGTCGGCCTGCTCGACCTGGGCGGCGAACCAGGAATCGGGGATGCAGCCTTTCCGCATCAGGAAGCCGTACAGCGTGGTCACCAGCTCGGCATGGGCGGCCGGCGACAGTTTCCGGTAATCGGGGACCTGGCAGGCCTCCCAGAGCCGTTCCACCGCGGCCTTGCCATGTGCGATATCGCGCACCTCGACGTCGCGGGCGGCATGATCCAGCACGCGCATGTCCTCGGCGATCGGCGCGCGCGTCAGCGCCTCATGGCCGGGGGCCAGGTTCAAGGACACCTGGAGCGCGCCGAGCGAGGAGAAATCCAGCTTCGCGTTGCGCCATTGCAGCATCTTCACGGCGTCGAAGGTGTGGTTCTGCAGCGCGTTGACGAGCTCGGGCTCGAACGGCGCGCAGCGGCCCGTGGTGCCGAAGGTGCCGTTGCGCGTGGCCCGGCCCGCGCGCCCCGCAATCTGCGCAAATTCGGACGGCGTCAGGCGGCGGAACTGGTAGCCGTCGAACTTGCGGTCGGACGCGAAGGCGACGTGATCGACGTCGAGATTGAGGCCCATGCCGACCGCGTCGGTGGCGACGAGATAATCGACGTCGCCGTTCTGGAACATCGCCACCTGCGCATTGCGCGTGCGCGGCGACAGCGAGCCGAGAACCACAGCGGCGCCGCCATGCTGGCGGCGGATCAGCTCGGCGATGGCGTAGACCTCGTCGGCCGAGAACGCGACGATGGCGGTGCGGCGCGGCTGGCGCGTGATCTTGCGGTCGCCGGCGAATTCGAGGGTGGACAGCCGCGGGCGCGTGATCATGGATACGCCGGGCAACAGGCGCTCGATGATCGGGCGCATGGTGGCAGCGCCCAGCAGCAGCGTCTCGTCGCGGCCGCGGCGGTTGAGGATGCGATCGGTGAAGACATGGCCGCGCTCGAGGTCGGAGGCGATCTGGACCTCGTCGACGGCGAGGAAGGAGACATCGAGGTCGCGCGGCATCGCCTCGACGGTGGAGACCCAATAGCGCGGGTTCTTCGGCTTGATCTTCTCTTCGCCCGTCACCAGCGCGACGCTCTCCACGCCCGCGCGGTCGGCGATCTTGTTGTAGACCTCGCGCGCGAGCAGGCGCAGCGGCAGCCCGATCACGCCCGAGGGATGCGCCAGCATCCGCTCGATGGCGAGATGGGTCTTGCCCGTATTGGTCGGCCCGAGCACCGCGGTGACGCCCGCGCCGGGTGCGCGCTCGGAGGCGAAGGGGGAGGGAGAGAAGGCCATGTCTGGGGGATTAGGTAGTGCCGATTTGGGCGAATGTCAGTGCTGTTTGGGGGGGTGAGGCGCAACGGTACTCAGTCCCGTCATCCTGAGGTGCGAGCCCTGCGGCGCCATTTGCGCCGCTGGGTGAGCCTCGAAGGATGCACGGCCCGGGTGCCTGCCTAACCCGCTCTCGTGGCACCAGTGCGGCCCGTCGCCCTTCGAGGGCCGCTGAAGAAGCGGCCTCCTCAGGGTGACGGGAGCAACAGGACCACCCTCCCCAAACCTCGCGCAACTGTTTCACTTTGCGACGCTTTTTCCGTTCTTTTTAAGCTTCGGAACGACTCTAGAACGAATCGCGGCCGAATCGCTGACTCCCCGTTGAGTCCCGTTCCGTTCACGCCACATGTCGCGGGACTCGTCTTAGGCGCGCACTAGATGGAGTTTTGCCCTGCCGCACAAGCGGCGTTTCGAGGGCGGGTTCCTTAAAATTGGGGACGGCGTCGAGTCGAATCAGAATCGAGGAGGAGTCAAATGGATTCCCGGACCAGAGGGCGCCAAAACAAAAACTGCGAAAACAACCCCATGCACAGTAGAAACGGGTGAGCGGGGATTGGTGGGGCGGCAGCAGGTAAGCTTTTGAGATAGCTCGCTGAAATCCATAGCCCCGTCATCCTGAGGTGCGAGTGGCGCGGTGCGCAGCATCGCGCCGGGAGCCTCGAAGGATGGACGGCCCGGATGCGGCGGCATGCAGGTTTGTCCTCGCGGGAACAGCCGGGCTGTCGCCCTTCGAGGGCCGCTGACGAAGCGGCCACCTCAGGGTGACGGTCGAAGAGACGGGCCGCGGAAACAGGGCCTACTGCGTCTTCGCCACCCTTGGCGGCTGGGGGGAGGTGATGAAGCTGGTGGCTTCCAGCATCGCCGGGCCGAGCGGCGTCGGCACTTTCAGCCAGAACGGAACCAGGATGCGCGTGCCGGCGACCGGCGCGAACGCGATCTCGATGTTGCGCTGGGCGGCGAGGTATTTGATCACGGGGCGGTCGGGGATGTAGCCGGCGACGGGGACGAAATAGAGCGCGCAGACCACGACCGGGCCGCGATACCCCTTCTCCGCCTTCACCGTCTCCATGCGCTTGAAATCGAGTTTTAAGTCGTAGCGCATGCGGCCGTCGAACACGGGGGCGGCGTTGTGGCAGGCCTCGGGCGTCACGGGGTCGCCGGTGCCGGGCACGCGCAAGAGCGAAGCAGTCATCGGGTCCCAGACGCCGCGGCGATGCGCGTCGGTGACGACGATGCGGTCAGGGTCGACCGGCGGCTCCGGCACGATGCCGAACTCCTTCACATTGCCCTTGTCGAGGGTGATGTGGATCTCTTCGGTCTTCTTCGAGGTGGTGGTGGAGGCCTGGTAGCCGGTCGCAACCAGCGCGCCGTTGACGACGCGGCCCTGCGAGGCGCCGGTGCCGGACCCGCCCGCGAACGACTTCAAAAGCCCGGTGGTGCCGCCGGAGGCCGCGGCCGCGAACACGTCGTCCTGGATGTCGATGTTCCAGGCGCCCTTGCCGACGGGAATGCCCGCCAGCGTCGCCTCATATTGCGCCTCGAGCTTGCCCTGCGCGGCCACAGGCTCGGCCCCCCACGCCAGGACGAGCCCGCACAGGGCCGCGAAAGCCAGCCGGCCGGCCGCACGCGGCCGGGGCAGGTAAGGGGTCAGGGTCTTCACGAAGCCATCCAGTGGGGCCGTCAGGCCTGTTAGTTAAGCCAAAAATCGCGGCAAACAATCCGCCCCAAGTGCAAAACACCGGGAACTCCACCGGATATCTCGGGTGCGAATGCGCCCTTTATGTGATGGTAAGGCGTTTCAATCATTGCCGTTTTAGTGATCGGGGTGCGTCGCGGGGGCGCACCTTGCGCCCCGGGGCGGGATAACCTCTCCCGCTTGCGGGAGAGGTCGCGCCGCAGGCGCGGGTGAGGGTTTTCTCCTCTGGGGGGCACTCGCTATTGTCCCGCCGCGGAAGCACCCTCTCCCCACCCCTCCCCCGCGAGCGGGGGAGGGAGCGCACCGCCGCTGGCGCGGGACACGAAACCCCGCCCAAAACCTTGACGTCCCGCCCCTTCCCCCCTATACGTCCGCCCGCTCCCTGCAAGGACAGAGAATTTGCCCCCGTGGCGCCCCGGATGGCGGCCGCAAAACGTTGGGGGCTCGAACTTAAGGATTTGTGACATGTCTCGCCGCTGCGAACTGACGGCCAAGGGCCCCCTCGTCGGCCACAAGGTCAGCCACTCCAACATCAAGACCAAGCGCCGCTTCCTGCCGAACCTCGTCAACGTGACGTTCATCTCGGAAGCCCTGGAGCGCAACGTGCGCCTGCGCGTCTCCACCAACGCGGTGAAGAGCGTCGACCACAATGGCGGCCTCGATGCCTTCCTGCTCAAGGCCAACGCCGACGCCCTGTCGCCGCGCGCCCTCGAGCTGAAGCGCGCCATCCAGAAGAAGGTCGGCACCACCGCGCCGGTCAAGAAGGCCAGCTAAGACAATTTACCGTTAGGGCGGGGCTAAGTCGCGTGGCGTAAGCTTAGCCAGTAGAGTTTTGCGTGACGGCCGGATCGAAAGATCCGGCCGTTTTTGTTGCTGGGGCCCGGCGCATCGACGAAAGTGCACTTGCGTGCGACTTATTCGTTAAGCATCCTTTAGTTGCCTCCTATTTTGAGTCGCGCCCCGTGACGGAACGGCGGCCTTCAAAGCCGATTTGCAGCAACCAATTTTTCGATCCGATATGGAAATTACCGTCGACACTCTCGATGATGCTCTTCTCCAACTATATCCGCGGCTACTCGCGGCGCCGAAAGTCGACGGCGCAACGCGAGGGAGCAACACCGAGCTGCGTGGAGTGACAGTCGAGATCATGAAGCCGCGCGCACGATTGAGTCGTACCGAAACTCGAGGCAAGCCGTTCAGCGCGCTTGGCGAGTTGCTTTGGTACTTGTCCAAGGACAACAAGCTAGACTTTATTCTTCCCTTCGTCCCTGCCTACAAATCAGAGAGCGAGGACGGCAAAACGGTTTATGGCGGCTACGCTTCGCTTCTCGCAAATGTCCCTCACCTCTTCCGTGGCAAAGTTGAGAATCAATCGACCGCCTTTTAGATACGCCTGTACGCTTGTCAAAAAATAAATCGTACTTTTACCCAAAGTTGCGATTCGTGCAACCTTTGGTCGTATCTTGCCGTATTTTTGCACCGCCAAAGCGGGCTGTGCCGCCGCTCCACCGCTGACGTCAGGGTGCTCCCTATCCCGGCGTCTGCACGGTGACGGAGCCGACGACCACACGCCCACCTCCCCTACCCCCGAAAATCAATGCCCCGCAGCACGATGCCCGGCGGGGTGCCTTCGAACTCGCAGGCGCGGTATTTGCTGGCGGCGCAGGCTTCGATGCGGTCGCGCAGGCGGGTGAACTGGGCTTCGCGCTGCTCGGGGGCGACCTTCGGGCCGCGTTCGAGATCGTCCATCGCCGAGGTCGAGATCGCGCAACCGACCTCCCGCGAGCCGTCCTGCATGGAGAACAGCACGATCATCCGATCGTATTCGAGGCCGATGTAGCGGCCGCTCGTGAGGGTCATGGGGGAGTCCTTTCGCGGTTGCCTGGCAACGCGATGATCGCGTGAGGCGCGCAATTCACCTCAATGTCGTCCTGGCGAAAGCCAGGACCCATTACCCCGGTCAACTGTTGTCGAAGCCAGCTGTGGCACGATTATCCGCAACAACTCAGTTCGGTGGCTATGGGTCCTGGCTTTCGCCAGGACGACACTTGTTTTCCACGCGCAAGCCGTCGTTGCCGCAAGCGACCGGAACCGCCTTCAGCTCTCCCCGCTCAGCCTCGCGAAATCGTCGAACAGCGCGGCCACCAGCGCGCGGTGGCGGGTGTCCTCGGTGGGCAGGCTCGCGGCATAGAGGTTGAGCAGGTAGCGCGCCTTCACCGCGGCCTCGGGCCAGGAGGCCGCGGGCACCGTCATCAGGCGGTGTTCGAGATCGGCCTCGCGCACGCGCAGCTGCCTGACATTGCTCTCGACCTCGGCCAGCGCGGCGCAGGTCGGTCGCCTTCTGCGCGGCCATGCCGCGATGCTTGTCGAGATCGACCGGAATGTCGGTCATCAGCGACTCGCATCGATGCGTTGAGCGTCCGCGAGGTCGACCGAGCCGATCGAATGCATCTCCGTGGTGCCGCCGCGCCCGCCCTCGGCGGGCACCGTGATCATGGTGGCGACGCGGCGCCAGGCCGCGAACGACAGGCCCTCGATCATCTCCTCGTCGGTGACGACCTCATAGGCGCCCGCCGGCAATTCGCGCGCGATGCCGCGGATGTGGAACGGATGCCTGAATGTGACGGATTCGCGCCGCGAGCGGATGGTCATGCGCACCTGCCTTTCGAAAAGAGGAGCCCCATCGGACGCTGGCGAGAGCGACCATGCGCGCGTTGCGCGGCAATAGCCAGCGTTATTGTCGGTGCCGCGCGGTGATGCGCACGCGGCGTTTTAGCCCTCGCTATTGTCGCCATGCAGGCGTAGGCTCCATCGCATCACCGCACATCTCGCAACGGCTTCGACCGGTGACTGAGGGTCACGTGCGCTCCCGCCGCAAGTTTCAGCAAGGAGCGAGCATGTCGAATTTTCGCCTTTCCGAATGGGTCGTGCCGCCGGTGATCGTTCCGCTGTTCCTTCTGCTGCTGGTGTGCGCGGCGGCCATCTTCCATGGCTAGGGCCATTCGCGTGCCCTATCTCGTCAGCGCCACCAACGAATATGGCTGCGCCAATCTCGGCCGCGGCAGCGCCAGCCTCGCGCTGCGGCTGGCGCGAAAATTTCTGCGCGACGGCGCCATCGACGTGAAGGTCTGCACGCCGCGCGGGCGCGTGCTGCAAGCGGACGAACTCGGCGAACTCGAACCACAGGAGAGCGACATGGCCAAGGGACAGCAACGCGGCAACCGCGAAGCCAAGAAACCGAAAAAGGACAAGGCCAAGGTGATCGCCGCCGCGCCGAGCCGCAAGGACGCCGCCTGGCAGCCGGATTTCGGGCCGGCGAAGAAGAAGTAGGGGCTTCTTCTTTCGCCTCTCCCCGCGTTCGGTAGGGCTATGGCATTTTGCGCGACCTGAGCGCGCGCCTCGTCCTTCGAGACGACCGCTTCGCGGTCTCCTCAGGATGAGGCTAAGCGGCATCGGAGCTCGTTGAAACTACCGCCGCGCACTCGGTCCTCATCCTGAGGGCCCGCCTACGGCGGGCGTCTCGAAGGATGGCCACAGGGAAATGGCTCCCATATGCGATTGCCTGCCCTCCTGCCCTGCGATCCCGGGGTCGGCACTCCGATCCCAAGGCCGGCACGGCAACACCACCCGTAAACAGCACCGCGCGCGCGTTAACCATCCATTAACCAACGCACCCTAGCCTGCGGTAATCGTCCAGCCACCATTAGCTCGAAATGCCTTCCCGGTTCGCTCCAGGAGAAGCGCCGATGTGCGTTGAGTTGTTGACGTATGCCGATCTCAGTGTCCGCCTCGATATCTCGCGCGAGGCCGCGCGGTCGCTGGCGAGACGCCGCCGCCTGCCGCGCTCGCGCTCGGACGACGGCAAAGCCCTGGTGAGCGTTGATCTCTCCGCGCTCCGGTACACGCCCCGCCCACGGAAGGGCCGCCGGGCAGACCCCGTCGATGCCTCCATGGCAAGGATCGAGGCGTTGGAGCCATTTCCGTTCCGACGGAGTCGGAACGGGGCTCCAGATTCCTGTTCTGACGCGTTTTCTTCACGCGAACCGGTATCCACTTCGCTCGAAAACGCTCTAGAGATCGCGGCCTTCAAGGCGGAGATCGCGCGGCTCGAAGACGTCGCAACCGCCTACAGGGCCGTGTTCGAGCGCGAGCGCGAGCGTGCCGATCGCCTCGCCGTCGAGCTGACGCAGGCGGCCGCCGAGACGACGGCCGCCAATGCGTGGGCGGCACGACTGGAAGACGAAGTGACGGCGCTGCGGAACGATCGCCGCCCTGGCGGGGCGATCGCGGGATACGCCGCGCGTCGATTGGGACATCTGGCCGCTGCGATCGTGCAAGCTGATCGCGCGGCTCGCAGGTAGCAGTCGAGACTTTCTTTGATCCCCGGCTTGCCGGACCAATCGCGAGGGAAAAATGGCAGGCAATACCGATATCCATGAAATGAAGGCCCGCATCGTCGTCTTTGGCGTCGGCGGCGCTGGCGGCAATGCCGTCAACAACATGATCACGGCCGGGCTGCAGGGGGTCGAGTTCGTCGTCGCCAACACCGACGCGCAGGCGCTGGCGATGTCGAAGGCGACGCGCCTCATCCAGCTCGGCACAACGGTCACCGCAGGCCTCGGCGCCGGCTCGCAGCCCGAACTGGGACGCGCCGCGGCCGAGGAGGTCATCGACACGATCCGCGATCACCTGACCGGCGCGCACATGGTGTTCGTGACGGCCGGCATGGGCGGCGGCACCGGCACCGGGGCCGCACCTATCGTCGCCAGGATCGCGCGCGAGCTCGGCATTCTCACCATCGGCGTGGTCACCAAGCCGTTCTACTTCGAGGGCCAGCGCCGCATGCGCTTTGCCGAAGCCGGCATCGAGGAGCTGCTGAAGACGGTCGACACCCTCTTGATCATCCCGAACCAGAACCTGTTCCGGGTGGCCAGCGAGAAGACCACGTTCGCCGATGCCTTCGCCCTTGCCGACCAGGTGCTTTATTCGGGCGTGGCCTGCATCAGCGACCTCATCGTCAAGGAAGGCCTGATCAATCTCGATTTTGCCGACGTCCTCTCCGTCATGAAGGAGAAGGGCAAGGCCATGATGGGACGGGGCGAGGCTTCCGGCGAGAAGCGCGTGCTCGCCGCCGCCGTGGCCGCGATCTCCAATCCGCTGATCGAGAATCCTTCGATCAAGCGTGCCAGCGGCCTCATCATCTCCATCACCGGCGGCAAGGATCTGATGCTGTACGAGGTCGACGAAGCCGCGACGCGCATTCGCGACGAGGCCGACCCGGACGCCAACATCATCGTCGGCGCGTCGTTTGACGAAAGCCTCGAAGGCATCGTCCGCGTCTCGGTGGTGGCGACCGGGATCGATAATCTCGATCCGGCGCAGCAGGCGCTGCCGGTGGAAACCGCCCTCACGCAGCTCGCCGGCAGGCTGCGCAACGACGGCCGTCGCATCGCCGATCGCATCGAGCGCAGTGCCCCCCTTCCGCAAGCGGGAAGCCCGCCGCTCCGCCCGCAGCCGCACCACCCCGTGGGGCCACCGGCAAGGCCGGGTCTGGACTATGCGCCGCAGGCGGCGCTTCAGCCGCTCGATCCTTACGGCCGCGCCCCCGCGCGCAATCTGCCCGACGAGGCCGCTCTCGATATCCCGGCCTTCCTGCGCCGCGCCGCCAACTGAACGGTGGCGAAGCAGGTGCGCTCCCTCTCCCGCTTGCGGGCAGGGCTATCGCATATGAAGAAGCGAGGCGGATAGATCGCCCGCAGCCCATCCTTCGAGACGCCCGCCGATGGCGGGCCCTCAGGATGAGGGCGGAGTGCGCGGCGGCAATTTCAACGGAGCCAATGCTGCTTAGCCTCATCCTGAGGAGACCGCTGGAAGCGGTCGTCTCGAAGGACGAGGCGCTTGCTCTGGCCGTCACCAAGAAGCCATCTGCGCCGATGCTTCAAGCCGCCGTGCTGCGCGGGCTCTCGGCGGTGTCCTTCTTGTCCGTCTCCCTGTCGCGGGACAGCCACGCCGGAAAACGAAGCAGGCGCTCGTTGGTGTCCTTTGGCAGCTCGACGGGCGGCGCTTCAATGGCCGAACTCGGCAGGTCCAGCGCTGCCTGTCCGGTTCGCACCGCATCCGCGCGCTGATCCAGTTCGCGGAGCAGGGGATCGAGCACGCTGTCGATCTCGGTCGCCACCGACACCAGGAAACTATTGAGCTCGCGCGCCTCGGGCACAACAGAGCTGGCCCCGGTTGTTTGGACAGCGCCCCGCTGGATTTAAGTGGATTCCTGCCGGGTTATGCTGAACGCGGGGCTTTACGATTTTGTCGTTGCGTCGGGAGGGCGTAGCCCGACCAGAGCGACGACAAAATCGTCGGCGACGGTCATGCGGCCATCACCATAGCTTGCGTGCCGAAGTAAGCCTCGTCGGGCGTGCGCCCGTCAAGGCTCGAGTGAGGGCGTCCCTGATTGTAGAAGGCCAGATACTTGGCAATTGACGCTCGCGCCTCGGACACGCTGTCGTAGGCGCGGAGATAAACTTCTTCGTATTTGACCGTGCGCCAGAGCCGCTCGACAAACACGTTGTCGCGCCAGGCGCCCTTGCCATCCATGCTGATGGCGATCTTCGCGTCCAGCAGCACATCGGTGAACTCGAGGCTGGTGAACTGGCTGCCCTGGTCCGTGTTGAAAATCGCGGGCCTGCCGTGCTTCGCCAACGCCTCCTGGACCGCTTCGACGCAGAAGGCCGCCTCCATTGTGATCGAGACGCGATGGGCCAGGACCCGTCGGCTGAACACATCGACGACCGCCGCGAGATAGACGAAGCCACGCCGCATCGGAATGTAGGTGATGTCCATTGCCCACGCATGGTCGGGCCGCTCGATCTTCAATCCGCGCAACAGGTACGGGTAGATCTTGTGACCCGGAGCCGGCTTGCTCGTGTTCGGGCGACGATAGACCGCCTCGATCCCCATGCGCTTCATCAGCGTCGCGATGTGGCGGCGACCGGCGTATACCCCCTCCCGCCGCAGCAACGATCGCAGCATACGCGCTCCCGCGAAGGGATAATCGAGATGCAGCTCATCGAGCCGACGCATCAAGGCAAGGTCCTCGGCCGAAACTGGCCGAGGTTCATAGTAGACCGTGCTGCGAGCCAGCTTCAGGACCTTCGCCTGGCGCACGATAGAAAGATCATGACCGCGGTCGATCATCGCTTTGCGCTCAGCAGGCCCGCCTTGGTGAGCGCGCCGGACAAAAAATCGTTTTCCAACGCCAGCTCGCCGATCTTGGCATGCAACGCCTTCAAATCGACCGGCGTCTCGGCCGATGTCTTGTCATGCCCAAACACGCCGGCGGCGCCTTCCAGGAGCTGGTTTTTCCAGATCGTGATCTGGTTCGGATGAACATCAAACAGTTGCGCCAGCTCCGCCAGTGTCTTGTCTCCTTTGACCGCAGCCAAAGCAACCTTCGCCTTGAATGCCGGAGAATGCGTCCGGCGGCTCTTCTTCGTCATCTTCGCTCCTGATTCGCAGCAAGAATCCTCGCCGCTGTCAGGCAGAAAATCCACTCAAGCTACTGTCCGAATTTGCGGGGCCAGCTCTCAACCGCCGCAGCCTGCTCGACCGCCCTCGAGAGACCATCGACGACAGGCGCAAACGCGCCGGCGGCTTGCTTGATTCGCGTCTTGATCGCTTCGACCTCGCTCAAGACGCGCTCACGCTCCCGCCTTTTCTTTTCCTCCGAAAGACGGGCTTCAATTTCGGCGATCTGGGCCGCCAGGGTCGTGGCTTCGGATGCGAGCGCATCTCGTCTTCCGCGCGCGCGATCGAGATCGCGGCTGAGATTGTCCACTAAGTCGTCCTTTCCGAACATGGCTTTGCTCCGTAGGACAGGCGCGTTGCCCTGTAGGACGGCCCTGGCGCGAACCGCCAGCCTCGCCACCGACCGGATGGCCGGATCGGCCGAAACTGGCATCAACCTCGGTCGCGTCACATGGGCCGACATGGTGATCCCCCCATCGTCAACATTAGGCAACCGCATGGTTAACAGACGGTTAATGTCAACAGACGCTGCCTATGGGGCTGGGTGCCGGCTACGCGCTTTGGCGATGAGACGGTCGCGGTAAGGCCCTCCCCTACCCTCGAAAATCGATGCTCCGCAGCACGATGCCGGGCGGGGTGCCTTCGAACTCGCAGGCGCGGTATTTGCTGGCGGCGCAGGCTTCGATGCGGTCGCGCAGGCGGGTGAACTGGGCTTCGCGATGCTCGGGAGCGACCTTCGGGCCGCGTTCGAGGTCGTCCATCGCCGAGGTCGAGATCGCGCAACCAATCTCCCGCGACCCGTCCTGCATGGAGAACAGAACGATCATCCGGTCGTATTCGAGGCCGATGTAGCGGCCGCTGGTGAGTGACATGACGGGCTCCTTGGTGCGATGGCCGCTTGAGGCGCGCGAACACACCCCCACACGTCGTCCTGGCCTGGTGCGCAATTGCGCACGGGAGCCAGGACCCATTACCCCGGTCAATGTTGTCGAAGCGCGCTGTGGCGCATGTCTCCGTAACAACTCACTTTCGTGGTTATGGGTCCTGGCTTTCGCCAGGACGACGGCTGTTTTCCATGCGCTCACCATCGTTGCCGCAAGCGGCTTGCTGCCGGCCTTCAGCCCTCCCCGCCAAGCCTTGCGAAATCGTCGAACAGCGCCGACACCAGCGCGCGGTGGCGGGTGTCCTCGACGGGGAGGCTGGCGGCATAGAGGTTGAGCAGATAGCGCGCCTTCACCGCGGCTTCGGACCAGGAGGCGGCGGGCACCGTCATCAGGCGGTTCTCGAGATCGGCCTCGCGCTCGCGCAGCTCCCGGACGTGGCTTTCGACCTCGGCCAGCACGCGGCGCAGGTCGGTCGCCTTCTGGGCGGCCATGCCGCGGTGCTTGTCGAGGTCGACGGGCTTGTCAGTCATTGGCGGGCGCTCGCGTCGGACGCCTGCGCATCCGCGGTGATGGTTTCACGCCTTGAGCAGATGGTCATGCAGGCCTGCCTTTCGCGAAGTGTGGCCCAAACCGACGCCCGCTGGCGCAAAGCATGCGCTCATTGATCGGCAATAGCCAACGCTTTCTGCCGCGGCATCCGCGCGCGCGTCGGCTTTATGGCTCGCTATCGGCGTGGCGCAGGCGTACGCTGTCGCACCACCGCGCGTTCAACGACATCGACCGGTGACTGAAGGTCATTTGCGCGCCCGCCGCGCAACTGGACGAATTCGAACCTCCACAGGAGACGGACGTCATGGCCAAGGGACAGCAACGCAGCAATCGCGAAGCCAAGAAACCGAAGAAGGACAAAGCCAAGGTGATCGCCGCGGCACCAAGCCGCAAGGAGGCGGCCTGGCAGCCGGATTTCGGGCCGGCGAAGAAGAAGTAGCGGTTTCTTTCGCCTCTCCCCGTGTGCGGGGAGAGGCCGGGATTTGCGCAGCAAATTCCGGGTGAGGGGGACTCTCCGCGAGTCACTCTGCCACCGTTTTTGTGGAGGCGGCCCCTCACCCCAACCCTCTCCCCGCGAAGAGCGGGGCGAGGGAGCGCACCGTCGTCCCGGCAACCACCATCGTCTCTTCTCCGTCGCGCTTTTCCGCTATACTCGCCCCGGTAGCATCACCCGGAGGCACATCCCGTGGAGCACGCGCGCGACACCGACCGCAAGCTAGAGCCGAAAAACCTCGTCATCTGCTGTGACGGGACCGGCAACGAGATCTCGGAGAACATCTCCAACGTCCTGAAGCTCTATCGTTGCCTGCGCAAGACGGACAAGACGCAGCCGCGGCAGCTGGTGTTCTACGATCCCGGGGTCGGCACGGTGACGGAGCCGACGACGTGGCACCGCTGGAAGGCCAACATCAACCTGGTGCTGGGGCTCGCCACCGGCTACGGGCTCGATGACAACGTGCTCAGTGCCTATTGCTTCCTGATCGAGCATTATGCGCCGGGCGACAAGATCTATCTGTTCGGTTTTTCGCGCGGTGCTTACACGGTTCGCGTGCTGGCGGGGCTGATCCACAAGATCGGCCTGATCTCGCCGGAGCAGGCGAACCTCGCCGGAAGCGGCCTCGTCGCCTACAAGCAATATTCCGGCACCGGGCGCGGCAACGACGTCGAGGACCTCAAGGACATCGCGACCGACGAGAGCGGGCCGCTGCCGAAGGACGTGTTCGACCTCGCCGCCCAGTTCGCGCGCATCACCTCGACGCGCTGGCCGACCATCCACTTCATCGGCGTCTGGGACACGGTGGCGAGCGTGATCGTGCCGCGGCGCGACAATTTCTTCTTTCTGTTCAGCCTGGAGGAGCTTGCCTTCACGCTGCGCAATCCAAGCGTCAAGATCTTCCGGCAGGCGATCGCGATCGACGAGCGGCGCTGCATGTTCCGCCTGAAACAGTACCGGGAGCCGCAGGACTATTGGAGCAACCGCTACGTGCCCGACGAGAAGAAGGTGCCGCAGGACATTCTGCAGGTGTGGTTCGCCGGCGTGCATTGCGACGTCGGCGGCGGCTATGCGGAGGCGGAGAGCGGCGAGTCCAAATATCCGCTGATCTGGATGATCGAGGAGGCCGGGAAGGCCGGGCTGAACTTCAACCCGCGCACCGTGAACCAGCTCGCCTGGGGCGTCCAGCGCAAGAACTCGCCGTTTAGATACGTGGAGCCGGCCTATACGGGGAAGACGGGCGAACTGCACAATTCGATGAATGCCGCCTGGCGGCTGCTGGAATACTTGCCGAAGAGCGCGAAGTACAAGGAATGGCCTGACAGGAAGGTCTATTTCGGCTTCTACATCCCCGACTGCGAGCCGCGCGTCATCCCCGAAGGCGCGCATGTGCATGAGAGCGTGCTGAAGCGGATGGCGGTGGAGCCGGACTACCGGCCGGTGAACATGCCGAAGGCTTACGTGACCGTGCCGATGCCGGTGCCGCCGGGGGTGGATGTGGCGGCGGGAGCTGGGGTGGATGAGGGGGTGACGGGGTGAGGTGGGGCGGTGGGCTCGCAATCACGGTTGTGGTGGGAGGCTCGCGCAACACTTTCAGTCGTCGTCCTGGCGAAAGCCAGGACCCATACCGCGTGATCTCTCGATTGCGGAAGGCAGATGTACCGAACGGAAAGTCTTCGCCAAACTCCTCCCTGGGGTAATGGGTACTGGCTTTCGCCAGGACGACGGCGGAGATTGAGGCGGCGCTTTCCGCACCCCGCTACCGCCGCTTTCTCCAGTCCCCGCTACTTTTCATTAAAATTCTCCCGCAGACCTTAGTCGGATCGCATCAACTCTTTCGCATCATCCTGCACAGAGCCCGCCGCGAGCCTTTTTGGTTCGGCATGATCTTTCGGAAAACCGCTTCACACTTTTCCGGATCATGCCGACAGCGGAGTTGGAGGAGATGTGCCAATGCATCCGCGTAAATATGCCCGCGTGAAACCCGCAGGCCTGGTGTCCCGCCAGGCCAAGATCATCACCGACCCGCGCGCGCCGGTGATCCCCTGCACGCTGATCGACTATTCGCCAGGCGGCGCCTGCGTCGATCTCGGCGGCCAGGTGCAGATCCCCGATAGATTCGAGCTGCTGCACGTCAACACCAAGAAGCGCTGCCGCATCGCGTGGAAGCGCGGCACGCGGGTGGGCGTGGTGTTTTAGAGGTCCCCTGTGGTCGGCCGAAGCGCTACCACACACTCAATCGTCGTCCTGGCGAAAGCCCGGCGAAAGCCAGGACCCATACCGCGAGGTCTATCGGTCGCGGACGGTGGGAGTGCCGAGTGACGAGTCTTCGCCAAACCACTGCCTGGGGTAATGGGTCCTGGCTTTCGCCAGGACGACGCGAGGAGGGGCTCTAACCCCGCGGCTTGGCCGCCGCGGCACCGCCGCCATTCCGCCGGCGATAGATCCAGACCGCCACGCCCCCCATGATCGCAACCCCGACCACGGTCAGCATCCAGATATGCTTGCCGACATGCTCATGATGATGCAGCCCGGCATATTCGTGCAGCGCCGACACCGCCAGCACGCCCGGCAGCACATGGGCCGGCGCCCAGACCAGGATCGCCGGGATGTTCACCGTATAGAATCTTGCCGGCGGCATCCCCAGCGCGCCGGCGGTCACGGGCACGAAGGCGCGGATCGGCGGCACGAAGCGGGCGAAGAACACGGCCCAGGTGCCGAAGCGGTGGAAGAAGCTCTCGCTCTCGGCGACCACGCGGGGATAGTTGGTCAGCGGCCAGGTGTTGAGGATCTCGCGCTGCCGCCGGTGCCCGATCCAGTAGGCCGAGCCGTCGCCGAGCATCGCGCCGAGGGCGGCCGCCAGCAGCACCCATGGCAGTTTCAGCTCGCCGCCCGGAACCAGGGCGCTCAGCGCCAGGATGATGGTCGAGCCGGGGATCACCGACCCCACCACCGGCACGGCTTCCAGCAGCGCCGCCAGGAACAGGGTCAGATAGGCCAGCCATGCATGGGCCGAGACGAAGGCGATGAGGGGATCGAGGAAGGACGTCACGTCGTCTCTATGGCGGGCTGGGGCTTTTCGGTTCGGACCCTACATAAGTAGGCAGAGGCGGCGAAAGTGCCATTCGCGTGGGCAGCCCCGTTACCCCGCCCGAAATTCGAGCGTGATTCGCAAGGCAGCCCTCCAAAAACTGCGTTTCTCACCTATCTAAATGAAAAGACAACGGAACTTTGATTGAGGGGCGGGCTTCTGCCGGCACGTTGTCTCTGATAGGTTCGCAGCCGCACCCAGCCGCAGCCAACGTGCAATAACTGGTCTCGGGATCGCCCGGGACCTCGGAGGATTGATGACGACCGCCGCCCTGTCCAAAGTTGAGGAAGTTTCCGGTCAGCCCGACATGAAAGTGTCGGTCCGCCAGGTGTTCGGGATCGACAGCGATCTCGAAGTCCCGGCCTATTCCGAAGTCGATCCTCACGTGCCCGAAGTCGATTCCGACTATCGCTTCGACCGCGCCACCACGCTCGCCATTCTCGCCGGCTTCGCCCGCAACCGCCGCGTGATGGTGACCGGCTATCACGGCACCGGCAAATCCACCCATATCGAGCAGGTCGCCGCCCGCCTGAACTGGCCCTGCGTGCGCGTCAACCTCGACAGCCACATCAGCCGTATCGACCTCGTCGGCAAGGACTCCATCGTGGTCCGCGACGGCAAGCAGGTCACCGAATTCCGCGACGGCATTTTGCCCTGGGCGCTGCAGAACAACGTCGCGCTGGTGTTCGACGAATACGACGCCGGCCGCCCGGACGTGATGTTCGTGATCCAGCGCGTGCTGGAAGTCTCGGGACGCCTGACGCTGCTCGACCAGAACAAGGTGATCAAGCCGCACCCGGCGTTCCGCCTGTTCGCGACCGCCAACACGGTCGGCCTCGGTGACACCTCCGGCCTCTACCACGGCACCCAGCAGATCAACCAGGGCCAGATGGACCGCTGGTCGATCGTCACAACGCTGAACTACCTCAGCCATGACGAGGAAGTGGAGATCGTGCTGGCCAAGGCCAAGCACTATCGCACCCAGGAAGGCCGCGACATCGTCAACAAGATGGTCCGCCTTGCCGATCTCACCCGTAACGCCTTCGCCAATGGTGATCTGTCGACGGTGATGAGCCCGCGCACGGTGATCACCTGGGCGGAAAACTCCGACATCTTCGGCGATATCGGCTTCGCGTTCCGCGTCACCTTCCTCAACAAGTGCGACGAGCTCGAGCGTCCCCTGGTCGCCGAGTTCTACCAGCGCTGCTTCAACGCGGAGCTGCCGGAATCGGCAGTCAACGTGGCGCTCAGCTAGGCCATGCCAACCATCACCGTCGAGCGCACCATTGGTACTACCAAGAAGGCTGTGCTCGCCGGGCTCGGCGCCTACAACGACGAGCAGTTTGGAAAGCAGAAGGTCAAGAGCATCGCGGTTTCGCTGAAGGACGGCCGCAAGATCGTCGGCGGCATCGTCGGGCGCCTCTGGTCCACGGTTCTGTTCATCCAGTATTTCTGGATCGACCAGAAGCAGCGCGGCAAGGGTCATGGCTCGAAGCTGATCGCGGCGATCGAGGACGAGGCAAGACGGCTCGGCGCGATCCGGGCCCATGTCGACACGATGAGTTTCCAGGCGCCGGGCTTCTATCGTTCCCAAGGGTACGAGGAATTCGGCACCATCGACGGCTATCCCGGCGGCGTGACGCGCCATTCGTTTACGAAGTCGCTATGAGCACATCATCATCCAATTCCAAATTCCGCAGCAGCAAGGAAGCGCCGACCGAGCCGTTCAAGCGCTCGGTCGCCTCCTGCCTCAAGGCGATCGCCAAGTCGCCCGAGCTCGACGTCTCCTTCGCCGCCGAGCGCCCGGGCCTTGCGCCGGGCAAGGCGCGGCTGCCGGAGCCGGCACGCAAGATGACCAAGCGTGACGCCGCCATCGTGCGCGGCCACGCCGATTCCATCGCGCTCAAGATCGCATGTCACGATCCCAAGGTTCACCGCAAGCTGATGCCCGGCAATCCGCAGGCACGCGGCGTGTTCGAGGCGGTGGAGCAGGCTCGGGTCGAGGCGATCGGCGCGCGCCGCATGGCGGGCGTTGCCAAGAACCTCACCGCGATGCTCGACGACCATTTCCATCGCGGCAAGTTCGACGAGATCACCGACCGCGCCGATGCGCCGCTGGCCGATGCGCTGGCGATGCTGGTGCGCGAGCGCCTCACCGGCATGGCACCGCCGACGGCCGCGAAGAAGATGGTCGATCTCTGGCGTCCCATCCTCGAAGACAAGATCGGCAGGCGGCTCGACCGGCTCGACGGCGTGGTCGAGGACCAGGCCAGGTTCGGCGACGCCGTGCATGATCTGTTGTCGGCGCTCGAGCTCGGCGATGAGCGCAACGCCGACAGCGAGGACAATGAGGACAACGACGAGAACCAGGACGGCGACAACGATCAGTCCGGTGCCGAAGGCTCGCCCGATTCCGATGCCGCGCAGGAGATGAGCGCCGACCAGGCGCAGGCATCATCCGAGGAGATGAGCGAGAGCGCGATGGAAAGCGCGCAGGCCTCGACCTCCGACACCTTCGACGACGGCGAGCTCGGCGACGATGAGACGCCGGGCGAGGCGACGCGTCCGAACGCACATGGCAGGAACGAGCCGCGCGGTCCGGAATATCACGCCTTCGCGCCCAAGTTCGACGAGGTCATCGCCGCCGAGGATCTCTGCGACCATGACGAGCTGGAGCGCCTGCGCGCCTATCTCGACAAGCAGCTCGCGCATCTGCAGGGCATCGTCGCCCGTCTCGCCAACCGGCTGCAGCGCCGCCTGATGGCGCAGCAGAACCGCGCCTGGGAGTTCGATCTCGAAGAGGGCATTCTCGATCCCGCGCGCCTGTCGCGCGTCGTCACCGATCCCTATCACCCGCTCTCCTTCATGCACGAGAAGGAGGCGACGTTCCGCGACACCGTGGTGACTCTGCTGCTCGACAATTCCGGCTCGATGCGCGGACGCCCGATCACGGTCGCCGCGACCTGCGCCGACATTCTCGCGCGCACGCTGGAGCGTTGCGGCGTCAAGGTCGAGATTTTGGGCTTCACCACGCGCGCCTGGAAGGGCGGGCAATCGCGTGAGGCGTGGCTTGCCGCCGGCAAGCCGGCCAATCCCGGCCGTCTCAATGATCTCCGCCACATCATCTACAAATCCGCCGACGCCCCCTGGCGCCGGGCGCGCAAGAATCTCGGCCTGATGATGCGCGAGGGGCTGCTGAAGGAGAACATCGACGGCGAGGCGCTGGACTGGGCGCACAAGCGCCTGCTCGGCCGGCCCGAGCAGCGCAAGATCCTGATGATGATCTCGGACGGCGCGCCGGTCGACGATTCCACGCTGTCGGTCAATCCCGGCAACTATCTCGAGCGGCACCTGCGCCACATCATCGAGGAGATCGAGACCCGCTCGCCGGTCGAGCTGATCGCGATCGGCATCGGCCACGACGTCACGCGCTATTATCGCCGCGCGGTGACGATCGTGGACGCGGAAGAACTCGGCGGCGCCATCACCGAGAAGCTCGCTGAACTGTTCAGCGAGACCAACACCGCACCAACCCAGCCGGCCGGTCGCCCGCGACGCAAACTGCATTCGTGAGCACGCATCCATCCCGCCGCAGCTTTCTTGGCCACGCGGCGGCGGGATTTTCCACTCTTGCATTTTCGCGCCTCGCGCAGGCGCAAGCCACGAGCGAGCCGCCGCCGCGCCCGCTCCAGGTCGAGCATGCCGTTGCCGCGCCTGCCAGCCTCGAGGTCAACGCGCGCCCCATCCCGAATTTCGAGCCGCGCGACCGCTCGCGCACGCGCTTCGGCTCGCTGGAATATCGCAGCGGCCTGGTGCTGACCTCGCCCTTTCGCGGCTTCGGCGGCCTGTCCGGCATCCGGCTCGATGCCAAGGGCGAGCGCTTCCTCGCGATCTCCGACCAGGGCGGCTGGTTCACCGGCCGCATCCGTTACTCCGGCGGCAAGATGGCCGGGCTCGACGATGTCGAGGCCGCGCCGCTGCTGGGCGCTGAGGGGCGGCCGATCACCGAAAAGCGCATGTGGTGGGATTCGGAATCGCTGACGCGCGACGGCAATCTAGTCTATGTCGGGCTCGAGCGCGTCAACCAGATCCTGCGCTACGATTTCGCCAAAGGCGGCGTCCGCGCCCGCGGCGAGCCGATCCCGGTGCCGCCGGGCTTGCGCAAGCTGCCGCACAACAAGGGGCTGGAGGCGCTGGTCCTGGTCCCGAAGGGCCAGCCTCTCGCCGGCAGCCTGATCGCGTTCTCCGAGCGCGGGCTCGACGCCGACGGCAACCTAGTCGCATTCCTGATCGGCGGCCCCACGCCCGGCCAGTTCAGCGTCCGCCGCACCGAGAAATTCGACATCAGCGATGCGGTGCTGTTGCCCTCCGGCGAGCTCCTGATCCTCGAACGCAAATTCTCCTGGTTCACCGGCGTCGACATCCGCATCCGCTCGATCCCCCTGAAATCCATCGTGCCGGGCGCGCTGGTCGACGGCCCCGCGCTGTTCAAGGCCGATCTCGGCCAGGAGATCGACAACATGGAAGGCATCGACGCCCATGTCACCGCGGAGGGAGAGACCGTGCTGACCCTCGTCTCCGACGACAATTTCTCCATGCTCCAGCGCACCCTGCTGCTGCAGTTCACGCTGGTGGAGTAGTTCTCCGCCATCGTCCTGGCGAAAGCCGGGACCCATACCGCGTGATCTATCGAGTGTGGCCGGTTGAAGTACCAACGACGAGTCTTCGTCAAACTCCTCCCTGGGGTAATGGGTCCTGGCTCCCGTGCGCAATCGCGCACTAGGCCAGGACGACGATGAAGTGAACGTCCGCGCATTATGCCGCGACAAACCGTCATGCAACTCCTCCGCGCCATCGTTGCCGCACTCTTCGTCATGCTTGCAGCACTGCCCGAGGCGCACGCCACGGCCGAGCACACCTATGCCAAGGGCGAGTACGGCATCATCACGGGCGGCTGGGCGCCGAACAAGCGGCTCGCCATCGCCGTCCATGGCGAGGGCGACGGCGCACATGACAGATTTCACGCCTATCTGATGGCGGAGCCGAAGCATCGCCGGCTGGCCGTGCTCGACAACATCAGCCACGAGAACAATCTCGACACCGCCTCCGATGCCTATTACGCGGAGTGGTCGCCCGACTCGCGCTATGTCGCGGTCTCCTTCCGCACCGAGCGTCACATCATGACGCTGAACATCTATGCGATCGAGGGTCATCGCGCGCGGCTGATCGAGACGCCGGACCTGTTTCGCAAGGCGGCGGGCCGTACCGTCGTGGTCAAGACCGACGGCGACATGCGCACCTATTTTCCAACCGTGAAGTGGCGGGGACCGCGCCGCTACGATTTCAACGACTACCGTCTGTTCGTCGAGGACGACAAGGCGCTTGCCGACAGGCTCGGCGAGCTCGGCAGCCTGACCAAGATGGAGGACGGCCGCTATACGATCGAGTTCGCCGCCCACGCCACCGTCACGCTCGGGCGCGGGGATCGCAACCGCGTCGGCAAGCTCAGGCTCGGGGTTTTCGAGCGGTAGCGGGCCGGCCTGCGACCGGGACATTTGCGCAAATGCACGGCGTGCGGGCGGGTATGCCGCCTGCGCAACTGGCAATTCGCGCTTCCGCGACTAGACTTCATGCAATCGCTTTCATCCCCCATCCTCTGGAACTCCCCGCATGAGCGCCCTGTTTTCCCCGATCAAGCTGCGCGGCCTGACGTTGAAGAACCGCGTCGTGGTGTCGCCGATGTGCCAGTATTCGGCCGACGACGGCGTCGCCACCGACTGGCACTTCACCCACATCAACAATCTCAGCCTGTCGGGCGCGTCGATGTTCTGCATCGAGGCGACCCATGTCGAGGCGATCGGCCGCATCACGCCGGGCTGCCTCGGGCTCTACAGCGATGCCTGCGAGGCCGCGCTGAAGCAGATCCTCACCTCGGTGCGCAAGCATTCCTCCACCGCGATCGGCATGCAGCTCGCCCATGCCGGGCGCAAAGCCAGTAGCGCGCGGCCCTGGGACGGCGGCCAGCTGATTCCGGCGAGCGCAGGCGGCTGGCAGACGGTGGCGCCCTCGGCGCTGCCGCACAAGGAGGGTGAGGCCGCCCCGCTCGCGCTGGATAGTGCGGGCCTGAAACGCATCCGCGATGCCTTCGTCGACTGCGCCAGGCGCGCCGACCGCCTCGGCATCGATGCCATCGAGCTGCACGGCGCGCACGGCTATCTCATGCATCAGTTCCTGTCGCCAATCTCGAACCGGCGCACCGATGAGTATGGCGGCTCGCTCGAAAACCGCATGCGCTTTCCGCTCGAAATCTACGACGCCGTGCGCGCCGTGTTCCCGCACGACAAGCCCGTGGGCATGCGGGTGTCGTCGACCGACTGGGTCGAGGGCGGCTGGGATCTGGCGCAGACCATCGAATTCGCCAAAGCGCTGAAGGCGCGCGGCATCGACTGGATCGACGCCTCATCCGGCGGCGTCTCGCCGCTGCAGAAGATTCCGCTCGGCCCCGGCTATCAGGTGCAGTTCGCGGAAGCGATCCGCCGCGAGACGGGAGTGACGACCATCGCCGTCGGCCTGATCTCCGAGGCAAAGCACGCCGAGGAGATCGTAGCATCCGGCAAGGCCGACATGGTCGCGCTCGCCCGCGGCATGCTCTACGACCCCCGCTGGGCCTGGCACGCCGCCGCCGAGCTCGGCGGCGAAGTCGAGGCCCCGCCGCAATACTGGCGCTCGCAGCCCTCGACGCAGAAGGCGCTGTTCGGCAAGACCACGTTCGGGGCGCGGTGACTCTCTTCACCTTTCCCCGCTTGCGGGGAGAGGTCGGATTGCGCGCAAGCGCAATCCGGGTGAGGGGGTACAGGTGCGGCGAGAATCTCATGCGCGAGCGAAGCTCGTCGCGCCCCCGTAAGAGTTACCCCTCACGCATCCGTAAACCTCTTCAGCTTCCACGCCCCCCGAAACTGGCCTACCCTCTGCGCAATCAACGCCTCACGGAGGCTGCCCATGCGGTTTGGTGTTCGTAAAGCTGCCCACGTGTTCGAGCGCGTGGGCCTCGCGATGGCGGGGGCTGCGTGCGGGCTGTTCGTCGGCGCCTATGTCGGATCGGCGATCGCACCGCTGACCACGCAGGGGTTCCTGATGCTGATGATGGCGCTCGGTGCGGTCGGCTTCTATCTCGGCATCGACACACCGCAGATGCCCTTCGACGACGCGCACAGCGCCATCGACGCCGCGGAATTTTTGAGCTCGGCCGGCACGCTCTGCGCCACGCTCACCGCGCTCGCCTCCGTCGCCGTCATCGTGCTCCGCCTCGACCCGCACATGGTCTGGACCTGGCTCGTCCTGTTCGGCTGGACCGCCGGCGTCGCCATGCAGATCGTCGCCGGCGCCAAGGCGCGGATGCGGAAGTAGGGGGAAGGTGAGGGGCACGCAGAGCGCGCCTGATATTCCGCCGTCGTCCTGGCGAAAGCCAGGACCCATACCGCGTGATCTATCGATTGCGAATGGTGCTAATCCCGAACAACCAGCCTTCGCCAAACCCCTCCCTGGGGTAATGGGTCCTGGCTTTCGCCAGGCGAAAGCCGGGACCCATACCGCGTGATCTATCGTTGAATGTAGGTGCTGGTACCGCAGGAAGATCTTCACTACGGGTCTTCGCCAAACTACTCCCTGGGGTTATGGGTCCTGGCCCCCCGTGCGCAATTGCGCACTAGGCCGGGACGACACCGAGGGTGTGGCTGCGACTTCCGCTCCTCCGAGAGAACGCTACGCGAGGCCTCAGGCCTCCCGCACCACCGTCTTCAGATAATTATACGCCTTGATGATCTCGATCAGGCGGTCTTCGGTCGAGCGGTCGCCGCCGTTGGCGTCGGGGTGGTGCTGCTTGACCAGCGCCTTGTACTTGCTCTTGACGTCGGCGAGCGTGGCGTCGGGACCGAGACCCATGACCTGGAGCGCCTTGCGCTCGGCATTCATGACCTTGCGCGTCTCGGCCTTGGGCTGGGCGTCCGGGCCCTTCCGCCAGTTGGCGCGGCCGTTGATCTCGCTGAACATGCTGAAAGGATCGGACGCCATGTCGATCTCTTCCGCACCCTTCTTGCCGCCGTTGGCGCCCATCTTCCAGGTCGGGCGGTGGCCGGTCAGCGCATCCTTCTGGTAGCGCGCGACGGCGTCGGCATTCATGCCGGAGAAGAAATTGTAGTTCTGGTTGTACTCGCGCACATGGTCGAGGCAGAAGTGCCAGTACTCGCGCTGGTTCTCGCGCCCCTTCGGCGCGCGGTGCGCGCCCTTGTTCGCGCAGCCCGCCCACTCGCAGTTGACCACGGTGTCGCGCGGCTTCACCTCCGGCTGCTTGCCTCGCGGCTTCACGCGGATGGAGTCGAAGAACTTTGATGAATCGATCGGCATGGCTGACTTTGACTACGCAATGCAAAAACCTTCAAGTCTTGACATTGCATTTAGCATGAAACCCCGGGCATTGACGGGGCGCGATCGTACGCCTTAATGGCACTCATGGTTATGAAAGACACTATCAGCAACAAGTTGCAGGAAGCTTTCACGCCGGAAAGCCTCGAGGTCATCGACGAGTCACATCTGCATGAGGGCCACGCCGGCCATCGGCCGAGCGGCGAGACGCACTTTCGGGTTTATATCGTGTCTGATGCCTTCAAAGGGAAGACCCGGGTCGAGCGCCATCGCATGATAAATTCGGCGCTGGCCGCGGAACTTTCCGGCGGCGTGCACGCCCTCGCGATCCACGCGCAGGCGCCGGGGGAAGGCGGCTAGCTCCGTCATTCCGGGGCGATGCAAAGCATCGAACTATGGGGCGCAATTGCGCCCCTGAGAATCTCGAGATTCCGGGTTCGCCCTTCGGGCGCCCCGGAATGACGCTGCAAGTTGGCAATGTAAGCACAACTAGAACGACGTCCCGGCCCGTCTCGGCCTGGGTTCTTCCATCTCGGCCTCGCGCGGCACCGGTGAAATACGGAGCGCGGTGATGCGGTTGCGCTCGCGGCGCAGAACGCGGAAGCGGAAGCCGTGGAAGGTGAAGCTCTGGCCGCGGTCGGGGATCGAGCGCGCCTCGTGAATGACGAGGCCGGCAACCGTGGTTGCCTCTTCATCGGGCAGATGCCAGTCCAGCGCGCGGTTGAGGTCGCGGATCGGCACCGAGCCGTCGACCACGACCGAGCCATCGGGCTGGCGACGCACGCCGGCGACTACCACGTCGTGCTCGTCGGAGATATCGCCGACGATCTCCTCCAGAATGTCTTCGAGCGTCACGAGGCCTTCAACCTCGCCATACTCGTCGACGACGAGCGCGAAATGGGTCTTGCGGCGGCGGAACGCCTTGAGCTGCTGGGATATCGGCCGCATTTCCGGCACGAACCAGGGCGGCAGCATGATGGCGGCGACGTCGATGCGCGAGGTATCGCCTTCCGACGCGCGGATGGCCCGCAACAGATCCTTGGCGTGCAGAATGCCGATGATGTTCTCCGACTTGTCGCGCCACAGCGGAATGCGGGTGTATTCGGTGGCCAGCACCTCCCGCACCAACTCCTCCGGCGGCAGGTCGGCGTTGATCATCACCATGGCGGTGCGGTGAACCATCACATCGGACACGGTCAACTCGCCGAGGCGGAAGACGTTGTGAATGTACTCGGCCTCACCGCTCTCGATCTTGCCGTGCACGGCGGATTCCTCGACTAGACCCTCGATCTCGGAATCGGTCAGGATCTCGTGCTGCGAAAACTCCTGGACTCCGATCAGGCGCAAGATCGCGCTCGAAGCTGTGTTGAGACACCAGCTCAGCGGATAGAACACCAGGTAGGAGGCATGAAGCGGATAGACAATCCACTGCGAGACCGGCATCGGCTCTCTGATCGCAAGCGTCTTCGGCACCTGTTCGCCGATGATGATGTGCAGCGAGGAGAAAACCAGGAAACCCGCCATGAACGAGGTGAAGTGCAGCGTCGCCTCCGGCATTCCGAGGGGACGGAGGATCGGGCTCAGCAGCGCAGACACGGTCGGCTCACCGATCCAGCCAAGCCCGAGAGAGGCCATGGTGATGCCGAGCTGGCAGCAGGCGAGATAGGATTCGATGTTCCCCATCATGGCCTGCAGCAAACGCGCGCCGAAGCGGTTCTGCTCGACCATCGCCTTAACGCGAAAGCCGCGGCTCTTCACGAGAGCAAATTCCGCCGCCACGTAAAACGCGTTGGCGGCGAGCAGGAGGACCGCAAGCAGCAGATTGATCGAGATCGAACTCATGTTTGCCTCGCGACCGCCTTGACCTTCCGCGCCGCCTCTCGGGCGGCAGATCGAGACGATCCTGCCATCACTGCGATAATTTCGCCTTCAGGAAGTCGCGCACCGGCGCCGGCTCGACGTCCTTGGCAATCACCGCGCGGCCCACGGCCTCCAGCAGGATGAAGGTGAGTTTGCCGCGCTTGACCTTCTTGTCCTGCGCCATCAGGGCCATCAGCGCGTCGGCGTCGGCGAGCCCTTCCTGGGCAAATCCCGCGATATCCTGCAGGCGGGTCGGCAGGCCCGCCTCAATGAGATGCCGCTCGACCCGCGCTGCATCGGCCTCGCCGATCATGCCGAGCTTCGCCGAGAACTGCGCCGCCAGCGTCATGCCGATGGCGACGCCCTCGCCGTGGAACAGGCGGTCGGAGAAACCGGTCGCGGCCTCCAGCGCATGGCCGAAGGTGTGGCCGAGATTGAGCAGCGCGCGCTCGCCGGTCTCGCGCTCGTCGCGTGAGACGATTCCGGCCTTGGCGCGGCAGGAGGTCGCGATCGCGTGCTCGCGCCCCGAGCCGCCCTTGAAGATGTCGGAATGGTTCTTTTCCAGCCAGCTGAAAAAGGCCTCGTCGCCGAGCACGCCGTATTTGGCGACCTCGGCATAGCCGGCGCGCAACTGGCGCGGCGACAGCGTGTCGAGCACGGCGGTGTCGGCGATGACCAGCACCGGCTGGTGGAAGGCGCCGAGCAAATTCTTGCCCTGCGGCGAGTTGATGCCGGTCTTGCCGCCGACGGATGAATCGACCTGCGCCAGCAGCGAGGTCGGCACCTGCACGAAATCGACGCCGCGGCGCAGGATCGCCGCGGCAAAGCCGGCGAGATCGCCGACCACGCCGCCGCCGAGCGCGATGACGAGATCGTTGCGCTCGATCTTCGCGGCGATCAGGGCCTCGCTGACCTTTTCCAGCCCCGCATAGGTTTTCGAGATCTCGCCTTCCTCGACGACGATGCGCGAGGTCGGAATGCCGCTAGCTGCGAGGGATGCTTCGGTCGGCTCGAGCCAATGTTTTGCAACGGTGCGGTCGGTCACGATGGCCGTGCGCACGCCGGGGCGCAAGGCGGCGACGCGCTCGCCGAGCGAAGACAGCACCCCGCGGCCGATGACGATGTCATAGGCGCGATCGCCGAGCGCGACGTCGACATTGACCGGATCGGAATGTTTCAACGGCGCAGTCATCTTATCGCACTCGCAACGTCGGCAGGTGGTGGGGCGGACTGTTCGCCGCAAAGATGGGCGTGCAGCGTCTCGATGCACTCCTCGACGATCTTGTCATGCGGCACGTCGCGCGAGGCGATGGTGAGGTCGGCCTTGCCGTAGATCGGCTCGCGCTCGGTCAGGAGACGCGTCACGGTTCCTTCGGGATCGGCGGTCTGGAGCAGCGGGCGGTCGGCACGGCGGCGCACGCGGCGCATGATGACGTCGTGGTCCGCCCTGAGCCAGATCGAGATCGCCTTGGCGGCGATGCGGGTCCGCGTCTCCTCGCGCATGAAGGCGCCGCCGCCGGTCGCCAGCACCACCGGGCCGCCCTCGAGCAGGCGCGCGATCACCCGGGCCTCGCCGTCGCGGAAATGCACCTCGCCGTGGCGCTCGAAAATCTCCGGTATGGTCATGCCGGCCGCCGCCTCGATCTCGGTGTCGGCATCGACGAAGGGCAGCTTGAGCCTGATAGCCATGCGGCGGCCGATGGTGGATTTACCCACCCCCATCATGCCGACGAGCACGATCGAGCGCGCCCCGAGCGCCGACAGGATGTCGGCCTCAGGCGAAGCGGGAATCGGCAACGCGGCGTCGGACATAAATCTCAGCTCTAAATCTCGCTCAATCTGCCGCCAAAGGCGGCACGCTTTGGCCACCTATACGACCCCGAAGGGGGCCTCGCCAGTGGACTCTTGCCACGAAACGGCGAACATGTTGGATGATTTCATTGGTTAATTTGCCCGCCAAGCCCCTACAGAGACCCCAGAACGATGCCCAGCCTGTTCCGCTTCCTGACGGTTGTCGCCGTGATCGCCGGCATCGTCTATGGCGTGGTCTTCGCGCTGGCGAATTTCGTCAACCCGAAGCCGCGGGAAATGACCGTGACGATCCCACCGGATAAGTTTCTCAAGAAATAGCAGCTAGGCTCCGGGGCATGCGTGCAAAGCCCTCAGACAGCAGGCTCACCGGCCTGTTCCTCGACATGCTCGCGGCGGAACAAGGCGCCGGGCCCAATACGCTCGACGCCTATCGCCGCGACCTCACCGATTTCTCGGAGTTTCTCGGCCGCGTCGGCCATACATTCGCAGACGCGGAAACGCAGACGCTGCGCGACTACCTCGCCGACCTCGACACCCGCGGCTTCAAATCCACCAGTGTCGCGCGCCGGCTGTCGGCGATGCGGCACCTCTACCGCTTCCTGCTGAACGAGCGCATCCGCGGTGACGATCCCGCGGCGATCCTGTCCGGCCCGAAGCGCGGCCGCGGCCTGCCGAAGGTGCTGTCGATCGCCGATGTCGACCGCATGCTCCGCCGCGCCAAGGAATTGAGCGAGGCGGAAGAGGTATCACCGTCGAAACGACTGCGGGCGTTGCGGCTCTATTGCCTGCTCGAAGTGCTCTACGCCACGGGCCTGCGCGTCTCCGAGCTGGTGGCGCTGCCGCGCTCGGCGGCCAAGCGCGACGCGCGCATGATCGTGGTACGCGGCAAGGGCAACAAGGAACGCCTGGTGCCGCTCAACGACGCCTCGCGGCAGGCGATGGCGGATTATCTCAGCACGACGGAAGCTGCGAAGACGGAGAAGAAGAAAGACAGCCTCGCCGCCTCGAAATGGCTGTTCCCCTCCTTCGGCGAGAGCGGACATCTGACGCGGCAGCATTTCGCCCGCGATTTGAAGGAGCTCGCGGTGGCCTCCGGCCTGCAGGCCCGGCTGGTCTCCCCGCATGTGCTGCGCCATGCCTTCGCCAGCCATCTGCTGCACAACGGCGCCGACTTGCGCATCGTGCAGACCCTGCTCGGCCATACCGACATCTCGACGACCCAGATCTACACCCATGTGGTCGAGGAGCGGCTGAAGAGCCTGGTGCGCGACCTGCACCCGCTGGCGGAGAAGTAGGTCGCGGGAGGTGCGCCCCCTCTCCCGCTTGCGGGAGAGGGTTGGGGAGAGGGTGTCTCCACAACGAAGAACCCCCAAGGGGAGAAAACCCTCACCCGGCGCTTCGCGCCGACCTCTCCCGCAAGCGGGAGAGGTGAAGGAAACCGCCTTGACTTCGGCCACATCTCCGCAGAAAGAGCCGGGGCCTCACGACTGATTTGGCCGGCTGCCACGAGCACACAAGCCAACTCGTTGAAGACGCTACACTTCTTTCCTCGGCTCCAAATCCGCTTCGACGCCTCGCCCCGTCCCCCTATACTGAGTTGATGCAAGACCAGATGCGCAGCTATCTCGACTTCGAAAAGCCCGTCGCCGAGCTCGACTCCAAGGTCGACGAATTGCGCGCGCTCGCCGCCACCGGCACCGACATCAGCGACGAGGTCGGCCGGATCGAGGACAAGGCGGCGCAGGCGCTGGCGGACCTCTACACGAACCTGACGCCGTGGCAGAAGACGCTGGTCGCGCGGCATCCGCAGCGGCCGCATTTCAACGACTTCATCAAGGGCCTGATCACCGAATTCACCCCGCTCGCCGGCGACCGCAAGTTCGGCGAGGACGAGGCACTGGTCGCCGGCTTCGGCCGCTTCCGCGGCGAGCCGATCTGCGTCATGGGCCAGGAAAAGGGCGATTCCACCGAGAGCCGCATCCGGCACAATTTCGGCATGGCGCGCCCCGAAGGCTATCGCAAATGCGTGCGGCTGATGGAGATGGCCGAGCGGTTCGGCCTGCCGGTGCTGTCGCTCGCCGATTCCGCCGGCGCCTATCCCGGCATCGGCGCCGAAGAGCGCGGCCAGGCCGAGGCGATTGCGCGCTCGACCGATGCGTGCCTCGCGCTGACCGTGCCGAACGTTGCCATCATCACCGGCGAGGGCATGTCGGGCGGCGCCATCGCCATCACCACCGCCAACAAGGTCTTGATGCTGGAGCACGCGATCTACAGCGTGATCTCGCCGGAGGCGGCCTCCTCCATCCTCTGGCGCGACGGCACCAAGGCGCAGGAAGCGGCCAACAACATGAAGATCACCGCCCAGGACATGCTCCGCTTCGGGGTGATCGATCAAATCCTGAAGGAGCCGGTTGGCGGCGCCCATCGCGACCCCGCCGCCATGATCGCCACCACCGGCGATGCCATCGCCAAGGCCTTCGACGAGCTCCAGGGCCTCGACGGCGACGCCATCCGCAAGCAGCGGCGGCAAAAATTCCTCGATATCGGCCGGAAACTGGGCTGATTCGCCTCGATTCCGGTCTCGTAGGGTGGGCAAAGCGAAGCGTGCCCACCATTCCAAGCCGTACGGGTAGGTAGATGGTGGGCACGGCGCTTCGCGCCTTTGCCCACCCTACGAGACCTTTCGAGCAGCCCCCGGGTAACCCCGCGTTAACCCTTTTTTTGCCCAAATCGGCGATCTGAGTCCGGATTGGGCCGAAAAGCCCAAGTAAGGCCCAAAGTCGCGTCCATTTAGTCTCTGTTGACCATGCCACTGGGCCAACGGGCTCGTGATCCCCGCTCGGGTTGCGACCACATGACCCAGAGGTTAGAATTTTAATCAATGGCTTCAGGGCATAAGCGCTGGAGCGTGGTCTGAACGAGCCCGTCACGGCGGGTGGTTTTCCGGTCGGATCATGCGCCAAATGAATTGGGGTTCGCGCTCTCTGCCCGGCACGGTGTGGGGTCCATCTTGATTTCTCGTTCGCTTGCTCGCGCGCTCTTGGCTTCGGTTGCGCTGATGACGGCCGGTGTTCTGCTGGCCGGCTGCGACACCGACCAGGTTTCGCTCGCGACCAATGCCAAGGCCAACCAGCCGGTGCCGCCGAAGCTGCTCGCCGCGATGGTCGAGAAGGACATGGATCTGCAATCGCCGATCCTGGTGCGCCTGTTCAAGCAGGAGGCCGAGCTCGAGGTCTGGAAGCAGACCCGCAACGGCCAGTTCGCGCTGCTCAAGACCTATCCGATCTGCCGCTGGTCGGGTGACCTCGGCCCCAAGGTGCGCGAAGGCGACCGCCAGGCGCCGGAAGGATTTTATTCGATCAATCCGGGCCAGATGAATCCGCAGTCGGCCTATTACTTGTCCTTCAACACGGGTTATCCGAACGCATTCGACAAGGCGCTGGGCCGCACCGGCTCGCAGCTGATGGTGCACGGCGACTGTTCTTCGCGCGGGTGTTACGCCATGACGGACGAGCAGATCGCCGAGATCTATTCCCTCGGCCGCGAATCCTTCTTCGGCGGCCAGAAGGCGTTCCAGCTGCAGGCCTATCCGTTCAAGATGACGCCGGTGAACATGGCCAAGCACCGGAACAATCCGAACATGGCCTTCTGGAAGATGATCAAGGAAGGCTATGATCATTTCGAGGTGACGCGGCAGGAGCCGAGGGTCGATTTCTGCGAGAAGAAGTACGTCTTCGACGCAACGAAGCCGGCCGACGCCAAGCGCGATCCGGTGTTCGACGCCTCGGCAAAATGTCCGGCCTATGTGATCCCCGAGGACGTCACCAGCGCCGTGCGCGAGAAGCAGACGAAGGACGAGGCCGAATACGCGAGGCTGGTCGCCAAGGGCACGCCGGTGGCGCGCATGAACACCGGCATCGACGGCGGCATGAACAAGATTTTTGCGGCGAAGATTCCGGAAGGCTCGACGGGCCTGTCGGAAGGCGCCGAAGGCAATACGCTGCAGATGCTGGCGATGGCGAAGGCGCCCGGCACGATCCCTGGCCACGTCAATCCGCCCAAGCCGAATCTCGACGCGGCCGCGGCCACGCCTGCGCCGCAGGAAGAGCCGGTCACAGCTAGCAGCGCGCCCGCTGCCAACACCCGCGTCGCCGCGACTCAGCCTGCCGAAAAATCCGGCGGCTTCTTCTCCAATCTCGGCCGCAAGATGGGCCTCGGCACCGCCGACACCACGGCGACCACGACGCCTCCGCCGCAAGCCACCGCGTCGGTTGCTCCGGCCACGACCTCCGCGACGCCGCCGACCGCAGCATCGCGGCTGAAGGCTGCTGTGACCCGGTTCGTACCCGGCCGCGACACGGCCAAGGAAGCGCCGAAGCCGGCCGTCGCCGTGGCCGCGAAGCCCGCCGAGCCGCCGAAGCCGGATACGCGGCTTGCCGCAACGCGTCCCGCGCTAAAGCCGTCCGTTTCGGATGGCGCGGGTGAAGCGACGCAGATCATGGGAGCCGCGCCGGTGGTGCAGTCGAACTCGTTCGACAGCCGCTTTGGGGCGATGAAGTAGCAGATCTCTTTAGAGTCGTAGACCGATCGCCTCTATTCGCTTAGTCCATCGTCGTCCGTCGCAACGACGTACGTCCGCTTCAACGGCAACAGCATTCTATACCTTGGCTCGAACTCTTCGTAATGATCGAAGATCAGCTTAATCAACTCGTCCCCGGTCATAAGTCGAATATTTTGGTTGGCGCGCTCGAACTCTAAAGCCGGCGCCGAATAGTTGCCCAGGGTTACAAAGAGGCCGTTCTCGTTATCTTGTATGTGCCCGTACAGTTGCGCCACTTGCGGCTGCCCGATCGTGTTCAGGGTTTGCTTGCATTGAACTTTGATTACGTCCTTGAAGCCAAGCTCGTCTTTGTGAGCGAGAATATCTACACCGCCATCTCCCGTCGCTTGAGTTACCCGACAGTGATAGCCCATACGTTCTAGAAGATGTGCAATGAAGTACTCGAATTGTCGAAACGACAATCCCGACTTTAGGCGCTTAAGGACGAAATCTTCGACTTCCTCCTCCGCAAATGCCGCCGCAGCGTCTCCGGTTTCTGCATCCACGTCTTCACTGCGCAAAGGTTTCCCCTCGAACGCAGCCATGAACTCGTCGGCATTGTTCTTCACGCTAAACAGCGTCACCGCAGACCCTATCTCATGCAGAGCACCTTGAGAGAAGGTCGGCCGCGCGATCCGATGTGTCCATCTGACCTTTCGTCGATTGGGGCACAGCATCTCGTCCGCGGCTGCTAAAAACTGATAGTCGCCCTCGACGACGCCAAGGTTGACCATCCGGTCTTCCTTTGAAGGATAGATGACCAGATCGCCCCTTTTCATCTCGTGGACGAATTTGAAGAGCGTACCCGCGACAACTGGAATGGCTCCCGGCTTGATGGTCGGATACGCCGCAGACACTGCTTTCTTGTACGACTCTCGCTTTGGAGGCAGCTTTGAAAGGTCACCCATCGAGAGCCACCCAATAGCGACAAAGCCGTCATCGATGGGCCGGGCGCCGAACCGCCTATTCATATGTATGCCCCAAATCGGGCGCTCCTCAGCCATTCTCATGCCTCGCTTTCGATGCGCTAGGAATATTAAAACAGCTGCATTGAATTGACCATTCCGCTAAACTAGAAATTGTCCCTACCTCTATCCTCCGCGCCATCTCAACCCTCCGGAAGGGGCGGGTCGCGATCGTCACGGTTCGTGGGGTGAGTTGCGGTGGACGTGGGCGGCGCTGGCGCCAGATGTGGTCGCAGGGCGGGTTGTCCGATGAGCGATCAGCGGGCATACGACAGGCCCAGCCAGGTGGGGCAAAGTCGCGTCGTCCTGACGCCCGGGGTCTTCGGGCCGAATATCGTGGAGGCGATCATGCGGGTTTCAAAATGGGGCGACGACCTCGCGGTGCGCTTGCCCGAAGCACTAGTAGAGCAGCTTGGTCTAAAGGAGGGCGACGAACTTGAAGTGGTCATCGCCCGCGAGGGTACGATCGAAGTCAAGACCAAGGAGGAGCAGCGCCGGCGAGCGATCGAAAATCTGCGAGCACGCGACTGGCCTCCCTTGCCTGCTGACTACAAGTTCGATCGCGACGAGGCAAACGAGCGGTAACGGCCAAGCCTCTCCTTACCGTCACCCTGAGGTGGCCGCTTCTTCAGCGGCCCTCGAAGGGCGACGGCCCGGCTGGCAGCTCGGCCGTTCATCCTTCGAGGCTCGCCGCGCGGTGCCTTGCACCGCGCGGCGAGCACCTCAGGATGACGGGACCGGTGGGTGCACGTTGCGAAGGATTGAAGGCGACGGGGGGCGACGTCTACGGCGCCAGATACCGCATCAGCTCCGGATTGCCCCTCACCTCGCCGGCCTCTCCCTGCAGTGCGATCCGTCCGCGGTCCAGCACATAGGCGTAGTCGGCGACGCGCAAGGCGAGGTCGAGGTGCTGCTCGACGATGATCACGGCGATCTCCTTGGCGAGCTCGATCAGGCGTTCGGTGATCTCCTCGATCACGCCAATCCAGACGCCTTCGGTCGGCTCATCCAGCAACAATAGCTTTGGATCGCCTAACATCGCGCGGCCGATGGCGAGCATCTTGCGCTCGCCGCCGGAGAGCGTGCCGGCGGGCTGGTCGAGGCGCTGGCCGAGCTTGGGGAAGATGGTCAGCACGCGGTCGACGGCGGTGGCATCCTTGTTCGCGAGCGAGCCGACCGCGAGATTGTCGCGCACCGACAGGCGCGCGAACACCGAATGCTCCTGCGGCACATAGCCGATGCCGGCGCGGACGCGCTCCTGGGTGGCGCGGCGGCTGATGTCGCGGCCGTCGAAGGCGACCTCGCCCTTCCACGCCGACAGCTCGCCGACGATGGTCTTCATCAGCGTGGTCTTGCCGGCGCCATTGCGCCCGAGCACGGCGACGCCGCCGCGCCAGGGGATGCCGATTGTGACGTCGAACAGGACCTGGCTGCGGCCGTAGCCGGCGTCGAGATGCTTGATGTCCAAAAATTCAGGCACGGCGCAGATAGATCTCCTGGACGGATTTGTTGGCCTGGATCTCCGACACCGTGCCCGATGCCAGCACCTTGCCCTGGTCGAGCACGGTCAGGCGATCGCAGATGTCGCGGATGAAATCGAGGTCATGCTCGACGATGACGAGCGAGCAATGTTTCTTGATCGGCTGCAGCAGCTCGCCGGTGACGCGGCGCTCCTCCAGGCTCATGCCCCCGGTCGGCTCATCGAGCAGCAGAAGTTTCGGCTTGCCGGCGAGCGCCATCGCGATCTCCAGCCATTGCTGCTGGCCATGCGACAGCGCCGCCGCGGCATCGAAGGCGCGATCGGCAAGCCGGAACTGCGTCAGCATGGTCATGACCTGGTCGTGCAGCGCACCGCGGGTGCGCGAGAACACGAGATCGAACAGCGAGGACTGCGCCTGCAGCGCGAGCAGAATGTTGTCGTAGAGCGTCAGCGTTGGCAGCACGCTGGTGATCTGAAATTTCAGGCTCATGCCGGCGCGGGCCCGCTCCGTCGGCGTGAAGGCGGTGATGTCGGTGTTGACGAAGGAGACTTTTCCCTGCGTCGGCACCTCGGCGCCGGCGATGCACTTCATCAGCGTGCTCTTGCCGGAGCCGTTTGGACCGATCAGGCCGTGAAACTCGTTCTCGCCGACGGTGAGCGCGGCGCCGTCGAGCGCGGTGAGCTTGCCGAAGACTTTTTTGATGCCGGCGGCTTCAAGGAGCATTGCGCTTCTCCTTGATCTTGGCACCAAAGCTGCCGACCCGCTCGCGCTCGCCGAGCACGAAGCTGATCAGGCCCAGCGGCCGGAACAGGATCACGAGCAGCAGCAGCAAGCCCAGGATGATCGGCCAGATGTCGCGGTAATTGTCCGAGAGCCAGAAGCTGACGCCCTCGACGATCACGGTGCCGATGACGGCGCCGATCAGCGTGCCGGAGCCGCCGAACAGGACGTAGAGCACGACCTGCGTCGAGACGACGACGCCGACCATATTGGGCCAGACGAAACCTTCGTGAAAGGCATAGAGGCTGCCGGCGAGGCCTGCGATGGCGCCGCCGATGGCGAAGATGATCGCTTTGAGGTGCTGCGCCTTGTAGCCGAAGAAGGCGATGCGCTGCTCGTTCTCGCGCAGGCCGGCGAGCGCGAGGCCGAACTGCGAGCGCACCAGAAAGCGGCAGAGCAGGTAGACGACGACGAGGATGCCGAGCACGAGATAGTAGAACGGCGGTCCTTCCGAGAATTCGTAACCACCGAGCGACATCGGCGCGATCGAGGGAATGCCGTTCTGGCCGCCGAGATAGTACCATCCGCGCGCGAGGCGATCGGCGGCGTAGGAGCCGGTGAGCGTGCCGAGCGAGACGAAGATCACGCTGGAGGGATGCCGGCCCAGCAGCAGGAAGCCGCCGAGCAAGAGCGCGAAGGTGAGGCCGATCAGCGTGCCGGCGGGCAGCACCAGGAAGATATTGGTGATGTCGAGGTCGCGCGCGAGCAGCGCGACCCCATAGCCGGCCGAGCCGAAGAACAGGGCCTGGCCAAAGCTCATGATGCCGGCATAGCCCCAGACCAGGTCGAACGACAGCGCGAACAGCGCGAGGATGATCACACGCGTCGCGAACACGGTGAGATAATCCTGCAGCACCAGCGGCGCCAGCAGCGCCGCGACCAGCACGACGCCCTCCACGATCGGCAGGACTTTTCGTCCCGCGGCGGCTTGTGCCTCCGTTCCAATGCTCGCCCTTGCAACGCCCTGCTCCCCGCCGATCTCGGCGGGGACCGCCTGCTTCACTGCGCCCATCGCTTTCGGCATTCTACGTCAGCATTCCTTGGGATCGACGAGGCCGTTGCTGCGCGCGACGATCTCGTAATTCCCGCCCTTGGCGACTGCGGTGTACATCTTCATCTTGCAGTGCCGCTTGCCCGGCACCATCTCGGCTGGTCCCCCGGGACCTTCGGCGATCTTGGCGTGATCGAGCGCGGCAGCAACGGATTCGCGGTCGATCTTGCCGGCTTCCTTGACGGCGGCTTCCCACAGCTTCAGGCCGCGATAGGTGCCGGTCGCGGCGCTGCCGGCGGCGAACAGGAAGTTGCCCGGAAAGTCCTTCTCGTAAGCCGCCTGAATCTTGGCGTCGAACGGGTTCTCCTTGGTCAGCACCTTGAAATAGTCGAGGCAGCTCGCAAGACCCTCGATCTCGGCGGCCTGGTTGATGTTGAGCGTGTTCTCGTCATAGTAGACGCAGGCCAGACGCCCGCCGTTCTTGAGGAAACCCGCTTCGTAGAGCTGCTTGAAGAACGGGCCGACGCCGGGCGGAATGACGGTGTTGAAAACGACGTCGACCTTGTTGGAGATGATGCGGTTGACGGTCGAGGAGAAGTCGACCTGGTCGAGCGGATAGTACTCCTCGAACACGACCTCGCCGCCGCTCGCTTCGATCACCTTGCGGGCATAGACGTTGAGCGTATGCGGCCAGACATAGTTGGCGCTCGGCAGCGCGAACTTCTTGCCGCCGTTCTTGATCAGCCAGGGAATGAACTCGTCGCACTGCTGAGCCGGCGTCGGGCCGGTGCAGAACAGATAGGGCGTGCACTCCTTGCCTTCGTAGAGCTGCGGATAGATGTAGAGCGTCTTGCCGCGCGCGACGATCGGGTCCTTGATCGCGTTGCGCATCGAGGAGGTGATGCCGCCGAGCACCATATCGACCTTGTCGCGCTGGATCAGTTTTCGCACGTTGCCCACCGCAACGGATTCGTTCGACGCGGTGTCCTCGATATAGAGCTCGAGCGGACGGCCGAGCAGGCCGCCGGAATTGTTGATCTCCTTGATCACCATCTTGGCGACATTGGCATCGGCATTGCCGGCATAGGCGATCGGGCCGGTGAGGTCGGTGGCGATGCCGACCTTGATCGGGCCTTCCGCCGCGTTGGCCCAGTCGGCCGGGATCACCCAGCTGCCGACGCCGGTCGCGACCGCGCCGGTGGTGAAGGCGAAATTGGAGAGGAAACGACGGCGTGTGAGCTGAGTGCGATCGAACATGTGACTAAACCCCTTTTCCAGCGATGAGGCCCTGCGGGCGGAATTTGATGAAGACAATGGCGAGCACGAAGACGAGAACGTCGGCGACGACGGGCGCCATCACCCATGGCAGTGCGGCACTCAGCGTGCCGATGACGCCGGCGCCCGCGACCGGCCCGATGAATGAGCCGACCCCGCCGACCATGACGGCGACAAAGCCCTGGATCAGGAAGCGCAGGCCGAGATCGGCGAACAGGCTGAACACCGGCACGATCAGCGCGCCGGCAAGGCCGGCGAGCGCGGCACCGAATGCAAAAGTGGCGCCGTAGATCAGCGGCGTTGAGATGCCTGAGGCGCGCGCCAGCGACGGATTCTCCAGCGTGGCGCGGACGCGCAAACCAAAACTCGTACGCGACAGCAGCAGGTAGCAGCCGCCCATCACCAGCAGCGTGATGACGATGATGGTGAAGCGCCAGGCCGAGATGTGCATGGCGCCGATGTCGATCGAGCCGCCGATCGGCTCGGGCACGGTGAGATAGAAACCGCCGATCAGGCCGCGCACGGATTCGCGGATGATGAGGCCGAGCGCATAGGTGCCGAGCATGGCGACGATGGGCGCGGCATAGAAGCGTCGGATGATCAGCGCCTCCAGCACGAAGCCGAGCGCGCCGACCAAGAAGGGCGCCGCGACCATGCCGGCCCAGATCGGCAGGCCCTTGGCATAGGCAAGATAGGTGATGTAGGCGCCGAGCAGGACGAACTCGCCTTGCGCGAAGTTGAAGATGCCCATCATGCTGGCGATGATCCCGAGCCCCAGCACGATCAGGACGATGATCGCGCCGAAGCTCAGGATCTCGAACGCCGCGACGAACGCGTTAGCCATGCGGTAGATTCTTGTTTTGACGCGTTTTCTTGACGCGAACCGGTATCCACTTCGCTCGAAAACGCTCCGTCTGCATCACTACCTCGCTCACATCTTCTTCCAGTCGCCGATCTGCTCGAAGGCATGGGCGGCGCGGTAGATGGTGGATTCCTCGAACATGCGACCGACCAGCATCAGGCCGACCGGCAGGCCGTCGACCATGCCGCAGGGCAGCGACATCGCGGGATGATGGGTGATGTCGAACGGCGCGGTGTTCGAGATCATCTCGAGCGCGCGCGCAACGTATTCCTCGCGGCTGGCATTGGGCTCCGGTAGCTTGGTCGCCTTCATCGGCGTGGTCGGCATCAGCAGCAGATCGTAATCGCCGAACGCCTTGTCGTAGGCGGCGGTCAGCCGGCGGGAGATGTTGAGCGCCTTGCCGTAGAAGCGCGGACCGAAATTGTTGTTGATGTAGGTGCCCAGCATCATGAACAGCTTCGTGGTCTCGGACAGCGAGTCGGCCTGCCGACGCCAGCCGCGATGAAAATCCATCAGCGAGGTCGAATAGAGATCGCCGCGGCTGAGGCCGTAGCCGTCGCCGAACATCATGGTCTGGGTCAGGCCTTCGGTGCCGATCGGGGTCCAGATCGCGCCGCCGAGGAGATGCATCGGGATCGAGACGGTCTCTACGGTGGCGCCAAGATCCCTGAAGCGCTTTGCCGCCTCGCGCACGCTTTCATTCACCGCGGCCTCTGCGACCGGCTGCTCAAAACCTTCCTTGAGGATGCCGATCTTCATGCCCTTGACGCCCTGGCCGAGCGCCTTGGTGTATTCCTCGACCTTCGGCGCCTTGATGCGCGGATCGTAGCCGTCATCGCCGGCGAGCACTTCGAGCAGCAGCGCGTTGTCGGCGACCGTCGCGGTCATCGGACCGGTATGGTCGACATAGATCTCGATCGGCATGATGCCGGTGTAGGGAACGAGGCCCCAGGTCGGCTTCATGCCGTAAATGCCGCAGAACGAGGACGGCATGCGGATCGAGCCGCCCTGATCGCCGCCGATCGCCATGTCGACCTCGCCGAGTGCGACCACGACGCCCGAGCCTGACGACGAGCCGCCGGCCGAGTAACCCATCTTGTGCGGATTATGCACCGGGCCGTAGGAGCCGGTGTGGCTGCCGCCGGACAGGCAGAAATGCTCGCAATGCACCTTGCCCTTGATCTCGGCGCCGGCATCCAGCATGCGCGTGACGATGGTGGCGTCGAAATCGGGCACGTAGCCTTCCAGCGTCGACGAGCCGTTGGTCATGGGCACGCCGGCCAGCATGATGTTGTCCTTCAGCGCAATGGTCTTGCCCTTGAGCTTGCCGCTGGCGGCGCCCTTCACGGTCGACTTGCGATACCAGGCATTGCGCGGGTTCTCTTCGGCCGAGGGCCGATAGCCCGGCGTGCGCGGATATTTCACCTCCGGCAATTCGTCCGGCATCGCGGCAACGAGATTGTAGGCTTCGATCGAGCCCTGCATCAGGCCGCGGAACGAGGCGACGTCGTCATCGGTGAGCGAAAGGCCGCACTGCTCGGCGACACTGCGAAGTTGGGCGGGCGTTGGAAGGACAACTGTCACGGCGCTCTCCTCTGAGGCTTCTTGATCCCTGGCGTTGGAAGCCTCTCGCTCGCGCCTGCACGGCGCGGGCCAGCCGGCTTCGCGTGGATATTACAGACGGAAATATTTTCCTTTTCAAGTATTATTTCGCAAGTCCACCGCGCTGGGCCAGCGGCCGCTCAGAGCGTCTTGATGATCCTGAAGTCGAGACCGTCGGCTTCGGCGAGGTACATCGGCATCTCGGCGCGGCCGTCGCGCAGCGTCACGGGGCCGCGGCCAGCCGTATAGACAGTGTTGCGCGCGGCCTTGAGCAGCGGACGAAAGGCCAGCGAGCCGGCGCGGTTGGCGACGGATTCAAGGAAGCGCAGCCCCTCATAGTTCGACTGACCGACGGAGCCGACCGGCGGCGCGTTGGCACCGAACATGGAATGATAGGCACTGAGGAACTCGTCATTGGCGCGCGAGACCATGCCGTTGAAATAGCCGGAGGCGCAGAACAAATTCTCGGTGTTGTCGGCGCCGATGCCGAGCAGCACGGTTTCGTCCATCGCCCCCGCAAGCCGCAGCGTCGAGGTGGCAAGCCCCGCTTCGGCAAAGGCGCGGTTGAAGGTGATGCTGTCGGTGCCGATCAGCGAGATCAGCACCACATCGGGCTTGGCGGCGCGGATGCGCGCCAGATGCGGCTCGTGATTGTCCTCGCCAACGGGCACGAACTCCTCGCCGACGACCTGGCCGCCGGCCTCCTTGATGTAGCGCTTGACCGAACGATGCGACTGCCACGGCCAGACATAGTCGCTGCCGATCAGGTACCAGCGCGCGGCCTTCTTGACGTCCGCGAGCCAGTGGATCGCCGGCCGGCTCTGCCAGCGCGGCGTCTCGCCGATCGCCATCACGCCCGGCGTGCGCTCGCCGCCCTCATAGACCGGGGTGTAGATGTAGGGGATGCGGTTGCCGGTGACCTTGCGCAGCGCGACGCGGACCGCGCTGATATGCGAGCCCATGATGAGATCGACCTCGTCGAAGGCGATCGCCTGCTCGGCGCGGCGCACCACCTCGTCGATCGGCCCGCCGGAATCGTAGATCGACAGCTCGAGCTCGCGGCCCAGGATGCCGCCGCGCTTGTTGATCTCGGCGACCGCCAGCATCGCGCTGTTGGTGGAGGTCGGGCCCCAGATCCCGGGCGAGCCGGTGAAGGTGAGGAAATTGCCGATGCGCAGCTTGTTGCGCGCGCCGCGGCGCTTCATGAAATGCGCGTCGACCGGAGACAGGTCGAAGTCGGCCGCCGACGACGACAGATTCCTGAACAGCAGGGACGGCGGCAACGCCGGACCGCCGTGAGCCGGGAAGTTTACCGTCGCGCGCACGCCAACTCCTGTCTGGCAACAGACCTGAAAGCACATTGAGCAGGCGGCCGCGGCTTCCGCCCTTTTGTTGGGCAATGATCCTATTTTGAAAATATTGAATATTCAAGAATTGAAGTGCATATAGATGCAGCATTGATTGCAAGACATTCACTCATTTGGGTCAAGACGAAGTCTTAGCCGTGGCAAAACCGTCGAAAGAAAACACCCCGATCACCGAACATCTCGCTTACCTGCTCGCGCAAGCCAACCGGGAGATCAACCGGCAGCTGGAACTGCGCTTGAGCAAGGAGGGCGTTCCCGTCGAGCAATGGCGCATTCTGAAAGTTCTCTCCGATGGCAACGGTCATTCGATGGGCGAGCTTGCGGACGCCGTGCTGCTCAACCATCCGACGCTGACCAAGATGATCGACCGCATGGTCTCCGACACGCTGGTCTATCGCGTGCAGGACCCCAACGACCGCCGCAAGGTTTTGATGTTCATCTCCGACCGCGGCAAGGTGCTGTGCAAGAAGCTCAACTCGCTCGCGGTGGACCAGGAGGAGCATATCCTGGAGAGCTATGGCGACAAGTCGACGAGCGAGCTCAAGCGGCTGCTGGAGAGCTTGATCGACAGCTCGAATTGAGCTGCGTGAATATCAATTCCATCGTCGTCCTGGACAAGCGAAGCTCGCGACTACGCGTAGCGTTGTCGCGAGCGGAGCGCAGATCCAGGACCCATTACCACCGCATTTGGTTTGACGAAGACTCGCGGTCGCCAGCTTCACGCAACAACTTCGCCTTGGGGTAATGGGTCCTGGCTTTCGCCAGGACGACGTTGTGGGGCTAACTGTTCGCCACACACTCAACTGTCATCGCCCGATTTAATCGGGCGATCCAGCATTCCAGAGACGGATGTGATTGAGCCGAGAAGCCGCGGCGTACTGGGTCGCCCGGTCAAGCCGGGCGACGACAGCGGGGAATGAGGCGCTGGTATCGCGCCTCACACCTTACGCATACCGCCCGTGGCAGTGCTTGTACTTCTTGCCCGAGCCGCACGGGCAGTCCTCGTTGCGGCCGACCTTGCCCCAGCTCGCCGGGTTCTTGGGATCGCGCAGTGCCGCGTCGGTGGCCTGTGCGCCCAGCGTGACGCTGGCGAGCGCCATCTCGTCCTCGCCGGTGTTCGGGTCGAACTTGTGCGCTTCCATCGCCGGCAGGATGGGAGCTTCCTGCTCCGGCGGGACGATCTCGACCCGCATCAGCTGCGCGGTGACGGCCTCACGTAAGTGAGCGCTCATCTCCTGGAAGAGGTTGAAGGCCTCGGTCTTGTACTCCTGCAAGGGATCGCGCTGGCCGTAGCCGCGCAGGCCGATGACCTGGCGCAGATGGTCGAGCATGATCAGGTGCTCGCGCCAGAGATGGTCGAGCGTCTGCAGCAGGATGGTCTTCTCGACGTAACGCATCACGTCGGGACCCCATTGCGCGACCTTGGCCGCCATGTGCTCGTCGGCCTTGGTCTCGATGCGCGTGAGCAGCTCCTCGTCGGCGATGCCCTCTTCCTTGGCCCATTCGTCGACCGGCAGGTCGAGATCGAGCACGCGCTTCAATTCCTCCTTCAGGCCGGCGACGTCCCACTGCTCGGCATAGGCGTGCTCGGGCACGTGCTTGGCGACGAGGTCGTCGATGAAGGCGTGGCGCATGTCGGCGACGGTCTCGGCGACGCTGTCGTCCTTCATCAGGTCGACGCGCTGATCGAAGATCACCTTGCGCTGGTCGTTCTGGACGTTGTCGAACTTCAAGAGGTTCTTGCGGATGTCGAAGTTGCGGGCTTCGACCTTCTGCTGCGCCTTTTCCAGCGCCTTGTTGATCCAGGGATGGATGATCGCCTCGCCCTCCTGCAGGCCGAGACGCTGCAGCATGCTGTCGAGGCGATCCGAGCCGAAGATGCGCATCAGATCGTCCTCCAGCGACAGGAAGAATTTTGACCGGCCGGGATCGCCCTGACGGCCGGAACGGCCGCGCAGCTGGTTGTCGATGCGGCGGGATTCGTGACGCTCGGAGCCGATGATGTAGAGGCCGCCCGGCTTCTTCACGGTCTTGGCGGACTTGGAGCCCTTGGCCGGCTCGATCTCGACGGTCTCCTCCGCCTTCAGCACGATATCGCGGAAGTGCGCGATGTCGGCCTTGATCTGCTCGATCTTCTTCGCCTTCTCGGCCTCGTCGGTGATGCCAGCGGTCTCCTGCTGGATGCGCATCTCCAGCGAGCCGCCGAGCTTGATGTCGGTACCGCGGCCGGCCATGTTGGTCGCGATCGTGATCGCACCGGGAACGCCGGCTTCGGCGACGATATAGGCTTCCTGCTCGTGGAAGCGCGCGTTCAGCACCGCGAACAGCTTTGACGGCTTGCCGGCGCGGGCGGCGGCGTAGAGCTTGTCGAGCGCATTCTCCTTGCCGAAATCGATCTGCTTGTAGCCGTGCGCCTTGAGGAATTCGGCGAGCACTTCCGACTTCTCGATCGAGGCCGTACCGACCAGCACGGGCTGCAGCCGCGCATTGGCGCGCTCGATCTCGGCGAGGATGGCGGCGTATTTTTCCTTCTGGGTGCGATAGACCTCGTCGTCCTCGTCGAGGCGCGCGATCGACAGATTGGTCGGGATCTCCACGACCTCGAGCTTGTAGATGTCGAACAGTTCGTCCGCCTCGGTCGCGGCCGTGCCGGTCATGCCGGCCAGCTTCTCGTACATGCGGAAGTAATTCTGGAAGGTGATCGAGGCCAGCGTCTGGTTCTCGGGCTGGACCTGGACGTGCTCCTTGGCTTCCAGCGCCTGGTGCAGGCCTTCCGAATAGCGCCGGCCCGGCATCATGCGGCCGGTAAACTCGTCGATGATGACGACCTCGTCGTCGCGGACGATGTAGTCCTTGTCGCGGGTGAACAGCGTGTGGGCGCGGAGCGCCTGGTTGATGTGGTGCACGACGGAGACGTTCTCGACGTCATAGAGCGACTCGCCCTTGAGCTGGCCGGCATCGCGCAGCAGCGTCTCGATCTTCTCCATGCCGCCTTCGGTCAGCGTCACCGTGCGCTGCTTCTCGTCGACCTCGTAGTCGGTCTTGTCGAGCTTGGGCAGGAAGCCGTCGATGGTGTTGTAGAAATCCGAGCGGTCGTCGAGCGGTCCGGAGATGATCAGCGGCGTGCGCGCTTCGTCGATCAGGATGGAGTCGACCTCGTCGACGATGGCGAAGAAGTGCGGCCGCTGGACCATGTCCTCGAGCCGGTACTTCATGTTGTCGCGGAGGTAATCGAAGCCGTATTCGTTGTTGGTGCCGTAGGTGATGTCGCAGGCATAGGCCGCCTTGCGCTCGGCGTCGTCGAGGCCGTGCACGATCACGCCGGTGGTCATGCCGAGGAAGCTGTAGATCTGGCCCATCCAGCCGGAGTCACGGCGGGCGAGGTAGTCGTTGACGGTGACGACGTGGACGCCCTTGCCGGCGAGCGCGTTGAGGTAGACCGCGAGCGTTGCGACCAGCGTCTTGCCTTCGCCGGTCTTCATCTCGGCGATGTCACCCTCGTGCAGCACCATGCCGCCGATCAGCTGGACGTCGAAATGACGCTGGCCGAGCGTGCGCTTGGCGGCCTCGCGCACGGTGGCGAAGGCGGGCACCAGCAGGTCGTCGAGCGTCTTGCCCTCGGCGAGCTGCTTCCTGAACTCGGCGGTGCGGGCCTTGAGCTCGTCGTCGGAGAGCTTGACGATCTCGGGCTCCAGCGCGTTGATCGCGTTGACGCGGGACTGATATCCCTTCACCCGCCGGTCGTTGGCGGAGCCGAAAAACTTGCGGGCGAGCGCGCCGATCATGCCTAGTTCCTGTGTTCGCGATTCAACCGCGTTGCAGCCAAGAAGTTGTCACCCGCCTGCCTTATCAACTCACCGTGACGCCTGATGGCGTCAGAGCCCGGACTGCGGGGGATCATCCGCCATATGGGTGGGAATTGGGCAAGTCTGGGTTCAACGGCCAAAAACGCAGCAAAATAAACGCCATCGCCATGGACGCGACCGGGCAGAGATATGGCCCGGTCAGGGCCTTGTCAACGGCGGGCGCCCTGCCGCTAATTCATCATTTTGACAGACTTTTCGCGTTGCCAAGCCCCCCTGATTGGGCGAGTGTCCGCCCCGCTCGAGCAGCCCCCTGCTTCAACAAAAGGATTTTCCATGACCACCTCGTTCCCGGTAACCACCGGCCAGCGTTTTCGCCAAGCCTCCGCCCTGGCCGGCGGCCTCGCTCTGGCGCTGACCCTGGCGTTCGCGGGCCCGCTCCGGGCCGCCGACGATCCGGTCCTGGCGAAGGTCAATGGCGCGGAAATCAAGAAGAGCGACGTGACCATGGCCGAGGAGGAACTCGGGCCGAGCCTCGCCCAGATGGACCCGGCGACCAAGGACGAGAACGTCCTGTCCTTCCTGATCGACATGAAGATCGTCAGCAAGGCTGCCGAAGACAAGAAGGTCGCCGACAGCGAGGAGTTCAAGAAGCGCCTGGCGTTTGCCCGCAACCGGCTGCTGATGGACAGCCTGCTCGCCAACGAGGGCAAGGCCGCCACCACCCCCGACGCCATGAAGAAGGTCTATGAGGAGGCCTCCAAGCAGATCACGGGCGAGCAGGAGGTGCGCGCCCGCCACATCCTGGTCGAGACCGAGGACGAGGCCAAGGCGGTGAAGGCCGAGCTCGAGAAGGGCGCCGATTTCGCCGAGCTCGCCAAGAAGAAGTCCAAGGATCCGGGCTCCGCCGACGGCGGCGACCTCGGCTTCTTCACCAAGGAGCAGATGGTGCCCGAATTCTCGGCCGTGGCCTTCGCGCTCGAGCCGGGCAAGATCTCCGACCCCGTGAAGTCGCAATTCGGCTGGCACATCATCAAGGTCGAGGAAAAGCGCAGCCGCAAGGCGCCGGACTTCGAGCAGGTCAAGGCCCAGATCGAGAACTACGTCACCCGCAAGGCCCAGGCCGACTACGTCGCCAAGCTCCGTGCCGAAGCCAAGGTCGAGCGGCTGGACCAGCCGGCGGCGGATGCCAAGCCGGCCGACGCGGCCAAGCCCTCCGACAGCAAGATGGCTCCGCCGGCGAAGAAGTAAGAATTCGCTGTCACTTCGCGGACGCCAATAGTATCTAACGTCGCAATGGCCGGGCAAATGCCCGGCCATCTGCATATCCAGACCCACCAAGGCGCCCCACGATGTCCTCAGCCGTCTCCCCGCTCGCCCCGAAAACCGTTCCCGACATGCCCGTGATCGCGGGCATCCGACTTGCGACGGCCGAGGCCGGCATCCGCTACAAGAACCGCACCGACGTGCTGCTGGCGGTGATGGACAAGGGCACCGCGGTGGCCGGCGTCTTCACCAAGTCGAAATGCCCGTCGGCGCCGGTGGAGTGGTGCCGCGCCAAGCTGAAGGGCGGCAAGGCGCGCGCGCTGGTGGTCAATTCCGGCAATGCCAACGCCTTCACCGGCAAGACCGGCCGCGCCTCAACCGCGCTGACCGCGAAGATCGCGGCCAAGGCTGTCGGCTGCAGCGAAGGCGAAATCTTCCTGGCTTCCACCGGCGTGATCGGCGAGCCGCTGGACGCCACCAAGTTCGACGGGGTGCTCGGCCGTCTCGCCGAGACCGCCGAGGTCGGCGATTACCTCGCCGCGGCCAAGGCGATCATGACCACCGACACCTTCCCGAAGGTCGCGACCGCGACCGTCAAGCTCGGCAAGGCCAAGGTCACCATCAACGGCATGGCCAAGGGCGCCGGCATGATCGCTCCTGATATGGCGACAATGCTGTCCTTCATCTTCACCGACGCGCCGATCGCGCCCGCCGCGCTGCAGGCCCTGCTCAAGAGCGGCGTCGAGGACACCTTTAACGCAGTGACGATCGACGGTGACACCTCGACCTCGGACACGCTGCTGGCGTTCGCGACCGGCGCCGCCGCCGAGCATGGCGCGCCAAAGATCAGCCGCGCCAGCGATCCGCGCCTGAAGGCCTTCGTCAAGGCGTTCAACCAGGTGCTCGCCAATCTCGCCGAGCAGGTGGCCCGCGACGGCGAAGGCGCGCGCAAGCTGGTCGAGATCACCGTCGAGGGCGCCAAGACCAAGGCCTCCGCCCGCAAGATCGCGATGTCGATCGCCAACTCGCCGCTGGTGAAGACCGCGATCGCCGGCGAGGACGCCAATTGGGGCCGCGTCGTGATGGCCGTCGGCAAGGCCGGCGAGCCGGCCGATCGCGACAAGCTCTCGATCTCTTTCAACGGCATCCGCGTCGCCAAGAGCGGCGCGCGCGATCCAGACTACGACGAGGCGCAGGTGTCGGAGGCGATGAAGGCGCCGGAGATCGCGATCAAGGTCTCGCTTGGCCTCGGCAAGGGCCGCGACCGCGTCATGACCTGCGACCTCACGAAGGAATATGTCGCGATCAACGGGGATTACAGGTCGTAAGCGGACGTCGATGGCCGATCTCAAACTAACACTGGTGGTGGCCTGCGCGCTGGTCGACGCCGACAAGCGCGTCCTGATCGCGCAGCGCCCCGAAGGCAAGGCACTGGCGGGCCTGTGGGAATTCCCCGGCGGCAAGCTCGAGCCCGGCGAGCGGCCGGAGCAGAGCCTGATCCGCGAACTGCACGAGGAGCTCGGCATCACCGTCGCCGAGCCGTGCCTGGCGCCGCTGACCTTCGCCAGCTACGGCTACGAGACCTTCCACCTGTTGATGCCGCTCTACATCTGCCGGCGCTGGGAGGGGATGGTCGCCGCACGCGAGGGCCAGAACCTCGCCTGGGTCCGCGCCAACAAGCTGCGCGACTACCCGATGCCGCCCGCGGACATTCCGCTGATCCCGCATTTGATCGATTTGCTGATGTGACGCGCACTGTGCCCCGGACGCAGCGCAGCGCTTCCCCGGCGATGCGAAGCATCGTCCGGTTCAGCGATGCGCTGCAGAGCCGGGGCCCACGCTAACGCCAAGCTGGGTCCCGGCTCTGCGCAGCAGCGTAAGAACGCTGCAGCGCGTCCGGGACACGCCTCACTCCTTCCCCGCCTTCTTCACCGCCTCCGCCAGGCTCGCTTTCGCCGACCCCGGCTTGAGCGGCTGCTGCTGGCTCGCATGCGGCGCCCAGCCCGAGAGCCAGATGATGTCGAACGTCGCGCGGATGCGGCCGTCGGCATCGGCAAAGCGCTCGGCATAGATTTCGGCCATCCGCAGCAACGTCGCGCGCCGGCTCGGTGTACGCCGCCGTTCGATCAGCACATTGGCCGCGCCCATGCGGCGAAGATCCTGCATCAGCGCGAACGCATTGCCATAACGCACCACGACGCGGTCGACATCGGTCACCGGCAGCGCAAACCCCGCCCGTTGCAACAGCGCGCCGATGTCGCGCAGGTCAGCGAAGGGGGCGACACGCGGCGACACGCCGCCCTCGCATTCGGCCTCCGCCGCGGCAAAGGCCTGACGCAGTTCGGTCAGACTGTCGCCGCCGATCATCGCGGCAAGCAGCAAGCCATCCGGTTTGAGCGCGCGGCGGATTTGCGCGAGCACGCCGGGAAGGTCGTTGACGAATTGCAGCGCCAGCGCGGAGACAACGAGGTCGAGCGATTCGGGCGCGAAGGGCAGCGTCTCCGCACCAGCCGCATCGAGCGCGACCCGTTCGATGGAAGGCAGGCGCGCGCGCAGCGAGGCCAGACCCTCGCCGGGGCTCCAGAGATCGACCGACGCATGAAATTCCCGCATCACTGCGGCCAACCGGTCGGACATGTCCTCGGCGACACGGTCGAGCAGGAAGCTCACGGCGCCCTGCGCCTGCGCGCGGCGCTGCCGCGCATGCAGCAAGGCGCGATCGAACAGGGCGGGCGGGATTTGCGCAGGTGCAGCCATGCGGTTTGGTTACGCTCATGACAGCCACTCTGGCAACCCACGCAATAGAGAGGCAGGTGGAACGGCCAGACGGGCCGTCGTATAATCAGGCCTCACCGAGGCTCCGGCAGTGTTCAGCATTCATCTTCGCGATATCAACGCAGACGTTGTCGAAGCATGGAGAGCAGCGTTTGCCGATGTAGCAGACGTCGAGGTCTCGCTCGGCGACATTTTTGCGCAGGAGGCCGATGCGATCCTGAGCCCCGCGAACAGTTTCGGGCACATGGATGGCGGGATCGACCTTCTCTATTCGCGATATTTCGGCTGGGACCTTCAGACCAATCTGCAAGCCACGTTGGCAGAGCACCATTACGGAGAACTCCCGGTCGGCCAGGCGATCGTGCTTGCCACAGGCCACGTGCGCTTCCCGTTCCTCGTGAGTGCGCCCACGATGCGTGTCCCGACGCGCATTGATCAGACCGTGAATGTGTATCTCGCATTCCGGGCAGCCCTGATCGCTGTCATCACACACAATGCCGGAGACGACGAGACAATCCAGTCCTTGCTCGTCCCGGGTCTGGGGACGGGCGTAGGCGCAATGCCCCCTGCGCGGGCTGCCCGCCAGATGCGGCTTGCCTACGACTCGATCTTCGCGCCGGCCTCGGAGCGACGAAGTGCCCGCGCCATCCTGAGAGAGCATTACGAACTGATTTCCTGATCTCGTTTCGGGCCACCGGCGCTTGAGCGCCGCCGACGGGAACGCTAGCCTTCTCCGATGGAAACCGACGCCGCCCCCGCCCGTTCCATCTCTGCACCATTGCGAGCCGCATTGACCGCGGGCCGCCATGCGCTGTCGCGCGCGGCACGGCTCGCACTCGACATCGCGCTGCCGACGCTGTGTGTGTCCTGCCGCGAGCCGGTCGATGGCGAGGGCGTCTGTGCGGCGTGCTGGGCGCGGCTGTCGTTCATCGAACGGCCTTATTGTCCGCGGCTCGGCATCCCCTTTGTTTATGACCCTGGCCCCGACATGCTGTCGATGGAGGCGATCGCGAGCCCGCCGGCCTACCAGCGGGCGCGCGCGGCGGTGCGCTATGACGATGTCGCACGCACGCTGGTGCATGCGCTGAAATATCAGGACCGCACCGACCTGGCGCCGGCCATGGGCCGCTGGATGGCGCGCGCAGGCGGCGAGCTGCTGACGGGCGCCGACATGCTGGTGCCGGTGCCCCTGCATTGGCGACGGGCCTGGCGCCGGCGCTACAACCAGTCCGGAGCGCTGGCGCGCATCATCGAACGGCAGAGCGGGGTCAAGGTGCGGGGCGACGTGCTGCGGCGGGTGCGCGCCACCGAGCAGCAGATCGGCCTGTCGCGGGCCCAGCGTGCCACCAATGTGCAGGGCGCATTCCAGGTATCTCCCGACCGTCAGGCCGAGGTCCAGGGCCGCCGCGTCGTCCTGATCGACGATGTCCTGACCTCAGGTGCGACATTGGATGCCTGCGCACGGGCCTTGCTGCGCGCCAAGGCAGCCCAGGTCGACGTGCTGGTGTTCGCCCGGGTTGTGGAGATCAGGTGAAGTCCCATATAATTCAATGAATTCGTGACATGAAAGCGCCAGACAACATGACTGCTGCTGTCGAGATCTATACCAGGCCGGGCTGCGGCTATTGTTCTGCGGCCCGGTCGCTGCTGACCCGCAAGAAGGCGACCTTCGCCGAATTCGACGTCGCCAAGAACCCGTCCTGGCGCCAGGAGATGTACGGCCGCGCCGGCGAGGGCTCGACCTTCCCGCAAATCTGGATCGGCGGCACCCATGTCGGCGGCTGCGACGACCTCTACGCACTCGACCGCGAAGGCAAGCTCGACGGCATGCTCGAAAGCGTCAAGGCGGTATCATGAGCGACAACAGGACCTTCACCGCCGCGATGGTGCAGATGCGCACCGGCCTGATGCCGGAGCCGAGCCTCGCGCAGGCCACAAGGCTGATCCGGCAGGCGGCGGCGGGCGGCGCCGACTACGTGCAGACGCCTGAGGTCAGCAACATGATGCAGCTGAACCGCAAGGCGCTGTTCGAGCATCTCCAGAGCGAAGAGGACGACACCTCGCTGAAGGCCTACCGCGCGCTGGCGGCGGAGCTGAAAATCCACATCCATGTCGGCTCGCTGGCGCTGCGCTTCTCGGAAGAGAAGGCGGTCAATCGCTCCTTCCTGATCGGGCCCGAGGGCAACGTGCTCGCGAGCTACGACAAGATCCACATGTTCGACATCGAGCTGCCGGACGGCGAGAGCTATCGCGAATCCGCCAATTACCAGCCGGGCGAGACCGCCGTGATCTCCGACCTGCCCTGGGGCCGGGTCGGACTGACGATCTGCTACGACGTGCGCTTCCCCGCGCTGTACCGCGCGCTCGCCGAAAGCGGCGCCTACTTCATCACGGTGCCCTCAGCCTTCACCCGCAAGACCGGTGAAGCGCATTGGCACGTGCTGCTGCGCGCGCGTGCGATCGAGACCGGCTGCTTCGTCTTTGCCGCGGCGCAGGCAGGCACCCACGAGAACAAGCGCGAGACCTATGGCCACTCGCTGATTATCGATCCCTGGGGCGAGATCCTCGCCGAGGGCGACGTCGAGCCCGGCATCATCATGGCCAAGATCGATCCGGCCAAGGTCGAGACCGCGCGCCGCGCGATTCCGTCGCTCCAGCACGGCCGCCGCTTCGGCGTCGCCGACCCGAAGGCGGGGCCGGACCATTTGCACCTCGTACGGGGATCGGCATGATCCGCTACGCGCTCCACTGCGACCGCAACCACGCCTTCGAAAGCTGGTTCCAGAGCTCGTCGGCCTATGATTCCCAGGTGAAGCGCAAGCTCGTGACCTGCCCGATCTGCGGCTCGGCCAAGGTCGACAAGGCGATCATGGCCCCGCGCATCGTCGGAAAGAAGGGCCGCGGGCGCGCGACACCGCCGCCGGAGCCCACGACTGCGACCACGCCCGAGGCTGCGCCGTCAGGACCGACCTCGCTGCTGATGGCGCAGGAGCGCGAGCTGCGCGCCAAGCTCAAGGAGCTGCGCGATCACATCGTCAAGAACGCCGACAATGTCGGCGAGCGTTTTCCGAACGAAGCCCGCGCGATGCATTACGGCGACAAGGAGCACCGCCCGATCTACGGCGAGGCCTCGCCGGAAGAGGCGAAGTCGCTGATCGACGAAGGCATCGAGGTCTCGCCGCTGCCGACGCTGCCGGAAGACCGGAACTGACGCGCGAAGCGCGTCATCCCGGGATGGTCCGAAGGACCAGACCTCAGATGCGCAATTGCGCATCGGGGGATCTCGAGATTCTCTGGTGCGCAACTGCGCACCATAGTTCGATGCTGCGCATCGCCCCGGAATGACGACTAGACCCCCACCAGCACCGCCACGCCGATCACGATCAGCGCGATGCCAAAAATCTCGCGCGGCGCGATCGGCTGCTTGAACGAGTAGTAGGCCACGCCTTGCGCGAACAGCACCTCGATCAGCGCGAGGGTGCGGACATTGGCGGCCGCCGTCAGCGCGAAGGCCAAAAACCAGAACTGCGAGGCGAAGGCGCCCGTGAAGCCCGCGAGCATCGACGGCCGCCATAGTCCGAGGATTCCCCGCAATACGTCTGGCGCGCGCCAGAGCAGGTAGATCGTCAGCACCAGCGTCTGCACGAACAGGCCGAGGACCAGCGTGAAGGACGAGGCCGTCACGAAGGACACGTTCGGCACCGTGATGATCGCTCCGCGAAAACCGACGGCGGACAGCGCGAAGGCCGCAGCTGCAACGAGGCCGGTGATGGTCGGCTTCAGCTCGGCAAAACTCTTCTCGCCGCCGGGGCGCAGCGCGGTGATGACGACGCCGACGGTCGCGATCACGATCGCCAGCACCTTCAACCAGGTCAGATGATCGCCGAGGAAGACGAAGCCGAAGATCGCGGTCTGGATCGCCTCGGTCTTGAGATACGCCGTGGTCACCACGAAGGAGCGGTCGTTCATCGCGAGCAGCATCAAGCCGGTGGCAACGATCTGGCTGAGCGCCCCGAGCAGCAGCCACGGCCAGAACACGGCCGGCGGCATGCCAATATGATCGCCGGTCGCGACCAGCACCAGGCCGAGGAACAGCAGCGAGAACGGGAAGCCGAACAGGAAGCGGATATTGGTCGCGCCCCAGGTCCCCAGCGGCTTCGTCAACGACCGCTGCATCGCATTGCGCGCGACCTGGCCGAGCGCAGCAATGATTGTGAAGGGAATCCAGAGGCTGGTGACGGTGAGCATGGGGGTGGGTGGGCAGGAAAGAATTCGCGACCAACGTGCAAGTTGCGCCCTGCGCGGTCAACCGCAGGGATGTCATGGGAGCGATGCTCACGCCACAAACTCCGCCGTCGTCCTGGACAAGCGAAGCGCAGATCCAGGACCCATTACCCCAGGGAGTGGTTTGGCGAAGACTCGTGGTTAGCCGTCTCGCGCTGCAACCTCTCCTTGGGGTAATGGGTCCTGGCTTTCGCCAGGACGACGCCTTTGGTGCTGAGGCAGCGGAGCCCTAGAAGCTGCGTCTCGCCCTCACACCATCCCTTCCGCCACCACCATGTAGTTCACGTCCATGTCGGACGAGAGGCTCCATTTGTCGGCGAAGGGTGAGTAGACGACGCCGGTCTGCTCGGTGATGACGAGGCGGTTGTCGAGCAGATATTTGGTCAGCTCGTCGGGGGTGACGAACTTGTTCCACTCGTGCGTGCCGCGCGGCAGCCAGCGCAGCACGTATTCGGCGCCGACGATGGCGAGCGCAAAACTCTTCCAGTTCCGGTTCAGCGTCGAGACCACCATCAGGCCGTTCGGCTTCAGCATCGAGGCACAGCGCTTTAAGAAAACACCGACGTCAACAACATGCTCGACCACCTCCATCGCCAGCACGATGTCGAAGCGCTCGCGCGGGTCGATCTCCTCCACCGTGGTGCAGCGATAGTCGATCGCAAGATGGCTCTTGTCGGCATGGAGCTTTGCCGCTGCGATGTTGCTGACCGACGGATCGATGCCGATGACCTGCGCGCCGAGCCGCGACAGCGGCTCGCAGAGCAGGCCGGCACCGCAGCCGATGTCCAGCACGCGCAAGCCGCCGAGGCAGTTGAGGCTGCGCACGTTGCGCTCGAACTTGCGGCAGGCGGCGTCGCGGATATAGCCGAGCCGCAGCGGGTTGATCCGGTGCAGCGGTGCCATCTTGCCCTTGGGGTCCCACCACTCCGCCGAGAGTTTTGAGAATTTCGCGATCTCGGCGGCGTCGACGGTCGAGCCCGGCTGGGCGGAGAGGGAAGTATTTTGCTGCATGCTCATGGTTACGCGCGGTCCTACCGCGTGGTGATCGAACTACGGAAGGCGAGCGGCGAGGAGATGGTCCTGATCGTCTCGATGCCCTCGCCGACGCCGCGAATCGTCACGTCGCCGTAGTTGAGAATACGTCCGAGAATGGTCTGATCGACATCGACGCTCTCGACCTTGTCCAGCGCCATCTCGAAGGTGCGCCGCTTGATGAACCCGGTCTTGTGCACGACCCGGAGGTTGGTGACGTCGGTCTCGGTGGTGAAGCGATGGAACCAGCCCTTGAGCGTCCAATACAGGGCCGCCAGAGCCACGAGGCCCGCAGCGACGAGGCAAAGCAAGACAAGCCCATCGGCGGTGGCCTGCCGGGACAGGACGAACAGGACCAGCGCCACGATCCAGGCCACAATCGCCGGGAAATAGAAGATCCAGTGCGCATTGGTCGAATACAGCACCCGCTCGCCGGGCTGCAGGATCTCGTCGATATAACGCGCCATGATCTCGGTTAACCCACTACCCCCGCACCCTGCCCCCGCAGGAACCCGCTTGCCCCCGGCCCCGCCGCTCTGTATACGCGCGGTCGGTATCCGCAGGCACCCGTCCGGTGCGGGCCACCATACTGATCCTTATGAGGGAATGCACGCGTCGTCATGAGCCGCCTCGTGATGAAATTCGGCGGCACATCCGTCGCCAACATCGAACGCATCCGCAACGTCGCGCGCCATGTGAAGCGTGAGGTCGACGCCGGCCATGAAGTGGCCGTGGTCGTCTCGGCGATGTCGGGCAAGACCAACGAGCTGGTGGCCTGGTGCACCGAGGCCTCGCCGATGCACGATGCGCGCGAATACGACGCCGTCGTCGCCTCCGGCGAGCAGGTCACGTCCGGCCTGCTTGCCATCGTGCTGCAGGGCATGGGCATCCAGGCCCGCTCCTGGCAGGGCTGGCAGATCCCGATCAAGACCAGCGACGCCCACGCCTCGGCCCGGATCGAGGACATCGACGGCGGCGAGCTCATCAAGCGCTTCCAGGAGCGCAAGGAGGTCGCCGTCATCGCCGGCTTCCAGGGAATCAACGCCGAAACGGGCCGCATCACCACGCTCGGCCGCGGCGGCTCGGACACCTCCGCCGTGGCGGTCGCCGCAGCCGTGAAGGCGGATCGCTGCGACATCTACACCGACGTCGATGGCGTCTACACCACCGACCCGCGAATCGTGCCGAAAGCCAAAAGGCTTGATAAGATCGCATTCGAGGACATGCTGGAACTGGCCTCGCAGGGCGCAAAAGTGCTCCAGGTCCGCTCGGTGGAACTCGGCATGGTCCACAACATGCCGATCTTCGTCCGCTCGAGCTTCGACAAGCCCGAGGATATCGACCCGCATGCCAACCAGCCGCCCGGCACCCTGATCTGCGGCGAGGAGGAGATCATGGAAAACCACGTCGTCACTGGCATCGCCTTTTCGAAGGACGAGGCCCAGATCTCGGTGCGCCAGATCGAAGACAAGCCGGGCGTCGCGGCCTCGATCTTCGGCCCGCTGGCCGAGGCCAACATCAACGTCGACATGATCGTGCAGAACGTCTCCGAGGACGGCAAGACCACCGACCTCACCTTCACGGTTCCGGCCGCGGACTACACCCGCGCCAAGGACACGATTACCGCTGCCAAGGCCAAAATCGGCTATGCCCGGCTTGATACCGCTACCGACGTCGCGAAAATCTCGGTGATCGGCAGCGGCATGCGCAGCCACGCCGGCGTCGCCGCCCAGGCGTTCTCGGCCCTCGCGGGGCGGAATATCAACATCCGGGCCATTACAACCTCCGAGATCAAATTCTCGGTTTTGATCGACACGGCTTACACAGAGCTTGCGGTGCGCACCCTGCATACGCTCTACGGCCTCGATCAGGCCTAGGCTAATTTTCTCTTAGCGGTCGCAGCAAACGCGAAGGTGTACACACCTTCGCGTTTGGCAGGCGTTTTGCTTGGCAAAACAAGCCCCAATTCGCTATACGCGGACAGGGTGGGCTGCCGGAAACTGTGCCCCAGTTCAGGCGGTGCTGATTCGGCCCTGGCAACCGCCGGGGCCGGCGCCGGACGAGCAATTTGTTGTTTTTCTGGATTTCGGGCGAGCCGCCGCGGGCCTTTCGGCCCCGGCAGACGGAGGAGATTGACGGTACATGCGGAGCGCGTCGGGAGGTCCCCGCGTCTTGTTGAGACGGCTCCGCGAAACCATGGCGGAGCAGGTCTCGGCCCAGGAGCGGCTGGACAAGATCGTGGTGCTGATCGCCGCCAACATGGTGGCCGAGGTGTGCTCGGTCTACGTGCTGCGCGTCGACAACACGCTCGAGCTCTACGCCACCGAAGGTCTCAACCGCGAGGCTGTGCACCATACCGTGCTCAGCGCCCATGAGGGCCTGGTCGGTCTCGTCGCCAGCGAGGCAACGCCGCTCAACTTAAGCGATGCGCAGAGCCATCCGGCCTTCTCGTTCCGTCCCGAGACCGGCGAAGAAATCTACCACTCCTTCCTCGGCGTGCCGATCCTGCGCGCCGGCAACACGCTCGGCGTGCTGGTGGTGCAGAACCGCGCCAAGCGCAATTATGTCGAGGAAGAGCTCGAGGCGCTGCAGACCACCGCCATGGTGCTGGCGGAACTGATCGCCTCCGGAGAACTGTCCGCGCTGGCACAGCCGGGCCTGGAGCCTGCCGCGCGCCATTCGGCGCAGAAGGTCGGCGCCATCCTGTCGGAAGGCATCGCGCTCGGCCATGTCGTGCTGCACGAGCCGCGCGTCGTCATCAAGGACTACATCGCCGAGGACCTGCCGAAGGAAATCAAGCGGCTGGACACCGCGCTCGCCAAGCTGCGCGCCGACCTCGACCGCATGCTGGAGCGCGGCGACGTCGCCGAGGGTGGCGAGCATCGCGAGGTGCTGGAAGCCTACCGCATGTTCGCCAACGACCAGGGCTGGTCGCACAAATTGCACGAGGCGGTCGCCACCGGCCTCACCGCGGAAGCGGCGGTCGAGCGCGTGCAGTCCGACACCCGCGCGCGCATGCTGCGCTCGACCGATCCCTATTTGCGCGACCGCCTGCACGACCTCGAGGATCTCGGCTATCGCCTGATGCGGCAGCTGGTCGGCCAGGACCATGCGCCTTCCCGCGAGCAATTGCCCGACAATGCCATCGTCATCGCCCGCGCGATGGGTCCCGCGGCGTTGCTCGACTACGACCGCAAGCGCCTGCGCGGCATCGTGCTGGAGGAAGGCACCGCCAACTCCCACGTCTCGATCGTGGCGCGCGCGCTCGGAATCCCTGCGGTCGGCGAGGTGCCGAACGCACCGGGCATCGCCGATCCCGGCGATGCCATCATCGTCGACGGCACCTCGGGCTCGATCTATGTGCGTCCGTCGCAGGAGATCGAGGCCGCCTTCGCCGAGCGCGTACGCTTCCGCGCCCGCCGCCAGGCGCAGTATCTGGCGCTGCGCGACCGGCCCTGTGTCACCAGGGACGGCCAGAAGGTCGAGCTGATGATCAACGCGGGTCTCGCGATCGACCTGCCGCATATCGAGGACACCGGCAGCGCCGGCATCGGCCTGTTCCGCACCGAGCTGCAGTTCATGGTTGGCCAGAGCCTGCCGCGCACCAGCGACCAGCTCGCGCTCTATCGCACCGTGCTGGATGCGGCGGGCACCAAGCCCGTCACCTTCCGCACCCTCGACATCGGCGGCGACAAGGCGCTGCCCTACATGGAAGCGGTGATCGAGGAAAATCCTGCGCTCGGCTGGCGCGCGATCCGGCTCGGGCTGGACCGTCCCGGCCTGTTGCGCGGCCAGATCCGTGCGCTCTTGCGCGCCGGCGGCGGCCGTGCGCTGCGCATCATGTTCCCGATGATCTCGGAGGTCGCCGAATTCGATTCGGCGAAGGCACTGGTCGAGCGCGAGCTGACATACTTACGCCAGCACGGCCACACGCTGCCTGAAAGAATCGACATCGGCACCATGGTCGAGGTGCCCGCCCTGCTCTATCAGCTCGACGAGCTCCTGAAGAAGGTCGATTTCATCTCGGTCGGCTCCAACGATTTGTTCCAGTTCCTGTTCGCGGTCGACCGCGGCAATGCCAAGGTCTCCGAGCGCTTCGACACCATGTCGGCGCCGATCCTGCGCGCGCTGCGCGACATCGCGCGCAAGGCGCAAGGCGCGCAGAAGTCGCTCTCGCTCTGCGGCGAGATGGCCTCCAAGCCGCTCGGCGCGCTGGCGCTGATCGCGCTCGGCTATCGCTCGCTGTCGCTCTCGGCGACCGCGCTCGGCCCGGTCAAGGCGATGGTGCTCGATCTCGACGCCAAGAAGGCCGAAGCGATGCTCAACCCTCTGCTGGATGCGCCTGCGGGCAGCGTCTCGATCCGGCAGAAGCTGACGGAATTTGCCGAGGCCGAGGGCCTTGCGTTGTAGCGGGCCTGTCGCCCGCTCCCCGCCGCCCTCGCCTCCTTCCGCCCTTTGAGACTTTACCGATGTCGTCACTCCCCGAAGCCAAACTGGACGTCCTGCTCGCGCATCACGCCTCGCTCGAGGCCGAATCGCTCGGACAGCTCGCCTCCGAGCGCTATGTGCAGATCACGCGCGAGCTCGCCGAGATCACCCCGCTGATCGAGGCCGTCAAAACTTATCGGTCCGCCGTGAAGGAGCTCGCCGATACCGAGGCGCTGATCGCCGATCCCGCAACCGATGCCGAGATGCGCAGCATGGCGGAGGCCGAGCGCAACGAGCTGGCGCCGAAAATCGAGGAGCTGGTCCAGAAGATCCGCGTCGCGCTGTTGCCCAAGGACGCCATGGACGACCGCAACGTGGTGCTGGAAATCCGCGCCGGCACCGGCGGCGACGAGGCCTCGCTGTTCGCCGGCGACCTGTTCCGGATGTACGAGCGCTTCGCTGCCTTGCAGGGCTGGAAGGTCGAGGTGATCTCGGCGAGCGAAGGCACCGTCGGCGGCTTCAAGGAAATCATCGCCGAGGTGCAGGGCCGCGGCGCGTTCTCGAAGCTGAAGTTCGAATCCGGCGTGCACCGCGTGCAGCGCGTGCCCGATACCGAGACCCAAGGGCGCATCCACACCTCGGCCGCCACCGTCGCAGTGCTGCCCGAGGTCGAGGATGTCGACGTCGACATCAAGAACGAGGATTTGCGCATCGAGACCATGCGCGCGCAGGGCGCCGGTGGCCAGCACGTCAACAAGACCGAATCGGCGATCCGCATCACCCACATCCCGACCGGCATCGTGGTGATGATGCAGGACAGCCGCTCGCAGCACAAGAACCGCGCCTCGGCCATGAACATCCTGCGCTCGCGCATCTACGACGCCGAGCGCCAGCGCGTCGACGCGGCACGCTCGGCCGAGCGCAAGGAGAAAGTCGGCTCCGGCGATCGCTCCGAACGCATCCGCACCTACAATTTCCCGCAAGGGCGCGTCACCGACCACCGCATCAACCTGACGCTCTACAAGCTGCCACAGGTGATCGCCGGCGAAGCGCTGGGCGAACTGACTGATGCGCTGACCACCGAGCACCAGGCTGCGCAGCTCGCCGCGCAAGGCGCGGCGGCGTGACGCGCCGCGTGAGCAACGCCTTCACCGGACAATCGATCGAGAGCGTACGCCGCGCGCTGGCGGCACAGTTGCGATCCGCACAGCTCGACGAAGCCGAGCTCGACGCCCGCATCCTGATCGGTGCGGCCCTCGGCCTCGATCTCACCGGCCTGATTGCGCAGGGGACGCGGCCCCTCACGGAAGCCGAAGCGTTGCAACTCGCGCAATATGCAGAGCGACGGATCGCGGGCGAGCCGGTGGCGCGCATTCTCGGCACCCGCGAATTCTGGGGCCTGCCCTTCCGCCTCTCGGAGGCGACCCTGGTCCCGCGGCCCGACACCGAAACGGTGGTCGAGCGCGCGCTCGAGCTCTTTCGCGAGCAGAGAACCGACCGGCCCCGCTTCGCCGATATCGGCACCGGCTCAGGCGCGATCCTGCTCGCGCTGCTGCACGAGATTCCCGGGGCCTTCGGTGTCGGCACCGATCTCAGCCTCACCGCACTCGGCACCGCGCGAGGCAATGCCGCGGCCCTCGGCCTCGGCAACCGGTCTGCCTTTGTCGCCTGCTCCTATCTGGCGGCGCTCTCGGGCCCGTTCGATCTCATCGTGTCGAATCCGCCTTATATTCCTTCGGCCGAAATTCCGAAATTGAGCATCGAGGTGCGCGAGCACGATCCGCATCTGGCGCTCGACGGCGGCAATGACGGATATGATGCCTACCGGGTCCTGATCCCGCAGGCAGCCGAGCGCCTCGCCCCCGGCGGGGCGCTGATCGTCGAGGCCGGACAGGGCCAGGCCCGAAATATTGAAACCTTGATGGCAGCTAGCGCGTTAGTGGTGGACAGGCCACCCAAGGCCGATTTGGCGGGAATCCCAAGGGCCGTCTCGGCCCGAAAAATGCCCCCATAAAAGCCGGATTGGTCTGTAAAAAGCTCTTGGAATATCCCTTGGGAACGACTACGTTCCGGTCAACACATCGGTGCCGGCCCCGTAGACCTACCTACGGCGAAAGCCGGGCTCTCGGGCGAGAGCTTTACTGATTTGAAGGTTCCAAGCCGCAGGTCCTGTTGAGCGCGATTGGCCAGTGAGCTGCGCTGCTCTCCGACCGCAACGTGAACGAAAGCCTGATATTGCGCTTGAACACTTACGCAAGAAAGCTGGGCTTGTTTCGGCAGGCGATATGAATGGGTTCGCTGGCAATGAATGCTGGCGGGTGGGGAACGCGTCTTTGTTGAACGCGACGGTCGACGAACATTGGCAGGGTTCAATCCGCTCTCGCGCGCGGTGCGTGCGAGCACTGTGAACCGCTGTCATCAGGTCACTCTCTTGCAATCAGTAATGCGTGCAACCTTTAGGGCTGGAATTAAAGGCAGGACATGAGAAACGGTCAGAACAAGCAGCGGATGCGCAACCGCAACAACAATAACAACAACAATAACCGGCGCGGCCAGAACCCGATGACCCGGGTCTACGAGTCCAACGGGCCCGACATCAAGATCCGCGGCACGGCTTCGCATATCGCCGAGAAGTATCTCCAACTCGCGCGCGATGCGCGCTCCTCCGGCGACCCCGTCGCGGCCGAGAACTACTACCAGCACGCCGAGCATTATTTCCGCCTGATCGCAGCTGCCCAGGAGCAGTTCCGCCAGAACCAGCAGCCGCGCGGCGACGAGCCGGTCAGCAACACCAGCGGCGACGACAGCGAGGACGACGGCGAGAATTTCTCGGCGTTCGGCCAGGAGCCGGGCTTCGTTCCGCAGCCGCCGCAGCAGCCCTTCATGCGCGACCGCGACGGCCAGCGCGATCACCACCAGCGTGATCACCAGCAGCGCGACAACCAGCAGCCCTATCAGCGCGACAACCAGCAGCCGCGCGAGCACCGCGAACGCGATCATCGCCCGCAGCCGCAATATCAGGCGCAACCGCAACCTGCGAACCAGCCGCAGCCCGTCATCGCCGATGCCGGCAGCGTCGACCGCCTGCCCTCCTTCATCACCGGCGCACAGCCGCAGGTGAATGGCGGCCAGGGCGGCTTCGAAGGCGGTGGCGGTGGCGGTGGCGGCGAGCGCTATCCGCGCCGGCGCCGCAGGCCGCATGGCCCCCGCCCCGAGCGTGAAGCGGCTCCCGCCGCGTCCAGCGACGAGGTCGCCTCCGGCGAGTAAGGGCTCTTCTGATTTTCTCTGATTTTGTGACCTCGATCGTCCCGGCCTCGCCGGGACGATTTGTTTCAGCTGCGCGTCACCGTCGTCGACGACGGCACCAGCACGGGCTTGGCCAGCGAGGGAATCAGCCGCGCCCGCTCGCGCTTGGCGGGGATCGCGCGATAGACCTGCTTGGTGGCCTCGACGATGTGCACACCCGCAAATGGCAGCGACAGTGCCGCACCGGCACGCTCCCACATCTGCGCCGATTTCAATACCCAGCCGCCGGCATAGGGCGGCATGAACAGCGCTTCGCCCCAGGCGGTCGGCGTGAACCAGGTCTGGCGCAACAGGTCGGTGATCTGCGAGCGCGAATACGGCCGGCCGTGACCGAACGGCGTGCTGTCGGTGCGCGTCCATACGCCGCGCCGGTTCGGAATCACCGCGATGACGCGGCCCGAGCCCGACAGCACCCGCCACACCTCGCGCAGCAGCGCAGCCGGATCGTCCGACATCTCCAGCGCATGGACCAGCAGGATGCGGTCGACTGCGGCGTCGGGAAGCGGCAGCGAGAATTCATCGACCAGCGAGGCCAGCGCCGGCCGGCCCGTCGGCCATTTCAGGACACCCTGGGCCGCCGGCATGAAGGCGAGGCAGCGCTCGGCGTCTTCGCGGAACAACCCCAGATAGGGCGTCGGATAGCCGATACCGAGCACGCGGTGGCCCTCGGCGCCCGGCCAGCGCTCGCGGATGCCGCGATTGATCATCTGCCGCGCCACGATCCCGAGGCGGCGGGAATAGAACTCGCGGAGGTCGACGACATCGATTGTCATGACGGCAATGTAACATGCGCGAGGGCACGCCTGCGCGCGGAATATTGCATTGCCTGGGCAACCTTAACGCCATATTTGTCTGGCGGGGCTGAGCGCGATGGAGAGGTCATGGCCGCCGAAATTCGTACTTTCACCTGTTTAAACGACAATTTCGGTTATCTGATCCACGATCTGGAAACCAAGGCGACGGCGTCGATCGACGCGCCGGAGGCCGGCCCGATCCTGAAGGCGCTTGAGCGCGAGGGCTGGCAGCTCACCGACATCCTGATCACCCATCACCATGGCGATCATGTCGGCGGGGTCGCCGAACTCAAGCAGAAATACAACTGCCGCGTCGTCGCGCCGCATGACAAGACGACGAAGATTGCGAATGTCGATCTGCGCGTCGCCAATGCCGACGTGGTCAAGATCGGCAATCTGCTGGCGCGCGTGGTGGAGACGCCCGGCCACACGCTCGACCACATCTCCTATGTGTTCGACAATGAGAAGACGGTGTTCGCCGCCGACACGCTGTTCTCGATCGGCTGCGGCCGCGTGTTCGAGGGCACCTATCCGATGATGTGGGATTCGCTGTTGAAGCTGCGCGCCCTGCCCGACGACTTCAAGCTCTATTGCGGCCACGAATACACCGCGTCCAACGTCAAGTTCGCCCTCACCATCGACCCCGACAATGCGGCGCTGCAGGCGCGCGCGGCGGAGGTGGCGAGGCTCCGGGCCGAGAACAAGCCGACCATTCCCTCACTGCTCGGTGACGAGAAGCGGGCAAACGTGTTCCTGCGCGCCGATGAGCCGTCGGTTGCGGCCCGGCTGCACATGAAGGGCGCGGATGCCGCCACGGTGTTCGGCGAGCTCCGCGAGCGCAAAAACAAATCCTGAAGAACAAGTCCTGACGGGGATCGATGCCGACCGCAGCCGAGATCATTGCACGCCTCGAACTCCGCCCGCATCCCGAAGGCGGGCATTATCGCGAGACGTTCCGCGACCAGACCACGGATGCCAACGGCCGTTCGCGCTCGACGCTCATCTACTTCCTGCTCGCACGCGGCGAACGCTCGCACTGGCATCGCATCGACGCGGTCGAGACCTGGCACTATTACGCCGGCAGCCCCTTGATGCTGCGCATCGCCCATGACGGCTGCTCGCAGCACGAGGTGCGGCTCGGCACGGACCTCATCGGCGGCGAGCGCCCCCAGGGAATCGTGCCGGCCAATGCCTGGCAGATGGCGGAGACCACGGGCGAGTGGACACTGGTCGGCTGCACTGTGGCGCCCGCGTTCGAATTCGCGAAGTTCGAGCTCGCGCCGAAGGGCTGGGAGCCGTAGCTCCACGCTGTCATTCCGTGGCGCCGCGCAAGCGGCGAACTATGATGCGCAATTGCGCATCTGAGAATCTATCTCGCCACCATTGACGCGGATAAATGGATTCCGGGCTCGCACTTCGTGCGCCCCGGAATGACAATCATCGCTTCCGCAACACCATGTCCTTCGCCGCGATCAGGCCGCCGCCGGCGATCAGGATTGCGGCGATGGCGATGTTGGCACTGGCTTTTGCAAAGCCGGCAGCGATGAGGAAGCCGGTCGAGAGCAGCGGCGTCGCGTAGGAGGCGGCACCGAGCACGCGGATATCGCCGCGCTTCATGCCGATGTCCCAGGCGTAGAAGGCGGCGCCCACAGGCCCGATACCGAGCGCGATCACGGAAAGCCATTGCAGCGTGGTCTCCGGCCACACGGTGGTCTCCAGCGCGCCATGCATGACTGCGGCGAGCACCGATGTGGCGAGACAGAAGCCTGCGACCGCGTCGGTTGGCACCGCTTTCAAGCGACGCGACAGCACCGAATAGGCGGCCCAGACGAAGGCGGCGATGAAGGCCGCGACCAGCCCCGGCACAGCTCCGGGCGCAAAACCGCTGGTGTTGCCAGCGAACAGCAGCACCGTGCCAATGAGGCCGAGCACCGCGCCGATGATGTGATGCGGGGCCAGCCGCTCGCCCGGCAGGAACGACGAGAACAGTACGATCAGTAGTGGCCAGAGATAGTTCAACAGGCCGGCTTCCGCCGGCGGCGCGAAGCGTAGCGCAAGGAAATACAGCGCGTGATAGCCGAACAATCCGCCGACACCGACGGCCCATACCACCAGCGGCTGGCGCAGGCTTTTGGCGGCATCGCCGCGGCCGATCCAGGTGAGCAGGCCAACGAGACCGCCGATCGCAAACGTCATCGCGGCGAGCTGGAACGCGGGGATCCTTCCGGTCGCCACCGTCATCACAGAGAGTAGCGACCACATCAGGATCGCGGTCAATCCGATCAGCGTCGCGGTGCGGGGAGTCATTGCAGAAGGTCTCGTCGTTCCGGGACGGCGCCTGGCGCCAGATCCGGAACCTCGAGATTCCGGGTTCGCCGCTGTCGCGGCGCCCCGGAATGACAGGTCGTGATGCCCGGGACAAGCCCGGGCATCACGAGACGTTGGCCTTAAGATCGAACGTGATGCGATCGCATCACACCATGTACTGGCCGCCGTTGACCGTCAGCGTCGAGCCGGTGATGGCGCCGGCCTCATCCGCGGCGAGGAACACAACCGCGCGCGCGATCTCCTCGGGCTCGCCAAGGCGGCCGATCGGGATCAGCGGCAGGATCGCTTTCTCCAGCACGTCCTTCGGCACCGCCTGCACCATTTCGGTGTTGATGTAGCCCGGGCAGATCGCGTTCACGGTGACGCCGCCCTTGGCGTTCTCCAGCGCCAGGGCCTTGGTGAAGCCGATCTCACCGGCCTTGGCCGCGGAATAGTTCACCTGTCCGAACTGGCCCTTCTGGCCGTTGATCGAGGAGATGTTGATGATGCGGCCGAACTTGCGCCCGCGCATGCCTTCGATCACCTGGCGCGACATGTTGAACAGCGAGCCGAGATTGGTGCCGATCACGGCGTTCCATTGCTCGAGGCTCATCTTGTGGAAGGCACCGTCCTTGGTGATGCCGGCATTGTTGACGAGCACATCGATCGGGCCGACCTCGGCCTCGACCTTCTTCACACCTTCGGCGCAGCCGTCGAAATTGCTGACGTCCCATTTGTAGACGGCTATGCCGGTCTCGGCCTTGAACTTCTCCGCCGCCGCATCGTTGCCGGCATAGCTTGCCGCGACCTTGTAGCCGGCCGCCTTCAGCGCCTTGCTGATCGCAGCTCCGATGCCCCGCGTACCACCCGTCACCAGTGCAACACGTGCCATATCGTATTCCTTCCCTTGGACTCTTCCTTGGACTCTTCGGACGCTTTTGAGTGATCGTTTTTAGCTGCGGATTATGCGGGACGTTTGACGGACATCAAGAACAAAACGCCCGGCGTGAGCCGGGCGTTTCTCTTTAGTCGAGGCCTGCGCGGTTGCGAAGAATATTTGATTTGCAACCGCCGCCTTTTTAGTCGCGTGCAACGCACTCAATCAGGTGTGCGGCGCACGCGTCAGTTTCACGTCAGCGACTTTCAGTCGCGCGCCAGACACATCGCGATACCCATGCCGCCGCCGATGCACAGCGTGGCGAGGCCCTTCTTCGAATCGCGCTTCTGCATCTCGTGCAGCAGCGTCACCAGTACGCGCGCGCCGGAAGCACCGACCGGATGGCCGATCGCGATCGCGCCGCCATTGACGTTGACCTTCGAGGTGTCCCAGCCGAGGTCCTTGTTGACGGCGCAGGCCTGCGCCGCGAAGGCCTCGTTGGCCTCGATCAGATCGAGATCGCCGACGTTCCAGCCGGCCTTCTTCAGCGCGAGACGCGAGGCCGGGATCGGGCCCGAGCCCATGATCTTCGGATCGACACCGGCCTGCGCCCAGGACACGATGCGCGCGAGCGGCTTCTTGCCCTCCTTGGCGGCCTGCTTCGCGGTCATCAGCACCACGGCGGCAGCGCCGTCATTGATGCCCGAGGCCGAGCCCGCGGTGACCGTGCCGTCCTTCTCGAAGGCCGGCTTGAGCTTCGCCATCGCGTCGAGCGTGGCGCCATGGCGCGGATATTCGTCGGCGCTGACGACCACGTCGCCCTTGCGGGTCTTGATGGTGACGGGGACGATCTCGTCGTTGAACTTGCCGGCCTTCTGCGCGGCCTCGGCCTTCTGCTGCGAGGCGACTGCGAACTCGTCCTGCTGGGCGCGCGTGATCTGCCACTGCCGCGCGACGTTCTCGGCGGTGTTGCCCATGTGGTAGCCGTTGAAGGCATCCCACAGGCCGTCCTTGATCATGGTGTCGACCAGTTCGAGGCCGCCCATCTTGACGCCGCCGCGCAGATACTGGGCGTGCGGAGCCATGCTCATGGATTCCTGGCCGCCGGCGACAACGATCTCGGAATCGCCGTTGAGCAGCGCCTGATAGCCGAGCGCGACCGTGCGCAGGCCCGAGCCGCAGAGCTGGTTCACGCCCCAGGCCGGGCTCTCCACCGGAATGCCGGCGGCGATCGAGGCCTGGCGGGCCGGGTTCTGGCCCTGGGCCGCGGTCAGGATCTGGCCCATGATGACTTCCGAGACCCGGCCGGGCTCGATGCCACCGCGCTCCAGCGCGGCCTTGATGGCGACGGCGCCGAGGTCATGGGCAGGAAGGGTCGCGAAGGCTCCGTTGAAGCTTCCGACCGGGGTGCGAGCGGCGCTGACGATGACGACATCGTCTGACATGGGCATCTCCTGAGGCTTGAGGTTCTGAAGAATAGGGGCGGGCGGGCGATGGGAAATGGCCCGTCAGTCTCGTCCGGCATCCTGTTAACGTCATTGAAGCATGTCAATGCCGCAGCGCATTCAAAATAGCGTTCTGGCGCTTTCGCAAGCACGTTTTTGCTCTGCAATTAACCGTGGCGCACAAAACGGTAGCGTAAGCCCTTTGAAAATGCTTATTTTGTTGCGTTGCGTACTCTTCCCGCCCTGCGGCATAGCCCGCCGGGTTCCCGTTCTCAGCGTTTTTGCAAGTGAGAGCCCATGGCGAAATCAGACCAACCCACCACCATCAAGAAATACGCGAACCGCCGGCTCTATAACACCGGAACGAGTACTTACGTGACGCTGGAAGACCTCGCCGCCATGGTCAAGGACGGCGAAGATTTCCTGGTCTACGACGCCAAGACCGGCGACGACATCACCCGTTCCGTGCTGGCCCAGATCATCTTCGAGCAGGAGAACAAGGCCGGCCAGAACCTGCTCCCGACCACCTTCCTGCGCCAGCTGATCCGCTTCTACGGCGACAGCATGCAGATGGTGGTGCCGAAATATCTGGAGCAGTCGATCGCGACGCTGACCCAGGAGCAGGAGAAGTTCCGCAAGCAGATCGCCAACACGCTGTCCGGCACTCCGTTTGCGCCGCTGGAGGAACAGGTCCGCCGCAACATGGAGCTGTTCCAGCAGACCTTCTCGATGTTCAAGCCGTTCGCAGCGCCCCGCCCGGCGGCGAGCCCCGAGCCGGAGCCCGATGCGAACGCCGAGGCGCCGAAGGACAGCAACATCGACGATCTGCGTCAGCAGATGAAGGAGATGCAGGAGCGTCTCGAGCGGATGTCGAAGAAGGACGAATAGGTCCTCCGTTCGTGCCGGCGCGTCCGCATGCGGCGGACGCGCGAATTGCCACTTGATCCCGGCAGCGCCTTTGACGCGCTGCCGTCCCCGGCCAGGGCCGGAGCCGCCATGTCTGACCGCACCACGCACTGGGACAACGTCTACGCCACCAAGGGCGAGGCCGAGGTCAGCTGGTATCAGGCCAGCCCGGCGATCTCGCTCGCGATGATTCGCGCAGCCAACTCCGATCATGACGCGGCCATCATCGATATCGGCGGCGGCGCATCGCGGCTGGTCGATGCGCTGCTACAGGACGGATACCGCCGTCTCACCGTGCTGGACCTCTCCGCCAACGCACTCGGCGTCGCGAAGGCGCGAATCGGCGCAGCCGCGTCAACGGTCGACTGGATCGTCGCCGACGTCACGACATGGCCGCCAACCAGGACCTACGATGTCTGGCACGATCGCGCGGCGTTTCACTTCCTGACCGATCCCGACGACAGAGCGGCGTACGTCGAGCGCCTGCGATCGGCGGTTCGCCCCGGCGGACAAGTCGTCATCGCGACGTTTGCGCCCGATGGTCCGGAAAAATGCAGCGGCCTGCCGGTGCAGCGCCATGACAGCGCGAGCCTTGCAGCCGAGCTCGGGCCGGAGTTCGAGCTCGTCGAGGCGCGGAGCGAGATGCACCGCACGCCGTGGGATTCGAAGCAGTCGTTTCAGTTCAGCCGGTTTCGGAGGCGCGGCTAAGACGGAGCTGTCATGCCCCGCGAAGGCGGGGCATCCAGTACGCCGCGGCTCATCGGATCAATCACTGCTGTCTCTGGAATACTGGATCGTCCGCCCCAGTGCGCAAGCGCGCACAAGGCGGACGATGACAGCGGAGTTCTTGGCGCGTATGCGCTGCCTACGCCGCCAGCTTCACCGCATGCGCAAAGTCCCAATAGAGCTTGCGCGCCTTGGTGTAGAACGGGCCCGGCTTCAGCTCGCGCTCGTCGATGCGGATCACCGGCGCGACCTTGGCGAAATTGCCCGATGAAAAGATCTCGTCGGCGGCGAGGAAGTCGGCATAGCGCAACGTCTTCTCGACCACGGTGACGCCGTCGCCGCGAAGCAGGCTGATGACGCGCTGGCGGGTGATGCCGTTGAGGAAGGTGCCGTTCGGCACCGGCGTGAACACCACGCCATCCTTGGCCATGAACACGTTGGAATTGCCGAACTCGGCGACATTGCCGAGCATGTCGAGCATCAGCGCGTTCTGGAAGCCGCGCGAGGCCGCTTCGCCAAGCGCGCGCGAATTGTTCGGATAGAGGCAGGCCGCCTTCGCTTCGACCGGCGCGCATTCGGCGGTGGGCCTGCGGAACGGCGACAGCGTGATCGCGTTGCCGACGGGTTTCGGTATCGGCGCCTCGTAGATGCTCAGACACCAGTTGGTGGAGTCGGGATCGAACAGCACGCCGCCGCCCAACCCGCTCTGCGCCCAGTACATCGGGCGGATATAGAGCTCGGCATTCGCCGCGAAACGCGCGATGCCTTCGTTTGCGAGCGCGAGCCAGGTGCCGGCATCGACCACCGGCTTCAGGCCAAAGCTGATCGCGGATTGATTGGTACGCGCACAATGACGGTCGAGATCGGGCGCGACGCCTTCGAACGCGCGGGCGCCGTCGAACACCATCGAGCCAAGCCAGGCCGCATGCGTGCGCGGCCCCATGATCGGCACATTGCCGTCATGCCATTTGCCCTCGAAGAAGGTCCAGCTCGGTGAATATTCGATCGGCTTCTTGATCTCGGCCATGACCGGCCTCCCTTGGCACGATGCCGCACTATAGCGCCACTATTGGCGGAACTTCTAAATGATTCCCTGCGCAGAAGAGGTAGGCTACCTTTTCCCATGAGGTAGGCTACCCTTTCCCATAAGGGAGAAGGAAGCAGCATGCCGCTCGATCCGCTCGCAAAGCGTTTGTTGACCATGATGGCTGCAGCCGGGCCGCAAGCTCGGAGCCGGCCCAGCGTCGAGGCACGGCGGCAATCGCTGGCAAAGCTGATGCAGTTCGCACGCACTGATGCGCCTGACGTGACCGCGTCCGACGGCATGCTGCCCGGTCCGGGCGGAGAGCTTCCTTACCGGCTCTATTCGCCCGCGTCCGCCGGCGAATCCGCGCCGGGCTTCGTGTTCTTCCATGGCGGCGGCCTCGTTGCCGGCAGCATTGCCACGCATGACCGCATCGCTGCGGCGCTGGCGCATGCGACCGGATGCCGCCTGGTCTCAGTCGACTACCGGCTCGCGCCCGAGCACAGATTTCCCGCGGCCGTGGACGATGCGGTCGCCGCGACCGAATGGGTCGCGCGCGAGGCGCCCTCGCTCGGCATCGATGCCGAGCGGCTTGTGGTTGGCGGCGATTCCGCCGGCGCCACATTGGCGGCGATCGTGTGCCAGGAGGCTTTGCAAAACGCCGGCCTCTCCATCGTGGCGCAATGCCTGATCTGCCCGGTGCTGGATTTCGAGGAGACCTCGCCCTCGCGCGAGGAATTCGCCGAGGACCATCTGATCGATCGCGTCACGATCGAAGCCGATCTCGCCGACTATCTGACCGGCGACGTCGATGCCGCCGATCCGCGCATCTCGCCGCTGCGCGCGAGCAGGCTTACAGGCCTGCCGACCGCGATCATCCACACCGCCGAGTTCGACCCGATGCGGGACGAAGGCAATGCCTATGCACGCAAGCTGCTCGCCGCGGGCGTTGCCGTCGAACACGTCTGCCATGACGGCATGGTTCACAATTTCCACGCCATGGGCGCGATCCTGCCGCAGGCGCAGCTCGTGCTGTCGCAGATCGGCGAGCAGGTGCGGCGGGCGGTGGAGAGGTAAACGCGCGAATCACACGCGCACGCCGAGCACGGCCCTGGCCGCCACGACATACTCCGGCCAGTGCGCGTCCGCGTAACGTTCGGCCTGGCGCGCGCAGGCGATATCGGGCGCATGCGCGGCTGCGATCGTACGCGCGAAACGCTCTTCGGCTACCGTCACGTCGCCGGGTTCGGCCGACGGTACAGCGGCGGCAACGGCGGTCGGAGCAACAGCGAGCCCCGCCAGTCCAGTGAGCAGGATGCGGCGTGACGTATTCATGGCTGTCGTCCTTCCGTTGTCCGGCCTGCACAGTGGCCGGCGCGTGTGTCAGTGCGATCACGGCAGGGTAACCCCACACATCCATGCCGTCCATCGCTTGCGGATAGCGCTTGACCACACGCGTGATCACGTTCCATCTAACAACGGTTTCGCCATCAAATCGCCACGCGTCGGATCGTCACGTGCCCTATCGCAGCCAATCCCGTCGTCCGGTTTTGCGCGCTGCCGCGACGGGACTGCTTTGCCTGGCGATCCCGGCAGGCGCCGCCTTCGCGGCCGACGATGAGGAGGACAAACCGACAAAGCCGGCGGTGCCGAACATCTATCTCGACCTGCGCACCAGCTATGCGGCGATCCCGGCAGGCACGCTCGGGCTCGGATTCGGCACCACCTCGCTGTCGGCCGCATTCCAATCCCTGGCGGTACGACGCGGCACGACGCTGCCGAACGGCTTGCCGGCGGCCAAAGCCATCGCCGTCGACCTGCCGCTGACCGTCGACGTCAGCGACCGCGTCTCGCTCTATGGCGGCGTGTCGGGCTCGACCGTGGATATCGGCAGCGGCTGGTCATCCCTGGACATCACCAGCTGGAACATCGGCGTGCAGGCCGACCTCTACCAGCAGAATGGCGGCAAGATCCCGACCATCACGCTGCAATCGACGCTGACGCAATCGGTGCCGAACGAGCAGGGCATGACGAATTCCTTCAACAACATTCTGGAATTCGACTACGCGCTCGACGAGGACGAAACGCGGGGCTGGCTGGCCGGCATGCAATATACCTACACCACCATCGCCAGCCCGTTCGCCAACATCGGAGCGAACACGATCCTCTATGCCGGCGGCTACTATCAATGGCCGAGCAACTGGAAGTTCACCGGGCGGCTCGGCATGCAGTCGTTCGGCGGCGCGCAGTTCGCCGGACGGACGCTGGCGGCGTCCTTCACCCAGCCGACCCTGCGGCTCGACCTCGACCGCATGGACGACAACGACAACCGCCTGTTCGGCATCACCGCGCAGATCGCGTGGACGCCGAAGCCGGCCTACCAGCTGACGCTGCGCACGCCGCTCTATGCGGTGCGCAACTGACTGGGTCGTAGCGGATTTTCGACAATGCGCGGCCGCTCTTGACCGGCCGGAACAACATTCCGGGGTCGGGCGTCAACCGATCGTTAATCCTCATCCCAAAACATCGGTTGCGTTACCCCGACGCAAGGAACCTTGCGCGACACTACGCCAACTTTTCACGTCGTTACGCGTCGGAGACTGCGAATGTCCCGCTTGGTCCCGGAACGGACGTTCCTTGCAGGGAAGATCTTCTTCAATTTCGGCCAGTCGTCGATCGATTGCATCGTACGCCGGCTGACCGAGGAGGCCGCGACGCTCGAGATGGAGAGCGGCCTCGGCGTGCCCGAGCGGTTCCAGCTCAGGCTCGCGGGGCGCGAGATTCTGGCCTGCCGCGTGGTCTGGCGATCCGATCGCCAGGTCGGGGTCGCCTTCGAGCAGCCGGGCGGCGAGCGCCCGGCGGGCGAGGAGCGGGAACGCTCGTCCGACGCGTTGATGCGCGGCCAGATGCTGGCGCTGCGCGCCGCACTCGATCATGTGCCGACAGGCATCGTGCTGCTCGACTCCCACCTCAGGGCGCGCCTGATCAACCGGTCGTTCCGCCAGATGTGGCGCCTGCCCGACGAGGTTGCCGACAGCAATCCATCCATTCTTACGCTGCTTCATCACGGACGCGACACCGGCGCCTATGAAGTGCCGGACCCCGAGCTCGATGCCCTCGTGGCAGAGCGCGTCCGTGTGATCGAGGCGGGTGATCCGACCCCGATCGATCTGCGCCGGACCAATGGCGATGTCGTGCGCGTCCAGGTCACGCCGCTGCCAGATGGCGGCCGCATGCTGACCTATACGCCCGTCACCGACATCGTGCGTACCTCCGACGAGCTGAAGCTGCTGCGGGATGCGCTGGAGAATGTTCAGGACGGCGTCCTCCTTCTCGACTCCGACTTGAACGCAACCTTCATGAACCGGCGGATGCGGCGGTTCTGGGAGGTCAGCGAAGACGAGGCGACGAGCCGGCCGGCCTATTCATCGCTGGTGCGTCGCCTGCATCGCGCCAGCGCGCCCAATCTTCCAAACAGCGAGCTCGCGAAGTTTCCGGCGCGGCGCGTCGAGGAGGTCAAGGCCGGTGATCACGTGCGTGACCTGCAGACGCCGGACGGCCGCCGCATCAGGGCCCATTGCACCACGATGTCGAATGGCGGGCGCATGCTGACCTATGTCGACATCACCGATCTGACGCAAAAGGCCGCGATGCTGGAGACGCTCGCCACCACCGATCCGCTCACCGGCCTCTACAACCGCCGCCACTTCCTCGAGAACCTCGATGCGGAATGGAGCCGCTTCCAGCGCTACTATCGCTCCGTCTCGGTGCTGATGCTCGACATCGATCACTTCAAGTCGGTCAACGATCGCTACGGCCATGCGGTGGGCGACGCCGCGATCAAGGCCGTTGCGGCCGCCTGTCTCGACGGCAAGCGCAAGTCGGACATCGTCGGCCGTCTCGGCGGCGAGGAATTCGCCATTCTGCTGCCCGAGACCAGCCTGTCCCGGGCGAGGACGGTGGCCGAGCGCATCCGCAAGCGCGTGATGAGCACGCAGGTCCTTGCCGAGAAGATCCAGTTCGGCCTCACCGTCAGCATCGGCATCGCCGAGGCCACCGCCAGCATGTCCGGCATCGACGCGCTGATGGGCGCGGCCGATCATGCGCTCTACCAGGCCAAGAGCGAAGGCCGCAATCGCTGCATCGCCTGGGCGCCCCCGCCGCCTGCAAGCAAGGCGGCGGAGTGATCGACGCAAAGCGTCTACTCCGGCACCGGCACGTCGAAGGTGTTGAGCGTGACCGAGACCATGCAGTAGACGCCGACGAGATAGGACAGCTCGGCCGCGCCGTGCTCGCCGAACTCCTTCACCGCCGCGCGATAAGTCAGCTCCGGCAGCACGCCGCCGCTCACCAGAGCCGAGGCCATGTCGTAGGCAACAGCTTCCTGCTTGGTGAGATCGACCGGCCGCTGGCCGGCGACGATGGTCGCGAGCTTCTCGTCGGAGAGACCACGCTGCTCGGCCACCAGCACATGGGCATACAGCTCATAGCCGGAGCGGAAATGCGAGCCGGTGACGAGGATCGCGACCTCGCGCACGGCTGCGGGCAGCAGCGGGTTCGACGCGATCGCCTTGACCAGCTCCCACACCGGCTTGCCGAAGCGCGGCTCGCGGATCCAGGGATTCCAGGGTCCCAGCAGCGCGCCGTCGTCGCGCATGTTCACAAAGCCCTTGAAGTGGTCCTTGATGCCGGCCTGCATGTCGTCATAGAGCGGCTTCTGTTCGGCGGTCAGATCCTTGGGATCGAGAATGGGGAGGCGCACGGCGGGATCTCCTCGTTGAGAAGAGGCGAGGCTCGCCCGCATGCCTGCGCAAGGCAAGTGAAGTTGCCGTGACGACCGTGCCATTTCGCAAATCGTAAGGCGACGCTCGGCTATGATGCCGTGGGGCTTCGTACGCTCTGGGGATTGACGACGTCGTCGACGTCCAGCGTCAGCGGCTCACCTGTCGCAAGGAACGACGCCAACGCCGCCTCGAACGGCGCCGGATCGAGGCCGCGCGCTTTCAGCCATTCCGGCTCGTAGTAAGTCTGCCGGTAGCGCTCGCCGGAATCGCAGATCAGCGTCACCAGCGATCCAGTCACATCTGCCTTGCGCATCTCCGATGCAAGCCGGCACAGCGCCAGGAAGTTGGTGCCGGTGGAGCCGCCGACCACGCGGCGCAGCCGGCGCGACAGCACGTTCATCGCCGCGATCGTCGCCGCGTCCGGGATCTTCATCATGCGGTCGACCACGCCGGGCACGAAGGACGGCTCGCAGCGGGGACGGCCGACGCCCTCGATCAGCGACGGGCGGTCGCAAACATGGGAGCGGTCCTGCGAGCGGAAGCAGTCGAAGAAGGCGGAATGCTCGACATCGGCAACGCACAGCCGCGTCGGATACTGGCGATAACGCAGATAGCGCCCGATGGTGGCCGAGGTGCCGCCGGTGCCCGCGCCCATCACGATCCAGTCCGGGATCGGCTGCGGCTCGCCTGCCAATTGCGTGAAGATCGATTCGGCGATGTTGTTGTTGCCGCGCCAGTCGGTGGCACGCTCGGCGAAGGTGAACTGGTCCATGTAATGGCCGTGGAGCCGGGCGGCGAGCGCGGCGGCCTCCGCATAGAGCGCGCGGCCGTCGTCGATTAGATGGCAGTTGCCGCCGTAATGCTCGATCGCAGCGATCTTCTCGGCCGAGGTCGTGCGCGGCATCACGGCATAGAAGGGCACGCCGATCATCTGCGCGAAATAGGCTTCCGATACCGCCGTCGATCCCGACGATGCCTCGACCACGGGCGTGCCTTCGCGGATGTGGCCGTTGCAGAGCGCATAGAGGAACAGCGAGCGCGCCAGGCGATGCTTCAGGCTGCCGGTCGGATGCGTGGATTCATCCTTGAGATAGATGTCGATGCCTGATAGCGCCGGCACGATCAGCCGGATCAGATGCGTGTCGGCGGTGCGGCACTGGTCGGCCTCGATCGCGGCGACGGCCTCGTCGACCCAGCCGCGCCGATAGGCCGGCCCGGCCGGATTGTGCTGCCGGAAGGGGAATGTCTGCATCGCATGAATCTCTCATGATGCGGATCGCGCATCAAGTGCGCTGGATTTTTGTTTTGACGCGTTTTCTGACGCGAACCGGTTTCCACTTCGCTGGAAAACGCTCTGCTTCAAAACTCCAGCGGCGCGTTGTCGACGACCTCCTTCATCACGAAGAAGGTGCGGGTCTGGCGCACACCCGGGAGCGCGATGAGCTGCTCGCCATGGATGCGGTTGAAGTCCTCCATGTCGCCGACCCGGATCTTGAGGAAGTAGTCGAAGTCGCCGGCGACGAGGTGGCAGTCGAGCACGAATTTCAGTTTGGCAACCGCCTGCTCGAAGATGGCGAAGCTCTCCGGCGTCGAACGGTCGAGCACGACGCCCACCATCACCAGCGTGCCCTTCGCCACCTTCTTCGGTGCCACCATGGCGCGGACCGCGGCGATGAAGCCGTCCTCGAACAGGCGCTGGGTGCGGCGGTGGCAGGTGGCGGGGCTGATCGCGACCGTTTCGGCCAGCTCGGCGTTGCTCAGCCGGCCGTTATTTTGCAGCAATCTCAATATCTTAAGATCGGTTCGATCGAGTCTGGCGGCCATGGAAGAAACTTCCATAAACTTAGAATAGAATGGAAGAAATATTAGCAGATGGCGCAAACTACGCAAGAAGACGCACAATATTGGCGCAGTATTTGAGAGCACATTTCCCTGCAGCGATGCTAGCCAGATCCCAGCCACCAACGCCAAACGGGATCACCTGACCATGCTGGAAAAATTCGCGCGCTACCCGCTGACCTTCGGCCCGACGCCCATCGAGAAGCTGGAGCGGCTGTCGAAGCATCTCGGCGGCAATGTCGAGATCTATGCCAAGCGCGAGGACTGCAATTCCGGCCTCGCCTATGGCGGCAACAAGCTGCGCAAGCTCGAATACATCATCCCGGATGCGATCGCCTCCAACGCCGACACGCTGGTGTCGATCGGCGGCGTGCAGTCCAACCACACCCGCATGATCGCCGCCGTCGCCGCCAAGATCGGCATGAAGTGCCGCCTGGTGCAGGAAGCCTGGGTGCCGCACGAGGACGCCGTCTATGACCGCGTCGGCAACATCATGCTGTCGCGCATCATGGGCGCCGACGTGCGCCTCGTCGACGACGGCTTCGACATCGGCATCCGCAAGAGCTGGGAGCAGGCGATCGAGGAAGTAAAGGCGGCGGGCGGCAAGCCCTACGCGATTCCCGCCGGCGCGTCCGTGCACAAATATGGCGGTCTCGGCTATGTCGGCTTTGCCGAGGAAGTGCGCAAGCAGGAGAAGGAGCTCGGCTTCAAGTTCGACTACATCATCGTCTGCACCGTCACCGGCTCGACCCATGCCGGCATGCTGGTCGGCTTCGCCGCCGACGGCCGTGCGCGCAAGGTGATCGGCATCGATGCGTCCTTCACGCCGGCGCAGACGAAAGCGCAGGTGCTCTCGATCGCGCAGAACACGGCCAAGCTCGTCGAACTCGGCAAAGAGATTGTCGCCGATGACGTCGTGCTGATCGAGGATTACGCCTATCCCGCCTATGGCGTGCCGTCGGAAGAGACCAAGGAAGCCATCCGCCTCACCGCGCGTCTCGAGGCCATGATCACCGACCCCGTCTACGAGGGTAAGTCGATGCAAGGCCTGATCGACCTGACCAAGAAGGGCCATTTCGAGAAGGGCGCGAAGATCCTCTACGCTCATCTCGGCGGCGCGCCGGCGCTGAACGGCTACGGCTACGCATTCCGGAACGGGTGAGATAGCGTAACTCTCGCCTCATACACCTGTGTCGTCCCGGGCAAGCGTCAGCGCAGACCCGGGACCCATAACCACAGGGAGTGGTTTGGCGAAGACTTGCAGTTCGGTACTCCTACCGATCGCAATCGACAGATCACGCGGTATGGATCCCGGATCTGCGCGCGCTTTGGGCGCGCTTGTCCGGGATGACGATGTGGGGGGAGTTGTGCGCACCAGCAGCCGCGGCAGCTGTGCCCATTCTACCGCGTCCTGATGATCTGCAGCAGATCGTCGCCGTAGTGCTCGAGCTTCTTGTCGCCGATGCCCGGCACGTTGCGCAGCTCGTCCAGCGTGGTCGGCCAGGCCCGCACGATGCCGTCGATGGTGGCATCGTGCAGCACCACATAGGCCGGCACGCCGCGCTCGCGCGCGACGTCCGAACGCCAGGACCGCAGCCGCGCGCGCAATTCGGGATCGACGTCGCCCTGGGGCGCGTTCGCCGCGGGCGCAAGATCGCCGCGGCGGGATTTTGCACGGCTGGAACGGATGCGGGTGCCGGGCGCCTCCTCGCGCAGCCACACTTCCGTTTCACCGCGCAGCACGCCGCGCGCGGACTCCGTCAGCTTCAGCGCGCCATAGGCCTCGCTGTCGCTCTGCAAATGGCCCATCGCCACGAGCTGCCGCAGCACCGTGCGCCACTGCTTCTCGTTGAGCTCGCGCCCGATGCCGAACACCGAGAGCTTGTCGTGACCGAACTGCGTGACCTTCTCGGTCAGGCGCCCGACCAGCACGTCGATCAGGTGCATCGCGCCGAAGCGCTGCCCGGTGCGATAGGCGCAGGACAGCAGCTTTTGCGCCAGCACCTTGCCGTCGCGCATCTTCGGCGGCGTCAGGCAGTTGTCGCAATTGCCGCAGGTGTCGGCCGTCACGACCTCGCCGAAATAGGCGAGCAGGCGCTTGCGCCGGCAATGCGGTGTTTCGGCAAGGCCGACCAGCGCGTCGAGCTTGCCGATCGAGACCCGCTTGAAATCCTCGGACCCCGCCGACTCGTCGATCATGCGGCGCTGCTGCACGATGTCGGAGAGGCCATAGGCCATCCACGCCGCCGACGGCTTGCCGTCGCGGCCGGCGCGCCCCGTCTCCTGGTAATAGGCCTCGATGCTCTTGGGCAGGTCGAGATGGGCGACGAAACGCACATCGGGCTTGTCGATACCCATGCCGAAGGCGATGGTCGCGACGATGACGATGCCGTCCTCGTTGAGGAAGCGGTCCTGGTTGCGCGAGCGGACGCTGCTGTCGAGACCGGCATGATAGGGCAGCGCGGCAATGCCGGCCTCCTCGAGCGCGGCGGCAACCTCCTCGACCCGGTTGCGCGACAGGCAATAGACCACGCCGGCGTCGCCCGTATGACGCTCGCGGATGAACTCCTTGAGCTGCGACACGGCGTTGCGCTTGTCGACGATCTCGTAGCGGATATTGGGCCGGTCGAAGCTGGAGACGAATTGCGGGGAACCGGCAAGCTGGAGCCGCTCGACGATCTCCTTGCGCGTCAACTCGTCGGCGGTCGCGGTGAGCGCGATGCGCGGCACGTCGGGAAAGCGCTCGGCGATGATGGAGAGACCGACATATTCCGGGCGGAAGTCGTGTCCCCATTGCGAGACGCAATGGGCTTCGTCGATCGCGAACAGCGCCACCTTCGCCTGCGCCAGCAGCGACAGGCAGCGCGGCGTGACCAGCCGTTCCGGGGCGACATAGAGCAGATCGAGATCGCCTGCGATCAGGCGGCGTTCGACGTCCGAGGCCTCCTGCGGCGACAGCGACGAGTTGAGCGCGGCGGCATTGACGCCGGCCTCCAGCAGGCCCGCGACCTGGTCGCGCATCAGGGCGATCAGCGGCGAGACCACGATGCCGCAGCCTTCGCGCAGCAAGGACGGCAGCTGGTAACACAGCGACTTGCCGCCGCCGGTCGGCATCAGCACGAGGCAATTGCCGCCGCCGGTAACGTGCCGGATGATGTCGCCCTGTGCCCCGCGAAACCCAGGCAGACCGAACACCGAATGCAGCACCGACAGCGCGTCGCGGCCGTTGGCCGGCGCGGGCAGCGGAGCGGTGGAAGGAGCGTTCATGGGTGTATCGGAGCGAGGCCGTGGGATTCGTCACAAGGCCAGTCGCATGCTGGCGTCGCCGTGGCAAGACTGTTTGGAGGGCTTGCACCGCTGCTTCTTCTCCCTCTCCCCGTTCTTACGGGGCCGCGACGAGCTTCGCTCGCGCTGAGAGGGTTGGGGTGAGGGGCTTCTCTCCACTCATGAACCGCCGATGGACCTGTCCCCCCTCACCCGGATCGCGCCGGACGATGCTTCGCATCGCCGGGGGCGATCCGACCTCTCCCCGCAAGCGGGGAGAGGTACAGCAGCTACGCCCCGATTCGCCGCAGCGCTTCCGCGACCGTCACGATCGGCATGTTGCGCTTGCCCGCCGCCTCCAGCGCATGGCGCATCAAATGCGGCGTGCAGCCATAAGGGCTCGGCGCGTTGGCGATATCGTGGCTGTAGAAGATGAGCCAGCCGCCGCTTGCGACCGCCTGGTCGAAATAGCGATCGACGCCTGTCTTGTCGATCTCGCAATCGACCAACGGCGAGGCGCGCAGGAACTGGAGGTCGATGACGTCGCGGTTGACGCCGGGAAGAATGCCGCGCGCCGAGCGGAACGCCTTCGCCAGCTGCGGCTTGCGCCAGACCGAGGCGATCCCGTAGGGGTAGGCGAAATTCTCCAGCGTGATCGAAGAATCGATGCCGCGGAAATGGCTGCGGTTCCGCTCGATCTCGCGGGCCATGGAGGCTTCGTCGAGATCGGCCGAGCTCTGATGCGAGAAGGTGTGGCAGGCAATTTCGTGGCCAGCACGGTGAAGCCGCACGATCGCGTCGTTCGACAGCCCATGCCAGTGATCCGACGGCTGATCGATCAGGCTGCCGGCGATGTAGTACGTGCCGCGACCGCCATGCGCCTCGAGCAGCAAGGCGCCCTCGCCGGCGGCACTATCGGGAGCATCGTCGAAGGTGAAGCTCACCATCGGCGCATGCGCAGGCAGCCGATGCGGCGCGGCGCGAAAATGCCGGGCCAGCCGATTGCTCACGCGTCCCTGGAGTGCCGACCACACGACAGCGTTTCCTGTGATTCCGTATGTCTCTACTGAAACATTCGTGCGCTGGCTGAGGCAAGCCTAACGCTTTGGTAATCCTAACGCGGAACGAATGCCCTTTGGCCTAGCGCGCCAGGACCGAGGCATCGGCTTCCGCGCCGAGATATTGCAGCCAGTTGCGAAAGAGCGCCGCAGCCGCGCTGCCGGCGGCGATATCGGCGCGCAAATGAAGCGCCGGCAGGTCGTTGGTCAGCGCCGGATGGCGCTCGTGCCTCGCCCGCTTCTCAAAGCGAGCCAGCTTCTCTTCGGTGACTGCGTCAAAATAGCTCACGGGCGCATGCGGGTAAGTCTCGCGCTCGCGCGCGAGGTAGCGGCCGATGTCGCGCAGATATTCGCGCTGGAGCGACAGCGCATCATATTCCGGATGGCCCTGGAAGAACACGAAGCGGCTGGCATATTGGCGGACGAAGACGTCGACCCCGGCCTCAGCCGAGCGGGTCAGCACCTGGTAGCCGGCCTGCACGAGGTCGCTCTCGACGATCTCGTTCAGGCGCGAATGCGAAACCTTGAGCGGTGCAGGCACCGCGTGCGTGAGGGAATCGCCCACCACCGCTTCGCAGTCGAAGATGCCGTGACATTTGGCCGGCAACCGGCGCCGCTCGATGCCGTCGAGATGCAGCACTGCCGCGTGTGCGGCGAGGCATGACCAGATCGTCGAGCGCGTGTTGGTCCTGGCCCAGTCGATCAGATCGGTGAGGTCGCGCCAATACGGTTCCTGATGCAGCTCGGGCGCGACCGGCTCGGCGCCGGTCACGATCAGGCCGTCGAATCGCCCGCGCTTGAGATCCGCAAGATCGGAATATTCGCTTTCGACATGCCATTTCGCTTCCGGCGAGCGCTTCACCGACGGCAGCGAGAAGCAGTGGAAATGGATGCGGCGCGGGCCTGCGGCGGCCTGGAGCAGCTTCATGAACTGCCGCTCGGTCGCCTTCAGCGCCGGATCCGGCATGTTGTTGATCAGTCCGATGGAAAGTTCGGCGCCGGCATGGTCGCGCGCCAGATCGCCCTCGGCCGGCACCAGCGCCGGGCTCGATATGCCTTGATCCCTGTCGATCAAGATCGTCATCCGAGCCGTCCGCCTACTCCGCGGCCTCAAGGCGCGACGGACAGGCGTTTTCCAGTGCCTGGTCGATGTCCTCGATGATATCAGAGGAATGCTCGATGCCGATCGACAGGCGGATCGTCTCCGGCAGCACACCGGCGGCGCGCTGCTGCTCCGCCGACATCTGGCGGTGCGTGGTCGAGGCCGGATGGCAGGCCAGCGACTTGGCATCGCCGATGTTGACGAGGCGCGTAATCAGCTTCAGCGCATCATAGAAGGTCTTGCCGGCTTCCATGCCGCCCTTGATGCCGAAGGTGAACAGCGACGAGGCGTTGCCGTCGAGGTATTTCTGGACCAGCGGATAGTAGGGACTGTCGGGAAAGCCGGTGTAGTTCACCCAGGCGACGCGCGGGTCAGTCCGCAGAAACTCGGCGACCTTGCGGGCGTTCTCGACATGGCGCTCCATGCGCAGGGCCACGGTTTCGATGCCCTGGAGCAGCAGGAAGGCGTTGAACGGCGACAGCACCGAGCCCATGGTGCGCTGATAGACGCTGCGCGCTCGCTCGATATAGGCGGTCCGGCCGAAGCGCTCGGCATAGACGAGGCCATGATAGGAGGCGTCCGGCTTGTTGTAGGCGGGAAAGCGGTCGGCGTGCTTGGCCCACGGAAAATTGCCGGAATCGACGATGGCCCCGCCGAGCGTGGTGCCGTGGCCGCCCAGGAACTTGGTCAGCGAGTGCACGGCGATATCGGCGCCGTAGTCGAACGGCTTGAGCAGGATCGGCGTTGCGACCGTGTTGTCGACGATCAGCGGCACGCCATGCGCATGCGCGATTTTCGCCAGCGCCTCGATGTCGCAGACGTTGCCGGCGGGATTTCCGATCGTCTCGGCGAATACCGCGCGAGTGTTCTCGTCGATCAGCTTTTCGATCGCCTCGGGCTTGTCGCTTTCGGCGAAGCGGCCGGTGATGCCCTGGCGCGTCAGGATGTGCGAGAGCAGCGTGTGCGTGGTGCCGTAGAGTTGCGGCACGGAGACGATGTTGCCGCCGTGATCGGCGACATTGACGAAGGCGAAATGCAGCGCCGCCTGGCCGGTCGCGACCGCGAGCGCGCCGACACCGCCCTCGAGCTGGGCGATGCGCTTCTCAAGCACCGCGCTGGTCGGATTGGCGATGCGGCTGTAGCGGAAGCCTTCGGCCTCGAGATTGAACAGGGCCGCGCCGTGATCGGCGCTGTCGAAAGCGTAGGCTGCGGTCTGGTAGATCGGCACGGCGACCGCGTGCGTGGTGGCTTCGGGTTCGTAGCCGGCGTGAATAGCGATCGTCTCGTTGCGCATCGTGCCACCTCCGCGTGGGGCGGGCCGCACTTATGGGCCTGTATGAGGCGCGTGCGTTGTCCGCCGTTCCTCTGTTAGAGGCGGGTGGTAAAGCGGACAATAATTCGCTTAGAGATCGAGGAAGTAACCCTAACGGTTGTTGGTGAATTGGCTGAAATCCGAGTTAAATTGGATTAATGAATTGATGCACCATGGCGGCCCTGCCGGAAGTGCCGCCCGCTTCCGTTCCGCAACGGCGCGGCACGAGCCCCCGCCCCAATCGTTTCGCAACGTCTCTCAAAGCTCCGGCGACACGATCCGCAATCAGCGGACACGAACGATCACGCCACGGTCAATCGTTGCGTAAGTTCGTCGATTTTACGCTGGCGCATCGTTTCCTGCTTTGGGATATGCCGGCTTGACGAACGCCAACAGAGGTCACCTGCTCTCGCGCTTCGTCTCCGACCGACGCGGCAACATCGCCGTCATCTTCGCGCTGGCGCTGGTGCCGCTGCTGTCCTTCGTCGGCGCGGCCGTCGACTACTCCCTCGCCGCACGGGCGAGAACGAAGCTGATCGCCGCGCTCGACACCGCCGTGCTGGTCGCTACCGCAAAGAGCGAGATCACCAAGAGCGCCTCGGCCGCGCAGAGCGACGCCCTGAACACCTTTACCGGACAGATGTCCGCGTACGGCCTGGCGACGGGCTCGGTGACCATCACCGTGACCGACAGCGTCACCACGCGCACCGCCACGGGAACGGCGGCGTCGTCGGTGACGACCTATTTCATGGGAATCCTGGGCTACAAGACCCTGGGCTTCTCGGCCACATCGAGCGCTGCGGCCTCGCTGCCGTCCTATATCGACTTCTACGTGCTGCTGGACAATTCGCCGTCGCAGGGGCTCGGTGCCACCACGGCCGACATGACCGCGCTGCAGAACGCGACATCCGACAGCTGCGCCTTCGCCTGCCACGACATCTACACGTCGAGCTCGAAGAAGACCAAGCAGACCAAGAGCTATTATTCGATCGCCAAGAACCTCAGGATCAAGATGCGGATCGACCTGGTGCGCGACGCAACGCAGTCACTGACGGACACCGCGACCGCAAGCCAGCTCGTCAGCAACCAGTACCGGATGGCAGTCTACACCATGGGCAGCGATTGCGCCTCGATCGGCCTGACGACGATCTCGGCGCTGACCTCGAGCCTTTCTTCGGTGAAGACGGCGGTTTCCGCCGTCGACCTGATGACGATTCCCTACACCAATTACAACAACGACATGTGCACGGATTTCGACGGCATCCTGTCGTCGATGAACGGCGCGATCCCGACACCCGGCGACGGCTCGTCGTCCTCGCCGCAGAAATGGCTGTTCTTCGTCTCGGACGGCGTCGCCGACTACTACTACCCGTCGAGCTGCAGTCAGACCGTGATCAGCTCGTCGGGCCGATGCCAGGAGCCGCTGACGACGACGATCTGCGACACCATCAAGGCGCGCGGCGTCAAGATCGCCGTGCTCTACACCACCTACCTGGCGATCACCAACAACAGCTGGTACAACACCTACATCGCACCGTGGCGCAGCTCGATCGCAACCAAGATGCAGGCCTGCGCGACGTCGGGCTATTACTACGAGGTCTCGAGCGACTCGAGCATCACCGACGCGCTGAACGCGCTGTTCCAGAAGGCGATCGCCGCCGCGCATCTGACCAACTGATCGGCCCCCGCGGGCTCCGCGCGTAACGCGGAGCCCTTGCGCATGGCATCAGGCCATCGTCTCCCAGAGACGATGGGCGATCACCCCGGCACGCTTCTCGATCGCCGCTGCGGCATCGAGCGCGAGGTCCTCGCGATAGCGGCCGGCAATGAGCTGCACACCGATCGGCTGGCCCCCGTGGACGGCGACCGGCACCACCGCGCCGGGCAGGCCCAGCACGTTGATCGCGGAGATGAAACGAATCTCGCCCCAGAAGATCTCCTGCACGCGCTCGGCGCTGACGGTGTCGTCGCGCGGGCCCGGCGTCGGCTTCACCGTGGTCGGCGCGAGCACCACCGGGTACTCCTCGAAAAACAATTGCCAGGCGCGGATGTGGCCGTTGCGCGCGGCCGTCGCCTGCATCCAGGCCTTGAGATCGAGCCCATTGGCCTTGGCCCTCATGCCGCCCCAGGCCTTGTGGAAGTCCTCGGTCGTGACCTTCAGCATGCTGGCCTCCTGCATCACCACCGTCTCGTTGGTGATGATGTCGCACCAGGTCTGCCAGACGCCGTTGATATCGGGCACCTCGACCTCGCTGACGCGGTAGCCGGAACGCTCGAGGTGATCGGCGGCCTGGCGCAGCGCCGCGCCGACCTGGGGATCGACGTCCATGTCGTCAGGGATCTTCGCCAGCGCGACCTTGATCGGCCCCTTCGGCTTTGGCCCGATCAGCGGCGCCGGCACCCACCAGGGGTCGCGCGGGTCACGCTGGCTCATCGCCTCCAGCGCAAGGCGAACGTCGGCGACGTGACGTGCGAGCGGGCCCTGCGCCGACATCAGATGCGCCAGCATCGGCCGCTCGGCCGTTGCGCTGCCATTGAAAGCGGGGATGCGGCCCTGCGTCGGCTTGATGGTGGCAACGCCGTTGCAATGCGCCGGCCAGCGCAGCGAGCCGCCGATGTCGTTGCCGTGGGCGATGGTGCCGATGCCGGCGGCAACCGCCGAACCCGCGCCGCCGGACGAACCGCCGCAGGTGATGTCAGGATTCCAGGGATTGAGCGTCAGCCCGTGCAGGGGATTGTCGGTGAAGCCGCGGAAGGAGAATTCCGGCGTGTTGGTGAGACCGATGACGATGGCGCCGGCCTTCTTCAGGTTGCGGACGACAGGTGAATCCGACGGCGCGATCAGATCCTTGTTCGCCGGCACGCCGTTGAAGTTCGGCCGGCCCTCGTAGTCGACGTTCTCCTTGATGGTGATGGGCACGCCGTGCAGGAGGCCGAGCTCGCCGCCCCTGGCGCGCTGCTTGTCGGCCGCATGCGCCGCCTTCAACGCCTCCTCGCCGAGATCGACGACGACCGCATTCAGCCGGGGATTGACCGCGCGCATCCGGTCCAGATGCGCCTCGACCGTCTCGACGGCGGAGATTGCACCGGAGCGGATCGCGGCCGCGGTCTCGACCGCGGACCATTGCCAGACCGGCCCCTTGGGACGGCGTGCCGTGACCGATTTGTTCGATGCGGCCTTCTTGACTGTCGTCTTCGCGGTTTTCGCGACGACGCCCTTTCGGGCGGTGCTCGTCTTGTTCGAGGTCTTCGTTACCTTCTTTGAAGTCGTTTTCTTCTTGGCTGCCGCCTTCTTCGCCACGTCGCATCTCCCAAAAATTGCGCCGCGGAGGTTATGGAGGTCACGCGACCGTGTACAGGTGCGTTTCTGCATGGCCCGTTGTCGCGACGCTCTGTCACGCCCGGTGACGAAGCGGCAGACAATCGTGAACCTTTGGCGATCTGGCTCGACCCATATACTGGTTGAGTGATTTAGGACATGACCGCCAAGATTGCCGCATAAGCAGGTTCAGTGACGCAGCTATTTTGACCTCGACGGATTGGAGCATTGCCATGCTCACGGAGTTCGACGGCGGATACGGCGAACAACCCTTTCGCGATCTGTGCACCAACTACCCCGGCCCTGAAGCCTACGACCCTCACGATTTCCGCATTGAATGGGGGCCGATCTTCCATCGCGGCCGGCTCGACGGATCGGCGCGCGTGCTTGTCGTCGGGCAGGACCCCGCCCAGCATGAGACGATCGTGCGCCGGATCCTGGTCGGCACCGCGGGCCGCCGGACGCAAGGCTTCCTCGCCAAGCTCGGCATCACGCGGAGCTACGTGATGGTGAACACCTTCCTGTACAGCGTCTACGGGCAGAGCGGCGGCTCCAAGCACAAGAACGAACCCGGCATCGTCGACTATCGCAACAGATGGTTCAAGGCCGTGCTCGGCACGGGCAACATCGAGGCCGTCGTCTCGCTTGGCGGCCTTGCGGACGAGGCCTGGAAGGCGTGGCTGAAGACGGCCGATGGCGGGGCCTACAAGGCCCTCGCCTATCAGCACATCACGCACCCGACCTGGCCGGAAAGCTCCGCCCATGATGCCGCGACGCAGGCCGCCAATACCAAGACCATGCTGACCAAATGGAATGCGGCCCTCGCCGCGCTCGCGCCCAGGATAAAGCATCCCGACGTCCAGACATCGCTCGTGCCCTATGGCGATGCCTTCAAGGCATCCGAACTCGTCGACATCATCGCCAAGGACTTTCCGGCGGGGCTGCCGGCCTGGATGCGCAGAGACACGCCATGGGCCGTGCGCCAGGGCGCCGACGCGGCCGCTAAGCGGCGCAACATCACGATCACCATCCCTGACGGAGTGATCCCATGAGCCCGGCCGCAGGCCCGAAGCGCTGGGCGCTGAGCGGGCGGATCGTGACGATGGCCGCCGAGGGCGATGTCATCAAGAGCGGGACGATCTTCATCGAGGATAGTCGCATCGCCGCGGTCGTTCCGAAGGGAGAGCCGGCGCCCGCGGGCTTCGAAGCCGTCGCTCCGGTGGCGACCGGCGGGACCATCTATCCCGGCCTGATCGAGCTGCATAATCATTTGAGCTACAACATCCTGCCGCTCTGGCAGGTGCCGCAGCTCTACGGCAATCGCGACCAGTGGCAGAACGCCAAATCCTACAAGACGTCCGTGACCGGCCCGATGAGCGCGATCGCGCTTGCCGATGACGGCTCGCTGCTGCCGGCCCTCGTCCGTTATGTCGAAGCCAAATGCATGGTCGCGGGAACGACGACGAGCCAGGGGATCACGCTGTCGAACTGGAGCGGCACGATCCACAAATATTACAAGGGTGCGCTGCGCGCCGCCGAGATCGGCAGCCCGCCGGATCTGCCGCGCGCCCACTCCAAGATTCCGGACATCGACGCCGAGGACTGGGCAAAGTTCGACAAGGAGCTCAAATCGTCATCGTGCTTCCTGCTGCACCTGAGCGAGGGCATCGATACCAAGGCGCACAGCCACTTCCTCGCCCTGCGCAACCCCCAGGGAGACTGGGCAATCGAACCGTCGCTGGCCGGCATTCATTGCACGGCGCTGGACGCGACCGACTTCGGAACGATGTCCGAAAATCATGCCAAGGTCGTCTGGTCGCCGCTGAGCAATCTGCTGCTCTACGGCAAGACGACCGACGTCGCCGCCGCACGCACCGCCGGCCTCACCATCGCGCTCGGCTCGGACTGGTCGCCGTCAGGCAGCAAGAACCTGCTCGGCGAGCTGAAGGCGGCGAAGGTCGTGTCCGCACATTTCAGTCTCGGCTTCAGCGACTACGACATCGTCTCGATGGCAACGCGCAATCCCGCCTCGATCCTGAAGTGGGATGCAAAGCTCGGGACGATCGCCAAGGGCAAGTTCGCTGATCTCCTGGTCGTGAAGGGCGTGACCGGCGATCCCTATGCTCACCTCATCAAGTCGCGCGAGAAGGATGTCGTCTTCGTCACGATCGGCGGACGGCCGCGCTACGGAATGAAGACGGTGATGCAAAAGGCGGGCGGAAGCGGTGAGGCCCTCAAGATCGGCAGCAGCGCACGGATGATCGACTTCTCCTCGCCCGACCAGGATCCAGGGATCGAGAAAGTCACACTGGCAGAGGCGACGACCCGCCTGAAGGCCGCGCTTGGCGATCTCGGCACGCTGCAACCGCAAAGCCTCGCCATGAGCGATGCGATCGCCCGCGGAACGGTGTCACGCACCGGCTGGCGCCTCGCGCTGGACGAGCAGTTCGGCAACAATGTCCAATTGCGCCCGCGGCTCGAATATAATGGCGTCCGCACCGGTCCCGACCTGGCGGCGGTGGCCGTGACCGACGAGCCGCTGCATCCGATCAAGCTGGATGGCCTCACCGTGGCGGGCGATCCCGTCTTCCTGGACACGCTGAAGAGCGAGTCGAATCTTCCCGACGGAATCGCAACGGCTATCGCGGCGTTCTATCAGTCACCTGGCTAGACCAGGGGCGGGTTCAACCGCGCAAAGCCCTCCTGGATGCGGTAGGGATAATAGGGATAGGGCGGCATCACCGCGCTGGCCTCGTCGAGACGCTTGATCTGATCCGCGCTCAACGACCAGCCGACCGCACCGAGATTGTCGCGCAGCTGCGCTTCGTCGCGGGCGCCGATGATCACGGAGGAGACCGTGGGGCGCGACAGCAGCCAGGCGATCGCGATCTGCGGCACGGTGCGGCCGGTCTCCACGGCAATTGCGTCCAATACGTCAACGACGGCGTAGAGGCGCGCATCGTCCACGGGCGGGCCGAACTGTGCGGTGGCGTGCAGGCGGCTTTCGTGCGGCAGCGGCTGGCCACGCCGGATCTTTCCGGTGAGCCGGCCCCAGCCCAGCGGGCTCCAGACCAGCGCGCCGACGCCCTGGTCGCGTGCGAGCGGCATCAGCTCCCATTCATAGTCGCGGCCGAGCAGCGAGTAATAGACCTGGTGCGCGACATAGCGCGGCCAGCCACGCCGGTCCGCGATGGCGAGCGACTTCATCAGCTGCCAGCCCGCGAAATTCGAGACGCCGACATAGCGCAGCTTGCCGGCGCGCACGAGCGTATCGAGTGTGGACAGCACCTCCTCGATCGGCGTGAACGCGTCGAAGGCATGGAGCTGAAGCAGGTCGATCGTGTCGGTGCCAAGCCGGCGCAGCGCCGCATCGACCGAGGCAAGCAGCCGCTGCCGCGACGAGCCGGCATCGAGCGGGCCGTCGCCCATCGGCAGGCTCATCTTGGTCGAGATCAGCACCTTGGCGCGGCGGCCCTTGATCGCAGCACCGAGGATCTCCTCGGAGGCGCCATTTGAATAGACGTCCGCGCTGTCGAACAGATTGACGCCGGCATCGAGGCAGATGTCGACCAGCCTGCGCGCCTCCTCGCTGCCGCTGCGGCCCCAGGCGGAAAACAGCGGGCCCTGGCCGCCGAACGTGCCGGTGCCGAAGCTGAGAACGGGGACCTTGAGCCCGGAAGCGCCGAGATTGCGGTATTGCATGATCGCTCTCCTATTCCGCCGGGCACGCCGCGACGACGGCCTGCCTGCGGTCGAGCTGGAGACTCCACAGCGCCAGCACGAGGCCGATGACGGTGATGGCGGCTGCGACCAGCGGCAACGCCGAGAGGCCGAGCCCGCGGTCGATGGTAACGCCGCCGGCCCAGGCCCCCAGCGCGTTGCCGAGATTGAACGCGGCGATGTTGAGGCTGGAGGCGAGCGTGCGGCCGCTCGGGCCGGCAGCCTCCAATACGCGAAGCTGGAGCGGCGCGACGGTTGCGAAGGCGGCGACGCCGAGCAGCAGGATCAGCACGACGCTGACAATCTTGACCGATAGCACCGCGGCAAGCCCGAGCAGCACGAGGGCGAGCGCGGCGAGCGTGCCGATCAGCGCGCGCGCAAGGCCGCGGTCGGCGAGCTTGCCGCCGGCGACGTTGCCGATCGCGAGCCCGACGCCGAACACCAGCAGGATCGGCGACACCGCGGCCTCCGAAAAGCCGGTGAAACGCGTCAGGATCGGCTGGATATAGGTGAAGACGACGAACAGGCCGGCAAAGCCGAACACGGTCATGGCAAGACCAAGCAGCACCTGCGCCTTGCCGAGCACGGCAACCTCTTCAGCGAGCGAGATCGGCTTGTCGCCCTTGCCGACATGACCGGGGACGAGCGCGGCCACCACGGCAAAGGCAATCACGCCGATCACCGTCACCGCCCAGAACGCCGCGCGCCAGCCGAGCATCAGGCCGAACCAGGCGCCGAAGGGCACCCCCAGCAGCGTTGCGACCGTGAGGCCGATGAACATGGTCGATATCGCCGAGGCGCGCTTGTCCTCGGCGACGAGGCTGGTGGCCACCACCGAGCCGACGCCGAAGAACGTGCCGTGGGCGAGCGAGGTCAGCACCCGCGCCGCCATCAGCAATTCGTAAGTGGGCGCCAGCGCGCAGGCCGCATTGCCGAGCGTGAAGATCGCCATCAGCGCCAGCAGCACGGTTTTGCGCGGCATTTTGCGCGTCGCCAGGGTGAGGACCGGCGCCCCCACGAACACGCCGAGCGCATAGCCGGAGATGAGCAGGCCCGCGACCGGCACGGAGACGTGCATCTCGGCGGCGACCTGCAGCAAGAGGCCCATGATGATGAATTCGGTGGTGCCGATGCCGAAGGCACCGGCGGTGAGCGCGAGGACGGCGGGAGGCATGCGTTGCTCCAATGGATGAGACGGGCCACGCAGATAGCTGCACCGCGGCAAAACCATTAGAATGTCCGCAATCCAATCATTTGTGATGTGAATTCAACATGGCCCGTTTCGACACCAACCGCTCCGCCGAGATGGAGGTCTTCGTCCGCGTCGTCGACCTCGGCGGCTTCACCCAGGCCGCGCGCAAACTGCGCCTGACGCCGTCGGGCGTGAGCAAGCTGATCTCGCGGCTGGAGGCGCGGCTCGGCTCACGCCTGATCAACCGCACCACGCGCAAGCTCACGCTGACGGAGGAAGGCCAGGCCTTTTACGACCGCGCCGTGCGCATCCTCGGCGAGATGGAGGAAGCCGAGCGCGAGGCCGCCTCGGGCGCCGCGCCGCGCGGCCGTCTCACGGTGAACAGCAACATCCCTTTCGGTATGCTGCACATGATGCCGCTGATCCCTCGCTTCCTCGAACAGCATCCCGAAATCACGCTCGACCTCGTGCTGACCGATACGCTGATCGACCTGATGCAGGAGCGCGCCGACGTCGCCATCCGCGTCGGACCTCTGAAGACGTCGCGCCTGATTGCGCGCAAGCTCGGCACCAGCCGCATGGTCGTGGTCGGCGCGCCGAATTATCTCGCCCGCTTCGGCACGCCGAAGACACCGGCCGATCTCGCCGATCACCGCGGCATCGGCTGGACCTTTCCGCGCATCCGCGGCGGCTGGCCATTCCGGCGCGGCGACCGCACCGAGGAAGCCGTGCCGCCGCCGGTCGCACGTGCCAGCGACGGCGAAGTCGCCCGCCGCCTCTGCCTCGGCGGCGTGGGACTAGCCCGCCTCGCACTCTTCCATATCGGCCCCGACATCGAAGCCGGCCGCCTCGTGCCGGTGCTGCAGAGCTACAATCCCGGCGACCGCGAAGACATCCACGCGGTCTATGTCGGCCACACCGCGCCGCTCCCCGCCCGCGTGCGCGCCTTCATCGATTTCCTCGCAGAGCACGTAAAGGTAAGCGATCCCGCGCTGAAACGGGCGGGGGATGGGAAGTGGAAATTGGTGGGATGAGGCCAACTGGCGGAGAGAGTGGGATTCGAACCCACGGTACGGTTTCCCGCACACACGCTTTCCAAGCGTGCGCCTTAAGCCACTCGGCCATCTCTCCGGAGCGCCCTCTCTTGAAGGGGCGCCGGTGATTTTGCAAGGGATCGCGGGAGAATCGGGTGAATTTTCCGTAAGATGTTGTATTTAAACAATAATATGAAGTGTCAACCGGCCCCACGGAACCGCCGCGGGCTGAACCGGAGGCGGGTTTGGCGCGACGATTCACCTGAGGCCACCAAACACCAACCGGGGACGCCATGACCATCCGCAAGACCATCGCCGCACTGAGCCTGATTCCGGCCCTCGGCTCCGCCTTTGCCGTGCCGGCGCTGGCCCAGGTCTGCACCCGGCAAGGCGTGGATGTCAGCTGCGACGACGGCCGGCGCGGGGTGCTGTCGGGCAATGCCATCCCGTGGCCGGACGGGACGCGCTCGAGCTCGACGCCGCATCAGAGCGTCATCATCGGCAACAAGAGCTCGATACATGTCGGCCCCGGCGTGTTCGTCGGCCAGGGCAAGGGCGTGGTGCCGCTGGACGATCCCAACGCGCCGAACAAGCGGCAGTGCGCTCTTCTGGAGGGCGTGTCGTATTGTTATTGAGGCGGTCGTTTTTCACCTCTCCCCGTAAGAACGGGGAGAGGGAGAAGAACTAAATCAACCGCACGCCCGATATCGCCGACTTCAGCCAGCGCAGCGCCTGCGGCGGCTGGGCTGCGAGTGGCGCGACGGCCGCCTTCTCGGTGCGGCACTTCTCCAGCCTGGTGACGAAATCCGCCGACCATTGCTGGATGGTGTGGCCGCGCAGCTTCTTCATCATCGCGTCCCAGCGCATCTTGCGCTCGGTGAGCGGCATCGCGGCCGCGATCGCGATCGCGCGCGCCATGCCGTCGATGTCGTGCGGATTGACCTGCAGCGCGGCGTCGAGCTCGTTGGCGGCACCCGCAAATTTCGACAGCACCAGCACGCCGGGATCGGACGGGTTTTGCGCGGCGACATATTCCTTGGCAACGAGGTTCATGCCGTCATGCAGCGGCGTCACCACGCCGACCTGCGCGGTGCGATAGAGGCCCGCGAGCACGGCCTGGCTGAAGCCTTTGTTCAAATAGCGGATCGGTGTCCAGTCGACTTCGCCGTGGCGGCCGTTGACGTCGGTGACGAGGCGCGCGACCTCGTTCTGGAGATTGCCATAGGCCTCGATCGCGCCGCGCGAGGGATTGGCGATCTGAAGCAGCGAGATGCTGCGCGAAAACTGCGGCTGCTCGGTCCAGAGCCGGTCGAACGCGCTGATGCGGTTGACGAGGCCCTTGGAATAGTCGAGCCGGTCGACGCCGATCGCGAGCCGCTCGCCATTGAGGCTGCGGCGCAGCCGCGACACGTCGGGATGCGATGCCGACTTGGCGGCATAGGCTGCGAATTTTTCCGCATCGATACCGATGGGGAAGACTTCGCAGCGCGTGCGACCATACTGCGAGATCACGACACCATCTTCGATGGTGAGACCAAGCTCGCCGCCAACATAACCGAGAAAATTCTGGCGGTCCTCCTCGGTCTGGAAGCCGAGCAGATCATAGGCCAGCATCGCCGTGATCAGCTCGCGATGATTGGGCACGCCCTGCATCACCGCGGTCACCGGCCAGGGCGTGTGCAGGAAGAAGCCGATCGGATCGTCGACGCCGAGTTCGCGCAGCTCCGCGCCGAGCGCGAGGAAATGATAGTCCTGCACCCAGAACGCGGTTCGGGCCTTGCGGAAACGCATCAAGGCGCGCGCCATGAAGGCGTTGACCTCGCGATAGCTGACATAATCCTCGCGTGAGACGCGGATCAGATCGCTGCGCGAATGCAGGGCCGGCCACAACGCCGAATTGGCAAAACCTTCGTAATAGCCGCCGTAATGCGCCGCCGGCAGATCCAGCGTTGCGATCGCGCCTGTCCCCAGCGCCTCGATCTCGGCAAACGGTTCCTTCTGATGGCCGTCACGCACGCGGCCTGACGATCCCACCCAGATGGCCCCTGAATGCTCGACAACGGGAAGCAATGCCGCGGCCAGACCGCCCGTCATGGGCTCATTGGGCTTGCCGCGGGCGACGCGATTTGAAACGACGACTAAGTTCACAGGTCGTCCCCTCCTGTTCATTCCACCCCGTTTAACTGCCGTTCATCAATATGGTTCCTGTCATGATTTCTTCGGATTGAAACCAAAATCGGGCATGCGCGTTGGAACTGGATTCGCCTGCGGAACCCGGAAATTTCACTGCAAAGACAGGATTTGCGGCCTTGCGCGCAGCATGCATTGCGGCGCGCAAAGGTGCCGTGCCGACTGCATTGTGTCTGTGACGTGGCGCTGCCTTCGTTTCACCTTGGATCGAGCAGGCGCGCAAGGAACATGCGTACATCGGCCGGCGCATCGAAGTGACCGTTCACGCCCATGGCGCGGCGGCCGACCGAGAAGGCGAGCCCGTCCATGTCGGGCATGATCGCGAATACCGTCTCATCCGTGACGTCGTCGCCGATGAACAGCGGGCGGCGCCCCCTAAAAGGTTCATGTTTCATCAATTCGCGCACGCCGCTCGCCTTGGTGAAGCCGGAATGCTTGATCTCGCAGACGAACTTGCCCGGCAGCACTTCAATGGGCGCGCTGGGCAGGTCGGCGCGGATCAACGAGACGGATTCGTAGATCGCCTTTTCCGCATGCGGCGCGAGGCGGTAATGCAGTGCCAGCGAATAGCCCTTGTCCTCGAGCAGAATGCCGGGCGAAAGCTTGGCGATCGCGGCGAGCCGCCGCTTCAGCTCCTTGTCCAGCGGCGGCGCGTGCACGTCGTCCGCTTCACTGTCCACCGACAGCCGCATCTCCGCGCCGTGGCCGGCGACGGCGCGGAAGACGTCGGGTGCGAAGATCAGATCGATGTCGTTGAGCGAGCGGCCGCTGACCAGTGCCAGCGCTCCGGAGGTGCGCTCTGTCAGCCGGTTGAGCGTCTCCGACAGGCCGGGCGGCACCCACACCTCGCGCGGCGTCGGCATCAGGTCGAGCAGCGTGCCGTCGATGTCGAGCAGGATCGCGGTCTCGTCGAGATGCGGGACGAGTGCATGCGGCACCGGCACCGAGTCGGGCGCGTCGTCGTCAAGCATGGTGCGCTTCTCGTCCAATGCCATATCCGCAAGTTCCGATTTCATCAGTCTACTCCATAAAGGCGAGAGGCCGCGCGATTTGTTCGAGCGATTTTCGTTCCGCGGAGACGGCGTAGCGCCACGCGACGATCGCAGCCGCGATCATCAGGAAGGCCCCCAGCAGATAGCCGGCGAACACGCTGGTGCGCGATCCCGTATCGATCAGCACACCGAACAGCGCAGGGCCGATCACGCCGCCGATGCCGGTGCCGACCGCATAGAACACCGCGATCGCCAATGCGCGCACTTCGAGCGGGAAGGTCTCGCTGACGGTGAGGTAGGCCGCGCTCGCGGCGGGCGAGGCAAAGAAGAAGATCACCATCCAGGCGATGGTCTGCCCCTGCGCACTGAGCGCGCCGATCGTGAACAGATAGCCCGAGAGCGCCAGCAGCAGGCCGGAGATGCCATAGGTGAACATGATCATGGTCCGCCGTCCGAGCGTGTCGAACAGGCGGCCGAGCAGCAGCGGGCCGAGGAAATTGCCGGCGGCAAAGGGAAGCAGGTACCAGCCGACATGATCGGCGCTGATCCCGTAGAAATCGGTCAGCACCAGCGCGAAGGTGAAGAAGATGGCGTTGTAGAAGAACGCCTGCGCGCTCATCAGCACGAGGCCGACCAGCGCGCGCTGGCGATAGACGGAAAACAGCGTATGCACGACCTCGCGAATCGGCGTGTGATCGCGCATCCTCAGCCGGATCTTTGTGAAGCCTCCGCCGCTCGCATCGTGGTCAGGCCCCATCACCGAGCGCTCGATGTCGTCGACGATGGCATGGGCCTGGTCTGGCCGCCCGTGGATCATCAGCCAGCGCGGGCTCTCCGGAATCCACATCCGCATCAAGAGCACGACGAGGCCGATGGCGGCACCGATGAGATAGGCGAGGCGCCAGCCGAGATCCGGGCCCATCAATGCGGGATCGAGCAGCACGATGGCCGCCACCGCGCCCATTGCAGCGCCGATCCAGAAACTGCCGTTGATGACGAGATCGGTCCAGCCGCGATAGCGCGCCGGCACCAGCTCCTGAATGGTCGAATTGATCGCGGTGTATTCGCCGCCGATGCCGGCGCCGGTGAGGAAACGGAATAGTGCGTAGCTCGCGACATTCCATGACAGAGCGGTCGCGGCCGTCGCCGAGAGATAGACCGCGAGCGTGATGAAGAACAGCTTTTTGCGGCCGATGCGGTCGGTGAGCCAGCCGAAGCCGAGCGCGCCGAGCACGGCGCCGGCGAGATAGGCGGAGTTGGCGATGCCGAGATCGAGATTGGAGAAGTGCAGCGAAGGACTCTGTTTCAGCGCGCCGGAGAGTGCGCCGGCAAGCGTGACCTCGAGCCCATCCAGGATCCAGGTGATGCCAAGCGCCAGCACGACGCGGGTGTGAAAGCCGCTCCACGGCAGCGCGTCGAGACGCGAGGGAATGCTGGTCTCGACGATGCGATCGGTCGCGGCCGCCACAGGGACGGCAGGTCCGTAGTTCAGCGCTGGGGTTTGCTGCAATTCCATCGGGTTGTTGGATCCGACCAAAGGAAGCGGCCCCGGTTCAGATGACGTGGACGGGGCGATCCGATCATCGGGGTGCGGCATTCCGCCTGCCACCTGCGACAACGTCTGCAGCGATGTCCGGTTCCCGCAGGAACAGTCTCACGGGCCGTCCGTTTGCGGTGGAGCCGCAAGGAATTGACGCATGGCTCATGCCAGAAAGACGACACATTCGCGAAAGAGCGGCGCGCACAAAACTGTACGCCGAAAGACCAGTGCGAGACGTAGCACCGCGCGCAGGGGGACGAAGCGCGCGACGCCGAAGCGCTGGTCGCAGCGCGTGACCAAGGAGAGCGACGCGCTCGACCTCAAGCAAGGCGTCTTCAAGCTGACGAGTGCAAAGAAGATCGCGGCCTCGCTGAAGCGATCGGCCGAGCACAGCTCACGCCGCAAGGCCGGCGCCTATCGCTCGGCGCTGTCGATGCTGACGTTTTACATCAACCGCGCCGGCAAGACGCTGCCGAAGACCCAGCGCTCGCGGCTGGAGCGCGCGAAGGTGGAGCTGAAGCGGGCGTTCGGGAGGGAGTGAGGTTTGCGCTCTCTACTCCGCTGTCGTCCCGGCGAAGGCCGGGACCCATAGCCACAGGATCGCGTTTGACGAAGACTCGGAGTTACCAGCTCGCGCCACAACTTCTTCCTGGGAGTATGGGTCCCGGATCGGCGCGCGCTTCAGGCGCGCTTGTCCGGGACGACAGCGGAGTATGAGGCGACGGCCCAAGAGCATCAGTCGTCGTCCTGGACAAGCGAGCGGAGCGAGCGCTGATCCAGGACCCATTACCACGGGACCTGGTTTGGTGAAGACTCGGAGTTGTCAGTCTTCGTCCAACTGCTCGTTGGGGTAATGGGTCCTGGCTTTCGCCCATGGGCGCTAAAATAGGGTTTGCGCGTTGGATTCGCTTGTGATTCCAAATTGGGATGGCACACGAATCGCTTGTGAACGAGGACTGGGCGCGTGTTGTCGCCCGGCTTGGCGGCGCCGAAGCGCTCAACGTTAGCGCGCGCGAGACGAAGGCGTTTGTCCGCCCGCGGGAGATCAGCAATGCGGTGGATTTGCTGCGCTTGATCCTGGCGTATTGCCTTGGCGAGCGAGGTCTGCGGTTGACGGCGGCATGGGCCGCGTCGGTGGGCCTTGTCGATATCTCCAACGTGGCTCTGTTGTATCGGTTGCGTCAGTGCGGAGATTGGCTGGCGAAGTTGATAGGCCAAGCACTGGCGAGCGGTGCGCCGAAGGCGAGCCACGGCCGCCTGATCCGCATTGTTGACGCCACGACGGTCCCGAAGGCTGGGACGAGCGGCAGGAACAAGAACGCGGTGTGGCGCATACACAGCGCGTTCGATCTTCCGCAGGAGCGCTTTGGTCACTTCGAGCTGACCGATCAGCGAGCGGGCGAGACGCTGGACCGGATACCGGTGATTGCCGGCGAAATCCGTCTTGGCGACCGCGCTTATCTGCAACCGGAGCGCATGGCACGTCTCGTCGATGCCGGCGCGGACTTCGTGATCCGGTCCGGCTGGAAGAGCGCGCGTTGGGTTGATGCCAAAGGTGGTCTGGTCGATCTGACGGCCGAACTGCGCAAGGCTTCGGCATGTGGCCTGATCGATCGACCGATCTGGATAAAACGCAAGTCTGGCGCACCGCTGCTCGCTCTGCGCCTGGTTGCCGTCAGGAAGCCGGCGCAAGCGGCCGCGGTCGCACGACGCAAGGCGCGCCGAACGGCACAAAAGGGAGGCCACCAGCTCTCCAGGCAAACACTTGACGCCGCAGATTGGGTGATCCTGGTGACCTCGCTCGCACCGGAGGACTTCTCAACGAGCGATGTCCTTGCCCTCTATCGGCTGCGATGGCGCATTGAACTCGGCTTCAAGCGGCTCAAGAGTTTGATTGGCCTGAAGGGCCCTCCCGGAACTGACGAGCGGTCCGCCAGGCCCCACATCCTCGCTCATCTGCTGATCATTCTCCTGCTCGAGCCACTCGTCGACGAACTCGAGGACTCTCCCCGCTTGGCCGAGGCCGCCTGACCCGTCCAGGGACCTGGCGTCTGCTCCGCCAACTCGTCGCCTCGCTTCGACAAGCAATCATGCCCCAACCCGCGATTGCTTGCCTGCGCAGACTTCGCTCCACGCTCGGACGGCACCTACACGAACCACCAAGACGAAAACGTCGCTATCAAGCAATGCAACTATTTTAGCGCCCATGGGCTTTCGCCAGGACGACGATGCGCTTACGCCGCGCGGATATTCCCCATGAAGCGGTCGAGCTCGGCGCGCAGGCGCGTGCTCTCGGAGGACAGCGACTTGGCCGAGTTCAGCACCTCCTCCGACGCCGAGCCGGTCTCGGCGGCGCCGCGGTTGACCTGGCCGATGTCGGTGGCCGCGGTCTGGGTGCCCTGCGCGACGGTCTGGACGCTGCGGGCGATCTCCTGCGTGGCCGCGCCCTGTTGCTCGACGGCGCTCGCGATCGAGGTCGAGATCGACGAGATCTGGCCGATGGTGGCGCCGATCTCCTTGATCGCGGCGACCGATTCTGCCGTCGCGCCCTGCATGCCTGCGATGTGGGAGGAGATCTCGTCGGTGGCCTTGGCCGTCTGGCTTGCCAGCGACTTCACTTCGCTCGCGACCACCGCAAAGCCGCGGCCGGCATCGCCCGCACGCGCGGCCTCGATGGTAGCGTTGAGCGCCAGCAGATTGGTCTGCTCGGCGATCGCCGTGATCAGCTTGACCACCTCGCCGATCTGCTGGGCGGCATGCGAGAGCTTGCCGATGCGGCTGTCGGTCTCCCTGGCCTGCCCCACGGCGGCTTCGGCAATGCGGCTGGAATCGCGGACCTGACGGCCGATCTCCTCGACCGAGGCCGAGAGCTCTTCCGTTGCGGTCGCGACCGACTGCATGTTGGAGGAAGCCTGCTCGGAGACGCCGGCGACCTGGCTCGACAAGGTCTGCGTGGTCTCGGCGGTGCGGGTCAGCGTCGAGGCCGCCGATTCCAGCTGCACGGCCGAGGCCGAGACATTGGAGACGATGGCGCCGACCGCGCTCTCGAAATCGTCGGCAAAGCGGATCAGCTCGGCGCGTCTGCTGGCGGCCTGCTCCCGGTTCTGGACTTCGCTGGCGGCAGCATCGCGCTCGGCCTTGGCGATAGCCTGAACCTTGAACTCCTCCACCGCGCCCGCCATCTCGCCGATCTCGTCCTTGCGGCCGAGGCCGGGCAGCACGACGTCGAAATTGCCCGAGGCGAGCTCGCGCATCGCCTTGCACATTGCGATCATCGGACGCGAGATGCCGTTGCCGAGCATCAGGGCGAGCGCAGCGCCGACGGCGAGGCCACCCAATGCCAGCATCAGCATCAGCCGCTCCGTCTCGACGATGGTGGCGTTGGCGCTGGTCTCGATGCGCTGCTGATCGGCGGTCAGATCCGAGCGCAGATCGGCCGAAAGCTTGAGAATGGACGCCGCTGTCTTGGTCATGTCGCCGTTCGACTTGACGATGACCTTCACGTTCTCGGTCAGCTTCGAGAAGGAAGTGCGGTACTGCTTCAGGAGGTTGCCGATCTCGGTGACGCGGTCGGTGATCTTCTGGTCGTTGGCGTAGATCGAGACCAGCAGGGTCTCCAGGAACTTGATACGCGCGATCACGCCGTCAGCGGTCTTCGGCTCGGGCTTGGCGACGAAGGCGCTGACCGAGGTGGAGACCGCGAGATATTGCGAGGTGACGTCCTTGGCCGTGGTCTGGACCGAGGCGAGGCCGGCGAGCGCCGCGGTATCGGCGAGGTCGTCGAACTTGAAGCGGATCTTGTTGCCGACGCTGTTGAGCTCGTCGGCCGCGATCTTGTTGTTCTCGCGGGTCAGGCCGATGATCTCACCGAACACCTTGGTGAAGCGCTGGAACTCGGCCTCGAGCTTGCCGACCTGCTCGCGGCGCGTAGCGCCGGTCGTGGCCGCCATCGACTTGGCGATTGCACCCTTCAGATTCTCTTCCGCCGCCTTGGCCGCGGTCTCGTCATCGTTCGCGCCGGTCAGCGTATAGGCCCGCGCCAGCCCCTGATAGGCGATCAGCTCGCGGTCCACGTTCCGCGCAAGGTCCGCTTCGGATACGCTGGTCCGGTAGGAGGCCACGGCAGCCTGGATCCGCTCGAAGCCGTAATAGGCGAAAGCCATGCTGACGGCGAGGATGGCCAGCACCGCCACGAAGCCGAGGATGATTTTTGCACGAAAACGCAAGGTGAGCAGCTTCGATGTGTTCGGCTTCGACTTGACGGGCATTCCCCCACCCCATTCCATTCGCGGAAAACCAGGCGCAGCCCGGAAGCAGCCCGCTCCCCGACTCGTATGCACGGTAGTTGGCAAAGGATAAGCGGCGGTAAATTTATGGCGTCGCAACTGGCGGTTAGGTGTCGCGGGGAATGTTAAGGCGGGCTTTCTCGCGCCGCTACAAATTGAAGGCCGGCGCCAATCCCCGCTCGTCGTCCTGGACAAGCGCGCCTAAAGCGCGCGCTGATCCAGGACCCATTACCACAGGGCGTGGTTTGGCGAAGACTTGGGTTGCCGGTCTTCGCCCAACTGCTCGTTGGGGTAATGGGTCCTGGCTTTCGCCAGGACGACGGCGGAGAGAGCGCTACGCCGCGCGGATATTCCCCATGAAGCGGTCGAGCTCGGCGCGCAGGCGGGTGCTCTCGGAGGACAGCGACTTGGCCGAGTTCAGCACCTCCTCCGACGCAGTGCCGGTCTCGGCGGCGCCGCGGTTGACTTCGCCGATGTCGGTGGCCGCGGTCTGGGTACCCTGCGCCACGGTCTGGACGCTGCGGGCGATCTCCTGCGTGGCCGCGCCCTGCTGCTCGACCGCGCTCGCGATCGAGGTCGAGATCGACGAGATCTGGCCGATGGTGGCGCCGATCTCCTTGATCGCGGCGACCGATTCGGCGGTGGCGCCCTGCATGCCCGCGATGTGCGAGGAGATCTCGTCGGTGGCCTTGGCCGTCTGGCTCGCCAGCGACTTCACTTCGCTCGCGACCACCGCAAAGCCGCGGCCGGCCTCGCCGGCGCGCGCCGCCTCGATGGTGGCGTTGAGCGCCAGCAAATTGGTCTGCTCGGCGATCGCCGTGATCAGCTTGACCACTTCGCCGATCTGCTGGGCGGCATGCGACAGCTTGCCGATGCGGCCGTCCGTCTCCTTGGCCTGGACCACGGCAGCCTCGGCGATGCGGCTGGAATCGCGGACCTGACGGCCGATCTCCTCGACCGAGGCCGAGAGCTCTTCCGTTGCGGTCGCGACCGACTGCATGTTGGAGGAAGCCTGTTCGGAGACGCCGGCAACCTGGCTCGACAAGGTCTGCGTGGTCTCGGCGGTGCGGGTCAGCGTGGACGCCGCCGATTCCAGCTGCACGGCCGAGGACGAGACATTGGAGACGATGGCGCCGACCGCGCTCTCGAAATCGTCGGCAAAGCGGATCAGCTCGGCGCGTCTGCTGGCGGCCTGCTCCCGGTTCTGGACCTCGCTGGCGGCAGCATCGCGCTCGGCCTTGGCGATGGCCTGAACCTTGAACTCCTCCACCGCGCCCGCCATCTCGCCGATCTCGTCCTTGCGGCCGAGGCCGGGCAGCACGACGTCGAAATTGCCCGAGGCAAGCTCGCGCATCGCCTTGCACATCGCGATCATCGGCCGCGAGATTCCGGTGCCGAGCAGGACGGCGAGGATCGCACCTAACAGCGTGCCACCGACCGCCAGCATCAGCACCAGCTGCTCGGTCTGCCCGATGGTCGCTTCCGACTCCGAATCCAGCCGCTGCTGCTCGGCAACGAGGTCCGCCTTCATGGCGGTCGCACCTTGCAGGATCGCACCGGCCGAGCCGCTCATCTCGGTGACGAGATCGTCGACCATCTTGGCGTTGGCGATCAGCTTCTCCAGCGATTCGCGATAGGCCCCGAGCAGGCCCTTGGCGTCCTTCAGGCCGGCGACGATCTTGTCGTCCATGGAATAGACCGCGCCGAGCGAGTTCTCGACGAATTTCAACCGCGCCAGCGCGCTGGTGGCGATCGCCTGGTCGGACGTCAGCACGAAGTTGGTGGCCGCCGCACTCGCGGTCTGGAACTGGGCGTTGACCTGCTTGGTGCCGAACTCGATCGCCTGCGCCTCGGAATCGGAGGCGTTGTTGCCGATATCGTCGAGCTTGTACTTCAGCAGGTTGGCGTTACGGGTCAGCTGGTTCTGCACCAGCAGCGCACTGTCGCGCTTGGCCTGGAGCACCTTTGCGAAGGTCGCGGAGAAATTGGAGAACTCCTTGGCGAGCTTGCCGAGGCTCTCCTGCCGCGCCGGCTTTTTGGCGCTCTTGAGGGCCTGGTCGATGGCGCTCTTCAGGCTGGCTTCAGTGTCGAGCGCCGCCTTGGCATCGTCTTCCTTACCGGTGACGACGAAATATTTGACCGCCGAACGGTAGGCGAGCAACTCGCGGTCTATGTTGCGGGCGAGGTCGGCCTCGGACACGCTGGTGCGGTAGGATCCGACACCGGACGACACCCGCTCGAAGCCGAAATAGGCAAAAGCCATGCTGCCGGCCGAGATCACCAGCACTGCGGCAAAGCCGAGAATGATTTTTGCGCGGAACCTGAGGGTCGGAATTAGTGCACGCTTCGACGGCGACGCGATACGCCCGGACATTCCCAACCCCCAGCTTATGTTCTTGCAACGACTAGCGGCCCGGAAGCAGCCCTCTCCGAACCGTGCGGAAAATTAAGGCAGAATCGTCAAGGGGTGGTAAATCCGTCCGGCCTGCATCCTTGCGAGGACGGGCGCCGTGTTGCGGCTCACCGGAAAACGCCCTACTCTCGAATACTTATCAGGCACTTGGCATTAGACCGAGCTGGTCCTCGAGGGGAGAAACGGAGTGGGGCAAACCGATTTTCGGTTTGGCGGTGCGTCTGGCGTTGCCGTGGCCAAGTCGAAGGCTGCGAGCGTCGACGAAGCCGTGGCCGAACTGGCGGCCCAGCTCCCCTCCGACGAGCTTGCGCTGATCCTGGTGTTCCTCTCCCCCAGCTACGATCCCCATCACTTCATCGCCGAGATCACCCGGCAATTCGACGAGACCCAGGTCTGCGGTTGCACCACCGCGGGCGAGCTTGCCCCTGATGGCTGGGACGAGAACAGCGTCGTCGCGCTGGCGTTCAGCCGTAGCGACTTCTCCGCAGCGGTGCGGCCCATTTTCAACCTCGACAGTTTCCGCGTCGAGGACGGCCGCAGGATCGGCGGCGAGCTCCGGCACGAGCTGTTGCGGGCCACTCCGCAGGTCGACCGCGGCAGTCCCTTCGGCCTGGTCCTGATCGACGGCCTGTGCCGCCGCGAAGAAGCGGTGATGTCCGCGATCTATGCATCGCTGGACGACATTCCGGTCGTCGGCGGGTCCGCGGGCGACGGGATGCGCTTCGAGAAGACCTTTGTGTTCGTCGACGGCAAGGCGCACACCAATGCCGCCCTGCTGATCCTGTTGAACACATCGTTGCCGTTCCGCGTCTTCAAGTGCGACAATTTCGAGCCGCGGGCGCAGAAGATGGTCGTGACCGAGGCCGACATCGAAAATCGAATGGTCAGGGAGCTGAACGCAGAGCCTGCCGCACTGGAATATTCGCGTGTGGTCGGCATCATGGATGCCAAGCTCGATCCGTTCTCCTTTGCCTCGCATCCGGTCCTGGTGCGCGTCGGCGGCTCCTATTACGCGCGGTCGATCCAGCGCGTCGAACCGGACGGCTCGCTGCATTTCTTCTGCGCCATCGACGAGGGCATGGTGCTGACGGCGGCGACGTCGCGAAGCCTGGTCGGCGCGACCCGCGAGACGTTTGCCGACATCCGCGACCAGATCGGAGAGGTCTCGCTCTATATCGGTTTCGAGTGCCTGCTCCGCCGGCTCGACGCCGAGCAGCATCAGCTCACCCGCGACATGTCCGAATTGTACCGGCAGAACCGGGTCGTCGGCTTTCACACCTATGGCGAGCAGTTCGGCTCCATGCATGTGAACCAGACCTTCACGGGCGTCGCGATCGGAAGGCGTCCGTCGTGACGGACATGTGGCAGGGCCCCGATGCGGTCGACCAGCTGCGGCGCGAGGCCGCCAAGCTGAGGAAGATCAATGCCGCGCTGATGTCGCGCGTCGAGCGCTCGATGGACCAGCAGCTCAACGCCTTCTCGCTGTTCGAGACCGCCATTGCGCTCGACCACAAGGTTCGCGACCGGACGCACCAGTTGCGCGAAGCGCTGCATTCGGTCGAGCGCGCCAATGAGGGTCTCTACCGCGCCAAGCAGCAGGCGGAGGCCGCAAGCTCGCTGAAATCCTCGGTGCTGATCTCGGTCACCCACGACCTGTTGCAGCCGCTCAACGCGGCGCGCCTGACCCTGTCCGCGCTGACCGAGATGATGGAGTCGCAGGAGGCAGGCCTGCTGATCGATCAGGCCAACCGCTCGCTGGTGATGCTGGAGGATCTGCTGCGGTCGCTGCTGGAGATCGCCAAGCTCGACGCCGGCGCGCTCAAGCCCGACGTGCGCGCGTTTGCGCTGGCGCCCTTGTTCGAGCAGCTCCGCAACGAGTTCGAGCCGGTCGCCGCGCGGCAAGGCCTGTCCTTGCGCATCCGCACCTCGAAGCTGGCGGTGATGTCGGATGCGATGATGCTGCGACGGATCCTGCAGAACCTGCTTGCCAACGCCATTCGCTATACCCGCAGCGGCGGCGTCGTCATGGGATGCCGGCCGCGGGGCGGCCAGATCTGCGTCCAGGTCTCCGACACCGGACCTGGAATTGCACAGGCGCAGCAGGAGGCGATCTTCCGCGAATTCCAGCGCGGCGAGGCGATTGCGACCGACCAGGCCGGCTTCGGGCTCGGCCTCTCCATCGTACGCCGTTTCGCGACCGTGCTCGGGCACGAGGTGCGGCTGTCGTCGCAGCTCGGCAGGGGATCGACCTTCACCCTGGAGCTCGAGCCGGCCGACCTCACTGAAGTCGGCGACGAGGTGCAAGAGGTCAAGCTCGCCGAGCGGCACTACAATTATAGCGGGCTCGAAGGCGCCAAGATCCTGCTGATCGAGAACGATCCGAACGGCTCGGAGGCGATGGCCGCGCTGCTGGAGGGATGGGGCTGCGACGTCGCGACCACGCGATCGGGCGCGGACGCGCTCGTGCGCCTCAGCGAGCTCGGCGGCGCGCCCGATGCCGTGATTGCCGACCTCCATCTCGATCACGGCGAGAGTGGCCTGTCGGCCATCGCCGCCGTCCGCGAGCACCTGCAGCTCGACACCCCCGCCATGATCATCACCGCCGACTATTCCGAAAAGGCAGCGAAGGAGGCGAGCCTCTTTGGCCTCGAAGTGCTGAAGAAGCCGATCAAGCCCGCCGAGATGCGGGCGCTGCTGTCGTTCCTGCTGAGCTAGCATGGGGCCCCAATAAAAAGGTCGAAAACAACCCCATGCACAGTACCGGTAGTATCTTACTTGCGACCAAGCTGATGATTTGAATTCAAGATCATCGATCGCGCGTGCTCGGTCTGCGAGGCAAGGCAGGAGACAAACGCGTCACTGTTGATCCGGCTGTGGCCGCTCACGCCTGGTGCCTTCGGCTGCCAGCGTCGCGAAATCGATCCGGGACATTTCGACGATCGCCTTGGTGCGGCTCAGCACGTTGAGCTTGCGCAGAATGTCGGAGACGTGGACCTTCACGGTGGTCTCGGAAATCTTCAGCTCATAGGCGATCTGCTTGTTCTGCAGGCCGCGCTTGAGCATTTCGAGCACGCGCAATTGCTGCGGCGTCAGCTCGTGCAGGCGCTTCAACAGATCCTGCGCGGGGCCGCAGGCGCGCTGCGGGCGAACGAGCGCGCGATAGGCGGCGGGGACACAGACCGCGCCGCGCAGCACCTCGCCGATCGACTGCGCCAGCTCCTGCTTGGACGACGATTTGAGGATGTAGCCGGAGACGCCGAGCGACAGGGCGCCGGACATGATCTGCGGATCCTGATGCCCGGACACGATGACGACGGGAATCCTGGGAAATGCCTTGCGGATGCGGATGATGCCCGAAAGGCCTGTGGTGCCCGGCATCGACAGATCGAGCAGGATGAGGTCGAGCTCCGTGGTCGCGGCGACCTGCTCGAGCGCACCGTCGATCGACGTCGCCTGAAGGATCTCGGCCGCGGGCGCCACCATCTGGAGCGCGCCCTCGAGGGCCTCGCGAAACAGCGGATGGTCTTCGACAATCAGAAATCGCATCACGTGTGAGCCATTCCCTGATGATTGCCCAAATTATTGCCGGGTTCGAAGTCGAAACGAGAATGTCCCAACCGGGTCAGACCGGGTTGATCCAGGTCAAGCACGATATCGCGCGTCATTGCGGCCGCCCGCGGTCGGCCCGCGCATAGGGCCGGGCCTTGGGATCGGGCAAGTCCATCTTGCCGATCTCGATGATCGCCTTGTTGCGGCTGAACAGGCCGAGCTTGCGCAGGATCTCGGTGATGTGCGCCTTCACCGTGGATTCGGCGAGCTGAAGCTCCTGGGCGATCTGCCGGTTCGGATAGCCGCGCCGCAGCAGATCGAGCACGCGAAGCTGCTGCGGCGTGAGCTCGCGCAGCTTGACCTCGAGCGCCTTGCTGGCCTCGGCCCGCCGCCGCGGCGTCGCCACGAAATCCTTCGGCACCGACACCGATCCCTTCAGCACGCCCTCGATCGATTGCGCCAGCTCGCGCTTCGACATCGACTTCGGCAGATAACCGGCGGCCCCCAGCTCCAGCGCCTCGCGGACGACGCGCTGGTCCTCGTCGCTCGACACGATGGCGACAGGCAGGCGCGGATGGGCCTCACGCAAACGCAGAAAGCCGGAGAAGCCGGTCGCGTCCGGCAGCAAGAGGTCGAGCAGCGCGAGGTCGATGCCCTCGGCCTGCTCGGCCGTCAGGATATGAAGGGCATCCTCGATCGACATCGCCTCGAAGATCCGCGCCTCCGGCAAGGCCAGACGCACCGCATTGCCGAGCGCCTCGCGAAACAGCGGATGATCATCGATGATCAGGAAGCTGGTCATGGCGCCTTCACAGGACTGCACCGCCGAATGCTGCACCGTACAGGCATCTACCGCCGTAGCGGAAGAGGCAGAACCACGCGGCGCCCGTCCGGCGCCGGGATGGTGCCGGATGGACGCTAGCACATCCTCCCGATCGGGTTCGGTCAAGATCGTTCAGTCGTTCGATTCGGACTGGACCGTCAGCAGGAAGGAATAGATGCTGTCGAACTGGTCGTCGGTGTAGACCTCCTTCCAGGCCGGCATCCCCTTGGTCGGCCGTCCCTCGTGCACGGTCGTCCAGTACTTCTCGCGCATCTCGTCGCCGTAGCGGTGACGCAGCAGCCGCAGATCGATCTTTCGCTCGCTCTGGATCGCGTCGGGACCGTGGCAATGCGCACAGGTTCCGTTGAAGATCTCCTTGCCGGCGCCAACGGCTTCAGCGCCTGGCGCGGCCGCGTCGCCCTTGGTCTCGGTCGCCACCACATTGGCGATCTGCGCCACGCTGGCTCCGGTTCCCGTCCCCGTCGTGGCGGCCGCCGGCACCGCACCGAAGCGAACCGGCTCGCCGGTCGGCAGACCGTATTTCACCGCGAGTTCGCCGATCGTGCTCCGAAGCTGCGGCAACACGGCATCGACGCGATCACGCAGCTCGGTCGAGGTCTTCGCAAAGCCGATGGCCGCATCCCATGACAGGCCTTCGCCTTCGGTGAGCTCGATCTGATAGCGACCGTTATAGGTGGTCTTGTTCAGCCAGCCGGCGACCGGCCCCCAGATGAAGGCGACGTCGGCCCTGCCCTGGTCGAGCGCCTGCATGCCTTCCTCGGGCGACAGCACCGTCACCTTCTGGATGTCGTCGCGGCTCGCGAGCAGGTTTTGCGGCGTGCTGGCGAACTGCACGGCAACCCGCTTGCCCCTGAGGCCGTCGATGCCGCCGAGCATCTGGCCCTTGGCGGCCACGAGAGCATAGCCCTCCTTGGCGAAGGTGTTGGAGAAGATCACGGCCGGTCCCATGAAATCCTCGGACCGCGGCAGCCCGATCATGGCGTCGCATTGCTTGCCGAGCAGCGTGACGCGCACGGTACGCTTGCCGAAATAGGATTTGTACCAGTCATAGGCGATCGGCCGGCCGAGCGCCTGCGCCAGGGCCTGCCCGATCTCGACATAGAAGCCCGGCCGGGACGGACTATCGCTCGAGAATGGAAGGTTGGTCGGATCGGCGCAGAGACGGAACGGCTGGGCCTCGTCGGCGTGCAGCGGCGAGGCCGGAATGATCAGCGCCGCGGCGGCACATGCGAGCAGGCCAGCGATGGCGCGATGTCGGCTCGCACCGATGGCAGAATGATTGGCACGCATCCTCGTCTCCCGTAGCGTTGTTGGGCCGGAGCTTGTTGAGCCAGGCGCGGCGACATCAGGCATCGGCCGATGCCGCAGCTAAAGTCTGGAAAAAGCGCGCGCGTATCCGTCACCGCGAGGATACGCGCGCGAGTGGTCACTGGACGGAGAACACGAAGAGCGAACCGCCCTCGGGAGCTGCGGCCGTCATCTTCTTTCCTACCTCGCCCAGGAACGCAGGCAGCGCAGCCGTGCGGCCGACGACGATGGCGACATATTGCTTGCCGTCGACCTGGTAGGTCACGGGGCCTGCGCCGATGCCGGAGCCGAGATTCTTGCTCCACAGCACCTTGCCGGACTTCGCATCGATGGCGCGGAAGTCGCCATGGATGTTGCCGGCAAACACGAGGCCACCGCCGGTGGTCAGCGTGCCGCCGTTGAACGGCAGGTCTTCCTTGATCGACCAGACCTTCTTCTGCGCGACCGGATCCCAGGCAACGAGCTCGCCGAGGAAGCCGCCGGGCCCTTCCTTGGTCGGGAATTCGGCGCCGAGATAGAACACACCGCGCTTGTAGGCGACATCACTGACCGACCAGTCCATGCAGACATTGTTGGACGGGATGTAGACGAGGCCGGTCTGCGGATTGAACGACATCGGCTGCCAGTTCTTGCCGCCGATCAGGTTCGGGCAGATGTCCTTGGCGGGATGATTCGGCCCGGGGCGCTTGTCGGGATCCTCGACCGCGCGCATCGTGGCGACGTCCCACTTCTTGGCCCAGTTGGAGAACACATATTTCTCCGCCGACAACACCTTGCCGGTCTCGCGGTTGGCGACGAAGAAGTAGCCGTTGCGATCCGCCTTCATCAGTGCCGGAACGGTGCTGCCGCCGATCTTCAGATCCGCGAGCACGGCTTCGTTGACGCCGTCATAGTCCCAGGCATCGGCCGGCGTGGTCTGGATGTGCCACTTGATCTTGCCGGTGTTGGGATCGAACGCCACCGTCGAAGCGGTGTAGAGGTTGGTCAGCTTGCCGAAATTGCCGTCGCCGGTCGAGCGCACCGCGGTGTTCCACGGGCCGGGATTGCTGGTGCCCCAATAGACCGTGTCGCTCTTCGGATCGTAGGAGCCGACCAGCCAGGCCGCGCCGCCGCCGTGCTGGGCGGAATCGCCTTTCCAGGAGTCGCCACCGGGCTCATCCGGCGAAGGAACGGTGAAGGTCTGCCACACCTGCTTGCCGGTGTTGATGTCGAAGGCCTGCAGCGAGCCGCGCACGCCGTATTCGCCGCCGCCGAAACCGGTGATGACCTTGTCGCGCACGACGAGCGGCGGCGAGGTGATGACCGAGCCCTGCTTGTAGTCGACCACCTTCGTCGTCCACAGCGCCTTGCCGGTCGCGGCATCCAGCGCCGTCAGCTTGCCGTCGAGGCGGCCGACGAAGATCTTGCCGTCGGCATAGGTGACGCCGCGATTATTCACGTCGCAGCAGGCGTATTGCAGCACGTCCTCGGGAATGTCGGGCTCCCAGGTCCATTTGCGCGCGCCGGTGGCCGCATCGAGCGCATAGACGTATTTCGGGCCCCAGGAGCTCGAAACGTAGAGCGTGTTGCCGATGACGATCGGCGAGGATTCGTTCGAGCGCAGCGACGCCAGAGAGAAGGAGTAAGCAAGCGTCAGCTTGCCGGCGTTCTCGGTGTTGATCTGCTTGAGCGGGCTGAAGCGCGTGTTGCCGTAGTCGTGGCCGGCGACGGCCCACTGGTTCGAATCGGATTGCGCCTTGAGCACCGTCTCGTTGGCCCGAGTGCCGGATGTAGCGGCGGCGAGCATCGCAATCATGGAGATGCCGGCCAAGAAGCCCTTCGTTCCAAAGGTCATGTATTCCCTCCGCGATGTTGTTGTGAACGCCTCGTTGGGCGCCTGAGCGCGCTGCGCTCGTGATGCGCAGTTCGCCTGCGAGCCATCGTTCGAAATTACAGCATCGCCTTTGCGCGCTTAGTATAGGCGGAAGGTAGTAGTGCAGATCATCGGCGGCTTTCGCCGCTCATCTCGTTGTCCTGGCTTGCGTCTTGCCCGTATTTTTCAGCTCGAAACGCGCTATCGGATTACGGCAAGACCCAAGACTCAACCGTCGTCCCGGACAAGCGGAGCGAAGCGACGTGCAGATCCGGGCCCCATAGCCACAGGAAGCCGTGGCGACGAAGATTCGCGGTTACGGCGTCGCGCCAAACTTCTTCTTGTGGTTATGGATCCCGGATCTGCGCTTACGCTTGTCCGGGACGACGACTGAGGTGAGACGGTACCGCGCATCGGTCACGATGATGGCGCTACCACCGCCGCAAAACTTTCGAAGAAGTTCGCGGCAAGTTTTCGCGACGTCGAGTCGATCAGGCGCGAGCCGAGCTGTGCGAGCTTGCCGCCGATCTGCGCGTCGGCCTCGTAGTGCAGGATGGTGACGTCAGGCGATTCCTCTTCCAGCCTGACCTTCGCGCCGCCCTTGGCAAAGCCGGCGACGCCGCCGGCGCCTTCGCCGACGATGCGGTAGCCGTTCGGCGCATCGATGTCGGTCAGCGTCACCTTGCCGCTGAACGTCGCCTTCACCGGACCGACCTTCAGCACGACGGTCGCCGTCATCTCCGTCGGCGATGCCATCTCGAGCGATTGGCAGCCGGGAATGCAGTGCCTGAGAATATCGGGATCGTTGAGCGCGGCCCGCACCGTGGCCTTTGACGCCGGGATCCGCTGACTGTCGTTCATCTGCATCGCTTCCACCCCTTTTGGCCGTTGCTTGTACGGTTCGACTAGGGGGGCGCCCGGCTGCGATCAATCGCCAGGAAGTACTAGGAGGTCGTGGTAGAGGCGGCTTGCCGGCGGGCCTGGTGCGGGCGCAGCTTCGCTGCATCGCCATAAGCAAAATCAATGGCTTAGCCCACCTCGGCCTACTACCAAGATCGCGATTACAAGGGCGTGAGCGCGTGCTCCTATTCGCGACAAGGAACAAGGCATCAAAGGGAGAAACGACGCGCGAGGAGCGCGACGTCCAAGGCCAGCAGCGCTCAAGGCCAGCGCTTCGCGGGATAGCGGTTGAGCGCAGGCCGCAGCTGACGACGTGGACACCGTTTTCGCTGGGCTCATTGCAAGGTCGCGCCATGCGCTGGTGGCGGCACGAGATGTCGCGACCGAATCGTACATATGCGGCGGCCGCCACGATGACCCTTCCATGACCGCGGTCAGCAAAAACCCAGTTGCAAAGTTTCGTTCGCGCTGTCTCTAATTAGAATAACTACAAACATTCGGGAGGACTACACCGTGTCTACAGTCAAACTGACGGTCAACGGCAAGGCCGTTGCTGTCGATGTCGAGGACCGCACGCTGCTGGTCCATCTGCTGCGCGATCACCTCAACCTGACGGGGACCCATGTCGGCTGCGACACCAGCCAGTGCGGGGCCTGCGTCGTGCACATGGACGGCCGCGCGGTGAAATCCTGCACCATGCTGGCGGGCCAGGCCGACGGCGCCAACGTCACCACCATCGAGGGCATCGCCAAGGGCGACGAGCTGCACCCGATGCAGGCCGCTTTCCGCGACAATCACGGCCTGCAGTGCGGCTATTGCACGCCGGGCATGATCATGTCGGCCATCGATATCGTGCACCGTCACAGTGGCGATCTCGACGAAGCCACCGTCCGCCAGGAGCTCGAAGGCAACATCTGCCGCTGCACCGGCTACCACAACATCGTCAAGGCCGTGCTGGATGCAGCCGGACGCATGAAGGTCTCGCAGGCGGCCGAGTAAAGCGGCACGCCTCGAACGAAAAACCACCGCTGCTGCTTTCGAGGGAAAGCGCAGCCATAAAATTTCCGGTCGGGAGGACCAGACAATGGGTGTTGAAGGCATCGGCGCGCGCGTCGTGCGCAAGGAAGACAAGCGTTTCATTACCGGCAAGGGCCGGTATGTGGACGACATCAAATTGGTGGGCATGACCCATGCCCATTTCATCCGCAGCCCGCATGCACATGCCAAGGTGAGGGGGATCGACTCCTCCGCTGCGCTGAAGATGCCGGGCGTGGTCGCGGTGCTCACGGGGCAGCAGCTCGTCGACGACAAGGTCGGCAACCTGATCTGCGGCTGGGCCATCACCTCCAAGGACGGCAGCCCGATGAAGATGGGCGCGTGGCCGGCGATGGCGCCGGAGACAGTGCGCTTCGTCGGTCAGGCCGTCGCCGTCGTGATCGCCGACAGCAAGAACCTGGCGCGTGACGCGGCCGAGGCCGTGGTCGTGGATTATGAAGAGCTTCCGGCCGTCGCCGACATGCAAGCCGCCATCAAGGCCGGCGCGCCGCAGCTTCACCCCGAAGCGCCCGGCAACCAGGTCTATGACTGGGTGATCGGCGACGAGGGCGCGACGGACGCCGCCTTCGCCAAGGCCGCCAATGTGGTCAAGCTCGACGTCACCAACAACCGCCTCGCGCCGAACGCGATGGAGCCGCGCGCGGCGATCGCGGACTACGATGCGGCGGAAGAGCATTTCACGCTCTACACCACGTCGCAGAACCCGCACGTCGCCCGCCTCGTGCTGTCCGCGTTCTACAACATCGCCCCCGAGCACAAGCTGCGCGTGATCGCACCCGACGTCGGCGGCGGCTTCGGCTCGAAGATCTTCATCTATCCCGAGGAGATGGTGGCGCTGTGGGCCTCCAAGAAGGTCGGCCGTCCCGTGAAATGGACCGGCGACCGCACCGAGGCCTTCCTCACCGACGCGCACGGCCGCGACCATGTCACCCATGCCGAGATGGCGTTCGACGCGAGCAACAAGATCACCGGCCTGAAGGTCAAGACCTACGCCAATTTCGGCGCCTACATGTCGCTGTTCTCGTCGTCGGTGCCGACCTATCTCTACGCGACGCTGTTGTCGGGCCAGTACAACATCCCGGCGATCCATGCCGAGGTGATCGGCGTCTACACCAACACCACGCCGGTCGACGCCTATCGCGGCGCGGGCCGGCCCGAGGCGAGCTATCTGATCGAGCGCCTGATGGAGACGGCGGCGCGGCAGCTGAATGTCGATCCGGCCCAGCTGCGCCGGACCAACTTCATCACCCAGTTCCCGCACCAGACGCCTGTCATCATGGCCTACGACACCGGCGACTTTAATGCCTCGCTCGATGCCGCGATGAAGGCGATCGACTATGCCGGCTTCGCCGCACGCAAGGCCCAGGCAAAGTCACAAGGCAAGCTGCGCGGCATCGGCGTGTCCTGCTACATCGAGGCCTGCGGCATCGCGCCGTCGAAGGCGGTCGGCAGCCTGGGCGCTGGCGTCGGCCTGTGGGAGTCCGCAGAAGTGCGGGTCAACCCCGTCGGCACCATCGAGATCCTCACCGGTTCGCACAGCCACGGCCAGGGCCACGAGACGACGTTCTGCCAGCTCGTCGCCGATCGCCTGGGTGTTCCGATCAGCCAGGTCTCGATCGTCCATGGCGACACCGACAAGGTGCAGTTCGGCATGGGCACCTACGGCTCGCGCTCTGCGGCCGTCGGCCTCACGGCGATCCTGAAGGCCATGGAGAAGATGGAATCCAAGGCCAGGAAGATCGCCGCGCACGCGCTGGAGGCGTCGGAAGCCGACATCGTGATCGAGAACGGCGAGTTCAAGGTGACCGGCACCGACAAGGCCATTGCCTTCCCGATGGTCGCACTCGCAGCCTATACCGCGCACAATCTGCCTGACGGGATGGAGCCGGGACTGAAGGAAAGCGCCTTCTACGATCCGACCAACTTCACCTTCCCGGCCGGCACCTATATCTGCGAGCTCGAGGTCGATCCCGGCACCGGCAAGACCTCCTTCGTCGACTTCGTCGCGGCTGACGATTTCGGCCGGCTGATCAACCCGATGATCGTCGAGGGTCAGGTCCATGGCGGCCTGGTTCAAGGCATCGGACAGGCGCTCCTCGAGCACGCCATCTACGATGCCAATGGCCAACCGGTCACGGCCTCATTCATGGACTACGCCATGCCGCGCGCCGACGATGTGCCCTCGTTCAACCTCTCCCACACCACGACGCTGTGCCCGGGCAATCCGCTGGGCATCAAGGGTTGCGGTGAGGCCGGCGCGATCGGGGCGTCAGCGGCCGTGATCAACGCGATCACGGATGCGATCGGCAAGAACAACCTGGAAATGCCCGCAACCCCGGACCGGGTGTGGCGCACGATCAACGCGGCTTAACCGCCTCATCATCGTCATTCCGGGCGACGCATAGCGTCGAACCCGGAATCTGGAGCCACGAATTCAACCTCGAGATTCCGGGTCTGCGCCTGTGGCGCATCCCGGAATGACAGAGAAAAGATTTCAGGAGCAACCAAGATGTACCAGACCACCTATCATCGCGCCTCCTCGGTCGACGAGGCTGCCAGCCTGTTCGGCAAGAGCAGCGAGGCGAAATTCCTAGCCGGCGGCCAGACATTGCTGCCGGTGATGAAGCAGCGCCTCGCAGGTCCCTCCGATGTCATCGACCTTGGCAAGATCAAGGACATGATCGGCGTCGAGGCGTCCGGCGACACGCTGACCATCAAGGCCGCCACGCCGCATTACGATGTGGCGACCAGCGATGCCGCGAAGAAGGCGATTCCCGCGCTCGCCTATCTGGCTTCGCTGATCGGCGATCCCGCGGTGCGCTATCGCGGCACGATCGGCGGCTCGATCGCCAACAACGATCCCGCCGCCGACTATCCGGCCGCGCTGCTCGCGCTCGACGCCACCGTGAAGACCAACAAGCGGTCGATCGCGGCCGGCGATTTCTTCAAGGGCCTGTTCACCACGGCGCTCGAAGACGGCGAGATCATCACTGCCGTATCGTTCCCGGTTCCGGCCAAGGCAGGCTACGCCAAGATGCGGCACCCCGCCTCGCGCTTCGCGCTCACCGCGGTGTTCGTTGCGCAGACGAAATCCGGCGAGATCCGCGTCGCCGCAACCGGGGCGTCGCAGAGCGGCGTGATGCGGGTTGGCGTCATCGAAGCTGCGCTGAAGGCGAACTGGTCGCCGTCGGCGCTCGACAATGTCAGCATTCCCGCGAGCGGATTGCTGGCCGACATCCACGGCACGGCGGAATATCGTGCCAACCTCGTCAAGGTGATGGCGCAGCGCGCGGTCGCTGCAGCGGGCTGAGCATGATCCGGAAAAGTGTGAAGCGGTTTTCCGGCAACATCATGCTCGAATAGAGCGCTCCAGCGTCTCGACACAAATTTTCCGCGGCGCGCACTTCGGTGCGCGCCGTTTTATTTTGCCCATGCGGCATGAAAACCGCTTGCCTCGCTGGCGGGAAGGCGGGAAAAGTTAATCAGCCAATTAACTCGCCCCCAAGAGCAACGTGAGGCGTTTGCCGGACATCGGCACTTGCCCGCGACCCGAGGAAACAACAACGTGCTCGATAAACCCGCCCAAGAAAAATCAGAAGGCTCGTCCGTCCGCAGCTCCGGCCCGCTCGCCGGTTTCCGAATCGTCGAATTCGCCGGCATCGGGCCCGGCCCGTTCGCCTGCATGATGCTGGCCGACATGGGCGCCGACGTCGTCACGCTCGACCGGGTCGGCGCGAAGAAGAGCATGAAGTCGGTGGCGGGCCGCGGCCGCAAGGTCATCGAGCTCGATCTCAAGGACAAGGCAGCGATCGCAGAGGTGCTCGACCTGCTCGCCAGCGCCGACGCGCTGGTTGAGGGTTTTCGTCCCGGCGTGATGGAGCGGCTCGGGCTCGGGCCGGACGTCGTGCTCGCGCGCAATCCAAAACTCGTCTACGGCCGCATGACCGGCTGGGGCCAGGAAGGCCCGCTTGCGAACGCCGCCGGCCACGACATCAACTACATCTCCATCACCGGCGCGCTGGCCGCGATCGGCACGAAGGAAGCGCCGGTGCCGCCGCTCAACCTGGTCGGCGATTTCGGCGGCGGCGCGCTCTATCTCGTTGTCGGCGTGCTCGCCGCATTGCTGGAAGCGCAGAAGTCCGGCAAGGGCCAGGTGGTCGACGCCGCGATGTGCGACGGCGCGGCCTCGCTGATGTCGTTCTTCTTCGACATGACAACGATCGGCCGCTGGACCGAGGGCCGCAACCAGAACTTCCTCGACGGCGGCGCGCATTTCTACGGCGTCTATGAATGCGCCTGCGGCCATTTCGTCTCGATCGGCTCGATCGAGCCGCAATTCTACGCGCTGCTGCGCGAGCATGCGGGCCTCTCCGATGCCGATTTCGACGCGCAGATGGACCGCAAGGCCTGGCCGGCGCTGAAGGAGAAGCTGACGGCGGTGTTCAAGAGCAAGACGCGCGAGGACTGGTGCAGGATCATGGAAGGCACCGACATCTGCTTCGCGCCGGTGCTGACCATGTCGGAAGCAACGGAGCATCCGCACATGGTCGCCCGCAACGTCTTCGTCGAGCGCCACGGCGTGAAGCAGCCGGCACCGGCGCCGAGATTCTCGCGGACGCCGTCCGCCGTGCGCGAGCCGGAGGCGGCGGAGATCGCGGCGGTGACGAAGGCGTGGGCGGGGCGGTAGGCGCGGCAACACCTACGTCGCCGCGCCACACTCAGTCGTCGTCCTGGCGAAAGCCAGGACCCATAACCACCGAACGTGGTTTGACGAAGACTCGGAGTTACCAGTTCGCGCCACGACTCCTTCTTGGGGTAATGGGTCCTGGCTTTCGCCAGGACGACGACTGTGTTTGATGCCACAGCGTACCCAACAACGGCAACCTACGCCGCGTTCCCCACCTTCAACACCCCGCGCCGGATCTGGTCTTCCTCGATCGATTCGAACAGGGCCTTGAAATTGCCCTCGCCAAAGCCGTCATCGCCCTTGCGCTGGATGAACTCGAAGAAGATCGGGCCGATCGCATTCGCCGAGAAGATCTGCAGCAGCACCTTGGTCTGCCCGCCTTCGACCACGCCTTCGCCGTCGATCAGGATGCCGTTCTTCTGGAGCCGCGCGACATCCTCGCCATGCTTGGGCAGCCGCGCATCGATCTTCTCGAAATAGGTGCCGGGCGGCGACGGCATGAAAGGCAGGCCAGCCGCGCGCAGGCCCTCGATCGTGCCATGGATTTCGCGGCAGCCGCAGGCGATATGCTGGATGCCCTCGCCGCGATAGGTCTTGAGATATTCCTCGATCTGGCCGGAATCGCCGGCGTCCTCGTTGATCGGAATCCGGATCTTGCCGTCCGGGCTGGTCAGCGCGCGCGAGAACAGGCCCGAAGCGCGGCCCTCGATGTCGAAGAAGCGGATCTGGCGGAAGTTGAACAGCTTCTCATAAAACCCGGCCCAGACATCCATGCGGCCGCGATGGACGTTGTGGGTGAGATGGTCGAGATAGAACAGGCCGGCGCCGGTGGGCCGCGGATCGCGCTCCCCTAACCATTCGAACTCGGCATCAAAGGCCGAGCCCTTGGCGCCGTAGCGGTCGACCAGATAGAGCAAGCTGCCGCCGATGCCCTTGATCGCGGGAACATCGAGCGTCTTCTGCGCCGACGGCACGTCGGCGGGCTCGGCGCCGAGCGCGATCGCGCGCTCATAGGCCGCCTTGGCATCGACCACCCGAAAGGCCATCGACGGCGCACAGGGGCCGTGGGCGGCGACAAACTCATAACCGTGGGTGCCCGGCTCCTCGTTGACGAGATAGTTGATGTCGCCCTGGCGGTAGACCGTGATCTTCTTGGTTCTGTGGCGCGCGACGGGCGCATAGCCCATCAGCTTGAACAGCGCGTGCAGCTCGCCCGGATCGGGATGCGCATATTCGACGAACTCGAAGCCGTCGGTGCCCATCGGATTGTCGGCGCTGACGGTGGCCGGCGGTGCATCGTGCGGAAACGGACCCATGCTGCTCTCCCAAATTGCTGCCGGGAGGAACTATCCTTCATCGGACGCGCAAGGAGCGTGCAAACGGGACGCAGATTGGCTATCCTATGCACGATCCGTGCACCAATTGGACAAAACGCGCATGATCTCCGTGGATGCCTTCGACCTCAAGCTCCTGACCGCGCTGCAGGACGACGGCCGCCTCACCAACCAGGAGCTCGCCGATCTCGCCGGCCTCTCGGCGTCGCAATGCTCGCGCCGGCGGATGCGGCTGGAGGAGGAGAAGGTGATATCGGGCTATCACGCCGACCTCTCCAGCGAGGTGCTCGGCTTCGGCGTGATCGCCTTCATCCAGGTGGGGCTTGCGACGCACTCACCGGACAACTCAAAACGCTTCCGCGCGCTGGTGAACCGGATCGACGAAATCCAGGAGGCCTATTCGCTCACGGGCGATGCCGACTATGTGCTCAAGGCCGTGCTGCGCGATCTCAAGGGACTCTCCAACCTCGTCAACGATGTCTTGATGCCGCATCAGAGCGTGGCGCATGTGCGCTCGTCGATCGTGCTGGACAGGCTGAAGGAAAGCTCGAAGCTGCCGCTCAAGGAGATCAAGCCTGGCTGAAATCGAGGGAACTACGGCATTCGCGCTGCGCGCGCGGTCTGCGATGATCATGGCCTGACTTTCGGAGATCGAGCCATGGCCCTCCAGCTGCGACCGAACTGCGAATATTGCGATTGCGATCTGCCGCCGGACGCGACGAATGCGCGGATCTGCTCCTATGAATGCACGTTCTGTGCGGACTGCGTCGAGACAAAACTCTTCAACGTCTGCCCGAACTGCGGCGGCGGCTTCGCCCCGCGCCCGATCAGGCCGACGCAGGAATGGCGGCCGGGCGTCTGCACGACCAGGCAGGTGCCGTCGGACAAGCGGGTGCATCTGAAGTACAGCGTCGAGGATGTCGCGGCGCATTGCGCACGGGTGCGCGACGTGCCGCCGGAGAAACGATAGGTCCCGTAGGACCTCCTACCCGTGGTCAAGAGGTAGACGTCCTTGATGGGCGAGCATAGCGCCGTGCTCGCCGCCGTCCAGGACGCTTCGCGCCGGCGTTGCCGGTGCCGACGGCCTCCTGGACAGCGTCTGCGCGCGGCGCTGTGGCGATCGGCAGGTCGGGACGAAGGAATGGTCACACCGGCCGAACAAAGGAATGAGGCTCAGGCTTTAGTGGAGGTCCTTGCGCTATAGTCCGCCTCGTATGGGGTGTGTCGCTTGAGCGTCGTGCACAAGGCAAAGAGCAAGCGATCCCCTACAGTGCGCAGAGCACGCGCGTGGCCATGTCCTCGCTGTCGCAAGGCATCATAGCGTCGCCTGCTGGCCTCATCGTGTTGGATGGCGACCCGCGACCAGTGATGGACGGCGCTCTGTAGCCGCCTGTTGCAGGCGAGGCGACGGATCACGAAGCGTTGCTTGCCGCTTTGCCGCGTCACCGGCGCGGCCCCTGCCAAGGCGCGCAGAGCATGATAATCTCGCCTGCGCAGAGGCTCTGCGGCCTCGGCGAGCAGTGTGGCGAGATGGATCCTGCCGATTCCTGGCCAGGAGCGAAGGATCGTCACGTCGCACTGCTCCGAGCTCTGCCCCGAGGCCTTCTCCTCGCCTTCGATTGCGACGCACAGACGGTCCAGGTTCTGATGCGCCTCCTTGATCTGCTGATTGACCAGGTGCAGTCGTGCCGCCAAGCTGCGGATGTGTGCGCAGGCGGCCTCGGTGGTGCCGGGTGCCACGAACAGCGGGGCCTCGCGTAAAGTTTCAAGCACCCCCGCCGCATCAAGGCGGCGGATGCGATGGGCTTTCAGAACGCGTGCAATTGCCTTCTCGCTGGCCTTGGCCGCACGGGCCGGCGTCGGCACCATCTGCCAAAGCGCCAGGAACCATTCGTCAGCGACATCGTCGGTCAGCTTGGTGGCCTGCGGATAATATCGCCACAACTGCTTGCGCAGCCGGTTGGCAAGACGTGTGCGCTCCTGCTGCAGTTCGTCGGCCAAGCGCGACCACTCGCGCAGCTCGATCATCGTGGGATCGTCGACCACAAGCCGACGGAACGCCGCGCGATCCGTGCGGAGCGAAGCTCCGAGCACATGGGCATCGCGGCGGTCATCCTTGGCACCAGCCACCGTGAAGCGATCACGGAAGCGGTCAAGCTGCTTGGGATTGATCGCGAACACCGCAAACCCGTGTTCGAGCAACACCTCCACCACCGGGCCGTGCGGCATCTCGATCGCCACGGCGATCTGCCCCGGTGCGGCGTTGGTCTTCTGCAGCAGCCAGTCGCGCAACTCCGTCAGGCCCGCACCCTCATGGGCGAACTCGCAGTGAGCAACCTGTCTTCCTTCGGTATCCAGCAGGCAAACGCTATGGCTCTGCGTTGCCCAATCGATCCCGACGAACCAGCGTACATCTTCGAGCATTGTTGGGACCTCCTTGCTCTCAAAAAGCGGGCCACCGCGATCCTGATCGATCCCTGTACTGGCGCTCTCGGCGCGAACCTCCTACTGGATCTCGACCGCGGCCGCTCTGCCCGGGCGCGGCTCCTACGTCGGTGTTCAAGACACAGGTGGGCAAGGCTGCTCCCGGCGGATCGGCCCGTGTTCCAGTCTACACCTTCGACTGGATGCGAACCCCAAAAGGGTACAGGGTGGGCAAAGGCGCGTCGGCGCCGTGCCCACCATCTGCTTATGGTGGGCACGGCGCGCGAAGAGCGCGCCTTTGCCCACCCTACGGGACCGTCCCCGCGGCAATCACTCCCCCTCCAAAATCGTCCCCTCGACCTCGCCGAACCCGACGCGATAGCCGTTGCCCTGGCACCAGCCGCGCATGACGAGGCTGTCGCCGTCTTCCAGGAACGAGCGCCTGGCGCCGCCGGGCAGGTCGACCGGCTCGGTGCCGTTCCAGCTGATCTCGAGCAGGCTGCCGCGCTGGTTCTTCTCGGGGCCGGAGATCGTGCCGCTCCCTAAGAGATCGCCGACATTCATGGCGCAGCCGCTTGAGGCGTGGTGCATCAATTGCTGCACCGAGGACCAGTACATGTACTTGAAATTGGTGCGGCTGATGCTGGCGGGCGCGTTTGCGCCGGCGGCGCGCAAGGACACGTCGAGCTCGACGTCGTAGTTCTGCGGCTTGGTCTGCTTCAGATAATCGAGCGGGACCGGCTCCTGCTCCGGCCCTTTCAGGCGGAACGGCTCCAGCGCCTCGCGCGTCACCACCCAGGGGCTGATCGAGGTCGCGAAGGCCTTTGCCAGGAACGGGCCGAGCGGCACATATTCCCATTGCTGGATGTCGCGCGCGCTCCAGTCGTTGAGCAGCACGAAGCCAAAGATCATCTCCTCGGCTTGGCTCTCGGTCAGCATGCCGCCCATGGCTGAGGGCTGGCCGATCACGACGCCCATCTCCAGCTCGAAATCGAGCCGCTTGCAGGGGCCGAAGCTCGGCACATCCACATTCGGCGGCTTCAGCTGCCCGCGCGGGCGCTTCACCTTGGTGCCGGAGACCACGACGGTGGAGGCGCGGCCGTTATAGGCGATCGGCATATGCAGCCAGTTCGGCTGCAGCGCATTGTCCTTGCCGCGGAACATCACACCGACATTGGTGGCGTGCTCTTTCGAGGAATAGAAATCGGTATAGCCGGAGACCGCGAACGGCAGATGCAGTCTTGCATCGCGCATCGGCACCAGCGCCTGCTTGCGCAGTTCCTCGTTGTCGCGCAGCTCGGGATGATCGTGACGCAGCAGCTCGCTGATCCGTGCGCGCGTCTTCGTCCACACCTTCGGCCCCAGCGCCATGAAAGGATTGAGCGAGGCGCCAGAGAACACGCCGAGCGGGCCGACATCGAGCCGGGAATCCTGTTCCAGCTCCCAGAGATCGAGCACGTAGTTTCCGATCGCCACGCCGACCCGCGGCGTCGGATTGGCCGCGGTCGAGAACACGCCATAGGGCAGGTTCTGGATTGGGAAGTCGGAAGAAGGGTCGACCTCGATGAAGGAGCGGAGACTGGGGTCGTTGGGGTGGGGCATGCAAGTCTCCAATCATGTGGCCCGTCATTCCGGGATGGTCCGAAGGACCAGATCCGGAATCTCGAGATTCCGGGTTCGATGCTTCGCATCGCCCCGGAATGACGGGATAAGAGCAACATCGCATCGCCGGGGCGAACCCGCCGAGGACGAGTAATAAAGGCTACGGCTTGTTCGGATCGAAGCGCTTCTCCAGGCCCTTCCAGCAATCCGCGTAGTCGTCCTGCAGTGTCGAGGAGTTCGCCGCATGCGCGGTGACGCGCTGCGGGTAGCGGGTCTCGAACATGAAGGCCATGGTGCCGGTCAGCTTTACCGGCTTCAGCTCGCCATTGCTGGCGTGCTCGAAGGCATCGCGGTCCGGGCCATGCGGCAGCATGCAATTGTGGAGCGAAATGCCGCCGGGGACAAAACCCTGCGGCTTGGCGTCATAGACGCCGTAGATCAGGCCCATGAACTCGCTCATGATGTTCATGTGATACCAGGGCGGACGGAAGGTGTTGTCGGCGACCATCCAGCGCTCGGGGAAGATGACGAAGTCGATATTCGCGGTGCCCGCGGTCTCCGACGGCGAGGTCAGCACCGTGAAGATCGACGGATCGGGGTGATCGAAGCTGATCGCGCCGACCGGCGAGAACGCGCGCAGATCGTATTTGTACGGCGCGTAATTGCCGTGCCAGGCGACGACGTCAATCGGCGAATGCGGCAAGGTCGTCTTGAACAGCGCCCCGCCCCATTTCACGAACAGCTCGGTCGGCGTATCCTTGTCCTCGTAATTCGCGACCGGCGTCAGGAAGTCGCGCGCGTTGGCCAGGCAATTGGCGCCGATCGGACCGCGCTCCGGCAGCGTGAAGGCGCCGCCGTAGTTTTCGCAGAGATAGCCGCGCGCCGGCCCGTTCGGGATCTCGACGCGGAACTTGACGCCGCGCGGGATCACCACGATCTCGCCGGGCTCGGCATCGATGCGGCCGAACTCGGTGACGAGGCGAAGATTGCCCTGCTGCAGCACGAACATCAGCTCGCCGTCGGCATTGTAGAAGTGCTGATCCACCATCGATTTGGTGATGAGGTAGACATGCGCGGCCATGCCGGCCTGCGTGTTGACGTCACCGGCCGTCGTCATGGTCTGCACGCCCTGAACGAAGGTCACGTCCTCCTTCGGCAGCGGCGTCGGGTCCCAGCGCAGCTGCGCGATCGGCAAATCATATTCTTGGCACGGCGCCGAGCGCCACAGCCCGGCATCGACCTTCTCGAAGCGGCCGGAATGCTTCACCGAGGGACGGATGCGGTAGAGCCAGGAGCGCTCATTGGTGCCGCGCGGCGCGGTGAAGGGCGAGCCGGACAATTGCTCGGCATAGAGCCCGTAGGCGCAGCGCTGCGGCGAGTTGCGTCCGATCGGCAGCGCGCCCGGCAGCGCCTCGGTCTCAAAGCTGTTGCCGAAGCCGGACATGTAGCCCGGCGTGACCTGGGCCGAGCTTCGGACGATCTGATCAGGCGAGGTATTGATGTTCATGACTATCCTCCTCCTTGCAGGGCAGCCCACATTTCCTGGTCGCGCTTGTCGGTCCAGATCACGGGGTCGTCGATCCCCGACGCCTCGTCATAGGCGCGCGACACGTTGAACGGCAGGCAGTGCTCGTAGATGGCAAAACTGTGGAACTTTGGATCCATCACGTCGCGCGTCGCCGCCATGGATTCCTTCAGCGTGCGGCCCTTGGCGACCGAGATCTCGGCGGCGCCATAGAGCGAGGTGACAAAATCGCGCGTCATCGCGATGGCTTCGCGCACGGTGGCGGTGCCCTTCAGCGCATCGCCGCGCCCCGGCGCGATCGCCTTGGGATTGAAGTTGCGGATCTCGTTCAGCGTCAACGGCCACTCGCGCAAATGCGCGTCGCCGCAATAGCAGGCCGAATGGTATTCGATGAGGTCGCCTGAGAACATGACTTCGGCATCCGGCACCCATGCGACGATGTCGCCGGAGGTGTGGCCGGCGCCAAGCTGCATCAGGCGCACTTCGCGCTTGCCCAGATAGATCGACATCTCGCCTTCGAAGGTCAGCGTCGGCCAGGTCAGGCCCGGAATGCTTTGCGCATCCTGGAACAGGCGCGGGAAGCGACCGTATTCGGAATCCCAATCCTGCTGGCCGCGCTCCGCGATCAGCCGATGGGTCTCCTGCGAGGCGACGATGCCCTGCGCCTTGTAGGCGGAGGCCCCTAACACGCGCACGGCGTGATAGTGCGACAGCACGACATATTTGATCGGCTTGTCGGTGACCGTGCGCACACGCTCGATCACCTTGTTCGCCATCGCCGGCGTTGCCTGCGCATCGAACACGAGGCAGCCGTCGTCGCCGACGATCACGGCCGTATTCGGATCGCCCTCGGCGGTGAAGGCGTAGAGATCGGTGCCGATCTCGGAGAAGGTGATCTTCTTTTCGGAGAGATCACCGGTGGACGCGAAGTTCTTCACCATCAATTCGTCCTTACGAGGTTATTGTTGTTGCTGTTGTTGCTGCTGACCGTCGATCATGCGGCGCCTGGCGAGCCCGATCGCCTCGTGCAGCACATCGATGTCGCCGATATGGTTGGCGAGGATCAGCACCAGTGCCGCGTCGAAATCGGCGCTCTGCTCCTCCGTGAGACCGCGATGCGCCTCGACGATGGCGCGGAAGGCGTCGTCAGGGCGTACGAAGTTGGAGCTGGTGGAGAGCGGCATGCGAAACCTCAATTCAAGCCTTGAGCCCGCGACAGCGCGGCCGCAACTGCCTCGCGCGTCGGATGGCGGAAGCGCGCGGCGACATAGCCATCGGGCCTGAGCAGATAAGTCGTCCCCGGCTCGGCGTCATAGCGCTTTGCGACGAGGCCCAAAGGATCCGCCGGTCCGCCGGCGGCGCCGACGCGGATATCCCTGACGCCGTCAGGCGCATCAATCGCGGCGCCATTGCTGAACGACAGCAAGGTGAAGTCCGTTCCACCCTTGCGGAAGGCGTCCGTCAGATAGGCTTGATCGCCAACGGGGGCGTCGAGCATGGAACAGCCGGGACAGGGCCCACCGGCCCATGCATCCGCATCGCGCGACGACAGCGGCGTATCGTAGCTGCAGGGCACCGAGAGCCGGCCGCCATTGACCATGCGCTTGCCGAACTCGGTCTCCTTGGCCAGCGACAGCACCGCCTTGCGCAGCCGCGCCTCCTGATGCGAGTTCGGCGCCATGAAGTCGGTCGAGCGGGTGGATTCGCGGATGTTCTCGTCGGCGGCCATGCTGCGTTCGACGTGGTAACTCTCCAACAGGCTCGCGGGCGATTTGCCCCGCAGGACGCGATCGAGCTTCCAGGACAGGTTTTCCGCGTCTTCAAGTCCCGAATTGGCACCCCGCGCGCCGAAGGGCGAGACCTGATGCGCGGAATCGCCGGCGAAGATCACGCGGCCATGGATGAAGCGGTCCATCCGCCGGCACTGGAATTTATAGAGCGAAATCCACTCGAACTCGAACTTGTCGTGGCCGAGCATGCGCGCGATCCGCGGCCGCACGTTTTCGGGCTTCTTCTCGACAACGGGATCGGCATAGCGATTGAGCTGGAGGTCGATGCGCCAGACATCGTCGGGCTGCCGGTGCAGCAACGCCGAACGCCCGGCATGGAACGGCGGATCGAACCAGAACCAGCGCTCGGTCGGAAATTCCGCTGTCATCTTGACGTCGGCGATCAGGAACTGGTCCTCGAACACCTGGCCCGCAAATTCCGCACCGACCATCTGCCGCAGCGAAGACCGCGCGCCGTCGCAGGCGACAACATATTGCGCATTCAGGCGATAGGCGCCCTCCGGCGTTTCGATCGTCAGCATGGCGGAATCGTTGCGCTGCTCGAGCGCCGTCACCTTGTTGCGCCAGCGCAGGTCGATCTCGGGCAGTTCGTTGATGCGATCGACCAGATAGGCCTCGGCGTAATATTGCTGAAGATTGATGAAGGCCGGCCGCTTGTGGCCGTCTTCGGGCAGCAGATTGAACTGGTAGAGCTGGGATTCGCCGTGGAAGATCCGGCCGACGCTCCATACCACGCCCTTGTGGACCATGCGGTCGCCGACGCCGAGCCGGTCCCAATATTCCAGCGAGCGTTTCGAGAAGCAGATCGCGCGCGAGCCTTCGCCGATGCGGTCGGCATCATCCAGCAGGACCACGCGCTGGCCGCGCTGGGCAAGGTCAATCGCCAGCGACAGGCCGACCGGGCCGGCGCCGACGATCACGACCGGATGCTCCGCGGGGCCTGGGCCGGGGCGGTCCTGATCGGGGTGGCGGCGATAGCCGAACTGGGTTTTGGCCTGATGCGTATTGGCCGGCGCCATACACTAACCTCGGCTCTGGTCAAAAGAGGACTGATCTGCTAGATAGTCTCACGTGCAACTATTTTGGACCGGAGCCGGCCGGCCGTCAACTGGAAATCGGAGCGCTCTCCTTGGCGAGGACATCCAGCGACATCGCGCTGAAGACACGCGACCCCGGCGAGGCTTCGCCGCGACCGAAGGCACGGCTCGATCTGTTCAAGTTCGTGCCGTTCCGTCTCAACCGGCTGGCGGCGGAGGTGAGTTCCGCGCTCGCGGTCGAATATCAGGAGCGCCACGGCCTCGACATTCCGGCCTGGCGCGTCATCGCCACGCTCGGCTTCCGCGTTGATGCCTGCAGCGCGCAGTACATCTCGCAATGCACCCGCACGCACAAATCCACCATCAGCCGCGCGGTGACCACGCTGCTCAATGAGCAACTGATCGAGCGGGTCGAGAACGAAGCCGACCGCCGCGAATTCCGCCTGCAACTGACGAAGAAGGGACGTGCGCTTTACGAGGAGCTGTTCCCGCAATTGCTGCGGCGTGAAGACGAGATCCTCGCCTGCCTCTCCACACAGGAGCGCAAGCAATTGTCGACATTGCTCGGCAAGATCGAACAGAGTCTCGATCTGATCCAGACCAGCGAAGAGGCGGATGCGAAGCAGGCGTATTAGGGACTCATAGAGGCGCGGACGTCGGCATTTGGGGTCCGGTTGAGGAAGCTTGGTAGGCCCGTGACGGCACTGGCGTACATAGCGATGCTTCTTATGGCGTTTGCCGCAACTCGCGCATACGCCGCTGACATAGGTTATCTGGCTCCCCCCGGAGTCGCTGCAAACGAGTTTCCTTCACCGCAGCGCCCTGTTGCACGGATCGTCAGCCCACGCCGCGCCGCCGAAGAGCGCCGCGACGCCCTCAATGAGGCCGGTCAAATCGCAAATGTTCTTGAACTGAAACCAGGCATGACAGTCGGCGACATTGGAGCAGGCAGTGGCTACCACACGGTCAGGCTCTCCCGCCTCGTCGGACCCGCCGGCTCTGTCGTTGCCCAGGACGTCACGCGGGATTACCTCATCGAACTCGCCAGGCGAACAGAACTTCTGAAGTTGACGAACGTGCAATTCGCGCTCGGCGAACCACACGACCCGCGTCTACCCGCTTCCTCGCTGGATGCCGCAATCCTCGTGCACATGTATCACGAGATAGCCCAACCCTATGCCTTCCTCTACAACCTCGCGCCCGCCTTGAAGCCGGGTGCGCGGGTCGGAATTGTCGATCTCGAGCTTCCGACGTCGAAGCATGGCACGCCAATTGAGCTCTTGCGCTGCGAATTGGCCGCCGTCGGCTATCGCGAGGTCGCCACATATAAGCTCGCAGGGGACGGAGGATATTTGGCGGTATTCTCTCCGCCGGAGCTAGCGGCTCGAAAATCTCCCCGCGATATCGTTGCTTGCCGGAATCCTGCCGGCGCTCGTTGACACCACGCCAGCCGCCCGTCTCAGAGGCTGAACGTGTCCGAAGAGAGGTCAGACCGGAAGTCGCCGACTGAGACTCAAACCGGCGCTTTTGACCCAAACCAGTCATTATGAACGACGCGAAACGTTCCGTCATTTGACCTCAGCGTCGGTTCGGCCCCATGTCCTGCAGTCGTCATACATGGAGTGGTCGGACCTCTTGTGGCCAGCCACAAGCCGTTGCGATCTTGCCGGCCCAAAACTTTGCGGACTCCTGATTGGAGACATCGACGACGGTGAAGCCACCGAGATACTCGGGGACATTGGAATACCGACCTTCGCCGAAGTGCAGTTCGCCGCTGGTCTCGTCAGCACTGAAAGCCTTGCTCAGGTCTTCATCTACTCCCGCGGCGAAGATGAGCACGCCCGCCTCCTTCATCTCCGCTACGACTGCCCTGACCAACGGCCCACGGGACTGAAACCACTCTTCGGAGTGATCACCGACCCATTGCTGGTTGAAATAGATAATGTAGTGCGTCATGTAATCTCCTGTTATCTTCGGCCCGAAGAACACGCTTCCGTAGACCATCGGCATTTCGCATGTTCCGCTTATGGCCCGACTCGGACCTCCGGCGATGCTCGTTTGCGCGCTGCTTTCAGGAGCACAACGGATATCAGGCCCGGCTGATCTGAGCAGCAAGAGCGCTCTCAGCCTTGCTCAGCAAATTCGAAGCGAGCCTCGATCTGATCCAGACCAGCGAAGAGGCGGACGCGAAGCTGGCGTACTAGTTGATCCTCATGGTGAGGAGGCGCGAAGCGCCGCGCCGCCCAAAACTCAATCGTCGTCCCGGACAAGCAGAGCGAAGCGAGGCGCAGATCCGGGACCCATAGCCACAGGGAGATGTTTGGCGAAGACTCGGAGTTGCCAGCTCGCGCGGCGACGCCTCCCTGGGGTTATGGGTCCCGGATCTACGCGCGCTTTGGGCGCGCTTGTCCGGGACGACGAGCATGGGCGGGCCTTCACCGTCACTTCGCAAACGATCGCGTCGGCGGCAGGTGCAGCGCCCAGACATCGACCTTGTCGCTGGCGCGCGGATAGATTTCCGTGACGATCGGATCATGGCCGGGGATGAATCTGTCAGGATGGCCGGCGAGGCGCTCGATCGTTTCCCAGCCTTGCGCCATGTCGCCGACATTGTAGACGATCGGGAACGGGCTGCGGCGCTGGAGATTGGCGTAGTAATGCGCGGCATCTGAGGCCAGCACCACGGACCCGCGCGCGGTCTCGACCTTCACCACCTGCAAGCCGTCGGAATGGCCGCCGACACGGTGCACGGTGACGCCCGGCGCGACCTCGCCGTCGCCCGAATAGAAGGTGACGCGCTCGCCATAGACATGACGCACCATCTGCGTGACGTGCTCGACCGAGAATGGATGTCGCAGCAGTCCGTTGCACATGCAGCGCCCCGTCGCGTAGGCCATCTCGCGCTCCTGGAGATGGAAGCGCGCATTCGGGAAGCGGTCGAGATTGCCGGCATGGTCGTAGTGCAGATGTGTCACGATGACGTCGCGAATGCTCGAAGCCGCGACGCCAAAGCGCTCCAGCGCATCGACCGGATTGAGCGTCAGCTTGCGCGCCCGCGCGCTCGCCTCCTCGGCATTGAAGCCGGTATCGACCAGGATGTCGCGTCCGTCACCGCGGATCAGCCAGACGAAATAGTCGAGATCCTGCGCCGCGCTGTCATGCGGATCGGGCGCAAGAAAGTTCATGCTGGGGGTGCGCGGCGACATCGTCGCGTAGCGCAGGGCGTAGATTTCGTAGACGTTTCCCATGGCTCTTGGCTTTGCTTCTTTTGAGGGGACCTGAACGAGCGGACGCACCAAGCCATCGTCCGCCGCAAAGGTCAAACAGCTGAGGCCGCGACAACCGCGGGCCTGCAATGTGAGACCAATCACATTTTCGTCGCCATGACTCCCCTAACATCACTGCTGCATGGCCGCTGCAATGCCCAACCAGATCGGATCGAACACAAACATGACAGTCCGTTCATTCCGCTACCGGCGCGACCCTGCGTTGCGGTCAATCGTCGCGATAATGCCGAATCTCCAAGAGGTTGACGCCCCCTCCCCCCGGTTTGATAATGCATGGAGCGTAAGTTAAGGTCGCCGCGGCGCAAGCTGGAACGGCGCCTTTTTGGCTGGACCGCGCTGATTATGAAAATTCGCTTTCTTTTCCTTCTCCCTTTGCTCGTTTCGCTCGTCCCGACTGCGCCATCCCTGGCGGCCGGCGACCGCCATGCGCTGGTCATCGGCAACGCCAAATATCCGGATGCGGATGCTCCGCTGAAGGAACCGCTCAACGATGCGCGCGACATGGCCGACGAGCTCAAGCGCGACGGCTTCTCGGTCGAGATCGGCGAGAACCTGACCGGCGACGGCATGCGCCGCGCCTTCGACAAGCTCTATGGCAAGATCAAGCCGGGCTCGGTGGCGCTGGTGTTCTTCAGCGGCTTCGGTATCCAGTCGGCGCGCCAGAGCTACATGCTGCCGGTCGATGCGCAGATCTGGACCGAATCCGACGTGCGCCGCGACGGTTTCAGCCTGGAGACCGTGCTCGGCGAGCTCAACACGCGCGGCGCCGGCGTCAAGATCGCGCTGGTCGATGCCTCCAGGCGCAACCCGTTCGAACGCCGGTTCCGCAGCTTCTCGGCCGGCTTGACGCCCGTCATCGCGCCGAACGGCACGCTGGTGATGTATTCGGCGGCGCTGGCCTCGGTGGTCTCGGACGCCGGCGGCGAGCACAGCCTGTTCGTGCAGGAACTGCTGAAGGAAATCCGCGTCCCCGACCTGATGGCCGAGGAGACGCTGAACCGCACCAAGATGGGCGTCACCCGCGCCTCGCGCGGCGAGCAAGTGCCGTGGATCTCCTCCTCGCTGGCCGAGGATTTCTCCTTCATTCCGGGCGCCGCCGGGTCGCGCCCGACGACAACGACGACGGCGCCCCCGCCGCCTGCGCCGCCCGTCGTCGCCAACAACCCGCCGCCGGCACCGCCCGCGCCGCCGTCACCCCCGGCGCCCTCGAAGCCGGCTGAGACGGTTGCAGCGCCTGCCCCTCCGCCACCGCCCGCACCGGCTCCGTCACCGAAGCCGCAGGTCGAGGCCGCCCTGCCCCCGCCGCCCCCGCCGGCAAAACCGGTCGATCCCGCGCCCGCGCCGAACGCGGATAGCGGGCCGAGTGCGGCCGTCCTGGCGGAGGATCCCACCATCAAGGGCCTGACGGCCAAGATCGCGGCCAATCCGGATGATGTGAACGCGCTGTACCGGCGCGGCCAGGTCTATGCCAGCAAGGGCGCCTACAACCTCGCCATCAAGGATTTCGACGACACGCTCCGGATCAATTCGAAGGATGTCGAGGCGCTGAACAACCGCTGCTGGACCCGCACCGTGGTCGGCGACCTCCAGGGCGCGCTGAAGGATTGCAACGAGGCGCTGCGGCTGCGGCCGAACTTCGTCGATGCGCTGGACAGCCGCGGGCTCGTCAACCTGAAGTCGGGCGCGGTCAAGAACGCGATCGCCGATTTCGATGCGGCCCTGAAGATCAATCCGCGCCTGACCTCCTCGCTCTACGGCCGTGGCCTCGCCAAGCAGCGTAACGGCTCCGCCCAGGAAGGCGCGCTGGACATCGCCAATGCCAAGGCGATGGATCCGAACATCGTTCAGGAATTCGCAAGCTACGGAGTCCGCTAGTATTTTTTTGGGTTCAGGCAGCAGACGCCTCGAACCCTTGGCGGCCCACGGAAGACTAACGGTCGGATGCCGCAGGCGGCCTTTCCCGGGGGGCCCATTGCACGAATTTTGGAACCGCGCGGGTTCGCTGCGCAGGAGGGACTAGGTATGAGATTGGCTGCAAAGGGACTGACCGCAATCCTGTCCATCATGGCCATCGGCGCGACGCTGTCGCTGCCGACCGCACCCGCATTCGCCGCCGATGACGGCAACAGCAAGAACGTCACCGAGGACGAGATCCTCCGCGCGCTGGCGCCGCCGGCGAAGAAGCCGCTGACCCGCGGCCTCTCGATGGCCCCGCAGGCCGATCCCGCGCCGAACGCGGCGGAGACCAAGCTGATCCAGTCCGTGCGCGGCCGCTCGACGCGCTCGCTGTCGTCAACCGAACGCGAGGAGATCGCATCGGTCGCCAAGGACAAGCCGAACATCGATCTCGAGATCACCTTCGACTACAACTCGGCCAATATCAGCGCCAAGTCGATGCCTTCGGTGCAGGCGCTCGGCCGCGCGCTGACCAGCCCCGACCTCAAGGGCTCGACCTTCGTGGTCGCCGGCCACACCGACGCCGCCGGCGGCGAGGCCTACAACCAGGACCTGTCGGAGCGCCGCGCGGATTCGATCAAGCGTTACCTGGTCGAGAAGTACAGCATCTCGGCAACCGACCTCGTCACCGTCGGCTACGGCAAGAGCAAGCTGAAGAACCCGGGCCAGCCCATGGCCGAGGTCAACCGCCGCGTGCAGGTGGTCAACATGGAAAACAAGACCACTGCATCGAAGTAAGTACGGCGTAATCCTTTGCAGTGACCAATCGTGATGTGGTGTAAAGTCTCGCGTCCAAAGCGCGTCCCGCAGCCTTGCGGGACGCCGCTTTATTTCAGGGAAATGCTCTTCATGGGCCTCGTACGGACGGCCGTGAGCCAGGCCAGGATGATCCGGCGATGAACCTCTCCGAATATCTCAAGCCAGCCGGAACCGTGGCCTTCGTCGTGGCCCTCGGCGTCGGCTATTATCTGTTCGAGCATCGGCGCCGCCCCGAGGCGAAGGAGACGCCGAGCACGGCGCTCGTCATCGTGACGAAGTCGACCAATGCCTGCTTCTCCGACCTCGTGCGGGTGACCGGATTCTTCGTGCCGCGCCGCGAAGCGGTGGTCGTCGCCGACCAGGAAGGCTCCAGGGTCACCGACCTCTTCGTCACTGAAGGTACTCTGGTCACCGACAACCAGGAGCTGGCGCGCCTGACCGCGCCGCCGCAGATTCCGGGCCAGCCGCAGCGGCCGGGCCCGCAAGGTCCGATCTCGCTGAAGGCGCCTGCGCCGGGCCTCGTCACCGAGGTCCGCACCATCGTCGGCGCGCCCGCTTCGCCGCAGGCCGGGCCGATGTTCCGCATCGCCGTCAACAACGAGATCGAGCTCGACGCTCAGGTTCCGGCGGTCCACATGACCAAGCTCAGCCCCGGCGCGACCGTGCGCATCAGCCGCGACGACGCGCCCGACCTGATCGGACGGGTGCGGCTGGTCGCGCCCGAGATCGACCGCACCACGCAGCTCGGCCGCGTCCGCATCAGCGTCACCAACAATCCCTCGCTCAAGGTCGGCGTGTTCGCCCGCGCCTCGATCGACGCCAAGCGTAGCTGCGGCGTCGCGGTCCCCAAGACCGCGATCGACCATCTCACCGTGCAGGTCGTCAAAGGCAACACGGTCGAGACGCGCAAGGTGCGGGTCGGACTGTCGTCCGACACCGCGACCGAAATCCTGGAAGGGCTCGACGTCGGCGAAATCGTCGTGGCCGACGCCGGCTCTTCGCTCCATGACGGCGACCAGATCAAGACCATGTTCGCCGATGAACTCGATCGCACGCGGGTACGCTGATGGCTCTCAATATTTCGGCATGGTCGATCCGTCATCCGCTGCCGTCGGTCGTCTTTTCGATCATTCTTCTGGTGCTCGGCTGGACATCCTTCGTGAAGCTCGCGGTGACGCGGCTGCCCTCGGCCGACATCCCCGTGATCTCGGTCGCGGTGTCGCAGTTCGGCGCAGCGCCCGCCGAGCTCGAATCCCAGGTCACCAAAACCATTGAAGACGCGGTGTCCGGCGTCGAGGGTGTCAGACACATCACCTCGCAGATCACCGACGGCTTGTCGCTGACCACCATCCAGTTCGCGCTGGAGACCAACACCGACCGCGCGCTCAACGACGTCAAGGACGCCGTGACGCGCGTGCGCTCGAACCTGCCGCAGAACGTCACCGAGCCGCTGATCCAGCGCGTCGACGTGATCGGCCTGCCGATCGTCACCTATGCCGCGATCTCGCCCGGCAAGACGCCGGAGCAGCTGTCCTATTTCGTCGACGACGTGGTCAAGCGCGCGCTGCAGGGCGTGCGCGGCGTCGCCCAGGTCGAGCGCATCGGCGGTGTCGAACGCGAGATCCTGGTCTCGCTCGATCCCGACCGCCTGCAGGCAATGGGACTGACGGCGGTCAATGTCAGCCAGAGCCTGCGCGGCACCAATGTCGACGTCGCCGGCGGCCGCGCCGAGATCGGCAAGAACGACCAGGCGATCCGCACGCTGGCCGGCGCCAAGACGCTGAGCGATCTCGCCGGCACCATGGTCCCGCTGTTCGGCGGCGGCGAGGTGCGGCTCGACGATCTCGGCACCGTCACCGACACCATCGCCGACCGCCGCACCTTCGCCCGCTTCAACGGCGAGCCGGTGGTCGCGCTCGGCATCAAGCGCTCCAAGGGCGCCAGCGACGTGAAGGTCGCCGCCGCCGTGCAGAAGCGCATCGATGCGCTCAAGGCCGCCTATCCCGACGTCGACCTCAAGCTGATCGACACCTCGGTCGAATACACCAACGGCAATTACGAAGCGGCGATCTCGACCCTGTTCGAGGGCGCCATCCTCGCCGTCGTCATCGTGCTGCTGTTCCTGCGCGACCTGCGCGCCACCATCATCGCCGCGATCTCGCTGCCGCTGTCGATCTTCCCGGCGTTCTGGGCGATGGACCTGCTCGGCTTCTCGCTCAACCTCGTCAGCTTCCTCGCCATCACGCTGTCGACGGGTATTCTGGTCGACGACGCCATCGTCGAGATCGAAAACATCGTCCGGCACATGAACATGGGCAAATCGCCCTACCGTGCCGCGCTGGAAGCGGCCGACGAGATCGGCCTCGCGGTGATCGCGATCTCGCTCACCATCATCGCGATCTTCGCGCCTGCGAGCTTCATGTCGGGCATCGCCGGGCAGTTCTTCAAGCAGTTCGGCATCACCGTCTCGGTGCAGGTGTTCTTCTCGCTGCTCGCCGCGCGCTTCGTCACGCCGGTGCTGGCCGCCTACTTCCTCAAACATGGCCATCACGAGGAGCCGCCGCCCGGCCGCATCTTGCGGTCCTATCATGGGATCGTGGCCTGGTCGGTGAAGCACTATTTCATCACGGTGCTGATCGGCCTCGGCATCTTCGCCGCCTCGATCTGGAGCATCACGCTGCTGCCGCAGGGCTTCCTGCCGGCCCAGGACAGCGCGCGCTCGCTGCTGGCGCTCGAGCTGCCGCCGGGCACCCAGCTCGCCTACACCGAGAAGGTCACCGAGGACATCGTCGCGCGGCTGCGCAAGCGGCCCGAGGTGAAGAGCATCTTCGTCGACGGCGGGCGCGTTCCGCCCGGCACCCAGGAAGTCCGGCGCGCCGCCCTGATCATCAATTACACGCCCAAGGCCGATCGCGACATCACGCAGCGCGAGCTGGAATTCTCGATCAGCCAGGAGCTGGAGAACATTCCGGACATCCGCTTCTGGTTCCTCGACGAGAACGGCCTGCGCGCGATCTCGCTGGTCGTGACCGGCGTCGATGCCAACATCGTCAACAACGTCGCCAGCGAGCTCGCGACGCAGATGAAGCGGATTCCGACCATCTCCAACGTGATCTCGGAAACCACGCTGGAGCGGCCCGAGCTGCGCATCGAGCCGCGCGCCGATCTCGCCGCCCGCCTCGGCGTCTCCACCGAAAGCCTGTCGCAGACCATTCGCGTTGCCACCATCGGTGACGTCGGGCCGGCGCTCGCCAAGTTCGACGTCGGCGACCGCCTGGTGCCGATCCGGGTGCAGCTCGAGGACGCAGCGCGCGGCAATCTGAAGACGCTCGAACAATTGCGGGTGCCGCTCGGCGAGCGCGGCGAGAAGGGCGGCGTGCCGCTCTCGGTGATCGCCGACGTCAAGCTCGACCAGGGCCCGACCAGCATCAACCGCTACGACCGCGAGCGGCAGGCGACCGTCGCGGCCGACCTCGTCGGCTCCGCCGCACTCGGCGACGCCACCAAGAAGATCTACGACCTGCCGGTCATGAAGACCTTGCCGAAGAGCGTGAAGGTCTCACCGTCCGGCGATGCCGAAAGCCTGAACGAGCTGTCCGACGGCTTCGCTACCGCGATCACGGCGGGCCTGATGATGGTCTACGCGGTGCTGGTGCTGCTGTTCGGCACCTTCCTGCAGCCGATCACCATCCTGTTCTCGCTGCCGCTCTCGATCGGCGGCGCGATCGCGGCCCTGCTCATCACCGGCAAGCAGCTCACGACGCCGGTGTGGATCGGCATCCTGATGCTGATGGGCATCGTCACCAAGAACGCGATCATGCTGGTGGAGTTCGCGATCGAAGCGATCCGCGACGGCAAGCCGCGCGAAGATGCCATGATCGACGCCGGCATGAAGCGCGCCCGCCCGATCGTGATGACCACGATCGCCATGGCAGCCGGCATGATGCCGAGCGCGCTCGCGGTCGGCGCCGGCGGCGAATTCCGCTCGCCGATGGCGCTCGCGGTGATCGGCGGCCTGATCTTCTCGACCATCCTGTCGCTGGTGTTCGTGCCCGCGATGTTCATGGTGATGGACGATCTCGGCGCCCTGATCTGGCGTTTTGGAAAGCGCCTGATCGTGCACAGCGAGGATGCGGAAACCACGAAGCATCACGGGGCTGCGCCGGCGGAGGCGGGGCCAGCGCCGAAGAACATCGTGCATCCGGCGGCTGAGTGATGAGTGCTGCAAATAGCGAGGAAGATCGGACACCGCGAGCACTGGACGTTGTCGCATTGCTCGCAAGCCTTCCGGAACACCGGTTGGCGCGAGGAAACGTCGGCACAATCCTCGAAGAGCTCGACGACAAGACCGTGCTCGTCGAATTCAGCGACGACGATGGGCGGCCATATGCCGTCGCCCCGTGCCCGCGATCTGAGTTACTGACGTTGCACTACGTGCCGGAAGCGGCCTAGCCACCTCTACTCGTTCCGCGCGATCGCCGTCAGCTTGGTCATGTTCCGCAGCAATATCCGGCCGCGCTGGAGATCGAGGATGGCTTCCTTGCGCCAGGCTTGGAGCTGGCGGTTGACGCTCTCGCGGGCGGCGCCGACGAAGACGCCGAGCTGCTCCTGCGAAATGTGCACCTCGGAGCCGAAATCGGCGGCGAGCGCGCACAGCCGCCGCGCGAGGCGCACCGGCAGCGGCTGCAGCATGGACTCCTCCATGCGCTCGCTCTGCCAGCGGATGCGCTGGCAGAGCAGCGCGATGATCTTGATCGCGACCCTCGGCTCGCGCTCGAGGAAGCCGAGGAAGTCTTCGCGCCGCAGCACGAACAGCTCGCTGACCTCACCCGCGGTCGCGTCCGCCGTGCGGTCCTGGCCGTCCAGCACCGCGACCTCGCCGAACAGGTCACCCGGCCCCATGAAATTCAGCGTCAGCCGGCTGCCGTCCGAGGCGCCGGTCTCGATGCGGACCTGGCCGCGGCGCACCCCGAACAGCGCGTCCCCGGGGTCGCCCTTCTGGAACAGCACCTCGCCATTCGCCAGATGCTGGGTGTGGCAGAGATTGGACAGGCGCTGGAGCTCGTCCGCGCCGAGATCGGCGAACATCGGGTTCATCTTCAGGATGACCGCAAATTCGGCCTGTTTGCTCATTTGAACGTCCTTGTGAATTTGCTTGTCAAATTTCGCCGGCAAACCGCTTGGAACCATCAGCATCAGGATCGCGTAAAATCGCGCCGGAGAAGTGTGTCATAAGTCACATAACTTTGCAGCACCCCCTGACTATTTTTGATCGCTTGGAGCCGCTTCCCGTCCGGGGATAAACTCACGCGCAAGGGACGGGTAAGCGGCCGGTTTCGGCGCCGTTCGTCCGTCGTTGGAAAGTCGACATGAGAGCAGTGAAATTCGCCGGCGCCGCGGTCGCCGCCGTCATCATCGTGATCGCGCTTCTGCTCGTGGTCGGAATCCCCTCGGGCTTCCTGACCTCGACAATTGCCTCGCGCGTCGAGAGCGCGACCGGCTATCGCCTCTCGATCGACGGCACCACGAAGATCAGCCTGTGGCCGACGCTGAATGTCACGCTGAACGACCTCACCCTTGCCGACCCCAAGGACCGCAGCGGCATCACCCGTCTGACGATCGACAGCGTGCAGGCCGACATGTCGCTTTCCAGCGTGTGGTCGGGCACCCCTGAGATCCGCGAGCTCATCGTCACCCATCCCGTGCTCTACCAGCCGCTGCTGCGCGAGCGCCTGCCCAATGCCGGCGCCGCGACGAAGCCGATCGCGCTCGACACGGCCGGGGCGACCATCGACCGCGTCAAGGTCACCGATGGCGAGGTCGCATTCGCGCGCCTGCGCGACCGCGTCGAGGGCCGCATCAGCGCCATCAACGCCGACGCCGTCGTCGGCCGCGACCGCAAGGTTGACATCACCGGCACCGCGCGGGTCGGCGATCACCCGACCAAGTTCGACATCAAGGCGACGGCGCCGACGCCGCCGGCCGAGCGGCCGACCGTTCCGGTGGATTTCGCCATCGACATGCCTGACGTGCTGAAGTCCCAGCTCACCGGCCATGCCGAGATGCGGCTCAATGGCGATGTCGTGATGATCAACGGCGTGAGCGGCAGGCTCGGCGACGGCGCCTTCAACGGCTGGGCCTCCGTCGACATCGCGAGCAAGCCTCTGGTCAAGGTCGATCTCGATTTCCAGCGCCTCGCGATCCCGCTGGCGAAAACGCCTGACGGCGTGCCGGGACGGCCCTGGAGCAATGCGCCGATCGACGTGTCCGGGCTCAATTACGTCGATGCGCAGTTGCGGATCTCCGCGAACGAGGCCGTGATCGGCGATGCGCGCCTTGCGCCGCTGGCGCTCGATGCAAAGCTCGCCGGCGGCGTGCTGAAGGTCGGCACCGCCAATCTCGGCGCCTATGGCGGCCAGGTCTCGGGCGAGGTGATCCTGGATGCAACCACCGGCGCGCCGAGCTTTGCGATGCATTCCGACCTCGTCGGCGTGCGCGCGCTGCCGCTGCTCCAGGGCCTCGCCGAATTCGACCGGATCGACGGCAAGCTGCAGGCCAAGCTCGCTTTGCGCAGCGCCGGCACCAGCCAGCGCGCGCTGATGGCGAACATGCAGGGTACGGCCTTCGTCAATTTCCAGGACGGCGCCATCCGCGGCATCAACGTCGCGCAGATGATCCGCTCGCTGACCACGGGCACGCTCTCCGGCTGGCAAGACAACCAGAACAGCAGCCAGGAGCAGAGCACGGATCTGTCGCAGCTCTCGGCCTCCTTCCGCATCGACAAGGGGCAGGCGGTGACGACCGATCTCAACCTGATCGGGCCGCTGGTGCGCGTCACCGGCGCCGGCACCATCGCGCTTGATACCAAGATGATGGGCTTTCGCGTCGAGCCCAAGCTGGTGATGACGACCGAAGGCCAGGGCCGCACCTCCGACCCGGTCGGCTTCGGCATCCCCGTGATGATCCAGGGCAGCTGGTCGCAGCCGAAGATCTACCCCGACATGGCCGGCATGCTCGACAATCCCGACGCCGCCTATGCCAAGCTGCGCGAGATGGGCAAGGGCCTGTTCGGACCTGACGGCGCCGGGCTCGGCAACATCCTGGGCAGCCTCGGTCTCGGCGGCGCCACCACGCCCGGCGGCGGCAACGCAACCGGCAATACGAATCCGCAAGCCCAGCAACCGGGGCAGAACAATCTGCTCGGTGGCCCCCTCGGCGAGGCGCTCGGCAATCTGATCCAGCAGGGGCTCTCCAGTGGCGCCGGAGCAGGAGCCAGCACCGGCCGCAGCCGCGGCCTGCCGGCAACGCCGTCGACCCCGGCGCCGCAGGCCTCGCCCGCGCCCCCCGCCCCGGACGACCCGCCGGTGGCGCAGCAGGACAGTCAGCCGATGAACGACGTTCTGCGGCAGCTTTTCAATCGATGAATTCACGCCGATCCCCTTACATCGGCCTCTCCATCTGCTGCCTCCTCCAAACGGATGAGGCTGCGACAATTCACCACCCTTCGACCCGTCCCGGCGTCGACAACGGGTAACCACGCCGGCGGTCCACCCGTCCGCCGGCCCAAATTGTGCTAGAAGGGCCATTGGGCTGCACGGCCCGTAGCGCGCACCGTCAATGGCGGCGCGAGAGGATCCGGATGGCTGGGGCGAACGACAAGACACGGTTTCTGCGCGAGGGCCTGTTCGCCAAATACGTCGTCTCCCTCGTCGGCCTCGTCGTGTTCGTGCTCGCCGTCAACGGCGCGATGGAGACCTGGATCTCCTACCGCGCCACCAAGACGCAGCTGACCGGCGGGCTGGAGGACAAGGCGCAAGGCGCCGCCCGGCGGATCGAACAGTCGATCTCCGAGCTCGAGCGCCAGATCAGCTGGGTGACGCGGGCGAGCCAGGACACGCTCGAGAAGCGCCGCGCCGACTACGCCTCGCTGCTGCACCAGGTCTCGGTCGTCAACCAGCTGTTCCAGCTCAACGGCGACGGACGCGAGGTGCTGCGCGTCTCGCGGCAGTCGACCACGACCGGTGGCAATGCCGACCTCTCCCGCGACATGCGTTTCACCGACACCGTCGCGCGCGGCGTCAGCTACGCGCCGGCCTGGTTCTCCGACCGGACCCCGTTCATGTCGATCTCGGTGGCGCATTCCGGCTTCAACGCCGGCGTCACGGTCGCCGAGATCGACCTCAGCTTCCTCTCCGACTTCCTGTCCGACGCGCAGGTCGGCAAGGCCGCCTTCGCCTATGTGGTCGATCCGCGCGGCCGCGTGCTGGCGACATCAGCCAAAGGCCCCGATATCGGCAAGGATTTGTCGAAGCTGCCGCAGGTGGCGGCCGCGATTTCGCCCGGAGGCGCGCCCGAGACGTCAGGCACCGACTTCAACGGCCATGCGGTGCTGTCAGCCGCAAGCACCGTGCCGAAGCTCGGCTGGAGCGTGATGTTCGAGCAGCCGACCACGCAGGCCTTGACGCCGATCCGCGACCAGCTGGTGCGCATCGCGCTTCTGATCGGCATGGGCCTGATGGTCGCGATCCTTGCCGGCACGCTGCTGGCACGCCGCATGATCATCCCGATCACGGCGCTGCGCGACGGCGCGCACAAGCTCGGCGAAGGCGATTTCAGCCATCGCATCGACGTGCACACCTCCGACGAGCTGGAAGATCTCGCCGGCCAGTTCAACCGCATGGCGACGCAACTCCAGGAGACCTATTCGAGCCTGGAGACCAAGGTCGAGGAGCGCACCCGCGATCTCGCGCAGTCGATCAACGAGCTCAAGGTGCTGGAAGAGGTCGGCCGCGCGGTCTCCTCCTCACTCGATCTCAACGCCGTGCTGCCCACGATCGCGGCCCGCGCAATCGAGATCACCCATGCCGAAGCGGTGCTGATCTACGGCTATGACGCCGAGGCGCGCCGCTTCAACCTGGTGGAAGCGGGCGGCATCGACAGATCAGCCGAGGGCGCCCATGTCACCATCGACGAAGGCGACAACATCCTGAGCGATGCCGCCAGAAGCGGCGAGCCGATCGCGCTTGCCGATCTCGACCATGCGGCCGGGCAGCCGCTGCGCGACGCCGCGATCGCTGCCGGCTTCCACTCGGTGCTGGTGGTGCCGCTGGTCGACCAGCAGGGCACGCTCGGCTCGCTGGTGGTGCTGCGACGCCCCAGTGGCGAGTTCGCCGACAGCATCATCGGCCTGATGCGCACCTTCGCCAACCAGGCCGTGCTGGCGATGCGCAATGCGCAGCTGTTCACCGAGGTCGATCACAAGAGCCACGCGCTGGAGGCGGCGCACGAGACCGTACGCGCCCAGGCCGACAAGCTGCGCGTCCAGACCGAGCAGCTCAAGGACTGGAACAAGTCGCTGGAGGAGCGCGTCAAGACCCAGCTCGGCGAAATCGAGCGCATCCGCAAGCTCGAGCGCTTCCTGGCGCCGCAGGTGGCGCAGCTGATCGCCTCCTCCGACAGCCCCGAGGGGCTGCTCACCAGCCAGCGCCGCGAGGTCACGGTCGTGTTCTGCGACCTGCGCGGCTTCACCGCGTTCACGGAAGCGACCGAGCCCGAAGAGGCGATGAACGTGCTGCGCGAGTATCACGCCGCGCTCGGCAAGCTGATCTTCAAATATGAGGGCACGCTCGACAAATATGCCGGCGACGGCGTGATGATCCTGTTCAACGCGCCGATCCAATTCGAGGACCACACCCAGCGCGCGGTGAAGATGGCGGTGGAGATGCGCGACACCATCGGCCCGCTGACCGAGCGCTGGCGCAACCGCGGCCACAGCCTCGGCTTCGGCATCGGCATCGCGCTCGGCTATGCCACGCTCGGCCAGGTCGGCTTCGAGCAGCGGCTGGAATATGCCGCGATCGGCAGCGTCACCAACCTCGCCTCCCGCCTCTGCAGCGAAGCCAAGCCCAACCAGATCGTCGTCAGCCGCCGCGTCTACGGCATGGTCGAGCCCTGGGTCGAGGCCCGCGCACTCGACGATCTCCAGCTCAAGGGATTCAATCACCCGGTGCTGGCGATGGAGATTTTGAGCTGGCGCGAGGAAGTGGAGAATGTGGTGGATGCTGCTGCGGCGGCGCGAAGGAGGGGGTGAGTTCGCGATCTCCCTCTGGCCTTTGAGGCGACCAAAACCACCCCGAGTCGTCCTGGCGAAAGCCAGGACCCATACCGCGGAATCTATCGAGCGCGGATGGTCCTGGTACCGACGAACAATCTTCGCCAAATTTCTCTCTGGGGTAATGGGTCCTGGCTTTCGCCAGGACGACGGCGAGAATTGTGGCGCGACAATTACCCCGCCTCCCCCACGAACCACATCTCTCCTCCCTGCGACTAACCATCGCCTCAACGGCGAGGCGGATTTCGTGGGAGACGACCTGTGGCCTTTGCCCCGCCTTCGCGTGCGTATGATTTGCAGATGCTGGACCGGCCCGCGGACCGTGCGCGCGACCAGGGCTGGGTCTATGGGCTGCCGCCGGGCATCTCGAGCGAGCAATGGCCGCTCGATCCCGTCACGGGCTATCCGCTGATGCACGGTTTTACGCTGCTGCTGCCGGAGGATTATCGGGTGCATGGCGCAGACATCGTCGCTGTCTCATTCTTCGCCACGGCGCCGGATCACAATGACGGCGGCGCGCCTGACGATCCCGAGATCCGCGAGGCGGTGATGGCGCGGCCATCGCATCCGCGGCTGTCGCGCATGACCGACATTCTCGACTACGAATATGCCGCGCTGCTGCTGACCAAGAGCGAATACGACGGTGCATTCGCGATGCCGCCGGCGCCGCTTGCGCTGGCGACGGCGGAGCGGCCGCGCTGGCTCGACGTCGGCGGTGCCAGCGCCTTCTTCGAGGCCGCGCCGGCTTACGCGAACAAGATGTTTGCCAGTCCGCCGCGCGGCGATCTCACCGAGACCCGCGCGATCGCGCTATCGCCGCGCGCGAGCGATCCCAATGCCGGCAAGGGCCCGCAGGACGAGTACACGCGCGAGAGCCCGCCGACCGGTTATCAGCCTTACTACTATTATGTCGGCGGCGTGCCGGGCCGCGACAATTTCCGCCTGCACGACTGGAGCAAGGACCACGCCCACAATCATCTCGGCGGCACCATGCGGCCGTGCCAGGCGGTGCCGGAGATGAGCCCGTTCTACGTCGAGTTCGAGGAATATTTCGGCGGCTACAATTTCGGCGGCGGCAACGCGCAGTTCGACTTCAAGGATATGAAGTTCGACTGGGCGTGCGGGTAATCACGCTCCTCGCTTCGGCCCGATCGCCTCGAAGCCAGCCTTCTGCTCGTCGCTCAAATCGGCCTCGAAATCGTCGAGCGCATCAGTGACGCCGTTCACCGCTTGCAGCATCGTTGCCAGCCGTGCCTTCACGGCCGCGAGGCGGGCCAGCGGTGTCGCGGCGGCCTCCGCAGGGCAGGCGCTCAGCGTCTCCATGGTGCGCAGCGTGGTGTCCTGGAGCACCTCGAGGCGGGCGCGGGCGGTCTCGTCGAGGCGGAGCGTGGACGCAATGTCGTCCGCGGGCCATTGCTGCTGCATGAGCTGCTCATATTGGCGCTGCGCCTTTTCGTCGTAGCGGGGATCGTAGTCCGGCCGGCAAGCGGCGGCGGCCTGCGCGTCCTTGGGCTGGCGAGACGCCAGCGCAGCGCGACGATCATTGCCGAGGGAATTGAGCCTGGCTTTCTGGTCGTCGTTGAGGAGACCTGCAAACTTTGCGAGCGGCGCTTCGATCGCATCCATCGCCTTGATCATGGCCGCGATGCGCTCGCGCATCAGGCCGAGACGCTCCGATGCACTCGCAGGCGCCTCTGCCGGGCAGGTCGCGCGGATGCTGTCGCGGGCAGCTTGCCAGGCGTTCACGAGCTCGTCGAGCGCTGTGCGCTGCAATTCGTTGGGCTGCACGGCGGCGGCCATGAGATCCGCAGGGAAGCCGGCGGGATCGCTGACATCGCAGATGTTCTGCGCCGATGGAATCTTGCGCGCGCGCCTGCCTTGCGGCGCGGTGTAGGCGGCGAGCTCCGTGGCGGCATAGGGCGAGAAGATCGCGGCATAGATGTCGCCATAGCCGTAAAGCGAGATGCTGGTGGTGTCGGCGAAGATGATCGCGTTGGCGAGATCGTCATGTGCGAACGGCCAGAACACCGGGCCGGCCCAGCCATAGCTGCCGTCGGGATGACGCCACCAGCCCTGCGGGCTGCGGCCGCCGCGCCAGCCGGCGAGCGCGGCTTGCGCCGAGAGAGCCGCACGGATGATGTAAGGATTGGAAGGCTGCCCGCGCTCGGCACCACGTGGGTCCTGGGACCGCAACGCAGCGGAACGGTAGCGGCCACCGCGCACCGCCATGCGGGCGTGGCGCAGGCGGGACAGGCCGATCACGTGACCGACCGCGAAACGGGCGACACCGAACGGACCGCCACGCAACCCGAACTGGGCCTCGGCTCTGCCGGGCAGCAGCACTGCCGCAATCAGGAGGGTCGCGCCAGCGAGCACCAGACCCATGCGTCCCGACATGACCGCTGACCCAACCGCCGCTTTGGCCACTTCCTGGCCCTCCCTCCCGCACGAAGCGCGCAACGCGCCTCACCCACAATGACGCGCAGGGGAACCAAATGTTCCGGAGGTTGACAGGGCAAAGCGCTGCGGGGAGCGGCGCTAACCTCGCCCCGCTTGCGGGGAGAGGTCGGATTGCATCGAAGATGCAATCCGGGTGAGGGGGTACAGGTCTCTCGACAGTCGCCCGTGTGGAGAGAGGCCCCTCACCCCAACCCTCTCAGCGCGAGCGAAGCTCGTCGCGCCCCGTAAGAACGGGGAGAGGGAGAGGAGAGACCGCGCTCACTGCGGCTTCTGCGGCAACACGAAGGTCTGGCCGGGATAGATCAGATTCGGATTTTGGATCTTGTCGCGGTTGGCCTTGAAGATCACCTCATAGCGGGCGCCGTCACCATAGGCGAGCCGACTGAGCGCCCACAGGCTGTCGCCGCGGGAGATCACCCGGCTGCCGCCCGCTTCCGCCGGCGTGGCGCTGAGGGCGTCGGCCGGTGAGGCCGATGCGATCGTCGTGGCGGCAGGCGCGCGTGCCATGCTCCTCGGTTTCGGTGCTGCCATCATCCTGGGCCGAACCGCGGGCCTGTCAGGCGCCGAAGCCAGCCGCGGTGCGGCCGACGGCAGCGACGCCACGACATCCGATTTGTCGTCCACCTTCTCGGCCTGCTTTGCAACCGGCACGGGGCGCGCGGGCGGCGGCGCGGCCTCCGCAATGATCACCGGCATGGTCCGACTGGACTGCGTGACGGTGCCATCGGGCGCCCTGGCGCGCAGCGTCAGCTCGTAGCTGCCGGCGGGAAGCTGCGGCGGCGTCATGACGAACTGGCCCGACGCATCGGCCGTGACCGAATGCAGCGGCTGGCCGTCGCGCAGCAGCTCGACCTTTGCCCCCGGTGCGGCCTGGCCCGCGATCACCGCCGCCTCGCCATGATCGTCGATGCGGGCGACGTCGAAACGGGGCCCGGCGTCGGTCGCGGCCGGCGGCGGCTTGACCGGCGCGAGATCGGCGAGCGCGGCCGTGACCTGCTTCTGGGCTTCGGCCACCGGCTTCGGCGCTGCGGCCGGCGCCGGGGATGGCGCGGCATGCGCGGCGGCGAGCTTCGGTTCCTCGGGTTTGGACTCTGCCTTGGTTGCGGGCTTGGTCTCGCCCTTGGCCTCATTCTTGGCCTCAGGCTTGGCGGCGACAGCGATCTCGGTGCCCGCTCCGCCCGGCAAAAGCCGGCGCAGCTCGGCGGGACCAATCACAAGGACAGTGCCGACCACGGCGAGCAGACAGAACGCAATGAGAGCCTTGGTTGCGGTCATCATCAGAGGTCGAACCCTTGCTGGCAAATCAGCCGATGACCGCAGCCTGCGCCGATTTGGTTACGGCAGCAAGTCGGCTGATGGGATGATCATCCATCGTTTCCACCCGCCGCGGATGAACCGGCGTGGCCCTTACGGAGTCAAAACAGCGAGGTCGCACGGCGGCTATTTTTTAAGGATTTTCCCGTGACCGCATTTATCCGCACCGCGCCATGGCTGGCGCTCGCCTTGACGCTCTCAGCCGCCCCCGCACTCGCTGCTTCCGGCCCGTCGCCGGGCTACGTCCTCACCGACAATGCCGATCTCGCCTTCACCTCGCCCGACGGTGCCACGAAGCTCGAGCAGTACATGAAGGACAGTGGCGATTGGGACGTCAAATGGCAGGTCTGGGCGCGGCGCGGCGATCAGATGACGGAGCTGAAGCCCGAGCAGGGCTATGGCGCCGGCTTCCGCTTCACCAGCGACTCGCAATGGCTGGTGCGGATGCAGAAGACCGGCTCGGGCGAGCAGGATCTGTTTCTCTATCATTTCGAGAACGGCGCCTTCGTGAATGCGACCAAGAAATCGCTCAGCGATCTCGCCTGGGCGTATTTTCACAGCCGGTCCGACACCAAGAAGATGAAGCTCGACTACCACATCTCGGCCAATCTCGTGAAAGGCACGGAGGACGGCTATCGCTGGCTCGGCGTCGACTGGCCCAACAACCGCTACCTGCTGATCTCGCTGTCGGGCGAAATGGACAAGCATCCGAAGAACGTCGCCGTGAAGGGACTGGCCAACTGGCGCTGCCGCTACGACCTCAAGACCGGAACCTTCGACGTGCCCAAAATGTTCGCCAAGGCGAACGCGGAAGCGCTGGAGTGGGAGATCAGGCGGTGATGGCCGGCTTCGTAGCTTCGTAGGGTGGGTTAGCCCCGGGCTGCGCGAAGCGCAGTCCCTTGGCGTAACCCACCACTTCTGCCACCGCGGAGATTGAAGTGGTGGGTTACGCCTTCGGCTAACCCACCCTACGATTTCTGGCTTGCTGCGCGTGAGGGAACCAACCCCCTGATTCCGCTCCGATTCATATTTTCCTAACCCTCCATGGTAACGGGGTCTTGTCGGTTTTGCTGCATCTTGCATCCCACGGGAGGGCTGGATGGGCACATCGATCCGATGGACCGCGCGCATGCGCGCGCTGCTCCGTCGTTGGCGCGGGGCGCCGCTGACATGGCTGATCGCCGGCGGCTTCGTGCTGATGCTTGCGACCGCAATCGGCACCGCGCTCACCGTCGACCGCTTCCGGCAGAACGCGATCGAGAGCGGCCGCGATAGTCTGGAAAACTCGGTGCGGCTGCTGGCCCGCCATTTCGACCGCGAGTTCGAGGATTTCGCGGTGCTGCAGAAGGGCATCATCGCGGAGCTCGAAAGCCATGGCATCGGATCCGCTGACGTCTTCCGCAGCGAGATGGGCACGCTGGCCATGCATGAGGTGCTGCGCGCCAAAGCCAGCGGCTGGTCCGACGTCGCCGGCGCCAATTTGTTCGACGCCAATGGCATCCTGATCAACTCGTCGCGGCGCTGGCCGGTCGCCGACGTCTCGGTCGCCGACCGCAGCTATTTCAATCGCCTCAAGAACGACCCGGCCTCGCAGGAAGAGATCGAGGTCGTGTCGGGACGCGTCGGCAACGGACCGGCGATCGTGTTCGCGCGGCGCGTCTCCGGCCCGCACGGCGAGTTCCTCGGCATCGTCTCGCGCGCGCTCGCGCCCGAACAGCTCGAATCCTTCTTTGCCTCGACCGGGCTCGGCGAAGAATCCTCGATCGCGATGCATCACCAGAACGGCCAATTGCTCGCGCGCATCCCGCATGTCGATGCCATGATCGGGCAGAATTTTCGCAAGGGCACGCCGGAGCAGATGGCGGTGTTCGAGCGCACCTTCGTCACGACGCAGCTCGAGAGCCCGATCGACGGCAAGGATCGCATCGTCGCCTCGCGCCTCTTGACCGGCGAGCCGCTGGTCGTGGTCGCGACCAAATCGCTGGACGCGACGCTCGCCACCTGGCGCACGCAGACGAAATTCTTCGTCGCCGTTGCCGTGACGTCGATCGGCCTGCTCGTGCTCACGCTGTTCCTGATCTTCCGTCAGGTGACGCGCCGGCTCTCGCTCGAGAAGCAGCGGCTCGACACCGCGATGAACACGATGACGCAGGGCCTTCTGATGTTCGACCAGGACGAGCGCCTGATCGTCTGCAACCGGCGCTACATCGAGATGTACCGCCTGTCCAACGACGTGGTGAAGCCCGGCGCCCATTTCCGCGACGTGATCCAGCACCGCCATGACACCGGCTCCTTCGACGGCGACGTCGATGCCTATTGCGACGGCATCCTGGGCAGCGTCGAGCAGACGCACAGTTCGATCGTGGAGACCGGTGACGGCCGCCTGATCGAGATCAAGAACCAGCCCGGCGCCGCCGGCGGCTGGCTCGCGACCCATGACGACGTCACCGAGCGCATCCGTGCCGCCGAACGCATCGCGCATATGGCGCATTACGACGCGCTGACCGACCTGCCCAACCGCGTCTTGATGCGCAGCCATCTGGAGCGCCGCGTCGCAGAGCTTGGCCAGGGCAAGCCATTCGCGATCCTCTATATCGACGTCGACGAATTCAAGGGCGTCAACGATTCGCTGGGACACGAGGTCGGCGACGAGCTGCTGCGCCAGGTCGCGAACCGCCTGCGCGCCTGCGTCAGCGGCAACGACCTCGTTGCGCGGCTCGGCGGCGACGAATTCGCCATCGTCAAGGCCGGCACAAACGATCAGGCCGAGTTGACGGCGCTGGCGGACACGATCCTGTCGGCGTTGCGTGCGCCCGTGAGCTGCAAGGGCCAGGAGGTTCCGACCGATGCCAGCATCGGCATCGCGATCGCGCCGGACCACGGCGACAATCTCGACGATTTGCTCAAGCGCGCCGATCTCGCGATGTACGCAGCCAAGTCGGAGGGCCGCGGCACCTTCCGCATCTTCGTGCCCGAATACGACGCCAAGGCGCGGCAGCGGCGCCAGCTCGAGCTCGATCTGCGCCAGGCGCTCGCGCGCGGCGAGTTCGAGGTGCACTATCAGCCGCTGGTCGATCTCGCCGCCAATGTCGTGACCGGCTGCGAGGCGCTTTTGCGCTGGCGCCATCCCGAGCGCGGCATGGTCTCGCCGGCGGATTTCATCCCGGTCGCGGAAGACACCGGACTGATCGGCGAGATCGGCGAATGGGTACTGAAGCAGGCCTGCACCGAGGCAGCCAGCTGGCCCGGCAATATCCACATCGCGGTCAACGTCTCGCCGGTGCAGTTCCGCTCTCGGTCACTGGCCTTGAAGGTTGCAGCCGCGCTCGCCGAGTCGAGCCTCGCACCCGGACGGCTCGAGCTCGAGATCACCGAGACCGTGCTGATCCGCGACGACGAGGAGGCGCTGACGATCCTGCAGCAGCTGCGCGAGCTCGGCGTGCGCATCGCGCTCGACGATTTCGGCACCGGCTATTCGTCGCTGAGCTATCTGCACCGCTTCCCGTTCGACAAGATCAAGATCGACCGCAGCTTCATCAGCGACATCGGCGAGCCCGAGGATTCCTCGCCGATCGTGCAGGCCGTGGTGCACATGGCCGCCGCCCGCCGCATGGCGACGACGGCCGAAGGCGTCGAGACCGAAGCCCAGCGCGATGTGCTGCGGCAGCTCGGATGCAGCCAGATGCAGGGCTGGCTGTTCAGCCCGGCCGTGCCGGCGGCAAAGCTGAAGCAGCTGCTGTCGGCGCAGGCGGCGGCCTAGACCAGCAATGTTGTTCGGACACGACAAGATTTCGAACAAAATCCGGACGAACGCGGCCTCTCGCGCCTTTGGCTATGCGCCTCCGGCGAGACTGACGATGTGAACACTGAAGCTGCCGCGGGTTGCCGCCACGTTGGTCGGCTACAGCACTTTGAATGCAGCCTGGGGATGTCGTCCCTGGCAAAGGGGACATCCCCAGGCTTAAAGTTAGTTAGCCGCGCAGGTTCAGACCATCACGCGGCTTGTATGAATCAACATCCTGCATCAGTCTTCATCCTCGGCCTGCGCCCGACGTCGTTCCACGACATCGCTCATGTCGTGAAGTACAAGGACCGCGAGGGCCCCCATGCGCTGCCGCTGTTCGGGATTGAGGGTCTTGTAGAGTGGCTGCCACGCCTCGGCGAGTTTATCCAAATCGGCAGATCGTTGAGCCAATGCCTCCGAGCGTCGTTGCAGGAAGGCGATGGGATCACGATTGCGCATGGTTTCGACGGCATTTTGGTCGGCCCGTCGACCCACTGTTTCCGAGATTTTTGCAACACGGGCCTTCCGATCCTCCGCTCTGGCACGAATGGCGCTCTCGACAGGCGGCCAGAGCTTTTCCTGGTCAGGTGTCAGCTGCAACGCGGCCTTGGTCAAATCGATCCGCATGTCGATCAGTGTATTCCGGTCCACTGCGTTTAGCCGTTCTGGCGTCGCAGGGGACGGAGCTTGCGCGCTGGCAATCGACGGTGCGGCAAGAAGGAGTGCGGCTGTTCCGATCACTACTATTTTCATCATCGGCGACCTCCTAGGTGAGTAGCCCCCAGGCACCACGCCAACAATGGTCGACAGGGCGATGTCACATTGATTCAAATCAAGGGACTCGGAGAAGGAATTGTGGCGCGCAGGCCAAGAAGCCGATCGATCCTCCTGCCATTGCGCACAACAACCGGCTCCTTTCCGCAAAATAGGATCAAACGCTGCGGATCGTAGTTATCGCTCCGCTGAGCCGGCCGGAACCGCGGCCGGCGAGTGTCAGCCGGCATCACGTCACACGCATCGCAGGCGACTGGCGCCTGCGATCTTGCGCGCGTGCGCGGATCGAGCGAGGCGAGATGGCGATCGTGACCTTCAGGATGTTTCCTCTGCTGGCTATCGTCATGATCGCCCCGCCCGCACAGGCCCGCGACGACGGTCGCTACGCGAACTCTCCGCTCAAGGGCTGGTTCGAAAGCCTGCACAGCAAGGCTGGAGGTCCGTGCTGCGCCGACGCCGACGGCACCGCGCTCGATGACGTCGACTGGGACACGCTGGACGGACATTACCGCGTGCGCCTTCTCGGCGAGTGGGTCACCGTGCCTGATGATGCCGTGATCACCGAGCCGAACCGCGCCGGCCGCACCTTCGTCTGGCCCTACTACGTCAACGGCCGCGCCATGATCCGCTGCTTCATGCCGGGCAGCATGATTTGAGATCCGGGCTCGCGGGCCGCGGGCCATTCGTGGCGCTCATGGTGCACCGACGATTGCGGTGAGGTGACCTCCCAACAAAACCACGCTACCCTCTTCCGACAAGAACAAGAGGAAGCGCCAATCGTGTACGACTACATCATCGTGGGCGGCGGCTCGGCTGGGTCCGTGCTGGCCCACCGGCTCTCCGCGAAGAGTGCCAACAAGGTCCTGCTCTGCGAAGCCGGACAGGACACGCCACCCGGCAACGAGCCGGCCGAGATCAGGGACAGCTATCCGGGCACCGCCTATTTCGATCCGCGCTTCCACTGGACCGAGCTCAAGGTCACGACGCAGGTCGTCAGCCACAACAATCCGAACGAAACGCGTCCGCCCTTGCGCAAATACGAGCAGGCGCGCGTGCTGGGCGGCGGCTCGTCAATCAACGGCCAGATGGCCAACCGCGGCGCGCCGACCGATTACGATGAGTGGGATGCGCGCGGCGCCGAGGGCTGGACATGGAACGACGTGCTGCCCTTCTTCAGGAAGGTCGAGCGCGACCTCGATTTCGATGGGCCCTATCACGGCAAGGACGGCCGCATTCCGGTCCGCAGAATTCCCAGGGAGCACTGGACTCGGCATTCCGAGGCGTTCGCGCAGGCCTTCCAGCAGGCCGGCCATCCATTCGTGGCCGATCAGAACGGCGAGTTCGTCGACGGCTATTTCCCGGTGACGCATTCCAACCAGGCCGAGCAGCGCGTCTCGGCCGCGATGGGCTATCTCGATCGCGGCACGCGCCAGCGCGCCAATCTCACCATCTCCACCAACACGCAAGTGAAGGAGTTGCTGTTCGAGGGCACGCAATGCGTCGGCGTGAAGGCCGTAGTCGACGGGCGCGAGCAGGACTTCCGCGGACGCGAGATCATTCTCTCCTCTGGCGCGATCCACTCGCCGGCGCATCTGCTCCGCGCCGGCATCGGCCCGGTCGGCCACCTCAAGGACTTCGGGATTCCCGTGTTGATGGGCTTGCCGGGCGTCGGCCAGCGCCTGATGGATCATCCCTCGATCTCGCTGTCGTCCTTCGTCCGCCGCGGCGCGCGCATGAACGAGCACACCAGGCGCCACATGCAACTCGGCCTGCGCTATTCCTCGGGTCTGCCCGGCGTGCCGAAGGGCGACATGTTCGTGGTCGTTCTCAGCAAATCCGCCTGGCACGCGGTCGGCGCGCAGATCGGCTCGCTGCTGACCTTCGTCAACAAGACCTATTCGGAGACGGGACAGGTCAAGCTCGCCTCGCGCGATCCCTCGGCCGAGCCGATCGTCGAGTTCAATCTGCTGTCGGACCGGCGCGACCTCGATCGCCTGATGAGCGGCTTCCGCAAGATGGCGGCGGTGCAGATGAGCGACATCGTCAGGAAGGTGACGGACAAGCCGTTCCCGGCCGCCTATACCGACAAGGTCCGCAAGATCGGCGTGGTCAACACCAGGAACAAGATCCTGACCAGGATCGCGGCAACCTTGATGGACGGTCCGGCGGCGCTGCGTCACTATCTGATCGACAATTTCGTCGTCGAAGGCTTCACCTTCGCCGACGTGATCAACGACGACGAGGCGCTGGAAGCCTTCGTGCGCAAGGCCACCATCGGCGTCTGGCACGCCTCGTGCTCATGCCGCATGGGCCGCGCCGACGATCCGATGGCGGTGGTCGACAACCAGGGCCGCGTCAAGGGCATCCAGGGCCTGCGCGTCGTCGACGCCTCGATCTTCCCGGTGGTGCCATGCGCCAACACGAACTTTCCGGTGCTGATGACGGCGGAGAAGATTGCCGCGGCGATGGTGCAGTGATTTCGTAGGGTGGGTTAGCCTTGCGGATGCGCGAAGCGCAGTCCGCTGGGCGTAACCCACCGCCGGTCTCACCTCGAGCGTGGTGGGTTACGCCTTGCACTGTCGGCTGTGGAACGAGCGCAGGCGTGAGCGGCTAACCCACCCTACAGACTGACCGGCTCATTTCACCTGCTTGGCCGCCTGGATCTCGACGAACTCGGCGTCGGGATGCGTGACGATGGTGGTGAACATGATGCCGCTGATGATGATCGACCAGGCGGTGTCCCAATAAATCCAAAACACGTGCCACCCTCCGTTTTGGCGTCCTCGGTCTGCGGGATCAGGGCAACGGCAAAGCGAGGCTGCCGTTCCTGACGCGAGCGCGATGCGGGCGAGGCGCTATTTGGATTTGGTCGGCGGCGATGTGCGATCGGTTTGACCGGTGTGGCGCTTTGCCACGACATCCTTATCGCGCGGTCCCTCGTGCGGGCGCGGCGGCAGCTTGGGCTGGCCGGCCTGACCGCCGTGCTTGCCGCCCATGTCGGGCTTGCCTTCGAGATCGTTTTCGCGGGGCATGCAGGGTCAATGCCTGCGCGCGGCATTGGTTCGCTGGCATTGCCCTGTTTTCGCCTGTGAACGAGTTCATAGGAGCGTCGTCCGTTGCAGTGCATGATGTACCTGCGTGCGTCGCCGCATGCCCTTGACGGACGGGCCTTGCACAGACGGGATTTGGCCTGATGCGAAAACGACTGGTCGCCTGGACGATTCTAACCTGCGCCCTGCTCGCGGTCGCGGTGTGGACCGTGCTCGGGCCGCCTGACCGCCCGGCGGGCCCGCACCTGCCCTCCCGCAACGTGACGGCGGCGGTGCGATAGCCACTCCAGTGCGACCGATACAATTTCGGCATCGATTGATCTCAATTGGAATTTGGTGCGGCAACCTGCCGCCCGCTATCCTCCCGGGCAAAACGATAACGCCGCACTGGCCTAGAGGAGAACGCCCATGTCGAGTCCGACCCGCCGCATCGCAGCCAGTACACCCCGTGCCGCGATAGCTACCACTCTCACCTTCCTTGCCCTCACTTTGGGAGCCCGCGCCGGTATGGCCGAGACTTTTGCCTATGTCGGCAACGCCGACAGCAACGACATCAGCGTGTTCAAGCTGGCCGAGAACGGCGAGATGACGCCGGTGCAGACCGCCGCCTTCACCGGCGTGGAAAAACCGGGATCCTCGACGCCGCTCGCGATCACGCCCGACCACCGCGTGCTGATTGCCGGCGTCCGCTCGCAGCCGTTCCAGGCGGTGAGCTTTTCGATCGACCCCAAGACGGGCCAGCTCAGCCATATCGGCAACGGGCCGCTCGCCGACAGCATGGCCTACATTGCTACCGATCGCGGCGGCAAGGTGCTGTTCAGCGCCTCCTATGGCGGCAACAAGGTCGCGGTCAATCCGCTTGGAGCGAACGGCGTGGTGGGCGCACCGACGCAGGTGATCCCGACCGGGCTGAACGCGCACGCTTTCCTGCCTTCGCCCGACAACCGCTTCGTGTTCGCAACGAACCTCGGCTCCGACCAGGTGCTGAGCTTTGCGTTCGAGCCTACCACCGGTGCGCTCACGCCGAGCGATCCGCCGACCTACAAGCTGCCGGAAAAATCCGGGCCGCGGCACTTCGTGTTCCACCCCAATGGCAAGTTCGTCTACCTGATCCACGAGCTGAACGGCGATGTCGCCGCGTTCACCTATGAGGCCAAGGGCGGCGCATGGGACGAGATCCAGCGCACCACGGCGCTGCCCGAAGGGTTCACCGGAAAACCCTGGGCCGCCGACATCCACATCACGCCTGATGGCCGCTTCCTCTACGCCTCCGAGCGCACCACCAACACGATCGCCGCCTACAAGGTCGACGCAGCCAGCGGCAAGCTGACCACGATCGGCAGCGTGCCGACCGAGAAGCAGCCGCGCGGCTTCAACATCGATCCCAGCGGGCGCTACCTCGCCGCGGTCGGTGAGCTTTCCGACGGCATGACGGTCTATGCGATCGACCAGGGCAGCGGCGCGCTGGCCAAGCTGAAATCCTACCCCACCGGCAAGAAGCCGAACTGGGTGGAATTCCTGAGCCTGCCGTGAGGGGCCGCGACTGACCTACGTAGTCATCCGTAATTTCGGAAGCCCCCGCGTTGCCATCATATGGCGGTCATGGACCGCCATATCCTCTTCAAATGCCCTCAGACCGGCATGAATGTGCAGCATCGGCTCGGCGACGCGCCGGCCGATGGCACGCACGTTTCCGTCCCCTGCCCGGCCTGCACGCGGCTGCACCTGATCGACCGTTCCACCGGCAGGCTGCTCGGCGATCGCCGGAGCTGAGCCGTCCCTTCGGGGGGCCGGCTCGGCCGACAGCGAACCTGTTTCCTAATCCCGCGACTAATCAAGGACTTGCCGCGCCAGCCCGGGCGGCGCGGCATCCCGCTCTGGGACAACGCTGCCGTAGTCCGGGCTCCCGCCATCTGCTATCGATTGGAGGCATAGCCCCCGTGGAATTTCCGATGCGCCCTTTGTCACGTGCCGTTGTTCGAAGCCTGTATCCCGCAGCCGTCGCCGGAGTGCTCGTCCTCGGCCAATATCCGGCCGCAGCCGCCGATGACGACGCGCCCAAGGGTCCGGCGGTCACGGTGCTCAAGGTCGCAAAATCCTGCTTCTCCGACATCGTCGAGGCCACCGGCACCATCATCGCACGCGAGGAAACCTCGGTGCGGCCCGAACGTCCGGGCCTGAAGGTGACGGAGGTGCTGGCGGAAGCCGGCGACACCACCACGGCCGGCCAGGTGCTGGCGCGCCTCGCGCTGCCCGAAGGCGGCACGCTTCAGGTCACCGCTCCCGTGGCGGGTGTGATCGCGACCTCCACCGCCCAGATCGGCAATCTCGCCTCGGCCAAGGGCGAGGCGCTGTTCACCATCGTGGCGCGCAGCGAATACGATCTCGTGGGCCTGGTCGCGACCACCGACGTGCGCAAGCTGGCCGTCAACCAGCCGGCGACCGTGCGTATCGCCGGCGCCGGCGACATCGAGGGCAAGATTCGCCGCATCGGGCCCACCGTCGAGCCGAACATCCAGCAGGGCATGGTCTATATCGGCATCTCCTCGCAGAAGCGGCTGCTGCTGAACGCGAGCGGGCGCGCGCTGATCAAGACCGGCCAGAGCTGCAACGTCGCGGTGCCGCTCACCGCCGTGCAATATTCGTCCGCCGGCACCGTGGTGCAGGTGATCCGCCGCAATCGCGTCGAGACCAAGCGCGTCGAGATCGGATTGATGTCGGGCGGCAATATCGAGGTCCGCGACGGCCTCAACGAAGGCGACGTCGTTGTCGCCCGCGCCGGCGCGCTGCTGCGCGAAGGCGATCCCGTGCGCCCGGCGATGGCGAGCGCGGAAGCGGGGAAGTAGCCGACAAGTCTCGTAGGGTGGGCAAAGCGAAGCGTGCCCACGTCTTCTATCGAGATGTTGGAAAGATGGTGGGCACTGCGCTTTGCGCCTTTGCCCACCCTACGATAGCTGCGCTGATGAGAGAGACGTGGTGGATTACGCTTCGCTAATCCACCCTACGATTGCCGCGAGAAACTAGCTGCCGGCTTCGCCGAAATGGACGTCTTCGAGCAGCGATGACGACACGGTCGGGACCTGGCCGCCCTCGGAGGCGCGGGAGATGGCGACGCGGGTCTTGTTGAAGACGGCTTCGGCGCTGCCGCTCTGCGCATTGAGATTGCCGAGCAGCTCGCCGACCAGCACGCTGTGCTCGCCCTTGCCGTCGTCGACGACCTTGCCGGGCGAGGCCGAGGAGAGGATCAGCGCATTGTCGGGCGCGCTGATCGGCGCGAGGCCATGGCTGTAGGAACGGAAGCGGCGCTCGTAGGGATTACGACGCGAGGCGTCGACGACGACGAGCTTGGCCTTGGCACCCTGCTCCTTCATCATCTCGAGCACGCCCTCGATGGAGACGCCGTGGCGGCGGACGTCGCTTTCCTTCCAGATCACGGCGTCGACCGGCAGCATGTAGCTCTCGCGTCCGGCCTGCACGCCGAAGCCACCGAAGAACAGCATGACGACCGTGTCGCGCTTGATCCGGGACTTCAGGCGATTGACGGCGCGGACCATGTCGTCCTTGGTCGCGTCTTCCACCATGTCGACGTCAAAGCCGTTCTTGCGCAGGGACGAGGACAGCGCGCGGGCGTCGTTGATCGACTGCGTCAGCGGCGCGCTGGCGTCGGGATAATGTCCATTGCCGATGACGAGGGCGAGGCGCGAGGTCTGGCCGATCGAGCCGGTGATCTGGTCGGTCGTCACGGCCTTGGCAGCATCGAGCGCGCGCATGTTGAGGGCAGCATGGGCGCCGATCACCAGCGACACCGTGCCGATGAGGGCTGCGGCCACCGCGATGGTGCGTCGGGAAATGTCGAGCTGCCTTACATTCATCTCGGTTCATTCCTGTCAGTGCCAAAGACCAGCCAAGCGCGCGCACACTGTTTGAGTAGCGCGATAGCGTCTTTAGGTTTGAGGGATTGGCCGGGGAAGTGCCCCCGAATTGCGCGCAATTTGCGGCGCCGCACCAAACAAACCCTTAACCGGATATCGCCGTGCCGGCAATAGATCGCCCAAAATTTGAGCTAAGTCGCTGAAATTGTTGGTTAATTCTCCAAGCCGATTTTCTCGATTTATGACATCCCCGAAGCCTTTCGGAGCCTGAGCATGCAGGCCTCGTGCCTGATATTTCCGTGACGTCCATCACGTTTGTTTTTTCTGCGAATCCGGGTAACTTTTCAAGGACTTGTAGGGGGTGGCGGCGAACGGGTGCGCGCTCGCCGTTTCCGGGCAAGGCCCCGCGACCAGGTATTTCATGAGCTTTCATTATTTTGCCGGCGCCGCCTGCCGGGCGCTGACGGCGCGGAAGGACGGCCCCTCTCTTTACGAGGTCTGCGATCCCGTGCTGGCGGCTAGCGCCAGCGGCGACCCGCATCTGGCAAAGTTCTACAAGACCGCGCTCGGCAATCCCGCTTTGCGGATGCTGCTGCGGCGCGCCGGGCTGCCCGAGCTGCGCGACGAGACGAGGCTGACCCGGCTGCGCGAGGCGCTCACGCGTGCCCGCGATGATGCCGAGCCGGACTGGGCGGCGGTCGGCCAGCCCGTCGCCGATCTCGTCGACAGCATCGCGCTCGACCACCCGAAGCCGCCGCCGGCAATGTTCACGGGCACCATGCCGCAAACCGCTGAGATCGACGGCGTGATCCGCGACTGCGCGCAGCACCTGCTCGGCTCGTACCGCCGAAACGGCTTCCTGCCGACCTATGCCGCCTTTAATTTGATCGGCGACCCTGATGTCCGCGGACGTGAGCTGATCATGGCGCTGACGGGGCTGAACGCGCGCGGCTACAAGAACTCCTCGCTGCTGTTCAACCTCGCGCGCGTCTTCATCGCACGCTCGCACGCGCGCGCCGTGGTCAATCCGCCCTGGAAAGGCATCGCCGAGCCGATGTGGGAGCCGGTGCAGATCCGTCACCGCTCGGCCTATTACGATGCGTTCTTCATCGAGGCGCTGCTCGGCTATGTCGAGACCGGGCTCGCCTCGCCGGCCGACAAGATCGCGGCGGAGCGCGCCATCGCCGACATGGTCGATTTCTGCGTCAACATCAGCCGCGAAGAGGTCGAGGGCATCGATGGCGCGCGCTTCAACGTCATCACGGCGCTGGCGCCGGCGCCGCATCCGCGCTTTTCGCGCTTCTTCGCGCAGATCAAGCAGGAACTCGGCTTCGGCATCTATGTGCCGGATTGCGACACCACGGCGTGCTCGATCTCGGCGGCGACGCAGGCCGGCTGCCTTGATGCGATCATCGACCAGCCGCTGCTGGATTTCTACGCCGGTTACCAGGTGCGTGCGGGTGTCAACGCGCCGCGCGTCACCGTGCCGCTCAACGACAATATCGACCATGAAGGCGGCGTCGCCACCTGGATCGACAATCTCAAGGGCGAGCGCCCCTACGGCAACGATCTCGATCCGACGCTCAATCTCGACGTTCTCGAGGTGAGCTTTCGTAACCTCGCGCGCTGGAAGGTTTTGGAGACGCCGGGGCGGCTCGCCACCGTGCATCGGATCATCGGTTTCCAGAAACGGCTGGCGGCGAGCGGTGCCTTCGCCAATCCGCGCTCGCACATCTATTATCTGCCGGAACTCTACAGCGCCTATTTCGGCCGCTGCTATGCGGCGTTCCTTGCGCTGCCACTGGCGGCGCAGGCGGCGATCGATCCCGACGGCGATTTCGATTTCATCCGCCATCGGGTGCTCTCCTACGTCAAGGGCGAGCTGATGGCCGCGGAGATGAACGTGTTCGACGCCGCGCTGGCGCTGATCGCGCTCGGCCATCTCGGCGCCGACCCGCGCGCCTTTGCCCCGGCGCTGAACGTCATCATCGCAAGCCTCGGCGAAGGCGGCCGCCGCGGCCCGTTCCGCGCCTATGAATGGAACAAGATGAAGACGCCGACGCGGATCCTGGTCGGCGGTCCGGAGGTGACCTCGGCGTTCGTGCTGATGGGACTGGCGGTGGCAAAGCGGGCGATGACGCGGGGGTGAGCCCGGCTCTCGTGCCCCGAGCGTCGGCCTCGTAGGGTGGGCAAAGGCGCGCTCTTCGCGCGCCGTGCCCACCATCTTTCGCGACGCTAGCCATGGTGGGCACGCTTCGCTTTGCCCACCCTACGAGACCTCCCACAATGACAGGAAGTTGAAAGCCCATCTGTTAGGCATATGCTGGCCCGGAAGCCAAAAGCCGACCACAATTGCGCGGCTTATCGAGATTTTCCTAAGCACCCGGACCGGCATGTTGCGAAAATTCCTGATTGCGCTGTCTTTGCTCGCCCCCTCGCTTGCCCAGGCCGCCGACATCACCGGCACGGCAAAGGTCCGCGACGGCGATTCCGTCGTGATCGGAAACACGCGGATCCGGCTCGGCGGCATCGACGCGCCGTCATCCGACCAGCTCTGTCTCAACACCAAGAGCGAGCGCTGGACCTGTGGCGTGGCCGCGCGCGAGGAACTCGCCAAATACACCGAAGGCAAGACCTGGGTCTGCCACACCCGCGCCATCGATCGGCGCGGCCGCACGGTCGCGCGCTGCGACGTCGGCGGCGAGGACATCCAGAAATGGCTGGTACGCAACGGCTGGGCGCTGGCCTACACCCGCATCTCGCACGACTACGAACCCGACGAAGCCGCCGCGCGCGAGGCAAAAGCCGGCATGTGGCAGGGCGCCTTCATCGCGCCCTGGGACTGGCGCGTGCGCAACAAGAAGACCGCCATCCTGGGCGCCACCAAGCCGCCGGAGGGCGCGCATGCCGTGCTGCTGGCCTCGGCCTCGGGGCCGGTCGCGCCCTCGCCCGACTGCACCATCAAGGGCAATGTGAACAGCGCCGGCGAGTGCATCTATCACCAGCCGACCAGCCGCTGGTACACCCAGATCAAGATGAAGATCAGCAAGGGCACCCGCTGGTTCTGCTCGGTCGAAGAGGCCGAAGCGGCCGGGTGTCGCGAGACCAAGAGATAAGAGCCCCAGACCTGCGTTTTGCGCGCTTTTCTTGGCCTCCAACGCCGCGTAAAAGTGAGACTCAGCAACCCACCATCCTGTTCTCAAGCAACAAGGACCAATGCAATGACCGTTCGCGCGGGCCGGGAATTTCTGGCCATCCCCGGGCCCACCACGATGCCCGACGAGGTGCTGCGGGCGATGCACCGTCCGGCGATCGATATCTACTCCAAAGAGATGCTCGATCTGACCGAGAGCCTGCTCAGCGACATCTCGAAGCTGTTTGCGACCAAGGGCAAGTCCTACATCTACATCGCCAACGGTCACGGCGCCTGGGAAGCGGCGCTGAGCAATGTGCTGTCGCGCGGCGACAAGGTGCTGGTGCTGGAGAGCGGCCGCTTCGCGATCGGCTGGGGCAATGCGGCGGCGCTGATGGGCGCCGAGGTCGAGGTGCTCAAGGGCGACTGGCGCCGCGCGGTGCGGCCGCACGAGGTCGAGGAGCGCCTGCGCCGCGACAAGGAGCACAAGATCAAGGCCGTCGTGGTCGTCCAGGTCGACACCGCATCCGGCGTGCAGAACGACATCGAGGCGATCGGCAAGGCGATCAAGGCAAGCGGCCATCCTGCGCTGTACATGGTCGACACTGTCGCCTCGCTCGGTTGCATGCCGTTCGAGATGGACAAATGGGGCATCGACGTCGCGATGTCCGGCTCGCAGAAGGGCCTGATGACGCCGCCCGGCCTCGGCTTCGTCGCCGCCAATGCGCGCGCGCTCGAGGTGCACAAGAAGGCGAACATGTCGACGCCCTATTGGAGCTGGAGCGAGCGCGAGGGCACCGAGAATTATCGCAAATATGCCGGCACCGCGCCGGTACATCTGCTGTTCGCGCTGCGCAAGGCGATCGACCTCTTGCACGAGGAAGGCCTGGAGAACGCCTTCCGCCGCCACAGCCTGCTCGGCGAAGCCGCGCGTCGCGCAGTTGCGATGTGGTCGGAAGGCCAGGTGCTCGGCTTCAATGTCGCCGAAGCCAGCGAGCGCTCCAACACCGTGACCACGGTGACCATGAGCAACGGCCATGATCCGGCGGTGCTGCAACGCTATTGCAAGGACAAGTGCGGTGTCGTGCTCGGCACCGGCATCGGCGATCTCTCGGGACAAGCCTTCCGTATCGCCCATATGGGCCATGTGAACGCGCCGATGCTGCTCGGCACGCTCGGGGTGATCGAGGTGGGCCTGAACGCGCTGAAGATCCCGCATGGCAAGGGCGGGCTCGAGGCGGCGGTTTCGTATCTCGGCGAGGAAGTGGCGGCGTAGTTCACTGTCGTCCCGGCCTAGTGCGCAATTGCGCACGGGAGCCGGGACCCATACCGCGTGATCCATCGATAAGGCGTGGCCGCGGTACCGACCTTTTCACTGCGAGTCTTCGCCAAACTTCTCCCTGTGGTTATGGGTCCCGGCTCCCGTGCGCAATTGCGCACTAGGTGTGGTCTCTCAGGAGGTTGTCCATCTGGTCTGAACCGAGGAAGCTGAGGTTGCGAAGCTTCAGTGTTCCAAGGAGAGACCAGATGAACGTGCACAAGAATGCGCCTTTGACGCCCAAAGGTCGAGAGGCGATGGTCCGAAGCGTGGTGCAAGGCGGGCTGAGCCAAGCTGGCGCGGCCGACCTGTTCAATACGACGCCGAAGACGGTCGCCAAATGGGTCAAGCGGTTCCGCGCGGAAGGTGTGGAGGGATTGCGTGATCGCTCCTCCAGGCCCCTTTCATCGCCAAGCCAAACCCCGGTCGCCACGTGCACCGCTGTGGAGGCGTTGCGCCGGCAGCGCCACACCGGCAAACAGATCGCTGCCGAGGTCGAGGTGTCACCGGCCACCGTCAGCCGCATCCTGCGCCGTTTGGGATTAAACCGGATACGCGACCTGGAGCCGGCCGAACCGGAGCGCCGCTATGAGCGCGAGACGCCCGGCGAGATGCTCCACATCGACATCAAAAAGCTCGGGCGTTTCGAGCGTGTGGGCCACCGCATCACCGGCGATCCGAGTGGTCCGAACAAGAGCCGTGGCGCTGGTTGGGATTTCGTCCACGTCTGCATTGACGACCATTCCCGCGTCGCGTTCTCCGAGATCAAGCCCGACGAGACCGCGGACAGTGCTGTTCCTTTTCTCAAGGCGGCTGTGGCTTATTACAAAAGCCTCGGCGTCACCGTCACGCGCGTCATGACCGACAATGGCAGTTGCTACCAGTCCTTCGCCTTCCGCGACGCTTGCCGGGACCTCGGCATCAAGCATATTCGCACCAAGCCCTATACACCCAGAACAAACGGCAAGGCCGAGCGCTTCATCCAAACCGCGCTTCGCGAATGGGCTTATGCCAAAGCCTATCCAACATCAGATCGGCGCGCCCAAGAGCTGCCGTTCTGGCTGCACCAATACAACTGGCACCGGCCCCACGGTGGTATAAAATCTCAAACGCCGATCAGCAGGCTCGGTTTGACCGAGGACAACCTCTTGAGGCTCCACAACTAGGCCGGGACGACAGCGGAATGTTTGGCTAGGGCTGCGGCACGCGATACGCTTCCACCTGCGCCTTCAGCTGATCCAGCGCCGCCGTCGGCGTCCTCGGATCGACTCGATACTCCCCGCTCGCCAGCCATTTCAGTACCATCGCGTCCACCACCGGCGAATGATGGATGACGTCGCTGTAATTATCGAGATCGTGCGTTACCGCCTTGATCGCGCGGAAATCGTGCAGGCGCACGTTGGGAAACTGCGTCAATCGCTGCGCGATATGCGCCGTGAGATTGGTGACGATCTTCAGCGTCTCCGGCGAGGCATCGCGCATCGCGACGAATTGCAGGATCGAATAGGGCGGGAAGTAGATATCGAAGGTCACGTGCGGATGACGCGTGATCAGGCCGACGGCGTCGCGCTCGAAATGCCGGACCATGGCCTCGTAAGCATAGCCTTCGCCGAGGAACCGGCTGCGTGCGGGGGCGGTGATGTAGGCGAAGGCAGTTAGCGTCTTCTTCGCATTGTAGTCACGCGCGATGTCGAAATTCCGCGGCAGCGCGTAGATGTCGTCGACATTTTCCAGCGCGAACTTGACGGGGAGAAACGGTGCCGCGCGGGTCAGCGGCTCCCGCAGCGGCGGGACAGACCGCATCACCGTGAACAGCGATTCCTTGGCCATCGCCGCGCTAAAGACGTAGGACGCGATCCCCCTGGCCGTCCCGCGATAGAGATCGACGGAGAGATATGGGTCGGCCTCGATATCGGCCGCATCGACGAAGCTGAAATCGTCCATCGCCCAGATCACGCCCCTGGCGCCTCGGGCGATCGCCTGCTCCAGCACGAAGGCCTGCTGGCGCGAGTTGGAGCCGGTCATCGCGAGCTTGAGCGAATGCACGCCGAGCGCACGATCGATGTCGCTCTGGCGGAAATGGATCGCGAGCGAGGTGCCCATGAAGGCGGTGTCGAACGACTGGCTGCGGATCAGCCCGGCATTCTGCACGCGCGTGTCGTCGGAATAGAACGCCGCCATGAGGCGCGAGGGACGAAACAGCTGCAGGGGATCGACGACGTAGGTGAGCACTGCTGCACCCAGCAAGCACACGATGCTCGCGAGGAGAAGACGCTTCAGGCTGGTGAACGATGCGCGCATCAGAACCGGAAATAGATGAATTCGCTGTGGCTCTGGATGCCCAGGATGCCGAACGCGAGCACCAGCGACGCCGCATAGAGGGCCAGCGGCCGCATGCGCCCTGCCCGCAAGGCTTCGCCGACCCGGCGATTGCCGTGATCGTAGCCCATGATGTCTTGCGTGTTCGGCGCCAGCCACACCAGCGCGGCATAGACCACGACCTGCACCAATGCTGCGATCTCCTCGCGGCCGAAGACGATGTTTGCGGGATCAGCCATCGCATGCAGAACCCGCAGTGCCCAGGCGACGCTCTCGGCGCGGAAGAACACCCAGGCGATGACGACGGCGAGGAAGGTCAGCACGGCGCCGAGCATGCGACCCGGCCGCGCCAGCGGCGAGGGAACGTTCGGCACCAGCGCGTTGAACGCGTGATTGACGCAGAGATAGGCGCCGTGCAGCGCGCCCCACACCACGAACGTCCAGGCCGCGCCGTGCCAGAGCCCGCCGAGCAGCATCGTGAGCATCAGATTGACGTAGCGCAGCACCCGGCCACGGCGATTGCCGCCGAGCGGGATGTAGAGATAGTCGCGCAGGAACTGCGACAAGGTCATGTGCCAGCGGCGCCAGAACTCGACGATGCTGAAAGCCTTGTAAGGCGAGTTGAAATTCACGGGCAGGAAGATGCCGAACATCAGCGATATGCCGATCGCCATGTCGGAATAGCCGGAGAAGTCGAAATAGAGCTGGAACGTGTAGGCGAGCGCCCCACACCAGGCCTGGTCGAAGCTCGGCGAGCGCGCCTCGAATGCGAGCGCGACCAGGGGCTGGATGCCGTCGGCAAGGCAGGTCTTCTTGAACAGGCCGATCGCGAAGATGATGATTCCGCACAGGATCAGATGCGCATCGGGGCGCTTTGAGTCCTCGTGCTCGAATTGCGGGATCATGTCCTTGTGGTGAAGGATCGGCCCCGCGATCAGATGCGGGAAATAGGTCACGAACAGCGCGTAATGCGGCAAGGCGTACCGTGCGACCTGGCCGCGATACGCGTCCACCAGGAACGCGATCTGCGTGAACGTGTAGAAGGAGATGCCGACCGGCAGCAGGATGTGGACTGCGAGGTGCGCGCCGAACACCGCATTGATGTTGTCGGCGGCAAAGCCCGCATATTTGAAGATGCCGAGCACGAGGAGATCGCCGGCGAGGCCGCATGCGAGCGCCGCCTTGCGTTGCTTGGGCGCGAGCTCCGCCACGATCAGGAGGTGGCCGACGCCGTAGTTGAACGCGATCGAAATCAGCAGCAGACCCACGAACTGCCAGCTGCCGATCGCATAGAAGGTGATCGAAGCCAGCGCCAGCCAGATAACCGGCGTCAGACTGCTGCGTCGCCCAAGCCAGAAATAGCCGGCTAGTGCGACCGGCAGGAACAGCAGGATGAACGGGTAGGAATTGAACAGCATCAGGCTGGACCGGCGGCGGGATATGGAGCCTAAAGCATACAAGGGACGGGTCAACAACCCGGCGACTTGGCGCAGGCACGCTGGCAATTCGCGGAATCAGGACGATATAAGGGAACGCGCCTGCTTCTTCTCCCTCTCCCCGCATCCGCCTTCGCCAAGGCTTCGGCGGACAAGGGCGGGGAGAGGTGAAGAAGGAGCGCCGCGACACGTAGTTGAACGAGGACCGAGTGACACAAGCCAAGACGCCTTCGAAGCCCCCCGTCGCCCCGCGCCGGCCGCATTCATTCACCCGGCACGGCATCACCGTGACCGACGACTATGCCTGGCTGAAGGACGAGAATTGGCAGGAGGTGCTGCGCGACCCCGGAGTGATCGACCCAGACATCCGCAAATATCTGGACGAGGAGAACGTCTACACCGAGAGCCTGCTCGGCCATACTGCGTCGCTGCAGAAGACGCTGGTCGGCGAGATGCGCGGGCGGATCAAGGAGGACGATTCCAGCGTGCCGTCGCCGGACGGACCGTTCGCCTATTTCCGCAGGTTCCGCGAGGGCGGGCAGCACGAGCTGTTCGGACGCATGCCGCGAGATAGCGGTGACGAGCATATCGTGCTCGACGGCGACGCGCTCGCAAAAGACCACAAATATTTCAAGTTCGGCGGCAGCCGGCACTCGTACGATCACAAGCTGCAGGCCTGGAGCGCGGACACCAAGGGCTCGGAATATTTCTCGATCCGCGTGCGCGACTGGGGAAGCGGCAAGGATCTCGACGATCTCGTCGAGGAGACCGACGGCGGCGTGGTCTGGAGTGCGGATTGCAGAAGCTTCTTCTATGTGAAGCTCGACGACAATCACCGCCCGATGCAGGTGTGGCGGCACAGGCTCGGCACCAAGCAGGCCGACGACACGCTGGTCTATGAGGAGCCCGATGCCGGCTGGTTCACCCATCTGCACGAGAGCACCAGCGGCCGCTTCTGCGTGATCGCGGGCGGCGATCACGAGACAAGCGAGCAGCGGCTGATCGATCTCGCCAACCCCGAAGCGCCGCCGCGCCTTGTCGCGGCGCGCGAGGAGGGCGTGCAATATTCGCTGGCCGACCGCGGCGACGAGCTGTTCATCCTCACCAATGCCGACGATGCCATCGATTTCAAGATCGTCACCGCGCCGCTCAGCTCACCCGAGCGCAAGAACTGGCGCGATCTGATCCCGTATCGTCCGGGCATCTACATCATCGACCTCGATCTCTATGCCGGCCATCTGGTGCGGCTGGAGCGCGCCAACGCGCTGCCGTCGATCGTGATCCGCGATCTCGCTGGCCAGGACGAGCACGCCATCGCCTTCGACGAGGCTGCCTATTCGCTGGATACGATGGGCTCCTACGAATTCGAGACGACGAATCTGCGCTTTGCCTATTCGTCGATGACGACGCCGTCGGAAGTCTACGACTACGACATGGCGAAACGAACCCGCGTGCTGCGCAAGCGGCAGGAGATTCCGTCAGGCCATAACGCGGCCGACTACGTCACCACGCGCATCATGGCGAAGGCGCAGGACGGCGCCGAGGTGCCGGTCTCGATCCTCCATCGCCGCGGGCTGAAGCTCGACGGCACGGCACCGCTGCTGCTCTACGGCTACGGCTCCTACGGCATGGCGATGCCGGCCTCGTTCAGTACCAACCGCCTGTCGCTGGTCGACCGCGGCTTCGTCTACGCCATCGCCCATATCCGCGGCGGTGCCGACAAGGGCTGGGGCTGGTATCTCGACGGCAAGCGCGAGAAGAAGACGAATTCGTTCGACGATTTTGCGACAAGCGCACGCGCGCTGATTGATGCGAAGTACACCAGCGCCAAGCGCATCGTCGGCCATGGCGGCTCGGCCGGCGGCATGCTGATGGGCGCGGTGGCCAACCGCGCTGGCGAGCTGTTCGCCGGCATCGTCGCCGAGGTGCCGTTCGTCGACGTGCTCAACACCATGCTCGACGACACACTGCCGCTGACGCCGCCGGAATGGCCGGAATGGGGCAACCCGATCGAGAGCGAGAAGGATTTCCGCACCATCCTGTCGTACTCGCCCTACGACAATGTCGCGGCCAAGGACTATCCGGCGATCCTGGCGATGGGCGGCCTGGCCGATCCGCGCGTCACCTATTGGGAGCCCGCCAAATGGATCGCGCGCCTGCGCGCCACCATGAGCGGCGGCGGCCCGGTTCTCCTGCGCACCAATATGGGCGCCGGCCACGGCGGCGCATCGGGGCGGTTCGACCGGCTCGATGAAGTCGCGATCGTCTATGCGTTCGCGCTGTGGGCGGCGGGGATGGCGGAGGCCGAGGTGTAGCCACACCCACCGCCGTCGTCCCGGCCTAGCGCGCAATTGCGCGCGGGGGGCCGGGACCCATACCGCGTGATCTATCGAGGACGTGCTGTCGCAGTACCGACCAAGGCTTCTTAACTGCAAGTCTTCGCCAAACTACGCCCTGGGGTTATGGGTCCCGGCCTTCGCCGGGACGACAGCCGGGGTTATGGGGCGAGCTATCGCCACAACCGATCGCATCACTCACGCCGCCCCATGCGCCTCGACATACAGCGCATACACCGAATGGCTGCTCGCCATGTAGAGCCGGTTGTTCTTCGGACCGCCGAAGCAGAGATTGGCGCAGCGTTCGGGCAGCTTGATGAAGGCGAGCGGCTTGCCTTCGGGGTTAAAGACCATGACGCCGTCGAGATCTTCGGACTTGCCCCTGAGCTGAAACACCTTGCGACCGCCGATGTCGGTCGGTTCGCCCTGCAGCGCGCCGTTGGAGCCCCAGCCGCACCAGAGATTGCCGTCGCGATCGACGCGAAAGCCGTCGAGCGAGCCCTGATCGGCGGCGTCGATCAGCTTGGTCTTGCCGCTGAGCGAGCCGTCGTCACCGACATTGTAGCTCCAGATGCTGCGGTTGGGCGTGCCCTTCCACTCGACGACATAGAGCTTCTTCTCGTCCGGCGAGAAGGCGAGGCCGTTCGGATTGACGAGGTCCGTGAGAACGGCGCTGATCTTGCCGTCCTTGGCGATGCGGTAGACGTTTGTAGTCGCCTGCTCCGCTTTCTCCTTCTTGCCTTCCCACTCGCCGTTGATGCCGAACAAGGGATCGGTGAACCAGATGCTGTCGTCCGACTTGACCACGATGTCGTTCGGCGCATTCAGCCGCTTGCCCTCGAACGTGTCGGCCAGCACGGTGATCTTGCCGTCCTTTTCGGTGCGGGTGATGCGGCGGGTCACCGAGTGCTCGCAGGTGACGAGGCGACCCTGGCGGTCGCGCGCATTGCCGTTGGCGTAATTGGCGTTGGCGCGGAACACGCTGGTCTGCCCGGTCTTCTCGTCGAACTGCATGATCCGGTTGTTGGGAATGTCGGAGAACAGGAGATAGCCGCCCTCGGGGAAATAGGCGGGACCTTCGGCCCAGCGCATGCCGGTCGCGACCTGCTCGACCGTCGAGGAATAGAGCCGGTACTTTGCAAAGCTGGGGTCGAGGATCTGGACGGCGGGATCGGGGTAGCGCTGGTTGGGCGTGAACGCGAACGACTGGGCGCCGGCGGCGCGTGCCAGAAACGTCGAAGCAGCCGCAGCGCCGGCGCCGGCCATGAGGTTACGTCGCGTGAAATTCATAAAAGTCCTCCCTGCTTGATAAAAGGCCGGCGCTTGATGCGCCGGCTCGTTTCTAGTCGTGAACTCGTCTGGTCTCAGCGGCCGTTCTTCTTCCGCCACGCCGCAAAATCAGTGAGCGTTTGCGGATCGGTCGCCGGATAGAGACCAAAAATGCCGCGGCCCTTGCCGACTTCCTCGGTGACGAAATCCTCGAACGCGGTCATCTCGAAGGTTTCGCTGGCGATCTCGTCGGCGAGATGGGCGGGGATCACGATGACGCCGTCGGCATCGCCGAGGATGACGTCGCCGGGAAACACCGGCGCATCGCCGCAGCCGATCGGAACGTTGATCTCGATCGCCTGGTGCAGCGTCAGATTGGTCGGCGCGCTGGGACGATGGTGATAGGCGGGAATGCCGAGCTTGGCGATCTCGGCGGAGTCGCGAAAGCCGCCATCGGTGACGACGCCGGCAACGCCGCGCTTCATCAGCCGCGTCACCAGGATCGCACCGGCCGAGGCCGCGCGCGCGTCCTTGCGGCTGTCCATCACCAGCACGGCGCCTGCCGGACAATCCTCGACCGCCTTGCGCTGCGGATGGGAACGATCCCTGAAGACGTCGATGGTGTTGAGGTCCTCACGCGCCGGCATGTAGCGCAGCGTGAAGGCTTCGCCGACCATGGTCGGCTGGTCAGGGCCCACGGGATACACATCCTGGATCATCTGGATGCGCAGGCCGCGCTTGAACAGCGCGGTTGCGACCGTGGCGGTGGAGACGGATTTGAGCTTGTTGCGGGTGGCTTCGGAAAGTTTGGGCATTGGCGTGCTCTCTCGTTGGTCGTCATTCCGGGGCGCGAAGCGAACCCGGAATCTCGAGGTTCCGGGTTCGATGCTTCGCATCGCCCCGGAACGACGGTGAAACTAGTAAATCGACGGCTCGCCGATCGGCGCGCCGAAATCGGTCTCAAGGAAGTCGAAGTCGCAGCCGTCATTGGCCTGCTTGATGTGCTTTGTGAACATCCAGCCATAGCCGCGCTCGAAGCGGCGCTCGGGCTGCTTCCAGGCGGCGCGGCGTTTTGCGAGCTCGGCCTCGGGGACATCGAGATTGATGGTGCGGGCGGCAACATCCAGCGTGATGCGGTCGCCGTTCTGCACCAGCGCCAGCGGGCCGCCGATATAGGACTCCGGCGAAACGTGCAGGATGCAGGCGCCGTAGCTGGTGCCGCTCATGCGCGCGTCGGAGATGCGCACCATGTCGCGCACGCCCTGCTTCACGAGCTTGGTCGGGATCGGCAGCATGCCCCATTCCGGCATGCCCGGTCCGCCCTGCGGCCCCGCATTGCGCAGGATCAGGATGTGATCTTCGGTGACGTCGAGATTGGGATCGTCGACCGCCTTCTTCATCGCGGGATAGTCGTCGAACACCAGCGCCGGCCCGGTGTGCTTGAGGAAGCGCGGCGCACAGGCGGAGGGTTTTATGACGCAGCCGTCGGGCGCGAGATTGCCCTTGAGCACCGCGAGCGCGCCTTCCCTGTAGATGGGATTGTCCACCGAGCGGATCACGTCGTCATTGTGGACCTCGGCATGCGCGATGTTCTCACCGAGAGTCTGGCCGGTAACGGTGATGCAGTCGAGATGCAGGTGCTGCTTGATCTCACCCATCAGCGCCGGCAGGCCGCCGGCATAGAAGAAGTCCTCCATGAGATAGGCATCGCCGCTCGGCCGGACGTTGGCGATCACGGGCACCTTGCGGCTGGCGATCTCGAAATCGTCGAGCCCGATGTCCTGGCCGGCGCGGCGCGCCTGCGCGATCAGATGGATGATCGCATTGGTCGAGCATCCCATCGCCATCGCGACCGCAATCGCGTTCTCGAAGGCTTTTCGGGTCTGGATCACCTTCGGCGTCAGATCCTCCCACACCATCTCGACGATGCGGCGGCCGCATTCACTGGCCATGCGGATGTGGTTGGCATCGGCAGCCGGAATCGAGGAGGCGCCGGGCAGCGTCATGCCGATCGCCTCCGCGATCGCGGTCATGGTCGAGGCCGTGCCCATGGTCATGCAGGTGCCGTAGCTGCGGGCGATGCCGGCTTCGATATCGAGCCAGTCCTTGTCGGAGATCTTTCCGGCGCGGCGCTCGTCCCAATATTTCCAGCCGTCGGAGCCGGAGCCCAGCGTCTTGCCCTTCCAGTTGCCGCGCAGCATCGGGCCGGCCGGCAGATAGATCGCCGGGATGTTCATCGAGGTCGCGCCCAAGAGCAGCGCCGGCGTGGTCTTGTCGCAGCCGCCCATCAGTACCACGCCGTCGACGGGATGGCTGCGCAGCAGCTCCTCGGCGTCCATCGCCAGCAGATTGCGATAGAGCATGGTGGTCGGCTTGAGCAGCGATTCCGACAGCGACAGCGCCGGCAGCTCGATCGGCAGGCCGCCGGCCATCAGGATGCCGCGCTTGACGTCGTCGACGCGCGACTTGAAGTGCATGTGGCAGGGCTGCGCGTCCGACCAGGTGTTGAGGATCGCGATGATCGGGCGGTCCTTCCACTCCTCGGGAGCGTAGCCCATCTGCATGGTGCGGGAGCGATGACCGAACGAGCGGAGATCGTCGGGCGCGAACCAGCGCGCGCTGCGGAGCCGGTCGGGCGTGATTTTCTTCTTGGTCATGATTGGGTGCCCCATTTCTGGACGGTGTTCCGCTCGATGGCGCGGAAGATCAGGTTCTCGACAAAGAGCCCGATGATGATCACCGTCAAGAGGCCTGCGAAGACCGCAGGTATGTCGAGGAGATTGCGGTTCTCGAAGATGAACCAGCCGAGCCCGCCTTGCCCTGAGGACACGCCGAACACCAGCTCGGCCGCGATCAGCGTGCGCCAGGCAAAGGCCCAGCCGATCTTGAGGCCGGTGAGGATCGAGCCGAACGCCGCAGGGATCAGGATCTTGGCGACGTAAGGCAGGCCGCGCAGGCCGTAATTGCGGCCGACCATGCGCAGCGTGTTGGACACGCTCTTGAAGCCGGAATGGGTGTTGAGCGCGACCGGCCACAGCACCGAATGGATCAGCACGAAGACGAGGCTGCCATTGCCGAGGCCGAACCAGATCAGCGCCAGCGGCAGCAGCGCGATCGCCGGCAGCGGGTTGAACATCGCCGTCACCGTCTCGAGGAAATCGGTGCCGATGCGGGTCGAGATCGCGAGGATCGTGAAGATCGCGGCCAGTACGATGCCGGCCGAATAGCCCATGAACAGCACTTTGAGCGAGGCCCAGGCGCGCATGGGAATGGTGCCGTCCTTGACGCGGTCGTAGAGCGTGGCGGCCGTATCGTGCAGCGTCGGGAATAGCAGGGGATTGTCGAGCGCGACGCCGTAGACTTCCCAGACCGCCGCGAGGAACAGGATGATGACAGTCTTGCGGACAAAACCGTCGTTCCAGAGCAGCTCGGCAACGCTGAGCTTGCGCTCGACCTCGTCCGCACCTCCAGCAGCGGCGACCGGCGCGTCACGCAGCAATATTCTCGCTTCGCCCATGAGAGGCTCCTTCAGTGCGCGGTGGCTTCGCCGGCGAACAGGAGATCGTGGATCTCCTTCTCCAGCCGGCCGGCGCTGCCGTCTTCGTTGGAGACCTTGTCGACATCGACCACCTCGGCCTTGACTCGGCCGGGATGCGGCGACAGCAGCAGGATGCGGTTGCCGATGCGGATCGCTTCGGCGATCGAATGGGTCACGAACAGCACGGTGAACTTGGTCTCGCTCCAGAGCTGGAGCAGCTCGTCCTGGCAGGTCCGGCGCGTCAGGGCGTCGAGCGCGGCGAACGGCTCGTCCATCAACAGAATGTCCGGCTCCATCGCCATGCCGCGCGCGATCGCGACGCGCTGCTTCATGCCGCCGGAGAGCGTGTGCGGATAGGCATCGACCACGCGGGTGAGACCGACCTTCTCGATATAGGCCCGCGCCTTCGCCTCGGCGTCCTTGCGCGACAGTTTTCGCGCGGTGAGCAGGGGAAACATGACGTTGGCGAGCACGCTCTTCCAGGGCAGCAGCTGGTCGAACTCCTGGAAGATCATCATGCGATCCGCGCCCGGACCGTGGATCTCGCGATCGCCGATCGTCATGCGGCCCTCGCTCGGCGTCATGTAGCCGCCGACGGCCTTGAGCAAAGTCGACTTGCCGCAGCCGGACGGTCCCAGCAGCACGAAGCGGTCGGACTTGTCGACCGTGAAAGAGACTCTTTCCGTGGCGGTGACGACTGCGCTGGAGGTCTTGTAGCGCAGCGTCACGCCGCTGACGTCGAGCAGCGCCATCAGTTGCCTTTCAGGTCATGCGCGACGGGGAGATAGTAATCCGTCCACGCCTTGGGCTGGTTCTTCAGCGTGCCGGTCTTGAACAGATGTGCCGCGAATTTCATCGTGCCCTGCGGCTCGAGATTCCACTCCATCATGCCGGGTTCCTTCAGCAGATCGAGCAGCTCTTCGACCGAGGTCTTGTCGCCGGTGATCTCCTTGTAGATCTCGACCGCCTGTTTGGTGTCGCTGCGGATCAGATCCTGCGCTTCCTTGGTGGCGTCGCGCACGGCCTGGATGATCTTCGGATTGGCGTCGGCGAACTTGGTCGTGGTGAAGAACTGCGCCTGGCTGAGCGGGCCGCCCATCACGTCAGGCGATGACAGCACGACATGCGCACCCGACACGTTCTTCAATTCCAGGAAGGTGAACGGCGGGATCGAGAAGTGGTTGTGCACCTCGTGCTTGGGATTGGCGAGCGCCGCATAGGCATCGGGATGACCGAGCTGCACGGTGTTGGCATCCAGCTTCGACCATTGGTCGGCGCCGAACGCCTCGGCGGCCGCGATCTGCAGCACGATCGCCTGGGTCGAGACCTTCACGGTCGGCACCGCGATCTTGTCGCTGGGGCCGAAATCCCTAATCGACTTGATGTTGGCGTCGCGGCTGATCAGCGTCATCGGCTGCGCCGAGGTCGCGACGATGCCCTTCACGCCGCCGCGGGTGCGGTCCCAAAGCAAGAGAAGATTGCCGGTGCCGGTGTTGAGGATGTCGACGCCGCCGGCGAGCAGCGCATCGGTCTGCGCGCCGCCGCCGGAGAAGGTGATCCACTTGGTGGTGACGCCGGGAACGCCGAGAGCTGCCGCGTGCTTCTCGATCAGCTTCTGCTTCTCCATGATGTGGCTCGGCATGTAGAAAATGCCGGGCTGGCGCGACAGCGCGATCTCGGATTTCTGCTGGGCATGCGCCGCGGGCGCCAAGAGGGCGGCGGCGGTCACGGCGGCGGCCGCAAGCTTGCTGCGAAGATGCTGGATCATTGTTGTGTGTTTCCTCCGGGTGCGCGTCGTGCTGCGTTGACCCCAGTGATGCACTAATATATTAGTGCATCAAAGGCAAGCTCGCGGGACCCGACTTATGGAAGCAGCCCATACCGCGCCGCGCGCGGCGTCACGACCCGCCCGGCTCGACCGCGCCCGCCAGGCCGCGCCGCAGGTGTTCGAGCGGCTGCGCAATGCGATCATCGCGCTGGAGCTGCCGCCCGGCGCCCCGCTGTCGCGCGCCGAGCTCGCCGGCCAGTTCGGAATCAGCTCGACCCCGGTGCGGGATGCCCTGATGCGGCTCGAGGAAGAGGGTCTGGTCGACGTGTTTCCGCAGCACGCGACCGTGGTCAGCCGGATCGACATCGGCCGCGCCCAGCAGGCGCATTTCCTGCGTCAGGCGCTGGAACTGGAGATCGTCCGGCTGCTCGCGGAGCAACCTGATCAAGCCCTGGTCATCCGCCTCGACCACGCCATCGCGCTCCAGCAGCAATTTGCCAAGGCCGGCGAGTTCGAGGCCTTCATGGCCGCCGACAACGACTTCCACGCCCAGCTCTATGCGGCGGCCGGCAAGCAGGATCTGTGGGCGCTGGTGCGCAGCCGCAGCGGACATATCGACCGGCTGCGCCGGCTGCACCTGCCCTCACCCGGCAAGGCCCAGAACATCGTGCGCCACCACAAGCTGATCACGCGCGCAATCGAGGCCGCCGACCCCGACGCCGCGCAACAACATCTGCGCAAGCATCTGTCGGGCACCTTGAGCGAGCTCGACAAGATCCGGAGCCGCCACCCGGAGTATTTGACCGACTAAACCGCGATGAGATGAGCTCGATCGCTGCAACGACGGAGGTGGGCTCCCTCTCCCGCTTGCGGGAGAGGGTTGGGGAGAGGGTGTCTCCGCAAGTGAGAACCCCTGTGTGGAGAGAACCCTCACCCGGCGCTTCGCGCTGACCTCTCCCGCACGCGGGAGAGGTGAACGAGCCCGCGGCAATCGATTCAGCCAAGGCCATTCCGTTCTAGGCCGCGTCGCGGCCGCTGCGCCGTTCCATCGGACCTGTGCGCAGCCTGACGAAGAAGGCCTGAACCTCGGTGGCGAGGCGTTCGGCCGCCCCCGAGACGTGGTTCGCGGCCCCCATCACGTCGTCGGCCGAGCGGTTGGTTTCCGCAATGGCGCCGGAGACGGTGCCGATGCTGCTTGCCAGCGTCTGCGTTCCCGACGCCGCCATCTGGACGTTCTGCGAGATCTCCCGCGTGGCCGCACCCTGCTCCTCCACGGCGCTGGCGATCGCCGCGGTCACCTCGTCGATCCGGCGCATGGCGGTTGCGACCTCCTTCACGGAGGCGACCGCGCTGCCGGTCGAGTTCTGGATCGCGGCAATGTGCTGGGCGATCTCCTGCGTCGCATTGCGGGTCTGGTCGGCCAGCGCCTTGACCTCGGACGCGACCACGGCAAAGCCGCGACCGGCCTCGCCGGCGCGTGCGGCCTCGATGGTGGCGTTGAGCGCCAGCAGGTTGGTCTGGGCCGCGATCGCCTGGATCAAATCGACCACCGAGCTGATGCTCTGCGCGGCGTGCGCGAGCCCTTCGATCTCGCTCTCCGAGCGCGCGGTCACCTCGCCCGCGGAGCGCACGGTCTTGTTGGACAGTTCGATCTGCCGGCCGATCTCGACGATGGAGCCCGCAAGTTGCTCGGCCGCCGCGGCGACGGTCTGGACGTTGACCGCGGTCTGTTCGGAGGCGGTCGCCGCGGACGCGGCCTGGCTCGTCGCATGGTTGGCGATGCCGCCGAGGCTCTCCGCGGTCTGCCGCATGGTGCCCGCATTCTCGCCGACCAGCGCGAGCAGGTCGCGCGAGGTCGCGCGAAAGTCCTCGACCGCGTCCTCCATGTTGCGGTTGGCGGCATCGCGCGCTTCCGCCTCGCGCGCGAGAGACGCCGCCGCCTGCTGCTGGGCGATCACATTGTCGCGGAATTTGGCCACCGCCTGCGAGACCACGCCGATCTCGTCGCCGCGCTCGGCGGTCCTGAATTCGACACTGGTGTCGCCGCCGGACAGGCGCGCGGAATCGCCCACCAGCTCGACGATCGGACGGGTGATGGAGCGCGCAACCAGGATCGCAATCACTGTGGCGAGCGCAAGCCCCGCGGCGAGCAGGATCCATTGCAGCAGCAGCAATCTCTCGACCGCATCGGCCACGCTGCGGGCGTCGTCAGCGAGCTTCGACTGCTGGTCGCTCTTGAGACCGCCCGAGCGCCTGCCTTCGGCGTCCTTCCGGCCGTCGAGCAGATCGAGGATGCGGGCGGCGCGCGGCGCGGCCTCGGTGGACAGGATGAAGACCGGCATATTCCACTGCGGGGTCTGGCGGATTGCGAAGATCTTCTGCGGCAGCGGGGTGAAGGCCTCGTTCGCCTTGGCGATGGCCCGGTAAGCGGTCGCCTGCCGTTCGGTGAGCAGATCCGCCTGGGTGCCAACCGATGCGAGCGCGGCCCTGAAGGTCGCCAGCGGCTTTTCGAACTTGTCACGATCGGCAGCCTCGCCCGAGGCCACGTACAGGCGCAATTGCGATCCTGCGGCGGCGAGATTGCCGCGTACGTCGGCAAAGGTCTTGAGCAGGCGCTTGCGCTGCGGCGTCGCCTCCAGCGCCTCCTCCTCGTCGATCATCGCGGTGATCTCGGCGAACATGGTCGCGATCAGGGGCGCGGCCTCTTTCGCCAGGAGCTCGCTCGCCGGATAGGCCGATGGGGTGAAGGCGGCGAGCTCGGCCTTGTCCTGGGCCTGGCGGAATTCCGCCATCAACGCCCTGGCTTCGCTCCAATTGGTCTTGTTCTGCGGGTTGGAAAAGCCCTCCGCCATGCGGTCGACCGCGGCGGCGGTGCGATCGAGCTCGGCCCAGACGGCGGCCCGGTCGCGCTTGCCCTGCGCATCGCCCGTCAAGAGATAGCCGCGCAGCGTCGAAAGCGTGGAATAGAGATTGCCGACGAGTTCCGTGCTCGCGATCGCGACCGGCGCACGCTGGTCCACGACCGCCCTGATCCGCGACGAAATGTCCGAGACGGCGGCAACGGTGTAGATCACGGTCGCCGCGAGCAGAATGCAGATCAACGCAAAGCCGCCGAGCAGCCGGGTGCGAATTCCGGTGTTCGCGATCGATTTGAACATGAGAGCTCTCGTGCTGATGCCGGTTGGGGGGACGGCTTCGTCGGTTGCCAGAATGCGGAAATGAAATGCGCGAAATACAGGCTCGGAAACTATCGGAGATTGTAGACCGCGGCCTTTAATCGATAATGAAGGCCGAGGTTCCGTACAACTACGGCGAGAATAATATCTCTCGTTTCTGAAACGGGTTACGGCATTCGGAACCGGAATTCGAACTCATATGCACGCAAGAGTGCGTATGATGTGCAAGCTGTTTGCCGCCCGGCGCGCCAGGAAAGGGCAATCGCAGCAGACGCCGAGGCGCTTGCGGCGCAGACAGAATCCGCGCAACAATTTCGCATTTGCTGCCTTGATTTGAGGTCGCTGGAACGTCCCATCCGACCCGGAGGATTTCAGACGTGGCCAACATCCTGATCGTGGATGACGACCCGGCCGTGCAGATCACGATCCGGCTGCTTCTGGAAAGGGCCGGCCATCACGTCACTGTCGCCGGCGACGGCCACAAGGGACTCGCGCTGTTCGAGGCCAGCCCATTCGACCTGCTGTTTCTCGACATCTTCATGCCCGGCATGGACGGGTTGGAGACGATGCGCCACATCCGGAGGCTCGCCCCGGCCATTCCGATCATCGTCATTTCCGGGCGCTCGATCTCGCCGGACGCTTATGCGGAACCGGATTTCCTGAAAATGGCAACCAAGCTCGGCGCAGTGGCGAGCCTTCAGAAGCCGTTCCGGCCCGATGTGCTGCTCGCCGCGGTCGATGGCTGCCTGAAGGCGGGCGAGCCGGAAGAATCCAATGTCAACTCCGGCCGCCGATGACGAGCCCCTCCTCTCTGCACCGGACCGGAGCAGGCGCGGCCATCCGGCAGGTCCTGCGAACATCCGCATGACGCTCGCAACGCGCCTGGCCATCGCGATGATCCTGCTGGTGGCGGTGACCGTGGCCGCCGTCGGCTGGCTGGGCTATCGCAACACCACACAAGCGGTCATTCCGCGAGTCCTCGAACGCGTCGAGGCCCAGTCACGCCTGCTGGCCACCAATCTCGAATCCTACGTCGCCGGCGCTCGCGGCGATTTGACCGGCTATCGCTCCGCCGCAGCCATCAACGGGCTGATCCGCGCTCACCTCGGTGGAGGCATTGACGCTTCCGACGGCGTTTCAGAGCAAACCTGGCGCGAGCGCATCGCGGCGCGGCTCGTAGCCGAGATCGAAGCCAAGCCCAGCTATGCGCAGTTTCGCATCATCGGTCTCGACGATAACCAGCGCGAGCTGGTCCGCGTCGATCGCTCCGGCCCGAATGGAACGGTACGGATCGTCCCCGATGGCGAACTGGAGCACAAGAGCGAGCGAACCTATTTTCAGGAAACGATACGGCTGCCACCCGGCGAGATTTATGTCTCGCCTATCGATCTTGCTACCCGCCAGGGCGGTACGACGGGCCTCCACATTCCGACTCTTCGCGTCGCGATGCCGCTGTTCACGTCGGACGGCAAGCCGTTCGGGATCGTCATCGCCAATATCGACATGCGTCCGGCGCTCGACCGCGTCCGCTCGACCACGAGCTCGGGAGGAGAGATATACGTCGTGAATTCGCGCGGCGACTATCTCGTCCATCCCGACCGCACGCGGGAATTCGGCTCGCTGCGCAGCCATCCCACCGATTGGCGCAAAGACTTTCCGTTCTTCTCGGCGCTGGCTGGCACGCCGGATGTCGCCACGCGGCTCACAACCGATCAGTCAGGCCGGCCGAGCGGCGCGGCGATGGCGCCGACGCTGCTCGCGGGCAAGGAATGGGTCGCCATCATCGTGACCATTCCCCCGTCCGTCTTCGGTCGCGTGCCGGCCGCCATTCAAAAGACGTCCCTTCTCGTCGGCATACTTGCCGTGCTCGCCGCGGCCGCGCTCGCGGTGCTGCTGGCGCGCTCATTGACCCGTCCGATCGGGCGTCTGACCGCGGCGGTGGAGGCAATCGGCAGCGGGCGACCCGCAGACATTCCCGTCGATGCGAGCGGAGAGACCGGCGTGCTGGCGCGGGCTTTTGCCCGGATGGTCGAGGAGACGCAGGCGAAGACGGCCGCGCTCGAGCGCGAGGTCCGGGAGCATCGCCGCACCGAGGCGGCACGAAGCCATCATGCGGCGCGCGAGCAATTATTCAGCGCGGCCGTCGAATCATCCGACGATGCGATCGTCATGCAATCGCTCGATGCCGTCATCACGGGCTGGAATCCCGCCGCCGAACGTCTCTATGGCTATGCGGCGAGCGAGGCGATCGGGCAATCCACTGCGATCATCGTGCCGCCCGACCGCCGCGAGCAGGGCAAGGACTATCTGCGACGGATCGCCCGGGGCGAGCCGATCGAACGCTTCGAGACGATACGCCTGCGCAAGGACGGCACGCCGGTCGAAATCTCGCTCGGCCTCTCGCCGATCAGGGGCGCGTCGGACGAGATCGTCGGCGTCTCCGGGAGCGCGCGCAGCCTCACCGAGGCGCGGCGGGCCGAGCGGGCGCTACGACAGCAGCTCGAGGAGCGGCGCCAGCTTTTCGACGCCTCGCAGGACCTGATCATGATCATGGACTCGCGGGGCCATGTCGTGCAGATCAGCCCGAGCTGCGAGGCCATCCTCGGCTACCGGCCGGACGAGATGATCGGCTGCAGCGGCGCGGATTTCATCCACCCTGCCCATCTCGAGCGATCCCGCCAGGAGATGCGCGCGCTCAGGCGCGGCGAGCACCCGAAGCTTGCCGACACCCGCTGCTTGCACAAGGACGGGCGTGAGGTCTGGCTGTCCTGGCTCGGCAACTGGTCCGAGAAGGCCAAGCGCTTCTTCTTCGTCGGCCGCGACATGACCGAGGCTCGGCACGCGGAAGAATCCCTGCGCGAGAGCGAGCAGCTCGCGCGCAACATCGTCGAGACCGCGCTCGACGCCTTCGTCCAGACCGACGAGCGAGGCATCATCCTGAACTGGAGCTCGCGGGCCGAAGAGCTGTTCGGCTGGCGCCGCGACGAAGCGCTGGGCCGCAGTTCGATCGACCTCATCGTCGCTCCCGGTGAGCGTGAGAGGGTCAGGGAAGGCCTCGCGCGCTTCCTCGATTCCAGGGACGGCCAGACGCTCAACCGCCGCCGCGAGCTGATGTGCTGCCGCCGCGACGGCAAGGAGTTCAAGGCCGAGCTGAGCGTGACGGCACTGAAGCGTCGCGAAGGCATCCTGTTCAACGTCTTCTACCGCGACCTCACCGACAAGATCGCGTCCGAGGAGCGCATTCGCCACGCCGAGAAGATGGAGGCCGTCGGCCAGCTCACCGGCGGCGTGGCGCACGACTTCAACAACATCCTCACCGTGATCACCGGGACGATCGAAATCCTCGGCGACGCGGTGGCCAAGGAACCCGAGCTCGGGGCGATCACCAGGATGATCGACGAGGCGGCCGGACGCGGCGCCGAGCTGACCCAGCACCTGCTTGCGTTTGCGCGCAAGCAGCCGCTGCAACCGCGCGAGATCGACATCAACTCGCTGATCATCGACACCGCAAAGCTGCTGCGACCGACGCTGGGCGAGCAGATCCAGATCGAATCGGTGTTCGAGGACGAGAGCTGCGTCGCGATCGTCGATCCCAACCAGCTGACCACGGCGATCCTCAACCTCGCGCTCAATGCCCGCGATGCCATGCCCGGCGGCGGCAAGCTGATCGTGGAGACGGGCACCGCCTATCTCGACGAGGTCTATGCCAGCGTCAACGATATCAGGCCCGGACACTACGTGCTGATCGCCGTGAGCGATACCGGCACCGGCATTCCATCCAGCATGCTGGCGCGGGTGTTCGATCCCTTCTTCACCTCGAAGGGACCGGGCAAGGGCACCGGGCTCGGGCTTTCCATGGTCTACGGCTTCATCAAGCAGTCCGCCGGCCACATCAAGATCTACAGCGAGGAAGGCCACGGCACCACGATCAAGATGTACCTGCCGCCGGGCAAGACCGCGACGGCGGTCGGCGACGGCGTGACGCCCGCGACGATCGAAGGCGGACACGAGACGATCCTGGTGGTCGAGGACGACCGCCTGGTGCGCGACTACGTGCTGGCGCAACTGCATGCGCTCGGTTACGTCACCCTGCAGGCCGCGAACGCCGCGGAGGCGCTCGCGATCGTCGCCGCCGGAAAGCCGTTCGACCTGCTGTTCACCGACGTCATCATGCCCGGCAAGATGAACGGGCGGCAGCTCGCCGACGAGCTGATGAAGACGCGCCCCGATCTCAAGGTGGTCTACACGTCAGGCTATACCGAGAACGCGATCATCCATCACGGCCGCCTGGATTCCGGCGTCCTGCTGCTGGCAAAGCCCTATCGCAAGTCGGATCTGGCGCGGATCATCCGCAAGGCGCTCAACGGGTGAGGTTTGGGAGTCATTCCGGACGCGCGTAGTGCGATCCGGAATCTCGAGATTCTCAGGTGCGCAATCGCGCACCATAGTTCGATGCTCCGCATCGCCCCGGAATGACGAAGAAACGTCCGCGATGCAACCGACCTTACGACGCGCGCTGCGCCGCGGTCATCACGATGCGGATCAGGTCGGCGGCATTGCGCGCACCGAGCTTCTTCATGATGTTGGCGCGGTGGTCCTCGATGGTGCGCGGGCTGATGCCGAGGGTGCGGCCGGCTTCCTTGTTGGACGCACCGGAGGCGAACTGCTCGAGCACCTCGCGCTCCCTGCGCGTCAACGGCTCGCGTCCGGGGAAATGCAGCGAGCCGAATTTCGGCGACGCGTTCTCTGCCTGCCGGCGTGCATAGGCGCCGATCGCCTCGTCGAGACGGCCGACGATCTCGCTGCCACGGAACGGCTTCTCGATGAAGTCGAGCGCCCCGTTCTTGATGGCGCTCACCGCCATCGTGATGTCGCCCTGCCCGGAGATCATGAAGATCGGCGCCGGATAATCCTCGCCGTGCAACTCCTTCAGAATGTCGAGACCCGACTTTCCGGGAATGTGCACGTCGAGCAGGATCGCAGCCGGTGTGCGGTTTCGCGCGACGGAGAGCAGTGCTGCGCCGTCCGCAAAACAAATCACCTCATAGCCCGCCGCCTTCAACACCATCGACAAGGTGTCGCGAACGGCAGGGTCGTCGTCGACCACGAAGATTTCACCGCGAGAGCTTTGTTCGGCCATGTGCCACATCCAGTTGGCATGAAGGACTCGCGTCCGCGCCTCCCGTTATTGGCGTTCGGCGCGGATTCGGCCCACCCGTATTTGTACGGGACATGGACTTAACGCACAAGTAGCGGCAGGGTGCCTTATTGCGGGGGACGGAGAATATCCATGCTAAATTACGCAGGCACACCCCCGCTCGCTGCGATGGCTGACGCCGACAGCCGTCAGTTGATCGCAGCCGAACTTCGCTCTCTGATCGCGCGCATCGACCTCAGTATGCGTCTGATCGACGCGGCCATGACCTCGGACGACATGACCCCGGAAGACATGGAGCCGGAGGACGACAGCGCTATCGCGGGTTCCAACGAGATTTTCGTGCTCGACGACGTCACGCCCCGTTTTGCCACGGCAAGCGCCGCCCTCAACGCCTGTCGGGCGGAGCTCGACCACGCCCTGCAGCAGCTGTCGGCATCGGACAGTCCGTAAACCGCAATCGCGCGCCATCTGCCGCGCCGCACCGCATGGCAGTTCCGCGGTCTAGGCGCGGTGCCGCTCCACGATCGCGTCGGTCGCAACACCACCCCAGGTGTGAATCGCCGGCAGTCCCATCGCGGTCTTGCCGAGATTGGCGAGGCTGATGCGCAGGGCTGCGAGGTCGAGCGGCTTGGGCAGGCTCTGGAGCTCGATTCCGACCGAACGGGCGAAGCTGCGGGCAGCGCTGCGGCGCTTGCCGTCCATGCCGCTGATGACGATCACCGCGCCGGCGAACTTCGCCTCGGCCATCTCGCGCAGCACGTCGATGCCGTCGCCATCCTCCAGCACGAGATCCAGCGTCACGCAGTCGAAGCGCGCGGCGCGGAGCTTTTCGATCGCCTCCGCCACCGACGGCGCCACGGTGACCTCGTGGCCGGCCTGCCTGGCGGCGACCGTGATCAGGCTGCGCTGCGTGGCGTCGTCGTCGACGACCAGGAGCTGAAGCGCACGCCGCTCGGCGACGTCGGGCAGGTTCGATGTGACGGGGGAGAGGGAACTTCTGGGCATTGCCGGATCCTGAGATTGAGACGGGCAATGGATACACGGCGCGCGCTTAGGCGACGTAAAGCCGCTGCGGCAAATTCATTCGGATGTTTCAGCAAATATAAAGCAACGTGGCGGAAAACGCCGGGCACCACGCGCCGGTCAGGCCGCCGCGTCGTGACCGCCGGCTGCGCCGCGCTTCTTGCGGTTCTTGCCGCGCAGGAACTGGATGTCCATTTCGGCGCCGTTGACCCGCACCAGCTCGCAGCGGCGGTAGGCAAGGCCGGTCGACGACAGCAGCAGGAAGAACTCCTTCAGGTTCAAGCCCTGGATCGAGCCTTCAACCGTCAGGATGGCATCGGTGTCGGAAATGGCGTTGAGCTTGCAGTCGCGACGCCAGGTGCCGTCGATGGCCATGATGCAGACATCATAGCCGCGGCTGAACGTCACGCGTTCGGCGCCCTTGCCATCCTCGGCCATGCCTATCGTCCTGCCATCACCGCCATGCGCGGCGCCACGCCGGCGAGAGCCGGCTTGGCAACCGCCGCACGCGGATCGTTCGGCTTGTAGAGGCCGCGCCGGTCCGGAAGCGGCCTGAACGTATCGGTCAATCCGACCACGGTTTCCGCCGCGCCAAGCACCAGGAAGCCGTCGGGCTCGATCTGGCGCGCCAGGCGGTTGAAGATGTTGATCTTGGTGTCCTGGTCGAAATAGATCAGCACGTTGCGGCAGAAGATGACGTCGAACGTACCGAGCTGGGAGAAATCGTGCAGCAGGTTGAGCTGCCGGTGCTGGATCATCGCCCGCAATTCGGGATTGATCTGCCAGGTCTCGCCGATCTGCTTGAAATACTTCACCAGCATCTGGATCGGCAGGCCACGCTGCACCTCGAACTGGCTGTAGACGCCGGCCTTGGCCTTCTCCAGCACTTCCTGCGACAGGTCGGTGGCGATGATCTCGACGCGCCAGCCGGTGAGGGCCGCGCCCATCTCCTTCAGGCTCATCGCCAGCGAATAGGGCTCCTGCCCGGTCGAGCCGGCAGCGCACCAGATCCGCACGCTGCGCTTGCCGGCGCGCGCCTTGATGATCTCCGGCATGATCGTGTCGCGGAAATGATCGAACGGGACCTTGTCGCGGAAGAAGAAGGTCTCGTTCGTGGTCATGGCTTCGACCACGTCGGTGATCAACGTGCGCGAGCCGGCCTGCAGCTTCTGCACGAGCTCGGCGATGCCGGAGAGTCCGGCCTTGCGGGCGAGCGGCAGCAGGCGACTTTCGATCAGATATTGCTTGTCTGCGGACAGGTCGAGACCGGAATTATCCTTCAGAAACTTACGCAGATACTCGTACTCGGTCGGGGTCACGGATGGCCTCTCAGAAAGCTGTACTGGAACACTCTGGCCCAACACCCGGGCCAGACACACTCAGACCATGGCTTATCCGACCGGGATCAAACCAACTTCAGCGAACTTGTCGGCGATAATGTCTTTGTCGAAGGGCTTCATGATGTACTCGTTGGCGCCGCCGCTGAGCGCTTGGGCGATATGAGCCACGTTGTTCTCCGTGGTGCAGAACACCACCTTGGGCTGGTCGCCGCCGGGGAGGCGGCGCATGTGACCCATGAACTCGAAGCCGTCCATGACCGGCATGTTCCAGTCGAGCAGCACCGCATCGGGCAGCTGCCGCTGGCAGATCTCGAGCGCCTTCGAGCCGTCCTCGGCCTCGGTGACCTCGAATTCCAGGCCTTCCAGGATCCGGCGCGCGATCTTGCGTACGACGCTGGAATCATCGACCACCAAACACGTTTTCATTTTGGTTCTCCGGCTTCGATGTTTTCGTTGGCTTACGCTGCCATTTGCACTTTGGTTTCGAGCTCGAGGACGCGATCGACGTCGAGCACGACCATGAGCTGGCCGTCGAGGCGGTGGACGCCGCCGGCAAGCTTGGCCATGCGGGGATCGAGATTGACGGGGTTCTCTTCCATGCCGGCCTCGGGCAGGCGCAGCACCTCGCCGATCTGGTCGATCAGCAGGCCATAGGATTCACCGCGCAGGTCGACACCGACCGCCATCGGGGTCTTGCCGTCCTCGTCCCTGGGCAGGCCGAGACGCGAGCGCATGTCGACGACGGTGACGATGCGGCCGCGCAGGTTCAAGACGCCCGCGATCTCGCGCGAGGACAGCGGCACGCGGGTGACGCGCTCGGGCATGAACACGTCCTGGACGCGGGAGATCGGCAGGCCGAACAGCTGGCCGCCGATCATCGCGGTGACGTATTCGACCATGGCGCCTTCGGCGGACTGGGTCTTCTTGGTCATAAGCGTATCTCCTGATCCCTGTCCTGCTTACGCCGCGGCCCGGCTCAGCTCGGAGGCGCCGGCGGCGCCCGCGGTCTGCTCCTTCAGCGCCGCGATCAGACCGGGACGGTCGAACTTGGCGACATAATCGTGGAAGCCGGCCTGACGGCCGCGCTCGATCGCCGCCGGCGACACCAGCGCCGACAGGCCGATGATCGGCGTCGCGGCGAGGTTGTTGTCGGAGCGGACAACTTCCGCGAACTCGAACCCGTTCATGTCGGGCATCTCGATGTCGGTCAGGATCACGTCGAAGTTTTGCGCGCGCAATGCCGCGAGGCCCTCCTGCGCGGTCGGCGCGGTGCGGACGCGGTAACCGGCCGCCTTCAGCACGGGTGCCAGCATGTTGCGGAAGAAGGCGCTGTCGTCGACCAGGAGCACCGACTGCGAGTGCATCGACGGCTTCATCTCCTTGCGGGTGAACCAGTCGGCGAACGCCATCGGGAGGAAGTGGCCGACGTCGATCACTTCGGTGGCCTGGCCCTTGATCACGGCCGAGCCCAAAATGCCCTGGCTGGAGCCGCCGACCTCGATGTTGAGGCGTTCCTCGACGATGTCGATGATCTCGTCGACGACGAGGCCCATGGAGCGGCCGTCGTCGGCGAACACCAGGATCGGCTGGGCGCCCTGGCTCGCAATGGTGACGCCTTCCATGGCCACCAGCGGCATCAGCTGCTCGCGGTACTGCACCATGTAGCGGCCGTTCGAGAACTCGATCTTGTCGGCGGGCAGCTCCTCGAGGCGGGTGACCAGCCCGAGCGGGACCGCCTTGGGCTGCGACGAGCCGGCGCGGAACACGAGGAGCGACGTGGTCTGCTCGCCCGAGCCGATGTGATGCGCGCCGTTCTCGTCGCCCATGTCATGGGCCGAGGAGCCGGCGGCGCCGAGCGCCTTGGCAATGCCGTTGGGGTCGATGATCATGATGACGGCGCCATCGCCCAAAATGGTGTTGCCGGAGAACATGTCGATGTGACGCAGCTTGGTCGACATCGGCTTGACCACGATTTCTTCGGTGTGGAACACGCCGTCGACGACGATGCCGAAGGTCTGGCTGCCGACCTGGGTGACCACGATAAAACCGTTCTCGGGATCGGAGGCGGCGCCGTCGTCGATCTTGAGCAGCTTCTTCAGGTGGATCAGCGGCAGGAGCTTGTTGCGCAACCTGAGGACGGCGGTGTCCTTGATGCGCTCGATGCGGTGCTCCGAGTTGGCGCGGGCACGGACCAGCTCGACCACCGAGAGCTGCGGGATGGCAAACCGGTCGCCGGCGGCTTCGACGATCAGCGCCGAGACGATGGCGAGGGTCAGCGGGATCTTGATGGTGACGCTTGAGCCTTCACCGGCCACCGACTTGATGTCGATGGTGCCGCCGATCTGGTCGATATTGGTGCGCACCACGTCCATGCCGACGCCGCGCCCCGAGACCGAGGTGATGGCGGCTGCGGTGGAGAAGCCCGGCGCGAAGATGAACTTGTGGATCTGGGCTTCGCTCATCTTCTCGAGCTCGGCCTCGGTGACGAGACCTGAGGAGATGGCCTTGGCCTTGATCCTCTCGGTGTTGAGACCGCGGCCGTTGTCGGCGATGCAGATGATGATGTGGCCGCCCTCGTGATAGGCGGACAGGCGAATGGTGCCCTGCTCGCCCTTGCCGCTGGCCAGGCGCTCGGCGGGGGTCTCGAGGCCATGATCGGCGGAGTTGCGCACCATGTGGGTGAGCGGGTCCTTGATCAGGTCGAGCACCTGGCGGTCGAGCTCGGTGTCGGCGCCGTGCATCTCCAGCTCGATCTGCTTGCCGAGTTCGCTCGAGAGGTCGCGGACGATGCGGGGCAGCTTCTGCCAGGCATTGCCGATCGGCTGCATGCGCGTCTTCATGACGCCTTCCTGCAGCTCGGCGGTGACGTTGGAGAGGCGCTGCAGCGGCACCTTGAACTCGGTGTCCTCGTTGCGCCTTGAGATCTCCAAGCAGCTGGTTGCGGGTCAAGACCAGCTCGGAGACCATGGTCATCAGATGCTCCAGCGTATCCACGTTGACGCGGATCGACTGGTTAGCAATGCGGTCGCCCTCGACGGCGGTCTCGTCGGCCATCGACTTCTTCGGCGCGGCCTTTTCCTTGGCGGGCTTGGCCGCTTCCTTCGCAGCTGGCGCCGGCGCTTCAGCAACGGGCGCGGGCTCGGCTTTGGCAACAGGTACGGGGACCGGCGCTTCGATCGCGGTCTCGCGGAAGGCGCGCTCGAGCTCGTCGAGCGAGACTTCGCCGGGACGCAAGGGGCGCTCCAGCGTCTGATCGATCAGCGAGCCCGTGGTCATCTCTTTTGCGGGTGCAGCGGCAACTGGTGCTTCCGGCACCAGCGGCGGCGCCTCAGCAACGGGAGCCGAGCTGCCTGCGGCCATCGCCGCCATGCCCTGCTCGACCATCGCCTCCAGCTTGTCGATGAGATCGCGGTCGTTGCCTTCGGGCTCGGCTTCGGTTGCCTCTAACCCAGCCAGAATCTCCTTGATGCGGTCGATCGAGGACAGGATCACCGTCACCGCTTCGGCGGTCACCGGCATGCCGTCGCGGAATTTGCCCATCAGCGTCTCGCCGGCATGCGCCAGCGCTTCGAGCCGCGGCAGGCCAAGGAAGCCGCAAGTACCCTTGATGGTGTGGACCAGGCGGAAGATGTTATCCAGGATCTTGGCGTTGTTCGGCTCCTGCTCGAACTTCACCAGCTGATTGTCGACGGTGTCCAGGCTCTCGCTGGTCTCCGTCAAGAACTCCCGCAACAGATCATCCATGGGGTACGCCTTACTGAACTGGACTTCGACGCCTGGACCGCGCCTGGAGTGGGCGGAAGTCTTCGCTTTAGATCGTTAGACAACCCCTTTCACGGTCCCGTTAATTTCATCCTCCGTGCTAATACGGATATTGAAGAGAAGTTTGCGCTTCGATCGGACGCGCCAACGCTTGTCGGCAAGACCGGCGCCGAGCCGTGACGGGAGGAAAACGTTGGGTAAACGTGCCGACAAAGGCGGCACGCTGCGCGCGAAAAAGCTCTGCCCGTGAAGGACGATAGGCACCGCTCGCGTGAGATCGGCGACGGCCGGGAGTGCTCGCGCGATCATCGCTTCGTGCCCTGCCGCGATCGGCAGGATCCGCATTTGTGGTAAAAAAACGCTTACCCTGGCGTCGATGCAACCGGTGCCGCGCTAACCGAGGCGCGCGGCCGAGGCGATAGCGTCGGGACGGTGCTCCGCGAGGCATCGTTGATGGCGGCGAGCAGCGCGTGCGGCGTGAACGGCTTGCGCAGACAGCGTGCCGCGCCGGGCTCGAGCGCCATCCGGAGGAAGTCGGGCGCCGGCGAATTCAGATTTGCGAATGCGCAGCCGGACATCGCGATCAGCGGAATGGCGGGCGCGCGCTCGTGGAAGACCCTGATCGATTCGAAGCCGCGCATGTGCGGCATGAAAATGTCGACGAACATCAGATCGAACTGTTCGTGTTCGAGGGCCCGCAGTCCTGCTTCACCTCCGTCGGCAATCGTCACCCGAAAATGATTTCGCTGGAGGTAGACCTCGATGGCCATGCACACCATCGGGTCGTGGTCGACAACGAGAATATGGCGCAGACTTTCTGTCCCCGTTTGAAATTCCCGTTTCGGCGATTCAACAATTGAACCGTGGGACACGCCGTTCTCCTCTGGTTTGGATCAAAGTATTGACGGTTGCGAACGCCGGTGGCGGAGCCAGGAAAAAGGCAACGACGAACGCGAAATATGTGGCGGCGTCACAGAAGGGCGCGAAGCAATCGCTGACGATTGATATGAGTTGGTGGGCAGGGGAGGATGTGCGGATCGCCCGACGTCTGCCGCCGACCGAAAGCTTCCGGCTCATCAAGGCCCCCTGCCGGTTCTTCCCGACTGGCGACATTGACTGCACGCCAGCCGCGTGCGCGAATCAGCACGCAACTCTTATTTCCGGCCGCAAACACGCCGGCGTGTCTGCCCCCTAACGGGTATATGGACACTTCCACAACCTCTAGAATAGAATTTATCCGCCGTGCAACTGCGTGACAGAAAGGGCGCGGCTCCGATCGTAGCTTGAACGTATGAGATTCTGCATGACCGCGAGCGGCCGCCCGCCCAATCAATTGCTGCAAATGCTCGACGCGGCAGATTTCGACCGGCTGCGCCCGTATCTGGCGACGGTTGAAATGGTCAGGGCATCTGTCCTGGGCGAGGCCGGTACTGCCCTGAGATACGTCTACTTCCCGCACGGCGGTTCCGTGTCGATCTCGGTGAGCTTGTCCGAAGGACAGACGATCGAGGTCGCGATGCTGGGACGCGACAGCGTCGTCGGCGGCGGCGCGGCGCTTGCCGACGGCATCGCACCGGCGGACGCGGTCGTGCTCTTCCCCGGCACGGCTTCCACGCTGGAAATCGCGGCATTCCGGACGATCGCCGCCGCAAGCCTGCCGTTTCGAAGCCTGATGATGCGCCATGAGCAGGTCATGCTTGCGCATGCGCAGCAATCGTTGCTCTGCAACACGCTGCATCCGGTCGAGGCGCGCCTGGCGCGCTGGCTGTTGCGAGCCCACGATCTGTCCGACAGCATAAGCCTGCCGCTGACGCAGGAAGCGCTGGCGCAGATGATGGGCGTGAGGCGCAACGCCATCTCCATGGTCGCGCATGCGCTGCAGCGTGCCGGCATCATTCGCTACACCCGCGGGCAGATCGAAATCATCGATCTGCCCGCGCTGAAAGCGACGTCCTGCGACTGCTATTCGGCGGTCAAGGCGTCGTATTCGCGCCTGCTCGGAGCGCCGCAGTGACGCGAGCCGGCTGCGGCCACCTACATGCCGTGGTGAACACAGCGCCGGGAACGATCACTGCACCCGGACAACTTGTCCCAATTGCCAATATATCCCGACGTGAACATGATGGAACTTACCCGTGCCGGGAGCAATCTTGCTTGCCGCGACTCCTCGATGCGGGAGATGGGAGGCAGCTTTGGAAACGATCGTGCGCCCTTCCAACGGTTTCCTGTCCGCGCTGTCGGCGGACGACTTTGACCTGCTCCGCCCGCACCTGCGCACGATCGAGCTGCCGCACGAGGCCGTGCTGGTCGAGACCGGCGAGACGCTCAAGCGCGCTTACTTTCCCCATCGCGGCGTCATCTCGCTGGTGGTGAAGCTCGCCAAGGGCGAGCATGTGCAGGTCGCCATGATCGGCCGCGACAGCGTGCTCGGCGCGCTCTCGACCATGGGCGATGCATGCGCACTGAATACGGCGATCGTGCTGGTTCCCGGAACCGCATCCGTGATGGATCTCGACCGGCTGCGCTTCGCGGCCGATCAGAGCGGGACCCTGCGCACCTTGCTCACGCGCCACGGGCTGGCGGTCTATGCGCAGGTCCAGCAGACCGCGGGCTGCAACGCCGCCCATCCGGTGGAATCGCGGCTGTCGCGCTGCCTGTTGCACACCCATGATCTGTCCGGCGACTACCGGCTGCTGCTAACCCAGGAGGCGATGGCGCAGATGATCGGCGCGCGGCGCAACAGCGTGTCGCTGGTCGCCAACACCCTGCAGCATGCCAATTTCATCCACTACAGCCGCGGGCACATCCAGATCCTGAACCTGGACGGCCTGCGCCAGACGGCGTGCGAGTGCTACGGCACCGTGAAGACCCAGTACGACCGGCTGCTCGGCCAGCGCTGAGCGGCACGTGGTAAACCTGCGGCTAATGACGGCCAGCAAACACCTTCCGTCCTGCTACCGGAACTGAAATGCAAGTGCCGTAGACACGGAGCGAGCCGCGCGCCGCATGCGCCGCGCGGACCAAACGAACCGTGACCAAGGCGGGACCATGTTTGACGCGACCCTTGCGCCCGCGCAGGGAGCCTTCGATGCCGAGCCTGTGCGCGAGCCGGGCGCGTACGCGGCGCTGGTGCGCGAGATCGGCGAGGACGGCGCCGGCGAAGTGCGCGCCGTATTCTGGAGCGAGACCCGCGCGCGCCTGCAACTGTTCCGCGCGCTCTCGCTGGCGCAGCAGCAGGCCAAGATCGCGCGCGAGGCGCATTCGCTGAAGAGCGCGGCCGGGACGTTCGGCTATGTCAGGCTAGCGGCGCTGGCGCTGCGGCTGGAGAAGACCGCGGAGAGCCTCGGCGAGACCGAATTCCGCGATCTCCTCGACCGGATGGATGCCGCCTACGCCGCCGCGCGCGCACAGGAGCCGCAGACCTAAAGCGCGATGAGATTTGAACGAATCGTCATCGCGCTTCAGGTTGTTGTTTGCGCATGATCTTTCCAGAAAACCGCTTCGCACTTTTCCGGATCATGCTTCAGCGCGGGCTAAACCCGCCGTACTTCTACGGTTGGTGATTTTTAGAGATGGCTAATCATAGGTGGCGATAGTCGCGGGAAACCAGGAGGGTTTCCATGTTCACCTATGAGACTGCGGACCAGAAGGAGGTCCGTCGCTTCCGCATTGCCCAGTTCAACGGTCGGATGGCGACCGTGAAATCCGGCGAGTCGACGGTGACTGGCTTCGTACGCTCGGTGCTGGAGCAGGAATCGAGCACCCCTCCGCGCTGGACCATCACGATCATCCCGAACGCGCCGAAGGAAGAGCTCGAGCCGCTGCGGCCCTCATCGCGCGCGCGTCCCTTCGCTGAAGATTATTTCTGACCGCGATCGGGCTCCGCCGGCCCCCCGCGCCGCCGGCGGCGGCGCAAGACGAGAACCTCAATCGATCGAATGCAGCAGCGCCGCGCGGACGAGATCCGCGGTGTTGCGCGCACCGAGCTTGCGCATCGCCTCGGCGCGATGGCTCTCGAAGGTGCGCGGGCTGATCTGCATCCGAAGCGCACCCTGCTTGTTCGAATACCCCTCGCTAATCAGGCGGAGCACCTCGCGTTCGCGCTTGGTCAACCGTTTCTGGCCCGACAGGCCCAGCAGCTCGGCGCTCGGCAGGCGCTGCGGCTGCGGCGCCCGAGGGGCGCTCAGTTCTGCGTCTTCGATCCGGGACGAAATCGGCGAGGCACCCTTGTGGGGACCGGCAAGCTGTTTGACCAGGCCGCAGACGCGCTCGGTCTGCGTCAGCGCATTCTCCACCACCCGCTGCAGATAGGCACGGTCGGCCGTGACAGGCGCGAGCTGATCGCTGTGATGCTTGATCTCGCCCATATAGAGCAGGAGCGCAGTCAGGGGACCGTTGAGCTCGCGGGCGATGGCGGCCGCCATTTCGTCGGCCGCCCTGGCCCGGGCGGCGTTCAGGCGGACGAAATCGAGCTCTTCAGCTGGAGCGGTGCTGCTTTCGTACCATTCCGACGGCCGCGAATCGGCAGCCGTATCATTCTGTGACCCCATGTGACCTGTTTAGCGGAACCGGGGCCGGTCTGTGGTTAACTTTTTGCTCCGTATGACTACGGTGATTTTGGCAGTTTTGCGCTAAAACGTCGACATCGGCACAATTTATGCTTGCGCGAGGCTTGTCTCGACCATGCAAGGGTTGAGAACTTCGCCCAGATCCCGGGCAAACAGGCCTGAGCCTGCTTAACCGCCGCCCCAGCCGGACGCCCGCCCCCCGGATTTTACGGATTAATTAACGGCGACTTGCTTCTCTAGGTCACGATTGAGAGCGCGCAAATGCCTCCATGCATTGGGCCGGTAGGCCAGCTGGAATCGTTGCGGAAGATTGCGTGCCATGAACGAGATCGATCGGCTGTCGGAATTCCTGCAGAGGCTGACGCCGCTGTCGCGCAGCTGTCTGCTCAGCGAGCTCGAACGCCTCGAGCTGTGCGGCATCGACATGCCCGGCTCGGCCGAGATCCAGGCGCACCTGCGCGCCGAATTTCGCAAGGACGGATCGACCCAGGCGCGCGCCACCAGCCCCTCGCGCTATTTCTTCGCACCGCTCGAGCTGCTGCTGATCGACGGCGCGCCCGAGCACGCCAATGCGGGACGCATCTCGCGCAACACCCTCACCCCGATCTGGGAGTGGATCTGCCGCGACCTGCTGCCGACCATGGCGCGCGACTACATCAAGGCGATCAACGACCAGGTCGCCGCCAACAACCCGAAGGAAGTGCAGAAGATCGCGTCGAGCTTCCAGACCAAGGTCATCAAGGTGCTCGAGAACACCCTCGCATCAGTGGAGAGCACCGAGCTCGCCCGCGGCAAGCTCGCGCAATACACGGCCTCGCGCACCGCCTTCGATGACGTGAGGAAGATGCAGCATGTGCTGCGCGCCGGCAACGCGCTGCCGAAGTTCAACGAAAAGCTGCCCGAGAAGATCGCGAAATTCGACGACGGCCAGGTGGCCCAGATCACCGCTCAGCTCGATGCTTTCAGGAAGTCACATCCCGAGGCGCTGCCCTTTGCGCTGGCGCTGGTGGCGCGGCGGCTGAAGACGCCCTGGCAATTGGTACGCCTCGCCACCAAGGCCGCCGCGACCAAGACCGCGGCCGACGTCGCCGCCACGCCCTATTCCAGCGTCGTGCCCATGGTGCTCGACCGGCTCGACGACAAGCGCCTGGCCTTGCGGATCGCGCTCCGGCACAACCGGGTGCTAGTCGCCCGCGACCTGCTCGCCGAGATCTACGACACCGAATATGCGCTCAAGGTCCGCGTCGACGGCATCGAGGCCAGCGAGTGGGGCATCCGCCTGCAGCAATTGATGGACGCGATCGCAGCGCTGGTGTCCGCCGAGGTGAGCCGCTTCCCGTCCAATGTCGGCCACATCCTCGGCTCGCGCCGGCTGCGCAGCCACGACACGCTCGGCGGCAAGCTCTCCTACCTCGCCTGGAAGGGCCGTGACGCCGTGCAGGACGGCGCGGCCGCGTTTCGGAAATTGATCGGGCAGAGCTAGTGCTCATCCGGCCGCAAAGGGCCGTTGCGCAGCGCGGCTAACGCGACAGGCACAGGAAGCGATCCATAAATCGCCCCGACAGCACGAACCTGAACCACCAATACATCATTCGCCGCATCGACATAGCTGCAATCCTAAACACAGCCCACCACCGGCTGAGCGGAGCAATAGCGCAGGTGCGGCAATCCACATGTGATGTGCTTCACATTTGCGCCGTCGCGCCCGCGCGCATTGTCGCAGAACCGTCACGAGCGATGGCGGAACATGCGCGCATCGCGCGAATATGAATTCTCCCGCCGCATGCCTCGCTTCTATGCTCCGGTCCATCGCACGAGCATGGGAAGGAAGCCACGATGATATCGAACCGACGGGCATTGACGATGGCCGCCCTGCTGACGGTCGCGCTGACGCTGACATCGACGACGATGGCGCAGACCTCGCCGCCGCAGGGCGATGCGGCGCCCACCGCTGATAACGCGGTGCTGCTCACCATCTTCTTCAAGCACGACCAGTCGCGCCCGCTGAGCGAATTGAATGCGCAGCTCGACAAGCAGGGCTTCCGCAAGGCGTTTCCGCCGCCCGGCATCGAGGTCGTGAGCTGGTACGTGATGATGGGCATCGGCCAGGTCGTCACGCTGCGCCTGCCGGCCTCGCGGCTGCGCGAGATCAACCGCGTCGTCGAGGACACCGCGTGGGGTCCCTACCGCACCGAGTTCTATCCGACCTACGACTACAAGGCGGTTGGGATGGCTCAACACGACAAGGCCACCGGCAACTGATACCGCCGTTATTCAATTGGGCGAAACGCGAACGGCTTCGTCCTATTGCAGGACACCGACTTCGCGCGAGCAACTGGCCGCGTCGTTCGAGATTCTTCCGCGATGACGGTGTCACGCGGCCGTCATGTGCGGTGAGACGTAAAAACTTCTCCAACGAGATCCGGACAATTTTAGTCGTGGTGCGCGCTTTAACGTTACCCAGATAATTCAACAATCGGCTGAAGCTCTCCATATTTGAAACTGCTCCCGTCGCTAACACCTGTCGCGGAACGGGAGTGGCTTGAGATGAACGATGAGATTGTTGAGCTCGCCGGACGAAGGCGCAAAACCTTCGGCCGGCGAAAGATGACGCCGCGCGCTTGCGTCGCCGACGGCAAGCGCCATCTGCGCGCCTTCCTCGCTGAAGTGCTGGAGGACCTTGGCTTCGTCACCAGCGAATGCGCCAGCGCGGAGGAGCTGCAAACGATCCTCACGAGTGAATTGCCGGACCTGATCCTGCTCGGCATCTCCGCCGACGGCATCGAGCCCGGGAAATTCCTGGAGACGCTGGTGCGCGAGGCCTTCGACGGCAAGGTTCTCGCCGTCGGCGCCCGCGAGTCGATCATCGTCAGGGCCGTGCAGCAGGTCGGCGAGGAATATGGCCTTGCGATGCTGCCGCCGCTGACCACGCCCTTTGCCGCGGAGACGCTGCGCGAGCGCGTCGCGATGCTGCTGCCGGAGGAGCCGGCGCCGAGCCCGGCCGTGCATGTCGGCGAGGCCCTGCATGCCGGCTGGCTCGAGCTCTGGTACCAGCCCAAGATCGACGCGAGGACGCTGATCCGCAGCGGCGCCGAAGCGCTGGTGCGGATGCGGCATCCGACCTGGGGCGTGGTGCCGCCCGCCTATTTCATTCCCGAAGCGGACGATCCGCATCTGCGCAGCCTTTCGGAATTCGTGATCGAGCGCGCCGTCCAGGACTGGCACTATCTGCTGGAGCGGCAAGGCCCGGTCGATCTTTCGATCAACCTGCCGGCCTCCTACCTGAAGGAGCCGCAGGCCGTGCGCGATCTCTGCCGCCGTGTGCCGACGCATCCGGCCTTCGGCGGACTGACGATCGAGATCGACAGCGAGGAGGCGATCCGCGACCTCGATCTCCTCGTCGAGGTCGCCCGCGAGGTGCGCCTGCACAATATCGGCCTGTCGATCGCCAATCTCGGCGCCAACTGGCCCTCGCTGATGGACCTCGGCAAGATCCCCTTCATCAAGCTGCAGGCCGACCGGCACTTCGTCACCGGCAGCGGCGATGATCGGCTGAAGCGCACGGTGTGCCGCCACATCGTCGAGCTTGCACAAGGCTACGGCGTCGGCGCCATCGCCGAAGGTGTCGAGAGCCGCGCCGATCTCGTCGCCGCCAACGAGCTCGGCTTCGACCTCGTGCAGGGTTTTCTGTTCGGCAAGCCGATGCCGCTGAAGAAGTTCGCGAAGAGTGCGCTGGCACGGACGGTGATGGGACAGGCCTGAGGCTTTCAGCCTCAGGCGAACCGCCGCGCGAAGAAGACGCAGACGACCACGAGCGCGGTCGCGGCGATCATGCTCCAGGCGACCGGCTCGTGCAGCAGGAAGCCGGCGAGCGCGAGGCCGAAGAACGGCTGCAGCTGCTGCAGCTGGCCGACGCGGGCGATGCCGCCAATGGCAAGCCCGCGGTACCAGAAGATGAAGCCGACGAACATGCTGAAGATCGAGACGTAGGCGAGCCCGATCCAGGCGGGCGCATCAATGCCGCTCCATGCCGGCGGCCAGGTCAGGGCCACGACCGGCACCATCAGCGGCAGCGCCAGCAGCAGCGCCCATGAGATCACCTGCCAGCCGCCGAGACGGCGCGACAGCGCGGCGCCCTCGGCATAGCCGAGCCCGCACAGCACGATCGCCGCGACCATCAGGAGATCACCGGTGAGCGAGGCGGAGCCGTCGCTGGAGAGGGCGAAGCCGGCCACCGTGGCGCTGCCGAGGATCGCGAACAGCCAGAACAGCGGCCTTGGCCGCTCGCCGCCGCGCAGCACGGCGAAGACGGCGGTCGACAGCGGCAACAGGCCGATGAACACGATCGAATGCGCGGAGGTGATGTGCTGGAGCGCGAGCGCCGTCAGCAAGGGAAAGCCGACCACGACACCGATCGAGACGATGGCGAGCGAGGCGAGATCACGCCGCTCCGGCCGCGCCTGACGAAGCAGGCCGAGCACGGCCGCACCGATCAGCGCGGCAATGACCGCGCGCGCCGAGGTCAGGAACAGCGCGGAGAAGCCGCCGACGGCCACGCGCGTCGCCGGCAGCGAGCCGCTGAAGATAATGACGCCGAGAAGCCCGTTGCCGAAAACTCTCGGCTATGTGAGCCCTGAGCACGCCTTCGTCGGCGTATTTCACCAACAACGCGTCGAGCACCGCACGGGCCTGCCCACCATACTTGCTGAACACATCGCGCTTCTTGACATTATCGGCCCGCTCTCGCCGCGTCAGCGGTTTCCTGTCGAAGGCGATATGGCAGATCAGATCAAAGGGATCCAGGTTCTTGCCGAGCTCGTCGGCGACGATATCGAGCGCGAGACCCCCAGCTTCCAGCTCCTCGATGATCGCTTGCTTGCGCTCGGCCGCTTTCCAGCGCTTGAGAAAATCGTCGAGACTTGCGAAGCGCCTCTTCAGAGCCGCCTTGGTGAAATCGCGCAGCGATTCGGTGACAAGCTTGCCGTTTTCGTCGAGATACTCGACGCGCTCAGCCAAAATGCGAGCGCCAACGCCATCGACATAGATTTTTTGCGCGCGATCACCGGGCACAACACGCAAGGCTGGCTGATCAATAATGGTCTCTTCGCCGCCATCCGACCGGTAGGATGACTGGTCATTGTCTTCGATGTCGTCATCATCGGGCGGCGCAATTGGGTCGCCTTCACCCGGCTCATAGATTTGCACTGGCTCGCCGTCGAAATCGGGGTCGGCGAAATGATCGGTCGCGCCGCGAAAATCAATCAGCGTGAAATAGAACTTCTTGGTATCCTCGTGGACGCGGGTGCCGCGCCCGACGATCTGCTTGAACTCGGTCATTGAACCCACGGCGCGGTCGAGCACAATCAGGCGGCAGGTCTGGGCATCGACGCCTGTCGAGAGAAGCCGCGAGGTTGTGACCAGCACCGGATATCTCGATTCAGGATCGATGAAATTACCGAGCTGATCCTGCCCCTCCTTGTCGCTTCCAGTGATGCGCATGACGTAGCGTTGATTTTCGGCAACCAGATCAGCATTCTCGTTGACGAGCGCCTGCCGCATCCGCGCTGCGTGTTCCTCATCTACGCAGAATACGATGGTCTTCTGGAAGCGGTCACCGCTTTCCTTCAGAAACTCCGTTACCTTTTTTGCTGTCAGCAGGGTGCGGTCGTCGAGCACGATCTTCCGGTCGAAATCCCTGGCATTGTAGATGCGGTCCTCGACCTCGTTGCCGTCACGGTCGAGCTGTCCAAGCTCGGGCCGGTAACCTTCCACGTCGCGATCGATGTGAACCTTGATGACCTTGTAGGGCGCAAGAAAACCGTCGCTGATGCCCTGCTTCAGCGAATAGGTGAACACCGGAGCGCCGAAATAGTCCGTGTTGGAGATGTACGCCGTTTCTTTCGGCGTTGCGGTAAGCCCGATCTGCGTGGCGCCTGAGAAATGGTCGAGGATTTCGCGCCAGGCTGAGTCTTCGGCCGCGCTGCCGCGATGGCATTCGTCGATCACGATCAGATCGAAGAACCCGGGCGAAAACTCGCGGTAGATCTTCTGGCGCTCCTCCGGTCCGGTGATCGCCTGATAGAGCCCGAGATAGATCTCGAATGCGGTGTCGATTCGCCGCTTCTTGTCGAGCGCAAGCGTCAGATCTTCCTTCGTGCCGTCCTGCTTCTCGATGGTCTTGGCGTTGGTCGAAAGTTTCGCCATCGCCGGGCCAAAGGGCCGGAAATCATTCACCATCGTCTGGTCGATCAGCACATTGCGATCGGCAAGGAAGAGGATGCGCTTCTTGCGGCCAGCCTTCCAAAGACGCCAGATGATCTGAAACGCCGTGTAGGTCTTGCCGGTGCCGGTCGCCATGACCAGCAGCACGCGGTCGCGGCCCTTGGCGATCGCTTCGATCGCGGCGTTGACGGCGTTGACCTGGTAATAGCGTGGCGTCTTGCCGCTGCCGTCGTCGAAGTAGTCCTGAAGCACGATCTGTTCGGCTTCCGCGTCGAGGCCCTTCCAGGCGCGATAGCGCGCCCACAAATCGGCGGGCGACGGGAAAGCCTCAAGGGCGATATTCGCCTCGACCGGGGTGCTCAGGCCAGTCCGGTCGTGGAAGACAAAGCCATCGCCGTTCGAGGAAAACACGAAGGGAATATCCAGGGTCGCCGCGTAGTCGAGGCCCTGCTGGATACCGTGGCCGATACTATGATTGTTGTCCTTGGCCTCGATGAGCGCGATCGGGATGTTCGGCTTGAAATAGAGAATATAGTCCGCACGCTTGGCCCGTCCGCGCGTGACCAGCTTGCCACGCACGATAATCCGGCCTTTGGTGAAGCTGACCTCCTCACGGATTTGCAGCATCTCATCCCAGCCGGCCTCACGGAGGGCGGGCGTGATGAACTTGGTGCAAATATCGCGTTCGCTTAGCCCCCGCTTGTCCATTCCCGTGGCGGATCCCCCATCGCGTACGGCATTCCAAGCGCTGCGTGCGAGGAGATGCCCTATATATCAGCGATTGTAGCCGCGAACCTGACTGACATCCAGCGGCGCGCCTTGGTCACAGCTTTGGTGCTGCTAAAGGATTAGCAGTAGCCCGATGCTGCGTGGAATGGCGGCGCTTCAAGCCACTTCGTAGGGGGAATCGAGGTCATGGCGGAGAGGGAGGGATTCGAACCCCCGATAGGCTTGCACCTATGCCGCATTTCGAGTGCGGTGCATTCAACCACTCTGCCACCTCTCCTGAAGGCGCCATATAGGAGCTGCGGCCCCTGTGGTTGGGGGCGTTAATAGGCGAGGATGGCGGGCCAGACAAGGCGCGAAAGGGGAAAATCCGCTGCCTCTTTCACCCCCCGTGCCGCAGCCCCGCCCCGAAGGATCGGCACGGGGCTCCAGATTCTTGTTTTGACGCGTTTTCTTGACGCGAACCGGTGTCCACTTCGCTCGAAAACGCTCTGCCTGTCGGAGGAACCGCGATGGAGCATCTGACGATCAGGGCCAATGGTGCAAATTTCCACCTGATTCGCGCCGGACGGGGCAAACCGCTGCTTTTGCTGCATGGATGGCCGGAATTCTGGCTGACCTGGGAGCCGGTGATATCCAGGCTGGCGGACCGCTTCACCCTGATCGCGCCCGATCTGCGCGGCTTCGGCGACAGCGACAAGCCTGACGGGCCTTACGGTCCGGACGGCCATGCCGCCGACATGCTGGCGCTGATGGACGGGCTCGGCATCGACCGATTCGGCCTGGTCGGGCACGATGTCGGCGGCGCCGTGATGCAGCCGCTGGCGCGGCAGGCGGCGAAGCGGCTCGCCGGACTCTTCTTCTTCGATTTCGTCTATCCCGGCATCGGGCCGCGCATGGCGGCGCCGGATAGGCTCAATCACATCTGGTACCAGTCCTTCCAGCAGATGGAGATGGCGCCGGCGCTGGTCGGTGCGAGCCGCGAGAGCTGCCGGCTCTATATCGGCCACTTCCTCAAGGGCTGGGCGCACCGGAAGAACGCGTTCGACGACGTCCTCGACGCTTTCGCCGACAACTACTTCAAGGAAGGCAATCTCGCCGGCGGCTTTGCGCATTATCGGGCCTCGCATGCCGGGCGGGTCGCGATGATGAAGGGCGAAGCACCACAGCTCCCGCCGATCATTGTGCCGACCTGCGTGCGCTGGGCCGAGCACGATCCACTGTTTCCCTTTGCCTGGACCGATCGCCTCGGCGAGACCTTCAGCACGCTCGATCTTGCGATGTTTCCCGGCGTCGGCCACTTCCCGCATCGGGAATATCCCGATCGCGCGGCCGCGGAGATCGCGACGTTCTTTCAGCGTATCGGCTGGAGCTGAGACATCGGAAAAACGGGGTGGGACCGCCAGACGCGGTAAACACTGGCGGTCCCGTGCCGCTCATTGCAATGCTGGCCGTGAAGGGCGGCTTCGCCGGCCAGGTGAGGCGACGATTCGACCCTAGCGTGCAGCCCGCGCCCCGCAACGCAATCCGGTCCTTAACCTAACCGATCAAGGTTACTCCTTGCCGTTCTTGTTGTTGTCCTTATTGTTTTCCTTATTGTTTTCTTTGGCCTTTTTCTTGCCGTTCTCCGTAGAGTCCCGGTCCTTGCCATTCTCCTTGCGGCGGTTGGTGAAGCGGGCATTGCCGAGCCCGGTGCCGATGGTGAGCACGCCCCAGCGCTCGACATCCTGCATGAACGGCACCTCGGAGAGGCCCTGAACCACGCCGTCATTGTGCATCAGGATCGCGGTGTCGTGCCCGCCGATCTCGGGGATGCCCTCGATCAGGCTTGCCGGCAGGTTGAACTTGCTGCTCTCCCAATTGCCCGGCAGATTCTGCGCGCCCTTCTCGATCGAGCCGTCCGCGTTGATCACGCCGGGGCAGGCGATGCCGATGAAAGGCGCGAGCTTGAAACCGTCGGTCTCGGCCTCCGCAATAAGCCCCTTCAGCATCTTGATGAGCCGCTTCACCGCGCCCTCGCGCGTCGGCTCGTCGTCGGCATGACGCCACAGCTCGGCCTTCACGACCTTGGCCTTCGACAGGTCGTTGGCCTTCTTCCAGTTGGTCTCGACCAGGCCGCAACGGATGTTGGTGCCGCCGATGTCGACCGCGAGGATGCTGTCATGGGCCTCGAAGATCCAGGATGGCGCCAGGTGCAGCGCGCCGAGCAGGCCGGCTTCATCGGGGTGATGGCGGATCGGCTGCAGGTCGATCCTGAAGTCCTCGGATTTCAGGATGATCTCGGTGCGGGCGATCGCGAGCTCGCCGAGCCTGGAATCGCGAAAGCCGCCGCCGACCACGATGCGCTCGGTCTTGGCCCAGGCCTTGGTCTTGAGGAAGCGCCTGGTGACGTAAGCGAGCTCCTGGGCAAAATCCTCGATCGCGCTGTGCACCACCGCGGAGGCCTCGGTGTCGTCGCCGATCAGGATCGCGTCCAGCGTCTTCTTGCTGATGTTTTCCGACGGCTCCTTGCCGAACGGATCTTCGCCGGTCTTGCGCAGCGGCTTGCGCCAGCGGTCGAGGATGTCGCGGAAGGCGCCCTTGCTGGCGCGGTCGCCGAGGAAGCCGTCCTCGTCCTTGATCTCGATGTTGAAGCTGTCGATGTCCACCGACGGCAGTCGCTCGGCGCCGTGATGGGCGATCCCCGTCGTCTTGACCAGTTCATCGGTTGCCATGGGAGCCCTTGCCCGCCTACCTGTTCCGGCGGACTAACGGCGGGGGAACCGGTTTGTTGCAAAGCCGGGCGAGATTCGACGGAAGACCGGCAGCGCGGCCAAATCCTTCAAATCCAGGCCGTTTTCGGTGGTTTTCCTTGACTTGCGGCGGTTGGCCGCTATAAGTCCCACAGCTGGCGCGGGGCGTTTCTCGCGCCACTTGTTTTTGCGTGGGTTTTCAATGGGATAACTCCCACCCGCACAAAACGCAGATAAACCCATAGCGACTGACAAAAAGCCGACCCGGACGATGCTCGTCCCGAGGCCGGGATTGAACACGGAGAAAAAAACGATGTTCGCAGTCATCAAAACCGGCGGCAAGCAATACCGCGTCGTGCCGGATGATGTTCTCGAAGTTGGCAAGATCGAAGGCGAAGTCGGCTCGATCGTGCAGTTGAATGAAGTTCTGGTGCTCGGCGGCGACACGCCGGTGCTGGGCGTTCCGACGGTGGCCGGCGCCTCCGTTGCGGTCGAGGTGCTCGACCACAAGCGCGGCCCCAAGGTCATCGCGTTCAAGAAGCGCCGCCGCAAGAACTCGCGCCGCAAGCGCGGCTATCGCGACGAGATCACGGTCCTCCGCATCTCCGAGATCCTGGCGGACGGCGCCAAGCCCACCAAGGGCCCGCGTCCGAAGAAGGAGAAGGTGGCGAAGGAGCCGGCAACGGAAGCCGCCGAATAACGGGATGTGATCACGCCAATTCACGAATTGATGCGTGAGAAATCGTGAAATGATTCCGTCAAGGAATTGATCTAGAAATACGCAGGATTTCGGAGACGAGCCATGGCTCACAAAAAAGCAGGCGGTTCATCGCGTAACGGACGCGATTCGAAGGGCAAGCGCCTCGGCATCAAGGCGTTTGGCGGGGAGATCGTCACTCCCGGCAACATCATTGCGCGTCAGCGCGGCACCACCTGGCATCCCGGCCTTAATGTCGGCATGGGCACGGACCACACTTTGTTCGCCAAGGTTGAAGGTCGTGTTGCGTTCCAGGCTAAAGCCAATGGCCGCACCTTCGTATCGGTGCTCCCGATCGCAGAGGCGGCTGAATAGACGGTGGATCAAATTGGAATCCGCCGGGTCCTACCAAACCGGCGGAGTCCAGAGATCAAGAGATCGAAGGCTCCAAGGGGAGGCGGGAAACCGGCCTCCCCTTTTCTTTGACTTGCTCACTTTGACTTAGTGACTTTCACGGAGCCGGACATGTTGCAGGATTTCTCGAGCGCGACCTTGCGGGAGGCGAGACCTGATGTCGTCGCCACCGAGCGGCTGACGTTGCGGCGGCCGACCCTCGCCGACGTCAGGACCATCGCCCGGCTCGCCAACGACCGCCGTGTCGCCGAGAACACGCGCCGCCTGCCGCATCCCTATTCGCAGGACGACGCCGTCGAGTTCGTCCGCGCCACCTCCGAGCTCGGTAGCGAGACCGTGTTCCTGATCGAGCACGACAGCGGCCCGGTCGGCATGGTCGGGATCGACTGCTCGACATCAGGCAATGCCGAGCTCGGCTACTGGCTCGGCGTCGAGCATTGGGGCCAGGGCTTCGCCACCGAAGCTGCGCGCGGCGCGATCGACTTCTTCTTCGAGGAGTACGAGGACGACCATCTCCATGCCGGCGCCCGCGTCACCAACCCGGCCTCGCGCAAGGTGCTGGAGAAGTGCGGCTTCCAGTGGAGCGGCGTCCAGCTGCACCGCTTCCTGGCGCTGGGCTCCTCCACGCCGGTCGACTGCTTCCGCTTGTCGCGCGGCGTGTGGGCGTCGCTGAAGAGCTGGAGCAGCGCGAGGCGAGTGAGGTAGGCCCAACTCCTACCGCGTGTCGTCCTGGCGAAAGCCAGGACCCATTACCCCGACTGCTGGCGATGCGAAGACTCCCACTCCGAGTCTTCGCCAAACTACTCCCTGTGGGTATGGGTCCCGGATCTGCGCTTCGCTCCAGACAACGCTACGCGTTGTCTGGGCTACGCTTGTCCGGGACGACGGCGAAATTAGTCGGCTGCGTTCACGCCGGCGGATTCACTTCCGCGCTCTCTCGCCCCAGATCGCGCTCACGCAGATAGATGTAGAATCCCGCGCCGATGATGATCGCCGCGCCGACGATCGTCGCGATCGAGGGGACATCGCCGAACACGACGAAACCGAAGATCACGGCCCAGACGATCATCGAATATTGATACGGCACCACGACGCTGGCCGGCGCCAGCTTGAGCGAGCGGTTGACGCAGAACAGCGCGGTCACCGAGATGAGCCCGGCCATCGCGAAGATCACGAGGCTGCCAGGGGTCGGCGGCACCCAGTGGAACGCCGACAGCACCGCGCCCAGCGAGAACGTGCCGATGAATTGCGAGGACGCCATCACGATGTCCGGCGTCTTGCGCAGGCTGCGCGTGATCAGCATCAAGGTTGCGAAGGACAGACTGCCGCCGAGCGCGATCAGCGCCGGCAGGCTGACGGTCTGCGCCGACGGCCGCAGCGCGATCAGGACGCCGCAGAAGCCGATCAGGATCGCGGTCCAGCGCCGCCAGCCGACCTTCTCGCCCAGAAAGATCGCCGACATCGCGGTGACGAAGATGGGCCCGGCGAGATAATAGGTGATGACGTCGGCGAGCGGCAGATAGACCGTGGCGAGGAAGAAGGCGGCAACCTCGAGCGTCGAGAGCACGACGCGAAACAGCTGCAGGCCCGGCCGCTCCAGATGCAGGAACTGGCGGCGCTGCTTCCAGATCAGCGGCGACAGCAAGAGCAGCGCCGCGCAGGCGCGCAGGAATAGCAGCTGCCCCACCGAATAAGTCCCGACCAGGAACTTGCCCATGGCATCGCCGAACGAGAACATGAAGATCGACAGCACCATGAGTCCGATGCCGGCCAGGCGCGCGGAGCGGTCGTCATAGGCGGAGAGATTCTTGAAGAAGGGCATTGAAACGAGTCTGGATCTGAGAGCTCGTCATTGCGAGCGCAGCGAAGCAATCCAGAGTCTTTCCGCGGCGACAGTCTGGATTGCTTCGCTGCGCTCGCAATGACGGGGAGAGAGCATCAGGAATCGGCGAATAGTGTCGCTTACGGTCGTTTTAATGACGTGAGCCGCAGGGACAAGCCCGCCACGCTGAATTGAACGGATTGTCGCACTCTTCGCATCGCGGTAGCGATAGAGGCCGCACCGAGAAAAGAGCATGGACATGACCGATTTCGATCCGACCCAGCATCGCATGATCCCCACGCAACGCTGGTTTGAGGATTTCGTGGTCGGCGAGCGCTTCGTGCTGCCGAGCCGCACCCAGACGTCGGCGGTGTTCGCTGCATTCCAGACCGCGAGCGGCGACACCCATCCCGTGCACTACGATGTGGAATATTGCCGCAGCCGCGGCATGCCGCATCTGCTCGCCCACGGCTTCCAGACCCTGATCCACACCGCGCCCGGCGCCGGCCTGTTTCCGTTCATGGTCGAGGACTCCCTGGTCGGCTTCCTCGAGCAATCGAGCCGGTTCCTCAAACCCGTCTACGCCGACGACACCATCTATCCCGCGCTGGAGGTCACCGAGCTGGTGCCGGGACGCACCACCGGCGTGGTGACGCTGCGGAGCACCGTGTTCAACCAGCGCAAGGAGCTGGTGCTGGAGGGCATGCAGAAATTCCTGATCCGGCGCCGGCCGGGCTAGCGGAGCCGTCTCGCGCGAGCGGAGCAAGCCGGGCAGCGTGAACCACGGCGAAGAAAGTGCCGACAAACCCCGTGCACGCTCCACATGACGGCCCGCAATGGCATTGCTTCCGCCCTGCTCCGAGACATTCAAGCATTCACTCCAGCGCGCGACGTCGGCCGCTCGGGCCCGAGGCCGCACGCATCCCGGCCCGCAGGATTTGCTGATTGCGTTGATCGAGGACGACGACGCATCGCCGGTGATGCAGGCCTGCGGCATCGACCCGACGCGCTTGCGGCGGGATATCGAGGCCGCAGGCGCGACGGAGCCGACGACGGGCCTGGGTCACGTGCTTCAGCTGGCCTTCAACGAGGCACAGCTGTCGGAACGGACGGTCGTGACCGGCGCCGACATGCTGGTCGAACTGTTCGCCGAACCGGTCGGTCGCTTCCTTTCGGCACAGGGGGCAACCCGCTACGATGCCCTGGTTTATCTGAGCCATGGCATCGCCAGGGGCGCTACGGCGGATGACGAAGCTAACAGCAGCGAGGCGGCTTATCTCGAGGTCGTTCTGCTCAATGACCCCTATACGCCGGCGGAGTTCGTGACCTTCGTTCTCGAGAACGTCTTCGGAATGAGCCGCGAGCGCGCCACCGCGATCGTGTTTTCCACCCATGCGCGCAAGCGCGGCTCCTGCGGGATCTTTCCCCGCACCGAGGCGGCGGCCTTTCGCGACAAAATCCAAAACCTTGCGGCGGCCCGTCAGCACCCACTTCGCTGCGTCCTGCTGCCGGCCGGCGATGCGCCGGCCCAGGACCGGCCGTCGCCAAATTGAGGCAAGAGCGCGATCAGGAGTTAAGCAAGCACCAAAATTTGCCGAATTTCCTGGTTTTCACGGACAAGTTCGGGTTGCCGCTTCCCCGCCCCTGGCCTACCTATGGCCCATGAAATTCCTCGACGAAGCAAAGGTCTATATCCGCTCCGGTGACGGCGGGAACGGCTGCGTGGCGTTCCGCCGCGAGAAGTTCATCGAATTCGGCGGTCCCTCCGGCGGCAATGGCGGTCGCGGCGGCAATGTCATCCTCGAGGTCGCCGACGGGCTCAACACGCTGATCGACTACCGCTACCAGCAGCACTTCAAGGCCCAGAAGGGCGAGAACGGCATGGGCTCGGACCGTCACGGCGCCAACGGCAAGAACATCGTGCTGAAGGTCCCCGTCGGCACGCAGATCTTCGACGAGGATCGCGAGACGCTGATCCACGACTTCACCAAGGTCGGTGAAAAATTCGTGCTGGCCGAGGGCGGCAATGGCGGCTTCGGCAATGCGCACTTCAAGTCGTCGACCAACCGCGCGCCGCGCAACGCCAATCCCGGCCAGCCCGGCGAAGAGCGCTGGATCTGGTTGCGGCTGAAACTCATTGCCGACGCCGGCCTCGTCGGCATGCCCAATGCAGGCAAGTCGACGTTCCTGTCCAAGGTCAGCGCGGCGCGGCCGAAGATCGCCGACTATCCCTTCACCACGCTGCATCCGCAGCTTGGCGTCGTGAACGCGGACGGCCGCGAGTTCGTGCTGGCGGACATTCCCGGCCTGATCGAAGGCGCGCATGAAGGCACCGGCCTCGGCGACCGCTTCCTCGGCCATGTCGAGCGCTGCCGCGTGCTGCTGCATCTGATCGACGCAACAACCGAGCATGCCGGCAAGGCCTACAAGACGGTGCGCAAGGAGCTCGATGCCTATGGCGGGCAGCTCACCGACAAGATCGAGATCGTCGCACTGAACAAGATCGACGCGGTCGAGCCGGATGAGCTGAAGAAGCAGAAAGACCGCCTGAAGCGCGCCGCCAAGAAAACGCCGCTGTTGATCTCCGGCGCGACCGGCCAGGGCGTGAAGGAAGCGTTGCGCGCGCTGGCGGATGTGATCGGCGAAAGCCCGGTCTCCGCCAAGGCCAAGAGCGCGGCGGAAGCGGAGCCGTGGTCGGCTTAGGCTATCTCCCCACGGTCGTCCCGGCGAAGGCCGGGACCCATATGTGGACGGCCCCCGTGGCACAAGAGGCTTGGCGGTCTGATCGGATCGCTTGCATCCATATGTCCGGCCTGTTGGTGCGGTTGATTTGAACCGCTGGCCAAGATGGTTTCCGCGACGCGAGCTCCAATCAACCACGCGACCTGGGTTCGGCCGATGGGTCCCACGGGATGTCTCGCACCTCGGATCGATCGATCCTACCATCTACTCCTCTTGCAGCTCCGGCTCGGCCGGTCGGGCGAACCCGATCGGCTGATCTGTCTTAGGCGGCAGCCGCGGATGCAGCCCGCATCCGAGCGCCGTCGTATCTCTCCCCCGTCACCATCAGCTTCCAGGCGATGCGGGCATTCTTGTTGGCGAGCGCCACGGCTGCGAGCTTGGGCGGCTTGCGCTTGAGCAGGGCCAACAGCCAAGGTGACGGATGACCGCGGCCGCACATGGCCTGCTTGATCACGGCGGTCGCTCCCGCCACCAGGACGCTGCGCAGCCGCTCGTCTCCAGCACGGGTGATCTTGCCGAGACGGGTTTTGCCGGCAGTGGAATGGTCTTTCGGAGACAGCCCAATCCAGGCCGCATAATGCCTTGCGGAGCTGAACGCGTGCGGATCCGGCGTCTTCATGATCAGCTCAGGCGCACCGATCGGCCCGATCCCTTGAATCTCTGCAAGGCGCCGGCTGTCCGGGTTGGCACGGTGCCAGGCCTTCAGCCTGGCTTCGATTGTCTTCAGTTCCTCCTGTAACTGCGCGTACTGGCGGCCCTGCTGCGCCAACAGATCGCGCGCCAGGTCCGGCACGCTTTCGTCTTGCGCGATCTGCGCCAACAGCGGCTCGACCTGGCTGAGCCCCTTGGCCGCCGTGATCCCGAACTCAGCCGCATAGCCGCGGATCATGTTGCTAAGCTGGGTGCGCCGGGCGATCATCTGCTCGCGCAAGCCCGTCAGCATCAACGCGGCCTGCTGCTCGGCACTCTTCACCAGCACGAACCGCATCGTCGGCCGGCTCATCGCCTCGCACAGGGCCTCAGCGTCGCGCCCGTCGTTCTTGTTGCGCTTGACATAGGGCTTCACGTGCTGTGGCGCCATCAACTTCACTTCGTGGCCCAGCTTGCCCAGCTCCCGCGCCCAGTAATGCGCCGCCCCGCAGGCCTCCATCCCCACCTGCGTCGCCGGCAGCTTGGCAAAAAACTCCAGCATCTGCTTGCGCGTCAGCCGCTTGCGCAGCACTGGCCGCTCCGCCGCGTCCACCCCATGCAGTTGAAAAATATGCTTCGACGTATCGATCCCAATTCGGATAATCTCGCTCACGGACGGCTCCCTTGTCTGAGATTTGCAACAACCTCATTCTGGCACACTGATGCCGTAGGGGGCCGTCCACCCCATCAACCACAGGGAGTGGTTTGGCGAAGACTCGTGGTTCGGAACTACGACCGCACGCAATCGATAGATCACGCGGTATGGGTCCCGGCCTTCGCCGGGACGACACTGATTGTGCGGCGGCGGCTGCGCGCATCACTGGCGGGTTGCCATCGCTGCCGCATTGTCGCAGCATCAAACAATCAAGAAACGGCAGGGATAACGCATGGCGCGCGCGAAGAACGTTCTCTGGATCATGTGCGACCAGCTTCGCTATGATTATCTCGGCTGCACCGGCCATCCCACGCTGAAGACGCCCAACATCGACGCCATGGCGAAGCGCGGCGTGCTCTTCACCAAGGCCTATGTGCAATCACCGATCTGCGGCCCGTCGCGGATGTCGTTCTACACCGGCCGCTACATGCGCTCGCACGGCTCGCACTGGAACGGCTGGCCATTGCGCGTCGGCGAGCCCACGCTCGGCGATCACCTCAACAAGATCGGCGTGCGCAACGTGCTGGTCGGCAAGACCCACATGGCGCCCGACCTCGAGGGCATGAAGGCGCTTGGCATTCCCCCGGAATCGATGATCGGCGTGCATGTCGCCGAATGCGGCTTCGAGCCCTATGAGCGCGACGACGGCCTGCATCCGACCGGACGGCCGCGCCCGAAATACGACGAGTATCTGCGCCAGCAGGGCTTTGAAGCCACCAATCCTTGGGAGCATTGGGCCAACTCCGGCGCGGCGGAGGATGGTTCGCTGCAGAACGGCTGGCTGCTGGTGCACGCCGACAAGGCCGCGCGCGTGCCCGAAGAACATTCCGAGACGCCCTACATGACGCGGCGCGCGATGGACTTCATCAGCGAGGCCGGGACCGACGGCCGGCCGTGGTGCCTGCATCTGTCCTACATCAAGCCGCACTGGCCCTATATCGCGCCCGAGCCCTACGCCAGCATGTACTCGACGGACGACATGATTCCGGTGATCCGCTCCGAGCGCGAGCGGCAGAATCCGCATCCGGTGTTCGGTGCCTATATGGACATGCGCTACTCCCGCAACATGGCGCGCGACGATGCCCGTGAGAAGGTGATCCCGACCTATATGGGCCTGATCACGCAGATCGACGACCAGATGGGCGTGCTGATGAAGTTTCTGGAGGCGCGCGGCCTGCTCGACACCACCATGATCGTGTTCACCTCCGATCACGGCGATTATCTCGGCGATCACTGGATGGGCGAGAAGGACCTGTTCCACGAACAATCCGCGAAAATTCCGCTGATCATCATCGATCCCTCCAGGGAAGCTGACGCCACGCGTGGCACGCGCAGCGACGCGCTGGTGGAGGGAATCGATCTTGCCCCGACCTTCGTCGATTATTTCGGCGGCAAGGTGCCGGGCCACATCCTCGAAGGGCGCTCGCTGCTTCCGCTGCTACGCGGCGAGAGGCCGTCAGATTGGCGCAAGGTGGCGTTCTCCGAATACGACTACGCCATGCAGGACGTGCGGCTGAAACTGAACCAGCCGATCGAACGCTGCCGCCTGTTCATGGTGTTCGACGGCCGCTGGAAATACATCCATGCTTCCAGCTTCCGTCCCATGCTGTACGACCTCGAAACCGACCCGGAAGAGTTTCTGGATCGCGGCGACGATCCCGAATGCGCCGGCGTCATCGCGCGGTTGCAGGCCGAGTTGTTCGACTGGGCGCTGCATCCCAACGACCACATCACCACGCCGCGCGAAAAGATCGCGGCCTATGCGGATAACCAGCTTCAGGTGAAGGGCGGCGTGCTGATCGGTATCTGGGATGAAAAAGAGCTCGCCGCGATCAAGGACGGCATCGCCCAGCGCGCGAAGCTCTAAGACCCTCATGGTGAGGAGGCGCGTAAGCGCCGTCTAGCGGACGATGCTTCGCATCGCCGCGAGAACCATGCAGGCCGCGCTGCTACAGCCGGGCCTTTCATCCTTCGAGACGCGCGCAAGAGCGCGCTCCTCAGGATGAGGGGATAGAGTGGGGCGCGGTGTCCGTTTAATTCTCGATCTTGTATCCCGTCGCCTTCACGATCGGCTGCCAGAACGCCGTATTGGCAGCCAGCTCCTTGGACAATCCCTCCGCATTGCTGCCGACCGGGATCAACCCGATCGCGGTGAGCTTCTCCTTCACCTCCGGCTTGGCGAGTGCCGCGCTCGCGGCTGCGCCGAGCTTGCCCGCGAATTCCGGCGGACTGGCGGCGGGGAGCCACATGCCGTACCAGGCGTCCGCAACGAGATCGATGCCGCTCTCCTTCAACGTCGGGACATCAGGCGCGAAGGGCGAACGTTCCGCGCTCGAGACCGCGATGATCTTCACGCCCTTGGCACGATGCTGCGGCAATGCATCCGCCAATGTCGTGATGCCGAACGAGATATGGCCGCCGACGAGATCGTTGAGGATCGGCGCGCTACCCCGATAGGGCACGCGGGTCAGGGGAATGCCAAAATCCTTCTCGAGCCTGGAGCCCATGAAATGCGGGATGGTGCCGTTGCTCGGCACGCCAAACGAGGTCTTGTCCGGATGCGCCTTGAGCCAGGCGACAAATCCCTTGAAATCCGCAGCATCGATCCCCGGACCAATGACGACGGCGAATTCGAACCGCGCCAGCAGCGACACCGGCATGAAATCCTTGGCCGTGTCGAAGCTCGGCGTCGCCTCCACCATGGGCAGCAGATACATGGTGGGCCCCGTCGTCACCAGCACCATGCTGCCGTCGGGACTCGCGCCCTTCACCGCCTTGATGCCGATCAGGCCGTCGCCGCCGGTGCGGTTTTCGACCACGATGGTCCGCTGCAGCACCGGGGCCATCTCCTGCGCAATCAGCCGGCACAGTGTGTCGCCGCCCGCCCCCGCCGCAAACGGGAAGATGATTTTTGAGAGCCCGGCCTGCGCTTGCACGCCATCCGCTTGCGCGAGGAGCGGCAGGCCCAGACATCCGGCCATGAACTTGCGGCGATCCATTCGTTTCTTCTCCAGCCCATTGTTGCCGGCGGCAATTAGAGCCGGGCGGGCGTCCCGGACAAGGCCGATGTTCGCCGTTTACCATGCCGGCCGCCTTGCGCCGGCCATCGTCCTGCGCCAAAAGCAGGGCTCATCGGCGCCGCCCATCGCTCCGCCGTTTCCCGAGCAATTCTTCACACGCGTCATGGCCAGCCCCGAACTCAGTCAATTCCGCCGCATCGTCGTCAAGGTCGGCTCCGCGCTGCTGGTCGATTCCGACAGGGGCGAGGTGCGGGCGTCCTGGCTCGCCGCGCTCGCCGACGACATGGCCAAGCTGCACAAGGAAGGACGCGACGTCCTCGTCGTCTCCTCGGGCTCGATCGCGCTCGGCCGCAGCCGGCTCAAATTGCCGCGCGGCCCGTTGAAGCTGGAAGAGAGCCAGGCCGCCGCCGCCGTCGGCCAGATCGCGCTGGCACGGATCTGGTCGGAGGTGCTCGGGGCGCACGGCATCGATGCCGGCCAGATCCTGGTCACGCTCCAGGACACCGAGGAGCGCCGCCGCTATCTCAATGCCCGCTCCACCATCGGCAAGCTGCTGGAGTGGCGCGCGATCCCCGTGATCAACGAGAACGACACGGTCGCCACCACCGAGATCCGCTATGGCGACAATGACCGCCTCGCCGCGCGCGTCGCCACCATGGCGAGCGCCGATTTGCTGGTGCTGCTGTCCGACATCGACGGGCTCTACGACGCCCCGCCGAAGAACAACCCGAACGCAAAGCTCATTCCCGTCGTCGACAGCATCTCCTCGGAGATCGAGGCGGTGGCGGGTGATGCCGAGTCCGAGCTGTCGCGCGGCGGCATGCGCACCAAGGTCGAGGCGGCCAAGATCGCCACCACCGGCGGCACCCACATGCTGATCGCCTCCGGCAAGATCGAGCATCCGCTGCAGGCGATCGCCGATGGCGGCCGCTGCACCTGGTTCCTGACGCCCGCCAATCCCATCACGTCGCGCAAGCGCTGGATCGCGGGCACGCTGGAGCCGAAAGGCACGCTGACGATCGACGCCGGCGCGGTGACCGCGCTGCGCGCCGGCGCCAGCCTGCTGCCGGCCGGCGTGATCAAGGTCGAGGGCCAGTTCGCCCGCGGCGATGCCGTAATCGTGCGCGGCCCCGACACCAGCGAGATCGGCCGCGGCCTGATCGCTTACGACGCCGACGATGCCGAGCGCATCAAGGGCCGCTCCTCGCCGGACGTGATGGCCATCCTCGGCATCAGCGGCCGCGCCGAGATGATCCACCGCGACGATCTGGTGGTGGGCGGGTAACCCCTTTGCTCCGTCATTTCGGGGCGGTGCGCTAGCACCGAACCCGGAATCTCGAGATTCCCCGGTGCGCAATTGCGCACCTGAGGTCTGGTCCTTCGGACCATCCCGGAATGACGGCGCAGGTGGTGCGTGGATGGCCGGGTCAAGCGGCCATGACGGCGGGCTAGGCCAGCGACCTAGCCGGCCCGCCACTGGGGAGACCTGCCATACCCTGCCCGCCCTTCGCAAAAGCTGGATTTCCGTGCTAGGACACCGCCTTAGCAGAAGGTTGAACCCCCATGGCCGCCCCCCTCAAAGCCGTTGACGGCAATGCCGATCGGACTGGCGATCTCTTGGCGCTGATGTCCGATCTCGCCACCCGTGCCCGCGCTGCCGCGCGTGTGCTGGCGCTGGCGCCGCCGGAGCAGAAGAACCGGGCGCTGGAGGCCATGGAGCGGGCAATCCGCGCCAACGCGGCGGCGATCCTTGCCGCCAATGCCGAGGACGTCGCGGAGGCCCGCGCCTCCGGCAACATGACCTCCTCCTTCATCGACCGCCTGACGCTGACGCCGGCGCGGGTCGAATCGATGGCCGAAGGTATCGGCATCGTGCGCGGCATCGCCGATCCCATCGGCGTCGTCACCGAGAGCTGGCAGCGGCCGAACGGCATGACCATCGAGCGCGTGCGGGTGCCGCTCGGCGTCGTCGGCGTGATTTTTGAGAGCCGGCCCAATGTCGCTGCCGATGCCGGCGTGCTGTGCCTGAAGTCGGGCAATGCCGTGATCCTGCGCGGCGGCTCGGACAGTTTCCGCTCGTGCCGCGCGATCCATGAATGCCTGGTGCAGGGCCTGCGCGAGGCCGGCCTGCCTGAAGCTGCGATCACGCTGGTGCCGACACGCGACCGCGCGGCGGTCGGCATGATGCTGTCGGGGTTGAACGGCGCCGTCGACGTGATCGTGCCGCGCGGCGGCAAGAGCCTCGTCGCGCGCGTCGAGCAGGAAGCGCGCGTGCCCGTGTTCGCGCATCTCGAAGGTGTCAACCACGTCTATGTCGATGCCAGCGCCGACCTCGCCATGGCGAAGTCGATCGTGCTCAACGCCAAGATGCGCCGCACCGGCGTCTGCGGCGCGGCCGAGACGCTGCTGGTCGATCGCGCCGCTGTTGCGAAGAACCTGAAGCCGCTGGTCGAGATGCTGATTGAGGCCGGCTGCGAAGTGCGCGGCGACGACGCCGTGCAGAAGGCCGATGCGCGCGTCAAGCCTGCGAACAACGAGGATTGGGACACCGAATATCTCGACGCGATCATTGCGGCGAAGGTGGTCGACGGCGTCGATGGCGCAATCGCGCATATCCAGAACCACGGCTCGCACCATACCGATGCGATCGTGAGCGCGGATGAAGCTACGGCGAAGAAATTCCTGAGCGAGGTCGATTCCGCGATCGTGCTGCACAACGCCTCGACGCAATTTGCCGATGGCGGTGAGTTCGGCTTCGGCGCCGAGATCGGCATCGCCACCGGCCGCTTCCACGCCCGCGGCCCGGTCGGCGCCGAACAACTCACGAGCTTCAAATATCGCGTTCACGGCACCGGGCAGACGCGGCCGTAAGCAACGTTGCAGGGCGGGCATTGAGCAACAAATTCGTCGTGCCGCGTTTTGTGGCGCAAGCGGTCCCGCCCCATACGGAGGGCATGCGCATCGGCCTGCTCGGCGGCTCGTTCAACCCGCCGCATCAGGCGCATCGCGCGATCAGCCAGTTCGCCTTGAGGCGATTGCAACTCGATCGCATTTGGTGGCTGGTCACGCCGGGCAATCCGCTCAAGGAGAACGGCAATCTGCATGAGCTCGGCGAGCGCATGCAGGCCGCGCGCGACGTCGCTGATGATCCGCGCATCGAGGTGAGCTGTCTCGAATCCGTCATTCGCACCCGCTATACTATCGACACGATCAACACCTTGCGCCGCCGCTTCTCGGGCCTGCGCTTTGTCTGGATTATGGGCGCCGACAACCTCGCTCAATTCCACCGTTGGCAGGACTGGCGGCGCATCGCCGGCCAGGTGCCGATGGCGATCATCGATCGCCCACCGCAGAGCTTTCGCGCCCTCGCCTCGCCCGCCGCCCAAGCGCTATCTCGTTACCGTCTGCCGGAGAACAAGGCGGCGCTGCTTGCGAACCACTCGGCGCCGGCCTGGGTGTTCCTGACCGGATTGAAGCTGAATCTGTCCTCGACGGGCTTACGGAACCCGGACGGGAGCTGGAAAGGTACGAAGTGAGACGGAGTGTGCCGGCTTCGTGGGGACGTCGGGCTCTCTGGCATATTGAAACCCTTAACCCCACATGATGTAGTGTCACCCGTGAGCGCCGGATTCGGTTCTCGCGATACAGTGAAAGGAATGGTCCCTGGCCACATCTGTATTGTCCAAGTCTGTTTTACCCAAGGTTGCTAAGCCTACGCGTAAAACATCGACCAAAGCTGCGGCCTTGAAGGCGCAACCCGACGCCGACAAGACGCTGAGCCTGATCCTCTCCCGCCTCGAGGATATGAAGGCGGAAGAGACGGTCACCATCGACCTTCGCGGCAAATCGGCATACTCCGACTTCATGATCGTCACCACCGGGCCGGGTGAACCGGCACGTCGGTGCGATCGCGGAGAATGTCACGAAAGGCCTCAAGGAAAACGGCATCAAGAACATCCATGTCGAGGGCTTGCCCAATTGCGACTGGGTGCTGATCGATTCCGGCGATGTGATCGTGCACGTGTTCAGACCCGAGGTCCGCGAGTTCTACAACCTTGAGCGGTTGTACACGCAGGGCCCAGGGGCGGCGAAGGCGATCTAGAGGCTGACGAAGCCGATTTCGAATCGGCTGACGCGCATGTTAGCGTCGTGCGCGCGCCTGATGCGCGCGACCTCGAAAACACGACGCTGAAACCATCATGCGTGTTGCTGTCATTGCGGTGGGCCGGCTGAAGCAGGGCCCCGAACGGGAGCTTGCCGACCGCTATTTCGAGCGGTTCGACGAGGCCGGCCGCAAGCTTGGATTCCGCGAGCTCAGCATCCACGAGATTCCCGAGAGCCGCGCGCGCGACGCCGCGACGCGGATGACTGAAGAGGCCGCGGCGATCTCGGCGCATATTCCGGACAAATCCATCCTGGTGGCGCTGGACGAGCGCGGCCAGAATCTCGACTCCACCGTATTCGCACGGCATCTCGGGCGCTGGCGAGACGAGGGAGCAGGACATACTATCTTCATGATCGGAGGGGCGGACGGACTTTCGCCCGAATTGCGCCGTAAGGCCAAGCTCGCGATCGCGTTCGGCTCTGCGACCTGGCCGCACCAAATGGTCCGCGTCATGCTTCTGGAACAGCTTTATCGGGCCGCCACCATCCTGGCCGGCCATCCCTATCACCGCGCGTGATCCGCGCCACAACGAGCACCTTTGCCTAAAGCGATGCGAGCGCCCGTCCTCAACCTGCTGATTGCAAGCCTCGCAGGCGCAAACCTCGCAGGCACAGGCCTCGCGCAAGCTCAGACGGCAGCGCCGGCGCCCCAGACTGCGGCCGTCTCGCCCGACGTCATCAAGCAGCGCGAGCAGGAGCTCGAAGCTGCGCGCGCGAGGCAGAAGAGCGCGGAGGAAGCGCAAGCCAAGCTGAAGGCCGAGATCACCGCGCTCGGCCAGGATCGCACCCAGCTCAATCAGCAGCTGATCGACACCGCCGCCAATGTGCGTGCCGTCGAGACCAAGATCGACGAAGCCGAAACGCGGCTGAAGACGCTGAACGGCCGCGAGCAGCAGATGCGCTCTTCGCTCGATTCGCGCCGCGCCGACATCGTCGAAGTGCTGGCGGCGCTGCAGCGCGCCGGAAGGCGCACGCCGCCGGCGCTGCTGGTGCGCCCTGAGGATGCATTGCAATCGCTGCGCACGGCGATGCTGCTCGGTGCCGTCGTGCCGGAATTGCGCGGCCGCGCGGAGAAGATCGCGGGCGAGCTCGGCGAGCTCGTCGCCTTGCGCAAGAACATCGCGAGCGAGCGCGACCAGCTCGCCGCCGACCGCGACAAGGTCCGGAGCGACCAGACCCGCCTCACCGCCCTGATCGAGGAGCGGCAGCGCCAGCAGTCCGCGCGCGAAAAAGACCTCGACGCCGAAAGCTCGCGCGCGATCGTGCTTTCAAGGCAGGTCGGCGATCTCCAGGGACTGATCACCAAGATGGAGCAGGACCTGCAAAGCGCCGCCAAGGCGGCCGAGAAAGCCGCCGAGGCCGCAAGGCAGGCCGAGGCCAAGGCAGCGGCAAACGCGGCCGCCAGCGCCAAATCCGGCCCCGCCGCTTTCAAGGACCGCTCCCGGACCACTCCCGCGATCGCCTTCGCCTCGGCCAAGGGCCTCCTGCCCCTTCCGGTTAACGGTAACAAGATCAGGGACTTTGGCGGTTCCGACGGGGTCGGCGGCGTCCAGAAGGGCATCTCGCTGGCGACAAAGCCCGGCTCCCAGGTCACGACGCCGTGCGATGGCTGGGTGGTCTATGCCGGCCCATTCCGCAGCTATGGACAACTCTTGATCCTTAACGCCGGGGGCGGGTATCATGTCCTGATCGCCGGGATGGAGCGCATTTCGGTCAACATCGGCCAGTTTGTGCTCACGGGGGAGCCAGTCGCGACCATGGGGTCGACCTCTCAAGTCGCCTCCATTCTCGCCACGAACGCGAGTCAACCTGTGCTGTATGTCGAGTTCCGTAAAGACGGCACTCCAATCGATCCAGGCCCATGGTGGGCCGCAAATGAAGGCGAGAAGGTTCGCGGATGATGCGCAAGACTTCAGTAATCCTCCTCAGCGCGGCCACCGGTGCGGCGCTGACGCTGTTCGTGACCCAGCCGCGCGCGGTGTTCATGGGCTCCAGCGCGCGAGCCGCGACCGCGGACACCTATCGTCAGCTCAATTTGTTCGGCGACGTGTTCGAGCGCGTGCGCTCCGACTATGTCGAGAAGCCCGACGACACCAAGCTGATCGAATCCGCCATCAGCGGCATGCTCACCGGCCTCGATCCGCATTCGAGCTACATGGACGCCAAGAGCTTCCGCGACATGCAGGTGCAGACCCGCGGTGAGTTCGGCGGCCTCGGCATCGAGGTCACCATGGAAGACGGCCTGATCAAGGTGGTCTCGCCGATCGACGACACGCCCGCTTCGCGCGCCGGCATCATGGCCAACGACATCATCACCAATCTCGACGACGAAGCGGTGCAAGGCCTGACCCTGAACCAGGCGGTCGAGAAGATGCGCGGTCCGGTCAACACCAAGATCAAGCTCAAGATCATCCGCAAGGGCCAGGACAATCCGCTCGACGTGACGCTCGTGCGCGACAACATCCGCGTCCGCTCGGTGCGCGCACGCATCGAGGCCGACGACATCGGCTATATCCGCATCACCACCTTCAACGAGCAGACCACCGAAGGCCTGAAGCGCGAGGTCGCCAATCTCTCGAATCAGATCGGCGACAAGCTGAAGGGCTACATCATCGACCTCCGCAACAATCCGGGCGGCCTGCTCGAGGAAGCGGTCACCGTGTCCGACTCGTTCCTGGAGAAGGGCGAGATCGTCTCGACCCGCGGCCGCAATGCCGAGGAGACCCAGCGCCGCACCGCGCATGCCGGCGACCTCACCAAGGGCAAGCCGGTCATCGTGCTGGTCAATGGCGGCTCGGCCTCGGCGTCGGAAATCGTCGCCGGCGCGCTGCAGGACCACAAGCGCGCGACCATCGTCGGCACGCGCTCGTTCGGCAAGGGCTCGGTGCAGACCATCATCCCGCTCGGCTCGGGCAACGGCGCGCTGCGTCTGACCACGGCGCGCTACTACACGCCGTCGGGCAAGTCGATCCAGGCCAAGGGCATCGTGCCCGACATCGAAGTGCTGCAGGACGTGCCGGACGAGCTGAAGTCGCGCACCGACACCAAGGGCGAGGCTTCGCTGCGCGGCCACCTCAAGAACGACGGCGACGAGAAGACCGGCTCGCAGTCCTACGTCCCGCCGGACGCCAAGGACGACAAGGCGCTCAAGCTCGCCGACGACCTGCTCCACGGCATCAAGAACAGCGCCTCTGCCGCGCCCACGCCGGGCGCCGACAAGGCTGCGACCGACAAGCCCAAGGCTGCGAACTAAGTGGCGGCGAACTAAGTCGGCGCACCACGCGATCTCACGAAAAAAGGGCGGCTCCTAGAGCCGCCCTTTTTTGCTTGGAACTACTGCCATCCCCGGCCTATCCCGGCCTGCCGCCGCTTGACCTCGGCGTGGTATCGTCGGGATCAGTGATTCGGGATCGCGCATGACTGAAACGGCCGATGATCTGAGCGCCCCGCTCGGACAGGACAAGCCGCGCCGCAAGCGCCGGCTGCGGCTGCCGTTCACCGCCATGCAGCTGCTGGCCGTGCTGCTCGGCCTGTTTCTGGTTGCTTTTGCCGGCTTCGCCATCTTCAACAAGGATCCGCTCGGCGGCGAGCCGATGACGCGGATCGCGATCCGCGAGCCCAAGGCCACTGACAAGGCCGCGGACGAGAAGCCGGCGGCTTCCGGCCATGGCTCGGAGAGCAAGCCGGAGGGCAAGCACGAGACCAGGGAAGCGCCGAAGCAGGCCGCCCCCGGTGAGCAGAAGACCGTCACCATGATCGACGGCTCGACCGGCGCGCGGCGCGACGTGGTGATCGGCGCTGGCGATGCTGCCGACAAGGGCGAGGCGGCGTCCGCCCCGCCGCCGGTCATGGCCGGGATCGATCCAAAGCTGCTGGAGAAGTCGCGCTACGGCATGATCCCCGTCGTCGCCGGCGACCTGAAGCCGTTCAACGTCTATGCGGCGGATGCCGACCGCGCCAAGGCCGCCAAGATGCCGGTGGTCGCCATCGTGATCGGCGGACTCGGCGTCGGCGCCGCCAAGACCACCGACGCGATCATGAAGCTGCCGCCGGCGGTGACGCTGGCCTTCACGCCCTACGGCGCCGATCCCGGCAAGCTCGCCGAGCGGGCGCGCGCCCAGCGCCACGAGATCTTCCTGCAGATCCCGATGGAGCCCTACGACTTCCCGGACAACGATCCGGGGCCGCAAACGCTGCTGACCTCGCTCAGCCCCGACCAGAACATGGACCGCCTGTACTGGCACTTGAGCCGGATGCAGGGCTATGCCGGTCTCGCCAATTTCATGGGCGCCCGCTTCATCGCGACCGAGCCGGCGATGCAGCCGATCATCCGCGAGGCGGCCAAGCGCGGCCTCGGTTTCTTCGACGACGGCTCCTCGCCCCGCAGCATCGCGCCCCAGGCCGCGGCGAGCGCGTCGATGCCGTTCGGCAAGGGCGACATCGCGATCGACGTGGTGCCGACCCCGACCGAGATCGACCGCGCCCTGACCAAGCTCGAATCGACCGCCCGCGAGCGCGGCGTCGCCGTCGGGACCGCCTCGGCCCTGCCGGTCTCGATCGAGCGCGTCAGCGCCTGGACCAAGACATTGGGCGACCGAGGTATCCTTTTGGTGCCATTGACAACCGCGATGCTGAAATCAAAATCCAGCTAAATCAACGAATTGGTACGGCACGGGTCGCGCGGGACCGGCATGCCCACCAAGTGCAGGCAAGAGGTCTGGCGGAATGGCGCGTTACGAGGATCTGCCCTACCGGACCTGCGTCGGTGTGATGCTGATCAATACGAAGGGACTGGTGTTCATCGGCCGTCGCGCCGGCGGCATCGAGCATGTCGACGACGCCCATGTCTGGCAGATGCCGCAGGGCGGCGTCGATCCCGGCGAGGACACCTGGGAAGCTGCCAAGCGCGAGCTCTATGAGGAAACCAGCGTGCGCTCGGTCGAGCGGCTCGGCGAGGTGCCGGACTGGCTGATCTACGACATCCCGCGCACGGTCGCAGGCCGCGCCTGGAAGGGCCGCTACCGCGGCCAGCGCCAAAAGTGGTTCGCGGTCCGCTTCACCGGCAAGGACAGCGAGATCAACGTCGAGAAGCCCGGCGGCGGCGGCCACAAGGCCGAATTCGTCAGCTGGCGCTGGGAGCCGATGAAGAACCTCCCCGGGCTGATCATTCCTTTCAAGCGCCCGGTCTATGAACGCGTGGTGAAGGAATTTTCCGCGCTGGCGGATGAATGATCCTTATTGTCGTCCCGGGGCGATGCGACAGCATCGAACCCGGGACCTTGAGATTCCGGGTTCGATGCTTCGCATCGCCCCGGAATGACGACGAGAGATATTTGCAAGTGACAAACGAAAAGCCCTACCGTCCCAATGTCGGGATCGCGCTGTTCAATGCCAATGGCCATGTCCTGATCGGCCACCGCTTCAAGGGCGACGGGCCCGAGATCATTTTGCCGGGCCTCGACTGGCAGATGCCGCAGGGCGGCGTCGACGAGGGCGAGAATTTGCGCGACGCGGCGATGCGCGAGCTCTGGGAAGAGACCAGCGTCGTCAGCGCGGACTATCTCGGCGAGACCGACTGGCTCACCTATGAATTCCCGCCTTACGACGGACCGCAGACGCATCGGCTCGCGAAGTTTCGCGGCCAGCGGCAGAAGTGGTTCGCACTGCGCTTCACCGGCAAGGACGACGAGATCGATCCGCTGACGCCGCGCAACGACCAGCCCGCGGAGTTCGACGCCTGGCGCTGGGAGCGCCTCGACCGCGTCGCCGATCTCGTGGTGCCGTTCCGGCGTGACGTCTACCGCGCGGTGGCGCGAGAGTTTGCGGCCTTCGCAAACTAAAACTGCGAAAACAACCCCATGCACAGTAGAACGCCGCTGCCGGCGCGATGCGTGGTGGGCATGGCGAGGTGACTGAAGGGTCGTGCAGAATCGGTAACGGGGCGCAATGGTCGCTTCACCTCGTCCCGCTTGCGGGGCGAGGGGGCGCACTTTTCGAGCCGACAGACTAATTGATCGGTCCCACCGTGAACGGGCCGATGGCGATGACGTGGCAGTCGCTGTCGCGCTTGCCGCAATCGGCGAGCGCCGTGTTGACGGCGGTCTGCTCGTCGGCGGCCTTGAGGCCGAGGCCGGGGCGGCCTGCGGTGCCGACGGCGACGGCGTTCCAGCCCATCGCCTCGTCGCGGGCATCCGCCACGATCGAGGGATTGCTCGCCGCGTGGAAGAAGCCGGTGATCCTGAGCAGGGTCGGGATCGGCACGACGAAATTGTCGTCGACCGCGACGATCATGCAGGCGACGCCCGCAATCGCGCCGCACGATTCAAGCGAACGCCGCGCCGCGTCCTCAGTGGATGATGCGCCCAGCACCATGAAATATTGTCCGCCCGCGCCGAGCGCGACCGAGCGGGATTTCGCCGCCGGCACGAACATGTTCTCGAGCCGGACTTTTTGCGGCTCGCGCACGATCGGAAAGTCCTTGGAGGCGAACACCCGCTCGGTCATGGCGTCATGCCGGAAGTAAGGCGCCGGCGGCATCGGCGGCTTGCCGTGCGCGTAGACGACATTGCTGCCGACCGCATAGAGCTCGCAGCGCCGCGGCGATTGCGCGGCATCGGCGCGCTTCTCGCCCAAATTCGCGGGCGCAGAATGCCGCTATCGGCGATGCGGTGCAACAAGTTTCAGCGCCCGCCACGTTCGTGGCGAGCGCTGAACTTATTCAGGAATTCTGAGCTGGCCCCGGAGCGATTGCGCCGGGGCTTAGTGCATAGCCGTGGAGTTGAGCTGCTGCTGGATGCTCTTGAAGTGGTCGAGCCGCTCGATGGCCTGATCGAGCTCGCCGCCTTCGTGCTCCTTCAGCCCCTCTTCCATCTCCGCGATCGTCTCGGCGAACTGCGCACGATCGAGCTCGTCCAGCGACGTCGCGACGTCGGCGAGAACGGTCAGGCCCCTCTCGGAGACTTCGGCGAGGCCGCCGAGCACGATGACCTTCTCGTGGCGGCCAGCGGTGGTGATGGTGAGGATGCCGGGCCGGATTGCAGCCACGACCGGCGCATGTCCGGCGAGCACGCCGAAATCACCCTCGACGCCGGGGATGTCGACCTGATCGACCTCGCCCGTGAAGGCGAGCTTTTCCGGAGAGACGAGATCGAAGTGGAACGTGGCCATTGAGAACCTGCGAATGGTGGGTAGCGAATGGCGAGTAGCAAAAGAGGGAGCAGCTACTCGCCACTCCCTATTCGGCTATTCGCCAGCTTAGGCCGCCTCAGCGGCCAGCTTCTTGCCCTTCTCGACCGCCTCTTCGATGGTGCCGACCATGTAGAAGGCAGCTTCCGGCAGGTGGTCGTACTTGCCGTCCACCAGGCCCTTGAAGCCCTTGATGGTGTCGGCGAGGTCGACGAACTTGCCGGGCGAGCCCGTGAAGATTTCGGCGACGTGGAACGGCTGCGACAGGAAACGCTCGATCTTGCGGGCGCGGGCCACCGTCAGCTTGTCCTCTTCCGAAAGCTCGTCCATGCCGAGAATGGCGATGATGTCCTGGAGCGACTTGTAGCGCTGCAGCACCTGCTGGACCTGACGGGCGACGGCGTAGTGCTCCTCGCCGACGACCAGCGGGGAGAGCATGCGCGAGGTCGAGTCGAGCGGGTCCACCGCCGGGTAGATGCCCTTTTCCGAGATCGCGCGCGACAGCACCGTGGTGGCGTCCAAGTGCGCGAACGAGGTCGCGGGCGCCGGGTCGGTCAAGTCGTCGGCCGGCACGTAGATGGCCTGCACCGAGGTGATCGAACCCTTCTGCGTGGTGGTGATGCGCTCCTGCAGCGCGCCCATGTCGGTCGCGAGCGTCGGCTGATAACCCACCGCCGAAGGAATACGGCCGAGCAGCGCCGACACTTCCGAACCCGCTTGCGTGAAGCGGAAGATGTTGTCGACGAAGAACAGCACGTCCTGGCCCTGGTCGCGGAAGTGCTCGGCGACAGTCAGACCGGTCAGGCCGACGCGGGCGCGGGCGCCAGGCGGCTCGTTCATCTGACCAAACACGAGAGCGCACTTCGACTTCACGCTCGGATCCGGATTGTGCGGATCGGCGTTGACCTTGGACTCGATGAACTCGTGATAGAGGTCGTTGCCCTCGCGGGTACGCTCGCCGACGCCGGCGAACACGGAGTAACCGCCGTGCGCCTTGGCGACGTTGTTGATCAGCTCCTGAATCAGCACGGTCTTGCCGACGCCGGCGCCGCCGAACAGGCCGATCTTGCCGCCCTTCGCATACGGAGCGAGCAGATCGACGACCTTGATGCCGGTGACGAGAATTTCGGCTTCGGTCGACTGGTCGGTATAGCTCGGCGCTTCCTGGTGGATGGCGCGGATGCCTTCCGACTTGATCGGACCGGCCTCGTCGATCGGCTCGCCGATGACGTTCATGATGCGGCCCAGCGTACCGTCACCCACGGGAACCGAGATCGGCTGGCCGGTGTCGGTAACCTCCTGGCCGCGCACCAGACCTTCGGTGGCGTCCATCGCGATCGTGCGGACGGTCGACTCGCCGAGATGCTGCGCGACTTCCAGCACCAGGCGGTTGTTGCCGTTCTTGGTCTCCAGCGAGTTGAGAATGGCCGGCAGGTGGCCTTCGAACTGCACGTCGACGACGGCGCCCATGACCTGGGTAACGCGACCGATCTGTGTGGCTGCTGTAGCCATTTACTGTCTCCTTCGATCCGAATTTCGTGTCCGGTCAGACTGCTTCTGCGCCGGAGATGATTTCGATGAGTTCCTTGGTGATCTGAGCCTGACGCGTGCGGTTGTAGACCAGCGTCTGCTTGCGGATCATTTCGCCGGCGTTGCGGGTGGCGTTGTCCATCGCCGACATCTGCGCGCCGTAGAACGAAGCGTTGTTCTCGAGCAGGGCGCGGAAGATCTGCACCGCGAGATTACGCGGCAACAGGCGGGTGAGGATCTCGTCTTCCTCCGGCTCATATTCGTAAGAGGTCGCGCTGCCGTTCGCAGCGCCTTCCTCGACAACCAGCGGAATGATCTGCTGAGCGGTCGGGACCTGTGCGATCACCGACTTGAATTGCGAGTAGAACAGCGTGCAGACGTCGAATTCGCCGGCGTCGAAACGGGCCAGCACTTTCTTGGCGATGTCCTCGGCGTTGACGAAGCCGAGCTGACGCACGCTGCGCAGGTCGAGATGCTCGACGATCTGCTTGTCGAACTGACGGCGGAGCTGCTCGTAGCCCTTGCGGCCGACGCAGAAGAATTTCACTTCCTTGCCCTCCGCAGCCAGCGCCAGAGCGCGCTCGCGGGCAAGACGCACGATCGAGGAGTTGAAGGCGCCGGACAGGCCGCGCTCGCCGGTGCAGACCAGCAGCAGGTGAACCTGATCGCGACCGGTGCCGGCCAGCAGCGCCGGCGCGCCGGGCGAGCCCGCCGCGGCGCTGGCGATGTTGGAGATCACCGCGCTCATCTTGTCGGCATAGGGACGCGCTGCTTCCGCAGCGGTCTGCGCGCGGCGCAGCTTCGAGGCCGCGACCATCTGCATGGCCTTGGTGATCTTTTGCGTCGCCTTGGTGGAGGCGATGCGGACGCGCATGTCTTTAAGTGACGCCATTCTTCGTTCACCCCGGCGGTTCGACTGAAGCGTCGGACCGCTAGCCTGTCCCTACCGCAATGCCCGGCCGGGCGCCGGGCACGCTTCTCATTGGTTTGCCTCTCGCGAAGCGGTCATGGCCGGACGATCGGCCATGCCTGCTTGTTACGCGAAGCTCTTCGCAAAGCCTTCGACCACCGACTTCAGCTTGCCAGCGCTGTCGTCGGAGAGATCGCGGCTGTCGCGGATCGCGTTGAGGATGTCGGCGTGCTTGCCGCGCAGCAGCGAGAGCAGGCCGTCCTCGAACGCGCGCACCTTGTTGAGCGGCAGCGGATCGAGATAGCCGTTGGTGCCGGCCCAGATCACGCAGACCTGCTCTTCCATCTTCAGCGGCGAGAACTGCGGCTGCTTCAGGAGTTCGGTCAGGCGCGAGCCGCGGTTGAGCAGACGCTGGGTCGAGGCGTCGAGGTCGGAGCCGAACTGCGCGAACGCCGCCATTTCGCGGTACTGCGCGAGCTCGCCCTTGATCTTGCCGGCGACCTTCTTAGTGGCCTTGGTCTGCGCCGAGGAGCCGACGCGCGACACCGACAGACCGACGTTCACCGCGGGACGGATGCCCTGGAAGAACAGGTCGGTTTCCAGGAAGATCTGACCATCGGTGATCGAGATGACGTTGGTCGGGATGTAGGCCGACACGTCGTTGGCCTGGGTTTCGATGACCGGCAGCGCCGTCAGCGAGCCCGAGCCCTGGTCCTTGTTCAGCTTCGCCGCGCGCTCGAGCAGGCGGGAGTGCAGATAGAACACGTCGCCCGGATAGGCTTCGCGGCCCGGCGGGCGGCGCAGCAGCAGCGACATCTGGCGGTAGGCGACGGCCTGCTTGGACAGATCGTCATAGATGATGACCGCGTGCATGCCGTTGTCGCGGAAGTACTCGCCCATGGTGCAGCCGGTGAAGGGCGCGATGTACTGCATCGGCGCCGGATCCGACGCAGTCGCGGCGACGACGATCGAATATTCGAGCGCGCCCTGCTCCTCCAGCACCTTCACGAACTGGGCGACGGTCGAACGCTTCTGGCCGACCGCGACGTAGACGCAGTACAGCTTGATGTTCTCGTCCGGCTGCGCGTTCAGCGGCTTCTGGTTCAGGATGGTGTCGAGCGCGATCGCGGTCTTGCCGGTCTGGCGGTCGCCGATGATCAGCTCGCGCTGGCCGCGGCCGATCGGGATCAGGGCGTCGATCGCCTTGAGGCCGGTCGCCATCGGCTCGTTCACCGACTTGCGCGGAATGATGCCGGGCGCCTTGACGTCGACGCGCATGCGCTTGTCGGCCTGGATCGGACCCTTGCCGTCGATCGGGTTGCCGAGCGCGTCGACGACGCGGCCGAGCAGACCCTTGCCGACCGGCGCGTCCACGATGGCGCGGGTGCGCTTGACGGTCTGGCCTTCCTTGATCTCACGGTCGGCACCGAAAATAACGATGCCGACGTTGTCGGTTTCGAGGTTCAGCGCCATGCCGCGGGTGCCGTTCTCGAACTCGACCATTTCACCGGCCTGGACGTTGTCCAGACCATAGACGCGGGCGATACCGTCGCCGACGGACAGCACCTGTCCGACTTCGGAGACTTCAGCTTCCTGGCCGAAATTCTTGATCTGGTCCTTGAGGATCGCGGAAATTTCCGCGGCGCGGATGTCCATCAGCCTGCCTCTTTCATCGCGTGCTTGATCGAATTGAGTTTGGTGCGAAGCGAACCATCGACCATGCGGCTGCCCAGCTTGACGACGAGGCCACCGATGATCGAGGGATCGACTTTCACGTTCAGCGCGACGTCCTTGCCGGTCACCGACTTCAGGGCAACCTTGAGGGCGTCGAGATTCTTGTCAGAGAGCGCTTCCGCCACGGTCACATCGGCCGTCGTCTCGCCCTTGAACTTGGCGACGAGGACGCGGTAGGCGCGGATGACGTCGGCCACCGCGAACAGGCGGCGGTTGGCGGTCAGCACTTTGAGGAAATTGGCGGAGATCCCGGCAAAGCCGGCCTTCTCCAGCACGGCCGACAGGGCCCTGGACTGGGCATCGGCCGCGAATACCGGGCTGCGGACGAGGCGCTTCAGATCGGCGCTCTCGTTCAGCAAGGCATCGAATTTGTCGAGATCGGCTTTGACCTCGTCGACCAGGTTCTGGTCGCGGGCCAGTTCAAACAAGGCCGTTGCATAACGGCCGGACACACCGGAAACGGACGTATCTTCTGCAGCCACAGACGCGCTCTTTTTGCTGTCAAACTCGCAAGGGAAAAACCGTCGCCACGAAGCGGCGCCAAGCGATCCAAGCCCTTGGAATTCAAGCGGGACTTCGATTTTCGGCCGACACGGGAGGTGCCGGATCCGTTAAAATCGCGGCTTTGCTAACATAGCAGGCGCGCACGTGCAACATGACGCCAAATTAAAGGCATGGGCTTCTGTCGCCAGTTCGTCGCACTCCGCGAGGACTCCCCGCGCGTGAGGCGACCGATCTGCCACGTCACGGAATTGCCGTGAGCCTGACGGCGGCATCCCGCACTTGGTTCCCGCCCCCAGCGCATAGCCGCCATGAACACGGATCGCTGAGGCGTGATTCGCACCTCGCCCGCTCCACTCGCCGAATACTTACCCAATTCTAAATGCTGGAGGCGATGACTTCGCTTTACAGTATTAGCAAGTATTCAAGAGCTTAATGAATCGTTAAAGCCGAAGATTGCGGAACATCGCCTGAATATCGCGCGGCGGTAACAAGATATTTCATGACGACACATAGCGGATTTACTGCCCAATTCACGCCTCATTGGGAATCGAAACGCCAACCCGCTCGCAAACTGATGGGGGCTCCACTAGCCACATATGTGGCAATACTAGCTTAGGGACCACTAAATGCTGTCTTTGAAGACGCTGGGCTTTGTGACCCGGCCGCGCACGGCGCTCGCTTTCGTCGCCGCAACTCTCATCGTCGGTGGAACTGCCACCGAGGCTTCCGCAAAATCCAGGCATCACCGCCATCATCATCACCGCCACCACGCCCAAGCCGATAGCAACGCGACCTCCGATTGGCGCAATGCCAATGCGTCGATGACGCCGTCCTCGGGCACCGGCCGCAGCTTCTCCGGCATGGCGTCCTATTACGGCAACGAGTCCGGCAGCCGGACCGCGTCGGGCCAGCGCTTCAACCAGAACGCCATGACCGCGGCGCACCGTTCGCTGCCGTTCGGCACCAAGCTGCGCGTCACCCATGGCGGCCAGAGCGTCATCGTCACCATCAACGACCGTGGCCCGTTCATCCGCGGCCGCGTCCTCGACCTCTCCACCGGTGCTGCCCGCGCCATCGGCCTCACCGGCGCCGGCGTCGGCCGCGTCACCGCGGAAGTCGTCTCCTAAGGCGTTCGAGGCGCCTCACATTGCCCGCGCAGTTTCCATCAGTTTGATGCGCGGATGAAACAAGCCCGTGGTCTTGGGGGAACCGCGGGCTTTTTTTCGTCCTATCATTCCGGGCGCGTAGCCGTAGGGTGGGCAAAGCATCCGCCGGCGCTCGCAGAGCGACGGCGGGAGCGTGCCCACCAATTCCGTTGCCGCAATCGAGGGACACATGGTGGGCACGCCTGCGCCTTCGTTCTTCGAACGAAGACGCACGCTTTGCCCACCCTACGAAAGCTCGAGGATTACAAAAAGCTCTGCGGATCGACGTCCACTTCGAGCTTTTGATTGCCTGTCGGCTTCGGGCAGGCGGCGAGCCAGTTGCGCAAGTAATCCGAGAGATCGAAACCGCGCGCCGATTTCACCAGGATGCGGAAGCGGTAGCGGCCCTTGATGACGGCGAGCGGCGCCTCGGCCGGCCCCAGCACCACCACGCGCTCGTCGCGCGGGGCGAGCGCGACGAGACGGCGGCCGAGACCTTCCGCGCTCGGGCGGTCGCCGGCGGAAATGATCAGGCTCGCGAGCCGGCCGAACGGCGGATAGAGCGTCCTCTCGCGCAGATCGATCTCGCTGTCGTAGAAGGCCTCGCGGTCGCAGGCGATCAACGCCCTCATCACGGGATGATCGGGCTGATGGGTCTGCAGATAGCCGACGCCGCGGCCCTGCTCGCGCCCGGCGCGGCCGATCACCTGGTTGAGCAATTGCCAGGTGCGCTCCGCCGCGCGCGGATCGCCATTGGAGAGGCCGAGATCGGCATCGACCACGCCGACGAGATTGAGTCGCGGAAAATTGTGGCCCTTGGCGACGAGCTGGGTGCCGATGATGATGTCGACGCGGCCCTCCGCGATCTCGGCAAGCTCGCTGCGCATCGTCTCGATCGAGGTGATGAGATCGCTCGACAGCACCATGGTGCGCGCTTGCGGGAACAGCGCGGCCGCCTCCTCCTGCAGGCGCTCCACGCCGGGACCGACCGCGACCAGCGATTCCTCGGCCGAACAGTGCGGGCAGAGATGCGGGCGCGGCATCGAGAAGCCGCAATGGTGGCAGACCAGGCGCTGGCGGAAGCGGTGATCGACCAGCCAGGCATCGCAGATGGTGCAGGCGAAGCGATGGCCGCAAGCACGGCACAGCGTCAGCGGCGCATAGCCGCGGCGATTGAGGAACAACAGCGCCTGCTCGCGCCGTTCGATCGCAAGCTTGATCTCACCGGCGAGCCGCGGCGAAATATAGCGGCCGCGCGCGGGCGGCTCGCGGCGCAGATCGATCGCTTCGATATGCGGCATGTGCTGGCCGCCGAAGCGCGAGGGCAGCGCGACGCGCTGATAGCGGTTCTTGCGTGCGTTGACCTCGGATTCGACCGACGGCGTCGCGGAGGCCAGCACGACCGGGATTTTTGCGATATGCGCGCGCACCACCGCCATGTCGCGGGCATGGTAATGCACGCCATCGTCCTGCTTGTAGGCCTGGTCGTGCTCTTCATCGACGACGATGAGGCCGAGATTGGCGTAAGGCAAAAACAGCGCCGAGCGCGCGCCGACCACGACCGGCGCGCTTCCCTCGGAGATCGCCGCCCAATTGCGCGCGCGGGTGCGCGGCGTCAGCTCGGAATGCCATTCGATCGGCCGCACGCCGAACCGCTGCGCAAAGCGGTCGAGGAACTGGCCGGTGAGCGCGATCTCCGGCATCAGGATCAGCGATTGTTTGCCCCGGCGGATGGTTTCCGCAACGGCCTCGAAATAGACCTCGGTCTTGCCGGAGCCGGTGACGCCGTCGAGCAGCGCGACGTGGAAGGTGCCATTGGCTGCGAGCGCGCGCATCGCATCCACACCGGCGCGCTGCAGCGGCGAGAAATCCGGCCGGCCGTAATCCGGATCGGGGGCCGGCGGCGGAGCAGGCGGCGGCATCGGCTCGACCGTGAGCGTGCCTTCGTCAACGAGCCCGTCGATCACGCCGGCCGAGACGCCGGCCTCCTTGGCTGCCTCCGACTTGCCGTGCAGCAGGCGGTCCGACAGCACCTCGATCACGCGCTGTCGCGCCGGCGTCAGCCGCCGCGGCGGATCGCCGGTCAGGCGCACGCCGGGACGCACCCGCTCGGGGCCGAGATTCTCGCCCATCCGCAGGCACATGCGCAGCACCATGCCGCGCGGGCTCAGCGTGTAAGTGGCGACCCAATCGACGACCGAACGCAATTCGGGCTTCAGCGGCGGGATGTCGAGCTTCTCGCTGACCTCCTTGAGGCGGTTGTGCAGGCGCGGATCGGGATTGGCGTTCTCGCCCCAGACCACGGCCAGCACCTCGCGCGGCCCAAGCGGCACACTGAGGAGATCGCCCGCCTTCAGCTCCATGCCGCGCGGCACCTTGTAGGAATAGGTCTGGTCGAGCGCGACCGGCACCAGCACGTCGACCATGCGGGTCGCGTTGGCGGGGGCGGTGTTGCTGCGCGAGGTGTGATCCATCAACGGTCTTTGGAAGGAGAATCGGAACCTTGGGGCCTTCAGGCTAGCGCCCCGGGGCGGCCTTAGCGAACAGTAAACGGGTGTGATGCGATATACTGTGCGGAATCATTACGTCCAGAGCGCATGAGCAAAGCGGCCGCCCCATTGATCGAGCTCGCCAGCGCCGATCCCTCGATCGCGCAGGAGATGGCGCGCTGGCTGGCGCATCTCGGCGCCGAGCGGCGGCTGTCGCCGAAGACGCTGGAGGCCTATGGCCGCGACTTGCGGCAGTGCCTGGATTTCCTCTGTGCCCATTGGGGCGAGCGGGTGACGCTCAAGCGTTTTGCGTCGCTGGAGGCCACCGACGTGCGCGCCTTCATGGCGATGCGCCGCGCCGACGACATTGCCGGCCGCAGCCTGATGCGCGCGCTGGCGGGCCTGCGCTCGTTCGGCCGCTTCCTCGAACGCGAAGGCAAGGGCAAGGTCGGCGCGCTCTCCGCGATCCGCGCGCCGAAGGTCGCAAAGAGCCTGCCGAAGCCGTTGCCGATGGCCTCCGCAAAGCGTCTTGCAGATGCCGATGAGCGCGCCGGCGAGGAACGCGAGACCTGGATCCTGGTGCGCGATGCCGCGGTGATGGCGCTCTTGTATGGCTCGGGCCTGCGCATTTCCGAGGCGCTGGGCCTGAAGCGCCGCGAGGTGCCGAAGCCCGGCGAAGGCGACGTGCTGGTCGTAACAGGCAAGGGCAACAAGACGCGCATGGTGCCGGTGCTGCAGAACGTGCTCGCGCTGGTGCAGGAATATGTTTCGATGTGCCCCTATCCGCTGCCGGCGGAAGGGCCGATCTTCGTCGGCGCGCGCGGCGGCCCACTCAGTCCGCGCATCATCCAGCTCGCGATGGAGCGGCTGCGCGGCGCGCTTGGCCTGCCCGACAGCGCCACGCCGCACGCGCTCCGCCACTCCTTCGCCACACACCTGCTGTCGCGCGGCGGGGACTTGCGCGCGATCCAGGAATTGCTCGGCCATTCCTCGCTCTCGACCACGCAGGTCTACACCGGCATCGATTCCGAGCGCCTGCTGGAAGTCTATGCCAGCGCGCATCCGCGGCGGTGAGTGCTAGCGAGTAAGAATAAATCTTGGAGGCTGCCCTAGAATTGGGGCTTCGTCGAAGACTTCGTAGATCTCGCGTAGCAGTTGCTCTTTGATCTCTCGATCATCGCGCGCGCTCCATGTTAGCGCGTAGACTCCCCGCAGGAAGCTCGGCACGATCTTCTTATCAAACTTTCCTCTGAGGATCGGGAGATATTTCTTCGGATTGGAAGACTGTGACTGGAGCAAGTCACCTTGAATCACTCGCATTTCCCAGCCGACGCCACCGAGACGGCCATTGGCTCTAGCCGCGTATTCCTCATTGCAGACAATGAGCACGCGGTCGGCGAGATCGAGCTCGTTGCACATCCACTGGGGCAGGTCCATTCCCGGTCGGAGGTGCCAGATATCAAGTCTCGCATCAACCCCGTTCTGCCGCAGAAAGATTGCGAGCTCTTTTACCCAAGCTTGGTGTTCGATCGAAGTCTTCGTATAGCTTATGAAGACACGCAACGGTTCGCGCGCTGCTTCCTCCGATCTTTTGTCCTCCCTTAGGGGCTTCCTCCGGGAATGTTCTTGATGCCTCCGAGACGGTTCTTGATGCCGCGAAAGCTCCTCGAAATCTTTCTTACCGTACACAAATATATTGACGACCTTGCCTTCGATCGGATGCTTTTCGAACCCAGCCATCAAAGCTGACAGAGACTCTGCCGGCTGTAGACAACCGGCTCCGGCACCTAGCAGTGGAATAGCTATATCGCGTATCTCTACCCTGTCGCTAACAAACTCCGCCACCGTCGCCGCAATTTTCGTTATTGTCCTAGTGTTAGTCTCCATCGCTTGGACGGACGTGGCATAACCAACATAAGTAGCGATGTTGGACGCACCCTTGAACAACTCGAATTTGACGTCACCAAGATTCGAATAACCACTAGGCCATTCGATATCAAACTCTTGAAGCTGATCGGCGATACTTCGGGTGATGGTACCCCCAGTGGAGCATGGGATAATTATTAAATCCGTGGGCTGGGCAAACATATCGCCCTGGCGGAGTTGAATGGTCGACTGCATGATGCAATCCCTGATTGAAAATGCATAGACAATCTTACTGACGAAGGCGAGTCAACACATCAAGTGCGACAGCGCCCATGGACGGACAGATTAGTGCCGCCATCTTCTACCCACCGGCTCGAAGTCTATGCCAGCGCGCATCCGCGGCGGTGACGCTGTGGGTCAGTTCGAGAGATATTCGATCTCGTAGACATAGTTCGACCCGCGCCCGACCTCGACGCGGACCATTGGCCTGAACTTCTCGAGCCGCTCATAGAGTGGCTCCGTGACCTTCACCGTTTGGTTTGCGATGCGGACGAGATAGTCCGCCCTGCGGCTGCCACTCGACCTCCACGCACGATCGACACGGCCTTCGATCACAAGCCGAGACGTCAGGTGATCGAGAACCAGCATTCGTCCGGCATACCATGCAAGACCGCTGCCGAAGAGCACGATCGCGATCATCGAGCCGAGCGTCTTCGCCTTGTCGCGCCATGAGCCGTAAAGCGGAGGCTGTCGCAGCTGCAAGCCGGCTATGGCGAGACCCAGAACGACGAGGCCGATATGGACGTCGTTCACCGCGAAGATCGAGCTCTTGTCATAAAACAGCAACAGGCCGATGTAGGCCACGCTGATCGCGAAGACGATCTTGCCGATGAACGGAAAGGCCGCGGTGTTGCGGGTCTTCCACAGCGCAAATGCCGCGATGACGACGAAGGGCCAGAAGCAGGCTGCGATGAATTCCGCTGTGCTCATGGCACAGGACTAGAGCAGTCCTGGACGCGAAACCATTAATTGCGGCCGTCATGGCGCTTGCCACTTGCGCCCGCCGCGCGGTTCGGTCAATCGTTGGTAAATGAGCAGGAGGGATTTATGAGCGCACACGAAAGCATGGAGCATGCCGAGCACGCCGAACACGCGTCCGGCTCGAGCAAGAAGATCGCGCTCCTGATCGCCGTGCTGGCGCTGTTCCTGGCGATCTCGGAGACGCTCGGCAAGGGTGCCCAGACCGAATCGATCAGCAAGAACGTCGAGGCCGCCAATCTCTGGGCGTTCTTCCAGGCCAAGAGTATCCGTCGCACCGTGGTGCTGACCGCATCCGAGCAGGGCAAGCTCACGCTTGCCGGCACCACCGACGACGCCCTGAAGCCGGTGGTGCAGAAGCAGGTCGACGACTGGACCAAGACCGCGGCGCGCTACCGCTCCGAGCCCGAGACCGGCGAAGGCACCGAGCAGCTCGCCGAGAAGGCCAAGCATGCCGAGCACGAGCGCGACGAGGCGACCGCGAAGTACCATCACTTCGAGCTGGCGTCCGCTGCCTTCCAGATCGGCATCGTGCTGGCGTCCGCCACCATCATCACCGGCATGATCGCGCTCGCCTATGTCGGCGGCATCTTGACGCTCGCCGGCCTCATCATGACGGCGCTCGGCCTGTGGTGGCCGCATCTGGTGCATTTGCATTAGGGCGTCGAGACGCTTCGCGACGCTGCTAATTCCGTCATCCTGAGGTGCGAAAAGCGCAGTGCATCAGCACTGCGCTTGAAGCCTCGAAGGATGAACGGCCGAGATGCAGCCGGGCCGTCGCCCTTCGAGGGCCGCTGAAGACGCGGCCACCTCAGGGTGACGGTGAAAGACTGATTGCGCGGGCAGCTACCGCGCCTGGTGCACGCTCTTGCGGAAGCGCTGGATCAGACGCAGCGTGCGGGCGGACCAGCCTTCGCCGTTGCCGGCGATCAGCTCGCGGATGCGCCGCTTGATCGGGTCGACCAACAGGTGCGCCTTGGCGCGCACCTTCATCACGAGATCGTAGATCCGCTCGAACCAGGGCATCTCCAAAAGCTTGTCGCGCGTGACGTCGAAGACGAAGGCGGTGACGCCGACGCCGGCGAGCTTTGCGAAAACGATCGTGAAGACCGCGCTGGTCCAGTACTCATGCGTCAGCAGCCACAGGCCGACCAGCTTGAGCGGAAACAGCGGAATGATGGGGACCGCGAACACGATCAGCGTCATGGCCGGCGACAGCGCGTCGACGCGCTCCGTCAGCCATTGCTTGAAACGTGCGAGCGGGATGGCTGCGACAACCCGCGCGACGATCGGTTCGAGGTGGTCCCACAGCCACGCTTCGATCAGGAAGACGATCGCAAGCAGGACCCAGACCGGTTGCAAAAGGCGGCGCAGCATGTGTTTCCCGCCCGATTCGTCGCTGGGCGCGAGCCTACATATGGATGGCCCGCTTGCCGACTGCAAGCGCGGCTTCCTTGACGGCCTCCGAGCGGGTCGGATGGGCGTGGCAGGTGCGCGCGAGATCTTCCGCACTGCCACCAAACTCCATGAGAACGCAGGCTTCATGGATCATTTCGCCGGCCTCAATGCCGATAATGTGCACGCCGAGCACGCGATCGGTCTTCGCATCTGCGAGAATCTTCACAAAGCCGTCGGTGGTCTGGTTGACCTTGGAGCGGCCGTTGGCGGTAAAGGGAAACTTCCCGACGGTATAAGCTGTGCCCGCCTGCTTCAGCTCCTCCTCGGTCTTGCCGACGGAGGACACTTCCGGCGTGGTATACACGACGCCCGGGATCACATCGTAATTCACGTGGCCGGCCTGGCCGGCGATGATCTCCGCGACCGCAACACCCTCATCCTCGGCCTTGTGCGCGAGCATCGGGCCGGCGACGACGTCGCCGATGGCATAGACGCCCTTCAGGCTGGTGGCGAAATGTGGGTCGATCTGGACGCGGCCGCGCGGGTCGAGTGCAACGCCGGCTTCCTTCAAGCCCAGCCCGTCCGTGTAGGGCGTGCGGCCGATGCAGACCAGAACGACATCGGCCTCGATGGTCTCGGCGGCTCCGCCGGCAGCCGGTTCGATTTTCGCGAGCAATGTCTTGCTGTTCGCTTCGACGCCGGTGACCTTCGAACCCAGCTTGAATGCAAATCCCTGCTTTTCAAGCATCCGCTGGAATTGCCGCGCGACCTCGCCGTCCATGCCGGGCAGAATGCGATCGAGGAATTCGACCACCATGACTTCGGATCCAAGCCGGCGCCACACCGAGCCAAGTTCGAGCCCGATCACGCCGGCACCAATGACCAGCAATCTGCCGGGCACCTTCTCCAGCGACAGCGCGCCGGTCGAGGACACGATGCGCTTCTCGTCGATCTCGATGCCCTTCAGGCGCGCGATGTCGGAGCCGGTGGCGATCACGATGTTCCTGGTCTCGACGACCTGCGACTTGCCGTCGGCGGAGACTTCGACCTTGCCGGTCCCGAGGATCTTGCCGGTGCCCTTGAGCACGTCGATCTTGTTCTTCTTCATCAGGAACTCGACGCCCTTGACGTTGCCGTCGATGCCCTGCTGCTTGAAGTTCATCATCGCGGGAAGATCGAGCTTCGGCGAGGAGACCGACACGCCCATCTTGGCGAAGGAGTGCCCGGCTTCCTCGAACATCTCGGACGCATGCAGCAGCGCCTTGGACGGCATGCAGCCGACATTGAGGCAGGTGCCGCCCAGCGTGGGATTCTTTTCGACCACGGCGACTTTCATGCCAAGCTGGCTAGCGCGCACTGCGCAGACATAACCGCCCGGTCCGGTGCCGATGACGACGAGATCGTAGGTAGCCATGAGAGAAAGTCCCGTAGGTTTAGCGTGAGGAGATGTGTCAGCGTCCGCGCGGCGCGTCAGCGTCCGCCGGACACATCGAGAATGGCTGAGGTGACGTAGGAAGCCTCGTCCGACAGCAGCCAGACGATGGCATTGGCGATTTCGTCGGCGGTGCCGACGCGCTTCATCGGCACCATATGGGCCAGACGATGGGCGCGGTCGGGCTCGCCGCCGGCGGCGTGGATTTCGGTGTCGATCAGGCCGGGACGGATCGCGGCGACGCGGATGCCTTCGTTCGCAACCTCATAGCCGAGGCCGACGGTGAAGGAATCGACCGCGCCCTTGGACGCGGCATAGTCGACATAGGTGTTGGGTGCGCCGAGACGGGCTGCGACCGAGGACAAATTGACGATGACGCCGCCCTTGCCGCCATGCTTGGTCGACATCCGCTTCACGGCTTCTCGCGCGCAGAGGATCGAGCCGGTGACGTTGACCGCCATCACGCGCTGGATGCGCTCGGCCGACATCTCGTCGACGCGCACGCCGCTCTTGCCGACGATGCCGCCATTGTTGACGAGCGCGCCGAGGGTGCCGAACTTGTCGGCTTCCCTGAATAGCGCGAGGATGTCGCTTTCCTCGGCGACGTCGCATTTCACCGCGATGGCCTTGCCGTTGCTGGCCTCGATCTGCGCGACGACTTCGTCGGCGGCGGTCTTGTTGCTGGCATAGCCGACGACGACGCGGAAGCCGCGCGCGGCCGCCGCGATCGCGGTCGCCCGCCCGATGCCGCGGCTGCCGCCGGTGATGACAACGACCTTATCCGTCATGCGCGCCTCCATGGTTCGACATGCGCCGTCGCGAATGGCGACGGCGCTCGCAGAGCATCGGGGATCAGAGATCGAGCACCAGACGCGCCGGATCTTCCAGGCTCTCCTTGACGCGGACCAGGAAGGTGACGGCTTCCTTGCCGTCGATCACGCGGTGATCGTAGGACAGCGCCAGATACATCATCGGGCGGACCTCGATCTTGCCGCCGACGACCATCGGCCGCTCCTGGATCTTGTGCATGCCGAGGATGCCGGACTGCGGCGCGTTCAGGATCGGGGTCGACATCAGCGAGCCGTAGATGCCGCCATTGGTGATGGTGAAGGTGCCGCCCTGCATTTCGTCGATCTTGAGCTGGCCGTCACGGGCGCGGCGGCCGAAATCGGCGATGCCCTTCTCGATGTCGGAGATCGACTTGTGGTCGCAGTCGCGCACCACGGGCACGACGAGGCCCTTGTCGGTGCCGACGGCGACGCCGATGTGATAGTAGTTCTTGTAGATCAGGTCGCTGCCGTCGATCTCGGCGTTGACGGCCGGGATGTCCTTCAGCGCCTGCACGACGGCCTTGGTGAAGAAGCCCATGAAGCCGAGCTTGGCGCCGTGCTTCTTCTCGAACGCGTCCTTGTAGTGCGCACGCAGCGCCATGACGTTGGTCATGTCGACCTCGTTGAAGGTCGTGAGCATGGCCGCGGTGTTCTGCACGTCCTTGAGGCGGCGCGCGATGGTCTGGCGCAGGCGGGTCATCTTGACGCGCTCTTCGCGGGCGGCGTCATCGGCCGGCGACGGCGCACGAACCTGGACGGCGGCGGCGGGCTGGTTGACGGGGGTCGGCGCGGACGCGGCGCGCTCGATCGCAGCTAACATGTCGCCCTTGGTGACGCGGCCGTCCTTGCCGGAGCCCGGAACGGTCGAGGCGTCGATGCCGGTCTCGGCCGACAGCTTGCGCACGGACGGGGCGAGCGGCGCATCGGCCGGCGGCGCCTTCGGCGCAGCCGGAGCCGGCGCGGGAGCAGCGGCGGCAGCAGGAGCAGCAGCCTTGGCGGGCGCAGCGGCGGGCTTGGCAGCGCCGGCGCCGTCGGTGATCTGGCCGAGCAGCGCGCCGACCGCAACGGTCGCGCCATCGGCGGCGATGATCTCGCTCAGCGTCCCCGCGGAGGGCGCGGGGACCTCGATGGTGACCTTGTCGGTCTCGAGCTCCACCAAGGGCTCGTCGACGGCGACGGGATCGCCGGCCTTCTTGAACCAGCGGCCGATGGTGGCCTCGGTGACGGATTCGCCGAGCGTCGGCACACGAATTTCAGTCATGGTCTCTTCCTTAAGGGATCGCCAGTGCGGTCATGAATTTCATACGTCATTGCCCGCGAAGGCGGGCAATCCAGTACGCCGTGACCTTCGTGATCAGAACGAACGCCGCGGAATACTGGATGCCCCGCCTTCGCGGGGCATGACAGAGTCCTAAAAAAACTTCTCAGCTCAGTGCTTCGTCCAGGAACGCTTTCAGCTGAGCCTGATGCTTGGACATCAGGCCCGTGGCGGTCGCGGCGGAAGCGGCGCGGCCGACATAACGCGGACGCCGGCTCACGCCGTTCACCTGGTTCAGCACCCATTCCAGATAGGGCTCGATGAAATGCCAGGCACCCATGTTGCGGGGCTCTTCCTGGCACCACACCATCTCGGCCTTCTTGAAGCGCGACAGCTCGGCCACCAGCGCCTTGAGCGGCACCGGATAGAGCTGCTCGACGCGCATCAGATAGATGTCGTCGATGCCGCGCTTCTCGCGCTCCTCGTAGAGGTCGTAATAGACCTTGCCGGAGCACAGCACGATGCGGCGGATCTTCTCGTCCGGAACGAGCTTGACGGCTTCGTTCGGCAGCATCTGGGCGTCATCATAGAGGATGCGGTGGAAGGTCGTTCCCTTCGCGAGCTCTTCGAGACGCGACACCGCCCGCTTGTGGCGCAGCAGCGACTTCGGCGTCATCATGATCAGCGGCTTGCGGATCTCGCGATGCAGCTGCCGGCGCAGCGCGTGGAAGTAGTTCGCCGGCGTGGTCGGGTAGACCACCTGCATGTTGTCTTCCGCGCACATCTGCAGGTAACGCTCGAGGCGCGCCGAGGAGTGCTCCGGTCCCTGGCCCTCATAGCCATGCGGCAGCAGGCAGACGAGGCCGGACATGCGCAGCCACTTGCGCTCGCCCGAGGAGATGAACTGGTCGAACACGACCTGCGCGCCGTTGGCGAAGTCGCCGAACTGGGCTTCCCAAAGGGTCAGCGTGTTCGGCTCGGCGAGCGAATAGCCGTATTCGAAGCCGAGCACGGCTTCTTCCGACAGCAGCGAGTTGATGACCTCGTAGTGGCCCTGCTCGTGACCGAGATGGTTGAACGGCGTGTAGCGGCTCTCGTCTTCCTGGTCGATCAGGACCGAGTGGCGCTGCGAGAAGGTGCCGCGCTCCGAATCCTGTCCGGACAGGCGGACGTGATGGTTTTCGTTGAGCAGCGAGCAGAACGCCAGCGCCTCGCCGGTCGCCCAGTCGATGCCGGCGCCGGTGTCGATCGCCTTGGAGCGGTTATCGAGGAAACGCTGGATGGTGCGGTGAACGCGGAAGCCGTCCGGCACCTTGGTGATCTTGCGGCCGATATCCTTCAGCGTGGCGATGTCGACGCCGGTGACGCCGCGCCGCGCATCCTCTTCCTGGTCGGCGATCTTGAAGCCGGACCACTTGCCGTCGAGCCAGTCGGCCTTGTTCGGCTTGTAGGAGGTGCCGGCCTCGAACTCGGCATCGAGCCGCGAGCGCCAGTCGGCCTTCAGCTTGTCGACCTCACCCTCGGTGACCACGCCTTCGGCGATCAGGCGCTTGGAGTAGAGAGTGAGGGTCGAGGGATGGGCCGCGATCCGCTTGTACATCACGGGCTGGGTGAACGCGGGCTCATCGCCCTCGTTGTGGCCGTAACGGCGATAGCACCACATGTCGATCACGACCGGCTTGTGGAACTTCTGCCGGAACTCGATCGCGACCTTGGCCGCGAACACCACGGCTTCCGGATCGTCGCCGTTCACGTGGAAGATCGGCGCGTCGATCATCTTCGCCACATCCGACGGATAGGGCGAGGAGCGCGAGTAGCGCGGATAAGTCGTGAAGCCGATCTGGTTGTTGACGATGAAGTGCACGGAGCCGCCGGTGCGGTAGCCCTTCAGGTCCGAAAGGCCGAAGCACTCCGCGACCACGCCCTGTCCGGCGAACGCGGCGTCGCCGTGCATCAGGAGCGGCATGACGGAAATGCGCATGTCCGGGGGATCGCCGTGCTGGTCCTGCTTGGCGCGGACCTTGCCGAGCACCACGGGATCGACGATCTCGAGATGCGAGGGGTTGGCGGTGAGCGACAGATGGATGCGGTTGCCGTCGAACTCGCGGTCCGAGGAGGCGCCGAGGTGGTATTTGACGTCGCCGGAGCCTTCGACCGCGTCGGGGTTGGCGGAGCCGCCCTTGAACTCGTGGAACAGTGCGCGATGGGCCTTGCCCAACACCTGGGTCAGCACGTTGAGGCGGCCGCGATGCGGCATGCCGAGCACGATTTCCTTCACGCCGAGATTGCCGCCGCGCTTGATGATCTGCTCGAGCGCGGGGATCAGCGCTTCACCGCCGTCGAGGCCGAAGCGCTTGGTGCCGGTGAACTTGGTGTCGCAGAACTTTTCGAAGCCTTCGGCTTCAACCAGCTTCGTCAGGATGGCGCGACGTCCCTCGCGCGTGAACGAGATCTCCTTATCGGGTCCCTCGATCCGCTCCTGGATCCAGGCCTTCTGCGCAGCATTGCTGATATGCATGAACTCGACGCCGAGCGTCTGGCAGTAGGTGCGCTCGCAGATCGCGGTGATCTCGCGCAAGCTGCCGTATTCGAGGCCGAGGACGTGATCGAGGAAGATCTTGCGGTCGAAATCCGCTTCGCTGAAGCCGTAGGTGCGCGGATCGAGCTCTTCGCGGTTGCGCTGGGCTTCGATGCCGAGCGGATCGAGCTTGGCGTGGAAGTGGCCGCGCATGCGGTAGGAGCGGATCAGCATCAGGGCGCGGACCGAGTCGCGCGTCGCCTGAAGCACGTCGGCGGAGGAGATCTCGGCGCCCTTGGCCTGCGCCTTGGCGGCGATCTTGGCACCGACCGCCTTCTCGACTTCGGCCCAGTTGCCGTCGAGGGCGGAGGTCAGATCATCCTTGGGCGTCAGCGGCCAGTTGTCCCGCTCCCAGGACGGGCCTTCCGCGTTCTTCCGGACGTCGGCGGGCTGGTCGTTGAGGCTCTTGAAGAACTCCTGCCACTCGGCGTCGACCGAGGACGGGTCCTTCTCGTAGCGGGCGTAGATTTCGTCGATGTAGGTGGCGTTGGTGCCCTGCAAAAAGGATGACAGGGCAAAGGCTGCGTTCGCGTCCTGGCGAGACATACTTGAGTTCCTGGCGATTTCGGTTCGCGCATAACAAACGGCGCTGGCGCCGAGCTCCCCGGCAGAGGCTCGGCGCGACAGGCACCCTTTACCCTATTTGCTGCGAAACTTCGCCCGGAAAAGCACGAAGAAGTGAATTAGCCCTTCAACTTTTCGGCAAGCGTGTGCCCGAGGCGGGCGGGCGACGGAGACACTGTAATCCCTGCCGATTTCATCGCCTCGGTCTTGGAACCGGCGTCGCCCTTGCCGCCGGAGATGATCGCGCCGGCATGACCCATGCGGCGGCCGGGAGGGGCGGTGACGCCGGCGATGAAGCCGACCATCGGCTTCTTGCGGCCGCGCTTGGCCTCGTCCTTGAGGAACTGGGCGGCGTCCTCCTCGGCGGAACCGCCGATCTCGCCGATCATGATGATCGATTCGGTCTTGGGGTCGGCGAGCAGCATCTCCAGCACGTCGATGAACTCGGTGCCCTTGACCGGGTCGCCGCCGATGCCGACCGCGGTGGTCTGGCCGAGGCCTTCCTGGGAGGTCTGGAACACGGCTTCATAGGTCAGCGTGCCGGAGCGGGAGACGATGCCGACCGAGCCGGTCTTGAAGATGTTGGCGGGCATGATGCCGATCTTGCACTCGCCGGCAGTCATGACGCCCGGGCAGTTCGGCCCGATCAGGCGCGACTTGGAGCCGGCCAGCGAACGCTTCACGCGGACCATGTCCACGACCGGAATGCCTTCGGTGATGCAGACGATCAGCGGGATCTCGGCGTCGATGGCTTCGCAGATCGCATCCGCCGCGCCCGGCGGCGGCACGTAGATCACCGACGCATCGGCGCCGGTCCTCTCACGCGCATCGCGCACGGTGTCGAACACCGGCAGGCCCAGATGCGTCGAGCCGCCTTTGCCCGGCGAGGTGCCACCGACCATCTTGGTGCCGTAGGCCATCGCGGCCTCCGAATGGAAGGTGCCGTTCTTGCCGGTGAAGCCCTGGCAGATGACCTTGGTGTTCTTGTCGATCAGGATGGACATGAGGTCTGCTTTCGCGAAACTAACAGAGTGAAGGGGTCAGTGGATGCGGCGGTAGACGCCGGTAAGGACGTCAGCCCAGCCTTCCGCGTCCGGCGAGAACTGGATCTTCAACGAGTAGGAATCCTCATTGATGATTTCGTAGACATGGCGCGCATTGCCGCGGAGCGAGCCGCGCACCAGCGTCAGAGTCTTGCCGACCCACCCGCCGGAGGCGGGCGAGGGCGGCGTGTAACCGAGCGAGTCGTACCAGAACAATTTGTAGGTCCGGTCGTCGCGGTCGAAGGTGAAGAGGCCGTGGGTGGCGAAGCTCTGCTTGCCGTCGCGCATCTGGACCGCATCCTGGATCAGATAGAATCCATTGAGGTCCATGCGCGCGACGACGTGAGAGGTGGCCGGCCCGCCCGCGTTCCAGCGCGACGGGAAGACCATCTCCTCACCATCCCATTCGCCGGCGAACACGGCGAGGCGCGTGTGCTCGGGGAGCGGAGATGATGCGGCGAGATGGTCCTGGGTCATGGCCTTAGCCTCCCTTGACGGCCTTCACGATCTTCTGCGCGGCGTCGTCGAGATTGTCGGCCGGCACCACGTTCAGTCCGGATTCACGGATGATCTTCTTGCCGAGCTCGACATTGGTGCCTTCGAGGCGGACCACCAGCGGCACGCTGAGGCCGACTTCACGGACCGCAGCCGTGACGCCCTCGGCGATCACGTCGCACTTCATGATGCCGCCGAAGATGTTGACCAGGATGCCCTTCACGTTGGGATCGGCAGTGATGATCTTGAACGCGGCCGCGACCTTCTCCTTGCTGGCGCTGCCGCCGACGTCGAGGAAGTTCGCCGGCGCCATGCCGTAGAGCTTGATGATGTCCATCGTCGCCATGGCAAGACCGGCGCCGTTGACCATGCAGCCGATGTTGCCGTCGAGCGTGACGTAGTTGAGGTCGTACTTGGACGCCTCGATCTCCTTGGCGTCTTCCTCGGTCTCGTCGCGCAGCGCGAGCACCTCGGGATGACGGAACAACGCGTTGTCGTCGAACGACACCTTGGCGTCGAGCACGCGGAGCTGGCCCTGCTTGGTCACGACCAGCGGGTTGATCTCCAGCATCGACATGTCCTTGGCGACGAAGGCGGCGTAGAGCTGCGCGGTGAGCTTCTCGGCCTGCTTGGCGAGATCACCGGAGAGCTTCAGCGCGTTCGCAACCGTGCGGCCGTGATGGCCCATGACGCCGGTGGCGGGATCGACCGAGAAGGTCACGATCTTCTCAGGCGTGTTGTGCGCGACGTCCTCGATGTTGACGCCGCCCTCGGTCGAGACGACGAAGGAGACGCGCGAGGTCTCGCGATCGACCAGGATCGAGAGATAGAACTCCTTGTCGATGTCCGAGCCGTCCTCGATGTAGAGGCGGTTGACCTGCTTGCCGGCCGGGCCGGTCTGCACGGTCACCAGCGTCGCGCCCAGCATCTGCTTGGCGAACTCGGAGACTTCCGCGGCCGACTTGGCGATGCGGACACCGCCCTTGTCGCCGGCCGAGGCTTCCTTGAACTTGCCCTTGCCGCGGCCGCCAGCGTGGATCTGGCTCTTCACCACATAGACCGGACCCGGCAGCGCCTTGGCGGCGGCTTCCGCATCAGTGGCCTTGAGGACCGGGACGCCCTTGGAGATCGGCACGCCGAACTCACCCAGCAGCGCTTTGGCCTGATATTCATGGATATTCATATGGTCGCTCCCTGAACCCGCGGGCGGTGACCTCTTGGGCCCACCTCAGTCTTGTGGCTGGCATACCATATACCACAGGAACTGCAACCCGGATTCTTTGACTTCGAGATCTCTGGACTGCTGAACCGGAACCCCGCCCCGGCAGCGGGGCCCCGGAAGTGAAACCGCCGAAGACCGGTTTTTCGATCTTCGGCGGGGTATTGTTGGCGCCTTAGCGGCCGAGAAGATCGGGTGCGATCTTCTTGCAGGCGTCGACCAGGCCCTGTACGGCGCCGACCGACTTGTCGAAGGCTTCGCGGTCCTTGCCGGCGAGCTCGATCTCGACGACGCGCTCGACGCCCTTGGAGCCGATCACGACGGGAACGCCGACATACATGTCCTTCACGCCATACTCGCCGTTCAGGTAGGCGGCCGAGGGCAGCACGCGCTTCTTGTCACGCAGATAGCTCTCGGCCATCGCGATCGCGGACGCGGCCGGGGCGTAGAAGGCCGAGCCGGTCTTGAGCAAATTGACGATCTCGGCGCCGCCGTTGCGGGTGCGGTCGACGATCTCGTCGAGGCGCGCCTGCGAGGTCCAGCCCATCTTGACGAGGTCGGGCAGCGGGATGCCGGCGACGGTGGAGTACTTCACCAGCGGCACCATGGTGTCGCCGTGGCCGCCGAGCACGAAGGCGGTGACGTCTTCAACGGAGACGTTGAATTCATCGGCCAGGAAGTAGCGGAAGCGCGCCGAATCCAGCACGCCGGCCATGCCGACGACCTTCTTGTGCGGCAGGCCCGAGGCCTTCTGCAGCGCCCAGACCATCGCGTCGAGCGGGTTGGTGATGCAGATGACGAAGGCGTCGGGGGCGTACTTCTTGATGCCGGCACCGACCTGCTCCATGACCTTGAGGTTGATGGAGAGGAGGTCGTCGCGGCTCATGCCGGGCTTGCGCGGCACGCCGGCGGTGACGATGCAGACCTTGGCGTTGTCGAGCGCCTCGTAGGAGTTCGCGCCGGTGTAGTGGGCGTCGAAGCCGTCGACCGGCGAGGACTGCGCGATGTCGAGCGCCTTGCCCTGCGGCACGCCCTCGGCGATGTCGAACATCACGACGTCGCCCAGTTCTTTCAGGCCGATGAGGTGAGCCAGCGTTCCGCCGATCTGACCGGAGCCAATCAAAGCAATCTTGTCGCGCGCCATGTGAACCTGTCCTTTAGACATCCGAAGGAGGGAAAACTGATGGGTGGTTATCCCTTTCGCTTCCCGCGTTCAAGTCGGCGGATGCCCATTTGTCGGGCTTGCTGAGAACCCGGCCAGCATACCCAAGCCGTCATTCCGGGGCGCGACGAAGTCGCGAGCCCGGAATCCATAACCACCATCGGGAGTATGGATTCCGGGCTCGCGCTCCGCGCGCCCCGGAATGACGGGCGGAGTAGGACTTAAGTCTCCACCAGGCCCTTGGTGGAGCCGCTCGCGGTGGAATCCTTGCGGCCGTGAGGCAGCGCCAGATAGGATTCCGAGCTCATTTCGATCAGGCGTGACGCCGTCCGCTTGAACTCCATGGCCTCGTTGCCCTCGGTGGCGAGGTAGAGCGAGATCGGGTTGGCGTCCGCCGAGGCCATCAGCTTCACGGCATTGTCATAGAGCGTGTCGATCAGCGTGATGAAGCGCTTGGCGGCGTTGCGCTGGGAGAAGTCCATCACTGGAATATGGTCGACCAGGATGGTGTGATAGTCGTGCGCCAGCCTGAGGTAGTCGGATGCACCGAGCGGCTTCTCGCAGAGATCGGCAAACGAGAACCGCGCCACGCCGTGGGCCGAGCACGGCACGTGCAGGATGCGGCCCTTGATCGAGATGTCGCGCGACCTGCATTTGGCCCCGCCCGACATCTTCGACCAGGCACGGTCGAGCGCGGCATCCGCATCGCCATCGGCCGGCGTCAGCCACATCGGCACGCCCTGCAGCTTCTCCAGCCGGAAGTCGGTGCGCGCGTCGAGCCGCGCGACGTCCATGTGATCGGTGATCTGCTTGATGAAGGGCAGGAACAGCGAGCGGTTGAGGCCGCCCTTGTAGAGATCGTCGGGCGCGACGTTGGAGGTCGCGACCACGACGGTGCCGAACTCGAACAATTTCGCGAACAGGCGTCCGAGGATCATCGCGTCGGCGATGTCGGTGACGTGGAATTCGTCGAAGCAGAGCAGCCAGCTCTCCTCGAAGATCGCGGTCGCGGTCAGCGCGATGACGTCGGCGTCGGCGATCTCGCCGCGCGCGATGCTCTGGCGATAGTCGTAGATGCGCTCATGCACATCCGCCATGAATTCATGGAAATGCGCGCGGCGCTTGTGCTCGACCGAGGAGTGCTGGAAGAACAGATCCATCAGCATGGTCTTGCCGCGGCCGACCTCGCCGTGAATGTAGAGCCCGCGCGGCGCATCGTCCTTGTCGCTGCTGCTGAACAGGCGGCTGAGCAGGCCCTGCTTGCGCGCGGGCTTGTAGCTTGCGAGCCGCTGGTCGAGCGCCGCATAGGCTTCGGCGACCTCGGCCTGCGCTGCATCCGGCTCGATTGCGCCAGACGCGATCTCGGCCTGGTATGCTTCGCGGAATGAGGAATTTTGGGTGGAGAGCATGGCCCCTTACCGCCAGAGATGGGCGGAAATTGCAACTCCGTATTGGCGCAAGGGGCGTATGCGCTTACCCTCATCTATGTGGATGCGGGCGGATGATCGAAATATCAGAGAGTTAAGCGGCTACTTTGAGGTTCCTGACATGGCTCTTAGTATCGAGGATCCCGAGACCGAGCATCTCGCGTGGACGCTGGCGCAACTTACCGGCGAGACAGTTGTGGTCGCAACGAAGCGAGCCATCGAGGAGCGGCTTAGCCGGATCGACAATCAGCACCGCAAGGCTGCTCTCTTGGACGATATGGCCGCTATCCGCCGGCGCTGGAGCGAACTGCCTGTGGTCGCAGACCAGACAGCAGACGAAATTGTTGTCTATGACAAACACGGATTGCCACTCTGACCGCGATAGACGCTGCGCGTCTATGCGCCAAATGGACCTATCGTCTTGCGGGCTCTGCTACTCACACAGCTCGTAGGCATCCTCGACGATGTATGGCCCGCCACCCGTCGATGCACGCGAGGAGAACAGCACGAAGCGTTCGGCCATGAAGGCCTTGCTCGGGAAGTAGCCGCGCAGTGAGAGATAGTCGGCGACGTCGCGGTCGGAGGCGTCGTGCAGCCGGGCCAGCGTGACGTGCGGGATGAATTTGCGTCCCTCCGGATCGAGACCGATCCGCTGCATCATGCGCTCGAGCTCGGCCTGCAATTCCATCAGCGGCCTGCTCGGTGCGATCGTTGCGACCACCGCGCGCGGCTTGCGGCCGCCGAAGCTTTGCAAGCCCTGCACCTTCACCTCGAACGGCTTGCGGTCGACGCGAAACAGCATCGAGGCGATCTCGTTGGCGGAGACGCCGTCGATATCGCCGATGAAGCGCAGGGTGACGTGATAATTTTCGGGATCGATCCACCGGGCGCCGGGAAGGCCGCCCCGCAAGTTGGAAAGCGACTGGCCGATCTCGGCCGGAATTTCCAGACCAGTGAACAAACGCGGCATCGTTTCGCACTCCCGATGCTTGGGTACGGCCCTCGAACGAGGACCATATCCAAATTAGAGCCGGCGACGAATCACCGGTACCCTGATTCCTATCGCAGTTGTGTGACTCTGCGAAGCATCGCGCGGGCCACCCCGGGAAAACCCTGGGAATTAGGGTTAGCGTTGCCTGCTTTTCAACGCCGTTGCTCAGCTATCGTGCCAAGGAATGCCTCCACCGTGGGCATGATGTTGCCGACGATGATGTCGACGCCCGCCGCGGTCGGGTGGATGCCGTCGGCCTGGTTGAGCTTGGCGTCGGCCGCGACGCCCTCGAGGAAGAACGGATAGAGCGGCAGGCCGAATTGTTTCGCCAGATCCGGATAAATCGAATTGAAGCGCGCCGCATATTCGGCGCCGTAATTCGGCGGTGCCAGCATGCCGCACAGCATGACTGGAATCTTGCGCGCCTTCAGGCGCTGAACGATGTCGGTGAGCGCCGCGCGCGTCAGGACGGGGTCGATGCCGCGCAGCGCGTCGTTGGCGCCGAGCTCGACGATCACGCCATCGGTTCCGTCCGGCACGGACCAGTCGAGCCGGTCGCGGCCGCCGGAGGTGGTGTCGCCGGACACCCCGGCATTGGTCATGTCGACCGCTATGCCTTTGGCTTGCAAGGCTTTTTGGAGCTTTTGGGGGAATGCCTCCTGGGCCGGGAGGCCGAGGCCGGCGCTCAAGGAATCGCCGAGAACGACAAGCTTGACCGGTTTTGTCGCGTCCGCCCAGGCCGGGTTCGCAATCGTCATCAAGGCGAACATCAACACGGCTATGTGCATGAACAATCCGTAACGCCTCTCGACCGCGCTATCGGAGTTGCCATATGACCGGACCATGGACACCTATTCCTCTTCGCTTGCCACGACCGCGATGGACACCATCGCCATCTCCAACGTCAATCTCTCATTGGGCACGGGCGCGGCACGCGTTCACATCCTCAAGGACATCAGTCTGCGCGTCGCCCCGGGCGAGACGATCGGCCTGATCGGCCCGTCAGGTTCGGGCAAATCCACGCTGCTGATGGTGATGGCGGGGCTGGAGCGTCCTGATAGCGGAGAGGTGGTGGTCAATGGCACGCCTTTCAATGCCCTCGACGAGGACGCGCTGGCCCGCTTCCGCGGCCGCCAGGTCGGCATCGTCTTCCAGTCCTTCCATCTGATCCCGACCATGACGGCGCTGGAGAACGTCGCCGTGCCGCTCGAGCTCGCGGGCAATCCCGACGCCGCAAAGCGCGCGGCGGAGGAGCTGCAATCGGTCGGCCTCGGCGATCGCCTGCATCATTATCCGACGCAGCTCTCCGGCGGCGAGCAGCAGCGCGTTGCGCTGGCCCGTGCGCTGGCGCCCGATCCCGCCATCCTCGTCGCCGACGAGCCGACCGGCAATCTCGACGAAGCCACCGGAAAGCAGATCGTCGACCTGCTCTTCACCAAGCATGCCGAGCGCGGCATGACCTTGGTGCTGGTGACGCACGATTCCTCGCTGGCGCATCGCTGCGATCGCGTCATCCGCCTGCGCTCCGGGCGCATCGACACGCAGACTGCGCCGGCATGAGCGCTGCTGCCGAACCGTTCGCGAAGCCGAACGCCGTCGCGCTGTCGCTGCGCTATGCGCTGCGCGAATTGCGCGGCGGCCTGCGCGGCTTCTACGTCTTCATCGCCTGCATCGCGCTCGGCGTGATGGCGATCGCCGGCGTTGGCTCGGTCTCGGCGAGCCTGTCCGACGGGCTCGCCCGCGAAGGCCGCACGCTGCTCGGCGGCGACGTCTCCTTCGTGCTGTTCCAGCGCGAAGCCAAGCCCGAGGAGGTCGCGTTCCTGCGCTCGCGCGGCACGGTCTCGACCGCCGCGACCCTGCGCGGCATGGCGCGCTCGGCCGACGGCAAGCTTGCGCTGGTCGAGATGAAGGCGGTCGATGGCACCTATCCGATGCTCGGCCAATTGACGCTGGCACCGCCGCTGCCGATGTCCGACATCCTTGCAGAACGCGACGGCGCGTTCGGCGCCGCCGCCGATCCGACACTGCTGGCGCGGCTTTCGCTGAAGGCCGGCGACCGCGTCACCATTGGATCTGCGACCTTCCAGATCCGCTCGACCGTCGAGGCCGAGCCCGACAAGCTCGCCGGCGGCATCGGCTTCGGCCCGCGCTTTTTGATCAGCGAGGCCGGCCTGCGCGCCACCGGGCTGATCCAGCCCGGCAGTCTGGTGCGCTGGGTCTATCGGGTGAAGCTGCCCGACACAGCCAACAGCGAGCGCGCCACCGAGGCCTTCATCGCGGATGCGCGGAGCGCCGCGCCGCAGGCCGGCTGGGAGATCCGCAGCCGCTCCAATGCCTCGCCGCAGCTGGAGCGCAACATCAGCCGCTTCACGCAATTCCTGACACTGGTCGGCCTCGCCGCTCTGCTGGTCGGCGGCGTCGGCGTCGCCAACGCGGTGAAGAGCCATATCGACCGCAAGCTCGAGGTGATCGCGGCCTTCAAGGCTGTCGGCGCCACCGGCCGGGACGTGTTCGGCATCTATCTGGCGCAGGTGATCCTGCTGGCCGCGATCGGGTCGGTGATCGGCCTTGCGCTCGGCGCCGCGATGCCCTTCGCCATCGTCGGGCTGTTCGGCAAGCTGCTGCCGCTGCCGGTGGTTCCGGCCGTGCATGCCGACGAGCTCGCGCTGTCCTTCGTCTACGGCCTGCTGACCGCGCTCGCCTTCGGCCTGTGGCCGCTCGGGCGTGTGCACGACGTGCCGGTGGCGGCGCTGTTCCGCGACACCATCAGCTCCGAATGGCACCGGCCGCGCCTGGGCTATCTCGTGTTCATGGGCGTCGTGATCGCCCTGCTCGTCGCGGTTGTGATCGGGCTGTCGTTCGACAAGCGCATTGCCGCCGTATTCGTGGCCTCCTCCGTCGTCGTGTTCGCCCTGCTGCGCGGCATCGCCGCCCTGCTGATGACAATCGCGCGGCGGCTGCCGCGGACGCGGCAGCCGATGCTGCGGCTTGCGATCGCCAACATCCACCGGCCGGGCGCGCTGACGCCGTCCGTCGTGCTGTCGCTGGGCCTCGGGCTCGCCGTGCTCGTCACCATCACCCAGATCGACGGCAATCTGCGCCGGCAGTTCCTCGCGGCGCTGCCCGACCGCGCACCGTCCTTCTTCTTCATCGACATCCCGAGCACGCAGGCCGAGCAGTTCGACTTCTATCTGCGCCAGATCGCGCCGGGCGCGAAGGTCGAGGACGTGCCGATGCTGCGCGGGCGCATCGTCGCCGCGCGCGGGGTGCGCGCCGAGGAGCTCAAGCCCACCACGGATTCCGAATGGGTGCTGCAGAGCGACCGCGGCCTGACCTATACCGCCGAGCTGCCGAAGGGGTCCAAGGTGGTCGAGGGCGAGTGGTGGAGCGCGGACTATTCGGGCCCGCCGCTGGTCTCGATGGAGAAGAAGATCGCCGACGGGCTCGGCCTCAAGCTCGGCGACGAGGTGGTGGTCAACGTGCTCGGCCGCGACATCCCGGCGAAGATCAGCAATCTGCGCAACATCGACTGGCAGGGCATGGGCATCAATTTCGTCCTGGTGTTCTCGCCCAACGCCTTCAGGGGCGCGCCCCACACCCACATCGCGACGCTGACGGAAACGGGCGGCGATGCCGCAGGCGACGGCAAGATCATCAAGCAGGTGGCCGACGCCTACCCGATGGTGACGAGCGTGCGCGTGCGCGAGGTGATGGAGACGGTCGGCTCGGTCGTGACCAATCTGGCGCTGGCGATCCGCGGCGCCAGCGCCGTGACCCTGATCTCGGCAATCCTGGTGCTGGGCGGGGCGCTCGCCGCCGGCCATCGTCACCGGGTCTACGATGCGGTGATCCTGAAGACCCTGGGCGCGACGCGGCTGCGGCTGCTCGGCGCCTATGCGCTCGAATACCTCCTGATCGGGCTTGCCACTGCCGTGTTCGGCGTGATCGCCGGCAGCATCGCGGCCTGGATGATCGTGACGCGGCTGATGACGCTCAGCTTTGTCTGGCAGGCCGGCAGCGCGGCCGGCGTGGTGGCGGCCGCGCTGATCGTCACGGTCGGGCTCGGGCTCGCCGGCACGCTGCTGGCGTTGAACAAAAAGCCCGCCACGGTGTTGCGGAATTTGTGACAAATGGTAGCGGGCAGCCGCGCGGTAGCGAAATCGCACGATTCCTGCGATTAACCACGGTCCGCCCGTCTGGATTGTAGCCAAGGGCGACATTCAGCCGCGCGTGGACGGTTGCAGCGAATGTGTTAGTTTCCCACATATCGAATGGGTTCGGAGCCCCGATTGTTAGCCAAAATTTAGTCGGCAGGCAGCGGTATCCGAGATAGAGTTTGACGAACCGGAGGCATGGCGACCCTCATGCCGGACCGGCCAACCAACGGGAATTCGACCATGTCGGACCTAGACCGTAACTACGCTTCTCCTTTCGGCAGGGCCGCCGGGCGTGTAGACGCCGCGACGGTCGATGCCGGCCTGCGCGCATACATGCTGCGCATCTACAACTACATGAGCATTGGCCTCGCCATCACGGGCCTTGCCGCGCTCGGCGTCTACATGGCCGCCGTGACCGACGTTCCGACGGCGGACGCCGTCCGCGTCGGCAAGCTGTTCCTGACGCCGTTCGGCTACGCGATGTTCGTCAGCCCCCTGAAGTGGCTGTTCATGCTCGCGCCGCTCGCGATGGTGTTCGTGATCTCGGCGGGCATCAACCGCCTCGCCCCCTCGACCGCCCAGATCCTGTTCTGGGTGTTCTCGGCGCTGATGGGCATCTCGCTGTCGTCGATCTTCCTGGTGTTCACGCACACCTCGATCGTGCGGGTGTTCTTCATCACCGCGGCGACCTTCGGTGCGCTCAGCCTCTACGGCTACACCACCAAGCGTGATCTGACCGGCATGGGCTCGTTCCTGTTCATGGGCCTGATCGGCATCATCATCGCAAGCCTGGTGAACCTGTTCCTGGCGAGCTCGATGCTGCAGTTCATCGTGTCGGTGGTCGGCGTGCTGGTGTTCGCGGGCCTCACCGCCTGGGATACGCAGCGGCTGAAGAACGACTACATCTACGGCTACGCTTCGGCCGGCGGTGAGATCGCAGAGCGTGCGGCCATCACCGGCGCGCTGTCGCTGTACCTGAACTTCATCAACCTGTTCACGCTGCTCCTGCAGCTCCTCGGCCAGCGCGACTAAGCGATAGACCCGAGCGAACGACACGAACCCCGGCCGAGAGGCCGGGGTTTTTGTTTTTGGGCCTCGGTGGCAGCCACATACTCGGTGTCATCGCCCGCCTTGTGCGCAATTGCGCACTGGGGCGGGCGATCCAGTACTCCGTGACGCCGGTGATTGAATCGAGAGGCCGCAGCGTACTGGATTCCCCGCCTTCGCGGGGAATGACAGCGGAGGAGATGGAGGTCGCTCCGCCCGCAATGACGGAGGATGTGGGATGCACCCAGGCCCCTTCCAGCGCCCGCGGGAAGCCTCTAATCTTCCCCTCATGTCCGCACCTGAAATCAGGCCCACAACCGAGGCCGACCTTCCCGCCATCACCGCCATCTACCAGCAGGCCGTCCGCGAGGGCACGGCGACGTTCGAGCTGGACCCGCCCGACCTTGCCGAGATGACGCGCCGCTACCGCGCGCTGGTCGACGGCGGCTATCCCTATTTCGTCGCGATCCTCGACGGGCGCGTCGCCGGATACGCCTATGCCGGGGCCTACCGGCCGCGGCCGGCCTACCGCTTCACGGTGGAGAACTCGATCTATCTCGACCCGTCCTTCCACCGCCGTGGCGTCGGCTCAAAGCTGCTGGAGCGGCTGATCACCGAATGCGAGGCGCGCGGTTTCCGCCAGATGATCGCTGTCATCGGCGATTCCGCCAATGCCGGCTCGATCGGCGTGCACACCAAGGGCGGCTTCAAGATGATCGGTACGCATCCCAATGTCGGGCTGAAATTCGGCCGCTGGCTGGATACGGTGATGATGCAGCGCGACCTCGGCGAGGGCGCGCGCACGGTGCCAGCCAAATAGCTCGGTCTCGTAGGGTGGGCAAAGCAATAGCGTGCCCACCATGTTGCTCGGCGATTGGGGAATGAATGGTGGGCACGGCGCTTTGCGCCTTTGCCCACCCTACGGCACCGTTCGTGCTGCTACACCACAGCCAGCTTGCGATCGATCACCAGCAGCACGCGCTCGAGCTCGTGGCCGCGGCGCAGGATCAAACCCGTCGCCGAGATCACGCTGTACATGCCCTGCTTGCGCGCGAGGCGCGGATCCTTCTCGATGCGATAGATCGGCACTTCCGAGGCGCGGCGATAGACCGAGAACACCGCGCGATCCCTGAGAAAGTCGATGGCGTAGTCACGCCACTCGCCGTCGGCAACCATGCGGCCGTAGAGATTGAGAATACGATGCAGCTCGAGCCGGTTGAAGGTCACCCGGTTCGACTGCGCGTTCGCAGCGGCGGGGCGCACCGCCGCGCGCTGCCCGCTCGGATCGGCATCCTCCGGCATCAGGCTCATGGGAAGCGCCTCCTCATCGCACAACATGACCGCGTCCGCGAAAACCGTCCCCGGAACCCGCGGATCATGACAGTTGCATGATTGCGCCAACCGCTGTTCTCCGCAAGGCCTCTCGATGGAACCCGGAAAAGAGGCCCAAGAGCCGAACGGCTCAACCGATGGAATCGGATGCGAACCAGACCACACGCAGGGGTGGAACTCTGTCGCGACGAACCGTCACGGGATCGTGCGCAAGAATCTTAGTCTCGCCGCTTTTCCGCCAAGCGCCTGCCGCCCTGCATTGCGAAAAGACGGGTGTGCGTTGACCCGGTCCTTTCGGTTCCGGATTCCTCAGCCCCCAGCCCCCCGGGGTCGAACAGGATCGGGTCTGTACGCGCGACAAGGAGGGCCAACGCGAGTTGGTCCTTTTTTGTTTGTGTCGGGATGTTTCCGGCCGCGACAAACCTTCCCCGCCACCGCTGCGCAAACTCTCTCCCCTCATCCTGAGGGCCGCGCTCTTCGCGCGGCATCTCGAAGGATGCGAGGCCACGCTGCATCAGCGGGGCCTTACATGGTTCGAGACGCGCGCAAGGGCGCGCTCCTCACCATGAGGGTTGAGAGCAGAGTGCGACGCTCAAGAGAAATTCGAATCAGTGCAGCGAGGTGTACGCCGCGCCGAGCATCGGGCCCGGCTTCTCGCGGCTGCCGTCCTGGACATAGACCACCGCGCCGTCGACGCCGTCGCGCGTGAGGTTCTCCAGCGGCACCGTCCAGCTTTCCGGACGGCCGGTCCAGTCGCCGACCTTGAGCAGGTTGCGCACCACGTTGTGATAGGTGATCTGCTGTCCGCGATTTTCGCCCTTGGCGATCGAGATCGGCACCGACTTGGCGATCGAGCAGATCCAGACCTCGCCGTGCGAGACCGCCGGCTCCTTGCTCGCGGCCACCGACACGTTAATCTGCTTGCCCGAGAGCGACATCGTCACCGGCACGCTCATCACGCCGGTGCCCTTGTCGGTCTTGCCGATCGCGCTTTCGATGCCGGCGCGATCGCTGCCGATGACATGCGTCGAGCCATTCACCACGACCTGCGGCGTGTAGACCTCGCGGTCGCCGCGCATGCGTGAATAGGCACGCTGCCGTGCAGAGAAACGCGAATCCGCCAGCGTGTCCTTCCAGCCGAGATAGTCCCAATAGTCGATCGGCATGCTCAGCGCGATGATCGAGGGATCGCTGGAGAGATCGCCGATGATCTTGTCGGCGGGCGGGCAGGACGAGCAGCCCTGCGAGGTAAACAATTCGACAACGGCGCGGGGATCGGCGTGGGCGGGACGGATGACGGCGACGATCGCACAGATGCCGAGTGCTCCCGACCAGAGGGCACCGGACCAACGTGAAATCAGGGGAGAAGCCGTCATTGTTGTCATGTCGAACGCCGCACACCAAAGCTCGTGGGAGGGGGAATCTTATCGATTGATGGTCACCGTAGTCTTACGGGGCGCGGCCTGCTCAACCATCCAGGAAACCGTGCAAAGCCGAGTTTCCGCCGGATGGGCCCATCCAAAGCATGCCGCAAACGCGCGAAGGCGGCCTTGTGATAGGCCGCCTTCGTTTAACCTTCTACTCACGTCGCAGTGAGCCACCGTTCACAAATTCGCGCTTAGGCCGCGAGCTTGCGCAGCACATAGTGCAGAATGCCGCCGTTCCGGTAGTAGTCGAGCTCGTCCAGCGTATCGATGCGGCAGAGCAGCGAAACGCGCTGCAACGAACCGTCGCCGGAGACGATCTCCGCGGTCAGCTTCTGACGCGGCTTCAGATCGCCGACGAGGCCGCGCAGCGTGACCTTCTCGTCGCCTTTGAGGCCCAGCGACGACCAGGAGGTGCCGTCCTCGAAGGTCAGCGGCAGCACGCCCATGCCGACCAGGTTGGAGCGATGGATGCGCTCGAAGCTCTGGCAGATCACGGCGCGCACGCCGAGCAGACGCGTGCCCTTCGCGGCCCAGTCGCGCGAGGAGCCGTTGCCGTATTCGGCGCCGGCGAACACCACCAGCGGCACCTGCTCCTGCTGGTACTTCATCGCGGCGTCGTAGATCGACATCTGCTCGCCGTCGGGCCAGTGCTTGGTGAGACCGCCCTCGGGGATGTTGCCGTCCGCGCCCTTCAGCATGAAGTTCTTGATGCGGATGTTGGCGAAGGTGCCGCGCATCATCACTTCATGGTTGCCGCGACGCGTGCCGTACTGATTGAAGTCGGCGGGGCGCACCTGGTGCTCGCTGAGATACTTGCCCGCGGGCGAGGTGAGCTTGATCGAACCGGCCGGCGAGATGTGGTCGGTGGTGATCTTGTCGCCGAACATGGCGAGGATGCGCGCCTCGACGATGTCGGTGACCGGCTCCGGCTCCTTCTTCATGCCTTCGAAATAGGGCGGGTTCTGCACATAGGTCGAAGACATGTTCCAGCGATAGGTCTCGCTCTCGACGGTCTTGATCTTGCGCCAGTTGGTGTCGCCCTTGAACACGTCGGCATACTTCTTCTTGAAGATCGACGCAGTCACGAACTTCTTCATGAAGGCGTTGATCTCCTTCGTCGTCGGCCAGATGTCCTTGAGGTAGACCGGCTTGCCGTCCTTGCCCTCGCCGATCGGCTCGACGGCGAGATTCTTCGTCACGCTGCCCGCGAGCGCGTGGGCGACGACGAGCGGCGGCGAGGCCAGATAGTTCGCCTGCACGTCCGGCGAGACGCGGCCTTCGAAGTTGCGGTTGCCGGAGAGCACGGCCGCGGCGACGATGCCGTTGTCGTTGATCGACTTCGAGATCTCCTCCGGCAGCGGACCGGAATTGCCGATGCAGGTGGTGCAGCCGAAACCAACCAGGTTGAAGCCGACCTTGTCGAGATCGGCCTGGAGACCGGAATCGGCGAGATAGCCCGCGACCACCTGGCTGCCCGGGGCGAGCGAGGTCTTCACCCACGGTTTTGCCTTGAGGCCCTTCGCAGCGGCGTTGCGCGCCAAGAGGCCCGCGCCGATCAGCACGCTCGGGTTCGAGGTGTTGGTGCAGGAGGTGATCGCGGCGATCACGACGTCGCCATGGCCGATCTCAAAATTCTTGCCTTCGACGGCAAAGCGCTTCTTCGGCTCCTCGGCTTTCTTGTACTCGGTGCCGAGCGCAACCGAGAAACCTTCGGCGACCGACGGCAGCGCGATGCGGCCTTCGGGACGCTTCGGACCGGCCATCGACGGCACGACGTCGGCAAGGTCGAGCGTCAGCGTTTCCGTGAACACCGGATCCGCCGACTTGGCGGTGCGGAACAGGCCTTGCGCCTTGGCATAGGCCTGCACCAGCGCGACGCGCGGCGCCGCACGGCCGGAGGTCTTGAGGTAATCGATCGCGGCAGCGTCAACGGGGAAGAAGCCGCAGGTCGCGCCGTATTCGGGCGCCATGTTGGCGATCGTGGCCTTGTCCGCGACGGAGAGGTTGTCGAGGCCCGGGCCGAAGAATTCGACGAACTTGCCGACGACACCGAGCTTGCGCAGCATCTGCGTGACGGTCAGCACGAGGTCGGTCGCGGTGACGCCTTCCTTCATCGCGCCCTTCAGCTTGAAGCCGACGACGTTGGGCAGCAGCATCGACAGCGGCTGGCCGAGCATGCAGGCTTCCGCCTCGATGCCGCCGACGCCCCAGCCGAGCACGGCGAGACCGTTGACCATGGTGGTGTGGGAGTCAGTGCCGACCAGCGAATCGGGATAGGCGACCTCGAAGGTGCCGGTCTTCTTGCCGACCGTCATCTTCTCCTTCTTGGTCCAGACCGTCTGGGAGAGATATTCGAGATTGACCTGGTGGCAGATGCCGGTGCCGGGCGGCACGACGGAGAAGTTCGAGAACGCCTTCTGGCCCCACTTCAGGAACTCGTAGCGCTCCTGGTTCTGCTTGTATTCCTCGGCGACGTTCTTGCCGAAGGCCTTGTTGTCGCCGAAGAAGTTCACGATCACGGAGTGGTCGATGACGAGATCGACCGGCACCAGCGGATTGATCTTCTCGGCGTCACCGCCGAGCTTCTGCATGGCATTGCGCATTGCGGCCAGATCGACCACGGCCGGAACGCCCGTAAAATCCTGCATCAGCACGCGGGCCGGGCGGAACGCGATCTCATGCTCCAGCGACTTCTTGCGCAGCCATTTCGACACCGCGACGATGTCCTCCTTCTTGACCGAGCGGCCGTCCTCGTTGCGCAGGAGGTTCTCGAGCAGGACCTTCATCGAATAGGGGAGTTTCGAAATTCCCTTCAGACCATTCTTCTCGGCCGTGGGCAGGCTGTAATAGACATAGGTCTTGGCGCCGACCTTGAGGGTCTTTTTGCATTTGAAGCTGTCGAGCGAGGTCATGTAGGAAATCCCAATTGTTAGTTATACCCGGCAGGGTATTTTAACACCGTCAGCGTAGCAGGCTGGGTCGCTTGCAGGGGCAGGTTGAGTTGCTGCATCAAGTAGTTCCGGGCTTATAGAAGCTTTCTAACCGCGCCGCCACAGCCACAATCGTGCCGCAGCAATTGCTGAGCCAAAAATTCCCATGCGCTACCCCAAGATTTCCTGAGGCCTGGCTTTGAGCGGATTGGACCAAGGCAAGATGCAGCTGTCCGGACGCGGGGTCGCCTGCGTGCGCGGCGGGCGCGAGGTGTTTTCCGGGCTCGATTTCGAGGCGGCCTCCGGCGAGGCGGTGGCGGTGACGGGTCGCAACGGGTCGGGCAAGACGTCACTGCTGCGGCTGATCGCGGGCCTGCTCATTCCCGCCGGCGGGACGATCGTACTGGACGGGGGCGACACCGAAATGACGCTGCCCGAGCAATGCCACTATCTCGGCCATCGCGACGCCCTGAAGCCGGCGCTGAGCGTTAAGGAAAATCTGGCATTCTGGGCCGATTTTCTCGGCGGCGAGCGTTCTGACGCCGCCGCGAGCCTCAAGGCCGTCGGCCTCGACCACGCCACCCATCTGCCCGCGGCCTTCCTGTCCGCCGGCCAGCGCCGCCGGCTCTCGCTGGCCCGGCTGCTCACTATCAGGCGCCGGATCTGGCTGCTGGACGAGCCGACCACCGCACTGGACGTAGCCGGCCAGGACATGTTCGGCGGCCTGATGCGCGAGCACCTGGCCCGCGGGGGCATGATCATCGCCGCCACCCACGCGCCGCTCGGGATCGATTCGCGGGAGCTGCGGATCGGGGGTGCGGCGTGAAGATGGCGGACCCTCAGCTTTCCAAGCGGCCAGGCGAAGCTCTCGCACCCGGGACGCAGCCGTCGCCGCGGGCTCCCTCGCCTCTCCCGCTTGCGGGAGAGGTCGGCATAGGCGGCCCTTGGCCGCCGTTTCTTAAGAACGCCGATGCTTTGCATCGGCTATGGCGCCGGGTGCGGGATCTCTCCTCTGGGGGAGTCTTCGTTGTCGAGACACCCTCTCCCCAACCCTCCCCCGCAAGCGGGGGAGGGAGCGCACCGCCTTTGGGGCACGAAGGGAGCACCCCATGACGGCCCTGTCCGCCCTGATCCGCCGGGATATCAGAATCGCGCTCCGCGTCGGCGGCGGGGCGCTGATCGGCGTGCTGTTCTTCCTAACCGTGGTGGTGCTGATGCCGTTCGCGGTGGGGCCGGACCTGGCGCTGCTGTCGCGGCTGGGACCGGCGATCCTCTGGCTCGGCGCGCTCCTGGCGAGCCTGCTCACCCTGGACCGGCTGTTCATGGCCGACCACGAGGACGGCTCGCTCGACCTGATCACGATGAGCCGGACCCCGCTGGAACTGGCCTGCGCCGCCAAGGCGCTGGCGCATTGGCTGGCCGCCGGCCTGCCGCTGATTGTCGCAACCCCGGTGCTCGGCCTGTTGCTGAACCTCGACATGGTCGCAACCGGCGCGGTGGCACTGACGCTCTTGGCGGGCACGCCGGCCCTGACCTTCACCGGCATGATCGGCGCCGGGCTGGCGGTGACGCTGCATCGGGGCGGGCTGCTGATGGCGGTGCTGGTGCTGCCGCTGTCGATTCCCGTGCTGATCTTCGGCGTTGCCGCCTCGCAGGCCGCGATCGTCGGTCCCATGACGTTCGGGGCGCCGTTCTCGATCCTGTGCGCGCTGTCGCTGGTCAGCCTCGTGGTCGGGCCCTTCGCGGCGGCGGCGAGCCTGCGGCATGGGCTGGACTGACCTTGACCCCGATCAACTTTCGCTGCCCACTTTTATGCTGATTGCGTGAGCAGCCCCCGGTGATTATCAGGATACCATGACGCTGATCGACCTCGCCAACCCCACGCGGTTCCTCGCGCTGACAACGCGGGTGTTGCCGTGGCTTGCGGCCGCGACCGTCATCCTGCTCGCCGTCGGCCTCTATCAATCCGCGCTTGCGCCCGACGACTACCAGCAGGGCGCGACCGTCAAAATCATGTTCATCCACGTGCCCAACGCGTGGCTGTCGATGTTCGTGTGGGGCGTGATGAGCATCGCCTCATTGGGCACGCTGGTTTGGCGGCATCCGCTCGCCGACGTCGCCGCAAAAGCGGCGGCTCCCATCGGCGCCAGCTTCACCTTCCTCGCGCTGCTCACGGGCTCGCTGTGGGGCCGGTCGATGTGGGGCACCTATTGGGAATGGGACGCGCGGCTGACTTCGGTGCTGATCCTGTTCCTGATGTATCTCGGCCTGATGGCGCTGTGGCGTGCGGTCGACGATCCCTCGCGCGCGGCGCGCGCCGCCGCGGTGCTGACCCTGGTCGGCGCGATCAACCTGCCGATCATCAAGTTCTCGGTCGACTGGTGGAACACGCTGCACCAGCCGGCCTCGGTGATGCGCATGGGCGGCTCGACGCTCGACAAATCCTTCCTGATTCCGCTTTTGGTGATGGCGATCGCCTTCACGCTGCTGTTCGTCACGCTGCATCTGGCGGCGATGCGCAACGAGATCCTGCGCCGCCGTGTCCGCTCGCTGCAGATGATGCAGGCGAGCCGCGTCGCGTTTTCGAGCGAAGTCGGCACCGGTCCGCGTGAAGAAAACGTGTCAACAGGGGCCGCATGATCATGTCGCTCGGCCCCTACGCATCCTTCATCGTAACGTCCTATGCCGCTGCGGCCCTCGTGATCGCGATCCTGATCGGCTGGATCGTACTCGATTATCGCAGCCAAACGCAGCGCTTGCGCGAGCTCGACCGTAGCGGCGTCACCCGCCGCTCGGGCCGCAGCGCGATGGACGCGTCATGAGCAATCAATCGACCTCCGGCGCGCCGCAGCGCCGCACCTTCCTCATGGTGCTGCCGCTGATCGCTTTCATCGCCCTGGCGCTGTTGTTCTGGTTCCGGCTCGGCAGCGGCGATCCCTCGCGGATTCCCTCCGCGCTGATCGGCAGGCCCGCGCCTCAGACCGCGCTGCCGCAGCTCGAGGGATTGCAGGACAACGGCGCACAGGTGCCGGGGCTCGATCCCGCCGCGTTCAAGGGCCAGGTCAGCCTCGTCAACGTCTGGGCGTCATGGTGCGTGCCCTGTCATGACGAAGCACCGCTCTTGACCGAACTCGCCAAAGACAAGCGCTTCCAGCTCGTCGGCATCAACTACAAGGACGCGGCCGACAACGCGCGCCGCTTCCTCGGGCGCTACGGCAACCCGTTCAGCCGCGTCGGCGTCGACGCCAACGGCCGCGCCTCGATCGAATGGGGCGTCTACGGCGTGCCCGAAACCTTCGTCGTCGGGCGCGAGGGCACCATCGTCTACAAGCTGGTCGGCCCGATCACGCCGGACAATCTGCAGAAGGTGTTGCTGCCGCAGATGGAGAAGGCGCTGAAGTAATCACCGTCATTCCGGGGCGGCTCGCAGAGCCGAACCCGGAATCTCGAGATTCCGGATTCACGCTTCGCGTGCTCCGGAATGACATGAAAGAGCTATCCCTTCCGCACGTCCCCCGCCTCGGCCTCGCTGGTCTCCAGCGACACCGGCTCGAGGTGGTAGCGCTTGGTCAGCGGCATCTGGGCGATGGCGAAGATCATCGTGATCGGGGTGACGCCGAACACCTTGAAGTTCACCCAGAAATCCGTGCTCTGGGTGCGCCAGACGATCTCGTTCAGCACCGCCATGCCGGCGAAGAACAGCGCCCAGCGCAGCGTGAGGATGCGCCAGCCCTGCGGCGTCAGGTTGAACATCTGGTCGAACATCACGGCGATGAAGGAGCGGCCGAACAACAAGCCGCCGCCGAGGATCGCGGCGAACAGGCCATAGATGATGGTCGGCTTGACCTTGATGAAGGTCTCGTCGTGCAGCACCAGGGTCAGCGTGCCGAACACCAGCACGATCACGCCCGTCACGATCGCCATGATCGGGATGTGGCGCGTCACCACATAGGAGGCGGCCATCGCCGCGACGATCGCGACCATGAAGGCGCCGGTCGCGGCGAACAGGTTGAACTTCGCATTGACGAAGAAGAACACGAGCAGCGGACCGAGCTCGGTCGCAAGCTTGAACAGCGGATGCGGCTGGGTCTTGTCCATTCTCTCTTCCGTCTCTCCCATCCTTCGAGACGACCGCTTCGCGGTCTCCTCAGGATGAGGACCTCTTATGTGGCACGACCTCATCCTGAGGAGCCGCGCAAGCGGCGTCTCGAAGGATGAAGCTATTCGATTCCGGCGATCGCGCGGGCGAAATCGCGCGCGGTGAACGGCGCGAGGTCGTCGACGCCTTCGCCGACGCCGATGAAGTGCACCGGCAGTTTGAACTTCTCCGCGAGCGCCACCAGGATGCCGCCGCGCGCGGTGCCGTCGAGCTTGGTCATCACGAGGCCGGTGACCCCGGCGGTGCGATGGAAGGCTTCGACCTGGGACAGCGCGTTCTGGCCGACAGTAGCATCCAGCACCAGCAGCACGGCATGCGGCGCAGTGTCATCCACCTTGCGGATCACGCGCACGACCTTTTCGAGCTCGTTCATCAGCTCGGCCTTGTTCTGCAGCCGGCCGGCGGTGTCGATCAGGAGCACGTCGATGTTCTGCTCCTTCGCGGCGGTGAGCGCGTTGAAGGCGAGGCTGGCCGAATCCGAACCTTGCGCGCCCGCGATGACCGGCGTCTTGGTCCGCTCGCCCCAGACCTTGAGCTGCTCGATCGCTGCGGCACGAAACGTGTCGCCGGCGGCGAGCATCACCTTGCGGCCTTCGGATGCGAATTTCTGCGAGAGCTTTCCGATGGTGGTGGTCTTGCCGGAGCCGTTGACGCCGACCACGAGGATCACGAACGGCTTCCTGGCCGCATCGATCTCGAGCGGCTTTGCCACCGGCGACAGCACCTTCTCGACCTCGGTCGCAACGACGTCCTTGACTTCGTCCGCCGAGATCGCCTTGTCGTAGCGTCCCGCGCCGACGGCATCCGCGATCCGCACCGCGACGGAGGTACCGAGGTCGGCGCGCAAGAGCACGTCCTCGATGTCGTCGAGCATGGCGCGGTCGAGCTTGCGCTTGGTGACGAGGTCGGCGACCGCGGTCCCGAGCGAGGACGAGGTGCGCTTCAGCCCGTTGGACAGGCGGCGCCACCAGCTCAGCTTGGGGGTGTCGGAGGTGGTATCGTTCATGGTGGCGTGTTAGCCGTTCCGGCTCGCAAACGAAAGCCTTGACCGAAAGTCTTGCAATTGCTCGATGTTCCCGAATTGACCGCCGACGAGATCCAGGCCCGCGTGCTCCATCGCGACGGGCTGATGCTGATCATCGACAAGCCGGCCGGCCTGCCGGTGCATCGCGGCCCCAAGGGCGGCGCCAATCTGGAGGACTCCTTCGACGCGCTCCGCTTCGGCCTGCCGCGGCCGCCGGTGCTGGCCCACCGGCTGGACAAGGACACCTCCGGTTGCCTCGTGCTCGGGCGCCATCGCAAGGCGACAGCATCGCTGGGCCTGCTGTTCAAGCATGGCAAGATCGGCAAGACCTACTGGACCGTGGTCGAGGGCGGCCCTGCCGAAGATGAAGGCACGATCGACATGCCGCTCGGCCGGCTCAATGCCGAACGCGGATGGTGGCAGAAGCCCGACCCGGACGGGCAGAAGGCCATCACCAACTGGAAAGTGATGGGCCGGGGCGACGGTTTCACCTGGCTCGCCATGGAACCGGTGACCGGGCGGACCCATCAATTGCGGGTGCATTCGGCCGAGAGCGGATGGCCGATCTTCGGCGATAACATTTACGGCAACGGCCCGCGCTTTGGCGAGCCGCGCCTGCATCTGCACTCTCGCGAGATCGTGGTGCCGATCTCCCGGAACAAGGAGCCGGTCCGCGTGGTGGCCCCGGCCCCGCCGCATATGCACGAGAAGCTCCGCGCCTGCGGCTGGAATGGGGAATAGCGGCGGTGTTGCTTAACCTCTCCCGCTCGCGGGAGAGGTCGCGCCGAAGGCGCGGGTGAGGGCTCTCTCCTCTTGGGGAGTCTCACCGCGGAGACACCCTCTCCCCAACCCTCTCCCGCAAGCGGGAGAGGGAGCACAGCGCCGCTGCGGCCGGCACCTCGTTCTCATCCGCGCCATGGTTTACGAAACGTTCAGTGCTCGCCTCTAATGATAACGGTTGCTTAGAACAAGCTTCCGTCAATCCGCTCAGGACGAGCCGCGCGTCATGCCCAAGGCCGAGCTATCGATCATCGACGAGGTCGAATCCGCACTTCGGATCGGCTCGCCGGAAAAGGGCCTGGAAACGGCGCGGCGCGTCACCGACCTGTTCCTGTCCTCCGCCGGCAGTTTCAGCGACGAGCAGATCGCGCTGTTCGACGACGTGCTCGAGCGTCTGATCCGCACCATCGAGCTGCGCGCCATTGCCGACATGGGTGCACGCGTCGCGCTGGCCGAGATCAGCGCGCAGCTTGCGCCGATCGCGCAGGCGCCGCCCTCGGTGATCCGCCGCCTCGCCAACAATGACGAGATCCGCATTGCCGGCCCCGTGCTGCAGGAATCCGCGCGCCTCGACGACGGCGAGCTGGTGAAGATCGCCTCCAATAAGGGCGAGCCGCATCTGCTCGCGGTCGCCGGCCGCTGGTGGCTGAAGGAGATCGTCACCGATGCGCTGCTGGCGCGGCGCTATCCCAGCGTCAGCCGGCGGCTCGCCGCCAATCCCGGCGCGCGCGTCTCCGGAAACGGATTCGCCGTCATCGTCGGCCAGGCCGAAAGCGATCCCGAGCTCGCCGTCAGCGTCGGCGTCCGTGTCGACCTGCCCTCGGATATGCGCCGCCGGCTGCTGCGCTCGGCGACGGATGTGGTGCGCACGCGCCTGTTGTCGCGCGCGCCGCCGCACCTGTTCGAGGAGATCCAGAGCGCGATTGCCGCCGTCACCGTCGGCGTCGAGCGCGAGATGTCGGGCGTTCGCGATTTCGAAGGCGCCAAGCGCGCCATCGCGGGCCTCAAGGCCACCGGCCAGCTCAACGAGGCGACGCTGTCCGGCTTTGCCAGACAGCGACGCTATGAGGAGACCGCCGCCGCCCTGGCGGCGTTGTCCGGATCGACCGTCGAGGTGATTCGACCGCTGATGCAGAGCCTGCGCGAGGACGGCCTCCTGGTGCCGTGCAAGGCGGCGCAGCTCAGCTGGGAAACGACAGCCGCCGTGCTCGAAAGCCGTTTTGCGACCGGTGCGATGAAGCCGGCCGACCTTGCCAAGGCGCAGGGGCATTACGCAAGAATGACGGCGGAGAATGCACGGCGCACGCTGCGGTTCTGGCAGGTCAGGGCGTCGTAGCAGAGCGCGTTTGGGGCGTGCTACGGGTCAAATATTCCGCTGTCGTCCTGGCGAAAGCCAGGACCCATTACCACCGGCCCTGGTTTTGCGAAGGCTGGTGGTTATCAATCGCATACAACAATTCCGCCCTGGGGTAATGGGTCCTGGCTTTCGCCAGGACGACGTTGGGGATGCAGTTGTGGGATGACCGCAGATTACGTCGTCAGCCGCTCGCCATCACTGCCGGCGATCATCACCGGCACGATGCTTCCCACGCGCTCGCCCGCAATCGCCACCGGCAGATAGTGCTCGGTGCGGCCCTGCCCCGCGCTCTCGATCAGCACCTCGCGCGTTGCGCCGATCTCGGCTTGCAGCCGCTGCCGCAAGGCCACTTCACCAGCCGCACGAAGTCGCTTCGCACGCTCCTTGATCACGCCGCCCGCAACCTGCGGCATCCGCGCGGCGGGCGTGCCGGGGCGCGGGGAATAGGGGAAGACGTGCAGGAACGTGAGGCCGCATTCCTCGACGAGGTCGAGCGAGCGCGAGAACATCTCCTCGGTCTCGGTCGGGAAGCCCGCGATGATGTCGGCACCGAAGGCGATATCCGGGCGCAGGCGGCGGACCTGGTTGCAGAACGCGATCGCATCCTGCCGCAAGTGCCGCCGCTTCATGCGCTTCAGGATCATGTCGTCGCCTGACTGCAGCGACAGATGCAGATGCGGCATCAGGCGCGCGTCGTCGGCGATGGCGTCGAGCAGATCGGCATCGGCCTCGATCGAATCGATCGAGGAGATCCGCAGGCGCTTCAATTCCGGCACATGCCGCAGGATCTGCCTCGTCAGCATGCCGAGTTTTGGTGCGCCCGGCAGGTCAGCACCATAGCTGGTGAGATCGACGCCGGTCAGCACGATCTCGGCATGGCCGCGCTCGGTCAGCGCCCGCACCTGATCGACCACTGCACCCATCGGCACCGAGCGCGAATTGCCGCGGCCGAACGGTATGATGCAGAAGGTGCAGCGATGGTCGCAGCCGTTCTGCACCTGCACGAACACGCGCGGCAGGCCGCTGGCAAAGCCGTCGATCAGATGCGGCGCCATCTCCCTGATAGCCATGATGTCGCTGACGGCGATCTTCTCGCTGGCGCCGATGTCGAAAGCATTACGCGTTTGCTGCCATGCAGATGCGCGCATCTTGTCGTCATTGCCGACGACGCGATCGACCTCGGCCATATCGGCGAACATCTGGCTTTGCGTCTGCGCCGCGCAGCCGGTGACGACGATGCGTGCCTCGGGGCGCTCGCGCTTCAATTTGCGGATCGACTGGCGCACCTGCGCGACCGCCTCGTTGGTGACGGCGCAGCTGTTGATGACGATGGTATCGGAAAGCCCCGCGCCCTCCGCCTCGCGGCGCATCACCTCGGCCTCGAAGGCATTGAGGCGGCAGCCGAAGGTGACGATCTCGACGGTCATTACCCGACCGGCGCGAACAGCGCCGGATCGAAATTGCCCTCATATTCGAAGGTCGCCGTGCCCGTCATCAGCACGTGATCGTCGCGCTCGCGCCATTCGATGCCGAGCTTGCCGCCGGGCAGGGTGATCTCGACCTTGCGCGCGGCGCGCTTCAGGCGCCCGGCCGCAACGGCGGTGGCGCAAGCCGCCGAACCGCAGGCCCTCGTCAAACCAGCACCGCGCTCCCAGGTGCGGATCGTGATGTGCTCGCGATCGACGATATGGGCGAGCGTGATGTTGGCGCGCTCGGGGAAGATCGGATGATTTTCGAGCAGCGGACCGAAGCGGCCGAGATCGTAGGCGTTGACGTCGTCGACCCAGAACACCGCGTGCGGATTGCCCATGCTCACCACTGAGGGCGAATGCAGAATGGGATTATCGATCGGCCCGATCTGCAATTCGATGTAGCGGGTGTCGCGAAACTCTTCCGCCAGCGGAATGTCCTGCCAGCCGAACTTTGGCGCGCCCATGTCCACCGTGTAGAGATCAGCCGCCGGACCCTGCCAGGCATTGAGCAGGCCCGCGGCGGTCTCGAACGTCGCCGTGGCCTGCCCGGTCTTCTCGAAGATGCGGCGGACCACGCAGCGCATGCCGTTGCCGCAGGCGCCGGCCTCCGAGCCGTCATTGTTGTAGATGCTGATGAAGGCCTCGGTGCCGTCGAGCCGCGGCTTCTGCAGCACCATGAGCTGGTCGTAGGGCACGCCGCCTTGCGCCGACGCCACGGCGCGGGCATCGTCCGGCGTCACCCGGCCTGCGGAATCGCGCATGTCGACAACGACGATCTCGTTGCCGATGCCGTTCATCTTGGCAAATGCGTGGTTGGCCAGCGCGCTCATGAAAATTCCCGAATTTCGCCTGCCTTATATGGCGATCCTTGCCTGCTTGGCCAGTGATTTGCCACCGCTAGCAGGACATCTGCCATGACGCATCTGTCATGGGACGAATTCGGCGCTCGCGTGTTAGAACGGCGCGGCTCGCGCGAACCGGGACGCGCGGCCGGGTTAAGGCCTTGGTGGGTAAGGTCTTGATGAATTGAGGCCCTGGCGGACCGGGGGCCTTGGGGAGAATAGTAATGACCAGTTTTCGTCGTCTCGCTCTGGCCGCGCTGATCCCGGCAGCGGCCTTGTCGCTTGGCCTGTCCGAGGTTCTGGCGCAGTCCCCGAGCCCGGCGCCCGCCGCCTCTGCAAGCCCGGCGCCATCGGCATCGCCCTCCCCGGCCGCGAGCGCGTCGCCCGCCCCTGTCGCAACACCGTCGCCGGCGGCCAGCGCCTCGCCCTCACCGAGCCCGACCGTCCCGCCGGCTGCGGCCGCCACTCCTGCCCCGGTGCAGACTGCCGATCCCTTCGGCCTCGAGACCACGCTCGAGCCAAAGAAGGTCGTGATGGTCAAGGGCACTGCCAATTGGGATTCCGCCTTCGACACGCTGATCGACGCCTTCAAGGCGCTGAACACGCTGCTGGACAAGCAGGGCATCAAGCACGCCGGCAATTCGATGATCGTCTACACCTCGACGGATGACACCGGCTTCACTTTCCTCGCCGAGATCCCGGTCGATCAGGATCCCAAGAACCTGCCCAAGGACATGAGCGTCGGCAAATCGCCGGAGGGCAAGGCGCTGAAATTCGTCCATCGCGGCTCCTACGACAACATGGACAACACCTATGAGGCGATCACCAATCACCTCGACGACAAGAGACTGGAAGCCAAGGACACCTTCATCGAGGAGTACCTCACCGATCCCCTGAAGACGGCCGAGGACAAGCTCGTGATCAATGTTTTCGTGCCGCTGAAGTGAGACTGATGAAAAAGCCTGCCGTACTCGCCGCCGTCTTTGCCATCACGCTGCTGGCCGCGCCCGCGCGCGCCGACGATTTTCCCGCCGCGATCTCGGTGAACGGCGAAGCCACCGTATCGGTGGCGCCTGATCTCGCGCAGATCGACGCCGGTGTCGCCAATGACGCCAAGACGGCGAAAGAAGCTTCCGATGCCAACAACGCCGCGATGGGCAAGGTGCTGCTGGCGCTGAAGGGCGCCGGCATCGCCGAGAAGGATTACCAGACTTCGCGGCTCTCGCTGCAGCCGCAATACGGCCAGAACAAATCCACCGGCGCCTCGCCCGTAACAGGCTTCCGCGCCTCCAACCGCGTCACCGTGAAGATCCGCGACGTGACCAAGGTGGCCGGCATCATCGACACGCTGGTCGGCGCCGGCGCCAACGACATCGGCAATATCTCGTTCGAGGTGACGCAGGCCTCGAGGCTGCTCGACGACGCGCGCGAGCAGGCGGTGGCCGACGCCCGGCGCAAGGCGGAGATCTATGCGAAGGCCACCGGCGTGACGCTTGGCGCGCCGCTGAGCGTGTCGGAAGGCGGCGCCCCGGTGCCGCTGTTCAAGGCGCGGATGGCAACGGCGCCGATGGCCGCGCCGGCGGCGGTTGCGCCGGGCGAGGAAACGCTGTCGGTGACGGTGAATGTGAGCTGGGCGATCAAGGCGGGGCAGTAACCTCTTTCGTAAGAGGCACATCGCCGCAACACCTAATCAATCATTCGCGCTGATATCAGTAAAAAGGAACCCCGCCGGCGTCTTGGTAAAGACGAAGATGAGCTCGCCGCAGAAGACGAAGTAACTGTCGTTCTTATAATCATCGCGATCGTAGACGGCCTTGCCGCGCTGGATGCACGCGCGATTTTTCGCCGTGAACGAGGTCCGATAGGTCTTGGCGCCAAATTGCGCGGCGTCGCGAATTGCGTTGTCGTTCATGAACGGCAATCGTGTCATACCGGCGACGGCGACGGAATCGTTTGCCTTCAGCGCCGCGCGAAACTTCTCGATGAAGCCATCGAATTCCTTCTGCAAGGCAGGAGAAGCGACGGCGTTCTTCGCCTGGACGACGGCTGGAGCAAGGTTCACGAGAGCGGTTGCAAGCACAATTCTCAGCAAAAATCCCACAGGCCGGCTCCATCCATCGATCAATCAAGGTCTTCCGACCGAAAGAAATCCATGGTGTTTTGTTGCGTCATGGGCTTTCTGGTTCAACGGCGCAGAGCCGCACGAACTTGTCGCGATAGGACCAAAGCGACATTGCTTTCGTCGCATCACGCCGCCGGGTTTACGGGTACACGACCTAAATCTCCACCACCTGCCCGGGCTTCATCGCCACAAACCGCTCCTGCGGAATCTTCGCGGCATCGAGCGCTTCCACCAGCGCCTTGGCCGGCGCGTCGATTGCTTCGTCCGTCAGCTGGAACGTGCCGTGGTGATGCCCTAGCGCGGCCTCGGCGCCGCAATCGGCCAATGCCTTCACGGCGTCCTCGGGATTCATGTGCTGGTCACGCATGAACCAGCGCGGCTCGTAGGCCCCGATGGGGAGGATGGCGAGGCGCAGCTTTCCGTGCTTCTCGGCGACGCGGCGGAAATGCCGGCCATCGCCATAGCCGGAATCGCAGACCACGTAGATTTTCCCCGCCGGTGTCTCCAAGACGAAACTCGCCCACAGTGCCTTGTTGCGGTCGAACAGGCCGCGCGCGGTCCAGTGCCGGGTCGGCACGAGATGCACGGCGACGCCTTCGCCGAGCTCGACGCGGTCGTGCCAGTCGAACGCCTCCGCCCTGATCGTGGGATCTACGCCGCGCATCGTCACGTCGTTGCCGAGCGGGGTGACCACGCGCGGGCCGAAATTCTTGGCGAGCCGCGACAGCGTCGCCATGTCGAGATGGTCGTAATGGCCGTGCGAAACCAGCACGACGTCGACTTTCGGCAGCTTCTCGAAGGCGATGCCGGGATCGTTGTGCCGCTTCGGCCCGGCAAAGTTGACCGGCGACACCCGCGACGACCAGACGGGATCGACCAGGATGTTGAGGCCGCCGGCCTGGATCAGCCAGCTGGCGTGGCCGACGAAGGAGAGCCGCACCTTGCCGCCATCGACCCGCTCCGGCGGCGTGTCGGCATGGGGGCTCGGAACCCAGTCCGGCCAGGCCGCCCGCTGCCGCTTGCCGCTGAACTGCCAGCGCAGCACCTCACGAAGCGATTTTGGCGGCGCGCCGTCCGGATCGAAGAAGTGCAGACCGTTGAAATGGTCGGAGGCGGGGCCGTCGTAGGTCTTCATGCGGGACATCCAGAGGGAGGGGACGCCGACCAGCGCACCGGCTCCGGCAAGCAGTCCGAAAAGGCGGCGACGGGTGACCGGCACGGGCGAGCTTCTAGGGATGGTCGGGGTGGTAAGACATCACCGCCTATATGGGCGGGGCCGGCGGAAAAGGAACCCGTCGCCAAAAATACTTTATTTTCATAGTCTTATCTTACAAAAGGCGCCCCGGCACCCTAACTTTCCTTGACTTTTGGGCGGGAGCGGCGTTTAACCCCGCCACTTTCTCGGAAAGGCTTTCTTTTCGACCCGCCGACCGGCCCTCGAGGCCGGAGGTCAACGCCCGACAGCGCTGTGCGCCCTCGGGCGCAAAGGTGTTTGGTTTTCTGCTCCCTCGCCCCGCTCTTGCGGGGAGAGGGTCGGGGTGAGGGGCTCTCTCCGCGTGTGATGCGCGTAGATGGTCCCGTACCCCCTCACCCGCCGCCCAAGAGGGCGGCGACCTCTCCCCGCAGGCGGGGAGAGGTAAAGAAGGACAACGGCATTGTTCGACAATCTGTCGGAACGGCTTGGTGGCATTCTCGATCGTCTGACGGGGCGCGGTGCGCTGACCGAAAAGGACGTCGACGCCGCGATGCGCGAGGTGCGCCGCGCGCTGCTGGAGGCCGACGTCGCGCTCGAAGTGGTGCGCAGCTTCACCGAGCGCGTGCGCGAGCAGGCGATCGGCGCCACCGTCGTCAAGTCGGTCACACCCGGCCAGATGGTGGTCAAGATCGTCCATGACGAGCTGATCAACACGCTCGGCGCCGAAGGCCAGACCATCGACGTCAATTCGGTGCCGCCGGTGCCGATCATGATGGTCGGCCTGCAAGGCTCCGGCAAGACCACCACCACCGCAAAGCTCGCCCGCCGCCTGGTCCAGCGTGACAAGCGCAAGGTGCTGATGGCCTCGCTCGACGTCTATCGCCCGGCGGCGATGGAGCAGCTGGCCGTGCTCGGCCGCGACCTCGACATTCCGACCCTGCCGATCGTGGCAGGGCAGCAGCCGCCGCAGATTGCGAAGCGCGCGCTGGAAGCCGGCAAGCTCGGCGGCTACGACATCGTGCTGCTCGATACCGCCGGCCGCACCACGCTCGACGAAGAGATGATGGCGGAGGCGGCGGCGATCAAAGCCGCGGCCAATCCGCACGAAGTGCTGCTGGTCGCCGACAGCCTCACCGGCCAGGACGCGGTGAACCTCGCGCGCTCGTTCGACCAGCGCGTCGGCCTCACCGGCATCGTGCTGACTCGCGTCGACGGCGACGGCCGCGGCGGTGCTGCGCTGTCGATGCGCGCGGTCACCGGCAAGCCGATCAAGCTGATCGGCACCGGTGAAAAGACCGATGCGCTGGAGGATTTCCACCCTGATCGTATCGCCGGCCGCATCCTCGGCATGGGCGACGTGGTCTCGCTGGTCGAACGCGCCGCCGCCAATATCGACGCCGAGAAGGCCGCGCGCACCGCCGAGCGCATGCGCAAGGGTCAGTTCGACCTCAACGACATGCGCGAGCAGCTGTTGCAGATGTCCAACATGGGCGGCATCAGCGGCCTGATGGGCATGATGCCCGGCATCTCCAAGATGAAGAACCAGATCGCGGCGGCCGGCATCGACGACAAGATTTTGAAGCGCCAGGTCGCGATCATCGATTCCATGACGCGCGACGAGCGCCGTCATCCGGATCTGCTCAAGGCCAGCCGCAAGAAGCGCATCGCTGCAGGAAGTGGCCAGAGCGTCGAGCACGTCAACAAGCTGCTCAAGATGCACCGGAACATGGCCGACGTGATGAAGGCCATGGGCTCGGGCAAGCGCGGCCCGCTCGCCGGCATCGCGCAGGCGATGGGCTTTGGCGGCGGCATGAAGATGCCCTCGCCCGAAGAGATGAAGGCGATGCAGGAGAAGATGCAGAGCGGCGGCGGACAAGGCCTGCCGAATTTGCCGAAGGATCTGCCGGCCGGTCTTCGCCAAGGTCTGCCGAACCTTCCCGGACTGACCGGGCTGAGCGGCAAGCCGACGCTGCCGGGCCTCGGCGGTTTCCCGGGCAAGAAGAAATGAGGAATTCGTCGCACGGGATCTCAACCGGTCTCGCGTGACGCGGAATACCAATCAACCGAACAAAACGTACTTTGCAAACCGTACTTCGAAGGAGAACTGAATGTCCGTCGTTATCCGCCTCGCCCGCGCAGGCACCAAGAAGCGTCCCGTCTATCACGTCGTCGTCGCTGACTCGCGTTTCCCCCGCGATGGCCGCTTCATCGAGCGTCTCGGCTATTTCAACCCGCTGCTGCCGAAGGACAACGAGACCCGTCTGAAGCTCGACATGGAGAAGGTGAAGGCCTGGCTCGCCAAGGGCGCGCAGCCGTCCGACCGCGTGTCCCGCTTCCTCGACGCCGCCGGCGTCAAGAAGCGCGAAGCGCGCAACAACCCCGAGAAGGCCGTGCCGCGCAAGGAGCGCAAGGCGCAGGCCGAAGCCGCCGCGAAGGGCTAAGGCTAGATCATGTCGGCGCTGGTCTGCGTCGCGCGGATCGGCGCCGCGCATGGTGTGCGCGGTGCGGTCAAACTATGGACCTTCACGGAGGATCCGTTTGCCGTGAAGCGCTACGGTCCGCTTCTCGCCAAGGACGGCAAGCGCCAGTTCGAGGTTGCGACGGCGCGCGAGGCGAAAGACCATCTGGTCGCGACGTTCAAGGGCGTCACGACCCGCGATGAGGCCGAGCGCCTCAACGGCATCGAGCTCTACGTCGCGCGCGAAAAACTGCCCGCGACGGACGAGGACGAATATTACCACACCGATTTGATCGGGCTCGCCGCCGTCACCACCGACGGCGAGGCGCTCGGCCGCGTGCTCGCTATCCATAATTTCGGCGCCGGCGACATCATCGAGATCGCGCCTCTCAAGGGCACGACGATGCTGCTGCCGTTCTCCAATGCGGTGGTGCCGGAGGTCGATCTCAAAGGCGGCCGTGTCGTGATCGAGCTGCCGCAGGAGATCGAGGGCGACGATCCCTCCGCGAGTCGTCCCGGCGAAGGCCGGGACCCATAACCACAAAGCGTGGTTTTGGCTAAGCTGATCGCTCCAGCCATCGCAAAACCAGCTGCGGTGGCTATGGGTCCCGGCCTTCGCCGGGACGACGAGATCGGGAAACAATGACCCACCCCTCACCCTGGCGCGCGACGGTGCTGACGCTGTTTCCCGAGATGTTTCCGGGACCGCTCGGCGTGAGCCTGGCCGGCCGGGCGCTGGCCTCGGGGCTGTGGGAGATCGAGGCGCGAGACATCCGCGCCTCCGCCACCGACCGCCACCGCAGCGTCGACGACACCCCCGCCGGCGGTGGCCCGGGCATGGTGCTGCGGGCCGATGTTCTGGCAGCCGCCATCGATGCGGCCGGGATCGGCCCGGAGCGGCCTCGCCTCCTCATGAGCCCTAGGGGTCGGCCATTGACCCAGGCCCGCGTCGCCGAGCTCGCCCAGGGGCCCGGCCCGCTGATCGTCTGCGGGCGGTTCGAGGGGATCGACCAGCGAGTGATCGACGCTCGGGGCCTGGAGGAGGTCTCGATCGGCGATTACGTGCTCTCCGGGGGCGAAATCGCAGCATTGGCCCTGATCGACGCCTGCGTCCGGCTGCTGCCGGGGGTGATGGGCAAGGAAGCCTCGGGAACCGAGGAAAGCTTCTCCGACGGCCTGCTCGAATACCCCCAATACACCCGCCCGCAGCTGTTCGAGGGGGTCCCTATCCCGGACATCCTGACCTCGGGCGACCACGCCAAGGTTGCTAGCTGGCGGCGGGCGCAATCCGAGGCGCTGACAGAAGCCCGACGGCCGGATTTATGGGCCCAAATCCCGCCCAAGCCCCCGAATCGCCCCCGTCGCCAAAAAACGCCAAAAAACAAGACAGACGGGTGACAAACGCTCCGGCTTGCCTTATAGGAGCGGCCACATCCGCAATAGCTGGATAGACGAATTTCGCGCAGCCCCCGATCTGCGGCTGGGCGCGCCGATGGAGATTACCCCATGAACCTGATCCAACAGCTTGAAAAAGAGCAGTTCGAGAAGCTCTCCGCCACCAAGGAGATCCCGGAATTCGCCCCCGGCGACACCGTGATCGTCAACGTGAAGGTCGTCGAAGGCGACCGCACCCGCGTGCAGGCCTATGAGGGCGTCTGCATCGGCCGTTCCGGCGGTGGCCTCAACGAGAGCTTCACCGTCCGCAAGATCTCCTATGGCGAGGGCGTCGAGCGCGTGTTTCCGCTGCTCTCCCCGATGATCGACTCGATCAAGGTGGTGCGCCGCGGCAAGGTGCGTCGCGCCAAGCTCTATTACCTCCGCAACCTTCGCGGCAAGTCGGCCCGCATCGTCGAGAAGCAGGACCGTCAGGCCGCCGTCGGCGAGTAAGCTTCGCCACCAGGCAAGTTTTTCGAAAGCGCGGGGCTCGGCTCCGCGCTTTTTTGTTGCGTCAGTGCGGCGCGCCGCGGTGCCCGTTCCTCACCCTGAGGAGCGCGGAACGCGCGTCTCGAAGGGCGAGGCCACCGGCCGGGCCTTCATCCTTCGAGACGCGCGCTAGAAGCGCGCTCCTCAGGATGAGGGGCATGCATGGCGCGCGTTGGCCGGCATTTGAAACCACTCGCGCTTCCAATTCGGCCTGCTATATATTCTTGGAATGTTTCCAGATCTGACCAGCCTCGCCCCCGTCCAGCGCATCGTCATCGACGATCGCTCGCGGCTGCCTGGCCGGTTCTTCGGACGCTTCGCGACCTCGGCAACGTCAGAGCTTAGCCGCGCAGCCTAAAAGCTGCGCTGACGATTTGTTGCCCGCGCGGCCTGCCGCGCTATCCGCTGACACAACATTCCCGGAGCTCAAGCTCATGTCCAAGCCGACCACCCTGTACGACAAGATCTGGAACGACCATCTGGTGCACGAAGCCGACGACGGCACCTGCCTGCTCTATATCGACCGCCATCTGGTGCACGAAGTGACCTCGCCGCAGGCGTTCGAAGGCCTGCGCGCGACGGGCCGCAAGGTGCACGCGCCCGAGAAGACGCTCGCGGTCGTCGACCACAACGTGCCGACCACCGACCGCACCAAGCCGAATCCCGATCCTGAAAGCATCGAGCAGATCAAGGCGCTGGCCGAGAACGCCAAGGAATTCGGCATCGAATATTACAACGAGTTCGACAAGCGCCAGGGCATCGTCCACGTCATCGGCCCCGAGCAGGGCTTCACGCTGCCCGGCACCACCATCGTCTGCGGTGACAGCCACACCTCGACGCATGGCGCGTTCGGCGCTCTCGCGCACGGCATCGGCACGAGCGAGGTCGAGCACGTGCTGGCGACGCAAACGCTGATCCAGAAGAAGGCCAAGAACATGCGCGTCACCGTCGACGGCAAATTGCCTGACGGCGTGACGGGCAAGGACATCATCCTTGCCATCATCGGCGAGATCGGCACCGCGGGCGGCACCGGCTACGTGCTGGAATACGCGGGCGATGCGATCCGCGCGCTCTCGATGGAAGGCCGCATGACAGTCTGCAACATGTCGATCGAAGGCGGCGCCCGCGCCGGCCTGGTTGCGCCCGACCAGAAGGCCTACGACTTCCTGCGCGACCGGCCGAAGTCGCCGAAGGGCGCGGCCTGGGACGCGGCGATGCGTTACTGGGAGAAGCTGCGCTCCGACGAAGGCGCGCATTTCGACCACGAACTGCGCCTCGATGCGGCAAAACTGCCGCCGATCGTGACCTGGGGCACGAGCCCAGAGGACGTCATCTCGGTGACCGGCATCGTGCCTGATCCGGACAAGATCGCGGACGAGGCCAAGCGTCTCTCCAAGCACCGCGCCTTGAAGTACATGGGCCTGACCGCGGGCACGAAAATCACCGACATCAAGCTCGACCGCGTCTTCATCGGCTCCTGCACCAACGGCCGCATCGAGGACCTGCGCGCAGCAGCGAAGATTGCTGAAGGCAAGACCGTTTCGGCGAGCGTCAATGCCATGGTCGTGCCGGGCTCCGGCATCGTGAAGGAGCAGGCCGAGGCTGAAGGTCTCGACAAGATCTTCATCAAGGCCGGCTTCGAATGGCGCGAGCCGGGCTGCTCGATGTGCCTCGCGATGAACCCGGACAAGCTGAAGCCGGAAGAGCGCTGCGCCTCGACCTCGAACCGCAATTTCGAGGGCCGCCAGGGTTTTAAGGGCCGCACGCATCTGGTGTCGCCGGCAATGGCGGCTGCAGCCGCGATCGCAGGTCACTTCGTCGACGTCCGGGACTGGCGGTAAGCCGCTCCCTGCAATTGTAGCGATCGCGGCAAACCGCCGTTAATCGCTCGCAACGAGACTGCGTCCTCGCGACGGTTCGCGAGGACGCCCCATGGCCAACAAGCCCGAATATGTCGACCTGATCAGCGAGGCGACGCGCCAGCACCGGCGGCGCACAACGCCGCTTCGCATCGTCGCCAAGTCGGAGGTCGCGGAGACCTCGAAGCTGAGCCGCTGGCCACCGGCGATGTTTCGGCAATGGAAGGTCGAGACGCTGATGCGGTGGAAGTCGGCGTCGTGGAAGCTGAAGGATTGGCTTTAAGCCTGGCACGTCATTCCGGGGCGCCATAGGCGAAATCTCGAGATTCCGGGTTCGATGCTTCGCATCGCCCCGGAATGACGATGTCGATTTCGGGCGTAGCTCACATCACCAATAGCGGTACGGATAGTGCCAGCGATGCCAGCGGCAGATGCGGCGCGGGCCGTAATAGGTCCAGATGATCCGGCAACGGCGCGGATATTGGTAATAGGGATAGTAGCCGCCGTAATAATAGCGCCGGTGGAAGTGGCGATAGCCGAAATGGGGGCGATAGCCCCAGTGGCGGTGGTAGCCGCCGTAATGACGAAATCCGCCGTAACGAATGCCGCCACCGTGAAAGGCCGGCGCGGCGCGGAAGCCGCCGCCATGAAAGCCGCCGCCGCGGAAACCGCCGAAATGTCCTCCGCCACCGCGGAAGCCACCGCCGCCGTGAAAATGTCCGCCACCACCATGTCCACCGCCGCCATGCCGGACCTGCGTGACGAGGTCGTTGGCCGCAGCTTTCGTCGCGGGTGATGTCGCCGGATTGATCAAGGTGAGCGCTTCGGCGCGGCGCGCCGTCCCGGCCGTCAGCATCAGCGTCGCGGCAGCCGCAATCCCGAGCAAGCGCATCGGGCTTGCCCTGAGACCAAAACTCCTCAGCATGGAGTCCTCCCTGTATGTGGACAGCGGCTTTGTGGCGCAGCGTCTCGCGCCGCCGCTGTTCATTTGCACTCGCTCCCAAGATTAAGTTACGGACAGCGACGTGAATGCCTCATGAATGACGACGTTCTCGCCGGGGCGCGATGCCACAAGGACTTTGAAAATGACGGTCTACGCGATTTCGCAATTGAAGATGACCGACCGCGCGGCCTATGACCGCTATCAGGCGCGGTTCTTCGACGTGTTCAGGAAGTACAACGGGCGGCTGCTCGCCGCCGATGAACAGCCGCGCTGTGCTCGAAGGCGCATGGCCGCATGACAAGCTCGTCATGATGTCGTTTCCCGACGAGGCCGCGTTTCTCGCCTTCTCGAGCTCGCCCGAATACGAAGACATCTTGCGCGACCGCAAGGCGGGCGCGCAAGCAACGGTGCTGCTGGTCAAGGATTTGCGCCCGGCTAGCGGATCACCAGAACGGCCCGTAGCCGAACACGAAGGGTGCGGGCACGCCGTAGGGAAAGGGACGGTAGGTGACCGGCCGCGCGTAATAGCGTGGATCACGGCGCACGGCCGGCCGCACGACGTCAGGGGCTCGCGCGTGTCGCCGCACATCGAAAACCGCGATCCCCGCCGAGGCCTCAGGTATCGTCACCCTTGGCGCATCAGATCTTGGCGCAGCGGACGCGCGAGGCACGCTGGCAAGCGCGACGGCAACGGCGGCTAGTGCAATCCATCTCGCCATGACGATCCTCACGAGGCCACCGCGATGCTCCCCGACGCGGGCGTCAGCCTCGCCGCCAGTAGCAGCTCATACGCGGCACGATCACCGTGCCGCTCGGCCTGTATTCCTGCACATAGGTGGCGTTGCACTCGCGGACCGCGTCGGGGCCGGGATTGTAGCGGGGATAGACGCCATCAGGGGTGTAATAGGGCGTGACGCGCAGACGCGCCGGGGGCCGCCTGCGCGGTGGGGGGACGTCGTCGGGCGACGCCGCCTGGGCCAGCCGGATCTCGGGCCTGGCCGTCTGGGCATTGGCCTCTGCGCCGACAAAAAAAGTCAAAAACAACCCCATGCACAGTAGAACCGGTACTGCTGTTCCCGCCCGCATCACATCACCACCGACCTCTGCCAACCCCTTGATGCGCCGTACGCTCCCCGTTTTCGCGCGCGACGTCAACGCTCCTTCTTGGCCCCATCCTATAAAGCCGGATGCATTGCCACGGAACCCGCGTTAAGAGAGTCGCATGTGGACGGAATTGAAAGCGCCATCGCTGGCCGAAATGGAAGCGACGGCCCATGACATCTTCGAGCGCCTGCCCGCGGAGTTTCGAAAGCTCTGCGAGGGCGTGATTCTCCGCGTCGACGACTTCCCGACCGAGGAGGTCCTGGACGAGATGGAATGCGAGAGCGAGTTCGACCTGCTCGGCCTGTTCCAGGGCGTCGGACTGCCCCAGCAGAGTCTTGGCGACGTGGCGCGGCTGCCCAACATGGTCTGGCTCTACCGCCGGCCGATCCTGGATTACTGGGCCGAGCACGACGAAAGCCTCGGCCATATCGTCCGCCACGTCCTGATCCACGAGATCGGCCACCATTTCGGCCTCTCGGACGACGATATGGAGGCAATTGAGGCTAAGGCCCCCTAGGTTGACAGCCCATTTTGGGGAGCTAGTCTTTCTACTTTCAGTAGAATGGATTTCCCATGAGCAACCGTATCCAGTTTATTCAATGGATCGTTCCCCTCACCATCGGCGTTTTCGGCTTTCTTGGCTCGCTGTACGCAATTCTCGTGGAGCAGCGATCTGATTGGAGCCCGATCGCACTCGCAGTCATATCAACGGCACTCTCAGGAGCGGGAATCTTCAATACCGTGTCGTTCACAAAGGGCGGGATCATTATCAAAACGGCGCAAGCAAACCTCAGCGGGTTGAGCGCACTCGAAAAAACCGTGACACTCCAAGCGGATACGCTCCAGCAACTGTCTAAGCGGATCGAAGAGATCGCAGTCGTGACCGTCGAGCTTTCAAAACTGCCTCAGGCGTCCTTGGCGCTGACAGCGCAAGCCGAGGCGCTATCCGTCGAACCAAACGATCTGACCTCGGCGTTGCAAAGCCTAGGCGCAAGCGTCAATGACGTTGCCGCAGGTGTATCTGCGGCAAAGAAGACGATTGGGAGCCTCGTCGAGTATCTTGGCTGGTCGAACGACGAGCCGGTCGGGGAAACCGAAGCCACGTTGGCGAAGCTGCCTGCCGCGGCGCGAACACCGTCCGACACTCCCTAATGCGGCTGATCATGGGGCAATTTTGGAGGCTGCCGCATCGCCTCGCAGACGAGATCTGCCGAATTCGGCCTAGGATTCCTGCCCCGATCGCGATAAATAGCCGGTTCCCTGAACCACCTGCGGGAAAGCGCAACCATGGACAAGTTCACCACGCTGGAAGGCGTCGCGGCGCCGCTGAAGATCATCAATGTCGACACCGACATGATCATTCCGAAGCAGTACCTCAAGACCATCAAGCGCACCGGCCTTGGCAAGGGGCTCTTCTCCGAGCAGCGCTACAAGGACGACGGCAGCGAGAACCCGGATTTCGTCCTCAACCAGCCCGCCTATCGCAACGCGAAGGTGCTGGTCGCCGGTGACAATTTCGGCTGCGGCTCGAGCCGCGAGCATGCGCCCTGGGCACTGCTCGACTTCGGCATTCGCTGCGTGATCTCGACCTCGTTCGGCGACATCTTCTACAACAACTGCTTCAAGAACGGCATTCTGCCGATCCGCGTCAGCCAGGAAGACCTCGACAAGTTGTTCGACGACGCCGAGCGCGGCGCCAACGCGACGCTGACGATCGACCTGCCGAACCAGGAAATCCGCGGCCCCGACGGCGGCAAGGTCAAGTTCGAGATCGACCCGTTCCGCAAGCACTGCCTGATCAACGGCCTCGACGACATCGGTCTCACCATGGAGAAGAAGTCCTCGATCGACACCTATGAGGACAAGCTCAAGCACGAACGCGCCTGGGCCTGATCGCATATTTCTTTGAGCATGATCTTTCCGGAAAACCGCTGCACACTTTTCCGGATCATGCTCTAGCCCGTCCTATTCGTGAGAGTGCGGCTTTTGGGCCCGATTGATGCGGCCGCACATCTTGTCTGACGAGGCGCACAGGATTGCCTTCGGCTTTTCGCCGCCTGACGACCGGTACTTTGCAACGCGCTTGAGGGATGGGTTGGGCGAACGGGGGCGGACGCCCCGCCGGTCAAGGACCGAGCGGCAGCAGCGCGCCGGGCAAGCCGCAGATCAGGTCGGCTTCGGGACATGCCGCGGCAAACGCAAGGCGAATGCGGCTCGTGGTCTCGACGACACGGGCGGCGATTTTCAAGAGCCGAAGACGCAGCGTCGCGAACTCGGCAGCGGCCAATTCCCGGGCTTTGGGAATGGCGTCGCGCACGGTCAGCATCAGCCAATAAGCGGCCGTATGGAGCACGAGACGGACCTGGTTGGCGAGCGCCGAACGGCAGCTGGTGCGATCGGAGGCGAGCTGCGTCTTATGCAGCTTGATCAGATTCTCGGCTTGGCCGCGCGCGCAATACAGGCTGTCGTAGATCCACTCGGCCGAGCCGACATCGAGGCTGGTGACGACGAAGCGGATGTCGAGGCCGAGCATCGTCGCCTCAATACGGGCGACAGTGCGCCGTTCGCGATCCCAGGACTTTGCCTTGTGGCGCGTCTCGGTATAGCCACGCAGAACCGGCAGGTTCTCGATGGCGCGTCGCGTGCGGATGTCGTCGGCGACCTCGTCGACTTTTCTGGCGAGAGGCTTGGTGCCGGACAGACCGAAGATGTAGTCGATGCCGTTGGTCTCGCACCACGCCATTGCCTCCGGCCGGGCATAGTGCCCGTCGCCACGGAACGTAATTTGCGTGTTGTGCCATCGCGTCCGGATATGCCGTACCAGGCGGCGCAGATGGGCACGCACCTCGACGCCGCCCGGCGTCTTGCCGGGCCGCAGCACGACGGCCACGGGCCGGCTCTTCTCCGTGTCGTAGACGTGGATCGGCAGGAAGCAGCGTTCGTCATAATGAGCGTTGAACAGCGAGAGCTGCTGATGGCCGTGGACGACGTCGCAGGTATCATCGATGTCGAGCGTGACGGATGCCGGCTCGCGCGGGTAGCTATCCATCCATGCGTCGACCAAAGTGTAGGTCAGCCGGATCACGTCGCGCAGGCGCGGAGCATTCTCCAGCCGCGACAGCGTCGGCTGGGAACACAAATCCCGGCCCGTGTCCGGTAGGCGACCGCAGGCCAGCTTGAATGCCGGATCGGACCTCAGATGATCGAGGTCGTCGGCGTCCTCGTAGCCGCAGCAGATCGCGAACATGCGAGCGCGGAACATATCGACCAGGCTGTGCACGACCCGCGTCGGATCGCGCCGATCCGGGAACACCCGGGCCAGATTGTTGGCCAAACCGAGACGCCGCTCGGCCATCGCCAGAAGCATCACGCCCCCGTTCGAGGTTAGGCGCCCACCATCGAAGGCAGCTGTGACTTTCTTGGCGTGAACGGCTGGAAACGAGAAGGGCGGAATCGTATCGTCGGTCATGGCGGGCGTGGCGTTCGCGGTTGGAGGTGATGGGGTTGGCTTCGCAACCGAATCCTACGCCGCATCAGCGCTTTACCCCTCAGGCGCACTCTTACGAATAAGACGGGTTAAGTTGAAGAAAGATTGAGTGACTCCCGATCATTTCTGTGCCGAAACGTGGAGTCGCGGTCGTGCCGCGTCCAAAGAAACCGGCGCGAGCGGCCTATTAGACGCGGTAGGTGCTCAGCCTCCGAAACGAGACTATCAAGCATGAAGAGATCGAGCGCGAGGCAGAGGTTTTATTTGTGTTGAATTCTTGCTTCTCGATAGTGGTCTGAAATCGTATCATCGGTCATGGCGGGCGTGGCGTTCGCGGTTGAAGGTGATGGGGTGGCTTCGCAACCGAATCCTACGCCGCATCAGCGCTTTACACCACGCTCGCCAGCCTCTCAGGCGCCCTCTCGCGAATAAGACGGGCTAGTTTTCGTTCGAGCCCCGGCGTCCACGGCGCCGGGGCTTTTTCTTTGCCCTGCTAATCCCGTATAGCTTTGGCATGCTGCCCGAGATCGTCACCTTCTGGCATGGCCCGATGGACGCGCTGCGCCAGACCTGTCTGCGCTCGCAGCTCGCTGCCGGCCACAAGGTCACGGTCTACAGCTTCGACACCATTCCCGGCCTGCCGGCGGGCGTCGAGAATGCCGAAGCCGAGGCGATCCTGCCGCATGCGTTCTCCGAACGGTTGCGGCCGCCGCAGCCAGACGGAAGCTGGCGCGACTGGACCACGCTGCAGTTCAGCGACTTCTTCCGCATGAAGCTGATGGCGAAGAATCTCGGCCTCTGGCTCGACGCCGACGTGCTGCTGCTGAGGCCGGTCGAGATCGATCCGGCAAAACCCTACTTCGCCTGGGAGCGGCCGCGCCAACTCGGCAATTCCGTGATCTATCTGCCGGCGGAGCACGGCATCGTGCGCGCGTTCGAGGAGCTGATGGAGCAGGAGGAGCTGACGCCGAACTGGCTGTCGCTGCGCCATCGCATCACCTTCATGATGCGCCGCCTGCGGGGCGGCTCGAACCGGCTCTCGGATATTCGCGTCGCGATCTACGGGCCCGCGGCGCTCACCGCGCTCGCGCGCCGCACCGGTGAATTGCAGAACGCCCTGCCGAAGCAGTCGTTCTACGCCGTGCATGCCGAGCCGAAATTGTTCTTCGACCCCTCGAGCTATCTCGGCCTCGTCACCAACCCCGAGATCGTCGGCCTGCACATCTCGCCAAAAGGCCGCGGCGGCGAGAAGCCGATTCCGGGCAGCCTGTATGCATGGGCGGCGGAAAGATTTAGCTAGCTGCTGCGCAGGAAGTGCGCTCCCTCTCCCGCTTGCGGGAGAGGGTTGGGGAGAGGGTGTCTCCACAGTAAGACTCCCCCCAGAGGAGAGAGCCCTCACCCGCGCCTTCGGCGCGACCTCTCCCGCAAGCGGGAGAGGTTGAGCAGCCCGGTTTTAAATTTGATCCAGCGCAACGCGCTCCTGCACCATTGTGCCTAGTCTGGCTCCAATTCCACGATCCCAACGGAGCCTCGCATGAGCACCGCAAGCAGGCCTTATCCCATCGTTCAGGACCTCATCGAGTCCTTCGCGAACTGGCTGAAGCATCGCCGCGAGATGAACGAGATGCGGCAGCTCGATCGCGCCGATTTCGACCGGATCGCGAGCGATCTCCGGATCGCGCCTGACGATCTCGAAGAGCTGGTTCGCCACGGCAAGCATGCCGCCGACGAGCTGCCAAAGATGCTCGCGCAGCTTGGTATCAGTGCCGAAGGGCTCGGCCGCGCACAGCCGCTGCTGCTGCGCGACATGGAGCGGGTCTGCTCGCTCTGCAATCACAAGGGAGAGTGCGACCGCGATCTCACTGAGGGCACCGCCGCGGAGAACTATCACGGCTATTGCGGCAACGCCGCGACGCTGGAGTCGCTCGACCGCGCCGGCCTCGCGCCGCGGTGACGCGCGTCTTCACGCGATCCAATCCGGCGCGTGAGGTAGCTCGACGCTCTCTGCAGTATCGTGATTGATCCAGATTTCGGCGTTCTCGGCGCGAAGCAGCTCGACCACCTTGGCCATGGATGCGACCGTTGCCTGCTGATCGGCATTGAATGAGGGCACGCGCATGTGCCGGAGGTTCTCCCGATTGTGCGCGACGTCGCCGCTCAGCAGCACGGCGCCGCGCCGCGGCAGCCTCACCATCAGCGAGCAATGACCGAGCGTATGGCCGGGCGTGAAGATCATGCGCACCGCGCCGTCGCCAAATATGTCGTGGTCACCATCGACGATCTCGTAAGGCCGTTCCTTCAAGGCCTCGTAGTGCTGAAGCGAATAGCCGAATTCTTCAGGTTCCGGTCCGAACATGGCCTCGAATTCAGCCCGCTGAGCGATCCATCTTGCATTTTCGAACAGATCGACATTTCCGATATGATCGAAATGCGCATGGGAAAGGAGGATCGTGCGGATATCGCGGGGCCGCACCCCGATTTCATCCAATTGGTCCGCGATGGGATGGCGCACGATGCCGCGTATGCCATGCGCGATGATGCGCCCTTCCGGATGCTTCGCCAGCTGATCCTCTATGCCCGTGTCCCAGATCAGCCACTCGCCGCGATGACGGATGAGATAGGCATTGCAGCTCAATGTCATGGGGACGCCGACATTGATGCCCGGAGAATAGATCGAACCGTCTTCGACCTCCGCAATGCCTCCGTCGAGGATGTAGATCCTGTCAATCGTCGTCATTGGGAACTCTTCAAGCCGCCGATTCAATACGCCGCTTCGCTTCGCGCATGTCGCGTCCCGGCGGCACGAAAAACAGCCGACAATATTGCCGTGTGAATTGTGTGACGCTTTCGTAGCCGACCAGATGCGCTGCTAAATCGCGCCAGTTCGCGCGCAAGCCTCGCGCCGGGCAAATCCCTTCACGAGCTTCTTGCAGGCCCGATAGCGCTCTTCCATGCTCGCTCCGCCGACGCCCCCCGAAGCGTGCTCGGCGGTACTTTCCTTTTTGACGGCAGGCTGCGAGGTCTTTTCGCGCTTGGTTGAAGGCTCGACATCCTCCGGCACCGGCACAAGCTGCCAGACCGGGCGAAGCTCCAGGCTCGCCGTCTCGGATGGCTTCTCCTTCCTGAAGGAAGAGAGGGCCAGAACGTTCTTCTCCATTCTGACAGAAACAGGCGTCCCGGAGATCGAGAATTTGTTGTCCGTAATGTACTCAGCGAACGATCGATAGCCGGCCTCGTCTTTGACCCACGATGCCTTTGTCGGCGGTCCCCAGAGATAGTACCCCTTGGCCAATCCCGAGGCGGACACCTCGGTAACGATCAGCATGGCGTAGCGTCCCTTGCCATTCGTCCACCCACGCTTGTTGGACCACACGCCAACAAATCTGGAATCGGATTTGGGCTGGACGTCCCGACTGGACGAGATCGTGAAGCTCGGCAGCTTGAGCTGCTGAGCGGCCGCGATGGCAGCAACTTTCTGGTTATCCTCGGGCGCAAAAACATTTCGGACGACGGCTTTCGTATCTGGCCCCTGGCGCCCGCTCGCATCCGATGCCGGAGAGGCGGTGAGGGACGGCAGGGCCGCCAATTCGCTGGCCTTGAGATCCTTGATCCGCTGGCGAGCCTCTGCAGCATGGCCGCTGCGCGGATATCTTGCCAGAAAATCCTCAAACAGGCCTGCCACGGTCGACGTCTGGATCGCCAGCCAAAACTTCTCGTCCTCCGCAGGAGCCGCAGCCGCCGGCGGTGATGCGGCTGGCGACTGAGCGCTCGCGGCAGGCGCCTTCAGGTAAATCTCCTCCTTCGACAGGGAGCCATACACGAAGGGTTGCTGTTCGCGCCTGGTCGCCGCCATCACGTCGTCGCGGACCCGGCGAAACAGAAACGATATCTCGAGGCCCGGTGTTTCGATGTGACGAAGCAGCGACGCGGTAAAAGGGCTGTTCCGGCCATCGCCGTCGCTCGCCGTGGTCCCGTCGCGGGCGGCGTACGCAATCAGAACGTTGTCGGACGGTTCGGTCGGCGCCAGTCCGCGAGCCACGGCCCTCGTGCTGATCGACCGCTTCATCTTCGCGGCGAAGGGATTGTTGCGGCAGGCGTCGAGGATGACGAGGCCCAGTTTCCGTGCCTTCGAAACCTGAAGGCTCACCGAACGCAGGCTGATGGCCTCGCTCTCGATGTCGGTGTCGCTGCGCAGCTCTGCGCTGATCGGAATCAACCAGTTCTCGCCGCCGACTTCCATGCCGTGCCCGGCGTAAAACACGACAGCGAGGTCGGCCCCCTCGGCGGACCGGCCGAACTCGACGACGGCCTTCCTCATCTCTTGCGCGGTCACGTTCTTGACCTGGGTGACCTTGAAATCCAGCCGCTCCAGCGCGCGGCCAATATCGGCCGCATCGCGGGTCGGGTTCGGCAACTCGGGCACCTTTTCGTAGGCGCCATTGCCGATAACAAGAGCAACCCGAGACTGCGCAAGGACCGGCTGAGTGAACAAAAGCGACGTGACGAGAAGGACGGCTGCCCCAAAAAACCGCATCAATGGATTGCCCGGATCTAATGATCTAATAACGGCTTTGAGGGTAGCACCCCCGTTCACCACCGCAACGGGATAGCCTCGACTATCTGCCGGACCGCTGGTGGCGGCGGACAGCAGAGCTCCCACCTTGTGCGCATCGCCGGGCGGCAACGGGCGTTAATAGTATGACTGTTTGCGCGGCGAGGATGCCGGCAAGGTCACCGCAATTATCCGTGCTTGATCTCGACTATTGGCTCTGTTTGGATCATTGCCGTTCGGGGATTTCGTATTTCGGATAATCATGGCAAATGAAATCGATGGAGGCCGTCTTGCATTGGGGGCTCGTCCACAAGAGGGCACCGTGACTGCCCACCGCAAGGGCATCGGGAATCGGCTATTGGCGGCGCTGCCGCCGGCGGACCTCGGTTTGCTCACCCCCCACTTCCAGAAGGTCTCGTTCGAACCCGATGCCGTCCTGGTGCGATCGGGCGATGAGCTCGACCCGGTCTATTTTCCCCATAGCGGCGCCATCGCCTTCATGCTCGATATGCCGGACGGGCAAACGGTCGCGACGACCTTGATGGGACGGGAAGGCGCTTTGGCCTCGTTCTCCGTGCTCGGCCCGTCGCCTTCATCCGTGACCGCGATTGCCCGCATAGCCGGCACGGCATCGCTGATTTCCGCCGCCAGATTTCGCGCTGCCCATGCGCAAAGTGCAGCCATCAGGAATGTCGTGCAGGTCCACGCCCGCGCCGTGCTGTTGCAACTCCAGCACGTCGCCGCCTGCAACGCACTGCACCGGGTGGATGGCCGCATGGCGCGGTGGCTCCTGCAGCTTCACGATCGCGTTCCCGAGGACCTGCTTCCAGTGACGCACGAGACGCTGGCGCAATTGGTTGGGGTGCGGCGGCCGACAGTGACTCTGACGATGAACAAGCTACGTGAGGCCGGCGCCGTCCCGGCCGAGCGGCGCGGGTTTGTCGAAATCCATCGGGCGCGGCTCGAGAGGATCGCATGCGATTGCTATGGGCTCATGCAGCGCAAGATCGATCGGATGTATTGCCAGGAATTGGCGCCGCCGCAGCCTGCCAATAGAGAGCAAGGCCTGGAATCCAGGCGCGGAAAAGCAGATATCGCGTTTTCGAGTTGACGCCTCAGCCCTTCCCCATCGCCGCGATCGCGTCCGCGATCTCGATCGTACGCCGCGCCATGTCGGCGTGCAGGCGCTCCACCATCGCGCCATCGAGCCGGATCGCACCGCGCGAGACGTTTTCCGGGAGCTCGAACGCCGCGATGATTTTTCGCGCGCGCGCGACTTCCTCCTCGGGCGGGGTGAAGATCGCGTTGCAGGCGTCGATCTGCGAGGGATGGATCAGCGTCTTGCCGTCGAAGCCGAGGTCGCGGCCCTGCGCGCATTCGGTGGCGAAGCCGTCGGAATTGGCGATGTCGCTGTAGGGGCCGTCGAGGATCTCGAGGCCGTGCGCGCGCGTCGCGAGGATGCAATGGGTGATCATCGGGATCATCGCCGCGCGTCCCGGCAGCATCCGGATGCGCGTCTCGCGCGAAATGTCGTTCGGGCCGAACACGAAGCCTGACAGGCGGCTCGATGGATCGCGGCCGGCGGCGGCCAGCTCCTCGGCATGAAGCACCGCGCGCGCCGTCTCGATCATGGCCCAGACCCTGACGGTGGGCGCGGCACCGAGCTCGGCGAGGCGGCGGCCGATGGCGTCGAGATCTTCGATGCTTGAAACTTTTGGAACCAGGATGCCGTCCGGCGAGGCCTTGGCGGCCATCGCGACGTCATCGGCCCACCAGGGCGTGTCGAGGCCGTTGGTCCGGATCAGGACCTCGCGCTTGCCGAACCCCTTGGCCGCGATCGCGGCGGCGATGCCGTCGCGGGCCACCGCCTTGGCCTCGGGGGCGACGGAGTCTTCCAGATCGAGGATCAGGCCATCGGCGGCCAGATTCCGCGCCTTTTCCAGCGCGCGGGGGTTGGAGCCGGGCATGAACAGATGGCTGCGGCGCGGGCGGGTCATGCGATCGTTCCTTCCGGTTTCCTCGTCTGTCTTCTGACCGAAGCCGATAGCACTTGGCCTGCTCATTCGAAAGGCTTGTTCGCTCCCGGGCTCTATGGTTAGGCATAGGCCATGACGACATTCCCAGAGCATTTGCTGGAAGGCTACAAGGCCTTCGCCACCCAGCGGCTGCCGACCGAGCAGACCCGCTACCGCGACCTGTCGGTGAAGGGGCAGTCGCCGGAAGTGATGGTGATCGGCTGCTGCGACAGCCGCGTCTCACCCGAGGTGATCTTCGATGTCGGCCCGGGCGAATTGTTCGTCGTGCGCAACATCGCCAACCTCGTGCCGGTGTATCAGCCCGACGGCAACGCCCACGGCGTCTCGGCGGCGCTGGAATATGCCGTGACGGTGCTGAAGGTGAAGCACATCGTGGTGCTCGGCCACGCGCAATGCGGCGGCATCCGCGCCTTCGTCGACAAGATCGAGCCGCTGACGCCGGGCGACTTCATCGGCAAATGGATGCAGATGTTCATCAAGCCCGGTGAAGTGGTCGAGCAGCGCGACCACGAGAGCATGGCGCAGTTCGTCGAGCGCATCGAGAAGGCCGCGGTGTTCCGCAGCCTGGAAAACCTGATGACCTTCCCGTTCGTGCGCAAGGCGGTGGATGCCGGCCAGATGCAGACCCACGGCGCCTATTTCGGCGTCGCGGAGGGATCGCTGTTCGTGCTTGACAAGGTCGCGAAGGAATTTCGGAACGCGCGCGGCGTGGCTTGAGCGGTTTCGTATACTGCCGCATCAAATGAGATCGTCGTCCCGGACAAGCGCAAGCGCAGATCCGGGACCCATAACCCCAGGCTTACGTTGTCGCGCAAGCTGACAACCACGAGTCTTCGCCAAACCACTTTCTGTGGCTATCGCGACGAGCGCAAGCGCTCGCGCGGAGGTCCCGGATCTGCGCGCGCTTTTGGCGCGCTTGTCCGGGACGACGAGAGGCGTGGGCGAAGGCTTACGCCGCCTTCTTCTTCGCGGTGATCAGCTTGCGGTTGATCAGGACTTCCGCGATCTGGATCGCGTTGAGCGCTGCGCCCTTGCGCAGGTTGTCGGACACGCACCACAGGACGAGCCCGTTCTCCACCGTCGCGTCCTCGCGGATGCGGCTGATATAGGTGGCGTCCTCGCCGGCCGCTTCATAAGGCGTGGCGTAGCCGCCGGGCTCCTGCTTGTCGATGACGAGGCAGCCGGGCGCCTTGCGCAGGATATCGCGGGCTTCGTCGGCGGTGATCGGATTCTCGAACTCGATGTTGACCGCCTCGGAGTGGCCGACGAACACCGGCACGCGCACGCAGGTCGCGGAGAGCTTGATCTTGGGATCAAGGATCTTCTTGGTCTCCGCCATCATCTTCCACTCTTCCTTGGTGTAGCCGTCCTCCATGAAGACGTCGATGTGGGGGATGACGTTGAAGGCGATGCGCTTGGGGAATTTCTTCGCGATCAGCTCGTCATTGGTGTAGACGGCCTTGGTCTGCGAGAACAGCTCGTCCATCCCGTCCTTGCCGGCGCCCGACACCGATTGATAGGTCGAGACCACGACGCGCTTGATCGTCGCCTTGTCGTGCAGCGGCTTCAGCGCGACGACGAGCTGCGCGGTCGAGCAGTTCGGGTTGGCGATGATGTTCTTCTTCTTGAAGCCTTCGGTCGCGGCCGCGTTCACCTCGGGCACGATCAGCGGCACGTCCGGGTCCATGCGCCAGGCCGAGGAATTGTCGATCACGACCGCGCCGGCGGCGCCGATCTTCGGCGACCATTCCTTCGACACCTCGCCGCCCGCCGACATCAGGCAGATGTCGACATCGGAGAAATCATAGTGCTCGAGCGCCTTGCACTTCAGGGTGCGATCGCCATAGGAGACCTCGACGCCGACGCTGCGGCGCGACGCCAGGGCCACGACCTCGTCCGCGGGGAATTTGCGCTCGTCGAGGATGTTGAGCATTTCCCGTCCGACATTGCCGGTCGCGCCGACGACTGCGACTTTGTAACCCATCGTTCACTCTCCGATGAAAAAGCCCGTTCCTGAAGCTGACGCTTAAACAGGAAGAGCAGCGCTTCTATGCGAGAACCGGCCTCAAGACAACGTCGGACCATGCCCGAAGGCCGTGGATGCAGTCGCCTGAGGCCAGGACGGCCGAAACTCCCACCCAGATCCATCTGGCGCTTGCAGCCTTCGCCGACGAGGTCGTCGGCACGCTGGCGCGCCTGTTCGCCTATGTGGGGGCGCTGGTCCTGTTTGCCATCCTGGGCCTCGCCGGCCTCGGCCAGCTGCCTGACCTGCGCGACGATGAGCCCGCCTCGAAGCCGGGCTGGAGCCTGGCCGACCGCTCGCATCCGGCCTTCGCTCTCAGCCGGCTCGATTCATCCGACAAAACAGCATCTTACGCCATCCTTCGGCATCCCGAAGGCGGCCGCAAGGACGTGATGCGCTGGGCGAGCGAGGCGGACAAGCCGCTGGCCCAGCTCGAGATCTACCGGGAGGGCGGCGAATTTGACGTGACGCGCCCGGCAGCAGCCGACCTCGCCGTCCAGATGGGGCTGGGTGCGGACACCCCGCTCGAGCAGGCCGGCCTGATCGACACCAAATTCGGCCCGGTCGCCCTGTTCCGGCCGACCGGCACGGCGAAAGGCGCCTGCCTCGGCTACCTCAAGCGCAGCGAGGAGCCGGCGCTGCAGATCTCCGGCTTCTCCTGCCAGGGCGATACGCTGCCGGCCCGGCGCGCGGCGATCGCCTGCACGCTGAACCGGCTGACGCTGCTCACCTCCGGCAACGAACCGAAGCTGGCGGAATTGTTCGCCCGTGCCGAACTCAAGCGCAGGGGGTGCGATACCCAGGGTTCGCCGGACTGGCTGCTCGGCGCCGCGAACGCGCAATTGCGCGGAGCGCTTTGACCGGCATCAAGCTCAAGTGGCTGGTTTGCATGCAACTTTTGCCAGCGCGCCCGATTATTCCGGCGTGGTGTGACCCAATAGACCTAGTTGCGGCCACCCCGGCCGGGCTATTATGGGGCGAAATCGACTGGCGGCGTGCCGCCTGAAGGGGACGTGATGAGCTCGAATTTTTCTGCCGCAAACAAACTGGCGACCTGGCTTGCGGCGGGCGCCGTGGTTGCGATGGCCTTCGCGACGCCGGCCTCGGCCGACACCAAGACGAAGCGCTATGACGAGCGCGGCCGCCCCTATTACGGCCCGAGCGGCCCCAACGCGGTCTATCAGCAGGGCCGCACCCGCATCTATGTGAGCAAGCGCTCCTGGCTGGACGGCGGCACCGAGGTCAATCCGGGTGATCGCAAGTTCATGGATTACGCCTTCCCGCCGGAGATCGGCTATCCGACCTTCGCACGCGAGAACAACAACCGGCCGATCGATCGCCAGCCGCTGAGCACGCCGGCCGACGTCGGCGGCTATCCTCGGAATTTCCCGCTGTACTGAGCGGACATATCCTCCGAATCAAAATGGCCGGGCTCACCCCCGGCCATTTTTGTTTTGGGAGGTGCCGTAGGGTGGGCAAAGGCGCGAAGCGCCGTGCCCACGATCTCTCTCGATCACGAAAAATGCGTGGGCACGCTTCGCTTTGCCCACCCTACGATTCCTGTTGCTTGGGTGAGATGTGCGCGCCTCACGCGTTCGCAGCCGGATCATACCGCCGGCAAAACTCCTCGATCGCCTCGGAGCGGAAATCGCCGAGACGCTCGAAGATGAGCACATCCGGCCAATCCCACCAGGCGATGCGGCGCAGACTTGCCGAGACGGCACCAGGAAAGCGCTCGCGGATCGGGCGCGCGGGAACGCCGCCGACGATGGTGTAGGGCTCGACATCGCGGCTGACGACAGCGCCCGCGGCGATCACTGCGCCGTCGCCGACGTTCACGCCCGGCAGCAGGATCGCCGCGTGACCGATCCAGACATCATTGCCGACGATGACGCGATCGCCGCGGCGCTCGGCGAAGAAGTCGCGGTCACGCGTCGCGCCCGCCTCGTAATATTCGGGGCAATAGGTGAAGCGATGCTGGGACGCACGGCCCATCGGATGGTTGGGCGCGCCGATCCTCACCGAATTGGCGATGGCGGTGAACTTGCCGATTGTCGCATCGGCTACGTCGCAGTTCTCGCCGAGATAGGAGTAGTCGCCGAGCATGGCATATTCGATGCGGGTGTTGGCGAGCACCTCGCAGCGGCGCCCGATTTGTGCCTCGCGCAGGCGCACCGTTTCATGGATGATGGTTTCCGCGATCTTGGGGCGGGGCGTGTCCATGAGGCGGCTCCGGAGCAGGTGCCGTAGGGTGGGCAAAGGCGCTCTTGCGCCGTGCCCACCATCTTTCGGCAATCGCGATAGAGGTGGTGGCCTCGTCATTCCGGGGCGGCTCGAAGAGCCGAACACGGAATCTCGAGATTCCGGGTCTGGTCCTTCGGACCATCCCGGAATGACAGCACGTGCCGCTTACGCGTGCAGCTTCTGCAGTTCCTTCAGGATCGCTTCGCCCATCTGCGTGGTGGAAGCGGCCGTGGTGCCTTCCGACTTGATGTCGGCGGTGCGCAGGCCGCTGGCCAGCACCGCGGCGATCGCGGCGTCGACCTTGTCGGCGAGATCGCCCATGTCGAAGGAGTAGCGCAGCGCCATGCCGAAGGACGAGATCATCGCGATCGGGTTGGCGAGGCCCTTGCCGGCGATATCGGGCGCCGAGCCGTGCACGGGCTCGTACAGCGCCTTGCGCTTCTTGCTCTTGACGTCGACCTCGCCGAGCGAGGCCGAGGGCAGCATGCCGAGCGAGCCCGTGAGCATCGCCGCGATGTCGGACAGCATGTCGCCGAACAGATTGTCGGTGACGATGACGTCGAACTGCTTCGGCCACTTCACCAGCATCATGCCGCCGGAATCGGCGAGCTGATGCTCGAGCGTGACATCGGGATATTCGCGCTTGTGGACCGCCGTCATGACCTCGTTCCAGAGCACGCCCGACTTCATGACGTTGCGCTTCTCCATCGACGTCACCTTGTTCTTGCGCTTTTTGGCAAGCTCGAAGGCGACGCGGCCGATGCGCTCGATCTCATAGGTGTCGTAGACCTGGGTATCGACAGCGCGCTTCTGGCCGTTGCCGAGATCGGTGATGGTCTTGGGCTCGCCGAAATAGACGCCGCCGGTGAGTTCGCGCACGATGACGATGTCGAGGCCCTCGACCGCCTCGCGCTTCAGGCTCGAGGCATCCGCCAGCGCCGGGTAGCACACCGCGGGACGGAGATTGGCGAACAAAGCGAGATCCTTGCGCAGGCGCAGGAGGCCGGCTTCCGGGCGCACCTCGTAGGGAACGGCATCCCACTTCGGGCCGCCGACCGCGCCGAAGATGATGGCGTCGGCGGCAAGCGCCTTGGCCATGTCGCCCTCGGAGATCGACACCTTGTGGGCGTCATAGGCGGAGCCGCCGACGAGGCCGGTGTCGGTCTCGAATTTGGCGATCCCGGCCGAATTCAGCCAGTCGATCAGCCGCTTCACCTCGCCCATCACCTCCGGGCCGATACCGTCGCCAGGGAGCAGCAGCAATTTGTGGGTCGCCATGGTCGTTTCCTCTGAGATCGAATTCGGCCGGAGTGCTAGAGCGGCGTTGCGCGCTTGGCAAGACACCATTGCCGCGCCGCGGCTGTGCAAGACCGGCAGGGCCTGCCACAGTGCGGGCTGCCGGAGTATCCCTTGCACGCCCCTGATCGCCCCCCGCTCGATGCACATCCTGCGCGGCTGATCCTGACCATGTCGCTGGCGGCGACGGTCGGGCTCGGCATCGGCCGCTTTGCCTATGCGCTGGTGCTGCCCGACATGCGGGAGGACCTCGGCTGGTCCTACTCGGCGGCCGGTTTCATGAACACGATCAACGCTGTCGGCTATCTCGTGGGCGCACTGGTGGCGTCCCGGCTGATCCGGCGCGTCGGCTGGTCGGCCGCGATCCGCGGCGGAACCCTCGCCTGCGTCGCCGCGCTCGCAACTTGCGCACTGACCGGCAATTTCGTCGCGCTGAGCCTTGCCCGCCTCGTGCTGGGCCTGGGGGCGGCGGCCGGCTTCGTCGCCGGCGGCGCGCTGGCCGCGGCGATCGCGCAGTCGCGCCCGGAGCGGGCCAATTTCCTGCTCAGCCTGTTCTATGCCGGGCCCGGCATCGGCATCCTCGCCTCCGGGCTGATCGCCCCGTTCACGCTGCAATATTTCGGGCCGGGCTCGTGGTGGCTGGTGTGGTGGGCGCTGACACTGCTGTCCGTCGCGATGACGATCCCGCTGTTCCTGATCCGCATCGAGAGCCGGGCGCGCTTCTCGGAAGGCAGCCACGCCGCTTTCGCGATTCTGCCCGTGCTGATTTATCTGGCCGGCTATTTCCTGTTCGGCGCGGGCTACATCGCCTACATGACCTTCATGATCGCCTATGTGCGCGACGGCGGCGGCGGCGCCGCGGCGCAGGCGGCGTTCTGGAGCCTGATCGGCCTAAGCGCCTTCGTCACGCCCTGGGCCTGGCGCGGCGTGCTGGCGCTCGACCGCGGCGGGCTCGCCACCGCCATCATCCTCGGCACCAACGCGCTCGGGGCCGCCTTGCCGATGCTCGGACATTCGCCGGCCTGGCTCGCGGTGTCGGCGGTCGTGTTCGGCGTCGCCTTCTTCGCCGTGGTCGGCTCGACCACCGCCTTCGTGCGCTTCAACTACCCGCCGGAGGTGTGGCCGACTGCGATCGCGGCGATGACGATCTCGTTCGGCGTCGGGCAAACGCTCGGCCCGATCGTGGTCGGCGCGATCACGGATGCGCTGGGGAGCTTGAGCTACGCGCTCAATGTGTCGGCGGCGCTGCTGGCGCTAGGGGCGGTGGCGGCGCTGTGTCAACGGAAGGTGGGGCCGGCCAAATCAACGGTGCCGTAGGGTGGGTTAGCGTCAGCGTAACCCACCATGCTTCCGCGTTTGCCGGACGAAGTTGGTGGGTTACGCCTGGCGGACTGCGCTTCGCGCAGCCGCGAGGCTAACCCACCCTACGAAGCCATCAGCTCCCGCTGAACGAATTATACCCCTGGTCTTCCCAGTAACCGCCCTTGTAGTCGTTGGTGACTTCCATCGAGACCACGTATTTCGGGTTCTTGAAGCCGAGTTTCGTGGGTACGCGGATCTTCATCGGGAAACCGTAGGCGCGCGGCAAAATCTCGTTCGCGTATTTGAACGTCATCTGGGTCTGCGGATGCAGCGCGCTGCGCATGTCGAGCGGCGAGTTGTAGCCGTCCTTGTCGGCGCACTGGAACCAGACATATTTCGCGCGCGTGTCGGCGCCGATCAGCTTGAGGAAATCGCGGAGCGGCGTGCCGGTCCAGCTGCCGATCGCGCTCCAGCCCTCGACGCAGATGTGGCGCGTGATCTGCGTGACCTGCGGCAACTTGTAGAGCTCGTCCAGCGTCCAGGACTTCTTGTTGTCGACGAGGCCGCGCACTTCGAGCTTCCAGTCCTTGCCATCGACGTCAGGGGCGTCGTCGAGATCGTAATAGGCGTTGAACGGAAACGGCTTCGTGATCGCGCTCTCGGGGAATGTCGGCGCGAGCGCGTCGGGATTGAAGATGAAGGCCTGTACCGCGTCGTTAAACTTCGAGACCTGCGCCAGTAGCGTATCGGCCGAGGACGAGTCCACAACGTCGCAGCCGGTCAGCAGCGTCAGCGCCCCCAGGCTGGCGCCGCCCGCAATGAAGCGGCGACGGGTAAAATCCGGCATCGTCTTGATGGCGTCCTTGATGAGCAACCGCTTGTCGACGCCGGGGATCAGGAATGAACGCTTGGCCATGACAATTCTCCTAATCAGCGGCCAATGATCATCGCGCGCAGGCTCTTCGGCACCAGCAGCGCGAGCAGGACGTGAATGACGAGGAAGGCGCAGATCGCGGCCATGCAGAAGAAGTGCACGTAGCGCGCGGTCGGATAGTCGCCGAACAGCATCACGAGATAATAGAGCTGCACCGGCTTCCACATGCCGAGGCCCGAGAGCACGATCAGCACGCCGACCACGATGATGCCGGCATACAGCAGGCGCTGCACGTAATTGTAGACGGTGAGGTCGTCATGGCCGAGCTTGAAGGTCAGGGCCGCCCTGACGTCGTGCAGCACGCCGGATGGCGTGATCGGCAGCAGTTTCCTGCGGAAGCGGCCGGTGGCGAAGCCCGTAATGAGATAGGCGAGGCCGTTGATCATCAACAGCCACATCGCCGCAAAATGCCAGAGCAGGCCGCCGCCGAGCCAGCCGCCGAGCGTGTACTCGCGCGGGAAGCTGAAGCCGAACAGCGGCGAGGCGTTGTAGATCTGCCAGCCCGACAGGATCATCAGGATCATGGCGAGGGCGTTGATCCAATGCATGACGCGGACCCAGGCCGGCTGGATCACTTTGGTCGGGGTGGCCCTGACCTGCTCGTCGGTGGCTGTGAGGCTCGCCATGGTGGTTCCGTCCTGAACGTCGTGTGACAGCGATTATACGCCGGTGCGCGCGCTTTCGTTACGTCCCATTGGCCATCGAATCGATGCCCGCAGGCTATGGTGGTCACAAAAAAGCGAGCCGGGGCACCCCCGGCTCGCCGTCTCGAAGCACCCTGTTCGGGGATGAAACAGGGGCGCGCGGTGTTACGTCGCCGGCATCAGCACGGTGTCGACCACATGGATGACGCCGTTCGACTGGTTGACGTTGGTGATCGTCACCATCGAGGTGCCGCCCTTGGCATCGACGATCCAGGTCTTGCCGTCCATCTTCTTGACCGTGAGCTCCTCGCCTTCGGCGGTCTTCAGCTTCTTGCCGTCGATGAGGTCGGAGGCCTCGAGCTTGCCGGGCACGACATGGTAGGTGAGGATCTTGGTCAGCGTCGCCTTGTTCTCGGGCTTGACGAGGTTGTCGACGGTGCCGGCCGGCAGCTTGCCGAAGGCGGCGTTGGTCGGCGCGAACACCGTGAACGGGCCCTTGCTTTCCAGCGTCGGCACGAGGCCGGCCGCCTTCACCGCCGCCACCAGCGTGGTGTGGTCCTTCGAGTTGACCGCGTTCTGGACGATGTTCTTCGACGGGAACATCGCGGCGCCGCCGACCATGACGGTCTTTTCCTCGGCACGCACCGGCGCGACGACGGTCGCGGTGATGGCGAGGGCGCTGAAGGCGGCGGCAGCGAGATAGGCAATGCGCTTCGACATGGAGAATCTCCCGATTGAATTGAGACCGGCACTCGCCGGTGCTTGAGTTGGGCAACAACGGTGCTTGCGACCTCTTGGCGAGAAGCAGCAGCGCCGTCGTTGGCCGAACTACGGGAGGGTTTGCGAAGTGGTTTCGGGGAAAAATTCTTTGTGATGCGTGAAACTATCGGGCGGCGTATTCGTGTGTGTGCGCGCGCTCAGCGCTCGGTGTCGTAGGGTGGGCAAAGCGCAGCGTGCCCACCAAACGCAAATGCGGAGAGAGACGGTGGGCACGGCGCTTCGCGCCTTTGCCCACCCTACGGCAGTACGCCCGTTGCGGCAGTGTGCCCGCCTCAATCCCTGCTCAACGGCGTCTGAATGAACCCGCGATTATGCGTCGGGCTGATCAGCAGCTCGTTGATGCAGACGCGCGGCGGCATCGAGGCGATGAAGGCGATGGTGCGGCCGAGGTCTTCGGGCTGCAGCATCCTGGCCTGCTCCGCCTCGCTCGGCACCACCGGGCGCAGCTTCAGGATCGGGGTTGCCACCTCGCCCGGCATCAGGCAGCAGGCGCGCAGGCCGTTGACGCATTCGTCCATGTTGAAGGAATGGGTCAGCGCCAGCACTGCATGCTTGGTGGTGGTGTAGGCCGGGCCCGGCATCTTCGAGACATGGCGGCCGGCCCAGGACGAGACGTTGATGATCGAGCCGTCCTGCTGCTTGCGCATCGTCGGCAGCACCGCGCGCATGCAATAGAGCACGCCGTTGAGATTGACCTGGACCAGCTTGTCCCAGCCCTCCTGTTCCATGTCCTGCCAGCTGCGCTTGGGAACATTGATGCCGGCATTGTTGACCAGAAGGTCGATGCGGCCATGTTTGGCGACAATTTGATCGGCCGCCTTCTGGGCATCAGTCGCGTCGGACACGTCGAGTGCAATGGCCTCGGCCGTCCCGCCCGCCCCGGCGATCTTCGCCACCACGGTATCCAGGGCGTCCTTGCGGCGGCCGGACACGACCACCGTCCAGCCGTCGGCAGCTAACGCCTCGGCGCCGGCCTCCCCGATCCCGCTGCCGCCGCCCGTCACCCAGGCCACGCGTTTCCCATTTTTTGACATGCAAACTGTCTCCGTTGCTTCATTGGGGCGGTTTTTGCTAATCCAGCCCTCGGTTTTGACCGGCCTTGTCAGTCTTGCGGTCGAGGAAATCTTGCATGAACCACGCAGCGAACGCCAACCTGTTTTCCCGCCTGTTCGACGGCCTCGACGATCCAAAGCGCCTCGCGATCGAGACGCAGGACGGCGCCCATATCAGCTATGGCGACCTGATCGCGCGGGCGGGGCAGATGGCGAACGTGTTGGTCGCGCGCGGCGTGAAGCCCGGCGACCGCGTCGCGGTGCAGGTGGAGAAATCCGTCGCCAACATCGTGCTGTATCTGGCGACCGTGCGCGCCGGCGCGGTCTATCTGCCGCTGAACACGGCCTACACGCTGAACGAGCTGGACTACTTCATCGGCGATGCCGAGCCGTCGCTGGTGATCTGCGATCCCTCCAAGGCGGAAGGGCTCGCCCCGATCGCCGCCAAGGTGACGGCCAAGGTCGAGACGCTCGGCGCTGACGGCAAGGGCTCGCTGACGGACGCCGCCGACAAGGCGAGCAGCGAATTCACGACCGTTGCGCGCGCGAGCGACGATCTCGCCGCGATCCTCTACACTTCGGGCACCACCGGCCGCTCCAAGGGCGCGATGCTCACCCACGACAACCTCGCGTCGAACTCGCTCTCGCTCGTCGGCTACTGGCGCTTCACCGACAAGGACGTGCTGATCCACGCGCTGCCGATCTATCACACGCACGGCCTGTTCGTGGCGACCAACGTGACGCTGTTCTCGCGCGCGTCGATGATCTTCTTGCCGAAGCTCGACCCGGACCTGATCATCAAGCTGATGGCGCGCGCAACGGTGCTGATGGGCGTGCCGACCTTCTACACCCGCCTGCTGCAGAACGCGGCGCTGTCGAAGGAGACGACCAAGCACATGCGGCTGTTCATCTCGGGCTCGGCGCCGCTGCTCGCCGACACCCATCGCGAATGGTCGGCGCGCACCGGCCACGCCGTGCTCGAGCGTTACGGCATGACCGAGACCAACATGAACACGTCGAACCCTTACGACGGCGAGCGCGTGCCCGGCGCGGTCGGCTTCCCCCTTCCCGGCGTTTCGGTCCGCGTCACCGAACCCGAGACCGGCAAGGAATTGCCGCGCGAGGAAATCGGCATGATCGAGGTGAAGGGCCCGAACGTCTTCAAGGGCTACTGGCGCATGCCGGAGAAGACCAAGGCCGAATTCCGGCCCGACGGCTTCTTCATCACCGGCGACCTCGGCAAGATCGACGACAAGGGCTACGTCCACATCCTCGGCCGCGGCAAGGATCTCGTGATCTCCGGCGGCTTCAACGTCTACCCCAAGGAAATCGAGAGCGAGATCGACGCCATGCCGGGCGTGGTGGAGTCCGCCGTGATCGGCGTGCCGCATGCCGATTTCGGCGAAGGCGTCACGGCGGTGCTGGTCTGCAACAAGGGCGCCGGCGTCAACGAGGCCTCGGTGCTGAAGGCGCTCGACGGGCGGCTCGCCAAATTCAAGATGCCCAAGCGGGTGTTCGTCGTCGACGAGCTGCCGCGGAATACGATGGGCAAGGTGCAGAAGAACGTGCTGCGCGATACGTACAAGGATATCTACGCGAAGAAATAGCGGCGCTCGTCGCGAGCGTGCTCTCGGCGCAGCTTGCGATCAAGACGAGCTCGTCACCACACAACAAGCTGTCATGCCCCGGCTTGACCGGGGCATCCAGTACGCCGCGACTTTTCGATTCAATCACTGCTGTCTCTGGAATACTGGATCGCCCGGTCGAGCCGGGCGATGACAGCGGAGTATGTGGCGCAGGGCTCGCCTCAAGCCGTCACTGCCCGCCCACCAGGCTCATCACAAACCGGCTGCCGACGATCAACAGATAACACCCGAACGCGGCCTCCAGCGTCCGTTTCGACATTGCATGCGCGGCTCTCACACCTAGCGGCGCGGTGACAAGACTCATCGGCATCACCAGCACGGCGCCGATCAGCGAGACGAAGCCGAGCGCGAAGGGGATCTGCAGCGCTGCGACGGCGGGATAGGTCGCCGCCGCCGGCCAGCCGGCATAGATGTAGCCGAGCGCGCCGGGGATCGAGATCAGCACCGCGAGCGCCGACGAGGTCGCGACCGCCTGGTGGATCGGCCGGTTATAGAAAGTCATCAGCAGGTTCGAGAACAAGCCGCCTCCGATGCCCATCAGCGTGGACAGAATGCCGACGCAGAAGCCGTAGACCCGCATCAGCGGTCCCTCAGGCAGATCGTCGCCGAATTTCCAGCCTTCGCGCGCGAAGATGAGACGCGCGGCCGCGGACCAGGCGACGGCGACGAACACGAACTTGAACAGCCGCTCCGGCGCGTAGCGCGCGATGACGCTACCGGCGGCGACGCCGATCACGATCGGCAGCCACCAGACGCGCAGAATCGACATATCCACGGCGCCGCGCTTGTAATGCGCCTGGAACGATCGGATCGAGGTCGGGATGATCACGGCGAGCGAGGTGCCGACGCACAGCGGCATCCGCACCTCCAGCGGCACGCCGGCGATGCGGAAGCATTCGTAGAACACCGGCACGAGTATAGCGCCGCCGCCGATGCCGAACACACCGGCCAGAAATCCGGAGAGCGCACCAGTTGCCATCAGCAGCAGCGCGAGCTCGACGACGTCAAAAACCTCGAGGCCGCTCATCGGCGGCGATCCGTCGGCAGCCCTCGCGGATGCACGATGGAGGTCAGGCTGACATGGGTGGGCATGGGCAAGTCCCGGTCTGCTTGGATCCGGCCAAGCTAGACCCTTCCGATTTTCGGGGCTATTCTTTGCAAGCGGAACGCTCCCTTGCGAATTTCGGAAGGATCGCGATGGACCAGCTAGCGGCGATGGCGACCTTTGTGCGGGCCGTGGACGCCGGCAGCCTGTCGGCGGCGGCGCGATCATTGCCGAGCTCGCTGACATCGGTGAGCCGGCAGATTTCCGCGCTCGAGCGGCATTTCGGCACGCGCCTGCTGATGCGGACGACGCGGCAGCTCGCGCTCACGGAGGATGGGCGCATGCTCTACGAGCGCGCCAAGTCGATCCTGGGCGAGCTCAAGGAAATCGAAGAGGGGCTGGCCGGCAATCGCCGCGAGCCGTCGGGACGACTGCGTCTGAGCGCACCGACATTGATGGGACGCCTGCTGATCGCGCCGCTGCTCGGCGATTTCCTCCGCGCCTACCCATCGCTCTCCGTGGACCTGCTGCTGGTCGATCGCAACGTCGATTTGATCGAGGAGGATGTTCACCTGGCGCTTCGCGTCGGGCGCATGCCCGATTCGCAGCTGGTGATGCGAAAGCTCGCGGAGGTGCAGATGATTCACTGCGCCTCGCCCGATTACCTCGCACGCCGCGGCGAACCAGATGCGCCTGCCGATCTGGCGCAGCATGATTGCCTGGTGTTTTCCGACGCGCCGGGCGCTGCAACCTGGCGCTTCGGCCGCGAGGCGAACGGCGGAACGCGAGTTCGCATCTCGGGACGGCTCTGGATCAACAGCCTCGATGCGCTCGCCGCCGCCGCCGAGAACGGCGCAGGCATCGTCCGCGTGCCGTCATGGCAGGTGGAGAGGCAGCTGGCGGAAGGACGCCTGCGACGTCTCCTGCGCGCGCACGAGCCTGCGCCGGCGCCGCTGCAAGCGCTGTATCAGCCGTCGCGACTCGGCTCGACCAAGATTCGCACCTTCATCGATTTCCTGGTCGCGCGCTGGCGCGGAAGCGATCCGCTCAGCCGGTGATCTCCGTGGCGGGGTGGGATGCAGGATGTGCATATCCGGACCCGATCAAATCGAATGGTGAGGAGGAAGCTAGGCGCCCGGTTGAACAAGGCTGGCGGTGCCTTTGGCCGATATCTGCCCGGTTTGGACGGCATGGTCCGTTTAGAGGTGTTCCAATAGCAATTTCAACGCGCCTCAGCGCTCTCAAAAGATATGAATATATGTTCGCTTCTTTGTTGGCGGACCGACGCCCTGGTATACCAAGCCCCTGATTGGCCTTGTTTCATCAAGGCTGTAGGGATGAACCCAGGTTCGATTTATGGCGATTTGGTGATTGCGCAGGCCAAATCGACTCCGTAAATAGAGCCGACCTTTCGCGATCCCCGCGCGCGCCCTCAAGGGCCGCCATACAACATCAAAGCCCATGACCGCACGGATCGAACGACCGCTTTCACCACACATGCAAGTCTATCGCTGGACGCTGACGATGGCTCTGTCCATCGTCCATCGTGCCACCGGTATCGCCCTCTATGTCGGAACCCTGCTGCTGGTCTGGTGGCTGATCGCGGCAGCCTCCGGCCCCGCCGCCTACGCGCACGTCCAGGCCTTCACCGGCAGCATCATCGGCCGCCTGATCGTGTTCGGCTACACCTGGGCCTTGATGCACCATATGCTCAGCGGCATCCGGCATTTCGTCTGGGACCTTGGCTACGGCTTCAAGGCCAATGAGCGCGAGGCGCTGACCTGGGGCGCCCTGATCGGCGGCATCGCGCTGACGGTGCTGATCTGGATCATCGCCTATGCGAACGGAGGCGGCCGATGAGCACAGCCGATACGCCGAAGCGCAGCATGCGCACCCCGCTCGGCCGCGTCCGCAATCTCGGCGCCGCGCATTCCGGCACGTCCGATTTCTGGCGCCAGCGCATCACCGGCGTCGCCATGACGCTGCTGATGATCCCGGCGCTGGTGATCATCATGATGCTGCTCGGCCGCAACCAGGTCTACGCTGCGCAGACCCTGAGCTCCATTCCCGTCGCGGTGATCCTGCTCCTCTTCATCTTCGCCAGCGCCTGGCACATGAAGATCGGCATGCAGGTCGTGATCGAGGACTACGTCCATAACGAGAAGCTGAAGCTCACCGCGATCATGCTCAACAACTTCTTCTCGGTCGCCGTGGCGCTCGCCTCGACCTACGCGATCCTGAAACTGTCTTCCGGAGTGTAACCCATGGCCAACGAGACGAATGGCAAGGGCAACGGCGCTCCCGCCACCAACGGCAAAGCCTATCCGATCGAAGACCACACCTATGACGTCGTCGTCGTCGGTGCCGGCGGCGCAGGCCTGCGCGCCGTGGTCGGCTGCAGCGAGGCCGGTCTTCGCACCGCCTGCATCACAAAAGTGTTTCCGACCCGCTCGCACACGGTTGCGGCGCAGGGCGGCATCTCGGCCTCGCTCGGCAACATGCACAAGGACGACTGGCGCTGGCACATGTACGACACCGTGAAGGGGTCGGACTGGCTGGGCGACCAGGACGCGATCGAATACATGGTGCGCAACGCGCCCGACGCGGTCTACGAGCTCGAGCATTGGGGCGTGCCGTTCTCGCGCACCGAGGACGGCAAGATCTACCAGCGTCCGTTCGGCGGCATGACCACCGAGTTCGGCAAGGCCCAGGCGCAGCGCACCTGCGCCGCCGCCGACCGCACCGGCCACGCCATGCTGCACACGATGTACGGCCAGTCGCTGCGCCACGCGGCCGAGTTCTTCATCGAATTCTTCGCCATCGACCTGATCATGGACGACCAGGGCACCTGCCGCGGTGTCATCGCGCTCAAGCTCGACGACGGCACGCTGCACCGCTTCCGCGCCCAGACCACGATTCTGGCGACCGGCGGCTATGGCCGCGCCTACGCCTCCTGCACCTCGGCGCACACCTGCACCGGCGACGGCGGCGGCATGGTGCTGCGCGCCGGCCTGCCGATGCAGGACATGGAGTTCGTGCAGTTCCACCCGACCGGCATCTACGGCTCGGGCTGTCTCGTCACCGAGGGTGCGCGCGGCGAAGGCGGTTATCTCGTCAACTCCGAAGGCGAGCGCTTCATGGAGCGCTATGCGCCGTCCGCGAAGGACCTCGCCTCGCGCGACGTCGTCTCGCGCGCGATGACCATCGAGATCCGCGAAGGCCGCGGGGTCGGCAAGAAGAAGGACCACATCTTCCTTCATCTCGACCATCTCGATCCCGCGGTGCTCGCCGAGCGCCTGCCGGGTATCTCGGAATCGGCAAAGATCTTCGCCAATGTCGATGTGACGCGCGAGCCGATCCCGATCGTGCCGACCGTGCACTACAACATGGGCGGCATCCCCACCAACTATCACGGCGAAGTGCTGACCAAGAAGGATGGCGACGACAACGCGATCATTCCGGGCCTGATGGCGATCGGCGAAGCCGCCTGCGTCTCCGTGCACGGCGCCAACCGCCTCGGCTCCAACTCGCTGATCGATCTCGTCGTGTTCGGCCGCGCCGCCGCGCTCCGCCTCGCCGAGAAGCTCACGCCCAACGCCAAGCAGCCGGAGCTGCCGGCGAACTCGGCCGAGCTCGCGCTCGGCCGTCTCGACCATTATCGTTACGCCTCCGGCGGCACCCCGACCGCCAAGCTGCGCGAGGGCATGCAGCACGTGATGCAGAACAACTGCGCGGTGTTCCGCACCGGCGAAGTCCTGAGCGAAGGCCAGAACCTGATCCAGAAGGTCCACAGCGGCATCACCGACATCGCCGTGTCCGACCGCTCGCTGGTGTGGAATTCGGACCTCGTCGAGACGCTGGAGTTCGACAATCTGATCTCGCAGGCGGTGGTGACGATGAACTCGGCCGCCAACCGCACCGAGAGCCGCGGCGCGCACGCCCGCGAGGATTTCTCCGAGCGCGACGACAAGAACTGGATGAAGCACACGCTGGCCTGGCTGGACGATGCCGGCAAGGTCAAGATCGAGTACCGCCCGGTTCACAACTACACCATGACCAACGACGTGCAGTACATCCCGCCGAAGGCGCGCGTGTACTGATCGAACAGTTAGCCGTCATTCCGGGGCGATGCGCAGCATCGAACCCGGAATCTCGAGGTTCCGGGTCTGGTCCTTCGGACCATCCCGGAATGACGAAAGGTTAGAGCAATGGTTGAATTCGCACTTCCGAAGAACTCCAAGATCACAGGTGGCAAGACCTGGCCGAAGCCCGCGGGCGCGACCGAGCTCCGCGAGTTCAAGGTCTATCGCTGGAATCCGGATGACGGCAAGAATCCGAGCGTCGACACCTATTACGTCGACACCAATGATTGCGGTCCGATGGTGCTGGACGGCCTGATCTGGATCAAGAACCACATCGACCCGTCGCTGACCTTCCGCCGCTCCTGCCGCGAAGGCGTCTGCGGCTCCTGCGCCATGAACATCGACGGCCAGAACACGCTCGCCTGCACCCGCTCGATGCACGACGTCAAGGACGGCGCGGTGAAGATCAACCCGCTGCCGCACCAGCCGGTGGTGAAGGACCTCGTCCCCGACCTCACCAATTTCTACGCGCAGTATGCCTCGGTCGAGCCGTGGCTGAAGACGACCTCGCCGACGCCTCAGAAAGAATGGCGCCAGAGCCACGAGGACCGCGAGAAGCTCGACGGCCTCTACGAGTGCATCCTGTGCGCCTGTTGCTCGACCCTCCTGCCCGAGCTACTGGTGGAACAGCGAGCGCTATCTCGGTCCCGCCGCGCTGCTGCAGGCCAACCGCTGGGTCTCCGATTCGCGCGACGAGGCCACCGGCGAGCGCCTCGACAATCTCGAGGATCCGTTCCGGCTCTACCGCTGCCACACCATCATGAACTGCGCCAAGGCCTGCCCGAAGGGCCTCAACCCGGCGGAAGCCATCGCCGAGCTCAAGCTCAAGATGGTCGAGCGGCAGATCTAGCATCGTTCATGCTAGGGACCCCGGCCACCGCGGCCGGGCATTCCACGATCGGCCTCAGTTTGAGTAGAATTTGCCGCAACGCGCGTGGCGGGCGATTCGGCGGAATACAACCCAAGATTATCGCGACAAGCCGCTTCCTTCCTGGCGGGAAATTCAAGTAAGCTCTCCGGTCTGGGACCGGAGCGACCGTGCAGGGAGCGCAACGCAATTCGCTGAGGCTTTTGCAGTGGATGATGGTTGCATCCCTGGCGCTGCCGATTGCGCTGTTCGCGATCGCCTCCACGATCTCCTACACCTCGACCAGGGACATCGCCGACCGCGAGATCGAGCGCACGCTCGATGTGGCGCATGAACATGCACTCAAGGTGTTCGAGACCATCGACCGCAGCCTGTCCGAGCTCAACGAGGTGGTGCGCGGCCTTCCCGACGACATCATCCGCGCGCGCGAAGCGGCGCTGCACCGCCGGCTGAAGCGGCTCGCCGATTCGCTGCCGCAGCTGAAATCGGCCTGGATCTTCGACGCGGACGGAAAAGCACTGGTCAACAGCCTCGTCTCGCCGCCGCCGGGGCTCGCCTTTGCGGACCGCGACTATTTTTACGTCCACGTCGACCAGGCCATCGGCACCATCATCGGCATGCCGCTGACGCCGCGTCCGCCCTATCAGGGCGCGCGCTTCTTCGGCATGAGCCGCCGCCGCGACTCCGACGACGGCCGCTTCATCGGCGTGATCCAGGCCTCCGTCCTGCCGGAATATTTCGAGAGTTTCTATGCCAGGATCGGCTCCGATCCCGGCAGCTTCTTCGCGATGGGTCGCACCGACGGCGTGGTGCTGGCGCATTTCCCGCGGCTCGACCGTGACCTCCGCCTCGATCCGGGCGGACCGGTCGGCCGCGAGATCGCCGCGCACCCCGCGCAGGGGCTCATGACCATCGCCTGGCCGTCGGACGGGATCGAGCGCCGCATCGGCTACAGGCGCGTCGCCGAATATCCGATCTATGTCAGCGCCGGCTTCGAGACCTCGGCGATCCGCGCACGCTGGTTCGCCACCATAGGGCAGCATCTGGTGTTCGGCGTTCCCGCCACCGCGCTGCTGTTCCTGCTGCTCGCATTCGCCTTCCGGCGCACCCAGCATCTGCAGATGGAAGCCGCAAAGCGGCGCGAGGCCGAGGAGGCGCTCAAGCACAGCCAGCGCCTGGAGGCGCTCGGCCAGCTCACCGGCGGCGTCGCCCACGACTTCAACAACCTCCTGACCGTGATCCGCGCTTCGGTCGATCTGTTGAACCGCCCGCAGCTGAGCGAGGAGCGACGGCAGCGCTACATCACCGCGATTGCGGACGCGGTGGCGCGCGCAGCCAAGCTGACCTCGCAGCTGCTCGCCTTCGCGCGGCGCCAGACCCTGAAACCGGAAGTGTTCGACGTCGGCGAGCGGTTGCAATCGCTGCACGATATGCTCGCCACGCTGCTTGGCCCCGCCATCGAGATCGCGATGCGGCTGCCGGCGGAGCCGTGCCTCGTCAATGCCGATGCCAGCCAGTTCGAGACCGCGCTGATCAACATGGCGACCAATGCGCGCGATGCCATGCAGGGCAAGGGCAGGATCAGCTTCACCGTCGAGGCGGCGACGACCATTCCTGACACGCTGGCGCACGTCTCGTACAGTCATATCCCGGGAAGCCTTGGCTTCGTCGGTGTGATCGTCAGCGACACCGGCGTCGGCATTCCGGCCGCGCGCCTCGGGCGGATCTTCGAGCCGTTCTTCACCACCAAGCAGGTCGGCCACGGCACCGGCCTTGGCCTGTCCCAGGTGTTCGGTTTCGCCCGGCAATCCGGTGGGGAGGTGACGGTCACGAGCGAAGTCGGCCGGGGCAGCACCTTCTCGCTCTATCTCCCGCGCGTGCCCGCGGACCTCTTGCCGCAGCAGCAGGCGCCGAACACCGCGCCTGCGGTGGCCGGCAGCGGCATGTCGGTGCTGCTGGTCGAGGACAATATCGAGCTCGCCAATTTCGCCGCCGATGGCCTCACCGCGCTCGGCTACAGCATCACGCTGGTCGACAATGCCGCCGATGCGCTCGCCGAGCTTGTCGTGGACGCGGATCGTTTCGATGTCGTGTTCTCCGACATTGTGATGCCCGGGATGACCGGACTCGATCTGGCGCGGGCGATCCGCGATCGCGGCATCGGCGTGCCGGTCGTGCTGACCACCGGCTACAGCCAGGCCCTGTCCCAGGAAGGCAGCCTCGATTTCGATCTCGTGCAAAAGCCCTATTCGATCGAGGAGCTGTCGCGCGTGCTGCACCGGGCCGCGCGACTGCGGCGGGTGCGCGACGGCGCCGCCGAGTAGGGTATTACGGAACCAACGGGAACCTGCTGATTTGTCTCGCGTTGTCCGGCCATGCAAAAGCCAGCCGGGAAGCGCGAACAAGGCAAGACGCCACCCATTGTCGAGATCAAGGGCGAGAACGGCGATGAGGTCGCGCCGCCACCGCCCGAGGTGCTCGAACCCGATCCCGAGCTCACTCCCGAAGAGGCCGAGCAGGCCCGCAAGGATTATCTGCTGACCCGCTTCTGGATCAGTGCGCGCGGCTTCTGGGGCCGCAACGGCGACCGCCTCGCCTGGCCGTTCTCGATCGGCCTCGGCGTGCTGATCGTCCTCACCGTCTGCTTCCAATACGGCATCAATGTCTGGAATCGCGCCATCTTCGATGCGCTCGAGAAGCGGGACGCGGCGAGCGTCTTCCATCTCACCGCACTATTCTTCCCGCTTGCGATCGGCAGCATCGTGCTCGGCGTGGTGCAGGTGTTCGCGCGCATGGGCATCCAGCGGCGCTGGCGGGCCTGGCTCACCAGCAGCGTGCTGACGCGCTGGCTCACCAACGGACGCTACTACCAGCTCAACCTCGTCGGCGGCGATCACGAGAATCCGGAATACCGGATTGGGGAGGACTTGCGCATCGCGACCGATGCGCCGGTCGATTTCGTCGCCGGCGTCACCTCGGCGCTGCTGTCGGCCACGACCTTCATCGTCGTGCTCTGGACCATCGGCGGCGCCCTCACCGTCACGCTTGGCGGCTCCTCGGTGACCGTTCCCGGCTTCCTCGTGATCGCCGCCATCCTCTACGCCGCGATCGCATCCGGCTCGATCACGGTGATCGGCCGGCGCTTCGTGCAGGTCTCGGAGGACAAGAACCAGGCCGAGGCCGATTTCCGCTACACGCTGACGCGCGTGCGCGAGAACGGCGAGAGCATCGCACTGCTCGGCGGCGAAGAGGAGGAGCGCGACGGCCTCGACCGCAATTTCACCAACGTGCTGCGGCAATGGGCGCGGCTGGCCGGTCAGCACATGCGCACGACGCTGGTGTCGCAGGGCTCGGGCCTCCTCGCACCGGTCGTGCCGCTCCTGCTCTGCGCGCCAAAATTCCTCGACGGCAGCATGACGCTGGGGCAGGTGATGCAGGCGGCCTCCGCTTTCACGATCGTGCAGAGCGCGTTCGGCTGGCTGGTCGACAATTATCCGCGGCTCGCCGACTGGAACGCCTGCGCCCGCCGCATCGCTTCGCTGATGATGTCGCTCGACGGCCTCGAACGCGCCGAGCAGGGCGACGGCCTCGGCCGCATCAAGCGCGGCGAAACACACAATGAGGCGATGCTGGAGCTGCACGACCTGTCGGTCACGCTCGATGACGGCACTGCAGTGGTCGGCGAGACCGAGGTGGTGATCGAACCGGGCGAGCGTCTGCTGGTCGCCGGCGAATCCGGTACCGGCAAGAGCACGCTGGTGCGCGCCATTGCCGGGCTATGGCCGTGGGGCGACGGAAGCGTCAACTTCCATCCCGACCGGCGGCTGTTCATGCTGCCGCAGCGTCCCTACGTGCCCACCGGATCGCTGCGCCGCGCCGCCGCCTATCCCGGCGCCGCAGAGGATTGGACCGTCGAGGAGATCGGGGAAGCCCTGCACAAGGTCGGCCTCGACCATCTCAAGAAGAAGATCGAGGAGGAGGGCCCCTGGGACCAGACGCTGTCGGGCGGCGAGAAGCAGCGCCTCGCGTTCGCGCGGCTGCTGCTACACAAGCCCGACATTGTGGTGCTCGATGAAGCGACCTCGGCGCTCGACGAGAAGAGCCAGGACAAGATGATGAAGATGGTCACTGACGAGCTGCCGAAGGCGACCATCGTCAGCGTCGCGCATCGCGTCGAGCTGGAAGCCTTTCACAGCCGCAAGATCGTGCTGGAGCGCCGCAAGGGCGGCGCCAAGCTTGTCAGCGACGTCGACCTGATCCCGCGCAACAGCCGGCGCAGGCTGCTCGGCCGATTCCTGCGCCAGCGCAAGGCGGCGAAGCAGGCGGCGTGAAACTCTCCCGTCGTCCCGGCGAAGGCCCATGGGCGCTAAAATAGTTGCATTGCTTGATAGCGACGTTTTCGTCTTGGTGGTTCGTGTAGATGCCGTCCGAGCGTGGAGCGAAGTCTGCGCAGGCAAGCAATCGCGGGTTGGGGCATGATTGCTTGTCGGAGGGAGGCGACGAGTTGGCGGAGCAGACGCCAGGTCCCTGGACGGGTCAGGCGGCCTCGGCCAAGCGGGGAGAGTCCTCGAGTTCGTCGACGAGTGGCTCGAGCAGGAGAATGATCAGCAGATGAGCGAGGATGTGGGGCCTGGCGGACCGCTCGTCAGTTCCGGGAGGGCCCTTCAGGCCAATCAAACTCTTGAGCCGCTTGAAGCCGAGTTCAATGCGCCATCGCAGCCGATAGAGGGCAAGGACATCGCTCGTTGAGAAGTCCTCCGGTGCGAGCGAGGTCACCAGGATCACCCAATCTGCAGCGTCAAGTGTTTGCCTGGAGAGCTGGTGGCCTCCCTTTTGGGCCGTTCGGCGCGCCTTGCGTCGTGCGACCGCGGCCGCTTGCGCCGGCTTCTTGACGGCAACCAGACGCAGAGCGAGCAGCGGTGCGCCAGACTTGCGTTTTATCCAGATCGGTCGATCGATCAGGCCACATGCCGAAGCCTTGCGCAGTTCGGCCGTCAGATCGACCAGACCACCTTTGGCATCAACCCAACGCGCGCTCTTCCAGCCGGACCGGATCACGAAGTCCGCGCCGGCATCGACGAGACGTGCCATGCGCTCCGGTTGCAGATAAGCGCGGTCGCCAAGACGGATTTCGCCGGCAATCACCGGTATCCGGTCCAGCGTCTCGCCCGCTCGCTGATCGGTCAGCTCGAAGTGACCAAAGCGCTCCTGCGGAAGATCGAACGCGCTGTGTATGCGCCACACCGCGTTCTTGTTCCTGCCGCTCGTCCCAGCCTTCGGGACCGTCGTGGCGTCAACAATGCGGATCAGGCGGCCGTGGCTCGCCTTCGGCGCACCGCTCGCCAGTGCTTGGCCTATCAACTTCGCCAGCCAATCTCCGCACTGACGCAACCGATACAACAGAGCCACGTTGGAGATATCGACAAGGCCCACCGACGTGGCCCATGCCGCCGTCAACCGCAGACCTCGCTCGCCAAGGCAATACGCCAGGATCAAGCGCAGCAAATCCACCGCATTGCTGATTTCCCGCGGGCGGACAAACGCCTTCGTCTCGCGCGCGCTAACGTTGAGCGCTTCGGCGCCGCCAAGCCGGGCGACAACACGCGCCCAGTCCTCGTTCACAAGCGATTCGTGTGCCATCCCAATTTGGAATCACAAGCCAATCCAATGCGCAAATCCTATTTTAGCGCCCATGGGCGAAGGCCGGGACCCATACCGCGTGATATGTCGGTGGAATACAGTGCCCGTAACACGGTAAACTACTTAACTGCTCGTCTTCGCCAAACTCCTTCCTGTGGTTATGGGTCCCGGCCTTCGCCGGGACGACACCGAAATTGTGGCCCCCCGCAAAACCGGCTATGCATGCGCCACTTGCAACGAGGACCTGCTGCTTGACGCCCGACAATGCTCCTTCGTCCGCGCCGTTCGGCGCGTTTGCGCCGAACGCGGCGCAGGCCGCGATTATCAGCCTCGCGACGCGATCGGGGCTGAAGCGCGGCGCATTCCGGCCCTGGCTGTCGCGGCTGGTCAATTTGCTGCGCGGCGGCCCGGTCGATGTGCAGTATCAGGGCGCCTCGTTCCGCTTCTATCACCAGGGCAGTGCGACCGAGCGCGGCGCGTTGTTCAATCCCGACTACAATCTCGACGAGCTCGACTTCCTGCGCCAGCACACCCCAGCGGGCGGCACGTTCGTCGATGTCGGCGCCAATGTCGGCACGTTCGCACTGGTGATGGCGCGGCAGGTTGGGCCCACCGGAAAAGTGGTCGCGATCGAGCCGCATCCGCTGACCTTCGGACGACTCTCCTTCAACCATGTCGCATCGAAGGCGACGCAGGTGCGCCTGGTTCAGGCCGCGGCGGGCGACAGCGACGGCGAGCTGATGATCGAGAGCGGCGGCGGCAATCTCGGCGCCACGCATGTCGTGACCGGCACGGCCAGCGCTGACGCCATCAAGGTGCCATCGCTGCGCTTGACGCGCATTCTCGACGAGGCCGGCGTCGGCCAAGTCGATTCGCTCAAGATCGATGTCGAGGGTTTCGAGGACCGCGTGCTGATCGGCTTCTTCCGCGACGCACCGCAATCGCTGTGGCCGCGCGCGGTCGTGATCGAGCATCTGTCACAAAACGAATGGCAGCAGGATTGTATTGCCGACATGGTCGCGTGCGGCTTTGCGGTCGCGCGCAAGACACGAAGCAATACGTTCCTGTCGCGCTGACAGGGACGAGCAAGGGAGGTTAGCGATGATCGACCATCTGGGTTTCTCGGTCTCCGATTACGAGCGCGCGAAAGCGTTTTATGCGAAGGCGCTGGCGCCGCTCGGCTACGGCCTGATCATGGAGGTCACGGCTGAGCAGACCGGTCACGCTGCGGCGGCCGGATTCGGCGCCGACGGCAAGCCGGACTTCTGGATCGGCGGCGAAGGCGCGATGAACAAGCCGGTGCATGTCGCGATCGCGGCCAAGGACCGCGCCACGGTCGACGCATTCTACAAGGCAGCGATCGCGGCCGGCGGCCGCGACAATGGTCCGCCGGGCATCCGCCCGCATTATCACGCGAACTATTACGGCGCATTCGTGCTCGATCCCGATGGCCACAACATCGAGGCCGTCTGCCATCTGCCCGAATAGGGCGCTTCGAATCGATGCGACAGGGAACATCGGCACGGCGTCGTCGTTATCCTTCTCTGGACAACGATCTCGATGACGCCGATGCCGATCGAACCGCCGGAGATTCCACCGGCAACACCGGGGACTCCCACCGAACCGCCGCCGGGAATTCCGCCCGGCAATCCGCAACCCGACATCACGCCGCCGGTGCACGAGCCCGGCGAATCACCGCGGCCCGACGAATTGCCGGGCCACATCCCTGAAGAGATTCCATCGCGCGGGCCGAGCGGCCCGCTCACGCCCAATCCTGCGACGGACGCAACGCCACTGCGGGAGCACATGGGGGCGACGCACCACATGTGAGGCGATTGCAAGGAGCGTCTGAATGCGCAATGAACGTCGCCATAGTGAGATGATTTGCGTGCAGAAATAAATCGGGCCGCGACCGCTTCGCCCGCCACAATGCGGCCTAACGCGTAGCTGTTCATCCCAACCACTTCGTCAAAGAACCTTCCGGGGAAGTTCACCACCATGACCAACCTTCGTTTCGTGCTGCTTGCGACGACGGCTCTCACCGCGATGCAATTGGCCAACACCGCATCGCATGCGCAAAGCGCTTCGCCGCTCGTGGTCGCGCAGGCCCAGCCGCAAGAGACGGGCCCTGACGGAAAACCGAAGCAGCCGCCAAAGGGCCCGCCTGCGGCCACGCCGCCTGCCGCGCCCGCGCGCCCGGCCGCACCGCCACCCGCAGCTGCACCGCCCCACCCGCCTGCTGCGCCTCCGCCGGCCGCCGCGCCGCCGCGACCGGCAGCACCACCTCCACCTCCGCCGCCTCCCGCAGCCCGTCCGGCTCCGCCGCCGCCACCCCCGCCGCCTGCTGCTCCCAAGCAGCCTTCGCCGCCTCCGGCCGCGGCCCCGCAGCAGCACGCCCCGACACCGCCGCCTCCGCCGCCTGCAGCACGTCCGGCTCCCACGCCGCCGGCGCCGCCTCCCGCGGCGGCTCCGCAGCACGCGCCGACGACTCCGCCTCCTGCGGCCCGGCCGGCTTCTCCGCCACCGCCTGCCGCAGCTCCTGCGGGGCGGCCCGCGCCCGCGGCGACACCAACGCCCACGGCTCCTGCTTCCCCCGCGCCGCCTGCGGCCCGCCCCGGCGCGCCTGCGCCGGCAGCCACTCCCGCTCCGACGGCGACACCCGCTCCGACGACAACACCTGCGCCGACCGCAACGCCGGCTCCGGGCAGCACGCCCGGCGCGCCGCCGGCCGGCCGCCCCGGCGCACCGCCGCCCGGCGTACGTCCCGGCTCGCCTCCTCCGGCGGGATCGCCGGCACCCGGTGCTGCGCCTGCTCCAACGGCAACGCCGGCCCCCGGTGGCGCTCCGACGACGCCGCCCGGACGTCCGGGGGCAGCGGCCCCGGCTCCCGGCGCGACTCCAGCTCCCACGGCGACTCCGGCACCCGGTGGAACCGCGACGCCACCGGCCGGACGTCCGGGGGCGGCGCCCCCAGCTCCCGGCGCGGCTCCAGCCCCGACGGCGACGCCGACGCCTGGCCAGCAGGGTGGAACGCCTCCTGCCGGCGCGCCCGCTGCCGGAACTCCGGCTGCGCCGCCCCAGGCCGGCACCCTCCCGCCCCGGCCCGCGGCGCCTGCCGGCGCTGCAGCTCCGACGGTCGTCCCCGGCTCGGCCGCCGCAGCGCCGCCGCCGAACAGGCCGCAGTACGCGCAGCCGACGGTCGCGCCCGCTTTCCGCGCCGCGCCGACGGTCGCTGCACCCTTGCCGCCTCCGCCCCGTCCGCCGCAGCGTGACCTGACGCCGCTGGCGATCGGCGCGGGCGTGGTGGCCGGCGCCGTGATCGGCGCAACCATCGCCGACATGCACAGCCAGCGGCGCGAGGTCGTCGAAGGCGGCCGCACCGTCTACACCGAGCCGGACCGCATCATCATCCGCGATCCGGGCGGGCAGGCCTATGTCCGCGGCAACGATCTCTATCGCTTCCGCTACGGCGCCCGCGACATCCGCACCGACACCGTCGGCGGCGAAACCCGCACCGTCGTGATCCGTCCCGATGGCAGCGAGGTGATCACCGTGGTCGGCCCGGACGGTTCGCTGCTGCGACGAATCCGCAGGGACCCCGGCGGGCGCGAGATCGTCATCATCGACAACAGCTACCGCGATCCCCGGTCGGTCGGCGGCTTCTATGTCGACGTGCCGCCGCCGGTCGTGAACATTCCCTACGATCGCTACATCGTCGACGCACAGGAAGCGTCGCCGGACGTGATCTACGCGACCATGCAGGCACCGCCGGTGCAGCGGATCGATCGGCGCTACTCGCTCGACGAGATCCGCTACAGCCCCAATGTTCGCATGCAGATGCCGAGCATCGACGTCAACACGATCAACTTCGAGACGGGATCGTGGACCATCCCGCCGGACCAGGCGGCCCGGCTGCAGGTGATCGCCGACGGCCTCAACCAGGCGATCCAGCGCAACCCGCGCGAGGTGTTCCTGATCGAGGGACATACCGACGCGGTCGGCAACGAGGTCGACAATCTGTCGCTATCGGACCGCCGTGCGCAGTCCGCGGCCGAATTGCTGACGCAGCAGTTCAATGTGCCGGCGGAAAACCTGACGTCGCAGGGCTATGGCGAGCAATACCTGAAGGAGCAGACGCAAGGGCCGAGCCTGATCAACCGGCGCGTCACGGTCCGCCGCATCACGCCGCTGCTCAACGGCGGCCAGGCCTCGCTGCCGCCGCCCCCGCCCGGCACCGCGCCGCCGCGGTAACGGCACGCACAAACGCAAATGGCCGGGAGCGATCCCGGCCATTTTTGTTTTCGTTGTTACGCACGACGTTGCGGCACATCGCGCAATCGTAGGGTGGGCAAAGCGCGTGAGCGCCGTGCCCACCACTATCTCATTCGTGGAAAGACGGTGGGCACGCTTCGCTTTGCCCACCCTACGGCAGCGAGAATGTCAGCCCTTGTCGCTCTCGAGCTTGAAGATCTGCGAGCCTTCGCTGCCCGACAGCAAGCCGGTCTTCGAATAGAGACCGAGCTTCGTCCGCGTGTCGGCGATGTCGAGATTGCGCATGGTGAGCTGGCCGATGCGGTCGGCCGGCGTGAAGGCGGCGTCCTCCACCTTCTCCATGCTGAGCCGTTCCGGCGCATAGGTGAGGTTGGGGCTCTCGGTGTTGAGGATCGAATAGTCGTTGCCGCGGCGCAGCTCGAGCGTGACCTCGCCGGTGACGGCGCGCGCGACCCAGCGCTGCGCGGTCTCGCGCAGCATCAAGGCCTGCGAATCGAACCAGCGGCCCTGATAGAGCAGACGTCCCAGGCGCATGCCGCTGATGCGGTACTGCTCGATGGTGTCCTCGTTGTGGATGCCGGTGACGAGGCGCTCATAGGCGATGTGGAGGAGCGCCATGCCGGGCGCCTCGTAGATGCCGCGACTCTTGGCCTCGATGATGCGGTTCTCGATCTGGTCGCTCATGCCGAGACCATGACGGCCGCCGATCGCATTGGCTTCGAGGAACAGCGCGACGGGATCGGAGAAGGTCTGGCCGTTCAGTGCCGTGGGCTGGCCTTCCTCGAAGCGCACCACGACCTTCCCGGCCTTGACGTCGCAATCGTCGCGCCAGAACGGCACGCCCATGATCGGGTTGACGATCTTGATGCCGCTGTCGAGGCTCTCGAGATCTTTTGCTTCGTGCGTAGCACCGAGCAGATTGCTGTCGGTCGAATACGCCTTCTCGGCGCTCATCTTGTAGGCAAAGCCCTGCGCGGTCATGAACGCCGACATCTCGGCGCGGCCGCCGAGCTCGTCGATGAACTGCTGATCGAGCCAGGGCTTGTAGATCTTCAGGCCCGGATTGGTGAGCAGGCCGTAGCGGTAGAAGCGCTCGATGTCGTTGCCCTTGAAGGTCGAGCCGTCGCCCCAGATGTTGACACCGTCTTCCTTCATTGCCGCGACCAGCATCGTGCCGGTGACGGCGCGCCCCAGCGGCGTGGTGTTGAAATAGGTGATGCCGCCGGTCGAGATGTGGAAGGCGCCGGACTGGATCGCGGCGATGCCTTCATGGACCAGCTGCGTGCGGCAATCGACGAGGCGCGCCTTCTCGGCGCCGAACTCCATCGCCTTGCGCGGGATCTCGTTGTAGTCGGCCTCATCAGGCTGGCCGAGATTGGCGGTGTAGGCGTAGCAGCGCGCGCCCTTCTGCTTCATCCAGAGCAGCGCCGCGCTGGTGTCGAGACCGCCCGAAAAAGCGATGCCGACTTTCTCACCCTTGGGCAGGCTTTTCAGGATCGTGGTCATGGGGCTTCCAATCGGGTCTCAAAGGGCTGATTTCGGGGCGAACTTGACCGCGCGAATATCAAATTTCGCGGGGCTGGGCACGCATTTAATGGCTCAAATCGACGGCGCTGGGCCGATCTTGCGGCCGAACAGGCGCTGGCGGAGCCGGTAGGCGGGCATGTTCAGCCGGGTCAGGGCGGCATCCACCGCCTCGTCCGAAAACCGGGTCCGCGGCCAGCGGTAGATCATCGCGTAGGCGAACCAGATCACGACGAAGGTGACGAGGCCGGCGATCGAGACATCGGTAAAGAAATGCCCGCCGAAGGCCATGCGGAGCCCGCTGGTGACCGCCCCGAAGATCACCGCTCCAGCATAAGCGAGCGGCCGCCAGGCCGGCGGAGCGAGCGCGGCAGGGGCCAGCGTCCAGAACGCGGTCGCGCCCTCGCCCGAGAAGAACGAGCAGTTGCGCGCACAGCCGCCGCGCGGATCCCACCACGGCACGAACTGCTGGTCGCCGGCGAACTCCGTCACCACCACCGGACGCGGCCGGCCCCAATAGGTCTTGAAGGTGAGATTGGTGAGGATGCCGGCGGACAGGATGATCGTGACCAGCAGGAACACGATCGCGCGCCCCGACACCAGCAGCGGCCGGTCGGGCCGGATCATCTTGACCACCAGCGCCACCAGCGAGGGCAGCACGAACGCCCAGGCGATCCACATCGCCGCATCACGCGCGAAGCCGGCCCAGTCGTTCAGCTTGAGCGGAAACGTCTTCGTCTCGGGATCGAAGAACAGCGATGCCAGCTTGAGATCGAGCTCGGGATAGAGGCCGAAAACGACGCCGATCACGAGCCACAACGCCAGGGCGATGAAGAGTCCAGTCCGGTTCATGGCGCGCGGTTTAGCGGAGTGGGGCGGGGATGGAAACCCTTGCGACCGTCATTCCGGGGCGGTGCGCAGCACCGAACTCCGGTGCGCCCTTTGCGCACCTGAGAATCTCGAGATTCCCCGGTGCGCAATTGCGCACCTGAGGTCTGGTCCTTCGGACCATCCCGGAATGACGGCACAAGTCACCTCGCATCCGGCCGCGACTGCGACGGCAACGGCGGAGGCGGCCGGCGCGGGGGCGGCGGGTTGCGCCAGGCGCCGGCATTGCGGCCGGCGACCAGCCAGTAGACGACGCCGGCAACGATGCCCGCACCCGTCATGATTTCCAGGTGCCGGCGCACGATACCTTCGAACTGCAAGGTGTCGGAGTGGAAGGGAACGAGGCCGAGATAGCAGGCGAGCCCGACGAGGCCGCCGCCGACGGCATAAGCGAGCGCGCTGCGGATGTGGAGCGCTTCGGTGATGGCGACGATCACCGCAGCCGGCACCAGCGCGAAGCCCGAGACGAAGATGAAGCCGAAGCCGAGCAGGATATCGATCGCGCCCTGATCGACGGGGCCAGCGCCGAGATCGGCGAACTCCGGAAACAGCAGCGCGACGACCACGATCATGCCGCCGACGAAGCAGGCGGCGAGGAAGCCGATGAAGATGACGATGAGGCGGCCGATCAGGGACATCTGATGGACCCGTTGAGTGTCATCGTCATTCCGGAGCGGTGCGCAGCACCGAATTCCGGTGCGCCCTTGCGCACCTGAGAATCTCGAGATTCCGGGTTCGCGCTACGCGCGCCCCGGAATGACGGCTCATAAACGCAGATGGCCGGGTCAAGCCCGGCCATGACGAGAGTGCGCAAGGCACGCATTCATCAATCCGTCATCGCCATGGCGCGCAGCGTCTGGCGTTCGCGGGCCGAGAGCTTTTCGGTCTCCGACTTAAGCTGGCCGCAGGCGGCGAGGATGTCGCGGCCGCGCGGGGTGCGCACCGGGGAGGAATAGCCGGCGTTGAAGATGTATTCGGAGAACTTTTCGATCTGGTCCCAGTCCGAGCACTCATAGGCCGTGCCGGGCCAGGGATTGAACGGGATCAGATTGATCTTGGCGTGAATGCCCTTGAGCAGCTTCACCAGCAGCTTCGCATCGTCGAGCGAATCGTTGACGCCCTTGAGCATCACATATTCGAAGGTGATGCGGCGCGCGTTCGAGGCGCCAGGATAGTCGCGGCAGGCCTGCAAGAGCTCCTTGATCGGATATTTGCGGTTGAGCGGCACCAGCTCGTTGCGCAGCTCGTCGCGCACCGCGTGCAGCGAGATCGCGAGCATGACGCCGATCTCCTCGCCGGCGCGCACGATGTTCGGCACCACGCCCGAGGTCGACAGCGTGATGCGGCGGCGGGAGATGCCGATGCCCTCGTTGTCGCCGACGATGAGCAGCGCATCGCGGACCGCGTCGAAATTGTAGAGCGGCTCGCCCATGCCCATCATCACGATGTTGGTGACGCGGCGCGTGCCGTCCTCGCGATCGGCCCAATCGTTCAGGCGGTCGCGCGCGACCATGATCTGTCCGACGATCTCGCCGGCGGTGAGATTACGCACCAGCCGCTGCGTGCCGGTGTGGCAGAACGAGCAGTTCAAGGTGCAGCCGACCTGCGAGGAGACGCAGAGCGTGCCGCGATCGGTTTCGGGGATGTAGACGCACTCGACTTCGTGCGCCTTCTCGACATTGTCGCCGCTCGGCAGACGCAGCAGCCATTTGCGGGTGCCGTCGTTGGAGATCTGCTCGGCCACGACTTCAGGCCGATCGACGGTGAAATGCTGGGCGAGATCGGCGCGGATGCCCTTCGAGATCGAGGTCATGTCGTCAAAACTCTGGGCGCCGCGGAAATAGATCCAGTGCCACAGCTGCTGCACGCGCATCTTGCGCTGCGCCGGTGCGACGCCGATCTCGCCGAGGCGATCGGCAAGCTCGCTGCGCGACAGGCCGATCAGCGACGGTTTTGCCGGCGGCACATAGGTTTCGAGTGGAGTCTTCTCCACCAATGTTGCGTTGTGCGGCTCGGTCGAGGTTTGCATTGAATGGACCTGATAGCTTGGTCGTTCCGGGGCAGCTCGAAGAGCTGAACCCGGAACCTCGAGATTCTCAGGTGCCCAACTGGGCACCATAGTTCGCGCTTAGCGCGTCCCGGAATGACGGAAAAAACTAGGAACCGCCCCTATATAGCAACCGGAACCGCCGATTGCGACCTTATCGCCCCGGCAATCTTAACGCCTGCAGCCTTAACGCCTGCAATCCTGGGCGATCTTGTCGAGCGCCTGGGCGAGGCCCTTGAGCGAGAAGGTGTCGGTCGTCTCCGTGCCCTTGGCCGAGACGCCCTTGACCACGAGATCGGCGGATTTGCGCATAGCTTCGACCATCCGCTCCTCCTCGGCCGCATTCTTGATCCAGAGGCCGTCGCCCTGCGTATACATCGCGAAGGCGGCGCCGCCGACCTCGACCGAGGATTCCGAGCCCGGCTTCAGCGCGTAGCCGATCATGACCGAGACTTCGTTGTTCACCTTTTCCGCCGGCCGGGTCGAGACGAAGGCATAGGCGGGATCGCGCGGCCGATTCGGCGGGTTGGTCTTGGACGATGACGGCTTTGCCAGCGCGAAGCAGACCTTCTTGCCGTTCGGTGTCGCCGAATAGGCACCCCAGGTGCCAAACTGGCCGATCAGGGTCGGTTCCGCACCACCCGCAACCGCCGCGGCCGGGCCCGCCGGCTTGCTCTCGGGCTTTGCAGCGGTCTTTGCGGCCGTACTGGCCGCGGGCGCGGCCGACTTCGGGGCAGCCTCTTTGGGTGCGGTTTTGGGCGCCGGTTGAGCCGTCTGCGCCCGCGCGAGATCGGCGATCCCGCACGTCGTCATGCCGACCATCAAAACAAAAGATAGCACCCGCCACATGCTGGAGTGGTTCCCTCAATATTGTGACTGGAAGATGGCCCGGCCGCGCTTTGTCCCCGCAGCAGGGATAGCCGGGAAAGTTCAATTTGGGAAGGCAGTTAGGGGAAGTGGCGACGATCAGGTCCTGGATCGCGCGGCACGCTGGGCGGCCCATTGCGCGTCGGTCCAGCCGAGCAGGTCCTCGGCGCCGGAACTGCGTAAATGCGCGCCGCCGTCGATCACCACCATCTCGCCATTGATGTAAGCGGCACGGTCGGAGACGAGGAAGCTGGCGAGATCGGCGAGCTCGCTGTGCTCCCCGGTGCGGCCAAGCGGGTTGCGGGCGGTCCAGCCTTCGTCGCGGCCCTCCGGGCTGAGCTGCCCCGACGCGCCGGCGGTCGGGAACGGCCCAGGTGCGATCGCGACGGTGCGGATGCCCTTCGGGCCCCACTCGACCGCAAGGCTCCTGGTCATCGCCAGCACCGCCGATTTCGCCATCGCCGACGGCACGGTGAAGGCGCGGCCGGTGATGGTCGAGGTCGAGAGGATCGAGAGCACGACGCCACCATGCTTGCCCTCGATCCAGCGCTTGCCGGCGGCAAGCGTGCAATACATCGTACCATGCAGCGTCGGCGCCAGGATCGCGTCCGCGGCGCGGAAAGAGAGATGCTCGCTCTGCGCGATGAAGGTGGCAGCGGCATTGTTGACGAGGATGTCGAGCGGCGCCTCGCGCCAGATCGCATCCATCATGCTGTCGACGGCGGCGCCGTCGCGGATATCGCAGGCGATCGTCGTGACCTTGCCGCCGGTCTCTTCGCGCATCTCGCCCGCCGTGGCCTCGAGCCGATCGAGCTTGCGGCCGCAGATCACAAGCTCGGCGCCGAGCGCGAGGAAGCGACGTCCCATCGCCGCGCCAAGGCCCGAGCCGCCGCCGGTGACGAGGATGCGCTCGTCCTTGAGCAGACCCGTTTCAAACATCGTTTGAATCCTTTCTCATCGAACGTCGTCACTGAGACGAGGCAAAGACTCTCACCTTTCGTCGTCCAGGCGAAAGCCAGGACCCATTACCACCACGAGAAGTTTGACGAAGATAATCCGCCACGTGGCAAATGCGCCGACAGCTTCCGTGTCCCCGTTTTCGAGACGGGTAATGGGTCCTGGCTTTCGCCAGCACGACGTCGGGGAGAGACCAGAGCGCAACCGACAAAGAATCCGGATTGTCGCCACTGCCTAAATCCGGCAGAAACGACCCAACTATAATTCCACTCGAAACGCCCCAAGGTGCTGCCATGAAAGCCATCCTCTGCTCGCAATATTGCCAGCCCGACGATCTCGTTCTGGCCGAGGTGCCGGATCCGGTGGCAGGTCCCGGCGAAGCCGTGATCGCGATCAAGGCCGCGGCGCTGAACTTCTTCGACATCCTGATGATCCAGGGCAAGTACCAGATCAAGCCGCCGTTCCCGTTCTCGCCGGCCGCGGAAGTCGCCGGCGTGATCGAGAGCATCGGCCCCGGCGTGACTGATCTCAAAGTCGGCGACCGCGTCGTCGCCTCCTGCGGCCACAACGGCGCGCGCGAGAAGATCGCGCTGCCGGCGGCCTCGATCGTCAAGATCCCCGACAATCTCGACTACGACCGCGCGGCCGGCATCATCATCATCTACGGCACCGCGCTGCATGCGCTGGAAGATCGCGCGAGCCCGAAGCCGGGCGAGACGCTCGCAGTGCTCGGCGCCGCAGGCGGCACCGGCCTTGCCGCCTGCGAGCTCGGCAAGCTGATGGGATTGAAGGTGATCGCCTGTGCCTCGTCGGACGAGAAGCTTGCGTTCGCGAAAGCGCATGGCGCCGAGCTGACGCTGAACTACGGCAAGGAGGATTTGAAGGAAGGCCTGCGCAAGCTGACGGGCGGCAAGGGCGTCGACATCATCTTCGATCCGGTTGGTGGTGCGTATGCCGAGCAGGCGCTGCGCTCGATCGCCTGGGAAGGCCGCTTCCTCGTGATCGGCTTTGCCGCCGGCGACATTCCGAAAATGCCGCTGAACCTCGCGCTGCTGAAAGGCTGCGACATCCGCGGCGTGTTCTGGGGCGCCTGGACCCGGCTCAACCCGGCGAAGAACCGCGCCAATCTCGAGAAGCTCGTGAAGTGGACCGCGGAAGGAAAGATCTCATCGCATGTCGACCGCACCTTCCCGCTGGCGCAAACCGCCGATGCGCTGAAGGTGCTGGCGGGACGCCAGGCCATGGGCAAGGTGATCCTGCATCCGTGAGGATGTAACGGCGAAGACTCCCTCCGCGAGTCGTCCTGGCCTGGTGCGCAATTGCGCACGGGAGCCAGGACGACATTGGAGCGTGCCGTTGTGTCATCGCTTCTCGCGCGACGTCGTACCCTCGCACCCTTAGTAAAATCCCCCTCAACCATGACCGTCAAGATTGCGGTGCATTCCGCCGCGCCGCCGCAATCAAACCCAAATATCTCCAGATTCGCGCAAACCGCCGTCGTTTTTTGGGCTGAATCGGACGGCGATTTACCGGTTCCAGTTTGCGGGGCACTTCTGGACAAAAACAAGAAGACTGAAGCCGGGACTGCCCCTGCGTTGCGTCAGTAATGGGGAGCATCACACCATGGAGACGACGGCCTACCGTCCGTCGAAGGAGTCGCGCGCGCTCGATTCCGATCGATCTGCATCACCTTCGTCCACGGCGGACTACATCCGGGCGCGCGCCAGGCGCGCCGAACTTCCACAGGACGATCCAATCCCACTGTTCCTGGCGGACCCGCGCGGAGCACCGGACCCACAGGAATATGCGCCGCTGGCACTGCGCCCCAGAACCAGGGTCGCGCCGCTTGTCGCTGCCGGGCTTGCGATATCCGCCGCGGCGATTGCGGCCGTGTTGTTTCAGTCCGACCTGCGTAGCCTCATCGCCGACTATGCCGGCAGCGCAACAGCCCAGGCCAGTCCGCCCGTCGCGCGCCAGGTCCCGCTCAAGGATCCGGCCCGCGTGACCGACGCGATGCTGGCGAGCGCCGACAAGCAAGAGCTTCCGGCGCCTTCGACGCCAAGCCGCGAAGCGATCGCGACCGCCTACCAGACCGCGCTGCAAGCGCAAAGCCAAAGCCAAGTCCAAGTCCAAGTCCAAGGCCAAGTCCAAAGCCAAGTCGAAGCGCCAGCTCCGGCGCCCGTCGCGGCACAGCCTGCACCGCCCGAGCCTGCCAGGACGCTCGACGCCGACACGCTGGCAGGACTGATGACGCGCGCCAGACGCCTGATCAGCGTCGGCGACATCGCCGCCGCGCGCCTGCTGCTCGAACGCGCCGCCAACGCGAAGGACGCAACGGCCGCGCTGCTTCTGGCACAGACCTACGACCCCGCGGTGCTCGGCACCAGCGACGCGCGGAGCGTCATTGCCGACGCAGCCGCCGCGCGCGACTGGTACCAGCGCGCCGCCAGCCTCGGATCGGCTGAAGCGCGCAAGCGCCTCGCCCAGCTCTCGAACTAGACCACTTCAGGGGACATCATGCGCAACGTTTTGAAAATGGCGCTTGCCGCCATCACGACCATCTGTGCGTTCGCGGCCCATGCCGAGCAGGGCGAATACGATCCGGCCAAGGTCTCTGACAGCCTGAAGGCCATCTTCCAGTTCGGCTCGAGCTCGACCAAGCAGTCGCTGAACGCCAACACCGTCACGCTGATCACGGGCACGATCGGCGGCACCTATGTGCAGTTCGGCGCCGATCTCGCCTCGGTGCTCGACGACGGCAACAAGATTCGCGTGCTGCCGATCGTCGGCCGCGGCTCGGTGCAGAGCGTCGCCGACATCCTGTTCCTGCAAGGCGTCGATCTCGGCATCGTGCGCGCCGACACGCTCGACTATCTCGAGCGCAAGGGCTTTGCCAAGGACATCAAGAAACAGTTCACTTACGTGACCAAGCTCTACAATGAAGAGATGCAGGTCATCGCGCCGAAGTCGATCGCGACGCTGAAGGACCTCGAGGGCAAGACGGTCAGCGTCGACCTGCCGAACGGCGGCACCTTCGTCACTGCCCTCACCGTGTTCGAGCGGCTCGGGATCAAGGCGAAATTCGTCTATGTCGAGCAGCGCATCGCGATGGAGAAGCTGAAGGCCGGCGCGATCGACGCCGTCATCGTGGTCGGGGGCAAGCCGTACAAATCGGTCTCGACCTTCGGCAATGACGGCCGCTTCCATCTCGCCAAGGTGGACTATGCCAAGCCGCTGCAGAGCGACTATCTGCCGGCGACGCTGACTGCGAAGGACTATCCGAACCTGATCAAGGAGGGCGAGAGCGTGGACACGATCGCGGTGCCTGCGGTGCTCGCGGCCTATAGCTGGGCGCCCAACACCGAGCGTTATCGCAAGCTCGCGCTGTTCGTGGACGCGTTCTTCACGAAATTCCCCGCGCTGCAGAACCCGCCCTTCCATCCCAAGTGGAAGGAGGTCTCGCTCGCGGCACCGCTGTCCGGCTGGAACAGATTGCCGGTGGCGCAGCAATGGCTCGACAAGCACGGCGTCGAGCCGGTGACACGCCAGCGCTTCGAGGCGTTCCTGAAGCAGAGCCCCTCGGCAGCGAACGTGTCCGACGCGGACAGGGAAACGCTGTTCAAGCAATTCCAGGCGTGGGACGCGGAGAAAGCGCGGGCGGAGGCGGGGAAGAAGTAGCTCTCTTGACGTCGTCCTGGCGAAAGCCAGGACCCCCGCGCGAGCGCTATGCGCTCGTCGCGATTACCACCGAGAGGAGTTTGACGAAGACTCGGAGTGAGCACCGCCCGCAGCCATCACCTAACGGGGTAATGGGTCCTGGCTTTCGCCAGGACGACGTGGGACTGAGAGCGGCGGGCTACGCTACTTCCGCCTCCCCCTCCTCCACGCCGCGCTTCAGCGCGGCGCGGGCGGCTTCGCGGTGCTCGGACGTGATGTGGGTGGCGACCATGCGGATGGCGGTGGCGAGCACAGCGGCGTCATCGGCGAAGCCGAGGATCGGCATCACATCGGCGACGAAGTCGAACGGCAGGATGAAATACGCGATCGCCCCCAGCAGCGACGCCTGGACATGGCGCGGCGTCTGCCGGTCGAACGCGCAGTAATAGGCCGCAAGGAGATCCTCGGCGAACGGCAGTTGCGCGGCGACGCGCTTCAGCTTGCGCCAGAAGCGGCGGCGGACGCTCTCACGATCTTCCGCGAGCCGATCGGCCGGCTCGAAGCCGACGCTGTGCTCGGCAGCCATGCTCCAAAACTCCCCGTTCAGCCAGGAGCGGCGGATCGCCGCATGTCCTGCTGATCACAAGATGGGGATGCGGCCGGGCGCTGCAAGATGTCAGCTCGGTGTCAGCTAAGCTGTCAGCTTGGCGATGGCGTTCATCGCCTTGGCGAGCTCGATGTCGCGCGCGGTGACGCCGCCGGCGTCATGGGTCGACAGCACCACCTCCACGGTCTTGTAGACGTTACGCCATTCGGGGTGATGGTCCATCTTCTCGGCAACCAGCGCCGCGCGGGTCATGAAGCCGAACGCCTCGTTGAAATCCTTGAAGACAAAGGTTTTCGCGATCGCGTCGCGACCCCCGACCTCGCTCCAGCCCGGGATACCGCCCAGTGCCTGCTTGCGTGCTTCCGCCGCCAGCCGTTCTGCCATGATCGTCTCCATGCTTCAGGGGAACTTTACCCTAACATCGTGCTTACGGTCCGGGTTCACGAGGGGGATTTCCTCCATCCGCTAACCATGACGGAGAAGTAACCCCGCCGGACAAGAAATTTGCTACAATTGCGGGCCTAAATCGCCGGCCGAGATGAAGCTGAGCCTGAAACGCCTGTTTGGGAGATCGATGACCGGGGGTCTGGACCTGGCCGAAGCGCCCACTCCGCCTTCGCCGCGATCAGCGGCGCGGAAGACGGCACTCGTGTCGCTCGCGCTGGTGCTTGCGATCATCGGCGCGCTCGTCGGCGGCTACTATTTCGCGATGCGTCCGGTGACGCTGAAGGTTGCGGTCGGCCCCGCCAACAGCGACGACGTCAGGGTCGTGCAGACGCTGACGCAGGCTTTCTCGCAGAACAAGAGTTACGTGCGGCTGCGCCCGGTCCAGACCGACGGCGCCACCGCCAGCGCCGAGGCGCTCGCGGAGGGCAAGGTCGATCTCGCCATCGTCCGCGGTGACGTCGACGTGCCGAAGAACGCACAGGCGGTCGCGACCCTGCGCAAGAACGTCGTGGTGCTGTGGTCGGTCCAGGGCAAGGGCAAGAAGAAGGGCGCCAAGATCACCAAGATCGCGCAGCTCGCCGGCCATCGCGTCGGCGTGGTGGGCCGCACCCAGGCCAATGTCAATCTGGTCAAGGTGATCCTGCAGCAATACGGCGTCGACCCCGCCAAGGTCGAGATCATCCAGTTTCCGGCCAACGAAGCCGCCGAGGCGATCAAGTCCCAGAAGGCCGATGTCTATCTCGCCGCCGGCCCCGTCAACAGCAAGATCACAGCGGACGCCATCGCCGCCTCCACCAAGGATTTCGGCACGCCGACCTTCCTCGCGATCGACTCGGCGGATGCGATCGCGCAGAATCATCCGGTCTATGAAGCCTCCGAGATTCCCGCCGGCACCTATGGCGGTTCGCCCGATCGTCCCGAGGACGAGGTCAAGACCATCAGCTTCTCGCACCACATCGTGGCGCGCAAAGGCGTATCGGAGACCACCATCGCGGCATTCACGCGCCAGCTGTTCGCCGTGCGGCAGCAACTGGTGACGGAATTCCCGCTGGCGGCCAAGATCGAAACGCCCGACACCGACAAGGACGCGGTGATCCCGGTGCATCCGGGCGCCGCCGCCTTCGTCGACGGCGAGGAGAAGAGCTTTCTCGACAAATACAGTGATTACATCTGGTGGAGCCTGATGGCGCTCTCCGCCATGGGCTCGATCGGTGCCTGGTTTGCGGGTTACCTCAAGAAAGACGAGCGCGACAACAACAGCCACCTGCGCGAACGCCTGCTCGACATGATCGCCGCGGCGCGCAAGAGCGAGACGACGGAAGAGCTCGACCAGATGCAGGCCGAGGCCGACGACATCCTGCGCGACACGCTGCACTGCTTCGATCACGGCGCAATCGAGGAAGGCGGGCTCACTGCCTTCAACATCGCGCTCGACCAGTTCCACGCCGCCGTCGCCGACCGCAAGGCGGTGCTGATGAGCCTGCCGCAAAACCTGCAACGCGCGGGCGCGCAGTTCAGGGCCGCCGGCAACGCGTAAAGGCTTGCCCGCGTTATTGCTGCGTCACATTGTCTCAATATAGACCTTACCGTCATTCCGGAGCGCGCGAAGCGCGAATCCGGAATCTCGAGATTCCGGGTCCGGTCCTTCGGACCGTCCCGGAATGACGGCGCTAGATGCGCCTAAGACAACCGGCGAATCCACCATGAACGTCAAATTCTCCCGCCGCCGTTTCCTCACCACCGGCGCCGGCGCGCTCGGCGCCATGGCGATGCCCTATCTGTCGCGCGCAGCCGACCGGCCGGCGGTCACCCACGGCGTACAGTCGGGCGACGTCACCGTCGACGGCGGCGTGGTGTGGGCGCGTGCCGATCGTCCAGCGCAGATGCTGGTCGAGGTGGCAACGACCGAGTCCTTCAAGGACGCCCGCACCCTGCCGCCGATCGCGGCGCTGCCGGAGAGCGACTTCACCGCAAAGATGCTGATCGAGAACCTGCCGAGCGGGCAGGACATCTTCTACCGGGTCCGCTTCCGCGATCTCTCGCACAGTGCGATCGAAGGCGAGCCGGTGACCGGCCGCTTCCGCACCGCGCCGGCCGACCGCCGCGACGTCAGCTTCGTCTGGGGCGGCGATGTCGCAGGCCAGGGCTGGGGCATCAACCCCGACGACGGCGGCATGTTCACCTTCTCGGCGATGCGCAAGCACCGTCCGGATTTCTTCCTGCATTCCGGCGACACGATCTATGCCGACGGGCCCATTGCATCCGAAGTAAAGCTCACCGACGGCAAGATCTGGAAGAACGTCACAATCCCGGAGAAGGCCAAGGTTGCCGAGACGCTGGACGAGTACCGCGCCGCGCACAAATACAATCTCACCGACGACAATCTCCGTGCCTTCAATGCCGAGGTGCCGATCTTCGTGCAGTGGGACGACCACGAGGTGACCAACAACTGGTCGCTGTCGAAGGAATTGCCGGCCGCCTACAAGGTGCGCGACATCGAGCTGCTCGCGGCCCGCGCGGGCCGTGCCTTCCACGAGATGTACCCGATGCGCGAGAGCGTCACCGAGCCCGGCCGCGTCTATCGCCAGATCTCCTACGGCCCGCATCTCGACGTGTTCGTGCTCGACGAGCGCAGCTATCGCGGCCCGAACGGCGCCAATCTCGAGACCGCCTACGGCCCCGCCAGCTATTTCCTCGGCCCGGACCAGATCGCCTGGCTCAAGCGCGGCCTTTTGAATTCGCGTGCAACATGGAAGGTGATCGCATCCGACATGCCGATCAGCCTGATCGTCCCGGACACGCCGAAGGGCGGCTCGGAAGCCATTGCCCAGGGCGACGGCCCGGCGCGTGGCCGCGAGTTCGAGATCGCCGACATCCTCCGCTTCATCAAGATGGCGCCGATCAGCAACACGGTGTGGTTGACGGCGGACGTGCACTACGCCGCCGCGCATTATTACGATCCGAACAAGGCGCAATTCCAGGAGTTCGAGCCGTTCTGGGAGTTCGTCTCGGGCCCGTTGCACGCCGGCACTTTCGGACCCAACGCGCTCGACAACACCTTCGGGCCCGAAGTGCGTTTCGTGAAGGCGCCGGGCAAGGACAACCAGAACCTGCCGCCGTCAGCCGGCATGCAATTCTTCGGTCACGTCAAGATCGACGGCGCGTCCGGTCAGATGACGGTAACCTTGCGCGACCGCGCCGACGTCGCGCTGTGGTCGACCACGCTCGATCCCAGGCAGGCCTGATCGCTAATCAGCGGCTCGCACCTTGAGCGCCGCTTCCAGCGCGTCGCTCGAGCACGGCTTCTGCAGACGCGGCTGGCCGGCGAATTCGGGCGGTATCCGCGCGTCGGCACCGTAGCCGGTGACGAAGACGAAGGGGATCTTGAGTGCGACCAGCCGCTCGGCGATCGCAAAGCTCGTCTCGCGGATCAGCTCGACATCGAGCAGTGCGAAGTCGGGAGCGCGCTTCGCGATCGCCTCCAGCGCCTGCGTCACCGCGCCGACGGTCCGCACGCTCGTCACACCGAATCCGATGAGGCGATCCTCGAAATCGATCGCAATGATCGGATCGTCCTCGACGATCAGAATATCGGCAGGCCGGGCTGAGCCATCGGAGAATGCGGGTGCCATGATCACATCTTCTGCGTGAGGTTTTTCGGATCAGGACTGCCGCGACCCGATGCCTGCGCGCAGCGCATCGGAGGGTTCCCGGAACGAAACCCACCACATCGTCGTTCTCCAGTCTGTCCACTTGTGCACACAGGAGATGGACGGAACTCGCTAATGTGGAGAGGAGGACAGGGAGTTCACGATGGATGCGCGCATCGACAAGACGAGCGAAGTCGACAGCCGACCGGCCAACAATCTGCTGCGGCGCTTGAGCCAGGCGGACTATGCGCTGCTCGCGCCATACGTGACCGTCGAAGACTCCGCGGCGGGCGAACTGCTCTACAATCCCGGCGATGACGTCCAGGTCGTCCACTTCCCCTGCGGACCGTCACTCGCGACATTTCTGGTGCCCAATGAGGACGGCCGCGATGTCGAGACCATCCTGGTCGGCCGCGAAGGCGCGGTGGGCGGCATCGTCAGCGAAGGATTCCTGCCGGCCTACACCCGCATCTGCGTGAAGTTCGGCGGTCCCTTCGCGCGCATTCATGTCGCCAAGCTCGAAGCAGCCAAGCTGCGCTCGCCGTCGCTGCGCAACATTTTTGTCCGCTACGCCGACTGCATGCTGGCGCAGATCTTCCAGTCCACTGCCTGCAACGCCATCCACTCGATCGAGCAGCGCACGGCGAAATGGATTCTGGCGGCGATGGAGCGGACCGGCGACGAGAGCAGCGTGCCGCTGACCCATGAGCAGCTCGCGACGCTGCTCGGGGTCGGGCGCAGCTATGCCAGCCGCGTGCTCCAGTCGTTCAGGGCCGAAGGCGTGCTCGACACAAGGCGCGGATCGATCCTGGTCCGCAACCGCGACGGCCTGCGCCTGCGCGCCTGCCGGTGCAACGACGCCGTGAAGATGCATTTCGAGGACGTGCTGCGCGGGGTGTACCCGACGGAGGAGCGGGAGGCGGGGTAGCGGCCCAGTCTTGCTTCTTCCTTCTCCCCTTGTGCGGCAGAGCGATCGCTTCTTGGCGGCGGCCTGCGCACGTTTCGTCCTTCGAGACGACCGCTTCTCGCGGTCTCCTCAGGATGAGGCTAAGCGGCACCGGCGCCGTTGAAATTGCCGCCGCGCACTCCGTCCTCATCCTGAGGAGCCCGCCAAAGCGGGCGTCTCGAAGGATGTGCGCCAAGGGGATCTGCCTTTCCCATGCGATATCTTGTGGCAAGGCAGAGGGCACAAAAATGCGCGGCGCGCTCTTCTGAGCATGATCGTGCTATACTGCCTCCGCATGAGCGGGGCACTCCTTCACACGATCTTCGACATCGCGGCGTGGCTGGCGGCGGCAGCGGCGCTCTCCTGGCTGTCGCGGCGTGGCTTGCGGTTTCCGGCGCAATCCTTCGAGCTGCCCTATATCGCCGCGCTGGTGTTCGGCGCCGGCCTTGGCGCCTATCTGTTCGGGTCCGCCAATCTGTGGCTGTCGGGGCAGAGCGGCATTGCGCGCTCGGTGGAGGGCGCGCTTGCCGGCGGCATCGTGGCGATCGAGCTCTACAAATGGTCCGCAGGGATCACAGTGCGCACCGGCGCGCGGTTCGCGCTGCCGCTGGCGCTCGGCATCGCGATCGGCCGGCTCGGCTGCTACTTCGCGGGCCTCGACGACTTCACCTATGGCACGCCGACGGCGCTGCCCTGGGCCCATGATTTCGGTGACGGCGTTCTCCGCCATCCCGTGCAGCTCTACGAGAGCGCGGCCATGGCCGTATTCGCGCTGATCTATGTGCTGGCCGTCGTGAACCGGAACGGGTTTGTGATCACCAATGGATTCTACCTGGTGCTCGCCTGTTACGGAGCGCAACGCTTCCTGTGGGAATTCCTCAAGCCCTATGGCACGCTGATCGGCCCTTTCACCCTGTTTCACCTGCTGTCGCTGTCCATCCTGCTCTACGCCGCAATCATGCTGGCGACGGCGCCCAAAGCGAGATCCGTGCATGAACGCGCCGTTGCGTAAGTCGCGCCCCTACATCTTCTGGGGCCAGACCCAATCCCTCTGCGAGACCTGCCTGAAGCTGGTGCCGACCAAGATCCAGATCCAGGGCAACGAGGTCTGGTACGAAAAGCGCTGCAGGGAGCATGGCGTCCAGTCGACACTGGTGTCGACGGATGCCGCCTATTGGCGCCTGTGCAAGGATTTCATCAAGCCGGGCGACCGGCCGCTGCAATTCCAGCAACGGACGGAATTCGGCTGTCCCTATGATTGCGGCCTGTGTCCCGACCACGAGCAGCATTCCTGCCTGGCGCTGATCGAGATCACCGAGCACTGCAACCTCACCTGCCCGGTCTGCTTCGCCGAATCTTCGCCCGCGCGAACGAAATTCACGCCGCTCGCGACGGTGGAGAAGATGCTCGACGCGCTGGTCGCGAGCGAGGGCGAGCCCGACCTCGTGCAGATTTCCGGCGGCGAGCCGACGCTGCACCCGGACTTCTTCGAGATCCTGGACGCCGTGCGCGCCCGCCCGATCCGCCACGTCATGATCAACACCAACGGCCTGCGCATCGCCCGCGAAAAGGATTTTGTGGCGCGGCTCGCCGAGAACAGGCGCGGGCTCGAGGTCTATCTCCAGTTCGATTCGCTTCAGCGCGATGCGCTGATCAATCTGCGCGGCGCGGACTTACGGAAAATCCGCCAGCAGGCGCTGGAGAATCTCGAGCATTACGGTGTGTCGACCACGCTGGTCGCGACCATCAAGCGCGGTGTCAACGATGGCGAGATCGGCGACATCGTGCGCCACGCCCTGACCTGGACGTGCGTGCGCGGCGTGACGTTGCAGCCGGTGCAGGATGCCGGCCGCAACGAGAACTTCGACAAGAATACCGACCGCATCATGCTGTCGGAGATTCGCAAGCGCGTGGTCGAGACCGGCGTATTCGGCGACAAGGACATGATCCCGCTGCCCTGCAACCCCGAAAGCATCTCGATCGGCTACGGCCTGCGCAATGGCGAGAAGGTGCTGCCGCTGACCTCGCTGATTCCGCAGGAGCAGCTGGTTGCGGTGATGCCCAACACCATCAGCCCGGAGAAATATCCGATGCTGCGGGAGAAATTCATCGACCTGTTCTCGCTGTCATCCGGCCCGCTCAACACCTCCGAGCGCGTCTGCGAACTCCTGTGCTGCCTGCCGAGCTTTCAGGTGCCGGAAGGGCTCTCTTACGAGAACGTTTTCCGCGTCACCATCGTGCAGTTTCTCGACCGCTTCAATTTCTGCGTCGGCAACGTCAAGCGCTCTTGCATCCATTTCGTGACCGAGCAGGGCGCGATCATTCCGTTCGACACCTACAACCTGTTCTACCGGAACGGTACGATCGGCAGGATTCGCGCCGAGTTCGAAGGACAGACTTATCGCGAGGCAAGGCAAAGCGAGGAGGCACCACGATGAGCGATACGCCGCCACCGGTTCTGCCGCCCGTCCCGACGCCCGGCGCGGCACGCAGCGGCTGCCTCACCGCGTTCATGGTGATTTCAGGGGTGATCCTGCTGCTTCCGGGTCTCTGCGCCCTGCTGTTCGGCGGAGCCTCGGTGATCGACGGGGGCAAGCTCGATTCCGACATCGCGCCGCTGGTCTTCCTGGGGCTGGTCGTCGGCATCGGGGGCGTCGTCCTGATCTGGGCGGCGATCAAGGGGCGAAAGGCCCCCGCTCATCCCGGAACCCAGCCCTAAGCCCCGGGAATTCCCGGACAAAATTCAATCAACCAAGGGCCAAAGAACACATTGTTTTTTGGCGGTTTTTGCATATATTGCGCCGCAAACGCGTAGGGTGCCCGGTCGAGCTGACCGGGCTTCCTTTTTGGGCGAAGCAGGCCCCGTTTTCCACGTTTCCAGCGTTGTCCGTGAAGAGGTCCCGGTCTGACCGGCGAGATCGCGCTTAACCCATTGTTCGACCGCAAAGAAGCTCACACATGAACCTTCGCAACGTCGCCATCATCGCCCACGTCGACCACGGCAAGACGACCCTGGTCGACAAACTCCTCCAGCAGTCCGGCACGTTCCGCGAGAACCAGAAGGTGACCGATCGCGCCATGGACTCCAACGACCTGGAGCGTGAGCGCGGCATCACCATTCTGGCCAAGGCGGCCTCGGTGCAGTGGAAGGACACCCGCATCAACATCGTCGACACCCCCGGCCACGCCGATTTCGGCGGCGAGGTCGAGCGCATCCTCAACATGGTGGACGGCGCCCTGGTGCTGGTCGACGCCGCCGAAGGCCCGCTGCCGCAGACCAAGTTCGTGGTCTCCAAGGCGCTCAAGGTCGGCCTCAAGCCGATCGTCGTCATCAACAAGGTCGACCGCCCCGACGCGCGCCCGACCGAAGTCATCAACGAGGTGTTCGACCTGTTCGCGGCGCTCGATGCCAGCGAGGAGCAGCTCGACTTCCCGATCCTCTACGGGTCGGCCAAGCAGGGCTGGATGGCTGACAGCCCCGAGGGTCCGCAGGACAAGGGCATGGAGCCGCTGTTCGATCTCGTCCTGCGCCACGTTGCGCCGCCGAAGGTCGAGGAAGGCCCGTTCCGCATGATCGGCACCATCCTCGAGGCCAACCCCTATCTCGGCCGCATCATCACCGGCCGCATCTCATCCGGCGTGCTCAAGCCGAACCAGCAGGTCAAGGTGCTGCATGCCGACGGCAAGCTGGTCGAGTCCGGGCGCATTACCAAGATCCTGGCGTTCCGCGGTCTCGAGCGCACGCCGCTCGATGAAGCCGAAGCCGGCGACATCGTCGCCATCGCGGGCCTCACCAAGGGCACCGTGGCCGACACCTTCTGCGACCCGACCGTCGAGGTGCCGCTGCCGGCGCAGCCGATCGATCCGCCGACCGTGTCGATGTCGTTCATCGTCAACAACTCCCCGCTCGCCGGCACCGAAGGCGACAAGGTGACGAGCCGCATGATCCGCGACCGTCTGCTGCGCGAGGCCGAAGGCAACGTCGCGCTGCGCGTGGTCGAAGCCGCCGACAAGGACGCGATGGAAGTCTCGGGCCGCGGCGAATTGCAGCTCGCGATCCTGATCGAGACCATGCGCCGCGAAGGCTTCGAGCTCTCGGTGTCGCGTCCGCGCGTCGTCTACCAGAAGGACGAAGCGACCGGCGCCACCATGGAGCCGATCGAGGAAGTCGTGATCGACGTCGACGAGGAGCATTCGGGCGTCGTCGTGCAGAAGATGAGCGAGCGCAAGTCCGAGCTGATCGAGATGAAGCCGTCCGGCGGCAACCGTCAGCGCCTGGTGTTCTACGCGCCGACCCGCGGCCTGATCGGTTACCAGGGCGAGCTGCTCACCGACACCCGCGGCACCGCGATCATGAACCGCCTGTTCCACGGCTATGCGCCGTACAAGGGCGAGATCCAGGGCCGCCGCAACGGCGTCCTGATCTCCAATGACCAGGGCGAAGCGGTGGCCTACGCCATGTTCAAGCTGGAAGACCGCGGCCCGATGATGATCGAGCCGGGCTGGAAGGTCTACAAGGGCATGATCGTCGGCGAGCACACCCGCGACAACGATCTCGAGATCAACGTGCTCAAGGGCAAGCAGCTCACCAACATCCGCACGACGTCGAAGGACGAAGCGGTGCGCCTGACCCCGCCGATCCGCATGACCCTGGAAAAGGCGCTCGCCTATATCGAGGACGACGAGCTCGTCGAGGTCACGCCGAAGTCGATCCGCCTGCGCAAGAAGCACCTCGACCCGAACGAGCGCAAGCGCGCGGAAAAGGCCAAGGAAGCGGTGGCATAAGGCCACCGCTCTCCGTCGTGCCGTAGGGTGGGCAAAGCGCAAGCGTGCCCACCACTTGAGAATGGTGGGCACGGCGCAAGAGCGCCTTTGCCCACCCTACGAAACCGTCTCTGGAATACTGGATCTCACCCGCTCCGAAGTGCCATTGCGCACATGGGCGGGTGATGACGGCTATGCGCGTGGTGGCTTCTGGCCCTCCAGCGAACGTGCTAGAGCCCGCCCATGATCTCCCTGCCCTCCTCCGTCGACGTCGCGATCATCGGCGCCGGTGCCGCCGGCCTCGGCGCGGCGCATGCGCTGGCGGGCTCAGGCTTCTCCGTGATCGTGCTGGAGGCGCGCGACAGGCTCGGCGGCCGTGCCTGGACCATCCAAGCCTCACCCGAGGTGACGTTCGACGTCGGCTGCGGCTGGCTTCACTCGGCCGACAAGAATTCCTTCGTCGCAATCGCGCAGCAGCTGGGTTTCGAGCTCAACAAGGACCTGCCGCCCTGGCGCGAGCGCGCCTATGGCAATGCCTTTCCGCAAAGCGAGCGCGACGATTTCATGCGCGCGATGGACGCGTTCTATGAGCGCCTCTGGCAGACCGCGCAGACCGGCAAGGACGAGCCCGCGAGCCTGAGTCTGGAGGTGGGCAATCGCTGGAATCCGATGATCGATGCGATCTCGACCTATATCAACGGCTGCGAATCGAAGGACATGTCCACGCTGGACTGGAACGCCTATGAGGACACGAACCTCAACTGGCGCGTCCGCCGCGGCTATGGCGCGCTTGTTACAGCCTATGGCGCGCCCTGCCCGGTGGCGCTGAACTGCAACGTCACGCTGATCGACCATTCGGGCAAACGCATCCGCATCGAGACGTCGCGGGGTACGCTGACCGCCGAGAAGGTGATCGTCACCGTCCCGACCAACCTGATCGCCGATGAGGCGATCCGCTTCTCGCCGCCGCTCCCCGCCAAGGTCGATGCGGCCGCCGGCCTGCCGCTCGGCGTCGACGACAAGGTGACGCTGGCGCTTGGCGACGCAGAAGCCTTCCCGAAAGAAGGCAATTTGCGCGGCGCCACCATGCGCACGGAGATGGGCACCTATCACATCCGCCCGTTCGGCCAACCCTGCATCGAAGGCTTTTTCGGCGGCAGCTTTGCCCGCCAACTGGAAGACGCCGGCGAAGGCGCCATCGCCGCGCACAGCATCGACGAGATCGCGGGTTTCCTCGGCAACGATGTCAGGCGCAAGCTGAAGCCGTTGTATGAATCGCGCTGGGCCCGCGATCCCTTTGCGCGGGGCTCCTATTCGCATGCGTTGCCGGGGCACGCAGGGGATCGCGCGGTGCTGGCCGCGCCGGTGGATGGCCGGCTGTTCTTCGCCGGAGAAGCGACGTCGCCGACCTTCTTCACGACGGCGCATGGCGCGCGGGACAGCGGCGAACGGGCGGCGAAGGAAGGGCTAGCGGCTCTGGGCAGGCCGTAACCGCACACTCCGTCATTGCGAGCGCTGCGAAGCAATCCAGAATCTTTCCGCGGTGACCGTCTGGATTGCTTCGCTGCGCTCGCAATGACGAATTATTCGATCACTCGCGCCCGCAAGTCGGCATCCGGCACGAAGCACACGTCATACTTCCCAAAAATGCGATAGCGATTGCGTGCGATCAGGTTGTAGATCGGGTCCCGCAGCGGCTTCGGCACAGCGAATAGTGCCCGCACCCAGCCCCACCCTGGGAGCTGTGACAGCACCGTTAGCGCGGCATCCGACTTCATGAACACTTCGCCGCCATGGACCACCGCATTGGTGTCGGGATCGCCGGGGTCGATGCCGAACGTTCGCGCGAGCCGCGCCCCATAGTCCGACTGGATCGGCGTGAAACGAAAGCGCTTCGCCGTATCGCGCTTGGCGACGAAGCGCACCCAGCGTGAGCAGAAGATGCAGACGCCGTCGAACAGGATGACGTCATCGTCGGGCCATCTTGGCATCGGACTCTCTTTTTTTGACGCGTTTTCTTCACGCGAACCGGGATCCACTTCGCTCGAAAACGCTATCGGCTATCCAACATAAGCAGCGCGACCACCATCAGCACGATCGCCGGCCCGGTCTTCACCAGCGCGCCGAGCGGCTCGATCCAGAGGTCGGGCGTGAGAATCGCGGCGCCGATCATATAGCCGAGCGACGCCAAAATGCCCGCGACAAGCCCGACGGCCGCGGTGCGGCGGAAGGCGATCAGCACGCCAATGCTCATGTCCATCAGGCTGGTGCCGATGGTGATGGGATCGACCAGTGCGGGCGGGAAGTTGTGCGCGCTCAAGATACCTGCGGCGGCGCGGTAGGACACGAACAGCGCGATGAAGCCGGAGACGAGCCAGAACGCGACCAGGCTCGCGACAATCAGCGCCTTGACCAGAAACAGCCGCGCGAACCATTTGTCCTGGATGGTGGCGGGATGGCGCCCGATCGTCTCAGCCAGCGTCTTCGGCGCGATGCTAGTAGCGGCGATCCAGGCCGACGGATCGCCCGTCACGCCGCGACGGAGCTCGGCAATGGCGGTGGAGCGCACCGGCGGCATCCAGCCGAGATAGCTGGCGAAATCGCCGATCTTGGCACTGAGGTCGAGCAGGAAGGACGGCATTGGGAGGCGCGGCCAGCCGGCTGTGCCGAATGCGAGGCGAAACTGCTTGATGACGCCGGCCATGGTAACCGGCTCAACCTGCATCAGATCCCAGCTCACCGCTTTGACGGAGGCATCGTCGATCTCGCGCGCGGCGAGCCAGGCAATGGTGGCCGAAATATCCTCGACGGCAACAGGCTGAAATGACGTCGCCATCTCCTTTTCGGGGAGATCCAGCGGAAAGGCAGCGAGCGCGCGCAGCATCGCGCTGCCGCCATAGGCTGACGGTGCGACCACGAAGCCAGGGCGCAGGATGGCGTAGGGAATGCCGGATGCCGCGATCAGCCGTTCGGCCTCGCGCTTGGTCGTCGCAAAGGCAGTGCGATCCGCCTCCGCGGTGCCGGGAATCGAGATGTGCACCAGCCGGACCGCGCGGCCGCTGTCGGCGACCGCCTGAAGCAGGCGCGCGACAAAATCGCGATGCACGGCGCCCGTGTTGCTGCCCGGACCATCCTGGAGCACGCCGAGGCAGTTGACGACGACATCGACGGAGTGCTCGCTGAGGAGGCGCGTCAGCTCGGCCGCGTCGCGCGAGAGGATCGGCAGCTCGATATCGAGCGCGCTCATCGTCTGCGCCGGCGACAGGCTGCGCGCCACACCAACGACGCGAAAACCCCGCGCGCGCAGATCATCGGTAACGAAGCGGCCGATCAGGCCGGAGGCGCCGAGCACCAGGATGGTTTTTGGGTTCATCGCGTCGCTCAAAACGGCTTTGCAACCATCAGCCAGAGGATCAGCATCGTCGCACCGAAGCCGGGAAAGCCGAACGCGAACCAGCGGCGGAACAGCACAAAGTAGCGTTCCGGCAGCGCCGTGCGCTGATCGGCAGCCTTGCGCGCGAGATCGCGCATCTCGATCTGCATGAATATGACCGGCACCCAGAACAGGCCGGCAATGGCATAGAGCGCGAGTGAGGCCAGCATCCAGCCCTCCCTGATCGACGTCGCGGAGAGCATCATCAGCACGCCGCCACTGACCGGCTGGAGGATCACGGCCGACAGCGTGAAGATCGCGTCCGCTATGACCACCACCGAAGCAGTGCGCGCGATGAACTCCGCATCCTGTGTGCGATGCGCCATCAGCATGAAGAAGGCGATGCCGGTCCCGGTGCCGAGGATGACGATGGCACCGAGCACATGGAGGAATTTGACCAGGAAGTACAACGTCATGGTTTCTTGGTCGCCATTGGCTTCGACTGGTTCAGCGCGCGTTCGAGTTCGGTGCCGGCGGCTTTCGCGCCGGCGTCGGTCTCGATCATCCAGTGCCCCTCGCTGCCGACCGCAGGCAACGCGCGGAAATCGACTTTGCCGCCACCGCTGCGAAAGGCATCTGCCAGCGACTTCGAGAATGCCGGCGCAAAATAGCTGTCATTGTTTGCGACGAACCACGTGACGGGAATGCGCGCCGCCTTGCCGAATTCGGTCGCCGCCACCAGAAGCGCATGTGGCGCACAGATCCGGTTCGGCTCGTCATTGGCGTGGCCGCCGCGCCCGGGCGCAAACGCGATGATCGCGGAAATCGCCTTTGGATCGGCATTCGCGAGCGCCAGCGCGCCCCAGCCACCGGCGGAATGTCCGATCACGATCGCGGCATCCTTGCGGATGAAATCCTGCTTTCGCAAATGGTCCAGCGCGAGCGAGATTCCTTCAGCCGTCGCGCGACCGGCGCGCTCATAGTCAGGCTCATCACAACTGCCCTGGTCCTCGACATAGCGGCCACCGGTCGCACCGTGGCCGAGCCGCTCCGGCACCAGCACGGCAAAGCCGCGCGCGACGAGGAACGCTGCGAGCACGCGGTATTCCGGTTGCGGCATTTGCGCACGACGCAAGCCGTTTTGCGTCGAAGCGTGAGCGATGATCGCAAGCCGGAATGGACCGGCACCAGCGGGGCGAAACAGCAGCGCATGCGCGGCGATGTCGGCATCCGGCGAGGGCACACGCCATTCCTGCCGGCGAAACGGCTCGCCTTCCGCACCCGATGCACCGAACGTGACCTGAGCGCACAGAGGCGACGCGGTGAGCAGGGCCAGCAGAGGCAGGAGCGCAAGGATGTTGAAGAGCCGCATAAATGGCCAAAGGCGAGCACGGACAGCGGCCGCCAGACTAGTAGGAACGAATCATTCTGGGCGGACTTTCTGCGTTGCCATTCCCGTTCATTGGTTGCCGCAACACAGTTTTGCACCGACCCATAGCAGGCCGTTGCCCGTCAAGGCGCCGCCTTGTCCTCTTTCGGTACAACATGGCCGAAATACTGATGCAGAAAGTCCACAGGTTAACCGATAATTAACGATAGGTCTTGCCGCCGGCGCGGCGACTTGGTTTGATCGTGTCCATGAGCACAACCCTGATCGAGGTCCGGCCGGCCAAAGCTGCAGATGCAACTGCGGTGGCGTCGACGCATGACGAAGCTTGGCGTTCGGCCTATCAGGGCATCATTCCCGGCGCCGAGCTGGAAAAGCTGATCAATCGCCGCGGTCCGCAGTGGTGGGACAGCGCGATTCGCAAGGGCAGCCGCGTCAGCGTGTTGGTGTTCGGCGACAAGATCGCGGGCTATGCCAATTACGGCCGCAACCGCGCGCGCAGCCTGCACTTCGACGGCGAGATCTACGAGCTCTATCTGCGTCCGGAATTCCAGGGCCTCGGCTTCGGCCGGCGCCTGTTCGCCGCCGCCCGCCGCGACCTGATGCAGAGCGGCCTGAAGAGCATGGTGGTGTGGGCGCTCTCGGACAACGATCCGGCGACCGAATTCTACCGTGCCCTGGGCGGCCGCATGGTGGCGCGCTCCTCGGAGCGCTTTGGGCCGAAGTCACTCGACAAGGTTGCCTTCGCTTGGACCAATTGAGCTGCTGAAGTCCGGTCGGCAGCGCTTTCCTTCCTTCGATACCGCCCGCCTGTTGCGCCGGTGATCGCTGGATTCATTATTTCACAAAAACGCGATGGATTGGCGGGCCAAGCCCGCGTATGACAGCGCCAAAATCGCTGCCGGGCGCGATTTAACCTCGGCAACAACGGAGCCTTGAATGCGTATCGATGCGGTCTCGATCGGAAAAAACGTCCCCCACGACGTCAACGTCATCATCGAAGTCCCCGTGGGCGGCGAACCGATCAAGTACGAGATGGACAAGGAGGCCGGCACGCTGGTGGTCGACCGCTTCCTGTACACGCCGATGCGTTACCCCGGTAACTACGGCTTCATCCCGCACACGCTGTCCGACGACGGCGACCCCTGCGACGTGTTGATCATCAACACCCGCGCCATCATCCCCGGCGCCGTCATGAGCGTGCGCCCGGTCGGCGTGCTGTTCATGGAAGACGAAGCCGGCGGCGACGAGAAGATTCTGGCGGTGCCGTCGTCGAAGCTGACGCAGCGCTACGACAAGGTGAAGTCGTATTCCGACCTGCCTGACATCACGCTGCAGCAGATCCAGCACTTCTTCGAGCACTACAAGGATCTCGAGAAGGGCAAGTGGGTGAAGATCCTGCGCTGGGGCGGCCCGGAGGATGCGCACAAGCTGATCCTCGAAGGCATCGAGCGCGAGAAGAAGAAGAAGGGCTGAGCCCTTCCGTCGTTCCGGGGCGCCTCGAAGAGGCGAACTATGGTGCGCAATTGCGCACCTGAGAACCTCGAGATTCCGGGTTCGATGCTGCGCATCGCCCCGGAATGACGACCGGCTACACCGCCGGCTTCGGCAGCCCGGCGATCGCGCAGGCTGCGCGGAGCGTATTCACCAAGAGACACGCAACTGTCATCTGGCCGACGCCGCCCGGCACCGGCGTGATTGCACCGGCAACGCCGAGCGCTTCCTGATAGGCGACGTCGCCGACAAGGCGCGTCTTGCCATCCTCCTTCGGGATGCGGTTGATGCCGACATCGATCACGGTCGCGCCCGGCTTCAGCCAGTCGCCGCGCACCATCTCGGGCTTGCCGACCGCGGCGTAGACGAGGTCGGCGCGCTTCACGAGGCTCGGCAGATCGCGCGAGCGCGAATGCGCGATCGTCACCGTGGCGTTCTCGTTCAGCAGCAATTGCACCAGCGGGCGACCCACCAGGTTGGAGCGGCCGATGACGATGGCGTTCATGCCTTCGAGTGAGGCATGCACGCTTTTGGTCAAAATGATGCAACCGAGCGGCGTGCAGGGCGACAGCGCCTCGAAGCCGCCGGCAAGACGGCCGGCATTGTTCGGATGCAGGCCGTCGACATCCTTGGCGGGGTCGATGGCGTTGATGACCGCCTCGGTGTTGAGGCCCTTCGGCAGCGGCAGTTGCACCAAAATGCCGTGCACGGCCGGATCGCGGTTGAGCTTTGCGACGAGCGCCAGAAGATCTGCCTGCGAGACGTCCGCCGGCAGCTTGTGCTCGAACGAGGCCATGCCGGCGGCCTGGGTCTGGGTGTGCTTGGAGCGGACATAGACCTCGCTGGCGGGGTCGTTGCCGACCAGCACCACCGCCAGGCCCGGCACCAGATTGTGCTCGCGCTTGACCCGGGCGACCTCGTCGGCGACGCGGGCGCGGAGTTCCGCGGCGATGACTTTTCCATCGATGATCTTGGCGGTCATGTCAGTTCCTCAGTCTGTCGATTTGGCGTCTGCCGCTTTGGCTTGGACGAGCTGGCGCAGGGCTTCGCCCAGCCGCGCCGGATCGCCGTCGACCGCGATCTGCTTCAGCCGCGACGTCGCCCCCGACAGGAGCTTGACGCTGGCCTTGGGCACGCCGAGCGACTTCGCCAGCAGCACCAGAACGGCTTTGTTGGCCTCGCCGCCATCGGCAATGGCGCGCACGCGCACCTTGAGCACGCTGCGGCCGTCGGCCAATTGCTCGATCCCGTCGATGTCGTCGCGGCCGCCGCGCGGCGTCACCCGCAGCGCGATGCTGATTCCAGCGGCCGAATAGCGCCAGGGTTCCCTAGATGCTTGTTTCGCAACCAAGGCGCTCCAGCCTGCTCAGATCACGTTGGGGTAGATGTAGTACAGGATCACCCGCTCGGTGAACATGATGATCAGGATCAGGATGATCGGCGAGATGTCGAGACCACCGAGGCTCGGCAGGAAATTGCGAATCGGCGCCAGCAGCGGCTCGGTGATCCGGTAAAGGAACTCCGCCACCGCCGACACGAACTGGTTGCGCGTGTTCACGACGTTGAAGGCGATCAGCCAGGACAGGATCGCGGAGGCGATCAGCAGCCAGACGTAGAGGTCGAGCACGATGATGACGATGTCGAGAACGGCACGCATGGCTTATGAGGCCTCTGGCTTATGAAAATTCTGGCTTCGGTCGGGAGTGACGCCTTTTGCTAGATATCGGTTCCCCCCGGCCCAAACAAGGGAAGTTCGGGCACCGAAATGGCTAAAACCGGGTTACGCCCGTCCTTGACTTGACCTTGGCAGGGACTTAAATGGCGCCCGGTTGTCGGCCGCGTTTACCAGAGCGGCCAGCAAAGGGGCCATAGCTCAGCTGGGAGAGCGCGTCGTTCGCAATGACGAGGTCGGCGGTTCGATCCCGCCTGGCTCCACCACGCTTCGCCCTTCGGGCTACGCGTGGCGCAGCCGCGCGGAGCTCGAAGGGTGAAGCGTGGTGTCCGGCGAAGCCCAAAGGGCGAAGACGGACTGGTTCAGCAAATCGAAACAGCATTTGGCCAAGACCACTTCGGGCTACGCGTGGCGCAGCCACGCAAGAGCCCGAACGGGGAAGCGTGGTGTCCGGCGAAGCCCGCAGGGCGAAGACGGACTGGTTGAGGAATACTCCCCCTACCTCCCCGTAAACCTCGGCGGCCGCTTCTCCATAAAACTCGCCACACCCTCGCGGAAATCGCTGCCAGCCAGCGCCACCATCATCTCCCTGTTGGCCTCGATCGTCGCCTCCGCCAGCGTCTGGAACGGGACCTCGTAGAGCTGGCGCTTGATCACGGCCATCGCGCTCGGCGAGACGAAATCGGCGAGATCGCGCGCATAGGCGTAGGTCTCCTCGCGCAGCTTCTCGGGCGAGCAGAGCCGGTTCACCAGTCCGATGCGCAGCGCCTCGTCGCTCGAAACACGGCGCGCCGAGAGCAACAAATCCATCGCATTGGCGTGGCCGACGATGCGCGGCAGCATCCAGCTGATGCCGTGCTCGGCGATCAGGCCGCGCCGCGCGAAGGCCGTCGTGAATACGGTGTTGTCGGCGGCAAAGCGCAGATCGCAAAAAAGCGCATGAACGAGGCCGATACCGGCGGTCGCGCCGTTGAGCATGGCAATGACGGGCTTTCTGATCGACGGATAGAAGCCGTAGCGCGTCTGCCAGTCGGGCCGGCGGTTCATGTCGAATGGCGGCAGGTTCGAGGCGCGCCTGACGTCATCGGGATCGAGCCCCTTCAGCGCATCCATGTCGGCGCCGGCGCAGAAGGCGCGGCCCGCGCCGGTGAGCACGATGACGCGGACATTGTCGTCGGCGCTTGACGCTTCCATCGCGTGACGCACGTCGCGCTCCATGATCGGCGTCCATGCATTCATGCGATCGGGGCGATTGAGCGTGATGGTCGCGATCTTGTCGCTCACCTCATAGAGAATGTGTTCGTAGCCCATGACGCTCTCCCTTTGTCTGCCGGCACGCGTTCGCGCGCGCTCGTTAGGAACGAGCCTAGCATATCCAGGGATGAGGCAAGGACTTGCGCCAAGGCCTTATGCGAAGAGCCTGCGCGAAGGCGCAGCTTACTCGGCGGCTTGTGCCAGCACCGGCCGCCGCGCCAGCCAGCCGTCGATGAAATGATCGAGCCAGGCGCGCTCCGCCGCGTCATACACGGCGCGGTCCGCAAAGTGATGATGCCGCTCGCGCGCGCCGGGTGCGCTCAGGCCGTCATAGCCGCGCGTGGTCCAGCAATGCATCATCGCGTAGGTCACATCAGGGTGAAACTGCACGCCGTAGGCATTGCCGGCGCGATAGGCCTGGATCGGAAAGTCATCGCCTTCCGCAAGCAGCTCAGCACCGACGGGCAACGTGAACCCCTCGCGGTGCCAGTGATAGACCTGCGCCGGCCAGTGCGGGCAGAGCGCGTGCCCTGCCGCCGTCGGGCGGATCGGGTAATAACCAATCTGGGTCAACGCCTCCGCATGCGGCGCGACGCGGGCTCCTAACTGCATCGCCAGCATCTGCGCGCCCAGGCAGATGCCGAGGAAGGGCCGCTGCTCGCGGAGCGGAATTTCGATCCAGTCGATCTCGCGACGAATATAGTCGTCGGGATCGTTGGCGCTCATCGGGCCGCCGAAGAACACGGCGCCGGCATGCCGGTCGAGAGTTTCGGGCAGAGGATCGCCGAAGCGGGGACGGCGGATGTCGAGGCGATGGCCGAGCGCGCGCAGCGCATTGCCGACGCGGCCGGGTGTCGAGGATTCCTGGTGCAGAACGATCAGAACCGGCAACCGATTTTCGGAGGCGGCGGCGCTCGGCGCCCTCTTTCGGAAGGGCACCACCTCTGCGCCACCAAACCTGTCCGTCCGGAACGACATGGCCTCTGCGAGTGCTATCAGTTCAGACCGCCAGCATAGCTAAGCGATGGTTAAAATCGTGTGAGTTTGCGCACACACGCCGTACGATTGAAGCAAGCTCCGGGCCACTACGGGCGCTTCAAGCTGTTGTCAGTGCCTCTGCCGCTGGAACCGGCTGGTTGCGGACAGGATGAAGCCGCGCGGGAAGAACCGCAGCGCGAACGGCACAATCTTGATGCCGAGACCCGGCAGCACTGCCCGTTTGTTGGCCATCAGGCCGTGATAGGCCTGCCGGGCAACGTCGGAAGCCGAAACGTTGAGAAGCGCCGTATTGTGCCCGGACCCGACACCGGCACGCGCCTGGAATTCGGTGGGCACCGGACCCGGGCAAAGGACGGTGACGCGAACGCCGCGCGGCGCGAGCTCTGCCCGCAGCGCCTCGGTGAGGGAAATCACATAGGCCTTGGAGGCGTAGTAGACGGCCATGCCGGGGCCGGGCAGAAAGCCGGCGACCGATCCGACATTCAGAAGTCCGCCCTTGTTCCTGATCAGCTGATCGGCAAAGCGCAGCGACAGATCCGTCAGCGCCCGCACGTTGACATCGACGATGCCGACCTGCTCGGCGCGGTCGCACTCGATGGCATCGCCGAACACGCCGAAGCCGGCATTGTTGACGAGATGATCAACCTCGACGCCTTCGGCTTTGAGCGCTGCGGCGATCTGATCGCCGGCGCCAGCATCCTGAAGATCGCAGGCAATCACGATCGGCTTCTTGCCACCCTTGGCGGCGAGCTCGCTCGCGAGCGCCTCCAGCCGGTCTGCCCGCCGCGCCGTCAGCGCGAGGCGGTGTCCGTTGGCGGCGAACACACGCGCCAGCTCCGTGCCTATGCCCGCCGAGGCGCCGGTGATCAACGTTACCCGCTCAGTCACGATCGATGTCTCTTGAATTGAAGTTTTTGGTCCCGCAATGGCGGAACGAGAGCATAGGCCGTGCGCGGCAGGCAAGCGCCGCCGGCCGCATGGCCGCTTGAGCGGACATCAGGGGAAAGCAGAAAACCCGGGAATTTACGGGCGAATCCGCGTGGTGATCGCCCACATTAAAGTTTCGTCATGTGATCAGCACAACCGGCCGTCGGCCGGTTTGCGCGGATCAACCGCCGACGGCGCTGTCCTGCACCTGCCCACCGGCACGCTCCGCAACGGCATGCTTGAGCTCGATCCGGTCGCGCTGCGAGATCCCGAGCAGGTCGGAGGCGCGCCAGACGACGTTGTCCTCGAACTCAGAGACCTGGCCGTCGGCATAGACCAGCTCCCACATCATCTGCACGATGCGCTTGCGGCCCGCTTCGTCGAGCGAGCGCATGATGACGCTGGTGAAATGATAGAGATCGACGGCCTCGCCCTCGACATCAGTCGCATCGGCGATCAGGCGATCGGCCGTGCCGCGATCGAGCCCGAAATGGCTTTCGATCAGGCTGTGCAGCTTGCGCTGCTCGGCCGCGCTCGGCTGGCCGTCCAGCGAGACCACGTGGACCAGCAACGCAGTTGCCGCGAGCCGATAATCGTTGTCGCCGAATGCGCGGTCCTGCGCATGGGGGGCAACAATGTCGGCGATGAATTGGCGCAGGCCGTCGAGCATAAGGTCCTACCAAAATCGATGCCGCCGCGGGGTGCGGCGGCTACAGGCATTATATGAGCAGGAAACTCAACCGGCGCAACGTGCGTCAGTTTCGCGCGCGCATTACGTTTCGGCAATCTGGGCTCCACTGACGTCGTCCTGGCGAAAGCCAGGACCCATACCGCGGAATCTATAGAGTGTGCGCGGTGGAAGTACCGAACGAGGAGTCTTCGCCAAACTCCCCCCTGGGGTAATGGGTCCTGGCTTTCGCCAGGACGACGCTGGAGAGCGCATGGCGCTCCGTTCACGATAACGGAGAATGCGGCTGCATCACCCGTCCCTCACGGTATCTCGTACACCACCATCTTGTCGGCGATGCCGCGCAGCGCGGCCTGTTTCTGGATCGGCTTGATCTCGCGCTGCTGGAGCAGTTCGGCGACCGCCGGCGCATCCGCCACCGGTCCGGTGATGTGGATCTCCTGCGCGGTCGACAGGCTCTGCACGCGCGCGGCGATGTTGACGGTCTGGCCGAAATAATCCTGCCGCTCGTTGAGCATCACGGCGAGGCACGGGCCCTCGTGGATGCCGATCTTGACGATGAGATCGGTGGTGCCGCGCTGCTTGTTGAGCTCGTCCATGGCCGCGCGCATCCGCAAACCCGCGACGATCGCGTGCTCGGGACGGATGAAGGTCGCCATCACGGCATCGCCGATGGTCTTCACCACCGCGCCCTTCTCGGAGGAGATGATCTCGAGCAGCGCGTGGAAATGCGCCCGCACGAGATCGAAGGCGGCGAGATCGCCGACGCGTTCATAGAGCGCGGTCGAGCCCTTCAGGTCGGTGAACAGGAAAGTCAGCGACGTGATTTGCAGCCGCTGGTCGAGACTGAGATTGTCGGCCTTGAACACATCGCGAAACGTCTGGTTCGACAGCATCCGCTTGGCGGTGAGGAACGGCTTGCGCTTGCCTATCAAGTGGTGAAGCGCCTCGGCCGCGATGAACACCGACGGCAGCACGCGCACGCCGGCCTGGTTCTCCAGCGACAGCCTGAGCGGGCCCGGCCGCATCACCGTGGTCCCCGTCGGCGCCTGCACCTTGTTGTACATGATGGCGAGTTGCTGGCGGTCCTTGGTCGGCTCGCCCTGGACGTCGATGAAATGGGCGGCGTGCGTCACCGGCTCGAAGATGATGACGAAGTCGCTCGGCAATTGCAGCGACATGGTCGCCTTCTCGCCGCCCGGCAGCTCCATGGTGTCCAGCGTCACCTCGTTGGCCAGAGTCGCAAACGATTCCTTGTTGAAGTCGACGCCGGAGCTCCAGAACACCTGCTTGAAATATTCCCACACTGGAAGCGTGTCGGGATCGTGTGCCGCGATGCGCCGCACGCGCGGGTTCACGGTGAAGGAGACCTCGACCTGGTCGTCGACGGAGGCCTTGTAGCCGCAGGCGCAGAGTGCGCAGTGATAATCATCGGGCTTGAGCGCCTTTAGGGTCGAGTGCGCCCCGAGCACGCCGCCGCAGCCCGGACACAGCACGTTCCAGCCGAGATCGAACAGCCCGAGCCGCGCCGAATGCAGGAAGGCGGAGATCACGCGCTCTTCGTCAAGACCGCGCTGGGTGGAGAAATCGAGCACGTTGACGCGGTTGAGCTCGTGATCCTCGCCTTGCTCGATGAGATCCGCAATCGCATCGACCACCTTCGCATCGGCGGTCTGCTTCAGAACGGAAAACTGGGCCTGGATGTCGCTCATGGCGGGGCTCTATCTCTGTTGAATCACGCCATCGGTCGGACAAGCGCCTGTCATCGACGCGTGATGCGGAACAAGGGTGAGTGGTCCGGCTGGGTGGTGACGACGCCATGCGGGATCACGGGATTCGTCGTATCGGCCAACTCGACGCGGAAGGCACCGATCAGCCGGGCCAGCGCCAGCACGGATTCAGCCTGCGCAAACGGCGCGCCGATGCAGACGCGCGGACCGGCGCCGAACGGCAAATAAGCGAAGCGGTCGGGCGGCTCTTTCGACATGAAACGTTTGGGAATGAACGCGTTCGGCTGATCCCACAGCTTCTCGTGCCGGTGCAGCAGCCACGGCGCGATCATGATGACGTCGCCCTTGCCGATCTCGACGCCGGCGGCATTGTCCTTCTCGCGCGCGGCACGCGCGACCAGGAACGCGGGCGGGTAGAGCCGCATCGTCTCCTCGATCACAGCGCGGGTGAATTTCTGGCGATCGATGTCGGCGATGCTGTCGAGATGCTCGCCACGCGTCTCGGAGGCGACTTCCTCCTGCGTCTCCGGATCGAGCGCGAGCAGATAGAGCGCCCAGAACAGCGTCGTCGCCGTGGTCTCGTGACCGGCGAGAATCATGGTCGCGACCTCGTCGATGAGCTGCGCGTCGGAAAAGCCTTTGCCGGTTTCAGGGTCGCGCGCTTCGTCCATGAGATCGAACAAATCGCGCGGCGGCGCGCCGTCCTTCTTGCCCATTTGGCGCCGTTCGGCGATCAGCATCGACACGAATTCGGTCCAGCGCTTGCGGAAACGGGCACGGGCACGATCCATCGGGGTCGGCCAGGAGACCGGCAGCAGCATGTCGAGGAAGTAGGGACGCCCGAGCCGCTCGCCGTACTCCATCACGAAATTGCGCAAGGTTGCGCCGTGCCGGTCCATGCCGAACGAGAACATCGTGCGCCCGGCGATCTCGAGCGTCATGCGCTGCATGATCTCGCGCAGATCGACCGGCTCGCTCGTGCGCGCGTCGAGCTTGGCGATGGTCTCGTCGAGCACCGCGGTCATGTGCGGGACGAGGTTCGCGGTCGCGCGCGGCGTGAAGGCCGGCGCGAGCGTGCGGCGCTGAAACGTCCAGGAATGACCCTCTGCGATCAGAAGACCTTCGCCGAGCACCGGACGCAGCATGCGGATGGCGGCCGGCGTGCGCGTGTAATTCTCGTAATTGGTGAGCAGGACATGCCGGATCGCATCGGGCTGGTTCAGGATGAAACTGTTGCGGAATAAGAAGCGGCCCTTGATGACGTCTTCCTCATAGGCGCGCTGCGCCCAGGTCGCGATCATGTTCTGCCGGATCACCGCGAGCTTACCAAGGAACGACATGTCGTCCGGCGCACGCGGCGGAGCCGGGGGGACGATGGGCCGACGCACGCTGGCGATATTCATGGCTCGCTCCCGCAGATCTGGCGCAGATCAATAGCTAGTAAGTCATCTCGGCAATCGCAATCCTGTTCTCGGAGGCCTGCCAGAGGCGTGCCACAATCCGTTCTTCGCCGAACTGGGCCACGATGTTACGCCCGATCTCGGCGGCTGGAAGCCGCAATGTTGCTGCCGCATCGGTGGGCACGCCCGGCTTGACGTCGGCCGGCTCCTTGCCGTCGAACAGCACCACGTCCCGCGGCAGGCCGAAATAGCCGCGCGGACGCGACATGATCACGATCGCACCGGCGTCCTTGTCCGCCGGCCCGAGCGGGCGCGCGGGCCGGAGGTGCACGACGTCGGACGAGCGCGGGAAGGGCGAACGATAGATGTGCGTGGTCGGCGCATCCGGCGCCGCCAGGACGAATTCGAGCGACCAGGACGGCTCGACCTGCGCCGGCCCCCAGCGGCCGTCGGCGCCGGTCTTGGCGCTGTGCACGGCGCCGCCCTTGCGCTCACCGGTATCGGGATCGACGCGGAAGATCTCGACGGTTGCACCCGTGACCGGGCGATTGGTCTGCACACCGCCCGGCGTGCCGGTGACGAGGCCGCTGAGGCGGACACTCTGCTCCGGCACGACCGCAATTCGCTGGGGCTCGCGTCCGGCGATGAACTTGTAGATCTCGCGGAAGGCACGCGGGTGAAACGCCACCTCGCGATGGTCGAGCGCGCCGAGCACGAGATTTGTAGCGCCCTTCAGCTCCGGTCCCTCGGCAGTGACATTGGTCGGCGTTCCCGGCTTGCCGATGAAACGGCCGTCGGCTTGCGCATATTTGTCCATGCCGTCGCTGCGCAGCGTGAGGAAGGCGACACCCGGCGTCACCTCGCTCTCGCCCTCGTTCAGGCTGCGCAGGAACGCGCCGCGGCCGTTGAATTCGTAGTTCGGCTGGTCGTCGGTCGCGAACAAGCCGTGATTGGGCGTGCCGCACAGCACGGCATGGCTGACATCGCCGGCACCGCCGTTCTTGATGACGTTGCGGATCGCATTGCCGCCGCGCGAGCTGCCGACCAGCGCCACGCGCGCCGCACCGGTCCGGCGCTTCAGTTCAGTGATGGCCGCAGTGAGCTCGCGGCGCTGGCCCTCGGTCGAGGAGCGGTTCGGCTGCTCGACCTTGTCGTCGCTGCGCGCCAGCGGATCGGTAAAATTGATCGCCATCATGCGATCGCGCGCGATGCCGTTGGATTCCATCCGCCACAAGGTCGTCATCCAGAGAGCGTCGTATTCGCCATTGCCGTGGACGAAGAGGATCGGCGGCACCTCCGCGTTTTGCGGTGCGGGCGCCGTCTGGGCCAGCGCGCCTGTCCGCAAGCTCGCAGCCGCGAAAGGCAAGCTGCCCGCCCCCAGCAGGATCGTCCGTCGCGACAGCCTCATCTGTTCCTCCCCGGCAAAACCATCTTTGCACCGCTTATACCGGCCTAACCACTGGACAGCGAAGGACTTTCGCGGGCATCACTGACCTTGCCGGAATCACCCAAAGACCACTTCTGCCAGCCCATATGGAAGGGGATATGACCGAGCAGCCGAACCGTCAGAAATTCGCCGGCGAGGGCATCGCCGCCCCCCTGCGGTTCACCGTATTCCGGCGCATCTGGCTCGCCAGCCTGCTCTCCAATCTCGGCCTCTTGATCCAGGGCGTGGGCGCGGCCTGGGCGATGACGCAGATGGCGGCTTCGGCGGACAAGGTGGCGCTGGTGCAGACCGCCCTGATGCTGCCGATCATGCTGATCTCGATGCCGGCCGGCGCCATTGCCGACATGTATGACCGCCGCGTCGTCACCCTGGTTTCGCTCGCGATCGCGCTGACCGGCGCGAGCGCGCTGACGATCCTCGCCGGCCTCAAGCTCATCACGCCGGAAATGCTGCTTGCCTTCTGCTTCGTCGTCGGCAGCGGCAACGCGCTGTTTGGGCCGGCCTGGCAATCCTCGGTCAGCGAGCAGGTGCCGCCGGAAGCCCTGCCGTCCGCGGTCGCGCTGAACGGCATCAGCTACAACATCGCGCGCAGCTTCGGCCCGGCAGTCGGCGGCGTCATCGTCGCCGCGCTAGGCGCAGTCGCCGCCTTCGCCTGCAATGCGATCCTCTATCTGCCGCTGCTGGTGGTGCTGTTGCTCTGGCGCCGCTCGGTGGAGCCGTCGCGCCTGCCGCGGGAAAAGCTCAACCGCGCCATGGTCTCGGGCTTCCGCTACATCACCAATTCGCCGCCGATCAAGATCGTGCTGCTGCGCACGCTGGTGATGGGCCTGATCGGCGGCGCCATCATGGCGCTGATGCCGCTGGTCGCGCGCGACCTCCTGCATGGCGGCGCGCAGACCTACGGCATCATGCTCGGCGCCTTCGGCATGGGCGCGGTGGTCGGCGCGCTCAACATCCACGAACTCCGCAAGCGCATGAGCGGCGAGGCCGCGATCCGCGCCTGCACCATCTCGATGGCGTTCGCGATGGCCGCCCTCGCGGTGAGCACGGAGCCGGTGCTGACCGCCACCGCGCTGGTGCTCGCCGGCGCGGTCTGGATGGCGGCGGTCGCGCTGTTCAATATCGGCGTGCAGCTCTCGGCGCCGCGCTGGGTCGCGGGCCGCTCGCTGGCGGCGTTCCAGGCGTCGATCTCCGGCGGCATCGCGATCGGCGCCTGGGGCTGGGGCCATCTTACCGACTATGCCGGCGTCGAGGTCGCGCTGCTCGTTGCCGCAGGCCTGATGCTGCTCTCGCCGCTGCTCGGAATCTGGCTCACGATGCCGCGCGTCGGCGCCCGCAACGAGGATGCCGAGGTGCTGGCCGATCCCGAGGTCCGGCTGTCGCTCACCGGCCGCAGCGGGCCGCTGGTGGTCGAGATCGAGTATCGCGTCGCCCAGGAGAACGCGCGCGCCTTCCACAATGTGATGCAGGACGTACAGCTCTCACGGCAGCGCAACGGCGCCTATGGCTGGTCGATCGCGCGCGACATCGCCGACCCCGAATTGTGGACCGAGCGCTATCACTGCCCGACCTGGTTCGATTACTTGCGCCAGCGCAACCGCTCGACCCTGTCCGAACGCGCGCTGCATCAGCAGGCGATCGATTTCCACATCGGCCCCGAGCCGGTGCGCGTCCGCCGCATGCTGGAGCGCCCGTTCGGCTCGGTACGCTGGAAGGACGAGACGCCGGACCGCGCGGGCGGAGAGGTGCTGCCGGTGGTCGCGACTGCGGCGGGGAGCAGCACTTAGTCCTCTCGTCAGCCTCCACCGTCGTCCCGGCGAAGGCCGGGACCCATAACCACAGGCAGAAATTTGGCGAAGACTCGGAGTTGCGGTGTTAGCGCGCGGTACAGCTAGCCGCGCTCAATCGATACATCACGCGGTATGGGTCCCGGCCCCCGTGCGCAATTGCGCACTAGGCCGGGACGACGCTGGGGAGAGATCCGCGCGCCCGGAATGACAATCACTGCCCGTGATCCGTCAGCACCTTGTCGCAGGGCTTGCTGAGGCGCGTGCGGTTCTGCTTCAGGCACGCCAGCACGGCGCCATCGCCATTATTCATCACGGCGCGGCAGAAGCGGCTGACATCGCGCGCGCAGGCGTCATGTCCGGGCTGCTGTTGCGCGGACGCGGCGGATGCGCACAGGAGCAAGGAAACAACAAAAAGAAATCTGGTCATCGCGTAATGCCTCTTACCCGGAAGAATGTGCGGGCGAAGCTAGTGCGACGATCCCTGAGCCGCAACGGCTTTATTGGCAGGCTGCATGACACCGCCGCGTAGCCCCGGCTTGACGCCGGAGCGCATCGCGAGGGGAGCTCTTAAATCGCAACTCTTGCGACGCTGCGCGTTACTGTTTGTCCTGCGCGTCAGCGACCTTGCGTGAGGCGCCCTTGGCGAGGTCCTTGTCCATCACCGCGCGGCAGCCGGCGCTCAGATCGGAGCGATGCTTGATCATGCACGCGGTGATCTTGGGGATGTTGGGGATCTCCGACGAGCACAGGCGGAAGGCATCGCCGGTGCACATCTGCTGCGCTTCGGCCGTGAAGGCGAAGCTCGAGGTCGTCGAGACGATCGAGACGATGGCGGCAAAACCCAGCGCCAGGCCGGTGTCGCGGATCTTGCTACTCAGGGATTTGGCAGTGAACGACGTGATCATTTGAAGCTCCCATTGGCGCCGCCGCAGCGGGCCCGTTGTTAATGGGAACTACGATGCTCCAGCAAAACCGTTTCCACTGTGATGACGGTCACGAGCGGCCCGCCCTCTGTGACCTCGGTCACTTTGGCGCACCTCGCTGAAATTCCTCCGCATCCGCTGTCGTGTTGGTGTCACGTTAACTGTTCCTTCGCATTAATGGCTCTTCCCGCGGGAAATTCCGCCGGTTTGGTTGCGTAATTGGAAAGAGTAGCGATGCGTAATGCGTTGGGCCTGATGCTGGCCAGTGTAGTTGCGGCGGTCGTGATCGCCGCCGGCGGTTGGTTTTATTATTCCGCGAGCGCCGATCAGGGCGCCCCCAAGACAGTTGCCGCCCGTGCCGCCGACCCGTTGCCGGCACAGGCGAAAATCGCCGCCAAGGACGACGTCGCGACCACCGCGACGATCGCGGCGAAGCCGACGGCCGTTGCCCAGGCACCCGCGCCTGCGCCCGCCCCGGCCATGCCGGTGCCGCCGAAGCAGGCCTGCGCCAATCCGAACGCGCTGGGTGTGTCCCGCGTGGTCGAGATCGACACGACAGGTGGTCCGGGCTTCGGCTTCGAGCACTTCAAGCAGTTCGACTTCCTGACCGACAAGGAGGTCGTGCTGACTTTCGACGACGGTCCGTGGCCGGTCAACACGCCCGCGGTGCTGAAGGCGCTCGCGGATGAATGCACCAAGGGCCTGTTCTTCTCGGTCGGCAAGCACGCGACCTACCATCCGGAAATCCTGCGCCAGGTGCTGGCCCAGGGCCACACGGTCGGCACGCACACCTGGTCGCATGTCAATCTGAACAGCAAGAAGATGACGGAGAGCCAAGTCAAGGACGAGGTCGAGAAGGGTTTTAGCGCAGTGCGGTTCGCGCTCGGCACCAACCCGGCACCGTTCTTCCGCTTCCCGCAGCTTCAGCACAATCCGGCGATGGTGACCTATTTCGGCACCCGCAACGTCGCGATGTTCTCGACCGACATCGACTCCTTCGACTTCAGGAAGGGCGCGACGCCGGAGAAGATCGTCGAAACCGTGATGACCAGGCTCGACAAGCTCGGCAAGGGCATCATCCTGATGCACGACTTCCAGAAGCACACCGGTGAAGCCATGCCGGCGCTGCTCGCGCGGCTCAAGGCCGGCGGCTACAAGATCGTGCAGATGAAGGCCAAGACCACATTCCAGACGCTGCCGGAATATGACGAGGCGCTGATGAAGGACATGAAGGTGCCGACCGCGGGCACGAACACGCGTCCGATCGGAAGCGTGGTGCAGACGGTCTCGCAGTAAGCCGATCGAAACACTTCCTCAAAACGTCATGGCCGGGCTCTCGCCCGGCCATTTGCTTTTTGATGGGGAGGAGGCGCCTACCAGTAGATGCCGTGGCGATGCAGCTCGCTGATGATGCGCCTTTCGGTCCAGGTTGGCTTCGCGGTCGGCGCGCGGCGCTGAGGTCGTCGTTGTTGTGGTCACGGCAGGAGTGGGGCGGCCCCAACAGGCGCGGTGATCGAGATCTAGGGGCTATAACGGAAGTAGATAGGCTTCTGCGGAGGCTCCGGATAACCCCGAATCTCGGCCAACCTCGGAGGTTTGGCCCCTGTTTCGATAAGTATCTTAAGGTCGTTCAACACGTTTCGCGTTGTAGCGAACGCGTTATGATTTAGCCCGAACAGTTCGTCGCCAATCGCGCTTACATCGATGGTCGAAACCGATGCGATAATGATCGGACCGGAGGGAGGCACGTCTCCTGCACGCGGGATGTTTCCGGCAACTCGCTTAGAGAGCTGCAATGCTTTGTCGTTCGCGGACGCATAAAGCGCGAGCCCTTTCGCGACTTTGGCTACCTTGGGAATGTCCTGCATAAACATGTCGCGAATGCCATCATCAACTAGCGGAGCTGGTTCAAACAATGGCGTTGGCGTCTACGCCAATCCTCTTTGGTCCTGTAAAGTCAGATATTTCCGCAGATGCGGTCCGCGGCCGGTGAGCACAAACCAAGAATCACCGCTGATGTTTCGGACGTGATGAATAATCCTGAGGGAAGATCGAGATTCGCGAATATCGGTTCGGGTGGATGCCGCCTATCGCCGATAGACTGAACATAAGCTTGGCGTTTACGGTGAGCACACAGGCTAGGGCCGACCAAAGCATCTGCGCGGCTACCCGGCGGTTCCTTTCGCCGGCGCTCAAGCCACGCAAAGATGTTCCATTCAGTTCAATGAGAAGGCTGGTGCCGCAAGAGGGATTCGAACCCCCGACCCCGTCATTACGAATGACGTGCTCTACCGACTGAGCTATTGCGGCAGCCTTGCAGGGGCCAAAGCGAGGCCGGCCCCGATACGCGCGCCCCTGATATCGGGCATGGCCCGAATTGGCAAGGACAAGCGGGGCGCGAAATGCGCCTTACGCGCCCCACCGGGACCAGAATCCGCGCCAGCCGCCGGCCTGGGCCTTTGCATGGGCCTTGGGCGTGCCGATTTGTTCCGTAAATTCATCGCTCGGCCCCTCGTCATCGATCCCGGGATCATCCGGCGCGCGGACGATCGGGATGACGGCGGGGATCGGGGCAGGGGCCGGCTTGCCGAGGTCAGCGCGGTTCCGGAACACGGGGGTTGCCGCGACCGGCGATGATTCGGCGGGTTCGGGGGCCGGATTGACCGGCTCGACAGGTGCCGCCGGCTCATCCTTGACCGTTTCCTTGACGGCCTCCTTGACGGCCTCCTGGGCCGTTTCCTTGGCCTCAGGGGGAGAATTGTCCTGAGCGGCCGGCACCGGGTCTGGTGCGGCCACGACCGGTTCCACCTGGCTCTCGCTCGGGCTTGCCGTCACCCGCTTGGGCGGGGGGGCCGCCAGCATGGCTTCCTCGAAGGCCGAGGATTCGATCGTGGTGCCCTTGTCGGAAGGCAAGCTCGCGACCGGCGTCTGCCACTGGAAGGCGTCGAGCCGGCCGGTGACCGGCGAGACCGGGCGCCAGCGGTCGCTGACATAGCCGTCCGCGGTCCAGGCCGGATCGTGGCGGGCGCGTACCGCGCGCAGGGTCCAGGCGCGGGCGCGGCCGCCGTCGCCGTGCTCGGTGCGCTCGATCTCGGCCATCACCAGCGCTACGCGCTGGGTCGGATCGTTGACGTAAGGCGCCAGCACCTGGCGTGCGCGGGCGAACTCGGAGGCGTCGATCGCGGCGCGCGCGATCGCGAGCTGGCCCTCGACATGGCCGGGCTTGTCGGCTGACGTCTTGGCCGCCAGCGTCTCGACCCGCTGCAGGCGCTGCCGCGCGGAATCGCCGAGCTTCACATGCGCATAGGCGTCGGCAAGATCAGGATGCGGATTGGAGAGCCAGGCAACCTCGACCAGCTTCATGGCTCGGCGCACCTGATGCGCCTCGCTCTCGAATTTTGCGGCGAGCACCGCGGCCGGCACCAAAGTCGGCGCGAGCTTGATCGCCTCCATCACGCTCTCGCGCGCGACGTCGCGGTCCATCTTTTCCAGTTCCAGCGCGCGCGCCGTGAGCAGCACGCCACGCTGGCGGCGATAGGCCGGCTTGTCGATCAGGCCCGCAGACAGGTTCGAATCGAGGATCGCGAGCGCGCCGCTCCAGTCGCCGCGGGCGCAGCGGAAGCCGAGCACCGCATGCGAAGCCCAGGTCGAGGACGGCGACAGCTTGATCGCCTCCTCCGCGATCATCACGGCACCGACGGCGTCATCGGCGCGTTGCGCCTCGATGAACAGGCCGCGCAGGCCGAGCAGGCGCGTATCCTCGCGCTCGGCCATGGCGCGGAAGACGCGCTGGGCCTCATCGCGGTTGCCCTCGAGCTGCGCGGATTGCGCATGCAGAAGCAGCGCGAGCGGATCGTTCGGCGCGTGACGCCGCGCCGCTTCGGCGTGGCGGCGCGCGAGCGCGGTGTCGCCATGGCCGATCGCGAGCAGGCCGTGGGTAATGGCGTGGCGGCCGCGCGCATGGCGCTTCTCGTGACGGCGGCGGCGCATGCGGCCCGGCATACGCCAGAGCATCGTCAGGATGCTCCAGAGGAGCACGACTGCGGCCGCAAAAAGCCCAAGCAAGAGCACAAACACCGGAATGCTTGGCGAGGCCCGAAGACCGCCCCAGTTCATCACGACATCGCCGGGCTGGTCGGCAACCCAGGCCGCGCCGGCCCCCGCCAGGGCAATCAGGACAAGGAAAAGGACGATGCGAAGCATGGCGATCCCTATTACGCGCCGATTGTTGCGCGAATCTTATTGAGCAGATTTGGCGAGATCCGCCATGGCATCGTCGGCGAATTTGCGGGACGCGGCGAGCGCGGCATCGCGGGCATCGGCCTTGTCGAGCCAGGCCTGCGCCGGCGCCCGATCGGCCTCGGGCAGCGTCTTCAGCTCCCGCCGCGCCTCGACGAAATCGTTGCGCAGCGCCGCCGCCGTCACCCGCGCGACGATGGCGCCGCGATCGTTGCCGACGCCGTCGGTGCGCTCGATGCGCACGAGTTTCGATGCTCCGGCCTGAAGACGCTCGACGATGCCGGCACCCGCGGCCGGGGCTTCCGCCGGCGGCGACAATTTCGGCACGATGTTGAGCAGCTCGCGGCTCAGCGCGACCGGCGTCGGGATGCCCGACGATGCAAACGCATCGAGCGGCTTCAGCATGTCGGGCTTGGCGGCGAGCGAACGCGCCGCGGACAGCTGCGACTGATAGGGATCGCCGTGGCGAACGGCGACGTCGAGCAGGGCCGCCGCCACCACAAAGCGCAGCGGCTTGTCATCCATCGCTTTTGCATCGGCGATCTTCTCGCCCTGCTGCGCGAGCTCGGCGCGTTCGGTCTTGCTGGCGCGCTCGAGCTGCGTGATGCGGTCGGTGAGCGCGGCAATATCGGGCGCAGCGGTGCGGGGCGCGGATTTGGTATCGTTCAGCGCGCTCGCGGTCTTGTCGGACTGCGCGCGCAGATTGGCGATGTCGCTGCGTAGCGCGCTCGCCGATTTCTCCAGCGCATCGATCCGCGCGGCCACGGCCGGATCGGCGACGGACTTGCCGGCCTTGGCCTCGACCGCGGTGACGCGACCGCTCAGCGCATCGACCGTCGCGCTTGTCACTTGCGGCGCAGCAGGCGGCGCCTGCACTGCGGGCCAGCCCAGCATCCAGCCGACCCCGATCACGATCGCTGCCGCCGCCGCACCGGAGAACGGTGCAATGACCCAGGGAGAAACCGGCCGCGAGGCGGACGCGGGCGCAATGGAAGGCTGCTCCTCGGCTGGCTCGGGTTGCGGCTCGGGCTTGGTGTCCTCGACCTTGGCCTGCTCATCCGCGGCCTGCTCGGCCGCCGGCTGAGCTTCGGGCTCACCCGCCACCTCCTGCGGCTGGGTCGAGACTTCGGTTGCCTCCAGATCGATGGTGGGCGGGGTGCGCTTGGCACGACCGGTGTCGGGAGCCAATCCTGCGTCTTCAGGCTTGTCGTCGGCCATCGTGACGGTTCCTCACACTTCCATACCTTTGCACACATCCTGGCATAGATCCTTAAGCGGACCGATTACGTCGGATTCGGCCCGACCTCTTACGCCAAACGGGTACGCAAAGCACGCTCCAAGGTGTCAAATAAGGCATTTTCGTCCGGCGTCGCGGCCACCAGAACCTGCGACGCGCCGGCATCGCGCAACACGCCGGCGACCGTCTCGGACAGGCAGCATTGCGGGATCGCCAGCGCCGAGATTTCGACGCCTTCATCCCGCGCTGCATCCAGGAACGCCCGCGCGCTGCGCCGCGAGTAGTGCAGCACCGCCTCGACCCCGTGGGCGGCAAAGCCCTCGCAGACCTCGCGCGGCAGATGCTTGACCGGCGCCATGCGATACGTCGTCTGCGTGACCACGTTGAATCCTTCCGCACCGAGCTCACCGCCGAGATCGCGCGACAGATCCGCGCCGGCAAGATAAAGCAGCGTGCTTTTCTTCTTCAGCACCTTGTCGCGCGCACTTTGCACGACCTTGTCGCGCAAGGCCGCAGCATCGCCGCCGGCGACGACGACCTCGTCAAAGCCGGCGTCGCGCGCCGCAGACGCGGTGTGCTCACCGACCGCGAACAGCGGCAGTGCCAGGAGGCCAAGGTCCCGCAATTGCGGCGCGACGGCGCGGATCGCATTGGCCGACGTGACGATGACGGCGCCATAGCCCGCTTCACTTTCGTCATGGAAGGCGACCGGCTCGAACTTGAGCACCGGCGCAAGCAGCACCACATGCCCCCGCGCGCGCAGATTTTCCGCCGTCGCCTCATTGTCGGGATGCGGCCGTGTGACAAGAATGGACATCGCGTGTGTTCCCGAACCGCGTGACGGTGACGCTTTCGCCGGAATGGCCGCGCGTGACGATTGCGCAAGCCGACCCCGGAATGCTACCGGACTTACCAGAACTCTGCTTTACGGATGAGTGCAAGGGCGCAAATTGGATAACGATTCGCCAATGCTGGTATTGGGCATCGAAACCACCTGCGACGAGACCGCCGCGGCGGTGATCGAGCGTGCGCCTGACGGCAGTGGCAAGATCCTGTCCAACATCGTGCGGTCGCAGGTCGAGGAGCATGCCCGCTTCGGCGGCGTGGTGCCGGAGATCGCTGCGCGCGCGCATGTCGACGTGCTCGACGGAATCATCGACCGTGCCATGCACGAGGCCGGCATCGACTATGCCCAGCTCGACGGCGTCGCCGCGGCCGCAGGGCCCGGGCTGATCGGCGGCGTGATCGTCGGGCTCACCACCGCGAAGGCGATCGCGATGGTGCATGACACGCCACTCGTCGCGGTGAATCATCTGGAGGCGCACGCGCTGACGCCGCGCCTCACCGACGGAATCGATTTTCCCTACTGTCTCTTCCTCGCCTCGGGCGGCCATACCCAGATCGTGGCGGTCACCGGCGTCGGCCAGTATGTGCGGCTCGGCACCACGGTTGACGACGCCATCGGCGAAGCCTTCGACAAGGTCGCGAAGATGCTGGGCTTGCCATACCCCGGCGGCCCGCAGGTCGAACGCGCGGCCGCAAGCGGCGATGCCGCGCGGTTTGCGTTCCCGCGACCGATGCAGGGGCGTCCCGATGCCAATTTCTCGCTGTCCGGATTGAAGACGGCGGTCCGCACCGAAGCGAGCCGGCTCGCTGAGATCACGCCGCAGGACATCAGCGATCTCTGCGCGAGCTTCCAGGCCGCGGTGCTGGATTCGACCGCCGACCGGCTCAGCGTTGGCCTCAAGCTGTTCCGCGAGCAGTTCGGCGCACCGCGCGCGCTCGTGGCCGCCGGCGGCGTCGCCGCCAATCAGGCAATCCGCGGCGCGCTGCATGACGTCGCGCGACAGGCCGGGACGGAGCTGATCATGCCGCCGCCCGCGCTCTGCACCGACAATGGTGCGATGATCGCCTGGGCCGGCGCCGAGCGCCTCGCGCTGGGCATGACCGATACGATGGAGGCGCAGCCGCGCGCACGCTGGCTGCTCGACGCCAATGCGACCGCGCCGGCCGGCTACGGCAAGACGCGAGCGGGATATTGACGATGACCGCGTTCCAATCCGTTGCGGTGATCGGAGCGGGCGCCTGGGGCACGGCGCTGGCGACGGTGGCGGCGCGGGCAGGGCGGAGCGTCACGCTCTGGGCGCGCAACGCGGAGCATGCGACGCGGATTGCATCGACGCGCGATAATCCGCGACTGCCCGGTGTGCGGATCGCGCCGGAGATCGTGGTGACGAGCGATCCCGCGGAGGCGTCGCGCGCGGAGATGCTGCTGATCGCAACGCCGGCGCAGCATCTGCGTGGCGCGGTCAACATGCTCTCCTCGCATCTGGCAAAGCCGACGCCGGTCGTCGCCTGCGCCAAGGGCATCGAGCACGGCACCCACAAATTCATGACCGACGTGATCGCGGAGGCCGCGCCGCATGCGCTGCCGGCGATCCTGTCGGGTCCGAGCTTTGCCGACGACGTCGCGCGCGGCCTGCCAACCGCGGTGACGCTGGCCGCGAAGGACGAAGCGCTGGCGAGCAGCCTGGTGCAGGCGCTGGGCTCGCCGACATTCCGCCCCTATCACTCCACCGACATCCGCGGCGTCGAGATCGGCGGCGCGGCCAAGAACGTGCTGGCGATCGCGGTCGGCATTGCGGTCGGGCGCAAGCTCGGCGCCTCGGCCCAGGCGGCGCTGACGACCCGTGGCTTTGCCGAGCTGACGCGCCTCGGCCGCGCGCTCGGCGCGCGCAGCGAGACGCTCACCGGCCTGTCCGGCCTCGGCGATCTGATCCTGACCTGCGCGAGCCCGCAATCGCGCAACTTTGCGCTCGGCCTCGCCCTGGGGCGCGGCGAGCAGCCGTCCGCGGGCAAGCTTGCCGAAGGCGAGTTCACCGCGCCGGTGCTGATCGAACTCGCCGCTTCGCAAAGCATCGAGATGCCGGTATCAGAAGCGGTCGCGTCGATCCTGAGCGGCCGCAGCACGATCGACGCCGCGATCTCGGGGCTGTTGACGCGCCCCTTCAAGGCAGAGGAATGAGCATGGCGTACTGGCTGGTGAAATCCGAACCGTCGGTGTGGTCCTGGGACCAGCAGGTGGCGAAGGGCGCCAAGGGCGAAGTCTGGACCGGCGTGCGCAACTACACCGCGCGCCAGAATCTCGTGAACATGAAGAAGGGCGACAAGGCGTTCTTCTACCATTCCAACGAGGGCAAGGAGATCGTCGGCATCGTCGAGATCATCAAGGAGGCCTATCCTGATCCGACCGACAAGACCGAAAAGTTCGTCTGCGTCGACATCAAGGCCGACAAGCCCCTGAAGACGCCGGTGACGATGGTCGCGGTCAAGGCCGAGAAGAAGCTCGCCGACATGGCCCTGGTGAAATATTCGCGCCTCTCGGTGCAGCCGGTGACGGCCGAGGAATGGAAGCTCGTCTGCAAGATGGGCGGGATGTAGGCGCTGCTGTTCCGCCGTCGTCCCGGACAAGCGCGCTCTTAAGCGCGCGCAGATCCGGGACCCATACTCCGCAGCAATCGTTTTGCGAAGACTCGCGGTTACCAGCTCACGCAACAATGCAATTTTGTGGTTATGGGTCCTGGCTCCCGTGCGCAATTGCGCACCAGGCCAGGACGACACCGAGAACTTGGCGCGGCCGTCGCGCAACGACCTGCAATATCCGGCCTCACGTCTCCGCCAGCGCAAACACCTCGCAAGGCGCGGCAATGCCGCGCAGCGAATGTGATCCGAGCGCGATCAACGGCATCTCCGTCGCGGCAGCGAGTGCACCCGACACCAGCACCGTCCGGCCGAGGGGCTTGCACAAGCCTTCCAGCCGGCTGGCGAGATTGACGGCAGGACCGATCGCCGTGAAGTCGAGCCGGTTGGCGGCGCCGATATTGCCCCAGAGCATCTCGCCGAGATGGAGCGCGGCGCCGAACGCAAGCGGCGGCAGCCCTTGCGCGGCGCGTTCGGCGTTGAGATAGGCCATGCCGGCTTCGGCCGCACTTGCCGCACGGAGAGCCGCTTCGCAGGCACGGCGCGGTGATGGCTCGACCACCGGAAAGATCGCGAGCACGCCGTCCCCGATGAATTTCAGCACCTCGCCGCCGAAGGCATGAACGGCACCGGCGATGCGGTCGAACCAGGCATCGAGCGCCGCGATGACCTGGGCCGGCGGTGTGGTTTCCGACAGGCTCGTGAAATTGCGCAGGTCCGCATAGAGCAGCGCGGCCTGGATGGTCTCGCCGAGATCGCGCCGCAAGGGCGCCGCCAGCACCCGCTCCGCGCTGCGCTTGCCAAGATAAGCATCCAGCGTCGCCCGCAACGTGGCGCGCGCGGCCAGTACGGCGAGGGGCGTCGCCGCGAAGCGTGCGGCCTGACGCAATCGTTCGATTTCATCCGCGGTGAACGGACGCGGCCCGATCCAGCCGAGCAACGGCCCATCGGACCGTCCGACGGCATCTTCGTGCACCTCGCCGCCTGCGACCTCGCGTAGCCAGCGGCGACCGCCATCGTTGGGCGGGTCGGGCGCAAGGCCGCCCGGTACGAAGCCGAGCGCTTCGATGACGCTGCCAGTCTCGGCGCGCCACAGCCAGGTCCGTTTCGCGATCAGCGGATGTGGCACCTCCAGCGTCAGGCTGCCTGCCGCAAGCGGCACGCCGTCGGCGATCAGGTGCGCGCCGAGTTCCGCGAGCAGGCGATCGGCCCCGGGACAATCCGAGGCGGCATCGACGAGCCAGGCGAGGGTCGGGGCGAGGTGCATGGCCCGATGATGGCGAAGCAGGGCCGTCTTTGTCACGGGCAATCCTTGACGGGGCCGTGCGGCGCCGCCATGTCCCATCGTCAGCCCAAGGCAACACCAGGGATGATCGCCGATGACCGAGCCGTTCATAGTGCGACGCGAGACCCAGATCGCAGCCCCGCGGGCCACCGTCTTCGCCTATCTCACCGACCCCGAGAAGATCCTGAGCTGGATGGGCTCCGACGCGGCCACGGAACCGCATCCCGGCGGGCTCTACTTGGTCAAGGATGTCGGCCCACGCGGCGGCGTCGCCCGCGGCGCCTTTCGCGAGGTCGTGCCGGTGCATCGCCTTGCCTATACGTTCGGCTGGGAGGGCGGTCAGGAAGTGCCGCCCGGCTCGAGCCTGATCGAGATCGACCTGATCGAACACGATGGCGGCACGCTGCTGCGCATGACCCATAGCGGGCTGCCGAATGCGGAACAGGCGGCGGCACATGCGAAGGGATGGGCGCACTATCTGGAACGGCTCACGAGCGCAGCGGCGGGGCGCGATCCCGGTCCGGATATGGGCGTGTCAGATAAGAAGTAGCTCTTGTAGGGTGGGCAAAGGCGCGCTTGCGCCGTGCCCACCACCTTTCACCATGAGCAAATGGTGGGCACGCTTCGCTTTGCCCACCCTACGATAGCGCGACGTGTCGCTACACCGCCGCGGTCGCGACAACCTGCGCCAGCAGCTGCTCGCGCCGCGCCTGCGAGCGTTGGCCCTTCATCGTCGCCGCAAAACGCTCCAAAATGCCGTCCTCGAAGGCCGTGACGATGGTATCGTGGACGTAGCTCTTGCGGCAGATCGCCGGCGTGTTCGAGAGCTGGTCGGCCGCGGCGCGGATCGCGTCCAGCACCTGCTTCTTGCGGCCGCGCTGGCTGGTCGCCGGTGTGATCCGCGACAGGGACTCAACGACCACGGCAGACGCCATCAGCGTGCGAAAATCCTTCAGCGAGATCTTGATGCCCGCGATCTCGCGCAAGAACGCGTTCACCTGCGTGGTGTTGACCGCGCGCACGATGCCGTAGGCATCGCGGTACTGGAACATGCGCTTGCCGGGAACGCCGCGCAGAATGCCGATGGCGCGCACCAGCTTGGCCGCGTCGCATTCCTTCCGAACCGCCTTGCCGCCCTTGGCCTTGAAGGTCAGCACGAAGCAGTCGTCTTCCAGCGTGACGTTCGATTTCAGCAGCGTGGTGGCGCCGCGGGTGCCATTGAGGCGGGCATAGGATTCATTGCCGGGGCGGATCGCGGTGCGGGCGATCAGCTCGATCACGGCCGAAAGCGCGAACTCGCGCGTGGGCTCGTCGCCCGACAGGAACGCCGAGACCTTGCGCCGGATCTTTGGCAGCGCGCCGACGAGCTTCTCCAGGCGATGCGCCTTGCGGTGCTCGCGGACCTTCTCCCAGTCGGCGTGATAGCGATATTGCAGCCGGCCCGCGGCATCACGCCCCACGGCCTGGAGATGCGAGCTCGGATCGGCGGAGTAGCGCACCTCGCGGTAGGCCGGCGGCACTGCCATCGCGTGCAGCCGGCGGATGGTGCGGGCGTCGCGGATATGGGCGCCGTTGGGGCGGACGAAGGAATAGCCCTTGCCGCGCTTGATGCGGCGGATGGTCAGCTCATTCTGGTCGCCGAGCCGCAGGCCCAGTTCCCTGGCAAGCGCCTCGACCGTCGCCGGCGGCGATCCATCGAAGGTCTTTTTCGGGCTGGCACGCCTGAAAGGGGCCGGTTTGGGCCATTGTCCGAGGGCCTTGGCCAGAGCAATGGCTGCAGGATCGGCGGAAGCGGGCCGTGTCGTCCCGAGATTCTGCTGATCCATCATAGTGTTAAGCCTTTAGCCCTGTCTGTTACCGTTCAATGCCGCTGTTCTGATTTTTGTTCCGAGGGGCCTCTTTGGACCCGGGTTGGCCATTTAGGGTGTTCCGAACCGTATTGCGAGTCCCGAATCAGTGAAAGACGGTTTCTAAATACCTCCGGCGGGCGCATGGGGCTCTGCGCGGGCCTGTTCCCGTGATTTGGGTAAAGAGCCGAAAGGCGCGTGCCGGCCTGTTTCAGATCTGCGACAGCAAACCTCCCGCACCTTGATCCGCCGCATGGTCGGCGGCTCGCCGAAGGTCCAGCTTGTGCTCCTTGTCGGGTCCGGTTAGCCCGACGCATAATCAATCAAATGATGATGTCGGCATTGCCTCAGCTTGCCGCATGTGGAGGGAAATATGTCCGAGAAGATCTACGACGTGCCGGCGGAATGGGCGAAGCGCGCCTGGGTCGACCAGGCCAAGTACAAGGAGATGTACGCTCGCTCGATCTCGGACCCGAACGGCTTCTGGGCCGAACAGGCCAAGCGCATCGACTGGATGAAGGCGCCGACCAAAATCGAGAACGTCTCCTTCGCGCCCGGCAACATCTCGATCAAATGGTTCGAGGACGGCATCCTCAACGTCGCCCACAACTGCATCGACCGGCATCTCCACACGCGCGCCAACCAGACCGCGATCATCTGGGAAGGCGACGATCCCTCGCAATCCCGCCACATCACCTACAAGGAGCTGCACGACGAAGTCTGCCGGATGGCCAACATCCTGCGCACCCGCAACGTCAAGAAGGGCGATCGCGTCACCATCTATCTGCCGATGATCCCCGAGGCCGCCTATGCGATGCTGGCCTGCGCGCGGATCGGCGCGATCCACTCCGTGGTGTTCGCGGGCTTCTCGCCCGACAGCCTCGCCCAGCGCATCAACGACTGCCAGTCCAAGGTGATCATCACCGCGGACGAAGGCCTGCGCGGCGGCAAGAAGGTGCCGCTGAAGGCCAATGTCGACGCGGCGCTCGCTAAAGCCGACGGCGTCGACTGGGTCGTCGTGGTCAAGCGCACCGGTGGCAAGATCGACATGAACCCGACGCGCGACCTCTGGTACCACGAGGCGGCGGCAATGGTGACGACGGAATGCCCGGTCGAGCACATGCACGCCGAAGACCCGCTGTTCATCCTCTACACCTCGGGCTCGACCGGCCAGCCCAAGGGCGTGCTGCACACCACGGGCGGCTATCTCGTGTTCGCCTCGATGACGCATCAATACGTCTTCGACTATCACGACGGCGACATCTACTGGTGCACCGCCGACGTCGGCTGGGTCACCGGCCACAGCTACATTCTCTACGGGCCGCTCGCCAACGGCGCTACCACGCTGATGTTCGAGGGCGTGCCGAATTATCCTGATAATTCGCGCTTCTGGAACGTCATCGACAAGCACAAGGTCAACATCTTCTACACCGCGCCGACCGCGATCCGCGCGCTGATGCAGAGCGGCGATGAGCCGGTGAAGAAGACCTCGCGCGCGAGCCTGCGCCTGCTCGGCTCGGTCGGCGAGCCCATCAATCCGGAAGCCTGGGAATGGTATCACCGCGTCGTCGGCGACGACCGCTGCCCGATCGTCGACACCTGGTGGCAGACCGAGACCGGCGGCATTTTGATCACGCCGCTGCCGGGCGCAACCAAGCTCAAGCCGGGCTCGGCGACGCAGCCGTTCTTCGGCGTGGTGCCGGAGATCGTCGATGCCGACGGCAAGACGCTGGAGGGCGAGACCACCGGCAATCTCTGCCTCACCCGGGCTTGGCCGGGCATGATGCGCACGGTCTATGGCGATCACGCGCGCTTCGAGCAGACCTATTTCTCGACCTACAAGGGCAAGTATTTTACGGGCGACGGCTGCCGGCGCGATGCCGACGGCTATTACTGGATCACCGGCCGCGTCGACGACGTCATCAACGTCAGCGGTCACCGCATGGGCACCGCGGAAGTCGAGAGTGCGCTGGTCGCGCATGAGAAGGTGTCGGAGGCCGCGGTGGTCGGCTTCCCGCACGACATCAAGGGCCAGGGCATCTACGCCTATGTCACCCTGATGGCCGGCGTGCAGCCGACCGACGATCTGCGCAAGGAGCTCGTGACCTGGGTGCGCAAGGAGATCGGCCCGATCGCCTCGCCCGACCAGATCCAGTTCGCGCCGGGCCTGCCCAAGACCCGCTCCGGCAAGATCATGCGCCGCATCCTGCGCAAGATCGCCGAGGACGAGCCGGGCAGCCTCGGCGACACCTCGACCCTGGCCGATCCCGCCGTGGTCGATGATCTCGTGAAGAACCGGCAGAACAAGAAGTCGGCCTGAGCTGCTTTCGTGCCCCGGACGCAGCGCAGCGCGCACTCGCGCGGTGCGCTGCTGAGCCGGGGCCCATGGAGCCAAGCGCAAAGAACTAGGTCCCGGCTCAGCGTCGCGTCACTTCGTGCCGCGCCTTGTCCGGGACACGAGCGCGCGTTTCGCGCCGACCTTCCTGAACAACAGCCATTCACATCTTCACGCTCTCGTCAGAGCGCGCAGCGGTGTGGCCGCATCTTTCCCCCTGAGTGTTGTTTTCAGGTCATTTACTTTATTTCGAACTTTTCCTTTGTTCCCCCTGCTGGCTGGCCCTCGGCGGCCGCGCTTGGAAACCATCCGGTTAACGGGCGCGGTTAATACTGTGTGGGCGAGCGGGGCATTGCCGGGTTTGCGTAGATTTGGACGACCCGTTCGGGGCAACGGAAGGGAAGCATTGATGTCGATGAGGATTGCGGTGGCGCTGGCCGCCACCATCGGGGCAGGCGTCTTGATGTCGACGGCCGCCGAGGCGCGGCCGGAGCTGGTGGGAGCGCATCCGGGCGAGTATTCGCCGGGCACCATCGTGGTGAAGACCAACGAGCGCAAGCTCTACCTCATTCTCGATTCCGGTCACGCCGTGCGCTACCCGGTCGGCGTCGGCAAGTCCGGCAAGCAGTGGGCCGGCACCACCCGCATCGACGGCAAGTATCGCAATCCGGCCTGGTCGCCGCCCGCCGAGGTCAAGCGCGACAAGCCGCAGCTGCCCGACGTCATTCCCGGCGGCTCGCCGCGCAACCCGATGGGCGTGGCCGCAATGACGCTGGCCGGCGGCGAATATGCCATCCACGGCACCAACGTGCCGGGTTCGGTCGGCGGCTTCGTCTCCTATGGCTGCATCCGCATGCTCAACGACGACATCACCGATCTCTACAGTCGCGTCTCCGTCGGCACCACGGTGGTCGTGACGCGCTGATCAGCGATATCCAAATGAGACAATGAGAACCGCGTTGAAAGACGCGGCTCTTTCGTTACCAGAAACGCCAGCCTCGCGCGCACCAGCCGTCGCGATGACCGCCATCGTAGCTGCGCGCATAGCCACCCGCGAGCAGGGCTGCCGAGACACTGGCAGTGCGTTTGGTCGTGACGTCGGCGAGAACGCGACCATATTTGTCGGGGCCAAGATTGGTGATCGTGACGCCGCCCTGGCCAAGCAGATCGCGCAGCGCGCGGGCTGCAGCTTCGGCCTTGTCCAACTCCTCCTGGCACGACGCCTTAAGTTCGGGCGCATCGATGCCGCGCAGGCGAACGCGCACGACGAGAGCGCGGCCGTCGCGCTGATGAACGCGCGCGAGAAAGGTGTCGCCGTCGATGGTGCGAATGACGTCGACCGGCTCGCGACTATCGGGACGGCCGGCCTGCTGGAGAACAATCTCGGCGTTCCGTGTGCGATCGCCATCCGCGTGCGGAAAAGGCCAGTCCGTCCCGTGGCGGAAGGTGAGCACGATCGCCAGCACGATGCCGACCACGAACATCCACGGCAACAATCCGGAGAAGTGGCGGCCAAACGGCGAGCCACTGTATGAAGGCCGGTATGGATTGTTGGAATCGAAGCGCGGCATGCGCGCACGCTAGGGCTGAGTCGGCTGAAGCGGCAAGAGTGGCTTAAGAGGGTGCCTTGAGAATCGCAGCCTTAGAAGTCGGAGGCGATGCCCTTTCTCTCCCAATCGCCGTAGCGGGTAGGCTCGGGCCCCTTCGGACCCTGCAATTCCTTGGGCCCCGCCTTGGCGCCGTCCTTGTTGGCCTCCGCGGCCGCGGCCTGACGGCGCGCCTCGGCTTCGGCCAGCGCGCGCTGGGCGGCCGGCGACAACGGCTTGCGATCCGGAATGGGAGGCTGGTCACTCATCGTCGGGCTTTCTAGCGCAGCACGCGCCGCGGCGCGACGTCCAATATCGCATTCCTGAAATCGGGCCGGAGGGCTGAAAAAGCCGGAAGCGATTCTTACATTTGGCATATTCGCGTGCCACAGATTGGCTTCTCTAGGCATGCGCCCATTGCGGCGGAACTGCCGCTCGCTCAGAACCTTGCTTCCGCATGCCATCTCAACGTTTCGCCCCTCCGTCCGAAGTGCCTGGTCTCGCGGCGCGGCGGATTGCCGCCGATATCGTCGACGGCGTGCTGCACAAGCACCGCACGCTCGACGACCAACTCGACGGCGGCGGCGCCCATCCCGGACTGAAGACGCTGGCCGACCGCGACCGCGCGCTGATGCGCCGCCTGGTCGCCACCGTGCTGCGCCGGCTCGGCACGCTCGGCCATGTTCTGTCTCGCCTGCTCGACAAGGGCATTCCCTCCGACGCGCCACGTGCGCAGAGCGCGCTGCTGATCGGCGCCGCCCAGATCCTCTGGATGGACGTGCCCGATCACGCCGCCGTCGACCTCTCCGTCCGCCTCGTGCAATCCGACCGGCGCGCCGCGCGCTATGCCGGCCTCGTCAACGCCGTGCTGCGCCGCTGCGCGCGCGAGGGCAAGGCGCTGGTCGACGAGGTCGCCACGCAATCGCTGGACCTGCCGCCCTGGCTGCTTTCGCGCTGGAGCGCGCATTACGGCGAGAGGGCCGCAAGGGACATGGCGCTGGCGCTCGGCCATGAGCCGTCGCTCGATCTCACCGTGAAGTCGGACCCGGCGCAATGGGCAAGCCGCCTGCATGGCGAGACGCTGCCGACCGGGACGGTGCGGATGCTGCTGCACGGCGCGGTGACCATGCTGCCCGGCTTCGCCGAGGGACAATGGTGGGTGCAGGACGCCGCCGCCGCACTGCCGGCCCGGCTGTTCGGTGACATCAAGGGCAAGTCCATTGCCGATCTCTGCGCCGCGCCCGGCGGCAAGACTGCACAGCTGGTGCTATCAGGCGCGCAGGTCACGGCGATCGACCGCTCGCCCGCCCGTGTGGCGCGGCTGCGCGAGAATCTGGCGCGGTTGTCGCTCCAGGCCGAGACCGTCGTCGCTGACGCCGTGGAGTGGGCCGGCCCGCCTGAGGGTTTTGACGGCATCCTGATCGACGCGCCCTGCACCTCGACCGGCACCATCCGCCGTCATCCCGATGTCGCCTGGCTCCGTCAGGAATCCGACATCGCCGCCCTGACCGCGCTCCAGCAGCGGCTGCTGAAGAAATCGGTCTCGCTGCTCAAGCCGGGCGGCACGCTGGTCTACTGCACCTGTTCGCTGGAACCCGAGGAAGGCGAGCAGGCCGTGGCCGCGCTGCTGGCCGCGGAGCCCGCGCTTCGCCGCGTCCCGATCGCGGCGTCGGAGGTTGCGGGCCTCGCCGAAATCATCACCGCAGATGGCGACCTGCGCACCCTGCCGAGCCATCTGCCGAACGCCGATCCGAAGCTCGGCGGGCTCGATGGATTCTTCGCAAGCCGGCTCGTTAAATCCTGATTTTGCACTGGTTTTTGCAATCTCGACGCCGATTCGCGCCGTTCAGGGTGGTGTCAGGCGGCCGATTTTGGGATTAATAAGGATTCGTCGGAATCCTCTCTCCCCCTTCAAGGCAAGGCGTGTCGGTCGCTCAACGCAGACGTATCTCGACGCTGGTCATGAACCGCTTCGCGCGGAACATGCTCGCGCGCGCGAGCGGCGGCTCGGTTGCGCTGTCGCGGGTCTGGCCCAGCCGCACCGACCGTCTGATCATCGCGCCGCATGACTTACGCACCGCGGATGCGACTCGCGCCGCCGAGATCTATGCCGGCCGCTTCGTCTTCGCCGGCAAGATCGTCAATTGCCACGGCCGCTCGATCTTCGATCTCGAGCCACCGTCGGAGGATTGGGAGGTCGCGCTGCTCGGCTTCGGCTGGCTGCGCCATTTGCGCGCCGCCGACACCGCGCTGACGCGGGCCAATGCGCGCGCGCTGGTCGAGGACTGGATCGCCAACCCCGCCAACAAGCGCCGCCCCGTCGCGCGGCGCGCCGACGTGCTGGCGCGGCGCGTGATCTCGCTGCTGTCGCAGGCACCGCTGGTGCTCAACGACACCGACAACAAGTTCTATCGCCGCTATTTGCGCGCGCTCGCCCGCGAAATTCGTTTCCTGCGCTACACCATGGTCGACATCCCCGACGGGGTGCCGAAGCTCCAGGTGCTGATCGCGCTGTGCTACGCGGCGCTGTGCCTCGCCAACCAGGCGCGCCACATCCGCAACGCCTCGAAGAAGCTGTCGGATGAATTGCAGCGCCAGATCCTGCCCGACGGCGGCCACATCTCGCGCAATCCGGGCGCGCTGATCGAGCTCCTGATCGACCTGTTGCCGCTGCGCCAGACCTTCGCCGCGCGCAACATCGCGCCGCCGCCGGCGCTGCTCAATGCGATCGACCGCATGATGCCGATGCTGCGCTTCTTCCGGCACGGCGACGGCAATTTCGCGCTGTTCAACGGCATGAGCGCGACGTCCTCGGACCTGCTCGCGACGCTGCTCGCCTATGACGACACCCACGGCGCGCCGATGGCGAACATGCCGCATACCGGCTTCCAGCGTCTCGATGCCGGCCAGACCACCGTGATCATCGACACCGGCCCGCCGCCGCCGGCCGGCGTCAGCCACGACGCCCATGCCGGCTGCCTGTCGTTCGAATTGTCCTCCGGCATCAGCCGCATCGTCACCAATTGCGGCATGCCGACCACGGGCCGCGACAATTGGCGGCCATTCGCGCGCGGCACCGCGGCGCATTCGACGCTGACCTATCGCGACACGTCGTCATGCCAGTTCGTGGAGATGTCGGCGATGAAGCGCCTCCTGCACGGCGCGCCCGTCACCAGCGGACCGGTCGAGGTCGAGAGCTATCGCGAGGTCGTGCAGAACGGCACGCTGCTGACGACCTCGCATGACGGCTATCTCTCCAAATTCGGCGCGATCCATCGCCGCGTGCTGATGATCACCAATGACGGCGCACGCATCGACGGCGAGGATACGCTGTCGCCGCCGCAGGGAGGACGCTTCAAGGGCGCCGATGCCGATTTCGCCTTGCGCTTCCATCTGCATCCGGCCGTGAAGGCGAGCCGGTTGTCGGATGCCCGCGGCGTCATGCTGGTGCTGCCGAACCGCGACGTCTGGACCTTCGAGGCGCTCGACGACAAGGTCGACCTCGAGGACAGCGTGTTCCTGGCCGGCAATGACGGCCCGCGCCGCACTGCCCAGATCGTGATCCGCCAGGATGCGCGGCAGGCCCCTTCGATCCGCTGGAGCTTCATCCGCTCGACCGCCTCACCTGCGGTCACCAATGCCCGCCGCAACGCCCGGCGCGAGCCGGAACTGCCGCTGTAGACGCGCTCGATTCGGTCCCATCTCGTCGTTGTGGAAACGGCTGAAAGCTGCTATCGAGCCCTCGCTCGCGCGACTGGCGACCTTGGATGGAGCACCATCGGGAAGCGCGGGACATATGAGCCGCGCGCCTGGGCATAGACACTCCCTTAGCAGAGGATCTTGCTCATGACTGACCATCCCCGCCGCGTCACCCGCGCCCTTCTCTCCGTTTCCGACAAGACCGGCCTGATCGAGTTCGCCAAGGCGCTCGCCGCGCATGATGTCGAGCTGGTCTCGACCGGCGGCACCGCCAAGGCCATCGCCGCGGCCGGGCTCAAGGTGAAGGACGTTTCCGAGCTCACCGGCTTCCCCGAGATGATGGACGGCCGCGTCAAGACGCTGCATCCGAAGGTGCATGGCGGCCTGCTCGCGATCCGCGACAACAAGGACCATTCGGACGCAATGAAGGCGCACGGCATCGCGCCGATCGACCTGCTCGTCGTCAATCTCTATCCGTTCGAGGCGACCGTCGACAAAGGCGCGGGCTTCGAGGATTGCATCGAGAACATCGACATCGGCGGCCCCGCGATGATCCGCGCCGCCGCCAAGAACCATGACGACGTCGCCGTCGTGGTCGAGGCCGACGACTACAAGGCCGTGCTCGACGAGCTCGCCGCCAACAAGGGCGCGACCACGCTGAAGCTGCGCCGGCGTCTCGCCGCAAAGGCCTACGCGCGCACCGCGGCCTATGATGCCGCGATCTCGAACTGGTTCAACCGGCAGCTCGAGATCGACGCGCCCGACTTCCGCGCCTTCGGCGGCCGACTGATCCAGTCGCTGCGCTATGGCGAGAACCCGCACCAGACTGCAGCGTTCTATGCCACCCCGGACAAGCGTCCGGGCGTCTCGACCGCGCGGCAGCTGCAGGGCAAGGAGCTCTCCTACAACAACATCAACGACACCGACGCAGCCTATGAATGCATCGCCGAGTTCGACGCCAAGCGCACCGCGGCCTGCGTCATCGTCAAGCACGCCAATCCTTGCGGCGTGGCAGAAGGCGCAAACCTCGTCGAGGCCTATCGCAGGGCGCTGGCCTGCGATTCCACCTCGGCGTTCGGCGGCATCATCGCGATGAACCGCGCGCTCGACGCCGACACCGCGCGCGAGATCACCAAGATCTTCACCGAGGTGATCATCGCGCCCGACGCCAGCGAGGAAGCGATCGCCATCATCGGCGGGAAGAAGAACCTGCGCCTGCTGCTCGCCGGCAGCCTGCCCGACCCGCGCGCGCCAGGCCTCACCGCCAAGACGGTCGCCGGTGGTCTCCTGGTGCAAAGCCGCGACAACGCCGTGGTCGACGACATGACCTTCAAGGTCGTCACCAAGCGTGCGCCGACCGATGCGGAAATGCGCGACCTCAAGTTCGCGTTCCGGGTCGCCAAGCACGTCAAGTCCAACACCATCATCTACGCCAAGGATCTCGCTACCGTCGGCATCGGCGCGGGCCAGATGAGCCGGGTGGATTCAGCCCGGATCGCGGCACGCAAGGCGCAGGATGCGGCGGGTGAGCTGAAGCTCGCCGAGCCGCTCACCAAGGGGTCTGTCGTGGCATCGGACGCGTTCTTCCCGTTCGCCGACGGCATGCTCGCCTGCATCGAAGCCGGCGCCACCGCCGTGGTGCAGCCCGGCGGCTCCATGCGCGACGACGAAGTGATCAAGGCCGCCGACGAGCACGGCATCGCCATGGTGTTCACGGGCACGCGGCACTTCAGGCACTGATTTCGCCGTCATTCCGGGGCGCGCGGAGCGCGAACCCGGAATCTCGCGCGACAACTTCTGGATTCCGGGTTCATCGCTGCGCGATGCCCCGGAATGACGGTGGGGTGCTAATCCCGCACCCGCATCAACAGCCCCAGTCCCGCAACGAAGAACACCACCAGCACGGCCATGCCGGCCTTCTGGCTCGCGGTCGCCGCCGTGATCATGCCGATCAGCAGCGGGCCGATGAAGGACGTCACCTTCCCCGTCAGCGCGAACAAGCCGAAATACTGCGCGATGCGGTCTTTCGGCGCGAGGCGGATCAGCAGCGTGCGCGAGGCGGCCTGGAGCGGGCCGCCGGCGGCACCGATGAGACAACCCAGCACGAGATAGGCGCGCTCGGCCGCGCTCGAGAACAGGGAAGCGCCTGCTTGCGGCGGCGCCACCTTGACGAACAGCACGCTGTCCTTGTCGACCAGAAGGATCGCCGCCACCGCGAGCAGCAGGAGCAGCAGGCTGCCGGCGATGACGCGCTTCGGCCCGAGATGATCATCCAGCTTGCCGCCGAGCCATGCGCCGAACGTGCCGGCAATCGCGAGCATGATGCCGAAGCTGCCGATCTGGATCGTGTGCCAGCCGAATGTGCCGGCGGCGTAAATGCCGCCGAACGCGAACAGCGACACCAGGCCGTCGGTATAGATCATGTTGGCGAGCAGGAACGCCGCGAGCGATTTCTGCTGCGGCAGACCCTTGATCGATTGCTTGAGCTCTAACAGGCCTTCGCGCAGCGCTTCGCGCATCGGCCGCTTCGCCGGGTAGTCCGGCGTGAACAGAAACAGCGGCGTCACGAAGATGATGAACCACAGCCCGGTCAGCGGCCCGACGATGCGGTCGCCCTGATGAGTGGCGGGATCGAGCCCGAACAGCGGCGCAAAGCCGAGCAGCGTGCGGCCGGTCTCGGGACTGGCGGCGAGGAAGCCGAGCACGATGATCAGGCTGACGATGCCGCCGATGTAACCCGTGGCCCAACCGGTGCCGGAGAGCCGGCCGATGCGCTCCGGCGGCACCAGGGTCGGCATCATCGCATTGTTGAAGACGGTGGCGAATTCCGCCCCGACGCTGGCGAGCGCGACCGCGGTGAGCAGCGGCGGAATGACTGAGGGATCGCCGGGCTTGCCGATCCATAGTGTGCAGGATGCCAGCACCAGCAACGTGCCGAACCCTGCGATCCAGGGCTTCCTGCGGCCGGACGCATCCGCGATGGCCCCGAGCACCGGTGACAGCAGCGCGATGGCGAGACCCGCCGCCGCCATTGCGAAGCCCCACAGCGATTGGCCCGTGGCCGGATCAGGCGCGACGCTGGTGGCGAAATAGGGCGCAAACACGAAGGTCGTGATCAACGTGAAATAGGGCTGCGCGGCCCAGTCGAAGAAGATCCAGCTGACGACAGCCGCGCGCGGCGGATAGGTCCGCTGCACGCCAGTCATGCGCGCATCGTGGGCGATTGTCGTCATTCCGAAGTCCTTATCACGAACAGTTTTGTCCCTCTTAGCGCAAACCGTATAGCATTAAGGAGAGGCGTGTGAACCGGCCCGAGGCCACGGCGGAAATTTGATAATGTCGTCATATTGGACCCGGCGGACATTTTTCGCCTTCTTCTCCATTCTGGCGCTCGGCCTTGCGCCTGCGACCGCGCAGGATGCGCGGCGGGCCTATGTTCCGCCGTCGCTCGATGCGGTTCATGCCGTTGCCGCCGAGCATGGCATGGTGGTGGCGCAGGAGAAGATCTCGGCGCAGGTCGGCGCCGACATCCTGCGACGTGGCGGCAATGCGGTCGATGCCGCGGTCGCGACCGGCTTTGCGATGGCGGTGACCTATCCGCGCGCCGGCAATATCGGCGGCGGCGGCTTCATGGTGATCCATTCCGCCGAGCGCAACGAAGACATCGCGATCGACTATCGCGAGACCGCGCCGGCGGCGACCACACCGCAGATCTTCCTCGGTCCCGACGGCAAGCCCGATGCCGCCAAGTCGCGCGATTCCGCGCTCGGCGTCGGCGTGCCCGGCACCGTCGCAGGCCTTGCGCTGGCATTGGAGAAATACGGCTCGGGCAAGTTCACGGTGGCGCAACTGCTCGAGCCGGCGATCGCGCTGGCCCGTGACGGATTCGTCGTCAGCGACGATATCGCCGACAGCCTGCCGGGCTGGCACCGGCGCCTCGCGCGCTGGCCTTCCTCCGCGAAGATTTTTTCACGTCCTGACGGCACTTCGCTCGGCGAAGGCGATCGGCTGGTGCAAAGCGATCTTGCCGAAACGCTGTCGGCCATCGCCGCACAGGGGCCGCGCGGCTTCTACGAGGGCCCGGTTGCGGAGAAGCTCGCCCAGGCGCTGTCGGATGCCGGCGGCATCATGACGACGGCCGACCTGAAGGCTTATCAGCCGGTGATCCGCACGCCCGTGCGCGGCAGCTATCGCGGCTATGACATCGTCTCGATGCCGCTGCCGTCCTCCGGCGGCGTGGTGCTGGTGGAGACGCTCAACATCCTCGAAGGCTTTCAGCTCCGTGATCTGAAGCAGGGATCGCCGGCCTCGCTGCATCTGCTGATCGAGGCCATGAAGCGTGCCTATGCGGATCGCGCGCGCTATCTCGGCGATCCCGCCTTCGTCAACGCGCCGATAGAAACCCTCACGTCAAAGGATTATGCGGCCAAGCTGCGCGCGGGCATCTCCACCGATCGCGCCACACCGTCGAAGCAGCTGGCATCCGCCGCCGACGCGCCGCGCGAGGGCAGCAACACCACGCATTTTTCGGTCGTCGACAGCAGCGGCAACGCCGTCAGCAACACGTACACGCTGAATTTCAGCTACGGCGTCGGCCTCGTCGCCGAAGGCACCGGCGTGCTGCTCAACAACGAGCTCGACGATTTCACCGCGGCGGTCGGTGCCTCCAACGCCTACGGCCTCGTCGGCTACGAGCCCAATCTGCCCGGCCCCGGCAAGCGGCCGCTGTCCTCGATGTCGCCGACCATCGTGCTGAAGGACGGCAAGCCGGTGCTGGTCACGGGGTCGCCCGGCGGGAGCCGCATCATCTCCACCGTGCTCCAGGTGATCGTCAACGTGCTCGACTACAGGATGGACGTCGCGGCCGCCGTCGCCGCGCCGCGGCTGCATCATCAATGGCTGCCGGACGAAGTGCGCATCGAGCGCGGCTTCTCCGACCAGGTCCTGACCGGGCTGAAGGCCATGGACCACGTCATCGTCGAGCCGATGGGGCAGACCTCGGCCAATTCGATTCTGGTGACGCCGAATGGTCCCCTCGGCGCACCCGATCCGCGCACGCGCGGTGCGGAAGCCGCGGGACAGTAACGCCGTCCGTGCATGGCGCGTGCTCTGCGCGAACCATGGCGCGAGAGTCCAGGTTCACGCTTCGCGTGCTTCGGAGTGATGGTGAAAGTACCTATCGCCCCACCTGATACGGCCCGCCCTTCTCAAGGGCACGCGCATAGGCCGGACGCGCATGAATGCGCTCCAGGAACGCCATGGCCTTGGGATGGCCCTGCTCGAGGCCGCCGCGCGCTTGCGCAGCTTCCAGAGGGAAGCTCATCTGGATGTCGGCGGCGGTGAACTCGTTGCCGGCGAACCACTCGCTCTTCGCAAGCTCGCCTTCCCAATAATCCATGTGCTGCTTGAGCTGCGGATTGACCAGCGCGGTCAGCGCCTGGTTGCAGACCTTGCGCACCAGCGGGCGCAACAGCGCCGGCGCGCGCTTCGGCATCAGCGTGAACAGCAGCTTCAGGAGCAGCGGCTGCATCGCCGAGCCCTCGGCATAGTGCAGCCAGTAGGTGAAGCGCAGCCGCTCCGGCGTGTTCGGCGGCGGAATCAGTCGGCCGTTGCCGTAAGTGGCGATGAGATATTCGATGATCGCGCCGGATTCCGCGATGGTGTTGCCGTTGTCGGTGATGACAGGCGACTTGCCCAGCGGATGGATCGCGCGCAGCTCCTTCGGCGCGCGCATGTCCGGCTGGCGCTGATAGCGCACGATCTCATAGGGCACGCCCAACTCTTCGAGCAGCCACAGCACGCGCTGGGAGCGCGAATTGTTGAGGTGGTGAACAGTCAGCATCGTGAGGTCCCCGGGCTAGGCGTGGTCGGTCGGCCGGGTCGTTCGTGCCAGCCCGGGAACGCAATGTCGAGCCATCGGTGCGGATATTTTCACCCGGGTATATTGACGTCGATAATTTACCCGGGTATTAAATCGGCCAACACGATCAATATGGCAATGATTCCAATGCAAGGGACCTACACAGCCTTCGTCGGCCAGCGCCGGCTGACCTCCGGCCCGGCGGGCGACGTCGCGCTCGCGGTCAAGCGGACGACACAACCGCTGGACCAGCCGGTCATCATCTTCGACGACGGCACGGGCCGGTCGATCGATTTCGACCTGCGCGGCGACGATCGCGCGGTGCTGGCGCGATTGGAGAAGCTGGCACCGCCCCCGACCGAAACGACCGAGGCACCCGCCGAGCCGCGCGGACGGGGACGGCCGAAGCTCGGCGTGGTCGCGCGCGAGGTGACGCTGCTGCCGCGGCACTGGGAGTGGCTCAACGCGCAAGCCGGCGGCGCCTCGGTCGCTTTGCGCAAGCTCGTCGACGAGGCAAGGCGCGCCAGCGGCGACAAGGACCGCGAGCGGCAGGCGCGCGATGCGGCCTATCACTTCATGTCGACCATGGCCGGCGATCTGCCACTGTTCGAGGAAGCCTCGCGCGCATTGTTCGCGGATGACCGGCGACGCTTCACCGGACTGATCGCCGACTGGCCGGCCGACATCCGCGACCACATCGTCAAGCTCGCCTACAGCGACCGCGCTTAAGGCGCGTTCTCTCTTCCAACCCCATCGACGGCCGAGCCGCGCCTTGCGCGGCAACGGTTTTGCACGCCCTGATGAAAGGCCTATCCCATGTCTGCTCCAAAGCCGCTCTGGAAAACATTCCTCCGCTTCCTCGCTCCGCTGATGCTGAGCAACGCGCTGCAATCGCTGTTCGGCACCGTCAGCAATGTCTATCTCGGCCAGATGATCGGCGTCGACGCACTGGCGGCGGTGTCGGCGTTCTTCCCGGTTAGCCTTCGTCATGGGCCTGAGCACCGGCGCCACCGTACTGATCGGCCAGGCTTTTGGCGCGGGTGAGCACGGGAGGATCAAGATCGTTGTGGGCACGACGCTCGCAGTCGGTCTCTTGCTGTCGGTCTCGGTTGCGCTGGTCGGCGGGATCTTCAGCCGGCAATTGATGATGATGCTCGCGACGCCCGCGGACATTCTCGACCAGGCCAGTGCCTACGCACGCATCATGCTGCTCACGATGCCGCTCGGCTTCGTCTTCCTGCTGGTGACGGCAATGATCCGCGGCGTCGGCGATGCGCTCACGCCGCTGCTGGCGCTGGCGTTATCGACCACGATCGGCCTGATCCTGACGCCGATGTTGATCCGTGGCGCGTTCGGGCTTCCCGCCACGGGCATCGCCAGTCCTGCCTGGGCGGCTGCAATCGCCAACGGACTGACGCTGATGGCGTTGGCCATCTATCTGCTGCGGAAGAAACACGCACTCGCACCAGACGCTGCACTGCTGGGTCATCTCAGGCTCAATCGCGCCGCGCTCGGCAAAATTCTCGGCATCGGCCTGCCGAGCGCAATCGGCATGGTGGTGATGGCGATCGCCGAGCTGGTGCTGCTCGGCCTCGTCAACGGCTTCGGCTCGAACGCCACTGCGGCCTATGGCGCCGTCAACCAGGTGATGGGCTATACGCAGTTCACGGCGATGTCGATCTCGATCGCGGTCTCGATCCTCGGCGCCCAAGCCGTCGGCGGCGGCGACAGGGCCCGGCTCGACGGCATCGTCCGCACCGGTCTTGCGTTCAACATCGTCCTGACGGGCGGGCTGGTGGCGCTGATCTATCTCGCGCCGCGCGCCGTGCTCGGCATCTTCATCACCGACGGCGCCGTGCTCGACCTGGCGAAGGAATTGCTCGACATCGCCCTGTGGAGCTCGGTGCCGTTTGGTCTGGCCACGGTGTTTTCCGGCGCGATGCGCGCTGGCGGTGTCGCCTTCACGCCGATGCTGCTGTCGATCTTCGCGATTGTCGCGATCGAGCTGCCGGCTGCGTTTGTCCTCAGCCGCACCGTCGGCCTGACGGGCGTGTGGGCCGCCTATCCCATCGTGTTCTGCGCCATGTTCCTTTTGCAGATGGGCTATTACCTCCTGGTGTGGCGCAAGCGGGCGATCCGGCGCCTGATCTGATCATCAAAGTATTATGACCGTCATTAAACGGTGGACCCGTGGCGCGGCCTGCGCCACAATGCCAAAAAAGCGCCTCCAGGGAGAACGAACTTGCCCCGCACAGCCCCGCAATTCCTGTTCGATTTCGGCAGCCCGAACGCCTATCTCAGCCATCTCGCGATCCCGGCGATCGAAGAGCGGATCGGCGTCAAGTTCGAATATGTGCCGATTCTGCTCGGCGGCATCTTCAAATCGACCAACAACAAATCGCCGGCCGAGACGCTCGCCGGCATCAAGAACAAGCGCGAATTCCAGCAAATCGAGACCGAGCGCTTCATCAAGCGCTTCAAGGTCCAGCCTTACGTCATGAATCCCTTCTTTCCCGTCAACACGTTGAACCTGATGCGCACCGCGATCGCGGCGCAGCTCGAGGGCGTGTTCGAGAAATATGTCGAGGCCGCCTTCCACCACATGTGGCGCGAGCCGAAAAAGATGGACGACCCTGAAGTCGCGGCAAAGGCGCTGGCGTCCTCCGGCCTCGATGCGCAAAAGCTGTTCGCCCGCGCTCAGGAACCGGAAGTGAAGGCCCGACTGATCAAGAACACCGAGGAGGCGGTCGCCCGCGGCGCCTTCGGCTCTCCGACCTTCTTCGTCGGCAACGAAATGTTCTTCGGCAAGGAGCAGCTGCGCGAGGTCGAGGAGATGGTGTCGGGGACGTGATTTTCGTATGGTGCACAGACCGGGCAACATCTCCGGTGTCGTCCTGGCCTCGTGCGCAACTGCGCACAGGAGCCAGGACCCATAACCACCGAAGGCTATGGATGTGACGAGCTGGGGCTCCAACTTGTCCGACAACAGGCAGTCGGGGTAATGGGTCCTGGCTTTCGCCAGGACGACGGCAAAGAAGAAACAGCAAGGACAATCCCATGCGTATTCTCGTGGTCGGTGCCGGCGCCATCGGCGGCTATTTTGGTGGCAGGCTGTTGCAGGCCGGCCGCGACGTCACCTTCCTGGTCCGGCCGCGCCGCGCCAGCGAGCTCGCGAGCGCCGGCCTCGTCATCAAGAGCCCGAACGGCGACGTGACCCTGAAAAATCCGCCGACCGTGCAGGCCGACGCGCTCAAGGACAAGTTCGACGTCGTGCTGCTCAGCTGCAAGGCGTTCGACCTCGACGACGCCATCAAGTCGTTCGCGCCGGCTGTCGGCCCGAACACGTCGATCATTCCAATGCTGAACGGCATGAAGCATCTCGACATCCTCGACGGCAAGTTCGGCAAGGAGCGGGTGCTCGGCGGCCTCTGCGCCATCGCCGCGACGCTGAACGAGAAGCGCGAGGTGGTGCAGCTCCAGCCGATGCAGTCGCTCAGTTACGGCGAGCGCGACGGCAAGCTGTCGGACCGCGTCAAGGCAATCGACGAGGCCTTCAAGAGCGGCATCAATGGCGCCGCCGCGAGCCAGAACATCATGCAGGACATGTGGGAGAAGTGGGTGTTCCTCTCTTCGCTCGCCGCAAGCACCAGCCTGATGCGCACCTCCGTCGGCAATATCCTCGCCGCCCCCGGCGGCCGGGATTTCCTGCTCGGCATGCTCGATGAGACCAGCGCCATCGCCACCGCGTCCGGCTATCCCCCGGGCGGCCCGTTCTTCGAGCGCGTGAAGGGCAATCTCTCCACCGAAGGCTCGCCGATGACCGCGTCGATGTTCCGCGACATCAAGGCGGGCCTGCCGGTCGAAGCCGACCACGTCATCGGCGATCTCATCGCCCGCGCCGATGCGGCCAAGGTGCCGGTGCCGAAGCTGCGCATCGCGTACACGCATCTGAAGGCGTATGAGAAGCAGCGGGCAGGGTAGCTCGCGCTCCACACACCGCTGTCGTCCCGGCGAGGGCCGGGACCCATAACCACAGGGCGTCGTTTGGCGAAGACCGGTCGTGACTCAGTTGTCGCGCGGTACGAACACCTGTGCTTATCGATAGATCACGCGGTATGGGTCCCGGCCCCCCGCGCGCAATTGCGCGCTAGGTGTGGAGCCTCAAGAGGTTGTCCTCGGTCAAACCGAGCCTGCTGATCGGCGTTTGAGATTTTATACCACCGTGGGGCCGGTGCCAGTTGTATTGGTGCAGCCAGAACGGCAGCTCTTGGGCGCGCCGATCTGATGTTGGATAGGCTTTGGCATAAGCCCATTCGCGAAGCGCGGTTTGGATGAAGCGCTCGGCCTTGCCGTTTGTTCTGGGTGTATAGGGCTTGGTGCGAATATGCTTGATGCCGAGGTCCCGGCAAGCGTCGCGGAAGGCGAAGGACTGGTAGCAACTGCCATTGTCGGTCATGACGCGCGTGACGGTGACGCCGAGGCTTTTGTAATAAGCCACAGCCGCCTTGAGAAAAGGAACAGCACTGTCCGCGGTCTCGTCGGGCTTGATCTCGGAGAACGCGACGCGGGAATGGTCGTCAATGCAGACGTGGACGAAATCCCAACCAGCGCCACGGCTCTTGTTCGGACCACTCGGATCGCCGGTGATGCGGTGGCCCACACGCTCGAAACGCCCGAGCTTTTTGATGTCGATGTGGAGCATCTCGCCGGGCGTCTCGCGCTCATAGCGGCGCTCCGGTTCGGCCGGCTCCAGGTCGCGTATCCGGTTTAATCCCAAACGGCGCAGGATGCGGCTGACGGTGGCCGGTGACACCTCGACCTCGGCAGCGATCTGTTTGCCGGTGTGGCGCTGCCGGCGCAACGCCTCCACAGCGGTGCACGTGGCGACCGGGGTTTGGCTTGGCGATGAAAGGGGCCTGGAGGAGCGATCACGCAATCCCTCCACACCTTCCGCGCGGAACCGCTTGACCCATTTGGCGACCGTCTTCGGCGTCGTATTGAACAGGTCGGCCGCGCCAGCTTGGCTCAGCCCGCCTTGCACCACGCTTCGGACCATCGCCTCTCGACCTTTGGGCGTCAAAGGCGCATTCTTGTGCACGTTCATCTGGTCTCTCCTTGGAACACTGAAGCTTCGCAACCTCAGCTTCCTCGGTTCAGACCAGATGGACAACCTCCTGAGAGACCACAGCTAGGCCGGGACGACGAACTGTGTTTGCTGCTACAGCTACACCGCTATTTCAAATGCGCGAGATAGTGCGAGACCGCCGTGATTTCCTCGTCGCTCATGTGATAGGCGACATCGGCCATCGCCGCGACGCCGCCGCCCACGCGGACGCCCGCCTTGTAGTCGTGCAGCGCCTTGACGAGATATTCCTCGCGCTGGCCTGCGAGCCGCGCCACGGCCTTGGTGCCGGCATAGCTGTCGGTGTGGCATGAGGCACAGCGGCGGCCAACCGCCGCCTCCGCGCCCTTCTTCGAGAGATCCGGGTCCTTGTCCTCCGCTGCCTTCGGCGGCGTCATTTGCGAAAAGTAGGCGCCGAAATTGCGGATGTCCTCGTTGGTGATCTCCTCCACGATCGGCTGCATCTGATCGTTCTTGCGCGAGCCGGCGCGGAAGAACACGAGCTGCCACTGGATGAATTGATCAGGCTGGCCGGCCAGCGACGGAATGTTCTCCGTCTGAGAAATGCCGTTCTCGCCGTGACAGCCGGAGCAGACCGCGGCCTTGTCCTTGATCGCGGAATTGTCGGCGGCGCTTGCGGAAAGAGTGCCGAGCGTCAGGAGCGCAACCGCGCTGATTGCGTGCGAGATAGGCTGCCGGCGCATGATGGGGATTCCGATCTATCGAGGTCGTCCTTCCGGGCCGCGCCGCTTGGCGCGCGCCCGGAATCCATAACCACGAATCGGGGTTATGGGTTCCGGACTTGCGCGCAAGTGCGCGCAATCCGGAACGACAGTGTGGGGCATTGAAATGAAAGAGGCTGCGGCCATCGCGCGGTCGCAGCCTCTTCTCGTGTCGCGCTACTTCTTGCTGTAGCTGATGCGATAGATCGCGCCGGCCCAGTCGTCGGCGACGAGGATCGAGCCGTCCTTGGCAAGGATGATGTCGTTGGGACGGCCGAGATAGCCCTGGTCACCCTCGAGCCAGCCGGAGGCGAACACCTCCTGCTTGGCGTTCTTGCCGTCGGGCCCGACGATCACGCGCATGATGCGGGCGCCCTGGTACTTGTGCCTGTTCCAGGAGCCGTGCTCGGCGATCAGGATGTTGTTCTTGTACTCGGCGGGGAACTGGTCGCCGGTATAGAACTTCATGCCGAGCGGAGCGACATGCGCGCCGAGGTTCAGCACCGGCGGCGTGAACTCGGAGCATTTGTGGCCCATCGCGAACTTCGGATCGGGCAGGTCGCCCTGGTGGCAATAGGGATAGCCAAAATGCTCGCCGATCTTGCTGATCATGTTCAGCTTGTCTGAGGGCAGATCGTCGCTGACCCAGTCGCGTGCATTCTCGGTGAACCAGAATTTGCCGGTGCGCGGATCGACGTCGCCGCCGACCGAGTTGCGAACGCCGAGCGCCCAGATCTCGGCGTTGCCGGTCTTGGGATCGACGCGGCGGATTTGCGACACGCTGGTCGGGGGAATGCCGACATTGAAGGGCGGGCCGAACGGCAGGAAGAACCAGCCTTCCTTGTCGACCGCGATGTACTTCCAGCCATGCGCGGCATAGGACGGCATGTCGTCATAGACGACCTTGCCATCGCCGAGCTTGTCGAGATTGGCCTCGGCGTTGTCGTAGCGGATCAGCTTGTCGACCGCGATGACGTAGAGCGCGCCGTCCTTGAAGGCGAGACCGGTGGGCATGTTCAGCCCCTTGAGGATGGTCTTGACCTCCTTCTTTCCGTTGTTGTCCTTGATGGCATAGACGTTGCCGAGGCCGAACGAACCGACGAACAGCGTGCCCTTGTCACCCCAGGCCATCTGCCGCGCGGCGAGAACGCCGGGTGCATAGACCTCGATCTTGAAGCCTGCCGGCAGCTTGATCTTCTTCATCATCGCCGCGAGCTCGGCCTCCGACGCGCCGGTCGGCGGACCCGAGGGCGGCGCGAGGCCCTTCTGCGCCTCGGTCTCGTCGCCGAGGAACCAGTCATCCGGCGGATGGGTCCAGAATTCCTTGGTGCCGGATTCGTATTTCTTCAGTACCCGGTTTTTGTCCTGTTGCTGCGCATTGACAACGCTGGTCCCGGCAAGAAGGGCAACCGCTGCAAGCGCCAACACGGATCGATGGAACATCGATGTCATCGCGTCACTCCCCTAAGGCAGCCGTCAGGGCTGCACGTTATTTTGTTTTGCTGTTTGAGTAGGCGAAGTTCGGAGTCTGTCAGGACGACAGACACAAAAAGGTTAGCACATCTGCGGGCGGTGAGAAGCGCATGGCGTGTGCTGCGGTTGCGCTCAATAAAAGTTGAGACGGATTTTCTCCGGGCGCCAGCGCGGCAGCGTCAACGATCTCGCTGCAACGCGGAATCTGGATGGCGCGTGGCTCAATTTGCAGGCAGCGGGAAGCGCCCACATCAAAAATGCGAAAACAACCCCATGCACAGTAGAACGGCTGAGCCCGCGTCGCGCCCGGTGAACCCGGACAGACGCTTGATGCGTCGAGCAAAACAACGAACGCGGCGTTTACGAGGCGACCGGGTAGGGCCCGTCGTCGAACACCGCGTCATGATAGCCTTTCGACCCGACCTCGCGCGCCAGCGTGCTGCGGAAATCCTGACCCGCACGGAGGCTCTGCAGCACATGCGCGAAGTCGAATTCGGGTTGCCAGCCCAGCTCGCGCCGGGCGCGCGCGTTGACATAGACGCGGTCGATCTGCGGAAACAGGCGCCAGCCGCGCGCCGCATAGAGCTGCGCACAATCCGGATGGAGCGCGCGCACGACGCTTGCCGCGTCATCTGCCAGCGCTCCGAGATGATGCGGCTCGAACGGGCTCGTGGCCGAAACGATGTAGCGGGCAAAACCGATTTTTGGCGCACGGTCGACGGTGAGCAGATGGGCGCTCACCGCGTCCGCGATGTCGAGCCGGCGATAGAGCAGCTCATTGGCCTGCGCGTTGTCCAGCGGATAGGCCGACCGCATCGCTGGATCGTCGTCGTCCTCCGGAAAGAAGCGCGAGGTCCGCAGGACAACGACCGGCAGGCCGCGCTCGCGAAAGAACAATTCGCACAACGTCTCCGCCATCAGCTTGGTGGTGCCATAGATGTTCTTGGGCACCGGCGGCAGATCCTCCGTGACCCACACCGCGGCCTGCCCGGCTTCGGGGCGAAGCTGCGAGCCGAACGCGCTGGTGGTGCTGGTGAAGACGAAGCTCTTCACACCGGCGGCGGCCGCCGCCTCGAGCAGGTTGAGCGTGCCGGTGACGTTGGTGTCGACGAAGTCCTGCTTGCCGTGGGTCGCCACATGCGGCTTGTGCAGCGTCGCGGTGTGGATGACGGCGGTGACGCCGTCCATCTGCTCGCGCACGAACGCGGGATCGACGATGGAGCCGACGGCCTCGGTGAAGGGCGAGGGCTTCAGATCGATCCCGCGCGCGGGCGAACCGCGCGCCTGGAGCGTCCGCAAAAGGGCCTCGCCGAGATGGCCTGCGCTGCCGGTGACCAGAATTGTCATGTGAGACCGATTGAACCAACCGCCAACGGCGGAAAGCCGCCGTCCGTTCCGAAGCGTTTAGCCGAGGTTTGCCGCAAATCCACCGGCTGGATGGAACAAAAGGCAAACAATTGACCGCGAAGACCGTTAGAGGGAGTGTAGGTGCTCCCATGTCAATCCTATATTGACCGGGTATCGAGATAGTGACGCAGATGAAGAGCCCCATCCTTGTTCTGACGACCGTAAATGCGCCGTACAGCAAAAAGCTGGACGCGCAGGAGCTTGTCCATTGTCTGCTGGATCCCTCTTCGGCGAAGGCGGCCTGCGGCCCTATGTCGTCGTTTTTTGGTGACGTTAAACCCGAATTGCAAATCGCATTCGCTGAGATGCACGGCATCAGCCACGATCAATTGGTTGCCGCCGCGAAGGCATTTGCCGAATTTTCGGGACAATCCTTTCCGCTCGCGGCGTAATAAATGAACGCTCAATCAGATTGGGCGCAACTTTTTCGCATTGCCTGTGCGATGATCAGGCAAGTCAATGCCGAAGAGAACATCATTGATGGTTGGACGTTCGGCGGCGGCACAGCGATGATGCTGCAGATCGATCATCGGATAAGCCAGGATGTCGATATCTTTCTTCCGGACCCTCAAGTTCTTTCCTTCCTCGATCCACAGAAGCATGACTTCAATTTCGAGATCAGGCCCGCCGACTACAATGGAGATGGCGCACGGTCTCTGAAGCTCGGCTTTGAATTTGGTCAGATCGATTTTATCGTCGCGTCATCACTAACTTCCTCGCCGACAACGGAAGCGACCGTTGAAGGCGAAATGATCCTTCTGGAGACAATCCCGGAGATCATTGCAAAGAAGGTTTACCATCGAGGCAACAGCATCACGCCGCGCGATATCTTTGACATCGCAGCGAGCAGTGAAATGCACGCGGAATCCATTATCAAGGAGCTGGCCCGCTATCGCGACCGCGTCGCAAGTACGCTGGCCGCAATCGACAAGCTGAAGCCTGATTTTGTGGACGCGGCGATCAATCAGCTCTCGATCAAGGACGCCTATAAGCTGATCGCGAACACAGCGCTGGAAAAGGCCAAAGACCTCCTTCGCGCTGTATAGCTGGGAGCGCCCCAGGATTACGGCTTGACGCCCATTGCAGCTTCTGGGGGCTTCGAGCAACGCGCCCCACGATTCCCAGATCAAAAACGGGGGCGTAGAGGGCTCACCCCGGCAGGGGATAGCCAACTCATTTTTGGATGCTCTGGGAAAAATTGGAGCGGGCGAAGGGGCTCGAACCCTCGACCCCGACCTTGGCAAGGTCGTGCTCTACCACTGAGCTACACCCGCATCCTGTGTCGGTCGCGTGACGCGCCGGCAACGGCTGTCGTATGCCAAAAGCGGGAGGGGAATGCAACAGCTACCGGCAGCATAGATTCGCAATTGGAAGCCCAATATGGGCCCCGAATGCGACCAAATCGCCCGAAATTGCCCCGGAACCTCCGAATCGGCCCCGACGGATTGAAATTCGGCCCATTCGGCCCAATTTAGGAGCCGACAACAAGCATCGGCATTGGCGACGTGCTAAACAGCCGCCATTCCAGACATCAGACGAGGGGATCCCGTGACGATCATCGACCAGGGTAACGGAGCGGCGGGCCCGGCTGCGGCCGATCTGATCAAGGACACCACCACCCAGACCTTCGTGAAGGACGTCATCGAGGAATCGAAGCGCCAGCCGGTGCTGATCGACTTCTGGGCGGAGTGGTGCGGCCCCTGCAAGCAGCTCACCCCGATCCTGGAAAAGGCGGTCAAGGCGGCCAAGGGCAAGGTCAAGCTGGTCAAGATGAACATCGACCAGCATCCGGCCATCCCGGGCCAGATGGGCATCCAATCGATCCCGGCCGTGATCGCCTTCGTCAACGGCCAGCCGGCCGACGGCTTCATGGGCGCGGTGCCGGAGAGCCAGCTCAACGCCTTCATCGAAAAGCTGACCAAGGGCGTCACCGCGCCGGGCGAGGTCAATGTCGCAGAGATCGTGCAGGAAGCCGATGCCGTGCTCGCCGAGGGCGACGCCGCAGCCGCCGCGCAGATCTATGCCGAGGCGCTGCAGCATGATTCGACCAACATCGCGGCCCTGGCCGGCCTCGCCAAGTGCTACGCCGTCTCCGGGGCGATGGAGCAGGCCAAGCAGACGCTGGCCATGGTGCCGGAATCCAAGCGCAACGATCCCGCGGTGAAGGCCGTGCAGACGACGATCGATCTCGCCGAGCAGGCGGAGCAGCTCGGTCCCGTGGCCGAGCTGGAACAGAAAGTCGCCGCAAACCCGCTCGATCATCAGGCCCGGTTCGACCTTGCGACCGCGCTCAATGCCCAGGGCAACCGCGCGGCCGCCACCGACCAGCTGCTCGAGATCATCAAGCGCGACCGCAAGTGGAACGACGACGGCGCCCGCAAGCAGCTCGTGCAGTTCTTCGAAGCCTGGGGCGGCATGGATGATGCAACCGTCGAGGGGCGCAAGCGCCTGTCGACGATCCTGTTTTCGTAGGCGCGGTTGTTTTGGAGCATGATCTTGTCGGAAAACCGCTACACACTTTGCGCTAACGCGGCCCTCCGGGTCCGGACCATGCTCTAGCCAAGTCAGCGGGGACCAGATGCCGATCAACATCGAATATCGCGGACCCGCCGACCTTCCCGAGATCATTCCGGTGTTTCCGCTGCCGGGCGCGCTGCTGTTGCCGCGCGGCCAGATGCCGCTCAACATCTTCGAGCCGCGCTATCTCGCGATGGTCGACGATTGCTTCCGCGACGGCCATCGCCTGATCGGCATGATCCAGCCCGACGTGGCGCACTCGCCGAAGAATTCCGACAAGCCGGCGCTGTTCCGCGTCGGCTGCGTCGGCCGCATCACCCAGCTCGCCGAATCCGGCGACGGACGCTACATCCTCGAGCTCACCGGCGTCGCGCGCTTCAAGGTGGTCGAGGAGCTCGAGGTGCTCACCGCCTACCGGCAGTGCAAGGCGGATTTCTTCGCCTTCGTCGACGACTTCACCGCGCGCATGGGCGAGGACGAGGTCGACCGCGAGGCGCTGCTGTCGGTGCTCGCCGACTTCCTGAAGGCCAACAATCTCAAGGTCGACTGGGAGGGCGTCGAGAGCGCGCCCAACGAGGCGCTTGTCAACGCGCTGGCGATGATGTCGCCTTACGGCCCCGCCGAAAAGCAGGCCATGCTGGAGGCGCCGGACCTCAAGACCCGCGCCGAGATCCTGATCGCGGTCACCGAGATGGACCTCGCCAAGAAGCGCACCAGCGGCGATCCGCCGTTGCAGTGAGGGTCTAAAGCATGATCCGGAAAAGTGCGAAGCGGTTTTCCGAAAGGATCATGCGTAAACAACAACCTAAAGCGCGATGACGATTCATCCCAATCTCATCGCGCTTTAGCGGCTCACGCCGCACGAATGGCTGCTCCGGAACCTCGCCGCAGCATTCTGGCGACGTCGGATGCAGGCATCGGCCGGCTGAAATAATAGCCTTGCGTTTCGCCGCATCCTTCTTCGCGCAGGATGTCGAGCTGCTCCTTCGTTTCGACGCCTTCGGCGGTCGTCGTCTTGCCGAGGCTGACTGCGAAACGAACCACGGCTCGCGCGAGATGGCGCGCTTCTGCCCGCGCGCTTGATAGTTCGCTGACGAAACTGCGGTCGATCTTGACCTTGTCGAACGGGAATCTCTGCAGAAAGCTCAGCGATGAATAGCCGGTGCCGAAATCGTCAAGGGCGATGCGCACGCCGAGCTCACCCAGCTGAGCGAGCACAGCAAAGACGGCTTCGCTGTCATGCATGATCACCGTCTCGGTGACCTCGAGCTCGAGCCTGTGCGGCGCAAGCCCCGAACTCGCCAGTGCGCCGACAATGACCGGAACGAGCTCCTTGCTCCTGAATTGAGCGGGTGACAGGTTGATTGCGATCCTGACATGTGCAGGCCATGTGGCCGCTTCCGCGCAGGCGGTCCTCAAGACCCATTCTCCCAGCGGCACGATCAACCCGGTCTCCTCCGCAAGCGGGATGAATTCGCCCGGCAGGACCAGGCCTCGCTGCGGGTGATGCCAGCGCAGCAGGGCCTCGAAGCCACAGGTCTTGCCGCTGGCGGCGCCGACGAACGGCTGGTAGTGAAGCTCGAATTGTCGGCCGGCAAGCGCATCCCGCATGTCGCGCTCCAAATTGCGTCGCGCATGCATGAGCTCGTCGAGCTCCGGCTCGAAGAAGCGGAATGCACCACGTCCACCACTCTTGGCCGAGTAGAGGGCGAGATCCGCGCTCTTCATGATCACGTCGGAATCGTTGCCATCACGCGGCGCGATGGCAATGCCGATGCTGGTGCCCACCGTGACGCGGTGATCGCCGAGATCGAAGGGTTCGCAAAGCGCCTTCCTGATGTTCTCGGCAAGGGCGGCGGCCTCCACGGCCGGGTTGGTCACGTAATCGATCACCGCGAACTCGTCGCCGCCAAGCCGAGCGATCACCGCGGTTCCCGTGACGCATTCGCGCAGACGCGCAGCGACCACGCGCAGCAGGGCATCGCCCGCCGGATGTCCCAGCGTGTCGTTGACCTCCTTGAAACGATCGAGGTCGAGCATGAGCACGGCCAGATCGAGGCCACCATTGCGCGTCACCGCGATCGCATGCTCCATCCGCTCTCTGAGCAGCACGCGATTTGGCAGATCGGTCAACGCATCATGCTGCGCCATATGGGTGATCTTGGCCTCGGACCGGCGTTGCTCAGTGACGTCGAGATGCGTGGCCACCCAACCGCCGCCGGCCATTGGCTGTCGCGTCACGCAGATCAACCGACCATCCGCGAACTCGTCGATTCTGCTCGAGACTGCATCGAACGGCAACGCGGCCAATTTCGAGGTGAAGTGCTCGGCAGCGCCTTCGCTGGTGTCGCCCTTGAGGATGCCGTTCACAACGCGATGCCTGATGATATCGCTGTGCAGTGTCCCTGTTCTCAGCAGTTCCGGCGGGAGCCGATAAAGTTGCGCATAACGCTCGTTGCAGACGACGAGTCGCTTCTCCGCATCGAACATGCAGAGAGCCTCGACCATGTTGTTGATGGCCGTATCCAATCTGATTGTCTGATCCTGGAGTTCCTTTTGCGAATCTTCCACCTGTTGCCTGGCGAACGAAAGCTCCCTGATGATTTGCTCGAAGCGGCTGGTTCTGGTCGCAAGCCGACGATCCGCCAGCACGCCGACGAGGCTCATCCCGAGCAGCGACAGGGCCACACCCGCAATTGCGATGGCGAGGAAGGTGGGCGAAAGCGACAATCCATCGTGTGTCAGCGTCAGGTCTGGAATGATCTGCACGGCCCCCATGGCCGTGAAATGGTGCGACACGATGGCGAGCGTCAGCAGCAGCGCCGCAGCGAAGGCGCCCCGCTTGTCCTTGCGGCTCAGGGCGACCGCGAGTGCAGCGTAGCCCAGGACCATGCCGAGGACGATCGAGACGAACACCAGCTCCGGCGACCAGGTCACGCGACCCGGCACTTCGAGGGCCCACATGCCGAGATAGTGCATGCTCGCAATACCGGCGCCGATGATGCCGCCGCCGGCAGCCGCGCGCCACCGGCCGGAATTTCTGACGGCAACGCCAAAACCGACTGAGGTCAGGATCATCGCCGCGGCGAGCGACAGCGCCGTCAGAACAATACCGTAATCAGTAGGGACGCCGGGCTCGTAGGCGAGCATTGCAACAAAATGCGTTGCCCAGATTCCGTAGCCGATGGCGGCGCCCGCGATCGCGATCCAGATCAGCCGCGCCCAGGCTTGCGACGCGATCGCGCGATGAAAGATGCTGACGGCTACAACGCTCGCAGCGAAGCAAACCAGGCCAGCCAGCATGACAAGCCGCCAGTCGTGCTCCGCCGTGAGGCAGGTAAAAACGCGGAACATGCAATATCGCTCCCTCGTCAATACTATCGAGGATTGAGCTGATCAGGCTTTCGCCGCGTTAATTTTCTGCAATGCCCGGTTGCATGCCTATCGCGAGGTAAATGCTTCCCGGCAAATGACGCCAGTTGGCGGTAGTTGTGCGGGTGAAGATGGTTCCCGCCCGTGAAACTACGCGGTTGAGCGGGCCTGTGGTTGCTCGGGAACTCGACCGGTTCCGCTTAGGGATGATGCCGGATGCGCTTGCGGCCGGTAATCATGGCACGGATCAGGTTCTCGCGCTGAAGAAGCCCCATCAGCAGCACGCCCAGCACGTGCAGTACGACCAGCACGATGACCGCGTCCGATGAATAGTGATGGGTGTCCTCGACCCACCAGAGGCCGAAGAAGGTCGCCGTCACCGACATCGCGCCCGTGATCGCCGAGACGGCGACCGCCAGCAGCAGCGCCACCAGCATCAGCGTGCCGGCGGGATTGAGCCCGATATAGCGGCCGGTGATGCCGCGGCGCAGATTCCAGAGATAGCGTGGCGCGGCACGAAGCCTGACGCCGACCATGCGGAAGCGGGAGTAGCGACTGCCCCAAAAACCCCAGACCAGACGGAAGGCGAGAAGCCCGAGCACCGTGTAGCCGACGATGCGATGAAGCCGGTCATAGACGGTCGGCGTGAACCACGCGGCCAGGATGCTGGCCGCGAAAGCCCAGTGCCACAGACGTAACGGGAGATCCCAGACTGCGACCGTCCGCGAAGCGGTCCGATCCGCGGGGGCCCTGTCGGACGCCCCGCGCGCTTCTGGCACCGCTTCTTCGATCAAGCTGGGACCACCCTCGAGCCTAACTCTGCGCGGTCGATTTCGCGCAGCTTGACAAGCCTACTTGGCAATCGTGTGCTTCAGGCTGAGATCTTCCGGGCTGTAGAACAGCTCGTAGAGCTTGCCTTCCTTGACGCCGTACACCTCGTAGCACGAGCCTTCGATCTTGGAGCGCCGCACTTCGTAGCCCAGCGCCTTGGCCTTGGCTTCAGCTTCGCTGGCCGGCTTCCACGACGCCTTGTCGAGCTTGGTGCAGTCCTTGAAACCGTCGGCCATGGCCGTCGATCCCGCGCCAATCCCGACCGTCAGTGCAATGGCAACAACACGAATGACCTTCACGAACTTCTCCTCCTCTGTCGTAGGCGCTGCGCGGAGCCGCGAGCGGCACCGAAGGAAGCAAAGGAGGAGGTGAAGTCAATCGGGTTCGGGCATGGATCGCTTTAGATAAGTTCTAACATCGGCCAAAAGCCGAGTGCTCTCCGTGCGCAGTGCACATTTGACCCGCCTCTGCGACCTTACGCCTCACAGGCTCGTGGCGCACCGCCGGCCCGGCCAGTTGTACCAGGCCGCGCCTCACGCCGCAGGATAGTTGCGTCGCAGCCAATCCGCCCAGGAGAGCTGTCCGCGAACACCTTGGTTGACGACGAACCCCATGCCGCGCGCCCTCGCGCCCGATAGGTTCATCGGCAGGATTTTTTGATGCCATCCCCGGGCGTCCTGATACCGGCGGGCCAACGAGACGAGCTCGAGATCTTCGGGACCACCCATCTCGACACGCTCGCCACGCATTCCGTCGAAGGTGCAGGCCACGACGTGGTTGGCGACGTCCGACGTGTCGACCGGGTTGAACAGTGTCGTCGGCACCGGCCACATCGGAAGCCAGCTGAGGCCCGCGAGCAGCCGGTCGAGAAGATAGTAGAACGGCATCGCGCGAACGACGGACCAGGACAGTGCTGACGCACGCACCAGCCGTTCCCCGGCGAGCTTGACCCGCGCGTAGGGCAAGGTTGCCTCATCGAGGCCGACGATCGAGACGTGGAGAAAGTGCCGCACCTTGGCCTCCCCGCAGGACGACAGCAGCCGTTCAGTGCCCTCGACGTCCACGGCGGAGGGCGAGGTGAAGAAGTCCGTCGGACGAATGCCGCCGCGCCGCGCGATCGGCGAACAGGTCGCCGCATTGATCACCGTATCGACATCGCGTAGCGCGTCCCGCAACCCGGCGCCCGTCGCGAGGTCGCCGATCGCCCATTCGACATCCGATCGCGTACCCGGCGCTCGTGCAAACACCCGAACCTGACGTCCGTCGTGAACGAGACGATCGACGATATCCCGGCCAAGATGGCCTGTGCCCCCGGTGACGAGTGTCAGCGTCATGCTCCTGGCTCCATCCGTCTTGCACGGCGGCCGTCGTTCGAAATTGCCCGTGACCGCCTCGACGTAGCGAGGCTCAATAGCCGGCGATCGCCATCGCGACGACCGCACTGAGCATCATCCAGCCGAAGTGCCGGCCGCGCGTAGCCGATGCGTTGGCGAGAGCGGAGAAGCCGAACACGCAGGCCATGGTGGCGACGATCCAGTGGCGTGCCGGCTCCGAGCCCATCCAGGGCGTCGCGATGAGGAGTACGCCCCCGCCGATCCAGGCGACGGTCGAGGCCTGCCAGACCAGGCGGATCAGGGTGCGCAGCCGTTCCGGCTCGATGCGCGCGCGGACGAACACCTTGGCCTCGCCGAGGTAGCCGTGGATCAAGGCCACGGCAATGGTCAGGACGCCGGCGCACTGGAGCAGGAGATCACGCATCAACGCCTCCATACAGTTATGTATGGTGAGATGGCGGCTAGCCTGCCGCCTGTCAATACACTAGTGTATGGCTCGATCCTGGGAACTGATATGACCGAGCAGCTCTCCGCCGACGACTGGACCAGCCAGGGCCTGAAGACGCTCGCCAGAAACGGCTTCACCGCGTTGAAGGCCGATCCCCTCGCCAAGGCCATGGGGGTTTCGCGCGGCAGCTTCTATTGGCATTTTGCCGATCTCGGCGCGTTCCACGCCGCCGTGCTGAAGCGTTGGCGCGAGATCGCGGCCGAGCAGATCATCGCCGACGTCGAGGCTGCCGGCGACGAGCCGCTGCAGGCGCTGATGCGCAGGTCCTTCGGCGCACGGCTCGACCTCGAACGCGCGGTGCGCAACTGGGCGGCGTTCGATGCGGGCGCGCAAGGAGCAGTGCGCGCGATCGACCGCCGCAGGCTCGACTATATCGAGCAGCTGCTGGAGAAACGGGGGCTTGCCCCCGCGACGGCGACGGCCCGCGCGCAGATCCTGTACTGGACCTTTCTCGGCTTTGCCCTGTCGGGGGCGCCAGTGCCGGCGGCGCGGCTTCAGGGCATGCTCGACGAGATTCTGCGGATGGTTTCGGCCTGAGCCCGCGATGGGCGGGCGCAAATTTTTGTGCTAGAGGGCAGCCAACCGCCGGAGACAATGATGAACTCGCCGACCGAACGTCCCGAAGCCAGTGTCGATCCCAAACTGCTGGAGATTCTGGTCTGCCCGCTGACCAAGGGCCCGCTGGAGTTCGATTCTGCAAAGCAGGAACTGATCTCGCGCAGCGCCAAGCTCGCCTATCCGATCCGCGACGGCATCCCGATCATGCTGCCGGAAGAGGCACGCAAGATCGATTGAAGCTTGGCGCGATGGCCGCGCCACACGCTCAGCCGTCGTCCTGGCGAAGGCCGGGACCCATAGCCGCCGAATTGCGTTGTCGTGCGAGCTGGTCACTCCGAGTCTTCGCAACACTCTTGCTGCGGAGTATGGGTCCCGGATCTACGCGCGCTTGGGGCGCGCTTGTCCGGAACGACAGTGGAGGGTGTAGCGCCAGCGCGCCCCCTACAACGCCTCGCCCTTCAGCAGCCGCGGCACCTCGCCGGTGAGGCCGGCGGCCTGGCGGATGAAGAGATTCTTCAGCGGCGGGGCGCGGTCGACGAGGCCGAGGCCGATGTCGCGCACCGTGCGCAGCAGGGCCGACTGGTTGGAGAACAGGAAGTTCAGCGAGTTGGTGGCAACACCCATCGCCATGGTGTCGAAGCGGCGCCAGCGCTGGTAGCGCTCGAGCACGTCGGCGCCGCCGAGGTCCATGCCGAGCCGCGCGGCGTCGACCACGACCTCGGCCAGCGCGGCGACGTCCTTCAGCCCCAGATTGAGGCCCTGGCCCGCGATGGGGTGGATGACATGGGCGGCATCGCCGACCAGCGCGAGGCGCTCGGCGATGAAGGAACGGGCGACGAAATAGGACAGCGGAAACGCGCGCGGCTTGTCGAGCGCCTTCACCTCGCCGAGGTGCAGGCCGAAACGCTGCTCGAGCTCGCTGTGAAATTCCTCGTCACTGAGCGCAATGACGCGCGCGGCCTCGGCCCGGCGCTCGGTCCACACCAGCGAGGAGCGTTTTCCGGTGAGCGGCAGGATCGCGAAGGGGCCAGCCGGCAGGAAGTGTTCCTCGGCACGGCCCTCGTGATCGCGCTCGTGGCCGACGGTGACGACGATGCCGGACTGGTCATACTCCCAGCCGTGAGTGGCAATGCCGGCGCGCTCGCGCAGCTTCGACCGCGCGCCATCGGCGGCGACCAGCAGGCTGGCGGCGATCACGCTGCCGTCGCCGAGCGTCACGTCGATGCCCTCGCTGCGCGCGTCATAGGACGACACCGTCGTGGCGCGAAGATCGATGCCCTCGGCCTCGGCACGCACCACCAGCGCATCGATCAGGCGGCGGTTCTCGACCATGTGGGCAAAGGGCTCGCCCGGCGCGACATCGCCGGCGAAGTTCAGGAACACCGGACGCGTGGCGTCCTCCAGCTTCGAATCGGTGACGACCATATCGAGGATCGGCTGCGCCTCGCCCCTGACGTCATCCCAGGCGCCGATCGCCTCGAACAGGCGGCGGCAGGCGGCGACGATCGCGGTGGCGCGCGGGTCCCGGCTCGGCCGCGTGCCGAGCGCGGGATCGGCGACGATGACGGGGATCTCGGGGCCCAGGCCCTGGCGCAACGCCAGTGCCAGCGCGAGGCCGGCGAACGCGCCGCCGCCAATGACAATGCTTCCCTGTACCGACATACCAAGCTTCCCGGTCAATTCTCGGTCTTGCTAGCAGACTTGAGCTGGGCGAAACAGTGCGGTGAAACAAGGGCGGAACGGCCCCCATTGTGTCATTCCGGGGCGCGCAAAAGCGCGAACCCGGAATCCAGAGGTTATCAGCTCGAGATTCCGGGCTCATCGCTGTCGCGATGCCCCGGAATGACGGGTCTTTGCGGGAGCATTCCATGTCCAAAAGCCTGTTCGACCTCATTTCGATCCTCGACCTCGAACAGCTCGAGGTGAACCTGTTCCGCGGCAACAGCCCGAAGACGGACTGGCAGCGCGTGTTCGGCGGCCAGGTGATCGGGCAGGCGATGGTCGCGGCCTGCCGCACCGTCGAGGGCCGTCTGCCGCATTCGCTGCATTGCTATTTCATTCTGCCGGGCGACCCGAAGGTCCCGATCATCTACCAGGTCGAGCGACTGCGCGACGGCAAGAGCTATTCGACCCGCCGTGTCACCGCGATCCAGCACGGCAACGCGATCTTCTCGATCATGGTCTCGTTCCATGCCGAGGAGGAAAGCGCCTTCGATCACCAGGACAAGATGCCGGACGTGCCGCCGCCGGAAAAGCTGACGGCGGAGGAAGTCGCAAAGCAGCCGATCTTCAAGGAGATGCCGGAGTTCATCCGCCGCTACTACGAGATGGACCGTCCGATCGAATTGCGCCCGGTCGAGATCGGCCGCTATTTCGGCCAGAAGGTCGACGACGGCCGCATCCATATCTGGATCCGCACGGCTGCGAAGCTCCCCGACGATCCCGCGCTGCATCTGTGTGCGCTGGCTTACGCATCGGACTTCTCGCTGCTCGACGCGATCATGGCGCGTTACGGCCGCACGCTGTTCGACAAGCGCATGATGCCGGCGAGCCTCGATCACGCGATGTGGTTCCACCGTCCGTTCCGGGCCGACGAATGGCTGCTCTACGCTCAGGATTCGCCGAACGCGCGCGGCGGCCGCGGCCTGTCCCGCGGACTCATCTTCAAGCCCGACGGCACGCTGGTGGCCTCAGTGGCGCAGGAAGGCTCGGTGCGCGAGCGCAAGGCATGATCCCGAGAAGTGGGAACCGGTTCTCGGACGAGATCATGCTCGAGCAAAGAGCCTGATCGGCGTCAGCCGCCCTGCAGACCCGTCGCCTTGATCACCGGTCCCCATTTCAGCCGCTCCCGCGTCTCGAAGCGGGCGAGGTCCGTCGGCGTGCCGCCGGCGGGATCGAAGCCCAGCTCCTGCAGCCGCTTCTGCGTCTCGGGCAGTGCCAGCGCCTTGGCGAACTCGCCGTTCAAGAGCTCGATGACCGCCGGCGGCGTGTCGCGCGGCGCGTAGAAGGCATTCCATCCCGCCATCTCGAAATCGGGCACGCCCTGCTCGGCGACCGGTTTTACGCCCGGCAGGAGCGCGCTCGGCTTCAGCACCGTGATGCCGAGCGCCTTCAACTTGCCGTCGTCGATCTGCGTGCGCACCGCCGTGACCGTATCGATCAGCAGCGGCACCTGCCCGCCGAGCACGTCGGTCATCGCGGTCGCCGATCCCTTGTAGGGAACGCCGAACATCGGCGCGCCGGTCTTCTCCTTGAGAAACTCGAAGATGACGCGCGCCGTCGTGCTCGGCAGGGCGATGTCGATCCTGTCGGGCTTCGCCTTGGCTGCGCTGATCAGATCGGCCACGTTGTTTCCGGCGAAGGACGGGCTGGCCGTGATCACCAGCGGCAGTTTGCCGACCAGGATGATGGGGGCGAAATCCTTGTCCGGCACGAAGCCCAGCGAAGGATACATGAACTCGTTCATGGTCTGCGTCGCGTTGGTGCCCATCAGCAGCGTGTAGCCGTCGGGATCCGAATGCGCCGCCTGCTCGGTGCCGATATTGCCGCCGGCACCCGGCTTGTTCTCGATATAGAAGCGCTGGCCGAGCGTGCGCGACAAATGATCGGCCAAATATCGCGCGACGACGTCAGTGCCCTGGCCCGCCTGATAGGGAACGATGATCTTGACGGGCCTCGTCGGATAGCTCTGCGCCAGGCTTGCGCAACTCCATAGCAGGGCCAGCAATCCCACGGCCCATCTCGCGGATCTCAGCATGCTCGTTTCCTCTCGTTATGATTATTTTGGTCGTCTTCTTGTTGGGTGGTCTTATCGTTGCGCAGGGTCCTTCCGTTGCGACGCGACGATTCCGGTTTCGATCAGGCCGTCGATCGTACGCTCATCGAGGCCGGCATCCGCCAGAATGTCGCGGGCATGCTCGCCAAAGCGGGGCGGCCGTCGGGTGGCGCCGCCTGGTGTCTGAGTAAGCTTCACGGGAATGCCCGGTGCACGATGGCCCTCGCTCTCGACCAGCATGTCGCGGTGGGCGACATGGGCTTGCGCGAACGCCTGCGGCACCGTGTTGACGGCGCCCGCGGGAACGCCGGCCTGCATCAAGTCGCGGCAAAGGGCCTCCGACTTGAAGCCGGCCAGCGTGCGCTCCAGCTCGGCGCGCAGCGCTGCGACGTGGGTGAGCCGATCGGCGTTGGTCCGAAAGCGCGGATCATCCAGCAGATCGCCGCGCCTCACTTTCTGGCAGAAGCGGCGGAACTGGCCGTCATTGAGGATGCCGAGGAAAATCTCGCCATCGGCCGCCGCGAACTTGTCGTAAGGTGCGATGTTGGGATGGGCGCTGCCGAGCCGGCCGGGCGTGCTCCCTGAGCAAAGCCAGTTCGCCGCGTGCGGGACCAGAAGGCCAAGCGCCGTGTCGAACAGCGTCACCTCGACGCGCTGCCCCCGTCCGGTCCGCTCGCGCGCCGCGAGCGCGAGCAGGACGCCGGTGAGCGCATTGTAGCCGGTGACGTAGTCGACGATGGGAACGCCGACGCGCGTGGCGCCCGAATCCTGCGTCCCGTTGATGCTCATCAGGCCGCACATGGCCTGCAGCACCGCATCGTAGCCGGGCAGGCCGCCGAGCGGCCCGTCAGCGCCGAAGCCCGAGATGGCGCAATAGATCAAGCGCGGAAAGCGCGCTGACAAATTAGCCTCGTATCCAAGCCCCCAGCGCTCCATCGTGCCCGGCAGGAAATTCTCCACCAGCACGTCGGCATCCCGCAATAGCGCTTCGAGCACCGCGCGCCCGTTGGCGCGCGACAAATCGAGCGCCATGCCGCGCTTGCCGCGATTGACGGCGCCGAAATACGCCGCCTGTCCCGCCGCATCGAAGGGCGGTCCGAGGCCGCGCGTTTCGTCACCGGATGGCGGCTCGATCTTGACAACGTCGGCGCCATGATCGGCCAGCATCTGCGTGCACAGCGGCCCCGCCAGCACGCGCGAGAGATCGACGACCTTGAGGCCGGTCGCCGCTCCGCGCGTGAGATCTGGTGCGGGCATGCTCATGCGCCCAGTTGGTTGCTGTCAGCTGCGGCTTGGCAATTCCACGATGCCGGTTCCGAGCACGGAGAGTTCGTCGTCCTGGTTGCGCGCTTCCTGCTCGATCTCGACGAGATGACGGCCGTTCTCGATGAATTTGCGCTTCACCTTGCCCTTGATGAACAGGATGTCGCCCTCTGGATTGTGCCGGCGGATCTTGCAGGTCGCGCGGCGCAGGAAGCCGTCATCGCCCATCCAGTTGGTGAGGTGATGGGTGAGCCAGGAGCAGCGCTCCGGACCGTAATCATACGCGCCGGGCGCGCCGACCTCGAGCGCGAACTCCTCCTCCCAGTGCACGCGCTCGGGGCAGTCGGGGATATTGAAGCGGTTGGGAATGCCGAGGCCGCGATGGGCATCGGCGAGTTTCCAGGCGAGCTTGTTGGCGCGGATGTAGAGGCCGCCCCAGCCTTGCGCATAGGCGATGAAGCCGGTGACGGTCATCGGCCCCTTCAGCATCACCGGCAGCGCCTCGCCTTCGGTGACGTCCTGCCAGTAGCGCGGACGCGAGCCCTGGATCCGCTCGTCGGCATAGTGCTTGTAGGCCGCGGCGAGCTCCTCGTCGCTGTAGCGGCGCGGCGCACGGGCCTTGACCTCCCGGTATTTGGTGCCCTGCTCGCGCGCGTGGTCGCGCTCGGTGCGGAAGCACCAGCTGTCCGCCTCGGCGACGAGGTCGCCCTGCTGGTTGAAGAAATCAACGTGATAGGTCTGCTGGATGGCGCGGCCGGCAAAGCGTGTCTGATGCTCGACGAGGTCCTTCAGCTTGGCTTCGGTCGAAATCACGTCGTTGCGCCTGACAGCCTTGTGCCAGGTCCAATCCGCGCCCGACCACATAGCGTGGACGCCGGGCAGCCCGCCGACATAGCCCGACACGATGCGGCTGGTCGAGAACAGGAAGCTCGGCAGCGCGATGATGCCGCCGTAAGCGGACTTGGCGGCGTAGTCAGGATCGCACCACAGCGGATTGTCGTCTCCGATACCGTGCGCGTAGTGACGGATGTTGTCGCGCGTCGCCTCGTAGCACCAGGGCTCGGCGGTCACGCCGATGGCGACGCCGATGCGCTTGCGCAGATCGTCGAGACCCTCTTCGGTGATCTTTGGAAACCTGGTTTCGGTCTTGTCCAGCATGTGACGTTCCTCTGTTTAATTCGTCGTTTCTGATTGCTTGATGGCCTGCTCGCGGTCGCGCAGCACCTTGCGGTTGACCTTGCCGGCCGGGGTCTTCGGCAGCTCCGTGACGAAGCTGACGACCCGCGGATATTCGTGATGGCTGAGACGCTGGCGCACGACGTCCTGGATCTCGTGCTCGAAGGACGTATCGCCCGGCCGGTCGGTGACGACGAAGGCCTTCACCACCTGTCCGCGGAGCGGATCGGGCACGCCGATGGCGGCGGCCTCGCGCACTTGCGGATGCTTCAGGATGGCGTCCTCGATCTCGACGGCGCTCATGGTCCAGCCGGCGGAGATGATGACGTCATCGGCCCGGCCGCCATGGTAGAAATAGCCGTCCTCGTCGATCCGGCCGAGGTCCTTGGTCGCGATCCACTCGCCGCGACGCCAGACCTTCAGCTCGCCGGTCACGCCGGGCGCGCAGGGCTTGCCTTCGGCGTCCTGCACCTCGACACGTCCGCCGGGGATCGGCTTGCCCAGGGATCCCGGCTTGACGACGAAATCGCGTGCGCCGGGATAGCTCACCAGGATCACGCCGATCTCGGTGGTGCCGTACATGCTGCAAACCTGATGGCCGAAAGTGTCGTACGCGAAGGCCGCCGTCTCGCTGTCGATCGGCTCGCCGGTGAACGACAATTTCTCCAGCGCATAGCGGTAGCGCGGCGCGGCGCCCGAATTGCGCATCATGCGATAATGCGTGGCAGCCGCGGAGATGTTGGTGAACCGGTGCCGCTCGAGCGCCTCCAGCAGTCGCTCCGGATTGAACTTGCCGGCATAGGCTCCGATGGTGATACCGAGGGCCAGCGGTGCCAGCGTGCCGTGCCAGAGCCCATGTCCCCAGGCCGGCGATGATGGACAGATGAAGCGGTCGCCGGGACGCAGCCCGGTGCCGTACAGCGCCGCCACCATCAGCGTGACGATCGAGCGATGGGTGTGCTTGACCGCTTCGGGCAATTCGCGCGTCGTGCCCGACGTATATTGATACAGGGCCATGGCGTCGGCCGCCGTATCAGGGGTGAAGCGCGGTGCGAAGCGCTGCAGGCCGCTCAGGAACGCGTCATCGGCGACGACGACCTCCGTGCCGATCCCGGCGAGCAGCGGCGCCTTCTCCGCGTTCGTCACGATCAGCCGCGGCTTGCAATCGTCGACGCGCAGCTTGACGCCGTCGGGTCCGAACAGCGTGAACAGCGGCACGGCGATGGCGCCGGCCTTCATGGTGCCGAACACCGCCACGTAGAAGGCGCGCGAGGGCTCCAGCATGACCGCGACGCGATCGCCGGCCTTGATCCCGCGGCTCACCAGATCATGTGCGAAGCGCGAGGAAGCTTCCGCGAGCTCGGCAAAGCCCAGCACCTCGTCCGGCCCGTCGGCGCGGACGACGATCACGGCCGGATCGGAGCGGCCGGCGTGCCGGTCGATGCACTCATGCGCGATATTCAGCTGCTCGCGATTGCCGTCGAACAATTCCCACAGCTTCTCCGGGGAGAAGATCGTCTGCGCGGCGGCGTAGCTCGTGAAGTCGGTCAGCTTGGTCATGACCGGCAAGATACCGACGGCGCGCTAATTGTCAAATAGCACCATTAATTGTATATGTACAATTAATGAGAATCGCGCCGGAGCTCGCAGCGCGTGCCGTGGTGAGGCGAAAGATCAGCGCCGCGCTAGCGCTGCCTCGATGAGTTGCTGTTGTTGCACTCCAGCCGCTGTTGTACCGATACGATCATGCCGAATGCCAAATCACCCCGTGTCCGCGCCGTGCCCGCGGTCACGCGCGCCGTCGCCATTCTCCGCCTGCTCAGCCGCAGTCCTGCGCCGCAGAGTCTCAAGGCGATTGCGGAAACTCTCGACCTGGTGCCGAGCACCGCGCTGCACATCGTGCGCGCGCTGCTCGCGGAGGATCTGCTGCAGGTCGATCCGCAGACCAAACGCTACAGCCTCGGCGTCGGCATGCTGCCGCTGGCGCGTGCGGTGCTCGAGAATGCCGATTTTCCAAGCCTGATGCGGCCGAAGCTCGAGGAGCTTTCAAGCCGCTACGGCGTCACCGCGATCGGCGTCGAGGTGCCGGACCTCGACAACATGATCGTCGTCGCGCTGGCGCGCAGCCAGGCGCCGGTGCGGCTTCATGTCGACATCGGCAGCCGCTTTCCGGCGCTGATCAGCGCCACGGGACGCTGCGTCGCCGCCTTCAGCGGCCAGCCGGACAAGGAGATCGAGAAGCGCTTTCGCCTGCTGCGCTGGCACAACGCGCCGACCTTCGAGGCCTGGCGCAAGGAGGTCGACCAGGTGCGCAAGCAGGGTTTCAGCATCGACCGCGGCAATTACATTGCCGGCGTGACGATCATCGCCGTGCCCGTCCTGAACGCGAAGGGGACGATCTCGCACACCATCGCGGCCGTCGGCCTCGGCAGCCAGCTCGACCGCACAAATTCGCTGGCGCTGGCGCGCGACATGCGCGCCGTCGCGGAAACGATCGCGCCGCAACTGTCAATTCACGCCTGACCTGTCGTACGAGCCGAAAGAACGATCGATCGCCGCAAGCGCGATGAACGCGCTTGCGGCTTTCCGGATCATGCCCCCAGCGAGCCGCGCGGAGCGAGCTCGGTCTGCGAGGCAAACCAGTTCATGATCCAGCGATACACCCACGGGATCGGAATGATGAGGCTGCACAGGATCGCAGCCACGATGCCGCGCCAGAGGATGTCGAGACCGCTGCCCTTGAACACGATCTCGCGCCGCGTGCCCTCGATGCTGCGGCAGAACCAGCGCATCTGGGCCGCGGCCACCCAGGCCCAGCCAATGATGGTGATGATCGAGATCGCGAACAGCAGATTCCAGCCGATATAGGCCCAGACCGAACCGGAGAAGCCGAGACCGAGCGGCTGCCCGTTGGAAGCGAGGTTCGCGACCATCCATTTGATCAGCAGCCAGTAGAGCACGATCTGGACGATGAACAGCAGATTGCTCAGCAACTGGCTGCCGACGAAGCCGAGCGCGATCGCCAGAACGATGAAACCAAAAAACCAGGGCACCAGCGTCATCGCGCTGCCGGTGAAGCTGAGATTGGGCCGCCCGGGGACCTTGACGCAGGGTACGATCCATTTCGTGTACCAGACGAACAGCCACGGCACCGGAATGATGAAGCACGAGCCGATCACGAGCACGAGCGTGCGCCAGGTGAACTCGAGGATACCGAAATCGACGGCCAGCGATCCTCCGCCTCCGCCGCCGGCATAACCACCGCCGCCCATCATCGGCGAGCCGCCGGCTGGAACCATCGGAGGTGCACCGCCGCCGACCAGGCCGGGAATCTCGGCGGCCTTCTGCCAGCCGGCCATGCCCTCGGTCCACACCAGCGTGTCCGGGCGGACGACGCCCTGGGCGATCAGATCGCGGAATTGTCCTTCCGGGAAGGGCCCCTGCTGCTTGCCCTCGGATGCGTAGAACCAACTCGCCATGAAGCGTCCCCCTCGAACATACTTATGTACCGGCCAGGACGCTTCGGTTCACCGCATCCATGCCAAAAATGCATTGTGAAGGATGAACAGCTGCCCTGTACAGAGGCGGCCATTCACATGGCCAAACGTTTTTCCGCTTCAATCTGCAACTTTTTTGTGCCATTTGCCCGGAAAGATGCCAGATTGACGCGGCGCCGGGGACATACGGCGCGGCGCATCCCGGGGAATAGGCCTGACCATGAAACTCGTCGTCGCGATCATCAAACCCTTCAAGCTCGATGAGGTCCGCCAGGCCCTGACGGCGATCGGCGTCCACGGCATGACCGTGACCGAGGTGAAGGGCTATGGCCGCCAGAAAGGCCACACCGAGATCTACCGCGGCGCCGAATATGTCGTGAACTTCCTGCCGAAGCTGCGCATCGAGATCGCGGTTGCCTCCGACGTCGCCGACAAGGCGGTCGCCGTGATCACCTGGACGGCCCGCACCGGCCAGATCGGTGACGGCAAGATCTTCGTCACGCCGATCGACCACGCGCTGCGCATCCGCACCGGCGAGACCGACAGCGACGCGCTCTGAATTAAACACGACTGCTTCGATCGCACCGGGCAACGACGCCACAGCGTGCGACGTAATTTCTATGCTGGGGGAAATGACATGGCGGGATTGCTGCGCCGTGCAGCCGCTTTGGCTGCGCCGATCGGACTTGCGTTGGTCGTGGCCGCACCGGCGCAAGCGGCGGCAAACGAGATCAACACCGCCGACACCGCCTGGATGATCGTCGCCACCGCGCTGGTGCTGATGATGACGATCCCGGGTCTTGCGCTGTTCTATTCCGGCATGGTGCGCAAGAAGAACGTGCTCGCCACCATGGCGCAGAGCCTCGCCGCGGTGACGATCATCTCGATTCTCTGGGTCGCGTTCGGCTATTCGCTCTGCTTTGTCGGCGACGGGCCGTGGATCGGCACGCTCGACCGCTGGTTCCTCGCCGGCATGACGCTCGACAGCGTCAACCCCGCGGCGAAGACGATCCCGGAAGCGTTGTTCATGCTGTACCAGATGACGTTTGCGATCATCACGGTGGCGCTGGTCGCGGGCTCCGTCGCCGACCGCATGCGGTTCTCCGCCTATCTGTTGTTCTCCGTCGCCTGGTTCATTTTCGTCTACATTCCGCTGGCGCATTGGGTCTGGGGCGGCGGCTTCCTCAACAGCCTGGGCGTGATGGATTTCGCCGGCGGCCTCGTCGTGCATCTGTCGGCCGGCACCGCGGGCCTCGTCGCCGCCAAGGTGATGGGACGCCGTCATGGCTACGGCACCGAAAATCTCTCGCCGTTCGATCTCTCGCTCGCGGTGATGGGCACCGGCCTGTTGTGGGTCGGCTGGTTCGGCTTCAACGGCGGCTCGGCGGGCGCGGCCAATTCGCGCGCGGTGATGGCGATCATCGCCACTCATCTCGCCGCCTGCGCCGGTGCGCTGACCTGGGGCGCGATCGAATGGTCGACCCGGCGCAAGCCCTCGGTGCTCGGCATGATCTCCGGCGCGGTCGCCGGTCTCGGCACCATCACGCCGGCCTCTGGATTCGTGGCACCCTGGCACGGCATCGTGATCGGCATCATCGCCGGCGCGGTGTGCTACTGGGCCTGCACCTGGCTGAAGCACCGTTTCAACTATGACGATTCGCTCGACGTGTTCGGCGTCCACGGCATCGGCGGCCTGACCGGCACCCTGCTCGCCGGCGTGTTCGCAACCAGTGCGATCGGCGGCACCGCCGGCCTGCTCGAGGGCCATCCGCAGCAGCTCCTGATCCAGCTCTACGGCGTCGCGGTCACCTTCGTCTGGGCGGCAGGTGTGAGCTTCATCCTGCTCAAGCTGGTCGGCCTGTTCGTGCCCTTGCGCGTATCTCGTGAGCACGAGCTCGAGGGATTGGATATTTCGCAGCACGGCGAAGCCCTGCAATAGGCCTCTGCGCTACGTAATTACCTTCTCGCTGCCCGACGCGTGAGCAACATTGTGTCGGCAGCCTGTCGTGCCCGCTTATTGAGCAGCGGTGATTAGCTTTTGAGCGCGACGTAATAGCGCACTGCACCGCAATACGCGCCAAGCGCGAAAACACCCGCTTTCATAGTCCGTTAGGCAATACGCCCGATCTGGCACGGCATTTGATTCTAGGGGTCCGGCTGTGCCCGCGTAGTGAAACTTCTCCCTCGTGGCGAACCAGTCGAGAAACGCCCGGCCACGTCCGGACCGGGCCCAAGCGGGGATAGGACCCATGAAAATTGTTATGGCGATTATCAAGCCATTCAAGCTGGAAGAAGTCCGTGACGCCCTGACCGCCATCGGCGTTCACGGTCTCACGGTGACGGAAGTCAAGGGGTATGGCCGCCAGAAGGGCCATACGGAAATCTATCGCGGCGCCGAATATGCCGTGAGCTTCCTGCCCAAGATCAAGATCGAGGTCGCTGTCGCCTCCGACCAGGTCGACAAGACCATCGACGCCATCACGTCCGCTGCGAAAACCGGACAGATCGGCGACGGCAAGATCTTCGTCATCAATCTCGACCATGCGGTTCGCATCCGCACCGGCGAGGCCGATGCCGCGGCCCTCTGATTTCGCGCTCAACCTTATCCAATCAGGAGTAAATAATATGACGTTCAAGCGTCCCTATGGCGCGGGATTGGCGGCTCTCGCAGTCGGCCTGTTCGCTGCGACCGCAGCCTACGCCGAGCCAACGGTCAACAAGGGAGACAACGCCTGGATGCTGACATCGACAGTGCTCGTGCTGTTGATGACGATCCCCGGCCTCGCGCTGTTCTACGGCGGCCTCGTCCGCTCCAAGAACATGCTCTCCGTCCTGATGCAGGTGTTCTACACCGTCTGCGTCGTCACCGTGATCTGGGCCGTGTACGGCTACAGCCTCGCCTTCACCGGCGGCTCCGACTTCATCGGCGGCTTCTCCAAGGCCTTCATGATGGGCGTCACCACCGACTCGAAGGCCGCGACCTTCTCGGTCGACGCCAACATCTCGGAGCTCATCTATATGTGCTTCCAGATGACCTTCGCGGCGATCACGCCCGCCCTCATCGTCGGCGCCTTCGCCGAGCGCATGAAGTTCTCGGCGATCGCACTGTTCATCCCGCTCTGGGTCACGCTGATCTACTTCCCGATCGCGCACATGGTCTGGTACTGGCCGGGCCCGGACATGATCCAGGACGCGGCCAAGGCTCTGGCTGCGGCGGGTGATGCGGCGGCGAAGACCGCGGCGCAGGCCAAGCTCGACGAGATCAACGCCGACGCCGGCTGGATCTTCAAGATGGGCGCGATCGACTTCGCGGGCGGCACCGTGGTGCACATCAACGCCGGCATCGCGGGCCTCGTCGGCGCTCTCCTGATCGGCAAGCGCGTCGGCTACGGCAAGGAGCTGATGGCTCCGCACTCGCTGACCATGTCGATGATCGGCGCCTCGCTGCTCTGGGTCGGTTGGTTCGGCTTCAACGCCGGCTCCAATCTCGAAGCCAATGGCGGCGCTGCTCTCGCCATGACCAACTCCTTCGTCGCCACTGCGGCCGCCGCGCTGTCGTGGATGTTCGCGGAGTGGATCGTGAAGGGTCATCCCTCGGTGCTCGGCGTCATCTCCGGCGCTGTCGCCGGCCTCGTGGCCGTCACGCCTGCGGCCGGCTTCTCCGGCGTCATGGGCGCGATCGTCCTCGGCCTGATCGTCGGCGTGGTCTGCCTGTTCTTCTGCACCGTCGTGAAGAACGCGATCGGCTACGATGACAGCCTCGACGTGTTCGGCGTGCACTGCGTTGGCGGCATCGTCGGCGCCATCGGCACCGGCATTCTCGTCAACCCCGCCCTCGGCGGCGCCGGCATCGTCGACTACACGGCAATCCCGCCGAAGGTCGCCGATTACGACTTCGCGGTCCAGGTGCTCGCCCAGCTCAAGGCCGTCGGCACCACGCTGGTGTGGTCGGGCGTCGGCTCGGCGATCCTCTACAAGGTGGTCGATGTGATCGTTGGCCTCCGCGCCAATGTCGAGAGCGAGCGTGAAGGCCTCGACATCACCGAGCACACCGAGCGCGCCTACAACATGTAACTCTCTCCTCCCGGGCGCGGTCCCTTCGGGGACCGCGTCCACAACTACGGTTTGGGCACATACCCGGCAATGCCCCGACCGTTGAGGGGCTCCAGCGCAAGTTGGAGCCCCTTTCTTTTTGCAGATTTTCTTTTTGACCAGGTGCCGAAGAAAAAGATTGCCATTCCAGATTGCCGGCGCAGAAATATCGACTACAACGAACAACAATCGGGAGGTCGTCATGCGTTTGGAAGGCGGATGCTATTGCGGCGAAGTGCGCTATGTGGCCGAGGGTGATCCGATGATGCAGGCCCAGTGTCATTGCCGCGAGTGCCAGTACATCTCGGGCGGCGCGCCCAACACCTTCATCGCGATGCCTGCAGCCGGCTTCAGCTACATCACCGGGCAGCCCAAGCAATTCGCCCGCAAGGACCTCGAACGCGCCGTGACGCGTGAATTCTGCGCCGAATGCGGCACGCATCTGGTGACCAAGGTTCCGGGCCTGCCCGCCGCGATCCTCAAGGTCGGCACGCTGGACGAGCCAAAGCAATTCCAGCCGCAGATGGCGATCTACACCTGCGACATGCAGGAGTTTCACGCGATCCCCGCGGGCATGAAGACCTTCGAGAAGCTGCCGGGGCACTGAAGATCGAATCGAGCCAGGGAGACGGTGCGCTCCCTCTCCCGCTTGCGGGGGAGGGCTGGGGTGGGGGTGTCTCCGCGGGCGAGAACCCCCAAGACCCAAGAGGAGAGAACCCTCACCCGACGCTTCGCGTCGACCTCTCCCGCAAGCGGGAGAGGTGACGAACCCGCCATGCATCCCGTTGTTATCCGGGCCCATTATTCCCGCTCTGGACGGCGGCGGCGGCCGATGGTTAATCGCGTCTTAACCTCGCCCTATCTATGGTGAACTGAACCGCTTCCCGCCGGCGCCTTGGTGCGACCGGCTGTTCCAAGAGTACTGGCGCCCAGAATGGCTCTGACCGCTTCATCCCGTGCGCCGCAGGGCGGTGGTAGCTCCGATTCCGCACGCTCGCCCTTCGTTCGGCTGAACGAGCTTTTGGCCCCGCATCAGCCCGGCAAGCCCTTGATTTCGCTCGCGGTCGGCGAGCCACAGCATCCCGTGCCCGACTTCGTCGGCCCGGTGCTGGCCAAGCACATCGCCGAATTCGGCCGTTACCCGATGAACCAGGGCACCGAGCCGTTCCGGAACGCTGCCGGCGCATGGCTGTCGTCGCGCTTCAAGCTGCCACGAGCGCTCGACCCCAAGAGCGAGATTCTCGTCCTCAATGGCAGCCGCGAGGGGCTGTTCCTCGCCGCGATCGCAGCCGCACGCTATGTCGGCCCGCGTCCCGGCAAGCCCGCCATCCTGATGCCGAACCCGTTCTATCCGGTCTACGGCGCGGGCGCCCTCGCGGCCGCTTGCGAGCCGGTCCATCTTCCGACGACAGTCGAGAACGGCTTCCTGCCCGATCTCGACGCGATCGACGAAGCGACGCTGGCGCGCACGGTCGCGTTCTACCTGGCCTCGCCCGCCAATCCGCAAGGATCGGTTGCCAGGCCCGACTACTTCAAACGCTTGAAGCAGCTCGCCGACCGCTACGGCTTCGTGATCCTCAGCGACGAGTGCTATTCCGAGATCTACACCCGCGAGGCCCCGGGCAGCGCGCTCGAATGCGCCGGCCCCGACTTCACCCGCGTGGTCGCATTCCAGTCGCTGTCGAAACGCTCCAACCTGCCGGGCCTGCGTGTCGGCTTCGCCGCCGGCGACAAGAAGCTCATCGGCATGTTCCTCGAGCTGCGCAACATCGCGGCGCCCCAGGTGCCGGTGCCGCTCCAGCATGTCGCGACCGTCGCCTATGGCGACGAGGCGCATGTCGAGGAGAACCGCAGGCTGTACCGGATCAAGTTCGATCTCGCCGACCAGATCATCGGCAATCGTTACGGCTATCGCCGGCCCGATGGCGGCTTCTGCGTCTGGCTCAACACCTCCGAGATCGGCGACGATGTGTCGGTCACGTTGAGACTCTTCAAGGAAGCAGGCGTGCGCGTGGTGCCCGGCAGCTTTTTGGCGCGACAGCAGCCTGATGGATTCAATCCCGGCGCAGGCTACATCCGCCTCGCGCTGGTGCAGGATGGCGAGACCACGGCGCAGGCGCTGCACCGCCTGGTCGAAACTCTGGGTTAGGCGGGGCCCATGAGCATGTCGGCAATCGAACGCGTCATTCCACTGGTCGGCCATTTGCCGCCCTCGATCCGCGAGGGGCTGGCGCGGCGCATGCGCGAGCTCGCCGGCCTCGGCCTGATCGGACTGTCGGGTGTGGCCTCAGCGGCATTGATGACCTGGTCGGTGCAGGATCCCAGCCTCAGCCACGCGACGTCGCGTCCGATCCGCAACATCCTCGGCTATGCCGGCGCGATCGGCGCGGACCTTGCGATGCAGATCCTCGGGCTCGGCGCGATCATGCTGGTGCTGACCGTCGCGGTCTGGGGCTGGCGCATGATGACGCATCGCCCGTTCGACCGCGAGGCGCTGCGGCTCGGCTCCTGGATCCTCTGCACGGTGATCGCTGCCGGCTTCGTCAGCTGCTGGCCGCATGGCGGCGCCTGGCCGCTGCCGACCGGGCTCGGCGGCGTGGTCGGCGATGCCCTGGTGCGCGCGCCCGCGGTGATCTTCGGACCGCCCGGCACGATCTATCGCATCATCCTCGGCACAATCCTGTTCGCCGCAATGACCGCGACGTTCCTGATCGCCTGCGGTCTCGGCGCACGCGAGCACGACGATGAGCTCGCCGAGATCGAGGACGACGACAAGCCGCTCGACGAAGACGAGGAGAGCGATCGCGGCTCGGTCTCGCTGGGCTGGCTGTTCCATGCGCTGATGAGCACGAAGGCAAGGCTGATCTGGCTGCTTGGCGCTGCTTACCGCTCGCTGGTCTCGAGCGGACCGAAGACCAAGGCGGTTGCGTTCAGCCGCCAGGAGCCGAATCTCGGCGGCGGCGGCCGCGCCGCGCCCTCGATCTCGCCGCAGGCCGAGGACGAGGACTACGAGGAGGAGCACGAGGAAGCCGAAGACGAGGAGGAGGAAGAGGAGGAGCCGGCCGCGCGCGCCCCGCGCAAGAAGGCGGCGCCGAAGGCTGCGGCCAAGAAATCCTCCGACAAGTTCGATCTTCCGTCCGTCTCCATGCTGGCCGCGCCGAAGGCCGGCGATCGCCAGCCGCTCAGCAAGGCCGAGCTGGAGACCAATTCGCGCTCGCTCGAAGGGGTGCTGCAGGATTTCGGCGTGCGCGGCGAGATCGTGAAGGCCAATCCGGGCCCTGTCGTCACGCTGTACGAGCTGGAGCCGGCGCCCGGCATCAAGTCCTCGCGCGTGATCGGCCTTGCCGACGACATCGCCCGCTCGATGAGCGCGCTGTCGGCGCGCGTCGCCGTCGTGCCCGGCCGCAATGCGATCGGCATCGAGCTGCCGAACGCGCATCGCGAAAAAGTTTACCTGCGCGAATTGCTCGTCGCGAAAGAGGCGACCGACACGGTCGCAAAACTGCCGCTGTGCCTCGGCAAGACCATCGGCGGCGATCCTGTTATCATCGACCTCGCGCGCACGCCGCACATGCTGATTGCCGGTACCACCGGCTCCGGTAAGTCGGTCGCGATCAACACCATGATCCTCAGCCTGGTCTACCGGCTGCGCCCCGACCAATGCAGGCTGATCATGGTCGATCCGAAGATGCTCGAACTCTCCGTCTATGACGGCATTCCCCATCTGCTCACGCCCGTCGTGACCGACCCGAAGAAGGCGGTGGTCGCGCTGAAATGGGCCGTGCGCGAGATGGAAGAGCGCTACAAGAACATGGCCAAGCTCGGTGTGCGCAACATCGACGGCTACAATACGCGCCTGCTCGAACTGAAGGCCAAGGGCGAGGAGCCGACGCGCACGGTGCATACCGGCTTCGACAAGGAGACCGGCAAGGCGATCTACGAGGAAGAAAAACTCTCGCTCGACCCGCTGCCCTACATCGTCATCATCGTCGACGAAATGGCCGATCTGATGATGGTCGCCGGCAAGGACATCGAGGGCGCGGTGCAGCGCCTCGCGCAAATGGCGCGCGCCGCCGGTCTGCACGTGATCCTGGCGACGCAGCGTCCGTCGGTGGACGTCATCACCGGCACCATCAAGGCCAACTTCCCGACCCGCATCGCCTTCCAGGTCACGTCCAAGATCGACAGCCGCACCATCCTCGGCGAGATGGGCGCCGAGCAGCTGCTCGGCCAGGGCGACATGCTCTACATGGCTGGCGGCGGCCGCATCAGCCGCGTGCACGGACCTTTTGCCTCCGACGAGGAAGTCGAGAAGGTGGTGCGTCACCTCAAGACGCAGGGCCAGCCGGAATATCTCGAAGCGGTTACCGCCGAAGAGCCGACCGAGGATGAGGACGGAGCGGTGTTCGACGCCACCGGCATGGGTGCCGATGGCGGCGGCGATCTGTTCGCGCAGGCGGTTGCGATCGTCAAACGCGACCGCAAGGCCTCGACCAGCTACATCCAGCGCCGCCTGCAAATCGGCTATAACCGCGCCGCATCGCTGATGGAGCGCATGGAACTGGAGGGCATCGTCGGCCCCGCCAACCACGCCGGCAAGCGCGAGATTCTGGTCGAGGAAGAAGACAGCCATATGTGAGGCGAGGGGGCCTCTGAACAACATTTCACGCAAAATCGATATCTGCTTTTGCCCGAAATCACGGTAAAAGGGCGCCCAGCCACACAGGACGACGCGTTGAACAGACATCCGGACATTCGATTCGCTGCCACCATCGCCGCGCGAAGCGCGCGCATGGCCGGCGTGCTTCTCGTCACCGCCGCGATGGTGACCGCAACGTCGTTCGCGCAGACCGTGCCGGTACCGAAGCCCGCGCCGAAGGGCCGTGATGGTGGTCCGGCCGCGGGTGGCCCCGCGGTGACCGGCGCGACGCAGGCGCCGCCGAACCCGATCATCCCGGATCCGCGCCGCAACGTGCCGAGCAGCATCTTCCAGACCTTCGATGCCAACCAGAAGGCGCAGGCCGCCAAGGTCAGCGCCTATCTGTCCTCGCTTCAGACGCTGGTCGGAAATTTCGTCCAGGTCGGCCCCGACGGCAGCAAGACGCAGGGCGATTTCTATATTCAGAAGCCCGGCAAAATGCGCGTCGAATATGACGCGCCAAGCCCGATCGACATCGTCGCCGATGGATCGTCGCTGGTAGTGCGCGACCGCAAGCTCGCGACCCAGGACGTCTATCCGCTGTCGCAGACTCCGCTGCGCTTCCTCTTGTCCGACCGTATCGACCTGATGAAGGACACCAACGTCATAAGCGTCACTGCCGACGACCTCTTCATCAGCGTCACCATCGAGGAGAAGCAGGCGCTGGTCGGCACCAGCCGCCTGCTGCTGATGCTCGGCGCCAAGGACGGCCAGTTGAAGCAATGGACGGTGACCGATCCGCAAGGCTACGACACGACATTCGCGGTCTATAATCTGGACACGAGCAAGAAGCTCGATCCGAGCATGTTCAAGATCGATTTCACGAACTACGGCCCGTCGCCGGGATAAACGCCGTGCTCTCGTAGGGTGGGCAAAGGCGCTCTTGCGCCGTGCCCACCACCTTTCCCCGTCGCGATCGGCACGTGGGCACGCTTCGCTTTGCCCACCCTACGAGAGCACGCCCAGACCCTCACATCTCGAACTCGAAAAGACGGTGGGCACGGCGCTTTGCGCCTTTGCCCACCCTACGAGAGCTTGCTAAGACGCAATTCCCATGCGTCTTTCCCTGACAACCTGGAACATCAATTCGGTGCGGCTACGCATCGATCTGGTCGCGAAATTCCTCAAGAGCGCGCGGCCGGAGGTGCTGTGCCTGCAGGAGACCAAGTGCATCGACGACGCCTTTCCGCTGAAGCGCTTCAAGCGGCTCGGCTACGAGCACGTCGCGCTGAACGGGCAGAAGGGCTATCACGGTGTCGCCATCGTCTCGAAGATTCCGTTCGAGTCGAAGGACATCCGCACCTTCTGCGACAAGGTGGATTCGCGCCACATCTCGGTCTCGTTCGGCGAGAAGGCAGGCATCGCAAAACCGCTGGTGCTGCATAATTTCTACGTGCCGGCCGGCGGCGACATTCCCGATCCCGCGCTGAACGAGAAGTTCGACCACAAGCTCCGCTTCCTCGACGAGATGACGGCGTGCGAGCCGCTGCATCCGCGCGGCGAGGATCGTCATGTCCTGGTCGGCGATCTCAACGTCGCCCCGCACGAGAACGACGTATGGTCGCACAAGCAGCTGCTGAAAGTGGTCTCGCACACGCCGGTCGAAACCGAGAAGCTCACGGCGGCGCTCGCCGCCGGCGAATGGATCGACGTCGCGCGCGAGCGCATCCCGATGTCGGAGAAGGTCTATACGTGGTGGAGCTACCGCTCCGCCGACTGGACCGTCGGCGACCGCGGCCGCAGGCTCGACCACATCTGGGTCTCGCGCGCACTGAAGGATGCGGTGCAGGATTTCAGGATTCTGCGCGATGCGCGGAGCTGGGAGCGGCCGTCGGACCACGTGCCTGTCACGGTGACGCTGGATCTATGATCGTCGCCCTGGCGAAAGCCAGGGCCCATTACCACCGGCCTTCGTTGTTGCGCGAGGGCGTCGGCAATCGCACCAAGCCACGAACTTTTGGGTTAATGGGTCCTGGCGTTCGCCAGGACGACGTCAGTTCGTCAGCTTCGCGCCCGCCATCAAAATATCGCTGGCGATCTGGCTGGAACGCACCGCGAATTCGTCGCGCAGGCGCACGGCGGCGGCGGGGTCGCTTTCGAGCACGCGCTGGAACAGGCTGCGCGCGACGCGGATGACGGAGGAGTGCTCCAGCGCGATCGCGCTCGACGGCCGCTTCATCGGCACCACCAGCGCAAGCTCGCCGATCAGTGCGCCGGGACCTGCGATCATCTCGGCACCGGCGCCGTCCTCGACCCGGAAGGCGCCGCGCTGGACCACGTAGCCGGCATCGGCGTCGTCGCCGAGATTGAACAGGACGTCGCCGCGGACGAAGTCACGCTGCTCGGAGCCGATCGCCAGCATGCGCAACGAGGCGTCTCCCAACAGGCGCAGTGTCGGGACTCGCTCGAGAAGCGCTACGTCGTCGTCGATTGACATTCAGGTCCGAGGCTCAAAGGCATGCGATCTAAAAACGATTCGCACGCCCCTGAAGCGTATCACGGCACCAGCTTGTAGCCACCGGCTTCCGTCACCAGGATCTCGGGGTTGGCGGCATCCTTCTCGATCTTCTGGCGGAGGCGGTAGATGTGGGTTTCCAGCGTGTGGGTGGTGACCCCGGAATTGTAGCCCCAGACCTCCTGGAGCAGGGTCTCGCGCGACACCGGCATCTGGCCGGCGCGGTAGAGGAAGCGGAGGATGGCGGTTTCCTTCTCGGTGAGCCGCACCTTGCGCGCATTGGCCGCGGTCAGCATCTTCGAGCCCGGGCGGAAGGAGTAGGGGCCGACCGAGAACACCGCGTCCTCGCTGGCCTCGTGCTGGCGGAGCTGGGCGCGGATACGGGCGAGCAGCACGGCGAAGCGGAAAGGTTTTGCGACATAGTCGTTGGCGCCGGATTCCAGGCCCAAAATCGTATCGGAATCGGTGTCATGCCCGGTCAGCATGATGATCGGCGCCTTGAAGCCGCCCTTGCGCAGCGAGCGGACAACTTCGCGGCCATCGGTGTCGGGCAGGCCGACATCCATCAGAACGAGATCGGGCGAATTGGCCTTTGCGGCGCTCGCACCCTTGGCACCGGTATCGACGGCGGAGGCTTCGAATTCTTCGTGCAGCGATAATTGCTCCACCAACGTATCGCGCAGATCGGTATCGTCATCCACGATCAGGATCTTGCGGGCATTGGCCATGGGGTATCATCCTTTTGGAGTCCGGCTCGGCGCGCATGCATGCCGCGCCCGGCCGCGAGGGGAAGTTTAGGGGTCGCCGTTGTTATTGTTGTTCGTGTTGAAGTAGTGGGCTGTTACCGATTCTCAAGCCAGAACCACTCTAACCCAGAATAGCAGGGCGCTTTGATGAATGTCCTGTAATGAATTCGACATCGCACGTACACATGAAAAACAACGTCGCTTCAGCTACTTACACCAGAAATCGAAGCTTCGGACCGCTGTCCGCGATCCGCGTTAAGCCTGCCGCCGGTAATCCGCGCCGGGGCTGGCTGACGGCCGGACACCTGACGATTCCGGTGGCCCTGGGCCGGGGCGGCATTCTCGCCAACAAGCGCGAGGGCGACGGCGGTACCCCGATGGGCAGCTTCCGTCCCAGGCGCCTGTGGTGGCGCGGCGACCGGCACAGCCGTCCGCAGACTTTCCTGCCCGCGCGGATCATCACCGGCGAGGACGCCTGGTGCGAGGATCCCAGGGATCGTCACTACAACCAGGGAATCCGGCTCGGCGAGGGGCAGGGCGGTGACCGGCTCAAGCGCGCCGACCATCTCTATGACTTCATCATCGAGATCGACCACAACACGCGCCCGCGCATCGCCGGCCGCGGCAGCGCCGTGTTCCTGCATCTGGCCCGCGACAATTTCGGCCCGACCGCGGGCTGCGTCTCCATGACCAAATCCGCGATGCTGCAATTGCTGCGACGGCTGGGACCAAGAACAAGAATCATCATCGGGTGAGGGCACATGCTCGACAAGGATCAGATTGCTGCGGCATCGCGCGTCCTCTTTCAACATTGGCGCGACGGCACCAAGCTCGATGCGCTGGAGGCGCGGTTGCGGCCGCAGAGCCGCACTGAGGGCTACGCCGTTCAGGCCGGGCTCGAAGCGCTGTCGCGTGGAAAATTGTTCGGCTGGAAGATCGCGGCCACGAGCGTATCAGGGCAGAAGCATATCAATGTCGCGGGACCGCTGGCCGGTCGCATCATGAGCGACACCGTGATCGCCGATGGCGGCACTGCGTCGATGAAGGGCAATGAGATGCGCGTCGGCGAGCCGGAATTCGCCTTCCGCATGGGGCGCGATCTGCCGCCGCGCGCGGCGCCGTACACGGTCGACGAGGTTCTGGCTGCCGTCGACAGCTTCCATCCCGCGATCGAGATTCCCGATTCGCGCTTTGTCGATTTCGCCGGCGCGGGCGAGGCGCAACTGATCGCCGACAATGCCTGTGCGCATCTGTTCGTGCTGGGCGCGGCGACGTCCGCGGATTGGCGCGCGATGGATCTCGTCGAGGAGCGGCCGCAGATCACGCTGCGCGGCGAACGCTATGTCGGCCATGGCAAGAACGTGCTCGGCGATCCCCGCGCAGCGCTCGCCTGGCTTGCCAATGAATTGCGCGGGCTCGGCCTCACCTTGCGGGCAGGGGAGGTGGTGACGACAGGCACGTGCCATCCGCCGCTGCCGATCCAGGCCGGCGATCATTTCGCGGCGGATTTTGGTGTGCTCGGGAAGGTGTCGGTGGGGTTCGCGTAGGCCGCCCCCTTGGTCGTCCTGGCGAAAGCCAGGACCCATACCGCGTGATCTACGCAAGGGGCAGGATGGTCGTTGCCGCGGTCTTCGCCAAACAGGCTATCGGGGTAATGGGTCCTGGCTTTCGCCAGGACGACCAAAAATAGATTCGCCGATAACTATCGATGCCCGAAGATCGCGCTCCCGACGCGCACATGGGTGGCGCCCAGCATGATCGCGGTCGCGAAATCGGCGCTCATGCCCATCGAGAGATTCTTCAAGCCGTTGCGCTCCGCGATCTTGGCAGTCAGCGCGAAATGCGCGGCCGGCGGCTCATCGACCGGGGGGATGCACATCAGTCCGGAGATCGTCAGCCCATAGGTATCGCGGCAGCTTGCGAGGAAGGCATCGGCCTCGCCGGGCGCGACGCCGGCCTTCTGCGGCTCCTCGCCGGTGTTGATCTGGACGAACAGCTGCGGGTGCTTTTTCTGGGATTCGATTTCCTTGGCTAACGCCTGGCAAATGCTCGGACGGTCAACCGAATGGATGGCGTCGAACAGCGCGACCGCCTCTTTGGCCTTGTTGGATTGCAGCGGCCCGATCAGATGCAGCGCGATGTCGGGGTAAACAGTCGTTAACGCCGGCCACTTGCCTTTGGCCTCCTGCACCCGATTCTCGCCGAATACGCGCTGTCCGGCGGCGATAACCGGGGTAATTGCATCCGCGGCGAACGTCTTGGACACCGCGATCAGCGTGACGGAGGCGCGATCGCGCCGCGCATCCTTGCAGGCGCGTGCAATTTCGGCTTCGACGGAAGCGAGTGCGTTTGGTGAATGGCCGGTTATCGGCGCGGCGTTGTTTTCTGTCATGACGTTGGATTGGCCGTGATCGTAACGGAGGTAAGTCCAATTTTACCGAGTTCAAGAAAGAGTTTTTGAACCCTTCGCTTTACCTTAGCCCGCGGGGTGGGCAGCGAAGATGGCAAGCGTCAGTTTCAACCGCAAACGAGCGAAACTCAAGCAGGTTCTCGGAATCCGGGCCCGGCTTGCGTTGCTTGCGGTCATTCTGGTGGCGCCGTTGATGCTCGAGCGTATCCGTTCGCTCGAAGACACGCGCACGCGGCAGATCGCGCAGGCCGCAGCCGAGTTCACCACCGTCGCACGGCACAGCGCCGATGCGCAGCGCGAGGTGATCTCGTCGGTCGAGACCATCCTGAAATCGGAAGCCTTCATCCGCGCCTCCGCCGGCGGCATCAGCAAGAGTTGCGACGTGCTGCGCGCGAGCCTGCCCTCCAATCTTCCCTGGATCCGCACGCTTCTGATCGCGGGCCAGGACGGACGCATTCAGTGCGCCACCAACAACATGTATGTCGGCCTCGATCTCAGTGACCGGCCCTACTTCCAGCAGGCGCAGGAAACCGGCCGTTTCGTGCTGAGCGATTTCATCCTGTCGCGGCCGGTGCCGTCGCCGACGGTCATGGCGGTCTACCCCGTGTCCGCGTTCAGCGGCGTCGCCGATGCCGTCGTGCTGGCGACGGTCAACCTCGACTGGATGTCGAAGGTCATGAGCAATCTCGGCGGCCGCGCCGGCATCACCGCCGTGCTGGTCGACAGCGCCGGCACCGTGCTGGCAGCTCCCGCCGACCAGCACAGCTCGGTCGGCCGTCCGCTCGACAACATGCCGCTGATGTCCGCGATCGCCGACAAGGCGCTGCGGTCGGACCAGGACGAAGGCTCGCTCTCGTTCCTCGCCGCCGACGGCTCCCGCCGCGCGGTCAGCTACATCCGCATCGCCGGCACCAATGCCCGCCTGATCGCCAGCATCGACGAGGACAAGGTGTCCGCGGCGGTGAGCCGCGACATCCGCACCGCCTATCTCCAGCTCGCTTTCGTCGTCGTGTTCGTCCTGCTCGGCGCGCTGATCGCCGCCGAGAAACTCGTGATCAAGCCGATCGAGATGCTCGCCGACATGGCCAAGCGCCTCGGCGAGGGCGACCTGTCGGCGCGCGCCGCGCGCAATCGCCTGCCGGCCGAGTTCGTGCCGCTGGCCCGCGCCTTCAACGCGATGGCCGCGCAACTCAGCCAGCGCGAGCGCGAGCTGATCGCGAGCAACGACCGCCTGACGGTGATGGCCTCGATCGACATGCTGTCGGGCCTTGCCAACCGTCGCGGCTTCCAGAGCCGGCTCGATTTCGAATGGATGCGCGCGCAGCAATATGGCAGCGACCTCGCACTGCTGATGATCGACGTCGACCATTTCAAGCTGTTCAACGACACCTACGGCCATCTCGAAGGCGATTCCTGCCTGACGCGGCTCGGCGAGTCGCTGTCGGGCATTGCCGCTGACACCATGGGCTTTGCTGCGCGCTATGGCGGCGAAGAGTTCTGCCTGCTCTTGCCGAACACCGATGTGAACCGCGCCGTCGAGATCGGCGAGCAGGTGCGCGCGGCCGTGCTGAAGCTGTGCCTGCCGCACATCACCTCCGCCCACATGATCGTCACCGTCTCGATCGGCGTCGCCGCGACGAAGCCCAACGAGGCCTTGCGTCCTGGCGACCTCATCGAAGCCGCCGACGCCGCGCTCTACGCCGCCAAGCATCGCGGCCGCAACAACGTCGTCGAGCACGGCGTGCAGGCGATCGAGACCGGCACGGCTGCGATGATGATGGCGGCGAGCGCCTAGCCCGCGCGGATAACTCTCTTCACCTCGCCCCGCTTGCGGGGAGAGGTCGGATTGCATCGGAGATGCAATCCGGGTGAGGGGGACTCTCCGCGAGTCCAACTCTCACCGTGATTGCGGAAGCAGCCCCTCACCCCAACCCTCTCAGCGCGAGCGAAGCTCGTCGCGGCCCCGTAAGAACGGGGCGAGGGAGCGCACCTTCATTGCGGCTAGCTACCCCGCAGCCCCGGCGCGATCGAGCTCGATCTCGGTCACCACGCGATTGCGGCCGCCGCCCTTGGCGAGGTAGAGCGCGCGGTCGCAGCGCTCGATGAGATCGGCGATGGCTTCGCCGGAACGATACTGCGCCGCGCCGATCGATACGCTGATGTTGGGCAGGACCTCGCCGGTCGAGCGGCGGGTGATCCTGCATTCGGCGATCGCGCGCCTGATGCGCTCGGCGATCTCGGCACAGGTGGCGAGATCGGCGTCCGGCAGCACCGCGATCAGCTCCTCGCCGCCGTAGCGGGCCGGCAGATCCTGATCGCGCACCTTCTCGCGCAGCACTTTTGCGATGAGGCGCAGCACCTGGTCGCCGACGCCATGGCCGAAATCGTCGTTGAAGGTCTTGAAGTGGTCGATGTCGAGCAAGAGCACGCTGAGCGGCTCGCCCCAGTCCGCCGTGACTTGCGCCTTGCGCAGGAATTCGTCGAGCGCCCGACGGTTGGCGAGGCCCGTCAGCGTGTCGGTCCGCGCGCGCTCCTCGGACTTGGAGAGCGAGGCGCGGATCACATCGAGCTCGCGGGCCTTTTCGGCAAAGCCCGCCTCCAGACGCGTCGCCCTCGTGGCCGCGCGGGCCAGCTCGTTCATGAGCTGGGCGACCAGCGCCTTCGGGTCGACGCCGGCCTTGCCCTGGTCGGCGACCTCGCTGATGGCCTGCATCTGCGAATGGTTGTCGGCGATCGCGGTCGCCAGGAACTCCTTCGCCGCACCCATCACGGCGTGCAGTCGCTCGGAGGTGTCGACGACGGCACTCACCTGCGGCGCGACATAGGTCTCGAACAGGTTCTGATTGGTCCGGGCGTCGAAGGGACGGTTGTGGTCGATCAGAAGATCGATGGCGTTGCGCAAATCGTCATGGCTGCCTGCGAAATACTGGTACCAGACGGCAAAATTGATCGGCGTCGGCGCAATCCGCTGCTCGGCCATGCTCCGCATTGCCCGTCCGGCGATGGACGCGGCACAATCGTAGTCGGGATCGTCGAAGCTGGCGTCCATCGCAAGTATTTTGGGGTCCTGGCCAGCCGCAACCTCGCATCGACCCCTTAATCACACCCCAACAGCGGCCTAGGTAGTTCTGCGGAGCAAGGCCAGAGGTTCCCAAGGTGCGGCAACCCATTGACCCCCCGAGGGCTTCTATGGCCTAGTCCGCCGTCTTTAGACGGCCGAACCCAAGAAAAACCCAACGATTCCATGACCTCCGAACGCTATAACGCCCGCGATTCCGAACCGCGCTGGCAGGCTGCCTGGGACCAGCAGGCGATCTTCGTCTCGAAGAACGACGATCCGCGGCCGAAATACTATGTGCTCGAGATGTTCCCCTACCCGTCCGGGCGCATCCATATCGGCCATGTCCGCAACTACACGCTCGGCGACGTGCTGGCTCGCTTCATGCGCGCCAAGGGGTTCAACGTGCTGCATCCGATGGGCTGGGACGCTTTCGGCCTGCCGGCCGAGAATGCCGCCATCGAGCGCAAGGTCGCGCCGAAGGCCTGGACCTACGACAACATCGCCGCGATGAAGAAGCAGCTCCGCTCGATCGGGCTGTCGTTGGACTGGTCCCGGGAGATCGCCACCTGCGATCCCTCCTATTACAGGCATCAGCAGAAGATGTTCCTGGACTTCCTGCGCGCGGGCCTTGCCGAGCGCGAGAAGCGCAAGGTGAACTGGGACCCCGTCGACATGACCGTGCTCGCCAACGAGCAGGTGATCGATGGCCGCGGCTGGCGTTCGGGTGCTGTGGTCGAACAGCGCGAGATGAGCCAGTGGGTCTTCAAGATCACGAAGTACTCGCAGGAGCTGCTGGCTGCACTGGACGGGCTGGATCGCTGGCCCGACAAGGTGCGGCTGATGCAGCGCAACTGGATCGGCCGCTCCGAAGGCCTGCTGGTCCGCTTCGCGCTGGATGCGGCGACGACGCCGGCCGGCGAGAGCGAGCTGAAGATCTTCACGACGCGCCCCGACACGCTGTTCGGCGCGAAGTTCATGGCGATCTCGGCGGATCATCCGCTGGCCCAGGCCGCCGCCGCCAAGAACCCGAAACTCGCGGAGTTCATCGCCGAGATCAAGAAGATCGGCACTGCGCAGGAGATCATCGACACTGCGGAGAAGCAGGGTTTCGACACCGGCATCCGCGCGGTGCACCCGTTCGACCCGAGCTGGAAGCTGCCGGTCTATGTCGCCAATTTCGTGCTGATGGAATACGGCACCGGCGCCATCTTCGGCTGCCCCGCACACGACCAGCGCGACCTCGACTTCGTCAACAAGTACAATCTCGGCAACACGCCGGTGGTGTGCCCGGAAGGGCAGGATCCCAAAACATTCATCATCACCGACACCGCCTATGACGGTGACGGCCGCATGATCAATTCCCGCTTCCTCGACGGCATGACGATCGATCAGGCCAAGGAAGAGGTGGCGAAGCGTCTCGAGGGCGAGCTGCGCGGCAACGCGCCGGTCGGCGAGCGACAGGTGAATTTCCGCCTGCGCGACTGGGGCATTTCGCGCCAGCGCTACTGGGGCTGCCCGATACCCGTGATCCATTGCCCGAAATGCGATGTCGTACCGGTGCCGGATGCCGACCTGCCGGTAAAGCTGCCTGACGATGCGACCTTCGACAAGCCGGGCAACGCGCTCGACCATCACCCGACCTGGAAGTACGTCACCTGCCCGCAATGCGGCGGCAAGGCCCAGCGCGAAACCGACACCATGGACACCTTCGTGGACTCGTCCTGGTACTTTGCGCGCTTCACCGATCCCTGGAACGAGAATTCGCCGACGACCCCTGCCGTGGCCAACCGGATGCTGCCGGTCGACCAATATATCGGCGGCGTCGAGCACGCGATCCTGCATCTGCTCTACAGCCGCTTCTTCACCCGCGCGATGAAGGCGACCGGGCACATTGCGCTGGACGAGCCGTTCGCCGGCATGTTCACGCAAGGCATGGTGGTGCACGAGACCTACCAGAAGGCCGACGGCACCTATGTGCAGCCGGCCGAGGTGAAGATCGAGGTCGGTGGCAACGGCCGCCGCGCGACGCTGCTGTCGTCGGGCGAAGACGTCCAGATCGGCCCGATCGAGAAGATGTCGAAGTCGAAGAAGAACACGGTCGACCCCGACGACATCATCGCGACCTACGGCGCCGACGTCGCCCGCTGGTTCATGCTGTCGGACTCTCCGCCCGACCGCGACGTGATCTGGAGCGACGAGCGCGTCCAGGGCGCCTCGCGCTTCGTGCAGCGGCTGTGGCGGCTGGTGAACGACTCCGTGGAGCTCGGCAAGGGCGCGCCGACAGCCCGGCCCGCCAGCTTCGGCCCGGATGCGACCGCCCTGCGCAAGGCCGCCCATGGCGCGCTGGACAAGGTCACCACTGGGATCGAGCGGCTGCACTTCAACGTCTGCCTCGCCCATATCCGCGAATTCGCCAACGCCTTCTCGGAAGTGCTCCAGCGTCCCGGCCAGCCGGCCGCCGACCTGGCGCCAGATTTGGCCTGGGCGATCCGCGAGGCCGGCCAGATCCTGGTCCAGCTGTTCTCCCCGATGATGCCGCACCTGGCCGAGGAGTGCTGGCAGGTTCTCGGCCAGAAGGGGCTGGTTTCGGAGGCCACTTGGCCCCAAATCGAACGCGATTTGCTGGTTGAAGACAGCGTGACCCTGGTGGTTCAGGTCAACGGCAAGAAGCGGGGTGAGGTCACAGTTGCAACAGCGGCCCAGAATCCGGAAATCGAGGCTGCCGTTTTGGCCCTCGATGCGGTAAAGCTGGCCCTGGACGGCAAGCCCGTCCGCAAGGTGATCATCGTCCCCAAGAGGATCGTGAATGTTGTCGGCTAGGATCCGCATCGCAGCCCGCCTGCTGGCAGTCGCCGCACTGGCGGCGCTGACGGCTGGCTGCTTCCAGCCGATGTATGCCGACCGCGGCGACGGCACCCCTGGCCTGCGCGAGAAGCTGATGGGGGTCGAGCTGCCGCCCATCAACAAGCCCAACGCCTCCCGCGAGGCCCGTGTCGGCGTCGAGGTCCGCAATGCCCTGGCCTTCAAGCTTTACGGCTCGGCGACGGGCATGCCGCCAACCCACCGCCTGGACATCCGCTTCATCTCCAGCCGCTCGTCCCTGATCGTGGATCCCAACACGGGTCTGCCGAGCAGTGAGAATTACGGCATCGACTGCCAGTACAATTTGGTCGAGATCGTCAGCGGCAAGTCGGTCATGACCGGCACCACGTTCTCGCGCGTGTCCTACGACATGCCCGGCTCCTACCAGCGCTTCTCGCGCAACCGCGCCGTTCGCGATGCCGAGGATCGTGCCGCCAACGAGATCGCAGAGAACATCAATACCCGGCTCGCCGCGTTCTTCACCGCGGGCACTTAAGTCATCCCCCGTCATTCCGGGGCACGCGTAGCGTGAACCCGGAATCTCGATCCCCAACCTCTGGATTCCGGGTTCGCGCTTCGCGCGCCCCGGAATGACAATTGGGCCCAATGGTCGCGCTGCGCGGAAAAGAGATCGACGCCTTCCTCGCCCGTCCCGATGCGGGCCGCCCCATTATCCTGCTCTACGGACCCGACGCCGGCCTCGTACGCGAACGCGCCGACGCGCTGATCGCCTCGGCGGTCGACGATCCCAACGATCCCTTCTCGCTGGTGAAGCTCGACGGCGACGAACTCTCCGCCGAGCCGTCGCGGCTCGTCGACGAAGCCATGACGGTGCCGCTGTTCGGCGGCCGCCGCGCCATCCGCGTTCGCGCCGGCCCGCGCAGCTTTGCCGGCGGCATCGACACGCTGGCCGAGATGAGCGTGAAGGATTGCCGCATCGTGATCGAGGCCGGCGAGCTGCGCCCGGAATCGCCGCTGCGCAAGGCCTGCGAGAAGGCCAAGACGGCAGTCGCGATCGGCTGCTATCCCGACACCGAGCGCGACCTCGCCAAGCTGATGGAGGACGAGCTCCGCATCGCGAACTTACGCATCGCGCAGGATGCCCGCGCGGCGCTGATGTCGTTCCTCGGCGGCGACCGCCAGGCCTCGCGCAACGAGCTGCGCAAGCTCACGCTCTACGCACATGGCAAAGGCGAGATCACGCTGGATGACGTCATGTCCGTCGTTGCCGATGCGTCCGAGCTGAAGCTCGATCCGATCGTGGACGGCGCCTTTGCCGGCCGGCCCGACATCGTCGAGACCGAATTTGCAAAGGCCATGATCGCCGGTACCTATCCCGGCGTGATCATCTCCGCCGCACAGCGCCAGGCCGCGTGGCTGCACAAATCAGCGCTCGCGATCGCCGACGGTCAGCCTGCGTCCGCCGTGCTAGACGGCGGCTTTCCGCGGCTGCATTTTTCACGAAAGCCGATGGTCGAAACCGCGCTGCGCAATTTCAGCGTGGCGCGGCTCGCCGCCATCATCGAGCAGCTCGCGACCGCCGCGCTCGAGACCCGCAAGCAATCGACGCTAGCCGCCGCCATCGCCCAGCGCACGCTGATGGCCATCGCGGCGAATGCGAAGCGGCGGGGCTGAAGTCCCTCCACCGTCATTGCTGTCGATGTTCAATAATTCGCTGATTGGATCGCGGTGGTCTTGGTAGCGGCGAAGGCCTTGGGAGTTTGTCCCGCCAAGGCCTGATGGGGTCTGTGGTTGTTGTAGTAGACGAGGTACTCGAACAGTTCATTGGCGAAGTGGTCGAGGTTGTCGAAGGTCGCGCCGTCGATGACGTCGTCATCGAGGGTACGCCAGAAGCGTTCGACCTTGCCGTTGGTCTGCGGCCGATAGGGCCTGGTGTAGCGGTGTTTGATGCCGAGCTCGAGCAGCATGGCCTCGAACGGATGCTCGCCCGGCTTGGTGCGGGCGGCGAACTCGGCGCCGTTGTCGGACAGGATTTCCTGGAAGACGAGCCCATAGGTGACGTTGAGGGTGTTGATCATCTTCAGGGTCTTGAACATGACCGGCAGCGCCTTCTTGGATGTCAGGACCTCGGCCCAGGCCAGACGCGAGCAGCTGTCGATCAGGCTGATGATGTAGGCCGTGACCGGGGGTGGCGCGAGGAACATATCGCGCGGCAATTGATGCAGATCGACGTGGCCCAGCTCCCCGAGCTTGTCCTTGATAATACGGCGTTTCTCCTCACGCATCGCCGGCGTGCGGCGGTTCAGGCGGTAGTGTTTCAGCACCCGGTAGATCGTGATCGGCGAAGGTACCGTGTCGCGCGTTTCGCGCAAGACGGCATGAATCTCATAACGGTTCATCCCCCGTTTGCGATGGGCGACGATCTCCGCCTCGATCCCTTCCGGCTCGCGCCGTTCCCGCCACTTCGGGCCGCGCCGCCGCGGCAGCAGATCCGCGTCCTCGCCGCTCTGCAGATAGCGATTGTAATATTTGCGGAACGTCTGCGAGCAGGTCCCGTGGTGCCGGTAGAAGTCGCCGACCCGCTTGAACAGCGGCGATCGGCCAGCCTTCACCGCCTCATACTCCGAAATCAGAAAACGCCACTTGTGCAGATAGTTGCGCTCAACCGTTCGGTCATAGCTGTTGTCTCGCATCGGATCGTTCCTCCGCTGGAGCGATCCAATCAGCGAATTAGTGAACATGCACAATTGCGAGCGCAGCGAAGCAATCCAAAGTCCCTCCGCGGAAAGATTCTGGATTGCTTCGCGGAGCCTGTCATCGGGCCGCGCTTCGCGCGGACCCGGTGGCTCGCAATGACGCGGTGGATGCAGACGCGCGCCAAGCACTCAGCAGTCGTCCTGGCGAAAGCCAGGACCCATTACCCCAGGGAGGGGTTTGGCGAAGATTAGTGGTTCGGTACGACGACCTTCCGCGATCGAAAGATCACGCGGTATGGGTCCTGGCTTTCGCCCATGGGCGCTAAAATAGTTGCATTGCTTGATAGCGACGTTTTCGTCTTGGTGGTTCGTGTAGGTGCCGTCCGAGCGTGGAGCGAAGTCTGCGCAGGCAAGCAATCGCGGGTTGGGGCATGATTGCTTGTCGAAGCGAGGCGACGAGTTGGCGGAGCAGACGCCAGGTCCCTGGACGGGTCAGGCGGCCTCGGCCAAGCGGGGAGAGTCCTCGAGTTCGTCGACGAGTGGCTCGAGCAGGAGAATGATCAGCAGATGAGCGAGGATGTGGGGCCTGGCGGACCGCTCGTCAGTTCCGGGAGGGCCCTTCAGGCCAATCAAACTCTTGAGCCGCTTGAAGCCGAGTTCAATGCGCCATCGCAGCCGATAGAGGGCAAGGACATCGCTCGTTGAGAAGTCCTCCGGTGCGAGCGAGGTCACCAGGATCACCCAATCTGCGGCGTCAAGTGTTTGCCTGGAGAGCTGGTGGCCTCCCTTTTGTGCCGTTCGGCGCGCCTTGCGTCGTGCGACCGCGGCCGCTTGCGCCGGCTTCCTGACGGCAACCAGGCGCAGAGCGAGCAGCGGTGCGCCAGACTTGCGTTTTATCCAGATCGGTCGATCGATCAGGCCACATGCCGAAGCCTTGCGCAGTTCGGCCGTCAGATCGACCAGACCACCTTTGGCATCAACCCAACGCGCGCTCTTCCAGCCGGACCGGATCACGAAGTCCGCGCCGGCATCGACGAGACGTGCCATGCGCTCCGGTTGCAGATAAGCGCGGTCGCCAAGACGGATTTCGCCGGCAATCACCGGTATCCGGTCCAGCGTCTCGCCCGCTCGCTGATCGGTCAGCTCGAAGTGACCAAAGCGCTCCTGCGGAAGATCGAACGCGCTGTGTATGCGCCACACCGCGTTCTTGTTCCTGCCGCTCGTCCCAGCCTTCGGGACCGTCGTGGCGTCAACAATGCGGATCAGGCGGCCGTAGCTCGCCTTCGGCGCACCGCTCGCCAGTGCTTGGCCTATCAACTTCGCCAGCCAATCTCCGCACTGACGCAACCGATACAACAGAGCCACGTTGGAGATATCGACAAGGCCCACCGACGCGGCCCATGCCGCCGTCAACCGCAGACCTCGCTCGCCAAGGCAATACGCCAGGATCAAGCGCAGCAAATCCACCGCATTGCTGATCTCCCGCGGGCGGACAAACGCCTTCGTCTCGCGCGCGCTAACGTTGAGCGCTTCGGCGCCGCCAAGCCGGGCGACTACGCGCGCCCAGTCCTCGTTCACAAGCGATTCGTGTGCCATCCCAATTTGGAATCACAAGCGAATCCAACGCGCAAACCCTATTTTAGCGCCCATGGGCTTTCGCCAGGACGACACCGAGAAAGTTACAGCGCGCCCTTGGCCAGCCGCTTCATCACCTCGTCGAGCTGATCGAGGTTGCGGTAGTTGATCTGCACGGAGCCGCCGGGGTCGCGGTGATTGACGGTGACCTTGAGGCCGAGCGCGTCGCTGACGCGCTTTTCCAGATCGATCGTGTCGGGGTCCTTTTCCTTACCGCCGGTGCTGCGCGCCTTCTGCGGCTTGCGCTCCGGCACGCCCTCTTCATGCGCGAGCGCTTCGGCCTGGCGGACGTTGAGCCCTTCCTCGACGATGCGCTTGGCGGCGGCGAGCGGATCGGGCACGCCGATCAGCGCGCGGGCGTGGCCCGCCGTCAATTCACCGGTCGCGATGAAGGCCTGCACCTCGGCCGGCAGCTTGGTCAGCCGCATCATGTTGGCGACGTGGCTGCGGCTCTTGCCGACGACCTTTGCGATGTCGTCCTGGCTGCGTTTGAACTCGTTGGCGAGCGCGTGATAGCCCTGCGCCTCCTCCATCGGGTTGAGGTCCTCGCGCTGCACGTTCTCGACGATCGCGAACTCCAGCGCGTCGCTGTCGCTGATGTCGACCGGCACGATCGGCACCTCGTGGAAACCCGCCATCTGCGAGGCGCGCCAGCGCCGTTCGCCGGCGATGATCTCGTAGCGATCCTGCGCGCCCTTCACCGGACGCACCACGATCGGCTGGATCACGCCATGCTGCTTGATGGAGTCGGAGAGCTCCTTCAGCTCGGTATCCGAAAACGTGCGGCGCGGGTTGCGCGGATTGGCCTTGATGAATTCGATCGGCACCTTGCGCTGCGCGCGCGGACGATCGACATGCTGGGCCTCGCCGCCGACGTCACCGATCAGACTTGCAAGACCCCGGCCCAGTCGCGAACGCGCTTCGTCGGCCATCGCCAGCTCCCTTGGATTCAACTCGAACGCTCCTGCTACTCTGTTCCCGTCATTCCGGGGCGCGCGAAGCGCGAACCCGGAATCTCGACGTTGTTCAATTTCAAATCTCGGGATTCCGGATCAATTCGCGTGCCGCGAATTGTCCGGAATGACATCATCTGGATTCAATGCGTCGTGCGCAGCTCGCGCTCGCGCTGGATCACTTCGGTGGCGAGCCGCAGATAAGCTTCGCTGCCGACGCATTTGAGATCGTAGACCAGCACCGGCTTGCCGTAGGACGGCGCTTCCGAGATGCGCACGTTGCGGGGGATCATGGTCTTGTAGACCTTCTCGCCCATGAACTGGCGGACGTCGGCGACGACCTGGTTCGACAGGTTATTGCGCGAGTCGAACATGGTCAGCACGATGCCGTGGATCGACAGGTTCGGGTTCAGCGTCGAGCGCACCTGCTCCACCGTCTGCAGCAATTGCGACAGACCTTCGAGCGCGAAGAACTCGCACTGCAGCGGCACAAGGATCGCGTCCGACGCGGCCATCGCGTTCACCGTGAGCAGGTTGAGCGAGGGCGGGCAGTCGATCAGCACATAGGTGTAGTCGGCGTCCGGCGAGACATTGTTGTTGAGCGCGCCGATCGCATCGCGCAACTTGAAGGCGCGGCCGGGCGTGGTGCCGAGCTCGAGCTCGAGGCCGGAGAGATCCATGGTCGAGGGTGCGATATGCAGCCGCGGCACTGCGGTCGAGACCAGCGCTTCACGCAGAGGGGCTTCACCGATCAGCACGTCATAGGTCGAGCAGGAGCGATTGCGACGGTCGATGCCGAGACCGGTCGAGGCGTTGCCCTGCGGATCGAGATCGACGATCAGGACGCGTTCGCCGATCGCAGCGAGCGCGGTGCCGAGATTGATCGCTGTGGTTGTTTTTCCCACACCGCCCTTCTGATTCGCCAGCGCGAGGATGCGTGGATGGCCATGCGGGACCTCAGCCTTCTCTTGGTCGGTCTGGTCTTGCTGCGGCTCGTCAATCACGCTCATCGAAATTCCCCCACTACCCCTGAACGCCTCAGCTGCGCCGTTCGGCGGCACCCAGCTCCACGATCCAACCGTCGCCGGTACGGCTTTGGTGGAGCTGCGGCTGAATATTCCAATATTTAGCGGCTTCGGTCAATTCAGCCTCTATATCTTGACCCTTGAGAAACAACGCCTTTGCGCCCTGGCGCATCAGCGGCTCCGCAAAGCCGATGAGTTGATGTAGCGGAGCCAGCGCGCGCGCGGTGACGCAATCGACGGGGCCGGTGATTCTATCCACATTATCCCCGATCTCAGCGAGATGTACGACCCCCGGAGATGAGGTGATGCGAATCGCTTCGCGCAAGAAGGCGGCCTTCTTGGCGATTCGCTCGACGAGATGGACGCTGGCGCCCGGCGTCTCCGCCATGGCGCAGGCGAGCACGACGCCAGGGAAGCCCCCGCCGCTGCCGAGGTCCGCCCAGCGCTTTGCGGTCGGCGCGAGATCGACGAGCTGAAGCGAATCGGCGATGTGCCGGGTCCAGAGCTGCGGCAGGGTCGATGGCGCGACGAGATTGGTCTTGGCCTGCCACTCCCGCAGCAGCGCGATGTAGCGATCAAGCCGCTCCTCGGTTTCACGTGAAACGGGCGCGAGCTTGAAGGCCTTGGTCTTGTCGGCGGCGATGATCGCGTCGAGCGACTGATCGTTGGCGCTGGCCTTGTCGATTCTCGGTTTGGCCGGCGGTTCGCTTCGCCGACCAGCGCCCTCACCCACTGCGCTTTTCCCTGATGACGATCTGCCGCCGCCCGGCCCGCGTTGTTTCACGTGAAACGCCTATGCGATCGCCTTCGAGGTCTTCCGTGCCTCGCGACGGAGATAGGCCGCGAGGATACCAAGTGCCGCCGGCGTCATGCCGTCGATCCGGCCGGCCTGGCCGACGGTGAATGGCCGCGCCTTCTCCAGCTTGGCGCGAACCTCGTCGGAGAGACCGGGGACCTGCTGGTAGTCGACCTCCGACAGCACCATCCCCTCGTCGCGCCGGAAGGCTTCGACGTCAGCGCTCTGGCGCTCCAGATAGACGTCGTATTTGGCGTCGATCTCGAGATGGGTGGCGATAACGGGATCGATCGTGGACAGCTCCGGCCAGATCGCGCGGACCTGGCTCCAGCCGATCTCCGGATAGGCCATCAGCTCGAAGGCGGACCGGCGCTGGCCATCCCGGTTCAGGGACAGCCCGTGCTTGATCGCCTCGTTCGGGGTGATGGTCAGCGACTTCGACAGCGCGCGGGCCGCATTCAGGGCGTCCATCTTGGCGCGATGATGCCGGATCCGGGCGCTGCCGACGCATCCGAGCGCGATGCCCTTCTCGGTCAGGCGCTGATCGGCATTGTCGGCCCGCAGCGTCAGCCGGTACTCGGCGCGGGAGGTGAACATCCGATAGGGCTCGCTGATCCCGCGGGTCACGAGATCGTCGATCATCACGCCGAGATAGCCATCGGCACGGTCGAACACCGTCAGTGCGGCGCCGCTGGCAGAGAGTGCCGCGTTCAGTCCGGCCACGATGCCCTGCCCGGCGGCTTCCTCATATCCGGTGGTGCCGTTGATCTGTCCGGCCAGGAACAGACCGCGCAGACGCTTGGTCTGCAGGGTCGGATCGAGCTCGCGGGGATCGATGTGGTCGTATTCGATGGCATAGCCGGGGCGAACCATCTTCACCCGCTCCAGGCCGGGAATGCTGGCGAGGATCGCGAGCTGGACCTCCTCCGGCAGCGAGGTCGAGATGCCGTTGGGATAGACGGTGCTGTCGTCGAGCCCTTCCGGCTCCAGGAAGATCTGGTGGCCGTCGCGGTCGCCAAAGCGAACGATCTTGTCCTCGATCGAGGGGCAATAGCGCGGTCCGGAGCTCTTGATCTGGCCGGAGTACATCGGGGAGCGATGGACGTTGGCCCGGATCACCTCATGGGTCGCGGGCGTGGTCCGGGTGATCCCGCACTGGATCTGCGGAGTGGTGATCCGCTCGGTCATGACCGAAAACGGCTCCGGCGGCTCGTCTCCGGGCTGCATTTCGACCGCTGACCAGTCGATCGTGGTGCCGTCCAGACGTGGCGGAGTCCCCGTCTTCAGCCGTCCAAGGGTGAACCCGGCACGCTCAAAGGAGGCCGAAAGACCCATTGCCGGGGCTTCACCGACCCTACCAGCGGGCCAGTTCTTCTCACCGAGATGGATAAGGCCGCGGAGAAAGGTCCCGGTGGTGACGACAACCGCCCCTGCCCGAAGCTCCCGGCCGTCGGCCAGTCGCAGTCCGGTGACACGTCCCTCGACCACGACCAGCTCGTCGGCTTCGCCCTCGATGACGGAAAGGCCCTCGGTCTGACGGATCGCAGCCTGCATCGCCGCCGCATAGAGTTTTCGATCCGCCTGGGCCCGCGGACCGCGGACAGCGGGGCCCTTGCGGCGATTGAGAACGCGAAACTGGATGCCGCCGGCATCGCCGACTCGGCCCATCAGACCATCGAGAGCATCGACCTCGCGGACCAGATGGCCCTTGCCCAGACCACCGATGGCGGGATTGCACGACATCGCGCCGACCGTGGAGAACCGATGCGTCACCAGAGCGGTCACAGCGCCCATCCGGGCAGCGGCAGCCGCGGCTTCACAGCCGGCGTGGCCGCCGCCAATCACGATGACGTCGAAACTATCTCGCTCTGTTCGCATGAGCGGACTTCTATCCCAGAGCGGAAAAAGCCGGAAGTGGAAACTCGGGGAAGCCGGTGTTTCACGTGAAACGGGGCGGGCCGACGGGAGGAGGCATTTTGGCGAAAACAACCCCATGCACAGTAGAAGGGGCGTTGGAGACGCTGCTGTTTCACGTGAAACAAGAGGAACGGGCGCGGCCTCTAGGGTCTACGCCGCGACGTCTCGGCGTGCCGTACGGCGAACCCGCTATTGCGAGCGCACAGCCCAGTGGCTGTCTGGATTGCTTCGTCGCAAGGGCTCCTCGCAATGGCACGAATGGGGCCCACCGTCCAATCCTGAAACCGAGGGCGCGATTTGTTTCACGTGAAACAGGACGGCGACCTCCTCAGCGTTTCACGTGAAACGCAAGGACTGGAACAAGCGCTAGTTCTACAATGAAGAACTAGCTCTACTTTCCGATGCAGAATTTCTGGAAGATGGCCCCAAGGACGTCCTCGACGTCAACCCGGCCCAAGAGCCGGCCCAGGGCATAGGCGGCGGCACGCAGCTCTTCGGCGGCCAGCTCCTCGCCCTCTTCTACAAGCTCCAGACTCCGGCGCAAGCTGTCTAACGCCTGACGCAACAGGTCGCGCTGGCGGGCCCGGGTCACCAAGGCACCCTCGCTGGTTCCGAAGAACTCGGCGGCGAATGTCACGAGGGCATCGACCAGCTCGGGAATGCCGTCGCCCCGGCTTGCCGAGATCCCGAACTCGCCTGCCGGCTCGGCACCCCCGGCCCCAAGGTCGATCTTGTTGTGCACGATCCAGACCGAGCCGCCGGGTCGATCGTTTTCGGATTTCCTCAGCGACCGCATCGCCTCCGGATCGACCGGCCGCCCGCCCTCGACCAGCCACAGCACGAGGTCGGCGTCCTCGGCTCGCGCCCGCGCGCGACGTACCCCTTCCTGCTCGACTGGATCGTCGGTCTCGCGAATGCCGGCGGTGTCGATGACAGTGACGGGATAGCCATCGAGATCGAGCTGCACCTCGATGACGTCGCGCGTGGTGCCGGCATGCGGCGAGACGATCGCGACCTCGCGGCGCGCGAGATGATTCATCAGCGTCGACTTGCCGACATTCGGCTCACCCGCGATGGCAACCACGAGGCCGTCGCGCAGGCGTTCAGAATGTCCCTGCGCCGCAAGGACTTCTGCGATTTCGTCGTGAAGGGCCCTGATCGCTTTCACCGCCGGCGCCCTCAGCTCCGCCGGCACATCGCCTTCATCGGAAAAATCGATGCCGGCCTCGATCAGCGCCGACGCCTCGATGATGCGCTCGCGCCAGTCGCGCGCGCGGTCGCCGAGCAGGCCCTGCAACTGGCGCAGCGCCTGGCGGCGCTGCCGGTCGGTGTCGGCGTGGATGAGATCGTCAAGGCCCTCGGCCTCGGTCAGGTCGAGCTTGCCGTTCTCGAAGCCGCGCCGGGTAAACTCGCCGGGCTCGGCCGCCCGCGTATTCTGAATATCAGAAATAGCGGCGAGGAGCGCCGCCAGCACCGCCCGCCCGCCATGGACGTGAAATTCGGCGATGTCCTCGCCGGTCGCGCTGCCCGGCCCCGGAAACCAGAGCACGACCGCATCGTCGATCGGCTGACCCCCGCCGTCCCGGAGCAGCCGGCGACTCGCCTGTCGCGGCGCCGGCAGCCGGCCCGCAAGCGTCGTCAGCACCAGGCTGGCCTGCGAGCCCGACACGCGCACCACCGCGATGGCGCTGGGCGCCCGGCCGGATGACAGCGCAAAGATGGTCTGGTCTCGCGGATGCATGGCCTATTTGTGCGGCTGCCAATGAAAACGCAAATATCCGTTTTCAGCCCGGCCGTGACCGGGTTTTGCTGCAGCAAATCTTGCAACAATACTCTTGTTGCATCGCAATATACCCGCAGCACTTTTGCTGCATGGCTGCTTCCTCAGGAGAGAGGTTCGATCGAACCGAATTCAAGTATTATTTCGATATATCAACATAATACTAGGTCGCTTGCGATAAGCGGCACCCTTCATGCTGCAAGTTCGCTGCAGCAAAACCTGCAAAACAAGAGGGCGCCCGAAGGCGCCCTCTGAACTTTGCTGCGCTGCACTCAGGTGTTCATGGAGTCGAAGAACTCCGAATTGCTCTTGGTCGAGCGCAGCTTGTCGAGCAGGAAGTCGATCGCGTCCATCGTGCCCATCGGATTGAGGATGCGGCGGAGCACGTACATCTTCTTGAGCACCTGCGGGTCGGTGATGAGCTCCTCCTTGCGGGTGCCGGAGCGGGAGATGTCGATCGCCGGGAAGGTGCGCTTGTCCGAGACCTTGCGGTCCAGGATCAGTTCCGAGTTACCGGTGCCCTTGAACTCTTCGAAGATGACTTCGTCCATGCGGCTGCCGGTATCGACCAACGCGGTCGCGATGATGGTCAGCGAGCCGCCCTCCTCGATGTTGCGGGCGGCACCGAAGAAGCGCTTCGGGCGCTGCAGCGCGTTGGCGTCGACACCGCCGGTCAGCACCTTGCCGGATGACGGCACGACGGTGTTGTAGGCGCGACCGAGGCGGGTGATCGAATCGAGCAGGATCACGACGTCGCGGCCGTGCTCGACCAGGCGTTTTGCTTTCTCGATCACCATCTCGGCGACCTGAACGTGACGAACGGCTGGCTCATCGAAGGTCGAGGAAACCACCTCACCCTTCACCGAGCGTTGCATGTCCGTGACTTCTTCCGGGCGCTCGTCGATCAAGAGCACGATCAGATAGCAGTCCGGGTGATTGGCGGTGATGGAGTGCGCGATGTTCTGCATCAGCACGGTTTTACCCGTGCGCGGCGGCGCCACGATCAGCGCGCGCTGGCCCTTGCCGATCGGCGCGACGATATCGATCACGCGTGCAGACAGGTCTTTCCGCGTCGGATCGTCGATCTCCATGCGGAAACGCTGGTTCGGAAACAGCGGCGTGAGGTTGTCGAAATTGACCTTGTGCTTGGCCTTTTCCGGGTCCTCGAAATTGAGCGTGTTGACCTTCAGCAGCGCAAAGTAGCGCTCGCCCTCTTTCGGGCTGCGAATGTGGCCTTCGATGGTATCACCGGTGCGCAGGCCGAAACGGCGGATCTGCGAGGGCGAAACGTAGATATCGTCAGGGCCCGGCAGATAATTGGCATCGGGCGAGCGGAGGAAGCCGAAACCGTCGGAGAGCACCTCGACGACGCCTTCGCCGACGATATCGGTCTCGGCGAGCGAAAGCTGCTTGAGGATGGCGAACAACAGCTCCTGCTTGCGCATGGTGCTGGCATTCTCGACCCCGTTCTCTTCCGCGAACGAGACAAGCTCGGCCGGGGTTTTGGACTTGAGGTCTTGGAGTTTGATTTCCCGCATTGGGGTGGTCCTGTAGGGTAACCTTGGAAGGGGTGCGAGGAGGCTCTGAAATGCGGACGTGAGAAGATAAGGTCCGCAGGTCTGGCAAGGAGAGTGCCGGTGAGGCTTCAAACCTGATGCGGTGTCCGGCCTCTGGAAAGCTCAGACACAACCACATCCGCCTGCGTTGGGTGGGATATCGATAATATAGAAAATCGCTCCCTTCTCCGCAAGCCGAAGCGCTGAGCTAATCGTCGCGCGCCTTGCCTAGAACGGCTTCACGATCACCATGATGACGATGAAAATCATCAGGACGGTCGGCACCTCATTGATAATCCGATAGAATTTCTGACTCCGCGGACGCCGGTCGGCAGCGAAATCCTTCAGCCAGCGGGAAAAAAAGCCGTGGACCGCCGACAGCGCCAGGACCAGTGCCAGTTTTACGTGCAGCCAGCCGAACGTGAACCAATGGCCGGACCAGGCGAGAAACAGACCGGCCAGCCAGGTCACGATCATGGCCGGGTTGATGATCGCCTTGAACAGCCGGCGCTCCATGACCTTGAACGTCTCCGACTGCTTCGAGCCGATCTCGGCGTCGCAATGATAGACGAACAGCCGCGGCAGATAGAGCATGCCCGCCATCCAGGAGATGACGGCGATCACGTGCAGCGCCTTGATCCAGAGATAGACGTCTTCGAACATTTTTGCGGTCCGGATTGATGCTCAGCCAAAGGAGCTGGGGATAGTAAGAACTCGTTAAGGTCTTACCCTGCACACATATCCGTCCGTAGCGCCTTCCTCAAATCTAGAATCTTAGATTCTTAAAGGTTTGAGTCTAAGTGACCGTGGATTGGACTCACGCAATTCCGTCCGCCACTTCGCGCGCGCTTGTTCACATCCATCAACATTTTCTGCGCGGGTCCGGCCTGTTCCGATAAGTCGTCCGCCTTCAAGGGCTTGCGTGCGCCTGTCGGCAGCTTATCAAGAGGCTTGTCCGCGCAATCCCGTTTCTCGTTCGGCAGGACGCCGGACTTGTTCTGACGGGCAGCGGTGTGAAGAAAATTGGCACTTGTCCCGTCCCTGGTGTCGCACATCCCTTTCCGAGGGGTTAAGCTCCACAGAAATCCACAAACCACCCCGCCCTCATCCCAAGAGTTTTTGTGCCGACCTCGAACAATTATTTCCATCTGCACCTGGTCTCCGACTCCACCGGCGAGACGCTGATCACCGTCGCGCGCGCCGTCGCTGCGCAATATGCGAACGTGACGCCGGTCGAGCATGTCTATCCGCTGGTGCGGAGCCAGAAGCAGCTCGACCGGGTGCTCGACGAGATCGAGGAAGCGCCGGGAATCGTACTGTTCACGCTGCTCGAGAAGGATCTGGTCGCCAGGCTCGAGGACAAGTGCAAGCAGATCAATGTTCCGAGCCTCTCGATCATCGGGCCGGTGATGCAGCTGTTCGAAGCCTATCTGGGCGCTGCGACCACCGGCCGCGTCGGCGCCCAGCACGTGCTCAATGCGGAATATTTCAAGCGCATCGACGCACTGAACTACACCATGATCCATGACGACGGTCAGCATGTCGAAGGTCTCGACGAAGCCGACGTGGTTCTGGTCGGTGTGTCCCGCACCTCGAAGACGCCGACATCGATCTATCTCGCCAATCGCGGTATCCGCACCGCGAACGTGCCGCTGGTGCCCGGCATTCCCGTGCCGGCGCAGCTGGAGACGCTGACGCGGCCGCTGGTGGTGAGCCTGCATGCGACGCCGGAACGTCTGATCCAGATCCGCCAGAACCGCCTGCTCTCCATGGGAGCCGAATCCGGCAGCGACACCTATACCGACAAGCAGTCGGTCACCGAGGAGGTTGCGTTCGCGCGCAAGCTGAGCGCCAAGCACGACTGGCCGCTGCTCGACGTTACGCGGCGCTCGATCGAGGAAACTGCGGCCGCGATCATGAAGCTCTACAGCGATCGCCAGCGCAACCGGCCGTTGGAATAGTTGTCGCGATGGCTCTGTGGCGCGGCACATCTCCGCTGATCCTGGCCTCGCAAAGCAGCGCACGAAAAATGCTGCTGGCCAATGCCGGGCTCGAATTCGAGGCCGTGACGGCCGACATCGACGAGCGCGGCATTCAGGCGAGCTTCAATCTCGTCGATCCGCGCGAGATCGCTCTGCTCCTGGCCCGCGAAAAGGCCAAGGTGGTCTCTGCCGATCGTCCTGGAAGTTACGTGATCGGCGCCGACCAGACGCTGGCCCTCGGGAGCCGTCTCTTCAACAAGCCGGCCGGCCGCCCGCAGGCGCTGGCGCAATTGCACGATCTCGCCGGCAACAGCCACGAGCTGAATTCCGCCGTGGCCGTGGCCCATGACGGCAAGATCGTTTTCGAGGATGTCGCGGTGGCGCGCATGACCATGCGGCAGATGGGCGACGCCGAACTCTCGGCCTATCTCGACGCCGCCGGCGATGCCGTGACCAGAAGCGTCGGCGCCTATCAGCTCGAGGGCCTCGGCATCCATCTGTTCGAGCGCATCGAGGGCGACCATTTCACCATTCTCGGCCTGCCGCTGCTGCCGCTGCTTGCGTTCCTGCGGAGCCAGCAGCTAATTGCGGTGTGAATGACAGAGATGGCTGGGCGCTGATGCGGATCCTGGGACTGACCGGCTCGATCGGGATGGGCAAATCCACCACCGCGAAATTGTTCGCGGAGGCCGGCGTGCCCGTCTATGACGCCGATGCCGCCGTGCATCAGCTCTATGAGGGCGAGGCCGCGCCGGCGATCGAGGCCGCCTTCCCCGGCACCACCGTGAACGGCAAGGTCGATCGTCCAAAACTGTCTGCGCGCGTGGTGCACGATCCCGCCGCGATCAAGCAGCTCGAGCAGATCGTCCATCCGATGCTCGGTGCTTCCCGGAAGAAATTCTTCGCCGACGCCGAGGCCGCCAAGGCGCCGGTCGTCGTGCTGGACATCCCGCTGCTGTTCGAGACTGGCGGCGAGAACCGGGTCGACGCGGTGGTCGTGGTGTCGACCTCGCCGGAACTCCAGCGCGAGCGGGTGCTGGCGCGCGGTACGATGGACGAGGCGAAGCTCGACGCCATCATCGCCAAGCAGACGCCGGATGCCGAGAAACGCAAGCGGGCCGATTTCGTGGTGGATACCTCACACGGACTTGAGCCGGTGCGCGCCCAAATCAAGCACATCCTGGCCGAGGTCGTTAAGATGCCGCAGCGGCGAGCCTGATTCGCCGTCTCACACGGCTCCCCGATCATGCGCGAAATCGTCCTCGACACCGAAACCACCGGCCTCGATCCGCTCCGCGGCGATCGGCTGGTCGAAATCGGCTGCGTCGAGATCTTCAACCGCATGCCGACGGGACAGACGTATCACGTCTATATCAACCCCGAGCGGGACATGCCGGCGGAAGCCTTTGCGGTGCACGGGCTGTCGGCCGAATTCCTGTCGACCAAGCCGCTGTTCCATGAGGTCGTCGACGCGTTTCTGGAATTCATCGGCGATGCGCCGCTGGTGATCCACAACGCCTCGTTCGACATCAGCTTCATCAATGCCGAGCTCGACAGGATCAAGCGCGCGGCGGTCCCGCGCGAGCGGCTGGTCGATACGCTGCTGCTGGCGCGCCGCAAGCATCCCGGCGTGTCGAACCGGCTCGACGATCTCTGCTCGCGCTATTCGATCGACAATTCACACCGCACCAAGCACGGCGCGTTGCTCGACGCCGAACTGCTCGCAGAAGTCTATGTCGATCTGGTCGGGGCGCGGCAGTCGCAGTTGCTGCTGGCTTCGGAGAGCGAAGAGATTCGTATCAGTTCCGCCGGCGATGCGCCGCGGCGGCAGCGGTCAGTGCCGCTCGCGCCGCGGGTTTCAGATGCCGAGCGGGAGGCCCATCGGACCTTCATCGCAACGATGGGCGAAAAGGCGATCTGGAACGAGTATCTCGCCGCTCCAGTCGCCCCTCCGGCTGGTTAAGCCTGCGCTCAGGCCTGGCCGGTCTGGCCACCCTGGGCGGCCATTTGCCGCTCCATGTTCTGGCGATAGAGACCGACGAAATCGACCGGGTCCAGCATCAGCGGCGGGAACCCGCCATCGCGCACGGCGGTGGCAATGATCTCGCGGGCGAACGGGAACAAGAGGCGCGGGCACTCGATCATGACCAGCGGGTGCAGGTTCTCCTTCGGAACGTTGACGATCCGGAACACGCCGGCATAGGCGAGCTCGAACGAGAACATCACCTTGCCCGCGGTCTCGGCCTTGCCCTCGACCGTCAGCGTCACCTCGAATTCCTGCTCGCTGAGGTTATTGGCGCCGACATTGATCTGGATGTTGATCTGGGGCGGCTGGGCCTGCTGCTGGAGCGAGCTCGGCGCGTTCGGATTTTCGAACGACAGGTCCTTGGTGTATTGCGCCAGCACGTTGAGCTGGGGAGCCTGGGCCGCCTCGGGAGGGGTGCCGTTACCGTTGGTCATCGAAGTGTCTCCTTACCCGATTGGGGGCTGAATTTCGCGGCGGTTGGCTAACATAGGGCCGCCTCGTTCCACAAGGACGAACGGTCCCGGATGGGGGATCCAGACCGTGCCCGCAACTATGACGTCCAGGGCGGCCTTTCGCCGAAATCGCGCCTTAAACGATTGAAGATACGCGATTTCCGGGCAGGATCGGGTTTCCCCTTAAGCATAAAACGCGCTACACTCGCCGCTGTGCCAAAAGGCGCCATTGGCCAGGCAAGATTTCGTGCCTACATCCCACGGACCAGACGCGCGGACCTAAAATGGTGATGTAGACTTGCCGTTTCAGTGTGGAACGGTCTACTGGCCGGATTGATTTTCCCGGCGACGGCCCCGAAGCGAAGACCCAGAGCAAAGACCAGAAAGCGAATACGACGTGGATATCTACACCATCATCTTCCTGGCGTTGGCGGTCTTCATCTTTCTGAGGCTGCGCAGCGTGCTGGGGCAGCGCACGGGCAACGAGCGGCCGCCGTTCGATCACACTGCCGCCCGCAATGCGCTGGGGGGTGCCCAGGACAAGAACGTCGTGACCATGCCGGGCAAGGTGATCGACCAGGCCCCGCTGGCGCCGACGGCCGAGCCGACCGCGCCCAGCGACCGCTGGAAGGGTCTGACTGAACCGGGCACCGCACTCGCCCAGGGTCTCGATGCCATCGTCGAGAGGGACTCCACCTTCGATCCGCGCCACTTCATCTCGGGCGCCCGCGGCGCCTATGAGATGATCGTGCTGGCCTTTGCCAATGGCGATCGTCGTGCGCTGCGCGATCTCTTGTCGTCGGAGGTCTATGAAAGCTTCGACGCCGCGATCAAGGAGCGCGAGAAGAACGAGCAGAAGACCGAGACGCGCTTCGTCTCGATCGACAAGGCCGAACTCGTCGGTGCCGAGCTGCGCGACCGCACCGCCCAGCTCACGATCCGCTTCGTCTCGCAGATGATCTCGGCCACCCGCGACAAGGCCGGAAACATCGTCGACGGCAGCGCCGACACGGTTGCCGACATCACCGATATCTGGACTTTCGCCCGCGACACCACCTCTCGCGATCCGAACTGGAAGCTGGTTGGCACCGGAAGCGCGAATTAAGCTTTTTCTCAAGAACAGCGCGACGGCGTTCTGCGCGGGTGTCGTCGTGCTGCTGTCGACGTTTTCGCTCGGCGCCGAGGCGGCGCGGCGCCACTATCGCAGCCACCATCACCACCCCCCGCAACTAGCCGCCGCCCCGCCGCGGGCCTTGCCCTATCCGCAACTGCCCCTGCCGTTCGAGATCTCAGGCGCGCAATATCTGCCGCTGGCCTGGGCCGACGTGAAGGGCTGGGGCGACGACGATCATCTCGCCGCCTACAAGACATTTCGCGCCAGCTGCCGCTCGATCAATGCTCAGACCGGCGCTCCCGAATCAAAGGCGCTGGGAGCATCGCTGGGCGAGCCCTGCCGGGTCGCGAAGACGCTCGAGCTCACCGACGACGCCAAGGCGAAGACCTTCTTCGAGGAGAATTTCGCACCGCTGCGCATCTCCCGCCTCGGCGAGCCCGACGGTTTCGTCACCGGCTATTACGAGCCGGTGCTCGAGGGATCGCGCACGCAGACCGACGTCTACAATGTCCCGGTCTATCGCCGGCCTTCGAACCTGTTCGTGCGCGGCTACAAGCAGGATTCGGTCAGCCTGCCCAACAAGGGCCCGGTCTACCGCAAGATCGGCCGCCGCAAGCTGGTGCCCTATTACGATCGCGGCGAGATCGAGGACGGCAAGATCGCCGGGCGCGGACTCGAGGTCGCCTGGCTGAAGGATCCGACCGATCTGTTGTTCGCGCAGATCCAGGGCTCGGCGCGGATCAAGTTCGAGGACGGCACGACGCTTCGGCTCAATTACGACGCCTATAACGGCTATCCCTACACAGCGGTGGGACGCATCCTGATCGAGCGTGGCATCATTCCGAAAGAGGAGATGTCGATGCAGAAGATCAGGGAGTGGATGGCGCAGAATCCTGACGGAGCCAAGGAGCTGCGCCGCCAGAACCGCGCCTACATCTTCTTCCGCGAGGTCAACCTCTCCGACAAGGACGAGGCGGTGGGTGCGCAGGGCATTCCGCTGACGGCGGGACGCTCGATCGCGGTCGACAAGTCGCTGCATGTCTACGGCACGCCGTTCTTCATCGAGGGCGAGCTGCCGATCGAGACCGAGCGGTCGAAGACGCCGTTTCACCGCCTGATGATCGCGCAGGACACCGGCTCGGCCATCATCGGCCCGGCGCGTGCGGATCTCTATTTCGGTGCCGGGCAGGAAGCCGGCCGCGTCTCCGGCCGGCTTCGCCATCCCATGCACTTTGTGATGCTGGTGCCGAAGAGCCTCGATCCCTCGGTGAGGGGCGCGCGGCTGCCGGTACCGGATCCGCGTCCCTCGGAGAAAATCGCAAAACTGTTTCCGCAAACCGATCCGGCCAAGGCGGGCACGCCTGCTGCCGCCGCGCCGCAAGGCAAGAACGAAACGGTTGCCATCGCCGGTCCTGTGCCGCTACCGGTGCCGCGCCCCGCGATCGAGCCTGCCTCTGAGCCGCGGCGGCCCGCGAAGAATCGTCCCCATCGGCAGCAATGAAGCGATCGTCCCGTCCGCCCGTGCTGGAGCCCCGCCCCTCGCCGCGCCGCCGTGCGCTGAGCGAGGAAGAGCGCGCGTTGTGGGATACGGTCGCAAAACAGATCAAGCCGCTCAGGAAGCATCGCGTGGCGAAGGCGCATGCCGCGCCGCCTGCCGGGCCTTCGCCCGTGGCCCAGGTGCCCCGGCCTTCGCTCCCGGCAAGGCCGGTTACTGCTGCGCCGGCGCAGCGCGTCGCAAAGCCGTCTGTTCCGCCTTTGGCGCCGCTCGGCAAGCGCGAGCGCACAAAACTGTCGCGCGGCCGCAGCGAGATCGAGGCGCGGCTCGACCTGCACGGCATGACCCAAATGCGCGCCCATCGCGCGCTGACCTGCTTCCTGCACCGCGCCCATCATGACGGGCTGACCTTCGTGCTCGTCATCACCGGCAAGGGACGCAGCGGCGGCGAAAGCGGCGTGCTCCGCCGCCAGGTGCCGGAATGGCTGAGCCTGCCGGAATTCCGCGCCTTCGTCGTCGGCTTCGAGACGGCCCATATCGGCCATGGCGGCGAGGGCGCGCTGTATGTCCGGATCAGGCGGGCGAGAGGTTGATGGCACCTCTCCCGCTTGCGGGAGAGGTCGGCGCGAAGCGGCGGGTGAGGGTTCTCTCCTCTTGGGGGTTCTCGATTGCGGAGACACCCTCTCCCCAACCCTCCCCCGCAGGCGGGGGAGGGAGCGCACCGCCTAAAAAGGTCGAACGATGCCGACGCGCGGGATCAAGGTGACGATCAGGCCGAAGATGTTGGTCTTCCGGTCCTCGGCCGGAATCATCGGCGTTTCCTGCTTCGCCGGCAGCATCTTCATCGCATGCAGGATCAGGAGCATGCAGACCGCCCAGTTCGAGATCCAGCGCGAATAGTCGAACACCATCGCGAACATCACGAGATAGGCGAGGCTGATGCCGATCAGCGCCGCGATGACGAGGCGGCGGTGCGTCTCGCTGGCGAGCGCGCCGATCAGATTGGCAAAGAAGCGCCACAGCGGCGTGTGCAGCCAGATCAGCAGCGCGAACACGGGCACGCCGAGGATGTTGTGCGGCAGGCGGCCCCAGGTGTCCGAGATCTCCTTCGCCAGCGGCTGATACCAGATGTAGGCGAATTGCAGCAGGTCAGTGCGGGAAGGATCGGCCATCCGGGTCTTCAGATACGCGACGAAGTCCGCTTCGGGTATTGGCATCGTTCCCAAAAACTGCGCGGCGAAGAACAGCGCGGCAACGACGGCGAGGGCGATCACGCCGAAGGCGACATTGCCGCGATTGCTGCCGTAAGCGAGATAATGCCTGATCACCACGATGGTGATGATCGTCGGCACGTACATCAAGAGATGGATGTGGTGGATCAGCACCAGCACGATCGAGAACAGCGCCGCCAAAGCCACGAACAGCAACGAGCCAGCCGGCATCAGCAGCAGGATCAACGCCAGCGCGCAGCCATAGATGTCGAAATGGCCGAGCGTGTGCATGAAGTTCTTCAGGAAGAACGGCGAGCCCGCGGTGAAGACGAACAGCGGCAGCGTCTTCGCGGTGAAGCCGAACGTCCTCTGGAACAGTTTTGCATAGAGCCCCAGCGTCACCAGCCATGTCGCGCCGCCGAGCGCGAACACCAGCCAGACCGGCACCTTGTCCGTCAACAGCGCGACGACAGCCCCGATCAGGGCGCGCTTGATGAAGCCGAAATGGTAGTCGACGAGGAGATGGATATAGGGGACGTAAGGCGGCAGCTGGATCTTGTGAATGAACACGCCGGCGAGGACTGCCACGTTGATCGCGAGCAGCAGCCGCCAGGGATTTTGCCGGATGCTAGCGAACACGTGGCACCCGGCGCACGTCAACCTCCGCCGTCGTCCCGGACAAGCGAGCTGGCAACGCGTAGCGTTGTCCAGAGCGAGCGCAGATCCGGGACCCATAACCACCGCAGGTCGTTTGAGCCGAGATCGGAGCCGCCATCTGTTTCAACAAGGACCATCAGGGGTAATGGGTCCTGGCTTTCGCCAGGACGACGGCCCGATAGATAGCGGACTTGCTCCAGATTACAAAATGAACCGGCTCAGATCCGCATTCTTGGCGAGGTCGCCGACGTGCTTCTGCACGTAGTCGGCGTCGACCTTGATGGTCTCGCCGCTGCGGTCGGGGGCGGTGAAGGAGATTTCGTCCAGAACCCGCTCCATCACGGTCTGCAGCCGCCGCGCGCCGATGTTCTCGACGGTGGAGTTCACGGCCACCGCGACGTCGGCGAGCGCATCGATGGCGCTGTCGGTGATGTCGAGCGTCACGCCCTCGGTCTGCAGCAGCGCAATATATTGCTTGATCAGCGAAGCCTCGGGCTCGGTGAGGATGCGCCGCATGTCGTCGCGGGTCAGCGCTTGCAGCTCGACGCGGATCGGCAGGCGGCCCTGCAATTCCGGCAACAGGTCGGACGGCTTTGCGACGTGGAAGGCGCCGGAGGCGATGAACAGGATGTGGTCGGTCTTGACCGCGCCGTGCTTGGTCGAGACCGTGGTGCCCTCGATCAGCGGCAGCAGATCGCGCTGCACGCCCTCGCGCGAGACGTCGCCGCCGACGCGGCCGTCGCGGGCGCAGATCTTGTCGATCTCGTCCAGGAACACGATGCCGTTGTTCTCGACCGCGCTGATCGCCTCGAGCGTGAGCTGCTCGGTGTCCAGCAGCTTGTCGGATTCCTCGTTGACGAGGATCTCGTGCGAGCCTTCCACCGTCAGCCGCCGCGTCTTGCTCCGGCCGCCGAGCTTGCCAAAAATGTCGCCGATCGAGATCGCGCCCATCTGCGCGCCCGGCATGCCCGGGATCTCGAACATCGGCATGCCGCCGCCGGACGATTGCGTCTCGATCTCGATTTCCTTGTCGTTGAGCTCGCCGGCCCGCAGCTTCTTGCGGAAAGATTCCCGCGTCGCCGCGCTGGAATTGGCGCCGACCAGCGCATCGAGCACGCGCTCCTCGGCGGCGAGCTGGGCGCGCGCCTGCACGTCCTTGCGCTTCTTCTCACGGACCTGGGCGATCGCGACCTCGACGAGATCGCGCACGATCTGCTCGACGTCGCGGCCGACATAGCCGACCTCGGTGAACTTCGTCGCTTCCACCTTCAGGAACGGCGCATTCGCGAGCTTTGCCAATCGCCGCGCGATTTCCGTCTTGCCGACGCCGGTGGGGCCGATCATCAAGATGTTCTTCGGCAGCACCTCTTCGCGCAAGGAGCCTTCGAGCTGCTGCCGCCGCCAGCGGTTGCGCAGCGCGATCGAGACGGCGCGCTTGGCGTCGCCCTGGCCGACGATGAAACGGTCGAGTTCGGAAACGATTTCGCGGGGGGAGAAGTCTGTCATGGCACCTTAGCTAGGGTCAGATGCGGGCCGGGACAAGCCGCTTTTTTCGGCCGTCAGATGATCGGCGGGCCCGATTGCCATTGTTTCACGGCCTCGATCGGATGGATCAGCATCAGGATATTGAGCGTCAGATTGTCGCGAATATGGAGCGCCAGCATGATCTCGAAGGCGATCCCGAGCAGGACCGTGACGGATACCGGCAGCACGCGCGCCGCGAGGAACCCCAGCACCATCGCCAGATTGTCAGACACCGAATTGACGATGCTGTCGCCGTAATAGTCCAGCGAGATCGTGCCGGCGCGGTAACGCTCGATGATGAAGGGCGAGTTCTCGACGATCTCCCAGGCGCCCTCGATCAGCATGGCGACGATCAGCCGAGCCGGCCACGATAAGGTCAGGAAAGGCAACCGCGCGAACAGCAGCCAGGTCAGCCCGTAGAACAGGAAGCCGTGCAGCACGTGCGAGAAGCTGTACCAGTCGGCGATGTGCTGGGAATTCTCCGAGCTGCTCACCACGCCATGCCAGAGCTTGACGTAGCCGCAGGTGCAGATCGGCACGCGCCCCATCGCGAACAGGATCGCCGCTTGCAGCGCCAGCAGCAGCAGCGCGATGCCGGCCCAGGCGAGCGGCGGAAATGCGACCTTGCTCTCCTGCGCATGTGCCAGCGTCATGATTCGCGCACCATCAACAGCGCCGGCCCATCCGGCGTCTCGACCATGCGATCGCGGACGAAGCCGGCTTTCTCATAAGCGCGTATGGCGCGTGCGTTCAGCGGATCGGGATCGGTCACCATGCGCGGCAGACCCTGCCGCAACTGCTCGTCGACGAACGCGCGGATGAACGCCGAGCCGTGGCCGTGCGCGATCATGTCGCTGTCGCCGATGAACTGGTCGATGCCACGCGTGCCCTCCGGCTGCGGCCCGAAGCCCGTATTCCAGGCGGTCAGGCGATAGCACTGAAGATAGCCGAAGGGCTTATCGCAGGCCAACACGATGAACTGGTCCATCGCCGGCTCCGTGAGGTCACCGCTCACCAGCGCAAACTGCTCGTCCGGATCGCCCCACCATTCCCGCACATGGGCTTCGCCCAGCCACCGCCGGATCAGCGGCAGATCGGCCGCGGTCATCGGGCGGAAGGTGTAGGCGGGCGCCATCTGTTAGCCGCGGCGGTGCCGCGCCCCCTCTCCCGCTTGCGGGAGAGGGTTGGGGAGAGGGTGCTTCCGCAATGGGACAGCCCCCAAGTGGAGAGAGCCCTCACCCGCGCCTTCGGCGCGACCTCTCCCGCAAGCGGGAGAGGTTACAGCCAGTCCGGAGCTCCGCTGTTCAGCCACAGCCCTAACCGCTTGCCAGGCTCTCGATGGTCAGATTTTGGTTGGTGTAGACGCAGATGTCGGCGGCGATGTCGAGGGAGCGGCGGACGATGGTCTCGGCGTCCTTGTCGGTGTCGAGCAGGGCGCGGGCGGCGGCCAGCGCGTAATTGCCGCCGGAGCCGATCGCCATCACACCGGCCTCGGGCTCGAGCACGTCGCCGGTGCCTGTCAGCACCAGGGAGACGTCCTTGTCGGCCACGATCATCATGGCCTCCAGCCGCCTGAGGTAACGGTCGGTGCGCCAGTCCTTGGCGAGCTCCACAGCCGCCCGGGTCAGCTGCCCCGGATATTGCTCGAGCTTGCTCTCCAGCCGCTCGAACAGCGTAAAGGCGTCGGCCGTGGCACCGGCGAAGCCGCCGATCACGTCGCCCTTGCCGAGCTTGCGGACCTTTTTGGCGTTGGACTTGATCACGGTCTGGCCGATCGAGACCTGGCCGTCGCCGCCGACCACCACCTTGCCGCCCTTGCGGACCGTCAAAATCGTGGTGCCGTGCCAGCCCGGCGAGCTGTTCTGGGTGTCCTGCATGAAATACCTCACTGTCCGGTCTGATTTAGGCGGTCCGGAGCGGGGGCACAACGGGCCGTTCCGGCCCTAGATTTCGCTCACCATAGGCGGAAGTGCTGCCCTGTTGGGGCGTTCCCGCAGTAGCGAAGGTGTCATTTGGCTGTTAATAGACTGGCGTTTTCGGCTCCCAAGCTAGGATGAAAGCCAGCTTTCAATGCGCACCGCGACGATCAAGCGCAAGACCAAGGAAACCGACATCGAGGTCTCCGTGAACCTCGATGGCACCGGCGTGGCCAATATCGCGACCGGCATCGGCTTTTTCGACCATATGCTCGATCTTCTCGCCCGCCATTCCCGCATCGACCTCACGGTCAAGGCGGTGGGCGACCTGCACATTGATTATCACCATACCACCGAAGACACCGGCATCGCGCTCGGCCAAGCGGTCAAGCAGGCGCTCGGCAACATGGCGGGCATCACCCGCTATGCCGGCGTGCACATGCCCATGGACGAGACCCTGTCGCGCGTGGTCATCGACATCTCGGGCCGCCCGTTCCTGGTGTTCAAGGCTGACTTCCCCCGCGACAAGATTGGCGAGTTCGACACCGAGCTGGTGCGCGAGTGGTTCCAGGCCTTCGCCATCAACGCCGGCGTGACTCTCCACGTCGAGACCCTATATGGCGATAACAGCCATCATATCGCCGAGTCCTGCTTCAAGGGTCTGGCGCGGGCGCTGCGCACCGCCGTTGCGATCGATCCGAAGGCTATGGGCGAAATCCCGTCCACCAAGGGCTCGCTCGGCGGCTGACATCTCCGTCTCGGTGGCGAAACGCTGCCGGCGGCATCACTGAATCTAGAGAACGGGGCATCACCATGCCTGCCTACACAGTTCATGCTCCCTTCCCTGGCGGAGCCGATCTGCGCGCGACCGACAAATTCGTCTTCGTGCGCGACGGCTTCCATTTCTGGGCGATGATTTTTGGCCCGTTCTGGCTGCTCTGGCACCGGCTCTGGCTGGTGCTGATCGGCTGGCTGATTTTCATCGCTGCCTTCCATGCCGGCCTCTCCAGCCTGGGACTCGGCCGCAGCTCGATCTTCTTCGCCGATATCATCATCGCGTTGCTGATGGGCCTCGAGGCCTCCAGCCTGCGGCGCTGGACGCTGTCGCGCGGCAAGTGGCGGCAGCTCGACATCGTCATCGCCGACGACCGGGACACGGCCGAGCGCCGCTTCTTCGAGCGCTGGAGCCAGAAGCAGCAGGGCATCGTCAACGATCAATGGGCCGTCGATCGCGGCGGCCCGCCGCCGACCCGGGGCGTGCCGGGCCAGCAATTCTCGAACCCGCCGCCGATTCCGGCCGGCGGCATCATTGGATTGTTTCCAGAACCGGGAGGGTCAAGATGAGCGTCGCCATCATCGATTACGGTTCCGGCAATCTGCATTCCGCCGCCAAGGCTTTTGAGCGCGCCGCGCGCAGCCTGGAGATCCCGCAAAAGGTTTTCGTCACCAGCGATCCCGATCAGGCCTACGAGGCTGACCGCCTGGTGCTGCCGGGCGTTGGCGCCTTCGCCGATTGCCGGCGCGGGCTCGACGCCGTCAACGGCATGGTCGAGGCGATCACCGAAGCGGTGCGCGTCAAGGCGCGGCCCTTCTTTGGCATCTGCGTCGGCATGCAGCTGATGGCGAGCCGCGGCAAGGAGCATGTGATCACCGAAGGCCTGAACTGGATCGGCGGCGACGTCGAGAAGATCACGCCGCGCGACGAAAGCCTGAAGATCCCGCACATGGGCTGGAATACGCTCGAGGTGCTCAGGGAGCATCCGGTGCTGAACAAGCTGCCGCTCGGCCCGAAAGGCCAGCACGCCTATTTCGTGCACTCCTATCACCTCAATCCCGCCAGCGAGGCGGATGTGCTCGCGCGCGCCGATTACGGCGGGCCTGTCACCGCGATCGTCGCGAAGGACACTGCCGTCGGCACGCAGTTTCACCCGGAGAAGAGCCAGCGTTTTGGTTTGGCCCTGATCTCGAACTTCCTGCGATGGAAACCGTGATTCTCTTTCCTGCGATCGATCTCAAGAACGGCCAATGTGTGCGCCTCGAGCAAGGCGACATGGCGCGCGCGACCGTTTTCAATCTCAATCCCGCAGCCCAGGCGCAGAGCTTTGCCGAGCAGGGCTTTGAGTATCTCCACGTCGTCGATCTCGACGGCGCCTTCGCTGGCAAGCCGGTGAACGCGCAAGCTGTCGAAGCGATGCTGAAGACGATCAAGATCCCGGTGCAGCTCGGCGGCGGCATTCGCGATCTCGAGACCGTCGAAGCCTGGCTCGCCAAGGGCATCACCCGCGTCATCATCGGCACCGCCGCGGTGCGCGATCCCGAGCTGGTGAAGTCAGCCGCGAAGAAATTCCCCGGCCGCGTGGCCGTGGGCCTCGATGCCCGCGACGGCAAGGTTGCGGTCGAAGGCTGGGCGGAGACCTCGCAGGTGACGGTGCTCGAGATCGCAAAGCGGTTCGAAGATGCCGGCGTCGCGGCCATCATCTTTACCGACATCGCGCGCGACGGCCTGCTCAAGGGCCTGAACCTGGACGCGACGATTGCGCTGGCCGACGCCATCTCGATTCCCGTGATCGCCTCCGGCGGCCTCGCCTCGATCGAGGACGTGAAAGCCATGCTGACGCCGCGCGCCAATAAGCTCGCCGGCGCGATCGCAGGCCGTGCGCTCTACGACGGCCGGCTCGACCCAGCTGCCGCCCTCACCTTGATCCGCAACGCACGCGCGCCTGGGAGCTGACACATGTTCAAGGTGCGCGTGATCCCCTGCCTCGATGTCAAGGACGGCCGCGTCGTCAAGGGCGTCAACTTCGTCGATCTGCGCGATGCCGGCGATCCCGTCGAAGCCGCGATCGCCTATGACGCCGCCGGCGCCGACGAGCTCACCTTCCTCGACATCACCGCGACCCATGAGAACCGCGGCATCATGCTGGACGTGGTCCGCCGCACGGCCGAGGCCTGCTTCATGCCTGTCACCGTCGGCGGCGGCGTGCGCGAGGTCAACGACATCAAGACGCTGCTGCGCGCCGGTGCCGACAAGGTCTCGATCAACAGCGCCGCGGTGTCGCGGCGCGAGTTCGTCAAGGAAGCTGCCGAAAAATTCGGCGAGCAGTGCGTGGTGGTTGCGATCGATGCCAAGCGCGTCAAGCGCCCGGGCGGCGACCGCTGGGAGATCTTCACCCATGGCGGCCGCAACTCCACCGGCATCGATGCGATCGAATACGCCCAGGAGGTGGTCTCGCTCGGCGCCGGCGAAATCCTGCTCACCTCGATGGACCGTGACGGCACCAGGCAGGGTTTCGACATCCCGCTGACCCGGGCGATCGCCGACAGCGTTCCCGTTCCCGTGATCGCCTCGGGCGGCGTCGGCAATCTCGACCATCTCGTCGACGGTATCCGCGACGGGCACGCCACAGCCGTGCTGGCCGCCTCGATCTTCCACTTCGGGGAATTCACCATCCGCGAAGCCAAGGAGCACATGGCCAGGCGCGGGCTGCCGATGCGCCTCGATGCCTGACGACTCCCGTTCGTAAAAATGCTACATAAGCCCACGGGGAATGGCCTCCGTGGCCTCACGTGTTTCTGAGTAAGTCCGATGTCGCGTTTCACGATCCACGATCTGGCCGAGACCATCGACGCCCGCGCCGCGTCCGGCGGCGAGGCCTCCTATACCCGCAAGCTCCTCGACAAGGGCGCCGAGCATTGCGCCAAGAAGTTCGGTGAGGAAGCAGTCGAAACCGTAATCGCAGCAGTCGAAAACGATCGCGCGCATCTGATCGCCGAGAGCGCCGACCTGCTCTATCATTTCCTTGTCTTGCTCAAGGCCCGCGGCGTAAAGCTGGAAGAGGTCGAAGCCGCGCTGGACAAGCGGACGAACATGTCAGGGTTGGAAGAGAAGGCGTCGCGCAAGAGCGCCAACTAGCCGAGGTGGAGAGGTCGCTTCATGGATATCCGCGCACCGGAGCAGCAGTATAATCCGTACCGCGTTTATACGCGCGAGCAGTGGGCGCGCCTGCGCGACGATACGCCGATGACGCTGGAGCCGGGCGAGTTCGACCGGCTGCGTTCGCTGCACGACCGCCTCGACCTTCAGGAGGTCGAGGACATCTATCTCCCGCTGTCGCGGCTGCTCTCGATCTATGTCGATGCCATGCAGCGCCTGTATTACGCCGAGCGCCAGTTTCTCAACATCCGCGATCGCAAGGTGCCCTATATCATCGGCGTCGCCGGCTCGGTCGCGGTCGGGAAGTCCACCACGGCCCGCGTGCTCCAGGCGCTCTTGGCGCGCTGGTCGCCGCGCCCGAAAGTCGAGCTGATCACCACCGACGGATTCCTCTATCCCAACGCGGTGCTCGACCGGCAGGGCATCATGCAGAAGAAGGGCTTTCCGGAGAGCTACGATCTGCCGCTGCTGCTGAGCTTCCTCTCCGACATCAAGTCGGGCCGCCGCCATGTGCGCGCGCCGGTCTACTCGCATCTGACCTACGACATCGTTCCGGGCCAGTGGGCCGAAGTCGACCAGCCCGACATTTTGATCGTCGAGGGTGTCAACGTGCTGCAAACCGGCAAGCTGCCGCGTGACGGCAAGGCGGTGCCCGTCGTCTCCGACTTCTTCGACTTCTCGGTCTATATCGACGCCGACGAGGCGGCGCTGCGGCGGTGGTACATCAAGCGCTTCCTGGCGCTGCGCGACACCGCGTTCACCAATCCCAAATCCTACTTCAACCGCTATGCACTGCTCTCGGACGAGGAAGCAACCGCGACCGCGATCGCGATCTGGGAGCGCACCAACCTCGCCAATCTCGAGGACAACATTTTGCCCACTCGTCCCCGCGCGACGCTCATTTTGAAGAAGGGCCCGGATCACGTGGTGGAGAGCGTGGCGCTCAGGCGGCTGTAATCGCGCCGGTGAACATGGATCCCTGGCTGGTCCGCGGTGAGTGTCTTTTGTAGCTGACCGATAAGCGGTATTCCGCTATGCCTTCATAAACGGCAGGAGGCAGCATGGTTGATCGTCTCAGAAGTGCTGCGGCGCAGCTTGAAGCGCCGACCTGCCCGGACTGCCATATCGAGATGAAGTGGTTCCGTTCCGAACTGCTTGCGGACGAGCCGACCCCGATCATCGCGCATCTCTTCGTGTGCCCGCATTGCAAGCGCGCAGCGCAGACCGAGACCATCTTCAAGGCAGACGTACCGCCGGCTGGCAAGCTCTCGACGCCGCGGTCTACGGCTTCTGCCGCACAACCGGTCGTTTCCGGACCTACTGTCGCGCTTTCGAGCCGACGAAGATGTGCCACGCCGCCAGAAACATTGCGGCGACGAGCGGGCCGATGACGAAGCCGTTCGCGCCGAAAGTTGCAAGGCCGCCCAGGGTGGCAAGCAGCACAATATAACTTGGCATTCGGATCGACTGGCCGACCAGGACAGGCCGGAGAAAATTGTCCGCAAGACCGATCACGAAAGTACCGAAAGCGAGCAGGATGATTCCCTTTGTGACCGCGCCCGCCACAAGCAGGTAGAGCCCGACCGGAACCCAAACCAGGGCGGAGCCGAGCACGGGCAGGAGCGAGAGCAGCGCCATGAGAGCGCCCGCCAGCAGCGGCGCAGTCAAGCCGAGCAGCCAGAAGATCAGCCCGCCAAGCGTTCCCTGAATCAGGGCAACGAGGACGATCCCCTTGATCGTCCCGCGGACCGTGAGGGTGAACGCTTCGAGAATTTCGGCGGTGTGGCTCGGGCGCAGCGGGAGCGCGTCGCGGATGCGTGTGTTGAGCTCGTCACCGTCGCGCAGCAGAAAGAACAGCAGGTACAACATCACGAGCAAGCTGGCGACGAACTCCAGCGTCAGCTGACCGATGTTGAGAGCATGCCCGGCCAGCTGTTGGCCGGCGGGGACGACCAGGCTCGACAGGCGTTCTTTCAGGGCCGAAAGATCGATGCCGGCCAGGCGGTCCGAGATGGACACAGCCCAGTCAGGCAGCGCGGATTTAAGCTGCTGCAGGGGATGAGCGAAACTGATCTCCCCGTTCTGAAAGCGCTGATACAGCTCCCCTCCCTGGTCGATGAGCGAAGCGATGACGATCGCCACGGGAATCAACACCATGACGACCACGACGACGACAGTGAACAATGCGGCGAGGTTGTGCCGTCCCGGGAGGGTTTTCAGGGCGCGTCGATAGAGTGGTGCGAAGATGATCGCCAGCAGCGTGGCCCACAGCAATGCTCCGGAGAACGGCCATAGCACCCAACCGAACGCAACGGAGATCGCGGCAAGCAAGATGAGGAACGAGCGGTCTTCCGATGTTCTCACGTGTTCGCCAGCCTTTCAGTCGCGCGTCACAAGACATCGGTATCACAAGATCGTGGCGGAGCGGCAAGTCACGCCGGGGCCATTCGTCTCGCCAGGTCGCGATCCCCTCACTTGCCCGCTTTCGCGTTCCAATCCGCGAGCTTGATGCGCCCCGCAAAGGTGGCGGGGCCCGAGCTGCCGCACCTGTAGACGAAAGCTTCGCCCTCCTGCACGTCGCCGGCCTCCTTGCCGAAGGCATCGGCGATGTTCGTCTTGTGGGTCACCAGGAAGGTGTTGGTGCCGGCCTTCGGCGGCGTATCGACCAGCTGACGCACGGCCTGGCCCGCCCTGGCATTTGCACCGGTCGGGTTTGCCATTCCCGACGCACTCGCGTTGCTGCTGTCCGTCAATGCATCGACCGGCTTGACCTCGCGGCCGGAGATCAGCTTGCCGGCCTCGATCGCACGGTTCAGCCGGCTGGTGTAGACATCGCCGATCGGGATCGCCAGCTCCTTGATCGCCGCTCCGATCTGGCGCGCCGAGTCCCTGCCCTTTTCACTGAGCTGACGCTGGGCGCTCATGTCGTCGAACTTGAAGGGATAGACGTCCTTTTGGCTGTCGTCGGTGGCGGTGTGCCGAAAGACGAGAACGTAGCCGCCTTGCTTCAGCGATGCGATCAAGTCCGGCGTGTCGGCCGCGGCGGCCTGGGAGCAAACAGCGAGAAAGACAATGACGGAGAGCCGGTAGAGCACATTCATGCGCGATATCCTCGTCAGAAACCGGGCCCCCGAAGGATGATGACGCGCAGTGCGTTGGATTTCAATCGCAGATTGTCGGTTGGGCAAGGCGCTCCTGTCACCGCAATGACGGGGAGAGAGCTGCAGGCTGCGGTGCCGTAGCGTGGGCAAAGGCGCGAAGCGCCGTGCCCACGCTCTGTGCCTGTTGTCGAACGATGCGTGGGCACGCTTCGCTTTGCCCACCCTACGGCGGCGTTGATTGCTGCTACACCGCCAGATGCCGTGACGCGGCCAATCCCGCCAGCGCCTCGTCGAGCTTGTCGCGGTCGAGCGGCTTGATCAGGAAGCCGTTCATGCCGGCCTCAAAACAGGCGTAGCGATCCTCCACCAGCGTGTTGGCAGTCAGCGCGAGGATCGGGGTGTGATGGCCGGTGGTGGCCTCATGCGCGCGGATGCGCTTTGTCGCCTCGATGCCGTCGAGCTGTGGCATCTGGATGTCCATCAAGACGAGATCATAGGGCGTGCCGGCCGATGACGCGGCGAGCCAGGATTCCAGCGCGGCTTCGCCATGGACGGCAATGACGACGCGGTGGCCGAGCTTCGTCAGCAGCGAGCGCATCAGCAGCGCGTTGATCTCGTTGTCCTCGGCGACCAGGATCGACAGGCCTTTCACCGGCGCTGCGCCGGTAGCTTCAGCCGGCGGTTCCGGCGCGAGGTCGGGCGAGGCGATCTCCGGCGTCAGCGTGAGGCGTGCGGCGAGCGAGGCGGCGCGCAGCGGTTTCACCAGGAAGCCGGTGAAGGCCGGCGAGAGTTTTTCATGGCGCGAGCTCGACGTCAGCAGCACCAGCCGCTGCGGCGCATGCGCGCGGGCGGCTTCGCCCAGCCGATCGGCGATGGCGGGACCGATCGCGCGATCGATCAGCACCGCGTGCCAGGAGCGTTCCGGCAGCAGCGCTTCCGCGACAGTGCCGTCCGTCACCAGGCAGGTCTGACCGCCCCAGCGCTCCAGGCGCCGCGCGATCAGCGAGGCCTCGATGCCCTCGGCGATCACGAGCATCGACTTGCCGGTGAGGTCAGGGCTCGGGAACGTCGTCTGCCCCGCGCTTCCTTGCGATGGCGCGAGCGGCACTGCGACTTCGAAGGTCGCGCCCTTGCCCGGCTCGCTGGTCAGCGTGATGCGGCCGCCCATGCGCTTGACGATACGTTCGCTGATTGCGAGGCCAAGCCCGGTGCCGCCATAGGTGCGGGCGACGCGCTCGTCGGCCTGCTCGAACTCGCGGAAGATGCGCTGCTGCGCCTCGGGCGCGATGCCGATGCCGGTGTCGCGGACCAGGAAGCTGATCTCGTTCGGCCAGATGCCGGGTTCGACGATCAGCGCGACGCCGCCGTGAGCTGTGAATTTGATCGCGTTGCCGGCGAGGTTGAGCAGCACCTGACGCAGCCGTGCGGCGTCGCCGACGACTTCCAGCGGCAGACGCTCGTCGACATAGGCGGCGATCTCGAGCTGCTTGGCCTGCGCGCGCGGCGCCAGCAGCTCGGTGATCTCCTCGATCAGGGTCGAGAGCGCGAACGGACGCTGCTCGAGGTCGAGCTTGCCGGCCTCGATCTTGGAATAGTCGAGCAGCTCTTCGATCAGCGCCATCAGCGCTTCGCCCGAGGTCTTCACCGCCCTGGCATAGGTCGCCTGCTCCGGCGTCAGATTGGTGTCGAGCAGCAGGCCGCCCATGCCGATGATGCCGTTGAGCGGCGTGCGGATCTCATGCGAGGCCATCGCCAGGAAGCGCGACTTGGCGCGGTTGGCGGCATCGGCCTGGTCGCGCGCCTCCGACAGCGCACGCTCGGTCTCGGTGCGATCGGTGACGTCGCGCCCGACACTCTGCAGCTCGGCGGGCTGGCCGGCATCGAGACGCACGTAGCCTTCGCGCCAGGCGATCCAGCGCGCGCCGAGCGGTGTGGTGATCCTCTGGTCGTGAATGCGGGTGCCGCTGCTTTCGCGGGCGCTGTCGCCCTGCTCCAGCACGTCGAAATCGAAGCGCGTGCCGACCAGCGCGCTGCGCGCCTGTCCGGCCAGCGCGCAATAGGCGTCGTTGGCGAAGGTGATGCGGCCTTGATGATCGCGCAGCACGATCAGATCGCCCTGCTGCTCGAACAGGCTGCGGGCGCGCTCCTCGGCTTCCTTCAGCTCCCAATTGCGGTCGATCAGCGTTTCGTTGTGGGCGGCGAGGGTGCGCATCCGCTTGTTGACGAAGCGCAGGCGCATGCTCAGCGTGGCAAGGCCGAGGCAGGCGAGGGCGAACAGGAAGCTTGCGCCGATCGCAAAGGCGTTGGGATCGTAGCCGGAATTCTCGGAGCGGCTGCCGGAGACGAAGCCATAGGCGCCGCCGAACGTTGCCGAGAAGATCATGAAGGAGCGGATCGCGAAGGCTACCCTGGGATGCTGCCGCCTGAAGCGGCGCATGCGCACCTTGATCCGGAACGTCCGACCCATCGCAACCGACCTTGCTTTTGTGCGAAACCCCACCGCCGTGTCGGACGATGTCTCGCCGACCTTGCGAACAGCTTGAGGCCTTGGGGCCGCCTCCAAACAGGGTTGACGAGGCGTTAACGCCTCAAAGCGAGGCGGCCTGGAGCGGGAGCGGACGGTGGCCGCCATGGGCGCCGACGATCAGTGCGGCCGCCTCGCGCTGCGAGAACGTTTTCGAGCGCACATAGATGCGGTAGTCCGCCGGTCCGTCGGTGGAGAGATAGACGACCGGGCCGCCATCGACGGGCTGTGCCGCGATGGTGACGAGGCGGTTTGCCGGATTGGCCTGGCAGGAGTCGGTCTCGGAACCGAGACCGTCGTCGACGACCGCGAAGTCCGCAGCGTCGGCATCGTCGGTGATCTGGACCCTGACCGTGGCCTTCGCCGGATCGTCGGTGAAGGCGACGTGGACGCCGGCGGTCCAGAACAGGGATGTCAGCTCGACCGAGGTTTCGCCGAGGGCGATGCAGGGATGCGAGACCGATCCGATCTCGCCGCGGGCAAACACGGCTGCAGCCAACAGGGGAACAACGGAGGCCAGGATCTTGAAACGCAACATGACACTCTACTCGCCGGGCCCGAGTGAACGACTCTTGGAGAACTCGTTGGGCCTTATGGTTTGCAGAGCGTAAAGGAAACTCGTTACCGCCGGGTTGATGCGCGCAATGATCAGGCGAGCTGGCGCACATCCTCCGCGAGTGCGCGGTAGGACAAGGCTTCAGCGAGATGCAACCGGCCGATCTTGTCGGCGTGGTCGAGGTCGGCGAGCGTCCGCGCCACCCGCAGCACGCGGTGATAGCCGCGCGCCGACAGCCGCATGGTCTCGGCGGCATCGCGCAGCAGCTTGGCGCCTTGCGCGTCGGGCTTTGCGATCTCCTCCAGCACGGAGGCCGGCGCCTCGGCATTGGTGCGGATGTTGGGCAGACCCGCATCGGCGTAACGCGCGAGCTGAATGTCGCGCGCCGCCGCCACGCGTGCGGCGACCTCGGCCGAACCTTCCGCCGCCGGCGGCAGGATCAGGTCGGCGGCGGTCACGGCCGGCACCTCGATGCGCAGGTCGATGCGGTCCATCAGCGGACCCGAGATGCGCGCTTGATAGTCGGAGGTGCAGCGATCGATGCGGCCGCGCTTGCAGGCGTAACCGGGCTCGAAGGCGTTGCCGCATCGGCACGGATTCATCGCCGCGACCAGCATGAAGCGTGCAGGGTAGGTGACCCGATGATTGGCGCGGGAGACGGAGACCTCGCCATTCTCGAGCGGCTGGCGCAGCGAATCCAGCACGCGCGGATCGAACTCCGGCAGCTCGTCGAGGAACAGCACGCCCTGATGCGCGAGCGAGATCTCGCCGGGCTTTGCGCGCATGCCGCCGCCGGTGAGCGCGGCCATGCTGGCGGAGTGATGCGGCGAGCGGAACGGCCGCCGCGATGTCAGCGCGCCGCCCTCGATCTCGCCGGCGACGGAGGCGATCATCGAGACTTCCAAAAGCTCGCTCGGCGACAGCGGCGGCAGGATCGAGGGCAGGCGCGCCGCCAGCATCGACTTGCCGGCGCCGGGTGCGCCGATCATCAGCATGTCGTTTCGTCAATGGGAAAACGGGACTTTCTAGCGGGTCCCCTATCGCGCACTGGGGCCCCTTTTTAGTTGACCCCGGCCCCCCAATTTCGAATGTCCGGCTTAAAGGGCGCAGCCGCCGCCGACGTGTCGCAAGCAGTGTGCTTCCCCTAGCTGTCGCACGTTGTGTCACTGCGGTTATCTTGCGGCTGTCTAAACTTTTCGGGCATTGCGCTTGGTTGCAGTGGAACTAAGGTGCTAGCTAGGACATCCATGATTTGCCGTCTTCTGCGCTGTAGCAGGCAGCACCCTGCAGGTGATCGCAATAATTCGTCACGATTCGCGCTGAACTAACTCCGGCAGAATGGTCTCTCCAGGAACCACCCGCCGGCCCGACGCACAGCACGATTTGCTTTTATAGCCGCTGGCGGCGTTGTGAACCCTCTTCACTGCCTTTTTAACGGCGTCGACCCTTACAGGTCCTCCTGCATTCAGCTGATTTCGTGCGCTTGCTCGCGGCGACAGCGGCCGGTCCTGAAACGCCGCCGAAAACCCTGGAGATCGACACGCCTACCGGACGGGCGCATCGCCATCAACCCCTAAGCCGGTCCCGGAGTTCCTGCCGATTGGCGACGAGGTTGTCGAGGTGCAGCGGCTCGGCTTGTGGCCGCTCTCCTTGCGCCAATCGTCGAACCAGCTCCCGTGTGCCATCCACCACGAACACGCCGCAATCATAGCTGTTCTGCTGCGGGGCCATTCCGGCTCGCTGCAGAGTCAGGCCCAGCCGTTCTGCGAGCCGTTCTGCGGGCTCGTCATTGTGTCCCTCGACGGAATCGTAATGATAGGCGACCGGCACTCCTCGCGTGCAGCGATCTACGAGTAGCAGCGACCAATGGGTGCCGTTAGGATGGGTTGGACTGGCATCGGTCACTGGCAGGAATAGGAAGTCGGCTACATCATTGTCATGATCATAGACGATGCGCTGCAATGCGCTGAGCGCGTCGCGCTCGGCGCCCCAACTCAACCGAAAGGCAATGAGAGGATCGACGAACCGCGTTCGGGCGGCAAGATTCGGATCATTCATTTGCAACTCCTGCGTCAGGAGCTCGTAGTCCCTCTGGATATGCTCGTCGCCCAGCCACTGCATGGGGTCGAGAGCCCGCCCGCTACGGTCGTGGGATGAGGCCGCCGGACCCGACGCCCCGATCTCGGCACCGGAGTGTATGCGCGGGAACGCCGACAGATAGTTCGCGTAATCAGGCAGCTCCTCCGGTGTGGACGGCAAATCAAGGACGTTGTAGACGTCTGACGGTGCCGCTGGCGCAGCTTCATCAGCAACTTGAGGATGATGGATGAGGTGAACGTCGTTGGGTCCTTTCGGTCCCAAAACGGCCGTGTAGCGTTCGCCGCCAATCTCGTAGTTCATGATTGGATGTTCCGCGACAGGCAAGAAGTCCCACTTGCCCAACGTGGACAGCATCATGTCGGGCGCCGGCTGGGTGCGATGAGAAAAATCCTTGGGAACGGCGAACGAAACATCGAATGTATCGCCGACAGCGGGAGACCGCAGGTGAATGAGCCGAACATCATCGGGCCCTCCCGGTCCCAACACGGCCGTATAGCGTTCACCGCGAATGTCGTAGGTCTTTACCCGCTCTGCCACATCCGGAAACTGACCCCAGCGGCCCAACCTGGACCGCATCATACCCGGCGCAGGCTGGGTGCCGTGGGAGAAGTCCTCGGGAGCGGACAAAGACGCATCAAAAGTCTCGCCGAGCGCTGGGAACACCGCCTCAGCCCGGTCGGACGCCGGCGCGGCTTGCTCCATCCTGCGTGAAGGCAGTGCTGGCGAGGCTTGATTCCCCGACGGCGCGCTGGGCTGCGGAGCGTTTTCCGATCGAGGATGGAGCGGGAAGCTCTGCCTGGTCATCCCCGCGGGCACCAACAACGCCGTGTAACGGTCAGTGTTGATCACGAAGCTGGTCGGTCGGTTGTCCCCGCTCGGGAGGACGCTGCTCCTGCTCGGTGCAGCAGGTTGTTCATGCCCGCTCTGCTGCATTGTGGGCTGCCTCTCCAATTCGTGGAGGGAAGCCCGCATCAGCACGCCAGCGTCTGCATTGAGGTCGTTTGGATTGACGAAGACTTGCGGCAGGGCGGAATGATCATCCAGCAATCGGCGAACTTTCGCAGGAGGGGACTCTGGATTAAACGTGAATCCCTCTGGCTCTACGGAGAAGGGCGGCTGAGCGGGGTGGTCGCCTAGCCGTCCCTGAATTTCCCCGCGAAGCTCATGCTCCAGCCGCTCAAGTTCCGATGGATCGGCCGGCGGCTCCTCGGCCTCATCATCGAACAGGCCCCAGACTTCCGCCGGAACCCCGCCTGACCTGGGCGACGGGACACCATCGCCCCCGGCTTCCCGAGGGCCGCCCGGACCTGAAACTTGTTTCGCGTCGAGCTGGTCACCCAACGTCCCCAACGCGGAGATGAGAGTTGCGTGCGTCGGAAGCAACCTACGAGCGAACGCGACTCGCGAATCCTGATCCAGTTCAGATATCGTCTGGCCCTTGCCCTTGAGTTTGTCAGAAAATTGGCGAAGAGCATTCTGATATAAACCAAAGGAACTCTCGTTGAGTCCGCCGGGATTAGTCAGATGCTCTATGAGAAGGGCGTCTTCCGCTGAGGGGGCAGCGCGTCGCGCGCCATAAGCTACATGGCCCGGCTCATAATACGCACGAAGGATGTTCAACCCCGTTACGATAGCATTGTCTGACGGAAAGTAAGCTTTGGCGTGCTCGGCCAGGGATTGGTGATCCCTTAGATCGGTCGATTGGCCACGACCGCGGATGTCGTTTATCAATCGACGGAGTCCTCGAGCATACTGATAGACCGTTGTCGGTTTTCGCGGACCTGCATATTGAGCAATCGCCTTGTCGATAATGTCCCGATCTTCCGTAGAGAGATTGGGATGGTGGCTCCGGCTCGCCCCCCTAGAGACAGGAGCCGGATCAGGCGGGCGCGCCTCGGCCAAGTGCTGCTCAAAGCCCTCTTGCCCGGCCTGGCCGGCGTGCGTCTCTTCCGAGACGTCGTGCTGCACTTGCGACCAAGCTGTTACGTTGGATGGATCAAAGTTCTGCCGGTCCACGCTAGCCTCACGTCCAAGATCACTTGAGCAGACCTATAGTCGCGCGAGCTTTCGAGAAGCTGACGAGGCCGCGTAGAGCCGCGGCAGGATGTTGCTCGGCTTGCCCGGGGTGCGTCTGTATGGCACCTTACGGCTCGGTAGGGCGCGCCCAACATGGCCCCCACCGCAGTCTTGAGGGGCGGCCCTCTAAAAGGGGTGCGCGGGTGCGTCTTAGCCCGTCCTATTCGTGAGAGTGCGGCTTTTGGGCCCGATTGATGCGGCCGCACATCTTGTCTGACGAGGCGCACAGGATTGCCTTCGGCTTTTCGCCGCCTGACGACCGGTACTTGCAACGCGCTTGAGGGATGGGTTGGGCGAACGGGGGCGGACGCCCCGCCGGTCAAGGACCGAGCGGCAGCAGCGCGCCGGGCAAGCCGCAGATCAGGTCGGCTTCGGGACATGCCGCGGCAAACGCAAGGCGAATGCGGCTCGTGGTCTCGACGACACGGGCGGCGATTTTCAAGAGCCGAAGACGCAGCCTCGCGAACTCGGCAGCGGCCAATTCCCGGGCTTTGGGAATGGCGTCGCGCACGGTCAGCATCAGCCAATAAGCGGCCGTATGGAGCACGAGACGGACCTGGTTGGCGAGCGCCGAACGGCAGCTGGTGCGGTCGGAGGCGAGCTGCGTCTTATGCAGCTTGATCAGATTCTCGGCTTGGCCGCGCGCGCAATACAGGCTGTCGTAGATCCACTCGGCCGAGCCGACATCGAGGCTGGTGACGACGAAACGGATGTCGAGGCCGAGCATCGTCGCCTCAATACGGGCGACGGTGCGCCGTTCGCGATCCCAGGACTTTGCCTTGTGGCGCGTCTCGGTATAGCCACGCAGAACCGGCAGGTTCTCGATGGCGCGTCGGGTGCGGATGTCGTCGGCGACCTCGTCGACGCTGGCGAGCGGCTTGGTACCGGACAGACCGAAGATGTAGTCGATGCCGTTGGTCTCGCACCACGCCATGGCCTCCGGCCGGGCATAGTGCCCGTCGCCACGGAACGTAATTCGCGTGTTGTGCCACCGCGTCCGGATATGCCGTACCAGGCGGCGCAGAAGGGCACGCACCTCGACGCCGCCCGGCGTCTTGCCGGGCCGCAGCACGACCGCCACGGGCCGGCTCTTCTCCGTGTCGTAGACGTGGATCGGCAGGAAGCAGCGTTCGTCATAATGAGCGTTGAACAGCGAGAGCTGCTGATGGCCGTGGACGACATCGCAGGTATCATCGATGTCGAGCGTGACGGATGCCGGCTCGCGCGGGTAGCTATCCATCCATGCGTCGACCAAAATGTAGGTCAGCCGGATCACGTCGCGCAGGCGCGGCGCATTCTCCAGGCGTGACAGCGTCGGTTGGGAACACAAATCCCGGCCCGTGTCCGGTAGGCGACCGCAGGCCAGCTTGAATGCGGGATCGGACCGCAGATGATCGAGGTCGTCGGCGTCCTCGTAGCCGCAGCAGATCGCGAACATGCGCGCGCGGAACATATCGACCAGGCTGTGCACGCCCCGCGTCGGATCGCGCCGATCCGGGAACACCCGGGCCAGATTGTCGGCCAAACCGAGACGCCGCTCGGCCATCGCCAGAAGCATCACGCCCCCGTTCGAGGTTAGGCGCCCACCATCGAAGGCAGCTGTGACTTTCTTGGCGTGAACGGCTGGAAACGAGAAGGGCGGAATCGTATCGTCGGTCATGGCGGGCGTGGCGTTCGCGGTTGGAGGTGATGGGGTTGGCTTCGCAACCGAATCCTACGCCGCATCAGCGCTTTACCCCTCAGGCGCACTCTTACGAATAAGACGGGTTAAGTTGAAGAAAGATTGAGTGACTCCCGATCATTTCTGTGCCGAAACGTGGAGTCGCGGTCGTGCCGCGTCCAAAGAAACCGGCGCGAGCGGCCTATTAGACGCGGTAGGTGATCAGCCTCCGAAACGAGACTATCAAGCATGAAGAGATCGAGCGCGAGGCAGAGGTTTTATTTGTGTTGAATTCTTGCTTCTCGATAGTGGTCTGAAATCGTATCATCGGTCATGGCGGGCGTGGCGTTCGCGGTTGAAGGTGATGGGGTGGCTTCGCAACCGAATCCTACGCCGCATCAGCGCTTTACACCACGCTCGCCAGCCTCTCAGGCGCCCTCTCGCGAATAAGACGGGCTAGCCCCGACTGTAAGCCGTCACTAGAGGAACCCCATGACCGCCGTCAATCCGCTGCTGTCGTTGTTCAAGGAGCAACTTGAGGCCGAGTGCAAGACGCTATCCGATCACCATGGCCTTACAGAGCGAGGCCATTCCCTCCTGTATTGGTATTTCAATCGTCTCCATGATTTCATGGACGCAGACGTCGAGGAAGTGTTCTGCGACGGTGGCGGGGATCTGGGCATCGACGCTCTGTGGATCGACGATGATGAGTTGGTCCACTTCTATCAATTCAAAAACCCGCAGAGCATCGACAAGGGGATCCCGACTGGCGACGTAGATAAGGTCATCTCTGGCTTGGGGTTGATTTTGAACCGAAAGCACGAGGCGGTAGCAAATCCTGATCTCAAGGCCAGACTTGAGGAACTCTATCAGCAGGTCCCAAACGGTTACCGCATTCACTTCGTTAGCAGTGGCGCTGGGCTGGCTCCCGAGGCAAAGCTCAAACTTGACACATTCGTCACGGCGTTAAAGGGCCGTGCCGCCGATAGCTTTATTGAGTGGGATGAACAACCTATCGAAATCCTTCAAGAGCGCTTCTACCAGCACTCCCTTCCGGCTGTTAAGGATCCGCTGCGACTTGACGTTCCTGTAACTCCCTACACCCAACGATCCGGCATTGCGGATTGCTACCTGTTCTCTATTCCTGGAAACACGTTGGCCGAACTGTACGCGCAACACGGAGAGGGATTGCTACAGAGGAATATCCGGGTTGATCAACGCGATACGGCTACCAACAGATCAATCGAGGCTACGTGTACGGGCGATGGTTCTGTTAACTTCCTTCACTTCAATAATGGTGTGACGTTCCTGTGTGAGAAAGCGTTCTATGACGTTTTCCAAAAGACCTTGACCTTGGAGAGGGCTCAGGTCGTAAACGGTGGCCAAACGATCCGTGCGCTGCATCGAGCCCTCGAAAAAAGGAAGCTGAAGTCAGACGTTATCGTTCCAGCGAGAGCAATTACGTCAAGTGGTCACAAGGACTTCGCTAACGATGTCGCAGTCAATCAAAACAACCAAAACCAAGTTGGCACCGGCTTCCTGCGGTCGAACGATCAGCGCGTCGTTCAACTAGATCATGCGCTTGCCTCGCTTGGGTGGTTGCTGGAACGGCGAGAGGGAGAACTGACTAGCTTGACGGACACCGAGCGGGTGGCTCTTGAGCGGCGTATTGGCCATCATCTTGACGGCCGCATCATTCGCCTAAAGGACGGCGCGCAAGCCTACACCGCTACATTTTACGGCCAGCCGGAAATCGCGAAGAAGAACGTGAAGAAGATTTTCCTCTCGGTCGAAGATGGCGGTTACTACGAGCGCATCTTTTCCGGTGACATGACCGCAGAGAAAATCGTGATCGCTCACGACCTGAAGCAAAGGCTTGACGATTTTGTGAAGCGGTTCACCGCAATCAGGCGGAAAGCGCAGGCTTCGACTAACTTGAAGACTGTTTATGAACCCATTCTAGGAGAGCCTCTAGCGCAGAAACACAGCGACGTGATGCACCAAGTGATCCCGCAATGCTCGTTGTTCATCTGCGGCACAATCTACAGGGAACTAGTTGAGATTAGAAAGACGGCTCTAAAGGACATCTCTAAAATCGTGAGCATGGAGGCAGACGAGCTAATTCGCGCGCACTTGCTCCATATCATCGACTTTGCCAAGAACAACAAAGACAAGGCCGATAAGAGCTGGCCCGTGCTGCTAAAGAGCAACGCGTTTTTCAATCACATAACGGCATACGTGGCCGGCGTCGCAAAGGGCCGCGCTGCCGCAGGATCCGCCCATTAATCGCCGCGGTGGATCCCTCTCGTAGTGCAGCGGGTCTCCTATCGCTGAGCCTCGTTCGGCGGGTACCCTTTTTGGCCTCAAGCCCCGGCCGGATTTCAGGGCCGCCTTGACGTGTTCCTTGGCTGGTTGTTTCCGCCGATGCTCTGGTCGATGCGGCTCCTGCCGTTCTGATGGCGGAGAGCCCGCCCCGGATGGATCCTCTTGGCGGTCGGCGGTGCGGGTTTGGTGTCTCGGTGGGTCCTGCGGTCATCCAAGCCCCCAATCCCTGCAGAGCGCTTGAGCGTTCCGGTGGGCTCTCCTGCTGCGTCCTCGGGGTGGGGGGACGCCCCTAGTGCCGCGCCTGCCACCCGCGTTGATACAATATTGTGGCCGATCTGGCCCCAATTTCACGGAACTCCGGGGGGGCCGTCTGGCGCCTCCCCACGTTGTTATAAACTGGCAGCGTATGTCTCCCCTTCCGGGTGCCTCAACTGAGGAGCCCCGTCTCTCAACCTCCCCAAATGGGGGGTGTAGTGTTTGGGGACCTTCAGAAGTCCTCATCGGGCGTTTTGTCGTCCGGGTCGTAGGTCGCTTCGGCCGGCTCCGTCCATTGGGCCATGAGGGCCTGCGGGAGCCCATCGTTCAATTTGGCCAGAGCTATAGCCGTGATGTCCGGGTTCTTGGTCAGGCGTGCTCCCAGTTTCGCACGGGCGATTGCTTCGACCAGTTTCTGAGCTTCAGCCTCGCGCCAATCCTCAAGCTCGGCGTCCTCCGTAATCCCCTGCGCTCGTCCGCGCGCCGTGTTCCAAGACATCTCCAGAACGTCGTCCGCTGGCAGCCCCATCTCCCTCAGCCTCTTCAGCACGGCCCTCATGTTGCTTACGCTGCTCTGGGCAATACCGGCGTCTCTGGCGATGCTGGAGATGCTGTCCCCGTCCTTGTCTTGCCTCACAAGCCTCCACGCGGCTGCGAGCTTGTCCGCCTTTCCCATTGGGATCTTATCCCGAGAATTGCTTCGCAGGGCAAAGCGCTCTGCCTCCTCTAATGTCCCGAGGAACACCTTGGCTGGGACCTGGCGCACACCCGCCGTGTCGTAAGCCGCTAAGCGGTGGTGGCCGTCAATTACGTAGAACCCGGTCCCAACAGCGAACACTGTGATTGGTGGCAGCTTGAACCCATCACGCAGCGCCCTTGCCATGTCGTAGATGACATCATGTCTTGGCACCATGTTGCGCTTGGGTAGCCGCCATTGGAAAGCCTTCTCCGCGACCCTAATGGTGTCGCGCTCCAGCACCGTCCCTGCGCTGGCGTTCGCCGGGAGCACGGGTTGCTCCTCGGTCCTCAGTCGGGCCTCAAGGTCTGCAATGCTCTCGTAGGTGTCTGCGGGTGTCTGGATGTCAGTGCGGGTGAACGTGCGCTTCCGTTGCGTATTCTTCTTGGCCACTCGGCTCAGTCCTCTTCCATCATGTTCTCGATTGAGTTGGCGTCCCAATTGAAGCGGCTCGTCATGAAAAGCGTCTCCTGCGGGGTCTCCGCGTGGTGCCACCAGATGTCCAAGCCCGCTTCCTGCGGTCGCATCACCATCTTGCTTACCGCTCCCCGCAAGGCCTTGTTGGCCTCCTCCGTGTCCATGGGCTCCCTCGTGAGCGCCTTCTCGACGGCGGCCAGTCGCATGTTCACGTTGGTGCTTCTGAGGGCGTCCCTGCGTTCCAACAGTTTCCTCAGCGCCTCCCGGTGCTCATCAAGTTCGCGCTCGGCGTCCCGGAGCCGTTGTGACGCGGCCCTGCTTTTGTCGGTGATGCGCAGCTCTAGCAGCTCGTTTACGTAGCCTTCACCTACATCGACTGTCCCCTTCAACTGCTCGATTTTGGCGTCCATGTCTGCGGTGTTGCTGCCGGTTGGCGCATCATCGAGCGTTCCGAGCAAGCGGAGCCTGAAGGCGCTTACGGCTTCGGCATAGGGGACGCTCTCGTATTTGCATGTCCCTGATTTCCCGTGCGCCGCTGCGCACACGAGATACACCTGCTGCCCTTTGTTGACCCGAGTAACGGTGCCCCCGCAGTGCTGACACTTCATGAGCCCCGCGAAGATTGACCGTGTGGGCTCCTTGGCGTTCTTCCCTCGTGGGGCCGTGGTGCTCAGGCGGGCGTTCACACGCTCGAACAGGTCCCGGTCTACCGCAGCGGGGAAGCGGTGCGCGATAGGCTCTTGCGGTGTCCGTTCCTTGGTGCGCTTGCCATCAATCTTCCGCACCGTGTGCGGCACAAAGACCCCAATGGCGGCCTTGTTGGTCAGGAGCTTGCGGATGTAGGAGCGGTGCCAATACTTGGCCTTCCACTTCCCCGCGCCCCATGTGTCCTCCTTGGTATCGTTGAGGTGCGCAGCGATGCTGTGAGCCCCCGTTCCGTCGTCAGACATCTCGAACATCCACCGCAGCAACTTCGCTCGGTGTTCAATCAGCTCATAGCTTGCTGTCTGGGTGTTCCAGCGGATCCACGCGGGGAGCTTCAGGGTGTAGGGCTTGGTGAGCTTCTCCTGCCCCCTGAACTTCTCCCGTCTGGCGGCGTGCGCCTTGGCCACACGAACGCCCTTGGTGGCGCTCTCTTCGTTGGCGCGGATGAATTTGAGCACCATCATCATGAAGAGGAACGGGTCCTTTTCGAGCGTCTCGGCGCTGTACTCCCGTCCTCCATCGGACAGGTCCACAACGGTGATCCCATGCTCGATGATGTCTTCAATGACCCGCACCGCCCGTCGCGCTGCTTGCCTGCTGATGCGGTCAAGGCTCTCGACCAAGAGCCAAGAGCCGTGCGGTATCGTCCCGTCCTTGACGCGCTCAAGGAACACCCCGAGTTCCCCAGTCTCTCTATTGGCCCCTGTGAAGCCCGAGACGCCCTTATCTTGAAAAGTCAGCTCGTCATCCAAGGTGACCTTGGTTGCAGCTGCGGATTTCACGGATCGTGAGCATCGATTTCGCGCGATCGTGAGCACTGAATTCAGACGATCGTGAGCAGCCCGCTACGGCCGATGGGAGATAGAGTCAGTGTTCTGGTTGGCCGTCAAGGGTGATGGTTTTGGCGCTGCGTTTTCGCATGCTTTCTCCGGTGAGCTGGAGGCGGTGGGCGTTGTGGACGAGGCGATCGAGAATGGCGTCGGCGACCGTGGGGTCCCCAATGGCTCCATGCCAGGTGTCCACGGGGAGCTGACTTGTGACGATGGTGGATGCGCGGCCATGGCGGTCCTCGAGGATTTCGAGCAGATCGCGGCGTTCCGCGGCGGTGAGCACCGATAGTCCCCAATCATCCAAAATCAGAAGCTGAGCGCGGCCGAGGCTTTTGAGGAGCCGAGCGTAACGTCCGTCTCCGCGCGCGAGCGCGAGCGCCTCGAACAGCCTTGGAACGCGATGATAGAGGACTGATCGGTTGTCGCGGCAGGCCTTGTGGCCGAGCGCGCAGGCTAACCAACTTTTGCCCAGGCCGGTTGCCCCGGTGACGAGCAAATTCTCGTGGCGATCGATCCAGCGACCTTCGACGAGTTTGGCGAAAACGGCGCGGTCGATGCCCCGCGGGGTGCGCAGATCGACGTCCTCGACGCAAGCAGTCTGGCGCAGTGCGGCGATCTTGAGGCGCGTGGTGAGCCGCCTGGTGTCGCGTTCGGCGGCTTCGCGGTCGACCAACAGGCCGATGCGATCTTCGAACGGCAGGGCTTCGAGATCGGGCGATCGGCGCTGCTCCTCGAAGGCCTTGGCCATTCCGGTCAGGCCAAGCTCGATCAGCCGTTCGTGGGTTGGGTGGTTAAGCATGCCGGGTCTCTCCTTGCTTCAGTGGAAGTAGTCGCGTCCGCGGATGTTGCCGTGGCGCAGGGGCTGGTGCTCGAAAGATTCGTCGAAGAACGTGCGATCGAGGCCGTTCTGGAGGATCGATCTAATCGAGGCGACGGAGCGCGCCTTGATGAGGATGCCCCTCCGGCAGGCTGCGTCGAGGCGTTCGGCGCCGTAGCTTTTGACGAGCGCCAGAATGCCAAGGCAGGTTCGAAAGCCTTGTTCTGGATGGGGCCGGGCGTCGATCACGGCCTGGAAAAACGCTGCTGTCGAAGGACCGATCCGCTCGCCGGCGGCGATCACCGCGGCGGGGGTCCATTTGCCGTAGCGGCGATGGGCGCTGGGCATGTGGTCGGCGATGGTGGTGTGTCCGCGTCGGTTGGGCGCGCGGGCATGGCTGGCGATCCGCTGGCCCTTGTGGAAGATCTCGACCGTCCGATCGTCGATACGGGCATCGACCAGCTCGCCAATCAGACGATACGGCGCGGAGTACCAATGGCCGTCGACCTCGACATGATAATCGGGAGCGAGGCGGCAGCGCTTCCAGCGTGCGAAGGCATAAGGCTGATCTGGCAGCGGGGTTAGCTTGGGTTTGTCGAGTTCGGCAAACAGTTCGGCGCGGCTTGAGCCGAAGCCACGCATTTGACGAGCATTGAGTTCGTCGACGAGTGTCTTGATGGCGGCGTTGAGCTCGGCCCGGGAAAAAGAAGCGCTGATTGCGCAGCCGGGCCAGAATCCAGCGCTGGGCGATTTGCACCGCGACCTCGACCTTCGCCTTGTCTTTTGGGCGCCGCGGCCGTGCGGCGAGAATGGCCGTGCCGTAATGGCTCGCCATCTCGGCATAAGTGCGATTGAGGCCGGGATCGTAGCGGTCGGGGTTGCTGACGGCGGCTTTGAGGTTGTCGCAGACCACGAACGTCGGCGTTCCGCTCAAAAACGTGAACAAGTTGACGTGGGCCCGGATCCAGTCGGCCAAGCTCTCGCTGGGGCAGGCCTCGGCGTAGGTGTAGTTCGAAGCGCCCATCGCCGCGACGAACAGCTTCATCGGCTGCACTTCCCCGGTCAGGGGATCGACGATGTCGATGGTGTCGCCGGCGAAATCCACGAACACCTTCTCGCCGCCCAGATGAATCTGCCGCATCGAAGGTCGGACCCGCCCCTTCCAGGCCTCGTAGGTAGTGCAGAACCACGTGTACCCGAAACCGTCGGGATTAACGGCGCGATACTCCTCCCAGAGCAGGCGACGGGTTACGTTGCGCCGGCGGAGCTCTTTATCGATGTAGCTCCAGTCGGGCACCGGCCGCTGCGGGCTCTGAGACGCTGGTCGTGGGGCCGGGAAAAGCAAAAGCTCCAGGTCTTCATCGGTCATTCCCTCCGGAAGCGGCCAGCTCAACCCAGCAGAGCGGGCGCGGCTCAGGTAGCTGTGCACAACGCCGTTGCTGACGCCCACGCTCCGCGCGATGGCCCGCTCTGGCAGGCCTTGAAAATGTTTTAACCGAAGGACTTCCTTGATCCGGCGCATCGACAATCTCTGGGTAGGCATTGGACTTCCTCGTTAACCACGAGGTCATCCCTAAGCCGGTTGAGTTGTCGGCCGAAGCGCTGCAAGGCTCCGAAAGCCTTGCTCACGATCCCGCGAAATCGTTGCTCACGATCGTCTGAAATCTCTGCTCACGATCCCCTGAAATCCGCGCTCACGATCCCGCGAAACGCGCATGCAGCGGCCCACGCCCGCGCTGCATCGGTCTGACGCTGGAGCGAATGGCCCTTGGCCTGCTCAGGTGTGCTGAACCGAACGTAGCTGTACGCCCTCGGGAGCCGCTGCGTGTCCATGGGCTTCCCTCAGCGGCTCAGAGCTTCGCGTGTGACCGTGGCGAGTACGGTATCGACGCAACCCCACCGGACGGCTAAGCGGTGCGCCCACGCCTCCACGCGTTCCCCAAGGGCTTGCTTGCGCTCCCCTGGGATCTGTACGGCCCAACTGAACTTGATGGCTGCGGTGGTGATGCGGTTCATGTCTGGTCTTCCCTATAGCGCCCACTTTGGGCATTGGGAAGATCACATGAGCAGATGATGTCCGCCGGCGGCCGCGATCTCCAGCGCGCGCTTGGCGCTCTCCTGGCCCTTGATGTCGCGCAGGTCGAGCTTTGAGGCGGCGGCCTCGTGCACCTTGGGCGAGGGCCGCGACAGCACCTGCGTGCCCTTGAAATGGTTGGCGATCTGGATCAGCGATTGTGCGGCGATGATCTGGATATCAGGGCTCGCCCACGCCGCCTCGGAGCCGCAGGCCGCCGGGCAGATCAAGCCTTCCTCGCGCTGATTGGCGCCGATCGCGGCGGGGAGCGCACCGGCGACGGCTGCGATCGAGCCATCGAGGCCGAGCTCGCCGAGCACGGTAAAGCCGGTCAGCGCATCCGGCGGGATCGCGCCGATCGCCGCCATCAGCCCGAGCGCGATCGGCAGGTCGTAATGGCTGCCTTCCTTGGGCAGATCGGCGGGCGCCAGATTGACGATGATCCGCCGCGCCGGCAGCGCCAGCCCTGAGGCGATCAGCGCCGAGCGCACCCGCTCGCGCGCCTCCGACACCGCCTTGTCCGGCAGGCCGACGATGGCAAAGGCCGGCAGGCCCGGCGCGACCTGCACCTGCACGTCGACCGCGCGGGCCTCGATCCCCTCAAAGGCGACGGTAGAAACCCGTTGAACCATGCCCGAACCAGCCTGCCCTCTTGCACAATCAAGGGTAGCAGGAGGCGCGGCGCTCCGCAAGAACAATACAAGAACGATCCAGGGGCACCCGTCCAGTTCTAACAGGCCGTAAACGCAACGGAGACACTACGCCTCGAATGCGAACGGCTCTCCTCAGCACATTCCAACGAATGTCCGCTACTCCTAGGGCTGCGGGATGGGCCGTGGTCTAACGGGTGAACAGTTCAAATGCTTGCAAATCGCCGGAGAAGCGAACGTCGGGTGTGCAGCCGGCTCGCCAAGATTCATTTTGGGGCGGGCTCGCTGCCCAGGGACTGCACGATCACGGATATCTCGGACGGGGGCGTGAAAGTCGTGGCGGAATTTCTGGAAGTGCCGCCGCAATTCACCATTATCTTCGCGCCGGACTATTCCCGCCAATGCCGCCTGCGCTGGCGCATCGGCTGCGAATTCGGTGCCGAATTCGTCGACTGAACCTCGACAGGGGCGCGTCCTTAACGGGACTTTAGCGTTAATCGGTAAGCATCTCTGATCAGTTGCCGAGTGATCAGAGTATGTCCAAGCGTTCGTCCCTCGCCATCCCCCGGGCGAGATTGCTGCTTTCCACGCTCATCGTGCTTGCCCTCGGCGGCTGTCAGACGACGAGCCTCGAGGACGTCACCGGCGCGCTCGGTGGCAAGCCGGAACCAGCCAGCAAGGCCGACGCCAAGCCGGACATGGACGCATTGCGCGAGCGCTATCGCGCCAAGCCCAGCGATCCCGCAATTGCGATCGAATACGGCAAGGCGCTGCGCGACAGCGGCCAGCGCGCCCAGGCGGTCGCGGTGCTCGAGCAGGCCGTGCTCGCCCATCCCAGCAACAAGGCGCTGCTCGCCGGCTACGGCCGCGCGCTCGCCGACAACGGCAATTTCCAGCAGGCTTTCGACGTTCTGGGCCGCGCGCACTCGCCTCAGGATCCCGACTGGCGGATTCTGTCGGCGCAGGGCGCGGCGCTCGATCAGCTCGGCCGCAACGAGGAGGCGCAGCAATATTATGCGAGCGCCTTGAAGATCGTGCCTGACGAGCCGCAGGTTCTGTCGAATCTCGGCCTGTCCTACATGCTGCAGAACAACCTGCCGCGGGCCGAACAGGTGCTCGGCCGCGCCTATCAGCGCAATCAGAACGATGCGCGGATCCGTGCCAATCTCGCGCTCGTGCTGGGATTGCAGGGCCGCGAGGCCGAGGCCGAAATCCTCGTGAAGGCAGATTTGCCGCCGGACCAGGCCGCGGCCAAGGTCACGGCGCTGCGCCAGTTGCTGGCGAAGAAGCAGCAGCAGCGGGCCGAGAAGTAGCCCGCCGGTTTGTTACGACGCCTTGCGATGCGGGGCGGATCCGCGACCCGAGCGGCCCTTCAGCTTCTTCAGCAGCGGCGCGAGCAGCGAACGCTTCGGCTTCTTCACCTCACCGCGCCCGGCGAGGCGGTTGGCCATGGTCTGGAACAGCCCGGTGGTGCGGTGGTTCTTGGAGACCTCCGCGATCATCTGGCCGTTGTTGGCCGCGGTCGAGAACAGTTTCGAATCGAACGGGATCACCGCGATCGGCTGGCTCTCCATGGTCTTGGCGAACGCCTTGACGTCGATCTCCGCGCGCTTGTGCATGCCGACCTGGTTGATGCAGTACAGCGGCGGCCGGTCGTTCGGCCGCGCCGCCTTCAGCACGCTCAGCATGTTCTTGGTGTTGCGCAGGTTCGCCAGATCAGGCTCAGCCACGATCACGATGTCGTCGGCGTTGACCAGCGCGCGCTTGGTCCAGGCGGACCATTGATGGGGAACGTCGAGCACGATGCAGGGCGTGGTCATGCGCAGCGTGTCGAACACCGCGTCGAACGCTTCGGCGCCGAAATCATAGACGCGGTCGAGGGTGGCGGGCGCAGCGAGGAGGCTGAGGCGATCGGTACATTTGGCGAGCAGGCGTTCCATCAGCGCGGTGTCGGGGCGGTCCTGCGACAGCACCGCATTGGCGATGCCCTGTGCCGGGTCCTGGTTGTAATCGAGACCCGCGGTGCCGAAGGCGAGGTCGAGATCGATCACGACGGAATCGAGTGAAAGGTCGCGGGCGATGGTCCAGGCCACGTTGTGCGCGACGGTGGACGCGCCGACGCCGCCCTTGGCGCCGACCACCGCGATGACGCGGCCGGTGATGATGGCTTCGGACGCCGAGAACAGGCTGCAGATCGAGCGGACCACGTCGAGCGTTTCGACCGGGCCGACTACGTAATCGTTGACGCCGCGCCGCACCAGCTCGCGATAGGGCGCGGTGTCGTTGGGATTGCCGATCACGACCACGCGGGTGCCGGGATCGCAGACGCCGGCGAGATCGTCGAGACCTTCGAGGATGTCGCGCGTGCCGTCGGATTCGATCACGATCACGTTCGGCGTCGGCATCGATTCATAGACTTCGATCGCCGCGGCGAGGCCGCCTTCCTTGGCGGTGAGATGCGCCTTGGCGAGCCGTCGATCCTCGCCCGCCGCGGTCACCGCTTTGAGCGTCTGGTCGGTCTCGCAAAAGGCCTGCACGGAGATACGAGGAACCGGTGCAATGTGTTCCTCGGGGTGCCGCGGATCGTCCGCTTCTTCGTCGTTGAAGCCTGTCATTTGCCTGTATCGCTGAGTTTGGCCTTCTCGGCGTCGGGATTGGGGTTGGCGATCGGGGTGCCCTTGCGATAGCGGTCGAAGGCGACGTCACGCCGCGCGGTGTAAACCGGTGTCTCCGAACGCGGCTGCTCGAGGTCGGCAGGATTGTCGATCATCGCCGCGAGGTTGCGCTGACTGGCGCAGCCCAGATTGAAGTACGGCCGGTTCTCGTTGTAGCCGGGGTTGAGGATGGACGGCCCGACGTCCTCCGGCCACAGCCCGCAGGGACCGGCGACCGCGGCGATCCTGGAATAGCTCACGCGGATGGTGGGCAGCAGGCCGGGATCCTCGGGCCGATAGGGATGCTTAACGATGGCGCGCGACGGCACGCCGCCGGATGCCAGCACCGAACGGATTTCCTGATAGGTCGCCGCCGCAGCGCGCGAATTTGCGGTGTCGGTCGGCACGTCGACGACGACGGACCCGGTGCCTTCGCGCACCCAGTCCCGGGCGATGCCGGCGACGTCGGAGTGCTGCGCGTCCGAGAGGCCGCCGCGCGCCTTGCCGACGAAGATCACGATCGACTTCTTGCCTTCCTGCACCGCGATCGGGTGGCGCTGGCGGTAGTCGGTCGGCACTGTCTGGGTGACGATCTCGCCGGTGGTGTTGCAGGCGCCGAGCATGACGGAGAGCCCCGTCAGCGCCAGCGCGACGCTTAAGCCGTGACGTCGATCGGCTGTCGTCTTCGTCATCGCTTGATCCCCTCTTGCCCCGTGTCCTGCCCGTTCCCCAAGCCGTCCGGCCGTCTCAGTCGATGATGAAGCCGAAATCGCCGGGCGTGCCGTTGACCGGGTCGACGCGCCGCGCGATGCCATAGAGGCGGTTCATGCGGCCAAGCAGAGCGGTCTGCGCGTCCGAGGCCGGCGCGAAGCCGTCGTCCGGTCGCGACAATTCCTTCTGGGCGACCGCGCGCACCACATAGGGCGTCACGATCACCATCAGCTCGGTCTCGTTGTTGACGAAGTCCTGGCTGCGGAACAGCGCGCCGATGATCGGCACCTGGTCGACGCCGGGCAGGCCGTTGATGGCCTGCTTGGTCTGCTGCTGGATCAGGCCGGCCATCGCCATCGAGCCGCCCGAGGGAATTTCCAGCGTGGTCTCGGCGCGGCGGGTCTGGATCGAGGGGATGGTGATCGAGCTGGTCGTGCCCGAGGACACCGCCTGGGTCACGGAGATGGCGTTCTGATTCGACAGCTCTGAGACTTCGGTCATCACGCGCAGGCTGATACGTCCCTCGCTGAGCACGACCGGCGTGAAGTTCAGGGAGATGCCGAACTTCTTGTAGGTGATCTGGGTGGTACAGACGTGGGTGACCGGATCGCAGGAATAGCCCGCAGGGATCGGGAATTCGCCGCCGGCGATGAAGGTGGCGGACTCGCCGGAGATCGCCGTCAGGCTCGGCTCGGCCAGCGTCCGCATCACGCCGGCGCTTTCCATCGCGCGCATCGTGGCGTTGACGGTGGCCACGCCTTTTGCGAGTCCGGTAACGCCGAGCCCGTTGCTGCTGACGAGCGGGCCGCCGGAGACCGAGAACGGGTTGGAGTTGTTGAAATTCACGACGGCGGTGCCGGCGTTCAGGCTGGCGCTGAGATCGACGCCGAGCTGCTTGACGATGTCGCGGCGCACTTCGCCGACGACGACCTTGAGCATCACCTGGTCGCGGCCGCGCACGACGATGTTGTTGACGACCTTCTCGGAGCCGCCGACGAGCTTTGCGGCGACGTCGCCGGCCTGCTGGGCCTCGACCGGGCTCGACACCGAGCCGGTCAGCATCACGCTGTCGCCGACGCCTTCGATCTGCACGCCTGGCAGCGACTGGCGCAGCGCCGAACGCATGCCGTTGAGGTCGCGTTTCACTGCGATGTCGTAGGCGGCGACCTGCTGGCCGTCGGCGGTGAAGAACACGACGTTGGTCTGGCCGACCTGGCCGCCGATGATGTAGGCGCGCTGGGCCGAGCGGATCACCGCATTGGCGATCTTGGGATCGGCCACCAGCACGTCCTTGACCTCGCGCGGCAGGTCGATGACGACGGATTTGCCGACGCCAAGCGAGAGAAAACGCGTCTTCGCCGGCGCGATCGACCCGACCGTCGACACACCGAGATCCGGCACCTGCATCGGTGCCTGGTCGCCGACCGGCGCATCTGCAGCAGCACTGACCATGTCAGGAGCTGCAAGCAGCCCCAGCATCAGCATCGCCCCCGTCCAGAACGTGCTTGCGCGATTCCCCCGAATGCGCAGGCCCGTCCGATCATCCCCGTAGTTCATGCTATCCCCATCACTTCTGTGACGTCAGTTGCCGCACCTGCACCCCGTAACGGATCACGTTGACCCCGCCGGAACGCTTGGCCGCCTGGTCCTCGACCGTGAGCTCGGTTGCGTTGGCATCGACGATGCTGCGCAGCGCGAGCTGAAGCGTGCCGCCCTGGCGCGCGGCCGACAGCGTCGCGACCTGATCGGGCTTGAGCTCGAGCGTGACGGTCTTGCCGATCACGGCGGTCTGGCCGTCCTTTTCCTTCGGCGCCTGGTCGATCGCGAGCACGCGGATATTGGAAAGAATGACCTCGGACACGATGAGGTCGTTGCCGGCGGTTGCGCCGTTGGCGTCAGGATTCTTCAGGCGGCGCGTCAGCACGACGTCGACGCGGTCGTTCGGCAGGATGAAGCCGCCGGCGCCGGTCTCGGCTGAAATCTCGGTGGAGACGGCCCGCATGCCCGAGGGCAGGATCGCGGCCATGAAGCCGGAGCCTTCGGCCCGCACCAGCTTCTGCTCGCGGATCGGCTCGCCCTGCATCAACGGGACGCGTGCGATCGCGCCGGCGATCTGGGTCTGCGCGTCGGGCCTGGCGTCACGGCGGATGAAGGCGCTGCTCGCGGTCGCGGCCGGCCAGGACTGCCATTGCAGGTCGTCGGGCTTTACGGCCTGGCCGAGCTGGATGTCGTTCTTCGCGATCAGAACCTCGACCGTCGGCAGCTTCTCGGCGACGGGGAGGACGGGCGCGGGTGCATTCTGATAGCCGCTCGCCAGATACGCAGCGACGCCGCCGGCGCCCAGCGCGATGACGAGAACGACAATGCGTGCGGTGTTCATACGCTTTTACTCTTACGCGCGGTACTCGAACCGCACCTGGCGGGTTCCCCTGCGTCGATGAGTAGGGAGTAAAAGTATAAGGGTTGTTGCGAGGCCGAATGCGCCGGCCGGTCCCGATGCTGGTTTTCGGCAGATGGTGAACGCAGCGTTATTCAGTCGGCCAGCGGCCCCGTAGATTCACGCATGCCGGATCGCGCGTTCGGATGAGGCGAGGGGCGTCATGGTGAACGGGTGGTTAGTGGCGCGTGTGTTGGGAGCCGCGGCCACATCACCGGTGTCGTCCTGGCGAAGGCCAGGACCCATAACCACCAGCGTGAATTGTTACAGAAGGTATCTGTCCCGACCTTCGCCAAACCAGCAGTTGGGGTAATGGGTCCTGGCTTTCGCCAGGACGACGTTGGGGAGACAGTCGTCCCTACTTCTTCCGCTTCTGCTCGATCGCGTCCCAGATCTTCGCCGCCACATCGGGGCCGCCGAGCCGTGAGATGGCGCGGATGCCGGTCGGCGAGGTCACGTTGATCTCGGTGAGGTTGCCGTTGATGACGTCGATGCCGACGAACAGCAGGCCCTTCTCGCGCAGTGCCGGGCCGACGGTGGCGCAGATCTCGCGCTCGCGCGGGGTGAGCTCGGTCTCCTGCGCCGCGCCGCCGCGCACCATGTTGGAGCGGAGGTCGTCGGCGGCCGGCACGCGGTTCACCGCGCCGGCGAACTCGCCGTTGACGAGGATGATGCGCTTGTCGCCGTGCTTCACCTCGGGGATGAACTGCTGGATCACCCAGGGCTCCCTGAACGTCACCGAGAACATGTCGAACAGCGAGCCGAAATTCATGTCCTGCGGCATCACGCGGAACACCGCCGCGCCGCCATGGCCGTGCAGCGGCTTCATCACGACGGCGCCGTGCCTGTCGCGGAACGCGTTGATCTCGTCGAGATCGCGCGAGATCAGCGTCGGCGGCATCAGCTGCGGAAAGTTCATCACGAACAGTTTTTCCGGCGCGTTGCGCACCGAGGCGGGGTCGTTGACCACCAGCGTCTTCGGATGGATGCGCTCCAGGAAGTGCGTCGAGGTGATGTAGGCGAGATCGAACGGCGGGTCCTGGCGCAGCAGCACCACGTCGAAGCCGTTGAGCGCCTCGCGCTTGGGCTCACCGAGGGTGAAATGGTCGCCGGGCTCGTCGCGCACGGTCAGGAGCTGCACCGGCGCGACGATCTCATCGCCGACCATCGAGAGCTTGTCGGGCGTGTAGTAGGACAGGCCATGGCCGCGCTTCTGCGCCTCCAGCAGCAGCGCGAAGGTGGAATCGCCCTTGATGTTGATGCGGGCGATGGGGTCCATCTGGACGGCGACGTTGAGTTTCATGGTCTGCCTTTCAGGTCGAGGCGTCGAATGCCGCCAACACATGGCGCGGAAGTGAGCGCGGCGCAATCAGCATGGCGTCGAATCGCAATTCGAATTCGGCATGCTCGGGATGCGCCACGAGCCAGCCTTGGGCGGCGTCGATGATGCGCTGCTGCTGACGCAGCGTCACGGCATAGGCCGCATCGTCCAGGCTCGCGCGCGCCTTGACCTCGATGAAGGCGATCAGGTTGCGGCGGCGCGCCACGAGGTCGATCTCGCCGTGCGGCGTGCGGTAGCGTTTTGCCAGGATGCGGTATCCCTTGGCTATGAGATAGGCGGCGGCGCGGCTTTCCGCGGAGATGCCGGTGCGGAACGCGGCGACGCGCTCGGGCGAGGCGACTTTCGGTTCCGCACCCTCAGTCTTCGCCATTGCCGCCCCGCAGGTCCTTTGCGAGCTCGAGCGCGCGGGCATAGACCTCGCGGCGCGGCCGGCCCGACAGCGCGACTGCGTGCGCAACGGCGTCCTTGACGCTGTGGGCTGCGAGCTGCTCGCGCAGGAGATCGTCCAGCGCATCCGATGTCAGCACCTCGGCGTCGGCCGCAGGTGGAGCGATCACCAGCACGAATTCGCCGCGCGTCTCCAGCGTATCGGCCTCGCGCGCCAGCTCTTGCAGCGTTGCGCGCGAGATCTCCTCATGTAGTTTTGTCAATTCGCGGCAGATCGCGGCCTCGCGCGCGCCCATGATCTCGGCGAGCTCGGCGAGCGTATCCTGGACGCGATTGCCGGATTCGAACATCACCAGCGTCGCGTCGATGCGGGCGATCTCAGTCAGGCGCGAGCGCCGCGCGGCAGATTTCGCCGGCAAAAAGCCCTCGAAGAAGAAGCGGTCGGTCGGCAGCGCCGCGACAGACAGTGCGGCCAGCACCGAGGAGGGGCCGGGCAGCGCATACACCGCGTGGCCGGCGGCGCACACCTCGCGCACCAGCTTGAAGCCGGGATCGGAGATCAGCGGCGTGCCGGCATCCGACACCAGCGCCACAGAGCCGCCTTGCGCCAGCGCCTCCAGGATCTTCGGACGCGCGGCTTCGGCGTTGTGCTCGTGATATTGTTTGAGCTGCGCCGAGATGTCGTAGCGCTCGGTCAGGCGCCGCGTGATGCGGGTGTCCTCGCAGGCGATGACGTCGACGCCGGCAAGCGTCTGCAGCGCGCGCAAGGTGATATCGCCGAGATTGCCGATGGGGGTCGCGACCAGATGCAGGCCCGCCGCGGCCTTCGGGGCTGGGAGCCGATGGGCGTCGATGGAGAAGCCGCGCGGGGCGGCGTCTGGGCCTTCAGGCGTATTTATCGGGGCCGGCTTTGCGCGCATAATGAAGTCAACTTAGGCACGATCCGCAGGGCTGGGAACTGCTCTTCGAAAAGATCGTGCCGAGGTGAGGGGCGAGGAACGGACGGGAAAGTGATCGATCCAGGATCACGTCGGGAGGGAGTGAGGGCCCTCGTGCCATATTCGCGACGGAAACGCCGCCTTGATGCTACGCGACGAACGGCGAACAGCTGGCCAGGACGGGAAGGCAGCCGCGTTAAGCTGTCATTATCCTTTTGTTTTGGTTAACTATTTGTCGACAATATGCCTGAATCCGCGGCTTGTGTCGCGGCAAAGAATGTTGTGACCGGCTGGCGAGAGCCGGTTGGAAGAGAAGTTGTCATGCTGGGCCCGCGTCATCCAAAATCTCCCTATCCGGGGCCCCTGTCATCGGGTGCGACCCGGCGGAGCGCGCTCGGCCTGTTGCTCGGCACGCCCCTGTTGTCGGCCTGCGCCGGCGTGCAGCAGAGCCTCAGCCAGTTCTCCAATCCGTTCTCGAGCTCCTCCACGCCGCCGGCCCAGCCGGCCGGCCCGCCGCAACAGGCGACGACCGCCGGCAGCGGCGGGGTCAAGGTCGCCGTGATCCTGCCGCTCTCGGCGGCCGGCAACGCCGGGCTCGCCGCGCAGTCGATGCGCAATGCCGCCGAGATGGCGCTGGCCGAGTTCCAGAACCCGAACATCCAGCTGCTGATCAAGGACGACAATGGCAGCCCGCAGGGCGCGCAAGCCGGCGCGCAGCAGGCTGTCGAGGAGGGTGCCGAGATCATCCTCGGGCCGCTGTTCGCGCAATCGGTGCCGGCAGTGGCGCAGGTCGCGCGCACCCGCAACGTCCCGGTGATCGCGTTCTCGACCGACTCCAGCATCGCCGGCCGTGGCGTCTACCTGCTCTCGTTCCTGCCGGAGTCCGACGTCAACCGCATCGTCGAATATTCGGCCAGCATCGGAAAGCGCTCGTTCGCCGTGCTGGTGCCCGACAACGCCTATGGCAATGTCGTCGAGGCTGCGGTGAAGGCGGCGGTGCCGCGGCGTGGCGGCCGCATCGTCGCGTTCGAGAAATACGGCGCCGATCGCGCCACGCCGGCCCGCACCGTGGCGCAGCAGCTCGGCAGTGCGGACGCGCTGTTTATTGCAGACGACGGCGATGCGGTGGTGACGGTCGCGGATGCGATGACCGCGGCGGGTGCGAATTTGCGCAACATCCAGCTGCTCGGCACCGGCCTGTGGGACAATCCACGCGTCTATGCAAGCTCCGCACTGCAGGGCGGCCTCTATGCCGCGCCGGATCCGGCCGGCTTCCGCGCCTTCTCGGGCCGCTATCGCACCAAGTACGGCGCGGAGCCGATCCGCACCGCGACGCTCGCCTATGATGCGGTCGCCCTCGTCGCCGCGCTGGCGCGCACGCAAGGCGGCCAGCGCTTCTCCTCCGATGTGCTCACCAATCCTTCCGGCTTCGCAGGCATCGACGGCCTGTTCCGCTTCCGCCCCGACGGTACCAATGAGCGCGGCCTTGCGGTGATGAAGGTGACGACCGGCGGCGGCGTTGCGGTGGCGGGCTCGCCGAAGAGTTTTGGGGCGTAGTTGTTTCTCCGCCGTCGTCCTGGCGAAAGCCAGGACCCATACCGCGTGATCTATCGAGTGATTACGGTTGCGAGTACCGGCAAAGAATAATTGGGAGTCTTCGCCAAACTCCTCCCTGGGGTAATGGGTCCTGGCTTTCGCCAGGACGACGATGGGGAGAGAGCTCAGGCCGCCAGATCCGCGACCACCGCATCCAGCACCGGGAATCCGCTGCTCGTCACGCGCAGACGTCCCGTCGGATCGACCGTGATCGCGCCTTCTTCGCGCAGCAGCGCGATGCGGCCGGGGTCGAGCGGGCGGCCGGAGAGGGCGGTGTAGCGCTCGGGGTCGATGCCTTCGGCCAGACGCAGTCCCATCAGCAGGAATTCATCGGCGCGCTCCTCGCTGTTGAGGAGATCGTCGGTGACGACGCCGTGGCCGTTGGTCTCGACGCGCAGCAGCCAGGCCTCGGGGCGCTTCTCGGTGGCGGTGGCATGACGCACGCCGTCGATGTCGAGGCGGCCATGCGCACCGGGGCCGATGCCGGCATATTCGTCGCCGCGCCAATAGACCAGATTGTGCCGGCACTCGGCGCCGCGTCGCGCGTGGTTGGAAATCTCGTAGGCGGGTAGCCCAAGCTTGTCGCAGGTCTCCTGCGTGACGTCGTAGAGCGCGCGCGCGACCGCTTCGTCCGGCGTCTTCAATTTGCCGGCCTGGTGCAGGCCGAAGAACGGCGTGCCTTCCTCGATCGTCAATTGATAGAGCGACAGATGTTCGGCGGCTTCATCGATCGCGTGCCGCAGTTCATCGGCCCACATCGCCGGCGTCTGGTCGGGGCGGGCGTAGATCAGATCGAACGAATAGCGGTCGAACGAGCGGCGCGCGATGGCGACGGCATCGAGCGCTTCGCGCGCGCTGTGCATCCGTCCCAGCGCTTTCAGCGACGCATCATCAAGCGCCTGCACGCCGAGCGAGACGCGGTTGACGCCGGCTGAGCGATAGCCGGCAAAGCGCGTGGCCTCGACGCTGGTCGGGTTCGCTTCCAACGTCACCTCGACGTCGCCTGCGACAGTCCAGTGCTTGCCGATGGCGTCGAGCACGGCGCCGACGGTTGAAGGTTGCATCAGCGACGGCGTGCCGCCGCCGAGGAAGATCGAGGTCACTTCACGTCCGGGTGCGCGCTCGGCGGTCGTTGCGATCTCGCGCGCGAACGCGGAGGCAAAGCGTGCCTCGTCGATCGCGGCGTGGCGGACATGGCTGTTGAAGTCGCAATAGGGGCACTTCGACAGGCAGAACGGCCAGTGCACGTAGACGCCAAAGGCTTCAGATTCTTGTTTTGACGCGTTTTCCTTGCGCGAACCGGTATCCACTTCGCTCGAAAACGCTCTAGCGCGGCTCAAGGCAGATCTCCGCCAGTTTCACGAAGGCGCGGGCGCGGTGCGACAGGCCAAGGCCGAGCGGCGGCAGGCCATGCTTCTCGATGCTTTCCATCTCGCCGAAGGTGCGGCTGTGGCCATCGGGCAGGAACATCGGGTCGTAGCCGAAGCCGGCGGTGCCGCGCGGCGGCCAGACCAGCGTGCCGTCGACGCGCGCCTCGACCTCTTCGAGATGATCGTCGGGCCAGGCCACGCAGAGCGCGGAGACGAAATGCGCGGTGCGCTTTGCAGGTGTGGCCGCACCGCGTTCCTGCAACAGCCGCTCGATCTGGGCCATCGCCGCGTTGAAATCCTTCGCTGGACCGGCCCAGCGCGCGCTGTAAATACCCGGCGCGCCGTCGAGCGCGTCGACGACGATACCGGAATCGTCGGCGAAGGACGGAAGCTTCGTCGCCTTCGCCGCCGCGATCGCCTTGATCGCGGCATTGCTGCGGAAGTCGTTGCCGGTTTCCTCGGGCTCGTCCAGGCCGAGCGCACCTGCCGACACCGCCTCGATCCCGTACGGCGCGAGCAGTTCCTTCATCTCGGCGAGCTTGCCGGGATTGTGGGTGGCGATGACGAGCTGTCCGGTGATTCGGCGGTGCATGGGCCTATTGACTACGCCACAGCCAGTTTCTGCAAGTCCACGAGACGCGCGACGCCCTTGCGCGCCAGCGCCATCAGCGCCAGGAACTCGGTTTCCGTGAACGGCTCGCGTTCCGCGGTGCCCTGCACCTCGATGATGCGACCATCGCCGGTCATGACGAAATTGGCGTCGGTCTCGGCCTCTGAGTCCTCGGCATAGTCGAGATCGAGCACCGGCGTGCCGTTGTAAATGCCGCAGGAGATCGCGGCGACGTTGTCGCGCAGCACGTTGGCCTTGATCATGTTGCGCGCCTTCATCCAGTTGATGCAATCGGCGAGCGCGACCCAGGCGCCGGTGATCGAGGCCGTGCGGGTGCCGCCGTCGGCCTGGAGCACGTCGCAATCGACCGTGATCTGGCGCTCGCCGAGGGCTTCGAGATCGACGATGGTGCGCAAGGAGCGGCCGATCAGGCGCTGGATCTCGACGGTGCGGCCGCTCTGCTTGCCGGCGGAGGCCTCGCGGCGGGTGCGTTCGGAGGTCGCGCGCGGCAGCATGCCGTATTCGGCGGTGACCCAGCCGCGGCCCTGGCCCTTGAGCCATGGCGGCAGGCGGTCTTCCAGCGTGGCGGTGACCAGCACGTGGGTGTCGCCGAACTTCACCAGGCACGAGCCTTCCGCATATTTGACCACGCCGCGCTCCAGCGTCACGGGGCGCAATTCGTCGGGCGCACGGCGGCTTGGCCGCATGGAAAATCCTCCAAAACTCACGGGAATAGGCTGTTCGCGGTGCTTGTAGGTGGGGTGAGGGTGAGCAGCAAGGCTTTTTCACCCCCGGTTTTCCACCCCGCAAACGCCACGCTTGTCAGAACCGTCCCGGATGGACAAATTATCAGTATCTGAGAGGAGTTACCGTCTGTGGCCCATCACGATCCGATCCATCTGATCGCGCCGCGCGCAGGCCTCGCCCAGCTCAACGAGCGTTCCCGCGACATCTTTCGTCAAATTGTCGAAAGCTATCTCGCGACCGGTGAGCCGGTCGGCTCGCGCAACATTTCCCGCCTGATCGCCATGCCGCTGTCGCCGGCCTCGGTCCGCAACGTCATGGCCGATCTGGAACAGCTCGGCCTGATCTATGCCCCGCACACCTCGGCGGGCCGGCTGCCGACGGAACTCGGCCTGCGCTTCTTCGTCGACGCCCTGATGCAGGTCGGCGATCTCAACGAGGCCGAACGGCAGTCGATTCAGGGCCAGCTTGCCACGGTCGGCCAGGCCCAGTCGGTCGAGGCGGCGCTGGACCAGGCGCTGACGCGGCTGTCCGGCCTGACCCGCGCCGCGGCGGTGGTTTTGACGCCGAAATCCAATGCGCGGCTCAAGCACATCGAATTCGTCCGCCTGGAACCGGAAAAAGCGCTGGTGATCCTGGTCGGCGAGGACGGCCAGGTCGAAAACCGCGTGCTGTCGCTGCCGCCGGGAGTTCCATCGTCCGCAATCACCGAAGCCGGCAATTTCCTCAATGCCCGGATTCGCGGCCGGACCCTGGCCGAGGCGCGGCTTGAGCTCGAAACCGCGCTCGGGGAGGCCCGAGCGGAGCTCGATCAGCTGACCCAGAAGGTGATTTCCGCCGGCATCGCCAGCTGGTCCGGCGGCGAAAACGATGACCGCCAGCTCATCGTCCGCGGCCACGCCAACCTGCTGGAGGATCTGCACGCGCTGGAGGATCTGGAGCGGGTGCGCCTGTTGTTCGACGACCTCGAGACCAAGCGCGGCGTGATCGACCTTTTGGGGCGCGCCGAAACCGCCGAGGGCGTGCGGATCTTCATCGGCTCCGAGAACAAGCTGTTCTCGCTGTCGGGGTCCTCCACCATCATCTCGCCCTATCGGGATGCCGCCGGCCACATCGTCGGCGTTCTCGGCGTGATCGGGCCGACACGGCTGAATTATGCCCGCGTGATCCCGACCGTGGACTATGCCGCCCGTATCGTCAGCCGCCTGCTGGGGGGCTGACCGGCATTTGCGCCGATCACGGGCGCTTGATTTTCGTGAGCTTAGGCACGATATCCGGGCCAACAATCCCTGGAAACGAGTTCGAGATTAGAGCCGATGACCGATCAAGACCGGCAACCCGAAGACACGACTGCAGCGACCGGCGAGCCCGTGGTGTCAAAACCCTACATCATGCCCGACGATCCCGAGCCCGGCTCGGTCGAAATGTTGCAGAAGGAAGCCGCCGAGGCGCGCGACCGCATGCTGCGGACGCTGGCCGAGATGGAGAATCTGCGCAAGCGCACCACCAAGGAGGTCGCTGACGCCCGCCTCTACGGCATCACCGGCTTTGCCCGCGACGTGCTCGACATCGCCGACAATCTCCAGCGTGCGCTCGATGCCGTTCCGGCCGAAGCGCGTGCCGCGGCCGATCCCGGCCTGATCTCGCTGATCGAGGGCGTCGAGCTCACCGAGCGCGCGCTGCTCAATGCGCTGGAAAAGCACGGCGTGAAGAAGCTCGATCCGCTGGGCCAGAAGTTCGACCCGAACTTCCACCAGGCGATGTACGAAGTGCCTGATGCGTCGGTGCCGTCGGGCACCGTGGTGCAGATCATGCAGGCCGGCTACACCATCGGCGACCGCGTGCTGCGTCCGGCCCTGGTTGGTGTCGCCAAGGGCGGCGCGAAGGCCGCGCCCGCGGCGAACAACAACAACGAGCAGAGCGGCGCGGCAAACTGAGTCTCAGACCCTCATGGTGAGGAGCCGCGCCCTTGCGCGGCGTCTCGAACCATGCAGGCCCGGCTCTGGCAGCTCGGCCTTCATCCTTCGAGACGCGCGCGAAGAAGCGCGCTCCTCAGGATGAGGGTCTTGCAGTGTTGCGCGCTGCTTACGCGCTCACCGCGATATCGCTCGACTGAATCCGCTTCACGCCGGCCTTGGCCATGTCGGCCCAGGCCTTTGCCAGCGAGCCCTGGGTGTCGATGCCGCGGCAGGCGTCTTCCACCACATAGACTTCGAAGCCTGCCTTGCGTGCGTCGAGCGCGGTCCAGGCGACGCAGAAATCTGTCGCCAGGCCAGCGACGAAGACGCGCTTGATCTTGCGGCCCTTCAGATAGCCGGCGAGCCCGGTCGAGGTCTTGCCGTCGGCTTCGAGGAAGGCTGAGTAGCTGTCGACGTCCTTGTGAAAACCCTTGCGGATGATGAGCTCGGCGTGCGGGATCGACAGGTCCTTCGACAGCGCCGCGCCATCGGTGCCCTGCACGCAATGATCCGGCCACAGCACCTGCTTGCCGTAAGGCAGGTCGATGGTCTCGAACGGCTTCTTGCCGGCGTGGACCGACGCAAACGAAACGTGGCCGGGCGTGTGCCAGTCCTGCGTCATCACCACGTTCGCAAACGCCTTCGCCATCTTGTTGATGACCGGCACCACCTGCTCGCCTTCCTTCACCGCGAGACTGCCGCCGGGCAGGAAGCAGTTCTGCACGTCGATCACGAGCAGCACGGATGCATCGTCCGGCTTGATCGATGCCGCCGCAAGCAGCGTGGTTGGCGCCAGCGTCGCGAGCGCCGTCGTCCCAAGCATTGCCAAGACCTGTCGCCGATCCAGCATCGTTCGTCTCCCCTCCAGGATGATCCAACCGGGGAAGCCTAGTTCCGTTCGTATACGAACAGAAGCCCGAAAATGCAGCCGGTATTGGCGAGGGGTTGGGCTCTCGCGGCGTGCTCGGTGCACCTCTCCCGCCTGCGGGAGAGGTCGCTGCGCTCGCAGAGCGCGGCGGGTGAGGGCTTTCTCCTCTTGGGGGTTCTCGCTTGCGGAGAGACCCTCTCCCCAACCCTCCCCCGCAAGCGGGGGAGGGAGCGCATCTCGTGCGTGGATGCGCTTACCCCTTCGGCTGGATCCCGTCGCGCACGGCGCGGAAGCGGGTGAAGGCGGCTTGCCACTGGTCGCGCGGGGCGCTGGCGATGATGCGCAGCGAGGCGCCGCCGCTCGAGAAGCGGATCCACTGCACCACGGTCACCGGCGTCTTGTCCTTGCCGCTGACGCCGTCGATCCGGGTCTCAAAACCCTGCTGGCCGTTGATGCGGATCGGCTCCGACATGGTGACGCGGGATTCGCGCACGCCGGGGATCTGGAGCGCGGCCTCCTGGGCGAAGCGGGCGCGATCGTCGGCCTGCTGCGGGGTGGCGCCGATCAGGCCCAGGATCATGAACGGCTTCGACTCATAGCCTGCGCTCTCGTTGCCGTCGGCCAGGATGATGCTGGAGCCCGGCGCCAGCGTGCGGATGTCCTTGAAGTCGGCGAGATCGGTGATCTTGAACGGCATCAGCGCGATCTGCTCTTCGGCCGAGACCTGCTTGCGGGTCGTGGCGCTCGCAAACATCTGGCGCACCGCCTCGTCGGTGTAGATCTTGGTCGCGTTCTCCGGGATCTGCACCGCGACATAGCCGGAGAAGCCGGCGCCGGGCACGATCATCGAATAGCGCTTCACCGGGGTATCGCCGGCCTTGCCGCTCTCGGTGGTGAAATAGGCAAGCCCCGCGGGGGTCTCGATCTTGTCCTGCTTGACCCCGCCGGCTCCGGCCGGATTGGAATTGAAGGCGCTCACGACCTCGCCATAGGCCGCCGGCGGCAGCTCGGTGATCAGCACCTTGACGCTGCCGTCCTCGCTCTCGAAGCCCGGAAAGGTTTTTGCCGTGCTGAGGCCGACCAGAGGCGCCATGCCGAGGCGCAGGCCGGGCGGGAAGACGGCGTCGGCAGCCAGGGCCGGGAGCGCGGAGGCAACGAGGACGGCGAGCGCGGCGAGGGGGTGGATCAGCTTCATGGGCACTCTGATTGGTTCACATTGAGGCCGTTCGATGGTCGCCCACCGGGCCGCATTGTCGCGCGACGCAGCCTTGGCACGGCTGTCGGCCGGCCCGCTTTTAGCGGGTTTGGCCCTGCCGCAACAGGGTGTGGCGGATCACGGCGGCGGGGGTGGCGGATCGCCGGACCTGTTAATATTTCCTCACCCGCAAGGGCGGTTGAGCCCGGATATGAGCTCCCAAAACCCAATGTTTTCACGGCCGAAACGTTGCTTCGGTCCTTGCGGCCCCCTCCCCCCCTCCTATATGAGCCTCAATCATCGCAATATCGCGGATGTTTGATCTTAGGGGGTTTCGGTTCGGGTGCCTTCTGGGCCCAGCCAACCTGCTGCAAAAAGAAGGATATCAGGACCATGGGAAAGGTCATTGGGATCGACCTCGGCACCACGAACTCGTGCGTCGCCGTGATGGATGGCAAAAACGCCAAAGTCATCGAGAATTCCGAAGGCATGCGCACGACGCCTTCGATCGTCGCCGTGACGGACGACGGTGAGCGCCTCGTCGGCCAGCCAGCCAAGCGCCAGGCCGTTACCAATCCCGAGCGTACGTTCTTCGCAGTGAAGCGCCTCATTGGCCGCCGCTACGACGACCCGATGGTCGAGAAGGACAAGAAGCTCGTTCCGTACAAGATCGTGAAGGCTTCCAACGGCGATGCCTGGGTCGAGGCCGACGGCCAGACCTACTCGCCCTCGCAGGTCTCGGCGTTCATCCTGCAGAAGATGAAGGAGACCGCGGAAGCCCATCTCGGCCAGAAGGTCGACCAGGCCGTCATCACCGTTCCCGCCTACTTCAACGACGCCCAGCGCCAGGCCACCAAGGACGCCGGCAAGATCGCGGGCCTTGAAGTGCTGCGCATCATCAACGAGCCGACCGCGGCCGCGCTCGCCTATGGCCTCGACAAGACCAAGGCCGGCACGATCGCCGTGTACGACCTCGGCGGCGGCACCTTCGATATCTCCATTCTCGAAATCGGCGACGGCGTGTTCGAGGTGAAGTCGACCAACGGCGACACCTTCCTCGGCGGCGAGGATTTCGACATGCGCCTCGTGGGTTATCTGGCCGACGAGTTCCAGAAGGAGCAGGGCATCAACCTGCGCAACGACAAGCTCGCCTTGCAGCGCCTGAAGGAAGCCGCTGAAAAGGCCAAGATCGAGCTGTCGTCGACGACGCAGACCGAGATCAACCTGCCCTTCATCACCGCGGACCAGACCGGCCCGAAGCATCTGACGATGAAGCTCACCCGCGCCAAGTTCGAGGCGCTGGTCGACGACCTCATCCAGAAAACCGTCGAGCCCTGCCGCAAGGCGCTGAAGGACGCCGGCGTCACCGCCGGTGAGATCGGCGAAGTGGTGCTGGTCGGCGGCATGTCGCGCATGCCGAAGGTCCAGGAAGTCGTGAAGCAGCTGTTCGGCAAGGAGCCGCACAAGGGCGTCAACCCGGACGAAGTCGTGGCGATCGGCGCCGCGATCCAGGCCGGCGTGCTCCAGGGCGACGTCAAGGACGTGCTGCTGCTCGACGTGACCCCGCTGTCGCTGGGCATCGAGACGCTGGGCGGCGTGTTCACCCGCATCATCGACCGCAACACCACGATCCCGACCAAGAAGAGCCAGGTGTTCTCGACGGCTGAAGACAATCAGAATGCCGTCACCATCCGCGTCTTCCAGGGCGAGCGTGAAATGGCGGCCGACAACAAGATGCTCGGCCAGTTCGACCTGATGGGCATTCCGCCGGCTCCGCGCGGCATGCCGCAGATCGAGGTGACCTTCGACATCGACGCCAACGGCATCGTCAACGTGTCGGCCAAGGACAAGGCGACCGGCAAGGAGCAGCAGATCCGCATCCAGGCCTCGGGCGGCCTGTCGGAAGCCGACATCGAGAAGATGGTCAAGGACGCCGAGGCCAATGCCGAGGCGGACAAGAAGCGCCGCGAGGCCGTGACCGCCAAGAACGAGGCCGATGGCCTGGTGCATTCGACCGAGAAGGCGCTGGCCGAGCACGGTTCGAAGGTGGCCGAGACCGAGCGCCGCGCCATCGAGGATGCCGTCAGCGATCTCAAGGAAGCGCTGAAGGGCGACGATGCCGAGGCGATCAAGGCCAAGACCCAGACGCTGGCGCAGGCTTCGATGAAGCTCGGTGAGGCCATGTACAAGCAGCAGGCCGAGGCCGACGCCAAGAAGGACGCGGCCAAGGACGACGTCGTCGATGCGGAGTTCACCGAAGTCGACGACGACAAGAACAACAAGAAGTCCGCCTGAACCCCAAGAGGGTAATGATGCGGACGACTTGGACCCCACACGCGCTACCGGCCTCCTCCCTCACGGGGGAGGCCGTCGTGTCGGGCTCGTCGGGCGAGGCGCCCGTTACGATCAATCAATTCCCAGCCATTATTCTCAACGCCGCCGTGCCGCCCTCTGCCGCAAGGCGCAAGGCTGCCTATATGGTCGCGTGGCGACGTTGTTTCGCTCCGACTTGACTCGCGATTGGATAGACCGAGCCCGCCATGTCCACCAAGCGCTGCTATTACGAAACCCTTGAAGTCGAGCGCACTGCCGACGATTCCGTCCTGAAATCGTCCTTTCGCAAGCTGGCGATGAAGTTCCACCCCGACCGCAATCCCGGGGACGACACCAGCGAAGTCAAGTTCAAGGAAATCAACGAGGCCTACGAGGTCCTGAAAGACAAGGACAAGCGCGCCGCCTATGACCGTTTCGGCCATGCCGCCTTCGAGCAGGGCGGCGGCGGTGGCGCCGGCTTCGGCGCGGGCTTCGCCTCCTCCTTCTCCGACATTTTCGAAGACCTGTTCGGTATGGCCGGACAGCGCGGCCGCGGCGGTCGCGAGCGCGGCGCCGATCTGCGCTATAACATGGAAATCACGCTCGAGGAAGCCTTCGGCGGCAAGACCGCGCAGATCGAGATCCCGGTCTCGGTCACCTGCGAGGCCTGCTCGGGCATCGGCGCCAAGGCCGGTACCAAGCCGAAGACCTGCTCGGCCTGCGGCGGCGCCGGCCGCGTGCGGCAGTCACAGGGCTTCTTCACGCTCGAACGCACCTGCCCGGGCTGCCAGGGCCGCGGCCAGATGATCGAGGACGCCTGCCCGTCCTGCTCGGGCCAGGGCCGCGTCACCCGCGAGCGCACGCTGTCGGTCAACATTCCCCAGGGCGTCGAGGACGGCACGCGGATCAGGCTCGCCGGCGAAGGCGAGGCCGGTGTGCGCGGTGGTCCGCCCGGCGACCTCTACATCTTCCTGTCGCTGGCCCACCACCAGTTCTTCCAGCGCGACGGCGCCGACCTGCATTGCCGGGTGCCGATCTCGATGGTGACGGCCGCCCTCGGCGGCGAATTCGAGGTGCCGACCATCGACAAGGCCAAGGCCAAGGTGAAGGTGCCGGCCGGGACCCAGTCCAACCGTCGGTTCCGCATTGCATCAAAAGGCATGCCGGTGCTGCGCTCGCGCCAGACCGGCGACATGTATGTTCAGGTCGTGGTCGAGACCCCGCAGAACCTCACCAAGAAGCAGCAGGAATTGCTGGCCGAGTTCGAAAAGCTCTCCTCCGGCAACACCCAGCCGGAATCCGAGGGTTTCTTCGCCAAGGTCAAGGACTTCTTCGGTAATCGGGCGAGTTGACCCGGCTTGACCGTATCGCCCGCGGCCTATACCTGTTTATGACCATTTTCTGACACGCCGCGGTCCTGCGGTCCCGTCCGGTCCAGACATGCCATTGCCATCGTCCGCGCGTGCGTTGAAGAAGCCCCGTCTCGACGACGAGGTGCGCTTTCTCAGATCGTGGATCGAAAAGCCCCTCCACATGGGCGCGGTGATGCCGTCGGGCAAGCTCCTGGCCCGGACCATGGCCCACTATGTCGACGTCGATTCCGACGCACCGGTGGTCGAGCTCGGGCCCGGCACCGGCGCCATCACCTCGGCGCTGATCGAGCGTGGCGTCGACCAGAAGCGTCTCGTTCTCGTCGAATACAATCCCGGCTTCTGCGCGCTGCTGCGCGATCGCTACCCGCAGGCCAAGGTCGTGCAGGGCGATGCCTATCGGCTGCGTGACACGCTCTGGAACGTGCTGAGCGCGCCGGCCAGCGCCGTCGTCTCGGGCCTGCCGCTGGTCACAAAACCGATGCTGACGCGGCTGCGGCTCATTCGCGATGCCTTTACGGCGCTGGCGCCCGGCGCGCCCTTCATCCAGTTCACCTATGCGGTGGTCCCGCCGATCCCGAAATCGCTCCCCGGCGTGTCCACAGAGGCCTCGGAACGGATCTGGATGAACCTTCCGCCGGCCCGCGTCTGGGTGTATCGCAAGGACTAATTCCGCCGGCGTTGTTCTTTGCGCGGCGGGCTCATTTCGCCGAACGCATGGAAGCGGATGTCCGCACCCAAAATCCTGGTCATTCCCGGCTCGCTGCGCACCGGCTCGCACAATGCGAAGCTGGCGGCGGTCATAGCCTATGAATTCGCGCGGGCCGGCGTCGACGTCACCCGCATCTCGCTCGCCGATTTCCCGCTGCCGATCTATGACGGCGATCTCCAGGCCAAGTCCGGCGTGCCCAAGAACGCGATCAACCTGAAGCGCATGATCGGCGCGCATCACGGCGTGCTGATCGTCTCGCCCGAATACAACGCCTCGGTGCCGCCGCTGCTCAAGAACGCGATCGACTGGGTCAGCCTCGTCCACGAACTGCACGAGGCGCGCGGCGAAGTGTTCCGCAATCGCACCTTTGCGCTCGCGGGCGCTTCGCAGAGCCGGTTAGGTGCCGCCCGCGCGCTCCAGGCATTGCGCCTGATCCTGACCTCCTGCCACGCCAATGTGATTGCCAGCCAGCTCACGCTCGCCTTTGCCAACGATGCCTATGACGATATGGACAGGCTGAAGAACGAGCGCGATATCGCCGCGTTGAAGGAGCTGGTAGCGCAGTTGATCGACGTTTCCCAACGCATGATGTGAGGTGACATGACGCCAGCCGAAATCGACCCGAAAGACCGCCTGATCGTTGCGCTCGATCTGCCGAGCGTTGATGCCGCGGAGGCGATGATCGCAAGGCTCGGCGACAGCGTCTCGTTCTACAAGATCGGCTATCAGCTCGCCTATGCCGGCGGCCTGCCGCTGATCCGCAAGCTCGCCGACAAGGGCAAGAAGGTCTTTGCCGATCTCAAGATGCACGACATCGGCAACACGGTGACGCGTGGTGTGGAGAGCGTGGCCAGGCTGGGCGCGACCTTCGTCACCGTGCACGCCTATCCGCAGACCATGAAGGCGGCCGTCGAAGGACGCGGTGGGTCGGGCCTGAAGATCCTCGCTGTCACGGTGCTGACGTCCTACAACGACGATGATCTACACGCCGCCGGCTATCGGCTCAGCGTCTCCGAGCTGGTCGAGGCGCGCGCGCAGCAGGCGCAGGTGCTGGGTGTCGATGGCCTCGTGTCCTCGCCGGAGGAGGTCGGTGCTCTGCGCAAGATCGTCGGCCATCAGATGAACCTCGTCACCCCCGGTATCCGTCCGGCGGGTTCGGCCAGCGGCGACCAGAAGCGCATCATGACGCCGGGCCGCGCGATCACCGCGGGCGCCGATTATCTCGTCGTCGGACGGCCGGTCGTGGAAGCCGCTGACCCGAAGGCCGTCGCGGACGCCATCCAGACCGAGATCGCGCAGGCGCTCGGCTAACCACCAACAAGGGAGAAGAACAATGGCAAAAGGCTACTGGATCGGACGCGTCGACGTGAACAATGACGAGGGCTACAAGCCCTACGTCGTCGCCAACGGTTCGATCTTCAAGAAATGGGGCGGTCGCTTCGTCATCCGCGGCGGCAAGTTCACCACCGTCGAGGGCGCCAGCCGCACCCGCAACGTCGTGATCGAATTCCCAGACTACCAGACCGCGATCGCCTGCTACAACTCGCCGGAATACCAGGCCAACATCAAGGTGCGCCAGCCGCACTCGATCGCCGATCTCATCATCATCGAGGGCTATGACGGCCCGCAGCCGCAGGACGGCTGAGACGCGATCTCAGGCCTGCATGGTTCGAGACACCCGCTTGCGCGGGCTCCTCACCATGAGGGTCTGACATCTCGCCGCGAAACGCGCCCTCATCCTGAGGGCCCGCCGTAGGCGGGCGTCTCGAAGGATGGCCGCAGGCGACCCTGCCCGATCTCCCTCGGTTGCCGGAACTGCATCCCCCCGCTACAACGGCTCCGAAGAGGATCACACCATGTCCGACATGCGCTTGATTGTTGCAGGAGCCGGCGGCCGGATGGGCCGCGCGCTGGTGCGGGCGATTGCCGAGAGCAAAGGCGCGGTGCTGGCGGGCGCGCTGGAGGCGCCGGGCTCCGACCTGCTCGGCAAGGATGCCGGCGTGCTCGCAGGCCTGCCAGCCAATGGCATCAAGCTTTCCGCCGATCTCTGGGCGATGTCGAAGGATGCCGACGGCATCCTCGATTTCACCGTGCCGGCCGCGACCATCGCCAATGTCGCGATCGCCGCCGAGCGCGGCCTCGTTCATGTCATCGGCACCACCGGGCTCTCCGGCTCCGACAATGCCGTGATCAAGAGCGTCACCAATCGCGCGGTCGTGGTGCAATCCGGCAATATGAGCCTGGGCGTCAATCTGCTCGCCGCCGTGGTCAAGCGCGTCGCCAAGGCGCTCGACCAGACCTTTGACATCGAGATCGTCGAAACCCATCACCGCATGAAGGTCGATGCGCCCTCGGGAACTGCGCTGATGCTGGGTCAGGCGGCGGCCAGCGGGCGCGGCGTTACGCTCGATGAACATTCCGAGCGTGGCCGCGACGGCATCACCGGCGCGCGCCGGCCGGGCAATATCGGTTTCGCCTCCTTGCGCGGCGGCACCGTCGCCGGCGACCACAGCGTGACCTTCCTCGGCCCGTTCGAGCGCCTGACGCTCTCGCACCAGGCCGAGGATCGCATGCTGTTCGCGCACGGCGCGCTCAAGGCGGCGCTGTGGGCGCATGGCAAGGCGCCGGGGCACTACTCCATGGCCGACGTGCTCGGCCTCGCCGATTTCTGATCGAACCCAACGGAAAGCAGTTGATGAGTGAACGTCTCCTCGTGCTCGTGCGCCACGGCCAGAGCGAATGGAATCTGAAGAACCTGTTCACGGGCTGGAAGGACCCTGATCTCACCGAGCTCGGCGTGAAGGAAGCCAAGGAAGCCGGCCGCAAGCTGAAGGCGCAGGGACTCGTGTTCGACGTCGCCTACACCTCGGTGCTGACGCGCGCGCAGCACACGCTCGACCTCATCCTCGGCGAGCTCGGCCAGGAGGGCCTGCCGACCTCGAAGGACCTCGCGTTGAACGAGCGCGACTATGGCGATCTCTCCGGCCTCAACAAGGACGACGCCCGCAAGAAATGGGGCGAGGAGCAAGTGCATGTCTGGCGCCGTTCCTACGACGTGCCGCCGCCCGGCGGCGAAAGCCTGAAGGACACGCTCGCGCGCGCACTGCCGTACTACGTGCAGGAGATCCTGCCCGGCGTGCTCAACGGCAAGCGCACGCTGGTCGCCGCCCACGGCAATTCGCTGCGCGCGCTGATCATGGTGCTGGAGAAGCTGTCACCGGAAGGTATTCTGAAGCGCGAGCTCGCCACCGGCGTGCCGATCATCTACCGGCTGAATGCGGATTCGACCGTGGCCTCGAAGTTGGATCTGGCGGGTTAGGTCTTCATCGCACGCGCGGTGCCGTAGGGTGGGCAAAGCGAAGCGTGCCCACGCTCCGTTAGCGATTGAGAAAGATGGTGGGCACGGCGCTTTGCGCCTTTGCCCACCCTACGGCATCTTCGCCGGGACGGCGATCTACTGCACCCCCACTCGCCCGGCTTCCCAGCCCAGCATCGCCTGCTTGCGGGTGATGCCCCAGTGATAGCCGGTGAGCGTGCCGCTCTTGCCGAGCGCGCGGTGGCACGGCACGACGAACGAGACCGGGTTCTTGCCGACCGCGGCGCCAACGGCGCGCGAGGCCTTCGGGCTGTTGATGTTGCAGGCGATGTCGGAATAGGACACCGCGCGGCCCATCGGAATCTTCAGCAGCGTCTCCCACACCCGCACCTCGAAATCGGTGCCGATCAGGACCACGCGCAACGGCTGGTCGGGCCGCCAGAGTTTCGGGTCGAAGATGCGCGCGGCAAGCGGCGCGGTGCCTTCGTGATCTTCGACATAGGTCGCGTTCGGCCAGCGCCGCGTCATGTCGGCGAGCGCGATCTTCTCCTCGCCGGGATCGGCGAAGGCGAGGCCCGAGAGGCCACGGTCGGTTGCGATCACGATGGCGGTGCCGAACGGCGAGGGATGGAAGCCGTAGCGCAAGGTCAGTCCTGCGCCGCCGTTCTTCCATTCGCCCGGCGACATCGCTTCGTGGGTGACGAAGAGATCGTGCAGCCGGCCCGGGCCTGACAGGCCGGAGTCGAGCGCAGCGTCGAGGATGCTCGCGGAGTCCCGCAGCAGACCCTTGGCGTGATCGAGCGTCAGCGCCTGCATAAAAGCCTTCGGCGTGATCGAGGCCCAGCGGCGGAACAGATGGTGCAGCTCATCGGGCGTGACGCCGGCCGCATCCGCCATCGCCTCGATGGTCGGCTGCGCGCGCCAGTTCTCCGAGATGAACGCGATCGCCCGGCGGACGGAATCATAGTCGCGCAGAGCGGCGTTCTGGGGGCCCGGCTTGGCCAGGCGCTGGTCATGGATTGCGAGTGTCATCATGACCGGAAATGTAGGAGAGGGGCGGGCCTGAAACCACCCGATTTCCGACTGGGATCAGCTGATCGGGTTGTAGGTCGGGCCACGCTTGGCGGCGTTCAGTGCCTCAACCAAGCCTTTGTAAAAACTAGCCTTTTCCTCAGGCCCCAGGAACCTCGCGATCTGGATCTGGTGGCCGCGCGAGATCAGATAGAGATGCTCGATGCCAAAGTCCTCGTCGACTTCCATGTCGAGGCGGACCCAGAGCGGATTGAAGGTCCATTCGGCGACCTGGCCGCGATGGCTGATGCGCCTCACGCGCAGTTCGGAGGTCGTGACGGTGATCTCCTCGCGCGCCCGCCCGGTGCCGAAATTGACCTTGAAGGCCCACCAGACCACGAGCACGTCGAGACCAAAGAAGCCGAGCACGGGCCAGGCGCCCTTCATCAGGAAGGCGAGGCCGGTGGCAAAGCTGACGACGCTCAGGAACAGCATGACGGCGAGGAAGCCGGTGCGGTTCAGCGAGCGGTGCGGCGTCAGCAGCGCCGAGAAAATCTGAGGTTCGCGCTGAGCTTCAGAGTCCCTGCGCTCAATTTCGTTGCCTGTGCTCATCGTCCCTCAGTATATCCCGATCATGGCGAAAATCACCCGCAAGCCGGTCCAGCGCAAAGCCGCCGTGCCGAAGAAAAAGGCAAAGGCGACTGTCGCGAAGCCCAAGCCCGCTAAGAAATCGGTGCCGGCCAGGAAATCGCTCAAGGCCATAAAACCCTGGACGCCGGCGGAGATCCACGAGGTCTTCAGCCGCTTCCGCAAGGCCAATCCGGAGCCGAAGGGCGAGCTCGAGCACGTCAACCCGTTCACGCTGCTGGTCGCGGTGGTGCTGTCGGCGCAGGCGACCGATGCCGGCGTCAACAAGGCGACGCGCGCATTGTTCGAGGTCGCCGATACGCCGCAGAAGATGCTCGACCTCGGCGAGGAGCGCTTGCGCGACTACATCAAGACCATCGGCCTCTATCGCACCAAGGCCAAGAACGTCATCGCGCTGTCGGCAAAAGTGCTCGGCGAATTCGGCGGCGCGGTGCCGCGCACGCGCGCGGAGATCGAGTCATTGCCCGGTGCGGGGCGCAAGACCGCCAACGTGGTGCTCAACATGGCCTTCGGCGAGCACACGATGGCGGTCGACACCCATGTCTTCCGCGTCGGCAATCGCACGGGACTTGCGCCCGGCAAGACGCCGCTCGAGGTCGAGCTTGGCCTCGAAAAGGTGATCCCGGCCGAGTTCATGCTGCACGCCCATCATTGGCTGATCCTGCACGGCCGCTATACCTGCCTCGCCCGCAAGCCGCGCTGCGAGGTGTGCCTGATCAACGATCTCTGCCGCTGGCCGGAGAAGACGGTATGAGCAGGCCCGTGCGCCGGCCGTCGTCAGCGCATCTGCCGGGCCGGCTCGATCAGCTCGGGGCGCGAGCCTGACAGGCGCTTGTGCATGTGGACCATGAAGGCCATGCCGAAGATCGGCGTCGCCAGATTGACGATCGGAATCGAGACGAAGGCGGCGATGAAGAGGCCGGCGGTGAAGATGGTCGCGGCATTGTCGCGCCGCATCGCCTTGGCTTCCTCCGGCGAGCGGAAGCGCATCGCGGCGAGCTCGAAATATTCGCGGCCCAGCAGCCAGGCGGCGGCGATGAAGAAGATCAGGAAGCCCGCGCCGGCGAACAACACCAGCGGCAGCGCAGCCAGGTAAACCAGGATGGCCAGCAGCGCGGTCTTGACGCCCTCCATGATCGCCTGGCTGAACGGCAGCGCCACGCCCGGGCGCTCGGCGGGATAGTGCTCGCGCTCGACGATGTCGGCGACGTCGTCGACGAACAGGCTCGCCACCACCGAGGTGATCGCCGGCATCAGGAAGATGCCGCCGAACACGACGCCAAGCCCCGCCGCGATCGAGACGATCCAGGAGAGAACCTCGAGCGAGGAGTGCCAGCCCGGCCCGAGCAGGCCCTCCAGCCAGACCTCGCCGGAGGTCGCAAACCAGCTGAGCAGCCGCTGCAGGCCGATCGCCAGCACGGTGATCAGCACCAGCGCGAGCCCGATCGATCGCCACAGGATCGAGCGCATCGGCGGCGAGATCATTTGCGACAGCGCCTTCACGGCGGCATCCAGCATGGGGGAACCTCTGAGGTAAACACTTCGCGAGAGGTAGACACCGAATGCGGCTTCGGCAAGGGCGGGGGCTGCCCAAGGCACCACCGTGTCCCGGACGCGGCGCGGCATGAAATGACGCGCTGCTGAGCCGGGACCCAGGAGCTTGCGGCGAGATCGGCCCCGGCTCTGCAGCGCACCGCCCAAGTGCGCGCTGCGCTGCGTCCGGGGCACGCAAGCCCCCAGCTACTCGTGCCGGTGCCCGTGCTTGCGCGCCTTCACCTGCTTGCCCTCGCCGGTCGGGATCATCACCACGCGGCCGTAGCGCACGCCGCGTTCGGCGATGATGTGATCGGCGAAATGCCTGACCTCGTCGGCGGCGCCGCGCAGCGCCGTCATCTCCATGCAATTGTTGTCGTCGAGATGGACGTGCAGCGTCGCCAGCGCGAGGTCGTGATGGCCGTGGAATTCCTGCACCAGTCGTTTCGACAGGTCGCGCGCGGCGTGATCGTAGACATAGACGAGACCGGCGACGCATTGGCCGGTCTGCGCGGTGTCCTCGGTGCTCTGCTGCAGCCCGGCGCGCGCGAGGTCGCGAATGATCTCGGAGCGGTTCTGGTAGCCGCGCGCATCCGCCGCGGCGTCGATCTCCGCCAGGAGGTCGTCCTCGATCGTGATCGTTATCCGCTGCATCAGGTCCTCTCCACGGGTCTCGCTCCTCTTACCTCGCCCCGCTTGCGGGGAGAGGTCGGAATTCAAGCCTAGCTTGAATTCCGGTTGAGGGGGACTCTCTGCGAGTCCAATTCTCACTGTGATTGCGGAGACAGCCCCTCACCCCAACCCTCTCCCCGTAAGAACGGGGCGAGGGAGCGCACCTTCGTCGCCGCTGGCACCTTCACAGCCGTGTCGCACGAAGCCGCAGCGCGTTGCCGACCACGCTCACCGAGGACAGCGCCATCGCCGCCGCGGCGATGATCGGGGAGAGCAGCACGCCGAAGGTCGGATAGAGGATGCCGGCCGCGATCGGGATGCCGGCGGCGTTGTAGATGAAGGCGAAGAACAGGTTCTGGCGGATGTTGCTCATCGTCGCCTGCGACAGCTTTCGCGCACGGACGATGCCGACAAGATCGCCCTTGAGCAGGGTGACGCCGGCGCTCTCCATCGCCACGTCGGTGCCGGTGCCCATGGCGATGCCGACCTCGGCCGCGGCCAGCGCCGGCGCGTCGTTGACGCCGTCGCCGGCCATCGCGACGCTGCGCCCGGCCTTTTGCAGCTTGGTCACCACCGCGCTCTTCTGGTCCGGCAGCACCTCGGCCTCGACCTCGGCGATGCCGAGCCGGCGCGCCACGGCCTCGGCCGTGGTGCGGTTGTCGCCGGTCAGCATGATCACCTTGATGCCTTCTTCGGCCAGCGCCTTCAGCGCCTCCGGCGTCGAGGCCTTGACCGGATCGGCGATCGCGAACAGGCCGGCAAGCGCACCGTCGACGGCCATGTTGATCACGGTCGCGCCATCGCCGCGCAGCCGTTCGGCCTCCGTGTCGAGCGTTGTGGTCTCGATGCCGATCGACGACAGGTATCTGGCATTGCCGAGCACGACGGTCTTGCCGTCGACCTTGCCGGTCGCGCCCTTGCCCGTCGGCGAATCGAACTGCTCGACCTGGCCGAGCGCGAGCTGCTTCTCCTTCGCCGCGCGCACGATGGCGTCGGCCAGCGGATGCTCGCTGGCGCGCTCGACGGTGGCCGCAATGCGCAGGATGTCGTCTTCTGCAAAGCCGGACGCCGGCACGATTCCGACCACCTTGGGCTTGCCCTCGGTCAGGGTGCCGGTCTTGTCGACTACCAGCGTGTCGATCTTCTCCATCCGCTCCAGCGCCTCGGCGTTCTTGATCAGCACGCCGGCTTGCGCGCCGCGGCCGACGCCGACCATGATCGACATCGGGGTTGCCAGGCCCAGCGCACAGGGACAGGCGATGATCAGCACGCTGACGGCGGCGACGAGGCCGAAGGCGAGCCGCGGCTCCGGTCCGAACCAGGTCCATGCGGCAAAGGCGGCGACGGCGACGACGATCACGGCCGGCACGAACCAGCCGGCGACCTGGTCGGCCAGGCGCTGGATCGGCGCGCGTGAACGCTGCGCATCCGCGACCATCTGCACGATCTGCGACAGCAGCGTCTCGCGCCCGACCTTGTCGGCGCGCATGATGAAGCTGCCCGACTGGTTCAGCGTGCCGGCGATGACCTTGGCGCCTGGCTCCTTGGTGACCGGCATGGATTCGCCTGTCACCAGCGACTCGTCGAGCGAGGAGCGGCCTTCGAGGATGACACCGTCGACCGGCACCTTCTCGCCGGGACGCACGCGCAGGGAATCGCCGGCATGGAGCGTGTCGATCTCGACCTCATGCTCGCTGCCGTCAGCGTCGACGCGGCGCGCGGTCTTCGGCGCAAGCTGCAGCAGCGCCTTGATCGCGCCCGACGTCGCATCGCGGGCGCGCAGCTCTAGCACCTGGCCGAGCAGCACCAGCACGGTGATGACGGCGGCTGCCTCGAAATAGACCGCGACCGCGCCCTCATGGCCGCGGAACGTGGCGGGGAAGATCTGCGGTGTGACCGTGCCGAGGACGCTGTAGACATAGGCGACCCCGGTGCCCATCGCGATCAGCGTGAACATGTTGAGGTTGCGCGTCAGCAGCGACTGCCAGCCGCGGACGAAGAACGGCCAGCCGGCCCACAGCACCACCGGTGTTGCGAAGACGAGCTGGATCCAGTTCGACAGCGTCGGATCGATCCAGTTGTGCGGACCCGCGAGGTGGCCGCCCATTTCCAGCACCACCGCCGGCAGCGCCAGCACGCCGCCGATCCAGAACCGCCGCGTCATGTCGGCGAGCTCCGGATTGGGGCCGGTCTCGAGGCTCGCCACCTCCGGCTCCAGCGCCATGCCGCAGATCGGGCAGGTGCCGGGTCCGACCTGCCGGATCTCCGGATGCATCGGGCAGGTGTAGATCGTGCCTTCAGGCAACTTCGGCTCGGGGGCCTTCTCCTTGGCAAGGTATTTTGCGGGATCGGCGGCGAACTTGGTGCGGCAGCCGGCCGAGCAGAAGTGAAAGGTCTCGCCGTGATGCTCGAAGCGATGCTTTGACGTCGCAGGATCGACCGTCATGCCGCAGACGGGGTCTTTGACTTTTGTCGCGGCGTCACCGTGGTCATGGGCCTGATGATGTGCATGGCCGGAATGATCGCCGTGGCCGCCGCAGCACGAGGCCGCGGGCTTGGCTGCCGGCGCTGCAGCTTTCGTGGAGCAGCCGCATCCGGAAGGCGTTTCCGCGTCGTGATGATGCCCGTGTTCGTTGTTGTTCATTCCCATGCTCCGGCCTTGTCCTCGGGGCTTGCAACCCATACCCGGTAGGGGTATATAGACCCCATGCGCAAGGACATCAAGGCATCTGTCGGAAAACGTCTCGGCCGGATCGAGGGCCAGGTTCGTGGCTTGTCGAAAATGGTAGAGGAAGACCGCTACTGCATCGACATCGTGACGCAGATCTCGGCGGTGCGCGCCGCGCTGCGCCGGGTCGAGGAGGAGATCCTGAAGGACCACGTCGCCCATTGCGTCGAGCACGCCATCGCGAGCGGCGACAAGGCCGACCAGCGTGAGAAGATCGCGGAGCTGATGGCGGTGATCGGGCGAGCGGAGCGGTAGGGGCGTACGTCCGCAATGGCGGTGGAGAGGGACGCGCAGTATCTCCTCTAGCGTCGTCCTGGCGAAAGCCAGGACCCATACCGCGGAATCTATCGATAACGCTCGGTAGGCGTACCGAACGACGAATCTTCGCCAAACGACTTCCAGGGATAATGGGTCCTGGCTTTCGCCAGGACGACGTCGGTGGACAACGCGATTAAGCCGCCATCTCTCGCGCCCGCACGCGGTTCATCGCGAGCTCGCTCAGCAGCACGAAATGCTCGGAGAACGCGGCGGTGAGCTCCGCCGGCTGCGCGTTCACTTCCTCAGCCGGAACTTCATCCGGCGCTTCTTCGTCAATCGCCTCAGGAACGAGCGGCGGCGCACGGAGCGTTTCTGGAAACACACTGAAAGTGCCCGCCACCTCCTCGAGCGGCTTTTGCTTGTCGGCCCAGTGCAGGGCGGTGTAGTCGAATCCGTTGACGATGGTCGGCTTGACCACCTCGAAATAGGGCGAGATGTCGAAGTCGCGGGGCATGTACAGCGAGGAATCGCGGATGTGCAGGATCTCGCGCCGTGCGGCGCGGCTGCCGGCCTTGGTGATCTTCGGCAGGATCGGATAGCGCACGGCGTCGAACGCCTGCGCGATCAGCGCGGAGCAGATGATCTTGGTCGGATCGCCCGAGCCGATCGCGATCATGCGCCGGCGCCAACGCTGCGGTATCGGCAGCGGGAACAGATAGCGCATGAGGTCAACGATGTTCTTGGTGTCGTAGCCGAAGCCGATGCGGTTGATCGCATAGCGGCAGACCGTGGTGCGGTCCTCGTGGGAGAGCCCGACCGGACGGCAGAGGCGGGTGTGATACGGGAAGTATTTCGACAGCGGCGCGGAGGTGACGCCTTCGCCGATATTGGCTTCGATCAGCACATGCGGCTCGCCGTTGGGCTCGTGGGCGCCCTCGACCGGACCGACATAGAGCGCGGCGTGCGACCAGGTCGACTGCGTCAGATATTTGATGATGCCGGAGATACGGTTGTTGCCCTCGACCAACAGCACGTCGCCGGGCTCGATGATACCGCGCAGGTGCTCGGGGTCGCTGGGCGTGAACGGCTCATAGCCCGGCACCTCCTTCGAGAGGTACGCGGCAATCAGCTTGCCGACTGAATCTAGGACCGTCCCCATGTCGAACTCCCCCACAGCCTTTTCCGGCCGTCTTTTTTCCCTTCTCTAGCATGGTCGAAACGTCTTGCAATTCGGTTCATCACTCCGTGAGATCAAGCACGATTGATTCACCATGATGGTTGCCGTGCAACATCAGATGCGGCAAGGTTCGCTGGCTGTTCCCGTTCGCCGCAAGTCTCCGGAAACCATGACATGACAATCACGCGCCGCGGTTTCCTTTCGGCGTCGGCGGCCCTTGCCGCCATGCCGGTCCTGCGCGCAACCGCCGCACCTCTGCCGCGCGAGGCCGACATCGTCGTGATCGGCGCCGGCGCGGCCGGCATCGCTGCAGCGCGGCGCATCATGGCCGCCAATCGCAAGGTCGTGGTGGTGGAGGCGGCCTCGCAGGTCGGCGGCCGCTGCATCACGGATACCACGACCTTCGATGTGCCGTTCGACCGCGGCGCGCGCTGGATGCACAATCCCGAGACCAATCCGATGATCCGCCTGGCACGCAGCGCCGGGCTCGACGTGCTGCCGGCGCCGGCCGGCCAGAAGATGCGCATCGGCCGCCGCAACGCACGCGCGGGCGAGACCGAGGAATTTCTGGCGGCGCTGGTCCGTGCCAACCGCGCCATCGACGAGGCCGCGCGCGGCAAGCTCGACACCTCCTGCGCGTCCGTGCTGCCGAAGGATCTCGGCGACTGGGCCGGCGCGGCCGAGTTCATGCTGGGCGCGAGCTTTGCAGGCAAGGACCTGAAGGAGCTGTCGGCGATCGACAAGGCCCGTGCGCAGGACCGCAATGCCGCGATCGCCTGCCGCCAGGGGCTGGGGACCCTGATCACGAAACTCGGCGAGCAGGCGCCGGTCGCGCTGTCGACGCCGGCAAGCCGGATCGCCTGGAGCAACCGCGACGTCAGCGTCGAGACGCAGAGCGGCAAGATTGCCGCGCGCGCCGCCATCATCACCGTCTCGACCAATGTGCTGACGTCAGGCGCGATCAAGTTCGCGCCCGACATCCCCAAGCGCACGCTGGACGCGGCATCAAAGCTCAGCCTCGGCAGCTACGACCACATCATGCTGCAGCTGCCGGGCAATCCGCTCGGCCTGTCGCGTGACGATATCCTGATCGAGCAGAGCAACTCGACGCGCACGGCGCTGATGTATGCCAATATCGGCGGCTCCTCGCTGTGCTCGATCGATGTCGGCGGCTCGTTCGGTCGCGATCTCTCCGGGCAGGGCGAGAAGGCGATGGCCGCCTTCGCGAAGGAGTGGATCTCAAAGCTGTTCGGCAGCGAAGCGGCAGCCACCGTGCAGAAGACCAGCGCGACGCGCTGGAATGCCTCGCCTTACGTGATGGGCGCGATGTCGGCCTCCGCGCCCGGCGGTCAGCTCTCGCGAAAGATCCTGACCGAGCCGATCGGCAATGTCTTCCTCGCGGGCGAAGCCACACACGAGACATTGTGGGGCACCGTCGACGGCGCCTGGGAAAGCGGCGAGCGCGCCGCGGACGCTGCGCTGCGCAAGATCGGCGCGATCAAGGACGAGCCGGCCGACGTGCCGACGCAGTCGACGAAGAAGCGGCGGGTGAGGCAGTAGTAGGCGAACTGAGTCTCTCCGTCGTCCCGGACAAGCGAAGCGCAGATCCGGGACCCATACGCCGCAGCAGTAGTTTGGCGAAGACGGGCAACGACTATCTCGCCCAACAACGACTGCTGCGGCGTATGGGTCCCGGCCTTCGCCGGGACGACCCGTGGAGAGAGTCAGCGCAACACGCCATCCAGCGCCGGCAGCCCAAAGATCACCGCCATCGCAATCAGCGCATAGCAAATCCCGCGAAACACCTTTTCGCTGGCGCGGCCGAACAGGGAGGCACCGAAGGCGACGCCGAGGGCGTAGACCGGGCCGACGATCAGCGACAGCACCAGCGACTCGCGGCTGATCAGGCCCGTGATCGCGTAGCTGGTCATCGAGAACAAATCCGAGGCGCCGAAGAACAGCACGATGTTGGCGCGCGCGACGATCGGCGCGATCGGGCGGCCGAGCCAGTAGCCGACGATCGGCGGCCCGCCGGTTTGCGCGAGGCCGCTGCAGAAGCCGGAGAGGCCGCCGATCCCGACCGAGAGCCAGGCGTGGTCCTTGCCGCGATAGCGCCAGCCCGACAGCAGCAGAAGCAGCAGTGCGGCGACGAAGCTGGAGATGATCCAGCGCGTGGTGACGGGTTCGAGCACGCTGAGGAAGTAGGTGCCGACGGGAACGCCGATCAGCGCGCCGAACACGATCACGGCGGTAGCCTTGCGGTCCGCCTTCCGCCATGCATCCGGCAGCAGCGGCGCAGCCGCGACGAAATCGATCACGAGCAGCAGCGCGGCAACGAGCCGCGGCGCCGCGATGCTGCTCGCCAGCGGCATGAAGATCAGCGCCGAACCAAATCCGGAGAAGCCGCGGGCGGTGCCCGAAACGAAAGCGACGGCGCAGAGCGCCGCCGCAATGGTGAGGCTGACGTCCTTCGGAAGGAAGTCAGCGAGCGTCATGCTCGATGATTCTGGAGCATGATGTTGCCAAAAAACCGCTTCACACTTTTCGGCATCATGCTCTCAACGTGCCGCCGGTCTTCTTCGTCACCTCCGCCACGATCTTCGCCGCGACGGCCTCGATCTCCTGATCGGTCAAGGTCTTCTCGCGCGGCTGGAGCGTGACCGCGACCGCGATCGACTTCTTGCCGTCGTCGATGCCCTTGCCCTCGTAGACGTCGAAGACGTTCACGCCGGTGATCAGCTTCTTGTCGACGCCCTGCGCGGCGCGCACGATATCGCCGGCCTTGACCGCGCGGTCGACGATGAAGGCGAAGTCACGCGACACCGGCTGGAAGGCCGACAGCTCGATCAAGGGCTTGGCGCGGGTCGGCTTCTTCTTCGCCTCCGGGATGCGGTCGAGGATCACCTCGAACACCATCAGCGGCCCATCGGCGCCGAGCGCCTCGAGCGCGCGCGGATGTACCTCGCCAAAATAGCCGAGCACGTTCTGCGGCCCGATCTGGATCGTGCCGGAGCGGCCCGGATGCAGCCAGGACGGTCCGCCGGAGACGATCTGCAGCGCCTGCATCGGCGCGCTGGCCGCAGCCAGCACCGCCAGCGCATCGGCCTTGGCGTCGAACACATCGGCCTGCGCCGAGCCGGTCCAGTGCCGTCCGAGACCTTCGGACGAAGCAAAGCCGCGGCGAACGCCGCTCGCCGCCATGAACTGGTCCTGCGGGCGGTCACCCCTAAAAACCTGGCCGACCTCGAACAGCGCGACATCGCCAAAGCCGCGATCGGCATTGGCCTGCGCCGCCGCGATCAGGCCCGCCAGCAGGGTCGGGCGCATGTCGGAGAGATCCGATGCGATCGGGTTGGCCACTTCGAGCTCGCGCTGGCCGCCGCCGAACAATTCAGCCGCAGTCTTGTTGATGAAGGACCAGGTCACCGCCTCGATGATGCCGCGGCTCGCGAGCGCGCGCCGGGCGCGGCGGGTGCGCAGCTGCAGCGGCGTCAGCACCGGTTTGCGCGCGTCCTCGCCGCGCTCGAACGGCGTCATCGGCACCTTGTCGACGCCGAAGATGCGGACGATCTCCTCGACGATGTCGGCCTTGCCGTGCACGTCGGAGCGCCAGGACGGCACCGCGACCTTCACGACCGGGCCGGGGCCCGCCATCATGAAGCCGAGATGGGTCAGGATGCGTTTCATCTCGACCTGCGGCACCTCGATGCCGGAGAGACGCTTGACCTCGGTGACAGGGAAATCGATCACGCGGTCATCGCCGAAGGATTTGCCGACCACGACGGTCTCGGACGGCGCGCCGCCGCACATCTCCATCACCAGCCTGGTTGCGAGCTCGAGGCCGGGCACCATGAAGGCCGGATCGACGCCGCGCTCGAAGCGGTAGCGCGCATCCGAATTGATGCCGAGCTTGCGGCCGGTCTGGGCGATGTTGATCTCGTTCCACAGCGCGGACTCGATCAGCACGTCCGTGGTGTTCTCGTCGCAGCCCGAGGCTTCGCCGCCCATGATGCCGGCGAGCGATTCAACGCCGTGCTCGTCGGCGATCACGCAAATGGCGGGATCGAGATTGTAGGTGCGGCCGTCGAGCGCGAGCAGCGTCTCGCCGTCGCGCGCGCGGCGCACGACGAGATTGCCCTTGACCTTCTTGGCGTCGAACACGTGCAGCGGGCGCGCGCGGTCGTAGGTCATGAAGTTGGTGATGTCGACCAGTGCGTTGATCGGGCGCAGCCCGATCGCGGTCAGCCGCTCCTGCAGCCATTCCGGCGACGGCCCGTTCTTCACCCCGCGCACGAGGCGGAGCGCAAAACCCGGACAGAGCGTGGCGTCCTCGACCGTGACCTTCACCGGACAGGGGAATTCGCCCTTGACCGGCTTGATGGTGGGGTCCTTGAACTTGCCCATGTCGGCGGCGGCGAGGTCGCGCGCGATGCCGTGCACGCCGGTGCAGTCCTGCCGGTTCGGCGTCAAATTGATCTCGACCACGGGATCGCCGAGCGCGGCCCATTCGGCGTAACCAGCGCCGATCGGTGCATCCGCCGGCAATTCCATGATGCCGTCATGGTCGTTGGAGATCTGCAGCTCGGCCGCCGAGCACAGCATGCCGCGGCTCTCGACACCGCGAATGGTGCCGACGCCGAGCGTGATGTCCTTGCCGGGAATGTAGGTGCCGGGGGCTGAGAACACGCTGACGAGGCCCGCGCGCGCATTCGGCGCGCCGCACACGACCTGCACGGGCGCACCGCCGTCGCCGGTGTCGACCATGCAGACGCGCAAGCGGTCCGCGTTCGGATGCTGCTCGGCCGAGATCACCTTCGCAATGGTGAAGGGCTTCAGCGCCTTCGCCCTGTCCTCGATGTTCTCGACCTCGAGCCCGATCATGGTGAGCTTGTCGGCGAGCTTGTCCAGCGGCTCGTCGGTCTCGAGATGGTCTTTCAGCCAGGAGAGCGTGAATTTCATGGCTGTTTCTTCTCCACGGAGACGGTCTGCTCCCTCTCCCGCTTGCGGGGGAGGGCTGGGGTGGGGGCTCTCTCCGCGACGGTGGTCGCGATTGTTTCGAGAACGCCGCCACGATTGGTCATGACATCGAGATTGCTGAAGCGGAGCACCTTGAAGCCCTTCGCTTCGATCGCGGCAGAGCGACGCGCATCGGCGCGCTCGCCTTCGTTCGAGAAGTGTTGGCCGCCATCGAGCTCGATGACGAGCTTGGCTGCATGGCAGATGAAATCGGCGACGTAGCGCTCGATCGGCACTTGGCGGCGGAAAACCACGCCGTTCAATCGACCGGCGCGCAGCTCCGACCAGAGGATAGGCTCCGCATCGGTCAAATTACATCTGAGCGCGCGCGCATTGGCCCGCAACTTGGTCGACACTTTCCAGTTCGGATGTTCAGGATCGACCATTGGCAACCCCATTGAGGAGACACCCTCACCCCAGCCCTCCCCCGCAAGCGGGGGAGGGAGCGCGACCCGTCGAGCGGATAGAGAATACGTACCCATGAGATAGCGGCTACGCGCTCGCTCTATCCGTTCCTTCCCCCGCTTGCGGGGGAGGGGCAGGGAGAGGGTTCTCTCCGCGAAGGGAACGGAGAGAGTCTTCGCTAGCTCATATTTGAGCAAGCCCATCACGAGCTCAGCCCTCCGGCAAGCGTCGGGACTTCGAGCGGCTTGAAACCGTAATGGGAGAGCCAGCGGACGTCGCTGTCGAACAGCTGGCGCAGGTCGGCGATGCCGTATTTCAGCATGGCGATGCGGTCGATGCCCATGCCCCAGGCAAAGCCCTGGTACTCGTCGGGATCGATGCCGCAGGCGCGCAGCACGTTCGGATGCACCATGCCGCAGCCGAGAATCTCCAGCCAGTCCTCGCCCTCGCCGAAGCGGATCTCGCCCTTGTCGCGGCGGCACTGGATGTCGACTTCCAGCGACGGCTCGGTGAACGGGAAGAACGAGGGCCGGAAGCGCATGTTGATGTGGTCGACCTCGAAGAACGCCTTGCAGAACTCGTGCAGGATCCATTTGAGGTGGCCGAGATGCGAGCCCTTGTCGATGACGAGGCCTTCGACCTGGTGGAATTGCGGCGTGTGGGTCGCGTCCGAATCGATGCGGTAGGTGCGGCCCGGGCAGATCACGCGGATCGGCGGCTTTTGGCTCAGCATGGTGCGCACCTGCACCGGCGAGGTGTGGGTTCTGAGCAGCATGCGTGAGCCGTCCTCCTTCGGGTGGAAGAAGAACGTGTCGTGCATCTCGCGCGCCGGATGGCCTTCCGGAAAATTCAGTTTTGTGAAGTTGTAGTCGTCGGTCTCGATATCGGGACCTTCGGCGACCGAGAATCCCATGTCGGCGAAGATCGTGGTCAGCTCGTCCCAGACCTGGCTCAGCGGATGGATGCGGCCGGCCTCGGCCGCCGCGTCGCGCAGCGGCAGCGTCACGTCGATGGTTTCCGACGCGAGCCGCGCATCGAGCGCCGCCGACTTCAGAACATCGCGCCGGGCTGCGAGCGCCGCGGTGACCTTGTCCTTGGCGAGGTTGATCGCGGCGCCTTGCGTCTTGCGCTCGTCAGGCGACATCTTGCCGAGCGTGGCAAGCAGCGCCGAGATCGAGCCCTTCTTGCCGAGGGCCGCGACGCGCACCGCCTCCAGGGCGGCTTCATCGCCGGCGGCGGCGATCTGGTCGAGGATGGATGTTTCGAGCGTTGCGAGGTCGGACACTGTCAAATCCTTGGCTCTAAATTCGGCTGGGTTGTCGCCGCCCGAAGGCCGTAACGTCAAGCAAAAAGCCGGTCATTTCGGGCACATGGCCGGCTGGGTTGAACCCTGCGCGGGGACCCGGCACCAAGGGGGATACGAGGAGACCTTTGCGATGCTTTCGAGATCCTGCCTGGCTGTTCTGGCCGTCGTTCTGTCGGTCGCAGGTACCCCTGCGCACGCCATGGTCTGCATGGACAAGTCCATGACGCTGGATGAGGTCGTCGAGGCCATCGGCGCTCAGAAGAGCTGCGAAAGCGCGATGAAGGTGTTTCAGGATTGCCAATTGACCGCGAGCGGGGACGTCCAGCTTGGCGCCGCCGTCGAGAAGAAGTGCGAGGCGGACTTCATGCCCGGCCTCAACACGGCGCAGCAGCAGGCTTACAAACGCGAGATGCGCGTCTGCGACCGGAAATACCGGAACAAGTCCGGCACCATGTATCTCTCGTTCGCAGCTTTTTGCCGGGCGGAGGTCGCCCAGCGCTACTCGCAACGCGCGCTGAAGGCTGCGGGCCCGAAGGCCCGCTAGCGCAAGCCTTAAGCAGCCAGAGCGGCTTTGGCCTTCTCGGCGATCGCCTGGAATGCGGCGGGCTCGCTGATCGCGAGATCCGACAGCACCTTGCGGTCCACGGTGATGCCCGACTTGGCCATGCCGTCGATAAACCGGCTGTAGGTCAGGCCGAACGGACGGACGGACGGCAGCGTTGATGCGCTGGATCCAGAGCGCGCGGAAAGTCCGCTTCTTACGCTTGCGGTCGCGGAAGGCGTATTGCTGGGCCTTCTCCACGGCCGGCTTGGCGGCGCGGATGGTGTTCTTGCGGCGGCCGTAGAAACCCTTGGCGGCCTTGTAGACTTTCTTGTGCTTGGCGTGGGCGGTCACACCGCGTTTGACGCGAGACATGACAAAAATCCTTCAGAGATGACTTCGGTTTCGGATCGCCGCGACAGCTGCGGCGCGCGAGGTGGCAGTGATCGTGGACGCGATCAGGCGTTCGGCAAGAAGTACTTCTTGACGTTGTCGCCGTCGGTCTTGAACAGCACGCGGGTGCCGCGGAGCTGACGGATTTGCTTCTTCGTCCGCTTGATCATGCCGTGACGCTTGCCGCGCTGGGCGTGCATCACTTTGCCGGTGGCAGTCACCTTGAAGCGCTTTTTAGCGCCCGATTTGGTCTTCAGCTTGGGCATTTGGCTCTCCTAATGGCCATAGAGATCCGCCCGCGAAGGCGGCTGGCCGTCAAAAATGCTCGTTAGAGCGTTGATTGTGCTCAGGTTTTGCGAACAAGCGCGAAACCCGCACGAAACACCGCCACGGCAGCCCTTAATCAGCCGGGCGATGAAGGCTGGGCTTATGACAGAGGACAAGCCAATTGGCAACGATGAACCGCCGAAACCTGCCCGCCGACTATTGGAGGTTACCACCCTCATGTCCAAGCCTTGTCGCCTGAAGCAGGTCCAAAATGGCCCATTTCCCGCAATTTCTCACGTCGCTGGCGGATTTCGCCCGTCCGCGCCATCTGGCGCTGTTCGCCGTGCTCGCCACGGCCGCGCTGCCGTCAACTGCCGAGGCTCGCGCCGGCGGCTATGACGGCATCTGGAACGTCACCTTCGCCACCACCCGCGGCAATTGCAGCTCGGGCTACAGCGTTCCCTTCACTGTGATCGGCAGCCGCGTCTCGTCCGCCGGCGGTGGCCGGGTCTCCGGCCGGGTCAAGCGCTCCGGCGCTGTCGCCGTCCAGGTCTCGGTCGGCGCCTCTCATGCCAGCGGCGGCGGCCGGCTCGCCGGCGTGAACGGCGCCGGCTCGTGGAGGGGCATCATTTCCGGCGACCAGTGCAGCGGCACCTGGCAGGCGACGCGGACGTAAGATCGTAATCACGGAGACGGTGCGCTACCTCCCCCGCCTGCGGGGGAGGGTTGGGGAGAGGGTGTCTCCGCAACGGGACTGTCCCCCAGAGAAGGAAGCCCTCACCCGGCGCTTCGCGCCACCCTCTCCCGCAAGCGGGAGAGGGTGCAGCAGCGCTCGCGGCTTGCACCTCAACCAAAAACAAAACGGCCCGCCGGAAATCCGGACGGGCCGTTGAACTCTTAAAGTTCCAGAGCGCTTCGCGTCAGCGCGGCGCCAGCACCATGACGACCTGACGACCTTCGAACCGCGCGTCCTGCTCGACCTTGGCGAGCTCGGCGACGTCGGTCTTGATCTTGTCCAGAAGCTTGGTGCCGATCTCCTGGTGCGCCATCTCGCGGCCGCGATAGCGCAGCGTGATCTTGACCTTGTCGCCCTCTTCGAAGAACCGCTGCATCGCGCGCATCTTCACGTCGTAATCGTGGTCGTCGATCATCGGGCGGAGCTTGATCTCCTTGATCTCGACGGTCTTCTGCCGCTTGCGGGCTTCCGCGGCTTTCTTCTGAGCGGAATACTTGTACTTCCCGTAGTCCATGATCTTGCAGACGGGAGGGCTGGTATTCGGCGAAATCTCGACCAGATCCATGCCAGCTTCCTGGGCCATCCGGATGGCGACGACGGTCTCGACCGTGCCTTTGTTATCACCGGTCTGATCGATCAGCTGGATCTGCGCATTGCGGATATCATCATTGATGCGCGGCCCGTCTTTGCTGGCAGCGGGCGGAGCTTTATTGGGACGGCGAATGGGTGGTTCTCCAAAGTTGTGAAAGAAGCGGCTATCTTGAAGGAAGATGCGTTTGCCGGCAAGCAAGTCGCTGGTACCGCGGTCGAAAAACCCTCAAAAGCGAGGCATTTTGGTCACGCCCAACGGCACGGTGCTCGACATAGACACCTTGCTTCTGTTCCGCAAGCGTCCCAAAGGGACAATGCCGATATCAGGTGTGCTTTCGGAATCGGCCCGGACAGTTCAAACCGCACAGCCAGAGTAAACGTTCCATGACCGACGCAATTCCGGATGCCGTCCTCGACTTCATCGAATTGGGCGAAGGCCCGTCCGCGCGCCGGATCGCGGTACGCCGCCGCGCTGGGAACGGCCCCGGCCTCGTCTGGCTGGGTGGGTTCAAGTCGGACATGCAGGGCGGCAAGGCCGTGGCGCTGGACGTCTGGGCCCACGAGCACGGTCGCGCGGTGGTCCGGTTCGACTATTCCGGCCACGGCGAATCCAGCGGCGATTTCGCCGACGGAACCATCGGAAGCTGGCTCGAGGATAGCGTCGCCGTGTTCGAGCGGTTCTGCGACGGCCCGCAAATCCTGATCGGCTCCTCCATGGGCGGCTGGATGGCGCTGCTGCTCGCGCGCGAGATCAGGAAACGGAACAGCAAGGGGGCACTGGCAGGCCTCGTGCTGATCGCGCCGGCGCCCGACTTCACCGAGGAACTGATGTGGAAGAATTTTTCACCCGCGGTGAAGAAGGAGATCGAGACCAAAGGCTTCTGGCTGCGGCCGTCGGACTATGGCGACGGCTCGCCCTATCCGATCACGCGCAAGCTGATCGAGGAAGGCCGCAATCATCTCGTGCTCGGCAGCGCCATCGATCTCGGCTGCCCCGTCCGCATCCTGCAAGGCGCGCAGGATCCCGATGTTCCGTGGCAGCATGCGTTTGCGCTGACGCATCGCCTGCCGGCCGACGACGTCGTGCTCACCATGATCCAGGATGGCGATCATCGCTTGTCACGCCCGCAGGATATTGCACGCATCCTTGCCGCGGTGGCCGAGATCGGGTGAAGTGTAGCTCGGTGTCATTGCCCGCGAAGGCGGGCAATCCAGTATTCCAGAGACGGCAGCGATAGAACCGAGAGGCTGCGGCGTACTGGATGCCCCGGTCAAGCCGGGGCATGACGGGCAAATTGGGAGAAACGTCAATGACAACCACCACCGCCATGCTGCGCGCCTTCTGCGACGCCGTCGAGCAGCGCAACGGCCGTGCCTTCGCCGACCTCTTCTCCGAGGACGGCGTCTATCACGACGTCTTCTACGGCGCCTTCGCAGGCCGCGAGAAGATCGCCGCGATGATCGACGACTGGTTCTATCGCACGGCCACCGATTTCCGCTGGGACATGCACGATCCCGTGTCCGACGGCACCACGCTCTATGCGCGCTACACGTTCAGCTACAAATCGACCCTGCCGGAAGCGAACGGCGCGCGGGCGATGTTCGAGGGCGTGGCGATCATGACGCTGCGTGACGGCAGGATCGCTGGGTATCACGAGGTCGCCAACACCGCGCCGGCGTTCGTCGATCTGAAGTTTGCGCCGGAGCGGATCGCGAAGATCGTCGCCAAGCAGGGCGCGGAATTGAAGGCGCGACCGGAGATGCAGCGGCATTTGGGGTAGGCGCACTATCTCCCTATCGTCATTCCGGGGCGATGCGAAGCATCGAACCCGGAATCTCGAGATTCCGGGTTCAGCCCTGCGGGCGCCCCGGAATGACAAAACCTACGGCGGCGTCACCTTCGGCATCGGCTTGCGCTGTGCCAGCGCTGCGACCGTCGCCGTGCCGATCGGGCCCTGCTCGTCATAGAGCCAGCATTCGCCGATCGCGACGCCATCCGTCGCCTGGTGATTGACCACATCGAAACCGATCCAGTTCGTCACCGGCAGGCGGTGCAGGTAGATCGTGACGTCACTGTTGATGTAGCCGAGCCCGTTGTCGCCGGCGTTCGCAAACGGGCTGGCGAAATCGGCACCAACGGCGACATGGACGAACGGCGTCATGGACACGCCGGCGACGAGCTCACGCACCTCGCTCATCCAGAGCCGGCGCGGCCCGAGCGAGCCCATGTGTCCGACGATGGGGCGCGTCGTCCATTTGCCGTTCATGCCGAGCCTGGGATCGGTCGGTTTCGGAATGTCTGATGGCTTCGGCACGTCCCAGTTCGGCGGCGACCAGACATTGCCATCAGGATTCTGCGTTTTGCGCAGCAGCTGGCACGAGGCGCGCGCCATGCTGACGCCGCCGGAAAACAACTCCGCCTCGATCACGCGGATGCGCAGTCCGTCGCGCACGAGCCGCGTCGTCACTTCGATCGGCTTGTCGATGGTCGGCAGCCGAAACATGTCGACGGTGAGCCGCGCAGGCACGAATTCGGGACCGGAATGACGTTCCTCGATGACGAAGCCGAGCAGGCCGACAATGACGCGTCCGTGCAGCGATTTCGGATCCCACGGACCGTTGGCGACTTCCGTCGGATGGAATGTATCGCTGTTGCGGGTGAAGAAAGGCATGTTTGTCATGACGCGCGACTTTGCGGGAACGCTCAGGGAAATCAAGATGCTCGATCCTCATGGTGAGGAGGCGCGAAGCGCCGTCTCGAACCATGCAGGCCCCGCTGCGGCAGCTCGGCCTCGATCCTTCGAGACGCCGCTGCGCGGCTCCTCAGGATGAGGGTCAGAAAGCGGCTTGCCACTCCTCGCGCACGCTTGGGTCGTGCTCGTTGCTCGCCGCAGTCAGCTTCATCGCCTCAAACTCTTCTCGCTCCAGCAACTGTCCCAGCGCCCACACCGCAGCCCCGCGCACCAGCGCGCTCGGATCACTCAGCAATCGCCGCGCCTCGTCCGCCAGCGCCACCTCGCCCGAGTTGCCGATCGCAATCAGCACATTCCGCAAGAACCGGTCGCGGCCGATGCGCTTCACCGGCGACTTCGTGAACAGCGCGCGAAATGCGGCATCGTCGAGCCGTGCGAGCTCGGCAAGGCCAGGTGCACGCAATTCATCGCGCGCGGCGAGCTTGGTCTCGCGTCCCTCCTGCGCGAACTTGTTCCAGGGGCAGGCGGCGAGGCAATCGTCGCAGCCATAGATGCGGTTGCCGATGCTCTTGCGAAACTCGTGCGGGATCGGCCCCTTGTTCTCGATGGTGAGATACGAGATGCAGCGCCGCGCATCGAGCTTGTAGGGCGCGGGAAACGCCGCGGTCGGGCAGATGTCGAGACAGGCCCGGCACGAGCCGCAATGATCGATCTCGGCATCGTCGCGCGGCAGCTCGAGCGTGGTGTAGATCGCGCCGAGGAACAGCCAGGAGCCGAATTCGCGCGAGACCAGGTTGGTGTGCTTGCCCTGCCAGCCCAGATGCGCGGCCTGCGCCAGCGGCTTTTCCATCACGGCCGCGGTGTCGACGAACACTTTCACATCCGACGGCGCGGCCGCGACCAGCCAGCGTGCCAGCGCCTTCAGCCGCTTCTTGATGAGGTCGTGATAGTCGTCGCCCTGCGCATAGACCGAGATCGCCGCGCGCGTACGCTGCTTCAGGATCGCCAGCGGATCGGAGTCGGGACCGTAATTGACGCCGAGCATGATCACGCTGCGCACGTCGGCCCACAGCCCGCGCGGATCGACCCGGCGCTCCGGCTGCGCCGCGAGCCAGTCCATGTCGCCATGTCCGCCCGAGGCGATGAACGCGAGGAAGTGCTTTCCGGCAGCCTCGATCGTACCGGGTGCGGTGATGCCGACGCAGTCGAAGCCGAGCGCGCGCGCCTCGCGCGTGAGCTGCGCCTTCAGTTCAGTCGGATCGGAGTTCAGAAATCCAGGTCCACATAGGTCCGCGACGCCGGCACGCCGGCCAGCCATTCGCTCAGCAGCGGACGGAACGACGGGCGGGATTTCACCCGCGCGTACCACGCCTTTGCTGCGTCGTCCTCGCTCCATGGCACGTCGCCCAGATAGTCGATCGCCGAGAGATGCGCCGCGGCGGCGAGATCCGCGTAGGTGAGCCGGTCGCCGGCGAGGAAGTTACGCGTCTGCGCCAGCCAGCCGATATAGGCCAGATGATAGCGCACGTTGGCCTTGGCCGCGCGCATCACGTCGGCCGAGGGCGGGCCGCCGCCATTCTCCTCGCTCATGAAGCGCTTGTAGATGCGCTCGGTCACCAGCGGGTGCGAAACCTCCTCGAAGAACTTCTCGTTGAACCAGGCCATCAGCCGGCGCACCTCGACGCGCTCGAAGGTCGTCTCCGGCATCAGGCGCTTGGGTCCCATCCCGACGCCATAGGCCTCGTCGACATATTCCGCGATGATCGCCGCGCCCGGGATCGGCGGCTGCTCGTCGTCCACCAGGACAGGCGTCGAGCCCGCCGCGTTGAGCAGCAGAAATGCCTCGCGCCGTTCCCAGCTGCGCTCCTCGACCAGCTTGAGGTCGAGCCCGTATTCGCCCGCGATCAAACGGATGAAGCGCGAATGCGGGCAGAACGGATGATGAAACAGCGTAAACATGAAGCCTTTGACTATTTGATGGTGCTTAAGAATCCATCAATGTTTGTGCGGCGCCACACTAGTCCTTCAAAACCGCGAAGCAAGAGCGCGATGCAGCATTTTGCGATTGCAGCATTGGAGGGAATAGGCGAGAAGAGCCCCGCTTTTCCAGCCGAAATGGACCGTAAATATGTCAGATGCAATACGGGCAGTGATCCTCGGCATCATCGAGGGTGTGACCGAGTTCCTTCCCGTGTCCTCGACCGGCCACCTGCTGCTTGCCGAGCGTTTCTTCCATCTTGGTGAAGGCGACTTCTGGGATTCGTTTACCGTTCTGATCCAGCTCGGTGCGATCCTCGCGATCGTCGGGTTGTATTTCAGGAAGCTGTGGGACGTCGCGATCGGCATGTTCACGGGCGATGCCTATGCGCGCCGTTTCGTGATCGGTGTGCTGGTGGCGTTTCTGCCTGCTGTCATCGTCGGCCTCGTTGCCGGCAAATACATCAAGATCGTGCTGTTCAACCCCTGGGTCGTCTGCTTCACGCTGATCGTCGGCGGCGCCATCCTGCTCTGGGTCGACAGGCTCGAGCTCAAGCCGCGCGAATTTGACGCCACCAAGTTCCCGCTGCTGATGTATCTCTATATCGGCATCGCGCAGTGCGTGGCGATGATTCCGGGCGTGTCGCGCTCAGGCGCCAGCATCGTCGCCGCGATGCTGCTCGGTGCCGACAAGCGCGCCGCCGCGGAGTTCTCGTTCTTCCTTGCCATCCCCACCATGATCGGCGCGTTCGCCTACGACTTCTACAAGAACCGCTCCGAGATGACGATGGACCATATGGGCGTCGTCGCGATCGGCTTCATCGTGTCGTTCATCACCGCGGTCATCGTGGTCAAGACGTTCCTGACCTACGTCACCCGCCACGGCTTCGTGCTGTTCGCCTGGTGGCGCGTCATCGTCGGCACGCTCGGCCTGATCGCGCTGGCGCTGGGGCGTTAACCTCGAAACTCGTCGAGACCTCAACATAAAATAAGCTTTTGAGCGGTAGGCAGTTTCCATAGCGGGGCGCGGCGCGCACCTCGCACAGGAGCTGAACCATGACCCTCGTCTCCGGCTGGGGACGCTTCCCGGTCGTCGATACCGATCTGCTGCGGCCGCGCTCGTTCGAGGCCGTGGGCGACGCCGTCGCTGATGTGGCCGGCTCGGTGGCTCGCGGCAACGGTCGCGCGTACGGCGATGCCGCGATCGGAGCTGCCAGGACCGTCGCGATGACCGGCTTCGACCGGATCAGGTCGTTCGATCCCGCCACCGGCCGTGTTCGCCTCGAGGCCGGCGTGCTGTTGTCGGACCTGATCGACACCTTCGGCCCGCGCGGCTTCCTGCCCTTCGTCGTGCCCGGCACGCGCTTCGTGTCGGTCGGCGGCGCCATTGCCGCCGATGTGCACGGCAAGAACCATCATTGCGAGGGCGGCTTCGGCCGCTATGTCGAGAGCATCCTGCTGCGCACCGGCGAGGGACAGACCATCGAGGTCTCGCGCGAGCAGAATTCCGATGCCTTCTTCGCGACCGTCGGCGGCATGGGCCTCACCGGCGCGATCCTGGAGGCGACGATACGGCTGCGGCGGGTCGAAACGGGGTGGATCCGCGAGCGGGTGATCTCCGCATCCGATCTCGACGCGGCGATGCGCGCGCTCGATGCCGGTGACACCGCGACCTATTCGGTGGCGTGGATCGATTGCGCCGCGCGCGGGCGAAGTCTCGGCCGTTCGCTGATCTATCTGGGCGAGCACGCCAATAATGAGGAGCTTGCGGACGGCGCCGACGCATTTCCGGTCGGCAAGAATCCCGGCCTCAGCGTGCCAATCGACATGCCGTCGATGACGCTGAACCGCTATAGCATCCGCGCCTTCAACGAGCTCTACTACCGCATGGGTGCGCGGCGTGCCGGCGGCAGCCATGTGGTCTCGCTCTATCCCTATTTCTTCCCGCTCGACAGCATTGCCGACTGGAATCGCATCTATGGCAAGCGCGGTTTCCTGCAGCACCAATGCGTGATCCCGGAAGCCGGTGCGCGCGCCGTGCTCGGCGAGATCCTCGATCGCGTCGCGCGGCGCGGCGATGCCTCCTTCCTCGCCGTGCTGAAGAAGCTCGGCCAGGGCGACGGCCTCCTGTCGTTTCCGCTGCCCGGCTACACGCTGGCGCTGGACTTTCCTGTGAAGGGCGACATCCTGGACTTCCTGGACGAGATCGATCGTCTGGTCGTCGCTGCCGGCGGCCGACTCTATCTCGCCAAGGACGCGCGTCAGTCGCGCGCCACGTTCGAGGCCGGCTATCCGGCCTTGCGCCGCTTCAACGCGATCCGCAAATCGCTCGATCCCAAAGGCACCATCCGTTCGAAACTTTCACAACGCCTGTTTGATGAGGTCTAGGCCGTGACGTCACGCAAGTCCGTTTTGGTGCTGGGTGGCTCCTCCGATATCGGCCGCGCCGCCGCGCGCGCCTTTGCCAAGGCCGGCTACGATGTCGGCCTCGCCGGCCGCGACGTCGCCGCGCTGGAGCCTGACGCCGCCGATCTGCGCGTGCGCTATAGTGTCGATGTCGGTGTCTACAGGTTCGACGTGCTCGACACCGCCTCGTTCGAGGGCTTTGTCGGCAGCCTTCCGGCGTTGCCTGACGTTGTCATCTCGATCGTCGGACTGCTCGGCACGCAGGAGAGCGCGCAGAGCGATCTCGCCCACGCCACCACGATCATGCGCTCCAACTACGAGGGACCGTCGCTGATCCTCGGCCTGTTCGCGGAGAAATTTTTGGGCCGCGGCAGCGGCATCCTCGTCGGCGTGTCGTCGGTCGCCGGCGATCGCGGCCGGGCCTCGAACTATGTCTATGGCTCGGCCAAGGCCGGCTTCTCCGCCTTCCTCTCGGGCCTGCGCGCCCGCGCCAGCCGTGGCGGCGTGCACGTCGTCACGGTGAAGCCCGGCTTTGTCCGGACGAAAATGACCGAAGGCATGAAGCTGATCGGCCCGCTGACCGTCGAGGCGCCCGTCGTGGGCGATGCGATCCTTCGCGCCGTCGAGAACAAGACCGACGTCGTCTATGTCAGCAGCAAATGGCGCCTCGTGATGCTGATCATCAAGACGCTGCCGGAAGCGGTGTTCAAGAAGCTGAAGTTTTGAACGTCGTGTGACGGGTCAATCTTCGCCCCAGCGGCGGTGCGCCCCCTCTCCCGCTTGCGGGAGAGGGTAGGGGAGAGGGTGCCTCCACAAAGAGACTCCCCTAGAGGAGAAAGCCCTCACCCGGATTGCTTCGGACGATGCTTCGCATCGCCGAACGCAATCCGACCTCTCTCGCAAGCGGGAGAGGTGAAACCAACTCACACGCTCATGCGCTGGAACTGACCGGCCGAACGGAAGCGCCAGAGATATTGCGGAGCGATCGCCTCCAGCGAATCGGCCGCGATGCCGAGCCCTTCCAGCGTCAGCCCCGCAGCCTTCGCCGCATCCGACACGATGTTGTCGCGCTGGAGCAGCGTCACCTGGTCCGGCGTCAGCTTGAACGCGCCCGGCGCGAATTGCAGGAAGTTGGCCTGGAAGCGGGCGAGGCCGAACGACAGCGGGATTAGCATGCGCTTGCGGTCGATGATTGCGAGGATCGCCTCGATGATCTCGCGCATGGTCAGCACTTCCGGCCCGCCGAGCTCGTAAGTGGCGCCCGCCTTGGCCTTGCCGTCGACGGCATCGGCGATCGCGGTGGCGACGTCGCCGACATAGACCGGCTGCATCCGGGTCTCGCCGCCGATCAGCGGCAGCACCGGCGACATCCGGGCCAAGGCGGCAAAGCGGTTGGTGAACTGGTCCTCGGGGCCGAATATCACGGAGGGGCGGAAGATCGTGGCGGAGGGCACCGCGGCCAGCACCGCCGCCTCGCCGGCCGCCTTGGCCTTGGCGTACTGCGAGGGCGATTCGGCGTCGGCGCCGATCGCGGAGACGTGGACGAGGCGCGCGCCGGCAGAAGCAGCCGCCTTGGCGACGGTCTCGGCGCCCTTGGCCTGGACGGCGTCGAAGGTCTGCGCGCCGCCCTCGGCGAGGATGCCGACCAGGTTGATCACGACATCCGAATCACGCAGCGCCGCCTCGACCGAGGCCGGATAGCGCAGATTGGCCTGCACGACATGGACCTGCCCGACCTTGCCGGAGGGTTGCAGGTATCCGGCCAGTTCCGGCCGCCGCACCGCAACACGGACCCGGTAATCCCGCCGGCACAGCGCGCGGACGACATTCCGGCCCAAAAACCCCGATCCGCCGAAAACCGTGACGAGAGTTTCCAGATTCGATGCCATGGGGTCCATTCCTGCAGGGAAGAGTGCGTATTATCAGGCTTGTATCGGGCCGGTTTGCGATGCGCAATCCGCATCACAACGCATGAATTGACAACGGCGTCACCGAACCGTAGTAACCGCCTCCGTGCCCCAAACGGCATGCCCAGGTGGTGGAATTGGTAGACGCGCTGGCTTCAGGTGCCAGTGGCTTAACGGCCGTGAAGGTTCGAGTCCTTTCCTGGGCACCATCGCTCCGCGATGTTGTTGATTTCGCTGAAGTCCCTGATCACCAGGGGTGATCGAGCGTTTGCACATACTTCCGCGAATGGTTTCTCCCTTGATTGGCTCCGAAAGGGCGCTCCGGCTGATCTGACCGACAGGGCGGCGGGCTTGGCGCTGCGCATCCTGGAGACAAGACCACAATGGTCCGGGTCGGCCGCCTCGAGGGTCCACGGGATGGCCGCCAAGAAAGGCCAGGAGGAAATGGCGGCAGGCTGAAAGTCTCATCGAGAGCGACGTTGGCTTTGGGACGGTCTACCGGTTCATCTCCTGCGATCTCGCCTTTCGTCCCAACATGGGGAATCAGACGGCAAGGTGACAGGCGTCACAGAGCCTGAGCTTGCCTTCCGACAGTCTCTGGATACGCTGCGCGGATTGTCATTCGGGGCGACGATGGGCACGTTTCGCTGGTTTTCATTGTTCTTTTTCATCTGGCTGACGTGCGGTTCGGCCCATGCTGAGCGCCGTGTCGCGTTGGTAATGGGCAATTCCGCCTACAAAAGTGTAACCCGGCTCGCCAACCCCGCCAACGATGCCGCCCTGGTCGGAGGCATGTTCAAAAAGGCCGGGTTCGACCTGGTTGACGTCAGGACCGATCTCAATGCCGCGGAGATGCGGAAGGCCCTGCGCGAGTTTGGCAGCCGCGTTCGTGATGCGGAGGTCGCGGTCATCTACTACGCCGGTCATGGCATTGAGCTGGACGGGACCAACTATCTGATCCCGACGGACGCAGCATTGGAGACCGACAGCGACGTCTTCGATGAAACCGTCGCGCTGGACCGGGCTCTGATCGCTGTTGAGCCTGCGAAGCAGCTTCGCCTCGTGATCCTCGATGCGTGCCGGGACAACCCTTTCGCCAAAACCATGAAGCGCACCATGGCCTCCCGCGCTGTCGGACGCGGTCTGGCCAAGGTCGAGCCGACAAGCCCCAACACCATGATCGCCTTCGCCGCCAAGGCTGGATCAACAGCTTCGGACGGGGATGCCAGGAACAGCCCATTCGCCGCAGCGCTTGTCGAGCGGCTGCCGATGCCCGGTCTCGACCTACGCAAGGCGTTTGGCTTTGTCCGCGATGATGTCCTGAAGAACACTGGCTACAGGCAGGAACCCTATGTCTACGGCTCGCTTGGCGGCGATGACGTGCCGCTTGTGGCAGCGAAGCCGACGGCAACCGGCCCTCAGGCAAGCCCGGACGACGCTATTCGCCGGAACTATGAGCTTGCCCTGCAGCTCGGCACTCGGGATGGCTGGACGGTTTTCCTCGCTCAGTATCCTGAAGGCTTCTACGCAGGCCTCGCAAAGGGTCAACTCAACAAGATCGCGGCGGAAGAAGCTCGCGCAGTGGCCGCAGAGAAGGCGCGGCAGGCGGAAGAGGACAAGGCACGGCTTGCCGCCGACCGTGCAAAGAAGGCCGAACAGGACAAGGCAGCCGCTACGGCCAGAGCAGCTGAGGATGCACGGCTCGCCGCCGAGAAGGCCAAGCAGGTCGAGGAGACAAGGGCCGCCGCAGCCGAGCAACGGCGCAAGGAGATCGAGGCCGCTGTTGCGAAGGCTCTGGCTGATAAGCAGGCAGCAGAGAAGAAAGGTACCCCCGAAGCGGACCAGAAGGTTGCGGCCCTGCCCTCACCTACTGCTTCGCCTGAACCGGCGCGGTCTCCGCAAGAACTTGCCAAGTCGGTGCAATCCGAACTTCGCCGCGTCGGCTGTCTTGCCAATGAGGGGAACGGTGAATGGACCGCAAAGTCGCAGCGCTCCCTGACACTGTTCAACAAGTACGCGGGCACGAAGCTCGACACCAACCTCGCGAGCTTCGATGCGCTCGATGCGATCAAGGCCAAGCCAGGGCGGGTCTGCCCGTTGGTCTGCGATCACGGTTTCAAGGCCGATGGCGATACCTGCGTGAAGATCGCATGTCGGGCTGGTTATCGCGTCAACGACGATAATGAATGCGAGAAGGTTCAGGACAAGAAGCCGGTCGCCGCGCGTGAGGATGTGACGAAGCGGGATGCGGAGCGCAAGGGGGTCGAGGCTACGCCCGCGAAGCCACAGTCGAGCGGACAGATTGTTTGCAATAGCGCCGGCTGCCGGCCGGTGTCCAAAGGTTGTCGATTGGAATTCCGCAGGGGCGGCGGTAGTGCGAACACCCACACCGGCGAAAGTGTTGAAGTTTGTAACTAAGCTACGGTCAGCCCGCCCGACGCTGGCGTTCGGCTTTGCTCCCCAAACGGACCTCATCCCTAAAAAGCTCCGAATGCGCCGCACAGCTTCATGCGCGGCGCACCTGTCGGACAGCGGCAAGTGAACGGATACGCTAGGAGACGACCCGCAGCACGCCGGGAGGCTGCCACGTTCCTTCACCGGGCGGCAGAATGGAAGGCGGGGTGGCCTTCGGCCAGTAGAGCCGCATCACGACATAGATCGGACCATCTGGAGCTGGCAGCCAGTTCGCCTCCTTGTCAGGACCCGGCGACTTGTTCTGAATGTAAATCGTCAGCGACTCGTCCTTGCCGAGCTTGAGATTGGGCAACATGGGAGAATTGATCAGGTATCGATTGATCGGATTCTTGACGAGCAGTTGGGTCTTGCCGTCATACATTGTGAGGGACCAGAAGGCGTTGACCGGCGGCAGTTGTCCGGCAGGAAACGTCAGCGTGTAGCTCGACTTCGCGCAGTCGAGCGGCTGTCCGCCGGCATCGAGCTTGGCCATGGGATACATGGCTTCCACTGCGTCGTTGCCAAAAATACCGGCTTGCGCGCCAACCGCTCGAAGCAGCCAATCTCCGTGGAAGAATGCCGCGTCACCAAACGCCGAGCCGACGCGCCAGCCATTGATCCCCTTGCCCAAATTGGCAACCGCTTCGGTGACCTTGCGCTGCCCTTCCTTCATGCCGACCACTATCTCGGCCTTATCCTCGACCGAAAGGTCGCGGAAGTTGAACGTCTTTCCGGGACCGACGCCGATCCTTGCAAGTTGATCCCTGATCCAGCGTTCGTCCGGAAGCGCAGGGGCGAACTGAAGGGCAAAGTCGAGGTACTCGAAAAACTCGGTGCGAACCAGATCCTTTTCGAACTTCGGAAATGCGAGCGTGGGGGCCGCCACAGGCGCGGGCTGCTTGAGGAAGCCCGAGAGCGGCTGCACTCTGTAGCCGGCCTGAACCTTCTTGACGTTTTCGATATCGGCCGGCTCGAAAAGCTGAGTTCGGAACGTAGCGGCAGCGAAATCGCTGGTCGAGCGGAACACCTTGTTGATGCCTGCCGGTGTCGTGCCGGTCCAGTCGGGACCGACAACCATGTAGCTGCCGGGATCGCTGCCTGTCGCGCGACTGCCCACATAACCGAAATTGTAGGTGTTGGCGTCAGTGAGCATCAGCGAATAGTAACGCTTTGGATCGACCGCCGGCACCGAGATCACCATCGGCTCGGCCCGCAGCTCCATCCACGCGAACGAGTATGGCGTGTCGCTGTTGGGGGTGATCACGGCCGTGTCTTCGTAGGTGTAGACGCGCTCGTTGTTGTAGAGCTCGTTGAACGGCGCCTTGTACTGGCCCGAGTTCTTGTCGACGGCGTACTCGTACATGATGCCGTAGGCCATCACGATTGGCAGGCCATAGATGAACCCCGCTTCGGCAATGTCCTTGGCCTTGAAGAACCCCGGGCGGTCGGTGCGCGCCAGGGCCGGCTTCGGTTCGATCGCAGTAGCGGCAATCAGGCCCCACGCGGCGGATCCGAGAAAGCCTCGTTTCGTGAGCATAATCGTCTCTCCACCAATGCAGATGAGACTGGGACTCGTCCTCCTTCCGGAACCAGTTGCGTTGACGCAGATCAAGAAAGGGCCGCGCCCGGAATCGGACCCTGGGCTGCTTCCGATCAGTGAAGGTAACAGGGCGTGCGCTGCGGTTGCGCCGGGGCTCCTGTCGCCAAATCCGCCCGCTTCCTCACACCACTCGCTTCCCCGTCCGCTCCGACACCGCCTTCTGCACGAAATACATCGCGACCAGCGTGACGATCGTGGTCATGACGACGACGTAGCCGATCCGGTCGAAATGGATCAGCGCGCCGTCAGGCGCTTGCGCGATGATCGCGCCGGCGAGCACCGAGCCGAGACCGCCGGAGAGCTGCTGGAGCGAGGCGCTGACCGCGCTGAACGAGCCGCGCTGGCTCGCGTCGGGGATCGCCGACATCAGCGCCTGCGACGGGATCATGCGCGAGAAGATGCCGACGAACATCAGCACGTTGACGATGATCGCGGTCGTGAGCGAGACGCGGCCGAGATGGGTGTAGATCAGCACCATGACGACGGTCATCGCGCAGCCGAACACGAAGGTCGGATATTTGCCGAAGGCATCGCTGGCACGGCCGACCAGCGGCCCGGTGATGATGCTGAACAGGCCGGAGACGAGATAGATCGTCGGCAGATGCAGCATGTCGATGCCGAGATTGTGCACGGTGTAGGCGCTGGAGAACGGCATCAGCATGTAGCCGCCGGTCGCGAGCAGCGTCGTGACCGCGAAGGCCAGCGTATAGCGCGGCTCGAAGACCGTCGCGATCAGATGGTGGAACGGGTTTCTGTCCTGCTTGAGCCGCAAATGCGCGTCGACCGGCTCCATGACGAAGGCGATGATGGCGATCGTGACGATCGACAGAACGACGATCGCGACGAAGCAGACCTGCCAGCTCCAGTGATTGGCGAGAAACAGTCCGGCGGGAATGCCGAGCACCTGGCTCGCGGCGAACGCGGTCTGCACGAAGCCCATCACGCGGCCGCGCAGATGCAGCGCGAACAGATCGGTGATGATGGCCAGCACCACCGAGCCGATCACGCCGCCGAACAATCCGGTCACGATCCGGCCGACCAGCAGCACATGGTAGCTCTGCGCCATTGCGCAGAGCAGGGTGCCGAGCGTGAAGCCGACATAGAAGAACAGCAGCAGGCGCTTGCGGTCGAAGCGGTCGGCAAAGCCCGCGGCGAGGATGCCCGATAGTCCGGCGCTGAACGCGTAGGCCGACACCGCGACGCCGAATTGGGCGGCCGTGATGTTGAGCGCGGGCATCAGGATGGCGCCGAGCGGCGACATGATGATGAAGTCGAGGATGATCGTGAACTGCGTGAACGCCAGCAGCGCGATGAGGAGCGCCTGGTAGCGCGAGAACCCGCGCTGGCGTTCCTGTTGGTCGTCGATCGGCGCGGCGAGCGTTTGTTCGGTCATCACATTTCATTCGCAGTGAGCGGGGCAGGCGGTGCGGGAAACTCGCAACAGATAGGTATGCGCGGACGATTTTCACGGGGCGCCTGCCACAAGTTCCGTGAGTGTGTCGTAATCGCCTCTCGGCGGACGCCTTCCAGGAAAGCCTAGTTCTCCGGAAAGAGCAGCGGCTCGTAGTCTCGCGCGCCGTGAAGGATGTGGATCACCTCGATCACATCGAGACCGACCCGATAGAAAATCAAATAGTTTCCGAACGGGCGCCTGCGAATGCCGCGGTGCTCATAGCGCGGGACCAGCGGATAGGCGCGCGGCGCGTCGGCAAGGGTTTCACACTTCTCGCGCAGCCCCCGGATGAGCGTGAGCGCGCTCCGCGGGCTTTGCTCGGTGACGTAGGATGCGATGTCCTCGAGATCGGCTTCGGCTTCTGCGGTGACGACGACGTTCACGTCCGGCCCGTCTTGGCCGCGAGTTTCGCCTCCAACCGGTCAAAAACCTCCGAGCTCGGCTTGGTCCGGCCGGCGTCCGCATCGTCGAGCCCGCGCGCGATCGCGGCGTCCAGCGCGGCGAGCCGCGCTTCGCGCTCCTGGATCAGCCGTATGCCCTCCCGCAGCACCTCGCTCTTGGAGTGATAGCGACCCGACGCGACGAGTTTTGTTACAAAGTTTTCAAGGGCTTCGCCGAGATCTGCACTGACCGCCATGTTGCGCCTCTCTGCCAATATCCGCTTTAATAACTATTATTGAGCGGCTTTTCCATCAAGTGGCGAGCCGGCCGAATCCGGCCGATTAAGCCGCCTTTAGCGAATGCTCGCATAGGGTTCCGGCCATCCATTTCCCCTGCTCCCCGGTTCTTGGGGCCGGTCAAGTCGCGGCAAGTAAGAGCGTTTTCGGATGGAGCAGCCTGCCTGGCAGTACGATCCTGGCGTGCCCGAGCCGTCGGCAACCCCGGCGGCGGCGCGGACGCTCGTGATCGATCTCGAGGGCGCCCTGCTGCGGTCCGAGCTGCTGATGGAGGCGCTGTTCTCCAGCCCCGGCCGCATGCTGGCCCGCTTCGGCGCCGGCGGACGCGCCGGGATGGCGGCGCTCACGGCGATCCTGGCGCGGGCCAGGATCGACTACGCCCATCTGCCCTATGATTCCGATGTGCTGAACCGGGCGCTAGCGGCGCGGGCGCGGGGCGAGAAGATCTATCTCGTCGCAGGGCGGTTCGCCGCGCACGCCGCCGGCATCGCGGCGCATCTCGGCTTCGATGGCGTCGTCACGCCGGCCGATCTCGCCGCCGGCAATCTGCCGTTCGATCGGGCCGCGATCGAGCGCGTCAGTGCACGCAGCGGCAACCGCGCGAGCCTCAAGACCTGGGCGAACGCGCTGCGCGTCTACCAATACGCCAAGAACACGCTGGTGTTCGTGCCTGTTATCACCGCGCACCAGATGAATCTTTCGACGCTCGGCTACGCACTGCTGGCGTTCCTGGCGTTCTCGGCCTGCGCCTCCGGCGCCTATCTGATGAACGACCTGCTCGATCTCGCCGCCGACCGGCAGCATCCGACCAAGCGCCACCGCGCGCTCGCGGCCGGCGATTTGCCGATCTCGTCCGCGCTGACGGCGATCCCCGCGCTGTGGCTGTTTGCGGTCGCAGCTTCCCTCTTCATCTCGCCGCTGTTTCTCGGCGTGCTCGGCGCCTATCTCGCCACCACGATCGCCTATTCGCTCGCGCTCAAGCGCAAGATGCTGGTCGACGTCGTCACGCTCGCCGGGCTCTACAGCTTGCGCATCGTCGCCGGTGCCGTCGGTGTCGGCGTCGTGCTGTCGGAGTGGCTGCTGATCTTCTCGCTGTTCGTGTTCACCTCGCTGGCGCTGATCAAGCGCTTCAGCGAGCTCAGCATGCGCGAGGGTGCCGGTCTCGCCGATCCCTCCAACCGCGACTACCGGGTCACCGATCTGCATGTCATCGCCGCGATGGCGGCGGCGAGCGCCATGAACGCGGTGACCGTGTTCTCGCTCTATGTGTCCTCGTCCGCGGTGACGCCGCTGTACAGCCGCCCCTGGATGCTGTGGCTCATGACCCCGCTGCTGCTGTACTGGTTCGGCCGGGCCCTGATGATGGCGCATCGCCGCGAGATGCCGGATGATCCGATTCTTTACGCCTTCCGCGACGGCCCGAGCCGCACCGCGGTGGCGGCGATGATCTGCATCATGCTGGCCGCGATCTGAGCGGGCGCTTGCGCAGCCTGCCCCGAGTGGATACATCGCGGGCAATCCGAAATGAGCCTATTGTTCCAAGAGACCGATTCGACCCGAGGTTCTGAAACACCATGACCGTACGCCTGCACCGCGGCGACCTGCCCGACCTGTCCCGCTATACCGGAGCCGTGGCGATCGACACCGAGACCATGGGACTCAATCCCCACCGTGACCGGCTCTGCGTGGTGCAGCTCTCGCCCGGCGACGGCAGCGCCGACGTGGTGCAGATCCCCAAGGGCCACACCGACGCGCCGAACCTGAAGGCGCTGCTGGCCAATCCGGACATCACAAAGATCTTCCACTTCGCGCGGTTCGACGTCGCGGTGCTGTACCAGACCTTCGGCGTCATGACCGGGCCGATTTATTGCACCAAGATTGCCTCCCGCCTGACCCGCACCTATACCGACCGCCACGGCCTGAAAGACCTCGTGCGCGAGGTGCTCAATGTCGACCTCTCCAAGCAGCAGCAGTCCAGCGACTGGGGCTCCGACAGCCTGACCGAGCCGCAGCTCGCCTACGCCGCCTCCGACGTGCTGCACCTGCATGGCTTACGCGAGCGGCTCGACGCCATGCTGGTCCGGGAGGGCCGCACCCAGCTGGCAAAGGCCTGTTTCGACTTCCTGCCGACCCGCGCTCTGCTCGACCTCCAGGGCTGGGAGGAAGAGGACATCTTTGCGCATTCCTGAGGCCTGAGCGGGCCTCTAAAGCATGATCCGGACCCGAAGGGCCGCGCTAGCGCAAAGTGCGAAGCGGTTTTCCGGAAAAGATCATGCGCAAACAATAGGGTGGGCTGGCGCCCCGTTTCGGACACTTTCCTGCGGCCTCTCGCGGGCTGCACATTCGGTCGCCGCCGGGTACAATGGCGCGGCCTTCAACCGGACAAGGCGAGCGACCCTCTGGAGCAGCGGTGAATTCGGCCCAGAATCCCACCTACGACGCCGCGCTTGCGGCGAAGTTTGCCAGCGCGGCGCGCCACAGCCGCCTGGTGCGGATTCTGCGCGTCGCGGTGCCGGCGGCGGTGGCCGCGTCCATCGCCGTGATCGTCGCCGTCTCGACCTTCCTCAATCCCTTCACGATCCCCATCAAGCTCGACTCCGGAAATCTCGTGGTGACGGGCACCAAGATCACGATGGAATCGCCACATATGTCCGGCTTCACGCCGGACCGGCGGCCCTACGAGCTCTGGGCCAAGACGGCAACGCAGGACATCACCGACCCTGATCATGTCGATCTCGCCGATCTGCGCGCGAAGGTGCTGATGGAGGATCAGTCCACCCTGTTTCTCGATGCGCGCACCGGCCGTTTCGACAACAAGCAGCAGCAGCTCGACCTGCACAAGGACATCTTCCTGCGCACCTCGACCGGCTATGAGGCGCGGCTGAATTCCGCCTTCGTCGACATGGGCAAGGGCACGGTCTCCTCGGACGAACGTGTCGACGTCAAGCTGACCAACGGCACGCTGACCGCCGATCGCCTGCGAATCACGGAAGGCGGCGATGTCATCCGCTTCGAAGGCAATGTGGTGATGCATCTGGACAAGCTGGACGACGGTGCCGCCGCTCAACCTGCGCCGCCCGAGCCAGCGCCGCCGCCGGCCAAGTCAAAGAACAAGTCTGCGAATTCGAAGTGATTTTCATGATCAGGATTTTTCCGCGCAACGAGGACAAGCGGTGCGCCATCAGCGCTGCGGCCGCGCTGGCCTTCGGCGTCGCGCTGATCGCTGCCGGTGCGGCCATCGCGCAGAGCACGATGCAGGGCGTCCCGAACGCGATGCAGGGTTTCTCGCAGAACCGCGACCAGCCGATCCAGATCGAGGCCGCTTCGCTCGAGATGCGCGACAAGAAGAAGGAGGCGACCTTCGCCGGCAACGTGAAGGTCGTGCAGGGTGACACCACCATGACCTCGAAGACGCTGGTGGTGTTCTACGAGTCGAGCGGTGACAAGCCCGCGACGGCGCAGCCGGCGGCGAAGGGGGCCAAGAACAGCAGCACCGGCGCGCCGATGCAGTCGGCGACACCAGGGCCCGGCGGCGCCTCGTCGATCAAGCGGCTGGAGGCGCGCGGCAATGTGGTGGTCACCCAGAAGGACCAGGTGGTGACCGGCGAGACCGCCGTGTTCGACACAAAGACCAACCTCATCACCATGCTCGGTGGCAGCGGCGGCCAGGTGGTCCTGACGCAGTGCAAGAACGTGCTGCGCGGCGACCGCCTGATGGTCGACATGACCACGGGCGTCTCGCGGGTGGAGTCGGACACCGGCAGGGTGCAGGCCCTGCTGCCGCAGGGTGGCGGCAGTGATTGCGGCCCGGGGGGCCAAGGGGGCAAGCCCGCCGCAGGGTCGCCTCTGCAACTGCCTGGTGCAAGTAAACCGAAGTAAATTCAACGACTTGCTCTGGAAGCTCCCGATCCGAGGTTGAAGCTTGCCCGGCGAGACTGTATCTAGCGCGAAGGGCTTTCGAAGCGGGGTCCGCCGCTTACCGGGCGTGTTTCATTGGGCATGAGACATCCCTTCACTCATGCTGCGTCGGCGAATCGATAAGGCCGGGGCGGCAGATCGCGCGAATGCCGCGAAAAGTTAGAAGGCGGGGATGGTCGATCTCTTCAGCATGTTCCGTCGGCGCCCCGCCAAGCGCGGCCGGCCAGGATTTGCACGCCAGGACATCACCGCCCTCGGTGACAGCGTCGGTGGCCTCGTGCCGAGCCCGGTGCGGGATGCGCCGCCGATCGCCCGTGACCAGCCGATGCGTGCGCCCGACCAGTTCCAAGGGGATTATCAGGTCGATTACCAGGCCGACTATCAGGCCGAGGCACCGCGGGCCCAGCCGGTCCACCCGGTCAGGGCGGCCGCCAAGCCGAACGGCGCCGGCGGGCCGCAGCTCCTGAAGCGCCCGGGCTTCCTGGCTGTGCATAGCGTGGAAAAGAGCTTCGGCAGCCGCCAGGTGGTGCGCGGCGTCAGCATCTATGTGCGCCGCGGCGAGGCGGTCGGCCTGCTCGGCCCGAACGGCGCCGGCAAGACCACCGTGTTCTACATGATCACCGGCCTGATCAAGGCCGACCGCGGCGCGATCGAGCTCGACGGCCACGACGTCACGAAACTCCCGATGTATCAGCGCGCGCGGCTCGGCATCGGCTATCTGCCGCAGGAAGCCTCCATCTTCCGCGGCCTCACCGTCGAGCAGAATATCCGCGCCGTGCTCGAAGTGGTCGAGCCCTCGCGCAAGAAGCGCGAGCAGCAGCTCGACTCGCTGCTCGACGAATTCAACATCACGCGCCTGCGGAAATCACCATCCATCGCGCTGTCGGGCGGTGAGCGTCGCCGCGTCGAGATCGCACGCGCGCTGGCGACGCGTCCGAACTACATGCTGCTCGACGAGCCCTTCGCCGGCATCGATCCGATCGCGGTCGGCGACATCCAGGATCTCGTTCGCCATCTCACCAACCGCGGCATCGGCGTGCTCATCACCGACCACAATGTGCGCGAGACGCTCGGCCTCACCGATCGTGCCTATATCGTCTATGCCGGTGAAATCTTGACCGAGGGCAGCCCGGATGAAATCGTCGCGGATCCGGACGTTCGCCGCCTTTACCTTGGCGAGGAATTCCGCCTCTAGCCCTTTTTTCCAATTCGTCAAGCCGTGTACATCGGGCTGAGACTAGGATAAGCAAAAATCGGACCAACTTTTCGGGATCGGTTCTTGCTTCATGGCGCTTACGCAGAGATTAGAGTTCCGGCAATCGCAGTCGCTGGTCATGACGCCGCAGCTGATGCAGGCGATCAAGCTGCTGCAATTGTCCAATCTCGATCTCACGACCTTCGTGGAAGAGGAACTCGAGCGTAACCCGCTGCTGGAACGGGCCAGTGACGAGGCCCCCACCGAGGCTCCGGCCGAGGCCGGCCAGTTCAGCGACGGCGATGATTTCGGCGGCAGCAACGGCGACGAGCCGGGTGGTGGTTCGGGCGAGGCCTTCGAGCCGGGCCAGGAAGAATGGATGAGCAAGGATCTCGGCACCCGCGCCGAGATCGAGCAGACCCTGGATACGGGCCTGGACAACGTCTTCTCCGAGGAGCCGGCCGAGGCCGCGGCGCGCAACGCCCAGGACGCCGCGCCGACCACCTATACCGAATGGGGCGGCGGCGCCTCGGGTGACGAAGACTACAATCTCGAAGCTTTTGTCGCGGCCGAGACGACGCTGTCGGACCATCTTGCCGAGCAGCTCTCGGTTGCCTTCACCGCACCCGCGCAGCGCATGATCGGCCAGTACCTGATCGACCTCGTCGACGAGGCCGGCTATCTGCCGCCCGATCTCGGCCAGGCTGCTGAACGTCTTGGCGCGTCGCAGCAGGAGGTCGAGGACGTCCTTGCCGTGCTGCAAAAATTCGATCCGCCCGGCGTCTGCGCGCGCTCTCTCAGCGAATGCCTGGCGATCCAGCTTCGCGAGCTCGACCGCTACGATCCGGCGATGCAGGCCCTCGTCGAGCATCTCGACCTGCTCGCCAAGCGCGACATCGCCGCCCTGCGCAAGCTCTGCGGCGTCGATGACGAGGACATCGCGGACATGATCGGCGAGATCCGCCGCCTCAATCCCAAGCCCGGCATGAAGTTCGGCTCGGCGCGGCTGCAGACCATGGTGCCCGACGTCTATGTCCGTCCGGGTCCTGACGGCGGCTGGCACGTCGAGCTCAACAGCGACACCCTGCCGCGTGTGCTGGTCAACCAGACCTACTATTCCGAACTGTCGAAGAAGATCGGCAAGGACGGCGACAAGTCCTACTTCACCGATGCGCTGCAGAGCGCCACCTGGCTGGTGCGCGCGCTCGACCAGCGCGCCCGCACCATCCTGAAAGTTGCAACCGAGATCGTGCGCCAGCAGGACGGCTTCTTCACCCACGGCGTGGCGCACCTGCGGCCGCTGAATCTGAAAGCCGTCGCCGACGCCATCCAGATGCACGAATCCACGGTGTCGCGCGTCACCGCCAACAAGTACATGGCGACAAATCGCGGCACATTCGAATTGAAATATTTCTTCACCGCCTCGATCGCCTCGGCCGACGGCGGCGAGGCGCATTCGGCCGAAGCCGTGCGGCACCACATCAAGCAGCTGATCGATTCGGAGGCGCCCTCCGCGATCCTGTCGGACGACACCATCGTGGAACGGTTGCGCGCCTCGGGCATTGATATTGCCCGCCGCACGGTCGCGAAGTACCGCGAAGCCATGCGCATTCCCTCCTCGGTGCAACGCCGCCGCGACAAGCAGAGCGCTCTTGGTAACGTCCTCTCCACCGCACTGTCCGATCGCTCCCGTAACACCGAGCCGGCCTGATTGCGCTCGCGCCAAATCGCGCTACTCTCAATCCCCCCATCGAGACCGGTCCAAGCATGCGCATGATCCGGAAAAGTGCACCGCGGGTTTCCGAGCGGACCATGCGCAGGGAACAACCCCAGCGGCGATGACGCGTCATCGCAGCTCGGCGTAACCAAGCGAGGCATCACATGACCCTTCGAATTTCGGGAAAGAGTGTCAGCGTCGGCGAGGCCCTGCGCGGCCGCGTTACCGACCGGACCGAAGAGGTCCTGCGCAAATATTTCGACGGCAATTATTCCGGCCACATCACGCTCTCGAAGGATGGCTTCGGCTTCCGCACCGACTGCGCGCTGCATCTGGATTCAGGAATAACGCTGGAGGCCGATTCGAACGCGCCCGACGCCTATGCCAGCGCCGACCAGGCGCTCCTGATGATCGAGAAGCGCCTCAAGCGCTACAAGAGCCGGCTGAAGGATCGTTCGGCCCGCAAGGCCCATGTCGCCAGTGCGGCGCTGGCCGCGCTCGACGCCACGGCTTACGTCCTGGAGGCGCCTGGCGAAGGTGAGGACGAGGAGGAGATTACCGGCTACAGCCCCGTGATCATCGCCGAGGCAACCACCTCGCTGAAGCAGCTCTCGGTCAGCGAAGCCGTCATGGAACTCGACCTCAGCGGGGCACCCTGCCTGGTATTCCAGCATGGCTCTAGCGGCCGGGTGAACATCATCTACCGCCGCGCCGACGGCAATGTGGGCTGGATCGACCCGCCCGGGGCCAAGGCCGACGGCAAGGCGGGCGGTTAGGGCCGAAAATCGGGCCCCGTATCAACCACAGGCCTTAACAATGACCGGGGCAAAGCCGCACGCAGCAGTTGGCACCGGGATTGCGTTGGAGTAGAAGCGCCCCACATCAGGATCGGGGCTAAGTCCCCCTCCTGCTTCACCTTCTTGACGCCGGCCCGGCGTGGTTTCTTTCCAAGCCGGCCAATTCGGAACCTGTCGGTTTAATTCACCTCGGAAACCTTCCATGCCGATTACCGATCTGGTCGCACCCGAGGCGATTCTCCCGGCATTGAAGGTCAACAGCAAGAAGCAGGCCCTGCAGGAGCTTGCGGCCAAGGCCGCTGAGCTCACCGGGCAGAACGAGCGCTCGGTGTTCGAGGTGCTGCTGCAGCGTGAGAAGCTCGGCACCACCGCGGTCGGCTATGGCGTCGCCATTCCCCACGGCAAGCTGCCCAAGCTGGAGAAGATCTTCGGCCTGTTCGCGCGCCTCGATCGCCCGATCGATTTCGAGGCGATGGACGGCCAGCCGGTCGACCTCGTCTTCCTGCTGCTCGCGCCCGAAGGCGCCGGCGCCGACCATCTGAAGGCGCTCGCCCGCATCGCCCGCCTGCTCCGCGACCAGGACATCGCCAAGAAGCTCCGCGCCTCGCGCGACGCCCAGGCGATCTATTCGGTGCTGGCCCTGCCGCCGGCGACCGCGGCTTAAGACCCCTTCCGCCCGTTCGAACCCGCGCCGCGCCGTCTGCGACTTATTTGCAGCCGGACGCTGCGATATTTCGTCACCATGCTCACCTGCGACCGGCACAGTTTCGGCGCGGGGATTTTGCCACATGATTTGCGGTTCGATTGGCCGGGCCTTTGGTCTGCTCTGCTCTGTCACCATTGCTGCCACGGTCGTGGCCCATGCTGACGACGCGACGAACGATCGTGTCATCGCCGAGAAGACCGAGATCATTGCGGCTGACCCGACCAATGCCGCGGCTTACGAGTTGCGTGGCGAAGCGTATTACATGAAGCGCGACAAGGATCGCGCGTTCGAGGATTGCAGCGCCGCAATCCGGATCGATCCGAATTTCGGCCGCGCCTATCATTGCCGCGGGCGCGCCTATTCCGCCAAAGGCGATCGCGATCACGCCATGGCCGACTACAACGAAGCCATTCGCCTCGATCCCGGCTACGAACCGTCCTACACCTCGCGCGCAGAGGAATATTTCAACAAGCGCAATTTCGACCTCGCGATCGCGGGCTTCACCGAGGCCATCGAGCGCAGCCCCAAGCAGGCTTACCGCGCGCTCGTCATGCGGGGACAGGTGTATGCGGCGAAGGGCGACACCGATCGCGCCGTCGCCGATTACACCGAGGCGATGCAGCGCAATCCGGCGGCCGCGTGGCCCTATGAGCTGCGTAGTAACATCCATCTCAACAAGAACGAGATCGATGCAGCTCTCGCTGACTGCGACAGCGCCGTCCGTCTGGAGCCCGGAAGTGCCGGTGGCCACTATTGCCGGGCCATGGTGTTCCTGAAACAGGACGATGCCGACGGCACCATCCGGGAGCTGGATGACGTTACCAGGATCATGCCGTCCTTCGAGAAAGCCTATCTCGTTCGAGGCGTCGTCCTGCACAGGAAGGGCGACGACAAGCGCGCCCTTGCCGATCTCGACGAAGCGATTCGGTTACAGCCGGGGAATATGGACGCCTACAAAGATCGCGCCGGTGTGTTTCGGGACATGGGACAGCACGAGCGCGCGCTCGCCGACTACAACCAGGCGCTTCGACTCGATCCCAAAAGCCAGGATGCCCTGGCCAATCGCGGCCTTCTCTACATGCTGATGTCCGACGCCAAGCATGCGCGCGCAGATTTCAACAGCGTGCTCGCATTGCCGCCGACCGACAAATGGGCCGTCGACACCGCGCGCGAGGGGCTCGGGTTTCTGAAATGACAATTTCGAATCAGCGTGCATCTCCGCGCTCGTGCCCCGGACGCAGCGCAGCGCTCCCGGCGATGCGAAGCATCGTCCGGTGCGGTGCGCTGCAGAGCCGGGGCCATGCGGCCGACTGCTATCCGTGTGGCACTGGGTCCCGGCTCTGCGCAGCAACGCTTGCGCGTTGCTGCTTGTCCGGGACACGAGAGCGAGCGCTCGCAATGACGACGCGGAAACATCATCGCATCAAAATGAAAACGGGCACGCCTTCGTGCGAAGGCATGCCCGTCAAAACTCTATCCGTACGACGCGTGCGCTTTAGTGCACGCTGACGGCCTGCAGCTCGTTGCTCCAGGCGTTGGCGACCGCGGCTTCGCGGCTGTCGGTCAGCATGATCGGCGTGCCGTCGGCGGCGTGGAGCGCGAAGAGCTTGAGGCCCGGCGCGATTTTGGGCGCCTCGGGGAACAGGTCCGGCACGTCCTCGGAACGGATCTGCTTCACATAGGCGATATGGCCTTCGCCCAGGGTTGCCAGCGTCTCCGGAGAGACGTTCTTGGCTTCGTATTCGAACGCAACGTGACCTTCACTCATGGTCTCGACTCCTTCACAGAAACTAAGCGGTCGAGTCCGCTACTCGTTCCATTATTCGTGCTCATTGATAGCGATTGTCTTAACGATCCGCTCCGGTTCAGGCCGGGCCAGGTCGATCGACAACAACCCGTTCTTCAGATCCGCACCCAGCACCAGCATCCCCTCCGCCAGCACGAAGGTGCGCTGGAAGTGGCGCGCGGCGATGCCGCGATGGATGTATTGCCGGGTCTTGTCGTCCTGCTGACGCCCGCGGATCACGAGCTGGTTTTCCTCAATGGTTACATCGAGTTGGTCGCGGGTGAATCCGGCGACCGCCAGCGTGATGCGTAAGCGTTCGGGCTGGCCGTCCGACCGGTCACACCTCTCGATATTGTAGGGAGGGTAGCCGTCGGCGCCTTTGACGACCCGATCGAGCACGCGCTCGATCTCGTCGAAGCCCAGAAGGAACGGACTGGATAACGTGGGAACACGAGACATAGTTTACAAAGTCCTCTCGAAGCGACTTTGGTGTTTCGGGGCCCGATCAAGGCACCCCTTGGTCAGCAATATGGGCATATCCGCTTGTGGGTTCAAGGACGTAGCGGAGGGCTGTGGATGGGTCGCCTTGCCGCTAACCCGCTCTGCCATCGCACAAAATGCTTACAATTCGTCATCGCTCCGTGAAGCGCAGACAGGCGAATCTCCGGGACGATTTATCCCAATGAAAACAGACCCCCTTCTACGGTGCATGGGGTTGTTTTCGCGCTTTTTGATAGAGCAGGCGCCGGAACCCGTCAGGCCTCGATCCGCTTCCGCCCGTCGCCGTTGAACAGGTGCAGCTTTTGGCGCACTGCCGCGACCCGGATTTTCTGGCCGATGGCGGGGGCGTCGGTGCCGGGGATGCGGACGATGACCTCGCCGGGCGGCAGCTCGCCCGGGGTGGCGGCGACGCGCTGGTCCTCCTGCTCGCGGGAGCCGTAGACGAAGGTTTCGGCACCGACGCGCTCGATGGCCTCCACGGTGAGCGGCAATGCCACGCCGCCGGCGGGCGTCTGGTCGGTGATGACAAAATCCTCCGGGCGGATGCCGACGATGCCGGCCTCGCTCGCGGCGCTGCCGAGCTGGGACTTGATCTCGTCGGGGCGCGTCGACATCAGGTTCATCGGCGGCGCGCCGATGAAGGAGGCGACGAAGGTCGTCGCCGGCTTCTCGTAGATCGCAAGGGGATTGCCGACCTGCTCGACCTGGCCGCCGTTCATCACCACGAGGACGTCGGCGAGCGTCATCGCCTCGAGCTGGTCGTGGGTGACGTAGATCGACGTCGTGTTGAGCCGGCGCTGCAATTTGCGGATCTCGACCCGCATCGCGATGCGCAGCTTGGCGTCGAGATTGGAGAGCGGCTCGTCGAACAGGAACACCTTCGGCTGGCGCACGATGGCGCGGCCCATGGCGACGCGCTGGCGCTGGCCGCCGGAGAGCTGGCGCGGCTTGCGTTCGAGCATGGCGGAGAGCTCGAGCACGCGCGCGGCTTCCTCGACGCGGGTCTTGATCTCGGCCTCCGCCATGCCGCGGTTGCGCAGGCCGTAGGCCATGTTGTTGTAGACGCTCATATGCGGATAGAGCGCGTAGTTCTGGAACACCATCGCGATGTCGCGATCGGCGGGCTCGATCTGGTTGACGACGCGACCGCCGATGTCGATCTCGCCGCCGGTGACGGTCTCGAGGCCTGCGACCATGCGCAGCAGCGTGGACTTGCCGCAGCCGGAGGGGCCCACAAGCACGCAGAACTGCCCGTCGGCGACATCGACGTTGACGCCTTTGATGGCCTCGAAGCCGCCGGTGTAGGTCTTGCGGACGTTGCGCAGGGTGACGTTAGCCATGGAAACTCGCTTCTTACTTTTCCGTCTCGACCAGGCCGCGCACGAACAGTTTCTGCATGGCGACGACGACGAACACGGGCGGCAGCATGGCCAGCACGGCGGTCGCCATCACGATCGGCCATTCGGTCAGCGCGTCGGTGGTGGTGATCATCTTGCGGATGCCGACCTGGATGGTCTGCATGTCGTCGCGGGTGGTGATGAGCAGCGGCCAGAGATATTGATTCCAGCCGAGGATGAACAGGATCACGAACAACGCCGCCATGTTGGTGCGCGACAGCGGCAGCAGCGTGTCCCAGAAGAAGCGCAAGGGGCCGGCGCCGTCGATGCGCGATGCTTCCAATAGCTCGTCCGGCACGGTCATGAAGAACTGGCGGAACAGCAGCGTCGCGGTGGCGGAGGCGATCAGCGGCAGCGCGAGGCCCGCATAGCTGTCGAGCATGTGCAGGTCGGCGACGATCTTGTAGGTCGGATAGATGCGCACCTCGACCGGCAGCATCAGGGTGATGAAGATGATCCAGAAGATCGACATCCGGAACGGGAAGCGGAAATACACGATCGCATAGGCCGAGATGATGGAGATCGCGATCTTGCCGATCGCGATCGCCAGCGCCATCACCAGCGAGTTCAGCATCATGTTGCCGACGGGCTCGCGGGTCGAGCCGCTCGTGCCGACGAAGATGGTCTGGTAGTAGACCTCGAAGAAATGGCCGCCCGGCAGCAGCGACATCTGCCCGTTCGCGATCAGCGCGTTGTCCTGGGTCGAGGCGACGATCGCGATGTAGACCGGGAATGCGACGATCGCGATCCCGATCCAGAGGATGAAATGGGCGACGTAGCGCCTGATGCCCTCGTCCTCGACCATCAGTAGGTCACCTTGCGTTCGACGAAACGGAACTGGATTCCGGTGAGCACGATGACCATGATCATCAGGATGACAGATTGCGCCGCGGAGCTGCCGAGATTGCCGCCGAGCAGGCCGTCCGAATAGACCTTGTAGACCAGCGTCACGGTCGACGTGCCGGGACCGCCGCGGGTCATGGTGTCGATGATGCCGAACGTGTCGAAGAAGGCGTAGACGATGTTGACGACGAGCAGGAAGAAGATGGTCGGCGACAGCAGCGGGAAGGTCACGGTCCAGAACCGTCGCATCGGGCGCGCGCCGTCGATCGCAGCGGCCTCGAATACGCTTTTCGGGATCGCCTGCAGGCCGGCGAGGAAGAACAGGAAATTATAGGAGATCTGCTTCCAGGCGGCGGCGAGGATGATGAGGCCGGCGGCCTGGTTGCCGTCGAGCAACGGATTCCAGTCGATGCCGGCGGCGCGCAGATAGCGCGAGATCACGCCGAGCGAAGGATGCAGCATGAAGATCCAGAGCACGCCGACCACGGGCGGCGCGACCGCATAGGGCCAGATCAGCAGCGTGCGGTAGAGCATCGAGCCGCGCAGCGGCTTGTCCGCCATCACGGCGAGCAGCAGCGCGAAGGACAGCGACGAGATCGCGATCGCGAACGAGAAGAAGAAGGTGCGGACGACCGCTTCGAAATAGGCGGGGTCCTTGAACAGCTCGATGTAATTGTCGAACCAGACAAAGGTGGTGGAGAGACCGAAAGCGTCCTGGAGCAGGAAGGACTGGATCACCGCCTGCAAGGCCGGCCAATAGAAGAAAATCAGGACGATCGCGAGCTGCGGCGCAACCAGCGCATAGGGCAACAGCTTTGACTGGAAAATGGATTGCTTTTGCATGATGCCCCGGAAGCGGCAGGCCGGGTGACCGGCCTGCCGCCAGTCGCCTTACTTCACGGCGGTCTTTTCGAACTGCCGCAGCATGGTGTTGCCGCGTTCGACGGCGGCATCGAGCGCCTGCTTGGCGGTCTTCTTGCCGGCGAGCGCCTGCTCGATCTCCTCCGACCAGACGTCACGCAGCTGCACCATGTTGCCGAGGCGCAGGCCGCGCGAATTCTCGGTCGGCTCCTTGTTGGTCAATTCGAGCAGCGGGGTCTCGAGATAGGGCTGGTCCTTGTAGAAGCCCTCTTCCTTCGCCTTGGCGTAGGCCGCCTTCGTGATCGGCAGGTAGCCCGAGGCCTTGTGGATGTAGACCTGGCGATCGGTGTCGGAGAGGAAGGTCAGGAACTTCGCGACGCCCTTGTAGTCGTCGGCCGGCTTGCCGCCCATCACCCAGAGCGAAGCGCCGCCGATGATCGAGTTCTGCGGCGCGCCCTTGGCGTCCGGATAATACGGCATCGGCACCGCGGTGAAGTTGAACTTCGCCTGCGCCTTGACGTTGCCGAAGAACGCCGAGGAGGTCAGGTAGATCGGGCATTCGCCCGAGGTGAAGCGGCCTTCGCCGGTGTTGGTGCGGCCGGCATAGTCGTAGACCTTGGTCTTCTGCAGCTCGACCAGGTTTTCGAGGTGCTTGACCTGGAGCGGGCCGTTGAATTCGAGCACGGTGTCGAAGCCGTCGAGGCCGTTGGCCTTGCTGGCGAGCGGCACGTTATGCCAGGCGGAGAGCTGCTCGAGATTGACCCAGGTGATCCAGGAGCCGGAGAAGCCGCAGGTGTCGTGACCGGCCGCCTTCAGCTTCCTGCCGGCCTCGAATACTTCAGGCCAGGTCTTGGGGATCTCGACATTGGCCTTCTTCAGCTCGTCGAGATTGATCCACATGACCGTGGACGACGAGTTGAAGGGGAACGACAGCATCTCGCCCTTCGAGGTCGAGTAGTAGCCGGTGATCGCGGGCAGGTAGTTCTTCGGATCGAACTTCTCGCCGGTCTCGGCCATCAGCTTGTAGACCGGCTTCACGGCGCCGGTCGCGGCCATCATGGTCGCGGTGCCGACCTCGAACACCTGCATGATGTGCGGGGCGTTGCCGGCGCGGAAGGCGGCGATGCCGGCGTTCATCGTGTCGGGGTAGTTGCCCTTGTAGGTCGGGATCACCTTGTAGTCGGTCTGCGACGCGTTGAAGTCGTTGGCGAGCTTGACGATGACGTCGTTGTTGGCGCCGGTCATCGCATGCCACCACTGGATTTCGGTCACGGCCAGGGCGGGCGAAGCGCCGAGACCAACCGTGAGTGCAACAGCTGCAGCCGCGCCAAAATGTCGAAGAGCCATCAAGAAAACCTCCCTTGCCCGTCACTAAAGAAGCGCTTGCGCTAGCAGCGCCATATGACGTTCACATGACTGTGTAAGCGGCCGAAACGAAAGCGGCAAGCGCTGGAAAAGGGAAGCCGTCAAATAGGCGAATGCGCCGCGGACAGAAGCAGCCGTTCGCGCTGCACACGCGTGGGCGCGCCGCAGTGCGGCATTGGATTTGTGTGAGGCGGGTGATCGGCTCTGGGCGTTGGGTAGAACCGGTGCAGCTCCGGTCTCCCTTAACCTCTCCCGCTTGCGGGAGAGGTCGGCGCGTAGCGCCGGGGGAGGGTTCTATCCTCTCGGGGATTGTCCCGTTGCGGAGACACCCTCTCCCCGACCCTCTCCCGCAAGCGGGAGAGGGAGCGCACCGTCTAGCGCTTCCGCTCGGGGCCGCAGACCGTGCCCTTTTCGACCATCGCGTCGATCTCGGACTTGGAGTAGCCGAACTCGCCCAGCACCTCGGCTGCGTGCTGGCTGAATTTCGGCGGCAGGCGGCGCAGGCTCGGCTTGCTGCGGTCGAGCCGGATCGGCGAGGCCACGCCCTTGTACCAGTCCTTCTCGATAATATCGCCGCGCGCGATCGTATGCGGGTTCGTCAACGCCTGGTCGATCTTCTGCACCGGACCTGCGGGCAGGCCGGCCGCGAGCAGGCGATTGCACAGCGGCTCGGCCTCGTGCTGGCTGAACACGGCGGCCAGCTCGGCGCGCAGTGCCTCGCGATTGGCGATGCGGTCCTTGTTGCGGGCAAAGCGCGGATCGGTGCCGAGCTCGGGCTTGCCGATCTCCTTGGCGAGCTTGCGGAAGGTGCCGTCATTGCCGACGCCGATGAAGATGTTGTCGGTCTTCGTCGGGAAGATCGCATAAGGCACGAGGTTGGGATGCTCGTTGCCGGTGAGGCCCGGCGGCTTGCCATGCATGAAATAGTTCGCGGTGTGCGGATGCATGATCGCAAGGCCGGTCTCGTACAGCGTGGTCTCCAGGAACTGGCCCTTGCCCGAACGCTGCCGCTCCGACAGGGCCATCAGGATGCCGATCGCGGCATAAAGGCCGGTGGTGATGTCGACCAGCGGCACGCCGATCCGCATCGGCCCGCTCTCGGGCGAGCCGGTCGCCGCGATCATGCCGGTCATGGCCTGGATGATGGCGTCATAGCCGGGGTTGCCGCCGCGCGGCCCGTCGGCGCCGAAGCCGCAGATCCGGCAATGCACGAGGCGCGGGAATTTTTCGCGCAGCACGTCGTTGCCGATGCCCCATTTCTCCAGCGTGCCCGGCTTGAAATTCTCGATCAGGACGTCGGCCGTCTCCAGCATCTTGAGCAGCACGACGCGACCGCCCTCAGAGGCGAGGTCGAGGCCGATCGAGCGCTTGTTGCGGTTGATGCCGACGAAATAGGCCGCATCCTCCTCGTGGAAGGGAGGGCCCCATTCGCGCACCTCGTCGCCCGCTGGCGGCTCGACCTTGATCACGTCGGCGCCGTGGTCGGCGAGAATCTGGGTGCAGTAGGGACCACCGAGCACGCGCGTGAGATCGATGACGCGCAGTCCGCTCATTGCGCCCAATGCTGCTTCAGTCATGCCTTCGCTTCCCCTGTGTCGTCGTTTGATCACAGGCCTAGCGAGGTTTTTTTGTGCCAGCAATGGCTTGCTGCGTAGGGCCGCATGCGCTGTCGCACGTCCATCCCGCAGCGTGGCAAAATGAAACAGAAGCGGCCGGCCCGAGGGGGATCTCGGGCCAGCCAATCCGCCGTAGGATCAGACGACCGTCAGGCGAACGTCGACATTGCCGCGCGTGGCATTGGAGTACGGGCACACCTGGTGGGCCTTCGCGACCAGCGCCTCGGCTTCCGCGCGGGCAAGGCCCGGCAGCGAGACGGCGAGGTCGATGTCGAGACCGAAGCCGCCGGCCGAACGCGGGCCGATGCCGACGGTCGAGGTGACGGAGGCGTCGGCCGGGACCTTCGGTCCGCCCTGCGAGGCCACGAACTTCATCGCGCCGATGAAGCAGGCGGCATAGCCGGCCGCGAACAGCTGCTCGGGATTGTTGCCGGCGCCGCCGCCGCCACCGAGCTCCTTCGGCGTGGTGAGCTTGACGTCGAGCGCGCCGTCGAGGGTCGCAGCATGGCCGTCGCGGCCGCCGGTGGCTTTTGCGCTGGTCTTGTAGAGCACGTTCACGGACATTTTCGTCTCCCTTGGGGTTCCGGGTTGGGACCCGATCCATATCGCAGACAATTAGATTGCGCGCAATTGAAATTTGCATGCCTCACATTTAATTGTCCGCAATTGAATGTCCCCCCGGGCGGCCCCAGAATGGGAGAAACGTCGTGAGATTCGCTATGCCCCGAAAACTATCGGCGCTGGACCCGCAGCGCCTCGACAACCAGATCTGCTTCGCGGTCTATTCCGCCGCGCACGCCTTCAACCGCGTCTACAAGCCGCTCCTCGACCGGCTCGGCCTGACCTATCCGCAATATCTGGTCATGCTGGTGCTGTGGGAGCGCGACGACGTGCCGGTCAAGGAGATCGGCGAAAAGCTGTTCCTGGATTCGGGTACGCTGACGCCGCTGCTGAAGCGCCTCGAAGCCGCCCATCTGGTCAAGCGCACCCGCTCGCGCGAGGACGAGCGCCAGGTCCTGATCGCGCTGACGTCGCAGGGCCATGCGCTGAAGGAGAAAGCGCGCAGCGTGCCGCAGTCGATCCTGGCGGCCTCGGACTGCTCGGTATCGGAGCTGGTGACGATGAAAGACGAGATCGTCGCGCTGAGGGATCGGTTGAATGCGGTGATTGGGGAGTAGGGGGCGGCCGATCAGAAGTGCTTCTTCGCGAAAGCGCGGCGGAGCCCGATTTCAGGTATCGCTCGAACGCGACGGCGCGTGCGGCGTCGTCGAAGGCGAAATAGGTCCGCATTCGCCAAGGCCCGTATTTCGAGGTGTGCGGTACCTCGCCAGCATTGTGCTTCTCCAAGCGGGCCCGCAGGTCGTCCGTGATGCCGACGTAGAAGTGCTCGGAATCAAGACTTTCGAGGATATAGACGTATTTCATTCTGCTTCCTCCCCAGAGGGCAGGATAGCAGGTTGGAACCAGTCCGGGGGTTTGTTGGCGATTGCGGATAGAGTCCGCCGTCGCCCTTCGGGCTATGGCGGGACAGCCTTCGCTCACTTCGCTACGAGGGACTTCCCTAGGCTTGCCCAGCCGAAGCTCGCGAAGCGAGCGAAGGCTGGTGGAGCCAGGCGGGATCGAACCGCCGACCTCTTGCATGCCATGCAAGCGCTCTCCCAGCTGAGCTATGGCCCCTTAGTCCTTAAATGGGACGATCCCGGAGGATCCCCACAGACCGGCGAGCCTGGTGACTCGCGCGGTGCACCCTTTTTCACAGATCAGGACTGATCTCAAGTCTCTTCATCACCTCCGACATCACCAATGATGTCGGTCACGTCCTCATCGCCTTCTTCCTCGTCGGCAATGAAGGTCGAATCATCGTCATCATCGTCGTCGAGGGTCTCGTCGACCTCGATATCGTCCTCCGATTCGGGCACGGCGGCCTTGACCTTGCCGGTGTTCTCCTCGGCATCGGCCTCCTCGAGGGAGACCTCTTCGACCTCTGCCGGCTCCGGCGCGGTATCCGCTGTCGCCGCATGCCGGGCTTCTGCGCCGCGCGGTACGCGCGCGGGCGCCACGGGCGCGATCGGCACGACTTCGCCGGTATAGGGCGAGATCACCGGATTCTTGTTGAGGTCGTAGAACTTCTTGCCCGTGGTCGGGCAAATACGTTTGGTTCCGAGTTCGGACTTGGCCACGGCAGGAATCCTGGGAATGTCTGAAAAGCGGTGCTTCACTTGGCTAGTTGGCGGCCCGCTGTCAATAGCGCATTACGGGAGAAAGACATGCCCGTGACGGGGCGCGGACCATGTGGTACCTGCGCGCCAGCCCACAGGGCCTATCCAAGGACACAATCTTGACCCATTCCGACCAACCGAGGCCACTCCAGTCTCGCGCCAGCGGCCCCCTGACCGGAAAAGTACGGGTGCCCGGGGACAAGTCGATCTCCCATCGCGCCCTCATCCTGGGCGCGCTCGCGGTCGGCGAGACCAAGGTTTCGGGCCTGCTCGAGGGCGAGGACGTCCTCAACACCGCCAAGTCGATGCAGGCGCTGGGCGCCAGGGTCGAACGCACCGGTGATTTCGCCTGGAAGGTAAACGGAGTAGGCGTCGGAGGCTTCGCCGAGCCCAAGGCGCCGCTGGATTTCGGCAACTCCGGCACCGGCTGCCGGCTGGTCATGGGCGCCGTCGCCGGCTGCCCGATCTCGGCGGTGTTCGACGGCGACGCCTCGCTACGCAGCCGTCCCATGCGCCGGATCCTCGATCCGCTTGAGAAGATGGGCGCGAAGGTCACCTCCGGCAGCGAGGGCGGGCGTCTGCCGCTGACCCTCCAGGGCGCGCGCGATCCGCTGCCGATCACCTACAAGACCCCGGTCGCCTCGGCCCAGATCAAATCGGCCGTGCTGCTGGCGGGCCTGGCCGCGCCCGGCACCACGACCGTGATCGAGAGCGAGGCCAGCCGCGACCACACCGAGCTGATGCTGAAGCATTTTGGCGCGGACATCACGTCGGTGCAGGAAGGCCAGCACGGCCGCCGCATCACGCTGGTCGGCCAGCCCGAGCTGCATGGCGCCAATGTCGTGGTGCCGGCCGATCCCTCGTCGGCCGCCTTCCCCGTCGTCGCGGCGCTGATCGTCGGGGGCTCCGACGTCGTGCTGTCCGACGTCATGACCAATCCGCTGCGCACCGGCCTGTTCACCACGCTGCGCGAAATGGGCGCCTTCATCGAGGAGAGCGAAGTTCGCCGCGATGCCGGCGAGCCGATGGCGCGCTTGCGCGTGCGCGCCTCAAAACTGCGCGGCGTCGAGGTGCCGCCGGAGCGCGCGCCCTCGATGATCGACGAATATCTGGTGCTGGCGGTGGCGGCGTCCTTCGCCGAAGGCACGACGATCATGCGAGGCCTGCAGGAGCTGCGCGTCAAGGAATCCGATCGCCTGGAGGCCACGGCCGCCATGCTTCGCGTCAACGGCGTCAAGGTCGAGATCTCCGGCGATGATCTGATCGTCGAGGGCCGCGGCCATGTCCCCGGCGGCGGCACCGTCGCCACCCACATGGACCACCGTATCGCGATGTCCGCGCTGGTGATGGGCTGCGCCTCCGATCAGCCGGTGACCGTGGACGACACCGCCTTCATCGCCACCAGTTTCCCGGATTTCATTCCGATGATGCGTTCGCTAGGGGCCGAGTTTTCATGATTATCGCCATCGACGGGCCCGCGGCCTCGGGCAAGGGGACGCTCGGCAAGCGTCTCGCTCACCATTACGGCTTTCGTCATCTCGATACCGGCGTGATCTATCGCGCGGTGGCCTATGCCTTGATGCAGTCCGGCCAGGATCTCCGCGACGAGGCGGCCGCGGTGCAGGCCGCATTGGAGCTCGATCCCGAAAAGTTCGGCAATCCCGCGCTGAAGACCCAGGAGACCGGCGAGGGCGCCTCGATCGTCTCGGCGATCCCCAGGGTTCGCGAGGTCCTGGTCAATTTCCAGCGACAATTCGCCGCCGATCCGCCGGGGGCCGTGCTGGACGGTCGGGACATTGGAACCGTGATCTGCCCCCATGCCGACGTGAAGATCTTCGTTGTCGCCGACCCCAAGGTTCGCGCCCGCCGCCGCACCATGGAGGCGAGGGCGAGGGGCGAGGAGGCCGACGAGGCGGCCGTGCTCGCCGACATCATCCGGCGCGACGAACGTGACAAGAACCGGCCGATTGCGCCCTTAAAACCGGCCCCGGATGCTTACTTGCTAGATAACTCCCAACTGGATATAGAAGGCGGCGTCCGGGCCGCCATCGACATTATCGAGGCCGTCCGAGCGGGCCGGTCGCGGGGTTAAGCCGCCGCCGTCATTGGAGGAAGCGCCCGCTCCCGCTCTTTGAGGTCGATACTCTCGGTCCCTGTTTCGGGGACCGGCGCGATCCCGGCTCCGGACATAAGATTTTCACGTATCGAACGCGCGGGCCTCAGCCGGCCCGCTTCCGCTGTTCCGCCTTCAGGCCGGAGCAGCGAGCGGTCGCTCGAAGGTTTTGCGGACCTTCCGACACTGCGTGTGCGATGCGCCCATGAACCCAACGGCCGGCAAGACTTCCGCAACTGGAGAACAAATGGCTTCGACTTCTGCTGATACCTATAGCCCGTCGCGTGACGATTTCGCCGCGATGCTCGACGAGTCCTTCGCAGGTGGCAACCTGCAGGAAAGCTCCGTCGTCAAGGGCAAGGTGGTTGCAATTGAAAAGGACATGGCCGTCATCGACGTCGGCCTGAAGACCGAGGGCCGCGTTGCCCTTCGCGAATTTTCCGGCCCGGGCCGTGACTCTGAACTCAAGGTCGGCGACGAGGTGGAAGTGTTCCTCGATCGCATCGAGAACGCCCTCGGCGAAGCCGTGCTGTCCCGCGACAAGGCGCGCCGCGAAGAGAGCTGGGGCAAGCTCGAGAAGGCGTTCCAGAACAACGAAAAGGTCAACGGCGTCATCTTCAACCAGGTCAAGGGCGGCTTCACCGTCGACCTCGACGGTGCCGTGGCCTTCCTGCCGCGCTCGCAGGTCGACATCCGTCCGATCCGCGACGTTGCGCCGCTGATGAACAACTCGCAGCCGTTCCAGATCCTCAAGATGGACCGCCGCCGCGGCAACATCGTCGTGTCCCGCCGCACGGTTCTCGAAGAGACCCGCGCCGAGCAGCGTCAGGAGCTGGTGCAGAACCTCGAAGAGGGTCAGGTCATCGACGGCGTGGTCAAGAACATCACCGATTACGGTGCGTTCGTTGACCTCGGCGGCATCGACGGCCTGCTGCACGTCACCGACATCGCGTGGCGCCGCGTCAACCACCCGACCGAGGTGCTCTCGATCGGCCAGACCGTGAAGGTCAAGATCATCAAGATCAACCACGAGACGCACCGCATCTCGCTGGGCATGAAGCAGCTGCTGGACGATCCGTGGCAGGGCATCGAAGCCAAGTACCCGCTGGGTGCCCGCTTCACCGGCCGCGTCACCAACATCACCGACTACGGTGCGTTCGTCGAGCTCGAGCCGGGCATCGAAGGCCTGATCCACGTCTCCGAGATGTCGTGGACCAAGAAGAACATGCACCCCGGCAAGATCGTGTCGACCTCGCAGGAAGTCGACGTGCAGGTGCTGGAAGTCGATTCCGTCAAGCGCCGCATCTCGCTCGGCCTCAAGCAGACCATGCGCAACCCCTGGGAGGTCTTCGTCGAAGGTCACCCGACCGGTTCGGTGGTCGAGGGCGAGGTCAAGAACAAGACCGAGTTCGGTCTGTTCCTGGGTCTCGAGGGCGACGTCGACGGCATGGTCCACCTCTCCGACCTCGACTGGAAGCTTCCGGGCGAGCAGGTGATCGACAACTACAAGAAGGGCGACATGGTGAAGGCCGTGGTGCTCGATGTGGACGTCGAGAAGGAGCGCATCTCGCTCGGTATCAAGCAGCTCGAAGGCGACCCCTTCGCCGAGCCGGGCGATGTCAAGAAGGGCGCGGTCGTGACCTGCGAAGTGCTCGAGGTGAAAGAGAGCGGTATCGAGGTGAAGATCGCCGGTACCGACTTCACCACCTTCATCAAGCGCTCGGAGCTCGCCCGTGACCGCAACGACCAGCGCGCCGAACGCTTCGCCGTCGGCGAGAAGGTCGATGCCCGCGTGATCCAGTTCGACAAGAAGGCCCGCAAGGTCCAGGTGTCGATCAAGGCGCTCGAAGTCGCCGAAGAGAAGGAAGCCATCGCGCAGTACGGCTCCTCGGATTCGGGTGCGACGCTCGGCGACATCCTCGGCACCGCGCTCAAGAACCGCGACAACAAGTAAGCGAAACTTCCATTTTGCTGCATCGAAGCCCCGGCGCAAGCCGGGGCTTTTTTGTTGCTGTCTCCACGAACTCCGCTGTCGTCCCGGACAAGCGCGCTCAAAGCGCGCGTAGATCCGGGACCCATACTCCCAGGGAGCTGCTTGGCGCGGGCTGGTAACTCCAAGTCTTCGCCAAACTCAATCCTGTGGGTATGGATCCCGGATCAGCGCTCCGCTTGCTGCGCTTGTCCGGGATGACGAGGAGTGTGTGACAGGGGCTCGGCCTCCACCAGGCCCAGCCTTCATTTCTTCAAATTGCGCCGCAATTGATGTATCCAGACAAGCCAATGCTTACGTTGTGACGGCACAACGCCACTGGCCTTTCATTTGGAGATATTCCGATGTCACTCGATTCGGACATCATCGTCGATCGCCGCAGGATCCGCCGCAAGCTGACGTTCTGGCGCGTCATGGCGGCGCTGATCGCGATCGTGGCGATTGCGAGCTTTGCGCTGGTCGCGACACCCGGTGCACGCGGCACGTTCGCGTCCGCCGGCTCGATCGCGCGGGTCCAGATCGAGGGACTGATACGCAGCGATTCCGATCGCACGCAGGCGCTGGAGCGGCTGGAGAATTCGCAGGCCGCCGCGGTCATCGTTCACATCAACTCGCCGGGCGGCACCACCGCCGGCTCCGAGCAGCTCTATGACTCGCTCGTGCGGCTGAAGGCGAAGAAGCCCCTCGTCGTCGTGGTGCAAGGCTTGGCTGCCTCCGGCGGCTACATCACCGCGATCGCGAGCGATCACATCGTCGCCCAGCAGAGCTCGCTGGTCGGCTCGATCGGCGTTCTGTTTCAGTATCCCAACGTCACCGAGCTCTTGAAGACCATCGGCGTCAAGGTCGAGGAGGTGAAATCCTCGCCGCTGAAGGCTGCGCCCAACGGATACGAGCCGACAAGTCCCGAAGCGCGCGCTGCGCTCGATGCGCTGGTGAAGGATTCCTACGCCTGGTTCAAGGGGCTGGTGAAGGAACGGCGTGGCATGGATGACACGCAGCTCGAGAAAGTGGCCGACGGTCGCGTCTTCACCGGACGCCAGGCAATGGATCTCAAGCTGATCGACCAGATCGGCGACGAGAAGACTGCAGTGACCTGGCTGGTCGAGCAGAAGGGCGTCAAGAAGGGACTTCCCGTTCGCGATTACAAGCTCCAGCCGCGCTTTGGCGATCTGCCGTTCCTCAAGACCGCCGCCGCCGTGACGCTGGAAGCGCTTGGTTTGGGCTCGATCGCGCATCAAATCGGGCAAACCGGCGTCGCGCAGGCCGTCGACCGGCTCGGAATGGATGGAATGCTGGCGTTGTGGCAGCCGGCCGCATCGAACTGACTGGGCCGGGCGAGTTCCCGACGGTTTTCTCGCGCTGCGAGTGTCGGGGCAGCCCGCTTTTTCGGCATTTGTCACGCATTTTCCCGACGCTCAACCTTGATTTAGCGTCTTGACAGATCACAGTATTTTCACGGAAATGGTCATCCGCACGCTTCCGGGTCCTATCTCTCGATGATCAAATCCGAACTTGTTCAGCGTATCGCCGAGCACAACCCGCATCTGTACCAGCGGGATGTCGAGAACATTGTGAATGCGATTCTCGAAGAGATCGTAGCGGCCCTCGCACGCGGTGATCGCGTCGAGCTGCGCGGCTTCGGTGCCTTCTCGGTCAAGCATCGCCCAGCACGCGCCGGGCGTAATCCGCGCACCGGCGCCCATGTGCCCGTCGACCAGAAGAGCGTTCCGTTCTTCAAGACCGGCAAGGAAATGCGCGAGCGGTTGAACCGCGACCATCCGGATCCCGGCGCGGCAGACTGAGGTCGGCGCCAGGGTTTTCCGCGGTCGCTCAGGATGCGGCCGGAAGCTTGATTCAAGGCGAGCGAAGCGATGCGAAAGTTCCTGACCGCGCTGATCGTGATTCCGCTGGGCTTGATCCTGGTGACGTTTGCGGTGGCCAACCGGCATTTCGTCACGGTCTCCTTCGATCCCCTTGTTTCCGACGACCCCTCATTCTCGGCCACGATGCCGCTGTTCCTGCTCCTGATCCTGGTGGCGGGGCTGGGTGTCGTGGCGGGCGGCTGCGCGGTCTGGCTCGGCCAGCGGCACTGGCGGCGCGCCGCGCGCCGGCAAGAGGCCGACGCCCGGGCCGCCAGGGGCGAACTGGCCGATCTGCGGGCCCAGGTGGCCGCGGCAAGGTCCGAACCGCAGCGCCTCCCCGTTCCCTCCGGGGTCGGCCTTTACGGGCCCATCGGGCGAGACAAGCAGCGCGCGACGTTGTAGAAGCGGCCCCGACCGAAAAACCCTGTTTTCCGGCCGCGGCCCCGCGGCCTCCATCTGCTTTGAGATCATGTCCCTGCTCGTCAAGATCTGCGGCCTGTCCACGCGCGAGACGCTCGAAACGGCGCTCGACGCGGGTGCCGACATGGTGGGGTTCGTGTTCTTTCCGCCCTCGCCGCGGCATCTCTCTCTGGAGCTTGGCCGTGACCTCGGCCGCCAGGTGAAGCAGCGCGCGCTTAAGGTGGCGCTCACGGTCGATGCCGACGACGCCACGCTCGACAACATCATGGATGCGCTGTCGCCGGACATTTTCCAGCTCCATGGCAAGGAGAGCGTCGCCCGGCTGCGCGACATCAAGCAGAAGTTCGGCCGCCCGGTGATGAAGGCCGTGCCGGTCGCAAGCGCCGCCGATCTTGCCGTGCTGCCCGGCTATGCCGCGGTCGCCGACCGTATCCTGTTCGACGCCCGTGCGCCCAAGGATGCGACGCGGCCCGGCGGCCTGGGTGAACCCTTCGACTGGCACCTGCTCGAAAACCTCGATCTGAAGCTGCCCTACATGGTCTCGGGCGGGCTGCACGCCGACAACGTCGCGGAGGCCCTCCGGGTCACCGGCGCCGGCGGCGTCGACGTGTCCTCGGGTGTCGAGAGCGCCCCCGGCGTCAAGGACCCCGAGATGATCCAGGCCTTCATTCGCGCCGCGCGCGCCACCCAAGATGCAAGTCAAGAGTTGAGCGTCCGATGAACATCGCCAAACCCAATTCCTATCGCAGCGGCCCCGACGAGCGCGGCCATTTCGGCATTTTCGGCGGACGCTTCGTCGCCGAAACGCTGATGCCGCTGATCCTCGATCTGGAAAAGGCCTACACCGCGGCCAAGGCCGATCCGGCTTTCCAGGCCGAGATGAACGGCTATCTCAAGAACTATGTCGGCCGGCCTTCGCCGCTTTATCTCGCCGAGCGTCTGACCGAGCATCTCGGCGGCGCAAAGATCTATCTCAAGCGCGAAGAGCTCAACCACACCGGCTCGCACAAGGTGAACAACGTGCTCGGCCAGATCATGCTGGCGCGGCGCATGGGCAAGAAGCGCATCATCGCCGAGACCGGCGCGGGCCAGCACGGTGTCGCCACTGCGACGCTGTGCGCGCGCTTTGGCCTCGAATGCGTGGTCTATATGGGCGCGGTCGACGTCGAGCGGCAGCAGCCCAACGTCATCCGCATGGAGATGCTGGGGTGCAACGGTGGTCCCGGTGCAGTCGGGCACGCGCACGCTGAAGGACGCCATGAACGAGGCGCTGCGCGACTGGGTCACCAACGTGCACAACACCTTCTATTGCATCGGCACCGTGGCGGGGCCGCATCCCTATCCGACGCTGGTGCGCGACTTCCAGTCGGTCATCGGCAACGAAACCAAGACGCAGATGCAGGAGGTCGAGGGACGCCTGCCGGATTCGCTGGTCGCCTGCATCGGCGGCGGTTCGAACGCGATGGGCCTGTTCCATCCCTTCCTCGATGATCCCTCGGTCGAGATCTTCGGCGTTGAAGCCGCCGGCCATGGCCTCACGCAGCTGCATGCGGCCTCGATCGCGGGCGGCCGTCCGGGCGTGCTTCACGGCAACCGCACCTATCTGTTGATGGACGCGGACGGCCAGATCCAGGATGCGCATTCGATCTCCGCCGGTCTCGACTATCCCGGCATCGGCCCCGAGCATTCCTGGCTGCATGAGGTCGGTCGCGTCAACTATCTCTCTGCGACTGACGACGAGGCGCTCGCCGCATTCCAGCTGCTGTCGAAGCTCGAAGGCATCATCCCCGCGCTTGAGCCGGCGCATGCCATCGCCAAGGTGATGGAGCTCGCGCCGAAGCGGCCGAAGGACCACCTGATGGTCGTCAATCTCTCCGGCCGCGGCGACAAGGACGTCCCGCAGGTCGGCGACATCCTGAGGGGCAAGAAGTGACCACGCGTATCGACACCCGTTTTGCCGAGCTGAAGAAGCAGGGCCGCTCGGCCTTTGTCACCTATGTGATGGCCGGCGATCCCGATCTCACGACGTCGCTCAATATCGTCAAGGCGCTGCCCAAGGCAGGCGCCGACGTCATCGAACTCGGCATTCCCTTCACCGATCCGATGGCGGATGGTCCCTCGATTCAGGCCGCAGGTCTGCGCGCGCTCAAGAACGGCATGACCTTGAAGAAGACGCTGGAACTGGTGCGCGACTTCCGCAAGGACGACAACGTCACGCCGCTGGTGCTGATGGGTTACTACAATCCGATCTATATCTACGGCGTCGACAAGTTTTTGGCTGATGCCAAGATGGCCGGCGTTGACGGCCTGATCATCGTCGATTTGCCGCCGGAGGAAGACGACGAGCTCTGCATTCCCGCGCTGAAGGCGGGCCTGAACTTCATTCGCCTCGCGACCCCGACCACCGACGACAAGCGCCTGCCCGCGGTGCTCGCGAACACGTCAGGCTTTGTCTATTACGTCTCTATCGCCGGCATCACCGGTGCGGCAGCGGCGGATGCCAATGCCGTTGGCGAAGCTGTCGCGCGCATCAAGCGGCATACCAAGCTGCCGATCTGCGTTGGTTTTGGCATCCGCACGCCGGAGGCGGCGCGCGCCATTGCCGAGAAGGCCGACGGTTCGGTGGTCGGCACCGCGCTGGTCGACGCGCTCAAGAACAGCCTCGATGCCGAGGGCCGGGCAACCGCCAAGACCGTTAACGCCGTGGCCGAGCTGACGGCGGCCCTGGCCCAGGGCGTCAAGGGCGCGAAACAAGCGGCCGAATAGGCCATAATTCCGCTTCCGGGGCGGACCACACGGCGGCTTGCCGGGCAGGGGCCCGGCCGCCATATATTCCTTCAGGCGATTCCCAGCGGGATCGCACATCGGAGCAAACCATGAACTGGCTTACCAACGTGGTCCGGCCGAAGATCCGCAACATGCTGCGGCGGGAGACGCCGGAGAATCTGTGGATCAAGTGCCCGGATTCCGGGCAGCTCGTGTTCTACAAGGACGTCGAGGCCAACCAGTTCGTCATCCCCGGCTCGAACTATCACATGCGCATGGGCGCGGTGGCGCGTCTGAAGTCGATCTTCGACAACGAGACCTGGTTCGATGTCGCGCTGCCCGACGTCACGCCCGATCCGCTCAAGTTCCGCGACGAGAAGAAATACGCCGACCGCATCAAGGATGCCCGCGCGCGCACCAATCTCAACGATGCGATCAAGGTCGGCTACGGCAAGCTCGAAGGCGCCGCCGTCGTCGTCGCCGTGCAGGATTTCGATTTCATGGGCGGCTCGCTCGGCATGGCCGCGGGCGAAGCCATCGTGCGCGGGCTGGAGCTCGCGGTCGAGAAGAAGTCGCCCTTCATCGTGTTCGCGGCTAGCGGCGGCGCGCGCATGCAGGAAGGCATCTTGTCGCTGATGCAGATGCCGCGCACCACCGTCGCGGTGCAGATGCTGCGCGAGGCAAAGCTGCCCTACATCGTCGTGCTGACCAATCCGACCACCGGCGGCGTCACCGCGTCCTACGCGATGCTGGGCGACGTGCAGATCGCCGAGCCCGGCGCGCTGATCGGCTTTGCCGGCGCGCGCGTGATCGAGCAGACCATCCGCGAGAAGCTGCCTGAAGGTTTCCAGCGCGCCGAATATCTCAAGGAGCACGGCATGGTCGACATGGTCGTGCATCGCCACGATCTGCGCCCGACCCTGGCGCGGCTCTGCCGCCTGCTGACCAAGGCGCCGGCGCAGGAAGGCGCATCGAAGCCGACGCAGCCGGTGACGAGCCCGGCGCAGATCGTATCGGCCGCCGAGACGGCGCCGGCCGCGCCGCACGCGTGAACGCTTCCTCTGACAGTGCAAAGACACTGCTCGACGAAGTGATCGGGCGGCTGTCGGCCCTGCATCAGAAGCGCATCGATCTCGGGCTCGAGCGGATGCACCGCCTGCTCGAGCGGCTCGGCCATCCCGAACGCAAGCTGCCGCCGGTGATCCATATCGCCGGCACCAACGGCAAGGGTTCGACGCTCGCTTATCTGCGCGCAACGCTGGAGGCCGCGGGCCTGCGCGTCCACGCCTACACCTCGCCCTATCTGGTCCGCATCAACGAATGTTTTCGCCTTGGCCGCGTCGGTGGCGGCGTTCTCGTCAGCGACGACGAGCTGCGCGCCGCGCTGGAGGAGGTCGAGCGCATCAATGCCGGCGAGCCGGCGACCGTGTTCGAGCTGAAGACCGCTGCGGCGTTTCATCTGTTCGCGCAGAAGCCCGCCGATGCCGTGCTGCTGGAAGTCGGTCTCGGCGGCCGGCTCGATTCGACCAATGTGGTCGACACACCTGCGGCCTGCGTGATCACGCCCGTCAGCATGGACCACATGGATTTTCTCGGGAACACCCTGACGTCGATTGCCGGCGAAAAGGCGGCGATCATCAAGCGCGGCGTGCCCGTGATTTGCGCCGAGCAGCTGCCGGAGGCGTTGGCCGTGATCGAGGCGCAGGCAAAACGCATGCGCGCGCCGCTGTTTGCCGCGAACGAGAGCTGGCACGTCAATGTCGAGCACGGGCGTCTCGTCTATTCCGACGACCGCGGCCTGATGGATCTCGCCGCGCCGCGCCTGTTCGGCCGCCACCAGTTCGACAATGCCGGCCTTGCAATCGCGACGCTGCGCGCGATTCCGGCCTTCAAGGTCAACCAGGCCGCATTCGAAGCCGGTATCGTCAGTGCCGAATGGCCGGCGCGGATGCAGCGCATCACCTCGGGCGAGCTGCTCTCGTGGGGGCCTCAGGGCTCGGAGATCTGGCTCGACGGCGGCCACAATGCCGAAGGCGGCCGCGTCGCGGCGGCCGCGCTCGGCGATCTCGAGGAGCGGGTGTCGCGGCCGCTGGTCGTCATCGCCGGCATGATGGCCAACAAGGATGCGCAAGGCTTTCTGGCCAATTTCGCCGGCCTCACCCGCCACATCGTCGCGGTGTCGATCCCCGACACCGAGAACGCGATGCCGGTCGACCGCCTCGCCGACGCCGCGCGCAGCCTCGGCATGCGGGTCGAGACCGCCCCCGGCGTCGAGGCCGCGCTGCGCGCGCTGTCGAAGCTGGCCTACGAAGTGCCGCCGCGCATCCTGATCACCGGCTCGCTCTATCTCGCCGGCCATGTGCTCGGGCTTAACGGCACGCCTCCTGCATGAGTTTTCGTGTCCCGGACAAGGCGCATCGCGCGAGCGATGGGCCGCAGAGCCGGGACCCAGAATGCCGCGACATGGGCCCCGGCTCTGCAGCGCACCGCTGAAGTAGCGCTGCGCTGCGTCCGGGGCACGAAAGAGAGACTGCCGATGCGTTTTGCCGCAATCGCCGACGTCCACGGAAACCATCTCGCGCTGGAGGCGGTGCTCGCCGATATCCGCGCACAGGGCATCGCCGACATCGTCAATCTCGGCGACATGCTGAGCGGCCCGCTCGATGCGCGCCGCACCGTCGAAATCCTGATGCAGCTCGATGCCGTGCACGTGCTCGGCAATCACGACCGCTATCTGCTCGATCGCCCCCCGGAGAAGATGGGCTCGTGGGATCGTCCCGCCCACGCGGCGCTCGATGCTGCGCAGCTCGACTGGCTGCGCGCGCAGCCGATGACGCGCGTGTTCCGCGACCAGGTGTTCCTCTGCCACGCCACGCCCGCGAACGATGAAGTCTACTGGCTCGACACCGTGCATCCCGACGGCACCGTCGCGCTGTCGCCGCTCGACCGCATCGAGCAGCTCGCGCAAGGCATCACGCAATCGCTGATCCTCTGCGCCCACACCCATCTCGCCCGCGCGGTGCGGCTGCGCGACGGAAGGCTGATCGTCAATCCCGGCAGCGTCGGCAGCCCCGGCTATCGCGACAAGCATCCGTTTCCGCATGTCGTCGAAGCCGGCACGCCAGATGCGCGCTACGCGATTCTTGAGCCAACAGTTGGCGGGTGGCAGGTGACGTTTCGTCACGTAGCCTACGATCACGAGGCGATGGCGGAGTTGGCGCGTCGCAACAATCAGTCGGAGTTGGCGAATGCGCTGGCGACAGGCTGGATCAAGTAGAGCAAAATAAAACGGCCGGCGTTTCGCCGGCCGTTCCAAAAATCTCAGTAGACCGCGCCGCGGATCAGACCGCCGACGTGATCCACTGCTGCAGCTTCGCCTTCGGCGCCGCGCCGACCTGGCGGGAGGCCATCTCGCCGCCCTTGAAGATCATCAGGGTCGGGATCGACATCACGCCGTACTTGGAGGCCGTTTTCGGGCTCTCGTCGACATTGAGCTTCACGATCTTGACCTTGTCGCCCATCGCGCCGGCGATCTCGTCGAGAGCGGGCGCGATCATGCGGCAGGGGCCGCACCACTCGGCCCAGAAATCGACGACCACGGGGCCGTTCGCCTTGAGCACTTCGGCTTCGAAATCGGCGTCGGAAACCTTGCTAACGGCCATTGGAGTACCTCACTCGGTTGAAAGAGAATCGGCGCGCTTGGGAATCGCGCCCGGGATCATGGGGTGAACCTATGAACGGCTCCTTGCCGGGTCAAGGACGCTCACACCGAGATGAAGGGATGCCAGCGCCGCGTCCAGCGCGGGGGGCGAAATCTCCATATATTCAAGGGCCTCGGTCCAGAGCAGGACGGCCCGGATCGCCCTTTGGGGATAAAGCCGCGCCAGCACCGCCCGGTACAGCGCAAGCTGCCGGACATAGGCCGCCGGCGCCTCGGCGGCGCTCTTCGGCGTGGCCTGATTGGTCTTGAAATCGACGATCAAAACCTCGTCCGGACGAACGACCAGCCGGTCGATCTGCCCCGACACCAGCGCCGGCGGTCGGCCGGGCCGCTCTAGCCGGCCGGCAACGGCGACCTCCGCCCGGCTGCCGGCGGCAAAGACCCGGGCAAAACGCGGTTCGGTGATCAAGGCGAGCACCTTGTCGGCCAGCGCGGTGCGGTCAGCCTCCGGCCAGTCCGAGGCGTTGCGCGTCATGAAGCCGAGCGCGGCCTCCCGCCGGCGCTCGGCGGCGATGTCGGGCAGGGACTGCAGGAGGCGGTGCACCAGCGTGCCGCGTTGCAGCGCCAGGGCGCGCGACTGAACCGATTCGCCTGTCCACACGCTGCGGCCGTCCTCGGCCGACTGGCCGGACGGACGCACGGCATCGACGTCGATGGTCTCGCGCGGCGCCGGTGTCCGCAGCCAGTCCGGCAGCGCGATGGTCTGGTCCACCGAAGTCGCCGGCGTGCCCAGCGCCGCGACATCCTCCGGCCGGGCGAATCGGGTGACCTTGCCGAGCGGCGTCTCGATGGTCTGCTTGTCGAGGCCCGAGCCGGTGAGCCCGGTGTCGATGAGGTCGTACCAGCTCAGCTTGCGCACCGTCCTCATGTTGCCGGGCATGCAGCCGCCGACGATCAGCCGGTCGGCCGCCCGCGTCATCGCGACATAGAGCAGGCGGCGATATTCGTCCTCGGTCTCCTCGATCATCGCCTTGCGTGCATCGGCGACGGGCTTGGGATCGTCCGCCTTGCGCCCGGCCCAGACCACGATCTCGCCGCCATTGCCGCGCGGCACGTGGATCAGCCGGACCCGTTGCGAGTCCGCCGGCGAGGACGTGGTGTCGACCATGAACACGACCGAGGCCTCCAGGCCCTTGGCGCCGTGCACCGTCATGACGCGCACCTCGTCGCGCGAGATCTCCATGTCGCGCTTCACCTCGGTGTCGGCCGAGCGCAGCCAGGCCATGAAACCCTGCAGCGAGGCCGGCGCTTTGCGCTCGTAGTTCAGCGCCAGCTCGAGGAATTCGTCGAGCGCGTCGTTGGCTTCGTGGCCGAGCCGGCGCAGGATACGCGCGCGGCCGCCGTCGCTCCCGAGCAGCCAGGCGTAGAAGGCGAACGGCGTCTCCTCGCGGGCACGGATCTCGCAGGCCTCCAGGCGTCGCAACGCCGTGGCGAATTTTTCGCTTGTGGCCGCATGCTCACCGAGCGCGCGGCGCAGCGAGCCCTTGCGATCCCAGGCAAGCTGGAACAGGTCGTCGTCGTCGAGCCCGAACAGCGGGCTCTTCAGCGCCACCGCCAGCGCGAGATCGTCCTGTGGCAGCAGCAGCGCGTCCGCAAGGTTCATCAGGTCGATGATGCCGATGTGTTCGGTGAGCTTGAGCCGGTCGGCACCGGCGACCGGGATGTTGGCGTGCTTGAGCGCCTGGATCACCGCGTCGAACGCGTTGCCGCGCCGGCGCACCAGGATCAGCATGTCGCCATAGCGCAGGGGGCGGCGCTCGCCCTCGTGCCCCGTCAGCGTGCCGCTCTCGACCAGCCGCTTGATCTCGGCCTGGATGCGGCGGGCGAGTTTGACTTCGGGACTGGTGACGGCGACGCCGTCGAACGGCGCGCGCCAGCCCTCGATCTCCTGCCGGTCGTCGACCTCCGCCAGATCCCACAGCTCGATCACGCTCGGGCCGGCATCGGCGAGCGCATTGTGCAGCGGGTGACCGATATCGATCGAATGGATGCTCTTGTAGATCGCGGGCTCGCGGAAGACGTGATCGACCGAATGCAGGATCGCGGCACCCGAGCGGAACGAATAGGTGAAGGCAACCGGATCGAACTTCAGGCCGGCAGATCTGAACTTGCGGTCCAGCTCCCGCTTGCGCTTGTCGAATTCGTGTGGGTCAGCGCCCTGGAACGAGAAGATCGACTGCTTCTCGTCGCCGACGGCGAAGACGGTGCGGTTCAGTCCCTCGCGCGCGCCTTCGCCGGCGGTGAACTCGGAGATGATATGCGCGACAATGTCCCATTGCCGCGGGCTCGTATCCTGCGCCTCGTCGATCAGCACGTGGTCGACGCCGCGGTCGAGCTTGTAATGCACCCAGCCCGAGGAGACGCGGTTGAGCATCGCCAGCGTCTTGTCGATGAGATCGTCGTAGTCGAGCAGCCCGCGTTCCTGCTTCTCGCGGCGGTAGTTCGCCGCGGCGGCCGTCGCGATGTGCAGCAAGGCCGCGGTGCGGTCGCGCATCGTCACCGCGCGGCGCTTCTCGATCAATTCCCCGAGGCGTTGGACTTCCGCCTCGAACAGGCGTGCGACGGACGGGTTGTGGTCGCAAAACTTCTTGGTCAGAACCGCCTTGCGCGGCAGCTTGTCGTCGGTGAGGAAGACGGACAGATAGGCATCGACCTGCGCGCTGCCGGAAAACACCTTCGCTTCGCGCAGCCGGCCTGCCTGGTCGTTGTCGGATTTGCTGCCGTCTTCCAGCGCAAAGGCGATGTCGTCCCAGCGCGATCGGGGCAGAAATGGACCATCCAGAATCTCCGTCTCGACGTCCTCGATGCGGTCGCTCGCATCGACACCCAGCACCGCAGCCATCTGCGCCGCAGCCGCCTCCGCGTTGCCGGCCTCGTCGGTCCAGGCCATGAAGTGATCGCGGCTGAGGCAGGCCTCGCGCACGACCTCCTTGAAGGTGGCATCGGCGGCGCTCGCCATTGCCGTCAGGAGCGCCCGGCCGGTGATACTGTCCGGATCGCGCGCGGCCTCGAGCAGCACCTTCAGATTGGCGCGCTCCATCATGTCGGTCTGGTCGCGCTCGTCGATGACCGAGAAGCGCGCGGGGACATTGGCCTCGAACGGAAATTGCTGAAGCAGACGGGTGCAAAGCGCGTGGATGGTCTGCACCTTCAGCCCGCCCGGCGTCTCCAGCGCGCAGGCGAACAGCTTTCGCGCTTCACGGCACAGCTTTGCGTTCGGGTGCGGAATGCCGACCGCGACAATCGCCTTCTTGAGCGCGTCATCGTCCAGCGTCACCCAATGGCCAAGCGTGGTGAATACGCGCTCGGCCATGTTGGCGGCGGCGGCCTTGGTGAAGGTGATGCAGAGGATCTTTTCCGGCGGCACGCCCGACAGCAAGAGGCGGATCACGCGCTGCACCAGCACATGCGTCTTGCCCGAGCCGGCATTGGCCGACACGAAGGCCGACGCGGTCGGATCGGATGCGCGCGCCTGCCGCGCGCGCACTTCATCGGGGATCGGGCGCGGCAGCTTCACCATTCCTCGATTCCCAAACCGCCGGCCGCGGACCATTCCTTGATCCGGGCGAGATCGTCATAGGTGCCGTAGCGGTTCGCCCACATCGGCAGGTTCAGCGAGGTATAGGGCTGGTTCTCGTCCTCGAAGGCGCGGATCAGCGCTTCCAACTTCTGGCGGGCATCGGCAGCTGCCGTATCCGGCGGAATGAGCTCGTCGCCTTTGTTGACCTTGAGCTGGAGTATACGCTCCTCGCCCGGCGGATTGTTGCCGCTGAGACGGACATAGACGAGCTGGCTCACCGACGCGCCTGCGTCGATATCGGGGAAACCGCCTTCGCGCAGGATCGCAGCTTCCAGCGTGAGCTGTGGCGACAGGCCCATGCGGACCTGCTTGTCGCTCGGCGGCTGGCCGGTCTTGTAGTCGAGGATGGCATAGCTGCCGCCCTGGCGTCGCTCGATGCGGTCGGCGCGGGCGGAGAGAGAGAAGCTGCGCTCATTGTCGAGCCTGATCGAGATCTCGCCGCGCGTCTCCGCCGTGATCCCCTCGATCGCTTCGCGCCGCGCGGTCTCCCATTCGCCGAACCAGCGCGCGATACGCTGGAAGCGGGGCCACCACAGCGCACGCGCCTCAGGGCGCTCCATCAGCGGTTCAAAGTATTTTTTGCCGATCGCATGCAGCACGCGCGCGGGATCGTCAGGCAGATGTGCAGCGTAGGTTTCCGTGAACTCGCCGATCGCATCGTGGATCGCCGAGCCGCGGTCGGCGGCCGAGAGCGGCATGTCGACGGGATCGAGCGCAGCGAGCTTCAGGATATACTTTGCGTAGATCGTGTAGGGATCGCGCAGCCAGTCCTCGACCGCGGTGACCGACATGCTTGTCGGCCGCGTCGCGCGCGGTGGGCGCGGCTCGGGTTGCTTGATCGGCGTGACCTCCTCGGGCTGGTCCAGCGCGCCTGCGAACTGCACGTATTTTTCGCCGGCACGAATGGCCGTCTTCCAGAGCTCGTCGCCCGCCACCGCCTCCAGCCGATGCAGGAAGCGCGAAGCAACGGCCGGCGCGCCGCCGGCCTTGGCCGAATGGGTGAGGATCACCTCGTCGCCGCCGAGCAGCTGTGCGAAGTCATGTGCGGAGAGGCCGATACGCCGTTCCGGCAGATCGAGCCCGAGCTCATGCCGCATCGGCCGGCTGAGCCAGGGATCGATGCGTGGCGCCGGTGGCCAGACGCCTTCGATCAGGCCGCCGATAATGATGCGGTCGGCCTGCATCAGGCGCGATTCCAGCGGACCGTAGATCTGCAGGCGCGCGCCCGGCCTGTCGCGCCGCCGCACCGCGCGATCGCCGAAGGCGGTCTGGAACACGTCCGCGTAGTCGGGCAGCGGCACCATCAATCCGCTGGTCGTGCCGCCGCGCAGGAGATCGTCGAAGGCGCCAGCGAGCGCAAGACCTTCGCGCTCCTCGAAGGCGAGCGGAATGCCCTGCTCGTCGCGCGACAGTTCGATCATGATCTCGCGATGCCGGTGTGCGAGCTCGGCGAAGTCATACGGCTTCGACGGCGGCAGGCTCTCGATCGGCGCCAATGCTTTTTGCAGCGTATCGATCAGCGCCTGGATGCGATCGAGATCCTCGGCTTTGAGACGCGCACGGGGCTCGGCTTTGTGGAGCGCGGAGACTTCGCTGCGCCACAGCTTTGCGAGCTCCTCGCGAAAACGGTTGAACTCGCGCAACAGGCCGGCCGTGCCCGCAGGCGGGCGCGTACCGCGCAGCACGGCAAGTTCGAGTCCCTCGATCGCCGCCTTCCACGCGCCGGGTGCGCGGCCGAGCCGGCACAGCGGATGCTTCAGCATTGCCAGCAGCGTCGGCGGCTCCAGGCCCTTGGTCGCTGCCCCTGCGGCAAGGCGCGCAAAAACGCCGGCAGAGGTTTCCATCAGGACGTCGCCGCCGGAATCGTCGAAGGCGAGATCCCATCGGGTCAGCGCAGCCATCACCCGCCGCGCCAGGGCGCGGTCAGGCGTCACCAGCGCCGCTGATTTGTCGAGGTGCCGCGCTTCGCGCATCGCGATGGCGATCGCGAGCGCTTCCATTTCGGGATTGGGCGCTTCGACGACCGCGAGATTCTTCATGCCGCCGGCGATCTTCACGGCGACGTCAGGCTGCTTCAGCCGGTCGTGCCAGACCTCCGTCTTGGAGGAGGGCCGCATCGATTCGGATGCAAGCAGATCGCGGCCGCCTTCGGTCGGCGGGTGAAGAATCTCAACGTCGCTGCGCTTGATGCCGAAGCGCTGCAGCAGCGCGTGCATGGCATATTGCGGATGGTTCGACGCCGGATGCTCGGCGAATTTGCCGAGCGAATCGCGCACGCCGCCGATGGTTCGCCAGGCGTCATCGTCGAGATCGGTATCGAGGCCCGGCAGCACCACGGCGCCATGCGGCAGCGCGGCGACGGCATGCAGGAATTTCGCGGTCGCCGGCATCGAGCCGGTCGAGCCGGCCGCGATCACGGGGCCATGGGGATGCGCGGTCAACCGTTTTGCCTCCGCCGCGATCAAGAGGTCGCGTCGCGCCGCCGGCTCGATCCGGTTGATCTCGGCGAGATGATTGGGCCAGGCGATGCGCGCGATGCGCAAAAATTCCAGCGAGTGCTGCCAGTAGCGGTCGAGGTTATCAGGCACGAGCCCGTCGAGCGCACTCCAGTCGACGCCGCGCGTCACCATGTCGTCGATCAGCCGGGCGAGGTCGCCGGCGAGCGCCAGCGTCGAGGCGGGGCCGCCGACCACCAGCGGCGCCAGCACCGGGCCCTTGGCCCAGGCCGCGACGAGCTGCGCCAGCGTCAGCCGCCGTTCGAGCTCGTCGAGCCGCGGCGGAATGTCGAGCGGCGTCACGCTGGAGAACCGCTCGCCTTCGTCGGCGAAGGCGAGCTCGTCCTCGTCGATGTCGCCGAGCGCGACGATGCGCGGCAGCACCACCGCGTCCGCATTCATCTCATCGAGGAAGATCTCGCGGACGACGCGCATCGCGCGCCTGGTCGGCAGGTACAGCGTGGCATCGGCCAGTCGCGCCGGTTCCTTGCGCGCCTCGAATCCCTCGACCAGCCGGCCGTCGAGCAGGGCCGTGACGACCGTGCGCAGGAACGGAACTGAGATGGGAACGCTGAAAACGCGCATGGGCTGCCTGATTCGGGATCAGGCGCCAATATAGGCAGACGGGATCGAATGGTCATGGGTGGGAACGAAGTCGTCCCCGTTGTTCGCGGGCCGGCACAGGTGCCGTAGGGTGGGCAAAGCGAAGCGTGCCCACGCATTTTTGCGATCGAAAGAGATGGTGGGCACGGCGCAAGGGCGCCTTTGCCCACCCTACGGCACCGTATTTGGGAGTGGCCCTACGCCACGCTCTCCAGAAACGCCTCTTCCGCGGCGTGCACGGCATCGGGCGTGCCGACATGCATCCAGACGCCGTCGAGCCGCAGGCCGAACAGCCGCTCCTGCTCGTTGGCGCGGTCGAACACTTTCGTCAGCGAGAACTCGCCCTGCGGCGCGCCGGCGAAGATCGACGGCGAGAGGATCGCCGCGCCGGCATAGACGAACGGAACGACTTCCTTTTCCTTGCGCTTGCGCAGGGCGCCGTCGGGCAGCATGCCGTAATCGCCGCGGCCGCTATAGCCGATGCTGGTCGCGGTCGGCGCCATCAGCAGCAGGATGTCCATGCGGTCAGGGTCGAAGTTTTCGGCAAGGCGCGTCAGATTGGAGCGCACGCCGTCGATCCACAGCGTGTCGGAATTGACGTGGAAGAACGGCGCATTGCCGAGCAGTGGCAGCGCCTTGACCACCCCGCCACCGGTGCCGAGCACCTGGTCGCGCTCGTCCGAGATGGTCACGCGCGGTAGCTGGCGCGATGCGACGTGGTTGATGATCTGGTCCGGCAGGTAGTGCACGTTGACCACCGCCTCGGTCACGCCGGCGCGGCCGAGCTTGTCGAGCACGTGGTCGAGCAGCGGCTGGCCTGCGACCGGCACCATCGGCTTCGGCATCTTGTCCGTCAACGGACGCATGCGCAGGCCGAACCCTGCGGCGAGCACCATGGCTTTGGTCGGCGTGACGGACATCCTTTGCCTTCTCAGAACTCTTCTGTCTCGGACCCACTGGTTTTGCGATTGCAGCAAATCTTAGCACGGGACTGCATCAGCTGCACCGCGTCTCAACCGCCTTAACCACCCGCCGTGACGGTTGTACGACGGGTGTTGCCGTTACGCTCCAACGGCGTTGGAACGCGCCTTTTTCTTCTTGTCGCCGATCTTGAGGAAATTGACGCCGATCTGGTCGCCATTGACCCAGGCCAGTTCGCAGCGCCGGTACGCAAGTCCCGTGGACGACAGCAGGAGAAAGAATTCCTTCAGATGCAGGCCTTCGACCGAACCGTCGATGGTCAGCTTGGCGCCGCTCTCGGAGACGTCCTCCATGGTGCAGTCGCGCCGCCAGGTGCCGTCGATTCCCATCATCTGGGCCGGTATCCCGCGCTCGAAAACAACCCGGCTGTTGCCGCGCTGATCCGTCTTTACCGCCATCTGCCCCGCTCCAGCCCCGTATTTATCCGGCTGCCTCGCCGCCAGAATAGCGACGTCTTGGCTAACAGCCGGTAAATCGAGCCCGAATCAGGCCTTTGGCGGCCCTTGGGGCGGCGGCACGTTGGCGAGATACCAGTCGCGCAAATGACTGAGCGCGGGATGCGCCAGCGAGCGCTGGAGATAGGTCCAGATCCGCGGCTGGTGGCGCAGATAATGCGGCTTGCCGTCGCGGCGGTTGAGCCGGGCGAAGGTGCCGAGCAGACGCGTGTTCCGCTGCGCCGACATGATCGCGTAGAGCTCGGCGAAGCCTGCGGCATCGAAGCTCGCATCATCCGCGCGCCGCGCCTTGATGTAGCGCGACAGCAGCGTCAGCTCGATGTTTTCAGGGACGTCGATGCGGGCGTCCTGAAGCAGCGACACCACGTCGTAGGACTGCGGCCCGAGCACGGTGTCCTGGAAATCGATGACGCCGACGCGCTCGATACCCGAGCGGTCAGCGAGCCAGATCAGATTGGGCGAGTGGTAGTCGCGGATGATCCACGTCTTCGGCGCCGCAAGGGGCTTCCTCAGCAGCTCGCGCCACATTGCAAAAAATTCCGCGCGCTTCTCATCGCTCAGCGGCGCGTTGCGATCGGGCAGATACCATTCCGGCATCAATCCGATTTCGACCAGGAGTGCCTCGGTGTCGAAGACCGGGATGTCGTAGGTCTGCCCGTCGAGCGGCAGCGTCTCCGGCAGCGCCTTGCCGTGCAGCATCGCCAGCACGTCGATCGCGGCCTCGTAGCGCTCGGCGATCGGGCGCGGCGGATCGCCCTCGATGACGCCTTCACTGCCGAAATCTTCGCTGATCAGAAAGCCGTGGTCGAGATCGAAATGATGGATCGCGGGCGCGGAGATTCCTTGCCCCCGGAGGCCCTCGTCGATGGCGACGAACGGCCTCACGTTCTCGGCGAGATGCACCGCGGCGCTGTAGGACTTCCCATTGTAGAGGGCAGCGCCGTCCGGGCGCTGCGGGAAGTTCATGAGGATGACGATCTCATCGTCACGCAGCAGCCGCGCATAGGAGCGCGTCGAGGCATCGCCGGCCATGCGCTTGCGCGTTGCATCCATGTAGCCGGATGCATCGAGGAATTCCCGCAGCGCCTGCAGCCGCGCGACCTGCGCGGCGCCCTTGCCATAGCCGGTGATGTCGGCCGCGCGCGCATTCGAGCCCAGCGCCGGCCGGTGAGTGAGTGCGATGTCGATGCGATCCGCGGGCATGGCCGACGGTGCGCGCTCCGGCCATTCGATCAGAACCAGCGTCGCCTCGGGGAGCGGCGACAGCCCGATCTCCTCGAGCTCGCCCTCGTCCTCGACGCGGTAGAGGTCGGCATGCATCACCGCGAAAGGCGGCAGCTCGTAGCCCTGCACCAGGGTGAAGGTCGGGCTCGGCACTTCCAGCTCGTCGTCGCTGGCGAGGTAGCGGATCAGCGCGCGGGCGGCGGCGGTCTTGCCGGCGCCGAGATCGCCAGTGAGGGTGATGACATCGCCCGGTCCGACCAGCAGGGCGAGATCGGCCATCAGTTGTGCGGTGGCCGTCTCGTTATGAAGCGCGACGGAGAATGTGGTTGGTTCAGTCATTCGGCGGCGTCGCGATGCGCCGCCTGGTCGGTCGGGAAGTCGCAGATCACGACCGTGCCCCGGCCGACGATCGAATCCACCCGCACCTTGCCGCCATGCAGCTCGACGAAGGAGCGCACCAGCGACAGGCCGAGCCCGGCGCCGCGGTGACGCGAGCCCTGCGAGCGGCTTTCGAACCAGTTGAACACCTTGTCCTTCATGTCGGCAGGTATTCCAGGCCCGGAATCTGTCACAGTGAAGACCACACTGCGTTCGGTTCGCCGCGCGCTGATCCCGACGGTGGAATCCTGTGGAGAAAACCCGACGGCGTTGGCGAGGAGGTTATAGAGCACCTGCACCACGCGCTTCTCGTCGCCGATGAAGCTGCCGACATCGGGCGCGATCTCGACCTTGAGGCGGATGCGATCGGTGGCGAGGCGGTCCTGGATGCCCTCGGCCGCGAGCTCGATGGTCTTGCTGACGTCGACGGGGCCGAGTTCCAGCTTCATCGCGCCGGCGTCGATGGTGGCGAGATCGAGAATGTTGTTGGTCAGCGCCAAGAGCGCGTTGGTCGATTTGGTGACGTAGTCGAGATATTCGGCCTGCTTCGGCGTCAGCGGCCCGGTCGAGGGGTCGCTGAGGAAATGCGCGAAGCCGATGATGGTGGTCAGCGGCGAGCGCAGCTCGTAGGAGACGTGGTGGACGAAATCCACCTTCATCTGGTCGGCGGCTTCCAGCGCCTCGTTGCGCTCGCGCAGTGCGCGCTCGACATTCTCGGTGTCGGTGATGTCCTGGAACGTCAGCATGGTCGCGCCGTCATGCAGCGGGCGGATCATGCCGTCGAGCACGCTGCCGTCCTTGCGCTCCAGCTTCAGCGGCACGTCGGCGCGGTTCTCGATCGAGGTGATGGCCTCGCGGATCTGCCGCCAGACCTGCGGGTCGTCGAACAGCTGATGGCACCAGCCTTCGACGGTCTGGATGTGCGGCTCGTCGCGCATAGCATCGCTCGACAGCTTCCACATCCGCACGAAGGCCGGGTTGAACAGCTGCGCCTTGCCGTTGCTGCCGAATACCGCGACGCCCTCGGCGAGGCTGTCCAGCGTCTCGCGCTGGACCCGGATCATGCCGTCGAAGCGGCGGGCCAGCTCGAGGCTCTCGGTGACGTCGTCGAACAGATAGGTGACGCCGCCTTCCGGGTTCGGCGTGGTGACGACGGAGAGCGCGCGGCCGTCGGGCAGGTACCAGGTGTCCTTGGCGGTCTCGACTGCGCGATAGGCCTCGTGCAGCTTGGCCTTCCAGGCGCGGAAGTCCGGCTGCTCCGGCAGCTTGCGCGCGGCGCGGAGCTGGTCGAGCACGCTGGAATCATCGGGATCGGCGTCGAGGAAGGTGCGGTCGAGGTCCCACAGCCGGCGGTAGGAATCGTTGTAGAAGGCGAGACGGCGCTGGCCGTCGAACACGGCAACGCCGGAGGAGAGCTGGTCGAGCGTGCGGCGATGCGCCTCCGCCATCCGCACCAGCGCCGAGCTCAACGCATCCGCCTCGCTGGCATCGATGGCGACGCCGACGCTGCCGCTGCCGACATTGACGGCACGGACGTCGTACATGCGCCGCTCGCCGCCGATCACGATCGGCAGCCGCGAGGTGAAATTGGCCGCGTCCTTCAGCCCCCGCTCCATCGCGGTGCGATCGGCGCTGTCGAGCAGCTCGAGCTTGCGCTCATGGGCGTCGGTGATGCTGGTCGCCTCGGTGGCGCGGACATAGGCCGGATTGGCGTAGGTGAGCGCGCCGTTCTCGGCCTTGGCCCAGATCGGCCACGGCGCGGCGGCGGCGAAGCCGCGCAGCATCTCGGTTTCGTCCGAGAGCGCCTTGTAGCGCAGATGGGTCTCGGCCAGATCGCGCCGGAGTCCGGAGAGTTCGCGAATCCGGACGATGGCCTGGCCGCCGATGGCGCGGCCGATGGCTTCCAGCGTATGGCCATGTGCGGTGGTCAGCGTCAGCTGGAACCCGTCGCCGCGGTCGCGCAGCCCGTCGACGGCATGATCCATTTGCAGCGCGGGTTCCGGCGGCAGCCAGGTTCCGAACGCCAGCACGCGCTGCGGCGAGGAATCGCGCGGCAGCACCATCGAGATGTCGCCGGAGATCTGCGCGCGGTTGTCGCCGGCCGGCCAGGAGATCAGGATCTGCGGCTCGGCGAACAGCAGCGCGCCGAAGCGGTCGGCCTGGAGCTGCAGCTCCCCGATCCGCGCGTGCAGCCGCGCCTCGTTCTTCGCCGTGCGCACGCGCGTGCGCATCAAGAGGATCGCGGCCACGACCGAGAAGCCGAGCAGGGCCAGCGCGGTGGCGAGCACCGCGAGTTCCTGCCGGTTGAAGTCCAGCAATATGGAGAGCGTGTCGACGAGGTCGGCGGCCTCGGCCGGCGCAGCCGGCAGCAGCGCTGCGAAAGCGCCTCCCAACAAGCTGTTGCGCGCCAACGATGTGCACGACAACAGCGTCCGACGCATCGACACGATCACGCCTGACATAGTTGCCCCAAGACCGCACGGATTTACGCGCGGCGACCCCCGCCGCACGCGAATCAAAAGACAATACCCCCACCGCGACTCCACCGGTAAGAGTCCAGATCGTGAACGCAAACGCGGCCCCAAAAAAAGTGCCGCCGCGCGGTTCCAGGCTCACGTAATTCTGCGGGTGATTCGGCTGGAGCTGCCGTACGTTAGTTGACGATGAGATCGGGCGAGAGCGCCACCGCGAAGTAGCTGCGCCCCCTCCCCCGCTCGCGGGGGAGGGTTGGGGAGAGGGTGGTTCCGCAAGCGAGAACCCCAAGAGGATAGAACCCTCACCCGCGCCTTCGGCGCGACCTCTCCCGCAAGCGGGAGAGGTAAGAAACTAGCGGCCGGTGGAACCGAAGCCGCCGGCGCCGCGATCGGTCGCGGACAAGGTCGCCACCGGAATCAGTGCGGCCTGCAGCACCGGTGCGATCACCATCTGCGCGATGCGTTCGCCGCGCTTGATCACGAACGGCACTGCGCCGTGGTTGATCAGGATCACCTTGATCTCGCCGCGGTAGTCGGCGTCGATGGTTCCGGGCGAGTTCAGCACGGTGACGCCGTGCTTGGCGGCAAGTCCCGAACGCGGCCGCACCTGCGCCTCGTGCCCGGGCGGCAGGGCGATCGCAAGGCCGGTCGGCACCAGCGCGTATTGACCGGGCGCGAGCGTCATCGGCTCGGCGTCCGGCACCGCGGCCATCAGGTCGAGGCCGGCAGCCTCCGCCGTCTGATAGGCCGGCAGCGGCAGGCCCTCGGCATGGGCGAGGCGTTGCAGTTCGACGGTGACCTTCGTGCTCAAGATGCGGACTCCAGGGATTTGCCGGTCACGCTTTTTGCGACATGCGCGACGAGCTCGATGGCGACCTGTTCCTTGGTCATCACGGGCCAGGAATCAACTGCGATCTCGCCGTTCTCAGCACCATTCTTGCGGCTGATGAGATGCACCGTGTTGCGATCGCCGCCCATCACGCCGGTGGCGGGCGAGACGTCGTTGGCGACAATCCAGTCACAGCCCTTGCGCGCGAGTTTTGATTTGGCGTTGTCGATGAGGTGCTCGGTCTCGGCGGCGAAGCCGATCACCAGCGGCGGGCGCTTGTCGGCGAGCTTCGAGATTGTGGCGAGGATGTCGGGGTTCTCGACCAGCTGAAGCGGCGGCATGCCGGCCGAGGTCTTCTTCAGCTTCTGCTCGCCCTCGTTGGCGACGCGCCAGTCGGCGACGGCGGCGGCGAAGATCGCGATGTCGGCGGGCAGCGCCGCCTGGACCTGCTCCAGCATCTGCCGTGCCGATTCCACGTGCTTCACGGTGACGCCGGCGGGATCGCCGAGATCGACCGGGCCGCTCACCAGAATCACCTCGGCACCTGCGGCCTGTGCGGCGGCGGCAATGGCAAAGCCCTGCTTGCCGGAGGAGCGGTTGGCGATGTAGCGCACCGGATCGATCGGCTCGTGGGTCGGACCTGCGGTGATCAGCACGCGCTTGCCGGCGAGCGGCTTTGGCACAGGCTGCCGCAGCAGGCGCTCGGCGGCAGTGGCGATCTCGATCGCCTCGGACATGCGGCCGGTTCCGGCTTCGCCGGCCTCGGCCATCTCGCCGGAATTAGGACCGATCAGCACCACGCCGTCGCGCTGGAGTTGCCCGACGTTGCGCCGGGTCGCCACGTTGTTCCACATCAGTGGATTCATCGCCGGCGCCAGCAGGATTTTTCGGTTGGTGGCGAGCAGGATGGCGCTGGCGAGATCGTCGGCGTGGCCGTTCGCCATCTTCGCCAACAGATCGGCCGTTGCGGGCGCCACCACGATCAGGTCGCAGTCGCGCGCGAGACGGATATGGCCGGCGTCGAACTCGCTCTGGGGGTCGAACAGGTCGGTGTAGACGCGCTCATGCGAGAGCGCGCTGACCGCGAGCGGCGTGACGAATTGCTGCGCCGCCTTGGTCAGCACGCAGCGGACCTCGATGCGCCGTTCCTTCAGCCTTCGGATCAGGTCGAGCGACTTATAGGCCGCGATCCCGCCGCCGATGATCAGGGTGACGCTGGCCTCGGGGACGGCGCCGGTGCGCTGAGGCGTAGGAGCGGTGGACGATGCCGGCGGTACCGCAAACGGCGTCAGCGGCTCCTCGCGGCCCTCGATCAGCTCCCGCAGGATGACCCGGACCTCTTCCTCGACCGACCGGTGGTTCTTGGCCGAGCGCAGCCGCAAATAGGTTTTGACGGCGTCGTCGAGCTTGCGGATGGTCAGGCTTGCCATGACGCCCCTCCAGCACGGAATGATAGCGATGCTATCATCCGCATGATTGCAGTGCAATCACAAATTCCGGACGGCGATCAGGATTCCGATGAAGGTCGCGGCGATGATCCAGAGCGCCACGGTGCGCCAGCGGTTCTTGCGGCCCTCGCTGCGGCCCATCGCCGCGATGCTCTCCGGCGATAGCCGCAGGCCCTCCCGCGTCATGGTCTCCAATTGCTCGAGCACCACGACGGAGCGCTGCGCGATGTCGGGCAGGCGCATCAGCACGCGCGCGAGCTCGCCGGTGCCGGACAGCGCGCCCTGCACCTGGCCGATCGGCCCGAGATTGCGTTCGATCCATTCGCGCACCACGGGGTCGGCGACCTTCCAGATGTCGAGCTTGGGATTGAAGCCGCGCGCCACGCCTTCGACCACGACCATGGTCTTCTGCAGCAGGATCAGCTCGGGCCGCGTCGTCATGTCGAACAGGCCGGTGACCTCGAGCAGCAGCGTCAGCAGCCGCGCCATCGAGATCTCTTCGGCGGTGCGGTTGTGAATCGGCTCGCCGATGGCGCGGATCGCTTGCGCAAAATTCTCGACCGAATGATGCGCAGGCACGTAGCCCGCCTCGAAATGCACCTCTGCGACGCGGCGATAGTCGCGGGTGATGAAGCCGAGCAGGATTTCGGCGAGGAAACGCCGTTCCTTCATCCCCAACCGGCCCATGATGCCGAAATCGACCGCGACGAGGCGTCCGGCGTCATCGAGGAACAGATTGCCCGGATGCATGTCGGCGTGGAAGAAGCCGTCGCGCAGCGCGTGGCGCAGGAAACTCTGGATCACCTTGCGGCCGAGATCAGGCAGGTCGACCTGCGCCTCTGCCAGGCGCTTGTGATCGTTCAGTGCGATGCCGTCGATCCACTCCATCGTCAGCACGTTGTGCGTGGTGCGGTCCCAGTCGACGGTCGGCACGCGAAAATCAGGATCGTCGCCTGTGTTCTCCGCCATCTCCGACATTGCAGCCGCTTCAAGCCGCAGGTCCATCTCCATCGCGACCGAGCGCGACATGGTGTTGATGACCTCGATCAGGCGCAGCCGCCGCGCCTCGGCCGAATAAGTCTCGGCCTTGTGCGCGACGTAGAAGAAATCGGAGAGGTCGCGGCGGAATCGCAAGGCCACGTTGGGCCGCAGCACTTTTACGGCGACCGGCTTGCGGATGCCGTCGCGCAAGACTTCGCCGCGATGCACCTGCGCGATCGAGGCTGCCGCGACCGGCGGGCCGAGGCTCGCGAATACGTCCTTCAGCGGCCGCTCCAGCGAGCTCGCGATCGCGGCTTCCGCTTCGGCTTGCGAAAACGGCGGCAAGCGATCCTGGAGGCTTTCCAGATCACGCGCGATGACGACGCCGACGACGTCGGGACGCGTGGCCAGAAACTGCCCGAGCTTGAGATAGGCCGGGCCCATGCGGGTCAGCGCGCGCGTCAGCCGCGGTCCGTGCTTTGGGCCACGCCGCTCGACGAGGCGCGCAAGCTTCAGGGCGAGCTGGCCTGGCGGCGGCACCAGGCTCGGATCGACGGAACCGAACACGCCTTCGCGCGCGAACACGAGCGCGGCGCGGATCAGGCGCGTAATGTGGGTGAAAGCAGAGATCACAAACGCCAGCCCGAATGCAGTGCGACGATGCCGCCGGAGAGTGTCTGCCAGCTCACGCGGGAAAAGCCGGCCTCGCGGATCATGTCGGCGAAGGCGGCAGGCTTCGGAAACTTGCGGATCGATTCGACGAGATATTGGTAGGATTCGGCGTCGCCCGTGACCATGCGGCCGAGCGGCGGGATCACCTTGAACGAGAACAGATCATAGAGCTTGTCGAGGCCGGGCATCTCGACGGTGGAGAACTCCAGGCACAGGAAGCGGCTGCCGGGCCTCAGCACGCGATAGGCCTCGCGCAGCGCAAGGTCGATCCGCGGCACGTTGCGAATGCCGAAGGCGATCGTATATGCGTCGAAGCTGCGGTCGGCGAAGGCGAGCGCCTCGGCATTGCCTTCGACGAAGTCGACTTGGGTCTCGAGATGGCGCTTGGCGGCGCGCTCGCGCCCCACGGCGAGCATGCCGGAATTGATGTCGCAGACCGTGGCGTGGAAGCCGGGGCCGGCCGCCTTGGCGGCACGGAACGAAATGTCGCCGGTGCCGCCGGCGACATCGAGCAGGGCGAACGGCCGGTCGCTCCGCGGCGGGTCCAGCGCGTTGATCATGATGTCCTTCCAGACCCGGTGCAGGCCACCGGACATCAAATCGTTCATCAAATCATAGCGCGACGCCACGCTGTGAAACACATCGTTCACCAGCGTCTGCTTGTCCCCCAGGGGGACGTCCTTGAAGCCAAAATGCGTGGTTTCGCCCGGCCGATCCATTACTCTACTCCACGAGGCGGACCATAGCCTGCCCGCCGCAATGGCGCTATCACACCGCCCTCATAAGGTGAATGCCTGACCATGCCTGAATTGCCCGAAGTCGAGACCGTCCGCCGCGGCCTTCAGCCCGTCATGGAGGGTGCGAAAATCCTCAATGCGGAGGCCCGCCGGCCGGATCTGCGCTTCCCCTTCCAGCCCGATTTCGTGGCCCGGCTCCAGGGGCAGGTCGTCACGGGGCTTGGCCGCCGTGCAAAATATCTCATGGCCGATCTCGCCTCCGGCGACGTGCTGCTGATGCATCTGGGCATGTCGGGCTCGTTCCGCGTCATCAAGCCGGGCAACGATGCGGCTCCCGGCGAGTTTCACTATCCGAAGGGCAAGGATTCAGCGCACGACCACGTGCTGTTTCGGATGTCCTCCGGCGCGGACATCGTGTTCAACGATCCGCGCCGTTTCGGTTACATGAAAGTGATCGCGCGTAACGCGATCGAAGACGAGCCGCTATTGCGCGGGCTCGGCCCCGAGCCGCTCGGCAACGAGTTCGACGCCGCGATGCTGGCACGGTCATGCGAGGGCAAGAAGACGAATCTGAAGGCGGCGCTGCTCGACCAGCGCGTGGTGGCTGGTCTCGGCAACATCTATGTCTGCGAAGCGCTGCACCGCTCGCATCTGTCGCCGCGGCGCATTGCCGCGACACTGTCGACGAAGAAGGGCGAGCCGACGGATCATGCGAAGCGGTTGGTCGGTGCGATCCACACCGTGCTGAACGATGCGATCAAGGCCGGCGGCTCGTCACTGCGCGATCATCGCCAGACCACCGGCGAACTCGGCTATTTCCAGCACTCGTTCAAGGTCTATGACCGCGAAGGCCAGAAATGCACGACGCCGCGCTGCGGCGGCACGGTCAAGCGCTTCACCCAGAACGGCCGCTCCACCTTCTGGTGCCCGAAATGTCAGAAGTGAGCAAAGGTCAAGGCCGCTGCTAGTCGGAGATAGAGAAACCAAGCGACAGTGCGCTCCCTCTCCCGCTTGCGGGAGAGGGCTGGGGTGAGGGTGCATCCGCAGAGAGGCTCCCCGTGGGGAGAGAGCCCTCTCCCGGCGTGCTCGGGACGATGCTTCGCATCTCCCGGTGCGCGCCGACCTCTCCCGCAAGCGGGAGAGGTGAGCAAGCCGCACCGTCTTTTCCTCAAGTGAAAACGCGAAGCGAAGCAATCCGGCCGGGCTGGGGGCCGGATTGCTTCGTCGTTGGGGCCCTTACGGATGGAGAAGGGCCGGCGGTCGTCCGAACTATCGCCCCGCTCAGGACGCCAGGGTCGTGGTCTCGTCTACAGCAAGCTCGGTGGCGCCATGCAGCATGCCGTCCGCAGCCGAGATGTCCTGGTCGATCAGCAGATTGGTCGTGGCTTCGAGCTCGAGCCGGGTCTCGATCCAGCGCCAGAGGCCGCGGATCTCGTCCGCCGATTTGCTGTTCGGCGCGAATTCGCTCACCGCGAGGCCGTTGGCGAGTGAATCCTGGTGGTCGTTTCGCATCACGATCAGCGGACGCGCGAGCACGTCAGCAAGATCGAGCGCCGCTTCCTCGGCGAGCGCGCCCGCGGCATTGTCGATGCGCTGGCCGCGGATCGGTGTCTGGTTCAGCACGAAGCTGTACGGACGCTTCCAGGCGCGCGCGACGCTCAGCGTCGAGACGGTCGCCTCGATGTCGGCGACGCTCGGACGGGCCGGGATCAGGCAGAGATCGGAATGGCGGATCGCGGCGGTGGTGGCGGCGGAAAGGCCGGCCGCGGTGTCGACGATCGCGAGCTGGAGGCCGCTGTCGGCCAGCATCTTCAGGCGCGGCGCGATATCGGCGGCGTGATAGATCGGCTCGACCACGAGATCGTCGGTGGTGCGGCGGCGCTGCCAGTTGGAGAGGGTGCCCTGCGGGTCGGTCTCGATCAGTCGGACGGTGAAGCCGGCCTGCTTGGCCGCCAGCGCGAGGCCGATGGCGAGCGTGCTCTTGCCACTGCCGCCCTTTTGGGTGGCCAGTACGATCGTATGCATTTGAAGATCAATCCTTTGGAGTGCTGGGTCTCGGGATAACGCCACGCGAACGTGCATCGCTTCTCGATGCTGAGCTCTTCTCGCTCAGGACGTGCCCTGCCCGATCCAAAGAGGACCGCGGATGTCCGAATCAACGGTAACGATGATGGCAGAATCGGGAATGCCAGCTAATCCGTACCAATACTGGACCCGTAATTGCGCGTGTGATGTGCTCGCCACCTTGAATAGAAAGGGCAGGCGAGATGAGCGGCAACTGGCGCGACCGGACGGCAACGACCTTTGACTGCCAGAAAATGCCGGCGGTCTCGAGCCGCGGCATGGTGGTCAGCAATCATCCGCTGGCCTCCAGTGCCGGCGCCGAGATGCTGGCCGCCGGCGGCAACGCCATCGATGCCGCGATCGCAACCCTGTTCACGCTGACCGTGGTCGAGCCGATGATGGTCGGCATCATCGGCGGCGGCATGGCGCATATACGTCTGGCTGACGGCAGCCACCGCTTCATCGATGGCCAGAGCACGGTCCCATCGGCGGTGCGCGACACCACCTACACCTCGAAGCCCGGCTCGGCGCATGACGTGTTCGACACCGTCGGCAATGAGAACCTCAACGGCCCGAAAGCAGTTGCCACGCCGGGCTCGCTGAAGGCCTGGTGCGAGACGCTGCGCCGGTTCGGCAGCATGTCGCTGGCCGACGTCATGCAGCCCGCGATCAAGCACGCGGCGCGCGGCTATGCGGCGACGCCCTACTTGCACGAATGCGTCAGCGAGTGCGCCGCCGAGATGCGGAAGGACAAGCCGATCGCGGCGATCTTCTTGCCGAATGACGAGCCGCTGAAGGTCGGCGAGCGCGTGGTGCAATCAGAATATGCCGAGACGCTGCGCTACATCGCCGATCACGGCGAGACGGCGCTCTACGAGGGACCGCTCGGCGACATCCTCGCCGACTACATGGAGAAAGCCGGCGGCTTCATCCGCCGCAACGATCTCACGAACTACAGGACGGTCGAGCGGCAGCCGATCCGTGCGGACTATCGCGGCTGGACCATTTTGGGGCCGCCGCCGCCGGCTGCGTCCGGCGTGCATATCGCGCAGATGCTGAACATTTTGGAGGGCTACGACATCGAAGCTCTCGGCTTCGGCACATCAGAGATGATCCACTATCTCGCCGAGGTCCTGAAGATCGCCTTCGCCGATCGCGCTGCGGCCAGCGGCGACCCTGATTATGTCGGAGTGCCCGTGGAGAAGCTGACGTCGAAAGCCTATGCCGAGGAACGCCGCCGTGCGATCGATCCGGCCCGGGCGCAGGCCTGGGGTGCCGGCGTGTCCCAGCTCGAAGGCGCGCACACCACGCACATGACGGCGGCGGATAGCTTCGGCAACGTGGTCGCGACCACGCAGACCATAAACAATCTGTTCGGCGCCAAGATCATGATCCCGGGCCTCGGCGCCATCGCCAACAACTACATGAACCTGTTCGATCCGCGTCCCGGGCACGCGCTGTCGCTGGCGCCGGGCAAGCGTGTGACGACCTCAATGTCGCCGATGATGGCGCTGCGTGACGGCAAGCTGCGCTACGCGCTCGGGCTGCCCGGCGGAAAGCGCATCTTCCCGAGCGCGCTGCAGGCGCTGGTCAATCTGATCGACCACGGCATGAGCCTGCAGGAAGCGGTCGAGGCGCCCAGGGTCTGGACCGAGGGCAATGCGCTCGAGGTCGAGCAGAAGGTGCCGGAGGGCGTGCGGGTGAAGCTCGCGGCGCTCGGCCACAAGGTGCAGCCCGTCGCAACGGTCGCCGGCGGCATGAATGCGATCGCATTCCACGACGACGGCACCATGACCGGCGCCGCCTGCTGGCGCGCGGACGGCACGCCGGTGGGGATTTCGGGAGGGCTGGCGAAGGCCGGGGTGAGGTTCAGGCTGAGCTAGGTCCTGATGGAGTTCGCTTAGCTAACCGCGGGCTCCACCTCTCCCGCTTGTGGGAGAGGTCGGCGCGTAGCGCCGGGTGACGGCTCTGTCCTCTGGGGGAGTCTCGTTTGTCGAGGCACCCTCTCCCCAACCCTCTCCCGCAAGCGGGAGAGGGAGCGCACCGTCCGCGCCCGCCCTATTTCCGCACGCAGATCACGCGTACGACGGCGGCTTTCGCATCCGCCGATGTGCCGTTCGCGGCAACGCCATTCGCCTTCAGGAAATTGCGCGCCGTTTCCGCCGAGATCATCACCGCCTGCGACGCCGGCACCGCTGTCGCGGGGCCCGCGACCATTGCCGGCTTCAGCAGCGCGACGCCGGCGAACTTGCCGTCGCCATCGATCGCCGGACCACCGGAAAAGCCGACCGCCGGTGGCGGTGAGAGCGCGGAATCGCTCGATGTGACCGGCGCGAGTGTGCCCTTGGCGCTCGACACGCCGGCCGCGCCGCCCTGGCTCTGCGGATCGGCGATGCCGATGACATCGACATTGGTCTTCGCCGTTCCGCCAGCGAGGCTGAGCGGCTTGAGGCCGCGCGCGCCGTAGATATGCAGCAGCGCCAGATCGTGCTCCTTGTCTTCGGCGAGACGGTCGGCGCTGCCGAAGCCTGCGATGGTGATCGCAAGGCAACTGTCAGTGACGAGGCGGTCGGCCAGAATCGCGCCGTCGTCGCTGACGACGATGCCGGTGCCGTATTCGACATTCTTGCGCGGCGGCGGTCCGGCCATCGGGGTCGACGGAAACGCGTTGAATGCGCTCGACATCGCGATCACGACCGGCTCGACCGTATTCTCCATCGCCTGGTCGTAGAGGATCGTCATGATGCGGACCTCGTCGCCCCTGAAGGTGCCGCGCACGTAGAATTTCTTCAGACCCTGCAAGCCCGACAGCACGAAGAAGTCGGGCTTCACCACGGTGTAGTCGACCTTGCGCCCCGCGGGCTCCTTCTTTTCGGCCTCCGCGAGCTTTGCCGTGGTCGGATTCGCCTCCTTGCGGCGGCTGAGCAGCACCTGCACGGTTCCGGTCGGCGAGGTCCATTTCGAGCCGTTGGCGTCGCTCGCCTGTTGCGGCACCAGCTTTGAGGGAATGCCGAGCCGCGCACCGCTGGTCGGCTCCATCACGATCTTCCAGCCGACGCTGTCCTGCTTCCGCCGCGCCGTCTCGGCGAGCGCGGCGCGCTCCTGCGGATTGAGCACGCCGGTCGGCTTGCCGCCCTTGGCTTTCTGGTATTCCTTGATGGCGTTGACCATGCGCTCGCTGACGTCGCCGGTGATGGCGCCGTTATATTGGCCGACCCAGGCGAGGTCGGACTGCAGCGACAGGCGCTCGGCCTGCGCCATGGCATCGGCCGTTTCCGACGCCGTCTGGACTGCTGGCGGGCGGACTGGAACGGTCTGGACCGGTTTCGGCTTGGTGCCGGGGACCTGCGGCGCCGTCATCTGGGCGTTCGCGCCCGTGGCGGAAGCCAACATCAGTGTTGCCGCAAGCATCGATCTCATGACAAATCCAGCCAGCCCATTGAACGCAATGCCATTCAAGCACATCTCGTTGGTCGCGAACATTGTTGCGGTGGTTCAGGCCGGTGAGAGCGGCCGCGAACTCAAGTCCTCATCCTGAGGAGCGGCCCGAAGGCCGCGTCTCGAAGGATGGCCACAGGCGAGATCGGGGCCTTCATGGTTCGAGACGGCGCTTTGCGCCTCCTCACCATGAGGGTTGAGAGGAACGTACGACGATGCTGAGCCCGGACGAACTCGAACGCTATGCCCGCCATATCGTGCTGCGCGATGTCGGAGGTCCCGGCCAGGCTGCGCTGAAGCGTGCTTCCGTGCTGGTGGTCGGCGCCGGCGGGCTCGGTGCGCCCGCTCTGATGTATCTGGCCGCCGCCGGCGTAGGCACGCTTGGCGTGGTCGATGACGACGTGGTGTCGCTGTCCAACCTGCAGCGCCAGGTGATCCACACGACGCCCGATATCGGCCGGCACAAGGTCGAGAGCGCCGCCGAGCGGATCGCCGCGCTCAATCCGCATGTCCGTTTCGTCGGCCACGCCACCTGGCTCAACGCCGACAACGCGCTCAGCCTGATCGGCGGCTACGATCTCGTGCTCGACGGCTCCGACAATTTCTCGACGCGCTATCTCGTCTCGGATGCCTGCTTCTTCGCGCAGCGGCCGCTGATCACGGCGGCGCTCGGCACCTTCGACGGCTCGCTCACCACCATCCGCGCGCATGAGACGAATGAGCAGGGCGAATTCAATCCGACCTATCGCTGCCTGTTCCCGGAGGCGCCGCCGCCGGGCACCGTGCCTGCCTGTGCGGAAGCGGGCGTCATGGGCGCGCTCGCCGGCGTGCTCGGCTCGATGATGGCGCTGGAGGCGATCCGCGAGATCGTCGGCTTTGGCGACGGCCTCGTCGGCCGCCTCCTGATGATCGATGCACGTGCGATGCGCTTCGAGACGTTGCGCTATGCCCGCGATCCGGCCAATCCGCTCAATGGCGACGGGCCTGTGATGACCGACCTCAGCGCCCATCGCACCTGATTGCGACGGTTACGTCGTCGCCGGTTTCTCGCTGTCGAGATGCGCCATCTGCTCGGCCGCGTAACGCGTGCCGGCGGCGACATTCGGCGGGAAGGCTTTTGCCAGCGCCGCAAGATGCGCCTGCGTCAGCGTCACCTTGGTTGCGCCCAGTGCTTCGCTGAGACGGGTGCGCGTGCGCGCACCGATCAGCGGCACGATCTCCCGGCCCTGCGCCGCCACCCAGGCGATCGCGACCTGCGCCGGCGTGGCGCCGACCTCGCCGGCGATGGCGCGCAGCTGCTCCACCAGCGCGAGATTGGCATCGAGGTTCGCGCCCTGGAAGCGCGGCGTCATCAGCCGGTAGTCGCGGCCGGCCTTGCCTGACTCCTTCGACCAATGGCCGCTGATCAGCCCGCGCGCCAGCACGCCATAGGCGGTGATGGCGATGCCGAGCTCGCGGCAGGTCTTCAAAATGTCGCGCTCGATGCCGCGCTCGATCAGCGAATATTCGATCTGGAGATCGGCGATCGGATGCACCGCATGCGCGCGGCGGATGGTGTCGGAGCCGACCTCGGAGAGGCCGATATGCCTGATGTAGCCGGCCTTCACGAGATCGGCGATACCGCCAATCGTCTCCTCGATGGGAACGTTGGGATCGAGCCGCGCCGGGCGGTAGACGTCGATGTAGTCGGTGCCGAGCCGCTGCAGCGAATAAGCGAGGAAGTTTTTGGTCGCGGCCGGCCTTGTGTCCATGCCGGCGAATTCGCCGGCGGGACCGCGCAGCGCGCCGTACTTGACGCTGAGCTGCACTTTTTCGCGCGGCACATCCTTCAAGGCCTCGCGGACCAGCATCTCGTTGTGGCCCATCGCGTAGAAGTCACCGGTGTCGAGCAGCGTGATACCGGCGTCGAGTGCGGCATGCACCGTGGCGACGGCTTCGCCGCGATCGGCCGGGCCGTAGACCTCGGACATGCCCATGCAGCCGAGCCCGAGGGCGGAGACGGTCGGGCCGGTTGAACCGAGTTTGCGCTGTTCCATGATGGCTCTCCAAAAAAGGCGGCGGATGGCGCCGCGTGACGACGCCAGATATGCGCTTGGCCGATTACGCCGATAAGCTGGACAATCCAGAATGGCTTGTTCACATTAGCGAACAATGGCCGACCCTGACCTGCGCGATCTCGATGCCTTCGTGGCAGTCGCCCGCACCCGCAATTTCCGGCGTGCGGCGGTCGAGATGCGCGTGTCCGTATCGAGCCTGAGCCAGCGACTACGGGACCTGGAGGAGCGCCTCGGCGTCCGTCTGATGAACCGCACCACCCGCAGCGTCGCGTTGACCGAGGCGGGCGAGCTGCTGCTGTCGCGCGTCGCCCCGGCGCTGCGCGATGTCGGTGATGCCCTGGATCAGGTGCGGGGCCTGCGCGAGGTCGCCTCGGGCCGCCTGCGCATCAATGCGCCGCCGCCGGCGGTCGATCTGGTGCTGGCGCCAATGGTGGGGCCGTTCCTTGGCCAGCATCCGCAGGTCGATCTCGATATCGTTTCCGAGAGCGGTTTCGTCGACATCGTCAGTGGGGGTTACGACGCCGGCGTGCGTTATGGCGAGCATCTCGCGCAGGACATGGTGGCGGTCCCGCTGAGCGGCCCGCAGAGTTACGTCGTCGTCGCTTCGCCCGACTACATCGCGCGCCGCGGCACGCCGCTTCATCCGAAGGATCTGCTCGAGCATGATTGCATTCGCGCCCGCTACTCGAGCGGCGTCATGCATGATCTGGAGTTCGAGAAGGCCGGCCAAATCGTGAAGGTGGATCCGCCGGCAAAGCTGATCTCGACCAATATGAACCTTGCGATGCGCGCGGCGCTCGACGGCGCCGGTGTCTGGGCGACACTCGATGGCTATGTCGGCGATGCCTTGAGGTCCGGGGCGCTGGTCAGCCTGATGGAAGATTGGTGCGAGCCGTTTCCCGGCCCGTTTCTGTATTACCCGAGCCGCCGCCAGACGCCGCCGGCGCTACGCGCCTTCATCGATTTCGTCGCCGACTGGCGCAGGCGAAACACGTCGAGGTCTTAGACCCTCATGGTGAGGAGGCGCGAAGCGCCGTCTCGAACCATGAAGGCCCGGCTTGTCGCCCGTGGCCATCCTTCGAGACGCCGCTTCGCGGCTCCTCAGGATGAGGACGGAGGGTTTGTCGCGCAGCCGGTTGGAAACCTCAGAGCATGCTCGGCAGCACGCGGTCCGGCGGCTTGTGGGCGTCGAGGAAGGTGCGGATGTTGATGATCACCTTCTCGCCCATGTCGACACGGCCCTCAATGGTAGCCGAGCCCATATGTGGCAGCAGCGTCACCTTGCCGGCCTTGGCGAGCCGCACCAGCTTCGGATTGACCGCCGGCTCGTGCTCGTAGACGTCGAGGCCGGCGCCGCCGATCTCGCCGCCCTCGATCAGCTTGATCAGCGTGTCCTCGTCGGTGACCTCGCCGCGCGCGGTGTTGACGATATAGGCGTCTTTTCGAATCAGCTTCAGCCGCCGCGCCGAGAGCAGATGGTAGGTCGCCGGCGTGTGCGGACAGTTCACCGAGATGATGTCCATCCGCGCCAGCATCTGGTCGAGGCTCTCCCAATAGGTCGCGCCAAGCTCTTCCGCGATCTTCGGCGCCACGGGGCGGCGGTTGTGATAGTGGATCTGCAGGCCGAAGGCGCGGGCGCGGCGGGCGACAGCCTGGCCGATGCGGCCCATGCCGACGATGCCGAGGCGTTTTCCCCCGATGCGGTGGCCGAGCATCCAGGTCGGCGACCAGCCCGGCCAGGGTTTCCCCTCCGTCAGGATCGAGGCGCCTTCGATCATCCGGCGGGGCACGGCAAGGATCAGCGCCATGGTCATGTCGGCGGTATCTTCGGTCAGAACCTTCGGCGTGTTGGTGACGGTGATGCCGCGGGCATGCGCGGCCTCGACGTCGATATTGTCGACGCCGTTGCCGAAATTGGCGATCAGACGCAGCTTGCAGTCGGGCTGGTTCACGACGTCGGCGGTGATGTGGTCGGTCACGGTCGGAACCAGCACGTCGGCGGTCCGCGCGGCTTCCGCGATCTGCTCGGGCGACATCGGCGTATCGTCGAGATTGATCCGCGCGTCGAACAGCTCGCGCATCCGCGTCTCGATCGAATCCGGAAGCTTGCGCGTCACCACGACGAGGGGCTTTTTCTTCACCGACATGTCCTGCTCTCATGAGGCGCCGCACGCCGCCTCTGTCGCCAAAGGCCGGTCGTTGAGGCCTCATTAACCCGGTTGTTCGACACTGCCCTTGCCGTGTCGTCCCCGGCGTTTCCTTCAAGCTCTCCCGATATTTCCGGCCGGAAAATCGGGGCAAACTGGTTGTTCAAGTGCCCGTCCTCTCTAGCAGAAGGCCGGGCCAAGACAAGAACCACGGGTCAAGGCTTGGCGGAACACCCGCGTGGGGCGGGTCAGGGACCGACAGGGCAGGGTTTTTGCAGTTTGGGGTGAGGGTTCGGCGCGGCCGGATCCTCGACAGGAGACGGGTTGATGGCGTTGGGGCGTTTTTGTTCGGTGATGGCGCTCGTTTGTACCTGGTTGAGCGCCTCGGTCGCCCCCTCGCATTCGGCGAAGGACAACACGCCGCAGACCGCCAGCGGCTTACCCGTGCCGCGCTATGTCAGTCTCAAGTCCGATCACGTCAACGTCCGCGCCGGTCCGACCAAGGACAATGACGTGGCCTGGGTCTATACCCGTGCCGGCCTGCCGGTCGAAATCACCGCCGAGTTCGAGAACTGGCGCCGGGTGCGCGATTCCGAGGGCGCCGAGGGCTGGGTCTATCACTCACTGCTGTCAGGCCGCCGCACTGCGGTCGTCACCATGAAGCACAAGGACGACCTCGCGCCGATCTACGACCGGGCCGATCCCGACAGCGCGGTTGCGGCCAGGCTCCAGGCCGGTGTCGTCACGCAGGTGAAGAAGTGCACTGCAAACTGGTGCCGCGTCACCGGCAACGGCTTTGACGGCTGGATCCAGCAGGAACGCCTCTGGGGCGTGTACTCGGACGAGCAGGTGAATTGACCCGAAGGGTCATCCCGGGATGGCGCGAAGCGCCGGACCCGGGATCTCGAGATTCCGGGTTCGGTGCTGCGCACCGCCCCGGAATGACGGTGCAAACGACAATGGCCGGGACAAGCCCGGCCATGACGACGAATTCAGCAGCTTAAGGTCGATCTCAGCGCTTCTTGCGCAGGCGCACGACCATGTCGATGCGGGAGATCTCGTAACCCTCGGGCACCTCCGGCATCTTGGACAGCGCCAGATGCGGATCCTCGATATCGACCAGCTCATGGCTGTTCTCGAGGTAATAGTGATGGTGGGTGGTGACGTTGGTGTCGAAATAGGTCTTGGTGCCGTCGACGCTGACCTGGCGGAGCAGGCCGGCATCGGTGAGCTGATTCAGCGTGTTGTAGACGGTCGCCAGCGACACCGGGACCTTGGCGAGCGTCGCTTCCTCGTACAGCATTTCAGCCGTGAGGTGGCGCGCACCCTTGCCAAACAGAAGCCAGCCGAGCGCCATGCGCTGGCGCGTCGGACGCAGCCCGGCGGACTGGAGCATTTCGTTGACGTCGTGCCAGGGGCAGCCGGTCAGGGCCGGCTGGCGGCCGGACAGAAGGGCGGCGGCATGGACGTCGTCGTCGTGATGGGGCGCGGTATTCTCGCTCATTTCCAGATTTCGGGCACGCGTGAACAATATCTCTCTGCAATATAAGAATAGAAAGATGCAGATGCAAGTTTCTCGCAACTAGAGAGGTTCTAATCAGCTCTGGAACCGGGCGAGGACCCCGTCATTTTACCTTCATGAGAGCGCTTTGCCACTGAAATGGCCTGTGTTAGAGAGCCCGCGGTTCCGCTTAGCCGATTTTGGCGCAACCGGGCATGGAGCCCGGTCCGCAGTCCACGACGGCAATTGGCGTTGCTCTCCGACCGAGACGGGGCCCATTTTCGCCAAAGAACGCCGCTCAATCGGTATTTGAACAGAGGCTCGTGCATGCTGAACAGGCGCAACGGTTACGAATACGAGGATTTGCTGGCATGCGCGCGCGGCGAGATGTTCGGCCCGGGCAATGCCCAGCTGCCGCTGCCGCCGATGCTGATGTTCGACCGCATCACGGAAATCAGCGACAATGGCGGCGAGTACGGCAAGGGCCTGGTGCGCGCCGAGCTCGACGTGAAGCCGGATCTCTGGTTCTTCGGCTGCCATTTCAAGAACGATCCCGTCATGCCCGGCTGCCTCGGCCTCGATGCGCTGTGGCAAATGGTCGGCTTTTATCTGGGCTGGATCGGCGGCGAAGGTCGCGGCCGTGCGCTTGGCCTCAACGAATTGAAGTTCAGCGGCCAGGTGCTGCCCGAGGCCCGCAAGGTTGTGTACAACGTCGACATGAAGCGCGTCATGCGGTCAAAGCTCGTGCTCGGTATCGCCGACGGGTGGCTTTCGGTCGATGACCAGATTATCTATCGCGCCAAGGATCTGAAGGTCGGCCTGTTCAAGCAGGGCACGAGCCTGGGCTGAGGCGCATCACCAAGAAAGACAACGATTTAGGCGAGGCTGTCATGAGGCGGGTTGTGGTCACCGGAATGGGCATCGTTTCGTCCATCGGAAACAACACCCAGGAAGTGCTTGCGAGCCTTCACGAGGCGAAGTCGGGCATTTCGCGGGCTGAGAAATATGCCGAGCTCGGCTTCCGTTCGCAGGTGCAAGGTGAGCCGACGCTCGATCCCTCGACGGTGGTCGACCGCCGCGCCATGCGTTTCCTCGGTCAGGGCGCCGCGTGGAATCACATCGCGATGGAGCAGGCGATCCAGGATTCCGGTCTGTCGCCCGACGAAGTCTCCAACATCCGCACCGGCATCATCATGGGCTCGGGCGGTCCGTCCGCGCGCACCATCGTCGAATCCGCCGACATCACCCGCACCAAGGGGCCGAAGCGCGTCGGACCGTTTGCAGTGCCGAAGGCGATGTCGTCGACGGCCTCCGCGACGCTCGCGACCTGGTTCAAGATCAAGGGCGTGAACTATTCGATCTCCTCGGCCTGCGCGACGTCGAACCACTGCGTCGGCAACGCCTATGAGACGATCCAGATTGGCAAGCAGGACGTCATCTTCGCCGGCGGCTGCGAGGAGCTGGACTGGTCGCTATCGGTGCTGTTCGACGCCATGGGCGCGATGTCCTCCAAATACAACGACACCCCCGCCACCGCTTCGCGTCCCTACGACGTCAATCGCGACGGCTTCGTCATCGCCGGCGGCGCCGGCGTGCTGGTGCTGGAAGAGCTCGAGCATGCCAAGGCGCGCGGCGCGCGCATCTATGGCGAGATCGTCGGCTATGGCGCGACCTCGGACGGCCACGACATGGTCGCGCCGTCGGGCGAAGGTGCCGAGCGCTGCATGCGCATGGCGATGTCGACGGTGAAGACCAAGGTCGACTACATCAATCCGCACGCGACCTCGACGCCGGCCGGCGACCCGCCGGAGATCGAGGCGATTCGCAGGGTGTTCGGCGTCGGCGAGAAGTGTCCGCCGATCTCGGCGACCAAGGCGCTGACCGGCCATTCGCTGGGTGCCACCGGCGTGCAGGAGGCGATCTACTCGCTGCTGATGATGAACAACGGCTTCATCTGCGAGAGCGCGCACATCCAGGAGCTCGATCCTGTCTTCGCCGACATGCCGATCGTGCGCAAGCGCATCGACAACGTGAAGGTCGGCACCGTGCTGTCGAATTCGTTCGGCTTCGGCGGCACCAACGCCACGCTGGTGTTCAGCCGGCTGGATGTGTGAGCCCACACCGCGCCTTCTCGGCCTGTAATTGCTGTCTCTGGAATACTGGATCGCCCGCATGCGCGGGCGATGACGTCGGAATGATAGGAGCCGCAAGGCAATGGAAGGTTTGATGAAAGGCAAGCGCGGTCTGATCATGGGCATCGCCAATGATCATTCGATCGCCTGGGGCATGGCGAAGACGCTGCATGCCCACGGCGCCGAGCTCGCCTTCACCTTCCAGGGCGAGGCCCTGGGCAAGCGCGTCAAGCCGCTGGCGGAGCAGCTTGGCGTGGATCTGGTGCTGCCCTGCGACGTCGAGGACATCGCCAGCGTCGATGCCACCTTCGCTGTGCTCCGCGAAAAGTGGGGCAAGCTCGACTTCGTCATCCATGCCATCGGCTTCGCCGACAAGAACGAGCTGAAGGGCCGCTACGCCGACACCAGCCGCGAGAACTTTTCGCGCACCATGGTGATCTCCTGCTTCTCGTTCACGGAAGTGGCAAAGCGCGCCGCCGAGCTGATGACGGAGGGCGGCAGCATGATCACGCTGACCTTCGGCGCCTCGGAACGCGCGATGCCGAACTACAACGTGATGGGCGTCGCCAAGGCCGCTCTGGAAGCCTCGGTACGCTACCTCGCCTCCGATTTCGGACCGCGCGGCATCCGCGTGAATGCGATCTCCGCAGGTCCCATCCGTACGCTCGCCGGCTCCGGCATCGGCGAGGCGCGCGCGATGTTCGCGTACATGCAAAAGCATGCGCCGCTCCGCCGCGGCGTCACGCTCGACGAGCTCGGCGGCTCGGCGCTGTATCTGCTGTCGGACCTCTCGGGCGGCGTGACCGGCGAGATCCACTATGTCGATTCCGGTTACAACATCGTCCTGATGCCGAGGCCGGATGATCTGAAGGCCGAATAGACGGACCCTGTAGGGTGGGCAAAGGCGCGCTCCTCGCGCGACGTGCCCACCATCTCTCAACAATCGCGACCAAATGGTGGGCACGGCGCGCTGCGCCTTTGCCCACCCTACGAGAGCTGCTTCAGCCCGCCGCGATCTTCTCCGCGCGCTGGAACGCCGGCCGCGCCATGCAGCGCGCGAGATAGGCATCGAAGGCCGGGCGCGACGGCACCATCTTGAACAGGCGCACCGCAAAATTCAGGCCGGAGCCGATCGTGATGTCGGCAGCCGAAAATTCCTCGCCGAGAATCCACGGCCCCTTGGCGAGCGCGGCTTCCAGCACGTCAAAGACCTGCGTCGCGCTGCCCCAGGCCGCAGTCGAGGTCGGGATCTCGATCTTGGTGAAGATCTGGATGATGGCGGGCTCGATGCAGCTCGGCGAGAAGAACAGCCATTGCAGATAACGCGCGCGGCGCGGGTCGGTCACAGCAGGCGCAAGCTTCGTCTCGGGATAGCGGTCGGCGATGTAGGCGCAGATCGCCGCAGCTTCGCCGAGCGCGGCATCGCCGTCGCTGAGCGCCGGCACCTTGCCCATCGGATTGATCTTTAAGTAGTCCGGCGCCTTCTGCGCGCCGGTCGAGATGTCGGTCAGCACGCGCTCATAGGGCAGGCCGCTCTCTTCCATCAGCCAGAGCGTCGTGAACGAGCGCGAGCGGGGCGACCAATAGAGCTTGATCATGGCGCGGGACCTTTCGTTGGCGCGATGTGAGCCAAGTCGGATTCATGACGCCTCTGCATTGAATCCGCAATGCACGACGATACAGATAATCCTGACTTCGGCTCAGTCTTCCTTGAGATAGCCCGGCAACCCCCGGTCGAGCCTGTCTGCGACGAGTGCCCGCGTCCTCTCGCGCAGCGCCGTGCTGGCTGAAGCTGCCGCGGGTGGGTCAGGGAACAACGAGTTGTCGAGTTTGGTGAGCGGGTCTTCGGTCAGTCGCATACTCGCAGCGAAGTTCGCGCCGAAATTCACGAAGGGGCGCTTGATCTCCTCGTAGTTCCGGCCGTCGATCAGCGTGATCGCAACGTTGGCGAAAAGATGGGAATGCCGGAGGAGACCGCCGAGGCCCTGATTGTAGGTTCCGATTCCGTTCAGCGTCATGTGCGTATTCGGCAACTCGGCCTTGAAAGTCGTCGCGACAAGATAGCGCTCGCAACCGGCATTCGCGGTAAAGCTCCGCACGATCACCGGCAGACGCTCTCCGGGATCCCGGATGAGGATCGTTTTCGGATTATAGAAGGGGTCGAAGACGCCCTTGGGATAAGCGATCCTGCGCACCGCGGGATCGTTGTTCGTTGCCGCGCGCACGCGCGCAAAGACGAGATCATCGAGTCCCCAGTCGATCGGGACCTCGTTCACCTCATTCTCGAAAATCGTGAGGCCAAATTTCTGCACGGCGTAGCGGTCTCCGATCACAGAGATCACGCCAAGCCGGCACGGGCCGCTCTCGACCGCGACAGGCTGCTTTGCAACCGGTTTGGCCTTCGGCGCCGCTTTCTTGGAAACCGGTTTCGCCGGTGTCGCGGTTGAGGCCGGAGGCGTGCCGGTTGCGGGAAGGGTTTGGGCGGCTGCCGGAGTCAAAATGGACAGCAGGGCGATCAGCGAGACAGCAATTCGAAACATGGATTCCGGGAGATCAGAGGCGGGAGGTCATCGGTCACGCCACACTAGGTTGGGATCATGACAACCGCAAGCTGCGTCCGGCGATCACTGCCTATCCGGCACCATGTGGCCGTTTCCACCGGTAATACTTCATCATGAACCCGTTCGACGGCTCGATCTCTTCCTTCTCGAACACAAAGCCTTCGCGCTCGTACCACCGCCAGGCCTTTTCGTTCTCGCGAACGCAACGCAGGTGCATTTCATCCGGCATTTGCGTGCGCGTGAAGGCGAGTAATTTGCGCCCGAGCGATTGCCCCTGATAGTCGGGGCCGACGAACAGCATATCGAGATAGAGTTTTGGCAGATGCAGCGCCAGCATCGCGGCGATCGTGCCGTTGTCGTCGGCGACGAACAGGCTCCAGCCGTCTTCGATCTCGCGCCGGATACGCGCGCGCAGGTTTGCCAGCAGGAATTCGCTGGCCTCGCCAAGCCCGGTCGAGACCCAGCTCTCCATCCAGACGCGGCCGACCTCGTCATATTCCTCAGCGCGGGCGGGGCGGATGATCAGGTCAGGCATTGGCGCTCTCGGTTCGATCTGCCCGCCTTGCGCGGGGAGTTCACTCGAATCTCGGCCGCTCCAGGAAATCCCCGTCTAGGCCCGTTGGCTACGCACGGATTGCCGCGTGCGCACCTTGCCGGCCGACAGGCACACTACCTCGGAAATCTGCAACAGCTGCCGGGCCAGTGGGCTGGTCTTGCGCCAGACCATGCCGATGGTGCGGGAGGGCTGTGGGTCGCGGAAACGCGTCAGCGAGACCGAGGCTGACCGTGTCTCGACCGGCACCGCCATCTCCGGAATCAAGGTGACGCCGATGCCGGCGCTGACCATCTGCACCAGCGTCGACAGCGAATTCGCATCCAGCATCTCGCGCGGCGGCGCCGACTGCATGTTGCAGAACGACAGCGCCTGATCACGGAAGCAGTGTCCCTCCTCGAGCAGCAGCAGCCGCATCTCCCGCATCATCTCGCGCGAGGGCGCCGGCGTTCCCTCGTCTGCCCCTGGTCGCACCAGCAAGAATTTCTCCTCGAACAGGGCGACCTCGGTGAGCGAGGGCTCCGACACCGGCAGCGCGACGATGGCGGTGTCGAGCCGTCCCTCCACCAGCTCCTGGATCAGCCGCGGCGTCATCGTCTCGCGTACGCGGATGTCGAGCTCCGGATGCATGCGCGTGAGGTTCTTGGTGATCTTGGGCAGCAGATATGGTGCGATGGTCGGGATCATGCCGATGCGCAGGCGGCCGGCGAAGCGGTCCTGTGACGCCCGGGCGAAATCGCCGAGCTCGTCGACCGAACGCAGGATGTCGCGGACGCGCTGGGCGAGCTCCTCGCCGAACCGGGTCAGCGCGACCTGCCGCGCGCTGCGCTCCAGCAGCAGGCCGCCGAGCGTCTCCTCCAGCTCCTTGATCTGCATCGACAGCGCCGGCTGCGAGATCGAGCAGGCTTCCGCCGCGCGGCCGAAATGGCCGTGGCGCGCCAGCGCGTCGAAATACCGGAGCTGGCGCAGCGTCAGATTGATCATAAGAAAATCCTATCGCAGCGATCATTAAAGTCAACTTCACCTGATCGGAGGCGGCGCTTAGAGTGGTTCTACCTGGTCAAAGGGCGCCGTCGGACGCCACCAGAGGAGGTAATCATGGACGACACTTCGAAGTGCCCGTTTTCGGGCGGAAAACCCACGCGCGTGAACCGCGACTGGTGGCCAACCCAGCTCAGCATCGAGATGCTGCACAAGAATTCCGACCTGTCGGACCCGATGGGCAAGGAGTTCGATTACGCCAAGGAATTCAAGACTCTCGACCTGAACGCGGTCATCAAGGACCTGACCGCCCTGATGACGGATTCGCAGGAATGGTGGCCGGCCGATTTCGGCCACTATGGCGGCTTGATGATCCGCATGGCCTGGCACAGCGCGGGCACCTACCGCATCACCGACGGGCGCGGCGGCGCCGGCGCCGGTCAGCAGCGCTTTGCGCCGCTCAACAGCTGGCCCGACAACGCCAATCTCGACAAGGCCCGCCGTCTGCTCTGGCCGATCAAGCAGAAATACGGCCGCAAGCTCTCCTGGGCCGATCTGATGGTGCTCGCCGGCAACGTCGCGCTGGAATCGATGGGCTTCAAGACCTTCGGTTTCGCCGGTGGCCGCGCCGACGTCTGGGAGCCGGAAGAGCTCTATTGGGGTCCGGAAGGCACCTGGCTCGGCGATGAGCGCTACAGTGGTGAGCGCCAGCTGGCCGAGCCGCTCGGCGCCGTGCAGATGGGCCTTATCTACGTCAACCCGGAAGGCCCGAACGGCAAGCCGGATCCGCTCGCCGCGGCCAAGGACATCCGCGAGACCTTCGCCCGCATGGCGATGAACGACGAAGAGACCGTCGCACTGATCGCCGGTGGTCACACTTTCGGCAAGACCCACGGCGCGGGTGATCCCTCGCTGGTCGGGCCTGAGCCGGAAGCGGGCGCGCTGGAAGATCAGGGCCTCGGCTGGAAGAGCAAGCACGCATCGGGCCTCGCGGGTGATTCCATCACCAGCGGTCTCGAGGTGACGTGGACGACGACGCCGACGAAGTGGAGCAACAACTTCTTCGAGAACCTGTTCAAGTACGAATGGGAGCTGACGAAGAGCCCGGGCGGTGCGAACCAGTGGACGGCCAAGGGTGCCGACGCGATCATTCCCGATGCCTTCGACAAGTCGAAGAAGCACCGGCCGACCATGCTGACGACCGACCTGTCGCTGCGCATGGATCCGGCCTACGAGAAGATCTCGCGCCGCTTCCTGGAGAATCCGGCCCAGTTCGCGGACGCCTTCGCCCGCGCCTGGTTCAAGCTGACCCATCGCGACATGGGGCCGATCCAGCGTTATCTCGGCCCGCTGGTGCCGAAGGAAGCGCTGATCTGGCAGGATCGGATTCCGGCCGTGAACCACGAGCTGGTCAGCGACCAGGATATCGCCTCGCTGAAGACGAAGATCCTGGCTTCGGGCCTCTCGGTGTCCGAGCTGGTCTCGACCGCCTGGGCGTCGGCCTCGACGTTCCGCGGCTCGGACAAGCGCGGCGGCGCCAATGGTGCGCGCATCCGCCTTGCTCCGCAGAAGGACTGGGAGGTGAACCAGCCGGCTCAGCTCGGCAAGGTGCTGGGCAAGCTCGAAGCGATCCAGAAGGAGTTCAGCACCGGTGCGAAGAAGGTCTCGCTCGCGGACCTGATCGTGCTCGGCGGCACCGCCGCGGTCGAGAAGGCCGCCAAGGATGCCGGCGTCGACGTGAAGGTCGGCTTCACGCCGGGCCGCATGGATGCTTCGCAGGAGCAGACCGACGCGGAGTCCTTCGCGCCGCTCGAGCCCCGGGCCGATGGCTTCCGCAACTACATCGGCAAGAAGCATCAGTTCCTGCAGCAGGAAGAAGCCCTGATCGATCGCGCGAAGCTGCTCAAGCTCACCGGGCCTGAATTGACCGTGCTGGTCGGCGGCCTGCGTGTGCTCGGCGCCAATGCGAACGGCTCGAAGCATGGCGTCCTCACCGCGAAGGTGGGCACGCTGAACAACGACTTCTTCGTCAACCTGCTCGACATGAGTGCGCAGTGGACACCGGCTTCCGACGGCACCTACGAGGCACGCGACCGCAAGACCAACGCGGTGAAGTGGACCGGCACCCGCGCCGATCTCATTTTCGGCGCGCACTCGCAGCTCCGCGCCTTCGCCGAGGTCTATGCGACCTCGGACTCCAAGGAGAAGTTCGTCAAGGACTTCGCCAAGGCCTGGACCAAGGTGATGAACCTCGACCGCTACGACATCGCGGCGTGAGGCCGGTTCACCTCTCCCGCTTGCGGGAGAGGTCGGATCGCGCAGCGATCCGGGTGAGGGCTTTCTCCTCTTGGGGGTTCTTCGTCGCGGAAGCACCCTCTCCCCAGCCCTCTCCCGCAAGCGGGAGAGGGAGCGCATATCGCCCGGAGCGACCACAAACAAAAAGGGCGGCCTTTCGGCCGCCCTTTCGTGTTGCTGGCAGTGTAGCGAGGTTTACTCGCCGGCCGCTTCGCGCGGAGCCTTCTCGCCCTCGGCGGCCTTGTCCTTGGCCTCGAGGTCTTCGCCGGTGGTCTGGTCGACCACCTTCATCGACAGGCGGGTCTTGCCGCGATCGTCGAAGCCGAGCAGCTTGACCTTGACCTTGTCGCCTTCCTTGACGACGTCGGAGGTCTTCTGCACGCGCGCCGAAGCGAGCTGGCTGATGTGGACGAGGCCGTCCTTGGAGCCGAAGAAGTTCACGAAGGCGCCGAACTCCATCACCTTGACGACGGTGCCGTCATAGATCTGGCCGACTTCCGGCTCGGACGCGATCGACTTGATCCACTTGATCGCGGCCTTCATCGCCTCGCCGTCAGAGGAGGCGACCTTCACGGTGCCGTCGTCCTCGATGTTGACCTTGGCGCCGGTCTTCTCGACGATCTCGCGGATCACCTTGCCGCCGGTGCCGATCACTTCGCGGATCTTGTCGGTCGGGATCTTGAAGGTCTCGATGCGCGGCGCGTATTCGCCGAGCTCGGCGCGGGCGTTGGTGAGCGCCTTGGCCATCTCGCCGAGGATGTGGATGCGGCCTTCCTTGGCCTGGCCGAGGGCGACCTTCATGATCTCCTCGGTGATGCCCTCGATCTTGATGTCCATCTGGAGCGAGGTGATGCCCTGCTCGGTGCCGGCGACCTTGAAGTCCATGTCGCCGAGATGATCCTCGTCACCGAGAATGTCCGAGAGCACCGCGTAGCGCTTGTCTTCGAGGATCAGGCCCATCGCGATGCCCGCGGTCGGCCGCTTCATCGGCACGCCGGCGTCCATCAGCGCGAGCGAGGCGCCGCAGACCGAAGCCATCGACGAGGAGCCGTTGGATTCGGTGATCTCCGAGACCACGCGGATCGTGTACGGGAACTCGTGATGCGGCGGCAGCACCGGGTGGATCGCGCGCCAGGCCAGCTTGCCGTGGCCGATCTCGCGGCGCTTGGTGCCGCCGAGGCGACCGGTCTCACCGACCGAGTAGGGAGGGAAGTTGTAGTGCAGCAGGAACGTCTCTTTGTACGTTCCCGACAGCGCGTCGATGTACTGCTCGTCCTCGCCGGTGCCGAGCGTGGTCACGACCAAGCCCTGGGTCTCACCGCGGGTGAACAGCGCCGAGCCGTGGGCGCGGGGCAGCACGCCGACTTCGGCGATGATGTTGCGCACGGTCTTGCTGTCACGGCCGTCGATGCGCTTGCCGGTGTCCAGGATGTTCCAGCGAACGATCTTCGCCTCGAGCTCCTTGAACACGGCGCTGATGCGCAGCTTGTCGTACTTCGGCTCCTGCCCTTCGGGGAAATAGTGAGCGATCACCTTTTCCTTGACCTTGCCGACCGCGGCGTAGCGATCCTGCTTGACCGGAATGGCGTAGGCGGCGCGCAGCTCCTGCTCGACCAGGCCGAGCATTTCCTTCTCGAGCGCGGCGTTGTCGATCACGGTGACTTCGCGCGGCTCCTTGGCGGCCTTCTCGGCGAGCTCGATGATCGCGTTGATGACCGGCTGGAAGTGGCGGTGACCGAACATCACGGCGCCGAGCATGATGTCCTCGTTCAGCTCCTTGGCTTCCGATTCCACCATCAGCACGGCGTCGGCGGTGCCGGCGACGACCAGGTCGAGTTGGGTGTCGACCATCTCGTCGAGCGTCGGGTTGAGGATGAACTCGTCATTGGCGAAGCCGACGCGCGCGGCGCCGATCGGGCCCTTGAACGGCGCGCCGGAGAGCGTCAGCGCAGCCGACGATGCCACCAGCGCGACGATATCAGGATCGTTCTCCATGTCGTGCGACAGCACGGTGGCGATCACCTGGGTCTCGTTGCGCCAGCCGTCGACGAACAGCGGACGGATCGGACGGTCGATCAGGCGGGAGACCAGCGTCTCCTTCTCGGTCGGACGGCCCTCGCGCTTGAAATAGCCGCCGGGAATGCGGCCCGCGGCGTAGGTCTTCTCCTGGTAGTCGACGGTCAGCGGCAGGAAGTCGACGCCTTCGCGCGGCGCCTTCGCGGCGACGACGGTGGCGAGCACCACGGTCTCGCCATAGGTGGCGATGACGGCGCCGTCGGCCTGACGGGCGATCTTGCCGGTTTCGAGCTTGAGAGGGCGTCCGCCCCAGTCGATCTCGACTGAATGCTTAGTGAACATAGAGGTCTTCTTTCATGGGTTCTCGAAAGAAGGGACGCTTCGAAAAACAAAAACCATGCGCAAGATTGCGGGACGCTGATCGGAGCGGGTGATCAGCGTCCTGCGATCCTGCCATGGTTTTTGGATGTCGGATGGCGTCCATCCTTTCGGGTCATACGGGCGCCTTGCCCGTTGTGCCCAGCCGCCGGATTGCTGCTGGGCTGTCAGTCGGCACGAACGCGAACACCGAACCGTGGTCTTCGGTCATGCCCCGGATGATGGCCGTCAACGGCCCGCATCCGACGCGCACGCAGCCTCGATCAAAAACCTTCAAATAAGCGCTTTCGCTCGAAACCACGCGCAAAAACGCGCGCCAGTGGCGCGCGCAAGAACTCTTAGCGACGAATGTTGTGCTTCTCGAGCAGCGCCTTGTAACGCGCCTCGTCCTTCTTCTTCAGGTAGTCGAGGAGCGAGCGGCGGGTCGAGACCAGCTTCAAGAGGCCGCGACGCGAATGGTTGTCCTTCACGTGGGTCTTGAAATGGTTGGTGAGGTTGTTGATGCGTTCCGACAGGATCGCGACCTGAACCTCGGGCGAGCCGGTGTCGCCGGCCTTGGTGGCATTCGTCTTGATGACTTCCGCTTTGCGTTCTGCGGCAATCGACATCGTCAATTTCTCTCGTTGCGACCGGGGCTGGCAGTCAGGCCGGTCAGGTTGAACACACGCTTGGGGATGATTTCGCCATTGCCAACTTCGGCAAGCGCCAAAAGACGGCCTGCCACCGTGACATAGACTGTGCCGCTACAAGTGGGCGCATCCCGTCCGCGCAACAAAACGGCTTGGCCCCGATGGAGCCTTGCCGCATCAGCCCGAGTGACGGCCAGTGCCGGGATGTCGTCCAGCGCGGTCTCAACGGGCAAAAGCGCGTCGGCGAGGCTGCCCTCGCCGGACGCGGCTCTATCGCACAAAGCCTCCAGCTGATCCAGCGGAATCATGTCGTTTTCGCCAAATGGGCCCACCAGGGTCCGCCGGAGCGCGCAAATATGGCCGTAAGTGCCGAGAATCCGGCCCATATCGCGGGCGAGCGCCCGGACATAGGTGCCCTTGCCGCACTCGGCCTCGAATACGGCCCGGTCGTTATCTGGTTGATCTACAAGGGTTAAATGGTGAATCTCGACCGGGCGGGGGGCCAGCTCCACGACCTCGCCGTCGCGGGCGAGGTCGTAGGCGCGCTCGCCCTGGACCTTGATGGCGGAATAGCGCGGCGGGATCTGCTCGATCACCCCGGTGAAGCGGGGCAGGAGGGCCAGGATGGCTTCCCGGGTCGGGCGCTGGTCGGAGGTCGCGGTCACCCGGCCCTCGATGTCGTCGGTGTCGCGCTCCTCGCCCCAGCACACGGTGAACTGGTAGCGCTTGCGGCCGTCCATCACAAAGGGAACGGTCTTGGTGGCCTCTCCGAGCGCGATCGGCAGGCCGCCGGAGGCGAGCGGGTCGAGCGTGCCGGCATGTCCCGCGCGCTTGGCGTTGAACAGGCGCTTGAGCACGGCAACCGCCTGCGTCGAGGTCATGCCGATCGGCTTGTCGAGCACGACCCAGCCGTGGACGTCGCGGCGGTCGCGCCGAACCTGGTTGCCCTTCTGTTGCTTGGCGCGCGGATCGTTGTTGACGCGGCGCGGCTCCTGATGCGGCTGAGAATTGCCGCCCATCTCCGCAAAATTATTTTTCTGCACATCGCGCTGATCGGCGTCGTTGCCGTCGATCGTGCCGTGAGCCGGGTCCATCGTCATTGCTCTTCTTCCCGATCCGAATCCGGATCCTGTTCCAGGTCCTTCTGCACCGCAGGTGTTCGCAAAAGCTTCTCGATCCGTTCCGCTTCGTCGAATCGTTCGTCGACGCGGAAACGAATGTCAGGTGCAAATTTCAGGTTAACGCGCCGCGCGACTTCGCCGCGCAGGAATTTCTTGTTGCGCTCGAGCGCAGCGATGACGATCTCGGTGTCGCGGCCACCAAGCGGCATCACGTAGACTGTCGCAAGCTTCAGGTCAGGCGACATCCGTACCTCCGGCACGGTGATGATGTGACCTTCGAGGTCCGCATCATGCACGTTGCCTTGCGCCAGAATCTCGGCCATCGCATGGCGAACCTGCTCGCCGACGCGCAACTGTCGCTGCGAGCCGCCGGGCGCGGAACTCTTTTTCTGATGGTGCCGTGGCATGGTCGAAAATCACCTCGTCGTGCCCGCGTTTGGGACACGAGCATTGTCATTTGTCCTGTTGAAACGAATGAGGCGTGGATGGCCGGAAAAATCCGGCCATCGCACTCCCGCAATTTTAGCTCAAAAAGATCCGGGCGCTTCGGTAAGATTTGGACTTACAGGGAGCGCTGGATCGTCTCCACGCGATAACACTCGATGACGTCACCGGCACGCATGTCGTGATAGTTCTCGAAGGCCATGCCGCATTCCTGACCGGACTGGACTTCCTTCACTTCGTCCTTGAAGCGCTTCAGCGTCGACAGCTTGCCTTCGTGCACGACGACGTTGTCGCGGATCAGGCGCACATTGGCGCCGCGTTCCACGGTGCCGTCGGTGACGCGGCAGCCGGCGACCTTGCCGACCTTGGAGATGTTGAAGATCTCCAGGATCTCGGCATTGCCCAGCATGGTTTCGCGCAAGGTCGGCGCGAGCAGGCCGCTCATGGCCTTCTTCACGTCGTCCACGAGGTCGTAGATGATGTTGTAGTAGCGGATTTCGATGCCGTTGCGCTTGGCGGCCGCGGCGGCTTCCTTGTTGGCACGAACCGAGAAGCCGATGATCGCGGCGTTGAAGCCTTCGGCGAGCGTCACGTCGGATTCCGAGATACCGCCGACGCCGGCATGCAGGATGCGGGCGGCGACTTCGTCGGTGCCGAGCTTCTCCAGCGAGCCGAGGATGGCTTCCAGCGAGCCTTGCACGTCGGCCTTAACGATCAGCGGGAATTCCTTGCGGCCCGCCGTCTTCAATTGCGACATCATCTGCTCGAGCGAGCCGCGCATGCCGGAGATCGAGGCCGCCGCGTTCTCGCGCTTCTGGTGCGCGCGGTAGCTGGTGATCTGGCGGGCGCGGGCTTCGTTCTCGACCACGGCGAGACGATCGCCGGCTTCCGGCGGACCGTTGAAGCCGAGCACCTCGACCGGAACCGAGGGACCTGCCTCATGCACGGTCTCGCCCTGATCCGAGATCAGTGCGCGGACGCGGCCCATCTCGGCGCCGGCGACGATGATGTCGCCGACACGGAGCGTGCCGCGCTGGACCAGCACGGTGGCAACCGGACCACGGCCGCGATCGAGCTTGGCTTCGATCACGGTGCCTTCCGCCGGGCGCTCCGAATTGGTCTTCAGGTCGAGGATTTCGGCCTGCAGCGCGATCATCTCGAGCAGCTTGTCGAGATTGGTCTTGTTCTTGGCGGACACCTCGACGTCGACGACTTCGCCGCCGAAGGATTCGACCTGCACCTCATGCTGGAGCAGCTCGGTGCGCACGCGCTCGGGCTTGGCATCGGGCTTGTCGATCTTGTTGATGGCAACGATGATCGGCACGCCTGCCGCCTTGGCGTGATTGATGGCTTCGACCGTCTGCGGCATCACGCCGTCATCGGCCGCGACCACCAGCACGACGATGTCGGTGACCTTGGCGCCGCGGGCGCGCATCGCGGTGAACGCGGCGTGGCCGGGCGTGTCGATGAACGTGATCTTCTTGCCGGTTTCGGGCGAGGTCACCTGATAGGCGCCGATATGCTGGGTGATGCCGCCGGCTTCGCCGGACACCACGTTGGCGTGACGAAGCGCGTCGAGCAGCGAGGTCTTGCCGTGGTCGACGTGACCCATCACGGTCACCACGGGCGAACGCGTCTCGGTGTCGTTGGAATCGTCGACGGCGTCGAACAGGCCTTCTTCAACATCGGACGCGGCAACGCGCTTGACGGTGTGACCGAGCTCTTCGGCGATCAGCTGCGCGGTGTCGGCGTCGATCACGTCGGTGATCTTGTGCATCGCGCCCTGCTTCATCAGCATGCGGATGACGTCGACCGCGCGCTCAGCCATGCGGTTGGCGAGCTCCTGGATGGTGATCGCTTCCGGAATGACCACCTCGCGGATGAGCTTTTCCTTCGGCTCGTTCGCGGCATGGCCCTTCAGGCGCTGGGTGCGGCGGCGGAACGAGGCGATCGAGCGCTCGCGGACCTCGTCGGCATTGAGCGCGGTGACGACCGTCAGGCGGCCGCGTTCCTTCTGCGGGCCGGGCTTGTGGGTGGGCTTGGGGGCCACCACAGGACGCGCGGCGCCGCCGGGACCGCGACGGATCTGGCGCGGACCATCATCCTCGTCGGGTCCGGCCGCGACCGCGGGCGCGCGGCCCACCGGCCCGCCGGCCGGCCGTGGCGTGGTCGTTCCGGGGCGTGCTGTCGTGGTTCCCGGGCGAGCCGTCGTGGTGGTTCCGGGGCGCGCTGCGGGGGCGCCGGGCCGCGGCGCAGGAGCGGCCGGGGCCGCAGTTGCAGGGCGCGGAGCAGATTGCGGCTGCTCGCCCTCGCCAAAACGCTTCTTGGCCTCGGTCTCGGCCTTGCGCTTGGCTTCGTCCTCGTGACGGTGGCGCTCTTCCTCGGCCTTGCGGCGGGATTCGGCGGCTTCGCGCTCGGCGCGTTCGGCCGCTTCGCGGACGGCGCGGCGCTGGGCCTCTTCCTCGGCCTGGCGGCGCTCTTCGACTTCGCGCACCTTGGCATCGGCCAGCGCGCTGGCGCGGGCGGAACGTTCGTCCTCTGTCAGCGTGCGCAGCACGACGCCGGAGCCGGCATTGCGCGGCGGTGCCGGACGGGCCGGAGCAGGCGCTGGGGCGGCCGGTGCGGGCTTCGCAACCTCGGCAGCCTGCGGCTCAGGGGTTCCGTCGATCCGGCGCTTGCCGCGCTTCTCGACCACGACCTGCTTGCTGCGGCCATGGCTGAAGCTCTGGCGCACGGTGCCCGTTTCGACGCGCGGCTTGAGCGATAGCGTCTTGCTCGGAACGCTCAGCTTCTTGTCGCCAGGGGTCTTGGTATCAACCATTCAGCAGTCCTAATCCTGATTTATCAGTGTTGTGCGTTGCCGCACCGTCAGATCGGTTCGTCGGTGTCTCTCAGAAATCCTGGCCGTGCTTTTCGGCAGTCTTGTCATCGTCCGCCATCCGGTATCGGACCAGCATCTGGCTACGTGACAGGAATGACCTGCTCGCCGGGCCCGCGAGCAGCGCAGCATGTATCACATTTGACCGGGTCAGTGCCAAATCCAATTCTAACGATTTCAGTGCGGTGACGACGGGAATCTGCGGCTTGGCGCCGCGATTTCCGGCATTTTGACGCGCCAGCATGTCCAATTTGCGGATTCCGTCCGCAGCCCCGTCACTGGCGTGGATCAGGACCTCGGCCGTGCCTTCCCGCAGGGCGCTCTCGACCTTGCCGAAGCCGGCCACGACCTGGCCCGCCTTGGCGGCGATCCCAAGGGCTTCCGTCACGCTCCTGACGAGGAGCGCCTCAATGTCGGCGGGAAGCGTCTGGGGAACGCGCAGCTCGCGCTTGAAGGCTTTGTTAAATTGGTGACGCCGCACGGCTTCCGCAACCACCTCGCGCGAGGCGGTGACCCACATGCCGCGTCCGGGCAGCTTGCGCTTGAGATCGGGAACTATGTCGCCTTGTGGCGAGACGACGAAGCGGATCAGCTCGTCGATCGGCCGGACCTGCCGGCTGACCGCGCACATCCGCATGGTCGCGGACCTTTCGGTCCGCGGCCCATGATCGAGTTCGCTGTCAGTGCTGGCGAGCATCCGGGCGACATCCTCCGTCGCCCTTAAGCCGGCTGATCTTCGGTCGCTTCAGCCTCTTCAGCGGGCTTGGCGAGATCGGCCTCGGTGATCCAGCCGGCCTTGACGCGGGCCTGCATGATCATCGCCTCGGCATCGTCATGGGAGATGTCGATACCGTCGAGCGCGCCCGGATATTTGGTCTGCTCGCCGCCTTCCTTGCGCTCGGTCCAGCCGACCAGATCGTCGGTGGCGCAGCCGGCGAGGTCGTCGACGGTCTTGATGTCGTTCTCGCCGAACTTCACCAGCATCTTCGAGGTGACGCCGGGCACGTCCTTGAGGGCGTCCTCGACGCCGAGCTCCTTGCGCCTTGCCTCGAGCTCGGCTTCCTGCTGCTCAAGATATTCGCGGGCGCGGTTCTGGAGCTCCTGCGCGGTCTCCTCGTCGAAACCTTCGATGCCGGCGAGCTCCTTGACGTCCACCATCGCGAGTTCCTCGACCGAGGTGAAGCCTTCGGACGCCAGCAGCTGGCCGACCACCTCATCGACGTTGAGCGATTCCATGAATACGCGGGTGGAATTCTCGAAGTCGGCCTGGCGGCGCTCCGATTCCTCCTGCTCGGTCAGGATGTCGATGTCCCAGCCGGTGAGCTGCGAGGCCAGACGCACGTTCTGGCCGCGGCGGCCGATCGCCAGCGAGAGCTGGTTGTTGGTGTCGGGGACGACGACCTCGATGCGTTCGCGGTCTTCGTCGATGACGACCTTGGAGACTTCGGCCGGCGCCAGCGCGTTGACCACGAAGGTCGCGATGTCGGGCGACCAGGGAATGATGTCGATCTTCTCGCCCTGCAGCTCGTTCACCACGGCCTGCACGCGCGAGCCGCGCATACCGACGCAGGCGCCAACCGGATCCACCGAGGAATCCCGGGAAATCACGCCGATTTTCGCGCGCGAGCCGGGATCGCGGGCCACCGCCTTGATCTCGACGATGCCGTCATAGATCTCGGGGACTTCCTGCGCGAACAGCTTCGCCATGAACTGCGGATGGGTGCGGGACAGGAAGATCTGCGGGCCGCGGGTTTCGCGGCGGACGTCGAAGATGTAGGCGCGGACGCGGTCGCCGTTGCGGAACACTTCGCGCGGCAGCATCTCGTCGCGGCGGATGATGGCTTCACCACGGCCGAGATCGACGATCACGCTGCCATATTCGACGCGCTTGACGACGCCGTTGACGATGTCGCCGATGCGATCCTTGAATTCCTGGTACTGCCGGTCGCGCTCGGCCTCGCGCACCTTCTGCACGATGACCTGCTTGGCCGACTGCGCGGCGATGCGGCCATATTCCAGCGGCGGCAGGGTGTCGGCGATGGTGTCGCCGACCTGGGCACCGGGATTGGCGCGCTGCGCGTCCACCAGCGAGATCTGGTTGGAGTGATTCTCGACCTTGTCGACGACCAGCATGTGCCGCGACAGCCGCAGCTCGCCCTTCTTGGGGTCGATCTCGGCGTGAACGTCAGTCTCGCTGCCGTAACGGGCCCGCGCAGCCTTGGCGATGGCGTCTTCCATCGCCGCGATGACAATGCCGCGGTCGATCGATTTCTCGCGGGCAACGGCATCGGCGATCTGAAGCAATTCAAGTCGATTGGCGCTGACTGCCATGGCTAGTCTCCTTGGTCAGGCTCGATCTCGCCGCGCCGCGCGCGTTCGGCGGCAAGGCGATGTTTCTTGGTATTGGTCGGGGCCGGCTTCTTTTTCGGCTTGGTGTTCTTGGTGGTTTTTTCGCTGATTTTCGCGTGCGGCGCCTGCGGCGGCGCGAGGCCGAGATCCCTGCGCATCTGGCGCTCTTCGGCCTTGCCGCGGCGCATGGATTCGGCGATCAGCTCGTCGGTCAGCACCAGCCGGGCCTCGCCGATATCCTCCATGGTCAGGAGAACGTCGGCATCGTCACCCGCCTTGACGTCGTCGCGATGCAGATGGACGCCGTCGCCTTCGACGGCACCGAGCGTGCCGCGGAACCGCTTGCGTCCCTCGTGGGCGACCGCCATCTCGACCTTCACCAGATGGCCGGAATAACGCTCGAAGTCGGAGCGCCGCACCAGGGGGCGGTCGATTCCCGGCGAGGAGATCTCCAGCCGGTAGGCGCGGTCGATGGGGTCGGCGACATCGAGCACGGGCGACAGCGCCCGCGAGATTGCCTCGCAATCCTCGAGCTGCATCGAACCGTCCGGCCGTTCGGCCATGATCTGCACGGTACAGCCGGCTTCCCCGGAGATGCGGATCCGGACCAGGCGGTAACCCATGCCCTCGAGCACGGGAGCCGCGACCGCAGACACCCGTGCCGCCACGCCCGGCTCGACTACGAGCCTCGGCTCGGCCAGCAGTTCGGCATCGGTGGAACCAGTGTTCGGTTCGGTCATATCAGCGGTCAAGGCGCTCGTTGGTTAACGCTTGGGTTAAGGCTTGGTTAAGACTTCAAAGCCCGCTTCGGAACTCTCCCGACAGCGCGTCGGGCCGGATCTTCCGCCAACCCGCGTTCAGGTAATAAAAAAGAGCGGGTCCTTTCGGGCCCACTCTCACTACGCGGATCGTATGAGAAGATGAATTGGCGCTGATATAGCCCTTTCCGCCCTCCCGGACAAGGCCCATCGGAGGCCGGATGAGGCTTTTTGCGCCCGATTCGCGGCTCCCCGCGCAACGCTTCCTTCATTTCCGAGGCCTAAATTCCTTGATTGTGGGGCGGCTTGGACCGAGGGCGCACCCGCGGCGTGCCCTGTACGAGTTTGTGTTTTCATGACCGCTGCCACGTCGCTCATTCCCGGACTGGACGATATCGTCAAACGCGGCGACCCCCGCCGTCGCGGTGAGATCGCGCGCGCCATCGCCAACCTTTACTTCCAGGATCCCGCGAGACTCCGTCCCGAGCTCATCGATCTCTTCGACAATCTCCTGATCGATCTTGTCCCGCATGCCGAGCTTGCCTCGCGCGTCGATCTCGCCGAGCGCTTCTCGCGCCTGAACAATGCGCCGCCGCATCTGGTGAATCAGCTGGCGCGCGAAAACGAGATCATGGTCGCAGGCCCCGTGCTGCGCCGCTCGCCCGTGCTCGACGAGGCCGCGCTGGTCGAGATCGCGCGTCTGAAGGGGCAGGGTCATCTGCTCGCGATGACGGAACGCCCCGTCTTGCCGGCCGTCGTCACCGACGTGCTGGTCGAGCGCGGCGATCGCGATGTCGTGCGCCGCGCCGCGGGCAATGCCGGTGCAGTGTTTTCGCCTGCCAGCTATTCCGAGCTAATCAAGCGTTCCGCGCAGGACGGCGTGCTGACGCTCAAGATCGGCCAGCGCACCGATCTCTCCGGCGAGCACCTGAAACAGCTTCTCGATGGCACGCTCGACGTCATCCGCCGCCGTCTCTCCACCGTGGTCAATCCTGTGCGCCAGGTCGAGATCAAGCGTGCGATGGCGGCGATCGAAGAGGCTGCGCTGCCGCCGGGGCCGCGACGCGATTTCTCCGCGGCCCAGCGCACGGTGCTCACCTTGCATCGCGAGGGCCATCTCGGCGAGAGCGCGCTGCTTGGCTTCGCCAAGGCGCACAAATACGAGGAATCGATCGCCTCGCTCTCGGCGATGGCCGGCATCCGCATCTCGATCCTCGACCGTCTGATCGCGGGCGACCGTTATGATCCGATCCTGATCCTGGGGCGGTTGCTGAATCTGGGCTGGCCCACGGTGCGTGCGCTCATCCTGATGTGGTACGGCCCGAATCGCATGCCGGCCGATGCCGATCTCGAGCAGGCGCGCGTGAACTTCACGCGCCTGATGCCGACGACGGCCGAGCGCGTCGTCAATTTCTGGCGCAACCGGCAGACGATCTAAGATTCTGTCGTTCCGGGGCGATGCGCAGCATCGAACTATGGTGCGCAATTGCGCACCTGAGAACCTCGAGGTTCTGGGTTCGCGCTTCGCACGCCCCGGAACGACAAATCATTTCCGCCTGAACCGCAAGTAAGCCGCCTTGCGGCCTTCGCGCGCCGCCTTCCGGCCGTAGCGCGTCATGGTGTAGCCGGCCCATGGTTGCCGGAAATCGTCGGCGCGTTCCGCGAGCCAGACGAAATCCGGCGAGCGCGCAAGATGCGACAGCGTCCAGGCGCAGTAATCGTCGATATCGCAAACGAAGCGGAATTCGCCGCCCGGCTTCAGCACGCGCGCCATTGCGGCGATCGTCCTGTCCTGGACGAAGCGCCGCTTCCAGTGCCGCCGCTTCGGCCAGGGATCCGGATGGATCAGGTCGATCCGCGACAGCGAGGCCTTCGGCAGCCACGCCACCAGCTCGGCGGCGTCGCCGGCGAACAGGCGGATGTTGCCGATGTTGGCCGCCTCGATCTGCGCGAGGATTTTTGCCATGCCGTTGACATAGGGCTCGCAGCCGATGAAGCCGGTGGTGGCGAAAGCCTGCGCCTCGGCCGCGAGATGTTCGCCGCCGCCGAAGCCGATCTCGAGCCGCACGTCATCCGCTTCAGGATCGAAGATCTCGCTTGCATCCGCCGGCGCCTCACGATCGATGTCGAGCGCAAGATGCGGCAGCAGATGATCGATCAGCTCGGCCTGGTGCTGCCTGAGCTTGTGGCCCTTGCGCCTTCCGAAGAAGGCGCGCTCGCTGTCGTCGCGATCGGGATCTGACTTGCGCTCGCTCATCGCAGCGTCTGATACAGGCGATAGAGCAGCCGCGCGCGCGGTTCGAGCGAGGAGACATAAAGCTGCTCATAATGGGTGTGTGCGCCCTTGCCGTCGACGCCGAGCCCGTCGAGCGTGGCGGTGTGGGGAGCGGTGAAATTGCCGTCCGAGCCGCCGCCAGTATAGGTGTCGATCAGCTCGAAGCCGATCTCGGTGGCGAGCGTCCTGGCATGCTCGTAGAGCGAGGCGCCTGCATTGCCCTTCTCGTAAGGCGGACGATTGAGCTCGCCCGTGACCGTGACGGTGACGCCGTCCGTCTTCGATTTCAGCCCGAGGATCTTGCCGACGAATTCGTCCGCGTCGGTGAAGCTCGGAACGCGCAGGTCGATTTCGGCATAGGCCTCTTCCGGTGTCACGTTGGGGCGCGTGCCGCCGCGCACCACGCCGACATTGACGGTGACGCCGCGCTTCAGGTCGTTCATTCCCTCCAGTGCGTGGATGATGTTGGCGAGCTCGCGGATGGCGCTGCGGCCGTCCTCGGGCCGCGAGCCGGCATGCGCCGGCACGCCCTTGATGAACACCTCGAAGCGTCCGACGCCCTTGCGTCCGGTGACGATCTTGCCGCCGTCGCGCGCCGGCTCCGTCACCAGCACGTATTTGGCCTTGCGTCCTTCCTGCTCGATCAACGCGCGCGAGGTGGGGCTGCCGATCTCCTCGTCGGAGGTGAACATGTGGGTGATGCCGAGCGGCGGACGCTTGCCGTCGGCGCAGAGCGCGGCGAAGGCGTGATGGGCGATGTAGGCGCCGCCCTTCATGTCGTAGATGCCGGGACCGAACGCGCTGTCGCCTTCGACCTTGAACGGCAGGCGCTCGATGAAGCCCAGCGGATGAACCGTATCGAGGTGACTCAGCACCAGGATGCCCGGCTGCTCCCGCCCCCAGGTCGAGCGGGCCAGCAGATGATCGCCGCAGCCGTCGACGCCGGCGACGCGCTCGAGCGTGACGGGCAGATCGCGGTGTTGATCCGCGACCAGCGACACGAGTTTGTTGACCTGCTCAGGCGCCTCTGTCGGCGTCTCGATCTCCACCCAGCGCCGGATGCCGTCGAGAATAGTTTGGGTATCGAACCAGTTGGAGTTCGTCATGGGCGCATCTATGCCTTTGAATCGCATCATTCGGGAGGAAGCGCGTCAACGCGCGGCCGCAAATGACGACATAGGCCAGATTTGGCGCAGCCTCAAATCGGATCGGGCTGGGGCGCCTCAGCGCTTGTCGGGGCCTTCGCGGGCCGCGATCTGCTCGACGAGATCGACGATCGAGCGGCGCATCTTCGAATCGGTGATGCGGGTGAACGCCTTGGTCAGAGCGAGACCTTCGGAGGTCGCGAGGAAGTCGGAAACATAAGAGGGCGAAGCACCTTCAGCGAAGCCGTCCGGGCCGGCCACGCCGCTCGGGCCGCCCTCGAACAGGAACGACACCGGCACCTGGAGAATCTCGGCAATTTGCTGGATGCGGCTCGCGCCGACCCTGTTCGTGCCCTTCTCGTATTTCTGGATCTGCTGGAACGTCAGGCCCAAAGCTTCACCGAGCTTTTCCTGGCTCATGCCCAACATGATGCGGCGCATGCGCACGCGGCTGCCGACATATTTGTCAACAGGGTTGGGCGCTTTCGACATTTCCTCAGCCTCCAAACACCACCCTCAGCGCAATCGACCAGAATGCCCCAGGTGCCAGCAGCGTAAAAATCAAACCCTGTTATTGGGAAACATTGCGGAGAAATTTAGCAATGCCCACTGTCTTTCGCAGCGGGTGCAGAATGAGGAACCCGCCTGCAATCTGTCAACCGTGGGACTACGGTTGTCAAAGGATTCCGGCCGCCTCGCTGGCGACGGCGCGATCAGGGGTGCCGTTTGGCAACACGCCGGCGGACTGCGAGTATCACGCCGAGCGCGACGAGCATGGCCGCGGGCACATCGCCCAGTTGCGCGTAGACGGTCGGCGGTATTGCAACGGGCAGGCTTGCATCCAAAATGCCTTCGATGCCGAGACCGAGGCTGGCGACGGTTCGTCCGACCGGATCGATCACCGCGGAGATGCCGGTATTGGCGGAGCGGACCAGCGGCAATCCGAGCTCGATCGCGCGCATGCGCGCCTGCTCCAGATGCTGATAGGGGCCAGTCGAGATGCCGAACCAGCCGTCATTGGTGAGGTTGACGATCCAACCCGGACGTTCGTTGCGTCCTGCCACCTCACCGGGAAAGATGGCCTCATAGCAGATCAGCGGCAGCGCCGATGGTGCGCCGGCGACCGGCAGCGCATGCCGCACGCTGCCGGCGATGAAGCCGCCGCGCACACGCGTCAGCTGCTCGAAACCGAGCTTCTCCATCAGCTCCTGATAGGGAAGAAATTCTCCGAACGGCACCAGATGCAGCTTGTCGTAGACCGCGAGCACGCTGCCGTCGTGATCGATCACGTAGATCGAATTGTAGGCGCGCGTGATCGGCGTTCCACGCGGCAGGTCGGGCGCGCGCACTGAACCCGTGATCAGCACCGTGCCCTTCGGCAACAGATCGGCGATTTGCGCCATCGCGTCGGCTTCGCGAGTGAGGAAGAACGGGAAGGCGGATTCCGGCCAGATCAGGATGGTGGCATCGCGCACGCCGGTCGATTGCGGCCCGGAGGCGCGGTCCGACAGCGCGAGGTATTTCTTCATCACCTCCGCCTTGGCGGCGTAGTTGAACTTCGCGTCCTGCTGCAGGTTCGGTTGCATCAGGCGCAGCTTGGCGCCTGACACCATCGTGGTCGGATGCAGCGACAGGCGGATCGCGCCGAAGATGCTCATGACGATCAGAAGCGCGATCGCTGCGGCCGGTGCGCGCCACGCCACGCGGCGATCGGACGTGCGGTCGATCAGCGTCGCAGGGCTGGCAAAGATCGCAACCGTCAGGAAGGTCATGCCCCACAGGCCGATCAGCGAGGCGGTCTGCGCCAGCGGCAGCGGCTCGGACAGCGCATAGCCGAACGCGTTCCAGGGAAAGCCGGTCAGCGCGTGACCGCGCAGCCATTCGGCGATGGTGAGGCTTGCCGCGAGCGCAAGCACGCGCGTGGCGTTCTTGGTCCAGAGCAGGCGCGCCAGCGCAAATCCGATCGCCGTGAAGATGGAGAGATAGGCCGGCAGGCCCAGCACGGCGAACGGCGTCAGCCAGGCGAAGATGTCGGCTTCGACGAAGAAGGCATAACCGATCCAGTAGAGGCCGGGGACGAAATAGCCGAGCCCGAACCAGTAGCCGGTCAGCGCCGCGGCGGGGAGGCCGCCATATCGTCCGCCGCCGGTGCCGTCGATCAGCCAGACCAGCACCGGGAAGGTGACGAACAGCACTGGAAAGAAATTGAACGGCGCCAGCGCCAGCACCGACAGCGCGCCGGCGGCCATGGCGATGACGGCGCGCTTCCATCCCCAGGCGAGGATGATGGCAAGCGCGATCTGCCGAAGCCGCTGCAACACGCTCACTGAGGGCCGGTCCCGTCGCTCGGCGGCGGGGTCGGCGTGTCACTGGCCGGCGGCGGGCTGCTCTCCGGCGCGGCCTCGCGGCGCCGGCTCTCGCGCTGGGTACGCGGCGCCGGACGTTCCTTCCGCGTCGAGATGCGCAGCCGCTTGACGCGGCGCGGATCGGCATCGAGCACCTCGACCTCGTAATTGCCGGGACCCGAGATCACCTCGCCGCGCACCGGCAGGCGTCCGACGAAGCTGACGAGATAGCCGCCCAGCGTCTCGACCTCCTCACCGGCCTCGCCGGTGACGAAGTCCGCGCCGATCACGGTGCGGACGTCGTCGAGGCTGGCGCGGGCGTCGGCGATGAAGGCGTTGTCCGGCAGCCGCACGATCGAGGGCGGCTCGTCGCTGTCGTGCTCGTCGTCGATCTCGCCGACGATCTGCTCGACGATGTCCTCGATCGAGACCAGTCCGTCACTGCCGCCATATTCGTCGACGACCAGCGCAAGGTGGATGCGCGTCGCCTGCATCTGCGCGAGCAGGTCGATCGCCCGCATCGACGGCGGCACGTAGAGCAGCTTGCGGATGATGCGCGCGTCCTCGAGCGGCATCGCGAGATCGACCGCGCGCAGGTCGAGGCCGGCCGGCAGCGGTTTCTTGCGCTTGGTCTTGGTGGCTTCCGGCACGCGCGCCCGCGCGGTCATGAAGGCGAGCAGGTCGCGGATGTGGACAATGCCGACGGGATCGTCGAGCGTCTCGTTGTAGACGACGAGGCGGGAATGGCCGGCGCTCTCGAAGCGGTCCATCAATTCGCCGAGCGGAATGTCGCGCTTCACCGCGATGATGTCGGCGCGATGCACCATGACGTCGGCGATGCGGCGCTCGTGCAAGCCGAGGATGTTGCGCAGCATGGTGCGCTCGACGGCGGAGAAGCCGGTGTCGTCGGGCGTCGTGGCGTCGAGCACGACCTGGAGATCGTCGCGCACCGATCCCGCCTTCCAGCCGAACAGCGTGCGGATCGCGCGCAGCAACCAGCTTTCGGCGGTCGGGCGCAGCACCTCGCCGGGCGTCACCACGGCCGGCAGGTTGGGCGTGTTGCGAGGATTGTCGTGGGTAGGCTCGGAGTCGGGCATCTCAGTGCGTCCCCGGGCGGTCGGCATAGGGGTCGGGGATGCCGAGATGGGCGAGGATCTCAGTTTCCAGCGCTTCCATCTCCTCGGCGTCGTCGTCGTTCTCGTGGTCGTAGCCGATCAGGTGCAGGAAGCCGTGCACGGCGAGGTGGCTCAAATGATGGTCGAACGGTTTGTGCTCCTCGTCCGCCTCGCGCCGCATGGTCTCGTAGGCGATCGCGATGTCGCCGAGCATGCGCGGCGCATCGCCTTCCTTCCATTCGCCTTCCGGCTGGAGCGCGGGAAACGACAGCACGTTGGTCGGCTTGTCGATGCCGCGCCAGTTGCTGTTGAGGGTGCGGATGCCGGCATCATCGGTCAGCATCACCGCCACTTCCGCGTCGGCAACATCTTCGTCGACGCTCTCGGCGGCGGCGGCGACCGCGCGCTGGATCACGGCTTCGGAATCGGGCTCGCGCTGCCAGCAATCGGCGACGACGAGGACCTCGGTCATGGGAAGGTTCGGATGTGACATTGTCTTTGTTCGGAACGATAAGGCGCCGTGTCCGCGTCCGTATGATCCGGTTGTTGTCCCGTCAGGATTTATCGGCGGCCGGCCGCTGCGGCGAACCTTCATAGGCGGCGACGATCCGCGCCACGAGCTCGTGGCGGATCACGTCCTCGGCTTTGAAATGAACTTGTGCAATGCCCTCGACGCCGCTCAGGAGGCGCGTTGCCTCGGCAAGACCCGAGGTCTGGCCGTTCGGCAGGTCGATCTGCGAGGGATCGCCCGTCACGATCATGCGGCTGTTCTCGCCCAAACGCGTCAGGAACATCTTCATCTGCATCGACGTGGTGTTCTGCGCTTCGTCCAGGATGATGGCGGCATTGGTGAGCGTGCGGCCGCGCATGAAGGCGAGCGGCGCGATCTCGATCTCGCCGGTCTGCAGCGCGCGCTCGACGATGCGCGCATCCATGAGGTCGTAGAGCGCGTCGTAGATCGGGCGGAGATAAGGATCGACCTTCTCGCGGAGATCGCCGGGCAAGAAGCCGAGGCGCTCGCCGGCTTCCACCGCCGGGCGCGACAGGATGATCTTGTCGACCTCCTTGCGCTCGAACAGCTGCGCGGCATGCGCGACCGCGAGCCAGGTCTTGCCGGTACCGGCGGGGCCGATGCCGAACACCAGCTCGTGGCGCTTCAGCGCGCGGATGTAGGAGTCCTGCGCGGCGGTACGCGCGCGCACCGGGCGCTTGCGCAGGTTGATGCTGTCGAAGGTCGATTTCGCCGACTTGGCATCGAACTCGAACAGCGAGCCCTGCGCGATCACGGCGCGGATCGAGCCTTCGACCTCGCCCTGGTCGAGGTCCTGCCCCTTCAGGGCCTGCGCGTAGAGCATCTCCAGCACACGGCGCGCGGCGTCGCAGCCGTCCCGCGTGCCGCCGATGGTGATGTGGTTGCCCTTGGAATCGACGATGACGCCCAGGCGTCGCTCGATCTGCGCAAGGTTCTGGCCATAGGGGCCGACCAGGGCGGAAGCGGCGCGGTTGTCGTCGAAATCGATGACGACCTGGGTTTCGGGCGGAACTTGCATGTCGCGGTCAAATTTGCGGCTGGGAGCGATAGAAGACGAATCCGATGCGCTTTTTGGCAAGGGTTCAGGCTCCAGTGGCTTGCGATAAAACGGGCTCGCGCGCGGTGTGCGTTGTGGCGAGCTCGCCGAGAAAGCTGTAGCGCTCGAGGCTGTCGATCCTGACAGGCAGGATTTGTCCGATGATGTCGGGCGAGGCCATCACATGCGCGGGCTGGAGAAAAGCGGTGCGGCCGACGATCTGGCCATCCTTGCGCGCCGGACGCTCGAACAGCACGTCGACCGTTGAGCCAATCGCAGCCTTGTTGAAGGCCGATTGCTGGCTGTCGATCAGTTCCTGGAGCCGCTCCAATCGCTGGTCCATCTCGGCGGGGGACACCGTCTCCTGCATGTCCGCGGCCGGCGTTCCCGGCCGGGCGGAGTATTTGAACGAATAAGCCGCAGCGTAGCCGATTTGCGTGACAAGCGCGAGGGTGGCGAGAAAATCTTGCTCGTTTTCACCGGGGAAGCCGACGATAAAATCTGATGAAAAAGCAATGTCTTGGCGCGCGGTACGGAAACGGTCGATGACACGCCGATAATCATCGGCGGTATGTTTCCGGTTCATGGCGGCGAGAATCCGGTCCGAGCCGGACTGCACCGGCAGGTGCACGAACGGCATCAGGGCATCGAGATCGCGATGGGCCGCGATCAGGCTGTCATCGACGTCGCGGGGGTGGCTGGTCGAATAGCGCAGCCGCGCGATCCCCGGAATCGCCGCCAGATGCTCGAGCAACCGGCCGAGCGGCCAGGTTTTTCCGTCCGGCCCCTCGCCGTGATAGGCGTTCACGTTCTGCCCGATCAAGGTGAGCTCGCGCACGCCATTGTCGGCGAGCCGCTTCACGTCGTCGACGATCTTCGCCACGGGGCGAGAGACTTCCGAGCCCCGCGTATAGGGCACGACGCAGAAGGTGCAGAACTTGTCGCAACCTTCCTGCACGGTGACGAAGGCGGAAATGCCGCGCGCGCGGATCGCGGCGGGCTTCGGCTGGGCCAGGAAGCCGAACTTGTCCTCGGCCGGAAATTCGGTCTCGATGGCGCGGCCTTCGTTGCCGGCACGCTTCAAGAGCTCCGGCAGATGATGATAGCTCTGCGGTCCCACCACGACGTCGACCACCGGCGCCCGGCGCACGATCTCCTCGCCCTCGGCCTGCGCCACGCAGCCGGCGACCGCGATCTGCATCGCGCGGCCCCCGCGCGCGGCCTCGTCCTTGGCGACGCGCAGCCGCCCGAGCTCGGAATAGACCTTTTCGGAGGCCTTCTCGCGGATATGGCAGGTGTTGAGGATGACGAGGTCGGCGTCCTCCGCGCTCGCCGTCTCGACGAATCCTTCCGGAGCCAGCGTATCCACCATGCGCTGGGCATCGTAGACGTTCATCTGGCAGCCATATGATTTGATGTGCAGCTTGCGCGGCGGCGTCATGGAACCCGAAAATGGCGGTGGAGGACGGCCCTCAGATATAGGTTGGAGGGGCGAAAATCCAGCAAATGGGGGGCTGAACCCCGTCATTCCGGGGCGCGACGCAGTCGCGAACCCGGAATCTCGCGCTAATTCCTCTGGATTCCGGGTTCACGCGCGCCTGCGCGTGCCCCGGAATGACTGCGAGGGGATGGAATCAGCCCGCCAAGGCCTTTGCCTCGACCCGCCGGACCAGCTCCGGGAGCTCATGCATGTCGGAAAAGGTCAGGTTGGCGCCCGCCTGCCGCAGGGTCTCGGCATGGCCGTCCGCGCAATGGCTGCCGCCGCAAAAGCCGAACACGATCATACCGGCTGCCCGCGCCCCGGCGATGCCGGCCAGGCTGTCCTCGATGACGACGCAGCGCTCGGGCGGCACGCCCATTTCCCTGGCGGCGAACTGGAACAGGTCCGGCGCCGGCTTGCCGTTCTTCACCTGCGAGGCCGAGAAGATGTTCGGCGTCAGGCGCTCATAGAGCCCCGTGCTTCCGAGACTCACCCGCATGCGTGAATGCGAGCCGCTCGAGGCAACGCAGACGCGCTGCGTCACGATGTCGAGCACGTCGTGGATGCCGCGGATGGCTTCGAGGTCGGCTTCGAATGCGCGAAACAGCTCGTCCTGCAGATCGCCGTGATAGGCCTCGGGCAGCTTGCGGCCGAGTTCGGTTTCGATCTCGAGGTTGGCCTGTTTTGTAGAGCGGCCAAGGAAGCGCTCGGACACCTGCTCCGACGTGATCGGATAGCCGTGCCGGGTCAGCACATCCGCATGCGCGCGACAGGAGATCACCTCGCTGTCCACGAGCACGCCGTCGCAATCGAAGATGATGAGGTCTATCGGCACGAAACTTAAGACGTCGGCTTGTCGTCGTCGAGCGGGACGCAATAGAGCTCGAGCCGGTGATCGACCAGCTTGTAGCCGAGCTTGCGGGCGATCTCCGCCTGAAGCTTCTCGATCTCTTCGGAGGTGAATTCGATCACCTTGCCGTCGCGCAGATTGATGAGATGATCGTGGTGGCTGTCGCGCATCGTCTCGTAGCGCGCGCGGCCCTCGCGAAAATCATGGCGTTCGATGATACCGGCATCCTCGAACAGCTTGACGGTGCGATACACGGTCGAGATCGAGATCTTGTCGTCGACGGGCAACGCAGCGCCGGTACAATTCCTCGACGTCGGGATGGTCGACTGCCTCCGCGAGCACGCGGGCGATGACGCGGCGCTGCTCGGTCATGCGCATGCCGGTGGCGGCACAGCGCGCCTCGATGCCGGACGCCTTGGATGCGGAAGAGGGTTTCAGTGCGGTCATGATTTGTCTGCCTGACGGGGCGCTTTCTGCCATCGATGTTACGACAAGTCACGTCGCATCAGAAGGGCGTTCAATTGTTCCCCGTTCGGCTGCTTATAGTAGCGTTCGCGGCGTCCGACCACCATGAATCCGGCCCGGTCGTACAGTCGCCGCGCCGGCTGGTTATTTTCCTCAACTTCGAGAAATATCGTGCGTACGCCGCGCCCCGCGAGATGGCCGAGATGGGTCATCAGCAGCGTGCGGGACAGGCCGCGGCCGCGATGGGCCTGGTCGACCGCGACCGAGAGGATCTCCGCCTCGTCCGCGCCGATCCGCGAGACGGCAAAGCCGATGATCTTGCGGCCGAGGCGCAGCCGATGCACGAGCGTGTTGCGCTCGCTCATCATGCTCTCGAACTCGCCTTCGCCCCAGCCATGCGCGAAGGAGGCGCCGTGCAGCTGCGCCAGCCGCGCGGCATCGCGCAACGAAGCCGGCTCGACGGCGGCCGTGCCGCCGCGCCACCATTCCGACAGCCATCTCATCATGAGCTTGCGGCTTGTGCGAGCGGCGGAGTTGCGGCCGGCTTTGCGTCGGGCGCCTTCAGATAGAACGGCCGCGCCGGATTCGTTTCGGGATCGGCCGCAGCGCCAAGCCATGCGACCCAGCCGATGTCGGGCGCGGGCTGCGCGTCGACCGCGACCGGCGGCGGCATATCCTTTGGCCAGCGATCGGCGAGGATGTTCGCGGCATTGCCGACCAGATGCGGCGCGCCGAATTGCGAGGCCGCGATCGCCTCGTCGATGGGCGCGATTCCCGGCCGCACCAGCTGGCTGCCGTCGCCGGCGACGATCTGGAAATAGACGTGATCGTGCCGGGCGTCGATTGCAGAGATCACGGGCGCCGGTTTGCTCTGGCCGACGACGGTGGCGGCATAGGCCGACAGCGTCGTCAGTCCGACCGCCGGCCGTTTCGCCGCAAGCGCAAGGCCGCGCGCCGCCGAGATGCCGACGCGGAGGCCGGTGAAACTGCCGGGGCCGACTGTGACGGCGACGCGGTCGAGCGAGGTGAAGGCGAGATTGGCAGACTGCATCACCCGCGCGATCATCGGCATCAGCGCCTCGGCGTGACCGCGCTTCATGAGAAGCTGCTCCTGCGCAAGGAGCTCGCCGGCGTCGGTGTCGAGCACGGCTGCCGCGCACGCCTCGAGCGCAGTATCGATGGCAAGGATCAGCATGGGATAGCGAATGGCGAGTGGTGAATGGAGAGCAGTCTAGCGAACCGAGCGCCTATCCGCCATTCATCACGCACGATTTGCAGGCCCCCAATATGCCACCCTATGACAACCGTCATTCCGGGATGGTGCGCCAGACCCGGAATCTCGAGATTCTCAGGCGCGCAACCGCGCGCCGGAGTTCGGTCCTGCGGACCGCCCCGGAATGACGACTTCGTCGTCACATCGGCCGGACTTCGACCACGTCGGGCACGAAGTGCTTGAGCAGGTTCTGGATACCGTGCTGGAGCGTTGCGGTCGATGACGGGCAGCCCGAGCAGGCGCCCTTCATGTTGAGATAGACGATGCCGTCCTTGAAGCCGCGGAAGGTAATGTCGCCGCCGTCATTGGCGACCGCCGGCCGCACACGGGTCTCGATCAGATCCTTGATCATGTCGACCGTCTCGGCATCGGCCTCGTCGAAGAACTCGTCCTCGTCGTCGAGATCGACATCGGCGTGTGCTTCGCCGCCGGCGAGCAGCGGCGCGCCGGACATGTAGTGCTCCATGATGGCGCCGAGAATCGCAGGCTTGAGCTGCTGCCATTCACCGCTCGCCTTGGTCACGGTGATGAAGTCCGATCCATAGAACACGCCGGTGACGCCGGGCACCTCGAACAGCTTCTCGGCCAGCGGCGAACGCGCCGCCGATTCGCGGCTCGCAAACTCCATCGGGCTGCCGTCGACGACGACGCGGCCGGGAATGAATTTTAGCGTAGCGGGATTGGGAGTGGCTTCGGTTTGAATGAACATGGTTTTCTCCAGACGTCGCCGGTTCAAGGCCGGCGCGTGCTCTCTCCACTAGCAGATGGCGACGGCCAACGCACGGTCAAGGGGAGCTGGGATATTAGTCCATAAAAATCAGAGGGTTGGTCTCCCCTTACCCTCCCCTGGAGGGGGAGGGTCGATCGCACGAAGCGCGAGCGGGGTGGGGTGATCTCTCCCCACGGGCAGTGTTCGAGGTGGAGAGACCGTCACCCCACCCCGTCTCATATCTCGCTTCGCTCGACATGAGCCGACCCTCCCCCTCCAGGGGAGGGTAAGAAGCCACCTACGACAGCGAATCCACGCTTTGGTCGCTCAGCGCGCCGGAGATGATCGTCACCGGCACCGGGAACGTGCCGAGCGCATGCGCGAGCAGCGCGACCAGCGGTCCCGGACCCTCCGCGCCGGGATTGGCGGCGAGCACCAGCATGGCGATATCGGGGTCCTCGTCGATCACCGCCAGCAGCTGTTCCATCGCCGCGCCTTCGCGGATCACCCGTTCCGGCGTGATCGCCGCGATGCCGTTGGCTCTGCCGGCGGCGCGGTCGAGCGCGGCCTCCGCCGCCTCCTGCGCCTCGGCGCGCATGATGTCGGCGACACCCAGCCATTCCTGGGTCTGCTCCTCGGGCTCAATGATGCGCAGCATCACCACGCCGCCGCCGGCCCGGATCGCCCAGCGGCTGGCGTAATAGACCGCGCGATCCCATTCGGCGCTGTCGTCGACGACGACGAGGCATTTGGGCTTGTGACCCGGCTCGAAGCAAAGTCGCTTGCTGGTCATGCATGTCCCGGCGTGTGCACGGCCGGCATGCTGCCACACTCCCGCAATGTTTGGGAGAGCCGAAGCGGCCGGCGCGGTGGCGCCGGCCGGTCTCGCGAAGCGCCCCTTAGCGCCGGCGGATGAAGCCGACGATGTCCTTCGACAGCTTCATGGTCTCGTCGGCGATGGCGCGGGCCCGGTCGGAACCCTCGTTCAGGATCGAGTCGATATGGCCGGGGTCGGCGACGAGGCGCTTCATCTCGCCGGCGATCGGCGCGAGCTTGGTGACGCACAGCTCCGCCAGCGCGTTCTTGAAGCTGGAGAACTGGCCGCCGCCGAAATCCCTGAGCACGTCGGCCTTGGGGCGGCCGGAGAGTGCGGCGAAGATGCCGACGAGATTGTCTGCCTCGGGGCGGGCTTCCAGGCCCTTCTCTTCCGTCGGCAGCGGCTCCGGATCGGTCTTCGCCTTGCGGATCTTCTGCGCGATGGTGTCGGCGTCGTCGGTCAGGTTGATGCGCGAATTGTCGGAGGCATCCGACTTCGACATCTTCTTGGTGCCGTCGCGCAAGCTCATCACGCGCGTCGCCGGGCCCGTGATCAAGGGCTCCGGCAGCGGGAAGAACAGGCCGTCATTGGTGCCCTGTGCGCGAATGGAATCGCCGAAGTCGTTGTTGAACTTCTGCGCGATGTCGCGCGAGAGCTCGAGATGCTGCTTCTGGTCCTCGCCGACCGGAACGTGGGTGGCGCGGTACAGCAGGATGTCGGCGGCCATCAGCACGGGATAGTCGAACAGACCCACGGACGCGTTCTCGCGGTCCTTGCCGGCCTTTTCTTTGAACTGGGTCATGCGGCCAAGCCAGCCCATGCGCGCGACGCAGTTGAAGATCCAGGCGAGCTCGGCGTGTCCCGAGACCTGGCTCTGGTTGAACACGATGTGCTTCTTCGGGTCGATGCCGCTGGCGATGAACGCCGCCGTCACCTCGCGGGTGTTGCGCGCGAGCTCGGCCGGTCCGCCCCAGACATCGACGCCTTGCGTGATCGCGTGCATGTCGACGACGCAATAGATGCAGTTGTGGGTTTCCTGCATCTTCACGAAGTTGACGATCGCGCCGAGATAATTGCCGAGGTGCAGATTGCCCGTCGGCTGGACGCCCGAAAAGACCCGTTCAACGAATGGCATGGTCAGCCTTCCCAAAGGTATTTGGCCGTCGTTTCCAACAGCGGCGCTGCTCCGTCAAGGGTAATTCGATGAACTGCAGGCCGGAGCCGGGTTAGGCGGGCCGCTTCAAGGCGGCAGCGGCCTCGCGCCAGGAGGTGGCGCCGAGCGTTTGCAGCAGCAGGCCATAGACGGCGATTCCAGCCCCGATCTGCACGCCCAGCACGATGAAGCGGATGAGGCCGTGCGCCTCGGCGGGCATCAGATCCGCGGACAGCCAGAGCAGGGCACCCATCGCGGCCGCGGCGAGCACGATCCGCGGCAGCCGTTTTCGCGCGGCATCGTCGACCGAGAAGCCGAACTCGCTGGTGCCCTTCCGGAGCAGTGAGATCGCGCTGCTCCAGGCGCCGGCCGCGATGCTCGCCGCGATCCCACTGGCGCCGAAGACATGGCCGAGCAGGACGGCGAGCGCGACCGCGACCACAAAACCTTTGGCGGTGGCCAGCAGCGGCGTCATGGTGTCGCTGCGGGCATAGAAGGCCGGCGACAGTGCCTTGATCAGCACGTGGGCCGGCAGGCCGAGCGCCAGAAACATCAATGCATGCGCCGTTGCGGTGCTGTCGTCCGCGCCGAAGGCGCCATGCTCGAACAGCAGCCGCACGATCGGCTCGGCCAGCACGATCAGGCCGAGCGTCGCCGGCAGCGCGAGCCCGGTCGCAAGCTCCAGCGCGCGCGACTCCGCATGCGCCACCGCCTCGCGGTCGCCGCTTCCGACGGCGCGCGTCAGCTCCGGCACCAGCACCGTGCCCATGGCGACGCCGACGATGCCGAGCGGCAGCTCGATCAGGCGGTTGGCGAAATACAGCCAGGAGACGGCAGAGGGCGTGGCGGAGGCGATGATCGCGCCGGCGACCATCAGCCATTGCGGGCCCGAGCTTGCGATCATGCCGGGAACGGCCTTGGCGAAGAAGCCGCGCATCTCCTTGTCGAAACTCACGCGCAACGGCGTCGCGAGGCGTCCGCTCCGCTGCGACAGCAGCATCAACAGTTGCAGCAGGCCGGCGATGCCGACGGTGGCCGCCAGCATCCATGCCGCGAAGGTCGCGTCGGCATGCCCGACGAGGAGAGCGGCGATCGCGGCGATCAACGCGATATTGAACAGCAGCGGCGAGAAGGCGGTCAGCGCAAAGCGCGCTTGCGCGTTGAGCAGTCCCATCAGCACCGTGACGGGCCCGGCGAAGGCGAGATAGGGCAGCATCAGCCGTGCATTCGCGACGGCGAGATCGAGCGTGCTGCTCCCGAGAAAGCCCGGCGCGATGATCGTGATGATCAGCGGCATCACGAGCGCAATCACGGCGGAGATTGCAATCAGGCCGACGCTGACCGTGCCGAGCACGCGGCCCGCGAAGGGCGGATGCCGCTGCTTCGCCGTCGCGGTCACGGACGCGCAGCCAGGCCGGGATCAGGGCCGCATTGAGTGCCCCCTCGCTGAGCAGCCGTCGCACCACGTTGACGAGCTGGAAGGCCGCCAGAAACGCATCGGCCACCGCGCCGGTGCCGAGCAGGGCGGCAATCATGGAATCGCGCGCAAAGCCCAGCAGGCGCGAGGCCAGTGTTCCCGTCGAAACTGTCAGGAAGGAGCGGATCATCGGTCGTTATAATACCGTTGCTTGCCCGCGAAGGCCCGGTCGTGATAGGCCGCGAGCTTGGATTTCAGGCCGACAGGAAGCGGATTTCCGCAGGGATCGCAATCCGCCAAACAGGATCAAGGTGAATGGCTGACGTGAAATATGACGTTCTCGGGATCGGCAACGCGCTGTTCGACGTGCTGGTCAGGACCGACGAAGCCTTTTTGGCCAAGCACGGCATGACCAAGGGCAGCATGTCCCTGATCGACGAGGCGCGGGCCGCCGCCATTTACAAGGACATGGGCCCGGCAACGGAAGTCTCGGGGGGATCTGCCGCCAACACCATCGTCGGCATCGGCAGCCTGGGGGCACGCGCCGCTTATGTCGGCAAGGTCAAGGACGACCAGATCGGCAAGCTCTACGTCCACGACATCCGCTCAGCCGGCGTCGCCTTCAACACGCCCGCCGCCAAGGACGGTCCCGCCACCGGCTGCTCCTACATTCTGGTCACCGGTGACGGTGAGCGCACCATGAACACCTATCTCGGTGCCGCGCAGGATCTGTCGCCCGCCGACATCGACCCGGCCGAGATCGCGTCCGCCGGCATCGTCTATCTCGAAGGCTATCTCTGGGACCCCAAGAACGCCAAGGATGCCTTCGTCAAGGCGGCCAAGATCGCGCATGATGCCAGGCGCAAGGTGGCGCTGACGCTGTCGGATTCCTTCTGCGTCGATCGCTATCGCGACGAGTTTCTCTCCTTGATGCGCAACGGCACCGTCGACATCGTCTTCGCCAACGAGTCCGAGCTGCACTCGCTCTACATGACCTCGGACTTCGACACCGCGCTGAAGCAGCTGCGCAACGACGTTAATCTCGGCGTCGTCACCCGCAGCGAGAAGGGCTGCATGGTGGTGTCGTCCGAAGACGCCGTCGCGGCGCCGGCCTTCCCGGTCGACAAGGTCGTCGACACCACCGGCGCCGGCGACCTGTTCGCCGCCGGTTTCCTCTATGGTCTGGCGCGCAATCTTGCGTACAAGCAGTGCGGCGAGCTCGGCGCGCTCGCGGCCGCCGAAGTGATCCAGCACATCGGCGCGCGGCCGCTGGTGTCGCTGAAGGAGCTCGCCGGCCAGCGCGGGCTGACGGTTTAAGGCAAGCGCGCGCGTCATTCACACTGTCATCGCCCGGCGTGACCGGGCGATCCAGTACTCCGCGGCTTCTCGATTTATCACTACCGTCTCTGGAATAACTGGATCCCCCGCCTGCGCGGGGGATGACAGTCGTCGTGTCGTGAGAGCAGTGTGAGGCTCAGCGCCTCAAGCCGCCTTCTGCCCGCTCCCCGCATCAAGCCCGGCATAGATCCCGCGCTCGAATCCCGTGAAGGCCTCGATGCACTTGGCGTCGACGAACGGCAACACCTGCATCAGGATCACGCCGGCAACATCGCGCGCCGGGTCGATCCAGAAATAGGTGTTGGCGAGACCAGCCCAGGCGAGGCTGCCGGCACTGCGGCCCTCCGGCGTTTTGGCGGTATTGATCAGGAAGGACAGCCCCCACTTCTTCACGATGTCAGGGAAGAGATCGACATCGTTGGTGTACATGGGCGCAACCGTCGTCATCTTGCCAATGGTGAGATCGCCGATGTGGTTCTGGCCCATCAGCGCGACCGTCTCGGGCTTCAGCACCTGGTTGCCGTTGCCGCGGCCCTTGTTGAGGATCATCTGGGTGAACTTGATGTAGTCGCCGGCAGTGCCGTAAAGGCCGCCTCCACCCATGCAAAATTCCGGATTCTGCTCGATCTCGAACGGGATCGGCGCCAGCGATCCATCCTCGCCGCGAGCATGGGTGGCGACCAGCCGCTGGCGCATGTTGTCGGTGATCTTGAAGCCGGTGTCGCTCATGCCGAGCGGGGTGAAGAGATTGTCGCGCAGATAGGCATCGAGCCGCTTGCCGCTGACGGCTTCCACTGCCTTGCCGACGAAGTCGATGTTGATGCCATATTCCCAGCGCGTACCTGGATCAGACATGATCGGCGTCTTCAGCGCGATGTCCTGGCAGGAGAAGATGTTCGGGGTCCCGGTCTTCTCCAAATAGACCGCGAGATCGCCGTTCCACACATTGTAGGCAAAACCGGCGGTGTGGGTCATCAGTTGGCGCATCGTGATCGCGCCCTTGGCCGGTCGCAGCTTCGGCTCGCCCTTGGCATCAAAACCTTCCAGCACCTGCGGCTTGGCGAGATCGGGCAGCACGTCGCCGATCGGCGCATCCAGCGACAGCTTGCCCTGTTCGACCAGCTGCATCGCACCTGCCGAGGTCACCGCCTTCGTCATCGAGGCGATCCAGAACACGCTGTCCGCTGTCATCGCGTCCGGCTTGGAGAGGTCGCGTTTGCCGAACGCGCCCTGATACAGCACGTCGCTACCGCTCGCGGCGATCGCGACGACGCCGGGAATCTCCTTGGCATCGCTGGTCTTGCGCAGAATCTCGTCGATCTGGGCTTGGCTTTGCATGCGCGTTTCCTCCGGTTTGATTATTGTTGGAAGTGATCGATTGTCCTCCCGGAGGTCGTGCGCGGCAAGCGCCTCCACCTTCGCGCCGGGTCGCGATGTCGTGACTTGACGCCCCGCGCCCTACGCAGGACGACAAGGCGGCTGGACTGCAACACTCCGTCACAATCTGCGGTGGATGACTGCAACGAGCCGTGACCATGGATGGGGCGTGGCGATATGTTTCGCGTGTTTGGAAGCACTTGAAACATTTTGTGCGTTGCGGCGTTCAGCACTCTGCCCAATCGGGGGCTGATCTTAAGACTTGATGCAAATTTGGCGGCTGCCCATCAGCCGCGAGGGGGCTTTGATGATTTCGACCTGGAGTGAATGGAAGCGCTATCCACGTCCCGGGCGGGGCGACAATCTGGAGGCGCCGATCTCGCCTGGCATTTACGAAGTCCGTGTCGCCGGCACCGGCGCACTCTATTCCTTCGGCGCGGTGGACAATCTGGCGCAGGCGCTGGCGCTGCTGCCGGTCGGCTCGAAATCCTGGTTCGGCCGCCGCGACACCTCCGACGTTCCCGACCTCGAATACCGGACATGCGCGACGTCCTCCAAGGCCGACGCCAAGGCGGCCGCCGAGCGCATGATCGGCCGGCGTGAAACCTATATGAGCGGCGCGGCGTAAGGACGCGCTGCTCCCAGCCTGGCTCCCATCAGCTGTGCGTTGCGGGGCGGTGCATTGCGCGCCGCCTGTCCCTATATTCCGGGCCAATCCGATCGCCCTCAGGGAGAACGCCATGACCCCGACCGCCGCCGCCCGCGCCACGCAAGCCACCGCCACCCTGCGCGACCGGTTGAAGGACCCCTCGCTGCTGAAGGAGGCCTGCTACATCGATGGTGCCTGGGTCGGCACACCGGTCTTTGCGGTGAACAATCCCGCCACCGGCGTCGATCTCGCAAAGGTGCCGCAGCTTGGCGCGGACGAGACCACCAAAGCGGTCGAAGCCGCCGAGCGTGCCTTCCCGGTCTGGGCCAAGCACACCGCCAAGCAGCGCTCCAACATTTTGCGCAAATGGTTCGAGCTGATTACCGCCAACCGCGAGGACCTCGCGCTGATCCTCACCTCCGAGCAGGGCAAGCCGCTCTCCGAGGCGCTCGGTGAGGTCGACATCGGCGCCGCCTATATCGAATTCTTCGCCGAGGAGGCTCGCCGCGTCTATGGCGAGACCATCCCGAGCCAGCGGCCCGATGCGCGGCTGCTCGCGATCAAGCAGCCGATCGGCGTCTGCGGCGCGATCACGCCGTGGAATTTCCCGAACTCGATGATCACGCGAAAGGTCTCGCCGGCGCTTGCGGCCGGCTGCACCGTGGTGCTCAAGCCCGCCAACGAGACGCCGCTGTCGGCGCTGGCGCTGGCCGTGCTCGCCGAGAAGGCCGGCATCCCCAAGGGCGTGCTCAACATCATCACCGGTGACGCGCCGCCGATCGGCAAGGTGCTGTGCGAGCATCCCGCGGTTCGCTTCGTCGGCTTCACCGGCTCGACCGCGGTCGGCAAGATCCTCTATCAGCAGGCCTCCGTCGGTGTGAAGCGGCTTGGCCTCGAGCTCGGCGGCAACGCGCCGTTCATCGTGTTCGACGACGCCGATATCGACGCCGCGGTCGAAGGCGCGATCGTCTCCAAGTATCGCAACATGGGCCAGACCTGCGTCTGCGCCAACCGCATCTACGCCCAGGACAAGATCTACGACGAGTTCGTGCAAAAGCTGTCGAAGAAGGTCGCGGCGATGAAGATCGGCGACGGCACCGAGAGCGGCGTCACGCAGGGGCCGCTGATCAACATGAAGGCCGTCGACAAGGTCGAGCGCCACATCGCGGATGCGGTGAAGCGCGGCGCCAAGGTCGTGACCGGCGGCAAGCGCAGCGAGCTCGGACGTTCCTTCTTCGAGCCGACGGTGCTCGCCGACGTCAAGCCGGACTCGCTGGTCTCGCAGGAAGAGACTTTTGGTCCGCTCGCGCCTGTGATCCGCTTCAAGGACGAGGCCGACGTCATCGCGATGTGCAACGCCTCGCCCTTCGGTCTCGCCTCCTACTTCTACTCCCGTGATCTCGGCCGCGTCTGGCGCGTTGCCGAAGCGCTGGAGTCGGGCATGGTCGGCGTCAACACCGGCCTGATCACGACGGAAGTCGCGCCCTTCGGCGGCGTCAAGGAAAGCGGCCTCGGCCGTGAAGGCTCGCGTCACGGCATGGAAGAATATGTTGAGATCAAATACGTGATGATGGCGGGGGTGTAGGGCCGCCTCATCCCGTCGTCCGGGTTTGCCGGGCGACGGGACATCAAGACGTCAATGCGTCTTGAATTGCTCGCCGATGCTTTTCAGGACCTCGCCGACCTTCGCTATCTCCTCGCTGAGGTTCAGCCGGCCTCCGAGCTTCTCGTCGGCCAGTTTCAGCACGGCTTCCGCTTCGTCGCGGCGTCCTTCGAGGAGTGATACCGCGGCGGCTGTCGTCAGCGAACTACGTAGCATGTGGTCGTGCTGCTGCTGAAGAACCGTGTTCTGCAGCGCAAGCGCCACGGCATGCGCCATCGCCTGAAAGGCAATGGCTTCCGGGACATTGGGAGCCATGTCTTTAAGCGACGCATTCAGCTGCTCGACGGCATCCCTGATTTGATCGTTCAATTCGCCGGGCGGTGCGTCGGAGGCTACGGCAGTATCGGTCATCTCGGAGGGTCCTTCGAAAATTCGGGGCGCCCGGCTGTGATCCGCTCCGTCGAGCGGCGACGGTCGTCCTGGAACACGAACCCGCGGCGAAGTCGAAGCCGTCTACAATTTCGCAGGCGCGGCGGCGCCCAAGAGAACCTGGACGCAGCGCGTGGTCACGGCCTGGGCGAGCGCAAAGTTCTGTTGCTGCGCATTCGTGGCGTTCTGGGCCGCGCTGGCGAGCGCCAGCGCGATGGCCTGGTAGACACTTCCCATAGCCATTGCGGGCGCGTCGCCGAGAACCTGGACGTCCGCCTGGGTGACGGAATCAGTCACTTGATCGTTTACGGATGTTGGAAACGCCATAACATACCTTCCTGTAGCGGATCGTGGATCTTCGCGGCCTTGTTTGGAAGCTGTGGCGAATCCGACTATGCCGTCGTGGCTGAGCCCAGCAGCGCTTGCAGGCACTTCGCTGTCACTGCTTCGGCCAGCGCGAAGTTCTGTTGCTGCGCATTGGTGGCGTTGTGGGCCGAATTCGCCAAGGCCTGGGCGACGGCCATATAGACATTCCCCATCGCGATCGCGGGTGCGTCGGCGAGGACCTGAACGTTGGCTTGCGTGACGGAATCCGTGATCTCTGAATTGACTGCTGTCGGAAATGCCATAACGACTACCTCTACTTTTGATCGTAGGTTGCGGATGGATCGCGGGTGTCCGCCATGCCCTGCACGGCGTCGGAAACGGCCTGTTCAGCCAATTGCATTGCGCTTAGGACTGCCGTCCAGGACGCGTTGCTCTCTGCGATTGCTGCCGCCGGCTTGGAAGCAGTCTCTTCTGGATTCGAAATAGGTTGAACGTTCGGCGGAGCGGTTCCGTCATGTGCGGTGTCGACGGGCTCAGCCATAGGGGCTCCGTAAGCCGGAACGAGAGAGGGCCGATCGAGTATCGCGGCCCCACTCGCCTGAGTCAAGCAATCTCCCGCAGAGGTTGAATTTGTGTCTCGATCGGACTGCAGCTGAGAAGCGTCCGCTCGGGCGCGGTCACGTGATTGTGCTGTGTACGCGCAGATGCGCGCAACAGCGTCGGACACACTGGTCTCTCAGGAGCAAACTTTCGTCCTGCTCGCGCCGGTGATGCGCGCCGTCAGGGTGAGCTGATCCACGGACTGTCCACACCGACGACGATGCTCTTCGCCCAATCTATGAAGACCCGCACTTGAGGAGCCAAATGCTCGCGTGCCGGAAACATGATCGACAGCGGGCGATGGACCGGCCGCAATTTCGGAAGGACCCGCACGAGCTCTCCGCTGTTCAAGTAATCTTTGACGACGCAACCGGGCACCTGGATAAGCCCCATGCCGGCGAGAGCGCATGCAACGAAGGCTTCCGTGTCGTTCACGAGGATGCCGGTTTCAAGGCGCAGTTCGCGCTCGTCAGGTCCCCGCGGGAGACGCCAAGGGATGGCGATGTGGCCCCGGCCTGAAAAATAGTTGACCGCGAGATGGCCACGCAGGTCCTCGACACTCTCCGGAATGCCGTACCTGTCGAGGTAAGCCGGTGATGCACAGATCAACATGGCCATCCTGGCGAGAACGCGCCCGACGAGACTGCTGACCGGCAGGTCGCCTATCCTTAAGACACAATCGACACCCTCAGCGATCAGATCGACCGGCTGATCGCTGACGCCAAGAATGAGATCGATATCCGGGTATTTCGCCTGGAAGTCCGGAAGATTGGGAATGATCAGCGGTTTCGCGATCGCGACGGGGATGTCGACGCGCAGGCGTCCTTTCGGAGCATCGCCCACGCCGCCAAACAGGTTCCGCGCTTGCCCGACCTCGTTCAATATTGCAACCGCGCGATCATAGAACAACCGCCCTTCACTCGTCAGGGAGGTCTGGCGGGTCGTTCGATGTAGCAGCCTTGCGCCGATCGACGCTTCCAGTTCGTTCACGGCGTTCGTGACCGTTGGACGGGTCGCGCGCAGGGCCTCCGCCGCCCGCGTGAAGCTCCTGTTCTCCGCCACGGTCACGAAGACCCTCAGCTGCTGCAGAAAATCCACGCGTCTTCTCCGTCCGGGTCAATCAAGTCGCCCAATTGTTATCACATAGAATAACAATCAAGTTCAAATTTCGCCGCTTCTAACGAACAAAGGGTGAGGCTATTTGCCAACTCCTCCGAATAATCCGGAAGGGCAGCAGATGGCTCGAATTGTCCGCTTTCACGAATATGGTGACCCCGACGTTCTCAAGATCGAGGATGTCGATGTCGCGGCTCCCGAGGCTGATGAAGTCCAGATCGACGTGCGCGCCATCGGGCTCAATCGCGCCGAGATCATGTTTCGCCGCAACGCCTATGTCCGAGAGGCGCAGTTGCCCAGCCGTTTGGGCTACGAGGCCGCCGGTGTCGTCAAAGCGGTTGGCTCGTCGGTGAGCGATTTCCGTCCGGGCCAAGCGGTGAGCGTCATTCCGACGGAAGACATGGGGCGATGGGGTACCTATGGCGAAGTGATCAATATTCCGGCCCGCCATCTGGTGGTGCATCCCGAAAACCTCACCTTCGAGCAAGCCGCTGCGTCGTGGATGAAATACGTCACCGCGTGGGGCGCATTGATCGAGCAAGCGAACTTGAAGGCGGGCGACTATTTGGTCGTCACGGCGGCATCCAGCAGCGTCGGGACCGCGGCGTTTCAGATCGCGCGTGCGGTGGGAGCGACGGTTATCGCGACGACGCGGACCAGCGCGAAGAGCAGGGCGTTGTTGGATGCAGGTGCCCATCACGTCGTCGCAACCACTGAGGAGGATCTCGTCTCGCGGGTCATGGAGATCACGAACGGCAAGGGAGCGCGCGTCATATTCGATCCGGTCGGCGGTCCTGCCGTCGAGCAGTTGGCGAATGCGATGTCTCATCGGGGAATCTTGCTCGAATACGGCGCCTTGAGCCCGGACATTGGCGCGTTCCCCCAATTCGCCGTGCTTGGGAAGAGCCTGACGATCAAGGGATATTTGTACAACGAAGTCGTGGCTGACGACGACGCGCTGGCGCGGGCGAAGCAGTTCATCTCGGATGGCCTTTCATCCGGGAGCCTGACGCCGCTGATCTCCCGAAGTTTCAAGTTCGAACAGATCCAGGAGGCGACGCGCTTCCTGGAGTCGAACGAGCAGATCGGAAAGATCGTCGTCACTGTTTGAGACGCGCAACGCAGGCAAGGGTGATGGAATGACGAATTCGAACAACTGGCAGGCCCCCGGCCTGAACCGGCGGAAGATCGGCGACTATGTCGTCACCGCTATCGTTGACGGCATCGTAGCCGTGCCGTTCGACCTTCTGTCCGGCATAGGGCCCGATGAGGCGATGAGCATGACGGTGGCGGCGGGACGTCCCTCGTCATCTGCGATGACCGTCAGCACCTATCTGATCGAGGGAAAAGGCCGGACCATATTGGTGGATGGCGGTGGCGGCGGCATCAACGGTTGGGGCGGGCGACTGCACACCTCGCTTGCCGCTGCCAACGTGAACCCGCTCGCATCCGGATCACATCGGAGGTCTCGTCGGAGCCTTGCCGTCGGCGCCGCAGTTTCCGAGCGCAGAGATCGTGATGCATGACGCCGAATTCGCCTTCTGGACGGACGATGCGAACCTCAATCAGGCCCCGGATCAGGTCAAGCCGTTCTTTCACGCCGCCCGCACCGTATTCGAGGCATATGGCGCCCGGCGCCGGACGGTCAGCGCAGGGCAAGTTGCGCCCGGCATCGTGATCGAACATCTACCCGGCCACACCCCGGGGCATAGCGGCTATCGGATCGATGGCGGCAGTGCGTCCCTGCTCATCTGGGGTGACATCGTTCATTATCCGGACATCCAGGTGCCCAGACCCGAAGTGACGATCGCGTTCGACGTGGATCCGCAGGCGGCCGCAGAAAGCCGAAAGAAAATGTTGGAGAGAGTGTCCGCGACCGGAGAACTCGTCGCCGGAATGCACCTGAATTTCCCCGGGTTCGCGCGGCTGTCGAAGAAGGGACAGTCGTTCGAAATGCGTCATGAGCCCTGGTCCGCGGAGCTCATCTGAGCCGAGACGGTATGCGCGCGGAGGCTCGCGGCACGGCATGGAAGAATATGTCGAGATCAAATGCGTGATGATGGCGGGGGTCTAACCGGCAGGAGGCGGCTCGAAAGCCGCCTCCCGCTGCTGCGTCTGCGACTTTACTGACAGCGATACATCCGGCCGTCTTCCATCTTGGTCATCGTACCGGGCGTGCAGACTATGCCGTTTCGCTTGCGCCAGTCCTCCGGCGAGTAGGCGTAAGCGGCGTAAGGACCGCCACCGCCATAATAGCCCATTCCGGTCCCCCATCCCCTGTAAGGTGAGGTCGCGGCAACCGCGGCGGCCGTGCCGACTGCTGCGGCACCTGCCCCGACTGCGGCGGCACCGTATCCGTATGCGGCTCGCCGTGTCTGTCGACGCACCACGCCGGCACCGCTCACGGGAGTCAGCGGGCGGCCGACCCGCGCCTGTGCACTGTCGACCGACATCGAGACGCCGTGCTCCTCAGACCAGGCGAAGGAGAACAACGCCGCGCAGGTGAACGTCGAGACTGCTATTGCAATTCTTGTCGCACGTGTCCGTGTCATGTTTCGTCTCCATGGCTGTCTTCCAAATGCGCTTTCGCGATCCAGGGGCCGCTGCGCGGTCCCTGGAGTCTTGCTCGCGCTGGTCTGGAGCGGCGTGCAACCGAAGCCGTTTGCGCTCAGCGCAAGCGGCGGCATTGGCGTTTGCGATAGAAGAAGCTTCATCGGAAGCACGCCCGGTCGTGCTCGGAGAGCCGATTATACGCAGGATCATATTGGAAATCGGCGCCGGGAGCTATCGTCCCAACGCACCGCAATGGGTCACGCCAACTGCCTCATCATAGGGCTTGGTCGCGCAAACCGTTACCGCCTGAGCACCGCGATCGTCCGGTTCGCGAACGTCAGCCGCTCGGCCATGACCGACACGAAATAGGTCAGCAGCTTGTGGCTGAGCGCGGGGGCCTCGGTCTTGATCGCGTCGAACTGATGCGTGTTGAGCACGTAGAGCACGCTGTCGACCTCGGCCTGGATCGTGGCGCTGCGCGGCGTATTCGATACCAGGCCCATCTCGCCGATCGTTGTGTAGCGGCCGAGGCTGCGCACGCGCGTGGTGCGGTCGTCTTCGGCGGGGACCATGATGCCGACGCGGCCGTCGAGAATGAAATGCATGGAATCGGCGGGATCGCCGGCCTGCACGATGATCTCGCCGGCCTCGACCTCGATGCGCTGGCAGCGGCGGATCAGCTCGTCGGCGTCGTCCTCGTTGTCGAGGATGCGCGCGAACCAGTCGCGCAGGCTGGCTTCTTCCTGCGCCAGTCCCTGATGCTGCGAGATGATCTCGTTCTCGCACCATTCCAGCGCGTGATCGAGCTCGGGGATGATGATGACGCCTTCGCCGATGAAATCGCTGGAGCGCAGCACCTTCTCGGCGGCCGCCGACAGATGCACCAGGATCAGCTCGACACCGAGATCGGCCGCGCTGCGCTTGATCTGCGCAAAGCTGTAGGCGGCCGACGAATCCACGCCGGTGACGAGCTTGAAGTCGAACAGCAGATAGCGGCACGCCGGGCGCTCATGGAGCAGCCGCTTGACGTGCTGGTAGAGCCGGTTGGCGGAGCCGAAGAACAGATAGCTCTGGAGATTGAGGCCCTGGATCTTGCCGCCATGGGCCAGCAGCACCTCCTGGTCGTCGCGCGAGCGGTCGAGCGAGGAGCGATATTCCGAGCCGTCGAAACTGTACTTGATCGACTCCACCCGTGCCGCGCTGAAAGCGAACGTGGCGCAGCCGATGATCACGCCAATGAGGATGCCCGGCACGAAACCCCAGACCACGATGATCGCGATGATGGCGATCAGCGAGAGATATTCGAGTTTCGACAGCCGCTTGCGCGACTCGATGATCCATTTGTGCAGCTGGTCGGCGCCGAGATAGAGCAAGAGGCCGCCGAGCACGAATTTCGGAATGAAGCCGAGCAGCTGCGGCGCGACCACGAGCATCAGCAGCGACATCGCCGCGACCGTGAGGCCGGACAGGCGGCCACGGCCGCCGCTGCTGAAGTTCAGGATCGAGCGGCTGACCGAGATGCAGCCGGCATAGCCGCCGAGCACGCCGGTCACCATGTTGGCGGTGCCGGTGACGTTCAGCTCGCGCTCCAGATTGGCTTCACGATGGACGGCGACCTCGATGCCGGTGGTGTTGAACAGCGTGCTCGACGCGGTGACGAAAATCACGGCGACGAGGTTGCCAAGCAGGTCCGGCACGGCGAACCAGGGATAGTGGACGAGGCCGTCAGTGTGCCAGGGCACCATGAAGGCCGCCTGCGGCGGCGGCTGGAAGGTCCAGCCCAGAGTGCGGGCCTCACTGAGCGGGACGCCCGTGATCCAGAACGCCAGATGCGCCGTGAGCACGCCGCCGACCAGGATGATCGGCAGCCCGAACGGGCCGCGCGAGCGATGCCAGGTCAGATACAGCACCAGCGCCATGGCGCAGGCGGCCCCGAGCTCCAGCAGCGTGGTGCCGTTGGTGAAGCGCAGCAGCGTCGCAAATTGCACCGGGTGATCGGTGATGACCCGGATCGCACCCATGACGATCAGGAGCCCGGTGGCGCCGAGGAAGCCGCCGACCACGGGGTAGGGCACGTAGCGGATGGCGCGGCCCATCCGCGTCAGGCCCAGTCCGCACAGCGCCACGCCGGTCAGCACCGTCGACAGGCCGAGCGTGATCAGGACCGGTGACAGCAACGGCGCCGCCGGGCTCGCCGCCTCGATCCGTTCGACCAGCGAGGCTGCCAGGATTCCCGTCACCGCCGCGGTCGAGCTGTCGGGGGCGGCGACCGCGAAGGACAGGGAGCTGCCGAGGGCGACGATGGCGGCCAGCACCGCGGAGCTGATGAAGGTCGCCGTGATCGCGTAGGACAGATAGGGGGACAACGGCCCGGCGAAGATCAGCAGTGCGTAGGAGAGCCCGAATGTGACGGTCAGGACGCTGGCGGCGCTGCCGCCCAATATGTCATTCAGCGCACGCTTGAGGGCGGGCCTGAACCGCGAGGGCGGACTGAGAGTAATCGCTGGGTCGGTCACGTCCTGCCGCTCGCTCCTTGGGAAACTCCGTCTGAGACGTAGACGACTGGAGGCTTAGCGCAACAGGATTCGTGGAACTATGAAGTATCCGACAATTTTTGCGGGGACTGCCGCTCACGGCGTGTGAACGCTCAATCACATGGTCGATGGAAAAACCGAAGGCTCTCCACCGTCGTCCTGGCGAAAGCCAGGACCCATTACCCCAGGAAGTGGTTAGGCGAAAATTCGAAACCGCAAATCTTCGTCAAACGCCGCCCTGTGGTAATGGGTCCTGGATCAGCGCTCCGCTTCGCGACGCTTGTCCAGGACGACGTGTCGAGGTTGATGCTATCGCCTCATATTCGGCGTCGTCCCGGCGAAGGCCGGGACCCATATGTGGACGGCCCCCGTGGCACAAGAGGCTTGGCGGTCTGATCGGATCGCTTGCATCCATATGTCCGGCCTGTTGGTGCGGTTGATTTGAACCGCTGGCCAAGATGGTTTCCGCGACGCGAGCTCCAATCAACCACGCGACCTGGGTTCGGCCGATGGGTCCCACGGGATGTCTCGCACCTCGGATCGATCGATCCTACCATCTACTCCTCTTGCAGCTCCGGCTCGGCCGGTCGGGCGAACCCGATCGGCTGATCTGTCTTAGGCGGCAGCCGCGGATGCAGCCCGCATCCGAGCGCCGTCGTATCTCTCCCCCGTCACCATCAGCTTCCAGGCGATGCGGGCATTCTTGTTGGCGAGCGCCACGGCTGCGAGCTTGGGCGGCTTGCGCTTGAGCAGGGCCAACAGCCAAGGTGACGGATGACCGCGGCCGCACATGGCCTGCTTGATCACGGCGGTCGCTCCCGCCACCAGGACGCTGCGCAGCCGCTCGTCTCCAGCACGGGTGATCTTGCCGAGACGGGTTTTGCCGGCAGTGGAATGGTCTTTCGGAGTCAGCCCAATCCAGGCCGCATAATGCCTTGCGGAGCTGAACGCGTGCGGATCCGGCGTCTTCATGATCAGCTCAGGCGCACCGATCGGCCCGATCCCTTGAATCTCTGCAAGGCGCCGGCTGTCCGGGTTGGCACGGTGCCAGGCCTTCAGCCTGGCTTCGATTGTCTTCAGTTCCTCCTGTAACTGCGCGTACTGGCGGCCCTGCTGCGCCAACAGATCGCGCGCCAGTTCCGGCACGCTTTCGTCTTGCGCGATCTGCGCCAACAGCGGCTCGACCTGGCTGAGCCCCTTGGCCGCCGTGATCCCGAACTCAGCCGCATAGCCGCGGATCATGTTGCTAAGCTGGGTGCGCCGGGCGATCATCTGCTCGCGCAAGCCCGTCAGCATCAACGCGGCCTGCTGCTCGGCACTCTTCACCAGCACGAACCGCATCGTCGGCCGGCTCATCGCCTCGCACAGGGCCTCAGCGTCGCGCCCGTCGTTCTTGTTGCGCTTGACATAGGGCTTCACGTGCTGTGGCGCCATCAACTTCACTTCGTGGCCCAGCTTGCCCAGCTCCCGCGCCCAGTAATGCGCCGCGCCGCAGGCCTCCATCCCCACCTGCGTCGCCGGCAGCTTGGCAAAAAACTCCAGCATCTGCTTGCGCGTCAGCCGCTTGCGCAGCACTGGCCGCTCCGCCGCGTCCACCCCATGCAGTTGAAAAATATGCTTCGACGTATCGATCCCAATTCGGATAATCTCGCTCACGGACGGCTCCCTTGTCTGAGATTTGCAACAACCTCATTCTGGCACACTGATGCCGTAGGGGGCCGTCCACCCCATCAACCACAGGGAGAAGTTTGACGAAGATCAGCAGTTCGGTACCTCTACCATCCGCAATCGATGGACCTCGCGGTATGGGTCCCGGCTTTCGGCCGGGACGACAGTAAGTGCGAAGCCTAAATCTTCAACTCCGTCCCCGTCACCCGCCGATACGCTTCCAGATATCTTTTGCTGGTCGCCTCCACCACGCTGGCCGGCAGGGGCGGCGGCGGGGCGTCGCCGTTCCAGCGGCCGGCGCGGCGCTCGATATCGAGATAGTCGCGCAAGGGCTGCTTGTCGAAGCTGGCCTGCGGCTGGCCGGGCTTATAGGCATCGACCGCCCAGAAGCGCGAACTGTCCGGCGTCATCACCTCGTCGATCAGGATGATGCGGCCGTTCTTGTCGCGGCCGAACTCGAACTTGGTGTCGGCGATGATGATGCCCTGCTCGCGCGCCAGCTCCTCGCCAAGCGTGTAGATCGCGCGCGTCATGCTCTCGAGCGTGTAGGCGACCTCGTCGCCGACCACTTCGCGCATCTTCGCGATGGTGATGTTCTCGTCGTGCCCGGTCTCGGCCTTGGTGGCCGGGCTGAAGATCGAAGGCTCCAGCTTCTCGCTTTCGACGAGGCCGGCTTTCAGCTTCTCGCCCGCGAGCGTGCCTGAGGCCGCATATTCCTTCCAGGCGGAACCCGAGAGATAGCCGCGGATCACGCATTCGATCGGAAACACGGTGGTGCGGCGGGACAGCATGGCGCGGCCGAGGATCTCGGCGCGGTGCGGCTTCAAGGCCGGCACGGCCGCGATGATCTCGTCGGTATCGGCGCTGATCATGTGATGCGGCACCACGCCTTCGAGCTTGCCAAACCAGAACGCGCTGATCTGCGTGAGCACGGCGCCCTTCATCGGAATGGTCTCGCCCATCACGACGTCGAAGGCGCTGATGCGGTCCGTGGTGAGCAGCAGCAGGCGGTCGTCGTCGACGGCGTAGATATCGCGCACCTTGCCGCGCCCGATCTTGGTCAGTGGCAGGTCGCTGGAGAGCATGGCGGTCATCGGCAAATCTTTCGGGCAGGAAATCCGGTCGCCCCTGATGGCGCGGCCGGAGACTGGATTAGCTTATTCCGGCAGCGGAATGAACTCATGTTCCTGCGGAACCGCTGCGAAGCGGCCGGTTTTCCAGTCCTGCTTGGCCTGCTCGATCCGCTCCTTGCTGGAGGAGACGAAATTCCACCAGATGTGGCGCGGGCCCTCCAATGCATCGCCGCCGAGAAACATCATCCGCGTCGCCATGAGTGCCTTCACGGTGATGCGGTCGCCGGGCCGGAAGATCAGCAGCCGCGGCCCCTCATAGCGCTCGTTCGCAATCTCGACCTCGCCGTCGACGAGGTAGATCGCGCGCTCCTCATGATCGGGGTCGAGCGGCACGCTCGCGCCCTCCGCGGCCGTGACCTCGGTATAGAACCAGGGCGAGACCATCGACACCGGAGAGGTGATGCCGAAGGACGAGCCCGCGATCACGCGCGCCGTGAAATCGCGCTCGGAGATCATCGGCAGATCGCCTGCGGCGTAATGCTGAAACGACGGCGCGATTTCCTCGGACCCGGCCGGCAGCGCGATCCAGCTTTGCAGTCCCAACATCTTCTGGCCCGAGGCGCGCTGCACGTCGGGCGTGCGCTCGGAATGGGCGATGCCGCGCCCGGCGGTCATGAGATTCATCGCGCCGGGCGCGATCTCCTGGACATTGCCCTCGCTGTCGCGATGCATGATCGCGCCGTCGAACAGGTAGGTGACGGTGGCAAGGCCGATATGCGGATGCGGCCGCACGTCCATGCCCTTGCCGGAGACGAACTGCACCGGGCCGAAATGATCGAAGAAGATGAAAGGTCCGACCATCTGCCGCTTGCCGTGCGGCAGCGCGCGGCGCACGGCAAAACCGTCGCCGAGGTCGCGCGTGCGCGGCACGATGACGAGATCGAGCGCATCGCAGGATTTGGGGTCGCCGAGCACGGGATCGTTGTCGGGCATCCAGCTCATGGGTGGGCTCCTTTTGACTTTCTTCTTGGTTCTCTTGGGCTCAATCATAGCAGGATTTGACACCGTCGTCGCGACAAAGCCCGTGCCAGACGCTACGGGCGGTGCCTCCACATACTCCGCCGTCATGCCCCGCGCAGGCGGGGCATCCAGTACGCCGCGGCCTTTCGATTGAATCACCGCTGTCTCGGCGTACTGGATCGCCCGGTCAAGTGTTCAAGCCGGGCGATGACAGTTGTTGTGTGGATGGTCCTTGAAAAAGCCGGCGCAACGAACGATGTTCGGCTGATTTCAACCGCGCCCGATCGCATCGCCCGATGACCCTTGCCGCAACCGAGCTTGCCTTTCGCGCCGCGTCCGTGGCGCTGCTGCTCGTGCTGGCGGCGTCGCTTGTCGCCGACTTCCGCAACGTGCTCGCGGCCCGGCTCGGTGCGGCCTTCGCACTCGGCTCGGCCGCGCATGCGGCGAGCTATTCGGTGGATGTCACGTCACCGATCCCGCTCCTGCATGCACCGCTGATCGCCTTGTCGACCGGCGGCATCGTGGTGTTCTGGCTGTTCACACGCTCCCTGTTCGACGACGAGTTTCGCCTCCGCCGGTGGCACGGATGGGTCTGGGCGCTGGCGACGGCCTTCAGCTTCGCAGGCTGCGTCTGGATTGCGCCCAGCGGCCATGTGCGGTTCTCGGTGACGGTGGTCAATCTGATCGTGCTCGGTTTCATCGCGCTTGCGGTCGGGCAGATGATCGCCTCCTGGCCAGCCGATCTGGTCGAACGCCGCCGCCGCGTTCGCGTCTTCATCGTCTGCGCAACCGCGCTCTATGGCGGGCTGAACGCGGTGCTCCAGATCGCCGTCGCCGGCCACCACGTCGGCGCTGTCGCCGAAACCATCAATGCCGGCGTGCTCGCCTGCATCGTCGCGGCGATCGTCTATGCCATGATGCGGGTCGACGGGGCGGATCTGTTTCCGGCCGCGGCGGAGCCGGCACCGCCTGTTATTTTCAGTCAGCCTGTGACCGAGGACGCCGCCGACCAGAAACTCATCGATGCCCTGATGCGGCTGATGGCGGACGAGCGGATCTATCGCCAGGAGAACATCACCATCGGCGTCCTGGCGGGCCGCCTGAAAATTCCCGAATACCGGTTGCGCCGGCTGATCAACCAGCGGCTCGGCTACCGCAACTTCAATGTGTTCCTGAACAACCACCGCATCGAGGAAGCCAAGGCCGCGCTCGCCGATCCCGCCCAGGCCGAGGTCCCCGTCATCACCATCGCGATGGACGCCGGCTTCCAGTCGCTGGGGCCGTTCAACCGCGCCTTCAAGGCGGTGACGGGTGTAACGCCGACGGAATATCGGCGGCTGAAGGTGAACGCGGCGTGAGCGCTCTTAACCTCTCCCCGCCTGCGGGGAGAGGTCGGATTGCGAAGCAATCCGGGTGAGGGGGTACAGGTCCCACGGCGATCTCATACGCGGAGAGAGGCCCCTCACCCCAACCCTCTCCCCGTAAGAACGGGGCGAGGGGGCTGACCACCGTTGCGGTCGCCTCTTCGTATTGCACTGAGATAGCTCACTTATTCCAAAATCGGCCAGCCCCGTCCAAATTCCGGCCAGCCCATTTTCCAAATCCGGCGAGCACCCAACGTCCGCATCCCGCTTCCTCCCGCCATACGCCCCAAGCCGGAGAAAGCCCGTGACCCGCCGCCGCAAGATCATCCTCCTCACCACGACCATCGCCGTTGCCGGCCTCGCGCTCGGCGCCGCCCGGGCCCGCGACGTCCCGAAGGTTGCGACCGGCTTCGTCGCCGACATCCTCTGCTCCGAGACGTTCGTCTCCGGCCTCGATCCCCAACGCAATTTCACCGCGACCACCGACGCCATGCCCGGCACCGGCCTGATCACCTGGGCGATGGACTATAGGATCGATCGCGACCGCAAGGACGTCACGGTGACGCTGTTCGGCATCGGCCGCAGCCATGCGGTCTATCGCGAGGGCCTCGGCTGCACGCTCGAGCACGGCGCTGGAATTGCCGCTGTCGAGCCGCCGGCGGACGACAGGCAGCCGGCGTTGTTGCCCGAGATCGCCGCACCCTCGATCGTGCCGCCGCAGAGTCCCGAACTGGCCGCCGCGCTCGACCATGCCTTCACCGAACCCACGCAGCCGCCTTACCGCCGCACCCGCGCGGTTGTCGTGATGAAGGCCGGCCGCGTCATCGCCGAGCGCTACGCCGACGGCATCGGGCCTGAGACGCCGTTGCTCGGCTTCTCCATGACGAAATCGGTGGTGTCCGCGCTGATCGGCGTGCTGGTGCGACAGGGCAAGCTGAAGCTCGACGGCCCCGCGCCGGTCGCGGCCTGGAAAGATCCCGATGATCCGCGCCATGCCATCACCGTCGATCAGCTGCTGCGTCACACCGCCGGCCTTGCGCTCGGCAGCTCGCTGGAAGCCTCGCTCGGCTCCGCCTTCGAGCCGGTGAACCGGATGAAGTTCATGGAGACCGACATGGCCGCCTATGCCGAGACGATCCCGCTCGAGACCGCGCCCGGCACCGCGTGGAACTATCACGACGGCAATAGCCTCATTCTCTCGCATCTGATCCGCAATGCGGCCGGCGGCAGTCCCGCAGACGCGCTGCGCTTCGCGCGCCGCGAATTGTTCGCCCCGCTCGGCATGCGCCATGTCGTGCTCCAGCTCGACGGCTCCGGCACGATCGAAGGGTCGAGCGAGATGCTCGCATCCGCGCGCGACTGGGCGCGCTTCGGCCAGCTCTATCTCAATGACGGCGTCGCCGGAGGCAAGCGCATCCTGCCCGAGGGCTGGGTGAACTATTCTGCGACGGCAACGCCGAATGCGTGGGTCGGCATCGGCGCCGGCTTCTGGACCAACCAGGGCGACAGCTTTGGCGCAACCTTTCGCATCACACACGGCTGGCCGCGCGATGCCTTCTTCGCCAAGGGTACGATCGGGCAGTACACCATCGTGATCCCGTCGGAGAAGCTGGTGATCGTGCGCCTCGGCCGCTCACCGAACTGGCCGCCGCAAGCGGATGGCGTGTTCGATCTCGTGCGCGACGTGGTGGCGGCGACGCGCGCCACCTCTTCTCCCTCTCCCCGCTTGCGGGGAGAGGGTTGGGGTGAGGGGGAGTCTCTGCAAGGGAGGTGAGAGTTAGATTCGCGGAGAGTCCCCCTCACCCGGAATCCAAGCTGCGCTTGGATTCCGGCCTCTCCCCGCAAGCGGGGAGAGACGAAGAAACGCCTGCTACCTCCCCAATTCCGTCGCCTTGGCCACGCGATCGAACCGCTCCAGCGTCATGATCGCATCGGCAAACTTCTCCGCGCGGGCGTTCAGCACCGGGCGCGCCAGCGTCAGAAACTTCTGCTGCATCGCCTGCGTATCCGGAAACGACGTCGGCTCTCCCGAGGGATCGGCATAGAGCCGCTCATGCACGCCATCGTCCGTGGTGATGCTCACGCGTGCGCCGAAGGGATGGGTGCGGCCGACCTCGAGACGGTCGTCCTGCACCACGTCGAACTTGTCGGCGAGCGCGTCGATCGCGGCGTCGCCGAGGCGGTTGTAATCGTCCCAGCCGAACGAGCCTTGGTCGAGCGCGAGCGCGCCGGTGAAGAACATCGAGAACTGGCCGCCGACGATCGAGCGCGGGTGCCGCTTGGTCGCGGCATCGCCGGTCAGCGTGATGCCGTTGCGATGCAGGCCGATCTCGACGCGCTTGACCTGGTCGGGCGTCAGATTGTGCTCGCGCCGCATCGCGATCAGCGCGTCGATCGCGGCATGGGTGTAGCGGCAGCTCGGATAAGGTTTTACGCCGATCTTCATCGTCTCGTAGGTCTTGCCGAGCTCGGCCACGGCTTTGCCCGGATGCGCATCGTCGGTGTAGCCGGCGAGCAGGCCGTGCTTGCCCTCGACCGACTCGGTCGCGCCGACGAAATCGTTGCGCGCCAGCGTCGCGGCGATCACGCCGTTCATCGCGGCGGCGCCGACCTGGTAGCGCTTGTTCCAGGCGCCGTTCATCAGGAACTGTAGCGAGCCCGCGGCCTGGCTGCCGGAGACGCCGAACGCGGCGATCAGCTGCTTCTCGCTGAGGCCGAACAGCTTGCCGGCCGCCGCGGCGGCGCCGTAGGTGCCGGCGGTCGCGGTCGGGTGGAAGCCGCGCGCATAATGCGAGGTCGGGTCGAGCGCATTGCCGAGCCGGCAGCAGACCTCGTAGCCCGCGACGATCGCGGTCAGCACGTCGCGTCCGGAGGCGCCGACCATCTCGCCGACGGCGAAGGCGGCCGGAACCACCGGCGCGCTCGGATGCAGCGAGGAATCGGCGTGGGTATCGTCGAAGTCGAGGGAATGGCCGAGCGCGCCGTTGAGCAGCGCCGCGACCGCCGGCGTCCAGGTCTTGGCATCGCCGAACACGGTGGACTCGCCTTTGGTGTCGAGCGCGAGCGCCTCCAGCATTTTCAGCATCGACGGGGTCGATTCCGCCTCGCTGCGGGCCCGGATCGCGCTGCCGAGGAAGTCCAGCGTCAGCACCTTGGCGCGCTCCAGCACCTCCGCCGGAATATCCTGGTATTTCAGATTGAAGACGTAGGCGGCGAGCGTTGCGGTTTCGTGGGCCATGTTGTTTCCTCGTTTTGGCGGGCAAGTTAGGCGGGCTGATTTGGCCTTTCAAGCGGCCTTGCGGCCGCGGGCATCAGCTATGCTTTTGCTTGGGCGTATGAGGATCGGACCGGGATAGTCGAGCATGGCATTCGCAGGGAAGGTGTTCGACCGGATCCGGTCGCGGCGCACGCAACTGGGGCTCGCGATCCGGGTCACGGTGGCCGCGACCGCGGCCTATGCCATCGCCACCGCGCTGCATCTGTTGTTGCCGCTGTGGGCGGTGCTGACCTCGCTGATCGTGACCCAGATGAGCGTCGGCCGCTCGCTGAAGGCGACGCGCGACTACGTGCTCGGCACCATCGGCGGCGCGATCTATGGCGGCGCGATTGCGATCATGATCCCTTATTCCAGCGAGGCGGGCCTCCTCGGCCTGCTGGTGCTCTCGGTTGCCCCGCTCGCCTTCATCGCCGCGATCAATCCGAGCCTGAGCGCCGCCACGGTCACCGCCGTGATCGTGCTGCTGGTTCCGACCATGCATCATTCCGATCCCATGACCTCGGCGATCGACCGCGTCAGCGAGGTCGGCGTCGGCGCCATTACGGGCCTCCTGGTCTCGTTCCTGGTGCTGCCCTCGCGCGCGGTGCGGCAGATCCGCGCCAGCGCGGCAAAGCTGCTCGAGCTGATCGCCGACGCCTTCACGGAACTGCTGGCGGGCCTCACGCGCGGCCGCGACAACGATGCGCTGCACCTGATCCAGGACGGCATCGGCACGGCGATGGTCGGCATGAATGCGATCGGCGCCGAGGCCGAGCGCGAGCGCGCCGCGCGGCTGTCGAGCGGGCCCGACACCGGCCCGCTGCTGCGCACCGTGCTGCGGCTGCGCCATGACGTCGTGATGATCGGCCGCGCTACCGTGGTGCCGCTGCCGGTCGAGGTGCAGATGCGGCTCGCAGCCCCCTTGACTGAGGTCTCGACCGTGATCGCGCGCTTCCTGCGGTCGGCCGCCGCGGCCTTGCGCGAAGGCGCCGGCGCGCCGCCGATCCATCCCGTGCATCTCGCGCTTCAGCACTACGCCGAGGCGGTCGCCGCCGTGCGCCAGGACGGCCTGCTCCGCGGCCATCCCGGCGACACCGCCGAGCGATTCTTCGCGCTCGGCTTCTCGCTGGAGCAGATGCACCAGAATCTCTGCGATCTCGACCGCGTCGTCGGCGAATGGTCGGAGGCAGCGGCAGACAAGTCCGTGCGTGTGGCCGAATGAGTTAGCGCGTGCGTACCGTGCTTGCGGGACAGCAAGAAAGAGGAAGGAGAGAGCATGTTAGGGAACGCAAAGGTGGCAACCCGGCTTCCGGCCAAAGACCTAAACCGCGCGCGGGCATTCTACTCCGAGAAGCTCGGGCTCGAGCCGATTGAAGAGCGCGAGGGCGGGCTCCGCTATGTCTGCGCGGGAGGCGAGTTTGCGATATTTATCTCGGCCGGAATGCAATCCGGCACGCACACACAGATGGGCTGGCAAGTCGAGGACATCGAGGCAACGGTGCGCGAGCTTCGCGCGCGCGGAGTCGAATTCGAGGAGTACGATCTGCCCGGCCTGAAGACGGTTGATGGCATCGCGGAGATTGCCGGGAATTATCCCAGCAAAGGTACTGGAGAGCGGGGTGCGTGGTTTCGCGACAGCGAAGGTAACTTGCTGGGGATCGGGCAGCCGGTGTGAACTCATAGCTGCGGAAGGAAAAGAACAGGTCGACGGACGGGGTCATCGGGCCGTCTCCACGATCCGCCCCATCATGCCGCGGACCACGAGCTTGTGGAAGGGCATGATGAGGGTGAGGTAGCTGCGGCCGAGCAGATTGTGTGTGCGCACCAGCGTGGTCGAGGTCACCTGGCGGCTGGCGGCACCGCCCGCCACATCGACGACGAGGCGGAAGTCGAGATGGGAATCGTTGAAGCCGGCGACCAGCCGCTCCGGCGTCTCGCTCACCACCGGAAACAGGCCGATCAGGCCGTGCGGCGCCGGCGCGCCTTCGCCCGATGTCTTCAGCCCGAACGGCGTCACCAGGATGTTGCGCAGGCGCAGCAGCACGTCGATCCAGCGCGGGCCGTGCAGCACCATCCGCACGCAGGCCTCGCGCGCATCGACCGGCGTCGCGCCGATCTCGACGCGAAACGCATCGATGAACTGCGCGCCAGCCAGCACCGCGCCGGCATCGACGTTGGGGGTGACTTCGCGGACCGTCCCGATCATCCCGCCAGTTTGCGCGCCAGCATCCGGAAGCGCAAGATCAACAGGGCGGCATAGACGAACGAGCCGATCGAGAGCCCGATCCAGACGCCGACCGCGCCCAGTCCCGCGTGGAAAGCAAGCACCCAGGCGATAGGAAAGGCGACGCACCAATAGCCGATCGCCGCGAACACCAGCGTCATCCTGGTGTCATTGATGCCGCGCAGCGCACCGCCCATGATGGTCTGGAGGCCGTCGGCGATGAAGAAGCTCGCGCCGACCAGCAGCAGCGTCGCCGTCAGCTCGACCGTTGCCGCGCTGGCCTCGCTGCGGCCGAAGAACAGCCGTCCAAGCTCGTAGCGGCCGAGAATGATCGCAACGGTCAGGGCGGAGACGAACGCGATCCCGAGCACCGCTGCGACCAGACCCGCGCGCCTCACCGCGACCATGTCGTCGCGGCCGAAGGCATGGCCGACGCGCACCGTTGCCGCCATGCCGATGCCCAGCGGCACCATAAACAGCACGGCGGTGACCTGGAGCGCGATCTGGTGCGCGGCGAGCGCCGTGGTCGAGATCAATCCCATCAGCAGCGCGGCCGAGGAGAACAATCCATATTCCAGCAGCAGGGAGAACGAGATCGGCGCGCCGAGCGCGACGAGCTGGCGCATCAAGGGCCAGTCGATCCGCCAGAGACGGGCGAGCGGATGATAGTCCGCGAACGGCTTGCGCAGCCCGGCAATGGCGAGCGCGGCGAGGAAGGTGCCGAGATTGACCAGCGTGGTCGCAAGCCCCGCGCCGAACAGGCCGAGCTCCGGCAGGCCGAACAGGCCGTGGATCAAGGCGTAGACCAGCGCCGCATTGATCGGGATCGCCACGACTGTGATCCACAGCGGCGCCTGCGGCCGGTTCACTGCGCTCATCATGCTGCGCAGCGCGATGAAGCCGAGCGCCGGCGCGATGCCCCAAGCGAGACCATTCAGGTAGCGCTGGGCGAGCGCGGCGGATTGCGGCACCTGACCGAGCGCGAGCAGGATCTGCTCGCCATAGAGCGGCGAGGCCATCATCGGCAGCGAGATCAGCAGCGCGGCCCACAGCCCGACGCGCAAGGAGCGGCGGATGCGCCTGACATCGCCGGCGCCGAATGCCTGCGCCGCCAGCGGTGACACCGCAGACATCAGGCCGAGCCCGAAGGTGAAGCTGACGAAATAGACCGTGTGCGCCAGCGCCGCGGCGGCCACCGCACCCTCGCCGAGCCGCCCGATCAGCGCAAGATCGGTCGTGATCATCGCGATCTGCCCGAGCTGCGTCAGCATCATCGGCACGGCCAGCCGCAGCGTCTCGATGAATTCCGCAGCGAGATGACTTTGCGGCACGCCGGCTTGCGGCTGCGCATGATGTTGGACGGTGTCGAGCATGGCGGCTCATTAGCACAGCCACACGTCGAAAACATGGCCCGTGCTTCTTCTCCCTCTCCCCGTTCTTACGGGGAGAGGGTTGGGGTGAGGGGCTGTTTCCGCTGAAAAGCTGGCAGTTGGACTCGCGGAGAGTCCCCCTCACCCGGATTGCATCTGCGATGCAATCCGGCCTCTCCCCGCAGGCGGGGAGAGGCGAAGATCGGCGAGACGGGTGAGGGGTCTCTATCCGCTAGCTCGGACTCGTAGGGTGGGCAAAGGCGCGCTTGCGCCGTGCCCACCATCTATCAATGATTTAGAGAGAAATGGTGGGCACGCTGCGCTTTGCCCACCCTACGATACTGTCGTCGCGGAGAGTTTCTCCCACAATAGAAGAAAAACGCCTCAGCTCTTCCTTTCCGGCACGCGCTTGATCTTCGCGCCCAGTGCGTTCAGGCGTTCCTCGATGCGCTCATAGCCGCGCTCGATCTGGTCGGCGTTGTTGATCGTGGACGTGCCCTCGGCGCAGACCGCGGCCAGCAGCATGGCCATGCCGGCGCGGATGTCGGGCGAGATCATCGAGGCGCCGCGCAGGCGGCTGGGGCCTGCGATGATGGCGCGGTGCGGGTCGCACAGCACGATGCGCGCGCCCATCGCAATCAGCTTGTCGACGAAGAACATCCTGGATTCGAACATCTTCTCGAACATCAGGATCACGCCCTCGCATTGCGTGGCGGTGACGATCGCGATCGACATCAAATCGGCGGGGAAGGCCGGCCAGGGCTGGTCCTCGAGCTTCGGCACATGGCCGCCGAAATCGTCCTGGATCTTCAATGTCTGATTGGAGGGCACGATCAGGTCGTCGCCTTCGACCCGGCAGACGATGCCGAGTCGCTCGAACCCCATGCGGATCGAGCGCAGATGCTCGACGCCCGATCGCACGATACGCAGCTGTGAGCGCGTCACGGCGGCAAGGCCGATCAGCGAGCCGACCTCGATATGGTCGGGCTGGATCCGGTAGGTCGATTCCCCCAGCGTCGCCGGACCATGGATGACCATGGTGTTGGTGCCGATGCCATCGATCTTCGCGCCGAGCGCGACCAGGAAGTTGGCGAGGTCCTGCACATGCGGCTCGGAGGCCGCATTGCGCAAGATGGTGACGCCGTCCGCGGCGACCGCCGCCACCAGCGCGTTCTCGGTCGCGGTGACGCTCGGCTCGTCCAGGAACACGTCGGCACCGGCGAGCTTGGCCGCGCGGAATTCGAGCCGGTCGGTCGCGGTGACCTTCGCGCCGAGCTGTTCGAGCGCCAGCACATGGGTGTCGAGCCGGCGCCGGCCGATGACGTCGCCGCCGGGTGGCGGCAGCATCACTTCGCCGCAGCGGGCGAGCAGGGGACCGGCGAGCAGGATCGAGGCGCGGATGCGGACGCACAGCTCGGGGTCGAGGTCGGCAGCACGAATGCTCTTGGCGTGGATGTGAAGCGTGTTGCGTTCGGTCCATTCGGCGGACGCGCCGACCGAGCGGATCAGCTCGACCAGCGTCTCGGTGTCGCGGATCCGCGGCACGTTCTGAAGCGTCACCGGATGCTCGGTGAGCAGGGCGGCGGCGATGATCGGCAGCGCCGAATTCTTGTTGCCGGACGGCTCGATCGAGCCCGAGAGCCGGTGACCGCCCTCGACGATGTACTGGATGGGCGCCAAATGGAGTCTCGCTGTCCTGTTGGGTGGGCGGGCTGTTTCGGGCGGAAACTACAGAGATTTGAGCGCGGTAGCAATTGCGCTGGTCGCGGTTCGGGGCTTGTCGAGCGCCCTCAGCGGGGCCTCAGAACAGCCCGATGATATTCCCGACCACATAAAGGATCGCGATCAGGATCAGCGCGCCGATCAGGACGAAGGAGATTTCGATCGCGATGGCGCTGGTACCGAGCGTGGCGGCGACGGCGGCAAGAAGCCGCTCCTCCCGGAAGATCAGCGAGAGCACAGAGAGCAGGATGGCAAGCAGGCCGAGCGAGATTGCTGTGGCTGAAGCCGCTTCGCTCCAGCTTCGTCCGGCCGATTTCTCGACCTTGGGCGCCTGGTACTCCACGCCCTTCACCTTCGCGATCACGCGGTCCTTGATGCGATGGCCGGTGTCGACGATGACCTGGTCCGCCGGCGGCGGCGGGAACACGATCGGCACGACCCAGCGCGGCAAAACGGCCGCGATCAGCGCCAGCACGCCGACGATGCTGCCGATGATGCCGAGGCGGCGTGATGACGCGGCGGAACTGGTTGTCGCTGAGGCGATCATGGCGTGACACTTCCCGGCCGGAATTGGCCAACGGGTTCATGCCACTTGGTCGTAATGGTGGGTCGTGAGGTTCAGGGAGGCGGCAATGGGAGCAGATGCTTCTGCCACGAATTCGGTGTGCTCCCTCCCCCGCTTGCGGGGGAGGGCTGGGGAGAGGGTATCGCCGCGAACGAGATAGTCCCCGGGTGGAAAGAGCCCTCACCCGCCGCGCGCGGGACGATGCTTCGCATCGCCCGGGGCGCGTCGACCTCTCCCGCAAGCGGGAGAGGTGCAGCGAATGCTTGGCTAGCAGATCAAATCCAAAGCCATCCGCCTCAGATATCGATCGTCGCGCTGAGCGAATGTTCCTGAATGAAATCGCGGCGCGGCTCGACCACGTCGCCCATCAGCTTGGTGAAGATGTCGTCGGCCTCGTCGACCTCCTTGACCTTCACCTGCAGCAGCGAGCGCACCTCGGTGTCGAGCGTGGTCTCCCAGAGCTGCTCCGGGTTCATCTCGCCGAGACCTTTATAGCGCTGCAGCGTGATGCCCTTGCGCCCGGAATCGGTCACCGCCTCGAACAGGTCGGACGGGCCGTGCACCACGTGCTCGATGTCCTTGCGCCGCAGCTTGCCGGAGCGGGCGTAAACGTCCTGGAGCTTGGTCGTGTACTCGTCGAGCTTGCGGGCCTCGGCGGAGCCGAGCAGCGCGTCGTCGATGATGGCCGCTTCCTTGACGCCGCGCACGGTGCGCTCGAACAGGAAACCCTGGCCCTCGACGAATTGCCCGACCCAGCCGCGCTCGACCTCTTCAGCCTGATTATCGAGTCTGCTCGCGATGTATTGCGCGGCCGCGGCCGCGTTCTCGGGATTGCCGTAGATCGACTTGTTCAGCACGCCGGTGATGGCGGCCTGCTCGACCACCTTGCGATTATAGCGGCTGTGCAGATTGCGCAGGATGCTGCGGACCACGCGGGCGTCGTCGACCAGCGCGCGCAGATCGCGGCCGGAACGGTCGCCGCCCGTGCCGGGGATGTACACGCAGTCATCGAGCCCGGCGTCGATCAGATAGTCTTCCAGCGCCCGCTCGTCCTTCAAATACTGCTCGGACTTGCCGCGCGAAACCTTATAGAGCGGCGGCTGGGCGATATAGAGATAGCCGCCGTCGATGATGTCGCGCATCTGCCGGTAGAAGAACGTCAGCAGCAGCGTGCGGATGTGCGCGCCGTCGACGTCGGCGTCCGTCATCACGATGATCTTGTGATAGCGCAGCTTCTCGACCGAGAAGTCGTCGCTGATGCCGGTGCCGAGCGCGGTGATCAGCGTGCCGATCTGCTCGCTCGACAGCATCTTGTCGGGGCGGACGCGTTCCACGTTGAGGATCTTGCCGCGCAGCGGCAGCACCGCCTGGAACTCGCGGTTGCGGCCCTGCTTGGCGCTGCCGCCTGCCGAGTCACCCTCGACGATGAAGAGCTCGGACTTGGCCGGATCCTTTTCCTGGCAGTCGGCGAGCTTGCCGGGCAGGGAGGAGACCGAGAGCGGGCTCTTGCGCGTCAGCTCGCGCGCCTTTCGCGCGGCTTCGCGGGCGGCGGCGGCCTGGATCACCTTGCCGACGATCATCTTGGCTTCGGACGGGTGCTCCTCGAACCAGGCCTGGAGCGCCTCGTTGAGGACGTTCTCGACCACGGGACGCACTTCCGAGGACACCAGCTTGTCCTTGGTCTGCGACGAGAATTTCGGATCAGGCACCTTCACCGACAGCACGGCCGTCAAGCCTTCGCGGCAGTCGTCGCCGGTGAGCGCGATCTTTTCCTTCTTCGCGTTGGCCTCGGCATAGCCGTTGACCTGGCGCGTCAGCGCGCCGCGGAAACCGGCCAGATGCGTGCCGCCGTCGCGTTGCGGGATGTTGTTGGTGAAGCACAGCACGTTCTCGTGGTAGCTGTCGTTCCACCACAAAGCGGCCTCGACGCCGATGCCGTTGGCTTCCGAGCGCACCATGATGGGCGTCGGCACCAGCGCCTTCTTGTTGCGGTCGAGATATTTGACGAATTCCTCGACGCCGCCGGAATAGTGCATCTCCTCGCGCTTCTCGACCGCATGGCGCATGTCGGAGAGGGCGATGTTGACGCCGGAATTGAGGAAGGCGAGCTCGCGCAGGCGGTGCTCGAGCGTGGCGAAATCATATTCGATGTTCTTGAACGTCTCGGTCGAGGCAAGGAACGTCACCTCGGTGCCGCGCTTGCCCGGCGCATCGCCGACCACCTTGAGCGGTGCGACCGCATCGCCATGGGCGAACTCGATGTAATGCTCCTTGTCGTCGCGCCAGATGCGCAGGCCGAGCTTGCTCGACAGCGCGTTGACGACGGAGACGCCGACGCCGTGCAGGCCGCCGGAGACCTTGTAGGAGTTCTGGTCGAACTTACCGCCGGCGTGCAGCTGGGTCATGATGACCTCGGCCGCCGAGATGCCTTCGCCCTTGTGGATGTCGACGGGAATGCCGCGGCCGTCGTCGCGCACGGTGACGGAATTGTCGGCGTTGAGGATCACGTCGACGCGCGAGGCGTGGCCCGCGAGCGCCTCGTCGATCGCGTTGTCGACGACCTCGTACACCATGTGGTGCAGGCCCGAGCCGTCGTCGGTGTCGCCGATATACATGCCGGGGCGCTTGCGGACGGCATCGAGACCCTTGAGCACGCGGATCGATTCCGCACCGTATTCGCTCGGATTGGAGGGCTCGTTTTCGGCAGCGGGCTGCCGAGCAGGTTCTGTCATGAGAGGCCTTCGAAATGTCGCCCGAATCAGCGGCGCAAAAGGCGCTGATTTGCGAGCTATTTGTGCCATGAAAGACCGCTTGCGCCTAGCGCAAAGTATCTTCCGGCAACCCTTTGAGCAGATAGAGTTTTTGGGCCGGTTTTCAAGGCGTTAGAAGGCCGATTCCGAGGCCCACGAAAAGCCCGATTCGAGACCCTGTTTTTGGCCCTTGAAGGCGTGGATTTTGCGGGGGTGAGGAGCGTGTTCCGAGGCGCGGCGGCGCGCCCGAACAGGCCTCTGGGGTTCAGTAGATCTGGGACGGTTTCTTATCGTCGCTGAGGCTCCAGGCCTCGCCTGAGGCCACGGTGATGGTATCGGTGCGCAGTAGAAGGCCCCACGCGCGCAGCTGGTAGGAATACGTGCCGGGCGGCAGATCCAGCACTTGTGGATGGTTTTCGCCGCCCGCGATCTCAATGGTTTGATCGTTGATCACAAGCGAAGCCACGTCTGGCCTTAGATAGCCGAATATCAGCCGCGCCTGTCCTGATGTCGGCAGGACATTGGCCTTGGCCGCGGCCTCCGGATTCCTTTGCGCCAGGCTGACCGTGGTCTCGCCCTTGGCGCGGCCAAGCTTCAGGGTGGCCGGGCCCTTCGGGGAGACGAAGGCGAGTTGCACGCGATCGGCGGCGATCACCGCGTCATCCGGCTTCTCCTGCCAGCCGCGCTGTCCGAACTCTCTACGGTAGAAGGCGAGTACCTCGCTGAGCTCCGCGGGCACGCGCGCTTCGATCTCGCGCCGGAACGGGGCCTCGGCGCCATGCGCCTGCGTGGTGTGGAATTGGCTGAAGCTGCTTTGCTTCGGTGCCGGCATCTCGACGGCGGGATCTGCCGTCAGCGGCTCCTTCGAACAGCCTGCGAGAAGAGTGAGGGCGCACACCAGCAGCCGCCATCGTGCCGGGACTTTCGCCCCGCGCCTTACCGTCGTCATGCCCACTCTCCAGGGATATCGCGCGTCGTGATCTTCGCGCGATGCAGCGGCTGCGACCCGGTCGCCGCCGCTTCTCGATGACTAGTCGCCCCGCGAACCCGATAGGTTCAGGCGGCGGGCTCAATACATCTGCAGCGGAAGCACCTCGCCGGTCGGACCCACCATGAGGCCCCAGGCATCGCCTGCGGCAACCGTGAGGGTCTCGGTGCGGGCCGGGCGCCCCGGCATCCGCAGCGCGTACTGGTATGTCCCGGGCGCCAGATCCAGCATCGGGCCTTTCGGCGATTGCGGGCCGCCGGCGCCGGCCGCGATCTTGACGGTCTGCTTGTTGATCGTGAGCGATGCTTCCTTGTCGCCCATATTGCCGATCATCAGCCTGGCCTGGCCTGGCCCGGCCTGGGCATGATGTCCGCCTTGGTCGCGGCATCCGGATTCTTCTGCGCCAGATTGACTGTGGTCTCGCCCCTGGCGCGGCCGAGCTTGAGCACGGCCGGGCCTTGCGGCGAGGTGAAGTCGATCTGCGCGCGCTCCGCGGACACGGTCGCGCCCTCGGTCTTTTCCTGCCAGCCGAGCTTGCCAAGCTCGGTGCGGTAGAACGCCAGCACGTCGCCGAGCGGGGCTGGAATGCTCGCTTCCAGCTCGCGGCGGAACGGCGTCTCCGTGCCCGGCAGTTTTGTGGTTGCGAGCGAGGTCGACGACCGCTGCGTCGGCACGGGAAGCTGGGATTCGGGATCGGGCTTGAGCGGCTCGGACGACTTGGCCTGCACCTCCGGGGCGGCCGCGGGCTTGGCGGCGGCCACCATGAGGCCGGAGCCGTTGGCGCTGACATTCACCTTCGGGCCCATCTGCATCACGGTCATCGAGATCGACTTGCCGGCCTTCGAGAACGTCATCACCGCCATGTTGGGCTGGTTGATGACGGAGGGCTGCTCCTTCCAGCCCGCATTCTTCAACGAAGCGCGGTAGAAGGTGCCGAGCGCCTTCACGCTCGATGTGGAGGAGAATTCGAGCCGGCCGTCGCCGCCTTCGAACTTCACGCCTTCGGCGTTCTCAGGCAACGGCACCGGCGTCTTGCTGTCGGCGAGCGCATTGAGCGGCGCATCGGACAGCGCGGCCGCCTGCACCTTGCGCTGCGCTTCGTCGGCGGCGATGAGCTGCTTGGCCGCACCCAGCGCATCCCCAAGGAATTTCTCGTCGGCTTCCTTCTTCGCCTTGGCGCGGGCGGCGAGCGCGGAGTCCTTCACCTGCGCGGTCAGGCTGACCATGGTGAAATCGTATTTGCGGCCGAGCCGCAGCACGCCGGTTTCATCAGTGTTGGAGATCTTGATCGCGACCTCGTCGCCGGGTGCGAGCGGCGCGCTGCCGTCCTCCTGCCAGCCGCGCGCGGCGAGCTCGCGGTGATAGAAGGCGAGCACGGCGGGCAGCTCGGCCATCGCGGCCGCCGACATCTCGCGCTTGTTGGAGCTTGCGCTGCCGAGGCTTTTGGCCGTCTTGGTCGGATTCGGCCGCGGCAGGCCGGCAAGATCGCCATCGGCCTTGAGCTCGCTGGGCAAGGCGAACGGCGCGACGCGGATGTCGACATTGGTGCGGCCGTCGTCGCGGCGCGTCAGCGTCAGCATGACCGGCTTCTGCTTGTAGAAGCCGGTGGCCTCGCTGTCGGCATGCTCGTAGAACGCGCGCACGCCGTTCGGGACGGTCTCGTCCAGGCTGGTCGTCCAGCGCGCCGCCGTTTTCGGCGTGAGCTTGCGCCAGCCGATCGCATCCATCTGGCTCTTGTAGAAGTCCGATGTTGCCTCGAGCGCGCTGGGCGCGATGCAGCCGAGATAGGGTCTCGTGCCGTCGAACATGATGTCGCTGGCGCCGTCGGGGAACGGCACGTTGCCGTAGATCCGGTCGGTCGAGTAGTAGACCACGGACTGGTCGGGCCGGCCGAGCGCCTGCGTGAAATGAACGGACAGGCCCTGCCGTCCTTTCTTGAAATTCAGCGTGGTGCTCTTCTCCTCCAGCGGGCGCACATAGGGCACCCAGCCGGCCGCGCTGAGAAGCTTCTTCACCGCCGGCGATGTCACGGCTTCCGGCGTCGGCATGCGATATTCGACGCGGTAGCGATCGGGGCGCGAGGTATCCTCCACCGCACCCTCGAGCTGCGGCAGCGCGTGGACGTCGACGATGCCGTCGTCGGCGCGCGCCGGCAGCGAAGCGCCCGCCGTGAGCAGAAGGCCGCAGGCAAGCAGCCGCCAGCGTGCCGGGACCTGCGTCCCGCGCTTGATCATCGACATCGCCAAAACTCCTGGATTTCGCGCGGGTCGACCCCTCGCGCAATTGCAGGCAGCGACACCGTCGGCGCGGCCTCGGATGAGAAGTCGCGGCAGGAACCGGGCAGGTTCAACCGGGTATTCTGGTAGCGGGCGCGAAGGGCTGACCGAGAGGCGACAGGCTCAATACAGATGGAGCGGTGACCACGCGTCGCCGTCGCGTCCGACCGTGAGCTCCCAGGTATCGCCGGCCGCGATGACGAGGGTGTTGGTATGGGCCGCGTGGCCCGGCACGTTCACTTCGTAAGGATATTTGCCCGGCGGCAGATCCAGCGCGACGGCGTTGGCGCCGCGGGCGCGCGTGATGGTCCGCGCGTCGATCGTGAGCACGGCGTCCGTCTCGGCGATATTGGCGAACACCACCTTGGCCTGGCCGGGTTCGGGCATGACGTTCGCCCTGGTCGCCGTGTCCGAATTCTTCTGCACGAGCTCGACCGCGGTGCTGTTGTCCTTGCGGTGGAGCGCCAGCCGCGCCGGTCCCAGCGGGGAGGCGAAGGTGAGCTGCACGTGATCGGCGGCGATCACCGCGCCGTCGGGCTTTTCGTGCCAGCCGAGCTTGCCGAGCTCGGTGCGATAGAAGGCGAGCACGTCGCCGAGTTCGGCGGGCACGGTGGCCTCCAGCCTGGTGCGGAGCGGGGCATCGATGCCGCTCACCACGGTGGTGTGGATTCCTCTGTAGCTGTAGCGGGTCGGCGCGGGCAGCTTGGCCTCGGGATCCGGCGTGAGCTCGGCCGAGAGCAATGTCGACAGATGCGGTGCCCACGCGCTGGTGCTTGCCGCGAGCATGCAGATCGCGAGGAAAACGAGGCCGCACGCAAACGCCCGCCATCGTGCCGGGGCGTGCGCCCCGGTCCTTACCGTCCGCATCTTTCTCTCCAGAGATATCGCGCGTGATGTCATTGCGCGATTGCAACGGCTGCGACACCGTCGGCGCGGCCTCGCAGAGCTAGTCGCTGACGGAACCGAGCGGGTTCAATGCGGAGTCTAGCGCCGGGCCGATACGCGTCCGCTCTCGACGTCAAACACCTCGCCGCCGGCGCCAATCTCGACGAAGGCGGCCGGGTCCGCGCCGGTCAGCCAGACCTGCGCGCCGAGCTTGCGCAGCTCGTCGAACAGCGCGGCGCGCCGGTTCGGATCGAGATGGGCGACGACCTCGTCGAGCAGCAGCAGCGGCACGATGCCGGTCATCTCGGCGACCAGCGTGGCGTGCGCCAGCACGAGGCCGATCAGGAGCGCCTTCTGCTCGCCCGTGGATGCGTCGCGCGCGGGCATGCTCTTCGGCGCATAGATCACCTGGAGGTCGGTGAGATGCGGGCCGTCGGTGGTGCGGCCGGCAATCGCATCGCGTGGACGGTTGTCGCGCAGGATCTGGCGGTAGCGGTCCTCGACCGACGTCGCGGTCTCCTGGAGCAGCGCATTCTCCATCCAGCCGTCGAGCGCGATCTGCGCCGACGGGAATGCGGATTGCTGTGCGCGTGTGTTGAGCATGCCGGTCAGCCGCGCCGCGGTCTGGCCGCGCGTGGCGGCGACCGCGACGGCGAGCTCGGCGGTCTCGCGCTCGATCGCATCGCACCAATGGTCGTCGTAATTGCGCGTCTCGAGCAGGCGGTTGCGCGAGCGGAGAGAGCGTTCCAGCGCGTTGATGCGGCTGGAATGCTCGCTGTCGATGGCGAGCACGAGGCGATCGAAGAAGCGCCGCCGCTCGGAGGCCGCGCCCATGAACAGCCCGTCCATCGCCGGCGTCAGCCACACCATGCGGATGTGGTCGCCGAAGCTGGTGGCCGAACCCACCGGCTCGCGGTCGATGCGGCAGCGCCGGCTGACCGGGCTGTCTGCACGCGGCGCATCGATGCCGGTGCCGAGCGTCGCGAGCCCCAGCGCGCCCTCGACCTGCGCCGACACCGCCCATGAGCCGTCGCCCTGGTTGTCGGCGACGTCCTCCAGCGTGGCGCGCCGGAGGCCCCGGCCCGGCGACAGGAACGAGATCGCCTCGATGCAATTGGTCTTGCCCGCCCCGTTTGGCCCGACCAGCGCCACCATGTCAGCCGCCGTCTCGAGCCCCGCCGCCCGGTAATTCCGAAAATGCGTCAGCGTCAGCCGATGAATGCGGGAGGGGGTCATGTTCTATTCGTCATGGGCGCGCGCTCTCCCTTTGCGGGAGCATGCCGTAGGGTGGGCAAAGGCGCGCTCTGCGCGCACCATGCCCACGTTTCGCCGCGATACGTGCCGTTGCATGGTGGGCACGCTTTCGCCTTCGCTCTTCGAGCTACGGCGGAAGCTTTGCCCACCCTACGGCTCCGATGGATGGTCGAGAGAGCGCCCCTCACACCCGCATCGGCATCAGCACGTACAGTGCGCTCTTGTCGTCGCGGTCCTGGACCAGGGTGGGCGAGCCGGGGTCGGCGAGCCTGAGCGTTGCGACCTCGCCTTCGATCTGGGCGGCGATGTCGAGCAAATAGCGGGAGTTGAAGCCGATATCGAGGGCGTCGGAGGCGTATTCGACCTCGAGCTCTTCGGTCGCGCTGCCGGAATCCGGGTTGGTCACCGACAGCACCAGCTTGCCCGCCGACAGCGACAGTTTGACCGCGCGCCCACGTTCGCTGGAGATGGTGGAGACGCGGTCGACCGCGTTCTCAAAGTCCTTCTTGTCGACGACGAGCTCCTTGTCGTTGCCTTGCGGAATGACGCGGCCATAGTCGGGGAAGGTGCCGTCGATCAGCTTCGAGGTCAGCACGACGTTGCCGATGGTGAAGCGGATCTTGGCCTGCGACAGCTCGATCGTCATCTCGGCGTCGGTGTCCTCGATCAGGCGCTGTACCTCGCCGACCGTCTTGCGCGGCACGATCACGCCGGGCATGCCCTCGGCGCCCTTGGGCTGCACCAGGTCGAGCTGGGCGAGGCGGTGGCCGTCGGTGGCAACGCCGCGCAGGGTCGCGGCCTTGGCCGTGCCGGCGGCGTGCAGATAGATGCCGTTGAGATAGTAGCGCGTCTCCTCCGTCGAGATCGCGAACTGGGTGCGGTCGATCAGCCGCTTGACGTCCTTGGCGGCGAGCGAGAAGGAATGCGACATGTCGCCGGCGGCCAGATCCGGGAAATCATTCTCCGGCAGCGTCTGCAGCGTGAAGCGCGAGCGGCCGGCGCGGATCGCCAGCACGGCGCGGTCGCCGTCGGCTTCCAGCACGATCTGCGAGCCGTCAGGCAGCTTGCGCACGATGTCGTAGAACATGTGCGCCGGCACGGTGGTGGAGCCGGCGGTGGCGGTTTCCGCGGCCAGCGTTTCCGTCACCTCCAGGTCGAGGTCGGTCGCCTTCAGCGACAATTTGGCGTTCTCGGCTCGGACCAGCACGTTGCCGAGGATCGGGATCGTGTTGCGGCGCTCGACCACGCGGTGGACATGGCCCAGTGACTTCAGGAGTTGCGCGCGTTCGACCGTAACCTTCATTGCACTACTCGCCCGATCCCCAAGAAAACACAGCGTTGAGAAGGCCGGGCGGCGGGACGCGCACCACGGCACCGAAGACCCCCGGCAGGCCGGGGTCATCCAGCCGATATGACCAAAGCCGTCCGGGTCGCGCAAGGTGGCTCGGATGGCCCCCGGATTCAAGAGATCGGGGGCAGTTCCCCCACGATTTACAGGCAGAAGCGTAACCGTCGCCCAGACACAGGTGCGCTCCCTCGCCCCGTTCTTACGGGGAGAGGGTTGGGGTGAGGGGCCTCTCTCCGCGTATGACCATGTCGAGGGACCTGTACCCCCTCACCCGAATTCGATCTGCGATCGAATTCGACCTCTCCCCGCATCCGCCTTCGCCAAGGCTTCGGCGGACAGGAGCGGGGAGAGGTGAAGGAAATGGGGAGAGGTGAAAGAAATAGGCCTTTATTCCTGAAGCTGGCGCTTCAGCGACTCCACTTCCTCCGACAGCGCGGTGTCCTTGGAAACCAGTGCCTCGATCTTGCGTACGGCGTGCAGCACCGTGGTGTGGTCGCGTCCGCCGAAGCGGCGGCCGATCTCGGGCAGCGAGCGCAGGGTCAGCGTTTTGGCGAGGTACATCGCCACCTGGCGCGGGCGGACCACGTTGGCGGTGCGGCGCGAGGAGAGCAGGTCGGAGCGGCTGACATTGTACTGCCGGGCCACCACGCGCTGGATGTCCTCGATCTTGATCCGCTTCGGCTCCTGCGGCCGGACCAGGTCGCGCACCTCGCGCTCGGCCATCTCCAGCGTCACCGGCTGGTTGTTGAGCTTGGAGTGCGCCAGGAGGCGGTTGATCGCGCCTTCGAGGTCGCGGCCGTTATGGGTGATGGTGCGTGCGAGATAATGCAGCACCTCCTCCGGCACGTCGAAGGTCGCGTGATGGGCGCGGGCAGCGGCGACGCGCGACTTGAGAATGCCGTGGCGCAGCTCCTCGCCGAGCGAGCCCATCTCGACCACGAGGCCGCCGGCAAGCCGCGAACGCACGCGATCGTCGAGGCTTTCGAGATCGGACGGCGGACGGTCGGCCGCGATCACGACCTGACGGCCGGCGTCGATCAGCGCGTTCAGCGTGTGACAGAACTCGGCCTGCGTCGACTTGCCCTGCAGGAACTGCAGATCGTCGATCACGAGCACGTCGATGCCGCGCAGCGCTTCCTTGAAGGCCAGCGCCGTCTGCGTCTTCAGCGCGGCGACGAAGCCGTACATGAATTTTTCGGCGGTGAGATACAGCACCTTGCGCTCGTTGCCGGAATTGCCGGCCCAGGTCACCGCCTGGAGCAGATGCGTCTTGCCGAGGCCGACGCCGGCATGGATGTAGAGCGGGTTGAACATCACGGGATCGCCGCGGCGTCCCTCGGCAACCTGGCGCGCGGCCGCATGGGCCAGCGTGTTGGAGCGGCCGACGACGAAGCTTGCAAAGGTAAGGCGCGGATCGAGCGGCGAGCCGCCGAGCGCGTCATGATTGGCCGAGACCGGCGCGGTCGCGGTCGAGCGCAGCTCGGGCGCGGGCGCACGGCGTGCTTCGACCGGCGCGGGCGCTTCCTTCGGCGGCGCCACCGGGCGCACGGCGGAGCGAACGGTGAGGTCGATGCGATGCACTTCCGGCATCTCGGCCTGCCAGCACGACAGCACGCGCTCGGCATAATGGGCCTGGATCCAGCTCTTCAGGAAGCGGGTCGGCACCGAGAGCCGCACGCTCTCTTCCTGCACGCCTTCGAGATCCATGCGTGCAAACCAGCTCGTATAGACGTCTTCGCCAACGCTCGAGCGCAGCCGACCCTTCACGCGTGACCAGCGATCCTGTTCCGATGTGTTCATCGTCAAAACTTCTCTTGAGAGCTCAGATTGAATTTGTGAGCGCCATGCAGGGTTCCTGCCGAAATCCCCGCAAATGACGCGACCTCGAGCGAGTCCATCGTCAGGCATGGCTCGACCGTTCGGCGCAAAGCGCCGCGGGTCAGATCAGCGATGTCTTTGATGGAGGGGTCGCGAGGTCAGCGCGTACTCGACGCGCCCGTGCATGTAGGAGGCTGAACGCAGGACGGATCGGAAACGGCATCGTCGAACGATGGAACTTGAGTCAATACCGCGTTGAATCCGTAGGACATGATACCCTCCCCGTCCTGCCGTGATTGCTCACGGCAAGGTCCTGCGTAAAAGACAACCGCGCCGTATTCCTGTCGCGGATGCCTGCCCGTCTGCACTATCGTCCGTTCGGCTTCGCCATCACGAATGTCGGGGTAGCTGCAAGATGTCTCTCATGTGCGCCTGGCGCGAGCGAGATATTTGAGATCCCGCTTGGAGACATTCAGACAAAGAGCTACCGTTCCCACATTGCTATGGGTTTTGAACCGACAATCGCTTGTTGAAGCGTCGCCAACGTGCACACCGCCGCCGATTTGCACGCTCGCCCCGTTTCCGATACCGCGCTGGTCTCAAGATCGTGGGCGCCGCGAACGACTTAAGGAATACACTAAGCGGAAAGACTCGCAATCGAATTGATTCAGAGTTGAGACAACTAAAAACTTGACCAGCGTTAACGCCGCGCGGGACTTGTGCACAGGCTCGAGACCAAGAGTTTGAATCAGCGCGCAGAATCGAACGACGCGCGCGTCATGTGACAATTCTCCGCCATCGCCAAAAAATTTTTACAAAAACGTCACGCGTGCGCCGCGCGAACGAATTTTCCAAATGGTTGTGCGCGCTATGTCGATAAGTGATTATCGAGACACCGTTTTTTGAGTCTCGTTTCGCAGGGTAACCCATCGCGAAACGTGTTCCAGTGAAACTACGGTGTTGAGAACTGTTGCGCGCGGGAATTCAACTTGCGCCTGCCTCGCAAGGGTTTCTCACAAGGGTCTTTCGCAGCGCGGTGAAAGTTTTCCGCTGCTGCAACATCACCCGCAGGTAGAACTGCGGAACGCATCATAATGCGGACGATGCAAATCTCCCACGCGGAGATTGCGAGGCGCGTGACCGCTTGCGTGAATATGACAGGCAACGAAAAAGCCCGGCGCGATGCCGGGCTCTTTGTCGTGCTGATCGGATCAACCGATCGGATGATGTCGCAAGCTCACCTGCGAGCTTACTTGCAAGTTCACTTGGCGAGCTTGGCGATCTGCGCGGTGAGGCGCGAGACTTTGCGGCTGGCGTTGTTCTTGTGAATGATGTTGCGCTGCGCGGCGCGCATCAGGGCGGGCTCGGCAGTCGCCAGCGCCTTCACGGCGGCGGCGCGATCGCCGGTCTTGATGGCTTCCTCGACAGTGCGCACGGCGCCGCGCATCTGGGTGCGGCGCGACTTGTTGACGGCGGTGCGGCGGGCGATCTTGCGCGTCGCTTTCTTGGCGGAAGTGGTATTGGCCATTGTCTCAATATCCTTTGCGGGTACCGGTCGCGTCTTGGTCGGGTAGCGCCGGCTTGCTTGACCGCGGAATCGACGCTCGGATTTAGGGTGTTCGGTTGCTGGGCCGTTCCCGGAACATGAGGCCTAAAGAGCCTGCAACTGCTCAAAGAACAGCGGCGGCAGGATTGCGCCCGCCGCCAGTTGGCGCCCTTATAGAGAGGGTCTGTGGCACCGTCAACGCTTTCCGGGCTGGAAAACAGGCCTCAGACGGGCCAGACGGGGGCCGTAACGCCCTGAAGAGGTTGAATTTCTGCCGTCCTCCGGCTATTGGCTGGCGGCATTTCATCGGCGTTTCCAGGGCTCGTCCGATCGGACGACCGTATAGGGTGAGGCATGATCCGCGGCTTTTTCCGACTGATTGGGCTGTTGCTGCTCGCCGGTGGGTTCATCTTCATGGTCTATGACGGCGCCCGCTGGGTCGCCGACCAGACCCTGCGGTTCACCCGGTTTGGCCAGTTCTGGAACGACATCAACCAGGCCAGCCAGACCGCATTCCGGACCTGGGTCGAGGCCAAGGCGCCCTGGCTCTGGACCTCGGTGGTCCGCCTCGTGCTGGACCAGCCGGTCTTCGCCGTCCTCGGCATTCTGGGCATCCTGCTGATGGTCCTGTTCCGGCCGCGCAAGCCGCTGATCGGCTATACCCGGGATTGATCTTTCAATTCCCGCCGGGATTGATCTCTCAATTCCCGCCGGGATTGAGCACCTCTTGGGGCGTGGCGTAACAACGCTGCCCCTTCGTGCGTAAACACCTATATTCCCACCTGATCGCGAGCACGCCGCCTGAGCATCTGGCTCACGCGACGGACAGCTCGTTTCGGAGATCCGATCATGCTGTTCATGCGCAAGACCACCGCATTGCCGAGCGCAGCTGAAGCGCTGCCGGGCCGTGCGCAAGCCATCCCGACTGCGACCACTCATTTCGTCAACGGCAGCAAATTGCAGCCGCCTTATCCCGCCGGCCTCGAGCAGGCGGTGTTCGGGCTCGGCTGCTTCTGGGGCGCCGAGCGCAAATTCTGGGAGCTCGGCGACGGCATTTACACCACCGCCGTCGGCTATGCCGGCGGCCACACGCCGAACCCGACCTATGAAGAAGTCTGCTCGGGCCGCACCGCCCACACCGAAGTGGTGCTGGTCGTGTTCGATCCGAGCAAGATCTCTTACGAGCGCCTGTTGAAGACGTTCTGGGAGAGCCACAACCCGACGCAGGGCATGCGCCAGGGCAACGACGTCGGCACGCAGTACCGAAGCGCGATCTACACTCACTCGGATGCGCAGGAGCAAGCGGCCGACGAGTCCAAGGCGCTCTACCAGAAGGCGCTTGCCGCAAAAGGTCTCGGCGCCATCACCACCGAGATCGCCCCCGCCGGCGAATTCTATTTCGCCGAGGACTACCACCAGCAATATCTGGCGAAGAATCCCGCCGGCTATTGTGGCTTAGGGGGCACCGGCGTGTCCTGCCCGATCGGCGTCGGCGTGAGCGTGTAGTTTTAAGTCGCGGAAGCCTGCTCCGGGCTCGCTGCACCTCCCCCGCTTGCGGGGGAGGTCGCATTGCATCGTGAGATGCAATGCGGGAGAGGGCTCTCTCCTCTTGGGGAGTCTCTGTGTGGAGACACCCTCTCCCCAACCCTCTCCCGCAAGCGGGAGAGGGGGCGCACCGTCTGCGTAGCAGGCACGATCGCACCGTCGCCGCCCCTCAACGCTTTATTAACCATAACCGGTGCATCACTGGAGCCATCTCGTTTCGAGGGACAGGTCCGGTGCCGGTTGCACGCGCGTTTCGATGGTCGATCTCGGCAGTGGCCCTGGCAGCGTCCGCCGCGCTTGCCCTTGGCGGCTGCATGCAGACCGCCGGCCCCGTCGCGATGGTGCAGCCCCGGCCCGATCTCGATTCGATGGCCTATGGCCAGCCCTACAGCGCGCCGCAGCCGGTCGTCGTCGCCGACGGCGGCGGCGCCATCGGCGCGCTGCGCAACTCCTTCGCCTCCGCGCCCGCGCCCATGCCGGTCGGCTACGCCGCGCCGATGGCGGCACCAGGACGCTACGACGCTTCCTATCATCTCGACGCCGGCGACAAGCTCCGCGTCGTGGTCTACGGCCAGGAAGGTCTCACCAACAGCTACGCCATCGATGCCGGCGGCTCCATCACCATGCCGCTGATCGGCGCGGTGCCTGCGCGCGGCCGCACCACCGCAGGCCTCGCCGGCGAGATCGGGGCGCGCCTGCGCAACGGCTACATCCGCGAACCCTCGGTTGCCGTCGAGATCGACACCTATCGCCCGTTCTTCATCCTCGGCGAAGTCTCCGCGCCCGGCCAATATCCCTATGTGCCGAACATGACGGTCGAAAGCGCCGTCGCCATCGCCGGCGGTTTCTCGCCGCGCGCCAAGCGCGACGTGGTCACCGTGACGCACAGCGAGAACGGCGGCGCCATGCGCGCCGTGGTGCCGCTCGGCACGCCGCTTGCGCCCGGCGACACCGTGTTCGTCGGCGAGCGCTGGTTCTGAAACCCGCCGTCATTCCGGGGCGATGCGCCAGCATCGAACCCGGAATCTCGAGCTTCTCAGGTGCGCAAGTGCGCACCAGAGTTCGCGCTTCGCGCGCCCCGGAATGACGGGGGATAGAAAAGCGCGCTCCGCCAGGAGTTCACCTCCGAAAATCCAGCCGTCCGTTCGGAAAACATCCATCGATCCTGCCGGCGTCGACCACGCGCCCGACCCACGGCCGCATGATCGCGGGATTGGTGAGGTTGATGTACTTGCCGATCAGCCGGCCGGTGTCGTCGCGCGCGGCATCGATCAGCCCGTGCCGGCGGCCATGGTCCCAGTCGAACCGCAGATAGATGCGCCCGCCCGCAACCCGAACTTCGGCGCGCCCCTCTTTCCATTTGTCCGGCGTATCACCCGCAATGGTCGGATCGGCGCCACCGTTCCAGCGGCTCGCCCAGATGCCTTCGAGTGGATCGGATGATGCGCCGATGGATGCCCATTGCGCCGCGTTGACGTCCGCGGCATCGCCGGCAAGCGTGGCGGAAACGGCGTAGTCCATCACCTCGGAATCACTGGGCGCAGGGACGTCCATGGTTCCGAACGGATTGCGGATGACGAGGTTCGTATTGGCCTGCTGCATGGCGATCTCCCGGCGTGAGTTGATCGGCCAGCTCTATCGCCGTGCGCCATGATGCAGCCACCCGATTCCTGCTTTGAGGGATGGCACAACTCTCTGCTTCGTCATTCCGGGATGCGCCGCGAAGCGGTGCAGGCCCGGAATCCATAACCACGAACTGGGGTTATGGATTCTCAGGTGCGCAATTGCGCACCATAGCTCGCGACTTCGTCGCGCCCCGGAATGACAAGAGGAGAGGGACGGGCGCTACTTCGCCAAATGCTTCGCGAAAAATTCCAGGCTGCGCGGCCAGGCGATGTCGGAACTCGCCTTGTCGTAGCTCGGCCGCTCGTCGCAATGGAAGCCGTGCTGCGCGCCGGGATAGATGAAGACCTCGACGTCCGGCCGCCTGGTCTTGATCGTCGCGACATCGGTCAGCGGAATGCCGGCATCCTTCTCGCCGAAATGCAGCTGCGTTGGCGCCTTCGGCGTCTCATCGGCGAAGCGCACGACCGCGCCGCCGTAATAGCCGACCGCGGCCTTCAGTCCCGACAGCCGCGTCGCCGCGACGAAGGCGATGCTGCCACCGAGACAGAATCCGATGATGCCGACCGGGCCGACAGACTTCACCGCATCGATCGCAGCTTGCGTGTCGCGCAGCATCGCAGCCCAGTCCGGATTGGCGACGAACTTGCGTGCTTCCGCGATCTCGTCGGGCGTATAGCCGGACTGGAAGTTCGGCGTGGTCCGGTCGAAGATCGATGGCGCGATCGCGACATAGCCCTCTTTGGCCAGGCGATCGCAGACCGAGCGGATGTGATGGTTGACGCCAAAAATCTCCTGGATCACCACGATTGCGCCCTTTGGGCTGCCTGTGGGATCGGCGCGATAGGCGCCGAACTGGAAATTATCGGAAGCCGTCAGTTTGATGTCCTGTCCCACGCGGGTTGTCCTTCTTGGTTACTACGAACTCAGTCTCTCCCCTCATCCTGAGGAGCGCGCCCTTCGCGCGCGTCTCGAAGGATGAAAGGCCGAGATGCAGCAGCGGGGCCATCATCCTTCGAGACGCTTGCTGCGCAAGCTCCTCAGGATGAGGGGCAGCACCTCACTCCCACATCCAGTTCTCGCCGTAGTCCTCCTTCCATCCCGCCAGCCGTCCATGGCGGAATTGCAGGAACAGGCGGTGGCGATAGGGGATCAGCCCGCTGCCGCCGATGTTGCGGAGCGCGAGATAGACCTCGTTGCCGGGTCGCCCGCGCACATATTGCAGCGGCTGTCCGAGGGCGCGCGCGGTCTGCTCGGCGTCCATGCCGAAGGCGAGAGGCGTGTTGTTCGACAATGTGGTGACGAAAGGCTGGCGCGGCGGCACGGCGCCGAACGGCTCGGCCTGCGCAGACATCGACAGCAACATTGCGCCCGCAACCACCATCGCCCGCTTCATTGCCTAATATCCTTCTGGCCGGCCTACCCGGGCAAGTTCTTCAGGAAAGGCTCGACCGCGTCAACAAAAGCCTGGGGCTGATCGATATTGACGGCGTGTCCGGCGGCGGGGATCACGACCTTTTGTGCGCCGGGGATTTTTGCCGCCATGTAGTCGGACGCGGCGAGGAACGGGGTGTCGTCGGCGCCGACCACGATCAGCGACGGCACCTTGATATCAGGGAGCAGCTCGATCACGCGCGCATCGCGCTGGGTCATCATGCCGCGCGCGGCAAGCGCCAGCCCCCTGGCGTTGCGATGGCTGGCCGTGGCGCGCTCGCGCGTCGCCTGCTTCAGCACGTCGAGGCCTTCGCGGTCGAGCCTGTCGGCGGTCGCGAGCGCACGCACGTTCCAGGCCTCGCGCGCGTCGTCCTTCTTGAAGCCGGGGCCGGTGTCGATGATCAAGAGCGCGCGGGCGCGCTCCGGATGGGCGCGGTAGAACGCGAGCGACATGTAGCCGCCCAGCGAGAGACCGCCGATGATGGCGCGCTCCGCGCCGACGGCGTCGAGGATCGCGGCCATGTCGCCGACCGTGAGCGCTTCGCTGTAGGCCTCGGGATCGTCAGGGTAATCGGACTGGCCGTGGCCGCGCATGTCCCACAAGATCAGCTTGTGGTTCATCGCGAGCGCATCGACCTGTCCATGCCACATCGCCGAGGTCGAGGAGTAGCCGTGGGTGAGCAGCAACGGCGGGCCCTCGCCGTGAACCTCATAGTAGATCCCGACGCCGTCCCGATCGATCTTTGGCATGGTTTCCTGCCCATCTTGTTTCTCGTTCATTCTAGCCGGGATCATTTCGATCGCGCGACATGCCCTTGCGCATGAGATCTTTGCGCTCGAAAAAGCCCAGCATTTACAATGGCCGTCCTACTGTGCATGGGGTTGTTTTCGCCGCTCTTCAGTTCCGGCCCCGGAACCCGGATTCCCTAAAATTGCTCCCAAAACTGCAGGGTTCCATTGAGCACGCCTCTTAAGGCCCGGAGAACCTGATCCGGCTTAGGCTGACGCCAAATCCCGTCCCGTGTCTTTGGGGAAGCCATGAACGCGCCAGCCAAAACCGCCGCCAAACGCCGGCTTCTGCTCGCCTCCGACCGGAGCGACGAGAGCACCGAGCTCGCCAGCATTTTGAAGGCGGTCGGCGAGGTTTCGACGGTGACCACCCAGGACATCCCCGAGCAGCCGTCGCGCGATCTCTCCGGCCTCGTGGTCGACATCAATTTGCGCTCGCCCGAGAGCGTGCAGCGGGTGCGCAACAAGCTGCGCGGCGATGCCTATCGCTCGATGCCGCGGCTGTTCGTGCTCGCGGACGCCCTGCATCACGGCACCATGCAGGCGTGGGCGCTTGGAGCGACCGACACGATCTCGCGTCCGCTGCAGCCCGACGCCATCCTGCAGCGCATCCGCGCCGCGTTTCCCGACACGGCCACCTATGACGCGACCGATCGCGGCAAGACCCTCAACCGCGGTGTCGAGGCGGCGCATGCGGTGCTCGCAAAAATGTTCGAGAAGCTGCCGCTCGGCGTGCCCCTGACCTTCGACGACGTCATCGCCGCCGAGAGCAAGATCCTGAAGGCGATCAAGCACTCCTCGCTGCGCGAATGGCTCACCACGGTCGGCTGCCATCACGTCGGCAGCTATCGCCACTGCCTGTTCGTCACCGGCTTTGCGGTCGCCTTCGCGCAGCATCTCGGCATGCGCGAGGACGACCAGCGCCGCCTGACCCGCGCCGCGCTGCTGCACGACGTCGGCAAGGCCTTCGTTCCCTCCGTGCTGCTCGACAAGCCCGGCAAGCTCACCGACGAGGAGATGGCCGAGGTCCGCCAGCATCCGCGCCGCGGCTATGACGCGCTCGCAGCCCAGGGCGGCTTCCCGCCGGAGATGCTGGATGTCGTGCTGCATCACCACGAATTCCTCGACGGCAGCGGCTATCCCAACGGCCTGTCGTCGAACCAGATCAGCGACATCGTGCGGCTGACGACCATCGTCGACATCTATGCCGCCCTGGTGGAAAAGCGTGCCTACCGCATGCCGTTCACCCACTCCCGCGCCTTCACCATGATGGAAGGCATGGGCGGCAAGCTCGACCAGCAGCTGCTCCAGGCGTTCCGCCCGGTGGCGCTGGGGTCGTTTTAGGCGAGATGCCGTAGCTGCCGTAGGGTGGGCAAAGCGAAGCGTGCCCACCACTTCCAAGAACGTGGGCACGGCGCTGACGCGCTTTTGCCCACCCTACGGCAGTTTTCCGTTTGGCGGCGTCGCGCTACCCCACCATCTTCCTGAGCTCCGCCTTCGCCACCTTCTCCAGCGTCGAGCGCGGCATGTCGTCGACCAGCCTGATCTCGCGCGGCAGCTTGAAGTCGGCGAGGCCCTTGCGGCAGGCGGCCATCACGCGGTCATGGAAATCGAGTGGCGCAGCCGCGACGCCGCCATGCGGGATGATGAAGACGACCGGCACCTCGTCCAGCATCGGATGCTTCTTCGCCACCACCGCCGCCTCGTGCACGCCCGGGACGAGCGCGATCACCTGCTCGATCTCGGAGGCCGCGACGTTCTCGCCGCCGACCTTCAGCATGTCCTTGGCGCGGTCGCCGAACTTGATGAAGCCGTTTTCCAGTCGCTCGACGCGGTCACCGGTGAGGAAGAAGCCGTGCGCGTCGAAGCTTTCGCGCGTGGCTTTCTCGTTGTGGAGGTATTCGGCGAACAGCGACAGGCCGGGAATGCCCTTGATCGCGAGATTGCCGGTGTCGCCGACCTCGGTCGGCCGGCCGTCATCGTCGGTGATGCGGATCTGATACTCGGGCGCGGCGCGGCCGATCGACATCGGTATGTTGGGCTGGTCGACCTCGCCGACGATGCCGTGGGTGATGGTCTCGGTCATGCCCCACCAGCCGATCATCTTGACGCCGAAGGCGGCAAAGGCGGGCGGTTCGTTGATCGCGGTGCCCCACAGGCGGAATGTGTGGTTCTTCGGGATCTCCTGCTCGAGCAGCGCCTTCATGCAGAACGGAATGGTCGAGGTCCAGGTCGAACCGTGTTCGCGCGCGACGCCCCAGAACCGGCTCGCGGAGAAGCGCGGCTGGATCACGCAGGTGGCCCCGACCCACAGCGTCGCCAGCATGGAGTAGGCCAGCGCATTGGTGTGGAACAGCGGCAGATAGGCCTGATGCACGTCGCCCGCATGGAGATCCTCATGCCCGGCGTTGATCTTGGCGCCCCACAGCGCGTTGGCGTGAGTCCATAGCACTGCTTTGGGGCGCGACGTCGTGCCGGAGGTGTACTGCACGCTGCACGGCGCCAGCGGATCGGTCGCGCGCCCCGGACGGTCGGCGCTGTCGGCGAACAGCGATTCAAAACTGTCGCCGCGCGAGACCGCCTGTGCAGCCGTCGCACCCGCATCATGCGACGTCACCGCCATCCAGCGGATGTTGCGGCAGTTCTGCGCGACGATCTCCGCATAGGCCGGCTGCGTGATCGCGGCGACCGCGCCGCAATGATCGGCGAAATACGCGATCTCCGCCGGCGCCGAGCGCGTGTTGGTGGTGACTGCGATGGCCCCCAGCTCGACGCAGGCAAACCAGGCCAGCATCGCCTCGATGCAATTGTCGAGGTGAATGAGCACATATTCGCCGGGCTTCACGCCGCGCTTCGCCAGCCCCGCCGCGAGCGCGCCGACCCGCTCGTGAAACTCGCCATAGCTCCAGCGCCGCGCCGGCGCATCGAACGGCGCCCAGATCAGGAACGGATGATCACGCCGGACCTCGGCGCGCAGCCTCAGCAGCCAGGGCACGTCGAGCCCGTCGAACGGACCCACGATTCCGGCTGCGGTGTGTTGAACAGGCATGGCGACCTCCCGTGCAGCCTGCATCTTGCTGGCGGCTGCCTTTTGATTATTGCGTCTTCCTGCCATTGGATGACGCGGGGAGCAAATCGGGGGTGCGTATGCGCCAGTGACCGCGCGCTCGCTCTCTCCGTCGTCATTCCGGGATGGTCCGAAGGACCAGACCCGGAATCTCGAGATTCCGGGTTCAGTGCTGCGCACCGCCCCGGAATGACGAGTCTAGTTTTCGTACGACGAGATCTCGATCAAGCTCCCATCCGGATCCCGGCAATAGACCGAGCGCAGCGTGCCGCGGGCGCCCTGCCTGGGGCCCGGGCCTTCCTCGATCGCGACGCCATGTGCCTTCAAATGCGCCACCACCTCGTCCGGAGCGGAGGAGGTGAGGAAGCACAGATCCTCGCTGCCGGCGGTCTGATGGTCGGCGGTGAACCACTCCACCTTGTCCGCATCGCGCGGCCGGACGTTGATCTTCTGGTTACCGAATTGAAGGGAAGTCCGCGGCGCTTTGCCGCCGCCGGGGTCGAATACCTTGACTTCCATGCCGAGAATCTTGCGGTACCACTCGGCGGTCACCGCGACATCGGCGACGTTGATCACGAGATGATCCAGGGCTTCGACCTTGACCGGCATGCCTTATCCTTTCGTCGTGATGCGCCCCGCGCACTTTCCGCCCGCGGCAAGCTTTGTTACAACCGCGCCGACGCCACTTTCAAGCTATCCGGCTTTCAAGAACAACGGCCCTTCAAGAACAACACTGGGAGAACCCTTGAGATGATCACTCGCCGTACCGCGCTGGGCCTGCTCGCCGCCAGTCCGCTTGCAGCCACCCCGCTGTCGAAGGCCCTTGCCGCCGATTATCCGGCCCGTCCGGTGAAATGGGTGGTCGGCTATCCGCCGGGCGGCGCCACCGACATCCTGGCACGGTTGATCGGACAGCGGCTGTCGGAAAAGCTCGGCCAGCAATTCGTGATCGAGAACAAGCCGGGCGCCGGCAACAATATCGCCACCGAATCGGTCATCAACGCCGAGCCCGACGGTTACACGCTGCAAATGGTCAATCCGGCCAACTACATCAACGCCTCGCTGTACACCAACCTCAAGTTCAACTTCGTGCGCGACATCGCGCCGATCGCCTCGTTCCAGCGCGTGCCGAACGTGATGACCGTCAACAAGGACGTGCCGGCCAAGAACGTCGCCGAGTTCATCGAATATGTGAAGGCCAACCCCGGCAAGGTCAACATGGCCTCGTCCGGCAACGGCACCTCGGTGCATCTCTCCGGCGAGATGTTCATGGCGATGACCGGCTGCAAGATGCAGCACGTGCCCTATCGCGGCGCGGCGCCCGCGATCACCGACATGCTCGGCGGCCAGGTGCAGGTGATCTTCGACAACATGCCCTCGATCATCCAGCACATCCGCTCCGGCTCGCTGCGCGCGATCGGCGTCACCACCACGGAACGTTCGCCGCAATTGCCCGACGTGCAGCCGATCGCCGACACCGTCAAGGGCTATGAGGCCAGCGCGCTGTTCGGCATTGGGGCACCTAAGAACACGCCGAAGGAGATCATCGCCAAGCTCAACAGCGAGATCAACACGCTGATGAAGGAGCCCGACATGACCAAGCGCCTGGTCGAGCTCGGCGGCGAGCCGCGGGTGCAGACGCCGGAGGCGTTCGGCGAGGAAATCAAGGCCGAGACCGAGAAGTGGAAGAAGGTGGTCGAGTTCGCCGGCCTGAAGGTCGAGTAGCGATCTTGTGATGACTGGAGAGGGAGCCCTGCCGTTCGGCAGGGCTTTTTTCTTGCGCGCGTTGTTTCGTTGATCTGGAATAAAACGCTGCGGCGAAACCTGATGATAGATGGCGCGTAGCTCGCGCCGTGAGCAATGGAGTTCGGATCATGCGCAAGACGCAATTGGCACTGCTGACGCTGTGCGCGACGGTCCTTGCCGGCTTCGTCACCACCACGCCGGCGGCGGCACGCGATTATCCCTGGTGCGCCCAGGGCGGTGAATACGACTATCCCGGCGAATGCGCCTACAGCACCTATGAGCAGTGCCTGGCCAGCGTCTCCGGCCGCTTGCTGTATTGCGGCCGTAATCCTCTCTTTGCGTACGGCCAGCAGCAGGTGCCGCCTCGCCAGCCGCGGCGCACGCGGCCCGTCGCGCCTTACTAGCCGCGCGCAACCCGGAGCGGCGCATTTTCGCGCGACCGCTCTGGAATAAACTGGCTCCGCCAGCCTTTCTCTCTGTGAGGTCGCATGTCGCGCGGCGAACATGGAGATCGGTCATGCGCAGGGCGCAATTTGTGCTGGGCACCATAGTCATCGTATGGCTCGCTGGCGGGGGCCCGGCGCGCGCGGACTACGCGTGGTGCATCCAGGATTCGGAATACGGCTATCCCGGCGACTGCTCCTATCAAACCCGCGAGCAGTGTCTGCTGAGCGCCTCCGGCCGCAAGGGCTTTTGCGGTCAGAATCCTGCCCTGGTCACGCGAGCGCCACCTCAGCCGGCTCTGCGAACCCGGCGCGCTCCGCCCAATTAGCGGCGCCTCTCGCTCGCGTCCGCCTGATCACGCAGTCGTGCAGACCCGCGGGCGCGGGTTCCTGCTTGACGCATTTTTGCTTGCGCCTATACTAAACCATATGGTTAAGTATCAGGACGAGGCACTGGACCGGACCTTTGCGGCGCTCTCCGATCCGACGCGGCGCGCATTGCTCGCGCGCCTCGGCGAACAGGACGGCCTGTCGGTGAGCGAGCTGGCCGCGCCGTTTCCGGTGTCGCTGCCGGCGATCATGAAGCATCTCGATGTGCTCACGGATGCTGGCCTGATCGTGCGCGAGAAGACCGGGCGCACGGTCTCCTGCCGGCTCACCGCGCAGCCGATGGAACAGGCGATGAACTGGCTCAATCGCTACGCCCAGTTCTGGTCCGACAAGTTCGACCGTCTTGCCGCCTTTGTGGAGGAAGAGACATGGCCAGCACAGCCGTCAACGCCGATTCCCGCAGCGCCGAGCGTCCAAGCCTCACGCTCACGCGCCGGCTCCGCGCGCGGCCGGAAAAAGTCTTCGCCGCCTGGACGCAAGCCGAGCAGCTAGTGCAATGGTTCGGGCCGCCGAACATGAAGCCGGCGACGCTGCAAGCCGAGCTCGACGTCCGCGCTGGCGGCCGCTTTCGCATCAGCTTCACTCGCGAGGACGGCGAATATTTCGAGGCCGGCGGCATCTATCGCGAGGTTGTACCGAACGAGCGCCTGGTCTTCACCTGGGCCTGGCATTCGACGCCGGAGCGCGAATCGCTGGTCACGATCTCGTTGAAGCCGGACAGTGCAGGCACCCTGATGGTGTTCCACCACGCCCAGTTCGCCGACGAGACCGCGCGCGACAATCACCTGCGCGGCTGGAGCTCGTTCCTCGACAAGCTCGATGCCTTCGTCGCCTGAATTCCAAAGGAGGATGCCATGCAGCAACATCCGATCGTTTCGCGCGAGCAATGGATTGCGGCGCGCAAGACCCTTCTGGCGCATGAGAAGGAGTTGACGCAGGCCCGCGAGCGGCTTGCCGACGAGCGCCGCCAGCTCCCCTGGGTGAAGGTGGACACGACCTACGTCTTCACCGGGCCGAACGGCGAGGTCACGCTGTCCGACCTCTTCAAGGGCCGCCCGCAGCTCGTCGTCCAGCACGTGATGTTCGCGCCCGACTGGGACGCCGCCTGCAAGAGCTGTTCGTTCTGGGCCGACGGGTTCGAGCGCATGGTGCCGCATCTGGCCGCGCGCGACACGTCCATGGCCGCGGTCTCGCTGGCACCGAGCGCAAAGCTCGAGGCCTTCAAGAAGCGGATGGGCTGGACCTTCGACTGGGTCTCCTCAGGCGACAACGATTTCAACCGCGACTACGGCGTGACGTTCTCGCCGGACGAGATCGCGACCGGCAAGCCGATGTACAATTTCGGGACCACGCCGATCTACGGCCCCGAGTTGCCCGGCATCAGCGTGTTCTACCGCAACGAGGCCGGCGAGATCTTCCACACCTATTCCTGCTTCGCCCGCGGCCTCGACATGATGAACGCCGCCTATCAATATCTCGATCTCACCCCGCTCGGCCGTCACGAGGACGGCCTGCCCTATCCGATGGACTGGGTGCGCCTGCGCGACCAGTACGAGCCGCAGGCGGCGAAGGCGGCGTGCTGCCACGGGTGAGGGGGGCGGCTCGTTTCGCGATGTCGTCCTGGCGAAAGCCAGGACCCATGCCGCGGAATCTATCGATGGCGCTCGGTTGTCGTACCGAACGACCAATCTTCGCCAAACCCCTTCTTGGGGTAATGGGTCCTGGCTTTCGCCAGGACGACGTCGGAGATAAGGCGCGGACAGTACCCGCCTTCACCGCTTCGCGTCCGCCTGCTCCGTCGCGTTGCACGAGATCAGCATCGTATAGGGCCGGGCGTTGCCGGCGATGTCGGTGGTCTTGAGTTCGCTCTTCGGCTCGGCGGTCTGATAGGACACCACGGAGTTGTCGAGGAAGTCGCGCAGCACGCCGGTCTTGATGGCGAAGTTGATGTTTTCAGGAATGTTGCCGGTGGCAGCGGCGATACGCAATGCCGGGATCTTTCCGGTGACCACGCCCACGATCTGACCGGTGGTGTCGAACAGCGGCCCGCCGCTGTTGCCGGGCTGTATGGGTGCACTGATCTGCAGGAAACGCGAATCGTTGCGCATGCCGCTGAGCGAGCTGACGATCCCGGTGGTCACGGTGAAATCCGAGCTTAGAAGGCCATGGAAGGGAAAGCCGATTGCGATGACAGCATCGCCGGAGCGGATCGAACGGTCGCGGATGCGCGCAAAGTCCTTGAATGTCGTCGTCGACGGCGCCTGCAAGAGAGCGAGATCGTTGTTCGCATCGCTCGATACGACGCGCAGCACCATCGAGGCCTCGCCGGTGAGGTTGCCCTTGATGTCGCCGACGCAGCCGTCGATCACATGGTTGTTGGTGACGATGTGCCCGTTCGCGCTGACCACGAAGCCGGTGCCGCTCTTGGCCCTGGCAACTTTGCTGCCGGCCGGCGGCGACGCCTGCTTCTCCGCCGTAGCCGCCGGCTTGGCTGCACCCTTGGTAAAATCGCCCGCCTTGCTCAGCCCGTCGGCTTTCACCCTGGTGACGCAATTGGACAGGGCCGCGATCACGGGTCCGGTCGAGGTCAGGTCGAAATTCAAGACCGTGCGGCCGCTCGTCGCGACCATCAGGCTGGCCTTCTGAAACGTTCGCACGACATTGGCGGGCATGACGGCCGTGAGCATGTTCGGCTGATTGGCGGTGGCAAACAGCCTTGCCTGCTCCTGGCCGTCGAAGATGACGTCGATTGCGGCGTTCTCGCCCTGTTTGAAGCGGTAGCTGGGACTCGCAAAGGCCAGCGACCAGGTGCCGGCGGCATTGTAGCCCACCACGAGAATGACGCCGTTGGCGTAGGGCGTCGTCGCCGCACAATGCGAGAAGGCGCCCGTTTCGTCGTTGCTGAAGGCGCCGCCGATCCAGTTGCCGACATTGACGGAGCCGAACGGCCCCGCCGCGTTCGCCGCGCCGACGCCCACCTGCAACACAGACGCAACGATCAACGACTTAAGCCACATGCCAGCCCCCCGAACGCTTTTGCACGCATCTTATCTGCGGGGACGGGTGCTGCGCAACCGGCAGTTGTTCGCGCGGATCGAATCCCCTGCCGCGACTTTCAGGCTTGCCATTACTTTGCGATCCTATATACTTTGCAATGCAAAGTAGGAGGGCGTTCGCCCTTGCAAACCCGGGCGGAGCGAGGTTTTGGCGTTGCCGATGCGCGATCTCGACAAGGCACTGGCCGACATCGTGGCGATCCGCAGCCAGATCGCGGCAGGCACCGCGTTTCGCGGCTATGGCCCGGCCACGATTGCGGCAACGGGCGCCGTCGCGCTGATCACCGCGATCCTGCAATTCTGGCTGCTTGGTGATCCGACCAGCGAGCCGGTCGGCTTCTTCCTCGGCTGGCTCATCGCCGCCGTGCTGTCCGGCCTGATGATCGGGATCGAGATGCGCGCGCGCTCGCGTCGTCATCATTCCGGTCTTGCCGATGCCATGATCCACCAGGCGGTCGAGCAGTTTCTGCCTGCCGGCGTTGCCGGCGTGCTGCTCGCGGTGGTGATGTGGAAGTTCGCGAGCGAGACGCTGTGGCTGTTGCCGGGGCTGTGGCAGATCCTGGTGTCGCTCGGCATCTTCGCCTCGGTCCGTTCGCTGCCGCGCACCGTCGCGCTCGCCGGGGCCTGGTATTTCGTTTCGGGCTTCGCGGTCGTGGTGCTCGCGAGCCAAACCCATACGCTGTCGCCATGGACCATGGGGCTGCCTTTCGTGATCGGGCAGTCGGTGATGGCGGGCATTCTGTATTTCGCGTCCGGAGACAACGATGTCGAAGACTGACAGCGCACCCTTTTCCTATGAAGGGCTCGACCGCGTGATCCACGAGAAAGCGAGGCTCGGGCTCCTGACCTCGCTGATGGCGCATCCCAAGGGTCTGGCGTTCGCCGACCTCAAGCAGCTCTGCGGCCTGACCGACGGCAATCTCAGCCGGCATCTGGCGGTGCTCCAGGAAGCCGGCCTCGTCGAGGTGACCAAGGGCTATGAGGGCAATCGTCCGCATACCACCTGCCGCCTGACCAGGGCCGGTCGCCGTCGCTTCCTCGACTATCTCGCCGTGCTCGAACGCCTGGTGCGCGACGCGGCAAAAGCCGCCGGCCGCGAGGCGCCGCCGCTCGGCCGCCTCGGTATCGTCTCGACCTGATCCCCCTTTTTTGACCGGAGACTTTGCAATGCAAAGTGAAATCACGTCCCGCAACGAGAAGCTTCATGTCGGCATCATCATGGACGGCAACGGCAGATGGGCCACGCGGCGCGGCCTGTCGCGCGTGCGCGGCCACGAGGCCGGCGTCGAGACCATCCGCCGCATCGTCGAGGCGGCACCCAAGCAGGGCATCGGCACGCTGACGCTCTATGCGTTCTCCACCGACAATTGGCGGCGGCCGAAGGCCGAGGTCGCCGCGCTGATGACCCTGCTGCGCTTCTATCTTGCCAACGAAGTGCAGAGCCTCGTCAGGAACGGCGTGCGTCTCACCGTGATCGGCCGCCGCGACCGGTTGCCTGACGGCATCGCCAACGCGACCGCGCGCGCTGAGGAGGCGACCGCCCGCGGCAGCACGCTGCATCTGCGTATCGCCGTCGATTATTCCGCGCGCGATGCCATCCTCAACGCGGCGGCCAAAGCAGCGGCGCTGACCAGCCTCACCCGCGAAGCGTTCTCGCAGCTCGTCACCGGCGAGGCCGGCCTTCGCGACGTCGATCTCATCATCCGCACCTCGGGCGAGAAGCGGCTGTCGGACTTCCTGCTCTGGGAAGGCGCCTATGCCGAGCTGCACTTCACCGAGCGGATGTGGCCCGAATTCGAGGCGGGCGATCTCGCTGACGCACTCGCCGCTTTCCACAACCGCGAGCGCCGCTTTGGCGGCCTGCAGGCCATCCTGCCCGAAGAGGTGCCCTCGCTCTCGCGGGTGTGACGTCCGGCACGGGGAAACGAGCTGTTCGTTTTCGGCCGCAAGATTGGCAGTGATGTCCAAGCCGCTGGCAGGCGGTCTCGGCTAGGGCGCGTTGATTTGCCGCGTGGCACGGATCGTGCTCTAGTATCGGGTGGGGTATCCCCAGCGATGGGAGCTTTCGCAAGATGCGCGCAGTCCTGGATTATTGCACCGGCGGAACGGAACGACAGGTTGCAGCCGGCACGCTCGTCGTCACCGAGGGTGGCACCAGCGGCCATCTCTACGTGCTGATGCAAGGCAAGCTCGAGGTGCTCAAGGGCGAGATGGTGGTCGCCACCGTCACAGAGCCCGGCGCGATTCTCGGCGAAATGTCCGTGCTCCTGGGCCTGCCGCACACCGCAACCGTGCGGGCCTGCTCCGATGCCGTCGTCTATGAGTTCGAGGACGCCGCCTCGTTCCTCAAGCAGGAGCCGGGCATCGCGTTGCTGATCGCAAAGATGCTGGCGCAGCGGCTCAACGTCGCCAACACCTATCTTGCCGATCTCAAGCGGCAATATGCCGGCCACGGCACGCACCTGGCCATGGTCGGCGAGGTGCTGCAGAGCATGATCAACCTGCCGCCGCTTGAGGTCTCGCCAGGCTCGGATCGGCAATCTGATCCAAGAATGTGAGCCAGTCGGGCGGCGCCTCGATCGGTGCGGCGGGCCGCTTCAGCGGCGCGGCGAGGTCGATCCACTGCGCTGCGCCGGCCGCCAGCCAGAACGCCTTGTCCGCATCGAAATCCAGCACGATGTAGGTCGGGGGGCGACCGGGTTGCAGGCCGGTGTTGAAGACCCAGGTCTGTCCCAGCCGGTCGAACCACGATCCATTGGTGATGAAGGGCGATTGATGCACATGGCCCGAGATCACCATCGACGGCTGATACTGCATGATCCACTGCACCAGCTCGACATCGCCGAAGAAGCGCTTGCCGCCCCAGCTCGTCGGTGAATCCGCCGGCGGCGCATGATGCGCCCAGATCCAGCGCTGCGGCCGGCCGGCGGCGGCATCGCGCAACTGCTCGACGAGGCGCTGCTTGACCAGCGGCCCGTCCCACCACGGGCACACCGTGAACAGGATGTCGCCGATGGTGAGGCTGTCGCCGTCGCAGGCAACGCCGAGCTCGCGCACCTCCGAGATCCAGCGCGAGATCTTTTCGCCCTCCGCATTGCGCTCGTCGAGGTCGTGATTGCCGGAGCAGAGGATCACGCGGGTCCTTGCCGCGAGCAGCGCGAGGTATTTCTTCACCACCACGATCTGCGCGCGAAAATCCACCATCGAGCCGATGTCGAGCGCATCGCCGGCGAAGATCAAGAGGTCGAATTGCGGCGCCGCGCTGACCAGCCAGTCGAGCTGCGGCAGCGAGTAGTGCAGGTCGGCCACGACCAGGCAACGCATGGAAAATCCGTCGGCGAGAGATCAAAAATGTCAGGGAATTCCAAAACGGCATAAAGCAAGAAGCAGACCAGCCCGGCCGCTCCTTCGCGTCAATCCAACGAGCGACAGCATGCTGCGGCGCGCCGCTGAGCGCAAGGGGGCCGGCAACGCGAGGGCTGGACCGGATCGCCGAATTCTGGTGTCGTGGCCTGCCCTCAACACCTGTGTCCACATGACCTCCTTCAAGACCATTCGTGCCCGCGCTGAGAAGCGCAAGGGCGGCCCCAAGGCGCTGGACAAGCTGATGCCCGACAAGCCCGACCTGAAGCGTCTGGCCAGGCTCGGCGACGACCGCATCCTCGCCGAGATGACCAGGCGGGTGTTTTGCGCCGGCTTTGCCTGGAGCGTGATCGATGCGAAATGGGACGGCTTTGAAGACGCCTTCCTGCATTTCCAGCCGGCCAAGCTGAGCTTCCAGCCCGAGGACTATTGGGAAGACTTGCTGCGCGATGCGCGCATCGTGCGCAACGGCGCCAAGATCATGTCGGTGCGCGACAACGCCGACTTCGTGCAGGAGATTGCGAAGGAGCACGGCAGCTTCGGCAAGTTTCTGGCGAAGTGGCCGCCGTCGAACGAGGTCGGCCTGCTCGATCTGCTCACCAAGCGCGGCAGCCGACTGGGCGGCAACACCGGCCAGATGCTGCTGCGCATCGTCGGCTGGGACGGTTTCGTCACCTCCAAGGACGTCGTCGTGTGCCTGCGCGATGCCGGCCTCGACATCGCCGAAGAGGTCAAGTCCAAGGGCGACCTCGCCAAGGTGCAGGCGCAGTTCAACGCCTGGGCGGCGGAGACCGGACTGCCCTACACATATCTGTCGCGCATCTGCGCGCTGTCGGTCGGCGAGAACCGGAGCGAGTAGCAGGTTACTGAAGCCGACGATTGGTGCCGTCCGCACCGGATCGTGTGCATCGTGTGGCGATCTCGTGCCGCAAGCGCGGCAGATGCAACGCATGATCACGAAATGCATTTCGAAGGAACATTTGTGCGCAGCACTCGTTCGGGAGTCTGAGCCAGGCGGCACAGGCGCAGGGAACGCCCGCTCTGGCCCAAGCCGATGAACCCGGACACGACAATAACGGAGCAGCGCATGAAGCTAACAACCGAACAGGTGAAGCAGACCATTCATCAACTCGGCGCCCAGGTGCTGCCCGACGAGCATCCCGCGATGCCGCAGCTCAACAGCATGTTCGGGGAGCACACCTTCTTCGTCGACGAGATGGGCCTCAAGGTGCTCGAACCCACCCCGTCACTCGGAGCAGACCGCCAGAGCGGCGAAGTGGTCAGTCTCGCCGATTGGAGCGATTCGGACCTGACGCGCCTGATGGCGCACGAGCCCGAGCCGACCGGCGTGATCGTGGTGTTCGAGCAGATGAAACATTGAAAGCGGGCGCCGCGGCCCGGACTGACCGGTCATGGCCGTTGATCCCGAGGACAGCAGTCCAAGCTGGCGTGCAGTTCGCTGACCCCAGGTCCAGACGTGCCAGGGCGCTCCGGCCTGTCGTGGCCGGAGCGCAACGTCTGGTCCTCGGCCTTAGTGCGTGCCGCCTGCCCGATAGGCGTCGGGATCGCCACTGTCGATCAGATTCTCGATCGCGCGTTTGAGCGGTGCGCTCATCGGAACGTTGAGATTGATGCCCTTCGGCAGCGTCGGAGCCTGGAACCATTTGGCATAGATCTTTTCGATCTCGCCGCTGCGATAGACGGCGGCGATCGCGTCGTCGACCACCTTCTTGAGCGCCGGATCGTCACGGCGCATCATGATGCCGTACGGCTCGATCGACAGCGCCTCGTCAGACACGGTGTAGTCGCCGGGATTCGCCGAATCCGCCACCCGGCTGTAGAGCAGGATGTCGTCCATCACGAAGGCATCGGCGCGGTTTGACTCCAGCATCCGGAATGCTTCGCCATTGTCCTTCGCGGCGAGGATCGTGAGATTGAGGTTCTGCCGTCCGTTGAGGTCGCTGATCTGCTTGATGTTGGTGGATCCGATGGTGGATACGACGACCTTGCCCTTGAGGTCATCCAGCGTCCGGAGCTTGGCGGCCGCCCTGGCGGCGAAGCGGTTCGCGGCGACGAAATAGGTCGTCGAGAACGACACCACCTTCTGCCGCTCGAGATTGTTGGTGGTCGTTCCGCATTCGAGATCGATCGCTCCGCTGAGGACCGACGGAATGCGGCCCGATGGCGTGACCGGCACGAGCTTGACGTCGAGCTTCGGCAGGCCGAGCCGCGCCTTCACTGCGTCGACGGCGACGTAGCAGAGGTCCATGGCGTAACCGACGACCTTTTCGTTCTCGTCGTAGTACGAGAACGGGATCGACGATTCGCGGTGGCCGAGCGAAATGGTGCCGGTGCGCCGTATCTTGTCCAGTACGCCGGTGAGCTCCTCGGCCGTCGCCGCCTGGGCCGCGATGCTCAGCGCCGCCGCGGCCAGGATCATCCTGATGGTCATGTTCCAGCCCTTCGTTGGAGATCGACAAATCGTATCTGGAGCGGATCGATCATGCCGTCCGCTGAAGCCGTGGATGCAAGACTGGCCCAGGCCTCGGGCCGATCGAAGCGGTCCGGCCGGCCGACGATCCGCGCGTATTGCCTGATCGCGGCCGGCCGTCCGATCAGGAAGCCCTGTGCATAGTCGCAGCCTGCGTGGGAGAGCACGTCGAGCTGAGCCTGCGTCTCCACGCCCTCCGCGGTGACCGGAAGCTCGAGCCCGCGCGCCAGCCCGATGACGCCGCGCAGGATCGCCTTCGATTGCGCGTGATCGAGGTTCGAAATGAAGCTGCGGTCGATCTTGATCATGTCGAAGGGGAAGGCCTGGAGATAGGACATCGACGAATAGCCGGTGCCGAAATCGTCGAGCGCGATGCGCACGCCGAGCGCCTTGAGCCTGCGCAGGATCGAGACCGCGCCTGAGAAGTCGTCGATCAGCACGCCTTCCGTGATCTCGAGCTCGAGCCGGTGCGGACGCAATCCGCTGGTGATCAGGGTCTCGTGGACGAGGCGCACGATGTCGTCGTTGCGGCACTGTACCGGCGACAGGTTGACGGAAATCTTCAATTCGTTCGGCCAGGACGCGGCCTCGCGGCAGGCTTCGCGCAGGATCCATTCTCCCATCGCGACGATCAGCCCGCTCTCTTCGGCGAGCGGAATGAAGGTGCCGGGCGGGACGAGGCCGCGACGGGGGTGATGCCAGCGGACCAATGCTTCGAAGCCGACGATCTCGCCGCAGATCCGCACCAGGGGCTGGTAATCGAGGCGCAACTCGCCATTCGCGACGGCAGACTGAAGATCGTGCTGCAACTCGCTGCGGTCGCGCAGCTGCGCCCCCATCTCCGGTTCGAAGAAACGGATCGCGTTGCGTCCTTCCGCCTTGGCGCGGTAGAGCGCGATGTCGGCATTGGCCAGCAGCGTGGTCGGGTCGTTTCCGTCGGCCGGCGCGCACGCGATGCCGACGCTCAATCCGATGCGCACCTGCCGGCCGGCAAGCTCGATGTCGCCGACGAGGGCCGTCCGCAGCCGCTCCGCCAGCTGACCAGCCGCCTCGGCCTGCGCTTCGCCGAGCAGGACCACGATGAACTCGTCGCCGCCGACCCGTGCCAGAAAGACGTCCCCTGCGACCTCTTGCAGGCGCCGCGCCACCTCGCGCAGCAAGGCGTCACCGACGAGATGGCCATGCAGGTCGTTGATCTCCTTGAAGCGGTCGAGATCGAGGCACAGGATTGCGAACGTCTCGCCGGCCCGGATCGCCTCGTCCACCGTCGTCGCGAGATATTCGGAGAACGAGGCGCGGTTGTGCAGGCCTGTCAGCGCATCGTGATGTGCGATATGCGCGATCCGCTTCTCCGCGCGCTTCTGCTCGGTGATGTCCTCGACCGTCATCACGAAGCCGCCGCCCGGCACCGGCCGGAATACGATCACGACGGCACGTCCGTCCGACAGCTCCGCGACGATGCTCGCCGGCTTGTTGGCCGTCACGATGGTCATCAGCCCGCGGATATGGTTCTCGGCGCCGCTTTGGGAATGGAGGCCTTGCGAGATCTGATGGTCGAAGATCTGCCGCAGCGTGGTCCCAGGCCGCGTGAGCTCGCCGGGGAGATGAAACATCTCCGCGTAGCGGTCATTGCACACGATCAGGCGGTGGTGCGCATCGTACATGCACACGCCCTGCGACTGATTGTTCAGCGTGGCGTCGAGCTGGATGCTCTGCTTGCGGAAATACTGGACGACGACGGCTCCGGTGCCGCCGATGGCGACGACCAGCACGATCGTGAGCCCGATCAGGAACAGGGCCTCGGTCCACCAGCCTGCCAGTGCGGCGGACACCGTGGTGCTGGTGGTCAGCAGCACCGGAAGGCCGGCAAGGTGCGCGGCCGCGATCAGGCGCTCGGAGCCGCTGGCCCCGTCGCGCCACCGGACCACGCCGCCGCCGGATCGCGTGATCTCGTTCAGCCGGCCCTCGGACGGGGAGTTGGGGATCGCGGTATCGGCATGCGGATAGCTCGCCAGCATCGTGCCGTCCTGGCGAAGCAGAGTGATGGATTCATCGGGGCCGCGGACCAGCGTCCGGTACAGCTCCTCGAAATATTGAGACTTGATGGTGCCGACCACGAGGCCAAGGAATTCTCCGTCGGATCCCATGAATTTCCGGGCCAGCGGGATCGTCCAGGCGCCGCTGCGCGGATCCTGCTCCAGCCGGCCCAGCTTCGTGCTCAGGGCGGGATCGGTCTTGAGCGCCTGGAAGTAATCCCGATCCGCGACATTGAGGGGTGGGGTCGGCCACGCCACCGACGAGTTGATCACCTTGCCGTCGGCGCCGACCAGCATCACGGCTTCGATATGCGGGAAGCCGCCGATCTTGTCTTCCAGCATGAGCTGGATGTCGCGGCTCGCCATGGCGCGCGCGTAAACCTCGTCGGACACGACCGCGAGCGTCTGCATGTGCTCGATCAGGCTCGCCTCGATCAGATTGGCGGCGTCGAAATCGCGCGCCGCCTGATTGGCCAGCACGGTGGCGGTTGCAAGCAGCTGCTGCTTGCTCTCCTCGATCGCGTGATAGCGCAGGTTGGACAGGATGAGCGCGATGGTGCAAATGACGAGCGCGATCAGGAATCCGCCGCACAGCATCAGGATCTTGACCGGACGCGTCGAGCCGATCCGGCGCATGGGAGGTGGCTGTCCCTCCTGCGCGAACCCCGCCAACAAACCCTTATGTGCGCGAGCGGCCAGCAACGTTGCTCCCTGCGACGGTCGGTCTTCGGGGGAACACGCTAGGCTTCGGGTATTTGGAATGAGGTTAAAGCCGGCGGCTCGCCGGTGCCGCAAACTCGAATACGGTTACGTGCGTGTTACGTCACTGCAGACGATGCGAGGGAATACGGCCTCGGCCCGCGTGTTTCCCGGTAGTTCTACCGGGTCCTGCGCAATTATTGTGCGCCCATTCTCGCCAATTCTCGTTGGTGACGAGCTTGAACGGCCCGTCACCGTCACGCTTCGACCGGAATCTCGATGGCGATCTGAGTGCCCGGACCGGTCTTGCTCTCGAGCCGCAGGCGCCCGTTGAGCGATGACGCCACCAGATTGAACGCGATGTGCAGGCCGAGGCCGGCATTGCCCCGCTCGCGCCCCGTCGTGACGAAGGGGTCGAAGACGTGCGCCTGCAATTCGTCGGGAATGCCGACGCCGTCATCGGTGCAGACGAGGCGGACCGATTTCGGTTCGGGCTGGCTGACCGTGATCGCAAACCTGCCGCCTCTCTTGTCGGGATAGGCGTGCCCGGCCGTATTGAGTGCGAGATTGCTGATCACCTGCGCCAGCGCGCCGGGGTAGCTGTTGAGCCTGATTCCCGCCGGGCACTGGACATCGACCGCCAGGGAATGGTGCGACAGCAACGGCCCGAGCCTCGACATCAACTCCGACAGCCAGTCCCTGAGTTCGAACGTGCGCCGGTCCTCGTCGGCCTGGTTGACTGCGACCTGCCTGAAGCTGTGCACCATTTCGGATGCGCGGTGCAGATTGTCGAAGGTCAGCTCGAGCCCCTGCCTGAGCCGGTCAATTCCCTTGGTGAGATCGGATCGCCGCACCGACGTTCCGTTCAAGGCTTCCGCCATTGCCTGCAGATCGGTCTGCATGGTCGTCGAGGTCGTCAGCGCCAGGCCGAGCGGGGTGCTGACCTCGTGCGCGACACCTGCCACCAATTGACCGAGCGAGGCGAGTTTTTCGGCCTGCACGAGGTGCTCCTGGGTCGCGCGCAGATCGCGCAGCGATTTCTCCGAACGCTCCTTTTCCCGTTGCAGCGCCTCGGACGTCCGGAACTGCTTTCGTGCCCGATACTCGCGCGCCGCGACGGCATAGAGCGATAGCGCATAAGCGTTGCCGACGAGGGAGTGATTGATGAATCGCAGGCCCATCGGCAGCGTCGGCGCGAACGTCTCGGCGACGATCAGTGCCACCCAGGACAGCAGGCAGAAGATCGCCAGCGAGCCGATCCGCAATGGCAGCATGGTCGAGACGAACAGGATGATCATCATCATGCCGGGCGCGGCGAAGGTGAAGCCCGACGGCAGGACCAGGTAGATGCTCGGCAGAATGCAGCCGGGAATGACGCAATAGACGAGGAAGATCGGCTCCGCCCACGGCTTCATCCATCGCCGTGACAGCAGCGCGGTCAGCGGCAGCAGAATGAACAGAGCCGTACCGCCACGGATGGCGAGCGTGGTCGGGACCACCTCGGGGTAGAGCACCCAATCCCACAGCGTGTAGCCGGCATAAGTGGCGGCGCCGAGCAGCATCGCGATCTGCGTCCATCCGAGGCTGCCGCGGATGTATTGGTCGACAAACCGTCGCTCCTCGATCCGGTCTTCGAAGCGCAGTCCCAAGCGTATCAATAAGGCAAGCATTCCAGCATCAAAGGCAAAAAGGCGTATCCGGTGTCTCTACGACAGGTCGGCAGCCGCGTCGCGGATAAAGATGTCGCGTTTGCCGAGGGCTGGCCTGGCTCAGATGCCCAGAGTGAGCTGCGGCTCCGCATCGTCCCCGTCCTGGAGGGAGGACAGCGACACGCCCAGCAGCCTGACGCGCTTGGGCAGGGGCATTTCGGCTTCAAGCAGGCCGCAGGCCAGCCGATCCAGTTCGTCCCGGCCAGCAACCGCCGCCGTGACCGACCTGCTGCGCGTGATGATCTCGAAGTCGGCGAACTTGATCTTCAGGGTGACGGTGCGGCCGCGGTTGCCGGTCGTCTCGCAATGGCGCCAGACCTTGTCGACGAGAGGCTTGAGCTCGGCGACCAGCGGCTCGAATGCGTCGAGGTCGGCCGAGAACGTGGTCTCCGCGCCGATCGACTTGCGGATCCGGTTGGCCCGGACCGGCCGCTCGTCGACGCCGCGCGAGATCCAGTAGTAATACGCACCCGACTTGCCGAAATTCGCGTTCATGAACTCCAGCGTCTGGTTGCGGATGTCGAGGCCGGTGAACAGGCCGAGTGCGTTCATCTTCGCAGCCGTCGCCGGACCGATGCCATGGAATTTGCCGACAGGCAGCGTCTCGACGAAGGCCGGTCCCATCTCCGGCGAGATCACGAACTGGCCGTTGGGCTTGCGATGATCGGAGGCAAGCTTGGCCAGAAACTTGTTGTAGGAGACGCCGGCCGAGGCGTTGAGGCCCGTCTCGGCCTTGATCTTCCCGCGGATCAGCAAGGCGATGTCCCGCGCCAGCGGGATGCCTTGCAGGTTTTCGGTCACGTCGAGATAGGCCTCGTCGAGCGACAGCGGCTCGATGACAGGCGTGTGCTCGGCAAAGATCTCGCGGATCTGCCTGGAGATCGCCTTGTAGACCTCGAAGCGCGGCTTGACGAAGATCAGATCGGGGCATAGCCGCTTCGCAGTGACCGAGGGCATCGCGGAGCGGACGCCGAACCTGCGGGCCTCGTAGCTCGCGGCCGCAACGACGCCGCGTTCCGCGGAGCCTCCGACCGCGACCGGCTTGCCGCGCAGCTCCGGATTGTCGCGCTGTTCCACGGACGCATAGAAAGCATCCATGTCGATATGGATGATCTTGCGCACGGGCGAGGCTTCGCCCGTCACCGTGTCTGAATCGCTCATGCCAAGATGATACAATCGCGCAAGGCGAAGCGCGAGGTGATGGATGCTTCGGTTGTCGTTGTTCGTCGTCGCCGAAGTCGCGTTTGCCGGCGTGCTCAATGCGGCCATCTGACGTTTGAATCGAGGCGTTCAGCCTCGACGGGTTCAAGGAGCAATCTCGGCCTTGTGAGTGGCAGCCCTGGGTTATTGTGCGCCCATCCTCGCCAATTCGTCCTTCGCCCGCGTGCTCCACCGTGCGGCACGCCTCAGATATTCGACCGCCCGGGCCTTGCTCGCCTCAAAGCCTCCGCGCCCCTCTGCCATGTAGCGCGCGAGCGCGAGGACTGCATCGCTGTTGCCCTGATCGGCTGCAAGTTGGTAGAGGCGCGCCGCTTCACGCGCATCCCGGGGCAGTCCACCCTTGCCCTCCTCGTAGAACCTCGCGAGGTCGTTTTGCGCGGATGCATTGCCCTCGTTGCTTGCCTGCGCGTAGAGCCGGGCTGCCTGCTTTTCGTCCTTCGGCAGGCCGAAATTGCCCCGTTCATAGAGCACCGCGACCGATGCCCACACCTCGGGATCGTCGCCGGCCACGGCTTGTTGAAAAAGGCGTAAGGATTCGTCCGGGTTCTTCGCCAGTCCGTGACTGCCCCGGAAATATAGTCTTGCGAGATCGCGAGCCGCGGGGGCGCTGCCGTGCGCCGCCGCCTTGTGCAGGAGGCGAGCAAGTTCTGCTTGCGCGACTGGGCTCCCGCTTAAGTTCAACGGCAGGCTGAGCGCATAGAGCGCGTCGGCATCGCCGGCATCGGCGGCCTCCTTGATGATGCGAATTTGCGCTTCGTTGGCGTCAGGATTGAAGGTCGTGTCTCCAAACAGGTTCTGGCGTTGCGCGTTGGCCTCCTTGGCGTCCGACGCCATCGCCTTTGCCAGAAGACGCATGGCCTGTCCCGTGTCCCGCTGGAAGCCACCCCAGCCGTACCAATAGAAAGCCGCCAGTGCGACTTGCGCCGCGGGATAACCCTGGTCCGCCGCGGCCTTGAAATTCCGTCCGGCCTGCGCCTTTTGGTCGGGCCGCTTGTCGACGAGGCTGCTCGCGTCATGCGCCCGACCGAGATTGAAAAGGAGGCGCGGATTGTTCGGATCGGCAGCCGATGCCTTTTCGCAAGCCACGATGGCCTCGGCCGGTTCGATCCCGTACAGGCCAATTCCCGCGCCGGCCCGGTTTGGGTTGGTGGGCGAGCCGGCCAGCCGGTCGCATTCGGTTGGTTCACCGGCAGATGCAGTCCCGGCCATCAACAATCCAAGCAATCCGGCAACGATCGTTCGACTTGACTGCATGGAGCCCTCTTTCCTGTCCGGTTCTCCAAACTGCAGCTGGATTTCGCACCTGGCGCATGCGCCGCGGCGCTCGCCGCGTGCCGTGGCCTGACTTCACATCCTTACGGATTTTTCGCGAATTCTAACCGATCGGGTTCCCGCGCGGTCGCTCTTCGCAAAGCCCTTCGCCCGGTTGCTGCAAAGGGATATGCTAAACTCCGAGTTGACGGCCCTGTCTTCGGAATTGACGCAGACGAAGGAGGGCGCTCCACCAGTATTTCCTCGGTCTCGCGCGAGTCGCTGGCTTGTCTTCGTCCAGGTGCGGATCTGGCACGGCTCGCTGTCCGGGGAGGGTAGGTCAGCATGCTCGAGGCATTGCAGTTGATCGCCGACGCGAATTGGATTCAGCTCGCGCTCGCGGTCATCATCTTCGATATTCCCCGCTATACGCTTTCAATGCTGTCGCTCTCCCTGCTCGGTCTGGCCGGAGCGCTGTCGCAACGGCAAGCACCGATCGGCGGATCGGTCAGCGTGATCGTGCCCGCTTTCAACGGCGGGCCCGGCCTGCTTCGTTCGATCGAATCGCTGCGTCGGCAGACCCTGGCGCCGCTCGAGATCATCGTCGTCGATGACGGCTCCACCGATGACACGCGCGCCATTGCCGAGCGGGCGCGCGCGGCGGGGCTGGTGGATATGGTCATCTGCCACGGCACACGCTGCGGCCGAAGTGCTGCGATCAACGCCGCCGCCCGCTTCGCCAGCGGCGAGCTGCTCCTGACGGTGGATGCCGACACGCTGTTCGAACCGACGGCCGTCGCCGGGCTCGCATCGACATTCATGGATCCGCGCGTCGCGGGCGCGAGCTGCAACATCGCGATCAGCAACGAGGCCAGCTCGATCTGGACGCGGCTTCAAAGCATCGAATATTTGATGTCGATCAGCGCCGGCAGGACCATCCTCGACACCGTCGATGCGATCGCCTGCCTGTCCGGCGCCTGCTCCATGTACCGTCGCGATGTCTTCATGCGGCATGGCGGGCTCGACGTTGGTCCGGGAGAGGATCTGGAGTTCAGCCTGCGGCTGCGCCGGCTGGGCTATCTCGTTCGCTTCGTGCCCGAAGCGTGGGCCGAAACGGCAGGACCCGCCAGCGGCCTTGGTCTGCTGCGCCAGCGCGCGCGGTGGGATCGCGACGCCTTGCGAATCCGCCTCATCATGTATGGCGAATTGCGGTTCTTCCATCGCTTCGAGCGGCTGCCCGATACGCTGCAGAGGCTGGATTTCATCCTGTTCGACCTGATCCCCACGCTCAGTTTTCCGTTCTACCTCGTCTATCTCGTGGCATTGCTCGGCTCCGACGCCTTCTGGCTTCTCGCCGCGATCTACGTCCTGCTGACGTGGATTTCGTTCTTCAACCTCGGCCTCGCCTTCGCCCTGTTCAAGCGCGCGCCGAGCATCCTCGATCTCGGGGCTGCGCTGGTCTTCCCGATCTATCAGAGCGTCTATCTGAAATGCGCCCGGCTGGTCTCCTACTCCTCCGAGATCATCTTCGCCGCGTCTGGGAACGATGACTTCGTGCCGCCGCGCGTACGTCGCGCACTATTTTCCGGTCCGGAAGGAGCGCGCCGATGAATGTCGCGATCAACAGGCTGGACCCGAATGTCCCCGATCCCGTCGAAAGCCGTCGGAGCGCTGCGGGACGGCTCGTGCGCCTTACCTATGCGACGGCCGTTTTCGGCGTGCTCGCCTTCCTGGTCGTCTATTTTGGCGCGCCGCTGGTCTATCTGAGCGGACCGGGGACGGTCTCGTCCCCACCGCACGTCGTTTCACTTCCCTATCTGGTGCAGGTCGCAGAGGTCATGGTTACGCCGGGCACCACGGTCAAGGCCGGGGACCGGATCGCGCAAATCCGCTCGCCCGAGCGCGACAACATCGTGGCGACCTACATGCGCGCATTGGCCGACATCGCGAGCCGGCGATCGGAGCTGCGCATCAGGGCGCGCGTCGCGCAGGAAACGCTCGAAGCGGCGAAAGCGTACAGGACATTGACGGAAGATGCCGTCGACCAGATCGAAGCGTCGAGCGCGGCGAGCCTGGCGTTCCGCCTCGAACTGCTGCGTGAGCGCGGCCTCGCGCGCAAGTCCGTCATTTCGCAGGAGGCCGAGATTGCGGAGTCCATCACCCAGCTGGCGGACCTGAACGATTTTGGCCAGCAACTGCGCGACCATCTCGACGACGTGGAGCGCAACTTCGCCGGCGGCCAGGTGCTGGCGCCCGTCGCCGGTATCGTTTCGACCAATCTCGCCAATGTCGGGCAATCGCTCGTGGCGGGCACGGCGATCGCCGAAATCCTCGATCCCACCGACATCTTCGTCGATTGGTACATTCCGAATGCGCGTCTGGTCGAGCCCAGGATCGGCAATCAGGTGCTCGTGGTGTTCGGCAACCGCCGCATCGCCGGAACGATCGCGGAGATCCTCCCGGTCTCGGTCGTGTATGCCGCAGGCCGGCAACCGCTGACGCGCGAGCGCACTGCAGCCCAGATCGCGCGCATTCGCTTCGTTGAGGATGCCGTTCCGCCCCCGCTGAATTCGACGGTTTACGTTCACATGTACTACACGAGCCTGACGTCCCGCTTTGCCGCAGCTTTGGTCCGCTTGCTGGGCCTGCAATAGGCCGTCCGGTCGAAAGGAAACCAAGGTGCAGATCAGCGCGGATGAAACGATGTGTCCGGTCTGCGGAAATCGCCTCGCCTTCGACCGGATCCTGCATCACATGATCTGCGCCTATGTCGGGCCGTCCAGCGATTTCGTCGAGACTGGGGACGGCTATGTCTGTCCGAAATGCCGGCGCAGCATCGCCTCAGGCGACCCGGCCTGCGAAGTCGTCGGCACGAGCGCGCGGTGCAGCGCCTGCGGCAAGGAGATGATCGTGTCGCCGGTCGCGGGCTCGATCTGAAACCCTCACAGCGGGGAGGCGGCATCGCCGAGCGGACGCCGAATGCTTCCGGTGTCGCCGTTCGTCGTTGCCGGGATCGCGTTTGCCGGCTTGCTCAATGCGGCCATCTGACGTTCGAATTTTGGCGTTCAGCCTCGGCGGGTTCAAAGAGCAATCTCAGGCTTGTGAGTGGCAAGGCCTGGGATGTGGTCCCATATGGGTCTGCGGAGGACAGCCCATGCAATACAGCTCCGAGCTCATCCAGACCATGCGCCAGGCACTCGAGACCGTGATGGCGAGCGTGCCGGCCCATCAGTCGGTCTTCGGCCTGAAAGCGGCCGTCGCCGAATGCATCCTGAAGGCCGCCGCACATGGTCAGACGTCATATGACGGGCTGGTGGCGTCCGCCTCCGACCAGATCCAGGCGATCGTCTCGATGCTGACGTAGATGCCTGTGTGACGACGGCGGCAAGACTGGCGCACCCGACACGATTCGAACGTGTGACCTTTGCCTTCGGAGGGCAAAGGTGAGGAAATTGCCCGTGCTTACCTGAAATCCCTTGGAATTGATCGCCCTCAAATATAGGCTGATCTCAGCCTGATTTGGGGGCTACGGTCGTTTCCTCAGATTTCCCCCGTTTTCCGGCGCCTGCTTACCCGGTGCTTACCCGAGGGAATCTTGCCGAAGCTGACCAAGCGCGTCGTGGATGCCGCACATACCACCGGAAAAGACCTCGTTATTTGGGACAACGAGCTCCGGGGCTTTGGCGTGCGCGTGAAAAAGAGTGGGGCCAAGTCCTTCCTGGTGCAGTACCGGAACGCCAACAACCGTAGCCGGCGGCTCACCTTGGGGCGCTACGGTGTTCTGACCCCGGAGGAGGCTCGCCGAGACGCTAAGCTGGCCCTCGCGGACGTTGTGAGGGGTGCAGATCCCGTCGAGAGCAAGAAGCTGGCCCGAGGCGCGATGACCGTCGAGGAACTATGCCGCGAGTACCTAGACAAGGCCGAGCGGGGCCTCATCCTCACGCGACGAGGCGAGGTCAAAAGCAAGACGACCCTGTACAGCGACAAGGGCCGTATTGAGCGGCACATCATCAAGCTGGTCGGCAAGAAGACCGTGAAGGGGTTCACCTCCACAGACGCAAAAGGCCTCCAGCGTGACATCATCGCCGGCAAATCAGCGGCCGACGTGAAGACCAAAACCCGGGGCCGGGCGATTGTGACTGGCGGGAGAGGAACCGCAGCCAGGACGATGGGCCTCCTAGGAGGCATCTTTAGTTACGCCGTTGACGAGGGCTATCGACCCGACAATCCGGTTAGTGGCATTCGGCGTCCCAAAGATCAGACCAGAGAGTGGCGCCTAGATGACGCCGGCTATCGCCGCCTGGGTAAGTGCCTCGCCACCGCCGAGGCCAACGGCGAGCACTGGCAGCGCGTCCTCGCGAGCCGGACATCCGCCATGACTGGTTGCCGATTGGACGAGGTGGAGGGATTGCTGAAGACCGAGGTCGACACCATCGGGATGGCCCTTCGTCTCGGCGACAGTAAGACCGGGAAAAGCATCCGCCCCGTGGGGCCTGCTGTCATCGCCGTTCTGAAGGTGGCTATGGCCAAGTCAAAGTCGAAATATGTCTTCCCCGCCATCACGACCGAGGCGAAACACCATACGGGCTTGACGCGATGGCTTCAGAAGGTATCGGCAAAGGATGTTCCGGGGATCACTAGTCACGGGCTGAGGCATTCCTTCAGCTCCACAGCTGAAGACCTGGGATACACCTTGCCGACCATCAAGGCTCTCATCGGCCATTCCAAAAAAGGGAACGTGACGATGGGCTACATTCACAAGATCGATTCGGCGCTGCTCGCAGCTGCCGACCGCATCGCCAGACACATCGATGATGCCATGAACGGAAAGAAACAGAGCAAGGTCGTCCAGTTTCGGAAGGCCTGACCAAATCGGCGCGGCTAGGGTAGCTCCCGAAAAGCTGGTCCGCACCAGCCTGCCGCGTCGTCCACCTGCGGGGCACTAGCGGAAGTGCAATGAGCATTGAGATAATCCATAAACAATTGAGCCTGCGGGCTGAGTTCTGGAAGAAGTCACTCGGTTGGCCGAAAGACAATGCGTCGTACGTTTTTCTGGGGCGCGCGGTTCATGCCATTGGCAGGTCAACGTTTGGAGCGGAGTGGACAGGCGATGAGCCCTGTCGCGACCCGGTACCGCACCTCTCTGTTTTCCCAGAGAAGTCTGGCTGGCGAGCGCGCCTTGTTCATGAGCTTCTGGTCAAGCATCATCCCGAACACAATCGGCAGCCGATGGAACGGATAGCAGGGTGATCAGAGCTTCTGTCTTCCCTGAGCCGGTCGGCAGAGGTAAGACGTGCCAGCGTCGTTCCGTAGCGGCGGTCTGGATAGCTTCCTCAAGTAGAGACCAGCCTTGGGCAAGAGGCGCGCTGTATGGGCGGCAGAGCGTTTGCGTCCAGTGACGCGTCATGCGTTCGATGAATTGCGATGTCATTCCTAGCGTCTGAATTGAAAAGGCCCGCCGATTGAGCATCGACGAGCCTTCAGGGATTTAGATAATCCGACAGCTATCTCTAAAAGATTTATCTAGAGTTCGTTGTCGGTCTTTGTGGGGTCGGGCCTCTCGCGAGCTGCCCGGCATTTATCAAATAGGGAGGGTATTGAGTTGTCGGGCTGCCCAGCAGTCACAGAATCGGGCGGCCCGGCAAACTGGCGCACTCTCCCATCCCACCTGTCGCGGCTATTGCCCAAGCTATGGCCCTGACTTTCGCGGATAGACGTATGGTAAAGGCAAAGTCATCTGGACCTGTAGGATAGTCCATAGCTTCCCTGAAATGCACCTCAACCGTTCTGGTGCCAGCCTGCATAGTTATAACCGAGATGATTAACGCGGGTTTCTCTCTGAACCATCCACGCGTTGCTATGCACCTCACGACGAGAGATAGTACGGTGCCGTTCTCGTAGTGAAGTGGGCAGCTAATGAGATCGTCCTGAGCGTCCGAAGGCTGTAGGCCCATGCTTTCGAGCGGCAGGGCGATTAACTGTGCAACGTACTCTGGCATCGTCAGTGTTCGGTTGCTCATGCCGCGAGCGCCTTGCTATTGCGCAGCTTCGTGACGAGGTCTTCTGGCTTCAAATGCGTGTAGCGAAACAACGTCCGTAGGTCCCTATGTCCGCTGATGGACGCAACCTCGGCTGTATTTAGTCCCTTCCGCTTGCGCTCCGGGACAATCCCACGCTTCTCATTGGTGACGGTGTCGCGATAGCGCGTAAGCAGTTGCGCGACAGTGATCGTATTGAGGGATCGTACGTCGTTCGGGATCAACGTCCGATCTAGCTCGGCTTCGATCTGCCGTGCCCAACGTTGCGCGTCGGACTTAGATTGAAACGACTTGGCTCGTGTCGAGTGTCCGTGGCGTCTGACTTGGACCTGCCACTTGCCGTTCCTGAACCGTAGGCTTGCCATTCAAAAAGCTCCTCTCGTGTGACCAGCTTGTGACCGGCCGGTTCGAGGAGCTTTTGAGGAGCTATGACCAACGCTCTAAAACGTTGGTACATCGAGAGAAACGTTGGCGCACCCGACACGATTCGAACGTGTGACCTTTGCCTTCGGAGGGCAACGCTCTATCCAGCTGAGCTACGGGTGCAATAGGGTTCATTTAGCCGATTGGCGAGGGGTGGGCAACCGCTAGCTTTGCCTGGGCTCCGGCGCCCGGTATCTAATCCTGGAGGGCGGCCGGTCCCGAGATCTCGCCGGAATCGTTCACAAACAATAGCGGGCCCGCCTCCGAGGTGGCGAACACGGCTGCCGTGAGCGGGCCGCCAAAGCAGGCGCCGGTATCCAGGTTCAACCGGTTCGCGCGCAGATCAGGTGTCCGGGACCGGATCGGCGTATGGCCATGGACAATGAACAGCCCGTGGTCGAGATCGGACGACAAGAAGGGTTCCCGGATCCAGAGCAAGTCTTGCTCGGACTGCGACGCCAGCGGCACGGCCGGCCGTATCCCTGCGTGGACGAAAAGTCGTCCATGCTCGATCTTCATGAGCGGAAGTGCGCGTATCCAGTCGAGATGCTCGCTCGGGACATCGGCCGGATCGTCAATTCCGTAACTGTCGAGCGTCTGTTCGCCGCCGTTTCCCCACCAATTCATGAGGTCGCGGTCGGTACGCTCCATATCGGCCGCGCGAAGCAGCATCTCCTCATGGTTGCCCCGGAGACAAGCGAAGGGGTGGTCCTGCTTCCCCTCGCTGCCGACGAGAAAATCCATCACCTCGCGGCTCTGGGGGCCCCTGTCGATGTAGTCACCGACAAGGACGAACTGCGCGCTCCGCTCGCCGCGAATCTCATCGCACACGGCGAGAAGCGACATCAGCTTTTCAAAGCAGCCGTGGACGTCGCCGATCGCGAAGGTGAGCCTTTCGTCTTCGGGAAGGGGCAAAGCAGGCTTTCTCCCTCTTGCCAGCTCAGATGGTGAGATCCTTTGTCGTGCCCTTGAACCTGATGCGCTTCGGACCCACGCCCAAATCCGCGAGCGATTCGATCACTCTGTCGTTGAGCGTCTTGCCGCCCTTGTCCTTGCGGTCGCGTTGGTCCGCGGTGAAATGATAGACCAGCAGCCCGACATTGGCACTGCTGACGTTGATCTTCTCCCCCTTCGCAACGGCGCTGATCGCCGCAGCCACACTGCGATGCCCGTTGCTCCATTCCGCCATCTCGGTCAGATTCGTTGCAACCCATCGATAGCTGTCGTCGATCTCCGCCTTGTGAAGGTCGATCACCGTCCGATAGTCCTTGATCTGGCGGACGATCTTGCCGTTCTCAAGTTCGGGATTGCTGAACGTCTTGGCCTCCCAGAACACCAGATCGACGCCGTTCGCCGTCGTTTCGAAGTTCGCCAGGTCCATGCGCGGGAGGCTCCGCTCGACGCCGGGTACGACGGATGCGTTGATCGCAATCTCGACGTCGACGACGGAGAGATTGGACGTCGCGATCTCGTGGACACCTTCCTTCTCTCGTCCGGAATACAGCGATGCAGCCCTTTTGAGCTTCTCCAGGGTCGCTGCGCCCTCGTATTCGCGCGTCAGCATTCTTGGCTCGGCTTTGCCGAAGGCGAACTTCCCCTCGACAAGCGAAATCTGATCCTTCAAGTCCGGATTCAGGAGATACTTTTCGTGCGTCGTGGCGGTCACCTTCCCGCCCTTGAACGACACTTTGAAGATGGATTGTCCCTGCCAATAGACGTTCAGGTACTCGTCCCGAATACCGATGATGAGGGAGGGATCGGCAAGAACGTCTCTCCACCAGCCATCCTCCTGAGCGAGTACCGCGAGTGCCCTGCGAAAATCGTCTTGCCGGATTCCACGCCTGAAGCTCATCTCATACCTCCCACCATTCGCCATCGCTGCGCCGCGTGACGTTGTCAAAATGTCTAGAGAAGCTGTCGCCTTCGAATGTGTGAATGGGCACCAGCCTGTCCGGTTGTATTGCGTTCGAGAGCCGCTTGAGATCCAGGATGCTGGCGTGACCCGAGGTATGGATGATCTCAATGGGAACGCCGCGTGTTGCGAGATCCGCCTTCAGCCTGGCGCCAGGACCGTCCTTCAGATATCCGTCCCATTGCGACCAGATCGCCCTGGTGCCGGTCCAGAGATTTGCGGTCTCCACGTCGCGGGCCATTGCAGGACGAAACAGCATCACGGTGCGATCGGCGATCTCGGTGATGTGCTCGCGGTAGATCCGCGCGGATTTGTACGGCTCAAGCAGGTCGAAGCGCTTGTTCCGTGCGATCTGTCGACGCTGATACTCCGGCACATAGACCAACAGGTTCGGCCAGCCGACGTTCGGCAGGCGCTCGTTGCCGGTGGCCCGCAATATCTCCATCGCGTAGAGGTCCAGCAGCAGCGTTCGGTCGCTGCGCTTGCAGGCGCGGTAGATGCTGACGATGCGATCGATGTTCTGCGCGGACGCCGAGAGGATGACGAAGCCTGGCGGCCTGAGGCTCTCGGTCAGCCTCGCCTCGATGTCGTCTTCCGTCGGAAATTGCGTGTCTTCGTCGAGACGGCCGAGGCTCGACCCCTCCATCAGCATCGTATCGACGCCGCGGGGCGGATTACTCACCAATCGCTCGAACAGGCCGCCCTTGCGACCATGCGCACGGATATCGCCGCTATAGAACAGGCGCCGGCCGGCGGCGTCGATCAGCAGCGCATAGGCATCATAAGCCGAATGATCGACAAGATAGGGCGTGATGCTGAACGGGCCGATCTGGAAGGTCTTGCGATCGACCAGCTCGAATGAAACGTCTGGCACAAAGGCGTTGGGCACGAAAGGAGCTGCCGCACGCATGATGCGCGCAGTCGCAGCGCCCATGGCGAGAGGGACATTCGGTCTGCACAGGGGGAGCAAACCCCAATGATCGCCGTGTCCGTGCGACAGGACGATCGCATGCAGGGTTGGATCCTCGACACGGAGCCCGGCCACGGCCGGGAGCAGATCATCGGACGCGCCGTCGGCGTCGAGCGGAAGTCCGAGGTCGAGCAGGATTCTCTCGCCCGCGGCCTCGAGCTCAATGCAGGTGCCACCAATTTGCTGCGTTCCGCGGTGGACACGTCCGCGAAACGAACCGGCTTCCCCGGACATCAGCGGTTGGTCTTGATGGCAGGGCCGGGTTCGGCCGGGCAGGTGAGGGCACCGGGGGATGGGCAGGGAAACATCAAAGCGAATACGGCTCCAGGCAACGACTTATCTATATTCAAACGAGCGCCCGAGAAATTGCGGCTTTTCGAGAAGAAAATGTGCGTGTTGTACTGGCGCAACATCACCCGCAGGCAAGCGGTCTGTTGGCCGTGATGGTCGTTGAACAGCTTGAAATGATCGGCGTCGACGGCCCTCGCCGGAGCCTTGCCCGGCTTCGGCATCTCAGGCCACCGCCGCCACCGGCGCGGCATCGCCCCGGCCGAACAGCTTTCGCACCTCGGCGGCCGGCTTCGGCGCGCTGAACAGATAGCCCTGCATCTCGGTGCAGCCGAGATTACGCAGCATCTCGCGCTGGGCCTCGGTCTCGACGCCCTCGGCGACCGTGGTCATGTTGCTGGCCGCGGCGATGTTCACCACTGCCTGCACGATAACGGGTGCGCCGCCGGTCTCCGCGATATCGGCGACGAAGCAGCGGTCGATCTTGATCTTGTCGAACGGGAAGCGCTTCAGGTAGCTGAGCGAGGAGTAGCCGGTGCCGAAATCGTCGAGCGCGATGCGCACGCCGATCGAACGGAGCTGGTGCAGGATCGACAGCGCCGCCTCGTCGTCGCGGATCAGCACGGCCTCGGTGATCTCGAGCTCGAGCCGGCGTGGGTCTAGCCCGGAGGCGGCGAGCGCGCTGGCGATCCTGAGCGCCAGCGTGTCGCATTTGAGCTGCACCGGCGAGACGTTGACCGCAACCCGTATATGCGCCGGCCAGGTCGCGGCTTCGTTGCAGGCCATGCGCAGCACCCAGTCGCCGAGCTCGTTGATCAGCCCTGTATCCTCGGCGACCGGAATGAACTCCGCCGGCGACACCATGCCGCGCTCGGGATGGCGCCAGCGCAGCAGCGCCTCGCAGCCGGTAACCGCGCCCGAGCGCAGATCGACCAGCGGCTGATAGTGGATCTCGAAGCCGCCGTTGACCAGGGCCTGACGCAGATCCTGCTCCATGGTCAGGCGCGCCTTGGCGCTCGCGTCCATCTCCGGCTCGAAGAAGCGGTGGGTACGGCGGCCCTCGGCCTTGGCGCCGTACATCGCGAGGTCGGCGTTCTTGATGAGCTGGTCGAGATCGGCCCCGTCCTGCGGCGCCAGCGCAATGCCGATGCTGGCGTCGGTGGAGAGCTGGTGGCCGAGGCAGTGATAGGGCTGCCGGATCGCCTCGTAGATCAGCGTCACGAAGGACAGCACGTCAGCGGAGGACCGGATCCCGGTCTGGATCACCGCGAATTCGTCGCCGCCGAGCCGTGCGATCAGGTCACCCTTCTTGAGGCAGCCGCGCAGGCGGGTCGCGATCGCCTTCAGCAGCTCGTCGCCGACGTGATGGCCGAGCGAATCGTTGATGCCCTTGAACTCGTCGACGTCGATATAGAGCAGCGCGAACTGCGCACCGCTCGCGACCTTCGCCAGCTCGCGCTCGATCTGTTCGCGGAACAGCGTGCGGTTCGGCAGGTCGGTCAGCGCATCGTAATGCGCCATATGCGCGATCTTCTCGTGGGCACGCCGCCGCTCGGTGACGTCCTCGACGACGCTGATGAGGTAGCGCGGCTCGCCGGACTTGTCGCGAATGCCGATCCGGGTCGAGGTGATATAGCGCAGTCCCTTGGTCTGACTTCGCCAGGCATGCTCGTCCTTGAACAATCCCTCGGCGGCCTGCAGCGCCTTGCTGTCGTCCTCGGTGACGAGCCTGGCCGCCTCGTCCGGGTAGAGGTCGAAGGGGGTCTTGCCGACGATCTCTTCACTGGACTGGCCGAACTGCTCCTCGGCGGTCCGGTTGACGAGCAGATATTGTCGCGTTCCGGCGTCCTTCACCGTGATCTGGGAGGGGATGTGATCGATGATCTCGCGCAGGAACACGTAGTTGCGGTCACGCTCCTGCTCCAGATTGCGCCGCTCGGTGATCTCCTCGATCGTGGCGACCCAGCCGCCCTGCGCGAGCGGAGTATTGATGACCTGGAAGGCGCGGCCGTTGGGCAGCTCGTGGATCCTGGTGGAGACCGTACCTTCGGCGACCACCCGCATCACATCGGCGCAAAACGCCTCGACGTCGCCGCCGAACGCACCACGTTCCTTGCGATGATACATCGCCTCGCGAATGTGACAGCCCGGCTTGATGACGTCGTGAGAAAGGCCGAACATGTCGGCGTAGCGTCGGTTGCAGGTGACGATGTAGCCGCTCGCGTCGTACAGGATCAGCCCTTGCGACATGTTGTTGAGGGCGGTGTCGAGCCGCAGCCGCTCCGCCTCGATCCGCTCGTGGGCCTCGCGGTTCTGCCGTTTGATCTGGCGAATGATCAGATAGAGGATCAGCGCGATCGCGGCGGCCGAAAGCGCGGCCGTCGTGACCATGAAGCCGGTCTGCTGCCGCCAGTCCGCAAGCGCTGCAGCCGTGGTGTTGGTGGCGACGATGACCAGCGGGAAGTGCTTCAGCGACGCGGCCGAGCCGAGCCGCTCCTCGTGGTCGACCGGGCTCCTGACGCGAAGCGTGTGCTGGCCGCCTTTGGTCAGCACCATCCGCATCAGCGGCGCATCCTTGAAGCTCCTGCCGATCAGCTCCTCGGCATGCGGGTAGCGCGCCAGCATCTTGCCTTCGCGGTCGAACAGCGAGATCGCCGTGCCTTCCGCGAGTGCCACGGATGCGAAATAGTTCTGGTAGCTGTCCGGATCGATCCGGCGGACCATCGCGCCGAAGAAGGTGCCGTCGGCGCCGCGCAGCCGTCGTGCGACGACCGTGGTCCATTTGCCGATGATGAAGCTGCGGACTGATTCCAGGATGACCGGCTCGGCCATCGGATCGGATTTGAGTGTCTGGAAATAGGCGCGCGAGGAAATACTGATCTTGGGCAGCGGCTGGCTTCGCGACCAGTTGATGAGTTCTCCGTCGGCATCGTAGATCGCGATGTCGCCGAGATAGGACACGGAGCTGATCTTGCTTCGCAGCATCTGGTTCGCCGCAGGGCCCGACATGCGCTCGCGGAACATCGCGGGCGAGCTGATCTCCGGCAGGTTCATCTGCCCGATCAGATCGGCGGCAACGACATCGGAGTCCTCAAACTGCTGATCGAAGTGACGCGCGATCAGCTGTACCGTGTTTTCCAGCTCGCGCTCGCGGTTGACCAGGGTCCGCTCGCGGAATTCACCGACGGCCATGGCGGTCACGGCGAAGATGCCCCCGACCAGCAATACGCCGCACAGGGTCAACCACAGGACAGGGCCGCGCCGCGCCAAGGCCGCCCAGCCGTTTTTCGCGGCTAGGGACATTCCGGCTGCCATCGTGGAAAAGACCTGGCGCATTCCCCCTCCCTGGAAGGACAGGCATACACCTCACAAATGGCGCAAAGCTTAGGAAAACCAGTTACCTAAGGATTAAATCCGGTTGCGCTGTCGCGCCCGCATACCGCCGGACGCGAAGCACGTCGCAGTTGCGTTGCGCCCGCAGCAATCGCTGCGCTGCATCATTAATCGATGCTTAATGCGAGGCGCCCGCGCCCTTCTTGCCGCCGCCATGGCGCAGCCGTCCGACCACGCCGGTCGGAAAGAAGTAGACGCTGGCGATGAAGAGCAGCCCGAGCCACAGCAGCCAGCGGTCGGGATGCAGGAGTCCCGGCAGCAGCGGCAGGCCGGCTTCCGACGCCGCCTTGGAGGCAACGCCCATCAGCGACTGCAGATAGTTCTGCGCGAGGATGAAGATGGTGGCGCCGATGATCGCGCCGTAGATCGTGCCCATGCCGCCGATCACCACCATCAGCAGGATGTCCAGCATGATGGAGAAGCTCAGGGAGGTGTCGGGACCTGCATAGCGCAGCCACAGCGCGTTCAAAATGCCGGCGCTGGCGGCGACCAGGGCAGCGAGGCAGTTGGCGTAGGTCAAATGGAAGACGGTGCGGAAGCCGAGTGCCTCGGCGCGGAAGCGATTCTCGCGGATCGCCTGCAGCACGCGACCGAACGGCGAGTTCACCACCCGCAGCAAGGCGAGGATCATCAGGGCCGAGATCGCGAACACCAGATAGAAGGTCAGGATGCGGCCGTTGACCTCGAAGCCGAACAGATTCTTGGAGATCAGCACCGTGCCGGGCCGCAGCAGCTCCGGCAGCTGGAAGCTGCGCCCGTCTTCACCGCCGGTCAGCCAGGACAGCTGCGAGGCCAGCACCTGGAAGGCGGAGGCGACCGCGAGCGTGATCATGGCAAAGAAGATCGCGGCCACCCGCAGCGAGAACAGGCCGATGGCGAGCGCGAGCAGGGCGGCGAGCGGCAGGCCGGTGACGATGCCGGTTGCGACCGCCGCCCAGTTCGGACCCATGCCGTACAGCGCGATCGCGATGGCGTAGCTGCCGATACCGTAGAACATGGTATGGGCAAACGACACCGAGCCGGTATAGCCGAGCAGCAAATCGTAGGAGGCGACCAGCGCGGCGAAGACGCAGATCTTGGCCGCGACGTTCAGCGCCTTGGCGCCCGGAAACAGGAACGGCGTTGCCGCCAGCGCCAGGATGATGACGACGAGGAGAAGCGTGAGGACGCGGCTGCGCGGCGGATCGCCGGAGAGGATCATCATCGGCTGGTCACCGCATAGAGGCCGCGCGGCCGCCACATCAGAATGGCGACCATCAGCAGGATGTTGGAGACGAGGGCGAGTTTCGGCACCAGGAAGCCGCCGTAATTTGCGACCATGGCCACCAGGATCGCGCCGATGAAGCAGCCGCCGATCGACCCCAGGCCACCGATGATGACGACGATGAAGATCAGCACGGTGAGGTCGTCGCTCATGGAGGCGTGCACCTGCTCGCGATAGAGCGCCCACATCACGCCGCCGAGGCCGGCCAGTGCCGATCCCGTCATGAACACGCCGAGGAACAGCCGCCGGATGCGATAGCCGAGCGCTTCGACCATCTCGCGGTTCTCGACGCCGGCGCGGATCAACAGGCCGAGCTTGGTGCGGTTGAGCACGAGCTGGATTGCGATGAAGACGGCGAGTCCGATCAGCATCGCCAGCACGCGGTATTTGGCGATCGCGACGTCGCCGAGGATGAAGGAGCCGCGCAGCGAGGCCGGCAACGGCATCGGGATGATCTGCGGTCCCCACAGCGCATAGAGCGTCTGCTCGGCGACGATCAGGCCGCCGGTCGTCATCAGGATCTGCTTCAGATGCTGGCCATAGACCGGCAGGATCAGCACGCGCTCGACGACGAGGCCGAGCGCGCCCGACACCGCCATCGAGAGCAGCGCGGCCGGGGCGAGCACTGCGAGGTTGATCCAGAGCGAGTCCGCCTGGATCGACGCCGCGAACGGCGCCAGCACCAGGGTTGCGACATAGGCCCCGACCGCAATGAAGGCGCCGTGGCCGAAATTGAGCACGTCCATCAGGCCGAACACCAGCGTCAGGCCCGAGGCCATGATGAAGATCATCATGCCCATGGCAAGGCTCGCGGCGGTCAGCGTCAGCCAGGTGCTGGGCGAGCCGATCAGCGGAATCATCGCCAGCGCGAGCGCGATCGGCAGCAGGATCGGTGCGAGGTCGCGCTTCGGCTTCGGCAGCGGATCGGTTGCGGCAAGATCTGTCACTGATGCGCCTCCAGGCTCAGGCCGAGCAGCCGCTCCTGCAGCGGCACGTCGGCGGCGAGCGCCGCCATCTCGCCGCGATGGACGATGGTGCCGTTGTCCATGACCAGCACGCTGTCGCCGAGCTCGCGGGCGGCAAAGAAATTCTGTTCGACGAGGAGAATGGTCGCGCCCTTGCGTTTGATCTCCTTCAGGCACTCGATCAGCGCGACGATGATCGCCGGCGCCAGCCCCTTGGTCGGCTCGTCGATCAGCAGCAGCTTGCGCGGCTCGATGATGGCGCGCGCGATCGAGAGCATCTGCTTCTGCCCGCCCGAGAGGCTCCCCGCCCGCGATAGCCAGAACCGGCGCAACGCTGGGAAGAAGCCGAAGATCCAGTCGAGCTGGGTGTCGTCGAGCGGCCCGTCGCGCGCCGCCAACACGAGGTTCTCCTTCACCGTGAGGTCGGAGAACACGGCCATGCTTTCCGGCACGTAGCCGACGCCGAGCCGGGCGATGTCGGGCGTGGCGCGGCTCTCGATGCGCTCGCCGGCGAGGGTGATCTCGCCGCTGGAGGCCTGCCACAGGCCCATGATGGTGCGCAGCGTCGTGGTCTTGCCGGCACCGTTGCGACCGAGCAGCATCGTGACCTGTCCTTGCGGGACGGCGAGATCGATGCCCTGGAGGATGTGATAGCGCCCGATATGGGTGTGCACGCCGGAGAGTTTCAACAGGTCGGTCATGCGGCGCTCTTCGGTGCTACGCCGAGATAGGCTTCCTGCACGATCGGCGAGGCGATCACCTCAGCCGGCGGGCCGTCGGCGACTAGCTGGCCGTTATGCAGCACGATGATGCGGTCGGCGAGCGAGCGCACCACGTCCATCTTGTGCTCGACCAGCAGGATGATCTTGCTCCTGTCCTGCTTGAGCTGCGCGATCAGGTTCAGCACGACAGGCACCTCGTCGATGCTCATGCCGGCGGTCGGCTCGTCGAACATGAAAACCTTCGGCTCCAGCGCGATCATCAGCGCCACTTCGAGCTTGCGCTGGTCGCCATGCGACAGCGCGGTCGCGGCGACGCCGCGGCGATTGCCGAGCGCGACCTGGTCGAGGATCGCGTCGGCGCGCGCGATCAGGTCGCCGCGCACCATCCAGGGCCGCAGCATGTCGTAATGGGTGCCGTTCGCCGCCTGCACCGCGAGGCGGACGTTCTCTTCCACGGTGAGATTCGGAAATAGATTTGTCAGTTGGAACGCGCGTCCGAGACCCGCGCGGGTCCGCATCGGCGCTGAATGCTGGGTGATGTCGGTGCCGTCGAACAGGATGCTGCCGCTCGATGCGCGGAGCTGGCCCGAGATCAAGTTGAAATAGGTGGTCTTGCCGGCGCCGTTCGGCCCGACAATGGCGGTGAGCTCGCCCGGGCGGAACGTGCAGGTGACGTTGTTGACCGCGACATGGCCGCCGAAGCGGATGGTGAGGTCGCGGGTTTCGAGGGTGAGAGACATAGGTTTCACGCGCATCGGCTGGCTATGACACCTCTCCCCGGAGGGGAGAGGTCGATTTGCGCAGCAAATCGGGTGAGGGGGCTCAGGTCCCACGAGAGGGCGGTACCCCTCACCCGGCGCTTCGCGCCGACCTCTCCCTATGGGAGAGGTGAAGAAATCACCGCTTGTTCTTGACCGGAACGTCCATGTCCTCGATCTTCAGCTCGCGCACCGGCTCGAGCACGGCCCAGGCGACGTTCGGATCGACCTTGACCTTGAAGTGATACATGCTCTGCAGCGCCTGATGGTCTTCTTTGCGGAACACCATCTTGCCCTTCGGCGTGTCGAACTCCAGGCCTTCCATCGCCGTGATCAGCTTTTCGGTGTCGGTCGACTTCGCCTTGGTGACGGCGGCGACGACGGACATCGCGGCCGCGAAACCGCCCGCGGTGAAGAAATCCGGCGGCGCGTTGAAGCGCTTCTGGTGCTCGGCGACCAGCCAGTCATTCACGGGGTTCTTCGGGATCTCATAGAAGTAATAGGTCGCGCCTTCCATGCCGGGCAGGCCCTTATACGCCGCGAGCGCCGGCAGGATGTTGCCGCCGGTGGACAGCTCGATGCCGTAGCGCTTCGGATCCATGTCCTGGAGTTTTGCCAGCGGATTGCCGGCGCCGGCCCAGATCACCCAGATGATCTTGCGGCCCGGCTTGTCCTTCAGCGCGTCGAACAGGCGCTGGCCGACCGCGGTGAAGTCGGTGGTCGAGGTCGGGGCATATTCTTCCGCAGCCAGCGTCGCGCCGGTCTTGGCCAGCGCCTCCTTGAAGGCGGCGACGCCGTCGCGGCCGAAGGCGTAGTCCTGCGCCAGCGTCGCCACTGTGACGCCCTGCTTGCCGATCGCGACCGCGTTGGAGATCGCATCCTGCGACGAATTCCGTGCGGTGCGGAAGATGTAGCGATTCCACTTCTCGCCGGTAATCTGGTCCGCGACGGCGGGCTCGACGATCAGGATCTTCTTGTTCTCCTCGGCGACCGGGAGAATCGCGAGCGCCGCGGCCGACGAGGTCGTGCCGATCGCGATGTCGGCCTTGTCGTCCTGATAGGCTTCCGCCAGCGCGGCCTTGGACAGGTCGGGCTTGCCCTGGTCGTCCTTGGTGATGATGACGATCTTGCGGCCGTCGAGCGTCATGGTGCCCTTGGTGGCGTATTCAAAACCCATCTTCAGGCCGGTCTCGGTCTGCTTGGCATAGGCCTCCAGCGGACCGGTCTTGCCGTAGATCAGCGCGACCTTGAGGTCGTCTGCTCGTGCGGAGGTGCTCGCGGCGAGGGCGAGGATGGTTGTTGTTATGATGAGTGATCGACGCACGATGGTCCCTCCTGATTCAAAGTTTCTAGGCAACAGCGATTTGCACAACACTACGAACATTGCAATTGAACCTCCGGCCGAGCGTGTCGGCTCTTTTCGAGCATGCATCATTTTTGGGCTTGCCGCATGGTGTGCGATACCTCGGCTCCCTCGGCTTGGCGTCGATCCGACTGCGCTTCCTCCGCGCTCTCGAAAATATGCGGCGCGACGCCGCGCTTCTCCAGGGCTTCGCCGAGCTTGATGCGCAGGAAGCCCGACGTGGTGTAGCGCGACACGCCGGAATAGAACCGGTCGACCAGGCTGCGCACCATGGCCGAATAATCGTCCATCAGCTCCGGCAGGATGGAAAAATTGTCATAATTGACGATGGCGTAGACCCGGCGGCCGAGCGGTGCGAGCCTCGCCTCCACGATCGCGGCGATGGTGTCGATCTCCGCCTTGCTGCGCAGCGGATAGCGCTCCAGATTGACGAAGAACAGGTTCTGCTGCTCGTCCAGGGTGAAGCGCTGGTCGAGCGGGATGGTGAGCAGGCGCTCGCGCAGCTCCATGGGGCCGTCGCGGAAGATGCGCGCGTCCATCAGGGCAGGGTCGCGCGGGATCAGCGGCTTGAAATCCATCAGGCGCAGGATGTCGCGCTCGATGTCGATGCCGGGCGCGACTTCAGTGAGCTCGAGTCCGTCCGGCCGTAGCTCGAACACGCAGCGTTCGGTGACGTAGAGCGTGCGTTGCTTGCGCGCGGCGGCGAACGGGCCGCTGAAGGTGACGTGCTCGACTTTGTCGACGAACTTGCGCGATGTCGCTTCGTCGAGAATGACGAGCTTCCCGTCATTCACCGCAATGCGCTGCCTGCCCGCGCCGAACGTGCCGACGAAGGCGATCTCCTTGGCATTCTGGCTGATGTTGATGAAGCCGCCGGCACCGGCAAGCTTCGGGCCGAACTTGCTGACATTGAGATTGCCGGCGCGGTCGACCTGGGCGAGCCCGAGGAAGGCGGCATCTAGGCCGCCGCCGTCGTAGAAGTCGAACTGGTAGGGCTGGTCGATCACCGCCTGGGTGTTGATCGCCGCGCCGAAATCGATGCCACTCGCCGGGATGCCGCCGATCACGCCCGGCTCCGCCGTCAGCGTGATGAGGTCGATGATCCGCTCTTCATTGGCGACCGAGGCGATGCCCTCGGGCATGCCGATGCCGAGATTGACGACGCTGTTGGCCTTGAGCTCCAGGGCGGCGCGCCGGGCGATGATCTTGCGCTCGCTGATCGGCATCACCGGCAGGGAGGCGGCGCGGACGCGGATCTCGCTCGAGAACGCGGGATTGTATTGCGTGCCGAAGGTCTGCCAGTGGTTCTCAGGCCTCGACACCACGACACAGTCGACGAGGATGCCGGGGATCTTGACCTGGCGCGGATTGAGGCTGCCGCTCTCGGCAACGCGCTCGACCTGGGCGATGACGATGCCGCCGGAATTATGCGCCGCCATGGCGATGGCGAGCGCCTCCAGCGTCAGCGCCTCCTTCTCCATGGAGAGGTTGCCGTCGGGATCGCCCGTGGTGGCGCGGATGATCCCGACATCGATCGGGAACGTCTTGTAGAGCAGGCACTCCTCGCCGCGCAGCGTGATCAGCTCCACCATGTCCTCGGTGGTGCGCGCATTCAGCTTGCCGCCGCCATGCCGGGGATCGACGAAGGTGCCCATGCCGACGCGGGTGATGTGACCGGGCCGCCGTGCCGCGATGTCGCGGAACAGATGGGTGATCACGCCCTGCGGCAGATTATAGGCCTCGATCTGGCCCGCGATGGCAAGCTGCTGCAGCTTCGGCGCAAGGCCCCAGTGCCCGCCAATCACGCGCCGGACCAGGCCCTCATGCGCGAGATGATTGAGACCACGCTGCTTGCCGTCGCCCTGGCCGGCCGCATAGACCAGCGTCAGATTGCGCGGCTTGCCCTGGGTGTAGGGCGCATCGCCCTCGTTGGAGAGATAGAGCTCCTCCAGTGCGATCGCGATCTCCTCGGCAAAGCCGATGCCGACGAAGCCGCCGGTGGCCACCGTGTCACCGTCGCGGATCAGCATGACGGCTTCCGCCGCGGTGACGACTTTGCCCTTCTCGGCGTTGCGCAAATAGGGCAAGGCAGGATGCTGGCTCATGGCATTCCCTCCTGTGTCTGTTGCGGACCGCATGCCCGTTCTTCTCGCTTGGCTCTATTCGTATCGCGTGGAGCGGCTGGCGACCAGCCGCTCCGGCGTCGCGGGGGGCGCGTTCGGCCCGTTCAGGGCTGGGCGACCTTGCGAGTTTCGGTGGCGAAATAGACCGAGACGACGGTGATGAGCGCCAGCGCGATCATGTAGAGCGAGATCGGCCAGGTCGCCGGGGCATAGGCCGTCATCAATCCCGTCGCGATCAGCGGCGACAGCGCGCCGGCGAAGATCGAGGCGAGGTTGTAGCCGAGCGAGACGCCGCTATAGCGCACCTTGGTGCCGAACAGCTCCGACAGGAAGCTCGCCTGCGGGCCGTACATCGCGGCGTGACCGATGGCGAGGCCCAGCACGATTGCGACCCAGGCATATTGCGGGTTCTTGGTCGAAAGCAGCATGAACAGCGGGAACGACATCAGCGCCGAGAACACCGCGCCGAAGATGTAGATCGGCCGCCGCCCGAGCCGGTCGGAGAGCGCGCCGAAGGCGGGAATGGTGAAGGTCTCGATCGCGGCGCCGATCAGCACGCCGTTGAGCATGTCCTGCTTGTTCATGCCGAGCGATTGCGTGGCATAGGCAAGCACGAAGGTGGCATAGATGTAGAAGAAGCCGTTCTCGGCAAAGCGCGCGCCCATCGCGAGCAGGATGTTCTTGGGATACATCCTGATCGCCTCGAGGATCGGCATCTTCACCTCCTGCTTGGTGTCCTTGACCTTCTGGAACTCCGGCGATTCCGCGATGGTGAAGCGGATCCACAGGCCGACCAGCACCAGCGCGATCGAGAACAGGAACGGAATGCGCCAGCCCCAGGCATAGAGCTGCGCGTCGGTCAGCAGCGCGGATACGACCGAGAATACCAGCGTACCGAGCACGAGGCCGAGCGGCGCTCCGAGCTGCGGCCAGCTGCCGTAAAAGCCGCGTCTGTCCGCGGGCGCATGCTCGACCGCCATCAGCACCGCGCCGCCCCATTCGCCGCCGAGGCCAAAGCCCTGGATCAGTCGGCAGGTGACGAGCAGGATCGCGGCCCAGATGCCGGCGGTCTCATAGGTCGGCAGGAAGCCGATCGCCGCAGTCGCCGCACCCATGATCAGCAGCGTCAGATAGAGCATGGTCTTGCGGCCGATCTTGTCGCCGTAGTGCCCGAACACGATGCCGCCGAGCGGGCGGGCGATGAAGCCGAGCGCGTAGGTCGCGAACGCCAGCAGCGTTCCCATCATCGGGTCGAAGGTCGGAAAGAACAGCTTGTTGAAGATCAGCGCCGCGGCCGTGCCGTAGAGGAAGAAGTCGTACCACTCGATCGCCGTGCCGATCAGGCTCGCGGTGGCGACCGTGACGTGCGAGGGCTGTCTCGTCTGAAGCTGATGGACCGAGATCGCTTCACTCATCTTGCGTCCTCCCTGGTTGCGAATGCGCATGTGCAGCACGCGTCATTGTGCAAAGCGAAGAGCAAGCTCCGCGCCAGATGCTGCAGGTTTGCGCAAATTGGCTGAAAACCCAGCAGATTCAGCGAAGGCGTCGGGGAAAGAGTGGCCAGGTCGCGTGTCAGGAATCCGAGACTCTGGACACAGCTGAGTCTCGAAACTCAGACGGAGGCTGGTCCCGCGGCGAGGCCGAACTTGGCGAGCTTCTTGTAGAAGGTCGCGCGCGAGATCCGCAGCATCTTGGCGGCCTCCGAGATCTGGCCGTTGCTGGCGGCGAGCGCCTGCTCGAGCGTGTGCTTCTCGAACTCGGCCTCGGCCACGGCATAGGGCACGACTAGACCGGCCGGCCGCTCGGGCGGTGCAAGCCTGACCTCGGTGCCGACGGGAAGAATGCGGACGAAATCGTCGCCGGTCAGCCGCCCGGAATCGCTGAGGATCAGCGCGCGCTCGAGGATGTTGCGGAGCTCGCGAACGTTGCCCGGCCAGTCGTAGCGGGCGAGCGCGGCCAGCGCGCTCGGCGTGATCTTGGCCTTGACGTAATCGCCGGACGCGCTGATGTCGTCGAGCAGCCGGGCGCAGATGTCGGGGAGATCGTCGAGGCACTGACGCAGCGGCGGCAGGTCCACCGAGAGCACGTTGAGGCGATAATAGAGATCGGGCCGGAATGCGCCGTCGCTGACGCGCTTGCGCAGGTCCACATTGGTCGCGGCGATGACGCGGACATCGACCTTGCTGATCTTGTCCGAGCCGAGCGGCTCGATCTCGCGCTCCTGCAGCACGCGCAGCAGTTTTGCCTGGAGCTGCAGCGGCATCTCGCCGATCTCGTCGAGGAACAGCGTGCCGCCGTCGGCGACCCGGAACTTGCCCTCGCGCCCCTTGCGGTCGGCGCCGGTATAGGCCCCGGGAACGGCGCCGAAGAATTCGGACTCGATCAGCGTTTCCGGGATCGCGGCGACATTGACGCTGACGAACGGCTTGTCGGCGCGGGAGGAGGCGTTGTGGATCGCCTGCGCCAGCATTTCCTTGCCCGTCCCGGTCTCGCCGGTGAGCAGCACCGTCACGCTCTGCCGTGCGGCGCGGCCTGCGAGCTCCTTGGCCTGCGCGATCGCCGGTGTCGTGCCGACGAAATCGGCGAAGGTGAAGCGCGCCGCGCGGGCGTTGGACAATTGCCGTCGCGCCAGCCGCAAATCGCTCTCGAGCTGGGCGACGCGGGCGAGCAGGGGTTTCAGACTCTCCAGATGGTCATAGAGCACGAAGCCGATCGCGCCGATGACCTTGCGGTTCTCGTCCTCGATCGGCATGCGCGTCACCACGAGCTGCTCGCCGCCGAGCTCCATGATGTCGAGCAGGATCGGCTCGCCGGTCTCGGCCACCTTCCGCATCAGGCTGTTCGGAATGATCTCCTCGATCGGACGGCCGATCGCTTCCGCCGTATGCTTGAGGCCGAGCGAGGCCAGATACTTCTCGTTGACGTAGACGACGCGCCCGCCGCGATCGATCGCAATCGCGCCCTCGCAGAGGTTCTCCAGCCGCTCGAACAGCGTCACCATCGCGCGCGCACGGAGATAGGCGGGATCGCTGACGGCAGAAGTGGGAACGGACATGGCGTGCCTCGCGGGAAGCCCGCCTGTGTATTACCAAAAGGGAAGTAATTTCAAAGGGGGGAATTGAGGGATTGCTTCGCGACCTATTCTCGGTCGTCGTCCTGGACAAGCGCAGCGAAACGGAGCGCAGATCCAGGACCCATTACCCCAGGGAGGAATTTGGCGGCGAGACGGTAACCACGAGTCTTCGCCAAACACCCGCCTGGGGTAATGGGTCCTGGCTTTCGCCAGGACGACACGGAGATTGTGGCGCCGCTGTCGGCTACCGTCGATACCCGCTCGCCCGCGAATAGCCCTGGCGATTCTGCTGCATCGGGCGGCTCGCGACGTTGGCGCGGGCTTCGCTGGAGGCGGGGGTTGCGAGCTTCAGCTCCTCCAGGAAGATCGGGCGGGAGAAGTAATAGCCCTGCGCATAGCGGATCTTGGTCGCGGCCTGCAGATAAGCCAGCTCCTCGTAGGATTCGAGGCCTTCGGCGATCACGGTGATGCCGAGCGCCTCGCTCAAGGATTCGATCGCGCGCAAAATGCCCTGGCTGCGCGGGCGCTTGTGGATATCAGTGATGAAGGAGCGGTCGATCTTGATCTCGTCCGCGGTGATGTCGGCGAGCGCCGAGAGCGAGGAATAGCCGGTGCCGAAATCGTCGATCGAGATGCCGACGCCGAGCTTGCGGAACATCGGCAGGATCTCGGCCTGGAAATGATTCTTGGCGACGAAGGCGTCTTCCGTCACCTCGATCATGAAGCGCTGGGGAAAGCCGGTCTCCTCCAGGGCCAGCGCGAAGCTGCGCATGAACTCCGGATTGCCGGCCTGCTTGGCGGCGACGTTGATGCTGATGGACGCTTCCGCGCCGAAGGTGTCGTTGATCAGGTCGATCGACTTGACGATCTCGGCGAGCACGAGATGGGTCAGCTCGTCGATCAGCCCGAGCTCGCCGGCGAGGTTGATGAACGAGCCCGGCGCCTGGATCACGCCCTCGTCGTCGCGCAGGCGCACCAGGGCCTCGATGCCCTTCACGGCCTGCGTGCGGATGTCGACCTTGGACTGGAAGGCGCAGCAGAAGCGCTTTTCGAGGATTGCGAGCCGCAGCGACTGCTCGATCTTGCTCCGCGCCAGCGCCTCGCGCTCCATGCTGGCGTCGAAGAACGCGGCCAGTCCCTTGCCGTTGTTCTTGATTCGGTACATCGCGATGTCGGCGTTCTGCCGCAGCGTCTCGAAGCTGCGCCCGTGGTCGGGATAGAGGCTGATGCCGACCGAGGTCGAGGCGAAGACTTCCGAATGGTCGATGAAGAACGGCGCGGTCAGCCGCTCCAGCGTCGATTGCATGAACTCGGCGACTTCCTCCTGGCTCTGGATCGGGGAGAGCAGCAGCAGGAATTCGTCGCCGGAGATGCGCGACAGCATGTCGGAATCGCGCAAGTCGCGCCCGAGCCGCTTCGACAGCTCGACCAGCAGCGCATCGCCGACGGCGTGGCCGTAATAGTCGTTGATGTGCTTGAAATTGTCGACGTCGAGAAAGGCGAGCGCGAAGCGTTCACTGCTGTGATCGCGCGCCAGCAGGCTGTTGGCGCGATGCTCGATCACGCGGCGCGAGGGCAGGCCGGTCAGCTCGTCGAAATAGGCCGAGCGGAACAGCTGATCCTCGAAATTCTTCTGCTCGGTGATGTCGGAGGAGGCCGAGATCAAGAGCTCGCGTCCGGCGAGGCGAACGGGACGATGGGTCGTGAGCAGCACCTGGCGCGCGGCGCCGTCGTGAAGCGCTTCCTCGGTGACGACGGCCTGGCCGGCGCTCAGCGCCTTGCGGCAGGCCTCCCGGCGCGGTGCCAGATCCGGCGAGGGACGGCTGCCGTCCATGCCGAGCTGGGCGGCTGCAGCATCGTTAACCAGCAGAAGCTCGCCATGGGCGTCCTGCACGGTCAGGCCGGCCGGCAGCATTCTAACGATTTCCTTGAGAAATCCGAGTTCGGCTTCACTCGCGCCGGAATATTTGTTGTCGTTCATAGAGGTCATGAATCTTGTTGTTCAGCGCGCCTTTGCAATGCACGCGATCATGCGTAGTTCCCTCTTAAGTTTGGTTAAGGGGTACGGAGAAATACGGGGGTGTTTTGCGGCGATGCGACGCGCGCAGAAAATCGTCATTAACAGAGCGTCAACGGCACGCGCGAAAGCGCGCGTGACCTTCGCGCTTCTCTTTCGTTTGTTTCGTGTCTAGCCGCCCTTGGGGATGCGGCATTGCATGATGCAATGCAGCCCGGACTTGAGATAGGAGAGCTCGGTCCTGCCGTCGAAAGCCGAAAGTGCCGATTTCAGCAGCTTGGTGCCGAAGCCGGGCTCCGACACCTTGTCCACGCTCGGCCCTTCGGTTTCGTCCCAGGTGACGGTCAGGCGGTCCTCGCTGACGGTCCATGACACCTGCAACAGACCGCGCGGTGCGGAGAACGCGCCGTACTTTCCTGCGTTGGTGGCGAGCTCGTGAAACATCAATGACAGCGTGACCGCGAGCTTCGGCGGCAGGAACAGCCGGTCGCCGTTGAGGGTGAAGCGGACGTGGCCGTAGGGCCCGAGCTCGGCGATCAGGAGGTCGCGGATATCGCAGCCCCCCTTGTCGATCCGCGAGATCAGATCGTCGGTCGTGGCCAGCGAACGCAGCCGCGGATCGATCCGGGCCCAGACCTGTGGCTGGTCGTGCAGCACCTGATGAATCACCGCGTGCACGGTCGAGAGCTTGTTCTTCAGCCGATGCTGGAGCTCGTCGACCAGGAGCTTGCGATATTCTTCCTCCTCGATCAGGCGTTTGGAGATCCGGCGCTGCTCGACCAGCAGCGTGCGATAATGTTCGACGCCCCAGATCGTGAGCGCGCAGACCGCCCAGTACAGCGCCAGCAGGGCAAAGCGGGCGTTGTCGGCAATGGCATCGCTGAAATTCAGGACCACGCCGAGCACGCCGCCGACGAGCGCCGTCACGATGCCGATCCGGAAACCTCCGAACGCAGCGGCAAAGAACACGGCCGGAAAATACGGGGTGAAATAGACGTCGGGCCGGACCTGCGCGAGGCCCCAGCGCGCCAGCGTCGCAATCAGCAGGCAGGCGATCGCAAAGGCAATGCTGAGGCCGAGCGACGGCGGCGCCAAGCCCTGCCAGCCTTTGCGGAACTCCTCGATCAGCTTCTCCATGCGCAGCCCGGTTGCAAGGGGCGTTCCCCTTGAATGTTACGCATGTCGGGCGCGCAAGCAAAGCTTGCCTTGTCGGGAGCCGGCAGGAATAGTGATCGCCGCGGCGCCGACTGTCGCGGTGCCGTCGTCGATCGGTGTTCGCCGTTTGGCGTCAAGGGGTTCGAAAGCAGGGACATTCCATGGGCAGGCTGGACGGCAAGGTGGCGGTGATCACGGGCGCGACGAGCGGGATCGGATTGCGGACTGCGGAAGTCTTCGTTGCCGAAGGTGCCAAAATTGTGATCGCCGGGCGGCGCATACCGGAAGGCGAGGCGCTGGCGCGGCAGCTCGGGGCCAACTGCGTCTTCCTCCAGACCGACGTGACGGTCGAGGCGCAGATGCAGGCGCTGATCGCGCTCGCGGTGGAGAAGTTCGGCCGGATCGATTGCCTGTTCAACAATGCCGGCGGCCCGGCGCAGACCGGTGGCATCGAGGGTCTCGAGGTCGAGCGCTTCGACGCGGCGATGGCGACGCTGGTGCGCAGCGTCATGCTCGGCATGAAGCACGCCGCGCCCCATATGAAGAAGCAGGGATCTGGCAGCATCATCAACAATGGCAGCATCGCAGGCCGTCTTGCCGGCTTCTCCTCATCGATCGTCTATGGCGCGGCCAAGGCTGCGGTGATCCATCTCACCAAATGCGTGGCGATGGAGCTCGGCGAGTCCAATGTGCGCGTCAACTCGATCTCGCCCGGCGCGATCGCGACCGGCATTTTCGGCAAGGCGCTGGGGCTCTCGACCGACGCCGCGGAGAAGACGCCGGCGGTGATGCGCGAGGTCTACAAGACCGCGCAGCCGATCCCGCGCGCAGGTCTCCCCGACGACATCGCCCATGCCGCGGTGTTCCTGGCGAGCGACGAATCCAGCTTCATCAACGGCCACGACCTCGTCATCGACGGCGCCATGACCAGCGGCCGCAACTGGAGCCAGCAGCAGCAGGGCCTGTCGGCGCTGCGCAAGGCGTTTGACGGGGGCGCGTAAGCAACCAAGGCGACGGCGCCGTAGGGTGGGCAAAGGCGCGCCCTTCGCGCGCCGTGCCCACCATTCTTTCTTCGCGAGAGATCGTGGGCACGGCGCTCCGCGCCTTTGCCCACCCTACGAGGCCTGTCGTCGTTCCGGGGCGATGCGAAGCATCGAACCCGGAACCTCGAGATTCCGGGTTCGCACTTCGTGCGCCCCGGAACGACGGCGCTCAAATTCACACCGCCTTCACCTGCACCTTCAGCCCATCCCGCGGCTTCGGGATCGGCCACATCTGCCAGTCCGGCTTGTAGCCCGGCGCCAGCGACACCTCGATGTTCTGCAGGAAGTGGCGCGCGAAGCACTTGGCCTGCATATAGGCGAAATGCAGGCCGAGGCACATATGCGCGCCGCCGCCGAACGGCACGAAGGCAAAGCGGTGGCGGCCACGCTGGGCTTCCTCGGTGAAACGCAAGGGATCGAAGCGGTCCGGCTCGGGCCAGATGTCCTTCATGTGATGCGTGTACAGCGGGTTGACGCCGATCCGGGTCCCAGCAGGAACGGAGTATCCCATGAAGGTGAAATCACGCATGGCATAGCGCGGTAACGAGGGCACCGGTGGCCTGATCCTTAGCGACTCCTTGAATGCCATTTCCGACAGGGGCATTTTTTCGAGATCGTCGAAGCTGCTGGGGGCATCAGGAGCAAGCCCGAGCGCCAGAACTTCCGCGCGCAGCCTGTCCTGCCAGTCCGGATTGGCGGCGAGCTCGCCGATGAAGGAGGTCAGCGACGAGGTCAGCGTGTCGTGCGCGGCCATCATCAGGAAACTCATGTGGTCGATGATGTCCTGCTCGGACAGCAGCGCCCCATCCTCGTGGGTCGCGTGGCAGAGCTGTGAGAATAGATCCTCTCCGCCGCTCCTGGCGCGACGACGCGGAATCTGCTCGCGAAAATAGGCGACGATGCGCTTGCGGCCAGCCACGCCGCGCGCCATCTGCGTGCCCGGCAACGGGCGGCGGATCGGAGCGATGGAGGCCGCGACCATGTCGGCAAAGGCGCGGTTGATCCCCTGGACCTCGGGACCGATATCGGCGCCGAGAAACGATGTCGCTGCGAGGTCGAGCGTTAACTGCTTCATCGCCGGATAGAGCTGAATCGAGCCGGGCTTCGCCTTCCACTGCGCGATCCGCGCTGCGATGCCCTTGTCGAGCTTGTCGAGATAAGACTTCATCGGTCCAGACTTGAACGCGACAGACAGCGCCTTGCGATGCAGGCGGTGCTCGTCGAAATCGAGCAGCATCAGGCCACGCGGAAATAGCAATTCGAGCACATGGTTCCAGCCATGGGTCGACGAGAATAGTTTTTGCTGGTCGAACAGCACGAGCTCGTTGGCCTCGGGCCCGAGCAGCACGACGTTGGTCTGGCCGAAGGAATGGGTCCGAAAGACGAGCCCGTGTTTCGTGGCGTACGCCTCGATGAAACCCTTGGGATCGGCCAGGAGTTGGAACGTCTTGCCGATGATCGGCAAACCCTCGTCGCCGGGAATGTGCGTCAGCTCGTTACGCCTGGGCGGCGCGAAGGGGACTTTGGAAGAGGACCCGCCCTGCATCGACATGACGATTGCTCCGTTGGCAGACCCGGACAACATAGCACATCCGTGCGCGATGACGCTGCGGTCGTCTTGCGCACAAAATCGTCACACGCTCCACGTCGTCCCGGCCCCCGTGCGCAATTGCGCACTCGGCCGGGATGACGAGTGCGCCCTACCGCTTCGCCGCTTCCTTCTGCAGATCCGGGGCGTTGACGGCGGGAATGGCGACGCGGCCGGGGCCGGTCACTTTCAGCGCCTCGGCGGCCTTCTCGTTCTCCATGATCTTGGCCATCACGGCCTGGCCCGCACGTTCGAAGATCGCGCGGTTCTCGATCACGAATTTTTGCGACTTGCGCAAGGAGTCGATGTAGCCGTTGATCTCCGGCACGACGTAGCGCGCGACCATGTCCCAGCTCCGGCGCGTGTTTTCCGGATTGGCCCAGTCGTGCACGAAGCCGATGATGGCGCCGACGCCGCCGGACACGTCCATCACGTTCTTGATGGTTTTGACGAGATCGTCCGGCGTGCCGATGGTGGACGCAGCGCCTTCGACGAAGGCGGTCTTGTCCACGGCTTCGTCGGGCGAGGAGAATGCGGCGAGGCCCGGCCGCTGCAGCGTGCCGACATTATATTCGTTGTGCCAGCGCATCAGCCCGGCGCCGGCCTCACGGCGGGCCTGCTCGCGGGTCTCGGCGATGTGGAAGGTCAGCAGCACGCGCCAGTCGGCGCGGCTCACCTTGGTGCCGTGCTTCTTCGCGGCGTCTTTCGCGAATTGCCATTGCTGCTGCAGCGACATCAGGCCCTGCGTCGTCATCGAGCCCAGCGAGATGATGCCGATGCCGTATTTGCCGGCGAGCGTCATGCCGGACGGCGAGATCTGCGAGGCCACGACGAACGGCATCTCCTCCTGCAAGGGGAGGATCTGCAGCGCGGCGTCGTTCATGGTGAACCAGTCGCTCTTCGCGGTGACGCGCTCGCCGTTGAACAGGCGGCGGATGATGCCGATCGCCTCGTCCTGGCGGTCACGCTGCGTCATCGGGTCGATGCCGAGCGTGTGCGCGTCGGAGGCCAGCGCGCCGGGACCGGAGCCGAAGATGGCGCGGCCGCCGGTCATGTGGTCGAGCTGCACCATGCGCTGGGCAACATTGTAGGGATGGTGATAGGGCAGCGAGATGACACCGGTGCCGAGCTTGATCCGCTTGGTGCGCTCGCCGGCCGCGGCCAGGAACATCTCGGGCGAGGCGATCATCTCCCATCCGGAGGAATGGTGCTCGCCGCACCAGAACTCGTCATAACCGAGCGCGTCCAGCTGCTCGACCAGGTCGAGATCGCGCCGGAACTGGAGCATCGGATGCTCCCCGATCGGATGATGCGGGGCAAGAAAGGCTCCGAACTTCAGGCGCGCCATGGCGTTCTCTCCGGCTGAATTTTCTGTTTGTTAAGGAGGAGAGGCTACGTGCTGAAACAAGCGAACGCAATCGCACGATGTCCCGCGCGGCGGAATGCAGGCATGCGTTCGTCTTCTTCCTCTCCTCGCAGGCGGGGAGGGCTATCGCAGGTGATTTCTTGGTGGCGGCCTGAGCAAGCGCCTCGTCCTTCGAGACGACCGCTTCCAGCGGTCTCCTCAGGATGAGGCTAAGCAGCATCGGCGCCCGTTGAAACTGCTGCCGCGCACTCCGCCCTCATCCTGAGGGCCCGCCATCGGCGGGCGTCTCGAAGGATGGGCTGCGGGCGAGCTATTCGCCACGCTTCTTCATATGCGATAGCCCTGCCGCAAGCGAAGAGAGGTGAAAGAAGCTACCGCGTCATCCTGTTCCACGCATCGAGGCCGGCGATCTTGTACGCCTCCGCCAGCGTCGGATAGTTGAACGTGTTCTGGATGAAATAGTCGATCGTGCCTTTGAGGTTGAGCACGGCCTGGCCGATATGGATCAGCTCGGTGGCGCCTTCGCCGAGGATGTGGACGCCGAGCAGGCGGCGCGTCTTGGTCGAGAAGATCATCTTCATCATGCCGCTGTTCAGCCCCATGATGTGGCCGCGCGAGGTCTCGCGGAAGCGGGCGATGCCGACCTCGTAGGGAATGCCGCGCGTGCGCACCTCTTCCTCGGTGAGGCCCGCCGTCGAGATCTCCGGCACCGAATAGATGCCGTAGGGAAAGAACTCCGGCGGCGCCAAGGGCTCCATCCCGAGGGCATGGCAGGCGGCGACGCGGCCCTGCTCCATCGAGGTCGAGGCAAGGCTCGGAAAGCCGATCACGTCGCCGGCGGCGTAGATGTGCGGCACGCTGGTCTGCAAGGTCACGGGATCGACCGTGATGCGGCCGCGATGGTCGACGGTGATACCGGCGGCCTCTAAATTGAGCCGGTCGGTGGCGCCGACGCGGCCGGCCGCGAACAGCAGCATTTCCGTGGTGACGTGACGCCCGTCCGACAGATGCGTGACGATGTGGCCCTGCGCCGTCTTCTCGATCGACGTCACCTTGGAGCCGAGCCGCAGCGCGACATTGCGGTCGCGCAGCTCGTGCATGAACTCGTCGATCAATTCCTTGTCGATGAAATCGAGGAAGGTCGGCCGCGGTTCGATCAGGGTGACAGGCACGTCGAGCGCGCTGAAGATGGTGGCATATTCGACGCCGATCACGCCGGCGCCGATCACCGCCAGGCTGCGCGGCAGCTTTGGCAGCTCGATGATCTCGTCGCTGTCGAGCACGCTCGTGCCGTCGAACGGCACGTAGTCCGGGCGGAACGGGCGCGTGCCGCAGGCAATCAGGATGAAGGCGGCCGACACCACCTTGGTCTCGCCGATCGCACTGGTGATCTCCACCTCGTGCGGCGAGACGAGGCGTGCCTCGCCATTGGCGGTGCGCACGAGGTTACGGCTGAACTGATGCTCGAGCACCTCGACCTCGTGATCGAGCGTCTTCTGCAGCCGGATCATCAGATCGCTGGCCGCGATGTCCTGCTTCACCCGGTAGGAGCGGCCGTAGAAGCCGCGCTCGCGCCAGCCGGACAGGTTGAGCACGGTCTCGCGCAGCGTCTTCGAGGGGATGGTGCCGGTGTGGACGGAGACGCCGCCAACCCGCCGGCCCTTCTCCACCACCAGCACGGCCTTGCCGAGCTTGGCACACTGCACCGCGGCCCGGCGTCCCGACGGGCCCGAGCCGATCACCACCATGTCGTAGTCGTACATCCGGAAGACTTCCGAGCCCGCAAAACCAGCGGGAACCGACATGCAGCAATCGGGCCAAAGCGGCAAGGGGAAAGCCAGTCCTACCTCGGAGGTAATCGCGCGGATGACTGCGATTTGCGAGTCTTGCGCGCAAACAAATTCTGGAAGGCTCGCGCGCCAATGCATCAAACCGTCACAAAGCCGATCGATTCGACCCGCCGCTGGTGGGTGCTGGCGATCGTCGTCGCCGCCCAGTTCATGTTCGGCGTCGACGCCTTCATCGTGAACGTCGCCATTCCCACCATCGCCGTCGACCTGCACGCGACGCCGGCCCAGATCGAATCCGTCATCGCGATCTATCTGATCGCCTATGCCACGCTGGTGGTCACCGGCGGCCGGCTCGGCGACATCCATGGCACCAAGACTATCTTCCTGGCCGGCGTGCTCGGCTTCACGGCGACCTCGCTGTGGTGCGGCCTTGCGCAATCCGGCGTCGAGCTGATCATCGCGCGGCTGGCGCAGGGCGCGACCGCGGCGCTGATGGTGCCGCAGGTGCTGGCGACGCTGCATCTGCTGTTCACCGACGAGACGCGCAACCGCGCCTTCGCCGTCTACGGCATCGTGCTCGGGCTTGCGGGCGCCGCGGGCTTCCTGCTCGGCGGCCTCCTCGTCACGCTCGATCTCGCCGGCACCGGCTGGCGGTCGGTGTTCTTCGTCAACGTTCCCAGCGGCCTCGTCATCGCCGCGGCCGCCTGGCGCATCATGCCGTCGGTGCCGCGGCGGGCCGGGACCAGGCTCGACATCAAGGGCAGCATGATCCTGTTCGCGGGATTGCTGTGCCTGATCGGGCCGCTGCTGTTCGGACACGATGTCGGCTGGGCGCCATGGCTGTGGCCGGTGATGGCGTTCGGCGGCGTGATCCTCGCGGCGTTCCTGAAGCTCGAGCATGCGGTCGCGCGAGCCGGCGGCATGCCGCTGATCGACCTCACGCTGCTGGCGGACGCCGTCTTTCTGCGCGGCCTCGGCGCTGCCTTCTTCTTCTTCCTCGCCAATCTGTCGTTCTATCTGGTCATGACACTGTTCATGCAGCGCGGCCTGAAGATTCCGCCGCTCGCGGCCGGCATGGTTTGCATTCCACTTGCCGTCGCTTTCGTCGTGGCCTCGCGTCACAGCGGCGCGAGGGCGCGGCATCGCGGCACCAAGGTGCTGATCGAAGGCTGCGCGTTGCAGATCGCAGGCCTCGGCGCGCTCGCGCTTCTTGCGCTCTATGTTGACACGCCGTCGCCGCTCGCACTCGCGCTCACCATGAGCATCTTCGGTTACGGCCAGGGGCTGGTGATGGCGCCGTTATCAGGCGCGGTGCTCTCGACCGTAAGGCCTGCTGCTGCAGGCTCGGCCTCCGGCATGTACGGCACGACAGCACAGATCGGAAATGCGGCCGGAGTGGCCGCAATCGGCGCGGTGTTCTTCGCGATCGAATCATTGCAATCAGCGCGCGCAGGATTTCTCGTCTCGCTCGCGCTGTTTGTGACGTTAATCATGATCTGCACCGCATTTCTGACGTGGATGCGCCGCGCATCTGCATCAAGTTGAGGCAGTGCGGTTAATACGTGCGGATTTCTGCTGAATTTCCAGTGATTTTCGCGAGATCGACAGCGCGCGGTCTTTTTATTTTGCAATGCAGCAACTATTTGGTTGGGCTGTACGTTGAAAGCCGCCCACCAGGAAAGTGCCGTGTCGTTAGCCAGAAATGTCGATTTGTTGAGACGTCTGCCAAAGCTGGACGGTCTGCGCTTTGCCGAGTTCGGCCGGAGCCCTGATTCATCCAGCCCGCTGGAAGAGGTCACGGGCTTCGGCGACAATCCCGGCGCCTTGCGCATGTTCGCGTTCGTGCCGGCGCAGCTGCAGAAGCCGCGCGCGCTGGTCGTCGTGCTCCATGGCTGCGGACAGACGGCGGCGAGTTACGATCTCGGCGCCGGCTGGTCGACGCTCGCGCGGCATTACGGCTTCGCGCTGCTGATGCCCGAACAGCAGCGCGTCAACAACGGCAATACCTGCTTCAACTGGTTCAATCCGGAAGACACCGCGCGGGACAGCGGCGAGGCGCGCTCGATCCGCGAGATGATCGCGCACATGGCGGACGCGCATCGCATCGATCCCAGGCGCATCTTCATCACCGGCCTCTCGGCCGGCGGCGGCATGACGTCGGTGATGCTCGCGACCTATCCGGAAATCTTTGCGGCTGGCGCGATCATCGCCGGATTGCCTTACGGCATCGCCTCGAATTTGCGCGAGGCGCTGGACGGCATGTTTCATTCCCCGGCGCGTCCCGCGCGCGAGCTCGGCGATCTCGTGCGCAGGGCCTCCGATCATCGTGGCCCCTGGCCGAAGATGTCGGTGTGGCACGGCAGCGCCGACCGCACCGTCAATCCCGGCAATGCCAACGAGATCGTCAAGCAGTGGCTCGATTTGCATGATCTGCCCGAAGTGCCGATGGCGGAGACCAATGTCGACGGCTATCCGCGCCAGGCCTGGTGGAACAAGGACGGCGAGACGCTGGTCGAGTCCTACGCCATCACCGACATGGCGCACGGCACGCCGCTTGGCCTTGCCGACAACGACCAGCGCTATGGCATGGAAGGCGCGTTCCTGATCGAGGCCGGCATCTCCTCGTCCTACCACATCGCAAAGTTCTTCGGCCTGACCGGCTGGATCGCGGAGGCGAAGAAGAAGGCGGAGGCAAAGCCGGCGCTGACGCCCGCGCCACATCTCGCCCGCTCGATCCGCACTGCGGTCGCCGAGCAACCGGCCGAGCCGAAGCACGAGCAGGCTCGCGGCTTCGATCTCGGCCAGATCATCACGCGCGCGCTGACGGCGGCCGGGTTGATGAAATAAGGCCCGCGTCGTGTAAGCGATACAAACTCTGCTGTCGTCCCGGACAAGCGCGCCCCAAGCGCGCGCCGATCCGGGACCCATAACCACAGGCGTATGTGGTTGCGGGGACTCGGAGTTATCAGGCCGCCCCAAAACTTCTCCCTGTGGTTATGGGTCCCGGATCTACGCTTGCGCTTGTCCGGGACGACGGCGGAGTATGTGGTGACGCCGTCGCTTCAACACTACCCCGTCTGATCGATCACCTCGATCGGCGTCACCGTCACCTCGCCGCCGGCGACCTTCCGCGTCATCTCCTGATAGGCCCTGAAGAAGTCGCGCGATTGCAGCGCCTTCTGCGCGGCATCGTCGCTGGCGCTGGCGAGGTGGAAGTAGCTGCCGTCGTCGCGGGCTTTCAGGACGCGATAACCGATCCGTCCCTTCAGCTCCGGATCGCCGTCGATCGCCTTGATGAAGCGGCCGATCTCCCGGTGCCATTCCTCCGTCGTGCCGTTCTTGAACTGGTATCTGATCATAAAGTGCTTCATGTGACGCTCCCTGTTCGTCATGTGCGTCATCATCTGCGCCTTGTGAGCGATCCCACAAGTATGGACAAAATTGATAGTATGGACTTTTTCGCAGTCGCTCCTATTCTTGTCGCATAGCGTTTTCGAGCGAAGTGGATACCGGTTCGCGTCAAGAAAACGCGTCAAAAAAGAACGGCCTGGCTGCACATGGAGGAGACGACATGGCGAAGGCAATTCCGGCGCGCACCTGTCCGGTTGCGGCGTTTCAGAAAATGATCAGCGGCAAGTACAAGCTCCGCATCGTCTGGGACTTGAAAGACGGCCCGCGCCGCTACGGCGAGATCAGGAGCGGCCTGCTGCGTGGCACGTCAGGAAGCGCCGAGATCACCCCGCGCGTGCTCAGCCGCGAATTGAAGGCGTTGACGATGAGCGGCCTGATCGACCGCAAGGATTTTGGCGAGGTGCCGCCGAAGGTGGAGTATCGCCTGACGCGCAAAGGGAAGAGCTTCGTGCCCGTCGTCGCGGCGATCCGCGAATGGGGCGAGCGTAACTTGAGCGAGACGGCGGCGCTCGCAGACGCCGCCGAATAAAAAACCTACATCTCGCCGGTGATGAACGGATTGGTCATCCGCTCCTGGCCGATGCTCGAGCCAGCACCGTGGCCGCAGATGAAGCCGACGTCGTCGCCGAGCGGCAGCAGCTTTGTCAGAATCGAGTTGATCAGCGTGGCGTGACTGCCGCCGGGCAGGTCGGTGCGCCCGACCGAGCCCGCGAACAAGACGTCGCCGACATGGGCAAAACGCAGATCCTTGTTGAAGAACACCACGCTGCCCGGCGAGTGGCCGGGGCAATGCAAAATGTCGAACGACAGGCCGCCGATCGACACGCTGTCGCCTTCCTCGAGCCAGCGGTCCGGCGCGAAGTTTCGCACGCCGGTCATGCCGAAGCGCGCGCCGCTCTCGACCACGTTGTCGAGCAGGAACTTGTCGGCCTGATGCGGGCCCTCGATCGGCACCTTCAGCGCGTCGCGCAAATCCGCCGCGCCGCCGACATGGTCGATATGGCCGTGGGTCAGCCAGATCTTCTCCACGGTGACGCCGGTCTGCTTGATCGCGTCCAGGATCTTCGGCACGTCGCCGCCGGGATCGATCACCACGGCCTTCTTGCTAGGCTCGTCCCAGATGATGGTGCAGTTCTGCTCGAACAGCGTCACGGGAACGATGATCGCGCCGGCCTTGGCTTGTGAGGAGTCTTGCGAGGAATCTTGGGTGTCATTTTGCTCGGTCATGGCGCCACAATGCCGATTTTTACCATGCCGCCAAGCAAAAGATTCGTGCCAAGGACGGGGAATGCGCCGGGGAACAGCAGCCGTCACACGGCCGTCCCAATTGGCTCGCCAATCTGAACCGGTGCGTTGCTTCCGCGTTTTCCCGCGCGAGAGGCAGTCTTTGGATGGTATTCCGACATGACTCAGGGCGACAATTGGTGGCGCGACGGCGTCTTCTATCAGATCTATCCGCGCTCCTTTCAGGACAGCGACGGTGACGGCGTCGGCGACCTCGCCGGCATCCTGCGACGGCTGGCTTATGTGAAATCGCTCGGCGTCGACGCGATCTGGCTGTCGCCGATCTTCCCCTCGCCGATGGCCGATTTCGGCTACGACATTTCCGACTATACCGGCATCGAGCCGCTGTTCGGCACGATGGCGGATTTCGACGCGCTGCTCGCCGCGGCCCATGACAACGGCCTGAAGCTGATCCTCGACCTCGTGCCCAACCACACCTCGGACCAGCATCCCTGGTTCGTCGAGAGCCGCGCCTCGCGCGACAATCCCAAGCGTGACTGGTACATCTGGCGCGATCCGAAGCCGGATGGCAGCGCGCCGAACAATTGGGTCTCCGAGTTCGGCGGCAGCGCCTGGGCTTTCGACGAGGCGACGGGGCAGTACTACTACCACGCCTTCCTCGCCCAGCAGCCCGACCTCAACTGGCGCAATCCCGATGTCCGCGCCGCGATCTATGACGTGGTGCGGTTCTGGCTGGAGAAGGGCGTCGACGGCTTTCGCGTCGACGTGATCTGGCACCTGATCAAGGATGCCGAATTCCGCGACAATCCGCCGAACCCGCATTACGTCGAGGGCCGGCCGCCGAACGAGAAGATCTTGACGCAATATTCCACCGACCAGGACGAGGTGCATGATGTGATCGCCGAGATGCGGCGCGTCACCGATGCCTTTGGCGCCCGTGTCTTGATCGGCGAGATCTATCTGCCGCTGCACCGCCTGATGGCCTATTACGGCAACGACCTCACCGGCGCGCAGATGCCGTTCAATTTCGCGCTGCTCTCGACCTTCTGGAGCGCGCGCTCGATCGAGACGATCATCGAGGATTACGAGAAGGCGCTGCCGAAGGGCGCCTGGCCGAACTGGGTGCTCGGCAATCACGACCGTCCGCGCGTGGCGAGCCGGGTCGGTCCGGAGCAGGCCCGCGTCGCCGCCATGCTGCTGCTGACCTTGCGCGGCACGCCGACGCTCTATTACGGCGACGAGATCGGCATGCACCAGCTCGCGATCGCGTCGGAGGACGTGCGCGATCCCTTCGAGAAGAACGTGCCCGGCATCGGTGTCGGCCGCGACGGCTGCCGCACGCCGATGCAGTGGGATTCTTCGCAGACCAGCGGCTTCTCCGGTGTAAGGCCATGGCTGCCGCTGCCGGAGGACCATATCCACAACAACGTCGCCAATCTCGAAGCCGATCCGCGCTCGATCCTCAGCCTCTACAAGCGTCTGATCGCGTTGCGGAGGGATTGTCCTCCGCTGGTCGCCGGCGACTATCATCCGATCGCCGCGCAAGGCGACTTGCTGATCTATCGCCGCGCGGCCGGAGGCAAGTCGGTGATCGCCGTGCTCAATCTCGGTCCGGAGCCGATCGCGGTGACGACGAGCGCGATAAGGTTCGGCAGCGAGATTGTGCTGTCTACTTTTCTGGATCGCGAGGGTGAGCGGCTGGAGGGCGTGCTGGATCTGCGAGGGAATGAAGGGGTGATCGTGCGGTCGCCCTAGGTGATGGTGGGGTGGTTGCGTCATTCTCCACCGTCGTCCTGGACAAGCGAAGCGCAGATCCAGGACCCATTACCACAGGGAGCAGTTTGGCGAAGACTCGCGGTCACCGGCTGCGCGCGCCAACGACCTCTTGGGGTAATGGGTCCTGGCTTTCGCCAGGACGACGTGATCACTCCGGATGCTTCTTCCCCCGCACCGTAGTCGCGTCGATATCGCTCCGCTTCAACAGATAATCCAGCCCGCCGACGCGGTACCAGCGATAGCCGTAGGGCTCCAGCACGACGCGGTGCTGGCCGCGCTTGTCGGCGTGGCTGTGGTCTTCCGCGAGCAGGTTGATCAAATGCGCGCCGGTCTCGCCGGGCAGTCCCGCCGAGAACGCGATCTCGCGCGGCTTTTCGTCGAGATTGTGCACGAACAGCACGGAATTGTTGCGCCAGTCGTAGCGCATGATGAACACGGCGGGATCGCGCACGGGAATGATCGTGAAATCGCCCCAGCCGACCTCCGGCACTTCCTTCCGCATGCGCACGATGCGCTCGGTCCAGTTCAGCATGGAGTTGGGATCGCGCCGCTGTTTCGCGACATTGACGTGCGGAAAGCCGTAAGGTCCTTCGTCGATGACGGGGCAGGCCGGTCTGTCGCTCTTGGTGAAGCCGCCATGCGGCTCGGTCGACCATTGCATCGGCGTGCGCGCGCAATTGCGCTCGGGCTGCGAGAGATCATCGCCCATCGCGATCTCGTCGCCGTAGCGGATCACGGGCGTTCCCGGCAGCGTGCACATCAGGCTGTAGGCGAGCTCCAGCCGCCGGCGATCGCCGCCCAGCATTGGCGCAAGGCGGCGGCGGATGCCGCGGTCGTAGAGCTGCATGTCCTTGTCGGGCCCGAAGCATTTGAACACCGTATCGCGCTGCGCCTCGGTCAGCCTGCCGAGATCGAGCTCGTCGTGATTGCGCAGGAACAGGCCCCATTGCGCCGTCGCCGGCCGCGGCTTTGTTGCTTTCAGCGCCTTCGCCAGCGGGCGCGAGTCGGCCGAGGCCAGCGCGTAGAACAGATGCTGGTTGACGTGGAAGTTGAACATCATGTGCATGCGGTCGCCGTCGCGCCCGAAATATTCCATGTCCGTCTTCGGCAGCACGTTGGCCTCGGCGAGGATGATGGCGTCGCCCTGCCGCCATTGCAGGAATTCGCGGAAGGCGCGCAGCATGTCGTACTGCTCGACCGGCTTCTTCACCTTCGCGCCTTTGGTGGCGATGATGAAGGGAACGGCGTCCATGCGGAAGCCGGAGACGCCGAGCTGGATCCAGAAGCCCATGATCTTCAGGATCTCGGCCTGCACGTGCGGGTTCGAGGTGTTGAGATCGGGTTGGAAATCGTAGAAGCGATGGAAGTAATATGCGCCGGCCTTCTTGTCGCGCGTCCAGGTCGATTTCTGCACGCCGGGAAACACCATGCCCTTGTTGGCGCCGGCCGGCTTCTTGTCGGACCACACATACCAGTCACGATAGGGTGAGCTCTTGTCGCGTCGCGCCTCCTTGAACCAGTGATGCTGGTCGGAGGTGTGGTTGACGACGAGATCGATGATGATGCGGATGCCGCGCTGCTTGCAGCCATGGGTGAACTCGACGAAGTCGCCGAGCGTGCCGTAGCGGGAATCGACGCTGTAATAATCGGCGATGTCGTAGCCGTCGTCGCGACCGGGCGAGGTCTGGAACGGCATCAGCCAGATCGTGGTGATGCCGAGGCCGTGCAGATAATCGAGCCGGCGCAAGAGGCCCTTGAAGTCGCCGACACCGTCGCCGTTGGCGTCCATGTAGGAGCCGACGGAGAGGCAGTAGATCACGCCGTTCTTGTACCAGAGATCGTCGATCATGCGCGCGCGGCCGGTGGTTCCGCCGAGGTACGGCGGCTGCGTGATAAGTGCGTGGGGAAGGGGAGGTTCCCGCGCTCGATGTCGTCCCGGCGCAGGCCGGGACCCATTACCACAGTGCGCAATTTGACGAAGGCCGGTGGCTATCAGCTCGCGCGCCAACGACCTCTTGGGGGTAATGGGTCCTGGCTTTCGCCAGGACGACGACGGAGGAATCGGCTATCCTCCCTCCATGGACAACACCGCCCGCATCGCCCTCGTGCCGCCGCCGGATCGCCGCCAGTCCGAGACTGCGCTCGCCATTGCGCGCGGGACTGCACGGCTCTTACGTTCGCTCGGCTTTTCCTGCATCAGCGAATTGCCGCTGCCCTCGGGTCGGCGCGCTGATCTCGTGGCATTGAACGAGCGCGGCGAGATCTGGATCGTCGAGATCAAGTCGTCGGTCGAGGATTTGCGTGCCGACCAGAAATGGCACGAATACCGCGCCCATTGCGACCGGCTGTTCTTCGCCTTCACGCAGGATCTGCCGTGCGAGATCTTTCCTGAAGACACCGGCCTGATCATCGCCGACGCCTACGGCGCGCACATGCAGTGCGAGGCGCCCGAGCACAAGCTCGCCGCTGCCACGCGCAAGCAGATGACGGTGCGTTTTGCGATCGCGGCGGGCTTGCGGATCAACCGCCTGGTCGATCCGCAGGGGCACGCGGATTTCTGGGAATAGCAGGCGCCACAAAAAAGGTGCCGTAGGGTGGGCAAAGCGTAGCGTGCCCACCAAGCAGAAATGGTGGGCACGGCGCTTCGCGCCTTTGCCCACCCTACGAGACCGCGTTCGATCCAGGCTACGCAGCAAACAACATCCCCGTCATCCTGAGGCGCTCGCCGCGCCGCGCGACGCGCGGTGCGGAGAGCCTCGAAGGATGTACGGCCGAGATGCAGCCGGGCCGTCGTCCTTCGAGGCTCGCCTTGCTTTGCAAGGCGAGCACCTCAGGATGACGGTGATGGATTGTCGGTGGCGGAAATTACCGCGGCGCGCGCTTGGCCAGAATGCGCTGCAGCGTGCGGCGGTGCATGTTGAGGCGGCGCGCCGTTTCCGAGACGTTGCGGTTGCACATCTCGTAGATGCGCTGGATGTGCTCCCAGCGCACGCGGTCGGCGGACATCGGGTTGGTCGGCAGCTCGGATTTCTCCGCGCTGGTCGAGAGCAGCGCGGCGACGACGTCGTCGGCATCCGCGGGCTTCGAGAGATAATCGATCGCGCCCATCTTCACCGCGGTCACGGCGGTGGCGATGTTGCCATAGCCGGTCAGCACGATCGCGCGTGCATCCGGGCGCTTCTTCTTCAGCGCCGAGACGACGTCGAGGCCGTTGCCGTCACCAAGCCGCAAGTCGACAACCGCGAATGCGGGAGCTGCCTTGCCGATCTGCGCGAGACCGTCCGAGACGGTGTCGCACGACGTCACCGAAAAGCCGCGGGTCTCCATCGCGCGCGACAAGCGCTCCAGAAACGGCTTGTCGTCCTCCACGATGAGAAGCGAGCGGTCGGCCTGTTCATTCAGTTCGGCGATGGCGTTCAAGGTGTTGTCCTCTCTCCAGCGCGTTTACATATGGCCTTGCAATCAGGCGGTGCCAAGGCCGCCAATAGTCGATCGGCCCTTTTGTGCGACGCAAGGTCGCGGTCTATCCTATTGTTTCTTCGAGCGTCTCGATAGTCTCAAAACGCTGCCTGGGCCATGTGATGTGGACCACGGCGCCGTGTTCCGGAAAGATCCGGTTGGTAAACGAGACCTTGGCGCCGGTGCGCTCCAGCAGCGTCCGCGCGATGAACACGCCGAGGCCGAGGCCGCGCTCGCCGCCGCCGTCATCCTGGGGGCGTCGCCGCGACAAATACGGCTCGCCGATCCGGTTGAGGATGTCAGGCGGAATGCCCGGGCCGTCGTCGGAGATCAGGAGCTCGATCGTGTCCTTGTTCCACCAGGCGTTCACCTCGACGGTGGTGTGGGCGAAATCGACTGCATTCTCGACGATGTTGCCGACGCCGTAGAGGATCGCCGGATTGCGCGAGCCGACCGGCTCGGCGACCGCGGCCACCGCGATCCGCACCTTGATCTCGACGCCGAAATCGCGGTGCGGGGCCACCACCTCCTCGATCAGCTCCGACAGCTTCATGCGGTCGAACGGCGCGCCGGTGGAGGAGAGCTGGGTGATCTTGCTGAGGATGTCGCGGCAGCGCTGGGTCTGCTCGCGCAGCGTCTTCAGGTCCGCGGCAAAGCCCGGATCCTTCACCGTCTTTTCCAGCTCGCGCGAGATCAGGAAGATGGTCGCGAGCGGCGTGCCGAGCTCGTGCGCAGCCGCGGCCGCGAGGCCGTCGAGCTGGGTCAGATGCTGCTCGCGCGTCAGCACCAGCTCGGTCGCAGCCAGCGCGTCCGCGAGCTTGCGCGCCTCCTCGGTGACCTGGAACGAGTAGAGGCTGGTGACGCCGATGGCGAGCACGATCGAGAGCCAGACGCCGACGAGATAGATCGGCGGCAGCACCAGGGGATCGTCGGAATCCCAGGGCAGCGGCAGGTGGAAGAAGAACAGCACCGAGGCACAGGCGACAGCGAGCAGGCCGAGGCCGAAGGTGAAGCGGGCCGGCAGCGCCGTCGCCGAGATCAGCACCGGCGCGAGAAACAGGAACGAGAACGGGTTCTGCAGTCCGCCGGTGAAGAACAGCAGCCCCGCCAGCTCCACGATGTTGAGCGCCAGCAGGCCGGCGGCCTGCATCGGCTCCAGCCGCTGCATCGGATTGGCAACGGTCTGCAGGCCCAGATTGAGCGCGGCCGACAGCGCGATGATGCTGACGCAGGGAACGATCTCGACGTTGAACTCCAGCCCCTGCGCCACGATGAAGATCGCCGCGAGCTGGCCCAGCACCGCGAGCCAGCGCAGCCGCAGGATGGTGTCGAGGCGGATATGCCGCTGCGCGTGGCGGAAGTCGGAAGCGGCAATTTCGGTCATATCGGCCAATGGGGCGGTGCCTTCTGGATCACAAACGCTGGGCTCGCGGAACCACCCCGATTACAAGCCTTGCGCTATCAGCTGCAATAGCAGAAGAACGGCCCAGCATGACCGAGAATGACAAGGCTTCAAGTCGGCCGACTGTCGCGGAGCACGTTTCCTCCGCGGCGATTGCGGTCGATCACCTCGTCAAGCTCTACAAGCAGACCCGCGCCGTCGACGATATCTCCTTTTCGCTGCCGCGCGGCAGCATCACCGGGCTCCTGGGCGGCAACGGCGCCGGCAAGACCACGACCATCGCGATGATCATGGGCCTGGTGCTGCCGACCTCCGGCCGCGTGCAGGTGTTCGGGCATCGCATGCCCGAGGAGAGCGCTGCGGTGCTGGGGCGGATGAATTTCGAGAGCCCCTATGTCGACATGCCGATGCGGCTCACGGTGCGGCAGAACCTCACCATCTTCGGCAAGCTCTATGCGGTCGAGAACCTCGCTGACCGCATCGCCGCGCTCGCCGACGATCTCGACCTCACCGATTTCATCGATCGCGCCAACGGCAAGCTCTCGGCCGGCCAGAAGACGCGCGTTGCTCTCGCGAAAGCGCTGATCAACCAGCCCGAGCTGCTGTTGCTGGACGAGCCGACCGCCTCGCTCGATCCTGACACCGCGGACTGGGTGCGGGGCCATCTGGAGCGCTACCGCCGCGACAACAACGCCACCATCCTCCTGGCCTCGCACAACATGCTCGAGGTCGAGCGGCTCTGCGACCGCGTCATCATCATGAAGCGCGGCCGAATCGAGGACGACGACACGCCCGAGGCGATCATGGCCCGCTACAACCGCACCACGCTGGAGGAGGTGTTTTTGGACGTCGCCCGCGGCCGGGTGAACGGCGCCAAGGAGGCGGCAAGATGACCGAGCCCCGATTTTTCGGCTTTGGTCCGGATGGATCCCGTCATCCCGGGGCGCGACATAGTCGCGAGCCCGGGATCCATAACCACAGGATTGAATTTGGCGAAGACTCGGGGGTGCCGGTCTCGCCCCAAAACCGCCGCCTGTGGTTATGGATTCTCAGATGCGCAATTGCGCATCATAGCTCGCGCTCCGCGCGCCCCGGAATGACGAAGCTCCATCCGGGCAACGAGGCGCCGCAATGACCGAGCTCTCCCTCCACCGCGGCATCTCCGCGCACCGCATCGGCGCGATGATCCTGCGCTACTGGTATCTCTTGCTGTCGTCCTGGCCGCGGCTGCTCGAGCTCTTGTACTGGCCGGCGCTGCAGGTCATCACCTGGGGCTTCATCCAGTATTACATCGCGGAAAACGCCAGCTTCTTCGCGCGGGCCGGCGGCACGCTGATCGGCGCCGTCATCCTTTGGGACATCCTGTTCCGTGGCCAGCTCGGCTTCTCCATCTCGTTCCTGGAGGAGATGTGGGCGCGCAACCTCGGCAACCTCATGATGAGCCCGCTGAGGCCCATCGAGTTTCTGCTGTCGCTGACGGTCATGAGCCTGATCCGGCTCGCGATCGGCATCGTCCCGATGACGCTGCTCGCGCTGTTCCTGTTTCACTTCAACGTCTATGCGCTCGGCCTGCCGCTGATCGCCTTCTTCTGCAATCTGATCTTCACCAGCTGGTCGGTCGGCATCTTCGTCTCGGGGCTGGTGGTGCGGCACGGTCTGGGCGCCGAGAGCATCGTCTGGACCTTGATGTTCGCGATCATGCCGCTCGCCTGCATCTACTATCCCGTCAGCGTGCTGCCGGGCTGGCTGCAATATGTCGCCTGGGCGCTGCCGCCGACCTATGTGTTCGAGGGAATGCGCGCGCTGCTGATCGAGAACACCTTCAGGATCGAGCTAATGCTGGAGGCGTTAGCCATCAATGGCGTACTTCTGGTTGCTTCTTTTTGGGCATTCCTTGCCCTTTTGCGCAGCGCCAAAAAGCACGGCTCGCTGCTATCGGGCGGCGAATAACGTCACTTTCTCGTGGATTCAGGCCAATTTAGCCGTCTCCGCTCCGTAGATGTACGGAACCATGCATTGACGCAATATTACGCATTCGGCAGTATGCTGCGATGCGAAGAGGATTATAGTGATGCCTATTGGTGAGTTTGGCGGCGCCCCGCCCCTGGCTGCAGAAGGCAGTCCGGTCCTGACGACGCCGATGTACTGGATGTACGAGATGGCCCACGCCTCTCTCAATCCGGCCCGTGCAGTCACCGACGCGACCAAGCTGCTGTTTCAGAATCCCCTCAATCCCTGGGCGCGTACCGAGGTCGGCAAGTCGGTCGCCGCGGCCTGCGAATTGTTCGAGCGCACCACGCGCCGCTACGGCAAGCCGGAATGGGGCCTCGACGACACCGAGGTCAACGGCCTCCGCGTCCCCATCGAGATCCGTTCGGTCTGGGAAAAGCCGTTCTGCCGGCTGCTCTACTTCGATCGCAAGTTCACCCGTCCGCTGCGCAGCCCGCAGCCGCGCGTGCTGATCGTGGCGCCGATGTCCGGCCATTATGCGACGCTGCTGCGCGGCACGGTCGAGGCCTTCCTGCCGGCGCATGAGGTCTACATCACCGACTGGGCCGATGCCCGCATGGTGCCGCTCAGCGAAGGGCGGTTCGATCTCGACGACTACATCGACTACGTCATCGAGATGCTGCACGTCCTCGGCGGCAACACCCATGTGATGGCGGTGTGCCAGCCCTCCGTGCCCGTGGTCGCCGCCGTCTCGATCATGGAGGCGCGCCGCGATCCGTTCGTGCCGACCTCAATGACGCTGATGGGCGGGCCGATCGACACCCGCCGCAATCCGACCGGGGTGAACGACCTCGCCCAGCAGCGCGGCATCGACTGGTTCCGCAACCACGTCATCACCAAGGTGCCGTTCCCGCATCCGGGCATGATGCGCGACGTCTATCCGGGGTTCCTGCAGCTGAACGGCTTCATCAGCATGAATCTCGACCGGCACATGGATGCGCACAAGCAGCTGTTCGCCAATCTGGTGAAGGGCGACGGCGATCTCGTCGACAAGCATCGCGACTTCTACGACGAATATCTCGCGGTGATGGATCTCTCGGCCGAATATTACCTGCAGACCGTCGACACCGTGTTCGTGAAGCACTCGCTGCCGAAGGGCGAGATGACCCATCGTGGAACTCTCGTCGATCCCTCCAAGGTCACGCGCGTCGCGCTGATGACGGTCGAAGGCGAGAACGACGACATCTCCGGCCTCGGTCAGACCGAAGCAACGCACACATTGTGCAGCAAGATCCCCGATCATCGTCGCGTTCATTACGTCCAGAAGGGCGTCGGGCACTACGGTGTGTTCAACGGATCGCGTTTCAAGTCCGAAATCGTGCCGCGGATTCATGATTTCATGGTCTCGGCAGCGAATCCGAGCTCGTTGCAGGCTCTCGCGGCTGAATAATCCTGAATTTCGGCTTTCCCGTCGAAAATTCCGCCCCTGCCGGAGCCTCCGGCAGGGGCAAGTTCCCTCCAGATTCGCGGTATTTAGGTAGCTCTATAGGAGTGAGTCACCCCTCACCCCTTGGGGGGGCCGCATGCGTCCAGCGGGGGCGAAAAAAGCCGGTTCCAACCCCAGTCTGTAGGGTCTCCCGGACTGAAGAACCCCTGTATATTGGGCAAATGATTTGTTTTTGCGCCGAGCGCTTTCCCTGGCGGTGGTTATGGCAGAATCCGGGCGAACTCCTGCCCCCCGGACTGACAGACATGGCCACTCGCGCACTCCTCTATCGGCGGCCCCACGAACCGAAGACCCTCGTCATTACCCATGGATCGCAATTCTTTGCGATTCGCCTGCGAAGACACCGCCGAGCGCGTCGCTACACGCTCAGAATTCATCCGAGTGATCGCGAAGCCATCCTCACCATGCCGCCGCGCGGCACGCTGGCCGAGGCAAAAGACTTCGCGACACGTCACGGCGCCTGGATCGCGGCACGTCTCGGCCGTCTGCCGAAGGCCGCGCCGTTCCAGCCTGGCACGGTGATACCGCTTCGCGGCACGCCTCATCGCATCGTCCATCGCGCCGGTCAGCGTGGCACGGTGTGGACCGAGATGCGCGACAGCGGTGAACGCATTCTCTGCGTCGCCGGCGGCGTCGAGCATGCCGACCGCCGCGTCCATGACTTCCTCAAGCGCGAGGCGCGCCGCGACCTGCAGCGCTCGGCGGAAGCCTATGCCGCCGAGCTCGGCGTCAGGGTCAAGCGGCTCTCGATCCGCGACCAGTCCAGCCGCTGGGGCTCCTGCACCTCGGCCGGCTCACTGTCGTTCTCCTGGCGCCTGATCCTTGCGCCACCCTTCGTGCTCGACTACCTCGCCGCCCACGAGGTTGCCCATCTCGTCGAGATGAACCACTCCGCCCGCTTCTGGCGCGTCTGCGGAAAAGTCTGCCCGTCGATGGAGCGCGCCAAGAAGTGGCTCGATACGCACGGCAACGATCTGCACCGGTATGGGGTCGAGGATTAGGGCGGATTACCGAGGGCAATTGCGATGATCGCAGTCAGACGGGTGGCAGTCGTATTGCTGCTGCTCTTTCTGCCTGCGGCTTACAATGTGATGGCGGACGCCATCACCCCGGCCTGCATGCCTCCCCGACAAGTGGTTCCTGTTCCATTTGAGCATGTGCCGTCGGTATTGTTGAGGTCATTAAGCGATAGACTCGGCAAGGTTGCGGAACCTGGGACAAGCTTTAACGCGACCGACGTTGCGGGCTTCTGGGATGTGCCGTTTCGCCGCTTCAACTTCTTTTGGACGGCCGGCCGCAGGTGGGTCATCGCGACTGAACATGGCGGCTTCGTCTACAACAATCCGATTCTTGTCTTTGCTCTTGGCGAGGACCAGCGGGACGCCGTCTTCATTGCAGAGAGGATCGCATCGCCCAATACGGTGTGTGCAGTGGCGTCGGATCTGATCGCCTCGCCGTGACGGCGCTCGCTTGGGCCTCGCTGCTAACCCAGCAAACGCTGTCATCGCCCGCGAAGGCGGGCGATCCAGTATTCCAGAGGCCGCAGTGGTTCAATCGAGAGGCCGCGGCGTACTGGATTCCCCGCCTGCCGCCTTCGCTAAAGCTTCGGCGCCCCTAGACCTGAACCCCGGCGAAGCCTTGGCGTAGCCGGGTCGCGGGGAATGACAGGAGAGGGCGGGGAGACATCGGCGCATTTCGCGCGATTCTTGGCCCATGCCGCGACGATTGCGCCGGTTGCCCGATTCCCTCCGTCACATCAAACGCCTCGCACCATCCACCCAGCGTCGCGCCGGACTTCGCGTTCTACTGTGCATGGGGTTGTTTTCGCAGTTCTTGTTTTGAGGTCATCAGGACCTCAATTCGCAGCTAGCGATTGCCGCCGAACAGCCGGTCCATCAGCCAGCCATCGAGCCCTGCCGCCGCTTCCGGCCGTACATTGGCCCGTGTCGGCGGCGGGCGATAGCCGCCATTGTTGGTCGGCGCCGGTCCGGGTGCGGCTGCTGTCGGCGGCGATACCTGCGAGGCCGCCTGCGCAAGGTTCGACAGGCCCCAGGTCGCTTGCGAGTTTGGCAAGTTCGCGACAGGCACGCCCTCGTGCGCCGTCTTCATGAAGCGCGACCAGACTTCGACCGGCAAGCCGCCGCCCGTGGCCTTCTTGGTCGGCGAGTTGTCGTCATTGCCGAGCCAGACGCCGGTGACGAGGTTGGCGGTGTAGCCGATGAACCAGGCGTCGCGGTAATCCTGACTGGTGCCGGTCTTGCCGGCCGCCGGCCAGCCGGGGATCTCCGCCTTCTTGGCGGTGCCTGATATCAGCGTCTCCCGCATCATCGCATTCATCATGCCGACATAGCGGGGGTCGATCACCTGGTTGCGCTCCTCGGGCTGGCGCATGTAGAGCAGCTTGCCGCTGAGCGTCCTGATCCGCGTCACGACATGCGGCGCCACCGCGAGGCCGCCATTGGCGAACGGCGCATAGGCGCCGACCAGCTCGACCACGGAGACTTCCGACGTGCCGAGCGCGATCGAGGCGTTGGGCTCGAGCTTGGAGGAGATGCCGAGCCGGTGCGCGGTGCGCACCACGTTCTTCGGCCCGACCTCGAGGCCGAGGCGGATGGCCACCGTGTTGAGCGACATCGCCAGCGCCTGCGTCAGCGTCACCGCGCCGAAATATTCGTGGGTGTAGTTTTCGGGCTTCCAGCCCTTGACCTCGATCGGCGCGTCCTGGCGGACGGTATCCGGCGTCAGACCCTGCTCGAGCGCGGTCAGGTACACGAACGGCTTGAACGAGGAGCCCGGCTGGCGCCTGGCGGTGACCGCGCGGTTGTACTGGCTGTCGGAATAGTTCCGCCCGCCGACCATGGCGCGCACCGCGCCGTCAGGCGTCATCGCCACCAGCGCGCCCTGGCTGACGTTGAACTTCACGCTCTTGGCGGCGAGCTCGTCGATGATGGCGGCTTCGGCGACGCCCTGCAGCTTTGGATCGATCGTGGTCTCGACCTTGATGCTCTCGTCGATCTGGCCGACCAGATCGTCCAGCACCTCGCCGATCCAGTCGGCGACGTAATTGACCGTGCCGGCGCCGGCCGGCTTCACGTTGTAGGAGGGATGGCCGATCGAGGCCTGCGCCTGCGCTTCGGTGATGAATTTTGCATCCGCCATCGCCGCGAGCACGATCTGCGCGCGCGCTTCGGCGCCTTCGGGGTTGCGGTTCGGCGCAAGGCGCGAGGGCGACTTGACGAGACCGGCCAGCATCGCGGCTTCGGCGACCGTGACGTTCCTCGCCGACTTGCCGAAATATTTCTGCGCGGCGGCCTCGACGCCGTAGGCGCCGGAGCCGAAATAGACGCGGTTGAGATAGAGTTCCAGGATCTCGTCCTTGGAATGCTTGCGCTCCAGCCAGATCGCGAGCTCCGCCTCCTGCAGCTTGCGCTGCATGGTCCGCTCCTGGGTCAGGAACAGGTTTTTCGCGAGCTGCTGCGTCAAGGTCGAGCCGCCCTGCGACACGCCGCGATGGAGCACGTTGGTGACGAGCGCACGCAGGATGCCGATCGGGTCGATGCCGAAATGCGAATAGAAGCGGCGGTCCTCGATGGCGATGAAGGCCTTCGGCAAGTACGGCGGCAGGTCCTTCAGCGCGACATTGGCGCCTGCCATCTCGCCGCGCTGCGCCAGCATGCTGCCGTCGATGCCGACGATCTGGATCGTCGGCGGGCGCTTGGGAATCTCCAGCGACTGGATCGGCGGCAGGTGGGCGCCGACATAGATCACGACGCCGATCACGGCGATGACGCCCCACAGGCTCAGCACCGCGCCCCAATAGACCAGGCGGCCGAGGCCGAAGCCACCGCCCGACTTCGATCGCCGCTTGGCGCCGCTGCGGTTAGCCGGAGCCTTGCGCTCGCGCGGCGGCTCGTCGCCGGCATCCTCAGCTTTGCGCTTGGCGGATGATTTCGCTGATTTCTTCGGCTTGTCCTCGCCGCCGGGAATGCGGTCCGCAGCCGTCAGGCGCAGATCGGCGAGCGCCGCGGGCAAGCCGAACAGCGGCTCCTTCCGCCCACCCTTTTTCTTTCCCCACGCCATACGCAAATACGCCCGGTCAGCCCGCCCCGCCGCACGCTAGCGGTCGCTGTTTAAGGCCGGGTTACCCCGGCGTTAACGCGCGATTAGGAGGTGCGGCATTCGTCCGCCGCAGTTCCGCTCGTTTGGCGGCGGAGCTAGGATCGCCGGCACAAAAGAAGAGGGAACACACGAGGGAGTACCCATGGGCCATATCGATCCGACCAAGGAGATCTTCGCGCAATTCCGGGACAACGACCGTCCCGGCCCGATCCACATGCTCAACCTGGTGCGCTTGCGGAAAGAAGCGGCCTATCCAGACGGCCGCAAGGCCAGCGGCGCGGAGGCCTATGCGGCCTATGGGCGCGAGAGCGGCCCGGTGTTCGAGCGCCTCGGCGGCCGCATCGTCTGGCAGGGCAGGTTCGAGCTGATGCTGATCGGCCCGCAGGACGAACGCTGGGACCACTGCTTCATCGCCGAATATCCGAGCGTTGGAGCCTTCGTCGAGATGATCTGCGACCCCGTTTATCGCGAGGCGGTCAAGCATCGCCAGGCCGCGGTGGAGGATTCACGACTGATCCGGCACGCGGTGCTGCCGGTGGGCAAGAATTTCGGGGAGATACCGGAGTAGGCGCCCCCTCTATCCGTCATCCTGAGGCGCGAGCTCTTGCGAGCCTCGAAGGATGAACGGGCCCAATGCCTCTACGCGGCCAACAGCAGGGCCGTCGCCCTTCGAGGGCCGCTGAAGAAGCGGCCACCTCAGGGTGACGGCGATGGACTGAGCCAAGTCTGGTGTGATCGCGGAGAAGATGGTGGGCACGACGCTTGCGCGTCTTTGCCCACCCTACGAAGAGTTCTTCTTTTCGCCTAACCCGACGGGCCAGTGTCCTCGATGATCGGTCCGAACAGCTCCCAGCGTTCGCCATTGAACCTCATCATCTGCATCTGCTTGTTGACGCGGAAGTCGTTCGGCCCGGTGTTGATCTTGATGCCGGGCAGGGCGAAGCTCGGGGTGAAGTCCTTGATGTTGGCGACCTGCCTCATGATGTTCTCACGCGTCAGATCGTCGCCGCATTGCTTCAGGACCTGCACCAGCAGCTCCGCAACCGAGTAGGCATAGGTGTTGACGGTGTTGAGCTTGTCGCCTTCCGGGAAATACTTGTCCATGAAGGCGAAGAAGGCCTTCACGCCGGGATCGTCCTTCCACTGCGGATCGCTGGGCTCCTTGCCGTATTGGGTCGAGATGATGCCCTTGGAGATGTCGAGGCCGGCCGGCTTCAGCGTCGCCGAGATCGGGCTCGCATTGATGTCGAGGATGTGCACCGGCGTCCAGCCGAGGTCGGCGAGCTTCTTGATCGCCTGCGCCGCGAATTTCGGCGTCGAGGCATCGAAGAACACGTCGACGCCCATCGACTTCAGCTTGACGACCTGCGAATCCACCGTCGGGTCGGTGACCTCGTAGGACACTTCGCCGACGATCATGCTGGCGGCCTTGGCGCCGAGGCCGCTCTTGAGGCCCGCGAGATAGTCGCGTCCCATGTCGTCGTTCTGGTAGAGCACGCCGATCTTGGCGTTCGGATGCTCCTTGAGAATGTACTTTGCGTAGATGCGTCCCTCGGACACGTAGTTGGGATTATAGGCGATGGTCCAGGGATAGTTCTGCGGATCGTTGAAGCGCGCCGCACCTGTGGACGCCAGCAGCTGCGGCACCTTCTTGCCGTTGAGATATTTCTGCACGGCGGCGTTGGCCGCGGTGCCGATCAGCTGGAACGTGAACAGCACCTCGTCGCCTTCGACCAGCTTGCGCACCTGCTCCACCGTCTTCGGCGGCGAATAGGCGTCGTCATACTGGATCAAATTGATCTTGCGGCCGTTGATGCCGCCCTGGTCGTTGATCATCTTGAAATAGGCGGCCTGGGTCTTGCCGATATTGGCATAGACCGAGTAGGCGCCGGAGAACGGCACGGTCTGGCCGATCTTGATCTCGGTGTCGCTCGCTCCGGTGTCGTATTTCTTCTGGGCGAGGGCTTGGCTCGCGGAGAACGTAAAGGCCAGCGCTGCCGTGGCAGCTAGGAAGGCTCTGCGATTGCTCATGTTGGGTTGTTCCTCCTGACGGAATTTTCGACCGATGGTCCTTTTCCGTTATTGCAACGGTCGCCATCGCTGCCTGAGATTGTGGAGGAAGGGCAGCCGCCGCGCAAGGATCGCGGCGCTGCGCCGAAGCGTCTCAGGCCAGAAACAATGCAATTAGCGCGATCGCCGCCGGCAACGCCTGCACGATCAGGATCCGCGTGCTGACGGTCGCCGCGCCATAGGCGCCGGCCACGATCACGCAGAGCAGGAAGAACACCTTGATCTGGAACGCGAAGGCCGGATTGCCGTGGACGAGACCCCAGATCAGGCCGGCGACCAGGAAGCCGTTATAGAGCCCCTGGTTGGCGGCCAGCACCTTCGTGATCGCGGCCTTCTCCGGCGTATTGCGAAACACCTTCAAGCCGGTCGGCTTGTCCCAGAGGAACATTTCCAGGATCAGGAAATAGGCGTGCAGTGCGGCGACCAGCGCCACCAGGACATTGGCGATCAGGATCAAGTTGAGCTCCCCCAAAAGCGTCAGCTTTCGGGTGGACGTTAGCATGGCCGCCATGGCAAGTGCGATGGCTGTGTTTCGATTGCCTGGTGCCGCAATGCCCGCTCGATCAACCAAGACGCCTGAACGCTTCGGCCTCGATCGCATGGCGACGCCGATCGGGATCGCGCTGCTGGTCACCGATGCCGAGGGCAATCTGCGGGCGCTCGACTGGGAAGACTACGAGCACCGCATGCGCGAGCTGTTGCGCCTGCACTATGGCGCAGTTGAATTGACCGATCAGCCAGCGCCCGCGGAGATGCGGACTGCGCTGTCGGGCTATTTCGAAGGTGATCTCAGCCAACTCGCGGGCGTCGCATGGCGCATTGCCGGCACGCCGTTCCAGCAAAAGGTCTGGACCGCGCTTGCGCAAATCCCTGCCGGCACCACGCTGAGCTACGGCGCGCTGGCCGCAAGGATCGATAGGCCAAAAGCCATTCGCGCCGTCGGCCATGCCAACGGCTCCAACCCGATCAGCGTGGTGCTGCCCTGCCACCGCCTGATCGGCGCCGACGGCTCGCTGGTGAAATATGGCGGCGGTCTGGAGCGGAAGAGGTGGCTGCTGCGGCACGAGGGGGTGGAGGTTTGAGGGTTTGGCGCGCGAACCTCACCACCGGTCATTCCGGGGCGCCCGAAGGGCGAACCCGGAATCTCGAGATTCTCAGGTGCGCAATTGCGCACCTTAGTTCGATGCTGCGCATCGCCCCGGAATGACGGCGAGAATCACGCCGCCGGCTGCACCGCCTTGTCGCCGGCCATCACATGGGTCAGCGCGCTCTTGATCGCGGACTGCCGCGTCGGCGCGTTGATCTGTGCGCCCAGGAGGTCGGTGACGTAGAACACGTCGCGGGCACGCTCGCCGAAGGTCGCGACATGGGCTGAGGCAATGTTGAGATTGAGCTTCGAGATCGCGGTGGTCAGCTCGTAGAGCAGGCCGGGGCGGTCGAGGCCGGAGACCTCGATCACGGTGTAGCGGTCGGACCATTGGTTGTTGATGGTCACTTCCGGCTCGATCACGAAGGGCTTTGCCTTGCTGCGCACGGTGCGCCGGGCCACCACTTCGGGCAGGCGCAGCTTGCCTTCGAGCACGTCCTCGATCATCTCGCCGATGCGCGTGGCGCGCCGCCCCTCGTCCTCGTCGCGGTCGTACTCGCGCGAGATCGAGATGGTGTCGAGCGCGCGGCCATCGGTCGTGGTGTAGATCTGGGCGTCGACGATGTTGGCGCCGGCCGAGGCGCAGGCACCGGCGATGATCGACAGCAGCCAGGGATGGTCGGCGGCGAAGATCGTGAGCTCGGTGACGCCGCGCACCTCGTCGAAGCCGACATTGATCGCGAGCTTGTGGCCGGCCTGCTCGCTGGAGCGTACGAAGCGGGCGTGGCGGATTTTTCGCGGCAGCTCGACCTTGAGCCAATAGGCCGGATAATGCCGGCCGATATAGGCATCGAGCTCGTCCTTCGGCCATTCGGCGAAGGCCATGCGGAATTCGGCATGCGCGGCCGCGAGGCGCTTGCCGCGGTCGACTTCCGAGAAGCCGCCGGTGAGCACCGGCTCGGTCTCGTAGTACAGCGAGCGCAGCAGCTGCGCCTTCCAGCCGTTCCACACGCCGGGACCGACGCCGCGGATGTCGGCGGTGGTGAGGATCGTCAGCAGCTTCATCTGCTCGACCGACTGCACCACGGCGGCAAAATTCTCGATGGTCTTGCGGTCCGACAGGTCGCGCGACTGCGCGACGGTGGACATCGTCAGATGCTCCTCGATCAGCCAGGCTACGAGCTCGGTGTCGGCCGGGCTGAAGCCGAGCCGCGGGCAGAGTCGCCGCGCCACCTTGGCGCCGGCGATGGAGTGATCCTCGGGCCGGCCCTTGGCGACGTCGTGCAGCAGCGTTGCGATGTAGATCACCGCGCGGTGCTCGGGCCGGCTCTTGCGCATCAGGTCGCTGGCGAGCGCGAACTCCTCGATGCCGCCGCGCTCGATGTCCTGGAGGAAGCCGATGCAGCGGATCAGATGCTCGTCGACGGTATAGTGATGATACATGTTGAACTGCATCATCGAGACGATCTTGCCGAAGGCGCGGATGAAGTGACCGAGCACGCCGGTCTCGTTCATCCGCCGCAGCACGGTCTCGGCGTCGTTGGAGGTCAGGATCTCCATGAACAGCCGGTTGGCTTCGGGGTTCTCGCGCAGCTGGGCGTTGATCAGGCCGAGCGAGCGCGTCACGTCGCGCATCGCATCCGGATGGAAGGCGAGGTTGTTCTTCTGCGCCAGGCGGAAGATGCGGATCAGATTGACCGGATCGTGCTTGAACACGTCGGGCGCGGCGACGTTGATGCGGTTGTTGTCGACGATGAAGTCGTCGCTGTCGGGCACGCGCCGTTTCACCGCCGTCGGGCGCAGGCGCGCCATCATCCGGCTCAGCACCGGCGCGGGCTTGGCCTGCTGGTCCTCGAGCTTGGCGCAGAGAATGGCGGTGAGGTTGCCGACCTCTTTGGCGACCAGGAAGTAGTGCTTCATGAAGCGCTCGACGTCCTGCATGCCGGGATGCGAGGTGTAGCCGAGCCGGATCGCGATCTCGCGCTGGAGGTCGAAGGACAGGCGCTCCTCGGCGCGGTTGCAGTAGAAGTGCAGGTTGCAGCGCACCGACCAGAGGAAGTCGGCGCAGCGTCGGAACGTGCGGTATTCCTGCGCGTCGAACACGCCGCGCTCGACCAGCTCGTCGGTGTCGCGCACGCGGTAGACGTATTTGGCGATCCAGAACAGCGTGTGCAGGTCGCGCAGCGCCCCCTTGCCGTCCTTGACGTTGGGCTCGACCAGATAGCGCGACTGGCCGCCGCGGCGGTGCCGCTCCTCGCGCTCGGCGAGCTTTGCCGTGACGAATTCGGACGCGGTGCCCTGTACCACTTCCTTGTCGAAGCGCTCGACCAGCTCGTCATAGAGCGGCTGGTCGCCGGTGAGGAAGCGTGTCTCCAGGATCGCGGTGCGGATGGTCATGTCGCCGCGCGCCTGCCGGATCGATTCATCGACCGAGCGCGTGGCGTGACCGACCTTCAGCCCCATGTCCCAGAGGCAATAGAGGATGGCTTCGGCGACCTGCTCGCCCCAGGCGGTCTGCTTGTAGGGCAGGATGAAGAGCAGATCGATGTCCGACTCGGGCGCCATCAGGCCGCGGCCGTAGCCGCCGGTCGCCACCACCGCCATCCGCTCGGCGCCGCTGGGAATCGGCGAGCGGTAGAGATGACGCGTCGCCGCCGAATAGAGGATGCGGATGATCTCGTCCTGCACGTGGCAGAGCCGCTCGGCGCAGCGGCGGCCGTGACGGTCCTTCAAGAGGATCTTCTGCGCCGCCGCGCGTGCCGCGATCAGCTCGGCCTTGAGCAGCTGCGCGACCGCAGTGCGGAACGCGTCCTCGCGGCCCTCATGCTTTTCGGCAAGCGCATCGACCGCGGCGGTGATCCGCGCGGTGTCGAAGCGATCGTCCACCTCAGGCTTCTGCTCAGTTGCGACGCTGTCCATGTCTCACCGGATATAAGAGGTGACAGGCGCTGTCACCCGTCATTCGCTGGCAATAGTCGTTCCGTGCTGGAAAGGGCCGGCTTCGGGCAAATCTGTTCTCGGCCGGCGCCCTTTCAAGGGTCGGATTTTCTCGTTGACCTCTAGATATAACTCATTGAAAAACAATGAAGTTTTGGAGGAGGCAGGGCATGACCAGGATTACACGACGCATTCTGTTGGCGGGCGCAATGGCGCTCGCTTTGATCCCCGCGGCGCAGGCCGCCGATCCGCTCAAGGAAATCCGCATCGACTGGGCGACCTACAATCCGGTGTCGATGGTGCTGAAGCAGAAGGGGCTGCTGGAGAAGGAGTTCGCCAAGGACGGCATCACCATCACCTGGGTGCAGTCGGCCGGCTCGAACAAGGCGCTCGAATTCCTCAATGCCGGCTCGATCGATTTCGGCTCGACCGCGGGCTCGGCGGCGCTGGTGGCGAAGATCAACGGCAACCCGATCAAGTCGATCTACGTCTATTCGCGCCCCGAATGGACCGCGCTGGTGACGGGCAAGGACTCCAAGATCGCGAGCGTGACTGATCTGAAGGGCAAGCGCGTCGCGGTGACCCGCGGCACCGATCCGCACATCTTCCTGGTACGCGCGCTGCTGGGTGCCGGCCTGACCGAGAAGGACATCACGCCGGTGCTGCTCCAGCACGCCGATGGCAAGACCGCGCTGATCCGCGGCGATGTCGACGCCTGGGCCGGTCTCGATCCCATGATGGCGCAGGCCGAGGTCGAGGAAGGCGCAAAACTGTTCTATCGCAAGGCCGATGCGAACACCTGGGGCATCCTCAATGTGCGCGAGCAGTTTCTGAAGGATTATCCGGACGCTGCCCGCCGCGTGCTCGTGGTGTACGAGGAGGCGCGCAAATATTCGCTGGCCAATTACGACGAGCTGAAGAAGACTTTCATCGCCGTGACGAAGCTGCCTGAAGCCGTCGTCGACAAGCAGCTCAAGGAGCGCACCGAACTTACCCACAGCCGCATCGGCGCGCCGCAGCGCGAGTCGATCCTCGCCGCTGGCCTCGCCCTGCAACAGGCCGGCGTCGTCGATGCCAAGGTCGACGTGAAGGCGACGTTGGACGCGCTGATCGACGACCAGGTCCCGCTGCCGACGAATTAGTCGGCAGGGAAGAGGCAAGCGCGCGCAGCACACTCCGCCGTCGTCCCGGATCGGCGCGCGCTGGAGGCGCGCTTGTCCGGGACGGCGGCTGAGATTGCCGCGCGCCCTTGCATTCCCTCACCAGACGCGCTTCCTACCGGCCATGATCTCCGACGCGCCAGTCCTGCAACAATCTTCGGAACCAGCCGAAAGCGCGGCCGCGCCTTCGCGGCTGTCGCGCTATGCGCGGCCGGTGCTGGGGCTGCTGCTGCCGGTGACGCTCGCGCTTGGCTGGGAGCTCGTGGTCTGGTCCGGCTGGTCCAACGGCCGGCTGGTGCCGCCGCCCTCGCGCATCTTCACCACCATCACCGAGCTCGCCCGTTCCGGCGAGCTGGTTCGCCATATCACTGCGACGCTGTGGCGTGTCGGTCTCGGCTTTGCCTTCGGCGTGGTCGCCGGCACGTTGCTGGGCGCGATTTCCGGATATTGGTCGCTGGCGCGGCGGCTGCTCGATCCGACCGTGCAGGCGCTGCGCGCGATTCCCTCGCTCGCCTGGGTGCCGCTGTTCATCCTGTGGCTCGGCATTTTCGAGACATCGAAGATCGCGCTGATCGCCGTCGGTGTGTTCTTCCCGGTCTATCTGGGCGTGATGGGCGCGATCCTCTCGGTCGACCGCAAGATCGTCGAGGTCGGCCGGACCTTCCGCCTCTCCGGCCCGGCGATGATCCGCCGCATCCTGCTGCCCGCGGTGCTGCCGGCTTACGTGGTTTCCTTGCGCGTCGGTCTTGGCCTCGGCTGGATGTTCGTGGTCGCGGCCGAGCTGATCGGCGCCTCCGAAGGCCTCGGCTATCTCCTGCTCGACGGCCAGCAGCTCGGCAAGCCCGCGCAGATCCTCGCCGCCATCGTGATCTTCGCCATCCTCGGCAAGCTCACCGACTGGCTGATCGAGATTGCCTCCGCGCCATTCCTGCGCTGGCAGGACGCCTTCGGCCGGGCGAAGGGAGCGTAACGCGATGCTGGCGCTCGACCGGGTCAGCAAGACCTATCCCAATGGCGTCGAGGCGCTGGCGCGCTTTTCCGCCGAGATCAGGCAGGGCGAGATCATCGCCATCATCGGCGGCTCCGGCTGCGGCAAGTCCACGTTGCTGCGCGCCATCGCCGGGCTCGATCGCGCCAGCTCCGGCACGGTGACGCTCGACAGCGAGGCGATCAGTTCGCCGCACGCCAAGATCGGCATCATCTTCCAGGAGCCGCGGCTTTTGCCGTGGCTCAGCGTCGCCGACAATATTGGCTTCGGCCTCGCCGATCTGCCCGCGGCCGAACGCCGTGAGAAAGTCGCGCGTGCGCTCGAGCGCGTCGGGCTCGCCGACAAGGCACAGGCCTGGCCGCGTGAGCTCTCGGGCGGGCAGGCGCAGCGCGTCGCGATCGCCCGCGCGCTGGTGCCGCAGCCCGAGGTGCTGCTGCTCGACGAGCCGTTCTCCGCGCTCGATGCCTTCACCCGCAGGGATCTGCAGGATCATCTGCTCGACCTCTGGGCCGACACGCGGCCGACCTTGATCCTCGTCACACACGACGTCGACGAGGCCGTGGTGCTGGCCGATCGCGTGCTGGTGATGCGGCCGCGGCCGGGGCGGCTGTTCGACCAGATCGAGATCAATCTCGGCCGGCCGCGCGACCGCAATTCGCCGCTGTTCGAGACCTTCAAGCGAAGTGTGCTGACGTCACTCGACCGTTCGCTCGACCGCAACGTGCCCGACCGGGACGCAACCCAGGGTCCCGGTCAGGCCATGTGGTGGTGACAACGTCTCTCTGAGCCGGTACATCGAGGAACGATTTTTCCGGGAGAGAACAATGGACGCTGCCGAACTGCGCCAGATGCAGGCCCCGATCAAGGAGCGCTACAAGACCGATCCCAAGGCCGCGCTGATCACGCTGAAGGCCAAGGGTTCCACCGACAGCGAAGGCATCGCGTGCAAGGTCGAGACCGGCCGCGCGATCGCGATGGCGGGCCTGCATCCCGCCACCGGCGGCTCCGGCCTCGAGCTCTGCTCCGGCGACATGCTGCTGGAAGCGCTGGTCGCCTGCGCCGGCGTCACGCTGAAATCGGTCGCAACCGCGATCGAGGTGCCGCTCAAGACCGGTAACGTCTACGCCGAGGGCGATCTCGATTTCCGCGGCACGCTCGGCGTCGACAAGGAGACGCCGGTCGGCTTCGCCGAGATCCGTCTCCGCTTCGAGGTCGATACACCGGCGCCGCAGGACAAGCTCGATCTCCTGCTCAAGCTCACCGAGCGCTATTGCGTGGTCTACCAGACCATCAAGAACGGCCCGAAGGTCTCGGTGTCGATGCAAAGGATGTAGCTCAGATAGCGGTGTCGTCCCGGCGAAAGCCGGGACCCATAACCACCGCAGCCTCTGGTTTGCGACATTGGTAACTACGACCGTCTAACACAGCGAAGCCTGTGGTTATGGGTCCCGGATCTGCGCTTCGCTTGTCCGGGACGACAAACAAGAAATGTCCCCCGACCTCCACTTCCTTCTCTTCCTCCTCCTGCGCATGGCGATCGCGGCGGCGTTCGTGGTGACGGCCTCGATCATCACCGAACGCTCGGGACCGGTGATCGGCGCGCTGATCGCGACCCTGCCGGTGTCGGCCGGGCCGTCCTACGTCTTTCTTGCGATCGACCATGACGCCGTCTTCATTGCGCAGGGCGCGCTGGCGAGCCTGCCGGTCAATGCGGCGACGATCTTCATGTGCCTCACCTATGTGGTGCTGTCGCAGCGGCACGGCATCCTCGTGAGTTGCGGAAGTGCCGTTGGGGTGTGGATCGCGCTTGCCTCGATCATCCGCCAGTTCGAGTGGTCGCTCACTGCCGGTCTTGCCGCCAATCTGATCGCATTCGGCATCTGCATTCCGCTGCTCGCAGGCTATCGCCATGCGAAGATGCCGCTGGTGACGCGCCGCTGGTATGACGTCCCCATGCGGGCTGCGCTGGTCGCGACCCTCGTCGCCATCGTGGTCTCGACCTCGGGCTGGGTCGGCCCCCGCATCAGCGGCATCATCGCGCTCTATCCCGTGGTGTTCTCCAGCATCATGATGATTCTGCATCCGCGCATCGGCGGTCCGCCGACGGCCGCCGTGCTCGCCAACTCCGCGTGGGGCCTGCTCGGATTCGGTGTGGCAGTCGCCGTCATGCACGTCGCGGTGGTGCAGTTCGGCTCGGCCGTTGGTTTGACTCTCGCACTCGGCACCTGCGTCACCTGGAATCTGACGCTGTGGGGGATCGGCCGGCGTGCGATGCGCAAGACGCGACACGAGCCGTGAGACTACGGACAAACACGACATCGCGTCGTGCGAATACGTTATGCCAAGCTCAATTCATGTCGGTGGGATGACGCGGCATCTCAAGTGAATGGGAAACATCATTTCAAGTTCTGCCGTTTTTTCCCGGCTTGAACGCCGCTATTCATCGCGCGGACAGGCTGATTCATCGGCCGCCGAATTCCGACATTTCTATTAGAACTTTGTTCGAGCTTTTCCCGTACGAATCGGATCGCATACCCGATTCCGATCCCGTCCGCGCAAATTGGCGCGGCTCTCTTTTTCAAGCGAACGGCCTGCGGGAGCCGCAGACCGAGACACGGCGACGCTGCCGCGCGGTCACATCCTGGTTCCGACGGGCGCGTCCCCATCGGTGGTATTTCGAGACGGAGATTCTTTGATGTTTGGTCGCAAGTCCCGCAGTGATTCGGAGGCACAACTCGCCGCCATCGGCCGCTCGCAGGCCGTGATCGAGTTCGCGATGGATGGTACGATCCTCAACGCCAACCAGAACTTCCTGAAGGTGCTCGGCTATTCCCTCGACGAGATCAAGGGGAAGAAGCACGCCATGTTCGTCCCGGCCGAGCAGCGTGACGGCGCCGAATACAGGGCGTTCTGGGCGCAGCTGGGCCGCGGCGAACCGCAGGCCGACGAATTCAAGCGAATTGCCAAGGGCGGCCGCGAGGTCTGGATCGAGGCGTCCTACAATCCGGTGCTCGATGATGCCGGCAAGCCCGTCAAGGTCGTGAAGATCGCAACCGACATCACCGCGAAGAAGATTCGGAGCATGACGGAGGCCTCGAAGGTATCCGCCATCAGCCGCGCCCAGGCGGTCATCGAGTTCAAGCTCGACGGCACCGTCGTGACCGCCAACGAGAATTTCTGCAAGGCGCTCGGCTATTCGCTGGCCGAGATCGCGGGCAAGCATCACAGCATGTTCGTCGCGGCCGCCGAGCGTGACGGCGCGTCCTATCGCGAGTTCTGGGCCAAGCTGAACCGCGGCGAATATCAGGCCGGCGAGTTCAAGCGCATCGGCAAGGGTGGCCGCGAGGTCTGGATCCTCGCCTCCTATAATCCCCTGCTCGACGAGAAGGGCAAGCCGTTCGGCGTCGTCAAGTTCGCAACCGACATCACCGCGGAGAAGCTGAAGAACGCCGATCTCGCCGGTCAGATCGCGGCGATCGACAAGGCCCAGGCCGTGATCGAGTTCAACATGGACGGCACGATCATCACCGCGAACGCGAACTTCCTCGCCACGCTCGGCTATTCGCTGGCCGAGATCAAGGGCAGGCATCACAGCATGTTCGTCGAGGCCGCCGAGCGCGACGGCGCCGCCTATCGCGAGTTCTGGGCCGCGCTCAACCGCGGCCAGTACCAGGCGGCCGAGTACAAGCGCATCGGCAAGGGCGACAAGGAGGTCTACATCCAGGCCTCCTATAATCCGATCCTCGATCTCAACGGCAAGCCGTTCAAGGTCGTGAAATATGCCACCGACACCACGCGGCAGGTGCTGGTCCGCATGGGCAACGAACGCGTCCGCGGCATGATGGAGTCGGTCGCCGCCGGCTCCGAGGAGCTGAACGCCTCGGTGCGGGAAATTTCCGAGGCGATGACCAAATCGCGCGAGACCGCGATGAGCGCGGTCGATCAGGTCGCCGCCGCCGATGCCCAGGCGCAGCGCCTCACCGAGGCCGCGCAGGCGATGAGCGGCATCGTCGAGATGATCAACAGCATCACCGGTCAGATCAACCTGCTGGCGCTCAACGCCACGATCGAATCCGCCCGCGCCGGCGAGGCCGGCCGCGGCTTCGCGGTGGTCGCCTCCGAAGTGAAGAGCCTCGCAAACCAGGCCAAGCAGGCGACCGACAAGATCGGCCAGGAGATCGGCAGCCTCAACGGCATCTCCGGCGACGTCGTCAGCGCGCTCGGCTCGATCAAGCAGGCGATCAACAATGTCAGCGAATACGTGACCTCGACCGCCGCCGCCGTCGAGGAGCAGAGCACGGTCACGAACGAGATGTCGACCAGCATGCAGCGCGCGGCCGCGGAGGCAGCGGCGATCGCGGCGCGGGCGTAGGCCAGAACTGTAGGGTGGGTTAGCACGCGGCTGCGCGAAGCGCAGTCCGCTGGCGTAACCCACCTCTTTGATTTCCGCGGAGACAGAAGAGGTGGGTTACGCCTTCGGCTAACCCACCCTACAGACCGTCACGACTTCGGCAGCTTGGCCTTCAACGCATAGAGCGCATCGAGAGCCTCGCGCGGGGACATCTCGTCGGGCTGCAGCGCCTTCACGGCTTCCATCAGCAGCTCGGCCTCGCTCGGCGGCGCGGCCTCGGCCGCGGCGCGGGAGGGGACGGCGAACAGCGGCAGATCGTCCACCAGCGCCCGCGCGGTCTGGCCGCGGTCCTGCGCCTCCAGCTTGGAGAGCACGGATTTCGCGCGCGTGATCACCGCCGGCGGCAGGCCTGCGAGTTTCGCCACCTGGATGCCGTAGGAGCGGTCGGCCGAGCCCGGCAGCACTTCGTGCAGGAACACGACATTGCCCTGCCATTCCTTCACGCGCACGGTAGCGTTGAACATCCGCGGCAGTTTTGCCGAGAGTGCGGTCAGCTCGTGATAATGTGTCGCGAACAGCGTGCGGCAGCGGTTGCTCTCGTGCAGATGCTCGATCGCGGCCCAGGCGATCGAGAGGCCGTCGAAGGTCGCGGTGCCGCGGCCGATCTCGTCGAGGATGACGAGCGATCGTTCGCCCGCCTGGTTCAGGATCGCCGCGGTCTCGACCATCTCCACCATGAAGGTGGAGCGGCCGCGGGCGAGATCGTCGGCGGCGCCGACGCGCGAGAACAGGCGGTCGATAATGCCGATCCGCGCGCGCGTCGCCGGCACGAAGCTGCCGATCTGCGCCAGCAGTGCAATCAGCGCGTTCTGGCGCAGGAAGGTCGATTTACCGGCCATGTTGGGGCCGGTCAGCAGCCAGAGCTGGCCGGATTTTTGCGCTGGCGCAGGCGAGAGATCGCAGGCATTGGCGATGAACGGCTCGCCGTTGCGCTTGAGCGCCTGCTCGACCACGGGATGGCGGCCGGCCTCGATGGCGAAGCCGAGAGATGAGTCTACCTCGGGCCGCACATAGTTCTCGTCGATCGCGAGCTTTGCCAGCGAGGTCGCGACATCGAGCAGCGCAAAACCTTGCGCCGCGGCGCGCAGATCGTCGCTGATCTCGAGCGCTTTGGCTGAGAGCTTCTCGAAGATTTCGAGCTCGAGGTTGAGCGCGCGGTCGCCGGCATTGGCGATCTTGGCTTCGATCTCGCCAAGCTCGGAGGTGGTGAAGCGCACCTGGCCTGCCAGCGTCTGGCGGTGGATGAAGGTCGCGTTCAGCGGCGCCGACATCAGCTTGTCGCCGTGCTGCGCGGTGACCTCGACGAAATAGCCGAGCACGTTGTTGTGGCGGATCTTGAGACCCTTGACGGAGGTCGCGTCGGCGTAGCGGGCCTGCATCGAGGCGACCACCAGGCGCGAGGCGTCGCGCAGGTTTCGTGCCTCGTCGAGCGCGGGCTCATAGCCCTGGCGAACGAAGCCGCCGTCGCGCTTGATCAGCGGCAATTGCTCGTCGAGCGCTGTGGCGAACTCGGCTGCCACATCGCGCGACGGTCGCTGCAGCGCCGCCATCACCGCAGCGATCTCCTGCGGCGGCTGGTCGAGCTCGCCGAGCCGCGTCAGCACCTGGTCGGCGGCGATGATGCCATCGCGCAGACCAGCGAGGTCGCGCGGCCCACCGCGGCCGACGGAGAGACGAGCCAGTGCCCGCGACATGTCGGGCGCACCGCACAGGATGCTGCGGATGTCTTCGCGTGCGGCGGAGTCCGCAACGAAGGTGCTGACGGCGTCGAGCCGCCGCGCGATCGCCGGTGCATCGGTCAGCGGCGCGGCGAGACGTTGTGCCAGCAGACGCGAGCCGGCCGAGGTCACGGTGCAGTCGATGGCGTCGAGCAGCGAGCCGCGGCGCTCGCCGGCGAGCGTCCGCGTCAACTCGAGATTGGCGCGCGTGGCGGGATCAATCGCCATGGTCGCGCCGGAGGCCTCGCGCGCGGGCGGTGACAGCGGCGGGTGCTTGCCGACCTGGGTGCGGTCGACATAGGTGACGGCAGCAGCCGCAGCCGTGGCTTCCAGCCGCGTGAGCTGCGCCAGCCCATCCATTGTCGCGACCGCAAAATAGTCGCAGAGGCGCTTCTCGGCGGTGGCGCCGTCGAAGACGTCGCGGGTCAGCGGCGTCACCGCCGGCAGCTCGCGCAGGGTCTGGCCGAGCTCGCTGTCGTTATAGAGCGCGTCGGTGACGATGGCCTCGTTCGGGTTGATCCGTGCCAGCGTCGCGGCGAGCTCGCCGCCCGAAACTTCGGTCACCATGAATTCGGCAGTTGAGATGTCGATCCAGGCGAGGCCAAAACGGTCACCGCCGGCGGACGAGCGGGCGCGCGCGATCGCCAGCAGGTAATTGTTGGCACGCGCGTCCAGCAGCGTGTCCTCGGTCAGCGTGCCCGGCGTGACCAGCCGCACCACGCCGCGGCGCACGACGCTCTTGTTGCCGCGCGCTTTCGCTGCCGCAGGATCTTCGGTCTGCTCGCAGACCGCGACCCGGTGGCCGGCCGAGATCAGGCGGTGCAGATAATCCTCGGAGCGCTCGACCGGAACGCCGCACATCGGGATGTCGGCGCCCTGGTGCTTGCCGCGCTTGGTCAAGACGATGCCGAGCGTCCTGGAGGCGATCTCGGCGTCCTCGAAGAACAGCTCGTAGAAGTCCCCCATCCGGTAGAACAGCAGCAGGCCCTGATGCGCCGCCTTGATCTCGAGGTACTGTTCCATCATCGGCGTCACGCGCGCAGCGGCTTCCGCCTGCGGCGCGGGCGTTTCGTCGGGCGGCGGTACGGGTATCGGCTGTTGCATGGTCATGAGCGGCGCAACCTACAAAATTTCGCCTCCTGCTCCTATCGCTTTGGCCGGGCAGGGGAGGTTTTCCACGTTGTCCGTGTAGTGCACGCGGCTGCCACATTCTCTGTCGTCATTCCGGGATGCGCCGGAACGGCGCAGGCCCGGAATCCATAACCCCGGCTCGTGGTTATGGATTCCGGGCTCGCGCTTTGCGCGCCCCGGAATGACGGAGAGTTTTGAATATGCCACCCGCGAAACCGTCAATTGACCTGCCGCGGGCGCCCTCCTAAAACTCCGCCGACATTGAAGAATTTGGCCGGATCGCGGCATTCAGGGAGAACAACGATGCGTGACGTCTTTATCTGCGATGCCGTGCGGACCCCGATCGGCCGTTTCGGCGGCTCGCTCGCCAAGGTGCGCGCCGACGATCTCGCCGCAGCCCCGATCAAGGCGCTGATGGCCAAGCATCCCAATCTCGACTGGGCGCAGGTCGATGAGGTCTTCTTCGGCTGCGCCAACCAGGCCGGCGAGGACAACCGCAACGTCGCGCGCATGGCGCTGCTGCTGGCGGGCCTTCCGGATTCGGTTCCCGGCCAGACCCTGAACCGGCTCTGCGCCTCCGGCCTCGATGCGGTCGGCGCTGCTGGCCGTGCCATCCGCTCCGGCGAGATCGAACTTGCCATTGCCGGCGGCGTCGAATCCATGACCCGCGCGCCCTTCGTCATGGGCAAGGCGCAAGAAGCGTTCTCGCGTTCGGCCGAGATCTTCGACACCACCATCGGCTGGCGCTTCATCAATCCGCTGCTCAAGGCGCAGTATGGCGTCGACGCGATGCCAGAGACCGGCGAGAACGTCGCCGAGGAATTCCAGGTGTCGCGTGCCGACCAGGACGCCTTTGCCATCCGCTCGCAGCAGCGCGCTGGCGCGGCGATCGCGGCGGGTTATTTCGCGGAAGAAATCACGCCTATCACGATTCCTGGCGGCAAAGCCGGTCCGATCACGGTCGACAAGGACGAACATCCGCGCCCTGAGACCACGCTGGAAGGTTTGGCAAAACTGAAGCCGATCGTGCGCAATCCCGGCACGGTGACGGCCGGCAACGCCTCCGGCGTCAATGATGGCGCCGCCGCGATGATCCTGGCCTCGGAAGCCGCGGTGAAGAAGCACGGCCTCACGCCGCGCGCGCGCATCCTCGGCCTCGCCTCGGCCGGCGTGCCGCCGCGCATCATGGGCATCGGCCCGGTGCCGGCGACCCGCAAGCTGATGGAGCGTCTCGGCAAGAAGATCGGCGATTTCGACCTGATCGAGCTCAACGAGGCCTTTGCCTCGCAGGGCATCGCCTGCATGCGACAGCTTGGCGTTGCCGACGATGCCGATTTCGTCAATCCGCATGGCGGCGCCATCGCGCTCGGCCATCCCCTCGGCATGAGCGGCGCGCGCCTCGTGCTCACCGCCGTGCACGGCATGGAGAAGCGGGGCGGCAAGCTCGCGCTCGCCACCATGTGCGTCGGCGTCGGCCAGGGTGTCGCGGTTGCGATCGAGAAGTTGAATTAAGACTCCATCCTCCCCCTCTCCCCGTTCTTACGGGGAGAGGGTTGGGGTGAGGGGCCTCTCTCCGCGGATGAGATGACCGTGGGACCTGTACCCCCTCACCCGGATCGCAAGGGCGATCCGACCTCTCCCCGCAGGCGGGGAGAGGTGAAGATTCCGGGGCCGCTCCTTTCACTCGCGCCCGGAACGACCGGATGGTTGGGAGGTGGCTATGATCATCGAGCGCGAGCAGGACGTCACGGCCGCGGCACTGGCGGTAATGGAGCGGACATCCGATCCGCGGCTGCGCCAGATCATGGTGTCCCTGGTCAAGCACCTCCACGCCTTCGTCCGCGACGTTCGCCTGACCGAGAAGGAGTTTCGCGACGCCACTGCGATCGTGGCCGAACTCGGCAAGCTCACCACCGACACGCATAACGAAGTCGTGCTGATGGCGGGCTCGCTCGGCGTCTCCCCGCTGGTGTGCCTGCTCAACAACGGCGACAACGGCAATACCGAAACCGATCAGTCGCTGCTCGGACCGTTCTGGCGGCTCAACTCGCCGCGGGTCGAGAATGGCGGATCGATCGTGCGCTCGCAGACGCCGGGTGCGCCGCTGTTCGTCAATGGCCGCGTCGTCGACAGGGACGGCCGTCCCGTCGCCGGTGCCGAGGTCGATGTCTGGCATGCTTCGCCGGTTGGGCTTTATGAGAACCAGGATCCTGAACAGGCCGACATGAACCTGCGCGGCAAGTTCACGACCGACCAGGACGGGCGCTTCGCCGTCCGCTCCGTGATGATGGTCGGCTATCCCATTCCGACCAACGGCGTGGTCGGCCGCCTGCTCGAGGCGCAGGGCCGGCACCCCTATCGGCCCGCGCATCTGCACGCCCTGATCTTCAAGCCCGGATTCAAGGTGCTGATCTCGCAGGTCTACGATCCCGCTGACCCGCATATCGACAGCGACGTGCAGTTCGGGGTGACGCAGGCGCTGATCGGCAAGTTCCAGCGCCACGATGCGCCGCATCCGACTGCGCCCGACGTCGCAACGCCCTGGTACTCGCTCGACCACACCTACCGGCTCGAGGCTGGCGAGGCCGTGCTGCCGCGTCCGCCGATCAAATAGCGTCGGCGCAGGAGGCCTAAACCCGCTTCCCCAAATTAGTTATATCCTATAATGATTGGCGGAAGCGGTGACCGGCTGGACCTTAAATGGCCGGGGAGGAGTTCGCCGATGACATTCATCTATCCCACTGACAGCAACAAGGCGCATCCGCTGCCGCTGTCGCCCGAGTACAAAAGCTCGATCAAGCGCGCGCCGAACAAGCCCTTGATCCCGATGCGTCACACGCTGTCGGAGCTGACCGGCCCGGTCTACGGCCACGAGACCGTGCGCAAGGGTGACAACGATCTGACCACGCAACACAGTGGCGAGCCGATCGGCGAGCGCATCATCGTGCACGGCCATGTGCTCGACGAGGACGGTCGCGGCGTGCCGAACTCGCTGGTCGAGATCTGGCAGGCCAATTCCTGTGGCCGCTACGTCCATGTCCGCGACCAGCATCCGGCGCCGCTCGATCCGAATTTCACCGGCGCGGGCCGCACCGTGAGCGATGCCGCCGGCTACTACCGCTTCGTCACCATCAAGCCTGGCGCCTATCCCTGGGGCAATCACCACAATGCCTGGCGTCCCGCGCATATCCATCTGTCGGTGTTCGGCCATTCCTTCGTCACGCGGCTGGTGACGCAGATGTACTTCCCGGCGGATCCGCTGTTTCCGTTCGACCCGATCTTCAATTCGGTGCCGGACGAGAAGGCGCGGGCGCGGATGGTCTCCTCGTTCGACCTGGAAAATACCCAGCCCGAATGGGCGCTGTGCTACCGCTTTGACATCGTGCTGCGCGGCAAGAATGCCACGCCCATGGAGAACCACTAAAGTGCAGGATTCTGTGAAGCCCGACGGGATCACCCCATCGCAGACCGTCGGTCCGTTCTTCAAATACGGACTGACGCCGACCGGCGACTATGCGTGGAACGACGCGTTCACCAACTCGACGCTGACGCCTGACGTCACCGGCGATCGTGTCCGCATCGAGGGCCGCGTTTTCGACGGCGACGGCGTTGTCGTGCCGGATTGCATGCTGGAGATTTGGCAGGCGGACGCGCAAGGCCGCTTTGCCGATCCGCAGGACAAGCGCGCGCTGCCCAATGCCAGCTTCCGGGGCTTCGCCCGCTGCGGCACCGACAAGGACGGCAATTATTCCTTCGACACCATCAAGCCAGGCGTGGTGCCCGATCCCGATGGCAAGCCGCAGGCGCCGCACATCCTGCTTGCCGTCTTTGGCCGCGGCATGCTGCGGCATCTCTATACCCGCATCTATTTCAGCGACGAGGCCGGCAACGCCGCCGATCCCGTGCTGGCGCTGGTGCCAACCGAGCGCCGCGCCACGCTGACCGCGGTGCGCGAGGCCGGCAAGCCGGTCTATCGCCTCGACCTGCATTTGCAGGGCGACGACGAGACGGTGTTCTTCGACATGTGAGGCAATGCGTCGCGGCGACTCCAGGTCGCCGCTACGCGCTTCTCATTCAGCGCAATCGCAGCCGACGCGCGCTGCATCCGGGTAAAAAGCGACTCACTCTGCGTTTGAGCGTCAGTCTCGCTGACCTAAAACCGATTGACTGACAGCCCATTCCCGTAGTCCTGCGGAGCTTTTCTTCGGCAACTTGTCCGCGAAGAAAGCCCGTATTTACCGTAGCAGTCTAGGCTCGGTGCGGATTTGATTCGCGCCCGGATTGCTTCATGAAAATTCGCCTGTCGTTGTCTTCCGCGATCATTGCGTTCGGCATCGTGCTCGCCATCGGCTTCACCGCGGTCGTCTCCACCAGCCTCTACGCGCTACGCGAGCTCAAGGTCGGCGGTCCGCTCTATTCCGATATCAAGCTCGGCAACGACCTCATCGCCGACATCCTGCCGCCGCCGGAATACGTCATCGAGGCCTATCTCGAGGCCACCCTCGCCATGCGCGAGCCGGATCAGCTGGCGGCCCATGGCGAGCGTCTGGTCCAGCTCCGCAAGGACTACGACGAGCGCAAGGCCTACTGGGTCGCCTCCAGCCTCTCGGCCGACCTGAAGTCTGCCCTGGTGTCGAAATCCGACGCCGAGGTGCAGAAATTCTGGAAGGCGTCCGATCAGCTCCTGCCGGCCCTCAAGGCCAAGGACATGGCCGCCGCCGAGCGCACCTATGCGCAGCTCAAGGACGCCTACACTGCGCATCGCGCCGTCATCGACAGCATCGTCGAGAACGCCAACAAGCAGAACGCCGACATGGAGAAGCTGGCCGCGGACCGCGACAGCTCGATCCTCTATATCCTGCTCGGCGTTTCCGCCGCGGTCCTGGCCTTCACCGCCGCCGGCCTGCTCGGCGTCGCCCTCGGCGTGGTACGCCCGATCGTGCGCATGACCGGCACGATGCAGAGGCTTGCGACGGGCGATATCGCCGCCGACATCCCCTTCGCGCATCGGCAGGACGAGATCGGCTCGATGGCGGGTGCCTTGCAGGTGTTCAAGCAGGGGGCGATCGAGAACTCCCGCTTGCGCGAGGAGCAATTGCAGAACGAAGAGGAGGCCGCACGCGCCAAGCGCTCCGCCCTGCATCAGATGGCCGAGACGGTCGAGCGCGAAACCGGCCGTTCGGTCGATACCGCGAGCGCGGCGAGCCAGGGCGTGGAACGGGTTGCCACCAGCCTGTCCGAGATCGCCCGCTCGCTGTCCACGGAATCACAGGCTGTGGCTGCGGCCTCGACGCAGGCGCTGGGCAGCTCGCAGACCGTTTCGGCCGCAGCCGAGGAGCTGAGCGCCTCGATCCGGGAGATCGCGACCCAGGTCGCACGCACCTCGACCGTCACAAGGTCGGCGGTCGCGGGCCGCGAGCAGGCCCGCTCGACCATCCAGGCGCTGGCCGGATCGGTAAAGAAGATTGCGGAAGTCTCCGACCTCATCGGCGGCATCGCCGGCCAGACCAACCTTTTGGCGCTCAACGCCACCATCGAGGCGGCGCGCGCCGGCGAGGCCGGCCGCGGCTTCGCGGTGGTCGCGGCCGAAGTGAAATCCCTGTCCGACCAGACCGCCAAATCCACCGAGGAGATCGCGCGCCTGATCGCCGAGATCCAGGCATCGACACAGGCGGCAGTGGATGCCGTCGAAGTCATGGGAGGCCACATCGTCGAGATCGACGGCGTTGCGACCTCGGTTGCCGCCGCGATGGAGGAACAGGACGCGGCGACACGGGAGATCGCGCGGTCGATCTCCGAATCGGCGTCCGCCGCGAAGGACGTCTCGGCCAAGATCGGCAATGTCAGCCGTGACGCGGCTTCCGTGAACGAGCGCGCCGCGGAGGTCAGGCAGGCGATCGCGGGCATGGCGGCCAATCTGGAAACGCTGCGATCGGTCGTGGTCCGGACCGTGCGGGACTCGACCGCGGCGGCGTAAGGCCCCGCGTCGGATCTGACGCTGGTGCGTTGGGGGTGTGATCGTGCAGTATGGCGCGGGACAGGGGCATCGTGAATTTCATGACACCTCCACAACTGCCGGATGTTGTTGAGCCGGCTCGGCTGACGGCTGCGCTGCGCCGGGGCGGCGTGCTGGACGCTGGCGCGGTGCGCGAAGTGAAGGTGCTGCATCAGCGCGACACCCTCGTGTCGCACATCATCCGCCTTGGCCTGCGCTATGTCGGAGACCCCGGCGGTGCCCCGCAATCGCTGATCCTGAAGACGGCGAATGCCGCGTTTGCGCAGAAACTTGCCAATGGCGGCCGGCGCGAGGTGGCTTACTACACGCAGCCCGCGCCAAAAATGCCGCCGGGACTCGTGCCGCGCTGCTTCCATGCGCATTTCGACGAGGAGAGCCTCGCCTGGCATCTGCTGCTCGAGGATCTCACCGACAGCCACGAGGTCGCGACGCAATGGCCGCTGCCGCCGTCACGCGAGCAGGCGATCGCGATCGTCACGACACTCGCGCGCTGGCATGCGGCCTGGTGGGACCATCCCGATCTTGGCGACACCGTCGGCACTTGGGCGAGCCCTGAGGACAGCGCGCAGCGCATGGAGGCGTTTGCGGGTCATTACGACCGCTTTGCCGATTTGCTCGGCGACCGCCTCAGCGAGGAGCGGCGCATCCTCTACCGTCGCCTCATCGATCAGTCGGAACGGCTCTCCCAGCGCTACCATTCACGCCGTCATCTCAGCATCACCCATGGCGATGCCCATAGCTGGAATTTCCTGCTGCCGCGCGCAGGCGTCGCCGATACCGCGCGCATCTTCGATTTCGATCTTTGGAGCATCAACGTTCCGACCGGCGACCTCGCCTACATGATGGCGATGCAATGGTACCCGGAGCGACGGCAGGCGCTCGAACGCCCACTGCTCAACCTCTACCACGAGACGCTGATTGAAAGCGGCATCACGGGCTACACGCGTGGTGCGCTCGATCGCGACTACCGCTGGTCGGTGCTCTGGCACATCACCAGGCCGGTCTGGATGTGGAGCGTCAACATCCCGCCGTTGATCTGGTGGAACAATCTGGAGCGGGTGATGATGGCGGTGGAGGATTTGGGGTGTGAGGAGTTGTTGGGGTAGTGGGCGTCACAAGCCCGATGTCGTCCTGGCGAAAGCCCATGGGCGCTAAAATAGGATTTGCGCATTGGATTGGCTTGTGATTCCAAATTGGGATGGCACACGAATCGCTTGTGAACGAGGACTGGGCGCGTGTTGTCGCCCGGCTTGGCGGCGCCGAAGCGCTCAACGTTAGCGCGCGCGAGACGAAGGCGTTTGTCCGCCCGCGGGAAATCAGCAATGCGGTGGATTTGCTGCGCTTGATCCTGGCGTATTGCCTTGGCGAGCGAGGTCTGCGGTTGACGGCGGCATGGGCCACGTCGGTGGGCCTTGTCGATATCTCCAACGTGGCTCTGTTGTATCGGTTGCGTCAGTGCGGAGATTGGCTGGCGAAGTTGATAGGCCAAGCACTGGCGAGCGGTGCGCCGAAGGCGAGCCACGGCCGCCTGATCCGCATTGTTGACGCCACGACGGTCCCGAAGGCTGGGACGAGCGGCAGGAACAAGAACGCGGTGTGGCGCATACACAGCGCGTTCGATCTTCCGCAGGAGCGCTTTGGTCACTTCGAGCTGACCGATCAGCGAGCGGGCGAGACGCTGGACCGGATACCGGTGATTGCCGGCGAAATCCGTCTTGGCGACCGCGCTTATCTGCAACCGGAGCGCATGGCACGTCTCGTCGATGCCGGCGCGGACTTCGTGATCCGGTCCGGCTGGAAGAGCGCGCGTTGGGTTGATGCCAAAGGTGGTCTGGTCGATCTGACGGCCGAACTGCGCAAGGCTTCGGCATGTGGCCTGATCGATCGACCGATCTGGATAAAACGCAAGTCTGGCGCACCGCTGCTCGCTCTGCGTCTGGTTGCCGTCAAGAAGCCGGCGCAAGCGGCCGCGGTCGCACGACGCAAGGCGCGCCGAACGGCCCAAAAGGGAGGCCACCAGCTCTCCAGGCAAACACTTGACGCTGCAGATTGGGTGATCCTGGTGACCTCGCTCGCACCGGAGGACTTCTCAACGAGCGATGTCCTTGCCCTCTATCGGCTGCGATGGCGCATTGAACTCGGCTTCAAGCGGCTCAAGAGTTTGATTGGCCTGAAGGGCCCTCCCGGAACTGACGAGCGGTCCGCCAGGCCCCACATCCTCGCTCATCTGCTGATCATTCTCCTGCTCGAGCCACTCGTCGACGAACTCGAGGACTCTCCCCGCTTGGCCGAGGCCGCCTGACCCGTCCAGGGACCTGGCGTCTGCTCCGCCAACTCGTCGCCTCGCTCCGACAAGCAATCATGCCCCAACCCGCGATTGCTTGCCTGCGCAGACTTCGCTCCACGCTCGGACGGCATCTACACGAACCACCAAGACGAAAACGTCGCTATCAAGCAATGCAACTATTTTAGCGCCCATGGGCGAAAGCCAGGACCCATTACCCCAGGGCGTGGTTGTGGCACGAGCTGGTAACCGCGAGCCTTCGCCAAACTCCATCAGGTGGTAATGGGTCCTGGATCTGCGCTTCGCTTGTCCAGGACGACGGCGGAGAGCGAGCGTGCCTACTCCATCACCGCATGTTCCGGCCCCGCCGCCTGTTTGCGCAGGGTGGCCTTGGTCGAGCCGATCATCAGCGCCAGCGGGATGGTGCAGAGGATGAAGATCATCACCAGCATGTAGTCGTGGGCGAAGGCGATGATCTGTGCCTGCACGCCGACCATCCGGTCGGCCATGGCGCGGCCGGCGTCGGTGGAGAGGTTGATGATGCCGCGCACGTCGGGCATTTGCAGTGCGTGGTTGAACGGGTTGATGTGCTCGGACAGGATCGCATAGGTCCGCCGCGTGCCCTGAGTCAGCTCGGCGATGACGACCGAAATGCCGACCGAGCTTGCGACATTGCGCATCAGGGTCAGCATGGCGGCGCCGTCGGTGCGCAGTTGGTTCGGCAGGGTCAGGAACGCCACCGTCGAAAGCGGCACGAAGACGAGACCGAAGCCAAAACCCTGGATGATGCTGACGGTCACGATCTCCGGCACCTGGGTCAGGTCGGTCCAGCCGGTCATCTGGAACAGCGAGCCCGCGGTCAGAGTGAGGCCGGTGATGATCAGCGTACGTGCCTCGAAATAGCGCATCATGCGGCCGACCAGCATCATGGCGAAGAAGGTGCCGAAACCGCGGCTCGCCAGCAGCAGGCCGGCGGTGATGATGGGATAGCCGATCACGTTCTGCATGTAGGGCGAGGCCAGCGCCATGGTGGAGAACAGCACGAGGCCCATCACGACCATGAACACGCAGCCGGTGACGAAGTTGCGATCCCGAAACAGTGCAAAGCGGATGAACGGCGTCGACGTCGTGAAGGAGTGCGCGAGGAAGAAGTAGAAGGCGACGGCCGAGACGATGAATTCCGCGATGATCTCGTTGGATTCCAGCCAGCCGAGCTGCTCGCCGCGGTCGAGCGCGAGCTGCAGCGAGCCGATCGCGATCGCCAGCGCAGCGAAACCGAGCCAGTCGAACTTGAGGCTGAGGTTCTTCTCGGTCTCGTCCATGAAGACGATCAGTCCCAGCACGGTGATCGCGCCGAACGGCAAATTGACGAAGAACACCCAGTGCCAGGAATAGGTCTCGGTCAGCCAGGCGCCGAGAGAGGGGCCCATGATCGGGCCCATCATCACGCCCATGCCCCAGATCGACATCGCCTTGGCGCGCTCCTGGAGCGTGTAGTAATCGAGCATGACCGACTGCGACAGCGGCACCAGCGCCGCGCCGAACACGCCTTGCAGCAGGCGGAACAGCACCATCTGGTTGATGTCCTGCGCCAGACCGCACAGCACGGACGCCATAGTGAAGCCGGCCGAGCAGATGATGAAGATACGCTTGCGGCCGAAGCGGTTGGCGATCCAGCCCACCGGCGCCGTCATGATCGCCGCGGCGACGATGTAGGAGGTCAGCACCCAGTTGATCTGGTCCTGCGAGGCCGACAGCGTGCCCTGCATGTAGGGCAGCGCGACGTTGGCGATGGTGGTGTCCAGCGCCTGCATGATGGTCGCGGTCATGGCGCAGATCGTCACCATGTTCCGGCGCAGGCCGGGGACCATCAGGCTGGCATTGGGGCCGGACATCGCGGCAGATCCTTAGTCTTTGTCTTAATCTTTGTCCTGGCCCGCGGTCGCGGACAGGCCGAGCAGGCCGGCGAGCGAGCGCTGGTGGCCGGTGTCGATGGTGGCATAGACGCTCATGCCGGCCTTCAGCTTCCGTACGTATTTGTCGGTCTCGTCGAAATAGATGCGGATCGGCAGGCGCTGCACCACCTTGACGAAATTGCCGGTGGCGTTCTGCGGCGGCAGGATCGCGAACTGCGCGCCGGTGCCGGGCGAGAGCGAACCGATCTTGCCCTTGAAGACATGGTTCGGGAACGCGTCGACCTCGAGCGTCACCGGCTGGCCCTCGGTGACATAGGTGAGGTCGCTCTCCTTCGGATTGGCGTCGACCCAGGGATGGGCGATATCGACGATCGAGAACACCGCCGTGCCGGCCGCCACATAGCGTCCGAGCTGGATCTGCTCGACCTGCGCCGCGACACCGCCCATCGAGGCTCGCACCACGGTGTGGTCGAGATTGCGCTCGGCGTTTTCGAGCTTGGATTTGGCCTGCGCGTAGGGCGGGAATTTCTCCAGCGGCAGATCGGTGTCGCCGAGCAGTTGCGTCTTGGCGGTCGAGATCTGCTGCCTGACGTATTGCGCGATCGAGCCCGACGTGACCAGCGCGTTCGAGGCGTTGTCGAGGTCGAGCTGCGAGCCAAAGCTGTTCTTGACCAGCGCCTGCTTGCGCTCGACGTCGCGCTGCTTGAGGTCGACGCCCTGCTGGGCGAGATTGAGCATGTCGCCGTAGATCTTGATGTTGGCGCGAAGGTTGTCATAGGTCGTCTGCGCCTGCAGCAGCTGCGCCCTGGCCTCGTCCACCGCGAGGCGGAACGGCACGGGATCGATCTCGAACAGCACGTCGCCCTGCTTGACGAGCTGGCCTTCGCGGACGACGACCTTCTCGATCTTGCCGGAGATGTCGGGCGTCACCAGCACCTTCTGCGCGCCGACATAGGCATCGTCGGTGCCGACATAGCGTCCGCCGTGGAGATAGAAGGTGACGCCGCTGATGGCGGCGATCACAGGCAGCACGACCATCAGCAGGAAGCGGCGATAGCGGCGCAGGCCGGCCAGCACGCGGCGGCGCGGATCGGTGCCGGCCTTCTTGGTGGGCTTGCCGCTGTCGTTCTTCTGCTCGGGCTGGAACTTGAGAACCTGATCAGCCATAGCGCTGCTCCTTACGCGCTTGTTCCGCGCCTGATGTCTGGGCCGCGTTACGCACGTTTTCCTTGATTGTTTCGAGTTGGGTGAGGAGACGGTGGGCGTCCGCCGGGCTGATGCCCTCGAGCGCGTTGGCCGTGATTTCGGACCTCAGCCCGCTCATCCGTCCCAGCAATTGCCGGCCGGCCTTCTTGAGATAGAGGCGCTTGACGCGGCGGTCCGAGGCGTCGCTGCGGCGCTCGATCCAGTCGCTGTCGCAGAGCTTGTCGATAAGGCGCGTCAGCGTGATCGGCTGCACCTCGAGCAGCTCGGCGAGTTCCGACTGCTTCATGCCCTCGCTGCGCTCGACTTTGGCCAGCACCGCCCATTGCGCACGGGTGATGCCGAAGCGCGAGGCCTCCTTGTCGGCATAAACGCGCAACAGGCGGTAAAGCTCGGCGAGCGTAAACAGGAAGTTCTGGTCCACGGACCCGCGGGTCATGAGCTTTGTCTCCAATAAGCTTGAGATACTATAAGCAAGCTTATGATTATTTCGTGGCGGATTATCGCGACGCAGTCCCGCGGCGAGAGCATGGCTGGCAGCCCGCCGCCCGTGATGCTTTGGGTTCCATCGCCGAAATGCTAGAACGCAGGCCGCATGACCCTCGCAAAGCCGGCATTTCCCGCGCCTGACCACGATCACGGCCGCTGCACCGCGGACGCGCTCGCGCATGCCGAGGAAGTTTGCGAGCAGCGCGCGCAGAAATTCACGCCGATCCGCCGCCAAGTGCTGGGAGCCTTGCTTTCCAGCCATCGCCCGCTTGGCGCCTATGAGGTGATCGACGAACTCGCCAAGTCGATGGCGCGGCCGGCGCCGATCACGGTCTATCGTGCTCTCGATTTCTTGATGGCCAACGGCCTCGTGCACCGCATCGAGAGCCGCAACGCCTATCTGGCCTGTGCCGCCCATGACCATGACGCGACCTCGGCGGTGGCGTTCCTGATCTGCGAGCGCTGTGGCCTCGTCGGTGAAATTCCGTCGGCATCCTTTGCGAAGGACCTCAACGCCGCGGCGCGCAGCTCAGGCTTTGCGCCCAAGCTGTCTGTGGTGGAGATCACGGGCATCTGCGCCCATTGTCAGAAAATGTCTTGAAGCAATAACGGCGCAAAGCCGGATTTTTGGGAAGAAATGTCCGCACCTCAAGCCATATCGTCCGCCGGCCGTCCTCTCAGCGCCGGCGCCATCGCCCTGATGCTCATGCTGTGCCTGACCTGGGGATTCAACCAGATCGCGGTGAAGCTGGTGCTGCCGGACATCCCGCCGATGCTGCAGGCAATGATCCGCTCGATGGGCGCGCTGCCGGTGCTGTTCATCATCGGCACGTTGCGTGGCGTGAAGTTCTTCGAGCGCGACGGGACATGGAAGGCCGGCCTGATCGCAGGGCTGATGTTCGGCATCGAGTTCGTGCTGATCTTCCAAGGCCTGCGCCTCACTTCGGCCTCGCGCGCGGTGGTGTTCCTCTACACCGCCCCGTTCTTCGTGGCGCTCGGCTCCTATCAGGTGCTCGGCGAGCGGCTTGGCGCCTCGCAATGGCTGGGTCTTGCCATCAGCTTTGCCGGCGTCGCGCTCGCGATCGGCGTGCCGCAGCCCAATGTCGATGCGCATGTCCTGCTCGGCGACCTCCTGATCGTCGGCGGCGCCGGGCTGTGGGCGGCGACGACGCTGGTCGCCAAGGGCACACGGCTGCGCTTCGCCGCGCCCGAGAAGGCGCTGGGCTACCAGGTCGCGACCTCGATCCCGATCCTGGGTAGCGCGGCTTTGCTGTTCGGCGAGACCATCACCCACACCCCGTCGCCGCTGTCGCTCGGACTGATGGCGTTCCAGGCGATCTGGGTGGTGGGAACCACGTTCACGCTTTGGTTCGCGCTGGTGAAGGCCTATTCGGCCAGCAAATTGTCCGCTTTTACCTTCATCACCCCTTTGTTTGGCGTGGTGGGTAGCTATTTCATCATGCACGACACCTTGAGCCTGACATTCGGGGCCGCCGCGGTCCTTGTAATTGCTGGGCTTTTTCTGGTTAACCGTCCGAGCCAAACGGCTGCGGCGCCGCGCGATGCATTGCTGAACGTCACCAAAACCTGATATTTGGACGCCATGAACAAGCTCGAAAACCCTCTCGATTCAGACATCGCGGGCCCCGCGCCCCGGCACAGGACCACCCAGGTCAAGGTTGGCAACGTCGCCGTGGGCGGCGGCGCGCCGATCGTCGTGCAGTCGATGACCAACACTGACACCGCCGATATCGACGGCACCATCGCCCAGGTCGCAGCGCTCGCGCGCGCCGGCTCCGAAATGGTCCGCATCACCGTGGACCGCGAGGAGGCCGCAGCCGCCGTCCCGCACATCCGCGACGGCCTCGCCAAGCGCGGCATCACCACGCCCCTGATCGGCGACTTCCACTATATCGGTCACAAGCTGCTCGCGGCCTATCCGGCCTGCGCCGAGGCGCTTGCCAAATACCGCATCAATCCCGGCAATGTCGGCTTCAAGGACAAGCGCGACACCCAGTTCGCCGACATCATCGAGATCGCGAACAAGAACAGCAAGCCGGTCCGCATCGGCGCCAATTGGGGCTCGCTCGACCAGGAGCTGCTCACCAAGCTGATGGACGAGAACGCCGCTTCGCCGAATCCGCGTGACGTGCGCGCGGTGACACGCGAGGCCATGGTGCAGTCCGCGCTGCTCTCGGCCGCGCGCGCCGAAGAGCTCGGCATGCCCAAGGACCGCATCATCCTCTCGGCAAAAGTCTCGGCGGTGCAGGACCTCATCGCGGTCTATCAGGATCTCGCGTCCCGTTCCGACTACGCCATCCATCTCGGCCTGACCGAAGCCGGCATGGGCTCGAAGGGCATCGTGGCGTCCTCGGCCGCGCTCGGTATCCTCCTGCAGCAGGGCATCGGCGACACCATCCGCATCTCACTGACGCCGGAGCCCGGCGGCGACCGCACCCGTGAGGTGCAGGTCGGCCAGGAGCTCTTGCAGACCATGGGCTTCCGCACTTTCGTGCCGCTGGTTGCGGCGTGCCCCGGCTGCGGCCGCACCACCTCGACCACATTCCAGGAGCTGGCGCGCTCGATCCAGGATTTCATCCGCGACGAGATGCCGACCTGGAAGACGAAATATCCCGGCGTCGAAGAGCTCAACGTCGCGGTGATGGGCTGCATCGTCAACGGCCCCGGCGAATCCAAGCATGCCAATATCGGCATCTCGCTCCCGGGCACCGGCGAAGCGCCGGCCGCGCCCGTCTTCGTCGACGGCAAGAAGTTCCGCACGCTGCGAGGGCCCACCATCTCCGCCGACTTCAAGGCGCTGGTGATCGACTACATCGACCAGCGCTACGGCCAGGGCGCCAAGGTGCCGGCGCCCGCGGCGGAGTAATTTTACTCCGCTCGCGCCTCACGCAACTCCGTCGTCCCGGACAAGCGCGCCTCAAGCGCGCGCAGATCCGGGACCCATAACCAGAGGACTGTGTGGTTACGACGGGCTGTCACTCCGAGTCTTCGCCAAACCCAATCCTGTGGCTATGGGTCCCGGATCTACGCTTGCGCTTGTCCGGGACGACGGCTGTGCTTGCGGTGCAGATTGCGTATCTGCCACCGCGCGTTACGATGTCTCCAATCAACAACGATCGGGAGACACGCCATGAGCTCACTCGCCGGCAAGCAGGGCCCGCGCTATCGCCACACCGCTGACGACGGCGCACCCTATGAGACCATCGCGGTCGAAAAGCTCACTCCCATCATCGGTGCGGAAATCTCCGGCGTCGACATTGGCAAGCTCGTCTCCGATGACACCCGCTCCAACCGGCAGATGGACGAGATCCACCGCGCGCTCGCCGAAAACCTCGTCATCTTCTTTCGCGACCAGCACATCACGCCGCAGCAGCATCTCGCCTTTGGCCGCAAGTTCGGCGAACTGCATTTCCATCCCGCAGCTCCCCATGAGGACGAAGACCCGGCGCTGATGAAGATCTACGCCGACAAGAACTCGCTGCGCGCCAACGGCGAGGGCTGGCACTCCGACGTGTCCTGCGATCTCGAACCGCCGATGGGCTCAATCCTCTACATCAAGCAGTGCCCGCCACGCGGCGGTGACACGCTGTTCGCCAATATGTACGCGGCCTATGAGGCGCTGTCGGAGCGCATGAAGGCCTATCTCGACGGCCTGACCGCGCTGCATGACGGCGAGCCGATCTATCGCGGCCTCTATGCGAACTATGGCGTCGCCGATCGTCCGTCCTATCCGAACGCCGAGCATCCGGTGGTCCGTACGCATCCGGTCACCGGCAGAAAGGCGCTCTACGTCAATCGCGGCTTCACCCGTCACATCAACGGCATCCCGCGCGACGAGAGCGACGCGATGCTCGCCTATCTCTACCAGCACGCCGAAAACCCATTATTCCAATGCCGCTTCCGCTGGACCGAGAACGCCATCGCGTTCTGGGACAACCGCTGCACCCAGCACCGCGCGATGTGGGACTACTGGCCGCATACGCGCTCGGGCACGCGCGTGACGGTGAAGGGGGAGCGGCCGGTGTGAGCGGTCGACGTTCGGTCAGCCCGCGTTGAAAAAGAAAAAGCCCCAGACGATGCCGGGGCCTTTGATTGTCGCGGGAAAGCGCCGCTCAGTATCTGGCAACGATCGGGCCGCCGAACTTGTAGTTCACGCCGACGCGGGCAATCTGATCTGTGAACTTGTGATTGACCGTGATGTCCGCGCCGGGAAGGCAATTTGCGCACCCGGGAATGCTTGTCGCGTACGATCCGAGGTCGACATAGAGATATTCAGCTTTGACCGTCCAATTTCCAGCAACGTGATACTCGATGCCGCCGCCAACCGTCCAGCCAGCTCGGGTCACTGAAGAGTTCACGACGCCAAGATCGCCGGGATCAATGCAAGGCGCGCCGAACGAGCAAAATGTATCGGTCGTCTTCAGGTTTCCTACAGCCAAACCGCCAGTGACATAAAAGAGTGCATCAGCCGCCGCCCAACCCAATCTTCCGCGGACTGTTCCCAGGAATGTTAGCTTGCTCGAATTGGTCATGACGTCGAGGGGATTGATGACCAGAAATCCGACTGGAGGGACCTGAACTCGGGTCGCCGTACCATCGGCCCAGTTGGCATCAGCTTCAATACCAAAAACAGCGTTGCTAGTTTGCCAATTGTAGCCAGCCTGCACACCGCCAATCACCCCCTGAGGGTGCAAATTAGTTCGGGTGAAAGCGTTCAAATCGGCGGCCCCGGCTACTCCCCAAGCAACCGGATTCGCAGCGGGAGTGATTCGATCGTCTCCCCAGTGACCGCCGATGTTGCCTCCCACGTAGAACCCGGTCCAACTCCAAGCGACAACGACCGGTGATGGAGCCTTGGTGTAGGGGCGGGCGCCGAGGTCCGCGGCCGCAGCGGCGCAAGTGAATAGGACCGAGGCAGCTGCAACGGCCAGCGCGAGTTTCTTCACGACGAGATTCCCTTCAGTCAAAAAGGCGTGATGCACTAGATTACCAACTGACACGGCTTCGTCTGTCACCCGATAGCAACGGTAGCGGAAAATGCGTCCCGTCCTGCGCGAATGGCAGGGGGAGATACAAGGAGTGATTGTAGGGTCTCGAATGGCGAGCGCGCGATACTGAGAAAACAAGAAAGTGCCGGCCCGCCGGGGCTTTCTTACGGATTCCGGTGCGCGGGCGACGGTGAAGGCAAGCGACTAGCTAGTGTAGGTCCTCGCCCGTTGCTGCGCGCGCAATGATGGTTGAGTGCGACAAACAACCACGGGCAAGTCACTTCTGGTGCAGACATCAGGTCGAGCCCTGAAACGGAAAGTATTTCGTTTTACAGAAGTGAGGTCATTCTGGACGCGGTGCGTCGCGAGAATGCAAACCCATATCCGGTGTCATCTGTCCGCCGCCGACGGTCCAGTATCCCAGAGGCATCAGTGATGGAATTGAATACGCGGCGTACTGGAATCCCCGCCTGCGCGGGGATGACAATTGTGACCAGATTGCCGCCGAGCCTCCCGGTTACTCACCCACGTTGACGCTCTCCACGACCTGCGCCAATCTCGCCCAAAATCAAAAACAAAGCTCCCGGGGGTCACGCCATGCTCCGCGCCGAGGACAACAAGTTCCTGACCGAATCCGGCCCTGGAACGGGCATGGGCGAGCTGCTGCGCCGCTTCTGGATCCCGGTGCTTCTCTCCAACGAACTCCCGGAGCCCGACGGCGAACCGAAGAAGATCATCGTGCTTGGCGAGGAGCTGCTCGCCTTCCGCGACACGCGCGGCGCCGTGGGTGTCATCGACCAGTACTGCCCGCATCGCGGCGCCAATCTCTGGCTCGGGCGGAACGAGGAATGCGGCATCCGCTGCGTCTATCACGGCTGGAAGTTCGACACCGACGGTCGATGTGTGGACACGCCGACCTCCTATCCCGACCTCAACGCGAAGGATCTGATCCGCATCAAGTCCTATCCGGTGCGCGAATGGGGCGAGATGATCTGGGCCTATATGGGCCCGGCCGAGGCCATGCCCGAATTGCCCGACCTCGAAATGGCGTTGTTGCCTGCTTCGTACCGCTACGTCAGCAAGAAATGGCAGGACTGCAACTGGGTGCAGGCGCTGGAAGGCTCGATCGACACGGCGCATTTCACCTTTGCCCATCTCTCCTTCGACAAGGAGGAGGACGAGATCCTGGACATCAAGAAGCATTTTGTGAATCCGCTCGTGCGCATGAACAACGACCACATGCGCTGGATCGCAGAGGACCCGCGCCCCGTGATCAAGATCACTCCGCACGAGGCGGGGCTGACGATTGCCGGCGGCCGGCTCACCGGCAGCGACAACATCTACTGGCGCATCGCGCAGTTTTTGATGCCGTTCCATGCCTACGCGCCGAGCGCGATGCCGGGCGAGAACATCTTTGGCCAGACCTTCGTGCCTGTCACCGACACCAATTGCTGGATCTATACCTATGCCTGGAATCCGGAGCGGCCGCTGACGCAGGCCGAGCGCGACGTCTTTGATCGCGGCAACGGCGTGATCGCGGAGGTCGACGACAATTACGTGCCGCTGCGCCACAAGGGCAACGACTACCTGATCGACCGCAAGCTTCAGAAGACCAGGAGCTACACCGGCATCAAGGGTGTGTCGGAGCAGGACGCCGCCGTGCAGGATAGCCAGGGTCCGATCGCCGACCGCACCCGCGAGCATCTCGGGCCGACCGATCTCGGCATCATGCATTTCCGCAAAACCGTGATGGATCTGGCGCGCGCGCTCCAGCGGGGCGAGCCTCCGCCGCAGGCCGCGCATCAGGATCGATATGCGGTGCGCTCCGGGGCCTGCGTCTCCGGTAGGGCCAAGGACATGCCCGCGGTGATGCTGGAACGTTTCGGTGACGCCGCCGGCTTCGTCGGCCGGCCACGAATCGCGGCAGCGGAGTAGCGCTTGAGGCGATCGCGCAGCATCATCATCGCAGCTCTCGTTGCGCCGCTCATCGCGTCGATCCTGCTGTCGTCGCTTGCTGTTGTTGACAAGGGTCACGCCGCTGCCGCGCGAAAGATTGCGAAATCCAGGCCGCCGCAATCTCCGGCCAAATGCGAGGCGCCGAAATTCCGGATCGTCGTGGATGTCGGTCACACCCCGGACTCCTATGGCGCACTGAGCGCGCGCAATGATCCGGAGTTCGGCTTCAACTTCCGGCTCGCACGGCTCATCACGGAGAAACTCAAGTCCGAGGGCTTTGCCGCAACCCGCCTGCTCGTCACGGACGGCAAGGCGCGGCCGAGCCTGTTCAAGCGCGTCAGTGCCGCGAATGACGGCCGGGCCGATCTCTTCCTGTCGGTTCATCACGATTCGGTGCCGGACAAGCTGCTCGACACCTGGGAATTCGACGGTGCGACGAGCTATTTCAGCGATCGATTTTCGGGCCACTCGCTGTTCGTCTCCGAGCGCAATCCGCACTTCACCACCAGCCTGAAGTTGGCCCGGTTGATCGGCCGACGGCTGAAGGAGCAGGGCTTGCATTACGCCAGCCAATACACCTTGCCGGTGATGGGCCGCTACCGGCGCCAGTTGCTCGACAAGGATGTCGGCGTCTACCGCTATGACGGTCTCGTCGTGCTGTCGCGAACGAGAAGCGCCGCCGTGCTGCTCGAAGCCGGCTCCATCATCAATCGCGACGAGGAGATGGAGATGAATTCGGCGGAGCGGCAGGAGCTGATTGCAGGGGCCGTGGCGGCGGCAGTCGGGGAGTTTTGCGAGAGGCGGTAGCATTGGTAGCTGGCGAAGATATCCACCGTCGTCGTCCTGGCGAAAGCCAGGACCCATTACCCCGATGAGAAGTCGTGTTGCGAAGTGACAACCGCGAGTCTTCGCCAAACCCAATCCTGTGGTAATGGGTCCTGGATCAGCGCTCGCTCCGCTCGCTTGTCCAGGACGACGATCGATTGTGGCGACAGCGCTACAGCGGCCCGCCCCGATACTCCCGGTTTGCCAAACTCGCCTCTTCCAGATCCAGGTCTCGCTCGATCCGCCGCCTCGTCTCGTCGGTGATCTGGCCGTCGCGCAGGAGGTCGTGGATGAATTTGCGCTCGGCGTCGATCAGGTTGCGGGTCAGCGCGGTCCCGGCGGCGGAGACGTCGTGATGGGTGGGATCGAGTGAATCCGGCAGCTGGTTGACGCGGATCTCGTGGCGGGCGCGCAGGAGCCGCATCACCTCGTCGGAGATTTCCTTTTCCGCGGTCAACGCATCGAGCGACTTCAGCGCGGCCTCGAGCGCCTGGCGGCGCGCGGCGATCTCGGCCTCGTGCTCGGCGACATGCTCGGTGCGGCCGGCATCGGCGACGCCGAGCCAGCGCACCACGGGCGGCAGCGTCAGGCCGACGCCGATCAGCGTCACGAAGATGACGCCGAAGGCGACGAACAGGATCAGGTCGCGATAGGGGAAGGCTGTGCCATCAGGCAGCGTGAACGGCAGCGCGAGTGCGGCCGCGAGCGACACCGCGCCGCGCACGCCGGTGAAGGCGAGCACGAACGGCCATTGCCATGGCGGCGACGGATCGCGCTCGCGCAGCGACCTGGAGAGGATCCGCGGCAGATAGGTCGCGGGATAGAGCCAGGCAAAGCGCGCGGTCACGATGATCGTCAGAACGACGGCGGTCGCGATCAGGATGTCGTCGAGCGGGAAGGCCTTCGACTTCTCGTACAGCGCGCGCATCTGGAAGCCGGTGAGCAGGAACAGCAGGCCCTCGATCAGGTAGATGATGAGGTCCCAGAAGAAGATGCCTTGCAGGCGTGTCGCCGAGGAGATCAGCAGCGGGCCGTTCCAGCTCACATAGAGGCCGCAGGCCACGGTCGCGATCACGCCGGAGCCGCCGACATGCTCGGGCAGCCAGTAGGAGACATAGGGCGTGATCAGCGACAGCGTCAGCTCGACCTGGGGATCCCTGGACCATTTGCGGAAGCGGAGGGAGAGCCAGCCGACGCCGATGCCGAAGGCGATCTCGCTGGCAACGATCAGCAGGAACTCGCCGGCCGCCAGCGGCAGCGAGAAATGTCCGATCATGATGGCGGCGAGCGCGAAGCGGTAGAGGATCAGTGCGGTGGCATCGTTGGCGAGCCCTTCGCCTTCGAGGATGACCAGCAGCCGGCGCGGCATGTTCAGGCGGCGCGCGATCGCGAGCGGCGCCACCACGTCGGGCGGCGCGACGATGGCCCCGAGCAGGAAGCCCACGGTCAAGGGCAGGCCGATCAGATAATGCGTGGCCGCCGCCACCAGCGCCGCGGTGAAGATCACCGCGCCGACCGCGAGCAGCACGATCGGGCGCAGATTGTTCCTGAACTCGCGCCAGCTCATGGCGACGCTCGCCGAATAGATCAGCGGCGGCAGCACCATCAGCAGCACCAGTTCCGGCGGCAGCTCGACCGGCGGCATGCCCGGCACGAAGGCGAGGCCGACGCCGGAGAGCATCAGCAGGATCGCAGGAGCGATGTTGAAACGGCGGGCGACCAGCGCGGTGCCCGCCAGCACCGCGAGCAGGATGAGGAAGGTTTGGAATTTCGCTGCGATCATGGCCTGTCTTCGCCCAGAAGCGGCCAAGAGGTCAATGCGGTGACCTTATGCCAGCCGCTCCGCCACCATGCGTCCGATGCGGGCAAATACGGCCGCGATCTGCGCGGCATTCGGCGAGCCGCCCTGGGTATAGGCCGCGATCAGGATCGGCGCATCCGGCTTGGGCCAGACGACCGCGATATCGCCCGACGCATCCTTGCCGTTGTTGCCGGTCTTGTCGCCGATCCTCCAGTCCGCCGGCAGGCCGCCACGCAGCCGGTTTGCGCCGGTCTTGCAGTTCACCATCCAGTCGGTGAGCTGAACGCGCGATTGCGCCGACAAGGCTTCGCCCAGCACCAGCCGGCGCAGATTGTTCGCCATCGCCGCCGGCGTCGTGGTGTCCTGGGGATTGCCGGGCGGGGAGCGGTTGAGCTCGGGCTCGTTATGGTCGAGCCGCGAGGTGGTGTCACCGAGCGACCGCCAGAACGCCGTGAGGGCGGCCGGCCCGCCGATCCGCGCCAGCAGCAGATTGGCGCAGGTGTTGTCGCTGAGCTCGACGATCGCCTTGCACATCTCGGCGACCGCCATCTTGCCGGCCGCGAGATTTTGCTTGGCGACCGGCGCGTAGTCGAGCAGGTCGGCCTGGCCGTAAGCGATCGTCGCCGCAAGCTGCTCCTCGCCGCGATCGACCCGCGCCAGCACGCAGGCCGCCAGCGACGCCTTGAATGTCGAGCACATGACGAACCGCTCGTCGGCACGCCAGGCGAGCTTCTTGCCGGTTGCGAGATTCTCCGCATAGAGCCCGATCCGCCCGCCGCTGTCGCGCTCGTAGGTTTCGAGTTCAGGCGGCGCCTCCGCGGCAAGCGCGGGAGAAGCTGCCATCCAGCAGAGCGAGGCGAGCAGGGAGCGGCGGTCGAGCAGCATGAGGGACTTTCCTTTCTTCGCCTCTCCCCGCTTGCGGTAGGGCTATCGCATATGAAGAAAAACGTGGCGGACAGCTCGCCTGCGACCCATCCTTCGAGACGCCCGCCTACGGCGGGCCCTCAGGATGAGGACTGAATGCGTGGCGGCAGTATCAACGGGCACGATGCTGCTTAGCCTCATCCTGAGGAGACCGCGTAGCGGTCGTCTCGAAGGACGAGGCGTGCGGTCAGGCGCTGCCAAAAGCCATATGCGATTGCCCTCCCGCTTGCGGGGAGAGGCCGACGCGAAAAGCGCGGCGGGTGAGGGGGACTCTCCACGAGTCCAACTGTCACTTTGTTTGCGGAAGCAGCCCCTCACCCCAACCCTCTCAGCGCGAGCGTAGCTCGTCGCGCCCCCGTAAGAACGGGGAGAGGGAGCGCATCAACGCGCGCCCCTCACTCCTTCAGGTCATACCTGTACGATTTCGACACGATCTGCCAGCCGTCTGCGAGCTTCATCGCCACCAGATAGTCGGTGAAATAGCGCGGCGGCAGCTGGCAGCGCACCTTGATGAAGGCGGTCTTATCGTCGGAGCGGTCGATGGTGACGATGAAATCCTCGCGCGGCTTGCCTTCGGCCTTGCCGGAGGGGCGCTTGCGCACGCGGTCGAGCCAATCGGGCACCGTCAGCACCTGCAATTCGCCCTTCTCGACCCAGCGCAAATCGGCGGAGGGATGGAAGATGGCGCCGAGCTTTTCGGCATCACCCTCATAGAGCCCGTCAAAATAGGATTGCACGACGGCTTCGACGCTCGAACGGTTCTGGCTCATGGGTCATCCCTTTGCACGATGGCTTGGACGGAACTTAGTCGTACACTTCGAAATGCGCTATGGGTGTGTCAGCCATTTGCGCGAGGGCGTCGCCATGACCGGATCAGAAAATTCGAACGCTCGTATCCTGACCGGCGAATGCTATTGCCGCACCGTGCGCTTCGAGGTGGCCGACGCGTTCTCCTACGCGTTGAACTGCCACTGTTCGAACTGCCGCCGCACCACCGGCTCCGCCTTCAAGCCGTTCGCCGGCATCGCGCAAGAGAAGCTCCGCATCGTCCGGGGCGACGACCAGCGGCTTATTTTCGGGGACGACACCACCCATGACGCCCACTGCGCCCGCTGCGGCTCGCTGCTTTATTCCCGGGTGCGTGAGGGGAAATGGGTCCATGTCGCCATGGGAACCCTGGTCGATGCCCCCTCGATCCGGCCGAGCGCCCATATTTTCGTCGGCTCGAAGGCGCCCTGGCACGAGATTACCGACGATCTGCCGCAGTATCGGGGGCATATCGGGGATTCCTAGGGGAACCCGGCCCGCCGCTCGTGTCGCCGAACCCCGACCGCGCTGGCGCGACAAACATAGAGGGTCTTTCGGCCTGTCGTCGACACCGCCTTCGTGACCTCCATCACAAGCGCAAGTGCTCGATCCTGCTAAAGCGGTCCCAAAGGCCCAGGCGGCCCTGAACTTCGGAAGTCGTGTCATGCGCAACCTGCTCAGATTTTGCCCGCTTCTCCTTGCTGCCGCGCTGCTGTTCGGCACTGATCCCGCTTTTGCCGGAAAGCGCGTCGCGCTGGTGCTCGCTAACTCGGCCTATCAGCACGCCCCGTCGCTCGCAAACCCCGTCAATGACGGCGCGGTGATGGCGAAGACGCTGAAGGAGGCCGGTTTTGACGTCGTCGATTCGCGGCACGATCTGTCCGCCCAGGATACGCGGCGCGTGCTGCGCGACTTTGCCGACGCGACCCGCACTGCCGACATTGCCGTGGTTTACTATGCCGGCCACGGCATCGAGGTCGAAGGCTCGAACTATCTGATCCCGGTCGACGCCAGGCTCGAGCGCGACACCGACGTCTATGACGAGGCGCTGTCGCTCGACCGCGTCTTGGTCGCGGTCGAGCCCGCAAAACAGCTCCGTCTGGTGATCCTGGACGCCTGCCGCGACAATCCCTTCGGCAAGACCATGAAGCGTACGATCGCCTCGCGCGGCATCGGCCGCGGCCTCGCCCAGGTCGAGCCGACCAGCCCCAACACGCTGATCGCCTATTCGGCCAAGGCCGGCTTCACGGCGCAGGACGGCGACGGCGCCAACAGCCCGTTTACGGTCGCGCTGTCGAAGCATCTGACGACGCCGGGCCTCGACGTCCGCCGCGCGTTCGGCTTCGTGCGCGACGACGTGCTGAAGTCGACCAGCAACAAGCAGGAGCCGTTCGTCTATGGCTCGCTCGGCGGCGACGATGTCCCGCTGGTGCCGGTCAAAGTGGTGGCTGCAGCGCCCGCGGCGCCAGTGGCGAACCCGCAGGCCGACATGCGCCGCGACTACGAGCTTGCGCTCCAGGTCGGCAACAAGCCGGCATGGGAAGCCTTCCTCGCCCAGCACCCTGACGGCTTCTATGCGAACCTCGCCAAGCTACAGATCGACAAGATCCAGGCCGAGCAGGTCCATGCGGCGGCGATCGAGAAGGCGAAGCAGGCCGAGGCCGAACGCGATCGTCTTGCCGCTCTCGGCGCGCAGAAGGATGCGCAGGCCAAGGCTGCGGCCGATGCAAAGGCCGCCGAGCAGGCACAGCTCGCCGCGCAGAAGGCGAAGGAGCAGGCGCAGCAGCAGGCGGCCGCCGCCGAGCAGCAGCGCGTCAATCTCGCCGCCGCGGCGCCGGGCACGGCGCCGGCCAGCACCGCGAGCCAGGCCGGCACCAACGTTGCCGCACTGACGCCGGCGACCAATCCGGCCGATCTGAGCCGCTCGGTACAGACCGAGCTTGGCCGGGTCGGCTGCTACTCCGGACAGGCCGACGGCAACTGGAACACGTCCTCGCAGCGCTCGCTGTCGCAGTTCAACCGCTATGCCGGCACCAAGCTCGACGTGAAGGTCGCGAGCACCGACGCGCTCGACGCGGTCAAGGCCAAGCCGTCGCGCGTCTGTCCGCTGGTCTGCGAGCACGGCTTCAAGGCCGACGGCGACAAGTGCACGAAGATCGTCTGCCGCGAGGGTTATGCGGTCAACGACGACAATGAGTGCGAGAAGCAGCGCGCCGCAAAGCCGGCCAAGCCCGCGACCGCGAAGCGCGACGCCGCCGATGAGCGTCCCGCCCGGCAGCGTCGCCAGGCCGGCGGTGCGGCGGCCGAAGCTGCAGGCGGCTACGGTGCAGCTGCCGGCGCCGGCCGTCGTTCGGGTGGCGGGCAGGTGTTCTGCAATAGCGGCGGCTGCCGTCCGGTCAACCGCGGCTGCCATCTCGAATATCGCGGCGGCGGCGGCCCCGGCAATGATGCCAATGCCGAGGTGTGCAACTGAGCTTGTTGGGGTCGTCCCGGCGTTCGCCGGGACGACGTCAGTTCGAGATCGCGCTCGCCGCGATGTTCACCGTCAGCGCCAGCAAGGCCGTGTTGTAGATGAAGGACACGATGCCGTGGGCGGTGGCGGTGCGACGGATGGTCTTGTCGGTGATGCCGACGTCGGAGACCTGCGCGGTCATGCCGATCACGAACGAGAAATAGACGAAGTCCCAATAGTCGGCATGGTCTTCCTTGTCGCCGCTCGGAAACTGCAAGCCGCCCGGCTTGGCATTCCGATAGTAGTCATGCGCGTAGTGCAGCGCGAAGGTCGTGTGCACGGCGGCCCATGACAGCGCGATGGTGGTGATCGCGATGGTCAGCTCCAGCACCCCGCGATGCGGCGTGCCGAGCTCGGAGACGATCGCCGCAATGCTGGCGAAGGCGCCGGTCGCCGTCACCAGCAGGATCACGAAACGGCCGTCGTCCTGCATCGCGGCGGCGCGGCGAATGTGCTGATGGTCGTTGCACAGCATCATCGCATAGACCAGCACGAGATAGACCGCGATCAGTGCATCCCAGCCGAACAACAGCCGCGTCACCAGCCGGTGCGAGCCCGGCAGCAGCAAGCAAACAAGGATGCCGGCCGCGAGCGCGATGAAGGTCCGCGGCCGCGCATAAATCAGCCGCACCGGCAGCGACATCTGGCGGAAGCGGACGAGGACGGGATCTTCCTTTTCCATGCGGATCGTCCGGTGTGAGCGGCGTCGGAGGTGCGCTCCCTCCCCCGCTTGCGGGGGAGGGTTGGGGAGAGGGTGTCTCCAAAAGCGAGAACCCCCAAGAGGAAAGAGCCCTCACCCGGCGCTTCGCCATAGCCGAGGCTTCGCCTCGGCCTATGCCTCTCCCGCAAGCGGGAGAGGTGAAAATCCTGCGTCAGCTCTTCCGCTCGGCGACGAAGCGCGCGGCGGCTTGCAGCACGGCAGCGCGATCGCCGAAGATCGACACCGCGCTGTCGGCCCGCGCGAGCAGATCGCGCACACGCTGTTTGGCGCCTTCGATGCCGAGCTGGGTCACGAAGGTGGTCTTGCCGAGCGCGGCATCGGCGCCGGCCGGCTTGCCGAGCGCGGCGGCATCGCCTTCGACGTCGAGCAGATCGTCGGCGATCTGGAACGCTTCGCCGAGCGCGCGGCCGTAATCGTCGAGCGCCTGATATTCCGCACTTGAGGCCTGGCCGAGGATCGCGCCGGCGATGCAGCCGTAGCGCAGCAGCGCGCCGGTCTTCATCTGTTGAATGCGGGCGACATCGATCGGCTCGTTGCCGCCGAAGCGGCCTTCGCCGGCGAGATCGAGGATCTGGCCGCCGACCATGCCGCCGATGCCGGCGCAGCGCGCCAGCGCGCGCGTCAGCAAGAGCCGCACATTGGCGTCGCGATGGATTTCGTCGCGGGTGACGATGTCGAAGGCGAGCGTGAGCAGGCCGTCGCCGGCGAGGATCGCGGTGGCGTCGTCGGTCTGCTTGTGCAGGGTGGGGCGGCCGCGGCGCAGGTCGGAATTGTCCATCGCCGGCAGATCGTCATGGATCAGCGAGTAGCAGTGGATGCATTCGAGAGCGGCGCCCACGAGCAGTGCCGCGTCGCGCGGCACGCCGAACACCGCTGCGCTTTCGACCACCAGGAACGGCCGCAGGCGCTTGCCGCCGTTCAGGCTCGAATAGCGCATTGCGTCCATCAGTCGCTTGGGCCGAGCGATCTCATCGTGCAGGATGTCGTCCGACAGCAAGCGCCCGAGCAGGGCTTCGGTGTCATCAGCGGTCTTGTCCAGACGTTTGGCGAAATCGGACGGGGACGTGCCGGTCATCAAGAAGGGCTCCAGAACTAAAATTCGGCGGGACAATCCTTTATGCGCCCGCCTCAGTCAATCGTTTGGAAGGCCTAAAAAGTGCTGGAAAAGGCCCGAATTATCACAGACTTAATGGACCAGCCCATAGCCGCTGTTCAGTTTGCGCCGGAAAGGTCGATTTGCGCATCGTCAAAATCCTGCTGGTGGTGCTCGCGGTCGTGGTCCTCGCGCCCTATGTGATCGCGCCGTTCTACCGCACCGGACATCCCGTTTCGACGCTGATGGCCTGGCGCAGTTTGCGGGGCGCGCCGATGCAGCGGGAGTGGATCGATCTGGCTGATATGTCGCCCTATCTGCCGCGCGCGGTGGTGGCGGCCGAGGACGCTCATTTCTGCAAGCATCACGGCATCGATTGGGGCGCGCTGCGCGAGGCGATCGACGACGCGCGGGAGGACGGCACCGCCTTCCGGGGTGCCTCCACCATCACCCAGCAGGTGGCGAAAAACCTGTTCCTCTGGCAGGGGCGCGATTTCATCCGCAAGGCACTGGAATTCCCGCTGGCGTTGTGGATCGACCTGGTGCTGCCCAAGGCCCGGATTCTCGAAATTTACCTCAATATCGCGGAGCTGGGCCCGCAGGGGCAGTTTGGCGTCGAAGCGGCCAGCGCCTATGCTTTCGGCAAATCGGCCGAAAATCTCTCGGCCCGGGAGGCTGCGCTGCTGGCCTCGATCCTGCCGAATCCGGTCAAACGTAGCGCCCGGACCCCTGGACCGGGCGTCCGGCGGCTGGCGGCCACCTATATGGCGCGGGCCCAGGCGAGCTCGCTTGTGACCTGCTGGCGCGAAAATCGCTGATTCCGGGCCCTTTTTGGGCGCATTTTCCGGGCCAAAAGCCTAGCTTTACGGCCAGCCTTCCTCTATAAGCCCGGCCTTGATCGGCATTCAGCTCGCCTCGTATTGCGGGTGCTGAGCCGTCCCCTCCCGGACGATGCCCCGATAACACCAATCCCTAGAGGATATTGAAATGGCCGTTCCGAGAAGAAAAACCTCGCCGTCGCGCCGTGGCATGCGCCGCTCGGCAGACGCCATCAAGAAGCCGACCTATGTGGAAGACAAGGACTCCGGCGAGCTCCGTCGTCCCCACCATCTCGACCTCAAGACCGGCATGTACAAGGGCCGCCAGGTCCTGAAGAAGAAAGAGTCCTAAAGTCAGGACCTTTCTCCGGGCAGGATGATTGAGCCTGCCTGATGTCGGCCAACCCATGAGATATGGCAGTGACGGCGGCGGAGCGAATGCTTCGCCGCCGCATTGTCCTGTCTGGATATCTTGATCGAGAAGGCATCTTGCCGATGGTCGGTTTCCCGCTGCTTCTGATTCCGCTCGCGGTCTACAACATCATCGCCTTTCTGATGCCCAGCGTGTCCTTCTCGGACGTGCTGTTCAAGGTGCCGATGATCACGGGCGAGACCTGGCCGGTCACGCTCGCCGATCTCCTGCTCGCGCTCGGCGTGGTGCTGCTGCTGCTCGAGGTGGTCAAGGGCGCGCGACCCGGCTCGAAATTCCTGATGGATCATCTGCTGTCGCTGATCATCTTCGGCGCGGCCGCCGCCGAATTCGTGATGTGGCCCAAATTCGGCAACTCCACCTTTTTCCTGCTGGTGCTACTCGCGATGGCCGATTTCCTCGGCGGCATCGCCCAGCGCACGCGCCGCCGCGTCACCTATGTCGCCGAGACGACAGTGCCGGCGCCGCGCAAGGCCAAGCGCCAGGCCGAAGCGCCGGCCGATGAAGCAGTGGTCGAGCCGAAGTTCGAGCCGGTGCCGGCGCCGCAGCCAGCGCCGGTGGTGCCGCCCGCGCCCTCCGCGCAATCGGTCGCCGAATCCGTGCTGATGGATCATCCCGCGCCGAAGCCGGTGAATCCGCCTTCGCCGGAAATCCCCTCGCCGCATCTGCAGCCGGGCAGCGGCACGCCGTCGTCTCCGGACGCGCCGCGCTGATCACCTAAGTCTGTCGCCGCAATGTCGGTGCGCTCCCTCGCCCCGCTTGCGGGGAGAGGGCTGGGGTGAGGGGGAGTCTCCGCGGGCACGGTGAGAGTTGGACTCGCGGAGAGTCCCCCTCACCCGATCGCTTCGCGATCGACCTCTCCCGCAAGCGGGGCGAGGTGAAGTGAATTCGCCTGCTTATCAAGCCACCTGCCGCGTGCGCGCGGTGACGCTTCCGAGCGGGCGCTTGCTGCCATAGGCCATCCGCGCATCCTCGGACGAGGCGCGGCGCAGCCGGCTGGTCTGGGGCAGGTGCTCGGCATTGGGGATCAGCTGGGTGACGAAGCTTGAATCGGGGCGGGGCAGCGGCACCTTGTGGAGCCATTGCACAGTCGGGATCAGCGGCACCAGGGCCGTGCCCATGCCGCCTGCCGCCTCATCCGATCGATCAGTACTCAACATCGCGATCACCGTTGATCCGGCGGACATTGTCGCGTTTCGGGACGCGGGCGCCGGTGCGTGTCAGTACTCGCAAGGCCTATGCCGGGCGGGCCGGTTTGGTTCCCCCCTCTCTTCACAACGTGGTTTCCAAATTGTTTATCAACTTTGCCTAGGGTCCAAGGCGAATCTGGCTTTATCCTGTGCCGGCTCAGGACTCCCGCTGTGCCGAAATGAGGCGATTTTGACCCCTGCATTGCCGCAAGCCTCCGACATCCTGACCGCCCTCGGCCAGGCCGTGTTCGCCTGGGACATCGCCAGCGACGCCATCGTCTGGGGTGAGCAGGTCGGCGCCGTCTTCCCCGGCATCCCCGCCGAGCGGCTCGCCACCGGCGCCGAATTCGCCAAGCTGATCGAGCCCGCGCAGTCGCTGCGGACCGCCGCGCTGGCGCAGACCTCCCCCGTGCACGGCGCCGACGGCACGCCCTACCGCGTCGAGTACGGCGTGCGCATGAGCGCCTCCGATCCCGTGGTCTGGATCGAGGAGACCGGCCGCTGGTTCGCCGGCCCCGATGGCCGCCCGACGCGTGCGATCGGCTCCGTCCGCATCAACAATGAGCGCCACGCCCGCGACGAGGAATTGACCAAGCTGGCCCGGCTCGATCCGCTGACCGGCGAGCTCAATCGCTCGCATCTGATCGCGGCGCTGGCCGAGGCGATCGAGGAGACGACGCGCTTCCGCTCGACCGCGGCCTTCATGCTGGTCGGCATCGATCACCTCGCCCGCGTCAACGACGCTTTCGGCTTCGATGTTGCCGACGCGGTCATCCTCGACATCGCCAAACGCATCCGCGCGCGCCTGCGCGGCGGCGACGTGCTCGGACGCTTCTCCGGCAACAAGTTCGGCCTGATCCTGAAGAACTGCACCATCGACGACATGAATGTCGCCGCCGAGCGTTTCCTCGCCGGCATCCGCGACGAGGTGGTGCCGACGAAATCCGGTCCGGTCTCGGTCACCGCCTCGATCGGCGCGGTCAGCCTGCCGCGCTATGCCCGCAACACCGACGAGGCGGTCAATCGCGCCCATGAGACGCTGGATGCCGCCAAGCGCAGGCGGGCCGGCTCGTTTGCGGCCTGGCGTCCGGATGCCACGCGCGATGCGCAGCGCCGCGTCAATATCCGCGTCACCGACGAGATCGTCACCGCGCTGAACGAGCGCCGCATCAAGCTTGCCTATGAGCCGGTGGTTGCAGCCGTCTCGCGCCAGCGCGCATTCCACGAATGCCTGGTGCGGATGGACCAGGGCGACGGCCAGGTGCTGCTCGCGCCCGACATCGTGCCGGTTGCCGAGCGGCTCGGCCTCATCCGCCTGGTCGATCACCGCGTGCTCGAGCTCGTGGTCGCCGAGCTCGCGGCCGCGCCCGATGTCAGTCTCAGCCTCAACATCTCGCCCGACACCACCATGGATCCGGACTGGTGGGCGGGAATTGAATCGCTGATGCTGGCCCATCCCGGGGTCGCCGAGCGGCTGATCGTCGAGATCACCGAGACCGTCGCGATCCAGGATATCGATGACGTGCGCGGCTTCGTCACGCGGCTGAAGAATTTCGGCAGCCGCATCGCCATCGACGATTTCGGCGCCGGCTACACCTCGTTTCGAAACCTGCGCAAGCTCGGCGTCGACATCGTCAAGATCGACGGCGCCTTCGTGCAGAACATCACGCGCTCCGCCGACGATCGCGCCTTCGTGCACACCCTGATCGACCTCGCCCGCCGGCTCGACATCAAGACCGTCGCCGAATGGGTGCAGGACGAAGAGGCCGCCAACATGCTGCGCGACTGGGGCTGCGACTACATTCAGGGCCGCCTGATCGGCCTCGCCTCAGCCGAGCGCCCGTGGGGCGTGGCGGCGGATAGCGCGCTGCCTGCGGCGGGCTGAGATGCCGTAGGGTGGGCAAAGCGAAGCGTGCCCACGACTTCTGTTGTAGTCGTGGCGAGATGGTGGGCACGGCGCAAGTGCGCCATTGCCCACCCTACGATTGCTCCCGTGGGGTCGGCTCTCTCCGCCGCCATCGTGAGCGCACCTACGCCACACAGATACCCGGCACTGCGACCTTCTGGAACAGATGCGGACTTGCGACGGCGGATGCCGGGTAGTCCGCGATCTTCGCGCGGAACTCCGGGTGGGTGAAAGCCGCGCGGAAGTGCGCATTGGACTCCCAGACCGCGTAGTTCAGATAGGTCGGACTCTCGCCGACCGCACGATGCAACTGGGTCGAGATGAAACCCGGTTGTCGCTTCATGAAGGCGGCATCGTCCTGCCAGTTCTTCAGGAATCTCGGTTCATCAGCAGCATCCAGCGTGAACAGGTTGACCAGCACCACGGGGCCGGCATCGAGCGCGATCTGGCGGTCGATCGGGAAGGCTGGGTCGAGCGGGCGCATCTGGGGCATGACATCACTCCGTGTAATTGGTATCATCATGTCAATTCGACAAGATCTGACATAGGCATTTGACATGATGATGTCAATACGGAACAATCGCGACAAATGAGCAGGACCAAGCGAACCCCGGCGGGCGAGGCCCTGACCGGCTTCATTCTCGAGCTGTTCCGGGCCAATGGCCTGCTCCTGACCGCCGGTGATCGGCTGGTCGCCGCGCTCGGCCTCACCAGCGCGCGCTGGCAGATTCTGGGGGCGATCGTCGCTGCCGAGCGTCCGGAGCCGGTTGCCTGGCTGGCGCGCAATCTCGGCGCCAACCGCCAGAACGTGCAGCGGATCGTCAACGATCTCGAGCGCGATGGCCTAGTCGCGTTCGAGACCAATCCGCATCACCGCCGGGCGCAGCTCGTCGTGCTCACCGACAAGGGCAGGCAGGTCTTTGACGCCGCCGGCCGGCTGCAGAGCCCATGGGTCAACGGCCTGGCGGATGGCCTGTCAGTGAAGGAGATCGAGACGGCCCATCGCGTGATCGGCGCCCTGCGCGACCGGCTTGAAGGGACCGGCGAGGGCTGATTGCACCGCGCCTCTCGCGCAGACGCCGTAGGGTGGGCAAAGCGAAAGCGTGCCCACCATAGAGAGATCGTGGGCACGGCGCATGCGCGCCTTTGCCCACCCTACGAGATCTCCTCACGCCCCTTCGTCCAATGCCACTAGCTCGCGCTTCTTGCGCAGCGCGGGCAGCAGCGGCGCGATCAGCAGGGCCAACGCCAGCGTCAGGCACGCTGCCGAGATCGGCCGCTGCACGAAGGTCCAGAGATCGCCCTGCGACAGGATCAGCGACTTGCGCAGATTGTTCTCCAGCATCGGCCCGAGCACGAAGGCGAGCACCAGCGGTGCCGGCTCGTAGCCGAGCTTGCGCATGAAATAGCCGACGATGCCGAACGCGATCATCACATAGACGTCGAACACGTTGTTGCTCGAGCAGTACACGCCGAGGATCGTGAACAGGATGATCAGGGGGAACAGAATGTTGTAGGGTAGCTTCAAGAGCTGCACCCACATGCCGATCATCGGCAGGTTCAGGATCAGCAGCATGACGTTGCCGATATACATGCTGGCGACGATGCCCCAGAACAGGCCGGGGTTTTGCGTGATCAGCAGCGGGCCCGGCTGCAGGCCGTGGATGACGAATGCGCCGAGCAGCAGCGCCATCACCACGTTCGGCGGGATGCCCAGCGTCATCAGCGGAATGAACGCGCCGCCGGCCGCAGCATTGTTGGCGGATTCGGGGCCTGCGACGCCCTCGATCGCGCCATGGCCGAAACGCTCCGGTGTTTTCGACAGCCGCTTCTCCAGCGCATAGGACGCGAACGAGGCCACCACCGCGCCGCCGCCCGGCAGAATGCCGAGCAGGAAGCCGAGCAGCGTGCCGCGCGCCACGGGGCCAGTGCTGGCCTGCCAATCGGCCTTGGTCGGCAACAGTTGCGTGATTTTCGCGTTGATGATGTCGCGCTTGATCGCCTGCTCGGTGTTGAGCAGCACCTCGGCGACGCCGAACAGGCCCATCACGACGGGCACGAGGCCGATGCCGTCGATCAGCTCCATGCGGCCGAAGGTGAGGCGCGGCTGCGCCGTGATACTGTCGAGCCCGATCAGTCCGAGCACGACGCCGATGCAGGCCATCAGCAGCGCCTTCGGCATCGAGCCCTGGGTGAGGAAGGTGAGCACGACGAGGCCGAGCACCATCAGGCTGAAATACTCGGCCGGGCCGAACGCGATCGCGATGCTGGCAAGCTTTGGGGCCACCAGCATCAAGGCAATCAGTGCGAACGTGCCGGCGATGAAGGAGCCGAAGGCGGAGATACCGAGCGCTGGGCCGGCGCGGCCCTGCTTGGCCATCTGGTGGCCGTCGATGCAGGTGACGACCGAGGCCGCTTCACCGGGGATGTTGACCAGGATCGAGGTGGTCGAGCCGCCATACATCGAGCCGTAATAAATGCCGGCCATCATGATGATGCCGGATTCCGGCGTGCCCGACAGCGTCACGGGCAGCAGCAGCGACATCGCCGAGATCGGTCCGATGCCGGGCAGCACGCCGACCAGCGTGCCGATGAAGACGCCGATGAAGCAGTAGAGCAGGTTGATCCCGGTCAGCGCGACGCCGAACCCGTGCGCGACATTGGCGAGCGTATCCATGCGGTCAACCGATCCCGAACAGGCCAGAAGGCAGCTGGATCAGCAGCAGGCGCTTGAGCACCCACCACATGCCTGATGGCACCAGCACGGCGATCGGGATCGCCAGCGTCCAGCGCACGGGATCGATCAGGCGCAACAGCGCCAGCATCAACGGGATCGACGCCAGCAGGAATCCCAGCGGCTCCAGCGCAAAGGAGAACGCCGTGAGGCAGGCGATGACGAGGAGCGGCTTGCCCCAGCGCACGTTCTCCCAGCGCGAGGCCAGCGTCGGTCCGCCCTCGGTGATCGCCGAGATGATGATGGAGCCCGCGAACACGCACATCAGGATGCCCGTGTAGAACAGCACATAGCCGGAGCCGGGATCGTTGATGGTGCCGAGCTTGAGCTTCAGCCCCGACCAGATCACAAAGCCGCCGAGTGCGAGCCCGATCAGCCCGCCCCAGAGCTCGGAGTTGTTGAGGCGGAGTTTGACGTTGGTTTGGTCGTTCATTCAAAGCACCTCTCGATCACCGTCACCCTGAGGTGGGCGCTTCTTCATCGGCCCTCGAAGGGCGGCGGTGCCCCGATCCATCCTTCGAGGCGAGCCGCAAGCGCGGCTCGCACCTCAGGATGACGCCGGCATGTGTGGCAGCAGAACTCTACTTCTTCGCCAGCCCGAGCGTGTCGATCACCTTGCGCTCGGATTCCGTGACCTCGACGACGAACTTCTTGTAGTCCTCGGTGTTCTTGTAGTTCGGCACCATGTCGTATTTGGCGAGCGTGGCGATCACCGCGGGATCCTCGACCGCCTTCTTGAAGGCGTCGTGCAGCTTGGCGACGATCTTTGGGTCCATGCCCTTCGGCCCCGCGATGCCGAACGGGGAATCATAGACCATGGGATAGCCGAGCTCCTTCAGCGTCGGCACATCGGGATAGTTCGGCGACCGCGCGCCGGTCCATACCATCAGCAGCTTCAGCTTGCCGGCATCGACCAGCGGCCGCCAGCCCGTCGAATCCGCCTGCAGCATCGTGTGCTGTCCCAGCACGGCCGCGTTGGTCTCGGCCCCGCCCTTGAACGGCACCTGCGTGAGCTTGATGCCGGACATCGCCGCGATCTGCTCCATGCCGATATGCAGCGAGGTGCCGGTGCCGGGCGTTGCATAGGTCACCTTGCCCGGGTTCGCCTTGGCGAACTCGACCACGTCCTTCCACGACTTGAATTGCGACTCCGCGCTGGTGGTCACGCCGAACGTGTAGCCCGTGAGGTGGATGATATAGGTGAAGTCCTTCGCCGGATCCCATGACACCTCCTGCATCAGGGGCAGGCGGAACACGGTGATCGGAATCTGCGAGATGGTGTAGCCGTCCGGCTTCGCTGCGGCGGCCATGGTCGCAGGACCGACCGTGCCGCCGCCGCCGGCCTTGTTGTCGATCACGATCGGCTGCCCCAGCACCTTCGAGGCGCTGTCGGCGATCGCGCGCATCGAGATGTCGGTCGAGCCGCCGGCAGGCCACGGCACGATCAGCGTGACCGGCTTTGTGGGATAGTCCTGCGCGCCGGCGGCGGTCGCGAGCAATGCGCCCGCAACGTGCATGGCGGCAAAGGCAATCGTCTTCAGCCCGTATCGCGACATCGAAATACCTCCCTCGCGGCGATCTCGTTGGACCGCCGTTTCTCGCTGTTATGAGGGGATTGTCCCCGAAATCATGGGAGAAGAAAAGCGTATTGCGTAGACCGCGCGCAGGGGCGAGGGAGCGATCCCCGCGAAAAGGGGACGTGCGACAATTGGTCGTTTGGAGGTGTGCCGAGGGGCGGAATTTGCGGAGGCCTAGAGCCCTTAAGCCACGCGCCGGACTGCGTTCAGCGTCTCGATGGTGCGGCCGACTTCCGTCGCGGGGCACGGCCTGCCGAAATAATAGCCCTGCACCGCGGTGCAGCCGCATTCGCGCACGAAGTCGAGTTGCTCCTCGGTCTCCACGCCTTCGGCCGTGGTCGCGACGCCGAGCACGGAGCCGAGGCTGGCGATGGTGCGGACGATGGCGACGCTTTCCGGGCTTTCGCCGAGCGTGCCGACGAAAGAGCGGTCGATCTTGATGCGGTCGAACGGAAACTTGCGCAAATAGCTCAGCGAGGAATAGCCGACCCCGAAATCGTCGAGGCTGACGCGGACGCCAAGGGCGCGCAGCCGGTGCAGGATCTCGATCGTCGCCTCGCTGTCGTCGAGCAGCGCGGTTTCGGTGACCTCGAGCTCGAGCCGCTGCGGCGGCAGGCCGGCTTCCGCGAGCGCGCTCGTGACCATCGTCACCAGGCCGCGGGAGCGGAATTGCACCGGTGACAGGTTCACTGCGACGGTGAGGTCGGGCCAGGACGCTGCAGTCGCACAGGCCGTGCGCAGCACCCATTCGCCGATCGGAACGATCAGCCCGTTCTCCTCCGCGATCGGGATGAACTCGGCGGGCGAGACCAAGCCGCGCGAGGGATGCTTCCAGCGCAGCAGCGCCTCGAAGCCGGTGAGCTCGGACGAATCGAGCCGCACCTGCGGCTGGAACACCAGATGGAATTGGTTGGCCTCCAGCGCGCCGCGCAGATCGTGCTCCAGCGCGTGCCGGCTGCGCGCCTCTTCCTCCATCTCGGGCTCGAACAGCTGGTAGGCGCCGCGCCCCTTGGCCTTGGCCTGGTACAGCGCAAGGTCGGCGCATTTCATCAGCTCGTCGGCGTCCAAGCCGTGATCGGGCGCGATCGCGATGCCGACGGAGACGCCGACATGGATCGCCTGGTTTTCCAGCGGCGGCGGGTGACCGATGATCTCGACCAGGCGACGGGCGAGCAGTTCGGCCGATTGCGGTTGCGGGCCGCGCTGGAGCACGGCGAACTCATCGCCGCCGAGGCGCGCGACGGTGTCGTGCTCGCCGACATTCTCCTTCAGGCGCGCCGCGACCCAGCGCAGCAGCCGGTCGCCGGCGGCATGGCCGAGGCGGTCGTTGACGGTCTTGAAATTGTCGAGGTCGAAGCACAGCACGGCCATTGCGCCGCCGGCAATCGCCACCTGGTTCAATCCCTCGCCCATCTTCTCGCGGAACAGGGTGCGGTTGGGCAGGTCGGTGAGCGAATCGTGCCGCGCCATGTGCGCCACGCGGGCCTGGGCCTTGTGGCGCTCAGTGACGTCCTCATAGGTGACGACCCAGCCGCCATGCTCCATCCGCTTGTGATTGAGCTTGATGATGCGGCCGTCGCTCAAATGGCGGTGCAACGTGTGCTCGCCCTCGCGCAGCCGCTCGACATAATCGGCATAGAGCCTGGCGCCGGTCATGTTCGGGTGGATGCCGAGCGCGCAGCTGTGCTCCATGATCTCGCGCATCAAGACGCCCGGCTTCACCACGTCGGGCGACAGGCCGTACATCTCGATATAGCGGCGGTTACAGACGATCACGCGCAGGCTCGAATCGAGCATGCACAGGCCCTGGCTCATATTGTTCAGCGCCGCATCGAAGCGCCGATACTGCTCGCTCAGCTCCTCGACCGCATGCTCGCGCTCGGTGATGTCCTCATAGGTGGCGACGAAGCCGCCTTCTGCCAGAGCGCAATAGCGGACCGAGATCACGGTGTCGTTCGACATGCGCCGGCGCATCGGCGAGCAGTCACGGCTCGCGATCCGTGCACGGGCGGCTTCCAGGATCTGCTGCGGGCTGTATTCCGAGGCGAACGCGCCGTTCGTCATCGATCGCTCGATCAGCTCGGCCAGATGCGTGCCGGGCCTGGTCTCCTCCGGCGAGAGCAGATAGATCTTGCGGTAGGTGGTGTTGCAGACGCGCAGGCGCATGTCGCTGTCGTAGAAGGCGAGCCCGTGCGCCATGTTCTCCAGAGCCGCGTCGAGGATGAAGTTCTGCTGCCGCAGCGTCTCCTCGTATTGCAGCCGCTCGGTGACGTCTTCATGCACTGTCACCCAGCCGCCGTCGGGGAGGAAGCGGGAGACCGCCTGCACCATCCGTCCGTCGTAGCGCATCACCAGCAGGGTTTTTGCCTTCCTGGCGCGCACGTCCTCGAGCCTGGTGACGTGGAATTCCTCCGCCGGCATGCCCGCTATGTTGCCGCGCGAGAGCCAGTGGTCGATGGCCGTGCTGTGCGCGATGCCGGGCTTCACGATGTCAGGGTCGAGATTGTAGAGCTTCAGGAAGCGCTCGTTGCAGACGACGACGCGGCTGTCGGCGTCATACATGATGAGGCCGTGCGACATGTTGGCGAGCGCATGCTGGCTGCGTTCGGTCTGCACGCGCAATTCCGCCTCGAGCCGGGCGAGGCGGCTGACGTCGTCGCAGATCGTCATCCAGCCGCCGCCGGGAAGCGGCTTCAGCTCCAGCGACATGACGAGGCCGCTCGCCAGCCGCTGCTCGGTCCGGAACGGCTTGCCGCCTGCGATCTGCGCGATCCGCGCCGAATACAGCGCGTCGAGCTCCCTCTCCGGGAAATTGCCGCGGCTCGCACTGTGCGCGAGCACCTCGCGGTAGCTCGTGCCGATGCGCACGATGTCGGCCGACAAGTCGAACAGCGCGAGGTAACGCTGGTTGACCAGCACGATCCTGTTGTCGGCATCGTAGACGCAGACGCCTTGCTCCATGCGATCGAGCGCAAGCTGGCTCAGCGCGACCAGGGCCTCCGGGCCTTGCTCGCGGCGTGCACCAAGCTCGTTGTCGCAGGTCGATGTCATGGGGTCGGCATGATCTCGGCGGGCAATAGACTTAACGCAACGTAATTCCGCTGCCGAGGGTAGCGAAGAGGCGGGAAAATTCCCTTAAGCGCAGTAGTTTACGGAGGGTGACTCTCGATGGAGAGACCTTGTCTTGTCCGCGCGAATGCTGAGGCGCTTGCAAGCCAGAGTTGGTCGAGCGCGCAACAAGTCGTGGTGTCGTCCCGGCCTAGTGCGCAATTGCGCAACTAGGCCGGGACGACAGCCCGGCGTGTGGGCTGAGCGCTGCCCCCTACGGCCCGTACAGCACGAGCTCCGTATCCGTGAGGTCGGCGAGCTGCGGCCGGTGCGGACCCCTAAAATATTTGCGGCCGCGCCGCTCGGTGTAGATGCCGGCGAGGCCGGGAATCGGGCCGTTGGCATCGACCGCCACCGAGATCTTGCCGAGCCGCAGCAGCAGCCGGCCGATGCGGCCGGCGCATTCGGCGTATTCGGCGGCGCTGCGGCAGTAGATCAGCTTCATCGCGGGCGGCGCGATGAAGCCGCGGCGGATGCGGACCGGCTGCAGGATGAAGGGGAACGTGCCCTTCGGCGTGCGGCAGACGAGGCTGAGGCAATTGTAGCGCGCATGCCGCGTCAGGAGCTCGGTCTCGTCCCGGGAGAGCCCGTCGATCGTCTTGGCGTGCTGCGAGATCACCTCGATCTTGCTCCAGCGTGGGGCACGCGCCAGCGCCGGCACCGAGAAGAAGATGCCGCGGCAGTAATTGCGAAAACCCTGGGCTTCGATGATCGGCCAGGTCCACGGCGCCGGGCTGATGTTGAGATAGGTGACGTCCTTGTGCCGCTGCGCGACCTTGGTCAGGAACGGAGCGTAGTTGCGGTAGGCCGGATCGACATACCAGCTCGACAGATTGCACTGGATGGCGGCCTCCTCGCCGTGCTTTCGCGTCGTGTAGATCAGCAGCAGCACGCCGACGGGCTCGCCGTCATTGTCGAGCATGTAGCCGAAGCGCGGATAGCCCTCCGGCACGGGCCGGAAGGCCTGCCGGCGCAGGCCCTGCATCCAGTAGTCGCGTGAACGGCCGACGAAGCCGCGCGTCAGCAAGTCCGCGATCTTCTCGACGTCGGACTCGGTGATCTCGCGGCAACGGACCTTGGTATGGATCACGCTCGTCTTGCCCGTGGAAATGGTCGGCCTCGTTCCGTTAGCGCCAGCCTTCGCCATGAGCTTCAGTCGCGACATGCGGCTGCAGGCCCAGCATCTCCCGCACCTTGGCGGGCCAGGCGGAAAGGTCGGTGCCGTGGGTGTGGAACATGGCGACGGCCAGGCGGTCCATGCCGAAGGCGACGCAGCCGGTGTGGGCCGGCTCGCCATTGGCGTCCTGGATGCCCCAGGTCGTGCCGAAATGCTCGCGGTGATAGTTGAAGCTCATGCAGGCGGTCGGCTGCTCCTCCGAGCGCAGCGGAATCAGCAGCTCGAACTTGAGCTGCTGCTGCTTCTGGCTCACGGCCTTCATCTGGCCGACACGGCCGAAGAAGGGATCGCTGGCATAATCGACGCGGAAGGTCAGGCCGAGGTCGCGGGCGATCGCCTGCGCGCGCACCATCCAGCGTTCGCGGAAATCGGCGACGTCGTCGGGCGTGCCGATGCAGACATATTCGCGCATCCGGAACGATTGCAGCCGGTCGAGATGTTTCGACGGCTCGCGGCGAAAGCAGTCGGCGGCGACGTCGAAGCGCAGGCCGCCCTTCGGCAACTGGCCGCGGCTCGCCGCGATCGGATAGACGGGATAGCAGGCCGCCGGCGACAGCACGAGGTCGGCCGGGGACAGTGACGTGGTCCAGTCGCCGCCCGCATCGAAGCGGCTCACCGCCGCGTTGATCTCGCGCTCGGTGCCGTGCAGGCCGCAGACGCAGCCGAGCAGGTTCGGGAAGCTCTTGAGATAGCCTGACTTCTCCAGCTGCGCGCGGCTCATCACCGGCGGGAAGCGCAAGGCTTCGGTGCCGGCTTCGCGATGGCTGGTGATCAGCGCGGCGAGTTTCTCGACGATGCCCTCATAGAGCGCGGTACGGGCGTAGACGCCGTCCGAGCCCATGCGGTGGAACAGCTTGTCGGCGAGATGATCGAGCGGATCAACGATCTCAGGCGCGGTTTCGGGCGAATTGGGGAGGACGGCAATATTCATGGGTCGATGTCCTGCTATCTCGAAATTGTTCTTGTTGCTCTGGTCGGGAAGGCACGTCAGTCATGAAGGCTCGAGGGCACGCCGCTCATCAGCGTCGCGGTGGCGGCGTTGGCCAGAATACGGTCGTTGTTGATCATGATCGGCGACGACAGCACGTCACGGAGGTGACGGCCCATGGTGAACTCGCCGTCGTTGCGGTAGCCGGAAAGGCCCGCGGTGCGCATCGCATGCATCACGGTCTCGACCGCGAGCTCGGAGGCCTGCACTTTCAGCAGCGTGATCGACGACTGGAAGTCGAGCGAGCCGAGCGCCCGCTCGTCATGCTCGACACGGGAGAAGGCATCGATGTTGGCCGAAATCAGCGCGCGCAGCTTGGCGAGCGACATCTTCGCGGCGGTGAAATGTGCAGCCGCCGGCGGCATCTGCCCGCCGGAGGTGCGGGCAGCCTTGCGGATGAAGGCCTGCGCACGCGTTACCGCTGCGGCCGCAATGCCGGCCCAGGCCGACGACCAGCACAGATGCGCGAACGGCGTCATGGTCTGCGCGTGGATCTTGTCGTAGGCTTCCGGGAAGACGCGGTCGGCGGGGCAATCGACCTTCAGCTCGAAACCGGTCGAGCAGGTGCCGCGCATGCCGAGCGTTTCCCAGCCCTGCGTCTGTTTCAGTGAATAATCGTCCTTGGCGAGCGCCAGCAGCACCTGGTCGGAGGCGGCGGCGTCCGTGGCGCGGCGGGCGATGGTGACGAGGCCGTCGGCCTCGGCGCCATAGGAGATCACGGTGGCGTCGCGCATCAGCGAGACGGTGTCACCGGCATGGTCGACGGCGGCCGCGCTGGCGCGGATGTTGCCGCCGTTCTGGCCTTCGGTGGTGGAGGAGGCGAGCAGCCACTGGTCGCGGGCGACCCGGCGCATCATGGTTTCCATCCAGGGAATGCCGTGGCCGTGCCTGACGACACAGGCGACCTTGGTCTGGTGCATCGCGTAGATCATCGCGGTCGAGGCGCAGGCGCGTCCGAGCGTGTAGCAGATGTCAGTGACGTCGTGGATCGAGGCGCCGAAGCCGCCGAACTCGACCGGGATCATGACGCCGAGCAACTTTTGCTCACGCGCGACGTCGAAGGCTTTATGCGGGAAGCGGGCGTCGCGATCGACCCCGTCTGCGTCGGCCGCGGCCGCTGCGGCGGTCCGGGCGGCGCGCTCGATCAGGGAGGGGCCCTGCTCGAGAAAGCTGGCTTGCGTTTCGTCGACAGTGAGGACCGCTTCACGCACGTTCATTCTCGTCCGCCTCCGGTTTGTCGTTCGGGATCGCCGGCATCATTCGCGACGCCGTGTAAAGCGATCCTCCGACCATCTTTGCTTGTGAGACGAGGCTACGGATTTAATTCAAATTCGTCGATGAAATAGAGGGTAAACGAACTCCAATTCCGAATGGACAGTTAAGGTCCGGTTTTTCGCATCCCCCGGATTTCCGCGATCGCGTTAGCGAACTGGAAGAGGCATGAATTTCAGACAATCTGAGTCATCGTTTACTAAGAAACGCGAAGTAATGGTGACGCCCATTGCGGGATCGGCCGTCCCTGCCCATCGTACCCGGCAGTCCGGCCCGACCTTTTAGACAGATGGGATTTACCGATGCAGGCCTTCGATACCGAATTGCGCAATCGCATCATCACGCTGGTGAAGGGCATCCTCGCGCAGAACTCGCTGTCCGCCGACGTCGCGCCGTCAGCCAAGCTCGTCGACGTTGGCCTGACCTCGATGGACATGGTCAATCTCATGCTCGGCGTCGAAGCCGAGTTCGACTTCACCATCCCGCAGTCCGAGATCACGCCGGAGAATTTCCAGTCCGTCGAGACGCTGGAGCGGATGGTCGCGACGCAGCTGCGGCTCGCGACCGCGGCTTAAGGTAAGGACGCCACTCCCCCGGGTGTCGTCCCGGCGCAGGCCGGGACCCATAACCCCAGGGAGCAGTTTGGCGAAGACTCGTCGTTCGGTACAACGATCGTTCGCAACCGATAGATCACGCGGTATGGGTCCCGGCCTGCGCCCATGGGCGCTAAAATAGTTGCATTGCTTGATAGCGACGTTTTCGTCTTGGTGGTTCGTGTAGATGCCGTCCGAGCGTGGAGCGAAGTCTGCGCAGGCAAGCAATCGCGGGTTGGGGCATGATTGCTTGTCGGAGCGAGGCGACGAGTTGGCGGAGCAGACGCCAGGTCCCTGGACGGGTCAGGCGGCCTCGGCCAAGCGGGGAGAGTCCTCGAGTTCGTCGACGAGTGGCTCGAGCAGGAGAATGATCAGCAGATGAGCGAGGATGTGGGGCCTGGCGGACCGCTCGTCAGTTCCGGGAGGGCCCTTCAGGCCAATCAAACTCTTGAGCCGCTTGAAGCCGAGTTCAATGCGCCATCGCAGCCGATAGAGGGCAAGGACATCGCTCGTTGAGAAGTCCTCCGGTGCGAGCGAGGTCACCAGGATCACCCAATCTGCAGCGTCAAGTGTTTGCCTGGAGAGCTGGTGGCCTCCCTTTTGGGCCGTTCGGCGCGCCTTGCGTCGTGCGACCGCGGCCGCTTGCGCCGGCTTCTTGACGGCAACCAGACGCAGAGCGAGCAGCGGTGCGCCAGACTTGCGTTTTATCCAGATCGGTCGATCGATCAGGCCACATGCCGAAGCCTTGCGCAGTTCGGCCGTCAGATCGACCAGACCACCTTTGGCATCAACCCAACGCGCGCTCTTCCAGCCGGACCGGATCACGAAGTCCGCGCCGGCATCGACGAGACGTGCCATGCGCTCCGGTTGCAGATAAGCGCGGTCGCCAAGACGGATTTCGCCGGCAATCACCGGTATCCGGTCCAGCGTCTCGCCCGCTCGCTGATCGGTCAGCTCGAAGTGACCAAAGCGCTCCTGCGGAAGATCGAACGCGCTGTGTATGCGCCACACCGCGTTCTTGTTCCTGCCGCTCGTCCCAGCCTTCGGGACCGTCGTGGCGTCAACAATGCGGATCAGGCGGCCGTGGCTCGCCTTCGGCGCACCGCTCGCCAGTGCTTGGCCTATCAACTTCGCCAGCCAATCTCCGCACTGACGCAACCGATACAACAGAGCCACGTTGGAGATATCGACAAGGCCCACCGACGTGGCCCATGCCGCCGTCAACCGCAGACCTCGCTCGCCAAGGCAATACGCCAGGATCAAGCGCAGCAAATCCACCGCATTGCTGATTTCCCGCGGGCGGACAAACGCCTTCGTCTCGCGCGCGCTAACGTTGAGCGCTTCGGCGCCGCCAAGCCGGGCGACAACACGCGCCCAGTCCTCGTTCACAAGCGATTCGTGTGCCATCCCAATTTGGAATCACAAGCCAATCCAATGCGCAAATCCTATTTTAGCGCCCATGGGCCTGCGCCGGGACGACACCGAGGTTCGCACCCGCCCACCTCACAGTCCCGCCATCCCCTCACCACCCCCGTTCCAAAACCGCCGCAAAACTGGCATAGCTTTAACCATGTCGCACGTGGCGAACAGGGTGGAGCGGGTATGACGCAGGCGGTATTGGGCATCATCGGTGGCTCCGGCATCTACGACCTGCCGGGTCTCGAGGGCGCGCGCGAAGAGGTGATCGAGAGTCCGTGGGGCGAGCCGTCGGCTCCCTTAAGGCGCGGCTCCATCGAGGGCCTGCCGATCGTGTTCCTGCCGCGGCATGACAAGGGCCACCGGCTGTCGCCATCGGACATCAACTATCGAGCCAATATCGACGTGCTCAAACGGGCTGGGGTCACCGACCTGATCTCGCTCTCGGCCTGCGGCTCTTTCAAGGAGGAACTGCCGCCTGGCACCTTCGTTCTCGTCGACCAGTTCGTCGATCGCACCCACAAGCGCGAGAGCTCGTTCTTCGGCCGCGGCTGCGTCGCGCATGTGTCGATGGCGCATCCGGTCTCGCCGCGGCTGCGTATCCATCTTGCCGCGGCCGCAGATGCGGAAGGCATCGCGATCGCGCGGGGCGGCACCTATGTCTGCATGGAGGGGCCGCAATTCTCCACCTATGCCGAAAGCATGACTTACAAGACGCTGGGCTATTCGGTCATCGGCATGACCAACATGCCCGAAGCAAAACTCGCGCGTGAGGCGGAGATTTGCTACGCTACGGTCGCGATGGTGACGGATTTCGACTGCTGGCATCCCGACCACGATGCCGTCACCGTGCAAGACATCATCCGCGTGCTGACCTCGAACGCCGACAAGGCGAAGGCGCTGGTGGCGCGGCTGGCGAAGGATTTCCCGCGCGAGCACGAGCCGTGCCCGATCGGTTCGGACCGCGCGCTCGACACCGCGCTGATCACGGCGCCCGAGGCGCGCGATCCCGAGCTCCTGAAGAAGCTCGATGCGGTGGCACGGCGCATCCTGCGGGCGTGATACGAAAGGCAGAATGCCATGAAGGTCGACGGCAAGCACTTCCGCAGCATCTGGCGCGAGCGCGACGGCTGGTCGGTCGGCGCGATCGACCAGCGCCGGCTGCCGCATGAATTCGTCATCGCGCGTCTGACCTCATGCGAGGACGCAGCCGTTGCGATCCGCGACATGCTGGTGCGCGGCGCCCCGCTGATCGGCGCGACCGCGGCCTACGGCATGGCGCTCGCGATGCGCGAAGATGCCTCCGACGCCGGCCTGAAGCGCGCGTACGACACGCTCGTCGTGGCGCGGCCGACCGCCATCAACCTGAAATGGGCGCTGGACGAGATGCGTACGGCGCTCGTTCCGATCGATCCGCTGGACCGGGCGGAAGCCGCCTATGCGCGAGCCGACGAGATCGTTGAGCAGGACGTCGAGATCAATCGCGGCATTGCCGGCAACGGCCTTGCGCTGATCGAAGCGATTGCGGCGAAGAAGCCGGGTGAAGTGGTCAACGTGCTGACCCATTGCAACGCCGGCTGGCTCGCCACCGTCGACTGGGGTACGGCGACCGCGCCGATCTATCTCGCGCATGAGCGCGGCATCAAGGTCCATGTCTGGGTCGACGAGACGCGGCCGCGCAACCAGGGCGCCTCGCTCACCGCCTGGGAGCTCGGCCATCACGGCGTGCCGCACACGGTGATTCCCGACAATACCGGCGGGCACCTGATGCAGCACGGCATGGTCGATCTCGCCATCGTCGGCACCGACCGCGTCGCCGCCAATGGCGACGTCTGCAACAAGATCGGCACCTATCTCAAGGCGCTCGCCGCGCATGACAATGGCGTGCCGTTCTACGTCGCGCTGCCGTCTCCCACGATCGATTTCGCCGTCCATGACGGCATCAGAGATATCCCGATCGAGCAGCGCAGCGGCGTGGAGGTCACCGACATGACCGGCCGCACTGCCGATGGGCGCTTGGAGACGGTGCGGATCGTGCCTGAGAACTCGCCAGTCGCGAATTATGCGTTCGACGTGACGCCAGCGCGTCTGGTCACCGGCCTCATCACCGAACGCGGCGTGCTGAAGCCGGATCGAGACTCCCTGGCGGCGGCCTTTCCGGAACGGATCGCTGCCGCGGAGTAGGCTCTCGTAGGGTGGGCAAAGGCGCGGAAGCCGCCGTGCCCACCATCTGCTTGTGGTGGGCACGCTTCGCTTTGCCCACCTACGGCAGTCGAACCCGGGGTTACCCCAGCTTCAGCCCCGTCGCCTTCTCGAGATCCGCGATCGCCTGCGCGCCGCTCGTCACCTTGATCGTGGTCATGCCCATCTCGCGCGCGGGCTTCAAATTGACGCCGAGATCGTCGAGATAGACGCAATTCTTCGGATCGACCTTCAGCGTCTCGACCATCAGCCGGTAGATGCGCGGATCAGGCTTGCGCAGGCCGATCTTGGCGGATTCGATGACGTGATCGAACAGCACCATGACCTCGGCAATGTAAAGCGAGCGTCCCGTCATGCTGCCGATCGCGTTCGCCGGCAGATTGTTGGTGATGCAGCCCGTCCGGAATTGCGACTTGATCCGCTTCAGGGCCTCGACCATTTCGGGACGCAGATCGCCCTGGAGCAGCGGCAGCACGTCGCGGCCGCGCACCTCCGCGCCGAGCGCGCGTGATTCCTCGGCGAACAAGCGATCGAAGGTCTCGATATCGACCTCGGCCCGCTCGAACCTGGCCCAGGCATTTTCGAGATGGTTGGCGGCGTTGGTGCGCCGGATGATGTCGGCGGGCAGGCCGCGCTCGGTCTCGAACCGCGTGAACGCCTCGAACGGCGAGCTCGTCAGCACGCCGCCAAAATCAAAGATCACCGCCTCGATCGTCACCATCCTGCCCTCGTCAATTCCTTTCCAAGAGGGCTAGCATGCGCTATCGGCAAGAGCCAGTCCGAAGCAATCCGCCGCCGTCACCGATGCCGAAGCGTGTTCCCATGAAGAAGCTTGCCACGTTCATCGCAGCTGCGCTGCTGCTCGCCACGCCTGCCCACGCCATCGTCGGCGGCGGCACGCCACAGGCCGATGGCGTCGCGCGCGCCGTCGTCACCATCGTCGGCTCGCGCGGCAATTTCTGCACCGGCACCCTGATCGCGCCGAAACTGGTGTTGACGGTCGCCCACTGCGTGCAACCTGGCGCCGACTACAAGATCGTCGATCGCGGCGCCGACGGCGCGCCGCAATTGCTGAACGTGCGCACCGTCGCGATCCATCCGAACTTCAACATTCAGGCGATGCAGTCGCATCGCGCCACCGCCGACGTGGCGTTGCTGCAACTGGAAATTCCACTGAAGGGAAAATCGACAGTCGTAGTTGGGGCGCCGACTATTCCGATCCAGGTTGGCAGCCGCTTCGTCATCGCCGGTATCGGCGTCACCGCGCGCGGTGACGGCAAGAGCGGCGGCGCGACGCGTGTTGCCGGTCTCATCGCGACGGGGCAGCCCGGCACGCTGCAGATCCGGCTGGTCGATCCCGTAACCAACGGAGTTCGTGATGGAATTGGCGCCTGCACCGGCGATTCCGGCGGTCCTGTGTTCGAGGACAAGCCGAACGGTACGATGCTTGTCGGGCTCATCAGCTGGTCCACGGGACCAAACGGCGCCGCAGGCTGCGGCGGCCTGACCGGTGTCACGCCGCTCACGCTCTATCGCGACTGGATTTTGCAGACCGCGCGGAGCTGGGGTGCAGCGTTGTAGTTTGACCGCGACTTGATCTATGTCATTTTGAAGCGGAAGCGCGATGGGCGACCATGCCGTCGCGGAGGAAACGCGCCGTCCAGTCAAGGGCGGCCACAAAAACAAGCAAGGCATAGAAGCAACAATGAATGTCGCTGTTCGCAGTCACGCCACCACCAAGCAGGCCACTGAACATTTCGATGTGCTGATCGTCGGCGCCGGCATCTCCGGCATCGGCAGTGCCTATCACATCGAAAAGCAACTGCCGGACACGAGCTACGTCATCCTCGAGACGCAAGCGACGTTCGGCGGCACCTGGAGCACGCATCGCTATCCCGGCATCCGCTCGGACAGCGACCTCCACACCTTCGGCTACAGCTTCAAGCCCTGGGTCGGGCCGCCCATCGCGACCGCCGAAGAGATTCTCTCCTACATGAACGAGGTGATCGACGACAACGATATCGCCCGCCACATCCGCTACAAGCACAAGATCAATTCCGCGAGCTGGTCGAGCGAACAAAATCTCTGGACCATCGAGGCGACGACCACCGATACGGGCGAGGCAAAAACCTTCACCGCGAACTTCCTCTGGATGTGCCAGGGCTATTACCGCCATTCGGAAGGCTACACGCCGGAATGGAAGGGCATGGACCGCTTCAAGGGGCGCATCGTCCATCCGCAGACATGGCCGGACGATATCGATCTCGCGGGCAAGAAGGTCGTCGTGATCGGCTCGGGCGCGACCGCGGCGACGCTGGTGCCGAACATCGCAGACGCATGCGCGCACGTCACCATGCTGCAGCGCTCGCCGACCTATTTCCGGCTCGGCCGCAACGCCATCGAGATCGCCGAGGAGCTGCGCCGGCTCCAGGTCGACGAGACCTGGATCCACGAGATCGTGCGGCGAAAGATCCTGTTCGAGCAGGACGCGTTCACGAAGCTCTGTCTGGCCAAGCCCGAGCAGGTGAAGAAAGAACTGATCGGCCAGATCAGCGCAGTGCTCGGCCCGGACTACGACGTCGAGACGCATTTCACGCCGTCCTATCGGCCGTGGCGCCAGCGTATCGCCTTCGTGCCGGATGCCGATCTGTTCAAGGGCATCGCCAGCGGCAAGGCCTCCGTCGTCACCGACGAGATCGAGTGCTTCGTCGAGAACGGCATCCAGCTCAAATCGGGCAAGCTGCTGGAAGCGGACGTCATCGTCACCGCGACCGGTTTCGATCTCTCTGCGCTCGGCGACATCGCCTTCGAGATCGACGGCAAGCCGCTCGCCTTCGGCGACACCGTCACCTATCGCGGCATGATGTTCACGGGCGTGCCGAACATGGTCTGGGTGTTCGGCTATTTCCGCGCCAGCTGGACGCTGCGCGTCGATCTCGTCGCTGATTTCGTCTGCCGCCTGCTCGGCCACATGAAGGGGAAGGGCGCGAAGAAGGTCGAGGTGAGCTTGCGCCCCGAGGACCACAACATGCCGATCCTGCCCTGGATCGATCCGGAAAACTTCAACCCCGGCTACATCATGCGCAACATGAACCTGCTGCCCAAGCGCGGCGACAAGCCGGAATGGCAGCACAGCCAGGACTACTGGACCGAGAAGGACGAGATTCCGAAGACGGATCTGGATGACAAGGCGTTTGTGTACGGGTGAGGGGACGCGGATGTAAGGGGCGCTAGCGCTCGCCACGTACTCCGCCGTCGTCCCCGGGGCGCGAAGCGAGCCCGGGACCCATACCCCCAGGCAGTGGTTATAGAGCGAGCAGGCAACTCCGAGTCTTCGCCAAACATCTCCCTGTGGTTATGGGTCCCGGATCTGCGCTTCGCTTCGCTGCGCTTGTCCGGGACGACACCGTTTGTTGGGTGAACGGTGTACCAACTCACCTGCAGAGTGGTTACGAATTCCTTCGCGTCGCATTCGCCGCGATCGCGGCGGCCGCCGTGCGGTTCTCCACGCCGAGCTTGGCGTAGATCTGCTCCAGATGCTTGTCGACCGTGCGCGGGCTCAATCCCAGGATCTGCGCGATGTCGCGGTTGGTCTTGCCCTTGCTGAGCCAGGCCAGCACCTCGCCTTCGCGCGTGGTGAGGCCGAGCTCGCTGGTGAATTCCGGGGGCAGCGCCGTGCCGGCTTCCTTGGACAGCCGCAGCAGGAATTCGTTCGGCGCGGTCTCGCCCATGTAATAGAACCGCAGCTGCGGATTGTCGGGCAAGGACGCGGCTTGCGACTTCGCGCTGCCCTTGCCCTTGGCCTGCTCCAGCCATTGCAGCAGCGACGGCGGCAGGACGAAGTCGTCGGCCTGTGCGCCGTGATGATCGGCCAGCAGCTTCTGGGCCTGAGGGGTCGCCCAGAGCAAATTGCCTTGCCGGTTCACCGCGAACAGGAAGCGGCCGGAGACGTCGAGCGCGGCGCGCGCGCTCTGGGTTAGCCTGGCATTGCCGAGATGGACGCGGATACGTGCCAGCATTTCCTCGATCACGATCGGCTTGGTCACGTAATCGACGCCGCCGGCGTCCAGCCCGCGCACGATATGTTCGGTCTCGGCGAGGCCCGTCATGAAGATCACGGGAACGTTGGCAAGGCCTGCATCGCGCTTGAGCCGGCGGCATGTCTCGAACCCGTCGATGCCGGGCATCACGGCGTCCAGCAGCACGATGTCGGGCGTGATCTGGTCGACAATGCGCATCGCGGCGGCACCGTCGAGCGCAACCATGACCGTCATCCCGGCGCCGTCGAGCGCGTCGGTGAGCAGCCGGAGCGTCTCCGGGGAATCATCGACGACGAGCGCGACGTCGCGCTTCTTTGGTTCAATGCTCATAAGCATGCAACGTCTTCAATGTGGCCATGTACTGGTCGAGATCGAAGCGATCGACCAGCGACCGCATCTGTGCGACGAAGTCGGCATGCTCCGGGTGCTCGCTGCCGATCTCGTCCAGCTTGAGCTGGATGCCCTTGACGTAACCGATCTGGCCGAGCCCGATCAACGCCTCGATGTGCCGCACCGGCGGCCGTGAGCCGCTCTCGGGCCGCCAGAACGGCACCGCGATCTCGTTCGAGCCGTACTGCCATTCGATCTTGAGGAGCTGGCGGATCGTCTCCAGCAGCCGCGGGATGTCGATCGGCTTCATCAGATAGCCGTCGTGGAAAGGTTGCGCCAGCGGCGTGCCGTGAGCCTCCAGCGCACTCGCCGACACCATCAGGATGCGCGCCTGGTGATGGCCGCTGGCGCGCAGGGCCTCCGCCACCGCCCAGCCGTCCATGGCCGGCATGGAGATGTCGAGCAGGAACAGATCGGGCCGGCAATGTTGCGCCAGCGCCAGGCATCCCGCGCCGTCGGGCGCGCTGAGCAGGATGAAGCCGAGCGGCGTCAGCACCTCGCGCAGGAGGTCGCGATGCACGGGGTCGTCATCGGTGATCAGGATCGTCTTGCGCGGGCCGTGATAGCCGGAGACAGGGGCCTCCACCGGCGCGATGCGCTGGGGATTGGTGACCTCCGACAGCAGGATCTTGACCTTGAACGTGCTGCCGGTGCCCACCGTGCTCACGACCTTGATGTCGCCGCCCATCACGCCGGCGAGCAGCCGGCTGATGGTCAGCCCCAGCCCCGTTCCGGTCTGGGGCTGCGAGACGCCAAGCGCGCCGCGCTCGAAGGGCGCGAAGATGCGCTCCAGATCGTCGCCCTGGATACCCGGGCCGGTGTCGATCACCTCGAACTCGGCAACCGGGCTGCGGTAGTGCACGACGAACTGCACGCTGCCGGTCTGGGTGAATTTTATGGCGTTGGAGAGCAGGTTGATCAGCACCTGGCGCAGCCGCTTCTCGTCGGCATAGACCACGAGCGGCAAATGCGCGGGACGTCTGAACACGAAGTCGATGCCCTTGGCGGCGGCCTGAAGACGGAACATGCCGACGAGCTGGTCGAGGAACTCGCTCAGGCGAACCTCGTCGCGCGACAGATATAGCCGCCCCGCCTCGATCTTGGAGATGTCCAGAATGCCGTCGATCAGGCCGGAGAGGTGATCGGCACTGCGGCGGACGACGCGGACCTGGTCGCGCGGCTTGGTGTTCAGCGTCGCATCCTGCTCGAGCAGCTGGGCATAGCCGCTGATCGCGTTCAGCGGCGAGCGCAGCTCGTGGCTCAGGCCCACCACGTAGCGGCTCTTGGCGAGGTTGGCGGATTCGGCGACCTCCTTGGCGCGCTGGAGCTCGGCGTCCGTGCGCTTGTGCGCGTCGATCTCCTGGATCAGCAGCGTGGTCTGCCGCCGCGTCTCCGCCTCTGCCGCGCGGCGGCTCTGCTGCGCCAGCACGAACAGCCAGGCCACAACGCCGATGATGATGCTGAGCGAGAAGAACACCTTCCACAGCACGTTGGAGACCAGCATGTTCTCGCCATGCACGCTCGCGGAGGTCTGGAGGTAGATCAGCCCGAGCACCAGCGCAACGAGACCGGCGGAAACCACGAACACGCCGATATAGTGGCCGAACTGCGAGTTGATCCGCTGATAGATCGGCTGCGGCAAAATCCTGCTGAGCGCGTCGGAGAACTGCACCTGCGCGCGCGCATGCGGCTTGCAGAGATCGTGGCAGCGGGCATCGAGCGAGCAGCACAGCGAGCAGATCGGGCCGGCATAAGCGGGGCAGGACGTCATGTCCTCCGGCTCGAAACTGTGCTCGCAGATGCAGCACTGGATCGCCTCGATATTGGCCCAGCTCCGTTTCGGCTTGCGCGCGATATAGTATTTTCCGTCGGTGAGCCACGCGATCACGGGCGCTGTGACGAAGGCGACCGTCAGCGCGACGAAGGCGGCCAGCGCCTTCATGGTCGGGCCGAACAGGCCGTAGAACGCCGCGATCGAGACGATGATCGCGAGCGTCATCGCGCCGACGCCGACCGGGTTGATGTCGTAGAGATGCGCGCGCTTGAACTCCATCTGTGGCGGGCGCAGCCCGAGCGGCTTGTTGACGACGAGGTCCGACACCAGCGCACCAACCCAGGCAATCGCGACGTTGGAGTACAGCGCGAGCGTCTGCTCCAGCGCCTTGTAGACGCCAATCTCCATCAACAGCAGCGCCACCATCACGTTGAACACCAGCCAGACCACGCGGCCGGGATGGCTATGGGTCAGGCGCGAGAAGAAGTTCGACCAGGCGATCGAGCCGGCATAGGCGTTGGTGACGTTGATCTTGATCTGCGACAGCACCACGAAGATGCCGGTCAGGGCGAGTGCGAGGTCTGGCTCCGACAGCACGTATCGAAAGGCCACGAGATACATATGCGCGGGCTCGGCGGCCTCTTCGGGCGGCACGCCGTGGCTCAGTGCGAAGAAGGCCAGGAACGAGCCGGCCAGCAGCTTCAGCGCACCGAGCACGATCCAGCCCGGCCCCGCGCTCATCAGCGCGATCCACCACGATGCCTTGGAGGCGCGGCGGTCGCGCGGCAGAAACCTGAGGAAGTCGACCTGCTCGCCGATCTGCGCCACCAGCGAGAACACCACGGATGATGCGACGCCGAACAGCAGCAGGTCGAAATGTCCGTTGAGATCGCCGTGCTCGCCGGAGAACTTGCGCCATTCCGTGAAGGAGTGGGGGCTCGCCCAGGCGATCGCGACAAAGGGCAGGATGTGCAGGATGATCCAGAGCGGCTGCGTCCAGAGCTGGAAGCGGCTGATCAGCGTGATGCCGTAGGTCACGAGCGGGATGATCGCGACCGCGCTGATGAGGTAGCCGATCGGGCGCGGGATGCCGAGGCACATCTCCAGTGCGGTCGCCAGGATCACCGCCTCGACCGCGAAGAAGATGAAGGTGAAGGAGGCGTAGATCAGCGACGTCACGGTCGAGCCGATATAGCCGAAGCCGGCACCGCGGGTCAGGAGGTCGATGTCGATGCCGCATTTGGCGGCATGATAGGCAATCGGAACGCCGCAGCAGAAGATGATGGCGGAGACGACGAGGATCGCGGCGGCGGCGTTGGTGACGCCGTAATTGAGGGTGATGGTGCCGCCAATCGCCTCGAGCACCAGGAAGGAGATCGCGCCGATCGCGGTGTTGGCGACGCGGGCGGCGGACCATCGCCGCGCGCTCTTGGCGGTGAAGCGCAGCGCGTAGTCTTCCAGCGTCTGGTTGGCAACCCATTGGTTGTACTGGCGCCTGACGCGGTCTATTCGCTGCCGCCCTGCCACTCTTTACCCCACTCCCGATACGGACCCGGAGCCCTCGCAAATCCCGTACCAAAAGCCTACGTCGGTATTTTGCGGTGCAGTATACGCGATCTTGCGTATGCTTGCGCTGCACAAATTCGAGCCATCCTCACGGCACCAATCGCGTGTCCTCGAACAAAAGTGGGGTGCTCATGTCAGACGAAGCAAACAAGGGCCTGTTGTCGCCGCTCCGGCGCAAATTATTGATGGGAATGGCCGCCGTGCCGGCCATCACGATGCTGCCGCGGGCGTCCTTTGCGCAGGCTCCGGCGACCTCGGCGGTCAATACCACGGGTTTAGCTGTCACCGACACCGAGGTCACGGTCGGCATCCTGCATTCGGCCACCGGCACCATGGCGATCTCCGAGACCGGCTCGATCGAGGCCGAAAAGCTCGCCATCGAGCAGATCAACGCCATGGGCGGTGTGCTCGGGCGCAAGATCAAGTTCATCCAGGAAGACGGCGCCAGCGACTGGCCGACCTTCGCCGAGAAGGCCAAGAAGCTGCTGGTCAACGACAAGGTCGCGGCGATCATGGGCTGCTGGACCTCGGCCTCCCGCAAGGCGGTGCTGCCGGTCATGGAGCAGTACAACGGCATGCTCTATTACCCGACCTTCTATGAAGGCCTCGAGCAGTCCAAGAACGTGATCTACACCGGCCAGGAGGCGACCCAGCAGATCCTCGCCGGCCTGAACTGGATCGCCAAGGAGAAGGGCGCCAAGTCCTTCTTCTTCATCGGCTCCGATTACATCTGGCCGCGCACCTCGAACAAGATCGCGCGCAAGCACGTCGAGAACGTGCTGAAGGGCAAGGTCGTCGGCGAGGAGTACTACGCGCTCGGCTCGACCCAGTTCAACTCGGTCATCAACAAGATCAAGCTGACCAAGCCCGACGTGATCTTCACCGACGTCGTCGGCGGCTCCAACGTCGCCTTCTACAAGCAGCTCAAGGCCGCCGGCATCGACCTCGCCAAGCAGCCGCTGTTGACCATCTCGGTCACCGAGGACGAGATCGACGGCATCGGCGGTGAGAACATCGCGGGCGCCTATGCCTGCATGAAGTACTTCCAATCGCTCGACAATCCGAACAACAAGGCCTTCGTGCCGGCGTTCAAGAAGGCTTGGGGCGAGAAGACCGTGATCGGAGACGTCACCCAGGCTGCCTATCTCGGCCCCTGGCTGTGGAAGTTGACGGTCGAGAAGGCCGGCTCCTTCGACGTCGACAAGATCGCCGCGGCCTCGCCCGGTGTCGAGTTCAAGGGCGCGCCGGAAGGCTATGTGCGCATCCACGAGAACCATCACCTGTGGTCGAAGACCCGGGTGGGACGCGCCAAGCTCGATGGCCAGTTCGAGCTGATCTACGAGACCGCCGATCTCGTCGAGCCGGATCCGTTCCCGAAGGGCTATCAGTAAGTCGCGCTCTGGCGCGCCTTCCCACAAGACCAAGCCTCTCCCTGGCGTGGATCGCAAGTCCGCGCCCAAGACCCCCGCGTCGCGAACCTGCTCGCGACGCGGGGCCCTTTCCCCGACGGAGGACATCGATGTTCGGCGACTACTCGCTTGGTGACCTTGGCTCCATCTTCGTCATGCAGGGCTTTGCAGGACTGATCCTGTTCTCGGTCTACGTCCTGATGGCGCTCGGTCTTGCCATCATCTTCGGCCAGATGGGCGTCATCAACATGGCCCATGGCGAGTTCATGATCCTCGGGGCCTACGTCACCTGGATGACCTCCAACCTGTTCCAGACCTACATGCCGAGCCTGTTCGGCGGCTACTTCTTCCTCGCGATGATCCTGGCCTTCGTCGCCTCCGGTGCGCTGGGCATGTTGGTGGAATGGGTGCTGATACGGCATCTCTACAAGCGCCCGCTCGATACGCTGCTTGCGACCTGGGGCCTCAGCCTGATGCTGCAGCAGGCCTATCGCTCCGTGTTCGGCGCGCGTGAGGTCGGTGTCGAGCTGCCGCAATGGATGCTCGGCTCGCTGCACGTCACCGACAGCATCGAAGTGCCGATCAACGGCGTCTTCGTCATGTGCCTGACCGTCCTGATCACCATCGCCGTTGCCTATGTGATGTACAAATCGCGCTGGGGCCGCCAGGTGCGCGCCGTGGTGCAGAACCGCATCATGGCCGGCGCCGTCGGCATCAACACCGAGAAGGTCGACCGCTACACCTTCGGTCTCGGCTGCGGCATCGCCGGGATCGCCGGCAGCGCCTTCACCATGATCGGCTCGACCGGGCCGACCTCCGGACAGCTCTACATCGTCGATACGTTCCTGGTGGTCGTGTTCGGCGGCGCTGCCAGCCTGCTCGGCACCATCGCCTCGGCCTTCTCGATCTCGCAGACGCAATCGACCCTCGAGTTCTTCATGTCGGGCTCGATGGCCAAGGTGCTGACGCTGCTCGCCGTTGTCGGAATCCTGATGCTGCGGCCGCAGGGGCTGTTCGCCCTCAAGGTCCGCAAGTAAGAAATGGGGCTGATGTTATGACCGACAATCGGTTCTTCAATCGATCGGAGCTGATCGGAATTCTGGTGCTCGCGGTCTTTCTGGTGGTGGTGCTGCCGCTCACGCTGGATGTCTTCAGGCTCAACCTCGTCGCAAAATATCTGACCTATGCCTTCGTCGCGCTCGGTCTGGTGATCTGCTGGGGCTATGGCGGCATCTTGAGCCTCGGGCAGGGCGTGTTCTTCGGGCTCGGCGGCTACTGCATGGCGATGTTCCTCAAGCTCGAAGCGTCGAGCGTGGAGAACACCAAGATCCAGTCGACCCCCGGCATCCCCGACTTCATGGACTGGAATCAGATCACGGCGCTGCCGTTCTTCTGGAAGCCGTTCAACAGCCTCACCTTCACCATCGCCGCCATCATCCTCGTCCCCGGCATCTTCGCATTCATCATCGGCACCGCGATGTTCAAGCGCCGGGTCGGCGGCACCTACTTCGCCATCATCACCCAGGCCGTTGCGGCGATCATGACGATCCTGATCGTCGGACAGCAGGGCTACACCGGCGGCATCAACGGCATGACCGACCTGCGTACGCTGAAGGGATGGGACATCCGGCCCGACCACGCCAAGATCGTGCTGTACTTCTTCGAGGTCGGGTGCCTGTTCGTTTGCATCATGATCGCGCAGTTCGTCCGGCACTCCAAGCTCGGGCGCATCCTGGTCGCGATGCGGGAGAAGGAAGACCGCGTCCGTTTCTCCGGCTACAGCGTCGCGAACTTCAAGATCTTCGCCTTCTGCATCGCCGCCGTGTTCGCCGCGATCGGCGGCGCCATGTTCGCGCTCAATGTCGGCTTCATGTCACCGTCCTTCGTCGGCATCGTGCCCTCGATCGAGATGGTGATCTACACCGCGGTCGGCGGCCGGCTGTCGATCCTGGGCGCGATCTACGGCACGCTGCTGGTCAACTTCGCCAAGACCAGCCTGTCGGAAACCTTCCCCGAATTGTGGCTGTTCGGCCTCGGCGGCCTGTTCATCGCCGTGGTCCTGGCCTTCCCGAACGGTCTTGCCGGGATCTGGGGCGACTATGTGCAGCCGCGCATCGATCGGCTGATCGCCTCGCGCAAATCGAAACCCGATGGCTGGACCGACAGCTCGGTCGCCGACGGCGCGCCGGCGGAATGAGGAGATAATCATGCTCGTAGGACATCAGCCCAAGGAATTCCTGCTCGCCGTCGAAGCGCTGACCGTGTCGTTCGACGGGTTCAAGGCGGTCAACGATCTCTCCTTCTATGTCGACGAGAACGAGATCCGCGTCATCATCGGCCCCAACGGGGCCGGCAAGACCACGGTGCTCGACCTGATCTGCGGCAAGACCAAAGCAACGTCAGGCTCGATCCAGTTCCGCGGCAAGGAGCTGACGCGGATGAGGGAGAACGAGATCGTCAAGACCGGGGTGGGGCGCAAGTTCCAGAACCCGTCGATCTACGACGACCTCACCGTGTTCGAGAACCTGGAGATCTCCTATCCGCGTGGCCGTTCCGTGTTCGGCGCGCTGACCTTCACGCGCGACGCCGCCGTGCGCGACCGCGTGCACGAGGTCGCCGAGATGATCTTCCTCAAGGACCGGCTGCACATGAATGCCGATCTGCTCAGCCACGGCCAGAAGCAGTGGCTCGAGATCGGCATGCTGCTGATCCAGGACCCGGATCTCCTGATGCTGGACGAGCCTGTCGCCGGCATGAGCGTGTCCGAGCGCGCCAAGACGGCGGAGCTGCTCAACCGCATCATCAAGAACCGTTCGGTGCTGGTGATCGAGCACGACATGAAGTTCGTCGAGGACATCGCGCACAAGGTCACCGTGCTTCACCAGGGCCAGATCCTCTCCGAGGGCACCATGGAGAAAGTGAAGAACGATCCGAAGGTCGTTGAAGTTTACCTCGGCCACTAAGGAGCGCGCAGATGCTGGCAATTTCCGATCTTCACGTCGCCTACGGCCAGAGCGAGGTGCTGCACGGGCTCAACGTCAAGGTCGCGCCGAACGAGATCGTCGCGATCATGGGCCGCAACGGCATGGGCAAGACCACGCTGATGAAATCGCTGATGGGCATCCTGCCGACCAAGAGCGGCTCGGTGACCATGGACGGCGCGGAGCTTGGAGCCTTGCCGAGCTACGCGCGCGTCGCCAAGGGCCTCGCCTATGTACCGCAGGGCCGCATGATCTTCTCCACCATGACCGTGAAGGAGAACATCGAGACCGGTCTCGTCGTCTCCGGCGGATCGGAAGTGCCTGAAGACATCTACGAATTGTTTCCGGTGCTGCTGGAGATGAAGGGCCGCCGCGGCGGCAACCTCTCCGGCGGCCAGCAGCAGCAGCTCGCGATCGCCCGCGCGCTCGCGACCAAGCCGAAGGTGCTGCTGCTGGACGAGCCGACCGAAGGCATCCAGCCGTCGATCATCAAGGAGATGGCGCGCACCTTGAAGCGCATCCGCGACGAGAAGGGCCTCTCGATCGTCGTCTCCGAGCAGGTGCTGAGCTTCGCGCTCGATATCGCCGACCGCGTGCTGGTGATCGAGAACGGCGAGATCGTGCGTGACGATCCGCGCGACGCCGTCGATGCCGCGCAGGTCTCGAAATATCTGTCCGTCTAACCAACCGTAGTAAAAGGGGAGCATCTCGATGCCAGAGACACTGATCAAGGTCGATCTCACCAAGTCGGCTTACGAAAATGACATGGTGCACAACCGCTGGCACCCCGACATCCCGATCGTGGCCTGGGTCAATCCCGGCGACGACTTCATCATCGAGACCTATGACTGGACCGGCGGTTTCATCAAGAACAACGATTCCGCCGACGACGTGCGCGACATCGACCTGTCGATCGTGCACTTCCTGTCCGGCCCGATCGGCGTCAAGGGCGCGGAGCCCGGCGACCTCCTGGTCGTCGACCTGCTCGACGTCGGCCCGCTCAAGGAGAGCCTGTGGGGTTTCAACGGCTTCTTCTCCAAGCAGAATGGCGGCGGCTTTCTCACCGATCATTTTCCGCTGGCGCAGAAATCGATCTGGGACATCAAGGGTCTCTACACCTCGTCGCGCCACGTGCCCGGCGTCAATTTTGCCGGCCTGATCCATCCCGGCCTGATCGGCTGCCTGCCCGATCCGAAGATGCTGGACACCTGGAACAAGCGCGAGGCGGAGCTGATCTCGACCAACCCGACCCGCGTGCCCGGCCTTGCCAATCCACCGTTCGCGCCGACCGCCCATGGCGGCCGCGCCAAGGGTGACGCGAAAGCCAAGATCGGCGCGGAGGGCGCGCGCACGGTGCCGCCGCGCGAGCATGGCGGCAATTGCGACATCAAGGATCTCTCGCGCGGCTCGAAGATCTACTTCCCGGTCTACGTTCCGGGCGCGGGTCTCTCGATGGGCGACCTGCACTTCAGCCAGGGCGACGGCGAGATCACCTTCTGCGGCGCCATCGAAATGGCCGGCTGGCTGCATCTGAAGGTCGAGGTGATCAAGGACGGCATGTCGAAATACGGCATCAAGAATCCGATCTTCAAGCCGTCGCCGATCACGCCGAACTACAAGGACTATCTGATCTTCGAAGGCATTTCGGTGGATGAAGCCGGCAAGCAGCATTATCTCGACGTCCATATCGCCTATCGCCAGGCTTGCCTCAACGCCATCGAGTATCTGAAGAAGTTCGGCTACTCCGGCGCCCAGGCCTATTCGATCCTCGGCACCGCGCCGTGCCAGGGCCACATCTCCGGCGTGGTCGACGTGCCCAACGCCTGCGCCACGCTATGGTTGCCGACCGAGATCTTCGACTTCGACGTGATGCCGTCGGCGGCAGGGCCCATCAAGCACATCACCGGCGATATCCAGATGCCGATCTCGCCGGACAAATAATCGGTGCCCTCCCTCTCCCCGTTCTTACGGGGAGAGGGTCGGGGTGAGGGGCTGTCTCCGCACGAACGGTGGCAGCGAGGTGTGTTGAACAGGCAAGAGCGTGGGGATGATGCGATGCCGGTCTATGAATATCTCTGTGACGACTGCGGTCCCTTCAAGGACCTCCGCCCGATGGCGGAATGCGACGATCCGCAAAGCTGCCCGCGTTGCGAAACGATGGCGCCGCGGGTGATTCTGACCGCGCCGAATTTCTTCTGCATGCCGGCGGAGAAGCGCAAGGCGCACGCGGTCAACGAGCGCAGCACGCACGCGCCGCAGACGCTGGCGCAATACAAGGCCTCGCACGGCCCGGGCTGCGGCTGCTGCTCCTCGGGCAAGACCGTGAAGGACAAGAACGGGGCCGATAAGAAGAAGCCGGCACGGCTGATGACCCAGAGTAAGAGCGGCGCCAAAGGTTTTCCGACGGCGCGCCCCTGGATGATCAGCCACTAACCCACGCGATGACCTCAAACGAATAAAAGACAGGAGCGCTCAACATGCTTCACGGTGATATCTCCAGCAGCAACGACACGGTCGGCGTCGCGGTGGTGAACTACAAGATGCCTCGCCTGCACACCAAGGCCGAGGTGCTCGACAACGCCCGCAAGATCGCCGACATGATCGTCGGCATGAAGGTTGGCCTGCCCGGCATGGACCTCGTGATCTTCCCGGAATATTCCACGCAAGGGATCATGTACGACTCCAAGGAGATGTACGAGACGGCCTCCGTGGTGCCGGGCGAGGAAACCGCGATCTTCGCGGAGGCCTGCCGCAAGGCCAAGGTGTGGGGCGTGTTCTCCCTCACCGGCGAGCGCCACGAGGAGCATCCGCACAAGGCGCCCTACAACACCCTGATCCTGATGAACGACAAGGGCGAGATCGTGCAGAAGTACCGCAAGATCATGCCGTGGGTGCCGATCGAAGGCTGGTATCCCGGCAATTGCACCTATGTCTCCGAAGGCCCGAAGGGCCTGAAGGTCAGCCTGATTATCTGCGACGACGGCAATTATCCGGAGATCTGGCGTGACTGCGCCATGAAGGGCGCCGAGCTGATCGTGCGTTGCCAGGGCTATATGTATCCGGCCAAGGAGCAGCAGGTCATGATTTCCAAGGCCATGGCGTGGGCCAACAACGTCTATGTCGCGGTTGCCAATGCCGCCGGCTTCGACGGCGTCTATTCCTATTTCGGCCACTCCGCGATCATCGGCTTCGATGGCCGCACCCTCGGCGAGTGCGGCGAGGAGGACTACGGCATCCAGTATGCCCAGCTGTCGAAGCATCTGATCCGCGATGCGCGCCGCAACGGCCAGTCGCAGAACCATCTCTACAAGCTGGTCCACCGCGGCTACACCGGCATGATCAACTCCGGCGACAACCCACGCGGCGTCGCGGCGTGCCCGTATGATTTCTACAAGAACTGGATCAAAGACCCCGAAGGCACGCGCGACATGGTCGAGGCCATGACCCGCTCGACGCCAGGCACCGACGAGTGCCCGATCGAGGGCATCCCGAACGAGGCAGCGGCCAGCAATTACTGAGCCGTCGCGGATGTCGCGGGGGTGAGACTGGCGCGAACCCGGTCATGCGCAGAATGAGAACCTTTTGTCCGTGCAAAACCGTTGCGCGGTTGCAACATAGGGCTCGGATTCTGCTTCGGTTGTGTGCCAAACGGACGCATTTCGGCGGCCCGCAGTTTTGCGGGCCCGCGTCATGGCCTAAGTTCCCGGCGGAATTGCTGGGAATGGGGGTGTGGCGTGCAAGGCGAGGGGCCAGGGGGGCGGCAGGGTCGACTGCGCCGATCCGTTGCTGCGTCGCTAGTGAGCGTATCGGCGATCTGCGTTGGGCTCAGCCTTTGCGCGACGCCCGCCAACGCCCTTTGCACACCTGATCCGGCCACGACCGGGCAGACCGTCACCTGCAGCGGTACGGATGCGGACGGCTTCCAGGCCGGAGCCGGCGTCGACAGCCTCAATGTCAACGTGCTCTCCGGCGCGACCGTGAACGACAACGGGACGCTCTCGATCGGCGTCAACAATTCCAGCGTGGTCACCAACAACGGCACTCTGTCGGCTGGCTCGGGCCTGATCGGCATCGGCGCCGGAAATTCGAACACGGTGACCAACAACGGCACCATCACGGTGCTCGACAACGGCCTTGGCATCCTGGCGATCGATCACAATGTCGTCGCCAATGCCGGGACGATCACGACCGGTGACGCCGGCGTTGCGATTTCGGTCGGTGACAGCAATACCGTGACGAACAGCGGTGCGCTGTCGATCGGCGCATCGGGCGCGGGCGTCTTCGCAGGCCAGAACAACACCATCACCAACGCCGCGACGGGCACGATCACCGGCGTCGATGATTCGATCGGCATCTACGCGGTGGGCGGCGCGACCGTGACCAACGCCGGCGCTATCACCGTCGGCGATTCCACCGGTTTCTCCGGCGGCATTCTCGTGATCAGCAACAACAATACGGTCACCAACACCGCCACGGGCACGATCACGGTCGGGCAGAACGCCGCCGGCATCTTCATGCAAGGTGACGTTCAGACCGCCAGCAATTTCGGCACGATCACGGCTGGCGATTTCGGCGTCGGTATTTCCGTGCTGGGTGATGACTCGAAAATCACCAACGGCGGCACCATCAACGTGGGCGGCAGCGGATCAGCCGGCATTTCGATGCAGGGCGACAGGGCGACGATCAGCCAAAGTGGCGAGATCAATGTCGGCCTGGCTGGCGTGGGCATCGCCTATAACGGCTCGTCCTCCACGATTACCAACAACGGGCGGATCACGGGCGCTGATTCTGTCGAAGGCCTGTTCGTGATCGGCGATTCCAACACCATCACCAACGGCGGCACGATCACTGTCGGCGCGTTCGGCGTCGGCATCGACGTAAGCTCCTTCAGCACGACCAACCAGATCGTCAACACCGGCACCATCACCGTCGGCGCCAACGGCACGGGCATCATGCTGAGCGGCGGCGCCAGCCTCTTCAACTCGGGCACCATCAACGCCGGCGCCTCCGGTGCAGTTGCGATCGACTTCTGCGGCTGCGGCAACAACACGCTCACCCTTGGCCCCGGCAGCGTCATCAACGGCCAGGTGCTTGCATCCGGAACTGACACGTTCCAGCTCGGCGGCACCGGCAAGGATACGTTCAATCTCGACCTGATCGGCGTCGGGCTCCAGTACGACGGCTTCTCGACCTTCAACAAGATCGACAGCTCGACCTGGACCCTGACCGGCACCGGCAATCAGGATTGGAACGTGCTCGGCGGCACGCTTCTGCTCGCCGGCACCATCAACGGCACCGTGAACGTCGCGAGCGGCGGCACGCTCAGTGGCGTCGGCACGGTCGGCACGACCACCGTCAACGGCGGCACGCTGGCGCCGGGCAATCCGACCGGCACGCTTACCGTCTCCGGCGACCTCTCGTTCACCAGCGCGTCGAGCTACGTGGTGCGGCTCTCGGGCGCCAGCAACAGCCTTGCGGTTGTGACGGGAACGGCGACGCTCGGGGGGGCAACGGTCGTCGTGGTTCAGACCGGCTCGGTCGCGAAGCACTACACGATCCTGAGTGCGACGACGCTCCCCGACACGTTCAATCCGGTCGTCGCCGGGCTTCCGTCGAACCTGAAGGCCGTCCTGAGTTACAATACGAACAACGTCTTCCTGGATCTTTCGCTGAACTACGGCTCTGGCCTCAACGTCAACCAGCAGAACGTCGCCAATGCGCTGGCGAATTATTTCAACAGCACCGGCAGCCTTCCCGTGGCGCTCATCAATCTCTCGCCGGCCGGTCTGACGCAGGCTTCCGGCGAATCGGCGACGGGTTCTCAGCAGACGACCTTCAACGCGATGAATCTGTTCATCAATCTGCTGACCGACGTGTTCGGTTCGGGGCGCAGCGGTGCACCCGGCGCGACGCCGTATGCGGATGACGCGAGCGCAAATGCCTATGCCGCAACCGGCAAGAACGTGCGTGATCAGAGCGCGCGCGACGCCTTCGCCTCGATCTACCGCAAGGCGCCGGCTGCGACGTTCGAGCAGCGCTGGGACGTGTGGGCCGCCGGCTACGGCGGCTCGCAGACCACCGACGGCAACGCCGCCCTTGGCTCGAACAACACCAGCAGCAGCATCTACGGCACGGCCGTCGGCCTCGATTATCGCTTCTCGCCGTCGACGATCGCCGGTTTCGCGCTGGCCGGCGGCGGCACCGGCTTCAACGTCAACGGGCTCGGCTGGGGCCGCTCCGACCTGTTCCAGGCCGGCGCCTTCGTGCGGCACACGGCGGGACCTGCCTATATCACCGCGGCGCTCGCCTATGGCTGGCAGGACGTCACGACGAACCGCATCACCGTTGCCGGCACCGATCAGTTGCGTGCGCAGTTCAATGCCAATGCCTTCTCTGGCCGCGTCGAGGGTGGTTACCGCTACGCCACGCAGTGGATTGGCCTGACGCCCTATGCTGCGGCCCAGGCCACCCTGTTCAGCCTGCCGAACTATTCGGAGTTCGCGGTGGTCGGCAACAACGCCTTTGCGCTCAACTATGCCGCCAAGGACGTCACCAGCACCCGCACCGAGCTCGGCCTGCGCGCGGACAAGTCATTTGCGGCGGCCGGCGGCCTGATGACCCTGCGTGGCCGGCTCGCCTGGGCGCATGACTTCAATCCGGATCGCACTGTCGGCGCGGTGTTCCAGACGCTGCCGGGCGCGGCCTTTGTCGTGAACGGCGCCGCGCAGGCGGGCGATTCAGCGTTGACCACGGCGTCGGTGCAGATGAACTGGATGAACGGCTGGTCCGCATCGGCGACCTTCGAGGGCGAGTTCTCGAACGTCACGCGGTCCTATGCCGGCAAGGGCGTCGTGCGTTACGCGTGGTAGGCGCGTTGCTGTTCCTGCGGCCATCCTTCGAGACGCCCGCTTTAGGCGGGCTCCTCAGGATGAGGACAGAATGTGTGGCAGCAGTTTCAACGCGTACGGTGCAGCTTAGCCTCATCCTGAGGAGACCGCCACCGGGTCCGCGCAAAGCGCGGCCCGATGACAGGCTCCGCGGTCGTCTCGAAGGACGAGGCGCGCGGTCAGACGCTGCCATGAGTCATATGCGATTACCCTTCCTCTCGAGGCGAGGGTAAGAAGGAGCGTCACCGCTTCTGCGGCGCCGGCTGGCGCGGTGGGCGCGGCGGCACGGGCGTGCCGGCCATCTTGTTCGCGGTCTCGCTGACATCGAGCAGCGAGCGGCGGATGTCCTCGATATAGGTCGCCGATTTCTTCCGCATCATGTCGGCGAGCTCGTGCAGTCCCTGCACCTTCTCGAACAGCTCGTCGGCCTTGCCGTCGACGAAGCCGGGCACCACGTTTTCGATCTTGGTGACGGCCTTGTCGAATCCCGCAAAAGCGCTGTCGACCTTGACCATCACAGAATCGATCTCGCCGCCCTTGCTCCTGAGATCGGCGGTGGTGGCCTCGAATGTGCGGAGGCCCTCCTTGATCGCAGGGGCGTTGCTCACGATGGAGCGGTCGACACTGTGCAGGGTGTCGACGATGGATTCGGCGTCGCTGAGGTCGGCGGTCAGCACCGGGATGCCGTCCGCATCCAGCGGCACCGGCGGCGCGGAGGGCGCGCCTCCGATCAACGAGATCGCGGCAACGCCGGTGAGCCCCTGGAACTCGATGCCCGCCACGGTGTCCTTGCGGATCGGTGCGGCGTTGTCGAGCATCACCAGCGCCACGATCCTGCGCGGACTGTCCAGCTTGATCGACAGGATCTGGCCGGCGGGCACGCCGTCGAAATTGACCGGGCCGCCGCGACGCAGGCCGCTGGCGGAACCGCCCTCGAACGCCACGCGCAACTGGCTGCGGCTCTGGTTGGTGCGCCATTTCTGTACGCCGAGCACGCCGCCGAACGCCACGGCGATCACCGTCAGCGTCGCCGTTCCGATCACAAGATTGCTCGCGCGTGCCATGAGGCTGAGTCTACGGCCAAAGCGGGGAAGTTGGAAGCAGGCCGCGATGGTACATCGGGCGGGTTAACGACTTGTCCGCCGAAGCTCGCAGAGCGAAGGCGGAAGCGTAACCCACCGTTTCTGTTCGCCCGCCGCGTGGATTGGCGGATTACGCTAATCCGCCCTACACGTCTCAATGTCCCGCCGCGCGCTTTGCCGCAGCATTGTTCAGCACGATCAGGGCATCGACGGCCACGCCCGTCCTGGTGTTGATCAGGAACGGGTTGATGTCGATCGACGCGATCCGGTCCCCGGCATCCGCGATCAGATTGGAGAGGCCGGCCAGCGCCTTCACCGCGGAGGCCTCGTGCAAGGCCGGCTTGCCGCGATAGCCGCGCATCTTGATGCCGGCCTTGGTGCGGCCGATCAGGAGCCGCGCCTCGGCTTCGTCCAGCGGCGCGCCGGCGAGGGCCACGTCCTTCATCAGCTCGATGTCGATGCCCCCGGTGCCAAACAGCACGACCGGACCCATCTCCGCGTCGAGCGAGGCGCCGACCACGAGCTCGAGATCGGCCTTGACCTGCTGCGCGATCAGGATGCCGTCGAGCTTCGGTTTGCCCCTAAGCTTCCTCACCCGCGCAGTGATGTCGGTGAATGCCTTCCTCACGTCAGCCGCGCTGTTGAGGTTCAGCACCACGCCGCCGATGTCGGACTTGTGCAGGATCTCGGCGCTGACCACTTTCGCGACGACCGCGAAAACCGATCTGCTGGGCGATGTTCACCGCGTCCGCCGCCGTCTGCGCGATCGCTTCCTTCGAGATCGGAATGCCATAGGCCTTCAGCAGCTTCTTCGAGGTGACCTCGTCGAGTGCGGCACCGTTCGCCGACTTCAGCGCCTTTTCCAGCACGGCCCGCGCGGCCGGCTTCGAGCTCGAGACGATGTCGGGCACTTCTTTCCGCAGCTTCGCATAGGCGAGCAGCGACTTGATCGCGGTCACCGCGCGGTCCATGCCCTGCATCACCGCGAGATGTGGGAGCGATTTGCGCAAGGTCTTGGTGAACTCAGTGAAGCCGATGGACATCGCGCTGATGTAGATCACGGGCTTTGAGGCCCGGCTCGCCATCTCGTTGACGATGCGCAAATTGCGCTCGCGCACCTCGTGCGGCGCCTTGGGCAGCTCGGCATCGACGATGACGATGTCGATGTCAGGGTCGTCGATCATCAGCTTGATCGACTTCATGTAGACGGAGGGATCGACCACCGCGGCAAAGCCGGCGTCGAGCGGATTGCCGACGATCGAGCCCGGCCCGAGCATCTTTGCCAGTTCCGCGCTGACATGCGGGCTCAGCGGCGCGAAGTTCAGGCCTTCCGCATAGAACGCGTCGATCAGCATGCCGCGCTTGCCGCCGGACAGCGTGACCGCGGCGAGCCGGTCGCCTTTGGGCACCGCTGCGTGAACGAAGCATTCGGTGGTCTCGATCAGCTCGTCGAGGCCGCCGACCCGGATCACGCCTTCACGCGTGGCGACGGCGTCGAACGTCTCGATCGATCCTGCCAGCGCGCCGGTGTGTGCCATCGCCGCGGCGCGGCCGCCCTCGGATGCGCCGAGCTTGAGCGCGATCACGGGCTTGCTGGCGGCGCGCGCCGCCTTGCAGGCATCGCGGAACGCCTTGGTGTTGCGCACACCTTCGAGATAGACGACGATCACCCTGATGCTCGGATCTTCGGCGAAATAGCGCATCAAATCCGGCGTCTCGAGCCCGGCCTCGTTGCCTGTCGTCACCATATAGCCGACACCGACGCCGCGATCCTCCAGCGCCTGGCGGATCGCCATGACGATGGCGCCGGATTGCCCGGCGATCGCCACCGCGCCCTGTTCCATGGTGACGACGCGGTCGTCGATATTGGTGAAGAGCTTTTCGCCGGCGCTCAAATTACCGAGACAATTGGGCCCGGTGACCGCAAGTCCCGTCTCGCGCACCGCCGCCTGCAATTCGGCGGCGAGCCTCTGGCTCTCGTCATCTTGCAATTCGCTGAAGCCGGAGGTGACGATGGTGGCCGAGCGCGCGCCGGCCGCAGCGGCGTCGCGGATCACCTGCACGGCGAAGCGTGCCGGTACCAGCACCAGCACGTGGTCGGGCTTTTCGGGAAGGCTCGTAAAATCCTTGTAGCAGGTGACGCCCCAGATGCTCTCGCGCTTGGCGTTGACTGGATAGAGCCCGCCCTCGAAATCGTATTTGACCAGATTGTTCCAGATGCGCTCGGCATAATTTCCGGGCTTGTCGGTCGCGCCCACCAGCACGATGTTGCGCGGGTGCAGCATGGCGTGGATACGCTTGACGATGTCGCTGGCATCGGGCGGCGGAGACCATGGACGGGACGCGGACGCTGCAGACACATGGGCTTCCATGGCGTTGACCTCACCTGTTGTTCTTATTTGGTGGCGCGTCACTCTGTTCTATGGCGAGTTCTTCGGAGTGGCAACCATGTGAGTTTCATGCCGTGTGGTGGAATGAGTGTCGCGTCGGCGCGTCTCGCCGGCCCGGTGCGCGATTTATCTATCGGCTTCAATCAATGTTGCATGCAGGACGTAGCGCTCGGGGCCGGAGGTGACGGCGTCGAATGGCCAGCAGGTCGCGAGAATGAGCTCGAATCCCCGTGCCGTGGCGTCGATGCCGGATGCATCGAAACGGACCACGGCCGAGGAATCCGCGCGATAGCGAAAATGTCGACCGTCGCTGCGTGTGACATCGATGACGTCACCCATGGCAACGTTCCGCAGGAAGCGGAAATGAGTGTCGCGATGCGCGGCGTAGACAGCAATCCCGCGTTCGCCCGCATCGGCCGTGTGCTGGATATGGCCGGGTCCGAAAGCGAGCGCCTGTCCGCTCGCGCCTTCCAGCACGATGGCGCTGGCGCCTATCCGCTTGACCTCGATCCGCGCGACCGGCCAGGTGTCGGCCCACGACCACGGCTTCACCGCCTGTCCCGTCGCAATGCTTCGGTCGAACGCCCGCTCCAGCAGGACCTGCGCCAGCCATGCCTTGGCGTGGATGTAGGCGCCGTCACCGAACAGGATGAGGCCGATCAGCGCCAATACCAGGGGAGAGATGAGGCGGGGCATTGTTTCCATGCTCGTCAAAAAAGGCGCGCGCGGCCGTTTGTTCGGGACGGGCAGCCGCGCGCGCTAACAGAGGAGTTCGGGGAGCTCCTCTCTCAAGCGGCGTCGGTGAGCAAGGGCCGACGCCGGTTGAACACGAACAGGACCAGGGCGAGAACGATCAGGATGAAGCCTGCGATCATCTTCAGCTCGGCCGAGGTTGCAGTCTTGGGCAGGCGGATCGCATCGGGAGCGGCGGGTGTCGGCCGTCGCGTCGCCGGCTGATTGCGCGCATCGGCATGACGTTCGCGCAGCTCTGTCGGCGTCAGATGCGGCCGTTCGCCGAACACTTTCTCGAAATCCCAGCCGGCCGGCAGGTTGATCGGCAGGTCGCTGAGCTTGAGCGGTTCGCCCTCGGGCCGGCTCGGCGTCTTGTCGACCGCGACGAGGCTGGTGAGTCGCGTGACGATCTGATGGTCGAGCGCCAGTGTCAGGATCGCCTTGTCGGAGTCATCCGGCGTCATCTCGCGCAGGGTGCGCGCCACCTCCGCATCGCCGATCTTGCGCTGGGCCCAGAGCTTTGACAGGCCGTTGCCTTCGGCGGCATTTTGCAGCAGCAGCGTCACCGACCACGGACGGTCGCCGACGCGGCCCTTGATCTCGAGCGAGCCGGCGAGCTTGTCGAGCCTGGCCGCCAGCACCAGCGGCTCGTCGCGATAGACGTCGGGAATGATCGCCGGGGTGATGTCGGCCCGGGCGTCCGAGAATTTTGCGCTGAGGCCGGTCACGGCCGGGTTCTCCAGCTTGGCGAACAGGCCGCGCATGCGCTCCTCGACCTGTTCGACGGAGCCGATATGGGTGAAGGCGCCGCGGCCGAGCTCGGCGGCGCGGGTCATCAGGTAGGTATTGGGCGCGGACCCGATGCCGACCATGAACACGCGCGAGCGGCCGCGCATCGCCGTGATGGTCTCGAACAATTGCTGCTCGTTGCCGATCGCGCCGTCGGTCAGGAACACGACCTGGCGGACCATGTTGCTGTCGGCGAGCTTGTCGGTCAGCGCGGCGCGCATCGCCGGCACCATCTCGGTGCCGCCGCGCGCCTGCAACGCGCCGACGAACGATGTCGCTTCACCGACATGGGCGGCGTCCGCCGGCACCGGGGCCGGAAACAGCACGTCCATGGTGTCGTCGAAACGGATCACGTTGAAGCGGTCATTCGGCTGCAGACGGCCGAGGGCGTAGAGCAGGCTCGCCTTGGCCTGAACGATGGAGATGCCACCCATCGAACCGGAATTGTCGATCACGAACACGACCTCGCGCGGCAGTGGCTTCTGCGTCGCCTGCTCGGCGCTCGGCGGGGTGACGAAGGCGAGCAGGTAATCGGCATCGCCGACATGCTCGCGGAACAGGCCGACCGACGGCGCCTTCTCGGCAGCCGGTTTCCAGGTCAGCTCGAAATCGCGGTCGGCGGGGACAGCGCCGTCGGCGAGCGTGATGATGCGTGTCGCGTTGTCAGGGCTTTCCGTCTTGACGTTATGGTGGTGACTCCTGACCTCGCCGAGCGCAAAGCCTGCCTTCAGGCGCACCGTGATGCTGGTCGGATTGACCGGCGCATTCTTGGCGGGATCCAGCACCGGCGGCGAGATGCGGTCGCGATCCGGCACCGGCTCTGACGTCGTCGTGCCCCAGCCGGAGCCGTCCTTGCGAAAGTCCACGCTCTGCACGATCGGCGCCGGATTGTAGCGCGGGGCGACCACCAGCGGCAGGCGCAGCGAATATTCATTGCCGGATTGATGCACCGGCTCCTGATATTCGATCTGCACCAGCAGGGTCTCGCCGGGGCCGATATTGGCGACCGAGTTGGTGAAGATGTTGGGCCGCTCCTGCTCGGTCAGCGCGGCCTTGTGGCCGGCGCTGCGCGCCTGCTCGTAGATTATGCGGGCCTGCTGCCGCTCCTTGATGTCGCCGACGATGACGCGGTCGCCGACCACCATCTTCAGCGTATCGACGGCACCATTGGCTGCGAGCGGATAGACATAGGTGGCTTCGACCCAGTCTTTGGTCGGATTGCGGAACACCTGGGTGATGCGGGCGCGCAGCGTCGGGCCCGATACCGTGATGTCGACATCGGTGCCGAGGCGGATCGCCTCGGTATAGGCGCCGTCCTCTTTCAGCAGCAGGCTGCCCGACTTGGCGTCGCCGGGCTGGAGCAGGCTGGCCTGTTCGGTCGTTGCCGACCAACCCGTCCCGAAGCTCACCAGCAGGGCCACAAAGGCGACCAGCATCACCGCGATGCTCTGCGCGAGAAGGAATAATCCGACCTTGATCAGCCGCCCCAGCAGGGGGTGTTCGTCGCTGTCGGCTGCGTCGTAGGTGTCCATTTGGCCTGCTCCCGAAGCATGTTTGCTGGCCTTCAGCATCCGTCGGGAGGGGCCGATTTCGCGAGCAGAATGATCGGCAATGTTCCGCCGCCGCCGGCCCGGGCAGGCGGCCGCCGGGGCGGCCATGTGCGGTTTTGTGCTGGTTTGTCCGCCCTGCTAGGATGGCACTCCCAGGGCAGGGTTGACGATGCAGACGCAGGCCGACAAGCAGCTTTCAGACGAGCAGAGCCGCGAGATCGCGGAGACCATTCGCGAGGAACTGGCCAGACGCCGAATCTCCCGGCAGGCGCTGGCCGAGCAGGCCAAGCTCAGTCTGTCGACGCTGGAGAAGGTCTTAGGCGGCCGCCGGCCGTTCACGCTGGCAACGACGGTCCGGCTGGAGCAGGCGCTGGGCGTGTCCTTGCGCAAGAGCGCCGTCGTGGTGGCGCCTCCGGCCGCAAACGACGTCGCGCCCGACAGCCTCGGCTCCTATGCGCATCGTGCGGTGACCTGGCTCGAGGACGTCTACATCACGTTGCGGCCGTCCTTCGGCGACAAGGACGCGATCTTCGCCTACCGCACCGAGATCGTCTGGGAGCCCAAGGTCTCATCGCTGGTCTTCCGTGAGGGCGAGCGGACGGATACCGCCTATGAGCACACCGGCGAGGTCGCCGTTCCGCATCAGTCCGGCTTCATCTACCTCGTCATCATCAAGCACGGCCAGCATCGCGTGATCACGGTGTCGCGGCCGACGGTCGCCGGCGAGATGTACGGCATCATCTCGACGCTCCGCGCCGGCCCCGGCTCGCAGCTGACGCCGATTGCGGCACCAATCGCCTATGTGCCGATCAGGAACATTCCGAAGCCGTCGTTGGGACGGGTTGCGCCCGACGACGCCAATTATGAGCTGTACCGAAAGCACCTGCGCCGCACGGTGGAAGAGCCGTTCGCGCTCTTTCTGCCGGCATAGGTTCATCTCGAGGGGCATGGATAAAGAGATGGCGGCCACTCGGCCGCCATCTCCCGTGCGCGGACCTTTCGTCGCGAGCTAGCCGCTCGGCTCTGCGCTGATGATGTCGCCGAACAGCTCCCACTGGCCCTTCTTGAACCGCCACATCTTGAGCTGCTCGATCGGCGCGAAGTCGGTGGCGGAGGTGTTGATCTTGATGCCCGGGATCAGCGTGTCGGGGACGAAGTCCTTCAGGCTGGCAGCCTGCTTCATCACGTTGTCGCGGGTCAGATTGTCGCCGGCCTGTTTCAGCACCTGAACCATCGTCTGGGCCGCGGCATAGGCGTAAACCAGATTGGCGTCGGAGATGTTTGCGCCGGGCATGTACTTGTCGATGAAGGTCATGAACTTCTTCATGCCCTCGTCGTCCTTCCACTGCGGATCCGATGCATCCTTCAGGTAGCCGGCCGACAGCACGCCCTCGGACGCCTCGAGGCCGGCCGGCTTCATCACCGCGCCGATCGACACCGAAACGTCAGTCATCAGGTGCATCGGCCTCCATTCCAGCTCCGCGATCTTCTTGATGGCCTGGGCCGCGAATTTCGGCGTCGCGATGTTGACGAAGACATCGGCGCCGGTGCCCTTGAGCTTGACGATATGGGCGTCGATCGACGGCTCCGACGTCTCGTAGCTCTCTTCGGCGACGATCAGCTTCGAGGCCTTGTCGCCGAACACGTCCTTGATGCCGGCGACGTAATCCTTGCCGAAATCGTCGTTGGCATAGAAGATCGCAACCTTGGCGTCCGGCTTCTCCTTCAGGATGTATTTTGCGAAGATCTGTGCCTCGACCCGGTAGCTGGGCTGGAAGCCCATGGTCCATGGAAAATTCTTCGGGTCATTCCACTTGCTGGCGCCGGTGGCGAGGAACAGTTGCGGCACCTTCTTGGTGTTGTGATATTTCTGCACGGCGGTCTGGGTCGGCGTGCCCAGCGCGTTGAACACCAGGAACACCTCGTCGCTCTCGATCAGCTTGCGGACCTGCTCCACGGTCTTGGGCGGCGAATAGCCGTCGTCATAGGAAATCCAGTTGATCTTGCGGCCGTTGATGCCGCCCTGGTCGTTGATCATCTTGAAGTAGGCTTCCTCGGTCTTGCCGATGATCCCGTAGGCGGAGGCAGGACCCGAATAGGCCTCGACATTGCCGATCTTGATCTCGGTGTCGGTGACGCCGGTGTCGTATTTCTTTTGCGCCTGGGCGCCCTGGGTCGAGAGCAGTGTCAGGGCCGCCGCCGCGGCGAGCAGGGAGAGTTTCTTGTTCTTCATGGAAATTCCTTGGGGTTTCTTGTTGGTTGGGGCAGGCACTTCAAAACAAAAGCGCCCTGCAAGGGGCGCTTCGATCAGGCGTTGGCGACTTTCCTGTCGACCTCCGAGGCGACGGAGAATTCCTTGCGCAAGGTCGGCTTGTGGATCTTGCCGGTGGCGTTGCGCGGTAACGCATCGACGAAGTGGATCTGGCGTGGACATTTGAAGCGCGCCAGATTGGCCGCGCAATGCGCGAATACATCCGCCTCGCTCAGCCGCTCACCCTGTTTGACCGCGACGATGGCAAGGCCGACCTCGCCCCATTGCGGATCGGGAATGCCGATCACGGCGGCCTCCGCGATCGCGCTGAGCTGGTGCAGGACGTTCTCGACCTCGGCCGGATAGACGTTCTCGCCGCCGGAGATGTACATGTCCTTCCAGCGATCGACGATGTAGTAGAAGCCCTCCTCGTCGACGCGCGTGGCGTCGCCCGTGTGCAGCCAGCCGTCGGTGAAGGAGGTCTTGTTTGCCTCCGGCCTGTTCCAGTAGCCCGGCGTAATGTTCGGCCCCCTGACCCAGAGCTCGCCGAGCTCACCGATATCGGCCTCGCTGCCGTCGGGCCGCACGATGCGCACCTCCGTGTGCAGCACGGGCTTGCCGGCGGAGCCTGCCTTTCGTGCCGCATCCTCGCGGTCGAGCACCAGCACGGCCGGCGAGGTCTCGGTCATGCCGTAGCCCTGCTGCAGCGCGACGCCGCGCGCCTCCCACACCTTCAGCAGCGGCACCGGCATCGGTGCGCCGCCGACGCCGCCCACGATCAGCCGGCTGAGATCGGTCGTCGCGAAGGCGGGATGCTGCGCCATGAACTGGTAGATCGCAGGCACGCCGAAGAACACGTTGATGCCCTGCGCGGGATCGTTGATCAGGCCGAGCGCCGTGCCGGGATCGAAGGCGCGCATGATCATCACCGTGCCGCCGGCATGCAGCACCGGATTGGTGTAGCAATTCAGCCCACCGGTATGGAACAGCGGCAGCACGGTGAGCAGCACGGATGACGGCCCGATGCAGGCGGGGCCGCCGAGATTGACGCAATTCCAGAAGGTCATGCCGTGGGTGATGGTCGCGCCCTTCGGATGTCCCGTGGTGCCCGACGTGTACATGATGGTCGAGACGTCATCGAGCGTGACCTCCTCGATCGGGTCGAGCGGTTTTGCGGCGGCGATGCCGGCCTCATAGGTGCCGCCCGGGCCAAGCAGCAGGCTGGTCGCAACGTTGCAGAGCTTTGCGACGCTGAGCGCCGTCTCGGCCAGATCGGTGTCGTGGATCATCACCTTCGGCGCGCAGTCGGCGGTGATGAACTGGAGCTCGGGGACCGTGAGGCGGGTGTTCAGCGGCACGAAGATCGCACCTAACCGGCCGCAGGCGAACTGCACCTCCAGCGTATCGGTCGTGTTCAGTGCCAGCACGGCGACCCGGTCGCCGCGCGAGACTTTCAGCGTGTGACGCAGGAACGAGGCGAGGCGCGAGACGCGGGCGTCGAGCTGCGAATAGCTGAAGCGGCGTTCGCTCGCGAGGTCGATGAGCGCGACCTTGCCGGGCGTGCGGCGGCCATGGTGGGCGATCCAGTCGTAGTAACGAACGGCCAAAAAATCCCTCCCTCGGCGGTCTTGTCCGCCTATATCCTCTTGCCGGGCACCATGCCCGGCGTGGCCGCGAGGGCCAGCCGGAGTTTGTGCACCACGTCTTTTTTGATTTGGAGTTGGCCTGCGAGAGATGAAAATCGTCTTGCGTTGAGTTGCTGGGTCTTGGCCAGCCGTGGAGCGGTTCCTCCGGTCAGCCACTCTGCGCAAGTGAACGGCAAATGTTCCAGCCATGGTGGGCGAGACGAATCCGCCAACAGGGCGAGACTGCGATGAAGAGCCCCTTTTATACCGCCGAGCACGACGCATTCCGCGACGTCATGCGACGCTTTGTCGAGAAGGAGATCGCCCCGTTCGCCCATGAATGGGACGAGGCCGGCGAATTCCCGCGCGCGCTCTATCGCAAGGCGGCCGAAATCGGCCTGCTGGGGCTCGGATTCCCCGAGGAATATGGCGGCATCGCCGCCGACCAGTTCATGAAGATCGTCGCCAGCCAGGAATTGGCGAGCGCCGGCGCTGGCGGCATCAGTGCCAGTCTGATGAGCCACACCATCGGCTCGCCGCCGATCGCCCGTGCGGCGCGACCCGAGGTGAAGTCGCGTGTGCTGCCGCAGGTGCTGTCGGGCGAGAAAATCTCAGCGCTCGCGATCACCGAGCCGGGCGGCGGCTCCGATGTCGCGAACCTCCGCACCAGGGCGCGGCGCGACGGCGATCACTACGTCGTGAGCGGCGAGAAGACGTTCATCACCTCGGGCGTGCGCGCCGATTACCTGACCGTTGCGGTGCGCACGGGCGGCGAGGGTGCCGGCGGTGTCAGCCTGCTCCTGATCGAGGGCGATACACCCGGCCTGTCGCGAACGAAGTTGAAGAAGATGGGCTGGTGGGCCTCCGACACGGCGACTCTGCATTTCGACGACTGCCGCGTGCCGGCCGAGAACCTGATCGGCGAGGAAGGTCAGGGCTTCAAGATCATCATGCAGAATTTCAACAGCGAGCGCATGGGCATGGCGGCGAGCTGCACCGCCTTCGCGAGGGTCTGCCTCGACGAGGCCATTGCCTATGCCAAGGAACGCAAGACCTTCGGCAAGCTGCTCGCCCAGCATCAGGTCATCAGGCACAAGATCGTCGACATGGCGCAGAAGGTCGCGGCAAGCCAAGCGATGCTGGAAATGCTGGCCTGGCGGCTGGAGCAGGGCGAGAGCCCGGTCGCCGAGATCTGCATGATGAAGAACCAGGCGACGCAGACCATGGCGTTCTGCGCCTCGGAAGCCGTGCAGATTTTCGGCGGCGCGGGCTTCATGCGCGGCATCAAGGCCGAGCGCATCTATCGCGAGGTCAAGGTCAACGCCATCGGCGGCGGCACCGAGGAGATCATGAAGGATCTGGCGTCGCGGCAGATGGGATTGTGAAAGTATATGCGTCGTCCCGGGGCGCGCGTAGCGCGAACCCGGGACCTAGAGCCGAGTCCCAACATATCGAGATTCTCCGATGCGCAATTGCGCATCGTAGTTCGACGCTTCGCGCCGCCCCGGAATGACAGGAAGCAAAATGCTATTCACCGCCGACCACGACGACATCCGCCGTTCCTTGCAAAAATTCATCGCCAACGAGATCAATCCTCATGTCGATGAATGGGAGAAGGCCGACATCTTCCCGGCGCATGAGCTGTTCAAGAAGATGGGCAGTCTCGGCTTCCTCGGCCTGAACAAGCCGGTCGAGTTCGGCGGCTCCGGCCTCGATTACTCCTACGCGCTGATGATGGCGGAGGAGCTGGGCGCCATCACCTGCGGCGGCGTGCCGATGGCGATCGGGGTGCAGACCGACATGGCGACACCGGCACTGGCACGGTTCGGCTCGGACGAGGTGCGGCGCGAGTTTCTCAGCCCCTCGATCTCCGGCGATTACGTCGCCTGCATCGGCGTCTCCGAGCCCGGCGCGGGCTCCGACGTCGCCTCGATCAAGACCAATGCACGCTCCGACGGCGACGACTACGTCATCAACGGCGGCAAGATGTGGATCACCAATGGCACCCAGGCCGACTGGATCTGCCTGCTTGCCAACACCGGCGATGGGCCGGTTCACCGCAACAAGTCGCTGATCTGCGTGCCCATGAAGAGCAAGGGCGTCACGGTCGCGCGCAAGCTCGACAAGATGGGCATGCGCTCGTCCGACACCGCGCAGATATTCTTCGACAATGTCCGCGTGCCCAAGCGCAACCGGATCGGCGAAGAGGGCAAGGGCTTTACCTACCAGATGATCCAGTTCCAGGAGGAGCGGCTCTGGGGCGCGGCCGCCTGCCTGAAGGCGCACGAATACATCATCGATCAGACCATCGAGTACACCCGCAACCGCAAGGCCTTCGGGAAGTCGATCCTCGACAACCAGGTCGTGCACTTCAAGCTTGCGGAGATGCAGACCGAGGTCGAGCTGCTGCGCGCGCTGATCTACCGCGCCGGTGAGCAGCTGGTCGCGGGCGAGGACGTGACGAAGCTTGCTACCATGGCCAAGCTCAAGGCCGGCCGGCTCGGCCGCGAGCTCACCGACGCCTGCTTGCAATATTGGGGCGGAATGGGCTTTACCAACGAAACGCCGGTTAGCCGCGCCTATCGCGACAGCCGCCTGACCTCGATCGGCGGCGGCGCCGACGAAGTCATGCTGATGGTTTTGTGCAAGATGATGGGCACGCTGCCGGGGAGTAACGCCTGATGATCACGCTCTATCACTGCGACGCCGCGCGCTCGTTCCGTCCGCTCTGGATGCTGGAGGAGATGGGGCTGCCCTATGAGTTGAAGATGCTGCCGTTCCCGCCGCGCGTGTTCGCCAAGGAGTACCTCGCGCTCAATCCGCTCGGCACGATCCCCTTCATGGTCGACGGCGAGACCAGGATGACGGAATCCTCCGGCATCTGCCATTATCTCGGCATCGAATACGGCCCGACGCCCTTGATGGTCGGCCCGGAGGATCCCGCCTATGGCGCGTTCCTGAACTGGATGTATTTTTCCGACGCCACGTTAACCTTCCCGCAGACGCTGGTGCTCCGGTACACCCAGCTCGAGCCGGAGGAGCGCCGCAATCCGCAGGTCGCCACCGATTATGCAAAGTGGTTCCTGGGACGGCTGCGCGCCGTTGAGGCAGCGACCGCGAATGCCGAAACCTTGTGCGCCGGCCGCTTCACCGCCGCTGACATTGTCATTGGTTATGCGCTGCGCCTCGCCGATAATATCGGCCTCGCCAAGGACTTTGGGCCAAATGTCGCAGCCTATTGGGCCCGCTTGCAGCAGCGCGACGGCTTCAAGCGCGCCGTTGCTGCGGATCAAAAGGCCGGAAAGGAGCAGAATGTTGCGCCGAGGGTGAGGGCGTAACCGAGCCGTCGTCCTGGCGAAAGCCAGGACCCATTACCCCGGTCATCGTTTGGAGCGGGAGGTGTAACCACCAATCTTCGTCAAATTCCTTCCGGTGGGAATGGGTCCTGGATCTGCGCTTCGCCCTGGACAACGCTACGCGTTGCCAAGAGCTGCGCTTGTCCAGGACGACGATGCTGGCGAGGGTTCCGAGGTCGTCCAACGGCCTTCCCGGAACAGTAATCTTTTGCGCGCCCTGACAGCGCTATCCCGTCGTGACAGCGCCCAAATTTCCGCTAAGGTGACCTCCGTCCGCAGCGGCCAGAGAGCCGCGCGAGGAGGAGCCCAATGGAATATAACGGTCGCGAATCCGACCATCTGATGCTGATCACGCCGGAGCGGGTGTTTTATGCCGGCCTGCTCGGTCGCCCCCGAAAGCGGACCCCGGGCTGCTGCCATGTCTATGTGGCGGTGAAGGGCAATTTGCACCTGACCATCGACGACGTCCTCGCCTCCGGCGAGCTGTTCGTCACGCTGCCGAACCAGCGGCATTCCATTGCCAGCGATTATCGCACCGCGATCAGCGTGACGCTCGAGCCCGAGAGCATGCCGGATGGCGTGATCGAGGCCCTGGCCGAGCGGCTGACCGGACCCGATCGGGCCGTCTATGTCCGAAAAATCCTCGCAGCCTACGCGCTGCTGCGCCAGCGCCGCTATGGCGACATCACCACCGCCGAGTTCGACGAGATGTGCTTTGGCGAGGCGCTGCCGCGCCGCGTGCTCGACCCGCGCGTGATGCGCGCGGTCGCCCGCATCGAGCGCTTCTCCGGCGAGCCGGTGACGGCGGATACGTGCGCTACTGAGGCGGGCCTCTCCGCCTCGCGCTTCCTGCATCTGTTCAAGGAAGAGACCGGCATCTCGTTCCGCTCCTTCCGCGCCTGGAAGCGCGCGCGGCATCTGCTGCACTTCGCCAACCAGGACCTCAACCTCGCCCATCTCGCGCAGGACATCGGTTATCCCGATTCCACGCATTTCAGCCACTCGATCCGTCGCTTCTATGGCCTCAAGCCACGCGCGATCTTCGTCGGCTCGCGGGATCTTGCGATCTACCGCAGCACGGAGACGGTGCGGATGGCGGAAGCGGGCTAGCACCGCTCCCGTAGGGTGGGCAAAGGCGCTCTTGCGCCGTGCCCACCACCTCTCAGCAACTGGCAAAGATGGTGGGCACGCTTCGCTTTGCCCACCCTACGAGAGCTCGTCTTTAGCTAGCTTCTCCGCGCAAGAAGCCGCATGTCGCGCGGCACATGATCGCAAGCGTTGAATTCTCAACGTGCGAGACATTTTTGGCATGAGCGACAAGGCCGTCATCACCTGCGCGCTGAACGGCGTGCTTACCGACCCGAAGCAGCACAACGTGCCCGTCACGCCCGAGCAGATGGCGCGCGAGGCCAGGGCTGCGTTCGATGCCGGCGCGTCCATCATGCACATCCACCTGCGCCAGCAGGCGCCGGGCAAGGGGCACCTGCCGTCCTGGGACGTTGCGGTCAGCAAGGAGATCCAGCAGGCGATCCGCGAGGCCTGTCCCGGCGTCATCATCAACCACACCTCGGGCGTGTCGGGGCCGAACTACTCTGGCGCGCTGGACTGCATCCGCGAGACCAGGCCGGAGATCGCCGCCTGCAACGCCGGCTCGCTGAATTACCTGAAGGTGAAGGCCGACAACAATTGGGCCTGGCCGCCGATGATGTTCGACAACGCGGTCGAGAAGGTGAAGGACTATCTCGACGTCATGAACGCGGTCGGCACCATCCCCGAGTTCGAATGCTTCGACGTCGGCATCGTCCGCTGCGTCGGCATGTATCGCCAGGTCGGCATGTACAAGGGCCCGCTCGAATACAATTTTGTCATGGGCGTCGCTTCCGGCATGCCTGCTGATCCCGAGCTGCTGCCGATCCTGATCAAGCTGAAGCGGCCCGAAGCGCATTTTCAGGTCACCGCCATCGGCCGCGAAGAGATCTGGCCGCTGCATCAGCGCTGCGCCGAGCTCGGCGGCCACTTACGCACCGGGCTGGAGGACACCTTCTATCTCGCCGACGGCACAAAGGTGACCTCGAACGGCCAGCTGATCGAAGCGGTCGCCGCCTGCGCAAGGCGCGCCGGTCGCGAGATCGCATCGCCGGCCGAGGCGCGGAAGATCTTTGGGACGAATCGCTGAACATCCCCGTCGTTCCGGGGCGATGCGCAGCATCGAACCCGGAACCTCGAGATTCCGGGTTCACGCTTCGCGTGCCCCGGAATGACGATCAAGGTCTGTTATGTCCATTCTCGAAAACACCATTTCCCCCGGCAGCGCCGCCTACCACGCCAACCGCGACGGCATGCTCGCTCTGATCGACCGCATGCGCGCGCTGGAAGAGCGCACGCGTGCGGCGTCGGCGGCGGCAAAGGATCGCTTCCACAAGCGCGGCCAGCTGCTGCCGCGCGAGCGCGTCGCGCTGGTGCTCGATCCCGGCGCGCCCTTCATCGAGCTGTCGACGCTCGCCGGCTACATGTTCGACGTGCCTGATCCGAACAAGAGCGTGCCCGGCGGCGGCGTCATCGCCGGCATCGGCTTCGTCTCGGGTATCCGCTGCATGGTCAGCGCCAGTGATTCCGGCATCGACGCCGGTGCGCTGCAGCCTTACGGCCTCGACAAGACGCTGCGGGTGCAGGAGCTCGCGCTGGAGAACAAGCTGCCTTATGTCCAGCTCGTCGAAAGCGCCGGTGCCAACCTGCTCCGCTACCGGGTCGAGGATTTCGTCCGCGGCGGCAACATCTTTCGCAATCTGGCGCGGTTGTCCGCGGCGGGCCTTCCGGTCGTCACGGTCACGCACGGCTCCTCCACCGCGGGCGGTGCCTATCAAACGGGCCTGTCCGACTACATCGTCATGGTGCGCGGCCGCACCCGCGCCTTCCTTGCCGGGCCGCCGCTGCTGAAGGCCGCAACCGGCGAGATCGCGACCGAGGAGGAGCTAGGCGGCGCCGAGATGCATACGCAAATCTCCGGCCTCGGCGATTATCTCGCCGAGGACGACCGCGACGGCTTGCGCATCGCGCGCGAGATCATGGCGGCGATGGAATGGGAACGGCCGGGCAGGACGGCTCCAGAGTTCAAGCCGCCGCGCTACGACCAGGACGAGCTGCTCGGCATCATGCCGATGGACCACAAGCGTCCGGTCGACATGAAGCAGGTGATCGCCCGCATCATCGACGATTCCGATTTCACCGAGATGGCGCCGAATTACGGCCCGGCCACCGTTTGCGGCCATGCCCGCATCGAGGGCCAGGCCATCGGCATCATCGCCAACAATGGCCCGCTCGATCCCGCCGGCGCCAACAAGGCGACGCATTTCATCCAGGCCTGCTGCCAGACCCGCACGCCGATCCTCTACCTGAACAACACCACCGGCTACATGGTCGGCAAGGCCTATGAAGAGGCCGGCATGATCAAGCACGGCTCGAAGATGATCCAGGCGGTGACGTCGGCGACGGTGCCGCAGATCACCATCTATTGCGGCGCCTCGTTCGGCGCCGGCAATTACGGCATGTGCGGGCGCGGTTTCCATCCGCGCTTCTGCTTCTCCTGGCCCAACGCCAAGACCGCGGTGATGGGCGGCGAGCAGGCCGCCGAGACCATGGCGATCGTGACCGAGGCCGCCGCCGCCCGCCGCGGCAAGCCGATCGAGAAGGACAAGCTGGACGCCATGAAAGCGCAGATCATCGGCGTGTTCGACGGCCAGATGGACGTGTTCTCGACCAGCGCGCGCGTGCTCGACGACGGCGTGATCGATCCGCGCGATACCCGCGCGGTGCTGTCGGAGGTGCTCGCGATCTGCCGCGAGGGTGACGCGCGCTCGCCTCAGCGCATGCAGTTTTCGGTGGCCCGCCCATGAGGAACGGATCAGTGCAGCACCGGCCGTTCTTCAAGATTCTGGTCGCCAATCGCGGCGAGATCGCGCTGCGCGTGATGCGCAGCGCGCGGCGGCTCGGTCTCGGTGTCGTCGCGGTCTATTCGGACGCCGATCGCGATGCCATTCACGTGAAGCACGCGGATCAGGCCGTACACATCGGTGAGGCGCTGCCCGCGCAATCCTATCTCAACATCCCCGCGATCATTGCTGCAGCGAAAGCCAGCGGTGCGGATGCAGTGCATCCCGGCTATGGCTTCCTCGCCGAGAACGAGGAGTTTGCGAGAGGCTGCAAGGATGCCGGCCTCGTCTTCATCGGCCCGTCGCCGCAGGCGATCGAGGCGATGGGCAACAAGGCCGGCGCCAAGGAGATCATGAGGAAGGCCGGCGTGCCTATCGTGCCCGGCTATCAAGGCGTCGACCAAGGCGACGAGGTCATGCTCGCGGAAGCCAGGAAGATCGGCTTTCCCGTGATGATCAAGGCGGTCGCCGGCGGTGGCGGGCGCGGCATGCGGCTCGTCACCGATGCGGCGTCTTTTCCCGATGCGCTGCGCAGTGCGCGGTCGGAGGCGAAGGCGGCGTTCGGCGATCCCACGGTCATCCTCGAGCGCGCCATCCAGAATCCGCGCCATATCGAGATCCAGGTGTTCGGCGACAGCCACGGCAATGCCATCCATCTCGGCGAGCGCGACTGCTCGGTGCAGCGGCGGCACCAGAAGCTGATCGAGGAGGCGCCATCGCCTGCGGTCACGCCCGAGTTACGCGCGAGGATGGGGGAGGTCGCGGTCGCTGCGGTGAAGGCGCTGCGCTACGAGGGGGCGGGCACGCTGGAGTTCCTGCTCGACGAACGTGGCGAGTTCTACTTCATGGAGATGAACACGCGCCTCCAGGTCGAGCATCCCGTGACCGAGGCGATCACTGGGCTCGATCTGGTCGAGCTGCAGCTGCGCGTGGCGCGTGGCGAGCAATTGCCGGTGAAGCAGCAGGACATCCGTTTCACGGGTCATGCCATCGAGGTGCGCCTCTGCTCGGAAGACGCCGCGCACGACTTCATGCCGCAGTCCGGCCGCATGGCGCGCTGGCAGGTGCCTGACAGCATCCGCGTCGAGCACGCGCTGCAATCGGGCTCGGAGATTCCGACGTTCTACGATTCCATGATCGCCAAGGTGATCAGCCACGGCACCACGCGCGAGGAGGCGAGGGGGCGTCTGATCGTCGGTCTCGAGCAACTCACCGCGTTCGGTGTGACCACCAACCAGGCGTTCCTGATGTCGTGCCTACGCCATCCCGGCTTTGCCAGGGGCGAGGCCACGACGGCGTTCATCGGCGCGCATCGCGACGAATTGCTGGCACCGCGCGCGAACGCGGCATTCGACATGGCGCTGGCCGGGCTCCTGCTCTACGTCACCAACCCGCGTGCGCCGTCCTGGCAGGGCGGGCGGAGCTTGGCGGCGACATTTCCGCTGCCGGCGAAGATCGAAATCGCCGGTCACGCGCACGAACTCGAAGTTACGCGCGAGCGCGACGGCAGCTACACAGTCGCTACCGACGGACGGCAAGACAAGTTCGAAATTGATCAACTCGATCCCGACGCGATCCGCTTCCGTCATGATGGCGTGATGGACAGCGCCAAATTCCTGCGCGACGGTGACCGCCTCTACCTCCAGCACCGCGGCATTCCGCTCGCCGTCACTGATCTGACCCTCGCCGCACCAAAGGCCGCCGCAAGCAACGGCGGCGACGGTAAGGTTCGCGCCGCCATGAACGGCCGCGTCGTCGCTATCCTCGTCAAGCCGGGTGACCGCGTCACCGCCGGCCAGCCCGTGCTGACGCTGGAAGCGATGAAGATGGAGCACGTCCACAAGGCCGGGATCGATGGCGTGATCGCCGCGATCGACGTTGTCGAGGGCGAGCAGGTGACGACGGGCAGGATCGTCGCGGAGATCGGGGCGGGTAGTGCGGCGAGCTCGCTATCGTAGGGTGGGCAAAGGCGCAAAGCGCCGTGCCCACCATTCGTTTCGATTGGCATAGAGGGGGTGGGCACGCTTCGCTTTGCCCACCCTGTACCCTTTTGGGGTTCGCATCCAGTCGAAGGTGTAGACTGGAACACGGGCCGATCCGCCGGGAGCAGCCTTGCCCACCTGTGTCTTGAACACCGACGTAGGAGCCGCGCCCCGGCAGAGCGGCCGCGGTCGAGATCCAGTAGGAGGTTCGCGCCGAGAGCGCCAGTACAGGGATCGATCAGGATCGCGGTGGCCCGCTTTTTGAGAGCAAGGAGGTCCCAACAATGCTCGAAGATGTACGCTGGTTCGTCGGGATCGATTGGGCAACGCAGAGCCATAGCGTTTGCCTGCTGGATACCGAAGGAAGACAGGTTGCTCACTGCGAGTTCGCCCATGAGGGTGCGGGCCTGACGGAGTTGCGCGACTGGCTGCTGCAGAAGACCAACGCCGCACCGGGGCAGATCGCCGTGGCGATCGAGATGCCGCACGGCCCGGTGGTGGAGGTGTTGCTCGAACACGGGTTTGCGGTGTTCGCGATCAATCCCAAGCAGCTTGACCGCTTCCGTGATCGCTTCACGGTGGCTGGTGCCAAGGATGACCGCCGCGATGCCCATGTGCTCGGAGCTTCGCTCCGCACGGATCGCGCGGCGTTCCGTCGGCTTGTGGTCGACGATCCCACGATGATCGAGCTGCGCGAGTGGTCGCGCTTGGCCGACGAACTGCAGCAGGAGCGCACACGTCTTGCCAACCGGCTGCGCAAGCAGTTGTGGCGATATTATCCGCAGGCCACCAAGCTGACCGACGATGTCGCTGACGAATGGTTCCTGGCGCTTTGGCAGATGGTGCCGACGCCGGCCCGTGCGGCCAAGGCCAGCGAGAAGGCAATTGCACGCGTTCTGAAAGCCCATCGCATCCGCCGCCTTGATGCGGCGGGGGTGCTTGAAACTTTACGCGAGGCCCCGCTGTTCGTGGCACCCGGCACCACCGAGGCCGCCTGCGCACACATCCGCAGCTTGGCGGCACGACTGCACCTGGTCAATCAGCAGATCAAGGAGGCGCATCAGAACCTGGACCGTCTGTGCGTCGCAATCGAAGGCGAGGAGAAGGCCTCGGGGCAGAGCTCGGAGCAGTGCGACGTGACGATCCTTCGCTCCTGGCCAGGAATCGGCAGGATCCATCTCGCCACACTGCTCGCCGAGGCCGCAGAGCCTCTGCGCAGGCGAGATTATCATGCTCTGCGCGCCTTGGCAGGGGCCGCGCCGGTGACGCGGCAAAGCGGCAAGCAACGCTTCGTGATCCGTCGCCTCGCCTGCAACAGGCGGCTACAGAGCGCCGTCCATCACTGGTCGCGGGTCGCCATCCAACACGATGAGGCCAGCAGGCGACGCTATGATGCCTTGCGACAGCGAGGACATGGCCACGCGCGTGCTCTGCGCACTGTAGGGGATCGCTTGCTCTTTGCCTTGTGCACGACGCTCAAGCGACACACCCCATACGAGGCGGACTATAGCGCAAGGACCTCCACTAAAGCCTGAGCCTCATTCCTTTGTTCGGCCGGTGTGACCATTCCTTCGTCCCGACCTGCCGATCGCCACAGCGCCGCGCGCAGACGCTGTCCAGGAGGCCGTCGGCACCGGCAACGCCGGCGCGAAGCGTCCTGGACGGCGGCGAGCACGGCGCTATGCTCAGCCCATCAAGGACGTCTACCTCTTGACCACGGGTAGGAGGTCCTACGGCACCTGTATTCCGGTCGCCGTATCCTAAAAAATATAAACGTTTTCAATAAGATATTTGTCGCGGTGTGCTGTGTGCGAATCTCATTGAACATAGTTCATTTTCCGGCTATAGATATTGAACAATGTTCATATCATATGGAGGCTCCAAGTGCGCGCCGATCACCCCGCCGGGGCGACCGACCCCATACTCCCAGCAGTGCCCCGCCGATTCTCGTTCGCGCTGCCGCAAGCCCGCGAAAAATATCTGACAGCGGCGCTCTTCGTCCTCGCCCTGGCGGCGCTCCTCGCGCCCGCGCTGCCTGCCGCCGCCTGGCACATCCCGCATTTCGTCGACACCCGCCCCTGGCTGGGCGTGCCCAACGCCGGCGACGTGCTGAGCAATCTCGCCTTCCTCGCGATGGGCGTCTGGGGCTCGGAGCGGCTGCGCGGCCGCAATGATGCGCCCGTGGGTGCAAGCTGGTTTTTCGTCGGACTGATCCTCACTTGCCTGGGCTCAGGCTTCTATCATCTGGACCCCGACATGCCGCAACGGCTCGTGGCCGATCGTCTCGGCATGGCAGTGGCGTTCGCGGGCTTTCTTGGCATCGCGGCCAGCGAGCGCATCAGCGCGCGCGCAGGCGAAGCAGTGCTGGTGCTGATGATGGTTGCCGGCCTGCTCGCGGCCTGGGTGGCCCGAGAAAATCTCACGCCGTGGGTGGTCGTGCAGTTCGGCGGCATGGCACTCGCCGTGGGACTGGCATTGACGCGCCCCCGGCTTGGTGCGCTCGGCGTGCCGCTCGGCGCTGTGATTGTCTTCTACGTGCTGGCCAAGCTGTTCGAGCTCGGCGATGCGGTCATCTTCGAAGCGACGGGACACATCGTCTCGGGTCACACGCTCAAGCATCTGGCTGCCGCGCTGGCAGCCTGGCCGGTGATCAGTAAGCTCCGCGATCGTAGGGTGGGTTAGCCCGCGGCCGCGCGAAGCGCGGTCCGCTGGCGTAACCCACCGCTTCTGTCACCGCGGAGGCCAAAGAGGTGGGTTACGCCCTGCGGACTGCGCTTCGCGCAGCCCGCAGAGCTAACCCACCCTACGGAGTCGCGTTGCTCCGCCCCGTTCCGTCATTCAGCAGACACGCCACCTGATGCCCCTCGCCCGCATCCGCCAAGGCCGGCCGCTCCGTCTTGCACCGCTCCATCGCAAACCGGCAGCGGGTGTGAAACGCGCAGCCTGAGGGCGGATTGACCGGGCTCGGCACATCGCCGTCGACCAGCGGCGCCAGCTTCTTGGCGAGCGGATTGGCGATCGGCACCGAGGCGAGCAGGGCCTGCGTATAGGGATGCCTGGGATTGCGGAACAGCTCGTCCTTGTCGGCGATCTCGACGATGCGGCCGAGATACATCACGGCGACGCGGTGGCTGATATGGGCGACCACGGCGAGGTCATGCGCGATGAAGAGATAGGAGAAGCCGTGCCGGCGTTGCAGGTCGATCAGGAGGTTGATGACCTGCGCCTGGATCGAGACGTCGAGCGCGGACACCGGCTCGTCGCAGACGATCAGGCGCGGCCCGAGCGCGAGCGCGCGTGCGATGCAGATACGCTGGCGCTGGCCGCCGGAGAATTGGTGCGGGAAGTTACCCATCTGGTCGGGCCGCAGGCCAACCTGTTCAAACAGCTTGGCGACCCGAGCCTCCAGCTCCTTGCCGCTCGCAAGCCCATGCACGGCCAGCGGCTCGCCGACGATGTCGCCCGCGGTCATGCGCGGGTTGAGCGAGGCGAACGGGTCCTGGAACACGATCTGCATCGAGCGGCGATGCGGGCGCAGTGCCGTCTTCGAGAGGTGGGTGATGTCCTCGCCGTCGAGACGAATTTCTCCGGAGGTCGGCTCCACCAGCCGCAGCACGCTGCGCGCCACCGTCGACTTGCCGCAACCGGATTCACCGACGAGACCGAGCGTCTCGCCGGTGCCAAGCGAGAACGAGACGCCATCCACCGCATGCACGGTGCCGACCTGGCGGCGCAGTACGCCGGCGCGCACCGGGTAGTGCTTTTTGAGGTCGGTGACTTCGAGCAGCGCCCCGGTCATGCCACCTCCGCCACTTCTTCCGCGCGCCAGCACGCCGCGAGATGGCCGCCGCCCCAATCCGCGAGCGGAGGATATTCGTCCTCACAGCGCTTGATCGCGAGCTTGCAGCGCGGCGCGAAGGCGCAGCCCTTCGGCAACCGCACCAGCGATGGCACGGTGCCCGGAATTTCGTTCAGCCGCGCCTGTGCCGGTGCGCCGGAGGCCGGGACGGCCGGGATCGAGCCCATCAGTCCGCGCGTGTAGGGATGTTTCGGTGCGGCGAACAGCGCCTCGACGCTGGCCTCCTCGACCTTGCGCCCCGCATACATCACGATCACCCGCTGCGCGGTCTGCGCGACCACGCCGAGATCGTGCGTGATGAGGACGAGGCCCGTGCCGAGCTCCTTCTGCAGATCGAGGATCAGCGCCAGAATTTGCGCCTGGATGGTGACATCCAGCGCGGTGGTCGGCTCGTCCGCGATCAGCAGCGCCGGCCGGCACGCCAGCGCCATCGCGATCATGGCGCGCTGGCGCATGCCACCTGAGAGCTGGTGCGGATATTCGCGCGCGCGCCGGGCCGGCTCGGGGATGCGCACCAGCCGCAGCATCTCGACCGCGATGGCCTGCGCTTCCTTCGACGAGATGTTCCGGTGCAGCCGCACGGCCTCGACGATCTGGTCGCCGATCCGCATCACCGGATTGAGCGAGGTCATCGGCTCCTGGAAGATCATGGAGATGCGGTTGCCCCTGACGGCGCGCATCTCTGTTTCATCCAGCGCCAGCAGGTCGGTGCCTTCGAGCGTAACGGAGCCGCCGACGATGCGGCCGGGCGGATCGGGCACCAGCCGCATCAGGGATAGCGCGGTGACGCTCTTGCCGCAGCCGGATTCGCCGACGATCGCCAGCGTTTCGCCGCGCTTCACGGTGAAGGAGACGTCGTCCACCGCTTTGAACAGACCGGAGTTCGTGAAGAACACCGTCTTCAGATTCTTCACCTCGAGCACGAGATCGGATTTTTGTGCCATCAGCCGCGCTGCCGGGGATCGAGGATGTCGCGCAGGGCGTCGCCGAACAGGTTTGCGCCGAACACGGCGAGGCTGATCGCGATGCCAGGGAAGATCACCAGCCACGGCGCCGTGCGGACATATTCGGCGGCGGATTCGGAGAGCATGCGGCCCCACGACGGATAAGGTTCGGGAATGCCGAGGCCGAGGAAGGAGAGCGAGGCTTCGGTCAGGATGGTCGAGCCGAGCTGGGCGGTGGCGAGCACGATCAGCGGCGCCAGCGTGTTCGGCAGCACGTGGCGGAGCGCGATGCGCATTTCGCTCATGCCGATCGACTTGGCGGCTTCGACGAAGGGTTGCTCGCGCAGCGCCAGCGTGTTGGCGCGGATGACGCGCGACACGGTCGGGATCAGCGGAATGGCGATGGCGATGATGACGTTCGGCAAGGACGGGCCGAGCGCCGCCGTCATGATCAGGGCCAGGACCAGCAGCGGCAGCGCCTGGAGCACATCGGAGACGCGCTGGAACACCAGGTCGACCCAGCCGGAGAGATAACCTGAGGTGAGGCCGACGATGACGCCGATCGTGCCGCCGAGCGCGGTCGAGCCGATGCCGACGGCCAGGGAAATGCGCGCGCCGTGGATGATGCGGCTGAACACGTCGCGGCCGAAGGAATCCGTCCCCATCCAGTGCGCGAGACTCGGGCGCGCCAGCGCGCGGGCGGAATCGACCGTGAGGGGATCATAGCGCGCGATGAAATCGGCAAAGATCGCGGTGAGCACGAACACCGTCATGATGATGAGCCCGGCCGCGCCCAGCACATGCCGCTGCGCCATGAACAGCACGCGCCGCCACCCGCCGGTGGCGTGTGCGCCGGCGCGTCTCAGTTCAACGTCGAAGTCGATCGCAGCCATAGGTCTACCTTCCCCCTCTCCCCGCCTGCGGGGAGAGGGTCGGGGTGAGGGGGGCTCTCCACGAGGGAGGTGAGAGTTGGACTCGCGGAGACTCCCCCTCACCCGAATTTGCGCTCTGCGCAAATTCGACCTCTCCCCGCAAGCGGGGAGAGGTGAAGGAGAGTGCACACGCTGTGTGAGAGACAATCATGAGCCTAATCCGTGTACCTGATCCGCGGATCAAACACCGCGTAGAGCATGTCGACGGTGAAATTCGCGAACACCACCACCACCGCGATGAACATCACGAGGTTCTGCACGATCGGATAGTCGCGCCAGCGGATCGCCTCGACCAGAAAGCGCGCGACGCCGGGGATGTTGAACACGGTCTCGGTGACGATCAGACCGCCGATCAGGAACGCCGCTTCGATGCCGATCACGGTGATGACGGGCAGGATCGCGTTCTTCAGCGCGTGGTGATAGTTCACGGCCGCATCGGAGGCGCCCTTGGCGCGGGCGGTGCGGATATAGTCCTGCCGCAGCACCTCCAGCATCGAGGATCGCGTGATGCGCATGGTCAGCGCCGCGCTGCGGAAGCCGACGGCCGCGGCCGGCACGGCGTAGGTCGCGAACGCTTCGAGCCACGTAGCCGGATTGAGATTGAAGATCGGCATCTGGCCGAACATCGCGACCGACGCGGTGAGGATCAGAAGGCCGAGCCAGAACGAGGGCAGCGACAAGCCGCTGAGGCTGACGACGCGCAGCGCGTAGTCGAGCCGTGTGCCCTGCTTGACCGCGCTGATGACCCCTAAGGGAATGCCGATGGATGTTGAGAACAGCAGCGCGAGGCCGGCGAGCCGCGCCGTGATCGGAATCCGCGGCAGGATCTCCTGCAGCGCCGGCTTCTCGGAGACATAGGAGTATCCGAAATCACCGCGCAGAAAACCGCTGATCCAGTGCCAATATTGCACGATCAGCGGACGGTCGATCCCGAGCTCTTTCTCCAGATTGGCCTTGTCGGCGGGATCGACGTAGCCGGCCGCGGCGAACAGGATGTCGACGATGTTGCCGGGCACGATGCGCAGCAGGAAGAATATGACGACCGAGATCCCGAACAGGGTCACGAGCATCAGGAACAGGCGCCGCACCAGATAGGCAAACATCCCGCGCCCTCCCGTCGAGCCGTTAGCGCGCTACTTGTCCATCCAAACGTCTTCGTACCGGTACCCATTATACGAGCTGTTCGACATCACAGTCACGCCCTTGACGTAGGGCTGCCAGCAGGTGCCGGTGCGCGCGTGGAAGATGATCGGGCGGGCCACGTCCTCCTGCAACTTCTTGTCGATGTCCCACACCAGTTTCTTGCGTTTGGCGATATCGGTCTCCTGCGACTGCACGTCGAACAGCTTCTCGATCTCCTTGTTGCAATAGTTGGTATAGTTGCGCTCGGAGCCGCAGGAATAGTTCTCGTAGAAGGACTGGTCGGGGTCGTCCACCGCATTGCCGGTGAGATTGAGCCCGATCATGTAATCCTTGCGCGCGACCTTCGGGAACCAGTTCGCGGTCTCGACCACGTCGAGCTCGCCGTCGATATAGATGCTCTTGAGCTGGTCGATCAGGATCACCGCGGGATCGCGATAGATCGGGATGTTGCGCGTGGAGACCTTGACGGCGAGATGCTTGTCCGGCCCGTACCCGGCCTTCTGCATCAGCTTCTTCGCTTCCTCGCGGTTGGCGTTCACATTGGGGCCGTAGCCCGGAATGGTTTCCAGCATCTCCTTCGGCATGCCCCACAGCCCGTTCGGCGGCGGCAGCAGCGTGCCGCCGACATCGCCCTGGCCCTCGAACATGATCGAGATGAACGCCTTGCGATCCAGCGCCAGCGCCATGGCGCGGCGGATGTCGATATTGTCGAACGGCGGCGCGCTCGAATTGACGATGATGTTGGTCGCGACGTTGTTGGGCTCGACCACGCAGACCGCGTTCGGCGCCTGCGATTTCACGTCCTTCAGCAAGGGAATGCTCACCTCGGTCGGGAACGCCATGTCGAACTTGCCGGCGACGAAGGCGAGGATCGCGGTCGAGCGGTTCGGGATGATGGTGAACTCGATGCCGTCGAGAAAGGGCCGGCCCTTGCGCCAGTAATCCGTGTTGCGCGTCAGCTTGATCGATTCATTGGCCTTGAACTCGACGAATTTGAACGGCCCGGTGCCGATCGGGTGCGTGCGCATGTCGCCCGGCGAGACGTGGCAGGGATAGACCGGCGTATAGCCGGAGGCGAGCAGCGCCAGCAGCGAGGGCTGCGGCCGCTTCAGGTTGAACGAGACCTCGGAGTCGCCATTGGTCGAGATGTCGTTGACCTGCTCGTACCAGGTCTTGCGCGGGTTCTGCCGGAACTTCTGCTGCGACTTGCCCATCAGCATGTCGAAGGTGCATTTGACGTCGGCGGAGGTGAACGGCTTGCCGTCGTGCCATTTCACGCCCTGGCGCAGCTTGAAGGTCAGGGTCTTGTTGTCGTTCACCCAGGCCCAGCTCTCGGCAAGCTCCGGAATGATGTTGTCCATCCGGTTCTGCGCCTCGTCCTGCTTGTAAATGACGAGGTTGTTGAACACGGGCATGAAGGGAACATTGAGCGAGTAGGTCGCGCCTTCATGGATCGAGGCATTGCCGGGGCTGTCGCGATGATACATCCGCAGGATTCCGCCCTGCTTGGGCGCGTCGGCGAATGCAATGGTCGAAAACGCCAGCAAAGATAGCGCCGCCCTCGCGGCGAGCGCCCGCACGCTCCGCATCCTCGTCCTCCCTGGACTTTAGTCTTTTGGGCCTTTTCCGGCCTGTTTGTCAGGACGATAGCCGACGCGCGTGGAGGGAGGCAACCGGCAACGGCAGCCGCGCTCTCGGCAATTCGGATGACGTAAGGCCGCAGGGGCTTTCACACTTTCATAATGTGAGAGTGCAGGTGCGAACGGGGTGGTTCCCGCGCGGGCGTTAGTCTCGACTGCCGCAACACACTCAACCGTCGTCCCGGACAAGCGCGCCTTAAGCGCGTGCAGATCCGGGACCCATATGTGGACGGCCCCCGTGGCACAAGAGGCTTGGCGGTCTGATCGGATCGCTTGCATCCATATGTCCGGCCTGTTGGTGCGGTTGATTTGAACCGCTGGCCAAGATGGTTTCCGCGACGCGAGCTCCAATCAACCACGCGACCTGGGTTCGGCCGATGGGTCCCACGGGATGTCTCGCACCTCGGATCGATCGATCCTACCATCTACTCCTCTTGCAGCTCCGGCTCGGCCGGTCGGGCGAACCCGATCGGCTGATCTGTCTTAGGCGGCAGCCGCGGATGCAGCCCGCATCCGAGCGCCGTCGTATCTCTCCCCCGTCACCATCAGCTTCCAGGCGATGCGGGCATTCTTGTTGGCGAGCGCCACGGCTGCGAGCTTGGGCGGCTTGCGCTTGAGCAGGGCCAACAGCCAAGGTGACGGATGACCGCGGCCGCACATGGCCTGCTTGATCACGGCGGTCGCTCCCGCCACCAGGACGCTGCGCAGCCGCTCGTCTCCAGCACGGGTGATCTTGCCGAGACGGGTTTTGCCGGCAGTGGAATGGTCTTTCGGAGACAGCCCAATCCAGGCCGCATAATGCCTTGCGGAGCTGAACGCGTGCGGATCCGGCGTCTTCATGATCAGCTCAGGCGCACCGATCGGCCCGATCCCTTGAATCTCTGCAAGGCGCCGGCTGTCCGGGTTGGCACGGTGCCAGGCCTTCAGCCTGGCTTCGATTGTCTTCAGTTCCTCCTGTAACTGCGCGTACTGGCGGCCCTGCTGCGCCAACAGATCGCGCGCCAGGTCCGGCACGCTTTCGTCTTGCGCGATCTGCGCCAACAGCGGCTCGACCTGGCTGAGCCCCTTGGCCGCCGTGATCCCGAACTCAGCCGCATAGCCGCGGATCATGTTGCTAAGCTGGGTGCGCCGGGCGATCATCTGCTCGCGCAAGCCCGTCAGCATCAACGCGGCCTGCTGCTCGGCACTCTTCACCAGCACGAACCGCATCGTCGGCCGGCTCATCGCCTCGCACAGGGCCTCAGCGTCGCGCCCGTCGTTCTTGTTGCGCTTGACATAGGGCTTCACGTGCTGTGGCGCCATCAACTTCACTTCGTGGCCCAGCTTGCCCAGCTCCCGCGCCCAGTAATGCGCCGCCCCGCAGGCCTCCATCCCCACCTGCGTCGCCGGCAGCTTGGCAAAAAACTCCAGCATCTGCTTGCGCGTCAGCCGCTTGCGCAGCACTGGCCGCTCCGCCGCGTCCACCCCATGCAGTTGAAAAATATGCTTCGACGTATCGATCCCAATTCGGATAATCTCGCTCACGGACGGCTCCCTTGTCTGAGATTTGCAACAACCTCATTCTGGCACACTGATGCCGTAGGGGGCCGTCCACCCCATCAGCCACAGGAAGATGTTTGGCGAGGACTCGGAGTTGCTAGGTCGTGTCGCAACTCCTCCCTGGGAGTATGGGTCCCGGGTCTGCGCTTGCGCTTGCCCGGGACGACAGCAGAATTTGTGGCACTTGCCTGTGCGCGCTATCCAGCGCAACCCTCACACAATCCGCGACGTCTTGTTCCCCCAGTACCGGTCCCGCAGCAGCCGCTTGTACAGCTTGCCGGTCGGCAGCCGCGGCAGTTCCTTCTCGAAGTCCACCGAGCGCGGCACCTTCTGCCGCGACAGCGATTGGCCGCAGAATGCGATCAGCTCTTCGGCGAGCGCAGGGCCCGGCACGATGCCGGGCATCGGCTGCACCACCGCCTTCACCTCTTCGCCGAGATCGGGATTGGGTACGCCGAACACCGCGGCATCGGCGACCTTCGGATGGGTGATGAGCAGATTCTCGCATTCCTGCGGATAGATGTTCACCCCGCCCGAGATGATCATGAAGGTCGCGCGGTCGGTGAGATAGAGGAAGCGATCGGCGTCGACATAGCCGACGTCGCCGACCGTGCTCATGCTGCCGTCGGCCGAGCGCGCCTCCTTGGTCTTCTCCGGATCGTTGAAATATTCGAACGGCGATCCCGTCTTGAACCACACTTGTCCGGGCATGCCGGTCGGGCAGGGATTCATGTTCTCGTCGAGGATATGAAGGTCACCCAGCAGCACCTTGCCGACGGTGCCGCGATGCGCGAGCCATTCCTCGCTGTTGCAGGCCGTGAAGCCGAGGCCTTCGGTCGCGCCGTAATATTCGTGGATGATCGGCCCCCACCATTTGATGATGTTGTCCTTGACCAGGGCCGGGCAGGGCGCCGCGGCATGGATCGCGATCTCCAGCGAGGACAGGTCGTAGCGCTTCCGTATCTCTTCCGGCAACTTCAGCATGCGCGAGAACATCGTCGGCACCAGCTGGGTGTGGGTAATGCCCCATTGCTCGACGAGCTGGAGATAGCGCTCCGGATCGAAGCTCTCCATGATGATCACGGTGCCGCCCATGCGGATCGTGAGGTTGACGGCAGCCTGCGGCGCCGAGTGATAGAGCGGGGCCGGCGAGAGGTAGATCATGCCCTCGCGGTAGTGCCAAAGTTTCGTCAGGAAATCGAACAGCGGCAGATTGTGCTTCGGCGGCTCCTCCGGCAGCGGCCGCAAAATGCCCTTCGGCCGTCCCGTCGTGCCCGATGAATAAAGCATCGCCGTGCCGAGCCACTCATCGGGAATCGGCGTCTTCGGCAAGTCAGCGGTCACCTCCGCAAGGCCGACGATGCGCTCGCTCTCGCCGGGACCATCGGCGACGATGCAGAGCTTGACCTCGGGGCAGGCCTTGATCGCCTCGCGCGCGATGTCGAGCTTCGCGACTGATGTGATCAGTATCTTGGACTGGCTGTTGACGAGCAGATAGGCGAGCTCGCCTGGCGTCAGGAAGGAGTTGATGCAGGTGTAGTACAGCCCGGACCGCTCGCCCGCGCCGCAGGCTTCGAGATAGCGCGAATTGTTCTCCATGAAGATGGAGTAGTGGTCGAGCCGCCTGAGGCCGTGCTTGCGGAACAGATGCGCTATGCGATTGCTGCGTGCCTCCAGCTCGCGATAGGTGACGGCCTCGCCGGTCGCCGCCATGATGAAGGCGGGCTGCAGCGGGCGCAGGCGGGCATGGTGACCAGTGTACATCTATCCTCCGGCTTGGATCATGCGGCGAGAAGCAGGATTTCTCTGATATCGGCGGGACCGGCGATCCTGCGCGGGTTGCGCGGGATCCAGTTCGTTCGCATCGCCTGTTCGGCGATCGCGTCGAAATGCTCCGGCGAGACGTGCACGTCCGAGAGGCTGCGCGGCATGCCGAGCGAGCGGATGAAGGCATCGAGCACGTCGGCGGCGTCATGGCCGGGAAAGCCCATCGCGGCGGCGACGATCACCTGGCGCTCGGCATTGTCGCGCGCATTCCAGCGCATCACCGCCGGCAGCATGACGCAGGAGGTGTGGCCGTGCGGCACGCCGCAGGCCGCGCCCAGCACGTAGCCGATGCCGTGGCTGGCGCCCATCGGCACGCCGGCGGCGAGCGCGCCCATCGACAGCCAGGTCCCGATCTGCGCATCCATGCGCGCATCGAGATCGGACGGGTCGGCCTTCACCCGCGGCAGCGCGTCGGCAAGCATGGCAAGACCCTTGACCGATTGCGCATCGGCATAAGGATGCGTCTCGCGCGAGCAGATCGCCTCGACGCAATGGTCGACGGCGCGGATGCCGGTCGACAGGAACAGCCATTCCGGCGTGTGCACGGTGATGCCTGGATCGAGGATGGTTGCGCGCGGCACCGCGAGCGGATGCCGCAGCATCTGCTTCACGTTGGTGCTGCGGTCGGTGACGCCGGCGATCGAACTGAATTCGCCGCCGGCGATCGTGGTCGGCACGCTGACCTGGCGCACGGTCGGCGCAGTCATCTCGGGCGCGACGCCCTTGTGCACGCGGATGCGCTCGATGCCGTCGATCGTGTCGATGCCGTTGGCAAGGCAAAGCTGCACCGCCTTGGCGCCGTCAGTGATCGAGCCGCCGCCGACGGTGACGATCAGATCGGCGCCCACCTCGCGCGCCGCGCGAGTAGCTGCGATCACCGCCTCGCGCGGCGTGTGTGCAGGCATGGCGTCGAACAGGCCGGCGCAGCGCGGGCCGAGAGCATCTTTGATCTTTTCGATTTCGTCGGTCTGCCGGTTCAGCGTCCCTGAGACCATCAGGAAGGCGCGGCGGGTTCCCAGCCGGTCCATCTGCGCGACGATCGCGCCGGCCGCAGGATGGCCGAACACGACCTCCTCGATCGCGCCGTAAACGACACGTCCCTGGTGCACGCCTGTCCTCCCCGGACAATTCGTCTTGTTTTGTATGGAGAAGTCTAGCCGAGCGCCCGCAGCCCGTCATGTGCGAAGACGCTGGGCGCGGCTCTCTCTTCTCCCTCTCCCCGTTCTTACGGGGAGAGGGTCGGGGTGAGGGGCTCTGTCCGCATTCTCGGTGAGAATTGGACTCGCGGAGAGTCCCCCTCACCCGGATCGCATCTTGCGATGCGATCCGGCCTCTCCCCGCAAGCGGGGAGAGGCGAAGGCAGGTCGTCTCCATTCATGAGCCCCGCGAATAAGTCCATTCGCGTCTCGCCCACTAATCGGTGCGTGCGAGGCCGGCTATCTGCCTGTCAACCCGCCATCCGGTCAGGGGATGCGGCCGGGCATTGCGCGCGCATTGGTCTTGAAGAGTTCATCATTGCCGCCCATCTTGTGTCCCCCGCGAGCAGGCGCGTACCCTGCATTTTCCGCGGCTTTTGATGCGAGGGCTTGGGATGACTGGACCGGACGGAAGCGAGCGATTTGTCAAAAAGCACGATTTCGTTCAGTTGCGGCACGGCGCCCTCGCCGGGCTTCTCACTGCAGCCTTCGCCCTCGCCGGCTGCGACAAGCCGGCCTCGCAGGCCGCGGCCCCGCCGCCTCCGCCGGTGACGGTCGCCCAGCCGGTCAAGCGCACCGTCACCGATTGGGACGAATTCACCGGCCGCTTTGAGGCGGTCGAGGAGGTGCAGGTGCGCCCGCGCGTCGGCGGTTTCGTCAACTCGGTCGAATTCCAGGACGGCGCCATCGTGCGTCAGGGCGATCTGCTCTATGTCATCGACCCGCGCCCGTTCGAGGCGGTGGCCGAGCAGGCCGACGGCCAGCTCTCCGACGCCCGCGCCAGGGTCGAGCTTGCCAAGCGCGAGCTCGACCGCGGCCTGAACCTGGTGCAGACCAGTGCCGTCTCCGAGCAGGTCGTCGACCAGCGCCGGCAGGCCTTGCAGGCCGCGCACGCCGCGGAAGTGCAGGCCGCAGGCGCGCTGAAGGCTGCACGACTCAACATCGAATTCACCCACGTCGCCGCGCCGCTCACGGGGCGCGTCAGCCGCCATCTCGTCAGCCCCGGCAATCTCGTGCAGGGCAGCGATACCGGCACCTCGACGCTGCTGACCTCGATCGTCGCGCTTGATCCGATCTACGTCTATTTCGACATGGATGAGGCGACCTTCATCAAATACAGCAAGCTGTGGTTCGAAGGTAAGCGCCCGAGCTCGCGCGATACGGCGAACCCGGTGCAGGTGTCTCTCGCCGGCGAGACCAAGCCGTCGCATGAAGGCACCATCAACTTCCTCGACAACCGCCTCGACGTCTCCACCGGCACGCTGCGCAGCCGCGCCGTCATCAAGAACACCGATCTGTCGATCCTGCCCGGCCAGTTCGGCCGCGTCCGACTGATCGGCAGCGCACCCTACGAGGCGCTGCTGATCCCGGATGTCGCTGTTGCGACCGACCAGTCCCGCAAGATCGTGTTCGTGGTCAAACCGGACGACACCGTCGAAGCGCGCCCCGTCGTGCTCGGGCCGCTCGACGAGGGCCTGCGCGTGATCCGCGAAGGCCTGAAGGCTGACGATCGCGTCATCGTCAACGGCATCCAGCGCGCCCGCGTCGGCGCCAAGGTCGCTCCGCAGACCGCGCAAGCCCCGGCCGGTGGCAAGTCATGAATCTTGGCCGTCTCTCCATCAACCAGCCCATCCTGGCGATGGTGCTGTCGATCGTGCTGCTGATCGTCGGCGCGCTCGCCTACACCACCTTGCCGGTCTCCGAATATCCGCAGGTGGTGCCGCCCACCGTGGTGGTCACCACGCAGTATCCCGGCGCCTCCGCGCAGACCGTGTCCGACACGGTCGCCGCTCCCATCGAGCAGGAGATCAACGGCGTCGAGGACATGCTGTATCTCTACAGCCAGGCGACCTCGAACGGTCAGCTCACCATCACCGTCACCTTCAAGCTCGGCACAGACCTCGACAAGGCGCAGGTGCTGGTACAGAACCGCGTCGCGATCGCGCAGCCGCGCCTGCCCGAGGAAGTCCAGCGCAACGGCGTCACCACCCGCAAGAACTCGCCCGACATCCTCATGGTCGTGTTCATGCTGTCGCCCGACGACACGTTCGACCAGCTCTACATCTCCAACTACGCGTTGCTCCAGGTCCGCGACCAGCTCTTGCGCATCGACGGCGTCGGCGACATTCAGATCTTCGGCGCGCGCGACTATTCGATGCGGCTGTGGCTCGATCCCGACCGCATCGCCAATCTCGGCCTGACTTCGACTGAGGTGCTCGCCGCGATCCGTGCCCAGAACGTGCAGATCGCGGGCGGCCAGATCGCCGAGCCGCCGATCGGCGACCGCGCCTTCCAGCCGAACCTGACGTTCACGGGGCGGCTCAAGGACCAGAAGCAGTTCGAGGACATCCTGATCAAGGCCGGCTCAGACGGCCGCACCGTGCGCCTGCGCGACGTCGCCCGCATCGAGCTCGGCGCGCTCGCCTATTCCACCAACAGCTTCCTGCTGCGCAAATCGGCGGTCGCCATGCTGGTGACGCAGCGGCCCGGGTCGAACGCGCTCGCGACCGCCAAGAACATCTCCGACACCATGACGAAGCTGAAGGAGAGCTTCCCCAAGGGCCTCGACTACAATATCGGCTACAACCCGACCGAGTTCATCGCACAGTCGGTCCATGAGCTGATCAAGACGATCTACGAGGCGATGCTGCTCGTGGTCATCGTGGTGCTGGTGTTCCTGCAGGGATGGCGGCCCGCGATCATTCCGATCATCGCGATCCCGGTCTCGCTGGTCGGCACCTTCGCGGTGATGGCGGCGCTCGGCTTCTCCATCAACAATCTCACTCTGTTCGGCCTCGTGCTCGCGGTCGGTATCGTGGTCGACGACGCCATCGTGGTGGTCGAGAATGTCGAACGCCATCTCGAGCACGGTCTGAGCCGGCGTGATGCCGCGCTCAAGACCATGGAGGAGGTAGGCGGCGCGCTGGTGTCGATTGCGCTGGTGCTGTGCGCGGTGTTCGTGCCGACCGCATTTTTGGGCGGCATCTCCGGGCAGTTCTTCCAGCAATTCGCCGTCACCATTGCGGTCGCGACCGCGATCTCCTGCTTCTGCTCGCTGACGCTGTCGCCGGCGCTGGCCTCGCAGATCCTCACGCCGCACGAAGAGAAGCGGCCGCCGGCGAGCTGGAATGTCATCGCGCGCGGCTGGAATGCCTTCACCGGCGTGTTCAACCGCGTGTTCGACCGGCTGGCGCACGGTTATGCCGGCCTTGCCAATTTCGTGATCCGCCATTCGGTGGTGATGCTCCTGATCTATGTCGTGCTGATCGGCAGCGCCGGCTGGCTGATCGTGACCACGCCGCAGGGCTTTATCCCCGCGCAGGATCGCGGCTACGTCATCATATCAGTGCAATTGCCGGGCGCGGCTTCGCTGGCGCGCACCACCGAGGTCGTGCGCGAGATCGAGCGGATCTCGCTCGATACGCCCGGCATCGTCCGCGTCGCGGCCTTTGCCGGCTTCTCCGGCGCCACACGCACGCAGGCCGGCAATGCCGCGGCGCTGTTCCCGGTGTTCGACGAGCCGGAGGTACGGATGAAGAAGGGATTGTCCGCGAACGCCATCACGGTCGAGCTGCGCAAGCGCCTGTCCGCGATCCAGGGCGCCTTCATTATCGTGATTCCGCCGCCGGCCGTGCCTGGCATCGGCACCGGCGGCGGCTTCACCATCCGCATCCAGGACCGCCAGGGCCGCGGGCCTGAGCTGCTCGCCGCGGCCACCGACGAGCTTGTCGCCGCGGCGCGCAAATCGCCCTTGCTGCTCGGCCCCACGGTGTTCTCTCCGTTCTCGGCCAACACGCCGCAGCTCTTCGTCGACATCGACCGCACCAAGGCGCAGAAGCTCGGCGTGCCCATCGCCAACATCAACGACACGATCCAGACCTATTTCGGATCGACCTATGTCAACGACTTCAACCTGTTCGGCCGCACCTACCACGTCACCGCGCAGGCCGATTTCCCGTTCCGCAAAGAATCCAGCGACCTCTCGCGCCTGCGCACGCGCAACGCCTCCGGCGACATGGTGATGCTCGGCAGCGTTGTCGAGTTCAAGGACGTCTCGGGCCCGGACCGCGTTGCGCGCTACAATCTCTATGCGGCATCCGAGCTGCAGGGCGAGCCGGCGCCGGGCACCAGCTCAACCACCGCGCTCAACACCATCAAGAAGCTCGCCGACGATACGCTGCCGAGCGGCTTCACCTTCGAATGGACGGATCTGTCGTATCAGCAGGTCACCGGCGGCAGTGCGGGCCTGCTCGTGTTCCCGATTTGCGTGCTGTTCGTCTATCTCGTGCTCGCCGCACAATATGGCAGCTGGACGCTTCCATTTGCGGTCATCCTGATCGTGCCGATGTGCCTGCTGGCCGCCACCGTCGGCGTGCGCATCATGGGGCAGGACGTCAACATCCTGACCCAAATCGGCTTCGTCGTGCTGGTGGGGCTGGCGGCGAAGAACGCGATCCTGATCGTCGAGTTCGCGCGCGACATCGAGAACGAAGGCAAGCCGCGGCTGGAGGCGGTGATCGACGCCTGCCGCCTGCGCCTGCGGCCGATCCTGATGACCTCCTTCGCCTTCATCCTCGGCGTGCTGCCGCTGGTGATCTCGACCGGCTCCGGCTCTGAGATGCGACAGGCCGTCGGCGTCGCCGTCTTCTTCGGCATGATCGGCGTCACCCTGTTCGGGCTTCTGTTCACGCCGATCTTCTATGTGGTGGTGCGGAACCTGGCGGAAGGGCGGCGGGACAAGAAGCCGGAGGTCGCGGCCTGATCATTGTTGCCGCCGGCGTATCCACATCCCCTATGTCGTCCCGGACAAGCGTAAGCGCAGATCCGGGACCCATACCCCCAGGGAGTGGTTTGGCGACGATTGGCAATTGCCAGCTAACCCCAAACACAATCCTGTGGTTGGGTCCCGGATCTACGCGCGCTTGAGGCGCGCTTGTCCGGGACGACACCGATCGTGTTGCACGCCCTCCATACTAACGATCAACTTGAAATGGATGGGCACGCGCGGGGTTCTTCACTAGTATCCGCGCGATTTCACGACAGAAGACTGCTGGGAGTTAACATATGAAATCAGCATTTTTGGCCGCTGCGGCCTCGATCGCATTGCTGGCCGCGCCGGCCTCCGCGCAAGGCGTCAAGATTGGCATTCTCAATGACCAGTCCGGCGTCTACGCCGATTACGGCGGCAAATGGTCGGTCGAAGCGGCCAGGATGGCGATCGAGGATTTTGGTGGCGAGGTGCTCGGCCAGAAGATCGAGCTCGTCACTGCCGACCACCAGAACAAGCCGGATCTGGCGTCCTCGATCGCGCGGCGCTGGTACGACGTCGAGAACGTCGACATGATCACGGAGCTGACGACCTCATCGGTTGCGCTCGCGATCCACGAGCTCTCCAAGGAAAAGAAGAAGATCGACATCGTCGTCGGCGCCGCGACATCGCGCCTCACCGGCGATGCCTGCCAGCCCTACGGCTTCCACTGGGCCTATGACACCCGCGCGCTCGGCGTCGGCACCGGCGGTGCGCTGACCAAGGCCGGCGGCGACACCTGGTTCTTCCTCACCGCCGATTACGCCTTCGGCTACGCGCTGGAGAAGGACACCAGCGAGATCGTCACCGCCAATGGCGGCAAGGTGCTCGGCTCGGTGCGCGTGCCGCTCAACTCCTCGGACTTCTCCTCCTTCCTGCTGCAGTCGCAGAGCTCGAAGGCGAAGATCGTCGGCCTCGCCAATGCCGGCCTCGACACCACCAACTCGATCAAGCAGGCATCCGAATTCGGCATCGTCGCCAGCGGTCAGAAGCTCGCCGGCCTCCTGATGACGCTCGCCGAGGTGAACGGCCTCGGCCTGCAGGCCGCGCAAGGCCTGGTGCTGACCGAGGGCTATTACTGGGATCTCAACGACAAGACGCGAAATCTCGGCGAACGCTTCCTCAAGCGCACCGGCCGGATGCCGAGCATGATCCATGCCGGCACCTATTCGGCGACGCTGAGCTATCTGAAGGCGGTCAAGGCCGCCGGCACCAAGGATCCGGATGCGGTCGCCAAGAAGCTGAAGGAGCTGCCGGTCAACGACGATTTCGCGCAGGGCGGCAAGGTGCTCGAGAACGGCCGCATGGTCCACGACATGTATCTGTTCGAGGTCAAGAAGCCCTCGGAGTCAAAGAAGCCCTGGGATTATTACAAGCTGCTCGCCACCGTCCCCGGCGACAAGGCCTTCTTCACCGCCAAGGAAAGCGGGTGCCCGCTGACGAAGTAGTGGGAAGAGGCATAGCGAGCATCACACCCTCGCTGTCGTCCCGGACAAGCGGAGCCCGGCAACGCGCCAGCGTTGTCGGGGGCGGAGCGCCGATCCGGGACCCATATGTGGACGGCCCCCGTGGCACAAGAGGCTTGGCGGTCTGATCGGATCGCTTGCATCCATATGTCCGGCCTGTTGGTGCGGTTGATTTGAACCGCTGGCCAAGATGGTTTCCGCGACGCGAGCTCCAATCAACCACGCGACCTGGGTTCGGCCGATGGGTCCCACGGGATGTCTCGCACCTCGGATCGATCGATCCTACCATCTACTCCTCTTGCAGCTCCGGCTCGGCCGGTCGGGCGAACCCGATCGGCTGATCTCCCTTAGGCGGCAGCCGCGGATGCAGCCCGCATCCGAGCGCCGTCGTATCTCTCCCCCGTCACCATCAGCTTCCAGGCGATGCGGGCATTCTTGTTGGCGAGCGCCACGGCTGCGAGCTTGGGCGGCTTGCGCTTGAGCAGGGCCAACAGCCAAGGTGACGGATGACCGCGGCCGCACATGGCCTGCTTGATCACGGCGGTCGCTCCCGCCACCAAGACACTGCGCAGCCGCTCGTCTCCAGCACGGGTGATCTTGCCGAGACGGGTTTTGCCGGCAGTGGAATGGTCTTTCGGAGTCAGCCCAATCCAGGCCGCATAATGCCTTGCGGAGCTGAACGCGTGCGGATCCGGCGTCTTCATGATCAGCTCAGGCGCACCGATCGGCCCGATCCCTTGAATCTCTGCAAGGCGCCGGCTGTCCGGGTTGGCACGGTGCCAGGCCTTCAGCCTGGCTTCGATTGTCTTCAGTTCCTCCTGTAACTGCGCGTACTGGCGGCCCTGCTGCGCCAACAGATCGCGCGCCAGGTCCGGCACGCTTTCGTCTTGCGCGATCTGCGCCAACAGCGGCTCGACCTGGCTGAGCCCCTTGGCCGCCGTGATCCCGAACTCAGCCGCATAGCCGCGGATCATGTTGCTAAGCTGGGTGCGCCGGGCGATCATCTGCTCGCGCAAGCCCGTCAGCATCAACGCGGCCTGCTGCTCGGCACTCTTCACCAGCACGAACCGCATCGTCGGCCGGCTCATCGCCTCGCACAGGGCCTCAGCGTCGCGCCCGTCGTTCTTGTTGCGCTTGACATAGGGCTTCACGTGCTGTGGCGCCATCAACTTCACTTCGTGGCCCAGCTTGCCCAGCTCCCGCGCCCAGTAATGCGCCGCGCCGCAGGCCTCCATCCCCACCTGCGTCGCCGGCAGCTTGGCAAAAAACTCCAGCATCTGCTTGCGCGTCAGCCGCTTGCGCAGCACTGGCCGCTCCGCCGCGTCCACCCCATGCAGTTGAAAAATATGCTTCGACGTATCGATCCCAATTCGGATAATCTCGCTCACGGACGGCTCCCTTGTCTGAGATTTGCAACAACCTCATTCTGGCACACTGATGCCGTAGGGGGCCGTCCACCCCATCAACCACAGGGAGAGGTTATGGGGCGAACTGCTGACTCCGAGTCTTCGCCAAACGCAATCCTGTGGTTATGGGTCCCGGATCTGCGCGCGCTTGTGGCGCGCTTGTCCGGGACGACGGCCGTGGTTGGGCTACACCAACCGCAACACCACCGCGCCCAGCGCCCCCGCCCACAGCGCAATCGCGGCCAGCGCCTGGATCGCGAAACCCGGGCCGCGTTTTGCGGCGGCCTGCGAATAGCCGATGAAATAGACGATGCGGCCGATGATCCACACCGCGCCAAGTCCCGCCGCGATCGCATCGCCGATATAGATCGCGAACAGCCAGAGCGCCGGCAGGAAGATCGGCATCCATTCCAGCGTGTTCGCCTGGATGCGGAAGGCGCGCTCGAAATCCGGATGCCCCGATGTCGCCGGCACCTTGATCCCCGTCCTCGACCGCGCGCGCGAGACGTTGATGGTGAGGAAGAAATAAAATGCGATCGCCAGCAGCGTGACGAGGGCGGTGAGATGATACATCGCGAATTTCCCCAGAGCGTTTTCCAGCGAAGTGGATACCGGTTCGCGTAAGGAAAACGCGTCAAAACTAGAATCCAGGCAGACCGCGCTTCAATACCCGGTCAGCTCGAGATAGCCAACGCCGTCATGCGTGCCGGCAAAGCTGATCGGCCCTTCCCAGTAGGAGAAGCCGGTCCCCATCCAGGCGTTTGGATTGAGCGGCTTGCACTGAATCGAGAACGAGCGCGAGGGGATCGCGATCTGCCATTCCACCGGCAGCTTGCGCCCCGCAACCTCGGCCGTCGCCTTTGGTGCCATCTGGATGTCGCCACCCGCAATCATCTGCGTCTCGCCGGTGGCGCTGATCCAGTTGCCGAACGGATAGTCCTGGCCGTCCTTCTGCCGCAGCCGGTACAGCATCAGCTTGTCGCCGGACGACAGATGCAACGACAGCCAGTCCCAGCCGGTCTGGTCGGCGTCGAGCGGCTGGCTGCTCCATTCGCGGTCCATCCAGGCCTGGCCTGTGACATCGGCGGGCTTGTCGTCGATGCTGAGCGTACCGCGCGCACGGTAGAATGGCTGGCTATAATAGTAGGACGCCTGGCCGCGTTCGGACTTGCGGCTGAAGCCGCGATCGCCCTGCAGCACCACCGGACGATCGGCCTCAAGCGTCAGCGCGTAGCTGAAGTCGGTGCCGGAGGCCTTCAGTGTCAATGGTGCCAGCGTGCGATCGTCGGTGCTTTCAAGACCCTTCATCTCCCAATCGTCGATCCAGGCCGCAAACGGCTTTGCCGTGACACCGGCCTGCCCGATGCCGCCGCGTGAAAACACTTCGCTAAAGCGATGCGTTCCGGCGCGCGTCACCGCGGCATGCGCCATCCAGATCTGCTGATTGGCCCAGCCCTCGCCTTGCGGACCCGGCTGCGCCGCCTGGCGGAACAACGTCCATTGCAGGCCGCAGGCCGCGCCGCTGGCATCGACGAGATTCGCCGTGAGATACCACCACTCGATGCGAAACTCCGGATGCGGCCCGTGATCTCCGGGGAAGTCGAATGTCTTTCCCGGGGTGACCCTGGCAAAACCGTCGGCGGTCTCGCCGAGGCCGGCGTAGCCTTGCGCGCCAGCGCGGCGTGCAACAGCGAGTGCGGCGATGCCGCCGGCGAACGCACGCCGCGATATCCTGTCAGCGCTCATTGGCAAACACCTTGACGAGGTTCGCCGGCTGCATCCGCGCCAGCCGCAGCATCGGCAGCAGCGCCGCAAGCAGCGAGGCCAGCAGCGCGACCGCGACCAGCTCGATCAGCTGCAGCGGAAACACATGAAACGGCAGCCGCCAGCCGAACGCTTTCACGTTCACAATGGCAATCAGGCACCACGCCACCACCAGTCCGAGCGGCACGGCCAGCAGCGCCGTGAACAGCGCGACCGACAGCGTCTTGGTCAATTCGATCGCGGCGAGGCGCGGCCGCGTCAGGCCGATCGCCCACAGCGGGGCGAGCTGCGGCAGCCGGGAATTCGCGAGCGTCAGCAGGCTGGTGAGCAGCGCGATGCCGGCGACGCCGAGCGTGAACGTATTCAGGGCCGAGGTGACCGCAAAGGTGCGGTTGAAGATGCGGATCGATTCCGCCTTCACCGTCGCTTGGTCCGCGACACTGCGGTCGTCGAGCGCGAACTGCTTCTGCAACGCTGCGATCAAACCCGGGATCTTGTCGTGCGCGACGATCAGCCCGATCCGCGTCTGCGGCGTCTGCGGAAAATGCCGGATCAGCGCCGCGACGTTGACGGCGAGCTGGCCCTTTGGATTGCCGTAATCGGCATAGATGCCGACGATGTCGAGCTCCCAGGTCCCGCCCGGCGCCGGCACCTCGATCACGTCGCCGACGCGGACGTTGAGACGGCGGCTCAGCTGCTCGCTGATGAAGGCGGCGTTGCCCGGTACGAGCTGCGTCCATGCGCGCGGCGCGGTCTCCAGCAGCGGCCAGCGCTCGCGATAGAGCGCGTGATCGGGCAGGCCGAACAATTCGACCGGCTGGCCCAGAATCTGTGCCTCCGCGCGTCCGCCCGACAGGATCGCCTGAACCTCGCGGCGCTCCTTCAGCCAGTTGCGGATCGCGACACCTTGCGCATTGTCGGAGGCGCTGATGTAGACGTCGGCCGCGAGCCGCCCGTTGAGCCAGCCGATGAAGGTGCGGCTGAAGGTTTCCACCATGGTGGACACCCCGACATTGACGGCGAGTGCGAGCAGCAGCGCCATCAGTGCGAGCGACAGTCCCGAAAGTTGCTGCCGGCTGTCAGCCCAGAACCACAGCGCGATGGGTCCGCGCGCGCTACGCTGGCCGATGAGCAGGATGATGTCGAGGAACGCCGGCAGCATCAGCGCCGCGCCCAGCATCAGTGCCGCGAGCACGCCGAAACCCGCGATCAGCGACTGGCCGTAGTGAAGCAGCAGCAGCGCGATGGCGAATACGGCGCAGGCGGCGAGGCTCTGCAGGATCAGCCAGCGGCGCTGTCGCTGCTGCCAGGCGCGCGGCTGGGCGGTGGCCAGCACCGGCATCCGGATCGCCTTGATCAGGCTGGTCGCCGCCGCAACAAGCGCGCCCGCAACGCTGATGCCGATGCCCGCGAGCCACCATTCAGGTTGCAAGCTGAGCTGCCCCGGGATTTGCGCGCCGTAGAGCCCGCGCAGCGAGGCCGCGACATCAGGCAATAAAGCGGCCGCGATGAAATAGCCGCAGACGAGCCCGATCAGCCCTGCGACCAGCGCCAGTGCCACCAGCTCGATCACCAGCACCGTATTGACGAGGCGCGCCGAGGCACCGCAGGCTCGCAACGTGCGCAGCATCGGCAGCCGCTGCTCGAAGGCGAGGCCGACGGCCGAATTGACGATGAACAGGCCGACGAAGAACGACAGCAGGCCGAAGGCGGTGAGGTTGAGATGGAAGCTGTCGGTGAGACGCTCCAGCTCCGTCTCCGCGGTCGGCTCGACCCGCTGCAGCTGTTCGCCGACGACGCTCGCGAGCGGCGCCGGCTTGCCCTTCGGCTTGCCGATCAGCAGCCGCGAGACCTGATCCGGCTTGTTGAGGAGTCGCTGTGCCACGCCGATGTCGACCACCAGCACGTCGGGTGCGAGCTGCGGCAGCACGCGCAGCGGCGGCAGCTTTGCGCCGCTGCTGATCGGAGGTGCTGCGCCTTCGGTTTCCTGCAGATCGCCCAGCGTCTCCCGTGCCACCAAGGTCTGGCCGGGCGGAGCGACAAAGCTGCTCAGATCCGAGGCACCTAGGCGCGGCGCATTGCCGACATCGACCGGCAGCGTCACCGGCTCGATGCCCAGCAGCCGCACCGAGCGTCCGTTGACCTGGACGCGGCCTTCCAGCACCGGCGACACCGGCCAGCCGGCGCGACGGAGTTTTACGAACAGCTCCTGCGGGAACGTCGCGGCATTCGGCGCCACCAGCATGGCGGTACGCACGCCGCCAAAGGTCGCTGCGGCACGATCATAGGCATTGCGGGCCTGCTGGTTGATCGCCTGCACGCCGCTCCACAGCGCGGTCGCCGCGATCAGCCCGATCAGCAGCGTCGCGAACTGCATCCCGTGTCGCCGCCAATGGCTCAGGAGCACCGCGAGCACCCACAGCGCGCGCCTCATGCGATTCGTCCTGCGTGCAAGGTGAGGTGCCGGTCGAGCGTTGCGGCCAGATGCAGGCTGTGCGTCACCATCAGGAAGCCGCAGCCGGTGCGCGCCACGAGGTCACGCGTCAGCGCCAGCACGTCCTCGGCGGTGTCCTCATCGAGATTGCCGGTTGGCTCGTCCGCGAGCAGCAGTGAAGGCTTTGTCGCCAGCGCCCGGCCGATCGCGACCCGCTGCTGCTGGCCGCCTGACAATTGCTCTGGATAGCGCTTGAGCAGGCCGTCGAGCCCGAGCCGCTCGACCAGCTCCTTGGTCCAGGCCGCATCGTGCCGGCCGGCGATCCGCGCCTGGAAGGCCAGATTGTCCGCGACCGACAGGCTCGGGATCAGGTTGTACTGCTGGAACACCAGGCCGATCCGGTCGCGCCGGAGTTCTGCACGCCCGGCGTCCGAGAGCTTGGTGACCTCGGTGTCCTCCAGCCGGATCGAGCCGGCATCGGCGGCATCGAGCCCGGCGATCAGGTGCAGCAGCGTGCTCTTGCCGCTGCCGGATTCTCCGGTCAGCGCGACGCGCTCGCCGGCTCTGAGGTCAAGGTCGACGCCGCGCAGCACGTGGACCGGCTCGCCGGCCGAGGAGAAGGTCTTTGAGAGGTTTCGGATACTCAGCAAGATTGATGCGCCGGACGGAATTTAACTCAATGTTGCGTAGCACACCTGCCGTGGAAATGCCGGGGTTGCGTTGGCTTTGAAGCCGTTGTTAGCTCCCAAGACGGCCAAATCAAAAAGTGCCGACAATAAAGACATATGGGGAGAATGATGAGCGCTCAGGGAACGCCCGAAATGGGCAGGACGGCAGGGGACTCCAAGGGTTTGGCAAAGCCAACGCCAAAGGGCGCCTGGACCGTTACATTTCTCCTCTTTCTCTTCATGGTGGTCAACTTCGCGGACAAGATCGTCGTCGGTCTGGCCGGCGTGCCGATCATGACCGACATGAAGCTCAGCGCCGAGCAATTCGGCCTGCTCGGGTCCTCGTTCTTCTTCCTGTTCTCGATCTCGGCCATCGTGGTCGGCTTCATCGTCAACAAGGTGCCGACGCGCTGGGTGCTGCTGACGCTGGCGGTGATCTGGGCGCTGGCGCAGTTCCCGATGGTCGGCACCGTCTCCTTCACCACGCTTCTGATCTGCCGCATCGTGCTGGGCGCCGGCGAAGGCCCGGCCTTCTCGGTCGCCGCACACGCCATCTACAAATGGTTCCCCGACGAGAAGCGGACGCTGCCGACCGCGATCCTGTCGCAGGGCTCGGCCTTCGGCGTCATCCTGGCGGTGCCGGCGCTGAACTGGGTCATCGTCAATCACTCCTGGCACTACGCCTTCGGCGCGCTCGGCGTCGTCGGCCTGATCTGGGTCGCGGCCTGGCTCGCGCTCGGCAAGGAAGGCCCGCTGGAGGACACCCAGGTCCTCGCCGTCACGGAGCCGAAGATTCCGTATGTGCAGCTTCTGACCTCGCGCACCTTCCTCGGCTGCGTGATCGCGACCTTCGGCGCCTATTGGGCGCTGTCGCTCGGCCTCACCTGGTTCACGCCCTTCATCGTCAAGGGGCTCGGCTTCTCGCAGAGCCAGGCCGGCTTCATCTCGATCCTGCCCTGGGTGTTCGGTGCCACCATCGTCATCCTTACCGGCTGGATCTCGCAGGTGATGATGGCGCGCGGCTACACCACGCGCATCTCGCGCGGCGTGCTCGGCTCGGTGCCGCTGATCATCGGCGGCCTGATCCTCGCCGCGATGGCGCATGTCGAGGGCGCCGGCCTGCAGATCGCGCTGCTCGTCGTCGGCTCCGGACTGTGCGGCGCGATCTACGTGGTCTGCCCGCCGATGCTCGGCGAGTTCACCCCGGCCTCGCAGCGCGGCGCGGTGATCGCGATCTACGGCGCGCTCTACACGCTCTCGGGCATCATCGCCCCGAGCGTGATGGGCACCGTGATCCAGCGCGCCGGCAGCATGCTCGACGGCTACTTGACCGGCTTCACCATCAACGCGGTGGTCATGGTCGGCTCCGGCGTCATCGGCCTGCTGCTGCTGTGGCCGAACACGGAAAAGGCGAGGTTGACCCGCGGCGCGGCGGCGCAGCCCGCGGCGCTGAAGGGCGCGGTGTCGCCGACGTAAGGGGCTCCAAAAGCCCACCACAAACACAATCGTCGTCCCGGCGAAGGCCGGGACCCATACGCCGCAGCAATCGTTTTGCGAAGACTCGGAGTTACCAGCTTCGCCCCAAACCACTTCCTGTGGTTATGGGTCCCGGCCTTCGCCGGGACGACACTGAAGGTGAGGCGCGGTCTTCGCGCCTCAAGCGCAGTCCCCGCTACGCCACCCCCTGCGCCCCACGAATCAGCTTCCCCGGCCGCCGCCCGGTGGCCTCACCCTGTCGCCGCGTCACCACGCCCGACACGATCGTCGCGTCATAGCCGTCGACATCCTGCAGCAACCGCCGCCCGCCGACCGGCAGGTCGTAATGCACCTTCGGCGGATGCAGATGCAGCCGGTCGTAGTCGATCACGTTGACATCGGCCTTGTAGCCGGGCGCGATCAGCCCGCGGTCGGTGAGGCCGACCGAGAGCGCGGTCTTGCGCGACTGCGCGGCGACCACGAACGGGATGGTGAGCTTCTCGCCGCGTTTGCGGTCGCGCGTCCAGTGCGTCAGCAGATAGGTCGGAAAGCTCGCATCGCAGATGATGCCGCAATGCGCGCCGCCGTCGGAGAGGCCCGGCACCGATTGCGGATCGAGCAGCATCTCGCGCGTCGCATCGAGATTGCCGTCGGCATAGTTGAGGAACGGCACGTAGAGCATGCCGCGCCCGTCGTTGGACAGCATCGCGTCATAGGCGAGCTCTTCCGGCTGCCTTCCTTGCTTGCGCGCCTGCGGTCCCAGCGCGTTCTCCGGCGGCTGCTCGTAATCGGGGGGATCGCCGAGCAAAAACATCTTGTCGTAGTTGGGCCGGAAGAACAGCGGATCGTCGGTCGCGGTTGCCGTCTCGCTGAGAATCGCCTTGCGCACGTCGGCTTGATGCAGCCGGGCCAGCCGCTCCTGCAGCGGCAGATGCGCGATCTTCGTGTAGCTCGGATGGGTCTGGAACGGATTGCGCGATAGCTCGAGGCCGAGCAGCAGGCCGACCGGGCGCGCCGCGATCTGCGCAGTGATGGAGAGGCCGCGCTGTGCGGCCGCATTGATCTCGTCCAGCGTCTGGCGCCAGCGGTTTGGCGACTTGTCGTTCTGCGTGATCGAGAACGAGATCGGACACTTCGTGCTATCCGCCACCCGCAGCATCATCGGCAAATCTTCATGGATGGTGGAGAGGTCGAGCACGAATTGCAGCACGCTGCGCCCCTGCCGATGCATGGCGCCGGCAATCGCGGTGAGCTCGTCCTCGCCGGCCTTCAGGGTCGGCGTGAAGTCGCCCGTCGAGGTGCGGTGGTTGAGCGTGCGCGAGGTCGAGAAGCCGAGTGCGCCGGCGCGCACGGCCTCGCCCGCGAGCCTTGCCATCGCCGCGTTGTCCTCGGCGGTCGAGGGATCGCGGCGCGCGCCGCGCTCGCCCATCACGTAGACGCGCAAGGCCGCATGCGGCAGCTGCGCGCCGACGTCGATGTCGAAATCGCGCTTGCTGAGCCAGTCCATGTAGTCCGGAAAGCTCTCCCAGGCCCAGGGAATGCCGGCGCTCAGCACCGGCTCGGGAATGTCCTCGACGCCTTCCATCAGCTGGATCAGGCGGGTGTGGTCGGAAGGTTTGCACGGCGCAAAGCCGACGCCGCAATTGCCCATGATCGCTGTGGTGACGCCGTTCTGCGAGGACGGCGTGATGTCCTGGCTCCAGGTCACCTGCCCGTCGTAATGGGTGTGCACGTCGACGAAGCCCGGCGTCACCAGTTTTCCGCGCGCGTCGATCTCTTCGTGTCCCTGCGCGGAGATCTTGCCGACCTCGCTGATCCTGCCGCCCGTGATGGCGACATCAGCCTCGAACAGCTCGCCGCCGCCGCCGTCCGCAACGGTGCCGCCGCGGATCACGAGATCAGGGGTGCTCATGTGTTTCTTCCCGTTTTTGTTGTTGCTTACGCGTTTTATTTTGCCCGTCGTCCCGGACAAGCGCGCCCCAAGCGCGCGCAGATCCGGGATCCATAACCACAGGGAGGAGTTTGGCGAAGACTCGGAGTTATCAGCTCGCCCTAAAACCGCTCCCTGTGGTTGGGTCCCGGCCTTCGCCGGGACGACAGCTGAATTCGCCGCTACGCCTTGGCTTGCGCCCGCCGTTCCGTGAACGGCGACAGCACCACAGTCGCCAGCATGAAGATCACCGACGCGCCGAACACCCAATGCGGCGCGCTCTGGTCCATGATCCAGCCGAACAGCAGCGGTGAGACGATGCCGCCGAGATTGAAGCCGGTGGAGACGATGCCGAAGGCGCGCCCCGCGGCTCCCGCAGGCGCGGCATTGCGCACCAGCATGTCGCGCGAGGGCGCGATCACGCCGGAGAGGAAGCCTGCGGTCGCCATCGTGGCGGTCAGCGCCCAGCCCGGCAGCGTCACCAGCGCGATCAGCAGCACGATGGCCGCATTCGCGGCAAAGCAGGCCGCGGCGACATAGCCGTGGCGCTCGGTATGATCGGCGAGGAAACCGCCGGCGAGCACGCCCGCGGCGCTGCAGCCGAGGAACGCGGTCAGCATGACGTTGGCCGCGGAATAGGAAGCGCCATAGCCGCTCATCAGCGCGACCACGCCGAAATTGTTGATGCCGGCGACCGACAGGCTGAGCAGCATGAACAGCACGGTCAGCATCATCAGGGCCGGCGTGATGACGGCCTGCTTCGGTGCGTTCTCCGCGCCCGGCTTTGTCTTGTGCGCGCCGGCATCGGGAATGTTCATGGCGATCAGCAGTAACGCCACCAGCACGGCGATCGCCCCCGACGCGATCAACGCGCCGGTGCCGCCGGACATCGTGACGAGTGCGGCGACGATCGCCGGTGCCACCGCGCCGCCGAGAAAACCCGCAAATGTGTGGACCGAGAAGGCGCGGCCCATCCGCGCCTCGTCCATGTGCTCGGCCAGGATTGCGTAATCGGCGGGGTGATAGACGCTGTTGGCGAGGCCGAGCAGCACGGCGCAGGCGATCAGCGAGGCGTAGCTGAGGTGCAGGCCGAGCAGGATCAGCGCAAAGCCGCCGAGCGTCAGCCCGGCCAGCAGGATCTTGCGCGCGCCAAAATGGTCGACGAGATAGCCGGTCGGCGCCTGCGTCAGGCCCGAGACGACGGCGAGCGTGGTCAGCGAGAAGCCGAGCTCGACATAGCCGACGCCGAGCTTGTCCTTCAGGAACGGGAACAGCATCGGCAGGACCAGCAGATGGAAATGACTGACCCAATGCGCGATCGAGATTCCCGTCAGCGTGCGCAGCGCACTGTCCGCCTTGCCTTGCTGCGGTGCGGCGAGAACGTCGACCATTGCAGTTCCGTTTCACTCCCGATGGACGCGCAAACTATCGGGGAGGGCGGTTATTTGTCCATGAACGCAGGCGCATGGCAGGTAGTGCGGGCGGGGGCGTGAGGGGGGCATGATAATGGCGGGCGCGGTGCCTCCACATCGTCGTCCTGGCGAAAGCCAGGACCCATTACCCCAGGGAACCGTTTGGCGGAGGATCGTCGTCCGGTACTGCGACCGGTCACAATCGAGAGATCACGCGGTATGGGTCCTGGCTTTCGCCAGGACGACGGCTGAGAGCATGGCCAGAGCCGAGCCCCTCACAACGGCTCGTCATCCGGGCCATACCGATCACGCTTCGGCGTTGCGATGTCGCCGTCCTCGTAATCGTCGTCGTCGATGTCGCGCGGTGGCGGCTTCTTTGCCTTGTCGTCGGCCGTCTTCGGCGGCCCGCTCGGCTTGGTGGTCGTATTCCCGGTTTTGGCCATAGCTGGTCCCGGATGGTGATGCTGCATCCGAATCTATCCGCCGCCTGACTTATCTCAAGGGGGCAAAGCGACCGTCAGTGCACGACCGGCCCGCCCGCCTTCTTCCAGGCATCGATGCCGCCGGCGATATGGGCGGTGTTGAGAAGGCCAGCTTCCTTTGCAGCCGCAACCGCCATCGCCGAGCGCTCGCCGAAGGCGCAGAAGAACACCACGCGGCGCCCCGTCGCGGCCGCGACCTCGCGCAGCATGCCGCCGGGCTTCAGGCTCTCCTCGACCGAGGGATAGGGCGTGTGCAGCGCGCCTTCGAGCATGCCGTGCTTCATCCGCTCATTGGTCTCGCGCAGATCCACCAGCAGGATGTCGGGCCGTCCGAGCGTGCGGATCGCCTCGACCGCGCTGAGCACGCGGCCCTCTTTCTCCAGCTCCTCCTGATGCAGTCCGACATGCATGTTGGCGGGGATCGCCACGTCCATCATCTTCGGATTGGGCAGCTTCAAATTGCCCATCAGCTCGATATATTCGTCGACCGAGCGCACCTGGAGCCGCGGATTGTAGCGCTTCTCCTCGCCGATGGTGGAGACGGTGTCGCCTTTGTAGTCGTGGGCCGGAAACACCATCGTCTCGTCCGGCAGCTTCAAGAGGCGGTTGAAGATCGATTCGTATTGCGCGCGCGCCGAGCCGTTCTGGAAATCGGTGCGGCCGGTGCCGCGGATCAGCAGCGTGTCGCCGGTGAAGACGCGGTCGCCCATCAGGTAGGAATAGGAATCGTCGGTATGGCCCGGCGTGTACATCACGTCGAGCGACAGGCCCTCGATCGTCACCTTGTCGCCGTCGGCGACCCGCATCGCCACCACGTCGGCCTTGGTCTGGTCGCCCATCACGGTCATGCAATGAGTGCGGTCGCGCAGCTCGCCGAGCCCGGTGACGTGGTCGGCATGCAGATGGGTGTCGACCGCTTTCACCAGCTTGAGGTCGAGCTCGCGCAGCAGCTGGCAATAGCGGTCGACCTTCTCCAGCACGGGATCGAGGATCAGCGCCTCGCCGCCGGGGCGGCTGGCGAGGACGTAGCTGTAGGTGCCCGAAACGCTGTCGAAGAGCTGGCGAAAGATCATGGCAGGACCCGGCTTGGAACTGGCTTCCAAGATTCTACTATGTTCCGGGTCGGAAAGAGAAGCAATTCACTGTGTGGATGGTAATATTTGGAAGATTTTTATTGCGGTGCCAGCTGTCATTCCGGGGCGATGCGCAGCATCGAACCCGGAATCTCGAGATTCCGGGTTCGGCTCTGCGAGCCGCCCCGGAATGACGGCGGAGCCTACGGCCGCACTACCGTGTACCCGTTCTCCGCCAGGAACAGGATCTGCCCGACCCCCACCTGCACCGGCGTCGCCCCCGGGATGAACTCCGGCCGCTTGCCCGTCTCGCGCTCGAGCGTGTCGACCGTGTTGAGGCAGATGTCGAAGCGTACGCCCTGGGCGATCAGGCTTTCGACCTGCTTGCGGCGCTCGCTGCCTGACAGCAACAAGTCGATGCCGGGACCGAACGCCACCACCTCGATCGCGACCTTGTCGGGATCGTAGGCCTTCAGCAGATTGTTGGCGACGCTCAGCACCAGCGCCTGCTTCTTCGCATCGCCGTCGGAGAGCTGCAGCACGATCTTGTGCTCGGCGAATGGCTTGTCCTGAAGCGGCACCTGCTGCGCCAACGCCGGCAGCATCGCGGCCCAGCCTAGCAGCGCCAGCAGCATCGCGCGAAACGCCTGCAACCGCATCATCCCTATCCCGCTATGCCCGGATTGCCGTCGACGCCCTTCAGCGCGATGCCGGTGCTGAGCCGCTCCTGAAGCATTCGGCCCGAGCGCAGATATTTGCCGACGACCTCCCACACCGGTGCGCCCTGCCGGCCGTTGACCGAGGCCCAGCCCGCGACCTTGTAGCGATGGCTGGCGCTGATCGCCTTGCCGCCATTGAGCTTCAGCTCCGAGATGCGGCTGCCGATCGCATCCGCCGGCGTGCAGGTGTAGCTGAGCCCGCCGGCGCGCACCATGTCGCCGCCCTGCTGGTAATAGGGATCGGCGTTGAAGAGATTGTCGCAGACGTCTTCCAGCACGGTCTTGATCTCTGCGCCGGTCATCTCCTGCACATAGGTCTCGGGATAGGTGATCGCGGTTTCCGCCAGCAGATCCTCCATGGTCAACGCCTGGCCCGACAGCGCGGTGACGCCCCAGCGGAAGCCCGGCGACAACGCGATCTCGGCATCGAGCTCGGTGCGCAGCGCGGCGCAGATCAGTTCATCCATGGGGCCGGTGAAATTGCCGCGGCGATAGAGCAGGCGGTCGGGTGTGGCGATCTTCTCCGACCAGTCGGAGACGTGCGGCGCACGGACCCGCCCGATCAGCTCGGCCATCGCCGGATCGGGTTTCAGAAGCTCCGAATAGACCGGCAACAGGCGATATCTGACGTCGCCCACCTTGCCCTTGTCGAGCGCGAGATCGAGCACGCCCAGGAATTTCCCGTTGGAGCCGGCATTGGTGACGAGCGTCGTACCGCCAGCGTTCTTCACGGCAATCGGCTGCGGCACGGCATCATGGGTATGGCCGCCGAGGATGACGTCGATGCCGGTGACGCGGCTGGCGAGCTTGAGATCGACGTCCATGCCGTTGTGCGACAGCAGGATGACGGCATCGACCTTGTCGGTGCCGCGCAAGGCGTCGACATGCTTCTGCAGCTCCTCCTCGCGGATGCCGAAGGTCCAGTCCGGCGTGAAGCGTTTTGGATGCGCGATCGGAACGTACGGAAAGGCCTGACCGACGATCGCGACGCGATGACCGCCGAGCTCCTTGATGACGGAGGGCTTGAACACGCGCCCGGTCGCGGGGTCGAAGGCGCGGGCGTCGTTGAACGCGGCTTCCTCGGTCAGGAACACGTTCTGCGCCAGGAACTCGCCCTTGAAGCGTTCGAGATTGTCGCGCAGCGCCTGCTCGCCATAGGTGAATTCCCAATGCCCGGTCATCGCTTCGATGCCGAGCAGATTGGCGACCTCGACCATGTCGCGGCCCTGCATGACGTTGGCAAGCCCGGTGCCCTGCCAGAGGTCGCCGCCGTCCACGAGCAGGGAGTCTTTGTCGCCGACATCGCCGCGCAGGCGGTCGACCAGGGTCTTCAGATGGGCGAAGCCGCCGAGCTTGCCGAAGCGGCCCGCGGACTTCTCGAACTCGAAGCAGGTGAAGGCATAGGCATCGGCGCTGTCGGGGCGGATTCCAAATCGCTCGAGGAAGGCGCGCCCGACCAGGTGCGGCGGCCGTCCCGCCATCTCGCCGATGCCGATATTGACGCTCGGCTCGCGGAAATAGACCGGATTGAGCTGTGCATGCGCGTCAGTGATGTGCAGGATCCGCGCATTGCCGAACCGTTCGAGCTCGTAGATGCTCGCGGTCTCGGTGCCGCGTGCAAGCCGGGGCAGGCTGAGCGATACGGCGGCAAGGCCTGCAGCCTTCAGGAAATCGCGGCGGCGGATGGCCATCTCGAATCTCGAATTCTCCGCGCCCCTTCAACGACGGTCCGACAGTTCCAATAGGCCCAGTCTAGCGGATTTCCATCGCCTTCCAGGCTTCTTTTTCGGACGTCGCCTGGAAGATCGACGCCTTCGCCAGGGCTTCGGCTTCCTTGGCTGCGGCCAGCGCGCGGTCGAAATCGCCGCCGTCTGCGGCCCTCTTGGCAGCCGCCAGCGCAGATACGGTCACGGTCCACTGGTTGCGCATGCCGGCTGCCTCCTTGGAGGCGGCCTCGGCGGCGGCATAGGCCGCCTTGTAGTCCGCCTCATTTGCCGCGCGCGCGGATGGCGCGAGGCTCAGGGCGAGCAGTATGGCCAGAGCAAGTGACCGCTTCATGGCCGCGCTCCCGGGCCCGAGATCGGCAGGCCGTTGGCGACATAGGAGAGGAAATATTCGACGTCGCGATATTCATCCGCCTGCGGCTCCAGCGGAACCGCGCGGGTCTGGCTGTTGCAGGTGACGAAGCGGCGGCTGGTCGTGCCCATGCCGCTCCATTCGGAGCGGTAGATCGGCATCGCGTTCAAAATCCCGAGCGCCGGCGCCAGGATCTCGGCGCGGATGCGCTCGCCTGGGCTCTGCACGTGGCAGCTCGCGCAGGAGAAGTTCATCTGGCCGCGCCGCGTGTAGAAATAGCGCTTGCCGTTCTCGAACGCCGCGAGCGCGCGCGGATCATCGGGAATCTTGATGTCCATCGGCTTGCCGCGCGAGGTGAACGCCATATAGGCGGTGAGCGAGGCCATCTCGTCCTTGACGTAGGAATAGGGCGCTTCGCCATTGGCCTCGCGGCAGCGGTTGAGCGCGAGCTCCAGCGTGACGACCTTGCCTTCCTTCTCGTCGAAATAGGGATAGTTCTGGCGGATGCCGATGCCGCCGTTCGGGAAACAGTCGGCATAGGTCTTGCCGTTCTTGAACGGGGTCGAGAACATCTCCTTGCCGGCGTCGAGCGCAAACTCGTAAGGCGGGAATTCCTCCTTCTCCTGCCACTGCCGCTTCATGTCCTCGTTCATGGAATAAGGACCGTTGACGAAATCCTCGTGCTTCACGTTCGGAAACTTCTGGAAGAAGAAATTCTGGAACGCCTTGGCATCGGCAACGGGATCGACCTTGTCGGCCGCGATCACGCGCGGAGAGGTCAGAGCGAACGCGACCAGCGCGGCGCCGAGCGAACCAAGCAGGAGGTGGATGCGGGCCTTCATCACGCGATCTTCGCGGTGGTCGTGTCCGAGCCACCCTTGTTGTCGGTCCAGGAGATCTTGAGCTCGTCGCCCTTCTTGGCGCCCTTGAAGCTGAATTTGACGTAGGGGTCCTTGGAGACGGCGGTGCCCCAATCGGCGACGAACACGTCCTTGCCGTTACATTCGAACTTCAGCTGCTGGATGAAATGCGCGGGGATCAGCTCGCCCTTGGAATCCTTGACGAGGCCGGTGTCCATGGGGTGCTGGATCAGCGCCTGCACCTCGGTGATGTCGCCGTTGGATGTTGCGCGCACGCGAATGCTGGATGCCATGTCGAACTGCCTCGCTTAACCGCCGCAACCGCCGACGGTAACCTTGACCTCTTTGGTCGCGCTGTAGAGCTTGCCGTCGGCTTCCACGAGCGCGGTCACGTTGGTGGTCTTCGCCATCTTCAGCCGGTTGGCGACAACAGGCAGCGTGCCGTCCGGAATCCTGTAGCTTGCTGCGAGCGCGAACGGGTTCTCGGCCACGAAAAACGAGATCGAGGTCACCTTGTCGAGCGTCGTCGTCACCGAGATCGGCACCACGCCGCCGTTCTCGGCGATCTCCGGCGCATCGAGCTTGACCTTGTCGGACGGCTCGGCCGTCTTGCCGTAGAGCGCCTTGATCGCGTCCGCCTCGTTCTTCAGCTTGAACGCCTCGTCCGGATATTTGTCGTTCGCCGCCGCATGCGCGGGCGCGGCTGCGAACGGCAGATTGCCGAGGCCGAGCAGCGCGACGGAGGCCGCACCCTGAAGGATCAGGCGCCGCGTCGGATGAGGGCCGGTGGTCGTGGTCATCTCGGGTCTCCTCGGCCGCTCGCCGTTACAGGGTCTGCAGGAAATCAACGATCGCGCTGATCTCCTGTTCGGTCAAAATCCGGTTCCGGCCGAAGGGCGGCATCATGGTCTGGGGATTGCGCTTGGTCTCGTCGAAGATGATCGCCACCAGCTCGTTGCGATCAGGGTATTTTGACTTGATGTCCTTCAGTTCCGGTCCGATCGTTCCCGGCAGGTCGCCGCCCTTGATGACATGGCAGGTCAGGCAATTGCCCTTGCCGCGGTCGAAGGCGAGCTTCTGGCCCTCGGTCACGGCGGATTGTGCCCGCGCCGGGCTGGCGAGGCCGGCAGCGATGGCCAGCAGGAGGAACAGGACGGGCGTCCGGAAAAGGGCGGTCAAGGTGTCATTCCGAGGCGTTATGGCGATGGTCTCGATCGCGGAAATAGGAGCGTTCAAAAGCACAAAGGGCTGCCCCTGACAATCAAGACTATGCACGCGGCAAAATGGAGTTAATATCTTCCGCATTGCAACTGAAGAGATTATTTGTTCGGTCGATTTGGCCCCCAAGAGTCCTCGAGACTTCAAGAGTCCTCAAGACTTAAGGGCAATGGGCGGGGGCCGGCTGTTACCGGGGCGTTTGGACGCTCATCCTGTTTTCAACGCGTTCTCGTTTTTTCAAGGGGACCTCACTTGGCTGACTATGTCGTCGAATTTGGCAGGGACGGCGGACGGGTCGAGCCCGACGGCCGGCTCGATGCGCCCGCCTTTCATCGCAATCACGAGCCGATCTGGGCGGCGCTGGAGAAGCATCTCACTGGGCTGACCGGCAACGTGGTCGAGGTCGGCAGCGGAACCGGCCAGCACGTGGTCCATTTCGCCCGGCATACGCCCGGCCTGATCTGGTGGCCGAGCGACCTCAACCAGCGGCACGTGAAGAGCATCGAGGCCTGGCGCATCCATTCGGGCCTGCAGAACATCCGCTCGCCCCTGCGGATCGATCTCACCGATCCCGACTGGTGCCCGGAGATGAAAAGCGGCCAGGGGCCGACCAGCCTTGCCGCCGTGTTCTGCGCCAATGTCATCCACATCGCGCCGTGGACCGTGGCCGAAGGCCTGTTCGCCGGCGCCGGCCGCTACTTGCGCGCCGACGGCAAGCTGTTCCTCTATGGCCCGTTCAAGCGCGACGGCAAGCACACTGCGCTCAGCAACGCCGTGTTCGACACGTCGTTGCGCGAAGGCAATCCCGACTGGGGCGTCCGCGACGTCGTTGATGTCGAGAAGCTGGCGAAGGCCGCGGCCCTTCGCCTGGTCGAGACGATCGAGATGCCCGCGAACAATCTGACGCTGGTGTTTTCGCGAAGCTGAGCGTTGCCGACTTGAGTCCAGGTGCACGCCGCAACGGCGGTGCGCGCCCTCCCCCGCCTGCGGGGGAGGGTTGGGGAGAGGGTGCTTCCGCAAGCGAGACCCCCCAAGAGGATAGAGCCCTCACCCGCCGCGCTCTTCGGGCGCGTCGACCTCTCCCGCAAGCGGGAGAGGTAACTCATCCCGCATGCCGGGCGACGAATTCGGAAATGAGAGCCGTCGTTTCCGCCGGACGCTCCAGGCTCGGGAGATGCGCCACGCCCGAGATTTCACGCTTCTCTGCGCCGGGCACGACCGCCGCGACGTGTCGGCAGCGTTCCTGAACGTAGGGGAAATCGAGGTCGCCCCAAGCCACGAGAGTCGGCACCGCGACATCGCTGAGCCGGTCGAAGAAGGGTCGAATGTCGACATCCGATCCGAACGGCGGCGAGCGAAGCGCGATGCCGTTCATGTCGAGGAATAGATCGCGCGCCGGCCCTGCGACGCGCCCCTCTGCCGCCAGCGCTCCATCCAGCAGGAGGCGCGCCTTCAACGCGTTCAAGCGATCGAGGTCGCCGGACGTCTCGGCCTCTTTCGACTGCGCCATCAGTTTCTCGATGTCGGGTGTGTAGGTCGGATCGGGCGCACCGGCGACATTGGGAGCGATCAGAACGAGGGCACGAACACGCGACTTGTGTCGGATGGCGGCGTCGAGCGCGATGCGCCCGCCGAGGGAGCAGCCAACGAGAATTGCGGGCTTGCCGTCTGAGGTCGCCTCCAGCACCGCCATCAGGTCCGACAGGGCGGAAAAATCCTCCGGCTCGGCGCGCGTTTCGCCGAAGCCGCGCCGGTCATAGGCGACCGCCTTGTGGGTGGCGCCGATTGCATCCAATTGGGCGCGCCACATGCGCCGGTCGCACACATTGGCATGGAGAAAGACAATTGCGGTGCCGTCGCCCACGACTTCGGTCGCGAGCCTGGCGCGACCGGACGAAACGAACTGCATTGATGGCATGTCCAGAACGGATGACGTTGCCGATCAGCGTAGAAGGGATTGATCGCGCCAAGCACCCCGATCGTCTGCATGGGCGGCATGTGAATGCCACGCTTCAAAGTGAGGCAGCACCAAGCGAAGTATCGCCGTGTTCGACACCTCCTTGCGCGAAGGCAACCCGATTGGGGCGTGCGGGATGTCGGCGACGTCGAGAAGCTCGCAAAGGCGGTAGGCCTTGGCCTCGTCGATACGATCGAGATGCCCGCCAACAATCTTACGCTGGTGTTTGAGCGCTAAGCCACGATGGCAGTGCGCTCCCTCCCGCCTGCGGGGGAGGGTTGGGGAGAGGGTGTCTCAACAACGGGACATCCCCTAGAGGAGAAAGCCCTCACCCGTCGCGCTCTTGGAGCGCGTCGACCTCTCCCGCAAGCGGGAGAGGTGCACCACCTGCTGGGCTTGTACTCGTTCACTCAAGAGCCCGTCAGCCCTCGCCGTCCTTCCACCCGATCTTGTCCTTCAAGAACCGGAAGCCGAGCACCTCAAAACCGGCGCGCTCCCAGTTGTCCTTGCCGTAGCCGTGGCCACCTGCGGCCGGCTCGTAGAACCAGGCCTCATAGCCCATCGCCTGGAGCTTTGCCGCCATCTTGCGGGCATGGCCGGGGTGGACGCGGTCGTCACGCCGCGTCGTCGCGATCAGGATCGGCGGATAGGGCTGGCCGGCCCTGACGTTGTGATAGGCGGAGTAGGACTTCAGCCATTCCCATTCCTCCGCCTTGTCAGGATCGCCATATTCCGCGATCCAGCTCGCGCCTGCGAGCAGTTTTGTGTAACGGCGCATGTCGATCAGCGGGATGGTGCAGAACAGCGCGCCGAAGCGCTCGGGATAGCGCACCAGCATGTTGGTGATGAGGATGCCGCCGTTCGATCCGCCCTGCGCCGCGATGCGTTTTGCGGTCGTCACGCCACGGCGGACGAGGTCGGCGGCCACGGCCGCGAAATCGTCATGCGAGAGCTTCTTGCCGGCGAGGCGGCCGGCATCGTGCCAGCGCGTGCCGAACTCGCCGCCGCCGCGCAAATTCGCCTGCACCGTGGTGCCGCCGCGCTCCAGCCAGAGCTTGCCGAGCGAGGCGTTGTAATACGGCTTCACCGCATGGGCGAAGCCGCCATAGGCGCTCATATGGACCGGCGCATCGCCGGTCTCCTTTGCGGGGCCGGTCTGCACATAGGGAATGCGCTCGCCGTCAACGGAGATCGCCTCGTGCTGCGTCACCACGAGGCCGTCGGCGGCGAACGTCTTCGGCGCCTGCTTCAGCACGGTCGGACTTGCGATGCCGCGCGCGAGCAGCAGCAGCGAGGGCGGCGTGAGCGGGTCCTGCACGTTGGCGAGCAGATCGCCGTTGCTTTCGGACGGATGTCGATCGAGCGGCCAGACGTCGACGACGCCGATCTGCGGCAGGCCGCCGAGTGTCTCGCGACCCCAGCCCGCGGCGGATGGCGTGCAGATCTCGAACTGCGGTTTGAGCTCGTCGAGGATCGATAGCACCAGCTTTCCTGCGGCCCAGAACAGACCTTGCAGGGCGCGCCGCGGTGCCGGCTCGAACAGCACCGCAAAATCGCGGTGTCCGCTCAGGAATGCGGAGAGCGACATGCCGAGCACGGTGTCGGTGGCATAGGTGCGGCCTTCGACCTGCCAGTCCCGGCGCAGCTTCATCGCAAACCAGTCGCCATGTGCCTGCATCCAGATGCCGGTCGGCAGATCGAGCTTCGTCGTGGTGCCCGCCGCATCGCGCAGCCAGATCGCGTGGTTGAAGAAGTCGATCTGGTCGACGATCCAGACCCGCGGCGCAGATCCCGTGTCATCGCTCATGCCGTAGATCATCATGTGATCGGCGGTGGTCTCGATGATCGCCTCTGCCTGATCGACCGGTTGGCCGCGCCGCCAAAGCCGTACGGTTCGCGCATAGCCCGAGCTCGTCGCCATGCCCTCGCCATGAGCGCTCGACAGCAGCAGCGTGTCGGCATCGAGCCAGTCGACGCCGCCCTTGGCCTCCGGCAGCGTAAAGCCGTCGGCAACGAAGCTCCTGGTGTCGAGGTCGAACTCCCGCAGGGTGACGGCGTCGCTGCCGCCGCGCGACAGGCTCAGGATCGCGCGCGAGCCTCCGGGCATCGTAGCGATCCCGCTCAGCAGCCAATCCTCGCCTTCCTTTGCCGCGAGCTGGTCGATATCCAGCATGGTCTCCCACGCCGGATCGGCTTTGCGAAATTCCGCCAGCGTCGTTCGCCGCCACAGGCCGCGCGGATTGCTGGCGTCCTTCCAGAGATTGTGCAGGTCGGTGCCGCGCCGGCTGACATAGGGAATGTTGTCGGGACGATCGTAGATTCCTGCGAGAATGTCGCGGTCGCGTTCGAAGGCCGCTCCGCCGAACGCCTGCAGCGTCAGGCTGTTCTGCCGCTCCACGAAATCGAGCGCCTGCCTGCCTTCGATCTCCTCCAGCCACAGCCAGGGATCGTCGTCGGGAGCGCTGAGCGTGGGCCTGTCGTCGACGGTCATGAACGAAACTCCGTAAGATCGCGGCGGATAGGATTTGATCGAGCGCAAGCCGTCAAGGGCGCGCTCCGCTATCATTCAAGCGATTGCGTCAGAGGCATGGCCCGCGCCCGTTTGCGCCGGTTGCCCGCCCTTCCGCGCCCCTCCATAGTGCCGGGAATCAACAAGGCCCTCGAGAGCCTCAAACGCCTCAAAAGCCCCTTGGGGCGGAAGTGCCGATGCTGGACGTAACTGCTGTCAATGAGATCGCCGCCGATGCTCGCGTGCGTGCCAATGTGGTGCGCCTCGCCGCCGCGCAGGCGCTGACCGGCGCCAACTCGGCCGTCATTTTCGCCACCGGCGCGATCGTCGGCGCCACGCTCGCACCCGACATGTCGTTCGCGACCGTGCCGATCTCGATGTATGTGGTGGGGCTCGCCGCCGGCACGCTGCCGACCGGCGCGATCTCGCGCCGCTTCGGGCGCCGCGCCGCCTTCATCATTGGCACGGGTCTCGGTGCGCTCACCGGCTTGCTCGGCTCGTTCGCGATCCTGCACGGCTCGTTCGCGCTGTTTTGTCTGGCCACCTTCCTCGGCGGCCTCTACGGCGCGGTGGCGCAGTCCTATCGCTTCGCCGCCGCCGATGGCGCCAGCGCGGCGTATCGGCCTAAAGCTGTATCCTGGGTGATGGCGGGCGGCGTGTTCGCCGGCGTGCTCGGTCCGCAGCTCGTGCAATGGACCATGGATGTCTGGCAGCCCTATCTGTTCGCCTTCAGCTTCCTGGTGCAGGCCGCGGTGGCGCTGATCGCGATGGGCATCGTCGCCGGCGTCGACATGCCCAGGCCCGCCCCGGCCGATCTGCACGGCGGCCGGCCGCTGCTGACCATCGTCAGCCAGCCGCGTTTCATCGCGGCGGCATTGTGCGGCGTCATTGCCTATCCCATGATGAACCTGGTGATGACCTCGGCGCCGCTCGCCATGAAGCTGTGCGGCCTCAGCGTCTCCGATTCCAATTTCGGCCTGCAATGGCACATCGTCGCCATGTATGGGCCGAGCTTCTTTACGGGCGCGCTGATCGCGCGCTTCGGGGCGCCGAAGATCGTGGCCGCCGGATTGCTGCTGGAAGCGGGCGCCGCCACCATCGGCCTCTCCGGCCTCACTGCGATGCACTTCTGGGCCACGCTGATCGTGCTGGGTGTGGGGTGGAATTTCTCCTTCATCGGCGCCTCTGCGCTGGTGCTGGAGACGCACCGGCCGCAGGAGCGCAACAAGGTGCAGGCCTTCAACGATTTCCTGGTGTTCGGCATGATGGCGATCGGCTCATTCTCCTCCGGACAATTGCTCGCCAATTACGGCTGGTCCGCGGTGAACATGGTGGTGTTCCCGCCGGTCGTGCTCGGCCTTGCCGCGCTTTCGCTGGTCTCCTGGGCGAGGCGCCGCAAGGCGCGGCTGGAGGCGGCCATGGGCGAGTTCCCGGATGCGGTATGATGGCGGGAGGCTGTCAGCAGCGTTGATAGTTCGATCCAGATCGAAGTGATTTTCGCCGGCCGGGTTGTTACATGATGCTCATCATGGACAGCCTCGTCAGGCTATCAACGTCCTTCAATTTCTGCCGTCATTCCGGGGCACCCGAAGGGTGAACTATGGTGCGCAGTTGCGCACCTGAGAATCTCGAGATTCCGGGTTCGATGCTTCGCATCGCCCCGGAATGACGGTGAGGAGCAAAGAAATGCTCAACAAGCCACGTCACGTCGCATCGGTCGACGAATCCTCACTCCGCTACGAAGGCTGGCGCATCGTCGCGGTCTGCTTCCTGCTCGCGACCTTCGGCTGGGGGCTCGGTTTCTACGGTCAGAGCGTCTATGTCGCCGAGTTGCAGCGCGCGCGGGGCTGGCCGGCCTCGCTGATCTCATCCGGCACGACGTTCTTCTATTTGTTCGGCGCGCTGCTCGTCGTCTTCGTCGGCGAAGCCGTGCGAAAATACGGCCCGCGGCTCAGCCTGATCGCCGGCACGCTGGCGATGTCGGCCGCCGCGGTCGCGATCGGCGCGGTGCGCGAGCCCTGGCAGCTTTATCTTGCGGACGCCGTGCTCGCCTTCGGCTGGGCCGGCACCAGTCTTGCCATGATCACCAACACGATCAGCCTGTGGTTCGACGAAAAGCGCGGCATGGCGATCAGCCTTGCGCTCAATGGTGCGAGCTTCGGCGGCATCGTCGGCGTGCCGTTGCTGGTGACGCTGATCGGCCATGTCGGCTTCGCCAGCGCGATGTACGCCGCCGCTGGTGCCATGCTGGTGCTGCTCGTGCCTGTGATCCTGCTTCTCGTCGGCCGTCCGCCCGATCTTCACGGCTGGACGGCGGCGGCGAAGGCAAAACCGCAATCGTCGACAGAGATCCGCGCCTGGGCGCTGCGCGACGTCGGCTTCCTCACGGTGACCATTGCGTTTGCGCTGGTGCTGTTCGCCCAGGTCGGCTTCATCGTGCACCTGATCTCGTTCCTCGATCCCGTGATCGGCCGCGAGCGCGCGGCGGTCGCCGTCGCGGTGCTGACCGCGATGGCGGTGGTCGGCCGCGTGATGTTCTCGCTGGTGATCGACCGCCTCAACCAGCGGCTGGCCTCCGCAATCTCGTTCCTGAGCCAGGCCGCGGCGCTCCTCGTCGTCATCAACCTGCACAACGATTATGCGTTGATCGCGGCCTGCGCGGTGTTCGGCTTCTCGGTCGGCAATCTCATCACGCTGCCGTCGCTGATCGTGCAGCAGGAGTTCGACAGCGCTTCGTTCGGCGTGCTGATCAGCCTCAACACCGCGATCAACCAGGTGACCTATGCGTTCGGCCCCGGCGTCGTCGGGGCCTTGCGCGATTGGTCCGGCGGTTATGTGCTGCCGTTCTATCTCTGCATCGCGCTGGAGGTGATGGCGGCGGCGCTGATCATGGTGCGGGGGAAGCCAAGAGCGAAGCTCCCGTAGGGTGGGCAAAGCGAAGCGTGCCCACGATCTGTATCCATCACGGAAGGATGGTGGGCACGGCGCTGTGCGCCTTTGCCCACCCTACGAGATCGTGCCCCTACGGCGTCACGCCTCGCGCTGCCTCAACAACCCCTCCACATCCAGCCGCTTCGTGAACATCGCGAGCTTCCCGTCCGGCCCGAACGGCCATTGCTCCCGCGGCTTGTCCCAATACAGCTCCACGCCGTTCTGATCCGGGTCACGCAAGTAAAGCGCCTCGCTGACGCCATGGTCGCTCGCGCCGTCCAGCGCAATGCCGGCCGAGAGCACGCGGTGCAGCGCATCCGCCAGAGCGGGGCGCGTCGGATAGAGGATCGCGGTGTGGAAGAGGCCGGTCGTTCCCGGCGGCGGCGGCGAGCCGCCCTTGCTCTCCCAGGTGTTGAGCCCGATGTGATGATGATAGCCGCCGGCCGAGATGAAGGCCGCGCCCGAGCCCATCCGCTGCATCAGCTCGAAGCCGAGCACGCCGCAATAGAAGCCGAGTGCGCGATCGAGATCGGCGACCTTGAGATGGACGTGGCCGATCCTGGTGCCGGCGGCGACGGCCTGGTTTTGCGACATGGGAATGCTCCGTTGAAAACGTGCACATAGAGAGGGTGCCGGGACAGTGCTACGGGCCGATCCCGAAACCCATCGTTTCCGAATGGGAAACTAGCTAAGCTCCGACACCTCGCCCTCGGGCAGGCCAAATTCAAATGTGTTCAGCGTCATCGACACCAGCGTGTAGTAGCCGCACAGCCCGATCACCTCGACGACGCCCCGCTCGCTGAGCAGCTTCACGGCCTCATCATAGAGGCCCTTCGCGACGCCGTGGCCCTCATGCAGCGACTTCGCGACGTCGTAGATCATCTTCCCCTTGGGATCGTCGAACTCAGGCGTGCGGCGGTCGCGGATCGCCTCGATGATCTCAGGATCCATGCCTCCGGCGAGCGCGAGGCGCTTATGCGCATACCATTCGTAATGCGCGGTCCAGTGCCGCGCCGTCACCAGGATCGCGATCTCCGACAGCTTCGCGGGGAATATCGTGTCAAAGCGCAGCACCTCGCCGAGCCGCGTCGCATGGCGCGCCATCTCCGGGCTGCTCAGCCAGGCCATCATCGGTGCCGGCGGCTTGCCGCGCTTGCCGGCGATCGACTCGTCATAGGTCTGCCGCTGGCTCTCGTTCATTTCGCCAGGCGAAAGAAGTTTCAGGCGCATTGTCGTTTCCTCTTTGTTTTCAAGCACCGCCATGGCGGCGACTATAGCCGAATGCGGCTCGCGGAAGTGGTTGAATTCCGCAGGAGCTTGGCCCAGAGTCGTCCGCAACAAGTCGATTTTGATTGATGGAAACGACCAATGACTGACTCTAAAACCAGCGATCTTGAAGCCGCCGATCTCGAAACATTCCGCAACGAGACGCGCGCCTGGCTGGAAGCCAACTGCCCGCCGGAGATGCGCAAGCCCGCGACGTCTGATACCGACGTGTTCTGGGGTGGGCGCAACGCAAAATTCTCGTCCGAGCCGCAGCGCATCTGGTTCGAGCGCATGCGCGACAAGGGCTGGACCGTGCCGGACTGGCCGAAGGAGTATGGCGGCGGAGGCCTCAGCGCCGCCGAGCACAAGGTGCTGCGCGCGGAGATGGCCAAGATGGGCGCGCGGCCGCCGCTGTCGAGCTTCGGCATCTGGATGCTCGGGCCGGCGCTTTTGAAATACGGCAACGACGCCCAGAAGAAGGAGCATCTGCCGAAGATCGCCGCGGGCGAGATTCGCTGGTGCCAGGGCTATTCCGAGCCCAACGCCGGCTCCGATCTCGCCTCACTCCAGACCCGCGCCGAGAGCGACGGCGATGATTACGTCATCACGGGTTCGAAGATCTGGACGTCCTACGCCAACTATGCCGACTGGATCTTCTGCCTCGTCCGCACCGATCCCGCCGCCAAGAAGCACGACGGCATCAGCTTCATCCTGTTCGACATGACCTCGAAGGGCGTCTCGACCAAGCCGATCCTTCTGATCTCCGGCTATTCGCCGTTCTGCGAAACGTTCTTCGACGGCGTCCGCGTGCCGAAGTCGCATGTGGTCGGCACCGTCAACCGCGGCTGGGACGTCGCAAAATATCTGCTCCAGCACGAGCGCGCGATGATCTCAGGGATGGGCGAGCGCGGCGTCGGCCGTCCGCTCGGGCAGATCGCGGCGGATTCCGTCGGCACCGATGCGCGGGGGCGGCTCGATGACTCCATGCTGCGCGGCCAGATCGCGAGCTTCGACGTCGACGAGGCCGCGCTTGCGGCCTGCGCCGAGCGCGCGGTCGATCTCGCCAAGGCGGGGCAAGCGCATCCGGCGTTCTCCTCGGCGATGAAATATTACGGCACCGAGCTCAACAAGCGCCGCTACGAGATCCTGATGTCGGCCGGCGGCGTCGATGCGCTGGAGTGGGAGAGCGAGCGCTCCAAGCAGGGCGCCCGCCCGCGCGCCTGGCTGCGCACCAAGGCCAACTCGATCGAGGGCGGCACAACGGAGGTGATGCTCGGCATCGTTGCCAAGCGCATCCTGGACTTGCCGGGGGCGTGAGGCTTTCCGTCGTTCCGGGGCGCGCGATAGCGCGAACTACGGTGCGCAGTTGCGCACCTGAGAACCTCGAGATTCCGGGTTCGATGCTGCGCATCGCCCCGGAATGACACCAACAGATTTCCAGACGTTAGAGACTTTGCACCATGGCCCTCGTCCTCACCGAAGAACAATCAATGCTCCGCGACAGCGCGCGCGGGCTGATCAGCGACAAGGCGCCGGTGGCGCACCTGCGCCACTTGCGCGACAGCAAGGATCCCACCGGCTTCTCCAAGGAGTTTTGGCACTCCTTCGCCGAGATGGGCTTTGCCGGCCTGCTCGTGCCGGAAGAGTTCGGCGGCAGCGGCCTCGGATTCATGGAGGCCGGCGTCATCATGGAGGAGATCGGCCGCACCCTGATGCCGTCGCCCTTCCTTGCCACCAGCGTGGTGGCGGCCTCCGCGCTGAATCGCGGCGGCAATGCCGCGCAGAAGTCGGAATATCTGCCGAAGATTGCGAGCGGCTCGCTGCTCGCGACACTGGCGATCGACGAGGGCGCCAAACATCGTCCCCTGCAGACCAGCCTGCAGGCCGTGCGTGCCGGCAACGGTTTTAAACTTTCCGGCGCCAAGGCACTGGTCGTGGACGGTCATGTCGCCGATCTCTTCATCGTCGCCGCGCGTACCGGTGGCGCCGCCGGCGAGCGCGAGGGCCTGACGCTGTTCCTGGTCAACCCCAAGGCCAAGGGCGTCGCGATCGAGCGCACCATCATGGTCGATTCACATAATGCGGCGCGGATCGAGTTCGCCAGTGTCGAGGTCACCGCCGACAGCGTGCTCGGCGAGGTCGATCAGGGTGCCGCGCTGCTCGCTGGTGTGCTCGACATCGGCCGCGGCGCGGTCGCCGCCGAAATGGTCGGCCTCAGCGACGAGGTGTTTGGCCGCACGGTCGAGTACCTCAAGAACAGAAAGCAGTTCGGCAAGCTGATCGGCGAATTCCAGGCGCTGCAGCACCGCGCCGCCGAGCTCTATGTCGACATCGAGATCACCCGCGCCGCCACCATGAAGGCGCTGCAGGCGCTGGATGCCGACGTCGCCAAGGCCGCTTCAGCCGTCGCCGTCGCAAAAGCCCGCGCCGGCACCACCGCCACGCGCGCGGTGCAGGAAGGCGTGCAGATGCATGGCGGCATGGGCATGACCGACCAGTTCGACATCGGCTTCTTCATGAAGCGCGCCCGGGTCTGCGAAGAGCTGTTCGGCGATGCGAACTACCACACCGAGCAGCTGGCGCTGGCGCGGGGGTATTGAGGCGGACAAGGTGGCGCCTCAATAACAAGTGTCGTCCCGGCGAAGGCCGGGACCCATAACCCCAGGAAGCAGTTTGGCGGAGGCTCTCAGTTGAAGAGTCTTCCCGCGGTACTGTCACCTGCGCTTATCGATAGGTCACGCGGTATGGGTCCCGGCCCCCCGCGCGCAATTGCGCGCTAGGCCGGGACGACACCAGTGAGACGCTCCCCTTACCGCATCGGCGGTGCGTACTGCACGCCGCCGGCATTCCACAGCTGGTTCATGCCGCGCGGGATCTTCAGCTTGGACTTCTCGCCGATGTTGCGCTCGTACATCTCGCCGTAATTGCCGACGCTGCGGATGATGCGAACGACCCAGTCCTTGCTGAGGCCGAGTTGCTCGCCATAATTGCCCTCGTTGCCGACGAGGCGCATCACGTCCGGCTTCTTCGACTTCAGGGCTTCGTCGATGTTCTCGGAGCTCACGCCGAGCTCTTCGGCGTTGATCATGGCGTAGAGCGTCCACTTCACGATCATCATCCAGTCGTCGTCGCGCTGGCGCACGACGGGGGCGAGCGGCTCCTTGGAGATCATGTCCGGCAGGATCATGTGGTCGCCGGGCTTCGACAGGTTCAGCCTGAGCGCATAGAGCTGCGAGACGTCGGCGGAGAGCGTGTCGCACTTGCCGGTGTCGTAGGCCTTCACCACGTCGTCCAGCTTGTCGAACTTGACCTCTTCATACTTCATGTTGTTGGCACGGAAGTAGTCGGAGACGTTGAGCGCCGTGGTGGTGCCGGCCTGCACGCAGACCTTGCTGCCGGTCAGGTCCAGCGAGGTTTCCTTGTTGCGCGAACGCGGCAGCATGAAGCCTGCGCCGTCGTAATAGGCGACCGCCGGGAAATAGAGGTCGTAGTCGAGTTCGCGCGCCATGCTCCAGGTCGAGTTGCGCGAGAGGATGTCGACCTTTCGGCTCTGCAGTTCCTTGAAGCGCTCGCTGGCGTCGAGCGGCACGAACTTCGCCTTGTTCGGGTCGTTGAAGATCGCAGCCGCCACCGCGCGGCAGAAATCGACGTCGAAGCCGGTCCAGTTGCCCTTGTCGTCGGGGATCGAGAAGCCCGGCAGGCCCTTGTTGACGCCGCACAGCACCTCGCCGCGGCGAACCGTGCGCTTCAGCGTGCGGGTGTCGTAGAATTCGTAGATGACGGCGAGGGCGCCGACCAGCACGGCGACCGCGAGCCCGATCAGCAGGCCGCCTCGAAAAGTGCGCATGATGTCTCTCTCTCGAAATAATCGGGAAAAGGAAATTGGCGGAGGGGGCAGAGCATGACCGGTGCGATCATGCTCGAACCATAGCCCTTAGAGTTCGGGCTTCTGCCGGATCACGACCTTGGTGCCGACAGGGACGCGATCGTAGAGATCGGCGACGTCGTTGTTGACGAGACGGAAGCAGCCCGAGGACACCTTGGTGCCGATCGTGTCAGGACGGTTGGTGCCGTGGATGCGGTAGACCGTGGTGCCGAGATACATCGCGCGGGCGCCCAGCGGATTGCCGGGGCCGCCGGCCATGAATCGCGGCAGGTAGGGCTGGCGCTGGATCATCTCCGGCGGCGGCGTCCAGTCCGGCCATTCCTTCTTGTTGGTGATGGTCACCAGCCCCTGCCACTGGAAGCCGTCACGGCCGACGCCGATGCCATAGCGGATCGCGCGCCCGCCGGGCTGCACCAGATAGAGGTGCCGTTCGGCGGTCGAGACGATGATGGTGCCCGGCGCTTCCGTGGTGCGGAAGTAGACGACCTGCTTCTGCCATTCCGGTTCGAGCTGGTAGCCGTCGTCGGCGATCAGGCCCGGCTCGTCGCCGCGGTCCGGCTGCTGGGCGGAGGTGTATGACGTGGTCAGAACCAGGCTGAGCGCCGTGATGAACGCCCCGGTCAGGCGACGATAATCCGTCATTTCAAGCTCTCCCCGCTGCCACAGCGCAAAACATTCGGAACCATCAAATCTCAGGGGCATGTTCATGGCAAGTTGATGGCGCGCGCGGCTGATATGTCACGAGAATGCTTTGGTTTTTTGACGGGACCGGGGCAATGCCACAAACAGGGGATGGCGCGAAAAGCTTAGATTGCTGCCGCGGTGGTGGTGCGCTCCCTAGGGCGAACAGGACTTCTTGGTCGCGGCCTGAGCGCGCGCCCCATCCTTCGAGACGCCCGCTGCGCGGGCTCCTCAGGATGAGGCTAAGACGCACAGGTGCCGGCTGCCACGCACTCCGTCCTCATCCTGAGGGCCCGCCGTAGGCGGGCGTCTCGAAGGATGGCCACGGGCGAGCTGCCAGCTCCCCTTCAAATGTAATCGCAGCGCTGCAAGCGGCGAGAGCTAAATCTTGTTGCTCTCCGGCGCGATCCCGAGCCGCCGCACGATTTCGGTCCCGACGGCGCGGGCCTCGGGCCGCGAGCCGATCCGGGGGCTGCGAAACCGCCGCCCCGAGCGAAGGCGGATCGTGACGATGCAGTGCTCGTCCTCGGAACGGCCGCGGCGGTCGACGGTGATCGTCTTCACCTCGTATCCCCTGATGCTGTCCGTGCGCGGCGTGCCGTCGCCCCACAGCCGCTCGACGCGGATATCGCCCTGCCGGATAATCCAGAACGCGCCGGTCACGAGGTTGGCGTATCTGTAGACCGCGAACGCCGCGAGCGCGCCGAGCGGCAGCAGCAGGATATCGACGTGGCTGGGCGGCCATCCGCGCCAGAGCTTGTAGGCGTATGGCACGGCGGACAACGCGACGGCAATCAACGCGACGATGCGAATGTCCCGCGCGGAAAACGCCTCGAGCGGCTCGCCCAGATGCATCTCGGGATTGCTGGCGTCGAGCGGATTGCTGGGGGCCTCGACATTGGGAACGTCGAACTGCTTGGCGATTCGCGCCACGGTGTCATGAACATGCGTGACGTCGGAGATCGGCGGCGACGTCAGGCGCTCCCCCGAGACAAGCGTGAAGACGAGTTGAAAGCGGGCCTTCACCCTCTTGCTGCCGGGAACTTGCAGTCCCGTGATGTCGTCCTTCGCGACCATCCGCGTCTGGAGTTTCCCGAACGGCCGCTGGTGTCCGATCAGGATCTCGTCAGGCGTGATGATCCACACCACCGCCGGCGCCATCATGATGCCGACGACGAACCCGGCTCCCACCAGCAGTGCCACCACAGAGATGACGATCTCCAGGGTGTCGTGCGTGAACAGGCCCGGCGTGAAGCACAGCGCAACAGCGGCCGCGAAGCCGGACATGACCAGCCGCTGCGCGATCGAGGAGCCTTCGCGAAGGCGAATGTCGGTGCTGGTGTTCGCGTCGTCCATTGCGGGCGGCTGATTCCGATGGCGCGAAACTCCACGGACAGGTCCGTGGAGTCAAGCAACAAGGGTGTTAGGCGAAACCAGCCGCGTGATGCTCGCCCGGCTTCAGCTGCTGACGTTCAGCAGCTTTGCCACGATCCGGTCGATCTCGTCGTAGCGGCCTTCGCCGGCGTGCTGGAACACGATCTTGCCGCTCTGGTCGATGATGTATTGCGCCGGCCAATACTGGTTGCTGTAGGCGTTCCAGGTCCTGGAATCATTGTCCTGCGCCACCGGATAGGTGATGCCATGGCGCTTCAGCGCGGCCTGCACATTGGAAGCCGAGCGCTCGAACGGGAATTCCGGCGTGTGTACGCCGACCACGACGAGACCCCGATCCTTGTACTTGGCATAGAGGTTGGTGACATGCGGCAGCGTGTTGACGCAGTTGACGCAGCCATAGGTCCAGAAGTCGACCAGCACGACCTTGCCGCGGAGATCGGCGAGGCTGAGCGGCTTCGAGTTGAACCAGTTGGTGATGCCGGTGAAGTCGGGCTCGGTCTGCTGGCTCGCGGCAGCGGTGACGACAGGCGTGGCGCGCGCGGCCTCGTCGCAGATGCCGGGGATGACGGCGCCGGTGACGGTGATGCCGATCAGTGCAGCAGACACGGCGAGCAGTTTGAGAGTCATGGAAACTTCCTCCGGTGAAGACGAGGGGTGATCACAGGCCGATCTGGCCGGTGGGATAGAACCCGGTAAGCCACGCCACGATCAGCGTGTCGTATTGGAAATAGGCGGCGACGGCGAAGGCGATCACGACCACGCCAAAGCCCTGCTGCAGGCGCGGCGAGATCCGCGCGAGGCTGCGCACGCGCGTGGTCGCGGCTTGTCCGCCATAGGCGATCGCGAGCATGGGGATCGCAGCACCGATGGCGTAGGCGACCAGCAGCGTGCCGGCCCAGGCGGGGTTCTTCGAGGTCGCCACCAGCGTCAGGATTGAGCCGAGCACCGGCCCTGCGCAGGGCGTCCAGACCAGGCCCAGCGTGGTCCCCAGCACGAGCCCGCCGAGCGCGCCCTCGCGCTGAGGGGCGTTCGAGTTGCCGAGATCGAGCCAGCCATTGAGCCGGATCGACAGCCACTCGAACGGCGCCGGCCACAACATCAACAGGCCGAAGCCGAGCAGCAGGATCGACGCCGCCTCGCGCAGCACGTTCGGATCGAAATCGAACAGCTGCGTGAGCGCGCCGAGCAGCAGCGCGACGGCGGAGAAGGAGACGACGAAGCCGAGCGCGATCATCGCGGGCCGCAAGTGCCCCGCGCGCCCGATCGAGGCGCCAAGCAGGATCGGCAGCATCGGCAACGTGCAGGGCGCGGCGATGGTGAGGAGGCCGGCAAGGACAGCGAAGACAAGTTCGAGCATGGCGCACTCGTGATGGAGGTCACGAGGCAGTTCGTGTGTGATGGGGCGGTCGTTACGTGGCGTCACGGCTTCGTGACGGGGCGTTGAGAGCGCCAGTGCCGGTCGGAACGGCGGTCTGCTCCCTCCCCCGCTTGCGGGGGAGGGCTATCGCATATGAGGAGAGCGTGGCGGGAAGCTCGCCTGCGGCCATCCTTCGAGACGCCCGCCTCCGGCGGGCCCTCAGGATGAGGACAGAGTACGTGGCGGCAATTCGGCAGCCAAAGCTGCCGGTCAGCCTCATCCTGAGGAGACCGCGGAGCGGTCGTCTCGAAGGACGAGGCGCTTGCTCAGGCCCCACCAGCTCATATGCGATGGCCCTGCGCTTGCGGGGGAGGGCTGGGGAGAGGGTGTCTCCGCATTGGGACAATCCCCCAGAGGAAAAAACCCTCACCCGCCGCACTCTGCGAGTGCGTCGGCCTCTCCCGCAAGCGGGAGAGGCGGGAGCCGGCGGCTACACCGCATCCCCAAAATACAAAACGACCCGGACGGGGGCATCGTCCGGGTCGTTGGAGGTCTTGGGAGGTTTAACGAAACCGCATGCGAACTTTATAGAAGGGAAGTTTTTCCGCCTGATGTTGTCGTTTGTTTCAATTGTTTCGTCGGTGGTAACGCTTCCGTGTCCGGGGATAGGGCCGAAAATTCAGTCCTATCCCCTTGAAATCATTGTCCTTACGCGGCGAAACGGTCGACGCCGGCGCCCTTAAGCAAATCGGCCAGCTGTTTGCGGGCATAGAACATCCGGGTCTTCACCGTGCTCTGGGGGATGCCGATGATCTGCCCGACCTCCTCCACCGACTTCTCGTGGTAGTAGACGAGGTTGATGATCTCGCGATGGGCGGGCGACAGTTTTGCGACGCAGGCGCGCAGGATGGCGCTGGTGTCGCTGCGATCGAGCGAGGTCTCCGGCGTGTCGCAATCATCGGGAATCTGGCGCACATCTTCCTGATCGATATCCTCGAAGCGGCGCTGGCGCATCGCGGTCAGCGCCTTGAAGCGGGCGATCGAGAGCAGCCAGGTCGAGACCTGCGAGCGGCCCTGGAACTGGCCGGCGGTGCGCCACACGTCGAGGAACACCTGGCTGACCAGATCTTCCGCCGTGGTGGCGTCGCGCACGATGCGCAGGATGAAACGGTAGACCCGCACATTGTGCCGGCAATAGAGGATGTGCATGGCGGTCCGGTTGCCGTCGGCAATGCTTTCGAGAAGCATGTCGTCCGAAGTCGCCTGAGCGGCGATGATGCTCTGGCTGGCCTGGGCGTTGATGGCGATGACGTTCGGCATGGACTTGGCTCCCCGTAGCGCCGCAACCGAGCGGCGTTTCCTTGGACCAAAGTGTTAATCAGCCACCGTTTCGGGACGTCTGCGCGAAAAGCGGAAAATGGTTTCGTGCGCCGCCAAATTGTTTCGTCGGACAGGGAGCGACGAAACATTCGGGGCAAAAAGTCGTGGAATTTCAATGTACGGAAAATACGGGGTGAGCATTTTGACGCGGACGCAGGCGCCGGGAACGTATTTCGGGGTTTTGCGTTCGGTCGCGCCGCCGATGTCGTCCTGGCGAAAGCCAGGACCCATTACCCCAAGCAGCGGTTATGGCGCGAGCTGGCAACCACCAGCCTTCGGCAAATCCTGTTCGGTGGTAATGGGTCCTGGCTTTCGCCAGGACGACAACGGAGAGCTACGCCTTCTCGCCCCCCGGCGAGAACAGATAGCCGCCGCCGCGGATGGTGCGAATCACGGCAGGCTTGGCCGGATCGGGCTCGATCTTGCGGCGGATGCGCATGATGCGCAGGTCGACTGCGCGGTCGAAGGCTTCGGCGTCGCGCGCATTGGCGAGCTCGAGCAAACGCTCGCGCGACAGCACGCGCTTGGGATTGGCCGCGAACACCTTGAGCAGCCCGAATTCGGATGCGGTCAACGGATGCTCGTTGCCTTCGTCGTCGCGCAGCGCCTGCGCTTCGAGATCGAGCCATTTGGTGCCGAAGCGCACCAATTGGTCCTTGTCCGATTTCGCCGCCGCGGTGTCCGCTGCCGCCCTCACCGGCGTGCTCCGCCGCAGCACCGAGCGGATGCGCGCCATCAGCTCGCGCAGCTCGCAGGGCTTTGCCACGTAATCGTCGGCGCCGAGCTCGAGGCCGACGACGCGATCGATCGGGCTCGCGGTCGCCGTCAGCATGATCACGGGCACGTTGATGCGGCTTTTGAGGTCGCGGATGATCGAGAGCCCGTCTTCCTCGGGCATGTTGAGGTCGAGCACGACGAGATCGGGCATGCTGCCCTGGATCGCGGCGCGCAAGCTCTTGCCGCCGTCGCACAGCGTCACGGTGAAGCCGTGCATCTTGAGGTAATCGCCGACCATCTCCCGGGCCGGGGCCTCGTCGTCGACGATCATGATGTGCTGGCTTTGGGTCATGGTCTTCAGATCACGGCATATCGGTCGCGGGGAGGGTGATGGTGAAGGTCGAGCCCTTGCCGGGGCCGTCGCTGTCGGCAGTCACCTCGCCGCCGTGCATGTCGATAATACGCTTCACGATGGACAGACCAAGCCCCGTCGAGCTCTCGCCGGCGGTCGGCTTGGCGGACAGCCGCTGGAACCGGCCGAACAGGCGGCCGAGATCCTCCGGCGACAGGCCGGCGCCCTCGTCGCTGACGCGGACGATGGTTTCGCCGCCCTCGTGGACGACGGCGACGCCGATCTTGCCGCCGATCGGCGAGTATTTGATGGCGTTGCTGATGAGGTTGTCGATCGCCTCGCGGATGCGGTCGGTGTCGCACATGGTGACGATGTTGGGCGGCGCGGTGACGCCGATCGCCTGCTGCTTGTTGACGGCGAGCGGCTGGTTGGCCTCGGCGACCTCCTTGACCAGCGCCGCGACGTCGACCGGCTCGCGGCGGATGGTGATGTCGAAGGCATCCGCCATCGCGTCCGAGATCAGATGGTCGACCATCGTGGTCAGGCGCTTCGTCGCATCACGGATGTGATCGACCTGAGAGACGACGCCGCTTGCCGACGCCCCGGTCGAGATCAGCTCCTTCAGCATCTCGGTGCGGCCGAGGATGACGCCGAGCGGATTCTTCAGATCGTGTGCGACGGTCCCCAGAATCTCGTTCTTGAAGCCGTTGGCGCGCTGCAGCCGCAGCCATTGCGCCGACAGGCGGCGGTTGGCCTGCATCAGGGCGCGGGTGCGCTGGGCGACGCGGTCTTCCAGCTGGGTGTTGGCGTCCTGGAGCTGCTGGTAGAGGATGACGTTGTCGAAGGCGATCGAGAGCCGGCTGGAGAAGATCTCGACCAGCGAGCGGTCGGTCTCGGACAGCTCGCGCTCGGCCTGCAGCAGCACCACCACCTCGCGGCCCGAGCCGGTGCGCAGATAGATCACGCTGCGGTGGTCGGCGAACTCGTTCTTGCGGCGCTGGAACGCGGCCTCCACCATCTCGCGCAGCTCGGGGTCGAGCGCCTTCGACGACGTGGTGCCGATGAAGCGGCTGTAGCAGCCGCTGCCGGCGAGCACCGAAAGCTCGGGATCGACGCCGCCATTGTCGCGCAGCACCAGTATACCGGCGCAGTCGACGTTGAGCAGCGAGGCGAGCTGGGTCAGCACGCCCTCGGCGAGCCGCTGCATCGACTTGAAGTCGTACAGCGTGGAAGCTGCATCGATGATGATCTCGAGCCCGCGCCGCGTCTGCACCATGCGCTCGAGCTGCTGATAGGAGCGCAATGCCGCGGTCAGCGAGGTGAACAGCTTGTCGGCGGTGAGCTCGGTCTTGGCTTTGTAGTCGTTGATGTCGTACTGCACGATCACGCGCCGCTCGGGCGCCTGGCCGGGCTGGCCGGTGCGCAGGATGATGCGCACGGTCTCGTTCTTGATCTCGTTGCGGATGAACTCGACCAGCTCGAGGCCGGCCACATCCGTCTCCATGATGACGTCGAGCAGCACGGCGGCGATGTCGCTGTGCGCGGCCATCAGCTTGCGGCCTTCGGCGGCGGAATAGGCGGAGAGGATCTCCAGGCTCTGGCCGTTGAGGCTGTAGTCGGACAACGCGAAACGGGTGCCGTCATGCACGGCCGGATCGTCGTCGATGACGGCGATCTTCCACTTCCGTGCGTTCTGGTCCTCCGACGCGGTACCGGTGTCGTCGATCAGGTGGAGGACATCGTCCTGTTCGGCCATTGAGAAGTCCCGTCAGTCTCTGTGCTTTGCGCGCCGCCCTTGGCGACCCGGGGCATGATAATGCGAAAAGTGGTGCCTTGTCCCAGCTTGGATTCCAGCATCATGCGACCGCCGAGCTGCTGGGTGACAAGGTTATAGACGATATGCAGCCCGAGTCCCGTACCACCTTCATTGCGCCGGGTGGTAAAGAATGGGTCAAAGGCCTGGCGCTGCACGTCCGGGGTCATGCCGGCCCCGTCGTCGGTGAAGATGATCTCGATGTCGTCGGCCCCGCGCGGCCGCGCCGAGATCGTGATGGTGCCGGCGCGTCCGTCGGCGAAGGCATGGTTGGCGGCGTTGAGGAACAGATTGGTCAGGATCTGGCCGTAGGAGCCGGGATAGCCGTCGAGCAGCAGCCCCTCGGGCACGTCGACCTCGAGCGTGATCGGCGAGCGCTTCAACACCGGCCGCAGGCTCGCGATGATCTGGTCGGTGGCTTCGCTGAGTGAGAACTGCCGCCGCTCGGCATGCGAGCGGTCGACCGCGACCTGCTTGAACGACTGGATCAGCTCGCCGGCGCGGGTGAGGTTGGCGACGAGCTGCTGCGAGGCATCGCGCGAGGACTGCACGAACTCCTCCAGCTGCGAGCGGCGCAAGCCGCCGTCGCCCTTGAGCTGGGCCTCGAAGATCTCGGTACGCCGGGCAAAGCTGGAGGCGACGGTGAGGCTGATGCCGATGGGGTTGTTGACTTCGTGGGCAACGCCGGCGACGAGGCCGCCGAGCGCGGCGAGCCGCTCGGCATCGATCAGGTTCTGCTGGGCGGTATTGAGCTCGAGCAGCGCGCTTTCGGCCTTCTCCTTCGCCGCGCGCAGCTCGTCCTCGGTCTCGCGCTTGGCGATGGCGTTCTCGCGGAACACTTCCACCGCGCGCGCCATGGCGCCGACCTCGTCACGTGCCTTGGTGCCCTGCACCTCGCGGTCGAGATTGCCGAGCGTGATCGCGCGCATCGCGGCCATGATCTGCTGCAGCGGCAGGCGGATCGACACCGCGATCAGCACGCCGGCGGTGAGGATGATGCCGAGGAAGATCACCGCAATGGAAAGAACACGACGAGAAATATCCGCCAGCGTCCGGTCGAAGGTCTCCTGCGCCTTCTGCTCGCGCTGGCGCATCTTGGTGGAGAGATCGTCGATGGCACCGATCGCCTCGGCCTGGCTGGCGTCGATGCTGTTGCGCAGGAGCTCGGTGCGGCTCGTCAGTTGCTCCGAGAGTTTGGCAAAGCCTTCGCGTAAGGACGCGGTGCGGGCTCCGAGCCGTTGCAATGCCATGCGCTGGAGATCGTTGTCGGCGAGATCGATCATGACGGGAATGGTCTTCTCGATCGTCTCGGTGTGGCGGCGCGCATCGTCGGCGGCGCCCGATGACTGCGACAGATAGTAGGAATTGGCCGCGACCAGCATCGCGGTGAAGGCCTCGCGGGATTTTCCCAGCGAGGGCCAGATCAGCGCGTCGCGATGGCCGGTGGCGCCCTCGATGATGGAATAGAGCCCCGCCATGTCCCTGGCCGGGCCCTGCACCTGGTCCTCATAGGTCTTCGCGATGGTGGCCTGCACGCTGCGCAGCTCGCCGAAGCCGTTGAGGAAGCGTTCCGTCGTGCGCTCCAGCTCCTCGACCGAGCCCGACAGCATCGGGTCCTTGGCGGCGCGGTGGCTGAGCGTGCCCAGCACCGCCTCGCGCAGCAGGAGGATCTCGGCGAACAGGTCCGGGCTCGGCTGGTTGATGTAGCGGTGGATCAGATTGTGCAGGCGTCCGGTCTCGCTTTCGAGCAGCGCCAGGATGCGGTCGGATTCGCGCACCTGGCGCACGTCGTCCCAGGCCGAGCTCAGCACCTGCGAGCCGTTCCAGATCAGCGCCACCAGCACCACCACGACGGCGGAGTTCAGCGCCGCGATCGACAGGATGCGCCAGCGGATCGGCACGGCCCGGAGCGCGCCGACGAGCCGCGCGCGCACCCGCCCGATCGGGCCGGGTGGCCTGTCTGCGTGCTCGCTATGTCCAAGCGCAGCCAACTGGGCTCACTCCACCTTGCGAATGCGTTCGATCAGTGCGGCCGCGGCGGAATCCTGGGCGGCCTTGGTGTAGATCGCGGCCATGGCGTCTTCGAACGGCTTGCGGTCGATTTCCCTGACGATGCCGACGCCGGCCGCTTCCGCTTTGCGCTGCGACTGCTCCTCGAGGTCGCGCCACTTCTCGCGCATGAACCGGCTGGAGCGCCGCGCGGCCTCCCTGAAGACGGTCTGGTCCTCCGCCGAGAGGCTCCGCCAGGCCTTCAGCGAGATCACCAGCACTTCGGGGCTCATCGTGTGCTCGGTCAGCGTGTAGTGCCCGGCATGTTTGTAATGGTCGGTCGTCACGAAGGATGGCCAGTTGTTTTCGGCGCCGTCGATCAGGTGGTTGGCAAGCCCGGTCAGCACCTGCCCGTAGGGCATCTCGACCGGTTCGGCGCCGAGCGAGCGGATCATCTGGCTCATCAACTCCGACTGCTGCACCCGGATCCGCAGGCCCCGGAGGTCTTCGATGCTCCTGATAGGGCGGACACCGTTGTAGATCGACCGCGCGCCGGAATCATAGAAGCAGAGCCCGACGAAGCCATAGGGCTCGAAACTGTTCAGGATCTCGCCGCCGATCGGCCCGTCCAGCACCTTCTGCATGTGCTCGATGGATCGGAACAGGAACGGCATGGCGAGCACGTTCATCGCCGGAACGAAATTACCGATCAGGGCGACATTGGTCCGGTTGAGGTCGATTGCGCCGGCGCGGGTCTGCTCGATGGTCTCCTTCTCCTCGCCGAGCTGGCGGGAGTGGAACACCTTGACCTCGTGTCGGCCGCCGGTGCGCTCGGCGATCAGGGCGCCCATGTAGCGCAGCGCCTGCACGGTCGGGTAATCCTCGGTCTGGGTGTCGGCGGCGCGGAATTCGCGCGCAACGGCGTCCGTCGCGCAGAGCGCGAGCAAAAGCACGACGAAAACCACCCCGGTCCGCGAGAGTTCGGCACGGCTCAACACTGGCACACTCAGCCCCTTAGTGGTGGAGTCTATGGCGGGGAGCAAAAGGTTCAACGCAATCTAGCAGATGGTTAAGGGAAGGCCATCCCGCGCCCGGCCCGCGGGCCGATTGTGCGGCGCGGCTGGACCTTATTCCCGGTTGAAACCGCAGATGCCCCGCCTTAAGCAGGGGCAGCCGCCTTTCGTCGTGCGACACGGGAAGAGCCATCGTGACGTCAGCATCGCGCCTTTTTCAGCTCGTCGCCGCCCTTGCGGCTCTCTCGCTGGCCACCCCAGTGCGCGCCGCCACCGACATCGCGCTGTGGCACGCCATGTCCGGCGAGCTCGGCCGGCAACTGGACAAGCTCGCCGCCGACTTCAACGCCTCGCAGCCGGATTACCGCATCGTCCCGGCTTACAAGGGCAGCTACACCGAGACGGTGACGGCGGCGATCTTCGCCTTCCGTTCGCGCAGCCAGCCCGCGATCGTCCAGGTCAACGAGGTCGCCACCGCCACCATGACCGCGGCCAAGGGCGCGATCTATCCGGTGTTCAGCCTGATGCGGGACCAGGGCGAGCCGTTCTCGCTCAACGATTACCTTCCCGCGGTCTCCGGCTACTACACCGACGCGGCCGGCAACCTGCTGTCGTTCCCGTTCAATTCCTCGACGCCGATCCTCTACTACAACAAGACCATGTTTCGCGACGCTGGCCTTGATCCGGAGACGCCGCCGAAGACCTGGCCGGAGCTCGGGCTCGCTGCCAAGCGTCTGCGCGACCGCGGTGCGCCTTGCGGCTTCACCACGTCCTGGCCGTCGTGGATTCACGTCGAGAATTTCTCCGCCTTCCACAATCTGCCCGTGGCGACGCGGACGAACGGCTTTGCCGGGCTGGATGCGGAATTGACCATCAACAATCCGTCTCTCGTGCATCACATCGCAGCGCTCAGCGAGTGGCAGAAGACCAAGCTGTTCGACTATGGCGGCCGCGGACAGGCGGCCGAGCCGCGTTTCCAGAACGGCGAATGCGGCATCTTCATCGGCTCCTCGGCCACGCGCGCGGACATCAAGGCGAATTCGAAATTCGAGATCGGCTACGGCATGATGCCGTACTGGCCGGATATGAAGGATGCGCCGCAGAACTCGATCATCGGCGGCGCCACGCTGTGGGTGCTGCGCGACCGGCCGCGCGAGGAATACAAGGGCGTGGCGCGGTTCTTCGCCTATCTGTCGCAGCCTGGCGTGCAGGCCGCCTGGCACCAGAACACCGGATATCTGCCGGTCACCCGCGCCGCCTTCGAGCTGACGCGGGCGCAAGGCTTTTACGAGCGCAATCCGGGCTCGGCGATCTCGTTCGAGGAGATCACGCTGCGTCCGCCGACGGAGAACTCGAAGGGCATTCGGCTCGGCTCCTTCGTCCTGATTCGCGGCGTGATCGAGGACGAGCTGGAGCAGGCCTTTGCCGGCCAGAAGAGCGCGCAAAAGGCGCTCGATTCCGCGGTCGAGCGCGGCAACAAGCTGCTCCGCCAGTTCGAGCGCGCCAGCCCGGAGCGGTAGCCGCAGCGCGGATCGCCGGACCGCCCCTAGGGCTATCGCATATGACAGTGGGAGGCTGCCGGATGAGCTCGGCCTGCATGGTTCGAGACGCCCGCTTTGGCGGGCTCCTCACCATGAGGGTCTAGTATCTCGCCGCAAAACGCGACCTCATCCTGAGGGCCCGCCGTAGGCGGGCGTCTCGAAGGATGGGCCGCCGGCAAGCCGCCCACCATGTTCACGTCGCCGGCGAACCCCATCCGACATTACGCAACCCCGAAGTGTGTGCAAGCTCACACGCAACGGCGCCTGCGCCTGCGATAATCCCGCATGCGTGACGCCGGGCCGGCGCCGACGCCTGCCGGTCGCCGGCAGCAATCATCTTCAAGATCGTTTCATCCATCCATTTTCGAAAAAAGTGCAATGGAGATCGTCTATGCCCTGCACGTGTTGCATCATCCCGAATGACGTTCTGACCTGGCTGTCCCAGGACAAGAAGCTGTCTGCCCCGCTTCGCAAGCAGCTCGTCGACACGGTCCAGATCAGCCATGAACTGCGCGAATTGCGGAACCAGGCCGCGAAATTGACCAGCGTAACCGCCGCGCGCACCAGAGGTCTGGTCACGCTGGCGGCGGCGCCGTCCGTCACGGTCTACGACTGCAAGCACACCGAGACGCTGCCGGGAACGCCGGTGCCGAAGCCGAAGACGTCTTCGGATGCGTCGGTCAAGCGCACCTTCAACCAGACCGCCAAGGTCGCAAAATTCTACCAGCAGGTCTTCAACCGCAATTCGATCGACGACCACGGCATGACCATGATGTCGTCGGTCCACTTCGGCGAGAAGTACAACAACGCGATGTGGAACGGTTCGCAGATGATCTATGGCGACGGCGACGGCAGCATCTTCGTCGACTTCACCAAAGGCAATGACGTCATCGGCCACGAACTCACCCATGGCGTCACCCAGCACAGCCTGCAGCTCGCCTATAGCGGCGATGCCGGCGGCCTCAACGAGAGCATCTCCGACTGTTTCGGCTCGATGTTCCGGCAGTGGGAGGCCAAGCAGGACGTCAAGAAAGCCGACTGGCTGATCGGCAAAGACATCATGGGGCGGGGCGCCAAGAAGAAAGGGTTTACGTGCCTGCGCGACATGGCCAATCCCGCAGCCAAGCACTGCCTGGCGCCGCAACCGACCAAATATTCGCAAATCACGCCGGGCATGGACCCGCATTATTCCAGCGGCCCGCCGAACCTCGCCTTCTACACGGCCTGCACCACGCTCGGCGGATACAGTTGGGCCAAGATCGGCCAGGTGTGGTATCATTCCCTCACCGGTTTCGGGCCGACGCCGCACATGACGATGAAGGCGTTCGCGGCGCGGACCCGGCAGGGTGCCCACACGTTGTATCCCGGCGATGCCGCGGTCTTCGCGGCCGTCGACGCGGGATGGAAGAAGGTCGGGCTCTAGTTGCAGCGCGTCGCGGAGCGCGCGTTACGCAGAGCGCGTTACGAAAGGAAGCAAGCGTGGATCGCTTGAAGATCGAGCGCGTCGGAGGGTTCGCCGGCTTCGGCGGCCCTCACCTCAAGAGTCGCGGTGAGGTGGCACTATCGGATCTGTCGGCTGCCGATCAGAAGACGGTGGAGCAGCTGTTTGCCGATCCGGGTAAGGTCCCCGCCGCGCGTCGGGGCCAGGCCGACGCGTTCAGCTACCGGATCACGCGCGGCGCGCAGACGATCGAAGTCCCCGAGCATGCGGTCCCCCCGGCCATCAAGAGCAGCGTCAAGGATGTCTTGGAATAGGGGCGGGTTGGCGCTGTGATGGAGGGGACGCTGCCGCCGGATTCCGCGGGCGTTTGGGGCATGTCGGCGTCGACGAGCCTTGAAGCCTACCGCGCCTTGCGCGCCGACCGGGCGCGATGGCTGCCGGTCGCGCTCGACATCGCGCGCGGCCACGGTCTCGATGTCAGCGCGCCGCACGTCTTCGTAACAGGCACCAATCTCGTGGTCGGGCTCGGTGAGCGCCTGATCCTAAAAATCTTCCCGCCGCTGCTCCGTGCACAATTCGTCTCCGAACGCGGCTCGCTGACGCAGCTCGCCGGCCGGCTGTCCTTACCGATCCCCGAGATCGTCGCGGAAGGCGCGCGCGACGGCTGGCCCTATCTCGTCATCACGCGCCTTGCCGGCACGCTCGGCTCGGAGGCCTGGCCGCACCTGGCCGAAGACCAGAAGGAGCGCGTGCTGCGCCAGATCGGCGAGACCATCGCGTCGGTGCAGCGCGCCCCGCTCGGGCCGCTCGCACACGTCGAGCCGCGCTGGGACGACTTCATGCGCGCCCAGATGCAGGGCTGCCGTAGCCGGCACGAGCGTCTCGGCCTTGCGCCAAAATTCCTCGAAGGCCTCGACGATCTCCTGTGCGATGCGGCCGCGCTGATTCCGATGGACGCGCCGCCGGTGATCCTGACCGGCGAATATATCCCTGAGAATTTCCTGCTCGCCTGCGATGACGGTACATGGTCGCTCAAAGGCCTGTTCGACTTCGGCGACGTCCGCGCCGGCTGGCGCGACTACGACCTGCTCGGCCCCAGCGCCTTCATGGCGGCGGGACGGCCGGGGAGGGTGAAGAGCCTGCTCGAAGGTTTTGGCTATGCGAAGCCGGACGCCACGCTCAAGCGCCGCCTGATGGCCCTGATGCTGCTGCACCAGGCCAGCGACCTCAACAGCCACATCTGCATCGAGGGCTGGCAGGAGAGGGCGGATGATCTGATTGAGTTGCAGGAGCTGATCTGGGCGGAGTGACCGCTCCGCTGTCGTCCTGGACAAGCGGAGCGCCGATCCAGGACCCATTACCCCAGGGAGCAGTTTTGTGCGGGCTGATAACCGCGAGTCTTCGCCAAACCACCCCCTGGGGTAATGGGTCCTGGCTTTCGCCAGGACGACGACGAGGGGCGGGCGCCGCTCATCCAACAAAAGTGTCGTCCCGGCCTAGTGCGCAATTGCGCACGGGGGCCGGGACCCATACTCCTCAGAAGAAGTTTGGCGGAGACGAGCAGTGGCCCGTCCTTTCCGTGGTACGGCCACCTCCCTGAACTGGCGGATCACGCGGTATGGGTCCCGGCCCCTGTGCGCAATTGCGCACTAGGTGTGGTCTCTCAGGAGGTTGTCCATCTGGTCTGAACCGAGGAAGCTGAGGTTGCGAAGCTTCAGTGTTCCAAGGAGAGACCAGATGAACGTGCACAAGAATGCGCCTTTGACGCCCAAAGGTCGAGAGGCGATGGTCCGAAGCGTGGTGCAAGGCGGGCTGAGCCAAGCTGGCGCGGCCGACCTGTTCAATACGACGCCGAAGACGGTCGCCAAATGGGTCAAGCGGTTCCGCGCGGAAGGTGTGGAGGGATTGCGTGATCGCTCCTCCAGGCCCCTTTCATCGCCAAGCCAAACCCCGGTCGCCACGTGCACCGCTGTGGAGGCGTTGCGCCGGCAGCGCCACACCGGCAAACAGATCGCTGCCGAGGTCGAGGTGTCACCGGCCACCGTCAGCCGCATCCTGCGCCGTTTGGGATTAAACCGGATACGCGACCTGGAGCCGGCCGAACCGGAGCGCCGCTATGAGCGCGAGACGCCCGGCGAGATGCTCCACATCGACATCAAAAAGCTCGGGCGTTTCGAGCGTGTGGGCCACCGCATCACCGGCGATCCGAGTGGTCCGAACAAGAGCCGTGGCGCTGGTTGGGATTTCGTCCACGTCTGCATTGACGACCATTCCCGCGTCGCGTTCTCCGAGATCAAGCCCGACGAGACCGCGGACAGTGCTGTTCCTTTTCTCAAGGCGGCTGTGGCTTATTACAAAAGCCTCGGCGTCACCGTCACGCGCGTCATGACCGACAATGGCAGTTGCTACCAGTCCTTCGCCTTCCGCGACGCTTGCCGGGACCTCGGCATCAAGCATATTCGCACCAAGCCCTATACACCCAGAACAAACGGCAAGGCCGAGCGCTTCATCCAAACCGCGCTTCGCGAATGGGCTTATGCCAAAGCCTATCCAACATCAGATCGGCGCGCCCAAGAGCTGCCGTTCTGGCTGCACCAATACAACTGGCACCGGCCCCACGGTGGTATAAAATCTCAAACGCCGATCAGCAGGCTCGGTTTGACCGAGGACAACCTCTTGAGGCTCCACAACTAGGCCGGGACGACGGCGGAGAGGGTGCGCTCACCAAATGAGCCGGCGCCAGTGACAGTCTATTTTATGTGCAAATGACGATCTTTGTATGCAATGGAATGGCTTGGGCGTGAAGGTCGCCCGTGCCCGGAAATCCAATTTATAAAAGTATTCCAGCCGCTTACCGCGATCGTAACCGCCCCTTAAGCCTTGGCACGAACCTTGCGAATCCAGTTCCAACCAGAAACTTTGTGTTGGAGCGATTTCATGAAGCGCCGCGATTTCCTCAAGTCCGTTTCCGGATTGGCCGCTGGCGCGGCGCTTCCGGCCATGCCGTCCGTGATCTCCTCGGCCAAGGCCGATGCGCGGTCGGAGACGCTGCTGATCGTCTCGGAAGGCGGCCCCAACAATCTCGACATCCACGGCGTCGGCACCAACGTGCCCGGCTATGAGGTGTCCTGGAATTGCTACGACCGGCTGATCAGCCACGAGATGAAGAGCGGTCCCGGCGGCGTGCCCTATTACGACCGCGACAAGTTCAAGGGCGAGCTCGCCGACGACTTCAAGATCGACGACATGTCGGTCACCTTCAAGCTGAAGAAGAACGCCAAATTCCACGACGGCGCGCCTGTTACCGCCAAGGACGTGAAATGGTCGCTCGACCGCGCCGTCAGCGTCGGCGGCTTCCCGACCTTCCAGATGAGCGCGGGCTCGCTCACGAAACCCGAGCAGTTCGTCGTGGTCGACGATGCCACCGTGCGCGTCGATTTCGCCAAGAAGGATCGCCTGACGATTCCCGATCTTGCGGTCATCGTGCCCTGCATCGTCAATTCCGAGCTGGTGAAGAAGAACGCCAGCGAGAAGGACCCCTGGGGCCTCGAGTTCACGAAACAGCAGACTGCGGGCTCCGGCGCCTACAAGGTGACGAAGTGGACGGCCGGCACCGAAGTGATCATGGAGCGCAACGAGGATTGGGTCGGCGGTCCCTTGCCGAAGATCAAGCGCGTGATCTGGCGCATGGTGCCGCAGGCCGGCAACCGCCGTGCGCTGCTGGAGCGCGGTGACGCCGACATCTCGTACGAGCTGCCGTTCAAGGATTTCCAGGAGATGAAGGCGAACGGCAAGCTCAACGTGGTGTCGCTGCCGTTCTCCAACGGCATCCAGTATATCGGCATGAACGTGACCAAGCCGCCGTTCGACAATGTCAAGGTGCGGCAGGCCATCGCCTATGCGCTGCCGTACCAGAAGATCATGGACGCGGTGCTGTTCGGCCTCGGCAATCCCATGTTTGGCGCGCCGAAGGACAAGGCCACCGAAGTCGCGTGGCCGCAGCCGCACAAATACAACACCGACATGGAGAAGGCGAAGGCGCTGCTCACTGAAGCCGGCTACGCCAACGGCTTCGAGACCACGATCTCGTTCGACCTCAATTTCGCCGGCGTCAACGAGCCGCTCTGCGTGCTGGTGCAGGAGAGCCTCGCCCAGCTCGGCATCAAGACCACCATCAACAAGGTGCCCGGCGCCAACTGGCGTACCGAGCTCAACAAGAAGGAGATGCCGCTCTTCACCAACGTGTTCTCGGGCTGGCTCGATTACCCCGAGTACTTCTTCTATTGGTGCTATCACGGCAACAATTCCGTCTTCAACACCATGAGCTACAAGTCGGCGGAGATGGACAAGTTCATCGACGGCGCGCGTACCGCGGCCGCCACCGGCGACACCGCAACCTACGACACCGACGTGAAGGGTTTCGTCGATCTCGCCTTCGCCGACGTGCCGCGCATCCCGCTCTACCAGCCCTTCGTCAACGTCGCGATGCAGAAGAACATCAGCGGCTACCAATACTGGTTCCACCGGAGGCTCGACTATCGCGCGATGGCGAAGGGGTGAGGCGACATGCTGATCGTCGGCGACGCATCGGCATGTGTTGGTCTGTGGAGTAAGGCGGCCACCGCCCTCTCGTTCCCTCCCCCCTTGCGGGGTCCGAGGCGAGCGAAGCTCGCTCTCGAGGTCGGGGAGAGGGGTAGCCACGAACTCAAATCTCTCCCGGAGCCACCCCCCTCCCTAGCCCTCCCCCGCAAGGGGGGAGGGAACGCAGCGGAGCGTGCGGCGACGTTCTTGCCTGCGATCGACGGTCATCTCCACGAAAGATCAGGACCTGTTGGCTCAATCGATTTGAGTGAGGTGGGCACTGGCCTCTCGCTCCCTCCCCCCTTGCGGGGGAGGGTCGGGGAGAGGGGTAGCCACGAACTCAAATCTCTCCCGGAGCCACCCCCCTGCCTAGCCCTCCCCCGCAAGGGGGGAGGGAACGCAGCGGAGCGTGCGGCGACGTTCTTGCCTGCGATCGACGGTCCTCTCCACGAAAGATCAGGACCTGTTGGCTCAATCGATTTGAGTGAGGTGGGCACTGGCCTCTCGCTCCCTCCCCCCTTGCGGGGGAGGGTCGGGGAGAGGGGTAGCCACGAACTCGGACCTCGCTTGCGGCCACCCCTCTCCCTAGCCCTCCCCCGCAAGGGGGGAGGGAACGCCGCGGAGCAAGCCGCGCGAGGTTGCTCCCAATTGCCAAGCAGAAGGAGAGCGCTCTCATGCTGACCATGATCGGCAAGCGCCTGATGTTCGCGATTCCCTCGCTGATCGGCGTCGTCATCGTCACCTTCCTGCTGACGCGCGCGCTGCCAGGCGATCCCGCTGCCTACTTCGCCGGCCCTGCGGCGACGAAAGAAGCCGTCGAGCAGATCCGGAAAAAACTCGGCCTCGACAGGCCGCTGATCGAGCAGTTCTTCCGCTACACCAACGATCTCGCCCATGGCGATTTCGGCAATTCGCTGACGACTGGCCAGCCGGTCGCAGCCGAAATCCGTAACCGCCTGCCGGCTTCCGCCGAGCTGACGCTGCTCGGCCTGATCGTCTCGATCGTCATCGCCATTCCGCTCGGCGTGCTGGCGGCCACACGACCAGGGTCCTGGGTCGACCATCTCTGTCGGGTCACGACGACAGCCGGCGTCTCGCTGCCGGTGTTCTTCACCGGCCTCGTGCTGGTCTATGTCTTCTATTTCCGGCTTGGCTGGTCGCCGGCGCCGCTCGGCCGCCTCGACGTGTTCTACAGCGCGCCGCCGACGGTGACGGGCTTCTATCTGATCGACACCCTGATCGCGCGCGATCTCGAGGCATTCCGCTCGGCGCTGAGCCAGCTGATCCTGCCCGCAACGACGCTGGCGATCTTCTCGCTGGCGCCGATCGCGCGCATGACGCGCGCCTCGATGCTGGCGGTGCTCGCGAGCGAATTCGTCCGCACCGCGCGCGCCAGCGGCCTGTCGCCGGCGACCGTGATCGTCACCTACGCCTTCCGCAACGCGATGCTTCCGGTGATCACCACGCTCAGCATGGTGTTCTCGTTCCTGTTAGGGGCCAACGTGCTGGTCGAGAAAGTGTTCGCCTGGCCCGGCATCGGCTCCTACGCGGTGGAAGCGCTGATCTCGTCGGACTTCGCGCCGGTGCAGGGTTTCGTGCTGACCATGGCGGTGATGTACGTGCTGCTCAATCTCGTGATCGACATCTTGTACGGCGTGATCGATCCGCGTGTCAGGTTGGAGGGCTAAATCATGAGCTCCGTTGCGCCTGCTGTTGAACCCGTCGGTCCCGCGCGAACGTCGGGCCTCACTGCGATCCTCGAACAGACCCGCTATGTTCTCAGTGAGAACAAGGTCACCGGCTTTGCTTTCGCGCTGCTGATCGTGATCCTGATCGCTGCGATCTTCGGCCCCTATGTAGTGCCGTATGATCCGCTCGCCTCCGACACGGCTGCGGCACTGAAGCCGCCCTCGGCCGCGCACTGGTTCGGCACCGACCAGCTCGGCCGCGACATCTTCAGCCGCGTCGTGGTGGCGACACGGCTCGATACGTTCATCGCGATTGCCTCGGTCGTGCTGGTGTTCCTGATGGGCGGCCTTGCCGGCATCGCGGCGGGCTATTTCGGCGGCTGGACCGACCGCATCGTCGGCCGCATTGCTGACACCATCATGGCTTTCCCGCTGTTCGTGCTTGCCATGGGCATCGTCGCAGCGCTCGGCAACACCGTGCAGAACATCATCCTCGCCACCGCCATCGTGAACTTCCCGCTCTATGCCCGCGTCGCGCGCGCCGAGGCCAATGTCCGCCGCAATGCCGGCTTCGTGCAGGCCGCGCGTCTCTCGGGCAACGGCGAATTCCGCATCCTGCTGGTGCATATCCTGCCGAACATCATGCCGATCATGATCGTGCAGATGTCGCTGACCATGGGCTACGCCATCCTCAATGCCGCGGGCCTCTCCTTCATCGGCCTCGGCGTCCGTCCGCCGACCGCCGAATGGGGCATCATGGTCGCGGAAGGCGCGGGCTTCATGGTGTCGGGGGAATGGTGGATCGCGTTGTTCCCGGGCCTTGCCCTGATGATCGCCGTGTTCTGCTTCAACCTCCTCGGCGACGGCCTGCGCGACATCGTCGACCCCCAGCGGAGGACGTGATGGCAAATCTCCGGTCGAAATTCGTCAATGAAATCAACCCCGTTCTACTGTGCATGGGGTTGTTTTCGCCCTTTTTGAGTGGCAGCCGCCCATGACCGCCCAGCCCCTGCTCGACGTCCAGGACCTTACGGTCGAATTCACCACCCGCCGCGGCATCGTGAAGGCGGTGCAGCACGTCAACATCTCCGTCGCCAAGGGCGAGACGCTGGCCATCGTCGGCGAGTCCGGCTCCGGCAAGTCGGTGACCTCCTACGCGGTGATGCGCATCCTCGATCGCGCCGGCAAGATCGCCGAAGGCTCGGTGATGTTTTCGGGCATCGACGTGAAGGCCGCGACCGAAGACCAGATGCGCGATTTGCGCGGCCGCGAAGTCTCGATGATTTTTCAGAACCCGCGTGCGGCCCTCAATCCGATCCGCAAAGTGGGCGACCAGATCGAGGATGTCTTGCGCACCCATGTGCAGCAGGCCCAGGTCGCCGATCACGGCGAGAAGGCGATCGAGGCGCTGGAGCAGGTCAAGATCGCGCGCCCGCGCGAGCGCTATCACGCCTATCCGTTCGAGCTCTCCGGCGGCATGTGCCAGCGCGTCGTCATCGCACTCGCGCTCGCCTGCAATCCGCAGTTGCTGATCGCGGACGAGCCGACCACCGGCCTCGACGTCACCACGCAGAAGGCGGTGATGGACCTGATCGTCGAGCTGACGAAACGCCGCGCGATGTCGACCATCCTGATCACGCACGATCTCGGCCTCGCGGCGGCCTATTGCGACCGCGTCGTGGTGATGGAGAAGGGCCGCGTGGTCGAGACCGCGAAGGCCGCCGACATCTTCGCCAATCCGCAGCACCCCTACACCAAGAAGCTGATGCGCGCGACGCCGCGGCTTGGGGTGAGCTTGCGAGACTTGCTGCCGGAAGAAGATGCGAGTGCGGCGGCTTCCTTCGCCTCTCCCCGCGTGCGGGGAGAGGCCGACGCGCAGAGCGCGGCGGGTGAGGGGGACTCCCCGAGCACCGTGCTCTCGGAAGCAGCCCCTCTCCCCGTGAAGGACGGGGAGAGGGAGCAAGCCGGTGCAAGCCGTGAGAGTGGAAAGCCCCTCCTCCTCATCGACAAGCTCGTCAAGGAATACCCCCGCCAGGGCGCCACCGCCGTGCTCGGAAAGCTGTTCGGCCGCAAGCCGCCGGTTGAGCCGGACGTGTTCCGCGCCGTCGACGGCATCAGCTTCGCGATCGGCCATGGCGAGAGCGTCGGCCTCGTCGGCGAGTCCGGCTGCGGCAAATCGACCACGTCGATGATGGTGATGCGTCTCCTGGATCAGACCTCCGGCCTGATCCAGTTCGACGGCGAGGATATCGGCGGAATCGCACCGGCGTCGTTTGCCCGGCTGCCGCAGCGCAGCCGCATCCAGATGGTGTTCCAGGACCCGACCGACAGCCTCAACCCGCGCTTCACCGCCGCGCGCGCCATTGCCGATCCGATCATGCAACTGGGCGACATCAAGGGGCGCGATGCGCTCCGCGCGCGCTGCGAGGAACTGGCGACCATGGTGGGCCTGCCGCACAATCTGCTCGACCGCTTCCCGCATCAATTATCCGGCGGCCAGAAGGCCCGCGTCGGCATCGCCCGCGCCATTGCCCTGCATCCGAAGCTGGTCATCCTGGACGAGCCGACGGCGGCGCTCGACGTCTCGGTGCAGGCCGTGGTGCTGAACCTGCTCCAGGATCTCAAGGCCTCACTAGGTATGAGCTATTTGTTCGTCTCGCATGATTTGAATGTGGTGCGCTTGTTGTGCGATCGTGTCATTGTGATGCGGACGGGGCGGATCGTCGAGGAAGGCTCTTCCGAGCAGGTCCTCAGCGATCCCAAGGACGACTACACCAAGGAGCTGCTGACGGCGATCCCGCATCCGCCGTTGCAGGTACACTGAGAGTGCATTGATTGTTTGGGAGCGTGATGGCCGAGCCGCTGGACGATTATATCGACGCTGTATCGAAAGCGCTGGCGCTGCCGGTCGAGGAGGCCTTCAGGCCCGCGGTCCGCGCCAACCTCGAAGTCTCGCTGCGGCTCGCCCGTCTCGTCGATGAATTCGCGCTGCCGGACGAGACCGAGCCGGCGCCGATCTTCACCGCCTGATGCTGCCATGACCGCCAAGCCAGAGATGAACGCGGCCGACATCGCGAAAGCGGTGGCCGGCGGCCAATTGTCCGCGCTCGCCGCAACCGAAGCCGCGCTCGCGCGGATCGAGCAGCACGACGGCATCGTCAATGCCTTCACCGACGTCACCGCCGAGCGCGCCCGCGCAAAAGCGCGCGCGATCGATGCGGATATCGCCGCGGGCAAGAAAGTCGGCCCGCTCGCCGGCGTGCCCTTCGCGGTCAAGAATCTGTTCGACGTCGCTGGGCTACCGACGCGCGCCGGCTCGAAGATCAACCGCGACCTCCCGCCCGCCAGGCGCGACGCGACCTTGATCGAGCGGATGGAGGCGGCCGGCGCCGTCCTCGTCGGCGCGCTCAATATGGGCGAATACGCCTACGACTTCACCGGCGAAAACATCCATGACGGCCCCTCGCGCAATCCGCATGACACCACGCGGATGAGCGGCGGCTCCTCCGGTGGCTCCGGCTCCGCCGTCGGGGGCGCGCTGGTGCCGATCGCGCTCGGCTCCGACACCAACGGCTCGATCCGCGTGCCGTCGTCCTTCTGCGGCATCTTCGGCCTGAAGCCGACCTATGGCCGGCTCTCTCGTGCGCGCTCGTTTCCGTTCGTGGCGAGCCTCGATCATCTCGGCCCGTTCGCGCGCTCCGTCACCGATCTCGCGCTCGCCTATGACGTGATGCAGGGGCCGGATGCGGATGACGGCGCCTGCACGACGCGCGGCGTTGAGCCGGCGATGCCGAAGCTAGCTGAGTCCATCGCAGGGCTGCGCATTGCGATCGCCGGCGGGCATTTCCAGAAGAACGTGTTTCCGGAAGCGGTCGAAGCCGTCGGCCGCGTTGCCAAGGCGCTTGGCGCAACGCAAATCGTCGACGTGCCCGAAGCCTCGCGCGCCCGCGCGGCGGCTTATGTCATCACCACCACCGAAGGTGCTTCGCTGCATCTCGACCGCCTGCGCAAGCGCCCGAACGATTTTGATCCCGCCGTGCGCGACCGGCTGATCGCGGGCGCCATGGTACCGGCAGCACTGGTCGACCGCGCGCAGAAATTCCGCCGCTGGTATCGTGCCCAGCTCGCCGAGATCTTCAGGTCGGTCGACGTGCTGATCGCACCCGCAACGCCCTGCACCGCGCCAAAGCTCGGCCAGGTCAATTTCAATCTCGACGGCGTCGAGTTGCCGGTGCGTGCCAATATCGGCATCCACACCCAGCCGATCTCCTTCATCGGCCTGCCGGTGGTTGCCGTTCCGGTGCCGCTGGAGCCGCTGCCGATCGGCGTGCAGATCATCGCTGCGCCCTGGCGCGAGGACGTCGCGTTGCGTGTCGCATACGCGCTGGAACAGATGGGCGTGGTATCGGCGCCCGCTCCAAGAGGATTCTGAAATGGAGATCGATCTCCCCGAGGTGATCGCGGAAGTCAAAGCCGCGTTCGAGCGCTATGAGCAGGCGCTCGTCAGCAACGACGTCGCTGTGCTCGGCGAGCTGTTCCGCAACGATCCCCGCACGCTGCGCTACGGCATCGGCGAGAACCTCTACGGCTATGAAGCGATCTCCGGCTTCCGCGCCGGCCGCTCGCCGGTCGGGCTGAACCGCCGCACCGCCAAAACCGTCATCAGCAGCTACGGGCGCGACACGGCCGTGGCCTCCACCTTGTTCTATCGCGACACGGCGCCCGGCAAGGTCGGCCGGCAGATGCAGACGTGGATTCGTTTCCCGGAGGGCTGGCGCGTCGTCGCGGCCCATGTCAGCATCATCGACGAGCCGAAAGAGACCTGATCGAATGACGCTTGACGATCTTCCGCCCGGGACACTGCCGGCTGAGCCGGTGGTGCCCCGTGTCGACCGGGCGCTGCCGTCGGTGCACAAGGTCACGCGCGCCGAGGAGCTGCGTCTTCAGCTCGCCGACGAGATCGTGCGCGGAACCCTGGCGCCGGGCGCGCCGCTGGACGAGACCGACATTGCGCGGCGCTTCAGTGTTTCACGCACGCCGGTGCGAGAGGCGCTGCGCCAGCTGGTGGCGAGCGGCCTTGTCGAGGCGCGGCCGCATCGCGGCGCGGTGGTGGCGCAGCCCTCGATCGACCGTTTGAAAAGCATGTTCGAGGCGATGGCCGAGCTCGAGGCGCTGTGCGCCGGCCTTGCCGCCGAGCGCATGTCCCCCGCCGAGCGTCATGCGCTCGAGGCCGTCCATGAAGAGCTGCGGCTGCTGAGCTATGCCGGCAATCCCGAGCGCTTCCACGAGGTTAACGAGCGCTTCCACAACACGATCTATGCGGGCTCGCAGAACGGCTACATTGCCGAGATCACGCTGGCGACGCGCGTCCGCGTGCAGCCGTTCCGCCGCGCCCAGTTCCGCAATCTCGGGCGTCTCGCCAAATCGCAGGCCGAGCACGACCGCGTCGTCGTCGCCATCATGCGCGGCGACAAGCAGGGCGCCGCCGCCGCCATGCGCGCGCATATCGAGCTGGTGCGCGGGGAGTACGAGATCTACGCGGTGTCGGTGTAGGCAGGACAGCCGCTACATATTCCGCTGTCGTCCCGGCGAAGGCCGGGACCCATTACCACAGGGAGTAGTTGTGGCGCGAAGCAGGTAACTCCAAGTCTTCGTCAAATCTGGTTCTGTGGCTATGGGTCCCGGCCTTCGCCGGGACGACAGTCTTTGTTTGATTCGCAGAGTTGCCCTAAGCCGTCGCGGCTTCCTTCATGTAAGCGCGCCAGCCGCCATACGCGGTGATATCGCGCGCCTCGCCCAGCACCTCGGGCTCGACGAGAAAGCCCTTCACGCTGCGGCCATCGGCAAGCCGGATCGTGCCGATCGCCATCGGCGCCGGAATCGCGTTGACGAACTTGCCGAACGCCGCCGCAGACAGTGACCAGATCTCCAGCTCGATCGACGCGCCCTTGCCGGCTTCCACGCGCAGCATGCCCGGCTTCGGCGGCGTGGTTGCAAGCGCGTAGAGCTTGTAGTCTGGCGCAGTCCTTGTCGCCTCGATCAGCTTTCCGCTCAACGCTTTCAACTCGCCGTTCAGCGCCATGCCGGAGAGATGTGCCCCGACCACCGCGATCGGAATCTCGTCGATGCCTTCCGCAGGCAGCGCCGCGAGCGGTGGTTGCGGCGCGCCCTTGGCTCCAACTGTCAGCTTCGTATCCGCATGGAACACGCGGCCGATGCTCGCAAGCAGCGCGTCTCGTCCTGCGGGTGCAAGCAGCGTGATGCCGAACGGTACGCCGTCGCTGCGCATCGAAGCCGGCACGGCGAGGCCGCAGAGGTCGAGCAGGTTCACAAAGTTGGTGTAGGTGCCGAGCCGGCTGTTGAGCTCGATCGGATTGGCGAGCACCTGCGCGGTGGTATAGGCCGTCGGTGCCGTCGGCAGCACCAGCGCGTCAATATTCGCAAACGTGCGCTCGGCGATCTTGCGCAGGCCCTGCAGGCGGTAGAGCGCCGAGAAGGTTTCGGCCGCGCTGAGCCGCGCGCCGGCCGCAGTGATCTCGCGCGTGACCGAATGGATTGCGTCAGGCGCTGACGCCAGCAGATTCTTGATCACGAGATAGCGCTCGGCGACCCAGGGCCCCTCATAGAGCAGCCGCGCCGTTTCGTAGAACGGCTCGAGATCGAACTCGACCAGATTGGCCCCAAGCGCAGTCCAGCGCTTCAGCGCATCGGCGTAAGCGGCTTCCGCCTTCCTGTCGCCGAAGAAAATCAGCTGCCCGTTGCGGGGCACGCCGAGGCGCAAATTCGCAGGGAATTGCGTGAGCGGGCCGAGCGGCCGGTCGCGCGAAAACGGATCGGCCTGGTCGGGTCCGGCCATCACCGACAGCGCGAGCGCGGCATCGTCCACCGTCAGGGCGAACACAGAGATGCAGTCGAGCGTGCGGCAGGCCGGCACCAGGCCCGCGGTCGAGATCATGCCGAGGCTCGGCTTCACTCCGACGATGTTGTTGAGCATCGCCGGCACGCGGCCTGAGCCGGCAGTGTCGGTGCCCAGTGATAGCGGGACGAGGCCGGCGCCGACAGCCGTCGCCGAGCCCGAACTTGACCCGCCCGGAATGAGATCCTCCCGGAGCGAGTTGCGGGGGATGCCATAAGGCGAGCGCACGCCGACGAGGCCGGTCGCGAACTGGTCGAGATTGGTCTTGCCGATGATGATGGCACCGGCCGCGCGCAGGCGCTCCACCGCGGTCGAGTCATGCGTCGGCGTATAGGAGAAAGCGGGGCAGGCCGCGGTGGTCGGAAAGCCCAGCGCGTCGATATTGTCCTTCACCGCGACCGGCACGCCGTAGAGCGGCAGGCTCGCCACATTCGCGCGGGCGGCGAGCTTCTCGGCCTCCGCGATCGCGTCCTTCTCGTCGCGCAGGCTGATGAAGACGGCCGGGTCGTTGTAATCGCGGATGCGCTGATAGGTCCGCGCGACTGTCTCCGCCGGCGTGAGCGTGCCCGCGCGATGCGCGGCCACAATCGCGGCGATCGTTTCAGGCTGCTCAGCCCCCATGGCGTCCAAACTCCGGCAACAGGTCTCACCCGGATTGAAGCAAGCGATGTGCCATTGTGTACAGAATCCGGGCAGGGCGGTCGCTCCGGATATTATCGAGGGATCAGTGGCTTGGGGGATGTTTCGGTGACCGGGCGGGTTACGCCCGCTTGCGGGCATCTGCCCAAATTCTAGGCGGTTGGATCAGGTGAAGCCTGCGAGGATCCGAAGCAGCTGCTCCCGGTTCTCCTTGCCTAGCTTTTCTTCGACATGCCGCTCGTGCTCGGCGGCGAGACGCTTGAACTTCGCCAGCGCGGTGGCGCCCTGCGCGGTGAGATGCAGCGCGTGCGAGCGCCGGTCCTCTTTCGACTTGACTCGCTTCACGAGCTTGCGCTGCTCGAGGCTGTCGAGCAGGTGCACCAGGCGGGCGCGCTCGATGCCGAGGCGTTTTGCCACTGCCATCTGCGACAGGCCGGGATTGGCGCCGATCACCGTCAGCACCGAATATTGCGTCGGCCGAATGTCGACGTCGCCGAGCGTCCTGATGAAGTCCTGGAAAATCCAGATCTGGAAGCGCCGCACTGCATAGCCGGCGTGACCGACCAGGGCATCGAGGCCGATCTCGTCGGCGTCATTGCGTCGCACTGCGCCGTTGCCGGATCGTTTACGCGGGGACGTCTGGGCTGCGCTGGCTGTCACGTTGTGTCTCCTGCCGTGCAATCCTAACGCCCGCCGCCGTCGAAGAAAAGATTGTTGTTGACGACAACAATTGTCGTGCCCGACATTATGGCCAAAGCAGTCCGGAACGAGGCTGCGGCCGACCCGACCTTGCGGGCGAGGAGGAAACACATGGCAGCCACCCCACGCGGTGACGCGTCAAATCTGTTCGCTGTGCCGAAAACCGTCGCGGAGCATCGCGCCGACGGCAGCATCGTGTTGCGATCGCCGGAACCCCTGCGCGAGAGCGCGCGCTGCATCGGCGACTGGCTGGAGCAATGGGCGCGACAATCGCCGGATAAGGTGTTCCTCGCCGAGCGCGGCAATCCTGAAGCGCCGTGGACCACGGTCACCTACGCGCAGGCGCTGCGGCAGGTGCGCGGGGCGGCGTCGTGGATTCTCGCGCAAGACCTCAGCGCGGAGCGCCCGCTCGCGATCCTCTCCGACAACAGCATCGACCACGCGCTGCTCGCGCTTGCCGCCCAACACGTCGGCGTGCCCTCGGCGGCGATCTCGCCGGCTTATTCGCTGATGTCGAAGGATTTTGACAAGCTCAAGAGCATGATCGCTTTGCTCGAGCCGGGCGCGATCTACGTGTCCGCCGCGAAGCCGTTTGCCGCGGCGCTGACGGCGATCAAGCCGCTGCACAACGCACGGATCATCAGCGGCAATGCCGATGACGCCAATGCGCTCGCCTTCCGCACCGTTGCGGCAACGCCGGAAAGTCCGGAGGTCGCAAAAGCCTTCGCTGCGCTCACGCCGGATACGATCGCAAAATTCCTGTTCACGTCAGGCTCGACCGGTACGCCGAAAGCCGTCATCAACACCCAGCGCATGCTGACCTCGAGCCAGCAGGCCAAGGCGCAGACCTGGACCTTCCTCGAGCAGCAGCGCGGCGAACTCGTCATCCTCGACTGGCTGCCCTGGAGCCATACGTTCGGCGCCAACCACAATTTCAACCTCGTGCTGCGCAACGGCGGCTCGCTCTACATCGACGGCGGCAAGCCCGCGCCCGGCCTGTTTGCGACGTCGCTCGCCAATCTGAAAAGCGTGATGCCGACGGTCTATTTCAACGTGCCGCGCGGCTTCGACATGCTGATCGCGGCGCTGCGCGGTGATGAGGAGCTGCGTCGCCGCTTCTTCAGCGAGGTGAAATTCGCCTTCTATGCGGGCGCGGCGCTCCCACAGAATCTCTGGGATGCGCTCGAAGAGCTTTCGATCGCGACCGTCGGCCGTGCGCTGCCGATGGTCTCGGCCTGGGGATCGACCGAGACCTCGCCGCTCGCGGCCGACTGCCATTTCCTTGCCGAACGCTCCGGCAATATCGGCGTGCCGATTCCCGGCACCGAGCTGAAGCTCGTCCCGTCAGGCGACAAGCTGGAGGTGCGCGTGCGCGGCCCCAATGTCACGCCGGGCTATTGGAAGGCGCCGGAGCTGACGAAGCAGGCGTTCGACGAGGAGGGGTTCTATCTCATCGGCGACGCGGTGAAGCTTGCCGATAGCGAACGGCCGGAGCGCGGCCTGTTCTTCGACGGCCGCGTCGCGGAAGACTTCAAGCTCAATTCCGGCACCTGGGTCAGTGTCGGCACGCTGCGGGTCGCCGGCATCGCCGCACTGGCACCGCTCGCCCAGGATATCGTCGTGGCGGGTCATGGCGGCGACGAGGTCCGCTTCCTGGTGTTCCCGAACATCGCGGCCTGCCGCGCTCATGCCGGCTTGCCCGAGACGGCGGTTGTGAGCGATGTGCTGGCGCATGCCGAGGTCCGCGCTGCCATCGCACAGGGTCTCGCAAAGCTGAAACAGCAGAGCGCAAACTCCTCCGGCCATGCCACGCGCGCACTGCTGCTCGCCGAGCCGCCATCGGTCGACGGCGGCGAGATCACCGACAAGGGCTACATCAACCAGCGCGCCGTGCTGACACGGCGTGCGGAGGCGGTGAGGCGGCTGAACGATGATGCGTCGGGTGCGTGGGTCGGCTGCGCCGGCTAACGTGCCGTTGCCGCACATACTCCTCTCATGCCCCGGACGCAGCGCAGCACATAAGTGATGCGCTGCTGAGCCGGGGCCCATTCTTCGCGGACGTAGTTAAATCTGGGTCCCGGCTCTGCGCAGCAGCGTTTCACGCTGCAGCGCGTCCGGGACACGAGGGCGAGCGCGAAGTCCACCCAAATAAGCCAGCCATCCTGTCGCAATATCCTGCTGATTCTTTTGTTGCCTAAGCAACTAATTTGTGCGAACCGTTCCAGACTAGGACGACGGCGGGCGAACCGTCGCGTCCGATCTCGGAGGAAACGATGCTCGGCAGGAATGGTGCCGCGGGCAAACGCTGGCGCATGCCCGAAAACGTCGGCACGACGCAGCCGCGGCGCGGCGCGTCAGGTATAGCTGCTGTCCGTCACGGCGCCGAGATTCTCGTGCAGCCGGCGAAGCAGATCGATCAGCACCTCGCGTTCGTCCTTGCTCAGGCAGGACAGCAGGCGCCGCTCGCGCTCGAAGGCAGCGACGATCACCTTGTCATGGGTTGCGCGGCCCCTCGCCGTCAGCGAGATCGAATGGGTGCGGCCGTCATTGGGGTCGGTGCGGATCGAGATCAGCCCGCGCTTCTCGAGGCCCGCCAGCGTCCGGCTCACCGGGCCCTTGTCGAAGCCGATGACGTGGCAGATGCGCGAGGCCGGAATGCCGGGCTCGATCGCCAGCAGCGACATGATCCGCCATTCCGTGACGTTGACGCCGAACTGCTTCTGGTAGAACGCGGTCGCGCTGTTGGAGAGCTTGTTGGCGATGAAGGTGATGAACGCCGGCACGTAACGCTCGAGGTCGAGCGTCGGTCCCGCATCCGTGGGCGCGGGCTTTTGGCGGGCTCTGGTCGAAGACGGCGGCATATCGGGATTCTGACTCGCGGCGTGCCGAAAGACCTAAGGGCATGCGCCGCCCTTTCACAAGATCAAAATGAGGGAGGACTTCAATGAGCGCACCCGGCTCCGCCGCATCTGGCGTCCCGCATCTCGACGTCGATCCCTTCGACATGACTTTTTTTGCCGACCCCTATCCCACGCATGAGCTGCTGCGGGAGGCAGGCCCGGTGGTCTATCTCGACAAGTGGAAGGTCTATGGCGTGGCGCGCTATGCCGAGGTCCATGCCGTGCTGAACGATCCCGCCACCTTCTGCTCCAGCCGCGGCGTCGGCCTGTCCGATTTCAAGAAGGAGACGCCGTGGCGGCCGCCGAGCCTGATCCTGGAGGCCGATCCCCCTGCGCACACCCGCACCCGCGCCGTGCTGTCAAAAGTGCTGTCGCCAACGGTGATGAAGCAGGTGCGCGACCGCTTTGCTGCGGCGGCGGAGGAGCGGGTGGATGCGCTGATCGAAAAGCGCAGTTTTGATGCGATCACCGACCTCGCCGAGGCGTACCCGCTGTCGATCTTTCCCGATGCGCTCGGGCTGAAGCCCGAGGGCCGCGAACACCTGATCCCCTATGCGAGCGTCGTGTTCAACGCCTTCGGCCCGCCAAACCAGCTGCGCCAGGAAGCGATCGAACGTTCGATGCCGCACCAGGCTTATGTCGCCGAGCAATGCCAGCGCGGAAACCTTGCGCCCGGCGGCTTTGGCGCCTGCATTCATGCGCAGGTCGACGAGGGCGCTATCACGGCCACCGAGGCTCCGCTATTGGTGCGCTCGCTGCTGTCGGCCGGCCTCGATACCACCGTCAACGGCATCGGTGCGGCGGTCTATTGCCTCGCACGCTTCGCTGATCAATGGCGGCGCCTGCGCAGCGATCTCTCGCTGGCGCGCGGTGCCTTCGAGGAGGCCGTGCGATTCGAGAGCCCGGTGCAGACGTTCTTCCGCACCACGACGCGCGAGGTCGAGCTGTCGGGTGCCAGGATCGGCGAGGGCGAGAAGATTCTGATGTTCCTCGCCGCCGCCAATCGCGATCCGCGGCGCTGGGATAGTCCTGACAGCTACGACATCACCCGCCGCACCTCCGGCCATGTCGGCTTCGGCTCCGGCATCCACATGTGTGTCGGCCAGCTCGTCGCCCGCCTTGAAGGCGAGGTGATGCTGACGGCGCTGGCGCGCCGTATCGCCAAGATCGAGATCACGGGCGAGCCGAAACGCCGCTTCAACAACACGCTGCGCGGGCTCGACAGCCTGCCTGTCACCATCACCCCGGCCTGACGAGGAGTCTTGATGCCCGCCATCACCTTCATTCATCCCGACGGCAAGTCCATCCGCATCGAGACTTCAGGCGGCGAGAGCGCCATGCAGGCCGCGACCCGTCACGGCCTCGACGGTATTTTGGCCGAGTGCGGCGGCAACGCGATGTGCGCGACCTGCCACGTCTATGTCGACGAGAGCTGGCTCGCGCGCCTGCTTGCGGTCGCCGATGACGAGGACGCGCTGCTCGACGGCACCGCCGCCGAGCGGCTGCCGAACAGCCGGCTGTCCTGCCAGATCAACATCACGCCCGAACTCGACGGGCTCGTGCTGCGTCTGCCGGATCGGCAGGTCTGAATCTCGATGTGCCGGCAACGACCGGCAACCAACACAAGGGGAGGGAATGATGAAGCATCTGAAGTGGACACTCGCGCTGGCTGCGAGCCTGGTCACCGGCGCGGCGAATGCCGAGATCTCGGACAACGTCGTACGCATCGGCGTGCTCAACGACATCTCGGGCATCTTCCAGGACACCAACGGCATGGGCTCGGTCGAGGCCGCGCGGATGGCGGCGGAGGATTTCAACGGCGGCGGCAAGGGCATCAAGGTGGAGATCGTCTATGCCGATCACCAGAACAAGGCAGATGTCGGCAATGCCATCGCGCGCAAATGGCTCGACGTCGAAGGCGTCGATGCCATCGTCGACGTGCCGAATTCGGCCGTCGGTCTTTCCATCAACACGCTCTTGCGCGATAGCCGAATGACCTTCCTGGCGTCTTCGACCGCGAGTTCCGATCTCACCGGCAAGGCCTGCTCGCCCAACACCATCCAGTGGGTCAACGACACCTGGGCGACCGGCAACACCACGGCAGCCGCGATGGTGTCGCGCGGCGGCAAGGACTGGTATTTCCTCACGGTCGACTTCGCGCTCGGCAAGGGCATCGAGTCGGAAGCGCAGAAATACATCGAGGGGCATGGCGGTAAGGTGATCGGCTCGTCCAAGCATCCGCTCGGCACGTCCGATTTCGCGTCCTTCCTGTTGCAGGCGCAGAGCTCGAAGGCGCAGGTGATCGGTCTTGCCAACGCCGGCGGCGACACCATCAACGCGGTGAAGCAGGCCGCCGAGTTCGGCATCCAGCAGAGCGGGCAGAAGCTCGTCGCCTTCCTGCTCTTCATCAACGATGTCCATGGCATGGGCATCAAGGTCGCGCAGGGCCTCCAACTGATGGAAGCCTTCTACTGGGACATGAACGACGATACCCGCGCGTTCGCAAAACGCTTTGCCGCCCGGCCCGGCATGAACGGCAAGATGCCGAGCGGCAACCAGGCCGGTGTCTATGCCTCGACGCTCGCTTATCTCAATGCGGTCGCGGCCACCGGCAGCGACAATGCCAGGGACGCCGTGCCCGAGATGAAGAAGTTCAAGGGCAAGGACAAGCTGTTCGGCGACACCACGATCCGCCAGGACGGCCGCGTCGTGCATCCGATGTACCTGTTCGAGGTGAAGAAGCCGGAAGAGTCGAAATATCCGTATGACTATTACAAGCTGGTCTCGACGATTCCCGCGGACCAGGCGTTCCGTCCGCTGGCGGAGGGCGGGTGCGAGCTGGTGAAGTAGGCGGTGCTTTCACCCTCCCCTGGAGGGGGAGGGTCGATCGCGCGCAGCGCGAGCGGGGTGGGGTGAGCTCTCCACTCGGGCACCGCATCGGTGGAGGGACTGTCACCCCACCCCGTCTCACATTTCGCTGCGCTCCATGTGAGCCGACCCTCCCCCTCCAGGCAGGGCTATCGCATATGAAGATGCGTGGCCGATAGCTCGCCCGCAGCGCATCCTTCGAGACGCCCGCCGATGGCGGGCCCTCAGGATGAGGGCGGAGTGCGCGGCAGCAATTTCAACGGGGGCAATGCTGCTTAGCCTCATCCTGAGGAGACCGCGGAGCGGTCGTCTCGAAGGACGAGGCGCTTGCTCTGGCCGTCACCAAGAAGCCATCTGCGATAGCCCTGCCCTCCAGGGGAGGGTAAGAGGAGCGCTCCGCGTTAGCCTCACCCCACCACCTTACTGCTTCCCTGCGTGATCAACCGCGCCGCCCGCTGATCTCGCGCGTAGATCCAGAGCCAGCTGAGCGCGACGCTGAGGCGGTGGCGCAGGCCGATCAGGAAGTAGATGTGGGCGATGCCCCAGATCCACCACGCGATGGTGCCGCGCAGCTTGACCTTGCCGAAATCGATGATCGCGAGCCGCTTGCCGATCTGTGCGAGGTTGCCGGAATGCTTGTAGCGGAACGCGCCCTTGTTCTCGCCGCGCAGGCGGGCTTTGATCGTTTCGGCAACATGACGTCCCTGCTGCTTGGCCGCCGGCGCGATGCCGGGCACCGGCTTGCCGTCCCAGGCGTTGATGCTGACGGTGTCGCCGATCGCGAAGATCTCGGGATGGCCGGGAATCGTTAGATCATCCTCGACCTGCACGCGCCCGGCACGATCGGCCGGCGCACCGAGCCATTCGGCGGCGGGCGAGGCGCGCACGCCGGCGGCCCAGATTCTTGTCTTGGCCTCGAGCAGCTTGCCGCCGAACACGACGCCCTCGCGGTTGATCTCGGTGACGGCCTGTCCCAGCACGACCTCGACGCCGATCTTTTCCAGCGAGGCCTGCGCATAAGCCGAGAGCTCGTCGGGAAAGCCGGCCAGCACGCGCGGACCCGCCTCGATCAGCACGACGCGCGCTTTGGTCGTGTCGATGTTGCGGAAATCGGCGGGCAGGGTGTGATGCGCCATCTCGGCGATGGTGCCGGCGAGCTCGACGCCGGTGGGGCCCGCGCCGACGATGACGAAGGTCAGCCGTGCGGCGCGCCTGTTCGGATCGGTCTCGCGCTCGGCGCGCTCGAATGCCACCAGGATGTGCCGGCGCAAGGTCGTCGCATCCTCCAGCGTCTTCAGACCCGGCGCCCATGCTTCCCACTCGTCATGGCCGAAATAGGCGTGGCGCGCCCCGGTCGCGAGCACCAGCGTGTCGTAGGGCACCTCGCTGCCGTCGTCGATCAGCACGCAGCGCCGCTCGGCATCGACACCGCTGACGGTCGCGAACAGCGTCGTCACCTCGCGCCGGTCGCGCATCAAATGCCGGATCGGCCAGGCGATCTCGCTGGTCGCGAGCGAGGCGGTCGCGACCTGGTAGAGCAGCGGCTGAAACAGGTGGTGGTTGCGGCGGTCGATCAGCGTGATCTCGACCGGCGCGCCCGCCAGCCTGTATGTCGCCTCCAGCCCGCCGAAGCCGGCGCCGACGATGACGACGCGATGGGGATTTGCGGCCATGATGCACCTCGAATCTCGCTGCTGCTCTCCTTCATTTAAGTGCGGATCGGGCGTCGCGGTCCAATAGCCGTCATCAATCGCGGCATAGGCTTGCTGTATCAACGGCCCGCGAAAAAGCGCCGCAGGCTTGACCCGGCCTTGGCCGAAGTAAGTAGCATTATATTTCTTGCCATCGCCGATTGGGGCGAAATATGGTGCAGGGGCAGACGCTGAGCCATTGGCGGCTCGACAGATTTTGCGTTCAATAGAGACAGACCCGGGGCGGCGATCACCCCGTTTCCGGGATCAATAATAAGGAGGGGAGTGGTTATGAGGACGGCATTCTGGCTGGCGGGCGCAGCGGCGCTGGTGCTGGCGAGCCCGGCATTCGCCGGCGACACCATCAAGATCGGTTTCGTCTCGACCTTCAGCGGCCCGACCGCCGTGATCGGCAATGACATGCGCAATTCGTTCGAGCTCGCGCTCGACCATCTCGGCCGCAAGATGGGCGGCAAGCCGGTCGAGGTGATCTACGAGGACGACGGCCAGAAGCCCGACGTCGGCAAGCAGAAGACCGAGAAGCTGGTGCAGTCCGACAAGGTCGATTTCATCGTCGGCTACATCTGGTCGAACGTGCTCCTGGCCTCGCTCAAGACCGCGGTGGATTCGAAGACCTTTCTGATCTCGGCCAATGCCGGCCCGTCGCAGCTCGCCGGCGAGCTCTGCTCTCCTTACGTGTTCTCCACCTCCTGGCAGAACGACCAGACGCCGCAGGCGGTCGGCACCTACATGAACCAGAAGGGCGTCAAGTCCGTATTCCTGATCGGCCCGAACTACGCGGCCGGCAAGGACATGCTGGCCGGTGTCAAGAGCACCTTCAAGGGCGAGGTGGTCGGCGAGGAATATACGGTGTGGCCGAGCCAGCTGGACTTCTCCGCCGAGCTCACCAAGGCCAAGAACTCCAAGGCCGAGTCGATCTTCGTGTTCTATCCGGGCGCCGCCGGCGTCCAGTTCCTGAACCAATATGCGCAGGCCGGCATCAAGCAGCAGATCCCGCTCTACACTGCCTTCACGATCGACGAATTGTCGCTGCCGCTGCAGAAGGACAACGCGCTCGGCGTGCCCGGCGCGCAGCAATGGGTCAACGACCTGCCCAATGACGAGAACAAGAAGTTCGTCGCCGACTACCGCAAGAAGCATACCGGCCTGCGCCCGACCTTCTACGGCGCGCAGTCCTATGACGCCGCGAACCTGATCAACAGCGCCGTCGTCGCCGTGAAGGGCGACACCTCCAAGAAGGACGAAATGAAGGCCGAGATGGAGAAGGTGAACTTCAAATCGGTGCGCGGTCCGTTCAAGTACGGCAACAATCACATCCCGATCCAGAATTTCTACCTGCAGGACGTGGTCAAGGACGCCGAAGGCCAGCTCGCGCTGAAGACCGTCGCGACCATCGTGGAGAACGACCAGGATCGGTTCCACGACAAGTGCAAGATGAAGTGAGGTGATACTCTTCCCCTCTCCCCGCTTGCGGGGAGAGGCGAAGACCTACACCCGCGGCATGCTGGGCGGGGCGCACCTCGCGGGCTTGCGCCGCCAGCCTGATGCCGGCATTCGCTGCTCCAAAGCCCTGATAATTCCGCCGCTCGACGATCTCGAAGAAGAAGCGCTCGTCGAAGATGTGGGTGTAGACCTGGAAGAACTCGCTGTCGCCCTCGCGGTCGTAGAGGATGTGGTTGGCGCGCAGCTGCGCCATCAGCTCGGGTGCGAGATCGTATTTGGCTTCGATATCGTCGTAATAGTTGTCGGGGATGTCCAGGAAGTCTGCGCCGCGCTTGCGCATCTCTGCGACCGTCGCGAAGATGTCCCGGCAGGAGAACGCGACATGCTGCACGCCTGAGCCAAAAAATTCCGAGATGAAGCGCGCCGGCAGTGTGCGGTTGGCGGAGGAGCCGTTGAGGACGAAGCGCAGGCTCTGGTCGGCGTTGATGATGGCCTGGCTCTGCACGAGGCCCCTGGGATCGGCGATCTCCATCTGCGGCAGGCGCTTCAGGTCGAGGATGCCGGTGTAGAACAGCAGCCAGGACAGCATCTCGTCGTAGGGCATCGACTGCGCGATGTGATCGACGGCGAGCAGGGCGTCGGCGCTTGCATCGCTCGGCACAGGTTCGAAATCGGTGTCCCAGTTCTTGCCGGCCTGATCCAGGAAATAGAGCAGGCTGCCGCCGACGCCGTGGATGGCGGGGATCTCCAGTTCGCCCGGCCCGACCGGCTGGTAGAAGGTGCGCGCCTTCAGCGTCTCGGCGCGCTGCATGGCACGGCCGGCATTGTCGACGTCGAGCGCGATGGCGCAGACGCCGGGGCCATGCGTGACGTAATGCGAATGCGCAAAACCGTCGGTCTCGCAATTGATGACGAGCTCGACCTTGCCCTGCGACCAGCGCTCCACCGCCTTGCTGCGATGCTTGCCGGACTTTCGGAAGCCAAGCTGCGAGAACAGGCGGGCAAGCTCGCCGGCCTTGGTCTCGTTGACGGCAAACTCGATGAACCCGGTGCCGCCGCTCTTCGCCTTCGGGGCCAGCGGCTCGCCGGCAAATTTCGGCCAGTCCGGTGCAAGCTGGTCCTCCAGCAGGATCAGCGAACGCAGGCCGTCGACAGCGGTCTGCGCGGCCGAGCCGGCGCGGAACTGGTCGTTGAAGATCTCCAGCGACAGCGGTCCGGCATAGCCGGTCGCCGCGATCGCTTGCATGAACTCGCCGACCGGCAGGTCGCCCTGGCCGGGGAAGGAGCGGAAGTGCCGGCTCCACGACAGGATGTCGAGCTCGAGTTTTGGCGCGTCGGCAAGCTGCACCAGAAAAATCTTGTCGCCGGGGATCGAAGCCATCGCGCGCGTGGGAAAGCCCGGGGCCAGCGCATGAAAGCTGTCGAGGATGACGCCGATGGCGGGGTGATCGGCGCGGCGCACGATCTCCCAGGCATCGCGATAGTCGTTGACATGGCGGCCCCAGGCCAGCGCCTCGTAGCCGACGCGCAGGCCACGTTTCGCGGCGTGCTCGCCGAGCTCGCGAAAATCGTCCGCGGCGCGGTCGATGCCGCCGAGCGAGGCGGGCGACACGTTGGAGCAGATCAGCAAGAGATCGGTGCCGAGCTCCTGCATCAGATCGAACTTGCGCATCGCGCGGGCAAAGTTGCGCGTGCGCTGCGGCTCCGGCATGCCCTCGAAATCGCGGAACGGCTGGAACGCGCAGATCTCGAGATTGAGGTCGCGGCAGAGCTTTGCGATATCGCGCGGGCCTGCGCCGAACGACAGCAGGTCGTTCTCGAAAATCTCGACAGCGTTAAAGCCGGCGGCGGCGATGGCGCGGAGCTTTTCGTCCAGCGCCCCTGAGAGAGAGACGGTCGCGATCGAGCGCTTGTTCATGCTGCCTGCTCCATGATCCGCCCCGGTGAGATTGTCTGGCCTGTGCGCGCGGCCTCGCTGACGGCTTCGACGACCGCAAGCGTTCCCATCGCGTCCTCGGCCGTGATCAACGGCTGTTCCTGGCCCCTGATGACCGCGCAGAAGTGCCGGAGCTGCTCGACCAGCGGATCGAATGCGGGTGGTGCGACGGTCTCGCGCGACAGCGGCGCGTACCAGCCGGGCTGCTGCGTATAGGACCACAGCTCCATGTTCGGCACGGACAGCGAACCGCCGGTGCCGGAGAAGATGTAGCAGGGCTGGTCCTGCCTGGGATAAGCGGGATTCTCGCCCGAAGAGAGCTCCCAGCTCCACGGCGCCGGCGTCGCGTCCGACACGGTCACTGTTCCCAGCGCGCCACTCGCAAAACGCAGCAGCAGCGCCGCGGTATCTTCGACGGCGAAGCCGCGCACCTTGTTCGAGGTCAGCGCCTGCACCTCGGTGATCTCGCCGCAGATGAAGCGGAGATTGTCGATGTCATGGATGAGATTGATGAGCAGCGGTCCGCCGCCCTGCTCGCGCCGCCACGTCACCTCGAAATAATCGTCGGGCTTCTTCAGCAGCCACAGTCCGACTACGGCGGTGAGCTGGCCGAGCCTGCCGGTCGTGACGGCCTCGCGTGCGGCCTTGATGATCCGATTGTGCCGGCGGTGATGGCCGACCAGCATCGGCACGCCGGTTCGCTTGACCGCCGCGCAAAGGCGCTGCGCGGCGGCAACCGTCTCCGTCACCGGCTTTTCGATCAGCGCCGGCACGTCCGCGGCCGCGCAATCGAGCGCCATCGGCAGGTGCAGCGTGTTGGGCGAAGCGATGACGAGGCCGTCGGGCTTGTCCTGCGCCAGCAGTGCGCGATGATCCGCATACCAGGGCACATTGTGGGCCTCTGCAAAATCCTTCCCGGCAGGCGAGGGGTCGGCGATGCCCGACAGCACGCAGTCCTTCGAGGCCTCGATCAGCGCGATATGGCGGCGGCCGATCAGGCCGGCGCCGGCGACCGCAATGCGCATTCGCGCGCTCATGCCGCACTCTCCTCCATGGCGCCCCCAAGGAAGAGTTGCCCGATGCGGGGATCGTTCAGGATGCGCTCTGCCTTGTCGAGCATGCGGGTCTGGCCGAGCTCGAGCACGATGCCGATGTCGGAGATCTCCAGCGCCGAGCGCGCGTTCTGCTCGATCATCAGGATGGTGACGCCGCGGTCACGCAGGCTCTTGAGGATGTCGAAGGTCTGCTGCACCATCAGCGGCGACAGGCCAATCGAGGGCTCGTCGATCAGCACGAGCTTCGGTTCGAGCAGCAGCGAGCGGGCGATCTCGAGCTGCTTCTGCTCGCCGCCCGAAAGCGTCGAGGCCTGCTGCGCCGATTTGTGGCGCAACGCCGGAAACAGGTCGAGGGCTGCCTCGATCCGCTTGGGCAGGTCGATGCCTTTCCCCGCCGAGACCCCGCCAAGCTCGATGTTGCTGCGGACCGAGAGCTCCGGAAAAATGTTGCGGCCCTGCGGCACATAGCAGATGCCGGCATTGAGCAGCGCGCGCTGGCTCAGATTGGTGACGTCGCGGTTCGCGAAAGTGATCTTGCCCTCGCGCAGCTTCAGGAGACCGAAGATCGCCTTGAACACGGTGGATTTTCCGGCGCCGTTGGGCCCGATGATGGTGGTGATGGTCGCCGGCGGCACCGAAAACGTGGTGCCGTTCAGGATGGTCATCTTGCCGTAACCGCCGACGAGGTTGTGAACCGAGAGGATCGGATCGCTCATGGTGACCTCCTCAATGCCCGAGATAGGCTTCGATCACGGCGGGGTTCTTGCGGACCTCGTCCGGCCGCCCCATCGCCAGCACCTTGCCTTCCGCCATCACCATGACGCGCGAGCAAAGCGACATCACGAACTCCATGTTGTGCTCGATCACGACGAAGGTGGCGTTCTTCTCGCGGTTGATCGCGACCAGACGCTCCTTCAGGTCCGTCAGCATCGACGGGTTGACACCGCCGGCGGGCTCGTCGAGCAGCACCAGGCGTGGGCCACCCATGAAGGCCATGGCGGCATCGAGCAGTTTTTGCTGGCCATAGGAGAGGCCGCCGGCAGGCTCGTCGGCGAGATGGTCGAGCTTGAAAAAGCCGATCATCTGGTTCGCAGCGTCCGTCAGCCCGGCATCGGAGCGGCCGACGAGGCGCGAGGCCATGTTGCCCTGGTGCTCCTGTCCGGCGAGGATCAGGTTCTCGCGCACCGAGAGTTTTGGGAACACCTGCAGAAGCTGGAAGGTGCGGCTGACCCCGAGCTTGTTGAGCTCGGAGGGGCGCAGGCCGGTGACGACCTGCCCGTCGAGCTTCACTTCGCCGCCTGATGGCGTGAGCTGGCCGAGGATGCAGTTGAACAGCGTGGACTTGCCGCAGCCGTTCGGGCCGATCAGGCCGAGGATCTCGCCCTCGCGCACGTCGAAGCTGACGCCATTGACGGCGTGGATGCCGCCAAAGCTCTTCTTGATGTCAGTGACTTCGAGGACCGCGCTCATTGCACCGTCTCCAGGCGCGACTTGGCGACGGCGCGGAGCGCGGAGGCCGCCTTGGTGCGCCGCGCCGCCATGTAGCGATCGAGGATTCCCAAAATGCCGGTCGGCGACCAGATCAGCAGCAGCATCACCGCGACCGCGTAGAGCATCAGATAATAGCCTTCGGTGAAGCGCAGCCATTCCGGCAGCAGCACCGCGATCATCGCGCCGAGGAACGGGCCGAAATAGAAACCGGCGCCGCCGACGATCACCATCATCAACAGATCGAGCGAGAGCGACAGGTTGAAGGGAACAGGGTCGATATATTGCGTCAGCGGCGCATAGAGCGCGCCGGCGACGCCGCCGAGCGCCGAGCCGATCGCAAACGCCATCAGCGTGTAGCGCCGCGTGTCGATGCCGAGCGACTGCGCGCGCAAGGGATTTTCGCGCAGCGCCATGAAGGCGCGGCCCCAGGGCGAGCGGATCAGCCACCAGACCGCGAGCGACACGATCGCCAGCGAGCCGAGGCAGACATAGTAGAACGGCAGCGGCTTGTTGGTCGCGATGCCGAAGATGTGCGGACGCGGGATATTCGAGATGCCGTAAATGCCGCCGGTGAGCCAGCTCTCGTTGCGGAACACCAGGAAGGCGAGGGTGGAGAAAGCGAGCGTGACGAAGGCGAGGTAGTGGTGCTGCACGCGCAGCGCGGGATAGCCGAGCACCCAGCCGACTGCGAAGCTGAGGGCGATTGCGACAAGGATCGCCGCCGGCAGCGGCCAGCCATGGGTAGTCATGATCGCCGCGGCATAGGCGCCGATGCCGACGAAGGCGCCCTGCGCCAGCGAGACCTGGCCGGCATAGCCGAGCGTGAGGTTGAGACCCATCGCGGCGATGCTCATTACCGCCCACTGGCTCAGGATGAACAGGCCGTAGCGGTTGAAGTTCATGGGGATGAAGATCAGGCCGGTGATGACGGCAAGGCCGAGCGCGATCTTCAACGGTTTGGCGAAGCCGCTCATACGGTGCGCTCCTCGGCGCGGCCGAGCAAGCCCTGCGGCCGGAACAGGATGACGGCGATCAGGAAGATCATCGGCACGGCGGCGCGGTACTGCGTCGAGACATAGGCGGCCGCGAGATTGTCGAGCACGCCGATCAGGAGGCCGCCGGCGATCGCGCCGCGCACCTGGTTGAAGCCGCCGACGATCGCGGCGATGAAGGCGGCCTGGCCCAGCACCTCGCCGGACGAGAATTTTGCGAGGTAGATCGGCGTGATCAGCAGCGAAGCCAGCGCGACCAGGAAGGCGTTGATCAGGAAGGTCAAGAGGATCATGCGCTCGACGGGCACGCCGATGATGCGCGCCACCGTCGGGTTCTGCGCCGCCGCTTGCATCTGGTGGCCGAGCGAGGTGCGGTTCAGCAGTGTCGTCAGTCCAAGGACGGCGAGAATTGCGACGGCGAGGACGCCGATGCTTTGCAGCGACACGGCGTGACCGAGAATGGAGATGTCGCCGGTCGGCACGATCGAAGGGAAGGGCGAAGCTTCCGCGCTGAAGAACTGTTTTACGGCCTCCTTGATGCCGATCGCGAGCGCCATGGTCGCAATCGCCAGCGGCAGCACGCCATGGCGCATCATCGGGTCGACCAGCAGCATCTTGAAGGCAAGGCCCAGCAGGATCATCGACAGCAGGATGCCGAGGATGATGGCGAGCCAGAACGGCGCGCCGGCATGCATCGCCGCCAGCATCAGGAAGGCCGGCAGCATCACGAACTCGCCCTGGGCGAAATTGATGGTCTGCGAGGTCTGCCACAGCAGCGTGAAGCCGACCGCGACCAGCGCGTAGATCGCGCCGGTGGCAAGTCCTGCGACCAGAAGATCGAATAGGTTGGACATGTTCCCCTCTCGCCTATCCCTCGGGCCCGCTCTGTCGTCTCCCTCTCCCCGTCTCTCTTTCTTCTCCCTCTCCCCGCGAAGGGCGGGGAGAGGGAGACGAAAGATCTCTCCCCGCATCCGCCTTCGCTAAAGCTTCGGCGAGACAGGCGCGGGGAGAGGCGAAGATCACTTCACCTTCGGCAGCACCTGCTTCACCACCTGCTTGCCTTCGACCACCTCGACCAGAAAGCTCTGGCGGTCGATGTCGCCGGTGTCGCTGAAGGTGACGTCCATCAGGACGCCCGGCTCGTCCGCGGCCTTGATGGTCAGGCCGTGCAGCGTATCGGCGAACTTCTTCGGGTCGACTTTGCCCATCTTCTCGGTGGTGGCCTTCACCATGTAGACGGCGAGATAGCCCTTCAGGCCGTTATGGTCAGGCACGTAATTGTACTTCTTGGAAAACTTCTCGCGGAACGCCTTGATCAAATCGACCGGCGCGTCGGTGGTGAGGCCGACATGGCCGCGCGCGCCGTTGGCGGCTTCGCCGGCGAGCTCGATCACCTTCTGGCCGATCAGCGTGGTCTCGCCCATCAGCGGCGCGGTGACGCCCTGGCGCTTCAGCTCCTTCAGGATGCGCGCGCTCTCTTCTTCATTCAGGTAGACGAACACCGCATCGGGGTTGGCAGCCTTGATCTTGCCGACGTCGGCGGCGAAATCGGCCTGGCCCGCTTCGGTCGAGAGGTCGGCAACCACCTTGGAGCCGAGCCGGTCGAGCTCCTTGACCACGACATCGCGGCCGCCGCGGCCGAAGTCATTGTTGACCCAGACCACCGCGACGGTCTTCGCCTTCATCTCGTCGTGGATGTACTTTGCGACCTTCGGCATCGACGACTGCTGGCCGAACGAGGTGCGGAACAGGAACTTGTTGCCGGCTTGCGTCAGCTCGGCAGCTTCACCGCCCATGATCTGCGCGATGCCGGCTTCGGCCGCGAGCGGCGCCGTCACCTTGACCGAGCCGGAATAGCCGGGCCCGAGCAGCACATAGGGCTCGGCGTCGAGCGCCTTCTGCACCTGGGCGCGCGCCACGCCGGGGTTGGATTGCGAGTCGGCGTGGGTCACCTCGAGCTTGCGGCCGAGCACGCCGCCCTTGGCGTTGATCTCCTCGATCGCGAGGTCGATGCCATTCTTCCAGTTGGTGCCGACGGTGGCGCCGCCGCCCGAGAGCTCGGCGACGTCGGCGAGCTTGATCGCCTGGGCGTGGACGCTGGTTGCAGTCGCGAAGGCAAGCAGGGCGCCTGCCAGCAGGGTCGATTTCATGGTCTCTCCTCCCATTTTCGTTGATGTTGTCCGCGGCCTTGTGTCCGGCCGCTTCCGTTACGCTGCGTGATAGGCCGAACTTCGGGCCGCCATCACCTCGTCGAATGCCTCTCCCATGACCTCGGTCGATGGGGCAAGACCCGTGAACAGTTCGAACGCGTCGGCGGCCTGGTAGATCGCAAGCTCCCGCCCGGTCATGATCTTCGCGCCCTTGGCCTTGGCTGCCGCCAGCAGCGGCGTGATCAGCGGCGAATAGACGGCGTCGGCGACCCACAGGTTTTCGCGCAGCAGCGAGGCTGCGACCGGGGTGTCCCGGTTCGGCAGCATGCCGACCGGCGTGCCGTTGATGAGGCCGGTTGCGCCATGAAGTGCGTCCTCGACGCTTCTAGCCACCCGTGCGCCACCATGCTTCGCCAGCAGCGCGGCGAGTTTTTCGGCGCGTGCCGGCTCGCTGTCGAAGATCCGGAGGTCAGCCACCTCAAGGCTCGCCAGCGCAAAGGCGATCGCCTTGCCGACGCCGCCGGTGCCGATCACGGCCACCGCATTTCCGGAAGAAGCCAGCAGCGGCGCGACGGCGCGCGCAAAGCCCGTCGTATCGGTGTTGTGGCCGATCAGGCGGCCGTCCCTGACGACGACGGTGTTGACCGCCGCCATGGTCGCCGCAGCCGGTGCCAGCTCGTCGAGCAGCGGCACCACAGCCTCCTTGTAGGGGAAGGTAACGTTGACGCCGGCAAAGCCGAGCCGCCGCACGCCTTCAAGCATCATGGCAAGGCCGGCGGCATCGGCGCCGGCGACCTCGATGAGCTGGTAATGGCCGCGCAGGCCGAGCGCCTCGGCGGCGCGCTCATGCATGGCAGGGGATGCGGAATGCGCGATCGGCGCGCCGATCAGGCCGGTGAGGAGTTTCTTGCTGGCGGCATATCCGCGCTTCGACATGGTTCGCAATCGTCTCGTTGGGAGCGTTCGGTCCCGGCCATTAGCGGGGAAATCCGCCCAATTCCAAGGGGCTTCCAGGGGCGACGATAGTCTTTCCCCTGCCTAACACAATTACCCTTTTGTCCTGCAAACCTAACATCATGTTATTTCTTGCGTCCGCGTGCCGGGGCGGCCTTGCCGTTGCCGCGGGCCGGCTCGACCGCACGCATCTCGGCGCGCAGGGATTCGATGAAGTATTCGACGTGAAGCGACAGCGGCGCACCGCGCTTGACCGCGATATAGGTGTCGAACCGCGTCGGCTCGGTGATCTTCAAGAGCTCGATCCCGGGATAGCCGCCGTGGGCCACCGTGAACTGGTCGATGATGGCGATGCCGAGGCCCGCCTTCACCAGCGCGCAGACCGTGGTGCCGAAGCGCGCGCGGATGGTGATGTTGTAGTCGAGGCGGTGGCGCGCAAACATCTCGGCCATGATCCGGCCGTAAGGGTCGTTGGGATCGATGCCGATCAGCGGATAGCGGGTGATCTCGGCGGCCGAGACCTGCTTGCGGCCGGCGAGTTCGTGCCCCGGCGGCACGATGCAATAGAGCTCGCCGGAGGCAAGAGGCATGAAGTCGAGCCCGGAATGCTCCAGCCGGTAGCTCATCGCGACGCACTCCCCGCGGCCGAGCAGGAGATAGTCGATCGCTTCCTCGAGCTTGAGGATGTTGATGTCGATGCCGAGATCGGGATAGCGGCGGCGGACGCGCTCGATCGCGCGCGGCACCATGACCTGCGAGATGCTCGGCACCGAGCCGATGCGCAGCTCCGACAATCCGCCGCGGCCGATCTTGGAGATGATCTCGGAGAGATCGTCGACCTTCTTGTAGACGCCGTTGATCTGCTCGAAGATGTTCTCGGCTTCCGGCGTCGGGAAGTAGCGGCCGTTCTGGCGCTGGAAGAAGCGGATGCCGAGCGAGCGCTCGGTGTATTTGACGAGGCGGCTGATCCCCGGCGCCGAGACGTTGAGCAGCTTCGCCGCGCCGCCAATGGTGCCCGTCACCATCACGGCACGGATCACTTCAACCTGGCGCAACGTCATCATGGTCTGGCATCCGAAAGACGATCGTGGCGGCGATCATCTCACGAGAGCTGCGCTGTCATCCAGCGGCAAGTGTGTCGATGTGGAGGGGGAGGGCCCGCCGCTCTCGTGTCCCGGACGCGCTGCAACGCGTTTGGCGTTGCGGCGCAGGGCCGGGACCCGGAAGGCCAGAGGGGAAGTTGCGAATGGATGGGCCCCGGCTCTGCAGCGCATCGTCGAAGAGACGCTGCGCTGCGTCCGGGGCACGCGAGTGCGGCTGGGTTCATCAACTCTCACAAGGGGAGAAAGGAAGCCTAACTTCGCGGTCAGAGTGTTTCGACTAAAATCTGCGCGTTCAAATGGAAAGGCGTCATCGTCGCGCGATCTGTTGCATCGGCGTCGTTGCTGCGACTGCGTTCTAGCTCGCCGGGCCCTCGGGCAAAATGCTGTCCGCCAACTTCTCGCGCTCGCTCTGCAGCACCTCGCGCGCGAACTCGATGATTTTCTGCTTGTTTGCCGTTTCGTGCACGGCGAAAAACACGCGGTTCAATTCCAGGCCGAGCACGCTGTTGAGGGCGATGTTCTCGTCGTCCATCGTGGTTTTCCCGCTTTCTACGCCTTTAGGTGTAACTTGACGTCACTTCTTCCACAAGTAGATTAAGGCCTCGCAGCAGCTCGCCACCGGTAAACTACGGACCAGCGAATTGAGGCAGCCATCGAATACGTGCTATACGGGACGGCGTGGGTCAGGAATTGCACCGATGTCCGCCGTAGACTATGGCCGGGAGGCGCTCGACTTCATTGAAGGCCTTGGGGCTTATCGCGCCGTCCCAGACGCGATGAATGCGCTTGAATCAGCCTTCGGTCGCTTCGGTTTCGAAACCATCATCGTGACGGGGCTGCCAAATCCCGATCAGCGCTTTGCGCAGATGGTGCTCGCCAAGCGCTGGCCCGCGGGCTGGTTCAACCTGTATACCCAGAACAATTACGACCGCGTCGATCCGGTGGTGCGGCTGTGCCGGCAATCGGTCAACCCGTTCGAGTGGTCCGAAGCCCCCTATGATGCCGAGCTCGAGCCCGAGGCGGCCGAGGTGATGAACCGCGCCGGCGATTTTCGCATGTCGCGCGGCTTCATCGTGCCGATCCACGGGCTTACCGGCTATGAAGCCGCGGTGTCGCTCGGCGGCGTCCATCTCGACCTCAATCCCCGCAGCAAGCCGGCGCTGCACCTGATGGCGATGTATGGCTTCGACCACATCCGCCGTCTGCTCGAGCCGGCGCCGTATCCCTCGACCCGTCTCACCCCGCGCGAGCGCGAGGTGATCTCGTGGGCCTCGCAGGGCAAGTCGGCCTGGGAGATCGGCGAGATCCTGCACATCACGCAGCGCACGGCCGAAGAGCATCTTGCAACCGCCGCGCGCAAGCTCGGTGCCGTCAACCGTACGCATGCGGTGGCGCTGGCGATTCGCGGCAAGATTATCAATCCCTAAGCGACGTACTGGGAAATTTCCCAATATCGAACCTGCGTCTTTTCGCAGATTCTGCCCCCATTGAGGATGAATGGGGGTTTCATGATTCACGCAATTTCCGCGGTAAATCGCCACCTATACGAAGACGTGCTCGAACAGCATTTCAGGCTGCGCCATGACATCTTCGTCGAGGAGCGGCGGTGGGAAACGCTGCGCCGGCCGGACGGCCGCGAGATCGATTCCTATGACGACGAGGATACAGTCTATCTGCTTGCGCTGGAGGGCCGGCGCGTCGTCGGCGGCCACCGGCTCTACCCGACGACCAAGCCTTCGATGATGAGCGAGATCTTCCCGCATTTGGCGGCGGTGTGCGGCTGTCCCGTGGATCCGCTGGTCTGGGAGTGGTCGCGCTACTTCGTCGTCCGCGACCGCCGCGACGGCGCTCTCAACCTGCAACTGATGGCGGCGGTGCAGGAGTTCTGCCTCAATCAGGGAATCGCACAGGTCAGCGCGATCATGGAGACCTGGTGGTTGCCGCGCTTCCACGAGGCCGGCTTCGTCGTGACGCCGCTCGGTCTGCCGGCCCTGGTAGAGAATGCATGGACCATGGCGGCCGCCATCGACATTCGTCGGGAGACGCTCGATGCCCTGCATGATCGCATCGGCACGACTTCCGTCGTGCAGCAGGACGGCCCGCGCCTGGATGCCGTCGCCCGTGCCAACCTCTGCGGTCTTGCTGCCGCGCAACGAAAGAGCGCCTGAGATGTCGAACATGATGCGGGATAGCCAGATCATGGCGCAAACCAACGACGAGAACCTCGGCTACATGTCCGACATGGCGATGGAGCTGGCGCAGATGGCGGACGACTCCGGACTGACGACGCTCGCCTATCTCTTCCGGATGGCGGCACTGGAGGCTTCGACGGTCAACAGCATGCTCGCCGAGCCGGACGATTTCCCCCAACAGATGACGTCGCACTAGACGCATCCTTCCTTGCTTCAACGGCGTTCGCACCCTCTCCCCGGTCTGAACAGTCGGGGGGAGGGTGATGCCGTTTGGGTGCGGCAGGTTGCCCCATCCGGCGCGGCAGCCTTTTTGCATTGCGAGGCGCGTCTCGGCCGCATGTGCCGGGATGCAACAAAGTGCATGTTTGGAGTCGAATCGCTCTTGCCTCGGAACGATACTGCCATTACCCATTTTTCGGCCTTGAAGAGGCGGGGGGAGCTCTTTCACTGATGGCGACTGTGTTCGAACATCGGCGCGACGCTGCGTGCGCCTGAAAGAGTTTTGATGCTGCTCGTCGTCGAACAGTTCCTGAACGGATTGCAGTTCGGCCTGCTCCTGTTCCTGCTCGCCGCCGGCCTGACGCTGGTGTTCGGGATCATGGATCTCGTCAACCTCGCGCACGGCTCGCTCTACATGATGGGCGCCTATTTCGCCGCGACCTTCGCGGCCTGGACCGGCAGCTTCCTGCTCGGTGCGCTGATGGCACTCGGGGCCACGCTGGTGCTCGGCATCGTGCTCGAGGTGACGGCGCTGCGGCATCTCTACGGCCGCGACCATCTCGACCACGTGCTCGCGACCTTCGGCCTGATCCTGTTCTTCAATGAAGCCGTGCGGCTGATCTGGGGCCCGGCGGGCCTTGCGCTGCCGCTGCCGGCCTGGCTCACGGTGCCGGTGCCGATCCTGCCCGGCATTCACTATCCCGCCTATCGGCTCGCCATCATCGCCGTGGCGATGCTGGTCGCGCTGCTGCTCTATCTCGGCGTGATGCGCACCCGCATCGGCATGCTGATCCGCGCCGGCGCCTCCAACCGCGAGATGATCGGCGCACTCGGCATCAACATCAAGCTGCTCTACACGCTGGTGTTCGGCTTAGGGGCCGCGCTTGCCGGCCTTGCCGGCCTGATGCAGGCGCCGATTCTCACCGTGCAGATCGGCATGGGCGAGAACATCCTGATCCTCGCCTTCGTCATCATCGTGATCGGCGGCATCGGCTCGATCCGCGGCGCGTTCCTGGCCGCGATCTTCGTCGGCATGATCGACACGCTCGGCCGCGCCTTCCTACCCAATCTGCTGCGGCAGGTGCTGAGCGGCGCCGCTGCCTCCACCGCCGCGCCCGCGCTGTCCTCCATGCTGATCTACCTCCTGATGGCGATCGTGCTGGTGGTGCGGCCGGAGGGGCTGTTTCCGGCCAACCGTCGATGAAGAGTTTGAGCGTGAGCAAGGCCGTCACGGCCCTGATGCTGGCGAGCCTCGTGCTGCTGCCGCTCTATTCGTCCCTGTCCGGCAACGTCTTCATCCTGACGCTGTTCACCCGCATCGTCATCCTGGCGCTGGCGGCGGCGAGCCTCAACCTCATCATGGGTTTTGGCGGCATGATGAGTTTTGGCCACGCCGCCTATCTCGGCATCGGCGGTTATGCCGTCGGCATGCTGGCGCAGGAAGGCGTCGGTTCCGGCTTCATCCAGTTCCCAGTCGCGCTCGCGGCGTCCGCCATCTATGCGCTCGTGATTGGTGCGCTCTCCTTGCGTACCCGCGGCGTCTATTTCATCATGATCACGCTGGCCTTTGCGCAGATGGCCTACTACGTTGCCTCGGGTCTGGCGCGCTACGGCGGCGATGACGGCCTCACCGTCTACAAGCGCAGCGATTTCTCCGGGCTGATCAACCTGTCGGACCGCACGCAGTTCTATTATCTCTGCCTCGCCTGCTTGTTCGCCGTCATCTTCCTGATCTGGCGCATCGTCAATTCGCGTTTCGGCCTCGTCGTGCAGGGGCTGCGCTCCAACGAGCAGCGCATGCAAGCGATCGGCTTCCCGGCCAAGCGTTACCAGCTGGTCTGCTTCGTCATCTCGGGCACCATGTGCGGCCTTGCCGGCGCGCTGCTCGCCAACAACACCGACTTCGTCAGCCCGGCCGTGATGTACTGGACGCGCTCCGGCGATCTCATGGTCATGGTGATTTTGGGGGGCATGGGCACGCTGTTTGGCCCGATCATGGGCGCGGTGGTGTTCCTGCTGCTGGAAGAGTTTTTGTCGCAGATCACCGAATACTGGGCGATGATCATGGGACCGCTGCTGCTGCTGATCGTGCTGTTCGGCCGCGGCGGCATCATGGGCGTGCTCGGGAGGGCTGGCCGTGGCTGAACCCTTGCTCCGCGTCGAAAAGCTGGTGCGCCGCTTCGGCGGCATCGTCGCGACCGATAACGTCTCGCTCGACGTCGCGGCCGGCGAGCTGCATGCCATCATCGGCCCGAACGGCGCCGGCAAGACCACGCTGATCAGCCAGCTCACCGGGCATCTCGAACCGCATTCCGGCAGCGTCTCGCTGGCGGGGCGCGACATCACATACTTGCCGGCCTATCGCCGCTGCGCGCTCGGCCTCGCCCGTTCGTTCCAGATCACCTCGCTGCTGCTCGACTTCACTGCCGCGGACAATGTCGCGCTGGCGGCACAGGCCCATGCCGGCACCTCGTTCCGCTTCTTCGCCAACGCGCGCAAGGAGAAGGGCCTGCGCGATGCCGCCCACGCCGCGCTCGATCGCGTCGGTCTCGGCCATCGCGCCGATGTCCTGGTGAACAGGCTCAGCCATGGCGAGCGTCGCCAGATCGAACTTGCGGTTGCGCTCGCAAGCAAGCCGAAGCTCCTGCTGCTCGACGAGCCCATGGCGGGCCTTGGTGTGACTGAATCGCAGCGCATGGTGCAACTGCTCCAGGAACTGCGCAAGGAGGTCTCGATCGTGCTGGTCGAGCACGACATGCCGGCGGTGTTCGCGCTGGCCGACCGCATCTCGGTTCTGGTCTATGGCCGCGTCATCGCCTCCGGCGATCCGGCCGCGATCCGTGCCAATGAAGAGGTCAAGCGCGCCTATCTCGGCGATCAGCATGTGGTGACGCACCATGGCTGACACGCTGCTCGAGGTCGACGGCATCGAGACCTGCTATGGCCTGTCCCAGGTGCTGTTCGGCCTGTCGCTGTCGATCAGCTCGGGCGAGATGGTCTCGCTGATGGGCCGCAACGGCATGGGCAAGACCACGACCATCCGCTCGATCATGGGCCTGACGCCCGCACGCGCCGGCACGATCCGCTTTGCCGGCGCCGAGGTTCGGCAGTTGCCGTCCTACAGAATTGCAAAACTCGGCGTCGGCCTGGTCCCTGAGGGGCGGCAGATCTTCCCGAATCTCACCGTGCGCGAGAACCTGGTCGCAGCCGCCGCTGACCGTTTCGGCAGCAGTAATCCGTGGACGCTGGCCGCGATCTACTCCCTGTTCCCCCGCCTTGCCGAGCGCGCCGCAAACATGGGCAACCAGCTCTCCGGCGGCGAGCAGCAGATGCTCGCGATCGGGCGCGCGCTGATGACCAATCCGAAACTGCTGATCCTGGATGAAGCGACCGAGGGTCTCGCGCCGCTGATCCGCGAAGAAATCTGGAACTGCCTGTCGCTGCTCAAGAGCCGCGGACAGTCGATCCTGGTCGTCGACAAGAACGTCGACCACCTCGCCCGCATCTGCGACCGCCACTACATCATCGAGCGCGGCAAGACGGTGTGGAGCGGCACCTCCAACGAGCTGATGGCCGAGCCGGATCTGCAGCACAAGTATTTGGGGATTTAGCGGTCTCGACGGCGAGGTGAGGAGCGGATGCTCGCCTCGCACTCCGGTGTCGTCCCGGCGAAGGCCGGGACCCATACCGCGTGATCTATCGGCTGCGGTCAGTATCAGTACCGGGCGACCAGTCTTCGCCAAACCTCTCCCTGTGGTTGATGGGGTGGACGGCCCCCTACGGCATCAGTGTGCCAGAATGAGGTTGTTGCAAATCTCAGACAAGGGAGCCGTCCGTGAGCGAGATTATCCGAATTGGGATCGATACGTCGAAGCATATTTTTCAACTGCATGGGGTGGACGCGGCGGAGCGGCCAGTGCTGCGCAAGCGGCTGACGCGCAAGCAGATGCTGGAGTTTTTTGCCAAGCTGCCGGCGACGCAGGTGGGGATGGAGGCCTGCGGGGCGGCGCATTACTGGGCGCGGGAGCTGGGCAAGCTGGGCCACGAAGTGAAGTTGATGGCGCCACAGCACGTGAAGCCCTATGTCAAGCGCAACAAGAACGACGGGCGCGACGCTGAGGCCCTGTGCGAGGCGATGAGCCGGCCGACGATGCGGTTCGTGCTGGTGAAGAGTGCCGAGCAGCAGGCCGCGTTGATGCTGACGGGCTTGCGCGAGCAGATGATCGCCCGGCGCACCCAGCTTAGCAACATGATCCGCGGCTATGCGGCTGAGTTCGGGATCACGGCGGCCAAGGGGCTCAGCCAGGTCGAGCCGCTGTTGGCGCAGATCGCGCAAGACGAAAGCGTGCCGGACCTGGCGCGCGATCTGTTGGCGCAGCAGGGCCGCCAGTACGCGCAGTTACAGGAGGAACTGAAGACAATCGAAGCCAGGCTGAAGGCCTGGCACCGTGCCAACCCGGACAGCCGGCGCCTTGCAGAGATTCAAGGGATCGGGCCGATCGGTGCGCCTGAGCTGATCATGAAGACGCCGGATCCGCACGCGTTCAGCTCCGCAAGGCATTATGCGGCCTGGATTGGGCTGACTCCGAAAGACCATTCCACTGCCGGCAAAACCCGTCTCGGCAAGATCACCCGTGCTGGAGACGAGCGGCTGCGCAGCGTCCTGGTGGCGGGAGCGACCGCCGTGATCAAGCAGGCCATGTGCGGCCGCGGTCACCCGTCACCTTGGCTGTTGGCCCTGCTCAAGCGCAAGCCGCCCAAGCTCGCAGCCGTGGCGCTCGCCAACAAGAATGCCCGCATCGCCTGGAAGCTGATGGTGACGGGGGAGAGATACGACGGCGCTCGGATGCGGGCTGCATCCGCGGCTGCCGCCTAAGGGAGATCAGCCGATCGGGTTCGCCCGACCGGCCGAGCCGGAGCTGCAAGAGGAGTAGATGGTAGGATCGATCGATCCGAGGTGCGAGACATCCCGTGGGACCCATCGGCCGAACCCAGGTCGCGTGGTTGATTGGAGCTCGCGTCGCGGAAACCATCTTGGCCAGCGGTTCAAATCAACCGCACCAACAGGCCGGACATATGGATGCAAGCGATCCGATCAGACCGCCAAGCCTCTTGTGCCACGGGGGCCGTCCACATATGGGTCCCGGCCTTCGCCGGGACGACGTTGGGGAGGTAGCTTTGCCAATCAACTACCAATAAATCCCATGCCGATGCAGCTCGCGGATCACCCGCGCCTCGGTGGACGGCTGCCGGCGCTTCGGCTTGGCGGTTTCGGTCCTCGTCGCCGCCGGCGCCGCGGCGGGCCGGGCTGGCGTTGCGGCAGCCGGAGCTGCTGTGGCCGGCGCTGTCGATGCTGCCGGCGCGCCCGTCGCTGTTGACGTGGGCGCGGTCGTCGCCGTCTGCGCATTCGTCGTCTGCGGCGCCGGCGAGGCTTGGGTGGTCTGTGGCGGCGCCGCCGTGGTGGCGGGCTGCTCCGCCTGCTGGCTGGCACTGCTGGCTGCCAGGCTCAGGCTCCGCGAACCGCCGGCGTGAGCCCCGGTTGCGAGCAGCGACATTGCTGCGATCAGGATCAGCTTGCGCATGATAGCCCTCATCATCTGGTCAATCCGTCTTACCCATTCGCGTGCACCGGCGGCTAACGCGTGAAGCGATGCATCCCGATCTCGATCAGGGTTGCCCGGCAGGACAGGCGATAGATCAGGCTGAACAATCGACCCCACATGACCGAACTCCGTTGTTGATCACGCAGTGAACTCATAGACCACGCGCCTTTCCGGCGTTTTTCGCGGCATGGAGAAAATGGCTTCGTCCGGGACGGCGCGATGTCGTCGGAACATTCCGGATGAAGTCGCCTCACAGGCGTGTGAGCAATGCATCGGGTTGAGGCGCGTCCGGATTCCGATAGAGGCCGGTAGTTCTCCCGAGATGAAGTGCGCGCGGCGCGGCAGTATCGTGCGGCGCTTTCAGGCTTGGTTATTGAATGGGCTCCGATCGCGAAGAGAACCCGCCGATCCTCATCTGCTCAAAATGCGGGAGGCCAATGAAGTTCTTGGCGACACTACCGGGAATAGTCACGTTGCCTCCGGTGCACGCCTATATTTGTGTCCCGTGTGGTCGGGTCGACACGATTCAGCTGAAGTAAGTCACCGGTGCCGGATTGAACCGGACTTGTTCAGAACATCTCGAAATATTCCCGATGCTCCCAGTCGGTTACTTCAGACAGGAATCGGTCGATCTCGGCGTTCTTGATGTGGGTGTAGTAGTCGACGAATTCCGCCCCGAACTTTTCGCGGAAGAACGGGTCGTCCTTCAGTGCGGTGACGGCGTCGCGCAGCGACTTCGGCAGCAACGGTGCCTTGGTCTCGTAGGGCGTATCGGCCGATGGGCCGGGATCGAGCTTGCGGTCGACGCCGTCGAGGCCTGAGAGAATCTGCGAAGCCATGTAGAGATAGGGATTGGCGGCGGGCTCGCCGATGCGGTTCTCAAGGCGCGTGGCGGCATCATCGGCGCCGCCGAGCACCCGGATCATCACGCCGCGGTTGTCGCGGCCCCAGATCGCGCGGTCCGGCGCCAGCGAATAGGAGCGATAGCGCTTGTAGCCGTTGATGGTCGGTGTGGTGAACACGGTCGACGCGCGGGCGTGGTCGAGCAGGCCGGCGAGGTAGGACTTGCCGAACGCGCTGAGCGGCTCGGTACCGTCCTTGGCAGTTTCCTTGGCCATGAATTGGTTCTCGCCGCTCGTGCGCGAGACGATCGACTGGTGCAGATGCCAGCCGCTTGCAAACACGTTCGGCAGTTTCGGCCGGCACATGAAGGTAGCGTGATAGCCGTGGCGGCGGGCAATCTGCTTCACGGCGCTGCGGAACAGCACCATGTTGTCGGCGGGCTCCAGGCCCCTCTTCGGCGCGAAAGTGAATTCGCACTGGCTCGGGCCGAACTCGACCTCGACCGAGCGCAAGGGCAGGCCGAGCGCGACGATGTCGCGCCGCAGAATCTCCAGCACCGGCTCCATCTGATCGAAACGCTGCTCGGTGAGGTATTGATAGCCGTGGCTGAGCAGGCTCACCGACGGCGGCGTGCCGGGCTGGCTCGCGTCCTCCGCGCGCATATGCGGGTCGTCGAGCCGGAAGATGTGGAATTCCACCTCGAGCCCGGCGACGAAATCGTAGCCGCGCGCGCCGAGATCATCGAGCACGCGCTTGTAGAGCCCGCGCGTCGCGAACGGCACGGGACGGCCGTCGTTGAAATAGAGGTCGCAGAGCACCCAGCCCGTGGTCGGCGCCCAGGGCAGCACGCGAAAGGTGGTGGGATCGGCGACCATCAGCACGTCGGCTGCGCCCTCCATCTCCTTCATGCCGAACCCGCCGCCCGACGTGAACACCGGAAACACCGTGCGGTGCGAGGTGTCCTTGGCGAGCATGGTGGTGGTGATCGAGCAGCCGCTTTCCAGCGAGGCGATCGCCTCGGAGGCGACGATGGTCTTGCCGCGCAAAATGCCGTGCTGGTCGGGGAAGGCGAGGCGGATGACCTCGAGGTTCTTGTCCTCGACGATGCGGCGCATGCGCGCCGCCGCGTCCTTCTGCTCATCCGACCACAGCGCATGGCGCGCGACGAAAGTCACTTCATCACTCCCTCAACTGCCGTAGGGTGGGCAAAGCGAAGCGTGCCCACCGTGTCTATCGTCCGCACGGAAACATGGTGGGCACGGCGCTTTGCGCCTTTGCCCACCCTACGGGGTCCGTGCACGCACGTCACTCCGCCGCCGTCAGCCGATGCACGTTGTCCGCGATCTCCTTTGGCACCGGTGCGGTCCACGGTGCGCCGCGGCGGCGTTTGACGTCGACCTCCATCCAGTAGGTTTCCCAGCCCCGCGTCGGCCCGATGCCGTCCATGGTCGCGGGGCCCTGGATGCTGCGTGCGTTTGTCTCGTCCAGGAACAGCATCGGCCTTTCGCCGCTAGAAACCTTCTCGATCTCCTGCCGAAGCAGGCGGCGATATTGCACGATCGCCTTGTCGCTCTGGCCGAGATGCTCCTTGGTACGGTCCTGGATCGCGCCCATCGATTCCACCGCCCACTGGTCGTGGACGTTGATGTCGTTGCCCATGCCGGTATAGGTCTCGGTCGCCTGCTCGTGCGGATCGAAGCCGTAATCGTTGGTCTTGTTCTTGCGCGACTTGTAGTCGGGCAGCTCATAGAGCTCGAGCCGCTGGTCGCGCATCTTCTGCTTGTCGACCGGGTTGGTGTAGCTGGTGAAGATCGCGTACCAGTAGCAGTTCTCGTCGTCGACGGGCACGTGCCACTGCGTGATCGTCATCTCCGTGCTCATGGGGATGACGAAGCCGTGCGGGAACAGCTGGTTGGTGACGCGCACATGCGTCCGCTCCTCGTCGATCTCGCGCAGTGCGATCAGCCGCAGGCCGTATTCGGTGTGCTCGACATTGATGATCGGGCGGTCGTATTCGCGCAGGATCTTCGTCATCGGCAGATCACTGCCGGCGGAGGCGCCGCGGAACTGCTTGCCATAGGCGGTCGAGGTGTCTTCGTCCTCGAAGAAGCGATGCAGGTAGGAGGCGTGCGCGGGATCGATGCCGACCTCCAGCGCCTGCAGCCAGTTGCAGGCCATGTGGCCTTTGAAGGCGAACGTGTGCGTGCCGGGCGCAACAAAACAGTCGAGCTCCGGGAATGCGGGCGGCTCGCCTTCGCCGAGATAAGCCCAGAGGATGCCGCTTTTCTCCACCACGGGATAGGAGCGCTGGCGGATGTTCTGGCAGAGCTTTGAATCCTTCGGCTCGGCCGGCGTCTCGATGCACTGGCCGGTGGCGTCGAACAGCCAGCCATGGAAGGCGCAGCGCAGGCCGCCATGCTCGAGCCGTCCGAAGGCGAGGTCGGCGCCGCGATGGGCGCAGTGGCGGTCGATCAGGCCGTAGCGCCCGGTCTCGTCACGGAACAGCACCAGGTTCTCGCCGAGCAGTTTTACGGGACGGATCGGCCGCGCGCCCTCCAGTTCGTCGACCAGCGCCGCCGGCTGCCAGTAGCTCCGCATCAGCTTGCCGCAGGGGTCCTTCGGCCCGGTGCGGGTGATCAGGTCGTTCTGCTCCTGGCTCATCATGGCGGTCGCGTCCTTTTTCTGGAGAGGCGTTATGTTCGCCTATTGAACGAATGGGCGAATTATGACATGCCTTGGATCGGCAGCAAGCACTATTTTGCAGGATTGTCCCGGCGCCATGCCCAAGCTGAAGCGGAGCGAGAGTGACGAGCGCCCGACGGATTTCGTCGAGGCCCTCGACCGCGGCCTGCGCCTGCTTCAGTGCTTTGGCACGACCGCAGGCCCGATGACGCTGAGCGATCTCGCCCGCGCTGCCGATCTTCCGCGCGCGACCGCGCGGCGCATGCTGTTCACGCTCCAGCGTGGCGGTTTTGTCAGTGGCGACGGCAAACTGTTCTCGCTGACGCCGCATGTGCTGACGCTGGCGGCGTCCTATCTGCGCTCCAATCAGCTCGTGGCCGTGCTCCAGCCGGTGCTCGATCGCGTCGCGACCGCGGCGAATGAGATCTCCTCGCTCGCAGTGCTTGATGGCGACGACGTCGTGTTCATCGCCCGCAGCAGTCCGGCGCGCATGTTCTCGGGTGGGCTGGAAATCGGCTACCGACTGCCGGCCTTCTGCACCTCGGTCGGCCGCGCCATGCTCGGCCGGCTCGACGATGCCGATCTCGCCGCGCGCCTGACGGCGATGAAGCGGGAGGCGCTGACGCCGCAGACGGTGACCGACCCGAAGGCGCTGCTCGCGCGCATTGCCGCCGATCGCGCACAGGGCTATGCGCTGGTCGACCGCGAGGCCGAATCGCATTTCCGCTCGATCTCGGTTCCCGTCCGTCGCTACGACGACGTGATCGTCGCCGCCATCAACATGGGTGCCCATGTCGATCGCGTGCCGGCGCAGAAACTGATCGATCGCTTCCTGCCGCTGTTGAGGGGAGGGCGCGGAGGCGGTGCGTTCGCAATTGCTGTAGCTGCGTGGGTGCAACGCAAGAACAGGCCTGCGCCGACGCTAATCCGCCTCCATTTCCGCCACCCGTGCTATAATGCGTTCCGAACAACACCAGGGAGCACGCCATGCAACACACCATGGTTCCCAGTGATCGCGTCGAGCATGTCGCCGTCTACGGGTGCGACGGCACGAAGCTCGGCACGGTCGAACGATTGATGCTCGACAAGGTAAGTGGAACGGTCGCCTACGCCGTGATCAAGACCGGTAGGCTGCTCGGTACGCACCACCACTATCCCGTGCAGTGGAGCGCGCTGAAATATGATCCGGGACGTCAGGCCTTCCAGGTCGATCTGACGCCGGAGCAATTGAGCAGCGGCCCCTGCGAAGTCGATGGCGAGGAATTCGATTGGGGCGACCGCTCGCGGCCCTACCAGCATCCAAATTACTGGTCGATCTAGCCGCGTCGGAAGTACGGGCTACCTCCCGGTGAGCAGCCTCACGGCCGGTTGCGCATCCAGTCGGCAAGACCGGACAGCGCCTTGTCGAGATCCCGCCGCGCGGCGCCATCTGTCACCGTCTCTTCCATCGCGCCGCGCATGCAGAGCATCCACGCGTCGCGCTCGGCGTCCCCAATGGCAAAGCCGATGTGCCGCTGCCGCAGCCGCGGATGTCCCTTCTCAGGGGTATAGAGCCGCGGGCCGCTGGTCCATTCGGTGAGATAGCGCTTCAGCACGTCCCTGATCAGGCCGAGATCGGCCGCATGCATGGTGCGGATGATCTGCGCTTCCGGCAGCGTATCCATCCGCTCGTAGAAGCGGTCGACGAGACGATCGATCGTGGCACGGCCGCCGATCCGCTCGAACATGGAGATGGTGACGTCGCTATCGGTCATCGTTGGTCCCAAGGATTTCTGTTGGGCGTTGATATAGTGTTGCTGGAGGTCGCGCAAAATCCTCCGCCGTCGCCCCGGACAAGCGCGCCTTAAGCGCGCGCAGATCCGGGACCCATATGTGGACGGCCCCCGTGGCACAAGAGGCTTGGCGGTCTGATCGGATCGCTTGCATCCATATGTCCGGCCTGTTGGTGCGGTTGATTTGAACCGCTGGCCAAGATGGTTTCCGCGACGCGAGCTCCAATCAACCACGCGACCTGGGTTCGGCCGATGGGTCCCACGGGATGTCTCGCACCTCGGATCGATCGATCCTACCATCTACTCCTCTTGCAGCTCCGGCTCGGCCGGTCGGGCGAACCCGATCGGCTGATCTCCCTTAGGCGGCAGCCGCGGATGCAGCCCGCATCCGAGCGCCGTCGTATCTCTCCCCCGTCACCATCAGCTTCCAGGCGATGCGGGCATTCTTGTTGGCGAGCGCCACGGCTGCGAGCTTGGGCGGCTTGCGCTTGAGCAGGGCCAACAGCCAAGGTGACGGATGACCGCGGCCGCACATGGCCTGCTTGATCACGGCGGTCGCTCCCGCCACCAAGACACTGCGCAGCCGCTCGTCTCCAGCACGGGTGATCTTGCCGAGACGGGTTTTGCCGGCAGTGGAATGGTCTTTCGGAGTCAGCCCAATCCAGGCCGCATAATGCCTTGCGGAGCTGAACGCGTGCGGATCCGGCGTCTTCATGATCAGCTCAGGCGCACCGATCGGCCCGATCCCTTGAATCTCTGCAAGGCGCCGGCTGTCCGGGTTGGCACGGTGCCAGGCCTTCAGCCTGGCTTCGATTGTCTTCAGTTCCTCCTGTAACTGCGCGTACTGGCGGCCCTGCTGCGCCAACAGATCGCGCGCCAGTTCCGGCACGCTTTCGTCTTGCGCGATCTGCGCCAACAGCGGCTCGACCTGGCTGAGCCCCTTGGCCGCCGTGATCCCGAACTCAGCCGCATAGCCGCGGATCATGTTGCTAAGCTGGGTGCGCCGGGCGATCATCTGCTCGCGCAAGCCCGTCAGCATCAACGCGGCCTGCTGCTCGGCACTCTTCACCAGCACGAACCGCATCGTCGGCCGGCTCATCGCCTCGCACAGGGCCTCAGCGTCGCGCCCGTCGTTCTTGTTGCGCTTGACATAGGGCTTCACGTGCTGTGGCGCCATCAACTTCACTTCGTGGCCCAGCTTGCCCAGCTCCCGCGCCCAGTAATGCGCCGCGCCGCAGGCCTCCATCCCCACCTGCGTCGCCGGCAGCTTGGCAAAAAACTCCAGCATCTGCTTGCGCGTCAGCCGCTTGCGCAGCACTGGCCGCTCCGCCGCGTCCACCCCATGCAGTTGAAAAATATGCTTCGACGTATCGATCCCAATTCGGATAATCTCGCTCACGGACGGCTCCCTTGTCTGAGATTTGCAACAACCTCATTCTGGCACACTGATGCCGTAGGGGGCCGTCCACCCCATCAACCACAGGGAGAAGTTTTGCGAAGGCTAGTCGTTCGGGATTGGCAGCGACCACAATCGATGGATCACGCGGTATGGGTCCCGGCGCCCGTGCGCAATTGCGCACTAGGCCGGGACGACAGCGGAGAGCTACAACGCCACGCTCCGCAGCCCGAAGCTGCGCGCTTCGTTCTGCAGCACAGGCCGGACCGCGTCGATCAGCCGTGCGGCTGCGGCGTCGACCGAAAGCCCCGCCGTGTCCACCACCGCGGTCGCGCGCGAATACAGCGGCTCGCGGCTGAGCAGGATGTTGCGCAGCTCCGTCATCGCCGAGCGATCATCCGCCATTGGACGCAGGTCGCCCTGGCGGCGGACGCGGGCCATGTGCTCTTCCGGCTCGGCCTTAAGCCAGATCGTGTAGAACGAGGTCAGGATCTGGTCGAAGGTCAAAGGCTCCGACACGATGCCGCCGCCGGTCGCCAGCACCATCAGCTCGTTGCGCGCGAGCAGCTGCTGCAGCGCCGCCTGCTCCATGCGGCGAAAGCCTTCCTGGCCGTAGAGCGCGATGATCTCGGCGACCGAGAGCCCGTTCTGCTGCTCGACCTCCTTGTTGAGCTCGACAAAGCTCCAGCCGATCTTCTTCGCCAGCATCCGGCCGAGCGTGGATTTGCCGGCGCCGCGCAGGCCGATCAGCGCAATGCCGCAGAACGGCGCACGCCGCGGCGCTGATGCGCTGCCCCCAGTGAGCAGATCTTTTGCTTGCGCGATCTGCGCCGGCGTCGCCTTGCGCAAGAGGTCGCGAAACATCTGCCAGTCCGGCGTCGGGTCTGCCGAGGGCAGCAGGTCTTCGAGATGCGCGCCCATCGCGTCGGAGACGCGTCGCAGGAGCACGATGGAGACGTTGCCCTTGCCGCTCTCGAGCTGCGCAATGTAGCGCTCCGAAATTCCTGATACCTTGGCGAGCACCTTTCGCGACATGCCGCGCAGCGCGCGCATGGTGCGCACACGCTGGCCGAGCTGTTCGAGAAAGCGGGATTCGGCGTCGGGACTGTCGGTCATGAGCCTTCTTTACGGATGCCTTCTTGAAAGAAGGTCCTGCGGCGCGTTTTAATGAAACATAGTGCCTGCTGGCATTGACAGCAAGCCGCCGGAGTGTCTTTCTATGAATTATAATTCTAAATTCGGGAGAGATGTCCGTGAGCGAGGGATCCTATAACGCGGTGACCTGGCTGCTCGACCGCAACGTCGAGGAGGGCAGGGGAGGCAGGCTCGTCTTCGACGACACCGTCTCGCGGCTCACCTATGGCGAGCTCCAGCGCGAGACCCGGCGCGCCGCCAACATGCTGCGACGGCTCGGCGTCCGCCGCGAAGAGCGCGTGGCGATGATCATGCTTGATACGGTCGATTTCCCGATCGTGTTCCTGGGCGCGATCCGCGGCGGCATCGTGCCGGTGCCGCTCAACACGCTGCTGACATCAGATCAATACGCCTACATCCTCGCCGACTGCCGCGCGCGCGTGCTGTTCGTGTCGGAAGCGCTCTACCCCGTCATCAAGGACGTGGTCGGCCGCATGCCGGATCTCGAGCATGTCGTCGTCTCCGGCGCCAAGCAGAACGGCCACAAGCAATTTGCTGAAGAGATCGCGGGCGAAAGCGATCAGTTCACCACTGCAGCGACGCACCCGGATGAGCCCGCGTTCTGGCTCTACTCATCAGGCTCGACCGGCATGCCCAAGGGCGTGCGCCATCTGCATTCGAACCTGCAGGCAACGGCGGACACTTACGCCAAACAGGTGCTCGGCATCCGCGAGAGCGACGTGTGCCTGTCCGCGGCAAAATTGTTCTTCGCCTATGGCCTCGGCAACGCGCTGACCTTCCCGATGTCGGTCGGCGCCACCGTGATCCTCAACAGCGAGCGGCCGACGCCGGCGCGCATGTTCGACCTGATGAACCGCTACAATCCCTCGATCTTCTACGGCGTGCCGACGCTGTTCGCGGCGATGCTCAACGACGAGGCGATGAAGGGCGAGCGCGGCGGCAAGAGTTTGCGCATCTGCACCTCGGCCGGCGAGGCGCTGCCGGAATCCGTCGGCAACAGCTGGAAGGCGCGTTTCGGCGTCGACATTCTCGACGGCGTCGGCTCGACCGAGCTGTTGCACATCTTCCTCTCGAATGCGCCCGGCGACATCAAATACGGCTCCTCCGGCAAGCCGGTGCCCGGCTATGCGGTGCGGCTGGTCAACGAGGCCGGCCAGGACGTCGCCGACGGCGAGGTCGGTGAGCTCCTGGTCGATGCGCCCTCGGCCGGCGAGGGCTACTGGAACCAGCGTCACAAGAGCCGCCGCACCTTCGAGGGGCCGTGGACCCGCACCGGCGACAAATACATCCGCGACGCGGACGGCCGCTACACCTTCTGCGGCCGCGCCGACGACATGTTCAAGGTCTCCGGCATCTGGGTCTCGCCCTTCGAGGTCGAGAGCGCGCTGATCACGCATCCGGCGGTGCTGGAAGCCGCCGTCGTGCCCGAGGCCGATCCGGAAGGGCTCTTGAAGCCGAAGGCCTACGTCGTGCTGCGCCCTGGTGCGAAAACGACGGAGCTGCAGGAGATGCTGAAGGAGCACGTCAAGCAGAAGATCGGCCCGTGGAAATATCCGCGCTGGATCGATGTGGTGGAGTCCTTGCCGAAGACCGCGACGGGAAAGATCCAGCGGTTCAAGTTGCGGGATGGGACGAATTGAGTGGCTCCGTCATTCCGGGGCGCGCGAAGCGCGAACCCGGAATCTCGAGCCATGGACTGCAATCTCGAGATTCCGGATCAGCTCGCTTTGCGAGTTGTCCGGAATGACGGAATGAATGGAAACGAGACCATGACCAACCTCACCCCCACCGGCTTCCTCAGCATCGGAAGCACCAGTCTCGAATATAAATGGCTGGCGCCGCAAGTCGCGGACGCGCCCACCATCGTCATGCTGCATGAAGGCCTCGGCTCGGTCGGCCTCTGGGGCGACTTCCCCGAGAAGCTGCAGCAGGCGACGTCCGCCGGCATCTTCGTCTATTCGCGCGCTGGCTACGGCCAGTCGAGCCCGGTCACGCTGCCGCGGCCGCTCGATTACATGCAGCGCGAGGCGCTGGACGTGCTGCCGAAACTGTTCGATGCAATCGGCTTCAAGCGCGGCCTGTTGCTCGGCCATTCCGACGGCGCCTCGATCGCGACGATCTATGCCGGCGCGCATCAGGATCATCGCCTGAACGGCCTCGTGCTGATCGCACCGCATTTCATCGTCGAGGACATCTCGGTCAAATCGATCGCCGCGATCAAGACGGCTTACGAGACCACGGACCTCAAGACAAAGCTCGCGCGCTGGCACAAGGACGTCGACAATGCCTTCCTTGGCTGGAACGGCGCCTGGCTCGACCCGAAATTCCGCGACTGGGACATCTCGGAATATCTCGCCTACATCCGCGTTCCCGTCATGGTCCTGCAAGGTGTCGACGACCAATATGGGACACTGCGCCAGGTCGAAATTGCGCAGGAAGAGTGTTATTGTCCGGTCGATTTTAAAGTCATTTCAGACGCGGGCCATTCCCCGCATCGTGAAGCGCCGGGGGCGACGCTTGACGCGATTGAGCAATTTGCAAACGCGGCCCTGCGCGACGATCAGGGACTCCAAGGACGCGCCGCATGAACATGCGGAGGCACATGCATGAATGTGCCTTCACATGCGACCGGCCCGTTGCCGTGGCCGCGATGGGCCTATGTGCCGGGCGAGACCGGCCAGGTGGACGCCGATGACGAGACGCTTCGTCTCGCGAAGGCCCTGGTGCCTTCGGCCTTCCGCGGCCATGTGCCGGCGCGCCATCCGGCATTGCGCTACGGGCTCGCGCTGAACGATCGCGGCTATTTCTGGGAGGCGCAGGAGGTGCTGGAGGCCGTGTGGGCCGCAGCGCCGCAAGGCGGCCGCGAGCGCATTCTGCTGCGCGCCTGCATTCATGTCGCCAATGCGAATTTGCGACTGCGGATGCAGAGGCTGCACTCGGCCGCGCGTCTGTTCGGCGATGCGCAGGCCGAACTGCGGGCGTTGAGCGCGCGCAAGGCGGTGGCCGGCGGCGACGGCTTTGTCGAGAGCTTTCCGGTTCCGGCGCTGACCGCGCTGCTCCAGGCCAAGCTCGGCCGTCCCCAGCTCTCCAAGGCCGATTGGATTGCGCTTGGCGCCATTGTGCGGTCCTAGCCACCTGCATGAAACAAAGTGCATGCGAGAGCGGTTAAGGGCTAGACGCCTTCCAAAAGATGCACTATTGTGCATCTAAAGGTAAACGCCAGAACGCATAATCAAGCTCAAGGGTGGCCCATGGCCGGGGAAGATCGGCGCCTCGCAGGCGGCGCGACATTCATCGATTTCCAGACCGAACCGTCCCGCTACAAGCACTGGAAGCTCGCGGTCGACGGCGACGTCGCGACGTTGACCATGGACGTCGACGAGAATGGCGGCCTGTTCGAAGGCTACCAGCTCAAGCTCAATTCCTATGACCTCGGCGTCGACATCGAGCTCGCCGACGCGATCCAGCGCCTGCGCTTCGAGCATCCCGAGGTGAAGGTCGTGGTGATGCGCTCGGCCAAGAACCGCGTGTTCTGCGCCGGCGCCAACATCCGCATGCTCGCGGGCTCCACCCACGCCCACAAGGTGAACTTCTGCAAGTTCACCAACGAGACCCGCAACGGCATGGAAGATTCGTCGGAGAATTCCGGCCAGCGCTTCATCACCGTCGTGAACGGCTCGGCCGCCGGCGGCGGCTATGAGCTGGCGCTCGCGACCGACCACATCATCCTTGCCGACGACGGTGCGTCCGCTGTCGCGCTGCCCGAAGTGCCGCTGCTTGCGGTGCTGCCCGGCACCGGCGGCCTCACTCGCGTCGTCGACAAGCGCAAGGTCCGCCGCGACCACGCCGACTTCTTCTGCACCATCGAGGAAGGTGTGAAGGGCAAGCGCGCCGTGCAGTGGCGTCTCGTTGACGAGATCGCGCCGAACAGCAAGCTCGAGGGCAAGATTGCCGAGCGTGCCAAGGAATTCGCCGCGGCCTCGAAGCGCAAGGGCAGCGGCAAGGGCATCGCGTTGACGCCGATCAAGCGCCTGATCGACGACACCAGCATCCGCTACGGCTTCGTCACGGTCGATATCGATCGCACAGCGCGCATCGCCACGATCTCGATCAAGGCCCCCGAGGCCGCGCCAACTGCCGACATCGACGGCATGATGGCGCAGGGCGCTGCTTTCTGGCCGCTCGAGGTCGCGCGCGAGCTCGACGACGCCATCCTGCATTTGCGCATCAACGAGCTCGAGATCGCGATGCTGGTGTTCAAGAGCCATGGCGACCGCGCCCATGTGCTCGCGCACGACGCCTTCCTCGAAGCCAACAAGGCGCACTGGCTGGTCAACGAAGTCAGGCATTACTGGAAGCGTGTGCTCAAGCGCATCGACGTCACCTCGCGCACGCTGGTGACGCTGGTCGAGCCCGGCTCCTGCTTTGCCGGCACGCTGGCCGAGCTCGTCTTCGCCGCCGACCGCTCCTACATGCTGATCGGCACGCGCCAGGGCGACAACCGTCCGCCGCCGTCGATCGAGCTGTCCGCCATGAATTTCGGCCCGTATCCGATGAGCCACGGGCTGACACGGCTGGAATCGCGCTTCCAGGCCGATCCGTCCGATGTGGAGCGCGCGGAAGCAACGCTCGGCACGAGCCTCGATGCCGAGCAGGCCGAGGAGCTCGGCCTCGTCACCTTCGCGCTCGATGACATCGACTGGGACGACGAGGTCCGCGTGTTCCTCGAGGAGCGCGCCAGCTTCTCGCCCGACAGCCTCACCGGCATGGAAGCGAGCCTGCGCTTCGTCGGTCCCGAGACGATGGAATCGAAGATCTTCGCGCGCCTCACCGCCTGGCAGAACTGGATCTTCCAGCGCCCCAACGCGGTCGGCGAGGAAGGCGCACTGCGCCGCTACGGCAGCGGCCAGAAGCCGAAATTCGATATGACGCGAGTGTAGCGATTTTCGTGTCCCGGGCGCGCTGCGGCACGAAGTGACGCTGCGCAGAACCGGGACCCAGACGGACCAGACAATAGGTCCCGGCTCAGCAGTGCAGCACTTCGCGCCGCACTGCGTCCGGGACACGAGACCGATCAAGGAGCACGGCCATGAACATGAACATCATGAACGTCGACTACTCGACCAAGATTCCCAACAACGTGAATCTCGCCGAAGACCGCCAGGTGCTGAAGGCGCTGGAAGGCTGGCACCCCGGCTATATGGACTGGTGGAGCGACATGGGGCCGGAAGGATTCCAGGAATCGCTGGTTTACCTGCGCACCGCCTACTCCGTCGATCCGCGCGGCTGGGCCAAGTTCGACTATGTCCGCATGCCCGAATATCGCTGGGGCATTCTCCTTGCTCCCCAGGAAGAAAATCGCGTCGTGCCGTTCGGCAAGCACTATGGCGAGCCCGCCTGGCAGGAAGTCCCGGGCGAGCATCGCGCCATGCTGCGCCGCCTGATCGTGATCCAGGGCGACACCGAGCCCGCCTCGGTCGAGCAGCAGCGCCATCTCGGCAAGACCGCGCCCTCGCTCTACGACATGCGCAATCTGTTCCAGGTCAATGTCGAGGAAGGTCGCCATCTCTGGGCGATGGTCTATTTGCTGCAAAAATACTTTGGCCGCGACGGACGTGAAGAGGCGGATGATTTGCTGCGCCGCCGCTCCGGCGATGCCGACGCACCGCGCATGCTGGGCGCCTTCAACGAGGCGACGCCGGACTGGCTGTCCTTCTTCATGTTCACCTATTTCACCGACCGCGACGGCAAGATGCAGCTGCACTCGCTGGCGCAGTCGGGCTTCGATCCGCTCTCGCGCACCTGCCGCTTCATGCTGACCGAAGAAGCGCACCACATGTTCGTCGGCGAGACCGGCATCACCCGCGTCGTGCAGCGCACCTGCGATGCGATGAAGGCGGCCGGCATCACCGACCCCACCGACATCGCGAAAGTCCGCGCGCTCGGCGTGATCGATCTTCCGACCATCCAGAAGAAGCTGAACCTGCACTATACGCTGTCGCTCGACCTGTTCGGCTCGGAGGTCTCGACCAACGCGGCCAACGCCTTCAACGCCGGCATCAAGGGCCGCTATCACGAGACCCAGATCGAGGACGATCACCAGCTCAAGAACTCCACCTATCCGGTGCTCAAGCTGATCAACGGCGAGGTCAAGCTGGTCGACGAGCCGGCACTGACCGCGCTCAACATGCGCCTGCGCGACGATTACAGCCAGGATTGCGTCAAGGGCATGCTGCGCTGGAACAAGGTGATCTCGACCTCCGGCTACGACTTCAAGCTGACGCTGCCCAACGTCGCCTTCCACCGCCATATCGGCGAGTTCAAGGACGTGCACGCCACGCCCGACGGGATCCTGATCGACGATGCCACCTGGGCCAGGCGCAAGGACGATTGGCTGCCCTCGACGGCCGACGGCGACTTCATCACATCCCTGATGCAGCCCGTCACCGAAACCGGCAAGTTCGCCTCCTGGATCTCGCCGCCGAAAGTCGGCATCGACAACAAGCCCGGCGATTTCGAGTATGTGAAGATCGAGTCGTAGGCGTCTTCTTCACCTCTCCCCGCTTGCGGGGAGAGGTCGGATCGCCCCCGGCGATGCGAAGCATCGTCCGGCGCGATCCGGGTGAGGGGGTACAGGTGCGGCGGCAATCTCCCGTGTGGAGAGAGGCCCCTCACCCCAACCCTCTCAGCGCGAGCGAAGCTCGTCGCGACCCCGCAAGAGCGGGGCGAGGGAGCGCACCGCCCGTGTCGCGGACAGCGCCGCCCTGTTGCCCGCCACCTACCCCGCAATCTCCAGCCCGGCATTCGCATACACCACCCCGCCATCGACGGCGATGGTGTTGCCGACCACGTAATCGCCCGCGCGCGAGGCGAGATAGATCGCCACGCCCGCCATATCCTCGTCGCTTCCGATCCGCCGCGCCGGAATGCGCTTTGCGACCTCGTCCGCGTGGTCGCGCGCGGCACGGTTCATGTCGGACTTGAACGCGCCCGGCGCGATCGCAGTGACGTTGATGTTGTCCTTGACCAGCTTCGTCGCCATGCGCCGCGTCAGATGGATCACGGCGGCCTTGCTGGCGGCGTAGGAATAGGTCTCGCTCGGATTGACGAAGATGCCGTCGACCGAGGCGATGTTGATCACCTTCGCCGGCCGTTCCGCGCTGGCTGCGGCACGCAACGGCTTTGCCAGCGCCTTGGTCAGGAAGAACAGCGACTTGACGTTGAGGTCCATCACCTTGTCCCAGCCGCTTTCGGGGAATTCGTCGAACTCCGCGCCCCAGGCCGCGCCCGCATTGTTGACGAGGATGTCGAGCTTCGGCTCCAGCTTGATGATTTCGGAGGCCAACTTGTTGCAGCCTTCGACGGTGGAGATGTCGATCGGCAGCGCGATGCATTCGCCATCATATTGCGCGCTGAGCTCCTGCGCGGTCGCCTCGCATGGGCCGGCCTTGCGCGCGGTGATGTAGACCTTCGTAGCTCCGGCGCTGAGGTATCCCGCCGCGATCATCTTGCCGATGCCGCGCGAGCCGCCGGTCACGAGCGCGATGCGGCCTTTGAGCGAGAAAAGATCGTTGAACATGGTGCCTCCCTTGGTTGGCGCCCGTTGTGGGCGGGGCGGGGAGGGGAGTCAAGGAAGGCCCTCCATCGTCGTCCTGGCGAAAGCCCATGGGCGCTAAAATAGTTGCATTGCTTGATAGCGACGTTTTCGTCTTGGTGGTTCGTGTAGATGCCGTCCGAGCGTGGAGCGAAGTCTGCGCAGGCAAGCAATCGCGGGTTGGGGCATGATTGCTTGTCGGAGGGAGGCGACGAGTTGGCGGAGCAGACGCCAGGTCCCTGGACGGGTCAGGCGGCCTCGGCCAAGCGGGGAGAGTCCTCGAGTTCGTCGACGAGTGGCTCGAGCAGGAGAATGATCAGCAGATGAGCGAGGATGTGGGGCCTGGCGGACCGCTCGTCAGTTCCGGGAGGGCCCTTCAGGCCAATCAAACTCTTGAGCCGCTTGAAGCCGAGTTCAATGCGCCATCGCAGCCGATAGAGGGCAAGGACATCGCTCGTTGAGAAGTCCTCCGGTGCGAGCGAGGTCACCAGGATCACCCAATCTGCAGCGTCAAGTGTTTGCCTGGAGAGCTGGTGGCCTCCCTTTTGGGCCGTTCGGCGCGCCTTGCGTCGTGCGACCGCGGCCGCTTGCGCCGGCTTCTTGACGGCAACCAGACGCAGAGCGAGCAGCGGTGCGCCAGACTTGCGTTTTATCCAGATCGGTCGATCGATCAGGCCACATGCCGAAGCCTTGCGCAGTTCGGCCGTCAGATCGACCAGACCACCTTTGGCATCAACCCAACGCGCGCTCTTCCAGCCGGACCGGATCACGAAGTCCGCGCCGGCATCGACGAGACGTGCCATGCGCTCCGGTTGCAGATAAGCGCGGTCGCCAAGACGGATTTCGCCGGCAATCACCGGTATCCGGTCCAGCGTCTCGCCCGCTCGCTGATCGGTCAGCTCGAAGTGACCAAAGCGCTCCTGCGGAAGATCGAACGCGCTGTGTATGCGCCACACCGCGTTCTTGTTCCTGCCGCTCGTCCCAGCCTTCGGGACCGTCGTGGCGTCAACAATGCGGATCAGGCGGCCGTGGCTCGCCTTCGGCGCACCGCTCGCCAGTGCTTGGCCTATCAACTTCGCCAGCCAATCTCCGCACTGACGCAACCGATACAACAGAGCCACGTTGGAGATATCGACAAGGCCCACCGACGTGGCCCATGCCGCCGTCAACCGCAGACCTCGCTCGCCAAGGCAATACGCCAGGATCAAGCGCAGCAAATCCACCGCATTGCTGATTTCCCGCGGGCGGACAAACGCCTTCGTCTCGCGCGCGCTAACGTTGAGCGCTTCGGCGCCGCCAAGCCGGGCGACAACACGCGCCCAGTCCTCGTTCACAAGCGATTCGTGTGCCATCCCAATTTGGAATCACAAGCCAATCCAATGCGCAAATCCTATTTTAGCGCCCATGGGCGAAAGCCAGGACCCATTACCCCAGGAAGAAGTCGTTGGAATGAGCTGTGGCTCCAGCGTGCCGCATAACCAACTGCGGTGGTAATGGGTCCTGGCTTTGGCCAGGACGACACCTCAGTTTGTAGCGACAGCAGAGACTACGCCGCCGCGATCCGGCGAAAGCCGTTCCACATCGCCGTCGCCGCGCCCGAGGTCAGCACCGGCAAAATCCGCGTGTCCTGGTAGTTGCCGTTGAGCGAGACGCGCGGCAGCGCGGTCATGTGGCCGGCGTTCTCGGCGAACAGCATGCCGGGCCGCGTCGTCACTGCGGTCTTGAATCCGGCCGAGGCGGCCAGGGTGAATTCACGCTCGCCGGCGGCATCGCGATCGCCATAGGGGTAGGCGAAGTGCAGCACGGGACGCTCCAGCGCCTGCTCGATGCGCGTGCGGCTCATCGCCATCTCCTGCGCGGCGACCTGTTCCGCCTGCTTGGCGAGATTGCAATGGCTGACGGTATGAGCACCGATCGTGACCAGCGGATCGGCGGCAAACCTCTTCATCTCGTTCCAGGACAGGCAGAGGCCGCGGCACAGTGCTTCCATGTCGACGCCATGTCGGGTGCAGAGCGCTGCGATCTCGCGCGCCAGATCATGCTCGCCGGGCAGCGCGCGCAGCCAGTCGTGCAGGCGGTCGAACGTCGCCTGCTTTGCGGCCGGCGTCGTCGCGTCGAGCCGCAGCGCGGAATTGCCGATTTGCACCTCGATCTGCTCGGCCCTGGCGATCACGGCCTCGAGCGCCGTCCACCACAGCCGCCCGGTGCCTTCCGCAAAATCGCTGGCGACATAGACCGCCAAAGGCGCGTCAAATTCGCGCAGCACCGGCAGCGCATAGTCCAGATTGTCGCGATAACCGTCGTCGAGCGTGAAGGCGGCGAAGCGGCGGTCGAACCGGCCCTGCGCCAGCCGCTCATGCAGCTCGTCCATGCTGACGATGTCGATGTCGCGCGTGCGCAGATGGCTCAGCGTCGCGCGCAGGAACTCGGGGGTGACTTCGAGATGCCGGTTCGGCTGGAACGCATCCTCGCGGGCCGGCCGCACGTGATGCAGCATGAAAATGGCGCCGACGCCCGAGAGCAGCGGACGCAGCAGATGATGCGCGCCACTGAAGTACAGCGCCCCCAGCCCGGCGCGGATGACGTTGTTGCGGAGTTGTTTCATTTCAGGCTGGCGGACCCCCGGGCATTCCGCCCTCAACTCTAAGGAAGGACCCTTGAAGAAAAAGTTATTCCAATTGTCCACGCAGGTCGCCTGGGAGGGCGCGATTTCCGGTTTGACAGCCCGCCAAGGGTTTGTTTTGTCTCCGGTTCCAGAGTTCGGGTCGTCGAATGCAGAAGCTTTTCAGGTGGGCCAGCAAATGGTGGCCGGGGCTCATCCCCCTGGCCGTCATGTGGGGATTTGCGGCCTGGAATAATACCGTGCCGGTTGAGGCGGATTTGTCCGCCCGCAGCTCGGCGGCGCTGAAGGATACCGTTCTGGACAAGACCCGGATCGCGGTGGACGGCCGCGACGTCAGCCTGGCCGCGGACGCGTTTTCCGAGGAGGGGCGTCGCGACGCGGTGATGGCGGTCGAGTTCGTCCCGGGGGTGCGCCTGGTCGACGACCGGACCCGCCTCGTTCCCGAGGCAACGCCCTTTGTCTGGAATGCCGAGCGCGACGTGGTGCGGGTGACGCTGTCGGGTTCCGCCCCCCTGCCGTCGATCAAGGCCCGCCTGACCGAGGCGGCGCGCAAGGAGGTCGGCGGCGTCGAGGTGGCCGATCAGATGGGTCTTGCGCGCGGCGCGCCGCCGCGCTTCGAGGCGGCCGCGATGCTGCTGCTCGACCAGATCGGCAAGCTCAAGGACGGCAAGATCACGATAACGGATACCAAGGTCAATCTGTCGGGCATGGCGCGCGAGCTCGGCGGTCGCGAGGCGATCGCGGCCGCGCTGAAGAATCTGCCCGAGGGGTTCGCGATCGCCGCCAACGAGATCAAGGCGCCGCCCTACATCTTCCAGGCCTACAAGGATCCGGTCGCCGCGACCGTGACGCTGACCGGCTACGTCCCCGACAACAATGTCCACGCGGCGATCGCCACCAGCGCGTCGCGAAAGTTCTTTGGCGAAAAGGTCGTCGACAATCTCAAGGCCAGCATCGGCGCGCCTGCCTCCTTCAACCCCGCCGTCGTCGCAGCGCTCGGGGCGCTGTCGCGGCTGTCGACCGGCACGCTGGTCGTGTCCGACCGCGAGGTGAAGCTGTCGGGCGATGCGCTCTATGAAGGCGCCGCCAACGACATTCGCGCAGGCCTCGGCAAGGATTTTCCAAAGGCCTGGCAGTACAAGCCGGAGATCACGGTGAAGCCGGCGGCGGGCCCGGTCGACGGCACGGTCTGCCAGCAATTGTTCTCCGAGCTCCTGGGCAAGGGCAAGATCCGCTTCGCGGCCAAGCGCGCCGACATCGATCCGGACTCCGCCGGCATCCTCGATCATCTCATCGAGACGGCGCTGCGCTGCCCTAACGCCAATATCGAGGTCGCGGGCCACACTGATGCCGACGGCGAGGACTCTTTCAACCAGGCGCTCTCCGAGAAGCGGGCGCAGGCGGTGATCGACTATCTGGTCAAGGCCGGCCTGCCCGCCAGCCGCTTCAGCGCGGTCGGCTATGGTGCAACGCAGCCTGTCGCCGGCAACGACACCGACGACGGCAAGGCCCAGAACCGCCGCATCGAATTTCTGGTGAGGTGACGATGCCCTATCTCGTCTCGTTCCATATGGGCTGGCTGATCGGTTCGGTGCTGCTGGGCTTCTGCATGGGCTGGATTTCGGTGGTCCAGCGCGGCAACGGCACCTCGAAGGTCACCGCGCGCTGGCTCGCTTTGCTCGCCGCGGGCCTGGTCGCGGCCTCGTTCGCGCATGTGGTCCCCGGCCGCTTCGGCTACTGGCTCGACCTCGGCCTGATCATGTTCGCCTGCTACCTGGTCGGCTGCACCATCGGTGCCTGGCTGCGCAACCGGGTGGTCGCGCGCACCGCGCCGCCCGCCTGAGGCGCCAGCAGCGCCGGGGGCGGACCTCATCGTCATCGCGTGACAGCCTGATTGGCAAGCCAATTGCCGAGGCGCGACATAGTGCTTGACAATAATACGTACGTACGTATTATATATGCTATGCCGAAGCCCTCCCTCAAAGACGCCATCCTCGATGCCGGCCTGAAGGTCATGTTCCGGACCGGCTATCACGGCACCAGCGTGCGCGACGTCACCGCTGCTGCGGGCGCGCCGCAGGGGTCCTTCACCAACCATTTCCGCTCCAAGGAGGCGTTCGCCTCGGAGGTGCTCGACCGCTATTTCGACGTCACACGGGGGCTGGTCGCCGAGGCGCTCGATGACACCTCGCTGACGCCGCGGGCGCGGCTGCGGCGCTACCTCGACATCATCACCGGCCGTCTGGAAGCCGACGGCTATGGCCGCGGCTGCTTGATCGGGGACCTCAGCCTGGAGGCATCAGGCAGCAGCGAACTGCTGCGTGCGCGTCTCACAGAAATCTTTGCGGAGTGGCGCGTGCCCTTCGCCGCCTGCATCGCCGAAGCACAGACGCGCGGCGAGATCGCATCCGATTTCGCGCCCGAGGAGCTTGCCGACTTCCTGCTCGCGTCCTGGCAGGGCGCGATCCTGCGCATGAAAGTCGATCGCAATCCCAACGCGCTCGAACGCTTCAAGACCATCGCCTTCAAAACCGTGTTCAAGGAGATGACATGAGCAAGCCGGCCGAGATCGCAATCCGAAACGCATCAGTCCTGGGAAGCAACATGGCCTATCGCGAGACGGGCGCGCAAAATGCGCCGGTCGCGCTGTTCCTGCACGGCAATCCGACCTCGTCGCATATCTGGCGCAACATCCTGCCGCTGGTGTCGCCACTCGCGCATTGTATCGCGCCGGATCTCATTGGCTTCGGCCAATCGGACAAGCCTGGCATTGCCTATCGTTTTGCCGATCACGTCCGCTATCTCGACGCGTTCATCGAGGAGCGCGGCATCACTTCTGCTTACCTGGTCGCGCAGGACTGGGGCACCGCGCTCGCATTTCATCTCGCCGCGCGCCGGCCGGACTTCGTGCGCGGTCTTGCTTTCATGGAGTTCATCCGGCCGATGCCGACCTGGCAGGACTTTCACCACACCGAGGTCGCGGAGGAGCAGGACCACGCCGAGGCGGCGAGGGCCGTGTTCCGCAAATTCAGGACGCCGGGCGAGGGCGAGGCCATGATCCTCGAAGCGAATGCGTTCGTCGAACGCGTGCTGCCCGGCGGCATCGTGCGCAAGCTCAGCGACGACGAGATGGCGCCTTATCGCGCGCCGTTCCCGACGCCGGAGAGCCGCCGTCCCGTTCTCGCCTTTCCCCACGAGCTGCCGATCGCGGGCGAGCCTGCCGACGTCTACAAGACGCTGCAATCCGCGCATGCGGCGCTCGCTGCATCGTCCTATCCGAAACTGCTGTTCTCGGGCACGCCCGGTGCACTCGTCGCGCCGGAATTTGCAGAGCGGTTCGCTAGTCACGTGAATCTAAAGTTCGCCACATAAAGTCTGCTGGGCTTTGTGGCAGAAGCGTTTGACGGAAGCCAAAATCTGGTCTGCGGACTTGGTCCATTTGAAGGGCTTCGGGTTTTGGTTGTGCAGGTCGATGAAGGTGCGGATGTCGGCCTCGAGCTGCCTGACGGAGGTGTGAACACCTCGCTGGATCTGCTTTCTGGTGAGTTCAGCGAACCAGCGCTCGACCTGATTGATCCATGAGGCGGAAGTCGGCGTGAAGTGGACATGATAGTGCGGCCGTCGGGCGAGCCACGCTTTGATCTGGGGGGTCTTGTGGGTGGCGTAGTTGTCCATGACGATATGGACATCGAGCCCCTCAGGGATTTGAGCGTCGATCTCTTTGAGGAACTTCAAGAACTCGACCGCCCGATGGCGCTTGTAGCATTTGCCAATGACAAACCCGGAAGCGATATCGAGCGCGGCAAAAAGTGTGGTCGTACCATGCCGCACGTAGCTGTGCGTGCGACGTTCCGGCACGCCAGGCATCATCGGCAAGACCGGTTGCTCGCGATCGAGTGCCTGAATCTGGCTCTTCTCATCGATGCTGAGGACAACGGCTCGGTTCGGTGGGGACAGGTAAAGCCCGACAATATCGCGCACTTTGTCGACGAACAGCGGATCGCTCGACAGCTTGAATGTCTGGCTGCGGTGCGGCTGCAAGCCGAACGCCGTCCACATTCGGCGGATCGTGGTGTGAGAAAAGCCAGTTTCCGCAGCCATCGAGCGGATCGACCAGTGCGTCGCGTCGGGCGGCGTTGTACGCAACGTCCGCTCGATTACCTCAGCAACCTGATCGTCGTTGATGGTGCGAGGGCGGCCAGGGCGGGCTTCGTCAAGCAGGCCATCACAGCGATCCTTCAAAAATCGGCGGCGCCACTTGCCAACGGTGTGTTCATGGAGGCCAAGTTCGGCAGCCACAGACTTGCTTGGCAAGCCATCTGCACACCGCAGGATCGCGCGGCACCGCTCAGATAGCGACCGGGCCACACGATGACGACGAACCTGCCTCTCCAAGTACGCCCGCTCCTGCGGACTCAGCACCAACGGCGCGATCGGCCGGCCTTTCCCACCTGCATTCGCCACAAGCGCTCTCCTCTCTCGAGATTCGAGCTATCAACTAATGTGACGAACTTGCGTTCCGGATGACTAGCTCGCTGATGCGTTGCGCGCATGTTCATCTCGGACCCGGGCTGCACTTTCTCCAGGAGGATCACCCCGAGGCGATCGGCCGCTCTGTCGCTGGCTGGATCGCCGGCATCGAGGCGGCGCGTTCGCAGCTTGCGGCCTGACGGAGGGCGCAATGCCTGAAGTGACTATCATCTATTGCCGGCCCTGCGGCTACGAGAAGCGCGCAAGGGATGCTGCTGAGGCGCTCCGCCGGCAGCTGGCGCTCGAGCCGGTCCTCGTGCCCGGCAAAGGTGGGATATTCCAGGTCACGGTCGGCGACAGCATTGTTGCCGCCCGTCGCAAGGGCCACTTCCCCGGTACCGATGAAATCGTAGCCGCCGTTACCGCAGCGCGGCACTGATCCGGGACGCAATCTGACCGCCCCGAAAGGCCGCTGCCCGCGCCGCGGCCTTTCGGCGCGCCGGCGGTCCTGTCCCCTCTTTCAACGGGCCGGCGCGGCCCATAGATTGATTTCGGCTTAAGGCGTGAAGGAACATTGTGCGGCCGAAATCATCAAAACTTCATGGCGACTGCGCAGGATTGCCACGGAGATTCGCGTCAAGCCTTGCCGCCGAAAGCGCCAAACCGTGCATCCGGAGCTCGCAACCTGCCTAAAACATTGAATGCACGTGTTTTTGTTCGAATTGCCGAATTCCACTCCGCATCAAAACGCGCTAGTGGAGAGGCGGGGGGCGTGCGCGATGCCGGAGCCGGCGGCGAGGGGTCGTCGAGTGCCTGTGCGTCGTTCGCCTGTTCGCCGGCCGTCCTGGCCGCTGAAGCGTTGTTCGAGGTCTAGATGCTGGAAGCCATACGCAGGGCGATGACGTTTCTGCGCCAGAAGCAAATCCTGCATAAGCTTGGAGTTGTGATCAGCGTCGCGGTCATCGGCATCGCTTGCTATGTGCTCTACCACATGCTGCGCGGTATCGATTTCAACGAGGTCCTCGAAGCGATCAAGAGCACCGAGCCGAGCCAGATTGCGATGGCCGCGCTGTTCGTGGCCGCCGGCTATTTCACCCTGACCTTCTACGACCTGTTTGCCACGCGCGCGATCGGCCACGCCCACGTGCCCTATCGCATCAACGCGCTCGCCGCCTTCACCAGCTATTCGATCGGCCACAATGTCGGCGCCAGCGTCTTCACCGGCGGTGCGGTGCGGTATCGCATCTATTCGGCCTACGGCCTGAATGCGATCGACGTCGCAAAAATCTGCTTCCTCGCCGGCCTGACCTTCTGGCTCGGCAATGCCGCCGTGCTCGGCCTCGGCATCTCCTACCATCCGGAGGCGGCGGCCTCGATCGACCAGCTTCCGGCCTGGCTGAACCGGACGCTGGCGCTGATGATCATCATGGCGCTGGTCGCCTATGTGGTCTGGGTCTGGACCCAGCCGCGCGTGGTCGGCCGCGGGCCCTGGACCGTGGTGCTGCCGGGCGGACCGCTGACGCTGCTCCAGATCGCGATCGGCATCATCGACCTCGGCTTCTGCGCGCTGGCGATGTACGTGCTGGTGCCGGACGAGCCCAATCTCGGCTTCGTCGTGGTCGCGGTGATCTTCGTCTCGGCCACCCTGCTCGGCTTTGCCAGCCACTCGCCCGGGGGGCTCGGCGTGTTCGACGCCGCCATGCTGGTCGGCCTCTGGCAGATGGACCGCGAGGAACTTCTCGGCGGCATGCTCCTGTTCCGCGTGCTCTATTATCTGTCCCCCTTCGTCATATCTGTAATCTTGCTGACGTTTCGCGAAGTTATAATCGGTGCCCGATCGAAGCGCTTGCAGCAGGCGGCGCTCAAGCTCGACCCCGGCCCGGCGCCTGAAGCCGCCTATGTGAGAGAGCGCCGCGACGGCGTCTGACCGGCGCCAAGCCCTTAAGACAGGCCGTTAGGACACGTCCTCCAGGAGAAGCCCGCCCGATGGCGATTGACGCCCCTTCTTCTCCCGCTGCCCAGCCCTGGTCTGACCGGCTGCGGCACTCGACCATCATCCTGATCGCCGCGGCGCTGGCGCTGTCGGTGGTGGTCTCGCTCGGGGAACTGTCGGCGCTGCATGCCATTGCCGTGTTCCTCTGCATCGCCGCCGCGGCGCTGATCCCCTGGCGGCTGCACGATCCCGCCGCCTCGCGCGACGATGTCAGACGCATCAACCCGGTCGAGAGCGCCGCGGTGGCCGCGGTCGTCGCCGGCATGCCGGATCCGGCCGTGCTGCTCGACCGCGCCGGCCGCGTCATCCACCTCAATGCCGCTGCCGCCCAGCTCGCGCCGGCGCTGCGGCGGAACGAGCTTGCCCAGTTCGCGCTGCGCTCGCCGGAGATCATCACGGCGCTGCGCGAGTCGATCGCGACCACGGAGCCGCGGCGGGCGACCTATCTCGACCACGTCCCGGTCGATCGCTGGATGGAGCTGATCATCACGCCGGTGCCGGTGCCGACTTCGTTCGGCGGCGCCGACAAGTGCATGCTGATGACGTTCCACGACCAGACGCCGCTGCGCCGGGTCGAGGAGATGCGCGCCGACTTCGTCGCCAACGCCAGCCACGAGCTGCGTACCCCGCTCGCCGCGCTGTCGGGCTTCATCGATACGCTGCAGGGCCAAGCCAAGGACGACCCCAAGGCGCGGGAACGCTTCCTCGGCATCATGCACAACCAGGCCACCCGCATGGCGCGCCTGATCGACGATCTGCTGTCGCTGTCGCGGGTCGAGCTGTCGGCCCATGTCCGGCCCGATACCCTGGTCGACCTGCTGCCGATCATCCGCCAGGTCGCTGACGGGCTGGAGCCGCTGGCCCGCGAGCGCCAGGTCGAGGTCGAGATCCATCTGCCGGACCCGCCGGTGATGATCGCGGGCGACCGCGAGGAGCTGCTCCGCCTGTTCGAGAACCTGATCGAAAATGCGCTCAAATACGGCGCCTCGGGCGGACGCGTCATCGTGTCGCTGACCTCGAGCGCCGCCGCTGACGGAACTCAGGAAATCCGGGTCATGGTCCGGGATTTCGGCCCCGGCATCGCGCCCGAGCACCTGCCGCGGCTGACCGAGCGGTTCTACCGGGTCGACGTCGGCGACAGCCGCTCGCAGGGCGGCACCGGACTCGGATTATCGCTGGTGAAACATATTCTTAACCGTCATCGCGGCCGGCTTTTGATCGAAAGCGTGCCCCGGCAGGGGGCTACCTTCACCGCCTGTTTTCCCCAGGCGAAGGCCCCGGTGTAAGCCTGAAAATCAAGCGATTTCAATCGCTTGATGGTGTCATCCGACTGTCACGAAACCTTCGTAAAAGCACAGCCGACCGCTCCTAAAGGGGCGGGCGCGGGGAGCGCGATCGGGCGCGGATGGCGCTTCGCTCCCCTGTATGGAGACCAGCATGAATTTCATCAAAACTATCGTCGCTGCTGGCTTGGTCGCCGCATCGACGACGGCGGCCTTCGCTGCCGATATCACGGGTGCCGGCGCGACCTTCCCGTTCCCGATTTATTCCAAATGGGCTGACGCCTACAAGAAGGAGACCGGCAACGGTCTGAACTACCAGTCGATCGGCTCGGGCGGCGGCATCAAGCAGATCCAGGCCAAGACCGTGACCTTCGGCGCCAGCGATGCGCCGCTCAAGGCCGAGCAGCTCGAGAAGGACGGCCTCGTCCAGTGGCCGATGGTGATGGGCGCCATCGTTCCCGTCGTCAACATCGAGGGCGTGAAGCCCGGCGAGATGGTGTTCGACGGCGAGACTCTGGCCAGCATCTATCTCGGCAAGATCACCAAGTGGGACGACGCCGCGATCAAGAAGCTCAATCCGAACGTGAAGCTGCCGTCGGAGGCGATCACCGTGGTTCGCCGCTCGGACGGTTCGGGCACCACCTTCAACTTCACCAACTATCTCGCCAAGGCCAGCGCCGACTGGAAGAGCAAGGTCGGCGAGGGCACCGCGGTCGAGTGGCCGGTCGGCGTCGGCGCCAAGGGCAACGAAGGCGTGTCGGGCAACATCAGCCAGACCAAGAACTCGATCGGCTATGTCGAGTACGCCTACGCCAAGCAGAACAAGCTGACCTACACCGGTCTCGTCAACAAGGCCGGCAAGCCGGTGCAGCCGACCGTCGAAGCCTTCCAGGCGGCCGCCTCCAACGCCGACTGGGCCAAGGCTCCCGGCTACTACGTCATCCTGACCGACCAGCCCGGCGACAAGTCCTGGCCGATCACCGCGGCGACCTTCATCCTCATGCACAAGGAAGCCACCGACAAGGCGGCCTCGCAGGAAGCCATCAAGTTCTTCCGCTGGGCCTTCAAGAGCGGCGGCAAGGCGGCTGAGGAGCTCGACTACATCCCGATGCCCGAGGGCGTCGTGACCCTGATCGAGAAGACCTGGGCTGCCGAGATCAAGAGCTAAGGCGCTCCTGTCCCGGACATAGTGCCGGGACAGTCTGCAAGACCTCCGCTCCGGATCGGCCTCGCGCCGCATCCGGAGCGCGCCACCAACAACAAGCGTATACAAATAACGGGTACAGGGGATCGGCGTGGCTGAGATGGCTGTCGAGAGCAACGTAATGGATGCCGCCGGACCGTATGATCGCGCCAAGGCCTTGAGCGCGTTCAAGCTCGGCGATCTCACCTTCTACTGGATCACGCGGCTGTCCGCGATCTCGGTGCTGCTGATCCTCGGCGGCATCATCATCTCGCTGATCGTCGGCGCCTTCCCGGCGATGAAGGAATACGGCCTCTCCTTCCTGTGGACGCAGCGCTGGGCGCCGTCGGCCGATCCGCCCGTGCTGGGCGCGCTCGGGCCGATGTACGGCACGCTCGTCACCTCCTTCATCGCGATGCTGATCGCCATTCCGGTCGGTCTGGGCATTGCGATCTTCCTCACCGAGCTGTGCCCGCAATGGCTGCGCCGCCCGATCGGAATGGCGGTCGAGCTGCTCGCCGGCATCCCCTCGATCATCTACGGCATGTGGGGCTTCTTCGTGCTGGGCCCGTTCCTGGCCAACACCTTCCAGCCCTTCATGATCAAGATTTTTGACGGCGTCCCCGTCTTGGGCGCGATCTTCGCGGGGCCCCCGTCCTATCTCAGCCTGTTCAACGCCGCGCTGATCCTCGCCATCATGGTGCTGCCCTTCATCACCTCGATCTCGGTCGACGTGTTCAAGACCGTGCCGCCGGTGCTGAAGGAAGCCGCCTACGGCGTCGGCTGCACCACCTGGGAGGTCGTCCGCAGCGTGGTCATCCCCTACACCCGCGTCGGCATCATCGGCGGCGTCATGCTGGCGCTGGGCCGCGCGCTCGGCGAGACCATGGCGGTGACCTTCATCATCGGCAATTCGTTCCGCATCTCCTCCTCGATCTTCGCCCCGGGCACCACGATCTCGGCGGCGATCGCATCCGAGTTCGCCGAGAGCGACGGCCTGCATCAGTCCGGCCTGATCCTGCTCGGCCTGCTGCTGTTCGTGCTGACGTTCTTCGTGCTCGCGGCCGCGCGGCTGATGCTGCTGCGTCTCGAAAAGAAGGCGGGGAAGTGACATGAACCCGATCTACGTACGCCGCCGCCGCAAGGACATCGTCATCCGCGGGCTCTGCATCGGTGCCGCCGCCTTCGGCGTCACCTGGCTGGCGCTGATCCTGGTCACGCTGCTCTACAACGGCCTGAGCGGCCTGAACCTGCAGATCTTCACCGAGAACACGCCGCCGCCCGGTTCGACCGAAGGCGGCCTGCTCAACGCCATCGTCGGCTCGCTGATCATGACCGTGCTCGGCGTCGGCATCGGCGCGCCGCTCGGCCTGTTCGCCGGCACCTATCTCGCCGAGTACGGCCGCAACGACAAGCTGACCTCGGTGATCCGTTTCATCAACGACATCCTGCTGTCGGCGCCCTCGATCATCATCGGCCTGTTCATCTACGGCGCGGTGGTGGTGCCGATGCGCGGATTCTCGGCGATTGCGGGCGCGCTCGCGCTCGCCGTCATCGTGATCCCCGTGGTGCTGCGCACCACCGAGGACATGCTGCTGCTGGTGCCGAATGCGCTGCGCGAGGCGGCCTCCGCGCTCGGCCTGCCGCGCTCGCTGGTGATCAAGCGCATCGCCTATCGTGCGGCCCGGTCGGGTCTCATCACCGGCGTGCTGCTCGCCACCGCCCGTGTCGCCGGTGAGACCGCGCCACTGCTCTTCACCGCGCTGTCGAACCAGTTCTTCAGCCTCAGCCTGAACAAGACGATGGCGAACCTGCCGGTCACCATCAACAACTTCGTGCAGAGCCCCTACGCCTACTGGAAGCAGCTCGCCTGGAGCGGCGCGCTGCTGATCACGATCACCGTGCTTGCCCTGAACATTGGCGCGCGCATCCTCGGCGCCGAGAGGACTGCAAAATGACCGATCTTTCCGTATCCGTGAGTTCCAACGCCCATCTGGCCTCGCAGCAGCCGCTGCCGGAAGCGCCCGCCAAGGTGACGGTGCGCAACCTCAACTTCTATTACGGCGAGCACCACGCGCTGAAGAACATCAACCTGACGCTCGGCACCAACCGCGTCACGGCGTTCATCGGCCCGTCGGGCTGCGGCAAGTCGACCCTGCTGCGCATCTTCAACCGGATGTACGACCTCTATCCGGGCCAGCGCGTCACCGGTCAGCTGATGCTCGACCAGACCAACATCCTCGACCCCAAGCTGGACCTCAACCTGCTGCGCGCCCGCGTCGGCATGGTGTTCCAGAAGCCGACGCCGTTCCCGATGACGATCTACGAGAACATCGCCTTCGGCATCCGTCTCTATGAGAAGATCTCGAAGTCCGAGATGGACGACCGCGTCGAGAAGGCGCTGCGCGGCGGCGCGCTGTGGAACGAGGTCAAGGACAAGCTCAACGCCTCGGGCCTGTCGCTCTCCGGCGGCCAGCAGCAGCGCCTCTGCATCGCCCGCACCGTCGCGGTGCGCCCCGAGGTGATCTTGTTCGACGAGCCCTGCTCGGCGCTCGACCCGATCTCGACCGCCAAGGTCGAGGAGCTGATCCAGGAGCTGTCCGAGAACTACACGATCGCGATCGTCACCCACAACATGCAGCAGGCGGCGCGTGTCTCGGACAAGACCGCCTTCATGTATCTCGGCGAGCTGATCGAGTTCGACGACACCAGCAAGATCTTCACGTCGCCGAGCGATCGGCGCACGCAGGATTACATCACCGGCCGGTTCGGCTGAGGAGACAGGACATGGGTTCTGAACATACCGCAAAAGCCTTCGACACCGACCTCCAGGAGCTCACTCGCCTGGTCGCCGAGATGGGCGGGATTGCCGAGCGCATGATCGTCGATTCCGTCGACGCGCTGATCCGCCGCGACGTCGCGCTCGGCCAGCGCGTGGTCACCACCGACGCAGATCTCGACGCGCTGCAGAAGCGCATCGAGGAGCGCGCCGTGCTCACCATCGCGCGCCGTCAGCCGATGGCGGTGGATCTGCGCGAGATCGTCGGCGCCATGCGCGTTGCGACCGATCTGGAGCGCATCGGCGACCTCGCCAAGAACATGGGCAAGCGCGTTGCCGCGCTGGAGACCGATTTCCATCCGCTGAAACTGTTCCGCGGCCTGGAACACATGACCGATCTCGTGCAGCAGCAGGTCAAGTCGGTGCTGGACGCCTATGCCGCGCACGATCTGCCGGCGGCGATGGCGGTGTGGAAGGGCGACGAGGAAGTCGACGCCATCTGCACCTCGCTGTTCCGCGAGCTCCTCACCTACATGATGGAGGATCCGCGCAACATCTCGTTCTGCATCCATCTGATGTTCTGCGCCAAGAACATCGAGCGGATCGGCGACCACGCCACCAACATCGCCGAGACCGTGTTCTACATGATCGAGGGCCAGGCCATCACCGACAAGCGGCCGAAGGGCGACATGACGACCTTCGCCACGACGGTCCCGAATACCTGAAGACTCAAGGAGCGACGAGCCGATGGGCGCACGCATTATGGTGGTTGAGGACGAGGAAGCTCTCACCGAGCTTCTCCGCTACAACCTCGAAGGCGACGGCTATGACGTCGAGACGGTGATGCGCGGCGACGACGCCGACACCCGCCTCAAGGAGCACATCCCGGACCTGATCGTGCTCGACTGGATGCTGCCGGGCCTCTCCGGCATCGAGCTGTGCCGGCGGCTGCGCACCCGCCCCGAGACCAAGCAGCTTCCGATCATCATGCTCACCGCGCGCGGCGAGGAGAGCGAGCGGGTGCGCGGGCTTGCGACCGGCGCCGACGACTACATCGTCAAGCCGTTCTCGGTGCCGGAGCTGCTGGCGCGGGTGAAGGGCCTCCTGCGGCGCGCCAGCCCCGAGCGGCTCGCCACCGTGCTCGCCTATGGCGACATCGAGCTCGATCGCGAGAAGCGCCGCGTGGCGCGCTCGGGCCGGCCGATCGATCTTGGCCCGACCGAATATCGCCTGCTGGAGTTCTTCCTGGAGCATCCCGGCCGCGTGTTCTCGCGCGAGCAGCTGCTCGACAGCGTCTGGGGCCGCGACATCTACATCGACGAACGCACCGTCGACGTCCATATCGGCCGCCTGCGCAAGCTGCTCAATCTCGGCCGCGAGCAGGACCCGATCCGCACCGTCCGCGGCGCGGGCTACGCGCTCGATGATCGCTTTGCGAAGGCCGAGCAGACGTAAGGCTTGCAGGCGTTTGTTTGGCGAGCTGTCGCCACACGCTCAGTGTCGTCCCGGACAAGCGTAAGCGCAGATCCGGGACCCATAACCACAGGGCGTGATTGTTTTGCGAAAAGGTAACTCCGAGTCCCCGTAACCACACACCTTGCGGTGGCTGATGGGGTGGACGGCCCCCTACGGCATCAGTGTGCCAGAATGAGGTTGTTGCAAATCTCAGACAAGGGAGCCGTCCGTGAGCGAGATTATCCGAATTGGGATCGATACGTCGAAGCATATTTTTCAACTGCATGGGGTGGACGCGGCGGAGCGGCCAGTGCTGCGCAAGCGGCTGACGCGCAAGCAGATGCTGGAGTTTTTTGCCAAGCTGCCGGCGACGCAGGTGGGGATGGAGGCCTGCGGGGCGGCGCATTACTGGGCGCGGGAGCTGGGCAAGCTGGGCCACGAAGTGAAGTTGATGGCGCCACAGCACGTGAAGCCCTATGTCAAGCGCAACAAGAACGACGGGCGCGACGCTGAGGCCCTGTGCGAGGCGATGAGCCGGCCGACGATGCGGTTCGTGCTGGTGAAGAGTGCCGAGCAGCAGGCCGCGTTGATGCTGACGGGCTTGCGCGAGCAGATGATCGCCCGGCGCACCCAGCTTAGCAACATGATCCGCGGCTATGCGGCTGAGTTCGGGATCACGGCGGCCAAGGGGCTCAGCCAGGTCGAGCCGCTGTTGGCGCAGATCGCGCAAGACGAAAGCGTGCCGGAACTGGCGCGCGATCTGTTGGCGCAGCAGGGCCGCCAGTACGCGCAGTTACAGGAGGAACTGAAGACAATCGAAGCCAGGCTGAAGGCCTGGCACCGTGCCAACCCGGACAGCCGGCGCCTTGCAGAGATTCAAGGGATCGGGCCGATCGGTGCGCCTGAGCTGATCATGAAGACGCCGGATCCGCACGCGTTCAGCTCCGCAAGGCATTATGCGGCCTGGATTGGGCTGTCTCCGAAAGACCATTCCACTGCCGGCAAAACCCGTCTCGGCAAGATCACCCGTGCTGGAGACGAGCGGCTGCGCAGCGTCCTGGTGGCGGGAGCGACCGCCGTGATCAAGCAGGCCATGTGCGGCCGCGGTCATCCGTCACCTTGGCTGTTGGCCCTGCTCAAGCGCAAGCCGCCCAAGCTCGCAGCCGTGGCGCTCGCCAACAAGAATGCCCGCATCGCCTGGAAGCTGATGGTGACGGGGGAGAGATACGACGGCGCTCGGATGCGGGCTGCATCCGCGGCTGCCGCCTAAGACAGATCAGCCGATCGGGTTCGCCCGACCGGCCGAGCCGGAGCTGCAAGAGGAGTAGATGGTAGGATCGATCGATCCGAGGTGCGAGACATCCCGTGGGACCCATCGGCCGAACCCAGGTCGCGTGGTTGATTGGAGCTCGCGTCGCGGAAACCATCTTGGCCAGCGGTTCAAATCAACCGCACCAACAGGCCGGACATATGGATGCAAGCGATCCGATCAGACCGCCAAGCCTCTTGTGCCACGGGGGCCGTCCACATATGGGTCCCGGATCTGCGCGCGCTTGAGGCGCGCTTGTCCGGGACGACATCGGAGCGTTGAGCCGTCATCGTGTGACGGCTGCAATCAGCTAGATCAACAAACTTACCGCGTGCCCGGCTTCGCGGGCGCGCGGCGGCGATCGGCCGCGGGCTGATAGGCCACGCGCGAGTGCTGCGCGCAGTAGGGAAGGCCGGAGAGCGCCTTGCCGCCGCAGAAGAAGAAATCCGGGCTCGAGGGATCGCCGACCGGCCAGTGGCAGGTCGCCTCGTTCAGCTCGAGCAGCGACAGCCGCTGGCTCATCGGCACCACGTTGTCGTAGGTCACCGGTTCAGCCTCGACCTCGACCTCGAAGGCCTGCGCCAGCGCGGTGTTGCCGCGTGCAATGGGGCGGCTGACCCGCATCATGTGCTGAGCGGGACGCGCCTTGCGCGGCCGGGGAGCTGCCGATGAGGGGCTCTTGGCGCGGCCGGACAGGCCGAGCCTGTGCACCTTGCCGATCACGGCATTACGGGTCACGTTGCCGAGCTCGGCTGCGATCTGGCTGGCCGACAATCCGGCCTCCCAGAGCTTTTTCAGCTGCTCGACGCGATCGTCGGACCAGGTCAAAACCGTCATTGCACCCTTTCCCTCGCCGTGCGGCTGCCGTCCTGGCGCCTTGCGGCGAATGCCTAAGCCTCGAAAAACCCGTGCCGCCAGAATCCCTTAAGGCTCGCCGGGCGTAACCAGAACGCCCGAACGTTTACGCCGGTACATGAGGACTTAGAGGATCAGAACTGCTGCACGAGATGTCGTATCTGACAAGCCAAACGCTACAATATGGCGTGACTCACGCGCAAGAGTCAGCCGACTCGCTTCCACATGTTCCGTGGCAAAAACCCCGCAAATCCGGCACCGCAAGACTACGGATTCAGCGTTTCGCGGGGCTTTCGGGCGGCATTGACACCCGTTCTACCGGGCATAAGATAGTGTCACGTGCCGCCCTTAAAAGGCGGCACGTTTCGTTTTCCGGGCCGGTTGATGGTGCGCTGCGTGAGCGCGTTCAGGCCGTCCGCAACATCAAGTGATCGTCATGACTAACAGCGCCGCGCCGCATTTGCTTCCCGTTTTCGCCAGGGCCGACCTCGGTTTCGAGCGCGGCGAAGGCTGCTGGCTGATTGCGACCAATGGCGATCGCTATCTCGATTTCACCTCGGGCGTCGCCGTGAACGCGCTCGGCCACGCCCATCCCGTGCTGGTCAAGGCGCTGCAGGAGCAGGCGACCAAGCTCTGGCACATGTCGAACCTGTTCCAGAGCCCGGACGGCGAGAAGCTCGCCGCGCGCCTGTGCCAGGAAAGCTTCGCGGACTTCGTGTTCTTCTGCAATTCCGGCGCCGAAGCGCTGGAAGGTGTGATCAAGCTGGTCCGCCATCATCACTTCTCCAAGGGCCATCCGGAGCGCTATCGCATCATCACCTTCGAGGGCGCCTTCCACGGCCGCACGCTGGCGACGCTGGCCGCGACGGGATCTGCAAAATATCTCGAAGGTTTCGGTCCGCCGATGGACGGTTTCGACCAGGTCCCGCACGGTGACATCGATGCCGTGAAGAAAGCGATCGGTCCGCAGACCGCCGGCATCCTGATCGAGCCGATCCAGGGCGAGGGCGGCGTGCGCTCGTCGACGCCGGCGTTCCTCAAGGCGCTGCGCCAGCTCTGCGATGAGAAGGGCCTGTTGCTCGCGTTCGACGAGGTGCAGACCGGCATGGGCCGCACCGGCGATCTGTTCGCCCATCGGCGCACTGGCGTCACACCTGACGTGATGTCGCTGGCCAAGGCGCTCGGCGGCGGCTTCCCGATCGGCGCGATCCTGGCGACCGCCGATGCGGCAGCCGGCATGGGGCCGGGCTCGCACGGCTCCACCTTCGGCGGCAATCCGCTGGCGATTTCCGCTGCGAATGCCGTGCTCGACGTCATGCTCAAGCCCGGCTTCTTCGATCACGTGCAGAGGATGTCGCTGCTGCTCAAGCAGAAGCTCGCCTCCGTGATCGACCGCCACTCTGACGTGGTCAGCGAAGTGCGTGGCGAGGGCCTCTTGATCGGCATCAAGGCTGTCGTGCCCTCGGGCGATCTCGTTGCGGCCTTGCGCAATGAAAAACTGCTCACGGTCGGCGCCGGCGACAATGTCGTGCGTTTCCTGCCGCCCTTGATCGTCACCGAAGCCGAGATCGAGGACAGCGTTGCGCGGTTAGAGCGCGCCTGTGCTGCGATCTCGTCCAGTCAGACCAAGCGGGCGGCAAGCTGATGAGCAAGTCGCCGAAGCACTTTTTGGATATCAACGAGCTGCCGTTGTCGGAGCTCAAGAGCATGCTCGATGCCTCCTCCACCATGAAGGCGAAGCAGAAGGCGCATCAGCCAGTGAAGCCGCTCGAAGGCAAGACGCTGGCGATGATTTTCGAGCGCCCCTCGACGCGCACCCGCGTCTCGTTCGACGTCGCCATGCGCCAGCTCGGCGGCGAGCCCATCATGCTCACCGGCGCCGAGATGCAGCTCGGCCGCGGCGAGACCATCGCCGACACCGCGCGCGTGCTGTCGCGCTATGTCGACGCCATCATGATCCGCATCCTCAACCATGATGCGCTGCTGGAGCTTGCAGCGAATGCGACCGTGCCCGTCATCAACGGCCTGACGCGGCGCTCGCATCCCTGCCAGGTGATGGCGGACCTCTTGACCTATCAGGAGCATCGCGGCCCGATCGAGGGCCGGACGGTGGCCTGGACCGGCGACGACAACAACGTGCTGGCGTCCTGGGCGCATGCTGCCGAGCGCTTCAAATTCCAGCTCAACGTCGCAACGCCCCCGGAGCTCGCGCCGAAGAAGGCGATGCGCGACTGGATCAAGGCGACGGGCGCGCCGATCGTGCTCGGCACCGATCCCGAGGCTGCCGTGAAGGGCGCCGATTGCGTCGTCACCGACACCTGGGTGTCGATGGGCGACAAGGAAGGCGAGCACCGTCACAACGTGCTCAAGCCTTACCAGGTCAATTCGAAGCTGATGTCGCTGGCGAAGCCCGATGCGCTGTTCATGCACTGCCTGCCCGCCCATCGCGGCGAGGAGGTCACCGACGAAGTGATCGACGGCCCGCAATCGGTCGTGTTCGATGAGGCCGAGAACCGCCTGCATGCGCAGAAAGGCATTCTCGCCTGGTGCTTTGACGCGGTGAAGTAACGCGGCAGTCGCGTACATTCGGATCGTCGTCCTGGCGAAAGCCAGGACCCATTACCACCGGCTTTGGTTTGGCGAAGGTTGGTCATTGCCAACTTCGCGCCACAACTTCTTCCTGGGGTAATGGGTCCTGGCTTTCGCCAGGACGACACTGAATTTGCTGTATCGTATGTGATCAACTCAGCGTCCGGATGGGGCCCCTCACCCCCTTCCATTCTCCACCCACCGACCCCAGATAAAGCGCCATGGTTTTCCAATCCCCTGACATGAAAACCGGGCCTGAAGGCCCGGTTCGCGCGCCATCAGCGGTACCGGTTGACGACGCCGTGCTGCCCTACGAGGTCGACGCGCTCGACGTGCGCGGTCGCCTGGTACGGCTTGGCCCCGCGCTCGACGACATCCTGACCAAGCACGATTATCCCGCACCCGTCGGCAAGCTGCTCGGCGAGGCCATCGTGCTGGCGACGCTGCTCGGATCTGCGTTGAAATTCGAGGGCCGCTTCATCCTCCAGGCCCAGACCGACGGCCCGGTGTCGTTCCTGGTCGTCGACTACAAGGCGCCGGACCATCTGCGCGCCTATGCCCGCTATGACGCCTCGCGTCTGGGCACGGCGAAGGATTCCGGCACGCTGCTCGGCCGCGGCCATCTCGCCATGACCATCGACCAGGGCCCCGACATGAGCCGCTACCAGGGCCTGGTCGCGCTCGACGGCGGCAGCCTGGAAGATGCCGCCCACGAATATTTCCTGCGCTCCGAGCAGATTCCGACCAAGGTGCGCCTTGCGGTCGGCGAGGAGTGGCGCTCGAGCGACGGCGGCAAGCATCGTTGGCGCGCCGGCGGCATGCTGATGCAGTTTCTGCCGAAGGCGCCGGAGCGCGCGCGGCAGGCGGATCTGCATCCCGGCGATGCACCCGACGGCGTCGAGGCTCACAGCGTCGCTGAAGACGACGCGTGGGTCGAGGCGCGCTCGCTGATCGAGACCGTCGAGGATGTCGAGCTGATCGATCCGGAGCTCTCCGGCGAGCGGCTGCTCTATCGCCTCTTCCATGAGCGCGGCGTGCGCGTGTTCAAGCCGCTCTCACTGAAGGCGCAATGCTCCTGCTCGCGCGACGCAGTCGCGTCGATGCTGAAGAGCTTCTCGTCCGACGACCGCGCGGCGATGGTCAAGGACGACAAGGTCGTCGTCACCTGCGAGTTCTGCAGCTCGGTGTATCAGTTCACGCCGCACGAAGCGGGCGTCGAGGACGCGTAGCGCGCCAAGGTCTCGGACATCGTAGGGTGGGCAAAGCGCAGCGTGCCCACCTAGTTGCGTGATGTGACCGGAATGGTGGGCACGGCGCTTTGCGCCTTTGCCCAGCCTACGGCACCTGCGCTCGGGTGGCGCTAGTTCAACACCCGCTTATTATCCGGGCTGTCCAGCGAGAACGTCGGCACGTCGATCTCGAAACGCTCGCCGGTTTCGCTGACCATCTGGTAGCGGCCGGTCATGAAGCCGGAGGCGGTCGTGAGCGGCACGCCGGAGGTGTATTCGAAGCGCTCGCCGGGGGCGAGCGTCGGCTGCTCGCCGACCACGCCCTCGCCCCTGACCTCCTGCTGGCGGCCGGTGGCGTCGGTGATGATCCAGTACCGCGTCTTGAGCTGCACGGTCTCCTCGCCCGAATTGGTGATGACGATGGTGTACGACCAGAAATAGCGGGAGCGGTCGGCCGACGACTGCTCCGGAACAAAGTTCGGCTCGACGGTCACTTCGATCTGGCGGGTCACGGCGCGGTACATGGCGGCATCATACCGAAATCCGGCGCCGGAACCAAACTCCGGAGCGGTTTCGGCGACATCGTGCCGCCAGAATTGGCGAGGAAGTACACCCCCAAGGGAATACATCCCCGACGGAATACATCCCTAAGGGAATACACCCCGATGTGATCCGGCCGCTTTGCGAGATGACGGCCGGACCGGTACACTCCTTCAACGTCGCGATTTGGGTGAGGGTTTTTAGGCCCCGATGACCATTGCCGACCAAGTGACGGGATCGACGATCGCAGGAACCGCCAAGCCTGCGGAGCTGCGCGCGGCCGCGCCAGCCATCACGCTGCCCGCCATCGGCGAGCGCGAGCTCCGGCTCGACCTGTTCCGCGGGCTGGCGCTGTGGCTGATCTTCATCGACCATCTGCCGCAGAGCCTGTTGACCTGGTTCACGATCCGCAATTACGGCTTCAGCGACGCCACCGAGATCTTCATCTTCATCTCAGGCTACACCGCCGCCTTCGTCTACGGCCGCGCGATGCTGGAGGGCGGCGTCGTCATCGCTACCGCGCGCATCCTGCGGCGGGTCTGGCAGATCTACGTCGCGCACGTCTTCCTGTTCACGATCTTCCTCGCCGAGATCTCCTATGTGGCGACCCGGTTCGAGAACCCGCTCTACACCGAAGAGATGGGGATCATGGACTTCCTCAAGCAGCCCGACGTCACCATCGTGCAGGCGCTGCTGCTGCGCTTCCGTCCCGTCAACATGGACGTGCTGCCGCTGTACATCGTCCTGATGCTGGCGCTGCCCGTGATCCTGTGGTCGATGAAATGGAAGCCCGACGTCACGCTCGGACTTTCCGTCGTGCTCTACGCGGTGACCTGGGAATACGATCTCTACTTCTCCGCCTATCCGAACGGCTTCTGGGCCTTCAATCCGCTGGCCTGGCAATTGCTCTTCGTCTTCGGTGCATGGTGTGCGCTCGGAGGTGCGCGGCGCATGTCGCGTATTTTAGCGTCGCCGGTAACGATGTGGATCTCGATCGCCTATATCGTGGCGGCGTTCTACGTGACGCTGACCTGGTACTTGCCGCAGCTGTCCCATCTGATGCCGAAGCGGCTCGAGCAGTGGATGTATCCGATCGACAAGACCGATCTCGACGTTCTGCGCTTCACGCATTTCCTGGCGCTGGCCGCGCTCACCGTGCGCTTCCTGCCGCGGGACTGGCCGGGCCTGAAATCGCAGTGGCTGCGGCCGCTGATCCTGTGCGGCCAGCATTCGCTCGAGATCTTCTGCCTCGGCGTCTTCCTCGCCTTCGCCGGCCATTTCATCCTGGCCGAGGTCTCCGGCGGCGCAGTCATGCATGCGCTGATTAGTCTCTCCGGAATCCTGATCATGTGGGGCGTTGCATGGGTGATTTCGTGGTACAAGCGCGTGGCTGACAAGAGCGGTGCGAAAACCAAAAACGCCGTCGGCAACGCCGATCTGGCGGGAGGGGGCTGATGAAGGCGAAGGTTCTCCTGAGCCTGATCCTGCTATGCGGTGGCCTCGCCGCGCCCCAGGCGCGCGCGGGCGATGCTGCGTCTGCCGCTCCGGCGGCACCCGCGGCCTGCGAATTGCCGTCCTATCTGCTCAGCAGCGAAAGCCAGCTTCCCAAGGTCGCCGAGGCCGTGAGATCAGGCAAACCGCTGGAAATCCTGGTCATCGGCAGCCGTTCGACCACGATTCCGGCCTCGGAGGATGCGTCCTATCCGGCGCGCATGCAGGCCATCCTGAAGGACAAGCTGCCACCGTCGGAAGTCGTGCATGTCTCCGTAGAAATACAGAGCAAGAAAACGGCAGAGGAGGCGGCCACCACCTTCGTTAAGCTGATGGAAGCAAAAAGGCCTACTTTGGTCATCTGGCAGACCGGGACCGTGGATGCTATCCGAGCCATCGATCCCGATGATTTTCGCGGTGCTGTGACCGAGGGGGTTGCCGCGCTGCAAAATGCAGGGGCTGACGTCGTGTTGATGAACTTGCAGTACAGCCCGCGTACAGAGACGATGATCTCGGCGCCGCCCTATCTCGACAACATGCGGGTGGTGGCGCAGGAGCACGACATTCCGCTGTTCGACCGTTTCGCGATCATGCGGCAGTGGAATGACCAGGGGCAGTTCGATCTTTTCAGCCCGTCCCGCGGCCCCGAACTGGCGAAGCAGGTTCATGATTGCCTTGGCCGGGCGTTGGCACAGTTCGTGTTTGACGCAGCCCATCTGGGGCCGGCCCAGCAGCAAAATTGAGGTCTAGCGTTAATGAGTTCTCTCCGCCCTTTTTTCCCGACAGCATGGCTGGCTGTATCAGCAGCGGCAGCGCTGCTGTTGCTGACGCCGGTGTCGCAGTCGCGCGCGCAGGCACAAGCCGCGCAGGCGACGCAAGCGCCGGCACAAACCGCTAATCCCGCTCCCGCATCGCCGTCCCAGACCACGGTCGCCGTGACGTCCCCCGAGCAGCGCGGCATCACCGCGCGCGCCATCGACAAGGTGAAGCAGGTCGCCAAGTCTGCCGGCGATGTTTTCAGCCGCGTGCCTTGCCTGCCGCCGAAGGGCGGCTCGAAGGCGATGGGCTCGCTGCCACATGTCGCCGCCAAGCTCGTCGCCGGCCAGCCTGTCGTGATCGTCGCATTCGGCTCGTCGTCGACCGCCGGATACGGCGCGAGCTCGCCCGATTTCAACTATCCGAACCGTCTCGCCGCACAGCTGCGCCGGCACTATCCGACCGCCGACATCACCGTCGTCAATGCCGGCGTCGGAGGCGAGGACGCGCCCGAGATGATGAAGCGCCTTCAGACGCAGGTGATCGACGTGCATCCGGACATGGTGATCTGGCAGGTCGGCACCAACGCGGTGCTGCGCAATCTCGATCCGGCCGATACCGCAAAACTGGTCGAGGAGGGCATCTCCCACATCCAGGCTGCCGGCGGAGCCGACATCGTGCTGGTCGATCCGCAATATTCGCCGGCCGTCAACCAGCGTGCCGAGAGCGCCGGCAAGATGATCAAGCTGCTCGGCAAGGTCGCCGAGCTCCGCAAGGTCGGCATCTTCCCGCGCTTCGAGGTGATGCGCGACTGGCACGAGAACCAGTCGATCCCGGTCGAGAGCTTCGTGATCGCCGACGGCCTGCACATGAACGATTGGGGCTACGCCTGCTTCGCCCAGCTGCTCGGCGACGACATCATCCGCTCCGTCGGCCAGATCAAGCTAGGGGTGAACGTGCCGGCTGATGTGAGGACGTACCGGCCGATGTAAGGCTCGGTGCCGTAGGGTGGGCAAAGGCGCGCTCTTCGCGCGCCGTGCCCACCATCTATCGGCAGCGTTGGTTTGAATGGTGGGCACGCTTCCGCCTTCGCTCTTCGAGCTACGGCGGACAAGTCGCTTTGCCCACCCTACGGGACCTTGATCGCCTCACGCCTTCTCCAGCGCCGCGGTGAGATCCTCGATCAGATCGTCCGCATGCTCCAGCCCCGCGGAGAAGCGGATGAAGCCCTCGCTGATGCCGAGCGCGGCGCGGTCTTCCGGCTTCAGGCGCTGATGCGTCGTGGTGGCCGGATGCGTGACGAGGCTCTTGGCGTCGCCGAGATTGTTCGAGATCTTCGCAAGCTTGAGCTCGTTGAGCACGCGGAACGCGGCCGCCTTGCCGCCCTTCACCTCGAAGCCGACCAGCGTCGAGCCGCCGCGCATCTGCTTCTTCACCAGCGCTGCCTGCGGATGATCGGCGCGGCCGGGATAGACCAGCCGCGAGATCTTGGGATGGCTCGCCAACACCTCGGCGACGCGGCCCGCGGTGTCGGTCTGCGCGCGCACGCGCACGCCCAGCGTCTCCAGGCCCTTGAGCAGGACCCAGGCGTTGAACGGCGAGATCGAGGGACCGGTCTGGCGCATGAAATTATGCAGGTGCTCGGCGATGAAGGCTTCCGACGACAGGATGATGCCGCCGAGACACCGGCCCTGGCCGTCGATGTGCTTGGTCGCGGAGTAGACGACGACGTCGGCGCCCAGCGCCAGCGGGCTCTGCCAGATCGGCGTTGCGAACACGTTGTCGACGACGAGCCGCGCGCCGCCACTGTGCGCGATCTCGGCGATGCCGGGGATGTCGAGCACATCGAGCGTCGGGTTGGTCGGGCTCTCCAGGAAGAACGTCTTGGTGTTCGGCCGAAGTGCGCGCTGCCACTGGTCGAGATCGGCTCCGTCCACCAGCGTGGCCTCGATGCCGTAGCGCGGCAAGAGGTCCTGGATCACGTAGAGGCACGAGCCGAACAAGGCGCGCGAGGCGACCACGTGATCGCCGGCCTTCAGCGGGGCCAGGATCGCGGTCGTCACCGCGGCCATGCCGGTTGCCGCCGAGCGGGCGGCCTCGGCGCCTTCGAGCTCGATCATGCGGCGCTCGAACATCGCAATCGTCGGGTTGGAGTAGCGCGAATAGATGAAGCCGGGGTCCTCGCCCTTGAACCGCGCCTCGCACTCCTCGGCGCTGTTATAGACATAGCCTTGCGTCAAAAACAGCGCCTCCGACGTCTCGCCATATTGCGAGCGCAGGGTGCCGGAATGGACCAGGCGGGTTTCGGGACGGTAAGCAGCAGGCGACTTCGACATAGGACCCTCCGACATGACCGTTTCGTCGAAAACGGTCACAAAAAAACCGGCCTGGACAAAACCACGGGCCGGGATCACAGAGGTCCCCGGCCTGTTTAGCGACTTATTTAACGTGGCTGCAAGCCGGCCGGCTCAAATCACCACGGGATAAGTGATGCTCATATTCCGCAATGGCCTTTCCGTCAAGGCGTCCATCGGATAGCCGTAAAAGGCTAGTATTTCCTGCATGTCCGGATGCGTTTGACCCCTGACGAGGACCCCCGGTTGAGCTTCACGATCGCCGCCGACGCCAATGGTATCCTGCCCGACCGCATGATCGCGGCGATGGCGGAGGCGGGGCTCATCCTGCCCGCCTACGACTTCGTCGAAAGCCAGATCCAGCCGGCAAGCCTCGATCTGCGCCTCGGCGACATCGCCTACCGCGTCCGCGCCAGCTTCCTGCCGGGGCCCGGCGCCACCGTCGCCGAGCGCATCGACGAATTGAAGCTGCACGAGTTCAGCCTTGCCGACGGCGCGGTGCTGGAGACCAACTGCGTCTACATCGTGCCCCTGCTCGAGAGCCTCGCGCTGCCGCCGGAGATCGTCGCAGCCGCAAATCCGAAAAGCTCGACCGGCCGGCTCGACGTCTTCACCCGCGTGATCGCCGACGGCACCCGTCGCTTCGACATGATCGGCGCCGGCTATCACGGCCCGCTCTATGCCGAGATCAGCCCGAAGACGTTTCCGGTGCTGGTGCGCGAGGGCTCGCGCCTGTCGCAGGTGCGCTTCCGCACCGGCGATGCCATCCTCAACGCCGACGAGCTCGATGCGCTGCACGCCACTGAGCGTCTCGTCGACATCGACGATGCCGATCTCTCGGGCGGCGTCGCCGTCTCCGTCGATCTGTCCGGCGAGAAGGCAAATGGCTTCGTCGGCTACCGCGCCAAGCGCCACACCGGCGTCGTCGACGTCGATCGCCGCGCCGGCTACGCCGTGGAGGATTTCTGGGAGCCGATCTCGGCCCGTCCCGACGGAAGCCTGATCCTCGATCCCGGCGAGTTCTACATCCTCGCCTCGAAAGAGGCGGTGCAGGTGCCGCCCGATTACGCCGCGGAGATGGTGCCGTTCGATCCGCTGGTCGGCGAATTCCGCGTGCATTATGCCGGCTTCTTCGATCCCGGCTTCGGCTATGCCGGCGCTGGCGGGCAGGGCGCGCGCGCCGTGCTCGAAGTGCGTTCGCGCGAGGTGCCGTTCATCCTCGAGCACGGCCAGATCGTCGGCCGCCTCGTCTACGAGAAGATGCTGGCGCGCCCCGACGCCATGTACGGCCAGCGCATCGGCTCCAACTACCAGGCGCAGGGCCTGAAGCTGAGCAAGCATTTTCGGGTGTAGAGCCGGCCTTCGCCGGGACGACACCGAAGTTTGCTTCCGGGCTCCTGCATGGGGCTCTGCTCCGATTACGGCTCGCGTTTCATTGCGCCGCTCCATCTGCGATGACACACTCCCGTAAAACAACAATCCGGGAGCGAACATGACCGCCGCATCAGACGCCGCGCAGGAAGCCCAATGGAAGCGCTGGCGCGCGGTCGCGGACCTCTATCACGCCTATTTCACCGGCCTGATCCTCACTGTCGTCACGCGCCGCGGCACGGCGGATGCGGCGGAGTTCGTGTTTCGCGTGTTCCGTCGCCAGCAGCAGGAGCGCTTCCTGCCGGGCCTGCAGAAGCTCGGGCTCAGCCATCTGCCGCCGGCGGTGGCCGCCGCGCAATATCACTATCTCTCCAACTGGATCGGCGGCGTGCATGTCGAATACATGTACGAGAGCGACCGCAAAGCCTGGATCCGCTATCCGCCGCCGCGCTGGATCTGGAAGGGCACCGCGATCTGCGGCGTGCCGGGCGAGGTCTCACGCGCGATGCTGCGCGGCTGGCACGCCAACAACGGCGTCGCGCTGGGTGATCTCCGCCTCGGCTTCGTCTGCACCAAGCAGAGCGTCGACGGCCAGGACGGGCTCGAAGGCTACTACCATCAATACGACCATCCGCTCGAGCTCGACCAGCGCCTCGTCTTCGCGCGGCATCTGGAGGCGCCATTGTTCGACGCCAAGACCGCGCCGGCATTGCCGGTCGCGAGCTGGCCGAAGCCGCGGCTGGAGAAAGCCTATCGCAACTACGCGATGGAATATGTCCGCACCGCCGCGCCCGTGATGGTGCAGCTGTTCGGCCCCGAAGACACCGGCTATCTGCTGCACCTCACCGGCAAGCTGATCGGGATGCAATATTTCGACGAGGTTGCAGCGGCGCTGTCGATGACCCGCGGCGGCGCGAGTGAATTCGCATCGTTCCTGAACGCGCTGTTCGCCGCGCAGGATGACGCCGCCGAGGCGACGCTGTCCGAAGGCGCGTTCGAACTCCGCCAGCAGAGCTGGAAGCTGATGGACGACGTCGCCGACTATCACCGCGCCTGCGCCAAAGTGCTGGAGGGATTGTTCGAAGGGCTGGCTGCCGGATGTGGACGGCACATCGGCGTGCACTTGCGTCCGACGGTAGGCGGCCGTCCGCCGCTGGTGTGGACGATCGGTTAGGCGATGCTGTCGCCGCGCACTTCGCCTCTCCCCGCATGCGGGGAGAGGCCGGAATTTGCGTCAGCAAATTCCGGGTGAGGGGGAGTCTCCGCGAGTCCAGCTCTCACCGTCTGTGCGGATAGAGCCCCTCACCCCAACCCTCTCAGCGCGAGCGAAGCTCGTCGCGGCCCCGTAAGAACGGGGAGAGGGAGAAAGTCAATTCCACCTATCGAAATGCGCTCCCGCAGGGCACGCCTGCATCAGGCGCAGGAGGAACCGGCAATTGCCGTGCTAACAAGCCTCTCGCCGCGCCTTTCGCGCGAACAAAGTCATTGGCACACCAAGTGATTGCCGCGCCGCAAATGGCGCCCTTGCCCGGGAGAGGACATGTCCGACATCGCCGAGATCCCGGTCGATGAGCAAGAGCGCCCGCTGCTGCCGCCGCCGCGTCCCGTGCGGAGTGCGCTGACCGACGGTCCGATCCTGCGCACGCTGCTTTCCCTCGCCTGGCCGAACGTGATCGCGCTGTCGGCCGGCACCTGCACGGTGATCGCGGAGACGTCCTATATCGGCCGGCTCGGCGTCGAGGCGCTGGCCGCGATGGCGCTGGTGTTTCCGACAGTGATCCTGACCATGACGATGTCGGGTGGTGCCATGGGCGGCGCGGTGGCCTCCGCCATCGCCCGCGCGCTCGGCGCCGGAGATCGTGAGCGCGCGGGCACGCTCGCCATGCATGCGCTGCTGATCGGCATCACCTTCGGACTGGTGTTCATGCTGGGCATGCTGATCTTCGGGCCAAAAGTGCTCGAAATGCTCGGTGGCCGCGGCGATGTGCTGATGCATGCGATCGCCTACACCCAGGTGTTCTTCGGCGGTGCCGTGCTGCCCTGGCTGCTCAACACCATGGCGGGCGTGTTGCGCGGCACCGGCAACATGAAGCTGCCGTCGTTCCTCATCCTCAACTCCGCAGCCTGGCAGATCGTGCTCGGCGGCACGCTCGGTCTTGGGCTCGGCCCGGTGCCGCAGCTCGGCATGCGCGGCGTCGCGGCCGGCGCGCTGATCGCCTACACCATGAACATCGGCATCATGGGCTGGTACCTGTTCTCCGGCCGCGCGCGGATCGCACTGAGGCTGCGCGGCCTGCGCATCCAATGGGCGATGTTCTTCGACATCCTCAAGGTCGGCGCCATCGCCTGCTTCTCCCCGCTGCAATCGGTGCTGACGATCTCGATCTTCACCCACATGCTGGCGAAGTTCGGCACCGCGATCCTCGCCGGCTACGGCGTCGGCGCGCGGCTGGAATTTTTGCTGACCTCGATCGCGTTCTCGTTCGGCATTGCCTGCGTGCCGATGGTCGGAATGGCGATCGGCGCGGGCCGCATCGCGCGGGCGCGGCGCATCGCCTGGATCGCCAGTGCTGCGGCCTTCGTGGCCGTCGGCGCGCCGGCATGCCTCGTTGCGATCTTCCCCGATCTCTGGGTCAACATCTTCACCGACAGCGCGGCCGTGCGCGCGGCGAGCCACCAATATCTCTCGACGGTCGGGCCGTTTTACGCGTTCTTCGGCCTTGCAACGACGATGTATTTCTCCTCGCAAGGTGCGGCGAAGGTGATCGGCCCGGTGCTGGCGCAGACCGCGCGGTTGATCTACATCTCCGCGGTCGGCTGGTGGCTGCTGACGCACGAGGCCACCGCGCAGAGCTTCTTCTGGCTGGCCGCGAGCTCGATGGTCGTGCTCGGCCTGCTGTCATGCTCCAGCGTGGTGCTGACCCGCTGGGGACCGCGCGAGGGCAAGCCCGCGATCAGGCCGGCTCTGTCGGGCGCGGATTAGGACGCGCGCGCCGGATTTTTGTTTCTGAATATTTCCATCGGTTGCCTGGCAATGCCGGGTAACCGAAGCCGCGCCATGCCGAAGGCTCCGCGCCAGCTCCTGGCGACAATTTCGCCGCGAGTTCATCAGCACGGAAAGCCATCATGACCTCGATTTCGGCGCTCTCCTCCCACCATCGCCACACATCGCCGTTGCAGCGACTGCAGGACGAGCTGCAGGCGGAAGTCAGCTCCGGCGCGGTCAGCGCGGCCGATCAGACGGCGCTGTCGTCCGCACTCAGCGACATCGATTCCGCCCTGCAATCGAGCAGCGCGAGCGATATATCCAGCGGCAGCAGATTATCGCCCGACGAGTTCACCTCGAAGGTCGACGATCTCATCCAGCAGGAAGTGTCGAACGGCAAGCTGACCGACGAGCAGGCCACCGAGCTGCAAGGCATCTTCAAGGCGGCGTTCTCCCATGGTCCGGGTGGACCGGGCGGAGCAGGTGGACCGCCGCCCGGGCCGTCGCCGGATGGCGGCGCTTCGGCCAGCGGCACGGACAGCTCGTCGAGCGGCAATCCGCTGGTGGATTTGCTTCAGCAATTCCTCCAATCGCTGACGAGCTCGCTCACGGATTCGACCTCATCCAGCACGACGGGATCAAGTGACACGACGACTGCGAGCAGCACGGATGGTTCGTCAAGCAGTACGTCGGCGACGGACCTGCTGCAGCAATTCCTCCAGTCGCTGAAGAACTCGCTTACGGATTCGACCTACAGCGCGACGCAATCAAGCGACCCTTCGCTGTCCGGCGTCCTGCTGAACGATCGGATCTAACACCGGCGAAGCCCCATCCGCCGGCCCGGCGCAACCATCCTTCGTGCCCCCCGAAGGGTGGTTGCCTCGTTGCCGGATATGCCCGCGTCAGCGGTGCTTGTGACGGCGATGGCCACCGCCGCCGGCATTGGCGAGCCGCATCAATTGCGGGATCATCGCCATCATGTCGCCGCCTCCCGAGCCGCCGAGCATGCCCATGATGTCGCCGCCGCCCATGCCGCCGAGCCCAGTCGGCACGCCTCCGCCCATTGGCGCATAGCCGCCGTAGTTCGGAGCGCCAAAGCCGCCGCCGAGATTGCCGCCGCCCCCCATCATGCCGCCGAGCCCGCCGCCGCCGTTCTCCATCATGCGGCTCATCATCGGGCCCATGGTCTGCATCAGCATGGCGAAGCGGCGCTTGCCCATCTTCGCCTTCATCATCTCCAGCATCGGCGCCATCTGGGTCATCATGTCCTCGCCGCCGGCACCTCCGCCGCCGAGGAACTGCGCCTTTGCCGGCACGCCCGACATCGAAAACAGCAGCAGCACGGCGGCCGCCTGACAGATCACCTTGTCCGCACCTCTCATGGCATGCTCCTCGCGTGCGTGGCACCGCCGGGAGAGCGGAGCCAACCGGACGCACGCGGGCATGGTTACGGCCGGCGAGGGCGTGGCTCTGTGAAAAACATCACGCAAGCGAGCATGATCCGGAAAAGTGTGCAGCGGTTTTCCGAAAAGATCATGCTCCAACAAAGAGCTACGCAGCCGGGAATGCCCGGTGCATGGCGGCGACGGCCTCCTTCGTTTGTCCCTGCACGTAGGCCGCGAGCTCGTTCGGCAGCATGTCGATGATCCAGACCAGCCGGCACCGTGCCTCGCCCTCGGCGATCACCTGCACCGAGGCGCTGTAATGCTTCAGCCGTTCGTTGTTGATCGCATAGACGAGGCGCTGCCGCGCATCGTCACAATCGACCAGCACCTCGCGCGCGACGGAGCCGTTGGCGAAGGTGACGATGCGCGCATCGCCGTCGAGCGTGCAGGCCGTGACGAAGCCCGGCACCAGCCGCTGCGGCAGCGCGCCGAAATCGCGCACCGCGTCCCAGACGTCGCGGGCGGGGGCGGGGAGGGGGATGTCGTTGTGGATGGAGGCCATGGGAATTCCCGTTTGTTGGAGTCATTCCGGGGCGCGCGAAGCGCGAACTCTGGTGCGCAATTGCGCACCTGAGAATCTCGAGATTCCGGGTCTGGTGCTTACGCACCATCCCGGAATGACGGCGTATGTGGAGCGCTTGGTCGCGCCTCACACACAAACCGCCTCGACATTATTGCCGTCGGGATCGATCAAAAACGCCGCGTAATAAGTCGGGCTATAATCCTTGCGCGGCCCGGCGCCGCCATTGTCGCGCCCGCCGCTCTTCAGGCCCTCGCTGTGAAACGCCTTGACCGCGTCATGATCCCCGGCGCGAAACGCGATATGCGCGCCGTCGGCTTTCCGGCCCTTGTTCAGATGCAGCCACAGCCCCGGCTCGCCCTTCGGCCCGAAGCCGGCATAGCCGTCGCCGCTCGAGCAGAGGACATAGCCGAGCGGGGCCAGCACTGCGGTGTAGAAGCGCGTGGCGGCGTCGAGGTCGGCAACGCGCAATCCGATGTGGTCGTACATGATCGTCTCCATTGCAAAGCGCGCCGCAACTGGCGCGCGCCGGAGACGACCCTAGTCAGTTGAGGGCAACCCGCTCTTGGAGAATCTTGCGCATCCCCTTCGAGGCCTGCCGGAACTTCGTCGGCGACACACCGGCGGCGCGATGGAAGGTGCGTACGAAGTTGGAGAGGTCGCCGAAGCCGACGTCATAGGCGATGTCGGTGACGGCGATGTCGTCCTCGGTAAGCCTGCGCGCGGCGTGCCGCAGCCGGGAGCGCACCAGATATTGATGCGGGGTGACGCCGAGCACGGCCGAGAACAACCGCAGGAAATGGAACGGGCTGAGGCCGGCCTGCTTTGCTGCCTGTTCGAGATCGAGCTCGGCATGCGAGTTGTCGTCGATCCACAGCGCGGCTTCGACGGCGCGGCGGCGGTCGCGCGCGGTCGGCGTGGCCGGCTTGCGCGCCTTGCCTGAAACCACATCAATGAAACGGCCGGCAAGAATTTGGCCGATCTCGTCGAGTCCCAGGTCGCTGTTGCCATCTGCTGCCGTCTGGGCGAGCTCGCCCAGCACCATCAGCTCGGGCAGCGGCGGTGTCGCGCCGACCTGCCAGATCTCGCGCCGTCCCCCGAGGGCATCGACCAGGTCCTCGCTGAAGAAGAAGCCGAGGCAAACGTCGCCGCTGACATGCTCGTGCGTGCAGGTGTATTCCTCGCCGGGGGCGCCGACCAGGATCGAGCCCGCCACCAGCTCGAAGAAGCCGGCGCGGCAATGGCAGCCAAAACTGCCGGAGCGCACATAGGCGATGGAATGACCCGTGCGGCATTCCGCGAACGGCGTGTCGTCCGGTCCCGCATCGCAGCGAAACTCGGAGACCCTTATCGATCGTGTCGTCAGCAGCGTGGTGGCGTCCATGCCGCCTTATCTAGGTAGACGGCCTCGGCGGAGCAACGGGCAGCAGCACCTCGAACAGCGTCTTGCTGGCGACCGGATGGGCGCCCTCCAGCGACAGCAGACGCCGCTTGGAGATCACCCCGCCATAGGGCGAGATCCGGCCGGTGTAATTGCCGGCCTCCAGCACGCGGTGGCACGGCACGATCAGCATGTAGGGATTTTTCGCGATCGCCTGCGCCACCGAATGCGCGGCGCCGGAGGCGCCGAGTGCCTTGGCGATCTCGTGATAGGTGCGCGTCTCCCCGCGCGGAATCGTGCAGGTGTATTCGTAGACCCGCCGGTTGAAGCCGGGCACGCCGCCGGCATCCAGGCTGACGTCGGAAAAATCGGGATCGTTGCCCTGCAGCAGGCCCACGATGCCCTCGATCGCAAGCTCGGTATTGGGCGGAGGCCGCTGCTCGCGCGCCTCGGGATGAGCCTGAAAAATCCGGCGGCGGGTGTCGATCTCCCGCGCCTCCGGCAATTGCACGGCCACCACGCCGGTACTGCTCCAGATGATGCCGCAACGGCCTATCGCCGTGTCGAATATCGTGTAGCCACGCCCCACCATGCACACGCCCCACTCAGTGCACGCTTTTCCCCGACAGGCCGATCATAACACCGCCACAATCCGGCGCACCCGGAATCTTGCCAGGACGTTAACAACCGTCCGGGCGGACGCGCCAAACCGCTTGGCGGGAGGCGCCGTCTCGGCTAATCAGGATGGGCGCGAAGCGCACAAGCGGGCGTAGTTCAATGGTAGAACGGCAGCTTCCCAAGCTGCATACGAGGGTTCGATTCCCTTCGCCCGCTCCAATACTCAGTAGGTTTTCCCAAGGAAGTATTCTCGTTTTATTCTCGGGGGGCGTCCCGAAAAGCCCATGCCCTCTCCGGAGCTGCCCTGGGTACGGGATCCCCGGCTATTCCAACTCACTGTAAAGTTGCACGCTGAGATCGGGCGGGTCGGCAACGGCAATTGGAGCATGTTAGACTACCGAAAACTCGATCAAACTCACCACCTGTCTTCGTTTCAGGTGCGACTTCCAATTTGGAAAGGCTCAGAGAATCCACGCGCGCCTTTTGCCGCATGGAAGGTAGGTGGCGCGCTGCCTTGGTATCAAGCGTACAATACCGCGAAACATTCTCGCCATCAAAACTTCGATCTCAGTAATTTCGGCAACATGCTTGATGCCATGTGCGGTCTTGTCGCGATCCTTGCATCTCAATTTGTCACTATCGACTTTGGCCCGGAAGGATACTTTGCTGAAAGCAGCCCTGTTGAAGGATATGAGATGGCGATCGGCGGATACTTCGAGATCAAATTGCCGGACGATTGGCCGCTGCAGGATCGATACTCGTTCGACTGGAGGACGATCAGCGCGGGCGGCTTGGACCCGTTTCAGACACTAACGTTCGTTCCTTGAGAGGATGGCTAGTCAAGGACCGGCCGCAAGGCGGCTGTTGTTTAATCAGCTTGCGGACCACGCATCAGGGCTTTGGGGGACTTGTTAGAAGATTTTTGCGGCAGAGCATTATGGCCGTTAGAAAGACTCGAATAGCACTCTGAAGCTCTTCTTCCGACCACGTCGTCATGCCGTTATGTTGCCCGTCGTTTCGATACAAGACGGCTAATAAGATCGTGCGCGCGACTTCTATGTTCGGTCCAGTCCCGGACAATGAGCGGATACTCGCAATCTGCGCGGCCCGCGTCTTCGAAGTAGTCGAAACCAAACCATACTCGGCAACTAGTATTGAGTGGATGTCGGCTACGGCGCTCCAAAACCGCTGCACTTTCCTCATCAGCGTACCTGTAGGGTGGACGCCCGCTTCGCTCAGCAGGGCGCCGACCACATGCTCAAACGTCGTCGACAATGACTCGACTTCCTTCGCAAGAGCGACGTTATCTATTCGCGAGTTGCTGAATTGGCGGGCGAGTATTGTCTCAATGCCGAGATGAACTTTCCAAAAGTTTATCCGCTCCAGCCAAGCCAAAGTGTCTGGCACATCGGCCCCTCTCAATGTCAGGTTCACGTCAGCGGCGGGCGCCTTAGCCACTACAGCATTCTTCAGCGAAAGCTCTGCCCTTTCTCGGGCACCCTTTGCCCAATCAGGGAAGATAACATCCAACGTATTTTCGAAATGGCCGGTTACGCGACCCACCTCGTTCGTAAGGGTGGAGAACTCTAGCTCCAGCGCCTGCGTTGTCATGCGCGCCACCAACGCAATCTGGCGCTTGTACTCGGCCGCAACCTCCTGACGACCGCGCTTCGTCCAATCGTCCCATCGCTCGCACAGGTAAGTTACCTCTGGGGCAAAGCCGAGCTCGAGGACATGCTCCATTTCCCGAAAAACGATCGCATACTCTTCACGTTCTTTGGCATCTCGCTCGTGACACGTCGCCGATCCCGCTCGACAGAGATACGGTTTAAGGTCAACAACAAGAACAAGCTCTTTCGAGTTCTTGGCGAGGAGGTGCGGCACTCATCCGTCTTATTGCGCGACGCCGATGACGAGCACTATCCATTTAAGAGCCATTACAAGGATTTCGACAAGCGCCCCCGCTGGAAGGAATTCGAGGCTATTCACTACCATCCGCATGGCTTGGTCCTAAAGGCGGTGGAACGTTTTGCGTACATCGATCTAGAAAAGAAGGAGTACGACTACGCTGAAGCCGCTTCATTGATATCGCGCGACATCAAGCGTTCGTCATCCAGGGGCACTAGACTTGCTTTGATCAGCAGTCTGGTCGGCAGCGACTTATTGGCGCCGCGTTTTTGTTTCTGATCATCGAACAAAACATTCGGACCCGGCCTGTTGCCGGGCAAACGGAGGCATTGATGACAAACTCGGCACCTGTTTTCACCCCTTCCGTCACGCGTGTGTCGACCAGTGCAACCGGGGGGCAGGCGGATGATCAAAGTTACCAGTCCGTGTTGTCGCCCGACGGCACGAAGGTGGCGTTCGAATCCTATGCCGACAACCTGGTGGCCGGCGATACCAACGGTGCACCCGACGTCTTCGTGAAGGACCTGACGACTGGTGCGATCACGCTCGTGTCGACCAATGCCAGCGGAGTTCAGGGGGGTGGCTACCAGCCGGTTTTTTCGTCCGATGGTACCAAGCTGGCGTTCTCATCTTCTTCCGACAATCTGGTGCCGGGCGATACCAATCAGGCTTACGACGTTTTCGTGAAGGACCTGACCACCGGCGCCATCACGCGCGTGTCGACCAGTGCCAGCGGGGCACAGGCGGACGGCTTCTGGACCACCAACCCGATATTCTCGCCTGATGGCACCAAGGTTGCGTTCTATTCCGATGCCGACAATCTCGTGCCTGATGATACCGACCAGTTGCGCGGCATCTTCGTGAAGGACCTGACCACTGGCGCGATAACGCTCGTGGGCCCCAGCCCGTACAACGATCAACACCACGGCGGCGAGGAGAATGGTTGGACCTACGCCCCCTCGTTCTCGCCCGATGGCACCAAGATCGTGTTCGCGTCCGCGTCGAACACAGGTGGCGACATCAGCGACATCTACATCAAGGATCTTTCCACCGGGGCCACCACACTGGTGTCGGTCAGCGCCAGCGGCGTTCATGGGAATAGCGGCAGCTACGATCCGGTGTTCTCGCCCGATGGCACCAAGGTGGCGTTCTATACCTTCGCCGACAATCTTGTGCCGGGTAGTTCCAACATCCGGATCGGCAACGTCGTCGTTAAAGATCTGACCACAGGCGTGGTCACGCTGGTATCGGCCAATGCCGACGGAGTCCCGCAGAACAACAACGCCGCAGCCCAGAAACCCGTATTCTTGCCTGATGGCACCAAGATCGCATTTGTTTCCGAGGCCAACAATCTCGTGTCGGATTTCTACGGCTATTATGGCCCTCAGGTGTATGTGAAGGACCTGATCACCGGGGCCGTCACTCTTATCTCGACCGACGCGAGCGGGGTGCCGGCAAATGGCTACAACGAGCGTCCCGGCTTCTCGGCTGATGGCACCAAGCTGGTATTCGAGTCTTCAGCCAGCACTCTGGTGCCGGGCGATACCAACGGCGCTTCCGATATCTTCGTGAAGGAACTTGGTATGCCGTCCGTCATTGCTGCGAAGCTGACGGACAATGGCGCTGCCCATGTTTCGACATCGGGGCCGGTGTTCTTTACCGACGCCGACAAGACTGACACTCACACGGCCTCGGTGGCATCGCAAAGCGGCAATCTGGGCACACTCACGGCCACCGTCGACGATGCCGATGGCAAGGTGACATGGAGCTATGACGTTTCTCATGCCAACTTCGCTCCGCTCCGGGATGGGCAGACCCATGCCGACACCTTCACCTTGACCCTCGACGATGGTCACGGCGGTTCGGCGACGCAGAGCATCACGGTGACGCTGAACGGAATCGATGATGCCCCCGTGATCCACTCGGCCGCGACGGCAAGCTTCGCGGAGAATGGCACTGGTCTCGCCTACCACATCGCGGCGACCGACGTTGACAACTGGTCGGTGAACTACTCGCTCTCCGGCGCTGATGCGGCCCTGTTCGACCTGTCGATCACAGGCGATGTGACGTTCAAGTCTGCGCCCGACTTCGAAGCGCCGAAAGACGCAAACCACGACAACGTCTATGACATCACCGTCGAGGTCAGCGACCTGACAATAATCACGACAAAGAACGTCGCGATCACGGTCACGGACGTGCATGACACCAGCCCCGGTGTTCTGACTGTCACCGGCTCGACCGGCTTCACGTCGATTGACTGGGCCACGATCAATGTCAGCGTGACCGGAAATTTGCACGAGACCGCCAGCGCCGGTGTGATCAGCAACAGCACGATCAACAATCTCGGTTCACTGAGCGAAGCCCAGGCGATGCTCGCGTTCGTGAACGATACGATCATCGGCGGCTCTCTCGGTGCGATCGTCGCCAATGGCGGCACCATCACCTTCGACAACGTACATCTGGACGGGACGTTGCTGGATGCGACATCAGGCGGACTCATCGAATCCGTTGCAGGCAGCGCCAACAGCTTCAACAACGTGACGCTCAAGGCTGGCGCCGTGTTTGACTTCAGTGCCGCAAGCGGTGTGTTTGCCAGCGGCACGTTGAACAACGGCGGCAAGATCGAGTTCTTCAATTTCGCGAAATTCATCCTGACCGGCGACACGACGGTCATCGGCAATGGCGAGATCAAGCTCGATCCGGGCTCCTCGATCCTGAACAGCGGTGCGCATCACACGCTCGACCTTGAAGGCGGCACGATCGACGGTGCCGGCACCATCGGAAACGGAGATCACAGCCTCACTTTGGATATCGGCGTCTCCGGCACGCTCGAGGCGAACGGGTCCCAGCCGCTCAGCGTGAACACCGGCAATTCCGTCACCAGCAGCGGCCTGATCGAAGCCGTGCACGCCTCGCTCGATTTCAACGACGCCGTTTTCAACACCTTTGGAACGATCACCGCCGATCAGGGCGGCACGATCGACTTTGGGAGTGGCCTGACCAATGGCGGTATCGTCAATGTGCATGCCGGCAGCGAGGTGGATGTCTCGGGCAATTTCGTCAACAACGGCACTGTCCTGGATAGTGGCGTGCTCAAGGTCGATCATTTGAGCGGGGCTGGAGCCGTCAACGTCAACAACGGGACATTGGTGGTCACCGGTAATCTGAGCAGCAATGTCGTTCTGACGGGGACGGACACGTTTGTCTTCGGGCCCAATGCCAAGCAGACGGCCGCCGTCATCTCGAACTATACGCCGGGCACGACGCTGGTGCTGGACGGCTTCGACACCAAGGTGAACGTGGCCTTCGACACTCAGACCAATATTTTGACGCTGACCGATGCGGATCATCATGCGATGACGCTTCACCTCGCGCCCGGGTCCTTGATTCCGCAGGTCCACGGCGCGGCGCCGGATTTTCTTGTCTAGCGAATTTCCTAAGGACACTTTGTCGAGCCCGCCATTTCCACCAGGCGGGCTGCGGCAAGACGCCAGAGAATTTGCCGCGCAAAAATTCTAATATATTAGCTCCTTGTTCCCGGCACGCGCGGCTCGCCCGGCTTAAGCTTTCTCCCGCCCTGATGGGTGCGGTCCTCCTGTCGGGCAATATTCGGATGAAAGCCATGGACCAGCAGAAACTCGATCGCGCGATCGGTCGTCGCTTGAAGACCTTGAGGACGCAGGCGGGCATGACGTTGAACGAACTCGCGGGCCGCTCCGGTGTCAGCCGGGCCATGATCGGGCGGGTGGAGCGGGCGCAGAGCAGTGCGACGGCGGCGCTGCTCAACAAGCTCTGCGCGGCGCTCGACGTCACGCTCAGCGATGTCGTCGCGCTCGCGGAGAAGCCGCCGGAGCGCCTGGTGCGGCTCGCCGACCAGCCGCATTGGCGCGACCCCGACAGCGGCTATCGCCGGCGTCATGCCTCGCCGCCGGATGCGGCCAGCGGCATCGAGATCATCGTCGTCGACCTGCCCGCCGGCGCGCGCGTCTCCTACAGCCCCTGGGGCCGCAACGCCTTCACCCAGCAGCTCCTGATGCTGGAGGGCGCGGTCTGCGTGCATATCGACGCCAAGACGGTGCGCCTGCGCGACGGCGACTGTCTCGATTTCGACGTCATGCGCGCGGTGACCTTCGAGAACGAAACCAGGCAGGACGCGCGCTACGTCATCATCACCCGGCGCGGCACCTCCTACGGCAAGATGTGATGTCGCCGCCCGGCGAACGAAAGCTTGAAATGAGGCCGACCATGCAGATCCGCGCCGGCGACACCTATGATCCGCGCGTCATCGCGTTGCTCGATCATCACGTCACGGCGGCACGGGCGCAGACTGCGCCGGGCAGCGCGCATGCGCTCGATCTGGCGGGCTTGCGCGCCACCGACGTCGCGTTCTGGACCGGCTGGGACGGCGAGACGCTGGTGGCCACCGGCGCACTGAAGGCGCTTTCGCCTGGTCATGGCGAGGTCAAGTCGATGCACACGCTTCAGACCGCGCGGCGGCACGGCTTTGGCGGCCAGATGCTTCGCCACATCATCGCGGAAGCCCGCGCGCGCGGCCTGACGCGGCTCAGCCTCGAGACCGGCTCGTGGGATTATTTCAAGCCGGCCCATGCGCTCTACCAGGCGCATGGCTTCGTGCTCTGCGGCCCGTTCGAGGGCTATGTCGAGGATCGCAACAGCCTGTTCCTGACGCTCGACCTGAGCGGCCGCTGAGTACTCCGGCCAACTGCCGGGCCCGAAATGCCATCATGTCCCTCAAAATGAGTTGCGTACCTCAAAACACCTCTGCTAGCCTTCAGCCATGGCTGACACCCTCGCCGCCACTGCCCTGACGTTGAAGGACATCGCCCGCGAGGCGGGCGTCAGCCTGGCGACGGTCGATCGCGTGCTGCACAACCGCCCGGGCGTGCGGCCGGACACGGTCCGGCGCGTGAGGGAGGCGATCGAGCGCAATTCCTTCCAGCCGCATGTGGCGGCCGCCGAGCTCGCGCGCGGCCGCGCCCGCCGCTTCGCCTTCGTGATGCCGTCGGGTCCGAATCCGTTCATGCAGCAGATCGAGGCCTATCTCGGCGAGATGTCGGGCTGGCTCTCGGCCCGCCGCCTCAATGTCGAGATGGTCGCAACCGACGTGTTCGACGCCTCCGTGCTGGCCGCCTCGCTGGAGGCGCTGTCCGGCGAATACGACGGCGTCGCCGTGGTGGCGCTGGACCATCCCACCGTCCGCGCCGCGATCAACGACCTCGTCGATGCCGGCAGCAAGGTCGTGACGCTGGTCTCGGATGTACCGTCCTCGCGCCGCCACCATTATGTCGGCATCGACAACATCGCCGCGGGCCGCACCGCCGGCGCGCTGGTAGGACGGCTGGCCGGCGGTCGGACCGGCAAGGTTGCCGTCGTCGCGGGATCGCAGGGCCTGCGCGACCATGCCGAGCGCATTTTCGGCTTCAACCAGGTGATGGCTAGCGAATTCCCCGACCTCAGCGTGCTGCCGGTGCTGGAAGGGCGCGACGAGGACGAGCGCTCGGAGCAAGTGCTGGCACGGCTGTTAGGCAGGCATGCTGACATTGTCGGCCTTTACAACGTCGGCGCCGGCACGCAGGGCGTTGCGAAAGCGTTGAGCGAGGCCGGCCGCGACAAGGTCGTGTTTGTCGGGCACGACGTTACCGCTTTGACGCGCCGGCTGCTGCTGCAGGGTGTGATGGATGCCGCGATCTCGCAGAATCCGGGACATGAGGCGCGCGCCGCCGTGCGCGTGCTGCTCGCGCTTGCACGCGGTGAGCCGATCCTGCGTGAGCAGGAGAAGATCAGGATCGACATCGTGATGCGGGACAACCTGCCTTAAGCGGTAGGTCGATTTGGAAACGGCCCGTTACGGCGAAGGCGACATCAAGCTCGCCACCGCGACGGAAGAAGGGGAGGATGGCGTGTATCTCGGACTGGACATCGGCACGTCCGGTGTGAAGGCGGTTCTCGTGAACGAAGCCGGCGCGGTGGTCTCGACGGCGGCGCGCGAGCTCGCGCTGTCGCATCCGGCGCCGCTGTGGTCCGAGCAGGATCCCGATGCCTGGGTCGAGGGCGCGATCGGCGCGGTCGACGATCTCGCCGCGCGCCATCCGCGTGAGGTCGCGCAGGTTGCTGGCATCGGGCTGTCAGGCCAGATGCATGGCGCGACGCTGCTCGGCGAAGATGGCCGGCCGCTGCGTCCCGCCATCCTCTGGAACGACGGCCGCTCGCAGGCCGAATGCGCCATGCTGGAGCGGCGCTGTCCGTCGCTGCACGCCATCGCCGGCAATCTGGCGATGCCCGGCTTCACCGCGCCAAAACTGCTCTGGGTGGCGCGGCATGAGCCGGAGATCTTCAAGCGCGTCGCCAAGGCGCTGCTGCCCAAGGCCTATGTCCGCTACCGGCTGACCGGCGAGATGATCGAGGACATGTCGGACGCGGCCGGCACGCTGTGGCTCGATGTCGGCGAGCGCCGCTGGTCGGCCCTGCTGCTGCACGCGACCGGCCTCGATCTCCACCACATGCCGCGCCTCGTCGAGGGCAGCGCGGTGAGCGCAACACTCGCGCCGGAATACGCGCAGCGTTGGGGCATGGCGAAAGACGTCGTGGTCGCGGGCGGCGCCGGCGACAACGCGGCGAGTGCGATCGGGCTCGGCGCCATCGCACCGGGCGATGCCTTCCTGTCGCTCGGCACATCGGGCGTGGTGTTCCGCGTCACCGACCGGTTTGCGCCGGCGCCGGCTTCCGCCGTGCATGCCTTCTGCCACGCGCTGCCCGGCCTCTGGCACCAGATGGGCGTGATGCTGTCGGCCGCGGCCTCGCTCGCCTGGCTGTCCGATGTCATGGAGACGCCGGCGGCCGCGCTGCTGGCGCCGCTCGGCGAGCACGTTGACGGACCGAGCCCGATCAAATTCCTGCCCTATCTCGACGGCGAGCGCACGCCGCACAACGATGCGGCCGCGAGCGGCGCCTTCGTCGGCCTGCGCGGCGCGACCGGGCGTTCCCAGATCGTGCAGGCCGTGCTCGAAGGCGTCGCCTTCGCCGCGCGCGACAATCTGGCGGCGCTGAGCGCGGCGAGTGGGCCGATCAGCGAAGTCGATCTCGTCGGCGGCGGTTCGCGCTCGCCGCTGTGGGCGCAGATCTGCGCCGACGTGCTCGGCATTCCCGTCCACCGCGTCGAGGAAGGCGAGGTCGGCGCGGCGCTCGGCGCCGCACGGCTCGGCCGGCTCGCCGCCACCGGCGAAGATCCGGCGCAAGTCTGCACCCGTCCGCGCCGACTCGCGAGCTTCGCGCCCCGCGCATCCGTGACCGCCGCCTACAACGAGGCCTATCGCCGCTGGCGCGCGCTTTATCCCGCATTGAAGGAGTCTCTTTAAGTGAACGTGTCAGCCAAATTCTTCGATGCAACGACGCCCGTCGCCTTCGCCGGCAACGATGCGGCGAACACGCATGCCTTCCGCTGGTACGACAAGGACCGCCTCGTGCACGGCCGCCGGCTCGAGGATCATTTGCGCTTTGCGGTCTGCTATTGGCATTCGTTGTGCTGGCCGGGCGGCGATCCCTTCGGCGGCGAGACGTTCCTGCGGCCGTGGCACCACGGCACCGATCCGATGGCCATGGCGCGCGCCAAGGCCGATGTCGCCTTCGAGCTGTTCCGCCTGCTCGACGTGCCCTTCTTCACCTTCCACGACGTCGATGCGGCGCCGGAAGGCAACTCGCTCAGCGAGTCCGTCGCCAATCTCAACGCCATCGCCGATGTCTTCGAAGCGAAGATGGCATCAAGCAAGGTCCGCCTGCTCTGGGGCACCGCAAACCTGTTCACGCATCGCCGCTACATGGCGGGCGCCGCGACCAATCCGGACCCGGACGTTTTCACCTATGCCGCCGGCCAGGTCCGCGCCGCGCTCGAGGTGACGCACCGGCTCGGCGGCCAGAACTACGTGCTGTGGGGCGGGCGCGAGGGCTATGAGACGCTGCTCAACACCGATCTCAAGCGCGAGCTCGACCAACTCGGTCGCTTCGTCTCGCTCGTCGTCGAGCACAAGCACAAGATCGGTTTCAAGGGCCCGATCCTGATCGAGCCCAAGCCGAAGGAGCCGACCAAGCACCAATATGATTTCGACGTCGCCACCTGCTACGGCTTCCTCGAACGCTACGATCTGCTCAAGGACGTCAAGCTCAACATCGAGCAGAACCACGCCATCCTCGCCGGCCACTCCTTCCATCACGAGGTCGCGCTCGCCGAGGCGCTCGGCGTGTTCGGCTCGCTCGACATCAACCGCGGCGACGATCTGCTCGGCTGGGACACCGATCAGTTCGCGATGAACGTGGGCGAGCTGGCGCTGGTCTTCCACGAGATCCTGAACCGCGGCGGCTTCACGTCGGGCGGGCTCAATTTCGACGCCAAGATCCGCCGCCAGTCGATCGACCCCGATGATCTCATCCACGCCCATGTGGGCTCGATGGATGCCTGCGCGCGCGCCTTCCTCGCCGCCGCCGACATGCTCGATGCCGGCGCGCTCACGACGCCGATTGCCACGCGCTACGACGGATGGGCCGGCCCCGAGGGCCGGGCCATTCTCGGCGGCCAGCGCTCGCTCGCCGATCTCGCCGACCGTGCGATGAGCGCCGGCTTCGATCCGCAGCCGCGCTCGGGCCGGCAGGAATATCTGGAATCCCTGGTCAACCGCTATGTCTGAGGAACGCCGCTGATGACAAACGCTGACGCGACTCCGGTGCTCGAGCTCACCGGCATCGGCAAGGAGTTCGGTGCGATCCGCGCGCTGCACGACGTCGACATGCAGGTCTATCCGGGCGAGGTGGTCGGGCTGATGGGCGACAACGGCGCGGGCAAGTCGACGCTGGTCAAGATCATCGCCGGCAATTTCCGCCCCACCCACGGCGAGATGCGCTTTGCCGGCAGTGCGGTCCATTTCAACCGGCCCGTCGATGCCCGCGCAGTCGGCATCGAGGTGGTCTACCAGGACCTTGCGCTATCGGACAATCTGACGGCGGCCGCCAACGTCTTCCTCGGCCGCGAGCTGAAGCGCAAATTCGGACCCATTGCCTTGCTCGACCACAAGGCGATGGCGGCGCGCGCGCTGGAGCTGTTCGGCGAGCTGCGCTCGGAGACGCGCCCCGACGATCTCGTCAAGCAGATGTCGGGCGGCCAGCGCCAGGCCGTCGCGATCGCGCGGACCCGGCTCTCCAATGCGCGGCTGGTGATGATGGACGAGCCGACGGCGGCGATCTCGGTCCGCCAGGTCGAGCAGGTGCTCGGCCTGATCCACCGGCTCAAGGAGCAGGGCGTCGCCGTGATGCTGATCTCGCACCGCATGCCCGACGTGTTCGCGGTGTGTGACCGGGTCGTCGTCATGCGCCGCGGCGAGAAACGGGCCGACAAGCCGATCCACGAGACCAGCCCAGAGGAAGTCACCGCCCTCATCACCGGCGCGAAGGAGGCGGCGTGATGGCCATGCCCATGGAATCCCCGATCACCTTCTCCAATGTCGGCAAGATCAGATGGTGGCAGCGCGGCATCTTCGCTTCCCAGACCGGCTACGTGCTGCTCGCATTGGCGGTGCTGCTGGTGATCATGCATTTCGCCAGCCCGTACTTCTTCACCGAAGGCAACATGCAGAATGTGGCGAAGAACTTTTCCTTCATCGCCATCGCCACGCTCGGCGTGACCTTCGTGATCATCACCGGCGGCATCGATCTGTCGGTCGGTTCGATGATGTGCTTCTCCGCCATGATCACCTCGATGGTGATGACCGAGCTGTCGGCGCCCGGCTCGCCGGCGGGCTCGCTGTTCGTGCACATGGCATCCGACGGCAAGACCGTGCTGGCCAATGTGCCCGGGCTGATCCTGCTGGTCTCGATCCTCGCCGGGCTCGGCGTCGCGCTGATTGCGGGTTTCGTCAACGGCTTCTGCATCGCCGTGCTCGGGCTGTCGCCCTTCGTCACCACGCTCGGCATGCTCTCGATCGTGCGCGGGCTCGGCTATGTCGTCTCCAATGGCCGCGGCAGTTTTCCGGGCGGGCCCGACGCCGATTATTTCTATGCGCTCACCTCCGGCGACGTGCTCGGCGTGCCCGTGCCTTTCATCTATCTCGTGATCCTCGCACTGACGATGGCGGTGGTGCTGCACCACACCTCGTTCGGCCGCCACGTCTTCGCGCTCGGCGGCAACGAGAAGGCGGCCGAGCTGACCGGCATCCCGGTGGTGCGGGTGAAGATCGAGGTCTATGTGATCTGCGCGCTCGCCGCAGGACTCCAGGGCATCATCATCTCCGGCTGGCTCGGATCGGCGCCGGCCAACATGGCGACCTCCTACGAGCTCAACGTGATCGCGGCGGCCGTCATCGGCGGCGCCAATCTCGCCGGCGGCATCGGCGGACCGCTCGGAGCCATCGTCGGCTGCGTGCTGCTCGAGGTGATCCGCAACGGCTTGGTTCTGGCGCAGGTCTCCTCCTACTGGCAGCAGACGCTGGTGGGCGTGATCATCATTCTGGCCGTGCTTGTCGATCGCATCCGTTCGCGGATGACCTGACGTGACGTCATCTCGGGAAGGTAACGAAAATGCCGCCTGTCCGCTTCCCGGGCGCTTTCGAGAGGATGGGCACCAAACAAGGGTGGAGGAGACAATGAGGAAACTTCTTCTTGCCGGTATTGCCGTTGCGATGATGGCGACGCCGGCGCTTGCCGCGAACTACCGCTTCGTGATCGTGCCCAAGGCGATGAACAATCCGTTCTTCGACTTCGCGCGCGACGGCTGCCTGAAGCGCGCCAAGGAGCTCGGCAACATCGAGTGCATCTACAAGGGTCCGGTCGAGCACGAGCCGGCGACGCAGGCGCAGATCATCCAGGACTTCGTCACCCAGAAGGTCGACGGCCTCGCCATCTCGGTCGCCGACGTCGCGGCCATGACCAAGTCGATCGAGGCGGCGACCGCCGCTGGCATCCCCGTCATCACCTTCGATGCGGATGCGCCGGGCTCCAAGCGCATCGCCTATATCGGCACCAACAACAAGGAGTTTGGCGTCGCGCTCGGCAAGGAATTGCTGAAGCTGCGGCCCGACGGCGGAAAGTACGCGATGGTCTCGGGAGGCCCCGGCGCCAAGAACCTCGCCGAGCGCGTCGATGGCGTTCGCGAGGCGCTGAAGGGCTCGAAATGGACCGAGGTCGCGGGTTCCCCGACCTTCTGCAACGACGATCCTGCGCTCGCGGTCCAGCAGATGACGGACATGCGCACCGCAACGCCCGATCTCGCCGCGATCGTTCCCATCGGCCTCGGCTGGCCGATGTTCGCCCCCGAGGGCTTCAAGGCCTTTGCCTCAAGGAACAAGAAGGACATCGATTCCGGCAAGTTCACGCTGGTCGTCGCCGATACGCTGAAGATGCAGCTCGAGCTGCTGCGTGACGGCTATGCCAATGCGCTGGTCGGCCAGCGTCCGTTCGAGATGGGCGAGAAGGCGATGGACACGCTGCTCGCCATCAAGAAGGGCGAGAAGGTGCCGGAGATCGTCTACACCGGCCTCGATCTCGTCACCAAGGAGAACGTCGCGCAGATGCTGAAGTAGGAGCGCCGCCAGCCCCGCGCTCCTGCATGCCTCTCCCGCTTGCGCTTGCCGCAAGCGGGAGAGATGATCTTTGGACTGCTGGAATGAAGACGTAAGGTAATGGGAATGAAACGCTCACGGCTCGGCTCTCTCGACGTCACCTCAATCGGCCTCGGTTCCGCACCGCTCGGCGGATTGTTCAGCCCCGTCAGCGACGCGGACGCGGAAGCAACGATCGCGCGCGCCTGGTCGGCCGGAATCCGCTTCTTCGATACCGCGCCGCTCTACGGCTTTGGCCTTGCGGAGCGGCGGCTTGGCGCGTTCCTGCGGCAGCAGAAGCGCGAGTCCTATGCCATCTCGACCAAGGTCGGCCGCCTGCTGCGCGCCCCCGATGACGGCGCCGCCGAGGACGAGCACTACAAGGGCACGCCGCGCGAGCGGCCGGTGTTCGATTTCAGTTATGACGGCGTGATGCGCTCGGTGGAGGAGAGCCTTGCTCGCCTCGGGCTCGACCGCGTCGACGTCCTGCTCGTGCACGATCCCGACGATCACTATGACGCAGCTGTCACGGGTGCCTTCCGCGCGCTCCAGCGCCTGCGGGAGGACGGCACGGTCAAGGCGATCGGCGCCGGCATGAACCAGTCGGAAATGCCAGTCCGCTTCGCGGAGGCTGCGCCGGTCGACTGCTTCCTGCTCGCCGGGCGCTACACGCTGCTCGACCAGGGCGCGCTGGATGCGCTGTTTCCTATCTGTCAGACGAAGAACATCGGCATCCTGCTCGGCGGCATCTACAACAGCGGCATCCTGGCCAATCCGCACACGGGCGCGAAGTTCAACTATCAGGATGCCGACGCCGCGCTCGTCGCGCGTGCGCTCGCGCTCGACGAGCTCTGCCGCAAGCACGGCACCGAGCTGAAGGCCGCCGCGCTGCAGTTCTGCATGGCCCATCCGGCCGTGACGGTCGCCGTGACGGGCGCGCGCAATGCCGACGAGGTCGCCGACAACATCGCAATGTCGGAGAAGGCGGTGCCGGCAGCGTTCTGGCAGGAGCTGCGCGCGCGAAACCTCGTCGACGCCCGCGCGCCGCTGCCCGGTGGAGCTTAAGGCATGATCATCGACGCCCATCAGCACTTCTGGGACCCCGGGCGTGCCGACTATCCCTGGATGGATGCGCCCGAGCTGTCACCGATCCGCCGCGCCTTCGGCCCCGCCGATCTCGCGCCGCTGTTGAAGGAAAACGGCATCGGCGCCAGCATCGTCGTGCAGTGCCGCTCCGCGCTGGAGGAGACCGAGGAATTTTTGCACATCGCGCATGCGACGCCGTCGGTGATCGGCGTCGTCGGCTGGGCCGATCTGACCGACGGCGACCTCGGCGAAACGCTCGACCGGCTGCGCGCCTTGCCCGGCGGCGACAAGCTGGTCGGCATCCGCCACCAGGTCCACGACGAGATCGATGCGGATTGGCTGCTTCGCGAAGACGTCCAGCGCGGCCTCACCGCAGTGTTCGCCCGCGATCTCACCTACGATTTCCTCGTCCGCACCCGCGAGCTGCCGTCCGCGATCGCAACCGCGCAGGCCTTCCCGCAGGCGCGCTTCGTGCTCGATCACGCCGCAAAACCGCCGATCGCCGACGGCGGAAGCGACGAATGGACCGACCGTATCGCAGCGCTCGCCGCCTGCGGCAATGTCTGGTGCAAGATCTCCGGGCTGGCGACGGAGGCGAAGTGGGATGATTGGGACGCAGAGCGCCTGCTGCCGTTCGTCGCGCACGCCGCAAAATGTTTCGGCGAGGATCGCCTGATCTTCGGCTCGGACTGGCCGGTGTGCCTGCTCGCCGGCAGCTACGGCGAGACCAAGGGCGCGCTGGAGGCGTGCCTGGTGAAGCTGGGGCCGCGCGTGCGCGAGAAGGCGTTTGGGGTGAATGCGAAGGCTGCGTATCGGTTGGCAACTGCATAAGCAAAGCCCGCGCACCCAATCACAGTGTCGTCCCGGCGAAGGCCGGGACCCATACCGCGTGATCTCTCGGGTTGCCCGAGGTAGGAGTACCGAACGACTAATCTTCGCCAAACTGCTCCCTGTGGTTGATGGGGTGGACGGCCCCCTACGGCATCAGTGTGCCAGAATGAGGTTGTTGCAAATCTCAGACAAGGGAGCCGTCCGTGAGCGAGATTATCCGAATTGGGATCGATACGTCGAAGCATATTTTTCAACTGCATGGGGTGGACGCGGCGGAGCGGCCAGTGCTGCGCAAGCGGCTGACGCGCAAGCAGATGCTGGAGTTTTTTGCCAAGCTGCCGGCGACGCAAGTGGGGATGGAGGCCTGCGGCGCGGCGCATTACTGGGCGCGGGAGCTGGGCAAGCTGGGCCACGAAGTGAAGTTGATGGCGCCACAGCACGTGAAGCCCTATGTCAAGCGCAACAAGAACGACGGGCGCGACGCTGAGGCCCTGTGCGAGGCGATGAGCCGGCCGACGATGCGGTTCGTGCTGGTGAAGAGTGCCGAGCAGCAGGCCGCGTTGATGCTGACGGGCTTGCGCGAGCAGATGATCGCCCGGCGCACCCAGCTTAGCAACATGATCCGCGGCTATGCGGCTGAGTTCGGGATCACGGCGGCCAAGGGGCTCAGCCAGGTCGAGCCGCTGTTGGCGCAGATCGCGCAAGACGAAAGCGTGCCGGAACTGGCGCGCGATCTGTTGGCGCAGCAGGGCCGCCAGTACGCGCAGTTACAGGAGGAACTGAAGACAATCGAAGCCAGGCTGAAGGCCTGGCACCGTGCCAACCCGGACAGCCGGCGCCTTGCAGAGATTCAAGGGATCGGGCCGATCGGTGCGCCTGAGCTGATCATGAAGACGCCGGATCCGCACGCGTTCAGCTCCGCAAGGCATTATGCGGCCTGGATTGGGCTGACTCCGAAAGACCATTCCACTGCCGGCAAAACCCGTCTCGGCAAGATCACCCGTGCTGGAGACGAGCGGCTGCGCAGTGTCCTGGTGGCGGGAGCGACCGCCGTGATCAAGCAGGCCATGTGCGGCCGCGGTCATCCGTCACCTTGGCTGTTGGCCCTGCTCAAGCGCAAGCCGCCCAAGCTCGCAGCCGTGGCGCTCGCCAACAAGAATGCCCGCATCGCCTGGAAGCTGATGGTGACGGGGGAGAGATACGACGGCGCTCGGATGCGGGCTGCATCCGCGGCTGCCGCCTAAGGGAGATCAGCCGATCGGGTTCGCCCGACCGGCCGAGCCGGAGCTGCAAGAGGAGTAGATGGTAGGATCGATCGATCCGAGGTGCGAGACATCCCGTGGGACCCATCGGCCGAACCCAGGTCGCGTGGTTGATTGGAGCTCGCGTCGCGGAAACCATCTTGGCCAGCGGTTCAAATCAACCGCACCAACAGGCCGGACATATGGATGCAAGCGATCCGATCAGACCGCCAAGCCTCTTGTGCCACGGGGGCCGTCCACATATGGGTCCCGGCCTTCGCCCATGGGCGCTAAAATAGGATTTGCGCATTGGATTGGCTTGTGATTCCAAATTGGGATGGCACACGAATCGCTTGTGAACGAGGACTGGGCGCGTGTTGTCGCCCGGCTTGGCGGCGCCGAAGCGCTCAACGTTAGCGCGCGCGAGACGAAGGCGTTTGTCCGCCCGCGGGAAATCAGCAATGCGGTGGATTTGCTGCGCTTGATCCTGGCGTATTGCCTTGGCGAGCGAGGTCTGCGGTTGACGGCGGCATGGGCCACGTCGGTGGGCCTTGTCGATATCTCCAACGTGGCTCTGTTGTATCGGTTGCGTCAGTGCGGAGATTGGCTGGCGAAGTTGATAGGCCAAGCACTGGCGAGCGGTGCGCCGAAGGCGAGCCACGGCCGCCTGATCCGCATTGTTGACGCCACGACGGTCCCGAAGGCTGGGACGAGCGGCAGGAACAAGAACGCGGTGTGGCGCATACACAGCGCGTTCGATCTTCCGCAGGAGCGCTTTGGTCACTTCGAGCTGACCGATCAGCGAGCGGGCGAGACGCTGGACCGGATACCGGTGATTGCCGGCGAAATCCGTCTTGGCGACCGCGCTTATCTGCAACCGGAGCGCATGGCACGTCTCGTCGATGCCGGCGCGGACTTCGTGATCCGGTCCGGCTGGAAGAGCGCGCGTTGGGTTGATGCCAAAGGTGGTCTGGTCGATCTGACGGCCGAACTGCGCAAGGCTTCGGCATGTGGCCTGATCGATCGACCGATCTGGATAAAACGCAAGTCTGGCGCACCGCTGCTCGCTCTGCGTCTGGTTGCCGTCAAGAAGCCGGCGCAAGCGGCCGCGGTCGCACGACGCAAGGCGCGCCGAACGGCCCAAAAGGGAGGCCACCAGCTCTCCAGGCAAACACTTGACGCTGCAGATTGGGTGATCCTGGTGACCTCGCTCGCACCGGAGGACTTCTCAACGAGCGATGTCCTTGCCCTCTATCGGCTGCGATGGCGCATTGAACTCGGCTTCAAGCGGCTCAAGAGTTTGATTGGCCTGAAGGGCCCTCCCGGAACTGACGAGCGGTCCGCCAGGCCCCACATCCTCGCTCATCTGCTGATCATTCTCCTGCTCGAGCCACTCGTCGACGAACTCGAGGACTCTCCCCGCTTGGCCGAGGCCGCCTGACCCGTCCAGGGACCTGGCGTCTGCTCCGCCAACTCGTCGCCTCCCTCCGACAAGCAATCATGCCCCAACCCGCGATTGCTTGCCTGCGCAGACTTCGCTCCACGCTCGGACGGCATCTACACGAACCACCAAGACGAAAACGTCGCTATCAAGCAATGCAACTATTTTAGCGCCCATGGGCCTTCGCCGGGACGACGGCTGAGACTGAGGAGGCAATACGCCTCTCACGCCCCCGCGGGCACCTGGTCGAGGAATCCCGTGATGCTCTTGATCCGGCCGTCCTTCAGCACTGCGAAATCCGTGCCCTTGATCGGGCTGTCGACGCCGTCAGGACCAAGCCCCCACGAAAAGCGGATATGGTCGCCGTAACCGTTGGGCTCGCCGATCAAGCTGAATTTGAAGTCCGGAAAGCGCTGTTGCACGCCCGCGATCAGCGCGTCGATGCCGTCCCGGCCGTCGCCCTTCATCAGGGGATCGACGTAGCTCGCATCCGCCGTCCAGTTCTCGCTGAGCAGTTCGCGCCGGCGGCCGGCTGTACGCTCGTTCCAGAGGTCGATATAGCGGCGGGCGATGGCGATTGGATCGGTCATTGTGCTCTCCTTCGATGGCGCCGGTTTGGCTGACCGTCACTATCGAAGGTTCACGCGCGCCGATCGATTACCTCGGAGGTCATCAGCGCGCGTGAATTCTTAATGCGAATTACTTCGCGGCCGTCACCATGATCTCGACGGTGTATTGCGGGGCCGCCAGCTTGGCTTCGACGGTGGCGCGGGCCGGGGTGTTGCCGGACGAGACCCAGGCGTCCCACACCGCGTTCATCTCGCCGAACGTCTTCATGTCGGTGATGTAGATCGTGGCCGAGAGCAGTTTCGACTTGTCGGTGCCGGCCTTGGCGAGATGGCCGTCGATGGTCTTCAGGATGTCCTGGGTCTGCTTGGTCACGCTTTCGCCGGCGGCATTGCTGGCGACGACGCCGGCGAGATAGACGGTGTTGCCGTGCACGACGACCTGGCTCATGCGAGGGCCGGTTTCAAAACGCTGAATGCTCATTTGGGATCTCCTGCTGGAATGGCGGCCCTGTCTAGCGCAGCGCCTTGCGCTCTGCCACCCCGGTGGCGCATGCGTCGCCGGCAATGCATGCGCCGATTCACGGAAATTGACTGAAGAATGTCCAGATTGTTTCGGCGCCGTCGATGTCGCCGTTCTGCGGCCCCAGCAGGCTGGTTGCGACCCGCGGGAAGCGAGCATCCGGCGCAAACCCCGGCATGCGGTGGCCGCCACCGTTGATGCGATAGAGCACGACGTCATGGCCTTTCGGACAGCGCGAGGTGATCCGTGTGACCGTGGACTGGTCTGCGGGCGCCTTGTCGGGCAAATCTGTCACGCCGACATCGTCCGCCTCGCAGCCATTGTGCTTGCGCCAGAATGCCAGCGTCTCGTCGGTCGACCAGAACCCGTCTGCGGCAAAATAGCTCGATCCGCGTCCGCCGGCGTAGGGGACCAGCGGGTCGGCCGTGCCGTTCATGAGCAGTATCGGCAGCGGCCGCGACGGATGGCAGGTGACCGCGGCCTCATCGGTGAGGTTCATGACCACGCTGGCGCCGGCCGCGAACAGATCGGCGCGCGAGCAGAGAAGCGTCATCGCCATGGCGCCGCCATTGGAGATGCCGGCGACATAGACGCGCTTCGGGTCGGCGGTCCCGTTCGCCACCAGCTTCTCGACGAGCTTTGCGATGAAGGCGACGTCGTCGGTGCCGTCGGGCGGGCCACGGAGCGCGGGGCCCGCTTTCGTTCTTGCATCGGCCCAGGCATGGTTGAGGCCATCAGGGAAAACCACGGCGAAACCTTCGCGTTTCGCGACCTGCGGCCACGCGGTCCGCGCGACCATGTCGGCGCCGCGCTGGGTCTTGCCGTGCAGCACGACTACCAGCGGCACGAGTCGCTTCGCTGGAAGCTGCAAGGTGTAGGAGCGCTTCACGCCGTTGACGTCGATGACGTCGGCGGATGCGGCTGAGGCGGCGGTCAATGCCGCAACAAACATCCCGATCTGCACCCACCGCCGCATGATCTATCCCACCGCTTTCGCCGCCGCGCGTCCGGCATTGCGGCCCGAGAACAGGCAGCCGCCGAGGAAGGTGCCTTCCAGCGAACGATAGCCGTGCACGCCGCCGCCGCCGAAGCCCGCGGCTTCGCCGACCGCATAGAGGCCCGGGATGACCCGTCCCTCCTCGCCGAACACGCGCGAGTCGAGATCGGTCTCGAAACCGCCGAGCGTCTTGCGGGTGAGGATGTTGAGCTTGACCGCGATCAGCGGCCCGTGCGCGGGATCGAGGATGCGGTGCGGGGCGGCGGTGCGGATTAGTCTGTCGCCGATATAACGCCGCGCATTGTGGATGTTCATGACCTGCGCATCCTTGACGTAAGGATTGGCGATCTCGCGATCGCGCGCCTCGATCTGCATTTTGATGTGCTCGAGCCTGAGCAGGTCATTGCCGGCAAGCTTGTTCATCTCCGCAACAAGGTCCTCGATCCTGTCGCGCACGATGAAGTCGACACCATGGCTTTTGAACGCCTCCACCGGGGCCGGTGCGCCCTTGTTGGTGGCGCGGCGCAAGGTCATGCGCCAGCTCTTGCCGGTGAGGTCGGGGTTTTGCTCCGAGCCCGACAGTGCGAACTCCTTCTTGATGATGCTCTGGGTCAGGATGAACCAGGAATAATCATAGCCGGTCGACATGATGTATTTGAGCTGGCCGAGCGTGTCGGAACCGGGGAACAGCGGCGCCGGCAATCGTGTGCCGGTTGCGTCGAACCACATCGACGAAGGCCCGGGCAGGATGCGGATGCCGTGGCGCGGCCAGATCGGTGACCAGTTCTGGATGCCCTCGACATAGTGCCACATGCGGTCGCGGTTGATCAGGCGCGCGCCGGTCTTTTCGGTGATGCCGATCATGCGGCCGTCGACATGCTCGGGCACGCCGGAGATCATGAATTTCGGCGGCTCGCCCAGCCGCTTCGGCCAGTTCGCCCGCACCAGGTCATGATTGCCGCCGATGCCGCCGGAGGCGACGATCACGGCCTGCGCCTTCAGCGCGAACTCGCCGACGACGTTGCGCGAGGAGCTCTTGCCGCGCTCGATAGTGTCAGGCGCGAGGATCGCGCCACTGACGCCATCGACGGTGCCGTTGGTGACGGACAGCGCGTCGACACGATGGCGGAACTTGAAGACCAGGCGGCCACTCTTCATCGCCTCGCGCGCACGGCGCTCGAACGGCTCGACGATGCCGGGGCCGGTGCCCCAGGTGACATGGAAGCGCGGCACCGAATTGCCGTGACCCATCGCGTCATAGCCGCCGCGCTCGGCCCAGCCCACCACGGGAAAAATGCGATGGCCCATCGCGCGCAGCCAGTCGCGCTTCTCGCCGGCGGCGAAGGCCACATAGGCCTCGGCCCATTTGCGCGGCCAGAAATCCTCGTCGCGGTCGAAGCCTGCGGTGCCGAGCCAGTCCTGCATCGCGAGTTCGAAGGAGTCCTTGATGCCGAGCCGGCGCTGCTCCGGCGAATCGACCAAGAACAATCCGCCGAACGACCAGAACGCCTGGCCGCCGATCGACTGCTCGCCTTCCTGGTCGACCACGATCACGCGCTTGCCGGCATCCGCAATCTCGGTGGCGGCCACGAGCCCCGACAGTCCCGCGCCGACGACGATGACGTCTGTTTCTTCAGCCATGCCTTCCCCCCTTCATGAGTTCCCCCCTGTAGTTGCCCGGATTGAAGCCAGCGGTCGTAACTGAGATCAAGGGTGTGGCGCGTAAGACCTCGTTAACTTGTTCCAGTTTGGGATAGAGACCGACCGGGTGCAGCGCGGACGCAACACTGGATTTGAATTTGTTTTGATCCAGCCGGCCTGCCTAGACAAAACCTTGGTTACGACGGACGCTAGCACTGCATCACCACCTGACACGCAGATTCGAATTCGACCGGGGCGGGGGACAATGAAGTTTCTGACGGGGTTGCTTGCGGCGGTTCTCTTGATCGCGGGCATGGGGGCTTCTCACGCGGTGGTCCGGATCGCGGATGACCGCGGCGGCCGGATTGGAACCTATGTCGACAGATACCAGGACCTCCGGCAATCGGGCGAGACCGTCATCATCGACGGCCTCTGCGCCTCGGCCTGCACCATCGTCCTCGGCGCCATCCCACACGACCGCATCTGCGTGACCTCAAGCGCGACGCTCGGCTTCCACGCCGCCTGGGATTTCGGCGCCAATGGCCGCGCGATCACCAATCCCGAAGCAACCCAGATGCTGTATGCGATGTATCCGTCGCAGGTGAAACGCTGGATCGCGCAGCGCGGCGGCCTGACCCCGCACATGCTGTTCTTGAGGGGCAAGCAGCTCCAGGCCATGTACAAGCCCTGCTACATGGACGCCCAGGCTTCGGCGATCAGGCCGGCACGCCGGTCCCTCCCGCAGCCGGAGCAGGTCGAGAGCGCCCGGGGCCAGCTCCTTCACTGACACCACAGGCATGACGGGATCATTTGGCCCGTCAGCGGCGCCTTGCCTGCTGGCGGCGCCTTGCCTGCTGGCGGCGCCTTGCCTGCCAGCGGCGTCTTGCCCGCTGGCGGCGCCTTGCCCGCAGGCGGGCTAAAGCCTATCTGAAAGCCTGGGAACCGGGGCCTTCGCCCCCATCGTTGTCATGGCTCAACCACTGCATCCGGGACATCCGTTACAGGACAATTCGTCCACTGCCGGCCGGGCGCCGTCCGTGCTGCTCTTGGCAGGCGCCGGTGTCGGCGGGCTGGTCGTGATCGGCGCGCTGGCGCTGTGGTTCCACTATGGCAGCCAGGTGTTCTTCGAAATGATCAGGACCGGCTTCGCCGCCTGCTTCTGACCCGACAGGAAGTTTTCTATGAGCTCCGCCGCCCGTCCGCTGGTGATCGCGACAGCCTTTGCTGCAAGCCTCGTCCTCGGGCTCCTGATCATGTTCTGGGCCATGGGCGGGGTCAGCAAGGTGGCGCAGCCCGCCGCGATCGGCGGCCCGTTCCAGCTCACCGACCAGAACGGCAAGGCCGTCACCGACAAGAGCCTGAAGGGCAAGCCGACCCTGATCTTCTTCGGCTACACCCACTGCCCCGACGTCTGCCCGACCTCGCTGTTCGAGATCTCGGAGGTGCTGCGGGCGATGGGCAAGGATGCCGACAAGGTCAACGCCGTCTTCATCTCGGTCGACCCCGAGCGCGACACGCCGGCGGCGATGAAGGACTATTTGTCGAGCTTCGACCCGCACCTCGCGGGCCTGTCCGGCGATCCCGCCGAGACTGCCAAGGTCATCACCTCCTACCGGGTCTATGCCAAGAAGGTCCCGACCAAGGACGGCGACTACACCATGGACCACACCGCGCTGATCTACCTGATGGACCGCGACGGCCGCTTCGTCTCGCCGTTCAACCTGAAGCGCACCCCGGAAGAGGCGGCGGCCGACCTGAAGCGGTATCTCTGAGCTTCACCCTGGCCATAATCGGCGCTCGCGTTCCCGGGTGGATGGTCTATAAGGCCCTCTGATCCCAACGAAATTCATTACTTTCGGCCGATGGCTCCATCGCAACAGGCGAAATCGTTCAAATCTGTCCGTGGCTTGCTGGCAGGGCTGGCAGCCGGCCTCTGCCTGCTCGCAGGCCCACCCGGCGCCAACGCCCAGGCTCCGGCGAAGCAGCCGCCTGCAGCCCCACAGGCCACTCCGCAGGTCGCGCCCCAGGCGGCCCCCCAGGCCGTGCCCGGGTTCTGGGACCCGCGCCGGCGCCCGGAGCGACCGGACCTGTCGCGCCTGACCGTGATCCGCTTCCTGACCGAGACCGACTATCCGCCGTTCAACTACACCGGCGCCGACGGCAACCCGGCCGGCTTCAACGTCGACCTCGCCCGCGCGCTGTGCGAGGAGATCAAGGTCACCTGCACGGTGCAGATGCGCCGCTTCGAGACGCTGGTCGATGCGCTCACCTCCAACCGGGGCGACGCCATCATCGCCTCGATGGCGGTGAGCCCGCAGCTGCGCGCCCGCGTCGACTTCACCGATCCCTATTACCGGGTGCCGGCGCGCTTCGCCTCGCGCAAGGATGCGGTGATGCCGGAGATCCGCCCGGAATATCTCGAAGGCAAGAAGGTCGGCGTCATCGCGGGCTCCGCACATGAGGCGTATCTGAAGGCGATGTTCACCGACGCCGAGCTGCACCCCTATTCGAGCGACGACGCGATGCGTGCCGCGCTGCGCAAGGGTGAGGTCGACTTCATCTTCGGCGATGCCATCTCGCTGGCGTTCTGGATCAACGGCACGGATTCCGGCGATTGCTGCGCCTTCTCCGGCGGCCCCTTCGTCGAGAGCCGCTTCTTCGGCGAAGGCATCGGCATCGCCGTCCGCAAGGGCAACGACGTGCTGCGCCAGGCCCTGAACTGGGCCCTGTTCCGCGTCTGGGAAAAAGGCCGCTACACCGATCTGTGGCTGCGCTATTTCTCGGTGAGCCCGTTTTAGTTTCGTATGCTGCTTTCAATCCTCATCCTGAGGAGCTTGCGTAGCAAGCGTCTCGAAGGATGAAAGCCCCGCCGGTGGCCTCGCCCTTCGAGACGCGCGCGAAGAGCGCGCTCCTCAGGGTGAGGGTCTGACACTGCCCCACAAAATTGCATTCTGCCTGGAAATCGCTATTTTCCGCGGCCCGGAGGCCCCTGATGTCCGTTATCGATCTTGCCGCAAATCCGAGCGACCTGCGTGCGCTCGCCGAACAATCCAACGCCTGGCCGTTCGAGCAGGCAAAGGCCATTGTCGCGCGGCTGAAGAAAAGCCCGAAGGACGAGGTGCTGTTCGAGACCGGCTACGGCCCGTCAGGCCTGCCGCATATCGGCACGTTCGGCGAGGTCGCGCGCACCTCGATGGTGCGCCATGCCTTCCGCGTGCTGACCGAGGACAAGATCAAGACGCGCCTGCTCGCCTTCTCCGACGACATGGACGGGTTTCGGAAAGTGCCCGACAACGTCCCCAACAAGGAGATGCTGGCCGCGCATCTCGGCAAGCCGCTGACGCGGGTGCCGGATCCGTTCTCCAACGAGTACCCGTCGTTCGGCGCGCACAACAACGCGCGCCTGCGCGCGTTTCTGGATCATTTCGGCTTCGACTACGAGTTCGCGAGCTCGACCGACTACTACACCTCAGGCCGCTTCGATGCGACGCTGCTGAAGATGCTCGCCGCCTACGACAAGGTGATGGCGATCATCCTACCGACGCTCGGCCCCGATCGCCGCGCGACTTACTCGCCGTTCCTCCCCATCAGCAAGACCACGGGTGTCGTGCTGCAGGTGCCGATGATCCGCCGCGACGTCGCGGCCGGCACGGTGACCTATGTCGATCCTGATACGAACCAGGAAGTCGAAACGCCCGTCACCGGCGGCAACGTCAAGTGTCAGTGGAAGGCCGACTGGGCGATGCGCTGGGTCGCGCTCGGCGTCGACTACGAGATGGCCGGCAAGGACCTGATCGACTCGGTGAAGCTCTCCGGCGCGATCGCGAAGGCGCTCGGCGCCACGCCGCCCGAGGGCTTCAACTACGAGCTCTTCCTCGACGAGAAGGGCCAGAAGATCTCGAAGTCGAAGGGCAACGGCCTCACCATCGACGAATGGCTGCGCTACGCCTCGCCGGAATCGCTGTCGCTGTTCATGTACCGCGAGCCGAAGGCGGCCAAGCGGCTGTATTTCGACGTCATCCCGCGCAACGTCGACGACTATCAGCAGTTCATCGATGGCTTCCCGAAGCAGGACGACAAGCAGCAGCTCGGCAATCCGGTCTGGCACATCCACAACGGCAAGCCGCCGCAGGGCGACATGCCCGTCACCTTCCAGCTGCTGCTGACGCTGGTGTCGTCGTCGAACGCGGAGAACGCCGAGACGCTGTGGGGTTTCATCGGCCGCTATCGTCCCGGCGTGAGCCCGCAGACGCATCCGAAGCTGGACGCGATGGTCGGCTACGCCATCAACTACTACCGCGATTTCGTCGCGCCGACGAAGCAGTTCCGGGTGCCGACCGACACCGAGCGCGCGGCGCTGCAGGATCTGCGCGATGCGCTCTCGCAGCTTCCGCAGGACGCCTCGGCCGAGGACATCCAGAACGTCGTCTACGAGATCGGCCGCCGCGAGCCGTTCCTCGACCAGTTCAAGAAGGGCAAGGACGGCCGCCCCGGCGTCACGCTCGACTGGTTCAACATGCTCTACCAGGTCCTGCTCGGCCAGGAGAAGGGCCCGCGCTTCGGCTCCTTCGTCGCGGTGTACGGCGTGCAGAACGCGGTGAACATGATCGACGGCGCGCTGGCAAGGAGTGCGTGAGGCGTCGGGTCTCAATTGTAAGCGACCCCCATCTCCCCAACGTCGTCCTGGCGAAAGCCAGGACCCATAACCACCGTCGGATGTGGTTACGGGGACTCGGAGTTGCCAACTCGCACGACGACTTCTCCCTGGGGTAATGGGTCCTGGCTTTCGCCAGGACGACGATGAATTGCCCCCCTCAAATCGAGCGCAGCACGTAGCGCCGGTTGTCCTTCTGCACCGGGCGCGCGTTCATCGGGTAGAGCTTTGCGAAGGCGGCGATATCAGTGGCCGACACCTGGATCGGCGTGGTCAGCAGCAGCCATTCGACCACTTCCGAGCAGGGCGGCGTCGTCAGCGAGCCGGGATAGCGGTAATAGCTGAGCTTCGTTGGCAGCATGGCGAGCGGATCGATGCTCGCATCCGCCTTCACCGCCGGCCCTTCCGTCGTCGGCATGGTTTTGACGATCTTGCCGAAGGCCGGGTTCGGCTTGCCCTCCGCCATCAGCACGCCGACCACGGCGAGCCCGCCGGCATCGTTGCGATGGACGAAATGCGCCTCCATCGGAAAATTCTTGCCGCCGATCATGTGCTCGCTCGGCCGGTGGAAGTGCACCTGGAGCAGCTTGTATTTGACGTCGCCGAGCGTGAGCGTGCTGCCCTCGGCGAAGTTGAGCTGGATCGTGTGCCCGTTGTTGACGATAGTGTCGGCGCTCTTGCCCCAGTTCAGCTTCAGCGCCGGCAATTGCGATTTCACGGCCGACTCGATGTCGATCGGCGATTGTTGCAGGCCGACCGCGCAGGCCTTGTTGGCCGCATCGAGCTCGCCCCATTTGCCCGGACCGCCGGCACCTTCATAGCTCCAATGCACGCCTTCGGCGGCGAAGGCCGGCTTGCACAACGGACAAAGCGCAAGACCCGCGAGCGCTTTCAAGGCGTGACGGCGATTCATCGTAGTCCCCCTCAGATCAATTCGATCGGCAATTTCGCGCGCAAGCTAGGCGAGAGGGACGGTGAGTCGCAATGGCCATCGCGCGTTGAATCTATTGGCTCGCCCACACGATCCTTGCGATCCATGCGACCTCGCCGGTCGCCATCGTGCGCTCGGCCAGCGAGGCATCGAGCGGCTGCAATTCCAGCGCCTTTGCCGTGCGGCGCTTCAGGGTTGCGACAGTCACCTCGCCCGCTTTGGTCTTCACCACGACACGGTCGCCCTTGCGGATCGCTGTGCCGGGCGAGACCAGGATGACGTCGCCGTCGCGATAGGTGGGCGCAAGCACATCGCCCGCGATCTCCAGCGCAAAGGTCTGGCTGTTCTCGGGAATAGGAAGCGCGACTTCGGTCCAGCCATTGCCCGATGGAAGGCCGGATTCGTCGAAGGCGCCGCTCGCGCCGGCCAGCGCGAGGCCGAGCAGCGGCACTGATCGGCCGTCGCCTGCCTCGTCGCCGATCAGCCTTGCAAAGGTGTCGATGGAGTCGCCGGTCGCCGCCAGCGCTTTCGCGATCGATTCGGTCGAGGGCCAGCGCTCGCGGCCGTCCGAGGTGACGCGCTTGGATCTGTTGAAGGTGGTGGGGTCGAGCCCGGCGCGCTTGGCAAGGCCGGACGGTGACAGGCCGGCACGCGCCGCCAGCCGATCCAGCGCGACCCAGATCTGGTCGTGAGTCAGTATCCTCTGCGCTTTGGCCTGTCTGACCATGGAAGGTCCAGCCCGTCGCAACTCAGGAAAACTGTCCTCAAATCAACCGGTTTTCCGTTTTTTACGCAAGGGGTGGCGGGAAAGTGGTTGTCGCGCGCAGGGAATACCCGTGCGTGGCACGGAAAACGCGTCAAAACAGGAATCTGGAGTCCCGTTCCGATTTCATCGGGACGGAATTGGCTCTAAGTCTTGAGTTCGGAAGGGGCGGCCTTTACGGTCGCGCCGGGGTTTCAGGGACCCCAACAGACGAAAAAACCCAAGAGACTCAAAGAGCTGTCTCAAAAGGGCAAACAGGGCTGCGTAAGCGGTGGTCAAGATCTACAAAATCTGTCCGGCCTCGGCCTGGCGCGAGGCGGAACGGCAGGGCGTGTACCAGGGCAGCGCGGACGATTCGCGCGACGGCTTCATCCATTTCTCGACGGCCGCCCAGGTTCCCGAGACCTTGCGCAAGCACTTCGCGGGGCAGCGGGCGCTGTTCCTGGTCGAGGTCGACGGCGATGCGCTGGGCAGCGACCTGCGCTGGGAGCGCTCGCGCAATGACGAGCTGTTTCCGCACCTCTATGGCGAACTCGATCTCGGTGCGGTGATTTCGGTGATAAACCTCAACATGCGCTCGGACGGCGGTCACGACGTGCCGGAGCTCGCCCCGTGATCCGCGCTTTCGACGCTTTCTCGCTGCCGGTGCTGCGCTGGCTCGATCCGGAGGATGCGCATCGCCTGGCGATCCAGGGCCTGCGTTTCCTGCCGCCGGTCAAGCCGCGCCCTGACGATGCCAAGCTCGCGGTGCGCGCCTTCGGGCTCAATTTTCCCAATCCGGTCGGCATGGCCGCGGGCTTCGACAAGAGCGCCGAGGTGCCGGACGCGCTGCTGCGGCTCGGTTTCGGCTTCGTCGAGATCGGCTCGGTGACGCCGAAGCCGCAGGCCGGCAACCCGCGGCCACGGCTGTTCCGGCTCGAGCGCGACGAAGCCGTCATCAACCGCATGGGTTTCAACAATGACGGTGCGGAAGTCGCGCTGCGCCGGCTCGCTGCGCGCGCGCAGCATGGCGGCATCGTCGGCGTCAATGTCGGCGCCAACAAGGATTCGCCTGATCGTGTCGGCGACTACGTCAAGCTGATCGAGACCTTTGCGCCGGTCGCGAGCTATTTCACCGTCAACGTCTCCTCGCCGAATACGCCGGGTTTGCGAAACTTGCAGGAAGGTGCGCTGCTCGACGATCTCCTCGCGCGGGTGATCGATGCGCGGGAGCGGGTGCGGCAGGAGGCCGGTGACACGCCGGTGCTGCTCAAGATCGCGCCGGATCTCAGCCTCGCCCAGCTCGACGATGTCGTGCAGGTCGCGCGCTCGCGCCGGGTCGACGGCATGATCGTGTCGAACACGACGATCGCGCGGCCGAGCACGCTGCGCGAGGAGATGCGCGCCAGGGAGCAGGGCGGCCTGTCCGGCCGGCCGCTGTTCCGCCTCTCGACGCGGATGGTCGCAGAGACCTATGTGCGCGTCGAGGGCGCGTTCCCCCTGGTCGGTGTCGGCGGCGTCGATTCCGGCGGCGCGGCGCTGACCAAGATCCGCGCCGGCGCCAGCCTGATCCAGCTCTATTCGTCGCTGGTCTACAAGGGCCTCGGCCTCGTCGAGGAGATCAAGCGCGACCTCACCTCGACATTGCTGCGGACAGGGCGGGATTCGTTGTCCGAAATCGTGGGCGCGGATGCCGCGACGCTCACGGCGGAAGACTGGCCGGGGCTGTGAGGCGTGCCCCGGATGCAGCGCAGCGCGCCGCCTTCGGCGTGATGCGCTGCTGATCCGGGGCCCATGTGGCAACGCTCTGGGTCCCGGCTCTGCGCAGCAGCGTTTCACGCTGCAGCGCGTCCGGGACACGCCTGTCATTGGAGGCCCCGTAGCCCGGATGGAGCGTAGCGTAATCCGGGAGCCTGTCCGCGGGCACGAGAACCCCGGATTACGCTGCGCTCCATCCGGGCTACGTTCTTCTATGGTTTCGAAAACGTCGCCCGATACAGCGCAGGATACCTCGCGCCCTGCAATCCGCCGCGCGCGACATAGAACGCGATCAGCGCGCACCACAGTCCGGCATTGCCGAGCGACTGCAGCGCCAGCCAGACGACGAAGAAGATCGCAAGCGATAGCAGCATCAGGTTGCGCATCTCGCGCGCCCAGGTGGCGCCGACATAGATGCCGTCGAAGCCGAACGCGAACACGCCGGGGACCGGCGCGAGCACGATGAACGGCAGGAAGTCGCGCGCGGCGCGGCGGACATCCTCGCTCGCCGTCATGAAGTTGATCAGCGCCGGCCCGAACAGCGCGAACAGCACCGCGACGACAAGCGCGAAGCCAAGTCCCCACAGCAGCACCAGCCGGGTCGAATTCGAAAAGCCATTCGCGTCGCGCGCGCCAAAGGTGCGGCCGCAGAGTTGCTGGGCCGCATTCGCAAGGCCATCGAGGAAGAAGGCGCTGACCAGCAGGAAATTGTTGAGCACGGAGTTCGCGGCAAGCGTGACGTCGCCGGCACGCGCGCCCTTGGCGGTGAAGAACAGGAACACGGCGATCAGCGCCGCGGTGCGGATCAGGATATCGGTGTTGACCGCCAGGAGCCGCATCAGTTTGGCGCGATCGAACAGCGTTGCGCGGGGCACGGCAAAACCGCCGGCGGCGTAGCGTCGGCAGACGATGACGCCGAGGACGAAGCCCGTCGTCTCCGACACCAGCGCGGCAATCGCGGCGCCCGCAATGCCGGTGTCGTAGACCAGCACCAGCAAGATCGTCGCCGCCATGTTGATGAGGTTGATGATGACCTGCAGCAGCAGTGCCGGATTGGCGCGGGCCTGTCCCACCAGCCAGCCGAGGATGACGTAATTGGCAAAGGCGAAGGGCGAGGACCAGATCCGGATCATGAAATAGGTCTTTGCCGCCTGCGTCACACCCGCGCTGCCGCCCATCAGGTCGAACAGCACCGCAGCCAGCGGCAATTGCAGCGCGATCAGCGCCGCGCCGATCAGGCCCGCGACGATGAAGCCGCGCACCAGGACCACGGTCTGCTCGCGCGTCTCGCCGGCGCCGAGCGCCTGCGCGGTGAAGGCCAGCGTGCTCATGCGCAGGAAGCCGAACAGCCAGAACAGGCAATCGAAGATCACGGAAGCCATCGCGACGCCGCCGAGCAGTGCGGCATCATCGAGCCGGCCGATCGCGGTGGTCGAGACCACGCCGATCAGCGGCGTCGTGAGGTTCGCGACCATCGCGGGACCTGCGATGGCGAACACCTGGCGGGAGCCGATTTTGAGCTGAACAGGCGCGTGCATGTCAGAACACGAGCACCATGCCGTCTTCGGCTGCGAGATGCGCGATGTCGTCCAGGCGCGACAGCATGTCGTCGCTCATATGGGTGAGGACGAGCCTCTTGGCGCCGATGTCGGGCAGATGCTGTTCCAAGGTCTTCAGGCTGAGATGGTTCTTGACCACCTTCTCGTACATGTAGGCCTCGGCGATGAAAAGGTCCGCGCCATGCGCCAGCGGAATGAGCGTCTCCGTCCATTCGGTATCGGCGCTATAGGCGAGCGTGCGGCCTTCGGTCTCGACGCGGTAGGCGAGGAAAGGACCGCCGGATTCGCCGTGAACGACCGGGTAGGGTGTCACGGTCACGGCACCAAAGACTTGGCGTTGCTCGGGCGCGAGCTCGACAACGTTGACTTCGAAGCGCTGTTTTGTCTTCGAGGAATGCTCGAACAGCGTCTCCATCACCTGCGTCAGCCGCGTCTCGATGCCTTGCGGGCCCGCGATCGTCAGCGGCCGCGTCCGCCGCGAGAATTGCGCGTCGAGCAGAAAGAACGGCAGGCCGGCAAAATGGTCGCCGTGGAAATGCGTGATCAGGATCAGGTCGATGTCGTTGCGCTCGATCTCGAGGCGCTTCAGCGCCGGCAGGGCCGACGCGCCGCAATCGATCAGGAAGTTCGCCTCCCGCCCCGAGACGTGGAAGCAGGTATTGAGCCTGCCGCCGGAGCCGAAGGCGTCACCGCAGCCGACGAAACGCAGTTGCATCGGCTGCGCACTCCCTGAATCACATCCTTTACCGGCCGCGCGGTGCGCCGAACACGCGCGAGAGCAGCCAGATCGGGATCACGATGACCGCGCCGAGCAGGAAGTAGCGCCACAGCCAGTTGATGGTATCGAAGCCGAGATCCCAGAGCCGCTGGAACAACAGGCGGATGCTGTAGATGATGTTCCAGGGATCGAAGCCGATCGCGGCAAGCACGACGCCGACCAGGATCGAGAGCAGGACCAGGCGAAACGCGACCGCCAGCGGCGAGCCGCCGAGAAAGCGGTTCAGGCCGTCGCTGCGGCCGGCCGGCAAATCTCTGACGTCTTGGACCATCGCAAACTCCTCGGGCGGATTCGACCCTATTATAGGGCACGGCGGGGGACATGGGGAACCCGCAACGAGGCGTCAATCGGGTTACGGGAGTTTAATTCGGGCTTCGATTGTGGCGCGCTGCTGCCCGCGGGCTCCTTAACCTCTCCCGCGCTTGTCCGCCGAAGCCTTGGCGAAGGCGGATGCGGGAGAGGTCGGCGCGTCCCGGGCGATGCGAAGCATCGTCCCGCGCGCCGGGTGAGGGTTCTCTCCTCTGGGGGAGTGTCCCAATGCGGAGATACCCTCTCCCCAACCCTCTCCCGCAAGCGGGAGAGGGAGCACACCTTTACCCTGGCAACGATCGAGCCTCGCACACTTTCACACCTCGATCTCCGCCGGCTCCGCCTTCAACATCCTCTCCAGCGTCTCCAGCCGATCGGCCTCCCGCGGCGGCTTGTCCCAGCGCAGGCGGCTGATGCGGGGAAAGCGCATGGCGATGCCGGATTTGTGCCGCGGCGAGCGCTGCAGGCCCTCGAAGGCGACCTCCAGCACCAGCCCCTTGTTGCCCTCGTGCACGACATGGCGCACGGGACCGAATTTTTCCGTGGTGTTGCGGCGAACGAAACGGTCGATCTGGAGCAGCTCCTCGTCGGTGAAGCCGAAATAGGCTTTTCCAACCGGCACCAGCTCGTCGCCGGCATCGCCTGCGGTCCAGACGCCAAAGGTGTAGTCGGAGTAGTAGGACGAACGCTTGCCGTGGCCGCGCTGCGCATACATCAGCACGGCATCGATGATGTGCGGGTCGCGCTTCCACTTCCACCACTGGCCCTTCGGCCGGCCCGGCAGATAAGGCGCATCGCGCCGCTTCAGCATCACGCCCTCGACCGCGTCCGCATCTTCGCCGGCGCCCGCACTCGCGGGATCAGCGCGCGCGGCGGTCAGCGCCTCCCAGCTAGTGAAGGGGACGGTGGGCGACAGATCGATGCGGGGATCGTCGAGCTTCCTGACGAATGTCTCCAGCCGTTCGCGACGCTCGGCAAAAGGCAGCTCGCGTAGATCGTTCTCGTCGTCGCCGAGCAGATCGTACGCGCGCAGGTGAATCGGAAACTCCTTGATCAGCTTCGGCGAGACGACCTTGCGGTTAAGGCGCTGTTGCAGGACGTTGAAGCTCTGCACGCGGCCCTCGCGCAGGATCAGAAGCTCGCCGTCGATGGCGCCGGGCAGACGCAGCGACGGTACGAGATCAGGAAAGCTCCCCGTGATGTCCTCGCCGGTGCGCGAATAGAGCCGCGCGGTGATGTGGCCGCGGTCGTCGCGGCCGGCGGCCGCCTGCACGCGGATGCCATCCCATTTCCATTCGGCGATGTAGTCGGCGGGATCGAGCGCGGCGAAATCCGCATCCTCGATCGCATGCGCCAACATCACCGGACGGAATGGCGCGGGATCGCGATTGACAGGCTTTTCGCCGCGGCCTTCCAGCCAGGCGAACAGATCGAGATAAGGTGGCGCGAGCCCCGGCCAGATCAGCTCGATCTCGTGCGGGTCCTTGTCACCGAGCGCGGCGGCCGCAGTCTTGGCGAGGCGCGCGGAAATACCGATCCGCAGCGCGCCAGTGACGAGTTTCAAGAGGGCCCAGCGGCCGGTCTCGTCGAGTTCGTCAAGCCAGCGTTCGAGCTGCTTCGGCAACTCGGTCTTGCCGAGCGTGCGCAGCGTGGTGACGACCTCGGTGAGGGTCGGGGGCGGCGGGTTGTTGTGGGCGGCGAGCTCGGCCCTGGGCCACATCAGCGCCACCGTTTCCGAGAGATCGCCGACATAGTCGTAACTCAATCCGAACAGCACCTCATCGGTCCGCGACGCAATCAAATCCCGGATCAGCGCCGGCTTGGCGTGCTTGAAGCTGAGCGCGCCGGTCAGCGCGGCCAGCGCATAGCCGCGGTCGGGATCGCCGACCTCGCGGAAATAGCCGGTGATCAGCCGCAGCTTGTTGTTGCGGCCGGGCTCGTAGGCGAGGCGGTCCAGAAGCTCGGCGAAGCGGTTCATGCTTCGGCCTCGTCTTGAAGCGGCGTCTCGCTCTCCTCCTCGTCGCCATAGCCGACGAGATCGAGCGGCTGCGCTTTGAGGCCCTTGCTCCGGCACCAATGCACCAGCGCATCTTCCTGGCCGTGCGTGACCCAGATCTCGCCGGCGCCGGTCGCCGCGATGGTGGCGGTGAGGCCGTCCCAGTCGGCGTGATCTGATATCACCAGCGGCAGCTCGACGCCGCGTTGCCGCGCCCGGGCGCGCACGCGCATCCAGCCCGAGGCGAATGCGGTGACGGGATCGGGAAAGCGGCGGGTCCAGAGATCGGAGGTCGCCGACGGCGGCGCCAGCGTGATGGTGCCAGCGAGCGCGGCCTTCTTCACGCCCTTCACCGGCCTGAGCTCGCCGAGGTCGATGCCGCGGCTCTGGTAGTATTCGGTGATCGTCTCCATGGCGCCATGCAGGTAGATCGGCGCGTCATAGCCGGCCTGCCGCAGCAGCGCGATCACGCGCTGCGCCTTGCCGAGCGAATAGGCGCCGACGAGATGCGCGCGTTCGGGAAACAGCGCGACGGTGGCCAGCAGCTTCTTCACCTCGTCGGCCGCATCGCCATGCCGGAATACCGGCAGCCCGAACGTCGCTTCTGTGATGAAGACGTCGCATGGCACCAGCTCGAACGGCGCGCAGGTGGGATCGGGGGCGTCCTTGTAGTCGCCGGAGGCCACGATGCAGGTGTCCTTGCACGTCACCGCGATCTGCGCCGAGCCCAGCACATGGCCGGCGGGGTGAAACTTGACGCGGACATCGCCGAGCCGAATCTCCTCGCCATAGCTGATGGCCTGCGTCGAGCCGGCAAAATTCTCGCCGTAGCGCAGCCGCATCATGTCCAGCGTTTCCTGCGTCGCCAGCACCGCGCCATGGCCGGCGCGGGCATGGTCGGAATGGCCGTGGGTGATCACGGCCCGCTCCACGGGGCGGACAGGGTCGATATGGAAGCCGCCCGGCTTGCAGCACAGGCCGGCAGCAACTGGCAGCAGGATGTCTTGCGGACGCATGCCTGATATATAGGTTACGACCCCGCGTCTTCGAGCCACCACACGCTTCCTGGTTCCTAATGCCCCTGCGCCTGTTCCTGACCTCCGGCGATCTCATGGCCGACCGCCGTTTCGAGTTCGCGCGCGACCTCCAGCTCAAGGGCGACCTGCCCGCTGCCGCCGACCTCATCGAGCAGGCGATCGAGCTCGCACCGAAGTTCACCTCGGCCTGGTTCACGCTCGGCGAAATCCGCCTACAGCTCGGCGAGCGCGACAAGGCGATTGCGGCCTTTCGCAAAGCCCGCGATTCCGATCCCGAAGACCAGCACGGCGCCGGCCTGCATCTGATGCGGCTCGGCGATGCGCAAGTTGCGGAAATGCCCAAGGCCTATGTGCAGGCGCTGTTCGACCAATACGCGCCGCGCTTCGAGCACGCGCTGATCAACGATCTCGGCTACCGCGCGCCCGCGCTGATCTTCAAGGCGGTGCTGGCGGCGCGCGTCGCCGCGAAGAAGCCGGCCTTCTTCAAGCGCACCATCGATCTCGGTTGCGGCACCGGGCTCGCGGCCGCCGCCTTCGCCAAGCAAGTGGATCATTTCATCGGCATCGATCTGTCGCCCGGCATGCAGAGCGATCGAGACGAGCTGGAGCCGATACTCTACGCCGCTCTCATCAACTCTATGGTGCAGAATTTCTGGGCGATCTTCCTCGGCTCGGCTTCCGCAGCCGTGGCCGCGGTCATGACTGCGCTCAAGACCGGCGACGTCTGGCTGTGGCCGCTCGCATTTCTGCTGATCGCCATCGGTACCGCGCGCGCGTTCCAGATGCGCGGATACGAGAACCGCGCGCACCCGCTGTCGTTCGAAGAAGCCAAGTATCTGGAGCCGCGCTACTGGATCGGCGCGCTCAGCTATGCGGCTGTGCTCGGCGTGTGGGCCTTCGTCGTCATCTACAACAACGAGGATCCGGTGGCCGACATGCTCGCTGTCGCCATCGGCATCGGCTACACCGCCGGCGGCGCCGCCCGCAATTACGGCCAGCCCCGGGTGATTCAGTGGCACGTCGCGCTCGCCTGCGGTCCGATGTCGCTCGCGCTGCTGCTGCACGGCGGCCCCTACCACGTCGGTCTTGCGATCCTGCTGATGTTCTTCTTCATCGGCTTGAAGAACATCAACCTCAGCCTGCATGCGATCTTCGTCAAGGCTCTGACCTCGAGCTTCCGCGAATCCGCGCTGGCGAGCCAGTTCGACACCGCGCTCAACAACATGCCGCATGGCCTGTGCATGTTCCGCGCCGACAGGCGCCTTGCGGTGATGAACCATCGCTTCGGTGAGCTGATGGGCCTGCCCGAGGATCTGGTCAAGCGCGGCGCCACCGCGGCGGACATCGTGTCGGCCTGCATCGCCGCGGGCTCCATCTCGGCGGAGAGCGGCAACCAGATCCTGGCCGAGATCGCGCATGCGCGGATCTGCGAGATCGTCACCGCCGATCCGGATCCGGCGCGCGGCCGCACGCTGGCCTGGACGTTCCAGCCGATGACCGGCGGCGGCACCGTGCTGCTGCTCGAAGACATCACCGAACGCACCAACGCGGAAGCCCGCATCAGCCATCTCGCGCGCTATGACGAGCTCACGGCGCTGCCGAACCGGGTCTCGTTCCGCGACGAGATCGAGCGGCTGCTGGCCTTTGCCCACCACGCCGAACGGCTCTCGGCGTTGCTGTTCGTCGACCTCGACCAGTTCAAGCAGGTCAACGACACGCTCGGTCATCCCTGCGGCGACCAGCTCCTGTGCGCGGTCGCCAACCGCCTGCGCGAGATGCTGCGTCCCGAAGATTTCGTCGCCCGCTTCGGCGGCGACGAGTTCGTCGTGTTCCAGCAGAACATCTCTTCGGCCGAGGACGCCGCGAGCCTCGCCCGCCGCATCGTCGAGCGCCTGAGCGAGCGCTACCGCATCGACAATCACCTGGTCGAGATCGGCGCCAGCGTCGGCATCGCGCTGACCTCGCCGGACGGCAAGGTCAGCGCCGACACCCTGCTCAAGAACGCCGACATGGCGCTGTACCGCGCCAAGGCCGACGGCCGCGGCACCTTCTGCTTCTTCCGCGACGAGATGGCGGCGACCGTCGAGGCGCGCCGCATCCTCGAGCTCGACCTGCGCAAGGCGCTCGCCAACGAGGAGTTCGAGCTGTTCTACCAGCCGCTGGTCAATCTGAAGTCCGGCAAGATCACGACCTGCGAGGCGCTGCTGCGCTGGAATCATCCGGTGCGCGGCACGGTTTCGCCGGTCGACATCATCCCGGTCGCCGAGGACATGGGCCTGATCGTCGATCTCGGCCGCTGGATCCTGCGCCGGGCCTGCATGGAATGCATGAAGTGGCCGGAGGGCGTCAGCGTCGCCGTCAACTTCTCGCCGCAGCAATTCCACCAGCGCGACGTGCTGAGCGAGATTCGCTACGCGCTGGAGGTCTCAGGGCTTCCGGCGCATCGCCTCGAGATCGAGATCACCGAGTCCTCGTTGCTGCGCAATACCCAGCTCACCCACGATATCCTGTCGCAGCTGCATGCGCTCGGCGTGCGCATCTCGCTCGACGATTTCGGTACCGGCTATTCGAGCCTCAGCTACCTGCACAATTTCCCGATGCAGAAGGTGAAGATCGACCGTTCGTTCCTCGAGGGCATCGACACCGACCGGCCTTTGACGCTGCTGCGCGGCGTGGCGCGGCTGTCGGCCGACCTCGGCATGGCGGTCGTGGTCGAGGGCATCGAGACCAACGAGCAGCTCGAGTTGATCAGCGCCGACGGCACCGTGTCCGAGGCGCAAGGCTATCTGTTCAGCCGTCCGGTGCCCGCCGTGCGGATGCGCCAGCTCCTCAACGCCTCGCATGGACGGCGCGGCGAGAGCCTGCTCCAGGTCGTGGGCTCGCGCTCCTTCGCCTGATTCCGCTTCCCGAAATCTCCCGTCGTTTCAGACTGTTGCCGGGTACCGTAGTGCTACGGGGGGTTAACCCTAACACTTCGATTGCTTTGCTTCATTGTTAAGAAGCTGTTAATAAATCATCACGCGCGTGCAAGTTGTCCCGCGCGGGTTCGGTTTGCGGCGGTGGGTAAGGAGTTGGAATGCAGTCCTCAGCCAGAGCGATCATTTCGGCTGTTGGACGGGGTGCCGAGCTCCTGACCGACGTCGATTATCACCTTGCGGAAACGGCCGCGGAGAAAGAGGAGATCTACAATCTCCGCTATCGCGCCTATCTGCGCGAGGGCGCCGTCAGGGAATCTCCGGACGCGCGCGTCACCGACCAGTATGACGAACTGCCGAACGCGTGGACCTTCGGCGTCTACCTCAAGGGCAAGCTCTGCAGCTCGGTGCGCATCAGCGTGCTGACCTCGGAATGGCGCCAGTCCACCTCGGCCGACGTCTTTCCCGATATCCTGCTGCCACGGCTCGACCGCGGCGAGATCATGATCGACCCGACCCGCTTCGTCGCCGATCCCGACCAGGTCAAGCGCGTCCCCGAATTGCCCTATCTGACGACCCGGCTCGCCTACATGGCGTGCGAGCATTTCCACGCCGATCTCGGCCTTGCGATCGTGCGTCCGGAGCATCAGGCCTTCTACCGGCGGGTGTTCCTGCACGAGACCATTGCCGAGCCGAGGCTGGTCCCCGGTCTCACCAAGCCGTTCGGACTGATGGCGGCGGACTTCCCGACCTTCCGCAGGAAGGTGTTCGAGCGCTATCCGATCATGCGCTCCACCGCCTTCGAGCGGCGCATGCTGTTCGGCCGCGGCGGCCAGCGCCAGATGCCGCAACGGCGGGTGCTGGTGGCGGACGCCGTTCACGCCTGACAGCGCCGCACGCCTGACTGAAGACTGTCGGCAACGCCGGGCCTCAGGCCCAAAATTCAAGCAAAGCCAGCGATTTTGCCGGCTAACGCGGCTTGCCTTCACCCTCGCGCCACATTTACAACCCATTAACCATGACGGTTGCTTTTCGCTGGTTGGGGGCATTTGACCGGCTGACGCAAGGTTCCGTCAAGGTTGACGGAACGTTCGCTTAACCAACCCCCTGTAGACCGGACAGCAGTGGACTAACGTGAGCGTGGAGGCTCCGGAATGAAACATCCTATGCGTATCCTCCAGGGATTGAAGCTGGCCGCGGTGCTTGCCGTCGCGCTGTCGATGGGCGCCTGCGCCAACAAGAATGCTGCGACGGATGCGATGGCCAATGCGGCGACGCCGGGCAGCCAGCAGGACTTCGTCGTGAACGTGGGCGACCGCGTGTTCTTCGAAAGCGACCAGACCGATCTGACCCCGCAGGCGATCGTGACGCTCGAGAAGCAGGCGCAGTGGCTCCAGAGCTATCCGCGCTACTCCTTCACCATCGAAGGTCATGCCGACGAGCGCGGCACCCGCGAATACAACATCGCGCTCGGCGCCCGCCGTGCCCAGTCGGTGCGTTCGTTCCTCGCCTCGCGCGGCATCGATCCGAACCGCATGCGCACGATCTCCTACGGCAAGGAGCGGCCGGTGGCCGTCTGTAACGACATCTCCTGCTGGTCGCAGAACCGCCGCGCCGTCACCGTGCTGAATGCGAGCTCCTGACGCTTTCAGTCAGGCTCCGTTCATCTTCAGAAAACGATCATGCCGGCGCCCTCATGGGCGCCGGTTTCGTTTCAGCTATCTGTGACAGAATCCTCGTGGCGCCAGTCACATTTTTGGCGTACTCCGCTTCGATGTGTGGCGCGTCGTATGTTCCGTCGCAGGCCATTTCGCTTTCGTCGTCAGGGCAAGATGTCATCCAGATTTAAGGTTCTTACCGGCTCCGTGGCGACCGCCGCGCTGCTCTCGTTGTGCTCGCCCGTCCTGGCTCAATCGATCTTGGCTCAGACCGACGATGATCCCGAGATGCGGATCGAGCGGCTGGAGAACCAGCTGCGCCAGCTCACCGGCCAGAACGAGGAACTGCAATACCGCAACCGGCAGCTCGAGGAGCGCCTGCGCGCACTCGAGGGCGGCGCCCAGGCCGCGCCAGGACAGCAGCCAGGACAGCAGCCGGTCCAGCCCGGCGTCGCGGCCGTGCCGCCGGCGCAAGCCGCGCCGCCCTATCGCCAGCAGCAGCAGGCCGTGCAGCCGAATTACGAGCAGCCGCAGATCGCAGCTCCCGCACCGATCGTCCAGGAGCAGCCGGCGCCCGGCGCCCCCGGCACGCGCCGCCGCGGCGATGCCTTCGATCCGAACCAGAATCCGAGCGCGCCCGGCGCGCCACGCGCGCTTGGCGGCGGACAGCAGCCGATGCCGGCGGGAGCCGGCGTGCCCGGCGGACGCAACGCCGGCGACCCGCTCGATCTCGCCAACACCGCCCCGCGCTACCAGCAAGGCGTGCCGCCTGCGGCACAGCCCGGCTATCCGCCGGCCCAGCAGGGCTATCCGGCGCAGGGTGGCGGGACTGGTCTTGCAACGCTGCCGCCCTCGGCGACGCCGCGCGACGAGTTCGACCTCGGCATCGGCTACATGCAGCGCAAGGACTATGCGCTGGCCGAGCAGACGATGAAGAATTTCGCGCAGAAATATCCGAACGACCCGCTGCTCGGCGACGCGCAATACTGGCTCGGCGAGAGCTATTTCCAGCGCCAGCAATATCGCGATTCCGCCGAAGCCTTCCTCGCGGTCACCACCAAATACGACAAATCGGCCAAGGCGCCGGATGCGCTGCTGCGGCTCGGCCAGTCGCTCGCCGCGCTGAAGGAGAAGGAGGCCGCCTGCGCCGCCTTCGGCGAGATCGGCCGCAAATATCCGCGCGCCTCCGCCGGCGTCAAAGCCGCGGTCGACCGCGAGCAGAAGCGGGTGAAGTGCTAGAGCATGATCCGGACCCGAAGGGCCGCGTTAGCGCAAGGTGTGCAGCGGTTTTCCGAAAAGATCATGCTCAAACAAGAGCGATCGCTGACAAAGCGGATGGCGTTGCGCTAAACAGTCGATCCATCCGCGGACGATTGCAGCGTCATGTCAGACGACGACGATTCACCGATCTCGGCGCGTGCGGCGAAGCGGCTCTTCGCCGACCTCAAGGCCGCGCCGGCCCTGGTGCTCGCGGTCTCCGGCGGGCCCGACTCCGTCGCGCTGATGTGGCTCGCGGCACGCTGGCAGCGCAGCCTCTCGCGCGGCCCGCGTCTCACCGTCGTCACCGTCGATCATGGCTTGCGGCCGGAGGCGGCGCGCGAGGCGCGCGAGGTCAAGCGGCTCGCGGCCGAGCTCGGCCTGCCGCACCGGACCCTGCGCTGGCGCGGCGCCAAGCCGAAGGCGGGACTGCCTGCGGCCGCGCGGCAGGCCCGGTACCGCCTGCTGGCGCAGGCCGCGCGCGAGGCCGGCGCGAGCCATGTGCTGACCGCTCATACCCGCGACGACCAGGCCGAGACCCTGTTGATGCGCCTCGTCCGCGGCAGCGGGCTGGCCGGGCTGTCGGCGATGGCGCGCCTTTCGGCGCGCGACGGCATCGTGCTGGCGCGTCCGCTGCTCGACGTTCCGAAGTCGCAGCTGATCGCGACCTTGAAGCGGGCCAGAATCGGCTTTGCCGATGATCCCACCAACCGCGACACCGCCTTCACCCGGCCACGGCTGCGGGCGCTGCTGCCGCAGCTCGCGGCCGAGGGCGGCGACGCCAGGAACCTGGCGCGGCTCGCGGGCAGGTTCGCGCGCGCCAATGCGGCGGTGGAGGTGCTGACTGACGGTGCCGAGCGCTTCCTCCGCTTAAGGGATCGCGACGATGCGCCGCATGGGCCAGGCGCGCGAAGTTTCGACGGGACCGCCTTCGCCGGCCTGCCGGAGGAGGTCCGGCTGCGGCTCCTGCTGCGGGCCATCAATGCGCTTGGGCACGAAGGGCCGGCGGAACTCGGCAAGGTCGAAACTTTGTTGTCCGTGCTCGATCAGGCTCTGGCCGCGGGCCGCCGCGCAGCCGCAAATGGCCGGCCGGTCCTGAAGCAGACCCTTGCGGGAGCCTTGATCAGTCTTGCCGGCGGGCGTATCCACATCGCGCCTGCGCCGGCGCGGCGGTCCCAAAAGGGGACGTGAACGGCGGATGAGGGCGGATCATGACACCGGCCGCTTCCGCTGCACGCCGTCAGGACACCTTAACCAGGCAGGAAAAACCCCGCTTCGGGCGCCATTATTTCAGCGGGAATCGCTCTAAGATGGGCTAAATAGTCCCATCTCGTTCCCTTGGCAGCGACCGGGTCGGCACCTAAATTGTATGCGTCTAACGATGGGGATTCCTTGGGGATTTCCTCGAATTGCCCAAGTAACTGGGTCGAGTAACTCCTGAAGGATCAGGGCCGCGATCCGCGCGACCACGAAGGAAGATCGATGAACGCCAATCTGCGCAACTTCGCCCTCTGGGTCATCATTGTCTTGTTGCTGTTGGCGTTGTTCACGCTCTTCCAGAATCCGGGTCAGCGCGCCTCCTCGCAGGACATCGCCTTCTCCCAGCTGCTGAGCGAAGTTGACCGCGGCAATGTGCGCGACGTCGTGATCCAGGGGCCGGACATCCACGGCACCTTCACCAACGGCTCCAGCTTCCAGACCTATGCGCCGAACGACCCGACGCTGGTCAAGCGCCTCTATGACAGCAAGGTCCAGATCACCGCGAAGCCGCCGGGCGACAACGTGCCCTGGTTCGTCTCGCTGCTGGTCTCCTGGCTGCCCTTCATCGCGCTGATCGGCGTCTGGATCTTCCTGTCGCGGCAGATGCAGGGCGGCGCCGGCAAGGCCATGGGCTTTGGCAAGTCGCGCGCCAAGATGCTGACCGAGGCGCATGGCCGCGTCACCTTCGAGGACGTCGCCGGCGTCGACGAGGCCAAGCAGGACCTGCAGGAGATCGTCGAATTCCTCCGCGACCCCGGCAAGTTCCAGCGCCTCGGCGGCCGCATTCCGCGCGGCGTGCTGCTGGTCGGCCCTCCCGGTACCGGTAAGACCCTGATCGCGCGTGCGGTCGCGGGCGAAGCCAACGTGCCGTTCTTCACCATCTCCGGTTCTGACTTCGTCGAGATGTTCGTCGGCGTCGGCGCCAGCCGCGTCCGCGACATGTTCGAGCAGGCCAAGAAGAACGCGCCCTGCATCATCTTCATCGACGAAATCGACGCGGTCGGCCGTCACCGTGGCGCCGGTCTCGGCGGCGGCAATGACGAGCGCGAGCAGACGCTGAACCAGCTGCTGGTCGAGATGGACGGCTTCGAGGCCAACGAGGGCGTCATCCTGATCGCCGCGACCAACCGTCCCGACGTGCTCGATCCCGCGCTGCTGCGTCCGGGCCGCTTCGACCGCCAGGTCGTGGTGCCGAACCCCGACGTCGTCGGCCGCGAGCAGATCCTGAAGGTCCACGTTCGCAAGGTGCCGCTGGCACCCGATATCAACCTCAAGACCATCGCGCGCGGCACCCCCGGCTTCTCCGGCGCCGACCTGATGAACCTCGTCAACGAGGCCGCCCTGACCGCCGCCCGCCGCAACAAACGGATGGTGACGCAGGCCGAATTCGAGGAAGCCAAGGACAAGGTGATGATGGGCGCCGAGCGCAAGTCGCTCGTCATGACCGAGGAAGAGAAGCTCTTGACGGCCTATCACGAGGGTGGCCACGCCATCGTCGGCCTCAACGTGCCCGCGACCGATCCGATCCACAAGGCGACCATCATCCCGCGCGGCCGTGCGCTTGGCATGGTCATGCAACTGCCCGAGCGCGACAAGCTGTCGATGTCGCTGGAGCAGATGACCTCGCGCCTCGCCATCATGATGGGCGGTCGTGTCGCCGAAGAGCTGATCTTCGGCCGCGAGAAGGTGACCTCGGGTGCCGCCTCCGACATCGAGCAGGCCACGCGCCTCGCCCGCATGATGGTGACGCGCTGGGGCCTGTCGGAAGAGCTCGGCACCGTCTCCTACGGCGAGAACCAGGACGAGGTGTTCCTGGGCATGTCGGTCTCGCGCACGCAGAACGCGTCTGAAGCGACCGTGCAGAAGATCGACTCGGAGATCCGCCGCCTGGTCGAGGAGGGTTACAAGGAAGCAACCCGCATCCTCACCGAGAAGCATTCCGACCTCGAAGCCCTGGCCAAGGGCCTGCTCGAGTTCGAGACGCTCTCCGGCGACGAGATTGTCGATCTGCTCAAGGGCAAGAAGCCGAACCGCGAGTCCGTGCTCGAGCCGACCACCCCGCGCGCCTCCGCCGTGCCCCCGGCCGGCAAGTCGCGCCCACGGCCCGATCCGGATCCCGGCCTGGAGCCGCAGCCGCAGGCCTGATCGCGAAGCGGCAGAGAAAATCGAAAAACGCGGCGGCAACGCCGCGTTTTTTGTTGTGTGCCGAGTATGAGCGACAGCTTGGAGGTGGAAGTCCTCTATCCAGCCTGATGGCGGCGAAGGATTAGCGAAGCGCAAGGGCGTCATCGTGAGGTGGGGTCTGAAGAAAGCGTGGAGCAAAGCCGCGGCCCGATGGACAAACACCGGATAACGAGGCCTACCCGGCCGGACGAGCGAGCAATTGATCGCGAAGTCCAAGGTCATCAAAGGTCGGGGTGGTAAATTCGGCGGGCGTGCGGTGAAGGCGGTCGGTCTTACCTCGGGAGGTCTGCGCTGTGTCTCGGCAACGAGACTGAGACCGTCGCAAGACGGCCTGACCGCAGCGCAGAAGTCAGCCGAGGGCGTAGTAGGCGGCAGCGCGCCGCTGAAGGCCTGAACGGTGGAAGTGGTCAGTAGAGCGGCGATCTCGTGCGAGCCATGCGGCAGAAGAATCAGGTCGAGCTGAACTTGAGCCCCGGAGCGGAGGGTGAAGCCCGAAGCGCCGGCGCCCGAGAGCCTGAAGCGCGTGCGGCGGAAGTCTGTCTCGAACGCCCGGCGGTCGCAGGACCGTCGATGGAAGACGTTGTCGAGAGTGAGAATCTGAAGGCAGCGTTGGCGCAAGTAAAGCGCAACAAGGGCGCGGCGGGCGTCGACGGGATGACCGTCGGCGAGCTGTCAGCCCACCTGAAGGAGCACTGGCCTGCGATCCGAGCCCAGTTGCTTGACGGCACCTACAAGCCACAGCCGGTGCGGCGGGTGGAGATACCGAAGGCGTCGGGCGGCCTGCGGCCGCTCGGCATTCCGACGGTGCTCGACCGCTTGATCCAGCAGGCGGTGATGCAGGTGCTGCAGGCGGATTGGGATAGGACGTTCGCCGAGACGAGCTTCGGCTTTCGGCCGGGGCGCTCGGCACATCGGGCGGTGGAACGGGCGCAGGCGTACATTGCGGCCGGCCACAGCATCGTGGTGGACATCGACCTGGAGAAGTTCTTTGACCGGGTCAACCACGACATCCTGATGGGACTGGTTGCCAAGCGGGTTGCTGACAAGCGCATCCTGAAGCTCATCCGCGCCTTCCTGAATGCGGGTGTGTTGGAAGGAGGGCTGGTCAGTCCGACGGAAGAGGGCACGCCGCAGGGCGGTCCGCTCTCGCCGCTGTTGTCGAACCTGATGCTGGATGTGCTGGACAAGGAACTGGAGAAGCGCGGCCACCGCTTCGTGCGTTACGCCGACGACTGCAACATCTACGTGCGCAGTCAGCGGGCGGGCGAACGGGTGCTGGCTGGCGTCGAGAGGTTCCTCGAAAAGCGCCTCAAGCTCAAGATCAACAAAGCGAAGAGCGCGGTTGCCAAACCGAGTGTTCGCAAGTTCCTGGGCTTCAGCTTCACCGGCGGGCAAGAACCGCGGCGGCGCATCGCGCCGCAGGCACTCGCCCGCTTCAAGGCGAAGGTTCGGGAGCTCACGCGACGCACGCGTGGTCGATGCCTCGTGCAGATCGCCAAAGAACTGTCGACCTACCTGATTGGGTGGCACGGCTACTTCGGCTTCTGTCAAACCCCGTCGGTGTTGCGCGTGCTTGACCAGTGGATCAGGCGACGGTTGCGCGCCGTTGCCTGGAAGCAATGGAAGTATGGACCCGCTCGCTTTGCCGAGTTGCGACGCCGCGGCGTCGGCCGGGATCTGGCGGCGCAAACCGCCGGCAGCCCACGTGGCCCTTGGCGGCTCGCGAACAGCCCCGCGCTCACCATTGCTCTGCCAAACGGCTTCTTTGCCTCACTCGGCTTGGCTTCCGTCGCGGCACGGCGACCCGCATAATCCGCTGAACCGCCGGATACGGACCCGTATGTCCGGTGGTGTGGGAGGGGCGGAGCCGCGAGGCTTCCCCCTATCCCGATTGGCAACTCCGTCATCCTGAGGTGCGAGGCATGGGACGCAGCGCGTCCCAAGGGGAGCCTCGAAGGATGAGCGGCCCCGATGCAGCTGGGCCGTCGCCCTTCGAGGCTCGCTCCGCGGCGCGATGCGCCGCAGAGCGCGCACCTCAGGGTGACGGTGATAGATGGAGCCCCCGCAATGACGACGTTGATGCAGCTCCGCTCTAACGACCCGGCACAGGCCTCGTAGGGTGGGCAAAGGCGCGCTTGCGCCGTGCCCACCATCTGTCGGAACGCACGGTCGAAATGGTGGGCACGCTGTCGCTTTGCCCACCCTACGATATCTCACTTCGCCGCAGCCTTCGGCGTATCGCGCCGCTCCAGAAAACGCAGCACATCGTCGTTGAACTGCGCCGGATCCTGCAGGAACGAGAAGTGGCTGACCTCCGGCTGGATCAAGAGGCCGGCTCCCGGAATGTTCGCCGCCATGAACTCGGTGTTCTCGCGCTTGATCGCCTCGTCGTGGTCGCCATCCACGATCCAGGTCGGCACCTTGATCGCCGCGAGGTCCGAAGCCGTCCATTTCGGCTGGCTCTCCCACATCTTGGTGATCTCGTCGACGAAGCCCTTGTACTGCGTCGGCGTCGGCGAGAGGCGCTTGTACTCTTCGCCCGCCCGCGCGATGTAGGCGTTGAAGACCTCGCTTGAGGCGATGTCGGCAACGCCCGACGGGTCCGAGTTCGCCGCGAAGGCGAACAGCCTGCTCACCCGCTCCGGATGCTTCATGGCGATGTCGAGGCCGATGATCGCGCCGTCGCTCCAGCCCACGATCGCCGCCTTCTTGATCTCTAAGTGATCGAGCAGTCCGATCACGTCCGAGGCCATCAGATCGTAGCCATAGGGCTCCTGATTGCGGCTGCTGCGCCCGTGTCCGCGACTCTCCATGACGATGACCTGATAATGCCGTTGCAGTGCGCGGACCTGGTGGCCCCAGTAATTGGCGTTGGCGAGACCGCCATGCAGCAACAGCACGGGCTCACCCCGGCCGTACACGGCGTACCAGACCTTGATGCCGTTGACCGGCGCAAGGCCGCTCTGCGCCGCCTTGGGCAAGGTCGGTGTCGGCGGCAGGTTCAGCCATCGCGGCGCCGCATGCGCATTCACGATCGAGACCGCGACGAGAAGCGCGGCGAAGAGATTGCGAAACATCATGTGCGCCTCCCTGTTCGATCGTCGGATATTAGCGCATTGCGACGCCGGCGCGTCAGTCTCGAGGCGGTGTAGCACCGAGACGTGAAGACGGCAGAGCGCGCTGCCTCGCGGAGATGGATCATCGTCGCGTTCTGCAAACAAACGACTCTTTCTGTATTTGAACGGCGAGATTGCGTCCGGCCGCGCGTATCTGGCGCGTCGGGCTTGTCCGGCACACCATGTCGATCCACTTCCTGCCGCACCGGCCGCACGATGCACCGGCCCATGATGGAGATCGACCATGACTGGATTCAAGACTTTCGCTGCCGTGGCTTTGTTGTCGGCCCTGACCGCAACCACCGCTTCCGCGCAATCCGGCTTTGCAAGCAGCCATCCGGATACGTACGAGGCCGAGAACCCCAATCGCAATCTGAATGGCACGCTCACGCCGGCAGGCCGGATCGGCCTCGAATTGCCGGACGGTGCAGCTCCTGCGCAGGGCGTGGACAACGTCGTGGCTCGCGCGGATGGCTCGCGGTCTTGCGCCGAGCGCTATCGTTCCTTCGACCCGGCAACGGGCACCTACCTGGGCTTCGACGGCAGCCGCCATCCCTGCAGGTAATGCAAAGCCGCAAATCGCCGATCCGGATAGCCAGACGTAGGGTGGGCAAAGGCGCTCTTGCGCCGTGCCCACCATCTCTCGGCAGTCGCGAGAGACGTGGTGGGCACGCTTGCGCTTTGCCCACCCTACGATCGCTGTCCCGAACCGGCGCGATCGTGTCGCGCGCCTTAGTCCGGCATTTACCATCAGCCGGTGTGCCAATTCCGGAACGTCGATTCATCCGCCATTAGCGTTTGTGGTTTAGCTCTGCTGCTGTCCGTCTTCATCGCTCCGCGCAAGCGAGCCGGGCGGGCGCTTTCAGGACGGATAGAAGGCACGGCGCTCAACCGAGGCTGATCCGCAGCGGTCGCTTTCACCAGCACTCGAATGGCAGACGTCAACGTCACCTCCGACATGATCGGCCGCCATCGCGCGGTCGGCGCCTCGAATTTCTGGGTCGAGATATTTTCGGTCGCCGTCTTCGCGTCGGCGCTGTCGGTATTGCGGACGGGTTTCGTCCTCGGTCTCACCAACAACCTCTACCATCTGCCGATCGTTGCCGGTCTCTACAATGAGCCGCAATACGCAGACGACCGGTTCATCCAGTCGCTGCGCTATTTTGCGTCCGGTGTCTGGCTGATCCTGAGTGGCGTCGAACGATATTTTGACAACGTTCCGTTGCTGTTCCTCATTCTGTTCTTCCTGTCCCGGCTGCTCAGCTTTGTCGGATTTCTATGCTGTGCTTCGCTGCTGGGCGTAACGGAACAGCGCGACAGGATCGTCTTCAGCCTGATCCTCTGCTTCGTCGCCTTCCTTGACGGCTACAGCTACGCCGGCTCCGGCGGCCTCTTCATCAACACCTTCACCCATTCCGAGATGGCGAATGGTGTGGCCCTGCTGGCGATCTACTTTGCCGCCCGGGGCCGCTTCACCGCGGCGGCGGTTGCCCTCGGGATCACGTTCTTCATCAACGCCTTCTTTGCAGTCTGGCTCGTGCTGCCGTTGGCGCTGATCGGGATACACTTCCTGTCGCAGCGCAAGGCGACATTCGGTGAGATCTCTTTGCGCGTGCTGATCGGTCTCGTCCTGTGCCTGCCGCTTGCGTTCGCGGTGCTTCACGGGTTCCTGGCAAATCCGGAGTTCGGTCGTCCGTTCGGCTTCGACTATGCCGACTTCCTCCGTCAGTACTTCCCCGGTCACGTGCTGATCGACTCGACGTCGGCAGGCGATCTTGTGGGGCTCCTCGGCGTCACCGTCGTCGGAGCGCTCGCGCTATTCTTCCTGAGGCAGGCCGCCGCGGAATTGCGGGTGGCCTATGCGGGCGCAATCCTGGTCTATCTGATCGGCATCGTCGTTCCCTTCGCCACGGGATCGCCGTTCATCCTCAACCTTCATTTCCTGCGATCGAGCACTGTCATACATCTTCTGGCCGCCCTTGCGATCGCGGCCTTGGCGACGAAGTGGTTGCGACGAGACAGGGAGGCGACTTTCCTTCCCGCCTGTCTCATCGTGCTGTTCCTGAGCTTCGACGGCTGGGCGGGCCTTGCCTTCGTCATCGCCGTCTTGATGTATGTTCTTCGAACGACAGGATCGGGATCGGTCTCATCCTATCAGCGCACCATGGGCCATCTGGTGCTCGCCGCGACTGTCTTCCTCGCTTACCCGCTCGCGATCCGTTCCAGTCTGAACTTCAACCGGATCTGCAACGAGGCAATCGAGGAGTGGGGCGCGGTCGGCGCATGGGCGCGCAGCAACACGCCCTTGAACGCTATGTTCCTCACCCCACGAAGGCCGGGAATTGACGGTCGCGCGGAGGTGAGCACCGCCGACATGGCGCTCGATCGCGCCAGCGTATTTGAATACGTCTCGCACCGTCGCGTCTGGATCGATCACAAGCGCGGCGGAACCGCGATGTGGATGCCGTCCTATTACCAGACATGGCGAAGCAGGCTGATGGATGTCGACAGCCTGAATTCGCTGGACGAGCGACTGGCCTATGCGTCGCGCAACGGCATCGGCTATGTCATCGATATTTGCGAGAGCCCGGAAGCGCGGAGCGGCGGCACGCTCTATCGAACGAAACGGCTCTGCGTGTTTTCCGCGGACGCGAGCGAGCCGACTGCGAAGGACGCTTCGTCGGCGACAGAGCGATCTCCCGGGTGATCTAACCCGATCGTCATGGTGAGCGCGCCGTGGCGTCCTCGCGCACGTGGATCACCGCGATATCGTCCGCATAGATCCGCTTCCAGCCCTTCAGGTGATCGAGGATCTGGGGGCCCGGCGCATCGGCGACCAATAGCGTCGCGTCGATCTTGTACTCGTCGAGCAGGCGGGGAAGCAGCTCGGGCTTCTTGCCCTCTGTCGCCTTGAAGAAGTCCATCACGAATCTCTCGCCATAGAGCTCGGCGCGGCCGTCGACGAAGACCGGGATGTCGCGCGCGATCAGATAGCCGCCGAATCTGTAGGCGTTGAAGATGCGCTGCGCCCCGCGCTTCTCGAGCAGGTCGGTGGCCGCGACCGGCGTCTGGTCCATCGTGAATTTGAAGCGGTGATGCGACATGAAGATCGAGGTCGAGGTCCAGGCTGCTGCCACGATCATCAGCGCGCCCGTTGCAGTCACGTAGCGGGCGGGCCAGCTCTCGCCCGTTTGTGCATCGGGTTGCTGCCGCGGCGATTTTTCGCTGAGCGGCTTGGCCAGCACCAGCGGCACCAGGAAGGCAAAGGCCTCGATGCTCCGGACATGGCTGAGCGCCATCCAGGTCAGCAGCAGGATCAGCAGGATGCGCGGCGGCGACAGCGTCAGGCCGCGATAGAGCCCGAGCGCGATCAGGCCGAGCAGCGCGCCTTCGAACGCGGTGAAGGATGCGAAGTTCGCCGGCGACCATTCGGAAATGATCGTCAACAGCTCGCCGAGATTGAGGATGTTGGTCGCCCCCAGCAGCGTGCGCCAGCCATAGGGCGTGACGCAGCTCGCGGCCAGTGCGGCAACACCGAACAGGAACCAGCGCAGCAGCAGCCGGACCTGCTTATTCGACTCAAGGCCCCAGAGCGCCACGAACGACATCGGGCCGATCAGGGCGAGACCCAGCACGAAGCCGCCATGCAGGTTCGCCCACAGCGACATCAGCGGCAGCCAATACCATGACGGCGTGCCCTTGCGATCGGCTGCCGCCATCAGCATGCCGACCCATGCGATCATCACCGGCAGCGCCAGCATGTGCGGCCGCGCCAGGATGTGATGCAGCGACAGCACGACCGCGAGCATCGCGAACAGCACCGAGCGCGGCATCTCCAGATGCGCGTCGAGCAGATAGACGAGGATCGCCGCCGACAATGCGACCGCGACCGCAGTGAGGAACACCGGGCCGGCCCAGCCCCATTGCGCATAGGAGAGCGCGAACGCGACCTGCGACAACCATGAGGTCGAAACCCAGGGCGTCCCGGGCCGCGTGAAGGAATAGAAGTCGGTGTAGGGCAAGGCGTGGTGGTCGAGAATCCATTGCCCGATCTTGATCTGCCAGAACGAGTCGGAGTCCTGAAGCAGCGTATCGCCGACACAGAGAAAGAAGAGATAGGCGCCCGCTCCGACGCAGAGCGGCACCAGCGCTCGCGCGCGGTTCTGTACTGCGATGCTGTTGGCAAAGGAAAGGGACATGCCGCCTCGTCGTCCTGTTTGTTCTTGTCGGATTGGCGAGCGGCATTGGACCACGGCGGTCATAACTTCGGGTAAACCGGCGCTGCGAGGATGTGACGTCGTTACAATTTAACGGATTGTTTTCAAATTCGATTTACCATCGGCGAATACTCGCAAACCGCAGTTTGTTTCCGCAGTCGAATTAACTGCGGCGCAATTCTTTGTCCCTAGGCTCGGTTCCATGGTCGGGCGGCGCTGGGAAGCCGAAGAGACCGGACCAGTTGTAGCCTTGTGTACTTTTGGGAGCACTCTATGAAGAACCTCGTTGCGCGTTTCGTGAAGGATGAATCCGGCGCCACCGCGATCGAATACGGCCTGATCGCCGCCGGCATCGCGCTCGCGATCATCACCGTCGTCAACAACCTCGGCAGCACGCTGAACACCAAGTTCGGCTCGATCTCGTCCAGCCTCAAGTAAGGCCGAACGACCTGGGAATTCCGAGAGCCTCGTCTTCGACGAGGCTCTTTTCTTTTGATCCGTCACCCTGAGGTGCGCGTCCCGCGGCGCGCCGCGGGACAAGCCTCGAAGGGCGACGGCCCGGCTGCATCGGGGCCGTTCATCCTTCGAGGCTCTCCATGGGACGCGTTGCGCCCCATGGCTCGCACCTCAGGATGACGGAATTGAAGCTAGCGATCGTAGGATAGGCAAAGTGCCGCCGAGCTCGAAGCCCCCGTAGGGTGGGCAAAGCGTAGCGTGCCCACCATCATGAGCACGTGGCACAGTGCACCCCCAACGTCATTGCGAGCGCAGCGAAGCAATCCAGACTGCCTCCGCGGAGAGACTCTGGATTGCTTCGCTGCGCTCGCAATGACGAGGAAGCGTCAACGTAGTCACAACTTCTATGGCCGTTGCGGAAAAATGGTGGGCACGGCGCTGTGCGCCTTTGCCCACCCTACGGCAGCGTGCTTGTGACGGCGACGAGTGCCCTGCTATTCCGCGAGGCTGGGCTGCCAGACCGGCGGTAGCGCAGGCGCGGCGGACACGGGCGCCGTACGGCCGAGCCGTTCAACACAGAACTTCGTCACCCAGATCGAGGCTGCGGCGAGGGCGATGCCGCCGGCGACGTCGATGAGATAATGCGCGCCGATCGCCGGCGTCGCCGCGATCATCAACAGGTTGAGCGCGGCCGCGATGCCGCCGATGCCGCGCACCGGCCACAGCGCCCACATGTAGAGCACGGCGGATGCGGCGTGAAAGCTCGGAAACGAGACGATGCCGGAGAGGAAGAACAGCCGCAGCTCGTGCAGGCTGCCGTCGCGCAGCGCGAGGATGTCTCGCAACTGCCCGGCATAGACCGTGGTGTTGATCTCGGGGAAATGCGCGGCCGGCAATTGCAGCCCGTAATAGGTGCCGATCGCCGGCACCATTGCGGAGATCGCGATGGTGACCGCGAGCGCGAAGCTCATCGCGAGCATGAACACCTGCAGCCGCACATGGCGCGCCGTCAGCGTCAGCACGACCGGAACGCCGAGCAGCGGCCATTTGATCAGTCCATAGCCGCGGGCGAGGACGTCTGCCAGCCAGGGATGATCGTTGATGTAGCGCGCGATCGGTTCGGGATCGAGGCCGAGCGCGCGGTCGATCGCAAGCAGCGCGTCGTCCTGGAGCGGCCAGTTCAGCTTGCCGGCGACATAGCTCAACGGTCCGACGATGGCGCAGGTGAGAATGACCTGTCCGATCGTGCCGAGCGAGAACACCAGCTTCGGATCGGCATGCTCGCCCTTGGCGATCCGGTGACCGCAGGCGACGCCGACCAGGATGGCCGCGATTGCCACCGTGATGCTGTAGGCCACGGGCTCGAGGCTCAGACCGGTCGCGGGGAGGCCAAGCGCCAGCAGGCTGCCCATGGCAATGATGGGAAGCCAGTTCAGGTGGAAGAGCCGCCAGGCGGTTCGGGCGTCCGAATCGAGCATGCTGCACCGAGCTAAAGCATGATCCGGAAAAGTGCGAAGCGGTTTTCCGAAAAGATCATGCGTAAACAACAACCTGGAGCGCGATGACGATTCATCCAAATCTCATCGCGCGTTAGGATCGCAGTCGGCGGTAAGGTCGCGGACCTGCTTTAAGATGACGGTAACAATCGTGGTTAGCCGTTTATCAACCGGCTCTCGCACTTTGCGCATCTGTCGCCTGCGGCTTTGGCGTGACGCTTTACGCAAATGCATCTTGTCATCCTCCCTGAATAGTTGTTCAGTCCTTGCGGGGCGATTTGCAGCAAATTGCGTGACGAAGCGTTCGGCCGCGGGGTGTGCGGACGGCGTGTGTGGGACAGGAAGCGCGCCATGGTTTATCGGCGGACGCATCAAGTGGTTAAGCGCCTTGCGGCCCGGCGCAGTGCGATACTGGCGGCGGCGCGGGAGGCGGCGGCGGAAGGCGGGATGGCGGCGGTGCAGATCGCGCCGGTCGCGGTCCGGGCCAATGTCGCGGCCGGCACGGTCTACCGCTATTTTCCCTCCAAGGCCGAGCTGATCTCCGAATTGATCGCCGAGGTCTCCCGTGACGAGCTCGCGGCGATCCGCCGGGCGGCCGACGCCGCGCCGGGGCCGTCCTCGGCGCTGGCCGCCGCGGTTACCACGGTGGCGGTCCATACCCTGTCGCAGCGGCGGCTGGCCTGGGGCATTCTGGCCGAGCCTGTTGATGTCGATGTCAGCGCCTCGCGCCTCGCCAGCCGGCGCGAGATCGCCGGCGAGATTGCCGCAAGGATCGACGCGGCCGTGCGTGCCGGTCATTTGCCGGCGCAGGACACCGCCCTTGCGGCCACCGCGCTGCTCGGGGCGCTGCATGAGGCTCTCGTCGGCCCGCTCGCGCCCGACAATCTCGAAGATCCCGTCAAGATGCGCGATGCGGTGCAGACCGTGACGCTGCTGGCGCTGCGCGCCGTCGGCGTCATGGACGCCCGCGCCCGCGGTCTCGTGGTCCAGCAGACGCTGCTGCCGACGACGAAGGCGCTGGTCGGGGCGTAAAATCGCGCCGCAACCGGGGTGGCGCCCTGATCGCGCTCAGGTCATTGCCTGAGCGCGCCTTTTCGTGAAACCCCAGCATATCAGCCGGGCCGGCCGGCTACTGTGCATGGGGTTGTTTTCCGACTCTTTTGTTTGGCCGCGCTGGCGAGGCCTAGATGTTGGCGTCGCCCTCGGGGCCGACCGAGGCGATGCGCACCATGTTGGTGGTGCCGGGGATGCCGAGCGGCACGCCGGCGACGATGATCACGCGCTGGCCGGCGCGAACGAAACCGTCCCGGAAGGCGATCTGGCCGGCGCGGCTCACCATGTCGTCCTGGTCGCGCGCGTCTTCCGCCACCACGCAATGCACGCCCCAGGCGACGGCGAGCCGGCGGCCGGCGGTGATGTTCGGCGTGATCGCCACGATCGGCGGCTTCGGCCGCTCGCGCGCCACGCGTATCGCGGTCGAGCCCGAGCTGGTCCAGCAGATCAGGGCGGGCAGGTCGAGCGTCTCGGCGATCTGCCGTGCGGCGTCCGCGATGGCATCGCCAGCGGTGGATTCCGGCGCAGGGCGCTGCGCGGTGAGGACCGAGCGATAGATCGGGTCGCGCTCGACCTCTTCGCCGATGCGATTCATGGTCGAGACCGCCTCGACCGGGAACTTGCCGGCCGCCGATTCCGCCGACAGCATGATGGCGTCGGCGCCTTCATAGACGGCGGTGGCGACGTCGGAGACTTCGGCGCGGGTCGGCACCGGCGACTGGATCATCGATTCCAGCATCTGGGTCGCGATCACCACCGGCTTGCCGGCGCGGCGCGCCATCCGCGTCATCTGCTTCTGCAGGCTCGGCACGCGCTCCAGCGGCAGCTCGACGCCGAGGTCGCCGCGCGCCACCATCAGCGCATCGGAGGCCTCGATGATGTCGGCGAGGCGGTCGATCGCCTGCGGCTTCTCGATCTTGGCCATAACGGCGGCGCGGCCGCGGATCATCTTCTTGGCCTCGATCACGTCGTCGGCGCGCTGCACGAAGGACAGCGCGATCCAGTCGACGCCGGTGACCAGGGCCGCCTCGAGGTCGGCGCGGTCCTTGGACGTCATCGCCGAGACCGGCAGGTCGGTGTCGGGCAGGCTGACGCCCTTGCGGTCGCTCATCTTGCCGCCGACCACGACACGCGTCACCGCGTGCTCCTTGGAGGTCTCCTCCGCGATCAGCCGCACCTTGCCGTCATCGAGCAGCAGCGCATGGCCGGGCCTGAGCGCGGCCAGGATCTCCGGATGCGGGAGGTGGACGCGGGTGGCATCGCCCGGCGCCTTGTCGGAATCGAGCGTAAAGGTCTGGCCGTTCTGAAGCTGCACTGAGCCTTCCGCGAACGCGCCGAGCCGGAGCTTGGGGCCCTGGAGGTCGACCAGGATGCCGATCGGGCGGCCATAGCTGCTCTCGACATTGCGGATCGTCGCCACCAGCTCCCGCATCTTGTCATGCGGGGTGTGGCTCATGTTGATGCGGAACAGGTCGGCGCCGGCCTCGAACAGGCGGCGGATCATCGCGAGGTCTGAAGAGGCAGGTCCCAGGGTCGCGAGAATCTTGATACGGCGAAGACGCCTCATGGCTTATTTCCAGACGGGGGTGGCAGGCCGGGCGAGCCCGGGGGCGTAGCACCGGGCGGGCTATTGGGCAAACCCGGAACGCCGCCCGGGCCAACCGGTCCGGGCAGGCCAGGCACGCGTTGCTGCGCCGGCTGTTCGTTGGCATCGGTGAGCTGCACCGTCCAGGCGCGCTGCTCGCCGGTATCGACCTCGAAATAGCCGGTGCGGTCATAGCCGCGTGCCAGGCAATCCTCGGTGCCGCGGATGGTGAACTCCTTGTCGCGCGAGCACATGAAGGCCTGGCCCGACCATTCGCCGCCGCGGTCATAGTCGATGGCGTAGATGTAGTAGTAGCGGGCGACCAGCGTGCCCCGCAGCAGCGTCTCGCAGGAGCGGGACGAGATGTTCCACCAGCCCTCGGTGGTCCAGCCCTCGGCATCCTTGTAGCCGAGCGCGATGCCGACCCGGCTCGAAGTGTTGTTGCAGAGGCGGAAATCGGCGGAGGCCGGGCTGGTCCAGAGGCACAGCAGGGCGACCGCCAGCACCGGGACCAACCGGGCGAGCAGGCGAAGCGGGGAACGGGGAGATTCGGCAGTCATTGTCGCGGAAGCTATACCAGATCATTGACGATTTGGCGTAGGGCCGGGAACTGCCCCAAGGCCGGGCCTTGGCCCGTTTGCGCCGGGATATGGCAAAATCTGTGACAGGACCCCACCTGATCCCGTAAGGGTGACCGCCATCGGGGCCGGAGCTTTAAGGAATTCAGGTATGGCAATCGACGACAAAACCAGAACGGAGCTCGAGGCGGCCGCTTTCCGGCGCCTGGTCGATCATTTGCGGACCCGAACGGACGTCCAGAACATCGACCTGATGAATCTGGCCGGCTTCTGCCGCAACTGCCTGTCCAACTGGCTGAAGGACGCCGCGGACGCCCAGGGCGTCGCCTTGAGCAAGGACGAGAGCCGGGAGGCCGTCTACGGCATGCCCTACGAGACCTGGAAGGCGAAGTACCAGGGCACGGCCACGCCCGAGCAGATCGAGGCGATGAAGAAGGTTCATCCCCACGGGCACTGAACAATTTCGTTCAGTCATTCCGGGGCGATGCAAAGCATCGAACTGGGGTGCGCCCTCGCGCACCCGAGAATCTCGAGATTCCGGGTTCGCCCTTGGGGCGCCCCGGAATGACCGTGTGATCTCCTGTGGGCGCGCTGTGGACGAGCGCGATGCTTGCTTGAACGCTGGGAGCGCCGACCCTAAGGGTCTACCCAGCACGCGCGGTGAGGATGCCGGCGTCACCTCGTTTTGCCAGTTCCATTGGGAGTACCAAGATGGCCACCTCCGCCGCCGTCCGCGACGACGAGCCCGCGACGAAATTTGCCAAGGACCAGCTCAAATCCATCATCGAGCGCATCGAGCGGCTGGAGGAAGAGAAGAAGGCGATCTCCGACGACATCCGCGACGTCTATGCCGAGAGCAAGGGCAACGGCTACGACGTCAAGGCGCTGCGCACCATCGTGCGCCTGCGCAAGCAGGATCCGAACGAGCGCGCCGAGGCCGAAACCATCCTCGAGACCTACATGCAGGCGCTGGGGATGCTCTGAAGGCGACAGGACCGCGCCTCACCCGTAAGAGTACCTCGCCGGGCCGCAATTTGCGGGGGCCCGCGCTTGGGCAAAATCCGCTCGTCTGCTAGAATGCTCGGTGAAGGGACCGAGCAATGGATGTGCCTGGACCAGAGCGCAGGCTCGCCGCGGTCCTCGCGGCTGACATGGTCGGCTTTAGTCGGCTGATGGAGGTCGACGAGGGTGGCACCCTCGCGCGCCTCAAGACCCACCGGATCGAGCTCATCGATCCGGCGATTGCCAAAAATCGCGGCCGCATCATCAAGACGACGGGCGACGGCATGCTCGTCGAATTCCATAGCGTCGTCGACGCAGTGTTGTGCGCTGCTGAAATTCAGAGCCGGATGGGGCGCCGCAACGCCGATGTCCCGCCGCCGCGATGGATACAATTCCGCATCGGAATCAATCTGGGCGACGTGATCGTCGATCAGAACGACATCTTCGGCGACGGTGTCAACGTCGCGGCACGGTTGGAGGCACTGGCCGAGCCTGGAGGCATCTGCATCTCCAGCGCGGTGCGCGACCAGCTGGGCGAGCGTCTCGATGGTGTCGCATTCCAGGACATCGGCGAGCAGAACGTCAAGAACATCGCGCGCGCCATCCGCGTCTACCGGATTCGATTGGAGGATGCGCCGGCAAGCGCGCCAGCCGGCACGACGGCCGCTGCAAAGGCGACCGGCAAGTCGAAGAAGCCGTCCATCGCCGTGCTGCCCTTCGCCAACATGAGCGGCGATCCGGAACAGGAGTTCTTTGCGGACGGCTTGACCGAGGACATCATTACGGAGCTTTCACGCTTCCACGACCTGCTGGTGATCTCGCGCAACTCGACCTTCGTGTACAAGGGAAAGTCGGTCAAGGTGCAGGATGTCGGCCGCGAGTTCGGGGTCGATTACGTCATCGAGGGAAGCGTGCGAAAGGCCGGGGATCGCGTCCGCGTCACCGTGCAGCTGATCGATGCGGAGACGGATCGGCATATCTGGGCCGAGCGCTATGACGGCGAGCTCAAGGACATCTTCGCTATCCAGGACGAGATGACGCGGGCGATCGCCGCCACGTTGCCCGGCCGTGTCGAGGCGGCGACGCACGATCGGGCGAACCGCAAGCCGACGGACAACATGGCAGCCTATGAATGCGTGCTGGCCGCGAAGGTCTTGCACCATCGCTCCAATCGCGAAGACAATGCGCGGGCGCAACTTCTGCTGGAGCGAGCGCTCGAACTCGACGCGAACTATGCTCATGCGCACGCGTGGAAGGCGTGCGTCCTCGGCCAGACCTGGGTCTATAACTGGTGCGCGGATCGCGACGCCACCTTCGAGCAGGTGGCTTCAGAGCTGGAAACCGCGCTGGGCCTCGACGACAATGACAGCGACGTCCATCGTATCCTCGCGGCACTCAATCTGAACCGCGACGACCATGACAAGGCCGCCTATCATCAGGAACGCGCGCTCGCGCTCAACCCGAACTATGACCTCGTGGTGGTGCAGCAGGGCGAACTGCTGACTTGGCTGGGGAGGCCGGAAGAGGGCATCGACTGGATCAAGAAGGCGATGCGGCTCAACCCGTATCATCCGGAACGATTCTGGAGCCATCTCGGGCGCGCCTATTACTGTGCCGAGAAATACGCCGAAGCCGCCGAAGCCCTCTCCAGGATCTCACGCCCCGATCACACCCATCATGCGTTTCTTGCCGGGATCTTCGCGCAGATGGGCAATGCCGTGGCTGCTGGCGCGCACGCCGCCGAAGTGCTCAAGCGTGAGCCGGCATTTTCAGTGGCCAATCATCTTTCGACCCAGCATTATAAGCGCGACGTAGATCGTCAGCGCTATGAGGCAGGCCTTCTCCGGGCAGGCCTGCCGGCTTGATCTGGCGTACAGCGCGGACCAATTGCCGATCCATCGAGAGTGAGACTGTGATCGAGCCGATATTGCCGCGCGAGGTGAGCCGGGCCTTCGACGCCTTTCCGGCGCCGATGCGCAAGCGGCTCCTTCAGGTGCGCGATCTGATCTTTGCGACCGCCGCGGCGCATGAGGAGGTCGGTCGGCTCAGCGAAACCCTGAAATGGGGCGAGCCCGCCTATCTCACCGAAGCGAGCGGCAGCGGCTCAACGATCAGGCTCGGCCGCCTGAAGGATTCCGATCACGCCGCCATTCTGTTCAACTGCAGGACGACGCTGGTCGACACCTTTCGCCAGCGCTTTCCGGATCAGTTCGAGTATCGGCAGACCAGGGCGTTGCTGCTGCCGGTGGCGGGCAAATTGCCGAAGCGGGAGCTCACGGTCTGTCTGTCGCTGGCGCTGACCTATCATCTGGATCGGCGGGCGCGAAAATAGCGCCGTCGTCCTGGCGAAAGCCAGGACCCATTACCCCAGGGAGCAGTTGGGCGAAGACTCGTCGTTCGGTATTACCATCGCGCGCTCCACCGAGATCACGCGGTATGGGTCCTGGCATTCGCCCATGGGCGCTAAAATAGGATTTGCGCATTGGATTGGCTTGTGATTCCAAATTGGGATGGCACACGAATCGCTTGTGAACGAGGACTGGGCGCGTGTTGTCGCCCGGCTTGGCGGCGCCGAAGCGCTCAACGTTAGCGCGCGCGAGACGAAGGCGTTTGTCCGCCCGCGGGAAATCAGCAATGCGGTGGATTTGCTGCGCTTGATCCTGGCGTATTGCCTTGGCGAGCGAGGTCTGCGGTTGACGGCGGCATGGGCCACGTCGGTGGGCCTTGTCGATATCTCCAACGTGGCTCTGTTGTATCGGTTGCGTCAGTGCGGAGATTGGCTGGCGAAGTTGATAGGCCAAGCACTGGCGAGCGGTGCGCCGAAGGCGAGCCACGGCCGCCTGATCCGCATTGTTGACGCCACGACGGTCCCGAAGGCTGGGACGAGCGGCAGGAACAAGAACGCGGTGTGGCGCATACACAGCGCGTTCGATCTTCCGCAGGAGCGCTTTGGTCACTTCGAGCTGACCGATCAGCGAGCGGGCGAGACGCTGGACCGGATACCGGTGATTGCCGGCGAAATCCGTCTTGGCGACCGCGCTTATCTGCAACCGGAGCGCATGGCACGTCTCGTCGATGCCGGCGCGGACTTCGTGATCCGGTCCGGCTGGAAGAGCGCGCGTTGGGTTGATGCCAAAGGTGGTCTGGTCGATCTGACGGCCGAACTGCGCAAGGCTTCGGCATGTGGCCTGATCGATCGACCGATCTGGATAAAACGCAAGTCTGGCGCACCGCTGCTCGCTCTGCGTCTGGTTGCCGTCAAGAAGCCGGCGCAAGCGGCCGCGGTCGCACGACGCAAGGCGCGCCGAACGGCCCAAAAGGGAGGCCCACCAGCTCTCCAGGCAAACACTTGACGCTGCAGATTGGGTGATCCTGGTGACCTCGCTCGCACCGGAGGACTTCTCAACGAGCGATGTCCTTGCCCTCTATCGGCTGCGATGGCGCATTGAACTCGGCTTCAAGCGGCTCAAGAGTTTGATTGGCCTGAAGGGCCCTCCCGGAACTGACGAGCGGTCCGCCAGGCCCCACATCCTCGCTCATCTGCTGATCATTCTCCTGCTCGAGCCACTCGTCGACGAACTCGAGGACTCTCCCCGCTTGGCCGAGGCCGCCTGACCCGTCCAGGGACCTGGCGTCTGCTCCGCCAACTCGTCGCCTCCCTCCGACAAGCAATCATGCCCCAACCCGCGATTGCTTGCCTGCGCAGACTTCGCTCCACGCTCGGACGGCATCTACACGAACCACCAAGACGAAAACGTCGCTATCAAGCAATGCAACTATTTTAGCGCCCATGGGCATTCGCCAGGACGACACCGGAGATTTTGGAGGCAGCGAATATCCGAAGACGTCAGCGCAGCGCGGCGGTGCGCATGACGAAGGACGTCGTCTCGAGCCGGGCTGTCGCCGAGCCCGAGAAACTGTCGCAGGACAGGCCCGGCATCGGATCGTCGGTGAAGCCCATCGCGATCACCGCCTGCGGCTTGACGAAATAGCCGCGTAGCGCCGCCGTATCGAGCTCGCCCATCAGCGTGACCGACATCGCACGGCTGGCGCTCGGCGACAGCATCACGATCTTGAGCCAGATGCTCTCGTTCTTGGCCGCGGACAGGCGGGTCGCGGTCGCGACCATGCCGTCGACGCTCTTGCCGACCACACTGTTGATCTCGGTGGCGGCCGCAGCGCCGCGCGCGCCGGGACGGGCGGAGCGCGGGATCGGCGCGGAGGCGGCGACGACATTGTTGCGGTCGACCGGGGAGGCGGCAGGCGCGTAGGCCAGTGCCTGAAGCGTTGCGCTGGACACGCTGGCGGTTGGTTGCGGATCGGTCGCCGAGGCAAGCGCCTGGCGGGCCTTCAGCGCCGCAACCTGCGCCGGCGTCGCCTGCTGCGGCGTGGCCGGGACATCATCCCAGAAGCCGCGGGCGTTGATGATGTCCGCGGGGGTCTCGGGCTTGCCGGTCGCCGGCTTGTCAGCCACGGGCGCGGGCTTCGGCTTGGGAGGCGCAACGAGCTGTGCATCGGCCGAGGCGAGCTGGAGGGTGGCTGCGATCTGCGGCTTGGCGCGCGGCGTCGGCACCGGATCGGCCGGCTTGGCTGCGGCGGCCACCACCGTCGGCCCGGACGACTTCGCGGCCCGGGCCGGGGCGCCCTCGTCATCCTCGTCGCTGCTGCTCGCTGCCGGAGCCGACTTGCTCTTGAACAGGGCGGCGAAGAAGTTCGGCTTGCTGGCGCCGTCATCGCCGCTGCCGCGGCGCTCGATCTCGGCCTTGGCGAGCTCATAGCCCTTCAGCGGCGTGCCGTCGGTCGGCAGGTGCACCGTCTTTCCGTCCGGGAAGACGCGGGCGAGCTGGTCATGCGTCATGCGCGGCCAGTGCCGGATGCTGCCGGTGTCCAGATGCACGAAGGGCGAGCCCGAGGTCGGGTAGAACCCGACGCCGCCGCGCTGCAGGCGCAGGCCGGCGAAGCGGATCTGCTCCAGTGGCACGCCCGGAATGTAGAAGTCCATCGCATGGCCCAGCATGTGCTGGCTGAAGCGCGCCACGCCGGAGGAGCGGCGGCGGAGCATGGCGTTGGTGGCGGGGGAGCGGTAGGAGGAGATGATCTGGATCGGCTGCTTGCCGTCGACGTCGCGATAGACTTCCCAGAGGATGTCGAAGAGGCGACGGTCCATGACCGTCTCGTCCTGGGTGCGCCAGTCGCGCAGGAAGTGGTTGAGCTGCTTCAGCGCGGCTTCGTCATAGCGGCCGTCACGCTTGAAGGTGACGGTGAGGTCTTCGCCGGAATGGGTGTGGTGGAAGGAAAGGGTCTTGGTCTCGTTCAGCGCGGCGGCGTTATGGACTGAGCCGGCGGCAGTCAGCAGCAATACGGAAGCGAGGCCGATCCGGGATCCGGCCTTCACTCCCGCATGGGACAACGACAGCACAGCAAATTGGCGTGCAAGACCAGTCAGCACGTATGAGCCCACCCAGTCGACGAGCGTTCAAATGGACTCTCCCGCCAACCCCGTAAGCGCGCGAAAGAGGGTGAACGCTTTCTTAAAGCAAGAAGGTTAATTCGAGGTTGACCTTCCCGCCCCCAAACCAAGTCAGTGTACGGACCTAAACGGTTGAGTGTGGCAAAAAAACGCCCGCTGCCTGAGGGCAGGTCGGAGGATGGTTAACGTTAAGCGCCCCCATCCTGGGGATGGGAGCGCTGATTTCATTGCAGAATTTCAGGAAGTGAGGCGCCGGGCGGGCCTCAGCGGGTGAACACCCGCTGCGGCCGGCGGCCGACCGAAGCCGGCGGCGGGGTCGGAGTCGGAGCGCCGAACAGCCGCTCGAAGAAGTTCGGACCCGACGAGCCGAAGCCGCCGCCATTGTTGGCCACCGCAACGCCCGAGGGCAGCGTCGTCGCCGGGCGCGAATAGCTCGGCTGCGAGTGCGCGACGATGTTCTCGAGGTCCTTGCCGCGGCCGTTCTTCAGGATGTTGAGCATGGTCGCGTCGCGGCCATAGACGTCCTTGCGGAATTGCAGCTTGCCGGCATCGTCCACGAACGCGGTCTGGTAGGTGATGTTGACCGGAATCGGCGTCGGGAATTTCAGGTCGATCTCGCTCTTGCCGTACATGCTGCGCACGCGCTCGGGCGTGTACTTCTCGTTCGGCATGGCGATGTTGAGCAGCACGGAGGCGTACTGATCCGGGTTCTGCACGCGCATGCAGCCGTGGCTGAAGGCGCGGTCTTCCCGGGCGAACAGGTTCTTGTCCGGCGTGTCGTGCTGATAGACCAGGAACTTGTTCGGGAAGTTGAAGCGGATGCGGCCGAGCGCGTTGGCTTCACCCGGCGGCTGCGAGATGTGCACCGAGCCGTCGCGGTTCTGCTCGAGCTTGAGGCCCATGCGCTGGAGTACGGTCGGGTCCTGCTGAAGCGCCGGCAGATATTCGTTGTAGACGATCGACGGCGGCACGTTCCAGGTCGGGTTGACCGTGATGTACTTCATCGTCTCGGTCAACAGCGGGGTGGCGTGCTGGCCCGGCTTGCCGGTGACGACGCGGGTGGTCCAGATCTGCTGGCCGCGCTGCATCACCTTCAGCGTGTAGTCGGGAATATTCAGGATGACATAGGCATCGCCCAGCGCGGGGACGCCGAGGTCGCGCGGCAGCCAGCGCCAGCGCTCCATGTTCACCAGCACGGTGTCGATCTGCTTGTCGCGCTTGGGGGTGTTGAGCGCCTTGACCGTCTTGTCGTCGAGGATGCCGGTCGCCTTCATCTCGGCGCCGCTCTGGAACTTGCGCACGGCTTCGGCGACCGCAGCGTCATAGCGGGTGTCGCTGGCGTTCTCGGCGATGCCGAGCTTGGCGCGCAGCTGCGGCACGCGCGGATCGTCCACGACGATCTCGGCCTGCTTCTTGCCGGCCGGGGTGTATTTCAGCGCCGGACCATCGGCGATCTCGATCACCGGGCCGCTGCCCTGGCCGCGGAGCTCCGCGAGCTTGGCCTTCAGCTCCTTGTAGAGCTTGTGCGGCGGGTTGTAGCTGTCGAGCGCCGCGGAGGCATCTGTCGCGGTCGTGACCTTGGTCAGCACCTCGCTCGGATCGACCGGATGCTCGGGATAGAGGATGTCGCCGCTGACCTGCGACCAGTGCATGCGGCCGCTCTGGGCCTGGCGTGCATAGTCGAACATGCTGGCGGTGAGCTTCAGCTCGGCGTCGGCCAGCGCGTCGGGGGTCGTGGCGGCGGCGAAATCCGGCACCGGATAGTCGGCGGCATTGAGACCGTCGGAGGCGGCATCCTTGAGCCGTGCGATCACGCCCTTGGCCGCAGCGGTCAGGCTGCCGCCTTGCGTCCACACCGGCGCGAAGTCGCGCGCGCCGTAGAACTTCTCGATCGCCGCGCGCTCGTTCTTGCGGTCGAAATGGCGCGAGGTCTTGGCGCCGATGATGTCCTTGAGCTTGTCGGCGACGGGCTGATCGGGAGCGGGAACGTTGCTGGCGGCCTTGACCGGCTCGGCGGCCGGAGCCGCTGCAGTGGCAGGCGCTGCGGGCGCGGCCGACGGGGCGGTCGCGGTGTCGGCCTTGGGGGTATCAGCCTTGGCGGGTTCGGTCTTTACCGGCTCGGTCTTCGCTGTCTCGCTCTTCGGCGCCTCAGGCGCGGGCGTGGTGGCGACGTCGGACGGCTTGGTCTCGACCTTGTCGGGCGCGGGCGCGGCGTCGGCCTTGACCGGCTCCTTGGTAGTTTCCTTGGCAGTTTCCTTCGCCGGATCCTGCACCGTGGCGGTGGTGTCGGGCTTGATGTCGGAAGCGGTCGGGGGTGGGACGTTGGCGGGCTCGGGGCGCGGGATCGCAGCTTCGATCGCGAGCTCGGCAGCGCTGCTGCGCGCTTGATCCTGCGCCAGCGCGGAGCCGGCCGACACCGTGAGGAATGTTGCCGCGACCGTCATCAAGACACGGTCAAAGCCTGCACGGTGGTTCAAACAGTCACGCATTGTGTCACACCCCTCGGGTGAACTGTCCCTCATGGAACAGCTTCGTTATCGCCTAATTGAGCTTCGGCTAAATCGCGCCGGCCTCTCGAAAGTCGCACGCCTGCACGCAACGATTCCCTACGCCAGACGATATACAGGCCCCGATTTTGCAGCCAGCGCTACCGGGGACAACTCACGACAAACTGACTTCAAGGGAGCCGCTTGGCAACGGATTGTGCGCTTGCGGCACGCGCTTTTCCCTCTGTCTGTCACTTCCAAGTCACGGTTCAAGCCGCAGTCGAATTTTGCCGTCATGCGAACGGCTTACGGTCGCTTCTCAGCCTCGCGCGAACCCCCGTTCGCATGAGGCTCAGTGCGTCTCCTCGCCGCTTTTCCCGCCATGGCCGGGAACCCCGGCTTCGTCGAGTTTCCGGTAGAGGGTGGACCGGCCGATTTTGAGGCGGCGGGCGACTTCCGACATCTGTCCGCGATAGTGCGAGATCGCAAAACGGATGATCTCGTTCTCCATGTCCTCCAGCGGGCGGACGTCGCCGGTCGGCGTCAGCATCGACAGGCTTCCCGCCAAGGGAAGCGGTGCGATTGGTATTTCGCTACCCGATACCACCGAAGGCGCCGCGATCGGCTCCAGCATCAGCGGTGCGGTCGGGATGTCCATTGCGGCATGCGGCTGCGCGGCGAGCATGGGGAAGTCGGCGAGGCCGAGCTGGTCGCCGTCGCTCATCACCACCGCGCGGTAGACCGCGTTCTCGAGCTGGCGGATGTTGCCGGGCCAGTCGAGCTGGGCGAGGTGCGCCATGGCTTCGCCGCTGATGCCGGTGATGGGACGGTTCTCCTCGGCGGCAAAGCGCGCGAGGAAGTGCCGCAGTAGATGCGGAATGTCCTCACGCCGGGCGCGGAGCGAGGGGATCGTCAGCGGCAGCACATGGAGACGGTAGAACAGGTCTTCCCGGAAGTGGCCCTGCTTTACCCGCTCCAGCAGCTTGCGGTTGGTCGCGGAGACGATGCGGACGTCGACCTTGACGGGTTTGCGGCCGCCGACCGCCTCGACCGCGCCTTCCTGGAGCGCGCGCAGCAGCTTGACCTGCGCGGTCAGCGGCAGCTCGCTGACCTCGTCCAGGAACAGCGTGCCGCCATGGGCCTCGACGAACTTGCCGGTGTGGCGTTCGGTGGCGCCGGTGAAGGCACCCTTCTCGTGGCCGAACAGGATGGACTCGACGAGGTTGTCGGGGATCGCGCCGCAATTGACCGCGACGAAGGGCTTTGCCTTGCGCTCGCCGCTGCCATGGATGGCGCGCGCGAACATCTCCTTGCCGACGCCGGACTCGCCCTCGATCAGCACGGGAATCGACGAGTTCGCCGCCTTCTGCGCCGCGCGCATCACCGGCTCCATCGCCTCGGCGCGCGTGATGATGTCGGAGAAGGTCAGCCGTCCTTCGCGGCTGTGACGGATGCGCTGCAATTCGCCCTTGAGCGCGGAGGTGTTGAGCGCGTTGCGCAAGCTGACCTGGAGTCGCTCCATGCCGACCGGCTTGACCACGAAATCGGCGGCGCCTGCGCGCATTGCCGAGATCACATTGTCGATGCCGCCATGGGCGGTCTGCACGATGACGGGGACGGAGAGGCCCGCTTCGCGGATTTTCGCCAGCACGCCCATGCCGTCGAGGCCGGGCATAACGAGATCGAGGATGACGCCGTCGATAGCAGGCGCGTCGGGGGCGGTGAGGGCGGCGATCGCGGCGTCGCCGGACTCCACGACGATCGTTTCATAGCCGCATTTCTGCACCATGTTCTCGACCAGCCGGCGGGCTACAGCGTCGTCGTCGGCGATCAAAATACTGGCAGCCATGGTGTTCCCCGCACGCTACAACTATCTGTCTCGAATCGGGGCACTCTGGCCGAAGCCGATTAACGCACTCTTAAACCTTGATGCCCCCGCCCGCCGTCGCGCTTGTTGAACACAGGTTTCCCACACAATGAATTCGCGCTCCAAGCCCGCTCTCAAAAAGCCCGCTCTCCGCAAGCCTGCCACCAAGACGTCCGCCGCCAAGAAATCCGCCGCCAAGGCAAAGCCCTCCAAAACTTCACTCGCAAAGCCCGCGAGCAAGACCGGCAGGCTTCCGGAGTGGAACCTCGCCGATCTCTATTCCGGGATCGATGCGCCGGAAGTGGCGCGCGATCTCGAGAAGATGGATGCCGATTGCGTCGCGTTCGAGACCGACTACAAGGGCAAGCTCGCGACAGGGACAGCAAACGAAGATGGCGGAAAATGGCTCGCTGAAGCCGTCCGACGCTATGAGGCGATCGACGATCTCGCCGGCCGCCTCGGCTCCTATGCCGGTCTCGTTCATGCCGGCGACAGCGTTGATCCCAAGATTTCAAAGTTTTACGGCGATGTGTCGGAACGGCTGACCGCGGCGTCCACGCATCTTCTGTTCTTTGCGCTCGAGCTCAACCGCGTCGATGACGATATTTTGACCCGCGCGATGCAGGCCCCGGAGCTCGCATATTACCGTCCGTGGATCGAGGATCTGCGCAAGGAGAAACCGTACCAGCTCGACGACAAGCTCGAGCAGCTCTTCCTGGAGAAGGCGCAGACCGGCTATTCCGCCTTCAACCGCCTGTTCGACCAGACCATCTCCAGCCTGCGCTTCAAGGTCGGGGTTAAGGAACTCGCGATCGAGCCGACGCTCAATTTGTTGCAGGACCGTGACGGCTTAAAGCGCAAGAGCGCAGCGGAGGCGCTGGCGAAGACCTTCAAGGCCAATGAGCGCACCTTCGCGCTGATCACCAACACGCTCGCCAAGGACAAGGATATCTCCGACCGCTGGCGCGGTTTCAAGGACGTCGCGGATTCCCGCCATCTGAACAACCGCGTCGAGCGCGAGGTGGTGGATGCGCTGGTCGCCTCGGTCCGCGCCGCCTATCCAAAGCTGTCGCATCGCTATTACACGCTGAAGGCGAAGTGGTTCGGCAAGAAGCGTCTGGCCTATTGGGATCGCAACGCGCCGCTGCCCTTTGCCGCGACCGACGTCATCGGCTGGCCCGATGCGCGCAACATGGTGCTGACGGCCTATCGCGGCTTCTCGCCCAAGATGGCCGACATCGCCGAGCGCTTCTTCACCGATCGCTGGATCGATGCGCCGGTGCGTCCGGGCAAGGTGCCGGGCGCGTTCTCGCATCCGACCACGCCGTCGGCGCACCCCTACGTGCTGATGAACTACCAGGGCAAGCCGCGCGACGTGATGACGCTCGCCCATGAGCTCGGCCATGGCGTGCACCAGGTGCTGGCCGCGAAGAACGGCGCGCTGATGGCGCCGACGCCGCTGACGCTGGCGGAGACCGCGAGCGTGTTCGGTGAGATGCTCACCTTCAAGCGGCTGTTGGCCCAGACCAAAAACGCAAAGCAGCGCCAGGCGCTGCTTGCCGGCAAGGTCGAGGACATGATCAACACCGTGGTGCGGCAGATCGCGTTCTATTCCTTCGAGCGCGCGGTCCACACCGAGCGCAAGAACGGCGAGCTCACCGCGACGCGGCTCGGCGAGATCTGGCTGTCGGTGCAGGGCGAGAGCCTGGGGCCCGCGATCGAGATCAAGGCGGGCTACGAGAACTACTGGATGTACATCCCGCATTTCATCCATTCGCCGTTCTACGTCTACGCCTATGCCTTCGGCGATTGCCTCGTGAACTCGCTTTATGCCGTCTATGAGAACGCGGCCGAAGGCTTCGCCGAGCGCTATCTCGACATGCTCGCTGCCGGTGGAACCAAGCATTATTCCGAGCTGCTACGGCCGTTCGGGCTGGACGCCAAGGATCCCAAATTCTGGGACGGCGGTCTTTCGGTCATCGCGGGGATGATCGACGAGCTGGAGGCAATGGGCTGAGGCGGTGGGCGACCCGTAAAACATTTGTTGAACGTCTGCGCGCCGGATGTTATACAGATGTATAACGAGGTGCGGCCATGAACGAGAATGCGGACCCCAAGGACCTGAAGAGCGACTCCACTGTGCTTCAGGTGCGCAAGATCGGCAATTCCATCGGCGTTATCCTGCCGAAGGAGCTCGCAGCTCGCCTGAATCTCAAAGAGGGCGACAAGCTGTTTCCGGTCGAGCAATCGGACGGTGGCGTCTTGTTGACGCCACATGATCCCGACTTCGAAAAAGCGATGGAAATCGCGCGGCGAGGAATGAAGCGTTATCACAACGCCCTCGCCGAGCTTGCTAAATGAGCGAGCCGTTCTGGCTGACGCGCCGGATCATTATTGCGATCCACGACGAACAGCTCGCGATTCATGGTGGTGCAAGCGGCCTTCGGGACGAAGGCATGCTCGAATCCGCGCTCGATCGGCCCAGAAACAAATGGTCTTACGAGAACGCCGATCTTGCTGAATTGGCGGCAGCGTACGCCTTCGGCATCGCGCGCAACCATCCGTTCGTCGACGGCAACAAACGCACGTCTCTGCTGGCGCTGTACACTTTCCTTGGTGTCAACGGCGTCGACTTCGTTGTGCCCGAGGCAGAGGCGGCAGCCATCATCCTCTCCCTTGCCGCCGGCGAAGTCAGCGAGGAGGGCCTGACGCGCTGGATCCGCGACAATCTGGATTCCAAATGACCTGATTTGGCGGAAAACCGCTGCCGAGTGCCGTTGCCCTGTCTAAATCTTTCAGGTATCCCAGCCGGAGAATTCGACTTTCGACTGGGGACAATTCATGGCTGACCATAGCGAAGTGGCGTACACCACTGCCGACGGCAACGACTACGTTGCCCACGAGCAGACCTATGAGGGCTTCATCAAGCTGGTGAAATACGGCACGGCCTCGGTCGCGCTCATCGTGATCCTGATGGCGATCTTCCTCACCTGATCCATCGCCTGCCGCACCGCCAGCGTCGTCGGTGCCCATAAAATTTGCATTCAAGCCGGTTCTAAAACCGGTATCCAACGTTGCGGGAGTAACGCTAAGTTCGCGTGCGCGCTTTTTCCCGCGCCGCCGGAGGGCCTATGAAGATTGCCGTTGCCAAGGAAATCGATCCGTCGGAGCCGCGTGTCGCCGCTTCGCCTGATACGGTGAAGAAGTTCAAGGCGCTTGGCGCCGAGATCGCCGTCGAGCCGGGCGCCGGCCTCAAGTCGGGCCTGCCGGATTCCGAATTCACCGCCGTGGGGGCCACCGTCAGCGCCGATGCACTGAAGGACGCCGACATCATCATCAAGGTGAAGCGCCCCGAGGCGTCGGAACTTTCGCAGTACAAGCGCGGCGCGCTCGTCATCGCCATCATGGATCCCTACGGCAACGAGACCGCGCTGAAGACGATGGCCGATGCCGGCATTTCCGCTTTCGCGATGGAACTTATGCCGCGCATCACCCGCGCGCAGGTGATGGACGTGCTGTCCTCGCAGGCCAACCTCGCCGGCTACCGCGCCGTGATCGAGGGTGCCGAGGCCTTCGGCCGCGCCTTTCCGATGATGATGACCGCCGCCGGCACCGTGCCCGCCGCAAAGGTGTTCGTGATGGGCGTCGGCGTTGCCGGCCTTCAGGCGATCGCGACCGCGCGCCGCCTCGGCGCAGTGGTCACTGCGACCGACGTCCGGCCCGCGACGAAGGAGCAGGTGGAATCGCTCGGTGCGAAATTTCTCGCCGTCGAGGACGAGGAGTTCAAGAACGCGCAGACCGCCGGCGGCTACGCCAAGGAAATGTCCAGGGAATACCAGGCCAAGCAGGCCGCGCTCACCGCCGAGCACATCAAGAAGCAGGACATCGTGATCACCACGGCGCTGATCCCGGGCCGGCCGGCGCCCAAGCTCGTGTCCGGCGAGATGGTCAAGTCAATGAAGCCGGGCTCGGTGCTGGTCGATCTCGCCGTCGAGCGCGGCGGCAATGTCGAAGGCGCCAAGGCCGGCGAGGTCGTCGACCTCGATGGTATCAAGATCGTCGGCTACACCAACGTCGCCGGCCGCGTCGCGGCCTCGGCCTCCAGCCTCTACGCACGCAATCTGTTCTCCTTCATCGAGACCATGGTCGACAAGAAAGAGAAGAAGCTCGCCGTGAACTGGGACGACGAACTGGTCAAGGCGACCGCGCTGACCAAGGATGGCGCCGTCATCCACCCGAACTTCCAGCCGAAGGCTTAAGGAGATCCGCCATGGAGCATGCTGCACAGGTCGTCGACCCCTTCATCTTCCGGCTGTCGATCTTCGTTCTCGCCGTCTTCGTCGGCTATTTCGTGGTGTGGTCGGTGACGCCCGCGCTGCACACGCCGCTGATGAGCGTGACCAACGCGATCTCCTCGGTGATCGTGGTCGGCGCGCTGCTTGCCGGCGGCGTCGCCAATGTTTCGAGCGGCTCGGGCTGGGCGCGCGCCTTCGGCTTCGTTGCGCTGATCTTTGCCTGCATCAACATCTTCGGCGGCTTCCTTGTCACCCAGCGCATGCTGGCGATGTACAAGAAGAAGTCGAAGTAAGCGGCCACCTCGGGCTGATGGGATCAATGGGGACCTGAGATGAGCGCCAACCTCTCTGCATTTCTGTATCTCGTGGCGGGAGTGCTGTTCATCCTGTCGCTGCGCGGGTTGTCGAGCCCGGCTTCGTCGCGCCAGGGCAATCTGTTCGGCATGATCGGCATGGCGATCGCGGTCGCCACCACGCTTGCCAACCATCCGCCGGCAGACGGCCTCGCCTGGGTGCTCGTCATCGTCGGCATCGCGATCGGTGGTGCGATCGGTGCTGTCATCGCCCGCCGCGTGCCGATGACGTCGATGCCGGAACTCGTCGCGGCCTTCCACTCGCTGGTCGGCATGGCCGCGGTGCTGGTCGCCGCCGGCGCGTTCTACGCGCCCGAGGCTTTCGACATCGGCACCCCCGGCAACATCCATCCGCAGAGCCTGGTCGAGATGTCGCTCGGCGTCGCCATCGGTGCGCTGACCTTCACCGGCTCGGTGATCGCGTTCCTGAAGCTGTCGGCACGGATGAGCGGCGCGCCGATCATCCTGCCGTTCCGCCACGTCATCAACATCGTGCTCGCCGTTCTGCTCGTCGTCTTCATCGTCGGGCTGGTGATGACCGGCAGTGCGCTCGACTTCTGGCTGATCGTCATCCTGGCGCTGGCCCTCGGGGTGCTCATGATCATCCCGATCGGCGGCGCCGACATGCCGGTCGTGATCTCGATGCTGAACTCCTATTCGGGGTGGGCCGCGGCCGGCATCGGCTTCACGCTCGGCAATTCCGCGCTGATCATCACCGGCGCGCTGGTCGGCTCGTCGGGCGCGATCCTGTCCTACATCATGTGCCACGCGATGAACCGGTCCTTCATCTCGGTCATCCTCGGCGGCTTCGGCGGCGAGACCGCGGCGGCCGGTGGCGGTACGGGCGAGCAGAAGCCCGCCAAGCTCGGCTCGGCTGACGATGCGGCCTTCATCATGAAGAACGCCTCCAAGGTCATCATCGTGCCCGGCTACGGCATGGCGGTGGCGCAGGCCCAGCACGCGCTGCGCGAGATGGCGGACCTCCTGAAGAAGGAAGGCGTCGAGGTGAAATACGCCATTCACCCGGTCGCGGGCCGCATGCCCGGCCACATGAACGTGCTGCTGGCCGAAGCCAACGTGCCCTATGACGAGGTGTTCGAGCTCGAGGACATCAACTCCGAATTCGCGCAGGCCGACATCGCCTTCGTGATCGGCGCCAATGACGTCACCAACCCGGCGGCCGAAGAGGACAAGACCTCGCCGATCTACGGCATGCCGGTGCTCCAGGTCTGGAAGGCCGGCACGGTGATGTTCATCAAGCGCTCGCTGGCGTCGGGTTACGCGGGCATCGACAATCCGCTGTTCTACCGGGACAACACCATGATGCTGCTCGGCGACGCCAAGAAGGTCACCGAGAACATCGTCAAGGCGATGTAACGCGGGAGGGACCGTGGCCATCAACAAGGATTGGCACCGGTTCCATCGCATGCCGCCGAAGGCGACGCGCGAGCAGCGCATCGCCTGGCACGCCGCCCACAAGGCGGCGTGCGGCTGTCGCGACATGCCGGCCAGCCTCCGGCCCGATGTCATGAAATTGCTGCGGAGCCGTCGCAAGCCCTAGTCTGGATCGGGGCCGGCCGCGCAATGATCACCATCGTCAAATGGACCATCATCCTGCTCGTGGCCGTCTATCTCGCCGGTCTCGTCGTGCTGTATGTGCGGCAGCGCGAGATGCTGTTTCCGATCCCGCCCGTCGGTCGCACCGCACCCGATGCCGCAGGACTGCCCGAGGCGGAGGAGCATGTCCTGACCACCTCCGATGGCGAGAAGGTCATCGTCTGGCACGTGCCGGCGAAGCCCGGCCGTCCCGTGATCCTGTATTTTCCCGGCAATGGTGATTTTCTCGCCGGTCCTGTCAGCCGCTTCAAGGCGATGACCGCAGACGGTACCGGCCTCGTCGCGCTGTCCTATCGCGGCTACGCCGGCTCCAGCGGGGCGCCAAGCGAGGAAGGTCTGTTGCGCGACGCTGCAGCCGCTTACGCCTTCACGACCGCGCGCTATGCGCCGGAACGAATCGTCGCCTGGGGCTTTTCGCTCGGGACGGGCGTGGCGGTCGCGCTCGCCTCGGAACAGCGTGTTGGAAAGCTCATCCTGGAAGCCCCCTATACGTCGACGGCCGACATTGCAGCTTCGTCGTTCCGGTTCGTGCCGGTGCGCCTGCTGATGCGCGACCCGTTTCACTCCGACGAGCGCATCACGCGCGTCACGGTGCCGCTCCTGGTGATGCATGGCACCAATGACCTTGTCATTTCGATCGTGTTCGGAGAGCGTCTGTTCGCGCTCGCGCATGAACCGAAGCAGTTCGTTCGCTTTGCGGGCGGCGGACACGACAATCTCGATGCTTTCGGTGCGATCGAAACGGCAAGGCGCTTCATTGCTTCCTAGACGGCTTGCGACCTGGCGGGGCTGCGTGGTCATCGCTGCGCCTCTGGTGCTGTTGCCGCAGCCCGCATGGGCGGCGACCGCGCTCGACGGCGCGGCGATGCGCTGGCCGTATGCGCTGCCCTTTGCCGGCCTGTTGCTGTCGATCGCGCTCGGGCCTTTGCTGTTCGCAAAATTCTGGCACCATCACTACGGCAAGATCGCCGCGGCATGGTCGCTGCTGGCGCTCGGCTCGCTCGTGGTCTTTGCCGGAAGCATGGCGACGCTGGCCGCGCTGGTCCACGCCATGCTCGCCGAATATTTCGGCTTCATCGTGCTGCTGTTCTCGCTCTATGTTGTGGCCGGCGGCATCCTCATCACGGGCGACATCAAGGGCACGCCGGCGGCGAATGCCGGCATCCTCGCGCTCGGCACGCTGATGGCGAGCGTCGTCGGCACCACCGGGGCGGCGATGATCCTGATCCGCCCCCTGATCCGCGCCAACCGGCCGCGGCGCCACAACGCTCATGTGATCATCTTCTTCATCATCCTGGTCGCCAATGTCGGCGGCGCGCTGAGCCCGCTCGGCGATCCCCCGCTGTTCGTCGGCTTCCTGCACGGCGTCGACTTCTTCTGGACCACGCGGAACATCTGGCTGCAGACGATGATCGTTGCAGGACTGCTGCTCGTCATCTTCGTCGCCGTCGACGTCTGGCGTTTCAGGAGCGAGCCGCCGCCCGGCGAGGCGGGGCCTGGGAAACCGGTGCGGATCCGCGGCCTCGTCAACCTGGTGCTGATCGCAGCCATCGTCGCCAGCCTGCTGGTGTCGGCGATGTGGAAGCCCGGCATCGCCTTCGACGTTCTCGGAACGAAGCTGGAGCTGGAAGACCTCGCCCGCAACGTGACGCTGCTGGCGATTGCGGCGCTCTCGGTGTGGCTGACGCCGGACGAGCACAGGCAGGCCAACGGCTTCACCTGGGAGCCGATCCGCGAGGTCGCAAAACTGTTCGCGGGCATCTTCGTCGCCATCATTCCGGTCATTGCCATGCTCAATGCCGGCCATCACGGCGCCTTCGCCTGGCTGTTGTCGGCCGTGACGGCGCCGGACGGCGCGCCGCGCGAGGCCGCCTATTTCTGGAGCACCGGGCTGATGTCGGCATTTCTCGACAATGCGCCGACCTATCTGTTGTTCTTCGAGTTGGCCGGCGGCGATCCGCAAGTGCTGATGCATGTCCTGTCGGGCACGCTCGCCTCCATCTCCATGGGCGCGGTCTACATGGGTGCGCTCACCTATATCGGCAATGCGCCGAACTTCATGGTCAGCAGCATCGCCAGAGAGAACGGCATCGAGATGCCGAGCTTCTTTGGCTATCTCTTGCGCGCCGGCGCCGTGCTGATCCCGCTGTTCCTGCTGCTGACCTTCCTGCCGATCGCGCCGATCCTGCACTGGCATTGAATCTGCCGGCCGATTTGCTACTGCTCGGCTTCACAACTGGAGCCGGTGGATGAGCGCGCATAGTCCGATGCCCCGGTCGGCCTGGATCTTCCCGGCGCTGGCCGTGCTGTTGTTCGTAGCCGTCAGCGCGACGGATTACGTCTTCACGCTGTCGCTGGCCGGGCTCGGCTTCGCCGTCGTCCTTCTGGTCATCCTGTTCGGAACGGTGTTCGCCGCCGTTCATCATGCCGAGGTGATTGCCGAACGGGTCGGCGAACCCTATGGCACGCTGGTGCTGACGCTTTCGGTGACCATTATCGAGGTGGCGCTGATCACCACGATCATGCTGGGCGACAAGCCGGCGCCGGAACTGGCGCGCGACACGGTGTTCGCCGTGGTCATGATCGTCTGCAACGGCCTTGTCGGGCTCTGCATCTTCATCGGCGGCCTGCGCTATCGCGAGCAGGGTTTTCAGCTCTCCGGCGCCAACGTCTATCTCAGCGTCCTGTTCGCGCTCGCGACCATCACATTGATCATGCCGAACTACACGACCACCACGCCGGGACCGGTCTATTCGAGCGTTCAGCTCGGCTTCGTCGACGTCGTCACGCTCGCGCTCTATGCGGTGTTCCTCTACACCCAGACCGTCCTGCACAAGGATTACTTCGTCCATGAACGGGCGGAGGGCGAAGGCGGGGTGGTGCACCTGTCGGTCGGCGCGCTCGCGCTCACCGTGGGCCTGCTCCTGGTCTCGCTGCTGGCGGTCGTGCTGCTGGCCAAGAAATTCTCGCTGGTGGTCGATGCCGTCGGCGCCAGGATCGGCGCGCCACCGGCCTTCGCCGGCCTTCTGGTCGCGCTGCTGATCCTGATGCCGGAGGGCGTCGCGGCCATCGCGGCGGCCCGCAAGAACGATCTCCAGAAGAGCATCAATCTCGCGCTCGGCTCCTCGCTGGCGACCATCGGCCTGACCATCCCCGCGGTCGGCGTCGCCACCTACGCGCTCGACAAGGAGCTCGAACTCGGCCTCAGCGCCCAGGGCAGCGTGCTTTTGCTGCTGACCTTCTTCCTGAGCATGCTGACCTTCGGCACGGGCAGGACCAATGTCCTGTTCGGCTTGGTCCATATGGTGGTATTTGCCGTCTACGTGTTCATGGTTTTCGTGCCCTGAAGCGCAGTCGCGCTTCAGGCTATTGTATGGGCATGATCTTTCCGGAAAACCGCTCCACACTTTTCCGGATCATGCTGTGAGGAGAGTTCCGATGCTTGCCGCCAAGTCCGACGTCCAGATCGACAACGAAGAGGTCCGGGTGACCGAATGGCGGCTCGCCCCGGGCAGCGCGACCGGGCACCACACCCATGGGATGGACTATGTGATTGTTCCCGTCGTCGCCGGCGAAATGACCATCGTGGCGCCCAATGGGGAGCGTTCCAAGGCGCAGCTTGCGGCTGGGAAATCCTACTTTCGCAAGGCCGGCGTCCAGCACGACGTACTTAACGAAACCTCAACTGAGATCGTGTTCCTTGAGATCGAGCTGAAGGCGTAAGTCCGGAGTCCGGCGTTACCCTTTGCCATCGATCCGTCGCAGTTGATCCCTTACAATTGCCCCAAAGTTCCCGCATCTGATCGCGCGGGGAGTGGCCGAGAAATGCTGAAATACCTCGCTAAAATCTCGATGGATATCTTCCCCTCGGTGCTCGCGACGATCATCGGGGCCTACATCGTTAACCACTACATCAACGCCAAGCCGGCGGCGGATACCCCCGCGGCCGTCGTTGCGCCTGCCGAGGCCGGTAAGGACGCCAAGCCGACGGACACCGCCAACCTTCCCGCGCCTGGCGTCAAAGCCAAAGGCGTCTCCGAGAAGAGCGTGACGGACAAGGCTGCGGCCGAGAAGCCTGCCGACAAGCCCGAGACCAAGGCTGCGGACGTCGCTCCCGCCGACGCCGCCTCGCACGGCCGCCCCGCGGCGCGCGAGAAGGCGGCCGCGAAGTCGACCCCGGCAGCCACCGCCTCGGTCGTGGAGGCCAATTCCGCGCCGGCCGCTGCATCCCCGGCTGCGACCCCCGACGCCAACGATCTGGCGCGCGCCGCCATCGAGCGTCTTCGCAAGTCGCCTGAGGGCAAAGCTGCCGAAGCCAAGGCTGCTGAAGCCAAGGCAGCCGAAGCCAAAGCCGCCGAGACCAGGCCGGCCGAGCGGACCCCCGAGCCCGCGGTCCGCGAAGCCACCCGCGTCCCCGAGGCCCCCCGTGTCGTCACGACGGAGCCGTCCGCGGTCCGTCCGCTGCCGCCGCCGATCACGGTGTCCACGCCTTCACCCGAGGCGTATGGCAATGCCGGCTCGCAGCCGTCCTACACGGCCTCGGTCGGCAATGACGACCCGAATCGGATCACGCCGCCGGCTGACATTCCCGTGCCGGTGATCGCGCCGCCGCTCGACCTGCGTGCCGACGTCGGCGCGACCATGCCACGGCCGAAGAAGACCAACGTCGCGGACGAGATGCTGTCGGGCATGAAGTCGATGTTCCACTCCGTCCTGCCGAAGAGCTCCACCCCCGATTAAGGCGGTGGCTTAGAGCGTTTTCGAGCGAAGTGGACACCGGTTCGCGTGAAGAAAACGCGTCAAAACAAGAATCTAGAACTTCGGTTCTGATCCAATCAGAACCGAAGTTCGAGCACCGCTGTCAGCCGCCGACGCGGGCGAGGCCGCTGCGGGCGGCATCGTCGCGTGGACGCAGGGCAACCGCCTTGTTGTAGGACGCCGCCGCCTTGGCCCTGTCGCCGAGCCGCTCATAGGCCTGTCCGCGCGCGGTCCAGACCTGGGGATTGTGCGGATCGGCCTCGGAGGCTTCATCCAGGTCGGCCGCGGCTTCCTTGACCTTGCCGATCGCCAGATAGCTGGTCGCGCGGCCGAGCAGCGGCTCGGCCTTTTGCGGGTTGAGCCCGCTCGCCGCGCTGAAATCGGCGACGGCGAAATCGTGCTGGTTATTGCCCTGGTAGATCAGCGCGCGGCCATAGAGCGCCTGCGCATTGTAGGGATCGAGGCCGACGGCGCGGTTGAACTCGTCCAGCGCTGCCGCGGTCTCGCCTGACTTGGCGAGGGACTGGGCCTTTGCGGTGTGGGCCTGGGCTTCGGTGACGTTGCCGGCGCTGACCGCGCTCTCGGCAGTCGCCGCCGCCTTCGGTGCCTCCTGCGGCTTCTCCTTCTCGGGCATCAGCGATCCCAGGTCGAAGGAGCAGCCGCACAGCGCAATCCCCATCAAAGTCAGCGCGAGCGGCTGGCGCCAGATCAGGCGTCGTCGCGCCAAGCGGCGCTCGGGGAGAGGGGAGGCCATCTACGGTTCGCTCGCGCTAGTGCCGCATCGGTAAGTGCCCCATCCCAGAAAGGCACCGCTACGAAATAATAACGCGGGCTCTGGGCCCGCGTCATCGAAAACTGAAGTCTGGTAAATCCGGAAAGATCAGCGCGGTCCGCGCGGACCTGCGCCCGGGCCGCCACGACCACCGCGCTCGCCACCGGCGCCGGCGCCGAACACCGGCTTCGGCTTCATCGGCAGCAGGCCTTCACGCTGCAGCTTCTTGCGGGCCAGCTTGCGCGCGCGGCGCACGGCCTCGGCCTTTTCGCGGGCCTTTTTCTCGGAGGGCTTTTCGTAGTGACCGCGGAGCTTCATCTCGCGGAAAATTCCCTCACGCTGCATCTTCTTCTTCAGCGCCTTGAGGGCTTGATCGACATTGTTATCGCGAACGAGAACCTGCACGCGGCATCCTCTTCAGTGGATCGGATTTGAATTCTGGTAAGTCAAAGGGGATGGCAAAAAGCCCGGCACCCTTAACCTTGAGCGCGCGGATGTATCAGACAAAACCTGGAATGTCCACCGGCCAAGCGGGTTTTCGGGCCAAGTTCGGCCATTAAATGCGGCGAAAATACCTTTGTGCGGCCCCGATTTGGGCGGTTTGACGCCCGGGGCGGGGCGCGACCGGAGCTTTGTTCCGGAATCTTTGAAATGAGGGGACGACAATGGATATGAAAAAATATGCTGCCGAGGCTATCGGCACCTTCTGGCTCACATTCGCAGGTTGTGGCAGCGCGGTGATCGCGGCCGGCTTCCCGCAGGTCGGAATCGGTCTGGTCGGCGTGTCCCTGGCTTTCGGCTTGAGCGTCGTCACGATGGCCTACGCGATCGGCCACATCTCGGGCTGCCATCTCAATCCGGCCGTCACGGTCGGCCTTGCCGCCGGCGGGCGCTTTCCGACCGGCCAGATCCTGCCTTACGTGATCGCGCAGGTCTGCGGTGCGATCGTTGCCGCCGCGCTGCTCTATGTCATCGCCAGCGGAGCCCCCGGCTTCGACGTCACCAAGGGCTTCGCGTCCAACGGCTATGACGCGCATTCGCCCGGTCAGTACAGCATGATGGTCTGCTTCCTCACTGAGGTGGTGATGACCATGATGTTCCTGTTCATCATCATGGGCGCTACCCACGGCCGCGCGCCCGCGGGCTTCGCGCCGCTCGCGATCGGGCTTGCGCTTGTGATGATCCATCTCGTCAGCATTCCCGTCACCAACACGTCGGTGAATCCAGCGCGCAGCACGGGCCCCGCGCTGTTCGTCGGCGGCTGGGCGCTGTCGCAGCTCTGGATGTTCTGGGTTGCGCCGCTGATCGGCGGTGCGCTCGGCGGGGTGATCTATCGCTGGCTCAGCGAGGAGCCCACCGGCGTCGTCGCGGGTGTGAAGACGGCGTGATTGCCAAGCGGGATTGCAGCCTCTGCTGCAGTCCCGTTCACTTGTCCTTGGCGGGCCAAACTTCGGTGACGTGGCCCATCTTGCGGCCGGGGCGCGGCGTGCCCTTGCCGTAGATGTGCACCGTGGCGCCCGGGACGGTCAGCCACTTGTCGTAGTCGTTGATCTCGTCGCCGATCAGATTGGTCATGGTGACGATCTCGCCGTGGCGCACCGGCTTGCCGAGCGGCCAGCCGGCAATGGCGCGGATGTGCTGCTCGAACTGCGAGACGGAGGCGCCGTCCAGCGTCCAGTGCCCGGAATTGTGCACGCGCGGGGCGATCTCGTTGACCAGCACCTTCGGTCCGGTGCCGTTGGCGAGCACGAACATCTCCACCGCCAGCACGCCGACATAGTCGAGCGCAGTCGCAATCTTGCTCGCGACGTTGCGCGCCTCATGCGCGAGTGCGTCCGGGATCGCCGCGGGCGCGCGCGACACTTTCAGGATGTGGTCGCGGTGCTCGTTCTCGGTCACGTCGAAACACTCGACCTCACCTGCGGCCGAGCGCGCGGCGATCACCGAGATCTCGCGCTCGTACGGCACGAAGGCCTCCAGGATTGCCGATTTGGTGGCGAGGCTGGTCCACACCTTGGCGATGTCGTCGCCCGCGCGGATGATGGCCTGGCCCTTGCCGTCATAGCCGAAGCGGCGGGTCTTCAGCACCGCCGGGAGGCCGATCCTCAGGATCGCCTCGCGCAGCGAGGAGACGGAAGTGACGTCGGCATAGGCCGCAGTGCCGATGCCGAGCTTCGTCACAAAATCCTTCTCGGCGAGCCGGTCCTGGGTGGTCTCGAGGATCTTGCGATTGGGCAGCACCGGGCGGCGCGCGTCCAGCACCATCGCGGCGGCCGCCGGCACGTTCTCGAATTCGTAGGTGATGACGTCGACGTCGCCCGCGAACAGCTCCAGCGCTTCGACGTCGGCATATTCGGCGCAGGTCGCGTTCAGCACGACGTCGAAGGCCGGCGAATCCGGATCGGGCGAGAACACCTGGCAGCGCAGGCCGAGCCGCGCCGCGGCCATCGCCAGCATCCGTCCCAATTGTCCGCCGCCGAGAATTCCGATGGTGTCGCCGGGCTTCAGCTTCACCTGCTTTGCGTCAGTCACGCCTTGTCCTCCGGACGCTCGGCAACCGCGTCGGTCTGTGCCTTGCGCCAGGCGGCGAGGCGGTCGGACAGGGCCGGATCGGACAATGCCAGGACGGCAGCTGCAAGCAGCGCCGCGTTGATCGCGCCGGCCTTGCCGATGGCGAGGGTGCCGACCGGGATGCCCGCGGGCATCTGCACGATCGAATAGAGCGAATCGAGGCCCTTGAGTGCCTTGGATTCGACGGGAACGCCGAACACCGGGAGCTCCGTCAGCGCCGCGGCCATGCCCGGCAGATGCGCAGCGCCGCCGGCCCCGGCGATGATGACCTTGTAGCCCGCCGCCTTGGCGCCCTTGGCGAAGGCAAACAGCCGGTCGGGGGTACGGTGGGCCGAAACGATGCGGGTCTCGGCGGCGACGCCGAGCGCATCGAGCGTCTCGGCGGCATGCCGCATCGTGTCCCAATCCGACTGGCTTCCCATGATGATGGCGATCGGCGCGGTCATGACGTCAATTGTGCTCGGGAAAACAGAAACATAGGCCAGATTAACGGTTCCGGCCGGCGGCTCGCAAGGCGGTGGCAAGGAGAAGGGAATGCACTATCCTGTCTTGGTGAATCCCCGCAAGCCTTCATTGAGCAGGATGCCCATGAAGAAACCAAAAAGGGCGAGCGCTGCGAAGGCCAAAACGGGCCGGAAGACCAGCGCCGGCCGATCCAAAGCCGTCTCGAAGCGCCCGGCCAAGCCGGCCTCGCGCAGCGCGCCGGATGCCGACGACAGCAAAGCGACCATCCGTGGTCTCAAGAGCAAGCTCAAGGCGGCCCTGCTGCGGGTCTCGGAACTCGAGGCGGCCGCCGACACCGACTTCCTGCTCGAGATTCCGAACCGGCGCGGATTCGAGCGCGAGCTCACGCGCGCCATTGCCTACATGAAGCGGTATCGCGCCAGCGGCGCGCTGATCGTGCTCGATGTCGACCGGCTGAAGCCGATCAACGATTCCTTCGGCCATGCCGCCGGTGACGAGGTGCTCAAGGCGATTGTCGCGACGCTGACGCGCCAGGTCCGCGCCTCCGACGTGGTCGGCCGGCTCGGCGGCGACGAGTTCGCGCTGCTGTTGTGGAATCTCAACGAGACCGACGCCAAGGCGAAGGCTGCGACTTTCGAGCAGGCGATCGACGAATTGTCCTTCGACTTCCGAGGCCAGAACGTGATGGCGGGCGCCTCCGCCGGCGTCGCCCTGCTCGGTCCGCACTCCGATGCAGGCCGCGCCCTGGAAGAGGCCGATGCCGCCATGTATGTGCGCAAGGCGCGCCGCCGGCACGAGCCGCGGATCCGGCTCGTCAGCAACTAGAGCATGATCCGGACCCGAATGCTCAAACAAAAATTCCCTACAGCGTGGCGAGATCTTCCGGCACGTTGCCGAATTTGCGCAGCAGTGTCGCGTCGCCGAATTCGCCGGTCATGGGATCGCCGCTGCGGCTGAAGGCGACCGCGCCGATATGGCCGGCACCGCGCGCCAGAATCTCGGCGCGGCGTAGTGCTGCCGATGAGGACTGACACTCCTCCGCCGCGCCTGCGACGGGTGATCCGTCGTCATCAATCAAAAAGGGCATTGCAACGTAGTAGGTCACATCCGACATGGCGTTGCTCCAATGTTGACGGTCAAGCGGCGCTGCTCTTGCTCCGTACCTTGCCGCGCGTGGTTTCGGGAATGCAGCCGGCGGAAATCGCCGCCTGCAATTCCTCCAGTTCCGCCTCCAGATACTCGTTGGCCATGATCAGCGCCTTGATGGTGCTGCGCAGATTGCCGTCGCACATCGCGATCGCCTGATCGCAGGCCTGTTCATAGTGACTGTTGTCCAAGAGGGCGGGTGCCGGCATTTGCGTTGTCCTTTGTGAGTTTTCCTTGGGCGTTTCCCTTGGGCGTTTCCTGGGGCGTCGGGCACAGGAATGTTCCTATTTTGTTCTTTTCGAGTCAAGCGGATTCAGTCACGGGGAGCCGCCACGGCAGCTCGGGACGCGATCAGGCGATGATGTCGGGCGTGATCTGGTCTTCGATGAACGCGATGCGGTCGCGCAACAACAGCTTGCGCTTCTTCAGCCGCTGTAACCGCAATAGGTCGGGGGCAGGCGATTGATGCAGTGCATCGATCGCGGCATCGAGATCTCGGTGTTCCTGCTGCAACCGGGCGAGCTCGGCTTCGAGTTCGCGCTCGTCTTCATGGGTCATGTCTGCGGTGGCCGAAAAACCGATAGGCGTGAGATCAAGGCTGTGGATGCCTTGTGGAAATTATCGTCCTTGCGCGGCGTGACCGCAAGCGATCTCAGGCCGTCGCGCACCGATCTCCCGCAAGATATTTCAACGGTTCGCTGCGGCGCTGCGCAAGCGCATTGATATCATGGATTTTTCCTGCGCGGTTCCGTACTCACGCTTCATTACATATGTATTTTCAAAAATGACGCCGCGACGACGGATACCCATCGACAGAACGAATCGGTGATGTAGACTTCGCCGTCCGGATCGAATCCTGAGGTTCAACCCTACCGAGGAGGTTTCGAATGACAATTCAGGCACATCTTGTTGAATTGGAGCGGAAACACAAACTTCTCGAAAACGAATTGCACGAAGCTCTCGTGCACCTTTCAACAGACGACCTGCAAATTGTTGAGTTGAAGCGCCGGAAGTTGATGGTCAAGGACCAGATCGAGCGTCTGAAGCAAGGCGATACGCTCCACTAGTAACCCCCGTAACAGTGTAGAGTTGCTCGTACCCTTTCAGGCAGGGATGAGAGCCATTGCGCTTATCCCTGCTGCAAGGTGCGAGACCGCGCGCAATCATCGTTGCGCGTGGCCTAGATCTCTGCGAGCTCGGTGACGTGATCGGCGATCGCGAGCGACGATGTCAGTCCCGGCGATTCGATGCCGAACAGGTTGATCAGACCTGCGACGCCGTGATCGCGCGGGCCCTGCATCAGGAAATCCTGCGTGGCCACTGCCGGCGGCACGATCTTCGGGCGGATGCCCGAATAGCTCGGCATCAACGCGCCGTCGGGCAGTGTCGGCCAGTACTTGCGGATCGCCGGATAGAAGCGCTCTGCGCGCGACGGATCGACCTCGTAGTTGATCGTCTCGATCCACTCGACATCTGGACCGAAACGCGCCTGCCCTGCCATATCCAGCGTCAAATGCACCCCTAGCCCGCCGGGCTCAGGCACCGGATAGATCAGGCGCGAGAACGGCGCCCTGGCGCTGCAGCTGAAGTAGTTTCCCTTCGCAAGATACGCCGGCGGAATCCGGTCCAGCGGCATGCCCTCGATGTTGCGCGCGACCGTCGTCGCCGAGAGTCCCGCAGCGTTGACGAGGAGGCTGCATTGCAGCGTCATCGGCGCCTCGCCGCCGGCCTCGACCTCGATCACGCCGGCCGCCGCCTTGGCGCGGACCAGCGGCGTGTGAAACGCGAAGGCGGTGCCGGCTTCCTCGGCCTCGCCGCGCAGTGAGAGCATGTAGGCGTGGCTGTCGATGATGCCGGTCGAGGGCGAGAGCAGCGCGGCGTCACAGGCCAGCGCAGGCTCCAGCGCGCGTGCGGCCTCGCCCGTGAGCAGCTGCATGTCGAGCACGCCATTGGCCTCGGCGTGCGCCTTGATCGATTGCAGCTTCTCGGTTTCCTTCGCATTGGTCGCGACGATCAGCTTGCCGCAATTCTTGTGGGGGATGTCGCGCTCGGCGCAGTAGCGATAGAGCGCGTGCTTGCCGCTGACGCACATGCGCGCCATCCAGCTCCCGGCGCGGTAGTAGATGCCGGCATGGATCACCTCGCTGTTGCGCGAGGAGGTGATGGTGCCGATGGCCTCGGCCTCCTCGAGCACGATGACCTCGCGCCCGGCCTGGGCGAGCTTCCGGGCCACCGCAAGCCCGACCACGCCGGCCCCGATGACGATGCAGTCGACCTTATCCATGGTTGTGCAGGACGTCCGCTGGGAGCGCCGGTGGCATTCGACCTGAGAACGAGGGCCTGGGGCCGTTTTCCGTTAAGGAAGCATTTATCATGTCAGGGCAATTGCCGTGTTTGGCGTCACATTTTTTCTGTTGCGCGTACAGGCGTTTACCCGATCCAAACCCGCGAGGCCAGACAATCCGACGTTGAAATCGCGGGTGGCTGATGGCTGAGAAGAACTGGCACGTGGGCAGCACGCTTCCGATTGCTGTGCAGGCCGTCGTGTGCCTGGCCGGCGCGGTCGCGCCTGCGCGCGCCTTTGCGCTCTCGGACGGCCTTGCCCCGCCGAGCTACATCGGCCAGCTCGATCCCAACCTGATCTGGGAAGTCCTGATCGCGGGAATCGTCGTCTGCGCATTCCTGGCCACCGTCGCGCTGTGGGTCCATTCGGCGCTGCGCCGGACGAGGCGGTTGCAATTGCGGCGCAATGCCTTCGTCTCCTCCGCCATGAACAATCTCAACCAGGGCGTGGTGATGACCGATGCGGAGCGGCGCATCATCTTCTGCAACGACCGCTATCTCAATATCTACGGCCTGACGCGCTCGGAACTCTGGGCCAATATGAACGGCTATGAGCTGCTCGAGCTCAGGCGCAGGCGCGGAGTGCTCGGCGGCGTCTCCGACAACGAGTTCTACGAGAAGGCGGCAAGCCCCAACGGCCTGATCACCGAGCTGCCCGACGGGCGGGCCATCCTGGTGAAATATTTCATCCTGCCGAACGGCGGATCGGTCGCAACTCATCTCGACGTCAGCGACCAGCGCAAGCTGTCGCGGCAACTCGCTTCCACCAAGCAATTCCTGGAATCGGTGCTGGACCATGTGCCGGCCTGTGTAGCCGCGAAGAACATCGACGACGGTTGCTACATCTTCGCGAACAGCGCCTATGAGCGGTTCTGGGGACTGTCGCGGGACTACGCCGTCGGCAGGAATGCGCGGGAGCTGTTTGCGCCGGGCTCGGCGGCGAGCATCGAGGCGGCCGACCGGGCGGCGCTGGAGGCGCCGGACGGTCAGTTCCGCAATGAGTTCGAGGTCGATCGCGGCGGTGAGCGGCGCATGGTGGCCTCGATCCGGATCGTCGTCCGCAACGAGAGCAACAAGCCGGAATTCCTGCTGCTGGTGTTCGAGGACATCACCGACCGCCGCTCGCTGTCGCAGGAGCTGGAAAGCACCAAGAAGTTCCTCGAGCTCGTGGTCGACAATATCCCGGTGGCGCTGATCGTCGAGCAGGTCAAGGATGGCCGCTATCTGCTCGCCAATCGCAGTGCCGAGACCATCCTCAACCGCCGGCGCGAGGAAGCCACGGGCCTGACCGCGTCCGACATCTTCAATCCCAAGGAAGCCAAGCTGATCATCGCCCGCGACGAGGCGGCGATCAAGAAGCGCGGGATGATCACCGAGGAGCATCCGATCTCCACCAAGGACGGCCTGCGGCTGTTCCTGACGCGCCGCGCCACGGTGCTCAGCGATGCCGGCGAGCCGCAATATCTGATCAAGACCCACGAGGACGTCACCGACCGCCGGCAGACCGAGTCGCGCATGGCGCACATGGCCTATCACGACGGCCTCACCGATCTGCCGAACCGCGCCGCCTTCCTGCAGGCGCTGACCCAGATGATCGAGGCCTGCGAAGGCACCGGCGAGGAGTTCGCCGTGCTCTGCGTCGACCTCGACGGGCTCAAGGAGGTCAACGACGTCTTCGGCCATGCTCTCGGCGACAAGCTCCTGATCGAGGTGGCCCAGCGGCTCCAGGACTCCGCGCGGGGCGGCGTGGTGGCGCGCCTGTCCGGCGACGAGTTCGGCCTGATCATCGACGGCAAGCAGCCGGAATCGGGTCTCGCGCTGGCGCAACAGATCGGCGAAGCCGTCGCGCAGGAGTTTCAGATCGACGGCCGGCCGGTCCGTGCCGGCGTCACCACCGGCATGGCGATCTTCCCGCACAATGGCACGGATGGCGCCTCGCTGCTCGCCAACGCCGGTGCGGCACTGTTCCGCGCCAAGCAGAAGTCGCGCGGCACCATCAGCCTCTACCAGCCGGAGATGGACCAGCAGATCCGCGATCGCCGCGTGCTGCACCAGGACCTCTCGATGGCGATCAAGAACGGCGAGCTCTCGCTCGCCTTCCAGCCGCAGGGAGCCGCGGGCCTCAGCGTCGCCGAGAGCGAGATCATCGGCTTCGAGGCGCTGGCGCGCTGGCAGCATCCGGTGCGTGGCCAGGTCTCACCGGCCGAATTCATCCCGATCGCCGAGGAGAGCGGCCTGATCGTCGAGATGGGCGAGTGGATCCTGCGCGAAGCCTGCCGCGAGGCGGCGTCCTGGCCGAAGCCGCTCCAGGTCGCTGTCAATCTGTCGCCGGCGCAGTTCATGCACGGCGACGTGGTCGGCCTCGTCCATTCGATCCTGATCGAGACGGGCCTTGCGCCCGGCCGGCTCGAGCTCGAGATCACCGAGGGCGTGCTGATCGAGGATTTCGACCGGGGCCTTGCGCTGCTGCGCCGGCTGAAGGCGCTCGGCGTGCGCATCTCGATGGACGATTTCGGCAGCGGCTATTCCTCGCTGAGCTATCTCCAGGCGTTCCCGTTCGACAAGATCAAGATCGACCGCGCCTTCATCATCAATCTCGGCCGCAACCCGCAATCGGCTGCAATCGTGCGCGCCGTGATCGACCTCGGCCACGGCCTCGAAATGTCGATCATCGCGGAGGGCGTCGAGACGCTCGAACAGCTTGCCTTCCTCGCCAAGGAGGGCTGCGACGGCGTGCAGGGCTATCTGCTCGGCAAGCCCCTGCCGATCGGCAAATATGCCGATCTCGTCGGCCGCGCCGAAACCGTGGAGCTTGCGCTCAAGACCGGTTAGAGCGTTTTCGAGCGAAGTGGATACCGGTTCGCGTCAAGAAAACGCGTCAAAACGAAAATCTAGAGCCCGTTCCGATTTCATCGGAACGGAAATGGCTCTAGGGATGGTGAGCTTCGCTCCCTGTCGACGGTTTCATGGCGGATTACGATCTTGCGATCATCGGCGGCGGCCTGAACGGTGTCAGCCTCGCGCGCGATGCGGCTGGCCGCGGCCTGCGCGTGATTCTGTTCGAGCAGGGTGATCTCGCCGGCGCCGCGTCGTCGGCGACACCGCGGCTGATCCATGGCGATCTGTCGGTGCTGGAGCGCCGCGGCTTCTGGCGGGTGCGCCGGGCGCTCGCCGAGCGCCGGATCTGGCTCCGGATCGCGCCGCACCTGGTCCGGCCGATGCGCTTCGTGATCCCGGCGCATTCCGAGGAGCGTCCGCCATGGCTGTTGCGCGCCGGCCTGTATGTTTATGACGGCCTCACGAACCGGGGCGGCCTGCCGCCGTCGGCGACCCTCGACATCACGCATCATCCGGTCGGCAACGCACTGAAACGTCCGTTCGGTATGGCGTTCGAGTATTGGGACTGCGTCGTCGACGATTCCCGCCTGGTCGTGCTCACGGCGCTTGATGCCGCCGAACGTGGCGCAGCGATCCGGACCGGAGCGCGCTGCGTCCGTGCCGATCGAACCGACACCTGGCGGCTCGCCGTGGTCGATCGCGGCTATCGCCGTATCGTCACGGCGCGGGCGCTGGCCAACACCACCGGCGCCTGGACCTCGATAGTCGCGGACACCGTACTGCGGCAGCCGCAGCCGGCGATGGCGGCCATGCAGATGAGCCAGATCGTCGTGCCGCGCCTGTTCGATTCTGAAAATGTCTACGTGTTTCAGAACAATGACGGGCGGCTGATCTTCGCCCGGCCGTTCGAGCGCGACTTCACGCTGATCGGCACGGTCACGCATGCTTTCACCGGCGACCCCGCCATCGTCGCGATACCGGGCGCCGACGTCAGCTATCTCTGCGAGGCCGCCAGCCGCTATTTCCGCGAGCGCGTCGGCCCGACCGACGTGGTCCGCACGGTCTCCGGCGTCAACCTGGCGCTGGCGTCCACGCGCGGGCGCGAGGGCACGACGCTGTTTCATGCGCGCCGGCGCCGGGCCCCGATGCTCACGATGTTCGGCGGCGATGTCACCACCTCGCGTCTCCGCGCGGAGCGGGCGGTGACCAAGCTGACCCCGTTCTATCCGATGTCGCCGCCCTGGACCGCCGGCGCGGCGCTGCCTGGTGGAGATTTCGCCTGGGATCGTTTCGACACCGAGATCGACCTTGCGCGCGACCGCTGGCGCTTTCTGTCGGAGCCAGAGGCTCAGCGCCTGGTTGCGGCCTATGGCTCGCGGCTGCCCGCAGTGCTCGGCGAGGCCAAGAGCCGCGAGGAGCTCGGCCCCGCGTTCGGACCCGAGTTGACTGGCGCCGAAGTGCGCTATCTCATGACCCACGAATGGGCGCGTTTTCCGGATGACGTTCTGTGGCGCCGCTCCGAGCTCGGCTTGACCATGCCGACGGCGGACCGCGACGCGCTGGCTGCGTTCATGGCGAATGTGAGCTAGTCGGGATCTCGCGCACCCGGCATCCCTCCGGGATCGCGAGCCCCATGGCGGATAGCATGGATGATGATCCGATCTCGGGATGTGCGAGCAGCAGACCAATAACGTCCTGAATGCGCTTTTGGACGCGTGCTGCTCCCTGAGGAGACGCTTCTGCAATGTAAGTCAGAATGGAATCGAGGTCGGCGAGCGCCGGAAGCGTGTAGCGAATATTCACAGGCCGTGTTTGGCCCAAGTCGCTCGGACTTGAGCCTCGGTTGCGAATTCACCCCGTTTAGCCGCCGCCTTGGATGCGGCAATTGCCGATCTTTCATCATCCGACAGGATGACAGGAGGCGCTGCATCGGCGCCGGCGAGCTGGAGTACGATCCGGGCAATGTCGTCCTGCGCGTCCGAGGGCAGACTGCGCGCGATCTCCAGGGCTTGATCCAGCAGCTTGGTCATATCGTGATCATACGCCCTTTGATGCCCCGCATGAAGGCCAAATTGCGATGATCGGTCCCGAACCGGTTGAGCTAGGGACGATCGGCCGCTAGCGTGCGGCGGAATCGGGGTTGGCAGGGACCATGGCGGAAGAGTTGCCCGGAACGGATGTTGCGGCTGAAGCGGCTGGCGGAGATGCATTTCCCGCCGCGGGGCAGCCGCTGCTGCGCATCGAGGGCGTCGCCAAGGCGTTCGGGACGTTCCGGGCCGTCGATGGCGTCTCGCTCGACATCAGGGCCGGCGAATTCTTTGCGCTGCTGGGCCCCAGCGGCTGCGGCAAGACCACGCTGCTGCGCATGCTCGCCGGCTTCGAGGCGCCGGACGAGGGGCGCATCCTGCTTGGCGGCAAGGACATCGCGCAGGCGCTGCCGCACCAGCGCCCGATCAACATGATGTTCCAGAACTACGCGCTGTTTCCGCATCTGTCGGTGCGCGACAACATCGCCTTCGGCCTGAAGCGCGCCGGCATGGCGCGCGCCGACATCGCCACGCGCGTGGCCGAAATGGTCGCGCTGGTGAAGCTCGAGGGCCTGGAGAAGCGCAAGCCTGACCAGTTGTCCGGCGGCCAGCGCCAGCGCGTGGCGCTCGCCCGCGCCCTGGCACGCCGGCCGCAGCTCCTGCTGCTCGACGAGCCGCTCGCAGCGCTCGACAAGAAGCTGCGCGAGAGCACGCAAGGCGAGCTGATGGAGCTGCAGCGGCGGCTCGGCATGACCTTCATCATCGTCACCCACGACCAGGAGGAGGCGATGACGATGGCGAGCCGGATCGGCGTGATCAAGGCCGGCAAGCTCGCCCAGGTCGCGAGCCCGCGCGAGCTCTACGAGGCGCCGCGCTCGCGCTGGATCGCGGAGTTCGTCGGCGACATCAATCTGTTCGACGGCGAATCCAAATTGCGCGACGGTCATCGCCTGGTCGTTGGCACGCGTGACGCGGGTGCGCTGGTGGTGGCCGAGCCGCGCGAGCCGGTCGGCGCGGGAAGATTTTCGGTCGCGATCCGCCCCGAGAAGGTCAAGCTCTCGCGCCGCGGTCCCGTGAGTGAGGTGGGGCGCGAGACGGCGATCAACCGGCTCAATGGTGTCATCGCCGACATCTGCTATCTCGGCGGCACCACCACCTACAAGGTGAAGCTCGATACGGGCGGGCTGCTGCAGGCGTCAGTCGCCAACAGCGCGCGCATCGACGTCGACGCCTACAGCCTGAACCAGCATGTCGTCGCCTGGTTCACGCCCGACGATTGCGTGGTGCTGCAATCATGAGCTCCCGCCGCATCTTCGCGCGTCCGGCACGCTTTGCCGCGATTGCGCCCTATGTCTGGATGGCGCTGTTCTTCCTGGTGCCGTTCGCCTTCGTGCTCAAGATCAGCCTGTCGCAGACCGCGATCGCGCAGCCGCCTTACGAGCCCGTGTTCGACTTGACGGTGGGATGGGATGCGCTGAAGGCCGCCTTTGCCGCGCTCTCGATCGACAATTTCAGGCTGCTCGGCTCCGACGACATCTACGTGTTTGCCTATGTGCGCAGCCTTACCGTCGCGATCACCGCGACCGCGCTGCTGCTCCTGATCGGCTATCCCATCGCCTATGGCATGGCACGATTGCCGAAGCGCTGGCAGGCGGTGGCGATGGTGCTGGTGATCGTGCCGTTCTGGACCTCGTTCCTGATCCGCATCTATGCCTGGATCAACATCCTCCAGCATGACGGCCTGCTCAACCAGATCCTGCTGGCGTTGCATCTGGTCAGCCAACCCGTGGTGTGGCTCTCCACCGACACCGCGATGTATATCGGTATCGTCTATTCCTACCTGCCGTTCATGATCCTGCCGCTCTACGCCACGCTCGCCAAGATGGAGCCGGTGCTGGAGGAGGCGGCCTCCGATCTCGGCGCGCCGCCCTGGCAGGTGTTCTGGCTCGTGACCTTTCCGCTGTCGCTGCCCGGCGTCGGTGCCGGCGTGCTGCTGTGCTTCATCCCCATCGTCGGCGAGTTCGTGATCCCTGATCTCTTGGCCGGCTCCAACTCGCTGATGATCGGCCAGACCCTGTGGCTCGAATTCTTCACCAACAAGGACTGGCCGGTTGCCTCCGCCGCGGCCATTGTGCTGCTGGTGGTGCTTCTGGTGCCGCTGTTGCTGTACGAGCGGCTGCAGAAGCGGCAACTCGAACAGGGAAGGTAGGGCGATGCGCAAGGTCTCCCGCCTGTCCCGCTTCAACATCGCCTCGCTGGCGCTGGGGCTGGCATTCCTCTACTTGCCGATCCTGATCCTCGTGCTCTACTCCTTCAATGCCTCGCGCCTGGTGACGGTGTGGGGCGGCTGGTCGCTGCGCTGGTATCGCGAATTCTTCAACGACCGCGCCATGATCGAGGCGGCCTGGATGAGCCTGCGGGTCGCGGTCTCCTCCGCGACCATCGCCACGCTGCTCGGCACGCTCGCGGCGGTGGCGCTGGCGCGCGGCGAGCGGTTTCGCGGCCGCACGCTGTTCTCCGGCATGCTCTATGCGCCGCTGGTGATGCCGGAGGTGATCACCGGATTGTCGCTGTTGCTGCTATTCGTGGCGCTGAACGCCGAGCGCGGCTTCTGGACCGTGACGATCGCCCACACCACGCTGACCATGTGCTTTGTCGCGGTGGTCGTACAGTCCCGTCTCGGCTCGCTCGATCGCTCGCTGGAGGAGGCGGCGATGGACCTCGGCTGCGACCCGGTGCGGGCGTTCGTCGCCGTGACGCTGCCGCTGATCGCGCCCGCGATCGTTGCCGGCTGGATGCTGGCGTTCACGTTGTCGCTGGACGATCTCGTGATCGCGAGCTTCACCACCGGCCCCGGCTCGGCGACGCTGCCGATCCGGATCTATTCGGAGGTGCGGCTCGGGGTGAAGCCCGAGATCAACGCGATCTGCACGCTGGTGATCGCCCTGATCGCGGTGGTCATCGTCATCGCCTCGCTCGCCTCGAAACTGTCGAGCTCACAGGGCGAGAGCGCGGCGCCGCTGTAGCCGTTCGCGCGGCGAGCCGCGCCCGGGTCGCGTCCTGGACTGCCGCGCCGAGCTGGCGCAGCGCGAGACTGTTGAGCGGAAACTCGAGCAGGATGTGGATCAAGCTGAGCGCCAGCAGGAAGGTGAAGCCGAACGCATAGTTGTAGAAATAGAGCGCAGTGGACGCCGCGCTGGCGGCGGCCATTGCCGCCAGCCGCGCCTTCGGCACTGCGGTCCAGCGGATCACGTCGGCTTTGATGAACCAGTTGAGGTAGTGATAGGTGTAGACGAAGGCGAGCAGGCTGGTCAGCCTGGTATCGAGCACGAGGCCGGGCACGCCGAACAGCCGGCCCAGGGCCGGGCCGACATTGCCGAAATAATCCTGTCCGACGCGGGCAAAGCTCGCGATCCGGATTTCGGCGGCCGGTGGCAGCAGCAGGATCGTGGCGATTGCGACGAGGTACACCGCCACCAGCGCGCCCTGCACGCGGCTGCCGGACCGATAGGCGCCGAGCACCATGAAGATCAGCGTGAACAGCGAGACGTGGATGAGCGTCGGAATCAGGATGCCGATGACGGCGAGCGACGATCCGCTCGAATACATGATCACGGACAGGGCGATCGCCACCATGAACATGAGCATGCTCTCGATCGCCGTGGCGGTCGCCGCCAGCATGGCGCAGACGACCAGCGCGCCCCACATCGCGAAGCCGAACCACGAGGCGTTGTCGATCAGCGCCGCGACCACGGCGACGATGGCCAGAGCCACCGCAATCCCGCGGTGAGGCAGATAGTAGCTGCGGTCGTGCAGCCACGAGATCTCGGTGAAATAATGCGCCGGGCCGAGCACGACATAGGCCAGCAGCAGCAGCTCGAACGGCACCAGATAGGCGGCCGCAAGCGCCAGCAGCATCAAGCCGAGATGGATCGCGTCGTTGCTGCGCATGATGCCGTGCCCCGTAACATTGGGGCACGGAGGTTAGAGCAGGCGTCGACAACCCGCAATTGCCCGCATTGTCGCTCGAACGCTATGCTTGCTGCGACCCGGCGCGTCCTGTCGCGTCAGGACTTCACCGCGCCTGCCGTGAGCCCGCCCACCATGTAGCGGCGGAAGGCGTAATAGACCGCGGCCGGCGGCAGCGCGTAGATGAAGCCGGTGGTCATCAGCAGCTCCCACGGCGAGTCGTCGGCGGCGAGGAAGTTGCCGAGTGCGACGGGGAGGGTGATCTCACGATCGTTCGAGAGCAGCAGGAACGCGTAGAGATATTCGTTCCAAGCGAGCAGCACCGCATAGGTGCCGATCGCGACCAGCGAGGGCATCATCAGCGGCAGATAGACCAGGCGGAAGATCTGCAGCGTCGTCGCGCCGTCCATGACCGCGGCTTCGTCCAGCTCGACCGGCAGCTTGTCGGAGGCCTGCTTGAGCACCCAGATCGCGTAGGGGCTGGCGATCGTCACCATGGCCAGGATCAGCGACCAGTGATTGTTGAGCAGGCCGTAATTGCCCATGGTGCGGTACATCGGCACCGCGAGGAACGCCGCGGGGATGAAATAGGTGAAGAGCGCGAGGTTCAACACCATGCGCCCGCCCGGCACCTTCAGCCGCGAGATCGAGAACGCCGCGGCCGTGGCGATGAACAGCGTCAGCACGCCGACGGCCGCTGCGATCAGGGTCGAATTCCAGAACTGCACGTAGAAGTCGCGCAGGAAGTAATGCTGCTGCTTGAACACGATTTCGAAGTTGTGCAGCGTCGGATGGTCCGGCCAAAGCTTGCCCGAGAACGCGTCCTCCTTCGGCGAGATCGCGAACAGGAACATGTGGTAGATCGGGATCATCGTCCACAGGAAGACGGGAATGCCGATCAGGAGCAGCCGCGCTTCCGTCGCGACGTCACGGAGAGAGGGAAGCTTCATCGCGACAACCGTTTCATCATGAAGTACACGAGCGGCAGGACGAACGGCATCGCGCAGACGATGGAGGCCATCGCGAGCGAGAGCTGGTCGAGCCGGAGATAGCGGATACCGAGCGTCGCCAGCACGTGCGTGAGGTCGGCCGGGCCACCGCCGGTGAGCAGGTAGACACTGTTGAAATCGCCCAGCGTCCAGATCATCGAGAGCAGCGTGCAGGTCACGTAGAGCGTCTGCATCGACGGCCAGGTGATGTAGCGGAATTTCTGCCACCAGCTCGCGCCGTCCACCTCGGCGGCCTCGAACAGGTCGTGCGAGATCGCAAGGCGTCCGGTGATCAGGATCAGCGTCCAGAACGGCAGCGACTTCCAGATGTGAACGCCGATCGCCATGCTGAGCGCCACGGTCGGGTCGTTCAGCCAGTTCGGGCCGTCATCGCCGGTGAACGAGAAGATGAGGTGGTTGATGACGCCCCATTCGGGATTGAACATGAAGCGCACCGACAGGATGGTCGGGATTGACGGCACCGCCCAGGGCAGGATGAAGATCACCGAGAGCCATTTGATCCAGGTGCGCTGCATGGCGAAGAAGCCGGACAGGAACAGCGCGATCAGCATCTTGATGTTGATGCCGATGACCAGGAAGATCAGCGTGTTGACTGCGGCACGCGCAAAGATCGGATCGTTGTACAGCGCGACATAGTTCGCCGGAGCGCGCGCCAGCCATAGCCCGTAGCAGACGGGATAGACGACGAAGGCAAGGAAAACGAGCAGATAGGGCGCGAGCAGAATAATGCCCCAGACCTGCGCCGGGGTCAGCCGCGACGACAGGGGCGGGCCGGGGAGTGCCTGATCGCCAGAGAGCGTGATCGCCATTCTTTCGGACTCTTCTCAAATCTAAAACCTCTCCCCGCTTGCGGGGAGAGGCATAGGCCGCCTGCGGCGGCCGTTCTAAAGAACGCCGAAGCAGAGCTTCGGCTGCGTCGCCCCGGCGATGCGAAGCATCGTCCGGCGCGATCCGGGTGAGGGGGTACAGGACTCACCACGCGCGCAACTCGCGGATAAAGCCCCTCACCCCGACCCTCTCTCCGTAAGAACGGGGAGAGGGAGGGTAGCACTTAGCCCGCGACCTGCTTGATGCGGGCGATCATCTCGTCCACGGCCTTGTCGACCGGGACCTTCTCGCTGACGACCCGGTTCATCGCCTTGGCCCAGATGTTCTCGTTGTTCAGGATCGTGAACTTCCAGTTCTTGGTGAAGTCGAACGCCGCGGTGCCGCCCTTGAACTGCGCGTAGACCGCCTTGCGGTGCTTGTCAGCCTGCCAGAACGGGCTTTCCTGGCTTTCCTTCGTCACCGGGAACCAGCGGCCGAGCGCGCCCTCGATATAGGGACGGACGTTCTCTTCCTGAAGCAGGAAGCTGATGAACTGCTTGGCCTCGGGCTTGTTCTTGGCCGCGGTGAAGATCAGTCCGGTCTTGACGTCGGAGCGGTAGCGGATGGTCGAGCCGTCGGGCGCCTTCGGGAAGGACGCCGTGACGATGTCCTGCTCATAGGCCTTCTTGCCGGCGTCGCGCTGCTCCTGGGTCAGGGCCTGGTTCTGCGAGTCTTCGAACCACTTCGCCGCGATCGAGATCGTGAAGTTGTGGGTCATCACGATGGTCTTGTTGTGGAAGGCGACGTTGTTGTCCGGGTCCTTCCAGGTCGTCGAGGAGGGCGGCGTGCAGCCCTTGATATAGGTGTCGGTGTAGTCCTTCATCGCCAGAATCAGGTTCTCGCGAACCTTGGGATCGTCGACCAGGAGCTTGCCGTCGTCGTCGACCAGCTTGACGTGGTAGGCGTCCATGAAGGTGTAGAAGGACTGGAAGGCGTCGGTGGATTCCACGCCCATCGGCTGGCCGACGGCGTAGATGCGCTGGCCGGTGGCCTTGCGGATCGCCGGCTGCACCTTGTCGCACCAGAACGTCCAATAGCCCGTCCAGTCGTTCGGGATGTCGCTCTGCTTGAAGCCGGCCTTCTCAAGCATGTCGTTCCAGATCTGGACGTGCATGCTCTGCTGCTTCAGCGGGAAGCCGTAATAGGCCTTCTTCTTGGTGACGTCGTTATAGAGGATCGAGGCGTCCAGCGTGTTCTGCACGAACCGGCCCTTGATCGGATCCATGACGTCGGTGAGGTCCTCGAGCTTGCCCTCATAGGCCCACTTGCCCTGTGCCTGCACGTCATACGAATCGGAATAGGCCACATCGGGCACGGTGCCGGCGTCGAGCGCGGCAACCGTCTTCGGGATCATGTCCTGGATCGCGTATTGCGACAATTCGACCTTGATGCCGGTCTTGGCTTCGAATTTCTTGATCGTATCGATCAGCGCGTCGTCTTCGGAGCGATAGAAGCCCTTGCCCCACCAGACCGTAATCGTCTTCTGCTGCGCAAAGGCGGGTGCAGTGACCGCGAACAGCCCAACCGCAGCGACCGCCAGTGACACTGCGCCAATAACCTTGGATCTCACGTTTTTCTCCCTCAAACGGCCGGTGTTTTTAACCGGTCGTGTAAAACACTAGCGCATGGCGGTGAGCCGATCTAGCGGCATCTTGTCAGACCTATGTCGTGGGCCTTGCGCCAGTGGAGATGCTTAACGTGCGCATCGATCCAATCGCCGCATCAATTCGCCCGGATCAATTCGCGCTGGTCGGCCGTTGCCGGCCGATCAGCGCTCAATGATGTGGCACTAGTTCGACTTGGCGTTTTCCTTGGCGTTCTCTTTGGCGTTCTCCGCCGTCGGCGATTCCGCCGGTGCGGGACGCTTTCCGCCGCCGGTGATGCGCTCGATGGCGGAGCGCACGGCATCGCTCCCCTTGCGGTCCTTGAGCATGTCGAGCAGCGGGGCGGAAGCCGGCGAGCGGCGGATCAGGCTTTCCGGATCGGGGAAGATCAGCGGATCATCCCAGGGCCCCTGCACCACGAAGGGCAATTCGAAGCCCGACGTACTGTTGAGGCTGGCCACGCCCTTCATGTCGTATTCGCGCGTCGGCACCGAGGCGGTGCCGGTGAGCGTGATCTTCGCCGTCGGCCCTTCGACGCGGATGTCTTCGGCGGTGGCAATGCCGTCGGAGAATTTCACCGCGATGGTGAGGTTGTCGTAAGGGGTCGAGCCGCTGCGGAAATTGCCGCCGCCCGACAGCGGCCGCCGCTCCAGCCGCTTCAGCAGCTGCTCGGCGTTGAAGCCCGAGATCGCGCCGGCATGCCCGGTGACCGTGGCACTGCCGTCGAGCGACTGCACGAGGCCGAACGGGCTCGAGCCGGAGGCAAGGAGGGAAACGTTGATGTTGCCGCGCCCGGACAGCTTGTTGAGGCCGAACAGCTCGGTGGCGCAGGCCTGCAGGTCGACATCTGTGAACTGGAATTGCGCCTTGATGTCGGCGACGCTGTCGGAGCGGGCAATGCCGAACGAGCCCTTGGCGATGCCGCCATAGACCTGGGCCTCGCCGACCGAGAGCGCCAGCGTGCCGTTGCGCAAATTGGCGCCGATCGCGGTGCGGCCGAGCTTCGTCGGTCCGACGGTCAGCCGCGCCGCCGACAGGCGCATGTCGAGGTCGGTGGTCGAGAGCCCGTTGAGATCGAACAGCTGTCTGTTCCAGTCGCGGGCGCCGCTCGCGAGCAGGCGGAAGGTCGAGATATAAGGCGTGAAGTCGAGCGCGTCGGCCGCGAGCGTCGCCTGCAGCGTCTGCCGGCCGTTATTGGCGTAGGTCATGACGCCCTCGGCGGCGTTGCCGTCCAGCTCGACATTGACATTGGTGAGCGCGATCGAGGCGCCCACCACGTTGGCGCGCGCTTTCAGCGCGAAGCGGCCGAAGCCGCCGCTGGCCGGCTGCGGCTGTCCGGTCCAGCGCAGCGCGGTGCGCAAGGACGGACTGTCGATGGTGAGGGTGCCCTCCATCATCGGGCTGGTGCGGTTTGCGACGCTGCCGTCGAAGGCGAGCTTGAGCGGCGCGCTGGCGATCCGGGCCTTCAGGCCGGACCGGTCGCCGGAGAGGGCGGCGACGAAATCGGAAAAGCTGATCGAGCCGTCGACGCGCTCGCCGCGCCAGTCGAACTGTCCGGTCGCGGCAAACGAGCGCGAGATCGAGGGCCAGGCCAGCGACAGGTCGATGTCCTCGAACTTCTCGGTGGCGTGGGTGGCGGCGTCCTCGTAATTGAGCACGCCGTCCTGGATCCTGATCTCGGAGAACGACACCTGGTTGTCGGCCCCGGGCTTCATGGTGCGGGCGATGGTCTGGATGAAGGGCGTCCAGTTGCTCTCGCCATCCGGCTTGAGGCTGATATGGATACGCGGCCTGAGCAGCGTCAGGTCGGCGATCTCGAACCGCTGCAGCAGCAGCGGCAGCAGCCGCAGATTGGCGGTGAGCACGTCGACATGGAGCGCGGGATCGCTGGTGCCGCCGCCCTTCAGGCCGACGTCATGGAAGGAGATGTAGCTCGCCGGCAGCACCGAAATGTCGATGCTGCCTGCGACATTGAGCTCCAGGCCGGTGACGTCGCGGATCTGGGCTTCCACCGCCTTGCGCAGCGCGTCGCGGTTGATGAGCCATGAGGTTGCGATCAGGGCGATCAGCGCGACGCCGAGCAGCGCCGCGATCGGCGTCCCGAGGCGCTTCATTCCTTGGGCCATGGTCAATGGCATGTCCTGATCGGGTTGGTTGTTGGGTCCAGAAGGGCGGGCCGGGAAACCTGCGCGCCCCACGCCCAAGGTTTGTTAGGCTACAAGTTTGGTCAGGTTACAAGTCTTGTTAGCTTACAAGCCCTGTTACGTTAAGTGCCGCAACTTGATGGGTTTTCTTGTCGCTTTCAAGGCCGTGGGCGGCTCTGCCCACGCCGTGGGCAGCTTCTACCACCGCCCCGCGGAACGGAGAACCCCGTATCATTGACGGCTTTGGAGGATTTCGCCTAATAATCGCCGCCAATCAGGCGCGACGCCTCCAAGCCGAAGGTTTCCTGTATGAACAAGGTCTATCCCGACGCCAAGTCGGCGCTCTCCGGCATTCTGAAAGACAACATGATGATCATGTCGGGGGGCTTCGGCCTCTGCGGCATTGCCGAGGAGCTGTCGGACGCGATCCGCGAATCCGGCGTCAAGGGGCTGACGGTCGTCTCCAACAATGCCGGCGTCGACGGCATCGGGCTCAGCCGCCTCCTGGAAACCCGGCAGATCAAGAAGATGATCTCGTCCTATGTGGGCGAGAACAAGCTGTTCGCCCAGCAATTCCTCGCCGGCGAGCTGGAACTCGAATTCAACCCGCAGGGCACGCTGGCCGAGCGCATCCGCGCCGGCGGCGCCGGCATCCCGGCCTTCTACACCAAGACCGGCGTCGGCACGCTGATCGCCGAGGGCAAGGAAGTGAAGGAGTTCGACGGCGAGAAGTACCTGATGGAGCGCGGCCTGTTCGCCGACCTCGCCATCGTGCACGCCTGGAAGGGCGATACCGCCGGCAACCTCATCTACCGCAAGACCGCGCGCAACTTTAACCCGATGATGGCGACCGCCGCCAAGATCACGGTGGCCGAGGTCGAGCACCTGGTTCCGGCCGGTGAACTCAATCCCGACCACATCCACACGCCCGGCATCTTCGTGAAGCGCATCGTCGAGGTCGGCACGGCCAAGAAGCGCATCGAATTCCGCAACACCCGCCCGCGCCCGAGCGCATGATCCGGAAAAGTGGAAACCGGTTTTCCGATCAGATCATGCGCCACTGAAGAATCGACTGGAGCTCAACAATGGCTTGGACCCGTGAACAGATGGCTGCGCGCGCCGCAAAGGAATTGCGTGACGGCTATTACGTCAATCTCGGCATCGGCATCCCGACGCTGGTCTCGAACTACATCCCCGACGGCATGGACGTCTCCCTGCAGAGCGAGAACGGCATGCTCGGCATGGGCCCGTTCCCCTATGAAGACGAGGTGGACGCGGATCTGATCAACGCCGGCAAGCAGACCGTGAGCGAGCTGCCCTCGACCTCGTATTTCTCGAGCGCGGATTCCTTCGGCATGATCCGCGGCGGCCACATGGACCTCTCGATCCTCGGCGCCATGCAGGTGGCCCAGAACGGTGACCTCGCCAACTGGATGATCCCCGGCAAGATGGTCAAGGGCATGGGCGGCGCGATGGACCTCGTCGCCGGCGTCAAGCGCGTGGTCGTGGTGATGGAGCATTCGGCCAAGGACGGCCCGAAGCTGCTGAAGCAGTGCAACCTGCCGCTGACCGGCGAGCGCGTGGTCGACATGGTCGTCACCGATCTTGCCGTCTTCACCATCGACAAGCACGGCGACGGCGGCATGGCCCTGATCGAGCTCGCCGACGGCGTCTCGCTCGACGAGGTCAAGTCCAAGACCGAAGCCGAATTCCGCGTCGCGCTGAAGAATACCTGAGGCTTCGAGCATGGGGCGCGCATGACGATACGGTCTGCGCGTCCCGAAGACGCCGGTTTCATCGTTCAAACCATCCTTTCGGCGCAGCGCGGCTATCGCTCGCGCGGCTGGTTCGACGTCGCGCTTGGCTGGCCCGAAGCGCAGTGCCGCGACTTCATCGCGCGCATCACGGTCGCCCGCACCGTCTCGATGTGGCACGTTTCGCAATTCCTGGTCGCCGAGGTCGATGGCAAACCGGCCGCAGCGCTGTGCGCGCTGCCCGCAGCCGGTACGGGACCTGCGGCCTGGCGTGCGATCGAGGAAGTCGCGGCCGCGACCGGGCCCGCCGCGCCGGAGCTGGAGGCCATCCGCGGGCGCGGCGCCTATACGCGCGCCTGCTGGGTCCAGGGCGGCGAGGGCGACTGGATGATCGAGCATGTCGCGACCGACCCGGCCTATCGCGGCCGTGGGCTGGTGCAGGCGCTGATCGCGCATGCGCTGGAGAAGGGACGGGCGGCCGGATTTAACCGGGCGACGATATCGTTCCTGATCGGCAACGATGCGGCCGAGCGCGCCTACGCCAAGGCCGGCTTTGTGTTTGCGGAAGAGAAGCGGGATCCTGCGTTCGAAGCGATCATCGGCGCGCCGGGCTTTCGCATGTTCGCGCGGACGATGTGAGCCGGTTATGGGCGCCGGGCGGCAGCCAAGTTCTCGCTGTCGTCCTGGCGAAGGCCAGAACCCATACCGCGAGGTCCATCGATCGCGGTCGGTGATCGTCCCGAACGACCAGTCTTCGCCAAACGTTGTTCGGTGGCTATGGGTCCTGGCCTTCGCCAGGACGACGTTGGGGAGGCATGGGCGCGCTTCCACGATAGTCGATCACGACATCGCCGCCCACACCTTGCCCCACCGCGCCGACACGTTCGCCATCCATGTCCGCTCCTCCCGTACCAGGCGGAAGCCGAGATTGGCGGGCGGCGTGCCTTGCGCGCAGCCGCCGGCGCGGGCGTCGCGGATGAAGTCGGTGACATAGGCGCGGTGCGCGCCTTCGGCGACGCGCACGCCGCAATTCACGGTCGGCCGGCCGGCATTACCGGCGCCGTCGGTCCGCGAGCGCACGAAGCAGGTCGCGGTCCATTCCCAGACATTGCCGGCGAGATCTTCGATGCCGTTCTCGTTCGCGCCGAACTTGCCGAACGGATGGGCCGCAGTGTCGAAGGGGTCGCGCTCGGACTCGCGTTCATAGCGGCTGATCCAGCGCTTCGAAGGATCGTCCTGGTCCACCGGCGCACCATCGTCCTTGAATCTGGAGCCCGCCGCAAACGCCCATTCCTCGTCACTGGGCAGGCGGTAGTGCTGGCCGGTCTTGCGCGAGAGCCAGCCGGCATAGGCCTCGGCATCGTGCCAGTTCACCTGCACCGCGGGACGATCGATGGCGACCGCCACGCCGCGATCGAGCGCGCGGCAGGCGCCGTCCTGCACGCAGATCTGATAGTTGGATGACGAGACCTGATTCCGCATGATGTGCAGCGGCTTTTCGAAGCGCATCGCGCGCAGCGGCGCTTCCGCCTGGTGCCCGCCGCGCGTGAAATCGCCGGCCTCGCGATAGGAGAAATTGCCCGGCGCGACCCTGACGATCGCGGGCTCCGCCGCCGTGCCGTGGACCCTCATGTCCGAGACCAGGGGCGCCATCGCGATCGGCCCTGCGAGCCCGGCGGCGCAGGCGAGCAGCAGTTTCAGCTTGAATGTGATCACTGGCCGTCCCCCGAAAGGAAGAAGGGGCCGGTGGATCACCGGCCCCTTGTCGCGACTAGTTGGTGTTGGCCGGGATTTCCGCAGGCGCCTTCACCTGCATCATCAGATCGTCGTTCCACTTGCCTTCGACCTTGAAGTGCGCGGTGGCGCCGAGATCGGCGGCCTCGATCAGGTTATGCGTGACATAGGCGTAGATGCCGGGCTGCTGGAATTTGTACAGCGCAGCCCCCGCCGAGCCGCCGCGGATGAACCAGGTCTCGAGCCCGATCTCGGGTGCATTGCCGAACTTGCCGGTCTCCCAGACATAGTCGCCATGACCGCCGATCAAATGCGGACGGCTGTCGCGATTGGCCTGCGAGTGCACGATCAGCACGTTCTCGCCGACATTGGCGGTCAGCGCGTTCTTGCCGGTGAGTGCGCCCGCCTTGCCGTTGAACACGACATGGGTCGGCGTGAGCTTCTTCATCACCTCTTCGGTTTCGGTGAAGGCCTCGCCCGGCGAGTCGTAGGACTTGAAATTGCCCTTCTCGTCGCGCGGCACGTACATGTCCTGTTCGCCGATATAGTAGACCTTGTCGTACTTCAGCCCGTGGCCCTTGCCGTCGTTCAGTCCCTCGCGCGGCAGCACCATCACGGCACCGTTCATGCCGGAGACGACGTGCCAGGGGATCATCGGGCCGCCCGGCGCGCAGTGATAGACGAACACGCCGGTCTTGGTCGCCTTCCAGCGCAGCACGACCTGTTCGCCGGGATTGATCAGGGTGAGTGCGCCGCCGCCGAGCGCACCGGTTGCGGAATGGAAGTCGATGTTGTGCGGCATGGTGTTGGTGGCGGGATTGACCAGCGTCGTCTCGACGTAGTCGCCCTCATGCACGACCATCAGCGGGCCCGGCATCGAGCCGTTGAAGGTCATGGCCTGGAAGGTAGTGCCCTTCTCGTCGATGACGACCTTCTTCTCCTCGATGGTGAGCTTGAACTCGATGATCTTGGGGCCCTGCTTGGTCGCCTGCTCGTGCGCATGCACGAAGGGCGGGGCGACCAGCTCGACCTTTTGACGCGGCAGTTTGAGATCCTCGGCCGCCAGGGCGGGGGCCGCCAGCATCAGGGCGGTCGCGGCGGCGCTGATCAATGCGGCTCTGCGGGTGAACATCGGAAGCATCCTTCATCTGAAATGGTCTTGATGACGGATGCAGTGTGCGCCTGTTGCGGCAAGAGTGTTTGCGCTGCGACAAGCTTCTGCCGGATTGGCCTCCGGTAAATTCCTCAAGAGGTCCGCCGAAGCCGCATCGACGATGGCTACGATCTCGCGCCGTCAGTCGCGCAAGCGGCAAATCGTTCGCATGTTCAGTTGCATTCGGTCGCGAACGTATGCGCTCGATCAGAGCAGGCTTATCGCCATCCAGACCGTGCCCCAGACCGCGAGCGACAATGCGGCAAAGACGGTGGCCATGATTGCCAGAACGCGCGCGAGATGACCTGCACCGGCTGCAGGCGCGGCAGGAACAGGACGGAAATCGTCGAAGCGCGGGATGTGGCCGCGAATGCCGGCGAGCCAGAAAACGAGATCGAGCGCGAACGACGCCATAGCCTATCTCCCAAGGGAGTGATGATTGAACGTCACCATCGGCCAAATCCGGCGCTCGGACTTTGAGCGAGCGCAAGGTTGCTCGTCCGGAAACGGGTAATCTAATGCCATCCGGGATTTGCCGCGCCACGCCGCGGCATCGATTTACGAATGGGTAAGACATGAGACTAGATCTCGCAGCGAGCTACGGCGAAGAGAGGTTGCCGCGCTACACGAGCTATCCGACCGCGCCGCACTTCTCGCCGGCCATCGGCGCCGATACCTACGCGCGGTGGCTGTCGGAGCTTCCTGCCGGTGCCAGCGCCTCGCTCTATCTGCACGTGCCGTTCTGCCGCGAGATGTGCTGGTATTGCGGTTGCCATACCCAGATCGTGCGGCGCGACGAGCTGATCGCGGCCTACCAGCGGACGCTGCGCAGCGAGATCGCGCAGGTCGCGGAAACCATCGGCCGCCGCATCAAGGTCGAGCACATCCATTTCGGCGGCGGTACGCCGACGATCATGGCACCGGAGGCTTTTGCCGAGTTGATGGCGGCGATGCGCCGGGCGTTCTTCGTGCTGCCGTCGGCCGAGATCGCGGTCGAGATCGACCCGAGGACGCTGACCGCCGACATGGTCGAGGCCATGCGGCTCTCCGGCGTCAACCGCGCCAGCCTGGGGGTGCAGAGTTTCGACCCCGTCGTGCAGCGCGCGATCAACCGCGTGCAGAGTTTTGAGCAGACGGCGTCCGTCGTCGAGATGCTTCGGGGTGCGGGCATCGCAGGAATCAATTTCGACCTGATCTACGGGCTGCCGCATCAGACCGTCGCCTCGTGCCTCGATACCGTGCGGCGCGCGCTCGAGCTCGCACCCGACCGCTTTTCGGTGTTCGGCTATGCGCACGTGCCGGCGTTCAAGAAGCACCAGCGCATGATCAACGAGGCGGTCCTGCCCGACGGTCTTGCGCGTCACGATCAGGCCTGCGCGATCGCCAATGCGCTGAAGGAGGCCGGTTACGTGCAGATCGGGCTCGATCATTTCGCCCGGCCCGACGACGCCATGGCCTTGGCTTTCGAGGAGCGCACGCTGCGGCGCAATTTCCAGGGCTATACCACCGACAAGGGCGAGGTTCTGCTCGGTTTCGGCGCCAGCGCCATCGGGCACCTGCCGCAGGGATACGTGCAGAACGAGGTGCAGATCGGCGCCTACGCGCAAAACATCACCAGCGGCCGCCTCGCCACCGCCAAGGGCTATGGGCTCACCGACGACGACCGGCTGCGTGCCGACATCATCGAGCGCATCATGTGCGAGTTCAGTGCCGATCTCGGCGACATCTGCGCGCGCCATGGTGTCGAGGCCGGCGCGATGCTCAAATCGGCGTCGCGTCTGAAGCCGCTGATCTCGGACGGCGTCGTGAGGCTGGACGGCGACCGGCTCGCTGTCGCGACCGACTCGCGCTTCCTGGTCCGCAGCGTCGCCGCCGCGTTCGACGCGCATCTGGATCCGGGCAAGCAGTTGCACAGTCGGGCGGTGTAGTTTTCACCTCTTCCCGCTTGCGGCAGGGCTATCGCGTATGATCGTAGCGAGGCCTGAGCGAGCGCCTCGTCCTTCGAGACGACCGCTCCGCGGTCTCCTCAGGATGAGGCTCAGCGGCAGTTTTGCCTGTCGAGATTGTAGCTACGCACTCAACCCTCATCCTGAGGGCCCGCCAAAGGCGGGCGTCTCGAAGGATGCGCCACAGGCAAGCTTCTCGTCACGCTTTTCTTCAAATGCGACTGTGAGGGGCGAAGCAGCAGCCCAGCTTGCGCTCCAACAAAGAAGCCCAACCCCGCTCCGCTATCGTCGCTTCGGAACGGAGTTGTCCATGCCCTTTCGATCCGACGATCTGGTCGATGACATCATGCGCACGGCGCCGCACACGATCCGCGTGTTTCTTGCTTTCAGGATGGCCTGTGTCGGCTGTCCGATCGCAACCTTCCACACGGTGGACGATGCCTGCCGCGAGCACGGCATCGACCGCGACAAATTCCTCGCCGCGCTCTGCGACTGCGTGCCGGCGTGAGACGATCCGGAGTTCGCGCGGGCGCGTGCGGATTCCCGGGTGAGGGCAAGGCTTCTGCCGCGAGCGGAAGCGCCCTCACCCCTATCTTCAGACAGCAGTGCGGCGTTCACGCCGCACCGCTGTCGGGAGTCCGCTCCGCCAGCACGACGATCTTGTGCGGTTCACGCAGGATGATGCGCTGACGGCGGCTCTCGACGAGGCCCTGGCTCTCCCAGCCGCTCAGGATGCGGCTCACGGTGTGCAGCGTGGTGCCGGTCATCTGCGCGATGTCCTGGCGGCTGATCGGGAAGTCGATCTCGATGCCCTGGTCGAGCTTCTTGCCGGACTGCTTGGCGAGGCGCAGCAGCGCATGGGCGATGCGCTGCTCGACCTGCTGGGTCGACATTTCCAGGATGCGGGTGTGGCTCTCCTGCAGCCGCGCGCCGACGGTCTGCAGCGTGTTGGCGGCGAGCGAGGGAAACCGCTCGACCAGCCGCGGCCAGGCCGAATTCGGCCAGATCAGCACCACGCTGTCGTCGACAGCCATCGCGGTCGCCGGGTAGTGCGCGGCTCCGATCGCCATCGCGAGCCCGAACGTCTCGCCGGGCGAGACATAGCGCACCACGATCTGCTCGCCGGTCGGTGTGGTCTTGGCCGCGCGGACATGGCCGTGCAGCAGCAGGAAGAACGACTGCGCGTCCGCGCCCTGTTCGAAAATGGCGGTATTCTTCGGGTAGCGCGCCGAACGGGCCTCGCGCAGGATCTCGTCCAGGTCCTCCGGCTTGACCCCGGCAAACAGCGGCAAATGCGCAACCAGCGATGTGTCGACCTTGGCCATTCTGCCTCCTTGGCGCTCCGGAGTGTGATGGCACCTGCAATCGTCCTGCAATTTGCGATAGCGCAAAACCGGCCGCCCGGGACGGCAGTATTTTTCCAGGCAACAGTCTGAATTGACAGGAGTTGCCCCATGGCTGGCGCCCGATCCCGAAATTTTGCGGGCTGGCCGCTGTTCGCGAACAGTTTTCGGCCCTTTTTCCTGCTCGCCGCCATCCAGGCCGGGCTGTCGATTCTGGCCTGGCTGCCGATGTTCTATGGTGAATTGTCGGTGACCTCAGCCTTCGCGCCCCGCGACTGGCACGTCCACGAGATGCTCTATGGCTTCCTGCCGGCTGTCATTACCGGGTTCCTGTTCACGGCGATCCCGAACTGGACCGGGCGGCTGCCGATCCAGGGGACCTCGCTCGGCGCGCTGCTGGTGGTCTGGCTCGCCGGGCGCGTTGCCGTGACGCTGTCGGCCGAGATCGGCTGGGCGTTTGCGCTTGTCGTCGATGCCGCCTTCCTGGCGCTGGTCGTTGCGGCTGCGACGCGCGAGATCATCGCGGGCGGCAACTGGCGCAACCTGCCGGTGGTGGTGCTGGTGCTCATGCTGCTCGCCGGCAATATCGGCTTTCATCTCGAAGCGCATTACGCAGGCGCGGCCGAACTCAGCATCCGCGTCGGCGTCAGTGTCGTGATGCTGCTGATCGCACTGATCGGCGGCCGTATCATTCCGAGCTTCACCCGCAACTGGCTGGTCAAGTTCAATCCCGGACGCCTGCCGGTGCCGTTCGGACGTTTTGACGGCGCGGTGATCGGATCGAGCGCACTGGCGCTGATCGCGTGGATCGCGGCGCCGCTGAACATGATCACCGGCGTCGCGATGGCGGTGGTCGGCGTGCTGCATCTGGTTCGGCTTGCACGCTGGGCCGGCGACCGCACCACGCGCGAGCGGCTGCTGCTGATCCTGCATGTCGGTTACGTCTTCGTGCCGTTCGGCTTCATCCTGAATGCCCTGGCAGCCTTCGGCGAACTGCCGCCGAGTGCCGGCATTCATGCCTGGATGGCCGGCGCGGCCGGGACCATGACGCTCGCGGTGATGACGCGCGCAAGCCTCGGTCACACCGGGCAGGCGCTCACCGCTTCACCGGCGACGCAAGCCATCTATGTCGCGATCGTCGTCGCGGCGCTGGCGCGGGTCTGCGCAGTGGTCGTGCCGGCGCATGGTGACGTGCTGCTGCATGTCGCGGCCTTCGGCTGGGTCGCTGCCTTCCTCGGCTTTGCGATCGCATTCGGCCCGCTGCTCGCCGGCAGCCCCCGGCGCGCCCTTGCCATTATGGGCGTGCCGGCGCCGACACGCTGAGCCTACGCTGCGCTCGCCGAGGGGATATCGGCCGGCTTTGCCAGTGGCCGTACGCCCTTGCGCCATGCGGTGATGGTGCAGCCGAAGCGGCCGCGGAACCAGCGCGCCATCGCGCTTTGCGCGGAGAAGCCGAGCTGCGCGGCGATATCGGCCAGCGGCCGGTCGGGATCGTCGATCAGCTGGATCACGAGATCGGCGCGCTGGGCGTCGAGGATGGCCGAGAAGCTGGTGCCAGACGCGGCGAGATGGCGGTGGATGGTGCGGCGGGTACAGGCGAGATGCTCGGCCACGCGCTCGACCGTGCAATCGCCACTGGCGAGCAGGATCCGCACGACTTCGTCGACCTTCTCCTCCCAGCTTGCCGGCCGGGTCTCGATCGCCTCGATCCGCTTGCGCAGATAATTCGCGATCAAGGGATGCGCGCTCGGGATGCGACGCTCCATGTCGTGCGCCGACAGCAGGATCGCATCGTCGTCCGCATTGAAGGTCACGCGGCAGCCGAAAAAGTCGCGATAGCGCTTGCGGTCGTGCGGCGACGGATAGTGCAGATGCACTTCCTGCGCCCGCCAATCGCTGCCGAACAGCGACTGGATGATGCGGTGGACGCTGCCGAGCGCCATGTCGATCGATTGCCGCGGCGCGGTCGGCTGCCGGCCGCGCAAATGCAGCGTGACTTTCACCGTCTGCTTGTCGCCGGTGACGTCGAGCTTCATGCCGTCGTGATGGACATGGATGAAGCGCGAGAACGCTTTGATCGCTTCGCCGACGGTCGCCTGTTCGCGCACGATCAGGCCGACCGCGCCGAAATTGGTGAGCCCGCCGCGCTCGGCGAGCCGTAAGCCGAAATCTTCAGCACCCGACGCCTCTGCCGACAATTCGAGCAGACGGCGCAGGCTGGTCACCGCTATCGGCGTATCGGGCTTATCCAGCACGGCCAGCGGCAGCCTGACCTTGCGCATCATCTGCCTGGGGTCGAGCCCGACTGACCGGGCGACCTCCGGGTAATAGCTCAAGCCTGCGCTGCGAATGAGGTCGGTCATGCGAACCGTTCCTGCCAGCCATTCCCGCAGATGTCCCGAAATGTAAAGTTTCTGTCCCGATCCGTCAAATCCGGGAACAAGACGAAACATACATAAGGGAAACCGAAGCACGGGCGTGAATGCCGTGCGCATGACGCCGGGCGCGACGGGGCCCCCGGCCGTCTCGGGCCATTTGACCAAGACATTGCTGGATCGGGACTATGCCGGGAAACATGCTTTCCAAGGGCGAGGTATTCGTCATCGACGCTGACGCCGCCTCCCGCGAACAACTTTCCAATGCGCTCCAAGAGAGCGCCTATGACGTGATCTGCTTCGCCGATGGAGCTTCTCTGCTCTCGGAAGCCAAGACGCGGATGCCGGCTTGCGTGTTGCTGGAGATGCCGCCGGATCGCTCCGCCCTCGACGTGCTCAGGCGGCTGCGCGAGGAGAATTGCATGGCGCCGGTCCTGGTGACCTCGGCGAACGGCAGCATCGCCATGGCGGTCGACGCGATCAAGAGCGGCGCGGCCGACTTCATCGAGAAGCCGTTCCGCACCCACGACATCGTTGGCCGGATCGATGCAGCCATCGACGAGGTCGCGCAGCCCGGCGCGAGCCGGCAGCGCTGGCTGACCGGCTGCGAGCCCCTGACGGAGCGCGAAGGCGACGTGCTCGAGCATCTTGCCGCCGGCCTCACCAACAAGGAGATCGCCCGCCGCATGCATCTGAGCGCCCGGACAGTGGAAGGTTACCGCGCCAGCATCCTGAAGAAGGCCGGCGCCAAGAACGTGACCGATCTGCTCCGCCGCATCTTCGGCCAGGGCGCGCCCACTCAGGCCTGAGGCCTCCGGGGCGTTCCGCGGCCATCGTGCCGCCGCAGCGGCGCCCCACGGAAACCCCAATCGAACCAGTTCCTTCGCTGCCGCGTCCAACCATGTTGGCGAGGCATTTGATCGCGCGTCCGGCTGGCGGCGCGGCGATATGGCAGGAGGGACTTTATGCGCATCACCGCAAGATGTTTGGCAACGACGAGCCTGGTTCTGGTGACCGCGGCATTCGCGTTGCCGTCATGGGCGGCCGATCTGGACGCCAGTTCGGCGATCGACACCGTCACGGTTTACCCGGATGGAGCCACCGTCACCCGCGTCATCACGGTCGATTTGCCGTCTGGTGACTCGACGCTCGTTGCCAAGGACTTCCCGCTCGGTCTCGATAGCTCCTCCATCCGGGTCGAGGGTGAGGGCGGCGCAAAGCTCACCATCGGCACAATCGATGCGCGCCCGCCGCGCGCTGCGCCGGTCAATCTGCCCGAGCTGGACAAGCGTATCGAGGCGCTGAACGACCAGCGCGCCGATCTGCAGGGCGCGATCGACTCGGCCAACGCACGGCGCAAGTTTGCGGAGCATTTTGCGGAAGCCGCCCCCGTCGGCATCGGCGAGAAGGGCGAGGCGCGGCCGATCGCCGAATGGCGTACGGCCTTTACCGCAGTCGGCGACGAAATTGCGAGCGCCGATACTGCCGTCCGTGACGCTACGCGCAAGATGCGTGAGATCGACCGACAGATCGCCCAGCTCGACGTCGAGCGCAAGGCCAAGCCGCCGAGCAAGCTCGAGGTCCGCATGGACATTGCCGCGACAGCCGCGACCAAGGCGACGTTGCGGGTCACTTACAATGTGCGCAATGCGCGCTGGCTGCCGCTCTACGATGCCCGGCTCGACACCGGCGCCAAGGATCGCAAGCCGCAGCTGGAGCTGGTCCGCCGCGCCGAGATCACGCAATCGACCGGCGAGGACTGGTCGAACGTGACGCTCGGCGTCTCCACGGTCCGCATCAGCCGAGGTGGCAGCGCGCCGGAGCTGAACTCGCTGGTCGCACAATATCCGCAGGTGCCGAAGCCGATGGCGCTCGGAGCGGCCTCCGATCTGGCGCGGCCCGCGCCGATGACGCGCCAGGCGCAATCGCCGGCGATGGCCAAGGTCGCCGAGGCGGCCGAGTCGCGCGAGCGCGCGGACGAGCAGCAGGCCGTTGCCGAGATCGGTGACTTCCAGGCCACCTTCAAGATTCCCGGCCGCGTCAGCCTCGGCGCCGCCGAAGGGGCCAAGAGCCTGCGCATCGCGTCGATGAGCGTGCCGGCTGATCTTGCGGTGCGCGCTGCGCCGGTGATGGATCCCACCGCCTTCCTCGAAGCCAGCTTCAAGCAGACCGACGACACCACTCTGCTGCCGGGCAAGGTCGCGATCTATCGCGACGGCGTCTTTGTCGGCCGCGGCAAGCTCGCTGCCTCGGCCAAGGACGACATCGTGCGGCTCGGTTTCGGGGCCGACGACAAGGTCAAGATCGAGCGCGCGGTGCTGAAGCGCAACGAAGGCTCGGCGGGCCTCTTGGTCACGACGTCGAAGACCGACGAGCGTTCGTTCAAGACCACCGTTCGCAACGGTCACGACTTCCCGATCAAGGTTGCGATCGAGGATCAGCTGCCGGTCAGCGAGAACGAGGACATCGTCGTCGAGATGTTACCCTCCACCACCTCGCCGACCGCAAGCAACATCCGCGACAAGCGCGGCGTGCTGGAATGGTCGTTCGACGCCAAGCCCGGTGAAGTCAAGGACATCAACTTCGCCTGGCGCATTCGCTGGCCGAAGGACAAGGGCATGGTGATCGTGCCGGCGGGGTAGGTCGCCTCGAAGGAGGTGCGCCCCTCTCCCGCTTGCGGGAGAGGGTTGGGGTGAGGGCTCTTTCCTCTGGGGGAGCCTTCGTTGTTGAGACACCCTCTCCCCAGCCCTCCCCCGCAAGCGGGGGAGGGAGCGCACCTTCATCGCGGCGGCAGCGCCGCCCGCATCGACTGCGGCAGCACGTACGGCACGCCGTCGGCCTGGTGGACGACGGCGTCGATCTCAAAGATGTCGCGGATCCTCTCGCGCGTGACGACCTCTGCGCGCGGGCCGTCGGCGGCGAGCTTGCCGCCGCTCAGCACGATCAGCCGGTCGGCGAAGCGGATCGCGAGATTGAGGTCATGCAGGATCGCGATCACGGCGGTGCCGCTGCCAGCGCGGCGGCGCGCCGCTTCGACGAGGTCGATCTGGTGGCGCAGGTCGAGGCTCGAGGTCGGCTCGTCCAGCAGCAGAAGCCCCGGCCCATGCTCGGCCTCGCCGCAGGCGAGCTGCACCAGCACGCGGGCGAAATGGGCGCGCTGCTGCTCGCCACCCGACAGCGTCGGCAATTGCCGCTCGCCGAAATGCGATAGCCCAACCTCGTCGAGCGCTGCGTCGACGAGCGGGCCGGCCTCACGCAAGCTGCGCTCGCCGGCGCCCATCAGCACTATCTCCGCGACGGTGAAGGGGAAAGTGACGTTGATGTGCTGGGACAGCATGGCGCGTCGCGCGGCAAGCTCGCGCGGGGTGTAGCTGCCGATGTCGCGCTGCTTCAGCCGTACTTCGCCCTGGCTCGGACGGAGATCGCCGGAGAGCAGCCGCAGCAGCGTCGACTTGCCGGCGCCGTTCGGGCCGATGATGGCGACCATTTCGCCGGCTTCAACTGTCAGGCCGACGCCGTCGAGCAGCGTGGCGCGGCCGGCGCGCCTGACCAGGCCGCGTGCCTCGATCACGGCGCTCATAGCGCGGCGAGCCCGCGCTGGCGCAGCAGGATGCCGAGGAAGACAGGCGCGCCGACCGCCGCGGTCAGGATGCCGATCGGCATCTCCGCGGGCGCGACGATGGTGCGCGCCAGCGTGTCGGCGCCGACCATCAGGATCGCGCCGAGCAGCACCGAGGCGGGCAGCAGCAGCCGATGCGCCGGTCCAATGACAAGGCGGAGCAGATGCGGCACCACGATGCCCACGAAGCCGATGACGCCGCTGATCGACACGGCGACGCCGGTCATGGCCGAGACCATGACGATCGAGACCCGTTTGAGACGCTCGACATCGACCCCGCCGTGAAACGCGTCGGCCTCGCCGAGCACCAGCAAATCGAGGCCGCGGGCGATGAAGGCGCAAGTTGCGAGTCCGATAACAAGGACTGGCGCGAGCACGGCGGCCTTGGTCCAGGTCGCGCCGCTCATCGAGCCGAGCAGCCAGAACGTGATGTCGCGCAGCTGGCGGTCGTCGGCGATGAACACGAGAAGCCCGATGCCCGCGTTGGCGATTGCGGTGATGGCGACGCCGGCAAGCAGGAAGATCGCAATCGAGGTCCGTCCCGAGCGGCTGGAGATGCCGTAGAGAATGGCGGTCGTCGCCAGCGAGCCCGCGAAGGCGGCGAGCGGCAACAGCTCGGTCTGGAGGAAGCGCAGCGCCTCGCCAAAGCGTGAATCCGTGAAGACGATCGCGCTCGCTGCTGCGAGCGCGCCGCCGCTGGAGACGCCGACGAGGGCCGGATCGGCGAGCGGATTGCGGAACAGTCCCTGCATGATCGCGCCGGCCGCGGCGAGCAAGCCGCCGACCATCGCCGTCGCCACGATGCGGGGGATGCGGATCGACCACAGCACGAGCTGGTCGCGCGCCGTCATGGCATCGGCGGTGGTGTTGCTGGTGAAGCCGAGTGCGGCAGGCAGCCGGGAGAGGGGGATGCCGGCGGCGCCGACCGTCAGGGCGACGATGGCGGTGGCGAACAGCACCGCAAGCAGAAGGGGAATCGCGAACGATGCGGACCGTCGTCCTGCATGTCGCCGCAGGCTCCGTGCCTCGGTCCCGACCGCCACGCTCATTGTCGGCAATTCGCCGCCGACAGAGCCGACGTGAATGCGCCGCGCTCGGCCAGCGCCGGATAGAGCTTGACCGAGAGATCGCGCGCCGCCGCCGCCGTCCGCGGCCCGAAGCCGAGCAGATAAAGCCCGTCCATGGTGATGAAGCTCTTGTTGGCCGCGACCGGCGTCAGCGCAAAGCCGGGATGCGTGTAGACCGCGTCAGCCTGCAGCGAATCCTTGCCACGCTCGATCGAGAGCACGAATTCGGGCTTTGCGGCCACGATCGCCTCGTCGCCGATGATCTTGTAGCCGTCGTAATCGTCGACCGCGTTGGCGGCGCCGGCGAGCTGGATGATCTCGTCGGCGGCGGTCTTGTGGCCGGCGACCATCGCACGTCCATTCTGGAGCGACATCACGAACATCACGCGCACGGGCTTCGTCACCTTGGCACGCAGTGCGCGAAGCTGGGCGAGATCGGCGCCGACCGCGGCGCTGAGACACTCGGCGCGGGAATCGACGCCCATGGCGTGACCGACGAGCTTGATCTTCTCGATCAATCCGTCCTCGGAGAAGGTCTCGGGCACCAGCACCAGCGGCACCTTCGCCGTCTCCAGGATGTCCATGGTCTCGCGCGGGCCGGAGCCCTGGATCGCCAGGATCAGCGTCGGGTTGAGGCCGAGCACGCCTTCGGCCGAGATCTGCCGCATGTAGCCGACATTGGGTTTGTCATGCAGCGCCGCCGCCGGATAAAGGCTGGTGGTATCGACGCCGACCAGCCGGCTTTCCAGCCCGAGCGCATAGAGGATCTCGGTGATCGCGCCGCCGATCGAGACCGTGCGCGCGTAATCGGCAACAGTGACGTCGCGATTGCGCGCATCATGCACCGTGATGCCGGCGGCATGCGCGGTGGACGCGAACGCGATCGTGCCTGATAGCAGGAGGTTTGCGAGGGTGCGACAAAATGTCATGACTGTTCACTTCGTCAGGATCAGCTTGTTTTGCGAGGTCAGGCGGAGGCGATAGCTGTCCTCGCCATGCGCGATGATGATCTCGCGCTCATGCGCGAACAGCTCGCGGCTGTCGATCCGGCTTCCCCGCATGGTGAGAGTTCTCCTTGTTACAGAAGGGCTTTGTGTCGGCCCTGCCGCGTCGCCGCTGTTATCTCCTGATGTTGCCGACATATTGGGTGTGATGCGCCTTCGTAAATTCAGATGCCGCCTGCTTGTATAGGCGGCATCAGGCGCATTCCAACGGCAGCAATTTACAATTGATATAAACTGCAACCTGGCGTCATTGACCGTCAGAGTGTTGCCACGTAACCAAATATGGCAGCGGACGGCATGTCCGCCTCTTGAGAAAATCAGCCAGCCAGTCGCCGCGTCGTGCGGCGCACGCCAGCCAGAAGACAACAAAACTGAAGTGAAGTGCAGGCTGGGGCTGATATGGCTGACGGGGCTAGGTATTCGCGCGCCCTGATTTTGGGCGCGTCGGTGGTTTCAATTGCGGCAGTGATGACGGAGAGTGGTCTCGCGCAGACTGCATCGCCGCAGGCCGAAAACGCGTCCTCGAAACGGGCCAGCCGCAAGCCGGCCAAGCCGCAAGCCGATCAGCAACAGGCCAGCGCCGGCGTGCGGGATGCGCGCGCGCAGGTCGTTGTCGGCGTCCAGGCGCTCGATACGATCACGGCTGCCGCCACGAAGACCAAGGAGCGCGCGATCGACTCGCTTGCGCCCGTCAGCTCCATTTCGCTCGACCAGATCCAGGGGATTCAGCCGAACCGGTTGTCGGGTATCTTCTATGCGGTGCCCGGCGTGTCGTTCCAGGAGCGCGGCGACGATCCCGCGACGGTCATCAACATTCGCGGCCTGCAGGATTTCGGACGCGTCGCGGTCGTCGTCGACGGCGCGCGGCAGAACTACCAGCGCACCGGCCACAACGCCAACGGCTCCTTCTTCCTCGATCCTGAATTGATCGGCGGCGTCGACGTGGTGCGCGGCCCGACCGCCAACATCTACGGCTCCGGCGCGATCGGCGGCCTGGTCTCGTTCCGCACCAAGGACATCAACGACGTGCTGCGTCCCGGCGAGCGCTGGGGCGTCGATCTCTCCGGCTCCTACGGCACCAACAACAATCGTGGCCTCGGCTCGGTGTTCGGCGGCGTCCGCGCCACGCCCGATGTCGATATCTTCGGCGGCGCGGTCTACCGCACGCAAGGCAATTACAAGGACGGCAACGGCACCGAGGTCGGCAACACCGGCAACCAGGTCGAGGCCGGGCTGATGAAGCTCACCGTGCGGCCGGCTCTCGGTCACGAGGTCAAGTTCGGCGCGGTGTTCCAGGACTATCAATACGACATCGGCCAGCTCAATCGCGGTCCGGTGGCAACCGCGGCACAGCGTGCGCTCTATCAGGGCTCATCCGTCTACGCCTCCGATGCGAAGAACTACACCGGCACCATCACCTGGAACTATGCGCTGCCGAGCGACAACCTGTTCGACTGGCACATGTCGGTCTACGGCAATCGCGTCGATAACGACCAGACCAAGACCTATCACTATTCGACCGCGGGCGCGGCCCTTTGTGGTACGGGAAATTTCGGCAACAACATCTCCGGCTGCGTCGGCGACAAGCGCGGCTATGTCCTCAACACCTACGGCATCGACGTCAACAACACCACGCGCTTCAATGTCGGCGACTGGCGCAATGCCGTCACCTGGGGTGTCGACGCCTTCCAGGACGACGTGATCACGACCGATAGCCGCGGCAACTCCAACATCACCACGCCGAGCGGCATCCGCACCGTGTCGGGCGGCTTCATTCAGTTGAAGCAGAATTACAACACCTGGTTCGAGGCGGTGAGCGCGCTCCGTTATGACCGCTATGATCTGGACTCCGGTAAGACCAGCGCGGGTGGAGATCGCTTCTCGCCCAAGATCACCCTGGGTGTCACGCCCGTCGCCGGATTCCAGCCTTATGTCAGCTATGCCGAAGGCTACCGCGCTCCGTCGATCACTGAAACCGTCATCTCCGGCGCGCATGCGACCGGTGGCGGACCGGCCTTCTTCCCTTGCCCAGACGGTACCGTCGGCCTGTTCTGCTTCCTGCCCAATCCGAACCTTCGTCCCGAAGTCGGCAAGAACAAGGAAGTCGGGTTCAATCTGAAGTACGACAACATCTTCAGCGCAAACGACTCGTTCCGCGGCAAGATCAATCTCTTCCGCAACGACGTCTCCGACTACATCGACCTCGTCGCCTCGACACCGGTCCCGACCGGCTTCGGCTCGTTCAGCCAGTTCTACCAGTACCAGAACATCGCCAATGCCCGCATCGAGGGCTTCGAGGCGGAGACCATGTACGATGCCGGCGACTGGTTCATCGGCGTTGCTGGTCACTACATCAAGGGCAAGAACGTCCAGACCAATATCGGGCTCGCGACCATCACCCCGACCAAGGTCGTCACGACCGGCGGTGTCCGCCTGCTCGATCGCACCCTGATCCTGTCGGCGCAGTGGGCTTCGTACGGTCCGAACAACGATGTGCCCGCAAACTACATCCCGTCGACCGGCTACGATCTGGTCAACCTCTACCTGACCTACAACGCGACCAGGGACATCGTGTTCTCGGCCTCGATCGACAATCTCCTGAACCAGTACTACCGGCCTTACGCCATTCCCGGCAGCTCGACCGACGGCACGTCGCAGAACGACGTGCTGTGGACCAGCCCGGGACCGGGCCGGGTCTACAAGGCCGGCATGAAGATCCACTTCGGAGGTGCGTAAGCCGGAAGGCGCCGCAACACCATAAACTTCCGCCGGGCCGCGCTGATGCTCCAGCGCGGCTTCGGCGCGTTTTCGTCTTGATAACAATTCGTCTTGATAACAAGGAGAGACCTTTATGTTCATCGCCATGAATCGTTTCCAGGTGAAGCTCGGCTCGGAAGCCGCGTTCGAGACCGTCTGGCGCACCCGCGAATCCTGTCTCGGCAGCATGGCCGGTTTCGTCGAATTCCATCTGCTCAAGGGACCGGTCGCCGAGGACCACACGCTGTACTCCTCGCATACGGTGTGGGTCGACAAGGCGGCCTTCGAGGCCTGGACGCGTTCGGAGGAATTCCGCCGCGCGCATGCGCGTGCCGACAACAAGACCGGCGAAAGTCTCTATCTCGGCCACCCCAGGTTCGAGGGGTTCGAGGTCATCATGACCGAGCGCAAGGCGAGCGCGGCCGCTTAAGACCGCGGCTGACCACGAAAGGGAGCCGGACATGCTGAACACCGATCTCGCCGATCTCAAGGCGTACATGGCCGACAATCCCGGCGCGGTAATCGAGGACGTCGCGCGCGAGCGCAAGGTCACGCCGCGCGCGGTGATCGAGGCGCTGCCGTCGTCCATGCTGCGCATCGGCAGCGGCGAGCATTTCGCCGCCGCCATGCAGGACATCGCGGAATGGGGCGAGGTCACGCTGATCGTCCACACCGATGATGCGATCTTCGAGTTCACCGGGGCCGTGCCCGCGGGCGAGATCGGCCGCGGCTATTTCAACCTGATGCAGCCGAAGGGCCTGCACGGCCATCTCCGCCACGAGCGTTGCGCGGCCGTTGCCTTCGTCGAGCGGCCCTTCATGGGCAAGAGCTCGGCCTTCATCGCCTTCGTCAATGCCGACGGCGGCATCATGTTCAAGGTGTTCGTCGGCCGCGACGAGACCCGCGCGCTGCGCAGCGACCAGCTGGAGCGGTTCCGGCAGCTCGCGAACCGGATCGTGGCGTAGCTTCTTTTCTGTCGGGAGATCAGGATGCAAAGCAAGTCCAGGCTTCGGCACGTGATCCTAACAACCGCGCTGGCGCTTGCGCCCGCGCCGGCCTTCGCGATCGATGAGGCGCTGTTGCCGCGCAATCTGTCGCCCTGGGGCATGTTTCTCGGTGCCGACATCGTCGTGAAGACGGTCATGGTCGGGCTCGCCATTGCCTCGCTGGTGACGTGGACGGTGTGGCTCGCCAAGAGCATTGAGCTGCGCCGCAAGAGCGCGCTCGTCGTAGCGCGCACGCGCGCGCTCGAAGGCCGAATGAAGCTGGCGGAGGCGGCGGAGCGGACCGGCGATGCGCACGATGCCGTCGCCCAGCTCATCCAGTCCTGCGCGAAGGAGGCGGAGCTCTCCGGCGGCATCATCGATGACGGCCTTCAGGAGCGCGTGGCGCTGCGGCTGGAGCGCGTCGAGGCGGCGATGTCGCGGCAGATCGCGCGCGGCACCGGCGTGCTCGCGACCATCGGCGCCACCGCGCCCTTCGTCGGCCTGTTCGGCACCGTCTGGGGCATCATGAACTCGTTCATCGGCATCTCCGAGAGCCACACCACCAGCCTCGCGGTGGTCGCGCCCGGCATCGCGGAGGCGCTGCTTGCGACCGCGCTCGGCCTCGTCGCTGCGATTCCGGCGGTCGTGATCTACAATCATCTTGTCCGCGGCATCGCCAATTATCGCGCGCTGCTCGGCGACGTCTCGGCACAGCTGATGCTGCTGGTCAGCCGGCAACGCGACCACAGGGAGTTCCGCCTGGCTCGGGCGGCGGAGTAGGCCATGGCTGTGAAGCTCGGCGCACGTTCGCCGCTCAAGCGCGGTGACCCCGGCGATCTCGACGTCACCCACGAGATCAACGTCACGCCGTTCATCGACGTGATGCTGGTGCTGCTGATCATCTTCATGGTCGCAGCCCCACTCGCCACCGTCGACATCGGCGTCGATCTTCCGGCGACCGCAGCCGAGCCGGCGCCGCGACCGGACAAGCCGGTCTTCGTCACGGTGAAGCCGGATCTCACCGTTGCCGTCGGCGAGGACGCGATGGGCCGTGAGAGTCTCGCCACGGCACTTGAGGCCGCCACCAAGGGCCGCAAGGACGAGCGCATCTATCTGCGCGCCGACAAGGCCGTGAGCTACGGCGACCTGATGGAAGTGATGAACACCCTCCGCAATGCCGGCTATCTCAAGGTCGCTCTGGTCGGCCTCGACGGACGCAGCTGATGGCCGCGAACGCCTTTGCCCTGCACGAGCCGCTTGGCGAGCGCGAAACCGCGCGCTGGGGCGTATCGGGCGCGGTGATCGTGGCGTTGCATGTGGCCGCCGCGTCGCTGGCGATGAGCTGGACCAAGTCGCCACCGGAGCAGGGCGTCAGCCTGCCGGCCATCATGGTCGACATGTCGCCGGTGACCTCGGCGCCGCAGGCGACGCCGGAAGAGGTCGCGCCGGGGCCGGTGATGCAGGAGGCTGACGCCTCGCCGCCGGAGCCGGTGCAGCAGCAGGCCGTCGAGGAGACCATCGCGCCGACGCCGCCGCAGGAAAAGCCGGAGGTGGTCGCGCCGCCGGAGCAGAAGCTTGAGCCGACACCTGCCAAGCCCGAACCGGCGAAGATCGTGCCGGTCGAAAAGCCGGCGCCTGAGAAGCCCAAGGTGGTTCGCCGCGAGGCGAAGAAGCCGTCGGACGCGCCGCCCGCGCCGCGCACCAGCGCGCCGCCGCGCGCCGAGCGCGAGGCGCCGATGGCATCCGCCATGAGCTCAGGCGAGGTTGCGACGCTGGTTGCGACCTACAATCAGCGCGTCCGCGCGCATCTGATGCGCTTTCACGCCTATCCGCCCGGCGGTAACGGTCAGCGCGGGCTGGTCCGGGTGAGTTTCACGATTGGCCGCAACGGCCAGGTCATGTCCAGCCGCATCAGCCCGTCCGGCGTTGCCGCGTTCGATGCGAAGGCACAGTCGATGATCCACCAGGCCGCGCCATTCCCGCCGATCCCGCCGGAGATCAAGAACAGCTCGATGGGCTTTACGATTCCCGTGGACTTTATCGTGCGGTAGCCCGCCGTCCCCACAAACCCAGCCGTCGTCCCGGACAAGCGCAGCGAAGCGGAGCGCTGATCCGGGACCCATAACCACAGGGTCGGGTTTGACGAAGATTCGTCATCACCATCTCGCGCCACGACTCCGGTTCGGGGTTATGGGTCCCGGCTTTCGCCGGGACGACGGCGGAGTGTGTCGCGACTGAAGAGACTACTTCGCCTTCAGGAAGTCCGCGACTTCGAGCAGCATGAACTCGTCGTCATCGGCCTTGTTGGGATCGCGGCTGGAGGAGAACGGCAGATTGTTGTCGTTGCCGACGATGATGTGGGTGTCGTCGACGCGATCGACGTTCTCGATGGTGAAGAACGGGAAGGTGTAGACGCCGTCATTGAGCGGCTTCTTCGCCTTCTTGTCGGGGTCCTGGATCTTCATCAGGTCGATGTAGCCGATCTTGCGCACGGGCTTGCCGACATTGGCGTCGGAGAGCTCGATCTTGTAGACGCGTTTGAACTTGGCGATGTCGGGGAAGCAGTTCTCGCCGCGCTGGCCTTGCGGGCAGGCCTTGTCGGCGGTGCCTTCGCCATTGTCGCGCTCGATGATGAGGCCGGAGGTCTGGTCGATCATGTTGAAGTCGCCGATGGCGTTGCCGTTCTGCTCGAACACATATTGCCAGTAGCGGCCGGTGAACTTCTCCGCAGCGACGTCGAATTCGAGGATGCGGGAAGCTTCCTTGCCGTCGACTTTCTCCCAGTCCTTCTTGTCGGCATCCCACAGCGGCCCCTCGAGCAGGCCGTAGATGAACTTGCCGTCCTTCGACGAGGCGAAGCCCTCATAGCCCTTGGAGCGGCGGAGGTTGACGTTGGTATAGGTCGCGCCAGGCGCGCCCGGCGTCGCGACGGCCCAGTTGTCCGGCGAGCGCACCGGCTTGCCGTCGGCAACCGTCTCGAACACGCCGAGGATTTTTCCGGTCTTGTCGGCCTTCAGGATGTAGGGGCCGAACTCGTCGCCAATCCAGAAATTCTCGCCGATGATCTGGAAGCCTTCGGTGTCGAAGTCCGAGCCGGTGAGGTAACGCTTCTGGGTGTCCTCATGCACGATGCGGAACGGCACGCGTCTGTCGGGATCATGCAGGAAGATGGTCTCCAGGCGCTCGATCTTGCCGTTCGCCCAGTCCATCTTGTAGCGGTTGAGGTACAGCATCGAATCCGGCGAGTTGGCGCGCGCGCCCATGCCGTTGTCGGTGATCACCCAATAGCTGCCGTCGGGCATGGTCTTGATGCCGGAATGGCCCTGCAGCGGCTGGCCCTTGAACGGCAGCGACACGCCGGTCGGACGCTCATAGGACTTGCCCATGACGGTGCCGAGCGCGTCGACGCGCTTGCCGGTGGTGTACTTGCCCGAGGTCTTGAGATCGGCGGGCGCATCGGCCGGTGCGTCGATGAAGGTGGCAGCCGGCATCACCACGTGCCCGGCGAGCTTGGCCGGAAATTCGCCCTCGTTCTGGGCGAGCGCGGTGCTCGCGGTGAGAATGATCGTTGCGACGGTGCTGAGAAAAGTCGCGCGCATGTGCGTCTCCTGTTAGCGGACGACGCCTTATGCGGATCGCATATTGCAGTTTTGTGAAACCGGGCGAAAGGCCGCAGTCGCGATCTACTCCTTTACCGCACCTGTCAGTGACGACACGTAGTAATCCACGAACAACGAGTAAAAGATCGCGACCGGCAGCGAGCCGAGCAGCGAGCCCGCCATCAGCGCGCCCCATTGGTAGACGTCGCCAGTGACGAGCTCGGTCAGGATCGCGACCGGCACGGTCTTGTTGGCGCCGCTCTGGATGAAGGCGAGCGCGTAGATGAACTCGTTCCAGGACAGCGTGAAGGAGAAGATGCCGGCCGAGATCAGGCCGGGCACGGCCAGCGGCAGCGTGATCCGGCGCAGGATCTGGAGCCGCGTCGCGCCATCGACCAGCGCACATTCCTCGAGCTCGTAGGGGATCGACTTGAAGTAGCCGATCAGGAGCCAGGTGCAGAACGGCACCAGGAAGGTCGGATAGACCAGGATCAGGGCAATCGGCGAGTCGAACAGGCCGAACTGCACCACGACGGTGGCGAGCGGAATGAACAGGATCGACGGCGGCACGAGATAGGCGAGATAGATGCCGAGGCCGACATAGGGACTGCCGCGGAAGCGCAGGCGTTCGATCGCATAGGCCGCCAGCGTGCTCGCGATAAGCGACAGCGTGGTCGAGCCGATCGCAACCAGCATCGTCGTTTTCAGCCAGTGCGGATAGGCGGTGTTGAACAGAAGATGCTTGATGTGGGCGAGCGTCGGCGAGGAGATCCAGAACGGGTTGTTATCCCGGAAGTTCATCAGCTCCGCGTTCGGCTTGAACGAGGTGATCGCCATCCAGTAGAACGGGAACAGCAGGATCAGCACGAAGCAGCCGAGCGGCAGATAGATCATCATCAGCCGCCGCAGCCCGGAATCCCAGGCCATGGTGTCGGGCGCCGCTTTCGCGTTGGCGACAGTGCTCTGTTGCGCGAAGGAGTCAGTCATTGGCCTCTCCCTGCTGCCATTTGCGGCGCGCCAGGCCGAAATAGGAGAACAGCGTCGCGAACACCAGGAACGGGATCATCGACACTGCGATCGCGGCGCCTTCGCCGAGCTCGCCGCCGGCGATGCCGCGCTGGAAGGCCAGCGTTGCGAGCAGGTGGGTCGAGTTCACGGGGCCGCCGCGGGTGATGGCGTAGACGAGCTGGAAGTCGGTGAAGGTGAAGATGATCGAGAACGTCATGACGATGGCGAGGATCGGCATCATCATCGGGAAGGTGATGTAGCGGAAGCGCTGCCAGGCGCTGGCGCCGTCGAGCATCGCGGCCTCGTAGAGCGAGGGCGAGATGGTCTGCAGGCCCGCCAGCAGCGAGATCGCGACGAAGGGGATGCCGCGCCAGATATTGGCGGCGATCAGCGAGAAGCGCGCCGGCCAGGGCGAGCCGAGGAAGTCGATATTGCTCGACCTCCAGTGCAGCACGTCGACCAGGAGGTACGAGATGATCGAGAATTGCGGATCGTAGATCCACCAGAACGCCAGCGCCGAGAGCACCGTCGGCACGATCCAGGGCAGCAGCACGATGGCGCGCAGCAGGCTCTTGAACGGGAAATGGTTGTTGAGCAGCAGCGCGAGCCAGAAGCCGAGCGCGAACTTCCCGAAGGTCGCGATCCCCGTGTAGAACACGCTGTAGAACACCGCGTTCCACCACAAGGGGTCGGTGAGCAGATACTGGAAATTCTCGAGGCCGACGAAGATGCCGCGCCGTCCGATCGTGGTGTCGGTGAAGGCGAGCCAGATGCCGAGGCCAAGCGGATAGGTCAGGAACACCGCGAGCAGCCCGAGCGCCGGCGCAAGGCACATCACGATCAGGAACGGCTTGTAGTCGAACAGCCGCACGATCCAGTTCGGCTGCCGGGCCACGACGCTGTGCGTTGAAAGAGTGGTTACGGACATCGGACTCTTTGTCTTTTCAGGGCTCCAAGGTCATTCCGGGGCGATGCGCAGCATCGAACCCGGAATCTCGAGATTCCGGGTCTGGTGCTTGCGCACCATCCCGGAATGACGGCTTGTCATTGCTCGGCACAATGACGTCCGACGTGCTTGCTTCTCACCGGCCCTGCCGCCGGAAGTACCGCTTGCAGCGCTGCTCGGCTTCCGCGGCCGCGGCTTCCGGCGTGGCCGCGCCGGTGGCGACCGAGGCGAACATTTGCACCGTCACATAGTCCGCGCGAACAGCGCCGGTGGCAGTCGAGATTGGCCCCTTGTAGCCGGCGTAATAGATGTTGTTCATCGTGTTCTTGAAGATCGCAACCTTGGGATCGCCCTTCCACACCGCTGCATCGGCATAGGCCGCGAGCGATTGCGACCAGTAACCGCTGTTGGCGTTGAGCCACGGCTCGTACTGGTCCTTCTCCAGCATGAATTGCAGGAAGGCTTTGGCCGCGTTGGGATAGGGGCTGTGCTTGAACACCATGGCGTTCAGCGTCAGCCCCGACATCGGCGACCTCGGCGCAAGACCCTTCGGCAGCAACTGATGCTCGGAGTCTTCGGCGATGGAAGCAGTCGCCGGATCGTTCTTCAGCGAGAAGTAGAGCGAGACGCCGTTGGCCGTCAGCGAGATTTCCTGCGAGGAATAGGCGCGGTTGTTGCTGACGTCGTTCCAGGACGGCGTGCCGGCGATGAAGGTCGGATAGAGCTCCTTGACGTATTTCAGCGCAGCGATGGTTTCCTTGCTGTTGATGGTGACATTGCCTTCCTCATCCAGCAGTGCGGCATTGTGCGACCACATCATCCAGTCCGCGAAGCCGTTGCCGTCGCCTACGGCGTTGCCCAGCGCAAAGCCCGCGGGCTTGCCGGCCTGGTGCAGCTTCTTGCAGAGGTCCAGGAACCCGGCATGGTCTTCCGGCACCATGTCGAACCCGACGGATTTGAGGATCGATTTGCGGTAGATCAGGGGACCGGCAGTAGCCCCGAACGGGAGCCCGATCCAGGTGTCGCTCTTGGCCTTCTTGCCATAGGCCTTCGCAAGGTTCTGCCAGCCGCCGTATTTTTTGCCGAGATAGTCGGCGACGTCGGTGAGCTCGATCAGCTTGTCGATGTAGATATGAGGCGCGTCGGAGAAGCCGATGATGATGTCGGGGCCGGCGCCGGAGTTCGAGGTCACCGCGGTCTGCTGGTTGATGTCTTCCCAGCCGACGAAGTCGACCTTGACCTCGACCCCGGTGTCCTTGGTGAACTTCGCCGCGTTGGCGCGGAACACGTCCTCGTCGGCCTGGACGAAGCGCACCGGGCGCAGCATGCGCAGCGATGCGCCCTTCTCGATCTCGAGCTTGGGTGCCGAAACGTCGGCAGCTTTGATATTGGATGTTTGCGCTGCAGCACCGGTGGCCACGAGCGTTGCAGCGGACAGGCCCAGCGCCAAGGCATCACGACGTGTGATGTCGTTCCTCATCAGTACCTCCCTATATGTTCCCTTCCCGGCGTTGATCGCCGGTGAAGGGTCTTCCGGTTCCGGCGCTTGTCGCGCCGGCCGCCTAGCTGTTCGGCCCGCGATCCATGCTGACGGGCTGCCAGCGGCGGAGCGCGGTGTTCTGCAGCACCGACGGATTGACGCAGCTTACCGGCCACATGCCCTGAAGCACCAGTGACAATTCGTAGCCCACGCGGCGCTTGCGCGCCTCGTCGAACCGTGCCGAGGCCGAGGCGACATGGGCGGTTAGGGTCACGTTCTCCATGCCGAGCAGAGGATTGTTGTGCGAGGGCGGCTCCTTCTCCAGCACGTCGAGGGCGGCGTGCGCGATCCAGCCTTCCTGCAGCGCCTTGATCAGGCTCTCCTCGTCCACCGTGGCGCCGCGACCGGTGTTGATGAAGATCGAGCCCTTCTTCATCTGCCGGAAGTGCTTCTCGGTCAGCATGTGATGCACCTCGGGCCGCGCGGGTGCATGCATCGAGACGAAGTCGGATTGCGACAGCACCTCGTTCAGCGTCGCGGGGATGACGCCGTGGTCGTACATCAGCGTCTCCTGGATGAAGGGATCGTAGGCCATCATGCGCAGGCCGAACGGCGCGGCGCGTTTCGCAACCGCACGCGCGACGCGGCCGAACGAGATGAAGCCGAGCGTCTGGCCCATCAGCCTCGGGATCTTGAGCAGGGCCGGCCGGCCCTCGGCCCAGCGGCCCTCACGCACCATGCGGTCCTGCTCGACCAGGCGGCGGAAGCCGGCGAGCAGCAGCATCATGGCGTGGTCGGCGACCTCCTCGATGAAGGTGTCGGGAATGTTGGTGACGGGAATGCCGCGGGCGGTGGCGGCCTTCACGTCGACGCTGTCGACGCCGACCGAGCCGAGCGTGATGACCTTGCAGCTCTGCAGGCTGTCGATGATGGTCTTGGTGATCGGGATGCCCTTGGCATAGATGGCGTCGGCATCCTTCGCGGCGGCGATGAACTCGGCCTCGTTGGCGGGAGCTTCGACGATCTCGGCATCGATCGGATCGAGCGCCTCGCGCTCAAAGGAATAATCGCTGCCCGCGACCGTGAAGCTCGCGCCCTTCGGCGTCACCACCCTATATTTCGGCATTTCCTGCTCCCGATTTTGTTTCTTGTTGTGACCCGGCCTTCTCCCGGGCCTTTGCGTCTTTTACGCGAAATCGAGCCGGGTGCGTACAATTGCCGGTTGTCCGGAGCGATGAATATTGCCAGTTTTGCCGGCATTGTCGGGGCTTCTACGGAGGCGCGTAAGTAACTTGCTAAGGGTCCCTCCCTAAAAGTTGATTCAATTTCGATCGATTCACTCGCGTGCCCGTATCCCTTTTTTGCCGGAGCTATCCCGTGAAGTTGAGCAACCTGAAGATCGCCCCCAAGCTTGGCATCCTTGTCGGCGTCACCTTGTTCGGCCTTTGCATCTCCGGAGTTCTCGCCGGCTATCTGATGAAGCGCGAGATGGTGAATGCGCGCATCGACCAGACCAAGGCGATCGTCGAGCTGGCACGCAACTATGCCGCGACGCTGATGAAGCGGGTGAATGCCGGCGAGATGACCAAGGACGCCGCGTTTGCGGAACTGCGCCGCTACGGCAACGCGATGACTTACGACAAGGGCTCCGGCTATCTGTTCGGCACCACATATGACGGCATCACGCAGCTTGCGCCCGATCCGAAGGTGATCGGCCAGAACCGCATGGATGTGGAGACGAACGGCCGCAAGCTGTCTCGCGAGATCATGGACGGCGTCAAGGCCAATGGCGATATCCTTCTCTTCTATGAATACATGAAGCCCGGTCAGGAGAAGCCGATCCGCAAGCTCGGCTATGCGGTCGCCGTCCCCGGTTTCGACATGTATCTCGGCACCGGCGCCTATCTCGAAGATATCGATGCCAAGATGGGCCCGGTCTACTGGCTGCTCGGCCTTGCCATGCTCGGCATCGTCATCGTTGCCGGCAGCGTCGCCTGGTTGATCGGTCGCAGCATCAGCCGTCCGCTGGCGCTGCTCGGCATGCGCATGAAGGACCTCGCCGACGGCAAGCTCGAGGGCGACATTCCCGGCGTCGGCCGCGGCGACGAGGTCGGCGCGATGGCCGCGACAGTCCAGATCTTCAAGGACAACGCGGTCCGCATCCGCGACCTCGAGAAGACTGAGGCCGATGCCAAGGAACGCGCCGCGGCGGAACGTCGCAGCGCGATGGAAGAGATCGCCAGCGACTTCGAGCGCAGCGTCAACGGCATCGTCCGCTCGGTCTCCTCGGCCGCAGCCGGCATGCAGACCACCGCGCAATCGATGACCGCGACCGCGAGCGACGCCTCCTCGCGTGCGGCAACGGTCGGCGCGGCTTCGTCGAAGGCCTCCGGCAACGTCGGCACGGTTGCCGCGGCGGCCGAAGAGCTGTCGAGCTCGGTTGCGGAAATCTCCCGCCAGGTGACACGCTCGACGGAAGTTGCGAGCCGCGCTGTCAGCGATGCCGAGCGTACCAACGCCACGGTGCAGGAGCTCTCCACCGGCGCCGAGAAGATCGGCGAGGTGGTCAAGCTCATCCACTCGATCGCGGCGCAGACCAATCTCCTGGCGCTCAACGCCACCATCGAGGCGGCGCGTGCCGGCGAGTCCGGCCGCGGCTTCGCTGTCGTCGCCTCCGAGGTCAAGGCGCTCGCCAACCAGACCGCCAAGGCGACCGAGGAAATCTCGGCCCAGGTCGCGGCGATGCAGACCTCGACCAGCGATGCGGTCGCGGCGATCGGCGGCATCACCCAGACCATCGCCGAGATGAGCGAGATCACCGCGGGCATTTCCGCCTCGATCGAGCAGCAGGGCGAAGCGACCCGCGAGATCGCCCGCAACATCCAGTCGGTCGCGGCCGGCTCGAGCGAGATCAACGCCAATATCGGCAGCGTCACCTCGGCCGCGGAAGCGACCGGCACTGCCGCCGGCGACGTGCTCACCAACGCCCGCGAGCTGGACAGTCAGTCCGGCGCGTTGCGCAACGCGGTGGACGGCTTTCTCGCCAAGGTGCGTGCGGCGTAAATTCTTGCTGAATTCGTAGGGTGGGCAAAGACGCGAAAGCGTCGTGCCCACCTTTTTCTTTTGAGTTTATCTGAGTTTGTCGTCAGTCATGCCCCGCCTGGCGCGCAATTGCGCACGGGGGGCGGGGCATCCAGTACGCCGCGGCCTTTCGGCTCTAGCCTCGCTGTCTCTGGAATACTGGATCGCCCGCCCCAGCGCGCTATTGCGCACAAGGCGGGCGATGACTGCGTCCTGTGACTCTCACTGCTTTTCGATGCCCGCTTGCGTGCATTGTCGAACGATTACGATGTGTGCCGCGCGCCAATTCGACTCCCTTTCGGGATGACAGCAGCTTTTGCCGCATGCTGGAAATTGGAACTTCTGCGCCGCACTACGGTGTTACCCATACGCATTTTGCAGTTGTTTCTTGTCGCGCGCGCTTGCATCCAAATCGAGTTCGGCATTGCTCGCGCGCGTATCGCGAGGCCGACGATGAGGGCAAAAGCGACTCTGGGTGAATTGCATGTTGTTGTGCGTACAGAAGGTAGTTTCAAGCAAATGATAGGGCCGCCGTTCCACGCTGCCTCGAATGGCGAAGGCGCTGCATGCCTCCCAGCGAGTCGGCCGCAGTGATTCATTCCGGCGCAGTTCGCAATCGCCTTTTGGTCTCACTGCCGCCGGCGGACTTTGATCTACTCGCGCCCGAGCTTGAGGTGGTCACGCTCGATCAGGACGCGGTGCTGTCGCGAGCGGGTGATCGGGTCGACCACGTCATCTTCCCCCATAGCGGGGCCATCTCGTTGATGATCGATATGGCGAACGGGCAGACGGTTGCCACCGCAGCGGTCGGGCGCGAGGGGGCTGTGGGGAGTCTCTCCGTGCTGGGATCGTCGCCTTCGGCGATTACCGCCGTCGTTCGCGCGGCGGGCACCGCCTCGCGGATGCCCGCGACACGCTTTCACGCCGCCTTCAATCAGAGCCCCGCGATCCGCCACGCGGTCCAGACTCACGTTAAGGCGATGCTGGTCCAGTTTCAGTTCGGGCTGGCCTGCAATGCGCTGCATCCGGTCCAGGCCCGCATGGTGCGTTGGCTGCTCCACCTTCGCGACCGCCTCGATCATGACGTTCTCCCCCTCACGCAGGAGGCATTGTCGCAGATACTCGGTGTCCGACGTACGACGGTGACGCTGCTGATGCGCAATCTGCGTGCGTCCGGAGCGATTAGATCCGAGCGACGGGGTCAAATCGAGGTCGACCGGCTGCGGCTCGCGGCCGCGGCCTGCGAATGCCACGATACGATGCGCCGCGAAGTCGAGCAGATCTTCTCGACGCCTGGCCCGACCCCTGCGTCGCGGGTGCGCAAGGGCATGTGGCCAAGCGAGCGGAGTGACGCCATATGAGGCGCTTGCGCGTCGCCTCAAGAGCTTTCCATCCTGCTTTCACTGCTTCTCGATCTTCGCGTTGGTGATCAGCTTCTCCCACAGCACCAGCTGCTCGTTCACGAACGTGCCGAGCTGCTCCGGCGTGCCGGAGAAGGCGTCCATGCCGAGCGTCGCAAGCTGGGCCTTGATCTCCGGCTTCTCGACGATCTTGCGGATCTCGGCGTTGAGCCGCGTCACGATCTCCTTGGGCATGCCGGCGGGGCCGAAATAGCCCTGCCACGACGAGATGTCGAAATCGGGCACGCCGGCCTCCTGCATCGAGGGCAGGTTCGGCACCAGCGGGGTGCGGTCCTTGGTGGTGACGGCGAGCGCGCGCAACGCGTTGCCGTTGACGTGCGGCAGGCCGGTCAGGATATCCACGAACATCATCGAGACGCGGCCGCCCATGACGTCGTTGAGCGCCGGCGGCGAGCTCTTGTAGGGCACGTGCAAGAGGTCGAGCCCGGCATTGTGCGCGAAGGTCGCACCCGACACGATCGCCGAGGACGAGCCCGAGGCGTAGCTCAGCTTGCCCGGATTGGCCTTGCCGTAGGCGACCAGCTCACCGACGGTCTTGGCGGGGACCTCGGGGTGAACGACCAGCATGAAGGGCAGGTCGCCGGTGCGGGCGATCGGGGTGAAATCCTTGACCGGATCGTAAGTGAGGCTCTTGAGCAGATAGGGATTGGCCGAATGCGTGGTGTTGGTCGTCACCAGCAGCGTGTAGCCGTCCGGTGCGGCGCGCGCGACATAGGTCGCCGCGATCATGCCGTTGGCGCCGGCCTTGTTCTCGATCACGATGCCGACGCCGAGCGCCTGCGACAGATGCTGCGAGATCAGCCGCGTCGTGGTGTCGGTGCCGCTGCCGGCTGCGAACGGCAGCACCAGCGTGATGTTGCGGCTGGGGTAATTGTCGGCCTGGGCGGCGGTCGCGGCGGCGAGGCAGAGCGTGGCCGTGCCGATGATGCGCAGGTTTCGAATCAACGCTGAAAGCATGTCTGGTCGTTCCCTCTTTTTCGTTGGCGGGGAACCTAGCTTGTCCTCGCAAAAATCGGAAGACAGGAGTCATCTCGCGCTCGTGCCCCGGGCGCAGTGCAGCGCGCCGCCCTTCGCGGCGTGATGCGCTGCTGAACCGGGGCCCATGTTGCGGCAAACTGGGTCCCGGCATCTGCGATGCACCGCTTGCGCGCTGCATCTTGTCCGGGATACGACAGTGCCGACGTCCGTCGCGCGGAATTACTTCGCCGCCGCGCCCTGGCGTGAGGCGATTACGACGCCGGCGAGCACCAGGGCGTAGCCGATCAGGTGAAACGGCTGCAGCTTCTCGCCGAGCAGCAGGATCGCCATCGCCGAGCCGAACACCGGCACCAGATGGAAGAACGGCGCGGCCCGGTTCGGGCCGATCAGCGCGACGCCGCGGTTGAAGAAGAGATAAGCCAGCGTCGACGGGAAGATCAGGATGTAGCCCAGCGTCGCCAGCGTCAGCGCATCGAAATGCATGACGTTGCCGCTCATTGCCTCCCAGATCGCGGTGGGCAGCAGCATCATCGCGCCGCAGCAGGTGGTGAAGGACAGAAAGGACAGCTGGTGGACCTTGGGCCGGCGCGGGATGTAGGCGGAGTAGAGGCCGAACGCGATCAGCGAGTAGGCGAACATGAGATCGCCCCGGTTGAAGCTGATGCCTGCAAGCGCCGCGAGATCGCCGCGCAGGATGATGATCAGCACGCCGAGCAGCGATATCGCGATGCCGGCGAGCTGCCCGCCGGTCAGCCGCACGCCGAACAGCACCAGCGACCACAGCGCCACGAACAGGGGACCTGCCGACTGGATCAGCAGCGCATTCAGCGCCTCGGTGTATTGCATCGCCCAGTACGAGATCGCGTTGTTGAAGGCGAAGCCCACCAGCGACAGGAACAGCATCAGCGGCAGGCTCCTGCGCAAGGCGGGCCAGTCGCGCTTCAGATGCGGCCAGGCGAACGGCAACAGGATCAGGAACACGCCGAACCAGCGGATCGTGGTCATCGTCAGCGGCGGCACATGCGCGCCGACATGGCGCGCGAGCACGATGTTGCCGGCCCAGAACAGCGAGCTCAGGCTGAGCAGCAGATAAGGCTGGTTGTTGAGCCAGCTGGCCGGATTGGCGGCCGGTGGCGCGGGCGAAGCAATCGTCATGGGTGTCGGATACGAGCTTGCGCCGGATTGCGGTAGCGGCACAAGCCACGCGGCCGCAATGCTACAATGCGCGCGTGAGCCGAGGAGCGGCGTCGGCGGCTAATATGTTGGACGCGTTCGTGATGCAGCGCGTGCTTCGCCGTTCCCGCGGGCAGAGGGAATGAACTAGCCCGCCTGCTTCCTCGACGCCGCGAACACACCCGACAGCACCAGCGCGAAGCCGATGAAGTGGAAGGCCTGCGGGTGCTCGCCCAAAAACGCCATCGCCATGATCGAGCCGAACACCGGCACGACATGGAAGAACGGCGCGGCGCGGTTGGCGCCGATCAGGCGCACGCCGCGATTGAAGCAGAGATAGGCGAGGGTCGAGGGGAACACCGCGACATAGAACAAAGTGAGCAGGTTCGGCGCATCCAGCTTCATCACCGGACGCGCGGAGAGCTCCCAGATCTCCAGCGGGATGAGGCATGCGGCGCCGGCACCGAAGGTGAAGGCGAGGAACGACAGGCCGTGCATCGCCGGCCGCTTCAGGCTCAGCACCGAATAGAGCGCGAAGATCAACAGCGCGAGCAGGAAGATGAGATCGCCCTTGTTGAACTCGATGTTCGACAGCGTGGTGAAGTCGCCATGCAGGAGGATGGTCAGCACGCCGCACATCGACAGCAGCACGCCGAAGGCCTGCGCCGCGGTGAGGCGGATGCCGAGAATGACCAGCGACCACAGCGCCACCAGCAGCGGCGCGGCCGACTGCAGCAGCAGCGTGTTGAGCGCCTGCGTGTGCTCGAGCGCCCAATATTGCAGCGTGTTGAAGGCGCCGATGCCGGTGATCGAGAGCGTGACCATCAGGCCGAGCCGCCCACGGATCGCGGGCCAGTCCTGCACCAGATGCTTCCAGGCAAACGGCAGCACCAGCAGGAAGGCGAACAGCCAGCGCAGGAACGACAGCGTCACCGGCGGGATATGGCCCGCGGCAAGCCGCCCGACGATGGCGTTGCCGGCCCAGCACAGCGCGGTGATGCTGAGCAGCAGATAAGGCTGGTTGGCGACCCAGTTGTGACCGGATGCGTCGGCGCTCGTGGTCTGGCCGGTGGCGGACATTGTGGTTGTTATGGCCCCGCGTCATGCGCCGGGACCCCGGCCCGGCGATATCCGGGCCGGCTTCAATCGCCCGGCTTGGCTCAAAGACACGGAAATCGCGGTTGCATCAACGGGGGGCGGATGCATCGCGACCATGCAGCGGCGAAGGCGGCTTCTCAGGCTTTGGTCGAAGCCCTGGCGCCGGCCCCAAAGGTTGCGAGATTTTAAGGGGATATCAAAGGCTTGGACCGGCCTTTGGACCTCGAAAAAGCCCCGTTCTTGCTTGCCTAGAGGGGCCGCTTCCTTTATCCGGTTGGCTGCCTTGCGTGCGAGCGGTCCTGGGCCGCGGATTGGCTGGGCATCAGGCATGATCCCGGAAAAGTGGGCACCGGTTTTCCGCGAGGATCATGCCTCCTTGAGACAGATTGAACAGGGATTACCCGCGAATGGCCAACGTTGTCGTCGTCGGCGCCCAGTGGGGCGACGAAGGGAAGGGCAAGATCGTCGACTGGTTGTCGGAGCAGGCGGACATCGTCGTCCGCTTCCAGGGCGGCCATAACGCCGGCCATACGCTGGTCATCAACGGCAAGACCTACAAGCTGGCGCTGCTGCCCTCCGGCGTGCTGCGCGAGGGCAAGCTGTCGGTGATCGGCAACGGCGTGGTGTTCGACCCCGCTGCCTTCCTCGACGAGGTCACCAAGCTCAGGGCGCAGGGCGTCGATGTCAGTCCCGACAACCTGCGCGTCGCCGAAAACGTCACGCTGATCCTGCCGCTGCACCGCGAGCTCGATGCGCACCGCGAATCCGCGAGCGCCGCGACCGCGATCGGCACCACCCGCCGCGGCATTGGACCGGCCTATGAGGACAAGGTCGGCCGCCGCGCCATCCGCCTGATGGATCTTGCCGATCATCAGACGCTGCCGCACAAGATCGACCGCCTGCTGGCGCACCACAACGCGCTGCGCCGCGGCCTCAACCTGCCGGAATTCGACAGTGCGGTGATCCTGAAAGAGCTGATGGCGATGGCGCCGCAGCTGCTGCCCTATGCCGAGACGGTGTGGCGCCTGCTCGACATCGAGCGGCGCGCCGGCAAGCGCATGCTGTTCGAGGGCGCGCAGGGCGCGCTGCTCGACGTCGACCACGGCACCTATCCCTACGTCACCTCGTCCAACACGGTGGCGGCGCAGGCCGCGACCGGCGCCGGCCTCGGGCCGGGCGCGGTCGGCTACGTGCTCGGCCTGTGCAAGGCCTACACGACCCGCGTCGGCCAGGGCCCGTTCCCGACCGAGCAGGACAACGAGATCGGTCGCAAGATCGGCGAGCGCGGCCGCGAGTTCGGCACCAACACCGGGCGGCCCCGCCGCTGCGGCTGGTTCGACGCCGTGCTGGTCCGCCAGGCGGTCCGCACCTGCGGCATCAATGGCCTCGCGCTGACCAAGCTCGACATCCTCGACGGCTTCGATTCGATCGAGGTCTGCACCGGCTACAGGCTCGACGGCGTGGAGATCGACCATTTCCCGGCCGGCGAGGGCGCCCAGGCCCGGGTCGAGCCGATCTACGAGACCATCGAGGGCTGGAAGGAGCCGACCGCCAATGCACGGTCTTGGGCCCAACTGCCGGCCCAGGCCATCAAATATGTCCGCCGGATCGAGGAATTGGTGGGGTGCCCGGTCGCGCTGCTTTCCACCAGCCCCGAACGCGAGGATACTATCCTGGTGCAAAATCCGTTTGAGGCTTAACGATATCTTACCGGGACGCGCGCATAGTTGAGTAGAAATGGCTGATTACTATCCGCTGATCGCCCGCGCTATTGCCGCCCTGGACCCCAACGCTCCCGGCGAAAGCCGTCGCGCGCTCTATGAGCGGGCGCGCACGGCGCTGATCGCGCAGCTGCGCAGCGTGCAGCCGCCGCTCTCCGAATCCGAGATCACCCGCGAACGGCTGTCGCTGGAAGAGGCCGTCCGCAAGGTCGAATCGGAGGCGGCCCAGCGCGCCCGCGACGCCTCGCGCCCCGGTGGCGGCGGCGGCCGCACCGGCGGCAGCGGCAGCGGCGATGCCTTCCGCCGCGCCAGCACCCGTGCCACCGAGGCGAGCCCGCCCCCACCCCAGCCGCGCACCCGTCCGGCCCCGACGCCGCCGCGGGCCGACCGCCCGTCCTTCAACGTCGATGACCAGGGCGACGCCCAGCGTCCGCCGCGCGCGCCGCGTTTCGACGCGCCGCGCCAGCCGGGTCCCTCCGCGCCGCCGCCGATGCCGGAGCCGCCGGCACCGCCACCGGCCGGCCGCGATCGTGCCGGTGGGCGCCGTCCGCCTGATATCGGTCCCCCGCCGGCGCTGCCGCCGGCCCCGGGCGTGCGCGGCTTCCGCGACATCACGGCCGACGCCAACGATCTCGGCGGCGCGGCCGCACAGGCCAACCGCGCTGCGCGCCGCACCTATGCCAACGTGCCCTCGCCCTCGCCGGAATTCGACCGGCTCGAGCCGAGCCTGGAGAACCGCGCCGGCGAGCAGGACGCGCCCTATTCCTATGACGAGTCGATCGAGGAGGCCGAGCGCTACACGCCGCAGCCGCCTTCGCCGCGCCCGCACATCCCCGTCCTCGACCGCGACGCCAAGAAGCCCAAGCGCCGCGGCTCCGCGTTCCCGTTCAAGAGCGCGATCGCCGTCGGTATCGTGCTGATCCTGATCGGCGCCGGCATCCTCTGGGGCAAGCCGCTGCTCCAGATCGCCACCAACCTGTTCAAGTCCTCGCCGACCCAGGTGGTGGAAGCGCCGAAGGATCCGTCGCAGCCGCAGAGCAAGCCGAAGATCCCCGACCGCGTCGGCCAGCCCTCGGCCAGCGACCAGCCGGTTGCGCCGGTGGCGCAGAAGGTCGTGCTCTATGACGAGGATCCGTCCGATCCGAAGGGCAAGCAATATGTCGGCTCGGTGGTGTGGCGGCTCGAGCCGATCAAGGCGTCGGGCAACCAGAAGGCCGACGTCGCCGTGCGCGCCGAGATCGAGATTCCCGACCGCAAGTTCAAGATGACGATGTCGTTCCGCCGCAATACCGACTCCTCGCTGCCGGCGAGCCACACCGCGGAGCTGACCTTCATCCTGCCGCCGGATTTTCCGGGCGGCAGCGTCTCCAACGTGCCGGGCATCCTGATGAAGTCGAACGAGCAGGCGCGCGGCACGCCGCTCGCGGGCCTCGCGGTCAAGGTCACCGACGGCTTCTTCCTGGTCGGCCTCTCCAATGTCGACGCCGACCGCGCCCGCAACGTGCAGCTCCTGAAGGAGCGTTCCTGGTTCGACGTGCCCCTGGTCTACGCCAACCAGCGCCGCGCCATCATCGCCATCGAGAAGGGCGCCCCCGGCGAGCGCGCCTTCAACGACGCCTTCGCGCAGTGGGGCGACTAAGCTGCTGCTGTCATTCCGGGGCGTGCGAAGCACGAGCCCGGAATCCATTGCGCAGCACGTGACGTAGAGGAATGGATTCCGGGCTCGCGCTTCGCGCGCCCCGGAATGACCTCCAGCTACTTCGCCGCAGCTTCCCGCTTGCGGGCTGCCGCGGCGGCGGCGTGCTCGCGGTCCATCACGGCGCGGCAGCCGGGGCTGACCTGGGCCTTGTTCCTGACCATGCAGGCGGTGATGCGCGGGATATCAGGGATTTCACTGGAGCACAGCCGCATCGCATCGGCCGAGCACATCTGCTGCGCTTCGGAGGAGAAGGCGAGGCCGGGCGATGTCTGGAGTGCGATGGCAGCGGAGAAGGCGAACAGCGAAGCGATGGTCTGATAGCGTGTCATGATGGATGGGTCCCCGAGTTCCCTGGGCTTGAGCCGCTTGGTTTTGGGGCGCCGCACGCGGCTTGATCTGCCGCACGTCACAGCCTTCACGCCGGGATCTTGATCCCGCATGTGGTCGCTCGATTACTTGATGTCGAATCGAAAGTGCTGCGCCGCCCGAGCGAAGTATGCGCCATTGTCACGGGCCTGCAATGGTCATCGCAAATGAATTCGCAATTGTTGCACGCACGTCACGCAGCACGCGAGATGGCGCGATCAGATCAGCCGGTCGGATGATGCGCTCGCCTGTTCCGCATCATCAGCACCGAGCGAAGCGGCATGTTCCTCCACCGCCGTGACGCCCTTCGCCGTGAGCTCGAACAGATCGCCGTCCTTCATCACATAGCCATCGGCGATCAGCTCGCCGATCTTGCCCTGGCGGTCGTCGGCGAAGGCAACGGACTGGCTGATGTCCCTGAGGATCGAGAGTTGTTCGTCGCGCAGCATGGCTTCACTCTCCGTTCACAGGGCTGTTTCCGATCCTCACATGCCGTGGCTGGCGAACACCTTGCTGCATGATCTCGACAGCTTGGCCCGATTGGCCTGCAGACAGCTCTGCACTGCGCTGTCATTGCCGAGTTCCTTGCGGCACAGCCGCGACGCATCGCGCGAGCAGGCGTTCTGTTCCTGCGGCGTGCCCATGTGGCCTTGGGCGAAAGCGGGCGCGCCCGGCAGGCCGCTCAGGGCGACCAGCGTGATCGTCGCCAGAAGAAATTTACGGGACATCGGCGGCTCCTGTCCGACAGGGATGATTTAGGTCCTGTCTGAACTGTCGCCTCGCCAACTTGTTCCCCTCGAGGCGGACGCCGCCCCGCTGTTCAAGGTTCCCGCGGCGCTGCTATAACGGGCCGATGTGTGAGGGAATTTGATGAAACGCTATCTGGTGTTTGCGCTGGTTGGACCGTTCGTCGGCGGGTTCCTGCTGCTGCTGACCACGACCTATCAGTCCGGCTATTGGACCCAGACCAGTCTCGGTGAGGTCGGCAAGCTGTTCGCGGTGTTCTTCAAGACCCTGCAATACAGCTATCTGTTCGGCTTCCTGCCCTCGCTGATGATCGGCGCGGTCGACGACATCCTAATCCACATCCGCCGGATCGGCCCCGTCTTGCGGATGCTCCTTGTCGGCTTGTTCGCCTTCGTGCTGGCCTCGCTGACCTACAGCTCGCGCGGGCCGGATTCGGGCGTGGTGCAGTTCATCCTGTACGGCATGGTCGGCTTCGTGCCGTCGGTGTTTTCCTCCTGGCTCGTGCATAGATATGTCGAGGAGCCGCAATCCGCGGCGGCACCGACCTGAACGCGCGGCGTTCAGGCACGGTGCAGCAACCTCCGCCGCGTTGGCGCGTTTCGCTCAGGTTATGACCATGTCCGACGACGACATTCTTGTGCCCCGCAAGTCCCGTTCCGGAAGCCGTTCGCGCACGGGCAGTGAAGCGCGCGGACCGATCATCGACCAGGAAGGGCATGAGATCCGCCCGGAGACGCTCGACCAGGGCTTTCGCGAGTTTCGCTTTGAATTCGGCAAGGACAACCCGTTCGGCAATCTCACGCGCGAGCAACGCATCGCGCGGCTCGAGGCCATCGCCAAGCTGCTTGACGTCGCCTTCATTCTGCCCGGCACCAACATCCGCTACGGCATCGACGGGCTGATCGGGCTGATCCCCGTGGTCGGCGACATCATCACGACCGCGATCTCGCTGTGGCTGGTGCGCGAAGCGAGGGCGCTGGGCGCGCCCTGGTACATCACCGCGCGCATGCTCGGCAATGTCGCGGTCGATGGCGTGGTCGGCATGGTCCCGTTCGCGGGCGATGCCTTCGACGTCATGTTCCGCGCCAACATGCGCAATGTCCGCCTCTTGCGCCGCTGGCTCGACAAGCAGCCACGGATCTAGCGCTTCTTCGCCTCTCCCCGCTTGCGGCTGGGCTATCGCATACCAAGAAGCGTGGCGACCAGCTCGCCCGTAGCCCATCCTTCGAGACGCCCGCCGGCGGCGGGCCCTCAGGATGAGGGCGGAGTGCGCGGCACCAATTTCAACGGGCGCCAATGCTGCTTAGCCTCATCCTGAGGAGACCGCGGAGCGGTCGTCTCCGAAGGACGAGGCGTGCGGTGCGGCGTTGCTAAAAGTCGTATGCGATTGCCCTGCCGTAAGAATGGGGAGAGGGGAAAGAGAGAAAGCGCGAGAGGCAGGAAACGCAAAAAGCGCGACGACCCTTCGGCCATCGCGCTTTCAGCGCACATCGGGGCTTGGCGAAAACTTACGCCGCGTCGGCGTCGGTCTCGGCGGCCGGGGCCGGCCTAGGGCGGCGCGGCAGCGGGAAGGCTTCGCTCTCATAGAGCGAGCGGATGCCGTTCTGGTCGAAGCGCGCTTCCTCGACCTGGAGATAGGCGCCGTTCAGCGAATCCGTCGGCAACTGCTCCATCGCGAACTGCACGGCTTCGGCCGCGGTGCCGAACCGGCGATAGGTGAAGCCGGCGCGCTTCTTCTTGCGGATCGCAGCGGGGAAGAGTTCGGCGGAAGTGTTGAAGTTGAACGGACGCAGTGGACGCATGGTCAAAGACCTCGTGATCTCTCTGGGGCTTTAAGCGCGTGGGGTTTGGGAGGGCAGCGGCCGTGATCGAGCGGGCCCGCCGCACATGTCATTTTCGTCCACTAATATAGGCCGTTTTGACAAAAATGCGACCCCCGCGATGCGAGATGATGAATCCATGCATGGCAGCCCCGCAGACGCAATAATTTCAGTTATTTCAATGGCTTATATGGTTTACACTTTGCCAAGAAGCAGCAGCACGATCAGCACCGCCAGCACGACCCCGCCGATGCCCATGCCGGAATGGCCGAGGCCATAGCCGTAGCCGCCGAACCGGCCCGACAGGCCGCCGACGAGATAGATGATCACCAGGATGATCAGGATGGTCCCAAGCGTCATGGCATCCTCCCCTGGCGGCCGCCGAAATGCGATCATCGGCCGCACCGCCAGGGAAGAAAAGCACATCGCGCCGCCGGGTTCCACGGGGGAACCCGGGCGCGCGCTGGGTTATTTGGGCTCGAGCTTCAGCGCCGCGGAGTTGATGCAGTAGCGTAGGCCGGTCGGGCCGGGGCCGTCGGGGAAGACGTGGCCGAGATGGCCGCTGCACTTGGAGCAGAGCACCTCGGTGCGGATCATGCCGTGGCTGACATCCCGCTCCTCGTCGATATGGCTCTCGACCGCAGGCGCGGTGAAGCTCGGCCAGCCGCAGCCGGAATCGAACTTGGCGTCGGACTCGAACAGCAAATTGCCGCAGCCGGCGCAGACATAGGTGCCGGCGCGATGGTCGTGCTCATATTCGCCGGAGAAGGGACGCTCGGTCGCCTTCTCGCGCAGCACCGCGTACTGCATCGGCGTCAACTCGCGCCGCCACTGCTCTTCGCTCTTGATGATCTTGTCGTCGGTGGTTTTCGCCTTGATGTCGGGCATGGGTCTCCCGTTTCTTCGGTGATCTTGCTTTCGATGATCTCGCGATCAGTTGGTGGCCTTGCTGGCATTCACCAGCGTCGGCTTCTCGATGTAATTATCCGCGAACAGCTTTTTCAGGTTCTCGACCTTGGGCAGGTCGTTATAGGCGATGTAGGGCTGGTTCGGGTGCAGGGTCAGATAGTCCTGGTGGTAGGCCTCCGCCGGATAGAACGCCTCCAGCGCGCCGACCTTGGTCACGATCGGCTTGCCGAACACCTTGGCGCCGTTGAGCTGGGCGATATAGGCCTCCGCCACCTTCTTCTGCTCGTCGGAGGTGGTGAAGATCGCCGAGCGATATTGCGTGCCGACGTCGGGGCCCTGGCGGTTGAGCTGGGTCGGGTCGTGCACCACCGAGAAGTAGATCTGGAGGATCTTTCCGTAAGAGATCTTCTTCGGGTCGTACTTGATCTCGACCGATTCCGCGTGGCCGGTCCGGCCGCTCGAGACGGTCTGGTAGTCGGCGGTCGCCTTGGTGCCGCCGGCATAGCCGGAGACCGCGTTGACGACGCCGGCGGTGTGCTGGAATACGCCCTGCACGCCCCAGAAGCAGCCGCCGGCGACCACGGCGGTCTGGATGTCGCTCGCGGGCGCTGCGTCCACGGCCGGGGCCGGGATCACGACCGCGTCCTCGGCGGCCCGGGACGGCACGGCAAAGGCCAGTGTCGCGGCAGCGGTGGCGGCGAGCAGGGTCAGGAGGGCAGGACGGCGCATGGCGGAGCCTCTTTTCGGAAGGGGGGACAGTCTAGGTCGGTTGGCACCGGGCGAACAGCCTGCCCGGCCGCATTTCAGTCACTGGAGATACGGGGACAGGGATCGATTGTTACGCCGATACGGACACGAGTCTGTGAAAGAAGCGGCCTGAGACAGCCGGCTTGGCGGGATGAGGAACTCCGCGCTAAGAGCATGATCCTGATCCGAAGGGCCGCGTTAGCGCAAAGTGTGAGGCGGTTTTCCGCTGAACCCGCGCCATCGACGATCGACCTGGAAAAGTGGTGGCTGGAGCTGACCTGACAACATGCTGCGCGTCGTTTCCCTGACCCTCCTCACCCTGATTGCCTGTGTCGCGATCGCCTATGCAGATCAAGTCAGCGACGATCTCGCCATCTGCCGCGACCGCCAGGCCGACATGCAGGCCCGCGCACCGGCCTGCGACAATCTGCTCAACGCCGATCGCCTGACCGGCAAGGACAAGGCCGTCGCGCTGTCGGTGCGTGGCAACACGCTGATCAACAAGCGCGACTACGTCCGAGCCATCGAGACCCTGTCCATGGCCGTCGACCTCGATCCGGACTATGCCATTGCGCTCAACCTGCGCGGCCTCGCCTATGAGCGCACGGGCAAGGACGACCTCGCGATGGCCGACTACAACCTCGCGCTCCAGAAGCGGCCGACCTACGGTGTCCCCTACAACAATCGCGGCGTCATCCAGCTGCGCAGGGGCGCGCTGCAAAGCGCGCTCGACGATTTCAACCTGTCGATCAAATACACGCCGAAATTCCTGCTCGGCTGGACCAATCGTGCCCGCGTGCGCACGCTGATGAAAGATTTCAATGGCGCGATCGCCGATTTTGCGGAGGCCGAGAAGATCGATCCGGCCGCGCCGCAGATCGCCAGCAACCGCTGCATCACCTGGGGCATGATGGGCAAGTATGAGCAGGCCTTTGCCGACTGCAACGGCCTGATCGAGAGGCAGCCGAAGAACGTGTACGCGATCAACAATCGCGCCGACGTCAGCATGATGAAGGGCGATCTCGATGCCGCGCTGAAGGACTACAACACGGCGATCCAGATCAACCCGAACAATGTCCGGGCACATTCAGGCCGCGGCCAGATCTACGAGCGGAAGAAGGATCTCGCCCAGGCTAGAGCCGACTATCGCGCGGCGGCCTACTCGCTGACGAGGTTCGACGAGATCGACGTCGCGCGTGCCCGCGCGATCGCGCAGGAGCGGCTCGCCGCGCTGACGCCGCAAGCGCCGGCGGGCGCGCCCGGCGGGCGCCGCGTCGCGCTGGTGATCGGCAACGGCGCCTACACGAACGTGCACGCCTTGCCCAATCCGCCGCGCGACTCGAAATTAATCGCAAACGTGCTGCGCGATGTCGGCTTCCAGACCGTGATATCCGTCAGCGATCTCACCCGCGACAAGTTCTTCGACGCGCTGAAGGCCTTCGCGGAGGAGGCGGAGAAGGCCGACTGGGCCGTGGTCTATTATGCAGGCCACGGCTTCGAGATCGGCGGGGTCAACTATCTCGTCCCCGTCGATGCCAAGCTTGCCGCCGACAGGGACGCCGAAACGCAAGCGGTCGCGCTGGAGCAGGTCATCGCCGCAGTCGGCGCCGCGCGAAAGATGCGTCTCGTGGTCCTCGATGCCTGCCGTGACAATCCGTTCGCGCCGACCATGCAGCGCACATTGTCGCTGAAGCTGGTCGACAAGGGCTTTTCCAACATCGAGCCCGGTGCCGGTTTCATGGTGGTCTATGCCGCCAAGCACGGCGAGACCGCAATGGACGGCGACGGCAGCGCCAACAGCCCGTTCGCTACCGCGCTCGCCCGCGAGATCAAGGAGCCGAAGGTCGAGATCAGAAAGCTGTTCGACATCGTCCGCGACGACGTCTGGGCCGCGACCAAGCACGAGCAGCAGCCCTTCACCTACGGCTCGCCGCCGGGCCGCGAGGATTTCTATTTCGTTGCGGGGAAGTGACGAATTGGGTTGCGGAGCAACCCAATTCGTCATTCCGGGGCGATGCGAAGCATCGAACTATGGTGCGCAATTGCGCACCTGAGAATCTCGAGATTCCGGGTTCGGCTCTTCGAGCCGCCCCGGAATGACGGGGTACTGTGGGACGCGACACCCGCGCCTCATTCACGGTGCCGTAGGGTGGGCAAAGCGAAGCGTGCCCACGCGTTTTGTTGGTTATGGAGAGAGATCGTGGGCACGGCGCGCTGCGCCTTTGCCCACCCTACGGCAGCGGAGTTTTAAACGACGATACTCAACCTCTTCGCCGCCCGCGTAATCCCCGTGTACAGCCACCGCGCCCGGCTATCCCCAAACGCAAAGCTCTCGTCGAACAGCACGACGTCGTCCCATTGCGAGCCCTGCGACTTGTGCACGGTCAGCACGTAGCCATAGTCGAACTCGTCGTAGGGCTTGCGCTGCTCCCAGGCGATCTGCTCGATGCCGCCCTCGAAACAGTCGGCGCGCACGGACACCTTGGTCACCTTGTGTCCAAAATCCTCATCCGGCGACAGCCGCATGGAGAGGATGCGCGATTTCGAGCGCGAGGTGTTGCGCGACTTCACGCGCCACAGGCCGCCGTTGAACAGGCCCTTCTTGCGGTTGTTGCGCAGGCACACCAGCTTGTCGCCGGCGACCGGAAACTGGTCCTCGATGTTCTGGCGCTGACGCACCCGCATGTTGTATGCGCGTCGCGTGTTGTTGCGCCCGACCAGGACCTGGTCGGCGCCCATGACACGGTCGGGATCGAGCTCCTTGCGCGAGACCACCTCGCTCTCGCCGTAGCGGCCGATGTCGAGCTCGCGGCCCTCGCGCACGTCCATCGACATCCGCACGATCGGATCGTCCTGCGCCTGGCGATGCACCTCGGTCAGCATCGCGTCGGGCTCGGAATTGGTGAAGAAGCCGCCGCCCTGGATCGGCGGCAGCTGCGCGGGGTCGCCCAAGACCAGCAGCGGACAATCGAACGACATAAGGTCGCGGCCGAGTTCGGCATCGACCATCGAGCATTCGTCGATCACGATCAGCTTGGCTTTTGAGGCCGGCGCGTCGTCCCACAATTCGAAGCTCGGCTGCTCCTCGCCGGATTCGCGGGCGCGGTAGATCAGCGAATGGATGGTGGAGGCCTCGTCGCAGCCCTTGTTGCGCATGACGAGGGCCGCCTTGCCGGTGAAGGCGGCGAATTTCACCTCGCCGTCGACGCCCTCGGCGATATGCCGCGCCAGCGTGGTCTTGCCGGTGCCGGCAAAGCCGAACAGGCGGAAGACGGGCGGCGTGCCGCCCCGTCCCGGTTTTGCTTTGAGCCAGTCGCCGACGGCTTTTAGCGCGGCATCCTGATGCGGGGTGAAGGTGGCCATGTCTGTCTTGAGGAGGGGCGAAACGAAGCGATTCGCCGTCCCCCAAAACTAACCATTCGCCCCGCCGGTTCAAGCGCGGGGAGGCCGTATCCCTGCGGCCCATCCTTCGAGACGCCCGCCTTTGGCGGGCCCTCAGGATGAGGGCGGAGTGTGTGGCAGCAGTTTCGGCAGGCGAAGATGCCGCTCAGCCTCATCCTGAGGAGACCGCAAAGCGGTCGTCTCGAAGGACGAGGCGCTTGCTCAGGCCTCGCCAAACCCTACTGCCAGCCGGGAACGCCGCGCATGTCGGGCAGCTGGTGGGCGATGCCCTTGTGGCAGTCGATGCAGGTCTTTTCCTTGGTGAACAGGAAGCGCTGGTGCGCGACCGAGGCCCGCGGCGACTGCTTGGTGATGTCCATGGAATCGGCGCTGTGGCAGTTGCGGCATTCCAGGGAGTCGTTGGCCTTGAAACGCGCCCATTCATGCGCGGCGAGCTCGAGCCGGTGATCGAGGAATTTCTCGCGCGTGTCGATCGTGCCAAAAATCTTGCCCCAGACCTCCTTGGAGGCCTGCATCTTGCGCGCGATCTTGTCGGTCCAGTTGTGCGGCACGTGACAGTCCGGGCAGGTCGCGCGCACGCCGGAGCGGTTGGTGAAGTGGATGGTCGACTTCAGCTCGGCGAAGACGTTGTCCTTCATCTCGTGGCAGCCGGTGCAGAATTTTTCGGTGTTGGTGATTTCCAGCGCGGTGTTGAAGCCGCCCCAGAAGATCACGCCGGCCACGAAGCCCGCCAGCACCAGCGTGCCGAGCGCGAACACCGAGCTCGGCCGGGTCAGCACGCCCCAGAGCTCGAGCGCAAAATCCCAGCTTCGCGCGATGAAGCCGCGCTTGGATTCCAGCTTCTCCTTTGGCTCGTCAGCAGTCGTCGTCATCGGCGGCCACCGGGGCTTGCGCGCGACAGCAGCGTGTCGATGTCGGTGAAGTCGTTGCTGACGGGCGGATTGGCCGTGTTCTGCGGCACGTGGCATTCGGTGCAGAAGAAGCGGCGCGGCGAGATGGAGGCCAGGAACTGGCCGTCACGGTCCATGAAATGCGTGATCGACACCATCGGCGCCTGCGATTCCGCGGTCCGCGCCCGCGCGTGGCAGGACAGGCATTTGTTGCCGTTGAGATCGATCTGATAGCCGTCGATCGTGTGCGGGATGACGGGCGGCTGCTCCGGATAGTTGCGCACCTCCTTCTCGGACGTGTTGCGGTTGGGCAGCATCGGCGGTGCCGGGCCCTCGTCATTGAGCGGCGCCGCACCGCGCAGGCCCGAGGTCACCGTCTGCGCGGTCAGCGAGCTCGCGCCGGCGGCAATCGCGACCGCGAGCAGGGCGATACCAAATCGTTTCATCATGACAGGCTCACCCGCTCGATGCGCACGGCGCATTTCTTGAAATCGGTCTGCAGCGAGATCGGATCGGTGGCGTCCAGCGTCACCTTGTTGATCAGCTTGGATTCGTCGAACCACGGCACGAACACCAGGCCGCGCGGCGGCCGGTCGCGGCCGCGCGTCTCGACGCGAGCGCGGATGAAGCCGCGGCGCGAGACCACTTTCACCTCATCGCCGCGCCGCAGCTTCATGTCCTGCGCGTCGTCCGGATGCATGAAGCAGACGGCCTCGGGGAACGCCTTGTAGAGTTCGGGCACGCGGCGCGTCATGGTGCCGGAATGCCAGTGCTCCAGCACGCGGCCGGTCGAGAGCCAGTAGGGATATTCGTTGTCGGGCGATTCCGCCGCCGGCTCGAAGGGCAGCGCGAAGATGCGCGCCTTGCCGTCGGGATAGCCGTAGAACTGCACGTCGGTGCCCTGCTTGACGTAGGGGTCGCTGCCCTCGCGGAAGCGCCACTTCGTCTCCTGGCCGTTGACGACAGGCCAGCGCAGGCCGCGCTCCCTGTGATAGGTGTCGAACGGCGCGAGGTCGTGGCCATGGCCGCGGCCGAACTGGGCATATTCCTCGAACAGGCCCTTCTGAACGTAGAAGCCGAACGCCTTGGCTTCCTCGTTGCCATAGCCTTGCTCGATCTCCGTAACAGGAAATTTGTCGACCTGGCCGTTCTTGTAGAGCACGTCGAACAGCGTCTTGCCGCGATATTCCGGCTTCTTGGCGATCAGCTCCTCGGGCCAGACCTCTTCGATCTTGAAGCGCTTGGAGAACTCCATGAGCTGCCAGAGGTCGGACCTGGCCTCGCCTGGCGCGGTGACGAGTTGGTGCCAGAACTGCGTGCGCCGCTCGGCATTGCCGTAAGCGCCTTCCTTCTCGACCCACATCGCGGTCGGCAGGATCAGATCGGCGGCGAGCGCCGTCACGGTCGGATAGGCATCCGACACCACGATGAAATTGTCGGGGTTGCGGAAGCCCGGATAGGTCTCCTCGTTGACGTTGGGGCCGGCCTGCAGGTTGTTGTTGACCTGCACCCAATAGGCGTTGATCAGGCCGTCCTTCAGCATCCGGCTCTGCAGCACGGCGTGCGCGCCGTTCTTGTCGGGAATGGTGCCCTCGGGCAGCTGCCAGATGTGCTCGGCGTGGTCGCGATGCGCCTTGTTGGTCACGACCATGTCGGCGGGCAGGCGATGCGAGAAGGTGCCGACCTCGCGCGCGGTGCCGCAGGCCGACGGTTGGCCCGTCAGCGAGAACGGGCTGTTGCCGGGCGAGGAGATCTTTCCGGTCAAGAGGTGGATGTTGTAGACGAGGTTGTTGCACCAGACGCCGCGGGTGTGCTGGTTGAAGCCCATGGTCCAGAACGAGATCACCTTGGTCTTGGGATCGGCATAGAGCTCGGCGAGCGCTTCCAGGCGATTGAGCGGCACGCCGGACATCTGAGCCGCCTTCTCCAGCGTGTACTCCGAGACGAACTTGACGAATTCGTCGTAGCTCATGTCGGTGGAGTCGTTGGCTTTCGCAGCGCCCGTCGCCTTCTTCTGCAGCGGGTGCTCCGGCCGCAGGCCATAGCCGATGTCAGTCTGGCCACGCTTGAACACGGTATGCGCGGCAACGAAATCCTTGTTGACGCGGCCGGTCTTGATGATGTGGTTGGCGATGGCGTTGAGGATGTAGAGGTCGGTCTGCGGCACAAACACCATGCCGATATCGGCAAGGTCGAACGAGCGGTGCTCGAACGTCGAGAGCACGGCGACGCGGACATGCGGCGCGGACAGCCGGCGGTCGGCGATGCGCGTCCACAGGATGGGGTGCATCTCCGCCATGTTGGAGCCCCACAGCACGAAGGCGTCGGTGGCCTCGATGTCGTCGTAGCAGCCGGCCGGCTCGTCGATGCCGAAGGTGCGCATCATGCCGGCGACGGCCGAGGCCATGCAGTGCCGCGCATTGGGGTCGATGTTGTTGGTGCGGAAGCCGGCCTTGAACAGCTTTGACGCCGCATAGCCCTCCCAGATCGTCCACTGGCCGGAGCCGAACATGGCGACGCCGTTCGGCCCGCGCTTCCTGATCGCCTCCTTCCACTTCAACTCCATGATGTCGAAGGCTTCGGTCCAGGACACAGGCGTGAAGTCGCCGTTCTTGTCGTATTTGCCGCCCGTCTTGCGCAGCATCGGCTGCGTCAGGCGGTCGTGGCCGTACATGATCTTGGAAAGGAAGTAGCCCTTGACGCAGTTGAGGCCGCGATTGACCTCGGCCTTGATGTCGCCGTGCGTGGCGACGACGCGGTTGTCCTTGGTCGCGACCATCACGGAGCAGCCGGTGCCGCAGAAGCGGCAGGCGGCCTTGTCCCATTTCATTTCGCTCACCTCGCGCTCGGCGGCGAGGTTGGCGGCGAGCGCCGGCGCCGGAAGGCCGGCGGCGGCCGCGGCGATCGCGGCAGCCTCGAGCTTCAGCATCTGGCGGCGGTCGAGCTTCGGCGATGTCATGATGGCTCTTCCTGACTCAGGCGGTTTCGATGGCGTGGAAGACCAGCGCCGCGGAATAGACGTGTCGCAGCGACTGGATGGTGTTGAGCATGGTGCCGAGGCTGCCGGCATCGGGCGCTTCGGTGACCACGATGAGCTTGCCGCGCGGGTCGCGGCCGTGGATCTCGCAGCCGGGCAGCGCCTTGATCTCGGCTTCGACCTCGGCGAGCCGCTCGGGGCGCGCCTGCACGATGACGCTGGCGATCTCGGCGCCCGGCGGCGGCACGATGCGGTCGGCGCTGAGCACGCGGCCGGTGATCAGTGCGCGGCGGTTGAGCGTTGCTTTGTTCAGTGAGGCCATGATGGCTGTCTTTCGCTTTTCGAACGATCAATGCGCGGAGGTTGGCGGACCGGGAGGGCCGGCGAACATCTGGTAGATCCAGACGCCGAGCCCGTAGGAGCCGACCGTTCCGACCGCGAGGACGGGCATCACGACCGCGGTCAGGAACAGGAACGCAAAAATCTCCATGCGCTTACGGCGCACGCGCGAAGTCGTGTCGTCAGGGGCCGACATATTCGGTCTCTTCGGGATGGTATGGGAATCATCGGGACGGCATCCGGGCCGTTGCCTTGCAGCACTTTTGCTGCATTTGGGCCGGTACGGCCTTGATCTGGATCAAGCTCCCTTCGCCGGGACGACCCAGAGGCTCGGAATCATTCTCCCGCACGGCGGAATTGCCGCTCCGTAGACAGCTCCGCCTCACACTTTAAGATGAACTCAACAAAAATAAGCGGGAGAGGCGTCATGAAGTTCGGCATCTTCTACGAGCTGCAGCTGCCGCGGCCCTGGGTGGCCGGTGACGAGCTCGCCCTCTACCAGAATGCCCTCTCGCAGATGGAACTCGCCGACAGGCTCGGCTACGACCACGCCTGGGTGGTCGAGCATCACTTCCTCGAGGAATACTCGCACTCGCCCTCGCCGGAATCCTTCCTCGCCGCCGCCAGCCAGCGCACCAAGAACATCAGGCTCGGCCACGGCATCCTCCAGCTCACCACCAATCACCCGGCGCGCGTCGCCGAGCGCGTCGCGGTGCTCGATCTGCTCAGTAACGGCCGCTGCGAGTTCGGCATGGGCGAGAGCGCTTCGATCACCGAGCTCACGCCGTTCGGGCGCGACATGGAGACCAAGAAGGAGGTGTTCGAGGAGGCCGTTGCCGCGATCTTCCCGATGTTCAGGGATGCAGGCTCCGAGCATCACGGCAAGTATTTCGACATCCCCTTGCGCAACGTCGTGCCCAAGCCGGTGCAGAAACCGCATCCGCCGCTGTGGATGGCCTGCTCGCAGCTGCCGACCATCGAGCGCGCCGGCCGTCATGGCTTTGGCGCACTCGGCTTCCAGTTCGTCAGCGCCGATGCTGCGCACGCCTGGGTGCACGCTTACTACAATGCAATGACCAAGCGGCTGCACAAATTGGCCGACTACGAGATCAACCCGAACATGGCGCTGGTGTCGTTCTTCATGTGCGCGAAGACGGATGAAGAAGCGCGAGCGCGCGCCGACGGCGCCACCTTCTTTCAGTTCGCGCTGCGCTTCTACGGCGCCTCGCAGAACCGTCAGCGTCCCGCGCCCTACACCGTCAACATGTGGGACGAGTACAACAAGTGGAAGCGCGACAACCCGGAAGCGCAGGAGGCCGCGCTGCGCGGCGGCCTGATCGGCTCGCCCGAGACCATCCGAAAGAAGCTGAAGCGCTTCCAGTCTTCGCATATCGATCAAGTTATCCTGCTCAACCAGGCTGGCAAGAACAGCCACGAGCACATCTGCGAATCGCTGGAGCTGTTCGGTCGCGAGGTGATGCCGGAGTTTCAGAACGATCCGGCACAAGCTGCCTGGAAGCAAGGCGTGATGAGCGGAGAGATCAAGCTCGAGGAGATCGACACCGAGGCTTTTACGGATCGCTACGGCAAGCTCGCGATCAATGTCGCCCCAGTGAAAGCGGCGGCGGAATAGGCCGCTCGTTAAGTCATGTTGCTGACGCATTCTCTGTCTTAGTCGGGATAACGTAAAACACTGCGTGGGAACCACTTTGGTTCGCACATCGGTTCCATAGCCAAGGGGTTGGCACGAACCCGTAAAAGTCCGGTGCAAGCTTCATGAACGCGTCCGCGTTCGCTTGTGCTGTTTGCGGTTTCGGGAACCGGCGATCTAAAAAATCACAGGAGTTATGATGTTGTTCCGCTCGAGCGCCGCGCTTTGCGGCGCCCTGGTTGCGCTTGCCGTTTCTGTCACTGTTGCTCGAAGTGAAACGCGTGGGGGTCACGCAAAAGCCGTCGTCGATGCCGCCTCCGGGGAGGCGGTCGTTGGCGCTGCATCCACGTACAATCCGTTCAAGCCCGGCAAGGAGGAGGGCGGTCCGAAGACAGCCTCCGGTGAGCGCTATGATCCCTCCGACTGGGCGGCTGCGATCAAGACGACCTTGCGTCGGAAATTCGGTGGGGTGCTATTTGGTGCGAGGCCGAAATTTGCACTCGTCGAGGCCGTCGGCAAGAAGGTGATCGTCAAGATCAATGACGTGGGACCACTCCGGCCCGGCCGCATCATCGACTTCAACGAGCGCACGATGCGCCATTTCGATCCGAGCCTGGAGCGCGGAGTCATCAAGGACGTGAAAGTCAGCCCGCTTGCAGGGGACGATTGGACGCTGGGGCCGGTGGGCTGAACATCCTGCGCGGAAGAGGTGGTGTAAGTCTCGGACGAATTGTTTGCTCGGACAATCGCATCACGGTCTGACGCGGTCGCCTCTAGCTCCTGCCGTACTGGTCTTGATCGTAGGACTGCAGGATCCGGACAAAATCAGCCATGCTGGATCGATCCCGGTTTTCGGCAAAAGCCGCAACCTCGGTATGGGATGTGGACTGGCTCCCTTGCCAGAACCGCATGAGGAGATCGGCGATGTTTCTCATGGCGTACTCTCTGCAGTCAGCCGTGGCAGTCCGCCTGATCGAGAAAGACCGGCGGGCGTTACGCCGCCGACCTTGCTCGGCAACTGCCGGTCCGCGAGACCGGTTCCGTTGCTTTTCACTCTGGATCTATTGGTAGCATCAGGCACTCGGTTGGCGCCATTGCGCACGGGTATGAAGGGGACATACCTAGGTAGGCTGGACTGGTGAATTGGAATCAGTCGACCAGCTGTCGGCTTCCGTTGATGGCTCGCAGCCCACCAGCCAACTGCCGCAGATGGTCGACCAGACGTTCGCTTTGGGTCACAAGCGATCTTCGACAAGAAGCGAGCAAGGAAGATGCATCGCGTTGCCACCGGGGCGCTACTGGGCGGGCTTTGCACCCACGGTTCCTCGCGCCTCGCGCACAATGAATCCATGGCTCCGCCAGATTTGGGCCGCATGGCGGCCCATCTCGCCGAGAAGGGTCATACCGGTGGGGGCTCAATACCGGGAGTTTTCGATGTCCGGTTATTTGCGGCATTGCCAGGCGAGTTTAGTTCTTGTTGGGGTTCTGGTAGCGACACCCGCGTTCTCCAGCCCTTTTGCCGACCTTTTCAATAACGCTGCGCGCGAGCCGGCGGCGACCGCTCCGGCGCAGGCGGAATGCTTGTCGCGGCCCGGTAACTCGGCCGGAGCGGACCAGCACTGGGTCTATCGGCGAGATCAGGGCCGCAAATGCTGGTTCCTGGCCGAGCGTATCACCACGGTGAAAAAGCCGGCTCATCGTCGTGTGGCCCATCGCCGCGCCAATCCTGACGAGAACGAAACTGCGCCGCCCAGGCGGCGGATCTCGGTAGTTGATGCGCGCGCCGAGTTGGAGCGCTCCACACCGGCAGAGGGCGTCGAGCCGGCGCCGCCTCCACGCGAGGTCAAGGTCGCTGATGCCGCTTTCTTTGTCGGTACGAGCGCGACGCCCTTGACGCCGGCCGCGCCCGTTACCCCTCTTCCAGCCGGCCAGCCCACGCCCGAGAACGCCGTGCCGACCCAAGTAGATGTGCAGAAGCTTGCAGCGCCCGCAATCGACGCGGCCTCTGGCCAGGTGCCACCGGTGAGCATCCGCGTTGCGGAGACGGCCGACGAGGGGGGCTGGATGGCAACCTGGGTGGGCTTGCTGCTGATGGCCTTAGGTATTGGCTCTGTCTTAAGCTCGAGCCGCGTGCTGCGCGATACCGTGCTGTTGCGCCATTGAGCGCCTCGCGGCCCGGCTCTTGGCTCTCGGCTCTTGGGCGGACACTTGTCACCAGAGCTGGCGGGCCTCTTCTCTCGGAGCAAAGCGTTTTGCGGTCCTGCAGCATTGCTCGCCGGTCATCTCGTTTGCCGCATCCTGCATCTCGTCAATATTGCTTACGGTAATCCTCCGGAGTTGCTGTTTCGTCAAACGCGGTCTGGGATGCGGCATTCAACGCATCCCCTGTGGAGCATCGGCCGCGCTGCATTCGAGTCGTCGATTGAGTTGGAGATGATTATGCGCAACATCGGGTTGGTGATTGTATTCGTGATCGCGCTGGCGGCTCCGGCATTGGCTCAGAAGCCCGAGATTGAAGCGATCAATGCCAAATTTGTTGAATTGTTCAACAAGGGCGATTTCTCTGGCATTGCGTCGCTCTATAGCGCCGATGCGATCGTGCTGCCGCCCGGTTCTTCGATGGTGCAGGGTCGAGCAGCCATCGAGGGAATGTGGAAAAGCATGGCGGAGCAGGTCGGCGATCCCAAGCTCGCGACTGTTGACGTGAAGGCGCTTGGCCCTTTGGCGGCGCGCGAGATCGGCACGTTTGCTCTGAAGACCAAAGCGCCGACGCCGCAGGAAGTGACCGGGAAGTACGTCGTTGTTTGGGAAAAGGTCGGAAATGACTGGAAGCTCACCACCGACATATGGAACGAGGGCAAGTAGGCCGCTCGTAGGCGGACTTGAGGCCGCTCCGACTTCCGTCGATATCCCGTTGCTGCTATCCTTTCGCAAAACTACGTTGTGCGGAGGAAGCGATGCGGTCCCACGGGACAGGCTCAGGCTTGGCGGCGGGTGACGTCACGTCCGCGGTGCTCGCCATCGGCCGCTCCGATTTCCCGAAAATCCTGATCGACACGCTGCGCCGGCAGGCGGACGTCGGCCATTGCATGGCGTTCGCGCTGAGCCGGGGCGGTGCGGCGCGCTGCCTGCTCGATGCCGGCAACATCCCGATCGGCGGCGATCTCGGCGCGGCCTATGCCGGCCAGTTTCACCAATCCGATCCCAACCGCGATGCGCTGTTCGAGGGCGAGGGCGGTGCGCCGATCATGCTGCCGGCGTTCGCGCCGCGCATGTACGGCGCGCGCTACCGAAAAATCTTCTTCCAGGATTCCGGCATCGTCGACAAATGCGCGACCGCGATCTGGACCGGCGACACCTGCTTCTATGTCAACTTCTATCGCATCGCCGCGCAGGGCCGCTTCAGCGCCGCGCAGCGTGAACGGCTCGAGGCGATCGCCCCGGCGATCGCAGCAAGCGTCGCCCGTCATTTTCAGGAGACGGCAGCGCCAGATCAGTCCCTCGCTGCCCTGTTCGCCACCCGCGCGCCGCTTGCCGCTCTCACCCCGCGCGAGCGGGAGGTCTGCTGCCGCATCCTCGAAGGCTTCAGCTCCGAGGCGATTTCGCAGGCGCTCGGCATCAGCCTGCATTCGACGCTGACCTACCGCAAGCGCGCCTATGAGCGGCTCGGCATCTCCTCGCAGAGCGAATTGTTCGCAATCGTGCTGGGCTTGCTGGCCGGGTCCGGCCGCCAGAACTAAGGGGGACTCCAAGTCCGCGATCTCTGTTTCCATCCAATTTTAGCGTTTGGTTGAATCTGTAGTTGAAACATTTTGGCGTATCATCCGATGCAATTTGCGGCGAGCAGGACTGACCGAGGACTAGAACATGCCAGACTGGCTCCTTGCACCTATCTGCCTGGTCGTCCTATTGGGGTTCATTGGCTATGCCTGTTACCAGGGCATGCGAGTCTCGCCGGATCGAAACAATACGAACTTTGGACCCAGCCAGAATGACGGTTGGTCGGGCGGCTCTGACGGTCATTCCGGAAATTAGCCGCCAAACGTCAGGCTAACCCGACGATTGCCTCTCAACAGCTGCTGCGATCCTTTCCAGGGCGGCGTTTGTCTGGATTAGGTCGGAAGCCACCGTTGACTTGCGTCTGGAACGTTCGCGCGTGACCCCTTAGCAGAAATTAACGTTGCGCGACCAACATGCTCAACATGCATTCCGAATGGCTTCGTCAACTGCCCTATTTGGTTCACACCAACAGAGAGCTCGGCCTGATGCTTCGGGGCGCCAAGCCTCTCGCATATTTCATGGATATCGTTGGCCAAGAGCCGGACATCTATATTCGGTATTGGCGCATGTTCGACAGGCACGTCGCCGAAGGCCGCTTGACGAAACGCGAGCTGATCGAGCCATGTCCTGGGTCGCCGCAGCTCGAACGTCGGATGCTGTTCTACACATTGCCCGGTAACGAGTGGCGGATTGACGCCATGCTTGCGCTGCTGAACGAACCGGGAGCTTGGTCCGATGATCGCGAACGGCGCTTTGGCGAATTGCTTGGTTACGAGACCTGGCAGATCGACCATTGGCTAACACATGGTCGCTTGCTGGCGGACGCTTAGGCTGCTGTCCCTATCGCCAGGGACGGACTCAAGGCCGGCCTCCCGGAATGGCGGGGCTATCGCAGATGGCTTCTTGGTGACGACCAGAGCAAGCGCCCCGTCCTTCGAGACGACCGCTCAGCGGTCTCCTCAGGATGAGGCTAAGCAGCATTTGCCCCGTTGAAATTGCCGCCGCGCACTCCGCCCTCATCCTGAGGGCCCGCCATCGGCGGGCGTCTCGAAGGATCGGCTGCGGCCGAGCTATCCGCCACCTAGCGCCCGCTAGACGGAAAGTCGCGACCGATAGGGCGCGGTTAGCAGCAGCATGAAAAGCGCCCTTTCGGCTTGGTACTTTGCGGCAGGTCGACTGGATTCCCGGCCCTGCATCACGACCGCGCCCTGGACGGTGCAGACGCTCCAGGCCCATGTCCTTCGCCTGCGCTGTGCCAGGGTCACCTCGAAAATCGGAAACTCCGGTCTCGCCATCCCCGCCGCTTCTCGCCAGACACCCAACTCAGACGGAGTTGAACCCGGCGGACTGGCTTGTGTCTTCACCCATTTGGGTGAAGAGGAGCTTGCTCATGCCTATGCCAGGGCGAATCCGGTCTGGCTGGATAAGTCTGGCTTCAATCCTTGAGGGGCAGTTTGGGGATAGCACCGAAAAGCGCCGCTGCGCTCTTCTGGTTCCGCGTTCCCGTCTTGGCAAGGACTGCCTTGATCTGCGTGCGGATCGTTTCACGACTTAGCCCGTGATGCGCCGCGATGTCGCCGATCGTCTGTCCTTGCGCGATTCCGCGCGCAACGCGCGCCTCGCTGGGGGTGAGATCGAACAGGCCGCGAATGAGCGCCAGGCTCGGCGCCTGGGAGGCGGTGACTGGCGTCGCGATCAGGAGACCAACCGCCCCATCGAACAGATCCCGTGCTTCACCTGGCATCGGAACGAGATGAAGGACCACCCGGTCAAGATCGCTTGTGCGACGCGCGGCGAAGGAGCACACGGCTTTGTCCGGCGAATCCAGTTGAGCCAGGCCGGCGCGCAGCAGGGTATCGGCCGCGCGGTCTCTGATGGCGATCCGGTCCTTCGGCAACCACTGCAGAACGTCCGTCATGCCTTCGATCAAGGCGTTCGCTGCCAGAACCCGTCCGGAGCGCGCAATCGCGAGGGCCGGCAAGCCGACAAGCGACAACGCCTCGGTCGCCGCCCGCATCCGGGTGAGACGCCAGCGCGTCGACAGCAGAGCTGCCCGCGCGAGATGGGGGCGAAACCGGTCGAGAAAATCGAGATCCTGCCGCGAAAAAGCGGGGCGGCCGGCCAATCTTTCCATATGGAAAACGATGATCTCACCGGAAGGGCTACGGACCGCGGTCGCGCAAGCGTGCTCGAAGCCCCACTTCTTGTTCCATTCCACCCGATATGGATCACGCTCCCATTCTTCCAGCGAAAACACATCCTGCTCGCTGACGAAGCCGGGGTGATCGAGTGCCAGGAGCCTGGGGGTCGTCTCCGTACGACTGGAGATGCCGTCGCGTAGGAACGCCGAGAATGCCTCACGGATCGACGGCGACGTCACGACACCATTCCAGACGCCAGCCCACTGATCGGAGTCCGAGGTGATCATGACCATTCCATGCGCACCTGCGGCATGAGCGATGTCTTCCAGGACGTCCGGCCAGAGCTCCGGGACAGTCGCGGCCTCATGGATGCGATCCACAATCTGCTCGAAATCGATGCCCGTCATTGCTGCGCTGGACCCATCAGATTCGACCGATCTTTTCAGACGCGCGGCGTGCATTTCCGTATGAGCCTTCGTGCTTCGCCGTCCAAGCCCCTTGATACCAATCCCCTTCAGCGGAACTCAATTGCTACTTTTTCCCGGGCGGGTCCGGATGGACGCATAGCAGAAATCATGTCCATATTTCAACTATTTGAGGGGTCTGAGGTTATTCCGGTACGGGTGATCGCCGGGCTCCAGCCGGCCGTTGGCGGGGCGTTTCGTGTCTGCTCCGCCGAATAGGAGTAGAGTGTCCCAGGGGTCACATCCGAGGAGCAACAACATGACCCTACTTCCTGAGCTGGTTCCCGCTGGGATCGACCGGCATGTCTTCGCGATCATGACCAACACGATGCCGCCCCGAGATCCTGATGACGACGAAGAAGATGAGGAGGACGAGGACGAGCAAGACGATGAAGAGAACCAAACCGACGAACCGGCGGTCGTGCGCGAGCCGGACGAGGACTAAGCAGGACGCTTGGACATAGTCTGAGCTTCGGTGAGTGCGATCCCCAGCCTGCGTGCAGCGCGCTGGTCCGCCCGGCGGCTTTCACGGTCGGTCTGATTCCGAGAGCAGCGGGCAGACGTTGAATGGACCACGGTTCTCGGCGCAGCCACCTATCGGCGTTCGCGGGTAGAGGAGGTGAGCATGACTCTCATATGGCTTGGAGTGCTGCTTGTTTTCGGCGGCGTATTCCAAATGGCGTTTCAGCCCATTTGGCGAGGCCGATTCAGCGGTGGGAAGTGGCTTCGCTCCGGGCGTGACACGCTGGAGCCTGAAAGGCCCGGTAGCGGCTTCGGCGTCAAATCGAACTGGCCTGGACTTGTGATGGTCGCGCTTGGCGGCGCTTTCTTGCTGGCCGGAGCTGCCGTCTGAGTTGAAAGCAGACAAAGGCTTGGGAAGATACAGGATGGCCGAATCCGTCGAGCTGGGCCAGGCACTGACGGGAGCGCAAAGACGTTCGTGGGGGACCGATATGCTTTGATGCATGGGGACGTATCGCCGCTTGGACCTGCGCCAAAAATTGCTTACGCTCGGGTCGGAAGCATCGGGGATTGGCGATGCAGCGACGGGAGTTCATCACGCTTGTGAGCGGTGCGGCAGCGACCTGGCCGCTCGCGGGGCGGGCGCAGCAGGCGCGGCGGCAACACCGCATTGCGTTGGTTCATTCGGGTATCCCTGCCGATCAGCTGACCGAGACTGCTGGTCCCTTCTGGGTGAGCCGGTTTTATCAAACGCTGCGTGGGCTCGGTTATGCCGAAGGAAGCAATCTTGTCGTCCAGCGTTATTCAGCGGAGGGGCGCTCGCAACACTTTACTTCTCTCGCTGCTGCCGTCGTTGGCAGCGGCCCGCAGGTGATCGTTGTAAATCTTAACGAACTGATCCAAGCGTTCGCCGCGGCCACGACAACGATACCGATTGTCGCGATCATGGGAGACCCGATCGCGACAGGATTGGTTGCAAACCTCGCGCATCCCGGAGGCAACCTGACGGGTGTCAGCGTCGATGCAGGCTACGAAATCGTCGCGAAGCGCCTGCAAATCCTGAAGGAGGCGATGCCCTCGGCCGCTAAGGTCGCTTACCTGACATCGTCGCGTACCCTGATGGATACTCCCCTGGGATTGTCGCTTCAGAAGGCAGGGCAGGCCCTGGGCGTCGTGCTGAGCTGGAAGTTCTTTCTGGAGGTGAATGATGAGCAACTCCGACGTACCTTTGCCGAGTTGGCGTCACAGCGGTTCGACGCTGCCATGGTTGATGCGAGCGGCAGCTTTTTGGCACGACGCGTCTCGATCACCGAACTAGCCGGGAAATTTCATCTTCCGATGATTTATCCCTTTCGCGACTATACGGATTCGGGTGGGGTGATCAGCTATGCGCCGGATCTCGGTGAGCTTGCCGAACGACTTGCCGTTGATGTCCACCAGATTCTCAACGGGACCAGGCCGGGCGACATCCCAATCTACCGGCCCAACAAATTCCAACTGGTCATCAATCTGAAGGCCGCCAACGCCCTGAGCCTCGAAATGCCCCCGACGCTGCTCGCCCGCGCCGACGAGGTCATCGAATGAGGAAGCCATTTGCTGCGATGCAAGGGGCTGAAAATGGCCCTTGACGAACATTCGCCTAAGCGTCGTCAACATCCGCCGTTGTGGGCAATGCGGACGTCGCTATCTCACCCGCGCGTACTTCGGTCTTGAAGGTACGCCCCGAGGCCGCTTGTCCCAATCGATGGGGACAGACGGCGGCACCTGAAAGGCGCTAGCCTTGGTATCGAGGAGACAACAAGGGAGCGAGACTTGAGCACCGCGCCGCGCATCGACATCGACCCTGATACATTCTGGGCCGACCCCTATCCGATGCTCGCGACAATGCGCAAGGAGGCGCCAATCGCCTTCGTGCCGCAGCTCGGCTCGACGCTGCTGACGAGCCGCGACGACATCTCGATCTCCGAGAAGCAGATCGACGTGTTCTCCTCGCACCAGCCGGCCGGCCTGATGAACCGGCTGATGGGCCACAACATGATGCGCAAGGATGGCGAGGCGCATCAGGTCGAGCGGCGCGCGATGTTTCCGACGATTTCGCCGAAGACCGTCAAGGCGCATTGGACCGCGCTGTTCCAGGCCCATGCCGATCGCATCCTCGATGCGATCGAGCTGGGGCGGATCGACTTCATGCGCGATTTCGCGCTGCCGTTCTCCGGCGAATGCCTGAAGTCGATCACCGGCCTCACCAATATCGGCTTCGAGGATATGGACGCGTGGTCGCAGGGCATGATCGAGGGCATCGCCAACTACGCCGGCGATCCCGCGGTCGAGGCGCGCTGCCACGCCGCGACATCAGGCATCGACGCCGCGATCGACGACATTTTGCCGGTGATGCGCAAGCACCCGGACCAGAGCATTCTCGGCGTGCTCCTTAGCTCGGGCATGCCGATGGAGAGCGTCCGCGCGAATGTAAAACTCGCGATATCGGGCGGCCAGAACGAGCCGCGCAAGGCGATCGCCGGCACGGTGTGGGCGCTGCTCACCCATCCCGAGCAGCTCGATCTGGTCCTGCGCGGTGAAGTGTCCTGGCTGCAGGCCTTCGAGGAATATGCCCGCTGGATCTCGCCGATCGGCATGTCGCCGCGACGCATCGCCAAGCCCTGGACCATTCGCGATGTATCGTTCGAGCTCGACGAGCGCGTGTTCCTGATGTTCGGCTCCGCCAACCGCGACGAGAAACACTTTGAGCACGCCGACCAGTTCGACGTGCAGCGTGATACGTCGAAGAGCGTCGCCTTCGGCGCCGGCCCGCATTTCTGCGCCGGCGCCTGGGCCTCACGCGCCATGATCGCCGAGGTCGCGCTGCCGACCGTATTCGCGCGTGCGGGTCGCATCGAGATCACCGATGACGAGCCGGTGCGAATTGGAGGCTGGGCGTTCCGAGGACTGCAGAATTTGCCGGTGCGATGGCTGCATTAGGCTGGCGGGGGACCGCCGATTCCGAACGCCGCGATGATGCCATCATGCCCCTGTTTTGCCCGACGAGTCAAACGAACTTCGGATAATACGTAGGTCGTTGTTTTTGCACGCCCCGGCTACTGTGCATGGGGTTGTTTTCGCCGTTTTTTGTTCCGGCCGTGACTTTTGAGACCAAACGCGCCGTCTTCACATCCGCGTGCAGAAAAATTCCATCTTCATTCGCTCCGCCGCTTGAAAGATTAATCATGCGCTGCGCCACACGCGCAGTGCTCGCATCGCTATTTTTCCGCGTGTCTCGACAGCTTTCCTAACCCGCACCATCATTCCCAAAACCTGAATGATGACGGCCGCACGCGGCCGGGAGCTTGGAATGCTGCGTCGTAACTTTCTGAAACTGTCCGCTGGAACCGCAGTTGCGGCTGCGTTCGCCTCGCGCGCCAACGCGCAAGGCGCGGTGAAGGAAATTCGTATCGGCTACCAGAAGACCGGCGTGCTGGTCATCACGCGCCAGCAGGCCGTCCTGGAAAAACATTTCACGCCGCAAGGCATCGAGGTGAAATGGATCGAGTTCTCCTCGGGCCCCCCGATGATGGAGGCGATGAATGTCGGCAGCGTCGATTTCGGCGCGGTCGGCGATTCCCCGCCGGTGTTCGCGCAGGCGGCCGGAGCGGCGATCGTCTATGCCGCGGGCCAGCCCATCACCAACGGTCAGGGCATCCTGGTGCCGAAGGATTCGCCGATCCGCACCATCGCCGACCTGAAGGGCAAGCGCATCGGCTTCACCAAGGGCTCCAGCGCGCACAACGTCGTGGTGCAGGCGCTGGAGAAGGCGGGCCTCACCTATGCCGACATCACGCCGGTCTACCTGACCCCGCCCGACGCCGGCCCGGCCTTTGCCAATGGCAGCATCGAGGCCTGGGCGATCTGGGATCCGTATTTCGCGATCGGCGAGACCAAGCAGAACGGCCGCATCCTGATCAATTCGCGTGAAGTCACCAAGACCAATTCCTTCTATATCGCCAATCGCGAGTTCGCGAAGAACCATGGCGCCATCCTGCAACAGATCGTCGATGTGACGACCGCGGCCGGCAAATGGGCCGAGCAGCACCGCGACGAGGTCGCCAGATCGCTCGCCGCGATCACCGGCGTCCCGCTGGACATCCAGACCGTCGCTGCCAATCGCGCGAACTTCGTGGTCGGTCCCGTCACCGACGACATCGTCGTGACCCAGCAGGGCGTCGCCGACCGCTTCTACAAGCTCGGCCTGATCCCCAAGCCGATCGTCATTCGCGACATCGTCTGGCGCAACCCCGCAGCCTGATCGTGCCGACCGATCTTCCCACCCAAAAGGGTTTGAACATGAAGCGCATCGTCCAACGCGTGATCGCGGCCATCGTGCTGTCGATCGGCATCGTCGCCGCCGCGGTCGGCACCTCCTACGGTCAGGACAAGGTGGTCCGTATCGGCTACCAGAAATACGGCAAGCTGGTGCTGCTCAAGAGCAAGGGCACGCTGGAGCCGAAGCTCGCCGCCGACGGCTACAAGGTGGTGTGGACCGAATTCCCCTCCGGCCCGCCGCTGCTCGAAGCGCTCAATGTCGGCGCGATCGATTTCGGCAACACCGGCGAAGCCCCGCCGATCTTCGCGCAGGCCGCGGGCGCGCCGATCCAGTATGTCGCCTACGAGCCGCCGGCGCCGAAGGGCGAGGCGATCCTGGTGCCGAAGGACAGCCCGCTGAAATCGGTCACTGAGCTCAAGGGCAAGAAGGTCGCGCTGAACAAGGGCTCCAACGTCCACTATCTCCTGGTCAAGGCGCTGGAGAAGGCCGGCGTCAAATATTCGGAGATCGAGCCGGTGTTCCTCGCCCCGGCCGACGCGCGCGCCGCCTTCGAGCGCGGCGCGGTCGATGCCTGGGTGATCTGGGATCCGTTCCAGGCGGCGGCGGAAGCCGCCACCGGCGCGCGCACGCTGGCCGATGGCACGGGCATCGTCGCCAACTACCAGTTCTACTTCTCCTCCAAGAAATTCCTCGACGCCAACCCGAAGATCGTGGACGCCGTGCTCGCGGAGCTCAGCACGGTCGACGACTGGGCCAAGGGCGACATCCATGCAGTCGCCGAGCAACTGGCGCCGGCGATCGGCCTGTCCGTCCCCGTGGTCGAGGTGGCCTTGAAGCGGCAGTCCTACGGCATCAAGCCGATCACCGATGCCGTCATCGCCGACCAGCAACAGGTGGCCGACGCATTCTTCGCGCTGGGCCTGATCCCCAAATCCATCAAGATTTCCGACGTGGCCCGGAAGTCAGGATCGTGAGCAAAGTCATGAGTAACCAAACCAACGCCAACATCCTCTGGTTCCTGCCGACGCACGGTGACGGCCGCTATCTCGGCACCGGCATCGGCGGCCGCGAGGTCAATTTCAACTATCTGCGCCAGATCGCGCAGGCCGCCGACCAGCTCGGCTATTTCGGCGTGCTGCTTCCGACCGGCCGGTCCTGCGAGGATTCCTGGATCGTCGCTTCCAGCGTTGCGCCGTTCACCGAGCGGCTGCGCTACCTCGTGGCCGTCCGCCCCGGCCTGCAATCGCCGAGCGTCGCGGCGCGCATGACCGCGACGCTCGACCGTGTCACCAATGGCCGGCTTCTCGTCAACGTCGTCACCGGCGGCGATCCCGTCGAGAACAAGGGCGACGGCATCTTCCTCGGCCATGACGAGCGCTACGAGGTCACCCGCGAATTCCTCAACGTCTATAGCGACCTGCTCGCCGGCAAGACCGTCAATGTCGAGGGCAAGCACATCCATGTCGAGGGCGGCAAGCTCTTGTTCCCTCCGGTGCAGTCGCCGCGGCCGCCGCTCTATTTCGGCGGCTCGTCCGATGCCGGCATCGACGTCGCCGTCGACACCGTCGACAAATATCTCACCTGGGGCGAGCCGCCGGCTCTGGTTGCCGAGAAGATCGCGAAGGTGCGGGAGGTCGCTGCCGCGCGCGGCCGCAAACTCTCCTTCGGCATCCGCCTTCATGTAATTGTCCGCGAGACCAATGAAGAAGCCTGGCGCGCCGCGAACGAGCTGATCAAGCATGTCAGCGACGACACCATCGCCACCGCGCAGAAGAACTTCGCGCGGATGGACTCGGTCGGCCAGCAGCGCATGGCGCAGCTCCATGGCGGCAAGCGCGACAAGCTCGAGATCGCTCCGAACCTGTGGGCCGGTGTCGGCCTGGTGCGCGGCGGCGCCGGCACGGCGCTGGTCGGCGATGCCCAGACCGTCGCGGCCCGCATCAAGGAGTATCAGGATCTCGGCATCGATACCTTCATCATGTCCGGTTACCCGCATCTGGAGGAAGCCTATCGCTTCGCCGAGCTGGTGTTCCCGCTGCTCTCGCTGGAGCAGCCGAGCAACGTGACCAAGCTTCACTTCAACGGCGGGCCTTTCGGCGAGACGGTCGGCAGCGATTTCCGTCCGCAACACCGGGTGTCGCAATCATGAGCCTCATCGACAGCATTTCTCTCCCCCGCAGCGTCCGCCTGCCGCGGGTCGACGGCCTGGTCCAGTGGATCGTGCCGCTCGCCATCATCGCGATCTGGCAGGTCGCCTGCGTCACCGGCTTCGTGCCGACGCGCGTGCTGCCGGCGCCGAGTGATGTCGCGCTTGCGGGCTGGAAGCTGCTGCTCTCCGGCGAGCTCGTCCGCAACATCTGGGTCTCGTTCTGGCGCGCCTCGATCGGTTTCCTGATCGGCGGCAGCATCGGCTTCGCCTTCGGGCTCGCCAACGGCCTGTCGCAGCTTTCGGCAAAGCTCACCGACACCACGCTGCAGATGGTGCGCAACGTGCCGCATCTGGCGCTGATCCCGCTGGTCATCCTCTGGTTCGGCATCGACGAGAGCGCAAAGCTGTTCCTGGTGGCGCTGGGTGTGTTCTTCCCGATCTACCTCAACACGCTGCACGGCATCCGCACCGTCGATCCGCAACTGATCGAGATGGGCCGCATCTACGGCATGACGGATGGCGAGTTGTTCCGCCGCGTCATCTTCCCGGGCGCGCTGCCCTCGATCTTCGTCGGCATCCGCTTCGCGCTCGGCATCATGTGGCTGACGCTGATCGTCGCCGAGACCATCGCGGCATCCTCGGGCCTCGGCTACATGGCGATGCAGGCGCGTGAGTTCATGCTGATCGACGTCGTCGTGCTCTCGATCCTGATCTACGCCCTGCTCGGCAAGCTCGCCGACAGCGCCTCCCGCGTGCTGGAGCGCCTGACGCTCTCCTGGCACCCCGCCTTCCAAAAACGTTGAGCAGAAATACTGGGAATCACATGCAGACAGCGCTTCGTACGTCCCTGCCCGAGACCGAGCTCGCCAGCCGCGCCAATTTTGCGCCCCACGCCCGTGTCGTGCGCGAGGAGCGTCCGGTGCAGACCACCGGCCTGCCGCTGAGCATCCGCGGCCTGCGAAAGTCCTTCGGCGACAACGAGGTGCTGCGCGGCATCGATTTGCACATCCCTGCCGGTCAGTTCGTCGCCATTGTCGGCAAGAGCGGTTGCGGCAAGAGCACGCTCTTGCGCCTCATCGCCGGCCTGGAAAAGATCGATGCCGGCAGCATCGGCTTCGGCCAGGATGTGCAGCCCGAAGACATCCGTGTGATGTTCCAGGAGCCGCGGTTGCTGCCCTGGGCCCGCGTGCTCGCCAATGTCGAGGTTGGTCTCGGCCGCGATCGCGCATCGAAGGATGCGCATGCCCGCGCCGAGAAGGCGTTGACCGAGGTTGGCCTCGCCGACAAGCGCGACCAGTGGCCTTCGGTGCTCTCGGGCGGCCAGAAGCAGCGTGTCGCGCTCGGCCGCGCGCTGGTCTCCCGCCCGCGCGTACTGGCCTTCGACGAGCCGCTCGGCGCGCTGGACGCGCTGACCCGCATCTCGATGCAGCGCCTCTTGGAGCGGGTCTGGCGCGATCAGGGCTTTACCGCGATCCTGGTGACCCACGATGTCGCTGAAGCCGTCGCCCTGGCCGACCGGGTGCTGGTGATCGAGGACGGCCGGATTGCCCATGACGTCACGGTTAACGTGGCCCGGCCCCGCGAGCGCGGCTCGGCCGAGCTCGCCAGCCTCGAAGGCTCGATCCTGAGCCACCTTTTGTCGGCGGACGATCGTACCTAAATACAGGGGAACCCCGCTTTGGGGACCATGCCATGAATGTAGTACCTCGCGACCTCATGACCGAAATTCCCGTCTCGCCCGCCGATTTCCGCGGCGCCATGCGCCATCTCACCGGCGGCGTCAGCGTCATCACCGCCGGGCGGGGCAAGGACATCACCGGCATGACGGTGACCTCGGTGACCTCGCTGTCGGTCGAACCGCCGACGCTGCTGGTCAGCATCAACCGCGATGCCTCGTCCTTCCCGCTGATCAAGCGCCATGGCGCGTTTGGCGTGAACATCCTCAATGCCGACCAGCTCGACATTGCCGAACGCTTTGCCGGCAAGGGCGGGCTGAAAGGTGCCGACCGCTTCGGCGGAGCCCAGTGGGTGACATCAGTCTCGGGAGTCCCGCTGCTGGTCGGTGCGTTGTCGGTGTTCGACTGCGAGGTCGAGGAGATCGTCGAGCGGCACTCGCACGGCATCGTCATCGGCCGTGTCAGGGACGTCAGGAACTCGACCCGCAACGCGGCGCTCGCCTATTGGCACGGCCAGTATGTGGCGGTCGACCAGGACGAGGACGCCGCAAGGCTCGCCGACGTCAGCGTTCCCGCGCGCGGCCGGCGCGGCATTTGATCGCCGCCGGCAGGCGCCGGCTGGCCTTTTTCGCCTCATCGCTCTAGAAGCGCTGCTTGAGCCGTCCCGCCGGGACGGCCATGGAGCCGATCGATGAAGCGCGTCGCGACCCTAGCCTTCTACGCCATCGGCGCGCTGGCGATCGCCTATCTCGCGCTCTACGCCTACGCGATGTTCTCGGGACAGCCGATCGTGCCGGGCGATCCCATCCACATCTTCCGCAAGCCCGACGCACCGAGTTATTCGTGAGGCTCGGGAGGTTTCGTAGGGTGGGCAAAGGCGCCCTTGCGCCGTGCCCACCATTTTTCCCGCGATGACCGAAGTGGTGGGCACGCTTCGCTTTGCCCACCCTACGGCGCTACGCCCTCCATCACCCCCTCAAAATCGCCAGCGCCAGCGCCTGCGCGCGCGGCACGATGCTGTCGATCTCGAGATATTCCTCCGGCGTGTGGGCGAGGCCGCCGACCGGCCCGAGGCCGCAGATGGTCGGCGTGCCCACGGCGGCGGTGAAGCCGGAATCGGCGCAGCCGCCGGAGAACTCGCCCTGCAGCGTCGTGAGGCCGACCTGCCTTGCGGCCGCCTGATAGCCTTCGAACAGCGTCTTCGACTCCGCGCTCTGCACCACCGGTACGAACTCGCCCTTGATCGTCAACGTCGCGCTGGTGCCCGGCACGTAAGAGGTCGCGACGATGGTCTCGATCGCGGCCATGATCCGCGCACGATCGGCCGGATCGACATAGCGCATGTCGATCTGGCCTTCGGCGTAAGGCGCCGTGGTGTTGACGGACTGCCCGCCCGAGACGAGGCCGACATTGAGCGTGATGCCCTTGTCGAGATCGGTCAGCGCGTGGATCTGCACGATCTTGTGCGCGAGCTCGCCGATCGCGCTGACGCCGGCGGCGAAATTGGCGCCGGAATGCGCCGCCTTGCCGGTGATGGTCATGTGCATGAAGATGCCGCCCTTGCGTCCCGTCACGACGTTGCCGGTGGGTCGGCCCGGCTCGGAATTGAACACGGCGCGGGCGGCACGCCCCTCGCGCTCGATCACCGGCCGGCAGGAGGGCGAACCGATCTCCTCGTCAGAGGTGATAAGCACCTTGATCGGATGCGGTGAGCCGCCGAACTTGTGGAAGGCGGTCGCCACGAACACGTTCATGACGAGGCCGGACTTCATGTCGGAGACACCCGGTCCGTAGGCGCGGCCATCTCGAATTGTGAACGGCCGCCGCCCGGCCTCGCCCTTGCCGAATACGGTGTCGCGATGTCCCATCAACAGCACCGGCTTCTCGTTGCTGCCGGGCTTTGCCACCTCGGCATGGATCGCGTCGCCGAAGCTGGCATTGGCCTCGCGCCGGAACGGAATGCCGTGCTCGGCAAAATGCCGCTCGAACCGCGCACCGACAGCATCGACGCCTTCCTTGTCATAAGACCCGGAATCGATGTTCACGACGTCGCGCAAGAGATCGATCATGGCCTGCTTCTGCGACGCCAGCCAGTCCGTGATTTGAGCTTCAGACATATGTACCCTCGTGGTTCTCACGCGAGGTTATAGGACCTTGCGCGGGCGTGACCTAGTCGCCGGATGCGGTGCGGCCATGTGCTCGACGCTTCGAAAAGCAGCCGACCTAGCGGCTTGGCTGCGCCATTGCCTCGACGCCACGAAGCTGCGTCGCGACGGCCAGCGCGCCGATCTTTCGGCCCATGTCCTTGCCGACAGGAGATCGTCCACGAAGCGTATTCCATGGCTTGCCCTTTCGAGTTGAAGGACGTTTGAGAAGGTGGACGCGGTTTGTGGCCGAGATCACCTCACTCCAAAATTCTATCGATCCTGATGCGTATCGACAGTGAACTGCTTCACTCGCGGTGGCACGATGGGTCGCGCTCCAAATGGGTAGGCTTGGCTTACCGTTCGCGCCGCATTGCGGAGTTGGCTATAGTCGACACAAGCTGCCAGTTGGACGTGCCGAGGTCCGCAGCTCTATTCTCAAGGCAGCTCGAATGCTGTCGGCAGGCTGTGCCTTGCTCTCGTTCGGAGAGCTCTTTCCAAAACTACAGGTGTTGTCGCTCTAACTTAGACGGAGAGAAAACATGCCGCTGTTCATCTCGTACGTCTCATACTCAAACGCGGGCATCAAGGGAATGGTTGACAAGCCGATCGATCGTACTTCAGTCATCGCTGCGCTGGTCGAGAAAGCAGGCGGAAAGCTCCAGGGAGCTTTCATGACGACTGGTCAGCACGACGCAGTGCTCGTCACGGAGTTTCCCGATGGCTCCGATGCTATTGCGATTGGAATGGTTGCCGCAGCCACTGGCGCCGTCTCCAAGGTCGAAACCGTGCGCGCCTGGAAGATGGGCGAATTCAAGAGCATCGCGGAAAAGGCCGCGAAGCTCGCAAGCTCCTACGTCCCGCCGGGCAAATAATTCGGACAGATCGCGACATGGAAAGGCCCGGAGCGCAGGAGCGCTCCGGGCCTTTTAGGGACGCACCCTGCTTCCTCACTGTCGTCCCGGCCTAGCGCGCAATTGCGCGCTAGGCCGGGACGACGGCGGAGAGTAAGGCGGTGCCGTGAGCCCATCACGAAAAGAAAATGCCCGGGACCGGCCCGGGCATTCGCAATCTCTCAATTTTGCCAAGGCCCCTACGCCCCCACCATCGGCATGCGCGGATACTCGCCGGGCGTGCCCGCCGGCGGGATCGGGATGCCGCCGTCGGCGTATTCGTTGAGCTTGTTGCGCAGCGTGCGGATCGAGATGCCGAGGATGTTGGCGGCATGGGTGCGGTTGCCGAGGCAGTGCTTCAGCGTCTCCAGGATCAGGTCGCGCTCCACGTCAGCGACGGTGCGCCCCACCAGCGCCCGCGTCACCTGCTCGGCGGCCATCGTGGCATGCGCCACGGCTGGCGCCGTCTTGGCGAGATCGAGGCGGTCGCCGTCCGGGGTGATGATTGCGTCCGGGCCGATCTCGTCGCCCTGCGCCATCAGCACCGCGCGGTGCATGGTGTTTTCGAGCTCGCGGACGTTCCCCTGCCAGCGGTTGGTGGAGAGCACGCGGCGCGCCTCCGCCGAGAGCGGGCGCGTCGGCACGCCGTTGGCCTCGGCATATTTCTTCACGAAGTGCTGGGCGAGCTCGAGGATGTCGGCGGGACGCTCGCGCAGCGGCGGGATCTTCAGATTCACGACGTTGAGGCGGAACAGGAGGTCCTCGCGGAACGTGCCTTCGCGCACGGCTTCCGCCAAGTTGCGGTTCGAAGTCGCGATGATGCGGATGTCGACCGGCACCGGCTTGGTGCCGCCGACACGGTCGATCACGCGCTCCTGGATGGCGCGCAGGAGCTTGGACTGCAGGCGGACGTCCATCTCGGAGATTTCGTCGAGCAGCAGCGTGCCGCCGGTCGCCTCCTCGAACTTGCCGATGCGGCGGGCGACGGCACCGGTGAAGGCGCCTTTCTCGTGGCCGAACAGCTCGGACTCCAGGAGGTGCTCGGGGATCGCGGCGCAGTTGATCGAAATGAACGGACGCTTGGCGCGGGCCGAGCGGGTGTGGACGTAGCGCGCCAGCACTTCCTTGCCGGTGCCGGACTCGCCGGTGATCATCACCGAGGCGTCGGAGCCGGCGATCTGCTGCGCCAGCTTGATCACCCTCGCCATGGCGTCGTCGCGATAGACCAGCTCGCGGGAATCGTTGGCGACGGCAGCCAGCACCGCGGCGATCAGCTCCGGCTCCGGCGGCAGCGGGATGTATTCCTTGGCGCCGGCGTGGATCGCCGCGACCGCGGCGCGGGCGTCGTTGGTGATGCCGCAGGCGACGATCGGAGCGTGGATGTGCTCGGCTTCCAGCCGCATCACGAGGTCGCGGATGTCGAGGGCGACGTCGACCAGCAGGAGGTCGGCGCCCTTGCCGCCGCGCAGCACCCGCATCGCCTGCTCGTGATCCTCGGCGTGGGTCACGGTGGCGCCGTTCTCCATCGCGATCTTGGTGGCGGTGGTGAGCTGGCCCTTCAATGTGCCAACGATGAGAAGCCGCATGTCAGTCTCCTGTCCGTCTGGTCGCGCTATTGCGCGTTATCATGTGCGTTCGGTCTTGATGATTTCCGTCATGGTCACGCCGAGCTTGTCCTCGACCAGGACGACTTCGCCGCGGGCGACCAGCTTGTTGTTGACGTAGATGTCGATGGCCTCGCCGACGCGCCGGTCGAGCTCGAGCACGGTGCCGGGGCCGAGCTTGAGCAGCTCGCCGACATCCATCTTGGAGCGGCCGAGCACGGCCGAGACCTGCACCGGCACGTCGAACACCGCTTCGAGGTCGGCGGCGGCGCGCGCCGCATATTCGTCCTCGTTGTAGCCGACATCCGCGGTCGGCGGCATCGGGCCGTTGAGATCGGGCAACGGGACCTGTCCGTCGGTGTCGCTCATGGCTTAGCTCCCCCTCCGGGACGCGATATAGCGTCCGACCATGTCGTCGATCTTGGCCGCGATGGCGCCGCGCTCCAGCACGACGCCGCCATCGGCCCATTCGATCCGGCAGTCGCCGGTGGCAATTTCCGGCTCGGCCAGGATCACCAGCCGGCCCTCGAAGCCGCTCTGCTTGGCGAGCCGCTCGATCTTCTCGCGCGCGCTGTCGTAGAGCGAATCGTTGATGCGGACGACGAGATGCGGCGTCGCGACCAGATGCGAGAAGCAGTCCTTGACCAGCGCGACGACCTCGCCGAGCGGCTCGGCGGCGACGAGGTCGGCGCACAGCTTGCGCGCCACGGCGACCGCGACGTCGACCGCCTCGGTCTCCATCCTGGTCTCGATGTTACCGATGCCGGAGGCGATGCCCCGGATCGCGATGTTGATCTCTTCCATGGCGAGCGCGACGCGGCGGTCGCTCTCGGCCTTGGCCTCGCGCTGGCCGGCGGCAAAGCCGTCCTGATAGGCCCGTGCCTCGGCTTCGGCGACCTTCTGTGCGATCTCGGCCGCGGTCGCGGCCCTCTCGCGCGTCCGCTCGGGCGCGGCGAAGTCGGTGTCGAACAGGAATTTTGCCGGAGCCGCCATCAGTACACCAGCTCGTCGTCGGCGCGGTTCTTGGTCAGCATGATCTCGCCCTTGGCGGCGAGGTCCTTGGCGAGGTTGACCAGCAGCGCCTGGGCCTCGTCGACGTCGCGCAGGCGGACCGGGCCCATCGCCGCCATGTCGTCCTGCAGCATCTTGGCCGCGCGCGAGGACATGTTGCCGAAGAAGAAGTTGCGGACGTCCTCGTTGGCGCTCTTGAGCGCGACGCCGAGCTTGTCCTTGTCGACGTTGCGCATCAGGGTCTGCGCCGAGCCGGAATCCAGCTTCACGAGGTCGTCGAAGGTGAACATCAGCGCCTTGATGCGCTCGGCCGATTCCCGGTTCTCCTCTTCCAGCGAGGTGATGAAGCGGGTTTCGGTCTGGCGGTCGAAATTGTTGAAGATCTCCGCCATCACCTCGTGGGCGTCGCGGCGGCGGGTCTGCGACAGGTTGGACATGAATTCGGTGCGCAGCGTCTTCTCCACGCTCTCGATCACCTCCTTCTGCACCGCCTCCATCTTCAGCATGCGGTTGACGACGTCGAGCGCGAGCTCCTCTGGCAGGATGCCGAGCACGCGGGCGGCATGCTCCGACTTCAGCTTCGACAGCACCACGGCGATGGTCTGCGGGTATTCGTTCTTGAGGTAATTGGCGAGGACCTCTTCCTGCACGTTGGAGAGCTTCTCCCACATGTTGCGCCCCGCAGGGCCGCGGATCTCGTCCATGATGCCGTTGACGCGCTCCGGCGGCAGGTATTGCTGCAGCAGTCGCTCGGTGGCGTCGAAATTGCCCATCAGCGCGCCCGAGGCCGACATGCGCGAGACGAATTCGAGCAGCATGTCCTCGACGGTGTCGACCTCGACGGTGCCGAGCGTCGACATTTCCAGCGAGAGCTGGCGCACCTCGTCGTCGTCGAGCAGCCCCCAGATCTTGCCGCCATATTGCTCGCCCAGCGCCAGCATCAGGATCGCGGCGCGCTTCGGGCCCGCCAGCGCTTCGGTCTTGCCGCCCGCACGGTTGCCCGCACGCTGGCCGAGCGTGGAGATCACGCTGGTGATGTCGGTGGAGTTGGCGTTTTGCAGATTGGCGGCCATGTCAGATCACTTCTTGATTCACTTGGCAGTTACTTGGCTGGCTCGGTGAGCCACTGGCGGATGATGGCGACGGTTTCGTTGGGATTGCGTTCGGCGAGCTCGCCGACACGGTGAACGGACTGGGCGTGGACCTGGCCCTGGATGGTGGCGACGTCGATCGCGCTGGCGGCACCGCCGGGCAGCAGCGCCTGTCCTGTGGCCGGCGCGGCCTCTTCCGAGGCGGAGGGGCCGGCCAGGACGCCGGAGATCGCGGCGGCGACTTCGTCCGAGGCGAGGATGCGCTTGACCAGCGGGCGGATCACCATGAACAGCACGACGAGGCCGAGCAGCATCATCACGCCGAGCTCGACGAAGTACATGACGTCGTCCTTGGTGAACTGCAGCATGCCGAGGAAGCCGCTGGGCTCGCCGATCGGGGCGGTGGAGGGGGCGTCGGCGAAGCGCAGGTTCACAACCTCGACCTGATCGCCGCGCTTCTGGTCGAAGCCGATCGCCGAGCGCACCAGGGTGGCGATGCGGTCGAGCTGCTCCTTGGTGCGATCCTGATAGGCCAGCTCGCCCTTGTCGTTCTTGCTGTAGATGCCGTCGACCAGCACCGCGACCGAGATGCGGTTGACCCGGCCGGCCTCGGTCACCTCGGTCTTGGTGGTGCGGGAGATCTCGTAATTGTTGGTCTCCTCGGTCTTCTTGCTCTGGTCTTTGGCCGCGACGCCGTTGTTCTGCTGGTTGCCGGGCAGCTCGTTGTTGACGGTGACCTGGCCGTTGTTGTCGGCGGTCATGCTGCTTTCTTCGCGGGTCTGGCTCGAGCGCAGCACGCGGCCCTCGGGATCGAACTTGTCCGAGGTCTGGGTGACCTTGTTGAAGTCGAAATCGGCGGAGAGCTGGACGCGGGCGCGGCCCGATCCGACCACCGAGGAGACGATGTCCTCGACCTGCTTGCGCATCCGCTTCTCGAAGGCGGTGCGGCGCTCGTCGCCGAGCGCCTGCTCCGGATCGGTCTGGGCGCCGTCGGCGAGCAGCTGGCCGGCCTCGTCCACGATCGAGACGCGCTGCGGCTTCAGCCCGTTGACGGCGGAGGCGACGAGATGGCGGATGGCGCGGATCTGCTGGGCCTCGAGCGAGCCGCGCACCCGCACCACGATCGAGGCCGACGGCTCCGGCGCCTCGCGGGCGAACAGCGGGCGCTCGGGCAGCACGAGGTGGACGCGGGCGGCCTGGATGCGGTCGATGGCGCGGATGGTGCGGGCAAGCTCGCCTTCCAGCGCGCGCAGATGATTGATGTTCTGGACGAAGGAGGTGGTGCCGAGCGCGTCCGACTTGTCGAACACCTCGTAGCCGACGCCGCCACCCTTGGGCAGGCCGCCCTCGGCGAGCTTCATCCTGAGACGCGTGACCTTGTCCTTGGGCACCATGATGATGGAGCCCTCATTACGAATCTCGAACTGGATGCCCTGGCGTTCCAGGTCCTTGATAATGCTGGAAGAATCTTCGACGCTGAGGTCGGTGAACAGCGTCGTCATCTGCGGCGTGGTGACCCGCATGATGACGAACGCGAAGAAGCCGATGAGCGCGGCGGTGACCGCGATCATCGCCCCGAACCGGGCGGCACCGATACTTTTTAAGAAGTCCCCAAGACCTTGCAAGCAACCGCCCCGACCAATTCGACCCGCAACCGAGCGGCCGACTGGGCAATTATTGCCTAGGGGATGGTTTCGATATGGTTAACGAAGGTTAAGAGGTCGGACAAAAGTCGCGTCATGAAAAAAATCGGCCTCGCTGGGCGAGGCCGATTTTCGTCAAAAGCCGCAGATTTCCGGATCGCTTACTGGCGATATTGCTGGATGCGGGTGGTGCGAAGACCCGCCAGACCATGCTGGTCGATGGAAAACTGCCAGGAGAGGAATTCGTCGACCGTCAGGGTGTAACGGCTGCAGGCCTCCTCGAGGGAGAGAAGTCCGCCGCGCACAGCGGCGACGACCTCGGCCTTGCGGCGGATGACCCAGCGTTTGGTACCGGGCGCGGGCAGATCTGCGATCGTCAGCGGACTGCCGTCCGGCCCGATGACGTATTTTACCCTCGGGCGATGGGGTTCTGTCATGGCGTACTCACAAACTCTCAACCACTGAACTCACGCCGTAACCGTAACCCCCGCGGCTTAAAAATCCGCTAAGCCTAAGGCTTCAATACAATTCTCGTTGAAACTTGCGGGAACGCGGCCGGCCTAGCGGGCGAAACAGCATGGTTCGAGCCGGCCAGGCGGGCAGAAGGTAAATACTTTACTAACAAACCGGGGCCTGCGCGGGACGCTGCCAAGCCCCTCAGTGTCGTCCTGGCGAAAGCCAGGACCCATTACCCCAAATAGTAGTTTGGCGAAGACTCGGGGTCACGTCCTCGCACTAAAACGACTTTCGGTGGTTATGGGTCCTGGCTTTCGCCAGGACGACACCGAGGATGTAGTAACGGCCGTACCCTCAATTGCTGCTCGTCGCGATGATGCTCTTCACCTGGCTCAGCGTGTAGCTGGCGCCGTCGATGGTGAGCAGCGGCGGCGACTGGGTCAGGTCGACGGACGACACTGTGCCCTGCACCTGCGCGGCGATGCCGACAGTGTTGTTCGCCACGTCCTTGCCCGTGGCCGAGATCGTGTACTTGCCGTCGGGCCATTGCGTGCCGTCATTGCCCATGCCGTTCCAGGTGAAGGGAATGTCGGTGCCGGCGGCGGCGGTGTATTTGCCGGTGAACACGGTCTGGCCGCTGGCATTGGCGACGGTGATGTCGACGGTGGAATCGCTCGGCACGTTGAGATGCCAGGTCGCCGACGAGTTCTTCATGGTCGCGGTCGAGCCGTCGACCAGCGCGGTCTTGCCGACGAAGCCCAGCGCCTGGGTCGCCTGCGTGGTCTGCTGCAGGGTGACGAGCTGGGCCAGCGAGTCGTTGGTCTTGAGCTGCTGCTCGACGCCGGCGAACTGCACCAGCTGCTGGGTGAACTGGTTGGTGTCGAGCGGATCGAGCGGGTTCTGGTTCTGCAGCTGCGTCGTCAGCAGCGTCAGGAAGGTCTGGAAATTGCCGGCGAGCGTCGAGCCCGTGCTCGAGCTCATGTTCGAGCTCGACGAGGAGGACGACGTCGTCTGCGTCGTGCCGGAGACGACGGCGGGGGCGGTGGCGGCATTCGTGGTGGTCATTGTCGAATACTCCTCACACTCTGATGTCGACGCCGCTGCTCGAACCGAGCATGCGGCCGTAGCCGCGCCCCACGGGCGCTGCGGGAACGCTGTCGTCCTCGCTGATGATCAGCCGGCGGGCATTGCCGCCATTGTCGTTGTTCTGGCCGGACTGCTGGCCCGACGAATTCTGGTCGCGCAGGCTGAAGGAGAGCCCGTTGCTGCCGGTCTTGAAGCCGGCATCGTCGAGCGCTCGCTGCAATTGCGGCGCATCCTGCCGCAGCATCTGCAGCGTCTCCGGCTTCTCGACGGTGAGATGCGAGGTGACCTGGCCGTTGCGGTCGACATTGATGCGGACGTCGATGCGGCCGAGATCGACCGGATCGAGGCTGATGTCGAACCGCGTCTTGCCCGCGCGCGCGGCCGCCGCGATCTCGATCGGCACGGCGTTGATCGGCACCGCCGCGGAAGTCGCGGCGGTCGCGGTCAGTGTTGCGGTCGAGGCGGTTGCCGCCGAGGTCGTCGTGGTCAGCGGCGCCTGCACGGCGGCGGCGGCCTGGGCGCTGCTGTCGGTCGTGTTGAAAGCGGCCTGCGCATTGGCATGGGCGTGCGCGGCCGGTGCGGCCGGGATCGCGTCGGGCGTGCGGTCCGCGGCACCTGGCTTCGCGTCGGTCGCGCTGCCGTCGGCCTGCGGCTTGGCGGCTTGCGGATGCGTCGCGGCGTTGGTCGCGGTCGCCGGCGCCTGCGGCGTGGCAGCGTTGGTCTTGCCCGCGTCCTGGCCGATATTGGAGATGTCGGTCTGCGCTTGCGCGGTGGCGGCAGCCTTGAACGAGGTCTTGGGCGTGCCCTGATCCACGGCGGCGATCAGTCCGCCATTGGTCTTGGCATCGGTCGCGGTGCCGTCGGTGGTGCCGGTCGCGGCATCGGCGAGCGTCGCCGAGGTGTCGGCTTCGACTTTCGCGCCGGCCGTCTTGGCGCTCTTGTCGCCGGGCGTCGCGGTATCGGTCTTGGTGCCTGCGATCTGCGCCGCGGTGGAGGCGCTGGCGGCGATGCCGGCGGCGGCAATGGTCAGCGGCGAGGCGGCGGCATCGCTGGCCTGGCTTGCTGCCGCATTCGGATCGGCCGGCACGACGGGTGCGGCGACCGGAATCGCGTTCGGATCGGGCACCGCGGTTTGCGTCGCATCGACTTGCGCCGTGGCCGCGGCATCGACGGCAGCGGCAAGACCGTCGGTGGTCTTGTCACCTTTGGTCTCGTCGGACTTGTCCGCCGACTTGGCGTCTGACGTCTCGGACTTATCCTTGGCCTTGGTGGGCTTGGTGGAATCCTTGGCCGGATCGGCGGTCGCCTCGCTCGTGGTGTCGTTCCCGGCGGGCGCGGAATTGTCGGTGTCGTCGCTGGCCTTGCTCTGCGCGGCCTGGTCGGTGGAGGCGGTGTCGCGCGAGCTGCGGTCGGAGGCGGAGGACGACGAGGCGGAATCGGTCCGGCGCGGCGCGGTGTCCTGCGCCGGCGAATTGTTGCTGATCGCCTGGGTGTTGCTGTCGACCAGGGAGCCGAAGGAGTCGCTCGCCGACGTGTCCTTGTGCCCTTGCGAGCGCGCGGGCTTCTGCTGCGTGCTCGAAACCTGCACGCTGGCAGCTAGATCTGAGGAAACACCGACCACAGGCAACCCCTTGGAAACATCTTCGGCTTGGGGGCTGCAAGGAGCGGGCCAGCCTCCCGTTGGCCTGTTTTATCAAGTCAAATCAATGCCTTGATCGATCGGCGGCGCCGCCGCGAGGGGCGCAAAAGCCCCGCCATTTCTGCCGCCCCGGCAAGAATTGCCCTAAGCAGGGGGCTGGCGTGATTGCTTCACCGGAAGGCCGCCTATATTAAAGAGGCAGCTCTCAGCCGCTTTCGACCGGGCAAGTCGTGCCCCCGCGGGAACCGAAGTTCCCCCGGGACCGTTCATGTCCCGGCCAGAAGCAAATCGCGGATCGCCGAACGCCGCCGTCACAGCTTAAGAACCCATGTTCAACAGTCTGGATCTCGAAGGCCGTCCTGAGGACACCAGGGTCGTTGTCGCCATGTCGGGCGGCGTCGATTCATCGACGACGGCTGCGCTGCTCAAGGCTGAAGGCTACGACGTCGTCGGCATCACGCTGCAGCTCTACGACCATGGCGCGGCCACCCACCGCAAGGGCGCCTGCTGCGCCGGCCAGGACATCCACGACGCCCGCGACGTCGCCGCCAAGCTCGGCATTCCCCATTACGTGCTCGACTACGAGGACCGTTTTCGCGAGTCGGTCATCGACAATTTCGCCGACTCTTATGCGCTTGGCGAAACGCCGGTGCCGTGCATCGAGTGCAACCGCAGCGTAAAATTCCGCGACCTGCTGAAGACCGCCCGCGAGCTCGGCGCGCAGGCGCTCGCCACCGGCCATTACGTCGCCTCGCGCCGCCGCGATGACGGCTCGCGCGCGCTGGTCTGCGCGGCCGATAGCGACCGTGACCAGAGCTATTTCCTGTTCGCGACCACGCAGTCACAGCTCGACTTCCTGCGCTTCCCGCTCGGCGACATGACCAAGCCCGAGACGCGCGAGCTCGCGCGGCGCTTTGGTCTCGCGGTCGCCGACAAGCACGACAGCCAGGACATCTGCTTCGTGCCGACGGGCCGCTACACCGACATCATCACCCGCCTGCGCCCGAACGCGATGGACCCCGGCGACATCGTCGATCTCGACGGACGCGTGCTCGGCCAGCATCACGGCATCGCCAATTTCACCGTCGGCCAGCGCCGCGGTCTCGGTATCGCCTCCGGCTCGCCGCTGTTCGTGGTGCGGCTCGATGCCGCCAACCGCCGCGTCGTGGTCGGCCCGCGCGATGCGCTGAAGATGCACCGCATCAGCTTGCGCGACGTCAACTGGATCGGCGGCGGCGACATCGACCGCGCGATCGGAAGCGGCTTAGAGATGTTCGTGCGCGTGCGCTCGACCCGCTCGCCGCAGCCGGCCTGGCTGCGCGGCGGCAATGGCCATTACGAGGTCGAGCTCGTCGCCGGCGAAGAGGGCGTCTCGCCGGGCCAGGCCTGCGTGTTCTACGACGCACCTGGCGGCCAGGCCCGCGTGCTCGGCGGCGGCTTCATCCAGAGCGCCGCCGCGAAGCTCGGCGCGGCCACGTCGCGCCCGCTCGCGGAAGCCGTGCGCGGCTGAACATCATGAGATCGGACCGCACTCTCGCGACACCGGAAGTGCGCCCCCTCTCCCGCCTGCGGGAGAGGGTGGGGGAGAGGGCTCTTTCCACACGCGATATCTCGCGAGAGGATAAAGCCCTCACCCGCCGCGCTCTTGCGAGCGCGTCGACCTCCCCCGCAAGCGGGGGAGGTGCACCAACGTCGGGGTTGGCATCGATCTCACCAATGTTCATTACATTCTAAGAATTCGCGTAAGGGCAGGGGGCATGGCAGCAGACATCTCGCGGGCCGGGGTCGAGAAGGCCTATGGCCGCTGGGCGCCGGTCTACGATCTCGTGTTCGGCAAGGTCTTCGACGCCGGACGGCAGTCGACCATTGCGGAGGCCGACCGCATCGGTGGCCGCATCCTTGACGTCGGCGTCGGCACCGGGCTTTCGCTCTCCGATTACGCGCGCACCACGAAAATCTGCGGTGTCGACATCTCCGAGCCGATGCTGCGCAAGGCGCAGGCGCGCGTGCGGAGCTTGCGCCTCTCCAATGTCGAAGTGCTCTCGGTGATGGACGCGAAGAACCTCGCCTTCGCCGACAACGTCTTCGACGCGGTGGTCGCGCAATATGTCATCACCGCCGTGCCCGATCCCGAAGGCACGCTCGACGAGTTCATGCGCGTGCTCAAGCCGGGCGGCGAGCTGATCCTCGTCAACCACATCGGTGCGGAAAAGGGGCTTCGCAAGCTCTCCGAGCTCGCCTTCGCTCCGATCGCCCGCCGCCTCGGCTGGCGCCCGGAATTCCCGTGGGCCCGCCTCGTCAACTGGGCCGCCAGGCACGGCGGCGTCACGCTCACCGAGCGCCGCCCCATGCCGCCGATGGGCCATTTCTCGCTGATCCGCTACCGCAAATCGTGATGGCGCCGCGGGAACACGCGCCAAGGCCGGCGCGTTTTCCTCCCATGCGCACGACATCAAACATCATCCTGGCAAGCCTCCTGATCGCTGCCTCCGGCAGCGCGATCGCGCAGGCCCCGCCCGCCCCGGCGACGCCGCCGCAAGCGACCGCGCCGCCATCCCCGCAACATGCGGCCAACTGCGCCCCGCAGGACCGCCCGAACCGCTCACCCGACGGCACCACCACCGGCCAGTCCCGGGAACCGCTCGGCGACAAGCTGGCAAAATCCGACGGCGTGCTCTGCCCGCCCGCCGGCATCGACCCCGACATGCACGCCCCGGCCCCCGAAACCGGCGGCAAGACCCCGGTGATCCCGCCCCCCGGCAGCCCCGGCGGCGACCCGAATGTGAGGCCGAAATAGGCGGTTTTTCCTTCGCCTCTCCCCGCGCGCGGGGAGAGGCCGGAATCCGCGCAAAGCGCGGATTCCGGGTGAGGGGGGCTCTCCGCGAGTCTGGTGCGTGAAATTGGCGTGTTCAGCCCAAACGGCGCGAGTCCGCCCCAAAACCGGGCGATTTCGCCAGCGAAATCACCCCATCAATCGCCGCCACTTTGCTTGACTTCCCGCCGCCCCCTTCCTTATATGCCGCGCGTTCGCGAGATCGGCCGTTCCGCCGTTCGCGACCCTGTGGCGGGGTAGCTCAGCTGGTTAGAGCACGGGAATCATAATCCTGGGGTCGGGGGTTCGAGTCCCTCCCCCGCTACCACGGGCCACGATTTCGCACGCCAAACTACGATCACCTACGATTTCGTACGCTCAATGGTAGCGAACGCCGCCGTAGGTTCAAATCGCCTCCGGGATTTGAACCTATTTGGGTACCGTTTTTCGGCAGCGATGAATCGCACACGAACGGTGGCTTTTGGCGGACTATGAAGATGCGGCCCCGCGAGTTAAGCTGCGCGTCGATAGGAAAACAGCGCCTTCGAGATAGTGGGTATCGCGATGTAGCGGACCCCCGCTACCAATTTTGCGATTTTGCACGTCAATCTACGATTTCCCAAGATTGCCTACGCCATGATTGTGGTGTGTCCATCGTTCGCTCTACTGCGGACACTGCTGTCTCGCGCCGCTTCGCTCAAGACTGCGGACGTCTCCCAAAACACCATCAGGAGGCAATCTTCACGATGGCTTTGCCAAAGTTACGGCCCTGCAACATGCCGATGAGCGCTGCGGGCGCGTTTCGAAGCAGCCTCGTCAGCTCTGGGCCAGGGTAGGGCGACATCAGATTATATTGCGCCATCAAGCTGCAAACGAGCACACGAGCATTGTTGTTCGGCAGGGGCCAGATCGCATCGAGAATGACGCCACCAATATTCTCGAAATCGATGTCGACGCCGTCGGGGCAAGCGGACGCCAGCCCTTCACGACGCCTTTGCCCAAGCCTAGCCCATGATAAGAAAACGAAGCGACCGCGAGCATGCTCCGCGGCCGCACTCGGGAAGCAAGCGACCGGTTCTGTGATCAGCATCACAGGTGTGGCCGCCTTCCTCTGTCTATATTGCCGGCTCGAAAGCAGGGTGGCGACCATGCGGAATCGGATTGCACTGGTTTTCAGTTTCTTTTTTTTCACTTCTCTGGCAGCCGCTGATCTTGCGGCCGCAGATGACCGGACAATCTGCGCGCAGCGCGGCCATGAAGACCGCATCGCCGCGTGCTCGCGGCTGATCGCAAAGAGCGGCGGGCGCGACGCCGTGGCGTTCGACAATCGCGGTGCCGAATATGGCGACAAGGGCGACTACGATCGCGCAATCTCCGATTTCAGCGAGGCCATCCGCATCGATCCGAAATACGCGCTTGCCTGGCAGCATCGCGGCGCCGCCCTGCTTCGCCGGGACGAGGTGGATCGGGCCATCGCCGACCTGACCGAGTCGATCCGGATCGATGCAAACAATCTGAACGCCTTGAACGACCGCGGCATGGCCTATGCCGCTGCAGGTGATTCCGAGCGCGCGCTTTCGGATTACAACGCAGCGATCCGCATCAATCCGAGGTTCAAGTTCGGCTACTTCAATCGAGGGCGGCTCTATGCCGGCAAGGGCGACCACACCCGGGCAATCGCCGAATACTCCGAGGTAATTCGCATTGACCCGACCTACGGTTATGCGTTCAACAATCGCGGACTGTCCTATCAGCACACCGGCCAGTCCGAGCGTGCCGTGGCCGATTTCAGCGAGGCGATCCGGCTTTTGCCGAGGACGACGCTGGCCTACAACAACCGCGGCGACATCCATCTCCTTCAGGGCAGGTACGATCAAGCCCTCGCCGATTTCAATGAGTCGCTGCGCAATGATCCGCAACATCAGAGCGCGCTGGTAAACCGCGGAATGGTTTTCGAGAAGCTGGGCGAGGTCGCAAAGGCCCGCGCCGACTTCAACGCAGCTCTGGCTGCCCCGCAGAAGTACGACAGCGCGAAATGGTCGATGGACAAGGCGCGCGAACGCCTCGCCGCGCTGGACGATTCGTCCATCAAGACCGTTCCTGCCACCACCACGTCTGTCATCGCGCTGCCGGGACCGTCAAGTAGAAATGACAGGCGCATCGCGCTCGTGGTTGGAAACTCCGCTTATGAGAATGTCGCAGCGCTCGCCAATCCGGCGCGCGATGCGGCGCTCGTCGCCGAAACGCTCAAGCTCACCGGATTCGATTCCGTCACGCTGCTGACCGATCTGCGCAAGGATGCGTTGACCGCGGCGCTGCGCGACTTTGCAAGGCAGGCGGAAATCGCCGACTGGGCGATGGTATATTACGCCGGTCACGGCATGGAGGTCGGCGGCGTCAACTATCTGATCCCGATCGACGCGAAGATCGCCTCCGACCGCGACGTCAGCTTCGAAGCCGTGGCGCTGGACCAGGTGTTGAACGCGGCGGAACGCGCCAAGCGGCTGCGCCTCATCGTCCTCGATGCCTGCCGCGACAATCCTTTCGCCAACCAGATGAAGCGCACCATGACGCTGGCGTCGCGTTCGGTGACGCGCGGCCTTGCGGCGATCGAGCCCGAGGCGGGCACGCTGGTGGTGTATGCCGCCAAGGACGGAGAGATGGCGCTCGACGGAGAGGGCAGGAACAGCCCGTTCGCCGCGGCGTTCGTCAACAATATGCGCAAGCCCGGTCTCGAGGTGCGCCGGCTGTTCGACGTCGTGCGTGACGACGTCATGGAGGCGACCAATCGTGCACAAAAGCCGTTCAGCTACGGATCGGTCTCGGGCCGGCAGGATTTTTACTTCGTCGCCGGGAAATGAGACGCAAGGCTTTGGCTGTCGCGCGGGCCAAAATTCACGGTATTGCCGAATTTCGGAAATATCGTACACCCCGCCCATCCCGGTTCATCCTGAGGGGCGATCGCGTCGTCGTCTTGATCGCGAGCCGGGCTTGCGGTGGACGCGGCAGCGTCGGCACGAGAGGGTGCGGGCGGGGAGGGTAGTCCCCGGTGAGCCCGCGGCCGCGCGCGGACGAACGGCGCTGCTAGGCGCGTCTCGTCTGTAAGTTTCCGGCCTCATCGACGGGGCTCGGGAAAACTGCGGGCGAAATGGCGGGCCGTGCGTACGGCAAACCGTGTGGTCCTGGCCGTCGTTGCTACGGTCAAGCTCTTGCGGAGGCGGCATTCGCGTCAACCCGCGCGGGTGCCGTTGAATTCCGTGAGCGCGAGGGAGGCTAAAAGGAAAGTTCGGCTCCCGGGAGAGCGCGGCATAAGCCGTCCGACCATCGCGCAGGGAAGGCCGAGTGATCGGCACCACCTGTATGCTGCTGTGCGGTTTTCTGCGTGTGCATTTTGCGCAGCAGACCGCGGGTGCGATGTCGGCACCCGGCCTTCCCTGTGCCCTCTTGGCTCAAGAAGGGCGGAGCGACGACGCAAAGCTCGGGCGAAATCGGCCGCGAGAACGCGAAGCCGTGTGCTTCGAACGCATGTCGACGGCCACGCTATCAAGCTGCGCGGTGCGATCGGCCGACACTGCGACATTGCGCACTCCGGGCCGATCGACACCGTGCATGCGGGTCTAGCTGCAGCTCAGCGGCAACGGCTGGCCGGGATGGAACTCGTACCAGTCATAGCAATCCGGATAGGCGCCGTAGAATCCATATCCGGAGCGGTAGTGGTCAAAGCGATGAAACGCGTGCTGGCGGAGGCCGCCGGCATGGCCACCGAAGCCGAGATGCTCGCCGCCGAATCCGCCGGCATGGCCCATGCCGCCGAAATGCGCGCCGCCGCCAAAGCCCATATGGCCGCCACCGCCAAAGCCGCCGCCGTGGCCGCCGCCACCGCCGCCATGCGCCTCGGCCGTTCCGACAGCCAGCGCGGAGGCAAGCGCCGCTGTCGCCAGGATCATCAATGCTCGTTTCATGAGGGGACTCCTTTCGTGTCCGGATGCGCGGCGGCCGATGCGTTCGCTTGCGCCTCGTGCCGTCGGCAAGCCCCTGCGTGAAAGGAAGATAGGAAGCTCGTGCGGCAGTCCCACTGAATTCGATGTCAGGCGCGGGACGCAGCGACTCGGCGAGATGATCCGGCGCCATCGCCGGCGCGCTTCGCAAAGTAAAGGCGGGCCCGAGCTCGGGCTCGCCCGCATCGTTGAACGGCAAGCGGCCGGGCGAGGCGCCCGCCCGGCCGGCCGCGGCGTCGCCGCGATCAGAAGCTGCCGGTACCGGGCTCGCAGGGAACGTTGTTGCCGGTCCACGGCGCCGTCGCGAACGCGCCGACACGCGGGGCCGGAACGCAGGCGCGGCCACCCTGATAGTCGCCCTGATAGACGGGCCCCTCCGATGCGACCGGATCGGCCTGCATGGCGGATGGATGCGTGACGGCATGGCTGGTGCGCGCCATGACGGGTCCCCCGAGCATGGCGACAGCGATCAGTCCGCTCGACAACAACTTGAGCGTGGTCATTGGGATTCTCCTTGTGTGACAGCAGGCAATCCAGGCCGGCCTGCAAGGGAGGTGCGCACGGTCGCGCGCGAACCAAACGCACGAATTGCTCACCCGCCTTCAACGGCCCGTGATGTCGACGTTGCCGGCAAGCACGATCGTGCAAACCGGCAACGTTCGCGACGGCGCGCGTAACAATGGGCTCCCTCAGGACATATCTGTAGGGAGCGTCCTGCTGTAGGGAGATGAGAGATGATCACGGCGACAGCACATCCGATCGCCCGCGTGCCATCGCCGGCAGCGGCCGCGCGTCCGTCCCTGACATGCTATTTAATGGTGCTCGATCCCGCGAGGGATTATCTGCGTGACGAGCCGGCGGCGCATCGCATGACGGTGCTGCCCCGCATGTTCGGCCCGGGTGGGCATTGAACATGTCGCGGACCAGCGACCCCATGCCTCGCCGCCAGTCTCAACGTCTCGCAGCACGTGGGACCGGCACCATGACGCGGATTCTCCTGATCGAGGACGACACCGAGACCGCCGACGCGATCGTGTCCGAGCTCACCGAGCACGGCTTCGAGGTGCGATGGGCGCCCGACGGCATCGGCGGTCTCGACCGCGCGCGCGAATCCTCGCCCGATGCCCTGATCGTCGATCGCATGCTGCCCGGAATGGACGGGCTCACCGTCATCGAGGCCTTGCGCAAGGACCAGGTGCGGACGCCGGTGCTGGTGCTGAGCGCGCTCGGCGCGGTCGATGACCGGGTGCGCGGCTTGCGCGTCGGCGGAGACGACTATCTCACAAAACCGTTCGCACTGGTCGAGCTCGTCGCGCGCGTCGAGGCGCTGCTGCGCCGTCCGATCGACAGCCGCGAGACGACGCTGCATGCCGGCCCGCTGGAGCTCGACCTGATCGAGCGGACCGCGCGGCGCGGCGAGCGCGAGATCGACCTGCTGCCGCGCGAATTCCGCCTGCTCGAATACATGATGCGGCGGAGCGATCAGCTGCTGACGCGCGCGATGCTGCTCGAGGAGGTCTGGAACTACAAATTCGTCCCGGCGACCACCAACCTCATCGACGTGCACATGGGCCGTCTCCGCCACAAGGTCGACGGTCCCGGCGAAACCCAGCTCATTCACAACGTTCGCGGCTCGGGATTCGTCCTGCGCGTTCGCTGACAGGCCCGGCGGATCATGCGCAAGATTGAGTTCATCCGGTCGAACACGTTCCTCTGGACCGCGGCGGTGGCGGCGACGCTGGCGCTGTTCGTCGCCGCCCTGTTCGCCTTCATCTACTGGAAGATCGACGATTACCTGATCATGCGGTCCGACCGCATGATCGCAACGCAGCTCAACTTCCTGGCCGAGCTGCCGCCCGGCCGCCTCAATGAGGCGATCTCCGATCATCTCAAGCAGGATTCCAGGGGCGTGCAATATGCCGGCCTGTTCGATGCAACAGGCGCCCGGCTTGCCGGCAACATCGAACGCTTGCCGCCACATATCGACCTCGGCGGGTCGGTGCAGAGCGTGCGGCTCGCCCGGGTCGCGGCGCCCGCGGTTCACGATGCGGTCGTCAAGGCCGCAGGTAGGCGGCTCGGCAACGGCCATATCCTCGTGATGGGACGGAATGTCGACGAGACACGCGAGATATCCATCGTCGTCGGGCAGGCGCTGCTGCTGGGTCTGCTGCCGGCCTTCTGCCTCTGCCTGCTGGCCGGCGCCTGGCTCAGCATCCGCGCCCAGCGGCGCGTCGAGCAGGTGAACCGGCACGTTCAGCGCATCGTGGCCGGCGATCTCCGCGAGCGGCTGCCGCAGACCCATGCGGACGATCCGTTTGCGCGGCTGGCGGGGATCGTCAACGGCATGCTCGACGAGATGGAGACCACGATCAATGCGCTGGCCGGTGTCGGCAACGATATCGCTCACGACCTCCGGACGCCGCTCACGCGGGTGCGCCTCGCGCTGGAGCGCGGCCGTACGCACGCCGCCACGCTGGAGAACCTACAGGACGTCGTGGACAATGCCATCGCCGGCATCGACCAGGCGCTCGCGATCATCACCGCGCTGCTGCGGCTCGCCGAGATCGAGAGCAGCAGCCGCACCGCTGGTTTCGGCGACGTCGCGCTCGACGAGATCCTGCGGCAGGTGTGCGACGTCTATGAGCCGATCGCCGAGGACAAGGACATTGAGCTTCGCGTCGCCATCGACCGCAAGGCGGAGGTGCGGGGCGACCCGGACCTGCTGTTCGAGGCGATCGCCAATCTCGTCGAAAACGCCGTCAAGTTCACACCGCACGGCGGACGGGTGACGCTCGAGCTGGTGTCCGACGACAAGACCGTGCGCGTGCGCGTAAGCGATACCGGGCCCGGGATAGGGGCGGGGGAGCGCGAGGCGGTGCTGCGGCGCTTCTATCGCTCCGACAAGATGCGCAACACGCCCGGCGTGGGGCTGGGGCTGAGCCTCGTCGCCGCCATCGTCAAGCTGCACGGCTTCCGCCTGACCATCTGCCCGGCGCCCGGCGGTCGGGTGGAGATCCTTGCCCCAAGGCAAGAGACATCACGCGAGGCCGCGGCAGCAGATTCCGCTCGCGCGCGTCAGGCGAGCCTCGCGCCGATGTGACCGCGGCGCTCGCGCGCGATGCGTGCGAAGCGGAAATCACGGCGCGATCTCTGAAAGCGAATTCAGGCTTGTTAAGTGCAATTTACTGGCGCCGTCAGTCGGAGGCCTCTTACGCTCCGTTCGCCGGTTCGAATGTGGGAGCAAGAGATGCCAACGCGCCACGCGCCTTTGAGCAAGATCGATATGGACGCACCGGGCCGGCGAACCGCGGCCGGTGTGGTCAATGCGTATTCCGCAGTCATCGGCCGCTACGACCTGCTCGAGCGCGAGCAGGAGCAGCAGCTTGCGCGCCGCTGGCAGGAGACGCGGGACGGCGATGCCGCCAACACGCTGGTCACGAGCCATCTCCGGCTCGCCGCCAAGGTGGCGCGCAGCTACAGGGGATACGGTCTGCCGTTCGCCGATCTCATGGCCGAGGCCAATCTCGGGCTCGTGATTGCGGCGTCGCGGTTCGAGCCCGGCCGAAACTCGCGGTTCTCGACCTATGCGACATGGTGGATCAAGGCCGCCATCCACGACTACATCCTGCGCTCGTGGTCGCTGGTCCGGATTGGAACGACGGCGGCCCAGAAGAAGCTGTTTTTCCGGCTCCGCGGAGAGATGAGAAAGACCGCCGGCGGCGCGATGGCGGGGCTCACGCCCGACGTCGCCGAGGCGATTGCCGTGAAGCTCGAAGTTTCCGCGCGTGACGTGATCGAGATGGATGGCCGCCTGCGCGGCGACTTGTCGCTGAATGCGCGGGTCGGCGGCGACGACGACGGTGCCGAGTGGGAGGCCCTGCTCGTCGACGAGGCGAGCGACGCCGAGACCATCCTTGCCGATCAGGATCAGACGGAGCGCCGGACCGGCGCCCTGCGCACTGCGCTCAAGACCCTCACGGGGCGCGAGCGGCGCGTGCTGGAGGCAAGGCGGCTCGCTGAGCATCCCCCGACACTCGATCAGCTCGCCCGCGAGCTTTCGATCTCCAGCGAACGCGTCCGGCAGATCGAGATTCGCGCCTTTGCAAAGGTCCGGCGGGCCGCCATCCGTGCCACTGAGTCACCGTCCCTGGCGCCGCCCGCCAGCGATGCTGAACTCGTTTTCATTTGAACGATCACGCATCGCCGCCATCTGAACAGAGATTTCGCGCAACCTGCTTCAGGCAGTCGTCATCATGGGAATTGTCCGCTTCGCGCTCCGGTTTCCGCACACGTTCTATGTGCTTGCGGCCCTGATCCTGTTCCTCGGCGGCATCGCGGTCTGGTCGATGCCGACGGACATTTTTCCCGAGATCCGCATTCCCGTCGTCACGGTGATCTGGAGCTATACCGGGCTTTCGACGCCGGAGATGGAGCAGCGCGTCAGCACCTACAGCCAGTACTCGATCAGCGCCAATGTCAGCGGCATCAAGAACATCGAAGCGCAGACGCTCAATGGCCTGTCGGTTCAGAAGATCTACTTCCAGCCGGACGTCAATCTCGATCTCGCGATCTCGCAGATCGTCTCGGCAACGAACGCCATCCGCGCCCTGATGCCGCCGGGCATTCAGCCGCCCGTCATCGTGCAGTTCAATGCCTCGAGCGTGCCGGTCCTGCAGCTCAGCCTCGAGTCCGACAAATTGAACGAGCAGCAATTGTACGACTTCGGCATCTACCGGATCCGGCAGCAATTGGCTCCGGTTCCGGGGGTGACGCTGCCGACGCCTGCGGGCGGCAAATATCGGCAGATCATGGTCGACATCGACCCGAACAAGCTGCTGTCGCGCGGATTGACGCCGCTCGACATCGTCAATGCGGTGAATACCCAGAACCTGACGCTGCCGACCGGCACGGCAAAGATCGGCGACACCCAGTACACCATCCGAACCAATGCGACGCCCGCCTCGATCAAGGATCTCAACATGATCCCGGTCAAGTTCGCGAACGGCGCGACCATCCTGTTGAAGGACGTCGCCCAGGTCCGCGACGGATCGCAGGTCCAGCAGAACATCGTGCGCGAGGATGGCCACCGCTCGGTCCTGCTCAGCGTGATCAAGAACGGCAACGCCTCGACGCTGGCCGTCGTCAACGGCGTCAAGCATGCCTTGAAATCGATCCGGGCGTCGGCTCCTGCCGGGTTGAAGATCAGCGAACTGTTCGATCAATCGGTCTTCGTCACCCATTCGGTGGACGGCGTGCTACGCGAAGGCGCGATCGCGGCGGGGCTCACGGCGCTGATGATCCTGGTCTTCCTGGGGTCGTGGCGCTCAACGCTCGTGGTCCTGATCTCCATCCCGCTCGCGATGCTGTCCTCGCTCATCGTCCTGCATTTCCTCGGCGAGACCCTCAACACGATGACGCTGGGCGGGCTGGCGCTCGCGGTCGGCATCCTGGTCGACGATTCCACGGTGACCATCGAGAACACGCATCGGCTCTGGACCGAGGAGGGGATGCCGCTGTCGGAGGCGACGCTGCACGGCGCGGCCGAGATCGCCGTGCCGACGCTCGTCTCCACGCTCGCAATCAGCTGCGTCTTCACCTCCGTCGTATTCCTCGAAGGACCGGCCAAATACCTGTTCACGCCGCTCGGCCTTGCCGTGGTGTTCGCGATGCTGGCGTCCTACGTGCTGTCGCGGACCCTCACGCCGATCACGATCGGCCTGTTGCTGAAGGGCGAGCGGCGCCATGGCGAGGGCGAAAGGCCCTCCGGCCTGTTTTCGCGCGCCTCGGCCGCGTTCGAGCGCGCTTTCGAGCGCCTGCGCGACGGCTATTCCGCGCTCTTGATGACCTTGCTCCGGCGGCGCAGCATCGTGCCGATCGCTGCAGTGCTCGTGCTGGCCCTCGGGGCGGTCATGTTCGCCTACGTGGGCAGGGACTTCTATCCCCTGATCGACGGCGGCGAGATCCAGCTCCATGTTCGTGCGCCTGCCGGCACCCGCATCGAGCGCACCGAGGCGATCTTCCAGGCGGTCGAGGACAAGATTCGCCAAGTCATTCCGGACCGGGATCGCGGGCTGATCGTCGACAATATCGGACTGCCGGCGCGCCCCTACAATCTGGCCTTCACCGACGGCTCGACCATCGGGGTGAACGACGGCACGATCCTCGTGTCGCTCAAGGACGGCCACAGGCCGACCGCGGACTACGTCAAGAAGCTGCGCCAGGTCCTGCCGGAGGCATTCCCCGAAGACGTCTTCTATTTCCAGGCGGCCGATATCGTCACCCAGATCCTGAATTTCGGCCTGCCGGCGCAAATCGATATCAGGACCGTCGGCTACGGCGCCAACAATCTGGCGGTGGCGAAGGAGCTGGAGAAGGGCTTGGCGGCAATTCCCGGGATCGTCGATGCGCATCTCCAGCAGGAGGTCGACGCGCCGGCATTCTATGCCGACATCGACCGGACTCGGGCCGCCCAACTGGGACTCAATGCCAGCACGGTAGCGACCAACATCAATGTCAGCCTCAGTTCGTCCGCGCAGGTCTCGCCGAATTTCTGGACCGACCCGACGTCGGGCATTCCTTATTATCTTGCCGTGCAGACGCCGGAGTACCGGGCCAATTCGCTCAACGCGCTGGGCAATACGCCGGTGTCGGCCTCGCTGGCGGCAAGCGGACAGACCGTGCCTGGCCTGCTCAGTAATGTCGCGACCTTCAAGCGCGGCACCGTGCCGACCAACCTGAACCAGGCCAATGTCCAGCCGGTGTTTGACGTCTATGCGAGCGTGCAGGGGCGCGATCTCGGCAGCGTCGCGGCCGAGATCGACAAGGTGACCTCGACGCTTCAGAAGCAGCTGCAGCCGGGAAACTCGATCCAGGTCCTGGGGCAGATCCAGAGCATGCATCAATCGTTCCGCGATCTCGGCATCGGGCTGCTGTTTGCCGCCATCCTGGTCTACATGCTGATGGTCGTGAACTACCAGAACTTCGGCGACCCCTTCGTCGTCATCATGGCGCTGCCGGCGACCTTCTGCGGCATCGTGACGATGCTGTTCATTACGGGGACGACGCTGAACGTGCCTTCGCTGATGGGCGCGATCATGGCGGTGGGCGTTGCGTCGGCCAATTCCATCCTGCTCGTGACCTTCGCGCGCGAGGCGCAGCTGAAGGGGCAGTCCGCGTTCGAGGCTGCGCTGAGTGCAGGCCGCACGCGAATCCGTCCGGTGCTGATGACGGCCGCCGCGATGATCGTGGGCATGATCCCGATGGCGATCGGAGGCCCGGGCGAGGAGCAGAACGCGGCGCTCGCCCGTGCCGTCATCGGCGGGCTGCTGTTCGCGACGCCGACGACATTGCTGATCGTGCCTTATCTCTTCGCCTGGCTCCGCAAGGGCAATGACGGCAAGGCTCACCACGGCGTATTCGAGGAGCAACCGGAATGAGCGATGTTCGCGTACGGACCAATAGCGACGACGTGAGCGACCGGCCTGATCCGGAAAGCTGCCGCATCGTCGAGCTGCCCGGCAAGGACGCGCAACCGCGACGCCGGCACGGCGGTGCCTGGCTCGGCGGCGCCATGCTTCTGCTCCTTGCCGGCGGGCTCGGCGTCGGCGGCTGGCGGCACTATCAGGCCGCACGCGATCTGGCCGTATCGACAGAGCAGATCAGGACCGCCGTTCCGGAGGTTCGGGTGGCGACGGTCCGTGCCAGCGGCGACCTCATGAAGGTCACCCTGCCGGCGACCACGACGGCTTTCGAGGCGGCGAATATCTTCGCGCGGGCCAGCGGCTACATCGAGAAGCGCTACGTCGATATCGGCGATCACGTGAAGAAGGGCGATCTCCTTGCCGAGATCACCGCGCCGGAGCTCGACCAGCAGATCGCGCAGGCGCAGGCGACGCTTACGCAGAACCAGGCCGCGTTGCAGCAGGCGCAGGCGAGCCGGGAGCTCGCCGACGTCACCAATGCGCGGGACAGCAATCTGGTCAAGCAGGGCTGGTTGACGGCCCAGCAGGGCGACAACGACCGTCTCACCCTGCGCGCCCAGCAGGCGGCCGTGAGCGTGGCGCAATCGAACATCACGGCGCAGGAGGCGCAGATTCGCGTGCTTCAGCAGGAGAAGGCCTACCAGCGCGTGGTGGCGCCGTTCGACGGCGTGATCACGCAACGCAACGTGGACAATGGCAGTCTCGTCCAGGCCGGATCGACCTTCATGTTCACGCTGATGCATTCGAACGTGATCCGAACCCAGGTCTTCGTGCCGCAGGACGAGGCCTTCGGTGTCACGCCGGGCGTCGATGCCGAGATTCGCGTTCCCGAGATTCCGGACCGGACCTTTCCGGGAAAGGTCACGCGCATCGCGACCGCGCTGCAGCCGGGAAGCCGAACGCTGCTGACCGAGATCGACGTCCCCAATCCGGACGGCGCCTTGAACCCAGGCATCTATTGCACGGTCGAGTTGTCGATCCCGCGCAAGACGCCGTCGATGTCGGTTCCGGCCGATGCGCTGGTCTTCGATCAGAACGGCCTTCATGTCGCAGTGGTGCGCAACGGCACCGTTCATCTGCAGAAGGTCTCGATCGCGCGGGATTTCGGCACGTCGATTGAAGTGCGCGAGGGTGTGCAGCCCGGCGATCAGGTCGTGCTCAATCCGCCGGTCAATCTGGTCGAGGGCAGCAAGGTCGCCATTCGCAGGCAAGATGCGAGCCAGGGGGCGCAGACATGATCCGGATCGTGGGCGCGGCGCTCGCTGCCCTGTTGCTCGGCAGCTCTGCGAGCAAAGCCCAGGTGGCGACAACAGGCAGCACGGCGATGGACCTTCCGACCGTGCCGGGCGCGATCGTCACGTCACCGCTCAACAGCCCGGGACCGTTTTCCGCAGCGACTGTGCCGGGCGCGCCCGATACCACGCTGGCAGCCGTCCCGCTCGCCCTGGATCCGACGACGCCGGGTACGGTCGTCGTCTGTGCGCCACCATCGGCGTCTCCGACGCCGGTGCCGGCGACCCCGACCGTATCGAGCACGGGATTGCCGCCGTCAGGCAGCGCGGCCACGATCGCGCCGGTGATGGGGCAAATCACCAGCTCGATCGGGACCGTTCCTGCGGCTGCGCCTGTGGGGACGGCGGCGAGCACCGCGTGCAGTTCAACGCCGGGCGGAATGTTGCCGAGCGCTGCATCCTTGCCGCTCTCGATCGCGGACGTGCCGGCCGGGCCCTCGCCCGGTACGATCCCGCAGGTCACCACTGACGCTGGCGGCACCGGCATCGATCCAAACGCTGCGGTCGCGCCGAGCCCCAACACGTCGGTCTGCGCGGAAGGCGTGTCGATGAATCTGGCGTCGCCTGCGACGGTGACGCCGGCCAACGCGACAGGTGCGGCGCCAACGCCGGGAGTGTCGCCGATTTTGCCGCCGGGCTGCTGAAGATGAAGCCGCGCAGCGACAGTCGCCTCATCGGGCCGCGCAATGATCCGCAGACGGCGCATCGGCCCGTGCTGCTCCAGAGTCCCGCAATCCGGCGGCAGCTGCGTACAGGCGTCGGTATTGGCTCGGTGTCGTGCCTGTCGCGCGTCGGAAGCTTGTCGAGAAGTGCGCGGAGCTCGCATAGCCGCAGGCATAGGCGATGTCGGTCAGTGTGAGGTTGCGATCGCCCAGCGACTTCTTGGCGCGTTCGATCCGTTGCAGCATCAGCCAGCGATGCGGCGGAAATCCCGTCGCGGCGCGAAAGCGCTTGCAGAAGCAACCCGGACTCATGCCGACCAGCGCGGCCATGGCTTCCAGCGTCCAGGGCGTGTCGGCAGATTCGATCGCCGCTCTGAGGCGCCGCAGCTGCCACTCGGCAAGATCGGGCCGGGCCGAACCGCGCGCGCCTGGTCCGCGGCGCAACGTGCCAGGCGTTTGATCATGCAAATCCGGCTCGGGGATCATCTGTGGCGCCCACCATCATGGTCAGGGCCGCACTATGAGCCGAACGGCCGTGCATGTCCTTGGCGTCGGCGTGAAGTTTCCTGAAGCGGTGCGAAAGGAGTTGATTTCGCCGATCCTGTCGCCTTGATCACGTCACTGCAAGGTCTAATGGCAAGTGGGAGAGGCGGGGTGCTCGCCGGGCGATGCCGAGGCCCCGATGCCCGCTCTTGCGGCGAGACCGCGCGCGAAGGTGAGGGCGGGAAGATCGACTTCCGGATCGAACAGGGCGCTGAGCGGACCGACGAGATCGAGTGCCGCCTGGCGGCGTTTCGACCCTGCCATGATCCTTGCCCAGGTCGCCGCAACCTTCAGCTCGTAGAAGCGGCATTGCTGCTCCCTGGCAACGGACAATCCTTCCGAGAACAGCAACTCCGCGCGAGAGGTGTCGGATGTGCCGTCGGCCAGCAGAAGCTCGCCCTTGATCCTCAGCAGATCCGCGAGGCACCACAACTGCCGGCCTTGCCGGGAAATGCTCAGGGCTTCCTCTATGGCGGCCAAGGCTTGTGCATTCTCGCCGATCGCGAACAGGCCCTCAGCGAGTGATCCGAGAAACTCCGGATTGCGCATCAGCCATCCGTTCTCGGCCCGCGCCTGCAATCCATCGCGCAACAGCGCGATCCCGTCGCGATGCTCGCCCTGCAGAACGAGCAACTGCCCCTTCAGGCACGACGTCCAGCTCGCCCAGAAGGCGATTCCCTCGCGCGTGACGAGCTTCAGGAGCGATGATATCGCGCGATCTGCAGCATCGAGATCATGCGTCATCAATGCAATCGGACAGACGGCATTCCGCAAGGCGTATGCCGTCGCAAGCTTGTCGTTCTCGCTCTCCGCCTCCTGGAGGCATTCGGCGGCCAGGGATCTGCTTTGAGCAATCTTTCCCTGCAGCAGCAGGACGCGCGCCAGCATGGCCTTGGCCAGGACGCTCTGGTTCAGCAGGAACCACACCTGGTTCGTGCCGTCCTTCAACCGAAGCGCCGAACGATCCAGAGACAGGGTCAGCTCACGTCGCGCATCCTCTTGCGCTCCGCAAAAGTGCGTCGCGGCGCCGATCAGGCGCCGGCCCACCGTCTCGTTGGCGGCATTTCCGGTGCGCAGCGCGATCTCGAGGTATCGCTCGCCGACTTCCTTGGCCGCGCCGTATTGGCCGGAATTGAGGTTGTAGCTCCACAGCGTCCAGACGGCCTTGAGCTGAAGCTCGAGGTCGCGCAGCTCCTCGGCGAGGACAAGACCGATGTTCAGCGCCGCCTTCATGCGATCCGCCGAGCCCGTCGTGTTGAGAAGTGCAAACCCCAGCGCGACATAGAGCTGCGCCTTGAGCCCGGGATCACATGTCAGTTCGGGGTTGAAATGCGCGAGAGCATGCTCGATCCGGGTCGAGCATTCCGCGAAGGACAGGAGCTGCATCCATACCGGGGCGAATCCTGCCGTAAGCGCGAGCCCGAGTGCGGCATCTCCGTTGGGCGAGAAGGCCCAATCCAGCGCCGCATGCACGTTTCCGATCTCTTGAGCGAGCCGGGAGGAGTCGTCGGAGGCAGGAGGGCTGCCGCCGGGCGGCTGTATGAGCTGCCTGAGAAAGTCCGCTTGCCGCCGGGCGGCCTGCTCGACCAGCCCTGCCTCCGCCAGCTTCTCCAGCGCATAGGCGCGGGTGCTCTCCAGCAGGCGCCATCGCGCGTCGAAGGATGGATCCAGGGAAACGAGGGACTTTCCGACCAGATTCGACAGGGTCTCGATGACGTCCGGTCGCGACGCGTCTTCGTCCATCATTGCGATGGCTGCATCGAGCGTGAAGCCGGCGGGAAACGTCGCAAGCCGGCAAAGCAGCTGCTGCTCTTCCGGCGATAACAGGTCGTAGCTCCAGTCCAGCGTCGCGCGCAGCGTCTGGTGCCGTGGCAACTGGTCACGGCGCCCTCCGCTCAGGAGCTCGAAGCGCTTGTCGAGGCGAAGCGATACGGTATCCACCCCGAGATTTGCGGCCCGGGCGGCCGCAAACTCGAGCGCGAGCGGAATTCCGTCGAGCCGGCGACAGATCGCGGCGATCTTGGCGAGGTCCTCGGCGTCCGGAGCGAAGCTCGTGCGCAATGCCCGCGTGCGAGCGACGAACAATTGCACGGCGCTTTCCTGCAAAAGCAAATCCGGCTCGTGCACATCCGGACCGGGAACCGACAACGGAGAGATCGCTGCGACGTATTCGCCCTCGATGCGGAGGGCCTCCCGGCTGGTTGCGAGAACGGTGACGTTCGGACAATAGCGAAGCGCGGCGCTCGCGATCTGCGCGGCGACGTCGATCACGTGCTCGCAATTGTCGAGGACCAGAAGCAGGCGGCGCGAGCCGATGGCCTGGGCAACGCCCGCAGCCGAGACTGCCTTGTCGTTCAAGGCGAGCCTCAAGGCGCGGGCCGTAGCGGATAGTGCGAGTGAGGGATCCTGCAAGGTCGCGAACTCGACCAGCGCGACGGAATAGTCGAACGAGGACGCGACCCGGTGCGCTAGCTCGACCGCAAGCTTCGTCTTTCCGATGCCTCCGGGGCCGACCAGGGTCACGGCCCGGAACGCGGACAACACGTCAGCCAGCTCGTTCAGGCAATCCTCGCGGCCGATGAGCGGCGCGTGCGTGTTCGGCAGGTTGCTTGCGAACGAGGAGTCTGTCGGGATCGATACCGATGTGGCTGCGAAGTGATCCGGCTGCCCGCCTCGCCAGGTCCCCGCAAGCGTATATCCGCGGCCGGAGATCGTCTTGAGCAGATCGCGATCCGCGCCGAGCGCTTTGCGGACCGCCGAAATATGGACCTGAAGCGTGTTCTCTTCGACCGACAGGCCCGACCAGACGCTTCCGATCAGATCATCCTTGGTCACCAGATGGCCGGCGGAACTCGCCAATCTCTCGAGGATCTCGAATGCGCGGCTTCCGATCGGTACAGCGATGTTGTCGTACCTCAGCTCTCTGCGCTGGCAATCGATGAGCCAGTTCTTGAAAGTGTAGGTTCGACCAGCCTGTGAAGGCGACATGGGGGGTCCGTGGATCAGCTTCACTGCCGTGATCCGGGCGATCAACTCGCTCCAAAATCACCGACCCTTGGCAAGAATTTGAAAGCGTGAATGCGCTTGGGTGTCGTACAGGGAAGGCCGTTGCCGTGTCAAGAAGCCCTTCTCAGTAGTCGGCGATCCATCATTGCGGTGATGGAGGCTTCGACGCACTGATCGTTTGCTACACGACTTCGTGACGGCGATCGGAGATGACGAAAGTGGGAGGGGTGGCTGAAGGAAACGGGAAACACGATCACAGAGGAGCGCAGAGCAAGGGATTTCGTGTTCCAACCGTTCAGAAGCTCGGCAGTCTGCTCCAGCTCTTCATTCCTGAAGCCATCGATGGACGTGCTGCATGCACGGTTTGCAGGCTGCAGGATATCGCGCGCCATCTCGGTTGGGACGACGGTACGACGCATCGCTTCCTGGTTTCCTTGACCGAAATCGGCATGCTCGAGCGGACCAGCGATGATCGCTTCCGCATTGGTGTGCTCGCGGTGCAGCTTGCGTCCGTCTATGTTGCTGCGAGCCAGCTCCGCGGCGTCGTCATCCAGAAGGTCGAAGAGCTCAGCGCCGCGACGCGGCTGACGACGGACGTCGGTGCGTTGCAATGCGGCGCGATGGTCGTCATTGCAAGCAGGCAAGGGTCGACGCCGCTGACGTTGCGATGCATGCTGGGAGAGAAAGTACCGCTTCACGCGACGGCGGGTGGAAAGGCGATCCTGTCGCAGCTTGCCGATGCCGAGGTGGAGGAGATGTGCCGCGACAAACTGGTCGCTCTGGCATCCAACACCCGCACGACGATGGCGTCCTTGATGTGCGATATCAAGGGCGCCCGCGAGAGCGGCCTCGTCACGACTCTCTCCGAATATGCCGAAGGTCTGCGCAGCATTGCGATTCCCCTTCCCGCGGGCTGTTTCGGAATCCGTCCGTCCGCCCTGGCCTGCTCGGGCCCGGCGATCCTGTCCGGACCAGGATGGGAGATCGCCGAGAAGGAGCTCAGGGCTTTTGCTGCCCACCTCCATAGCGGCAAACCCTAGAACGCCGTCATTCCCGACATCGTCAGGTCCTGCATTCGCGCATCGAGAGATGATCGGTCGCCAATGGATCGATCGAACGATCACGTTAGCCGATCGTTCTGCACCCCGCCTTGTCAATTCTATCTGCGGTTCCGCGCGGATTGGTGCATCTGAAGATTCCTGATTTTGCGTCTCTTAACTGGCGAGCGGTTCTCACCTTGCTACCCTCGGCGCAATCGAGACGCTTTGCAACCTGCAGGTCAGGCTGCGCAGCCCTCGTTAGTTGAGTATCACAGCAAGAGTCGTAACCATGCCTCAACCATTGCGACGACCGAATGATGGACACGCCCCGGCAACGACCATCGCGGATGAAGAAGGGGCGGGGTTGCCGTCTGCCATCCCGCCGGCGTCGCTTGCATCGCTTTCGGGCGTGGTCGGTCATACTGCCCTTTCGCACGATCATGGTTTGGCGGTCCGGGGCGCGAGCGCAATAGCTTTTGAGCAGCTCGCTTTGGTCATTGCCATCGAGGCGCACCCGGATCGCCATCCCGGGATGCCGCCGCGCGGACCCGCACGTGATATCGGCCGGCTGCACGTTAAAATCCCGCCGCAGTCCGAGTCCGGGATCAGATTGAGCTCTGCGAGGCTGGCGCTCGTCGGCGACGAAGCAGCCGGTGCGGGTCTTCACGACGAGCCTTCCGGCGACCCCGTGATTCAAGGTCTGTCCGAAGCTCTCCTCGCCGTCGAGAGAATGCAGGAGGATCACGCGGCCCTTTGTGCCGACGCGCTGCGGCTTGCGGTCCTCGCCAGACTGTTCGCATTGCGCTCCGAGGGGCCGTCGAAGCCAGGCGAGCGAAGTGAGAGGCCGATCCAGGGGCTGCAGAAATGGCGCCTGAAGCGCGTGCTCGATTACATCGACAATCATTTCTGCCGGAAGATCGCGCTGGCGGACCTGGCAGCGGCCGCGGGCTTGAGCCGCATGCATTTCGCGGCCCAGTTCCGGGCGGCGACGGGCTGCAGGCCTCACGAGTACATCCTGCGGCACCGGATACGACGGGCCAAGGATCTGCTGCGCGACTGTGAGATGCCGATCGTTGAGATCGCGCTCGCGGTGGGTTTTCAGAGCCAGGCCCACTTCACGACGACCTTCAGGCGCTTCACCGGCGACACGCCCAGCCGATGGCGAAACGCGGCCGCGGCGGGTTTCGAGACAACGGGGACATTGCCGTACGATATCGTCCTGCCGGGTAGCGACAATCTTTCCTGATGCCGGTCCTCGATCGCCTGTGTGGCGACGGAGACAGGGCGAACGTTCCGGTATTTTGCCGATTGGAATCGGAGGAATGACAGCGTCACGAAGAGCTGCCATTCCTCCTTCCTGCGTGAGACGGAAAGGCCCCGAGACCGTGCGACGATCCGCTTCGGCTCAGTGCGCGCGATTGCGTCGCGCCGAAGGCGCCCCGTCCGGTTCGCGCGCTCAATAGCCGGATGTGGGCTCGCAGGGCGGACGGCGCCACGGGGCAGTTGCATAGGCGCCGATGTCCGGAGCCCGGGTGCAGCTGCGCTTGGAGGTGACCGGAACACGCTGCGCCGATGCGTAGGCATCGACATTGGTCCGGCGCGCATTGGTATTGCCTTCGCGCGCGATCGCCGGGGAAGCAACCATCGCCGCGGCGATCAGTCCGACCGAGAACAGTTTCAGTGTCGTCATCGTACGTCTCCTTGACAAAGCGATGCCGGGAACGCCTCGGCTCGCTCGCCAGACATGTGCATGCGTGCGCTCGATCTGCAGTATCAAACGAACGATCGTTTTCGGCTTTGCACGGAGTCATGCGCGCGATGTCCATGGCGATTGCGCGCGCATGTGGCGGGCTTACGCGCGGACGATGGTCGTCTGTACCCGCAGGCCGCATCGTGTCTCGACCTTGTCATCGGCGCCAGTGATAGCGGTGAACCTGGCCTGCGCCAAACACCGGAGCGGCACCGCCGGGGCGCTCGAGTCCCATACGTCCTGCCGGCGTCAACGCGCCGCCATTCAGCACGTCGCGGTCAGGATACATCGAGGCATAGGCTGCGGGCTCCTGGTCGGCGAAGGACCAGGCGGCGGAAGCCGATGAAATCGTCGCTGTTGAGATCATTGCCGTTGCGATCAGGATCTTGAATGCACTCATAACGATTCTCCATTGTTTCTCGTGCGGAGAGTCGCTTGGCGAGGATCGCTGCTCGGCTGGTGGCGTTTCCGGAGTTCTATTCTATGCCTCACATATAGGTCGCTTCGTCCGCAAAGCCCGTGAGCATGCATCACGCTCGCGAGAAGATGGCCGAGTGCAGGACATGGTGCTCAGGCGATCGGCGAATACCTTGTGCGTTGTCGCAGGGAATCTTGTCAGCGATGTCAGAATTGATCGCGCGATCGTGCATGGTCAATTCGCGCGCGGCGCCCAGTTCTGGATTCAGGTCATACAGCATTGGGAGTGCAGTCATGAGACTGATCTCGTTTCTCTGCGTCGTCACCTGTCTCGCGCTCTCGGGCGCAGCGTCCGCCCGCGGCGGCGTCGGTTCGTCGATGTCGATGGGGAGCGGCGGTGCGCTCGGTACGAGTGCCGACAGACCCGGGACGAATTCGCTCGGCACCGCGCTTCCGTCGTCCGACAGCGGCGGTCACGCGACGAGCGGGCCATTGCTCGGCACGGACCGGGCCATCGCCAAGGAGGACGCGCGGCTCGAGAAGATGCTCGAAGGATCGGTCTGCCGCGGCTGCTGAGATTTTCGCATCGAAGCGTGATTAGCGTAGGTTGACGCCGGAATTGGCTTCCCGGCGATCTCCTGTCTTTTGGAAAGGTTGGTGGTAGGCTGAGCACGAGATCCAGGAGCCGCTTGGGGCTGTCGATGATGGCTGAGCCAGGCCAGCGACCCGTGTATGCGTGCGGGGAATGGGAAGTCGATCTTGCCCGACGAGAGTTGCGCTCGATGGGAGAGCCCGTTCCCCTGGGCGGGCGCGCCTTTGAGATCCTTGCGGAATTGGCGCAGGCCCGGGGCGAACTGGTCACCAGGAGCGATCTGACCGAGCGAGTCTGGCAGGGCGTCTTCGTCGAGGACAGTGCACTTCGCGTCCATATTGCGGCGATCCGGAAGGCTCTTGGTTCAGGGCGCGACATGCTCGTCACCACGGTCGGCCGCGGCTATCGCCTGGTCGGCGTGTGGCAAATCCGGCAGACGGATGCTCCGCTACAATCTGCCGCACCCGCGCTGCTGCCGTCGACCAATATCCCCAACGCGTCATTCGATCTCATCGGCCGCACGGCCGCGACCACGCATCTGTGCGAGCTGCTGTTGGCCTATCGTGTCGTGAGCCTCGTCGGCCCCGGTGGAATTGGCAAGACAGCGCTTGCACTGGACGCCGCCAGAAGGCCGCCGGCCGGCTTTGCCGCGGATCGATTGCTGGTCGAACTGGCCGCGCTGTCCGATCCCCGGCTCGTTTGCTCCGCCGTTGCGAGCGTGCTCGGCATCAAGCTCGAAGGCGAAGAGATGTCGCCTGAATCCATCGCACGCGCGATCGGCGCCAGGAAATTGTTGCTGGTTCTCGATAATTGCGAGCATGTGGTCGACACCGTGGCCCAGATTGCTGAGACAATCGTCAGCCGTTGTCCCGCGACCACCATCATGGCGACGAGCCGCGAAGCACTGCGCATCGATGGCGAGCTCGTCTATCGTGTCACTCCCCTCGGCGTGCCGCCGCAAACCCGGCTCGACCCCGGCACCGCATCTGCGTATGCCGCCATGGAGTTGTTCACGACGCGGGCAAGGGCGCTGGGTTCCAGCTTCGCATCCGACGACGAGAACATCGACGCCGTCGCCGCCATTTGCCGGCGGCTGGATGGCATTCCGCTCGCGATCGAGTTCGCGGCGGCGCGGGCGGCGATGCTCAGTCCGCCGAAGATCGCCGCCCTTCTCGACGACAGGTTCAGATTCCTGACGACCGGCCGGCGTACGGCGCTGCCGAGGCAGCAAACGCTGCGCGCGACGCTCGACTGGAGCTACGACCTGCTGCCGGAGTCTGAGGCCCGCCTGCTGCGGCAGCTCGGCATATTTGCCGGGGAGTTCTTGCTCGAAGCGGTGATTGCTGTCGCGGGGGAGGGCATCGGTGATGTCACCGGGCAGCTCGCCAATCTGGTGGCAAAGTCGCTCGTCCTCGCCGACATCAGGGGCGATCGCCCTTACTATCGCCTGCTGGATACCACGCGCGCTTACGCGATGGAAAAGCTCCATGCCGGCGGAGAATCTGCCGATGCGGCCCGCCGTCAGGCGAAGTACTATTGCGGCTTCTTCGCGAGCGCGGAAGCCGACAGCGAGGTGAAGCCGCAGTCGGAGTGGCTTGCCTTCTATGGCCGGCACGTCGACAACGTACGATCATGTCTCGACTGGGCCTTCTCGCCCGACGGAGACGCGCAGATCGGAGCGGCGCTGACCGCGGCGGCGGTTCCGCTATGGGTGCAATTGTCGCTCCTGTCCGAATGCCGCGAGCGGACCGAACTGGCATTGGCCGGCCTCGACGCGAGCGCCGCCAACGCATCGCGGCTCCGCATGCAATTGTCGGCCGCGCGTGGCTGGGCATTGATGTATGGCGTCGGAAGAGCCCGGGAGGCCGGGCCCGCCTGGGCTGTAGCCCTGCAGCTTGCCGAGCAGCTTGGCGACAGAGACTATCTGCTGCGGGCGCTCTGGGGGTTGTGCATCGATCAGTTCAACAATGGCGAGTTCCGCAAGGCGCTCGATTCGCAAATCGCTTCGCCGAGGCCGCGGCCGATTGCAGCAATTCCGTCGACCGGATGATGGCCGACCGGCTGCTCGCGACTTCGCTGCACTATCTCGGTGACCAGAAACTGGCGTATCATCACATTCAGCGGACCTTGTCGCGCCTCTCGGACCTCGCCGCGAAGCCGCAGGTCATTCGCTTCCGCTTCGACTTGAGAGCCTCGGCGCATTATTTCCAGGCGCGCATTCTGTGGCTGCTCGGTCGCCCGGATCAGGCATTGAGTGTCGTCGAGCGTAATGTCGAGGAGGGACGTGCGAGCGGCCACGCCCTGACGTTCTGCAGCATATTGGGCCAGGGCGCAGGCCCGGTCGCCTTCCTTGCCGGTGATCTCGGCGCGGCGGAGCGCTATTGTACGATGCTGATCGAGCACACCGAACGTCATCCAATCCGCCTGTGGAATATATGGGCGCGTGCCTTCCGCGGCGTGGTCATGGCGCGAAACGGCGACATCGGCGCCGGATTGCCGCTGCTTCACAAGGCGCTCGAGCTGGCGGGCGAGGCGCGCTTCCTGCCGCGCTTTCTGCTTCCACTCGGCGAACTGGCGACGTGTCTCGGTGAGGCCGGCGAAGTCTCGGAGGGGCTTGCGACCGCCGACCAGGCGCTCGCCAGGTGCGAGGCGAGGGACGAGCGCTGGTATGCAGCCGAGCTCTGGCGCATCAAGGGCGAATTGTTGCTGCATCCGGGCGAATGCCGTTCGGTTGCGGCCGCCGAGCAGGCCTTCGACAATGCGTTCCTGGTGGCACGGGAGCAGGGTGCGCTGTCCTGGGAGCTGCGAACGGCGATCAGCATGGCACGGCTGAGGATGAGTCAAAGCCGTGCCGAGGACGCGCGTAGCGTTCTTGCGTCCGCGTATGGCAAATTCACCGAAGGTTTCGAGACTTCGGACCTGAAACGCGCGCAAACAATGATCGCGGAGCTCTCGACGGCGTAGCTTCGAGCTGCAGTGGGATGCCCCGGGGGCGTCATCCGATCGATCAATCGGATGCGGTTGCGGCCTCAGTGAGCGCCGCATCCCCCGTGCTCCGGAACGTTCCGCAACTTGTTGCCGGATCAGCATGCTTTGATGGATCGAGGCGATCTTCTTATTCCGCGCGCTTGTATCCGGATTGCACGCAGTCGCGGCGGCACGTTCGACTGCGGCGCCGTGAAACGTTTTTCAGAATGCCCGGACCAGCTTCGCGAGGGCCACCGTCAACGATGTGGCCGGCGTGCCATCGCGAAATTCACGGTGCGTTTGGAAAGATCGCGCCTGCATCGCCCCGCTAGAAAACCTGATGTCATTCGAGCGGAGAGCTGTGCGTTCGATCGCCAGGCACCCGCGTTGCAAGGAGACTTGATGAAACTGCCAGGTAGACTGGAGCGTTCGAGCCTTGGATCGCTCATCCTGATTGCAGCCGTCCTTGGCTGTAGCGCCGCGGCCTTCGCATACACCGCGGGGTGGCTCTCGCCCGGGCGTCTCACGCCGGATCGGATGATCGCGGCGTTGACGCCCCCGAGCGGCGCGCCACTCGGACACCGGCGGAATCATGCCAAGGGAATCTGCTTCACCGGCACGTTCGAAGCGAACGGGAATGGTGTGGAGCTGTCCCGGGCCAAGGTGTTCGTGCAGGGCCGCTATCCGGTCCTCGGTCGTTTCAATCTCGGCACCGCCGATCCGAATGCGGTGGACGCGACTGTGCGCGTACGCGGCATCGGGCTTCAGATATCGGCGGCGGACGGCGAGGAGTGGCGAATGGCGATGATCAACCCGCCGTTCTTTGCGGTTTCCACGCCCGAGGCGTTTCACGACCTGTTGGTTGCGGCCGGCAAGAAGGATCCGGAGGCGATGACGGCATTCACCCGGGCCAATCCGGAGTTCGCTGCTTTCGCCGCCTGGGCCAAGGCGGCGCCCTGGACCGGAAGCTATGCGGAGGAGCCCTACAACAGTCTCAACAGCTTCGTCTTCGTGAATGCGAAGGGCGATGAGCACGCCGTGCGATGGTCGCTCGCTCCCACGGCAGCGCCTGTTCCCATCGCGCAGGCGGATCTGGAAAAGCGCGGCCCGGATTTTCTCGAGCAGGACATCACGGACCGGGTACAGTCCGCCCCGCAGCGATGGACCATGGTCACCACCGTTGCCGAACCCGGCGATCCGACCGCGGATCCAAGCAGGGCCTGGCCGGAGAACCGGCGCAAGGTGCAGGTCGGAACGCTGGTCGTGCAGCGCATTGAAGCGGAGCGGGATGGACCCTGCCGCGACATCAATTTCGATCCGACCGTGCTGCCGCAGGGAGTCCGCGTCTCTGACGATCCTTTCCCGGCCGCGCGATCGTCGGTCTACCGCAAATCCTACGATCTGCGCGCGTCCGAAGCCGGGGACTATCCGAGAAACGGGACGACCAAGCCATGACCAGTGCTCCACATCGCTTCGCCCCGGTCCAGCGGCTGCTGCACTGGCTGATGGCGTTCTGCATCATCGCCATGCTCTTCATCGGTGTCGGCATGGTGTCCACCGTGGCGCCGAAATATTTGCCGCTCATCCTGATCCACAAGACGCTCGGCGTTGCGCTCCTCATCCTCGTTCTTGTCAGGCTGGCGCTGCGGCTTCGTCTCGGCGCGCCACCATTGCCGGCCGATCTTCCGCCGGCGGTGAAGCTCGGCGCGAAATCGTCGCATCTGCTGCTCTACGGCTTCATGATCGTCATGCCCTTGCTTGGACTCGGCATGCTCTGGGCCGCGGCCTATCCGGTCGTCCTGTTCGGCGGGATTGAAATTCCGGCGCTGTTGCCGCAGAGCGACCGCGGGCATACGTTGCTCTGGAATGCCCATGTCTATCTCGGCCTCGCGTTCTTCGCCCTGGTGCTGCTGCATCTGGCGGCGGCGCTGTTCCACGCCTTGATCCGTCGCGATGGCGTGTTCGCGACGATCTCGCCCTTGCCGCAGCGGGAGCGGACGAAGCCCGCCGAATGAGCGCGCAGGCAGGCGTGCAATCCGGGATTGATCCTATACGACGGAAAAACCGGTCGTTCGCCGTCCGGCGATCGCGATGGCGCAAAGCGTCCTTCTCCTGCGCGCAACGCTCCGCATCGTGCAGATCAACAATATCGAAGTTTCCGCGAAAGATGGGTCGAGGGCCCGCTTGTACGCTTGCTCCCATCCATGACCGGAAGACCGGTCGCACGTGCAAGGAACTAGCCATGATTGCATTCGGGCTCGCGCTCAGAAGCCGAGCGTCACGCCACTCGGCCCAGCCGGCGACGGTGTGAGCCATGATGACAGGGTCGACATTCACGCGGCATTGGGAGATCGCCTGGCGCGGCGGTCAGACACGATCGACCTCGCGGCTGGTGGCCGAGGAGACGGCGATCGCGCTCACCTATAACGGCTCGACCCATGCCGTGATGATGGGGACGCCAGCCGATCTGGAGGATTTCGGCGTCGGCTTCAGCCTCACGGAAGCCATCGTCGAACGACGAAGCGAGATCAGGAGCATCGATCTGATCCCGAACGAGCTCGGCATCGAGGTGCGGATGTGGCTCGATGGCGACCGCGCGGGGACCCTGGCCGCGCGCCGTCGCGCCATCAGCGGTCCGGTCGGATGCGGACTATGCGGCATCGAAAGCCTCGAGCAGGCGCGCCGCACGCCGTCGCGGGTGGAAGGCCGCGGCGTTGCCTTTCACGCGCGAGACCTGCTGAACGCGATGCAGGCGCTGTCCCCCCTGCAGACGTTGAATCAGCACACGCGATCCGTTCACGCGGCTGCGTTCTGGAGCCCTCGCACCGGCATCGGCCCGGTCAGGGAGGACGTCGGCCGCCACAATGCGCTGGACAAGCTCGCGGGTGCCATCATGCGCGACGGCAGCCCGGCCTGTGATGGCGCCGTGCTGCTGACGAGCCGCGTCTCGGTCGAGATGGTGCAGAAGGCGGCGATGATGGGCGTGCCGGTCGTCGTGGCCGTGTCCGCTCCGACCGCGCTCGCCATCCAGACCGCGAAGGAAGCGGGCATCACGCTTGTGGCGATTGCCCGCGATGACGGATATGGCGTGTTCACGCACCCGCGACGCGTTCTGCTGCCTGACGAGGCTGCGCCGCGCGCGGGGTGTTGACCCCGCCGGCCGATCAGCATGGCGATGCAGGCCGCATCTCCGGAGCCCGCAGCTGAGCTGCGGGTGGCCGCCTGTGCTCCGGAACGATCGCTCCCGGTTGCTGCGCTGCTGACCATGTCGGGCGGCTTTCTCGATGCCTTCACCTGGCTCTCGCTGGGCGGTGTGTTCGCGAGCTCGCAGACCGGCAATGTCGTCTTCCTCGGCATCGACGCCCTTTCGGGGCAATGGCAGCGGGCGGCGCATCATCTGCTTCCGATCATCGTTTTTCTCCTCGGCGCATGGGTGGCGATCCGCATCCAGGCGCCGCTGCGCTGCCTTGTTGCGCAGATCGTCTGCCTTGCGGCCGTGATGCTGTTGCTGCACCGGATTCCTGATCCGCTCGCCATCCTCGGCATCTCCTTCGGTGTCGCGTTGCAATCGGCCAGCTTCAGGCGCGTCGAACGCTGGAGCTATCTCTCGGTCACCGTCACCGGCAACATGCTGCGCGCCATCGATGAATTCGTGTCGACCACCGATCGCGACGCCCCGCACGGCGGCGGCGCCATGCTCGTGCTCTGCTTGATGTTCCTGTGCGGCGCCGCCATAGGCGGCTTTGCCACGACGCGGCTCGGCGCGGCCAGTCTTGCGGTGCCGATCGCATTGTCGTCGTGCGCGCTGCTGATGTGCTGGCGGAACCGGATCGGCCGGGATCCGGGCTGAGCGGTCTCTCGGTGTGCGCCGTCACACCATGCCATTCGGCAAAGGGACGTTCGTTCGCGGAAGCAGGTAGCGCAGTGCGCGACATATCATTTCCAGCAAGCGCCGGGATGGCGCTTCCGACATCAACTGCCACGAGAGGCAAGGATGAACGACCTTCGCAAAGAGACAGACAGCCTGGGTGAAGTGTCCGTTCCCGCGGACAAGCTCTGGGGCGCGCAGACGCAACGTTCGCTCGAACATTTCAGCATCGGCAGGGACCTCATGCCGCGCGAGATGATCAAGTCCTATGCGATCCTGAAAAAGGCTGCGGCCATCACGAACTACGCCGGCGGCCGTCTCGACGGCAAGCTGCACAAGCTGATCGTCCATGTCTGCGACGAGATCCTGGCCGGCCAGCACCACGACATGTTTCCGCTTCATGTCTGGATGACCGGCAGCGGAACGCAGTTCAACATGAATGTGAACGAGGTGATCTCGAACCGGTGCTGTCAGATCGCGGGCACGCCGCTCGGCAGCAAGCATCCGGTCCACCCGAACGATCACGTCAACATGTCGCAATCGTCGAACGACAGCTTCCCGTCGGCGATGTACATCGCGGCGGCGACGAACGTGACCCAGCGGCTCGTGCCGGCAGTCGAGGCGCTGCACGACGCGATCGCCGAGAAATCAGACAAGTGGGACGACGTCGTCAAGATCGGCCGCACCCACATGCAGGATGCCACTCCGCTGACGCTCGGGCAGGAGTGGTCGGGTTACGCCGGCATGCTCGCCGACGACCTGACGCGGATCGACGATGCGCTCAAGGGCGTCTTCCGGCTGGCGCTCGGCGGCACTGCCGTCGGCACCGGGATCAACGCGGCGCCGGGTTTCGCGGAGGCCGTCGCGGCCGAGATCGCGCGGTTGACGGGCCTGCCCTTCGTCAGCGCGCCCAACAAGTTCGCCGTGCAGGGCGCGCACGATGCGCTGGTGCAGCTGTCCGGCACGCTGCGCACGCTTGCCGGCTCGCTCTACAAGATCGCGAACGACATTCGCCTGATGTCCTGCGGCCCGCGCGCCGGCTTTGCCGAATTGCTGATCCCCGAGAACGAGCCGGGCTCGTCGATCATGCCGGGCAAGGTCAACCCGACGCAGGCGGAGGCGCTGACGATGATCGCCGTGCAGGTGATGGCGAACGACGTCGCCGTCGGCTTCGGCGGCGCCGGCGGCTATCTCGAAATGAACGTCTACAAGCCGCTGATCATCCACAACATCGCGCAGTCCGTCACGATCCTCGCCGATGGCTGCACGAACTTCCGCACCTTCCTGGTCGAAGGCACCGAGCCGAACCACAAGAAGATCCAGGAATATGTCGAGAGATCGCTGATGCTGGTGACCGCGCTGGCGCCGGTGATCGGCTACGACAAGGCGTCGCGGATCGCGCATTACGCGATGGACAACGATCTCACGCTGAAATCGGCGGCGTTGAAGCTCGGCTTCGTGACCGAGCCGGAATTCGACCGCATCGTCGATCCCGCCAAGATGGTCAGACCCTACGTCGCCGAGATCAAGGTGCCGCTCACGATCGGCGCGAAGGCCGGCTGAAAGGAGAGAACGATGATCCGTTGTGTACGTCTATGGACCGGGCAGGACAACAACTCGCATTTCGAGGAAGGCTTGCTCGAGCTGGAGCCGGGCCAGCGCGGTGACTTCCTGACCGGGAAGATCGATGCGGCCAGTGTCTCCTTCCAGGAGACCGAAACGGGCGGCGCCTTCTCCTGGCACACCGCGCCGGTGCGCCAGCTCGTGATCACGCTGAGCGGAACGCTCGATTTCCAGACGCGTGACGGCCACCACTTCCTGATCCATCCCGGCAATGTCCTGCTGGCGGAAGACACCGCGGGCTCCGGGCACAGCTGGAAGCTGACGGACGATTCGTCCTGGCGCCGCGCCTATGTGGTGCTGCGGCCGGGAACCGACGTGCCGTACCGCGCCAAGGCACGGCAGCCGGCGCGGGCCTGACCGAGCCATCCGGACCACACCATCGAACCCCAACCGAACGAAGAGAACTGCCATGCAAGGAACTTCCGAATCCGACGTCGTCCTCATCGGCGCAGGCATCATGAGCTCCACCCTCGGTGTCCTTCTCAAGGAGCTGGAGCCGTCGCTCACGATCCAGATGCTCGAGGTCCTCGAGGATTGCGCGCTCGAAAGCTCGGACGCCTGGAACAATGCGGGCACCGGGCATGCGGCCAATTGCGAGATGAACTACACGCCGCAGCGGCCCGACGGCAGCGTCGATATCTCGAAGGCGCTTGAGGTCAATGTCGAGTTCGACCTGTCGCGGCAGTTCTGGTCCTATCTCGTCGGGCGCGGCGCGATCGCCGATCCCAGGTCCTTCATTCATCCCGTGCCGCACATGAGCTTCGTGCACGGTGCCGACAACGTCGCCTTCCTCAGGAAGCGGTTCAAGGCGATGGCAGCCCATCATTGCTATGAGGGCATGGAGTACAGCGAGGATCCCGCGCAAATCGCCGCGTGGGCGCCATTGGTGATGGAGGGCCGCACCGGCGGTGATCCCGTGGCCGCGACGCGTATCGTCACGGGGACGGACGTCGATTACGGCTCACTGACCCATCTCCTGGTCCGTCATCTCGTCGGCCAGCCGGGCTGCGCCGCCCACTACAAGAGCTGCGTCACCGATCTCGTTCGCGAGCAGGACGGTCGCTGGCGCATCGAGGTGCGCGACACCGACAGCGGTGAGACGCGGTCGGTGCGCGCCAAGTTCGTCTTCATCGGTGCCGGCGGCGGTGCGCTGCCGCTGCTCGAGAAGTCCGGGATTCCGGAGGGGCGCGGCTATGGCGGTTTTCCGGTCAGCGGGATCTGGCTGCGCTGCGACGATCCGGAGATCAACAAACGTCACCATGCCAAGGTCTACGGCAAGGCCGCGGTCGGCTCGCCGCCGATGTCGGTGCCGCATCTCGACACCCGCGTGATCGGCGGTCAGCGCTCGTTGCTGTTCGGGCCCTATGCCGGCTTCTCGAGCAAGTTCCTCAAGCACGGCTCACTGCTCGACCTGTTCGAGTCCGTTCGTCCCGCCAACGTCAAGCCGCTGCTTTCGGTGGCGCGCGACAATTTCGGCCTCACCGAGTACCTGGTCGGGCAGGTGCTGCAGTCCGAGGGCCATCGTCTGGCGGCGCTCGATGAATACTTCCCGAAGGCCGATCCGAAGGACTGGAGGCTGCAGGTCGCGGGCCAGCGGGTCCAGATCATCAAGCCCGACGTCAAGCGCGGCGGATTGCTCGAATTCGGCACCGAGCTCGTCGGCGCGGACGACCATTCGCTGGTCGCCCTGCTCGGCGCCTCGCCGGGCGCCTCCACCGCGGCGTTCATTGCGATCAGCGTGCTGCAGAAGTGTTTTGCCGGCGAGCTGACGGCGAGCGCCTGGCTGCCGAAGCTGAAGCAGATCATCCCGTCCTATGGCGTGTCCCTGATCGAGAATGCGGATTTCTGCCGCCAGATCCGCGCTGCGACGGCGGAGGTGCTCAAGGTCGACAACATCCCGCAGCCGGCCGCACGCGCGCCGGCGGTCGCCAAGCGAGCGTAAGAAGAGAGGGGGATTGCCATGGACCCGACGGCGCTTCTCCTCTCGCGGCTGCAGTTCGCCTTCACCATCTCGTTCCACATCATCTTCCCGGCCTTCACGATCGGGCTTGCCGCCTGGCTCACCGTGCTCGAAGCGATGCACCAGTACAGCGGCAGGCCCGTCTACCGGACGCTGTTCGAGTTCTGGCTCAAGATCTTCGGCGTCGCCTTCGGCATGGGTGTCGTATCGGGCGTGGTGATGGCGTTCCAGTTCGGAACGAACTGGAGCGTGCTGTCGAAGATGTCGGGTCCGATCCAGGGCCCGCTCCTCTCCTACGAGACGTTCACCGCCTTCATGCTGGAGGCGGGCTTCTTCGGCATCCTCATCTTCGGCCGGCCGCGGGTGCCGCCCTGGTTCTACCTGTTCTCCACGGCCATGGTGGCGCTTGGAACAACGCTGTCGGCGTTCTGGATCATGGTCAACAACAGCTGGATGCAGGTGCCGACCGGCTATGTCTTGCAGAACGGCCAGTTCGTTCCTGATGACTGGGTACAGATCATCTTCAACCGCGTGGTCTGGGTCCGCTTCCCGCACATGCTGCTCGCCTCATATCTCACCGGCGCCTTCTGTGTGGCCGCGACCGGCGCATGGTACCTGCTGCGGCGGACCTATCGCGCCGAGGCCCATGTGATGCTGCGCATGGGCCTTGCGCTCGCGGCGGTGCTGCTACCGGTGCAGCTCTTCATCGGGCATCTCGTCGGCGACTATGTTCATGACTACCAGCCGGCCAAGTTCGCGGCGATCGAAGCGCGCTGGCATGACGAGCAGCCGGCCTCGGAGGTCCTGATCGCGATTCCGGATTCGAGCACCGAATCGAACAAATACGCGATATCGATCCCCGTGCTCGGCAGCATCATCGGGAGCATGAGCCTGACCTCGAAGGAGGTCGGCCTGACCAGCTTCGCGCCGCAGGACCGGCCGCCGGTGGCGATCCCGTTCTTCGCCTTCCGCATCATGGTCGGCTGCGGCTTCGTGATGCTGGGGCTGGCCTGGTTCGGGAGCTGGCTCGGCCTCAAGCACCGGCTCGAGCGCAGCCGCCTGCTGCTGTGGGGCATCTTCCTCAGCTTTCCGCTGCCCTGGATCGCCATTCTCACAGGCTGGTACACCGCGGAAGTCGGCCGCCAGCCGTGGACCGTCTACGGCGTGTTGCGGACCGCCGACGCGGTGACGCCGTTCCTCACGGCCTCCGCCGCGCTGACCTCGCTGATTCTGTTCGTCGCGGTCTACACCTTCATCTTCTCGTTCGGGACCTATTACATTTATCGGCTGCTGCGCGCCGGCCCGGCCGGGCTTGGTGGCAAGCCGCTGCATGTTCCCGTGCCCAACCGGCCAATGTCGCTCGCCGACAAGATGCCGGCAATCGTCGAAGCGGGAGAATAGCCATGGTGACGTTCTGGGTTGCGCTTCTTGCCATCAGCATCCTGATCTATCTCCTTCTGGACGGATTCGACCTCGGCGTCGGGATGCTGTTCGGCCTTGCAGGCAGCGAGGCGAGGCGTGAAGCGATACTGCGCACGGTCGCTCCCATCTGGGACGGCAACGAGACCTGGCTGATCGTCACCGGCGTGATCATGTGGGGCGCCTTTCCCGTGGTCTATTCCATGCTGCTGTCCGCGTTCTATATCCCGGTTCTGGTCATGCTTCTGGGACTGATCCTGCGCGGCGTCGCGTTCGAATTTCGCGGCAAGGCGTCGCGCACGCGCTGGATCTGGGACGTCAGCTTCACCGCGGGATCGTTTGCCGCGAGCTTCATGCAGGGCGCCATGGTCGGGGCGCTGGTCGAGGGACTTCAGTTCTCGAACGGCGAGTATGCCGGAGGCACCTTCGGCTGGCTGACGACCTTTTCGGTCTTGTGCGGGATCGGCCTGTGCTTCGGCTATGCGTTGCTCGGCGCCTGCTGGCTCGTGAGGAAGTGCGAGGGCCCCATCCGCGAGGCCGCGCGGCGTCAGATCCCATTGCTCGCGGTCGCCGTGCTGGCTTTCCTCGTCGTCGTCTTCACGCATGCCCTTACCGAACATCTGCCGATTCTGCGCCGTTGGATCGAGCGGCCATATCTTTTCCTGTTTCCTCTCATCGGCGCGGGCGCCGCCGCGGTGCTCGCCACGAGCATCCTGCGCCACGACGATTACTGGCCATTCCACATGGTTTCACTGATCTTCGCCGCGGCGTTCGGCACGCTCGCTTTGTCGTTCTGGCCCTATATGATCCCGTTCGTCGTCACGATCGACGAGGCCGCGGCGCCGCATTCAAGTCTCGCCTTCATGTTCTGGGGCGCCGGTCTGTTCGTCTTCCCGCTGATGCTGCTCTATATGGCGGTCGGTTATCGCATCTTTCGCGGCAAGGCGGCTTCGGTGGCCGATCACTACTGACGGCCGCGAGGCTCGAGCTCCTCGCGGGTTGCAGCAGGCAAAAAGAAAGGCGCCGTTTCCGGCGCCTTTCTCGTTCAGGTTTTTCATTCAGGATTTTGGCATGACACCCGGACTGTTGTCCGGCCATTGCGCGATCAGCTTCTCGTCAATGTTGAAATGCTGGGCGACGAGCTTGGGCGGCGTGTGCGTCAGCCAGTTGGAGAGCGAGACCTCCTCGTAGCGCGGCGCACGGAATACGCCGACGAACTGCAGCTCGGTGTCGCCGACATTCTCGACATAATGGCCGAGATTGCGCCGGACATAGCCGATGTCGCCGGCCGAGAAATCCGTCGTCAGCGCGTTGGGCCCGGTGTCGAACACCGTCATCCGCGCCTTGCCCTTGATGTAGTACTGCCATTCGTCGGCATTCGGATGCCAGTGCATCTCGCGGACCGCTCCCGGCGGCATCGTCACCAGCGCCGCGGCGACGGTGGTGGCCACCTTGAAGTTGCTGCTGTCGGCAACGCGGATGCTTCCGGCGGAGCTCTCCTTGACCGGGGCTGAGCTGCCGAGCGAATGGATGAACGGATAGGGCGGTGCCTCCGCATGCCTGGCCACTGCGGCGCGATCGGCGGCGAGATCGCCGGGCACCGTCCCCTGGAAGATCCAGCGATTGTGCAGCGGGATTTTGGCGAAGGCATCAGCCGGCACACCAAAGTTCTTCGCCAGCACCTCGGGCGGGGTATGGGCCAGCCAGTCCGTCACCAGCAGCGTGTTGAACTCATTGGCGTGGCCGTCGTCGAAGCAGATCACGAATTCGCAGCCGTCAGGACCCAGGCCCTGCAGGGAATGCGGCGCGCCCGGCGGAAAATACCAGAGGTCGCCGGCCTTGAGGTCGCCGACATAGGGGCGTCCCTGGGTGTCGAGCACCGTGATGCGGCAGCTGCCGTAGGTCATGATTGCCCATTCGGCGGCCTGATGCCAGTGCAGCTCGCGGATGCCGCCGGCGGCCAGGCGCATGTTGACGCCGGAAATCTCCTTGGAGATGGCGAAGTCCTCGACCGTGACCTGACGCGCCCAGCCGCCGTTCTGGATGCGCCTTGGTGCATTGTTGAACGAGGCCCAATCCATTGGCAGGCCGCCGACGTCCGTCGCCGGCGGTGTTTGTGCGGAGGGGAATTGCCTGGCCAGGTCAGGATTTTGCGGACCGGGGTCGGTCAGGCTTCCCGGGCTCTTGGCGTTGATGGCGCCTTGCGGCGGCTCATCGGGATTGCCGAATGTTGCGGCCTGCGCACTGGAGCCGACCATGGCGGCACCTGCCGCGGACATGGCCAGCAGATCACGTCTTGAAAACATCTTGGGTCGCTCCTGAAATTGTCGAAAGCCCTCTGTTGCGACGGGCTCCAACCGCCAAGCCTAGTTTCCGGGCGCTATTTGAGCTTCCGGGAACTGCGCTCTTTTTGCCGGAATGCACTGGCTGCTGCGGCAGGCCAGCCGGGTTCGAACGTGTGCAATTGAGAAATTGCGCTTCATTTTGGGAAGACGGCGCTGCCTGCGCCATCCTTAACTGGCCCGGAGAATGGCAAGATCGAGAGATGTCGAATGACCACGAAATCGGTTCGTCCCTACCGTGAACCCGCCGGCGGCTGGGGCGCACTCAAGGCGCTCAGCGAAGCGCTTCTGGTGCAGGGCGTGCCGCTGAAGGGCGCGGCGACGCTGAGCCGGATGAATCAGCCGGAGGGCTTTGATTGTCCCGGCTGCGCCTGGCCCGATCCGAAGCACACCTCGTCCTTCGAATTCTGCGAGAACGGCGGCAAGGCGATCGCCTGGGAGGCGACGTCGAAGCGCTGCACCCCCGAATTCTTCGCTGGGCACACCGTCACCGAGCTCGCAGGCTGGAGCGACTATGATCTCGAAATGGTCGGTCGGCTCACGCATCCGATGGCCTATGATGCCGCATCCGACCGCTACCTTCCGGTGGAGTGGAACGATGCGTTCGACATGATCGGGCGTGAGCTGAGGGCGCTGCCGGATCCGAACATGGCGGAGTTCTACACGTCCGGGCGGACCTCGAACGAGGCAGCGTTCCTCTATCAGCTGTTCGTGCGCGAATACGGCACCAACAATTTCCCCGACTGTTCGAACATGTGCCACGAGGCGACCAGCGTCGGCCTGCCGCACTCGCTTGGGGTCGGCAAGGGCACCGTGCTGCTGGAGGATTTCGACAAGGCCGATTGCATCTTCATCTTCGGCCAGAATCCCGGCACCAACAGCCCGCGGATGATGACCAGCCTGCGCAATGCGGCGCGCCGCGGCGCCTCCATCATCTCCTTCAATCCGTTCCGCGAGCGGGCGCTGGAGCGTTTCCAGGCGCCGCAGAGCCCGGTCGAGATGATCACGCTGTCGTCGACGACGATCAGCTCGAAACTGTTCCAGGTGCGGGTCGGCGGCGACGTCGCCGTGCTCAAGGGGATCATGAAGATCCTGGTGGAGGCTGACGAGGCCGCGCGCGCCGCCGAGCAGCCGGAGATCCTCGACTGGGATTTCATTCGCGGTCACACTGTCGGCGTCGAGGCGCTGATCGACGACCTCAAGCGCACACAATGGCCCGACATCGAACGCCAGTCCGGCCTGACGCGCGAGGACATGGAATATGCGGCCGCCGCCTATATGAAGTCAGAGCGCGCCATCCTCGTCTACGGCATGGGCATCACCCAGCACTGGCGCGGCGCGAACAACGTGCAGCAGATCGCCAATCTCGCGCTGTTGCGCGGCAATGTCGGGCGCGAAGGCGCCGGCGTCTGCCCGGTTCGCGGTCATTCCAACGTGCAGGGCGACCGCACCGTGGGGATCACGGAGGTGCCCAAGGCGGACTTCCTCGAGCGCCTGGAGCAGCGCTTCGGTTTCAAGCCGCCGGCTGCGCCGGGACATAACGTGGTGACCGCGCTGGAAGCCATGATCCGCGGCGAGGTGAAGGCCTTCTTCGCAATGGGCGGCAATTTCGCCGCCGCCATACCGGACTGGCAGGCGACCCAGGCGGCGCTCGGCAAGCTCGAGCTGACCGTCCACGTCTCGACCAAGCTCAACCGCAGCCACCTGATCCACGGCCGCGCCGCCCTGATCCTGCCGTGCCTGGGACGCACCGAGATCGATATCCAGGAATCGGGGCCGCAGTCGATCACGGTGGAAGACTCGATGTCGATGGTGCATGCGTCCGGCGGCCGCAACAAGCCGGCATCGGAGCATCTCCGCAGCGAGGTCGCGATCATCGCCGGCGTCGCCAAGGCGACGCTGGGCGCGCGCAGCGTGGTCGACTGGGACGGCTTCGTTGCCGATTACGACCGCATCCGCGATGCGATCGAGGCGGTGTTCCCGATCTTCCAGGGCTACAACGCCCGCATCCGCGTTCCCGGCGGCTTCCATCTCACCTCGACGGCGCGCGAACGCGTCTGGGCGACACCGTCGGGCAAGGCCAACTTCCTGGTCTTCCCGGGTTGCGGCGAGGACCCGCCGCAGAGCGACGACGATTTCCTCTGGCTCACCACCATACGCAGCCACGACCAGTACAACACCACGCTCTACTCGATGTCCGACCGTTACCGTGGCGTGTTCGGCCAGCGCGACGTCGTGTTCCTCAACGAGTATGAGTTGAAGAGGCGGGGATTGGCCGACGGCGACCGCGTCGACCTCATCACCGCCTCGACCGACGGCGCCGAGCGGATCGTGCGCAATTTTCGCGTGGTTGCCTATTCCTTCCCGACCGGCTGCTGTGCGGCGTACTACCCGGAGACCAATCCGCTGGTGCCGCTCTATGCCCGAGACCCCCTCAGCTTCACGCCGTCATACAAGGGCGTCCCGATCCGTCTGGTGCGTTCGGCCAGCCTGGAGCAACAGGGGTAACCGCGGAAAAGCCGCGGTCAGGCATCCACACTGAGATCGGACCGCGGCGAATCCGCCGCGACGGATATCGGCAGGGTGAACCAGAAACGGGCGCCGCCATGCGTGGCGCTGCCCTCCGCACCGATGCGGCCTCCATGTGCCTCGACGATCGACCGGCAGATCGGAAGTCCCATGCCCATGCCGCTCTCCTTGGTCGTGAAGAAGCTCTCAAAGAGCCGGCCGATATGTTCGTCGGCAATACCGGGACCGTTGTCCTCCACGGAGCAGCACAACGTCGTCCCATCCTGCGTGACGGTGCTGATGACGATCCTGCGATCGTCGTATCCGGCTTGTATCATCGCCTGAACCGCGTTGATGGCGAGATTGACGATCACCTGCTGCAGCTGGGTGCGGTCACCGAGCACCTGCGGCGCGGTGGGATCAGGCCGGTGCAGGATCGTCACGCCGCGGGATTCCATCTCGTGTCGCAGGAACAGAAGCGCCTCGCGAATGATCTCGTCGAACGATAGGAATGCCTGCTCGGGAGCTTTCCGCGAGGCCATGCCGTGAACGCGGGCCACGATGTTCGCGGCGCGCTTTGTATCCACGATGATGTTTTCGATGGTCTTGCGGATCTCGCCGATGTCGGGCACCGGCCTGTTCAGCCATCGCAGCCCGGCGGCGCCGTTGGTGGCGATGGCGGTGAGGGGCTGATTGACCTCATGGGCGATCGAGGCGGTGAGCTCGCCGAGCATCGAAACCCGCGCGGCATGCGCGAACTCGGCCTGCACCTGCTGGAGCTTCTGCTGGGCCCGAACACGCTGTGAGATGTCGATCGTGCCGACCAGGCTGACTTCGAGATCGTTGATGGGGCCGACGCGCGCGGTCGTGAAGAGAACGTCGACGACGCGGCCGTCCCACGTCACCATCCTGGTCTCTTCCTCGAAGTTGGTCTCGCCGCGATAGCGGGATTCCATCGCCCGGCGGAACGTATCGGGGCGTTCCTTCCATGTCTCGGCCATGGAACGTCCGACGTAGCCTTCAGAGCCTCCGCCGAACATCTGGATAGCCCGCTCGTTGGCCTCCTGAAACGAGAGCGCGTCCATGCAGGTCCGCAGGAACTCGGGATGGCTGTCGAAATAGGCGCCGAGATCCTTGACGCCCTCGGCGCGCAACTTTCGAAAAAGCACGAGGAGCCTGCTGGCGTCGAGCTGCCGGAATGCGATCGGCATGCGGCTGAACAAATGGCGGTAGCGCAGCTCGCTCCGCTCCAGCTCGGCGTGGGCCTTCTTCAGGGCCGTGATATCCATGATCGCGCCGACGAGCGTCAGCGAAGCGGCCAGAAAAGCGGCGAAAGCGATCGCCGTGAAATTGTCGCCAAGCAGTGAACAGGCGAAGGACAGCAGGGTCAAAACAAGGCTACCCCAAGCCCATAGCAGAATCCGATCCTGTATTGTCTGGATCGGCAGCACACGGCGCCACCATCGCTGGGGCTGTACAGGGGTGGAGCCATCCCGGCGTTCGAGCGTCATACGAGGGGTCTAGCGCGCCGCCGAAGAACCGTCTTTTGCGTTTCTGCACGCGCCTTGTCAAAACGCACGAAGCCGCGATCGGGCCTGCTGCCCGCGATCTCAGGCCATCTCAGCGGCTGGCCTCGTGACGCCGAACCGTTTCTCGAACTCGGCGACATTGACGACGCCGCGCCGGTGGGTGCCATCGCCGATCTTGCGGTCGCCGTCCCCAGGCCTCGACCTCGAACAGGACGCTTCTGGCTTCGATCGCGATGACCCGTGCCGTCGCCCGCACTGTACGGCCGACCGGCGTTGCCGCCAGATGGCGGATATTGACCATCATCCCGACGCTGACATGGCCTGCAGGCAGGAACGGCTGAACCGCCAATCCGGCAGCCATTTCCATGTGCAGGATCATCATCGGCGTACCGTAGACTTCAGGCATGCCCGGCACCACATGGCCGACCGTCATCCCGCTTGTGACGGTCACCAGCTTTTCGCCCGCCATGCCAGTCTTCACCTTCTCAAGCAGATTCATGGCTCAATCCTGTCTCTGCCTCGGTCTTGGATGGGGTGGATGTCCCGGCCCGCGGCTTGCGCCCGGTGAGCCAGTTGCCGAGCCGGTCGAGATAGAGATAGACGACGGGCGTGGTGTAGAGCGTCAGGATCTGCGACAGCATCAGGCCGCCGACGATGGTATAGCCGAGTGGCTGGCGCAACTCCGCGCCGGTGCCGGAGCCGATCATCAGCGGCACGCCGCCGAGCAGCGCCGCCATCGTCGTCATCAGGATCGGGCGGAAGCGAAGCGTGCAGGCCTGGTAGATCGCCTCTTCCGGGCTGAGCCCGTGCTGGCGCTCCACCTCGAGGGCGAAGTCGACCAGCATGATGCCGTTCTTCTTGACGATGCCGATCAAGAGGATGATGCCGATGATCGCGATGACGCTGAGATCCATGTGGACCGCGAGCAGCAGCAATAGCGCGCCGATGCCGGCCGAAGGCAGCGTCGACAGGATCGTAATGGGGTGGATCAGGCTCTCATAGAGCACGCCGAGGATGATGTAGATCACGATCAGCGCGGCGCCGATCAAGAGCGGCGTGCCCGACAGCGAAGATTGGAAGGCCTGGGCGTTGCCCTGGAACGAGGTCGACAGCGAGGCGGGCTTGCCGGTGTCCTTCTCGATCTTCTGGATCGCCGTCACCGCATCGCCCAGCGCGACGCCGGGCCGCAGGTTGAACGAGATCGTCACCGAGGGAAACAGGCTCTGGTGATTGATCAGGATCGGCGCGGGTTTGATGACGCTGTGAACCAGTGTGCTGAGCGGGACCTGCTGGCCGGTGGCCGAGTTCAGGTAGATGTCCTTGAGCGCTTCGGGCCCGTACTGGAAGCGCGGATCGACCTCCATCACGACATGGTACTGGTTCAGCGAGGTGAACATGGTCGAGACGATGCGCTGGCCAAAGGCATCGTCGAGCGCGTTGTCGATCGTCGTCGGCAGGATGCCGAAGCTGGAGGCGACCTCGCGATCGACGGTGACCTCCAGCCGCGGACCGGCATTGGCCTGATCGCTCGCGACGTCGGTGATGACGTCGAGGGCGCGGAGCTTTTCCAGGAAGATCGCCGACCAATGGGTGAGCTCATTGGAATCGGCATCCGTCAGGGTGTACTGATACTGCGTCTTCGACAGCCGTGCGCCGATGGTGATGTCCTGCGCGGCCTGCATGTAAAGTCTGATGCCCTGGATGTGGGCCAGCTGGGGGCCCAGGCGGTTGATGATCTGGTCCGCACTGGCCCGGCGTTCGGGCTTCGGTTTCAGGACGATGAAGATCCGCCCCTGGTTGAGCGTTGCCGTCGGGCCGCCGGGGCCGATATAGCTTGCCACCGATTGAATTGCCGGATCCTTCAAGAGGATGTTGACGATCGCCTGCTGGCGCTCGGACATCGCGGGGAAGGAGATGTCCTGGGCGGCTTCGGTGATGCCGACGATCTGTCCGGTGTCCTGCTGCGGGAAGAAGCCCTTCGGAATGATCACGTAGAGATAGCCGGTCAGCGCGATGGTGGAGAGCATCACGAGCAGCGTCACGAAGCGATGGCGCAGCACGACGCGCAGGCCTCGCGCGTAGAGCGCGAGCAGCGCATCGAAGCCGCGTTCGAACAGCAGATAGATCCGGCCGTGCTTTCTTCGCGATTCGTCCTTCAGCAGGCGCGCGCACATCATTGGCGTCAGGGTGAGCGAGATGACCAGCGAGAGCAGCAGCGAGGCGGTGATCGTGACGGCGAATTCCTGGAACAGCTTGCCGACGTAGCCGCCCATCAGGAACAGCGGGATGAACACCGCGATCAGCGACAGCGTGATGGAGACGATCGTGAAGCCGATCTCGGCGGAGCCCTTGAGCGCGGCTTCCATCGGCGTCATGCCCTGCTCGAGATGACGCACGATGTTCTCGATGACCACGACGGCATCGTCCACCACGAAGCCGACCGCGATCGACAAGGCCATCAGCGAGAGGTTGTCGAGACTGTAGCCGAGCACGTAGAGGACCGCGAACGTCCCGATCAGCGCCAGCGGAACCGTGATCGCCGGGATGACGGTGGCCCAGAAATTCCGCAGGAACAGGAAGATGACCATCACCACCAGGGCGACCGTCAGCAGCAACGTGAACTGCACGTCGGAGACCGCGGCGCGGATGGTGGCGGTGCGGTCGGCCGCGATCGTCACCTTGATCGCCGGCGGAACGGAGGCCTGCAGCTGCGGCAGCAGCGTCTTGATGCGATCGACGGTCTCGATGACGTTGGCACCGGGAACGCGCTGCACGGCGAGGATGATGGCGGGATCCTTGCCGTACCAGCCGGCCAGGAGGTCGTTTTCGGGCGCCTCGATCGCCGTGCCGATGTCGCGGATCCGCACCGGCGAGCCGTTGCGATAGGCGATGATGAGGTCTTCGTAAGCGGAAGGCTTCAGCAGCTGGTCGTTGGTGTTCAGCGTGTAGGTGACACGCGGGCTGTTGAGCGTGCCCTTCGGCAGGTCGACATTGGCGCCGGCGATGACGCTGCGGACGTCTTCGAGGCCGATGCCGCGGGCGGCGAGCGCCTGCGGATTGACGCGAACACGGATCGCGGGCTTCTGCTGGCCGCCGATGCCGACCAGGCCCACGCCGGGCACCTGCGAGATCTTCGGCAGCAGGATGTTTTCGGCATAGGCGTCCACCGTAGTCAGCGGCAGCGAGTCCGATGTCAGCGCGATCAGCATGATCGGCGTCTCCGCCGGATTCACCTTCCTGATCGTCGGCGGGTAGGGGATGTTCGGCGGCAGAAAGGGGCTCGCAGCATTGATCGCGGCCAGCACGTCCACCGCCGCGCTGTCCACCGTGCGCGACAGCTCGAACTGCACCGTGAGCTGGGCGACGCCGAGCGCGCTGGACGAGGTCAGCTGCGTGATGCCCGGGATCTGGCTGAGCTGCTGCTCGAGCGGCGTTGCGAGGGACGAGGCGATGGTGCCGGGATCGGCGCCGGGCAATTGCGCCGAGATCTGGATTGTCGGGTAATTGACGTTCGGCAGCGCTCCGACCGGCAGCAGCGGATAGGCCGCAAGGCCGAGCAGCAGCAGGCCGGCCATCAGCAGCGCGGTTGCAATCGGTCGCAGGATGAAGGGCGCCGAGAGGTTCATGGAAGCGCGTCCTGCACGGAGCTCTGCAGGTCAGCTTCGCGCGCGGCCTTGCCATGCAGCTCGCGGACGCGGCTGCCTTCCGTCAGCCGGTACTGGCCGTCGACCACGACGACGTCGCCCGATTTCAGGCCCTGGTCGATCAGAGCCTGCCCATCGCTGATCTGCGCGACGTGCACGGGACGCAAGGCTGCCGTCTGGCCGTCGGTCACGACATAGACATAGCTGCCGTTCGGCCCCTGCTGCACGGCCGAGCCGGCGACAGTGAGCGCGTTCTTCTGAACTTCAAGCAGCAGGCGCGCGTTCACCAGCTGGCCCGGCCACAGCCGGTGCTCATGATTTGGGAACACTGCCTTGAGCTGGACGGTGCCGGTCGTTCCTGCGATCTCGTTGTTGACCAGCAGAAGCGTGCCCTCGTCGAGCTTCATCTTGTTGTCCTGGCTGTAGGCGATGACTTTCAGCGGCCCCTTTGCGGCGTGTTCCTGGATCACCGGCAGGTCGGTCTGCGGCAAGGTGAACAGCAGCGAGATCGGCTCGATCTGGGTGACGACGACGAGACCGTTGGGGTCGGTCGGATGGATCACGTTGCCGACGTCGATCTGGCGCACGCCGGTGATGCCGGGAATCGCCGATGTCAGGCGCGTGTAGCTGAGCTGGACGTTGGCCTCGTCGATCTGGGCCTGGTCCGCCTTCACGGCGGCCTTGAGCTGCGCCACCTGCGCCGTCTGCGTCTCGATCAGTTGCGGGGTCGCATAGCCCTTGTCGCCAAGCTGATTGTAGCGGGAGAGATTGGCCTCGGCATTCGCGAGCTGCGCCTGATCCCTGTCGCGATTGGCGGTCAGTTGCTCGATCTGTGCTTCGTAAGGGCGCGGATCGATCTGGGCGAGCAGGTCGCCGGTCTTGACGATCTGTCCTTCGGTGAAGGCGATCTTGACGATCTGCCCCTGAATCTGGCTGCGCACGACGTCGGTGTTGTAGGCGATCACCGTGCCGATGCCGCGCAGATAGATCGGAACGTCCTTCCCCGTGACGGTGGCGGCGACCACCGGCACGACGACGGGCACCGGCGCGGCCGCGACGGCCGGCTTCCGGTCGCTGCCGAAGAACCAGAGGCTTCCGCCGACCAGGATCGCGGCGAGAGCGACGAGCGCAAGGGTGAGATTTCGCTTCACAGTGATGGTCCTTGTTGATCTCAGGGATTGCCGGAGCCGGTGCTTGACGTCGTGCCGCTCAGGGACATCGGACCGGGCACCGGCACGGACGGACTGATCCCGGCGCCGCCGAGCTCGGTGGACCCGAGCGGAATCCCGACGCGTCCGATCGTCGATGTCTGGGGAGGCAGGGCCGACGACGTCGTCGTGCCGCTCTGGCACGCGAGCGACGAGCTTCCGGAGAGCCCGCCGCCGTCGAACGGGGCTCCTGACGATCCGGCATTGCCCGATACCGCGCAGTTGGTCATGCCCTGCAAAGGATTGATCGGGGATACGCCGGGCGTCGCGATTTCGGTCGAGCCCAGCGGAATGCCTTCAGGCCGCGTCGCGCCGAGGTTGAGCGGCGAGGTTGCGGGCATGCCGACGGAGGGCGGCGTCGTCGGCAGCGTCATTTGCGCATTTGCCGCAGCCGGGATCAGCCATATCAGGCTGGTTGCGAGCGCAACGGCCAGATGCATCGATGTGAACCGGCGGCATCCGAACCTGTTCGATGAGAGCTGTTCTCGCATGGGCTGCTCCGGAGTCTTTCAATTGCGCGGGACGATAGGGAGCGGCCGGCGACCGGGTATTCCCTGAAAGCACGTCCCGCTGTCTGGCCGCACGATCGGGACGCATCCCCCTCATTGTGACTGCTTCTGAAGCAGCAGCGTTGCTTCGGACAGCTCCCGGCGGCACCTGGCGATGTCGCTGGAGCGCTCCGCGGCACGCGCGCGATCGAGCGCATCGAGCGCCAGGAGAAGATGCGCGCCGCTCGGGCCTTCCGCCTGCGCCAGCGATCGTGGCGTGGGCTGATGACTGCGCAGCGCATTGAGGCTTTCCGGGCCCCAGCCATGTGCGCCGGCATTCTTCTCGATGGCCGCGTCCAGCTGCGCCTGGACACGTCCGATCGAAGCCTTGCAGGACGCTGCATGAACCGGGGATGCCGCTTCCAGGAGGATTATAATGGCAGCTGTAATCCGGATGAGTGAATTCGATGTCATTGTCGATCCTCTCCTGTCGGTGATTGAACGTCTGTCGCGGATGACAGAACCGGTACGAGCCGTCTTTCGCTTACGAACGTCAGCCGCTCTGATGCGCATGAGGTCGTGCCATCAGGGAAACCGGACGTGAGCTGGATCGGAGCCGCGGCGGACTTGCCGGCGTGCGAAGTGGCAAGGGCCGTTGTTTGCCGAAATACGCAAGCGAGCGTCGAACCTAGTGTCGCATCATTGCAACCCGGAGTGATCCCGACATGAAACACCTCAACGCTGGCCTCGCCTTCGCTGCCGCCCTCTCCCTGTTCGCGACCGTCACCCCGGCGAGCGCGGAACCCCTGAAGAACATCGTCCTGGTGCACGGCGCCTGGGTCGATGCGTCGGGCTGGAAGCCCGTCTACGAGATCCTGACCAAGGAAGGCTTCCGCGTGACGATGGTGCAGGAGCCCGAAACCTCGTTTGCCGACGACGTCACCGCGGCGAAGCGCATCCTCGATCTCCAGGACGGTCCGACGCTCCTCGTCGGTCACAGCTATGGCGGCTCGATCATCACCGAAGCCGGTGTCCATCCCAACGTCGTCGGCCTCGTCTACGTCGCCGCTCATGCGCCCGACGTCGGCGAGGACGAATCGGCGCTCGGCAAGAAGACGCCGAGCGTGCTCGGCAAGACCGAAGGCGTCATCAAGGTCACGCCCGACAAGTTCACCTATCTCGATCCCGTGCAATTCCCGAAACTGTTCGCGCCCGACCTGCCGCGCGAGCGCGCCGAGTTTGTTGCGCGCTCCCAGGTTCTGGCCGCGACCCAGGTGTTCAGCACGCCGCTGACCGCGGCCGCGTGGAAGACCAAGCCGAGCTGGGGCATCGTTGCCGGCGGCGACCAGATCATCAATCCGGATCTCGAGCGCTGGTACTACGAGCGTGCCAAGAGCCAGACCACCGTGATCCCGGGCGCCAGCCACTCCGTCTACGAGTCCCATCCGAAGGAGGTGGCGGCCGTCATCACCCGCGCCGCGCGCAGCATCCAGCAGCCGGCCACGCGCTGAAACCCTTTTTGCCGGACCTGACGCACGACCGGCAGAAGGAAGGGCGGCGGGAGAGACAGCACTCCCGCCGACCTGACTGCCTCCGAAACTTCACGAGCGCGATCGGAGAAACGCTGACGCTCCGGGGCGATGCCCGCCCAGCGAAGGAAAGACAGTCATGACGACATGGCAGAACAACCGAGCCGCGCGCGATGCGCGTATCGCGACCGGCGCCGGGCTCGCGCGCGGCAAGGTCGTTGAGGCGCACGATGCCACGCGGCTGCTGGAGGCCGTGATCAGGCCGGGCGACCGGGTTTGCCTCGAGGGTGACAACCAGAAGCAGGCCGATCTGCTCAGCCGCGCGCTTCTCGCCGTCGATCTCTCCAGGGTCAACGATCTGCACATGGTGCAATCGGGCGTCGTTCTTCCCGAACATCTGGACCTGTTCGATCGCGGCGTCGCCAAGCGCCTCGACTATGCCTATTCCGGGCCGCAATCGGCGCGTATCGCCCGTATGCTGTTCGGCGGCAAGATCGAGCTGGGCGCGGTCCACACCTATCTCGAATTGTTCGCCCGCTATTTCATCGATCTGACGCCGCAGGTCGCGTTGATCGCGGCCGTCAGCGCCGACCGCGAAGGCAATCTCTACACCGGCCCCAACACCGAGGACACGCCGACCGTGGTGGAAGCGACGGCGTTCAAGGACGGCATCGTGATCGCCCAGGTCAACGAGATCGTCGACACCGTGCCGCGTGTCGACATCCCGGCGGACCGCGTCCACTTCATCGTCAAGTCCGACAAGCCGTTCTTCGTCGAGCCGCTGTTCACGCGCGATCCGGCCGCGATCACCGAAGGACAGATCCTGACCGCGATGCTCGCGATCAAGGGCATCTATGCGCCCTATGGCGTGCAGCGGCTCAATCACGGCATCGGCTTCAGCACGGCCGCGATCGAGCTGCTGCTGCCGACCTTCGGCGAGCGGCTTGGACTGAAGGGCAGCATCGCAACCCACTTCGCGTTGAACCCGCATCCGGCGCTGATTCCCGCGATCGAGTCCGGCTGGGTGCGGCAGATCCACTCGTTCGGGTCGGAGGTCGGCATGGATGACTACATCCGCGCCCGATCCGACGTTTACTTCACCGGCCCTGATGGCTCGCTGCGCTCCAATCGCGCCTTTTGCCAGACCGTCGGCCTCTATGCCTGCGACATGTTCATCGGCTCCACCTTGCAGATCGACCTGCAGGGCAATTCGTCGACGGTCACCACGTCCCGCATCGCCGGGTTCGGCGGCGCGCCGAATATGGGCGCGGATGCCCGCGGGCGCCGTCATCCGAGCGAGCCCTGGCTGAAGGCAGGAGCAGAGGCCGACCCTGACGGCACGGCCCTGATGCGCCGCGGTCGCAAGCTGGTCGTGCAGATCGGCGAGACCTTCGGCGACAAGAACGTGCCGCTGTTCGTCGAGAAGCTCGATGCCATCGAGCTCGCGGAGAAGCTGAATCTCGAGCTCGCTCCGATCATGATCTATGGCGACGACGTCACGCACATCGTCACCGAGGAAGGCGTGGCGAACCTCCTGCTCTGCCGCAGCGCGCAGGAGCGCGAGCAGGCCATCCGCGGCGTCGCGGGCTACACCGATGTCGGCCGTCGGCGGGACCACGGCATGGTCGCGCGACTGCGCGAGCGCGGGGTGATCCGCAGCCCGGAGGATCTCGGCATCAATCCGCTCGATGCGGATCGCAGCCTGCTGGCGGCGCGCTCGATCAAGGATCTCGTGCGCTGGTCGGGCGGCCTCTACGCGCCGCCGTCGAAATTCAGAAACTGGTGAGGATGGTCCATGGAAGATTTCAGGTTTCACCACAGGGTACTCGCACGGGCCGACGGCACCAGGCAGAGCGCAATCGTCGGCGTGGTCGCCTCGGGCAATCTGGAAGTCCTGGTGGAGCGCGTCCTGCCTGACGCGGAATGCGCCATCGACATCAAGACCGCGGCCATTGGCTTCGGCGAGGTGTGGACCGCCGTGATCGGCGATTTCGTCGAGCGCTACTCGCCCGGCGGGCTGAGATTCTCGATCAACGACGGCGGCGCGCGCCCCGATACGGTCTCGCTGCGGCTGGCGCAGGCGGTGCGATTGATCGCGGAGAACGGCCAATGACCGCGCCACTCAAGGACATCACTCCGGCCGAGCGCGCCCGTAGCACCAGCTTCTACGAGGCATCGGCCCGGACGCGGCTGGAACTGCTGCTCGACGCCGGCAGCTTCGTCGAATTCATCGGGCCGGAGCAGCGCGAGGTCAGCCCGCATCTGAAGATATTCGATCTGCCCGAGCAGTTCGACGACGGCATCGTCGTCGGTCACGGCCGCCTCGACGGCTCGCCGGTGTTCGTCGCCGCACAGGAGGGCCGCTTCATGGGCGGCGCCTTCGGCGAGGTGCACGGCGCCAAGCTGACCGGGCTGCTGCGCGCGGCACGCCAGATCGGCTCGATCCCCGTCCTGATCCTGTTCGACACCGGCGGCGTCCGGTTGCAGGAAGCCAATGCCGGCGAGCTCGCCATCGCCGAGATCATGCGCGCCGTGATGGAAGCGCGCAGCGCCGGCGTGAAGGTGATCGGCCTGATCGGCGGCCGGTCCGGATGCTACGGCGGTGGTGGCTTGATCGCAGGCTGCTGCTCGGCGCTCGCTGTCTCGGAGCCCGGACGCATCGCGGTCTCAGGTCCCGAAGTCATCGAGACCAATCGCGGTGTCGAGGAGTTCGACTCCCGCGACCGCGCGCTGGTCTGGCGCACGATGGGCGGCAAGCATCGCCGCCTGCTCGGCGCCGCCGACGTCTTCGCCGATGACAATGTGCAGGATTTCCGCGAGGCCGCGCTGGCGCTGCTCGGGCTGGTCGGACCTTTCGGTCTCGACAGCCTGAAGGCCGAGCAGGAGCGGCTTGCCGACCGGTTGCGCCGCTACGGCGCCTGCGAGGATGCCGTCGACATCTGGACGGCGGAAGGCATCGCTCATGCTGAAACGGTTCCGGAGCTGCCGGCCGACCAGTTCATTGCGCTCGCCGACAGGATCGGGAGGACCAGCCGTGACGCTCGATGACATTCTCACTTCACTCTTCCGCGACGGACATGAGGTCAGGAACGACAAGGGCGTTCTGCTCGGTTCGGCGACGCTGCGATCCGGCGACAGCATGCTCGTCCTCGGTGTCGCGGACCGGACCGCACTGGGCGTCGACGAGGCGATCAGGTTGTCCGGTCATGTGCTCCGGTCGATCGGCCGGGACAGCGGGCCGATCCTGGTGCTCGTCGACAGCGACAGCCAGCGCATGAGCAAGCGCGATGAGCTGCTCGGGCTGAACGAATTCCTCGCGCATCTGGCCAAGGTGTTGATCCACGCGGACATCAACGGCCGCCCGACCATCGGCCTTCTCTACGGTCACTCGGCGGCCGGCGCACTGCTTGCGACGGGACTTGCGACCCGGGTGCTGATCGGGCTGCCCGGCGCAGACCCTGCGGTGATGGACCTGCCGTCGATGGCGAAGGTCACCAAGCTGTCGATGGAGGCGCTGGAGGAGAAGGCGAAATCGACGCCGGTGTTCGCTCCGGGCCTGTCCAATCTCGCGCAGATGGGCGCCGTTCACATGACATGGATCCATGCCGCCCCGCTCGCCGATCAGCTGGAGGCGCTGCTGGCCGACATGCCGTCCGCGCGGGACGGGCGTGATGCGCTCGGCAAGGCACGTGGCGGCCGGCTCAAGGCCGCCGAAATCGCGGAGCGTGTTCGTGACCTCGCCCTGCAAGCACGCTGAGCGTCCGCCGGGTCGTCACGACCTCGTCTTCGTCAGCCCCGCAGGCTGGCGCACGATGCTGGATGCACGCGGCGATCTCGCGGCCGATGCGCTGGTCGCGCGCTGGCCTAAAATGCGATGGCCGACGATCAGGCGGCGCGCCTTGCCAGGCGAGGCAAACGGCCTCGCTTTGGGCCTGCCCTTGCCGCCCTCGGCCGGCAAGAAGCGAATCTCCATCCTGGTTGATAACGACCACGTCACCTCCGTCGCACGGCCGCCCTTGTTGCGGCAGGCACGGGCCTACGCGCCGCGCAACTGGTGGCCGACACTCGACCGGCTCGACGCGCTGGCGCGCCGCCATGCGGTGGACGCGCGCGTCTTCGGCAGCCTGGCCTGGCAATCGCTGACCGGGCTCGACTACGTGACCACTGGTTCCGATCTCGATGTCCTGTTCGAGTTTCGAACCGGGACCGACATCGATCGCTTCGTCGCCGATGTCGCCGCGATCGAGGCCGATGCGCCAATGCGGCTCGATGGCGAACTGATGGATGCCGACGGCGCTGCGGTCAACTGGCGCGAGTTTCACGGCGGCGCGAGCGAGCTTCTGGTCAAGAGCATCGACAGCGTTGGGCTGCTCGGCAGGCGTCAGTTCATTTCGGGAGCGATGGCATCATGATCACCACGGCCGCAAGAGGCGTGGAACGGTCGGTCTTGCGCCGGGCGCAGGTCGCGCCCGATGTCTCCGCCATCGGTGCTGTTGCCTCGGATTGCCTCGTCAAGGAGCTCGAAACCTGGCCGAAGCCGGGGCTGGTAAGCCACGTCGACAACGGCAGTCACGACGACATGGACGCGGGCACGTTTCGCCGCAGCGCTGCGGCGATCAGGCCTTATCTGCAACGCCTGGCCGAGGCGGGCGCGCTTGGTTGCGGCATGGGCCGGCTGCGGATCATCGGCCTCGAGGCGGAGCGGGCCATGTTCGCGGCGACGGCGGGCGTGAACACGCACCGCGGCGCGATCTTCGGGCTTGGCCTGCTGTGTGCGGCGGCCGGCGCGAGAGCTGCCGGGGTGGTCGATCCAAAACTTTCACTCGGTGATGTCGTGACGCGCCTGTGGGGCGACAGCATCCTCGACGGTCCGGTGCTGCTGCACAGCCATGGCAGCGCGGTCCGCCGCCGCTTTCGCGCCGGCGGTGCGCGTATCGAGGCTGCGACGGGATTTCCGAGTATTTACAGAATCGGCTTGCCAGCTTTGCGGAGAGCAAGGTCTGTCGTGCCGCAAGATACGGAAGCCGCACGGGTCGAGGCGTGCTTTGCCCTGATCGCATCCGTCGAGGATACCAATCTCCTGCATCGCGGCGGGCTCGATGGCCTTTGCTTTGCGCATGATGCAGCGCGTCGCTTCGTTGCTTCGGGCGGTGTCGGCGCGCCCGGCTGGCGCGCACGGGCACAGTCGATTCACGACAGCTTTATCGCCCGCCGTCTTAGTCCGGGTGGATCGGCCGACCTGCTTGCCATGACGCTCTTCGTCGACGCTCATGAGAGACTGAGCTCATGACGTCGAACATCATCCTGATGGCGCTGGTGCCGGTGTTCTTCGTCCTGCTGCTGGGATATGGCGCCGGCAGATTTCGCATCGTCGACAATGGCCACGTCGAAGGTCTCAATGCGCTGGTGATGGATTTCGCCCTGCCGGCCTCGCTGTTCGCCGCGACTGCATCGGCTCCGCGCGACCGGATCAGCGAGCAGGCCCCGGTCTTCCTGGTGTTCGGCGTGACGATACTGGTCATCTATGCCGGCTGGTACTGTTTCGAGCGCACATTCTTCGCGGTGACGAGGTCCGACGCATCGGTGCAGGCTCTGACGGTCGGTTTCCCAAATCTTGCCGGCGTCGGTCTGCCGATCCTGTCGACCGTGCTCGGGCCGACCGGCGTCGTCCCGGTCGCCGTCGCGCTGGCAACCGGCTCGATGCTCGTCAGCCCCCTGACGCTGGTGATCGCCGAGATGAGCGCCGCCAAGACCCGCGGCGCCGATGCGCCGGCATCGCCGGTTCTGACGGCCATCGGGCGTGCGTTCGTCAAGCCGGTGGTATGGGCGCCCGCGCTTGGGGTCGTGCTGTCGCTGTCCGATCTGAATCTCGATCCGCTGGTCCACGCCTGCCTCGTCCTGATCGGGAACGCGGCTGCAGGCGTTGCGCTGTTCCTGACCGGTCTGGTGCTGTCGGCCCAGTCGTTCCGGATCGATTGGCGGGTCGTTGCGGCGACGGGTGCCGCGGACATCTTGCGCCCGCTGCTGGCTGTTGCGATCGTCTACGGATTTCATCTCTCCCCAGATGTTGCGAAGACGGCAATTCTGCTCGCGGCGTTGCCGTCGGGCTTCTTCGGCATTTTGTTTGCCGTCAATTACCGGCTGGACTCCGCGGCGGTCGGCTCCATGGTCATCGCCAGCACCGGATTCAGCATCGTGACCCTGGCGATTACGATCGCAATGCTCTTTCCTCATTAGGCCGCGACCATGACACTCGCGATCCTTTGCTCGGGACAAGGCAGGCAGCACCGGGAGATGTTCGCCCTTACCGGAGATGCGCCGGAAGCCGCGCACCTGTTTGCACACGCCGCGACATTGCTGGGCGGCAAGGATCCGCGCGATTTCGTCCGCGCGGAGCCCGATGAGGCCCTGCATCGCAACCGAGCCGGCCAGATCCTGTGTACCTTGCAAGCGCTGGCAGCAGTGGCCGCGCTCGGCGATGCCATTCCACATGGCGTCATCATTGCCGGCTACAGTGTCGGCGAGGTCGCGGCCTGGGGCGTCGGCGGCCTGTTCGATGCGATCGCCACGCTCGACCTCGTCGCGCGCCGGGCTGAGATCATGGATGCGGCGACGCACGCCGGCGACGGGCTGATCTTCGTCCGCGGTCTTTTGCGAGAGCAGGCCGATCGTCTTTGCGAGCGCCACGGTGCAGCGATCGCTATCGTCAATCCGGGCGATGCCTTTGTCATCGGCGGTGGCCGGGAGGCGTTGAACCAGATCGCCGCAGACGCGCGGGCGATGCACGGCGCGAGGATCGTTGCCTTGCCGGTCGAGGTTGCCTCCCACACCCGGCGGCTCGCTGGCGCATCTGTGGAATTTCGCGAGACCTTGAATCTGACGTCGGTGTCGTTCCCGCCGCGGACCGCTGCGCGCATTCTGAGCGGAATCGATTCCGCTCCGGTCGTCTCGCGCGAAACCGGTCTCGACAAGCTTGCCGCACAGATCTCGCAAACCGTGCAATGGGCCGATTGCCTGCAAGCCTGTGTCGAAGCGGAGGCGACGGAGTTTTTGGAACTCGGGCCGGGACATGCACTGAGCGGCATGGCCGCGGAAATCGCGCCCGGACTTCCGGCGCGCTCGCTGGACGATTTCAGAAGCCTCCAGGGCGTCCGCACCTGGCTCATGCGTCACCTCAGCTCCTAGAGCAGGCAAGTCCCGAAGCGACGATACGGTCGATCGCGTTGTGGTGTCGAAAAAAGGGGGCCGTCCTTTGGGGGAGGACGGCCCCTAAAATGCTCGTTGCCCAGGGAGGAGGAAGGCTCGAGCCGTGACTTGGGGGTCTTGAGTCACGTAACACGCACACCATCGCCGATCCCGCAGCCAGAGTATTTCACGAACCCCTGCTGTTTCTCATTTCGCATGATTCAAGAGAGGTCCACCCCCAACGCGCGCGACATGGCCTTGTGCGCCGACGCGGGATCGCTGTGCGAGCGGATGGACGAAGCCGACGCGTTCCGCACGGCGCTCCGCCAGCGCGCAGGCGTGTCACCCGTCATGCGCTTGAAGACGGTCGAGAAATGCGCTTGCGTGCAGAAACCGACGGCGAGCGCCACCTCGGCCAGGGGCATGTCTGAGCTCGATAGTATCGATTTGGCGCGTTCGACGCGCTCGTGCAGCAGGTACTCTCGCGGCCGGTAGCCCGTCGCGACGCGAAACTGGGCCGCGAAGTGCATGCGGGACAGTCCCGCGACCTTGGCCAATTGGGACAGGCTGATGCAGTGCTCGAAATGTGTTCCGACATACTCCTCGACGCGCCGTAGCCGCCATTTCGCCAGCGCGTTGACTCTCGTGTGCGGACGTTCGTGCCGGGCAACGTGCATCGCCAGCGTCCGGCCGATGCAGCGGGCAAATTCGCGGTCGGCCAGATGGCCGTGTTCGGTGAGCGCCTTCGCGAGCTGCTCGGCAAAGGGGTCGCGGAGCAGGACGAGATCGTTGAGGATCTCGGGCGAGGCAGGATCCGCTCCCGGCCTCGGGCATGGAAAATAGACGCTGGCGGAGGCGTGGAAATGCAGGAAATCGTACGGCGCGCAGAACTGCGCACTGAGCTGCTGCGAGGGTGCGCCGACATACAGCGTGCCTGCCGGCATGATGCCGTCGAAGATGATGTGACGGCCTCTGCTCAGTTTGAGGCGGGTCGTCTGCAAGGCGATGGCGAGGAAGAATCGGTCGGCGGGCGTCGTCGCTTCGTCCTGCTTTGTGCCTGTTTGCGTGCAGACCCAGCGCGAGATCGTGATGTCTTCCGGAGCGGTGCCGGCATGTTGGCCGGACTGGCGCCATCTTCGTTCGCAGGGAAGTGCGCGCGCCCCTAGCGGGGAATCGGGTTCGTGACGGGTGGGTTGACAGGTCGACCAGGCGCCGGCCGCTTGCAGATCAGTGAACATCGTTCGCCCCGTGTCCTGGATTCTGCTGCCGTCGTCGGCTCGCAGAATGCAATTGGCTCATGCTCGAACGATAAGTCTGAAGCCGTCGCAAGGCTCGTTACGGATGCTTAAAGCGTGTTAGATCTTGCAAGTGCAGCAAGGTGCGACCGGCTGTCGCAAAGGCTTCAATTGGACCAAAGCGATCAAACACTTGGAGCGAGCGCCCGGTGTTAGCAGGCGACGCGGACCGAAGAGACGCGAGGTGCGACTCGCCTAGGGTCAGGTGTCGTGGCCAGCTTCAGGGCAGGCGCGGCGAAGTGTCGATACCGGGCGTAAGGCCAGGTGCGATCTTCTCTGCCGGCGGAACCGCGGGCTCGCGTGTGTAGGGAAGCGTTTCAATCTCGGGGCGCTGCTGCGATGCCGCCTGCAGGCAATCGGGGCGGGGCGGACGTCCCGCGCCGAACAGATCGAAGACGGGATCGACGAAGCTCGCGCGGAACCGGTCGAACCAGGTTTGTCCGGCGCCCTCGGATGGCTGCCGGATCGTCACCGTCGCTGTCATGCCGGAGACGAGCGGCACATCCGGCGGCACGGTGTCGATGGCGAGGCGAACCGGTACGCGCTGCGCCAGCCGCACCCAGGTGTAGATCGGATCGACGTTGGGCAGGCCTTGCGTGCCCGCGGCGGCGTTCGAGGCGCTGATGCCGCGCGTCACGGTCTTCACATGTCCGAGTATTGGCTTGGGATAACCGACCAGTTGCGCTTCGGCACGATCGCCGACGCAGACCCGCGCCATCTTGGTCTCCTCGAAATAGCCGTCGATCCAGAAGCTGTCGGAGTCGATGACGGAAACGTTGCTGACGCCGGTGACGGCATAGTCGCCCGCACGCAGCAGCAGATTGGTGACGTAGCCGTCGACCGGACTGACCACGCTGGTGCGCTTCAGGTTCAGCTCCGCCTGCGCGAGCTGGTGCGCCGCCGCCTCGTAGGCAGCTTTCGCCTGCGCCGCATTGCCGGCATAGATCTGCTGCTCTTCGGGCGTCGTCGCAAGATCGGACAGGTGCTGGCGCCGGTCGAACTCGGCCTGCTTGACCACGAGGTCCGCGGCGCGCTGGTCCATCAGCGCCTTGTCGACGCGGACGGCCACCTCGAAGTCGAAGGGATCGATGACGTAGAGCACGTCGCCCTTGTGGACGAACTGGTTGTCGGCCACACGCAGCTCCACGATCTTGCCCGCAACCTGCGGCGCGACGTTGGCGACCTGGACGCGGACGGTGCCGTTCCGCGTCCACGGCGCGGTGACGTAGTGCTGCCAGGTCGCAACCGCTATCACGACCGCGACCAGTGCGATGCCGACGGTCGCAAGATGCTTGCCGGCACCGCGGATGAAACGGGGCACCGCGACGTTCATGACTCTTTCTCCTAGAAGAACAGTGCGAGCAGGCCGAACATCGCAACGTAGAGACTGAGCTCGGCCAGCGAGGGGTTGCTGAACAATCTTGCGAATCCGACCAAGCGCAGCAGCGGACGGAGCAGCAGGAACAGAAGCAGCGCGATTGCCGCGTAGGAGACGATGGGGGCGATGAGCACGCCGCCGACGACCAGCTCCCGATAGGTGCTCGTCATGGCCGTTCGCCCTGACTTTCAGACTGTGACGGTGCGAATGCGCTGCTCGCCGCAATCATTGCGATGGCCGAATTGGCGGACAGGTGGCTTCGCGCTGCCGCCTGGCGCAGCGCCTCGGCAGAAGCGAGGATGGCGCCGTCGTTCCCGCGCGCGAGGGCCTCTCGCGCGTTCTGCGCCGCGCCGGCGAGCGGCCCCTGTCGCAGCAGGTCCAGTTCGGCGCGGCAACGCCGCAAGGCTTCCGCCTGGTCGAAACAGTGGATCGCTTGGGCCGTGATCCGACCGTCGAGAGGCAAGGCGCCGTTTGCGGTCAGGATCTGTTCGATCCGCGCCGCGTCGCGAAACGCGGCTTCCTCCGGCGCGACGTATCGGGTTTGTCCGCGATCGAGATGGCCCAGCTCGCGCCTGGCCTCTCCCAGCAGTAGCAGAACCCGCCGGTCGCCCGACAGGGGAGGCAGCAGCATCTGCGCCGCGAACACGAGCACCGCCGACAGGCAGGCAAAGAGGCTCGTCACCAGGAACACCTCGGGGTCGTAGCTCTGCGGATTGGTCGGTGTGAGGACGGCGATCGTGAACACCAGGACGAGGCGGCCGAGGGATGACAGCGTGGGGTTCGGCAGCGAGATCAGCAGCGCGAGGCCGATGACGACGGGCGCAAGGCCGATCGCCAGCAATTGAAATTCGGACACGCCGTTGAAGACGAGGTATTTCAAGATGCCGGCCAGCGCGCAGGCGATCGGCATTGCCGTCACCGCCACCAGCGCGAAGTTTCGTGGCGCGGGCGAAATCGAGCTGAGCCCGATGATCGCCGCGACGAGCGAGAGGCAGAGCTCGGTGGCCGGCCAGCCTGTCAGCACGAAGAAGAGCGCGATCAGCGTGAACGAGATCGCGGCCCGTGCGGCGGTTTCCGCCGCGATGCGGCGCGAGCGATAGAGCGGCGCGCGCCATGCATGATGCGGGCGTGTCCCCTCACGCAGCGCATCGAGGCTGCTGCGCACCTGCGCGTTCTTTCGGTTGATCTCGGCCTGGAGCCAGGACCGGGACGTCGCTATCAGCCCGGCTGTAGCCGGGGAGGCGGCGGGGAGTGCGGTGAGCATGCGACCGAGCGAGAGCGCGCTGACGAGGTCGACCAGCGCGGCGCGCGCGGCTGCGGTCCTTGCCGTGCCGATGCTCGATTCCGTCACAAGGCTGGCGATCTCCGGATGCTGTGCCGCGATGTCATGTAGCAGGCTCGCGGCAGCCGGCGCGGAGGCGCGCTCGGCATCTTGCGCGAGGTCCGTGACCCCGCGGTACAGCGCCTCGATGCGGCTTGCCAGCACCGGATGGTAGTTCGGCGCGGCCAGAACCTCGTTCACCAGCGCCACTGCAAGGACGCCGATGCCGATGGCGGCGCCGCGTGCGACGCCGGCCGGGAACACCTGCAGCGGCGTGTCGATCTGCTGGATGGCGACGAGGGCGACGGTGATGCAGCAGATCACCGCCGCATAGGCGCGATTGCCGTCCAGCATCCCGGCGACATAGACGCAGAGCCCGACCCAGATGCCGAGCACCGCGAGCAGGAGACCGTCGGTCTGGGAAAACAGGCCCGCGATCGCGATCGATGCGGCAACGCCGATGACGGTTGCGAGCAGCCGGTAGCCGGCCTTCTCCATGCCCTGACCGCGTGTCGGCAGGGCAAGGACGGCCACGGTGAGGGCGGACGACGACGGCGATTCCAGCTCGAGCCAGAAGCTGACATAGAGCGCGAGCAGCATCGCCAGCCAGACGCGCAGCGCGAAGGCCCACGAGCTCGCGGGGAATCCGGCGAAGACCAGCGGGCGCGGCGCGGCAGCACTGGCGGCGTTCACTGGCATCGTGCCTCATCCGTTTCGGCAGCGCGTGCCCGCCCTGCCGATGTCGACAAAATCGACGGCGACTATGAGGTTTGCCGGGCCTGCCGGTATTTCCGGTCGACCAACCCGGTTGCCAAAATGCACGCTTGGGGGACGAGGGTGCCGGGCGAGCGAAGGGACGGATCGATTACGGCGCTGCGCCGTGGCCTGCCAGCGCGTCCTCGAGACAGCGGATGATCTCGTCGCCGCTGGAAGGCTTGCCGAGAAAGCAATGCGCGCCGGCGGCCATCACGCGCTGACGTACGGCTTCGCTCGGAAATGCCGTCATGAAGATGATCGGGAAGCGGCGGCCGGAGGCGATCAACTGGGCCTGTAACTCATCGCCGGTGATCACGGGCATCTGGATGTCGGCGATCATGCATGCCGGATCGTCTCCCGGCGCATGCCGCAGGAAGTCGACGCCGGACTCGTAGGCATCGGCCTCGTAGCCAAGCGAGCGAACCAGGCTCGCAAGCGAAGTGCGCACGCCCTCATCGTCGTCCACAATCGCAATCACGGGGGTTTTGGCCATTCGCGCACAATCCTGACCGCGGTGTTCCGCAAGGCAAGGAGGATATCTCCCGTTGCGCGGCCGATGAGGCGTTATGCACCCGGGGGTAGGCCCGGCGGAATTATACTCAGGTTTGGTCCGTAGACCTGCGGGTCTGGGAGACCCCGAGCGCCTCGGCCTTGCGAACGAGGTCGGCCAGTGACCTAACCCCCATCTTGCGCATGACGTTCCCGCGGTGGATCTTGACGGTGATCTCGCTGAGGCCGATCAGGGCGGCGACCTGCTTGTTCATCAGGCCGGCGGTGACATGGCCCATCACCTCGCGCTCGCGCGCCGTCAGGGTCTCGTACTGAGCCCGGATGTCCTCCTTGGTCGCGGCTTCGGCGCGGTGCAGCGCATCGCGCTCGAGCGCCGCCGTCACGGCGTCGAGCATGTCCTGGTCGCGGAACGGCTTGGAGAGGAAGTCGACGGCGCCGGCCTTCATGGCGCGCACCGACATCGGAATGTCGCCATGGCCGGTCATGAAGATGATCGGATAGCTGATGCCCTGCCGGACGAGCTGGCCCTGCAGATCGAGCCCGCTCACGCCGGGAAGACGGACGTCCAGCACGATGCAGCCGGGGCCGTCGGGCAGCGAGCTGCCGAGCAGTTCGGCCGGCGAGCCGAACAGCCGCGTCTCGAGGCCGACGGATCGGAACAGGCTGTCGAGTGAGGCGCGGATGCCTGCATCGTCGTCGACGATGATGACGATTGCGCTGGAGGGTTGCGCCTGGTTTGGTCGTGTCATGGCAGGGCGTGTTCTTGGCTATATGGCAGGGTCAGGTGGAATGTCGCTCCCGAACCCGGGGTGCTCGCCACCGACAATCGGCCGCCGTGAGCTTCCACCGTCGTTCGGCAGATCGCAAGCCCCATGCCCATTCCGCCATTCTTCGTCGTGAAGAACGGATCGAACAGGCGCGGCAGGTCATCAGGCTGGATGCCCGGGCCGCTGTCCTGCACCGTGATCGCGAGCGTCTCGCCGTCCACGGTGCGCGCGCGCAGCGTGATGGTGCGGGAACCGGGCCGGCCCGACATGGCCTGGCCGGCATTGATCAGAAGATTGACCAGGACCTGTTGCAACTGAATCCGGTCGCCGCGAACCGGCGGCAGGTCGGGCTCCGTCTCGACGACGAGGGCGACGTCGTCCTTGGCGAGCTCGCGCGCGACCAGCGCCGTCGCCTCGTCGATGATCTCGCCGATTTGCAGCACATCCTGCTGGGCCGGGGCCTTCTTCAGGAAGGTCCGGATGCGGGTCACGACCTCGCTGGCGCGGCGGCCCTGTGCAACGACATGGCCGATCGTGGTCGCAACCTCCTTGAGATCGGGAACGTCGCGCCGCAGCCAGCGCAAGCCGGCTTCGCCGCTGGTGACGATCGCCGCCAGCGGCTGGTTCACCTCGTGCGCAATGGAGGCGCTGAGCTCGCCGAGGGTGGCGACGCGCGCGGCATGGGCGAGGTCGGCCTGCGCCGCGAGCAGCGCGTCTTGCGCCTGCTTGCGCTCGGTGATGTCGACGACGAAGACGAGAACGTCATGGTCTTCGTCGGATCGGGGCGAAAAGGTGATCGTGAACAGCACGGGGACCTTGCGTCCGTCGAGCCGCACCAGCTCGGTCTCGCCTTCGTGGAACCGCTCTCCTTGCGCGAATGCGACCAGCGCGTCGAGGAAGCTTCGATCGTTCTCGCCCAGCAGCTTGTCCACGTTCTCGATGAAGGCCGCAGAGCTGCCTGCTCCGGCCATCTTTTGCAGGGCCGGATTGACGTCGACGATTCTGGCAAGCCCGCGGGCATGCCGAACGAAATCGGGATGCCGCGCCAGATATTCGCGCAGATCCGCCCCGCGCGTCGGTAGCGAATCCAGCGCGGCCCGCAATCCGCTCCAGTCTTCCTCGACGACGCCGATCCGGGTTGCGTCGAACATCCGGCGATATCGCTGCTCGCTCTGCACCAGCGCGCTGTGCGCCGCCACGCGGTCCGTGACATCGGTGTGCGTTTCGAGCACCGACGCAGGTTTGCCGAGATGGTCGTGCTGCAGGGCCCATCGGGCATCGACGACGAGTATCGAGCCGGCCTTCGTCCGCTGCTTCACCCTGCCTTCCCATCGCCCGGTATCGAGCAGGCTGGTCTCGATGACTTCCCGCCGGTCGGGATAGCTGGTCCCTAGCAGTCTGTCCGCGAGCTGCCCGAGCGCCTCGTCGGCGGACCAGCCGTAGGTCTGTTCCGCAGTCTTGTTCCAGAACGTGATCATGCCGCCGCGATCTCTGACGAAGATCATGTCATGCGAGAGATTGAGCAGGCGCGCCTGCGCCGCGAGGCGCGTCGTGGCGGCGTGATTCTGCAGCACCAGCAAGGTCGTGATCCCGATGGCCGCCAGACTCACCAGCGCGCGAAGGGCAGGCGAGGCGATCGTCTCCAGATCGTGCGAGATGAGGTAGGCGCTGATGGTCAGGACGATGCAGCCGGCTGCGGCGATGATGATGTCGTTGCGCCGGTTCGTCCGCGCCGCAAGCAGGATCGCGACGACGTAGAGAACGGCGACCGCGCCCTCGAGCGGCGTCAGCACGTCGACCATGAAGACCGCGAAGGCGAGAGCGGCGGACCAGAACCGCAATCCGGCGCGGCTCATGGATGAACCCGTGGGCCGATCAAGCTTCGTCATCGTCGCAGGCGGTGTGTCTTCTCATTACAGCGGCGTTGATGCCGCGATTTGATCGCGTCCACAATATCCAGCCGGGTGATTTTCGTGCTCTCTTGGAAGACCTCGTGGGAAGTTGAATTCGGCGCGGGTTCCGACAAGGGATGTCCCCTTAGAACAAGGCTGATCGGTGATCGCATCGATCGCGGGCGCGTCAACTTACCGCAGGCGCGCCGGACCGCCGGACCGCCGGGCTCGCGCGTCGGTGGCGCGCGCTCGTCCGGTGACTGCGCTTGCGATCATACCTAGGTATGACGCGGTCAACCCGAGACCTTATCCATGCACCCCCGCGTAGAATGGAGCGCGCGGATCGCCGAACTACTCTGCACCCATCGCATTCGGGCAAGCCTGCCAGGCATTGCCGCTGCGAACTGGGACAAGGAGTTTCGACGATGTCGCTGCAGATGTCATACCCGCAAGCCGCCAAGGATCATGTCGCCGCCGCAATCGACGTCTCGTCGATCGGCGGCTCGCAGTTGCGGCCATCGAAACGTTCGCCGCGCTCCGGCGAGGAGGCGATGACGCTCTCCCTCGTCCATCTGGATGTCGCGCTGGCCATCGAGGCGCCAGCGGCGGACGTGCGAGGATCGGCCGCAAGCGGGCCGAGCTTCAGGGTGTCCGCGAAACGCCTTGCGCGCGCGTCCGCCGAGTCCGACCGGGAGAGGGGTGCCGGGGAGGTCGCGGACCCCGTGATGCGGCGCCTCTCGGATGCGCTCGCGGCCACCAAGGCCATGCACCATCCCCATTCCGCCATCCTTGTCGACGCGTTGCATCTCGCCATGCTGACTTGCAAGGCCAGCCGGCGGACGGTGGTCAGTGGCCAGTCCGAGCCGGCCGAGGGCGACCGCGAAGGCCAAGCCTGCCGGACGGTGCGCTCGCTGCAGAAATGGCGCCTCAAGCGCGTCATGCAGTATATCGACGACAATCTGGACGCGAAGGTCACCTTGCAGCATCTGGCCGCCGTGGCCGGCCTGAGCCGGATGCATTTTGCCGCGCAGTTCCGGGCAGCCGTCGGCATGCGGCCGCACGACTATTTGCTGAAGCGGCGGATCGAGCGGGCCCAGGAATTGCTGCTGCGGGCCGACGCCTCGCTCGTCGACATCGCCTTGACCGTCGGGTTCCAGACGCAGGCTCATTTCACGACGGTGTTCAAGCGCTTCGCCGGCGATACCCCGTATCAATGGAGGAGCGCCCATCTCGCGCAATTTCTGCCGATGCCGCGCATCGAGGCGAGGCCGTCATGAGCAGCCTCAGTATTCAAGCCCTGTTGCTGTCACTGCTCGGCATTCACTCGGCGCTGACGCACCACGAGATCATGGCATTGTTGGCGATCGCTCGCGGTCTCGGCGCCTCCTATCGTTTCGCATCCTCGGAGCCCGGAGCAGGCGTCTTCTACGGCCGCGTCACTCTCAGCTTCTGCAGGCTCGTCGCCGGCGGCATCGCAAATTATGCATCGATGGGGGCGTTGATCGACCTGCCTGGGCGCGAATTCGTCGCGCTCGCGAGGGGAACGGGTTGCGCGGGGCAGCGCGTCGGGCCCTGGGCGCGCCGGGTCGCTACGCCAGACTAGGAACTCTTGCGAACCGTCAACGCTTGAATCCGCGGGCCAGATTCGCTGCCGAGCGCTGGCCTGCACGGCCCGCCTCCAAGCCCCCCCATACCTGAAGGGCGGGCCGTGCTCACAGGAGGAGATGCAATTGTCCGAGCCGACCGAGCAAGAGATCAGAGAACGCGCGCACCGCCTGTGGGAGCAGGCCGGCAAGCCCGAAGGCCGCGAAGAGGAATTTTGGCGCGCGGCCGAGCAGGAGCTGCGCAACGAGGACAAGTCGAACACGCAGCGGACGCCGGATACGCTGTGACCGACAAGACCGTCCTGCGAACAGCATCCCAGGGAACAGAACTTGCCGGAAAGGAATTCTGTGTCTGAACGGCACGGGCTCTGAAACAACCTGTTCCTACGGCAGTGTTCGCAGTGGACGAGCGGCAGAACATCGAGCGCCAGATCGAATTCGCAACGCGAGCGGCCGCGCTCGTCAAGGACGAGACCACGGGACAGCGCTTCAGAAGCTTCGCCGAGGAGCTGAAGCGAAAGCTCCTTCGCATGATGCGGCGCGGCGAGGTCCGCACGCGTGCGTACGAGCTCTGGGAGCAGGCCGGCCGACCGGCGGATCACGACCTGGACTTCTGGCTCGAGGCGGAGCGGCAAATCGAGGCAGAACGCGAGGAGAGGAAGGGCCCGAGCGCCTGACCGGAGTGACAGCTGCCGGCTCCCGCCGGTACCCGGATCGGCCGCAGGCCGCGTCGCCGGCTTCGGTTGGCGTTTCCCCGGCGAGAAAAAGCCGCCGGGTTCTTCGCCCTGGCGGCTTCGAAAAGTCCTTAAGCTGTTGATCGCCCCGCAGCCTCGTGCGTACCGCCGTTACCTTGTTTGCGGCCATGCCTCTTCCTTGTAGGCGGTGGCACCTGATTCTGCTGTGACTTGAATCACACAATGGAAATGATGTCGGGGGAGGCGAAGGTGCCGCGCGGTTCAAGATCGGCCTTGTTCGTCGCCGCGATACCTGTGGCGGGGTAGCTCAGCTGCTGGTTAGAGCACAGGAATCATATGCAGCTTTCCGCGCTACACCTCAAGGATTTGCGGTTGTCCGGAGCGAGACGCTCGGAATTGCTGTGACGCTCGTCTAAGGAACATTTAACGCTTGAGAGGGGGCCGGCGGATGTCGTTCCACGGTCGCCGCCTGTGAGTTCTTGTCTCTACCTGTGGTTTTGATACGCTCTACGTTTCACCTTCTAAAGGCATGTTAGTATGATTTCAGCTACAGACATAGTGGAGATGCACGAAACTTTGAGCGATTGGTTCGCGGAGGGCGAAGACCCCATTTCACCGCCCGGTGTGAAATCTCGAGAACTGCTGGAATCTGCGGCTGGCCGACCGGACCAGACCGTTGGGGGGAAGGATGCGTAACCGGTACAAGAATGTGGCTGCAAGCATGTAGAGCACATAAAGTTAGGAATGAACTGCTCGGGTTGCAATCCAGTGTAATAACTTTGTAGTTTATTTTTTCTGATTCGACGAATTTTAGAAATCTTTCCCGGACCTTATCGAGCTTCTTGCTGTCATTCATCAGACTGTATTTGACCAGTCCGAAATCACCCGGGATGACGTCAAGCGTGATCGTCGGTGCTTTAGTGAAATGCAGAAACGTATGATTTAGCGATGCGGCTGCTGGTGGGGGGACGCTAGACGTGGCAACATCGAAAAGCCCCACGCTCGACGGTGGCTCCATGACCGGCAAGATCGTCTTTCCGCTGTTCTTTAGTTTGTCGTACACACTCCGAGTGAACAGCGCTTGCGTAAGGTTGAATTGGGGGTCCAGATCGAGCAGCAAGGTAGCCGCTCGTCGTCGTTCGAAGAGCACTCGGAAGATGTTTGCGCTTAGCGTTGTTTTTCCAACGCCGCCTTTCATATTTAGAACAGCAACGACCGGAACGAAGGGCTTTTTCTTCATAACGAGCCAAATACCATATAAAGAATAATGATTCCGAGGATAGCGCCTCGATTGCTTGATGTCACGGTTGCAACCAAGTTGGATTTCGCGGTCCACAGGTATCGCAACGTCAAATCTAGAGCAGAGGGCGGTCATCCCGCCGGCTCGAGATCAGGATTGCAAGCAATGATCCGTCGGGCAAAACACCCGCCACCCCGTCAACCCCTCCTCGCAAAAATATTCCACTTTACCGAAATTCGGAAATATCGTATGTCTCGCCCATCCCGGCTCATCCTTGAGGGGCGATCATGTGGTCGTCATTTTCGCGAGCCGGGCTTGCGGTGGACGCGGCAGTGTCGGGCGCGAGTGGCCAGGGGCGGGGCGGATTGCTCTCCGTGAGCCCAAGGCTTCGTGCGGACGAACGGCGCTGTCAGGTTCGTCTCGTCTGTAAGTTTCCGGCTCCGTCGACAGGGCTGGAAAAACTGCGGCGAAATGGCGGGCCGTGCGTACGGCAAAACCGTGTGGTCCTGGCCGTCGTTGCTACGGTCAAGCTCTTGCGGATGCGGCCCTCGCGTCAACCGGCGCGGTGCCGGTGAATTCCGTGAGAGTGAGGGAGGCCAGAAGGAATTCGGCTCCCGGGAGAGCACGGCATAAGCCGTCCAACCATCGCGCAGGGAAGGCCGAGTGATTGGCTCCACCTGTATGCTGCTGTGCGGTCTCCTTTGCGCACCCTTTCGCGCAGCGGACCGCAGGTGCCGGCCGGCACCCGGCCTTCCCTGCGCCCTCTTGGCTTCGAGGGTGGAGCGATCAAGCAAAGCTCGGGCGAAATCAGCCGCGAGAATGCAGAGCTGCGTCTGGCGAGCGCGGCGCAGGCCGCCCCAGCGGCGATCAAGAGAACGAGAGGTGTGAGGGATCTCACACGGGGAACTCGAGTCCTGCACTAGTCAGAGCTTCGACTCTCCTCGAACCAACGGAGGTTCGCATGAAGTTCCTGATGATCTCTGCCCTGGCCGTGCTGACGGTTGTCGTGGCCGCGACGAATATGTTGCGATCGCATCCGTTACCGGCGAGTCGCACATCGACGGCAGGGATGCCTCCGGTGCAGGAGATGCAGAGGCAGGCGCACCAGCGCGGACTTCCGGTTCAAGATCTCGCAGATCGATCTCTGGTGTTTCCAGGGGGAACGCAGCAGTAGCGAGACTCCTGCCGTCGCGTTTCAACCAACAGTGATCGAGCTGGACGTCCTGCACGGATCGCATGTCTTCGAACAATGCGGCCGGTCGGGTCGCGCGTGCCCGCAATTGCTGCGCGCGCGGTCTCAAGGACTCAGGAAAATCGGGTTGATCCAATTGGGATCGCCGGGCAGCTCCGGGGATGGAAGCCGGTGGACGTCGGCTAAGAGGATAGCCACGAGCGTCGCTAACACGGCGACGATGTAGACGAGCAGTGGCGATGCCTCCTGGGTGCCGGGATCGCGATGTCGCGGCGGCAGCGCGCGGAAGTGCCACAACCGCGAGATGAATTGCCGATAGGATTTCGGGTGTAGCTGCATATTCGGCCTCGGTCCATGAGGCGCCGTAGGCCAGACTGCGACCACGTTGATCGCCATTCAAGGCGCCGCTTGTCGCACCTGGAACCGGATATGAGCTGCCGTCGTTGAGCTGGATCAAGGGGGGCGTTCTTGCCCAGAGGCCAATGTTGACGCGCTTGCGTCTTGCCGTCGTCCTTCTGACGGCATCGCTGCTTCTCCCGCTGCGGCCCGCGCAGGCGCAACTGGCGGGGCACGGCGGGCCTGTCCGCGCGATCGCCGTTTCGGTCGATGGCAGGATAGTCTTGTCGGGCAGCTTCGACACCGCAGCCATCCGGTGGTCGCTGGCAACCGAGTCCGCCGAACAGGTGCTTCGCTTCCATTCGGGTGCGGTGAACGCGGCTGCCTTTCTCGGCGACGGACGAATGGCGACGGCTGGTGCGGATGGCCAGATTGCCATCTGGACGCCGGGCCGGCCGCAACCGGACCAGGTTGTCGAGGGGCACACGGGGCCCATTGTCGGGCTCGCCGTGTCTCCCGATGCATCGAAGCTCGCATCGGCCTCGTGGGACCACACCGTGCGGATCTCATCGCTGTCCGATGGCGCAACGCGCGTGCTGCAGGGCCACTCGCAAGCTGTGAACGGCGTGGCGTTTGCTCCCGATGGACAATCGCTGGTGAGCGTTGGCTACGACCTGACGGTGCGGATCTGGCCCCTGCCGGACGGCAGCCCCGAGACCATCGTGATGCCGGCACCGCCGAACGTCGTCGCCATCTCGCCCGATGGCGAAATCGTCACCGGCGCGGCAGACGGCAAGCTGCGCATGATGACCGCCGATGGCAGCCAGACCGGCGAGGTCATCGTCGCCGCCAGGCCGGTCGTCGCCCTGGCGATATCGCAAGACGGCGCTTGGCTGGCCACGGGGGCCATCGACGGCACTGTCGCGATCGTCGATCGCAAGGCGAGGCGTGTGATGCGCACGCTCGCCGGGTCTGGCGCGCCGATCTGGTCGGTCGCGTTCCTGCCCGATGGCGCGACGCTGCTGACCGGCGGCACCGACGGCAAGATCAGGCGCTGGAATGCGCTGACCGGCGCGGCGATCGGGTCGAACCTGCTGGGCACGCCGGCGGATCCGCTCGCGGCCTATGCCGGCGATCACGGCGCCGAAGTCTTCAGGGCCTGCGTGGCCTGCCATACATTGTCGGAAACCGAGGTCCAGCGTGCCGGGCCGACGCTTGCGGGACTGTTCGGCCGGAAGATCGCCTCGCTGCCGGGTTATCGCTTCTCCGACGCGCTCAAGGCGATGGATATCGTCTGGACGCCGGAGACCGTCTCAAGACTGTTCGAGATCGGGCCGAACGCCTACACGCCTGGCACCAAGATGCCCGAGCAGCACATCGGCTCGGCCGAGGATCGCCGCGCGCTCACGGATTTTCTGGCGCGTGCGACGTCGAAATAGCTGCCGGCAACGACGCTCTAAACCACGACGAGATTAGGTTTGGTGTAGCAACGAGGGAGGTGCGCTCCCTCTCCCGCTTGCGGGAGAGGGTCGGGGAGAGGGTGTCTCCGCAAGCAAGAACCCCCGTGTGGAGAGAACCCTCACCCGGCGCTTCGCGCCGACCTCTCCCGCAAGCGGGAGAGGTTGGAACGAGCCCGCGGTCGGTCGATTCAATCTAAAGCCATTTCCGCTCTAATAGGCCGGCCATTGCTCCACGGGAATATCTGTCAGATCCGGCTTCTCCACGAGCATACGAGCGACGTCGATGCTGGGATGCTCCTTGAGCGCCGTCACGACACACTGGTTGACGTATTTCCGGCGTGACAGCCACTTGATCTTCTTGCCCTTTGCCTCGGCCTTGCAGGCGACGATCGCCTGCTTGAGCGCGACCTTTTCCGCCTTGGTGAGGGCGGCGGCCTCGACGGCCGTGCCGGCGGAAACCGTGATGGCAAGGCACGTCGAAAGACCCATCATGAAACGAGGCATGCGGCTAGTCCTTGTTCTCGCGTTGACGCAGATAGTCGTCCGTCGTCCGTGGCGGCGCGCGCTCCGGAACGTCCTGGATCGGATCGAACTGCTGTTCGCTCATGACGATGACGCGGCAATCGGCGCACATCCGCAAGGCCTCGGTGCGGCGGTCTCCGGCGGGATACATCCAATGGCGCCCCTCGAGCTTCGTCGCGATCCGATCGATCGTGCTCTTGACGCCGAAGGGCGTGCCGCAGCGAACGCACAGGGCCGGTTCTTCCTCCTTGATCACCTGTGCCGGCGCGCGCCTGGCCCGGAAGTCGATCTGCGGGGTGAGCGTGATGACTTTCTCGGGACATGTGCTCTGGCACAGACCGCACTGCACGCAGGCATCCTCCACGAATTTCAGGACGGGCCGCTCGGGATCGGCGCGAAGCGCGCCGGTTGGGCAGGCCGAGACACAGGACAGGCACAGCGTGCAACCGCTGACGTCAACGGTGACCGCACCGATCGGTGCGCCCGCGGGCAAGGCGATCACGTCGACAGGCTTGGGCGCGAGGCGATGCAATTCACTGAGGCCAAAGCGAAGCAGGTCGCCGCGCTTGCCGACCGTCCGGAAAGTTGCAGGCGTTGCGAGGCTGGCGAGGGGGCCAATCCCCGTCAGCTGGTCTGCCAGAATGTCGGGATCGTCGGTTTCGATCGTGGCCACGCGGCGGCCGTCAAATCCGAGCCCGGCAAGAATGGTCTCGGCCATGGCGATCGTCTGCAATAACCCGGTGATGGCGTGCCGCGGCTTGGCGCGCAGCAGGAACCGCACGGCCGCCGCGCCATACGCAAATGCGCCGATGACGGCCTCCAGCCCGACCTGCGTCAACTCGTTGACCGCGAGAGGCAGCACGTTGGCCGGCAATCCGTCGCCATGACGGGCGAGCGCGTCGATCAGCGGCGTGCCGTGCCCGCTGTCATGCAGCAGCAGGACCGGATCCGCACCGCCGGCTTCGCGGTAGGCGAGCAACATGGCGCGAAGGATCTGCAACTGGGTGTCGGCTGGCGGCAGCGCGTAGGACGCAGCTCCCGTCGGGCAGGCGGCCGCGCATTGCCCGCAACCTGCGCAGACCTCTGCGTTGACGGCGACATGGTCGCCGGCCGGCGTGATCGCACCGGTCGGGCACAAATCGAGGCAGCGATGGCACCCGGTCAGCTTCGAGCGCGAATGCGCGCAAAGGCTGGGTGTGAAGTCGACATATCTCGGCTTGTCGAAACGTCCGACGAGGTCGCGCGCGGCAAGCACGGCACGCAGCACGGCCGCGGGATCTCTCGGGTCCGCGCGGAGATAGCCGTCCCGCACGTCGTGCGCAGGGAACAGCGGCGAATCGCCGGAGAGGTCGAGCACGAGATCGCAGCGTGAGGTCGCCCCATTGCGCGGGGTTTCGAACACGAAGCGGTCGCGCGAAGACGGGCGCGGCTGCGCGTAGCCGTCGATCGTGAGCTCGAATGCGCCAAAATGGCCCCGCGCGTTGCGGATCGTGCCCTTCACGATGGGGAACACCGCCGCGGCAGGCGGCGTGACGTCTGCCGGCTGCTTGAGCATGACCGTCACATCGAGATGATCCGCGAGCAGTCGCCCGGCTTCGATCGCGGCCTCGTCCTGCCCATAGATCAGGATGACGCCGTCACTCGACAGCGAGACAAGCGGATAGTCCGGTGCGGGAATATCGGCCGCCGCAAGCAGCGCCGCCATCTTCGCGCCCGCATTCGCGCCGTCGCGCGACCAGCCGGCCGTTTCGCGGATGTTGACGAAGCTGATCCCGCTGGGGCGTTCGCCGCTCTCACCGCTGAACTGCGCCGCCTGCTGCGTGCAGGCAACCGTCAGCGGGCCGTCCGCCTTTGCCGCGTTGCGGAAATGATCGAGCTCCGCGCCGCAGAGATGACGATAGCTCTTGATCTCGCAGGTGGGGCATCCGCGCCGGATCGTGGCCACGTCAAGGCGCATCGTGTCTTCACACGAGCAGATCAGGACGGTTTTCGCTGGCTGCTTCAGGTCAATCCCTCCGCCAGTGCGGTGCCGACTTCCGGACTCGCGCCACTCCCGCACCTCGTATAGATATTCACTATCGGGAAGAAAAGGAAAGTGGAGGACGGCCTTGCGGTCGACCCCAACCAGCCACGTTTCCCCGGTGGAGCCGATCCAGCTGCCGCCGCCTTTCACGCTCGTCCGGTTGCGTGAGAGCAGAGACGCCTTCGCCGAAGCTTCCCGCATTGCACCAAAAAGCGGCGCCGGAACGCTGGTGTATGTCGGGCGGTTCGATCTTGCCGAATTCGCCGTGGTGCTCGAGCCGGGCGAACCGTTGAGGACCGCGCGGCGCGCCTTCTACGCCGGCATGGTCGCGCTCACGGACGCTCTTCGTGCCTACGCACCGCCAAACAAGACCGTCGCGATCGGCTGGCCCGACGCCGTCGAGATCGATGGCGGGTTGGTCGGCGGTGCGCGGATGGCATGGCCGTCGTCTGTGCGCGAGGACGAGCCGCCCGCATGGCTGGTGTTTGGCGCCATGATCCGGACGGTCGCAATGGCCGAGCAGGGGCCCGGCGTTCATCCGCTCGCGTCCGCGCTGGATGAGGAGGGGTTCGGCGAAACCGGAGCTGCAGAGGTGACCGAGAGCTTTGCACGGCATCTGATGCGGGTGATCGATAGCTGGCAGGTCGACGGCTTTGACAGCGTCGCGCGCGACTATCTCAGCCGGGTTCCCCGCGAGCGCCGAACCGTCCTGAGGATCGACGAGAGCGGCGATCTCCTCACGCGCCGCGTCGGCACCGACAGGGTCGAGCGGAGCGAGCTCGTCAAGGCGCTCGCCACCCCGTCCTGGCTCGATCCGAAACTCGGGGGGCCGCGGCTATGAAACTGCTGCGCACCATCGCGCTCGATCCCTCCGATACGTTCGTGTTCGATGCGGCGGCGGAGCCCGGCGAATGGGCCGTCTCCGGCGCGTTCCGCTTCTGCGACCAGGATCCCGCGACGCTGAGCGGCAAGCCGCGCGCGGCGTTCCGCAGCGGCTTCCTCGGGGTGCAATCCTGGGGCTGGTCGACGCTGGCGCAGATTGTGCCTGCAACGGAGAGCGACTGCCGGGCGCTGATCGAGCTCCTTGCCGGCCAACTCATCGATCGTTTCGGCGCGCCGGACCCGGCAACCGCGCGGACGGCCGCCGAAGAGGAGATTGCCTTTGTGCAGTCGCTCTGCACGCATCCGATCAGTTCGCTCATTGCCGTCCACCGCTCGGTGAGCGGCGGCGAAGTCCGCGAATCGTTCCGCAGGCTGCAGCTGCGGCAAGGGCAGGGGCACAGCAAGGCGTTCTCGTTCATGGAAGTCGAGGAGGATGTCGAACCCGACGGCAATGTCAGGCTTGCCGATATGAGCCAGGAGCGACAGCACCGATGAACGATTTCTGGATCGCGTGCGGCCACCATCTGCTCGATCGCAATGAGAGCGGCGGGCTTTGCGTCACCGACGAGTTCCTGAAGGCCTATTTTGCGCGTCCCGAGCTGATTCCGCCGGACGAAGCATGCCCGGTCGAGCGGCGGCTGCACCGCGCGCTGCTCGCCGCTCCCCGCCGGCCGGTCGGCGCTGACGAGGTCGCCGCGATCGTCGATGCGGACGCCCGGGAGAACTGGCGGTTCGTGCTTGCCTTTCGCGATCTCCTCGTGCGGCACCCGACGCTCGAGGCCGCCTATCTTGCAACCGTCCGGTCGCGGGCCAACGATCTGCCGCCGCTGTTCGTCAACCAGCTCGTGCATGTGATCCTGCGCAATGCGCTCGATGGCTGCGATGATCCCTTCGTGCTGCGCGCAGCCGAGCTGTTCTTCCGCTCGCAGCGCATCCTGCCGCATGAGCAGGCCTTGCTGCTCGGAGATGAAGAAGTCGTCGGTGGCCAGAGCCCGACCCCGGTGCTGTCGCTGATGTCGATGCTGGGGGCCGTGACCGATGCCCAGCTCGACGTCCTGAGCGAGGACAATGCCGACGACTATTGGCACCGAAGTGATGATTTCGACATGGCGTTCGACCTCACCGCAGGGGGGCGCGGGCCGAGGGCGCTGGGGAAGGCGATGACGCGCTGGATCTCCCATCTGCTCGGGATCGACGTCTCCATTGAGCCGCTGCGCGAATTGCGTGATGCGCGGCTCACCTGGTATGTCGGGCTCGACGCCGATGCGACCAGGCTGGGCGACCGTCTCTGGCATGGGGAGCAGCTCGATGACCGCAGCGCCGGCCGCGTGCTTTCATTGTTCCGCCTGACGTTCGCAGACAAGAGTGCGGCCGCAGATGAGATGCAGGGCGAGCCGATCTATCTCATTCTGTCGGTGAACTCCGAACAGAAGCTCCGGATGAAGCCGCAGAATCTGCTGACGGGGTTGCCGATCAAACATCTGGAGATGGTGACATGAGCCCGGCTGCGCTGCCGCTGGTGCGCATTCCCGTCGGCATCGTGGTCGAGCGGCACAAGGCGGACTCGCCGTGGACCGACTTTGTCTGGCGCGCCGTCGCCGTGCTGCCGGACGAGCCGGACACAAAGCCCTGGACGGTGCTCCGCCAAGATGGAGGTGGGACACTGTTTTATGCCGGCAGCGCTATGGTCGATCTCTACAGTTCCGAGACGGCGCGCTATCGCGATAATCTCGCTTCGGGGAGCCCGAGCATCTGGACAGTATTGTCGCCTGCGGAAGGCGTTTGGCCCTATTCGGTGGCTGCCGCCACCGCCGATCCCGCGGAAGGCGAAGCGTTCACGGAGGCCGGTGCCAATCTGGTCGAGGCCGTTCCCATGCCGGAAGTGCTGCGCGAGCAGATTGAAAGCTTCGTTGCCGAGCACCACGTCGAACGGGAGTTCTTCAAACGCAAGCGGCGGCAGGCCGATCCGGAGGCGCTGGCGCGCCGGCAGCATGAAGGCGGACACGAATGAGCGAGGATAGGTTCCTGGCGCGCTGGTCCCGGCTCAAGCAGGAGGCAAAGGCGAACGCTACCCAACCGGATCCGGCAATGCACGACAACATGCCGTCGGCGCCGCCGCCCGCCGCGAAAGACGATGAAGCGGAGTTCGACCTCTCGAGCCTGCCTTCGATCGACTCGATCACATCAGCGACCGATATCAAGGCGTTCCTGCACAAAGCGATACCGCAGGAGCTGACACGTGCGGCGCTTCGTCGCGCTTGGAGTGCTGATCCCGCCATACGCGACTTCGTGGGACTTGCCGAAAACGCGTGGGACTTCAACGATCCGTCGGCAATGCCGGGCTTTGGGCCGCTGGATTGTTCCGAGGCAGAACTGGCCGCGTTCGTGGACAGAATCATCGGCGGCATCAGCAAGTCAGCCGAGACGCTGGCCGAGACTCCGGTTGAAGTCGCGGATTCTTCGCCGGAATTGCCTCCGGTCGAGAGATCAAGTGTCGAGATCGTCGCCGAAGACGAAGCGCGCCCCGAGCCCGCACCTGCCCCTGCTGCAACGCAACTAACGGTCGCCGAAAGCACCGGAAGCGAGCAGCTGTCGATTCCTCGCCGCACGCATGGCGGCGCGCTACCCCGCTAGGACCCCCGACGAAAGACCATAGCCTCAGACTATGGGGAGGTGATTGACCCTCTGTTGGGCCAGGACTACCCTTCGTTTACTGCTTTGTAGCAAAAGCAAAATCAGCACCTGGGACTTGGATGGGAGGTCCACGTGCGTGATGACGGCCTTGAGCGAGCCATTGACGCCGCGGGCGGCGTGGCAGGACTTGCGCGCAAAATTGGCATTAGCCAACCCTCCGTTTCGAACTGGACCAAGGTGCCCGCACAACGGGTGGTTGCGGTCGAGGCGGCCACCGGCGTATCGCGCAATGACCTGCGGCCTGATCTGTACAGCGAGCCGCTTCTGTCCGAAAAGCCGATTGAACCCGTCGATGCGGCGCGCGCGCAGGAATATCTGCTGCTCGCGACGCTCTTGTCCGCGGCACCGTCAGGAAGGCTGCTCGATCAACTGACCACATTGATCGGTGATGCGACGCCGCTCGGGCGCGCGCATGCCGAGCTGGCCGCAGCCGCGGCCAATGCGGTCCCGGCGAAGGTCGAACGCGAATATTTCGATCTGTTCGTCGGTCTCGGTCGCGGCGAGCTCTTGCCCTACGCCTCCTACTACCTGACGGGATTTCTCAACGAGCGGCCGCTGTCGCGTCTGCGCGCCGATCTCGCCGAGTCCGGGATCGAGCGCGCCGCGAATAATCCGGAGCCGGAAGATCACGCCGCCATCCTGTGCGAGATCATGGCAGGCTTCGCGGGAGGCCGCTTCCCGGCGTCGTTCGAGGCGCAACGCGCATTCTTTGACAAACACGTCGCGCCCTGGATGGGGCGGCTGTTCGCCGACATCGAGCGCGCGGAGAGCGCCATCTTCTATCGTGCGGTCGGCGCGCTCGGTCGCGCCTTTATCGAGATCGAGACGGAAGCATTCACGTTCGCCAACTGACCTGCACCGGCAGGTCCAGGAGAGATGCGATGAGTGAAGACAGGAAAACCACAGTTGGGCGGCGCGATTTCCTGCGCAAAGTAGGCGTCGGCACGGTGGGCGCCGGCGCGACGCTCGCGACACCGCTGGTCGGATCCGCGCAAGCTGATAGCGAAACCAGCGATGAGAAGCGCAAGGCGCGCTACAAGGAAACCGATCACGTCAAGGCCTTCTATCGGGTCAATCGTTATCCGGCCAAGGGAGGTTGACCGTGCTGATCAAGCGAACAGACCTGCGTTCCCTGCGCCATGGTTCCGTTGCCGAGTCCCTTGCGGGGCAGGCCGGCAGTCTCGACCGCCGCAGCTTCTTGAGAAAATCCGGTCTTGCCGGTGGCGCGCTCGCCGCGCTCGGCACGCTGCCGGTCAGCGGCGTGCGCAAGGCGGAAGCGGCGGTGGCCGGTCCGCTCACAGCAGGCGCGACCGTCCGCAAGAGCATCTGCACGCATTGCTCGGTTGGGTGCACGGTCACGGCCGAGGTCTTGAACGGGGTATGGATCGGTCAGGAGCCGAGCTGGGATTCGCCGATCAATCGCGGTTCGCATTGCGCCAAGGGCGCCTCCGTGCGTGAGCTCGTGCATAGCGAGCGGCGGTTGCGCTATCCGATGAAACTGGTGGGTGGCCAGTGGGCCCGCGTCTCCTGGGATACCGCGATCAACGAGATTGGAGACAAGCTTCAGGCCGTGCGCGAAAAGTCGGGCCCTGACTCCGTTTATTGGCTCGGCTCGGCCAAGATGACCAATGAAGGCGCCTACCTGTTCCGCAAGCTCGGCGCCTTCTGGGGAACCAACAACACCGATCACCAGGCCCGCATCTGCCATTCGACCACCGTCACCGGCGTCGCCAACACCTGGGGCTACGGCGCGATGACCAACAGCTACAATGACATCCGCAATTCGAAGACGCAGATGATCTTGGGCGGCAATCCGGCAGAGGCGCATCCGGTGTCGTTGCAGCACCTGCTCGAGGGAAAGGAGCTGCAAAAGGCCAACTTCGTCGTCATCGACCCGCGCCTGACGCGCACCGCCGCACACGCGACCGAATATGTGCGGATGCGGCCGGGCACCGACATCCCCATACTCTACGGCATGATGTGGCACATCCTCCAGAACGGCTGGGAGGACAAGGAGTTCATCCGGCAGCGGGTCTACGGTTTTGACGACCTCAAGAAGGAGGTCGAGAAGTGGACTCCGGAAGAAGTCGAGCGTGTCACCGGCATTCCCGGCGAGCAGCTCAAGCGCGTCGCCAAGATGTTTGCGACCGAAAAGCCTGCCACGCTGATCTGGGCCATGGGCCAGACCCAGAAGACCGTCGGCACCGCCAACGTGCGCGCCAGCTGCATCCTGCTGCTGATGACCGGCAATGTCGGCGGAGAGGGCATGGGAGCCAACATCTTCCGTGGCCACGACAACGTGCAGGGCGCGACCGACGTCGGGCTCGATATCGTCACGCTGCCGTTCTACTACGGCCTCGCCGAGGGCGCCTGGAAGCATTGGTCGCGGGTTTGGGAGGTCGACTATGACTTCCTGAAGTCGCGCTTCGACTCCAAGCAGATCATGGAAACGCCGGGCATCCCGCTGACCCGCTGGTTCGAAGCGGCGACGCTGCCGAAGGATCAGGTCGCGCAGAAGGACAATGTCAGGGCGGTGATCGTGCAGGGACATGCCTCCAACAGCATCACCCGTATTCCTGAATCCCTCAACGGCCTGAAGGCACTCGATCTGCTCGTCATCGCCGATCCGCATCCGACGACCTGGGCCTCGCTGGCAGTCGAAGCGGGGCGCAAGGATGGCGTCTACATTCTGCCGGTCGCCACGCAATTCGAGTGCAAGGGCTCGCGCGTTGCCTCCAACCGCTCGCTGCAATGGGGCGAGCAGATCGTGAAGCCGATCTTCGAGTCGAAGGATGATCTCGAAATCATCTACCTGATGGCGAAGAAGCTCGGCGTCGCCGACCAGATGTTCAAGAAGATCAAGGTCGAGAATAATCTTCCTGAAGCAGAGGATGTCCTGCGCGAGATGAACCGCGGCAGCTGGTCGACCGGCTATTGCGGGCAATCGCCCGAGCGCCTCAAGGCGCACATGAAGAACCAGGCCAAGTTCGACATGCTGACGATGCGCGCGCCGAAGGACGATCCCGAGATCGGCGGCGATTATTACGGCCTGCCTTGGCCGTGTTGGGGATCGCCGGAGGTCAAGCATCCCGGCACGCCGCTGCTCTACAATACCAATCTGCACGTGATGGATGGCGGCGGCACGTTCCGGCCGCGGTTCGGCGTCGAGCGCGAGGAGAAGCTGCCGGACGGCACGACCCGTAAGGTGAGCCTGCTCGCGGATGGCTCGTACTCGCTGGGGTCGGGCATCCAGGACGGCTATCCGGAATTTACGCTCGCGAGCTTGAAGAAGCTCGGCTGGGACACCGAGCTCACCGAAGCGGAAATGGCCGTGATCAACAAGGTCAACCCGGCCACTCCGGACGCGGTGTCGTGGGCGCTCGACCTGTCGGGCGGCATCCAGCGTGTCGCGCTGGCGCATGGCTGCGTACCCTATGGCAACGGCAAGGCGCGCATGCATGCCTTCGGCTTGCCCGATCCCATCCCGGTTCACCGCGAGCCGATCTACACGCCGCGCGTCGATCTCGTCGCCAAATACCCGACGCTGCCCGACGCCAAGCAGTTCCGGATGCCCAATATCGGCTTCTCGGTGCAGAAGGCCGCGGTGGAGAAGGGAATTGCAAAACAGTTCCCGCTGATCCTGTCGTCCGGCCGCCTGGTCGAATATGAGGGCGGGGGCGAGGAGACCCGGACCAATCCTTGGCTCGCCGAATTGCAGCAGGACATGTTCATCGAGATCAACCCTGCCGACGCCGCCGAGCGCGGCGTCAAGGATGGCGGCTGGGTCTGGGTGACGGGAGCCGAGAACAATTCCCGGGCAAGGATGAAGGCGCTCGTCACCGAGCGCGTCGGGAAGGGAGTTGCCTGGATGCCCTTCCACTTCGGTGGCTGGCTTGCGGGCAAGGACCTTCGCGGCAACTACCCGAAGGGCACCGACCCGATCGTGCTCGGCGAAAGCGCGAACACGATCACCACCTACGGATACGATCCCGCGACGAACATGCAGGAAACCAAGGTCACTCTTTGCCAGATCGCGGCGGCATAAGGAGCAACGACGATGGCACGTATGAAGTTTCTCTGCGACGCCGACCGTTGCATCGAGTGCAACGCTTGCGTCACGGCCTGCAAGAACGAGCACGAGGTCCCCTGGGGCATTAACCGCCGCAGGGTCGTCACCATCGCCGATGGCAAGCCGGGCGAACGATCGGTCTCGATGGCTTGCATGCACTGCACGGATGCTCCGTGCGCGGCAGTGTGCCCGGTGAACTGTTTCTATACCACCGCCGATGGCGTGGTCCTGCACTCCAAGGATCTGTGCATCGGCTGCGGCTATTGCTTCTACGCTTGTCCGTTTGGCGCGCCGCAATATCCGAAGGTCGGCAATTTCGGCTCGCGCGGAAAAATGGACAAATGTACCTATTGCGCCGGCGGCCCCGAGGCCGACGGCAGCAAGGAGGAATACGAAAAATACGGCGCGAACCGCCTGGCCGAGGGCAAGCTGCCGCTGTGTGCCGAGATGTGCTCGACCAAATCTCTGCTTGCCGGCGACGGCGAGATCATCGCCCAGATCTATAAGGAGCGCGTGTTGAAGCGCGGCTACGGCTCGGGCGCATGGGGCTGGAAGACCGCCTATCGCGAAACGATCGAGTCCTGAAGGCGCCGCGCGCCGTGGCACAAATGCCGGGAGGAGTACATGTCCTCATTTGCAAGGTTCATTCGACCAGCCATCGGCGCGTGGGCGTTGCTTTTTTTGCTCATGGCAGCTCCGGTACCGTCGCCGGCCCAGCAGGTCAATCCGACGGCGAGCTCGGTCAATGAGCAGAAGCTGCTTCAGGAGATGGACCGGATCCAGGGGCGCGTCAGCATCCCCGACCAGCGCTCCAGCGTGCTGGTGCAACCTGCCGGCCGCGAGTGGCGTGAATTCCGCAACGTTGCGCTGCGGTGGATCGGCGGCGTTGCCATGGTCGGCATGCTGGCGGTGCTGGTGATCTTCTATTTGACACGCGGCATGGTGCGCCTCGAGAGCGGACGATCCGGCCGCACCATCGTGCGGTTCAACACCTTCGAGCGTTTCGTGCACTGGATGACCGCGACCTGCTTCATCATCCTGGCGATTTCGGGATTGAACGTCACGTTCGGGCGGCCGCTGCTGCTTCCGCTGATTGGATTTGAAGCCTTCTCGGAATGGTCGCAATGGGCAAAATACGCGCACAACTACCTGAGCTTTCCCTTCACGATTGGCGTTGTGCTGATCTTTCTGATGTGGATCAGCGGCAATATCCCGAGCAAGGTGGATCTGGAGTGGATCAAGCGCGGAGGCGGCCTGTTCGGTCACGATCATCCGCCGGCTCGCCGTTTCAACGCGGGTCAAAAGGGGATCTACTGGATCGTTGTGATCGGCGGTGGCCTCGTGGCCGCGACGGGCTACGTGCTGATGTTCCCGTTCTACGGGACGGGGATCGAGGGCATGCAGATGGCCCAGATCGTTCACGCCGTCGTGGCCGTGCTGTTTATCGCCGCGATGCTCGCTCACATCTATATCGGCACGATCGGGATGGAAGGTGCTTTCGAGGCGATGGGATCAGGCGAGGTGGATGTCAACTGGGCGCGCGAGCACCATAGCCTGTGGCTCGACCAGGAGTCGGCACGGACCGGCCCGAACGATTCTCAGCCGCAGCCTCGCCATGCTGCGTCCGCAGCCGAATAGAGCTGACGGAGTATTGCCTAGAGCATGATCCGGAAAAGTGCGAAGCGGTTTTCCGGAAAGATCATGCGCAAGCAATAACCTCAAGCGCGACGACGATTCATCCAAATCTCATCGCGCTTTAGAGCCGCACGCCCGTCGTCGCAAAGGCTTCTGCGACGGGTTGCTGTACGCTGTCGAGCACGGCAACTCCCGCCATCGTGATGACGACCGTCGCAACACAGGCAAGCATGAAAGCCTTCATCGCGATCCCTCCTCGCGAGCATTATACAGAACCTCCGGCCGCGGACAAAGGCTGCGCTCGGGAAGGTCAATGCGGGCCGCGGCCAACGCACCGCTGTCAAAGGGTGTTCGGCGTAGCAATTTTACCTATGTCCGGGCTGCGGATCGCGCAAGGGTGCTCGCTCCAATCAGGGCCTGGCAGTCTATCCTTGTCGCCGCATGAACCCAGTGATCGTGACCTTCTCCCAGATGCCGGCCGCTGCGAAGGGGTCCGCGCGGTTAAAGGCCTCGACTTCTGCACGACTGGGGGCCTCGACCAGGAACAGGCTGCCGATCATGGTCGCGCCGTCGTCGGAGACGAGCGGTCCGGACATCACGATCCTGACCCCGAAGCGCGAGGTGTCGCTCAGGAAGGCCTTGTGGGCGTCGTAGTTGGCGAGCCGGGTCGGCAGCGCGCCGGCGCGGTCGAGGGCATGAATGGCGAACAGCATGGTGTCTCCGTTTTCTTGGCTTCGTTCTTGGGACGGCCGCGAGGGGCGGCCGTCCGGGTTTGCCGTGACCTGTCGATCTACTTGGCACCGAGCTTGCCGGCGTCCTCGAAGGTCGGGCAGGTCCGCTGCTCCAGCGGCACGTCGAACGGCCCAAAATTGTCCTTGGTGATGACGGTCGGCTTCAGCACGATCTCGGCGATGACGGGCTGGTTGCGCAAGGACCGGATCGCCATCATGGTGCCGAGGCAGCCTTGCGCGAACCCGTTGTAGTCGCCGCTCGCGAGCAGCTTGCCGGACTTGATCGCGTCGATCGCCTCCTTGGTGCCGTTGATGCCGATCACCTGCGCCTTGCGGTTGGCGCCGTCGAGCGCCTCGATCGCGCCGACCGCCATGGCGTCGTTGGCGGCGAGGACGCCGTCGATCTGCGAATTCGACTGCATCAGGTTCTCCATCACCTGAAGCGCCTGGAGCCGCTGGTAGTTACCGGGCTGCGAAGCCAGCAACTTGGCGCCGGGCGCTTCCTTCAGCGCGTCGTTGAATCCGCGCACGCGATCGACATTGGTCAGCGAGCCCTTGACGCCCTCGATGATGACGATGTTGCCCTTGCCGCCGAGCGTCTTGAGCAGGAAGCGCGCGGTCTCGAGCCCGAGGCTGTAATCGTCGGCGCCGACGAAGGACAGGAATTTTCCGCCCGCGGAGCGGTCGGTGATGTTCACGACGGGGATTTTTGCCTCGTTGATCTTCTCCACGCCCGGCACCATAGCCTTGTAGTCGACCGGCGTGAACACGATCGCGCTCGGCTTCTTCACCACGACGTCCTCGATCTGGCTGAGCTGCTCGGGAATCGAGTCCGGCTTGGTCGGGATGTACTGCAGCGTCTTCGCATTCAGCGACTTCGCCATGTTGTCGGCGCCGACCCGCACCGTCTGGAAGAACGGGTTGGTCTGGTTCTTGGTGAAGACCGCGATGGTCTCGCCGTCGGCGCGCACCTCGGTCGTGAACGCGGCGGCCATCAGCAGCGGCAGCGCCAGATAGTCCAGTCTCATTTTCATATTGCCTCCATCCCTGATTTTGCTTGTTGGACTTCAAAAACTCATTGCGCGCGGCGACGGGTCTTCATGTCGAGCCAGACCGCGAGAATGACGATGATGCCTGTCACCAGCGGCTGCCAGTTGGCGCTGACCGACAAGAGGTTCATGCCGTTCAGCACCAGCGTCAGGATCAGCGCGCCGATGAAGGTGCCGAACACAGTGCCGACGCCGCCGAACAGCGAGGTGCCGCCGATCAGCACGGCCGCGATCGCCGGCAGCGTCAGGCTTTCGCCGATGTCGGCCTCGGCCGAATTGAGGCGCGACAGGAAGATGATCGAGGCGAGCCCCGCCATGGTTCCGGAGACGGCGTAGACCAGCAGCAGGCGGCGCGCGACCGGAATGCCGGAAAGACGGGCCGCAACCGGATTGGCGCCGATCGCATAGATCTCCTGGCCCCAGATCGTCCGTTGCGCGAACAGCGTTCCGATGCCCAGGAACACCAGCAGCAGATAGACCGGGATGGGCAGGCCGAACAGATAGCCACTGCCGATCTGGCGGAAGCCTGCGGGGAAGCCATGCAGGGTCTCGCCCGCCATGTACCAATAGGTGAGGCCGTTCAGCACCCAGAGCATGCCGTAGGTGGCGATGAAGGAGGGGATGCGCAGCGCCGTGACCATGATGCCGTTGAGCAGGCCGACGATGCCGCCGCAGGCAAGCCCGGTGAGGATGCCGAGTGCCGGCGAGCCGGTCTTGTGGATCACGGTGCCGGCGATGCAGGCCGACAGCGCGACATTGGCGCCGACGGAGAGATCGAGGCCCGCGGTCAGCACCACCAGCGTCAGGCCGGAGGCGATGAAGAAGGTCAGGCTCGCCTGCCGGAGCACATTGAGGATGTTGCCGAGGCTCAGGAAGGAATCGCTGAGCACGGCGAGCACCGCGCAAATCAAGAGGGCTGCGAGCAGGCGATAGAACACCTGGATCGCATCCTGCGACAGGAACGAGCGGGGCGGCATCATCGCCTCTTTGCTGATGTCGGTCATGCGCGGCTCCGGAGGCCGTCGAGGAACAGGGCAACGATGACGAGGACGCCGACGCTTGCGACCTGCACCGAGGACGGCAGCGAGATCAGGTTCAGCCCGTTGCGCAGCACGCCGACGGAGAGGACGCCGAGGAGCGTGCCGAGCAGCCAGCCATTGCCGCGCTCGAACGAGGTGCCGCCGACGGCCACCGCAGCAATCGCATCGAATTCGAGGCCAAGGCCCGCGGTGGGGTGGCCGGAGTTCATTCGCGCGGTCATTAGCAGGCCCGCGATGCCGGCCATGGCGCCGCCGATCGCATAGACCGCGATCAGCAGCTTGTTCGGCGAGAGGCCGGCATAGCGCAGCGCCTCGCGATTTCCCCCGAGCGCAAAGATGTAGGTGCCGAAGCGGGTGTGATAGAGCAGGCCGTGGAACGCCGCATAGGTCACCAGCGCCATCACGATCGGCACGGGCACGCCGAGCAGCGTCGCCGAATAGATGTCGCGCACGCTGTGGGGGATGCCGACCACGCTCTGGCCGTCGCTGACGATCAGCGACAGGCCCTGTGCCATGCCGAGCGTGCCGAGCGTCGCGACGAAGGGCGGGATGCCGAGGATTGCGACCAGCCAGCCATTGGCGACGCCGAAAGCGGCGCCGACCAGAAGGCCAGCGCCAAGGCCGAGCAGCATCGACTTGGTCGCGAGCGAGACGATGGCGACGCACAGCGACGTCAGCGTCAGCACCGCGCCCATCGACAAATCGAGCCCCTCGGTCATGATGATCAATGTCATCGGCAGCGCGAGCATGGTCAGGATGGTCGACTGCACCAGCACGTTGGAGAGATTGGCGACCGACAGGAAACCGGGCGCGATCGCGCTGAACAGCGCGATCAGCAACACCAGTACGATGGCAACGCCGGGAATCCGTTGCAGCGGATTGGGCTCTGAGACGACCGCGGCTTCACGCATGATGCATCCCCAGTCGCACGATGTTCTCCTCGGTCAGTTCGTTGCGTGTCAGGTGCCCGGCGATGCGCCCCTCGCGCATCACATAAGCGCGGTCGCAGACATGGCAGATCTCGACCTGCTCGGACGAGATCATCAGGGCCGCCGCGCCTTCCGCCACCAGGCGGTCGATCAGGGCAAAAATCTCCGACTTGGCGCCGATGTCGATGCCGCGGGTTGGCTCGTCGAAGATGAAGAGTTTTGAGCCGGCAGCGAGCCACTTGCCGATCACGACCTTCTGCTGATTGCCGCCCGAGAGCAGGCCGACAGTCTGCCGCGCGCTGGGCGTCGCGATGCGCAGCTGCCGGATCAGGCCATCGGAGGTGCGTTGCGCGCTGCGCTGGTCGAACAGGCCGCTCGGGAACAGCTTTCGCAATGCCGACACCACGAGGTTGTCGCTTACGGAACGAAGCAGAGCGAGGCCCTCGCTCTTGCGGTTCTCCGGGATCAGCGCGATGCCGCGGCGGGCGGCCAGATCCGGCTCGCCCGAGATGGTCTTGCCGTCGAAGATGATCTCGCCTGATGTCACGGGATCGGCGCCGAAGATGGCGCGCGCAACCTCGCTGCGGCCGGAGCCGACTAGGCCGCACAGGCCGACGATCTCACCCCGGCGCACCTCGATGTTGATGTCGGCGATGCCGGTCGCGGCGGAGAGGCCTTTGACCTCGAGCAGCAATTCGCCCGGCTTGTCGGCGAAATTCCGGGGATAGGTCATGTCGACGTTGCGGCCGACCATCATGCGGACGAGCTGGTCCGGCGTGACGTCGGCGGGCTTGACGCCGTCGATGCGCCGTCCGTCGCGCAGCACCGTGATACGGTCGCCGAGCGCGAACACCTCGGCCATGCGGTGCGAGATGTAGACGATCGAGACGCCGTCCGCCTTCAGTCGCGCGATCAGCGCGAACAGCAGCTCGGTCTCGCGGTCGGATAGCGCCGCGGTCGGCTCGTCCATGACGAGGATGCGGGCATTCTGGCTGATGGCTTTTGCGATCTCGACCATCTGCTGCTGGGCGACGCCGAGCTTGTCGACGGTGGTGGAGGGATCGATGTCGAAGCCGATCGTGTCGAGCACGCGCCTGGCATCGGCCAGGATCCGGCGGCGGTCGATGGTGCCGGGAATGCGGCCCTTCGGCTCGCGCCCGAGGAAGATGTTCTGGGCGATGTCGAGATAGGGGACCAGTGAGAATTCCTGGAAGATCACGGCAATGCCGAGCTTCTGCGCATCCGCGGTCGAGGAGATCGCGACCTTCTCGCCTTTGTAGAAGAACTCGCCGGCATCGGCGCGATAGGCGCCGCACAGCACCTTCATCAGGCTCGACTTGCCGGCGCCGTTCTCGCCCAGCAGCATATGGACTTCGCCGGGGTAGACGGCAAAGGACACGTCATCCAGCGCCTTGACGCCGGGAAACTCCTTGCTGATGCCGCGCAGCTCCAGGAGCGCGACAGGCGAGGTGACTTCGATCGGGAGCGCGTCGCTCATGCCTTGGCTCCGCTCGCAAAGATCTTTCCGGGGTTCATCAGTCCATCAGGGTCGAGCGCGGTCTTGATCTGCCGCATCACGTCGACGGCTTCGCCGAGCTCATCGGCGAGATAGTCGATCTTGCCGAGCCCGATGCCGTGTTCACCGGTGCAGGTGCCGTCCATGGCAATGGCGCGGGCGACCATGCGAGCCTGCAGCGCCTTGGCGCCTTCGGCCTCCTCGGCCTTCGCCGGGTCGATCAGGATCAGCATGTGGAAATTGCCGTCGCCGACATGGCCGACGATCGGCGCGGTGAAGCCGTGCTCGTCCGCGTCGCGCCGCGTTTCGGTCAGGCATTCCGCCAGCCGCGAGATCGGCACGCAGACGTCAGTAATCACCGCGCGTGCGCCGGGCCGCAGGCCGAGGCCGGCATAGAGCGTGTTGTCGCGGGCGTGCCAGAGCCGGCTGCGGTCTTCCGGCGCCTTGGCCCAGGCAAAGCCGTGTCCGCCATGGTCGGCGGCGATCGCCTGCGCGGCCTCGGCCTGTTCGGCGACGGAGGCTTCCGAGCCATGGAACTCGAAGAAAAGAGTGGGAGCCTCGCGATAGCCAAGCTTGGCGTAGGCGTTGATGCCGCGCATCATGACATCGTCGAGCAGCTCGATGCGCGCCACGGGGATCGCGGACTGGATCACGGAGATCGCGGTGTCGACGGCATCGTGCAGGGTGTCGAAGCTGCAGACGGCCGCCGAGATCGCCTGCGGCACGGGGTGCACCTTCAACGTGATCTCGGTGATGACGCCGAGCGTGCCTTCCGCACCGACGAACATGCGTGTCAAATCATAGCCGGCGGCCGACTTCCGTGCGCGCTTGGCGGTCCGGATGACGCGGCCGTCGGCCAGCACCACCTCCAGCGCCATGACATTGTCCTTCATGGTGCCGTAGCGCACGGCCATGGTGCCGGAGGCGCGCGTCGACGTCATGCCGCCGATCGAGGCGTCGGCGCCGGGATCGATCGGAAAGAACAGGCCGGTATTGCGCAGTTCGGCATTGAGCTGCTTGCGGGTGATGCCAGGCTGCACCACGACATCCATGTCGCTGTCGTGCACCGCCAGCACCTTGTTCATGCGCGCGAAATCGAAGCAGACGCCACCCGCGACCGCCGCAGCATTGCCTTCGAGCGAGGTCCCGGCGCCGAACGGGACGATCGGCATTCCTGCGCTCGCGCACAGCTTCACGATATCGGCCACCTCCTGCGTGGTTTCAGGAAAGACGACGATGTCAGGCGGCAAATTGCGATAGTGCGACTCGCTCTGCCCATGCTGATCGAGCACGCCGCGCGCAACGCTCGCGCGCGGGCCGATCATGCCGGTGAGGCGATCGGCCAATGTTGCCGTATTGACCCGCGGTCCCATCCTTGTTTCCCCGTCTGCTCCCTGTTGCCGGACTCTTGTTGGTCCTTCGTTTAGCCTAGGCGGCCCTTGCGTTGCTCGCGAGCTGCTTCAGCCCGAAATCGTAGTTGAGATGAAAATAGTCGCTGTCCACCATGCGACCATCCGGCGCACGGCCAGCGGGATGCTTCGTGAACTCGCGGATCAGGCTGTCCTTGACGCCGAACACCACGTCAGAGTCGAGATACTGGTCGCCGGCAACGAACACGTGCGTGACGAGCTGCTCGAAGCCGGGCGCAGAGATCATGAAATGCACATGTGCCGGTCGCCAGGGATGGCGCCCCTGCACCTCCAGCATCTCGCCGACCGGGCCGTCATGCGGGATCGGATAGGCGGCCGGCTTGATCGACCAGAAATGGAAGCGGCCGTTGCTGTCGGTATGGAAACGCGCGCGCATCGCGAGATCGCCGATCTGGTCGAGCTGCTGCACGTCGTAATAGCCGTCATCGTCGGAGTGCCAGACGTCGACGATGGCGCCTGCGAGTGGCTTTCCGTCCACGGTCGAGACCGAGCCGGTGACCAGCATCGGATCGCCTTCCATCGGGCCGGAGATATCGGCGCCGCTGTCCTTCTCCGGCGCGGCTTGGACGAAGAACGGCCCGAGTACCGTGGTCTCGGTCGCGCCTTCCGGCACCGGATGGTTGATGGCGTCGACCAGCATGGAGACACCGAGCGTGTCCGACAGCAGGATGAACTCCTGGCGCTTGTCGTCGCACATGTGCCCGGTACGGGTCAGGAAGTCGATGCCAAACTCCCATTCCTTCTGCGTCGGCCGGACCTCGCGGACGAAGGCGTGCAAGTGCCGCACCAGCGCCTCGCTGACCTCTTTGATGCGTGGATCGGTTGCGCCCGCGATCCGCTCCAGCACCGCGTCCGTGATCGTGTTCTCGTTGAAGTTACGCATGAGTGTCTCCGTTGATCACAGCTTCGGCTCGCCGAGGCCGGACAGCCGCTCGAGATGCTTGACGGTCGCAATGAAGTCGGTGTCGCCGTCGCCCTGTGCGACCAGCGCGCCATAGGTCTCGCGCACCTGGGCTGCGAGCTGCAGCGGCACGCCGACGGCGTGGCCGGCGCCCAGGATCAGGTCGAGGTCTTTGGCCATCTGCTTGCAGGAGAAGGTCGACTCGAAGTCGCGCGTACGGAGCGGTGCAGTCTTGTACTTGACCATGGGGGAAGCCACCGCGCTGTCGTCGAGCACCTTCAAGATATCCTGCCAGGCGATGCCGCCCTTGCGCGCCAGCGCCAGGCTCTCCGCCATCATCGCGGCCGACACCGCGATCATCAGATTGACCGAGAGTTTTGCGTAGCGGGCCTCCTCGGCGGGCCCGAGATAGGTCTGGGCACGGGTGAAGGCGGCGAACAGCGGCTTTGTGTTCTCGAAGGCATCCTTCGGTCCTGACACGAAGCAGGTCAAGGCGCCGGTATGAACGATGCTGGCATTGCCGGAGACCGGCGCACGGAGATAGTCGATGCCGCGCGCCTGTGCTGCGGCCGAAACTTCGGTGGACGCCTCGACGCTCACGGTGCTGGTCTCGATCAGGACGGCTCCGGTCGTCATCGCGGCAATGAGGCCGGTCGGGCCGAGCAACGCACCGCGCAAGGCTGCGTCATCGGGCAGCGACGTGATCACCGCGGCCTTGCCGCTCACGGCCTCGGCGGGCGAGGCGGCGATCGCAATTCCCTGCGCGCGCGCCTCGCTGGTTCGCGCCGCGCTCTGGTCGAACGCGGTGACGGCGTAGCCAGCCTTGGCGACGAGCAAGGACATCGGCAGGCCCATCTTGCCGATCCCGATGAAAGCGACGTTCTTCGAAGCATCTGTCATTGTTGTTGTCCGTTGGCGCCTTCAGGCGGCGCGTCCTTGTCGTTCGATATCCTGCACCAGCCGCCGGCCGGATTGCGCCAACAGCTCCTTCTTCGCCTCCAGCCCCTCGATCAGCAGCCGGCCGTTCCGTTTCTTCCAGGCGCCGCCGATCATGACGGACTCGATATTGGCGAGACTCGTCTGCATCACCACGGTCGCGACCGGATCGTGCACCGGGAAGAGATTGAGATCGGAGGCGTTGATGACGACGAGGTCGGCAAGCTTGCCCGGTGTCAGCGATCCGATCTGGTGTTCGCGGCCGAGCATGCGGGCGCCTTCCGTCGTGATCCAACGCAGCGCCTCGCGCACGGGGATCGTGGTCGTTGCCGGAATGGTGCCGCTCACTTTGCGCGACTCCGCATTGTCGAGCGCCCGCTGCATCGACAGCGCAACGCGCGCGACGGAAAGGAGATCACCGGCCAGCACCGATTCGAGATCGATGCCGATGGTCGGCCGCACGCCGCGCTTGAGCAGCCGTCCGGTGATCGGAAAGCCATGGCCCTGGATCATCTCGTTCTCCGGCGTGACCGAGAAGGACACGCCGAGGTCGATCATCCGATCCAGCAGTTCGTCCGGCAGGTCGTTGCCATGGACGATGTTGATGCCCGCTCCGACGAGGCCCGCCTCGATCAGCCTCTCCCAGCCGCCGGGCGTCTTGGCCGGTCCGCCGCCCTGATGCATGGAGGCGATCAGGTTCAGCTCCCGCGCCAGGCGGAAATCGTGCATGGCGACGTCGAGCGTCGAATAATGCGGGCCGAGAATGGCGAGCCCGAGCGTGACGAGGCCGTCGCGGTCGGCGAGGGGACCCGCCAGCAGCCGCTCGACCTCGCGGCGCGGATGCGGCACTTCCGAGAAATGCGGCTCGCCCGGTTTCGGCTCCGGTTTGGGCGAGCCGTGGAAGAAGGCGGCGCGAATGCCGCTCTCGATCAGACCGCGCACGGCGGCGTCGGTGTGCGCAGGCGTCGGATTGTTGTGACACCAGTCGACCAGCGTGGTGACGCCGTGGTTGATCTGGTTCAGCGCGCCGACGAGCGTCGCGATATGGATGTCTTCGGGCCGGAACACGGTCGCGAGACCGGCATGCATGCGGCGGAAATATTCCAGCAGCGTCCAGTTCGCGGCAAAGCCGCGCAGGCCCGTCTGCCAGGTGTGCATATGCGCGTTGATCAGACCGGGGATGACGATGCGGCCCGTGCCGTCGACGATCTCCGTGTCGGCCGCGACGTCGATCGACGGCCGCACATCGGCGATCCGGCTGCCCTCGACCAGCACGTCGCCGGTGCCGAGGTCGCCGATCGCGTCATCCATGCTGATGACGGTGGCCGATCTGATCAGCGTGCGCCGCATCGCCTCAGGCCGCCGCTTTGACGGCGCCCGGCGGCTCGCCGGCCCAGGCGCGCGCAATCAGGTCGCGGATGGCGTCCCGCTCGAGCGGACGCGGATTCCAATAGGCGTTGGTGACGGCAAGATCGGCCGCCTTGTCGATGCCGCTTTCGGGCATGCCGATATCGCGCAGCGCGAGCTTCGCGCCCAGCCGTTTTGCAAGCTCGAAAAGTCCTTGCGATGCATCGGCAGCGCCGATCGCGCGCGAGATGCGCGTCATCGCATCGGGCACGGCCGGTGCGTTGTAGGCGAGCGCATGCGGCAGCACGATGGTGTGGGTTTCCGCGTGCGGCAGGTCAAAAGTGCCGCCGAGCGTATGACAGAGCTTGTGATGCAGCGCCATGCCGACGGTGCCGAGGCAGACGCCGCACAACCAGGCGCCGTAAAGGGCTTCGGTCCGCGCCTCGCGGTCGTCGCTCTTGGCGGCGATGGCGGGGAGGGCGCGCGCCAACGCGCGGATGCCTTCTTCCGCCATCAGCGACGTCACGGGATTGGCATCGCGCGCGTAGAGCGCTTCCACCGCATGGGCGATCGCGTTGATGCCCGATGTCGCGGCGAGACTTGCAGGCAGCGTCAGGGTGAGGTCGACGTCGTAGATGACGGTCTCCGGCAGTATCGCCGCGTCGCGCACCGTGGTCTTCAGGCCGTTCTCGGTCTGGCCGACGATCGGCGTCATCTCCGAGCCGGCATAGGTGGTGGGGATGCAGAGCTGGTTGACGCCGGTGCGCAAGGCCAGCGCCTTGCCGAGGCCGGTGGTCGATCCTCCGCCGAGTGAGACGACGCAGTCGGCCTCGCACGCCTTCATCGCCGCGAGCGCGCGCTCCGTGACATCGACCGGCGTGTGCATGGTGGCGCCGGGAAAGATGCCGGCATAGAGCGGGCCGAGCGCTGCGCCCAGGCTCTTGCCCTGGGCCTCCTGCTGCGGCGTCGTCAGCACCAGCGCGCGCTGGCCGCCAAGCCGTTCGACCTCGGCTTTCGCGCTAGCCAAGGTTCCGCTGCCGAACACGACGCGGCAGGGTAGGTTTTCAAAGGTGAACGAACCGATCATGCGCCGGTCTCTTTGATGGGATAATCGACCTGGAAACGTCCGATCCGCAAGTCGCCGAGCGCCTCGCGCACGCGCAAATGTTCGGGGTGATTGGCATAGGCCGCCAGTGCGGCCTGGTCGGTGAACTCGGAGAACAGCACCACGTCGCAGGCGTAGTCGACGGCGCTGACGTCCATGCCGACCTCGATATGGGTGAGGCCGTCGATCCGGCCCTTGAGGCCCTCGAACAGGGACTTGACCTTGATCCGGGCGGCGGACCGCTCCTCGGGGGTCTCCCCACGCAGCCGCCACATCACGATGTGCCTGATCGGGCCCGACATTTCCTGATTTCCTCGCCTGCCATTGTACTTTGTTGGCGTCATTTTGCCTTGCAGAAATCGGAATTAAAGGTCAAAATTTGTAAGTCTCTTTTCCTGTTTCCGCAAAAATGGACCGGCTGCTCCAACTCGAAGTCTTCTCCAAAACCGCCGAGCTCGGCAGCCTGTCCAAGGCCGCCGAAATGCTGCGGATGTCGAACGCGGCCGCCAGCCGCCATCTCAGTGCGCTGGAGGAGCGCCTTGCGGTCCGGTTGATCGAGCGCAACACGCGCCGGCAATGGCTGACCGAGGCCGGACAGGAGCTGCTGCAGCGCTGCAGCACGCTGCTGAACGAGCTCGCCGAGGCCGAAGACGCCGTCTCAGACCGCGCGCTGTCGCCGAAGGGGATGCTGCGCGTGACGTCATCGCTGTCTTTCGCGATGATCTATCTCGCGCCGATGCTGCCCGCCCTTCCGCGCGCTCTATCCTGATCTCAGCGTGCAGATCATCAGCGCGAACCGCTATCTGGACTTCATCGAGGCTGGCATCGACGTCGCGATCCGCACGCGCGAGCACGAGCCGGATTCCAACATCATCGTCCGCCGCATCGGCCAGATGCACCGCGTGCTGGCGGCTGCCCCGTCATATCTGGAGAAGCACGGCCTGCCGGAGCACCCCGCCGATCTCGCCCACCACAACATGCTGATCTACAACCTTGCCAACGATCCTTATTCGCTGCGGCTGAGCAAGGGCAGCACGACGCAGACCATCCGGATCGCACCGACGCTCGACAGCAATGACGGCCAGATCATCTGCGGCGCCGCGCGCGCCGGGCTCGGCATCCTGATCCAGCCGCTCTACATCGTGCAGAGCGACATCGCGGCAGGCCGGCTGGTGCCTGTCCTGAGAGACTGGGAGCTGCCGCTGCTCACCATGAACATCGCCTATCAAAACCGCGTCCGGCTGCCCGCCAAGATCAGGGTCTTTTCCGACTTCCTGGTCACCTATATCCGCGAGCATTCAGAGCCGGGGATATGGATCGACGCGACGAAGTAGACGGGAAGCATCCATGTATCTCGGCATCGATCTCGGTACCTCGGCGGTCAAGACCGTTCTCGTCGACGATACGCAGCGCGTGATTGCAAGCGAGAGCCGGCCGCTCGCGACTGCCTCGCCGCAATCGGGCTATTACGAGCAGGACCCCGCGCAGTGGATCGATGCGACCTTTGCCACACTGGACGCCCTGAAGGCGTCGCACGCCGAGGCGCTGGCGGCGGTCCGGGGCATCGGACTGTCCGGCCAGATGCACGGCGCTACGCTGCTCGATGCGAGCTCGAGACCCTTGCGGCCTTGCATCCTCTGGAACGACGGCCGCTCTGCCACTGAGTGCCGTATCCTGGAGCAGCGCTGGCCCGCCTTGCGTGCGGTGACGGGCAACAAGGCGATGGCTGGATTCACCGCGCCGAAGCTGCTCTGGATCGCGACGCACGAGCCGGAGATCTTTGCGGCGACGAAACTCGTTCTGCTTCCGAAGGCCTATTTGCGCCTGGTGCTATCAGGTGAGGCCATCGAGGATGTCTCGGACGCATCGGGATCGCTGTGGCTCGACGCCGCGCGCCGGGACTGGTCGGACGCAGCGCTCACAGCGACCGGCCTGTCGCGCGATCACATGCTGCGTCTGGTCGAGGGATGCGCGCCGGCAACGATGCTGCGCAGAGAGCTCGCGCGGCGCTGGGGCATGGCCAGACCGCCGATCATCGCGGGCGGCGCCGGCGACAATCCGGCTGGCGCCGTCGGTATCGGCGCGATCGAGCCGGGAACCGCATTCGTATCGCTGGGAACCTCCGGTGCCTTGCTGGCGCCGACCAACAGGATAGCCGCCAACCCCGATCGCGTCGTGCACACGTTCTGCCACGCCATTCCCGGCATGTGGATTCAAGCCGGCGCGATCCTCTCGGCCGCCTCCTGCCTCGCCTGGGCCGCTCGCCTGTTCGGCGTCACCGAAGCCGAGTTGCTGGCGCCGCTTGGAGCGCGCCCGCAGGCGCCGTCGCCGGTGAGCTTTCTGCCGTATCTCGCGGGTGAGCGGACGCCCCACGACGATCCCGCCGTGCGGGGCATGCTCGATGGTCTGAGCCACGGCACCGATCGCGGCACGATCGTTCAGGCGGTGCTCGAGGGCGTTGCCTTCGCACTTGCCGATTGCCGCGACGCGCTCACGGATGCCGGCATCGTGATTGCGGAAGCCGATGTCATTGGCGGCGGTTCGCGGTCCCCGTTCTGGCTCGCGGTGCTGGCCAACGTGCTGAACATTCCGATCCATCGCTTCGCCGGAGGCGAGACCGGCGCGGCGTTCGGTGCGGCAAGATTGGGGCGGCTTGCTGTCACGGGTGAGGCAATCGCCGCCGTGTGCACGCGGCCGCAGCGCATCGAGACGTTTGAACCCGACGCTGGACTGGCCGATGCCTATGCCGCGCGGCTTCCCGCCTGGCGAGAACTGTATCGGCCGCGCCACTAGCCTCGCCTTGATGCTGCATTCCCGTGTGTTCGGTATTGCCCTGGCTTGCGGCCTTTTGTTTAATGCGTGAACCGCGCGGACAAGAATGATTGAGACGCGGGTGGGAAACGCATTGTGCGCCGGGAGGCACGATGAACGATCCGATCCTCGAGATGCGCGGGGTCTCAAAGACCTTCTTTGGCATCAAGGCGCTGCGTGCCGTCGATCTCACCGTCTATGCCGGGGAAATTCATGCGCTGATGGGTGAGAACGGCGCCGGCAAATCGACGCTGATGAAGATCCTGTCCGGCGCCTACAGGCCCGATCCCGGCGGCGAGATCCGCATCGAGGGCAGTCCGGTGCGGATCGAAGGTCCACTCGGCGGGCGCGCCGCGGGCATCTCCATCATCTACCAGGAGCTGTCGCTGGCTCCCAATCTCAGCGTTGCCGAGAATATTTATCTCGGCCGGGAGATGTCGCGTTCAGGTTTGCTGGCGCGCGGCGCCATGCGCGAGGGCGTCGGCCCCATTCTGAAACGGCTGGGCGCAGACTTCCTGCCGTCGACGCTGGTGGCGCATCTGTCGATGGGCCAGCGGCAATTGGTCGAGATCGCCCGAGCGCTGCATGCCAGATCAAAGATCCTGATCATGGACGAGCCAACCACCTCGTTGTCGGCCGCCGAAAGCGAGCGGCTGTTCGCGCTGGTCCGCCAGCTTCGCTCCGAGGGGCTTGCCATCATCTACATCTCGCATCGCATGGACGAGGTCTACGCGCTCGGTGACCGCGTCACCGTGCTGCGCGACGGCCGGCTGGTCGGGTCGCTCGACAAGCAGGACATCCGCGCCGACACCATCGTGCGGCTGATGGTCGGGCGTGACGTCTCCTCGTTCTACAAGAAGGATCATGATCCGGAGGCGGGGCGGGGACATCCCGTGCTCTCAGCGATCGACATGGCCGACGGCCAGCGCGTCAAGGGTTGCTCGCTCACCGTGCATGCGGGCGAGGTGGTCGGCCTCGCCGGCCTGATCGGCGCCGGACGCACCGAGCTTGCGCATCTCATCATCGGCGCGGCGTCGAAAACCTCCGGCCGGCTCGAGCTGGAGGGACGCCCGGTCGAGATCCGCACGCCGGGCGAGGCGTTGGAGGCCGGGATCGCCTATCTGACCGAGGACAGGAAGGCGCTCGGCCTGTTTCTCGACATGTCGTGCCTCGACAACATCAATCTCGCCGTGCTCGGGCGCGATGCGAAGCTCGGGTGGATCCTGGATCGCGATAAGGCGCGCGAGCGCGCCGACCGGGCCTTCACAGGGCTCAGCATCCGCGCCGCCAATGTTGGCGTGCCCGCCGGCGGCCTGTCCGGCGGCAACCAGCAGAAAGTGCTGCTGTCGCGGCTTCTCGCCATCGCGCCCAAGGTCCTGATCCTCGACGAGCCGACGCGCGGCGTCGACGTCGGCGCCAAGTCCGAGATCTATTCGATCATCGACAATCTGGCCAAGGCCGGCACCGCGATCCTCGTCATCTCGTCCGATCTGCCCGAGATCATCGGCATCTGCGACCGCGTCGTCGTGATGCGTAGCGGGCACATCGCCGGTGAGGTCACCCGCGGCCCGGATTCGCCGCTGACGCAGGAAGACATCATGGCGTTTGCCACGGGGATGGAGCATCTTGATGCCTGACAATGGTGCTTCGGAGGCCAAGGCCGCCCCGACGACGACCAACGGCGCTGCCGCAGAGACAAGGCGCCAGCGGATGCGGATGCTGATCAGCGCACTCGGCATGCTGCCGGTGCTGCTGATCCTCTGCATCGGCTTCCACGTGCTGTCCGAGGGCCGTTTCTTCACCGGGCAAAATCTCGGCATCGTGTTGCAGCAGGCGGCAGTGAACACCGTGCTCGCCGCCGGCATGACCTTCGTCATCCTCACCGGCGGCATCGACCTCTCGGTCGGCTCGATCCTGGCGGCCTCCGCGATGGCCGGATTGACGCTGTCCAAGCTGCCGGAGCTCGGGATGCTGTGGCTGCCGGCTGCGCTGCTCACGGGCCTTGGCTTCGGGGTCGTCAACGGCGCGCTGATTGCGCTGCTCCGCTTGCCGCCCTTCATCGTCACGCTCGGCTCGCTCACCGCGGTGCGCGGCCTGGCGCGGCTGCTCGGCGCCGACACCACCGTGTTCAATCCGTCCATTCCCTATGCCTTCATCGGCAACGGCTCGCTAACGCTCGTTCCCGGCGTCGCGTCGATCCCGTGGCTCTCGGTGATTGCCTTGCTCGTCATCTTCGTTTCATGGCTGGTGTTGCGCCGGACTGTGCTCGGCGTGCACATCTATGCGGTGGGCGGCAATGAAAGCGCGGCGCGGCTTGCCGGCATCAAGGTCTGGGCCGTGCTGATCTTCGTCTACGGCGTCTCCGGACTTTTCGCAGGGCTCGGCGGCGCCATGCAGGCGGCGCGGCTCTATGCGGCCAACGGCCTCCAGCTCGGTCAGTCCTACGAGCTCGATGCGATCACCGCCGTGATCCTCGGCGGCACCTCGTTCGTCGGCGGCATCGGCTCGATCTGGGGCACGCTGGTCGGCGCGTTGATCATCGCCGTGCTCTCGAACGGCCTCATCCTCATCGGTGTCTCCGACATCTGGCAATATGTGATCAAAGGCCTGGTGATCATCGGCGCCGTGGCGCTGGATCGCTACCGGCTGCAAGGCTCCGCCAGAACCTGAAGGTCCGCGGCGCACCCGAGGGCGGATGGCTTGATGCGAGTTCCGTTGCGGCAACTGGTCTGCCGCGTCGGGGACGAAGACAGACCAGGGAGGAAGTCCATGTTGAAGACGATCATGCTTGCCGGCGCCGCGATGGCGCTCGCCCTGACCACCGCACCGTCCTTTGCCAAGGAGCTCAAGTCGATCGGCGTCTCGCTGGGGTCGATGGGCAATCCGTTCTTCGTCGCCTTGTCGAAGGGCGCCGAGTTCGAGGCGAAGAAGACCAATCCCAATGTGAAGATCACGGCGGTCGGCTTCGAATACGATCTCGGCAAGCAGGTCACCCAGATCGACAATTTCATCGCCGCCGGCGTCGACCTGATCCTGCTCAACCCCGGCGATCCCAAGGCGATCGGGCCGGCGATCAAGAAGGCGCAGGCGGCGGGCATCGTCGTCGTCGCCGTCGACACCGCGGCCGAAGGTGCCGATGCCACCGTGACCACGAACAACGTGCAGGCCGGCGAGATCTCCTGCCAGTACATCGTCGACAAGCTGGGCGGCAAGGGCGACGTGGTCATCGAGAACGGGCCGCAGGTCTCCGCGGTGATCGACCGCGTCGTCGGCTGCAAGAACGTCTTCGCGAAGAATCCCGGCATCAAGGTGCTGTCCAGCGATCAGGACGGCAAGGGCTCGCGCGAGGGCGGTCTTACCGTCGCGCAGGGTTATCTGACGCGCTTCCCCAAGATCGACGCCATCTTCGCCATCAACGATCCGCAGGCGATCGGCACCGACCTTGCCGCGCGCCAGCAGAACCGCACGGGCATCGTCATCACCGCGGTGGACGGCGCGCCCGATATCGAGGCGGCGCTGAAGGATCCGCAGTCGCCGCAGATCCAGGCCTCGGCTTCGCAGGACCCGTTCTTCATGGCGCGGCGGGCCGTGCAGGTCGGCGTCGGCATTCTCAATGGCCAGAAGCCGGCCTCGACCGTCGAGCTCCTGCCGTCCAAGCTCGTGACCAGGGACAACATCGCCGAGTACAAGGGCTGGACCTCGGATCGCTCGCAGTAAGACGGCGTTTTCCTCCCGGGAAGCCCGAACACGAGATGACGGGCGGCGTTTCGATCGACGCCGCCCGCGGGCTGGCTGTTGTGTTAGCCTCGCGCGATCTCGATCGGTCGATTCGGAAGCATTCAGTGAAATCCAGGACATCCGGCACCGCGTGGCGGCATGCCAATATCGGTCGCCTGCTCAACAACGCCGTGCGGCGCTTCGAAGGCCGCGTGCTCGAATTGATGAGCGAGCGCGGACACGACGAGACGCGCATCGCGCATGTCAGCCTGACCCGCAATCTCGACGTGGAGGGGACGCGGCTCACCGAGCTCGCCCGCCGCGCCTCCATGAGCAAGCAGGCGATGGGCGAACTGGTCGACCAATGTGCCGAGCTCGGCCTCGTCGATCGCATCGCGGACCCGACCGACCGGCGCGCGCGCATCGTCATGTTCACGCCCGCGGGGCGCAAATGGCTGGATGCGTTTCGGGACGCAGTCGACATCGCCGAGCAGGAAATGCGCGCCGAGCTCGGCAAGGCCGCGATGGATGCGATCCTGAAGGGGCTGGCGGTCTATGGCGCGAAGTTCGACACGCTCGACGATCCCGATTAGTCAGGCTACTTGACGATATCGTCAGGCTACCTTACCATGCAAGATAATGCTGGTAGGGAGAAGCGTCTTGGAAACACGTCTGACGGCCGCGGTGCTCATCGTGGGCGGGGGCCCTTGCGGGCTGATGCTGGCCAACGAGCTTGGCCGCCGCGGCGTGTCCGCGATCCTGGTCGATGAAAAGCCGGGCACGGCATTCAATCCGCAAGCCAATGCGACGCAGGCGCGCTCGATGGAGCATTATCGGCGCCTGGGCTTCGCCGACGAGATCAGGCGCGAAGGTCTGCCCGCGGACTATCCGACCGACGTTGCCTACTTCACGCGCTATAACGGTTACGAGCTGGCGCGCTTTGCATTGCCGTCATCGTCGCGCGCGGGCGAGCTGATCAAGGGCATGTCGGGCTCCTGGAGCGCGGCGGAGCTGCCGCATCGGGTCTCGCAGAAATATGTCGAGGCGGTGCTGCGCCGCCATGCCGAACGGCTCCCCGGCATCAAGCTCAACTACGGTCACCGGCTGATCGGCTACGTCGAAAACAACGACGGCATCGTCGGCGACATCGAATGTCTCGACGATGGCAGCCGCTTCCAGGTCCGGGCCGATTTCCTGGTCGGTGCCGACGGGCCGCGCTCGATGGTCCGGCAATCGCTCGGGATTGCTTACGGCGGCGAGACCGGGACGCAGCGCGATTTCATGGGCGGGCGGATGCTGGCGGTCTATCTTCGTTCGCCGGAGTTCTACGTCAGCATCCCGCACGCCAAGGCGTGGATGTACAATTGCTTCAACGGCGACCGCCGCGCTTTCATGGCATCGGTGAACGGGCGCGACGAATTCGCGTTTCACACGCAGCTTCGGCCGGGCGAAGACGAGGGCGCGATCACGGTCAACGAGGCCACGGCCGCATTCCAGCGTGCCTGCGGCGCGCCGATCGCATGCGAGGTGCTGTCGTTCCTGACCTGGACCGCCGGTCACGCGCTGGTCGCGAATGGGATGCAGCGGGGCAGGGTCTTCCTCGGCGGTGATGCGGCGCATCTGTTCACGCCGACCGGCGGGCTCGGCTACAACACGGCGATCGAGGATGCAGTCAATCTCGGCTGGAAGCTTGCCAGCGTCGTCAATGGCGTGAGCCCGGCGACGCTGCTCGACAGCTACGAGGTCGAGCGGCGACCGGTGGCGCTCCGCAACACCGATTATGCACGGCGCTTTGCCGACTCTCTCGGTCTGTTCGCGCCCGCACCGGAGATCGAGGACGCCACGGACGCCGGCGGCGAGGCGCGGCGGATCGCGGGCGTCTATCTCGAACAGCATGCCCGTGCCGAGTTCAATATCCCCGGCGTCACCTTCGGCGGGCGCTACGACGGCTCGCCGGTCATCGTCTCCGATGGCAGCCAGCCGCCACCGGATGCTGCGAACGTCTACATCCCGAGCGCCTGTCCGGGCGGCCGCGCACCGCATGCCTGGCTGGAGGACAGCGTGTCCCTGTACGACCTGTTCGGGTTCGAATGGACGCTGCTCCAGTTCGGCGAGGTCGCGCCGGCTCGCGCTGCGGTCGCGGAGGCCGCCCGCAAGCTTGGCGTCGACGTGAAGCTCGTCACGCTGCCGGCATCCTTGCGCGACCTCTATGAGGCGGACCTCGCTTTGATACGTCCCGACCAGATCGTGGCATGGCGCGGTGCCGCGTCGCAGGCCGGAAACATCGGGCGTGTCCTTGCTCGCGCGCTCGGGCACGGCGCGAGCGACGACGCGCGGCTGGCAAGCTGAGCAATTTCCGCCGCCGCACCAATGCGGCAGTGCGGCCAATAACAACAAGACGACAAGACACCGGAGGAGGAGACATGACCACACGAGCATTCGAGGACTACGACGATCATGCCGCCACCGTCGGCGCCGAGCACACCGCGAGCAGCCGCCGGCGCATCCTGATCGCCGGCACCATCGGCACCGCGATCGAATGGTACGATTTCTTCATCTACGGCCTGATCGCGCCGCTGGTGTTCGACCAACTATTCTTTCCGAAGTTCGACCAGCTCACGGCGACCATCGCGGTTTTCGCGACGTTCGCCGTCGGATTTCTGGCGCGTCCGCTCGGCGGTCTCGTGTTCGGTCATTTCGGCGATCGCCTGGGACGCAAATCCGTCCTGTTGTCCACGCTGCTCCTGATGGGGCTTGCGACCATGTCGATCGGATTGTTGCCGACCTATGCCAGCGCGGGTTTGGGCGCGACCGTCGCGCTCGTCGTGCTGCGCTTCCTTCAGGGCTTTGCGCTCGGCGGCGAGTCCACCGCGGCGATCCTCATGGCGATCGAGACCGCGCCCGGCCACCGGCGCGGCTTCTCGGCCGCGGTGATCCAGGCCGCGGGTCCGGTCGGCGTCGTGCTTGCCTCGTTTGCGGCGCTGGCGATCTCGCGGCTGCCGGAAGCGGACCTTTTGTCATGGGGCTGGCGCGTTCCGTTCCTGATCAGCGCGGTGCTGGTTGCGCTCGGCGTCTACATGCGCTGGCGCATCGAGGAGAGCACGACGTTCCGCGAGGCTGAAGAGTCCGAATCGGTGCCGGTCGTCGAGGCAATCAGAGGACACTGGCGGCCGATTCTCATCGTGTTCTTCGCCGAGATGGCGCAGACGTCCTATTTCTACCTGACGGCCATCTTCACCATTTCGTTTGCGACGCGCCAGCTCGGTGTCCAGAAGGACGTGATCACGCAAGCCGTGCTGTTCGCCAATCTCGTCGGGCTCGTGGCCATGCCGCTGATCGGCGCATGGTCCGACCGGATCGGACGCAAGCGCCTGTTCCTCGCCGGCGTCGTGCTCGCGGCCGCCTCGATGTTTGCGTTCTACGGCGTGGTCGCAAGCCGCGACACGCTGCTGGTGACGGGTGCGGTGATCCTGGCGGCGGGCATCATCCATCCGCTGATGTTCAGCACCGAAGGAAGCTATTTCCCCGAGCTGTTTCCGACCCGCATCCGCTTCACCGGCGTGTCGATCGGCAAGCAGCTCGGCACGGTGCTCGGCGGCGGTATCGCGCCGCTCGTCGCCACCAGCCTATTCGCGCAAACGGGCTCCACTTACGCGATCACGGGATATTACGTCGCGCTCGCGCTAGCGGCGATGATCGCACTCGGCTTCGCGCACGAAACCAGCAAATCGCGGCTGCTCGGCTGAGCCCAGCCCTGCCAAGACATCAGCAAGACATCAGGGAGGTTCTCATGGACGTCAGTCTTCTCATCAACGGCAAGGATCAGGCCGCTTCTTCCGGCAAGATGTTCGAGCGGCGCAATCCGCTGTCGCAGGAGGTCGCGAGCCGGGCCGCCGCCGCGACGACATCGGATGCGGACGCTGCGGTCGCGGCGGCTTTCGCCGCATTGCCTGCATGGTCGGCGCTCGGCCCGAACGCGAGGCGCGCGCTGCTGCTGAAGGCGGCAGATGCGCTCGATGCCAAGCGCGACGCCTTCATCAAGATCATGATGGCCGAGATCGGCACGACGGAGGTCTGGTCGGCCTTCAACGTCAAGCTCGCATCCGGCATGCTGCGCGAGGCGGCATCGCTGACCACGCAGATCGCGGGCGAGGTGATCCCGTCCGACAAGCCGGGCTGCATCGCGATGTCCGTTCGCCAGCCGGCCGGCGTGTGCCTCGGCATCGCGCCGTGGAACGCGCCGATCATTCTCGGCGTCCGCGCCGTGGCGACGCCGCTCGCCTGCGGCAACACGGTGGTGCTCAAGGCGTCCGAGATCTGCCCGGGGACGCACCGGCTGGTCGGCGAGGTGTTCAAGGACGCGGGCTTCCCGCCCGGCGTCGTCAACGTCGTCACCAATGCGCCGGCCGATGCGCCGGCTGTTGTCGAACGTCTCATCGCCAATCCCGCCGTGCGGCGCATCAACTTCACCGGCTCGACCCGGGTCGGCCGCGTCATCGCCGAGCTCGCCGGGCGCCACCTCAAGCCGGTGCTGCTCGAACTCGGCGGTAAGGCGCCGCTGGTCGTGCTCGACGATGCCGATCTCGATGCCGCCGTCGCGGCCGTGGCGTTCGGCGCCTTCATCAACCAAGGCCAGGTCTGCATGTCGACAGAGCGCGTGATCGTCGACGAGGCCGTGGCCGCGTCCTTTGTCGAGAAGCTCGCGAAGAAGGCGAGCGCGCTTCCGGCCGGTGACCCGCGCTCGGGCCCGGTGGTCGTCGGCTCGATGAATGATGAAGCTCCCGCCAAGCACGTCGTCGCGCTGATCGACGACGCCGTCGCCAAGGGCGCCGTCAAGCTCGCCGGCGGAGACCGCGCCGGCACGGTCGTTCCGGCGACCGTGCTCGACCGCGTCGTATCAGGCATGCGCATCTATACCGAGGAGAGTTTTGGTCCGGTCGTCTCCGTGATCCGTGCCCACGGCGTCGACGAGGCCGTGCGGCTCGCCAACGACACCGAGTATGGCCTCTCGGCGGCGGTGTTCGGCCGCGACGTCGCGCGTGCGCTGACGGTGGCGCAGCGCATCGAAAGCGGCATCTGCCACGTCAACGGCCCGACCGTGCATGACGAGGCGCAGATGCCGTTCGGTGGCGTGAAGGGATCGGGCTACGGCCGCTTCGGCGGCCAGGCCGGGATCGCCGAGTTCACCGATCTGCGCTGGATCACGATCGAGACGCAGCCGCAGCACTATCCTTTCTAACCACGCCGCAAGCGAAGCCCACCAGGACGTCTGTTCATGAATTCGAAAGTTCTCACGGTTCGGGAAGCGACCCTCGGTGTGCTTCGCTCCTTCGGCGTCGATCGTGTCTTCGGCAATCCGGGCTCCACGGAGCTCGCTTTCCTCGGCGACTGGCCCGACGACATTGACTACGTGTTGGGCCTGCAGGAAGGCTGCGTCGTCGGCATGGCCGACGGCTATGCGCAGGCGACGGGGCGGCCGGCCTTCGTCAATCTGCACTCGGCAGCCGGGCTCGGCCACGCCCTCGGCAATCTCTTCACGGCGTTTCGCAACAAGACGCCGATGGTCGTGACGTCAGGACAGCAGGCGCGCAGTCTGCTGCGGATGCGGCCTTATCTCTTCGCCGAGGATGCCGAGCAGTTTCCAAAGCCCTATGTGAAATGGAGTGCGGAGCCGGCGCGGCCTGAGGATGTTCCGGCGGCCATTGCACAGGCTTTCCTGACGGCCATGCAGCATCCGCGCGGTCCGACCTTCGTGTCGGTGCCGTCGGACGATTGGGCACGGCCTGCAGTCGCGCCGCCGGTGCGCCACATCGCGACGGAGTTCGCCCCCGATCCGGCGGCGATTGTTCGGCTCGGCGCAGCGATCGGAGCGGCCAAGCGACCTGTCTTCGTTGTTGGCCCCGAGATCGATCGCAATGGCTGTGTCGACGCAATGGTTGCGGTCGCCGAGCGGGCGCGGGCGGCCGTCTGGGCAAGCCCGATGTCGAGCCGCTCGAGCTTTCCGGAGCTGCATCCGCAATTTGCAGGCTTCCTTCCGGCCGCGCCGGGAGGGCTCGCCCGTGCCTTGCGCGGCGCCGATCTGATCGTCGTGGTCGGTGCGCCCGTGTTCACCTTTCACGTCGAAGGGCAATGCGAATTGCTCGATGACGGAACGCCGGTCTGGCAGATCACCGACGATCCGACCGAGGCCGCGTCTGCGGCCGTCGGCGACACCATCATCAGCACGCTTCCGAAGGCGCTCGTCGCGCTTCAGTCGGCGCTGCCCGACATCGCAGGGCGCGAGGTGCCGGCCGCGCCGGCGCGGCCTGCCGCGCCTGCGGCGCAAAATCCGATTCCGCCGGCCTATGCGCTGAGCCGCTTGTCGGCGCTGATGCCACGTGATGCCATTGTGGCCGAGGAGGCGCCGTCGCATCGCCCCGCGATCCAGCAATTCCTGCCTATGCGCGGCGCGGATAGTTTCTACACCATGGCGAGCGGCGGACTTGGTTACAGCCTGCCGGCCTCCGTCGGCGTCGCACTGGCACGGCCCGGCCGCCGCATCGTCGCCCTGATCGGCGACGGGTCGGCGATGTACTGCATCCAGGCGATCTGGACCGCCACGCAACGCCAGCTGCCGATCACCTTCGTGATCATGAACAATTCAGGCTATGGCGCGATGCGTGCTTTCAGCCGGCTCATGCAGGCACATCGCCCGCCCGGGATCGACCTGCCCGGGCTCGACTTCGTCGCGCTCGCCAGGGGAATGGGTTGCGCTGGCCAGCGCGTCACCGATGCCGGCGATGTCGACCGCATCCTGGCGGAAGCGCTGGCTTCAAACGGTCCCGCGCTGGTCGATATCGCAGTCGATGACGCCACGACGGACCTGTTCAGCCATCCGCGCTGAATTTCGAAGCGCGACGACAAACGCATTCATAGCGGGCTACGAGCTCCGATACCAGCTCGCCAGATTCCACGTGATGGTGTCCCAGCCCGAGATGTCGATCATCAGGCTGTTGACGCTGGCGTTGACGATATGGCGCGAGAGCAGCGGCAGGAACACGTGGGCCTCGCAGAAGATTTCGTCGACCTTCATCAGCAGCGCGGCGCGCTTGACCGGGTCGAGCTCGTTCTGCGCGGCCTTGTAGGCCTTGTCGGCTTCGGGATCGGAATAGCGCGAATTGTTGCGGCCGAGCCATTTGTTGTCCTTGGTGGCAATCTCCCAGGAGACGCACTGGTTCAGCAAGCGCTCCGGATCGGGCTGCGGCTGCGTCGTGTTGTACATCTCCATGTCGGCGTAGAATTTCGAATAGGTGTCGGGATTGCCGACATCGGAGGAGAAGAACACCGATGCGGTGACTGCCTTGACCTCGATCTCGATGCCGGCCTTCTGGCAGGCCTGCTTGATGATGGCCTGCGTCTTCTGCCGCGGGGAGTTGGTCGAGGTCTGGAACACGTATTTGAGCTTCTTGCCGTCCTTCTCGCGGATGCCATCCGCGCCCCTGGTCCAGCCGGCCTCGTCGAGGATCTTGTTGGCCTTGTCGATGTCGAACTCGTATTTCAGCTTGGGGGACTTGAACTGCTTGGGCGCGTTGACGAAGCTTGCGGTTGCGATGGCGCCGCGTCCGTAGATGAATTTCTGGATCGAATCGCGGTCGATCAAGAGATTGATCGCGCGGCGAACGGCGGGATCGGACAGCGTCGGGTGCTTGGTCTTGACGCTCGAACGCTCGCCGTCGACCTCGGTCCAGGGGTCCGTCGTGTTGAGGATGATGAACTCGACATTGCCGGAAGGCGTGATGTCGAGCTTGCCTTTGCCGCCCGCCTCCATGCGCTTGAGGACTTCCTCCTCCACCTGCATGTTCCAGGCGAAGTCGTATTCGCCGGTCTGCAGCACGGCGCGCGCCGCAGAGACCGCGTCGCCGCCGCCCTTGACTTCGAGCGTGTCGAAATGCGGCTGGTTCTTGATGTGATAGTCGGGATTGCGTTCGGCGCGGATCAGGTCGCCCGGCTTGAACTCGACGAATTTGTATGGGCCGGTGCCGATCGGCTTCAGATTGCCGGGAGCCTCGCGTGACTTTGCGCCGATATAATCGCCGAAATGATGCTTCGGCAGGATCTGACCGACCTGGCCGCCGACGAACGGATCGGCCCAGAACGGCGTCGGCGCCTTGTAGATCACCTTGACGGCGTGGTCGTCGATCTTCTCGACCTTGATGTCCTTGTAGGAGCCCGTGGTGTAGGCCGCGGTTGCGAGATCCGCCGCGTATTGCCAGGTGAAGACGACGTCGTCGGCGGTGAAGGGCTTGCCATCATGCCATTTGACGCCCTGCTTCAGCTTCCAGATCACGCTCAGGCCGTCGGCCGCAAGGCCGCCGTTCGCCTTGGTCGGAACCTCTGCGGCAAGGCAGGGGACGAGATTGCCGTCCTTGTCCCAGCCGGCGAGCGGCTCGAAGAAGATGCGCGCGGCGATCTGGTCCTTGGTGCCGAGCGCGAAATGCGGATTGAGCAGGGTGGGCGCCTGCCAGAGCAGGATCTTCAGCGCGCCGCCGCCGCCGGCCTTGGTCGGCTTGTACTCGAGCGTCGCATCCGCCATCGCCACGTCGTTCCAGAGCAGGATCTGGCTTGCGACCGGCGCTGCGATCCCGACCGCAGCCATGGTCCGGATGAACGAGCGTCGCGACAGCGTGCCTTGCTTCACCTCCGCGATCAGACCCCGGATGTCGTTTTCGTTCATCAGATGACCTCCACCGTCACAAAGAAAAAGTCGTCACCGGCATGCAAGTTACGTGCACCCTAGCTTGGGACGCCTGATGCCGTGGAGTCAAAGGGATACCCTGCGGCGAAATGACGAACGCGCCTGTGTCGGATTGTGGTTCCGGCCCTCGTTGCTGCAGGCGAGAGTAGGGCTATCGCAGATGGCGTCTTGGTGGCGGCCTGAGCAAGCGCCTCGTCCTTCGAGACGACCGCTTCCAGCGGGCCCTCAGGATGAGGCTAAGCAGCATTGGCCCCTTGAAATTGCTGCCGCGCACTCCGCCCTCATCCTGAGGGCCCGCCATCGGCGGGCGTCTCGAAGGATGCACCGTGGGCGAGCTATCCGCCACTCTTCTTCATATGCGATGGCCCTGCCGGCGAGGGGGAGCTGGCATCCGAAGTGTCCACGAGATGCGCGTTTCCGGGCGATCGGCTACGTGAGGCGAACATGGCGAGGGCTCTTGCCGGCCAGTATGATGGATTGATATAAACATCATACTTGGAGGTGGCGTGGTTCGGTCAGGTGGTGTCGTAAGGCAGGCGTTCGAGCCCGGCGTGCTGTTCGGCGGGCTGATTGCCGCCAACGTCGCCGCATGGGCCTTCGCCTTCGTAGCGTTCGGCGACCGGCCGACCGTGATGGCGACCGCGCTGCTGGCTTGGGTGTTCGGCCTGCGCCATGCCGTCGATGCCGACCACATCGCCGCGATCGACAACGTCGTGCGCAAGCTGATGCAGGCGGGCGATACGCCGCGCAGCGCCGGTCTGTATTTTGCGCTCGGCCATTCCACCGTCGTCCTGGTCGCGACCATGCTGCTCGCGCTCGGTGTCGTGAGCCTCGGCGGCGACAGCCTGCTCAAGGAGATCGGCGGCCTGATCGGCACCTCGGTGTCGGCGCTATTCCTGCTGGTGATCGCGGCAATCAATCTTGCCATCTTCACCGGGCTGTGGCGGATCCTGCGCGAGGTGCGCGAGCAGGGCGTCCACGACGCCGCGCAGCTCGAGGCGCTGCTCGCGTCGCGCGGCTTCCTGGCGCGGCTGCTCGCCCCGATGTTCCGCCTCGTCACAAAACCCTGGCACATGTATCCGCTCGGGCTGCTGTTCGGACTTGGCTTCGACACCGCGACCGAGATCGGCCTGCTCGGCATCTCCGCCACCGAAGCCGCGCGCGGTGTCTCGCTCGCGCATGTGCTGGTCTTCCCCGCGCTGTTCGCCGCCGGCATGGCGCTGGTCGACACCGCCGACTCCGCACTGATGGTGAGCGCCTATCGCTGGGCCTTCGTCGATCCCCAGCGCAAGCTCTGGTACAACCTCACCATCACCGGCGCCTCCGTCGCGGTCGCGCTGTTCATCGGCGGCATCGAGGCGCTCGGCCTGGTCGCGGACCGGCTCGGCCTGTCGGGCGGGCCATGGTCGCTGGTCGAGGCCCTCAACGATTCGCTCGCCAATGTCGGCTTTGCCGTGATCGCGCTGTTCGCGATCGCATGGCTCGTCTCCGTCATGCTCTATCGCCGTATGGCTCCGGGCGACCGGCGGCAAATGGTTGGTCCTGACGAGCTGAGCAGGGACGCCGCGCCGGGGTGATCGCACCTCGGTGTGTCGCAACGGCAACAATCGGCGGCTTTCCGCGATCCGTGATCAGATCAGAATTCCTCGCGCCCTTGCGAACAGCCAACTCGCGCCAACATAGCGTCCGGTAAAGATCACGCGCCAGGGGGCGGGTGAAACAGACGGCTGTCGACAGCGAGTGAGCATCATGCGCGCGTTCTTCCGAATCGCGTTCGTTCTATCTGCCCTGTGGTTTCTTGCTCATCCGAACGCATCCCAGGCCCACGCCATCATCGTCTCGTCCTCGCCGGCAAGCGGCGCAACAATATCCGGCGACACCGTCGCGATCCGCCTGCACTTCAACAGCCGGATCGATCGCGCACGCTCCAAACTGACGCTGCTGGCGCCGGACGGCGCACCGCGCGTCCTGACGCCGGCGCCCGATTGCGCCCGCCGACGAGCTCAATGCCGATGCGACGCTGCTGCCGGCGGGGGCATGGCACCTGCGCTGGCAGGTGTTGAGCGTCGACGGCCACATCACCCGCGGCGACATTCCGTTCACCGTCCACTGACGTGTACCTGCTCCTCGACATTTTCGGCTATCTGTCGGTGGTCCTGCGGGGCCTGATCCTGATCGCCCAGTCCTTCACCCTCGGCGGTCTCGCATTTCAGCTGTTGCTGTGGGGCCCGTTGCAGCCGCAGCTCTCAGTCTGTGGCCTCACGATCGAGGAGCGATGCCGTACGTTCCTGCGGTTCAGCGCCGCCGCATGGGCGCTCCTCACCGTCGCCTCGCTGGCGCTCAACGCGGCCGCGCTGGTCGGGACGCTCCAGGTGCCCTGGAGCGAGGCGGTCGGTGCCGATTTCGGCCGTGCTGATCTCGTGATCGCGGCTTGCGCAGTCGGCATCGCCGTCCTGGCCAACGGTCCCGCGCACCGGCTGCGGTCGGCCGCGCTTCTCGCTTTGTCGGTGCTGGCGCTGGCGATGCAGACCCGGCTCACGCATGCGGCCAGCCGGCCGGACGTGCGCTGGCCGCTGCTGCTGTCCGACGCCGGCCACATGGCGGGGGCGGCGGTCTGGATCGGCGGTTTGCCTTATTTCCTGATCGCGCTGAATGGCTGCAAGGACGCCGGCGACTGGCGCCTGATCGCGCGCCGCTATTCGCTGATGTCGATGGCCGCGGTCGCCGCGATCATCTGCGGCGGCCTCGTCATGGCGGCGAGCTATATCGGCTCGGTCGCGGCGATCTACGGCACCGCCTATGGCGTCATGACCCTGGCCAAGCTCGGCCTGCTCTTGATGCTGCTGGCGCTCGGCGCGGGCAACTACTTCCTGGTCGAACGTCTGCGCCGCGACCCCACGACGCCGATCCTGCGCCTGAAGCGTTTCGCCGAGGTCGAGATCGGCATCGGCCTCACCGTGCTGCTTGCCGCCGCGTCCCTGACCTCATTGCCGCCGGGGGCGGATCTCCCCCACGATCGCCTCGCCTGGCATGAGATCGTCGAGCGCGCCACGCCGCAATGGCCGCCGCGCCTGACCAGCCCGGATTACGACAAGCTCACGGTCGCGCAGCTCCAGGCGAAGATCACGCTCGCCGATGCCGGGCGCGCCAACGCACAGGCGGCCTACGTTTCCGGCGAGGGCACGATCCTGCCGCGCAATGCCGAAGACATCGCGTGGTCCGAGTACAACCATCACTGGGCCGGGGTCTTCGTGGTGTTGATCGGGCTCTTGGCGCTCGTCGAGCATTTTCGCTGGGGCCGCTGGGCGCGGCACTGGCCGCTGCTCTTCCTTGTGATGGCGGCCTTCCTGTTCTTCCGCGCCGACGAGCAGGCCTGGCCGCTCGGCCCTGCCGGCTTCTTCGAGTCGCTGCGCGATCCCGAGGTGGCGCAGCATCGCATCTTCGTGCTGCTCATTGCCGTGTTCGGCCTGTTCGAATGGCGCGTGCGCTTACGCGGCAGCAAGGCCGGGCGGGCAGCCCTGGTGTTTCCCCTGACCACGGCGCTCGGCGGCGCGTTGTTGCTCACGCATTCCCATGCGATCGCCAACATCAAGGACCAGCTGCTCATCGAGATGAGCCACACCCCGCTTGCGCTCTGCGGTGTCGCCGCCGGCTGGGCGCGCTGGCTCGAGCTGCGGCTCGAAGGGCGGGTCAGCCGTGCGGCGGCCTGGATCTGGCCCGTCGCCTTCATCCTGGTCGGACTGATGCTGCTCGATTACCGCGAAGCCTGAACGCGCTATCCGTCGTACTGATCCGGCCCCATCGCCCACGACGTCTGATCATGGCCGTACGCATAATTGCGGTTGTTGACCGCGGGATTGCGATTGACCATCGGCCGCATGAACATCGGATGGGTCGCGCTTCGCACCTCGTGCTCGACCGTGAACAGCTTCTTGCCGCTGTCGAGATCGACGATGTCGCAGAAGCGATATTGATACTGGTTGTCCTCACGCGAGATCAGGTTGCGTGCGAGCAGCTTGCGGTACGGGCCGGAGAAGTCGGTAATGTACATCTGAACGTGGTGCCCATCATAGTCGCCCTGCGGCCGGTCGGTCTCGCGGAACAAGAGGTGCTGGTCGCGGCCGGTCTTCACCGCCGCAACCGTGCCGTCGCCATTGCGCAAGGATGCGGGCATGCCCATGACCTCCGGATAGAAGGCGCGGATCGCCGGCGCCGTTCCGATCGGCACGTCGAATTCGACATAGGGAATGCCGAGCGTGATGCGGCCGAACCGCGCCGCGTCCGGCTCATGAACGCGCATGCGGTTGCCCCACGGGCAGACGGCCTCGACATGATCGTTGTGCTCGGTGAAGGCGAAGGCGGTGCCTTCGAGCTTCTTCGCAACCGACGCCAGACGCGCCAGCAGCGCCTCGCGTCCCTCGATGACGAGGCCGGTATGGCCGCGCAGCACCTGCGGCCTGCCGCTCGGCAGGTGGAACTGGCTCTGTCCGGCGTTGATCCACATGTTGGTGTCGGACACCATCAGATAGGGATCGCGGGTGAGCCCCAGTCCCGTGACGTAGAATAATGTCGCCAGACGCTGGTCCGGGACCTGGATGTTGACATGCTCGAAATGAATCGCGTTGCCGAGATCTTCTGCGGATCGATCGAATTGTTGCGGCATGGCTGTGTGTTTCTCGTTGGGGCGGGTAGACCATATTAGAGCAGAATTTCCGCCAGCCGAAACTGTCTCCGATCACATCTTGCGGGGCAGCGCACCATGCCCGTCGCCGCCTTGCCGTGGCAGCCAGCCCCTGTAATCTGGCGCGAACATAAGAGTAAGGAAGGGACCGATGGGAGGAGTTTTGGCGGGCGTTCGCGTCCTCGATTTCGGGCGCTATATCGCGGGGCCGTATTGCGCGACCCTGCTGGCCGAATTCGGGGCCGAGGTCATTCGCGTGGAGAAGCGCGACGGCAGCGAGGACCGCTTCGTCGCGCCGGTCGGTGAGGGCGGCGAAGGTGCGCTGTTCCTCCAGATCAATCGCAACAAGAAGTGCATCACGCTCGATCCGATGACGCCGGAAGGGCAGGAGGTGATGCGCCGCCTGATCGCGACCGCCGACGTCGTCGTCGCCAACTTGCCGCCGCAGACCCTGCGCGCGATGAAGCTCGATTACGACTCGCTGAAGGCGATCAAGCCGGACATCATCCTGACGACGGCAACGGCGTTCGGCGGACCGGGACCATGGTCCGACCGCGTCGGCTTCGACGGTGTCGGCCAAGTCATGTCGGGCTCGGTGTACATGACCGGGACCGGCGATCCGCCCTACCGCGCCGCGGTGAACTGGGTCGATTTCGGAACCGCGCTGCATTGCGCGTTCGGGACGCTCGCGGCGCTGCTCGAGCGCGGCAAGTCCGGCCGCGGGCAGATCGTCGAGGGCGCGCTGCTGGCAACCGCGCTGTCCTTCACCAATGCCACGCTGATCGAGCAGGCCGTCATCAGCGTCAACCGCGTTCCGACCGGAAATCTCGGCCAGACCGCCGCGCCCGCCGACATCTATCGCACCAAGGACGGCTGGGTGCTGTGCCAGGTCACGGGCCATCCGCTGTTCAAGCGCTGGGCGAAGCTGATGGGCGAGGAGGAGCAATGGCTGAACGATCCGCGTTTTGCCGACGACATCAGCCGCGGCAACAATGGTCCGATCATCAGCGAGCGGATGGCGCGCTGGTGCGCCGAGCGCACCACGCAGGAGGCCGTCGACACGCTGGGCAAGGCGATGATCCCGACCGGGCCCGTGCTGAGCCCGCAACAGGCGCTCGATCATCCGCACATCCGCGCCGCCGGCTTCATGCAGGATGTTGACTATCCGGGCTTGCCGAAACCCGCGCCGGTGATGCGCGCCGCCGTGCGGCTGTCGGAGACACCGGGAGAGATCGCGTCGCGCCCGCCCACGCTCGGTGAGCATACCGATCGCGTCCTCGCCGAGCTCGGCTACGACACGGCTGCGATCGAAGCACTTCGGCAGAGCGGCATCATCTAGCTGATGCGGCTGGACTGGACCGCCGGCTGAAACGTTCAGGCGGCGGTCCAGTGCGATCTAGAGGAACTTGGGGAAGTTCTAAGGCCGCGAGGCAACGCTAACCCGTCCCGTGCAAACGCATCAAGTTTCGTAGTGTTGCTCCGGCGACAGATTCGTTGCCGCGGCCCGGAAATGGCCACACTTGCAGCACGCAGCCTGCTGCTCCCGGCGCTGCTCGATCTAGCCGGCCTTGGTCGTGTAAATCGTGGCGAAGCGCTCGCGCAGCAGATTCTTCTGCACCTTGCCCATGGTGTTGCGCGGCAAGGTCTCCACGAAGATGACGCGCTTGGGCTGCTTGAATTTGGCGAGCCGCCCCGACAGCGCGTCGAGAATGGCGCGCTCGTCCACCGACGAATTGGGCGACCGAACCACGGCGGCGGTGACGCCTTCGCCGAAATCGGCGTGCGGCACGCCGACGACGGCGCTTTCCGACACCCCGTCAATGGCGTCGATCTCGGTCTCGATCTCCTTCGGATAGACGTTGAAGCCGCCGGTGATGATGAGATCCTTGCCGCGGCCGACGATGTACAGATAGCCCTGCGTGTCGAGCTTGCCGAGATCGCCTGTGATGAAGAAGCCGTCGCTACGGAATTCGGCGGCCGTCTTGTCCGGCATGTTCCAGTAGCCGGCAAATACATTGGGCCCCTTCACCTCGATCATGCCGACGTCGCCGACGGGGAGGATCGCGCCCGTCTCGGGATCGGTGACGCGAACCTCGACGGCGGGAAGCGGCCGGCCGACCGAGCCGGCAATGCGAGCCCCCTCATAGGGATTGGAGGCGATCATTCCGGTCTCGGTCATGCCGTAGCGTTCCAGGATCGCGTGCGCGGTCCGCGCCTTCCAGGCCCGGTGAGTCTCGGCCAGAAGCGGCGCCGAGCCGGCGACGAACAGCCTCATGTTGGCGGTGGTGCGCTCGTTCAGGTCAGTGCTCTCGAGCAGGCGGACATAGAAGGTCGGCACACCCATCAGAACGGTGCTGCGCGCCATCGTCGCCAGAATGCGTTCGGCGTCGAACTTCTGCATGAACAGGATGCGCGCCCGTGCGGCGAAGGTGACGTTGCAGGCCACGAAGAGCCCGTGAACGTGATAGATCGGCAGGGCATGGATCAGCACGTCCTTGCTCGAATAGCGCCACTCCTGGACGAGCGTCAGGGCGTTCGAAGAAAGGTTGCCGTGCGTCAGCATGGCCCCCTTCGAGCGGCCGGTCGTGCCCGACGTGTAGAGAATGGCTGCGAGGTCGTCGTTCGTCCTGGCGACGGTGTCAAATCCAGCCGGGAAGTCTGCCGCGGCATCCGCGAGCGAACCCTTGCCGCGGTGATCGAGTGTCTCGACCCGGCCGCCTGCCTTGGCGGCGATGGCGCGCAGATCGGCTTCTTCTTTGGGATCGCATACGATCAATGTCGGCTGCGCGTCGCGGATGAAATACTCGGTCTCAGTCGGCGTATAGGCGGTGTTGAGCGGCAGATAGACCGCGCCGGCGCGCAGCGTCGCAAGATAGAGCGCGACGGCCTCAACGGATTTCTCCACCTTGGCCGCGACACGGTGGTTCGGGCCGATGCCGATCCCCGCGAGGAAGTTCGCGAACCTGCCGCTTAGCGCAGCAAGGTCAGCATAGCTCAACGCCGCGCCGTCGTCCTTCTCGATGCAGATGGACCGGTCGGACTCCGCGCCGGCGAGCAGGCGATCGTACAGGTTCGAGGTCATGACGAGATCTTCCGTTGCGAGTTGGTGTGAGGACTGGGAACGAGGTCGCGCGACGACAATTTCGCGCGAAGTGCCTTCTTCACCTTGTCGGACGCCACCACGGTGCCGGCTTCCGCAAAGGCTTCGTGGTTCGCCTCGATGTGCTCGAGCGCGTAGAGATAGTTCACCATCAGCCCGTACGACTGCTTCATGCCCTTGGCGGAGCCGTCGCCCAGGAAATTCAGCCGCTCCAGGCGCGCGCCGTTGCCGAGGTGGAAGCGGGCGACCGGATCGACCGGCTTGCCCGACGGCAGCTTCGCCTTGAGGAAGTAATAGGCCGCGAGCGCAGTGATCGGCTCCTTTGTCTGCGTAATGTCGCCGCCGTCATCGAGCGCGGCCAGCGCGCGCCTTGTGTCCTCGTCGATTGCGCTGGACGCCTCGGACTTGAGCTCGCGCCGGACCCAGCCGGCAAAGCCGGGCACCGGCGACAGGGTGACGAAGGTCTTCAGGTTCGGCAGCTCGCGGGCGAGATCCTGCACCACCTGCTTGATCAGGAAATTGCCGAAGGAGACGCCGGCAAGGCCCTTTTGCGTGTTCGAGATCGAGTAGAACACGGCGGTGGTCGCCTCGCGCGCGGCGATCGCCTGGCGCGACTTGTCCAGCAGCGGTCCGATCGCGCCGGGAATCTCTTTTGTGAGTGCGACCTCGACGAAGATCAGCGGCTCGTCGACCAGCTGCGGGTGAAAGAACGCGTAGCAGCGGCGGTCCGGCGGCTCGAGCCGGTTGCGCAAATCGTCCCAGTCCTGGATGGCGTGGACGGCCTCATACCTGATGATCTTCTCCAGGATGTTCGCCGAGGTGGTCCAGTCGATCGGTCGCAGCACGAGAAAACCCCGGTTGAACCAGGACGAGAACAGATGGACGAAATCGTCGTCGACGGCCTGGAGCTCGGGATGCTCGCGCAGCAGCGAGAGCAGCACCTCACGCATCCGCACGAGGGATGACGTTCCGCCGGGCGCGAGGTTGAGGCGCCGGATCAGCTCCTGCCGGCGCGGCTCCGCGGCGGCATGGAGCGCCTCGAGCTTGCTGCCGTCGCCGCCCTCCTTGCGCTGGTAGGCGGCGATCGCGAGCTCGATCGCGCGACGGTCCGGCCCGAACCGGTCGGCGAGGGAGGATAGAAATTTGAGCCGCTGCGGCTCGGCCGCGGCTTCGAACGCCGCAAGCAGCGATTGCGCGATCGCAACGCCGGAGGCCTCGCCGCGCCGCGACAGCAGCGCCTCGCCCAGAAGCGCGAGGTCGCGATCCTCGCTCGCCTCGCGATCCGGCTTGATGCCGAGAACCGCGCGGCCGCGTTGTGTCAACGTATCGATCAGCCCTTGCAGGAATTCGGGCGGCGCAATGCGTCCGGATCGGATGTCGTTCAGCATGGTTCGTGCCTCCTCGGGTTATCGCGATGGCGGACCCATCACGAGGTTGGGCAGAAAGGTCGAGATCGACGGCACCAGGCACAGCAGGACGACCGCGAGCGCCATCAGCAGGACGAAAGGCAGCGTTCCCCAGATCACGTCCCGCAACGGGATGTCGGGCGCGATGTTCCTGATGACGAAGATGTTGAGGCCGACCGGCGGATGGATGAGGCCCATCTCCATCACGATCGTCATCACCACGCCGAACCAGATCAGGTCGAAGCCTGCGTCCTTGAGCGGCGGCAGGATGATCGGGGCGGTCATCAGGATGATCGAGACCGGCGGCAGGAAGAAGCCGAGCACGACCACCAGCACCAGGATCGCGCCCAGCAGCACCCATCGCGACAGCTGCATCGCGACGATCGCCTGCGCCGCCCCCTGGCTGATGTGGAGATAGCTCATCACGTAGGAGTAGAGCAGCGACATGCCGATGATCAGCATCAGCATGGTCGATTCCTTCAGCGTCGATTCCAGGATCGGGCCGAGATCCCGCGGGCGCCACACGCCGTAGATCGAGGCGATCAGGACCAGCGCCAGGATGCCGCCGAGGCCGGCGGTTTCCGACGGCGTGGCGTAGCCGCCATAGAGCGCGATCATGACGCCGCTGAGCAGCACCACGAAGGGCAGCACGCGCGGCAGCGCGCCGAACCGCATCGCCATGGTGAAGCGTTCGTTCGACAGGATCGGATGCTGCGCCGGATCGGCCGCATAGGCGCGCTGTGCCGCTTTGTATTCGGCCTTGAACCTCAGCACCGCATAGGTTGCGAACAGCAGCACCAGGAGAAGGCCCGGCCCGATGCCGGCAAGGAAGAGACGGCCGAGCGACTGCTCCGCGGCGACCGCGTAGAGGATCATGGTGATCGAGGGCGGCAGCAGGATGCCCAGCGTGCCGCCGGAGGCGATCACGCCCGCAGCAAAGCCGCCGGAATAGCCGCGTTTGCGCATCTCCGGGATGCCGGCCGAGCCGATCGCCGAGCAGGTGGCCGGAGACGATCCCGCCATCGCGGCGAACAGCGCGCAGGCGAAGACGTTGGCGATGCCGAGACCGCCGGGAATGCGGCCCATCCAGACATGCAGCGCGCTGTAGAGGTCCTGTCCCGCCTTCGACTTGCCGATCGCGGCGCCCTTCAGGATGAAGAGCGGAATCGCCAGCAGCGTGATCGAGGCCATCTCCTCGTAGACGTTCTGCGTTACCGTATCGAGCGATGCGGCGGGCATGAAGTAATACATGAAGACGACGGCGACCGCGCCGAGCGCCAGCGCGATCGGCATGCCCGAGGCCATGACGGCGAGGGTCGCACCACCATACATCAGTCCGACGGCAAGCGTGCTCATTTGCTCCTCCATGCGTCGACGCTCGCGGCGAGCTGAAGCGCGATCTGCAGCGTCATCAGCGTCATGCCCAGCGACATCATGCTGTAGGGAATCCACAGTGGCGGCGCCCAGGTCGATCCGGACACCTGTCCGTCCACCCAGGCTTCGTGGAACAGCGTCCAGGATTTCCAGGCGAAGAAGCAGCAGAACAGCAGGCTCGCCGTGTCGACCGCGAGCATGCGGATCGCATTGCCACGCTTCGACAGATAGCCGGTGAGAGCCTCGATGCCGATATGGCCGCGCCCGGCCTGCACGAACGCGGTGGACAGGAACGTGGCGCCGACCAGCAGGAACACCGCGGCCTCGTCCTGCCAGTAGGTCGCCGCATTGAAGAAGTAGCGCGCGGCGACGCTGTAGCTCAGGATCGTGCTCGCGACGATGAGCGCGATCGAGCAGAGCACGACGATCGTCCTGTTGAGCAGGGTCATCGCGCGGGCGATCCGTCCCACCGGGGAGCCGGGCCGTGCCGCCGTCACTGTGGCTGAATGGCCGAGATCGATGCCGTGCGCGCTCATGAGCCGGCCTCCATGGCAAGCTTGATCAGGCGGGCGCAGTTCTCGTTCTTGTTGGCGTAGTCCTTCCAGGCCGTGTCGCGTGCAAGCTCCCGCCACGCCTGAACCGTCTTGTCGTCGAGATCGTGCACCGTTGCGCCGGCGGCCTGGTAGACCTTGGCCACGCGAACGTCGTCCTCCACCGCAGCAGTGCGGCCGAACGCTTCGAGCTCGGCGCCGACCGAGACGATGATGTCGCGCTCCTCGCTCGAAAGCCGGTCGAACACCGCCTTTGACATCACGAGCGGCTCGAGCATGAACCAGTAGCTCTTGGCGCGCCCGGTCGTCAGATGCTTGGCGAGCTCTTCCAGACGGAACGAGGTCAGGCTGGTGGACGAGGTGAGGGCGGCATCGCACGCGCCGGTCTGCATCGCCGCGTAGAGTTCGTTGGAGGGAAGCGACAGCACCGAGGCGCCGGCCGCCTGCAGCACGAGATCCATCTCGCGCGAGCCGCCGCGGACCTTCATGCCCTTGGCATCGCCGACCTCGACCAGCGGACGCGCGCGGCTGGCGACGCCGCCGGCCTGCCAGATCCAGGTGACGATGACGAGGCCCTTGGCGGCGAGAAACTTGCTGAACTCCTGGCCGATCGGCTTGTTCTTCCAGCCGAGGCCTTCGTCGTAGCCGGTGACGAGGCCCGGCATCAGGCCGATGTTGAGTTCGGGAAGATCGCCGCCGGCGTAGGAGATCGGAATGAGGCTCATGTCGAGCGCGCCTTTGCGCATCGCCGAGACCTGCGCGTTGGTCTTCATCAGCGACGAGCCCGGATAGATCTCGGCGGTCATCGCGCCCTTGCTGCGCTCCTGGATCAGGGCCGCGAAGCGCCGGCAGAGCCGGTCACGGAAATCGCCCTCGGTCGCGGTGCCTCCCGGAAACTGGTGCGAGATCTTTAGGGCCGTGGCCGCACGCGCCTCTCCGAAGTGGAGCAGTGCCGGGGCTGCGATCCCCAGCGCCAGGGCTTGGCGTCTTGAAATCCTCATTCCATACCTCCCGTTGCTAGATTGCATTTTTTATTTCTAATCTTGCATACAATTCATATATGAACTGCATGCTGTATGTTTTGTCAAGTCTGTGGTATGGAACTGCAGGATCAGGTGTATACAATGAGCCAGGCCTTCAGACTGAAGCAGTCGATCGAAGACGCTGTGATTGCAGGGGAATTCCTGCCGGGCGATCGCCTGGACGAGGCCTCGCTCGCGGAGCGATTCGGGGTGTCGCGCACCCCGATTCGGGAGGCGCTGCTTCAGCTCGGCGCCGAAGGCTTCATCGATGTCCGCCCGCGCCGCGGCGCCATCGTCAGCGTTCCGTCACCGACCCGGCTGTTCGAGATGTTCGAGACCATGGCCGAGATCGAAAGCGCCTGCGGACGGTTGGCCGCGCGTCGACTGACGCCGGACAATGACGCGGCGATGGAGACCGCTCACCGGGCCTGCGAGATTGCGGCGCGCGAAGGCGACAGCGAGCAGTACTACGCGGACAATCGCAATTTTCACGAAGCGATCTATCGCGCCAGCCGCAACAGCTTCCTGGCCGACCAGGCCTTCGCCCTGCACAAGCGGCTGAGCGCCTATCGCCGCATCCAGCTTCGCGCGCGCAATCGTCTGCTGCAATCGCTCCAGGAGCATGCCGGGATTCTCGAAGCGATCCGTGCCGGTGACGAGCAACTCGCCGCGACGCGGCTTCACGACCACGTGCTGGTGCAAGGCGAGCGGTTCTCGGACATGGTGCTCGGCCTTGCCGGCGATCGACGATCGGATGCCGCCGGCAGCAGGAGCGGAACGGCGAAATAGCGGCGGCGGACACATCCGTTCGCCAAGTCCGTCTCATCCGAGGCTGACAGCGCAAGACGTTGTCGTCGCCGCGAAATCGTTTCCTGTTTCGTGCCGAATGGAGAAAGGCTGCCCACGCAGGCCGCCAATTTGGATTTCCATTTCATTGATTTCGCCACGCGGAGAAGCGAATACGGTTCCAATCATTGCCGCAGACTCCGGAGACCAAGATGTCGTTTCGCCTCCCCCTGATCCTCTCGGCCGTGCTCGCCGCATGGTCGGCCGCAGCCGCGGCCGAGACCATCAAGATCGGCGTGACGCCGGGGCCGCATGCGCAGATCCTTGAAGCGGTGAAGCCGATCGCCGCCAAGCAGGGCCTCGACATCCAGCTGCTCGAATTCTCCGACTACGTGGTGCCGAACGCCGCGCTCGATGCCGGCGAGATCCAGGCCAATTCGTTCCAGAACCAGCCCTATCTCGACAACCAGAAGGCCGACCGCGGCTACAAGATCGAGTCCGTCGGCCTCACCGTGAATTTCCCGATCGGCGTCTATTCGAAGAAGCACAAGGCCTTCACCGATATCCCCGAGGGCGGCAAGGTCTCGATCCCGAACGATCCGACCAATGGCGGACGCGTGCTGCTGCTGCTGCGCGACAAGGGCGTGATCAAGCTGAAGGACGGCACCGGCTTCAAGCCGACGGTGCTCGACATCACCGAGAACCCCAAGAAGCTGAAGTTCATCGAGGTCGATGCGGCGCAGGCCCCGCGCGCGCTCGACGACGTCGATGCCGCCGCGATCAACACCAATTATGCAACCCAGGCGGGCCTCGATCCGGTCAAGGACCCGATCCTGCGCGAAGACCCGAAGGGGCCCTATGTCAATCTGATCGCGGTGCGCACCGCCGACAAGGACAAGCCCTGGGTCAAGATCCTCGTGGACAGCTATCACACGCCTGAGGTCAAGGACTTCGTCCTCACCAAGTTCAAGGGCGCGGTGCTGCCGAGCTGGTAGGCAATCTGCCCAGCCAGAGTCCAGCGCAGGAGGGATGATCCGGCGGGCAGCCTTGCGCAATGCCCGCTTGTCTGGAGCTGCGGCAACCGACATCATCGGGGCCCATCCTCGCCCGACAGGGATCGTATGAAACGCTTTGCAAACCTGAAACGCCTGGGCTTCTTCACGCGGCTGCTCGACGAGGCGCCGCCGGCGGACCGCTATCGCTTCGCGGCCGAGCAGATCGTGCGCGCCGAGAAGGCCGGGCTCGATTCCGCGTGGATCGCGCAGCATCATTTTCATGAGCGCGAGGGCGGCCTGCCGTCGCCCTTCACCTTCCTCGGCCATGTCGCAGCTCAAACCTCGCGCATCCGCCTCGGCACCGGCATCGTCACGCTGCCGCTGGAGAGCGCGGTGCGGGTGGCGGAGGATGCCGCCGTGCTCGATCTCCTCTGCAACGGCCGCTTCGAGCTTGGCGTCGGCACCGGCGGCAATCCGTCGGCCTTCGCCGCCTTCGGCCTCGACGGCGCCCAGCGCAACGAGATCTTTGCCCGCAATCTGGAAATCGTCCGCATGGCACTGACCGGAAAGCCGCTCGACGGCGGCGACACGCTCTATCCGCAGCGGCCGCAACTGGACAAGCGCATCTGGCAGGCGACGTTCTCCGTCGCCGGCGGCGCCCGCGCCGGCAAGGCCGGTGATGGCCTCCTGCTCTCGCGCACCCAGCCGCGATCCAAGGACGCGCCGAAGGCGACGCTCGCCGAGATCCAGAACCCGATCATCGACGCCTATCTCGAAGCACTGCCGCCGGGCTGCGAGCCGCGCATCATGGCCTCGCGCAGCGTCTTCGTCGCCGATGACCATCGCGAGGCGATGCGGCTTGCCGATATCGGACTGCGCCGCGCACTGCCGCAATTCATGAAGGGCGGTCACCTTCCCCCGGGCGAGACGCTGGAGGAGATGATCGAGGCGTTCGACACCCATGTCGGCGCCGCCGACGAGGTGATCGCCTCGCTCCGCACCGATGCCACGCTGGGGCGGGTGACCGATCTCGTCTTCCAGGTGCATTCGGTCGATGCGCCGCATCCCTATGTCCTGCGCTCGATCGAGCTCGTCGCCGACAAGGTCGCGCCGGCACTGGGCTGGAGCCGGACGGTGGCCAAAGACGTTGCTCTCGCAGGCTAGCCGGGATGAATGTGATCGCGTTGCACGAGGCTGAATGATGGCACCGAAGGATATCATCGACACGCTCGCCGGCATCGAGCCCGGCTCCACCCTCGACGCGATCCGCGCACGGCGGCTGCAGGCGCGCGATAACGCGCAGAAGAGCTATCTCTCGCTGTTCGAGCCGATCGACGCCGGCGATTTCTCGCTTTTTGAGCGCGCCGCGATCGCGACCTTCGTGACGGGACTTCATGGCGAGTCTCCCGTAGCCGCCTTCTATCGCGACAAGCTCGCAGCGAATGCGGACGGAGCGGCGCTGGTCGAGCCGATCCAGATCGAAATCGAGCGCGGCAAGACGTCGGGTCCCTATGGCGCCTTTGCGGCCGGACCGCTGTCGGTCGAGAACAAGGCTGGCTTGATCTACCGCGTGAGTGCCGAGCGCAAGCCCGAGTTCGGCGCCCGGCTGGTTGCCGCGCTCGAACATGCGCATCTGCTGGTGTTCCGTCCGCGCGATGCCGCCGCGGCCGACATGAAGGCGTTGCTGGCCGCCGGCTGGTCGGACACCGGCATCGTCACGTTCTCTCAGCTCGTTGCGTTCCTGTCGTTCCAGGTGCGCGTCGTCAGCGGTTTGCGCACGCTCGCCGCAGCAAGCGCGTAGGAGGTTGCATCATGAGCACCGTCAATCCGCCCGTCGTCTTCACCCAGGACGAGCTCGGCTGGGTGTCGTGGATCGATCCCTTGCCCGAGGCTGAGCTGACCGAGCGACACTTTGCCGGCCTTGTCGATCGCGCCCGCGCCAAGTCGGAATACTTTCGTCTCTTGGTGCGCGATCCCGAGGTGCTGGAAGCCCGCACCAAGACCGACAAGGACATCTTCTACAATGTCGCCGACGGCCTGCCGCGCGCCGAGCGCGAGCTCGCAGCGGCTGCGACCTCGCGCTACAACGGCTGCATCTATTGCGCCTCCGTGCATGCGCGGTTTGCCAGCACCTATTCCAAGCGTCGCGACGACGTGCAGCGCCTGCTCGACGAAGGTGTCGGTGCCGATCTCGGCGAACGCTGGAACGCCGTCGTTAAAGCCTCAGTGGCACTGGCCGAGACGCCGATCGCATTCGGGCCCGACAATATCGCGGAGCTGCGCCGCGCCGGGCTCGACGACGCCGAGATCGTCGACGTCATCAACGGCGCTTCGTTCTTCAACTGGGCGAACCGGCTGATGCTGTCGCTTGGCGAGCCCTCGAAATAGGCAATCTCACCGGCATGGAAATTGCTGCTTGTATCAACTAAAGTGGATGGAGCCGTGCATGAGCAACATCGATCGTCGTACCCTGGTCAAAGGCTCGCTTGCCGTCATGATGGCGGGCGCGGCCTTCTCGCGTAGCGCGTTTGCGCAATCCTCCGAGCCGATCCTGCTCGGCGTCAGCGGCCCCCTGACGGGACCGAATGCGCAATATGGCACGCAGTGGAAGCAGGGCTTTGACCTCGCGCTCGACGAGATCACGGCTGCCGGCGGCATCAACGGCCGCAAGCTCGCCTATCAATTCGAGGACAGCCAGAGCGACCCGCGGCAGTCGGTGGCGATCGCCCAGAAGTTCGTCTCCGATCCCCGCATCGTGCTGGAGCTCGGCGATTTCTCGAGTCCCGCATCGATGGCGGCCTCCCCGATCTACCAGCGCGGCGGCCTCGTGCAGTTCGGCTTCACCAATTCGCACCCCGACTTCACCAAGGGCGGCGAGTTCATGTGGAGCACGTCCGTGAGCCAGGCCGACGAGCAGCCGCTGCTGGCGGCCTATGCCGTCAAGCGCCTCGGCCTCAAGAAGCTCGCAGTGCTGCATCTCAACACCGATTGGGGTCGCACCAGCCGCGACTATTTCGTCAAGGCCGCCAAGGAATACGGCGCCGAGGTCGCGGTCACCGAGGGCTACATCGCGGAAGAGCGCGATTTCCGCTCGACGCTGGTGCGCGTGCGCGATGCCAATCCGGACGGGCTGATCCTGATCTCCTATTACTCCGACGGCGCGCTGATCGCGCGCCAGGCGCGCCAGGTCGGTCTGAAGCAGACCATCTGCGCCGCAAGCTCGGTCTACTCGCCGAAATTCCTGGAGCTCGGCGGCGAGGCGGTCGAGGACGTCCATCTCGGCACGCGCTATTTCCCCGAGGATCCCAGGCCCGAGGTGAAGAAATTCATCACCGGGTTCAAGGCCAAGTACAACGGGCAGGAGCCCGACGCCTTCAACGCCTATGCCTATGACGCGATGAACATGGCGGCCGCCGTCGTCAAGATCGGCGGCACCGACCGCCGCGCCATCCGCGACGCCTTCACCAAGGTGAAGGATGTCTCGAGCGTCATCTTCGGCTCGGCGACGTTCGACGTCGAGAGCCGCCGCGTCAAGGGCGCCATGAACGCCGAGCTCGTCGTGCGCAAGGGCCAGTTCGCGCTCTGGGACGGCAAGCCGACCTGACCTGATGGCCGGAGCGCACCGCTCCGGCCACTTTCCTTCTTACGCGGGGACCAACGTTTGTCTTCCTGGCTCGACTACACGATCAACGGGCTGATCGTCGGCAATGTCTATGCCCTCGTCGCGGTCGGGCTCGCGCTGATCTTCGGCGTCAGCCGGCTGATCAACTTCGCGCAAGGCTCGATCTATCTGGTCGGCGCCTATATCGGCTGGGTCGCGGTGGTGCAGCTGCACACGCCGCTGCCCCTCACCATCATCGTGGTCGCGGCGGCCGCGGCGGTGGTCGGCCTGATCATCGAACGGTTCGGCCTGCGGCCGCTGCAGAATTCGGTGCGCATCGCGCCGCTGCTCGCGACCATCGGCATCAGCTTCGTGCTCGATCAGCTGGTGATGCTGACCTTCTCGCCCAATCCGCGCGCGCTGCCGAGCCAGCTCCCCGATGTTCGCTTCCAGCTCGGCGGTGGCACGATCGGCCCGCTTGATCTGCTCATCGCCGGCGTCGGCCTCACCAGTGCGCTCTTGTTGTTCGTGTTCCTGCGCTACAGCAAGCTCGGCTGGGCGGTGCGTGCCGCCTCGCAAGACCGCGACGCGGCGATGCAGATGGGCGTCGACGTCAACCGCGTCAACCAGGCGGTGTTCGGCATTGCCGCCGCGCTCGGCGGCGTCTCCGGCATGCTGGTCGGCATGTACTACAACCAGATCGACACCGCGATGAGCCTGCAGGCGACGCTGAAGGGCGTCGTTGCGGAAGTCGTCGGCGGCGCCGGCAACGTGCCGGGCGCGGTGATCGGCAGCCTGCTGCTGGGCCTCGTCGAGAGCTACGGCGTCGCCGTGTTCGGCACCAGCTACCGCAATCTGTTCGCGTTCCTGCTGCTGGTCGTCGTGCTCGTGCTGCGGCCGAACGGATTGTTCGCCAGCGCGCGGCAGGCGCCGCCCGAGCCGCTCACCGGCACTTTCATCGCGCCGAGCCGCCCGGTGCGCATTCCGCGCTGGGCCTTGGCTGTCGCAGCCGCGGTCTTCGCGGTCCTGCCGTTCTTCCCGGTGTCCTTCTACGTGCTCCAGACCCTGATAAACGCCTGGCTGCTCGGCATGCTCGCGCTGAGCCTGACGCTGGTCGCGGGCACGATGGGCCAGGTCTCGCTCGGACACGCCGCGCTGCTCGCGATTGGTGCCTACACCTCCGCGCTGCTGTCGCTGACGCTCAACGTCCCGGTCGGCCTCGCGGTGATCGGCGGCGGCCTGATGAGCGCTGCGCTCGGCACGCTGCTGATCTCGCCGTCCTTCCGCCTGCGCGGGCACTATGTTTCGATCGCGACACTCGCGATCGGCGAGATCGTGTCGCTGGTGATCCTGAACTGGGAGAGCGTCACGCGCGGCCCGATCGGCATCTCCGGCATCCCGCCACTGTCGCTGTTCGGCTATGACCTGATCAGCCCCACATCGATCTACTGGTTCAGCTTTGTCGTGATGGTCGTGCTGGCGCTGCTCCAGGGGCGGCTGCTCACTTCGCATCTCGGCCGCAGCTTCCGCGCTATCAGAGACGACGACATCGCCGCGCGCGCCTATGGCCTCAGCCTGAACCGCTACAAGTCGCTCGCCTTCATCTTCGGCGGTTTTGCTGCCGGCGTCAGCGGCGGCATCGCCGCGCATCTTTATTCCTATATCAACCACGAGACCTTCAACACACAGCAATCGATCCTGGCGCTGACGGTGGTCATCCTCGGCGGCCTCGGCAATGTCGTGGGCGCGGTTGTCGGGTCGGTGGCGCTGGTCGGCCTGCCCGAAGTCTTCCGGATCGCGGCCGAGTATCGCATCCTGATCTACGGCATCGTGCTCCTGCTGCTGGTGCGGTTCAGGCCGCAGGGCCTGCTGGGGACGATCTGATGGCGGAGCAGCACCATCCCATGCTGTCCCTGCGCGGACTGACGCGCCGCTTCGGCGGCCTTACCGCGGTCGACGCCATCGATCTCGATCTCGCCAAGGGCGAGCTCATCAGCATCATCGGCCCCAACGGCGCCGGCAAGACGACGCTGTTCAATCTCGTGACCGGGCTTGATCGACCCGACGCTGGCACTGTGCGCTTCGAAGGCCAGGACGTCACCGGGCTGTCGCCGGAACGGCTTGCGGCCGAAGGCATCGCGCGCACCTTCCAGCTTGGCCGCGTGTTCGGCAATCTCAGCGTCATGGACAATGTCCTGATCGGCGCCCACACGCGGCTGCGCGCCGTGAAGCCGGCCGTGCCGGTGATCGGCCCGCTGCTGGAGTTGGGACTGGCGCTGCTGCGCCCCGCCAGCGTCAAGGCGGAAGAGGAACGGCTGCGCGAAGAGGTGAAGGCCATCCTCGCGCGCTTCGGCGAGCGGCTGCTGCCGCGGATCGACCAGCCCGCCTATAGCCTGTCCTACGCCAACCGCCGCCGCGTCGAGATCGCGCGTGCGCTCGCGCTGAAGCCGCGCCTCCTGCTGCTCGACGAGCCGACTGCCGGCATGAACCCGACCGAGACCGCGGAGATGCAGGCGCTCGTCGCCGAATTGAAAGCCGAAGGGCTGACCATCCTCCTGATCGAGCACAAGCTGGAGATGGTGATGCGCCTGTCCGACCGCGTCATCGTCATGGACGAGGGCAAGAAGATCGCGGAAGGGCCCGGCGAGGAGGTCCGCAACGATCCCAAGGTGATCGAGGCCTATCTCGGCCACGGGCTATCAGGGACGGCGGAGCAGGAGAGCGCGGCATGACGACGAGCGCACCCGAACCGCTGCTGGCGTTGTCCAACGTCAACACCTTCTACGGCCAGGCTCAGGTGCATTTCGACCTGTCGATCACGGTCGCGCGCGGCCATATCGTCTGCCTGCTCGGCGGCAACGCCAGCGGCAAGTCGACGACGATGAAGATCATTCTGGGCCTGGTGAAGCCGCGCTCGGGCGATGTGACCTTCGATGGTGCCTCGCTGCTGGGACTGACCACGCCGCAGATCGTCCGCCGCGGCATCGCCTCGGTGCCGGAGGCACGGCGGCTGTTCGCCGACATGAGCGTGCGTGAAAACATCCTGATGGGCGCCTTCGTGCGCAACGACCGCGATGCTGTCGCGCAGGATCTCGACAGGATGCTGACGTTGTTCCCGAAGCTCGGCCAGCGGCTGTCGCAGCGCGCCGGCTCCTTGTCCGGCGGCGAGCAGCAGATGGTGGCGATGGCGCGCGCGCTGATGAGCCGGCCACGCATGATCGTGATGGACGAGCCGACCATGGGCCTGTCGCCGCTCTATGTCGATCGCGTGCTGGAGCTGATCCGCACCATCAACCAGGAGGGCGTCTCGGTCTTCATGGTCGAGCAGAACGCCAGCCTCGCGCTGGAGATCGCGCACGAGGCCTATGTACTGCAGACCGGCAAGATCGTGCTGTCAGGCCCGGCGCGCGCGCTGAAGGACGATCCGCGCGTGCGCGACGCCTATCTCGGCGGTTCTGAAGCCGCCTGACGCTCAGGCCGAAGCCGCGCTCTGCGCCGGCTCGGCCGGCAACTCGTCGCCATTGGGATCGCCGGGCGCGGTCGCCCAGGCCAGCTCCACAAGCGTCACGATCCGGCGTCCGCCGCCGTCGAGCTGGACGACGATGAGACCCTGCTCCTCCATATAGCTGAGCAGGCGCTGCGCCCGGCGCAGCGAATGCGAGCCATAGGCGCGGGCGATCGCGGCATCGCCGGGGCAGGGCCAGCCTTCCTTGGCCGCGCGCGCGATCATCATGAACACGCCCTGCATGTCGTCGGGCAGGATCGAGGCGCGCAGCGACACGTCCTGCCAGGCGTCGTCCTCGGCGAGATCGGTGCCGACGCCGGCGCGCGCATGCGTCAGCATGCGGCGGAATTCGTTGAGATCAGGCACCGCCGCGCCGAGCCCTTCGATGCGGCAGCGGACCACGAATTCCTGATACAGCACGCCGATGGCGCGGAAGCCGGCATCGGGCTCAGCGAGCACGGCCCGCAGCGTACGATCCACGCGCTCGCGCCGTTCGGCGAGCTCTTCGGCGCTGACCGGCACCTCGATCGGCTCCGCGCGCGCTTCCGGCGCGGCTGCGGCCTTCGCAGCGCGAAGCTGCTCGAGCAGATCCGGCGCCGGCCGGCGCTGCGGCCGGCTGGCATCGGGCGGAGGCGCCGCCAGGATCACGGCGCGCGCATCCTCCAGCATTGCTCCCGGCAGCGGCATCAGCCGCGGCGTGGAATTGCGCGGGCTCGTGTCGGTCGGGCCGATGTTCAAACGCAGCGGACGGCGCGACAGCGCAGGTCCCAGCGCCATGAACTGGCCGCGCTCGAGATCGCGAAAGGCTTCCGCCTGCCGCCGCTCCATGCCGAGCAAATCGGCGGCGCGGGCCATGTCGATGTCGAGGAAGGTCCGGCCCATCAGGAAGTTCGAGGCTTCCGCCGCGACGTTCTTGGCGAGCTTTGCGAGGCGCTGGGTCGCGATGATGCCGGCGAGCCCGCGCTTGCGGCCGCGGCACATCAGATTGGTCATCGCGCCGAGCGAGAGCTTTCGCGCCTCGTCCGAGACTTCCCCCGCGACCGCCGGCGCGAACAGTTGGGCCTCGTCGACCACCACCAGCATCGGGTACCAATGGTCGCGGTCGACATCGAACATCCCGCCGAGGAACGCGGCGGCGCGCCGCATCTGGTTCTCGGCATCCAGCCCTTCGAGATTGAGCACGGTGGAGACGCGATGCAGCCGCGCGCGCTCGCCGGCAACCTGGAGGCCCCGCTCGGTGTGGTCCTCGGCGTCGATCACGAGATGGCCGAAGCGCTCGGCCAGCGTGACGAAATCGCCTTCGGGATCGATGATGGCCTGCTGCACCCAGGGCGCGCTTTGCTCCAGCAGGCGCCTGAGCAGATGCGACTTGCCGGAGCCCGAATTGCCCTGCACCAGGAGACGGGTCGCCAAGAGTTCCTCGAGGTCCATGGCGGCCGCGGCGCCTGCCGTGGTCTGCCCCATCTCGATCGCAACCGTCATGTCCCCGACTCAAGTCCCCATCATCCGCGGACAGGGGCTTATCAATCCCGCCGCGGCGCGTCGAGCGCTGCAGCGCGAATCGGGCCGCGTTGCCCACGGCGGCGTTCAGGCGTGATTCGAGAGCCGTAGCAGTGCGGGTCGGTAGGGCGCTTGCGGATCGTCGTCCTCGTTGGCGGGAATCGCGCAGGAGCCGAACTCCTGCCTGATCCGCTCGATCTCGGCGATGCGCGTGTGCAGCCGCTGCAAATGCTCGGGCGATCTCGCCCGCCAGAACCGGAAGGTGTCTGTGGTGAGCGGCAGGAACGCCGTTCCGAACAATGTCGGCCCGGGCACGACGGTGCGTCCGAGCAGCAGGAACCGCTCAGTGCCGGAGACAATCAGGGTCGCATATCCGCGATTCCCGATTCGCCTGATCCCGTTCAGCGACCATTCGGCCAGCTTGCTGAAATAGGGCTCCTGGCGCCAGCGATCGGGACAATCGTCGTCGACGGTGACGTTGACGGCATCCTGGCTGAAATGCACCACGATGCCCGACTTCGCCGGGAACCAGTCGTCGTCGAGATGGCCCTGCAGCCAGCCGCAGACGAACGACCGGCACATCTGCGGACGGCGCTCGTAGATGGTGCATCCGGTGCCTTGCTGCCAATGCCGGCACAGCTGGTTGGCCGGCTTGTCGACACCGGCCACTTCGAGGATATCGCAGCAGGCATTGCACGAGCCGCACTGCCGCGCGGGCGTCGCGGCCTTCGGCAGGCCGGTCGCACGAAAGCCCTGGCCGTCGCGGACCAGCAGCTTCTGCCTCTCGAGCGCAGTCAGCGCACGTTCGATCTTGAGACGGGAGAGCCCGGTCGCGTCGATCACGCCCTTCATCGTCGTCGCGCCTGCCTCGACTGCGCGGACGACGCTCAGCATCGCCTGGTCCATCGTCTTTTCTTGTTGTTGTCGTCCGATCCCGGACGCCGGCATCGCAGTCCGGTGCCGGGGAATGGCGGCGAGTTGCCGGTTGTGAAGATAATGACTTACTCACAAAGCTATCTTTCTCCGTTTTGCCAAACAACAAGTCGAGCCCGACATGCACGCATGCAGCACTTGCGCAATTGCGGGATCACGCATGGCGACCACGGTCGACTGCGAAGTGGCTTGCAAACGTGAAACGCGCGCGGCCCGGCTCCATTCGCCGTCAAGCACGGCCGTTTCGGCGTCGCGCAGCGCCAGGAGAGGAGACGCGACACGCATCGTCGTCACGCAGTCGTGATATCTGCGGTGCGTGCGCCCGCGCCGCGTGAGGCGACACGTTTGCGTGATGAGGAGCGGCGGACTTAGGACGTCGCGCCGCGTTGCTGCAGCATCACACCAGGAACAATCCGTGGTGGGACGACAGGGACGTCCCGTCATCGCATGACCCAGATCAAGGCCTGTCGGCGCGTTGCCTGCTAGCCGAGGGCATGAACTTCCTGACCTTCTTCACGGCGACCTGTTTTCTTCTCGCCATGCCGGGACCGACCAACACCTTGCTCGCGACATCGGGGGCGGGGGTCGGTATCTCGCGCTCGCTTCATCTGCTGGCGGCGGAGCTGTGCGGCTATCTTTCGGCGATTGCACTGCTGCGGCTGGCGCTTGGGCCCGTCGTGAGCGGCGTCCCGCTTGCGGCTGTCGTGCTCCGCGTGGCGGTGACCGTCTACATTCTGGGCCTTGCCGTCATGCTCTGGCGCGTCAACGCGCGCGAGCTGCGCCATGGCGCGGTGGTGACGTTCCGCCAGGTGCTGCTCACAACGCTCTTGAATCCGAAGGCGATGGTGTTCGCCTTCCTGCTGCTGCCGCTTCAGGGCGGGCTGTTCGAGCTGCTGCCCCGGCTCGGTATGATCGCGCTTCTGATCGTCACGGCCGGCGCTGCGTGGGTGACACTGGGCGCAACGCTCGGCCATGGTGCCCGTCGTCTCGGGCGGCCCGACCTGATCACGCGCACCGGCGCGGTCACGCTCGTCGCCGTGACCGGCCTGATCTGGCTTCAATCCTTCCTGAGCGCGTGAACGCCGGCGACGCCGGCAAGTGTCGACGCCGGTCCGCTACTGTGCGCCCGACCCGCCCTGCACGATCTTCTCGTTCAGCTTCTGGTCCACAGTCTCCACTGTGCGGTCGATCTCGGCGTTGGGCACGCCGAGTTGATGCGAGATCAGCTTCACCAGGAGGTCGACGCGCTCGATGAAGGGCGCGCCGCTCGCCACCGCGCGCGCGGCCGACGACGGCTTGAGCAGGCTCTCCGCGGCCTTGGCATATTTCGCGAACGGCACCTGGTCCTGCGGATCGGCGCCGAGGCGGCGGGCGACGGCGTCGACATGGTCGTAGATCGTCTGCGAGCGTGCGAGATCGCCATGCACGGCGTCGCGGATCGATTGCGGTTCGTTGGGCGTGATGCAGCGGTAATTGCCGGTGAGCAGCATCGACCATTTCGCCAGCGGCACGAACAGGGAGTCGAACACCTTCAGCTTCACCGGCACGTCGTGGCCGTCGAGCGTCACCGCGTCGATGTCGGCTTCGAGCTCGCGCAACAGCTTGTTGTGCTTCTCGTCCGCGAAGACCGACGCCTTGAAGTTGGTGGGCAGGCCGACATGAAGCACGTTCGCGGCTTCCTCCGGCGGGCGGAAGGCCTGCGGGTCGGGCGAGCACAGCGTCACCAGTCCCGGCTCGAACCGCTCCCACACCTGCGCATTGGTGTAGGCCTCCTCGAGATCCATGTCGGCGAGCGCCGGAATCCGCTTCAGGTAGGGCAGCGGCGGCATGTTCATGATCGACAGGCACGGCAGCTTCGCCGCGGCGATCTTGACCATGAGGACGCGCACCGTGTGGTTGGTGTATTGCGGCTCCTGCATCGCGAGGCCGACCAGATCGTAACGGGAGACGTCGACATCGGCCGGCGTCACCGCGTCGAGCTTGCCGGGCAGGTCGCGCGAGAAGATTGCCCGGTGCACTGCCTCGTCGCGCAACTTGATGCGCACCTCGGTACCGTCGCGATTGATGAGCTCTGCGGTCTTGGCGCGGCAGACCAGGGTCACATTGTGCCCCGCCATCAGCAGCTTCGTGCCCAGCAGCGAGCCGTAGGAAGCCCCGAGAATCAGAATGTTACGCGCCATGTTTCGTCCCTTGGAATGTCATGTGATTTTTGAGCCCCAGCCGTCGTTCGCGGGGGGCGATTTGCAGGCATGTAAAGCGAAGTAGCCGGCAATGGCAACTGGGATAATGCATACAAGATGCGGAAGGTCGGGCACGCCCCGGTCGTGCCGCGACAAGCGAAGTGTGACGGATCTCCATCCGGCCAGGGGTCTGCAGATCCGCTCGTTGCTTGAAACAAGTTATTTCCCGACGTCCCGGAATGCATGTCTCACCCGGCTCGCCAGAGCGAGGCGATCATACGCCGTCACGCGGTGCGCGAATGAGCGGGGCCCAGGAGCTGTCTCGTCGATGAGGCGGCAATCGGCCGCATCTTTCGTTGCTGCGGTGATTGGCGGCGCGCCGGATGCGCACATAAGACGTTCATGAGAGGCCGATACCGGTCATGCCTCTTCCATCATCAAACGGCATCCAAATTTTAATCGTCAGCCGCAACAAAAAACTACAAACGCAAGACCGCAAAAATGGCAATGTGGGGCGGGGCCGTAACTGTAGATCAGCAACGGAGCTGAGACGTGACGATTGAGTTGGAGCCGGCGTGCAACTTGTGTTGAGACCGGCTGATGGGGGCGACACACCGTGTGGTCCAGTGCCCTCGCGCGCGCGAAGCGAAGACGAAATGAACCTCGGATGGGGTCTCGCTTCACCAAAGGCTCGATTCCGCGAGGGGGGTGTACTGTCCCTGTGCGGAATGGCAGCGAGACGGATCGACGAGGCCGACAGCATCAGCAGACGCAAGCGCGATGCACGCGACCAGGTACGCCTGGGATCGCATCGAGCAGGTGAGCACGGCGTTGCGCTGACAGCGCAGCCGGCAAACCTGGCCAATCGCTGACGGCGTCGTTCGGGGAAAGAAATGGAAGGTGATCATTGGCCTCACGGCTCCTGCGATGGAGCCGGTGGAAGCCTGGTACGCTTGCGAAAGCGCGCGTCCGAATTTTTCGAAAGCCTGTCTGTCGCGGAGCTTGCGCGTGAGGCGCACAGGCATCTGTGGGTTTCAGACTGGTTGAGGGTCGCGGAAGACTATCGGAGCTCCGCCGAATCCGCGCGCGCGGATGGTGCCGGCCGGATCGTCGCGTGCGAAGCGTGGATATGCGCGCTGATGGCGTTCGAGGTCGCGCGAAGCCTGTCTGGTCCGGACGATCTCGCGAGTACCGACTTCGCCGATAGGGTCGGTTTCAGCCTGAGAAGCTTCGCGGACGATGCGGCCCAAGCGATCGAGCGCGTGGAGATCGACGGCTTCGATCAGGGAGCGTTGACCGGATTCTTCCTGCCGGCGCTCTGTCACGGGCCTTCTGCGCCCGCGGTCATCTGCATCGCCGACGAGGACATCACCCTGGCCTCGATGATGAGCAGGCTCTTGCCCGCCTCGCTTCGCCGCAACATGTCACTTCTGCTCATCGATGCCGGCAATTCGCCCGTTCGTGGCCCGCTCAGACAGGAGCATATCCTCCAATGCTGGCTGGACTATCTGGAGGCTCGTCCGGATGTCGACTCGCAGCGGATAGCGATCTACGGCGAAGGGGCGGGCGCCAGTCATGCCTCCCGCCTTGTCCTTTCGGATCGCAGGATAGCCGCCGCCGTGTGCGACGGCGGTCTTTTGCGGTTGGTCACGCGCCAAGCATCGGTTCATTGGATGACAGGCGTCGAGCAGGTCGTCGAGGGCGGAGCCTCGCTGCGTCCGTTGCCGTCGCCACGCCGAATGGCCTGCCCGCTTCTCATGGTGGTAGGGAGCCGCTCGATGATGCACGAACAGCAGGCCCTCGAGCTGCAAGCCGGCTATCGTCAGGCCGGAGCCGACTGCTCGGTCGTCGTGCCGAACCGCATCCCGTATCCTCTGGGCGAGGTCGAGAATTTCGTCACGGTGGACGATTTCATTTTCGAGTGGCTCGAGGCCAAACTCGGAGCTGCCCGTCGCCTCGATCCCGTAACCTACCTCTAGCGCATGATCCCCAAGAATGCGCTGCGTTCTTCTCGCGACGAACGCGGCGCAGATCATGCTGCGTCAGGAAGACCGCCGATCACGAGACGTCGATGGCCAGCAGCCGTGCAGCGAGCCGGGCATTCTTGGCAATGGTCGCGAGCGCGGCATTCAGATCGGCGAGGGCCTTCTCGTCGAGCTCGTTGAACATGGTCGAATTCAGGGCGAGCTTCCGCTTGGACAGTTTTTCGATGTCCGCCGTCGCCTTGTCCGTCAGCGACATCAGAACGAAGCGGGCGTCGTCGGCCGCCGGCCGTCGCGACAGGAAGCCGCTCTTCTCGAGGCTCTTGGTCTGGTTGGTCACGAAGGCGGGGTGGATCCGCAGCTTGTTCGCAATGTCGATTCCGGCGACGCCTCGCCCCTCGTCCAGCTCGGTGATGGCCATCAGGATCAGCCATTGCGGCTCGGTGATGCCGAGCAGTCCGGCCCAGCTGCCGTGGATGTCCTCCAGCTGCGAGTGGATTTCAACGATGTTCCAGATGAAGTCCGTAATCGCCCGGTCGAGCTTCTTCTCGATCATATGGCTTCCCCCGTTGACCATTTTTGTTTTTGGCTTTGATCATCCTTTTACCGGGATATTGGCAGGCCGTCTCGCATATCGTGCGCGGAACCCTTCATTGGGGAAATCGTGTCGACACTTAATGCTTGCAGAAAGCAATTGATTAAGTTACGTCTTTTCGCACTCAGAATTTGCTGCTCTTGACCACTGTCAATGACCGGCGATGTGAGACCTCCAAGAAAGCCCTCGGGATGCCCCCTGAGGGCTTTTTCTTTTATTTCAGTTACTTGTATCGCGGCATTTGCCTCCTGTTGCGCGTAGGCAACATCCCTTTCTGAACTTGCGCTTCACTAAATCAATGAATTGAGGCGATTGTTTTTATAAACTATATGTGAAGCCACGACGGAGGGGGGGCACCTCGCTGTCGTTTCAGTCCGGACCTTCAGTGCGGACCTGAATTGAACGGAACTTGAGAGGGTCAAGCGGCCTCCACCGAGGAGCCGAGCCCCCTGAATCGACCTGGAGGTTTATCTAATGAAGTTGACGAAGACGCTCTTTCTCGGCTCGGCAGCCGGCCTGATGGCCGTCTCCGGTGCGTTCGCAGCCGATCTCCCCGTGAAGGCCAAGGCCGTCGAATACGTGAAGGTCTGCTCGCTCTACGGCGCCGGCTTCTACTACATCCCGGGCACCGACACCTGCATCAAGCTCGGTGGTTACCTGCGCGCTGACGCCGTGCTGGGCTCCAACTCGGACTTCAATCCGAACCAGAGCGGCACTGCCGGTGCTCGCAACCGCCTGATGAACTACTACACCTTCCGCGCTCGTGAAGACCTGAACATCGACACGCGCACCGCGACCGAGTACGGCGTCGTCCGTACCTTCTTCGACGGCGTGTTCACCTGGACCACCGGCAACTATACGCCCACCGGTTCGGCGACGGGTGCTACCCAGTACAGCGGTACGCTCGGTCTCAACGCTGCGGGCACCGGCCTCGTCGGCTCGGGCAGCGGCAACGTCAACGGCACCGACGGCAACACCTCGGCTGGTGCGCTCGGCGTGTACTACGCTTTCATCCAGTTCGCCGGCTTCACGATGGGTAAGGCCGTGTCGCAGTTCGACGCGCCCTGGACCAACTATCCCGGCAACATCACCGACAACCTCGTCGGCGGCAGCGGCACCGTGACCGGCGTCACCCAGTTCACCTACACGGCCGACTTCGGCCAGGGCGTGACGGCGTCGTTCTCGGCTGAAGATGCGACCGCGTACTATCAGGCCGGCAACCTCAACATGACCGGCGCGACCGCCTCCGGCATCCTCGGCGGCTCGTACGGCACCAACGCCATCGGCGGTTCGCGCTCGCCGAACCTCGTCGGTCAGGTGCGTGTCGACCAGGCCTGGGGTCTGTTCCAGGCGTCGGTGGCTGCGCATGACAACCACGTGGGCTATTACGGCGCGACCGAAACCACCGGCCACCCCGACGACAAGTGGGGCTGGGCGGTTCAGCTCGCTCTGTCGATCAAGAACATCCCGACCGGCGCGGGTGACACGATCAACATCCAGGCCGTCTACACCGACGGTGCGACCCGTTATAACTTCCAGAACCTGTCGGGCAGCAGCTACGCGCTGTACGGTAGCTCGAGCACTGCCTACGGCAGCGTCGGCTTCGCCAATGCTCCGGACACGGTCTTCGTGACCGGCAGCCAGCAGGAAACCGTCAAGACCTGGGGCTTCCGTGGCGCCTACACCCACAACTGGGATCCCTACTGGAACAGCGCGCTCTACGGTGCCTACGCTCAGGCCCAGTTCGGCACGCTGGCCAAGACCACGATCTGCGGCGCCGGTGGTGCTGGCGGCGTGTTCGGTGGCCTGGCTGGTGTCACCTCGTGTAACCCGGACTTCGCGATCGGTCAGCTCGGTATCGTCACCCGCTGGACCCCGGTCAAGAACCTGACCTTCTCGGCCGACCTCTCCTGGACACACCTCGACCAGAAGTACGCCGGAACGCTTGCCATCGCCCCGTCCAGCACGACCGCCAAGCCGGCCGCGACTTACGAGCTGAAGGATCAGGACTCGATCGCCATGATCCTCCGCGCTCAGCGCAACTGGTAAGATCTGTCGAAAGATCTCAAAGAGCACCCGGCGGGAAACCGCCGGGTGTTTTTTGTTGTGCGGATCATTTGAGGCCCGGGGGCGCCGAAGTCCCGTAGCCCGGGTGAGCGCAGCGATACCCGGGAATTCTCTCGCGAAGGTCCCGGATGTCGCTTCCGCCTTCGCTTCTTCGAGCTACGGCGGACAAAGTCGCTGATCCGGGCTACGGGACCGGGCTGTGTCGCTCTGCCTGTCAACCCGCCCGCGCAAAAATATTCCACTTTACCGAAATTCGGATTTATCGTATGTATCGCCCATCCCGGCTCATCCTTGAGGGGCGATCATGTTATCGTCACGATGCGCGAGCCGGGCTTGCGGTGGACGCGGCAGCGTCGGCACGAACAGGTAGCGGGCAGGGCGGGTAGTCCCTGTGAGCTCGTAACCGCGTGCGGACGAGCGGCGCTGTGAGTTCGTCACGCCAGCATTTCGATGGCAACGTGCACAACGCTATCGAACCCTGTGGCGCCAACGAACGCGCGTACGGCAAAACCGTGTGGTCCTGACCGTCGTTGCTACGGTCAAGCCTTTCGCGAAGATGCGCGCGAGCCCAACCGGGTAGACGGCATCGTCAATTCGCGGGGTGAGGGAGGCCAGAAGGAATTCGGCTCCCGGGAGAGCACGGCATAAGCCGTCCGACCATCGCGCAGGGAAGGCCGTGTGTTGGGCTTCACCTGTATGCTGCTGTGCGGTCTTCTCTGCGTGTGCTTTTCGCGCAGCGGACCGCGGGTGCCGCCGGCACCCGGCCTTCCCTGCGCCCTCTTGGACAAGAGGACGGAGCGACGAAGCAAAGCTCGGGCGAATTAGGCCGCGAGGATGCAAAGGCGTGTCCGATGTCAGGAGTGCTGAGGCTGGCGAGACGAGCCGAACTCCATGTCCGTCACCCTGAGGTGCGCGCTCTGCTGCGCAACGCGCTGCAGAGCAAGCCTCGAAGGGCGACGGCCCGGCTGCATCGGGGCCGCTCATCCTTCGAGGCTCCCCATGGGACGCGTTGCGTCCCATGCCTCGCACCTCAGGATAACGGAGAGGCGGCTACACGAATGCCCGTGAAACTATCCGCAAGTCTTGCTCTCGCGAGCCGCCGGAAATTGCGCGCCTCAGCCCTGGCTCGCCACGCGGGCGCGATCGAGATGCTCCTCGATCTTGGGGCGGTCGCGGGTGCGCTCGAAACTGGTACAGAGCAGCTCGGTCTCATCGAGCGAAACAGGGGCGCGATACAACCGGCACATGAACTCGGCGGTTGCCCGTCCCTTTGCGGCGGCCGGACCGATGCTTGGGCCGCGTTCGGCGAGAAACATGCAGTCCCGGCAGATGCTGGCATCGAGCCGTTGATGCGCGGCGTCGAGGTGATTGAGGATCTCCCGCAGCGAGTCGCGCAAGCGGACGCACTCGTCGGTCCCGAGTGCCGTGACCGCATTCACCACGTGGTTGATCGGGTCGTGCTGGCTCAGGCACTTCTCGCCCTGCGCGGTGACGTGGAGCACCACGGAACGCTTGTCCTCATGCGAGGGCTTGCGCACCAGGAAGGACTTGCTCTCCAGCGTCTTCACGATCTGCGACGCCGTCGCCCTGGTGGCGCCGATGAAGCCTGCGAGTGCGGACGGTGTGCGCGAAAACCTGTTGGCGCGGCCGAGGAAGCGCAGCGCCATCCATTCCCGATCGCGCAATCCATGCTGATTGCCTTCAAAATACCAAGCCCTCGCCGCCTGGACCAGCAGCTCGACGGCTTCTCTTGCCAATGGCATGGATTCCTACCTCGCCCCCGGAACTTCGTCTGCGGCGTCCCGAAGCCGCCTTGCGCCCTGGCTCGCGAATCCTTCGAGGAACGTCAGACCTCTGGAGACGTCCGATGAGCATGACATGCCCGGCCTCGGCTCGAAGGCACGGATCGCAGCGCGTCCGACACGGACCGATGCGCGGGGTGCAGTCCGGAGCGTGAGGCTGCGTCGCTGATGGCACACCAATCGCGTCGCACGGGAGCCCGAGTTGCCGTCACCAGCAGATGATGGATCGGAGTTGTTCAACCGAAGCCCCTGAAGTTCAAGTCACACGCAGACGTTTCTTATCTTCCGCCGAAACGATGAATGAGCTTCTCAACAAAATCAAGTAGAGACGCTCTCGGAGACTGGATGTCGTCGCAGGCGAATGTAACGTTCAAGACAATCTCGTTCCCGAGGACACATGATGGTGAACGCAATACACTGTCCCGCGGGCAACATGCACGCAACTATACGACGGTTTGATTGCACAGCATGTTGATGTCTGCCGTTGATGCAGGTTGATCGAAGCTTGTGCATGACAAAGGCGATGTGTGTCGATGAATCATCCACAACTTGTGCGATCTGCGGGAGAATTGCCCGAGGGAACCCGCAGGAATTGCACGCGGCAGTTGTTGTGGGCGCGATTCGGAGAATCGACGATTCGTTTCGCCTGCCACGCGGCCGCCCATGCTCCTCCGAACGGTTGAAACGCTCATGAGAGAAAGGACGGCAGCCACGATGTGCAAGGCGAAACCGCGGGCGCCGCGCGCCCCGTCCCGGCCTGCTAAGGCATGATCCGGGCCCGGAGGGCGGCGTCGGTGCAAAGTGCGAAGCGGTTGCCCGGAAAGATCATGTGTAAACAACAACCTAGAGCGCAATGACGATTCATCCGAATCTCATCGCGCTTCAGTCGCCCTTGAGCATGTCCCGGAGCTCGCGGAACGGGTCGGCGCTCGGCGGCGCCGAAGCGTCCTGCCGCATCGCGCTGTAGATCCGCGGAACCATGTCGACCGCCTGGTCGAGGCCCGAATCGCGTCCGGACTGGTATCCACCCATCAGGCGCAAGTCGCGAGTGTCCTCGTATTTGGCGATCATGGTGCGCAGCTTGCTCACCAATTCGCGTTCCTCGGGGTCCCAGACGTTGTGGGCGAGGCGGGAGACCGAGGCGAGGACGTCCACGGCCGGATAGCGGGCCTGGTCGGCGATGTGCCTGGAGAGCACGATGTGTCCGTCGAGCGTGCTGCGGATAGTATCGGCGATCGGCTCGTTGTGGTCGTCGCCGTCGACCAGCACGGAGAAAATGCCGGTGATCGTGCCGGATCCCTCCTCGCTGGGGCCGGCGCGCTCCAGAAGACGCGGCAGGTCGGTGAAGACCGTCGGCGCGTAGCCGCGCGCCACCGCGGGCTCGCCGGCGGCGAGCGCGACCTCGCGGGCCGCGTGGGCGAAGCGGGTGATCGAATCGACCATGAGCAGGACCGATTCGCCCCGATCCCGGAAATATTCGGCGACGGCCATGGCCGTCTTCGGCGCCAGCCGCCGCATCATCGGGCTTTCATCTCCCGTCGATACGATGGTGACGGCGCGGCTGCGGTTATTGCCGAGCACGTCCTCGATGAATTCGCGCACCTCGCGGCCGCGCTCGCCGACCAGGGCCAGCACGACGGTGTCGAAGCCCTGGCTGCGGGCGAGCATGGCGAGCAGTGTCGATTTGCCGACGCCGGAACCGGCAAAGATGCCGACGCGCTGGCCGGCGCAGATCGGGGAAAACAGGTCGATGACGCGCACGCCGGTGCGCAGCGGCTTGTGGACGCGCGCGCGCTTCATCGCCGACGGTGCCTCGGCCTCCGCCGAGACGGCGCGCGATCCCGGCGTGAGCGGACCCTGTCCGTCCAGCGGGGCGCCGAGCGCGTTGATGACGCGGCCCTTCCAGCTCGGATCGGGTGCGAAGGACAGCGGCGGCATCCGGTAGGCGACGGAGCCGAGGCCGCCGCCGAACTGCCGGTCGAACGGCTTGGCGATGATGCCGTCGCTGTCGATCCGGACCACTTCGCCGATCTGGGGCTTGCCGCCGGAGTTGACGCCGATCAGCTCACCAAGCCTGACGAAGCGCGACAGGCCGGAGACACGGAAATGCGTCGGCGCGATCTCGGAGATCGCGCCGCTGACGCTGGCCAGGGGAGTGCTCTGCTGAAGCTCCAGCAGCGCCCACTCGAGTTGCCGAAGAGCGTTCAAGGAAACCGTCCACCCTCATTGCGCACGCGGCGCACTCTACTTGCAAGTCTATTTGCCCGGCTCGCCCAGCGTCCGGATTGCGTTCTGGAGCGAGCTCTCGGTACCCTCGATCATCGAATTGGTGCCGTCGAAGGCGCGCGAGGCGGCCATCAGCTTGGTCAATTCCATCATCGGATTGGCGCCGGACCCCTCGACGTAGCCCTGCTTGAAGCCGTCGCGGGAGAAATCGGCGATCGCGGTCGCAGGCCGGTCGGGCGTGACGCCGGAATTGCCGTAACGCTCGAGATTGGCGTCAGCGGGAATGTTGAACAGGCCGATGGTGCCGATCTCGTTGTTGTCCTGGGTGATCGCGCCGCTGCGCGAGATCGAGACCGGTCCGCCGTTCGGGTCGAGCGTGATCTGCGCGCCGCCGGCGTCGACGACGGGGAAGCCGGACACCGTCTGAAGGTCGCCGTTGGCGGCGATCTGGAGCCGGCCGTCACGCGTGTAGACCGTGCCGTTCGGGCCGGCGAAGGCGAGCCAGCCCTGTCCCACCACGGCGACGTCGAGCGGATTGCCGCTCTCGGTGATGTTGCCTTGCTCGCGCGAAATGATGTTGTCGCCGGGCGAGGAGAACGCGACCGGGTTCGCGCCGGCCTTGGACAGCACGGTCTCGAACTTCACGACGTCGGTGCGGAATGCCGCCGTGTTGACGTTGGCGACGTTGTTGGCGATCGTCTGGAGGCGCTTTTCGAGGGCGACCTGCGCCGACAATCCCACATAGAGAGCGGATTGCATGACTTACCTGTTGAACTTGATGTTCTGAAGCGTCGTGAGCATGTTGGTATCCATGCTGATCGACGTCGCGGCGCCGGCGATCAGGACCAGCGCGGGATTGGTCGAGGTGTCGGCCTGGGCCTGGGTCGCATCCCACATCGCCGCGAAACGCTGCACGAATTTGGTGACCTTGGTCGGATCCTGGAAATCGGTGAGATCGATCTTGTCCGTGATCATCTTGGCCTGCATGTCGATGTCGGACGAGCTGATCGTCGACGGCCAGCCCATCGCGGTCTGCACCACCTGCGTCAGCGCCTTGTCGGCGAGGATCTGGTAGGCGTTGGTGATCGTGGAGGCCTTGCGGGTGAAATAGAGCGCCAGCCGCAGGCCTTCGTTCTGGTCGCCGGCCTTCTCCTCCATCGTCTGCGTGACGTATTGGGTCGCCGTACCGGTCGTGGCTGCCGTGGTCTGGGTCGCCTGGTCGCCGAGCGCGGCGAAATTGAAGGCGGTGGCGAACTGCCGGTAGCGGGTGTCGGTGAGCTTGTTGGCGAAGGCGTCCTTGTCCGAGACCCCCTCGGTCAGCACCTTGCGCATGAACGCCTTGGCATAGGTCATGTCGCTGAGGCCGTAGGCCTTCATCGCATAGCTGTAGAGGCGATAGTCCTTCAGGAAGTCGTCGATCGTCTTCACATTGCCGATATGGCTGAGAAAATAATCGGTCTCGCGGCTGACGTCGGGCTCCTGCGCGACCTGCGTCATCGACTTGCCCAGGTCCGTGGTCAGTCTGGTGTAATCCGCGATGGTGGATAGCATGACACGCGCCCCTATGGCCGCTTTTGCGACTTCGTCCCAAGCTGCCGCGGATTGCTTGCGCGAGGCTGGCGATGCGGGAAGCCAGCTTCGCGCAAGCGTCGCCGACTAGATATTCCCGGTGGGATCGGCGATGGAGTGGCGCGTTGCTCAGTTTCGTGGGGATTTTCATCACGGTGGCGGCGCTGCTGGGCGGATTTGCCGCCATGGGCGGGCATCTGGCCGTGCTCATGCAGCCATGGGAATTCGTCATCATCATGGGCACCGCGGTCGGCACCTTCATCGTGGCCAATCCGTGGAAGACGGTCGTCGACACCGGGGTCGCCTGCATGCAGGCCATCACCGGCGCGGTGCCGGGGCAGCGCTATTACCTCGACCTGCTCGGGGCGCTGCACGCTCTGATGCGTGAGTTGCGGGGCAAGGGCCGCAACGAGGTGGAAGCGCACATCGACGATCCCTCGTCCTCCGAGATCTTCAAGGCGTTCCCGAGCGTGCTCGGCGACCCCTCGCTGCTCCAGTTCATCTGCGATTATGTCCGTCTCATCATCATGGGCAACGCGCGCACGCACGAGATCGAAGCGCTGATGGACGAGGAGATCCACACCATCGTGAAGGGCAAGCTGGCGCCCTACCATTCGCTGGTGACGGTGTCCGAGGCGCTGCCGGCCCTCGGCATCGTCGCTGCGGTGCTCGGCGTCATCAAGGCGATGGGCGCGCTCGACCAGTCGCCGAAGCTGCTGGGCGGCTTCATCGGTGCGGCCCTGGTCGGCACCTTCGCCGGCATCTTCCTGTCTTACGGCATCATTTCGCCCTTCGCGATCAAGATCAAGATGACGCGCGAGAAGAGGTGCCGGCCCTACATCATCGTCAAGCAGACGCTGCTGGCCTTCATGAACGGCGCCATGCCGCAGATCGCGGTCGAGCACGGCCGCAAGATGATCTCCAGCAACGAACGTCCCTCGATCGACGTCGTCGAGAACGAGACGATCGCAGGCCCCAAGGCCGTCCCGACCGACGCTGAACCGAAGGCGGCCCGCGCATGACGATGGAAGACGTCGAGGTCGACCAGCGGAAGCAGCTGCCGAACTACCTGCTGGATGCGGCGGGTATTTCCATCGAACGCATGCCGATGCTCAATGTGATCTTCGATCGCATGGCGGCATCGTGCACGGACAGCCTCCAGCCGATGGCGGGAACGCCCTGCTATTTCTCGGTCAACGGCATTACCAACGACCCCCTCGGCGACATCATCAAGGACTACGAGGGCAATGCGGTCGCCGCCGTGCTCTATGCCGAGCAGTGGGACTCGCGTGTCATCATCATGCTGGATCGCGACTTCGTGTTCACGATGGTCGAGGCGATGTTCGGCTCCGACGGGGCCGAGCCGCCGCTCGACGTCGAGCGTACTTTCTCGAACATCGAGATCCGGCTGGTCCAGGCGCTGTTCGAACGGTTCGCCAAGGCTCTGCAATCCGCCTTCGCCGGCACATCCAACGTCACCTTCCGAGTCGAACGGGTCGAGACTGCGATGGCCTCGCTGGCGATCGGGCGTAGTAGCAACATGTCGATCTGCGCGAACATCATGGTGCAGGCGCTCTATCGCGGCGGTCAGATGTTCCTCATCGTCCCGCATTCCGCGCTCAACCCGCTGCGGCAAAAGCTGGCTCACGTCGTCGTCAGCGACGGCCGCGCGACTGATCCGCGCTGGCGCGAGCAGATGGAGAGCGAGGTCCATCGGACCGAGGTGACGTTGAGCGCGGTGCTCGACGAGAAGATGGTGACGCTCGGCGACGTCGTGAAGTTCCAGGTCGGGCAGGTGCTCGAGCTCGAAGCCACGCCGCGCACGCTGGCTCGTCTCGAAAGCAACAATCAGGTGCTGTTCTGGTGTCAGATCGGCCAGCTGGATGGCTATTATGCCATGCAGGTGGCAGATCCCGTGGATCAGAAGCGGGAGTTCGTCGATGATATCCTATCTCGTTGATGCCGTGCTGCTCATTGCGCTCGCCTTCACCAGCATGCGGGTGACCAAGATGCACCGCGAGCTGGCGCGGTTGCGCAGCTATCAGGGCGAATTCTCGACCATCGTCCACGAGACGGCGGGCACCTTCGACACGGTCATCACCGCGGCACATGACTCCACTGCAAATCTCGGACGGCTCGCCAACGTGCTCAGCGCGAAGATCGACCAGGCTCACGAGGCGATCGCGGCGCTCGATGCCAGAAGCGGGCTCGCATCTGCCGCGGCCGCCGGCGGCGCGGACGTGAACAAGCACTGAAGCCCGAACCGGCGGGACAACGACGATCGGAGCGCAGCGGCGTTCCGGGAATGGAAATACCAAAAGGCGATACCAAATGGCGCAATCCTTCGATTATGAGTCTGCATCTGCATCGGGAGAGGCCGAGACGTCCCCGCTGGAGCGGCTGGCGGAGATCGCCCAGCGCACGGCTGAGGAGACCGGCAAATTCGCCAATGTCGACGCCATCCTGCGCATTCCCGTCACCATGCAGGTGGTGCTCGGCTCGGCGACCATTCCGGTGGCGAACCTGATGAAGCTCGGCCGTGGCGCGGTGGTTCCGCTCGATCACAGGGTCGGGGAGCCCGTCGACGTCGTCGTCAACGGCCGCATCGTCGCCCGCGGCGAGGTGGTCGTGGTCGAAGAGGACAATTCCCGCTTCGGCGTCTCGCTCACGGAGATCGTCGGGCCGCTGGGGCAGGGTGATACCTGACCATGGCGGCACCGGTCGGCATCGCTCCCGTCAAGCAGCGAGGCGTTACCACGCTGGGCGGCACGGAAAAGGTCGCCGCGCTCCTGCTGGCGATGGGCCGGCAGGCGGCCGCGAGCGTGCTTCAGCAGTTCGAGCCGCAGGAGATCCGCATCGTCACCAAGGCGGCGGCGGAGCTGCGGCCGATCACCGCGCAGGAGCTCGAGGGAATCGTCGAGGAGTTCGCCCAGCAGTTCTCGATGGGCGCGAACATTCTCGGCACCCTCGGTGGCCTGGAAGCCGTGCTCGGCGACGTGCTTCCGGCCGACCAGGTTTCGGCGATCATGACGGACCTGCTCGGCAATTCGAGCCGGTCGGTGTGGGACCGCGTCTCGTCGGTGTCGGAAAATTCGCTGGCGACCTACCTCTCCAAGGAGCATCCGCAGACCGCGGCGCTCATCCTGTCCAAAGTCAAGCCGTCCTGCGCCGCCAAGGTGATGAGCCAGCTGCCGTCGAGCCTGCGCAACGAGCTGATGCGGCGTGTGCTCAGCCTCAAGCCGATCGTCGACGACGCGATGAAGGTCCTCGAGAAGACGCTGCACGAAGATCTGACGCTGAACTTCGCCCGCAACCTCGGCGCCGACACCTATGCCCGTGTCGCCGACATCATCAACAAGATGGAGCGCGGTCACATCGAGGACATACTGAAGAGCCTGTCGGAGAAGCGACCGAAGTCGGCCGAGGTGCTGAAGGAACTGCTGTTCACCTTCGACGACGTCATCAACCTCGCGCCGAAGGCGCGCACCATGATCTTCGACCAGGTGCCGACCGACCGCATCGTGGTCGCGCTGAAGGGCACCGACAGGCACTTCCGCGAACTGATCCTGTCCTCGGTCGCATCGCGCGTCCGTCGCGTCGTCGAAGCCGAGCTCGCGATGGGCGAGCCGTCGAACCAGCGCGACGTGCTGGAGGCGCGCCGCGTGATCACCGACCTCGCACTCGACCTTGCGGAGAAGGGTGAAATCGAGCTCAACCCCGACCAGGAGGATGAGCTGGTCTTCCGCTGACCGCTGAACGGGCATGGCAGAAACATCCGATCAGGAGAGCAAGACAGAAGAGCCGACCGAGAAGAAAGTCCGTGATTCGCTCGAACAGGGCAAAATTCCGGTCTCTCGGGAGGCATCCATCTTCGCCTCGATGGCCGCGCTGATGGTGATCCAGGCATTCCTGATCGGCCAGGGCGTGCAGCAATTGGTGCCGACGCTGAAGGGTCTGCTCGACGATCCCGAGGGCTTTCCCCTCGGCACCGGTGCCGACGCTCAGAACCTCCTCACCGTGGTGGGGCTCCAGGCGTTTCGATTCCTGGTGCCGCTGCTCGTCATCCTGGTGGTGTTCGGACTCGCTGCGTCGCTGCTGCAAAATGCGCCGCGCCTGGTGCTGCAGCGTATCGCGCCCGACCTGTCGCGGATCTCCCCGATCGGCGGCTGGAGCCGGCTGTTCGGAACGCAGGGCCTCGTCGAGTTCGCCAAGTCGCTGTTCAAGCTCGGCTCGGTGAGCGCCGTCGTCGCTTTCGTGCTGCGCTCGTCCGAAGCGAAGGCCTTCGAGGCGATGTACACCGATCCGGTTGCGCTGCCGGAGATGATCCTCAACATCGCGATGCGGATCGTCTCGGCCATCTGCATCGCGACCATCGTCCTGGTCGCGATCGATCTCGCCTGGGCGCGCTTCCACTGGCGGCGCGAGCTGCGCATGACCAAGCAGGAGATCAAGGACGAGCACAAACAGGCCGAGGGCGATCCGCTGGTCAAGGCGCGCCTGCGCTCGCTGGCGCGCGACCGCTCGCGGCAGCGGATGATCGCCTCCGCTGCGCGCGCGACGCTGGTGATCGCCAACCCGACGCACTTTGCGATCGCACTGCGCTACAAGCGCGAAGAAAACCCGGCGCCGCTGGTGGTGGCCAAGGGCATGGACGTGATCGCGCTCAAGATTCGCGAGGTCGCCGAGCAGAACCGGATCCCGGTGATCGAGAACAAGGCATTGGCGCGCGCGCTCTACGAGGCGGTTCAGGTCGATCAGGTGATTCCGGCGGAATTCTTCCGGCCGGTCGCCGAGATCATCTACTTCCTGCAGTCGAAGCAGGCACCGCGACCCGAGAAGGTTCAGTAGATTTCCGAGGATGGTGCTCCGCGCAACAGCTTGACGAAAGCTTAACGCCCTAGGGTTCTCCCGAATGGACCAGAATGGGGCTGTCGTGGGACCGCTTTATCTCTTCGAACTGGCATCGTCGCAGGCGCGGTACCTCGAGCTCCGCCAGTCGACCATCGCGACCAACGTCGCCAACGCCAATACACCGGGCTTCAAGGCGCGCGACGTCGAGCCGTTCAACAAGGTGCTCGACACGATGCCGGTCAGGCTTGCGACGACATCGCCGTCACACCTGCAGCTGTCTGCGGCCGAAACCGACACGCGCGCGACGGCCAAGAAGGACAGCTGGGAGGTGGTGCACTCCGGCAATTCCGTCAGCCTCGAGCAAGAGATGATCAAGGGCAACGACGTCAATCGCGACTACTCGATGAATTCGGCGGTCGTGCGCTCGTTCCACCGGATGATGCTGTCGAGCGTGAAGACCTGAGGTGAATTGACATGCTGGACGCACTGAGTGCCTCTCTGACAGTTGCGAGCTCCGGGCTCGAGGCGCAGTCGACGCGCATGCGCATCGTCTCGGAAAACCTCGCCAACGCGACCTCGACCGGCCGCACCGCCGGCGCCGATCCGTATCAGCGCAAGACCATCACGTTCGATGCCGCGATGGACCGAGCCTCGGGCGCGCAGCTCGCAAAGGTCAAGGAAATCGGCGTCGACACCACGCCGTACCGCGTCGAGTACGATCCAGGGCATCCCGCCGCCGACAAGGCTGGCTACGTCAAGCTGCCGAACGTCAACATGATGATCGAGATGGCCGACATGCGGGAAGTCAACCGATCCTATGAAGCCAATCTCCAGGTCGTGAAACAGGTGAGGTCGATGCTGGGCATGACCATCGACCTTCTGAGGAGCTGACAATGCTTGAGGCGATTTCATCCACCGCGATTTCCGCAGGCCAGGCGGCGTCCCGCGCCACCGAGGCGCAGGCCATCTCGCCCGCTGCGACGGCTCCGGTCCAGACCAGTGACGATGTCGGCTTCGAGTCGGTGATGAAGCAGGTGACGACGGACGCAATCGGCACGCTGAAGGCGGGCGAAGCGGCGTCGATCTCGGCGATGCAGGGCAAAGAGTCGACGCGGAAGGTCGTGGAGGCGTTGATGTCGGCCGAGCAGGCCTTGCAGACGGCGGTCGCGGTTCGCGACAAGGTCGTGCAGGCCTACCAGGAAGTCGTCCGGATGTCGATTTGATCTGAGGAGTGACGTAAGTGAAATCGCTCGCCATTGCGGCCACGGGCATGAATGCCCAGCAGACCAATATCGAAGTCATCGCGAACAACATCGCCAACATCAATTCGACGTCGTACAAGCGGGCGCGCGCCGAATTCACCGATCTGTTCTACCAGATGGATCGTATGCAGGGCGTTTCGAACGTCAACGGCTCGTCGCCGATCCCGGAGGGCGCCAATCTCGGCCTCGGCGTCAAGTCGGCGGCGATCCGCAAGCTGCACATCCAGGGCGCGCTGACGCAGACCGGAAACCCTTACGACCTTGCGATCAACGGTCGCGGCTGGTTCCAGGTGCTGGGCCCCAACAACGAGGTGCAGTACACCCGCGCGGGTTCGTTCAACGTCAATGCCAACAGTCAGCTCGTCACCACCGACGGCTATCTGCTGGATCCGGCAATCACCATCCCGCAGGGAACGGTCGAGGTCACGGTCAACGCCACCGGCCAAGTCTTTGCCAAGTTGGACACGGAAGTGAACCCGCGGCAGATCGGCCAGCTCAACCTCGCCAACTTCGCCAACGAGGCGGGCCTCGAGCCGCTGGGCAGCAATCTCTATCGCGAGACCACGGCGTCGGGTACGCCGGTCGTCGGGCTGCCGGGCGATGCCGGCTACGGCAAGATCAACCAGAAATATCTCGAGGCTTCCAACGTCGATCCCGTCAAGGAAATCACCGAGCTGATCTCGGCGCAGCGCGCCTATGAAATGAACGCCAAGGTCATCCAGGCCTCGGATGAAATGGCCTCGACCGTATCGAAGGGCCTTCGCTAGTCCCGGTGTGTCCATGTTGAACAGGGTGGGCCTGATCGTGCGCGGGTTGGCCGCCGTGCTGCTGGTTCTCGCCTCGGCGCGCGTCGCCGTCGCCGAGGAGAAGCGGCTTCCCGTGCCGGCGGTCTCGATCCGGGCGGGCGAGCTGATCCGGGACGACATGATCACCGAGCGCGCGTTCGCGCCGAACCTGCTCGGCGTCGCGATGTTCATCGAAGGACGCCAGGTCCTGGTCGGTCGCATGGCCCGGCGCGCGCTGCTGCCGGGCCAGCCGATCCCGACCAATGCGGTGGAAGATCCCTGGACCGTCGCCCGCGGCGCCATGGTCAAGGTCGTCGTCGAGGACAGCGGCCTGTCGATCGTCACTTACGGCTCGGCAATGCAGTCGGGCGCGGCCGGCGCGCTCATCCCGGTGCGCAACACCGATACCGGCGTGATCATCAGGGGCGTCGTCCAGCCGGACGGCACCGTCAAGGTCGTGGACGGATCATGACCAGAGTCCTGCTTGCGCTCGTCCTCGTCCTTTGCGCCGCCAGCGCCCAGGCCGCCGTCCGCATCAAGGACATCGCGGACATCAAGGGGCTGCGTGAGAATCAGATCGTCGGCTATGGCCTCGTCATCGGCCTGAACGGCACCGGCGACACGCTCCGCAATGCCCCGTTCACGGAGCAGTCCCTGCAATCGATGCTCGAGAACATGGGCATCAACGTCAGGAACGAGACCACGAGCACCACCAATCCGACCCGCCCGACCACGCTACGCACGCGCAACGTCGCGGCCGTGATGGTGACGGCAGACCTGCCGCCCTCGATCGGGCCCGGCGAGCGGATGGACGTGACGGTGTCGTCGCTCGGCGATGCGACCTCGCTGCTCGGCGGCACGCTGGTGATGACGTCGCTGCGCGCAGCGGACGGCGCAGTCTATGCGGTGGCGCAAGGCGCGGTCACGGTTGCCGGCTACAGCGTGGGCGGCCAGGCCCAGAACGTCAGCCAGGGCACGCCGACCGCCGGGCGCATTCCGAACGGGGCGCTGGTCGAGCGCGAGGTGCAGGGAAGCCTCCATGAAATGGAATTCCTGGTGCTGGAGCTCAAGAACCCGGATTTCGTCACCGCAACGCGCATCCTCGATGCCATCAACCGCTATGCCGGCGGCCGCTATCGCGCGCAGATCGCCTTCGAGCGCGACTACCGCACCATCGTCTTGTCGAAGCCGCGCTACATCGGTCCGGTCCGCTTCCTCGCCGAGATCGGCGAGCTGACCGTCGAGCCTGATACCCCGGCGCGGGTGGTGATCAACGAGCGCACCGGCACGGTGGTGATCGGAAGGGATGTGCGGATATCGACGGTTGCGGTGACGCACGGCAATCTGACGGTCCGCGTCACGGAGATGCCCGTGGTGTCGCAGCCGGCACCGTTCTCGCGGGGCCAGACGGTGGTCGTCCCCCAGACCGTGGTCGAGGCCAACGAGGCCGGATCGCAGGTGGCCATCCTGAGCGGCGTCGACCTCCAGCGCCTGGTTCGCGGATTGAACCAGATCGGCCTCAAGCCATCGGGCATCATCGCCATTCTCCAGGCGATCAAGACGGCCGGCGCGCTGCAGGCCGACGTCATCGTCCAATGATGCATAAGCGTCGTGCAAGCTTGGTCGCTCAATGCTCAAGTCTCGACCGAGAATCGCACGCGGCCCGATGCTGAAGCTGGATCACAAAGCCAAACTCCTTCTGCTGGTCGCGGCCGTGGCGCTCGCGGGCACTTCGCCCGTGCTTGCACTGGATGAAGCCAAGGCGTCGAAGCCGCTCAACCTGCTGTCCTTCGCCCGCGCGCGCGCTCCCGGACCGCAGAAGCCGCATATGCCGATCCCGGGTGACAATGCGTCGATGCGGGCGACGGCGTGGGCGGCGGAGGATGGCGGGCCCGCCATCACCGGCGCTGTGCCGGCTTCGGAGACGCCTGTACCGGCGCCCGCACCAGCCCCTGCGCCCGCACGTCCGGCCAAGCCCGGCAGCGTCACGGCACCGCCGAAGCCGGCGCCGCCGCAGGCCGCCGTGTCCGCCGACAACGAGGTCGCCCTGTTCTGCAGCAACGTGACTGATCCCGCCGTCGATGCGAGGCTCGCCTGGCAGATCAAGGAACTGGAGAAGGCCGAGACCCAGCTTCGCGAGCGGATCGCCGAGGTCGAGGCCAAGCGCGCCGAATACGAGAAGTGGATGGCGCTGCGCGACGACTTCCTGAAGAAGGCCGAGGCGCAGGTCGTCGAGATCTATTCGCGGATGAAGCCGGATGCCGCCGCCACCCAGATCGCCGGCATGTCGGACGAGACCGCTGCAGCCGTGCTTGCCAAGCTCAGCCCGAGGAGCTCGAGCGCAATTTTCAACGAGATGGATACGGCGCGCGCCGCGCACCTTGCCGACGTGCTCGGCGGAATGCGCCGCGTGGATGACGGAAAGACCAAATAGATGAAGAATCTGATCCTCATCCTGTCGCTCTTGATGCTTGCCGGATGCGTCAACGACCCGGCCGAGGTCCTGACCGGTCCGCGATTGTCGCCGGTCGGCAGCGGCCTGAGGACGCAGGCCGAGCCGATCCCGGTGACGCCACGCGTGCGCACGCCCGTCAGCTACCGCTCGACCTGGGACGACGGCACCGACCTCTATCGCGATCCCCGCGCGCGGCGCACCGGCGACGTCGTGACGGTGATCATCTCGATGCAGGACAAGGCCAAGCTCGACAACAAGACCGACCGCTCGCGCGATTCGCAGATCAAGTTCGGGCTGGACTGGCTGATGGACGTCGCGGGATGGAGCGACAAGGGCTCCACCAGCGCCAACCTCAGCACCAACACACAGATCAAGGGCAACGGCCAGATCGATCGCACCGAGGACATCAAGCTGTCCATCGCCGCCATCGTCACCGACGTGTTGCCGAACGGCAATATGATGATCAGCGGCTCGCAGGAATTCCGCGTCAACACCGAGATGCGCGTGCTCAATGTCGGCGGCATCGTGCGTCCGCGCGATATTTCACGGACCAACACGATCTCCTACGACAAGATCGCGGAAGCGCGCGTGTCCTATGGTGGTCGCGGAAACCTGTCTGACGTGCAGCAGCCTGGATGGGGGCATCGGATCTATGACACCGTGGCACCGTTCTGAGGTTCGTGGCGGCATGACCGCGCCGCGAGGACTGGGGACGCCATGCGCCTGATTGCGGCCATCCTGGCGCTGACCCTGGTCGCGATCGGTGCCGGCGCGCTTGCCGGCCTGCATCTGCTTGCGGCCGCCGAGCGCGTCGCTGACGCGAAGAAGAACGCCACGCAGCCGCCGATCGCGTCGAGCTACGCCGGCAGCGCCCGGCTTCGCAAACTGTCCCCGATCGTGACCAATCTCGCCGCGCCGGCCAACAACTGGGCTCGCGTCGAAGCTTCCATGGTGACCGAGAGCATGAGCGACGAGGATGCGGGCATCCTGGCCGCCCATATCAGCGAGGACATCGTGACCTATCTGCGGTCGTCGTCGGTCACGCAATTCGAGGGATCGCGCGGGCTCCAGCATCTGCGCGACGACCTGACCGAGCGCGCCAATATCCGCTCGTCCGGCAAGGTCCGCGAATTGATCATAGAGACGTTGGTGATCCAGTGAGAGTGAAAGTCCTGCTGCTCGCGTTGCTTCTGGCCGTGCTGCCCGAAGTGGCGCTCGCCCAGATCCCGGACCTCAACTCGCTGCTGCCGCCCGGCAACGGCTCGACCAGCGGGCGCATCATCCAGCTGATGGCGCTGATCACGGTGCTGTCAGTGGCGCCGGGGCTGCTCATCATGGTGACGAGCTTCACGCGATTTGCGGTGGCGCTGTCGTTCCTGCGCTCCGGTCTCGGCCTTCAGACCACGCCGGCCAATCTGGTGATGGTCAGCCTCGCGCTGTTCATGACGTTCTACGTGATGGCGCCGACCTTCGACCGCGCCTGGGAGAACGGCGTCCAGCCGCTCATGAAGAACGAGATCTCGGAAGAAGAGGCCTACCTTAAGATCACCGATCCGTTCCGCGAGTTCATGCTGGCTCATGTTCGCGACAAGGATCTGCAGACCTTCGAGTCGCTCGCCGCCGAAAGCTTCCGCAAGAAGTTCGACGACAAGCGCATCGATCTGCGCGTGATCATTCCGGCCTTCATGATCTCCGAGCTCCGGCGCTCGTTCGAGATCGGCTTCCTCATCATGCTGCCGTTCCTCGTGATCGACATGATCGTGGCGACGCTGACCATGTCCATGGGCATGATGATGATGCCGCCGACGATCCTCGCGCTGCCGTTCAAGATGCTGTTCTTCGTGCTGATCGACGGCTGGAACCTGCTCGCCTCCGGCCTGGTGCGGTCGTTCTCGTAACGACCGTCGGCCGGCGGGCGGGTTATGGTTAGCGAGAAGTACCGGCTTATGGTTACTGGAGGGTAATGGTAACCATATGATATTGCTACTAAATTCAAGCCGATCTTAATCTCGGCGCAAGATTCGGCGTGCTAGCAATGCGGCACGGCGGGTTGGACCCCACCCACATCAGTCCAAAGGCATGATGCCGCCCCTCCGTACCGGTGAAAGTCCGGTATGTCCCCTCGTGAAAATGTAACGCGTACATAAAGGGACATTCGCAATGTCAAGCCTGCTTACGAACTCGACTGCCATGACCGCGCTCCAGACCCTGCGGTCTGTCAGCTCGCAGCTCGCCTCCACGCAGACCCGCATCTCCACCGGCCAGCGCGTGTCGACCGCTTCGGACAACGCTGCCTACTGGTCGATCGCGACGTCGATGCGCTCCGACAACGCGGCGCTCTCCGCGGTCTCCGACTCGCTCGGTCTGTCGGCCGCAACCGTCGACACCGAATACACCGCTCTGAACACGGTCATCGGCGACAAGGACTCCGGCCTGACCAAGCTCCAGGCGCTGCTGGTCGAAGCCAAGACCGCCGGTATCGACCGCTCCAAGATCCAGGCAGACGTCACCCAGATCCAGCAGCAGATGCAGTCGACGGCCAAATCGGCAACGATCAACGGCATCAACTGGCTGAGCATCGACGTCACGCCCTCGTCGTCCACGGCCACGCCGACGAGCTTCAGCCTCGTGTCGTCGTACTCGCGTGTCGGAAGTACGCCCACCATCGGCTCCATCACGGTGACGACCGCCACCTACGCGCTCTACACCACCGGCGGCTCATCCACCACCGGCATCCTGGATACGGTGGTCGGTGGCTCGACCGGCGCGTCAATCGCCACGATCAACATCGGCACGCTGACCGACTCGGCGGCTGACCAGACCAAGCTCGATGGCTATATTGCGCAGGTCACCGCTGCGATCGGCTCGGTGGCCTCGGCCGCCGCCAATCTCGGTGCCGTCAAGAACCGCATCGCGACCAACACGGAATTCGTCAAGTCCCTGATGGACTCCGTGGATCGCGGTATCGGCCAGCTCGTAGACGCCGACATGAACCAGGAGTCCACCCGCCTTGCGGCTCTCCAGGTCCAGCAGCAGCTCGGCGTGCAGGCGCTCTCGATCGCCAACAACAGCAGCCAGAGCATCCTGTCGCTGTTCCGCTAAACTTCAGATCATCTGGAGGAGGGCCGCGCTTCTCGCGAAGCGCGGCCCTTTCTTGTCTGGCGTGACGCTGCGTCCACGCCATGATTCGGGCTCGGTGTTGTAACCGAGTCACAGAGCCACAAGCCTCGCACAAGCTTCGGCAGGTAGCCTCACCGCTACGACAGGTTGGGTCCTTCACACGCATTTCCGTGACCCAAAGGCATGACGCCGCCCTGTCGTACCGGTGCAAGTCCGGTATGTCCCCAAACTCAATTCAATCGTCAAAGGGACATCAAAAATGGGTTCTAGCCTCCTTACCAACTCGTCTGCAATGACCGCGCTGCAGACCCTCCGCAACGTCAGCTCGCAGCTCGCGACCACGCAGAACCGGATCTCGACCGGCCAGCGCGTCTCGACCGCCGCGGATAACTCGGCCTATTGGTCGATCGCGACGTCGATGCGCTCCGACAACGCCGCGCTCTCCGCGGTCTCCGACTCGCTCGGTCTGTCGGCCGCGATGGTGGACACCGAATACACCGCTCTGAACACGGTCATCGGCGACAAGGACTCCGGCCTGACCAAGCTCCAGGCGCTGCTGGTCGAAGCCAAGACTGCCGGTATCGACCGGACCAAGATCCAGTCGGAAGTCACCCAGATCCAGCAGGATATGAAGCTCAAGGCCAGCTCGGCAACGATCAACGGCATCAACTGGCTGAGCATCGACATCACGCCCTCGTCGTCCACGGCCACGCCGACGAGCTTCAACCTCGTGTCGTCGTACTCGCGTGTCGGCGGTACGCCCACCATCGGCTCCATCACGGTGACGACCGCCACCTACGCGCTCTACACCACCGGCGGCTCATCCACCACCGGCATCCTGGATACGGTGGTCGGCGGCTCGACCGGCGCGTCGGTCGCCTCGATCAACATCGGCACGCTGACCGACTCGGCGACTGACCAGACCAAGCTCGACGGCTACATCAACCAGGTCACTGCTGCGATCAACTCGGTGGCCTCGGCCGCCGCCAATCTCGGTGCCGTCAAGAACCGCATCGCGACCAACACGGAATTCGTCAAGAACCTGATCGACTCCGTGGATCGTGGTATCGGCCAGCTCGTCGACGCCGACATGAACGCGGAATCGACGCGCCTGCAGGCGCTTCAGACCCAGCAGCAGCTCGGCGTTCAGGCGCTCTCGATCGCCAACCAGAACAGCCAGAGCATCCTGTCGCTGTTCCGCTAAGCCGCGGCGTCGAAAACGACCGTGCTCCCTCGGGAGCACGGTCTCCGCCATGACCGGCGGATATGACGGCACAAGATGTGCCCGCAATCGCTCCCCTGACGCCAGTTTATCGAGCAACGCGCCGCAGCCGATCGCGCCGCGATATGTCCGGCTGTGCGCCTGTTGCCGATACACGCGGCAGCGTCACTCGATTTCTTGTAAATTTACCACGCCTCACCCGCGAACCGACACATTCGTTGTCTCGCGCAACCTTCAGACAAGGTTGGCAGCGGAGTGTCCTCTACGTTCGCATTGGTACGAGGTCACATGCTGTTCAGTCGTGCGCAGATACAGCAACTGCTCAACAATCTGCTGGAGCTTGGGCCACGACGGCTGATGGCCCTGGGGTTGATCGGCTTTGCCGTTCTCGTCACCGTCGTCGGTGGCGCGTACTATCTGAGCCGGCCCGAGTTCGAGACGCTCTATACCGGCCTCACCCGTGAAGACGTGACGCGCATGGGCGCAGCGCTGCGCGAGCAGAACATCGCCTTCGACGTCAATACCGCCGGTGACGCCGTCTCGGTGCGTCCGAGCCAGACCATGCAGGCGCGGATGCTGCTCGCCGAGAAGGGGCTGCCGACCAGCGCCAATTCCGGTTACGAGCTGTTCGACAAGATCGGCTCGCTCGGCCTGACCTCGTTCATGCAGGAAGTGACGAAGCTGCGCGCGCTTGAGGGCGAGATCGCGCGCACCGTCCAGCTGATGAAGGGCGTGAAGGCGGCGCGGGTGCACATCGTGCTGCCGGTGCGCGGCTCGTTCCGCGCGACGCAGCAGCCGCCCTCGGCATCGGTCGTGCTGCGCACCGACGGCGCGATCGAGGCGCGCACGGCACAGTCGATCCGTCATCTGGTCGCGGCGGCCATCCCCGGCATGAGCCGCGACAAGGTGACGGTGCTGGATGCCGACGGCTCGATGCTGCTCGCCGAGGAGGACGAGGCGAGTGCCGCGCCGACCAAGATGGCGAGCCTGCAGAAGACGGTCGGCGGGATGGTGCAGGAGAACATCCGCAAGGCGCTGACGCCGTATCTGGGCCTGGACAATTTCGAGGTCAGCGTCGCTCCGCAGCTCTCCACCGACAAGCGGCAGACCAACGAGACCGTCTACGATCCGGAGGGCCGCGCCGAGCGTTCGGTGCGGAACGTGCGCGAGAAGGAATCGTCGCAGAACGCCGACCGTTCGCAGCCGACCACGGTGCAGCAGAACCTGCCCGATCAGCAGGTGAACGCCGGCGGCACCAAGAACTCCAGCGAGGACAAGACCCGCCGCGAGGACGTCACCAATTTCGAGGTGTCGTCCAAGACCACGACGACCGTGAGCGACGGCTATCTGGTCAAGAAGCTCTTCATCGCCGTGCTGGTCAACCGCGCGCGTCTGGTCGCCGATCTCGGCGACAAGAGCAACCAGGCCGTCATCGACAGCAAGCTCGCCGAGATCAGCCAGCTCGCGGCGACGGCCGGCGGGCTGGACAAGGCCCGCGGCGACCAGATCCAGGTCACGGCCGTCGACTTCATCGAGGGTTCGCGCGATCTCGCGCCGGTGCCGCCGATGAGCTTCGTCGAGATGATCAACAAGCAGCTCGGCAGCGTCATCAACGCGGTGACGATCCTGGCAGTCGCTTCGATGCTGGTCTGGTTCGGGCTTCGGCCCGCGGTCAACGGCATTCTGACCCATCGTGCGGCGCAGGAGCAGACCGAGGCGGCTGAGGCTGCCGAGCTCGAAGCCGCCGCGGCACTTGCATTGACCGAGAGCCAGGATCCCGAGCTCAACCTCGTCGAGGATCTCGAAGGCAAGATGCAGCGAACACCGCAGAAGCGGCTCGAGCAGATCGTCAGGCTCGATCAGGCGCAAGCGGCAGCGATCCTTAAAGACTGGATGCGACGCGAGGAGGCGGCATGAACGCGGCAATCGGAAAACTCCTGACGCAGTTCGACGCGAATGGCCGGATCAAGTCGCCGCCGCCGCCTCCGCCACCCAAGATCCAGGACGTGCTGACGAGGCCGAAGGAGGCGCGGCGCGAGCTGCAACCGCAGGCCCAGCCGCAGCGTCAGCCTCAATCGCAGCCGCAGTTTCAGCCGGCGCCTCCGGCGCCCGAGGCGGAAGCGCCGCCGGTCAATCTTCTCGACGATGCCTATCGTCGCGGCCATGCCGCCGGCGTTGCCGAGGGCGATGCCAGGGTCGCCGAGGAGCGCGTCCGCAGCGCGATCCGGCTCGGCGAGGAGCGGGCCAAGTGGTCCGACCAGCAGGCGGTCGCGATCATCGGCGGCTTCGAGGCGGCCTGCCGCGAGATCGAAACCAACATCGCGAGCTCCGTCGCGCGCATCCTGCTGCCTTTCCTCGCCGATGCAGTCCGCGACAAGGCGGTGGGATCGCTGGTCGAGCAGATCGCGGCGCTGACCGGCAATTCGCCGGTGCCGGTATTCAAAGTCACCGGCCCGAGCGAACTGCTCGACCTCGTGAGGACCCAGCTCGAGGCTAGCAGGCGCACGGGAGTTGAGTACGAGGTCGCCGAGACTTCCGAGGTCCGCGTCGTCGCCGACCAGACCGTGATCGAGACGCAGATCACAGCCTGGGGCGAGCGCCTGAAGGAAGCGCGCCGGTAGCAGCCATGGTGGAAGAGGTCAAGCAGGAGCTCGTGATCGTCCGCCGGCGCAGCGCCTTCGCCGAGGAGGCGCATCATGGCGGCGTCTGGAAGATTGCCTATGCGGACTTCATGACCGCGATGATGGCGTTCTTCCTGGTCATGTGGCTGCTCAACGCGCTCAACCAGGACCAGAAGCAGGTGGTCGCGAGCTACTTCAACCCGATCAAGCTCGCCGAGAACGCGCCGGCGCCGAAAGGTCTGAAGGATCTCACCAAGAAGGAGCCGACCACGTTCGACGGCCAGGAGGGCCGGCGTCAGCCGGGTGGGCCGAGCGAGGAGCGCCGCGGTGACTCTCCGACGGCCGAGAAGCCGCCGTTCTACGAGGAGAAGGTCCTGTTCCGCGATCCCTATGCGACGCTTGCCGAGATCGCCAACAACGCGAACGAGGCATCGGGCCAGCGCCGCGCCGGCTCGCTGACGTCAGCCGAAGAGGACGGGCTCAAGGGCGGCGACGCCTACCGCGATCCCTTCGATCCCGGCTATTGGAAGCTGGCGCCGCAGGCATCGAAGGACGCGGATCGCATCATCGAGAGCGAGCCGAAGCCCAATCCGTCCGCGCGCGACAACGCGTCCGGCGCGGGGCAGGGCGAGCCGCAGGCGCGCCGCGCCAAGGCGGATGATGCTGGCGGAAGCATCGCTCCGAACGCGGATGCGTCGTCGGCGAGCCTGTCGCCCCTGCTGCCGCCGGGGCCCGCGCCGTCGCAGTCCTCCCGCGAAGGCAGCGTCCAGGCGAACGCGCAGCCTGGCGCGCAGGCGCGCCCCAGCGACGCGAAGAAGGATTCCGAACCGCGCGATGCCGCGCAAACACAGCAGCCGACCGTCAAGCAGCTGCAGTCCGCGATCGCGGATGCGCTGTCGGACATCAAGGCCGGTGCGGGACCGGTCGCCGAGGTGCGTCAGGTCGAGGAAGGCCTGCTGGTCAGCCTGACCGACGATGCGAGCTTCGGCATGTTCGCGGTCGGCTCGGCCGAGCCGCGGCCCGAGCTCATCCGGGTGATCGACAAGATCGGGCCGCTGCTGGCGAAGCGCCCCGGCATGATCATCGTCCGCGGCCACACCGACAATCGGCCGTACAAGTCGGAGAATTACGACAATTGGCGGTTGTCGACCGCCCGTGCGCAGATGGCCTATTACATGCTGGTCCGCTCCGGCGTCGATGCACTGCGAATCGAGCATGTCGAAGGTTATGCCGACCGGCGGCCGAAGCTTCCCAGCGACCCGGCAGCCGCGCAGAATCGCCGGATCGAGATCCTGATCCGGGAGAAGCGCACGTGATCAGGCCGCTTCTCTGCGCTGCCTTGTTGATGGTGTTGCCGGCCACGGCGGCGCCCGCGCTTGCCGATCCGGCGCCGGTCCCTGCCTCGACGTCAAGCGAACCGTATGAACTCGTGCGTGCCTTGCAGGCGGTGCAGGACGGTATCGCCAACGGCGACACCGCGGCGCATGGCAGCCACATCGCGCTGATCCGGCAGATCGGCGAGAAGTTTCTCGCCGCCGATGCGAATGTGTGGAGCAATCCGCAGAATGGCCAGGCCGTCGTCATCTACCTGCTTAGCGGCGGCGCCCCGCAACTGGTCCGCAAGCTGCCGCGCGACAAGATGAACGTCGACGGTCGGCTGTTCGATGGCGCGCTCGCCTATGTCGAGGGTCGTCAGGACGAAGCGCGCGAGCTGCTCAAGGACGTCAAGCCGCGAACGCTCCCGTCGGGCCTGGGCGGACAGGTCGCGCTGGTGCAGGGCGCGCTGTTCGCTCGCACCGAGGCATCGCTCGCGATCGAGCGGCTGGACGATGCGCGTCTGCTCCTGCCCGGCACGCTGGTGGAAGAGGCGGCGCTGCGGCGTGAGATCCTGCTGGTCGGGCAGGCCGAGGATTTCGACAAGTTCGAGTTCCTGACGCTGGCCTATATCCGCCATTACCGCAACTCGATCTATGCCGGCGATTTCTGGCAGCGCTTCTCCTCGGGCCTGACGCAATCGAGCGTGGCGCTCGACGAGCGCCGCTTTGCACGGATCGTCACCCTGCTGGAGCAGATCGACCGCGCCAGCCGCATCAAGCTCTACCTCGTCATCGCGCGCAACGCGATGCTGCGTGGACGGATGACCGTGACCCGGCTGGCCGGCGAGCGCGCGCTGGCGCTCAGCGCCGATGCATCAGTGGAGCGCGAGCGTGCGCATTTCTTCCGCGGCGCCTCGCGGGCGCTCACCGACGAATATGACGGCGGTCTCGCCGAGCTGAAGGCGCTCGACCGGTCGAAGCTGCCCGAGCGCGACGTTGCGCTCCTGAATGCAACGTTGCAGCTCGCGCTCGACATTCGCAAACCATTCGCGAGCGGCCCCGCTGCCACCGCCGACAAGCCTCCGGCTGCGCCGGCGCGCCTCGATCTCGCATCATCGACCGCGACGCTCGCGCGCGCGCAGAAGCAGCTCGGCGAACTCGAACTCCTCGCCAAGGACCGCCGCCCATGACCAAACTCAGCGGAACCTCCGGACAGCTCTTCTCGGGTCTCGCCGAGAGCCTCAACATGCGCGGTACGTCGCGCTCGGCGAAAGCGGCGGGGACCAAATCGCAGGCGGATTCGTCGTTCAACGATCTGCTTCACACCGTCTCGAACCTGGCGAAGCGGGCACTCAACGACGAGGTCAGCGACACGACCGTGAAAGCTGGCACGCTGCGCGCACGCCTGGCGCATCCGACCGGGAAGGACGACACGGTCGACGATCGCACCGAGGCCGCCGACGAGGTCAAGTCCAGCCACAAATCGTCCGACCAGAAGACCGATCGATCGTCGGAAACGCAGAGTCCGGTCGACGCTGCCGCGAAGGCGGATGTTTCGGACCGGTCGAGCATGCCCGCGATCGTCGGACAGGAGCTCGCCGCCGTGCCGGCCGTGAAATCACAGGTGCAATCGCAGGCGGGTGACGGGAAGGACGCGTCCGCGCGCGACGAGCGCTCCTCCACGTCGAAGCGCGAGGTTCAGGCTACGGGCACGGCGAAGATCGCCGCCGCTGATCCCGCGCCGACCGCTGCCGCCCCGAGCAGCGTGCGTTCGCAGGTGGCAGTAGCCGCGCAGCAGGACAACGAGGCTCCGTCAAAGGCATTGCCCGCACCGTCAGGCTTCGAGCCCGTCACGGCCAATGTCGAACGCGCCGTCAAGGCCTCGGCCCGGGACACACTGCCCGAGGCCACCAAGGTCACCGTGGTCCAGCAGGAGACCCATCTGCCTCCGGCGCAGTTCAACGCACCACAACAGGTCGCCAATGCGGTGGTCGCGGAACTGAAGGAATCCGCGGCGCCGACGGCGTCGTCCGCAGTCCCTGATCTCGCAACGTCCCAGACCAATGCGCCGGACCAGCCGCTCAAGATCCTGACCGTCAACCTGGAGCCGCCGGCGCTCGGCAATGTCACCGTGCGCCTCCGCCTGGTCGGCTCGGAGGTCTCGATCCACCTCGCGGCCGAGCGCAAGGCCACGAGCCAGATGCTGGACCAGCAACGCGACTCGATCCGCGATCTGATGCAGTCGGCCGGTTACGTCGCCGACGTCGCTCCGGTCCAGCACGGCTCGCTCGATGGTTTTCAGAGCGGCTCCGGCCAGTCCCAGTCGCAGCCGCAGCTCTCGGGCCAGCAGCAGTCATCCTCACAGTCGCAAGGCACGTTCGACGGCGCCAGCACGTCGTCGGGACAATCGGACGGCGATACGAGACAGGCCCGGCAGGAGCGCCAGTCCAACCAGGAGACGCGTCATGACCAGGACGTGGCGCCGCAGATTCGTCGCGGCCCTGTTTATCTGTAACGCCGGGGCTGCCCAGGCCGCCGCCGACAGCGCGCGCCCCTGCGAGCGCGAGATGGCGCGTGCAGCCCAGCAGCACGGCATTCCGCTCGGCATTCTCTACGCCGTCGGGCTCACCGAGACCGGACGGCGCGGCGCGCTCTATCCTTATGCGCTGGGCGCCGACGGCCAGACCGTGTTCGCCAAGGACATGGAGGACGCAATCGCGAATTTCGAGGCGATGCGAGCCAAGGGCATCAAGCTGATCGACCTCGGCTGCATGCAGATCAACCACTACTACCACGGTGACAAGTTCACGTCGGTGAGGGCGATGTTCGATCCCGCCCGGAATGTCGACTACGCCGCGCGCTTCCTGAAAGAGCTGAAGCAGCGCGAGGGCAGCTGGACCATGGCGGTCGCCCGCTACAATGCGGGCCCCAACAACCAGCCGGCGCAGAAGCGCTATGTCTGTCACATCGTCGCTCATCTCGTCTCGAGCGGCTTCGGGGCCTGGACCGACAAGGCGCGCTCGTTCTGTCAGCCGAAAACGACCTGACAACAGGAAGTTGTGCATGGTTCCCGACCATCAGCCCCGCGCAAGCAAGAACCCTCATTGTAGCTGCAACCTACCAAAGGAGCCCAATTCATGAGCCTGTATGGTGTTATGCGCACCGGCGTTTCCGGCATGTCTGCGCAGTCCAACAAGCTGTCGACGGTCTCGGACAACATCGCGAACGTCAACACGACCGGCTACAAGCGGGCTTCGACCGAATTCTCCTCGCTGATCCTGAAGAGCGGTTCGGGCAATTACGATTCCGGCGCCGTCGAGACGACGGTGCGCTACGCCATCAGCGACGCGGGACATACGCAGTTCACCACGTCGACCACGGACCTGGCCGTGCAGGGCAACGGCTTCTTCGTGGTGTCGAACGCCAACAACACGCAGCAATATCTGACGCGCGCCGGCTCGTTCGTGCCGGACGCCCAGGGCAATCTGGTCAACGCGGCCGGCTACTACCTTCTGGGTCAGCCCGGTAAGGTGACCAATTTCTCGCAGAACAGCCTGTCCGGCATGCAGATCGTCAACATTGCCCAGGTTTCGCAAGTGCCCGTGCCGACGACGGCGGGGACACTCACGACCGGCAATCTGGATCCGAAAGCGGCTGTGATCGCCGGTCCGCCCGGACCGGCGTCATATTCGTCGAAGAGCTCGATCGTGGCCTACAACAATATCGGCCAGGCCGTTACGCTCGACGTCTACATGTCCCACACGGCGACGGCCGCCGGCTCGGACACCTGGCAGATTCAGGCTTACAACTCCGCGACAGGTGCGTCGGTCGGCGCCGCCACCACTTTCACCTTCGATACGACCGCAACCGGCAAAGGCGCGCTGGCCGCGGCGAGCCCGACGACTCTCTCCTTCACCGTCCCCGGCGGTGCGGCGACGACCCTGGACCTGTCGAACATGACGCAGACCGGAACCGACTTTAGCTTCAAGGCGACCGTCAATGGCAGCGCTCCATCGGCCATCGACAAGGTCGACGTCGACGAGAACGGGTACGTGACAGCCGTGCTCAAGAACGGGCAGCAGATGACGCTCTACACCATCATGTTGGCCGACGTTGCGAGCCCCGACAATCTGACGCCCGAGCCAGGCAACGTCTATTCGACCAACATGAATTCCGGCAACGCGCAGGCCGGGAATGCCGGCACCGGTGGCCTCGGCACGATCCAGTCCGGCGCCCTGGAAGACTCCAACGTCGACCTCGCGGACGAGCTCACCGGCATGATCGAGGCCCAGCGCGGTTTCACCGCCAACTCGAAATCGTTCCAGACCGGCGCCGACCTGCTCGACGTCGTCGTCAACCTGAAGCGCTGAATTCTTCAGCGCCCGTTCCGGGCAAGAGCAAATCATGTCCCTTACCGCCGCTCTCGACTCCGCCCGCGCCTCACTCATGGCGTCGGGCATCCAGTCCTCGACGATCTCGCGCAACATCGCCGGTGCCAGCACCGCCGGCTATTCGCGCAAGATCGCGGTGCTGGACAATCTTCCCGGAGCCGGCGTCTATGTGGCGGCGATCCAGCGCGCCGCCAGCTCGGGTCTCTACAACAACGTCTTGACCGCGACCTCGTCGTCGGCCAAGCAGGGCGCGATCTATGACGGTCTTCAGAAGATCGCAACTGCCACGGTCGACGATACGGAGCTCGACCAGTCGCCGACGGCGCAGCTCAATGCGCTGAAGAAGGCGCTGCAGCAATATGCCAACGCGCCGGACAACACCACGCTGGCGCAGGCGGCGGTCACGTCCGCCAAGGACATGGCGACTGCGCTCAATCAGGCGACCCAGACCGTGCAGTCGGTTCGCGAGGGCGCGGATGCCGACATGGCGACCTCGGTCGCCAACATCAACCAGCTCCTGACCCAGTTCGACAAGGTCAACAATGCGATCGTAAGGGGAACGATTGCCGGTGACGACGTCACCGACTATCTCGACCAGCGCGACAGCATCGTCTCGAAGCTCTCGGAGGAGGTCGGCGTCTCGATGTCGATCCGCGCCAACGGTGATGCTGCGCTCTACACCGACAGCGGCGTCGTGCTGTTCGACAAGACGGCGCGAACGGTCAGCTTCGCGGCGACCAACATCTATACGCCCGGCACCACGGGCAATGCGGTCTATATCGACGGCGTGCCGGTAACCGGTGCCAATTCGGTGATGCCGCTGAAGTCGGGCAAGCTCGCGGGTCTCGCTCAGCTGCGTGACCAGGACACCGTCACTTATCAGAGCCAGCTCGACGAAATCGCGCGCGGCCTGATCAACACCTTCAGGGAGAGCGATCAGACTGCCGCGGCGCTGCCCGACGTTCCCGGTCTCTTCACCTATCCCGGCGCGCCGGCGATGCCGGCGAGCGCCACCGTCTCGGTCGGCCTTGCCGGCCTGATCAGTGTCGCGGCATCGGTCGATCCGGCCCAGGGCGGCAACCCGAACCTGCTGCGCGACGGCGCGATCAGCGGCAACGTTGCATATCGATACAACACCGCCGGCAACGGCGGCTACTCGGCCCGGCTGCAGCAGCTCATCGGTGGCATGGATGCGTCGCAGCCGTTCGATGCAACCACGCAAGGCAAGCCGAGCGGCAGCTTGATCGACTTCGCGTCGTCGTCGACCAGCTGGATCGAAAACCAGCGCAAGACCGCGGACTCGAACGTCACCTACCAGAAAACGCTGCTCGACCGCAGCACCGCGGCGCTGTCGAACGTCAGCGGCGTCAACATGGACGACGAGATGTCCTTGATGCTTCAGGTCGAGCGCACCTATTCGGCCTCGTCGAAGATCATCTCGACCGTCGACGAAATGTTGCAGAGCCTGCTGGCTGCCGTGGGGAACTAAGCCATGATGAGCGCGAACTACATCTCGACCCTGATGCTGTCTTCGTCGTTGAGGACCTCGATCACGAACAACCAGGCTGCGCTCAGCAAGGCGTCGACGGAGGCGACCACCGGCCGCTTCTACGATGTCGGTCTCGAGCTTGGTGCCGCGACGGGAAGCGACCTCACCCTGCGGGCGGACTGGAGCTTCGCCGATCAGCTCGTCGATACCAACGAGCTCGTCTCGGGACGCCTCGACGTGACGCAAAACCGGATCACCCAGCTCGGCACGACCGCAACGGACTTCCTCAAGGACCTGATCGCGGCCCGCAGTACCGACAACGGCGGGCGGATCGTCCTGCCGCCTGCGTCCGCCAACCTCCAGGATCTGATCGGCGCGCTGAACGTCTCCTACAACGGCTCGTATCTCTTCTCGGGCATCAACACGCAGAACCAGCCGATCACGGCCTACGCCACGGGCTCGGCCAGCAAGAACCAGGTCGACGCCGATTTCCTTGCGACCTTCGGCTTCTCGCAATCCTCAGCCAGCGTGAGCGGCATTACCCCGGCTCAAATGCAGACGTTCCTCGACACCACCTTCGATGCCGAGTTCGCAAGCCCGGCCTGGAACAACAACTGGTCATCGGCTACTGACCAGGTCATGCAAAGCCGCATCTCCACGACCGAGGTCGCCGATACGTCCGTCAGCGCCAACCAGACCGGCTTCCGCAAGCTCGCCGAGGCCTACACCATGATGGCGGATCTCGGGAACGCGAAACTCAGCCAAGAGACGTTCCAGGTCGTCGTCGACAAGGCCATCGGCCTCGTGGGTGCCGCAATCACTGATCTCGCTACGCTCGGCGGCAGCGTCGGCACGGTCCAGCAGCGGATCACCTCCGCAACCGACAAGCTCAAGACGCAGCAGGACATTCTAAACAATCAGATCGTCGGTATGGAGAAGGTCGATCCGACGGAAGCTTCGGTCCGGGTCAACACCCTGCAGACCCAGATCCAGACGGCGCTGGCGCTGACCTCACAGCTCCAGAAGATCAGCCTCATCAACTATCTCTGAACCAGAGCCCGTTTTTCGAGGTTCACGACCCTTGTCTTGTTATTCCGTTTCCTGCGCAGAGTGGTCCTGATGACGTTTGAAGCCTATGCAGCGGTCGTCGACGAGAGCGGCTATGAGGCGAGAGGCCGCGAGCGGCAGGCGCTCAGTCTCGGCATCGATCGCCTCGAGCGGCTCCAGAAGGGGCGCTCCAGTTTCGAGGATCACGTCCAGAGCCTGCTCTATGTGCGGCGGCTGTGGACGATCTTCATCGAGGATCTCTCGCATCCGGAAAACGGGCTTCCCGAGAAGCTGCGCGCGGAGATCATCTCGATCGGCTTGTGGGTGGTCAAGGAAGCCGACCGCCTTCGTGAGGAGAAGTCGAACGACGTCACGCAGCTCATCGAAATCAACCGCCTGATCCGAGACGCGCTCTAATGAAGATATCCTTGCGGGCGGGTGAACGGATCTACATCAACGGCGCGGTGCTGCGCGTGGACCGCAAGGTATCCGTCGAGCTCGTCAACGACGTGATGTTCCTGCTCGAAGGGCAGGTCATGCAGGCGTCCGATGCCACCACGGCGATGCGGCAGCTCTATTTCATCGTCCAGCTCATGCTGATGAACCCGACCGACGTCCGCGACGCTTCGGCGCTCTACGGGCAGCACCACGCGGCCCTGGTCGCGGTGTGCGAAAGCCGCGAGATGCTGGAGGGGCTTGCCGCGGTCGACGAACTGGTCGGGGCGACCCGTTACTTCGAGGCGCTCAAGCGGATCCGGGCGCTGTTCCCGGTGGAGCAGGCGATCCTGGCCGGCCTCACCACTGAAACCCCATTCGAGGCTGCCTGACAGCGGAGAGGCCATATGAACGTCACCAGCGCGACCGACAGCACCAGCAAGTCGTCCAGTTCGACCAGCTCCACGACGACCACGTCGAGCAACAGCGTCGATTACAACACCTTTCTTCAGCTCCTCGTCGCCGAGATGAAGAATCAGGATCCAACCAATCCGATGGACACCTCGGAATATATGAGCCAGTTCGCCCAGCTCTCGACGGTCGAGCAGGCGATGCAGACCAATACGAAGCTGGATGCGCTGCTGTCCTCGCAGTCGTTGTCGCAAGCCGACGGGTTGATCGGAAAGACCGTCAGCTTCACCGACTCGACCGGCGCGACCTTCTCCGGCAAGGTCAAGTCGATCTCCATCAACAGCGACGGTTCCATCGCGACCCTCGAGGACGGCACGAAGGTCGCCGTCGGGCCCGGCCTCACGATCAGCCAGTCATGAACGAGCGGGACGCCCTCGATATCGTCCAGGCGGCGATCTGGACCATCATCGTCGCCTCCGGGCCCGCCGTCGGCGCGGCAATGCTGGTCGGCACCATCATCGCACTGATGCAGGCCCTGACCCAGATCCAGGAGGTGACGCTGACCTTCGTTCCGAAGATCATCGTCATTCTCGTGGTTGTCGCCGTCTCCGGCTCCTTCATCGGCGCCCATCTCTCGACCTTCACCGAGATGGTCTATTCGCATATCGAGCGGGGCTTCTGAGCCGCGGGGCGGCCACCACCCTCGCGTAAGCTTTGCACGGCAGATTACGGGGCGGACCCTCTGCCGGTGACCCATGGCCGATACGTTAGCTGCTAGCCTGCCCAGCCCCCGCCGTTTCGGGGCGGACGCCTTCTTTGCGGCCGGCATCGTGACCATGCTCACGATCCTGTTTCTGCCCATTCCGCCGATCCTGATCGATCTCGGCCTTGCCGTCTCGATCGCGCTGTCGGCGCTGATCCTGATGGTCGCGCTGTGGATCCAGCGGCCGCTGGATTTCTCGGCCTTCCCGACCGTGCTGCTGATCGCGACCATCCTGCGCCTGGCGCTCAACATCGCGACCACGCGCCTCATCCTGTCGCGCGGCGGGGAGGGCGAGCACGCCGCCGGCTATGTCGTCGCCGGCTTCTCCAAATTCGTCATGGGTGGCGACTTCGTCATCGGCCTGATCATCTTCGCGATCCTCGTCACGGTGAATTTCGTCGTGATTACCAAGGGCGCGACCCGTATCGCCGAGGTCGGCGCCCGTTTTCACCCTGGACGCCATCCCCGGCAAGCAGATGGCGATCGACGCGGACCTGTCCGCGGGTCTGATCGACGACAAGGAGGCCCAGCGCCGCCGCCGCGAGCTCGAAGAGGAAAGCGCGTTCTTCGGCGCCATGGACGGTGCTTCGAAATTCGTCCGCGGCGACGCCATCGCCGGCCTGCTCATTACCGCGATCAACATCTTCGGCGGCATCGTGATCGGCGTCACTCATCACGGCCTCACGCTGTCGCGCGCTGCAGACGTCTACACCAAGCTCTCCGTCGGTGACGGTCTGGTGTCGCAGATGCCGGCGCTGATCGTCTCGCTGTCCGCGGGCCTGCTGGTCTCCAAGGGCGGCACCAGGGGCTCGGCGGAACAGGCCGTGCTCCGGCAGCTCGGCGGCTATCCCCGCGCGGTGTCGGCCGCAGCGCTGATGATGTTCGTGCTCGCGCTGATGCCGGGGTTGCCGATGCCGCCTTTCGTGCTGCTCGGCGGCGTCATGGCCTTCGTCGGCTACACCTTGCCCAAGCGGCAGGCGGCCGAGAAGCAAAAGGAAGATGCGCGCAAGGCCGACGAGCGCGCGCAGGCCCAGGCCAAGGAATCGGTCAAGGAATCGCTCAAGATGGCCGAGATCGAGCTGGCGCTCGGCGGCCACCTCTCGGTCCATATGCTCGGGTCGCGCACCGAGCTTGGCCACCGCGTCGCCAAGATCCGCAAGAAGTTCGCCAAGCAGTACGGCTTCGTGATTCCCGAGATCAAGCTCACCGACAATCTGTCGATCAATCCGAAGGGATACCAGATCCGCATCCACGACACCCGCGTCGCCCACGGCGAGCTCAGGCTCGGAGAGGTGCTGGTGCTGGTCGACAAGGACGGCAAGCCCGACGTGCCCGGCGAAGAGGTGATCGAGCCCGCCTTCGGCATGAAGGCGCTGTGGGTGACGGAAGCCTTCACCGACGAGGTCAAGCGGCAGGGCTGCAAGCCGGTCGACAATCTGTCGGTGCTGCTCACGCATCTGAGCGAAGTGCTCAGGGCGAACCTCGCCCAGCTCCTGTCCTACAAGGACATGCGCGGGCTGCTCGACCGGCTCGACCCCGAATACAAGCGCCTGGTCGAGGATCTCTGCCCGTCGCAGATCTCGTACTCCGGCCTGCTGGCGATCCTGAAGATCCTGCTGGCCGAGCGCGTGTCGATCCGCAACCTGCATCTGATCCTCGAGGCGATCGCCGAGATCGCGCCGCATGTGCGGCGCTCCGAGCAGGTCGCAGAGCATGTGCGCACGCGCCTCGCCCAGCAGATCTGCGGCGACCTCTCCGACAACGGCGTGCTCAACGTGGTCCGCCTCGGCAATCGCTGGGATCTCGCCTTCCACCAGAGCCTGAAGCGCGACGCCAAGGGTGACGTCGTCGAATTCGACGCCGATCCGCGTCTCATCGAGCAGTTCGCGACGGAAGCCAGCGCCGCGATCCGCAAGTTCACCGAGAACGGCACCAGCGTGGTGCTGGCGGTGACCCCCGAAGCCCGTCCCTATGTCCGGATGATCCTGGAACGGGTGTTCCCGACGCTGCCGATCCTGTCGCATGTCGAAGTGGCGCGCAGCGCCGAGATCCGTGCGCTCGGAGCCATATCGTGATCAGCAGCCTCGCCGACAGCGTGCTGGTCACGTTCATCGTGTTCTGCCGCATCGGTGCCTGCCTGATGTTCGTGCCGGGCTATTCCAGCGTCAACGTCCCGGCCCAGGTCCGGCTGTTCATCGCGCTGGTCACGACGTTCGCCCTGACGCCGATCCTGATCGCGGTGCTGAAACCTCTGACGGACAACGCGGCGCCGCTGTCGCTCGCGCTCCTGATCGGCTCGGAGATTCTGGTCGGCAGCGTCATCGGACTCGGCGGGCGCGTGTTCTTCCTCGCGCTCCAGACCATGGCAACCGTGATGGCGAGCGCGATCGGGCTAAGCAACATCCCGGGAACGCCGATCGGCGACACCGATCCTGCGCCGGCCCTCGTGCCGCTGATCATGGCATCGGTCACGACGCTGTTCTTCATGACCGACCAGCACTGGCAGGTGCTGCGCGGGCTGATGAACTCCTACGACGTCTGGCACCCCGGCAGCAGGATCGGCGGCAGCATGGCGCTCGACCAATTGGTCGGTCGCCTCTCCGAAGCGTTCGTGCTGACGCTGCGGATCGCCAGCCCGTTCATCGTCTATTCCGTCATCGTCAACCTGGCCGTCGGCCTGCTCAACAAGCTGACCCCGGCGATTCCGGTCTATTTCATCTCGGTCCCCTTCGTGCTGTTCGGCGGCTTCCTGCTGCTCTACCTCACCAGCGACGAGCTCTTGACGCAGTTCATTCTCGGCGTCTCCTCGTGGCTGGCGGAGTGACAACATGAAGTCGCGCGCGGACAAGCTTGGTCGGATGGTCTCGCTGGTAAAGCTCCAGCTGCGGCTGTCCGAATGGCAGCTCGCGCACCTGCGACAGCAGGAGCGCAGCCTGCAGGACGAGCAGGAATGGCTGGTCGGCGCGCTGAACGAGGGCAAGCCGCCGGCGGGATCGTCGAGCGAGTCGATCGCACGGCGGCTCAACAGGACAAGCGTCGGCGCGCGCGCCGTGAAGGAGCAGGCCTCGCGGCAGCTCGACCAGGTTCGCCTCGAGACCCGCCGCGTGAAACAGCTCGAGGAAGTTGCCAAGACGGCGCTCGCGGAGAAGCTTCGCGACGCCGAAAAGCGATCGCTCGAGGAGATGACGGGAACAAGCCTTACCGTGCGCGCGTGGACGCCACGGCCAGCCAGCCGGAACAAGACATGATCGTGACAGCGACACCCGACCTCGTCCTCGACGTCCTCGAGGCCGCCGATCCCGTGACGCAGCGCGCGGCGACGGCGAAGCTCGACGCGCTGAAATCGTCGGACGCCGATTTCGCCGCCACGATGGACGCCGAGGTCGGCAAGGCCGCGGCGGCCGCCGATCAATCCGCGGCGAAGGTCGCCGAAGCACAGTCGGGGACGGTGAACGGGGCGCCGGTGCAGGTGATCAAGGCACCGGCATCCGGCGAGGTCTACCGGAAGTTCGAAGCCTTCATCCTTCAGACCTTCGTCGAAACGATGCTGCCGAAGGAGTCCGAGGAGCTGTTCGGCAAGGGGACCGCGGGCAGCGTCTGGAAGTCGATGCTTGCGGAGCAACTCGGCAACCAGCTCGCGAAGGGCAAGGGCATTGGCATTGCGAAGCAACTCGCCGCAGCAAATCCGGTGGGCCCGGACGCAACGGGGAAGGCCGGATGATGATCCGGAATGGGTGACAGAAGTTGAGGGGTGAATTTCCTATGCAGGCACAAGAAGGCGCGGCAGCCCTGGTGGTGGAGCAGCCGGTCGTGGACACCGAGGCGATGACGATTGCTGCAGCATCTCCCGATGCGCTGTTGCCCGTGCTGCTGCCCAATGTCGGCGGCGAGGCGGTGATCGAGGGCACAGATGCGGCGAGATCGGACGAGGTGCGCGGCCTGCTGGCGGCGATCCGCCGGCTCGAAAACATCGTCGAGGAGGAGACGGTCGCGCTCACGACGGGCAAGAAGATCGATTTTGACGACTTCAGCGCCCGCAAGAGCCGCAGCATGCTGGAGTTCGTCCGCCTGATGCGGGCGCGGATGCATCTCGGCAGCGAGGTCGAGGTCACCGAGGAGATCCAGCGCTTGCGCGAGAAGCTCGAGCGGAACCGGTCCGTCCTCGAGATGCATTACGATGCGGTGCGCGAGGTTGCGTCGATCATCGTCAAGGCCATCAAGGACGCCGAGTCGGACGGGACCTATACCGGTCGCACAGCGCAGGACGGAAAATGATCAGGGTAGTGCTGGCCGGGCTCTGGGTCTGCATCCTCACGGCGGGCACGAGCTATGCCGTGGCCTATTGGAAGGAAAATGGCAGCCTTTTGCCGGCAAAGGACGCCTATCTCGACGGACTCCAGTACCAGAAGACGCGGGCGCTGAGCGTGCCCATGGTCGAGAACGGCAATGTGCAGGGCTATATCGTCGCGCGCTTCGTCTACACCGTGGAGGCGCGGACCATGCACCAGCTCAACGTTCCGCCGGAGCCGTTCGTCGTCGACGAGGCGTTCCGCAGGATCTACGCCGACGACCGCCTCGATTTCAGGAAGCTCGCCCGCTACGACCTCTCGATCCTCACGACGGCCATCAAGCAGCGTGTCAACGAGCGGATGCAGGCCGACGTCGTCCAGGACGTCCTGGTCGAGGACTTCAACTACGTCTCCAAGGAAGAATTCCAGTCGAAGCCGTAGGCTTCACCGGACCGGCGTGACGCGGCTTCCCGGAAGCATTACTCCGCATGAGATCCTGAGGCGCCATTCTCATCTCGTTGCGCCCGGCTGCGCCCGCGGTGCAAGGCCTCCGTTCCGCGCTCTCGGCTCCTGAAAATGCAACGGCCTCCGCGAAGAGGCTCCGCGGAGGCCGTTGTCGGTTTCGTGGCAGTGCCCTGCCGCGTCAGTTTCCGGCCGGATACGCCGCCGGAGCGGCATGCGCCCTGTTGAGGAGAATGGCGACCTCGTCGAGCTCCTGCATCGGCACGTCGAGGGTCTCGCCGGCCGGGATGTTGAGGCGGTATCCGACGTAGCGGCGGGCCACGATCGCATCGAAGCCGAGGCGGTCGCGGAGCTTCTTGCGCAGCTTGCTGACGTGGCTCTCGATCACGCTCTCGTCGAAGGTGGACTCGAAGATGCCGTAGACCGCGTTGAAGATCTGCGTCTTGGTGATCCACTTGCCGTGGTTGCTGACCATATATTCGAGAATGCGCAGTTCGCGGCGCGGCAGGGTGAGGGCGTGGCCCGCGATCTCCGGGTCACGCCCGTTGAAGAAGACCTGGATCCTGGTCTCGCAGGGCCTCGGCAGCTCGCCGACCCGGCGGCGCGCGATTGCGGCCGTTCGGGCAAGGATCTCGCGGAGATGAATCGGCACGTGCACGACGTCGTCGACACCCGCTTCGAACAGCTCCAGCGTGTTCTTGAGCATCTTCTGGCCGCTCATGGCGATGATGGGCGCCGAGGAGCGCTTGCGCATCGCCCGCGGCAGGCTTCCGCGGGCATCGCAATCCCCGAGGAGGAAGGCGTCGACCGCTGCCAGGTCCGATTCACTCGCAGATTGCAGCCAGTCCCAGAATTCTCCGGAGGAGAAGCCGATCGACGATACGCCTTCGCGAACGAGCCCTCCAACGTAGCTGTTCGTGACGCTCTCGCGATCATCAACGATAATATACATCAGTCTTTCGCCCCTGTTTCGCACTTGTCGCGGCCGGCTGGTTGTGTGTGATGCACCGGCTCGGCGACCATGCTGTTTGACGATATTTCCATCCCGCGAACCGTTGTTATGGTTTCGATATTCGCGGGCAGCCCTACGCATTCAGTGCCTGCGTTTTCCGCGGGCCTGTTACTTCGACTCGATACTGAACGCTTACTGCGTGAGGCCCGGCGGGTGTCTTACGGATCACCTCGCGGGGCGGATTGAGACAGCGACCTAGTACAGTTGCGCCAAGTTGCCTATTGCGTCCGAACGCTACTGAACTTTGCCGATCTCCTCGCCAACTGGCGAGAATCACTTGAGTAGGACCGTAACAATTGCCGATTTCCGATCAAGCACGCGTAACAAAGCGGTTGCTATGCGTGTTTGATGCTGTTGGTTTGTTGCGAGTTGTTTCTTGATATATCCAATCACACCAGTTGATTTGGATTCCGAACTAGTTTTGCATCGTGTTGGGTCTATAGTTCCGCATCCCTGCATAATCACAGCTGTTTTGGGTGGTGCTGTGGGTCACGCAGATGGAGGGGTTTTCAACCCGGGATTGACTCTATCCACCGGGTTTCCACATGCGACAATTCGACTCATGTGTGGCGCGGCGACTCCAGCTTGGCGAAATCTTGGCGAGTGTGTGTCTTTCGAGTCGCACTCTCGCCACGTGCGTGACGCTTTCGACTCATTCGACGTCGCGTCGCGCGTGCTGAAAAGTTTTCGATGCGCACGTTTCAGGCAAGCTTCGACGAATAAATTCGGCGTTCGATAGATCGAAGCGAACGGAGCATTTTCACATGTTGTCCGATGGACAAGCTCGTCCTGGTGCAACCGCCGATGTTGCCGCGGCGGCGAAGCCGGCTCCGGAAGCACCCAAGCCAAATCCGACGCAGGCGGCCAGGCCCGCAGCAAGTGCAAAGCGCATGTCGGCTGCGGCAAACGACGAAACCCTGGCGAAAGAGGCGCTCGAGGGACTGAAGCGCATTCGCGCCAAGGCGCGCCTCGACAAGATGGCGATACCCAAGCCGGCGCCGGCCGTGATCAAGCCGGCCGTCATCGTGGCCAAGCCGCCGCCCCCCCGTCCGACCTGGGTGGCGCCGCTTGCGACATTGGCGGTCGCCGCCATCCTGGTGGTCTGCGCCTGCACCGGCGTGATCGCCTATCTCACCACGCAGCCCGCCCAGAACAATGTCGCGGCCAATGCCGAGATCAGGAATCTGCGCGAGACGGTCGCCCAGCTGCGCAAGCAGGTGTCGGGCGTGTCCGAAAATCTCGATGGCCTGCGGACCGCGGTCGATCAATCCAGCAAGGCAACCAATGACCGCTTCGGCAGGTTCGCCGAGAACCTCGACCGCATCGAACGGGTGAGCTCGTCCTCGACGGTGAAGCTCGACAAGCTCGCCCAGGCGCAAGCCCAGGCTCCGGCGCCGGCGACCGTCGCTTCGCAGCCGCCCTCGCAGACGATGCCGATGATGGCTTCGGTCGCCGCGCCGGAATTCACGGGTTCGGTGCCTGCCTCGGAACGCACGGCGGCGCCGCGAAAGCTGGTCAAGGGCTGGTCGGTGCGTCAGGCCTATGAGGGGATCGCGATCCTGCAAAGTCCGAACGGCGTCATCGAAGCCGTGCTGGGACAGCAGGTGCCCGGCCTCGGCCGTATCGAGGAGATCCGGAGCGAGAACGGACGCCTGGTGGTGGAAACCAGCGGCGGCGTCATCTATTCGTCGCGCAAGGCTACGCCCTGATCGGCGCTCGCCGTCTACTGGCGGTGGTGCTCGAAGCTGGTGCAGAGCAGATCGACTTCGGGCTCCGCGATCGGTGCGCGAAACAGGCGGCAGGAGAACTCGACCGTCGTCTTGCCGTCCGCGCTGGTACGATCTTCCCGGAGGAAGATGCAGCGCTTGCAGACGTCGGTATGGTGCCGCTGCTCGGCCGCATCGGACTGATCCAGCACGTGGCGGAGCGCGTCGCGAAAGCGGATCTTGGCCTCATCGTCGAGCACGCCGATTGCGTCGACGAGAACGTTGACGGGGTCGCGCGCCAGGAACTTCTTGCCCTGCTGCGTGACGCTCAGCATCACCGACCGCTTGTCCTTGGCCGAGCGCTTTCGTTCGATATATCCGAGCCGTTCGAGCTCGCCGATGATGAACGAGGCGGTACCGCGCGTGGTGCCGACGTAACTCGCGAGCGCCGAGGGTGTGCGGGAAAACCGGTTGGCGCGGGAGAGGAAGCGCAGCGCCATCCACTCGCGATCGCGCAAGCCGTGCTTGGTGCCTTCGAACCACAGGATCCGTGCGACCTGCTCCACCAGTTCAATCGATTCACGAGCCAAGTTCATTTCAATTCCGGATCGGATCAAGCTTTATTCAATTGAGCCTTTGGGGAGCGCAATCTGGGTGGACGACAATGAAGCTCTCGGGCGATCCTTCGTCCCTGGCCGGACGGCTGAGCGCGCCTTGGGAGGACGCTTCTCCGTTGCCGGAGATGGAACTTCCGGCCGTGGAACTAGAGCGTCACGAAGAAAGTTCGGGTGAATCACACGGCTCAACTCTTCGGAAAATTTCAGTCAAATGATTGTGCTTCACGCGGCGGAATCCGATGGCGCGCAGCATCCGGGCAACATGATGTGTCGTTGCCGTCACTGTGGAGCCCATTTGTTGCGGCGGAGCGTTTCGAATTGCGTGAAGCGGCGGCGGATCTGCAGCTTCTGACCGCGTGGAGCGGGGCGGGAGAACAACAATTTTGGGTTAATGGATGTTGCGCCGCAGTGTGGCTACGCGGTTAAAGCCCGCACACGATCAGCCCGCGGCGGAGGCCTGATCTGGTTGGGTGGCGCCTAATCCTTCAGCGGTTCTCGCGTCGACGAAGGGGCCGGCCCGGTGCTCGCAGGCTGGTGACTTGCGTTTGTCCGGCAACTATTGGCGAATGCGGCGCCCCAGGGGCATCAGCATGGGAAGTAGGAAGGGAAAGACCGATGAGCTTTGAAACCACCATGACATCCGACGTCGTCGGGCTGACGAAAGTCGCTCCGCTCTCGCGCCGCGGATTCATGAGCGCCACCGCGGCCGTCGCCGCTGGCTACACGCTCGCGGCCGGTCCGGTCCGTGCTGACATCATCACGACGGATACCAGCGGCCTTCAGGCCGGCGATGCCAGGATCAAGGTCGGCTCCGAGGAGATGCCTGCCTATTTCGCCCGCCCGGCCGGCAACACCAAGGCGCCGGTGATCATCGTGGCGATGGAGATTTTCGGCCTGCACGAATACATCAAGGACGTGACGCGGCGCCTCGCCAAGCTCGGCGCCTTTGCCATTGCGCCCGACTATTACTTCCGCAAAGGCGTCGATCTGACGAGGGTCACCGAGGTCAAGGACCTGTTGCCGATCGTCAACTCCAAGCCGGATGCCGAGTTGCTGTCCGACCTTGACGCGGTGGCTGCATGGGCGGGATCGCAGGGCGGCGACACGGCAAAGCCCGGCATCATCGGCTTCTGCCGCGGCGGGCGCACCGTCTGGGAATATGCCGCCCATAGCGGCACGCTCAAGGCCGGTGTCGCCTTCTACGGGACGGTGGTTGACCCCGCCAATCCGCTGTGGCCGAAGAGCCCGATGCAGCTCGCTCCGGAGATGAAGGCGCCGGTGCTCGGCCTCTACGGCGGCGCCGATACCGGCATTCCCGTCGCCCAGGTCGAGCAGCTCAAGGCTGCGCTCGAACAGAACAAAAAGACGGCCGAGTTCAAGATCTATCCCGATGCGCCGCACGGCTTCCACGCCGACTATCGCGGCAGCTACCGCAGGGACGCGGCGGACGATGCGTGGAAGCAGGCCGAGGCCTGGTTCAAGAAGTACGGCGTGTTGAGCTGACAGCGACTTTTAAGGGCGGCCCGAGTGGCCGCCCCTTCTTTATCGAGACGCGGTCACTCCGTCATCGCGCCGTAGACGATGTCCTGGACCTGCTCGCGATAATATTTCCTGAGCTCTCCCGGCGCGGCCGTGCCCACCACGACGACGAGGCGCTCCTTCGGATCGCAGAAGAACTGCGTCCCGTAGGCGCCGTTCCAGGTGAACTCGCCGGGATTGCCGGGGACCGACGACAGGCCCTCGCTGGTGCGAACCGCGACCGAAAGGCCAAAGCCGAAGCCGCCGCGATGCGGCTCGATGTTCGCCACGTTGTTCTTGATCTCGGGGCCGAGGTGATTGGTCGTCATGTGATGCACGGTCTTCGGGCCGAGGATGCGCTGGCCGTCGAGCTCGCCGCCGTTGAGAAGCATCTGCCCGAAGCGGATGTAATCGCCGACCGTCGCGAATGAGCAGGCGCCGCCGCAATCGAATTTTGTCGGCGTGTCGAGCAGCTTGATGGCCTGCGGCTTGCCGGTCAGCGGATCGTTGGCGAACGGGCGGGCGAGGCGAGGGCGCTGCGCGTTGGTCGGGTGGAAGGTCGCGTCCTTCATGCCGAGCGGCTGCCAGACATTGGCGGCGAGATAGTCGCCGAGCTTCTGCTCGCTCACCTTCTCGACCACGGCGCCAAGCACGTCGATCGAAAAACCGTATTCGAACTCCGTCGAGGGCTGATGCGCCAGCGGCAGTTTTGCGATGCGGTCGATAAAGGCCTGGGTGTCGCCCTCGATCGCGGGCGCGATGCCATCGGGATATTGCCGCGCCACCGGGCTCGATGAATCCGGGCGGCCGCCATACATCAATCCGGACGTATGCCGATAGAGATCGTGGATGAAGATCGGCGAGGCCTGCGGCTCGAGCTTGAGCGAGCCGTCGCTCTGGGGCACGCCGACCTTCATGTCGGCAAAGCCGGGATAGTAATCGGACAGCCTAGCCTGAAGCGGCAACTGGCCCTTTTCCATCAGCGTCAGGCCGGCGACCGCCGCCATCGGCTTGGTCATCGAGGCCAGTGCGAAGATCGCATCAACCGGCATCGGCGTGCCCTTGTCCGGATCGAGCATGCCGTAGGCCTTGTAGTGCACGAGCTTGCCGTCCCGCGCGATCGCAACGACCGCGCCGGGGACGCGCTTGGCCGCGATCTCGCGTGCGAAGAAACTGTCGAGCCGCGCAAGACCCTGCTTCGAGAGACCGGCGTCATCCGGATTGGTTTCGGGCAGCGGCGCGGCGCGCGCTGAACCGAGCGTGATGGCGGCAGCCGCCGCCGCGATCATGGCGATCGTCTTGTTCATTCTATCCTCCCAGGCGAGCTCGTTGTGCGGTGGCTCGCTCGATGGCTAGATCAGGACCGCGCTGGAGCGAAGTCAAGCGCGGGCAGCGCATGTCTGGGAGGCGCCGCAGATGTCGGAACCTATCGGCCTTCGCCTGCGCGCCACAGTGCATCCAGGGCCTGGCGATAGGTTGGATAAGCCAGCGTGACGCCGAGCTCGCGCTTCAGTTTCGCGTTGGAGACACGGGCGCTGCTGGCATAGAAGCTGCGCGCCATTGCCGACATCTCGGCGGTCTCGAACGCTTCTTCCGGCGGCGGCGCAACGCCCATGAGCTGCGCGGCATAGGCGATCACGTCCTGCGGCGGCGCGGGCTCGTCGTCGCAGACGTTCCAGGTGCCGCCGCTCCCGTGTTGAATGGCGGCCATGATCGCGCTCGCAATGTCATCGACGTGGATGCGGTTGAAGACCTGCCCCGGCTTGATGATGCGCCGGGCCGTGCCAGTTCGCAGCGTCACCAGCGCGTTGCGGCCGGGACCATAGATGCCGGCGAGCCGCAGGATCGCGGCATCGCCGTGTGTCAAGTCGGTCCAGGCCTGTTCGGCTGCGACCCGCATGCGTGTGCGCTCGAGCGTTGCCTGCGGCGGCGTGGTCTCGTCGACCCATCCACCGGCGTGATCGCCGTAGACGCCGATGGTGGAGAGATAGACGACCACCTTGCGGCGGCCGGCCGCCAGCACGTCGCCGAACGCCGCGATGGCGGGATCGCTGGTGGTGCCGGGCGGGATCGATATGAGAAGGACATCGGCGCTGCGGACCAGTTCGGGCGTCTCGCGGGTGGGAGCATCGCCGGAAAAGGCGTGCACCTCGATGCCGGCGAGGTCGTTTCGCTCTCCGGGATCGCGCACGGTGCCGGCGACATGCGAGAAGCTGCCGCCGAACTTGCGGGCGAAATGCCGGGCACTGTAGCCGAGGCCGAGGATGAACAGCCGCATGCGTCTCCCGTGCAGGTCGGAGTTCCCGTCGCGCCAGCTGCGCGCCAGTCGCTCATAAGAGATTTTTGGGTCCGGCAAAAGATATTGCGATTTGTCTCGGCCGCCAGTGCAGGCGATGGTCGCCCGTCATCGTCAAGGGAGGGATCATGCAGGCAGACGCGGTCACCCTGGCGCCACCGGGTGCCGCGGAGCTGATCCGGCACGCGGCCGCGCTGATCTTCGATGTCGACGGCACGCTGGCAGAGACCGAGGAGCTGCATCGGCAGGCCTTCAATCATGCCTTCGTCCGCCAGGGTCTCGGCTGGCATTGGGACCGCGCCGTCTACAAGGACCTGCTGCGTGTGACGGGCGGCAAGGAGCGCATGCGCGCCTACCACGCAAGGCTGGGAAGCGCCCCGCCTTTGTCGGATGTGGACATCGCCGAGCTTCACCGCATCAAGACCGCGCATTATGCCGAGCTGATCGAGACCGGCTGCTGTCCGTTGCGGCCGGGCGTGGCGGATCTGCTCGCTGCGGCGAAGGCGCGCGGCCAGCAGCTCGCGATCGCGACCACCACTTCGCATGGCAACATCGATGCGCTGCTGTCACAGGCGCTGGGGACGCACTGGGTGACGGATTTCGATGCGATCGTTGCCGGCGATGACGTGCGGCAGAAAAAGCCGGCACCCGACGTCTATCTCGAAATCCTGGCGCGGCTGAAACTCGACGCGGTCGACTGTCTCGCGATCGAGGATTCCGCCAACGGGCTGATCGCGGCCTCGCGCGCCGGAGTTCCCGTTCTCATCACCCGCAGCATGTTCTTTGGGGATGACGACTTCAGCGCGGCGCGGGTCGTGCTGGAGGATCTGTCGGGGCTTGGATGAGGCCGCTAACAAAAAAGTCGGAAAACAACCCCATGCACAGTACATCACGCCCGCGTGTTCGCCCTCTTCAGTGGACGCGGCGGCTCGTTCTATCGTCCTCAGCCTGCTCGACAATCTGGGCGATCGGGCTCGACTGGTGATGCACCAGGCGCCAGCCGTCGCCGACGCGCCGAAAATGGTTGGCAGCGGCCAAAGCGGTGCCGTCGACGATCTCGATGCAGAGCACGCGCGCGCTGTCGCCGTCGACGATCGCCTGCGGTTCGGCACAGACGATCTGCGGCCGCTGCGGGTTCTGCAGGATGTCGCGCCAGCTTCCGATCACCGTGGCGCGCCCGATGATGGCCGGCCAGCCGGGATGGATGCAGGAAATGCCGTCGTCGTCCGCCCACATCCGTTCCATGCCGGCGAAGTCGCCGCTGGAGAAGGCGGCATAGAAGGCCGCGTTCGCGGCGATGACCTTGCTGTCCTTTGCCATGCCTCTCGGGTGCGGCAATGACAGGCAAAAATCAAGCGCGACTTGCGTTTGATTTTACGTTCGATTTTGACCGCAGTGCAGCATTGAGGACGCCGCTGCCTGCTTTGTGATCAGGCCGAAACGAGCGTCTCCACCGCCCGCCGCGCGCCGTCCTGATAGAGACGGCCGAGCGCCGCGGTGACGGCCTCGCGCAGGCGCGGCTCAGTGCCCAGCGGTCCGAACACCTTGTCGACCCCGAGCAGGGCCGGCGCGAGCCGTTCGGCCACGGGACCGGCCTCGCGCGCCAGGCCTGCGAACTCGGCGGCAAGGGGATCGCGCACGTCGATGGCGCGGCCCTGCTCGTCTGTTGCGGTGACGTAGCGCATCCATCCGGCGACCGCGAGCGCGTGGGTTGCGATCGGCAGGTTCCTGGCGAGGCGATCCTGCATCGCACCGAGCAGGCGCTGCGGCAGCTTTTGCGAGCCGTCCATGGCGATCTGCCAGGTGCGATGATGCAGCGCCGGGTTGGCGAAGCGCTTGAGCAGCGAGGCGCGATAGGCGGCGAGGTCCGTCCCTGCAGGCATCGTCAGCGTCACCGCGGCCTCTTCCATCACCCGCGCGGCGAGGCGCGCGAAGTGCGGATCCCGCATGGTGTCGGCGATGGTCTCGTAGCCGCCGAGATAGCCGAGATAGGCGAGCGCGGAATGGCTGGCGTTGAGCAGCCGCAGCTTCATCAGCTCGAACGGCTTGACGTCGGTGACGAGCTCTACGCCTGCGGCGGCAAGATCGGGCCGGCCCGCGGTGAAGCGATCCTCCACCACCCATTGCGTGAACGGCTCGGTCATGACCGGCCAGGCGTCGCGAAAGCCGAGCGCGTTCGAGACCGCATCGCGGTCGGCATCCGTCGTTTCCGGCACGATGCGATCGACCATGGTGCAGGGAAAGGCGGCCGCATCCGCGATCCACTTGCCGAGATCCTTGGAGCGGAGCGCGGCGAACTGCGTCACGATCCGCTGCACGGTGTGGCCGTTGGCGGCGAGGTTGTCGCAGCACAGCACGGTGAAGGGCGAAAGTCCCTGCGCACGCCGGCGCGCCAGCGCAGCCACGATGAAGCCGGGCGCCGAGCGCGGCGCGTCAAAATTGTTGAGGTCGTGCACGACGTCGGGATGCCGCTCGTCGAGATCGCCGGTCTGCGGCGTGTGGCAATAGCCCTTCTCGGTGACGGTGAGCGAGACGATGCGGATGGCGGGATCGGCCATCCGCTCGACCAGCGCTGCCGGCTTCTCGCGCGCGACGACGCTGTCGAGCAGGGCACCAATGACGCGGTGCTCGGTGCCTTCGGCGGCGCGTACGGCAACAGTATAGAGATGATCCTGCGGGGCGAGGGCGTCGCGCGTATCCGGGCTGCGCAGGCTCGCGCCGATGATGCCCCAGGACATGCTGCCGCTGGCAAGGCAATCGTCGATGACGACGGCCTGATGCGCGCGATGAAAGGCCCCGAGGCCGAGATGCACGATGCCGGGCGTGACGCGCGAACGGTCATAGGCCGGACGGCGGATGCCAGGTGGCAGCCGGTCGAGATTGGCGCGGCCAAGACGCTCTGAATTAAGCCGCATAGGACGTCTCCCCATTGCTTTGCCGCTGCTTGACATGGCGCCCGTCCTCGGTCAATGCTCCGGTCAATTGGTAAGACCAATTTTCCAAAAATTGGCGGGCCGGGGCGGACGACCCCCGCGACCCTTCGGGGAGGACCAGCGTGCCGCTGGAAGCTGTGGAGGCGAGACGGCTCTATCGCCAGGTCGCCGATCAATTGCGAAGCCTGATCGACAGCGGCGAGTACGCGGTCGGCAGCCGCTTGCCGACCGAGCGCGAGCTCGCCGAGCAGCTCAAGGTATCGCGGCCGACGGTGCGCGAAGCCCTGATCGCGCTCGAGGTCGAAGGCCGCGTCCGCATCCGCGTCGGGTCCGGCATCTATGTGATCGAGCCTGCCGCCGTTGCGGCGCCTGCACCCGCTGCTGTCATCGAGGGGCCGTTCGAGCTGTTGCGTGCCCGCGAATTCCTGGAAAGCGCCATCGCCGAGCAGGCCGCGCGCGTCGCGACCAAAGACGATCTGGCCCGCATCGACGCCTCGCTTGTCGCGATGGAGAATGTCGAGCATCCCGGCGAAGCCTCGATGGTGCACGATCGCGCGTTCCATGTCGCGATCGCCGGAAGTCTCGGCAATGCCGTTCTGGTGCGCGTGGTCGGCGAGCTGTTCGACCAGCGTCTCAATCCCTATTTCGCGAAGCTTGCGCATTATTTCGAGAGCCCGGGCACGTGGCGCACCGCGCTCGACGAGCATCGCGCCGTGCGCGACGCCATCGCGGCGCATGATCCGGACGCCGCACGCAAGGCGATGCGCGATCATCTGGCGCGGTCCCAGGAACGCTTTGCACAGAACTTTGGCGCCGAGAGCGCGGCAGGACCGATTTCGGGTCGCAGCCGTACGGTGCGAGCGCCGGTAAAGCCATCGAAGCCGAAACCGGCTTCGAAGAAGAAGCAGGCTGCGAGCGGCAGTGCGCGGCGGCGATGAGATTGGGCGGCCCGCATCCGTTTAGGGGGCGGGCGAACAAGAAGCAGACTTGAACGATGGAGGAAAAGTCAGTGTTGAAGAAGATGACGATGATGCTCGCGGTCTCCGCCGCGGCGATGTTTGCCACGACCCATGCCGGCATGGCGCAGACCAAGCTCAAATGGGCCCATGTCTACGAGACCTCGGAGCCGTTCCACACCGCTTCGGTCTGGGCTGCGCAGGAGATCGGCAAGCGCACCAACGGGCGCTACACGGTCGACGTCTATCCGGCCTCGCAGCTCGGCAAGGAGGCCGACATCAACCAGGGCCTCTCGCTCGGTTCCGTCGACATCATCATCTCCGGCTCGAGCTTTGCGGCTAAGAGTTTTGCGCCGATCGGCGTGACCTATTATCCCTACACCTTCCGCGATGCCGATCATCTGCTCGCCTACACCAAGAGCGACATCTTCAAGGAGCTCGCCAAGGGCTATGAGGACAAGAGCGGCCACCACATCGTCGCGGTGACCTATTACGGCGTGCGCCAGACCTCGTCGAACAAGCCGATCAAGAGCTGCGCCGATCTCAAGGGCCTGAAGATGCGCGTGCCCGACGTGCCGGCGTATCTCGCAATGCCGCGCGCCTGCGGCGCCAACACCGCGCCGATCGCCTTCGCCGAAGTCTATCTCGCGCTGCAGAACGGCACCGTCGAGGCGCAGGAGAATCCGCTGACCACGATCGAGGCCAAGAAGTTCTACGAGGTGCAGAAGCACATCGTGCTGACCGGCCACATCGTCGACCACCTCAACACGGTGGTGGCGGGCGCGCTCTGGAAGAAGCTCAGCGACGAGGACAAGAAGATCTTCACCGACGTCGCGCAGGAGGCCGCTGCCAAGGCGACCGCGGAGATCAAGCAGAACGAAGCCAAGCTGGTCGCCTTCTTCAAGGAGAAGGGCCTGACCGTGACCGAGGTCGACAAGAACGAGTTCCGCGACACCGTGCTGAAGAACGTCGCGTTCGAGACCTTCGGCTATCGCAAGGCCGATTGGGAACGGATTCAGGCGGTGAAGTGACCGAAGGTCATCCCGGGGCGGTCCGCAGGACCGAACCCGGGATCTCGAGGTTCCGGGTTCGACGCTGACGCGTCGCCCCGGAACGACGATTTGGAGAGAGGTAATCCCATGTCGACCGCCGAAATACACCGGCAGATCACCGCGGACGAGATCGCCCATACCTTCGAGGAGGAGGCGGCGCCGAAGGTCGATTTCGGCATCTACGCTTTCGAGGATTGGGTGGCGCTGGCGATCTTCTGGGTGATGACGCTCGCCGTCTTCCTCCAGTTCTTCACCCGCTACGTCCTCAACGACAGCTATGCCTGGACCGAGGAGATCGCGACCTACTGTCTGATCGGCGTGGTCTTCATCGGCTCCTCGATGTGCGTGCGACTGTCGCGGCACATCCAGGTCGACCTGATCTACCGCTATCTGCCGCATCGCGTGGCGCGCGCGCTGTCTACAGTGATCGACCTGATCCGGATCGCCTTCTTCGGCTACGCCATCAAGCTGGTCTGGGTCTACATCCAGATCATCGGCGACGAGTCCATGACCACGATCAATCTTCCCAAGGATTACGTCTATTACGCCGTGCTGGCCGGCTTCGTGCTGATGTTCGTACGCTCGTTGCAGGTCGCGCTGCAACATCTGCGACAGGGCTATTCGATCCTCGAGCGTCCCGGCGCCTACGACGGTTTTGAAGGATAATCTCATGCTGCTGTTGCTTGGAGGCTTCCTCGTCCTGATGCTGCTCGGCGTCCCCGTGGCGATTGCCATGGCCGCGTCGTCGCTGCTCTACATCCTGGTCAGCGGCGTGACGCCCGACGTCACGCTGGCACAGCGGATGATCGCCGGCGTCGAGAGCTTTCCGCTGCTCGCCGTACCGTTCTTCATCCTGGCCGGTAACCTCATGAACATCGCCGGCGTGACCGGGCGCATCTACAAATTCGCGGTCGCGCTGGTCGGCTGGATGCGCGGCGGCCTCGGCCACGTCAACATCATCGGCTCGGTGATCTTCTCCGGCATGTCCGGCACCGCGATCGCGGACGCTGCCGGCCTCGGCACCATCGAGATCAAGGCGATGAAGGACCACGGCTACTCCACCGAGTTCTCGGTCGGCGTCACCGCGGCCTCCGCGACGCTTGGGCCCATCATCCCGCCGTCGCTGCCCTTCGTGATCTACGGCATGATGGCGAACGTCTCGATCGGCGCGCTGTTCCTGGGCGGCGTCATACCCGGCATCGTCATGACGCTGCTGATGATGGCGACCGTCACTTATTTCGCGCACAAGAACAAATGGGGCAGCGATACGCCGTTCTCCTGGCCGCAGCTCGGATCGGCCGGCCTCGAGATTGCCATCGTGCTCGCTTTCCCGATGGCGATCTGGCTGATGGTGCTGGCCGGCATGTCGGTCAACATGGCCGTCGTCATTGGTCTCGGCACGCTGCTCATTATCGACTGGTACTTCGACTTCTCCGCGGTGATGGCGCTGATGGCGCCGGTGATCCTGATCGGCGGCATGACGCTCGGCTGGTTCACGCCGACGGAAGCCGCGGTCGCGGCCGTGATCTGGTCGCTGTTCCTCGGCCTCATCCGTTACCGCACCATGACGCTGAAGACGGTGGCGAAGGCGACCTTCGATACCATCGAGACCACGGCCTCGGTGCTGTTCATCGTCACCGCAGCCTCGATCTTCGCCTGGCTGCTGACGGTGTCGCAGGCCGCCCAGATGCTCTCAGACTGGATGCTCAGCATCACCCATAACAAATGGGTGTTCCTGGCGCTCGCCAACGTGCTGATCCTGTTCGTCGGCTGCTTCATCGACACCACGGCGGCGATCACCATCCTGGTGCCGATCCTGCTGCCGATCGTGCTCAAGCTCGGCATCGATCCGATCCATTTCGGTCTGATCATGACGCTGAACCTGATGATCGGTCTGTTGCATCCGCCGCTCGGCATGGTGCTGTTCGTGCTCGCCCGCGTCGCAAAGCTCTCGGTCGAGCGCACGACGGTGGCGATCCTGCCCTGGCTGGTGCCGCTGATGCTCGCGCTGATCGCGATCACCTACATTCCCGAACTGACCCTCTGGCTGCCTAAATACATGGGACTCTCCAAATGACCTCGACTGCTCTCGCCGCAACCCTGTTCGGCCCCGAAGACCTGCGCATGATCGAGCATCCGCTCGACAACCTCGCCGACGGCATGGTGCGCATCCGCTTCGGCGCCGGCGGCATCTGCGGCTCGGACATGCACTACTTCCGACATGCCCGCACCGGCGATTTCGTGGTGAAGTCGCCGCTGGTGCTCGGCCACGAGATCTCGGGCGAGGTCGTGGAGATTTCCGGCTCTGCCGCCAATCTGAAGGTCGGCGACCGCGTTGCCGTCAACCCGTCGCGCTGGTGCGGCCATTGCGTCGCCTGCCGCGAGGGCCGGCCCAACCTGTGCGAGAACATCTACTTCATGGGCTCGGCCTCGAAGACGCCGCACATGCAGGGCGGCTTCGCCAAATACTTCGACGCGATCCCGGCGCAGTGCGTGAAGATTCCGGATCACGTCTCGTACCAGGCCGCGGCGCTGGCCGAGCCGCTTGCGGTCTGCCTGCACGCGGTCGCACGCGCCGGCAACATCGAGGGCAAGCGCGGCATCATCTTCGGTGCCGGCCCGATCGGGCTCCTGACCATGCTCGCCGCACACCGCGCCGGCATGGCCGACGTCACGGTCGCCGACATCGCGCCGGCGCCGCTGGCCTTTGCGACCAAGCTCGGCGCCTCGCACGTCGAGAATGTCGCTGCCGGCGAGGAGGGCTTGAAGGCGCAGGCCGCTGCACGTCCCTATGACGTCGCCTTCGAAGTCTCTGGCACGGCCGCGGGCCTTGCGAGCGCGATCGGCATCGTCAGGCGCGGCGGTGTGGTGGTGCAGATCGGCAATTTGCCCGGCGGCCAGATCCCGACGCCGTCGAACGCGGTGATGGCCAAGGAGATCGACCTGCGCGGTTCGTTCCGTTTCGGCTTCGAGTTCATGACCGCGGTGGAACTGATCGGCAACGGCAGCGTCGACGTGCTGTCGCTGGTGACCGCCGAGCGGCCGCTGTCGACCGCGCCTGACGCGCTGCGGCTGGCGCTCGACCGCTCGCAGAGCGTCAAGGTCGTGCTGACCGCGAACTGATTGGAGAACGCGCATGATGCTCGAGGGATGGCGCTGGTACGGGCCCGATGATCCGGTCTCGCTCGATGACGTCAGGCAGGCCGGGGCGAGCGATATCGTCTCGGCGCTGCATCAGGTGCCGATCGGGGAGGCCTGGACGCGCAAGGCGGTCGAAGAGCGCAAGAATTTCATCGAGAACGGCCAGCCCGGCCGCTCAAAGCTGACCTGGTCGGTGGTGGAATCGATTCCGATCCCCGACGACGTCAAGCGTCTGGGCGGAAAGGCGACGAAGTCGATCGAGGCCTGGATCGCCAGCCTGGAGGCCGTCGCCGCCAGCGGCATCAAGATCATCTGCTACAATTTCATGCCTGTGGTCGACTGGTGCCGCACCGACCTCGAATGGGAGCTGCCGAACGGCGCCCGCGCCATGCGTTTCGACCAGGACCGCTTTGCCGCGTTCGAGCTGCACATCCTGAAGCGCCCGGCCGCCGCGCAGGAATATTCGCCCGAGCAGCAGGCGCGCGCGAAGGCGCTGTTCGACAAGATGAGCCAGGCCGACATCGACTATCTCGTCATGGTCATCGCCAGCGCGCTGCCGGGCTCGACCACCGAGCCGATGACGATCCCGCAATTCCGCGACCGGCTGGAAACCTATCGCGACATCACGCCAAAAATCCTGCGGCAACACCTCGCCGAGTTCCTCGCGCGTGTCGCGCCGGTCGCCGAGCAGCTCGGCGTGTCCCTGACGCTGCATCCGGACGATCCGCCGCGGCCGCTGTTCGGTCTGCCGCGCATCGCATCCAGCGCCGACGACTATCAGGCGCTGTTCGATGCCGTGCCGTCGAAGGCGAACGGCATCTGCCTGTGCACGGGCTCGCTCGGCGTGCGTGCCGAAAACAATCTGCCTGAAATGGCCGAACGCTTCGGCCCGCGCATCGCGTTTGCCCATCTGCGTGCGACCAAGCGTGAGGCCGATGGCCTGTCGTTCTACGAGTCCGATCATCTCGACGGCGACGTCGACATGATCGCGGTGCTCAAGGCGCTGCTGAAGGAGAACGCGCGGCGCGCGCAGGACAAGCGAATCGTGTTCCGGCCCGATCACGGCCACCGCATGCTGGACGATCTCGCCACCACCAAGCGCACCAATCCCGGCTACACCGCGATCGGCCGCCTCCGCGGCCTCGCCGAGCTCCGCGGTGCGATCAGGGCGATCGAGCATCGGTAGAGGCGCTTCGCCTCTCCCCGCTCGCGGGGAGAGGCCGGAATTCGAGCGCAGCTTGAATTCCGGGTGAGGGGGACTCTCCGCGAGTCCAACTCTCACCGTGACTGCGGAAGCAGCCCCTCACCCCGACCCTCTCCCCGTAAGAACGGGGAGAGGGAGCACCACAGCTTCACTTAGTAACACGCCTCCATCGCGCCGAGCTTCGGATAGAGCCGGTCGATCGCGGCGATCTCGCTGTGCATCTGCGCGATGATCCAGTCGCGGATCTCGGCGGCGATCGGGCGCATCAAGCGGTTGCGCGGCGGCAAGAATTCACAGATGCGGCGCGTGGTGGTGAGCGTGTCGGAGGCCGGCACCAGCGCGCCGGTGAGCAGCCAGTGCGAGGCGACCGTCAGCCAGCCGAGCGCGATGCCCTGGCCGAGTAGGGCGGCCTGCACCACGACGGCATAATCGGTGAAGCTGAGCGCCTTGGCCGCGCCGCGGCGCCCGGTGAGGAGCGAGGCGTAATCCGCGGCCCAATCGCCCGGCGTTTCGGCGAGGCGGATGATGGTGTTGCCCTCGGTCGGATCGGTTTCGCCGAGATAGCCGGGGCTGCACATCGGCAGCATCACTTCCTTCATGATCAGCGTGCCGCCGGACGACGGCTCTTCGCGATCGCGGAAGCGCATGCCGAGATCGACATTCTCCACCGGCCCGCGCAGCGCGCCGGAGATGAGCTGGAAGCGTAGATCGACTTGCGGAAACTGCTTCTGCAGCTTGTCGATGCGCGGCATCAGCCAATGCGTGGTGAAGGCGGAGGAGACCGACAGCGTCACCGTCTCTGTGCCCTTGCGCCGCCGCTCGATCTCGACGAGCCCGCTCTCGATGCTGCGGAAGCCTTCGAGCACGCGGCGATAGAGCAGCTCGCCTTCCTCGGTGAGCACCGCGCGGCCGGCCTTGCGATCGAACAGGCGAACGCCGAGATGCTCCTCGAACTGGCCGAGCATCCGGCTCACCGCCGGCTGCGTCACGTTCAATTCGGCGGCCGCCGCGGTGAAGCTGCCATTGCGCGCCGCTGCGTCGAAGACGAACAGGGCGTTGCTGGACGGCAGCATGCGGCGGAGCTCGGGCATAACGTCATGTTATGAGCGCGGTGAGAATTTGGCAATTGCCGAGTTTTGCCAAGTCTGGTGTCATTGGCATGACAGCCTAAACACAGAGGCTTCCGGAGAAGTTTGGTTGCAGCGCACGCTGCAACCACGAGTGCTCCAGACCCCTGTCTATAAAGCAAGCTTATGGCGTGCAGTGAGGCATGCCAGCGAAGGGACATGGCGAGGACGATCGTTGGACAAGCGAGCGGAAAGCGTCGAGATCAGGTCCGCCAGCAAGGCCTATGGCGCCGTTCGCGCCCTCGACGACGTTTCGCTCAATGTCGGCGCCGGTGAATTCGTCTCGCTGCTCGGCCCCTCCGGCTCCGGCAAGACCACGCTGCTCGGCATTTTGGGCGGCTTCATCCTTCCGACGTCGGGCACAATTCTCTTCGGTGGCCGCGACGTCACCTGGATGCCGCCGCACAAGCGCGACATCGGCGTCGTCTTCCAGAACTACGCGCTGTTCCCCCATATGAGCGTCGGCGAGAACGTCGCCTTTCCCCTGCGCGCGCGGCGCCTGCCGAAAGCGAGCTGGCCCGACAAGGTGCGCGCGGCGCTCGCTATGGTTGGCCTTGCCGGCTATGAGGAGCGCGGCATCGCGCAGCTCTCCGGCGGCCAGCGCCAGCGCGTGGCCCTCGCACGCGCCATGATCTTCGAGCCGCGCCTGATCCTGATGGACGAGCCGCTCTCCGCGCTCGACAAGCAGCTCCGCGAATCCATGCAGATCGAGCTGCGCGCGCTGCACAAGCGCATCGGTGCCACCATCATCTACGTCACCCACGACCAGCGCGAGGCGCTGACCATGAGCGACCGCGTCGCCGTCATGAAGGACGGCCGGCTGATCCAGATCGACGAGCCGGCGCGGCTGCACGATCATCCCGCCGATTCCTTCGTCGCCAGCTTCATCGGCGAAGCGACGATGCTGCCGGTCCGCCGGGTCGATGCCTCCAGCGTCGCGCTCGGCAATGCCTTGCTGCGCAGTGCGCGCGCCATTCCCGATGGCGATGCCCTGATGCTGGCCGTGCACAGCGAAAAGCTGTTGATCGACGACGGCGCGCAGGATGCCGCCTGCAACCGCCTGACCGGGACCGTCACCGACATCGTCTACCAGGGCGAGAGCCTGCGCATTTTCCTCGCGCTCGCCGATGGCATCGCGCTCAGCCTGCGCCAGCCGAGCTACCACCAGGCGTATCACCGCATTCCGCCGCTCGGCGGCAGCCTCACCGTCACGCTCCACCCCGAGGACACCATTGTCGTCCCCAGGGTGGGGGACTGAACTTCAGCCTCATCCAACCCGAGAGAAGAAACTGATATGTCGACCCAAGCCGCGTTCAGCAATTTCAAGGTCCTCACCTTCGACGTCGTCGGCACCTTGATCGATTTCGAGACCGGCGTGCTCTCCGCGGTGCGCAAGATCTCGGGCAAGACGCCGGCCGAGCTCAGCGACGACAAGATTTTCGAATCCTACAAGCGCGGCCGCGACAAGCATTACGAGCGCTCGAGCGAGGTCATGTTCCACGTCTATCGCTACCTCGCGCAGGAGCTTGGGCTGCCCGCTGACGATGCCTCCTGCGACGTGTTCCAGCTCGCTGTGCTGCGCTGGGGCCCGTTCTCCGATTCCGTCGAAGCGCTCAAGCGCCTGCGTACGAAATTCCGCCTGGTCGCGATGACCAATGCCGACCGCGTCGCGTTGTCGTGCTACGCACATGCGCTCGGCAATCCCTTCGACGACACCGTCTGCGCCGACGACACTGGCGTTGCAAAACCGAACCCGGAATTCTTCGCCTACAACAAGGGGCGCCAGTCTGCCTTCGGTTACAAGCAGTCCGACATCCTGCACGTCGCGCAGAGCCAGTACCATGACATCGGGATCGCGCGAAAACTCGGCTACAAGGTGTGCTGGATCGAGCGCCGCCAGGGCATCGCCGGTTTCGGCGGCACGCCGGCGGTGGAGACGCTGACCAAGCCGGACTTCCATTTCCCGACCCTGAAGGCGCTTGCCGACGCCGCGATCGGCCCGGCGGCGTAACGGATGAGCGGCGGCATGACACGGGACTGGAGCGCGCTGCCATCGGTCAATTCGCTGTGGGAAGCCACGGCGGATCCGGCGCGCGACTATCCCGTGCTGTCGGGCGAGCAACAGGCCGATGTGGTGATCATCGGAGCCGGCTACACCGGCCTCTCCGCCGCGCACCACATCGCCAAGAGCGGGCTCAGCCCCGTCGTGCTCGAGGCCAACCGCCCCGGCTGGGGCGCGAGCGGGCGCAATGGTGGCGTGATCACCGCGAAATTCCGCCTCTCGTTCCGCGAGATCGACGCCGTGCACGGCCGCGCCATGGCGCGGCGCATGTACGAGATCGCGCATGAATCGACCGACATGGTCGAGGAGCTCGTCTCCGAGTTCGGCATCACCAGCGCGAACCTCACCCGCACCGGCCAGGTCAAGGCCGCGCATAACGAGACCACGCTGAAGGCCGCGATCGACGAGGCCAACTGGATGACGCGCGAGATGGGCTCGGCCGAGGTCCGCATCCTCGACAAGAGCGGCGTGCGCGAGGAGACCGGTTCCGACATCTTCGTCGGCGGCGTGCTCAATCCCGGCTCCGGCGGCATCCATCCGCTCAACTATCTGCGCGGCCTTGCCGATGGCGTCGCGCGCCGCGGCGTTCCGATCTTCCAGGAGTCGCCGGTCGTCAAGCTTCGGCGCGACAAGGACGGCATCGTCGCCGAGACGCCGCGAGGCGTTGTGCGCGCCAAGCAGGCGATCATCGCCACCAACAGCTATTCGGATCTGACCGGCGCGACCGCACATCTGCAACGCACGCTGATCCCGTTCCGCAGCGCCATGGTCGCGACCGAGCGGCTTCCCGGCAATCTTGCGGGAAAGCTGATGCCGACGGGGCGCACCCACACCGAGACCAAGCGCATGATGCGCTGGTTCCGCATGGTCGACAACCGCGTGATCTTTGGCGGCCGCGGGGCCTTCGGCAAGCAGGATTCGCAGGCCGCGTTCGACGCCTTGCGCAAGGCGATGGTCGGCATCTTTCCCGACCTCGCCGATGTCCCGCTCGCCTACAAATGGTCGGGCCTCGTCGCGATGACGCTGGATTCGGTGCCGCATATCGGCCGGCTCGACGACCGCACGCTGTTCTCGGTCGGCTACAACGGCGCCGGCGTTGCGATGTCGAGCCTGATGGGCCGGTATCTGGCCGCCTTCGTACGGGGGGAGACGCCTGACGTCGGCCTGCTCGATGCGCGGCGCATGAAAGCGATTCCGTTCTATCCGCTGCGTGAGCCCGCCGTGCGCATGGTCGCCGGCTGGTACCAGTTTCTCGATGCGATCGGTCAGTGAGATCTCTTTGGCGATGGAGGAGGCGAGGATGACGATGAAGCAGAAATTTGGATTGGGCTGCGCGCTGCTGGGCGCAATTGGATTGACCAGCGCGGCGGATGCCGCCGAGCAGATCACCTTCGTCTCGCAAGGCGGCGCCTATCAGCAGGCGCAGACGGTGGCGATCCTCGATCCCTCCGCCAAGAAGCTCGGCATCACCATCAACCAGGACTCCATTCCCGACGCCTGGCCGGCGATCAAGACGCAGGTCGGCAGCGGCAAGCCGATCTGGGACGTCGTCGACACCCCGACCGGCAACTGCCTGCGCGGCGGCGAGCAGGGGCTGATCGAGAAGCTCGACTTCTCGAAGATTCCAAACGGCGCGGCGATGCCGGAGGCCTATCGCAGTCCCTATTCGGTGTCCTACGAGTTCTATTCCAGCGTGCTGTCCTACAGCCAGAAGACCTTCCCGAAGGACGCGCCGAACAGCTGGGCCGATTTCTGGGACGTGAAGAAATTTCCCGGCCGCCGCGCGCTGCGCAACCACCCGTTCGCGACGCTCGAGGCCGCGCTGATGGCCGACGGCGTCGCGCCGGACAAGCTCTACCCGCTCGACGTCGACCGCGCCTTCAGGAAGCTGGAAGAGATCAAGCCGCACATCACGGTGTGGTGGACATCTGGTGCGCAGTCGGCACAGCTGCTCAACGACGGTGAGGTCGACATGGAGATGGCCTGGAACGGCCGCGTCAGCGCGGTCGCCAAGGAGGGCGCCAAGGTCGCCTTCACCTACAACCAGGGCATTTTGCAGAGCACCTCGCTGTGCATCCTCAAGGGCGCGCCGAATCTCGAAACCGCGGTGAAGTTCCTCAACGAAGCCGTCGATCCCGTGCACCAGGCCAATCTGCCGCTGCACATCGACTACGGTCCGGGCAATCCCAAGGCGTTCGAGACGGGCGTGATCAAGCCCGAGCGCGCCGCGCAATTGCCGAGCGAACCGGCCAATGCGGCCAAGCAGGCGCTGATGTCCTATGCGTGGTGGTCCTCGCCGGCCGGCGAGGCCGCCGAGAAGCGCTGGGCGTCGTTCATGCAGAAGTAGCGGAGTCGCGATGAGCGCAAGTCGTGCCAGAGCTGACGGTGCGCTCCCTCCCCCGCTTGCGGGGGAGGGCTGGGGAGAGGGTGTCTCCGCAATGATCGCTCCCCAAGAGGACAGAACCCTCACCCGGATCGCTCTCGCGATCCGACCTCTCCCGCAAGCGGGAGAGGTGCAGCACCCGAGATGAGCGAGCGAATGCTGACGACATCCTTGCCAGATCCCTCCCAAAAACATCAGCGCCGCGAGCACGGCCTGATGCTGGCATTGGTGTCGCCGGCGCTGCTGGTGATCCTGGCTCTGATCGTGCTGCCGGTTGGCTGGCTCGCCTGGCAGTCGATCTACGATGACGGCTTCACGCTGGAGAACTATCGTCGCGTCTTCACCGAGGACGTCTACTGGCGCAGCTTTGCGCTGACCTTCGAGATCAGCCTCGCGGTCACTGGAATCGCGCTGCTGCTCGGCTATCCCGTGGCCTATCTCGCCAATTCGGTGCCGAAGGGGTGGAGCATCCTCATCCTGTCGCTGGTCGTGCTGCCGTTCTGGACGTCCGTTCTGGTCCGTGCCTATGCCTGGCTGGCGCTGCTGCAGCGCACCGGCGTGATCAACCAGTTCCTGCGCTATATGGATGTGATCTCGGAGCCGCTCGCGCTGGTCCACAACACGTTCGGCACGGTGGTCGCGACCGTGCATATCCTGCTGCCCTTCATGGTGCTGCCGCTTTACGCCACCATGCAGAAGATCCCGAACGATCTCATGCAGGCCGGCGCCAGCCTGGGCGCGAGCCCGTCGCTGACCTTCATGCGCGTCTTCCTGCCGCTGTCGCTGCCGGGCGTGCTCGCCGGCTGCACCATGGTGTTCGTGCTCTGCCTCGGCTTCTACATCACGCCGGAGCTGCTCGGCGGCGGACGCACCGTGATGGTGTCGATGCTGGTGAGCCGCAATGTCGAGCTCTACAACCAGTTCGGGGCTGCGAGCGCGGTTGCCGTGGTGCTGCTCCTCAGCGTGCTCGCGATCTTCTTCGTCGTCAGCCGCTTCATTTCGCTCGATCGCGTGCTGGGGCAGAAATGATGCGCGCCTCGCCCGCACGGATTGCCCTCTACGTGATCAGCGCGCTGGTGCTGGTCTATCTGATCCTCCCCGTCCTGATCATCGCGCCGATCTCGTTCTCCAGTGCGCGCTTCCTGACCTTCCCGCCGCCGTCCTTCTCGCTGCGCTGGTACCAGCAGTATTTCTCGAATCCGGCCTGGATGCAGGCGACGAGGGTGACGCTGACGGTTGCCCTGCTGACCGTCCTGATCGCGACGCCGCTCGGCGTTGCCGCGGCCTATGCCATCAGCCAGTCGAAGCTGCGGATCATGCGGCTGATCCATATGGCGCTGCTGCTGCCGCTGGTGGTGCCGATCATCATCACCGCGGTCGGCATCTTCTTCGTCTATGCCAAGGTCGGCCTGGTCGCGACCATGCCCGGCCTCGTGCTGGCGAACGTGATGCTGGGCCTGCCCTATGTCGTCATCTCCGTGCTGGCGGGCCTGCAGAGCTTCGACCCCGCGCAGGAGATGGTGGCGCGTAGCCTCGGCATGAACCGCCTGCGCAGCTTCTTCGCGGTGACGCTGCCGCAGATCAAGTCCAGCGTGGTTGCCGGCGGCATCTTCGCCTTCATCTCGGCGATGGACGAGACCATCGTCGCGCTGTTCATCTCGGGCGGCCAGTATCAGCCGCTGACCAAGCGCATGTTCACCGCGCTCCGCGACGAGATCGATCCCACCATCGCCGCGATCTCGACGCTGATGACGGCGGCGTCCTTCATGCTGGTGCTGCTGGCGAGCACGCGGCAGAAGAGGGGTGGGTGATTCTTGTTCGTCGTCCTGGCGAAAGCCAGGACCCATTACCCCAGGGAGTTGTTGCGGCGGGAACTGGTAACCCCGGGTCTTCGCCAAACGATGTTCGGTGGTTATGGGTCCTGGCCTTCGCCAGGACGACACTGAATATGTAGCGGCCGCTTTCGACTGCAGCGCGCGGTCGCAGCCTCACCCCTTCGCCGCCAGCCACGCCAAGATCATCTCCACGATCTGCGCCCGGCTCTTCGCCAGCACCTTCGGCTCGCTCAGATCACGATCGAACAGCGCCCCAAAGGTGTGGCGGTTGGCGACGCGGAAGAAGCAGTAGGAGGAGATGGCGAGGTGCAGGTCGATGGCGTCGACGTCGTCGCGGAAGACACCCTCCGTGCGGCCGCGCTTCAAGATGCCGTCCAGCGTTGCGATCACGCTGGCGTTGAGCTGGCGCAGCTGCACATTCTGCTTCAGGTGCTTGCCGTGGTGGATGTTCTCGATTGAGACGAGGCGGATGAAGTTCGGGTTGCGCTCGTCGTGGTCGAAGGTCGCCTCGATCAGCCGGCGCAGGCCCTCGCGGGCGTCGCAGCTTTCGATGTCGAGCTGGTCCTCCAGCGCACGGATGCTGCGATAGGCCTCCTCCAGCACTGCGAGGTAGAGCTGCTCCTTGCCGCCGAAATAGTAATAGATCATCCGCTTCGACGTGCGCGTCCGCGCCGCGATCGCATCGACGCGGGCGCCGGAATAGCCCTCCGAGGCGAATTCGGCCATCGCCACTTCGAGGATGTCGCGCTTGGTGCGCTCGGGGTCGTTGGTGCGCTTCGATGGGGGCGGCATGCGCTCGAGCATTGCTGTTTCTCCCGCCAGTTTCCACGGATCACCTTGAAGGTGAAGGCAAATTTCGTCCGTCCCGGCCGTGATCCAACGCGTATTGCATAAACGTACTAGTTCGTACATTATCGATTCAAACCAAGGCTGCGGCAACAAGAACCAGAAAACGCGCGCGAGGCGGACGGCCTGACGCGAACCGCACCGGACACATGGGGGAGGAATTTCATGACGTTGACGTCAACCGCATCGCTGCACGCATCATCCGGCGCGGAAGCCACGCAAAACAAGCTGCCCAAGCGCGCCGCGCTGGTCAGCTTCGTCGGCAGCATGCTCGAATACTACGACTTCTTCATCTACGGCACCGCGGCGGCGCTGATCTTCCCAAAAGTGTTCTTCGCCAATGTCGATCCCGGCACAGCAACGCTGCTCGCGTTGCTCTCCTTCGGCATCGGCTATATCGCGCGGCCCGTCGGTGCGGTCATCCTCGGTCATTTCGGCGACCGCATCGGCCGCAAGACGGTGCTGCTGTTCACGCTGGTGCTGATGGGCGGCTCGACGCTCGCGATCGGGCTGTTGCCGGACGCCAAGACGATCGGCAATGCCGCGCCTGTTATCCTGACGCTGCTGCGCCTGTTGCAGGGGCTCTCGGCTGCCGGTGAGCAAAGCGGGGCGAACTCGTTGACGCTGGAGCATTCCGCCAACTCCAACCGCGCGTTCTTCACGAGCTGGACGCTGAGCGGCACCCAGGCCGGCGCGATTCTGGCGACGCTGGTATTCATCCCGGTGTCGAGCCTGCCCGAAGACCAGCTGCTGAGCTGGGGCTGGCGCATCCCGTTCCTGCTGTCGTTCTTCGTGCTGGTCGTCGCCTACCTGGTGCGGCGGACCATGCCGGAAACGCCCGTGTTCGAGGACATCAAGGACAAGGCGCAAGTCGCGCGCTTCCCGGTGGTTGCACTGCTGCGCGACTACTGGCCCGACGTGCTGCGCGTCATCGTCTGCGCGCTGATCGCGACCGTCAGCACCATGACCGCCGTGTTCGCGCTCGGCTATGCGACGTCCAAGTTCGGCGTGGCGCGTCCGACCATGCTGTGGGCCGGCGTGCTCGGCAATGTCACCGCGCTGATCACCCAGCCGCTCTGGGCCCTGCTCGCGGACAAGATCGGCCGCAAGCCGGTGTTCATCGGCGGCGTGCTCGGCTGCGCCGTGCTGCTGTTCCCCTATTTCATGCTGGTGACCTCGGGCAACACGATCGCGATCTTCGCCGCCGCGATGATCCTGTCCGGCGTTGTCTACGCCGCGCCGAACGCGATCTGGCCGTCGTTCTACGCCGAGATGTTCGAGGCGCGCGTGCGCTATTCCGGCACCGCGATCGGCACCCAGCTCGGCTTCCTCGCCGCCGGCTTCACGCCGCTGGTGAGCGCGAGCCTGGTGGGTGAGGGGCCGAACGGCTGGGTCCCTGTTGCGATCTTCGTGGCCTGTTGCTGCGTGATCTCGGCGGCGGCCGCGGCGACCGCGCGCGAAACCCACACCGTCGACATCGCCGATCTCGGCAAGCGCCGCGCTTGAGTGAAAGACAGGGTAACGACCGCATGCTAACCAACGCAGTTTCGACCACGAGCGGGCCTGTCATCGGCGTCGAGCAAGGAACGGTGCGTGCCTTCAAGGGCGTGCCGTTCGCCATCGCGCAGCGATTTGCCAAGGCAACGCGGCCGCACGCGTGGACGGAGCCGCGCCGCTGCACCGACTACGGCGCTTTCGCTCCGCAGCCCGGTCATATCGAGCAGGCAGATGAGGAATCCTGTCTCAGCCTGAACATCTGGACACCGACTGGGACGGATCGGCCGCTGCCGGTGATGTTCTTCATTCACGGCGGCGCCTTCGTCACCGGCGGCGGCGCCGACTATGACGGCGGCTTCCTCGCCAAGCACGGTCCGGCGGTGATCGTCACCATCAACTACCGGCTCGGCCCGCTCGGCTTCCTGCAACTGCATCGTCACGGCCTGGGCGAGGCGAACAACCTCGCGCTCCAGGATGCGCTCGCCGCGCTCGACTGGGTGCATGCCAATATCGCAAACTTCGGCGGCGATCCGAATGCGATTACGCTGTCCGGCCAGTCGGCCGGCGCCTCCATGGTGATTGTGCTCGCAACCCTGCCACAGGCCAAAGGCAAGTTCATCCGTGCCCTCGCGCTCAGCGCGCCCGGCCGGACCATCATGAGCGCCGATCATGCTGACGAGGTCGCACGCCGTGTGGACAACGAGCTCGAACTGGCGCACGATCCGGCCGCGATCAGGTCTGTGCCGCTGCCAAAGCTCTTCGCGGTGGTGGAGCGGGTTGGTCGCAGGCTCGCCGATGAGACGGAGTCGGGTACTGTGTTCGGCCCGGTGCTCGACGGCACCGTGATCGCGCGCGAGCCGCGCGACGTCTTCGCTGAGGGCAGCTTGCGCGACATTCCGCTCTGGCTCGGTTCCTGTCGCGACGAGATGGCGATGTTCCTGAAGAGCACGCCACCCGCTGCGATGATCCGCACCACCGAGCGTCAGGTGCGCAACGCATTCGGCGATGCCGGCTGGGGACGCCTGCTGTCCTATTACCGCGCCACCGCGCGTCCAGACGAAGATCCATACGAGGCGCTGCTGTCTGATGCATTCTGGCATCGCCCGATGGCCGATCTCGCGCGGCTTCATGCTGCGGCCGGCGGCAAGGTGTGGTTGAGCCGGTTCGACCATCGTCCGGCGCTGGAGCCGTTCCTGTCGCAGGGGCCGACCCACGGTGCCAACAATGCCTGCCTCTGGGCGCATCTGCCTGACTTCATTGATCGTCCGATCCTAAAGCGAAAGGGCGGTCCGATGACGCCCGCGGATATCGACGTCGCCGCGCAGTTTCAGGCGAGCCTGCTGCGCTTCGTCACATCAGGTGAGCCGGACGTTGCGGAAGCCTGGCCGCGGTTCGAGCCGGACCGGGAGCCTCTCGCCATCTTCGGCCAGCCGTTTCATGTTGTGCCGCTCAATGAGGGGGCGCGCTGCCGCGTTTGGGCGGAGCTCCGCTCGGGTACCAACGAGGAGAAGAAAATCAGGGAGGCCGGATGAGAAGAATGCCGGGCACGCTCGGCGGAACTCGGCGCTTTTAGTGTACGACCAACACCGGCACGCTTCCGTCGGCCAAGACCTCCGATGTTTGACTCCCCAGGAATAACTTCTTGAGACCGCGGCGCCCATGAGAGCCCATGACGATCAAGTCGCAGCCTCCCGACTTTGCTGTTTCGATGATCGCGGTGGCCGGGTGCGCATTCGGAACGTGCAGGAGTTCTGCGGATATCCCGGCTTGCTCTGCCATAGCTCGCGCTTCGTCGAGGACTTTGCCCGCACGTTCCTTGCAGGCCGCGTCGAAGCTATCAATTTCCTGCTGCGACGGTATCCATCCCGAGGCGTGTCCGCTCCCGTAGTCGATTGGCAGTGATTCCGTCACGGCGATGACGGTTACCTTGGCCTTCAAGGCCTTTGCCAAAGCAATCCCATGCTTGATGCCGTTTCTTGCGACGTCCGATCCGTCCGTGCTTAGGAGAATCCGGGTGTACATTTGGAGGCTCGCTTTCTGGACGACCCTGTCGCCATCTTCCGGAGCGATGGTTTGACTTCAACAGGGTTCCACATTCATGGACAGACCAGGACGGGGGTCTTTGCGTGCGTCAGCACCTTGTTCGTCACGCTCCCGATGAGAAGCGCGGCGAGTCCGCTGCGCCCATGCGACGACATGACGATGAGATCGCAGCCTTTGTCCGCGGCTGCTGCGATGATGGCCTGATGGGGTTGCCCGTTCTCCGCTTGAATCGTCTCGCAGGAGACACCGGCCGTCCTGGCCGCATTTGCCGCGCCGTCCAGTACGCTCGTGGCCTGTTCCTTGCGCAGCTCGGCATATGTTGCGACTGCTTCAAGGAACCGGCCTGACACTTCGGAGAATGGTTCCACAACGAAGATGAAGGATACGGTGGCGCCAAGGGATTTCGCCAGCGCCAATCCGTGCGCCACCCCACGCTCCGCTAGCTTAGACCCGTCTGTCGGAATGAGAATGTGCCGGTACATGCTTTACCTCCCGATTGTCCGGACGTATCGCTGCCTTGCGAAGATAGGCTAGCTCGCGTTCCGAATGCAGTCTTGAGATAAATCAACCTGTTGGATCATCGTGCCGTGATCCGGATGTCCGCAATTGGCACAACCTCGGTAGGGCGATCGCATATGAAGAAAAACGTGGCGGGCAGCTTGCCTGCGGCCCATCCTAATGGCGGGCCCTCAGGATGAGGGCGGAGTGCGCGGCGGCAATTTCAACGGGGGCAATGCTGCTTAGCCTCATCCTGAGGAGACCGCTGGAAGCGGTCGTCTCGAAGGACGAGGCGCTTGCTCCGCCCGTCACCAAGACGCCATCCGTGATGGTCGTCCCCCACAAGGGGGGAGGGAACGCACCTCCGTCGAGGCAGCTGGTCGAGCCGCATTCAATCGGGCGAAGCGCGATGACGCTTCATCCAAATCCCATTCCGCTTTTGCCCGCCGTCAGAACTGCACTTCGCTCGGGATGTCCTCGGCGCTGAGGCCGACGGTTTCGTAGGCCTTGAGCAGCCATTCGCGGGTCTGGCCCAGCGAGCGGTTGTAGTCGGCCCAGGCACTGAGGAAATCCTTGTAGCGGCGATCGGATTCTGCACGGATGCCGAGATTGGTCGGCAGCGTCAGGAGCGGCCGCGGGATCGCGAGATCGCCGAGCGTCGGGTTCTTCTTCAGCGTGAAGACCGACAGCACCGCCAGCGAGACGTTGCAGTCGGCGCGGCCCGTCGACACCGCGAGGATCGCCTCGTCGCGCGTCTTGAAGCCGAGGATGTTCGCCTTCGGACAATAGCGGCGCGCGATGGTCTCGTGGGTCGAGCCGATGTCGACCGCGATCTTGACCTCGGGCTTGTTGAGCTCGGCCCAGGTCTGAGGCTTGGCAAAGCCCTTCTTGGTGATGACGGTGAAGGAGTGCACCAGGATCGGCGTCGAGAAGTCGATGACGAGCGAACGTTCGGGCGTCGGGTTCACGGCAAAGGCGAGGTCGATCTTGTCGGCCTGCAGATCCAGGATCTGGTTGCCCCAGGTCGATTCCAGTGTCTCGACCTTGGCGCCGAGCTTGGCCGCGATGTCGTTCGCCATGTCGATGCAGGCGCCCGACCATTGATTGGTCGCGAGGTCCTTGTGGAAATAAGGGTCCTGGCCGGCAATGACCGCGATCCGCAGCACGCCGCTCTTCTTGATGCGATCGAGCGTGGAGGTCGGCGCGGTATCGGCCTTGGCCGAAGCGGTCGCGGCCATTGCGGCGCCCGCCAGCGCGACGGTGGTGAGTGCGTCCCTGCGGTTCATGGTCGTGCTCCCTGGGAATGATCAACAACTCCGGCCCGTGGACTATTTCTGTATTCAGATCATAATGCAATATGGTATTGCGAACCTGCCAGCGATTTGAGCGATGAGGCAGGTTGAAGCCTAATCCCTTGGCAAAGCGAGAGAAAACTTCGTGAGACCGGGCGCTTATGCCGGACCGGCTTGCGGGTTTCGGGATTGAGAGGAGAAAGTCTGTGCGTGCTGTTTTCGTCGATGCCAACGACACGCTGGCCGCGGTCACCGAGAAGCTGCTGGGTGCCGCCCATCTGCCAGTCGGCATCAACCGCAACCCCTCCATCAAGCCCGCCGACCTGCCCGGCCTGCTCGGCGATGCCGAGATCATGATCGTGGATCATACGGCGGTGCCGACCGCGATTGCCGAGACGTGCAAGGCGCTGAAGCATGTCGTCTTCCTTGGCACCGGCGCGCGCAGCTACATGAATCCGGAAGAGCTTAGCCAACGCGGCATTTCGGTCCACACCATCAAGGGCTATGGCGACACCGCGGTGGCCGAATGCGCGATCGCACTGATGTGGGCCTCCGCGCGAAATTTCGGCGAGATGGACCGCGGCATGCGCGAGGGCAACTGGCTGCGCCGTGACGCGATGCAGCTCACCGGCAAGACGCTCGGCCTGATCGGTTTCGGCGGCATCGCGGCGGAAACGGCCCGCATGGCGGCGGGCTGCGGCATGAAGGTGATCGCCTGGAACCGGACGCCGAAGACGCATCCAGGCGTCGAGTTCGTTGCGCTGGACAAGCTGCTGGCGGAGAGCCACGTCGTCTCGCTGCATCTGCTGCTCAATGACGAGACCAAGGGTTTTCTGTCGCGCGAGCGCATCGCGCAGATGCGCAAGGGCAGCATTTTGATCAACACCGCGCGCGGCGCCGTCGTCGACGAGGACGCGATGCTGGATGCGCTGCGTTCGGGCCACATCGCGCATGCCGGCCTCGACGTCTTCACGGTCGAGCCGCTGCCATCAGGGCATCCCCTGACAAAGCTGCCGAACGTGACGCTGTCGGCGCATTCGGCGTTCCGCACGCCGGAGGCGAGCGACAACCTCATCGGCGCCGCGCTCGAACACTGCCGCCGCATCATCGCCACCGGCACGTAAAGGGATATCCCATGTCTGACATCACCCGCATTGACCAGAACGCCCGCCGCAGCCGCGCTTCCGTGTTCGGCGATCTCGTCTTCCTCGCCGGCCAGGTCGCGGACACCAAGACGGCCGACATCACCCAGCAGACAAAAGAGGCGCTGGCCAAGGTTGACGACATGCTGGCGCGCGCCGGCACCGACAAGTCGCGCCTGCTCAGCGTGCAGGTCTGGCTTAGAACCATGGACGATTTCGACGCCATGAACGCGGTCTATGACGCCTGGGTCGTGCCGGGCAACGCACCGACTCGCGCCTGCGGCAAGGTCGAACTCGCCGACCCGGCCTACCGGATCGAGGTGATCGCAATCGCCGCGCGCGGCTGACATGCGTGCCGATGCCCTCTGCACTGTTTGCATCGGCCTTGCACCTTATGTCCGCCTGTCTTACGCCACCCCGGAACAAAACTTGCGCGAAGCCTCAAAGCGCATCGCCAAAGCCTGCAGGGAGCTGTCATGACCATTCGTAACACCCGCACCGGGGGCCAGATCCTGATCGATCAGCTCGTCGCCCAAGGCGTCGAGCGCGTCACCTGCGTGCCGGGCGAGAGCTATCTGGCGGCGCTCGATGCGCTGCATGACAGCCCGATCGACGTCGTGATCTGCCGCGCTGAAGGCGGCGCTGCGATGATGGCGGAAGCCTATGGCAAGCTCACGGGCCGGCCCGGCATCTGCTTCGTCACCCGCGGCCCCGGCGCCACCAATGCCAGCCACGGCGTCCACATCGCGATGCAGGATTCGACGCCGATGATCCTGTTCGTCGGCCAGGTCGACACCGGCATGCGCGAGCGCGAGGCGTTCCAGGAGCTCGACTACAAGGCCGTGTTCGGCCCCATGGCGAAATGGGCCGTCGAGATCGATCGTCCCGATCGCATTCCGGAGCTCGTCGCGCGCGCCTTCCGCGTCGCGATGCAGGGCCGTCCCGGTCCCGTGGTGATCGCGCTGCCGGAGAACATGCTGACCGAGACCGCCGCCGTTGCCGATGCGATGCGCATCGAGCCGGCGGTGAGCTGGCCGGCGCCTTCGGACATCGAGCGTGTCAGCGCGATGCTCGCCGGCGCCAAGGCGCCGCTGGTCATCCTCGGCGGCTCGCGCTGGACCGATGAATCCACCAAGAGCATCGCGCGCTTTGCCGAGCGATTCGACCTGCCGGTCGCGACCTCGTTCCGCCGGGCCTCGCTGATCGACGCCGATCATTCGCACTATGCCGGCGATCTCGGCATCGGGCCGAGCCCGGGGCTGAAAGCGCGGATCGACAACGCCGACGTCATCCTGTTGATCGGCGGTCGCATGTCGGAGATGCCGTCGTCGTCCTACACGCTGTTCGACATTCCGACGCCGCGGCAGAAGCTGATCCATGTGCATCCGGGCTCGGAAGAGCTTGGCCGCGTCTATCAGCCGGCGCTGGCGATCCAGGCGACGCCGGCCGCGTTCGCCGCCGCCGTCGAGACGCTGAAGCCCGCGGGCGCGGTTGCCTGGAAGGGCGAGGCCGCCAAGGCGCATGCCGATTATCTCGCCTGGACCGAGAAGGCGCGCGAGCTGCCGGGCTCGTTCCAGTATGGTCAGGTCATGACCTGGCTGCGCGACCGCCTGCCGAAGGACGCGATCGTCTGCAACGGCGCCGGCAATTATGCCGGCTGGATCCATCGCCATCACCGCTTCCACAGCTTTGCCGCCCAGCTCGCGCCGACCTCGGGCTCGATGGGCTACGGCGTGCCGGCAGCGGTGCTCGCCAAGCGGCAATATCCGGATCGCGTCGTCGTCGCCTTCGCCGGTGACGGCTGCTTCCTGATGAACGGCCAGGAGTTCGCGACCGCCGTGCAGTATGACGCGCCGCTGGTCGTTATCGTTGTCGACAATTCGCAATACGGCACCATCCGCATGCATCAGGAGCGCGACTATCCCGGCCGCGTCGTCGGCACCCAGCTCAAGAACCCTGACTTTGCGATGTATGCCAAGGCGTTCGGCGGCCATGGCGAGCGCGTCGAGCGCACCGAAGAGTTCGCGCCGGCGTTCGAGCGGGCGCTCGCTTCGGGCAAGCCGTCGATCCTCCACTGCATCATCGATTCCAGGGCAATCTCGGTCGGCAAGGATTTCACGCCGGCGGTGAAGGCGTAAGCGATGCCTGAGGGCCGCCACGTCGCCATCATCGGAGCCGGCGCGGTCGGCGTGATCAGCGCCATCGAGGCGCTGCGCGAGGGGCATCGCGTCACGCTGATCGATCCGGGCGAGCCCGGCGGTGAGCAGGCGGCGAGCTATGGCAATGCCGGCTGGCTCTCCTCGCATTCGGTGATCCCGCCGGCCGAGCCCGGCGTCTGGAAAAAGGTGCCGGGCTATCTGATGGACCCGCTTGGCCCGCTCGCGATCCGCTGGTCTTATTTGCCGAAGGCGCTGCCCTGGCTGATCAAGTATCTGCTGTCGGGCTGGACCGCGGCGCGGGTCGAGAAGACGGCCTTTGCGCTGCGCGATCTCCTGAAGGATGCACCGCTGCTGCACCGGAAGCTCGCGGAAGAGGCCGGCGTCCCTGAATTGGTCGAGCGCAACGGCGTGATGCATGTGTTCCCGTCGCGCGGCAATTTCGACAACGATCTCGGCTGGCGCCTGCGCAGGAAGGTCGGCGTCGAATGGCTGGAGCTCAATGCCGACGAGATGCGTCAGCGTGAGCCGGACCTGCATCCGCGCTACACGTTTGGCGTCGTGGTGGAAGAGGCCGGCCGCTGCCGCGATCCCGGAGCCTATGTCGCAGCCCTCGCCAATCATGCGATTGCCAGTGGCGCCAAGCACGTGCGGGCCAAGGCAACCGGACTGAAGCTGTCCGGCAACAAGCTCGTGGCTGTTCTCACCGAGACCGGCGAGATTCCTTGCGATGCTGCCGTCGTTGCTGCCGGCGCTCGCTCGAAGCAGCTCACCGCATCGGTCGGTGATCCCCTCCCGCTCGAGACCGAGCGCGGCTATCACGTCATGATCGAGAATCCGGAATCAGGTCCGCGCAGCTCGATGATGGCGTCGGATGCCAAGATGGTGGTGAACTGGACCAACAAGGGCCTGCGCGCCGCCGGCACGGTCGAGATCGCCGGCCTCGAGGCCGCACCGAACTGGAAGCGCGCCGAGATTTTGCGCAACCACCTTCTCGGCATGTTCCCAAAACTGCCAAAGGACATTCCGGCCTCGCGCATCAAAACCTGGTTCGGTCATCGCCCGAGCATGCCTGATGGACTTCCCTGCATCGGCCACGCACGCGCCTCGCGCGACATCGTCTACGCCTTCGGCCACGGTCATGTCGGCCTGGTCGGCTCGGCCCGCACCGGCCGTCTCGTCGCCCAGCTTCTGAGCGGCAAGCAGCCCGAGATTCCACTCGCGCCGTTCGCACCCACTCGCTTCCTCTGAGATCGCACTATGACCTATCCTGCCAACTCGCCTTCTCGTATTGCCCGCGGCGGCAAGGCCATCTATGGCGCGCCGCTCGGCATTCTGATGCTGGAAGCGCGCTTCCCCCGCATTCCCGGCGACATGGGCAACGGCACCACCTGGCCGTTCCCCGTGCTTTATCGCGTGGTGAGCGGGGCATCGCCGGAGAAGGTGGTGCTGAAGGGCGCCGCCGGCCTGCTGCCTGACTTCATCGACGCGGCCAAGGATCTGGTGCGCTTGGGCGCCGAAGCCATCACCACCAATTGCGGCTTCCTCTCGCTGTTCCAGAAAGAGATCGCCGCCGCCGTCGGCGTGCCCGTCGCCACCTCGTCACTGATGCAGGTGCCGTGGGTGCAGGCGACCCTGCCGCCCGGCAAGCGCGTCGGCCTCGTCACGGTGTCGGGCTCGACCTTGACGCCGGCCCATCTCGAAGGCGCCGGCGTGCCGCTCGATACGCCGCTGGTCGGCACCGAGCACGGCAAGGAGTTCTTTCGCGTCCTGATCAAGGCCGAGAAGGACGACATGGACGTGGCGCAAGCCGAGCGCGATGTTGTCGAGGCCGGCAAGGAGCTCGTTGCCAAGAACCCTGACGTCGGCGCCATCGTGCTCGAATGCACCAACATGCCGCCTTATGCGGCGGCCTTGCAGGCCGAGGTCGGCTTGCCGGTCTACGACATCTATTCCATGATCACCTGGTTTCATGCTGGACTGCGCCCGCGCGTCTTTGCCTGAGTCCGGCTGTCGCAAAGCTCTGAACAAGCTCTGCTAATCTCTGGTTTGCATTGCCATCGTCCACACAGCCCCGATATATTGGGCTGTGTTCGGGCATGAATGCAGCTGATGATGAGCAACGTGGAACTGGCTTCCGACAGTATCGTCGATCGCGTCTATGAACAGCTCAAGGCGATGGCCGTGAGCTACGAGTTCAAGCCGGGCGAACGGCTCAACGAGGGCGAGCTGGCCAAGCGCCTCGGCGTCAGCCGCACGCCGCTGCGCGAGGCGCTCAACCGCCTCAACACCGAAGGTTTTCTGCGCTTCACGCCGGGCAAGGGTTTCTTCTGCCGCGAGCTCGACGCGCACGAGATCTTCGATCTCTACGAGCTGCGCAAGTCGATCGAGGTCGCCGCGATTCGCCTCGCCATCAAGCGCGCCAAGGACGAGGACATCGACGCGCTCCTGAAATTCCTCGAAGCCACCGGCCCGGATCCCGGCGAGCGCTCCTCGGTGGAACTGGTCGAGCTGGACGAGACCTTCCACGAGCGGCTGATGGGGATGTCGAACAATGCCGAGATGCTGCGCGTGCTGCGCAACGTCAATGCCCGCATCCGCTTCGTGCGCTGGATCGACATGGACCGCATCAACCGCTCCAACACGCAGGCCGAGCACCGCGCCGTCGTCGAAGGCCTGAAGGCGCGCAATGAGGAGGCCTGCGTGTCGGTGCTGGAGAAGCACATCGACCGCCGCCTCGATCGCATCACCGCCGCGATCAAGGAAGGCTACGCGCAGATCTACATGCCGGCCGCGGCGCGATCAGCGGCGAATTGACGCCCGACACGGCGTCCTGTTTTCGGGAGGCGCGCACATGAAGCTCAAGGACAAGGTTGCCGCCATCACCGGCGCGGCGCGAGGCATCGGCAAGGCCTGCGCGAAGAGGTTTCTGGACGACGGCGTCAAGGTCGTCATCTCGGATGTCGATACCGAGGGTCTTGCCGCGACGGCCGCCGAGCTGGGGCGGCCGGATGCGCTGCGCACCGTCGTCGGCAATGTCGCCAGGCGTGCCGACGTCGACCAGCTCGTCGCGACCGCGGTGAAGGAATTCGGCCGGCTCGACATCATGGTCAACAACGCCGGCGTCGCCCGTAACCGGGACATCCTCGAGATTACCGAAGAGGAGTTCGACGAAATCATCGGCATCAATCTGAAAGGCGCGTTCTTCGGCGTGCAGGCGGCGGCCAAGCAGATGATCGCGCAGGGTGGCGGCGGGGTCATCATCAACATGTCCTCGGTGAACGCGCTGCTGGCGATCCCGGCGCTTGCGACCTACGCGATGTCGAAGGGCGGCATGAAGCAGCTGACGTCGGTTGCGGCCGTCGCGCTCGCCCCGCACAACATTCGCGTCGTCGCGGTCGGGCCGGGCACGATTTTGACGGACATGGTGGCCTCCGCAATTTACACGTCCGATGATGCGCGTAAGACCGTGCTCTCGCGCACACCGGCTGGCCGTGGCGGCGAGCCGAGCGAGGTTGCCTCGGTCGTGGCGTTCCTTGCCAGCGACGATGCGTCCTACATCACCGGGCAGACGATCTATCCCGACGGCGGGCGGTTGATCCTGAACTACACGGTGCCGGTGAAAGAGAAGTAAGGGGCGCGAGGTCGCTCCACGCCTTCGATGTCGTCCTGGCGAAAGCCAGGACCCATTACCACAAGACGTGGTTTGGCGAAGGCTCGTGGTTACCAGCTCACGCGACGACTGCTCCCTGGGGTAATGGGTCCTGGCCTTCGCCAGGACGACTCAGAGAGCTATCGCTCACTCCGCCGCAACCGTCATCCCATAGCCGAGCCGCTTCGAGATACCGCCGGCGCAGTCGCGCAGGGCGTGCGCGATGGGGCTGTCCCAGCGGGCATCGAACGTTCCTTCCGGGCCCATCGCGGTGATGACCAGCGCGACATGGCCGGAATGGTCGAACACCGGCGCCGAGAACGCGTTGACGCCGGGCAGGGGATCGCCGAGCGCGCGGGCGAGGCCGTGCTTGCGCACCTCGGTGAGCATCTCGGCGATCTTCGCGCCCTTCACGGCCCGCTTCGGATTGTAACCGACGCCATGGCGGTCGAGGCCGCTTTCGAGGGCGGCACTGATGGTCTTCTCCGGCAGGAAGGCCGCAAAGGCGCGCCCCGTGGCGGTCTCCAGCAGCGCCATCACTGAACCCGCGCGCATCACGATATGCACGGGCTGGCCCGGCTCTTCGAGCTGGACGACGGTCGGGCCATGGGTGCCCCAAACCGCCAGCGAGACCGCGTGTCCGATCTGGCTCGCAAGCGCGGCGATCTTCGGCCCCGCGATGCGCACGCCGGACAGGCGGCGCAGGCTGATCAGGCCGAGCTCCAGCGCCAAAGCACCGATCTCGTAACGGCCGGTGGTCTCGTCCTGCTCGATCAGTCCGATGCGCGAGAAGCTGGCGAGATAAGGATGCGCCTTGGCCGGCGTCATGCCGGCCTCGCGCGCGAGATCGCGCAGCATCATCGGCTCGCCGCTTTTGGCGAGCGCGCGGAGCAATTCTCCGCCGACCTCGATCGACTGGATGCCGCGGCTTTCTCTCTTCATGCGCCTCCTGGCGTCGCGCTTACGCCGCGTTGCGCCTCGTGGCGCTCTCGGCGAGATGACGGCCGGCAATGTAGCCGAAGGTCAGCGCCGGCCCAAGCGTGATGCCGGCGCCGGGATAATTGCCGCCCATGATGCTCGCCATGTCGTTGCCGGCTGCATAGAGCCCGGGAATCACCCGGCCCTCGGCGTCGAGCGCCCGCGCGTTCTCGTCGGTGACGATGCCGGCATAGGTGCCGAGATCGCCGATCACCATCTTGATGGCGTAGAACGGGCCATTCTCGATCGGCGCGACGCAGGGGTTCGGGCCATGCAGCGCATCGCCCTGATAGCGGTTATAGGCTTTTGAACCTTTGCCGAAGGCGGCGTCCTGGCCCTGCGCCGCCGTCGCATTGAATTGCCTGACCGTCTCGGCGAATGCCTTTGCGTCGATACCGGCCTTTGCCGCCAGCGCCTCCAGCGTGTCGCCGCGCATGAGGTAGCCGGTATCGAGGTGGTGGCCGAGCGGCATCGGGAAGGGCGGCACGCAGCCGAGGCCGTATTTGCGCAGCGTCTGGTGATCGCAGACCAGATAAGCCGCGATCTCCTCGCCGGGCCTGGCGGCCTTGATCATGGCCAGGACGAAGTCGTGATAGGAATTGCCCTCATTGGCAAAGCGCCTGCCGTCACGCATCACCGCGATCACGCCGGGTTTGGCGCGGTCGATGAAATGCGGCATCACGCCCTTGGAGCCGTCCTTGCGCGTGGTCAGCGACACCGGCACCCAGGCCGCCGCGTTCGGCAGACGGTCCTCGATGCGTCCCCCGGCGCTTTCCGCAAGGCGCAGGCCGTCGCCGGTATTGCCGGTCGGGCCGGGCGAAAAATGCTCCCTGCCGGTCGGTGCGTGCGGGAACATCTTCTTGCGACGTTCGACATCGTGCGGGAAGCCGCCGCAGGCGAGCACGACGCCCTGCCGCGCGCGGACACGCACCTCGCGTCCCTCGCGCGACACGATCGCACCGGTCACCGCGCCGTTCTCGACCGTCAGCTCGCGCACCGGCGAGGACAGCCACATCGGAATCTTCAAATCCTGCGCGGATTTCGCGAGCCGCCCGGCGAGCGCATTGCCGTTGGTCAAGGTCATGCCGCGGCCGTAGCGCAGCACGTCCATCAGATGCCGCGACAGCCGCTTTGCCACATAGACCGCTGAGGTCAGCGACTTCGTCACGCGCATGAAGTGGATGATCTCCTTGCCGCTTCCGAGCATCATGCCGAACACGGTGAGCTCGGGCAGGGGCATGCCCAGCGTCTTGATCTGGTCGCCGAGCTCGCGGCCATCGAACGGGCGCGTCACCATGGAGCGGCCACCCTGCGCGCCGCCGGGCGCTTCGGCGTGGTAGTCCGGAAACACCAGCGGCATGTCGAAGCGCAGCGCGGTCTTGGTGGTGAAGAAATCGACGGCCTCGGGGCCGGCGTTCAGGAAGGCATCGACGCGTGCGGCGTCGTAATTGTTGCCGGCTTCATGGCGAAGGTACGTACGGGCCTGCTCCGGCGTCTCCTCGATGCCATAGGCTTTCGCCAGCGACGTGCCCGGTATCCAGAGCCAGCCGCCGGAGCGGGCGGTGGTGCCGCCGAAGCGCGGCTCCTTCTCGACGATCAGGACGTCGAGGCCGCGAAAGCGCGCGGTGATCGCGGCCGACATGCCGGAGGCGCCAGATCCGGCCACGAGCACGTCGCACTCGTAAGTCTCAACTGCGCTGTGCTCGTTGCCGGTCATCGCTCACCTCACTTCTTCAGGAGCGGACATTTGGACTCGGAGACCGGACGGAAGGCGTCCTCGCCCTTCACGGTCTTGACGATATCCAGATAATCCCAGGGTTCCCTAGACTGCTCGGGTGACTTCACCTTGGCCAGGTACATGTCGCGGACGACGCGGCCGTCCTCGCGCAACTTGCCGCCATGGACGAAGATATCCTCGATCGGCAGCTCGCGCATCTTGGCCATCACCTTGGCGGAATCATCGGTGCCGGCGGCCTTGATGCCCTTGAGATAATGCAGCACCGCGCCGTAGACGCCGGTGTGGATCATGGTTGGCATCACCTTGGTGCGCTCGTAGAACTTCTTCGACCAGGCGCGGGTTGCCTCGTCCATGTTCCAGTACGCGGCCGTGGTCATGTAGGTGCCCTGCGCGGCCTTCAGCCCGATCGCATGCACGTCGGTGTCGAACATCAGGAGACCAACGAGCTTCTGGCCGCCCTGCACGAGGCCGAACTCGCCGGACTGCTTGATGGCGTTGTCGGTGTCCTGGCCGGCATTGGCGAAGGCGACGACGTCGGATTTCGAGCTCTGCGCCTGCAGCGCGAAGGACGAGAAGTCCGCGGTATTGGTCGGGTGCTTGACGCCGCCGAGCACCTTGCCGCCCATCTCGTTGATGAAACGCGTCGCGTCCTTCTCGAGCTGCTGGCCGAAGGCGTAGTCCGCCGTGATGAAGTACCAGGACTTGCCGCCTTCCTTGATCACGGCAGAGGCCGTCACCTTCGACAGCGCATAGGTGTCGTAGGTGAAGTGCACGGTGTTCGGGCTGCACAGCTCGTCGGTCAGCGAGCTCGCGCCGGGGCCGGACAGCAGGGCGATCTTGCCCCGCTCGCGCACCATGTTGTGCACGGCGATCGCGATGCCGGAATTGGGGATGTCGACGACCGCGTCGACCTTGCCGTTGTCGAACCAGCCGCGCACGATCTGCACGCCGACATCGGTCTTCATCTGGTGGTCGGCGCTGATGATCTCGATCGGCCTGCCGAGCACCGTCGGCCCGAACTCCTCCACCGCCATCCTGGCGGCCTCGACCGAGCCCGGCCCGCTATTGTCGCGGCCCCAGCTCGACAGGTCCGTCAGCACGCCGATCCGCACCGCGTCGTCGGAGACTTGCGCGCTTGCGACTGTGGTCATGGCAGCCGAAGTCATGGCCGCGAGCATGGCGCCGGCCAGAAACCCTCTCATCGTCGTTCCCTCGCTTTTATGGGCCGCTTGGTGCGGCGGGTTGTTCTGACGGTAAATTAGATATTAGCGAATAGATTTGTCAATGGCGAATAATGGGTGCGGCGGTTCCACGGGCAGCGGCTTGGAGCGGCGGTGAGTTGGAATGTCAGTGCCCAATACTCGGTGTCGTCCTGGCGAAAGCCCATGGGCGCTAAAATAGTTGCATTGCTTGATAGCGACGTTTTCGTCTTGGTGGTTCGTGTAGATGCCGTCCGAGCGTGGAGCGAAGTCTGCGCAGGCAAGCAATCGCGGGTTGGGGCATGATTGCTTGTCGGAGGGAGGCGACGAGTTGGCGGAGCAGACGCCAGGTCCCTGGACGGGTCAGGCGGCCTCGGCCAAGCGGGGAGAGTCCTCGAGTTCGTCGACGAGTGGCTCGAGCAGGAGAATGATCAGCAGATGAGCGAGGATGTGGGGCCTGGCGGACCGCTCGTCAGTTCCGGGAGGGCCCTTCAGGCCAATCAAACTCTTGAGCCGCTTGAAGCCGAGTTCAATGCGCCATCGCAGCCGATAGAGGGCAAGGACATCGCTCGTTGAGAAGTCCTCCGGTGCGAGCGAGGTCACCAGGATCACCCAATCTGCAGCGTCAAGTGTTTGCCTGGAGAGCTGGTGGCCTCCCTTTTGGGCCGTTCGGCGCGCCTTGCGTCGTGCGACCGCGGCCGCTTGCGCCGGCTTCTTGACGGCAACCAGACGCAGAGCGAGCAGCGGTGCGCCAGACTTGCGTTTTATCCAGATCGGTCGATCGATCAGGCCACATGCCGAAGCCTTGCGCAGTTCGGCCGTCAGATCGACCAGACCACCTTTGGCATCAACCCAACGCGCGCTCTTCCAGCCGGACCGGATCACGAAGTCCGCGCCGGCATCGACGAGACGTGCCATGCGCTCCGGTTGCAGATAAGCGCGGTCGCCAAGACGGATTTCGCCGGCAATCACCGGTATCCGGTCCAGCGTCTCGCCCGCTCGCTGATCGGTCAGCTCGAAGTGACCAAAGCGCTCCTGCGGAAGATCGAACGCGCTGTGTATGCGCCACACCGCGTTCTTGTTCCTGCCGCTCGTCCCAGCCTTCGGGACCGTCGTGGCGTCAACAATGCGGATCAGGCGGCCGTGGCTCGCCTTCGGCGCACCGCTCGCCAGTGCTTGGCCTATCAACTTCGCCAGCCAATCTCCGCACTGACGCAACCGATACAACAGAGCCACGTTGGAGATATCGACAAGGCCCACCGACGTGGCCCATGCCGCCGTCAACCGCAGACCTCGCTCGCCAAGGCAATACGCCAGGATCAAGCGCAGCAAATCCACCGCATTGCTGATTTCCCGCGGGCGGACAAACGCCTTCGTCTCGCGCGCGCTAACGTTGAGCGCTTCGGCGCCGCCAAGCCGGGCGACAACACGCGCCCAGTCCTCGTTCACAAGCGATTCGTGTGCCATCCCAATTTGGAATCACAAGCCAATCCAATGCGCAAATCCTATTTTAGCGCCCATGGGCGAAAGCCAGGACCCATAACCACAGGCGGCTGTTGTTTCGGACGCTTTGGCCACAGCAGTGTTTGATAACGCTGACCGGGGTAATGGGTCCTGGCTTTCGCCAGGACGACGATGGAGGGGGCAGAGTGCGCAACTGTCTCACCACCGTCACTGCGAGCGCAGCGAAGCAACCCAGACTGTTTCCGCAGAGGCAGTGTGGTCGTCGCAAGAGCTCCTCGCAATGACGTGTTGAAGCAGGCGTGCTCAAATATCTCCTGCTGTGGTCATCGCGAGCAGGAACACCTCCGCAGGTTGCAAGCCCCGTCGCGATTAGCCATGATGCCGTCTGGAATCTGTGGGGCATGGCATGACGGCAGCAACGGGGGTCTCCACTTCGGCGGAGAGATCGACGACGGCGCATGTGGTGTGGGCGAGCGCGCTCGGCACCGCGATCGAGTGGTACGACTTCCTGATCTACGGCACGGCCGCCGCACTCGTCTTCAACAAGCTGTTCTTTCCGAGCTTCGACCCGTTCGTCGGCACGCTGGTCGCGTTCTCGACCTATGCGGTCGGCTTCGTGGCGCGGCCGATCGGTGGCGCGATCATCGGGCATTACGGCGACCGGCTCGGCCGCAAGACGATGCTGGTTGCGACCATGATCGCGATGGGGCTCGGCACCTTCCTGATCGGCTGCCTGCCGACCTACAGCCAGATCGGTGTCTGGGCGCCGATCCTGCTGATCGCCTTGCGCTTCGTCCAGGGCATCGGGCTCGGCGGCGAGTGGAGCGGCGCGGTCGTCATGGTGATCGAGCATGCCGGCAACCGCCGCGGCTTCTACGGCAGCCTGGTGCAGATCGGCTTTCCCGTCGGTGTTGCCGCCTCCACCGGCATCTTCGGCTTGATGACGAAACTGCCCGAAGCCGACTTTCTGAGTTGGGGCTGGCGCGTGCCGTTCCTGATCAGCATCCTCTTGGTCGGTGTCGGCTTCATCGTGCGGCTGAAGCTCGCGGAGACGCCGCATTTCAAGGAGGTGGTCGAGCGCAAGGAGGTGCTGGCCCAGCCGGTGCTGGAAGTGCTGCGACGCGACTGGCGCAGCTTTCTGCTGGCGATCGGCATCACGGTGTCGGAGGTGGGCCTTGCTTATCTGCTCACCGTCTTCACCGTGGTTTATGCCACCACAAAACTCGGTCTGCCGCGCCAGGTGATCCTGGATGCGGTGGTCTATGCTGCGATCGTCGAGTTCGCGACGTTGCCGCTCGCCGGCTGGCTCTCCGACATCTTTGGCCGCAAGGCGCTGTACCTCGCGGGTGCTGTGTTCACCGTCGCGCTGGCGTTTCCGCTGTTCTGGTTCCTCGACACAAAAGAACCTGCGCTGATCACGCTCGCGCTCGTCGTCACGATGACGCTGACCCATGCGCTGTTGTTCGGGCCGAAGGCGGCGTTCATGCCGGAGCTGTTCCGCACCCAGGTGCGCTACAGCGGCGCCTCGCTGGGCGCCAACGTCGCGGCCGCGCTGAGCGGCGGCTTTTCGCCGCTGATCGCAACCGCGCTGCTGGCGTGGGCAGGATCTTACTGGGCCGTGTCGGTCTACATCATCGCGCTCTCGATCATCACGATCGTCGCGACCTTGCTGGCGCCGGAGACGGCGCGCGACGGCCTGAAATAGCAGCGTACGTCAGCGACAGGCCGCGGCGTCCGGCATCACCAGGAAGGTGATGCTGGCCGGCGGCAATTGGAGCCGGCCTGCCGGCGCGGCACGGGCCGCAAGGCGCGGAAGGTCGTCGTTGACGGTCAATTCGAGGGGCTGGCCATTCAACCGGACGGTGGCGCTTTGCAGGCGATCGGCTTGCAACGTGTAGCGCTCGGCAGGGCCTGCCAACGTCACGAGGTGCGCTGCGCTCCGCGAATTGTTGATGAGGAGCACGGAGACGGCGCCCTTCATCGCGGGATGACAATGCGCGTAGATGTGAAGGCCGGGCATTGGGGCAGTGCCTGCCTCGAGCACGGTCGGCCCCATCAGGCGCCGCCAGAGCAGGGCGCCCCAATAGTTTGGCCGTGGACGAAACGACCACTCGTCGAGCAGGCCGTAGTCGCTGGCCGCAAGCGTGTTGTGCATCACCACCTGCACGCCGGCTCTCGCGAGACGGCCGAGCTGGTCGAGATAGCGGAATGTGTCGAGGAAGGTCGCATCCCATGGATTGCCGCCGCAGACGGCGTCCGCCGTTTCCGTCAACCAGATCGGCTTGCCCGGCTCGAACGCGTCGCGCAGCGCGCGGTAGGTGGCGAGCGTGACGTCGGTGCGCGCCAGCCACTCGTCCGATAGAGCCTGCATCGGATCGTCATGGACGCCGCAGCGGGGCGAGAGCGTGTTGTAATGGTGATAGGAGAAGCGATCGAGACCCGGCCCCGACGCCGCGAGCAGATCGTGCGTGCGGATGCGGCTAGCTGCCGGAGCTGCGGAGTCGCCGATAGAGCCCGGGCCGAGGATCAACGTCTCCGGCGACGAACGCCGGATCCACGTGCGGAATATCCTGAAGTCGCGGCCATAAGCCTCCGCGTCATATCCCGGCGGCGCGCCGTTGTTCGCCGCAAGCGTCGGCTCGTTCATGAACTCGGCGGCGGCGATGCGGCCGCCGGATGAGCGCGTGGCCTCGACGAGGCGCTGCGCCTGGTCCGGCATCCACACGCCATTTGCGTCGCGGCTGCCGGGACTGACGGCAAAGGACGTCACGATCTCCGCATCGGCCACGCGGGCGAAGTCGACGACGCCGCGCCATTGCGCGCGGCTGAGCGCGGTGTTGAAGCCGGCAGGCGGAGTGGCCGGCGCACTTTCGGTGTCCGCAACATAGGTCGCGTTCGCCCAGCTGCCGCTGATGCGGATATAGGCTGGCGACAGCGCCGCTGCGAGCTTGCGCAGGCGAGGGTTGGCAAGATCGATCGGGGGCCTGTCGCTGTAGCGATCATGTTGCATCTGGCCTTGCGCGTAAGGTTTCCAGAACCGTCCGCCCGTCACCTCCACCATCTCGACATTGTAGGATTGGAAGCGCGCGTCGAGCGTGCCGATCGCCGTCATGCGCGACGGCGCGATCACGGCCTCGCTCGCGCACGCTGCGCGACCTGTCGCCGCGACTAGCAGTGCGGCGCCGATTATGGTGACGATGCGGACGTTGCCGCATCGTCCAGTCGCCGTCCCTGTACACACGCCCTGACGCCTTCTTATGCGCGCTGCCAAAAGCAAATGCAGCGGTCTGATCCATTAGCCGCGTTTATATCGCGAATTTTTACTTCCAATTTTACTTCGCAAAATCTCAGCCATAGCCTCACGCGCAACTGATCACATCCGCAGCCGGTCAATGGCGATCGGGGCGAGCGTTCATCGTAACCAATGAGGGTTGCCATGTCTGACAGGATTAAGGGGACGTCCACTTCCGATCCGGCGGGAACGGGAGCGACATCTGCGAAAAAACTGAGCCGGCGCACGCTGTTGAAGGGGGCGGCCGCCGTTGCGGGCGCAGCCGCAGGGACCGACGCGATCCGCGGGTTCCCGACCATCTGGGCGCAGGAGATCAAGGACATCGAGCTGCGCCATGTCGGCGTGTCCTATTCGGTGGTGAAGGCGATCGGCGACCAGGCGGCCAAGGATCTCGGCTTCAAGGTGACGATGCAGAACCTCGACACCTCAGCTGCCATCAACCGCTTCATAAGCCAGCCTAATACGGTCGACATTGCCGATCTCGAGGGCTGGCAGGCGAAACTTGCCGCCAAGCGCGGCGTGATCCAGGGCATCGAGGTCAAGAAGATCAAGGAGTTCGACAACATCCTGCCGATCTTCACCAAGGGTGAGATCGACGGCCACAAGATCCCGCGCCAGGGCATCTCGCCCTATGAAGCCATGTACATCGCCAAGCCCGATGCGACCGACCTCAATGACGGCGTCACCGAATGGGCAACCTTCCTGCCGCAGGTCTACAACGCCGACTCAATCGGCTACCGCCCCGATCTCGTCGGCCATGAAGTGACGGAGTGGAAGGATCTGATCGACCCGAAGTTCAAGGGCAAGGCCGCGATTCTCGACGTGCCCGCGATCGGCATCATGGACGCCGCGCTCTGCTTCGAGAGCGCCGGACTGATCAAGTACGGCAACAAGGGCAACATGACCAAGGAGGAGATCGACTTCACCTGCAACAAGCTGATCGAGCTGAAGAAGCAGGGCCAGTTCCGTGCGACCTGGACCACCTTCGACCAGTCGGTGCAGCTGATGGCGGCGGGCGAAGTGATCATCCAGTCGATGTGGTCGCCGGCGGTCGCCGCTGTCCGCGTCAAGGAAATTCCCTGCGTCTACGCGCCGGTCAACGTCAAGAACGGCAAGGAAGGCTACCGCGGCTGGTGCAACGGCATGGGGCTGATGAAGCATCTCTCCGGCAAGAAGCTCGACGCGGCCTATGAATATCTCAACTGGTACCTCTCGGGCTGGCAGGGCGGCTTCGTCGCGCGCTACGGCTATTACAGCCCGGTGCCGTCGACCGCGAAGAAATTCCTCACCCCCGCCGAATGGGCGTTCTGGTACGAGGGCCAGCCCGCACCCGAGGTGGTCAACGATCCCTATGGCGTCGCGATGGAGAAGGCCGGCACCAAGCGCGACGGCGGCTCGTTCCTCGACCGCGTCAAGAACATCTCGTGCTGGAACACGCTGATGGACGAGGCCGCCTACATGAACAAGCGCTGGAACGACTTCAAGGTGGCCTGAAACCTGCTTTCCCTGACGAAAGGCGCCGGCGCGGCGACGCGTCGGCGGATGAGATCGACGTCGAGGCGTTCGCTGACATGCAGCCGAGTTCAACTCCATCGCGATCCAATCTGGCCGGCTGGCTCTACGTCTCGCCGCTGGTCCTGGTGCTCGTGCCGTTCTTCGTGGCGCCGATCCTGGTGGTGCTGGCGGCGAGCTTCTTTGCCACCGACGGCTTTGGCGGGCTGACGCCGGGCTTCACGCTGGCGAGCTATGTCGAGGTGCTGCACTCGGCACTGACGCTCAAGCTTTATCTGGCGACAATCAAGTTCACCGTGCTGACCTGGGTCTTCACCCTGATCATCGGTTTCTTCGTCGCCTACTTCCTGGTGTTCCACGTCCGCAACCAGCTGCTCGCGATCGGCCTGTTCCTGTTGTGCACGGTGCCGTTCTGGACCTCGAACATCATCCGGATGATTTCCTGGATTCCGCTGCTCGGCAAGGAAGGCCTGATCAACCAGGCACTGCTCGCAACCGGCGTGATCCGCCAGCCGCTGGAGGTGCTGCTGTTCTCTGATCTCGCGGTCGTCATCGCCTATGTCCACCAACTCACGATCTTCATGATCGTGCCGATCTTCAATTCGATGGCGCGGATCGACAAGAAGCTGATCGAAGCCGCGATCGACGCCGGCGCCAGCCGCTTCGACATCATGCGCCTGATCGTGGTGCCGATGTCCAAGAGCGGCATCGCGCTCGGCACCATCTTCGTCGTCTCGATCGTGATGGGCGATTTCTTCGTGGTCAAGGTGATGTCCGGCGGCGGCTCGGCCTCGGTGGTCAGCGCGTTCTACGAGGACGTCGGCGTGCTGCAATATCCGACCGCGGCCGCGAGCGCCGTGCTGCTGACGCTGGTGCTGGTCGCGATCGTCTCGCTGATCCTGCGCACCGTCGATATCAGGCAGGAGATCACGCGATGAGCGCGGTGTTGGCCGATATGCCCAAAACTGACATGTCCAAGTCGGTCGCACCTGCGACAACCAAGGCGATCGCGCCGAGCAAGGGCGGCAGGCCCTGGACCTTCTACGTGCTGGCGGTGCTGTTCACATTCTATGTGCTCGCGCTCTACGGCCCGATGTTCTGCATCTACATCCTGTCGTTCCAGGACATCCGCGGCGGGCTGGTGTTCCCGATGAAGGGCCAGTCGCTGCACTGGTTCGTCGATCTCTTCACCCAGGTGCGCACCGGCGACGTCAAGGGCTCGTTCGACCGCTCGATCAAGCTCGCCGTCATCGTCACCATCATCACGGTGGTGGTGTCGTTCCTCGCCGGCCTCGGCTTCCGCAGGCGGTTTCGTGGCGACACCGTCGTGTTCTACATGATGATCGGCAGCCTGGTCGCGCCCGGCCTCGTGCTCGGCCTCGGCACGGGCCTGTTGTTTCAGGCGCTCGGGCTGAATGCGAGCTGGTACACCTCGGCGCTCGGCGCGCAGCTGTCCTGGACGCTGCCGTTCGGCGTGCTCGTGATGTTCGCGGTGATGTCGCGCTTCAACCATGTCTGGGAGGAGGCGGCCTATGATCTCGGCGCCAGCCGCTGGCAGTCGATCCGGCTGGTGATGATCCCGGTGCTGGCGCCGGGCCTCGTCGCGGTCGCGCTGTTCGGCTTCACGCTGTCCTATGACGAGTTCGCGCGCAGCCTGCAGACCGCGGGCTCGCTGAACACGCTGCCGCTGGAAATCTGGAGCATGACGCTGAACGTCACCTCGCCCTCGCTCTACGCGCTCGGCACGGTGACCACCATCGTCTCCTTCATCGTCATCGGTGCCAGCCTCGGCACCATCGTGCTGATCCAGAAGAAGCGCGGCAGCGGGTCCAAAGGTTGAGCTGGGAATGAAGAACGATCGCGGCGATATCGAACTGGCAGGCGTCTGCAAGAGCTTTGACGGCGCGACCTACGTCGTCGACGGCGTCAATCTCAAGATCGCCGACGGCGCCTATTGCTGCTTCATCGGCCCCTCCGGCTGCGGCAAGACCACGATCCTGCGCATGATCGCCGGTCATGAGGATCCGACCGCCGGCGAGATCGTGATCGGCGGCCAGAATGTCGTCGGACTCGCGCCGGTGCAGCGCCGCACCGCGATGATGTTCCAGTCCTATGCGCTGTTCCCGCATCTCACCGTGCGCGAGAACATCGCCTTTGCCCTGCGCGTGCGCGGGATGTCCAAGGCGGATCGTTTGCGTGCGGCCGACGCGATGATCGAGAAGGTGCGGTTGACGAGCTTCGCTGACCGCCTGCCGGCGCAGCTCTCCGGCGGCCAGCAGCAGCGCGTGGCGCTGGCGCGTGCGGCGATCACCGAGCCGCGCGTGCTGCTGCTCGACGAGCCGCTGTCCGCGCTCGACGAGCAGCTCCGCGTCCAGATGCGCCAGGAGCTCAGGCGGATGCAGCAGGAGCTCGGCATCACCTTCATCCACGTCACCCACACCCAGCTCGAAGCGATCGCGCTTGCCGACCTCGTCGTGGTGATGGAGCAGGGCAGGATCAAGCAGGCGGGACCGGCACGCGACGTCTATGCCCATCCGCACGACCGCTATGTCGCGGAGTTCATGGGTGGTCAGAACGTGCTCTCGGGCAGGGTGGAGAAGGTCAACGGAGCGAGCTTCACCCTCGCGCAGGCCGCCCCCTCTGGCATTGAGGTGCCGCTGCAGGCCCGCCCGACCGTCAGCGTCGGCGACAAGGTCGATATCGCCGTGCGCCGCGACGATGTTGCGCTGGTCCGGCCGGGCAGGGAACTGCCGCCCGGCTGCACCACGTCGCTGCCGAGCCGCGTGCTCGCGATCGAATACCAGGGCTATTTCGTCAAGGTCATGCTCGACACCGTCCCGGACGACGAGTTCGTCGCCTACGTGCCGGAAAAGACCTTCTTCGCAGATCCCTTCACCGTCGGCGATGTCGTGATGGCCACATGGGCCATCGGCAGCGCGCTTCCACTCGCCTGAAGACCCGTCGCGCACAGGAGTATGACCGTGCAGATATCCTTCACACTCAACGGACGGCCAACCACTGTCGACGTCGAGCCCGCAACGCTCGTCGCCGAGCTCCTGCGCGAGCAGCTCAATCTCACCGGCACGCATATCGGCTGCGATACCAGCCAATGCGGTGCCTGCGTGGTGCATCTGGACGGTCTTCCCGTGAAGAGCTGCACATTGCTGGCGCCCGCGCTCGATGGCGCGAGCCTGCTCACCATCGAAGGTCTGCAAGGGGCGCCGGGCTCGAACCGGATGCATCCGATGCAGGAAGCCTTTCGCGAGCATCACGGCCTGCAATGCGGCTTCTGCACGCCGGGCATGCTGATGACGGCTGTCGCGCTGGCCAGCGAGAAGCCGGACCTGACCGAGGCCGATGTCCGCCACGGCCTCGAAGGCAACATCTGCCGCTGCACCGGCTACCAGAACATCGTCGTCTCGGTGATATCAGGCGCTGCCGCCATGAACGCCGCCAAGGGAGAATGATCATGGGCAATGTGATCGGCATCGGCGCTGCACCGAAGCGGAAAGAGGACCAGCGATTCCTCACCGGTCGTGGCAATTACGTCTCCGATATCAAGCGTCCCGGCATGACAGCCGGTGTTTTCGTGCGCTCGCCGCATGGGCATGCAGTCCTGCGCGGCATCGACAAGAGCGCGGCATTGGCATCGCCCGGCGTCATCGCGGTCCTGACCGGCGACGATGTCGCCGACGATGGACTGGGCTCGCTGCCCTGCGGTTGGGGCATCACCGACGCCAAGGGCGTCCCGATGAAGGAGCCGCCGTTCCCGATGCTGGCGCAGGACAAGGTGCGCTTCGTCGGGGACATGGTCGCCTTCGTCATCGCGGAAACGCCGGAGCAGGCCAATGCGGGTGCCGAGCTCCTGAATGTCGACTACGAGCTGCTGCCTTCCGTGGTTGGCGTGCTCGAAGCGGTCAGGCCCGATGCGCCGCAATTGTTCGATGACGTGCCGAACAACATCTGCTGCGACTGGGAGCTCGGCGACAAGGCCGCGGTCGAAGCCGCCTTCAAGAAAGCGGCGCATGTCGCCAAGCTCAGCCTCGTCAACAACCGCCTGATCGGCAACCCCATGGAGCCGCGCGCGGCGATCGCCGAATACGAACCGGGCACGGATCGATTCACGCTGTGGACGACCAGCCAGTTCCCGCATGTCGTGCGCTTCCTGATGGGCGCGCTGGTGCTGAACATTCCCCAGCACAAGCTGCGCGTGGTCGCGCCCGATGTCGGCGGCGGCTTCGGCGTCAAGCAGTTCCACTACGGCGAGGAGGCCGTGATCACCTGGGCCGCCAAGCGCGTGAGGCGGCCGGTGAAATGGGTCGCGAGCCGCTCGGAGGGCTACGTCTCCGATCGTCACGGCCGCGACCACGTCACCGAGGCCGAGCTCGCGCTCGACGAGACCGGAAAATTCCTCGCCTTCCGCGTCAACACGCTCGCCAATATGGGCGGCTATCTCTCGACCTTCGGGCCGAACATCCCGACCAACCTCTATGGACCGCTGCTCGGCGGCGTCTACACCACGCCCGCGATCTACTGCAACGTGAAGGTGGTCTTCACCAACACCGTGCCTGTGGATGCCTATCGCGGCGCCGGCCGGCCCGAGGCGACCTTCGTGCTGGAGCGCATCGTCGATGTCGCGGCCAGCGAGATGGGCATCGACCGCGTCGAGATTCGCCGCCGCAACATGATCCCGAAGGAAGCCTATCCGTATCAGACGCCGGTGCTGGTGCAGTACGATTCCGGCGATCCCATGGGATGTCTCGACGGCGCGCTGGTGGCGGCCGACGTCAAGAATTTCGGTGTCCGCAAGGCGGCCTCGGCTAGCAAAGGAAAGTTCCGCGGGCTCGGCTACTCCACCTATGTCGAGGCCTGCGGCCTTGCACCATCGCGCTTCGCCGGACGGCTCGGGGCGCGCGGCGGTCTCTACGAGAGCGCCACGGTGCGCGTGCATCCGACCGGCCAGGTGACGGTCATGATCGGCACCCACAATCACGGCCAGGGCCACGAGACGACCTTCGCGCAGATCGTCTCGGACAAGCTCGGGGTCGCCTTCGAGAATGTCGACATCGTGTTCGGTGATACCGACCGCGTGCAGTTCGGCATGGGCACCTATGGCTCGCGCTCGCTGGTCGTCGGCGGCGCCGCGCTGTCGAAGGCGACCGACAAGGTGATCGTCAAGGGCAAGAAGATCGCCGCGCATCTGCTCGAAGCGTCCGAGGCCGACATCCAGTTCGAAGCCGGCAAGTTTTCCGTCGCCGGAACGGACCGCATCAAGACCTTCGAGGAGATCGCGGGTGCCGCCTATGTGCCGCACAATTATCCGCTCGAAGTGCTGGAGCCGGGGCTGGAGGAGCAGGCCTATTACGACCCCGTCAACTTCACCTATCCCGGCGGCTGCCACATCGCCGAGGTCGAGGTCGATCCGGAGACCGGCACCGTGACGCTGGTCAATTACACCGCAGTCGACGACGTCGGCACGGTCATCAACCCCATGATCGTCGAGGGCCAGTTGCATGGCGGCATCGTGCAGGGCGTCGGCCAGGCGCTGTTCGAGAACGCGGTCTATGACGAAGGATCGGGCCAGCTGCTGTCGGGCTCGCTGATGGATTACTGCATGCCGCGCGCCGATCATCTGCCGATGATGAAGGTCGCGACCCATTCGACGCTGTGCACGCATACGCCGATGGGCGTGAAGGGCTGTGGCGAGGTCGGCACCATTGGCTCGCCCGCCGCCGTCATCAACGCGGTGGTCGACGCGCTGTCGCATCTCGGCGTCACCCATGTCGACATGCCGGCGACGCCGAACCGGATCTGGCGCCTGCTGCAGAACGCGTCGCTGCCCGTCGCGGCGGAATAGGGAGGACCACAATGAAACCGTTTGCCTATCACCAGCCCGACCAGATTCCCGATGCGGCGAAGCTCCTGACCTCGATTGCGGACAGCAAGCTCGTTGCCGGCGGCATGACGCTGATCCCGACGCTGAAGCAGCGGCTGGCCAATCCGCCTGCGCTGGTCGATCTGTCGAAGCTCGGAAGCCTCAAGGGCATCGCAGATGACGGAGCCACCATCACCATCGGCGCGATGACGCCGCATGCGGTGGTGGCGGCCTCAAAACTGGTGCAGACAAAAATCCCGGGGCTTGCCGCGCTGGCCTCGATGATCGGCGATCCCGCCGTGCGCAGCCGCGGCACCATCGGCGGCTCGGTCGCCAACAACGATCCGGCGGCTGACTATCCCGCCGGCGTGCTCGGCCTCGGCGCGACCGTCATCACCAGCACGCGTGAGATCGCGGCCGACAAGTTCTTTCTCGGGCTGTTCGAGACGGCGCTTCAACCGGGCGAGATCATCACCGCGATCCGCTTCCCGGTGCCGCTCAAGGCGGGCTACGCAAAGTTCAAGGCGCCGGCCTCACGCTACGCGCTGGTCGGCGTGTTCGTCGCGAAATTCGCCGACGGTGTGCGCGTCGCCGTGACCGGTGCGGGACCGGGTGTCTTCCGCGTGCCGCCGATGGAAGCGGCGCTGTCGGGCAATTTCGATCCCTCCGCGATCGCGGCGATCAGGATCGACAATGACGGTCTCACCTCCGACATCCACGCCGAAGCCGATTACCGCGCGCATCTCGTCACGGTGATGGCCAAGCGCGCCGTCGACGCGGCGCTCAGCTAATTCTTAGGGTTGATGATGACTGATGGTTCCGGCCGAACGGCCTTCCCGCCGGCGCCGACTGGCCTTGGCGCGCTCTCTGTTACCGAGATCATGGCCGGCTACCGGCGCAAGGCGTTCACCCCGCGCGATGTCGTCGACGACACCATCGCCGCGCTTCAGGCGACGAACGAGGCCTGCAACGCGGTGGTGACACCGATGTACGAGCAGGCGAGGGCGGAGGCTGATCGTCTCACGAAGGAGATGCGTGCGGGCGAGGCCACGGGGCCGCTTGCCGGCGTGCCCGTCACGATCAAGGATCTCGTCTTCGTCGCTGGCGTGCCGGCCTATGCCGGCTCGCCGATGAACAAGGCGTTCGTGCCCGACGTCGATGCCGCCGTGGTCTCGGCGCTGAAGGCATCCGGTGCGATCATCACCTGCAAGACCACCACCTGCGAGTCCGGCTACAAGCTGACGGCGGACAGCCCGGTCACGGGCACGACGCGGAATCCCTGGAATCCCGGCCGCACCAGCGGCGGCTCGAGCGGCGGCGCGGCAGCCGGTGTCGCCGCCGGCTGCGGCCCGATCGCGATCGGCACCGACGGCGTCGGCTCGATCCGCGTGCCCTCGTCCTTCTGCGGCGTGTTCGGCCTCAAGCCGACCTTCGGCCTCGTGCCGCGCTCGCCCGGCTTCTCGCCGCCGTCATGGGCCTCGCTCGCCCATACCGGGCCGATCACGCGTACCGTCGCAGACGCCGCGCTGACGCTGGAGATCATCGCGGGTTACGATCTGCGCGATCCCGCCAGCCTGCCGGTGTCGCCGCGACGGTTCGACACCAACGCTGCTTCGTTGAACGGCCTTCGCATCGGCGCCAGCGTCGATCTCGGCTATGCCGCCGTCAGCCCCGATGTGCGCGCCGCGTTCAACAAGGCGTTGGCCATTCTCGACTCCTGCGGTGCACAGGTCACCATGGATGGTCCGGGCCTCGACCCCGGCATCTTGGAGCACACGCTGAAACCGATCGCGTTCACAGAACAGGCGGCGGCAGTAGCGACAAAGACCACGGCCGATCTCGAAACTTCGGAGGCCGACTATCGCGACGTCGTCAGCGCCGGCCGCCACTACAGCGGCACGGATTATGTCGAAGCCGGTTATCGCCGCGGCCAGGCGCGCAATGCGTTCCTGAAATTGTTCGAGCGTGTCGATGCGCTGGTGACGCCGACGGTCGCGGTCACCGCGTTCGAGGCCGGGCAGATCGGCGTCGGCAAGATCGACGGCCGCGAGGTGGACCCGCATCTCGGCTGGTCGCCCTTCACCTGGCCGATCAACCTCGCGGGCCTTCCGGCGGCAACGCTGCCCTGCGGGTTCGACCGCGACGGCATGCCGATCGGCCTGCAGATCGTCGCGCCCTGGCTCGACGAGCCCACGATCTTCCGCATTGCCGCTGCGTTCGAGCAGGCGCAGCCCTGGGCGAAGTTCTGGCCGCAACTGGCGTTGCGCGAGCAGGGCCCTGGCGCTCGTCAGGGCGTGAAATGACGGTGCTTGCGCAGGTAGCTGACGAGGAACCTTGCGAGCATCTACGCAGCAGACTCTATATTCACCAAGACTTCTCCGGCGATGATTTCGGGATCCCCAAGATCAAGGTCATGCAAGCTTGCTTGAATGAACCCCAGCACCTTGGCGTTCGCCGCAATCGCGCTTTCGCGGTCCTCAAATATCATCACGGCGACACCAACGCCTCCGCCCCCGTCCAACACATAATATGACTTGAAGCCGGGCGACTCCCTGAGGATCTGACCGACGCCGCTCTTGGCGCGGCGGGCAGCATCCGCGACCGAACGAACCTTGGTGTACTTTCGAATGAGTATGAACATCAGGCTACCCTTGCGTCTCGGTTCCTGCCACACGCATCAAAGCATACCGGGCCGCTGCTGGACTAGGGCGTACCTATGAAATGGATCAAAAACGGAGATGAAAGCAGGCGCCGATGTCCGACCGCGTGACCGGGTGGATGCAGTTGGGGGCGTCTTCGGGGTATTTTTGACCACCTCTGCTATACACGTCAGGATAGCTCAATCGGCGCGTCGCGACCGCTGAGTTCTTCGTCGAGGCGCAGGTAGTGCGCGAGATAGTCGTGCAGGGCGGTCGCCGCCTTCGAGGTCGCGCCGCTGGACTTGTAGAGCAAGAGCTCGATCTTCGGCAGCGGCGGCAGGCCTTCGTTCGAGCCGATCTCGCGCATCGCCGGCACCAGCGCACTGCGGCCGAGCACGGTGACCGCCATGCCGGCGAACGCCGCCGCCTGGAGGCCACCGACGCTTTCGCTGACGCAGGCGATGCGCCAGCGCAGGTTCGCGCGCTCCAGTGTGTCGATGGCGTAGTCGCGATAGATGTTGCCGGGAGGCAGAAGTGCCAGCGGGATCGGGCGTTCCTGGTGCGCGGCGGATTGCTCGCCGGTCATCCAGACGAGTTGCTCCCGGCGAACCACCTGGCCGCCGGTGAAATCGTTCATGCGGGTGACGAGCGCGATGTCGACATCGCCGCGCTTGACGAGGCCGACCAGCGGTGTCGACAGCGCGCAGTTGAGCTCGACCTGCACGCGCGGAAAGGACTTTCGGAACACGCTGAGGATCGATGGCAGCATGAAGGCCGCATAGAGGTCGGGCGTGCCGAGCACGACCTGGCCTTCGATCTCCTGTGACGCCAGTTGCGAGATCAGCTCGTCATGCAACCTCAGGATGGATTTTGCGTAGGTCAGGACCGTGGTGCCGTCGTCGGTCAACGTCAGCCGGCGGCCGCCATGCTCGAACAGCTGCTTGCCGGTCAGCTCCTCCAGCCGCTGCAATTGCAGCGTGATCGCCGGCTGGGTGCGGCCCAGCCGTCGTGCGGTCTCGGTGATGCTGCCGGTCTCCACCACCGAGATTAGCGACCGGAGCATGCGGATGTCGAGGCTGATGAGGTTCATGCGGCGTCCATGTCGCCCAGAATTTATGCAAGTTCCATGCTAACCGATTTTATTGGTCGCTGAGGAGGGGCGCGCCCACAAGGCGATGCTAGATCGCGCCGCCCAGCGTTGCTGGCATACTGAATATCGGTTATCAGCCAGATCGGCGCGCAAGAACGCCGCCCAACGAAGCCATGAGGGAGCAAAAACATGAAAAGGACCACGCGCCGGGATCTGCTCGCGACTGCCGCGGCCGTCACCGCAGCTTCCATCGCAGAAGCAACGCCGGCGGCAGCGCAGGCCGCACCGAAGCCGATCTTCGCGGTGCCGATGGTCGCGATTCCGATTGTCGGCGAGACCCAGGTGTTCCAGGTCCGCCGCATCTACTGCATCGGGCGCAACTACGCCGCGCATGCGATCGAGCGCGGCTCGGATCCGAACCGCGAGCCGCCGTTCTTCTTCCAGAAGCCGACGGACGCGATCCAGAACGTCGCGATCGGCGAGGTCGCCGACCATCCCTATCCGTCGCTGACCAAGAACTACCACCACGAGGTCGAACTGGTGGCCGCGCTGAAATCCGGCGGCACCAATATCCCCGTCGATAAGGCGCTCGACCATGTCTATGGCTACGCGCTCGGCCTCGACATGACCCGGCGCGATCTCCAGAACGGCATGGCCGCGGAGAAGAAGCCCTGGGAGATCGGCAAAAGCTTCGACCACGCCGCGGTCATTGGCCCGATCCACCCGGTCGGCAAGACGGGCCATTTCGAGAAGGGCGCCATTTCGCTCGCGATCAACGGCACGGTGAAGCAGAGCTCGGATCTCAGCAAGATGATCTGGAGCGTCGCCGAGCAGATCGCAAAGCTCTCGGAAGCGTTCGAGCTGAAGGCCGGCGACATCATCTATTCCGGCACGCCGGAGAATGTCGGCCCGGTAGTGAAGGGTGACGTGCTCCTGTGCAAGCTCGAGGGCTTGCCGGACATGTCGATCAAGATCGTCTGACCTTCGCCTCTCCCCGCCTGCGGGGAGAGGCCGGATTGCATCGCAGATGCAATCCGGGTGAGGGGGACTCTCCGCGAGTCCAGCTCTCACCGTCATTGCGGATGCAGCCCCTCACCCCAACCCTCTCCCCGTAAGAACGGCGCGAGGGAGCGCACCGTCGCGGTCGCGCCGTAGTTGCGCTGATCGGCCCCGCCGGGGCTTTGCCCTTGAATTGCCGGAGTTCCATCGGCGATTGCCCCGTGTTGGGCAACGGACAAACGTCCTGTGGCCATATTTGAGTAAGAGTGATCTCTCCGAGGGAGGCGCTCCGATGAAGAAAGCTCTGATCACTGCCGTCGTTCTGCTGCTAGGCATGCCTGCGGCCGCTGCCGCACAGGAACGTGCTGGTGCTGCGGCAATCGGAGCCGTGTCAGGCGCCGTGGTGCTGGGGCCGATCGGTGCCGTCGCCGGCGCGGTGGTCGGTTATACCGCCGGACCGGCAATCGCCCGGTCATGGGGCGCGAGAGATTCGCGCTCGGCACGACATCGGCAGCCACCGCGTCGCGAGGCTTATCGCGCAGCCGGCGCTCCGCCGCGCACGCGCCAGGCGATGAATGCCAACGGTCAGATGAGAGCCGCCAGCAATCCGCCGGTTCAGGCCGCTCCTGCTGCGCAGCCCGTTCAAGCGGCTCCTGCTGCGCCCGCGGAGACCACGTCGCCGCCCGTTCAGGGATTCGATTAAGGCTAGGCCCGCCTTCACCTCTCCCCGCTTGCGGGGGTCGCAGTCTTACTCAATTCAAAAAATCTAAGCCGCAGAGGTCTTCGGCCGCAGCCGGTCGACCGTCCGCGCGATCAGCGCGGCCACCTCCGGCACCTTCGGGCCGATGCGAAACTCCGGGCCGGCAACGACGACGGAGAGACGACGGTCGCCGACAGGCAGCGGGATCGCCGCGCCGGCGAGGTCGCGGCTGTAATCGCCAAAACTCTGGCAATAGCCACGCGCGATCGAGTTGCGCAGCTCGGTCTCGACCGCCTCGATGCTGATCGGCGTCGACGGGCCATACTGCTTGAACTCGATCTTGCGATAGACGGAGTCGCGCTCCTCCTGCGGATACTGCAGCAGCAGCGCGCGGCCGCTCGCGGTGGCGTGGATCGGCACGCGGTGGCCGATGGTCGCGAAATAGCGGATCGCCGCCTTGGACTCGACGACGTCGATGAACACCGCCATCACGCCGGCCGGCGCCACGATGGATGCGGTTTCGCCGGTCTCGGCGGAGAGATCGGAGATCAGCTGATGTGTCCAGGGCGGCAGCGGCTCGACCTCCGAGATCATCCGCGCCATCGCCAGCCACCGCGGCGTCGGATAGAATCCGGCGCGCGGCCGCGGCTCATAGAGATAGCCCTTCTCCGACAGCGTCGCGAGCAGGTTGAAGGTCGACGAGCGCGGCCAGCCGAAATGATCGGCGATCTCGGCAAGCGTCGCTGGCTTCTTCACTTGCGCGAAGAATTCCATGATCTCCAGAACATTTGCAGCTTGGCGAACGATCATGGCGAAGCCTGCGTTCCGATCTAGGGCTGGCCGAGGATCTTCTTCGCGGCGCGAAGATGCGGCTTGTCGATCATCTGGCCGTCGAGCCGCAGCGTGCCGGAATTGGGATTGCTCGCGAATGCCGCGATCACCCTTTCCGCCCAGCTGCGCTCGGCGTCCGTCGGCTCGAACGCCGCATTGACGACGTCGACATGCTTGGGGTGAATCAGTGCCTTCGCCGAAAAGCCGTCGCGCCGCGCCGCGCGCGTCTCCTGCTCGAGGCCCGCGAGGTTGTCGATGTCGGTATAGACGGTGTCGATCGGCGCGACCTCGGCCGCGGCCGCGGCCATCAGGCAGAGATCGCGCGCGAGGCGATAGGGGCTGTGGAACACGCCGGCCGACGCTTTCTCGGTGGCGCCGAGCGAGGCAGAGAGATCCTCCGCGCCCCACATCAGGCCGGCGAGGCGAGGCGAGCAGCCCTTGTAGCTGCCGAGGCCGAAGATCGAGCTTGCCGTCTCCGTCGCCACGCAGACGATGCGGGTCGTGCCGACCGCGATGCCGGCCGCAGCTTCCAAGGCTTCGAGCCAGGTCGCGACCTGGCGCACGTCGTCGCCGCCTTGCGATTTCGGCAGCACGATGCCGTCGGGCCTGCCCGGCATCACCGCGGCGAGATCGGCCAGCGTCATGCCGGTGTCGAGCGCGTTGACGCGGACATAGAGCTGGTGCGGGCCCGGACGGCTCTTCAGCATCGCCAGCGTCAGTCCGCGTGCCTCCGCCTTCTTATCGGTGACGACGGAGTCCTCGAGGTCGATGATCAGCGCGTCGGCCTTGCCTTCGCTCGCCCTCTCGAATTTGCGCGGGGAATCGCCCGGCACGAACAGCATCGAACGCATCAGACCGGCCTCTTGTGCATCATCGCCATGCGGCGGCATTTTCCGACGATCTCGTCGTTCTGGTTCAGGGCGTGGTGCTCGAACTCGACGATGCCCGCCCGCGGGCGCGATTTGGATTCCCTCAACGAAAGCACCTTCGTCGTCGCCCGCAAGGTGTCGCCATGGAAGACCGGTTTCGGAAAGGTCACGTCGGTCATGCCGAGATTGGCGACGGTTGTCCCCAAGGTCGTATCATAGACCGTCATCCCGATCATGATGCCGAGGGTGTAAAGGCTGTTGAAAATGCGCTGGCCGAACTCGGTCTTTTCGGAGAAATGCGCGTCGATATGCAGCGGCTGCGGGTTGAGCGTCAGCAGGCTGAACATGGTGTTGTCCATCTCCGTGACGGTTCGGGTCAGCGGATGCCGGAACTCCTGGCCCACGGAAAAGTCTTCGAAATAAAGTCCGGCCATCGCGGTTTCCTCCCTGTGTCAGCGATTTTGGCCAGCGCCTGCGCTTAAGGCGGCGCTGCCAGGTGAACTGCCTTTTGCTCTGCGAGCCGCGCGATCTCTTCGGCCGAGAAGCCGGCCTCGTGCAAAATGTCGCGGCCATGCTGGCCGAGGGTCGGTGCGGGGCCGGCGGCCTCCGGCTGGGTTACGCTCCAGGTCGAGGGCACGCGCATCTGGCGGATGCGGCCTTCCACGGGGTGATCCACGGTCCTGAAGAAGTCGACGGCCTTGAGATGCGGGTCGTCCAAAATCGTCTCCAGCGTGTGCATCGGCATCACTGGAATGTCGGCGCGCTCCAGCAGCTCGCGCCAGTCCGCGGTGGCGCGGGTTGCGAAGATGTGGCCGATCTCCTCGTAGATCTCGTCGATATGCTTGGTACGCGCGGCGTGATTGGCAAAGCGCGGCTGATCGAGGAAATGCGGCTGCCCGATCGCCTCGAAAAAGCTGCGCCAGTGCTTGTCGTTGTAGATGAGAACGCAGAGATAGCCGTCGCTGGTCTTGTAGGGCCTTCGATAGCGCGATAGCAGGCGGGCGTAGCCGCCATGGTCGAGCGGTGGATCATAGGTCAGTCCACCCAGATGATCGACCAGCACGAACTCCGCCATGGATTCGAACATCGGCACGTCGATGCGCTGTCCCTCACCGCTGCGCTGCTGGTGCATGAGCCCGCCTAGAATCGCATTCACCATCATCAGGCCGACGATGCGGTCCGCGATGGTGACGGGAACGTAGCGCGGCGCGCCGTCGCCGGCGGCCGCGAGCAGCGTCGGAATGGTCGCCGCACCCTGGATCAGGTCGTCGTATGCGGGTTTTGCCGCGTAAGGACCTGACTGACCGTAACCGAAGGCGCCGACATAGACGAGCGCGGGATTGATCGCACGAAGGGTCTCGTAGTCGAGGCCGAGCCGCGCCATCGCCTGCGGGCGGACATTGTACACGAGCGCGTTGGCGCGCCTGGCCAGCCGCAGCAGCGTGTCGCGGCCTTCCTTCTTCTTGAGATCGAGCACGATGCTGCGCTTGCCGCGATTGGCATTGTGGAACATCCCGCCCATGCCGGGCGTGCGGCCGGGACCGATCTGGCGAACGATGTCGCCCTCGGGACTTTCGACCTTGATGACATCGGCACCCATGTCCGCCAGCACCTGGGTGCCGTAGGGGCCCATCAGCACCGAGGTCAGGTCGAGAAGGGTGAAGCCGGCGAGCGGTCCCATGGGCCCTCGTGAGATGAATTCATATCCGTGGAGTTAGAGTTCATAAAAGTTGGGCGTCAATTCGACGCCGCCGGCCCGACGCGCATGGCGCCATGCAGAATTCATATACTTGACAGATAAATTCACATATATGTACATTTTCCTCAAGCAAGAATTGGAGTGAGGACCGGGCGGTGCTGCAGCGTCTCGCTGCCGCCTTCCGCTTGGCGACGCGTCAGGGAGAACAAGATGAAGAAGAGTCTGGTCTGGGCCGCCGCGGCGTTCGCACTCTCGCTGCCGGTCTCGACAATGTCGGCGCAGGCGCTCGAGCTGAAGGTCGCCGATAGCTTCCCCGCCGGTCATTATCTCGTCCGCCTGATGCTGAAGCCCTGGATGGACGACGTCACCAAGCGCACCAACGGCGCGGTGACGTTCACCTATTATCCGAACCAGCAGATCGGCAAGGCGGCCGACATGCTGCGTCTGACGCAGTCGGGCGTGGTCGACATCGGCTACATCGGACCGTCCTATGTCTCCGACAAGATGCCGCTGTCGGAAGTCGCGCAATTGCCGGGCGCGTTCGCAACCAGCTGCCAGGGCACGCTCGCCTACTGGAAGACCGCGCGCGAAGGCATCTTGGCCAAGCAGGAATACGCGCCGAACAAGATCAAGCTGCTGATGGCCGTAGTGCTGCCGCCCTACCAGGTGTGGACCGTCAAGTCGAAGGTCGAAACGACCAAGGATATTCAGGGCCTGAAGCTGCGCACCACGGGCGGCGCGCAGGACCTTACGCTGCGTGCGCTCAGCGCCGTGCCGGTGCGCATGGCTGCGCCCGATGCTTATGAATCGCTGTCGCGCGGCACCATGGACGGCCTGCTGTTCCCGCTCGACAGCGTCGTGTCCTACGGCCTCGACAAGCTGGTGAAACACGCCACCGAAGGCGTCAGCTTCGGCAGCTTCATCGTCGCCTATTCCATCAACCAGTCGGTCTGGGACAAGCTGCCCGACGACGTGAAGAAGGCGATGAACGAGGCCTCGGAGGCGATCACGCCAAGAGCCTGCGCCGACGTCGACAAGGAGGGCGAAGTCACCAAGAAGCAGATGCAGGACGAAGGCGTCAGCTTTGACCCGCTGCCGGAGGCGACGCGCGCCGAGATCAAGGACAAGCTCAAGAGCGTCGGCAAGGAGTGGGCGAGCGGGCTCGACAGCCGCGGCAAGCAGGCATCCGCCGCGTTGAAGGAGTTCGAAGACTTGCTCGCCACCGGCGGCAAGTAAAGCGTCAAGTCATCCGGCAGAGAGAAGGAGGTGCCAGAGGTGATCAAGCGGGCAGGAGATGTGCTCGGCGTGCTGGAGCGCGCGCTGACGGTGATCGCGGTGGTGTTCCTGTTCGTGATCATGCTGCTGGTGGTGACCGACGTGTTCATGCGCTACGCGTTGAATCGTCCGTTTGCCTTCACCTACGATCTGATCGGGCTCTACCTGCTGGCCGGCGTGTTCTTCTTCACGCTGTCGGACGGCCTGCGTGAGCACGCGCATGTCGGCGTCGACATCCTGCTGTCGCGCTTCTCGCCGGCGGGACGGCGGCTGTCCGAAATCATCACCGCGCTCGCCGGCCTGTTCGTGTTCGTCCTGATCTGCAAGGTCGGGTTCGAGCGCGCGCTGGAGAACTACGAGCAGCACGACGTGCTGGCCGGTGCGATTGCCTGGCCGACCTGGATCTCGGCGGCGCTGGTGCCGTTCGGTTGCGGCGTGCTGGTGCTGCGATTGGCGCTTCAGCTCGTCGGCAATGTGCTGAGCCTCCTCAGCGGGCGCGATCTCTATCCGCTGCCGCCGGTCACCGGCGTCGGTGAAGCACGCAGCTTCGAGTAACGGGCGACATCCATGACACCTTTCATCGTTCTCGCCCTGCTGTTCGGCCTGCTCGCGCTCGGCACGCCCGTCGGCTTTGCCATGGCCTTCTCCGGCTCGGTCGGCCTCGTCATGGTCGGCGGATGGTCCACCCTGTTCGGCATATTGCAGACCGCGCCGCTCTCGACCGTCTCGTCCTACGAACTGATCACCATCCCGATGTTCCTGCTGATGGCGGACCTCGTGCTGCTCTCGGGCGTCGCGGATGATCTGTTCAAGACAGCGTCGGCCTGGGTCGGCCGCATTCCCGGCGGGCTCGGAATGGCGACCGCGCTCGCCGGCGCGGGTTTTGGTGCCATCTGCGGCACCTCGACGGCCTCGGCCGCGACGCTGTCCTCGACCAGCCTGCCGGCGATGATCCGCCAAGGTTACGAGCCCAAGATGGCGGCCGGTGTGGTCGCGATATCAGGCACCTTGTCGATGCTGCTGCCGACCAGCGTCGCGCTCGTCATCTTCGGCCTGCTGGCCGAAGTGAACATCGGAAAGCTGCTGATCAGCGGCATCATCCCCGCGATCCTCGTCACCATCACCATCATGGCCACGATCTATTTCCTGGTCTGGCAGGATCCCTCGCGCGCGCCCGCTGCGAAATCGGTGCCCTGGCGCGAGAAATTCGCGCTGCTGTGGCAGGTGTCGCCGATGGTGGTATTGTTCTCGATCGTGACGGGCACGATCTATCTCGGCGTCGCCACGCCGACGGAAGCGTCCGCCTTCGGCGCGTTCGGCGCCTTCCTGCTCGCGATCGTCAAGGGCAAGATCACGCCGTCATCGCTCTACAGGACGCTGCTGCGCGCCTGCCACGGCACCTGCATGATCATCATGATCCTGGTCGGCGCCTCGATCTTCGGCTATTTCTTCACGCTCACGCATGTGACGCAGGACCTCGTCGCCTGGATCGGCTCGCTGCCGGCCTCGCGCTGGGTGATCATCACGTTGATCCTGTGCGGCTACATCGTGCTCGGCTCCTTCATGGACCAGATCGCGATCCTGGTGCTGACCGTGCCGATCGTGCTGCCGCTAATCAAGACGCTCGGCTTCGATCCGATCTGGTTCGGCGTCATCAAGATCGTCACCGCCGAGGTCGGCATGATCACGCCGCCGGTCGGGCTGAACTGCTTCATCGTCGCCCGCTATGCCAAGCGGCCGGTGGCCGAAGTGTTTCACGGCACCTTCCCGCACTTCATTGCGCATCTGATTGTGATCGCGATTTTGGTGGCGTTTCCGTCTATCATCCTCTGGCTGCCCTCGCAGATGGGGCGCTAGGATCGGAGCCCCGCTCCCAAGAAGGAGATCAAGAACATGGATTTCGCGCTCACCGATCAGCAGGAAGCTATTCGGGATGCTATCGCAAAAATCTGCGAAGGCTTTCCCGATGCCTACTGGCTGAAGAAGGACCACGACGGCGGCTTCCCGCATGATTTCCACAAGGCGCTGGCGGACGCCGGCTGGCTCGGCATCTGCGTGCCGGAGGAATATGGCGGCTCGGGGCTCGGCATCACCGAGGCCGCGATCATGATGCGCACCATCGCGGAGTCGGGCGCCGGCATGTCCGGCGCCTCCGCGGTGCACATCAACGTGTTTGGTCTCAACCCCGTCGTCGTGTTCGGCACCGAGGAGCAGCGCAAGCGCATGCTGCCGCCGATGGTCGAGGGCCGCGAGAAGGCGTGCTTCGCCGTCACCGAGCCCAACACCGGCCTCAACACCACCCAGCTCAAGACCCGCGCCGTCGCCAAGAACGACCGCTACATCGTCAACGGCCAGAAGGTGTGGATCTCGACCGCGCAGGTCGCGCACAAGATTTTGCTGCTGGCGCGCACCACGCCGTTGGAGGAGGTGCGCTCGCCGACCCACGGGCTCAGCCTGTTCTATACGGATTTCGATCGCAACAAGATCAAGGTCCACGAGATCGAGAAGATGGGCCGCAAGATCGTCGATTCCAACGAGCTGTTCTTCGAGGACTTTGAAATCCCGATGGAGGATCGCGTCGGCGAAGAGGGCAAAGGCTTCCAGTACATTCTCGAGGGCATGAACCCCGAGCGCATCCTGATCGCTGCGGAAGCGGTCGGCCTCGGCAAGCTGGCGCTGTCGCGCGCGACCGAGTACGCCAAGACGCGCGTCGTGTTCAACCGCCCGATCGGCAAGAACCAGGGCATACAGCATCCGCTCGCGGTCAACTGGGTCGAGCTCGAGGCGGCCTGGCTGATGGTGATGCAGGCGGCCTGGCAATACGACAAGGGCTTGCCGTGCGGCGCCGGCGCGAACGCCGCGAAATACTTTGCGGGCGAAGCCGGCTACCATGCCTGCGAGCAGGCGGTGATGACGCATGGCGGCTTTGGCTACGCCAAGGAATTCCACGTCGAGCGCTACTTGCGCGAAGTGCTGATCCCGCGCATCGCGCCGGTCAGCCCGCAGCTCGCGCTCAGCTTCATTGCGGAAAAGGTGCTGGGGCTCGCGAAGTCGTATTAGGCTGGCCGCGGAGGATCGCCATGAACCTCGCTCACCATCTCCTGCGTGCCGCCAAGGCCGACGCGTCCGCGCCGGCCTTGCTCAAGGGGCTGACGCCGGTTGCCGATTACGGCCGGCTCGCCGCGACGGTGGCGTCGCTGGCCGCCTCGTTGCAGCAACGCTTCGGCCTCGGCAAGGGCGAGCGCGTCGCGCTGCTGATGAAGAACGTGCCCGACTACGTCGCCTGCCTCTATGCCTGCTGGCACGCCGGCCTCGTCGCCGTTCCCATCAACGCAAAGCTGCATCCGCGCGAGGTCGCGTTCATTCTCGACAATTCCGGCGCTGCGGTCATGTTCGTGACCGAGGACATGGCGAGTGTCGCTTCGGAAGCATTGGCGCTCGGCACGGCCAGCCCCCGGATCATTGAGATCGGTTCGGCCGAGTATCGTGCCCTCGAAAAGATCGACGGCATCGCCATCGCCGATGTAGGGACCACCGATCCCGCCTGGATCTTCTACACCAGCGGCACTACCGGCCGGCCCAAGGGCGCGGTGCTGAGCCATCGCAACCTGCTTGCGATGTCGCTGAACTATCTCGCCGAGATCAATTCTGTCGTCCCCGGTGAGGCGCTGCTACACGCAGCCCCGATGTCGCACGGCTCCGGCCTCTACATGGTGCCGCACGTGCTCGGCATGGGCGCGCAGATCATTCCGGAGAGCGGCCGCTTCGAGCCGGACGAAATCCTGGAGCTGACGGCGAAGCGCGAGAACATCTCCTTCTTCGCTGCGCCCACCATGGTGCGGCGCCTGACAGTCGCGGCGGAGGCGGCGGGCGCGACTGCGCCGGGGCTGAAGACCATCATCTATGGCGGCGGTCCGATGTACGTCGCCGATTGCAAGGCCGCGCTCGCCGTGTTCGGGCCGAAGCTGGCGCAGATCTATGGTCAGGGCGAGACGCCGATGACTATCACCTACTTGCCGAAGTCGATGCATGTCGACGCCGGTCATCCGCGCTACGAGGAACGTCTCGCCTCGGTTGGCATCGCGCAAGGCGTAGTGCAGGTGCGCACCGTGGACGAAGCCGGGTGCGACGTTGCGCGTGACGAGATCGGCGAGATCATCGTGCGCGGTGACACCGTGATGTCCGGCTACTGGCAAAACCCGGACGCCACAGGGAATACGCTGCGCGACGGCTGGCTCTATACCGGCGACATGGGCGCCTTCGATGCAGATGGCTTCCTGACGCTGAAGGACCGTTCCAAGGACGTCATCATCTCCGGCGGCACCAATATCTATCCGCGCGAGGTCGAGGAGGTGCTGCTGCGGCACGAGGCCGTAGCGGAGGTTTCTGTCATCGGACGGCCGCATCCGGAATGGGGCGAGGAGGTCGTGGCCGTTGTCGTTCCCGTCGCGGGCCGGGCGGTGACGCGAGACGAACTCGACCAGATGTGCAACGCCTGGATCGCGCGGTTCAAGCGGCCGAAGCATTACTACCTCACCGCCGAGCTGCCCAAGAACAGCTATGGCAAGATCGTGAAGACGGAGCTGCGCGCGCTGCTCGGCGAGGCCTCCGCGCGCCTCACCCCGATGGGCTGAGGCGGCGATGTCCGGGAGCGCGCCGCCGATCGATTTCTCTGGCTTGATCCGGGAAGGCGATCTCGTGGTGTGCGGGCAGGCGACGGCGGAGCCGGTCACCCTGACCGAAGCGCTGATGGCGCAGGCGCCACAGCTTCCGTCCTTTCGCATCATGGTCGGGCCGGTGTTCTCGGAGACGTTTCTCGCGGCAAGCGCGAATATGTCGTTCCAGAGCTATGGCGTGATCGGCAATGCGCGGCGGCTCGCCAGGGCCGGGCGGCTCGATGTGATCCCGAGCAACTACAGCGCCTTCTGTGCCGATTTCGCTGAGCGCCGCCACAGGGCTGATGTCGTTCTGGTGCAGCTGGCGGAGTCAGAGGGAAGGCTGAGTGCCAGCCTCTCGAACGACTATGTCATCGATGCCGCGCGCGGCGCACGCCTCGTTCTCGCCGAGATCAATCCCGATGCCCCATTCACGTTCGGCGCGGAGTGGCCGGAGGACGTGCCGATCCACCAGCGCGTGCCGGCCCGCCGTCCGCCGGTCGAATTGGCCTCGACACCGCTCGACGACGTCTCGCGTCGGATTGCCGCCCACGCGGCTAGCCTGATCTCTGACGGCAGCACGCTGCAGTTCGGCGTCGGCCGCATCCCGGACGCGGTCTTGTCGTCCTTGCCGCATGCGCGCAATCTCGGCATCCATTCCGGCCTGATCAACGATGCGGTCGTCGATCTGATCGAGCGCGGCGCAGTGACGAACACGAAGAAAGGGCTCGATGCCGGGATCACCGTCACCAATCAGGTGATCGGGACCCAGCGCCTCTATCGCTTCGTGCATGAGAACAAGGCGGTGTCCGTGCGGCCTACGTCCTACACGCACGGCCAGAACGTGCTGGCACGGATCGATCGGCTGGTTGCGATCAACTCGGCGCTTCAGGTCGGACTCGATGGCAGCGTCAATTCCGAGACGCTGAACGGCGTTGCGGTCGGCGCGATCGGCGGGCAGCTCGATTTCGTGCGCGGCGCCAATGCGTCACGTGGCGGCAGGGCGATCATTGCGCTGCCGGCGACGGCATCAGACGGGTCTAGCCGTATCGTCGCCAACGTCGAGACCGTGACGACGCCCCGCGCCGATGTCGATGCCATCGTCACCGAATGGGGCGTTGCGGAGCTGCGCGGCTGCGGTCTTGCCGAGCGCGCGCGCCGCATGATCGCGATCGCGGCGCCAGAGCACCGCGACGCTCTGGCGGCACGGAGCCGCGGCTCCTCCTTCTAGCCTCAGTTCATCATCGCAAGCGTCGGGCGCTGGCCCTCGCCGGACCCGATGATTGCGGGGATATCGGTCGTCTCTCCGGCGATCATGCCCGACATCTGCCAGAACAGGTGCGCAAGGCGGGAGAACACCAGCCGCTCGCGTTCGGCGGGAACGGTGCCATCCGGGATCGTCACGGTCTCCAGGCCGACGACCTTCTTGAAGTCCGGCCAGATCGTCATCGACTGCGCAATCACGGAATAGCAGCGCGGATCCTCGTCGCTCTCGTCGGGCGCCGGTGGCAGACCAGGATATTGCGTCGGCGCAACGTAGAACTTGTAGGCGCCATAGCCGAGCCGGAGCAGGAATTTCTCGGGGACGGCGACGTCGGCGGCAAAGGACACCAGCCGCGCCTCGCTCAGCACGTCCGCTTCGATTGCGCTGAGGTCCGATGCGCGCAGCGCGGAGCAGAAGGCGAGATCGCGATTGTGTTCGCGGAGCAGGTTGGCCAGCGGCTGCTGCTGTTGCACGGTGTCGGTGAGCAGGATGATGGTCTTGAGCATCGTCTGATATCCGTCAGGGGAAAAGGTGGCATGCGGTCATGGCCGCATGGTCGGAGGCGTGGGTCGCGAAGAAATCGTTGGCGATGCGCTGTCCCGGCGCGATCTCCAGAATGCGGTAGCGAGCGAGCGCGGCGGCTTCGCGCGCGGCGCCCACGTCGTCCTGCCAGGCGCAGAGCGACAGCTCCAGCCGACCGTAGCCACCGCTATCGGCGGCATAGGCACAGGTCACGGCTTCCACGGTGGCAGCCACCGCGCCCGCGTCACTGGCCGAGACGTCGCGCAGGATCACGGCGATGCCGCCGCCCGTTTCGGCCTTCGACGTCATCACCATGAAGGCGTCGCGGGAGCCGTTGCGGCCGGCACGGCGGGCGGTGCGTGCGATGCCGGCAAAGCCTGGGTCGGGACCAAGCTCCAGCGTCGTGGTCTGCTGGTCATGCAGGATCGTGGCGCGCATCGCGCCGAGGTCACCTTTCAGCGCATGATAGGAGCGCGGCAGCCACACCGTATCGAGCGGCACCTGTGAGGAAGTCAGGCTCCAGGCCTGGTCGAGCAGATAGCCCTCCCAGATCGCAGGATAGGATGCGGCGAGTTGCTGCCAGGCGCGGAGCAGCATCTCGGCGCGCGGGGTGCGGCTGAGATAGAGCGTGCGCGCCGACATCTCCCAGCGGTTCCACTTGTGGAGCGCCACGTCGCAGCCGAGGAAGGACGGCAGCAGCGGCGCCTCGCGCAACACCGCGCCGGCCTCGACGAACAGCAGCGGCTCGCGATATTTGTTCCACATCCGCAGCATGAACTCGGCCTTCTCGAAGCAGAGGATGCGGTCGCCGAGCTGGGTATCGATCGGTTCGATGTGGCAGGCGAGGTCGAAGCGCTCGAGCGAGTGCCGGAGTGCGAAGGCCGCGGTCGCATCGCCCCCGCGCGGATAGCAGGAGACGATCCGCGGACGGACCGTGGACGTATCGGCTGCGGTGAGGAATTTCGACCAGCCGATGCCGCCCCACCACATCTCGTGCGGGCCGTCCGCGCCGCAGGGGCCGACGGTGCCGAATTCGGTCAGCTTGGACTTGAGGAAATCGAAGCCGGGATTCTCGCCTCGAGGAATGACGACGGCGCAGCCCGGGGTGAGCGAGCGGTAGAGCAGCTCGGCGCCTGCCCCGCTCGGCGGCTCCTTGAGGATGATGACGCCGTTCCGCCTGCCCTCGCTGAAATCGTCGAGCATCGGCGCACCGTACTGCTCGACCAGCCAGCCCAGGCGGTCGCGCTGAATCGGGCCGAGCCTGACGCCGCCGGATTGCAGCAGCCGATCAAGGTTTTCGTGCGTCCCGTCCGTCAATTCCCGTGCCCCCTCGCGCCAGCCTTGGACTTCAACGTCCGGGGCGGTGGGATCAGGCGCACTATTTGGTGCCGGCGCCGAGCGGGGAGATCGCGACGGAATAGATCGCGATCTCCTGCGTCATCGGCGCCACCGGGATCAGCAGGCAGCCGTCGTCGCTCTCGGCACGATAATGTACGCCGTTCCGTTGCAAGCCGGCATAGACCAGGCTCTCGGCTGCAATGCCGATAACGTCCTGACTTGCGGCGGCCTCGCGGATCTCGCCGGCGGATTGCATGGTGACGCCATGCAGGAGGCCCTCGGCCGCGAATTTCGGCAGCGGAAGCGCCAGCATGGCGATACCCATGGCACGCGAGACCGGAATGCGCACGCGCAGCTCCCCGAGCCCGGTTCGGTGCACGGCGACCGATTCCAGCGCCGCCTCGCCATTGGCGCGAAACAATCCGACCTGAACCATGCCGCAGGGGCTCTCTTCGAAGACGTCGGCGGGCAAGCGGTTGGCGCCGAACAGCGTGTAGAGATAGGCGTAGGACGGTGACATCAGCGCGAAGCTGCCGGCAAGCCACATCGGCGGCCCGGCCGACGTGCAGGCCGCCGAGAGGCCGCGGGCGGTGATCTGATTGCGGACGAAATCGCGGTCGAGCATCGGCGCCAGTGCCTGCGTGCCGAGATTGACGTCGTGCTGCAAGCCGCCGAGCAGCGCCAGCTCGTCGTCATCGGGCAGCAGCAACAGGCGCGCCAGCGTCGCGGCGCTCCAGCGCGCGGCGATTTCGGGCGCGGCATAGGGGCTCAGAGAGAAGTCCCGTGCGACGTCCCCGGCGCCTGCCGCGAAGGCGAGTGCACCGGCCTGGATTTCGGCGGCGAGCGCGATCTGGCTGGCGGAATGCGGGTTGATCTCGCGCAGGACCTTGTCACCGTCATAGTCGCGCACGGACCCTTCGGCGGAGCAGCAGGCCTGCTCCAATAGCGCGACGTTGCGCACCAGCATGCGCTTGGGGTGAGGCGTGATCACGAGATCGGAGATGAAGCCTGTCGCGCTATCCTGCTCGGCGAGATCGTCGAAGGAATCATCGAGGGAGATGAGATAGGCACCATGAAGACGGATCCTGATTCCTTCGAGGTCAAAGACCCGCCGGAGGGCCTTCTGCACGCTGCCGGAATAGCCGAGGTCGGCAAGCACGAGGTCGGTGCAGTCGTCGAAGTCCGGTATCGCGTGGCGCAGATAGGCGAGCAACCGCGCGCGCAGAACTGCGGCGAGTTCGAGAAGCTCGCGGGTCTCCATCAGGGCGGGCAGCGCGTCGGCGAGTTGCTGGCCGGTCACGATCCCGTCGGGCGATCGCGCGAAAAACGCGGCGACTTTCGGTGGCAAGACCTTGACCATGTCGCGGAAGGTCGGCGCGTCGAACTTCGCTATCTTGGACAGGAAGTCGACGAGCGGCTGCATCGTGTCGGCCGAGGCCGTCAGGCTGACGCGGCGATTGATCTCGAGATAAGGCGTCGTCCCGTGCAGCTGTTCCCAGATCCGGTGCGACAGGAAGCCGTCGCGGCCGAGAAAGCCGAGAGCGACATGCCGGCCGGGACCCGCAACCTGCTCGCAGCGCTCTGCGACAAAGGCGTCGAACGCAGTCATCACCGGACCGAGCACCGTCGCGCCAAGGTGAAAGGCCGGAGACTTCTCGGCGCTTCGTGCGGCCATCATGCGCCGCAAGGTGCGCGAACCGTGATCGAGCCGCGAAGGGGCGCCCGGACACAGCAACTCGAACAGCGAGGTTTCACGCTGCAGCTTCGAGGTCAATTCCCGCGAGGCCTGGGGATAGTAGCGCGGTCGAATGCCGTGACGTCGCGCGCCCTTGATGTCGGCGTGCTCATTGTCGCCAATATGGAAGGAGGCGCCGGCGTCGACGCCCTGCTCGGTCAGGTATTTCGCGAACAGCGCTTCGCTCTTGCCGCTGCCATGATCGCAGGATGCGTAGAGAAAGTCCCACACGAGGCCGGGGCGGCAAGCGCGCAGCAGCCGCGCCAGCCGGTCGGAATCCCAATAGGTGTCGGAGATGAATCCGACGCGATGGCCGGCGCGCTTCATGTCCGAATATTGCCGAAACATGTCCGGATTGACGCGGCAGAGCTCGAGCTCGGCCGCGAACTCCGATTCGACGAGGTCGCTCAGATCGCGGCGCGTGAGACCGAACAGATTGAACGGAAAGAGCGAATAGATTTCCTCGATGTGAACTTCGACCGCGCCGCGCTTTTCCTTCGCGGCCCTGCGTGCGCGCCCTTCGGCCTGGATTCGATGCTGAACGAAACTGATAGAAACATTCGGACGAGTTCTTGAAATGCCCGAGAGCTCGTAAGTCCTTTCAAACACACCATCTGGCGTCGTGCAGGCGCGAAGCAGAAATGTATCGAAAACATCGAACGACCAGGCAGAAACAATTTTGGCGCGGCGCGCTGCGCCGGTCGTTGCGATCGTCATGCTGAAAGTCCCCCTCCACCAGGACGATTAACGTGCGCATTTGACGAGTCAGGCGCCACGCGCGCGAAAAAAGTTCACGCGTGATTCAAAATCGCATTCGTCGCGACTGACAGATTCAAAAAAAACGCTAGGTTCGAAAAAGGTGATTCGGAAAAAATTGCCGAGTGCGGAAGTCGTCTCGCGTTCATTCACACTCGGAAACAATCGCATCTTCATGCGCTGCGCGCGTGCCGCGTTCGATCGCCTAGTGCCGCGTAATGTCAGCGTTTTCTCTCCACGACGTCTGTTCAGGATGGATGATCCGCCATGGCGCGAGACGATGTGACGATTGCAGGTGCGACGCGCGAGATGATCGCGCAGTCGGCAATTATTGCCCGATACTCGGCAAAAACGACCGGCTAACATCTTGAAAAACAACGAAAATTCTTCGCCTGGATTGTTTTGGTGGCCCGTTCAACGCCTGGAAGCCGTGTGGCATGTGCGCCGCCGGCATTGCGGGTTGGAGGTTGCGGGATGAGTTACGCTGCTGATGTCTGGGCTCCCGCCGAGGCCGGGATCACGACGACGGCGCCGGTCGATGCGATCGTGCAGGTCGCGCCGTCGGTGCCGCTCGCGCCGGACAGCGCGCCTGATACCGCCGATGTCGTCTTCGACGAAGACAGCGAACTGCTGGACAGGCTCGCTGCCGACGACGAGGCGGCGTTCCGCATGCTGGTCGAACGGCACATCGATCGCGCCTATGCGATCGCGCTCCGCATCGTCGGCAATGCGGCGGACGCCGAGGACGTGGTGCAGGACACGATGCTCAAGGTCTGGAGCCATCGGGGTCGCTGGCAGCACGGCCGCGCCAAGTTCTCGACCTGGCTCTACCGCGTCATCTCCAACCGCTGCATCGACATCAGGCGCAAGCCGCGCAACGAGAACGTTGAGACGGTGCCGGAAGTCGCCGACGGTCAGCCCGGCGCCGTCGAGATCATCGAGCGCAACGAGCTGAACGGCATGCTGGAGCTCGCTATGCAGTGTCTGCCCGAGCAGCAGCGCATCGCGGTGATCTTCTCGTACCACGAGAACATGAGCAACGGCGAGATCGCCCAGGTGATGGACACGACGGTCGCCGCGGTGGAGTCGCTGCTCAAGCGTGGACGTCAGCAGCTCCGCCAGCTGCTGCGCAAGCACGAACGCGACATCCGCACCGCGTTTACCGACTGTTAACCATAAAATTCGCCGCGAAAGAATTTCCGCGCCTGATCTCTGTGCACTCCGCCGTTTGAGCGAACGGACGGGGCTGCGGTCCGCGTCGTCGTAAGTCGATTTCCACGATGCGGCACGCCATGCCCATCAGCACAGGAGCTTCCAATGCCCGCAATCAATACCAATACCGCCGCCAACGCCGCGGTCCGTTACCTCAACATCAATTCGTCGCAGGAGACCAGCTCGCTTTCGAAACTGTCGAGCGGCTCGCGCATCACCTCCGCGTCCGACGACGCCGCTGGCCTTGCGATCTCCACCCGCATCTCCTCGGACGTCACCACGCTGCAGCAGGCCGCGACCAACGCCTCGCAGGCGACTGCGATCCTGCAGACCGCCGACGGCGGCGCCTCGAACATCTCCGACATTCTCGCCCGCATGAAGTCGCTGGCCTCCGAGTCCGCTTCGGGCACCACGACCGACTCCAGCCGCGCCTACATCAACTCGGAATTCACGCAGCTCACGAGCGAAATCGATTCGATCGCGTCCGGCACCCGCTATTCCAGCCAGAGCCTGCTCGACGGTACCAGCGTGTTCGCCTCGGGCGTCTCGGTGCTGGTCGGCTCGTCCGGCTCGGACACCATCACGATCACGCTGACGAGCCTCACCGCATCCTCGCTCGGCGTCTCCTCGCTCGACGTCAGCACGCTGTCGGATGCGACCTCGGCGCTGACCACGCTCGATACGGCGATCGATACGGTGTCCGCCGCCCGCGCCAGCATCGGCGCCCAGGAATCGCGCTTCAACTTCAGTGCCGACTCGATCTCGACCCAGACCCAGAACCTGCAGTCCGCGAATTCGGCGATCAAGGACGTCGACATCGCGGCGGAGCAGTCGAAGCTGTCTTCGGCGGAAGTGAAGACGCAGGCCGCCGTCTCTGCTCTTGCCGCCGCGAACCAGATGCCGCAGTACCTGCTCAAGCTGCTGGGCTGATGATGATCCGGGCGGGCCGGCGCGACGCCGGCCCGCTCCCTATCCAGGGGATAGTCAGGCAAAGTGACCATCGTCAGTTCAACCAGCAGCAGCACAAGCTCCGGCGTCACCGTCACCACCAGCGGGACGACCAATTCGAGCAGCATCGACTGGTCCGCACTGATCCAGTCCGCCGTCGACGCGAAGACCGCGCAGGCGGACACGATCTCGACCACGATCACGAGCAACGAGGCCAAGATCTCGGCCTACCAGACGCTGCAGACCGATCTGCAGACGCTGTATTCGGGCCTGTCGTCGCTTTCGACCGCGGTGGTCAACTCGCTCTCCAGCAGCGCGTTCGCGACGCGCGCGGCGAGCATCAGCTCGACCGGGGATGTGAGCGCCTCCTCGGCGCTCTCCATGACGATCAAGAACGGGGCTGCAATCGGCGACCACACGCTGACGATCAGCCAGCTCGCGACCGCACACAAGATTTCCGGCACCGCGCAATCGAGCCAGACCGACGAGCTCGGCTATTCCGGCACGTTCTCGATTGGCCTTTCGGGCGGTGCTACGTCCGACATCACCGTCACCAGCACGATGTCGCTGCAGGACGTCGTCGATGCCATCAACGCCCAGACCTCGACGACCAATGTCCAGGCCTCCATCGTGCAGGTCTCCAGCACGTCCTACCAGATGGTGCTGACCGGCACCGAGGATGCCGCTGATATCACTTATTCCAGCACGTCCGGCGACGACATCATGAACGAGCTCGGCGTGACCGACAGCTCGGGCAGCTTCACCAACGTCATCCAGGAGGCGCAGTCGGCCGAGTTCACGCTCGACGGCATCGCGATGACGCGCGACACCAACGACATTTCCGACGTCCTGAGCGGGGTCACCTTCAGCCTGCTTCAGGCGACGCCGGACGGAACCTCGCTGAACATCAGCATCGAGACCGACACCAGCCAGATCGAATCGGCGCTGGAGACGTTCGTCACCAACTACAATGCCTTTCGCGACGAGGTGATCGCCCAGCAGGCGACCGCAACCGACGGCACGGCGGACTCGAGCGCGGTCCTGTTTGGCGACGGAACGATGCGCAACATCATGGATGCGCTGCAGAACGCGCTGAACAGCACCGTGGGCGGCATGACCATGTCCGATCTCGGCCTGTCCTTCAACGAGAAGAACGAGCTGGAGCTCGACACCTCGACGCTCTCGGAGATCCTGAGCACCGATCTGAGCGACGTGACCAAGCTGCTGTCGGCGCAGACCACGACGTCCTCGAGCCAGCTCAGCGTGGTCAACACCGGGACGTCGCCGCAATCCTTCACCCTGGATCTCACCGTCGATTCCGACGGCAACCTCACCTCGGCCTCGGTCGGCGGCGATTCCTCGCTGTTCACGGTCAGCGGCACCACGATCATCGGCGCCTCCGGCTCGATCTATGCCGGCATGGCCTTCACCTATAGCGGCTCGACGTCGCAGTCGATCACGGTGACCTCGACCACCGGGATTGCGTCGCAGATCTATCAGATCGCGAAGACCTATTCGTCGTCATCAGGCGCGCTGCAAACGCAGATCACCAGCCTGACGAACCGCGACGACGAGCTTCAGCAGAAGGTCGACGACATCAACAGCGCGGCCTCGACGCTGCAGTCGCAGCTTCAGACGCAATACGCGAAGTACCAGGCCGCGATCGAGAGCGCCAACAGCACGCTCGACTATCTCAAGGCCCTGCTCAATTCCAGCTCGAGTGATTGATGATGCATAATCCGATGGCGTACATGGCCAACCAGGCCTATCGGGGAACGGCAACGACCGTGCCGCCGCTCAAGGCGGTGTCGATGCTGCTTGGCGGCACGATCACGTTTCTGCAGAAATCGCTGGCCGCCCAGGAGGCACGTCGCTTCGAGGAAGGGCACGACTACCTGATGAGGGCGACCGCGATCCTGCGCGGGCTCAGCCACAACCTCGATTTCACCAGAGGCGGCGACATGGCGGAGCGGCTGTTCCAGACCTACAACGCGATGATCCTGGCGAGCCTCAAGGCCTATGGCCGTCCGCACGCTCGCCAAAGTTTCGGCCGCATCATTGCCGGGTTGACCGAGCTGCGGGAGGCCTGGGAATTCGTCGACACGACCGTGCGGGGCGGCAAGCTGGGACCGGCCGATTCGGCCCGCAAGGGCTGAAGACGCCCGCTCTCCGCGACGCGGGGAGGGAGGCGACGGGACGGCCCGCCGTTTCCGCCGCTTTCTGTGGTGCTGCGGGCCGATTTGGCGTCCGAGGCCGCTGAAATCCGGGTTTCCGCCGCGCCTGCAATGCTTTATGACGGGCCTGACCGAGGCGGGATCGGCGGGCGATGGACGTCACCGAGTTTGAGGAACTGATCGATCGGCTGGGCGAGGATCTCTCCCTCTGGCCCGACGACCGGCGTTTGCCCGCCGAAGCGCTGCTGGCGCAATCCTCCGCCGCGAAGGCCCTGCTGGAAGAAGCACGCGCGTTGCGCCAGGCGCTCGCAGCGCCCCCGGTCCGCGCGCCCAAAGGCCTCGCCGACCGCATCGTTGCAGCCGCCGCCAACATGAAGAGCGACACCGCCGAGCCGCGCACGGAAGGCGAAACGGCGGAGAGCTGAACGGCTTCTCTCGACAAGAACTCGTTTCTCTCTTCACCTCTCCCCTCGTGCGGCACGGCTATCGCAGATGGCTTCTTGGTGACGGCCAGAGCAAGCGCCTCGTCCTTCGAGACGCCCGCTCCGCGGTCTCCTCAGGATGAGGCTAAGCAGCATCGGCCCCGCTGAAATTGCAGCCGCGCACTCCGCCCTCTTCCTGAGGGCCCGCCATCGGCGGGCGTCTCGAAGGATGGGCTGCGGGGCGAGCTATGCGCCGTGCTTCTTCATATGCGATAGCCCTGCCGCGTGCGGGGAGAGGGAGCGCAGCGTCACCGACGCTGCAAATCACCTTGAACTCATCGTTCTTCTAGCGCGCCCACACGGCAGATTTTGCCGTATCGAAAGCCTTTTTCGCGTGCGCGAATCCTCGCCTGAATCCGCGTGCCCGCCCGTTTCATCAGCACACAGATTTCAAGTGCCGTCGCCGATCTCCGGCGGGTCGCACGCGAACCGGAGTGACTGATGACCGTTTCCGCGACGAGCTCCGTCTCGACAGCCGCCACGACGACATCGTCGTCGTCGAGCTCGTCGTCGACGTCCCTGACCTCGAGCGAGTTCCTGAGCATTCTGGTCAGCGAACTCGAGAACCAAAATCCGCTGGACGCGACCTCGACCACCGATCTCACCAATCAGCTGATGTCCTATTCGAACTACAATCAGCAGCAGTCGATCAATAGCAGTCTCAGCTCGCTATCCAGTTCGTTCTCCAGCCTCGTCACGCTGAACTCGGTCAACTACATCGGCCACAATGTCGAAGCGAAGTCCGACACGACGACCCTGAGCAACGGCTCGGCGACGTTCGGCTATTCGCTGTCCTCGGCCGCTTCGAACGTCTCGATCAGCATCTCGGACTCCTCCGGCAACGTCGTCTACACCGGCACCGGCACCGGCAATTCCGGCTCCAACAGCTTCACCTGGGACGGCAAGGACTCCAGCGGCAACCAGCTCTCCGACGGCGGCAAGTACACGATCTCGGTGACCGCGACGGATAGCGCCGGCAACTCGGTCCTCAACTACACGACCGTCACCGGCACGGTGACCGGCATCGACACCTCGACGTCCACGCCTTCGCTCACGGTGAACGGCGTCGCCGTCAGCGCCGCCAACATCCTCGGCGTCACGTCCTGATCTCACGGCCTGCCCTTCTCGGAGTTTCATCATGAGTCTCACCGGTGCATTGTCTTCGGCGATCTCGGCGCTCAGTGCGCAGAGCCAGTCCCTGTCGATGATCAGCGACAACATCGCCAATTCGAGCACGACGGGCTACAAGACGACGTCGGCGATGTTCGACGCACTCGTGACGGCCTCGAGCAACACAACCTCTTACGCATCGGGCGGCGTCACCGTCTCGGGCCGTTCCAACATCACCCAGCAGGGCCTGCTCGCCGCGACCTCCAATGCCACCGACGTCGCGATCCAGGGCTCGGGCTTCTTCGTGGTGACCAGTGCCGCGACCGGCGGCATCACGTCCTACACCCGCAACGGCGCCTTCACGATCAACAATGCCGGCTATCTCGAGAACAACGGCAGCTACCTCGAGGGTTGGCGCACCGATTCGGACGGCAATGTCGTCGGCAGCGAGTCGGCGAGCAATCTCGAGGCCATCAACACCCAGATCGCCTCGACCAGCGGCAGCGCCACCACCAAGACCACGATCGCGGCCAATCTGCCGTCGGATGCCGCCACCGGCGACACCTATACCAGCTCGATGACGCTCTACGATTCGCTCGGCGCGGCGAACACGATGCAGATCACCTGGACCAAGACCGGCTCCAACGCCTGGAGCGCGAGCTTCGCCAATCCGACCTCGACCTCGGACACCACGACCGCGACGGGCACGGCCTCGGGCACGATCGACATCACTTTCAACAGCGACGGCTCGCTTGCCAGCACCAGTCCGGACCCGGCGACCGTCTCGATCACGGGCTGGACCGACGGTGCGGCCGACAGCACCATCACCATGGACCTCGGCACGGTTGGCGGCACCGATGGGCTGACGCAATATGCGTCCGGCGAGACCACGCCTTCGGTCAACGTCACCAGCATCGATTCGGACGGCCTGTCCTACGGCAAGCTGTCGAGCATCTCGATCGGCAAGAACGGCGTGGTCGACGCCACCTATTCCAACGGCGAGACCATCGCGATCTACAAGATCGCCGTGGCGACGTTCGCCGATCCCAACGGACTTGCCGCCGCCAGCGACGGCCTCTACTCGGCGACCGTGGCGTCGGGCAATGCCGCGCTGCAGGCCTCCGGCGAGAACGGTGCGGGCACGATCTACGGCAGCGAGCTGGAATCCTCGACCACCGATACCTCCAGCCAGTTCTCGAGCATGATCTCGGCGCAGCAGGCCTATTCCGCCGCGTCCCAGGTCATCTCCACCGTCAACAAGATGTACGACACCCTGATCTCGGCGATGAGGTGAGCGATGTCCGGCGAAAAGACGGGCGCTGCCGGCGAAGCGCTGTTGCGCCGGATGCAACGGCTCCTGGCGCGGGCCGCGACCATTAGGGGCCGTGACCGCAAGCAGCTCCTTGCGCTGCTCGACGACGTCGAAACGACACGCCGCGGCCTTCTGCGGGAATGCGCGGAGATCGAGGGCGAGATGCGGCAGGCAACCGTGAGGGCGACCGCGATCGGCGCCTACTTGCGCAACTCGCAAGTCCAGCGCGGCAAACGGCATAACTAGAAGAAGGCGATGACCATGAGTGTAGCCCAGGCCAAGATGACGAACGCTGCGAATGGCGACGTCAGGATCAAGTCGCTGATCACACTGATCGACACGCTGACCGTGCTTGTCGCCGAGGAGAATGCCGAACTCGCCAAGGGCTTGCCGGCCTCGCGCCTGAAGCAGGTCGACGAGAAGAACCGGCTGGCGGAGATGTTCGAGCGGACGGTGGCCGAATGCGCGGCGGGCACGACCAGCCTGCACGTGCGCGACCGCATCCTGCGCGAGCAGCTGATGGAGCGGATCCTGAAACTGCGCGTGGCGATGGACGAGAATCTGGTGCGCCTGCGCGCGGCGATCGAGGCCAGCAACCGCCGGATCGAGGCGGTCATGCAGGCGATCCGCGAGCAGATCGCTGCGGTGTCACCCTATGGCGCGTCCGGGCGCGTCGCCGCCGCCCGCGCCGTCTCCAGCGGCACCAGCCGCAGCGCCTGACCAAGCGAGGGAAGCCGCCGTGTCGCTCGATATCGCACGATCGATTGCTTTCAGCGGGCTGTCGGCGACGTCCGTGCAGATCAGCGTGACGTCGTCGAACATCTCCAACGCCGACACGACCGGCTATACCAAGAAATCCGCCAACCAGTCGAGCAGCGTCACCAACGGCGTCGGTACCGGCGTCACGGTGACCGGCATCACCTCGACGGTCGACAAGCTGCTCCTGAAGTCGCTGGTCGGTGCGGATTCCGAACTCGGCGCGGCCGACACCACCAACACCTATCTGACGTCGCTCCAGAAGCTCTATGGCTCGATCAGCAGCAGCGACGATTCCTCGTCCGGGACCTCACTCGCCAACAGCATCGCCGCGCTGGAATCGGCGCTGTCGTCGCTGGCGAGCACGCCGAGCAGCGCCTCGCTGCAATCCAACGTCGTCAGCGCGCTCGACGACGTCGCAAGCCAGTTGCGAGAGACATCGAGCGGGATCCAGAAGCTTCGGTCCGACGCCGACCAGGACATCGCGTCCTCGATCGACGACGTCAATACCGACCTGCAGCAGATCGCGGATCTGAACGCCCAGATCAAGCAGACCGCGGCGACGGGCCAGTCGACCGCGGACCTGGAGGACCAGCGCAACACCGCGCTCCAGGACCTCGCCTCCAAGATGAACATCAGCTATTTCACGGCGTCGAACGGCGATCTCCAGATCTACACCACGTCGGGCCAGGCGCTGGTGGACTCTTCCGCGCACACGATCAGCTATACGGCCGCCGCCAATGTGACGGCGTCGACGACCTATACGGCCGGCACCTCGTCGAGCGGCTTCAGCGCGATCACGGTGAACGGGGTCGACATCACCTCGCAGATCACCGGCGGCGACATCGGGGCGCTGATCACGCTCCGCGATGATACGCTGCCGGACGCGCAGTCCCAGCTCGACCAGCTCGCCCAGCAGCTTGCATCCGCGATGAACAGCGTCTCGAACAGCACCTCCTCGGTGCCGGCGCCGACGAGCCTGACCGGCACGACGTCCGTCACCAGCGGCACGGCGCTGTCGGCCACCGGCACGGTACGCCTTGCCGTGACCGACCAGAGCGGCAATCTGGTCTCCTACAGCGATCTCGACCTGTCGTCCTATGCCACGGTCGGTGACCTCGTCACCGCCATCAACGGCATCTCGGGCCTGTCCGCGTCGGTCGATGCGGACGGCCATCTCTCGATCACGGCGACTGGTTCCGGCAACGGCGTCGCCATCAACGAGATGACGAGTTCGGTCGGGAGCTCGGGCGAGGGATTTTCCGAGTATTTTGGCCTCAACGACCTGGTGACGGGGACCAGCGCCTCGGACATCGCGGTCAACAGCAAGATCCTGTCCGGCACGAACGAACTGCAACTCGCGACGCTGGATTCGTCGTCGACCCTGACGGCCGGCAGCACGGTGCTGTCGTCGGGCTCCGCCACCGTGATCAATGCCTTCTACGATGCCTTGACGGACTCGCGGACCTTCGCGTCGACCGGCGGCCTTGCTGCCACCACGGGGTCGCTGGCCGACTACGCCTCGGCCATCGTGTCCGATGTTGCGAGCAAGGCCTCGCAGGCGTCTACCGATTACACCGCCAAGGAAACGGCGCAGTCGACTTATGCGAATTCGCTGTCGTCGCAGTCCGGCGTCAACCTCGACGAAGAATCGGCCAATCTGAGCACGCTCCAGAACAAATATTCGGCGGCGTCGGCACTGATCCAGGCCATCAACTCCATGTACTCGGCGCTGCTCACCGCCGTACAGTCGACGTAAGAGGGCACGCGCATGGTCGCGATGCGGGTTGCCACCTTCGCCCAGTCGAACCGGATGATCGCCGACGCGATGCGCGTGGAGTCGGTCATGGCCAACAAGCAGATCCAGGAATCCTCGGGCGTCGTCTCGACCGATTTCGGCGGCTACGGCTCCGACGCGCAGCACGTCGTCAATCTCCAGGTCTCGGTGACGCGCGCGCAGTCCTATATCGATGCGGCAACGCTCGCCGACAGCAAGGTCCAGGTGATGTATTCGGCGGTCGGCTCGGTCACCGACATCCTCACCCAGCTCCGCTCCCAGCTCAGCGCCGCCTCGACGGGAAGCTCGACCGAGGTGAATTCGGTGATCAGCTCCGCCCAGCAGCTGTTGGAGCAGATGGGCTCGCTGATGAATACGCAATATGACGGCCAGTACGTCTTCGCCGGCGGCAAGACTGAGACGGCGCCGGTCGATCTCACGACCTTCTCGTCCGGCACCGGCTCGACGACCACGGCGGACACCAGCTATTACAATGGCGACAGCGAGATTGCTTCGGTGCGGGTTGCGGCCGATGAAACCGTGTCCTACGGCGTCACCGCCGACAATTCCGCATTCGAGGAGGTGATGCGCGTGCTGAAGTTCGTCGCCAACAGCACCACGCTGTCGTCCTCGGACATCACCAGCGCGCTGGACCTCGCCAGCACGGCGCTCGACGACACCGCGGCGGTGCAGGCAAAGCTGTCCAGTGCCGCGTCTGCGATCGAGACCGCCAGCGCCCGCCAGACCGACTACAAGAGCTATGCCGAGACGCTGTCGAACGACCTCACCAGCGTCGATGTTGCCGCCATTACCGCGCAGCTTTCGACCTACCAGACCCAGCTTACCGCGTCCTATTCGGCGCTCGGCAAGATCCTGAGTTTGAACCTCGCGAGCTACCTGAAATAGGACGAACTCATTCGGCGGCGATCCGCTCCATGGCCATGGTGCGAAGCCTGGCGCGCTGGATCTTGACGCCATTGGCGCTGTCGGTGACGGGGAAGGCCTCGACGACAAAGATCCGGGCCGGCACCTTGTAGCCGGCGAGCCGCTCGCGCAGCCGCGCGGTGAGCGCCTCCTGCTGCGGCGGCTCCTTCGCCGGGATCACGAAGGCGACGCAGCGCGCATGCCCCTTCAGATCGACCGCGACGACCTGGGCATCGGCAACACCCGGGCAGGATTTGAGCTCATCCTCGATCTCGCCGGGGGCCACGAGGAAGCCGCCGAGCCGCATCGCGTCGCCCGCGCGGGTCTCGTAAACGAAGGCGCCGTCGCCGCGCAGCCGGCCGATATCGCCGGTGCGGAAGAAGCCGTCCGCGGTGATCGCATCGCGGGTCGCGTCCGGATTGTTGAAGTAGCCGAGGAAGCGCGAGGGTGCGTTGATCTCGATCTCGCCGGAGACGCCTTGGGCCGTGAGCTCGCCGGTTTCGGTGTCCCGGACGCGCACATTCGCCTCCGGTGACATCGGCCAGCCGCCGCCCTCGATGCGATCGGCGAAGGCGTCGCTGGCACGGCCAATCGAGAACAGCGCCTGCACCTCGCTCGAGCCGTAGAGGCCGAACAGCGGCAGGCCGCGGGCCTCGGCCTCTGCGGCCAGCTCGCGCCAGCCGGGCTGGAACGCGGCGAAGCCGCAGAGTTCGAGATGCGGAAACGGACGCGGTGCATCGGTGAGGGCGAGAATGCGGCGGAACATCTCGTCCGAGCCGAACGAGTGCGTGATCCTGTGTTCACCGAGGATCCTCAGCGCCGGCGCGGCCTCGAAGGCGTCCAGCACATGGACGGTCGCGCCCGCTGCGATGAAGCCGAGCAGGCTCGTCATGCCGAAGGTGCCACAGAACGGCAGCATGGCGAGCAGCGAATGACGCCGCGGATCGAGCCTGAGCGCCCTGGCGACAGAGACAGCGTGGCTCGCCAGCGTCCGCTGCGAATGCGCGACGAGCTTCGGCCCCTTGGTCGTGCCTGACGTCGTATAGAGCAGCACGGGCAGGTCGACATCGTCCTGGGTCGGCGGGGCCGGCGGATAGGACTCCTCAAACGCATCGAACCGTACGCAGGGCCAGTGCGCAGGCATCGCATCCGCGCCGACCACGGCAAGCTTTTGCAGCGCTGGCACCTCGGCGCTGGCGACATCGGCGAGAATGGCGGCAAAATCGATCGAGCGGAACGCCGCCTCGACCACCATCAACCTTGCGCCGGAAACGCGAAGCAGATGCGCGACTTCCGCGCTGCGGTAGCGCGTGTTGACGGCGGCGACGACCGCGCCGAGGCGGGCGGCGGCGAACAGCAGTGCGATCCATTCGACCCGGTTGACCAGCCAGACCGCGACGACGTCGCCTTTGCCGATGCCTTGGGCCGCAAGCCAGGCGGCGCTCTTCTCGACCTTTGCCGAGAATTCGGCGCGAGAGACGGGTGTGCCGTCGAATACGAAGACAGGATCGGCGGCTGCCTCGACCCGGATTAGCGATTGCAGCGAGAGTTCGTCGGCGCTCATGGCAACCGGAGTAACCCGATCGCGCAAACCTGTCTACTTGGTGCCGAACATCCGGTCGCCGGCATCGCCCAGGCCCGGCACGATATAGCCGTGGTCGTTGAGCCGCTCGTCGATCGCAGCCGTCCAGACCGGCACGTCAGGGTGTTCGCTCTGGAACCTGGCGATGCCCTCGGGCGCGGCCAAAAGGCACACGAAGCGGATGTCGCGGGCGCCGCGGTCCTTGAGCAGGGACGCGCCGGCGCAAGCCGAGTTGCCGGTCGCCAGCATCGGATCCATCAGGATCACGGTGCGGTCGGACAGGTCCTGCGGCGCCTTGAAGTAATATTCCACGGCCTGCAACGTTTCGGGGTCGCGGTAGAGCCCGATATGGGCGATGCGCGCCGAGGGCATCAGCGCCAGCATGCCGTCGAGGAAGCCGACGCCGGCGCGCAGGATCGGCGCCAGCGTGAGCTTCTTGCCGGCGATCTTCGGCGCCTGCATGGCCGCGATCGGCGTCTCGATCTCGACCAGCTCGAGCGGCAGGTCGCGCGTCACCTCGTAGCCGAGCAGCATCCCGATCTCGTTGAGGATCTCGCGAAAGCTCTTGGTCGAGCGGTCCTTCTCCCGCATCAGGGAGAGCTTGTGCTGGATCAGGGGGTGGGCGACGACGTTGACGCTGCTTGTGCTCATGAAACCGATCTACACGGTTCCGTGAAATTGCGCCAGATCGGCAAGTACTTTTAGGCGAAGCCTTTTTCCGCGGGATACGAGGCCTCAGGCCGGCATCGCGACCGCGCTGCGCGCCCGGTTGCTTGCCTCATAGGCAGCCATGGTCAATTCACGATCGATCGCCGCCCGCATGGCGTCCATGACCGGCTGGCGCAGGCGCTTCTTTGCGGTCGCATGCGATGGCTTGTGGATCGCGCGCAAGGCCGCGATGATCTCCTCGAGGGTATGGTCGATGACCTCCGGCGCAACCACGCGGTCGAGGAAGCCTGCCGTCAGCGCCTCGTCGGGCTCGTACATCTTGCCCAGCGTGGCGGTGTGGCTGAGCCAGGCCGGATGCAGGCGGCTGCGCGCCAGCTCGATGGCGAAGCTCGGCGGTGCGATGCCGATCGCGACCTCGTTCAGACCCATGCGGTGCGGCCCTCGTGCACCCAGCCTGACGTCGCAGGCGAGCAGCAGGAAGGTCCCCATCGGATAGGCATGGCCCTCCATCACGCCGATGGTCGGATGCGGAAACGCCATCAGCCGCAGCGCAAGCTCCGCGCCGGCCCGGACCATCTCGAGGCTTTTGGCGGCATCGCCCGAGGCGAACACTTTCAGATCGAAGCCGGCGGAGAAGATGTCCGGCCGGGCCGAGCGCAGCACCACCATCTCGGCTTCCTTTTCGGCGCGGTCGAAGGCGGCGCCGATCTCGCCCAGCATCGCGGCCGACGGCGGCGGAGCTGGCGCGGCTGATCGAGGCGGATAAGAGGTGAGGGTCAGGCGCCGAGCCCGCGCGCAACGAGCGTGATCACGATCGTCAGGATCGCGCCCCAGACCAGGCTCAGCGTCATGGTCAGGATCGTCGTGGTGACAGCGTGCTCGAGATTTCCCTTCAGAAGCTGCACGCTACTTGTCCGACGCGGGCGTCGCACTGGTGCGCATGCCGAGCAGCAATGCGCCCATCAATGCGACCAGGATGGCGATCTTGAGCTCGATCATGTCTTCAGCCTTGCGACCATGCGCGCGAGAAGCTGCCTGGCTCCTTCCGCCAGCGCGATCACGGGATTGCCGCGGTTCTCGATGTCGAGCTCGAAGGTCTCGACAGGGAATACCAGGGCGCAGCGCACCGGCGCGCTCTGGCGGTTGGCGAAGTCGACCGCCGAGCTCTTGAACAGGAACAGACCGCCGACGCGTCCATTCGCTTCGCGGGCCACCCAGAGGCCGGCGCGGTTGCGTCCAATGAAGAAGGCGGGGATGGCGGCACTGACGACATCCGGATCGAGTGGCCTGAGCGTCGATGCCGGTACCTGCCTGGTGTCGGCCCGGTGACGGGAAGCCTGAAGGGCAATTGCGGCCATGGCGGCCTCCTCACACATCTGCAAGGTCATAGGGGCCTCCCTGCGGGTCAGCCGTGCATGTGCCAGACATAGATTGCGGTCCTCAGCGCGATCAGCGCGGTGAGCACGCACCCCATCGAGAGCAGCGTCAGTGCGCCGAGCGCGAAACCTCTAAGCTGCGCCTTGCGTGCCTCGGAGAAGCGCGCCGGACGCTCAGCCACGAAGGGACGATCAAGGCCATGTGTCAGGATCGACATTTTTTCAGTCCTTATCCGGTGCGGCGAGACGGCCGCTCCGATCTGTCTCGTATGATGGCCACCGCGGCGTATGATTGCGAGGTGACCACTGCGGCTGCCGTATAGGAAAGTCATAAAGGCGCTGGCGGTCGGGCCGGCAGTCCTCTGAAGAGGTTCGGGTCGCGTTTCGGTTGCGGTTTGGATCGTGCCGGCTTCGATCGCGCGAGCCCGACGGCGGCGGCAAAGGCAAGCCGTAGCCGCGGCTCGTCGATCTGCTTGCAGAAACAGTCCAGGGTTACCTCCGCGTCTTGCCGCTGGCCGCAGATGGCCGCGCAGAGACGGGAACTGGTGCGCCGGAAGAAGTGCAGCGAGTCCTCGCCGCTGCGCCGGCCGCCAAGACGATCGAGCTCGGCTGCGAGCGCGGCAACATTGAGCCGGTCGGAATCGCTTCGCGTCACGGCAAAGCGCAGCACTGCCAGCTGCCAGGCGCAGAGCAGCCTGTGATGGTCGTCGACTGATGGAGGCATACGAGATCCGAACGTCGCGCGAGGTATCAGGCCCCGACGCTGTCGATCAGCTCCTCGTCGGCGATCGCGGCGAACGCCCGCACCAGCTCCCGGTGCGCGGCCGCGTCCAGCGGCACGATCGGCAGCCTCGTGGCCGGCGACATCAGACCCAGTACGCTCAGGGCGCTCTTGAGTGCCGCCGGGCTGTCCTTGGCGAGGCAGGTGATGAGTGGGGCAAGGCGCTTGTGCAGGTAACGCGCCGATTGCAGGCGGCCTTGCCTGACCTGCGAGAAGATCGTGCGGCAAAGATCGGGCGCGATGTTGGAGATTTCCGAGATCGCGCCGTCGCCACCGCTCGCGATATAGCCGAAGGCGGTGACGTCGTCGCCGGAGAGCAGGCGAAAGCCGGCCGGCAGCAGCCGGGCGAGGCGCATCGGGCGGGTGATGTCGGCGCTTGCGTCGCACAGGCCCACGAACTGGCGGGACTCGACGAGACGCAGAAGCGTTTCGTCGGCGAGCGGGCGCAGCGTGCGGGAGGGAACGTCGTGCAGGATCACGGGCAGGCCGATCGCGCCGGCGATAGCGCGGAAATGCGCGAGCATTCCTTCCTGCATCGGCTTGTTGTAGGCGGGCACCACCGCCATCACGGCGTCGGCGCCGGCCGCTTCCGCACGCCGCGCAAGCTCGATGGCGTGGCTGGTGGCATTCGACACCGCGCCGGCGATGATCCGCACGCGGCCGCGTGCGACCTCTACCGCGGTGCGGATGACGAGCTCCTGCTCCGCCGGGGAGAGCGTCGGCGCCTCACCGGCCGTCTCGCAGACCACGATCGCGGGAACGCCCGCCGCGACCTGGCGCTCGCAGAGTGCGGCGAACGCCTTGACATCGATCGTGTCAGCCGCGTCGAACGGCGTCGGCAGGTCTGGAATGAAGCCGGTGAACCAGGCTGAGGGAGGGATGAACATGGTATGTCGCCTGTTGGCGCCGGCTCAGGCGGCGCGCTGCGAGACGATGATGTCGGGGCGCTTGCCCATGTCGAGCTCGATCTCGCGCGGGAGCTCGACGATGGTCTCGGGATGCTGTCCGTTCTCGAACAGCGCGTATTTGACGGCCTCGGCGCGGCTGACGAACAGGCCGCCATAGAGGCCGTTCTGCTCCTGCGCAACCCATTGTCCCCTGCGGTTGCGGCCGATGAAGACGATAGTTGAAGGGGAGCTGTACGAGGGAGGTTCGACGAGCTTCATTGACGTATTCCTTCCGATTGACGGCGGTGGCGGGCGCGCGCCCGCCACCGTTCGATCAATATCTGTTCAAGCGAATATGATTTCGAGTGAGGCCCTGTGGCGATCTCATAGGAAGCTCATAAAGCTTCCTGTTCAGCTTTGCGCGTTGGCAAGGTGGACTAGCGCGAACAGCGCGCCGAACGCGACGCATTCGTCCCAATGATTGAGGACGGCGCCAAACAGCTGCTCGCGCCGTAGAACCGCGACGGCGGCGCAGAGAATGATCGACATCCAGAGCAGGGTGGCGAGGCTGCGGCCGAAGCCGATGCTGCCGAACGCGGCAAAGGCTCCGAGCAGGACGACGCGCACGGCAAAGCGCGCGATCACCCGCGCCGGGCTCAGAGCGCGCGATGTGTTCGAAGATTGCGGCAAGGCGCGAACCTGTCCGGCTGGCTTAGCTGAAGTTCTCGCAGGCAACCGGCTCGTAGAGCGGATCCGGGGCAGGGCGCACCGTGGGAACGCTTGGCCGCGATGCCTCGGCGGCCAGCGCCTGGACCTCGATGAACGCCGACAGCAGGGCGAGCGCGAGGTCGGCGTGGCGTGCCTCGACCGCCGCGTCCAGCCAGTCCGGCAGTTCGCGCTCGCGCGAGAGCGCGCAGTGCCATTCGCCCTCGTCATAGGCGATGCGGCGAACCTGCCACAGCGGCAGCTCGAGCTCCATCAGCGCCAGCGCAGCATCGGTCCAGGCCTCCGCGTCGATCAGGCGCATGACGCGCGCAGTGCGCTCGCTCTGGCCGAGGGAGGGGAAGCGCCGGCAGCCATGCATGATGTCGAGCATCAACGGCCGCGTCATAACCTGCGCGTGACGAAGGCGCGCGCCGAGCGATGGTGGATCGTAGTGACGGAAAGCGACGGTCATGTCAGGCCTCCTGGAATTGGTGTCGGTCAGTCGGCCGGCCTCTCCAAGATGGCTGGAAGGACATTTGAAAACGAGATGGGGATCGGGCGGGAGATATAGGGATTTCATAAGTGCCCGGATTCTTCCGGATAGGACCGACAGATTCGCGACAACGGTCTCCGCCGAAGGTGGAGGCCTATAGAGGCAGGGCGTTTTGAAAAGACCTTGGCCGTCGCCTGCCGTACCAACGAGAAGCAAGAGCGTCGGTGGATTGCGTCGCTGCACGGCTTGCAAAGCGCGTGCTCCCGGAATGCGTTGTCGGTGTCACATGGCGGATGGCACGGCGTGCCGGCCTTTATGAGATTCCTATAACGTCGCCATAGGCCCCATCTCGAAAACCTATGTGCGCAATGGCACTTCAGCGCGGTGAAGTTCCCGGCCGGGAGAGACACGTGTTGCATTTGCTTGCAGCAAGCGGCCTGCCGGGAATCCAGAGACAGGCAATGCCGGATATCGTCTCGTATTGAGGAGTATCGCCATGATGGACATTCTGATGCTGGCGCTGGGCTTCGCCTTCTTCGCCCTCGCGATCGGCTACACCTACGCCTGCGAACGGCTGTGAGGGAGCGGACCATGATCTTCGATTATGCGCTCGCCGGCGCCGTCTCGTTCGGCCTCCTGGTCTACCTCACCTACGCGCTGCTGCGGCCCGAGCGGTTCTGACCCGTGCTGCTGCTTCTCGAATTGCTGCTGGCCGACACCGTGCTCGTCGCCGGCCTGCTTGCGGTGCTCCTGCCGCTGTTGCGCCAGACACAAGGTCTGAAGGGTTAATACCATGACTATGATCGGTTGGATCCAGATCATTCTTTTCTGCGTCATCATCGTCGCGCTCACGAAACCGCTCGGCTGGTACATGACGCGCGTTTTCAACGGCGAGCGGACCTTCCTGTCGCCGGTGCTGCGCCCCATCGAGGCCGGCATCTACTGGATTTCCGGCGTCGACGAGAGGCGCGAGCAGCACTGGGTGACCTATACGGTCGCCATGCTGCTGTTCCATGTTGGCGGCTTCCTCATTATCTACGGCGTGATGCGGCTCCAGGCCGTGCTGCCGTTCAATCCGGCCGGGCAGGGCGCGGTCGCGCAAGATCTCTCCTTCAACACCGCGATCTCCTTCATCACCAACACCAACTGGCAGAATTACGGCGGCGAGAGCACGCTGTCCTATCTCGTTCAGATGCTCGGCCTGACGCACCAGAACTTCCTGTCGGCGGCAACCGGCATCGCGCTGGCGGTGGCCCTGATCCGCGGCTTCTCGCGCGCCTCGGTGCGCACGGTCGGAAATTTCTGGGTCGATGTCACCCGCACCACTCTCTATGTGCTGCTGCCGATCTGCGTCGTCTACACGCTGTTTCTGGTCTGGCAGGGCATGCCGCAGACGTTGGGCGATTATGTCGAGGCGACGACGCTCGAGGGCGCCAAGCAGACCATCGCGGTCGGCCCGGTCGCCTCGCAGGTTGCGATCAAGATGTTAGGGACCAACGGCGGCGGCTTCTTCAACGCCAACGCCGCCCATCCCTTCGAGAACCCGACCGCGCTGTCGAACTTCGTTCAGATGCTGTCGATCTTCGCAATCGGCGCGGCCATGACCAACGTGTTCGGCCGCATGGTCGGTAACCAGCGCCAGGGCTGGGCGATCCTCGCCGTCATGGGCGTGCTGTTCGTCGCCGGCGTCGCCGTCACCTACTGGGCGGAAGCGAACGGCACCTCGACCCTCCACGCTCTCGGCCTGACCGGCGACAACATGGAGGGCAAGGAGGTCCGCTTCGGCATCGTCGCCTCCTCGCTGTTCGCCGTGATCACGACGGCGGCGTCCTGCGGCGCGGTCAACGCGATGCATGACAGCTTCACTGCGCTCGGCGGCATGATCCCGCTGATCAACATGCAGTTAGGGGAGATCATCATCGGCGGCGTCGGCGCCGGCCTCTACGGCATGCTGCTGTTCGTCGTGCTCGCGATCTTTGTCGCCGGCCTGATGGTCGGCCGCACGCCGGAATATGTCGGCAAGAAGATCGAGGCCCGCGAGGTCAAGATGGCGATGCTCGCGATCCTGGTGCTGCCGCTGATGTATCTCGGCTGGACCGCGGTCGGCGTGGTCTATCCGGCGGCGGTCGCCTCGATGGCGAATGCCGGCCCGCACGGCTTCACCGAGGTGCTCTACGCCTTCACCTCGGCGACCGGCAACAACGGCTCGGCCTTCGCAGGGCTCACCGGCAACACCTTCTTCTACAATCTCACGCTCGCATCCGCGATGTTCGTCGGCCGCTTCTTCATGATCGTTCCGGCGATGGCGATCGCGGGCTCGCTCGCGGCCAAGAAATCGATTCCGCCGTCGGCGGGCACGTTCCCGACCACGGGCGGGCTGTTCGTCGGCCTCGTCGTCGGCGTGATCCTGATCATCGGCGGCCTCACCTTCTTCCCGGCACTTGCGCTCGGTCCGATCGTCGAGCAGCTCGCGATGAACGCCGGCCAAGTCTTCTGACTCTGATTGTTTGGAGTGACCTCCATGGATACGATGAAACTGCAAAAGCGCGCTCCGATGTCGGCGATGCTCGATCCCAGAATCGTGTTGCCCGCGATCCGCGCATCCTTCACCAAGCTTGATCCGCGGCTGATGGTCAAAAACCCCGTGATGTTCGTGGTCGAGATCGTGGCCGCGCTCACCACCGTGATCTTCCTGCGCGACATCGTCACGGGCGGTGCCGGCCTGGGCTTCACCTTCCAGATCATCCTCTGGCTCTGGTTCACGGTGCTGTTCGCCAATTTTGCGGAAGCGGTGGCCGAAGGCCGCGGCAAGGCGCAGGCCGAATCGCTGCGCAAGACCCGCACCGAGAGCCAGGCCAAGCTCCTGACCGGCGCCGGCCAGGCCTTCAAGCTGGTCCCGGGCACCAGCCTGAAGGTCGGCGATGTCGTGCTGGTCGAGGCCGGAGATACCATTCCCTCCGACGGCGAGGTGATCGAGGGCGTCGCTTCCGTCAACGAGGCCGCCATCACCGGCGAGTCCGCGCCGGTGATCCGTGAATCCGGCGGCGACCGCTCGGCGGTGACAGGCGGCACACAGGTGCTGTCCGACTGGATCCGCGTGCGGATCACGGCGGCGCAAGGCTCGACCTTCATCGATCGCATGATCAAGCTGGTCGAAGGCGCCGAGCGGCAGAAGACGCCGAACGAGATCGCACTCAACATCCTGCTCGCCGGCCTCACCATCATCTTCGTGTTCGCCACCGTCACCATTCCGAGCTACGCGGCCTATGCCGGCGGCTCGATCTCGGTGATCGTGCTGGTCGCGCTGTTCGTGACGCTGATCCCCACCACCATCGGCGCGCTCTTGTCGGCGATCGGCATCGCCGGCATGGACCGCCTGGTGCGCTTCAACGTGCTGGCGATGTCCGGCCGCGCGGTCGAAGCCGCCGGTGACGTCGACACGCTGCTGCTCGACAAGACCGGCACCATCACGCTCGGCAATCGGCAGGCGACCGCGTTCCGCCCCGTTCGCGGCGTGACCGAGCAGGAGCTGGCGGACGCCGCCCAGCTCGCCTCGCTCGCCGACGAGACCCCGGAAGGCCGCTCCATCGTCGTGCTGGCGAAGGAGAAATACGGCATCCGCGGCCGCGATATGGCCGAGTTAGGTGCCACCTTCATCCCGTTCACGGCACAGACCCGCATGAGCGGCGTCGATGCCGGCGGCTCGTCGGTGCGCAAGGGCGCGGTCGATGCGATGCTGAACTATGTCGGCGGCCGCGCGCCGTTGGCGGTTGCCTCCGGCAACACCGCGCGTGCCCTTCAGCCCGGCGGGCTCTCCGAGCTCGGCCGCGAGATCCAGACCATTGCCGACGAGATCTCGAAGGCCGGCGGCACGCCGCTTGCGGTCGCCAGGGATGGCAGGCTGCTCGGCGTCATCCAGCTCAAGGACATCGTCAAGGGCGGCATCCGCGAGCGCTTCGCCGAGCTGCGCCGCATGGGCATTCGCACCATCATGATCACCGGCGACAACCCGATGACGGCAGCCGCCATTGCGGCGGAAGCCGGTGTCGACGACTTCCTGGCGCAGGCAACCCCCGAGGACAAGCTCAAGCTGATCCGCGACGAGCAGGCCAAGGGCAAGCTGGTGGCCATGTGCGGCGACGGCACCAACGACGCGCCGGCGCTTGCCCAGGCCGATGTCGGCGTCGCCATGAACACCGGCACGCAGGCCGCCCGCGAGGCCGGCAACATGGTCGACCTCGACTCCAACCCGACCAAGCTGATCGAGGTGGTCGAGATCGGCAAGCAGCTCCTGATGACGCGCGGTGCGCTGACGACGTTCTCGATCGCCAACGATGTCGCAAAATACTTTGCGATCATCCCGGCGATGTTCCTGGCGTTCTACCCTCAGCTCAACGTGCTCAACGTCATGAACCTGTCGAGCCCGCAGAGCGCCATCCTGTCGGCGATCATCTTCAACGCGCTGATCATCATTGCGCTGATCCCGCTCGCGCTGAAGGGCGTCGCCTATCGCGCCGTCGGTGCCGGCGCGCTGCTCCGCCGCAACCTCTTGATCTACGGGCTTGGCGGCATCGTCATTCCCTTCATCGGCATCAAGGCGATCGACCTCGTCGTGACCGCCTTGCACCTGGCTTGATCGTTGTGGTGCAGGACGCGCGGCGTCCCGCACGGTGACGAAGACTTAGGAGACGTAACATGCTCAGAGAAATCCGCCCCGCCATCGTCCTCTTGCTGGTGCTCACCGCCATCACGGGCCTCGCTTATCCGCTCGCGATGACGGCCATTGCCGGGGCGATCTTTCCGGCGCAGGCGCAAGGCAGCCTGATCGAGCGCGACGGCAAGGTGGTCGGCTCCGCCCTGATCGGGCAGGAGTTCAAGGACGACAAGTACTTCCACGGCCGCCCCTCGGCGACGCTGGCCCCGGACCCGAATGATTCGACCAAGACGGTTTCGGCGCCTTACAACGCTGCCAATTCGGGTGGCTCCAACCTCGGCCCGACCAGCAAGGCGCTGGCTGACCGGCTGAAGGAGGATGTGGACAAGCTGAAGGCCGAGAATCCGAATGCGCCGGTGCCGGTCGATCTTGTCACCACGTCGGCCAGCGGCCTCGACCCCGACATCTCGCCGGAAGCCGCGGAATTTCAGGTGCCGCGCGTCGCCAAGGCCCGGAATATGCCGCAGGACGCTGTGAAGCAGATCGTGGCTGCCAACGTCCAGGGCCGTCTGTTCGGCCTGCTGGGCGAACCCCGCGTTAACGTACTGGCGCTGAACCTCGCGCTGGATCGCGCTGTGGCCAAGTAGCGGTCTAGGCTCGCGGTGCGCAGATGATTATATTGACAACATGGTCCGAGAGCGCCGCGATCCCGAACAACGTCCGTCTCCCGAGGCGCTGCTGGAAGCTGCGCGGCGGGAGGAGAGCGCGAGCGGCAAGCTGAAGATCTTCGTCGGCGCCGCCCCCGGCGTCGGCAAGACCTACGAGATGCTGCAGAGCGCCCACGCGAGGCGCAAGACGGGCATCGATGTCGTGGTCGGCTTTGTCGAGACCCATGGCCGCGCCGAGACCGAGGCGCTGGTGCGGGGGCTGGAAGTGATCCCGCGCAATAGGCTGGACTACCGCGGCCAGACGGTCGAGGAGATGGACCTCGACGCCGTGATCGCGCGGCGGCCGCAAATCGCGCTGGTCGACGAGCTCGCCCATACCAATGCGGCCGGCAGCCGCCATCCCAAACGTTATCTCGATGTCGAGGAGCTGCTATCCCACGGCATCGACGTCTACACCGCCGTCAACATCCAGCACATCGAGAGCCTGAACGACGTCGTCGCCCAGATCACCCATGTGCGGGTACGCGAGACCGTGCCGGATTCGGTGTTCGACCGCGCCGACGCCATCGAGCTGATCGACCTCACGCCCGACGATCTGATCCAGCGGCTGAGGGAGGGCAAGGTCTATGTCCCCAAACAGGCCGAGCGGGCGCTGGAGCATTATTTCTCGCCCGGCAATCTGACCGCGCTGCGCGAGCTCGCGCTGCGACGGACGGCCGAACGGGTCGACGAGCAGCTTCTCAGCCACATGCAGGCGAATGCGATCGCCGGCCCCTGGGCCGCGGGCGAGCGCATCCTGGTCTGTGTCAGCGAGGATCCGCGTGCCGCCGGCCTCGTGCGCTATACCAAGCGGCTGGCCGACCGGCTGCATGCGCCGTTCACCGCGATCTCGATCGAGACCCGGCGATCCCTGCAATTGTCCGACGAGGAGCGCGACCGGCTGGCCGATACGCTGCGGCTCGCGGAATCGCTGGGCGGCGAAGCCTTGACAATTCCCGCCGTCGGCCGCCGCATCGCCGACGACGTCATCAACTTCGCGCAAGCCAACAACGTCACCCAGATCGTGATCGGCAAGTCGACCCGCTCGCGCTGGTTCGAGATGACGCGCGGCTCGGTGGTGCATGATCTGGTGCGTGGCGCGGGCAACATCAGCGTTCACGTCATTCCCGGCGATGAGCTCTCCGCAGAGGCGGCGCCGAAGACAGCGGTGCAAACCGCTGCGCGATCCGAACCGTTCGATGCTCGGCCCTATCTCAAGGCGCTCGGGATCACCGCGGTTGGCCTTGCTGCCGCCGTGGCCATCAAGCCGTATTTCGGCGTCGAGAACGTCGACCTGATGTTCCTCACCGCGGTGGTGGCCGTTGCCGTGCGCTACGGGCTGTGGCCGTCGCTGCTTGCGAGTGTCGCGGCGTCGCTGGCCTACAATTTCTTCTTCCTGCCGCCGGTCTATACGTTCACCATCACCGATCCGACCAACGTCGCGGCCTTCTTCTTCTTCATGCTGATTGCGTTCGTGGTGTCGAACGTTGCGGGACGCGTGCGTACGCAGGCCGATACCGCGATCGGCCGGATCAGGATGACCGAGCAGCTCTACGCTTTCAGCCGCAAGCTCGCCGGAACGGCTACGCTCGACGATGTGCTGTGGGCGACGGCCTACCAGATCGCGCTGATGCTGAAGGTGCGTGTGGTGCTGCTGCTGCCGGAAGAGGGCCTGCTGACGGTGAAATCCGGCTATCCGCCGGAGGACGAGCTCGATCAGGCCGATCTCGCCGCCGCCAATTGGGCCTGGAGCAACGATCGTTCGGCCGGCCGCGGCTCGGACACCTTGCCGGGTGCCAAGCGGCTGTTCCTGCCCATGCGCACCGGGCGCGGCCTGATCGGCGCCATCGGCATCGACAACGACCGCACCGGCCCGCTGCTGACGCCGGACCAACGCCGGCTGCTGGACGCGCTGGTCGACCAGGGCGCGCTCGCGATCGAGCGCGTGCTGCTTGTCGAGGACATGGATCGCGTCAAGCGCACCGTCGAATCCGAGCGGCTGCGCTCTGCTCTCTTGACCTCGATCTCGCATGACCTGAAGACGCCGCTCGCCTCCGTGCTGGGGGCGGCCTCGACCATGCGCGATCTCGCCGGTGCCTTGTCCGACACCGAGAAGCGCGATCTGCTCGCCACCGTGATCGACGAATCCGAGCGGCTCAACCGCTTCATTGCCAATCTCCTCGACATGACAAAGCTCGAGTCCGGCGCCATCGTGCCCAACACGGCCTTGCACGATCTCGGCGAGATCATCGGCAGCGCGCTGTGCCGCGCCAGCAAGATCCTGACCGCGCACAAGATCGAGCTGGTGCTGGCCGCCGATCTGCCGATGCTGCAGCTGGACGCCGTGCTGTTCGAGCAGGTGCTGTTCAACCTGCTCGACAATGCGGCAAAATATTCGCCGCCCGACACCACCATCTCGATCCGGAGCCGGCGCGAGCGGGATCAGGTGGTGCTGGAGGTTGCCGACGAAGGCGACGGCATTCCGCCCCACGAGCTCGAGAGCGTGTTCGACAAGTTCTACCGCGCGCAGAAGGGCGATCACGTCCGTCCCGGCACGGGCCTCGGGCTCGCCATCTCCCGCGGCTTCATTGAGGCGATGCGCGGCACGATTTCGGCTGCCAACCGCAACGACCGGAGCGGCGCGATCCTCACCATCCGTCTGCCGGTTCCTGCGCAGACCCACGCATTGGATACCGCCGCATGAGCGCTGCCGCAATCAAGGTCCTGGTCATCGACGACGAGCCGCCGATCCGCAAATTGTTGCGGATGGGGCTGACGACGCAGGGCTATGAGATATTGGAAGCACCGAACGGCAAGTCGGCGCTGGAAAAGCTCGCTGAAGGGCCCGCACTGATCATCCTCGATCTCGGCCTGCCCGACATCCAGGGCCATGAGCTGCTGCGCACCATCCGGGCCCGCAACGAGGCCGTGCCGATCGTGGTGCTGTCGAGCCGGGGCGACGAGGCCGGCAAGGTGCAGGCGCTCGATCTCGGTGCCGACGATTATCTGACAAAACCGTTCGGCATGGACGAGCTTCTGGCGCGCCTGCGCGCCGCGCTGCGGCACCAGCTCCAGGTCCAGGGCGAGCGCCCGGTGTTTCGCACCGGCGATCTCTCCGTCGATCTCGTGCGCCGCATCGTCAAGGTCGGCGAGCGCGACGTCAAACTGTCGCCGAAGGAATATGACCTCCTGCGCGTCCTGGTGCAGCACGCCGGCAAGGTGCTGACCCACAGATTCCTGCTCAAGGAGCTCTGGGACGAGCTGACTGATGCGCAATACCTGCGCGTCTATGTCCGCCAGCTCCGGCAGAAGATCGAAGCCGATCCGGAGCGTCCGCAATATGTGCTGACCGAGACGGGGATCGGCTACCGGTTGAAGGCGGGGGATTGATTCCCGCAGACCCGTAGGGTGGGCAAAGCGGAGCGTGCCCACCATCCATCGCGATCATGGAAAGTTGGTGGGCACGGCGCGTTGCGCCTTTGCCCACCCTACGATATCTGAAGGCGGGGGATTGATTAGCCGTCGTTCCGGGGCGATGCGAAGCATCGAACTATGGTGCGCACTTGCGCACCTGAGAACCTCGAGATTCCGGGTTCGCCTCTTCGAGGCGCCCCGGAACGACGAAGAAAACTAGCCCGCCTTCCGATGCCTCGCCGCTGCCCGGTGCGTCTTCCGCGCGGCTCGCTGCCGTCCCGTCGCGCGGCGCGCGTGTGACTTCGCCGCCGACTTCTTCCCGCCGCGCCCCTTCAGGCTCTGCTTCAACGCATCCATCAGGCTGACGACGTTGCTCGGGCGTTCCTCGGGCTCGGGCAGTTCAATCTTCTTGCCGCTGGCCTTGCGCTTCACCAGCGCCTTCAGCGCGGTCTCGTACTCGTCCTTGAACTCGGCGGGGTCGAAATGCGCGGCCTTGGTGTGCAGGATGTGGCCGGCGAGCTCGACCATGTCCTTGGTGATCTTCGGGCTCTTGATGTCGTCGAAGAACTGGTCCTCGTCGCGGAGCTCGTAGGGATAGCGCAGCGTGGTGCCGAGCAGGCCCTTGCCGAGCGGCTCGATCGCGATGATGTGCTCGCGGTTGGTGAGCACGATCTTGGCGAGCGCCACGCGATCCTGATCCTTCATGGCATCGCGGATCACCGCGAAAGCGTCGGCCGCGGCCTTGCCGTCGGGCGCGATGTAATAGGGATGGTTGAGGTAGCGCTGGTCGATTTCCTCGCTCGGCACAAAACTCTCGATGGATGGTGTGATTGCTCTCGATCTGCACCGCCTCGAGCTCCTCCGGCTCGATCTCCACATATTTGCCCTTGCGCAGTTCGTAGCCGCGCCCCTTCTGGTCGCTCTCGACGACGTCGCCGGTCTCGGCATCGACCATCTGCTGCTTGAGACGGTTGCCGGTCTCGCGGTTGATCATGTGAAACCGGGTCTTCTCGGCGGCCGTCGTCGCGGGATAGAGCACGACAGGGCAACTGACCAGCGACAGCTTCAGCGTTCCCTTCCAATAGGCACGGGGGGCCATTTCATTCTCCAGCGTTTTCAAGACGTTTTGGAACCCCAACCTCGCGATCGGGTTTTGGTTCCGGGTGGGACTTTTGCCGTGATAGGCTCGAAAGCCGAAAGAGAAGCGGGACCGGTCGTGCTGCGAAAACTCTCCACCTATCGACAGAAGCGTGACTTCGAGAAGACGCCCGAGCCATCCGGCAAGACCGCGGTGGCGCCATCGGAACAGCGGCGCTTCGTGATCCAGAAGCATGATGCCACGCGCCTGCACTACGATTTCCGGCTCGAATTCGACGGCGTGTTCAAGTCCTGGGCCGTGACGAAAGGGCCTTCGCTCGATCCGCACGACAAGCGCCTGGCGGTCGAGGTCGAGGATCACCCGCTCGACTATGGCGACTTCGAAGGCACGATTCCGGAAGGCCAATATGGCGGCGGCACCGTGATGTTGTGGGACCGCGGCACGTGGGAATCCGACGATCCCGAAGCCGGCTTCAAGAAAGGCGACCTCAAGTTCACGCTCCACGGCGACAAGCTGCAGGGCAGCTGGGTGCTCGTACGCATGCGCAACCGCGGCGGCGAAAAACGCACCAACTGGCTGCTGATCAAGCATCGCGACGACTATGCCCGCGAAGGCAAGGCCAACGACGTTCTCGACGAGGACACCTCGGTCGCCTCCGGCCGCGCGATGGAGCAGATCGCCGAAGGCAAGGGCCGGGCGCCAAAGCCGTTCATGCTGGCGAAGGGCACGGGCAGGGCCAAGGCGGATGCGGTCTGGCAGTCCAATCGGACCGAGGAGACGAAAGGCAGGACCGTCCAGCCGGCGCCGCGCACGGCGTTGAAGGCCAGGAAGACGGGAAAGAAGGCGACGACGGCGACGAATGCCAGGAAGGTCTCGGCGATGCCGGATTTCGTGGCGCCGCAGCTCTGCACGTCGGTTGAGCGGCCGCCGGCCGGCGCGGGCTGGTGCCACGAGATCAAGTTCGACGGCTATCGCGTGCAGCTTCGGGTCGAGGACGGCGAGGCGACGTTGAAGACGCGCAAGGGCCTGGACTGGACCGACAAATTCGCGTCGATCGCGAAGGAGGCGATTTCGCTGCCGGATGCCATGATCGACGGCGAGATCGTCGCGCTCGATCACAACGGAGCGCCGAATTTCTCCTCGCTCCAGGCCGCGCTGTCGGACGGCAAGACCGGGGATCTCATCTTCTTCGCTTTCGATCTCCTGTTCGCCGAAGGCCTCGACTACCGCCGGCTGCCGCTCGGCGAGCGCAAGGCGCGGCTCAAGGAATTGCTGGAGGCGCGCAAGCGCAAGTCGGTCCAGATCCGCTATGTCGAGCATTTCGTGAGCGGCGGTGACGCCGTGCTGCAATCGGCCTGCAAGCTCGAGCTGGAAGGCGTGGTGTCGAAGAAGCTCGACGCACCCTATCGCTCCGGCCGCACCGAGAGCTGGACCAAGGCCAAATGCCGCGCCGGCCATGAGGTGGTGATCGGCGGCTACAAGACCACCAATGGCAAATTCCGCTCGCTGATGGCCGGCGTGCATCGCGGCGATCATCTCGCCTTTGTCGGCATGGTCGGCACTGGCTTTGGCGCCGACACGGTCAAGCGCATCATGCCATCCCTCAAGGCCATGGAGGTCAAGGAAAGCCCATTCGGCGGCAAGAACGCGCCGAAGAAGACGCGCGACGTGCACTGGCTGAGGCCGGAGCTCGTCGCCGAGATCGAATTCGCCGGCTTCACCGCAGACGGCAATATCCGCCAGGCCGCGTTCAAGGGCTTGCGGCAGGACAAGCCGGCCGAGGAGGTCGAAGCCGAGACGCCTGTCGATACCGCGCTCGCCGAACCCTCGACCAGGAAGCGCGCTGTGCCGAAGACGGATAAGCGGTCGAAGGATGCCGGTACGGCCGAGGTCATGGGCGTCGTGATCTCGAAGCCGGACAAGGAGCTGTGGCCCGACGGCGGTGATGGCGCGGGTGTCACGAAGCTCGATCTTGCGCGCTTTTTCGAAGCGGTTGGTCCCTGGATGATTGAGCATCTCAAGGGGCGGCCCTGCTCGATCGTGCGCGCGCCGGATGGTATCGGCGGTGAAAAGTTCTTTCAACGCCACGCCATGCAGGGGACCTCGAACCTGCTCGAGCTCGCAAAAGTCTCCGGCGATCGCAAGCCGTATCTGCAGATCGACCGGGTCGAGGGGCTCGCGGCGGTGGCGCAGATCGGCGGCCTCGAGCTGCATCCCTGGAATTGCGCGCCGGATGCCTATGACACGCCGGGCCGGCTGGTGTTCGATCTCGATCCCGCACCGGATGTCGATTTCGCCGATGTCGTGGAAGCCGCAAAGGAGATGCGGCAGCGGCTCGCCGCTGTCGGCATGGAGAGCTTTTGCAAGACCACCGGCGGCAAGGGCCTGCATGTGGTCGTGCCGCTGCTGCACGGCGCGCGCGACAAGGTGAGCTGGAAGGAGGCCAAGGCGTTTGCGCAAGGAATCTGCCAGTGGATGGTCGATGACGATCCCGAACGCTATCTGCTCAACATGTCGAAGAAGCTGCGCAACGGAAAGATCTTCCTGGATTATCTCCGCAACGATCGGCTCTCGACGGCGGTAGCCCCGCTGTCGCCGCGCGCGCGTGCCGGCGCGACCGTGTCAATGCCCGTGACCTGGGCGCAGGTGAAGGGCGATCTCGATCCGAAGAAATATACGGTGAGGACCGTACCCGGCCTGCTGGCGCGTTCGAAGGCGTGGGAGGGCTACGACGATGCGGCTGCGCCGGTCAAGGCGGCAATGAAGAAGCTGGCGGGGAAGAAGTAGGTCTGTCGCTGTTGCGACGAAGGCCGGTCTCGTAGGGTGGGCAAAGCGAAGCGTGCCCACCGTCTTTCTTTCGCCCGAAGTGGTGGGCACGGCGCAAGAGCGCCTTTGCCCACCCTACGAGGTCTTCGCCGGGTTGCTAAATCCGTCCCATGAGCAGCAGGATCAGCAGGATGACGATGACCAGCCCGAGGCCGCCGCCGCCGTAATAGCCGGTGCCGTAGAACGGGCCGCCGCCGATGCCGCTGAAGCCGCCGAGCAGGGCGATGACCAGAATGATCAGAATGATCGTGCCGATTGACATGCGAGTCTCCTCCAGCCCTTGTGGAAAGGGTCGTTTGCACCTGTCCCGTGTGCGAGGGCAACTTGCCGCAGGTTTTATAGTTCCGTCGTTGAAACAACGGCTGACGGATCAACTTGCATGGAACCTTTATGGTTGCAGCCGGCATCACTAAGTGAGGATCAAGCAGCACGGGGGCAGAGCCATGTCAGCACCGTTTGTCGTTTCCATTCCGCATCGTCTCGGCCGCGAGGAGGCGGTGCGCCGGCTCAAGAGCGGGCTTGGCCGCGCGACGGCCAGCATTCCCGTGCTGCAGGTCGAGGAGGAGCGCTGGAGCGGCGACAGCATGAATTTCCGCATCCGTGCGCTCGGGCAGATCGCGACCGGTCAGGTCGACGTCGCCGACGATCACGTCAAGGTTCAGGTGGTCTTGCCGTGGCTGTTGCAGCGCTTTGCCGAGATGGCGCAGGCGACCATCAAGAAGCGCGGGCAGTTGCTGCTGACCAAGGACGATGGAAAGTGAGTTTCAGGGTAAACGGTACGAGAGGCCCACGGAGCCACGGACTTGGTGCGGACGGCCTACGCACCGCGCTTGAAGCGTATAGGCATCCAGAACTGCCGGAGGGCCTCGACGGTTGCTGGAATGTTGCGCCAGGCGTTTTGGATGATGGGCTGCGTTCCCAGCGTGCGCCGGGCCGGGGGTAGCAAGGGTCGACCGGCGTCGTCGATGCAATGGACCAAGATCGGCCGCAGCATAAGGTGTTCGGTTCCATTCGGGGGGAGAAGCCGCGACCAGACGAGAAGCCGAAGCTTCATGACGGCGTAGAAGCCCATGCACCAGGGCTGCGGGTCGACTTCGCCGTCCGGTGATCGCACGAACAGCGGCTCGAAGCTCTCCGGTCTCGTCGACAGCGTCTCGCTGATAGCGTTGTGGCGCATCAGCGTGGCGGCGATTGCCGAGAACTCCTCGGTGTCGTGATTGAAGGCGTCGGGATCTACGCCGAGGAGCGGGCACACCCATTCCTCGGACGCCATCGAGACCGGCCCGGCGACGACCGCGGCCACCGCGCCATCGAGCATGGAGAGCGACGTCGCCCGCGGATGCCGAAGCGTCGGCGACCTGGCGCGCTTGCTGATCCATTGCCCGAGCCGTTCGAACGACATGGCATAGTCCGCCATCGTCGTCTTGCGTGCTTTTCGCGTTCCCCGCCCTTGCTTCGGCTTCGTCATGCCACGGCCCGCTTTTCGGCTTCGCGTGCGGCCTTCCAGTTCCAGGCCAGAAGTTCGTGAAGCTGGTTGGTCTTCGTGGCGCCGCTCACCATGCGATCGAGAACGTCGACGAGATACGCCTCGGGGTCGAGGCCATTCAATTTCGCTGTGTTAAGAAGCGAAGCGAGTATCGCCCAGGTCTCGCCCCCGCCTTCGTCACCACTGAACAACGAGTTCTTTTTTCCGATCGCAATTGGCCTGATCGATCGTTCGACCGTGTTGGTGTCCGGCTCGAGCCGCCCGTCATCCAGGAACGTCGTCAGGCCCTGCCAGCGTTCGAGCATGTAGTCGATCGCCTTGATGAGCGTCGAGCGGCGGGAGATCCCGTCCTTCACCGCGATCAGACGGGCCCTCAACGCCTCCATCAGCGGCTTCGTCTCGGCCTGTCGCGTCGCGCGGCGTTCCCCAGCATCGAGACCGCGGATCCTCTCCTCGATCGCGTAGACGGCCGCAATGCGCTCGATGACCTCCGCGGCGAAGGGTGAGTTCGTCGTCTTGTGCACCCTCACGAAGTTGCGGCGCGCGTGAACGAGACAATACGCCAGCTGGATCTGGCCCGACATCATCGCATCGCCCGCCAGCGAGGCGTAGGCGGCATAGCCGTCGACTTGCAGCACGCCTTCGAAGCCGGCTAACTGCGCCACGATCTCCTTTTTGCCGCGACCACCTGCGAACACGTAGGCGACCGCCGGCGGCGCCGGCCCCTTCCACGCCCGATCGTCCGTCGCGTGCGCCCAGAACTGGCAGATCCTCGTGCGGCCGCGTCCCGGATCGAGCACTGGCATCGGCGTCTCGTCGCAGAACAGCCGCTCGAAGCCGTGCATAGTCTTCAGTTGCAGATCGTAGAGGCCCCTGACCAGCCACGCCGCGCTCCCCATCCAGCGCGCCAGCGTCTGACGGTCGACGACGACACCCTGACCCGCCAGGATCTGCGTCTGGCGATAGAGCGTCGATTGCCAGGCATATTTGGCCGCGGCGATATGCGCGATCAGCGCCGTCGTTGCCATGCCGCCCTCGACGAGCCGCGCCGGTGCCGGGGCCTGGACAATCGGGCCCTCACAGGAGCGGCAGGCGTATTTTGGACGGATCGTGCGGAGCACGCGCAGCCACGCGGGAACCCGATCGAGCGCTTCGCTGCTCTCCTCGCCGATCCGATGCATCTGACCCGTGCAGCACGGGCACAGCGTGGACGCCGGCTCGATCACCCGCTCGACCCGAGGCAGATGCGCCGGCAGCGCGCCGATGTTGCGCTTCGCTTTGCGCCGCTCCGGCCGCGGCGCGTCCGGTTTGTCGTCATTGGCCGGGAGCTGTGAGCCGGCGGTCCGTTCCAGATCAAACGCGATCTGTTCGGCGCAGACGATCGCCGCGCGCTCCGATCGTGCGCCGAAGATCAGGCTCTTCAACGTGGCGATCTCTGCGCGCAGATCATCGTTCTCGCCTTCGAAAGCCAGCACCATCTCGGCAAGAGCCGCAGGGTCAGAGGGGAGATCTTCGGGGCGAAGCGCCATATCGCAGAGCTACACGAACGCACTCGCAATCGCCAGCAAAACAAGACGCTTCAGGCAACCTTCGTCGGCCGCTTCGTCACCTTCGGGACCACACGCGACCACTCCGCAAGACCTTCAATCAGCATCGCCAGTTGCGCCCCCGTCACCGGCATCGTACCCTCGCGAACAGGTGGCCAGGCAAAGCCCCCATTCTCCAGCCACTTCGTCGCTAGAACCATTCCCGAGCCGTCAAAAACCAGTAGCTTCAAACGATCCGATCGCTTCGATCGGAAGACATAAACGTCACCGCTGTAGGGCTTGCCGCCTAATCCCTCCGCTACCAGCGCGACAAGGCCATGAACGCCTTTACGAAAGTCAATCGGCTGCGTCGCGACGAACACACGGACCATTGGACCGAAAGAGATCATCGCGTCGATCTCACCGCCGCCAGCACGCGCTCCAGCGTCGCGGCGTCGACGCCGACGGGCACGCGCACCGTCGCGCCCGCGATCATCACCTCGATCCGCTCGGCCGGATCCGTCAGAACATGCGCCTTATCGATCGCGTTCGGCTGCGCCTCGACGGCGGCCTGGAGCCTGACTTGCACGAACTGCGGCGCTTCGCTCGACGCGAGCCGCGCCTGGCGCCGCCACACACTGAGCAGTCCCCGGTTCACCCCGTTGCGTCGAGCCACCTCGGAAATGCTCGTCTCCGGATCGGCACTCTCGGCCACGATCCGCGCCTTCTCCGCATCGCTCCAACTGCGCCGTCGCCTCTCCCCTGTGATCACCTCGATCCGCTGATAGGAGGCGGCATCATGCCCGTCTTGATGTCTGTCTTGATGCATGGAACGAGCGTCCCTCGCGTTGTCAAATCCACGCGCGAGTCTCGCTCATCCCGTCCACCTAAACGAGGTGGGGTCGTCGTACCGCTATCGTTTCAGGCGCTGGCGCGCTGCCGCGCGGGCCTGATGGCGCTTGCTGCGCGGGCCGCAATGACGGCCGCCGGAAGATCGCGGAAAGCCTGTACGATCGGCAGTGCGTTGCCTGCAAGTCCCGCCGCGGCATAGCCCGTGATATCGACGGTCGCATCGAAACCTTCGATTGCGGGCCATTGCCGGCCCGCTTGCGTGAACGGCGCAAATTGGCGTCCGACCACGACGATCGCGGCGGCGCGGCCGCGGCGACGGGCGAACGCGATGACGTGCTCGGCATGCGTGCCGCGCACCTCCAGCTTCTGGTAGTCGCCTTGCGCGAAAACGTCGGCGAGCTCGTTGCGCCGCCTGAGCAGCTGCCGCGTCCAGGCGAGCTTGAGCCGGCCGTCGGGCCAGGTTCTGGTCAGGGCGGTCCAGTCCGGTGTTTTCAATGACGCCAGCGCCGTATCGCGCGCGGCAAAATCCACGGGGCGGCGATTGTCGGGATCGACCAGCGACAAATCCCAGAATTCGGTGCCTTGATAGAAGTCGGGCACGCCCGGCAGTGTCGCCTTGAGCGTGAGCTGGCTCAGCGAGTTCAACGCACCGAGCAGCGCGAGACGGCGGGCCAGGGCTTGCAGCGCCTCCAGGAATTCGCCTGACAGCGCGGGATCGAGGATCGTCCCGATGAAGCTCTTGAGACCGCTCTCATAGGCCTCGTGCGGGTTGAGCCAGCTCGTCTCCTCCTTGCCCTCGCGCGCGGCCTTGAGCGCATAGGCCTGGATGCGCTCGACGAAGCTTGCATCAAGCGGCCCCTGCAGCGGCCAGGCGCCGAGCAGGGTCTGGTAGAGCATGTATTCGAACGTCGCCGACGGTGCGCGCAGATTGCCGTGGAGCGCAAGATGCGGCGCATTCAACACCTTCCAGCGCGACACCGCGCTGGTCCATTCGCCGGGAATTTCGCTCAGCGCCGCAATTCGGGCGCGGGAGTCCTCGCCGCGCTTGGTGTCGTGGGTGGCGGTCGCCGTCATCCCTTGCGGCCACTCCCTGGCGCGCGCCCGCATCGCCTCGTGGAAGGCGGGAACGGTAAGGCCGGTGCTCGCGGGATCGCCGCCGACCTCGTTCAGCGCCAGCAGCCGATGGAACTGGTAGAACGCGGTGTCCTCCAGCGACTTCGCCATCATCGGTCCGGTGAACTGCTGCACCTTCAGCGCGAAGCGGCGCACGCGCGGCGTGCTGTGCGGGGGCCGGCCGGGCTTGAGCAGATCCATGGTCAGGGCATCGCGCAGGAAGTCGAAGATGCCTTCGTCGGCGGCGAACCATTCGGCGCGGGCGCGCGCGATGGTGTCCTCGATCAGCTTGCGGTCGTGTGCGGTCGCCCCGGCCGTGGTCAGATAGGTGCGATAGACCGGGAAATGCAGCACATAGAGTTCGAGTGCCTGCCGCAGGCTGTCGGCTGAGAAGTCGCGCGTCGAATAATGCCCGTTGGCAATGCGCGCGAGCAGGCGCGTCAGCACCGTGAATTCGCTGGTCAGCAGCGTCTCCAGCACGCGCCGCTTGGCCTCCTTGACGTAAGGCGCAAGCCGCGGCGGCCGGTTGCTGATCTGGCGCCAGGTCTCGTCCAGCGCCTCCAGCCCCTTGGCGTCGACCAGCACTTGCGTGATGACGTTCATCCACTCGTAGCCGGTGGTGCCCTGGACGCCGGCGAAATGCGGCAGGTGCTCGTGTTCGCAGAGGATCTTTTCGATCACCGTATAGAACGGTTGTGTCTTGCCCTGCGCATCGCGCACCAGCCGGCGGAGCCGCTGGCAATATTGCGCGGGATCGCGCAGGCCGTCGATGTGATCGAGGCGGATCCCCTGCAATTTGCCGTCGGCAACGAGCTGCTTCACCAGCCGATGCGTGGCGGCGAAGGTGCCGGGGTCCTCGACGCGCAGGCCAGCGAGCCCGTTGACGTCGAAGAAGCGGCGATAATTGATGTCGCTGGAGGCCAGCCGCCAGTGTCCGAGCTTGTAGTTCTGGCGCTCCAGCAGGTGATGCAGCGCCAGCGTGTGCGCGGGACGGTCCCTGGCGGCACGATAGGCGGCAAGACCGCGACTGATGATGTCGGCGGCGCCCGCGATCTCCTTGAGCTCCAACTTGAAGCGCGGCGCTTCCTTGCGATTGGGGCGGCGTAATCCCGTGTAGCGCGCAGCAAGCGAAAGCAGGCGCTTGCCGGCGTCCGTCTCGGCGGCGTCCGCCTCCTTCACGATCATCCGCAGGATTTCGCCATAGCGCTCGGGCGCGATGGGCAAGCGATGCTCGAAATACCAGGCCGAAAAGCTTCCCTCATCGGGATCGTAACGCAGCTCGATCTCACCGCGCTCCAGCGCGTCGCCATAGGAGGAGCCGAGGATCGGCAGCAGCACGCCGCCGCGGGCGCGGTGGGGCAAGAGGTCCCAGTCGATATCGAAGGCGACGGCGTGCGGCGAAGCCTGGCCCCATTCCAGCACATCCAGCCACCAGGGATTGTCGGCGAAATGAACGCCGACATGGTTGGGCACGAAGTCGATGATGAGGCCGAGATCGTGCTGCCTGAGCGCCTCGCTCAGCCGCGCGAAGCCGGCTTCGCCCCCGAGCTCGGGACTGAGTTGGCTGTGGTCGACGGTGTCGTAACCATGCGTCGAGCCCTTGCGCGCCTTCATCACCGGCGAGGCATAGAGATGCGTGATCCCGAGCCCCTTCAGGTACGGAATGACTTCCGTGGCCTTGTCGAAGCCGAAATCGGCGGTGAGCTGAAGCCGGTAGGTCGCAAGCGGAATGGCGGGAGGCATGTCAACCTCCGAGGCGCCAGACCACCGACCAGGGCGGAAGCCGATCGCCGGCCGCGCTGCCCCAGATCGGCGTGCCCGTGCTGACGGTGGAGGTGATCTCGTGGTCCGACAGATTGGCGAGAAGGCGCAATGTCGTGCCGTCGCCCATGCGCCAATGCGCGCTCAGCATGCCGTTGTCGGCTGCCTCCGCATCACCGAAGCTTGCGCCCTTCAGCCGTGGCATGATCTCCTTGCGGCGGCGCGCGAGCAGGTCACGCACCAAAGTGAGGCGCGCATCCTGCTCCGGCGTGCGGCCGGTCCAGTCGAGCACAGCCGATTGCAGCGTTGCCGGATCGAGCGGGTCGGGCACCTCGTCGCCGTATTTCTCGTAGGCCCAGGCATATTCCTGCTTGCGGCCCTTGCGCACGGCATCGGCAAGGCCGCCCTGGAAATCGCAGAAGAACGGGAAGGGGACCTTCGAGCCCCATTCCTCGCCCTGAAACAGCATCGGCACCATCGGCGCGAGCAGGGTCACTGCGAGCGCCGCCTCGATCTGCTGCGGCGATGCGAGGGCCTCGAGCCGCTCGCCGAGCGCACGATTGCCGATTTGGTCGTGGTTCTGCAGGAAATTGACGAAGGTTGCAGGCGGCAGCTTGCCGCTCGGCTCGCCGCGCGGCTTCTTGCCCCAGAATTCCGAGATCTCGCCCTGGTAGACGAAGCCCGAGGCGAGCGCGCGCGAGAGATCCATGCGCGGGGTCTGGTAGTCGCCGTAGTAACCGGCGAGCTCGCCGGTCAGCATCACGTGCCAGACGTGGTGGTAATCGTCGTTCCACTGTCCGCGATATTTGCCGTTCGGCGGCTCCTGCGCGGCGTCGAGCAGGCTGGCGCGATTGTCGCCGTTCTCCAGCACGAGATGGATGTGGCGCCCCGTCGCCCTGGCAAGCTCGCCGGCGGTCACGCTGAGGTCCTGCAGCATCGATTGTTCGCCGGGAATCGCCATGATGTGGTTGGCGGCGTCTAGCCGCAGACCGTCGAAGCGGTAGTCGGTCAGCCAGGACAGCGCGTTCTCGACCGCAAAGGCGCGCACCTGCGGCACGCGGTAGTCGATCGCGCTGCCCCAGGGCGTATGCGCGTCGGTGAAGAAGGTCGGCGCATAGCGGCCGAGATAATTCCCCTCGGGGCCAAAGTGATTGTAGACGACGTCGAGGAACACCATCAGCCCGCGCAGATGGGCCTCGTCGATCAGCGTCTTCAGATCTTCGGGACGGCCATAGGCGCCGTCGGGCGCGTACCACAGCACGCCGTCATAACCCCAGCCGCGGCGTCCCGCGAAATCGGCCAGCGGCATCAGTTCCAGCGCGCTGATGCCGGTCGCTGCGAGATGATCGAGCTTGTCGATCATCGCGCGGTAGGTGCCCTCAGCCGTGAAGGTGCCGACATGGGTCTCGATCAGCACCGTCTCTTCCCAGGGGCGGCCGCGCCAATCCTGCGCGCGCCAGGCGAAGGCGTCGTGATCGATCACCTCGCTCGGGCCGAATACATCTTCGGGCTGGAAAGCCGAGGCCGGATCGGGCACGTCGATCTCGTCGTCGATCCTGAATTTGTAGGGGCTGCCGACGGGCAGACCAGAAATCTCGGCTACATACCAGCCGTCCTGCCGGCGATGCATCGCGTGCCTGCGGTCGAGCAGGAGATCGACGCGGCGCGCGCCGGGCGCCCACAGCCGGAACGACACGCCGTCTTTCGTTGGCCGCGCCCCGAAGGATGGCCTCATGACGCCCCCGCGAAGGCGAGCACGGAGCGCGGCGGCGCCTTGCTGTCGCTTCCGGAGGGGAAGTCGATGGTGTTGAGCTTGGCATCGGTCGTGTTCAGGATCTGCTGCCAGCTCTTGTATTCGGTCATCTGGGGCAATTTGAATGCGATCTCTTCGGGCGCGGCGTTCAGGACGATAAAGATCGCGGCGCTGCCGGGTTCCATCGGCCCCATCACATAGGAGAGAAACCGCCCATCCGGGAATGTCCAGTCGCTCTCCGTCATCTCGCTACCTGTGGGCGTCAGCCACAGCGCGCCGTAGGAACTGCCGTCCTTCGGGCGCCCGTCGAGCCAGCGATGGCTGCGAAGCTGCGAGAAGCGGCGACGGACGTCGGCCAGATGGGCGACGAAGTCGACCATGTCCTCGCCCTCCTTGCCGAGATTGTCCCAGCCGACCCAGCCGACCTCGTTGTCCTGGCAATAGGCGTTGTTGTTGCCGGACTGCGAATTGCCGACCTCGTCGCCGGCGAGGATCAGCGGGACGCCCTGCGCCAGCATCAGGCAGGCCAGCACGTTCCTGCGAAGCTGCAGGCGCATGGCGAGGATGTTCGGATCGTCGGTCGGTCCCTCGACACCGCAATTGTTGCTGTGGTTGTCGTTGGAGCCGTCGCGATTGTCCTCGCCATTGGCCTCGTTGTGCTTCTCGTTGTAGCTGAAGAGATCGGCGAGCGTGAAGCCGTCGTGCACGGTGATGTGGTTGATGCTGGCGCGCGGCCGCCTTCCGTCGTGATTGAACAGGTCGGAGGACGCCGTCATGCGGCTGGAGATGTCGCCGATCAGGCTGCCTTCGCCGCTCCAGTAACGGCGCATGGCGCTGCGATAGCGGTCGTTCCACTCCGACCATTGCGAGGGGAATGCGCCGACCTGGTAGCCGCCGAGGCCGAGGTCCCAGGGCTCGGCGACGAGCTTCACGGCGGCCAGCACCGGATCCTGCCGGATCGCGGTCAGAAATGACATGCCGCGATCAAAACCGTTCGGCCCGCGCGCGAGCGTGGTGGCGAGATCGAAGCGGAAGCCGTCGACATGGCAGACCTCGACCCAATAACGCAACGAGTCCATCACCATCTGCAGCACGCGCGGATGGGTGAGGTTCACCGACGAGCCGCAGCCGGTGAAGTCGTCGTAGTAGCGCGGGTTCTCGCGATTGAGCCAGTAATAGGAGGCATTGTCGATGCCGCGATAGCACAGCGTCGGGCCGAGGTGGTTGCCTTCTGCGGTGTGATTGTAGACGACGTCGAGCATCACCTCGATGCCGGCATCGTGCAGGCGCGCGACCGTGGTGCGGAAGGAATCCAGCGCATTGTCCTGGGCGTAGCGCGGCTCCGGCGCGAAGAAGGACAGCGTGTTGTAGCCCCAGTAATTGGCGAGCTTCTTTTCGACCAGGATGCGGTCGTCGACGAAGCTGTGGATCGGTAAGAGCTCGATCGTGGTGACGCCGAGCCTCTTCAGGTGCTCGATCATCGTCGGCGAGGACAGGCCGCCATAGGTGCCGCGCAGGTTCGGCGGCACGTCGTCGCGCTTCTGCGTCAGGCCCTTGACGTGGGCCTCGTAGATGATCGTGTCTTCCCAGGGGATGTTCGGCCGGATCTCGCGCCGGCCCCAGTTGAAGGTCTCGTCGACCACGACGGCCTTGGGCATGCCGCGCGCATTGTCGCGCCGGTCGAAGGACAGGTCCTCGCGCGGCGAGCCGGTGCGGTAGGCGAAATGCGCATCGCTCCAGACCAGCCGCCCCGCGAGCCGCTTCGCATAGGGGTCGAGCACCAGCTTGTTGGCATTGAAGCGGTGACCGTGCTCGGGCTCGTAGGGACCGTGCACCCGGTAGCCGTAGAGCTGCCCGGGCGAGACGTCGTTGAGATAGCCGTGCCAGACGTCCTCGGTCTTTTCAGGCAGTTCGACGCGTTCGAGCTCGCGGCGGCCTTGCGTGTCGAACAGGCAGAGCTCGACCTTCTGCGCGTTGGCGGAGAACAGCGCAAAATTGGTGCCGCGTCCGTCCCAGCTTGCGCCGAGGCGTGCGGGCGATCCAGCAGTCAGGCGCATCTGTCAGCTTTCCGGAACGAGGAAGATCGCGGCGAGCGGCGGAATGGTGAGGCGGAGCTCGGGCGTCTTGCCGTCAACGGTCTGAACCTCGCCGATGTTCCCGACATTGCTGCCGCCGTAATGGGCGGAATCGGAATTGAACACCTCTTTCCACTTGCCGGGCAGGGGCACGCGAACGCGGTAGTTGCGATAGACATTGGGGGAGAAGTTGACGATGACGAGGCACCGCGCGTGCTCGTCAAAGCCCTTGCGCAGCCAGGCGAACACGTTGCGGTTGGCATCATCGGTGATCAGCCATTCGAAGCCGGCCTGGTCGCAGTCCATCTGATGCAGCGCCGGCACGGCGCGGTAGAGCCGGTTGAGGTCGCGGATCAGCGCCTGGATGCCGGCATGAACCTTGTATTCGAGCAGGTGCCAGTCGAGCGACTGGTCGTGATTCCATTCGCGGCTCTGCGCGATCTCGGCTCCCATGAACAGCAGCTTCTTGCCGGGGTGGCCGAACATGAAGCTGTAATAGGCCCGCAGATTCGCAAAGCGCTGCCATTCGTCGCCGGGCATGCGGCCAAGGATCGAACGTTTGCCGTGCACGACCTCGTCATGCGACAGCGGCAGGATGAAGTTTTCCGAGAACGCGTAGTGCAGGCCGAACAGGATCTCGCCGTGGTGATGCTTGCGGTGGATCGGATCCTTGCTGATGTAGTTCAGCGTGTCGTGCATCCAGCCCATGTTCCACTTGTAGCCGAAGCCGAGCCCGCCGAATTCGACCGGACGTGAGACTTGCGGCCATGCGGTGGATTCTTCCGCGGCGGTGGTCGCCTGCGGGAAGCGGGCAAAGACCTCCGTGTTGAAACGGCGCAGGAAGTTGATCGCCTCGATGTTTTCGCGGCCGCCATACTGGTTCGGAATCCACGCGCCGGGGGGCCGGCTGTAGTCGAGATAGAGCATCGACGCCACCGCATCGACGCGCAGCCCGTCGATGCCGTAGCGCTCCATCCAGAACAGCGCGTTCGACACCAGGAAGTTCGTCACTTCGGTGCGGCCGTAATTGTAGATCAGCGTGCCCCAGTCGAGGTGGCGGCCCTGGAGCGGGTTGGCGTGTTCAAAGAGCGCCGTGCCGTCAAAGCTGCCCAGTCCGTGCGGATCGTCGGGGAAATGGCCGGGCACCCAGTCGAGCAGCACGCCGATGCCTTCGCGGTGGCAGGCGTCGACCAGCGCGGCGAAATCCTCGGGGCTTCCGAACCGGCTGGTCGGGGCATAGAGGCCGGTCGGCTGATAGCCCCAGGAGCCGTCGAACGGATGCTCGCTGACGGGCAGGACTTCGAGATGCGTGAACCCCATGTCGCGGGCATAGGCCGGCAGCTGCTCTGCCAGCTCGCGATAGGTCAGCCATTCATTGTCGGCCTTGCGCCGCCACGAGCCGAGATGGACCTCGTAGATCGACATCGGCGCCGACAGCGCGTTGATGCCGTCGGGCGCCGGGCGCGGCCGCGGCAGATGCGCCTCGTCGAGCACGATCGAGGCCGTCTTCGGCCGTACCTCGCTCGCAAACGCCAGCGGATCGGATTTCAGCGGCAGCAGATGGCCATGCGGGCCGATGATCTCGAACTTGTAGTGGTCGCCGATCTTCGCATGCGGGAGGAAGAGTTCCCAGTACCCGGCGCCGCGCACCCGCATCGGATGACGCCGCCCGTCCCAGAAGTTGAAATCGCCGACCACGGAGACGCGCCGCGCATTCGGCGCCAGCACCACGAAGCCGATCCCGTCGATGCCGTCGAGCCGCATCGGATGTGCGCCGAGCTTGTCGTAGAGGCGCTGGTGGGTGCCTTCGCCGAGCAGGTAGAGATCGAAATCGGTCAGGATCGGCGGGAAGCGGTAGGCATCCTCGAATTCGACGACGTTGTTGCCGAATTTCGCGCGCAGCTGGTAGTGCTTCGAGCCGTTGGGCAGGGCTCCGATGAACAGGCCGGAGTCATGAACGCGGTCGAGCGGCGCGACCTCGCCATGCTCGCCGACCGCTTCGACATTGGAGGCCTCGGGCAGGAAGGCCCGCACCACGCTCTTGCCGCCCTCGGGATGCAGCCCGAGATAGTGGAAGGGGTCGGAGTGGCGGCCCTCGATGATCGCGTAGGCTTCGGCTGGTAGTTTAGGCATGGGCTTCGCTCTCGGCACTGGACAGAATGCGAAGCAGTCCGGTCAGCGGCGCATGGAGCCCCTCGGGCCGGTGGGACAGTTCGTACTCTACGTCGTCGAACGCTTGATCAAGCAGGAAAAACCTTAACAGGCCTTGCGCTGCTTGCGGATCTTTCGGCCATAGCCGCCGGTCCGTCATGGCCTCCCGATAGGCGTGCAGGAACGTCGTGGTGGCGCGTTCGCGCCATTCGCCGAGCGCGGCCGCAAGCCGGTCCTGTTCGTCGGAAGCGCCGGTGAGGGCGCGATTGAGGGCCACGTTAACCGAAAGATCAATCGAGCGGATCAGGCCGGCGACGTCGCGCGCGGCAGGCAGCTTGCGCCGCTTGTCGGCCAGCGGCCGGCGCGGATTGCCGTCGAAGTCGATGATGAAGATGTCGTCCTTCACGATCAGAGTCTGCCCGAGGCGGAAGTCGCCATGATGACGGATGTTCAACCCGCCGATCCCGGAAGGCAATAGTGCATTCAGCCGGTCGGGCAGGGCGTTATGCGCCGCGCCGAGCCGATCGATCAGCGGCCGGTCCGCTTCCCGCAGGCCGTCGCGGCTCTCAGCGAGGCGTTCGAACACCCGCTCCGCCCGCGCCTTGAGGTCGGAGACCCAGCGCTCGATTTGTGCGGAGTCGATCGGCTCCGGGGCGAGATCGTCGGGCTTTGCCGCAGCCAGCGCGACATGCAGCTCGCCGAGCCGCCGGCCGATCTGCGCCATGAAGTGCAGATAGGGGGCCTGCTCCTGGGTCTCGCGCGGCATCTCACCCAGCGGCAGGACGCGCTGCTCGTCGATATAGCGGTCGAGATATCCGGTTGTTACCGTCCAGCCGTCGCCCTGGTTCTCGACATAGGCATGCAGCACGCCGAGCGCGCTGCGGTGATCGCCGTCGACCAGCTCGACGCTGCCGAGCAGCGCCGGCGTATTGGCGAAGCGGGCCACTTCCGTGAGGTAGTGGCCGATCTCGATCTCGGGACTGGTCCCGCTTTGGAGCCGGCGGTAGATCTTGGCGACATATTGGTTGTCGACCAGTGCAGTGCTGTTCGACTGCTCGATCGCGCGGATGCGCTGGGGCTCCTTGATGGTGTAATCGGCGAACCGGCTGGTGGCCTTGAACTCCAGCCGCAGATTGTTCTCGTCCACCACCAGGTTTTGCGACAGACCCCGCAGGAAAAGCCCGATGAAGATCTGCTCAGTCGCAACGTCAAGCAGCGTGCCCTCGCGCGCGCCCTGGCGCACAGCGGCGAGCGCCTTCGGGTTGAAGCGTTCGCGGTCGAAGCGCACCCACTCGATCTGCATCGGCATCACGTAGCGCGTGGTGACGTCGTCCCGCGTCGTCTCGAAGAACGCGATCCAGGGTCTGTTGTCGCCGATGTCGCTGAATGGCACCGCCGAGGTGAGCGTGGCCTTGATGTGCTTGGGGTTGTGATCGGGATACCAGCGTGTCCGCGACAGGAAGCCCGGCAGCACGTCGCGTTCGAACACGCCGCGCTCGCGCGCCAACGACACCCAGTTCGAATTGACCGGCACCACCAGCGTCTCGAACTCCGGCACCGCGCGCGGCGTTACCGGTTCGGACTTGTCTCGCTCGGTGAGCTGGAACCAGTAGAAGCCGTAGGGCCCCAGCGTGATCATGTAGGGCAGTTCGCCGATCGCCGGAAAACGCGTCCGTCCGAGCATCTCCTGCGGGATGCGGTCCTTCCACGGCGACAGATCGAGCTCGGTCGCCTGCGCGGCGCGCGAGAGATTGGCGACGCAGAGGATTACCTCGTCGCGATACTGCCGGACATAGGCCAGCACGGCGCGGTTGGCCGGGCGGATGAAGGTCATGGTGCCGCGGCCGAAGGCAAGCGTCGACTTGCGCACCGAGATCAGCCGCTTGGTGGCGCTGAGCAGCGAGGACAGGCTGCGCGACTGCGCCTCGACGTTCACCGATTCATAGCCGTAGACCGGATCCATGATCAGCGGTGCGTAGAGACGGGCGGGGTCGCAGCGCGAGAAGCCGCCATTGCGGTCCGGGCTCCATTGCATCGGCGTGCGCACGCCGTTGCGGTCGCCGAGATAGATGTTGTCGCCCATCCCGATCTCGTCGCCGTAATAGATGATCGGCGTGCCCGGGAAGGACAGCAGCAGCGAGTTCATCAGCTCGATCTTGCGGCGGTCGTTGTCCATCAGCGGCGCGAGGCGCCGCCGGATGCCGACATTGATGCGGGCGCGCGGATCGTTGGCGTAGGTGGTCCAGAGATAGTCGCGCTCGACGTCGGTGACCATCTCCAGCGTGAGCTCGTCATGGTTGCGCAGGAACAGCGCCCATTGGCAGCTCGCCGGGATATCCGGCGTCTGGCGCAGGATGTCAGTGATCGGGAAGCGATCCTCCTGGGCGATCGCCATGTAGATGCGCGGCATCAGCGGGAAGTGATAGGCCATGTGGCATTCGTCGCCACGGCCGAAATATTCCTGCACGTCCTCCGGCCATTGATTGGCTTCGGCCAGCAGCAGCTTGCCCTTCGAATAGGAATCCAGCTCCTGGCGCAGGCGCTTGATGATCGCATGCGTCTCCGGCAGGTTCTCGTTCGAGGTGCCCTCGCGCTCGCAGAGGTAGGGAATGGCGTCGAGCCGGAAGCCGTCGACCCCGGCGTCCAGCCAGCGCTTCATCACCTGGATGATGGCGCTGACCACGCGCGGATTGTCGAAATTGAGGTCGGGCTGGTGCGAGAAGAAGCGGTGCCAGTAGAACGCGCCGGCCTCCGGATCCCAGGTCCAGTTCGACTTCTCGGTGTCGGTGAAGATGATGCGGGTGCCCTGGTATTTCTGGTCGGTGTCGCTCCAGACATACCAGTTGCGCGCGCTCGAGCCCGGATGGCTGCGGCGCGCGCGCTTGAACCATTTGTGCTGGTCGGAGGTGTGGTTGACGACGAGCTCGGTGATGACCCGCAGGCCGCGCTTCTGCGCCTCCTGGATGAAGCGCTTGAAGTCCTTCATCGTCCCGAAATCGGAATTGACCGCGCCGTAATCGCCGATGTCGTAGCCGTCGTCGCGGCCGGGCGACGGGTAGAACGGCAGCAGCCACAGCGCGGTGACGCCGAGCTCCTGGAGATAGGGCAGCTTCTCGGTCAGGCCGGCGAAGTCCCCGATGCCGTCATGGTTGCTGTCCGCAAAGGCCTTGACGTGGAGCTGGTAGATGATCGCATCCTTGTACCAGAGCTCATCCACGACCTCGGCAGCCTCAGCCTTCTTGGTATCGACGGAAGATAGAACATTCATGGCGTGACCCCTTACGCCAGGCAGCGGAACAAGAGCGCCGGATCGCGGTCGGGATCGATACGCAACCTGACCCCGCCCCATTCGATGCGGGACTGTTCGCCGGTGAGGAGGTTTTCGAGTGCCGTCACATGGTGTCGCTCTTCGCCGGCGTCAACAGTGACGTCGCCGAGCGGCAGCCAGAATTCGCGCGCATGGCGCGAGAGCGCAATCACGACGACGACGCTGTTTGCGGAATCGGCCGCCTCCCTGGCGAAGGCGATCGTCTCGCCATCCTCGATGCCGAGGAAGCGAAGGTTCGCGGTCTGCTGAAGCGCCGCGTTGTCGTTGCGGATCCGGTTGAGCGCGGCAATGTAGGGCTTGATGTTGCCGGGCTTGTTCCAGTCGCGCGTCTTGATCTGGTACTTCTCGGAATCGAGATATTCCTCGCGGCCGGGAATCGCCTCGTGCTCGAGCAGCTCGAAGCCGCCAAAGATCCCGTAATTGCCCGACAGCGTCGCGGCGAGCGCGAGGCGCGATTTGAATGCCCAGGCCTCGCCGCTCTGGAGATGATAGGGCAACAGGTCGGGCGTGTTGACGAAAAGGTTCGGGCGATAGAAGTCCCGCTCGGGATAACGGGTCAGCTCGCCAAGATATTGTTCCAGCTCCCACTTCGCCGTGCGCCAGGGAAAGTAGCTGAAGGACTGCGCGAAGCCGAGCTTGGCGAGGCCCTTCATCAGCTTCGGCCGTGCAAAGGTCTTGGAGAACAGGATCACCTCGGGATGCCGGCGGCGGATGTCGCCGATCAGCCACTCCCAGAACGGAAGCGGCGCGGTGTCGTGATTGTCGATGGCGAAGATGGTGACACCATGGTCGATCCAGAACAGCATGGCGTCGCGGAACGCGTTCCACAGTCCGGCGCGATCGACGCAGCGGAAGTCGGGGATGACGATGTCCGAATAGGGCCCATCCGCCGTCCGCACCGAGCGGTCCGGCCGCCATTTGAACCATTCCGGATGCTGCGTCAGCCAGGGATGGTCCGGCGAGCACTGCACCGCGAAATCCAGCGCGAGCTCGAGCCCGTATTCGAGACACGTGGCGACCAGCGCGCGAAAATCCTCGATCGTACCGAGCTCGGGATGCAGCGCATCGTGCCCGCCCTCGGCGGTGCCGATCGCATAGGGCGAGCCGGGATCGCCCCCGCTCGCTACCGGCGCGTCGTTGCGGCCCTTGCGGCGAGTGTGTCCAATGGGGTGGATCGGCGTGAAATAGAGCACGTCAAAGCCCATCGCGGCGATATCAGGGACGCGTGCAATGCAGTCGCGGAGCGTGCCGTGCTGGCCGGGGACCTCGCTCTGGCTGCGCGGCATCATCTGGTACCAGGCGCCGAAGCGCGCCTTGTCGCGGTCGATGATCAGCGGGAAGAGCAGCGAGCGCGTCAGGTCGGGCCGCGACTGGCTCTCGGCCATGGCCTCGCCGAGCTCGGTCGCGAGCAGCGGCGTAACGTCGCCGGTCTGGAGATAATCCTCGCATCGCTTGATGATGATCGCCGCGGCGTCCTGCCCCGCGCCATGCGCCTTGGTCAGGAGCCCGGCGCCCTCGATCGCATCAAGGCTGACATCGGCCCCGGTCCGCCGCTTGCGCGCGATCGCGTGCGACCAGGTCGCGAACTCGTCGGTCCAGGCCTCGATCGCGTAGACATATTGGCCGGGCTCAATGGGCGTGAACGTGCCGGACCAGCGGTCATTGCGGTGATTGGTCATCGGCTCGCTCCGCCATTCGCGGTCCTGCTCGCGGCGCCAGATCAGCGCGGCTGCGATCACGGCGTCGCCGTCGCGATAGATGTCGGCCCAGACCTCGACCCGTTCGCCCGCGATCCGCTTCACGGCGAAGCGGCCGCCGTCGATCAGGGGATAGACGTCTTCGATGAGGAAAGCGCCGGCTGCGGCACTCTCGACAGTTTGAATTGTCTTGTTCACGGTGATGCCATTGACAAGAAAGCAGGAGCCCGTTTCCCTTGTCGGGAACCTACGCTTGGTACCAGTATAGAAAGCCGCTTGTGTGTCATTGGTTCCCTGGGGAACGGCAAGCGCAGTTTGCGAGTTACCCCTGACTAACCTCTTCCGCGACCTCGTTAAAATCCCTGCCCTTGGCCAAACGATGGCCTGCAAGCTGCGTGCCGAATGGATCTTTTAGCTCAAGCCCGGATCAAGGGCGTTCAGTCCGAATTCGTTGACGCCCTCGGCAAGCTGCGGGTCACCGCGCCCGAGGCGCTCAAATCCATCCTCGATGCCCTGCCGGAGAAGCGGGTCTACCGCTTCGTCAGCGGGCCGGTCGTGGTCCGCGCCCTGGGACATCCGCGCACCGAACTGGCGGCAACCGGGACGCCGCCGCTGCAATGGAAGGTCCTCGGCAACGGCAATGTGATCGCGCAAGGCGAGACGCGCGAGCCCGTCATCGCCTGGCCCGCCGGCCTGCCGCTCGGCTATCACCGCCTGACGCTGACGGATGCCGGGGGCGCGACCGAAGACGTGCCGATGATCGTGGCGCCCGAGCGCGCCTTCGGCGGCGATTTCGATCGCGGCTGGCTGCTCGCCGTGCAGCTCTACAGCGTCCGCTCGGACCGCAATTGGGGCATCGGCGATTTCACCGATCTCGCCGGTCTCGTCCGGCTCGCCAAGCAACTCGGCGCCGACGGCGTCGGCCTCAATCCGCTGCATGTGTTGTTCGACGATCAGCCGGCCGATTGCAGCCCCTATTCGCCGAACAGCCGGCTGTTTCTCAATCCGCTCTATATCGACGTCGAGGCGATCCCGGAATATTCCGCCGACCTCGTCCCCGACGCGGCCGCCACTGCCGCGCGGCTGCGCGAAGGCGACCGCGTGCCCTATGCGGATATGGCGGCGCTGAAATGGCTGGCCTTGCGCGCTGCCTTCAACAGCTTCGTGACGAGCGCGAGCGCGGCACGGCGCAAGGAGTTTGACGCCTTCCGCGCCGCCCGCGCGCCGCTTTTGTCCCGCTTTGCCTGCTTCGAGGTGCTGCGGCATCGCTTCAACCGGCCGTGGTGGGAATGGCCGTCCGAATGGCAACAGCCGGACGAAGCCAAGTGCGCCGAGCTGCACAAGGGGCCTGACAGGCGCGAGGTCGAGTTCGTCGAATTCGTGCAGTGGACGGCCGACAGCCAATTGCATGCCGCCAAGGTGCTGGCCGGCCAGCTCGGCATGCGCGTCGGGCTCTATCTCGACGTCGCCGTCGGCGTGCAGTCCAATGGCTTCGATGCCTGGAACGAGCAGACCGCGATTTCCCGCCACCTCGCCGTCGGCGCGCCGCCCGACGTGCTCAACACCGTCGGCCAGGACTGGGGCCTCGCGGGCTTCAATGCCGGCGGCCTCGAGGCGCAATCCTTCGTGCCGTTCGCCGACATGCTGGCGGCGTCGATGCGCCATGCCCGGCGCCATCAGGCTCGATCACGTGCTCGGGTTGAAGCGGCTTTATCTGGTGCCGCGCGGCTTCAAGCCCGACAACGGCGCCTATGTGCAGATGCCGTTCGAGGCGCTGCTCGCCGCGGTGGTGCGCGAGAGCGCGGCCCACAAATGCATCGTGATCGGCGAGGACCTCGGCACCGTGCCGGAAGGCTTTCGCGAGACCATGCAGGATTTCGGCATCTGGTCCTATCTCGTCATGATGTTCGAGCGCGACGATGCCGGCCATTTCCGCAATATCGATCATTACCGGCCCAACGCGCTGGTGACGCTGAACACGCATGACCTCTGCACCTATGCAGGCTGGCGCTCCTTCAGCGATCTCAAGATGAAGCGCTCGCTCGGACTCGATCCCGGCGAGAACGACCAGGCCCGCTGGGATGCGCTCGGCATGCTCGACCAGATCCTGCGCCAGAACGGCATCGGCGCCAACGACCTCTATTCGGTGCTCGCCTTCCTCTCGCGCACGCCCTCGCGCCTGCTGGCGGTGTCCATGGAGGACCTGCTCGGCGTGATCGACCAGCCCAACATTCCCGGCACGATCGACGAGCATCCGAACTGGCGCCAGCGCCTTCCTGTTACGCTCGACAGGATCGCCTCCAAGGTCGATCTCGCGGCTTTGAAGGCCGCGACACGGGAACGTTCGCTGACCGGCGGGAGTTGAACAGCCGGGGGCTTCCCAGGCTCGTACGACATTGATGCAAAGGATCGAGGACTATGCGCTGATCGGCGACTGCGAGACCGCGGCGCTGGTCGGGCGCAACGGCTCGATCGACTGGCTGTGCTGGCCCGCCTTCGATTCCGACGCCTGCTTTGCCGCCATCCTCGGCACGCCCAGGAACGGCCGCTGGCTGGTCGCGCCAAGCGGGGAGGTGACCGGCATATCGCGCCGCTATCTCGGCAATACCCTCATCCTCGAAACGCGATTTGAGACGAAGAGCGGCTCCGTCGCGCTGATCGACTTCATGCCGCCGCGCGGCAAGGCGTCCGACATCGTGCGGCTGGTGCGCGGCGTCAGCGGCAAGGTCGGGATGCGGATGGAGCTTGTCATCCGCTTCGGCTTCGGCGCCGACATTCCCTGGGTGCGACGGATCGACCACGCGCTGCTTGCGGTGGCCGGCCAGGACATGACGGTGCTCCGCACGCCGGTGAAGACCCGCGGCGAGGATCTGACCACGGTGTCAGACTTCGAGGTGAGGGCAGGCGAGACGATCCCTTTCGTGCTGACCTACGGCCCCTCGCACCTCGATCCGCCCGGGCCGATAGATCCTGAGCTCGCGCTTAAGGAGACCGAGAATTTCTGGCAGGACTGGTGCCGCCAATGCACCCGCGACGGCGATTATCACGATCTCATCCTGCGCTCGCTGATCACGCTGAAAGCGCTGACCTTCGCTCCCACCGGCGGCATTGTCGCTGCGCCGACCACCTCACTGCCGGAAAAGCTCGGCGGCAGCAGGAACTGGGATTACCGCTTCTGCTGGCTGCGCGATGCGACCTTCACGCTGCTGGCGCTGATGAATTCGGGCTACACCGAGGAAGCCTCGGCCTGGCACAACTGGCTGCTGCGCGCGGCCGCCGGCTCGCCGTCGAACATGCAGATCATGTACGGCATCTGGGGCCAGCGCCGGCTCTTGGAATGGGAGGCGGCCTGGCTCGCTGGTTATGAGGGCGCGCGGCCGGTGCGCGTCGGCAACGCCGCGCATGCGCAGCTCCAGCTCGACGTCTACGGCGAACTGATCGACGCCTTCCACCAGTCGCGCATGGCCAAGCTGAAGCTCGACGACGAGAGCTGGGCGCTGGAATGCAACGTGCTCAACCATCTCGCGGAGGTCTGGGACCGGCCCGACCACGGCATCTGGGAGCGCCGCGGGCAACCCAGGCACTACGTTTTCTCCAAGGTGATGACATGGGTCGCCTTCGACCGCGGCATCAAGAGCGCCGAGACCTTTGGCTTCAAGGCGCCGCTGCTGCATTGGCACGCCTTGCGCGAAGCCATCCACCGCGACGTCTGCAACGACGGTTTTGACGCGGAGGAGAACGCCTTCGTCGAGTCCTATGGCTCGAAACTGCTCGATGCCAGCGTGCTGCTGCTGCCGGCGGTCGGCTTCCTGCCGGCGGAAGACCCGCGCATCCGGGGCACCATCGAGGCTGTCGAGAGATGCCTGATGCGCGACGGCTTCGTGCTGCGGCACGATCCGCGCGAGCTGCCTGCGGGACAGCCGCCGCTTGAAGGCGCGTTCCTCGCCTGCAGCCTGTGGCTTGCCGATGCCCATGTGCTGTCGGGCGATCTCGACAAGGCGCAGGTCTTGTTCGATCGCGTAGTGGGTGTCGCGAACGATGTCGGGCTACTCGCCGAAGAATACGACTCCGTGGCCCGGCGTCAGACCGGCAACTTCCCGCAGGCGCTGACCCACATCGCGCTGATCAACACCGCGCACAACCTGTCGGCGGCAAGACAGAAGAGCGAGAAGCCGGCGATGCAGCGGTCGAAGTGAATTTGGATCAGCCCTGAGTGTATCCAGAGCGCAGGTGCGCTCCCTCCCCCGCTTGCGGGGGAGGGCTGGGGTGGGGGTGTCTCCGCGGGGCGAGAGCCCCCAAGAGGAAAGAACCCTCACCCGCCGCTACGCGGCGACCTCTCCCGCAAGCGGGAGAGTCGAAACTAGCCGGCAGCCTGCCTAGCCAACCCCATTTCGCTTCAAGATCACCTCCATCGCCTCGGCAAAACCGTCCTGCTCATTGCTCGCGGTGACGTGGGTCGCCTGGTCCTTGACGTTGTCGGCGGCGTTGCCCATGGCGATCGAGGTGCCGCTGACGCGGAACATCGCGAGGTCGTTCTGCATGTCGCCGATGGTGGCGACCGCGTCGGTCGAGATGTCCAAGCGCTTGGCCATAAACTCGACGAACGTGCCCTTGTTGAAGCCGGGCGGCGTGATGTCGAGATAATAGGTCTGCGAGCGCACCGCGGTGGCCTCGCTGCCGAGCGCCTCCTGCATCGCTTTCTCGCAAGCTGCGAGCCCGGCCGCGTCGGCGCTGGCGCCGACGATCTTGCAGGCGCTCGCAAGATACGGCGCGAAATCCGTGACGATGGTCGGATCGGAGCGGATCGTGTGCCGCTCATGCGCGACGTATTTACCACTGGGATTGTCGATCAGCCATTTGTCGGTGGTGAACAGCCAGATGTCGGCGCCGTAGTCGCGGAGGATCTGCAGGGACCGCGCGGCGGCGCCCGGCGGAATCAGGTGCTGCTCGACCGGCCTCATCTCGGGATCGACGATCGAGGAGCCGTTGAAGGGGCCGACCGGCAGCCACAGCGCCAGCGGCTCGATCAGGAAACGCATGCCGATCGCAGGGCGGCTGGAGGTGATGGTGAAGCCGATGCCGGCCTGGTGCAGCCGCTGCACTGCACTCCGCGCGCGGTCGGTCAGCGTCTTGTCCTTGGTCAGCAGCGTGCCGTCGACGTCGGAGACCACGAGTGAGATGGGAGTCATGGCAGAACCTTGGGTATTGTGCCGCCCAGCTTCAATTGCCTTACGATGCCGTCCACGATCGCCTCGACGGTCTCGTCGATCGAGACGGTGAGGACGTGCTCGCCCGCTTCCGGCGGCTCCAGCGTGTCGAACTGGCTCGTCAGCAGCCCGGGCGGCATGAAATGGCCCTTGCGCTGCGCGAGCCGCTCGGCGATCAGCTCTTTCGTCCCCTTCAGGAACACGAAGCGGACGTCGTCGCGTCCGCGCAGCAGCACGTCACGATAGGTGTGCTTCAGCGCCGAGCAGGCGATGATGATATGCTCGCCGCGTCCGCACACCCGTTCGATCTCGTCGGCGATGGCGTTGAGCCAGGGCCAGCGGTCCTCGTCGGTGAGGGGATGGCCGGCCCGCATCTTCTCGACATTGCTGGCAGGGTGGAAGCTGTCGCCGTCCTCGAAGCGCCAGCCGAGCCGCTCGCCGAGCGCTCCTGCGACCGTGCTCTTGCCCGAACCCGACACGCCCATCACGATCAACGCACAAGGTGCTTCAACGCGGTCCACGAATTTCCTCCGGAAGCGCGGCCCTGTCGACCAGCCAGACGGTCTCACCATTCGAGCGCGCGCGTAAGGCCGGCAGATTCTCGCCATTGAGGAGGCGCGTCAAGATCGGCCGCTTGTCGTGCCCGGCAATCTCGAACAGCATTTCGCGGCAGGAGGCCAGCGCGGGCAGGGTGAGCGAGACCCGCGGCAGGAAGGGCGCGACATTGGCCTTGGGAACGCCGACGACCCAGCGCCGGGTCTCCTCGATTTCAGGGTAGCCGGGAAACAGCGATGCGGTGTGGCCGTCCGGTCCTGCGCCCATCAGGACCAGGTCGAACAGCGGCCGCGCGGGATCGAGCCGGTCCGCGCCGTAGAAGGCCTGCAGCTCGCGCGCATAGGCTTCGGCACCGGCATCGGGATTTTCAGTCGTGGTCGGGATCGGGTGGATATGGCCGGCAGGCGCATCGCGATCGAGAAATGTCGCCCGCGCCACCACCATATTGTTGAGAGGATCGCTTTCAGGCACGAACCGCTCGTCGCCGATGAACCAGTGCACGCGGTCCCACGGGATCCTGCCGCGCCAGGCATCGCCGCCAAGCAGCTGGTAGAGCTTCTTCGGGCTCGACCCGCCCGTGAGGCAGATCGCGATACGCCCGGGATTGGCACCGATCCGCGCCATCACCCGTTCGGCCGCGGCCTGCGCCAGCGCCTCGGCATCGGCTTCGACGATCAGCTTCGGCTGTCCGGCCGCAATCACGAAAATTTCCGCCAGCTTCGTCCGTCGCGCCGGAGCAGTTCGTCGGCGCAGGCCGGGCCGTCGCTGCCGGCTTCATAGGTCTCGATGCCGTTGGTGCCCGCGCTCTTCCAGGCATCCAGGAACGGCTGCACCGCCTGCCATCCGGCCTCGATGCCGTCGGCGCGCTGGAACAGGATGTTGTCACCGATCATGCAGTCGTAGATCAGCGTCTCGTAACCGGTCGACGGGTCGGCGCGGAAATAGTCGCCGTAGCGGAACTTCATCTCGACGCCGTCGATGGTGATGCTCGGCCCCGGGATCTTGGCGTTGAATTGCAGCTCGATGGTCTCGGTCGGCGCGATGCCGATGGTGAGGAAATTCTGCGACAGGCGGTCGACGTCCGTGCCCGAAAACATCGACAGCGGCGCCTGCTTGAACTTGATCGCGACTTCGGTGCGCTTGTGACCCAGCGCCTTGCCGGTGCGCAAGTAAAAGGGGACGCCGGCCCAGCGCCAATTGTCGATCATCAGCTTGAGCGCGACAAAGGTCTCGGTGGTGCTGTCGGACTTGACGTCCTCGGTCTTGCGATAGTCCGTGATCTCGTCAGTGCCGCTGCGGCCGGCGAGATATTGCGCGCGCACCGAATTCTTCAGCGCCTCTTCCCGGCTTGGCTGCTGGATGGAGGTGAGCACGTCAGCCTTCTCGGAGCGCACGGAATGTGCGTCGAAACGCGCAGGCGGCTCCATCGCCACCAGCGACATCAACTGGAACAGATGGTTCGGCACCATGTCGCGCAGCGCGCCGGTGGCATCATAAAAGCCGCCGCGATGGCCGACGCCGAGCTTCTCCTCCACGGTGATCTGGATGTGATCGATGTGGTTGCGATTCCAGATCGGCTCGAACATGCCGTTGGCAAAGCGCAGCACCAGGATGTTCTGCACCGTCTCCTTGCCGAGATAATGATCGATCCGGTAGATCTGGTGCTCGTCCATGATCTTCAGCAGCTCGGCATTCAGCGCCTTGGCCGAGGCGAGGTCGGTGCCGAACGGCTTTTCGATCACGAGCCGTCGCCAGGCGCCGTTCTCCTTCATCATGCCGGTGCGGCCGAGTTCGCGCGCGGTCGGCGCGAACGCGGCGGGCGGCGTTGCCAGATAGAACAGGCGGTTTCCGCCGGTGCCCTGCGCGCATTCCAGCGAATCCAGATGCTCGCGCAGGCGGTCGAAGGATGGGGGATCCTTCGGATCAGCCTCGACGAAGGTCACGCATTCCAGCAGCTTCTTTGCGATGTCGTCGTCCACAGGACGGGTCGCGAACTGGTGCAGTCCCTTCAACAGGCTGTTGCGCAGCTCATCATCCGACTGACCCTTGCGCGCCACGCCGACGACGCAGAACTTTTCCGGCAGCAGGTGCTCCGCCGCCAGATTGTAGAGCGACGGCATCACTAGGCGATGGGTAAGGTCGCCGGTGACACCGAAGATCACGAAGGCGCAATTTTCCGGCTTGCGCTTTGTCTGCGGGTCTTTTGTCACGAACTGTCGGCCTTCGCTTGTCTACTTGTTACTTTGGTTTCGAAGCGCCCGGCTGCTTCGGCTCCTTGTGGCCGCCGAAACCCGCACGCATCGCGGAGAGAATTTTTTCGGCGAAGGTGTGTTCCTTGCGGGAACGGAAACGTGTGTAGAGCGCCGCGGTCAGGACTTCGGCCGGCACGGCCTCGTCGATCGCGGCATTCACGGTCCAGCGTCCTTCGCCGGAATCCTCCACGAAGCCCGAATATTCCGACAGCTGCGGGCTGTCGGCGAGCGCGGTCGAGGTGAGGTCGAGCAGCCAGGACGGAATCACGCTGCCGCGCCGCCACACTTCGGCGATGTCGGCAAGATCGAAATCATAGCGATGATCCGCCGGCAGGGCGTCGATATTGGCGTTCTTGAGGATGTCGAAACCTTCGGCATAGGCCTGCATCAGGCCGTATTCGATGCCGTTGTGGATCATCTTGACGAAGTGCCCGGCGCCGACGGGCCCGGCATGGATGTAGCCCTGCTCGATGCGGGGATCGCGCCCCTCGCGTCCTTCGGTGCGCGGGATGTCGCCGGCGCCGGGCGCGAGCGCAGCAAAGATCGGATCGAGCCGGTCGACCACAGCCTTCTCGCCGCCGATCATCATGCAATAGCCGCGGTCGAGGCCCCAGACGCCGCCCGACGTGCCGACGTCGACATAGTGGATGCCGCGCGCCTTCAGCGCCTTGCCGCGGCGGACGTCGTCCTGCCAGAAGGTGTTGCCGCCGTCGATGATGACGTCGCCCTCCTGCATCACGCCCGCGATGGTGTCGATCGTCGTCTCGGTGATGTGGCCGGCCGGCAGCATCACCCAGGCCGTGCGCGGCCGCTCGAGTTTGGAGATGAACTCTTCCAGCGTCGCCGATCCCGTCGCGCCGTCTGCGGCAAGGCCCGCGACGGCCTTGGCGTCCTTGTCGTAGACCACGGTCGAATGTCCCTGGCGCATCAAGCGGCGAACGATGTTGCCGCCCATCCGGCCGAGGCCGATCATGCCGAGTTGCATGTGAGAGATTCCCTTAATTCAGTGCGTCGTTGAGCGCCGCATTGAGCGCCGCGAGACCTTTCTTGAGCCCGCCTTTCAGGTGGACACGCAGCGCGCGCCGCCCACGCTCGGTGAGCACGTCGAAATCGCCGCGCGCCTGCGCCGCCTTGATCACGCCGAAGCTCGCCTTCTGGCCCGGGACCGCCAGGTCCTTGGCGTCGTCGGCCGTGATCTGGAGGAACACGCCGCTGTCGGGCCCGCCCTTGTAGGCCTGGCCTGTGGAGTGCAGGAAGCGCGGGCCGAATTCGGCACAGGTCGCGACATGCCGCTTCTCGCGAACTTCCAACCGCATCGCCTGGAGGGCGTCGATGGTGGCCTTGTCGCGCGCGACGTAGCCGAGCAGGGCGACATAATCACCCTCGCTGGAGCGCGACAGATGCGCCTTCAGCCAGGAGGTGAGGTCGCCATTGGCGCCGGCGGCGCGCAGCGCCGTGGCGTTGGCCTCGTCGGTGTAGAGATCGGCCTCGACCGTGCTGACCACGGGCTGCTCTTCCGGCAGCGCGCCGGTCTTCTCGAACGAGGCCGTGAGCTCGCGGGTCTTGATCTTGGCCGCTTCCACGTCCGGCTGGTCGAACGGGTTGATGCCGAGGATGCTGCCCGCCACCGCCGTCGCCATCTCGAAGCGGAAGAACTCCTGGCCGAGATGCTCGATCGACTTCATGACGATGCGCACGACGGGATGGCCGGCCGCTTCGATCGCGGCAAGCTGGGAGTCATGCGCTGCGTCAGCTTCGCCTTCGATGCGGATGTCGATGAAGAAGCGGTCGTTGCCGTAGACCGAGGGATCGCCCAGCGGCTCGCCGTCGATCGGGATCAGGCCCTTGCCCTCCTTGCCGGTCGATTCCGCGATCAGCTGCTCGGCCCAGGCACCGAAATCGGCGATCTTCTCCGACGATAGGATCGTCACCTTGTCGCGGCCTTCGAGCGCGGCCAATCCCATGGCAAGGCCGAGCTGCACGCCCGGGTTTTCGGACGGCGGCACGTCCGGTCCGCAGGAGCGGGCCATGGAGAGCGCATGCTTGACGAAGGTCTTGACGTCGATGCCGGCCGTCGCCGCCGGCACCAGCCCGAACGGTGAGAGCACCGAATAGCGCCCGCCGATCGAGGGCTCGCCATGGAAGATGCGGGCATAGTTCAGCGTCTTCGCCGCCTTCTCCAGCGACGAGCCGGGATCGGTCACCGCGATGAAGCGATGGCCGGTCTTCACCTTGGGGCCGACCGCCTGCGCCACGCGCTCATGGAAATAATCCTTCATTGCGTTCGGCTCGGTGGTGCCGCCGGATTTACTGGAGACGATGAACACGGTGCTCGCGATGTCGATCTTCCCCTCCATCGCCCGCACCTGCGCGGGATCGGTGGAGTCAAGCACGTGCAGCTTGGGGAAGCCGGGCTTCTTGCCGAAGGTCTCGGCCAGCACCTCGGGTCCGAGGCTCGATCCGCCCATGCCGAGCACGACGGCGTCGGAGAATTTCTGGCCCTTCACGCGGCCCGCATAATCCTCGTAGTCGGCAATGTCGGCCTTGGCCGCACTATCCAGCCAGCCGAGCCATTTGTCCTCGTCGGTGCCGGTCCAGACCGACTTGTCGCGCTGCCAGAGCCTGCGGATCTTGGCAGACGCGCGCCATTCCTCGGTGCTCTTGGCCACGGCCTTGCCGAGCCCGTCCCCGAGCGAAAGCTGCTGGCGGTCGAGCGCCGGCCCGAGCACGGTGGCGCGCTTGTGCGCGACCGCGCCGTAAAGCTTGTCGGCGGCGTCCGCGAACAGCTTGACGCCGTCCCTGACCAGCTCCTCGGTGATCGCATCGAGCGAGATGCCGGAGCGCTCCAGCTCCTCCAGCACGCGCCTTGCGTCCTCGACATTCTCTTCCAGGCTGTCGCGCGGCTTGCCGTGGTCGCGGAACGCATCCAGCGTTGCCGGCGGCACGGTGTTGATGGTGTCGGGGCCGATCAGCTCCTCGACATAGAGGACGTCGCTGTAGTCCTTGTTCTTGGTGCCGGTCGAGGCCCACAACATGCGCTGCGGCTTGGCGCCCTTGGCGGCGAGCTTCTCCCAGCGCGGACCCGAGAACAGGCGCTTGTAGTCCTGGTAGGCGAGCTTGGCGTTGGCGATCGCCACCTTGCCCTTCAGCGCGGCGAGCCGCTCCTTCTCGGACGGATCGTTGGCGCGCGCGATCTTCTCGTCGAGCTGCTTGTCGACGGCCGAGTCGATGCGGCTGACGAAGAAGCTCGCGACGCTGGCCACGTGCGACGGATCGCCGCCGTCGGCGACGTATTTTTCGAGACCCGCCAGATAGGCCTCCGCAACCTCGAGATAGACCGCCTTGGAGAACAGCAGAGTGATGTTGATGCTGATGCCGTCGCCGATCAGCGTCTCGATCGCCGGCAGGCCTTCCGGCGTCGCCGGCACCTTCACCATCAGGTTCTTGCGGCCCACGTCCTTCCAGAGCCGCCGCGCCTCGGCGACGGTGCCGGCTGTGTCCATCGCCAGATAGGGCGACACTTCCAGGCTGACATAGCCGTCGCCGCCCTTGAGGCGGTCATAGACCGGGCGCAGCACGTCGGCGGCGTTCTGGATGTCCTCGACGGCGACGGCCTCGAACAGGTCGGCCACGGTCCGGTCGCCGCGCTTCAGCGCCTTGCCGATCGGGGCGTCATATTCGTCCGAGCTGGCGATCGCCTTCTCGAAGATCGACGGGTTCGAGGTGACGCCCTTGACGCCGTCGGTGTCGATCAGCCGCTTCAGGTCGCCCTTGGCGATGAAGCCACGGGCCAGGAAGTCCAGCCAGACGGCTTGTCCGTGCTTTTCCAGTTCTTTGACGGGATTCATGATGCTTATTTATCTCCAAGCCTGCGGGCGAGGGGTTTCCGCGCCGGTCCTGACGCGCTATCCTGTACCGTACATGCCCCCGGGAGGGAACCAATCAAGGGTATGCGCGTCATACTCTCAGTGTAACTCCGTCGCGATCATGGCGATCCAGGAGGCGGTGGTTGTGTTGCGTAAAAGTCGTTGGCCGGGAAGGGGCCGGCCGAGGTCTGGTTGCGTAACGTCTGTCGGCCGCTGCGCAGCGTGTCGTGGGCGGATTTCGGTCCGCCAGATACTTGGTCGCGCGGTCGCGAATGGCCATGCTGGGGGAAAGCATGCAAGCACATCCTGACGGCCCTCCGTCCGCCGTCGCCGACAGCCCGCAGTCGGTCGCGCCGACCGTGCGCATCGATGCGTCCCACGATCTCGAAATCAAGCAATGCACCATGCGCTTGCGGCTGCTGGTCGCGGCGGGGTTCGCGATGACGTTGTTCAGCGCGAGCCTTGCCTTCGACTGGTGGGACAGCCTCGGCGACTACGATACGCTGGCCGGCTATGCCGGCGTTGCGGTGTTCGGCCTGATCACGGTCCGGCTGATCTGGCTGCTTCCCGGCGAGCGCGGGCCGGTGGTGATCGTCACCCCCTACGGCATCCGCGATCTCCGTATCGGTAATGAATTTCTGCTGTGGGAGTCGATCGCGGAGATTTCGACCGAGGATCGCCGCGGGCACAGGATGATCGTGCTGACGCCGACGCCGGCATTGCAGCGCCAGCTCTCCTGTATTCGCGGCAGGAGCCGGGCGACGTCGCGCGGCGCGCAGGACGATCGGATCGTCATTTCCACCGAGGGACTGGCGACCGATTTTGATACATTGCTGCGCGCTTGCCGTGAGTGCCATGCCGCCAGCGATGCATGCACCGCATTGCGGCGAGACCGCGATCAAGGCACGCAAGGCTCGGGTGCACAAGGCTCGGGCGCACAAGGCTTGGCCGTACAAGCGTCATAAAGCTGCCGCCGGCTGACGGCTATGCTGCACCGCCGGATGAGCTGATCCCCGGTAACGCCCGGATGTGGCGGCCGAGTGACATTTGCTGGAAATGAGCGAAGATATACATAGATTCGCATAAATAACAGGCAGGTGCCTGTTCGTAACTCACCTGGTTGCCTACGTTGTGCGTTGCGTCGAGTCGGCTCTCGGGTGTCCTATGATCGTCATGTGCTCACGCTGATTCGAAACGGCCTGAGGAACGGTCCGGTAACTGCTTTCGTTTCAGCTTGTAGCGGAACTCACGCGGAGAGGGATCATGTACAACGATTCTCTATTCAACGCTTTCGCTCGGTCGTTCGAGGCGAGAAGCCAGCACGACATGTCGATGGCGGAATATCTGGAGTCGTGTCGAAGCGATCCCATGAAATACGCAAACGCGGCCGAGCGACTGCTAGCAGCGATCGGCGATCCGCAGACGATTGACACGGCCAAGGACCCACGCCTTGGCCGTATTTTTTTGAACCGCACGATCCGCACCTATCCGGCCTTCGCCGGCTTCTACGGCATGGAAGAAACCATCGAGCGCATCGTCGGCTTCTTCCGGCACGCGGCGCAGGGCCTCGAAGAGCGCAAGCAGATCCTCTATCTGCTCGGCCCCGTGGGCGGCGGCAAATCCTCGCTCGCCGAGCGGCTCAAGTCGCTGATGGAAGTGCAGCCGATCTACGTGCTCAAGGCCGGCGATGAACTCTCGCCCGTGTTCGAAAGCCCGCTCAGCCTGTTTGATCCCGATCATCTCGGGCCGATGCTGGAGGAGAAATACGGCATTCCGCGCCGCCGTCTCACCGGCCTGATGAGCCCGTGGTGCTACAAGCGGCTGGAAGCCTTCGGCGGCGATATCTCGCAATTCCGCGTCGCCAAGATCCAGCCGTCGCGGCTGCGCCAGATCGCGGTCTCCAAGACCGAGCCGGGTGACGAGAACAACCAGGACATCTCGTCGCTGGTCGGCAAGGTCGACATCCGCAAGCTCGAGACCTACGCGCAGAACGATCCCGACGCCTACAGCTATTCGGGCGGCCTCAATCGCGCCAACCAGGGCATCCTCGAGTTCGTCGAGATGTTCAAGGCGCCGATCAAGATGCTGCACCCGTTGCTCACCGCGACGCAGGAGGGCAACTACATCGGCACCGAGAATATCGGCGCGATCCCGTTCACCGGCGTGATCCTCGCGCACTCCAACGAGGCGGAGTGGGCGAGCTTCAAGGCCAACAAGAACAACGAGGCCTTCATCGACCGCATCTGCGTGATCAAGGTGCCGTACGTGCTGCGGGTCACCGAAGAGCAGAAGATCTACGAGAAGCTGATCCAGGGCTCGGAGCTGGCGTCCGCGCCGTGCGCGCCGTCGACCCTGGAAACGATGGCGCGGTTCTCGGTCATGTCGCGCCTGCGCAAGCACGAGAATTCGACGGTGTTTGCCAAGATGCGGGTCTACGACGGCGAAAGCCTGAAGGAATCCGATCCCAAGGCACGAAGCGTCCAGGAATACCGGGATGCCGCCGGCGTTGACGAAGGCATGGACGGCGTCTCCACGCGCTTTGCCTTCAAGATCCTGGCTGCGACCTTCAACCATGATCCGCAGGAGGTCGCCGCCGATGCCGTGCACCTGATGTACGCGCTGGAGCAGTCGATCCGCCGCGAGCAGCTGCCGGAGGAAACCGAGAAACGCTACCTGGAGTTCATCAAGGCGGAACTGGCACCGCGCTATGCCGAGTTCATCGGCAACGAGATCCAGAAGGCTTATCTCGAATCCTACTCGGATTACGGCCAGAATCTGTTCGACCGCTACGTGGATTACGCCGATGCGTGGATCGAGGATCAGGATTTCAAGGATCCGGACACCGGCCAGTTGCTCGATCGCGAACTGTTGAACCAGGAGTTGACCAAGATCGAAAAGCCGGCCGGCATTGCCAATCCGAAGGATTTCCGCAACGAGGTGGTCAAGTTCTCGTTACGGGCCAGAGCACAGAATGCCGGCAAGAATCCGACCTGGACCTCCTACGAGAAGATTCGCGACGTGATCGAAAAGCGGATATTCTCCCAGGTCGAGGACCTGCTTCCGGTCATCTCCTTCGGGTCGAAGAAGGACGGCGAGACGGAGAAGAAGCACGGCGAGTTCGTCGCACGCATGGTGGAGCGCGGCTACACCGAGCGTCAGGTTCGCCGGCTCGTCGAATGGTACATGCGCGTGAAGCAGGCCGGTTGAGGCGGATGGGAAAGTGGCCATTCACATTATTGACAGGCGCCTGAATCCAGGCGGCAAGAGTCTTGAGAACCGGCAGCGGTTCTTGCGTCGGGCCAAATCCCTGGTGCAGGGCGCCGTCAAGAAGACCTCGCAGGAACGCGACATCAAGGACGTCCTGGAGGGTGGTGAGGTCACGATCCCGCTGGACGGGATGCACGAGCCGCGTTTCCGCCGCGAAGGCGGAACGCGCGACATGGTGCTGCCCGGGAACAAGAAGTTCATCGAGGGCGACTATCTCCAGCGCTCCGGCCAGGGCAGCGCCAAGGACTCCGGTCCGGGCGAAGGCGACAGCGAGGACGCCTTCCGCTTCGTCCTTTCCCGCGACGAATTCGTCGATCTCTTTCTCGACGACCTCGAACTGCCGGATCTCGCCAAGCGCAAGATCGCGCAGACCGAGAGCGAGGGCATCCAGCGCGCCGGCTACACCACGTCGGGCTCGCCCGCCAACATCTCGGTGAGCCGGACGGTGAAGCTCGCGCTGGCGCGCCGCATCGCGCTCAAGCGCCCCCGCAAGGAAGAGATCGAAGAGCTGGAGGCGGCGATCGCCGCCTGCACGGACGAGGACGAGCGTACCGAGCTCATCGCCCAGCTCGAAGCACTGAAGGCGAAATCGAAGCGCATTCCCTTCATCGATCCGCTCGACATCCGCTACCGCCGCTTCGAGACGGTGCCCAAGCCGGTCGCGCAGGCCGTGATGTTCTGCCTGATGGACGTCTCCGGCTCGATGTCCGAGCACATGAAGGACCTCGCCAAGCGCTTCTACATGCTGCTCTACGTGTTCCTGAAGCGCCGCTACAAGCATGTCGAGATCGTCTTCATCCGCCACACCGATCGCGCCGAGGAGGTGGACGAGCAGACCTTCTTCTACGGCCCGGCCTCAGGCGGCACGCTGGTCTCCAGCGCGCTGCAGGCAATGCACGAGATCGTGCGCGAGCGTTTCAATCCCGCGGACTGGAACATCTACGCCGCGCAGGCCTCCGACGGCGACAATTCCTATTCCGACGGCGAGCTCACGGGCCTGCTGCTGACCGACAAGATCCTGCCGGTCTGCCAGTTCTTTGCCTATCTCGAGGTCGGGGAATCCGGCGGCAGCGCCTTCGATCTCTCCGACTCCTCGCTCTGGACCCTTTACGAGCGCCTGCGCAACAGCGGCGCACCGCTCTCGATGCGCAAGGTCTCCGAGCGCAGTGAGATCTTCCCGGTGTTCCACGACCTGTTCCAGCGCCGCGATACTGCCCAGGAGAAAGCCGCTCCATGACGGAACGTTTGTTCGAAGGCGCGGATTGGGATTTTCGCACCTTGCAGCGCATCACCGATGCCTGTGAGGAGGTGGCGTTGAAGGATCTCGGACTCGACGTCTATCCGAACCAGATCGAGGTCATCACCGCCGAGCAGATGCTGGACGCCTACTCGTCGGTGGGCATGCCGTTGTTCTACAAGCACTGGTCCTTCGGCAAGCATTTCGCCTTCCACGAGGCTTCCTACCGCAAGGGCCTGATGGGCCTCGCCTATGAGATCGTGATCAACTCCTCGCCCTGCATCTCCTACCTCATGGAGGAGAACACGGCGACGATGCAGACGCTGGTGATCGCGCACGCCGCCTTCGGCCACAACCACTTCTTCAAGAACAACTATCTGTTCAAGCAGTGGACCGACGCCGACGGCATTCTGGACTATCTCGATTTCGCCAAGAACTACGTCATGCAATGCGAGGAGCGCTACGGCCGCACCGAGGTCGAGCGTACGCTCGACGCGGCGCATGCGCTGATGTCGCACGGCATCGATCGCTATCCCGGCAAGAAGAAGCTGGACCTGCGCGCCGAGGAGAAGCGGGCAGGGCGCAGGCGCCAGCACGAGGAAGAGGTCTTCAACGATCTCTGGCGCACCGTGCCGGCCGGCAAGAGCAAGAGCCGTTCGACGCTCAGCATCGAGCGGCGCCGCAAGCTGCTCGGCCTGCCGCAGGAGAACCTGCTGTATTTCCTCGAGAAGAGCGCGCCGCGGCTGGCGCCCTGGCAGCGCGAGCTGCTGCGCATTGTCCGCCACATCGCGCAATATTTCTATCCGCAGAGCCAGACCAAGGTGATGAACGAGGGGACGGCGACCTACGTCCACTATCGCATCATGACCAAGCTGCATCAGCAGGGCCGCATCACCGACGGCAACTTCCTCGAATTCCTGGGGTCGCACACCAACGTGGTGTTCCAGCCCGAATTCGACGATCCGCGCTTCTCGGGCTTCAACCCCTATGCGCTCGGCTTCGCCGTGATGCAGGACATCGAGCGCATCGTCACCAGGCCGGAAGACGAGGACCGCGAATGGTTCCCCGATATCGCCGGCAGGAACGACGTCATGGGCGTGCTGCGCGACGTCTGGGCCAACTACCGCGACGAGAGCTTCATCGGCCAGTTCCTGAGCCCCAGGCTGATGCGGCACTTCCGCATGTTCCATCTCCACGACGATCCCGAGGAGCGCGCCGGCATCCGCGTCGATGCCATCCACGACGAGCGCGGCTTCCGCCGCGTGCGGCGCGAATTGGCGCGGCAGCACGATGTCGGCTACATCGACGCCAATATCGAGGTGGTCGACGTCGATCTCTCCGGCGATCGCCGGCTGATCCTGCATCACCACGTCATCAAGGGCTCGCAGCTCAACGAGACCGACGCCAAGCGGGTGCTGCAGCATCTCGCAGATCTCTGGACCTACGACGTCGCGCTGATCGAGGTCGACGCCAACGACAAGGTTTTGCGCGAATACGTCGTGAGCCCGCGTCCGATTCCTGCGGCGGTGGCTTGAGGCCGTCGGCACTCCTGGAGCATCGACGTGGCGGATAGCTCGCCCGCGGCCATCCTTCGAGACGCCCGCCTTTGGCGGGCCCTCAGGATGAGGACGGAGTGCGTGGCAGCAATTCCATCAGACAGAGATGCCGCTTAGCCTCATCCTGAGGAGACCGCTGGAAGCGGTCGTCTCGAAGGACGAGGCGCTTGCTCGGGCCGCCGCCAGGAACTGATACCGACTTAAAGCGCGCTAAGCCGATCGCTTCTTGGCCGGCTTCTTCTTGGCCGCATTCAGCTCCACCGCCGCCCGGATCAGCGCCTTCAACGCTTTCTCGTTGATCTTTTCGCCCTCGCGAAGATCGATCGCGCGCCGCACGTTGCCGTCGAGGCTGGAATTGAACAGGCCCGCCGGATCCTCCAGCGCCGCGCCCCTGGCAAAGGTCAGCTTCACCACTTCCTTGTAGGTCTCGCCGGTGCAGATGATGCCGTCGTGCTCCCACACGGGAACGCCGCGCCATTTCCATTCCTCGACGACGTCAGGGTCCGCCTGCTTGATCAGGCCGCGGACCCGCGCCAGCATCTCGCCGCGCCAGTCGCCGAGCTCCCTGATCCTGCCGTCGATCAGTTTTGATGGCGAAGCGTTGTCCGCGTCCTTCGCGCTGCTCTTCTTCGCCGCCACCGCCTTTTTCATGATCTCGCCTCACTGTGCGCACTGCCACGCCGGCCAAGATAAGGCAGCGCAAACAGATACAGCCCGGTCGCGAGCAGCGGGATCAGCGGCACGAGCGCCAGGAAGCCGATCCAGGCCGCATCGAGCTGCATCGTCATGGCGACGATGTTCGCGATGACGGCGAGCGTGAAGGCGATGGACAGCCAGCGATGAATTTGTCGAATCCGCATGTGCAACGGGACCTCCTCTGCAATGATGGAAATGGCTGCGCTCAATCCGGCCGCGCCAGCAGCTCGTCCAGCCTGGCCAAAAACTGCTTCCAGCCGGCATGCGCGCCGCCATAGGCCTGCTTCTGCGTCGCCCTGAAGCCCGCCTGTTCGACGCGCAGATGCGTGCCCGCACTCGTCGGCGTCAGCGTGAAGGTCACCACGCTTTTGAGATCGAAGGCGGCGTCCTCATGCGAGAAATTCCAGGTATAGGCGAGCGTCTTCCGCGGCTCGATGGTGAGCACCTCGCAATCCAGCACGCCGCCCCATTCGCCGCGCAGGTTGAAGCGATGACCGACCTCGGGCTTGAAGTCGTTCTTCATCAGCCATTCCTCGATCAGATGCGGCTGTGTCAGCGCGCGCCAGAGCCGCTCCGCCGGGAAGGCAAACTCGCGCTCGACGACGACGGATCGTGTTTCGGTCATTGGTCCATCCTCTTCAGGAGATCATCGAGTGCGTCGAGCCGGTTCTGCCAGAAGCCGGCCATCTGGCTGGTCCAGTCGACCAGCGGATTGAGCGCGCCGGGCTGCGCGCTGTAATGGGTCTGGCGTCCTTCATGGCGGTCGCGCACGAGGCCCGCCTGCTTCAGCGCGCCGAGATGTTTCGAGACCGCCGGCTGGGAAACGCCGGATCGCAGCGTCAGTGCCCCGACCGTCTGCTCGCCCTCGCGGCACAGCCGCTCGAAGATCGCCCGCCGGGTCGGATCGGCGAGCGTCCTGAACAGGAGGTCTTGGGCGGCGGACACGCGGATCCATAACTCATAGGTTATGGATTAATTCATAACCGTAGGGTTATGGGTAAGTCAAGTGCAATGCGGATTGGGTGCGAAGAGGGTGCCCGCGAGCTCCTCTTACCTCTCCCGCTTGCGGGAGAGGTCGGCGCGAAGCGCCGGGTGAGGGTTCTCTCCTCTTGGGGGTCCTCGCTTGGGGAGACACCCTCCCCGCAGGCGGGGGAGGGGGCGCACCGAGTTCGTGGATGCGCGCAACGCTACGGCCGCAAATACAGATACCCCTGCGACTGCAGCTCGGCCAACCGGACCACGCCGCCCTTCTCCGCGCTGACGAAGCCGGGCAGCAGGTCCGTGAGCGTGACGTTCTGCGCCTTCATGGTGTTGCCGCAGGCGGCGAGCTCCACGCCATCCCTGGAGAAGTCGCCGACGCGCTTGCTGATATCAGGATTGGCCTGCGCCCAGTGAAACGCCTTCAGCGCCGGCCCGTGGATCACCAGCGCGATCGTCACATGCTCCGGCCCACCGACCCCGTCGATGTGGTTCTGGATGTTGCCGAGCACGAAATTGACCTTCTCGGCGTCGCTGAGATGATAGACGACCTTGAGCTTGCTGCCCGCGTTGGCCTCGCTCGCGGCTTGTGCACGCGAGGCGGCAAACGCCGCACCCAACGCCGAGACGGCGCTCCACAACACGTTCCGGCGGTTCATGGCGATCTCCCTCGATCAATCCCGACTTTGCCGGACAGATATCATTTGTGACGAAGCGCGGCGAGCTCCTTGCGATCGGTCACGAGCGAGGCGCACTCGCCGGTGTCGGTGCGATCGAGGCGGAAAATCGCATCGTCGGCGCCGGCGACCAGCGATTGCTCGGCATCGTCGTCCGGCTTGTTGTTCTGCCAGACCCTGACCCGTGCAAGCCGCACGATCGCCGACTTGTCGTCCTTGGAGAGCGCGACGCCGATGCCGCCGCCCTCGCAGTCGACGCCGCAGCCGAGGCGCACCTCGGTGCCGTCCTTGGTGAACACGGCGTGGTTACAGGAGCCGCTGGAATCGAAATCGCCGCTGCGATGGCGATACCTGAAGCCGAGCCGGAACGAGTTGTGGAGCTGCTTGTCCTCCTTGTCGACCTCCGCGGAGATCAGCAGCTTCATCGACGCGACCTTCTGCTTCGGGTGCCGTGCCAGATGCTCGGCGTCGTAACGGCGGACGAAGCAGGCATAGGCTTTGTCGCCCGGCCTGCCCGCATACATACGCGCGTTGAAGGTGTCGGCCTCGGCCTTGGTGGCCTCACGGATGTCGTCGGCCTCCTCGGCCCGAGCGGCGCCGACGAAGCCGGCAAGGACAAGCGGAAGGATGAGGGCAAGCTTCATGATCGCACCGGGGCGTGTGAACCGTCGTCCATCCGCAACGCGCAGGTGGAAGCCGGCTGGCATTTAGTCGCGGGCGGAAAGCGCTGCGTTCAAGCGCTCCTGGCCGCACGCCTTGCGGGCAGCCTCACGCAAGGTTCCCGTCTTAATCATTTGGAAGGAGGAGCGTTGGTAAACCCCTGGTTGCTGCAGATGACTGGTGGCGGTCAAAATGTCCGTAAGTCAGAACTTGCCCAACCTTGCGATCGGCTATTCCCTTCCGCGGCTGTTCAAGTTGCTGGGAGCCGGCCTGCTGGCGACGCTGCTGTGCGGCGCGCTCGCATTCAGCTGGCACTATGGCAGGGACATCGCCACGATCCAGATTGCGCTCAGCTATTTCGGCGTCGTGTTTTTCGGCCTGGCCACTTGCAAGACGCTCTGGACGTTGATCTCCGCCAGGGAGCCGGTCCTCTTCATCACCCGTGTCGGCATTCGCGACACCAGGATCGCCGACGACACCATCTCGTGGCGATCGGTGCGGGACATCTCGATCTTTCGGTATCGCAGCCAGAGGATCGTCGTTCTTCAGGTCGATCCTCTTCTCGCCGAGCGGTTCGAAGGCGGCTTTCTGAAGCGCGTCTTGTCGCTGCTGAACAAGCCCATTGGTGCGGACGGCGTGCTCGTCATGGGCGGCCTGACCATGGACGGCGAAACGCTGTTCGAGACCTGTAAGCAATACTGGACGGCCGGACGGCTGGCATATACAGGTCGCGCCGCAGCTGAGCCCGAGCCGGTCAGCTAGAGCGTTTTCGAGCGAAGTGGGTACCGGTTCGCGTCAAGAAAACGCGTCAAAACAAGAATCTAGAGCCCCGTTCCGATTCCATCGGAACGGGAAAGGCTCTAGTCCGGGCCGCAGCCGAGGCGGACCGCATTGCTTTCACGAAACACTGCGTGTTGGCAGTCGCCGCATCCATGACGCGCTCAACTCGCATACACGCGCAGAGCGGAGCGAGGCGGCCCGGTTCCATGTGCGGCCTTAGTCGAACCTCAAGGCAGGAAGGTTCAATCGGCGCGGGCCTTCGTTTTTTGGGAACTCGATGCTGTCAGCCATTCGACATTGTCCCCATTCGTCGATGTGATAGCCTTCACAGGCGATTGCTCTTGGCAGTCGTAGAGTGGGGCCGCCTCTCGTCGTGTGTGGAGTCCCCCGCAATGGGCGAAATTCGCAACTTCAGATCCGGAAATCAGGACGGGCCGCCTGCACACGGCCCCATACCTCGTCGTCTCGCGGCGATCATTGTCGGCGACATCGCTTCCTACAGTCGCATCATGCAGGCCGACGAGGAGGGCACGCATGTCCGCGTCAAGCGGATCGAGCGGGATATCATCCAGCCCAGCATCGTCGAGCACCATGGCACGCTGGTGAAGACGACGGGCGACGGCTTCATCGCCATTTTCGACAGCCCCGTCGAGGCCGTTCGATGCAGCATCGTCATCCAGCAGAATCTCATCGGCCGCAACGCCCCGCTTCCCAAGCATTCACGGCTCGAATACCGGATTGGCGTCAATCTCGGCGACGTCATCGTAGAGCCGGACGATGTCTACGGCGACGGCGTCAACATCGCCACACGCATCGAAGGCATTGCGGAGCCCGGTCAGGTCTACATTTCCGGGGCGATCTACGAGCAGATCAAGCACAAGGTCGTCTGTGGCTATGAGTCGCTCGGGGACCGCAAGGTCAAGAACATCACCGACCCCGTGCGTGTCTATCGCGTGCTTCCGGATGCAGACGCGGTGGGTAGGACGCGAAGCCGGCGCGAGAGCGTCCTGCTGTTTCTTCTGATCGCGGCATTGCTGGTGATTGCCGGCTACGTGCTTTGGTACGTGCTGGTGCAGCACCGCAGCCAGGTGGGGCAACAGGCTGCCGCTCCTCCGATCGCGGCGCCGTCAGCTTCGCCGACGGCGCAATCCGTTCCGTCGCTACCGAGCCCGGCGGTACCGGCGCCACAAGCCGCACCGGCGGCTTCTCCGTTGCCCGCAACGACGCCATCGCCTGCAGCGTCGCCTTCACCGTCTCCGGCATCCAGTCCATCGGTGACGGCGGTCCGAGAACCCGAAATGATCGCCATTCGTGGCGGCAGCTTCGCCATGGGGAGCAATGACGATCCGACGGAACGCCCGGTCCACCAGGTCACGATCAAGCCGTTCTCGATCGGCAAATATCCGGTGACGGTGCAGGAGTGGAACGAATGCGCTGCTGCGAAGGCGTGCGGCTTCACGGCGACCGGCAAGGACGATGCCCCCGTCAGCAACGTGAGCTGGACCGACGCGCAGCAATATGCCGCCTGGCTCGCGCAGGCGACGAAGAAGCCCTACCGGCTTCCGAGCGAAGCCGAATGGGAGTACGCGGCGCGCGGCGGAACGCAGAGCAAGTACTGGTGGGGCGACAAGCTCCAGTCGGGCATGGCCGGCTGCAAGGATTGCGGCAACCTCGGGACCGAGCAGCCGGCGAAGGTCGGCAGCTTCAAGCCAAACCCGTTCGGGCTGTACGACATGGGCGGCGGCGTCGATCAATGGGTCGACGATTGCTGGCACAAGACCTATCAGGGCGCGCCGACTGACGGATCGTCCTGGAGCAGCGGGGACTGCGGCTCTCACGTCCTGCGCTCGGGCTCCTGGAAGAACGATTCGCGATATGTGCGGCCATCCAACCGCGATGGTTACGACACCAATGTTCGTTATCCCACGCATGGATTCCGGGTCGCGCTCAGTCCGTAAGTGCTGGAGTGGATTTGATGAAGATCATTTTTTGCGCCGCATTGGCGGCGGCGATCGCATTGCCTCCCGGCGCAGCCTACGCGCAGGGCAAGACCGCCCCCAAGGATGCCAAGCTTTATTTCATCACCCCGCGTGACGGGCAGAAGGTTCGCGGCGGGTTCTGGGTTCGGTTCGGCTTGCGGAACATGGGCGTGACGCATGCCGGCGACGATTACCAGAACGCCGGCCATCATCATTTGCTGGTCGACGTCAACGATCCCATCGATCCCAAGGAGCCAATTCCGCAGGACAAGTCGCATCTGCATTTCGGGGCCGGGCAGACCGAAACCATGCTCGAACTTCCACCGGGGACGCACACGCTGCAACTGGTGCTCGGCGACGCCAAGCACTATCCGTTCGAGCCGCCCGTCGTGTCCGAGAAGATCACCATACGTGTCAGGCAACCAGTTGCCGGCAAGTGATCAGCGCAGGCTGGCGTTGATCTTGTCCAGCACCGCCGAGCCCGGGCAGAGCGTGTCCGCTTCCAGCGTGTTCACGGGCGTGTCAACAGCGAAACTGGCGCTACCTCGGCGAGCAAGATGCTTTCTGTTAACGATTTCCGAGAAGGATGCGCACGTCAGCATCGCTGCGTTCTTCTTTTTCGGACCTCAACCATGGCGTCAAATCTAGAACTGCCCACGATCGAGATTGGATATTCACCGCTCCGATTGGTTGGCTTGATCGGGGCGGGCGTCCTCATGACGCTCGCGAGCGCAAGTCTGGCGTTTCAATGGATAGCAATTGGCGGATCGGGACCGGCGGGGACCTTGAAGGGCGCCGTCGGGGTCGTCGCAGGCTATGTTGGTTTGGTTTTCTTCGGCCTGGGCACCGTTGCGGTGGTCTGGCTGTGGAGGCGAGTAGAGGGACCCATTGTCGTTATCAGCCGAGACGGCATTCGCGACAGACGAATTGCCGAAGAAGTCATTCCATGGAAGCTGGTGGAGGACATTTCGCACCAGAACCGTGAGCGATTTCTGCTGCTCAGACTCAGCCGGGCCGCCGACTATATTCGGTTCCACATCGGACCGAAGCGCCACCCCATCCAACTCACCAACAGGACGCTTGGTGTGGACAGGGTGCAGATTGGGACGGCCGGCTTCAATGTGACGACAGAAATGCTTCTGGAAACCTGCCGCACCTACCATGCTGCTGCGCGCGCCACATGACGATTCGGTTGCCTGCTAGCGCAGGCTGGCGTTGATCTTGTCCAGCACCGCCGAGCCCGGGCACAGCGTGTCCGCCTCCAGCATGTTGAGCGGCGTCTCGACCGTGTTGAGGTGCTCGTGCAGGTCCTCCGCGTCGGGGTCGACATAGAGCAGGCCGGTGACGATCTGGCCCTTGGCGGCGTGCTTCGCGAGGAAGGTCTGGGCGCCGAGACGATCATGCGGATCATAGTCGGCGTCGATCTTGCGCAGCGCGATCTTGCTGCCGTCATGCTGCTCGACCATCTGCACCGTGCCCGGCGCGTAGTCCACCGCGATCGGATCGCGGCCGACCAGCACGTCGAGCCGGTTCACGGCGTCATTGTGCTCGCGGACATAGTCAAAACTCTTGGTCGAGCCGGCGTGGTTGTTGAAGGCAATGCAGGGGCTGATGACGTCGATGAAGGACGCACCCTTGTGGCCGATGGCGGCCGCGATCAGCGGCACCAGCTGGCTCTTGTCGCCGGAGAACGAGCGCGCCACGAAGGTTGCGCCCAGCTGCAGCGCGATCGCGACGAGGTCGATGGCGTTGTCGGTGTTGGTGACGCCCTTCTTGCTCTTCGAGCCGCGGTCGGCGGTGGCCGAGAACTGGCCCTTGGTCAGGCCGTAAACGCCGTTGTTCTCGACGATATAGGTCATGTTGACGCCGCGCCGGATCGAATGCGCGAACTGGCCGAAGCCGATCGAGGCGGAATCGCCGTCGCCGGAGACGCCGAGATAGATCAGGTCGCGGTTGGCGAGGTTGGCGCCGGTGAGCACGCTGGGCATGCGCCCGTGCACGGAGTTGAAGCCGTGCGAATTGCCGAGGAAATAGTCCGGCGTCTTCGACGAGCAGCCGATGCCGGAGATCTTTGCCACCCGATGCGGCTCGATCGAGAGCTCGTAGCAGGCCTCGATGATCGATGCCGTGATCGAATCGTGGCCGCAGCCCGCGCACAGCGTCGAGATCTTGCCCTCGTAGTCGCGATGGGTGTAGCCGAGCTCGTTCTTCTTCAGGCCGGGATGATGGAATTTCGGTTTTGCAATGTAGGTCATGACACGGCCTTCCGGAGCGGGGTCACCTTGAGCTGATCCTGGTGGTCGCCAATGGCTTTTGCGATGTAGCGAGCGGTAATCGGTGAACCGTCGTAGTGCACGATCGGCACGAGGCGCACCGGATCGATGCCGTTCTCGTTGACGATGAGCTGCCGGAGCTGGCTGTCGCGGTTCTGCTCGACGATGTAGACGAAATCGTGCTCGGCGAGGAAGCTCGCCACGCTCGAATGGAACGGGAAGGCGCGGATGCGCAGCCGGTCGAGCTGATGCCCGCGTGCCTCCAGCAGGCCGATCGCCTCGTCCATCGCCGGCGAGGTCGAGCCGAAATAGATCACGCCATATTTGGTCGGCCGTTCCGCATTGGCCTGCAGCGGCCGCGGCACCAGATCCTGCGCGGTCTCGAACTTGCGCACCAGGCGCTGCATGTTGTCCGCGTAGACCGTGCCTTCCTCCGAGTAGCGTGCATAGCGGTCGCGCGAGGTGCCACGGGTGAAGTAGGAGCCCTTGGTCGGATGCGTGCCGGGATAGGTGCGGTAGGGAATGCCGTCGCCGTCGACGTCGAGATAGCGGCCGAAGTCGCGGCCCTCTTCCAGCATCTCCGCGGTCATGATCTTGCCGCGGTCATATTGCCGGGCGTCATCCCACTTCAGCGGGCGGCAGAGCCGGTGGTTCATGCCGATGTCGAGGTCGAGCATCAGGAAGATCGTGGTCTGCAGCCGCTCGGCGAGGTCGAAGGCGGCGGCCGCGAATTCGAAGGCCTCGGCCGGGTCTTCCGGGAACAGCAGCACATGCTTGGTATCGCCATGCGAGGCATAGGCGCAGGCGATGATGTCGCATTGCTGGGTGCGGGTCGGCATGCCCGTGGAGGGACCGGCGCGCTGGATGTTCATGATCACCGCCGGGATCTCGGCGAAGTAGGAGAGGCCGATGAATTCCGTCATCAGCGAGATGCCGGGGCCCGAGGTCGCGGTGAAGGCGCGGGCGCCGTTCCAGGACGCGCCGATGACGATACCGATCGAAGCCAGCTCGTCCTCACCCTGCACGATGGCGTATTTCGCCTTGCCGGTCTCCGGATCGTGTCGGTACTTCTTGCAATGCGCGGTGAAGGCCTCCGCCACCGACGAAGACGGCGTGATCGGATACCAGGCGCACACGGTGGCGCCGCCATAGACGGCGCCGAGCGCGGCAGCGCTGTTGCCCTCGATGAAGATGCGGTCGCCGACCTTGTCGGACTTCTTCACCCGCAGCCCGATCGGGCATTTCAGGTTCTGCAGCGCCCAGTCGCGGCCGAGATGCAGCGCATGGACGTTGGAGGAGAGCAGCTTCTCCTTGCCCTTGTACTGCTCGCCGATCAGCTGCTCGATCAGCTTCGGGTCCATGTCGAGCAGCGCCGAGAGGCTGCCCAGATAGATGATGTTCTTGAACAGCTGGCGCTGGCGCGGATCGGTATAGGTCGAGTTGGTGATCGCGGTGAGCGGTACGCCGATCACGGTGATGTCGTCGCGGAATTTGGTCGACGGCATCGGCTTGGTGGAATCGTAGAACAGATAGCCGCCGGGCTCGATGCCGGCGACGTCCTTGTCCCAGGTCTGCGGGTTCATCGCCACCATCATGTCGACGCCGCCGCGCGCGCCGAGATGGCCGGCCTCCGTCACCCGCACCTCGTACCAGGTCGGCAGGCCCTGGATGTTGGAGGGGAAGATGTTGCGCGGGCTCACGGGAACGCCATGGCGCAGGATCGCGCGCGCGAACATCTCGTTGGCGCTGGCCGAGCCCGAGCCGTTGACGTTGGCGAAGCGGACGACGAAGTCGTTTACGCTGCTGATCGGCTTTTTGTCGGACATGTCGAACCTGCGTGGGTCATATCGATGAAATATTTCTGCATGTCCCAGGCGCCGGTGGGACAACGCTCGGCGCACAGCCCGCAATGCAGGCAGACATCCTCGTCCTTCACCATCACGCGCCCGGTCTTCAGGTCACTGGAGACGTAGAGGTCCTGGTCCGGACGCGGCGAGGGCGCCTTCAGGCGCTGGCGCAGGTCGCTCTCTTCGCCGTTGTCAGTGAAGGTGATGCAATCCATCGGACAGATGTCGGCGCAGGCGTCGCACTCGATGCAGAGCGAGGTCGAGAACACGGTCTGGACGTCGCAGTTCAGGCAGCGCTCGGCCTCACCCAGTGCCAGCTTGACGTCGTAGCCGAGCTCGACCTCGGCGCGGATGTCCTTCAGCGCGATGACCTTGTCGCGATGCCGCACCTTGAAGCGCTTGTCGTTGGAGATGTCGTTGTCATAGCTCCATTCGTGGATGCCCATCTTCTGCGAGGAGATTTGCACCTCCGGCAGCGGACGTTCGGTGATGTCCTCGCCCGAGAGCATCTTGTGGATCGACAGCGCGGCGTCATGGCCGTGCGCCACCGCCCAGATGATGTTCTTCGGGCCGAACGCGGCATCGCCGCCGAAGAACACCTTTGGATTGGTCGAGGCGAAGGTCTTGGGATCGACCATGGGCATGTGCCATTTGTCGAACTCGATGCCGCAATCCTGCTCGATCCAGGGGAAAGCATTCTCCTGGCCGACCGCGACCAGCACGTCGTCGCATGTGATCGTCTCGTCGGGCTCGCCCGAAGGCACCAGGTTGCGCCGACCCTTGGCATCGTATTCGGCCTTCACCTTCTGGAAAGTGACGCCGATCAGCTTGCCGGCGACATGCTTGAAGGCCAACGGGACCATGTAGTTGAGGATCGGGATGTCCTCGTGGAGCGCGTCTTCCTTCTCCCAAGGCGAGGCCTTCATCTCCTCGAAGCCGGAACGCACGACCACCTTGACGGTCTCGCCGCCGAGCCGGCGCGCGGTGCGGCAGCAATCCATCGCGGTATTGCCACCGCCGAGCACGATGACGCGCTTTCCGATCTTGTCGACATGGCCGAACGACACGTTGGCCAGCCACTCGATGCCGATATGGATGTTGGCGGCGGCCTCTTTCCGGCCGGGAATGTCGAGCTCGCGGCCGCGCGGCGCGCCGGAGCCTACGAAGATCGCGTCATATTTCTCGGCGAGCAGCGACTTCATGCTGTCGATGCGTTGGCCGCCCTTGAAGTCGACGCCGAGGCCCAGGATGTAGCCGGTCTCCTCGTCGATGACGGAATTGGGCAGGCGGAATTTCGGGATCTGCGAGCGCATCATGCCGCCGGCTTCGGGATCGCCGTCGAACACGGTGCAATGGTAGCCGAGCGGCGCGAGATCGCGCGCAACGGTCAACGACGCCGGACCGCCGCCCACAAGGGCAACACGCTTGCCATTCTTCGGCGAGGGCCGCGGCAGGCGCTGCTTGATGTCGTCCTTGAAATCGGCGGCGACGCGCTTCAGGCGGCAGATCGCCACTGGATTTTCCTCGACGCGTCCGCGGCGGCACGCCGGCTCGCAGGGACGATCACAGGTGCGTCCCAGAATTCCGGGAAACACGTTCGATTGCCAATTGATCATGTAGGCGTCGCTGTAGCGGCCTTGTGCGATCAGTCGGATGTATTCGGGAACCGGGGTGTGCGCGGGACAGGCCCACTGGCAATCGACCACTTTGTGAAAGTAGTCGGGGGCCGCGATATCGGTCGGTTTCATTCCTACCCTGTCCGCGCAGGCTCAAAGACCCCCGCGGCCTTTTCTTGAGCTTGGCGAGCGCTTTAGCGCGCTTCGATCCGGTTTCTGAATGACGTCATTGGGTTAGCTTATTAGAACCATTCCGAAGCACAACGGCAAATTTGGGTGATCACCTGCTTTCATGGGAGCTGCGCGTGCACAGCATTAACGCGCCGCGCGCGCTGTGCGTGCGGTGCAATATGCTGCGATGCGAGTAGCGCTTAGCCGCGCGCGATATCGTCCTTCGCGAGGTCCCACATCAGGCAGTAGGTGCCGACGGAGACCGGAAGCGGGAAGGGTGATGCGGCGGGACCGGTGAAGCGCTCGGCGATGACCGCCGAGACCGCGCCGACATGGGTGCCGTCGATCAGCACGAACCAGTCGTGTGCACCCTCGTTGCGCACTGCCGGAATTCCCGCCGTTGCGCCCGACAATTCCGGCTCGCTCTCGAGCAGATGCATCGAGATGATGCCGGCGTGCTTTTCCGGCGCCAGCTTTTCTTGCAGTGCATCACGCCAAGGCGCGGCATTATCAGGCGTCGGCCGCAGCCGCACCACGCCGAGCGCAGCGCCGCGGCCCGTGCCGTTACTGATCGTGGTGCGCGCGACCACGCGCAGCATGTCCTTGAAACGCGCCATGCTCCGCCGCGACCATTCGGTTTTGTTGGCGAGCCGCGCCCGGTAGGCCGGACTGTCGAGCACGTCGAGCGTCGCGGTCGAGTACAGGGAGAGATATTTGGGATTGGCGGCATGCGCGACATAGCGACGCGCTTCCAGGAATCCCTCGATCGCGACGCGCTCTTCCAGATGCTCGCGATCGTACCAGCGGTTGAAATCGGCCTCATCGGCGGCGTCGATATTCATCGACGTCAGCAGCATGCCTTTCCCGGCGAGCGGCATTGTTCTTGTCCTTCCATGCTCACCCCTCATGGTGAGGAGCGCATCTTCGCGCGTCTCGAACCATGAAAGGCCCCTGCTGTTGCATCTCGGCCTTTCATCCTTCGAGACGCGCGCGAAGGGCGCGCTCCTCAGGATGAGGAGATAGATCCCTGTCGCGGAATCTTCGAAGCAAGGTCCGCGATCGACCTCATGACCGCGTCCCTCACGCCGGTATCATAGAGCGAATGTCCGGCTTCTTCCACGATGCGAAGCTCGGAACCGGGCCAAGCCTTCGCGAGCGCCTGCGATGTCTCAGGAGGGCACAACAGATCATAGCGCCCCTGCACGATGATGCCGGGAATGCCGGCGAGCCGGCCCGCGTTTCGCAGCAACTGGTCTTTGCTCATGAAGGAATTGTTGACGAAATAATGCGCCTCCATGAACGGCGTTGCCGGCAATGTCCGCCACACGTTCAGCGAGGCGAGGTCCAGCCGCGTCTTTGCAGCCTTGTGCTCGGACAAGATGCGCTCGGTATCGTGCCAGGCCTTCGCCGCCGGTCCATGCACGGCCGGGTCGGCATCGAGGATGCGGCGCCAATAGGCGTCCACCGGCCGCTCCCGCTCCTCTTGCGGCAGCACGCTGAGGAAATCCTCGTAAAGCGCTGGATAGAATTGCGACAGGCGCGTCGTGAAGGCCGTCACGACCTCGGCCCGCGTGCCCAGGAAGGTTGCGCGGAGCGCAATGCCGGAGACGCGCTCGGGATGCGCCTCGGCGTAGGCCAGCGCCAGCGTCGCGCCCCAGGAGCCGCCGACCAGCATCCAGCGCGCGAAGCCGAATTTTTCGCGGATCTTTTCCATGTCGGCGACGAGATGCGCCGTCGTGTTGTGCTCGCGCGATCCCTTCGGCCGACTGCGGCCGCAGCCGCGCTGGTCGAACAGCACGGCGCAGAAGCGGTCGGGGTCGAACAGCCGACGATGGTCGGGCTGGCAGCCGCTGCCGGGCCCGCCATGCAGATAGACCGCAGGGATGCCGTCGGCGCGACCGACGCTCTCGACATGGAGCTCATGGCCGTCGCCGACGTCGAGCATGTCGGAAGTCAGCGGCGCAAAGGGATCGGCGCGTTTGGCGGATGCGGCCGCGTCGGCGTCAGGCACCATTCTCGGATTCCAGAGTGCCGCCGGCGAAATTGCGATAGAGGAAGCGGTTGGTCTCGCCCTCGGCCTCGCGCTCGGCCTGCTTGAAGATGGTCTCGTGAAGCGGCGACAGCGCGCAGGCCGGATCGGTGTTGGCGGCATCGCCCGTCAGCGCGAAGGCCTGGCAACGGCAGCCGCCGAAATCGATCTCGCGGAATTCGCAAGATTTGCACGGTTCCTTCATCCAGCCGGTGCCGCGATAGCGGTTGAAGGCCTCCGAGTTCTGCCAGATCCAGGCGATCGAATGGTTCGAGCGCACCGATTCGAAGTCGAGCCCGGTGATGCTCTCGGCGGCATGGCACGGCAGCACCTTGCCGGCGGGCGAGATGTTGAAGAACTGCCGGCCCCAGCCGCCCATGCACTTCTTCGGCCGCAACGCGTAATAATCCGGCACGACGTAGTCGATGGTCAGCCGGCCCTTCAGCCGCTCGCGTGCCTCCTCGACGAGCCGGGTGCATTCGTCGAGCTGCGCCACGGTCGGCATCAGGGCGGCGCGGTTCTTCAGCGCCCAGCCGTAATACTGGACATTGGCGACCTCGAGCCTGTCGGCATCGAGATCGAGCGCCATCTGGATGATGTCGGGGAGCTGATGCAGGTTCTGCCGGTGCATCACCGCGTTCACGGTGAGCGGCAGGTCGAGCTCGCGCGTCCACTTTGCGACCTCGAGCTTCTTGCGATGACCGTTCCTGTAGCCGGCGACGCGATCGGCAAGGCCTTCCTCGACGCCCTGGAAAGAGATCTGCACATGGCAGAGCCCGGCGTCGGCGAGGTCGCTGAGCTTCTCGCGCGTCAGCAGCACGGCCGACGTGATCAGGTTGGTGTAGAGCCCGGCGTCGCTTGCATGCTTGACCAGTTCGACGAGATCCTTGCGCGCCGTCGGCTCGCCGCCGGAGAAATGCACCTGCAGCACGCCGATCTCGGCGAGCTCGCTCAAGACCTTCTTCCATTCCTCGGTGGTCAGCTCCTTGCCCGAGCGGTCGAGCTCGACCGGGTTGGAGCAGTAGGGGCATTGCAGCGGGCAGCGGTGGGTGATCTCCAGCAGCACGGCGAGCGGAATGCCAAACGTCTCCGCCGTCGAGCGCTGCTTCTCCAGCACCGCGAGGCTGTCGCTCATCCCGGGCGCGATGTTGCCGAGCACGTCGCTCATGACGTCTTCTCCCGGGCCTCGGTGAGGAAGCCCTTGTCGGCGAGATCCTGCAGCATGGCGATGACGTCAGTGAGGATTGCCTCGCGCGGCGCGGCGTATTTCGCCGCCAATTGATCGGCGATGTCGCCGACATTGCGCTCGCCGTTGCAGAGCTGCAAAACCTCGACCGCGATCTCGTCAGGCGCCAGCACGCGCTCCGGCGCCAGGATCACCCAGACTTGTCGCGTGTCGTCATATTTCAGCTTGGCATGCCGCGGCAGCACGGGGCGGCTTGTCTCGCTGACGCTGATATGACGCGGCCCGGCCATCGCAGTTCCTCTTAACTCGCCTTCTTAGTTTTCTTTGGGCACGAACGCGCCCGGCGGAATGTTCCCCTCGACATAGGCATGCTGGAGCGCGTCGAGCTGCACCCACAGCACGTTGGTCTTGAAGATCAGCGCGTTGCACACCAGCGCGCGCTGCTCCGGCGTCGTCGCATGCGACTTGACGTAGTCGAGCGCGAAATTGGCATCGCGCGGCGCCTGTGCCAGGCGCCGCTTGAAGTAGCTCATGATGTCGGGGTTGACGAAGTCGTAATGCTCCAGCATGCCGGAGATGCGCTCTTCATGCAGGTTCGGCGCGAACAGCTCGGTGAGCGAGGAGGCGATCGCCTCCAGCGGGCTCTTCTCGCGGCAGTAGTGCACGTAAGCCTCCACCGCGAAGCGCGTTGCCGGCAAGATGCCTTCGGTGGATTCCACGTAAGCGGTGTCGAGCCCGAGCCCTTCGGTCAGCTTCAGCCAGCGCTCGATGCCGCCCTCGCTGCCGACATCGCCGTCATGGTCCTCGATGCGGTGGCGCCATTCCACGCGCGTGGCGCGGTCGCGGAAGCGCGAGATCACCACCGCGTCCTTGATCGGGATGGTGCTCTGGTAATAGTAGCGGTTGAGCGCCCAGGCCTGCACCTGGCCCTTGTTCAGCTTGCCGCCGTGCAGCAGCTTATGGAACGGATGCAGGCTGTGATAGCGCGTCGCCCCGATATGGCGCAGCGTCGCCTCGAGCTCCTCGGCGCTCGTGAGCCTCAAGTCCTTGCCGATCGAGAGCGCGGTCATTCCAGTCATGGACGCGGCATTCACAGCACGATCTCCGTTCCATCCCGAGGTATCTGCCAGCCCGCCTGTTCTACCATTTTCCGCTCCGGGGAGGCGGGCAGCAGCGCCGGGTTCGAGTTATTGATATGCAGAAATATCTTCCTGTCGATATCGAGGTCGGCGAGCCGCGCGATCGCGCCGTCGGCGCCGGACATCGCGACATGGCCCATGCTCTTGCCGGTCTTGTGGCCGAGCCCGGCTTTGATCATCTCGTCGTCCCGCCAGACCGTACCATCGAAGAACACCAGCGCGGCGCCGTCGATCTCGGCCTTCAGCGCATCAGTGACCTCGGCGCAGGCGGCGATGAAGTAGAAGCACTTGCCGGTGGCCTTGTCGGTGACCTTCAGCCCCAGCGTGTCGCCGTCGCCGGTCTCGCCGCCCGGATGCGCCTTGCCTTCCAGATACCAGGCCGACTTGCCGGGGACGGCAAAGGGCAGCACCTCGAGCCCCGCGCGGGCGCCGTCGGGCAGCCGCGGCTCGAACGGCTCACCGACACTGATCGGCTGGCGCCGCACGTTCTTCTCGTTCAGCACGTTGAAGATGCTGTTGCTGTTCAGGATCGCCAGCACCTTCTCATGCGCATAGACCGTGAAGGGCGAGCCTTCGCGCATCGACAGCAGGCCGGCCACGGCATCGACTTCGCCGTTGGTCAGGATTACGCCCGCAACCGGCGTATGGCGCAGCGCCCCCGCCTTGGGATGCAGTTGCGGCGTGGCGTTCAATTGCTGGCGAAGATCGGGCGAGGCGTTGATCAGGAACCAGTGCTCGCCATCGCCGCTGAAGGCAACCGACGCCTGGGTTCGATAGAGCTCATGTCCATTCGCACGGGCCGCGCGGCAACCCTCGCAGCCGCAATTCCATTGCGGCACCCCGCCGCCGGCCCCGGCGCCCAGGACGACGACGCGAAGCATGATCCGTCTCCTGGAGGGAACGTCGCGAGGTGGATCTCAGGTCGACACCGTTTCCTACGTCCGGAAACCGATCGTGACCGAAAGACCCACCAGCGCTGAACGCGAACTCACCAACCGCTTACTTGCGGGTGGCGCTCACATACATGTTGATTTCCATGCCGCAGGGCACTTCGACGATCTTCGGGGCTTTCCAGGCCATTTTGGCTCTCCATTTCGCGAATTCGGACGTGTCCGCCCGCAGATAAATTAATGCGGGCGGAAAAGTTCGCCAGTGAAATTTTCCCGACCAAGGTCGTAGGCCGGCGGAATTGCTGCGCTGCAAAGAGAGCGTATTCCGGCCGCAAAGATGAGCGAATGACATCCGCAAAATTGCCGATAGGTCGTGGTCCCTGTCGGGATAAACCAGTTGTGAGTATAGAACGGCTTCCAATCGGCTACAGGCGACCCCATTGGATCAGGCATGCCCAGATATTTCTTCAACACCCGCATCGGCGACGAATTGATCGTGGATCCTGACGGCGAGGACCTGCGCAATCCCGATCGCGCCTGGGAGGTCGCCCGCCAAATGATCCTGGAGGTCCTGAAGTCGGAAGGAACCCAGCCGGCGCTGCTGGAGGCGGTCATCGAGGTCACCGACGTCGACGGGGACATCGTGCTGGAGTTTCCCTTCACCGAGGCACTGTTGGACATGCCGGACCAGTCGGCGACAAGGCATTAGAGGCGCGCAAGCTGCGCTCCCTCTCCCGCAGGCGGGAGAGGTTGCAGCGTGCCCTGTGGTGAGACCTGTGCAGCACCGACATCAGGCCCTCGCCCCTGCGAAATCCGCATGGCTTTGCTGCGTTCCCGGCGCTAAAAGACGCCGGTCACACGGAGCAAGCCATGCAAGATCTCTGGCGCCTGTCGGCCGCCGACCTCGCCACCCTCGTCAGATCCAAGAAGGTGTCCGCCCGAGAGGCCGCCAAGGCCGGCCTCGACCGCCTGGACGCGGTCAACCCCGCGCTCAATGCCGTGATCGACCACCGCCCGGAGGATGTGCTCAAGCAGGCCGACGCCGTCGATGCCGCCATTAGCCGGGGCGAGGATCCCGGCGTGCTCGCCGGTGTGCCCGTCACCATCAAGGCCAATGTCGACCAGGAAGGCTTTGCCACCACCAACGGCCTTAAGCTGCAGCGCGACCTGATCGCGCGCGAGGACAATCCGGTGGTCGCCAATTTCCGCAAAGCCGGCGCCGTGCTGCTCGGCCGCACCAATTGCCCGGCCTTCTCCTATCGTTGGTTCACCACCAACCTGGTCCATGGCGACACCAAGAACCCCCGCGATGCCTCGTTGACGCCGGGCGGTTCCTCCGGCGGCGCCGGCTCGGCGGTCGCGGCCGGCATCGGCCACATCGCCCACGGCACCGACATCGCCGGCTCGATCCGCTACCCCGCTTATGCCTGCGGCGTGCACGGCCTGCGCCCGACCCTTGGCCGCATCCCCGCCTTCAACCCGGTGCTGCCGGAGCGCCCGATCGGGCCGCAGATCATGGCGGTGTCGGGCCCGCTGGCCCGCACGGTCAATGACCTGCGCATCTCGCTCGAAGCGATGTCGGCCCGCGACATCCGCGATCCCTGGTATGTGCCGGCGCCGCTCGAAGGCCCCGTGCGGCCGAAGCGTGCCGCGCTCTGCCTCAACCCGGACGGCCTTGCCACGACGCCGGAGGTGAAGGCCGCCGTGAGCGATGCCGGCAAGCGCCTGGAGCGCGCGGGCTGGACCGTCGACGTCATCGAGAACGCCCCGCCGATGCGCGAAGCGGTCGAGTGGCAGATCAAGCTGTGGCTCGGCGACGGTTATGAGGCGCAGCTCGAAATGGCCGAGCGCGAAGGCGATCCCGGCGCGCTGGCATGCCTGCGCGGTAACCGCAGCAGGGTCACGCCGATGGATCAGGCGAACTTCGCGAAGGCGCTGACCCGAAGAGCCACGTTGACGCGCGACTGGATGCTGTTCTTCGAAAAATACGCCGTGCTGCTGACGCCGGTCTCCGGCGAGCTGCCGTTCCCCGATCATCTCGATCGCAAGGACGAGGAGTCCTTCAAGCGCGTCTGGGAAGCGCAGCTGCCGCAGATTGCGATTCCGTTCATGGGCCTGCCCGGCCTCGTGGTCTCCACCGGCCTCGTCGGCAAGGCGCCGGTCGGCGTGCATATCGTGTCGGGACGCTATCGCGAGGATCTGTGCCTGCTCGCAGGCGAAGCGATCGAGGCCGGCGGCGTGCCGCCGTCGCCGATCGACCCCGTGGGTTAGTGATGTCTGTGATCTACGACTACAAGGCCAACTCGCTTGCCGGCGACGAAGTGTCGATGCGCCGGTTCGAGGGGCAGGTGCTGCTGATCGTCAACACCGCGAGCAAATGCGGCTTCACGCCGCAATATCGCGGCCTCGAGGATCTCTACCGCGATCTCTCGCCGCGCGGCTTCGCGGTGCTCGGCTTTCCCTGCAACCAGTTCGGCGCGCAGGAGCCGGGGCAGGCAAGCGAGATCCAGGAATTCTGCTCGACCCATTACGACGTCACCTTCCCGCTGTTCGAGAAGATCGACGTCAACGGCGCCAATGCGCATCCCTTGTATGAGTACCTGAAACGTCAGCAATCCGGCCTGTTAGGGGCCTCCATCAAATGGAATTTCACCAAATTCCTGGTGGACCGTGCCGGCAAGGTCATCGCGCGCTACGCGCCGACCGCCCGGCCCGAAGGATTGCGGCAGCAAATCGAGACCCTGTTGTAAGCGAGACAATCATGAGCGACGAATTTCCCGACCGCCTCTCGGTCGACCCGAACAGCCCCTACTACAATGCGGACATCCTGGCGCGCGACGTCGGCATCCGCTTCAAGGGCATCGAGAAGACCAATGTCGAGGAGTACTGCATCAGCGAAGGCTGGGTCCGCGTCACCGCCGGCAACGCCAAGGACCGCTACGGCAATCCGCTGACCATCAAGGTGCATGGTCCGGTCGAGCCGTATTTTCGGGATAAGAAATGACGGCGAAGCCGTCATCGCAATGACGATGTGGAAGTGGGCTGCGCGCCCAAATGCATCCCCGTCACCCTGAGGTGCTCGCCTCTTCGGCGAGCCTCGAAGGGCGACGGCCCCGGCGGCACCTCGACCGTTCATCCTTCGAGGCTCTCCGTAGGACGCGACGCGTCGTACGGCTCGCACCTCAGGATGACGGGGAGACAGTCGACGAAATTCCTCTTGAGCAAAGGCCAACCCCCATGTCCGTCCGCATCGTCGACGTCCGCGAGATCACAAAACCGATCTCGTCCCCGATCCGCAACGCCTATATCGACTTCACCAGGATGACGACCAGCCTCGTCGCCGTTGTCACCGATGTCGTGCGCGACGGCAAGCGCGTCGTCGGCTACGGATTCAACTCCAATGGCCGCTACGGGCAGGGCGGATTGATCCGCGAGCGTTTTGCCTCGCGCATCACGGAGGCCGATCCGAAGTCGCTGCTGGATGGCACCGGCGACAATCTCGACCCCGACAAGGTCTGGGCCGCGATGATGACCAACGAGAAGCCGGGCGGCCATGGCGAGCGCTCGGTCGCGGTCGGCACCATCGACATGGCGGTGTGGGACGCGGTGGCCAAGATCGCCGGCAAGCCGCTGTTCCGTCTGCTCGCCGAACGTCACGTCGTCAAGGCCAATCCCCGCGTGTTCGTCTACGCTGCCGGCGGTTACTACTATCCCGGCAAGGATCTCTCGATGCTGCGCGGCGAGATGCGCGGCTATCTCGATCGCGGCTACAACGTCGTGAAGATGAAGATCGGCGGCGCGCCGATCGACGAAGACCGCACCCGCATCGAGGCGGTCCTGAAGGAGATCGGCAAGGACGCGCAGCTCGCCGTCGACGCCAACGGCCGGTTCAATCTGGAGACCGGAATCGCCTACGCAAAAATGCTGCGCGATTATCCCTTGTTCTGGTACGAGGAGGTCGGCGATCCCCTCGACTACGCGCTGCAGGCCGCGCTCGCCGAATTCTATCCCGGCCCGATGGCGACAGGCGAGAATCTGTTCAGCCACCAGGACGCCCGCAATTTGATCCGCTACGGCGGCATGCGCCCCGACCGCGACTGGCTGCAATTCGACTGCGCGCTGTCCTATGGCCTGTGCGAATACCAGCGCACGCTCGAGGTGCTAAAGACCTACGGCTGGTCGCCGAGCCGCTGCATCCCGCACGGCGGCCACCAGATGTCGCTCAACATCGCCGCCGGCCTGGGCCTCGGCGGCAACGAAAGCTACCCCGACCTGTTCCAGCCCTACGGCGGCTTCCCGGACGGCGTCCGCGTCGAGAACGGCCACATCACCATGCCCGATCTCCCCGGCATCGGTTTCGAAGGCAAGTCCGATCTCTACAAGGAGATGAAGGCGCTGGCGGAGTAGGGGCGGCGGCGCTGGGGTACGATGGCCGCGCCACACTCAGTGTCGTCCCGGACAAGCGCGCCTTAAGCGCGCGCCGATCCGGGACCCATAACCCCAGGGAGAAGTCGTCCCTTGAAGCTGACAACTCCGAGTCGTCGTAACCACGCTCTCCTGTGGTTATGGGTCCCGGCCTTCCCCTCCGCTGTCATGCCCCGCGAAGGCGGGGCATCCAGTACGCCGCGGCGGGTGTGGAGAAAGTGAGTTCTTTAACGCAGGCCTCTGGAATACTGGATCGTCCGCCTTCGCGGACGATGACACCGAGGTTGTTGCTAAGACGTGCCTACGACAGCCGCATATCCAGCAGCCGTCGCCCTTCGCCCTTGAGCAGCTTCTTCACTGCACTGGACGCCACGACCTCGCCGTCATTGGCATAGGCCTCGTGGTTCTTCTCGATGTCGTCGAGGCGGTAGAGATAGTTGACCATCACGCCGGCGGACTCGCGCACGCCCTTCGGCGAGAGATCTCCTAACCAGTTGATGCGCTCAAGCCGGGCGCCGTTGCCGAGATGGAAGCGGGCGACGGAGTCGATCAGCCGGCCCTTGGGCGTGCGCGCCTTCAGGAAATAATAGGCGGCGAGCGGCTCCAGCACGCTGCGGAGCAGCGTCGTCGTCTCGGGGCTCTCGAACCATTTGGGATCGTCGAGGCGCTTCAGCACCTCGCGGTCCTCGTCCGACAGCGGCAGGTCCTTGTCCTGCTTCACCCATTGCATGAAGCCCGGCACCGGCGACAGCGTCACGAAGGTGTCGAGCTTAGGCAGCTCGCGGCGCAGCTCCTCCACCACCTGCTTGATCAGGAAGCTGCCGAAGGAGATGCCGCCAAGACCGCGCTGGGTGTTGGAGATCGAATAGAACACGGCCGTGCGCGCACGCTCGATCGGCAGATGCTGGCGGTCTACGGCGAGCAGCGGCGCGATCGCGCCCGGCATGGTCTCGGTCAGCGCCACCTCGACGAAGATCAGCGGCTCGTCGACCATCGCCGGATGGAAGAAGGCGTAGCAGCGGCGGTCGACCGGATCGATGCGGCGGCGCAGATCGTCCCAGTCGCTGATCTCGTGCACGGCCTCGTAACGGATGATCTTTTCGAGGATGTTGGCCGGGGTCGACCAGTCAATCCTGCGCAGCACGAGAAACCCCCTGTTGAACCACGAAGAGAGGAGATGCGAGACGTCGCGATCGAGCGCGGCGAGATCGGTGTGCCCGTTCATCATGCCGAGCAGATCGGCGCGCATGGCGACGAGATCGCCGGTGCCGCCGGGCGCCCGGTTGAGGCGGCGGATCAGCTCCTGCCGCCGCGGCTCCGAGGCGAAATGCAGCGAGCTTGCGTCTTCGTCGGTCGGCTTGGCGCGCCACTTCTCGATTGCCTGGGACAGACGTTCCCGGTCCGGGCCGAAATCGCGCACCAGCGCCTCGAAGAAGGCGCGGCGTCCCGCCGCATCCAGATCCCTGTAGAGATCGAGCACCTCGCGTGCCATCGCCGTGCCGGAGGCTTCGCCCCGGCCCGATAGCAGCGCGTCGCAGAGCTCGATCAGCCCGTCGGCGTCCTGTCTGGTGTCAGAACCATCGCCGCGCCGAAGCAGCGTGCGGCCGCGCTCGGAGATCGTGGCGAGCAGATCGGAGAAGAAGGCGTTGGCCATCTGGGCTTTCGATTCCGGGATTGTGCGATGCGGAAGCTTACACGGGATTTAGGCGGAAGCCGATCACAATCAAGCAGGCGAATTTTGTATCTTTAGTGGTGCTATGCATCACCAAGAATGCTGTCATGCCCCGCGCAGGCGGGGCATCCAGTGCGCCACGGCCTCTCGGTTCAACCGCTGCCGTAGGTTCAACCGCTGCCGTAGGGTGGGCAAAGGCGCACTTGCGCCGTGCCCACCATCTCTCGCTAACTGCAAAGAACCGTGGGCACGCTTCGCTTTGCCCACCCTACAAGTTCTGTCATGCCCCGCGAAGGCGGGGCATCCAGTACGCCGCGGCTTCTCGGTTCAATCTCCGGCGCCGGTGGAATACTGGATCGTCCGCCTTCGCGGACGATGACAGCGTCGGGTGGGGCTACCCCTTCCCCGCAAACTCCGTCGGCGTCCGCCCCGTCACCTGACGGAACGCCGCCGAGAACGCCGGCACGCTGGCATAACCGAGCTGGGTCGCCAGCTGCTTCACCGACACGCTGGCATCCGTGGACAGAAGCTGGATCGCCGATGCGATACGGGCGCGCTGGCACCAGCTCTTGAAGCTCAGCTGCGTCTCGCTCGAGAACAGCCGCGACAGCGTGCGCGCGGAAGTTCCGACCTCGCGCGCCAGCGTGTCGATGTCGTGCAGGCCGGTGGGATCGTCGAGCACGATCATCGCGGCGCGGCGGCAGCGCGGCTCGCGCGGCAGCGGCACGAAGGTGGCGGAATCCTCGGCCTGGTGCAGTTCCAGCATCACCAGGCGGACCAGCAGCTCGGTGCGCTCTTCCGTATTGCGCGCATCGAACAGCGCGAGGATCGCCTGGTTGAGCAGCGGCGACACCCGCACCACGAATTCCCGGGTCAGTCCCTCATAGCGTTTTTCGCGCTTGAGCCAGGACAGGTCGAAATACAGCGTGCGCATCTCGATGTCCGCGAGCAGGTCGATGGCATGCTCCAGCCCGGCCGGCACCCAGACCGCGCGGTCCGGCGGCACCAGCCAGCGCCCCCCGGGCGTCGTCACCTGCATCGTGCCGCGTGCCGCATAGATCAGCTGCGACTCGCGATGCAGGTGCGGATCGATCCGCATGCCCTTGGGATAATCGCGCGCGACCAGATGCACGCCCGCGGGCGAGCGATGGTTGCTCCGGACCTCTCTCAGGATTGGCGTTTCCAAGACACTCATTGGCAGCACCCCGTCATGGGTCCGACATATAACTCATTTCGGAGCAGGAGAGGATTCGGGAATGAACAGCCCCAGCCGGGTCATCAGTTTCGTCAACGCAGGCCATTTCATCGACCATTATTCGATGCTGATCTTTGCCGCCGCCGTGATCATCATGGGGCCGGCGCTCGGCATGGCCTATTCGGAGCTGCTGCCTTACGCGACGCCCGGCTTCATCGCGTTCGGCGCCGGCTCGCTGCTCACCGGCTGGCTCGGCGACCGCTGGAGCCGCCGCCACATGATGCTGATCTTCTTCGTCGGCATTGGCGGATCCATGATCTCGGTCGGCTTCGTGCAGACGCCCGTGCAGCTCGGCGCCGCGCTGCTCGCCATCGGCATCTTTGCCTCGATCTACCATCCCGTCGGCACCGCCATGATCGTGTCCTATGCCGACCGGCTCGGCCGCGAGATGGGCATCAACGGCGTCTGGGGCAATCTCGGCGTCGCCTCGTCCGCGCTGGTGACCGGCGTGATCGGCCAGTATCTCGGCTGGCGCTTTGCGTTCATCGTTCCCGGCGTGGTCACGGTCCTGATCGGCATCGCGTTTGCGATGATGGTCGTGCACGAGGACCGCAAGGGCTCGAAGCAGGCGGCGGCGCAGGCGCGGGTGGCGAAACAGGACATGTGGCGCGTGATCCTGGCGCTGCTGATCGTGGTGATCGCGATTTCCACGACCTTCAATGCCGTCACCGTCGCGTTGCCAAAGCTGTTCGCCGAGCGGCTCGCCGACCTGACCAAGAGCCCGGCGCTGCTCGGGGTCATCGCGGCCTGCGTCTACGTGTTCGGGGCGATGACGCAGTACACGATCGGCCGGCTGCTCGACCGCTATTCCTTGAAGACGGTGGCGCTGCCGCTGTCCTTCATGCTGGCGCCATTCCTGTATCTCGCCGCCAGCCTGAACAATCTGCCGCTGATCCTGGTCTCGATCGGCATCGTCATGGGCGCGTTCGGGCAGGTCACGGTCAACGACGCCATGGTCGGCAAGTACACCACGGAAGAGTGGCGCTCGCGCGCCTATGCCGTGCGCTATTTCGTCGGCTTCACCGCGGCCGGCGCCTCCGTCGGCCTGGTCGCCTGGCTCTACGAGCAGGGCGGCTTCGTCACCATGCTGCATGCCTTCGCCGCACTCTGCCTGCTCGCGATCGCCGCCGCGCTGATCCTGCCCCGCGAGATCAGGACGCCGCAGCCGGCGTGAGTGCGGTACTCGTGTCCCGGACAAGCGCGCCTCAAGCGCGCGCAGAGCCGGGACCCAGAGGCCGCGAATTCCCGTGTCGCATGGGCCCCGGCTCTGCAGCGCACCGCCGAAGGGGCGCTGCGCTGCGTCCGGGGCACGAGCGGGGCGTGAGGCCGGGATTCTCACCACGCCGTCATTGCGAGCGCAGCGAAGCAATCCAGACGATCAGTTCCTCATCCTGAGGAGCGCGGGACGCGCGTCTCGAAGGATGAATGGCCCGGCCGGTGGCCTCGCCCTTCGAGACGCGCGCCAGGAGCGCGCTCCTCAGGGTGAGGGTCTTCCTCAATTGCTTCTCTAAGGGATGGACTGGCACGCTGCCCATGCCACCCATGATGCCATTCTGCTCCTGTTTTGCCCGACGGAGCAAGTCGTTTCGGCGGAGCCGAAATTTCTGAAGCTTACTCAACCCCATCTCTACTGTGCATGGGGTTGTTTTCGCACTTTTTGTTTTCACTCCTTTAACCCCGCCGCGAGCGGTGGGAACCTGCTCCACCTCCCGCGGGTTCTATCCCCTGTGGGGCAGATGAAGGGGGAAAGATAGCTGCATGCAGTGGAGCCTGCTCCGACCGGTTGGCCTCGTCCCCGCGGCGCTTGTCCTCACCACCATTGCGGCCAGTGCGGAGGGCGGCAAGTCGGCCGGCCCGTCCGAATTCTTGCTGGTGGCGCAGATCGTGCTGCTGATCGCCGTCGGCCGCGGCCTCGGCGAGATCATGCAGCGGATCGGTCAACCCTCGGTGATCGGCGAACTGCTCGCCGGCATCCTGCTCGGGCCGTCGCTGCTCGGCTGGCTCTGGCCGGAGGCGCAGCACGCCATCTTTCCCAGGACGCCCGAGCAGAAGGCGATGATCGACGGCGTCGCCCAGTTCGGCATTCTTCTTCTGCTGCTGCTGACTGGCATGGAGACCGACCTCAAGCTGGTCAGGAAGGTCGGCAGGGCCGCCATCGCGATCTCGATCGCCGGCATCGTCGTGCCCTTTGCCTGCGGCTTTGCCCTCGGCGAGTTCCTGCCGGACGCGCTGCTGCCCGATCCGCACGCGCGCCTCGTCGCCTCGCTGTTCATGGGCACGGCGCTGTCGATCTCCTCGGTGAAGATCGTCGCGGTGGTGGTGCGCGAGATGAACTTCATGCGCCGCAATGTCGGCCAGATCATCGTCGCCACCGCCGTGATCGACGACACCATCGGCTGGATCATCATCGCCGTTATCTTCAGCCTGGCCTCGCAAGGCACGCTCGACCTGGCCTCGGTCGCCAAGGCCGTGCTGGGTACGCTGGCCTTCCTTGCGGTCAGCTTCACCATCGGCCGCCGCCTGGTGTTCCAGCTGATCCGCTGGGCCAACGACACCCTCGTCAGCTCCGCACCTGTCATCACAGTCATTCTGCTGCTGATGGGGACGATGGCGCTGATCACGCACCTGATCGGCGTGCACACCGTGCTCGGCGCTTTCGTCGCCGGCATCCTGGTCGGCGAGTCGCCGATCCTGACAAGGCAGATCGATGAGCGCCTGCGCGGCCTGATCTCGAGCTTCTTCATGCCGGTGTTCTTCGGTCTCGCCGGCCTTGCCGCCGATCTGTCGGTGCTGCGCGATCCCAATCTCCTGATGCTCACCGGCCTCTTGGTCGTCATCGCCAGCGTCGGCAAGTTCGGCGGCGCCTTCGTCGGCGGCACATTGGGCGGGCTGAACTATCGGGAGTCGCTCGCGCTCGCCAGCGGCATGAACGCGCGCGGCTCGACCGAGGTGATCATCGCGACCATCGGCCTGTCCATCGGCGTGCTCAGCCAGAACCTGTTCACGATGATCGTCACCATGGCGATCGTGACCACGATTGCGATGCCGCCGATGCTGCGCGCGGCGCTGGCAAAACTGCCGATGAGCAAGGAGGAGAAGGAGCGCCTCGAGCGCGAGGAATTCGAGAGGCGCGGCTTCATCGCAAATCTCGAACGTCCCCTGCTGGCGGTCGACGAGAGCGTCAACGCCACCTTTGCCGCCCACGTCGCGGGCCTGATCGCCGGCATGCGCGGCCTGCCGATCACCGTGCTGCATGTCGGCAAGCGCGCCACGGAGCAGGAGAAGAGCCGAGACGAGGAGGAGAGCCACGAAGCCGTGGTGAAGAGGGCGGCCGAAACGGTCGCTTCCGACCCCGAGGTCGGGAACGTCGATGTGACGACGCGGATTCGCAGATCGGACCTCGGCGAAGCGGTCGGCGAGGAGGCGAAGAAGGGCTTCGATCTCCTCGTCGTCGGCATCGACAAGGTCGTCGCGACCAAGGATCGCTTCGACAGGAAGATCGAGGACATCGCCGCCGAATTTGAAGGGCCGCTCGCGATCGTGTTGGCCAAGGGCAGCCACCTGAAGCAGCCGGTGCCCGACGGGCTGAACATCCTCGTCCCGGTCTCCGGCAGCGCCGTCTCCAAGCGCGGCGCGGAGGTCGCAGTCGCGCTGGCGCAGGCCGGATCAGGCTCGCTGCGTGTGATCTATGTGGCGACGACGCGCGACAAGGGCGCGCAACGCGGAGTGTCCCGTGGCCTCAGTCAGGAAACGGGCATCCTGAAGGACGCCAGCGATCTCGCCGCCCGCTACGATGTCGATATCACCACGACGCTGCGCGTGAACCGGTCGCCGGAGGCTGCGATCCTGCGCGAGATCGACACCACCGACGTCGATCTCGTGGTCATCGGCGTCGACCGCATCCAGGCCGATCATCTCTCCTTCGGCGGTGTCGCCGACGCCGTGCTCAGGCAGTCGAAGGTCTCGGTGCTGCTGGTCTCGAGCGGCGAGGCGCGGCAGGCGTCGGCGAAGAAGGCTTGAGGTGGGCCGTATCCACGCAGATGGTGCACTCCCTCTCCCGCTTGCGGGAGAGGGGTGGGGAGAGGGTGTCTCCTCGTTGGGATACTCCCCAAGAGGAGGGAGCCCTCACCCGCCGCTTCGCGACGACCTCTCCCGCAAGCGGGAGAGGTTACACCGAGCACGCCGCGCCGCTGATCCTGGCTGACACTCTTATGGCTTCACCTCCGCCACCGCCTTCGGCGCTTTCTTCGAGGCGCGCCAGTTCTCGAAGCGCTGCACCACCACGAAGAAGGCCGGCACGAACAGCACCGCGAGGCAGGTCGAGGCCAGCATGCCCGAGAACACCGTGATGCCGATCGACTTGCGGGCGCTGGCGCCGGCGCCGGTCGCGAGCACCAGCGGCACCACGCCGAGGATGAAGGCGAACGACGTCATCAGGATCGGGCGGAAGCGGGCGCGCGCCGCTTCGATCGCCGATTCCAGGATCGGCTTGCCGTCGCGGCCGTGCAGCTCGAGCCCGACCTCGACGATCAGGATGGCGTTCTTCGCCGACAGCGCGATCAGGAGGATCAGGCCGATCTGGCAGTAGAGATTGTTGTCGATCTTGAGGCCGCTCAGGATCAGCATCGGTCCGATCAGCGACAGCGGCACGGCGAGGATCACCGAGATCGGCGCGTACCAGCTCTCGTACTGGCCGGCGAGCACGAGATAGACCAGCAGCATGGCAAGCCCGAACACCCAGTAGATCTGGTTCGAGACCGCCTTCTCCTGGTACGACATCGCAGTCCATTCATAGCCGGTGCCGGGCGGCAGCGTCTTGTCCGCGATCTCCTCCATCAGCTTCAGAGACTGGCCGGACGAGTATCCCTGCGCCGGCAGGCCGATGATGGTCGAGGAGGGATAGAGATTGTAGAGGCTGATCAGCGACGGACCCGTCGCCGGCGTGATCGTGGCGACGGTGCCGATCGGGATCATGTCGCCGTTCGAGTTGCGCACCTGCATGTTGGCGATGTCGCGCTCGGTGACGCGGAAGGCGGGATCGGCCTGCGTATACACCTGGAACACGCGGCCGAACTTGTTGAACTGGTTGACATAGGACGAGCCGAGATAGGTCGACAGCGCCGAGAACACCTGGTCGGTGGTGACGTGCAGCGTCTGGGTCTTGATGCGGTCGATCTCGACGTTGAATTGCGGCACCGACGAGCGGAACGAGGACTGCACGCGCTGCAGCGCGCTCTGGCTCTGGCCGTTTGAGACCATCGCGCCGGTGATGGCCTGCAGCTTTGCGAAGTCGCTGTTGCCGTCGCGCAGCTCGACCTGCATCGAGAAGCCGGCGGCGTTGCCGATGCCCTGGATCGGCGGCGGCGGCAGCACGATGGTGCGTGCTTCCATGATCACGGCGAGCTTGTCGTTGAGGCCAAAGACCAACGAGCGCAGATCCTCGCCGGGCCCTTTGCGCGCATCCCAATCCTTCAGGATGATGTAGGCGACGCCCGCATTGGCAAGGCTCGCGCTGCTGTCGAGCGCGGAGATGCCGGCGATGGTGATGACCTGTGCCACACCCGGCGTCTCCTTGATGATCTCGCTGGCACGATCGAGCACCTTCTGGGTCCGCTCCAGCGAGGCGCCGTCGGGCAGCTGGATAGCGGCGATCAGATAGCCCTGGTCCTCGATCGGCAGGAAGCCGGTGGGCACCCGCGACAGGCCGTAGCCGCCGATCCCGATCAGCACCAAGGCAACCGCGACCGACACCGTGGCGTTCCTGACCAGGAAGGTGATCAGCCGCGTATAGCCGCGCTCAACCCGGTTATAGACGTTGTTGAAGCCGCGATAGAAGAAGTTGCGCCGCTCCGGCGGCACCGCCGGCCGCAGCCACAGCGCGCATTGCGTCGGCTTCAGGGTCGCCGCGTTGATGGCGGACAATAGCGCAGTCGCGGCGATCACCAGCGCGAATTGCGAGTAGATGCGGCCCGTCAGGCCGGCGAGGAACGAGGCCGGCAAAAACACCGAGATCAGCACCAGGGTGATGCCGACGATCGGCGCGAACAGCTGGTCCATCGCCCTGATCGCGGCGTCGTGGCCGTTCATGCCCTGCTCGATATTGTGGGCGGCGCCTTCCACCACGACGATGGCGTCGTCGACGACGATGCCGATCGCGAGCACGATCGCGAACAGCGTCGACATGTTGATGGTGAAGCCGAGCGCCGCCATCGCGGCGAAGGCGCCGATGATGGTGACGGGCACCGTCGTCGCCGGCACCAGCATCGCGCGCCAGTCCTGCAGGAACACGAGGATCACGACCAGCACCAAGAGGCCGGCCTCGATCAGCGTCATGTAGACCTCGTGCACCGAGGCCTCGACGAATTTGGTGGTGTCGAACGGCGTGTCGTATTTGATGCCTTCCGGGAAGCGCTTGGCGAGCTCCGCCATCTTCTTCTCGACCGCCTGCTCGACCTGGAGCGCGTTGGCGCCGGGCGACTGGAACACGCCGATGCCGGTGGCGGGCTGCTTGTTGAGCGAGAAGATCTGGCTGTAGGTCTGCGCGCCGAGCTCGACCCAGCCGACGTCGCGCACGCGCGTGACGTCGCCGCTGGTCCCCGTCTTGACGATGATGTTCTCGAACTGGGTGGCGTCGTCGAGCCGTCCGTTGACGTTGAGCGTGTACTGGAAGGCCTGGCCGGGCGGTGTCGGCGGCGCGCCGACCTGGCCGGCGGAGACCTGCTGGCTCTGCTGCTGGATTGCGTTGATGACGTCCTGCGGCACGAGGCCACGGACCTGCAGCTTGTTGGGATCGAGCCACACCCGCATCGAATACTGGCCGGCGCCGAACACCGTGACGTTGCCGACGCCGGGCAGGCGCGAGAGCTCGTCGCGGATGTTGATGGTGGCGTAGTTGCTCAAGTAGAGGCTGTCATATTTGGCGTCGGGCGAGGTCAACGTCACGAACAGCAGGATCGAGGTCGATTTCTTCTGGACGGTGACGCCCTGGTTCTGCACCGACTGCGGCAGCTGCGAGAGCGCGCTGGAGACGCGATTCTGCACCAGCACCTGCGCGAAGTTCAGGTCGGTGCCGATCTTGAAGGTCACCGTCAGCGTATAGGTGCCGTCGGAGCCGCTGTAGGACTGCATGTAGAGCATGTCCTCGACGCCGTTGACCTGCTGCTCGATCGGTAAGGCAACGGTGTCGATCACGGTCTTGGCGCTGGCACCGGGATAGCGCGTGGTGACCTGCACCGTCGGCGGCACCACGTCGGGGTATTGCGCGACCGCGAGGTTGAACAGCGCGACGCCGCCGATCAGGATCATCAGAAGCGCGATGACGTTCGAGAGGACCGGCCGCTCGATGAAGAACTTTGAGATCATGGCCGGCGGCTCCTACTTGGTGGACGCCTGGGACTGGTCGATCTTCGTCACCTGCGGGTCGATCTTCTGCCCCGGGATCACCCGCAGCAATCCCGCGATCACGACTCGGTCGTCAGGCTTCAGCCCGCTTTCGATCACGCGCAGGCCGTTGTCGGTCGGACCGATCTGCACCTTGCGCTGCTCGACGACATTGTCGCTATTGACGACGAGGAGGTAGCGGCCGCCCTGGTCGCTGCCGAGCGCGGTGTCGGGGACGAGCAGGGCGCTCTTCTCCTGGTCGAAGGGCACGCGGACGCGGACGAAATAACCTGGCAGCAGCGCCCGCTTGTCGTTGGGGATGACGCCGCGCACCGCGAGCGTGCCCGTCGATGTATTGAGGGTCGGCGAGACGTAGTCGAGGTGGCCTTCATGCGGATATCCGGTCTCGGTCTGGAGGCCCACCTGGACCGGCAATTGTTTGAGGTCGGCGACGGTCAGCCCGCGGCGGGCCGCTTCGGCGCGAATGCGAAGGACGTCCTGCTCGTTGACCGTGAAGTTCACCCAGATCGGGTCCAGGGCGACGATGGTCGCGAGCTGGGTCGGGGAGGAAACGCCGACGAGCTCGCCGACCGAAACCAGGTGCGCGCTGACGATGCCGTCGAACGGCGCGGTCACGTTGGTGTAGCCGTAATTGACCTCGGCGAGCCTGGTATTGACCTGCGCCTGCTGGAGGTTGGCCTGAGCGTTGTCGCGGGTCGACGTCGAGGTGTCGAGGGTGGACTGCGAGACCGCCTGGCGCTGCACCAGGTCGACCTGCCGCTTGTAATCGGCTTCGGCCTGCTTGACCGTGGCTTGCGCGCCGACCTCCGCGGCCTTCGCCTGCTCGACCTTGAGCTTGTACGTCTCCGGCTCGATCGTGAACAGCTGGGTGCCCTGCTTGACGAAGCTGCCGTCCTGATAGTCGATCGATTGCAGGAACCCCTGCACGCGCGCGACGAGATCGACGCTCTTGATCGGGGCGGTGTTGCCGGTGGCTTCGACATAGCGCGTCACCGGGCGCTGCACCGGCGTTGCCACATCCACCTTCGGCGGCGGCGGCGCCACGAAGGCGTTCTTGTCCTCGCAGCCGGCGAGCGCGATCACGGCGCTTACGGCGGCGAGCGCCCGTCCGACCTGTCTCCACGCTCCGTTGCGATGGACGAGCGATGCAGGATTCGCGCAGGTCATTCGGTGGCCCCCGATTGTTGTCTGTCGGTGCGGCAGGCTACCAACAAACGTCCGGCCGTGGAACACCATAGCCATGGCAGTCGCCGGCCTTGCACTGCAAACCGCGCCGTGGCCTTTGGCAGGTTTGTCATGGCAAACCGCTTTTCACCGAGCGCACGATCGACCAGAATTGCGTCAAAGAGGCTGAGCAGTTGAAAGAAGAAAAGCGAGGAGAACATGACATGCGAACGTTGCTCCAATCGGCCCTTGCCGGCCTCGTTCTCGCAGCGGCCCTCGCCATGCCCGCGCTAGCCGATGGCCTGAAGGACGAGATCGCGCCGACCGGCAAGCTGCGGGTCGCGATCGCGATCAGCCCGGCGGGCGGCGCGTTCTGGTCGACCAGGACGGAAACAGGCTTCGCCGGCGTGCCGGTCGATCTCGGCAAGGAGATGGCCGCGCAGCTCGGTGTATCAGTCGAATATGTCGTGCACCAGAATTCCGGACAGATCACCGACGCCGCCAGCAAAGGCACTCTTGAGAAAGGTGCTTGGGACGTCACTTGGCTGCCCAAGGATCCCGAGCGCGAGACCAAGATGCTGTTCGGCCCGATCTACGAGGTCGCGGACGCCACCTACATCGTCAAGCCCGGCTCGACGATCACCAATTTCGCCACGCTGGACCAGGCGGGCATCAAGGTCGCGGCCGTCAACGCTACGACCACCATGCGCGGCGCCATCGCGCATCTGAAGCAGGCGAAGGTCACCGGCTATCAGACATACGATGATATCTTCGGCCTGCTGAAGAGCGGCGAGATCGATGCCTTCGCATTGTCGCGCGATCAGCTCAACAAGATGGCGCAGAAGATTCCGGGCACGAGGGTGCTCGACGAGACCTTCAAGAAGACGGTGACCGCCGTCGCCGTTCCGCTCGGCCACAGCCAGGCTCTCGCCTTCGTCACCAAATTCATGAACGAAGCGGTGACGAACGGCACCTTGCGCAGGGCCTATGACAACAACGGCCTGAAGGACACGCCGATCCGCACCGAATAGGCGGACGGCGCAGGAGGGCTGCGCCGCGCGCTAGTCTCACGGCTCCGCGGTGCGAATGCCCGCGGGGCTCACCTGCAGCTTGAGTGTGGACGTCCTGGTCAACGCCTTGCCGTCGAACGCGAACGCGATCAGCTCGTTCTCGACCATGCACTGCGCCACGACATGTTTGGAGTCCTTCGACCACACCATGCCCTGGCACCAATGGCCGATCTTGGCCTCCGCCACCGGCGCGAGCTCGGTCCCCGAGATCCGGTAGACCTTGAGCAGCCCGAAATCGTTGAAGAAGGGCGAGGCGGAGGGCTTGTTCGAGCCGTTCATGACGGTGACGGCGACATGATTGCCGTCCGGCGACATCTTCACCGCTTCCGGTGTCTGCCCGACGGTGACCGTCGTGACGACGCGGATCGGCTTTGCGGTCATGTCGATCAGGCTGATCGTGTCGTTGTCGCCGCTGCCGGTGCCGACATTGCCGATGACGGCCGCCGCGCTGCCGGTGAGGTCGATGTCATAGGGGCGGATGCCCGCGGAGAGGTCGCGCTTGGCGTACTCGACCTTGGTCCCGTCCACGGTCAGAAGCGAGATCTTGCTGTCGCCGTCGCGCGTGACCAGCGCGGTCGCGCCGTCGCGCGAGAACACGGCGTGGCTCGGCCCTGACTTGGCGTCGCCGAGCTGGATCTTGCCGGCCGGCGTCAGCGTGCTCCCGCTGATCGCAAAGACCGAGACGGTGCCCTCGCTGCGGTTGGCGACCAGCGCCAGCGTGCCCGCGCGGTTGATCGAGACGCCGGCCGCGCCCGCGCCGGCCTGGTGGGTCGCGAGCACTTTTGGCGGTGAGGACTTCAGGTCGATGACCGAGAGCTTGTCGTCGGGCACCGCCTTGGTCGGGTCCGCCGGATCGACCTTCATGGCGCCCGTCACCAGCGCAAAGGCGCCGTCCGGCGCGATCGCCACGCTCGGCGGCGGGCCGACGACGCTGGCAGGTGCCGCCACCTCGCCCAGAAGCTTCAACGTGCCGTCGGTGAGGTCGATGACGCTGACCGTATCCGGCAGCGGCTGCTTGCGCACCACGGCACTGCCGTTCTCCAGCACCATCTTGCCGTCATTGGCGCTGACGACGATCTCGGCGTGGGCGGCAAAACTGGCAAGGCCGGCCAGGGACGTGGCGACCAGAGCTGACGCGGCATGGCGCACGCGCATGCGAGGAGCGGCTTTCATGTTTCCCCCGAGGATTTGTTCTTGTCCGGTCAAGCTAAATGCAACCGGGCGTATGACGCAACGATCTGGACGCGATCTTTTCTGCCTTCGCCCACGGAATAAACGCGCCTGACGCGGTCCGGCGAGGACGGCGCGAAGCAGGCAGCTGCGTTAAAAATCTTGTCTCGGCTACTGCGCAAAGTGTCTCGTGCGTCAAACTGACACAGCTCTGTCATCCGCCGCCGCTACGTTCCCGAATGTCGGCGTCCATCCTTTCGGGGCAACACAACAATGAAGACCAGATTTCTGACGACGGTCGCGTTCTTCGCGGCCGCGACGGCACTCGCGTGCAGCATTCCCGTGCTCGCGGACGATTTCGGCCGGGACCGGGACCATGACCGGGATCACCACCGTCATCCGCATGACATTCATACGGAAACTCCGATCAAGCATCTCGTGATCATCTTCAACGAGAACCGCTCGTTCGACCATTATTTCGCGACCTATCCGAACGCGGCCAATCCGTCCGGCTCGATCCCGTTCGTGCCGAAGCCGCATACGCCGAAGGTGAACAACCTCGTCACGGCCAATCTGCTGGTCAACAACCCCAACAGCAATCCGGCCAACGGCACCGGCGCGACCGACCCGTTCCGCCTCGACCGCACCCAGGCCAACACCCGCTCGCAGAACCATGCCTACACGCCGGAGCAGCAGGCCGTGGACAACGGCAAGGAAGACCTGTTCCCGAAATTCACCGGCCGCGGCACCGCCGGCGGCGCCGGTGCCTTCGGCACCAACGGGCAGGTGATGGGCTATTTCGACGGCAACACCGTCACCGCCTTCTGGAACTACGCCCAGCACTTCGCCATGAGCGACAACAACTGGACCGACACATTCGGTCCCTCGACGCCTGGCGTGCTCGAGGTGGTCGCCGCACAGACCAACGGCGTGCAGAACGTCGTCGGCACGTCGTCGTCGATTGCCGACGGTCAGGGCGGCCTGACGCTGATCGGCGACACCGACCCCGGCAACGACGTCTGCTCAAGCACGACGAGCACCATGCTGATGGGCGGCAAGAACATCGGCGACCTGCTCAACGCCGAGCACATCAGCTGGGGCAGCTTCATGGGCGGCTTCGATCTCACGCTCAAGAATGCCAACGGCACGACGGGCTGCGCCCGCAGCACCTTCTCCAGCAACGTCAACGGCACGATCGTGGACTACGTCCCGCATCACGCCTTCTTCCAGTATCACAAGTCGACGGCCAACCCGACCCATGCGCGGCCCGGCTCCGTCCATGCGATCGGCCACACCTATGCCGCCGGCGGCAAGACCGTCGATCCAGCCAACCACAATTACGATATCGAGGACTTCTACGCCGCAGTGAAGGCCGGCAATTTCCCGGCCGTCTCCTACATCAAGATGCCGGCCTTCCAGGACGGTCATGCCGGCAACTCCGATCCGCTCGACGAGCAGGTCGGCAATGTCGAGCTGATCAACTTCCTGCAGAAGCAGCCCGAGTGGCGCGAGACCGCGATCATCATCACCTATGACGACTCCGACGGCTGGTACGATCACCAATACGTCGCGCCGAAGAGCGCCTCATATGATCCGACCGCCGATCAGGTCAACGGCCCCGGTCTCTGCGGCCTCGGCGCCAGCAAGCAGCCGGCGCCGAAGGGGCTCGAAGGCCAGCCGGTCAACGGCCGCTGCGGTCCCGGCACACGCGTTCCCCTGATCGTGGTCTCGCCCTACGCCAGGCCGAACTATGTCAGCCACACCTATACGACGCAGGCTTCGGTGGTTCGCTTCATCGAGGACAACTGGCTGCACGGCCAGCGGCTCGGCGGCGGCGCATTCGACGCCACCACGGGATCGATCATGGACCTGTTCGACTTCGACCAGGACCATGGGCACGACCTGCGGGCAGACGCCCTGTTCCTCGATCCGACCTCCGGCACTGTCATCACCAGCCCGCCGGACGAGCACCACCACCACTAGTCCAACGGGACTCTCATGAACCGCCGCACCATGTGGCTTCTCGGCGCCGGCCTGCTTTGCCTGGCCGGCGCCGTCTTTGCTGCCGGAACGGAAGGATTTGCAGAGACGAACCAGGTGGGTGTGAACCCGAACCCGGTCCGTCTCATGCGTCCGGTGATCGCCCCTCTGTCGGCGATGGCGCAACTCGGCAGGGAGATCTTTTACGACGCCTCGTTGTCATCCTCAGGCGCGCTGTCCTGTGCGTCCTGCCACAGCCCGAATCACGCTTACGGCCCGCCCAATGACGGGCCGGTCATGCTCGGCGGCGCTGACCTGTCGCGGCAAGGCGCACGCGCGGTGCCGTCGCTGACCTATCTCGACCGCCACCCGAATTTCAGCATCGGCCCCGACAAGGGCGACGACGACAACATCATCGATCTCGCGCAGATGGCCGCGACCGGCCAGCAGGTCGCGCGCACGACGAAGACCGCGGGCGGCACCGGCGCGTCGGCCAACATCGTGCCGCAGGGCGGCCTGTTCTGGGATGGTCGTGCCGACACGTTGCAGGATCAGGCGCTGTTTCCGCTGCTCGATCCCAACGAGATGGACGGCGGCAGTGCCGAGATCGTCGCGGACAAGCTGCGTCGCGCGCTCTACGCCAATCGCTTCGTCGAGCTGTTCGGCGCCGGCGTGCTGAGAAATCAGCGGCTCCTGATCGCGGAAGCGATGTTCGCAGTCGCGCGCTATCAGGTGGAGGAGCCGAGCTTCCATCCCTACACCAGCAAGTATGATTACTGGCTCGAAGGCAAGGCCCGGCTCTCCGAGAGCGAGCTGCGCGGCCTGCAATTGTTCAACGACCCCGACAAGGCCAATTGCGCGGGATGCCACACCTCGGCGCCGACCCGCGACGGCCTGCCGCCGCTGTTCACCGATCATCAATACGAGGCCCTCGGCGCGCCGCGCAATGCCGCGCTCGCCAATAATCACGATCCCAATTACTTCGATCTCGGCGTCTGCGGTCCGCAGCGCACCGACATTCCCGAGCAGACGCAATATTGCGGCATGTTCCTGACGCCGACGCTGCGCAACACGGCGACGCGTCACGCCTTCTTCCACAACGGCGTCTTCCATAGTCTGGAGCAGGTGCTCGACTTCTACAATTTCCGCGACACAAATCCGGAAAAAGTGTTTCCGCGCGCCGCCGACGGCACGGTGCTGAAGTACGACGACCTCCCGACAAAATATCACGCCAATGTGGATGTCACCGATCCGCCCTTCGATCGTCATCCCGGCGGCAAGCCGGCGATGACAGAGCAGGACGAGGCTGACATCATCGCGTTCCTGAAGACGCTGACGGACGGCTACAAGGTGGAGAACTAGCTCGCCTTGCCCGCATGCCACGCGGCGAGCACGGCCTTCTCCTCATCCTCGGTCAGTCCGGCGACAGGTCCGTTGCTGGCGCGGAGCCAGGCGCGTGTATCGCGCGCCGTGACGGCTGGCGGCCGCGAGGTCAGCCCGACCTCGCGCGCCGGCGAGGTGTCGCGCGTCATGAAGCCGGCAAAGTCGGGCAAAGGCAGCCACATCGGCAGTGATCGGGGGCCGGCCCAGCGCCGCACGTCGTGCGCTTCAAGGAAGGTGCGATCGATCCAGGTGAATTTGCAGGACGGGTTCAGCGCGGATGCGCACTCGGCCAGAACTTCGCCGCGCGTGCGAACCGGTCCAATGCCGTCATAGATGCCGGTCAGGCCAACCTCTGCCGCATGCACGATCCATTGCGCGAGATCGCGTGCGTCGATGAACTGGACGGCGTCGTCGGGCGATCCCGGTGCCAGCACCTCGCCGCCGCGCGCCAGTCGCGCCGGCCAGTATGAAAACCGTCCCGTCGGATCCTCCGGCCCGACGATCAGGCCGGCCCGGCAGATGAAGGCGTCGCTGCCGACCGCCTGTTCGCAGGCGACCTTGGCGGCGCCATAGATGGCGTCGGTGCTGTGCTCGATATCCACCGTCACGGGCTCGCGGAGCGATGCCGTGTCGGCGCGCTGCCCGGGCGTGCGATTGTCCGCATAGACGCTGACGGTCGAGACGAAGGTCCAGTGCACGCCCGGCCGCTTCAGCGCCGCCACCGCGCGGCGGACCTGACCGGGATGACGCGAGACATCGACCACGGCATCGAACGTCCCGCCCGCAAGCGGCGCTAGCCCGTCAACGGTGTCGCGGTCGATCATCACGAAACGGGCGCCCGCCGCGATCGGTCCCGCGAAGCCGCGGGCTGCGCAGGTCACGTCATGCCCGGTAACGCAGGCATGGGTGGCGATTGCGCGCCCGAGAAACTGGCTGCCGCCGAGGATTAGCAGGCGCATGAGATGGCCGATGACATCGTGGCGCGTCCTTCCCGATGACGAGTGGGAGAGGGAGCCTACGACGTCCAGCAGAGGTTGCAACCCGCTTCCTCAGCGCGGCCTGATCTCCGCATATTTCGCCATGGCCCGCTCGAACTTCCGGTTGAACAGCCACATCGCCGCGAGGATCTCGCGGAAGCTGGCCGAGGTTCTCGCCCGGTCGACCTGTCCGAACGCGAAAATGCTGTTGTTGCGCAGGTGCTTCATGACCGTGGGGCTGGATACCCGGTAATTCAGGAGGTCGCCCGATTTGAGCGCGGACCTTGTCGGGGTCGGGACGATCTGGATCAGCTCGAACAGCTTCATCTGGTCGATCGGGTCGGGGAGCGTCTTCACGATTGCCGGGATCTCCCGGAAGATATCCGCATGCGCGTTCATCAGGCCGTCGCGCACATTGGTCCAGTGATTGAAGCGGTGATCGGTGCCGCGGGCGCGCGCCTCTTCCTTGTCGTCGCGCGCGCTCAGCTTCGGATCGAGCGCCGCGATCTCGCCCTTGATGGTCTCCCATTTCCTGCGGCCGTTGCGATCTTCGGAAGGGCCGGTCTGGAAGCTGCCCATATAGGTGTTCGAGCGCGCATTGCGGACATTCTGCTTGCCGTTGGTCTCGGCAAAGAACAGCCCGAGGCTGATGCGCCCTGCGGCTTCGGCGTGAACAGAAGCGAGCCCCTTGGCGCGGGCGATCGTGGCGGCGAGATCAACGACGTCCCTAAACGGCGTTGCCGAGTTCTGCGCATTGGCCGGCGGCGCCTCCATGATGTCGAACAGCTTTCCATACTCGTCGACCAGCGGCTCGATATCGGCATCGAAATAGGCCGGCGGGATCTCGAACTTGTTGGGCTTGCCGATCCGTGACGGCATGGCGTCGGTAAGATCCTTGTAGCTGCTGATCACGGCGACGCGGGCGAGATAGAGCGCCTGACCCGGCAGGTTCGGCAGTGGCTCCTTCGCCTCGATCTGGCGCCGTCGCTCGGCGAGGATCGATTTGAAATCACCGAGCGCACGCTCGTAGGTGGCGAGCGCCTCGGATTGCTTTGGCGTCGGCGCGCCCTTCTGTGCAACGGCGGGCGTCGTGACGAAGAAGGCAACAGAAGCAAAGGCCGCAGCGGCAAGTCGTCTCGATCCCATGGCTGGTTCCCGTCGATTCGATGGCCAGGGAGATCGTAAACATCAGATGCGAGCAGCCGCAATTCTCCTCTCACGCCGCCCGGTAGTCCGGCGCCGTCGCCAGGAACTTCGCATAGGCATCCGCATCCGGTGGCTGGAAGCGTCCCGCGAGCCCGCCGCGCTTCTGGTTCTTTGCGCCGATATCGGCCATCAGCTCGTCGAAATGGCGGTAGTGATAGGGCGCAACGCAGAGGCCGCCATAGACGCCTGCTGCCGGCCGCTCGACGCGCTTGAAGTGCAGCATCATCTCGATGTTGTCGCGCATCGTCTGCGCCGTCGGCTGGTTCGCGAGCTGGCCGTCGGCGTAGCGCACCAGCCAGTTGGCTGCGAGATCGGCGCAGAGCACGGTGCAGAACGAGGAGTTGAAGCCGACAAAGCCGAGCTCCGGCAGATCGGGATTGGCGATCAGGCGGTAGAGGCGGTACTGCCCGTCCGCATCGACCAGCTTCTGCCGATAGGCCTCAGGCAGAAACGGCACGCCGAGCTTGTAGCCGATCGCGAGCACCGCGACATCGGCACCGATGCGCTCGCCGCCGCTCGTCACGATGCTGTCGCCGTCATAATGATCGAACGTGCCGAACACCGCCTTGATGCGGCCGTCGGCGACCATCGGATAGAAGCCCGGCGTTGCGATCGGCACCGAGCAGTTGACGCCGTCCTCGATCCGCTCCGTCGGCACCATCTTGCACTGCTTGAGCTTGAGCTGTGCCTTGAGCAGGCTCTCAAGCCCGCGCCAATTGGCCCAGACCAGCGGCGCGGCGATGCGATGCGCGAGCCGCGCCATCGCGCTGGCGCCCCAGCCCGGAAACATCTCCTCCTGCGCACGGATGTAGAGGATGCGCTTGAAGTTCACGAGGCCACCAATGAAATAGGGGATGCGCCAGACCGGCTCGCGCATCACGATCATGACCTCGCGCGCGCCCGATTTCACCGCGTTCACGGCGATGTCGGTCGCTGATTTCGAGCCGCCGAGCACGATGACGCGACGTCCTTTCGCGAGCGCCGGATCGCCATATTTCGACGAATGCAGGATCTGGCCGCCCTGCGCCAGAAAACCGTCCTCGCCCGGGCAATGCAGCTCGCGCGGCTCGTTGAACTGCCCGGTGCAAACCGCGACGAAATCGAAGTCTTCGCTCGTCGTGCCGTCGTTGCTCGTCAGGGCAAGGGTCCAGCCCGGCCTGCCGTCGGCGCGGCGCGCCATGCCGGCGACCTCGGTGTCGAGGCGCAGCATGCGGTCGAGGCCAAAACTCCTGGCGTAATCGGCGAGGTAGGTGTGGACTTGCGGCCCGGTCGGCCATTCCGGATAGCCGTCCGGCATGGCGCGATCGGTGTAGCGGTAGAGATCCTTCGGGCTCTGGGTCTGCACGTCGGGATAGGAGCGCGCGGGCTCCCAGACGCCGCCGAGATCGCCGCTGCGCTCGACGATGGTGACGCGGTGGCCGCGGGTGGCGAAGGCTTTTGCGGCGGCAAGGCCGGAGACGCCGGCGCCGATCACGCAGACATGTTTTGGGCTGACCATGGGGTTGCTCGCAATCGATGTGTTTGGCGCGCAAGCGGCCACGTTCGGCCGCAAGGCGCGGCCGGCAGGGCCTGCAAGCAGATGAAAGTGGACGAGGCGGCGACGGCTAGTCGTTGGCCTCGGGCGGCAGGAAGTCGACCTCATGCAGCGCCGAGATGCGCACGACTTCGGCGGGGTCGGTCAGATTGTGGAGCTGGTTGAACAACGCCTCCAGCTTCTGCATCGGCGAGACCCAGAACAGCGCGCGGCACGGCTTGTCGGATTTGTTGAAATAGCCGTGCGGGATGCCGCGCGGCATGCGCACGAGGTCGCCGGCATGGGCCTTGACCCACTGGCCGTCGAGCTTGAGGTCGAGCGTGCCTTCCTGCACCAGGATGAACTCGTCCTGGGTCGGGTGGATGTGCACCGGCACGAACTGGCCGGGATCGCTGTTGGTCTCGAACGCAAAGGTGGAATCGGTGACGGCCTTGGGGAAATAGACCTGGCCAAGGATGTTCCAGCTCTTGCCGCCATAGCCCGTGCCGTTGGCGGTAATGCCCTTTTCGAGTGCAGTCATGGCTTGCTCCTCATGGATTCCGGCGGGGACGGAGCTTCGGCCAGCCACGGGCCGCCTGTCTATCCGCTAAACGAATCCGGTGCGGCTATTGCCATGCAGCACGACGATTTTGCGGGTTGCGGCCCTTTTCGCGTCGAGGGAACTATTATAGGCTTAAAGCAATTCCGTGACGCGAAGCGTGGTCGACGATGTCCGCAGCCGTGCTGGAGGTGAGCGCAAGGGCGTCCGCAGCCGAACGGCTTGCGGATTTCGCCCGCGTCACCACTGACGATGTCGACGAAGCGGCCGAGCAGATCGGGCGCATCTTCTGCCCGCACGATCTCACACCGTCACGGCCACGCGCGGCCGGTTTCTCCGCCCGGCACAATTGCGCGGCCTTCGACGGGTTTTCCATCAACTACGTGGCCTATGGCGGATCGGTGAGCATCGATCCCGGCTGCCTCGAGCGCTTCTTCCTGGTGCAGGTCCCGCTCACGGGCTCGGCCCGCATACGTGCCGGCGCCGGCGAGCTCGACGCCGTGCCGGGCCGGACGGCGTCGCTGCTGTCGCCGACCATCCCGACCCGGATGATGTGGAGCGACTGCGCGCAAGTCATCCTGCTGCTCGACCGCCGCCTGGTCGAGCAGCGTGCTGCGGCGCTGTCGGGCAGGGCGGCCGGCGCGGTCGAGTTCGATGCTGCGATCGACCTGGACGCACCGTCCGGGCGCCGCCTGCAGACCAGCCTTGCCGAGCTGATGCTGATTGCCGAACGCCTCGGGCCGTCCGGCAGGCTGTCACCGGTCGCCATGGCCGATTGGCGCGAGGCGCTGCTCGATCACCTCCTCAACAGCCAGCGCCATGGCCTCTCGGATGCGATCCGGACGTTCTCAGGACAAGCCGAGCGCCTGCCGCGCGCGCTCCGCGCCGCGCGCGACCATCTTGCGGACAATGCCGGCGAGCCGCTCGACCTCGTGCAGCTCGCCCGCGCCTCCGGCATCGGCATCCGCGCGCTCCAGCTCGGCTTCCGCCGTCACTTCGGCGCCTCGATCTCGCAGATGCTGCTCGACATGCGCCTTGCCGGCCTGCACGCGCGTCTCGCGCAGGCCGCGCCCGATGCCTCCATCACCGAGATCGCCTTCGATCTCGGCTTCACCCATCTCGGCCGCATGGCCGGCGCCTATCGCGAAAAATTCGGCGAGACGCCGTCGGCGACGCTGCGGCGAAGGATGAGCTAGAGCGCACCCCTTACTTCCGCGATCGCGTCGTGCCGCCGTCTTCAGCCGTCTGCCTGCGCAAGAAGCCTTCGACGTCCGCCTGCACCGAGTACGGCGTCGGGATCGCGTCGCCCGCGGCATCGACGGCGGTGTCGAGCGAGCGGCGCAGCATGCGCGCGAGCTCGGCCTTGCGGTACGGCTTCGTCAGCAGCGGTGCGCTCATCGTGGCGCGGCCCTGCGTTTGCGAGTCATAGGCATAGCCCGAGGTGAACAGCACCCTCAGCGACGGCCGCGCCGCCACCATCTGCTCGGCGAGTTCGCGTCCGTTGATGCCGCCGGCCATCACGATGTCGGTGAACAGCAGGTCGAACGCCCTGCCTTCCGCCGCGATGGCGAGTGCTTCGGTGGCGTTGGCTGCCGGGATGACCTTGTAGCCGAGGCTCTCGAGCTGCACCGCGACGTATTGGCGGACGTCGCGGTCGTCCTCGACGCAAAGGATGGTTTCCTGTCCCCCCACGATCTTGCGCTCGTCATAGCCGGCCGGGCGAAGCGTGCTGGTCTCGGCTTTCGGCAGGTAGATCGTGAATGTCGTGCCGCGGCCTTCGGTGGAGGCGACCTTGATGCCGCCGCCGGACTGCTTGACGAAGCCGAACACCATGCTCAGCCCGAGCCCGGTGCCCTTGCCAACCTCCTTGGTCGAGAAGAACGGATCGAAGATGCGTTCGAGGATGGCCTGCGGGATGCCCGTGCCGGTGTCGGCGATCTCGATCTCGACATAGTCGCCGGCATAGCCGGCGCCGACCGCGACGGCCTCGCGAACGCCGAACACGACCTTGCGGGTCGTCAGCGTCAGCCTGCCGCCGTCGAGCATCGCGTCGCGGGCGTTGATGGCGAGGTTGAGCAGCGCCGAGCTCAATTGACCGCGATCGGCGAACGCCAGCCAGACATTGGCGTCCAGCTTCGTCACGATCTCGATCTTCTTGTCGAAGGTCGCCAGCAGCAGCTTGGCCAGTTCCTCGAGCAGCTCGTTGACGTCGATCTCGGCCGGCTGGAGCGCCTGCTTGCGGGCAAAGGACAACAGGCTCGATGTCAGTGCGGCGCCGCGATCGGCGGCCTCGCTGATCAGCTTGGTGATGGTCGCGAGCGGCGGGTTGTCCTTGACGGCGTCGGCGAGGATCTCGATCGTGCCGGTGATCACCGTGAGCATGTTGTTGAATTCGTGCGCGATGCCGCCGGTGAGTTGCCCGACCGCCTCCATCTTCTGGGCCTGGATCAGTTGCTCCTCGGCGGCCCGTTTCTGCGTGACGTCCTTGACGAAGGTGTTGATGATTTGGCGCCCCCCGAGATGCAGTGCCGTGCTGGACGCCTCGATCAGGATCTCGCCGCCGTTCCGGTGCAGCAGGCTCGCCTCGAAGCGGATGCCGATCGGCGCGTGCGATAGTTCCGGCAACAGCCGCATCATGCGTTGCCTGAAGCCGGCCCGGAGCGGCTCGGCGACGAGCAGGTCGACGACGTCGGCGCCGATGGCCGCGTTGCGCGTCCATCCGGTCAGGGCTTCGGCCTGGAAGCTCCACTCCAGGACAATGCCGCGCTCATCGGTCTGGACGAAGGCGTCGAGCGCGGTCTTGATGATGGCCTGCGTGATCTGTGCGCTCTCGGCGATGAGCTTCGTCTGATCGGCCAGCGCTGCATCCGAGCGCTTGTGCTGCGCCCTCTCGATCGCACGCATGCACAGACGCGCGATCAGCATCGCAATGACGGCGCTTGCGAGCAGGGCAACGATCTGGGGAGCGCCGAAGCCGCCGGCGGTTCCGGTCACGGCATAGGAGGCGAGGAGGGGTGCGGCGGTCACGACGACCTGTGCGGCCATCGCGAGTGTCAGAAGCCCCCTGAGTTTCATGTCTCACCAAAGACGTCAGCCGCGCCTGTCGACGAGCCCGGCATCATGTGAGCTACAGACTGCCCGGCTCTCCGTCGCGGGTCAATTTGCGGCATCGGTGGCGCCGGGAACAGTGCGCGTGCCTCAACCTGGTGGCGAATCGGTCTGGCGCAGCGTCGTCACCCAGATTGCGCGCGCCACCTGCTGGGTCGGGTTGTCGAACATGTGCGGCACGATGCTCGGAAAGCGGAAACTGTCGCCGGCCTCGAGCAGATGGGCCTGGTTGTCGAGCCACAGCCGCAGGCTGCCCGACAGGATGTAGCCCGCCTTCTCACCGGTGTGCTGGAGGAAGTCGGTGCCCGAGGACGCCCCGGGATTGAGCGTGAGCTCGTAGAGCTCGAGCTGGCCCTTGCCGTCAGGGGTGAGGGCTTCCTTGACGACGCCGCTGGCAGTGAGGCGCAGCAGGCGCCTTGCGTTCTTGCGCACGATGTAGCGCTGCACGTCGGCGGGATCGATGGTCTCGAAGAAGTAGGAGATGGGAACGTCGAGCGCGATGCTGAGCAGGCGGAGCGTGCGGATCGACGGCATGGCGCGCGCGCGTTCGAGCTGGCTGATCATGCCGTTGGAGAGGCCGGTCTTGTTGGCGACGTCCTGGATCGAGAGCCCGGCGCGCTGGCGCAGCAGCCGCACGGTCTCGCCGAGGCGCTGGTCGACCGCGTCGTCGGCCTCGATTGCCGGAGCGTCCTTGGTGCCGTTCGTATCGCCGCGACCATCCATGTCGCTCTCCCATGCATCGTCTCACCCCGCGACGCGTCGGTCCGAGGTTCAGTCACAGTGAAAAGGTCGCGCATACTAGCAATGCGATTGACAGCTGTATTTAGTCATGATGAACTTTTGATCGAAAAATTTAGAAGCACTAAAGCCCACTCCTTGTCCCTTGCCGGGGTCTCGGGGGCGCGGGAGACGGTGCCGCGTGCGACAAGGAGAGTGGGTCATGGCAGGCGACACCGGCAAGTTCGGCGTTGGGGCAGTGCATCTCGGTATCCCGAATCGCCGTCAGTTCTTCCAACTCGGCGCCGGCGCGGCCGCGGGATGGAGTCTCTCGGGCAGCGCCTTTGCCCAGACCGAGCGGCCGACCAGCCCGCCGAGCAAGCCGCGCGGGCAGGTGATCGCGGCACTGTCGCAGGAGCCGACCGTCTTCCATCCCTTGATGCCCGGCATCGAGGTCGATCAGGGCATCTGGTGGCAGGTGTTCTCGCTGCTCTGGTACATCGATCCCGAGGGCAATTTCGTTCCCGACCTCGCGCGCGAAGTCCCGACCCTCGAGAACGGCGGTCTCTCGGCTGACGGCCTGACCTGGAAGATCAAGCTGCGCAACGACGTGAAGTGGCACGACGGCACGCCGTTCACGGCCGAGGACGTGAAGTTCTCGCTCGATCTGGTCAACGATTCCAATTTCCGCGCGCGCAGCCGCGTCGGCCATAACCTCGTCAAGGACATCAAGGTCGTCGCGCCCGACGAAATCCACTGGCGCATGGAGGCGCCCTATTCGCCCTACATGTCGATCCTGGGATCGCTGACCTTCATCGTGCCCAAGCACATCCTGGAGAAGGTGTCCGATCCGAATGCCTCGCCGTTCCACAATGCACCGGTCGGCACCGGACCGTTCCGCTGGGGCGAGCGCGTGCCTGGCGATCATATCCAGCTGAATGCCCACACCGGCTATCACGGCAAGGGGCCGTACGTCGAACGCGTGGTCTTCAAATACATCCCCGATCTCACTGTGCTCTACACCCAGTTCCGCACCGGCCAGGTCGACTACACGGGCCTTGCAGGCATCCTGCCGAACTTCGTGCAGGAGGCGAAGACGCTGAAGGGCCGCAAGATCGTCGTCTCCTCGACCTCCTCGGTGGAGCATATCGCGCCCAACCTGGAATTCGGTCCCTTCGCCGACCGCGCCGTGCGCGAGGCGCTCTATCTCGGCATCAACAAGCAGGCGATCATCGATGCGCTCTATTACGGCCTGCCGACGCAGACCGAGAGCTTCGTGCCGCAGCAGGCCTGGTCGTTCCAGCAGGGGCTGCCGCAGCACAAATACGATCCCGCCAAGGCCAACGCGCTGCTCGACGCCGCGGGCTGGGTTCGCGGCTCCGGCGGCATTCGCGAGAAGGGCGGCGTCAAGCTCGAATTCACCAATTCGACGACAGCGGGCAGTGCGGTGCGCGAACAGTGCCAGCAGCTTCTGATCCAGGACTGGCGGGCCATTGGCGCAACGATGCGCGTCAACAACATGCCGGCGGCCGTGATCTGGGGCGACTTCTGGCAGCAATCGAAGTTCAATTCGGTGATCGTCGGCGTGAACTTCATGCTGGGCAGCGACCCCGACGTGACGCCGCGCTTCGGCTCCGGCGCCATTCCCGCCAAGGGCGGCCGCGGCTACAACACTTATCAATATCAGAACGCGGAGGCCGACCGGCTGCTGTCTCAAGGCGCCAAGCAATTCGACCTGGCGCAGCGCAAGGCGACCTATGGCGAGTTGCAAAAGCTCATCCGCAACGACCTCGCGATCCTGCCGCTGTTCCAGAGCTTCATCGCCGAGGGTTTGAAGGAGGGGCTGCAAGGCTTCCGTCCCAACATCAATACCTCGATCAGCAGCTGGAACATGCGCGAATGGTACTGGGCCTGATGTCTCCGGCGCGCTGGACCGCCTGAGATGGCCCGCTACGTCGCCAATCGCCTGGCGCAGGCGATCATGCTGCTCGTGATCGTTTCGGCGATCGGCTTTGCCATTCTGCATCTGGCACCGGGCGGCCCGCTCTCGCAGTTTGCCGTCTCCGGTCAGATGACGCAGGAGGATCTCGACCGCGTCACGAAGCAGCTCGGCCTCGATCGGCCGCTGCCGATCCAGTACCTCGACTGGTTCGGCCGCATGCTGAGGGGCGATTGGGGCAAGTCCTATCGGGACGGCGAGGCCGTGCTGTCGGTGATCTCCTCGCATCTCGGCGCGACGCTCGAGCTGATGGCGACGGCAACCATCATCGCGGTGCTGCTCGGCTGCTGGATCGGCATCCTTGGTGCGCTGCGCCGCTATTCCGTGTTCGATACGCTCGCCACCGTCGGCGCCATGATCGCGCTGTCGATCCCGACCTTCTGGTTCGGCCTCGTCACCATCTACGTGTTCTCGGTGAAGCTCGGCTGGCTCCCGGCCGGCAACCGGCAGACCATCGGCGACGGCTCCTTCCTCGATCTGCTGCATCATTTGATTGCGCCGGCCATGGTGCTGGCGCTGGTCGAGACCGCGATGTGGGGGCGCTTCATGCGCTCCTCGATGCTGGAGGTCATCAACCAGGACTACATCCGCACCGCGCGCGCCAAGGGCATGCCGGAATGGCGCATCCTCACCGTGCACGCATTGCGCAACGCGCTGCTGCCGATGATCACGGTGGCGGGCCTGCAGTTTCCGACGCTGCTGGGCGGCGCGCTGGTCGCCGAGACCGTGTTCACCTGGCCCGGCATGGGGCGTCTGTTCCTCGATTCCATCGGCTATCGCGACTATCCCGTGGTGATGGGCATCCTGATGTTCTCGGCGACGATGGTGCTGATCGGCTCGCTGCTCGCCGACATCCTCTATGCCGTCGTCGATCCGCGCATCCGGGTGGGCTAGGCGATGGCGACTGCGGCCCTCTCCACTGTCCAGCGCACGCCCGGTCAGGCCGCGTGGCGGCGCTTTTGCCGTCACCGTCTTGCGCTTGCGGGTGCGGTGATCATTCTCGTCCTCGTCCTCGGCTCGGCATTGGGGCCCTATCTCCTGCCGTTCGACGACACCTATATCGACATCATGAAGCGGTTCGCGCCGCCGCTGTCGGGCGCGCATATCCTCGGCACCGACGAGCTCGGCCGCGACGTGCTGGCGCGGTTGATGATGGGCGGGCGCGTCTCGCTCTCGATCGGCATCGTCGCGATGGTGATCGCGATGGCGGTCGGCATCGTGGTTGGCGCCTTTGCCGGCTTCCATGGCGGCGCCGTCGGTGCGGTCCTGATGCGGCTCGTCGACGCCGTGCTGTGCTTTCCGACCATCTTCCTGCTGCTCGCGCTCGCCGCCCTCACCGAGCCCGGCCTCGTCACCACCACCGTGCTGATCGCGGCCACCGCCTGGATGGCCGTTGCCCGTGTCGTCGAAGCCCAGGTGCGATCGCTGCGCGAGCGCGAGTTTGCCGTGGCGGCGCTCGCCTTCGGCTCGTCGAACCTGCGCATCATGTTCCGCGAGCTCGTGCCCAATGCGATCGCGCCGATCGTGGTGGCGGCGACGCTGAACGTCGCCAAGGCGATCCTGCTCGAATCCTATGTCAGCTATCTCGGCTTCGGCATCCAGCCTCCGGCCGCGAGCTGGGGCAACATGCTCAACAACGCGCAGATCTATCTCACCAGCGCGCCCTGGCTCGCGATCGTGCCGGGTGTCGCCATCACGCTCGCGGTGACCAGCTTCAACTTCCTCGGTGACGGCCTGCGCGATGCGCTGGATCCGCGAATGAACATCCCATGACGAGCAAGAAGTCGACCGAACGGAATGCCAGGAGTGTCCCATGTCCCCGCCGCTCAACCGTATAAATAGCGACGAACGCCTGCCGGCGCAGGTGGATGTCGTCGTCATCGGCGGCGGCGTGATCGGCGTGTCCGCGGCCTATCATCTCGCGAAGAAGGGCCATTCCGTCGCCCTCGTCGAGAAAGGTCATGTCGGCGGCGAGCAGTCGAGCCGCAATTGGGGCTGGTGCCGCCAGCAGGGCCGCGCACGCGAGGAAATCCCGCTCGCCCGCGAGGCGCTGCGGCTCTGGGAGGACATGCAGAACGACGCCGGCGTCGATGCCGGCAAGAGCAAGGACGAGCTTGCCGGCTGGGAGCGTTGGGCCGCGATCGCGCGCGAGCAGCAGGTCCACTCCACCGTGCTCACGCCGGCCGAGGTCGCCGAGCGCATGCCCGGCAATGCCGACAAATGGGTCGGCGGCCTGCACACGCCGAGCGATGGCCGCGCAGAGCCGTCGATGGCCGTGCCCGCGCTCGCCACCGCTGCGCGCAAGCACGGCGTGACCATTCATCAGGGCTGCGCCGCCCGCGGGCTGGAAACGACCGGCGGGCGCGTCAGCGCCGTCGTCACCGAGAAAGGCACCATTCGCACCCAGTCCGTGCTGCTGTCCGGAGGCGCATGGTCGTCGCTGTTCTGCCGCCGCCACGGTATCGAGCTGCCGATCGGCCTTGTCAATGCGACCGCGTGCCGGACCACGCCGGGGCCGGAGATCACCTCGGGCGCGCTCGGCACCGACTTCTACTGCATCCGCCGCCGCCTCGACGGCGGCTTCACGCTGGCGCTGCGCAACCGCGGCACGGTCGAGCTGTCGCCCGACCTGTTCCGCTACGCGCGCACCTTCTGGCCGACCTATCAGCATCGCAAGAATGGATTGAAGCTGTCGTTCGGCAAGTCGTTCTTCGACCAGGTCATGCGCGGCACGAGCTGGAGCTTCGACAAGCCGTCGCCGTTCGAGGCCGAGCGCGTGCGTGATCCCGCGCCCGACATGTCGTTGGTCAATGCGGCGCTGGCTTCGCTGATCAAGTCGAACCCGGAGCTGAAGGACATCGAGATCGCGGAAGCCTGGGGCGGCACGATCGACTGCACGCCCGATACGATTCCCGTGATCTCGCCGGTCGATGCGCTGCCGGGTTTCTTTCTCGCGACCGGCTTCTCCGGCCACGGCTTCGGCATCGGCCCGGCGGCCGGCAAGCTCGCCGCCGACATCGTGACCGGCTCGACGCCGCTGGTCGATCCCGCGGCGTACAGCCACAAGCGCATGATCGACGGCCGCCGGCTCGCGCCGGTCAGCCCGTTCTGAGGGTGCGCGTGACATGACGGTTCTCTACAAGGCCAACATGGTGCGCGGCGCGGAATGGGCCCGTTTCTTCGCGGAGCGCGCGCCCGACATGCCGTTCCGGCTCTGGCCCGACATCGGCGATCCCGCCGACGTTCGCTATCTCGTGACCTGGGTGCCGCCTGACGACATCGCCACCACGTTCCCGAACATCGAGCTGGTCTTCTCGGTCGGCGCCGGCGTCGACCAGTTCGACGTGACGAAGCTCCCGCCGCACATTCCGCTGCTGCGCATGCTGGAGCCCGGCATTGCCGAGACCATGGTTGAATATGTCACCATGAGCGTGCTTGCCCTGCATCGCGATCTCCTGCACTTCATCGCCCAGCAGAAGGAACAGGTCTGGCGCGAGATCCGGATCACGCCGGCGAAGCGGCGACGTGTCGGTGTGATGGGGCTCGGCCAGCTCGGCCAGGCCGTGCTCGAACGGCTCAAGGCGTTCGGCTTTCCGCTTCTCGGCTGGAATCGCTCGCCGCGCGAGATCGAAGACGTCACCTGCTACGCAGGTGCTGAGGCCTTGCCGGATTTCCTCGCGCAGACTGACATTCTCGTCTGCCTGCTGCCGTTGACCGACGAGACCCGCGGCATCCTGAATGCGGACCTGTTCGCCCGGCTGCCGCGCGGTGCCGGTCTCGTCAATGTCGGACGTGGCCCGCATCTCGTCGAAGCCGATCTCCTCTCAGCGCTCGACCGCGGCGCGCTGTCGGGTGCCGTGCTCGATGTCGCCGAACCCGAGCCGCTGCCGGCGGGCCATCCGTTCTGGAGCCATCCGCGCATCCTGCTCACGCCGCATAATGCCAGCATGACCACGCCCGATACGGCCGTCGACTACGTGCTCGACGTCATTGCGCGACACCGTCGCGGCGAGGAGCTGCCGGGACGTGTCGATCGCAGCCGTGGTTACTGAGGGCGTGATAACGATGAAGACATCGGTGCAGCCACGAACTCCTCTCACCTCTCCCGCTCTTGTCCGCCGAAGCCTTGGCGAAGGCGGATGCGGGAGAGGTCGGCGCGAAGCGCCGGGTGAGGGCTCTCTCCTCTTGGGGGTCCTCGATTGTGGAAACACCCTCTCCCCAACCCTCCCCCGCAAGCGGGGGAGGGAGCGCACCTTCTTCGCGGCAAGCGCTGGGGGCATTGCATGAGCATCGGTGCAACGAGACCAGATCAAGCCGCCGCCGAGGCGCAGGCACCGGTGCTGTCGGTTGCCGGCCTCACCACCTCCTTCATGCTCGAGCGGCAATGGGTTCCCGTCGTCCGCAACGTCTCGTTCGACATCGCTCCGCGCGAAACCGTGGCGATCGTCGGCGAGTCCGGTTCGGGCAAGAGCGTCTCCGCGCTCTCGATCATGCGGCTTGTTCCGAAGGAGATCGGCCGCGTCGAGGGCCGCGTCACGCTCGCCGGCAGTGATCTCTTGTCGCTGCCCGAAGCGAGCATGAAGGACATTCGTGGCAATGACGTTGCGATGATCTTCCAGGAGCCGATGACGAGCCTCAATCCCGTGCTCACGATCGGTTTCCAGATCGCGGAAGCGTTGATCCAGCATCGCGGCCTGTCGCGGGCAGCGGCAGAGGCCGAGACCATCCGCCTGCTCGATCGCGTCCGCATCCCCGCCGCGAAATCGCGCTTCCACGAGCATCCGCACCGTTTCTCCGGCGGCATGCGCCAGCGCGTCATGATCGCGATGGCGCTGGCCTGCAAGCCGAAGCTCCTGATCGCGGACGAGCCGACCACCGCGCTCGACGTCACCATCCAGGCCCAGATCCTGGAGCTGCTGAAGCAGCTCCAGCAGGAGGAGGGGATGTCGATCCTCTTCATCACCCACGACATGGGCGTGGTCGCCGAGATCGCCGACCGCACCGTGGTGATGTATGGCGGGCAGGCGGTGGAGACGGACGCCACCTCGCGCATCTTCGCCGCGCCCTCGCATCCCTATACGCGCGCGCTGCTCGCTGCCGTGCCGCGCCTCGGTTCGATGGACGGACGCCCGCGGCCGATGCGTTTTCCCATTGTCGACAAGGTGACGGGCACATCGGACGAGCCGATGGAGACGCCCGATACGGTCTCGACCGCCGAACGGCCGCTGCTGGAAGTCTCAGGCCTCACCACGCGCTTTCCGATCCGCTCGGGCCTGTTCGGCAAGGTCTCCGGCCGCGTCCACGCGGTCGAGAACGTGTCCTTCACGCTGCGCGCCGGCGAGACGCTGGCGCTGGTCGGCGAGTCCGGTTGCGGAAAGTCGACGACGGGCCGCTCGATCCTGAAGCTGACCGAGCCCGACAGCGGCACCGTCCTGATCGAGGGCCAGGACGTGCTGGCGATGAACGGCCGCACCTTGCGCGATTTCCGCAAGCACATGCAGATCGTGTTCCAGGATCCGTTCGCGAGCCTCAATCCGCGCATGTCGGTGGGAACGGCGATCGCCGCGCCCCTGCTTGCCAACGGGCTCGCTACGGCTGCACAGGCCCGCGACAAGGTCGCCGACCTGCTCGTGCGCGTCGGCCTCACTGCCGACATGGCCGCGCGTTTCCCGCATGAATTCTCCGGCGGCCAGCGCCAGCGCATCTGCATTGCGCGTGCGCTCGCGCTCGGGCCGAAGCTGATCGTCGCCGACGAGGCGGTGTCCGCGCTCGACGTCTCGGTCAAGGCGCAGGTCGTCAATTTGATGCTCGATCTCCAGGCCAGCATGGGCCTCGCCTATCTCTTCATCTCCCACGACATCGCGGTGGTCGAGCGGATGAGCCACCGTGTCGCGGTGATGTATCTCGGCGAGATCGTCGAGGTCGGCCCGCGCGCATCGGTGTTCGGCGATCCGCAGCACCCCTATACGAAGAAGCTGATGGCCGCGGTGCCGGTGCCGGACCCGTCGCGCCGCGGCACCAAGCGTGAAGCCTCCAACGATGAGATCAGAAGCCCGGTGCGCGCGCCGGATTACCAGCCGCCGGTACGGCAGTATCGCGAAGTGTCGCCGGGCCACGTCGTCCAGGTCTGGGGCGAGGAGTGGTCGGCCTGACCGCGCGCACCACACGTCCTCCGGAAATCGTGACCGGATGGAGCCACAGGGAATAGCGGTATGTGAACCGCTTCATAGTCCATCCCTCTCGTTTTGAACTACCACTCCGGCAAGAAATTGCCGCACCCGGATCTAATTGACGAACGCGGGTGAGATGCAATGCCTGCGCAGCCGCGTGCGCGCAGCTTTTGGATTGGCTCTCGCCATACTCACGAGCAAGCCAGCCCCATCACTCAGCACAGATCTTTCAGAAGTGGGAATCTAGGGCATCGAGAAACGCGTCCAGGCAGCTTCTATTTGGGGTCAGCCAGTAGGCTGCCAATTACTCAGAAGGAGCCCCCCAATGAAGATTAGCAGCGCAATTTCCAACGCATTTTCTCTCAAAAGGCACGTCGGCAGTTTTCGGATCGCCCGTTCCAGTCTGATCAAGTCGGCCCATATCCTTGAAAGAATTGGGCTGGCGGCCGTTGGGGCCTCTTGCGGCCTCTATGTCGGTGCAACCCTGTTGCGTCAGAAAGGCGGACTGTTCGAAAGCGGCTGGATTGTGCTCCTGACAATGCTCTACGGAGCTATCAGCTGTTATGTCGGCATTGATCTGTCCGGCAATGTTGCGCGGAAGCCGAAATCGAGCATCTCGGAAGAATGGACCGGCTCCGAGCCGGTTGAGATCATGAGTGCGGCCGGAACGTTCGGCGCGGCCATTGCCGCAACTCTGTCCGTCAGCATCCTTGTCCTTGATCAAAATCTGCCCAACGGCCTGATAGGCTTTGTCGCCGGCTGTTGGGTGGTTGGTTCTTCGCTTCAGGTTGCGGCGGGCACGATGGCTCGCAGCCGCGAAGCGTCCACGAACGAGCAATGAACGAAGCGCGCTCACGGAAAAACGTCCGCTTGTACGTGAGCACAAGCCGCGGTGTTGGTTCGGCTTCTGGTCTGGAGTGAGCGGTGACGACTCATCGCAACCTCTGCCGTCCAACGCTGCGTGTCAGCGATGTTTGGTAGCGCGGCCGTTCGCTTCGAGCAGTGTCCCGGCAGAAACCTTATCGGTATCGAGTAACCTAAATTTTCGCAGAGCAAACAAGGCGTGCCATCATGGTGGCGTTGGGATATTGTCTGCGCGCGGTCGTGGTCCGAGATTCTGCTAACTGCCAGCCACAACATCGGTGGTGCCATGCAGATTGCGGAGTGGCTCGAGAAGCTGGGGCTTGGGCAATACGCGGAGCGTTTTGTCCAAAATGGGATCGACGTGGGCGTCCTCCCCGAGCTGATGGACGAGGACTTTGACAAGCTCGGAGTCCTGCTCGGTCATCGCCGCAAAATGCTGCGTGCCATTGCCGACCTCGATCCAGCCGCGTTGATCGCGTCGCCGGCTCCTCCTCATGACGCCGAGCGGCGCCACCTCACCGTCATGTTTTGCGATCTGGTCGGCTCGACTGCGCTCTCGGCGCGTCTCGATCCCGAGGACATGTGGGAAGTGATCCGGGCCTACCGCGCCGCATGCGCGCACGTCATTGCCGCTTATGACGGCAGGATAGCCAGGTTCGTCGGTGACGGGATACTCGTCTATTTCGGCTATCCGCGCGCCCACGAAGATGATGCGGAGCGCGCAGTGCGAGCGGGCCTCGACATCATCTCCGCGATTCGTCAGCTCAAGACGGGCGCCGGCGAGAAGGTTGAGCTGCGGATCGCGATTGCGACCGGGCTTGTGGTGGTCGGCGATCTCATCAGCGGAGATGCGTCGGAGGAGCACGCAACTGTCGGCGATACACCAAACCTCGCTGCTCGGCTTCAGAGCCTGGCGGAACCGGGAGTGGTCGTCGTTGCGTCGTCGACGCGCCGGCTGCTTGGGGATCTCTTCACCTTTCGCAATCTCGGCCGCCGCGAAGTCAGGGGGATAGGCGAACCCATCGCGGTGTGGGCGGTGGAAGGAGCGACCGCATCCGAGAGCCGCTTCGAGGCGGTCCGCGCCGCGCGCTCGATCGGCTTTGTCGGCCGCAAGGACGAGATCGAATTCATTCTCTCGCGCCAGCGGGAGGCATGGCAGGGCCAGGGCCAGATCGTACTGATTTCCGGTGAAGCGGGCATCGGCAAGTCGCGCATTGTCGCAACGCTGTCCGAAAGCCCCACGTTGGGGGCGCATCGCCGGGTGCGATATCAGTGTTCGCCTTACCACACCAACAGTGCGCTTCATCCCTTTGTCGCGCAGCTCGAGCGCGCCGCCGGAATCCGCTCGCAGGACACGCCAGAGCAAAAGCTCGGCAAGCTCGAGGCAATGCTGGCGCTTGGAACCCGGCAGGTCGCCCGGGCAACACCGCTCATTGCGGCTCTGCTTTCGATTCCAACCGGCGACCATTGCCCGTCCCTTGGCTTGAGCCCGGCGCAGCAGCGGCGACAGACATTTGCCGCCCTGCTCGATCAGCTCGAGGGGTTGGCGCGAGATCAGCCTCTGCTGGTCATCTGCGAGGATTTGCATTGGGCCGATGCCACGACACTTGAACTGTTTGATCTCGCGGTCGATCGGATCAGGGCACTGCCGATACTCGGGCTCATGACATCCCGGCCGGAGTTCGAGCCCTCCTGGTCGGGCCTTGCCAACGTCGGGCTGTTGCGGCTCGACCGGCTCGATCGGCAGGACACGCGCGCGCTGGTCGAACAGGTGGTCGTCGGTCGCCAGCTGCCGCGCGAGATGATGAAGCAGATCATCGACAAGACGGATGGCGTCCCGCTATTCGTCGAGGAGTTGACCAAGATGGTGCTGGAGTCCGGCCTGCTCGTCGAGGATGCCGGGCGCTATCGCCTGAATAGTCCGCTTCCGCCGCTTGCTATTCCCGCCACGCTGCAAGACTCGCTGATGGCGCGGCTCGACCGGCTCGCTCCAGTCAAGGAGGTGGCGCAGATCGGCGCCGCCATCGGCCGCGACTTCTCATACGCACTGCTGAAATACGTGGCGGGGCGCGATGATCTGACGCTGAGCAATGCGCTGGGACAGCTCGAAGAGGCCGAACTGCTGCTTCGCCGCGGGGCTCCGCCCGAAGCTAACTATAGTTTCAAGCACGCCCTTGTTCAGGAAGCGGCCTACGAGAGCCTGCTCAAGAGCAAACGGCAGCTGCTTCACACGCGAATTGGCGAGGTCCTGCGCGAGAAATTTCCAGTCGTCGCCGAGACCGAGCCGGAAGTCCTCGCGCACCACTTCACTGAAGCGGGGCTGAGCGAAGTCGCCCTCGAATGGTGGCGCAAGGCGGGCCAGCAGGCGCTGAAACGCTCTGCCTATTCCGAGGCGATCGCGCATCTCGGCAAGGCCATTGCGGCCGCCGATCTGTTGCCCGACGAGCCTCGCCGGATGATCAGCAGGCTGCATCTTCAAATCGCATATGGCCGTGCCTTGCGGGGCAGCCTCGGCCATAGCGCTCCCGAAACGGTCGCGGCATGGACGCGTGCGCGCCAGTTCGCAGCCGACATCGATGATCCCGTCGAACTTGCGCCGGTGCATTCGGGGCTCTTCAATGCCTGCCTGACACACGGCGAACTCGCTCCGATGCGGGAGCTGGCGGATGCCATCAGGAGCGCCGCTGACCGACGACCGGACTCGCCGGTGGCCGCCGTCGTCGCCCATTGGACCGGCGGCGTCACCTGCTGGTTCGCGGGCGATTATTTGAACGCGCGAACGCATCTCGAGCAGGCGCTGGCGATCTATGGTGCCGAGCCGGATCCTGCGACATTCAGGGCTTCGGCGCTGGATCTGCCGTTCGTGATCATGAGATTCCTTGCCCTGGTGCTCTGGCCGCTCGGTAGCATCGCTCGCGCGCGCAAGCTCGCTGCCGAAGCGGTGGGTGCTCCGGGAGAAAAGCGGGCGCTTTCCCGGGCCAACGCGCTGGTTCATCGCGCCGTGTTCGACGGGGTGTGCGGGGGCATGTTGCAGCAAACAGAGACGATCCTGGCGCTCGGTCTCGCGCGCGACCACACGATGCCGCTATACGTGGCCGCGGGCACCTACCTGAATGGCCTGGCCAAGTGGCGGGCCGGCGACCGAATGGCCGGACTGGCGGACATGCGTCACGGCTGGACCTTCCTGCACGAGAACGATTGCTACCTCTGCGAACCGTTCTGGGGGATGCATGTTGCCCTGGCGAATGCAGAGGTAGGCGAAGTCGAGACCGGGCTGGAAATCCTGGACGAATTGATCGCCGGGACGAGACAATCCGGCCAGCATTGGCTTGATGCCGAGCTGCATCGTGTCCGCGGTAAACTTTTGTCGCGCCATGACCCTTCGGACGAATCCAGTTCCGAAGACGCCCTCAAGCGAGCGCTGGACATCGCGCGACGCCAGCAGGCCAGGACTTTCGAGCTGCGCAGCGCCCTTGAACTTGCACGCCTGTACAAGACAAATGGCCGAGCGGGTGCGATATCCGAAGTGCTCGCTCCCGTACTCGCTGAATTCGAGGCGGAACGAAATCTTCCGGAATTCGTGGAAGCGAGAGAGTTGCTCACGCAAGCGCATGAGGCACGTGCCGCTTCCCTTGGCCGGCCGTCGTTTGGGCAGAGATGACGCTTACGAGTTGACGTGCACGAAATCCCGCAGCAGCGGATAGATCTCGTTGTTCCAGCGCTTGCCCGAGAACACGCCGTAATGGCCGACCCCGGCCTGCATGTGGTGGACGCGGCGATAGGCGCGCACGCCGGTGCAGAGGTCTTGCGCGGCCAGCGTCTGGCCGATCGAGCAGATGTCGTCCTTCTCGCCCTCGACCGTCATCAGCCCCATGCGGCTGACGGCCCTGGTGTTCACGGGACGGCCGCGGTGCATCAGCTTGCCTTGCGGCAGGAGGTGCTCCTGGAACACGTCGCGGACGGTCTCGATGTAGAACTCCGCCGGCAGGTCCATCACCGCGAAGTATTCGTCGTAGAAAGTCTTGATCGTCGCCGCCTTCTCCTTCTCGCCCTTGGCGATGTGGTTGGCGAGGTCGAGATGCTGCTTGATGTGGCGCTCGAGATTCATCGAGACGAAGGCGGTGAGCTGCACGAAGCCGGGATAGACCTTGCGCAGCGCGCCGCGGCACTGCATCGGCACGTAGTTGATCAGGTTGCGCTCGAACCACTCGATCGGCCGGCTCTTGGCGAACTCGTTGACCCGGGTCGGCTGGATGCGCGTGTCGATCGGCCCCGCCATCAGCGTCAGCGTCGCCGGCCGCGACGGATGATTGCCCTCGCACATGATCGCGGCAGCCGCGAGCGCCGAGACCGACGGCTGGCAGATCGCGACCATGTGCGGGCGCGGGCCGAGCTGTGCCAGGAAGTCGATGAGATGCTCGGTGTAGTCGTCGAGCCCGAAGCGGCCTTCGCTGCGCGGGATGTCGCGCGGATTGTGCCAGTCGGTGATGTAGACGTCGTGGTCCTGGAGCAGCGTCTTCACGGTGCCGCGCAAGAGCGTGGCGAAATGGCCGGACATCGGCGCCACCAGCAGCATGCGCGGCTGCTCGCCCACGTCGTCCTTCCTGAAATGCAGCAGCGAGCCGAACGGCGTCGCGTAGGCGATCTCCTCGCGGACGGCGACCTCGCGGTTGCCGACCATGACGCTGTCGATGCCATAGGCCGGGCGGTCATAGGTGAGGGTGGAGCGCGAGATCAGCTCCAGCGCCGCCGAGAGCCGGCCGACCACCTGGTGCGACATGCCCTGGGGCGCCAGATTGAGGAATTTCAGCGCGGACGAGGCTCCCGCCCGCCACGGCGCCGTCAGATCCATATGGTTCTGAAAGGCTTGATAATACATCGACATCATACCGAAACGCCCACCCTGTTCCCTGCCGTCATGCAATATCGAAGCCAGACGGGCGCACGACCGCCCGCAAAATTGGCACATCGCTTGCTCCTGAAGCGGGGTAAGGACACAGGGAAGCTCAGCGAATGAGCACGTCCGCGGGCGGGCGGGGGTGCGGGTCAAAGGCGTGAGGGAAGGGGCCATATGGCGAAAGCGACACTGACCATCAGCAGCAAGAACTACTCGTCCTGGTCGCTGCGTGGCTGGCTGCTGACGAAATTTTCCGGGCTCGATTTCGAGGAAGTCGTGACCGCGCCGGATGATGCGTCGGCGCGCGCGGAGATCCTCCTGCTGTCGTCGTCGATCCTGGTGCCGTGCCTGCGGCACGAGGGCGCCGTGGTCTGGGATACGCTGGCGATCGCCGAATATCTCAACGAGGTGATGCCGTCAGCCGGGCTGCTGCCTGATGACCGCGTCCAGCGCGCCCATTGCCGCTCCATTTGCGGCGAAATCCATTCCGGCTTCACCACGCTGCGCGCTTCGCTGCCGGTCAATCTCAAGGGACACTTCCCCGGCTTCAAGATCTGGTCGCGCGCGCAGGCCGACATCGACCGCGTCTGGTTCATCTGGCGCGACTGCCTGGAGAAATCCGGCGGTCCGTTCCTGTTCGGCGAGCGGCGCACCATGGCGGATGCGATGTACGCCCCCGTGGTGACGCGCTTCGTCACCTATGACGTCAAGCTCGAGCCGCGCCTGAAGGCCTATGCCGATACCATCATGGACATGCCCGAGATGAGGGAGTGGATCACGGCGGCGAAGGAGGAGCCGGCCGAGATCGAGGAGCTCGAGGTCGAATATTAGGCAGGCGCGGCGTCGCCCTGCCTGTTTTGGGAGCGAGGCTCGCGCCGGCCGCCCTCGGTAGCCATGTCGTTGAAGCCGTTAACTTTTGGCACTCGTCACCGGACGAGGTGGCTGCTCATGGTACGCAGATATTGTATGGGCCTCGGAGCTGGTTGCGAGATCTAGCCGTGAACAGCCGCGTACGAGGCTGCTCCGCTGATTCGGACGTGATTCGTTCGGGCCGCGTTCCGTTGGTTAAGGCGGAGCGCGGCCCCGTCGCATTTTGGAACACAAGTCGCAGTCAGGCGACGCCCGTGTGCTTCACCCGCGGCAGGCGCCAGCCGATGACGGTCGCTTCGACCGCGATGCCGGCCTCGTGGTTCTGCCAGCGTCCTCCGACATAGCGGCAGGCGAACGGTAGTTGATACGTTCCGCTGTGATCCTCGCACAGCACTTCGACCGGCAGGCCGGGCGGCGGTTCTCCGGCGCCGTCGAATTCCGCCAGACGTCTATCACGCGTTGCCATTGTAAAAATCTCCCCTAAACAAAGCCGCGAAAGTGCGCCCACTTCCTTCGCGCGCGGTTCACTGCTCCCCGTCCCAGGGGAACAAGCCAAGCTCAACGCGAGAATGCGGTACGAGTGTGGTAGCCTCCGGCCGCTGCGCACAATCGGCGCACATTGCCGTGATCATTTGGCGAGGAACCCCGCATGCTGCTTCGAAGTGCCGGCATTTTTTTCCCGATGTTGCTGCTCGCCACGCTGGCGGTTGCGCCGCTCCGCGCGCAGGACGTGCCCGGCATCGAGATCTGCACTGTCGAGAAGACCATGGAGCGCCGCACCAGCTGTCTCCAGAGCAATGTCGACTTCCTCCAGAAGACGATCACCAAGCTCAATCTCGACCACCAGCAGAAGCTGGATGCGGCGGGTCGCCAGATCGACGCCTTGAAGACGAGCCTCGCCGGCCTGCAGAAGACGCTTCTCGATCTCCAGGCCGTGCAGGCGAAGACCGCCGAGGACCTGAAGAAGAAGCAGGACGCGCCGCCGCCGAAGGACGCCGCGAAATAAGCGCGTCGGTCACGCCACGCGATAGCGCTCCATCACGCCGCGATCGGGCTCATAGCCGAGCCCCGGTCCGTTCGGCACCGCGACATGACCGGTGGCATCGACATCGGCGCGGCCGCCCCACAGGCAGGCTTCGCGCTGGAGGTAGAACATCTCGACCAGCCCGTCGTCGCGCGTCGCCAGAAGATGCAGCGTCGCCAGCAAGCCCGGGCCGAAATACGGGGAGTGCGGGACGATCTTGACGCCGAGCCGATCCGCCAACGCCGCGACCTTCAAAAACTCCGTGATGCCGCCGACCTTGATCACCGACGGCTGGGCGTGGCTCACCGCGCCCGCATCCATCATCTGGCGGAACTGATATTCGGTGCAGGCGTTCTCGCCGGCGGCGATGCCGAGCCCGCCCTTGCTGCGCACCTCGGCGAGCGTGGCAAAATCCTCGGGAGGCCAGACCGGCTCCTCCAGGAACATCGGCTGCGCGTCCGCGCACGCCTTCGCGAATGCGATCGCCTGCTCGCCTGACAGCGGGCAGTTCATGTCGACCATCAGCGGAATTTTGGGGCCGATCGCTTCGCGCGCGGCGAACACGGCCGGCGTCGTGGTCTCATGCAGCTTGATCGCGCCGTAGCCGAGCGCGAGCGCCGTCCGGCATTCGCCGGCGATGTTGTCGGGCGAGCCGATCCGCAGCAGGCTCGCATAGGCGGGAATGGCCGGGCGCCTGATCTCGCCGAGCAGGCGGTGCAGCGGCACGCCCTTGATCTTCGCAGCGAGGTCCCACAGCGCGATGTCGAGGCCGGAGATCGCGAACATGGTGATGCCGTAGCGCCCGAACAGATGCAGGTTGCGCTGGATCTGCTCCATCGCCGCGGCAATGCCGGCGGCACCAGGAACCTCCAGGCCGATGGCCTGCGGCGCGATCATCTCCTCGACGGCGCTGCGCGTGGTGCGCGGGCTGACATAGGCGAAGGCATCGCCCCAGCCGGTCAGCCCGGCATCGGTCGTGACCTCGACGATCACCATGTCGAGGGCGGTGATGGCGGAGGCGCCCTGGCGGAAGCTCGCAACACCGGCGTCATAGGGGATGCGGATATGGTGCGCCCGCACATCGGTGATCTTCATGCTGCGGTTCCTCCTGCTTTCTTGCGAGCGGCTTTGAGTTGTTGAATGTAGCCACGAACGCCCGCACGTTGCCAGTGGCTGTTCCGGCGTTATCCTCCTCAAGGACCGCAACGCCGATCAAGCGAGGCCGGCGGCCTTCGGTGCATCATGGCCTTGCTTCGAACGAGGTCCGACCATCATGAACCCAGCCCAGCGCGCGCTCTGGTACATCGAGAGCCATCTGGCCGAGCCGATGACGCTCGACGAGATCGCTGCGGTCGCCGGTGTGTCGCGGTTCCACCTGGTGCGTGCGTTTGCCGCAGCCAGCGGCCTGCCGGCGATGCGCTACGTGCGCGCGCGGCGGCTGACGGAGGCGGCGCGCAGCCTTGCGAGCGGCGCGCCCGACATCCTGTCGCTGGCGCTGGAGGCGGATTACGGCTCGCACGAGGCATTCACCCGCGCGTTCCGCGAGCAGTTCGGCACCACGCCCGAAGCGGTGCGGACCGCGACCAGCACCGGCCAACTCAAGCTACAGGAGCCGATCCTCATGGACTCCACCATATCCGACAATCTTGCTGCACCGCGTTTCGAAACCGCAAAGGCCTTCCTCGTAGCCGGCCCCGCTGAGCGCATCTCCTGCGACAATGGCGCCATCATCCCGAGCCTGTGGCAACGCTTTCATCAGGAGGTTGCCGACATTCCCGCGCGTGTCGGGAACGTCGCCTATGGCGTCTGCTGCAATGGCGATGATGCCGGCAATTTCGACTACATCGCCGGCGTCGAGGTCGCCGACTTCTCGGACCTGCCGCGCCGCTTCGGTCGCGTCCGCATCCCCGAGCAGCGCTATGCGGTGTTCACCCACACCGAGCACGTCGCCTCGATCCGCCGCACGGTGAATACGATCTGGAATCAGTGGCTGCCGGCCTCGGGCCTGAAGGCCGCGGACGCGCCGAATTTCGAGCGCTATGACGAAAAATTCGATCCCGCCACCGGCAATGGCGGCTTCGAAATCTGGGTGCCAGTGCGCGAGTAAGCTGCAAGGCTGGCATACCGTCCCGCTTGCTTGGCAAGCCCCGGTGACTTTGTCATAACCGCAGGCAAATCTTGCGTGTGGGGCCCGTGCCGGACATCCCGTGCAAGCCATAACAAGCAGCCGGGAGGGTCCCACATGTCCAACGTCCGCGTTCTCGCCACCGACCTCGAATTTCCCGAAGGGCCGGTCGTGATGCCGGACGGTTCGGTGGTGCTGGTGGAGATCCGCGGCCAGCGCCTGACCCGCGTCTACCCCGACGGCCGCAAGGAGATCGTCGCGAAAATTCCGGGCGGGCCGAACGGCGCCGCGCTCGGGCCCGACGGCAAGATCTACATCTGCAACAATGGCGGCTTCTCCTGGATCCCGACCCGCAACATGATCATGCCGGGTCCGCAGCCCGACGATTATCTTGGCGGTTCGATCCAGCGCGTCGACCTGCAATCCGGCAAGGTCGAGACCGTCGTGACGAAATGCGGCGAGCACGATCTGCGCGGGCCGAACGATCTGGTGTTCGACAGGCAGGGCGGCCTCTGGTTCTCCGATCTGGGAAAACGCCGCGCGCGCGAGATGGATGTCGGCGGCATGTACTACCTGAAGCCCGGCATGACCGAGCTTGTTGAGGTCGTGCACGGCGTGCTGCCGGCCAACGGCATCGGGCTGTCGCCGGACGAGAACACCGTCTACATCGCGGAGACGCCGACGGGCCGGCTCTGGGCCTATGAGCTCTCCGCGCCGGGTACGCTGAAGCCGCGCGACGCGATCTATCGCGGCGAGCGCGGCAAGCCGATCTGCGGCCTCGGCGGCTACCAGATGTTCGACTCGCTCGCGGTGGAAGCAGGCGGCAATGTCTGCGTCGCCACCCTCGTCTCCGGCTGCATCTCGGTGATCGCGCCCGACGGCACCCTGGTCGAGCAGGTCCCGACCGGCGACCGCGTCACCACCAACATCGCCTTCGGCGGCCCCGGGCTGAAGACCGCCTACATCACGCTGTCGGGCAAGGGCGAGCTGATCGCCATGGACTGGCCGCGCGGCGGTTTGCCTCTCAATTTCCTAAACAAATGAACGGTGCTAGTTACCGTCATTGCGAGAGAGGCAAAGCAGCAATCAGACCCTCACCCTGAGGAGCGCGCCCTTCGCGCGCGTCTCGAAGGGCGAGGCCACCAGCCGGGCCTTCATCCTTCGAGACGCGCGTTCCGCGCTCCTCAGGATGAGGATCTGGCAGTCCGGCTGCCTTGCCGCATAATGACGTAAGGAGAGATTTAAATGCCCTGGCCTGACCCCATCACCCTGCGCGGACAGCACGCCCGTCTCGAGCCGCTGTCGCATCAGCATCGCGAGGGGCTGGTCGAGGCCGTCAAGGACGGCGAGCTGTCAAAACTCTGGTACACCGCGATCCCGCTGCCGGAGAACATGGGCAAGGAGATCGACCGCCGCCTCGGCTTGCAGGCCGCGGGCTCGATGCTGCCTTTCACCGTGTTCGACGCCGGCGGCAACATCGTCGGCATGACCACCTACATGAACATCGATGCCACCAACCGGCGTGTCGAGATCGGCTCGACCTGGTACGGCAAGGGCGCGCAGCGCGGTCCGCTCAACACGCAGTGCAAGCTGCTGCTGCTCCGGCACGCCTTCGAGACGCTGAACTGCATCGCGGTCGAGTTCCGCACGCACTTCTTCAACCACCAGAGCCGCCGCGCCATCGAGCGCTTAGGGGCCAAGCAGGACGGCATTCTGCGCAGCCATCAAATCGCGCCGAACGGCACGCTGCGCGACACCGTTGTTTACAGCATCACCGCCGCCGAATGGCCGACGGTGCAGGCGCATCTCGAATTTCAACTCAACGACAAGCCGCGCTAGGATCATGTGTGCTTTTCGTAACGCTGTCGCCGCGGGCTCGATCACCTCTCCCATGGGGAGAGGTCGGCGCGAAGCGCCGGGTGAGGGGACCGCTCTCTCGTGGAACCTGAACCCCTCACCCGATTTGCACCGGACGATGCTGCGCATCGCCAGGAGCAAATCGACCTCTCCCTCCGGGAGAGGTGAAGAGCGCCCGCTTCTGGCGCCGATTCAATCAAGACTCATTTCGCTTTAGAGGCGCAGGTACCATGGATAGATTTGATTATGTGATCGTCGGCGCGGGCTCCGCCGGTTGCGTGCTCGCCAGCCGGCTCAGCGAAGATCCTGATATCAGCGTCTGCGTGCTCGAGGCAGGCCCTAGCGACTGGCACCCCTACATCCATCTGCCGGCTGGCTTCATAAAAACCTTCCACATGAAGAGCATCAACTGGGCCTACCAGCAGGAGCCCGGCCCCTATACCGGCGGCCGCAGCATCTACGCGCCGCGCGGCAAGACGCTCGGCGGTTCGTCCTCGATCAACGGCCACATCTACAACCGCGGCCAGCGCATGGATTTCGACACCTGGGCGCAGATGGGCAATCGCGGCTGGGGTTATGCAGACGTGCTGCCGTACTTCAAGCGGCTGGAGAAACGGGTCGGCGAGGGCGAGGACACCTATCGCGGCCGCGAGGGCAGCCTCACGGTGACGACGATGGATTGGCGCGATCCGCTCTGCGAGGCCTTCATGGAAGGCGCGGTCTCGCTCGGCATTCCCCGCAACCCCGATTACAACGGCAAGACCCAGGAAGGCGTCTCCTACTGCCAGCGCACCATCGAAAACGGCCTGCGCGTCTCCGGCTCGACCGCGTTTCTCAAGCCCGCGATGAAGCGGCCCAACATGCATGTGCACACCCATGCGCATGCGACCGAGATCATCTTCGAGGGCAAACGCGCCGTCGGCGTCCGCTACACCAAGGGCGGCCGCGGCGGCACGCCGGTCGAAGTGCGCGCCAACAAGGAGGTGATCCTTTCGGGCGGCACCTATAATTCGCCGCAGCTCCTGCAGCTCTCCGGCGTCGGCTCGCCCGACCTGTTGCAACAGCATGGCATCGCCGTCCGTCACGCGCTGCCCGTCGGCGAGGGCCTTCAGGATCACTACGCCCCACGCACGGTGGCGCGCGTAAAAGACATCAAGACCATCAACGAGCTCCGCCGCGGCTGGCGTCTCTGGGTCGAGGCGATGAAATGGGCCACCGCGCGCCGCGGCCTGCTGTCGCTGTCGCCGACCATGGTCTATTGCTTCTGGCACTCCGGCGAGAGCGCGGAGAGCTCTGACCTCCAGCTCACTTTCACGCCCGCCTCCTACAAGGAAGGTGTGCAGGGCCAGCTCGAGGACGAGCCCGGCATGACGGTGGCCTCCTGGCAGCAGCGCCCGGAGAGCCGCGGCTATGTCCGCATCCGCTCCAGCGATCCGTTCGCGCCGCCGATCATCCAGACCAATTATCTCGATGCCGAGCTGGACCGCCGCGTCATCGTCGGCGGCATGAAGCTCGCGCGGAGCCTTTTGAAGTCCGCTCCGCTGTCGCCCTATTACGCCTACGAGGATTTCCCCGGCCCCAACGTCAACACCGACGACGAATTTTTGCACGCCGCCACCGAGCGCGGCACCACCACCTTCCACCCCGGCTGCACCTGCCGCATGGGCCCGGCGGATTCGACCTGGGCGGTCGTCGACGACCAGCTCCGCGTCCACGGCCTCGAAGGCCTCCGCGTCATCGATGCCTCGGTGATGCCGCGCATGATCTCGGCGAATCTCAACGCCTCCACCATGATGATCGCCGACCGCGCCTCGGATTTGATCCGCGGCAAGGCGCCGATGGAAGCCGCGCGCATCCCGGACGCGGCGGTGGCGTGAAAGTGTCTTCGCCTCTCCCCGCCTGCGGGGAGAGGCCGGACCGCGTCGAAGATGCGGTCCGGGTGAGGGGGACTCTCCGCGAGTCGAATTTCACTTGCCCGCGAAAGGCCAGCGGATGACCATCGCCGCGATCATCGAACAGTTGGAAGCCGAGTGGAATACGAACGGCTTCTTCGATCGTGTTCGCAATGGCGAATACGATGCGAGCCGGGCACAAGTCGTCCTGGCGACCTTGCGCGCAATCGACATCGGCGACGAAGAGACGGTACCAAAGCGTCTGCTGTCCTTGCTCTGGTATCTGCCTTCCTTCCTGTCGTGGCAGACTGAACGGGTAGCGGACAGAGGCGGAGACCGGGGCGACTATGAACGCTTCGTGACCGAGGTCATCAATACTCTGCAAGAGGTCCTCGGTGTGCCCTAGCGCAAGCTGCGTAGGGTGGGTTAGCCCCGCGACTGCGCGAAGCGCAGTTCGCGCGGCGTAACCCACCAGCTCCTTCGCCGTGGAGACAAAAGAGGTGGGTTACGCTGACGCTAACCCACCCTACGAGTTTTGCTGTGCCGCACCCCTACGAGTTTTGCTGTGCCGCACCCCGTCAATCCCTTCCCGCAAAAATATTCCACTTTACCGAAATTCGGAATTGCGGCATAAGTCGAAACAGCCCGGCTCACGGAAGAGGGGCGGTTCGCGAGGTCGTTCGAAACGCGGGCCGGGTTGCGGTGGACGCGGCAGCGTCGTGTGCGAGAGGCGTGGGCAGGGCGGATTGCTCTCCGTGAGCCCGAGGCTTCGTGCGGACGAGCGGCGCTGTCAGGTTCGTCTCGCCAGCAAGTTTCCGGTTCCGTCGACAGGGCTGGGAAAACTGCGGCGAATAGCGGGCCGTGCGTACGGCAAAACCGTGTGGTCCTGGCCGTCGTTGCTACGGTCAAGCCTCGGCGGATGCGGCAGTCGCGTCAACCGGCGCGATGCTGGTGAATTCCGCTGGGGTGAGGGAGGCCAGAACGAACTCGGCTCCCGGGAGAGCACGGCATAAGCCGTCCGACCACTGCGCAGGGAAGGCCGAGTGATTGGCTACACCTGTATGCTGTTGTGCGGTTTCTCTGCGCTACATTCGCGCAGCAGACCGCGGGTGCCAGTCGGCACCCGGCCTTCCCTGCGCCCTCTTTCTTTGGGGCGATGGAATGAAGCAAAGCTCGGGCGAGATGCGCCGCGAGAATGCGAATGTGTGTCTGCAATTCAAAATGCGAGTCGGAGAGTGCAGCGCGCAAATGTCTCCGCAATGTCGTCCCGGCCTAGCGCGCAATTGCGCGCGGGGGGCCGGGACCCATAGCCACAGGGAGTAGTTTGGCGAGGACTGGTTGTTCGGTACGCCGACTATCCGCAATCGATAGATCACGCGGTATGGGTCCTGGCTTTCGCCAGGACGACACTGAGAGTGTGGTTGGCAGCGAGCCTCAAACTTCGCGTCGGCTCAAGAACGCCAGCCGCTCGAACAGGTGCACGTCCTGCTCGTTCTTCAGCAGCGCGCCGTGCAGCGGCGGGATCAGTTTTCGCGGGTCGCGTTCGCGCAGCTGCTCGACGCTCATGTCTTCGTTGAGCAGCAGCTTGAGCCAGTCGAGAAGCTCCGACGTGGATGGCTTCTTCTTCAGGCCGGGGACCTCGCGCACCTCGAAGAAGATGCGCAGGGCTTCCTCGACCAGGCGCTTCTTGATGCCGGGGAAGTGGACGTCGACGATGCGGCCCATCGTGTCGGCGTCGGGGAACTTGATGTAGTGGAAGAAGCAGCGGCGCAGGAACGCGTCGGGCAGCTCCTTCTCGTTGTTGGAGGTGATCATCATGATCGGGCGCTGCTTCGCCTTGATCGTCTCGCCGGTCTCGTAGACATGGAATTCCATGCGGTCGAGCTCGAGCAGCAGGTCGTTCGGGAATTCGATGTCGGCCTTGTCGATCTCGTCGATCAAGAGCACCGGGCGCTGCTCGGCGGTGAAGGCGTCCCACAGCTTGCCGCGCTTGATGTAGTTCTTGATATCCGACACGCGGGCATCGCCGAGCTGGCTGTCGCGCAGGCGCGACACCGCGTCGTATTCGTAGAGGCCCTGCTGTGCCTTGGTGGTGGACTTGATGTGCCAGGTGAGCAGAGGTGCGTTCAGCGCCTTCGCCACTTCCTCCGCCAACACCGTCTTGCCGGTGCCGGGCTCGCCCTTCACCAGGAGCGGGCGCTCGAGCACGATCGAGGCATTGACGGCGACCTTGAGATCGTCGGTCGCAACATAGTCCTTGGTGCCGGTAAATTTCATCGCGCGTCCTTGTTGATCGTCGTCCCAGGCATCAATTGCATCGCCGTGGTCACGACAAGCGAACGGCCGCTCGCGGCGGCCGTTCCTGGTTCGGTCAGGCTTTCAGACCCGTTTTATCAGCGAAAGGATGACCAGCACAATCACCGCGCCGATGGTGGCGTCCACGATGGCGCCGACCGTGCCCGTTGCCAGCTGGATGTGCAGCTGAGGCAGGATCCAGCCCGCAACCAGCGCGCCGATGATGCCGACGACGATGTTGCCGACCAGCCCAAATCCCGCCCCGTGGACAATCTTGCCGGCAAGCCAACCGGCGATCGCGCCGATGATGAGCGCTGCGAGAATTCCCATTGCAAACGTCCCCAATACAACCCCTTGAGGCGATCAATTCTAGAGCAAAAAGCCTTGGGGTCCATGTTGAATTGCTACGCTCGCGGGCTCCCTTCACCTCTCCCCGACGGGGAGAGGTCGATTTGCGCAGCAAATCGGGTGAGGGGGCGCCGCTCCCACGAAAGAACGAAACCCCTCACCCGCGCCTTCGGCGCGACCTCTCCCTATGGGAGAGGTGGAGCGCCCCTTGACGTCAGCCACCCGACGGGCAATCTGTCACCCATGTTCCTGCAATTCTTCACCTCTCTGCGCGATGCGCAGGTCCCCGTGACGCTGCGCGAATACCTCACGCTGATGGAGGCGCTCGACGCCGACCTTGCGGACTACACGGTCGAGAATTTCTACTACCTGTCGCGCGCCTCCCTGGTGAAGGACGAGCGCAACCTCGACAAGTTCGACCGCGTCTTCGGCACGGTGTTCAAGGGGCTGGAAAGCCTGCTCGACGCCATGGAGAAGGCCGAGATTCCCGAGGAGTGGCTGAAAAAGCTCGCCGAAAAGTACCTGACGGAAGAAGAGAAGAAGCAGATCGAGGCCATGGGCTGGGACAAGCTCATGGAGACCTTGAAGAAGCGCCTCGAGGAGCAGAAGGGGCGCCACCAGGGCGGCTCGAAATGGATCGGCACCGCCGGCACCTCGCCGTTCGGCGCCCACGGCTACAATCCCGAGGGCGTGCGCATCGGCCAGGAGAAGAACCGCAACAACCGCGCCGTGAAGGTGTGGGACAAGCGCGAGTTCAAGGATCTCGACGGCAACGTCGAGCTCGGCATCCGCAACATCAAGGTGGCGCTGCGGCGCCTGCGCAAATTCGCGCGCACCGGCGCGCCTGACGAGCTCGATCTCGACACCACCATCCGCGAGACCGCCAATCACGGCTATCTCGACGTGCACATGCGCCCCGAGCGGCGCAACGCGGTGAAGCTGCTGGTGTTCTTCGACATCGGCGGCTCGATGGACGCGCATATCGAGCAGGTCGAGGAGCTGTTCTCGGCGGCGAAGAGCGAGTTCAAGCACATGGAGTATTTCTACTTCCACAACTGCCTCTATGAAGGCGTGTGGAAGCAGAACAAGCGCCGCTTCACCGACCGCACGCCGACCTGGGACGTGCTGCACAAATACCCGCACGACTACAAGGTCGTGTTCGTCGGTGATGCCTCGATGAGCCCTTACGAGATCATGGTGCCCGGCGGCTCGGTCGAGCACGTCAACGAGGAGCCCGGCTCGGTCTGGCTCGACCGCATCATCCGCACCTATCCGCACGCGGTGTGGCTGAACCCGGTGCAGCAGAAGCACTGGGACTATTCGGAATCGACCACCATCATCAAGCGCATCTTCGCCAACCGGATGTATCCGATCACGATCGAGGGGCTGGAAGGTGCGATGAAGGAATTGACGCACTGATTGTGTCATTCCGGGGCGTGCGTAGCGCGAACCCGGAATCTCGCAGTTGTAGATGCCGATCGAGGTTCCGGGTCCGCTCGCTTCGCGACCGCCCCGGAACGACGGAAGAGAAGAAGGGAGAACCATATGCCCCAGACCATCACCCGCGGCATCAAGGCGCTGATCGACGAGGCCAATGCCGAGATCGAGACGCTCAACGCCAAGGACGCCATTGAGATCTCGAAGAACGGCGACGTCGTCATCGTCGACATCCGCGATCCCCGCGAGATCGAGCGCGACGGCCGCATCCCCGGCGCCTTCGCCTGCACCCGCGGCATGCTGGAATTCTGGATCGATCCGCAGAGCCCGTATGCAAAGCCGATTTTCCAGGAGGACAAGAAGTTCGTCTTCCACTGCGCCGGTGGCCTGCGCTCCGCGCTCGCCGCCAAGACCGCGCAGGACATGGGCCTGAAGCCCGTCGCCCACATCGCCGGCGGCTACGCCGCCTGGCGCGACGCCGGCGGCCCCACGGAGCAGTGGGAGCCGAAGAAGAAGGGGTGAGAAGTGCTGCGCTGTCGCGCCAATCTCCGCTGTCATTCCCCGCGAAGGCGGGGAATCCAGTACGCCGCAGCCTCTCGGCTCAATCACAACCGCCTCTGGAATACTGGATCGCCCGGTCAAGCCGGGCGATGACAGCGGAGTTTGATGCGCATTGCTTCAACTTCGGAATGACAAGAAAGACCTCGCATGACCACCGACCCCCTCGTCTCCACCGAATGGCTCGCCGCCCACATGGGCGATGCCAACGTCAAGATCCTCGACGCCAGCTTCAAGCTCCCGGGCGTGCTGCCGCTGCCGAAGGACGACTACCTCGCCGCGCACCTGCCGGGCGCCGTGTTCTTCGATGTCGACGCGGTGTCGGATCATTCCAACCCGCTGCCGCACATGTTTCCGAGCGCCGAGCAGTTCGGCCGCGACGTCGGCAATCTCGGCATCGGAAACAGCGACACCGTCGTGCTCTATGATGCCGGCGGCTGGGTCGCCGCGCCCCGCGCGTGGTGGATGTTCCTGTCCTACGGCCACGCCAATGTCCGCATCCTCAATGGCGGCCTGAAGAAGTGGCGTGCGGAAGGACGCCCGGTCGAGACCGGCGAAGTGAAGCCGAAGCCGCAAACCTTCAAGGCGAGCTATGATCCGAAGCGCGTGCGCAGCATGGAGCAGCTGATCGCCAACGTCGAAAGCCGGGCCGAGCAGGTGATCGATGCGCGCGCCGCCGATCGTTTCGAGGGCCGCGCGCCTGAGCCGCGGCCGGGCATCCGCTCCGGCCACATCCCCGGCGCCCGCAACGTGCCCTACAATCTGCTGTTCGATGCCACGACCGGCGAGATGAAGCCGCTTGGCGACCTGCGCGCCGCCTTCACCGGCGCCGGCGTCAAGCTGGATGCGCCGATCGTGACGAGCTGCGGCTCCGGTGTGTCCGCGGGCGTGCTCACGCTCGCGCTCTATCGCCTGGGCGTCACCGACACTGCGCTGTACGACGGCTCCTGGTCGGAATGGGGCCAGGAAAAAGGCCCGCCGATCGCGACCGGCCCGGCGTAAGCTACTGGCGCGTCCTCGTGGCAGTCGTCGTCGCAAACGTCTGCGGCTGTCCGAACGGGTCGAGCTGCTGCTGCAACTGCTGAGGCGGTGGACGCCGCACCACGCGGTGGCGCTTCTTCGCCTTAGGCTTGGTCGCCTTGCTCTCCGGCTTGCTGGCGTCCGCCTTGGCCTTCGCCGGCGGATCCTTCGCGGCCGTGGTGGCGGGGTCGTTCAGTGCGGCCAGCTTGGTCGGGGCGACATCGGGCCCCGGGGACGCCGGAGCGGCACTGGGATCAGCCGGCGCCGGCGCGCTGGCGGTTGCGGCAGGCTTCGCCTCGGAGATCGATGCCGTGGCGTCGGCGGGGGTGAGCGTGTCTGTCGCCGCGGGCGCTGCGGCTTCCGCCGTGGTCTCGGCCTTGGACGGCTCGGTGGCTGGGGTGTCAATCGTGGGCGCGGCCTGCGGCGTCGCGTCGGCCTCGCTTGCCAACGGGGCCGTCTGCTCAGGTTCCTGGACCGGCAATCCGATGGTCGGCACCTGGTCGCGCAGCGTCACCGCAGGCTCGGCCGGCTCCGGCTCCGCGCGCAAGGCGGCGAGCACCGGCTGGGCCGGCTCGGAGGTTTGCGCGAACACCTGCTCCTGCGGGCCGTTCCGCCAGGAGGGGTTGCTGACATACTGCTCATGGGTCGCCCGCAGCAGCGCAGCGGCACCTAGGCCGAACACCAGGATGGAGGTTGACAGCAGGATCGCGGCAAACAGGAAGCGAAAGCCGGGAAGCATCGGACGGGTTACGAATTTCCGCCCCGGCGGGTGGCGGCCGGGACCCAAGAGCCATCTGAACGCGGTGACGATTACTGATTGCCGCGTTCGCCACGCGGGGTTCGGAGCTCAAAGCGGTGGCGAATCAGGCTGATTCGAACATACCGCAACGATTCCGCGCCATTCCCTAAAATTCGGGGCCGAGGCTCCGGCAACTGACGGCGCGATGCGATTTCCGCCCCGTGATGCAACGGGGCAACGGTAGTCTTGCGGATCACAAATCGGCAAATCCGGCGCAAATCGGCCTGATATGTCTTGAATGTGCCGCTATCTTCGGTCATCTGGCCGTTAACGGTCCTGATGGGGCCCCGGGGCTATACAAGAGCGATGATGATCAAACATTTTCTGACGATATGCGCTGCCGCAACAGTCGCTGCGGCGGGAACCTCGCTCGTGCAGGCTCAAAGCTATCCGGTCCAGCAGGTGCCGAGCTATGGCGCGCCGGCCGAATATCGCCCCGGCGACCGCACGCCGAATTTCGACTCGTTGGACGAAGACGATGACGCGATGCCGCAGGCATCGCTGCCGCCACCCGGCCCTGGCGGTCCGATCACCTCGCCCAATGATCCGCGCTACGGCCGGCCGGCAGGTCCGCCGGTCTATTCGGCCGCTCCGCCGCAGGGGCCGGTGATGTCGCCGGATGATCCCCGTTATGGCCGTCCGGCTGGCGCTCCGCCGGTGTATTCGGCGGCTCCGCCGCAGGGCCCCGTGATGTCGCCGGATGATCCCCGCTATGGCCGCCCCGCCGGCCCGCCGCCGGTGATCTATGCCGACCGTCCGGCTCAGGCGCCCGCCAATGACGGCCTGCGTCCGCCGGAAGCGGTCGGTGGTCCCGCCGCGACCGGAACGGTCCAGGCCGGGCAGCCGCCCGTCGGTGCCGATGGCCGGCCGATGACAATCGCTTCGCTGCCTCCCGAGGAGCAGCCCGATGCTGCGCCGGCGCAGTTGCCGCAGAACCTGCGCCGCCAGGAGGTCGCGTTCCAGACCAAGGAGCCGGCCGGCACCCTCGTGGTCGATACGCCGAACACCTACCTCTATTATGTGCTCGGAGGCGGCCGTGCGATCCGCTACGGCGTCCGCGTCGGCCGCGACGGCTTCACCTGGACCGGCGTGCAGAAGATCACCCGCAAGGCGGAGTGGCCGGATTGGCATCCGCCGACCGAGATGATCGAGCGCCAGCCCTATCTGCCGCGCTTCATGGCCGGCGGCCCCGGCAATCCGCTCGGTGCCCGTGCGATGTATCTCGGCTCGACCGTCTACCGCATCCACGGCACCAACCAGCCCTCGACCATCGGCAAGTTCGTCTCCTCCGGCTGCATCGGCATGCTCAACGAGGACGTCTCGGACCTGTTCGATCGCGTCAAGGTCGGCACCCGCGTGGTGGTGATGCCGGGTGGCCCGTCGCCGGGAACGGCGACCGCGTCCGCAGCGCCCGCGCCGGCTCCGATGTCGGCCCAGGCCGGCCCGGTCCCCGGCACGCAGCCGACGGTCGTGCCGCCGCTGCCCGCACCGGTCACCGTGCGCTAAGCGCTTCGAACGAGATCAAATTGCAAAAGGGCGTGCCGACGGCACGCCCTTTTCATTGTGTGCCGAGTATGAGCGACAGCTTGGAGGTGGAAGTCCTCTATCCAGCCTGATGGCGGCGAAGGATTAGCGAAGCGCAAGGGCGTCATCGTGAGGTGGGGTCTGAAGAAAGCGTGGAGCAAAGCCGCGGCCCGATGGACAAACACCGGATAACGAGGCCTACCCGGCCGGACGAGCGAGCAATTGATCGCGAAGTCCAAGGTCATCAAAGGTCGGGGTGGTAAATTCGGCGGGCGTGCGGTGAAGGCGGTCGGTCTTACCTCGGGAGGTCTGCGCTGTGTCTCGGCAACGAGACTGAGACCGTCGCAAGACGGCCTGACCGCAGCGCAGAAGTCAGCCGAGGGCGTAGTAGGCGGCAGCGCGCCGCTGAAGGCCTGAACGGTGGAAGTGGTCAGTAGAGCGGCGATCTCGTGCGAGCCATGCGGCAGAAGAATCAGGTCGAGCTGAACTTGAGCCCCGGAGCGGAGGGTGAAGCCCGAAGCGCCGGCGCCCGAGAGCCTGAAGCGCGTGCGGCGGAAGTCTGTCTCGAACGCCCGGCGGTCGCAGGACCGTCGATGGAAGACGTTGTCGAGAGTGAGAATCTGAAGGCAGCGTTGGCGCAAGTAAAGCGCAACAAGGGCGCGGCGGGCGTCGACGGGATGACCGTCGGCGAGCTGTCAGCCCACCTGAAGGAGCACTGGCCTGCGATCCGAGCCCAGTTGCTTGACGGCACCTACAAGCCACAGCCGGTGCGGCGGGTGGAGATACCGAAGGCGTCGGGCGGCCTGCGGCCGCTCGGCATTCCGACGGTGCTCGACCGCTTGATCCAGCAGGCGGTGATGCAGGTGCTGCAGGCGGATTGGGATAGGACGTTCGCCGAGACGAGCTTCGGCTTTCGGCCGGGGCGCTCGGCACATCGGGCGGTGGAACGGGCGCAGGCGTACATTGCGGCCGGCCACAGCATCGTGGTGGACATCGACCTGGAGAAGTTCTTTGACCGGGTCAACCACGACATCCTGATGGGACTGGTTGCCAAGCGGGTTGCTGACAAGCGCATCCTGAAGCTCATCCGCGCCTTCCTGAATGCGGGTGTGTTGGAAGGAGGGCTGGTCAGTCCGACGGAAGAGGGCACGCCGCAGGGCGGTCCGCTCTCGCCGCTGTTGTCGAACCTGATGCTGGATGTGCTGGACAAGGAACTGGAGAAGCGCGGCCACCGCTTCGTGCGTTACGCCGACGACTGCAACATCTACGTGCGCAGTCAGCGGGCGGGCGAACGGGTGCTGGCTGGCGTCGAGAGGTTCCTCGAAAAGCGCCTCAAGCTCAAGATCAACAAAGCGAAGAGCGCGGTTGCCAAACCGAGTGTTCGCAAGTTCCTGGGCTTCAGCTTCACCGGCGGGCAAGAACCGCGGCGGCGCATCGCGCCGCAGGCACTCGCCCGCTTCAAGGCGAAGGTTCGGGAGCTCACGCGACGCACGCGTGGTCGATGCCTCGTGCAGATCGCCAAAGAACTGTCGACCTACCTGATTGGGTGGCACGGCTACTTCGGCTTCTGTCAAACCCCGTCGGTGTTGCGCGTGCTTGACCAGTGGATCAGGCGACGGTTGCGCGCCGTTGCCTGGAAGCAATGGAAGTATGGACCCGCTCGCTTTGCCGAGTTGCGACGCCGCGGCGTCGGCCGGGATCTGGCGGCGCAAACCGCCGGCAGCCCACGTGGCCCTTGGCGGCTCGCGAACAGCCCCGCGCTCACCATTGCTCTGCCAAACGGCTTCTTTGCCTCACTCGGCTTGGCTTCCGTCGCGGCACGGCGACCCGCATAATCCGCTGAACCGCCGGATACGGACCCGTATGTCCGGTGGTGTGGGAGGGGCGGAGCCGCGAGGCTTCCCCCTATCCCGATTCAGGCCAGCTTGCGCGGCAGCTCAGCGCCTTTGGTGAAGGCGTCGATTGCCTCGACCATCTGGCCGTAGTGGATGCGCAATCCGTCCTCGGTCGCGTAGCCGAGATGCGGCGTCAGCACGAGATTGTCGAGCTTGCGGAAGGGATGGTCGACCGGCAGCGGCTCGACCGAAAACACGTCGATGCCGGCGCCCGCGATCTTCCGCTTCTGCAAGGCTTCCAGCAGCGCCTGCTCGTCCACGATCGGCCCGCGCGCGGTGTTGACGAGGAAGGCGGTCGGCTTCATCCGCGCCAGATCGGCCCGGCCGACGAGGCCACGCGAGCGGTCGCTCAGCACCACATGGATGGTGACAATGTCGGCCTTCGCGAACAGCTCGTCCTTGCTGGCATAGCCGACGCCAATTTCCTTGCACTTCTCCGGCGTCAGGTTCGGGCTCCAGGCGATCACGTTCATGCCGAACGCTTTGGCGATGCCCGCCATCTTGCTGCCGAGCTTGCCGAGCCCGATGATGCCGAGCGTGCGACCCTCAATCTCGACGCCGGCAAAAGTCTGCCACGGTTCGCCCGCATGCATGCGCGCGCTCTCGCGGCCGATGCCGCGGGTCAGTTCCAGGATCAGCCCCATGGCGAGCGGGGCGGTGGGATCGCGGGAATATTGCGTGCCGCCGATGACGACGCCCTTGGCCTTCGCTGCCTCCATGTCGATCGAGGCGTTGCGCATGCCCGAAGTGAGCAGCAGCTTCAGCTTGGGCAGCTTGTCGAACAGGCTCTTGGGAAACGCCGTGCGCTCGCGCATCGCGCAGATGATCTCGAAATCGGCCAGCGCGCTCGCCGCCGCCTGCTCCGAGGCGAAGGGATGGCTGAACACGGTGACGTCGATGCGGTCCGATAGTTTCGGCCAATCGGCGACGTCGATGGCGAGGTTGAAATAGTCGTCGAGGATCGCACAGCGCAGCCGGCTCATCAGCATTCATCCATGGCGAGAGGTGACGGCGCTGGGCGGGACGCCGTCGTCGGAACCGGGCCATGGTTGCGCGCAATCAGCCTCGCGCGCAAGCAGCCAGCGTCTTCAAAAATCCGATAGGAGGTAATCGCTCAGAGATCGCGGGGCTTCAGCCGGATCGGCGCATCCAGGCCGTGCTTGGCGCGCCAGGCGGGGCCGGGGCCGCGCATGTAGTGCAGTTCGGGCCGGTAGGGGTTGAAGGCGGTGGTGAAGAAGCGCTTCCAGAAGGCCTTGATCTCCGAGACGAACCCGGAGACGTGCCCGGCTCCTGCCGGAACAGGAAGAGAATTGGTCTCGATCAGAGCCATGATGCGGCCTCGCTGTGCTCCCCGTTCGTTCTGAGCGGGCGGCGCTGTTTCCGCGCAAAACCGAGCTTTGGCCTGCTTTATTAAAAAATGGTTTCAATTGTCCGGATCTGCGTCCGGATGGTGTCCGTCCCGTATTCATCCGTGGTGAACGGAGGGAAAACGTTGCCCTTTGGGGGCGGGATCGTTACATCGGCGGCAAGCAAATTTCCTCAAATCGAAGGTTTCACGGGACCGATGGCGCGCCAGTTCATCTATTTCATGCAGGGCCTGACCAAGAGCTACCCGACCCGGAAGGTGCTCGATAACATCCATCTGAGCTTCTACCCGGACGCCAAGATCGGCGTGCTCGGTGTCAACGGCTCGGGTAAGTCGACGCTGCTCAAGATCATGGCGGGCCTCGACAAGGAGTACACCGGCGAGGCCTGGGTCGCCGAGGGCGCCCGCGTCGGCTATCTGGAGCAGGAACCGCACCTCGATCCGGCGCTGTCGGTGCGCGAGAATGTCATGCAGGGCGTCGCCAAGCAGAAGGCGATCCTCGACCGCTACAACGAGCTCGCGGTCAACTATTCGGACGAGACCGCCGACGAGATGACCAAGCTGCAGGACGAGATCGAGGCCCAGGGCCTGTGGGATCTTGACAGCAAGGTCGACCAGGCCATGGACGCGCTGCGCTGCCCGCCTGACGACGCCGATGTCACAAAACTTTCGGGCGGCGAGCGTCGCCGCGTCGCGCTGTGCCGGCTGCTGCTCGACCAGCCCGAGCTGCTGCTGCTGGACGAGCCGACCAACCATCTCGACGCCGAATCCGTGTCGTGGCTGGAAGGCCATCTGCGCAACTATCCCGGCGCGATCCTGATCGTCACCCACGACCGCTACTTCCTCGACAACGTCACGGGGTGGATCCTCGAGCTCGATCGCGGCCGCGGCATTCCCTACGAAGGCAATTATTCGTCCTGGCTGGTGCAGAAACAGAAGCGCCTGGAGCAGGAGGGACGTGAGGACGCCGCGCACCAGAAGACGCTCGCCCGCGAGCAGGAGTGGGTCGCGTCCTCGCCCAAGGCGCGCCAAGCCAAGTCGAAGGCGCGCTACCAGCGCTATGAGGAGCTGCTCAAGCAGGCCAGCGAAAAGCAGACCCAGACGGCGCAGATCATCATCCCCGTCGCCGAGCGGCTCGGCGCCAATGTGGTTGATTTCGAAGCACTCAGCAAAGGCTATGGCGATCGCCTGTTGATCGACGATCTCACCTTCAAGCTGCCACCGGGCGGCATCGTCGGCGTGATCGGTGCCAACGGCGCCGGCAAGACCACGCTGTTCAAGATGATCACCAAGCAGGAAACGCCGGACAACGGCACCATCACGGTCGGTGAGACCGTGCATCTCGGCTATGTCGACCAGTCGCGCGACGCGCTCGACGGCAAGAAGACGGTGTGGGAGGAGATCTCCGGCGGCAACGAGCTGATCCTGCTCGGCAAGAAGGAAGTCAACTCGCGCGGCTATTGCTCGTCGTTCAACTTCAAGGGCGCCGACCAGCAGAAGAAGGTCGGCGCGCTCTCCGGCGGTGAACGCAACCGCGTGCATCTCGCCAAGATGCTGAAGTCCGGCGCCAACGTCCTGCTGCTCGACGAGCCGACCAACGATCTCGACGTCGACACGCTGCGTGCGCTCGAAGAGGCGCTGGAGGATTTTGCCGGCTGCGCCGTCATCATCAGCCACGATCGCTGGTTCCTCGACCGCATCGCGACCCACATCCTTGCGTTCGAAGGCGACAGCCATGTCGAATGGTTCGAAGGCAACTTCCAGGATTACGAGAAGGACAAGATGCGCCGCCTCGGCCAGGACAGCATCATTCCGCATCGCGTGAAGTACAAGAAGCTAACGCGGTGATGGCGGCATGATGCGGCGGGCGCTCATCGCTGCGGTGATCGTGGTCACCTGCGGCTGGTCGTCCGCCCGCGCCGCCGACGCCGCCTTCACGCAGTTCATCGCCTCGCTCTGGCCGGAGGCGCAGGCCGCCGGTGTCTCGCGCGCGACGTTCGACGAGCAGACGCGCGGGCTCGAGCCGGACTACAAGCTGCCCGATCTGATCTTGCCGGGACGGCCCGCGACCGGCGCGCCGTCGCAGGCCGAGTTCGTGCAGGTGCCTGCCGACTACGTCAAGGACGCCTCGATCGCGCGGCTTGCCGGCGAGGGGCAGCGGCTGCTGCAAAAGTATCGTCCGGCGCTGACCGAGATCGAGAAGAGCTCCGGCGTGCCCGCGACCGTCATGCTCGCGATCTGGGGCCGCGAGACCGACTACGGCCGCTACACGCTGCCCTATGATCTGGTCCGTGTGCTGGCGACGCAGGCCTATGTCGGACGGCGCAAGGACACCTATCGCAACGAGTTCATCCTTTCGCTGAAGATCCTCGGCGAGGGCGTCGTGACGCGCAAGGACATGCGTTCGTCCTGGGCCGGCGCCACCGGGCTCACGCAATTCCTGCCGTCCGAATATTACAAGCATGGCGTCGATTTCGACCGCGATGGCCGCATCGACATCTGGCATTCGGTGCCGGATGCGCTGGCGTCTGCCGCGCAGCAGCTCGTCAACAAGGGCTGGCAGAGCGGCGTGCGCTGGGCTTATGAGGTGCAGGCGCCGGCGAAGGTCGATTGCACCACCGGTGTGCCGGAGGTGACGAAGCCGGTTGGCCAGTGGCTGCGCGAAGGCTTTGTGCCGGTGCGCGGGCAGAAGCTGGGCGCTGCCGAGCAGGCGCAGCCGGCCTCGCTGCTCCAGCCGGAAGGCATCTATGGTCCGTCGTTCCTCACGACGAAGAACTACTTCGTCATCAAGGAATACAATTTCTCAGACCTCTACGTGCTGTTCGTCGGCCATCTCAGCGATCGCATGACGAGCCCGCTGCCGTTTGCAACGCCCTGGTCGGCCTCGAAGCAATTGCGCACCAAGGATGTCGAGACCATGCAGCGCGGGCTCACCCACGTCGGGCTCTACAAGGACAAGATCGACGGCAAGGCCGGCATGCAGACGCGTGCCGCGCTGGGCGCCTATCAGAAGTCGGCAGGACTCAAGGTCGATTGCTGGCCGAGTGAAGAGGTGCTGCGTTCGATCCAGGCGGCGCGCTAAAGCATGATCCGGAAAAGTGCGAAGCGGTTTTCCGGAAAGATCATGCGTAAACAACAACCTGAAGCGCGATGACGATTTATCCAAATCTCATCGCGCTTTAGCGTGTGAGCAAAGAAAAAGCCCGGCCGATGCTCTCGGCCGGGCTCTCTATCGCGGCGCGCATGCGCCAAGGCGATCAGATCAGTAGCAGACGCGAACCGGGCGGCTGACCCAGCCGTAGCCGTCCCAGTAGCGCTCACGACGCCAGTAGCAGGGCGCGGGCGGCGGCGGCTCGGCAACGTAAACGGGACCGCCATAGGCGGGGCGGCTCGACGCGATGGCGCCGCCGACGATGGCGCCGCCGATCAGGCCGGCTGCGATGCCGGCGCCGACGCCGTCACCGGCTTTGGCGGACGGAGTGGCGGTCACCAGCGAACCGGCGACCGTCGCAACCGTGAGGGCGGCAACTAAAGTCTTCTTCATGCTCTTGGCTCTCCTGGGAGATGGGTTCCTCTTGTTAGAGGCGCCCGGGGTTCAAAGGTTCACGCACACTCTGATGGAATTGGCCTTGCAGCTAGGAAGCGCGCAAATGGTCAATCCACGGTAAACGCACACGGAGCTGTGACGAGAAAAAGCGGTCTTTTTCAGGCCCCAAGATGAACGGCATATCCGTAGTGAACCGGTCCAGGCAATTGCTGCAAACGAACCGGCTCGAGGGACATTAGCCGCAAACCCGGACGCGGCGGACGCGCCAGGCATAGCCGTCCCAGAAGCGCTGCTTCTGCCAGGCGCAGCCGCCGTAATAATCGTCGGCGACATAGCCCGGGCCAGGCGCGTAGTAGCGGGGCGGGTAGTAGCCCGGTTCATAATAGCCGGGGCCAGGTCCGTAATAATACGGAGAGGCCAGCGCGCCGCCGACAATGGCGCCGCCAATGATCCCGGCTGCCACGCCGGCTGCGACACCGCGCTGGGCATGGGCCGGGGTTCCGGTCGTCAGGGCCACAGTGGCGAGGGCAACGGCTGCCAGGAGCGACTTCTTCATCGAATGGACCTTTCGCATAAGCACACGCGGGAATTCTTTGGGGCAGAGTTCCATATTTCGTTTGAATGATCAATGAACGGCACCTTTGCCGGGGGCGACCAATTGGTATGGACCGCAGGTCGGCCAGGAGGCGGTGATGGGCAACGCGATGATCAATGCATTGATTGCTGCCGGGGTCATCTTCGCGATCGGCTACGGCTGGACCACCCACCTCCAGAACCGCGGCCAGCGCCGCTCGCGCGCAGCCGCCGGCGGCGATAGTGCGGGTGCGGGCGACAGCTATTCGGGGAGCAGCGACGGATTCTCGCTGGGCAGCTGGTTCTCCAGCGACAGTTCGGGCAGTTCGACCGACAGCGGCAGCTGCTCCAGCAGCGATAGCGGCAGCGGCGGCGGAGATTGCGGTGGCGGCGGCGACGGTGGAGGAGGCGGCGGCGGCGACTAAGTGCGCAACCTTGATCCACCGCAAGCCCCTATTTTAGAGCCGTTCTAGGCTATATCCGGGCCAGTTTGGAATAGCTTCAAATACCGGTTTTTCCTTTTGCATCCGGCCGGCCCCTTAAATATCGATGATGGCGCATCACCGAAGGGCCTGCCGCTTCCATGATCGTTTGTTCCTGTAACGTGCTGAGCGATGACGATATCCGGGCCGCCGTCGCCGAGTCCGACGACGCCGTGCGTCATGCCAAGCAGGTCTATGGATGTCTCGGCTGCAGCGCCGAATGCGGTCGCTGCGCCCGGACGATCAAGACCATCATCGACGAAGCGCTTGGCCCCTGCGCCAAATCCTGCTGTGCCGGCTGCCCGCACAGCCACACCATGGCCGCCAACGATGAGACGGCCGAGCCCGCCAAGTTCGCCCTCGCGGCCTGCTGAAAACTTCCGCAACTCCGGCTGAGCTTTTTCCCGGCTACGTTCCCGTAGCCGGTTGCCCTCATTCGTAAAGTGATTTAGAAGCGTTCTAAAGTCGGTTAGGACCGATTTGGACTGCAACAGCTGGAGTGAACCATGCAGGGTGACCCAAAAGTCATCGACTATCTGAACAAGGCACTGCGTCACGAGCTGACTGCGATCAACCAGTATTGGCTGCACTACCGCTTCCTCGACAATTGGGGCCTCCTCGACATGGCCAAGGTCTGGCGCAAGGAGTCCATCGAGGAGATGGAGCACGCCGACAAGCTCACCGCGCGCATCCTGTTCTTCGACGGCTTCCCGAACATGCAGGTGCTCGATCCCCTGCGCATTGGCCAGAACGTCAAGGAGATCATCGAGTGCGATCTCGCCGCCGAGATGAGCGCGCGGGCGCTCTATCAGGAAGCGGCGACCTACTGCCACAGCGTCAAGGACTACGTCACGCGTGACCTGTTCGAGAAGCTGATGAGCGACGAGGAGCACCACATCGACTTCCTCGAGACCCAGCTCGATCTGATCGGCCGCATCGGCCTCGAACTCTACACCCAGAAGCACGTCGGCGGGCTCGAGGGCGAGGGGCATTAAGCTCCGGCGTCAGCTGCATACTCTCCGAGTCTTCGCCAAACCACTCCCTGTGGGTATGGGTCCCGGATCAGCGCGCCGCTGCGCGGCGCTTGTCCGGGACGACGCTGTGATTGCAGCGCCACCTACAGCTGCGTCTTGTAACGCTCTTCAATGATCGCCTGGCTCTCCGGCTCGCCGAGGCCAGTCTGCTCATGGATGACCTCGGTGATGCTCGGCATCACCGAGCGCTGCATCTTGTCCGCCGACCACAGCTTCGAGCGCATCAGCGCCTTGCCGCAGTGGAAATAGACTTCGCTGACGGCGACGTTCAGCACCGCGCGCGGCGGTTTGCCGAACTCCACCATGGAGGCGAGCAGGTCCGGATCGGCCGACAGCGTGCCGCGCCCGCCGACGCGCAGCGTCTCGTCGATGCCGGGGACGAAGAACAACAGGTGCACGAAACCCGAGCCTTCGACGACGTTGCGAAAACTGTCGATCCGGTTGTTGCCGGAGCGGTCGGGCATCAGCAGCTGGTTGGGACCTGCGACGCGGACGAAGCCGATGCCACCACCGCGCGGCGAAGCGTCGACGCTGCCGTCCGTGCCCGACGTTGCGAGCACGCAGAACGGCGACATCTCGATGAACTTCTTCGCATGCGCATCGACCGCGGGGCGTGCCTTCGCGATCACGCGCGGGGTCGGCTTGGCATAGATGGTTGCGAGGTCTTCGGCGCAAAGATCGGTCACGAAGGTCTCCCTGATTGAGGACTCGAAGACATCAATAACACGCGCGCCGCGGTGCCGTCACTGCACCGCACCAGCGGGGGACGGGAGTGATCTGGCTACGCAGGTGGCGTAGACCAGGGATTTCGCTTATAACGAGTACCATACTTTATCGCTTTTCAAGGAAGGAATTCATCATGGCCCTGACGCAGGCAATGCGGGTCGCGGGCGATCGGCCGCGCCGTCGCAAGCATGTCCCGGGACAGTTCATCGTTCGGTTGAAGCCGGCCGTTGTCCGGCAGATCGCGGCGGACTCGCCTCAGGTGGCCACGTCGCGCGCGCTCGCGGCTGCAATGCCCGATGAGGTTCGTGGTCCGATCGATTTCCTGCGCGACAATTTCGGGCTTCAGTCGATGAAGCCGCTGTTTGTGGTCGAAGGCGGTGAGGCGCCGGCGCAGCCGCAGGGGCTGGATGCGGTTCATCGCTCGATCGCGCGCTCCGCAACGGCGGCACCACGAGAGGCGCTGGCCGGATATCAGATCGTGCAGGTGAAGGACAAAAAGATAGATGCAGGTGTCCTGAAGCGCCTGAGTGCATCGAAGGCGATGGATCTGGTCGAGCCCGTTCCCAACCGGTGGCTCAGTGCCTCCGCCGATCCCATGAAGATTCGCCAGTGGGGCCTTCGCGCCATCAGATGGTTCGACAGGCGGCGGCCGGGTGCTGGGCGGGTTCATGTCGCTGTGCTCGACAGCGGTGTCGACGCCGGACATCCCGATCTTGCAGGAGCGATCGAGGAATACCGGCACGACGGCAACGGAGCGCGTGACTTTCTCGGCCATGGCACGCATGTCAGCGGCACGATCGCGGCCGTGGTCAATAATTCGGTCGGTCTCGCAGGCGTGGCCAATTGCCGGCTGCACTGCTGGAAGGTCTTCGACGATCCCAAACGCGCGGGCGACGACGAAAACTTCAACTTCGAGTTCTACAGCAAGGCGCTCGCCGCCGCGCTCGATTCCAACATCAAGGTCATCAATCTCAGCATTGGCGGCGAGGACCATTCGAAGGCGGAGGCGGCGATCTTCGCCGAACTGATCGGTGCCGGTGTCGTCATCTCGACCGCGATGGGCAACGAGTTCGAGACCGGCAATCCGAAGGAGTATCCCGCGGGCTACGCGGACACGATCGGAGTTGGCGCCGTCGACGAGTCTCATCGGCGTGCCTCGTTCTCCAATACGGGGAAGCACATCAAGCTGGTCGCTCCTGGCGTCAACATCCTGTCGACAGTGCCCCGGGTGAAGGCGAGCTTCGCCGATCATTCGAGCTACGATTCCTGGCCCGGGACGTCGATGGCAACGCCGCATGTGACGGGTGCCGCTGCACTCGTCTATGTCAACAAGCCCAAATCCAGAGCGGCCGGGCTTGCGGTTGCCAGGCGCCTGATCGCGACGGCGATCAAATTGCCGGCGATGCGGGGGCGGGATTTCACTCCGCAATACGGCGCGGGCCTCCTCGATATTGCCGCTGCGCTCGGTCGCGCGAAACCGCCGCGGAAGCGGCGAAAATAGGTTTTCCGTGACCTTGATCGGGCGCCGCGAACCGCTAGGTTTTCGGCATGTCCGTGCAGTTCAAATTCCGCGATCGTGTCGATCAGCGTCGGCGACGCATGATCATCAAGACGCTCGGCGAGGCCGGCTACACCGCCCGGAGCCTGTTTCCGGGACAGAAGCGGCAAACCCTCGCTGCGATCTTCACCGTCGCCGAGGCCGACGCCAAGTCCGTTCGCGCCGCGCTCGACGAATTCGGCGATGACATCGAATTTGTCGAGGCCTCGCCCAAGCGAAACCTGAAGGCTTAGTGGCCTACACCGCGTCCGCAGGCACGAAGCAGCTGATGATGATGGCGCCGCGATGGTGGACGTACCAGACCACGGCCTGACCGACCGGATTGCCCTGATCGCGGATGATGGCGCGCTCGGGCACCTCCATCCACTGCCCCTCGATCGGCACCCAATAGGTGCCGCCGCGTACGTCATATTCGGTGCGATGGCCGTCGGAAATGTCGCAACAGGGCACGCCGCTTGGCGCGATCACGCTCTTGAACCAGGCGCGGATGTCGGGCGGGACGTGGTCATATTGCCCGTTGTCGAACGCGAACGCGGCGCTCGTCAGCGCGGTCGTCGCGGCCAGCCAGACGCACAGCACGAGCCTGTGCATGCGATCTTCCTCCTCGCGCATCGTTCGTTGGCGCGCGACTGTTCCGCGCGTCGATTCGTATCGTTGACGCGATTAAGCCTGAGCTGCTGGCGCATTGCATGCTCAAATTATATGCGGCGCCGAGGCGCCGCACATGATGCATTGCGATATGGGGATCTGCGCTCCGCCGTTCTACATCGTCCGTTGCGGCGCGGTTTGCAGCAATTGCCTGACCTGCTCGCTGTAGAACTTTGCATTGCTGGTGGTGCCGTGGCCGCGCGTCTCGGTGCTGGCGGGGATCAAATAGAGGCGGCCGTTCTTGACCCGCTTCATCGCAGCGTCCGTGATGCCGGTCTCGGGCGGGTTGCGCTCATCGTCGGCTGAATTGATCAGCAGCAGCGAGGCTTCGATGGCTTCGAGCTTCTCGCTCGCATTGTAGTCGTGCGAAGATTCCCACTGATAGACGAAGTCGTTGGCATCCGCCGTGATCGGCGTCGCCAGCCGGTCGTCGACGATCTTGTCGGCCTTCGCTGCGGTCGGCGCCTGTTGCTGATAGGCGAGCGTACCGCCGATGCTGGCAATGCCGTAGGCGGTGATGGCGTATTTCATCATGCGCGGCTGGCTGGCGTAGTTGCCGCCGTTGTAGTCGGGATCGTTGCGGATGGTGTCGAGCATGATCCGCCGCAGCATCCAGTTGCGCGATGCCATCTCGGTCGGCTGCGAGGCCATCGGGATCAGCGCGTCCATCGCCTTCGGATATTTCTCGCCCCACAGCCAGGTGTGCATGCCGCCCATCGAATTGCCGATGACGAGCCGCAGATGTTTGACGCCGAGCCCTTCTGTCACCAGGCGATACTGCGCCTCGACCATGTCGTCGTAATCGTATTTCGGAAAGCTCGTCTTCATGCCGTCGGACGGTTTTGAGGATTTGCCGTGGCCGATCGCGTCGGGAATGATGATGTAATATTTGGACGCATCGAGCGGCTGCCCCGCGCCGAACAGCTCGCCGGCAAAGGAGGGCGTCAGCATGCTCGCGCCGGAGCCGCCCGTTCCGTGCAGCACCAGCACGGGCTGGCCGGTCGGCTCGCCGACGGTGGTGTAGTGCAGCTTCAGCTCCGGCATGGTTTCGCCGGTGTGGAACTTGAAATCCCTGGCGATCCAGTCGCCCTGTTTAGGGGCCGGATAATCAGCGGCCATCGCCCACGTCGAAAAGGACAGCAGAACGCCTGCCAGCGCCGCGCAAGAAGCTTTCATGTCTCTCTCCCGGTGCGGCTCATGGTCGTTGGCCGCCTTGCGGTGGAACTTAGCAGAAGTGCGCCGAAGGATGTAGGATTTCGCCTCCGCCGATCGTCCTTATGGGAACCCCGGAGAGACGCTGCATGTGCCGCAACATCAAGACGCTGTTCAACTTCGAGCCGCCGGCGACGGAGGAGGAGATCCATGCCTCGGCCTTGCAGTTCGTGCGCAAACTGTCCGGCTTCAACAAGCCGTCGCAGGCCAATGAGGCCGCCTTCGATCACGCCGTGGCAGAGGTCTCGGAAGCCGCGCGAAAGCTCCTGATCTCGCTGCACACCCATGCCCCGGCGCGCGACCGCGAGGTCGAGGCGGAGAAGGCGAAGGAGCGTTCGCGGTTGCGGTTCGGGTAGCGGCTCGAGGGACCCGTTCCGTGATCTGGCTCACGGTGCGCGTCGCCTCGACTTGCAATGATGCCTGCCGGGGTTTCGACAGCCCGGAGCACGACCATGAGCCGCCCCCTTCTTCACCTCAAAGCAGGTGCCATCGCCTTCACGTTGCTGTGGACCGCCTGGATGATGTGGTGGAGCGGCTCGTTCTCGAGCGCGACCGTCGTGATCCTGGCCCTGTGCGGCGCCGCGGTCGGCTATCTCTGGTATCGCGCCATGCGCTGGCAGTTCGAGCGCATGGGCATGCTGCCGCGCCGGGATGATTCCTCCCGGCCATCTTGATTGGCACGTGTCCCGGGCGCGCAGCGCTGCGTCCCCAGCACGCCGCTAGCCCTTATAGCCGTGCTTCTTCTTTTTCTTCTTTTTCTTGTGATCGTCGGCTTCGCTGTCGTCGCCCTCGTCATCGGCGATCGGGTCACCGGCCTCCTGCACGGCCGCCTCAAGCGCCGCGCGCTCGGCGGCTTCACGCTCGCGCTGGCGGCGGCGCTCGTCCCAGGCGTCGAAGAGCTGGTCGAGCCACGGCAGCAGCTGTTCGATCGACGGCAGCTGGCCGGGCGGACCTTGTTCGCCGCGCGGGCCTTGCGGTCCGACTGGCCCCTGCGCTCCGACAGTTCCACGCGGACCGGCGTCGCCCGGCTTGCCCTGCGGGCCGGCCTTGCCCAGGGGGCCTGCCTTTCCGACCGGTCCCGGCTTACCCTGCGGCCCCGGCTTGCCGCGCGCGCCGTCCGGTCCCCGCTTGCCCGGATGACCCTGCGGTCCCGACCGTCCCGGTTCGCCCTGCCGCCCACGCGGACCCGGAGGTCCCTGCCGTCCCTGATCGTCTGCCACACCAATGCTCCCTTGACCGGAAGCAAGCTACTTAGCGGCGTTTGACGACAGCAGCAATTCCGCGGGCGCATCGTGCCGCGCTTGATCAACATCAATCGACGGGGCGGCACGACGTGTCATTGAGTTGGGCAGGGCCATGATCATCGCGAGGAGCGATCGATGCGCGCAGCATGGAAAATGTTCTGCCTGTCCGCTGCGATCCTTGCCGCGGCCATCGTCATCGCCCAACTGCTGGTGCCTGACATCGTGCCGATTGCCTTCGCCGAGGAGCCGCAGCCGTCATGGGCTGTCATGACGGCTTTCGTTCTTCGCGCCATCGAGCTGATGACGGCGGCGGTCGCCGTCATCGCACTTGCGATGCTGGTTGGCATGTGTGCGCGGCGCGGGCTGCGCCGCTTGTCTGGCGGCACGGCCACGCAGGCGGATTGATCGTCCGCACGCAGTTGCACACTACTCCTGACAGGTCGGCACCTCGATGCCGGAGGCGGCATAGAGCCTGATCTTGTTGCGCAGCGTGCGTACCGACAGGCCGAGCACGCGCGATGCGCGCGTGCGGTTGCCGTCGCAGCGGGCGAGCGTCTGGAGTACGAGCTCGCGCTCGACCTCGTCGACGGTTGCACCGATCAGCAGTGGAACGATCTGGTTAGGAGCGAGGAATTGTGCGTCCTGCGGCGCCGCGACATAAACAGTGGTCATCAACACACCCCCGATCAACGCCCGCTTCCTTCGCTGGAAGCGGATCGAGAACAAACGACCCCCAGGCCGTAGAACCACGGTGGGCGGGTTTGGTTAATGAAAAGTTAATTGCGGGCGATCGCACCAGATGACCTTGGGAATGCCGCGAAGCGGCCGCGTTTGGCAGAAGATGCATGGTGATGCGGACCTATCTCGCGCGGCAGATTCGCTGTCATGCCCTGCCACCGGGTCTCGCCTTCGGCGAGCCCGATGACAGGCTCCGGCGGGGCATCCAGTACGCCGCGGCCTCTCCGTATCCCGCTACGGCCTCTGGAATACTGGATCGTCCGCCTTCGCAGACGATGACACCGCATGTGATGACAAAGGGCCGCTCCTCACACCGTACGATACCCGCCATCCACCATCACGATCGTACCCGTGACGTAGGCTGACATATCCGAGGCAAGGAAGATCGCGGGGCCCACGATGTCCTCCGCCTTGCCGGTGCGCGCCAGCGGCGTGTGATCGACGAAGGCCTGCACCAGCGCCGGATTGGTCGCACGCACGTGGGCGTTGATGTTGGTCTCGATGAAGCCCGGCCCGATCGCGTTGACGCGCACGCCCTCCTTGCCGAGCTCGACCGCGAGCGCCTTGGTGAAGCCGAGCACGCCGTGTTTCGAAGTCGTATACGCCGCCGAGCTCGGCGTGCGCAGATGCACGAAGGACTGGATCGAGCCGATATTGACGATACGGCCTTTGCTCGCGCGCAAGGGCGCGAGGAAGGCCTGCGTCATGTTGAAGACGCCGTTGAGGTTGAGCGAGATGATGTCGTTCCAGTCCTTCGCAACTGTCTCCGTCTCCGCCGTGAAGGCGTTGCGGCGGGTGATGCCGGCATTGTTGACGAGGATCGAGACCTGTCCGACCTTGCCCGCGACCTGTTTTGCCAGCGCAAAGCAATCGTCACGTCTGGTCACGTCGAGCGCGAAGCTCTCGGCCTTGCCGCCGGCCTTGCGGATCTCCTGCGCGGCCTCCGCGACCGTGTCGGCGTTGACGTCGAGCAGCACCACTTGCGCGCCCTCGCGCGCGTAGCCGGCCGCGATCGCGCGGCCGATGCCGGAACCGGCGCCCGTGACGACGGCGATGTGGTTTGCAAGCAATGCCATGACATTTTCCTCCCGATTTCGTTTCTAAGTTTCATGAAAGGCTAACCCGAAATTAAGGGGTCGGAAACGGCGGCCTTGGCATACTGATCTTCATTGCTAAACGTTGCGCGCATGATGGAACGGCTTGAATCCTGGAAACTCGCTCTCGAGCGCCTGCGGTCGGGACAGCCGGCCGACTGGGCCGAGGCTGGCCGGGTCGTGGCCGAGATCGCGCGGATGAGCACGGATGACACGCTGCGGCAGGCTGCCGAGCAGGCGCTTCCGGTGCTGCGCCAGGCCCTGGTCAATGACGATCACAGCGTCACGCTGGCGGCCCAGCGCCGCCTCGCTGTGGTGCTCGAGGTCGTCCATGATCTCGCCGCGCCGCGCTTCGGCCGCCGCAACGCGATGCCGAAGAAGCTCTCCAGCGAGGATCGCGCCCGCAAGATGCTGGGCCTGCCGCTCGCGGTGCAGCTCACCTGCGACGACATCAACCAGGCCTACCGCCGTGCCGCCAAGGGCATGCATCCCGACCACGGCGGCACCGCGCAAGCCTTCATCGACCTCGCCGCCGCGCGCGACGTCCTCATCCACCCCGGCGCGCACAAGGACGTGTAGGAGATCGAGCGGGATCTCGTAGGGTGGGCAAAGGCGCAAAGCGCCGTGCCCACCGCTCTTCGTGATGGATGGAATGGTGGGCACGCTTGCGCTTTGCCCACCCTGTACCCTTTTGGGGTTCGCATCCAGTCGAAGGTGTAGACTGGAACACGGGCCGATCCGCCGGGAGCAGCCTTGCCCACCTGTGTCTTGAACACCGACGTAGGAGCCGCGCCCCGGCAGAGCGGCCGCGGTCGAGATCCAGTAGGAGGTTCGCGCCGAGAGCGCCAGTACAGGGATCGATCAGGATCGCGGTGGCCCGCTTTTTGAGAGCAAGGAGGTCCCAACAATGCTCGAAGATGTACGCTGGTTCGTCGGGATCGATTGGGCAACGCAGAGCCATAGCGTTTGCCTGCTGGATACCGAAGGAAGACAGGTTGCTCACTGCGAGTTCGCCCATGAGGGTGCGGGCCTGACGGAGTTGCGCGACTGGCTGCTGCAGAAGACCAACGCCGCACCGGGGCAGATCGCCGTGGCGATCGAGATGCCGCACGGCCCGGTGGTGGAGGTGTTGCTCGAACACGGGTTTGCGGTGTTCGCGATCAATCCCAAGCAGCTTGACCGCTTCCGTGATCGCTTCACGGTGGCTGGTGCCAAGGATGACCGCCGCGATGCCCATGTGCTCGGAGCTTCGCTCCGCACGGATCGCGCGGCGTTCCGTCGGCTTGTGGTCGACGATCCCACGATGATCGAGCTGCGCGAGTGGTCGCGCTTGGCCGACGAACTGCAGCAGGAGCGCACACGTCTTGCCAACCGGCTGCGCAAGCAGTTGTGGCGATATTATCCGCAGGCCACCAAGCTGACCGACGATGTCGCTGACGAATGGTTCCTGGCGCTTTGGCAGATGGTGCCGACGCCGGCCCGTGCGGCCAAGGCCAGCGAGAAGGCAATTGCACGCGTTCTGAAAGCCCATCGCATCCGCCGCCTTGATGCGGCGGGGGTGCTTGAAACTTTACGCGAGGCCCCGCTGCTGTTCGTGGCACCCGGCACCACCGAGGCCGCCTGCGCACACATCCGCAGCTTGGCGGCACGACTGCACCTGGTCAATCAGCAGATCAAGGAGGCGCATCAGAACCTGGACCGTCTGTGCGTCGCAATCGAAGGCGAGGAGAAGGCCTCGGGGCAGAGCTCGGAGCAGTGCGACGTGACGATCCTTCGCTCCTGGCCAGGAATCGGCAGGATCCATCTCGCCACACTGCTCGCCGAGGCCGCAGAGCCTCTGCGCAGGCGAGATTATCATGCTCTGCGCGCCTTGGCAGGGGCCGCGCCGGTGACGCGGCAAAGCGGCAAGCAACGCTTCGTGATCCGTCGCCTCGCCTGCAACAGGCGGCTACAGAGCGCCGTCCATCACTGGTCGCGGGTCGCCATCCAACACGATGAGGCCAGCAGGCGACGCTATGATGCCTTGCGACAGCGAGGACATGGCCACGCGCGTGCTCTGCGCACTGTAGGGGATCGCTTGCTCTTTGCCTTGTGCACGACGCTCAAGCGACACACCCCATACGAGGCGGACTATAGCGCAAGGACCTCCACTAAAGCCTGAGCCTCATTCCTTTGTTCGGCCGGTGTGACCATTCCTTCGTCCCGACCTGCCGATCGCCACAGCGCCGCGCGCAGACGCTGTCCAGGAGGCCGTCGGCACCGGCAACGCCGGCGCGAAGCGTCCTGGACGGCGGCGAGCACGGCGCTATGCTCGCCCATCAAGGACGTCTACCTCTTGACCACGGGTAGGAGGTCCTACGAGGTCTGAGTACTCAGCCCTTGTTCACGCAGCTCGGATAGGGCGGGGCTTCCCCTGATACGATCGGGCAGAGATAGATCGGGTTGAGATCGCTCAGGCGTGCCTGCCAGCGCTCGTCCCTGACCGGCGGCTCGTCGGTCTCGGGGCCGCGCTCGGCCCATTGGATGGTGTAGTAGTCGGTAGCCCCCTTCAGCGTGATCAGCAGCGCGGTTTCGCTGTGCCGGGTCGGGCCGCTGTCGATGCGGCCGCAACCGATCACGGCGGCGAACGCCTCGAAGCGGCCGAACGTCATGGCGCCGAGCGGCTGCGCCGCAAAGCTGTCGGGGCAGGCCGATTTGAAGCCGCCGGCGATGGTGCCCGCGAAGCTTTCCGGCGATGCATCCGGCGTCAGCGTCATGCCCTTCTCGCCTGTGACCGTGATCATCTGGGTCCACCGCTCGGGCGTCTCGCCCTTGATGACGGCTTCGCGGATGTAGTGGCCGCCTTTGGTGTTCTCGAACACCACCGCGAAATTCGACGGCATCGCGAAGCTGACGAGCTGGCCGAAGATCGGCGAGATCACGCGGAAGGATTGCGGCGCCTGCGCCGGCGCCGCGGAGACGAATGCGAGCGACAAGGCGAAGATGGCTGCCGTCGTGGTGAGCGTGCGCATCGACTGATCCCGCCAGAATCAAAGAGAAACGCTGAATGAAACGCTGGATGGAAACGCGAACGGGCAAGGATGCTAGCATCGCATCCTTGCCCGACCCTTGTCGTCCGCCGATCGAATCTTACCAGGTGCAGTGGCCGGCCTTCAGCGCATTGTCTTTCACCACGAGTGCGTCGAGGAAGGTCGGCACGGTCGCGCTGGCGCGGTGATAGCCGGCCGGCCACGGCGTGGTCGGGATGCTCTCGTCCCAGATCTGGCAGAAGCCGGTGTCCTGCCAGCGGATCAGATGATAGCTGGCTTCGGCAGGGCTCGCGGCGACGAAGGCAGTGACGGCAAGACCCGCAGCAGCGCACAGCATGGAAAGACGACGCATGATCAGCTCCTCAAAATGAAAGATGTGGTGCGCCTCCCGACAATGATGGGGAGGGGTGGCGCGGGGCGCTTCTTGGCCTGCGCCCCGGACAAGATGTGAGTAGTTCCGCATGCTGACGAGGTTCAAAGAGCGGGCGCCGGAAATGCGTGCTTTCGGCTGAAAAAGAGGGCTCCGCCAAAAAGAGGAAGGGCGGACCGCTCGCGCGACCCGCCCTTTTGAATCCGATCTGTCGCGTCAAGCCTAGAGCGTGCAGCGGCGCTCGGCGCGCATCTTGATCTGGAGGTCGGAAGCGGCCTGGAAGGTCGGGACCGGCTTGCTGACGACCTTGTAGGTCGACACGCCCCACTCGAACGGCTTGTACTTCAGGTCCTCGTTCCAGACCTGGCAGATGCCGGTGTTGTCCCAGCGGATCACGTAATAGCCGGGCGCTGCGGATGCGGGCACGGCGAACATGGAACTAGCGATGCCGGCAGCGGCACAGAGGGCGAGAACGCGACGCATGAAATATCTCCTTGTGGGGGAAGTGTGACGCGAAAATTCGTGCGGTAAAAGCCGGTCCTTTGCAAGCCGGGGAGCCGCCGTTTTCACGGACATGTCAGGCGATGCAGGGCACTTGGTTCGGCTGCGTGCCCGGCAAGCCACACGTGCCGAACCGCGGTTCACTTCGAAAGCGACGCGACCGCCTCGATCTCGATCAGCATCCTCGGATCGGGCAGCGCATGTACCACGCATGTGGTGCGCGCGGGGTAGGGCGGCGGGCCGAAGGCGCCGGCATAGAGCGCGTTCATGGCGGCAACGTCCGAGGCGCGGGTCAAGAGCACGTTGACCTTGGCGAGGTCGCGCAAGGTCGCGCCGGCCTCGTCCAGCACGCGCTTGATGTTGACGACGACATTGGCGAACTGCGCCTCGAAGCCATCAGGCAGCGCGCCATGGGCGTCGAAGCCGGGAATGCCTGAGACGAACAGCAAGTCGCCGACGCGTGTCGCAAAGGACAGCGGCGGCGCCTTGACGTGCGGCGGGGCCGCGAAATGCTGGATCGACATGGCATCACCTCGCAGGGTTCGTGTCGGGAGCAGGAGCGTAGCGGGATGCGGGGGAGTTGCAATCGGCATGGGAGGGGGCAAAAACAAAAAGTGCGAAAACAACCCCATGCACAGTAGAGATCGGGCCGAAATCATTGGACTTTTCTGATTTCTGGAAAGGCGAAATATTTTGTTTGCGCCGTCGGGCAAAACAGGGGCAGAATGGCATGATGCGGTTGGCCTGTGCTGCGGCCCCAAACTCCGCCGTCATGCCCCGCGAAGGCGGGGCATCCAGTACGCCGCGGCTTCTCGGTTCAATCATGACCGTCTCTGGAATACTGGATCGCCCGGTCAAGCCGGGCGATGACAGCTGAATGGGCTGCTGCACCTCGCGCCTCGCGTCCGCCAATCATGTTGCCGCCGCGATCGATCGGATAGATTCAGCTCGTCTGATTCGCGTTCCTCCTTGAAAAATAGCCCCCGGAGACACTCCATGAAGATCGCTAGCACCCTTCGCGCCGCGCTGGTCGCCATTGCCGCGCTCGCCGGCCTTTCGACCTCGGCGCTGGCCGACGGCGGCACCGTGGTGCTGACGATCTACAAGGCGGGCTGGATCATCGGCGGCTCCGGCGGGAGCGGCGTGCTGAACTTCCGCGGCCGCTCCTATGCGCTCTCGACCGGCGGGCTCGACTACGGCCTCGTGTTCGGCGGCTCCAAGACCGTGCTGCGCGGCCGCGTCTCCAACATCAACCGTCCCTCCGACGTCGCTGGCGTCTACGGAGCGGCCGGTGCGGGCCTCGCGGTCGGCCGCGGCGCCCGCGCCATCGTGCTCACCAACCAGAAGGGCGCGGTGCTGGAGCTGACCGGCACGCAGGTCGGCCTGATGGCGAATGCGGATCTGAGCGGGCTCGCGATCACGATGCGGTAGAAGACGGTGCTGTAGGGTGGGCAAAGGCGCGTAGCGCCGTGCCCACCATCTCTCAGCGGTCGCAGAGTGAAACCCTCATGGTGAGGAGGCGCGAAGCGCCGTCTCGAACCATGCAGGCCCAAATGTCACCCGCGGCCATCCTTCGAGACGGCTGCTTCGCAGCCTCCTCAGGATGAGGTTTGTGATCGCGGCGACGAATGTGGTGGGCACGCTTCGCTTTGCCCACCCTACGGGACTACGCGTTCACCATCGCATGCACCCGGTCGCAATGCGCGACGAGGTTTGCGTGCGCGTTGACGAAGGCCTTCAGCGGCGTCGGGATCGGAAAATAATAGATGTTGGCGACGAAGCCGTAGATGCCGGCATCGAGGCTGGTCGGCGCGGCGCCATGGACGAAGCCCGCGGCCGGCACGATCTCCGCCAGCACCTGCAGATCGGCAAGGCCCCGCGCGTAGGCCTGCTCGGGCGTGTAGCGGCCGATGCCCTGGTAATGATAGCGCTGCGCGTTGTACGCCTTCGCCTTCTCGAACCCCTCCGCACTCACTTGCGGATGCTGCGCGATAAAACCGTCGCGGAACGCGGGATAGAAGCGCTCGTCCTTCCAGCGCGAATACGACATCACCCAGTAGAGATCATCCAGCATGCGTGTGACGAGATGGTCGGTCCGCCGCTGCGCAGGCGATAGCGCCGCATCGATGCCGAGGCGATATTTCGCGATCGCGTGCGCGATGATGGTCTCGCTGTCGCCGATGGTCTCGCCGTCGTCGACGATATAAGGCAGTTGCCCGCGCGGCGCGGCGGAAGCATCGAAGATGTGCTCGGGCACGAACGGCACGCCCGAAACCTTCAGGAAGGCGTAGACCTTGAGGCCGTAGCCGTTGTTGTCGGCGACGCCGAAGAGTTCAGGGTAGGAGTAGAGGGTCAGCATGGGCGGGCTCCTCTGTCTTTGGCGAGGCCTAGAATGCAGGGGCGCCGTGATGGACGCAATGGGCAGCACGCGGCACAGCTCTCGTAGGGTGGGTTAGCTAAGGGACTGTGCAAAGCGCAGTCCCTTAGCGTAACCCACCACGTCAGCATCCGCGGCGACAGAAGCGGTGGGTTACGCCACGCGGCCTGCGCTTCGCGCAGCCGCGCAGCTAACCCACCCTACGAACGCGATGCGGCGGTGAACACCGCCAATTGCGCATCGAACGCGCGCCGAAACCCCGGCCGCGCCTCGCCGCGGGCGACATAGGCGGCGATATCGGGGTACTCGTCCAGCAGTCCCGACGTGTTCAGCCGGCGCAGCACCGTCACCATCATGAGATCGCCGGCGCTGAACGCGCCGTCGAGCCAGTCGGCACCACTGATGTGCCGGGACAATTCGCCGAGCCTGATGCGGACGCGATCCTGCAGGACCGGCAGCCGCTCCGCGTACCAGCTCTTGTCGCGCTCGAACAGCATGGCCATGCCGAGCTCGACGATCGGCGGCTCCAGCGTGTTCAGCGCGGCGAACAGCCACGCGATCGCGCGGCTTCTGGCGTTCGCGTCCGTCGGCAGCAGTCCGGCATGATGCTCGGCGATATGAAGCACGATCGCGCCGGTTTCGAACAGGGCGAGATCGCCGTCCTCATAGGTCGGAATCTGCCCGAACGGATGCAGCGCCAGATGCGCCGGCTGCTTCATCGCCGCGAACGACACGAGGCGGACGTCATAGGGCTGGCCAACCTCCTCCAGCGCCCAGCGAAGGCGCATGTCACGCGCCTGCCCGCGGCCGCGGTCGGGGGAGTTTTCGAAGGCGGTGATGGTGGGCATGGGGGGCTCCGGGGTGGTTGCGGTTTGTCCAGAGGACGAATGGCGGGCGCGGATTCCGACGGCCTACGCACGTCTTGTTTTGGCGGCGCGCTGTTGCCCAATCCACGGTGTCGTCCTGGCGAAAGCCAGGACCCATACCGCGGAATCTATCGGGTGTGGACGGTTGAAGTACCGAACCACGAGTCTTCGCCAAACTTTTCCCTGGGGTAATGGGTCCTGGCTTTCGCCAGGACGACACCGGTGGGCGGAAAAAGTGCGCGTCCCCCTGTCGGAATGCCGCGCGCTCTCTCGTCCTGGGGTCAGCGGCCGCGCCGAGCGTCCAGCCCAAACCGAAAGGATCCCGCCCATGACCTCGATCACGCCGTTTCTCTGGTTCGACAACAACGTCCCCGAGGCCGTTGCGTTCTATAAATCGGTGTTTCCCAATGCAAAAGTCGAGACCGTCAGCGACTTCATGGCGGTGTTCGAGCTCGAGGGCCAGCGCTTCCACGCGCTCAATGGCGGGCCGCAATACCGCTTCAACGAGGCGGTGTCGTTCTTCATCAGCGTCGAGACGCAGGAGGAGGTCGACTATTTCTGGAAAGCGCTCACCGCCGACGGCGGCGAGGAATCGAGGTGCGGCTGGCTCAAGGACAAGTTTGGCCTGTCCTGGCAGGTGATCCCGACGGCGCTCGGCCGCTACCTCGGCGACCCCGACCGCACCAAGGCGAACCGCGTCATGCAGGCGATGATGGGGATGCGGAAGATCGTGATCGCGGAGCTGGACAAGGCGTATGCGGGGTGAGGAGACGGTGCCGTAGGGTGGGCAAAGGCGCGCTCTTCGTGCGCCGTGCCCACGCACTGCCGCGACTCGCGAAGAAATCGTGGGCACGGCGCTGACGCGCCTTTGCCCACCCTACGAGGCTTCGTGTTTGAGCAAGATCGCGAGCCACACCCACCGTGTCGTCCTGGCCTAGTGCGCAATTGCGCACGGGAGCCAGGACCCATACCGCGTGATCTATCGATTGCGATTGGTCGCAGTACCGGACCACGAGTCTTCGCCAAACCTCTCCCTGGGGTAATGGGTCCTGGCTTTCGCCAGGACGACGACTGAGTTTGCGGCGCCAGCGCCAACCCACCTACGCAGCAATCCACGCCGCAAGCTCCCGCCACGGCTCCAGCGTCCAACTCCCCGACGCAGCACCAGACGGCGAGGGCAGCACAAAAGTCTCCGGCCAGCTTCCATCGCGCGCCTGCCGCCCCAGCGCAATCGCAGCTGACGGCCTGCCGTAATACAAGCTCGCCGCCTTCTTGCTCGTGAACGCAATCGTCCGCGGCCGATACTTTTCCATCTTCGCCCTGAAGCCGGGCACGTCGATCGTCTCCGTCGCGATCTGGTGATCCATCCCGGCGCCCGTCTTGGACAGATCGGTGAAGCCGATCCCGAGCTCGATCAGGCTAGCGAACTCGCCCGGCTGATAGCGCCGCGGCGTGATCCCGGCCTCATGGATCGCGCGCCAGAAGCGGTTTCCGGGATGGGCGTAGTAGTGCCCGAGCGCGGCCGAGCGTGTCGAGGCGGCGGTGCCGACGAAGACGAGGCGGAGGTTGGGAAGGAGCTGGTCGGGGAGGCGGTGGAGAGTGGGCTGGGGCACATCAATTGACCGCGGCTGTAGCCCGCATGAGCGGAGCGATATGCGTGACGACAAAGACACCAGACCTCGCTACGCTTATCCAGCTTTGCGTACCGGCGCTAAAACGGGAAGACGATAGAAATGGCAATTGGATTTAGCGAACGCTTTGATTTTGGTCCCATCATAGGATGGGAACTCTATCAGGTGATGATCGACAAGTATCACATCATGTTCTGGTTTGAGGACGAGCATGCCTTGTTGAATGTCGCGGACCGTTTCTCGTTCCGATCCTCCGATGGTGCGGTCAATTTCTCTTACGAGATCTATGGCAACCAAAAATCCTTGAATGTTGATCGCATTCTACGAACGAAAATCGTCGAAACGAGGATTGTCAGTAAGGATCAGCTCGATCTCATGTTTGAAAATGGCGACGTGCTATCCATCTACGATAATCCGGAATTCAGATCCTGGTGGTTCCTCGGCGGTCGCAAAAATGACCCGGTTACCCAGAGAACGAGTTGGTCACTTGCAATTGGAGATCGAGATCCGGAGGACCTCACAGAGCAAGAGTACCAAGATCGGCGCGCCTTATAAGTCCGAAGCTAACCAATGCTAATCACCGGCCGCATGTCTTCTAGCATCTTGTTTGATCGACGCCGGGCCAAATTAAAAGAGGCCAGGCTTTCGCCCGGCCTCTTACATCGTCCCAGGATGCGGTTATGGAAGCGCGGGGTAGCCCTCTCACAACACCCGATTGCTCTCCTTCACCTTCTCCGCATCGAGATACACGCTGCTCCCCATCTCCTTGAACTTCGCGCTCATCTTCGCCATGCCGTCCTCGGCGGTGCCGCTGATCGACATCCCCACTGAGTTCGGATCGTTCAGCGTCGCCGCGTAGTCCCGCACGTCCTGCGTGATCTTCATCGAGCAGAATTTTGGGCCGCACATCGAGCAGAAATGCGCGACCTTGTGGGCTTCCTTCGGCAGGGTCTCGTCGTGGAAGCTCTTTGCGGTGTCCGGATCGAGGCCGAGGTTGAACTGGTCGGTCCAGCGGAATTCGAACCTCGCGCGGGAGAGGGCGTCGTCGCGCAGTTGCGCGGCGGGGTGGCCCTTGGCGAGATCGGAGGCGTGGGCCGCGATCTTGTAGGTGATGACGCCGGTCTTGACGTCGTTACGATCAGGCAGGCCGAGATGCTCCTTCGGCGTGACGTAGCAGAGCATGGCGCAGCCGAACCAGCCGATCATGGCAGCGCCGATGCCCGACGTGATGTGGTCATAGCCTGGCGCGATGTCGGTGGTCAGCGGTCCAAGGGTGTAGAACGGCGCCTCGCCGCATTCCTTGAGCTGCTTGTCCATGTTGATCTTGATCTTGTGCATCGGCACGTGGCCGGGGCCCTCGATCATGACCTGGCAGCCCTTGTCCCACGCGATCTTCGTCAGCTCGCCGAGCGTCTCCAGCTCCGCGAACTGCGCGCGGTCGTTGGCGTCCGCGATCGAGCCGGGACGCAGGCCGTCGCCGAGCGAGAACGAGACGTCATACTTGCGCATGAGGTCGCAGATCTCGTCGAAATGCGTGTAGAGGAAGCTTTCCTTGTGATGTGCCAGGCACCACTTCGCCATGATCGAGCCGCCGCGCGAGACGATGCCGGTGACGCGGTTGGCGGTGAGGTGGATGTATTGCAGGCGCACGCCGGCGTGGATGGTGAAATAGTCGACGCCCTGCTCGCACTGCTCGATCAGCGTGTCCTTGTAGAGCTCCCAGGTGAGCGCCACCGGATCGCCGTTGCACTTCTCCAGCGCCTGATAAATGGGAACGGTGCCGATCGGCACCGGCGAGTTGCGCAAAATCCACTCACGCGTGGTGTGGATGTTGCGGCCGGTGGAGAGGTCCATCACGGTGTCGGCGCCCCAGCGGATCGCCCACACCATCTTCTCGACCTCTTCCTCGACCGAGGAGGTCACCGCCGAGTTGCCGATATTGGCGTTGATCTTGGTGAGGAAGTTGCGGCCGATGATCATCGGCTCGAGCTCGGAGTGGTTGATGTTGGAGGGGATGATGGCGCGGCCGCGCGCGATCTCGTCCCGCACGAACTCCGGGGTGATGAAGGCGGGCACAGAGGCGCCGAAGCTCTCGCCGTCGGCGAGGGCTGCTTCCGCGCGCTCGAGCTGCTGCTTGCGACCGAGGTTTTCGCGCGCGGCGACGTAGATCATCTCCTTGGTGACGATGCCGGCGCGGGCGAATTCGAGCTGGGTGATCTTGTGGCCGTCGAGGCCGCGCAGCGGCTTGTGATAGGCCGAGAAGGCGCGCGCGGCCTTGTCGGTGGAGACGCTGCCATTGTCCTCCGGCTTGATCTGCCGGCCCTCATATTCCTCGACGCCGCCACGCTCCAGCACCCACTGCTTGCGGCTGCGGGCAAGGCCGGCGTTGACGTCGATGGTGACGGACGGATCGGTGTAGGGGCCCGAGGTGTCGTAGACCGGCAGGTTCGGCTCGCCGGCGCCTTCGGAGAGAATGATCTCGCGCAAGGGCACGCGGATGTCCGGTGCTGCGTCGGGCGTCGCGAAGATCTTGCGCGAGGAGGGCAGCGGGCCGGTGGTGACGGCGGGGACGGTTTTTTCGGGGTTGGAGCGGATGTTCATGGGATCCTCCGGTTAATTCGTATGTGTGCTGTTGCTCTCGTCATCTCCGCGCGAGCGCGAAGCGCTCGTCGCTGAAGGTGCGCGCCGTGCGGTGCAGTGCACCGCAGGGCGAGCCTCGAAGGATGAACGAGCCGGGCCGTCGCCCTTCGAGGGCCGCTGAAGAAGCGGCCACCTCAGGGTGACGGGTCGAATAGGGGCGGACCTGCATCATGCAGCCTCCGCTGACTGGCCGAGCCACTGCCGCACGCGTGCGTCCGGGTCGGCGTTCTGGGTGACGTCGCTGACGACGGCGATGGAATCGGCGCCCGCGGCAAAGATCTCCGCGGCGTGCTCGAACTTGATGCCGCCGATCGCGACCAGCGGGATGGTGCCCACGCGCTTCTTCCATTCCGTGATCTTTGGAATGCCTTGCGGCTCGAAGCGCATCGACTTCAAGGTGGTGAAGAAGATCGGGCCGAGCGCGACGTAGTCGGGCTTGGCCGCGAGCGCAGTCGCAAGCTCGTCGTCGTCATGGGTGGAGATGCCGAAGAGCAGGCCCGCCTCGCGGATCGCCTTGAGGTCGGCATCCGCCAGATCCTCCTGGCCGAGATGCAGGTATTTTGCGCCGGCGACGATCGCCGCGCGCCAGTAGTCGTTCACGACCAGCTTGGCTTGCGTGTCCTTGGTAATCGCCAGCGCGTCGGTGACGATCTGCAGCGCGTCGGCATCGTTGAGCTCCTTGGCGCGCAGCTGGATGGTGCCGACGCCGAGCTTGGTCAGCCGCTCGACCCATTTGAGGCTGTCGACGACGGGATAGAAGCGATCAGGATACGGCATGCCAGAACGGAGTCCCAACGACAGGGGTGGAGGGGGAGGCGAAGTCGCGGGCGTTCATCAGCCCGGCTTCGTAGGCGGTGCGGCCGGCATCACAGCCGAGGCGGAACGCGTTGGCCATCGCGACGGGATCGGCGGCTTTTGCAATGGCGGTGTTGAGCAGCACGGCGTCATAGCCGAGCTCCAGCGCCTGCGCGGCGTGGGAGGGCGCGCCGATGCCGGCGTCGACCACCAGCGTGATGTCGGGCAGGCGCTCGCGCAGGAGCTTGAGCGCATCGCGGTTGGTGATGCCTTTCGCGCTGCCGATGGGAGCTGCCCACGGCATCACCACCTTGCAGCCCGCGTCGACCAGGCGATTGGCGACCGAGAGGTCTTCCGTGCAATAGGGGAACACCTCAAAGCCGTCCTTGATCAGGATGCTTGCTGCTTCGACGAGGCCGACGACGTCGGGCTGCAGCGTGTCGTTGTCGGCGATGACCTCCAGCTTGATCCAGGAGGTGCCGAACAATTCGCGCGCGAGCTTGGCGGTGGTCACCGCCTCGCGCACGGTGCGGCAGCCGGCGGTGTTCGGCAGCACTGTCACGTCGAGCTCGCGGATCAGATTCCAGAACGCGTCCCCGGTCTTGCCGCCGGCGGATTCGCGGCGCAGCGACACCGTGACGATGTTCGAGCCGGAGGCGCGGATCGCCGCCTGCATGATCGCCGGCGACGGATAGAGCGCGCTGCCGATGAGGAGGCGGGAGGCGAAGGATTTGCCGTAGAAGGTCACCATGTCGGTGTTTCCTCAATCAACGCCGTCGTCCCGGCGAAGGCCGGGACCCATACGCCGTGTCCTCTCGGCGAGGCACACTGGGCGTTGTTCTTTCCGCCAACAACCGGTCGTGTTTATGGGTCCCGGCCCCCCGTGCGCAAATTGCGCACTAGGCCGGGACGACTCGTGGAGGGAGCGTGCCCGCATCTCCATCACCCTCCCTGCCGCGGCGTGATGATCTCGATCTCGTCGCCGGCTTTCAGGCTCGTCTCGGCCCAGCGGCTTTTCGGCACGACGTCGTAGTTCAGCGCGATGGCGAAATGGGTGCCTTCGTAGTCGAGCTCGCTCAGCAGCGCGTCGACGCTGGCTGAAGCCACCTCGCGGTCTTCGCCGTTGACGATCACCCGCATTGCATCACCTCATTGTCGATCTGGCCGCGCTGGACATAGGCAAGCGTCAGCTCGGCAAGTGCCGGCGCGATCAGGAAGCCGTGGCGGTAGAGCCCGTTGACGGCGATGGTCTCGCCGCGGATGCCGATGCGCGGCAAATTGTCGGGAAAAGCGGGACGGAGCCCCGAGCCGAATTCGACGATGCGGGCTTCGCCGAAAGCGGGATGCACCGCATAGGCTGCGCCCAAGAGCTCCAGCGCCGAGCGGACGCTGACGCCGGTATCCTCGGCCTCGATCGAGGTCGCGCCCAGCATGAACAGGTTCTGCTCGCGCGGGATCACGTAGAGCGGCCAGCGCGGATGGATCAGCCGCACGGGGCGCGAAAGCTGCACCTCGCTGGTCTCGATCAGGATCATCTCGCCCTTGACGCCGCGCAGCTCGGGGTGCTCCTCGCGCGCGGAAAGACCGCGGCAGTCGATCACGATGCCTTTAGAATTAAGGTTTGCGAGATCTTTGGCAGTGACGTCGCTATCGAACTTGATGGTGCCGCCGGCGGCTTTGATGCGCTCGTGCAGCTTTGGCAGCACGCGGCGCGGCTCGACATGGCCCTCGGTCGGGAAGAACAGCGCATCGCGAAAACGTCCCTCCAGCGACGGCTCGAGCTCGGCGAGGCCCGCGGCATCGAGCCGGCGGTGGCCTTCGGTCATGCGGGCAAAGCGCTCGAAATCGTTGCGCTCGCGCGGATGGGCGACGACGAGCGAGCCGTTGAAGGGGGTGTCGGGCAGCTCGCGCCGCCAGATGTCGAGGGAGCGCAGGCCCAGCCTGGAGATGATGGGTTCGGCGACTTCGGCCTCGCAATAGGGCGCCAGCATGCCGCCGGCCCAGTGGCTGGTGGAGTCGGTCATTCCGGCGTCACCGCGTTCGTGTAGCGTCACGGTGTGGCCGGCCTGCGCGAACAGCAGGGCTTGCCAGGCGCCGGCAATGCCTGCGCCGATAATGGATACCGGGGAATCCGGCCGCTTGGTCGTCTGCAACATCCCTGTCCCTTCGCCGGCATGACCCGGATCAGGTTCAAAGGGTCACCGCGGTCCTGGGCGGTATTGCCCATTTAGCGGTATCTCAGCTCCTCCTCGGAGCACCCCTCGGAACGGGTCTAATGTATGCCAGCGGGACGGGGTGGTCAACGCGTGTTGCCGGGAACCCGACCGTGCCCCGGACGCGATGCAGCGCGCCGCCCCTTGGCGGCGTGAGGCGTCGCAGAGCCGGGGCCCATTTTTGCGTGGAGCGCTGGGTCCCGGTTCAGCGCAGCAGCGTTGCGCGCTGCAGCGCGCCCGGGAGACGAGAGCTACTTTGGCGCCTGCGCCCGCGCATTGCGGAAGCCTTGCGCGAGCTTTTTGTGCGGAATGTTGCCGAACATCGGCTGCGGATTGCCGTTCGGCTCCAGCCAAGCCTGGGAGCTCGTCTCGTTGCTGGCCTGCTGCACCATCTCCTGCCGCTGCCGCTTTGCAACGTAGTAATAGCCGCCCGCGAAATAACGCACAGCTCGTGCGTGGTCGCCATTGGCGGCGCGATAGGCGCCGGCGAGGTATTTCACCGCGTAGGTGAGATTGGTGTTGGGATCGCGCAGGCCGGCGGCATCGCCGGTGTAGCCGACCCCGCGAGCGGTCGCGAGCTTGATCTGCATCAGCCCGATGGTGCCGCCACGGCCGACGAGGCCGGGCTGATAGCGGCTTTCGCGCATGATGACACGATGCACCAGCGCCTCCGGCACGCCGTTGGCGCGGGCATGCGCTGCAACCATCTCGGCATATTCGGCTTCGCCCGCGAATGCGGCGTGCGACATCATCAGCCCTGCCGCAGCAAGCACGGCAATATGCAAAATTTTCATCGAAATATTCCTCGGCAGAACGGACCTGCACCCTTGCGCGTTAGGCCGTGGGAACACGGCGATGATGTGGCGAAATGCCACCAGCGGCGATTTTCGCCGGGCCGTCGCTTTTACGACTTAAACCTGGGTTAAGTTTGGAGCTGGTGGAGCGCTTTGCACGACAGCAGGTCTGTCCATTCGCGCCTTCGCCCAAAAAGTGCGATTCAAAACCAGCATTTGGGAGGACGTCCATGACCCGAGCAGACATCGGCGACATCCCCATGCAGAACCCGTGCGCACAATGTGGCACGCCGATCCCGTTCCCGGACTGGATCGAGCCGGGCGAAGGCCGCGTTTCCTATCTCTGGAAGTGCCAAGCGTGCGGCTACCGCTTCGAGGCGGTGGCGATCTTCCATGAGCACGCGATCCAGCATCCGCCGCTTGCGGCCTGACTTGCTGGCTTAAGGGCGCATGATCTCTTCGGAAAACCGCTACACACTTTGCGCTGACGCGGCCCTTCGGGTCCGGATCATGCGCTAAGCCGCCAGCCGCGGCTCCTGCCATATCGGCAATTGCATCCGCACGATCAGGCCGTGCGGCTCGCGGTCGTGCAGCGACAGCTCGCCGCCATGGGCGATCGCGATCGCGCGCGCGATCGACAGGCCGAGGCCGAAGCCTGTGGACTCGTCCATGGTGCGCGCGTCGTCGCCGCGCACGAACGGCTCCAGCATCTCCAGCTTGCGCGCATCCGAAATGCCGGGGCCGTCATCCTCGACGTCGATGACGAGCTTGGTGCCCGATATGTCGAGGCGGATCGTGACCTCGGCGCCGAAGCGCACCGCGTTCTCGACCAGATTGGTGACGCCGCGATGCAGATCGTCGGGCCGCGCGGTGGCGGTGGCCGATACGGGTCCTTCATAGTGCACGACATGGCCCATGTCGCCGAACTGGTCGGCGACGAGCTGCAGCGTGCTGGCGATATCGACCAGGGTCACCGACTCGATCTTGCGGTCGTTGCGCAAGAGCGACAGCACGGATTCCAGCATCGAGCGCATCTGGTCGAGGTCCATCAGCATGCGCTTGCGGTTGCCCTCGTCCTCGATGAACTCGGCGCGCAGGCGCAGCCGCGTGATCGGCGTGCGCAGATCATGGCTGATCGCGGCCAGCATCCGGGTGCGATCCGACATCAGCCGCGCGATCCGCTCATGCATGCGATTGAGCGCGCGCGCCACCGAGCGGATCTCTTCCGGCCCGCGCTCGGGCAGCGGATCCGCCTCGCCGTCCAGGCTGAAATTCTCGGCGGCCCTGGCGAAGGAGGACAGCGGCGCAGCCAGCGCGCGCGCCGCCCACAGGCCGAGCACGGTGACGCAGATGAAGGCGGTCATCAGCGTCATCAACCACGGGGCTCCCCAGAACCAGGGCCGCGGTCCGCCTTCGACACGGCCGGCGATGACGGTGCCGTCGGGCAATTCGACGCCGACGCGCCGCGCGGTGCCGTCAGGGGCGAGCTGTACCGCCTTGTAGCCGCGCCCGAGATGCCGGCGCATGCCGTGCAGGTGCTGATTGTCGCTCTCCTCGACGCTTGCGTTGCCGGGCGCGAGCATTTCGATGCCGAGCTTGGGGAAGGCGCGCGTGAGATCGGCGATGAGGCGCGGCCGCTCGCTGGCGTCGGCCGAGCCGAGCAGCAGCGCGGCATCGGTCAATTGATGGGCGCCGTCCGGCGGCGTGTCCGGGCGGTCCGGTCGGCTGATCAGGAAGGCGGTGGTGACGACGAGATGAAGCGCGACGGTCGAAGCCAGCACCAGTGCGGCGATCTGCCCGCCGATACCCTTGAGGTGGAAGAACCCGAACGGCTTCATCGTCGGCGCCCCTCTAGCTGCTCAGGGGGGCCGCAACCGCTTCAGTTCTGGGCGTGAACAGATAGCCGCCGGAGCGCACCGTCTTGATGATGGTGGGATCGGCCGGATTGGGCTCGATCTTGCGGCGGATGCGGCTGACCAGCACGTCGATGGAGCGTTCGAACGAGCCGGTGTTGCGGCCCTGCGTGAGGTCGAGCAGGCTGTCGCGCGACAGCACGCGGCCGGGCCGTTCGCAGAACGTCCGGAGCAGATCGAACTCGGCGCTGGTCACCGCGACGCGCGCGCCTTCGGGATTGCGCAGCTCGCGCAGGCGCAAATCGATGCGCCAGCCCTCGAAGGCGAGCGTGCTCGCGCCTTCGATCGAGCTTGCCGCCTGCGCGGCCGCCTGGCGGCGCAGCACCGCGTTGATGCGGGCGAGCAGCTCGCGCGGGTTGAACGGTTTCGGCAGATAGTCGTCCGCGCCCATCTCGAGGCCGACGATGCGGTCGACGTCCTCGCCGCGCGCCGTCAGCATGATGATCGGCGTCTGCGCCTCGGAGCGCACCTTGCGGCACAGGCTGAGGCCGTCCTCGCCCGGCAGCATGACGTCGAGGATGATGAGGTCGACGCGGTGGTCGGCCATGGCGCGCGACATCTCGCGGCCGTCGCTCACGGCGGTGACGTTGCAGGCGTTGTTGCGCAGGTACTTCGCAATCAACGTCCGGGTTTCGCGGTCGTCCTCGACGACCAGGATGTTGGGATTGGGAATGGCCATGCGCTTTGTTTGTCCAAGATTCGGGCCAAATGGCGAAGATTTTTGTTTCAGATTGTTTCCGCAGGCCTATCCGCAACACGGGGACACGCCCGGGCAGGGAAGCGGCAAGGTCTCGTTAAGGCCGTTAACCATACCGTGGCGCGGTCACGCAAGAAACCCCGCAAAACCCACGGAGCCATCATGACTTCGATTTCGGCGGCATCCGCCGGTAGCTACCAGTCGCCCTTGCAGCGGCTGCAGCAGGAATTGCAATCGGAAGTTTCCGCCGGCACGATCTCGTCGTCGGACCAGTCCGCGCTCTCGACGGCGCTGACCGACATCGATACCGCGCTCCAGCAGAGCCGGGCGAGCGACCAGTCGAGCGGCACGCGTCCCTCCAAGGAGGACATGCAGTCGAAGATCGACGATCTCATTTCCAGCGAGGTGTCGAACGGGACGCTGACCTCGGACCAGGCCGAGGAGTTGAAGAACGTCTTCCAGTCCGCCTTCGCGAACGGTCCCGGCGGTGCCGGTGGACCGCCGCCCGGCCCGCCGCCGGACGACAGCTCCTCGGATTCATCGTCGACGGACGCGACCAGCAGCAGCTCGACGGACCAGACCACGGCCGAGATCCTCCAGCAGTTCCTGCAGGCGCTGCAGCAGTCGCAATCGTCGAGCTCGTCCTACGGCGCCAGCGGCAGCTCATCGAGCAGCTCGAATTTCTCCGCGCTCCTGATCGACTACAAGAGCTGACCCCGAGCGATGCGGGTCGGCGCGTTCCCCGCCGCGATCGTGCTTCACCCAGGGCGCATGATCGTCGGCGGGGAACGGTGCGCCGCAATATGTTCCTGGGTGACGCAGGAACATTCGCGATATCGTTGCGCACATCGCGCGACGAAATTGCCGCGCGTAAGGAACTGCACGTGAATGGCGATGTTTTCTCCACACGAGTTTTTTGTTGAAGGAGAGGACAACATGCTGACGAAATCGATCGTCGCCGGCCTCGCCGGCACTGCACTGCTTGCGACCGCCGCGTTCGCACAAACGCCGCCTGCCACCACCACCGACAAGGCGCCGACTGCGGCCACCACGACAACGACAAGCACGTCCGCGTCGGGCCAGTGGCGCGCCTCGAAGATGTCGGGCCTGAAGGTCTACAATGAAGCCAACGAGAACATCGGCTCGATCAACGAGCTCCTGATGGACAAGAACGGCGACATCAAGATCGCCGTGATCGGCGTCGGCGGCTTCCTCGGCATGGGCGAGCATCTCGTCGCCGTGCCCTATGAGAAGCTAAAATTCGTCAACGAGGCCGTGGCCTATACCGGCGCCGGCACGAACCCGGGCGCCAAGCCCCCCGCAAGCACGACAACGGGCGCTGCGACCGGCACTGACAAGCCTGCGGCGACCACGACATCGTCCGCGTCGAAGTGGTATCCGGACCACGCCGTGTTCAATGCGAGCAAGGACGAGCTGAAGAACATGCCCGAGTTCAAGTACGCGGAGTAATGGGCTACTAATCGGCTGAACGAAGCGCGCCTGGTTTTCACCGGGCGCGCTGTCGCGCCGTTTTTCTTCTCTCTGCTCGCGCGGTAGGGCTATCGCGTCTTGGTGGCGGCCTGAGCAAGCGCCTCGTCCTTCGAGACGACCGCTTCCAGCGGTCTCCTCAGGATGAGGCTAAGCAGCATTGGTCCGTTGAAATTGCTGCCGCGCACTCCGCCCTCATCCTGAGGGCCCGCCATCGGCGGGCGTCTCGAAGGATGCGCTGCGGGCGAGCTATCCGCCATTTTTCTTCGTTTGCGAAGGCCTGCCTCGAGTGGGGCTCCCTCTTCCCGCAATCGGGGAGAGGGAGAAGACTCTCAATGCGTCACCAGCGGGCAGCCGCCCTTGTCGAGCGGACGGAATGCCTCGTCGCCGGGCACGGTGGCGATCAGCTTGTAGAGGTCCCACTCGCCCTTGGACTCCTCGGGCTTCTTCACCTCGAACAGATACATGTCGTGGACCATGCGGCCGTCGATGCGGATCTTGCCGTTCTTGGCAAAGAAGTCGTTGACCGGCGTCTTGCGCATCTGCTCCATCACCTTCGGCGCCTCGTCGGTCTTGATGGCCTCGATCGCCTTCAGATAGTGCATGGTCGCCGAATAGAGGCCGGCCTGGATCATGGTCGGCATGTGGCCGACCTTCTCGTTGAAGCGCTTGGAGAAGGCGCGCGTCTCGTCGTTCATGTCCCAGTAGAAGGCGTCGGTGACGATCAGGCCCTGCGTTGCCTTGATGCCGAGCGAATGGGTGTCGGTGATCTCCTGCAGGAGCGCGATCATCTTCTGGCCGCCTTGGGTCAGGCCGAACTCGGCCGCCTGCTTCAGCGCGTTGGTGGTGTCGCCGCCGGCGTTGGCCAGCGCGACCACCTTGGCCTTGGAGGCCTGGGCCTGCAGCAGGAACGAGGAGAAGTCCGACGAGTTGAGGGGATGACGGACCTCGCCGAGCACCTTGCCGCCGCTTTCCTTGACCACGTTCGCGGCGTCGCGCTGCAATGCCATGCCGAAGGCGTAGTCGGCGGTGACGAAGAACCAGCTATCCTCGCCGCGCTTGACCATCGCCTTGCCGGCGACGTTCGACAGCGCATAGGTGTCGTAGGTCCAGTGCACGGTATTGGGCGAGCATGCGGGGCCCGTGATGTCGGACGAGCCGCCGCCCGAATTGATGTTGATCCTGTTCTTCTCGCGCGTCAGCGCCGAGATCGGCAGCGCCACCGACGACGTCGGCACGTCGAAGATCGCGTCGACCTTGTCGTTGTCGTACCAGTTGCGGGCGATGTTGACGCCGACGTCGGGCTTGTTCTGGTGATCGGCGGCGACCACCTGGACCGGCTTGCCCGCGACCTTGGCGCCGTAATCGGCAACCGCCATCTCGACGGCGGCGAGCGAGCCCTTGCCGGTCGCGTCCGCATAGAGGCTCGACATGTCCGTGAGCACGCCGATCTTGACGACATCGTCGGAAATCTGCGCCTGCGCGGCGCCTGACGTGGCGGCAAGGGCGATGCCGGCCGCGACGGCGGCGATGAGTTTTTGCATGTGTTTCTCCCTGTCTGTTGTTGTTCGGGTGTTGTTGCGGGGACTGTTCTAGCGACAATCGGTCGCGGCAGCTAAGCGGTGCGCGCCATGGCGGAATGCAAAATCAGAAGGGGCGGCCGGTGTTCCCTTCGCCTCTCCCCGCTTGCGGGGAGGGCTATCGCAGATGGCGTCTTGGTGGGGCCCTGAGCAAGCGCCTCGTCCTTCGAGACGACCGCTCCGCGGTCTCCTCAGGATGAGGCTAAGCAGCATTGGCTCCGTTGAAATTGTTGCCGCGCACTCCGCCCTCATCCTGAGGGCCCGCCATCGGCGGGCGTCTCGAAGGATGCGCTGTGGGCGAGCTATCAACCACTCTTCTTCATATACGATAGCCCTACCGCAAGCGGGGAGAGGGAGAAGTCATCAGCCCCCGTTGCCCTTGAGCCGTTCGTTGCGCCGGCGCAGGCCTTCGAGGGTGGCGAGGAGGATGACCGACACCGTCGTCAGGATCACCGCCGCTGCCGTGATGGTCGGGCTGATGTTCTCGCGGATGCCGCTGAACATCTCGCGCGGCAGGGTGCGCTGCTCGGGACCTGCCATGAACAGCACGATCACCACCTCATCGAAGCTGGTCGCGAAGGCGAACAGCGCGCCTGAGGCGAGGCCGGGCAGGATCAGCGGCAGGATCACGCGGCGGAACGCTTGAAGCGGCGAAGCGCCGAGCGAGGCGGCGGCGCGCACCAGATTGGTGTCGAAGCTTTGCAGCGTCGCGCCGACCGTGATCACCACGAAGGGTGTCGCCAGCGCGGTGTGGGCCAGGATCAGGCCGAGATAGCTGCCGGTCAGTCCGATCGGCGCGAAGAAGAAATACAGACCGACCGCGGTGATGACGCCGGGCACGACGACCGGCGACAGCACGAAGGCCAGCACCAGCGGCTTGAAGCGGCTCTTCCACTGCGCCAGGCCCAGCGCGGCCAGCGTGCCGAGCACCATGGACAGCAGCGTCGAGGCGATACCGATGATCATGCTGTTCTTCAGCGAGTTCATCCAGCGCGGCGAATTGATGAAGTCGTCATACCAGCGCAAGGAGAGGCCCGGCAGCGGATAGGTGAGATACGAGCCCGAGCTGAAGGACAGCGGCATGATCGCCAGGATCGGCGCGATCAGGAAGGTGAACACCAGCGTCGAGATGACGATGGTCGCGGTCCACGCGATGCGCTGGCTGGGCGTGCGGAGGGAGGAATTGTCGCTCAATTCTTCATGCCTCCCGTCACCTGCTGTCCCTGTACCAGCTTGCCGTAGACGAGGGCGAGCAGAACGGTGGCGAGCAGCAGCACCGCACCCAACGCCGAGGCAAGGCCCCAATTGGCCGTCTCGGTCGTGTAGAGCGCGATGAAGTAGCTGATCATCTGATCGGCGGCGCCCCCGACGAGTGCCGGCGTGATGTAGTAGCCGAGCGCCAGGATGAAGACGAGCAGGCTTCCGGCGCCGATGCCGGGCAGGGTTTGCGGCAGGTAGATCCGCAGGAACGCGGTGAGAGGTGGCGCGCCGAGCGAGGCGGCGGCGCGCATGTAGGCAGGCGAGATCGCCTTCATGCTGCTGTACAGCGGCAGGATCATGAATGGCAGGAGCACGTGGGTCATGGCCACGCAGACACCGAAGCGGTTGTAGATCAGGCGCAGCGGCTCGTCGATGATGCCAAGCCAGTGCAGGCTGTCGTTCACGACGCCCTTGCTCTGCAACAAGACGATCCAGGCGCAGGTGCGGACCAGAAGCGACGTCCAGAACGGAAGCAAGACGAAGATCATCAGCAGGTTCGACCGGCCAGGTGGCAGTGTTGCCAAGAGGTAAGCGACCGGAAAACCGAGGATCAGGCAGAGTGCCGTGACACCGAGGCTGATGAGGAAGGTGCGGGCGAAAATGTCGCGGTAGATGGCCTGATCCGGCGGAGCCGCGACGACCGCGCCATCCGCGTTCCGCGTCAGGTCGAGCGCGGCGAGAAGGTAGAAACCGGTCACCGGGCCGCTGGCGTCCTTGATGGTCGTCCAGGTGGTGCGTTCGCGCCAGGCCGCGTTGATCTTGCCCAGCGTCTCCCTAGCGGTGCCGGGCTCCGGCAGCGCCTTCAGATTGCGTGCCGTGCTGGTCAGGATCGTGCGAAAACCGTTCAGCGCGTAGTTGAGCCGCTTGGCGGCAATCGCAATGGTGCCGGCAGCGCGCGCCGCCAGGATGTCGCTTGCCAGCGCCGCATAGGCCTTTTCGTCCGGCAGGTCCTTGCCGTCCCAATTGGCGAGAGCAGCGATGGTTTGCGGCAGAACCTGGCGCACCTCGCGGTCATCGACCGCGCGCCACAGCATGCCGGCGATGGGGCCGGCAAAGGTGAAGAGCAGGAAGACGAGAAGCGGCAGAACCAGCGCCAATGCCTTGACCTGGCGTGTCCGCTCCGCGCGCCTCAATCGGCGCTTGAGCGGCACCTCGGCCTCGGTCAGGGACGCCGCTGTCATGGTGCGAACCTCTTTGACCGGACGTCCCTCGCCATTTCGAGGCGGTCTGAGCGCGCGCCTCGTCCTTCGAGACGACCGCGGAGCCTGTCATCGGGCCGCGCTTTGCGCGGACCCGGTGGCGGTCTCCTCAGGATGAGGCTCATCGACATCGGTGTCTGTAAAGTCGCTGCCACAGACTCAGACCTCATCCTGAGGGCCCGCCGTAGGCGGGCGTCTCGAAGGATGCGCCGCGGGCGAGCTTTCCGCCACGTTTTTCCCTCCGCCTGCGCCGCACGCCGGTGCTGTCGCGTGCTATTTCGCGGCCCATTTGTTGAAGCGCTCGGTCAGGCGATCGATGTTCTCGAGCCAGAAGGCAACGTTGATCTCGACCGCGTTCTTGATGTTGTCAGGCGCAGTCGGCAGGTCCTTCAGGACGGCGGGCGCGAGCCGGCCGGCTGCGTCCTTGTTCGAGGTGCCATAGGCGATGTTCTCCGACAGTTTCGACTGGTTCTCCGCCTTGCCTGCGAAGTCGAGGAACTTGTAGGCCGCGTCCTTGTTCGGGCTCCCCTTCAGGATGACCCAGCTGTCGAGGGTGAAGAGCGCGCCGTCCCACACCATGCCAAAGTTCTTCTTCTCGTTCTTGTTCGCGGTGTCGATGCGGCCATTGTAGACCGAGGTCATCGCCACCTCGCCGGAGGCGAGCAATTGCGGCGGCTGGGCGCCAGCCTTCCACCACACGATGTCGCCCTTGATGGTGTCCAGCTTCTTGAACGCGCGATCGACACCTTCGTCGGTCGCCAGCACCTTGTAGACGTCCTTCGGCGCGACGCCGTCGGCCATGAGGGCGATCTCCAGCGTGGTCTTCGGGCCCTGACGCAAGGCGCGCTTGCCGGGAATCTTCTTGGTGTCGAAGAAGTCGGCCCAGCCGCTCGGGGCCTGCTTCAGCTTGTCCTTGTCGTAACCGAGGACGAAATCGTAGAGGATGGCGCCGACGCCGCAAGCATTGACCGACGGCGGGATATAGGCGGCCTCGCCGCCGATCCTGGAATAGTCCAGCTTCTCGAACAGGCCTTCCTCGCAGCCGACCGCCAGCTCGTCGCTCTCGACCTGGACGACGTCCCAGGTGGCGGCACCTCCCTGCACCTTGGCGCGCAACACGCCGACGCCGCCGTCCCAGGATTCGTCGTTCATGGCAACGCCTGATACCTTCTTGAACGGCTCGAAATAGACCTTCTTCTGGGCATCCTGATACGCGCCGCCCCACGACACGACGGTGAGGTCACGCGCTTGCGCAGCCGTGGCCAGCGCAGCGCTGGCGCTGAACGCCGCGACGAACCCCAGAGCAATCTTGCCAGTCTTGCGCTTCAGCATGGTCGTTGTTCCTTCTTCGTGTGCGTTGCGTTGACGTTGATCGCTGGATCAGACGGGATCGAGGGCGAGACAGTCCTCGGGGCGGAAGGTGATGAAGACGCTTTCGCCAGGTCTTAGGCTGCCATGTGTGAGGCCGTGATACGCTCCCGGTTGAAGCTTGACCATGAACTCCCCGTTGCCGGCGACCTCGAGCACGGCCAGCGCGTGGTCGCCGAGATAGATGGTGTTCTGCACTTTTGCCGGCAGCCGGTTCGGTCCGTCGCTGGCGCTGCCATCCGGAACAATCGCGACGCGCTCCGGCCGTACCGACAGCGAGGTCGATGCGCCCGCGCCCGAGACATTGATCGCCCGTGCGGTCACGACGCCGCCGCCAGCCAGCGCGACGCGGCAAAAGTCCTTGTCGATCGTCTCGACGGTGCCGGCCAGCACATTGTTCTCGCCGATGAAGTGGGCGACGAAGCTGTTCACCGGATGCTCATACAGCGCGTCGGGCCTGTCGATCTGCTGCACGATGCCGTCGTTGAACACGGCGATGCGGTCCGACATGGTCAGCGCTTCGCTCTGATCGTGGGTGACGTAGACGATGGTGATGCCCATCGTCTCGTGCAGCTGCTTGATCTCCAGTTGCATCTGCTCCCGCAGGCGCTTGTCGAGGGCGCCCAGGGGCTCGTCCATCAGCACGAGTTGCGGATTGAACACCAGCGCGCGGGCCAGCGCCACGCGCTGCTGCTGGCGGCCGGAGAGCTGCCCGGGCCGCCGCTGCGCCATGGTTTCCATCTTGATCATGCGCAGCGCCGCGCTGACGCGCTCCTGCACGTGCGCCTTGCTCGTCTTGCGAACGGAGAGCGGGAAGGCGATGTTTTCCGCGATCGTCAAATGCGGAAACAGGGCGTAGTTCTGGAACACCATGCCGATGTCGCGCTTGTGCGGCGGCACGTTCTTGATCGGCCGGTCCGCGAGATAGATCTCGCCCTGGGTCGGAACCTCGAAGCCGGCCAGCATCATCAGCGTGGTCGTCTTGCCCGAGCCCGACGGGCCGAGCAGCGTGATGAACTCGCCCTTCCTGATGTCGAGATCGAGGTTCTTCACCACGAGGTTCTCGCCATCATAGGTCTTCTGAATGCCGGAAAAGCGCACCAATGCCGGCGCAGGCGTGACCATGCCGGCTTCCATGTTGTCCTCGCGTTGTCCCCTACAATGCTGTGTGAGACTAGCATCCTCCGGCGAGAATGCCAGCGGCGCAAGCGGCGAAGAGGCGTGCAGGCCCGGTGAGTGAGGCGCGCTACATCCCCGACAGCTTGGTCACGGACACATTGAGCGTTCCGCCGGCTTCGGCGACCACGCGCAGCGTCTTGGAGTCGAAGGCGATGTCGGCGAGCGTCAGGCTGTCGATCTTGGCGTCGACCTTGAGGCCGTCCTCGCTCTTCTGGTAGTCGGCGATCGCGGCCGCGATCTTCTCGCGCGCGTTGGCGGCGATCGGCTTCAGGTCGAGCGTCGCCTTCTGCACCAGCGCCTGCTGCATCTGCGGCACGACGGCGCGCGCCGCAGCTCCCAAGAGGCCGAACGCCGCCTCGGACTCGACCGCGAGCTGGATGTCGGCGAGCCGCAGCGTCTGCTGTGCCTGGTCGAGCATCGGCCGGCCCCAGATATGCACCGTCGCCTCCGCGCCGAGGCCGAGCCAGCTCTTCTTTTCCTTGGCGCGCACCAGGAGCGAGATCAGCAGCCGGTCGCCGGATGGAATCACGTTGACGCTCTTCACGGTGACGTCGACCGGGCCCGATCCGTCCTCGGGATAGGTGTGGCCGACCATCTGCGCGGCGATCAGCTTGTTGATCTCGGTGAAGGGCACGTCGATCGGCACGCCGATGCTCACGCCGGTGCCGGTCGGCGGCACGATCGATATCTTGTCGGGGAACGGGCAGTCCGGCTTGGTCTGCGTCGAGGTCACGCGTGTCTCGGCCTCGAGGCCAAGCAGCAGCGTCACCGCCTGCGCATCGACGCGCGGTTGCGCCGCGATGGCGCGGACCGGCTTCATCTCCAGCCACAGCGGCGGCAGCGCGGCCGAGCTGCCCGAGCCTTGCAGCGGGATCGAGCGGCAAGCCTTGGCCCATTGCACCTTGGCGTTCTCCCGCAGCGAAGGATCGTTGCGGATGCGCTCGGAGACGATGTTGATCTGCTCGCCGACATTCTTGTCGATCAGCGGCTTCACCTGCGCCGGCACGTTGACCTTGGCGCCGGAGACATTGAGGTTGGTGTCGCCGAGATTGACCTGGGCGCCGAGATTGGGCTCCAGATGCCAGTTCGCCGCGAGCTTCGGCCGCGAGGTGACGATGACATTGCCCTTGATCTCGGCGCTGGCGTTCAGATTCTTGATGTTGACCGCGCCGATCCGTTTCGCCGCGTCACCGCCGAGCACGCTGCCGAGCGCGTCGCCAAGCGCGCCGGTGGCCTTCGCCGACAGCGAGCCGGTCACGTTGAGCTTGCCGCTGAGCGGCGTCGAGATCGTCAGCACGTCCTTGTCGCCGGCGGCCGCCATCGGTCCGCGCACGGCGGTCCAGCCGATATCGGCGTTCTCCAGGATCTGCGAGATCGGATTGTCGGCCTTGCCGGCGAAATTGCGCGGCGCGGCCTTCTCGGCCTGCTCGCGGATCGCCGACAGCGCGATGGCGACCGGCGCGACCACGATCGAGCTCTTCGAGACCGGCGGCAACGGCGGCAGTTGCGCGACCGGCGGCGCTGAATTCGTCGCGCGCGGCGACAGCAAGTCCATCGCCTTCAGGCTGATGAAGAACGACGCCGCGAGCACCGCGACGGCGATCAGGATAGTCTTCAGATTCAACGTCAGTCGCATCAATCCCCCAAGCCGCCCCGGCGGGGATTTTACAGGGCGGGCGAGGAGGGCGCTAGAGCGCACCGGTGGGGTGGAATTGGGGCGAACAGGTTAACGCTTGCGAATGCGCGTTGCCGCATATCGCGCACCTAGCCGCGCCGCGGACGGCGGACCGCTCTCACATTGCCGCGATCTCCGCCACCGCAGTAGAAGCGGTCACCGCCGTCGGACTCCAGGCCCGAGACCATGGTGCCTGCGGGCAGGTCGAGCTGCTCCAGCACCTTGCCGGTCTCGGGGTCGACACGCCTAATGTCGCTGTCCTCGCCTTCCCAGGTACCGTGCCAGAGCTCGCCGTCGACCCAGGTCACGCCGGTGACGAAGCGCTTGCTCTCGATGGTGCGGAGCACCGTCCCGGTCTCGGGATCGATCTGATGGATCTTGCGCTCGCGATATTGCCCGACCCAGAGCGAGCCCTCGGCCCAGGCCAGCCCGGAGTCGCCACCGCCGCCAGGCGCCGGGATCGTGCTGAGCACCTTGCCGGTCGCCGCATCGATCTTCTGGATGCGGTCCTCCGCGATCTGGAACAGGTGGCGGCCGTCGAACGCCGTTCCCGCATGCGCGGCGACGTCGATGGAGCGCGCGATCTCGCCGCTGGACGGATCGACCGCGTTCAGCTTGTCGCCGGATGCGAACCAGACATGGGTGCCGTCATAGGTGACGCCATGCACGGCTTCGACGCCGTCAAAAGGTCCGTATTCCCTTACGATCTCGGCAGCTGAACGCTTCATGTGTCTGATCCCTATGAGGTGATGCACCTTACGTCTTCAGGAGCGGCGTGGGGAGTAACAAGCCTGTCGGGAAACCCGGGACGGGCGGCATCATCCAGCGGCGCGCGCGCCCGTGTCCGAAGCACTGGACCTTGTTCGACCGCGCCAGCTGCTCGAGCGCTCGCTGCACGGTGCGCGGACTGATTCCGAGCGCAAGGGCGAGCGCCGAGCTCGACCAGGGCTCGCCGTCGGTGAGAAAGGCGAGGAGGGCGGCGTGCTTCTCCTCCACGGGCCGCGCCAGCACGAGGACATCGCGCGTCTTCCGCGGCGCCAGCACGAATCCCTGCCTGGTCGCGTTGATGTCGGCCAGTGACCTGAGCTGGGTGCGGAGCCGCCCGATCTCGACCCGTAATCGCGCGCGGTGCGACTCATCGACGTGCCTTGCTTGAAACGCACCCGATATCAACCTCTCTCGCGAGACATCCGCCGGCCAGGCCTGCGCCAGAAGGCGGGCGAGCGCGAACAGCACCGGCCGCGTGCCGAGCGAGGCGACGACGCCTTGCCTGCGCACGACATGATGGAAGGTGTCCACGACCAGCGCTGTCGAGGTCGCCAGCCTTTCGACCTCTCCGAGCAGCAACGGATGTTCTTCGCCGCGTGCGATCAGGCGCGCGGCCGGGGTGTCGAGGATTAGGGTCGCGCTGTCCACCTCGGCCATGAGCGCCGGGATCCTTGCTTGTCGCGCTGCACTGGCCGCGCGGTCGAGCGCCGCGCGCGCATCCTTCGTTTTCAGCCGCCTGATTGCGATGCCGGCAATCACGAGTTCGCGGACGACCTGAGAGGCGGGCGGAAGCGGTGCGGTGCCAAGCCCCGCCAGCGTGTGCTCGGCGTCGTCCAGCCGTCCGAGCAGGAGAAGGTGGCGCGCCTCGATGTGACCGGCATGTGCGGCATTGGCGAGATCGCCGTGCTTTGCGAGTGTCGCCCGCGCGGCCGCGAGCGCATGTGGCGGCCATCCCAGATCGCGTGAGACGAGTGCGATCTCGGCTTCGGCCACCACGCACCTTGCACGCGCCACAGCCTCGCGCGGACCGAAGGCGCGCGCAGCGCTGCGCAGCAGCGCCTTGGCCTTGGCGAGATCGCCGAGCTGCGCCATCGCGATGCCGCGCAGCGCCAGCGACGGTGCATCGTTGCGCAGCGCAACGCGGTTCAGCGCGCCCAGGGGATCGCCGGCCTCCAATGCGCGTGCGGCGGCGGTGATCAGCGACTCCATGTCAATCCCGCCACACTTGTTACTCCCACCGCGCAACCGCTTGGTGCCAGAAATCGTTGGCAGGACGTCAAGCAAAAGCTTTGGAGAGTCATGATGACATCAGCAGAAAAAGCCGGAACCAACGGACAGACCGCCATGCAGACCCCGCCGGTGGTGTCGGCGCAGGACTGGGAGGCCGCCCGCCAGCAACTGCTCGTGAAGGAAAAGGCGCATACCCGTGCCCGCGACGCCCTGGCCGCCGAGCGCCGGCGCATGCCATGGATGGAAGTTGCCAAAACCTATGCGTTCGAGGGGCCCGGCGGCAAGGTCAGTCTGGCTGATCTGTTCCAGGGCCGGCGACAGCTGATCGTCTACCGCGCCTTCTTCGAGCCCGGCGTGTTCGGCTGGCCCGATCATGCCTGCCGCGGCTGCTCCATGGTGGCCGACCAGGTCGCTCATGTCTCGCACTTGAACGCCCGCGACACCACGCTGGTGTTCGCCTCGCGCGCGCCGCAGGCCGACATCATCAGGCTGAAGAAGCGGATGGGCTGGACCATGCCCTGGGTCACGGTCACCGACAGTTTTGACAAGGATTTCGGCGTGGACGAATGGCACGGCACCAACGTGTTCTACCGCGACGGCAACCGCATCTTCCGCACCTATTTCGTCAAGAGCCGCGGCGATGAACAGATGGGCGGCACCTGGAACTATCTCGACATCACCCCGCTCGGCCGCCAGGAGGTCTGGGAGGATTCGCCGAAGGGCTATCCGCAAACGCCGACCTACAAATGGTGGAACTGGCACGACAGCTACACGGAAGACGCCGCGCCCGACAAGAAATGGGTCGAGATCTCGGACGCCGGCGAGAAGGCGTTTCGCAAGGAGGCCGCGGAAGGTCGTGACTAGTCCCGCAAGCGCAACCGTTGGCGCCGGTCGCGATGGCGTGACGGCCGCGCGCCGCCTCGCCAGATGGCTGGCCTTGGCGGCGACGCCCACCTTCGCGGTCATGGCCGTGCTGACCGCCGCGCTCGGCGGCGGTCCGGCGGACATGCTGTGCGGCGCCGGGCAGGGGTCTCTGCTCGGCGGGATGGTGCCGATGTATCTCCTGATGAGCGCGTTTCATTCGGCCGCGTGGCTGAGGTTGATCGCGGAGCGGCGGGGCGGTCAGAGGTCTCCGTCCGAGTGAAGCCTCGTCCTTCGAGACGACCGCTTCGCGGTCTCCTCAGGATGAGGCTAACTGGCATTCGTGCCGCAGCAAGAGCGCCGCCGCACACTCAGCCCTCATCCTGAGGGCCCGCCGCAGGCGGGCGTCTCGAAGGATGCGCCGCGATTTCCTATGCAAGCTTCAGCACGCGGCACCGGCGCTGTTATTGCGAGCCCGACGCCGCCTGCAGATAAGCGGCCACCTTCGCCGCTTCCTCCGCCGAGACGCCGCCATAGGGCTGCATCTTGTTGCCGGACACGACCTCGTCCGGCTTGACCATGAAGCGGGTGAGCTTGTCCTGGTCCCAGACGAAGCCGGCTTCTTTCATCGACGACGAATAATTGTAGTCCGGCAGCGCACCGGCCTTTCGTCCGACGATCTTGTTGAGGTTGGGACCGAGGCGGTTGTCGCCTTCCTTCACGGAGTGGCAGGTGCGGCAGGCATTGTTGAAGGCCTGTTGAACCGCGTCGTCGTTCGTCGGCTGCTGTGCGAGCGAGGAGGGGGCGGACAGGATCAGCGTCGACGCTCCCGCGCTGGCGATCACGCGCAGCCATGTGGTTAGCGATGTTTGCAGGCGTGACTGCATCTGCGCCTCCATGAGGAGTGCTTCTCCAAACGAGGTCGCCCGGAGTGCACGTTGCAAACGAAAACGGCCCCGGTGGGTTCCGGGGCCGTTCGCGTCACAATGTCCTGTTGTCTAGCGCGTCGCGGCGCCGAGGTCCGCGCGGCGCTCGGTCATCGGCAGCACGATCACCTTGGTGCCGACGTTGACGCGGGAATAGAGGTCGGTGACGTCATCGTTGGTCAGGCGGATGCAGCCGGACGAGACGCGCTTGCCGATGGTCTCGGGGGCGTTGGTGCCGTGGATGCGGTAGATGGTGCCGCCGAGATACATGGCGCGGGCCCCTAACGGGTTGCCGGGGCCGCCGGCCATGTGGCGCGGCAGATAGGGCTGGCGGGCGATCATCTCCGGCGGCGGGGTCCAGGCCGGCCACTCGGCCTTCCTGGTCACCGACTGGATGCCCGACCACGTGAAACCGTCGCGGCCGACGCCGATGCCGTAGCGCAGGGCCTGGCCGTTGCCGAGCACGTAATAGAGATAGGTGTTGGGCGTATCGATGATGATCGTGCCAGGCGCCTCGCGCGTCGCGTAAGCGACGGTCTGGCGGCGGAAGCGGGCCGGCATCTCGACCACGTCCTGATCCTCAGACGGCTCGGTCTGGTAGGTTGGCGCCTGATAGGGCTGATAGGGTTGCAGCGGCTGCGGCGCCGCCATCGGCGGCAGCGGCTGGAAGAAGGGGAAGAGCTGCACCGGCGCGGCCTTGGCCGGGCCTGCGAACGCGATGGCGGAGATCGCGACTGCGCCAAAAGCAACGGCGCGCGAATACGTCTTGAAAGTATCCAGATTGAACATTGATCGCCCCTGTTTGCTCGGTGTTTGAAAAGCCACCGCGGCACCGTTGCGGTGCTCCGTTGCCTAAATCACTAACGGCAAAACGTTTCGGGACATTTGCGCGGAAAACCGAAAACGGTTTCATGCGGCAAGGATTGTTTCATGACAGTTTCGTGGCCGCAGGGGTCCGTTAACGAACAAAACAGCGGGCCGACACTTCTATGACGTCACACGCCTGAAATATCCTTGGTTGATGGTCGAAAGCCGAGAATCATCAAACTCTCGGGATTTCCCCATGCGGGTATTAATCGCGACTGACGCCTGGCATCCGCAGGTCAACGGTGTGGTCCGCACCCTGACCTCGCTGGCGAACGCGGCCAAGGCGCTCGACGTCGAGATCGACTTCCTCACCCCGGACGGCTTTCCGTCCTGGCCGTTGCCGACCTATCCGGGCCTGCGCATCGCGCTGCCCTCGGCGAAAGAGATCGCGCGGCGGATCGAGAAGGCCGCGCCGGAGGCGCTGCACATCGCGACCGAAGGCCCGATCGGCTGGGCCGCGCGGGCCTATTGCCGTCGCAACGGCCTCGCCTTCACCACCTCCTACACGACGCGGTTTCCGGAATACGTCTCGGTGCGGACGGGCATCCCCGATGCCGTCGGTTACGCCGTGCTGCGCCATTTCCACGATGCCGCCGCGATGACCATGGTGGCGACGCCCTCGCTGCGGCAGGAGCTGTCCGAGCGCGGTTTCAAGCGGCTCGGCTTCTGGACGCGCGGCGTCAACACCGAGCTGTTCCATCCCGATCATCCTGCAACGCTCGACCTGCCGCGCCCGATCTTCATGACCATGGGCCGCGTGGCGGTGGAGAAGAACCTCGAGGCGTTCCTCTCGCTCGACCTGCCCGGCACCAAGGTCGTCGTCGGCGACGGCCCGCAGAAGGCGGCGCTGGAGAAGAAGTATCCCGACGCGGTGTTCCTGGGCGAGAAGAAGGGGGCCGATCTCACCGCGCATCTCGCCGCCGCGGACGTGTTCGTGTTTCCGAGCCTGACCGACACGTTCGGCGTGGTGCAGCTCGAGGCGCTCGCCTGCGGTACGCCGGTTGCGGCGTTTCCGGTGACGGGCCCGAAGGACGTCATCGCCGATCACCCGATCGGCGCGATCGACCACGATCTGCGTACCGCGTGCCTGCGCGCACTCACCATGTCGCGCGAGACCTGCCGTAATTTTGCGCTGGAGCGTTCCTGGGAAAACAGCGCGCGCCAGTTCGTCGGAAATCTCACCTCACTTCAGCCCAGCCGCGTCCTGCGCGCTTCGCCTCGCATGGCGCGGCGGCCGGTGCGCGGTTGACCTTTCATTGGATCCACAGCGAGAACCTCATCGATGGCTAAGATCATGAACCTTGACGGCACCCAGCAACTCGACCTCACCCGCGGCACGGTCGAGCAGGCCTATGATCGCTGGGCGCCCGTCTACGATCTCGTGTTCGGCGGCGTGTTCGCCAAGGGCCGGCAGGCGGCGATCGCAGCCACCAACAAGATCGGCGGCCGCGTGCTCGAGGTCGGCGTCGGCACCGGCATCTCGCTGCCGCTTTACGCGCCGCACCTGCGCATCTTCGGCACCGACATTTCGGAAGCCATGCTCGACAAGGCGCGCCAGCGCGTCACCGAAGGCAATCTGAAGAATGTCGAGGGCCTCGCGGTGATGGACGCCGAGAAGCTCGAATTCCCCGACAACTCGTTCGACGTCGTGATGGCGCAGTATGTCGTCACCGCCGTTCCGAATCCGGAGAAGGCGCTCGACGAGTTCGCCCGCGTGCTGCGTCCGGGCGGCGAGCTGATCATCCTGACCCGCGTCAGCGCCGATGCCGGCATGCGCCGCTTCATCGAGCAGAAGCTGCAGCCGGTGGTGCGTCCGCTCGGCTTCCGCACCGCCGAGTTCGCCTGGTCGCGTTACGCCAAGTGGCTCGCCGGCGCCAACGGCATCGAACTCGCCGAGCGCCGCCTGATTCCGCCGCTCGGCCATTTCTCGCTGGTGCGCTTCCGCAAGGTCGACGTCGCCAAGGCGGCTTGACTGTCGCCCCTCATGGTGAGGAGGCGCGCAAGCGCCGTCTCGAACCATGAAGGCCCCCGCTGCTGCAGCTCGGCCTTCATCCTTCGAGACGCGCGTTCCGCGCTCCTCAGGATGAGGGGAGAGAGTAAGACGTGCGTCATCGCGCCGCTGCACATCGTCACATGACAAAATGATGATGTCACACGGCCTACATCGAATCCCTGTAAATCCTGAACCCGAAAGCATTTTGGGGGAGAGCATGATCAAGAACTATCTCGAGCAGCTGCGGATCCAGCGCTGGGACGACCATCGCTACTATCACCACAGCCGCATCAATCAGAGCCTGCACTTCGTCAGCGCGCTGAGCTTTCTCTTTGCCTATGTCTGGCTGTTCATCGATCCCGTGGTCTCCGCGCTGGTCGGCTGGCTGGTGTCGATGACCTCGCGCCAGGCCGGTCACTTCTTCTTCGAGCCGCACACTTACGACCACATCAACCAGGCGACGCACGAGTACAAGGAAGAGATCAAGGTCGGCTACAACCTTCAGCGTAAGGTGGTGCTGATGGCGATCTGGGCGCTGTCGCCGCTGGTGCTGTTCGCCGATCCGACGCTGTTCGGCCTGTTCACGCCCTGGGCGAGCGCGACCGACTTCATGCGTCAGGTCGCCAAGATCTGGCTCGTGGTCGGCGGCGGCGGTCTTCTGTTCCGCACCGTGCACCTGTTCTTCATCCGCGACGTCGAGACCGGTCTCGTCTGGATGACCAAGATCCTGACCGACCCCTTCCACGACCTGATGCTCTATCGCGGTGCTCCGCTCGCCCTGATGCGCGGCGAGCTGATGGACCCCGGTCTGCACCTCAACCCCGAGCACACGCTCGGCTTTATCGACGAGCCCGTGCTCGAAGAGCAGCACGCCTGAGCGCGCTGCGCACACGCCACACTCCGATGTCTGATGGTTACGTCATGCCCGGCCTCGTGCCGGGCATCCACGTCTTGGGGCTCTCTTCGCCTCTCCCCGCGCGCGGGGAAGTGGGATCGAGCGCGGCCACAAATGCCGTCATTCCGGGATGGTCCGAAGGACCAGACCCGGAATCTCGAGATTCCGGGTTCGGTCCTGCGGACCGCCCCGGAATGACGGTGGTTATGTGGAGAGAACCAGCCTCAGCGTCCAAAGCGCTTGGCCAGCATTTCTTTCAGGATCTGCCGCTTGATGTTCTTGTTGGTGAGCACGCCGTCGTGCCACCAGAAGCCGTCGGCCTTCATCTTCTGCGCCGCGCGAACGAAACGCTCGGCAACCTCAGTGAAGTCGGCGTCGGTGTAGTTGAGGCTGAAGATCAGCCGGCCGGTGCCGACCCAGCTCAGCGCCAGGCCTTCGGCGCGCAGGTAGTATTGCAGCATCCAGTTGTAGCGGGACGGCGTGGTGTATTTCACCGTCCAGATCGACGAGAAGTTGGCGAACCGCACCGGCAGCTCGGCGTTCTCCATCATCTCGTTGAGCTTCCTGACGCGGCCGTTCCAGGTTGCCTCCAGCCCGTCATAGACGGCGCGGAAGTTCGGGCTTGCGAGTCGGCTCAGGAACTCGTCCATCGCTGTCATGACGTAGGGGTGCGAGTTGAAGGTGCCGCGGGCGAAGCAGATGTCGGCGGGACGATCGTCGCGGAAGCGGCGCATCAGCTCCTTCTTGCCGCAGACCACGCCGACCGGCAGGCCACCGGCGAGGCTCTTGCCGTAGGTCACCATGTCGGCCTTGACGCCAAAGTATTCCTGGGCGCCGCCGGCAGCGAGGCGGAAGCCGACGAAGACCTCGTCGAAGATCAGCACGATGCCGCGCTCGGTGCAAACTTCGCGAAGCTTCTTGAGCCACTCGGTGTACGCCGCGCGGTCAAAGTTGCCGCCGCGGGAGGAATCGACCAGCGAGGAATCGCCGGGCGCGTTGACGTTGGGATGCAGCCCCTGCAGCGGATTGACCAGCACGCAGGCGATGTCCTTGCGCGTGCGCAGGACGTGCAGCGTCTTCTCCGACATCTCGGAGAGGGTGTAGGTCTCGTGCGCGGGGATGGGATTGCCGACGCCGGGCTGCACGTCGCCCCACCAGCCGTGATAGGCGCCGGCGAAACGAACCAGATGCGTGCGCTTGGTGTGGTAACGCGCGAGCCGCACCGCCTGCATCACGGCCTCGGTGCCGGACATGTGGAACGAGACCTCGTCGAGGCCGGAGATCTGGCAGAGCCGCTGCACGTTCTCGAGGATGACGGGGTGATAGGGGCCGAGCACCGGGCCGAGCGCATGCGCCCGCTTCTCGGAGCCTTCGATGCATTCCTTGTAGAAGTCGTTGCCGAAGATGTTGACGCCGTAGGACCCCGTGAGGTCGTAGGAGGTGTTGCCGTCGACATCGGTGACAGTGACGCCGCGCGAGGACTCCATGAAGGTCGAGGTGCCCAAATGCTCGCGGACGAGGCGCGAGAACTGGAACGGGACGCGGTAGCTCTCGGTGAAGTTCAGGTCGGAAATCGTCTCCGCCGCCTCCTTCGTCATCGCGCGGCCCTTGGGGTAGCGATCGGCGTAGAGGCGCGCGAGGCGGAAGAAGGCGTCCTTGCGCTGGGCCACGATGTTCGCGGGCGCGCCGTCGCAACCGAAATATTTGTCGCCTTCGAACTCGTAGAACGGGAGCAGCTTTGCCACCCGGCGCGACATCTTGGAGTGCCCCGCGAGCGACCGGTGCTTGGCGCGGGACAGTTCGACCCGCGCCTTGATCTTCGGGAAGGCGGCGGCAGCGGACGCTGCGGCGGCCACGGAAAATGAGAGAATCGGGAGTGTCGTTTCCATGACAACAAGCGCTAATACTGCGAGCTGACAGATTCATGACAGTCAAAGCCATCATCGCCTCTTTCACCCAGCAGGAAGACCTCAACTTCCTGTTGACCAACCGCATCCCGCGCGCGGCCCTGACCCGCTTCATGGGCTGGTTCTCCAAGATCGAGAATCCCTTCGTGCGGGACTTCTCGATCGCGCTGTGGAAGCTGTTCTCCGACCTCGACCTGTCGGAGGCGCGCAAGACTCATTTCAAGAGCCTGCACGACTGCTTCACCCGGGAGCTGAAGCCGGGCCTGCGGCCATTTGATGCCGACCCATCCATTGTCGCAAGCCCCTCGGACGGCATCGTCGGCGCGCACGGGAAGATCGCCGACACCGAACTGTTTCAGGTCAAGGGCGCGCCCTATTCGCTGCTGGACTTGCTTGGTGACTCAGCGCTCGTCGAGCAGCACCGCAACGGCTCCTTCGTCACGCTGCGGCTGACCTCGAGCATGTATCACCGCTTCCACGCGCCCTATGACGCGCATATCGAACGTGTCACGCTGATCCATGGCGACGTCTGGAACGTCAACCCGATCGCCTTGAAGCGGGTCGAGCGACTGTTCTGCAAGAACGAGCGCGCGGTGATCCGGACGCATCTTTCGACTGGCGAGGCGGTGACGCTGGTGCCGGTGGCCGCGATTCTGGTCGCGAGCATCCGCCTACATTTCCTCGACATGGTGCTGAACGCGCAGACCCGCGGCCCTGTCAACTTTCCCTGCGACGTCAAGGTGAGCAAGGGCGAGGAGCTCGGCTGGTTCGAGCATGGCTCGACCATCATCATCCTCGCGCCCGGCGATTTTACCTTCTGCGACGGCATCGCCGAGGGCACGCGCATTCGCGCGGGCCAGGCGCTGCTCAGGAGAAAGTAGCCTTCAATCCGCCGTCCCCGCCGCCTATATCGTCTCTCGGGGACGATTCGATCGAACGGATTTGGTGATGGCGCGGGCGCCGGTGATGGCGGCGGGTGGTATTGTGTTGCGGCGGGGAGCGGTGCCGCTGGTTGCAGTCGTGCGTCAGCGCAAGCGCAATGAATGGGTCTTGCCCAAGGGCAAGCTCGACGACGGCGAGACGCCGAAGGAAGCCGCGCACCGCGAGGTGCTGGAAGAGACCGGCCACGACGTCGCCATCCACGAATTTTTGGGCACGCTGGTCTACCAGTCCGGCGGCCGCTCGAAAGTCGTGCATTTCTGGCGGATGGAGGCCGACGGCGGTCCGGTCCGCAAGCTGATGAACGACATCAAGGCGGTGGACTGGCTGACGCTGGACGATGCGATCGCCCGCCTGTCGCGCGAATATGAGCGCGCCTTCCTGACGCAGATCGGCCCGATCGCGCTCGCGGCGGCGGGACTTGTGCCGTCGCCGGCGCCCGAGCCGTCGCTCGCGGCGGACGATATCGATGCCGCCTTGCAGACGCTGACGCCGGCCGAAGCCGCCTCCGTCGAGGAGCTGCGGCACGGCCTGTTGCAAAAGGTGAAGGCCTGGCTGCGCGGCGAGGCGTGAGGTCTGTTTACCTCTCCCCGCTCTTCGGCGGGGAGAGGTCGGAAGCCCCGGCGATGCGCAGCATCGTCCGGTGCGATCCGGGTGAGGGGCAAGGCGTGCTGTCGCAAGAATGGAAGTCCATCCGACTCGCACGACAACTATCGAGTTGGCTACTCCGCCCACAATTGAAATCAAGCTCGCGGAAGCAGCCCCTCACCCCAACCCTCTCCCCGTAAGAACGGGGCGAGGGAGCGCACCGAGCGCGTTGACGCACGCCACACTTCACCGTCGCTCCTTCTTCTCCTTCGGAGCGGGCGCCGGCTTGCGTGGCGCTACGGGGGGTGGTGCGGCGGGCAGGCGCTGCTGGAAGCCGCCCGGTCGCTGGATGCCCGGCTGTTGAGCCGCGGGCCGCTGGCCCGGCTGCAATCCGGTGCGCGGCGTTTGCGGTTGCGGTGTCGCGCCCGGCTGCGGTGGCACGGCTCCTCCGGGCTGCGTGGGAGTCTGGCCGGCGCGTGACGGCTGCGTCTGCGGCGCTCCGCCCGGCCGCGGGCCCGGTCCGGTGCGCGGCGTACCTGCCGGCTGTCCTGCACCCTGCTGCTGGCCTTGTTGCTGCTGGCCCTGCCGCTGCGGCGGTTGCGTGCCTTGCTGTGTTCCCTGCCGGCCTGGCGTGCCCGGCTGCTGCTGGCCCGGACGGTTGTTCTGGCCGGGCTGGCCGTTCGGCCGCTGCGGCTGTTGCCCCGGCGCGGTGGTCGGCCGCAATTGCTGCTGCTGCGGCGGTTGCGCCGGCCGCGGAATGCGGCTGATCGCGGCCGGATTGGCGCGGCGGAAGTCGCGCTGCTCGGTCACGATCTGCCGGCCCGTGGTCTGGGCCAGATGCACCTGGCTGACGAAGCCGCGGTCGCGCGCGATCTGCTGCGCGGGAATCGTGATCGGCACGGCTGCAAAGCGCATGACGCCAGCCGTAGCTGCGCCCGGGCGAATGGCAAAGCCGCTCGCGGCTTGCGTCAGCGCACCGAGCCGCGCGCCACTGCTGCGGTCGTTGACCTCGATGTGGCCGACCCGGCCGTCGGCGTCGGGATAGAGTTTTATGTTGACGTTGTTCGTGGTGTTCGCGGTCGCGCTCTCGGGCACGTCGACGACGCCCGTGGTGCCGCGGATGCCGAGCGTCGCGGTCGGCGTCGCGATCTTCATGTCGCCGGTCTTCGCGACGGCAGCCGCAACGAAGGCCACGGTGCCCTTGCCGATGTCGAAGATCGCCGAGTTCTGCTTGCCGCCGTCCTCATAGACGTAATTGTCGATGGTGATCCTGGCGCCGGCCGAAAGGTTGAACGTCGTCGCATCGTTGAAGGTGATGCCGAGCGAGGAGTTCGACGAGGTCTGCACGATGTCGTTGAGATAGATGTCGTCGCGCACCCGCAGCGGATAGGAGTTCTTGTCGCGGATCACGGTCGCGATCCCCGTCACGGTCGCGACGTTGCCGATCGGCTCGACGGAGTTGGATTGCGAGTCCGGCGCCGGTGTTGGCGAAGCGGATGGCGTCGGTGAAGGCTCGGGCGTCGGCTGCGCTTGTGGCTGTGCCTGCGCAAGCTCGATCGCATCGGATGCGAAAGCCACGCTGCTGCCGGCCACCGGCAAGGCCAGCAGCACGAGCGCGAACACGGAGCGGCGCCAAGCCACCATTGAAGTCACGAGGATGTCCCGGTGAGAACGCGAGGCGAGATCGGCCGATATCAGCCGTGTGAGGCTGAATGGCGGATGAACGTCTGTCGCATGGGAGGGGTGAACCGCTCTCTCCCCTCATGGTGAGGAGCGCGCCCTTGCGCGCGTCTCGAACCATGCAGGCCCGCTCTCGATGCGGGCCTCGCCCTTCGAGACGCCTGCTGCGCAGGCTCCTCAGGGTGAGGGGATAAAGTGATGCTGTGGCGCCAAATCCCGGGTCGATGATTTGCATCGCCCGGGATCACAATAGTACGGGATGACGCGCTTCGCGCGTCAGCTCACGCGCTTCCAGGTCTGGCCGCCGCAGAACATGCCGCCGAAGGCGCAGCCCTGCACGCGCATCGCGTTCGAACCCTTCATCGCGATCGTGGAGTCGTAGTTGCGGCCGGAGTTCGGATCGCGGATGCGACCGCTCCACTTCGAGCCCTCGGGCTTCATGTTGATCAGGATGCGCTCGTTGGTCTTCTCGGCATAGCCGCAGAGATTGGCGCCGCACTGCTCGACGCGGACATTGCCCTTGTTCTCTTCGGTCGCCCACACGCCGATCGGCGAGCTCGGGGCGGCCACAGGCGCAGCGGCAACGGGAGCCGGAGCGGGCACATAAGCCGGAGCGGGCGCGGTCGCGACCGGAGCAGGCGCCGCAACGGGCGCGGGCTGCGCTGTCGTATCCACCGACGGCGCGGCGGTAACGGTCGTCGTCGGGGCAGGGGCAACGGGGGCTGCCGGCGCGGTCGCCTGAACCGGCGCCTGCTGCACGGGCTGCTGCACGGGAGCCGGTGCGGGCTGCGCGGTCGTGGCCGGAGCCGGTGTGGTGTCGACGTCATCGTCCTTGGAGCCGCCGAGGCCCTTCAGGTTGATGTCGTTCAGCCTGATCGGCTTGTCCGACAGACCCGGCGCGACGATGGTCACGCAATTGAGCGAGGCGCAGTTGCGCGGCGTCTCGATGCGGATGCGCTGGCCCTCGATCTGGAACGAGATCGAATTGCCGGCATGCGCGGCGGCGGTCGAAGCGAGGAAGAGCGCGGCGGCGGCGATGGTGAGCTTGTTCATGACAACCTCCGAAATTGCGCGGTCCCGAGATGGACTGAAGTCGCTGGGGGATGAAGCGTGGTTCGACCCTACGCCGGGCCGGTCCCGCCTTCCGTGACGGACGTCACAACGGCTGGCGAGCGCCTGGGTGAGGCAGCGCACATTCAGCCGCGGCTCATGCCGCGTAACCTCGTCGCGACACGACAGGAGGCGCCGATGAAGCGGCTTGCGACTTCGCTTGGCACATTGATCGCGTTGACGGCGATTGCGCCCGCGGCCCAGGCCGGTTCCTATTCCTTCTCGATCGGCGGTCATCGGTTCCATGTCGAGGCGCCCAGGAATTGCCGGTCCACCTCCTGTGTCTCGATTTCCGGTCGCAGCCTTCGGCCGGCGGAAGAGGTCAACACGACACCGGTCCCGCCGCCTGCGCCCGCACCGATTGTCCAGGCGCCGCAGCCTGTCACTCCGGCCGCTTCGGTCCGGCCGCCGCAGCCGACCGGGGTCGCGCCATCATCGGCACCGACGGTCCCCGTCCTTGCTGCGACGACGTCGCAGTCCGCTGTGCCGCCGCCGGCGCCAAGACTCGAGGCAGCAAGAGTTGAGGCACCGTGTCCCAATCCGCCACGGGTTGACCTGCAGCGGGTGGAGCCGCCGAAGACTGTCACGCTCGATCCGCCGCGCGTGGAGCCGCCGGTGGTTGCTCCGAGACCCGAGAGCAAGCAGGGCACAACGGTCGCACAGAGCAGCGACGACGAGGCGACCTATTTGCCGCTGGGCGAATGGGAGAGCACCGGCGCCAGGGGCACGGTCCGCATCGAGCGCTGCGGCCCCGCGCTGTGCGGCTATGCGCTCACCGAGACGTCGGACCGGGGCGAGAGCGTGCTCGTCAACATGAAGCCGAAATCGCACAACGCATGGACCGGCAGCATCTACAGCCGCTCCAGCGGCAACACCTATTATGCGAGGATGACGCTGAAGAGCTCCGGCAGGCTTTACGTCGAGGCCTGCGCGATCGGCCGCTTCTGGTGCTCCGGCAACGACTGGACGCGCGTCGAGGAGCAGCAGGAGAAGATGGTGACCTCGTCGCAGCAGTGGAGCGCGAGGTCGTAGCAATGAGCGCTTCTGTCACCCTCCTGTGGAGGGCAGGCGGTCGGATTCGAGAGCAGCTCCTGCGGCCATCCTTCGAGACGCCCGCTTTAGGCGGGCTCCTCAGGATGAGGGCGGAATGCGTGGCAGCAGTTGTTTCAAGGGAAAAAGTGCTGCTTAGCCTCATCCTGAGGAGACCGCTGGAAGCGGTCGTCTCGAAGGACGAGGCGTTTATTCAGGCGTGGCCAACAACCATATGCGATAGCCCTGCCCTCCAGAGGAGAGTAGAGCGGCCTCGACGTGATTGATCGACGTCCCTAGATCATGCCGAGCACGATGGCGGCGACAAAGGCCATGGCGAGGTACGCGGTGACTACGCTCAGTCTCCCGGCGAACGTCATGAGGTCGTTCCCTCCATGCACGCTGTCTGGCGCGCATCCTTATGGTTAACAGAAAGTCTCTTTTCGAAAAAGTCAGCCTCGCTGTCGCTCAGTCTCCACAGCGTTCCGGCGGGCGCGGCGCAGTATGGTTAAAGAACACTGAAATCAACGTGTTGAAGAGTCTTTAAGTAAATTCACCGAACGTGCGTGCATGACGCGCGGAGTTCGTTTGTATCTCGTCGGCTCCATCGTCCTTGTTTCGCTAGCGGGTTGCGGACGCGGCTTCTTCCAGGCCGAACGTGAACCATGGCGGGCCGAGGCGGAAGCCGCATGCCTGAAATCCGGCGCGGTCAAGGAGAGTGCGGACATCGTCCGCATCGACCCGATCTCGGGGCCCGGCATGTGCGGCGCCGAGTATCCGCTCAAGGTCGCCGCCATCGGCGAAGCCTCCAGCAGCTACGGCTTTGCCGACGAGACGTTGCGCCCGCCCGGCAGCATCGGCAACCAGCCGCGCTGGCCGGTGCAGCCGCAGTCGAATTACCCGCAGAGCCAGAATTATCCGGCATCGTCCTATCCGCAGCGGTCGAACTATCCCGACAGCGCGGTGCGCCAGCCGGCCGGCTATGGCGCGCAGTCCGGGCCGATGTCACTCAACGCGCCCGGCGTCGCACCACAGGAAGACGAGATCGATCTGCCGCCCGAGGGCACCGATGCCGCGGGTGCGGCGCGCTACATGAATGCGCCGAGCTATCCGGCGCGGCAGCCCGGTCCCGCGCCCTATTCGCAGCCGCCCGCGCAGCAGCCGCTGCCGCGCCTTGGTCCGGCGCAGGGCAATCCCGTCACCGCCGTCGGCCCGGTTGCGATCAGGCCGACCGCGACGCTCGCCTGTCCGATCGTGTCCGAGCTCGATCGCTGGCTCGCCGATACCGTGCAGCCCTCGGCGATGCGCTGGTTCGGGACCCGTGTCGCCGAGATCAAGCAGATCTCCGCCTATTCCTGCCGCGGCATGAACGGCAACTCGCACGCGCACATCTCCGAGCACGCCTTCGGCAATGCGCTCGACATTTCCGCCTTCGTGCTCGCCGACGGCCGCCGCGTCACCGTGAAGGACGGCTGGCGCGGCATGCCGGAAGAGCAGGGCTTTTTGCGCGACGTGCAGTCGGGCGCGTGCGCGCATTTCACCACGGTGCTGGCGCCGGGCTCCAACGTCTATCACTACGATCACATTCACGTGGACCTGATGCGCCGCGCCAGCCGCCGCCTGATCTGCCAGCCCGCCGCAGTGTCGGGCGAAGAGGTCGCGGGCCGCGCCCAGCAGCGCAACCCTTACGCCGGCAGGCGCGATCCCTATGTCACGGGCTCGCTCGGTACGCGCAAGAGCACGCGCAAGCAGGAAGAGGACGAGTACGCCGACGATTAGGCGTGTTGTTTCAGAGAAACGGCGAACGTCGTAAGCAAGGCGACAGGTCTCTTCGACGTCGTCCTGGCGAAAGCCAGGACCCATTACCACCGGCTCATGTCGTTGCAGCGCGCGGCCGCCCCAAGTTGCTCTTAAAACATCTCGCTGGGGTAATGGGTCCTGGCTTTCGCCAGGACGACAGCGGAGAAGCAGCTCTCAACCAACCGTCCCGGTGACGTCATTTCGAGCCGGGCTTCGACGGTGCCGGCGCCAGCCCCATGCAGAGCTGCACTTCGCCCGGAACGTTGTAGGTTCGCATGATATGGCGGCTGTCGCGCAGACCGGTTGCCTCACGTTGCACCACGAACATCCAGAGCGCCTGGCCGGCTTCCAGCACCAGCTTGCGCCTGGCCGGCTGCATCGAGGCTGCAGTTGCCGTGGCGGCGTGGGTGGCGTCGAATTCGCGCAAACGCGCCAGCGCCTGTTCGAGCGTGCGGCCCATCCGCCCAAGCGCCGAGGCCTGTTCCTGGACGATCTCGTAATGGAGGATATCGACAGGCGGGCGAAGATCACGGGACATGCCGCAAATATAATGCCGCGGGAGCGGCCTGCGCAACGCGTCGGCCGCTCGCTGCTATTTCGCTTGATACGCCGCCAGGAACATCCGCACCGCGCTGTCGACCACTTCGGTCATGCGCTCTTCCGACGGCGCGGGCGCGGCCTGGAAGACGAAGGGCAGGAACAGCGAGGCCTTGCACAGCTCCATGAACTGCGAGGCCGCAAGGTCGCAATCGCCGATCTTGAGATCGCCGGAGGCGACATGGATTTTGAGATAATCGGAGAGGCGGTTGATGGTCTTGTCCAGCACCCGCGCATAATAGCGGCGACCGACATCGGGCATGCGCTCGGCGATCGCCATGACGGTGCGGATCGCTGATCCGCCGCCGGGCCGGCAGAGCAGATGGATGTAGGCGCGGCCAAACTCCTTCAGCGTGGTCTCGGCATCGCGGGCGGGATCGAAATTGAACACGACCTGGCCGTGCTGGAGCGCCTCCTGCTCGAGGATGGCTTCGAACAGCGCGCATTTGTCGGCGAAGTAGACGTAGAGCGTGCCCTTGGAGACCTGCGCGGCACGCGCGATCTCGCCCATGCTGGCGCCGTCGAAACCGAGATCCATGAACACCTTGCGGGCGCCGTCGAGGATCTGGCGGCGCTTGGAGCTGTCCTCCTCCTGGATGACGTGCAGACGTTCGCTGGCAGCTACAACCATTGGTTCAGGGTCTCGGAAGGTTTCTGGACGAGGTGCCGACCTAAGAAACGCAAATAAAGGATTCGAGCCAGTAGGGTCCGGCCCGAGATAATATGTATATTGACCGAACGGTTCGGTCAATGATATCTGGGAGAGCGAGAGGAACCGGCCTCAGGACGGCCGTCCTTGGTCGTGCTTTTTGAGGAGGCCTTGATGGCCGTATCGAGAGACCAGGCTGCGCGCGTCATTCGCCAGGAAACGGTGGACACGATGTCGGCGAACGATGAGGCGGCGGCCGAGACGCCCGCAGCTCTTGCCGAGCAGTTGCGCTCCCATGTGACCGAGGAAACCAAGCGCCACAGCGAGGCGCCGGAGAAGCCCGTGAGCGACAAGCCGGCCGCACCGGCGCCGGCCGCGCCCGCTGCTGCCGGCGCGCCAAAATCCGGCAAGCGCAAATTCGTCCTGATGGGCGTCGGTCTCGTGCTGGCGCTCGCGGCTGCGAGCTATGCCGGCTATTACACGCTGGTCGGCCGCTTCTATATCTCGACCGACGACGCCTATGTCCGCGCCAACAACACCATGCTCGGCGCGCGCGTTGCCGGCCACATCTCCTCGATCCTTGCCGGCGACAACACCATCGTGCGCGCTGGCGACATCATCTTCCGCATCGACGACGGCGACTACAAGATCGCGGTCGATGCCGCCGCGACGAAGATCGCGACCCAGCAGGCGACCATCGATCGCATCGGCCGCCAGGTGGCAGCGCTCGACAGCCAGGTCGCGCAGGCCAAGGCGCAGCTCGTCTCGGCCGAAGCCGGCCTCAAGCGCGCCGACCTCGACTATGAGCGCCAGCAGGCGCTGAGCAGCAAGGGCTTTGCCTCGCGCGCCACCTTCGAGAGCTCGGAAGCCGGACGCGACCAGGGCGCCGCCGCCGTCAAGGCCGCGCAGGCCGCCTACGACGTCGCCGTCAGCAATGTCGACGTCACCAAGGCGCAGCAGGCCGAAGCGCAGGCCCAGCTCGCCGAGCTCAAGACCTCGCTCGCCAAGGCCGAGCGCGATCTCAGCTTCACCGCGGTGCGCGCGCCGGTCGACGGCACGTTCTCGAACCGCCTCGTCAGCGCCGGCGATTTCGTCGCGGTCGGCCAGCGGCTCGGCAACGTCGTGCCGCTCGACAACGTCTATATCGACGCCAATTTCAAGGAGACGCAGCTCAAGCGCATCCGTCCCGGCCAGCCGGTGACGATCAAGGTCGACGCCTATGGCATGCGCAAGTTCTCCGGCGTGGTCGACAGCATCGCGGCGGGCGCAGGCTCGGTGTTCACGCTGCTGCCGCCCGACAACGCCACCGGAAATTTCACCAAGATCGTGCAGCGCGTACCGGTCCGCATCCGCGTGCCGAAATCGGTGGCGAAGCAGAACCTGCTCCGCGCCGGCATGTCGGTCTATGCGACCGTCGACACCAACAAGGGCGCGGCCGACGCCGACAGCGAGGTCGATCTCGACGATCCCACCGCGATCCACCCGCAGTAGGACTTGCTGCGATGGCGCCTGGCGACACCATAGCTCCGAGCGACGCCGGGCTCCCTCTCCCGCTTGCGGGAGAGGGCAGGGGAGAGGGTGCCTCCGCAATGGGACAATCCCCAAGTGGAGAGAGCCCTCACCCGCGCCGGAGCCTGTCATCGGGCGCGCCTTCGGCGCGACCCGGTGGGCGCGACCTCTCCCGCAGGCGGGAGAGGTGTACCCAACTCGCAGCCTGCTCCAGCCCGAGCTGACACCATGGCCACCGCCACCACCGCTTCACCCGCCATGATGGCGAACCCCGCTTCGGAGCGCATCGCGCCGAAGCGGCTGTTCGCTTTCATCATCATGGTGTTCGGGATGTTCATGTCGATCCTGGACATCCAGATCGTCTCGGCCTCCTTGAGCGAAATCCAGGCCGGTCTGTCGGCGAGCTCCAGCGAAGTCTCCTGGGTGCAGACCGCCTATCTGATCGCCGAGGTCATCGCGATCCCGCTCTCAGGATTCTTGTCGCGCGCCTTCGGCACGCGGCTCTTGTTCGCGATCTCGGCGGCCGGCTTCACCGTCTCGAGCCTGCTCTGCGGCTTCGCCACAACGATCGAGGAGATGATCCTCTGGCGCGCGCTGCAGGGTTTCCTCGGCGCCGGCATGATCCCGACGGTGTTCGCCTCGGCCTACACCGTCTTCCCGCGCACGAAATTCCACATCGTCGGTCCCATCATCGGGCTTGTCGCGACCTTGGCTCCCACGATCGGGCCGACGGTCGGCGGCTACATCACCGACCTGATGTCGTGGAACTGGCTGTTCTTCATCAACGTCGTGCCCGGTATCGGCATCACGCTGGGCGTGCTGGCGCTGGTCGATTTCGACGAGCCGCATTTCGAATTGCTCGACCGCTTCGACTGGTGGGGCCTGTTGTTCATGGCCGGCTTCCTCGGCACGCTGGAATATGTGCTGGAGGAAGGTCCGCAATATGAATGGATGCAGGACACGTCGGTCGCGATCTGCGCCTGGATCTGCGCGATCTCGGCGATCGCCTTCTTCTGGCGCGTGTTCACGGCGGCCGAGCCGATCGTCAACCTGCGCACCTTCTCCAACCGCAATTTCGCGATCGGCTGCCTCCTGCAGTTCTGCATCGGCATCGGCCTCTACGGCCTGACCTACATCTATCCGCGCTATCTCGCCGAGGTGCGCGGCTACAGTGCGCTGATGATCGGCGAGACCATGTTCGTCTCTGGTATCACCATGTTCCTGGTCGCGCCGCTGGTCGGCCGGCTCATGGTGAAGATCGACATGCGCTACATGATCGCGTTCGGCCTGATCGTGTTCGCGATCGGCTCCTACCAGATGACCTGGATCACCCGCGACTACGATTTCCACGAGCTGCTGGTGCCGCAGATCCTGCGCGGCATCGGCATGATGTTCGCGATGGTGCCGACCAACAACATCGCGCTCGGCACGCTGGCGCCAGACCGGGTGAAGAACGCGAGCGGCCTGTTCAATTTGATGCGCAATCTCGGCGGCGCGGTTGGGCTTGCGGTCATCAACACCGTGCTCAACGACCGCACCGATTTGCACATCACGCGCCTGCAGGAGCGCGTGACCTGGGCCAACGCCACCGCGACCGAAACGCTGACGATGCTCCAGCAGAAATTCCAGGGGCTCGGCGATTCCACGCTGATGGCGATGAAGCAGCTCAGCCAGATCGTGCACCGCCAGGCCGTGGTGATGAGCTTTGGCGATGCCTTCTTCGTGCTGACGGTATTCTATCTCGGCCTCAGCCTGCTGGTGACGCTGCTGAACAAGCCGGCCTCGCTGGCCGGCGGCGGCGACGCGCACTGAGCGGGTCACACAGTCGGTGTCGTCGCCCGGCTTGACCGGTCGACCCAGTACTCCGCGGCGGAAATTGTGTGAGCTAACTGTCGCCGCGGCGTACTGGATGCCCCGGTCAAGCCGGGGCATGACAGCGCGTTTGAAGCGGCACCCCGCACCAAATTGCAACACTCATCCGTGATCTCGCGCGGGCCCCGTTGCAAATCGCCCGCGGCACATCTATAAAGCGCACCTCATTCATTCGAACCGGGGAGATTTGCATGATTTCGTCGCACTCGCAGATCGTACGCCCGCGCTCGATGATCTCCTGGTTCGGTATGTACGCGGCCTGTTAGAGGCCTCTTCCGCCAGATTCGATTGGGCATCAGGTCCCGATCGCTCCGCTTCCCAAGTCAAAATCAGTCTTACGTGACGCCGTCGCGGCCCCCGTGGCCGACTCGCGTCCACCGATGGAGCCGGCCCGCGCGAAGTGGCCGGATGATGCCATGACCGCTCTGTCAAAGAAGCCCGCGGCGATACGCGTGGTGCTGCCCTTCGTGTTCCGGCACTGGCTGAAGCAGCCGGCGCGTACGCTGGTCGTCGCCGGCGGCCTCTTGGGCGCGACCGTCGCCGACCTGTTCATGCCGGTTTTCTCCGGACAATTGATTGATGCGTTGACGCGCGGCTCATCCGACCCCGATGCGCGCCACGCCGCGCTGGTCGCACTCGGCGCCATCGTGGCACTCGGTGCAGCCTCCGTGGTGCTCAGGCTGATCGGTCTCCAGGCGATCGTGCCGTTCACGCTGAAGACCATGACGGACGTGGCGCAGGACGCGTTCATGCGCGTGCAGCGGTTCTCGACGGACTGGCACGCCAACTCCTTCGCCGGCTCCACCGTGCGCAAGATCACGCGCGGCATGTGGGCACTCGACCTGCTCAACGACACTATCCTGATGGCGTTGGCGCCCTCACTGCTGGTGCTGATGGGTTCTGTGGTCCTGATCGGCCTGCATTGGGCGTCGCTCGGCGCCGTGATCGCGGTGGGAGCGCTCTTTTACGTCGCCATCACCGTGCTGTTCTCGACCCGCTACATCGCGCCCGCCGCGCGCATCTCCAATGCCTGGGACACCAAGGTCGGCGGCACGCTGGCGGACGCCCTGACCTGCAATGCGGTGGTGAAATCCTTCGGCGCGGAGCTGCGCGAGGACGCGCGGCTCGCCCGCGTCGTCAACCGCTGGCGCGTGCGGGTGCGGCGGACCTGGTTCCGCTACAACTACACGGCTATGGCGCAGCTCGCGCTGCTGCTGGCCCTGCGCGCCTCGGTGATTGGCGGCTCGGTGCTGCTGTGGATCTCCGGGCATGCCTCGCCCGGGGACGTCACCTATGTGCTGACGAGCTACTACGTCATCCACGCCTATTTGCGCGACGTGGGCATGCACATCAACAATCTGCAGCGCGCCGTGAACGACATGGACGAACTGGTGGCGATCCATGACGAGCCGATCGGGATTGTCGATGCCGCGGGCGCGCTGCCGATCGCGATCGAGGGCGGCGAGATCGTGTTCGACGACGTCACGTTCCACTATGGCGGCCATCGCGCGCCGCTGTACGACGGCTTGTCGGTCAGGATCCGCGCCGGCGAACGCGTCGGTCTGGTCGGTCGCTCCGGCTCCGGCAAGACCACCTTCGTCAAGCTGGTGCAACGGCTCTACGACGTCACCGGCGGTCGCGTGCTGATCGACGGGCAGGACATCGCGCTGGCGACGCAGCAATCGTTGCGCAGCCAGATCGCGATCGTGCAGCAGGAGCCGATCCTGTTCCACCGCACGCTTGCGGAGAACATCGCCTATGGCCGGCCCGGCGCCAGCCTCGAGGCGATCGAGCAGGCGGCGCGGCTGGCGAATGCGCACGACTTCATCCTGCGCCTGCCCAAGGGTTACGGCACCCTGGTCGGTGAGCGCGGCGTCAAGCTCTCGGGCGGCGAGCGGCAGCGCGTGGCGCTGGCGCGCGCATTCCTGGCGGATGCGCCGGTGCTGATCCTGGACGAGGCGACCTCGAGCCTCGATTCGGAATCGGAGGCGCTGATCCAGCAGGCGATGGAACGGCTGATGAAAGGCCGCACCTCGATCGCGATCGCGCACCGGCTGTCGACGGTGAAGAGCCTCGACCGGATCCTGGTGTTCGACCGCGGCGAGATCGTCGAGCAAGGCACGCATGCTCTGCTCGCGGGCAAGCCGGGAGGCATCTATCGCGGCCTGTTCGAGCGCCAGGTGGTGGAGCTCGGACAGATCGCAGCAGCGGAATGAGGCGCGCGGCAGCGGGGTAAACGTCCCGCTGTCACGAGGCCTAAGGATGGAATGAGATGAAAGACCTGACACACGGCTCCATCGTGCGACACATCCTGGCCATGGCCCCGCCGATCATGGTCGGCATGATCTCGATCATGATCTGCCAGCTGGTCGATCTGTACTTCGTCTCTGGCCTTGGCGATGCCGCGGTAGCGGGCGTCGCCGCGGCCGGCAATGCCGGCTTCCTCGTCAACGCCCTGATGCAGGTGCTCGGCGTCGGCACGGTGGCGCTGATCGCGCATGCCGTCGGACGCAAGGACCGGCCGGATGCGAACCTGGTCTTCAACCAGGCGATCGTGCTGTCGGTGCTGGCCGGACTGTTGACGCTGGCGATGGGTGCGGTGCTGTCGCGCCCCTACATGCGTTCGGTCGCGGCGGACGAGGCCACGGTCGAGGCGGGGACCACTTACCTGTTGTGGTTCATGCCGGCGCTCGCGCTGGAATTCGCCATGCAGGTGCTGGCATCGGCGCTGCGTGCGACCGGTATCGTGCGCCCCGCGATGTTCGTGCGTGCGGTCGCGGTCGCGATCAACATCGCGCTCGCGCCGGTGCTGATCTCGGGCTGGGGCACGGGCTACGCGCTCGGCGTCGCCGGCGCGGGGCTGGCGAGCTCGATTGCGGTCGCCGCCGGCGTGCTGATGCTGCTGGCGTATTTCCGCAAGGTCGAGCGCTATGTCGCCTTCAACGCGGCGCAGTGGCGTCCGCAGCCGCGCCATTTGAAGCGCATCCTCGATGTCGGCCTGCCGGCCGGCGGCGAGTTCGCGATGATGTTCATCTTCATGGCGGTGGTCTATTACGTGCTGCGCGATTTCGGCGCCACGGCGCAGGCCGGCTTCGGCATCGGACAGCGCGTGCTCGGCCTGATCCAGATGCCGGCGCTCGCCATTGCGCTGGCGGCAGGACCCATCGCCGGCCAGAACGTCGGCGCCGGCAACGCCGCGCGCGTGCGGGAAACCTTCGTCAAGTCGGCGCTGATCACCACCGTCGTGGCGCTCGGCTTCATGGCCCTCGCGCAGTTGAAGCCGGAACTGCTGCTCGCGGGATTCTCCAACGACCGGGAGACGATGGAGATCGCCTTCCTGTTCCTGCGGATCATCTCGCTCAACATGGTGGCGCAGGGGCTGATCTTCACCTGCTCGAGCATGTTCCAGGGCCTCGGCAACACCAAGCCGGTGCTGCTGAGCTCGGCGACGCGCGTGTTCACCTATTCGCTTCCGGCGATCTGGCTGTCGACGCTGTCAGGCTTCCGCATCGAGCACGTCTGGTACCTCTCGATTGCGGCGACCACGCTCCAGGCTGCAATGAGCCTATGGCTGTTGCGCTGCGAGTTCAGGAAGCGCTTCGCGCCGTTGCCGCAGGACGAGGTCGCGAAGCCAGCGGAAGCCGAGCCCGTCGCGCCTCCTGCGCGTGCGCCCGCGTAGCGACGGTTACCTGCTCCCCACGGCTCCCGCCAGTTTGCGGCGCCGTGGGGCTAATGCGCGCCAAGACTGTTCCAGACGAGTGTGAGGCCTGACAGAAACAGCAGGCCGAGCACGACATCGCCAAAATGCTTGTCGTTCAGCGCGTGATAGACGCGCGCGCCGGCCCAGGCGCCGATCAGCGTGCCGGGAAAGGCGACGGCTGCGAGCCAGACCACCTTGAACGCGACGAGGCCCGAGGCCGTCTGCAATACCAGTGCGGTGGCGAGCACCGTGAAGTTGAAGAGCTGGAAGATGCCGCGCCGCTCGTGCTTGTTCCAGCCGCGGATGTTGGCCCACAGGATCGGCAGCGGGCCGGACAGTCCGGCAAGTCCGCCCAGAATGCCGCCGGCAAAACCGATCGCGCCATCGGCGATCCGGCCGCCGAACCTGAAGGCGAGCGGTCTCTTGTTCAGATAGAGCGCCGTGGAAAAAATCAGGATCAGCACGCCGACGCTCAGCTTGAATACTTTGGGATCGGCGGAGGCGACCATCATGGTCCCGAGCGGCACGCCGATCAGTCCTCCGATCAGGAACGGCCACACCAGCGAGAGATCAAAGCTCTTCCACATCGACGGCAGCGTCGAGGTCTGCGCGATCACCGAGCAGATCAGCACCAGCGGCACCGCGAGCGAGGGGGGCAGCACGTAGAGCCAGATCCCGAGCGCCATCAGCGCAGTGCCGAACCCGGCCAGCCCGGAAACGAAGCCGCCGGCCAGCGCGCCGAACAGCAGCAGCGCGTAAGTGGACGCTTCCACCTGTGATTTCCTGTCGTTAGCGGCGATCTCGAACGGTTGATCGCCATCTGGCGCATAGCACAGATGCGGCCGGGAAGGTCAATTTCAAAACCGCACGCAAGCGTGATCCCCAAGGGCGGGTCAAGGGCGGGCGTTCGCCGAAGCGGCGCCTACATGACGCCTGTACTTTAATCCTGGGGGCCTGCCGGGCGTCACGCCGCACCGTCCCTGATGAGATGATGGAGCATGATCATGACCCGCGTGAACATTGCCGTTGCGGCCGCGCTGCTGTCGGCCGCCGCCCTGACGCCGACATTGGCGCAGGCGCAGTTTTCCGAGCCTGCGGCCTATCAGGCCGCGCATCCCGACCGCGATGTGCTCAATGGCGGCCAGCTCACGCCCGCAGGGCGCGCGGCCCGTGGCGAGACAGTGGTCCCGAGCGAGGCCTATGCGGCTTATCCTGCGGCCGTTGCGCCGGTCGTTCGCTCACGCCACCGTCGTCATCATCAATAAGAGACTTATTGTTTGAGCATGATCTCCGCGCAAACGCGTTCCGCGTTTGTCGCGAGGGAAAACCGCTGCGCACTTTGCGCTAACGCGGCCCTTCGGGTCCGGATCATGCTCTAGACGATCTGCCTGGTGTCGGCGGGCTTGTGCAGCGCGCTGACCAGGATGCGCAGCGCTTCCGTCAATTCCGCCCTGTTGCGCGCCGCGCCCAGCGAGACACGCGCCGCATGCGGCGGTGTTCCATCGACGGTGAAGGCATCGCCGGCGACGACCGCGAGACCATTCCGCAGCAGATACGCCGCGACATCAGGCCGGCTCTCTGGCAATCGCAGCCACAGATGATGGGCGGCGGGTTTGGCCAGGAACTGAAAACCTTTCAGGGCGCGCTGCGCGAGTTGCTGGCGCCCAATCGCCTCGTTGCGGATGGCGGTGATGATGCGGTCGGCGACGCCGCTCTCGATCCAGTGCGTCACCAGCGCGACCATCAGCGGTGCTGGCATCTGCACCGTCGCTTGCAAGGAGGCGCGCATCTCTTGCTGCGCAGCGTTGTCGGGCGTCATCAGATATGCGACCCGCAGCGCCGGCGCGATGCATTTTGACAGCGTGGTTGCAAGATAAGTCCGCTCCGGAATGAGGTTCGCGATCGGCGAAGCCGAGCGATCGAGCAGCCCGTAGGCGTCGTCCTCGATCAGGATGGTATCGGCGTCGCGGATGATCTTCGCGATGGCGCTGCGCCGCTCGGGAAGAAGCGTCGCAGTGGTCGGATTGTGCAGCGTCGGAATGAGATAGACGGCCTTCGGCTTGTGCGTGCGGCAGGCCTTCGCCAGCGCTTCGGGCAGGATGCCGCCGTCATCCATGGCGACGCCGACGAGCTTGACGCCGAGCCGCGCGGCGGCCGCCTTGATTCCGGGGAAGGTGAGGGCTTCCGTGAGCACGATGTCGCCGGGCCGCGCCAGACGGGCGAGCAGGTTGAACAGGATCGTCTGCGCGCCGGGAAAGATCACGAGCCTGTCGGCGTGCGCGTGCGGGACGCGTGCGCGCATCCAGCGCGCCGCGACCTCGCGCTCATGCACGCTGCCGCCGGGCGGCTGATAATTCAGGAACGCGGTCAGGCCCGATTGGGCGCGAAGGGCTTCCATCCCCGCGACGATGCGCTCGTCGAGCTGTGCCTCGAGCGGATGTGGCGGCACGTTCATCGATAGGTCGATCGCGACGGGGTGCGGCAGGTCGACCGCGCGCCGCGCGCTGGTCTCCGACACGAACGATCCCTGTCCGACGCGGGCTTCCATGATGCCGCGGCGCCGCGCCTCGGTGTAGGCACGCGTCACGGTGGTGAGGTCGATGCCGAGGGCTTTTGCGAGCGCGCGCTGCGTCGGCAGTTGCTGGCCCCGCACCAGCCTCCCTGCGGCGATGTCGGCCTCCATGGCTTCGACGATGCGCTGGTAGCGCGGCCCGCTCAGCTCCGAGATTGTAGGGGTCCAATCCATGCAATTTAGGCCCATATCCTTTGAATGTATGGATGCAAGATAGTATTGTATGGATCAGCAAAACGGAAGAGGTGTCGTCATGACGACCGGTTCAGTTTCCCTGGCAAAGGCGATGTGGCGCGGTTTTCGCGGCAAGTGCCCGAACTGCGGCGAAGGACACATGTTCGGACGCTTCCTGAAAGTGGCCGAGGCCTGCGACCATTGCGGCGAAGAACTGATTCACCAGCGCGCCGACGATTTTCCGGCCTATCTGGTGATGGTCGTGGTCGGTCACCTCGTCGTGCCTGCGATCCTCGCAATCGAGACCGCCTACGCGCCGCCGATCTGGCTGCAATTGGCCGTGTGGCTACCGGTGACGCTGTTCGCTTCGCTTGCGTTGCTGCAACCGACCAAGGGCGCCATCGTGGGCCTGCAATGGCAACTCGGCATGCATGGCTTTGAGGCGAGCAAGCTCCGGCGCGAGGCCGGTGCGCTCGTCCTCGCAAAAGTGAATACGCGCGCGGCCTGAAGCGGCGGCGTTTACATCGCGCGGCCGGCCACAACAGATCGTGGCCTGACCCACAGCCGTCATTCCGGGGCTCGCGAAGCGAGAACCCGGAATCCATTCATCCACCGACACTGCCGCGCGATGGATTCCGGGCTCGTGCTGCGCACGCCCCGGAATGACACCATTTGAATGGTTGTGCGCTGGGGCCCGAAAATGGTGAGGGGTCCGATGCGTTGGCATCGAACCCCTCGTTGCAAGATATCAGCCGGCCTGTAAGCCGGGTTCTGTAGGGCACCGCCCGCTTGCGCGAACGATACGTGACGGCCATTCCTCTGGGACCATGTTTGCACATGGCCTCGAGCAACCTACCCGGACGGCGGGCCTGACATCGCCCCGCGGCGTTATCGCTCAAAGCGAACAGCCCGCTACGCCGTCCCTATTCGGTTTTGCTCCCGGTGGGGTTTACCATGCCGGCCCCGTTGCCGGCGCCGCGGTGCGCTCTTACCGCACCTTTTCACCCTTACCCGTCTACGCAGCTGGCGCTGCTACGACGTGGCAAGCCCGGCGGGCCTGCCTCGCCGAAGCCCCGAAGGGGCGAAGGCGGGCGGTTCGTTCTCTGTGGCACTTTCCCTGGGGTTGCCCCCGCCGGATGTTATCCGGCACCGCATGTCAAGGGAGCCCGGACTTTCCTCCCCGGCGGCCTTTCGACGCTTGCCGGAGCGGCCGTCCGGCCGACTGACGGCCTAGGCAATGGGCATTTGTGACGGTTTCGTCAAGCGGAGATCGCCGCGCACGCTGTACCCGAAATAAATTATCCTGAAGATGTCGTTTGGAGCGTGCCCCGTTCGACTGGATGTCGGCAACCCAGCCGAACAACAGGAGTTAAGCGATGCAATACCTGCTGCTGATCTACCGGAACGAAATCTATATGACCGAGATGAGCGCCGCGGACCGCCAGAAGCTGACGGGGGAATACGGCGCTTACACGCAGTCAATCATCCAGAGCGGCCACTTCAAGGCCGGTGACGGGCTTCAGCCGACGACGACGGCGACCACGGTGCGCGTGCGCGACGGCAAGACCATGACGACCGACGGTCCGTTCGCGGAAACGCGCGAGCAGCTCGGCGGTTACTATCTGGTCGAGGCCAAAGACCTCGACGACGCCGTCGCGCTCGCGGCGCGCATTCCCGAGGCCAAGCGAGGCTCGATCGAGATTCGGCCGGTCATGATCTACAACAAGTGATCTCTCCTGCCGACATCGAGACGATCTTTCGCGACGAGGCGGGGCGGGCGCTGGCCACCCTGATCCGCCTCGTCGGTGATTTTGATCTCGCCGAGGATGCGCTCCAGGATGCGTTCGCGGTGGCGCTGGAGCGTTGGTCGGCGGGCGAGTTGCCTGACAATCCGCGCGCCTGGCTGGTCAATGTCGCCAAGCACAAGGCGATCGACCGCATCCGCCGCCAGGCCGTCCTTCGCGGCAAGCAGCAGGCGCTCGTGCATGAGCTCGAGCAGAACGCGCAAGCGCCTGACGAGGCGCCGGCCATGCTCGACGACGACATGCTGCGGCTGATCTTCACCTGCTGCCATCCAGCGTTCGCAGCCGAAGTCCAGGTCGCGCTGACGCTGCGCACCGTCTGCGGGCTGTCGACAGCGCAGGTCGCGCGCGCCTTTCTCGTCAGCGAGGAGGCGATGGCACAGCGCCTCGTTCGCGCCAAGCAGAAGATCCGCCTCGCCGGCATCCCCTACGAGGTGCCGGAGCGCGACGCGCTGACGCCACGGCTCGACGGTGTGCTCGCCGTGATCTATCTCGTCTTCACCGAAGGCTACGTTGCGACGTCGGGGACGGACCTGATGCGGCCCGATCTCGCCGTCGAGGCGATCAGGCTCGGCCGCCTGCTCGACCGGTTGATGCCCGATCGCGCCGCCATCAAGGGTCTGCTGGCGTTGATGCTGCTGCACGACGCGCGCCGCGCCGGGCGCGAGACGGCCGCCGGCGACATCGTGCTGCTGGAAGAGCAGGATCGCACGCTCTGGGATCTTGCGCAGATCGAGGAGGGCTCGCGTCTGGTGGACGAGGCGCTGCGCATACGCGGCCGGCCGCAAGCCTATGCGGTGCAGGCTGCGATCGCCGCGCTGCATGCGCGCGCGCCGAGCTTCAAGGCGACCGATTGGCCGCAGATTGCCGGGCTGTACGAGGTGCTGCTGCGCATCAATCCGTCGCCGGTGATCGAGCTGAACCACGCCGCCGCAGTCTCGATGGTCGACGGCCCGGCACGCGCGCTCGATCTCGTCGATGCGACCGCCGCGCGCGGCGGACTCGACGGCTATGAACTGCTGCCCGCGGTGCGCGCGGATCTGTTGCGGCGGTTAGGGCGGAAGGAAGAGGCGATGGAGGCGTATGTCGCGGCTACGGCTGCGACACAGCTGGAACCACTGCGACGGTTGTATGCGCGGCGTATGAGGGAGATGGAGTAGCTGCTGCCACACACTCCGTCATTCCGGGGCGATGCGAAGCATCGAACCCGGAATCTCGAGATTCCGGGTTCGCACTTCGTGCGCCCCGGAATGACAGCTACCATTATTTCGACGCGACCGGCGTCCCATCGGGCGGCAGGCTCGCCAGCAACGCCTGCAAGGTCGACAGCGTCGAATGATCCGCAACACCGTCGAGCCGCGCCGGGCGGAAATGGCGCTGGAAGGCGGTGACGACTTCCATGGTCGCGGCGTCGTATTTGCCGGTCAGCGGCACGCCATAGCCGTACTTTGCGAGCGCCTGCTGCATGCTCAGCACCGCATCGCTGATGGTGCCGAGCATCAGGGTCTCGCCGCGCACCACCGGTGCGGGCGTCACCCAGTGACCGACGCCCGAATTGGCCAGCGAATGCCACGGAAACTTTTCGCCGGGGTCCTTCTTGCGCGCAGGTGCGACGTCGGAATGGCCGAGCACCCGGTGCGCGGGTACCTTGCGGCGAAGCATGATGCCGCGGCACAGCGCGATCACCGCCGCGATCTGGCGCAGCGGATACTCCGGATAGCCCCAGTCGTGACCGCGATTGACGATCTCGATACCGATCGAGCAGGAATTGACGTCGTCCTCGCCGGCCCAGGACGAGACGCCGGCGTGCCAGGCGCGCTTGGCCTCGGGAACGCATTGCACGATGCGGCCGTCCTCCAGCACGACGTAGTGTGCTGACACGTCCGTCCCCGCCGTGCACAGCCGCGCCAGCGCGCCCTCGACGTCGGGCATGCCGGTGTAGTGCAGCACGATCATGTCCACCTCCCGGCCCTTGTTGCGCTCGCCATAGTTGGGCGAAGGGATGATGTCGGAGACGGTCGAGGAATCCGGCTCGAACGTACGCATGTTCGCCGCGGCCTTGGGAACCGGGAGGACGCGCTGACGCTTCGAATCAGATCCAGACGGCGAACCGGACGACATAAGCAGCTCAAGTCGGACAGGAGAGTGGGCCAAGCCCTTCTCTTTACTATTCCTTTACCCTCCGCCGTGCGCAATCGCGCGACGCGGTTAACGGATGCATTTTGGACGAGGTGTGTGGATGAGGCATCACCATCGCCGCACCTTTTCGACTTGTAACGAGCCGATCAACGCTTTCTTAACGCTAAGGGCCGTTACTGAGAGATGAAGAGCCGACCCGCGTCCGGAGGCGGCCAAAGCGTATTTTGGCTCGAAATCCCATGGCTGCCCGACAAATTTCGCTGGGAACTCTGGGTTTGCCGCCCGGGACGACCGGGCTCGATAACCATGTTGGACTGGGGCTTGGTCGTGGAACCGCCGCGGCGCGGAATCATTCGAGGCGTTATGGGCTGGTTCGCCCTCGATCTGGCTTGGTCGTTCGGCAGGCGTGGCGCATGAGCACCGCTCCTCACATTCCCGTGCTCGGCCGCGAGGCCGTGGACCATCTCGCCCCGTGCGCGGGCGGCATCTATGTCGACGCCACCTTCGGCGCCGGCGGCTACAGCCGCGCCATCCTCGACGTACCGGGAACCCGGCTGATCGCGATCGATCGCGACCGCACTGCGATCGCAGGCGGGGCCGAGCTGGTCGCGCGCTCCGCCGGAAGGCTGACGCTGGTCGAGGACCGCTTCTCCAATCTCGCAGAGGTCTGCGCGGCCCAAGGGATCGATGGCGTGGACGGCGTCGTGATGGATGTCGGGGTGTCCTCGATGCAGCTCGACCAGGCCGGCCGCGGCTTCTCCTTCCGCCTCGACGGTCCGCTCGACATGCGCATGGCGCAGACGGGGCCGACCGCGGCTGACGTCGTTGCCCGCGCCTCGGAAGGCGATCTCGCCGACATCATCTATCTCTTCGGCGAGGAGCGGCAGTCGCGCCGCATCGCCCGCGCCATCGTCGCCGACCGGCAGGAGACCCCGTTCACGACCACGCGGGCGCTCGCCGATCTCATCGGCAGGATCGTGCGCTCCAAGCCCGGCGACATCCATCCGGCGACGCGGACGTTCCAGGCCCTGCGCATCTTCGTCAACGAAGAGCTCGACGAGCTCCAGACCGCGCTCACTGCGGCCGAGCGCGTGCTCAAGCCCGGCGGCCGTCTCGTCGTCGTCTCGTTCCATTCGCTGGAAGACCGCATCGTCAAGAATTTCCTTTCCGAGCGTTCGAAGACCGGCGGCGGCTCGCGGCATCTGCCGGAGGTGTCGCAGGCTGCGCCGAGCTTCCAGCTGCTGACGCGACGCCCGGTGGTTGCCGGCGAAGACGAAGTCGCGAACAATCCGCGTGCGCGTTCCGCCAAGCTGCGCGCCGCCGAGCGCACCACTGCGCCTGCGCATGACGACGGCGAGCCATCGTCCTGGCCAAGACTCTCCGACGTGATGAGGGGAGGCTAGCGCATGCGCATCATCCACCTCCTCGTCATCGGCGCGCTGATCTTCGCGGCGGCCTATGTCTACCGGATCAAGATGGACTCCACCGCGCGCACAGAGAAAGTGCTGCGGCTGCATGCGGAGATCCGCGAGCAGCGCGACGCGATCGCCTCGCTGCGCTCCGAATGGGCCAAGCTCGATGCGCCGCTGCGCCTGCAGGGCCTCTCCGAGCGGCATCTGCCGCTCAAGCCGGTCAACGGCACGCAATATGACTCGCTGAAGAATTTGCCCGAGCGTCCGCCGCGGATGTTCAGGCCCGGCGAGCCCGACCCGATCGGGGCCATGCTCAACACCATCGAAGCCGCGAGCGATCCTGACACCGTGACGGGCTCCGTGCCTCAGCCCGAGGACAAGCAATGAGCCCGGCAACGCCTGCAAAGCCCACCGAAAAGCCGACCGAACCTTGGCGGCAGCGGCTGATCCGCAGCCTGCTTTACGGGCGCAATGTCGACCGCGCGGCGAAGGCGCGGGCGCGCGTCGGCCTCGCCATGCTGGCCTTCGCGTCCGTCTATGCCCTGATCGGCGGCCGGCTCGTGATGTTTGCGATCGGCGCCGACGCCCACAGTGCGCGCCGTGCAGCCTCGCAGGAAGTGGTTGCGACCGCGCGTCCGGATATCGTCGACCGCAACGGCGCGATCCTCGCCACCGACGTCAAGGCCTCGAGCCTGTTCGGCGAGCCGCGCCGCATCATCGACAAGGACGAGGCGATCGAGCTTCTGACCGCCACCGTGCCCGACCTCGACGAGGCCGAGGTGCGCGAGCGCCTGAAGACGCGCAAGGGCTTCGTCTGGCTGAAGCGCGAGGTCACCGCGAAGCAGCAGCAGGACATCCACAAGCTCGGCATTCCCGGCATCGGCTTCCTGCGTGAGAACAAGCGCGTCTATCCGACCGGCAACGAGGTCGCCCACCTCATCGGTCTCGTCAACATCGACAACCAGGGCATCGCCGGCATGGAGAAATGGCTCGACAATCAGGGCCTCGCCGATCTCCACCGCGCCGGTTTTGCCACCGATCGGCTGCAAAAGCCGATCGAGCTTTCGATCGACCTGCGCGTCGAGCACGCGCTGCGCGACGAGCTCTTGAAGGCCAAGGAGAAGTACCACACCAAGGCCGCCTCCGGCATCGTCTCCAACGTCAAGACCGGCGAGATCGTGGCGATGGTCTCGCTGCCTGACTTCGACCCCAACAATCCAAAGGAAGCGCACGACCCCGATCGCATCAACCGCCTGACCACCGGCGTCTACGAGATGGGCTCGACCTTCAAGGCGTTCACGCTGGCGATGGCGCTCGACTCCGGCAAGATCAATCTGAACTCGTCGTGGGATGCGCGCGGAAACCTGCACTACGGCAAGTTCACCATCCACGACAGCCACCCGCTCGGACGCTTCATCAACACCAAGGAAGTCTTCACCTTCTCGTCCAACATCGGCGCCGCGCGGATCGCGCTCGGCCAGGGCGTCGAGGCGCACAAGGCGTTCCTCGCCAAGATGGGCCAGTTGACGCGCCTGCGCACCGAGCTGCCGGAGAGCGCGGCTCCGCTGGTGCCGCGCCGCTGGGGTGAATTGAACACGGTGACCATCGCGTTCGGCCAGGGCATGTCGGTGGCGCCGCTGCAGGCGGTGATGGGCATCAACGCGCTGGTGAACGGCGGCTATTTGATTCCGCCGACCTTCATGAAGCGAACCGAATCCGAAGCGGCGGCGATGGCCAAGCGCGTCATCAAGCCGGAGACCAGCGACAAGATGCGGTTCCTGATGCGGCTCAATGCCGAAATCGGCACCGCCAAGACCGCCGACGTCAAGGGCTATTACGTCGGCGGCAAGACCGGCACGTCCGAGAAGGTCATCAACGGCCGCTATGCCAAGAAGCGCGTGCTCAACTCCTTCACGGCGATCATGCCCTGCGACGATCCCAAATATCAGATCCTGATCATGCTGGACGAGCCGCAGGCGATCCCCGAGACGAAGGGTTTCATCACCTCGGGCTGGAACACGGTGCCGACCGGCGGCAAGGTGATCGAACGGATCGCGCCGCTGCTGGGCGTCGAGCCGCGGTTCGACCTGCCGCCGTCCGAGCGCCTTATTCTTGCAGCATCCCGGACAACCCAGTAATCAACCGGGGTGGCCATCGCCGGTGCTGATTCGGCTTTTCCTGACGATTCGGCTTCCCGGCGCGGCATGTCGACTGGAAGACCATGAAGCTGCGCGACCTCATAGGTCAGGATGTTTTGGGCAATGATGCCGCAATCGAGCCCGCTGTCGCAGCGCTCGAAGTGACCGGCGTTGCGCTCGACAGCCGCGTGGTCAAGCCCGGCGATCTCTTCTTTGCGCTGGCAGGCAGCAAGACCGACGGCGCTCGCTTCATCGATGCCGCAATTGCCGCAGGCGCAGTCGCCGTGGTCGGCGACCACATGCCGGCCACCTGCGAGGTTCCGTTCATCGCGGTGGCCAATCCGCGCCGCGCGCTGGCGCTGGCCGCGGCAAGATTCTTCCCGTCGCAGCCCGCGACGATCGCCGCGGTCACCGGCACCAGCGGCAAGACCTCGGTCGCAGCGTTCACCCGCCAGATCTGGGAGCGGCTCGGGCATGCCTCCGCCAGCATCGGAACCATTGGTCTCGTCTCGCCGAAGCGCACGGTCTACGGCTCGCTGACGACGCCGGATCCGATCGCGCTGCACCGGCAGTTAGATGAGATCGCGCGCGAAGGCGTCACGCATCTCGCCTTCGAGGCGTCCTCACATGGGCTCGACCAATATCGCCTCGACGGCGTGCGCGTCTCCGCCGGCGGGTTCACCAATCTGTCGCGCGACCACATGGATTATCATCCGACCGTCGCGCATTACCTTGCCGCAAAGCTCCGCCTGTTCCGCGAACTGGTGCCGCCTGATGGCGCTGCCGTGATCTCCGCCGATCACGACTGCTCGGCGGAAGCCATCGATGCCGCTAAGTCGCGCGGGCTGCGCGTGATGGCGGTCGGGCGCAACGGCGACGGGGCAGGCGAGGGCATTCGCATCACCGAGGCCGTGGTCGAAGGTTTCTCGCAGAAGCTTACGGTCGAGCATCGCGGCAAGGGTTACGCGATCCGGCTGCCGCTGGTCGGTGAGTTCCAGATCGAGAATGCGCTGGTCTCGGCCGGCCTTGCCATCGGCACCGGCAGCGATGCCGCAAACGTGTTTGCCAGCCTCGAGCATCTCGAAGGCGCCAAGGGCCGGCTCGAGCGCGTCGGCGAGCGCAACGGCGCGCCGATCTTCGTCGACTATGCGCACAAGCCCGATGCGCTGGCGAAGGCGCTCCAGGCGCTTCGTCCCTATGCGAAGCGCAGGCTGATCGTCGTGTTCGGCGCCGGTGGCGATCGCGATGCCGGCAAGCGTCCGATCATGGGCGAGATCGCGGCCGGGAACGCCGACGGCGTCATCATCACCGACGACAATCCGCGCAGCGAGAAGCCGGAGGCGATCCGCGCCGCGATCCTCGCGGCGGCGAAGGGCGCGCGCGAGATCGGCGACCGCGCCGAGGCCATTCGTGTCGCGATCGAGGAACTCGAAGACGGCGATGCGCTGCTCATCGCCGGCAAGGGCCACGAGACCGGGCAGATCGTCGGCAGCGAAGTGCTGCCCTTCAGTGATCACGAGGCGGTTGCCGCCGCACTAGCGTCGAGGGTTGCATGAGCGCGCCAATTTGGACGGTTGCCGAGGTGGCGCGTGCGCTGGGAGCCGCCGGATCCTTTCCGGACACGCCGATCGACTTCGTCACCCAGGACAGCCGCCTGGTGAAGCCGGGCAGCCTGTTCGTCGCTCTCAGCGGCACGCCGAGCGGCGGCTTCATCTCGGCCTTCGCCAGCGCGCGCGACGGCTGGGAGTTCGCGGACAAGGCGGAAGCCTCCGGCGCGGTCGCGATGATCGTGCCGCACGAGATCGCGGGCATTCGCATTCCCCAGATCGTCGTGAAGGACACGCTGATCGACGGTCTCTGGGGCCTCGCGCGCGCCGCACGCGCGCGCTTCCACGGGCCGGTGGTCGGCCTCACCGGCAGCGCCGGCAAGACCAGCACCAAGGAGTTCCTGGCGGCCTATCCCGGCGCCTATGCCAGCCCGTCGAGCTTCAACAATTTCTGGGGCGTGCCGCTGACGCTGTGCAATGCGAAGGCAGACGCCAGCCTCTGGGTCGTCGAGATGGGCATGAACCAGCGAGGTGAAATCGCGCGGCTCAGCGAACTCACGCGGCCGACCGTCGCGCTGGTCGTCAACGTCCAGCCCGTGCATCTGGAAAAGCTCGGCTCGCTCGAAGCCATCAGGCGCGAGAAGGTGTCGATCGCGCTCGGCCTGCCCGAGGACGGCGTGCTGGTGCTGCCCGCCGGGATCAAGGCGTCGGAGTGGAAGGGCAAGGTGGTGCGCTTCGGCGAGCATGCCGAGGTGCACGAGGTCGCGCACGCGCCGCACGGCGAGAGCTGGCAGGTCGTGGCCATGATCGGCAAGAAGGAGATCGCCTTCAGCCTGACGCCGGGCGCGCCGCACCGCGTCCAGAATGCGTTGGCCGCGCTCGCCTCGATCCGTGCCGCGAACCTCGATGCGGCGACGCTCGCGATCAAGCTCGACCGGGTCGGCATCATGACCGGCCGCGGCGTCGAGCAGGCGGTCGGCGGCATCACCGTGATCGACGACAGTTTTAACGGGAACCCGGCCAGCGTGGCGGCTGCGCTGCAAAGCCTTCAGGCACGCCATATGACCGGCGGTCGCCGCATCGCGGTGCTCGGCGACATGCTGGAACTGGGCGATGACGCACCGGGCTATCACACCGGCCTCACCAAGTATCTCGAAGGCATCGACGGCGTCTATTGCGTCGGCCCCCTGATGCGCCACCTCTATGACGTGCTGCCATCAGGCAAGGGCCTGGGCTGGCATGACGATCCCGCCACGTTGAAGCCAGGCGAGATCGCAAGCCTGCTGCAGGCAGGCGACGTCGTGGTTGTCAAGGGCAGCAAGAAGATGTTCTGGGTCAACAAGTTTGTGCCGGGCCTAGTGGCCGCCTTGCAGGCAAAGGCGTAAACTGCTTGGAAGGCGCTGTTCCCAATCCCACCGTTTGCGGCACCAAGCCATCCGTTGTCCCAGAGGTCGCCCGACCCATGATGAAGCGAATGCGCGTAAGGCATGGTGAGGCCAAGGGCCAAGACCGCGTGCGAAAGGCGCCATAGGACCGTCTGAATGTTTTACTGGCTGATCGAACTCTCCAATACATTTCCGATCCTGGGTGCGTTTCGCACCCTCCTGAACGTTTTCCGCTACATCACCTTCCGCACCGGCGGTGCCATCGTCACCGGCGCGCTGTTCGTGTTCCTGTTCGGGCCCTGGATCATCGACCATTTGCGCATCCGCCAGGGCAAGGGCCAGCCGATCCGCGCTGACGGGCCGCAATCGCATCTCAGCAAGAAGGGCACGCCCACCATGGGCGGCCTGATGATCCTGTCCGGCCTCACGGTCGGCACCGTGCTGTGGGCCAATCCGCTCAATCCCTATGTCTGGATCGTGCTCGCCGTGACGCTCGGCTTCGGCTTCGTCGGCTTCTATGACGATTACCTCAAGGTGACCAAGCAGACCACGACCGGGTTCGGCGGCAAGCTCCGCCTGCTGATCGAGGCGGCGATCGCGTTGGTCGCCTGCTACGCGCTGGTGCGCCTGAATCGCGATCCCGCGTCGACCGCACTGACGATTCCCTTCCTGAAGGACACCGTGCTGCATTTCGGCTGGTTCTTCGTCGTGTTCGGCGCCTTCGTCATCGTCGGCGCCGGCAACGCGGTGAACCTCACCGACGGCCTCGATGGCCTCGCCATCGTGCCGGTGATGATTGCGACCGCGAGCTTTGCGATGATCGCCTATCTCGCCGGCAACGCCGTGTTCGCCGATTATCTGCAGATCAAATATGTCGCCGGCACCGGCGAGCTCGCCGTGCTCTGCGGCGCGCTGCTCGGGGCCGGTCTCGGCTTCCTCTGGTTCAACGCGCCGCCGGCCTCGATCTTCATGGGCGACACCGGCTCGCTCGCGCTCGGCGGCATGCTGGGCGCGATCGCGGTCGCGGTGAAGCACGAGATCGTGCTCGCGGTGATCGGCGGCCTGTTCGTGCTGGAGGCGGTCTCCGTCATCGTGCAGGTGGTGTCGTTCAAGCTGACGGGCAAGCGCATCTTCCGCATGGCACCGATCCATCACCATTTCGAGCAGCTCGGCTGGACCGAGCCGCAGATCGTGATCCGGTTCTGGATCATCTCGGTGATGCTGGCGCTCGCCGGCCTCTCGACGCTGAAGCTGCGGTGATGATGCTCGCCGTGCTTCCCTTTTGCTGTCATTCCGGGGCGACGCGTCAGCGTCGAACTATGGTGCGCAATTGCGCACCTGAGAATCTCGAGATTCCGGGTTCTCGCATCGCGAGCCCCGGAATGACAGAGGCCCAAGCATGATCCCCGTCACATCCTTTGCCGGCAAGACGGTCGCCGTGTTCGGCCTCGGCGGCTCGGGGCTCGCCTCCTGCCACGCGCTGAAGGCTGGCGGGGCCGAGGTGGTCGCCGCCGACGACAATGCCGAGAACGTCGCCAAGGCCGCGCAGGCCGGCTTCATCACCGCCGACTTGCGCAACGTCTCCTGGGCGAACTTTGCCGCCCTCGTGCTCGCGCCCGGTGTGCCGCTCACCCATCCGGTGCCGCACTGGAGCGTGCTGAAGGCGCGCGAAGCCGGTGTCGAGGTCATTGGCGATATCGAGCTGTTCTGCCGCGAGCGCCGTCGCCACGCGCCGAACGCGCCGTTCGTCGCCATCACCGGCACCAACGGTAAGTCGACCACCACGGCGCTGATCGCGCATCTGACCAAGGTCGCGGGCTACGACACCCAGATGGGCGGCAATATCGGCACCGCGATCCTGTCGCTGGAGCCGCCGCGCATGGGCCGCGTCCACGTCATCGAGATGTCGTCCTACCAGATCGATCTCACGCCCTCGCTCGATCCCTCCGTCGGCATCCTGCTCAACGTGAGCGAGGACCACATCGATCGTCACGGCACCATCGCGCATTATGCCGCGGTGAAGGAACGCCTCGTTGCGGGCGTGCAGGCCGGCGGCACCTCGATCGTCGGTGTCGACGACGGCTATTGTCGCGATGTCGCCGACCGGCTCGAGCGCGCCGGCAAGACAGTGGTGCGCATCTCGGTCAAGAACCCGCTCGCCTCCGGCATTTATTTCGAGCACGGCAATATCGTGCGCGCCTCGGGCGGCGCCCGCAGCGAGGTCGCCGCGCTAGGCGGCATCGGGTCGCTGCGCGGCCTGCACAACGCGCAGAACGCGGCCTGCGCCGCGGCCGCCGCGCTCGCGATGGGCATCAGCCAGGACGTGCTGCAGAACGGCCTGCGCAGCTTTCCGGGCCTCGCGCACCGCATGGAGCAGGTCGGCCGCCGCGGCAACGTGCTGTTCGTGAACGACTCCAAGGGCACCAACGCGGACGCCGCCGCGCACGCGCTGTCGTCGTTCGCCGACATATTCTGGATCGCCGGCGGCAAGCCGAAGGCGGGCGGCATCACCAGCTTGACCGGCTATTTCCCGCGCATCCGAAAAGCCTATCTGATCGGCGAAGCCGCGCAGGAGTTTTCGGGCACGCTGGGCGCAGTCGCGCACGAGATCAGCCAGACCCTCGACGTCGCCGTCGAGCACGCAGCGCGCGACGCGGAAGCCTCAGGCCTCACCGACGCCGTCGTGCTGCTGTCGCCGGCCTGCGCCTCGTTCGACCAGTACCGCAACTTCGAAATCCGCGGCACAAAGTTCCGCGAGTTGGTGCAGGAGCTGCCGGGTGTGAAGCCGGTGGTGTGAGGCGCGCTGCTTCCCCAATCTCCGCTGTCATCGCCCGCGAAGGCGGGCGATCCAGTATTCCAGAGACGGGGCTTGAGCCGAGAGGCCGCGGCGTACTGGATGCCCCGCCTTCGCGGGGCATGACGGACATTTGTGGAGGCGGCTGAGATCATCTCAAAACATCCACGATTCATTAACCCCCCGGTAACCAACCTCGGCGACCAATGGACGGACCTCTGTCCGAAAGCGGCCGCCCATGCTCTCCCGTGAAGAACGCACCCCCTTTTCCGAGTGGTGGTGGACCGTCGACAAGCCGCTGATGGGCGCCATCCTGGCGCTGATGCTGACCGGCGTGATCCTGTCGCTGGCGGCGAGCCCGCCGGTTGCGACCCGCATCGGGCTCGATCCGTTCCATTTCTTCAGCCGCCACGTGATGTTCCTCCTCCCGTCCTGCCTGGTGCTACTCGGGGTGTCCTTCCTGTCGCCGCGCGCGATCCGCCGCTCGGCGCTGATCATCTTCACCGTCAGCATCATCCTGATCGTGGTGACGCTCGCGATCGGTCCCGAGGTGAAGGGCTCGCGGCGCTGGATCACGCTGCTCGGCGTCAACATCCAGGCCTCCGAGATCGCAAAGCCCTCCTTCGTCGTCATCGCGGCCTGGCTGTTCGCGGAATCGACCAAGCGGCCGGAAATGCCGGCGACCTCGATGGCGCTGGTGCTGCTGTTGATGCTGGTCTCGCTGCTGGTGATGGAGCCGGACTTCGGTCAGACCATGCTGATCCTGATGGTGTGGGGCTCGCTGTTCTTCATCGCGGGCATGCGCATGATCTGGGTGTTCGGTCTTGCAGGCGCCGCTGCCGCGGGCCTGTTCAGCGCCTATCTGTTCGTCCCGCACGTCGCCGGCCGAATCAAGCGCTTCATGAACCCGGCTTCGGGCGACACCTTCCAGGTCGATATGGCGATGGAGGCCTTCTACAACGGCGGCTGGCTCGGCCTCGGACCGGGCGAGGGCATTGCCAAGCGCAGCCTGCCGGACAGCCACACCGACTTCGTGTTCGCGGTCGCCGCCGAGGAGTTCGGCATCGTTCTGTGTCTGGCCATGCTGACGCTGTTCGCCTTCGTCGTCATCCGCACGCTGTCGCGCGCCTATGCCAATGAGGACATGTTCTCGCGCTTCGCGGCCTCGGGACTTGCCATCCTTTTCGGCGTGCAGGCGGCGATCAACATGTCGGTGAACCTGCAGCTCATCCCCGCCAAGGGCATGACGCTGCCGTTCATCTCCTATGGCGGCTCCTCGATCGTCTCGCTCGCCTATGGCGTCGGCATGATGCTGGCGCTGACACGGCTGCGTCCGCGCACCGAGGTCGAGGCCAGCGGCCACGCCGAGGCGATGCGGAGTTACGCGTAGTCACTCTCGTGTCCCGGACGCGCGGAGCGCGAGCCGGGACCCAGAATGCCGCGAGAATGGGCCCCGGTTCAGCAGCGCACCACGCCGCCAAGTGCGGCGCGCTGCGCTGCGCCCGGGGCACGAGCCCCCGGTAGTTGGCTCGCAATGGCCCCCCTTTCCCTGTAAATACGGCGCCCATGGACACCTCCCCCCTGATTCTTCTCGCCGCGGGCGGCACCGGCGGCCATCTGTTTCCGGCCGAGGCGCTCGGCGTCGAGCTGATCCGGCGCGGCTTTCGCGTCCGCCTCGTCACCGACGAGCGCGCGCTGCGCTATAGCGGGCTGTTCAGCAAGGACATGATCGACGTCGTCAGAAGCGAGACCGCGCGCGGCCGCAATCCGTTCCAGCTCGCCTATGCCGGCCTCACGCTCGTCGTCGGCACGCTCTCCGCCTACGGCCTGATCAGGCGATTGAAGCCGGCCGCCGTCGTCGGCTTCGGCGGCTATCCGACGCTGCCGCCGCTCGTCGCCGCGAAGTTCGCCGGCGTCCCCGGCATCATCCACGACGCCAATGCGGTGCTCGGCCGCGCCAACCGCTTCCTGTCCAGCCGCGTCCGTGCCATCGCGACATCCTTGCCCGGCGTGCTCGATCGCGATCCGTCGCTGTCAGGCAAGACCACCACGGTCGGCACGCCGATGCGGCCCGCGATCCTCGCGGCAGCTGCCGTGCAATACACTGCGCCCGAATCCAACGGTCCGCTGCGCCTGCTCGTCGTCGGCGGCAGCCAGGGCGCGCGCATCATGGCCGACATCGTCCCGGGCGCGATCGAGCGGCTCGAGCCTGCGCTGTGGAGCCGTCTCATCCTCACCCAGCAGGTGCGCGACGAGGACATGGCGCGTGTCCGCGCGGTGTACGACAAGCTCAAGATCAAGTTCGAGCTCGCGCCGTTCTTCACCGACTTGCCGGCGCGGCTCGCCTCCAATCATCTGATCGTGTCGCGCTCTGGCGCCGGCACCGTTGCCGAGCTTGCCGCAATCGGACGGCCCTCGATCCTGGTGCCACTGCCGGGCTCGATCGACCAGGACCAGTTCGCCAATGCCGGCGTGCTGGCCAAGGTCGACGGCGCCATCCGCATCCCGCAGGCCGAGTTCACCTCCGACCGCCTCGCCGCCGAAATCTCAGCCTTCGCCGCCGAACCGGCGCGCCTCGCCGCCATGGCCGCGGCCGCAAAGGGGGCAGGCCGGCTCGATGCCGCCGAGCGGCTGGCCGATCTGGTGGTCAAGGTCGCGGGAATCTGACGCGAAAAAGCCCTTGTCTTCGTCTTCCAAAGCGGGGCATCCAGTAGGAAGGGCGCGCGGCTGATTTGGCCGTGACCTTCGCCAGCTGCCGCCTTTCCGGCGGCAAGGTCAGGGAACAGAGCATGAGACTGCCGCGCGAGATCGGACCCATCCACTTCGTCGGGATCGGCGGGATCGGCATGAGCGGCATCGCCGAGGTGCTGGTCAATCTCGGCTACGCCGTGCAGGGTTCGGACGCCTCCGACAATTACAATCTCGATCGCTTGCGTAAGAAGGGCGCAAAAGTTTCGGTCGGCCACAAGGCCGAGAATGTCGATGGCGCCGAGGTCGTCGTGGTCTCCACCGCGATCAAGCGCGACAATCCGGAGCTGATGGCGGCGCGCGAACGGCGCATTCCCGTGGTGCGCCGCGCCGAGATGCTGGCCGAACTGATGCGCCTGAAGAGCTGCGTCGCCATCGCCGGCACCCATGGCAAGACCACGACGACCACGATGGTCGCAACGCTGCTCGATGCCGGCGGGCTCGATCCCACCGTGATCAACGGCGGCATCATCAACGCCTACGGCTCCAACGCGCGGCTCGGCGCCGGCGACTGGATGGTGGTGGAGGCCGACGAGAGCGACGGCACGTTCCTGAAGCTGCCGACCGATGTCGCGATCGTCACCAATGTCGACCCCGAGCACCTCGACCACTTCAAGACCTTCGAGGCCGTGCAGGACGCGTTCCGTCACTTCGTCGAGAACCTGCCGTTCTACGGCTTTGCCGTGATGTGCATCGATCACCCCGTGGTGCAGAGTCTCGTCGGCAAGATCGAGGACCGGCGCATCATCACCTATGGCGAGAATCCGCAGGCCGACGTGCGGCTGCTCGATCTCACCCCGATGGGTGGCGGCTCGAAATTCAAGGTCGCGTTCCGCGATCGCAAGACAGGCGCCGTGCACGAAATCGCCGATCTCATGCTGCCGATGCCGGGCCGCCACAACGCGTCCAATGCGACGGCCGCGATCGCGGTCGCGCGCGAGCTCGGTGTCTCCGACGACGCGATCCGCAAGGCGATCGCGGGCTTCGGCGGCGTCAAGCGGCGCTTCACCAAGACCGGCGAATGGAACGGCGTTACCGTGATCGACGATTACGGCCACCACCCCGTCGAGATTGCGGCGGTGCTGAAGGCGGCGCGGGAATCCACCAACGGCAAGATCATCGCCGTGGTGCAGCCGCATCGCTACACCCGCCTGCAATCGTTGTTCGAGGAATTCTGCACCTGCTTCAACGACGCCGATGCGGTTGTTGTCGCCGACGTCTATGCCGCGGGCGAGGCGCCGATCGACGGCATCGACCGCGATCATTTCGTTGCGGGCCTGCGCGCCCATGGTCATCGCGAGGTGGTCCCGCTGCCGGCTGCGACGGAACTCGCCGGCATCGTCAAGGGACTTGCGAAGTCGGGCGATCTTGTCGTGTGCCTCGGCGCCGGCAACATCACGCAATGGGCGTATGCACTGCCCGGCGAATTGAAGGCGCTGGGGTAGGGCAGTGAGCTTCCCCGACATCACACCCTCGCTCAAAGCCGCGATGCCCAAACTTCGGGGCCGGCTGCTCGCCAACCAGTCGCTGGCCGAGCTCACCTGGTTTCGCGTCGGCGGTCCTGCGCAGGTGCTGTTCACGCCCGCGGACGAGGACGATCTCGCTTACTTCCTCGCGCATCTTGCCTCCGACATCCCCGTCTATGTCATCGGCGTCGGCTCCAACCTGATCGTGCGCGATGGCGGCATTGCGGGCGTGGTGATCCGTCTTGCGCCGCGCGCCTTCGGCGAGGCGACCGCGAGTGGCGACATCGTCACCGCAGGCACTGCCGCGCTCGACAAGCGCGTGGCGGAGGTTGCGGCGTCCGCCAATATCGGCGGGCTCGAATTCTATTTCGGCATTCCCGGCACCATCGGCGGCGCCTTGCGCATGAATGCGGGCGCCAATGGCGGCGAGACCAAGGACGTGCTGATCGAGGCGCGCGGCGTTGGTCGCGACGGCACGAAGCACGTCTTCTCCAACACCGAGATGAAATTCGTTTACCGCAACAGCGGCGTCGATCCCTCCATCATCTTCACCTCCGCGCGCTTTCGCGGCGAGATCAGGGATGCAGATGCGATCCGCGCGCGCATGGCCGACGTGCAAAGCCACCGCGAGAGCGCGCAGCCGATCCGCGAAAAGACCGGCGGCTCGACCTTCAAGAATCCGCCCGGCCATTCCGCCTGGAAGCTGGTCGATGCCGCCGGCTGCCGCGGCTTGCGCGTCGGCGGCGCGCAGGTCTCCGAGATGCACTGCAATTTCCTGATCAACACCGGCGATGCCACCGCGCACGACATCGAGACGCTCGGCGAGACCGTGCGCGAGCGCGTGAAGGCGAATTCCGGAATTGAGCTGCACTGGGAAATCAAGCGGATCGGGATTCCCATTTAACAGTCATTCCGGGGCGCCCGAAGGGCGAACTATGGTGCGCAATTGCGCACCTGAGAATCTCGAGATTCCGGGTCTGGTGCTTGCGCACCATCCCGGAATGACGAAATGCGAGGAAACATGCGCATCACCATCCTCTTCGGCGGCTCCAACCGCGAGCGTCTGGTTTCGGTCGCCTCGGCGCAGGCGCTGCATCAGGCGCTGCCCGAGGCTGATCTCTGGTGGTGGGACGTCGAGGACAAGGTGCATGTGGTGCAGTCCAGGCAGCTGCTGGAGCATGCGCGCCCGTTCGAGGACGAGTTCAAGCCGGGCACATCGGGCATTCCGCTCGCGCAGGCGCTCGACCGGGCCAAGGCGGAAGATCGCGTGCTCGTGCTCGGCCTGCATGGTGGAAGCGCGGAGAACGGCGAATTGCAGGTGATGTGCGAGGCGCGCGGCGTGCCGTTCACCGGATCTGGTTCGGCCTCCTCGCATCTCGCCTTCGACAAGATCGCGGCCAAGCGTTTCGCTGCGCTCGGCGGCGTGACGCCGCCGGCCAACGTCGCGCTCGATGACATCGACGAGGCCTTCGCCGAATATGGCAGGCTGATCGCAAAGCCTGCGCGCGACGGGTCGAGCTACGGCCTGATCTTCGTCAACGCCAAGCAGGATCTCGTCGCCGTCCGCAATGCGGCCAAGCATGAAGAGTACGTGATCGAGCCCTACATCGCCGGCGTCGAGGCGACCTGCGGCGTGCTGGAGCGCACTGACGGCTCGATCATCGCGCTGCCGCCGATCGAGATCATTCCGGGCGAGGGCAATTTCGACTACGCCGCGAAATATCTGTTGAAGTCGACCCAGGAGATCTGCCCCGGTCGTTTCGCCCCGGAGATCACCGCCGCGCTCAAGGAGCACGCGATGCTGGCGCACCGGGCGATGTCCTGCACCGGCTATTCCCGCTCCGACTTCATCGTTTCGGACAGGGGCCTCGTTTACCTCGAGACCAACACGCTGCCCGGGTTGACCAAGTCCTCGCTCTACCCCAAGGCGCTGAAGGCGGAGGGCATCGCGTTCGTCGATTTCCTGCAGGGCCTGGTCGAACTCGCCGGGCGAGGCGTGCGGAAATAATTAGGACTGGTTAACGGCCGGACGGGCGAAACGGCCCGGTTTGGGGTCCAAATCCGGTAAAATGCCGGACATCGCGGCATAAATGCCTCACATGGCTGGGCAAAAAGCGCAAGTCGTTAACGAATTTTACCTTTTGTTTACCAGGACATCCGAAGGTTAACGCTGGCGGCGCATATGGCGCTTTGGCTGCCGGCGCGTGAGCTGTGGTGGGTGATGTCACCTCCAGCGAACGCTTTGAAGGGGAGAGGCTTCTTCTGCTGAAGACCAGCACCCGGCCCGGCACCGAGACGTCATGTTCGCCAGGATCCGCGCGATGTCGCGGGCAAACTGTTGACGAGCTCGTGCAATGGATGGAGCAGGAAGCCTCACCCGGTCGCTTTTCAGATCGCTGAGGCCCCAAGCTGACCTGAAGGCAGCCGCTATCGGAGCGGTCGTGCTTCTGCGCGAGTGGGTGCAGGACAAGCGCGACGAGAAACGCGCTGCCGCGAAGAGCAAAGCCAAGGCCAAGCCGGTCGTCGAGCGCGAGCCGCCGCCGCGCGTGGTCGCGCTGGTCGAGCGCTATGCGCCGCGCCGGGTCGGGATCACCATGACCGTGCTGCTGCTGCTCGGAAGCTGCGGCTTCGGCATCGTCAAGGGCGGCCACCTCCAGGACTTCATCACCGCGGTCAGCGACGCCCGCAACGCCATGGCCAATTCCGCCGGCTTCCGCATCACCTCCGTGGTGATCAACGGCCGCAAGCAGCTGACCCAGGACGAGATCCTCGCCATCGGCGGCGTCAGCGGCCGCTCCTCGCTGCTGTTCCTCGACGCCGACGCCGTGCGCGACAAGCTCAAGGCCAATCCCTGGATCGCGGATGCGACCGTGCTGAAGCTCTATCCGGGCCAGCTCATGATCGAGCTCACCGAGCGCAAGGCGTTCGCGCTGTGGCAGGAGGGCGGCCGCCTCTCCGTCATCGCCGACGACGGCGCCGTGCTCGAGCCCTATGTCTCGCGCCGCTTCCTGTCGCTGCCGCTCGTGGTCGGCAAGGGCGCCGACACCCAGGCCCGCGATTTCCTGGCGCTGCTGGCGCGCTATCCGCAGGTCAATGCGGTGACCAAGGCCGCGGTCTATGTCGGCGAGCGGCGCTGGAACCTGAGGCTGAAGGACGGCCTCGACATCCGCCTGCCCGAGCAGGACGTCGGCAACGCGCTTGCGATGCTGTCCAGGCTCGACAAGGAAGACAGGCTGTTCTCCCGCGACATCGTCGCCGTCGACATGCGCCTGCCGGATCGGCTGGTGGTGCAGCTGTCCGACGACGCCGCCAAGGCGCGCGAAGACCAGTTCAAGGACAAGAAGAAAAAGAAGGCCGGGGACGCCGCATGACCGGTCTCGATCGCACCCAGACGCCGAAGACGCGCCAGATGCCGCACAAGCGCGGCGGCCTGGTCGCCTGCCTCGATATCGGCACCAGCAAGATCGCCTGCATGATCGCACGGCTGAAGCCGTCGGCGCCGAGCGAAGCCTTGCGCGGCCGCACCCATGCGGTGGAGCTGATCGGCTACAGCCAGATCCAGGCGCGCGGCATGAAGGCCGGCGCGGTGATCGATCTCGGTGAATGCGAGCAGGCGGTGCGCCAGGCCGTCGCACTGGCGGAGAAGATGGCCAAGGTGCGGGTCGAGTCCGTGCTGCTCTCGGTGTCTGGCGGCCGGCTCTCCGGCCAGCTGGTCGAAGCCGCCGCCGACATCCGCGGCGGCGCCGTGACGCCGGCCGACGTCAGCCGCGTCACCTCCACCGGCATGCGCCACGCCACCGGCGAGGGTCGCACCGTGCTGCACGCGCTGCCGGTCGGCTACACGCTCGACGGCGTCAAGGGCATCCGCGATCCCCGCGGCATGGTCGCGCACCAGTTCGGTGTCGACATGAACGTCGTCACCTGCGACGCCACCGTGGCGCGAAACCTGATGCTCGCGGTCGAGCGCTGCCACATCAATGTCGAAGCCATGGCGGCGAGCCCTTATGTTGCCGGCTTGTCGGTGCTGACCGACGACGAGGCCGATCTCGGCGCGGCCGTCGTCGAAATGGGCGCGGGCACCACCACGATCGCGGTCTATTCCGGCGGCCGTTTCGTGCATGCGGCGGGTTTTGCGGTCGGCGGGCAACACATCACGATGGATATGGCGCGCGGACTCTCCGCGACCATTGCCGATGCCGAGCGAATCAAGACTTTATACGGGACGGTCATCACCGGTGGATCGGACTCGCGTGAGCTGATGTCTGTGCCGACAGCCGGTGACGAGCAGGATCTGCCGCAGATCGTCTCCCGCGCCACCATCGCCAACATCGTCAAGCACCGTGCCGAGGAAATCTTCGAAATGGTCCGGGACCGGTTGAAGGATTCGCCTTTCGCGTCAGAGCCCAACGGCCGCGTCGTGCTCTCGGGCGGCGCCTCGCAACTGACCGGTCTCGTCGAACTCGGAACTCAAATTCTCGGCCGGCCCGTGCGGGTCGGGCGTCCCCTTGGCTTCGGCCGGCTGCCCAACGAGGCGAAGAACGCCGCGTTCGCGGTGCCGGCCGGCCTCCTCGTCTACCCGCAATATGTTCACCAGGAACATGTCGAACCGCGGCATACGCGGCAGCAGGTCAAGACAGGGACCGGCGGTTATTTCGGAAAGGTTGGACGATGGCTACGCGAGGGCTTCTGATGACTCCTTTCCGCAATTTCCCATTTTCACCAACTCCCGCGGCCGCCGGCCGGGGCGAACCCACGCGCGCGTGATCGAGAGGCAACCATGACCATCAGCATCAATGTTCCTGATATTCACGAACTGAAGCCCCGGATCACCGTGTTCGGCGTCGGCGGCGCCGGCGGCAACGCCGTCAACAACATGATCACGGCGGGCCTGCAGGGCGTCGACTTCGTGGTCGCCAACACCGACGCGCAGGCGTTGACGATGTCGAAGGCGCAGCGCATCGTGCAGATGGGCACGGCGGTCACGCAAGGCCTCGGCGCGGGTTCGCAGCCGAACGTCGGCGCCGCGGCGGCGGAAGAGGTGATCGACGAGTTGCGCGATCATCTCTCGGGCGCCAACATGGTGTTCGTCACCGCCGGCATGGGCGGCGGCACCGGCACCGGCGCTGCACCCGTGATCGCCAAGACCGCGCGCGACATGGGCATCCTCACCGTGGGCGTCGTCACCAAGCCGTTCCACTTCGAGGGCGGCCGCCGCATGCGCACCGCCGAAGCCGGCATCAACGAGCTGCACAAGGTCGTCGATACGCTCCTGATCATCCCGAACCAAAACCTGTTCCGGGTCGCCAACGAGAAGACCACCTTCGCCGACGCCTTCGCGATGGCTGACCAGGTGCTCTACTCCGGCGTCGCCTGCATCACCGACCTGATGGTCAAGGAAGGCCTGATCAACCTCGACTTCGCTGACGTTCGCGCCGTCATGCGCGAGATGGGCAAGGCGATGATGGGCACCGGCGAAGCCTCCGGCGACAAGCGCGCGCTGACCGCCGCGGAAGCTGCGATCGCCAACCCGCTGATCGACGATAGCTCGATGAAGGGTGCCAAGGGCCTCCTCATCTCCATCACCGGCGGCAAGGACCTCACGCTGTTCGAGGTCGACGAGGCCGCGACCCGCATCCGCGAGGAAGTCGACCAGGACGCCAACATCATCGTCGGCGCCACCTTCGACGAAGCCCTCGACGGCCTGATCCGCGTCTCGGTCGTCGCCACCGGCATCGAGCAGGCCGCGATCGCCCGCAACAGCCAGGCGACCTCCGCTCCGGTCGCGAACGCTGCGCCGCAGGTGCAGCAGGCTCCTGCAGCTCCCGCCGCGGCCGCCGAGAGCCGTCTCGCCGACCTCACCGCGCGTCTGCGCGCCGACAATCAGCGCCTGGCCGAGCGTGCCCAGAAGCTGGAAGCCCAGACCCCTGCCGCTGCTCCGGTTGCGGCTGCTCCGGTCGCGCCGCGCCAGAACGTCGAGCGCGCGGCGCTCGCCGCCATCGCGGCTGCCGTTGCCGAGGTCCCGCAGGCGCCCGCGCCCCAGACCTATGGCGACGTCACCGTGCGCCCGATCGCGCAGAAGCCGACCCTGTTCCCCGAGCCCGACATGGCCCCGGTCGCGATGCAGGAGCCGATGATGCCCGAAAACTTCATTCCGCCGCAGGCCGAGCGTCCGCCGGTTCGCGCGCCGCGGATGCCGCGAATCGAGGAGCTGCCGATGCCGGCCCAGGCCGAGCTTCGTCAGGCCCGTGGCGAGGTGGAGGAAGAGACCCCGCAGAAGACCCGCCTGTCGCTGCTGCAGCGCCTCGCCAATGTCGGCCTTGGCCGCCGCGACGAGGAGAGCGAGCCGCCGGTGGCCGCGCGCACCACCGGTCCCGCCATGCCGCCGCTCCCCGAGCGCCGGCCGCAGAAGACCGTGGCGCAGCAGATCGCGGCTAGTGAGCCGGTATCGGAGTATGCGCGCCGTCCCGCGCCGCAGGGCCTCGACATGCATGGCCGCCCCGCACCTGTTGCGCCGGCGCCACAGGGTGACGACCATCTTGATATCCCGGCCTTCCTGCGGCGGCAGGCGACCTGAGAATTGTTACAATAGGGCAGACGAAAAAAGGTCCCGGCGACAAGCTTGCCGGGACCTTTCCTTTTCTCCCGGGAATGCCCGGATTGCACAGACAAGCATCTGATTTTAAATCATTAATTATGTATTCGGTGGTTCAGTAAAATCGCCGGCAGCGGCCCAAAACCTCGGCGCAATTTGGTTAAGCCTTGGCGCGAATACGGCAGGTTTGGGGTAACAATCGGTAAAAAACCGTGAGTTGGCGCTGTTTGAGGCAGCAACTATGGTTTGCCGTGACTTGGGGATACGGATTCGCACGACGGCGCAAGCTGATCGGTCGGGTTGAGTATAAGTCGCAATGGGTCGTAGTGGGGCGGGTTCCTGATGAAATTTAGCCGGCAAACAACGCTTCGTGCGCAAGCCACCGTGGCCGGCGTCGGCGTTCACTCCGGTCTTCCCGTCACTCTCACGCTTGGGCCTGCGCCTATCGACGCGGGTTTTATTTTTGTCCGTACCGGCCTCGAGGGATGTGACCGCGAAGTTCAGGCGACCGCCGACCAGGTGATCGCGACCGACCTTGCCACCGTCCTCGGCGATCGTAACGGTCCGCTGGTCTCGACCGCCGAGCATGTGCTTGCCGCACTGCGGGGCATGGGCGTGGACAACGCCACGATCGAGCTCGACGGGCCGGAAGTGCCGATCATGGACGGCAGTGCCGCGGCGTTCATTGCCGCCATCGACCAGGCCGGCATCGTCACCCAGTCCGCGCAGCGCCGCTTCATCCAGGTTTTGAAGCCGATCTCCGTCAAGATCGGCGACTCCTTCGGCGAGATCCGGCCCTATGCCAACGGGTTCCGCGCCGAGGTCGAGATCGACTTCACCAATCCCGTCATCGGCCAGCAGAGCTACGCCCTCGAGCTCAACCCGGAGCGTTTCCGCCGCGAAGTCGGCCGCGCCCGGACCTTCGGTCTGATGTGCGACGTCGCCCGGCTCTGGAGCGCGGGCTATGCCCTTGGCGCCTCCTTCGACAACACCGTCGTGTTCGACGAGGAGCGGCTGCTCAACACCGAGGGCCTGCGCTACGCCGACGAATGTGCCCGCCACAAGGTGCTGGACGTGATCGGCGACCTCGCGCTGGCCGGCCTGCCGCTGCTTGGCGCCTACCGTTCGGTCCGTGGCGGCCACAAGCTCAACCACGCCGTCCTGACTGCTCTGCTTGCCGACCGTACCGCCTGGCGCGTGGTCGAGGGCGAGGCGGTGCGTCGCACCACCCGTCCGGTGGGCGAAGTCGGTCGCGGCATTGTCGGTGGCCGGATCGCCGCGGCCTATGGGCCGGACGTGTCCTGAAGGGATCTGCCGCCGCGGGCAAGGGCAACCTGCCCCCGGGAAACTCCTGGTAACCATGATCGGCTAGCATTGCGGCAGGTTCGCCTTAATCCGGGCGAAATGCCTGCCTATCCGGTTGTTAACGATCGTTTTTCGGATACATCGGCGTGGTCGCATGGCAGGCACCACGCACCATTTCGCGCCCATGACTGACTTCATGGGCTGGCGGGCACTGCATCACAGGGCGTCAGGGCAAAACTCATGTCGGCACAGCGTATGACGCGCGGCTCTCTTTCGATTTCGCCAAAGGCCTCGATTGCGGCCCGTGGGCTGCTCCAGGCTGCCACCTTCTTCCTGCTCGCGCTGCCGCTGGCCGGCTGCGGCACCGGAGAACTCTGGGACAAGTTCACCGCCAAGGACGACACCTTCGTCGAGGAGCCCGCCGACAAGATCTACAATGAGGGCCTGTACCTCATGAACGAGAAGAAGGACATGAAGGCGGCGAACAAGAAGTTCGAAGAGGTCGACCGCCAGCATCCTTATTCCGACTGGGCCCGCAAATCGCTGCTGATGTCTGCCTACGCCTCCTACCAGGGCGGCGACTACGACGGATGCATCGGCGCCGCCACCCGCTACGTCACGCTGCATCCCGGCAGCCCGGATGCGGCCTATGCGCAATACCTGATCGCCGCCTCGCATTACGACCAGATCCCGGACATCAGCCGCGACCAGAGCCGCACCGAGAAGGCGATCGCCTCGCTGGAAGAGGTGGTGCGCAAATATCCGACGTCCGAATATGCGACCTCCGCCAAGGCAAAGATCGAGGGTGCCCGCGACCAGCTCGCCGGCAAGGAAATGAACGTCGGCCGCTACTACATGCAGAAGCGCGACTACACCGCCGCGATCAATCGCTACAAGGCCGTCGTCACCCAGTACCAGACCACGCGCCATGTCGAGGAGGCGCTCTACCGGTTGACCGAAGCCTATATGGCAATCGGCATCGTCGGCGAGGCACAAACCGCGGCCGCCGTGCTCGGCCACAATTTTCCTGACAGCCGCTGGTACAAGGACGCCTATAATCTTGTAAAATCGGGTGGTCTCGAGCCGAGCGAGAATCAGGGGTCCTGGATCAGCAAGACCTTCAAGAAGATGGGCCTCGGCTAGGAAATTTTGGGGTTCCATGCTGGCGCGTCTGTCGATCCGTGACATCGTCCTGATCGAACGGCTCGATATCGAATTCGCCACCGGCCTTGCCGTTTTGACCGGCGAGACCGGGGCGGGCAAATCCATCCTGCTTGATGCCTTTGCGCTGGCGCTCGGCGGCCGCGGCGACGCCGGCCTCGTGCGCCACGGCGCGGAGCAGGGACAGGTCACCGCCGTCTTCGATATCCCGAAGAATCACCCCGCGACGAAGATCCTGGCCGAGAACGGGCTGGACGACGCGAGCGTCGCAGATTCTTGCGAGATGATCCTGCGCCGGGTTCAGCTCGCCGACGGCCGCACCCGCGCCTTCATCAACGACCAGTCGATCAGCGTGCAGACGCTGAAGGCGGTCGGCGCCGCGCTGGTCGAGATCCACGGCCAGCATGACGAGCGCGCGCTGGTCGATGCCGCCACGCACCGCCGCCTGCTCGACGCCTTCGCCGGCCTGGAAAAGGACGTCACGGCCGTCGAGGAGCTCTGGGACGCCCGCCGCACCGCCGACACGGCGCTGGAAGAGCATCGCGCCGGCATGGAGCGCGCCGCGCGCGAGGCCGACTATCTGCGCCACGCCTCCGACGAGCTGAAGCGGCTCGCGCCCAGGGAGGGCGAGGAGACGTCGCTGGCCCAGCGCCGCACCACGATGATGCAGGGCGAGAAGATCGCCTCCGATCTGCGCGAGGCGCAGGAGGCGGTCGGCGGCAATCACTCGCCGGTCGCGGCGCTGTCGGCGGCTGTGCGCCGGCTGGAGCGCCGCGGCGTCAACTCGCCGGCGCTGGTCGAGCCCGCGGTGAAGGCGATCGACGCCGCGATCAACGCGCTGGAGGAAGCCGACCAGCATCTCCAGGCCGCGCTTGCCGCAACCGATTTCGACCCGGCCGAGCTCGAACGCATCGAGGAGCGGCTGTTCGCCCTGCGCGCTGCCTCGCGCAAATATTCGACCCCGGTCGACCAGCTCGCGGCGCTTGCCGCCAAATACGCCGCCGACGTCGTGCTGATCGACGCCGGCGCCTCGCAGTTGAAGAAGCTGGAGCAGGCTGCCATCGAGGCAGATAGCCGCTATGCCGCGGCCGCCAAGAAGCTGTCGCTGGCGCGGCAGAAATCGGCGGAAAAGCTCAACAAGGCCGTCAATGCCGAGCTCGCCCCGCTCAAGCTCGAACGCGCCAAATTCATGACCCAGGTCGAGACCGACGAGGCCGCGCCGGGCCCGCAGGGCTTCGACCGCGTCGAGTTCTGGGTGCAGACCAATCCGGGCACCAAGCCGGGGCCGCTGATGAAGGTCGCCTCCGGCGGCGAGCTGTCGCGCTTCCTGCTGGCGCTCAAGGTCGTGCTGTCCGACCGCGGCTCGGCGCCGACGCTGGTGTTCGACGAGATCGACACAGGCGTCGGCGGCGCGGTCGCGGACGCCATCGGCGGGCGCCTGGCCCGGCTTGCCGGCAAGGTGCAGGTGATGGCCGTGACCCACGCCCCGCAGGTCGCCGCCCGTGCCGACCAGCATCTGCTCATCTCCAAGGACGCCCTCGACAAGGGCAAGCGCGTCGCCACCCGCGTCAATGCGCTCGCCGCCGACCACCGCCGCGAGGAAATCGCGCGGATGCTGGCGGGAGCGGAGATCACGGCCGAGGCGAGGGCGGCGGCGGAACGGCTGCTGAAGGCGGCGACGGCTTAGGCCACCACCGTCATTCCGGGGCGATGCGAAGCATCGAACCCGGAATCTCGAGATTCCGGGTTCGGCTCTTCGAGCCGCCCCAGAATGACTCCTCATTTGCAGATCGACTCGTAGAGATCATTCCAGTTCGGATTGTCCTTCTCGATCAGTTGGATTTTCCAAGCGCGCTTCCACTTCTTGAGCTCTTTCTCGCGAGAGATTGCCGAGATCGGGTCATCATACGTCTCGAACCAAACCAGCCGCGTGATGTTGTATTTTGCCGTGAAGCCAGGAACGGCTTTGATTCGGTGCTCGTAGACGCGGCGCACAAGGTCATTGGTGATACCGACGTAGATTGCCCCATCGCGCCGGCTTGCTAGGATATAGACGTAGTACGCCATGATTTCCGAGCCCCTCCCAACCGTCATTCCGGGGCGCACGAAGTGCGAACCCGGAATCTCGAGGTTCCGGGTCTGGTCCTTCGGACCATCCCGGAACGACGAGATGCAACCTTAAGTATAATGGCAAGAGCAGCAAAATCGAAACCGCTTCGCGACGTCGCCGATCTCACCAAGGCGCAGGCCAAGGTCGAGTACATGCGGTTGTCGCTCGAGATCGAGGGACACAACGAGCGCTACTATCAGGACGACGCGCCCACCGTCACCGACGCCGAGTACGACGCTCTGCGGCAGCGCCTCGACGCGATCGAAAAACGCTTTCCTGAATTCGTCAGCGCAGAATCGCCGTCGCAGAAGGTCGGCGCGGCACCGTCCGGGCGCTTCAGGAAGGTGCGGCACTCCGTGCCCATGCTGTCGCTCGACAACGCCTTTGCGGAAGAGGACGTGCGCGACTTCGTCGGCCGCATCGTGCGCTTCCTGAAGCTCGACGACGACAAGGTCAATTTCTCCGCCGAGCCCAAGATCGACGGCCTGTCGATGTCGCTGCGCTACGAGGGCGGCGAGCTCGTCACCGCGGCGACGCGCGGCGACGGCGCGATCGGCGAGGACGTCACCGCCAACATCCGCACCCTCGAAGACGTGCCCCAGCAGCTGAAGGGCCGTAACGTCCCCGACATCTGCGAGGTGCGCGGCGAGGTCTACATGACCAAGAAGGCCTTCCTCGCGCTCAACGAGCGCCAGAAGGCGGCGGACGACACCATCTTCGCCAATCCGCGCAACTCGGCCGCGGGCTCGCTGCGGCAAAAGGATCCGACCATCACCGCCTCGCGTCCGCTCGGCTTCTTCGCCTATGCCTGGGGCCAGATGAGCGCGATGCCGGAGGATACGCAGAGCGGCATGATCGGCTGGTTCGAGCGCTGCGGCTTCAAGACCAATCCGCTGACCAAGCTGTGTCATTCGGTCGAGGAGCTGCTCGCGTTTCATCACGCGATCGAGGAGCAGCGCGCAAAACTCGACTACGACATCGACGGCGTCGTCTACAAGGTCGACCGCATCGACTGGCAGGAGCGGCTCGGCTTCGTCTCGCGCACGCCGCGCTGGGGCATCGCGCACAAATTCCCGGCCGAGCGCGCCATGACGGTGCTGCGCGACATCGAGATCCAGGTCGGCCGCACCGGCTCGTTCACGCCGGTCGGCAAGCTCGAGCCGGTCGGCGTCGGCGGCGTGATCGTGCAGAACGTCACGCTGCACAACGAGGATTACATCAAGGGCATCGGCAACAAGGGCGAGGTGCTGCGCGAGGGGCGCGACATCAGGATCGGCGACACCGTCGTGATCCAGCGCGCCGGTGACGTCATCCCGCAGGTGGTCGACGTCGTCCTCGACAAGCGGCCGAAGAGCGCCAAGGAATTCCAGTTCCCGAAGAAGTGCCCGTGCCCGCTGCACACCGACGTCACGCGCGAGGAGACGGCGGCGGGCGAAGAGGGCTCGCGTGCGCGCTGCACCGGCGAGTTCGCCTGCCCCTACCAGAAGATCGAGCATCTGAAGCTGTTCGTGTCGCGCCGCGCCTTCGACATCGATGGTCTCGGCGAGAAGCAGCTCCAGTATTTCTTCGACGAGGAGTGGGTGAGGGAGCCCGCCGACATCTTCACGCTGGAGAAGCGCAATTCGAAGCTCAAGCTCGAGGAGATCGAGGGCTACGGCGCGACCTCGGTGCGCAACCTGTTCGGCGCCATCGAGAGCCGCCGGAAAATCGCGCTGGAGCGTTTCGTCTATGCGCTCGGCATGCGCCATGTCGGGGAGACCACCGCGCTGGCGCTGGCGCGCGGCTACGGCTCATGGGAGGCGTTCCACGACGCCTGCCTCAAGGTCGCCAAGGGCGACGAGGAGGCGATGGCCGACATGGATGCGCTCGACCAGATCGGCGACACCGTGATCAAGAGTATCGCCGATTACTTCGGCGAGAGCCACAACCGCGGCATCGTCGAGCGCCTGACCCGGGAGGTCGAGATCGTCGACGCCGAGAAGCCGAAGAGCAACTCGCCCGTCGCCGGCAAGACCGTGGTGTTCACGGGCTCGCTGGAGAAGATGACGCGGGATGAAGCCAAGGCGACCGCGGAGCGCTTAGGTGCCAAGGTCTCGGGCTCAGTGTCGAAGAAGACCGACCTCGTCGTCGCCGGCCCCGGCGCAGGCTCGAAGCTCGCGGAAGCCAACAAGCACGGCGTCAAGGTGCTGACCGAGAACGAGTGGCTGAAGTTGATCGGGGAGTGACAGGGGCGCACTCGTGCCCTTCACTCCGCTGTCATCGCCCGCGCAGGCGGGCGATCCAGTACGCCGCGGCCTCTCCGTATCCCCGCACTGTCTCTGGAATACTGGATCCCCCGCCTTCGCGGGGGATGACACCTAACGTGTGGTGATAGCCGTCGTCCCCGCGACAGCTACATCATCCCCGTCTCTTCCTCTTCCGCCTGCTCGATCAATTCCTCGCTCACCACCACTTCGCGGCGGGGGACGACGAAGATCATCGTGCCGGCGCAGAGCAGCGAGATCGCCAGGATCGCCGCGGTCAGCGGCAGCGCCGTCGTCGAGTGGCCGCCGAGATAGGCGCCGAATTGCGACATCAGCGCGCCGAGGCCCTGTTGCAGAAAGCCCTCGCTCCCGACGCCGTGCCGGCGGCCTCGGGGCGGACGCTGATGGCGCCGGCCGCGGAATTTGCCATCACGATGGCGTTGCCCGCCATCACGATCATCTGGGTGCCGAACAGCCAGAGTGGGGCCGCGTTCAGTCCCGTCAAGCTCCAGAGCAGGTTGAGGATGCTGCCGCCGAGCTGCAGCGCCAGCCCGAACCAGATCAGCTTCTCCAGAGAATGACGCGGCGCAAAGCGCACGCACAGCAGATTGCCGACGAGAAAGGCGAGGCTGCTGGTGGCGAACCACGCGCCATATTCGACGGTGGTTCGGCCCATCTGTGTGACCACGATGTACGGACCGCCGCCGGCGAAGGTGAAGATGATCTGCGAGGCCAGCACCTGGCACAGCACGTAGCCGACGAAGGCGCGGTTCCTGATCAGGCTGCCGACATCGCCGCGAAAGCCGCTGCCGGCCGCACGGTCGCGGCGCGTCTCCGGCAGCGCGAGCGCGATGCCGATCGCGACCGCAAGAGAGCCTGCGGTGATCGCGTAGAAGATCGCGCGCCAGCCGAACGCGGTCTCGATCAAGCCGCCGGTCAGCGGCGAGAGCATCTGCGCGATCATCATGACGGCGATGACGAGGCTGATCATCGCGCCGACGCGCTCGCGCTCGTAGAGATCGCGGATGATGGCGCGGCTCACCACCATGCCGGTAGCCCCGCCGAGCGCCTGGAAGAAACGTGCAGCGATCAGCTGCGGCAGGCTCTCGGCGAACACACAGCCGATGCTCGCCGCGACCATCAGCGCGAGCCCTGCCAGCAGCACCGGGCGCCGCCCGAACTTGTCGGACAGCGGGCCCATGATCAGTTGCGAGCAGGCGATGCCGACCATGTAAAGCGACACCGTCATCTGCGCGACCGAGATGTCGCTGCCGAAATTCGTCGCCAGCACGGGGAGCGCCGGAACCAGCATGTAGAGCGAGATCGGCGCGACGCCCGTCATGCAGACGAGCAACAGCAGCATCACGCGCGAGCTCGCGATGGTCTTCGTTGCCGCTTCCGGCGGCCTGCTGATCATGCCGTGCATAAGTGTCCGTCTTTCGATGTCGAATCGACTGTAGCGTGCCCACGCAAGACGGATATCGGCGTTTCGGAATGCGGCTATACGGATTCCGGGACGGTTATGATGAGGGCGCGATGGCGACCGATTGGGCGCGTTGCTCATGCCGCGCTACAGGTGTCATTCCCCGCGAAGGCGGGGAATCCAGTACGCCGTGACTTATCCGGATACGTTTGCTGCCTCTGGAATACTGGATGCCCCGCCCCCGTGCGCAATTGCGCACTAGGCGGGGCATGACAGTCATGTTGGAGAAGCAGCCTTGCGAAAATCGCGTGGCACTATGCGCGCTACGCCTTCAGCTCCGCCGTCGCCTGATCGAGCCACGCCTTCGTCGCCTCGTCCAGCGCCGGCCGCACCTCGGCCCTCACGCGCGCATGGTAGGCATTGAGCCAGTCGAGCTCGTCCTTGCTCAGCATCGTCACGTCGATCAGCCGGCGGTCGATCGGCGCCAGGGTCAGCGTCTCGAACGCGTTCATCGGCTTCTCGGCGCCCTTGATCTCGGCGGCGACGACGAGCTCGAGGTTCTCGATGCGGATGCCGAACCCGTCGGTCTTGTAGTAGCCGGGCTCGTTGGAGAGGATCATGCCGCGCTTCAGCGGCGTGATGCCGAGCTTCGAGATCCGGGCCGGCCCCTCATGCACCGAAAGATAGCTGCCGACGCCATGGCCGGTGCCGTGCTCGAAATCGACGCCGGCGGCCCAGAGATATTGCCGCGCCAGCGTGTCGAGCTGTGCGCCGGTGGTGCCGTCGGGGAAGATCGCGCGCGCGATCGCGATATGGCCGCGCAGCACGCGGGTGAAGCGATCGCGCATCTCGGCCGTGGGCTCGCCGACCGCCATGGTGCGGGTGACGTCGGTGGTGCCGTCCTCATATTGCGCGCCGGAATCGATCAGCAGGAGATCGCCGGGCGCGATCCGCCGGTTGCTCTTGCGGGTGACGCGGTAGTGCACGATGGCGCCGTTCGGGCCGGTGCCCGAGATGGTCGGGAACGAGACGTCCTTCAGCGCGCCGGTGTCGCGGCGGAACGTCTCCAGCGCTTCCACCGCGTCGATCTCGGTGAGCTTGCCGCTTGGTGCCTCGCGATCGACCCATGCGAGGAAGCGCGCCAGCGCCACGGCGTCGCGCACATGGGCCGTCTTCGTGCCCTTGATCTCGGTCGCGTTCTTGACCGCCTTCAGCAATGCAATCGGATCGCTGCCGCGCACCGGCTTGCCGCCGGCGCCGGCGATCAGGCGGCTCAGCGCGTCGGCTGCGGTGGCATTGTCGAGCGCGATCGCCGCGCCGCTCTTGGCGAGCGCCATCAGCGTCGGCGCCATCGCATCGGGCTCGCGCACGTCGGCGGACTGTTCGAGATGATCGCGCGAGAGGTTGGAGAGCTTGCGCTGGTCGATGAAGATGGTGGGGCGGCCGTCCTTCGGCACCAGCGCATAGGACAGCGGCAGCGGCGTGTGCGCGACGTCGGCGCCGCGGATGTTGAAGGTCCAGGCCACCGCATGGCTGTCCGACAGCACCAGCGCATCGGTGCCGAGCTTGGCGATCTCGGCCCTGACCTGCGTCAGCTTCTCGGCTTCGGTGACGCCGGCATGCTGGAGGCTGTGCACGGCGACGGGGGCAAGCGGCGGCTGCGGCCGGTCCTGCCAGATCGCATCGACCGGATTGCCGTCGACGGCGACGAGCTCGGCGCCGGCCTTGGCGCAGGCGGCGGACAGGCGCTCGGCTGCCGCAAAAGTGTGCAGCCACGGATCAAATCCGAGGCGATCGCCTGCCTTCAGATGCGCCGACACCCAGTTTTCCGGCGGCGGATCGATCAGCGATTCCACCGCCCAGGCCTTGGCATCGACCTGCTTGGCCGCCTGCAGCGTGTAGCGGCCATCGACGAACAATGCGGCCTCGCGGGTCAGAACCACCGCAAAGCCCGCCGAACCGGTGAAGCCGGTCAGCCAGGCCAGCCGCTCTTCCGAGGGTGCCACATATTCGTTCTGCTGCTGGTCGGCGCGCGGAATGACGAAGCCGGTCAGCTTGCGGCGGGCGAGTTCTTCGCGGAGCGCGGCAAGGCGCGCCGTCAACGCGACGCCGGCCTCAGGCTCCTCGAATGTCTGGAAGTGCGCTTCGAACATGTGGATCACTCTAGGATCATGGGCATCGGTCCGCAATCTAGACGCATTTGCATCGCATCTGGCATGGACTGTGCTTGAAAATGTTCCATTCGAATGAGTGGAGTAAGGGATGCGGCAGTTGAGCTTCGTCCGGATAACAGGGAAATTCGAGCAAGTGGTTCATCTCAACGGCGAGGGGACACACGATGCCAGCGTTCACGTTTGAGAAGATCTCGCCGCCGGTGCGCCGCGCCCCGGCCGCGGCGCTACCTAAGAAGCCGCGCGGCCTCATCAGCCAGATGATCAACCGTTTCGCCGAGCGTCGTGCGAGGCGCGCCCTGCAGGGCGAGCGCGTCGTGCGCCGGGACGAGAAGCCGACGGAGTAGCGCGGTGATGACGATGCCGTGGGGTGGGCAAAGGCGCAAAGCGCCGTGCCCACCATGCTTTCCGGATTTGCGGACGAAATGGTGGGCACGCTTGCGCTTTGCCCACCCTACGGCACCTCGTTTACCCCACCTTCCGCAACAACAGACTGCTCCACCCCTCGATCCGCAGGTGCCGCAATGGCACGAGGCCCCGTGCGCGGTACGCCGCGATCACCGCGGGCGCCTGATGCGTCAACAGGCCGGAGAGGATGACGCGGGCGCCGGGCGCGAGGTGCCGCGCCATCGGGCTCGCCAGCTGCCGCAGCGGGTTGGCGAGGATGTTGGCCAGCACCAGGTCGAACGGGCCGGCCCTGGCAAAATCCGGCGCGGCAAAGCCGGTGGCGCGGATCACCCGCACATGGTGGCCGACTTCATTGAGCCGGCCGTTCTCGGCCGCCACCCGCACCGAGGGCGGGTCGATGTCGGAAGCCAGCACCGCGCGATGCAGCGCCTTCGCCGCCGCGATGGCCAGCACGCCGGTTCCGGTGCCGAGGTCGAGCACGTTGCGCGGACGGGAACTCTTCAGGACATGGTCAAGCAGGAGTAAACAGCCGCGCGTGGTGCCGTGATGGCCGGTGCCGAAGGCGAGCGCCGCCTCGATCTCGATCTTGAGCTTGTTCGGCGCGACGCGGTCGCGATCATGGCTGCCGTGCACGACGAAGCGCCCGGCCGGCACCGGGACCAGATCCTCCAGGCTCGCCTTGACCCAGTCCTTGGCCTCGACGGTGTCGAAGGCAAGCGTGTCGGCAATCTCATTTCCTGCAGAAGTTACAATGAGTTCGCGCAGCCACGCCTGGTCCGGCGGCTCGGCGAAATGCAGCGTGACGTCCCACTGGCCGTTCGGCCGTTCGAACGCGGCGACCGCTGCGTCGCCCTCGAAAAACACCTCGGTGAGTACATCGACAACGCGCCTTGCGGCGGCCTCGGTGCCGATCGAGAAGCTGGCGCGGTGGGTGGGGGAAGGCTGCATCCTCAGGGTTCCATCGGCTCAATTTTGGGAACTTTTGCGTGCAATTTTCCGCATAAGTTGAATCTCGAGATTAACTGGACCGAAGGTCGCACCCCGTAGATTTGCGGCTGTTGGGGTTGGCCAACACAGCTTGTGATTGAAACGGAGGCACGTCTTGAAGCGCATGGTTTTGAAATTCTGGTCCGACGAATCCGGTGCGACCGCAATCGAATACGGCCTGATCGCGGCCGGTATCGCTCTGGCGATCATCACCGTGGTGAACAGCCTGGGCAGCACGATGAACGACAAGTTCGGTTCGATTAGCAGCTCCTTGAAGTAATTTCCGCCTCCGATTTCCAGCGGGGGCCACTTTCTTCATAGAAATCCAGACGAGCGCCCGCGCGGGGAATTGCCCCCGGCGGGCGAGGTCGTTTAGGGGCTCGGCGATGTCCACAGGACGTCCGCCCTTTATCAAGGCGTCGTCCACCGCCTCATCCCCCAGCTGTCCCGCGGTTATCCACCGCCCTTTCCCCACCATGTCCGGATCGGGTTCCCCGGCCGACCACAGACATCTCGACAGCCTGTCCACAGCCCATCCACAGCCCTATCCACGGCTTCCAAACAGCGCGCGGTGGTCCCGCAGGATCACGCGCGCGGCGTTGTGGCCGGGGGCGCCGGTGACGCCGCCGCCGGGGTGGGCGCCGGAGCCGCAGTGATAGAGACCCTTCAGAGGGCCGCGATAATCGGCATGGCCCAGCATCGGCCGTGCCGAGAACAGCTGGTTCAGCGTCAGCGCGCCATGGAAGATGTCGCCCCCTAGCAGGCCGAACTGCCGCTCGAGATCGAGCGGGGAGAGGATCTGGCGGCCGAGCACGCTCGACGCAAAGCCCGGCGCGTAGTTGTCCACCGTCGCGATCATGAGATCGGCGACCTCGTCGCGATGGTCGTCCCACGACTTTCCATCGGGCAACTCCGGCGCGACGTGCTGGCAGAACAGGCTGGCTACGTGCTTGCCGGCCGGCGCCAGCGTGTCGTCGAGCGTCGAGGGGATCAACATCTCGACGACGGGCTGCCGGCTCCAGCCCTGCGCGCGCGCATCGAGATACGCGCGGTCCATGTAGGGAAGGCTTGGCGCGATGATGATGCCGGAGGTGAGGTGATCGCCCTCGCCTGATAGCGCCGTGAAGGAGGGGAGGCGGTCCAGCGCCACGTTCATGCGGAAGGTGCCGGAGCCGTTCTTCCAGTGCCTGATGCGGGCGAGGAAGTCCTGGGGCAGCGCATCGGCCGCGATCAGCCGCGTATACAGCAGCTTTGGATTGACGTTGGCCGCGACATATTTCGCGCGGATCGTCTCGCCGTTCTCCAGCACCACGCCGACCGCGCGGTCGCGCTCGACGATCACCTCGCGCACGCCCGCCTCGGTGTCGATCGTAACGCCGCGATCCCTGGCGGCGCGCGCCATCGCCTGGGTGATCGCGCCCATGCCGCCGATGGCATGGCCCCAGACGCCCTTCTTGCCGTTCACCTCGCCGAAGGCGTGATGCAGCATCACATAGGCCGAGCCGGCGGCATAAGGGCTGGCGTAGTTGCCGACGATGGCATCGAAGCCGAACAGCGCCTTGACGAGATCGTGCTCGAACCGCTCGTCGAGCATCTCGCCGGCCGATCGCGTGAACAGATCGAGCAGGCTGCGGCTTTGCTCCAGCGTCAGGCCACGCAAAATGTTGGCGCTCTGCAATGCGTTCACGGCCTCGCGGATCGCGTTCGTGCCGAAGCCGTCGAGCAGGTTCGGCGGCGCGCGCAGCACGAATTGCCGGAGCACGTCGGCGATGTCTTCGAGCTCGCGCGAGAACCCGTCGAGCGCCTCCGCGTCATGCGCGCTGAGCCGCGCGACGGACGCTTTGGTCCGCCCCTCGCCGGTGAGGAGATAGCTGCCGTCGGGCGCGGGCAGGAAATTCTGCGCACGACGTTCGACCACGCGCAGGCCGTGCTCGGCCAGCTTGAGGTCACCGATCACCTGCGGATTGAGCAGGCTCACGGTGTAGGCCGCGACCGAATTGCGAAAGCCGGGGTGAAACTCCTCTGTCACGGCGGCCCCGCCGACCACCTTGCGCCGTTCGACCACGCGCACACGCAGGCCCGCGCTCGCGAGATAAGCCGCGCAGGTGAGGCCGTTATGGCCAGCGCCGATGATGACGACGTCAGTTTCGGTCATGATTCCCTGATGTCATTCCGGGGCGCGCGAAGCGCGAACCCGGAATCTCGAGGTTCCGGGCTCGCCTCTTCGAGGCGCCCCGGAATGACATCTCTATATCAAGCATTCGTCGCTGCAACATCACGAGCCCCTTTATTGCCCGTTCAGGCGCGGTGTGCTCCATTGCACCCCGTCCGGCGCCCGCCGGGGAGTTATCCGACGCGTTTTCTCGCGCGAACCAGTGCCCACTTTGCTGGAAAACGCTTTTGCCGGAGTTTTCATGGATTCGATCGTGCAACCCGCCGCCACGGAGCAGCCGTCGTCGTCGCGCAACCGGCTGCTGTTGACGGTCTACACCGCTGCGATCTTCGTCAGCGCGCTGCTGCTGTTCTCGGTGCAGCCGCTGTTCACGAAGATGGTGCTGCCCCGGCTCGGCGGCTCGCCGGCGGTGTGGTCGGTGGCGATGGTGTTCTTCCAGTCGCTGCTGCTGGCGGGCTATGCCTATGCGCATCTGTTGATGCAGGCGAGGAACCGCATCCTTCCGGTCGCGGTGCATCTGGTGCTGCTGATCGCGGCCTTCGCCACGCTGCCGCTCGGCATCGCCACCGCCTATGGTGAGCCGCCGGCCTCGGGCTATGCGTTCTGGCTGCTCGGCCTGTTCGTGGTCTCGATCGGGCTGCCGTTCTTCGCGCTGGCTGCCAACAATCCGCTGCTGCAGGCCTGGTTCGTCCGCACCGGTCACCCCGCCGGGCACGATCCCTATTTCCTCTATGCCTCCTCCAACATCGGCAGCTTCCTGGCGCTGTTGTCCTATCCCTTCCTGCTCGAGCCGATGTTCACGCTGCACACGCAGAACCGGTTCTGGACGGCGGGCTATGGCGTGCTGATCCTCCTGATCGCCGCCTGCGGTGTGCTGCTGCTGCGCTCACCGCAACTGGCGGTGGCTGACGCGCGAACCGAGGACGTCAATGCGCCGGCGCCAGGCTTCCTGACGCGGCTGCGCTGGATCTTCCTCGCCGCGGTGCCGTCCGGCCTGCTGATCGCGGTCACCGCGCACATCTCGACCGACGTCGCGGCGGCGCCGCTGCTCTGGGTGCTGCCGCTGTCGCTGTACCTGCTGACATGGGTGGTGGTGTTCCAGTCGCGGCCGCTGCTGCCGCACAAATGGATGCTGATGCTCCAGCCGGTCGCGATCGCGGGCGCGTCGTCGTCCTGCTCGCTTTCGGCGGCGAGCAGAACCTGCTGCTGACGCTCGGCGGTCACCAATTGTGCTTCTTCGTCATCGCCATGGCCTGTCACGGCGAGCTGGCGCGGACGCGGCCGGCCGCCAGATATCTCACCGGCTTCTATGTCGCGCTGTCGTTCGGCGGCATGGTCGGCGGCCTCTTTGCTGGCCTCGTTGCGCCCTTCACCTTCTCCTGGATCGCCGAATATCCGATCCTGATCGCGCTCGCCGCGCTGTGCCGCCCGTCCGCGAACGAGCGCCTCGCCGGCATCGTGAGATGGTACTGGCTGGCGCTCGCCGCGCTCGCGGTGGCGCTGATCGTGCCGTCTACCACCACGGGCGAGCTCTCGACCTGGTTCGAGGATCACCGCGTCTGGGTCGCCGGCTCCGTCGGCGTGCTCGCCGCGCTGCTGACGCTGGCGCTCAATGCCGGACGCTGGAAGATCTTTGCCACCGTCGCGCTGGCGCTGGCGTTGATCCGGGTCTATCCGGCGGACGAGGGCCGCGTCACCACGGTGCGCAGCTTCTTCGGCGTGCACAAGATCGTGGAGACGCCCGGCGGCTATTTCCACGTGCTGATGCACGGCACCACCATCCACGGCGCCGAACGCTTCCGCAACAATGACGGCACGCCGGTCACCGGCCGGCCCGAGCCGATCACCTATTATCACAAGGATGGCGGCATCGGTCAGGCCGTCACCGCGATCCGCGAGCGCAAGGGGTCGCCGCTCAAGGTCGCCGCGATCGGCGTCGGCTCGGGCACGCTCGCCTGCGCCGCCGAACCCGGCGAGGACTGGAAATTTTTCGAGATCGACCAGTCGATGGTGGATGCGGCGCGTGACCCCAAAAAGTTCCGCTACATCTCGAGCTGCCTGCCGGACATGAAGCCGGTGATCGGGGACGCGCGCCTCACCTTCGCCAAGGAGCCGGACGGCGCCTACGATCTCATCATCGTCGATGCCTATTCGTCCGATGCGATCCCGATCCATCTTGCGACCGAAGAGGCGATGAAGATCTACAAGGACAAGCTCGCGCCGCACGGCGCGGTGGTGATGCACGTCTCCAACCGCCACCTCGATCTCGAGACCGTCGTGGTCGGCATCGCCGACGCCAATGATCTCAAGAGCTGGGTCTTCAACGAGGATTCGGGCCGCGATTCCGACTACATCTTCTCGACCGACGTCGTCATCTCCGCGCGCGAGGAGGAAGATGTCGGCAAGCTCGCCGCTTCCAAGTCGTGGGAGCAGACCGAAGCGGACGACCGGGTGCGGGTCTGGACCGACGATTACTCCAACATTCTGGGCGCGCTGTACCGGCGTTTGAGGGACGGGGAGTGATGGTCCGTAGCCCGGATGGGGCAAAGAAGCGCTTTGATATTGCTCGGCTTTTCGGCAAAAGTCCTAGGGAGGTCCTAAAACCCGGCCGATACTAACCGGCACTAGCCGACACACGCCGACAAACTAAGATGCGGCAAGTGAAGCAGGCGAGCAAAGCCGGTGAGCAAGAAGAAGCCGAGCAAGGCAACCACGCAGATGAAGGCGGCCGAACCGGAGCAGCCGCCGCGCACGCTCGTCTACACCGGACCGCCATTGCCGGACGACGAACGGCGGAAACTGAAAGAGGCGTTTAGCCGGTTGCCGTCGCACCCGCCGCTTGTCGAGCTTGATCGCACGGCACTATCGAGACTGGATCACTCGCCTGCATTAGCGCCTCTTGTCACCGCTGCACCATCGCCAGTTAAAAGCAAACATGCTGGCGGACGTCCGCCGTCATTCACGCCGAAGCAGACTAACCGGCTTCAGCAAGAACAGCACAGGTACGAGAAGCAGCTCCCCGGCAAGCTGAAGAAGGATGTCGAGCGGCATCTGCAGAACTGGGCGAAGGACAAGCTCGACATCAGCGCCTCGCTCGGCACGATCCGCGCCGCGATGGCGAAAACCAAAAACTAGTTTTTACTAGTTGTTGTAATTGCGCGAACCCGTCATCGGGCGTTTCATCACACACATCGACAACAGCCGATAGCTCTGCACAACGGAGGTGAGGTGGACCCCATGGCCCGCAAACGCACCAGCATGCCCGCACGCAAGCGGAAGCCGCGCAAGAAGGCAGCCACGCCGAAGCGCCTTCGGATGGACAACATCCCCACGCTCGCGATGTCCGTCGATCAGTTCTGCCATGCCCACAACCTCAACCGCGACACGTTCTACGAACTGCTGAAAGAGGACAAGGCACCGGACTGCATCCTCACCGGCAAAAGGCGACGTCTGATCTCGTTCGAAGCCGCCGCCCGCTGGCGCGCCGAGCGCGAGGCTGACGCTAAGGCACAGAAGGAGGCCGCCGCATAGGTTGCCGCGCGCGGGCGATGTCGGCAGGCCCTCGTGTGGAATTCACAAACTGTCGGCTTGGACGACCGGGTGACCCTCATCGGTGGAAACGAGGAAAGGGCACCCGGTCAAGATCAAAAGGAGACTTACAGTGCCTTCATTACAACTGAACGATGCCGGTGTCTATCTCACCGGCCGCCAGCTCGACCGGAAGATCAGGTGCGCTTCCACCTCCGAGCTTGCGGCCATCGCCGACGATCTGAAGTCCGGCAGGATCATAGTCACCAACTTTACCGAACAGCAGGCCGACCGTGCCGTCCGCTTTGTGGCGGTCGCCTACGACCGGCAGGCCGACCGCACCATCGAGCGGCTCGGTGCCGAGCGCGTGTTCGCGGCGCTGGACCGCGCCACCGCACCGACAACTCAACGTCTGCACTAACAGCACTGGGCGTCGCTCGCGAGGGCGACGCCTTTTCCTTCTCAGCCTCAACAGCAGAACAGGAGACGCAAAATGTTGGAACGCTATAACCCAATTCTCGGCGCGATCAGGAGCATCTGTCCTACCGCACATATCGCTGGCGGTGCCGTGCGCGACACGCTGCTGGAGCGGCCGATCAGGGACGTCGATCTGTTTCTCGACGCCGACTGCACCGACGAGGCTGCGGCACTGATGCGGTCGCAGTACGGCTTCGTCAAGGTTGGAGAATGGAAGCAATACGCGATGTTCTCCGATCCCGCCGTCGAGCGGGTGGCCAAGTTTGAAAAGGCCGACGAGGAAATCCCGGTCTGCTTGATTGGACTGAAGCGGCCCTACGATGACTACGACCGGCGGAGACCGCTCGGTATGCAGGACAACCTCGCCCGCTTCGACTTCGGCATCTGCATGGCGGGTTGGGATGGCAACGAGGTCTACACTGCACCGGAGTATCGGCGCGACCTTGAGGCAAAGACCTTCACGCTGTGCCGCGCCGACGACCAACCGCAATTCAACTACAGCATGGCGCGGTTTCTGAAGATGACCGCTGATCGCTACGCGGGCTGGAGGCTTATCGTCCCCGCAGCGTTCGAACACCTCGCTCGCAAGAACGGAACGTCGCGCACGCTCTGGCAACGCAGCGTCTGGATGGATGACGAGTATTGTCTCGAATTTCCGAGCGGCCTTGTTGAGCAATTGTTGACGCCCAAGCCACGCTGACACGAAAAACCCCCGGCCGAGCTGCTTGCGGCCGAGGGCACTTCTTGAGCCGACCGGGGATGGCCGGGCACCGACGAAGGCCCAGACCGTACTCCCCGGCCCGGCTCCCGTTTCAAGAGGGAGACCCTCGCCGTGAACACCGCAGCACAGATCGCAACAGCTCTTGGCGGCAAGCGAGCGCAACGGCTCGGCGATGGCGGCTGGCTGGTGCCGTGCCCGGTGCCGTCGCATGGCAAGGGTCGCGGTGATCGGTCGCCATCCTTGCGCATCGGCGACGGCGAGACGCGCGTGCTGGTCCATTGTTATGGCGGCTGCGATCCGCGTGACGTGCTCGACGAGCTTCGTCGGCGCAGGCTGCTCGACGACCGAAGCGCTCGTGTTCCTAACCATGACAATGTCAGGATTAGAAACAAGACGCGCGCCGACGATCACGAACGCCGCCAGCATGACAAGGCTCGCTGGCTCTGGTCGCGGCGTCAACCGATCACCGGCACCATCGCTGAGACCTATTTACGCGCGCGAGGCATTGCCTGCGCTTTGCCCTCGACGCTCGGCTTCCTGCCGGGCAACGGCCAATATCATCCGGCAATGATCGCGGCCTTCGGAGTGCCAGACGAGATCGAGCCGGGGGTGCTCGCGGCTCCGCGCAAGGTCGAGGCCGTGCATCTGACGAAGCTGAAGGATGACGGCACCGGCAAAGCCGAGATGCCGGACGGAAAGTCGTCCAAGATCATCGTCGGGCGTCCGGTTGAAGAACGGTTCGACGATGACGGCAACATCATCGAAGTCGGCTTGCCCATCGTGCTCGCGCCGCCGAACGACCTGCTCGGCCTCGCCATCACCGAGGGCATCGAGGACGCGCTGTCGGTTCACGAGGCTACAGGTCTCGGTACCTGGGCCGCCGGATCGGCGGCCCAGCTCCCCATGCTCGCCGACGTCATCCCCGGCTATGTCGAGACGCTCACCATCTTCGCCGATGACGATAAGGCCGGTCAGGACAACGCTCGCAAGCTCGCCGCCGGGCTGCGCGGCCGATCCATCGAGATCACGCTGGAGGGCGCGCTGTGAAGACGCTCAAGACCAAGAAGCCCGACGTCAACGACACACTGCGCACCGATGGTGCGGACGCCGTGCGCGCGAGGCATGACAAGGCGCATCGCAAACAGACAGCGGCGGCGTTGCTCGATGACGTGCGCAAGTTTCTGGGCCGTTTCGTAAGCTATCCCTCCGGGCACGCGAGCGTGGCGCACACGTTGTGGGTTCCTCATTGTCACCTGATGCGAGCATGGGAAAGCACACCTCGCCTCGCGTTCCTCTCGCCGGAGCCGGAATGCGGCAAGTCGCGCGCACTGGAAGTGACCGAGTTGCTGGTGCCAAACCCGATCAATGTCACGAACGTGTCGCCAGCCTACCTGTTCAGGAAATGCGGCGATGAAGAGAGCGGTCCGCCGTCGATCCTGTTCGACGAGATCGATGCTCTCTTCGGCCCGAAGGTCAAAAACGAGCATGAGGACGTCAGGTCGTTTTTGAATTCCGGGCATCGACGCGGCGCGACCTTCGGCCGCTGCGTCGTGCGCGGCAAGACCGTCGAGACCGAAGAGATCGAGAGCTTTGCTGCCGTCGCGCTGGCGGGTCGGCGACTACGATGCCGGGCCGAAAGTGTTGCGTGCGGTGCCCGGCGGCGATCAGTGCCGGGGCTACCTGCTCGGCGAGCTTGCCGACGCTTGGCGGCGCTATTTGCCGCCTCTCTCTCCGTACCCTCTGGAGGGCGTCACAGGCGTCACAGACGTCACAAGAGATGCTCTCCACCGCTTCTTTGAGATCGCCCCGGACCAGCAGCCCGTGACGGGTGTGACGGGTGTGACACCTCCTGAAGGGATGGGAGAGAGAGCGGGTGCGGAGCGTGCGCCATGACCAACCGCGACCGAGTGGCCGAACTTCGCGAGCGCGCCAGTCTGGCCGCTTTCGACTATCAGACCATGATGGACGAGGCGCGCAGAGCTTTTGCCAATAGTGCCGATCCGGACATCCTGAAGACTGCGAGCGTTGTTGCTGAACGCATCGCGACCAATCCCGAGTGCAAGATGAGCTGGGATGGTTTTATTAAACTGAACCGCCGCTAACTCCGATGCTTCGCCGCCCGCCATTGCGCTCCGATGATACGGCCCGCAAGCGCGAGCTGCACCGGCTCGCCGAGGCCCGTCGTCGAGCCCGCGAGCAGAAGCGTATCAAACTCCACACGGTCCGCGCCGGGGAGACGGTCTACGCGGCGCTGAAGGCTCGTAACATCGACGCCAAGATGACTGCGGAGGCCGCCGAACGCGCCACGCGCAACCGAAAGAAGGTCAACGCCGATCTCACTGAGATCGTCCTGCGGTGGGCGCGCTTGTATCTCGCCGAGCGCGGCAAAACGTGATCGATCACGCTCGCCCGGTCGGGGCGGGTGTAACTTCCCGGCATGACCGAGTTCAGAAAGCCGTTCATGCCGCCGAGCCGCACCGATCTCGCCCGCGAGTGGCACCGCTCGTTCATTCGCGCCGCGACCGCCCGTGTCCTGTCGCGCGTCCAGAAGACCAGCGTCGAGGCGGTCCTGCGCGATGCGGGATGGCAGCACGACAACCTCACTGGGCTGATCCTGCGCGCAGCGGTCGAGCCGTTGAAGCAAGCCGATCTTCCGGGAGACAGCGTTGCGGCGCTGCTCTTGCTCGCGCCCGATAGCGAGTTTGCGGAGATACTGAACCTCGCCGACAGGATCAATCTTCGCGGCCTGTCGCAATTTTCGCTGGTGTCGCCGACCAGTTTCAGCGAGGCGGTTTTTGTCGAGGAAGGTTTTCCGATCCCGGCCGCGCAAGGCGTGTTCGAAGGTCAGTTGATCGGTCCGGTGAAAAAGCTCGCGCTGCTCGCGCCGCTGACCAACGAGCTTGAAAACCTGTCAGCTCCCGACGCCAGCGTCGTGATCTCGCGGTTGTTGAAGCAAGCCGTGGGCAAAGGCGGCGCGAAGGTGTTGCTCTCGGCCGATCCGCCGACCGCAGCAAGTCCCGGCGGAATTTTGTACGGCATCCCGCCGCTCGCCGCCGGCGCATCCGCGTCCGACGACATCAAGGCGCTGCTCGCCGAGATCGCGGCCAATGGCATCAGCACGCGCTCGGTCGTGCTCATCGTCGCGTCCGATCTGTTCGGCGTATTTGAAACGCTGCCATGGCCGAATTTCAAACGCACGGTGATCGAGGCCCCGACGCTCGCGCCCGGCACCGCGATTGCTCTCGCGACTGACGGGTTCGTCGTTTCCGGCGACGGCATTCCGGAGGTCGATAGCAGCCGACAAGCCACGCTGCATCTTGCTGATCCCGCCGAGCAGATCGGGACACCGGGCACCTCGCCCGATCCGGCCGTGATTGCCGCGCCGAGCGTCAGTATGTTTCAGACCGACAGCTTCGCGCTTCGTTGCATCTCGCGGGTGACGTGGAGCGCAGCGCCGGGAAGTGTTGCGTGGATCGAGGGTGCAACATGGTGAGCGCGATGGATCACGACGAACGACAAGCAGCATGGATCGAAGCCCGCGCCGAAGCCTACGAGGTTTCGCTCGCGCGTCACGCAACGGCACCGCAGGCCCCGCCTCCGTCGCAGACCACGCGCGATATCGAGAAGCTCGTGGATCGTCGCGTCGCTGCTGCGCTCGCCGAACGGGACGCAATCTGGCGCGAGGTCCATGGCGCGGTGATCGCGCAAGAACGCAAACTTTGGCGCGCCGAGATCGCGAAGGTTCTCGCCGAGCGAACCGGCGGAAACGAGCTGTTCTATCTGGACGAGGACGGCAAGAAGCAGGACCGCGAGCTTCACAACGCAATCATCGGTCCGGTCGATAACCCCATCGACGAGAAGATCATGGCTCCGATCCGCGCGAAGCATCGTCAGCGTTGGTTGGACACCCGGAGGCAGCGCCGTGCAGGATGATCACGAGGCCAAAGTCCGCGCCCTCGTCGCCGACCTGAATGCGCGAGCAACCCTCAATCCGATCCGCGAGCGCGCCGACGAGTTGGCCGCATTGGTGCAGGCGATCCGAACGCCGTTCCCGGCGACCTTGCCGACCGATCCGGACGAACGCGAATTTGCGCTGCTGCTCCTCGCTCTCCGGGCACGAGACCACGCGCGGCGACTGCTCGCATTGGTTGAGTGTGGGATGTAGGCCTGTCGCTCCCGCGTTGAGCCGCTTGGAACCGCTACGCTGGCTTTTAGCAAGTTATTCCCCGATGTTCCGACCTCTTGTGCCTATGTTCGGACCTATCAAAACGCCGAATAACTCAATCTAATCAACTGCTTACGAGGCCTTTCGGTCGCGTCAATTTGTGTCGGTCCATCAAGGGGTTGCATGGACCAGAGCGCGAGGCCCTAGGAAGCCCGCTGGCGAGCTGGCGTCGAGCCGGACGATGCGGAGTGCCAGAGAGGTCGCGCGAACGCATCCACGGGGCTGGCTGGCTCGTCTGGATCGAAGCGGGGCCGGGGGGGACCACCCGTTTTTGCCGGTCGGCAGCATTTTCCATCGCGGCGGCGCAACGGGAACTCTACCCGGTACAAAAATGGGCCCCAAGGGGTGGTAGGTCGGAACTGGAACCTCCGGAACCGTAGAAAATCCTTCCAAGACCGCCTATCGTCCCCAGATCGGTCCAATACAACCACTGGCTTTAAGCCAGCCAGCCGGGCCCCGCCCCGATGCCTCGCAAAAGCTCCGCCGACATCGCCTTCCCTGCCAGCCAAGCCGAGCGTCTGGCTCCGCCCGACGATCTGGCCGGCCCGGCGCGGCTCGCCTTCCTTGCCATCGTGCAAGGCGTCAGGCCCGATTACTTCCGGGCCGGGCATCTGGGGCTGGTCGTCAGCTACGCCCGTTTACAGGTCGCGGAGCGGGACGCCTTCGCCGAGCAGGAGCGTGAGCCCGTCATCGACGGCAAGCCGTCGCCATGGCTGGCGATCTGGAAAGCTCGGCACAGCGCGATGATGTCGCTGGCGACCAAGCTGCGCCTGACGCCGCTGTCCGAGTACACCGTGCCGACAGCGCCGAAGGAGCCGCCGCTTCCGCCCTCCTATTTCGAACGCATGGGCCTGCTGGACGAGGACCGCCGCGATGACGAACCAACTCAGTGACCTCGACCGCGATGCCCTGACGCGCGCCATCGTCTACGCGCGCGGTGAGAGCGAAGCCCGCTCGCGGCAGATCGACCGCATGTTCGCCGAACGGCCGTGGGAAGACGTCGCCAAATTCTGCGCCTACAACAGCCAAATCCGGACGCTGCATCTGTCGCCGATGCAAGACCCTCCGATGTACGCCGGGCTGCGCTGTGGCGATGCACGCTACGTGCGCGCCAACATCGCGCTGTTGCAGCAGATGCTCGCCGCCGGCCTGTCGCGGTTCGAGCCGGACGTCGAGGTCGCGCTGGAGCATTCCAGGCGACGTCAATCGGTGTAGGGCCGCACTCGCGTCGGATAGCCGGGCCAAGGGGCAAGCTCACTGGCGGCGACTGCAAACTGCTCCTGCGAGTGAATACCGAGTTTCTTGGTCAGCATCGCGCGCGCTGCCGCGACCTGCTTCGCGGTGCCGCCTATTTCCTGCGCAATCATTTTGTCCGTCTTGCCTCGGGCGAAACGTCGCAACAGCCGCTTTTCTCGCGGGCTGAGGATCACAGTCCGCGACGTCAATGCTACTTGATGCGTGTCAGTCAACGCGCAAGGATCGCGGTGATGGCTATCGCCACCGGCAGCAATCCGAGACCGATCACGCCCGCCGTGTAGACTATTTCACGTTCAAGAAGCTGTTTTGGGTGACGCATAGCAAAGCTCCGCTCGGCTACCGTGCGAGGAGTATGCACCAGCCGGGGACGGCTCGCCAGAGGCTTGAGAGCTTGCGGGGACGCACGTTCCGGTTACAAAAGGCCGCTGATGGCGAGCGGCCGAGCAGCGGCAGATCGCGAAGTAGCCGCCTCGAAGCGGTGTCTAGCGGCCGGCCCGCTGAGCGGCCTTATCAATCCAGCTTCCAATGTTTTTGTGCCCGTTGTCGGCAATGTAGTCGTACACGATGGTATTGTGCGAAAGGGGAGTTACGAAGCCCGGCTGAGGGTCCGCCAACCACGGGGGCAAGGCCACTGAGTTTGTGTAGTCATTGTAACGATGCCACTCGAATTTCCATCCGCCGATGCCGTTTGGCACGGCAATCTTCTCGAAGAGAAAATATTTTGGCGTCGCTAGTATACCCGCCTGCACCTTGCCCACGGCCAAAAATTCCAATGGGTTGTGGCCTCGCGTGTGAGGCGTCTTTGTATGATGGTGGCGAATACTGTTGAGATGCACGCCGAGAAGCCCTCGGCCGTCAACGATGGCTCTCGCGATTTCATAGCGCACCCAACGCCGCCAGCACGTTTCGGTCCCGATCAGTACGCAAACGGCGGAAGTGTATTCAACGCCTTCCCGAATTAGACGTTTGACAGCGTCCTCGCCTTCGAGCTTGCGGCTCTCCCACAGGCTGCTGTCTTGAAAGCTACGCATCAACTGATTGTCGGGATGATCAATCTTCCACGCATTACGGACCACGTTCACTCGCATGATGTCGTCGTAGTGGAACGAGAAGAATGCCCTGCGCTTAACCGCAGGCTTGAGCGGAGCGAGCGGACGCTGCGGAGGTGCCAACCCGCCGAAGGGAAAAAGATCGACAGCCGCACCGCCCAGACCGCTTAAGGGGCTTGCGGATGATCCCAGATACGGAAACAGATCGTTGACCGCTGGGCTCACCGGCAGCACGGGCTTCGTCGGTATCAGCCCGAGAGCGCGGGCCAGCGGGTTCTCCGGCTCCTGCGGCGGCGAATTAAACAAGGGGGCGAGCGCCCCAAACCCTAGCGGGCTCACTGGCAAGGCAGGCTTTGAGACTGGCGGGTCGTACATGCCGAGCAACGAAGCCAATGTATTGTTTTTCGGATCGGAGGGATTAGACGCCATAAACCCATGCCCCGAGCACCGAGATAAGAACGCCGATTGTCAGCGGTGCGTAAAAACCGACAATCGACCAGCTCAGAAGGGCGCTCAGATACGAATGGGTTGGAGCGTGCTCTAAGTTGATCTCGAAAGTGGGCATCTGATCCCAGCCTTCTTTTCTCACGAGATTGAACACGGCTCGAAACCGACGTTCGACCCGCAGATACTGCGCGTCGGCCAAAGCAAATGCGACAAGCGGGAGGAGAGCCAGCCAGATCACATTGGGCTTGTGAGCAGTGAGTGCAAATCCGACCACAGCCGTGACGACCGTAATGCAGTAGCTCTTGAAGGAAGCGCCATACCCCGCCATGCGGGTGACCAGCCCTTGCAACATCTCAAGGTGCTTTACGCGCAGCTCGGCAATCTTTTCTGGCGGCATCATCGACCCAAAATTTAGCAGAAGGTCGGAACCACATTGCTAAAATTCAAGGTTGTGTAAGGAGAATTTCGCCATTGACAGCTTACGACTCAGGCGGTCGTTAGAAATCCGTGTCGAGCTTACCGCTTCGTCAGCTTGACGACATTGCTCGCGGCAGGCGCAGCCGGTCCAAACGATGGCAGGGTTTTGCGCGTGATCTCGTCGGAGAAGTCGAGGATCGACGCCGCGTAGTGCTTGCGAATTTCCGCCTCGGAGGTGTCGTGCGCCTTGGCGACAATCGATGTCGGCGCACCCTGAAGCAGCATCCGGGTGATGCTGGTATGCCGGAAGGCGTACATGCCGTAGATCGTCGGATCGAGGCCGATGCTCTTGAGGATGAGCTTCAGGGGCTCCTTGTACCTGTCGTAGGGGTTCGGGTTGCCGTCGTCCCATGCCTGCCCGTTTTGGCGCACCAGCAGCGGCGCGTTGCTTGGACGACCCTTCGCTGCCGCCTTCAGTAGTGCTGCAAGCTCCGGGGAGATCGACACGGTGTAGCGTTCGAGCTTGCGGTGCCCCGGACTGCGGGTGCCGCCCTTGCCGCTCTTGGGCATCATCAGGCGCGGCGTTGTCGGATCGCGGGTGATCAGGTCCCTGATCCGGAGCCGCACCGCCTGCGACGGTCGTGCGCCGCTCTCGGCGATCACATGCGTCAATAGCCCGAGCTGGTGATCGTGAGCGTAGCTCTCGGCAACCCACTGTTGCGCCTTCGCCTCGTCCTCGATGACGACGTTGTTCGCCTCGGTCGCGTCCGGCAGCGCCTTCAGCGCGCTGCGCCAGATGTGGGCACGGCTCTTGTCCGCCAGCGTCAGCGCCGTGCGGATGGTGCTGATGGTGCGGTTCACACTCGACGGTGCAAGACCCTTCTTCAGCAGCCCGTCGCGCCAGATCGTCAGCTCGTCGGCCGTGATCAGCTCGACGGGTTTCGACAACTGCGCCTCGGTCAGGTGACAACGCGCGCGGCGTGCGTTGTGGACATTCGCACCGCGTTGCAGCAGGTCCGCCTCGTGTATCTTGGTCGCGTCGTCGAGCGTGATCGGTGCGCCGTCAGCCAAAGGCGTGTCGATGCCGGGCTTACGTCCCGTCATCGCCTGCGCCTTGCTCTTCGCCTGCCAGAAGTTCAGGACCTTCTCGCCGTCAGCCTTCAGGCTGTTGTCGTCGGCACGCCACAAGGTTCTTTCCCAGCCCTTGCCGTCGCTGCCGCCTGAGCGGACGACCCATGAGCCAGCACCGCTGAACGGCTTGCGATAGCCGAGCCATGCGCCGTCCGCGATCTTGACGAAGTAGGCACGCGCCTGTGCGGCGAGCTTCAGCCGTGCTGTCGCGCTTTGCAGTTGGCTGGTGCTGGTCTTGGCGGCTTTGTGCCTCGGCTTGCGTGTCACTGGTACTACTCCGGAGAAGTCCTAAAAGTCCTAAAACCTTCCCAGATATACACCGACACCAGCCGACAGTCACCGACTAAATGCAATACAATTCAATGACTTAAAGAGGTAAAATTGGTATCTGGCTGGGACAAACTTTGCCCGGATGGAGCGAAGCGCAATCCGGGGCCGTCCTTGCGTGGCGAACACTGATCCCGGATTGCGCTGCGCTCCATCCGGGCTTCTGTAACGGGCCTTGGTTAGTCAATCCCTTTTTGCGTGATCCGATCGCTGGGCACTTGCTTCTGTACGGGATCGGCGCGGAGGCCGTCGCCTGATGGGGTGCATGAGGAGCCGGCCGGCCAATCTACGGAAGCGTGGTTGTGATCCACTTCCCGGATGGCGGCCTGACCGGATCCATCGTCCCAGCGAAGGGACCTCGCGCGGACGAGCCTGGTGTCGTGGCCCGCCCGGAACCGATCGATACTCCTTAGCTCAGCTTGTCGTGGCTTTGGCCATCGGGTTGAACGGCGTGGCGTCGGCGAGCATGCGATGCAGGATCACCGCGAGTTTGCGCGCGAGCGCCACCTTGGCCTTGCGCATGCCTGCGCGCCGGGCGATCCGCATCGCCCAGCCCTTGAGCGCCGCGCAATTCCTGACCGGCTTGGTCAGCATCACGTGGGCCGCCTGGTAGAGCGCCTCGCGCACGGAGGCATCGCCGATCTTGCTGATGCGGCCGGTGTAGTCGGTTTCCCCCGATTGGTACTTCTTCGGGGTGAGGCCAAAATGCGCCCCCGTCGCCTTCGATGAGCGGAAGCGCTTCGGGTCGTCGACCGCCGAGGCGTAGGTCAGCGCCACGATCGGGCCAACGGACGGCGTCGTCATCAGGAGGCGGGCTTGAGGGTGCGATCTGGCGAGCCTGGCGACCTGCTTGTCCAGGCTGTTGAACTCGCGCCGCAGCACGCCATGAGCTTCGAGCAGCGCCTGCGCCACCACTTCAAGGCCTGGATGGCCTGCAACGAGCTCCCGGATGCGCTCGGCGAAGGTGCGCTCGGTGGTCTTGCCGACCTTCAGCCCAAAGCCGCGAAGCACGCCGCGCAGGCTGTTCTCGATGTCGTGCAGCTTGGATTGCAGCAGCTTGCGGGCCGTCAGAATGGCGCGCGTCTCCTGCGCCGCGACCGACTTGCAATGCACCGGCCGGAACCAGCCGAGCCGCATCAGCTGGGCGATCCCGCGCGCATCGTTGCGGTCCGACTTGACTGGCATCGCCTTGAAGGCATCGCGAACGTGACGCGTCTCCAGAAGCTCAACCGCAAGCCCTGCCTCCCGCAGAGCCGCGTAGAGCCATTGCGACAACGGGCCTGCCTCCAGGCCGATCCGCTCCAGCGGCAAGGCCAGCGACCGGAACCAGGCGATCAGGGCCTCCGGCTCGCTCGCAACCTTCGTCTCGCGCAAAATCTTGCCTGTCCCATCGACAAGGCAGACGCTCGAGCATTCCAATGACACGTCGATTCCTGCATAGTGATACATGGTCGTCCCTTAATGATGCTTGGAGCGGGCTTGCCCGACTCCGTTGAACACCATCAGTTTGAGGGACGACCGCCTTCCAACCAACAGGCCGCTCGCGAGCGCGCTTCCAAATCGCGCCGTAGCGAGCGGGCGGCCGGCCCGTTACCCCATCTACGAGGGCAGGCCGAGGCTAAGGCTCCACCGGCGTCCCCGCCGGCAGCGCAATTCCCTTCTCGCCGGCGACCTGCCGCAACAGGTCCGGATTGTCCGAGATGATCCCGTCGACTCCGGTCTCGATCATCCGCGCCATGTCCTCGCGCTTGTTGACCGTCCAGACCACGACGCGCAGTCCGAGCGCATGGGCTTCCGTGACCAGCGCCGGGGTCACGTCGCCGAAATAGGGTGACCAGATCGCGCCGCCCGCAGCCTTGATGGTCCGTGGCAGCGAGCCGCCATGATAGGCCGGGCTGAAACCCGCGGTCCAGTTGGTAGCCTTGTCGAGCGCCACCGTCGGAGCCGAGCCGCGCTGGAGCGTCAGGTACACGGTTGGAATCTTCGGTGCCTGCTGCTGGACGAGTTGCAGGGTCCTCCAGTCGAACGACTGGATCATGACGCGATCGGAGAATTTTTCGGCCTCGATCAGCCCGAGCAGTTTTCCGACGAAACCTTGCGGATCGAGGGCCTCGTCCGGATGGTTCGGATCGATCTTGGTCTCGATATTGAAACGCACATTGGCGTTGCCGGACTTGCGCACCAGCGCGAACAATTGCTTCAGCGTGGGGATGCGCGTCCCCGGCAACGCGCGCTGCTCGGGGAATTGCTTCGCGTAAGAACTGTCTGGCCGGATCTGGCCGACGTCGTACGTCCTGACGTCGGCGAGCGGCAGCCTGACGAAGGGCGTTCCGGGCGGTGCAATGTAGGCGCCACTCGCATCCCGTGCGAGATCCGGATTGAGCCCGCGTTCATGCGAGATGATCACCTCGCCATCGGCGGTCACGCCGACGTCGAGCTCCAGCGTGTCGACGCCCATCGACAGCGCGTTCGCAAACGCGGGCAGGGTGTTCTCCGGCAGCAGCGCCCGCCCGCCGCGATGCGCCTCGAGATCAAAGGCCATGCCTTGTCCTGCCATGCCTTGTCCTGCAATGCCTTGTCCCGCGGCAAGAACCGAGAGCACGGTCAGGATTGTCGTGGCACGTGACGGCATGGCGCCTCGACCGGCGAGGACAGTTGATGGCGGCCGCGTCAGTTCTGGTAGTAATAGCCGCGCGGCTGATAATACTGGCGAGGCTGCTGCTGCTGATAATAGTAGCCCTGCTGGCCATAGCCCTGGTCGTAGGTCGGCTGCGGCAGTTGCTGATAGGCCTGCGTGCCATAGGGGCGCGTGATCGGGCGCGGTGCCGGATAGCGCGCGCCGGTGTCGCTGCCATCGGCCGGATAGATGTAATTGTCGTCTTGCGGCATGTAGCGGCGGGCGGGTTGCTGCGGCGGCGTCAGGTTCACGGGATCGCCCGTGGTCGCATACTGCTCTTCAACAGGCTGCTGCGGAGCGCGGGCCACGGCCGTGTTGCTGCGGCCGCGCGGATTGCGGGCGAGCGCCACCTGCGCCGAGCCGGTCAGCGTCACCGTGGTGTTGAGCACGCCCTGCTGCTGCACCAGCGCGTAGAGTGTCGAGGCGTTCTGGCGCGACAGGCGCACGCAGCCATGGGACGCCGGTGAGCCGAGCCGGCCGACCGAGTCCGTGCCGTGGATGGCGTGCCCGACCTTGGTGAAGAAGATCGCGTGCGGCATCGGAGCGTCGTCGAATTCCTTGGAGTAGTGATCCTCTTCCATACGGAAGGCGCGGAAGGCGCCGGCCGGCGTTTCGCGGGAGGGGATGCCTGTCGACACCGGCCAGTGGTAGCGCGCGACGCCGTCGACCGCGACGGTCATCTGCTGATTGTCCTTGTCGACGGTGATCTCGACCTTGGCCTGCGCGGTGCCCGCGCTCAAAAGCATCAGCGAGGTGAAAGCAACAAAAAACGAACGCATCCGAGGGAAACACATTTGAGGGAAATACATCTGAGTTCTGGCCTCCGGCCTGTTCACGCTAGAGCATGATCCGGAAAAGTGTGTAGCGGTTTTCCGAAAAGATCATGCTCAAACAATAACACCGCGGCTCTCCGTCCCCCGGCGTGCAATATGCCTGCAATCCGGCTTCCGTTCCAGCGGCCCGCCGACCCATCGTTAACGTGATGTCTGATGTAAGCAAGGCCGCTTTGTGCCGCGCCGTTAGCTGCGATGCTGACATTTTCGCGAGCGGACATGCGTTCACATCGCCGACAATTCGTCGCAAAGGCGCAACCATTTGGCCGTTCGGTGCGTTGATGATGGCCTGCCGATTGGCGGCTTTCGCCGCCGTTCACTCTGTACTTCCCTGGGACTGAAGATGAACAAAGCCCGTGTTAACGCCGCCGCCCTGCCGGCCGGCTTGCCTGTCCGCCTGCTGTTCGCAGCCGCCGCTATCCTGCTTGCGCTGTTGGCGTTGCCTCGAGCTGGTCATGCTCAAGGCATCGTGCGCGGCGCTCAGGAAGGGTCCTATGAAGGCAACCGGATCGCGGGGCCCGTCGGTGGCGTGGTTGGTGGCGCGGTCGGCGCCGGTGTCGGCGGCGCCGTGGGTGCGGTGGAGGGTGTGCTCGGCATTCCCCACCGCCACTACCGCCACCGCTGTCACAGGTATTACGACGGCTATCACCGTTTTCATTGCTACCGGTGAAGACTTCTGTAGCCCGGATGGAGCGCAGCGCAATCCGGGATCGCCGGAGCTGACGTGACGCAGGTCCCGGATTACGCTGACGCTCCATCCGGGCTTCTGTAACGGGCCTTGGTTAGTCAATCCCTTTTTGCGTGATCCGATCGCTGGGCACTTGCTTCTGTACGGGATCGGCGCGGAGGCCGTCGCCTGATGGGGTGCATGAGGAGCCGGCCGGCCAATCTACGGAAGCGTGGTTGTGATCCACTTCCCGGATGGCGGCCTGACCGGATCCATCGTCCCAGCGAAGGGACCTCGCGCGGACGAGCCTGGTGTCGTGGCCCGCCCGGAACCGATCGATACTCCTTAGCTCAGCTTGTCGTGGCTTTGGCCATCGGGTTGAACGGCGTGGCGTCGGCGAGCATGCGATGCAGGATCACCGCGAGTTTGCGCGCGAGCGCCACCTTGGCCTTGCGCATGCCTGCGCGCCGGGCGATCCGCATCGCCCAGCCCTTGAGCGCCGCGCAATTCCTGACCGGCTTGGTCAGCATCACGTGGGCCGCCTGGTAGAGCGCCTCGCGCACGGAGGCATCGCCGATCTTGCTGATGCGGCCGGTGTAGTCGGTTTCCCCCGATTGGTACTTCTTCGGGGTGAGGCCAAAATGCGCCCCCGTCGCCTTCGATGAGCGGAAGCGCTTCGGGTCGTCGACCGCCGAGGCGTAGGTCAGCGCCACGATCGGGCCAACGGACGGCGTCGTCATCAGGAGGCGGGCTTGAGGGTGCGATCTGGCGAGCCTGGCGACCTGCTTGTCCAGGCTGTTGAACTCGCGCCGCAGCACGCCATGAGCTTCGAGCAGCGCCTGCGCCACCACTTCAAGGCCTGGATGGCCTGCAACGAGCTCCCGGATGCGCTCGGCGAAGGTGCGCTCGGTGGTCTTGCCGACCTTCAGCCCAAAGCCGCGAAGCACGCCGCGCAGGCTGTTCTCGATGTCGTGCAGCTTGGATTGCAGCAGCTTGCGGGCCGTCAGAATGGCGCGCGTCTCCTGCGCCGCGACCGACTTGCAATGCACCGGCCGGAACCAGCCGAGCCGCATCAGCTGGGCGATCCCGCGCGCATCGTTGCGGTCCGACTTGACTGGCATCGCCTTGAAGGCATCGCGAACGTGACGCGTCTCCAGAAGCTCAACCGCAAGCCCTGCCTCCCGCAGAGCCGCGTAGAGCCATTGCGACAACGGGCCTGCCTCCAGGCCGATCCGCTCCAGCGGCAAGGCCAGCGACCGGAACCAGGCGATCAGGGCCTCCGGCTCGCTCGCAACCTTCGTCTCGCGCAAAATCTTGCCTGTCCCATCGACAAGGCAGACGCTCGAGCATTCCAATGACACGTCGATTCCTGCATAGTGATACATGGTCGTCCCTTAATGATGCTTGGAGCGGGCTTGCCCGACTCCGTTGAACACCATCAGTTTGAGGGACGACCGCCTTCCAACCAACAGGCCGCTCGCGAGCGCGCTTCCAAATCGCGCCGTAGCGAGCGGGCGGCCGGCCCGTTACCCCATCTACGGACAGCCATCAGTTCTTCAGCCGATATCCGGTGCGGAAAATCCACCAGATGATGGCGAGGCAGATCACCAGGAACGCCAGCGTCATGCCGATGCTGACGGATAGGCTGACGTCGGCGATCTCGTAGAAGCTCCAGCGGAAGCCGGAGATCAGATAGACGACCGGGTTGAGCAGCGCGACCGTGCGCCAGCCCGCCGGCAGCATGTCGATGGAATAGAAGCTGCCGCCGAGGAACGTCAGCGGCGTCACCACCAGCATCGGGATCATCTGCAGCTTCTCGAAGCCGTCGGCCCAGATGCCGATGATGAAGCCGAACAGGCTGAACGTCACCGCCGTCAGCACCAGGAAGGCCAGCATCCAGACCGGATGATGGATGTGCAGCGGCACGAACAGGCCGGCGGTTGCGAGGATGATCAGGCCCAGGATGATCGACTTGGTCGCGGCGGCGCCGACATAGCCGAGCACGATCTCGAAGTAAGAAATCGGCGCCGACAGGATCTCGTAGATCGTGCCGGTGAATTTCGGGAAGTAGATGCCGAACGAGGCGTTGGCGATGCTCTGCGTCAGCACCGAGAGCATGATCAGGCCCGGCACGATGAAGGTGCCGTAGCTGACGCCCTCGACCTCGCTGATGCGCGAGCCGATCGCCGCGCCGAACACCACGAAATAGAGCGAGGTCGAGACCACCGGCGAGACGATGCTTTGCAGCAGCGTGCGCCAGGTGCGCGCCATTTCGAACAGATAGATGGCGCGGATGGCGCGGTGATTCATGACGTCCTCACGAGGTCGACGAAGATGTCCTCGAGCGACGACTGCGTCGTGTCGAGATCGTTGAAGCGGATGCCGGCGGTGCGCAGGTCGCTGAGCAGGCTGGTGATGCCGGTGCGCTCGCCCTTGGTGTCGTAGTCGTAGACCAGCGTCGCGCCGTTGTCGCAGAGGTCGAGCTCGTACTGCGCGAGGCTCTCCGGCAGCGAGGTGACCTTGCCCTGCAAGTGCACCGTCAGCCGCTTCTTGCCGAGCTTCTGCATCAAGGTCGCCTTGTCCTCGACCAGCACGATCTCGCCCTTGTTGATGACGCCGATACGGTCGGCCATCTCCTCGGCTTCCTCGATGTAGTGCGTGGTGAGGATGATGGTGACGCCGGATTGCTGCAGCGTGCGCACGACTTCCCACATGCCCTTGCGCAGCTCGACGTCGACGCCGGCGGTGGGCTCGTCCAGGAACAGGACCTGCGGCTCGTGCGACAGCGCCTTGGCGATCATCACGCGGCGCTTCATGCCGCCGGAGAGTGTGATGATCTTGTTGTCCTTCTTGTCCCAGAGCGAGAGGTCCTTCAGCACCTTCTCGATGTGATCAGGATTCTTCGGCTTGCCGAACAGCCCGCGCGAGAAGCTCACGGTCGCCCACACGCTCTCGAAGGCGTCGGTGTGCAATTCCTGCGGCACCAGGCCGATCAGCGAGCGCGCCTTGCGGTAGGAGGTCTGGATGTTCTCGCCGCCGACCAGAACCTTGCCTTCGCTCGGGTTGGCGATGCCGCAGATGATCGAGATCAGCGTGGTCTTGCCGGCGCCGTTCGGGCCGAGCAGCGCAAAAATCTCGCCGCGCTTGATATCGAGATTGACGTTCTTGAGCGCCTTGAAGCCGGACCCATAGGTCTTCGACAGATTGGCGACGGAGATGATGGAGGACATGATGGCCGGCAGGGGTGGGGGAGGGAGGCTGGAACCAGCCCGGGAGGGTGGTCAGCGGAGCCCTGAGATAGGAATGCCCTTGCCCGGTCGCAATTGGCCGGAGAAAAATGGTCTCAAAACCGGCTCTTCCGTGGCAGGTTCCGGGTAAGTGTTGCGCAACCGCCACGGGCTGCGGCTAAGATTGTCGCTCACGCGGCTCTTTGTTGCGTCTGCGAGCAGGCCGTGGCTACGATTCCGGCCAATCGCGAAGCGTATTGTCTCCAGGGAAAACATTGAGATGAGACCGAACGGCCGTCACACCGCCGGCGCCAGCCAATTGCCCGCCCTCCGCGTGTGGGCGATCTGTCTGCTTCTGCTGTCAGCTGTTGCCATCAGCCCGACCACCGCGAGGGCGGCCCCGAGCCAGGCCCAAGTCGCGACCACGCATGTCTACCTGCTGCGTGGCGTGCTCAACATCTTCTCGCTCGGGCTCGACACGATCGGCGCCCGTCTCCAGGCGCAGGGCATCCCGGTGACCGTCGCCAATTTCGTCTCCTGGTCCTCGCTCGCCGACGAAGCCGCGACCGCCTACAGGGCCGGCCGTATCAAGACCATCATCCTGGTCGGCCATTCCTCCGGCGCGACCGCGCTGCCTGACATGATCGCCAAGCTCAACCAGCTCGGCGTGCCCGTGAAGCTCGCGATCGGCCTCGATTCCGTGTTCAAGACCAGGCTATCGACCGGCGCCGAACGCTACATCAACATCTATATCGGCGATGGTCCCGGCGAACCGGTGCGGGCCGCGGCGGGCCTGCGCGGCAAGCTCGACAATGTCGACGTGCGCGGCACGGGTGTCGGCCATATCTCGATCGACAAGAACGAGGCGATCCAGCGCCGCGTCATCGCCGAGATCGACGCCGCGATCATGCGCTCGCGTGCACCGGCTGCCCCCGTCGCCGAACCCGGCGCGCCGCGGTCCGCCCGCGCCGCAGCGGCAACGGCTCCGGCGAGGAACTGAGCACATCGCTCATGCCCGGATCGTGTGATGCGGCCTAAGCGGCCGTCACACGCACTGGCATGCTCTCCAGCCCGCGCAGGGAATTGTTGAGCCTGCGTTTCGGCTCGGCCGTCAGCTCGATGGTCTTCACGCGCCTTGCAAGCTCGCCGAAGATCAGTTCGCCTTCCAGACGCGCGATCATCTGGCCGACGCAGGCGTGGATGCCGGCGCCGAAGCCGACATGCCCGGTCGCGACCCGCTCGACCTCGAAGCGATCGGGTCTGTCCCAGCGCGCGGCATCGCGATTGGCCGAGGCCATGAACAGCAGCACCTTGCGGTGGGCGGGGATCACGCCGCCGCCGATCTCGACCTCGCGCGAGGTGGTGCGAAAGAACGTCTGCACCGGTGAATCATAGCGCAGGCCTTCCTCGAACGCATTGCGCGCCAGCTCCGGCTTGTGGTGGAGCTTGCGGTATTCATCCGGATGGGTGGCGAGCGCGAGCAGGGTGTTGCCGATGCCGTTGACGGTGGTGTCGATCCCGGCGGTGAGGAACGGCCGCACCAGATGCGTTGCCTCGTGCTCGGTGATCTCGCCCTCGTCGGCCGCCTGGTAGATCATCATGCCGAGGCTGTCGGGCCGCAGCGCATCTCGCGCGCAACATTCCATGATCCAGCTCTGCGCGGCGAGACCTTCCTCCCGTGAAGCCGCGAGTATCTCGTTCTCCGGGCCGAAGCTGTTGAACACGAACGTGCTCCAGGCCAGGAGCTTGTCGCGGCCGTCGGGCCGGATGCCGATCGCATCCGGAAACACCTTCATCGGATAGGCTTCCGCAAGATCGGTCACGGCATCGAACGTGCCTTTGTCGATCAGCTCCGTGACCTTCCTCTCCGCCTCCTGCTGAAACGTTTCGCGCAGCTTCCTTGCAACGCCCGGCGACAGCGTGCGGCCGAGCACCCGGCGGCCCTTGTCGTGGTCGGGCGGATCGATCTGCAGCGTCAGCGGCTTTGGCAGCGCCGGGTTCATGCCGTGTAGCCCGACGCCTTCGCCGCTGATGAACGTCTTCCAGTCCTTCAGCGCCGGCTCGACCTCGGCATAGCCGGCCATCGCCCACACGCCGTAACGCTCCAATTCGAACACGGGCCCGAGCGCGCGTAGCGCCTGATAGGCAGGATAGGGGTCGATCAGGAAGTCGGGCGCGAACGGGTCGACCGGGCTGGATGCAATGCCGCTCATGGTCAGCTCTGCTTCTGTTACTTGCTAAGTGGGCACTGGCCTTCGCTCTCGGCGCGGAATGCGTCCTCGCCCTTGATGGTGGCGACGACCTTCAGCAGATCCCAGGCTGACGTCGATTCCTCCGGCGCCTTGACCTGCAGCAGGTAGAGCGGATGGATCTTGCGCCCATCCTTGCGGATGTAGCCCTTGCCGAACAGCGGATCGTCGGTCGGCATCTCCTTCATCGCGGCGACGACGGCCTTGCCGTCCTTGGCGCTGCCGGCCTTGTCGACCGCCTTGAGGTAGTGGATGACCGAGGCGTAGACGCCGGCCTGCATGTCGTTCGGATAGGCCTTCGACGGAATGCGCTCGGTGAAGCGCTTTGCGAACGCACGTGTGCCGTCGTTGAGGTCCCAGTAGAACGGGTTCATGATCTGCGCGCCTTGCGCAAATTTCAGGCCGAGCGCGGGAAGGCCGTTCATGCCCAGGATCAATCCGACCAGCTTGTGATCCCTGGTCAGCCCGAACTCGGCGGCCTGCTTCATCGAGGTGATGGTGTCGTCGCCGGCATTGGCGAAGCCGACGACGTTCGCGCCCGACGCCTGGGCCTGGAGCAGGAAGGAGGCGTAGTCGGCTGTTCCCAGCGGATGCCGCACGCTGCCGAGCACTTCGCCGCCCGACGCTTTCACGGCCTCCGCGGCCTGCTTCTCCAGATCGTGACCGAAGGCGTAGTCGGCGGTGATGAAGAACCACTTCTTGCCGCCCTGCTGCACGATCGCCTTGCCGAGACCGCGGCCATAGGCATAGGTGTCGTACGTCCAGTGCACGGTGTTCGGCGTGCACTTCTCGCCGGTCAGCAGCACCGTGCCGGCGCCCGATCCGACGAAGACCTTGTTCTTCTCGGCGCTCATGCCGGCCACCGCGAGCGCGATTGACGAGTTCGGGATGTCGAAGATCGCATCGACGCTCTCGTTCTCGTACCAGCGCCGGGCGATGCCGATCCCGATATCGGTCTTGTTCTGATGGTCGGCCGCGACGACCTCGACCGGCTTGCCGGCAGCCTTACCGCCATAATCCTCGACCGCCATCTTGGCGGCGACGACCGAGCCGATGCCCTGATAGCTCGCGAACGGCCCGGATTGGTCATTCAGGATGCCGATCTTCACGACGTCCTGGGCGAATGCCGGCGCCGCGGTCAGCATTGCGGCCACCATGCACAATTTATGCAGGAATTTGCTGTTCATTGTGTCCCTCCCATGGGCGGTCTTGGTGCCGCTGAATAATAGTTATATTTTATAGCTATTTTTGAGAGTGTCAATTCGGCCGACTTGCGGCCGCGGATTTGAGGATCATGAGCTCGAAAGCCGTCAGACCCGGAGCCAAGCCCGCTCAGCAGCCGGAAAATTCGCTGGACCTGCGCGCGCTGCAACGCACGCCCGGCTTCATGCTGCGCCTCGCGCAGTTGAAGTTCTTCGAAGGCTTCTACGAGGAGTTTGCCGCACTGGGCCTGACGCCCGCGACCTATGCGATCTTCGCCGTCATCCGCGACAATCCCGGCGTGCCGCCGAGCAGCCTCGCCAGCCTGCTCCGGCTGCGCCTGCCGAACCTGATCAAGATCCTGAACGAGCTCGAATCGTCCGGCTTCATCAAACGCAACCGCTCCAAGGCGGACCGCCGTGCGGTCGAACTCGTGCTCACGCCAAAGGGCGCAAAGCTCATTGCCGAGGGAGCAAGGCTGACGGAGCCGTATAATCGGAAGATGCTGGCTCCGCTGAGCGAGGCCGAGCAGCGCGCGCTGCTCGATCTCTTGAACCGGATGCTGCCGCTTTAGGCCCGCGCGCAGTGTGGCAATCGACGATCGCCACAGCTCACGTCACTTCAGGAATGCGCGAATGCTCTCGGCGATCTCCCGTGCATGCGTTTCCAGCGCGAAATGGCCTGTGTCGAAGAACTGCACGACCGCATTGGGATTGTCACGCCTGAAGGCTTCGGCGCCGGGCGGAATGAAGAACGGATCGTTCTTGCCCCAGACCGCCAGGAACGGCGGCTTGTGCTTGCGGAAATACTCCTGGAATGACGGATAGAGCGCGACGTTGCTCTTGTAGTCGCCGAACAAATCGAGCTGCACGTCATCGGAGCCGGGACGTGCCAGATAGAAATTGTCGAGGTTCTGTCCGTCCGGCGACACCGTCGTCGGATCGGGGACGCCATGGGTGTACTGCCAGCGCGTCGCCTCCGGCGTGAGGAAGGCGCGCAGCGCCTCGCGATTGGTCGGCGAGGGATCCTGCCAATAGGCCTTGATCGGCGTCCAGCCGTCGCTGAGGCCGTCCTCATAGGCATTGCCGTTCTGCGAGATGATCGCCGTGATCCGTTCGGGGTGACGCAGCGCGAGCCTGAAGCCGGTCGGCGCGCCATAGTCGAAGACGTAGATCGCGAAACGATCGAAGCCGATCACTTCGGTGAAGCGCTCGACCACCTGCGCGACGTTGTCGAAGGTGTAGCGGAAACTTTCGCGCGAGGGCATGTCGGACTGGCCGAAGCCGGGCAGGTCGGGCGCGACGATGTGAAACTTGTCGGCGAGCAACGGGATCAGGTCGCGGAACATGTGGCCGGCGCTGGGGAAGCCGTGCAGCAGCAGCAGCTTTGGCGCACCTCGAGAGCCGGCCTCGCGATAGAACACCTTGAAGCCATCGACGTCGGCCGTGCGGTAGGTGGTCGCGGTCATGACCGTCTCCATTACTGATGATAACCCGTTAAAAGGCTATAATTAGGTTACGTGCGCCTTGAGTAACTTGTCAATAGGCATTCTACTGGTTACTAACGGTAGCGTTGTTTCGAACGGCCAAGGACCGCTCATGGACAGACCGCCCGCCATGTTCATCGCCGACTCGCCCGGCCTCGATTTTCTCAACTCGGTGGCGACGCCAGTCGATACGCCCGTTGATTGGCTCGACGATGGCGATGGCCTGATCGACTGGCTGGCCCAGGCGAAACTCGTGCCGGCGGAGGAGCTCGACGCACTGAGGGTGCGCGCAAAGCCCGGCGAGCTCGACAAGGTCGCTGGTGAGGCGTGCGCTTTGCGCGAATGGTTTCGGGGCTTTGTTCGCAAGCATGCAGGACGGCCGCTTAGCCCGAGCGCGCTGCACGAGCTTGGCCCGTTGAACAGCTTGCTCGAGCGCGATGAAGCATTCAGCCGGATAGGGCCCGGGCAGGACGATGGTGGCGTTCTCGCGCTACGAATGAAACGGCGCTGGCGATCACCGGAGTCCCTGCTGCTGCCCATCGGCGAGGCGATGGCGAAGTTCGTCTGCGAGGAAGACTTTTCCGACGTGAAGGCCTGCGAGGGCCATAACTGCACGATGCTGTTCGCCGATCACACCCGCAGGCATGCACGGCGGTGGTGCATCATGGCGGTCTGCGGCAACCGCGCCAAGCAGGCCGCACATCGCAGCCGGCTCAAGAGCAGGCAGTGACGACGAATGCGCGCACCCGGAGCATGATCCGGAAAAGCGCGAAGCGCATTTCCGGCAGACGTCCTATCGCCTCCTGACCAGCTTGAGCGGACGACTGGTCCGTTGATTGCGCGGTTTCTCCGTCGTGCCCTGCGCCTCGGGCGGCCTCAGGAAGCGCGCGAGCATCGTCCTCAGATGCTCCACGTTCTGCTTGATATCCAGCTTCGGATTGCGGATCGGCATTGCGCGGGATCCGTCGATGAGGGCGATCAGGATGTTCGCCGTCGCCTCCGGATCGAGTCCTGAATCCACCCGTCCCTGGTCCTGCGCCTGGCGCAGGAAGTCGCTCCACATAGCGCGGACTGCGGCGGTGTGCCGTTCGATGATTTTGGCGAATTCCGGATTGCGGGCGGCCTCCGCGAGGCCATCCAGATTGAGGATCTGGGCGGGACGAAACCGCAGGCTGGTTTCCTCGATATCGACAAGTAGCGCCTCGATCACGTCGGTGGCCGCGAGAATCTTTTCAAACCGTTCCGCCGAACGCGCGAGACCGAGGTCGATCATCGCCTCGATGATCGCCATCTTGCTCGGAAAGTAGTGATAGAGGTGGCCGGGACTGATCCCGGCCTCGGTGCAGATGTCCGTCGTGCTGGCTCCGCGGAAGCCGTCCCGGGTGAAGCAGCGGATCGCCGCGCCGAGGATCTCGGCGCGCTTCTGCTCATGCTTGACGGGATCCACTTTCCTCAAATCGGACATCTCCATTCACACTCGCCCCGTTTAGCACGACGATTCGCCACGAGAAAATCAAAATTAGAGAGTTCCATCTATTTATGTTGACGGATGTTGCGGGGCGTGAAAGTGATTATTAGAGCGATCCATCTAATAATCCGTCGATGCGGAAATGGGACCATGCGCTTTCCACCGACGGCCCTGATGAGTGTCGCGCTTGCTCTTGGCGGGTGCGCGGCCGCACCGCTCGAACGGGCCGGCTCGCTCAGGAGCTACGACCGGATGTCGGATGCGAACGGACTGGTGACGCGATCGCAGATTCGCGTGAACAAGAAGGACGTGCTGGCGGCCAAGACCATCCGGATCGCGTCGACCGCCTTTCCCGCGCGCACCGACGTGGCGTTGACCGAAAAGGAACGTCGCCTGGTCGCAAACGCGGTCAGCCGCGAGCTTTGCCTTCGCTTGAGCGAGCGCTTCCGCATCGTCTCCTCCGATGATGACGCCGACCTCACGGTGCAGGCGACGGTGACGCATGCCGCGCCAACCAGCCCGACTGCCTCCGGCGCCTCGAAAGCCCTGTCGATTGCCAAGACCGTCGCGCTTCCCGGCGTGCCCGTACCGGTGCCGCGGCTTCCGGTTGGGCTCGGCAGCCTTTCGGTCGAGGCGGAAGCGCGCGATTTTGCAGGATTCCAGAAGGCGGCCATGGTGTGGGCGCGCAGTGCCAATTCCATCGCAAGCTCTGCGCGGGTCGCCAACGAAGGCGATGCCTACGATCTCGCCGGCGATTTCGGCGCGGACTTCGCCAAGCTGGTGACGACCGGAGAGTCGCCTTTCGGCGGTGTCCCTGCATTGCCGCCGATGGAGAGCATTCCCGTGCGCCTCGGCGGGGCGCCCAAATATGTCGCATGCGAGGCGTTCGGACGTTTTCCGGGCCTGACCGGCCTTGCGGGGCAGGGGCTTGGTCTGCCGCCGGCATGGACGGATTCCGGCGCCAAGGAGAGTCCGAGCAACAATCCGGCCCCAGCACCGCCCCCAGGACCTGGTCCAGAGCAGGCGCTGACGCAGTAATGCGGCTGCACTCCCAGCGATATCCGCCTCGACACATTGGTAGCCGGTCAGAGCCGACGACATGCAGACATCCGGAACGACACGCCCCTCCCAACGCGCTTTGCGCCAACGCGCAGCGGGCGGCGACGCGAACGCGGGGAGCGCTCCCCTGTTCACGGCCGATGAAGCGTGGAGCCGGACGATTGCGGATCGGCGCCTGGCCGGCGAGACGGACGATCGGGATTCTTTGCTCGAACCCGGCTTCTGGATGACGGCCCTGGTTGCGTTCCTGCCGACGGTCGCGGGGTGCCTCTATCTCTTCCTGACCCAGGGATGAGGCGCGCATCGAGCGCGGTGCCGGATACGCGATGCGTTCACGACATGAGTTGGCGCGGTGCGACCACCGAAGGTCCGTCGTCGGCCACCGCAGATCACTGGCGGCCTTGTCCGCCGTCTTGACGCTGCTGCTGGCGGGATGCGCGTCGAATCTGCCTCCGGTCTACCATCCTCCGCGTCCGCCGGGCACCAAGGCGGTGCAGGAGGGCGTCAGGAAAGGGGCCGTTGAAGTCAAATTGACCGGGGGGCTCGAGACATCTGCTGTCCGTCATACAGACCACGGGCCGGGATCCTATTTCGTCTGCCTGAGGCAGCGCGGTGGTCCGTCCGATAGACACCCCGCCTATTCAGTCTTTTTCGACGATGACGCCTACAAGGGAATCCAGCATTCGGTGATCTCCGATGCCTGCGAAGCCCAGCCATGGACTCCGTTCAATTGATGTCGGGGCGCGGGAATGGGAGCCTTGATCGACGGGAGTTTGGGGCTGGGTTCCGTGCCCCAAAAACCACCCAATCGGTGGTCACTAAGGCCCCTTCGGGGAGGCCTCTGCCTCCCGTGGTGGGACTGCTGGATTGATGATTGATTTGAGGCGGCTAGTCGTGCTGGTAGCTGTCGCGCTGCTCGCCTTGAGCACCGGCACGGCCGTTGCCTCACCGGCCAAGTCCAAGTCCAAGGCCACCGTGGCCGCGCCTGCCGCGCCGCCACCCCCACCGTTCGAGCCATTGCCGCCGCCGAAAATCTACCTGTTTCGGGGCGCGATGGGGCCGATCTTCTCGACCGGCATGGACCGGCTCGGCGAGAGGCTGACACAGGCCGGCTTCTCGGCCGACGTTTATGAATTCACGATCTGCCGGCTGATCGGCAACCGCGCCATCGCCAGCTACAAGGAGAGCCCGGCGCCCATCGTGCTGATCGGCCATTCGATGGGCGGGTTGTGCTCGGTCGTCATCTCCGAGATGGCGGCCAAGGAGAACATCCCGGTCAGCCTCGTGATTGCCATCGATCCTGCGCATGCGACCGGCGACGTGCCGCTCAATGTCGAGCGCTTCATCAACATCTTCCTGTCCGACAGCGTGCTCGGCGGCGGCGATGTCGTGGCCGTGCCCGGCTATCGCGGCCATTACGCGAGCTACGACCTGAAAGAGAACAGCCGCGTCTCGCACATCAACATCGAGAAGTCCGACGATATCCATCGCCAGATCGTCGAGATGGTGACGCAGCTGCCCCGAATTCCGCCCCAGGCCCAGGCCGATGCCGTGCCACTGCGCTATCTCGTGCCCGCGGATACGCTGGTCGAATTGTGGGATAGCGGCGTGCGGGTGCCGGTGCGCCGCGGCGACACCATGGAGAGCATCGCCGCAGCCAATCGCGTGCCGCTGTGGACGCTCGCGCAGAGCAACTCGCTTGCAGAGAACGCGCAGCTCACCCCGGGCCAGACCATCATCGTCCCGCGCCATCTGACGCCGCCGGAGCCTGCCGCCGCGATGGCGACGCCGCCGCCCGCCGGGCGGAAGTAGAGCCGCGGTTTCAGCAGATCAAGCTCACACCAGCAGATCATGCGGCACATGAGGCCCGCCTAAGCCGCCCGCGCCGTGCGCATTATCGTCCGGCTGCGGAACCTCGCCCGCTGTCGCGGCGCCACCATGTCCGTAGGCATGTGCCACGCCTTCATGACGATCGAGCGGCGCCGGGAGATCGTCCACAAATGCGACGCCCGACTTCTCGATCGCCGGAGTCAGGAACTTGAAGGAATCGTCCGATCCGGACGGATGGGCCTGCGTGTTTCCGTGTGGGCCGTGCGTGTCGTCTGCCGCAGAATGAGGTTGTCCATTGGACTTGTCGGCCGCCTCCATCGAAGCATGACTGTGTTTGCTTTCTTGAGATTGATTCGAATGAGCGTTGCCGCCGTTTCCGAGACCTTTCTGGGAGGCGATATCGAGAAGCGCACTGGCGGTATCGGCAAGGCTTGCATGGCCATGAGCCTCGGCAGCCTTGCCGTTATCTAGATGCTGGTCGATGGCAACGAGCGCATCCGGCATGCTGAAAGCTGTGGCATGATTTTGCTCCGCTATGCCGATCGCGCCAATCCCCGTCGGATGGATGCTGTCGTCGGTCCGGGACGGTTCGAAGACAAATTTGAAGGGCTCCATCGATAGCGAATGGATCGCCGGTTCCGAGAGGCCGGCGAGTGTTGCAGTCTCGTCCGGCGCGGAAGCGGTGATCTCGTGGCTCCACCCGCTGTGATCCCCATCGATATCGAAGGGATAGCTCACATCGATTGCGGTCCAGCTTCCGTCCAAGGAATCCGAGCCGCTGCTGTCCGTCGCCTCGGTGGAGGCGTCGGAGGTGCTCAATGTCATGGCCAGCGCGTCGCCTTGCGTGGCGGAGGCCGGATCGAGGGTGTCGCTCACCGCCTGGACCGGTGCTGCTGCTTGATCCACGATGAAGTCCGAGGAATCGATGGTCGCGACACCCTGGAGGTGAACCTCCAGCAGGCTGGAATCGCCGATCTGGAGCGGCTGATCGGTCGGATTGACATAGACGACGGTTTCGTTGGCCGAGCTGTCGTAGATCCAGGCGATGGTGTGGGGTGGCACGGACGAGCTCGTCGAGCTCAACGCCAGGATCACGAATCCGAGCGCGCCGATCGCCGTCAAATCGATCTTGTCGCTTCCCGATCTGAAATCGGTGATCGTATCGAACCGGCCGGCCCTGGAATCTACCGCCGACAGATAGACGAAGACATCATCGCCATTGCTGCCCGTGAGCTTGTCCGCACCGAACCCGCCGATGATGGTGTCGTTCTCGTTGCTGCCGTCGATGGTGTCTTGCCCGGAGCCGCCGTAGATGACGTCGGCTCCGTTGTTGCCCTTGATCGTGTCGTCGCCGGATCCGCCGAAGATGGTGTCGCTCACGCCGGTTCCGTTAAGGGTGTCGTCGCCGGCGCCGCCATAGACGATCTGGGAAACGCTGCCGCCACCTGCGATGCTGTCGCCCCCGGGCGTGCCAAAGACAAACGGGGGATCGGTTACGACAGTTGATCCCGTCGCCAGATTGTCGAAGTCGTTGGGGTCAGCGTCGCTGGCGCCATGGATGGCGATCGTCACCTCTTGCGTGGTGCCGTCGATCGTCGTGACCGTGAAATGATCGGTGAGCGTGTCGCCGACATCCAGCGCGTCCACCACGGCGTTGTTGTTGTCGAGCGTATAGGTCCACAGCCCGGACGCGGTCATCGTGAAGGTGCCGTAGCCGCCGTCGCTGGCCCTGGGCGAGGTCACCGCCGTGAAGGTGTTGGCCGGATTGTCGAGGTCGGTATCGGTGAGCGCGCCGGTCGCAACTGGCGTGCCGGAGGCGATGCCGCCGGCTTCGAGCACCGAACCCGTCGCCGTTCCGGAAATGAAGGCGGCGTCATTGGTGCCGTTGATCGTGATCGTCACCAGCTGCGGCGTGCCGTCAACCGTGGTCACGGTGAACTGATCGTTCAGCGTATCCCCGACATTGAGCGCCTGCACTGTGCCGTTGCTGTTGTCGAGCGTGTAGGTCCACGTGCCCAGCGCCGTCATCGTGAAGGTGCCGAAGCCGCCCGCGCTCGTCTTTGGCGTGGTGACCGGGGTGAAGGTGTTGGACGGATTGTCAGGATCGAGATCGGTCAACGTGCCGGTCGCGGTTGGCGTACCGGGCGTACCATTGGCCACACCTCCGGCCTCGACCACCGAGCCGGTCACCGTTCCGGAAATGACCGCCCCATCGTTGCTGCCGGTGATGGTGATCGTCACTGTCTGTGCCGTGCCGTCGGCCGAGGTTACCGTGAAACTGTCCGTCAGCGTGGCGCCATTGTTGAGCGCCTGCACCGCGATGTTGTTATTGTCCAGCGTGTAGGTCCACACGCCGGCCGCGGTGATGGTGAAGCTGCCATAGCTTTGCGCGCTCGCCGTCGGTGCGGTGACTGCCACGAACGTGTTGGCGGGATTGTCGACATCCGCGGCGAGAAGCGTGCCCGTCGCGACCGGCGTGCCGGGCGAAGTGCCGCCCGCCTCGGCGACTGAACCGGTCGCAGTCCCGGAGATGATTGCGGCGTCGTTCGTGCCGTTGATCGTGATCGTCACCAGCTGCGGGGTGCCGTCGATCGTGGTCACGGTGAACCGATCGATCAGCGTATCGCCGACATTCAGCGACTGTACTGTGCCGTCGCTATCGTCGAGCGTGTAGGTCCACACGCCGCCGATTGTCATCGTGAACGTGCCGTAGCCGCCCGCGCTCCTGGTCGGCGAGCTGACTGTCGTGAAGGTGTTGGGCGGATTGTCGACATCGATGTCTGTCAGCGTGCCGGTTGCGCTCGGTGAGCCCGGCACCGAATTGGCGACGCCGCCCGCCTCCACCACTGTGCCGGCGGCGTTGCCGGAGATAATGGCCGTGTCGTTGACGCCGAGGATGTTGACGACGAATGTTCGGCTCGTCGAGAACCCGCTGTCCGAGACCGTGATGACGAAACCCATAGTCGTCGGCGACGACAGGGCATTGATGGCAGCCGCGTTCGGAACAAAAGTATAGGCGCCGGATGCGCTATTGAGAAAGAGGGTGCCATACGTACCGGTCTGCGAGAGATCGTAGGTCACTCCGTCCAGGACCGTGGTGCCGGCCGTCCCGCCGCTGAGGCCAAAGGTGAGGGCGGAATTGATCGGGCTGCTGGCGGTGAAAGTGCCGGTTGTCGCGGTGAACGTGTCGTTGAATGCTATCGTGTCGATTTCGGTGGGCCCGCCCGGCACGTTCAGTGACGGCGGCGGGCGTACGATCAAGGGAATGTCGGCCGGCGACAGTGCCGGAAGCAGGTTTAGCGGCGCCGGCGCGTTATCCGGGTTGAAGTTGATGTGCTGCAGCGAGGGGGCAATGACGCCAGGTGGCGTACTGGACCCTGTCGGGCCTTGCGTGAGGTTGGCGAGCACGTCCTGTTGAGCTGCGCGCAGCTCCTCCATGCGAGCAGCGCTGTTGGCAACCTGATTCACGCTGACCGAGGAGCCGACCCTGTTCAGGATGACGGTTTCGCCTGGATCGTCGACAATGATGTGCCGCGGCACCCGCTCCTTGGTGATGAGCTCGAAGACGCCGTGCTGAAGGTCCTTGTAACTGAGCGTATCGTTATCGAGAAACGCGCCGTCAGGGTCCGCGCCTTGCGCATCGTCCACCATCGAGAAAGTCAGCGCTGCCATCGTCAGGATGCCGAAGCCGGTCGCATGGGAGCGGCCGCGAACGCTGCCAAGGGGTGTGTCAACCGTCAGGGTGCCGCTGTTCGCCAGCCGACCGGCCGCGAACGCAAAGCTTCCGCTGGTGACCGCAACGACGGTCGAACGCGAAGCAGAGTCGGATTCGGAGGCGAACTCGCGCAGTTCGACGCGAGCTCCGCCGGCGACGTTGAATATGGTGTCGTCGAGAAGCCGGATCCCGATCTGCGCATCCGCAGCCGTTTCGATTACGTCATGGCGGCAGACAAGGTCGCCAACATTGACCTGCGTGGCCGGGCCATCATCGCGCGTGAGGGTAATGTATCCCAACGTGCTTTGAACGATGCCGATGATCTGGAGGGGAAAAGCCCTAGTGACCCCATCCTGGGGTCCAACGCCAAACGCAACTGACATGGCCGTGGCCTCGTGCGCCGAACAATTCCGGCTCGGCGCGGTGCCGCGGTCTTCTTGTCGGTTTTGCTACGCCGCGGGCGCAATTTTTGGCGTTAGCAACCCCAGGCCTGCACGCCGAAGACATTTGATAAAAAATGCGACTCTATAGGTATAACCAACGTGATGGCAGGTTCAGCGGAGATGCCTCTCCGCGACAGCAATTTGCGCTCTCAAGAAGTTGACGGTTGAGCTATGCGGAACCTAGCTCACTTTCGCTGGTCAGGCAAACGGCTTGGGCCTAAGATCGAGGCCGGAAGAATTACTTTTTCTGGACGACAGGTCCGTTAGGATCGATCCAGGTTGTAGATATTCACGATACACGAATTGCGAGCTTGGTCGCGGCTTACATAGCTCCCATCAAGCGCCACGCAGATCTTCTCGGAAAGGGTGGGTCATGTGCAGGCATATGATTGCAGTTTTTGTGACTGGTTTCATTTGGGCCTCGGCGAGCATTCTTGCTGCGCCAGCGCAGGCTCAAGTCAATCCCGTGACACGCGGCGCTGAGAACGTTGTGCCAAAACCCATCGGCAAGATCGTCGCCGTTGCAGGTTCGGTCTCGATCGAGCACGCAGGCGCGGTCGTCGTCCAGGCCAACCTCGGCGATCCGGCTGCGCAAACCAAGGTCGGCGATGTCGTCTACCTGCGCGACGTCGTGCGAACCGGGGCGGACAGCCGGGTCAGCATCAACTTCAGCGATGGCTCGTCGTTCAATCTGTCGAGCAATGCGCGCATGACGCTGGACGAGTACGTGTACGAGCCGGACGGCAAGTCCAACGCAACGTTCTTCAATCTGGCCAAGGGAACGGCGACCTTTGTCGCCGGCCAGATCGCGAAGAGCGGCGATATGAAAGTCGATACGCCCGTTGCAACGATGGGAATCCGGGGCACCACGCCGCATATCGAAATCGCGGATGACGGCGCGGTCAAGTTCTCGACTCTCATCGAAGAGGGCAAGAGCAAATTGCTGAAGAAGCGCACGACCGCTGCAGCGCCCGAGCAGGGGAGCGGTCCCAGGCCGAACATCTGCAGAGGATGCTGAAGCGACAGGGACATGACGATCAGGGCCGCCATCATCGACAGCGTCGCGCCCGTTCTCGTCCTGCTGTTGCTCGGTTCGCCGGCGGTCGCGCAGCAGCCGCAGAAGAAGAGTCACCTCCAGAACATTCAGCAGTGCAACGGTACGGACCGCATTCCGGCCCAAGCCCGGATCGCCGGCTGCACGGCGCTCATCAATTCGGGCGATGCCAAGCCGGAGTCGCTGGCTATGGCTTACAACAATCGCGGCAACGCCTATGCCGCAGCGGCGGAGTACGACCGCGCGATCAGCGATTTCGATCGGGCGATCGAGCTCGCCGCAGGCTATGTCAAACCGGTGAATAATCGCGGCGTCGCCTATTTGAGGAAGGGGGCATATGAGGACGCGGTCAAGTCCTTCGACGAGGCAATCAGGCTCAACCCGGACTATGGCAGCGCCTTCGCCAACCGCGCCGAAGCCCACCTGAAGCTGAACCAGTATGATCGGGCCGCGCGGGATTTCGACGAGGCCATCCGCCTCGATCCGAATTTGACGTGGGCACGGAGCGGACGCTGCTGGACCCGAGCGGTCATCGGCGATCTGCAGGCCGGGCTCGACGACTGCGACAGGGCGATACAGTCGGGATCGAACGATGCCGCGACATACGATTCACGCGCGCTGATCCATCTGAAGATGGGCCAGTTCGCCGCGGCCATCGACGACTACAGCTCCGCGCTGCGGCTGGCGCCAAACCTGGCAAGCGCGCTCTATGGACGCGGACTTGCCAGGCTCAGGCAGGGCGACAGGGCCGGCGGCGATCGCGACGTCTCGGCAGCAAAGCTCCTCAACGTCAAGGTCGCCGACGAGTTCGCCCGCTACGGCGTGCAGTGACGTCAGGACTGGCTCACCGAAGATTGGCGGTCCAGCTAGACGTTCGACCCGTGGATCGCGTCGATCACGGCGTCGGTCACGTCCTTCGTTGTCGCCTTGCCGCCGACATCGGGTGTCAGCACGCCCGCCGCGCAGACGCGCTCGACCGCCGCCATCAATCGGCTGGCCGCATCCTTCTCGCCGAGATGCTCGAGCATCTGCGCGCCGGTCCAGAACGTCGCGACCGGGTTGGCGATGCCCTTGCCGGTGATGTCGAAGGCCGAGCCGTGGATCGGCTCGAACATCGAGGGGAAGCGGCGCTGCGGATCGATGTTGCCGGTCGGCGCGACGCCGAGGCTTCCCGCCAGCGCGCCGGCAAGATCCGAGAGGATGTCGGCATGCAGATTGGTCGCAACGATGGTGTCGAGGCTCTTCGGGTGCAGCGTCATGCGCACCGTCATGGCGTCGACCAGCATCTTGTCCCAGGTCACGTCGGGGAATTCGCCGGCGACCTCCGCGGCGATCTCGTCCCACATCACCATGCCATGGCGCTGCGCGTTCGACTTGGTCACGACGGTCAGGAATTTGCGCGGACGCGACTGCGCGAGCTGGAATGCATAGCGCATGATGCGGGTCACGCCGACGCGGGTGAAGACCGCGACTTCCGTGCCGACCTCTTCCGGCAGGCCCCTGTGGGCACGGCCGCCCATGCCGGCATATTCGCCTTCCGAGTTCTCGCGCACGATCACCCAGTCGAGATCGCCGACGCCGACATTGCGCAGCGGCGAGGCGACGCCCGGCAAAATCTTGGTCGGCCGCACGTTGGCGTATTGATCAAAGCCCTGGCAGATCGGCAGGCGCAGGCCCCACAGCGTGATGTGGTCGGGCACATCGGGGGCGCCGACCGCGCCGAAATAGATCGCATCGAACTTCTTCAGCTCTGCGAGGCCGTCGGCCGGCATCATCACGCCGTGCTTCTTGTAATAGTCCGAGCCCCAGTCGAACGTCCTCACGTTGAAGGCGAGGTCGCCGCTGCGTTTTGCGAGAGCCTCCAGCACGCGGACGCCGGCCGAGATGACCTCGGGGCCGATGCCGTCGGCGGGAATGGCTGCGATCGAATGGGTGCGCATGGGAAAGCTCCGTTTGAGAGATCAGTGGGATTGTGGGACGGCTTCGACTGGCGCGGTTTTCGCGCGCGACAATAGCAGGGTCAGGACCGCGGAGAGAACGAGCAGGCCGGCGACGAAGTAAAGTCCGCCGACGAAGCTGCCGGTCTGGTCCTTGATCCAGCCGATCATGGCGGGACCTGCGAAGCCGCCGAGATTGCCGATCGAGTTGATGGTCGCAATGCCGGCCGCGGCCGCGGGACCGGACAGGAACAGTGTCGGCATGCTCCACAGCGGCGGTTTTGCCGAGGAGATGCCGATGTTGACGAGCGTCAGCGCGACCAGCACGGCGACGACGCCGGCCGCAAGTCCGGCATAGGCAAGGCCCGCGGCTGCGATCAGGCAGGCCCACACGACGTGCCAGGTGCGCTCGCCGGTGCGGTCCGAATGCCGCGCCCACAGGATCATGGCGACGACGGCGGCCGTCGCCGGCAATGCATTGAGGAAGCCGACCTGGAGCGAGGACAGGCCGAACTGCTTGATGATCTGCGGCGCCCACACGCCCAGCGTGTAGAGGCCGGCCGAGGTGCCGAAATAGATCAGCGACAGCGCCAGCACGCGCGGATCGGCGAGCCCGTGCCAGATGCTGTGGCTCGCGGTCGCGGCCTTGCTGGTGGTCTCGACGTTCATGGTCTCGACTAGCCAGCGCCGCTCGTCTTCAGCAAGCCACTTTGCCTTCTCCGGGCGGTCGGTGAGGAAGCCGAGCACGACGAAGCCGAGCAGCACGGCCGGCAGCGCCTCCAGCACGAACAGCCATTGCCAGCCCTTGAAGCCGAGCATTCCGTCCATCTCCAGCAGCGCGCCGGAGATCGGCGATCCCAGCACGGTCGAGAGCGGCGCGGCCGCCATGAATAGCGCCGTTACGGCGGCGCGTTGGCGCGCCGGGAACCAGTAGGAGAGATAGAGGATGATGCCGGGAAAGAAGCCGGCCTCGGCGACGCCGAGCAGGAAGCGCAGGATGTAGAAGCTGGTCGGCCCTTGTACGAACGCCATCGCGGCCGAGACCAGACCCCAGGTGATCATCACCCGCGCGATCCAGATCCGCGCGCCGATCTTGTGCAGGATGATGTTGGAGGGCACCTCGAACAGGAAATAGCCCCAGAAGAAGATGCCGGCGCCGAAGCCATAGACCGCCGGCGACAGGCCGATGTCCTTGTTCATCGTCAGCGAGGCGAAGCCGATATTGACGCGGTCGATGAAGGCCACGAAGTACAGCAGCATGATGAAGGGAACGATGCGCAAGGTGATCTTGCGCAGCACGCGCGTCTGAATCTCGCTCGCCACCCTGGCCTCCTCAAGTTCCGGTTCTTCGTTATGCGGCGCGAGCCTAGGCGGAGCTGTGAGGTGGACTCAATTGGCCCTGGTTTATACAAAAAAATGATATAATCACGTCCGCGGAAGACGAGAGGACGACGAATGGAATTGCATCAGCTCCGATGCTTCGTGGCGGCGGCCGAGCAGCTGCATTTCGGCCATGCGGCGCAGCAGCTCCAGATGCTGCCCTCCGCACTCGGGCGCCAGATCAGGCTGCTGGAGGAGGATCTCGGCACGCGGCTGTTCGCGCGGACGACGCGCGCGGTCTCGCTCACCGAGGATGGCGCCACGCTGCTGCGTGATGCCCGTGCCATCCTCGCCCGTGTCGAGGCCGTCGAGAACAATTTGCGCAATCGCTCGCGTGCGGGCGCCGCGCGGCGGCTGCGCGTCGGCGCCATCGACAGCGCGGCGGCGGGACTGCTGCCGCCGCTGCTCCGAGACTTCCGCGACAGGCATCCTGACATCGCGGTGCAGCTGCTCGAGGACAAGACGGTCCGGCTGCTGCCAAAGATTTTGACCGGAGCGCTCGACCTCGCCTTCGTCCGCCCGCCCGACAGTGCGGACAAGCGGCTCGAATTCCGCGACCTGCTCCACGAGACCGCCATCGTGGCGTTCCCGCAGCGGCATGCGCTGGCTGAACGCAAGTCAGTCACGTTGGCGCAGATCGCCGAGGAGGCGATGCTGGTGCCGGACCGCCGCTCGCGGCCGCACAGCCACGACCTCACCATCAAGCTGTTCGAGCAGGCCGGGCTGACACCGCGCATCGTGCAGGTCGCCGACGAGAAGCAGACCATCATCAACCTGGTGGCAACGAAGCTCGGGGTCGCGATCGTGCCGCGCTGGACCACGCGGATGGCGGTCTCGGGCGTGCGCTTCGTGTCGCTGCGGCCAAAGCAGAGCGGTCCGGTCGGCCGCCTGCCGCTCGCCGCGGCCTGGCTGCGCGGCTCGCGCGATCCGGCCCGCGACGCTATGCTGGCCGTGCTGGAGGCCCGCCTGCGAAGCTATGCGCGGGAGGCGTGAGCGGCTATGACTGAAGTCCGGACAGAAGGTGGGTGCGATGACTGAACAGAGAGCCTCGGGCGAATTGCGGGTGGCCATCGCGGGGCTGGGCTCGATCGGCACCAAGATCGCGACCGCACTCGATCAGGGCATCGAAGGATTGGCGCTGTCTGCCGTCGCCGTGCGCGACCCCGCCAAGCATCAGGCGTTCATCAGCGGTCTGCGCCGCCCGCCGCAAATCGTGCCGCTCGACCAGCTCGGTGACGCCGCCGACATCGTCGTCGAATGCGCCCCGAGCAGCCAGCTGCGTGCGATCGTCGAGCCCGCGGTGAAGCGTGGCAAGGCCGCGGTCGTGGTCAGCGTCGGCGGGCTGCTCGACAATTTCGATCTGGTCGATCTCGCCCGCGCCAATGGCGGCCGCATCATCGTGCCGACCGGCGCGCTGATCGGCCTCGACGCCGTCAACGCCGCCGCGATCGGCACCATCCATTCGGTCAAGATGGTCACGCGCAAGCCGATCGACGGGCTGAAGGGCGCGCCGTTCATCGTCCAGAACAACATCGACATCGACAATCTGCGCGAGCCGCTCAAACTGTTCGAGGGCAGCGCGCGCGAAGCGGCGAAGGGCTTTCCGGCGAACGTCAATGTCGCTGTTGCGCTGTCGCTGGCCGGCATCGGGCCGGATCGCACCCAGATGCAGGTTTGGGCCGACCCCACCGTGACGCGCAACGTTCATCGCGTCGAGGTCGAGGCGGATTCGGCGCGCTTCTCGATGTCCATCGAGAACATCCCATCCGAGAATCCCAAGACCGGACTGATCACCGCACTGTCGGTGATCGCGCTGCTGCGCAAGCAGCGCGCCACGCTGTGTGTCGGGACGTGACCTTTACGCGCCCGTGACGCGCCAGATCACGTTGCCGACGTCGTCGGCCATCAGCAGCGACTTCTTGTCGGGGCCGATCACGACGCCAACCGGGCGGCCGTAGGATTCCTTCTCGTCCGGGGACAGGAAGCCAGACAGGATGTCGCGACCGGGGCCGGAGGGCTTTCCGTTCTCGAACGGGATGAACACCAGCTTGTAGCCGGACAGCTTGCTGCGATTCCACGAGCCGTGCTGGCCGATCACCATGCCGTCGGGGAAGCCGGGGAGGGTCCCTGCGGGCATCCAGCACAGGCCGAGCGAAGCGGTGTGGCCGCCGAGCGCATAGTCCGGTTGAAGCGCCTTGGCGACCATCGCCGGATCCTGCGGCACGCGGTCGTCCACCGTCTTGCCCCAGTAGCAATAGGGCCAGCCGTAGAAGCCGCCGTCGCGCACCGAGGTGAGATAGTCGGGCGGGGTCTCGTCGCCGAGCCCGTCGCGCTCGTTGACGACGGTCCAGAGCACGCCCGTGTTCGGCTCCCAGGCGAGGCCGACCGGGTTGCGCAGGCCCGCGCCGAAGATGCGATGCGTGCCGGCGGCGAGATCGAGCTCGTAGACCGCGGCGCGGCCTTGCTCGACCTCCATGCCCATCTCGGCGATGTTGCTGAGCGAGCCGACGCCGGCATAGAGTTTTTTGCCGTCGGGGCTGGCGAGCAGGCTGCGCGTCCAATGTCCGGCCGGCTTGAAGGTTGTCAGCCGCTTGCCCGGCGCGGTGATGCGGTCGGCATTGGCGACGTAAGGGAAGGCCATCACGCCGTCGGTGTTGCCGACGTAAAAAGTGTCGCCGACCAGCGCCATGCCGAACGGCTGGTTGAGATTCTCCATGAAGGCGCCGCGCACTTCGGCAACGCCGTCACCATCCTTGTCGCGCAGCAGCGTGATGCGGTTGGCGGACACGCCGAGCGCCGCAGCGCGCCGCATCGTCGCCTGCATCGCGTAGTGAAACACGCTGCGTGGGGCGCCTGCGACCTGCGTCGCCTCCGCGATCAGCACGTCGCCGTTCGGCAGCACCTCGATCCAGCGCGGATGGTCGAGGCCGCTCGCGAATGCGTTGACCTTGAGCCCGGGCGCGACCGTCGGATTCTGGCCCTCGCGCCAGCCGCGCGCGGTCGGCATCTTCAATGTCGGAATGGCGCCCTGCGGTTTCGCCTCGGGAATGGCGGGCTTCGCTCCCCACGCCGGCGCGGGCTCGGTGCCCGAGAGCTTGCGCCATTGCAGCGCCATGCCACCGAGGAGGGCAACGAACTGCGCGAAGATGCTGGAAAAGGTCATGAGAAGCCCCTGTCGAACCCGCAAGGCACATTTCAACGCCGGATCGCCCAAAACCCCGCGCGGGTTCAGGCCTGATCGTCGACCTCTTCAGATCCACGATGGATGTCGTCATGCCCAGTTGCGCGCGCATCCAACTGGCTGACGGTAAAAAGGTCAACATAGGCCGACGCAGATCGGGCCACTTATGGCGCAAATGGCAGCACGCCGAATTTGCATGGCAGGATGCCGGCTCCTTGATCCCTTCATCCTGAGGTGCGAACCACGGGGCGCGGCTCGCCTCGTGGAGAGCCTCGAAGGATGCACGGCCCCGCTGCATCCCGGCCGTACATCCTTCGAGGCTCAGTTCGCGATGCGTTCGCATCGCAACTTCGCACCTCCAGCGACGAGCGCTACGCGCTCGCGCGGGGATGATGGAATTGTCAGCGGCCGATCTGCCGTTCCAGCCGCCGTGCCGCGCGGAAATCTTCGAGATGATGGACGTTCGGCGCGAGCGCGGCTTCCCTGGACAACAGGTGATAGACCCGCGCCACCGTGCGCTGCTTCTGCTTCGGCCGCCCGGGCGCCATCGCCCGCGCCTTGCGAACGGCGGCGACCGCATGCGCGCGAAAATAATCGTAGGCGTCCGACATGGCTCGATGCTCTGCGGGTGGTGCAGGTGTCGAGGGGACAACGGGCGAGCGGAGGGGCGGTTCCTTGCAGGGCGCGCTGCCTCCACAACGTCGTCCTGGCGAAAGCCAGGACCCATACCGCGGAATCTCTCGGTGTGGCGCGGTAGAAGTACCGTGCGACAAATCTTCGCCAAACTCCTCCCTGGGGTAATGGGTCCTGGCTTTCGCCAGGACGACAGCGGAGGAGATGGCCGCGTCTTGCTACGTCACCGCGGCGACAGGAACGGAATGATCATCGGCACGCGGCGGCAGTAGGCGCCGTAGGCGTCCTCGCCGAGCTCCTTCGACAGGAACACTTCTTCCATCCGGCCCTTCTGCCACATGCCGAGCGAGATCAGGACGGCGCCGAGGATTGCCGTCACCGTGCCGACCGCGATGCCGGTCGCGAGCATGCCGGCGATCAGGCCGGTGTAGATCGGATGGCGCACGATGCCGTAGGGGCCGGTGTCGATGACGCGGTGATCTTCCTTGTGGGTGATGGTGTTGGACCAGAACTTGCCGAGATGCAGCCGTCCCCACCAGGTGAAGGAGATGCCGGCGAGCACGATCAGCGCCGTGATGTAGACAGCGAGGTTGCTGAACACCCAGAGCGGCTTCTCGTTCAGCACTTCCGCGGTCCACGGTGTGAACAGGATGCCGCCGACCAGGATCGGGATCCGATAGCGGCCGGACTCCAGCGTCAGCACCTGCTTCTGGGTGCGGCCCTGCCAGAACGAGGCGCCGACCCAGCTGGCGAGCCAGGCGAGCCAGATCAGGGCGAGCAGTTGCGTCGGCCAGGTCGTGGTCCAGCCACCCCAGGCGACAGAGAGAAGCTTGCTGAAATCGAAGGACATGAAGGTTCTTTGCGTTAGGCGGCGGCTTCAGCCCGCGCGCGAGGAGAGCGCGTGATGCTCGATGGCGCCGGAGGGCTGCTGGCCGTTGCGGGCGAGCAGATGGGTGATGGTTTCGCGCAAGACCGGCTCGATCGGGCGCGGCGCATAGCCGAGCTCGTTACGGGCCTTGCCGATCGAAAGATCGCTCGCGGCAAGCGCGATGCGCACGCCCTCGGCGGTGCCGTTGGGCGGCCGGCGCGTGAAGTTGTCGGAGAGGTATTCGAGCATGATGCCGGAGAGCTCGGCGATCTTGCCGGGCACGACGACCGGGAACTGGCGGCGGCCGCTCATCGCCGACATCATCCGCAGGATTTGCCCCAGCGGGACGCAGTCGCCGCCGAGGATATAGCGCTGGCCGATACGGCCGCGCTCCATGGTCAGCACGAGGCCCATGGCGACGTCGCGGACGTCGACGAGATTGACCAGGAAGTTGAGATGCGGCTGCACCTTCTTCTGCAGGAAGTACCAGAGCATCGCGGTCGGCGGCGTCAGATTGTGGTCGGCGGCGCCGATCGGCATGGTCGGCGTGCCGATCACCAGCGGAAAGCCTTCGGCCGCGGCCTTGGCGGCATGATGCTCGGCGAGCGACTTCGACCGCGTATAGGCGCCCGGCATCGCGTCGGCCGGCTGCAGCGCCTCTTCGGCGGCAACGCCTTTGAGGTCGGAGTAGGGGAACAGGATCGATTCCGTCGAGCAGTGCAGGAAGCGCGACACGCCGCGCTTCATCGCGGCCGCGAGCACGACCTCGGTGCCGCGGCAATTCACGTCGTGAAAGTCCTGCTTGTTGGCGACCCACATGCCGGGCAGGCCGGCGAGGTGATAGACTTGGTCGACACCGGCCACCGCGGCATCGACCGCGGCGCTATCCAGCACCGAGCCATGAACATAGTCGACGTCAGCGTTCGTCGCGGCCGGCGGCCGGACATCGAGAACGCGCACCCGCTGCCCACGGGCGCGGAGCGCTTCTACGAGATGATGTCCGATGAAACCGCTGCCACCGGTAACCAGTACGAGAGCCATGAAGAAAGTTTGCTGTTTCGCTTCTGGAGCTATCGGGTTGAAAGTGAATTGGTCGGAAGAGGCGCCAGAATCGCGGCAAGGTCGCGACGGAAGCCCAGTGCAATGAATAATTTTGCCATGACAAACATCGGTCCCAGCAAAAGATGCGAGGGAAACGTGAACAACGAGGCCTCGCGCCCCTCAAAAACCTTGTGGCCGATGGTCTGCGCGGCGAAGCCGAGCGCGACCAGGGCGGCAAAAATCGCCCACATCGTGACGGTGCTGACCTGCGTCGCAATGGTCGACGCGATCGAGAACAGCACGATGGAGACGGCCAGAATGCCGGCCCCGAGCGCCGCATCGAGCAGCAGCCAGTAGATCAGAACCGGCAGGGCCAGGATCACCGCCAGGCTGAGCTCGAACCCGAACAGCGGGACCTTCACCAGCGTCAGCGGCATCACCGCGCCCGTGAACAGCAGGAGGATGCCCACCACATGCATCGCCGTGTTCCGGGGATCGCGATGGTACTCGACATAAACGGCAAGTTGGCGTTGAAAAAAGCCACCCATCTTGGTCTCATGCAGCACGGGGTCGGGGAAGGACGAAAAAAGCCTATAGCACCGGATAGGGCGGTGCACAAACCGGCACTATTGTCGCGCAAGACCATACCGTCGCGCTGTGCGACAGATCACAAAACGGTCAGGACTTCAAAGGGTTCCGTCGGACGCTTGGGAGCGTCTGCTTACCGCTTCTTGGCGGGCTTTTTCGCCGCAGGCGCAGGTGCCGCAGCCGGATGCGCGGGCGCGTCCTCCGGCAGCTTGGCGTAGGTCAGGATCTGCAGCTGGCCGTTGACGGCCGAGGTCGGCTTGGCCCGGTCGAGGAACTGCTCCTCACCGAGACCGATCGGATGCAGTCGCTTGGTCGAGATCTTGAACGTGTTCACCAGCACGTCGCGGATCGCGTCGGCGCGGCGCTGGCTCAGGATCGCGTTGGCCTCGCGCGTCTTCGAATTGGATTCGACATGGCCGACGATCAGGAAGGTGTAGGGCAGCAGCGAGGAATGAACCAGCGCGTCCGCGATGCGGCCGACGGTCTGGTAGGACGCCGGCTGGATGATCGGCGTGTCGGCGTCGAACTGGATCTGCGCGTTGAAGGCGGGCAGGCTCGCGAGGTCAGGCGCGATCAGCGGGCGGTTGACCGGACCGGGATCGTTCTTGATCCGGGCCTTGGCGCGCTCCATCACCTGCTGCTTCAGCGCGGGAAGGTCGACCTCGGCGGCCTGTTCGAAATGGTTGAGCTTGCCGACGATGTCATCGCGGGTCGGCGCGGCCGTCTGCGCGGCGGCGGTGCCCGCGAGCAAGGCGAGACCGAGCGCGATGCATAGTCCGGCGGTGGAGAGCCCCTTCGCGCGCATCAGCGATACCCCGCGTCGTCGACGGCCTTCAGGCAGTTGTTGCTGATGCCCTTGGGCGTCGAGACCAGGCAGGGGATCGACTTGCTGGTCTCCTTGGTCGAGCCGCCGCAGACCTTGACGATCTCGCGCTGGCAGGCATTCGCCACCGTGACGCGCGCGGCGACGCGCTTCTGGATGGCGTCGAAGACGCCGAAATAGTCGCTCGCGCACTGCGGCGAGAGCACGTCGCGGTTGCGCGACAGGCACTCCTTCAGCCGGGTCGAGTCCGGATTGACGCCGCGGCAATTGGCGACGATTTCCGCCCCGCAGCTCGCCGCAAGCTTTCCGATCGAATCGCCAAAGCTCATGGTCTCCGCCGCCGCAAGCGACGGCATAACCAATGCCAGCACGATCAATGTGATGGAGCCCCGGACCATGGGTTTATCTGATACGGGGAAGTTCACGGTGGTCAAGGGCTGTTCGGGGGAGAACTGTCGAGAGTCCGGCGAGTGCGGCGAACAGTCCTCACTCGGCGTCGGTGAGGGGCGGCCATTCGATCAGGGCGACGGTGTGGTTCCTGAGGTCGTCGGCAAATTCCGGGGTGGCCTCGAGCTCGTCCAACGTCCGCGGCGGGGGAAGCTGGCGGCCGTCCTCGATCAGGTCCTGCGCATAGAATGCGAGCGCCTCGGGCGCATTCTCCATGGCCTCGTCGACATCGTCGCCGCCGGAGATGCAGCCCGGCAGGTCGGGAAACCACAGGCTGACGGCGTCCGGATCCGCGTCCTCGATGATGGCAACGTACTGAGCCATATCGGGCCTCACGCCCGCTGCACAAAACTGTCCACGACCTTCTTCTCGCCGGCCTTGTCGAAGGCGATGGTGAGCTTGTTGCCGTCGATCTTGGTGACGCGGCCGTAGCCGAATTTCTGATGAAAGACGCGGTCGGAAAGCGCGAATTCCGAGGTGGTGCCGGTGGATTTGGCGACCAGCTCGCCCTCGATCGTCAGGGGACCGCGGCGGCGCGAGGAGAAGCTGCCGAAATCCGGGCCTGATGACGAGGAGGACGAGAACGTCGCGGCTTCTTCCTCGAAGCCGCCGCTTCGGCCACCGCTATTGCGGCCGCCGCCGCGATTGCGGTTGGCCTGCGCGCGCTGCCAGCCTGGCGTCGAGTAGCTCGAGCCGAACGCCTCCATGTCGTCGAAGCGCGAGGCGCCATAACCGCCGGTGCCGCCCCAGGCCGAGCCGCCCTTGGATTCCGTGATCTCGACATTGGCCGCGGGCAATTCGTCGAGGAAGCGCGAGGGGATCGTGGTCGACCAGGTGCCGTGGATGCGCCGGTTGGTCGCGAAATAGATCATGGCGCGGCGGCGGGCGCGGGTCAGGCCGACATGGCCGAGCCGACGCTCTTCCTCGAGGCCGGCGCGGCCCTGTTCGTCCAGCGTGCGCTGGCTCGGGAACAGGCCTTCCTCCCAGCCCGGCAGGAACACGTTGTCGAATTCGAGGCCCTTGGCCGAATGCAATGTCATCAGCGACACCGCGTCGTCCTCGGCACCGCTGTCGCGGTCCATCACCAGCGAGATGTGCTCCAGGAATCCTTGCAGGTTCTCGAACTCCTCCATCGAGCGCACGAGTTCTTTCAAATTCTCCAGCCGGCCCGCGGCATCCGCCGAGCGGTCCTTCTGCCACATCTCGGTGTAGCCGCTCTCGTCGAGCACGATCTGGGCCAGATCAGTGTGCGCGGTGACCTCGCGCTGGGCGCGCCAGCGGTCGAACTGGGCGACGAGGTCGCGAAGTGACCCGCGCGCCTTCGGCTTCAGCTCGTCGGTCTCGACCACGGCCCGCGCCGCCTCGAACAAGGGAATTCGGCGCTTGCGGGCGTGGTCGTGCAGCATCTGCACGGTGGCATCGCCGAGGCCGCGCTTCGGCGTATTGACGATGCGCTCGAAGGCGAGATCGTCGGCTGGCGAATTGATGACGCGCAAATAGGCCAGCGCGTCGCGGATTTCGGCGCGCTCGTAGAAGCGCGGGCCGCCGATGACGCGATAGGGCAGGCCGAGCGTGACGAAACGGTCTTCGAACTCGCGCATCTGGTAGGAGGCGCGCACGAGGATGGCGATCTCGTTGAGCTTCTCGCCCTGGCGCTGGATCTGCTCGATCTCCTCGCCGATGCCACGCGCTTCCTCTTCCGAATCCCAGGAGCCCGTGACCGTGACCTTCTCGCCGTCCTGGTCCTCGGTGCGCAGCGTCTTGCCGAGCCGGCCCTCATTATGCGCGATCAGATGCGAGGCGGCGGCGAGGATGTGGCCGGTCGAGCGGTAGTTGCGCTCGAGGCGGATCACCTTGGCGCCGGGAAAATCGTGCTCGAAGCGCAGGATGTTGTCGACCTCCGCGCCGCGCCAGCCATAGATCGACTGGTCGTCGTCGCCGACGCAGCAGATGTTTTTGGTTCTCTCCCTCTCCCCGTCCTTCACGGGGAGAGGGTCGGGGTGAGGGGCTGCCTCCACGAGCTCGGTGTGCGGAGAGTCCCCCTCACCCGCCGCGCTTTGCGCGTCGGCCTCTCCCCGCAAGCGGGGAGAGGCGAAGGAAGACGACGGCGCCTGCGACAGCAGCCGCAGCCACAGATATTGCGCGACGTTCGTATCCTGGTACTCGTCCACCAGGATGAACTTGAAGCGCTGCTGGTACTGCCTGAGGATATCCGGGTGCTCGCGGAAGATGCGGATGTTCTCCAGCAGGAGATCGCCGAAATCGGCGGCGTTCAAGATCTTCAGCCGCTCCTGATAGCTCGTATAGAGCTTGCCGCCCTTGCCGTTGGCGAACATCGCGGCTTCGCCCGAGGGCACCTGCGACGGCATCAGGCCGCGGTTCTTCCAGCCGTCGATCAGGCCGGCCAGCATGCGCGCCGGCCAGCGCTTGTCGTCGATGTTCTCGGCCTGCAGCAGCTGCTTGAGCAGCCGGACCTGGTCGTCGACGTCGAGCACGGTGAAGTTGGATTTGAGCTGCGCCAGCTCGGCATGGAAACGCAGGATGCGGCCGCCGATGGAGTGGAAGGTGCCGAGCCACGGCATGCCTTCCACGGCGTGGCCGAGCATCTGGCCGAGCCGGTGCTTCATCTCGCGCGCGGCCTTGTTGGTGAAGGTCACCGACAGGATCTCGGCGGGGCGGGCGCGGCCCTGGCTCAGGATATGGGCGATGCGCGTCGTCAGCACGCGGGTCTTGCCGGTGCCGGCGCCGGCCAGCACCAGGACCGGGCCGTCCAGCGTCTCCACCGCCTCGCGCTGCTCCGGATTGAGCCCGGACAGATATTTCGGGCCCACCGAGGCGCGCGCACGCGCGGCGATGCCGCCGGCTGCGGGCTGGTGGTCGGGTACGCTGTTGATCTTGCTCGGCTCGGTCATGCGAATCATTTGGCCCCACGATGGCACCGCGGGGTGACGGGAGGGAGCCTTCTTAACAGGGATTGGTCCCTATATGGGGCGGCGGGGAGGGGTTTTCCACGTGCGCAACGGGGCGATTTGTTCCTGTGGTGGGCGTGAATTTCGCCGTTCTACGTGCCGGAACCATCGTTCCCGCGTCGAGATTGTCTGGGCAGGTGGCGCGGCCAGCCGTGCCGAGAGACATCAAGACGAGGGTTTGACCATGCTAGGCTGGGTTGTGACGTTTCTGGTTATCGCACTGATCGCCGGCATCCTGGGCTTCGGCGGCATCGCCGGTGCCTCGATCGAGATCGCCAAGATCATCTTCTTCATCGCGGTCGTCCTGTTCCTGGTCTCGGCCGTGGTCGGCTTCGCCCGCGGGCGCAACAGGATATAGGTGTTTCCCTGCGGCCATCCTTCGAGCGCCCGCCTCCGGCGGGCCCTCAGGATGAGGGCGGAGTGTGTGACAGCAGTTTCAACGGACACAGATGCTGCTTAGCCTCATCCTGAGGAGACCGCTGGAAGCGGTCGTCTCGAAGGACGAGGCGCGCGCTCAGGCCGCTGCTGAGATTCTCTGCTCGATCGCGTTGAACTTACCGCTTCGAGGGCATCGCCACGCTGCGGCCGATGCCCTCGGGCCGCACCAGGGCGCTGTGGGCCCTGGCGACGCCTGCAATGCGCTGCTGGACGTCGGGCGGAAACGGCGCAACGCGCCGCGCCTTCATGTCCATGTGCAGCGACATGTTCTCCGAGGTTGCGGACAGCCAGCCCTCGGTGCCGTGCCTCATCTCCTCGAATGTGTGCAGCCGCTTGTCGTCGGCTTCCAAGAGCCACACCAGGATCTGCACGGGATCGCCGAGATGGATCTCGCGCAAATAGCGCACATGGCATTCGGCGGTGAAGCTCGAGCCCCCTCGCTCCTTCATGTAGGCCGGCCCCATCCCGAGCTCGAGCCAGAACTCGTCGATCGCCCGGTCGAACATGACGTTGTAATAGGCCATGTTGAGATGGCCGTTGTAGTCGATCCATTGCGGCTCGACCTGCATGATCGAGGAGCTGAATGGCTCTGCGCTTGGCGTTGTGGCGGCAGTCTCCGGCATGTGTCCTTCCCAAGCTATGCGTCCGGTCCCTTGACTTGACCGGTTATATGTCCTTTGCCACGGTCTCTTCTCGTCGGGAGGAATTTCCGTGGGTACGACCATCACCAATAATCCGCCGCGGCCGGAGCCGAAAGCCCTCGCGAGCGCGCTGGAACAGCTTGCCGCACGCTTCGGCAACCGCCTCATCACCTCGCAGGCCGTTCGCGAGCAGCACGGCCATACCACCACGTGGATCGTCAACCAGCCGCCGGACGGCGTGGTGATGGCGCAGGAGACCGCCGACATCCAGGACGTGGTGCGGATCTGCGCGAAGAACCGCGTGCCCGTGATCGCCTTCGGCACCGGCACCTCGCTGGAGGGCCAGGTCAACGCGCCCGCCGGCGGCATCTCGATCGACCTGCGCGACATGAACAAGGTGCTGGCCGTGCATGCCGAGGACCTCGACTGCGTGATCCAGCCCGGCGTCACCCGCAAGGCGCTCAACGAGCATCTGCGCGACCAGGGTCTGTTCTTCCCGATCGATCCCGGCGCGGACGCCTCCCTCGGCGGCATGGCCTCGACCCGCGCCTCCGGCACCAACGCGGTGCGCTACGGCACCATGCGCGACAGCGTGCTGGCGCTGAAGGTCGTGCGCGGCGACGGCGAGATCATCACGACAGGCACGCGCGCGAAGAAATCGTCCGCGGGCTACGACCTCACGCATCTGTTCATCGGCGCCGAAGGTACGCTCGGCATTATCTCGGAGCTGACGATCCGCCTGCGCGGCATTCCCGAAACGATCGCGGCCGGCGCGGTGTCGTTCGAGACCGTGCACGGGGCGTGTCAGGCCGTGATCCTGGCGATCCAGACCGGCATTCCCGTGGCGCGCATCGAGCTGCTCAATGCCGCGCAGGTGAAGGCCTGCAACGCGTACTCGAAGCTGACATTGCCGGAGACGCCGCTGCTGCTGATGGAATTCCACGGCAGCGAGATCGAGGTTGCCGAGCAGTCCAAGGCCTTCGGCGAGATCGCCAGGGACTGCGGCGGCGGCGATTTCTCCTGGACCACCAAGCCGGAAGACCGCACGAAGCTGTGGCAGGCGCGGCACGACGCCTATTGGTCGGTCAAGGCGCTGCGCCCCGGCGACAGCATCGGCGTGGTCGCGACCGACGTCTGCGTGCCGATCTCGCGGCTTGCCGATTGCGTCAGCGAGACCGAGGAAGACCTCGAGCGCCTCAATTTGCTGTCGCCGATCGTCGGCCATGTCGGTGACGGCAATTTCCACTGCTCGCTGGTCTGCGACACCAACGATGCCGACGAGATGGCGCGCGGCGAGGAGTTCATGCATCGCCTGGTTGAGCGCGCGCAGGCGATGGACGGCACCTGCACCGGCGAGCACGGCATCGGCCAGGGCAAGCAGAAATACCTCAAGGCCGAGCTCGGCCCAGAGGCGCTGGACGCGATGCGGGCGCTGAAGAAGGCGCTCGATCCGCTCAACATCTTCAACCCCGGCAAGATCGTGCCGGAGGCGTAGCACGCGGTCCGGGAACTTTTGGCAGCCGGAGCGGTTCCAATTCCCGACAAATTTCCGATGCCTCATGGCGCGGCTTTGCGGGAGGATGCGATGTTGCGACCGGTCATTGGAATTGCCGTGATGGCGCTTGCCTGCCTGCTGGCGGGGACGGCTCTCGGCAAGGGCGGCGGACACGGTGGCGGCCATGGCGGTGGTCACGGCGGCGGGCATGGCGGTGGCCATCACGGCGGCGGCCATGGCGGTGGTCATCACGGCGGGGGCCATTTCCGTGGCCACGGCTTCGGGCATGCGCATGGCGGCGGTCATCATCGCGCGATGCGGTTCGCAACCGGCGCCCGACACGGCGCGAATTTCGGTCAGATCCGCAATGCGTCCGTGCGCCCTGCGAATTTCCGCAACGCTCTCAACGTCCATTCCAGCGCCTTTCGCAACGGTCGTCTGATCAGCAATCCGGCGGCACGCGCCCAGATCACGGCGGCGGCCGCGCTCGCGGGCTGGCATGGCGCCAGCAGCGGATGGTGGCAGCATCCGGGCGGCGGCTACGGCTGGGTCGGACCGCTGTTCTGGCCGTTCGCCTATAACGATCTCTACGACTACACGATCTGGGGCGACGGTCTCGGCTTCTGGGGCTACGGCTATCCGGACATCTATGCCGGCCTGTTCGGCCCTTACGGCTATGATGGGCTGTCGGCCTATCTGCCGCAGCGCCCGCAGGGACGGCGGCAAGCGCGCGGCGTTGCGCTGGATCAGCTATGCGGCAGCGACCGCCGCGAAATCGTCGGTCTGCCGATCGACCAGATCGCCGCGGCGGTGCAGCCGACCGAGGCGCAAGGTGCCATGCTCGATGCGCTCGGCAATGCCTCGATCGACGCTGCAGCGCTGATCCGCACTTCCTGTCCGACGCAGGTCGCGGCGACGGCACCCGGCCGGCTGGCGGCGATGCAGCAGCGTGTCGAGGCGATGGTGAAAGCCGTCGATCTCGTTCAGCCCGCCCTCGATCGATTCTATGGCTCGCTCACCGACGAGCAGAAGGCGCGGTTCAACGCGCTGGCGGAAGATCAGCGTCGCGTAGCGGCTTCCAACGCCAGCGGGGGATCGCTGCTCCAGACCTGCGGTGCGCCTGCTGCGCTCGATTGGCCCGGCACCGACATCGAGGCCCGGCTTCATCCCAACGACACTCAGCGCGCCGCGCTACAGGTGCTCCAGGATACCAGTGCCAAGGTCAGCGCATCGCTCAAGGCGGCCTGCCAGCCCAGCGAGGTGATGACGCCGCCGGCGCGGATGGCCGCGGCCCGCAAGCGGCTCGACATGATGCTCGATGGCGTCAAGTCGGTGCGCGCGGCGCTGGAGGATTTCTACGCCACGCTGAATGACGAACAGAAGGCGCAGTTCGAGGCCATCGGACCACGTCGGACGTCGTGAATGCGTGGAGCGCGACGGAAAAAATCGCCTCGCCGATCTTGGCAGGCCATTCTATGCTGGAGAGAGGTTGAAGCACGGCAATATGACGGCTCGAAGATCGCGGATGGTGGTGCGATGACGTGGTTCGCGCGCGAGACGCGACAGGACATCTGGGACGAAGCCATCGAGGGACCGCTCGGCGACATCGAGGCCGCGGCGCGCATTCGTGCGATCTGCGAGGCGGCGGCCGCGAGTGCGGCGGGGTCTGCGCGCAACGACAAGCGCGAAAGCGCGCGCTACGAGCGCGCGGCCAAGGTCGCGATGGAGATCGCGATGAAGATCTCGGACGGGCTGATGCGCGATGATGCGGTCCATCGCATCGTCGATCTCTGCATGGAGGCGGGCGACCTCAAGACCGCGCAGATCCTGTTTCGCGCGATCCATGCCAGCTGGATTCGCGAGACGGTGCAGCGGGATCATCCGACACTGGCGCAGTAAGGCGCTGGCCTAGAGCGTTTTCGAGCGAAGTGGATACCGGTTCGCGTAAAGAAAACGCGTCAAAACAAGAATCCAGAGCCCCGTTCCGATTCCATCGGAACGGAAATGGCTCTAAGGGCGTGCACTCGCAAATCCGGTACGCGAGGCCCGCATTGCTGGCGTCAGATGGCCGCCTCGGTCTGCGCGTCGAAAACGTGAAGCCTGGAACGCCGCATGGCAACGCGCAGCTTGTCGGCCACCCTCACCCTCGCGGTCGGCTCGACGCTCGCCACCATGATACTCTCGCCGACCTTCATATCGAGCAGGATTTCCGAGCCGAGTTGCTCGACCACCTCAATCACAGCATCGAAGCACGGGTGGTCGAGATCAGCGCCACCCGCCACGGTGAGGTCCTCCGGCCGCACACCGAGTATGACCTCGCGCCCGATATGGCCGCGCAGGCGCAGCGCGATCTCGTCCGGCAGCTTGATGCGCAGGCCGGAGTTCTCGGCGATCAGCGATCCGTCCGCCTCGGTCACCCTAACGGCGGCGAAATTCATGGCCGGGGAGCCGATGAAGCCGGCGACGAACTTGTTGGCGGGCTGATTATACAGTTCGAGCGGCTCCCCCACCTGCTGCACCACGCCGTCCTTCATGACGACGACCCGGTCACCCAGCGTCATGGCCTCGACTTGATCGTGGGTAACGTAGATGGCGGTGGTGCCGAGACGCAGATGCAGCTTCTTGAGCTCAACGCGCATCTGCACCCGCAGCTTGGCATCGAGGTTCGACAGCGGCTCGTCGAACAGGAACACGCGGGGGTGGCGCACGATGGCACGGCCCAAAGCCACCCGCTGGCGCTGGCCGCCAGAGAGCTGCCGCGGCTTGCGCTTTAGCAATTCGCCGATGCCGAGGATGTCGGCCGCCTCGCGCACGCGCTTCTCAATCTCGGGCCTTTCGAATTTGCGCATCTTCAGGCCGAATGCCATGTTTTCGTATACGCTCATATGCGGATAGAGCGCGTAGTTCTGGAACACCATGGCGATGTCGCGGTCCATGGGCGCCAATTCATTGACCACGTTGCCGTCGATGGAAATGTCGCCGGAACTGATCGCTTCAAGCCCGGCGATCATCCTGAGCGTCGTGGTCTTGCCGCAGCCGGACGGTCCGACGAACACCACGAACTCCTTGTCGCGGATCTGCAGATTGACGTCTTTGACAGCGTGCACGCTGTCAAAGAACTTGTTGATCCCCTTGAGGACGACCTGGCCCATTCGCTTCCACCTGCCTGCCAACGGCCTATGCGCAGTCTGCATGCGCGCTTTCGAATCCCCTTGATCCGTGGTGCTGTCAGCCCCTTCACCGATCCGGTCAATCCTGCGACGTAGTGTTCGACGAAAAACGAATAGGCGATAGCAACCGGTATCGATCCAAGCAGGGCCCCAGCCATCAGCGGTCCCCAGTAGAATACATCGCCGCGGATCAGCTCCGATGTGACGCCGACCGGCACAGTCTTCTGCTCAGGCGAGGAGAGGAAGACAAGCGCATAGATGAACTCGTTCCACGACAGCGTGAAAGCGAAGATGCCGGCCGAGAGGATGCCCGGGATCGCCACTGGGATGACGATGTAGAGCATGGCCTGCCAGCGCGAGGCGCCGTCAATGCGCGCGCATTCCTCGAGCTCCCTTGGCACAGCCTTGAAGTAGCCCATCATGAGCCAGGTGCAGAACGGAATAAGGAAGGTCGGATAGGTCAGAATCAGTGCCCAGGGCGTATCACCCAGCCGATAGTTGCGGATCATCTCGGCCAGCGGAATGAACAGCAGCGTCTGGGGCACCAGATAGGTGATGAAGATGCCGGTACCCAGGCTGCCGGCAAATGGAAAGTTCAGGCGCGACAGAGCATAGCCGGCGAACACGCCGCACACGAGCGAGATAGCGGTTGACGCGAGCGCGATGAACGTCGTGTTCCACAGCCACGATGCGAACAGCGTCTCCGCGAACAGGTACCTGACATGGTCCCAGGTCGGTTTCCAGGTCCAGAACGGATTGTAGTTGATCGCATTCCAGGGCCGGTAAAGCTCGCCGTCCGGCCGCACCGAAGTGATCACCATCCAGTAGAACGGGAACAGCAGGAAAAGCAGGAACAGCGCCATGGGGACGTAGAAGAACACCCACTTTCGCCAGATTGCACCTTCGATCATGGCTCAGCGGACCTCCACGCGGCGGATGTAGAGAAGCTGGATGATGACGACCAGAAACAAGACTGGAAACATTGCGAGCGCGATGGCGGCGCCCTCGCTCAACAGGCCGGTGCCGATGGCGATCTGATAGGCGTAGGTGGCGAACAGGTGTGTCGCGTTGGCTGGTCCGCCGCCCGTCATCACATAGACGATCTGAAAGTCGGCGAACGTCTGAATCACCGAGAACAGTACCACGACCATGGTCACGGGCAGCAGCAGTGGCCAGGTGATGTGCCAGAATCGCTGCCACGGCTTGGCGCCGTCGATGGCGGCGGCCTCGTTGAGTTCGGGACTGATGGTCTGCAGGCCGGCAAGCAGGCTGATGGCGAAGAACGGCACCCCGCGCCAGATGTTGACGATGATAATCGAGATCATGGCGAGGTCCGGATCGCCCAGCCAGTTGATCCGACCGGTGATCAAGCCGAAATGGTAGAGAAGCCAATTGAGAACGCTGAACGTCGGGTCGAACATCCACTTCCAGGCGAAAGTCGAGAGCACGGTCGGGATAATGAAAGGCAGCAGGATGAAAGCACGGGTAAAAGCCTTGCCGCGGAAATTACGGTTGAGCAGCATGGCCAGCCACAGCCCGAGCGCCAGCTTGAAGACGGTGGTCACGCCCGTATAGACGAAGGTGTTGTAAACGGAGGTGCGAAAGATCCCGTCATTGAAGATCTTGTAGAAGTTAGCGAGGCCGACGAAGTCGCCGGGCATACCGACGCGCGAGCTGGTGACCGACAGCAATATCCCTCGAATGAAGGGATAGGCAATGAACATGCCGAGCAGCACGATGGTCGGCACCAGCAGCACGAACGCCAGCCAGCGCTCGTCCTCGAGCAACCGTTGTCGCCGCGGAGGGGGCGCTTCGCGGAGCGTGGTGGCGGAAACCGCGCTTATCGCCATGTTCGATCCTCGTCGGCCGGAAGATCCCCTTGCTCCCCACGAAAAATGGGGAGGGGGACGGCTTAACCTCCGGCGTAGACCTTCTGGAGCTCAACCTCTGCCCTCTTCACGGCATCCTCGGCGGGCATGCCTTGGACGGCCTTTGCGTACATATCAATGATGATGTACTTGGTTACGACCTCGGCTGCCTTGCGCGTAGAGGGCCCTTGGTAGCCAGCGAAGCGCCCTGAGCGCGCCGCTTGCTTGTAGGGCAGCATGATCGGGTCGTCGCCCCACAGCTTGTGCTTTTCCCAATCTGTGGTCGGGCCGACCGAGAAGCCCTTCTGGGAGACGAACCACTTGTCGTAGACGTCCTTGGAGTGAATCCAGCCAAGGAATTTCTTCGCCGCATCCTGGTTCTTCGAATAACCCATCAGGAGGTTCGAGAACGGGACGTGATAGCTGAACTGCCCGCCGGGGCCCTTGGGCAGCGCGGCGTGCAGGATGTCGTCCTTCAGTTGCCCGCCTGCCTCCGTCTTGTAGGTATCCGGCTTGCGCAGGGACTCGATGTAGATCGAGGCGCCATTGAGCGTGGCGCTGCACGTCCCGGACAGAAAAGCGCGGTTGTTGTTGGAATCGTCCCAGGCGAGCCCGCCTTCATCGTGGGCATCCTTCCAGAAGGCCACCAAGAACTTCACCGACTCGACCGTTGCTGGGCTGTTCAGCACAACCGTCTTGCCGTCTGCTTCGACCTCTTTGCCGCCCCAGGACCACAGATAGGGGTAAGCGAAGGCAGGCGCATCGCCGAAGGTGTGACCCAGCGTTTGGCCGATGGGCCGTCCCTTTGCCTTCAGCTTCTTGCCGGCCTCACGATACTCTTCCCACGTCTGGGGAAATTTTCCATCGGTGTAGCCGATCTCGGCAAACCAGGATTTTCGGTATGCGATCTGCAGGCCAACGATGCACCACGGCACTGCGATCCATTTCTTGCCGTCATTGGCGACAGCACGGGATGTTTCGTAGAAGCCGCCCTGGCCCTTGCCGAGTTCCTCAGCGATGTCGCTGACGTCTATGACGCTCTCGCCGTAAAGTTGCCCCCAATTGTTGAGGACGCAGACGAGGTCGGGGCCTGACCCCGACTGGATCGCCGAGGTGACGCGGGCTTGGATGTCGTTGGCGTTGATGGTCTCGATATTGAGCTTTATGCCGAGCGCTTTCTCGCACTCCTTTGCGATTTCGTTGCGCAGAAGCTGATCTGACGCCGGAACGAAGTCGGTCCAGCGCAGCCAGTGCACCGTGGCGGCTTGCGCATAGGCGGGCGCCCTACCAACCGCCAGGATGCCGGCCATGCCGCCGGCAAGCGCGGTACCGCCCTTGAGGACGTTACGTCGGGTTACTGTCGTCATGCATCCCTCCTCGATGTGTCCGAGCTGATGCCCTACGGCCAGTCTTGCGCCGGCTTGGAGTCCCTTTCAGTCGATTACGTCTCCGTGGGTCAACACATGCGCGCGTTGATGCCTGCGCACTGCATTGGCTCGATGATCATTTGGTGGTGTTCCGCTTGCAGCGCCGGGGTGGCCAGTTCGCCGCGAACCAGGGGGCGTTCTTCGCGGTGCAGCGGCACGATTGCATCGCTCCCAATCGTAACGGCCATACGACCGGCGGCCTGGATCATGTCGGCGCTGCGGCGAGCGCTTGAGCCCTACCGTCATAACGATCCCTCCCGCGCAGCGACGGTATAGCCGCGGCCAAGCAGGTTTTCCCCGTCTTATATGAAGTTCGGTACCGGAAGCTGGCGCGACGTCATTCTCGCCCGTCGCAGCAGGAAATCAAGTGCTAGCTTTGACGCGGAGGCCACGGTCTCGATCCGTGAACTGGCCGGCGACCAAAAGTATCGCCCCCTTGGGCGGCGGACCGCGTGAAGGCGACTATTTCGCCAGCTTGCGCACGGCCTCGTCCACGCTGTGGAAGACGCGCTCGCGGGACAGGGCGTCGTACAATCTGAAGCGCTCGAACGCGTTCTGCGCGCGCACCGATTCCAGCCGCGCCAGCGCGACGGTGACGCCCTGTTCGTTGCACGCCTTGAAGATTTCGAGCAGGATCTGCGCGGCGGTGAAGTCGATCTCGACCATGCCGCTCGCTTCCAGCACCAGCAGTCGCGGCGTCGCGGTGCCGAGCACCTTGGCCACGTCGCTGCGGAAACCCGGTGCGTTGAGGAAGGAGAGCGGCGCCTGCAGCCCGATCACGGCAACACCATCGATGCGCTCGCCGCTGATGTGCGGATGGGCCGGCCACCAGATCGTGGTGCCCGGCACGCGCTCGAACTCGACCAGCCGCGCCCGCGTCGTGCTCCAGATGCCGTGCAGCAGCGACAGCACGATGCCGAGGAACGCGCCCTGCTGGATCGGCAGCACGATGATCAGCGCCGCGGTCGCGACGATCAGCAGGAATTCGCTTCGAGATTGACGGTAGATCGTGACGATCTGCTTGACGCGGATGATGCGCAGCGCGACGAACAGCAGGATGCCGCCGAGCGCCGCGTCGGGAACGTGTTGCAGCAGTCCGGTGCCGAATACGAGCAGCGCCAGCACGATTGCCGCGGCCGCAAGCCCTGCGAGCTGCGATTGTCCGCCGGTCTCGGCGACGATCCCCGTGCGCGGCGGGCTGGCATTGACCGGAAACGCGCCGAACAGGCCGGACAGCACGCTGCCGGCGCCTGCGCCGAGGAAGTCGCGATCGACATCGGCAGGCTTGTCGGGATCGGACGGGAACGAGCGCGTGGTCGCGGCGGTCTGCACCATCACCACGACCGTGATCACGAAGGCGAGCGACACTAGGTGGACCCAATGCTCCGGCGCAAGCTCGGGCAGGGTGAGCCGCGGCAGCGTGCCCGGCACCACGCCGACCACGCTGACGCCCTTGCTTTCGAGACCGAGACTGATCACGGCCAGCGTCGCGGCGACGAGCCCGATCAGCGCGCCCGGAATTTTCGCGCTGATTGTCTCGGAGACGAAGACCGTTGCGAGCACACCGAGGCCGATGCACAGCGTGAAGGGATTGCTGCGGCCGAGCTCGCCGGCGAGCACGCCGATGCGATCGAGTGTCGGCCCGCTCGGCGGCTTCAGTCCCAGCACGCCGGGCAATTGCGACACGATAATGTGGACGGAGATGCCGGCGAGGAAGCCGACCATGACCGGCACCGACAGGAGGTTGGCGATGCCGCCAAGGCGGAAGGCGCCGCCGGCGAGCATCATCGCGCCGACCATCAGCGCCAGCGCGACCGCAAACCCCTGATATTCCGGCGAACCGACCGCGGCGAGCGCGGCCAGCCCGCCGGCGAAGATCGGCGTGATCGTGGAGTCCGCGCCGCAGGACAGGAAGCGGTTGCCGCCGAGCAGCGCGAAGCCGAGCGAGCCGGCCATGAACGCGAAGAAGCCGATCTGCGGCGCAAAGCCGCCGAGCCGCGCGGTGGCCATCTGCTCGGGGATCGCAATCGCCGCCAGCGTCAGCCCCGCCATCAGGTCGCCCGGCAGTGAATAGGAGGCGAGCGAGCGGAACAGCGGCCATGCGTGCTCTTTTGAACTATTGGCGTCGGCGTCGTGCGGCATCGATCTGGAATCCCGGAAAGGCTGGTGTCGGTGAGTCCAGACTACAGCATTTCCGGAGAGGGGCAGATGATAACCGCGGCTCTCGTGCCCCGGATGCGCTCCGCTGCGCTCAAGGAACGAAGTGACGAAACTGCGCACCAATCCATCTCCGTCACCCTGAGGTGCTCGCCTCTTCGGCGAGCCTCGAAGGGCGACGGCCCGGCTGTCTCGGGGCCGCTCATCCTTCGAGGCTCGCATGGGACGCGTTGCGTCCCATGCGAGCACCTCAGGATGACGGAGGACATAGTGTCCTCCGTATCGCGCGCGTCCCCGTCAGTACCGGCCGCGGTCGTTGTGATAGTCGCCGCCGCGGCCGCCACCACCCATGCCCATGCCGATGCCAATCCCGATGCCGATGCCTTGCATGATGGCGCCGGGCGGCGGGCCGCGATCCGGCGGCGGTGCGCGCTCGTAGACCACGTCTTCAGGCGGCGGCCGGCGCGGCTTCGGCGGCGTCTCGACCACCTTGCGCTTCGGCGGGGTGTCGTCGACGCGCTTCTTGATGACAGGCGCCACGGCCGGGTTGACCGGGCTCGCCGGAGGCGTGGGCGTCGAGCACGGGCAGGTCGGCGCCATCGCGACGGCGACCGGAGCGGGCGCGGCCGCCGCGGCCACGGGCAGCGCATAGTTGCGGTTCTGCACGCGGAGCAGCAGCCGGCGCGCGGTTGCCGCGAGATCGCTACTGTCCCAGTTCGCGAGGTAAGCCTCGAACGAGGCGCGGGTGTTGATCGCGACCGCGCGCTCCCAGGCCAGCATCTGGCGCCGGCGCTCCACCACCGTGCGCAGGCGTGGCGTGCGGGCGTCCTGCGCGTACAGCTCGATATAGGCCTGATACGCCTCCACGGTGTCCTCAGTGATCACGAGCTCATAGGCGGCTTTCGGCTCCTTGCCCTGCAAATCCCGGCGCCACTCCGCGACGCTGCGCGTGCCGCCGGCGAGCGCCATGGCGGATGCGCCCGGCAGAGCCGGCTGACCGCCGCTCTCGCCGCCGAAGAACCTGAAATCGGTCGTCAGCGACGAGCTTTCCCAGGGGATCTGCCGTCCGTCGGTCGATTGCGCCACCGCGACACGGATGCGCTTGAACACTTCTTCGATCGGCAGATTGGGCTGCTTGGCAATGGTCAGCGCGGCCGTGGTGTAGGGGCTGTCGATGCCGTTGCCGTCCTCAGCTTCGGCGCCGGGCGAGGTCGAATAGGAAATGAAGGAGCCGGGCGCGCCGGCCTTGGTGTCGACGATCGCAAGCCCGTGGCCGGCGCCGCTGAGCGCGGGGAACGGGTTGTTGCGGCAGGCATCGAGCATGAAGATGCGCGCCCGCGTCGGCAGCGCGCCGAGCGTGTTGAGCATGTCGTTCAGCCGCACGCCCTGGAGCGGAATGTCGGCCTCCCGCTTGGGGTCGAGGTCGACGGGCACCAGATAGTTCTCGCCGTCGATCTGCAGGCCGTGGCCGGCATAGAACACCAGCGCGACGGTGTCGGCGCCGCTGGCGCTGACCTTGCCGGCAAAATCCGAGATCGCCGCGCGCATCTCGTTCTGACCGAGATTGGCCGCCGACGTCACGGTGAAGCCGGCATTGCCGAGCAGCTCGATCATGCCCTTGGCGTCGTTGGCGGCGTTGGGCAGTTCCGGCACGGTGCGATAGGCGGACTGGCCGATCACCAGCGCAAGCCGCGCTTCGGCCGCGGCATCGGTCGGCATCGTCAGTTGTGTGAGAGCAAGAAGGCCGGATGCAAGCAGCAAATTGGAAAGGACTGGACGGCGCATGATGTCACCTCCATCGGCAATGCGCGCGATGATGCCGCCTTTTCTAGATCCGTACCATGACGCCGTCTGTGCGCTGGCTCACGCTTGGCGTGCGACAAATCGGGCAGGATGTCTGCCCGGCCGGCGCGTCCGGCCGTAGCGCGTCACGGCAGTCCGCGGTCCCAGGGCGTCACAGGCGCAAAGCGCGCGGCGAGAAAGTCGATGAAGGCGCGCACCTTGGCCGGCGGACGGCGGTCGGGCAGGTAGACCGCATGCACCGCCGACGTCTGGATCTCCGGCTGGTCGAGCGGAAGCGCGACGAGCGCGCCTGAGCGCAGATCGTCGGCGATGATGAAGGTGGGTTGTCGCGCGAGGCCAAGGCCGGCCAGCGTCGCCGCGCGCAGCGCATCGCCGTTGTTGGCACGCAAGGTGCCGCTGACCTGGACGCGGATCTCGCCCTCGGCGCCGAACAGCCATTCCGCCGCGCTCGCCTGCTGCGAGAGCGTGTAGCCGAGGCAATTGTGTCCGGCGAGGTCGGCGACGGTGCGCGGCGTGCCGTGCCTGGCGAGATATGAAGGCGCGGCACAAACCACGAGGCGGTTCGGCGCGAGCTTTCGCGCCACCATGCTGGAGTCGCGCAAGCTGCCGATGCGGATCGCGAGGTCCCAGCCTTCCTCGGCGAGGTCGACGAGGCGATCGTTGAGACCGAGCTCGACGGTGACCTCGGGATGGGCCGTCGAAAATTCCGCGATCGCCGGCGCAATCTGCCTCGTGCCGAACACGACGGGGACGTTGACGCGCAGCAGTCCACGCGGCTCGACGCGTTCGCGCGCGATCGCGGCGTCGGCGGTCTCCATGTCGGCGAGGATGCGCTCGGCGGATTCCAGATAGCTCCGTCCGGCCTCGGTGATGGAGAGCCGCCGCGTGGTGCGGTGGAACAGCTTTGTGCCGAGCCGCGCCTCCAGCGCAGCCACATGCTTGGTCACCATGGTCTGCGACAGGCCCATGGCCCGGGCCGCGCCGGAGAGGCTGCCGGCCGCGGCGACCTTCGCGAAGACCTCCAGGCTGGTCAGGCGGTCGAGCAAGGCTATCTCACTCCACTGGTGTGAAGTATATTTCGAAAATAGCAGATTATCATCGAAATGAGAATAGATCATGGTGCGCCGCAAAGGAGACCCCCATGATCGATTCCCGTACCGCCCCTTACGCCGCACTGGTGCTGCGCGTGACCCTGGGCGCGCTGTTCCTCGCCCATGCCAGCCTCAAGCTGTTCGTGTTCACCCCGGCCGGCACCGCAAAGTTCTTCGGCAGCCTCGGCTTCCCGCCCGAGCTCGCCTATCTCATCATGACCGTGGAAGTGCTCAGCGGCGTCGCCCTGATCCTCGGGGTCTGGACCCGCTATGCGGCGCTGGCCGGAATCCCGATCCTGCTCGGCGCAATCTTCTCGGTGCACGGTGCGGCCGGCTTCTTCTTCTCCAATCCGAAGGGCGGCTGGGAATTCCCCGCCTTCTGGGCGATCGCGCTCGCGGCGCAGGCCCTGCTCGGCGACGGCGCCTACGCGCTGCGTCCCTCGCGTGATGTGCAGGCGGCGGGCGGCCAGCTCAGCGGCGCGCATTCGCGCTGACGTCACCGCATTCGCTCAGACCTTGCGAGCCGCGGGATCACGATCCCGCGGCTTTCGTTCGTCTGCTTCGTACGATCCAATCGATATGCGTTCGGCATTGATCCATACCTGAATTGGATCGATCCACCGCAATCTTGCATGGCAGGCCTTGTCGCTGCCGTGCGGCATGCGCGAAAACACCGATAAATAAAGGCGTTCCGCGTCGGTTTCCGCAGCGCGCCTGTTGCTCGCGCGATCGCGACGCCGCCGGCTGCATCCCTTGCCTGTGTCGTCGCTTTGGCCATACAGTCGAGCCAACACGCCGCGACAACGATCGCGGCTGCAAGAAGAATAATTGGGGAGAGACCGCACCATGACCATCGTGCCCGTGAACCGTCGCGCGTTCATCAAGTCATCGGCGGCGGTCACCGCCGGCCTCGTGCTCTCTCCAGGGATCATCGGCCGCGCCGAAGCTGCGACGCTGAAGCTGAAATGCTCCTCCTCGCTGCCGAACGATCCCAAATATGCCAACGGCCGCGTCTATTACGACAATCTCGTCAAGAACCTGAAGGGCAACGGGCTCGGCGAGCAGGTCGAGGTCGCCTTCTTCCCGGACAACCAGCTCGGCCAGGAGATCGACGTCATCAATTCCGTGAAGCTCGGCGTCATCGACCTCATGGTGTCGGGCTCGTCGATCTCGGCCAATCTGGTGCCGCTGGTCGGCACCTTCGACCTCGGCTTCCTGTTCTCGAGCTTCCCGCAGCAGACCAAGGCTTTCGATTCCGGCGCCGCCAAGCCGATCGAGGACGCGCTGCTCAAGGGCGGCAACATCCGCATCATCGCCTGGGCCTATAATTTCGGCTCGCGCAGCGTGCTGGCGAAGAAGCCGGTGAAGACGCCGGAGGATCTCGCTGGCCTCAAGATCCGCACCCTGCCCAATCCCGTCATCACCGAATGCCTGCGCCTGATGGGCGCGGCCGCGACGCCGCTGGCCTTCGGCGAGATCTACACGGCGTTGCAGGCCGGCGTGCTTGACGGCCTCGAGCACGATCCGCCGACGATCCTCGCCAGCAAGTTCTTCGAGACGGCAAAATTGTACGCGCTGACGCAGCACAATTTCTCGCCGCTCGCGATCTACTTCAGCGACATGACCTACAACCGCATGGATCCGAAGCTGCGCGAGGGCTTTCTCGATGCCGCGAAGAAGGCTGCGGTCGACACCCGTGCCCATGGCCTTGCGGTCGAGAAGGAGGCGCTGGCGGCGCTCGGCGAGAAGGGCGTGACGGTGGCCGAATGCGACCGCGAAGCTTTCAAGAAGCGCGTCGCGCCGCAGATCGAGAACTTCATCAAGGCGCGGCCGGAATCCAAGCCGGTCATCGACATGATCCGCGCGACGCAAGCCTGATGGCCAAGTCCCAATGGCCAAGTCCGAAATGGCGATGACAGCCGCCGTGCCGCTTTCGGGTGGCCGCCACGGCAGCATGACGCTTCTGCTTCGCGTCAGCGACGCGATCGCGGCCGTCCTGCTGGCCGCGGACCTCATCGTGGTCTGCGCCTCCGTGCTGCTGCGCTTCTTCTTCAACGCGCCGGTCGAATGGTCGGACGACGTCGCGCGCGGCCTAATGGTCGGCTCGGCCTTCTTCGGCGCGGCGAGCGCGCTCGCGCGCGGCGAGAATGTCGGCGTGTCCTTCTTCCGCGATCTGCTGCCGCTGCGCTTGCGTACGCTGGTGGATGCCGCGAGCGCGCTGCTGATCGTGCTGATCTCCGGCTACGTCGCCTATCACGCCGTCAAGCTGGGCTCGCTGACGGCGGGGCAGACCACCGGCTCCGGCCTGCCGCTGGAGCTGACCTTCTACCCGATGGGCATCGGCGCACTGTTCATGACGGTGTTCGCGATCGACCATCTCTGTGCGCGGCCGCTTCCTGACATCGTCAGGGGCCTCGTCGCGATCATCGTCGTCACCGGCCTCTATCTCGCCTGGGATTACCTGTCGCCGTCCTCGGTGCCGTCGGCGGGCACGTTGATGCTGATCGGCTTCTTTGCGACCCTGTTCGGCGGCTTGCCGATCGGCTTTGCGCTGGCGCTCGCGGCGCTGATCTTCATCTGGGTCGAGGGCGCGCTGCCCGGCGTGATCTTCGCCCAGCAGATGGCGCGCGGCATCGACAATTTCGTGCTGCTGGCGATCCCGTTCTTCATTCTCGTCGGCTACCTCATGGAAGCCAACGGCATGTCGGTGCGGCTGATCGAGCTGTTGCAGCGCGCGGTGGGGCGGATGCGCGGCGGCCTCAACGTCGTCATGGTGGCCTCGATGGTGCTGTTCTCCGGCATCTCGGGCTCGAAGATGGCGGATGTCGCCGCGGTCGGCTCGGTCTTGATTCCGGCGGCGCGCCGCTCGAAGCAGAATCCGGGCGGCGCGGTGGCGCTGCTCGCGGCCTCCGCGGTGATGGCGGAAACCATTCCGCCCTGCATCAACCTGATCATTCTCGGCTTCGTCGCCAACCTGTCGATCGGCGGTCTGTTCGTCGCGGGCCTGTTGCCGTCGGCGCTGATGGCGGCTGTCCTCATCGCGGTCTCCATCATCTTCGGCAAGCGGCCGACGGCGGCCGAGGACGTCGAGCCGCAGATGCCGGTGTCAGGCCTGTGGAGCGGCGCGATCGCCTCGTTCGGCCTGATCTTCATGATCTTCTTCGGCTTCAAGAGCGGCTTTGCCACCGCGACCGAAATCTCCGCCTTTGCCGTGGCCTATGCGCTGGTCGTCGGCAGCGTCGTGTTCCGCGAGCTCAGCTTCAAGACGGCCGCGCACAGTTTTGTCCAGGCCGCGACCAGGGCGGGTCTCGTGCTGTTCATCGTCGCCGCCGCGCAGTCGCTCGCCTTCACGCTGACCTTGCAGCAGGTGCCGCATGCGGTCGGCGATTTCATGCTGGGGCTCTCCAAGACCTCGGGCGTCTGGCTGTTCATATTGCTCGCCATCGTCGTGCTGATCGTGATGGGCTCGGTGCTGGAGGGCGCGGCCGCGCTGATCATCTTCGGGCCGCTGCTGTTGCCGGTCGCCGTGCAGCTCGGCGTCGATCCCCTGCATTTCGGCGTCGTGCTGGTCATCGCGATGGGCATTGGCCTGTTCGCGCCGCCGCTCGGGCTCGGGCTCTACGGCGCCTGCCTGATCGGCAACGTGCCGATCGAGCAGACGGTGAAGCCGATCATGGGCTATCTTGGCCTGCTGTTCCTCTGCCTGCTCGTCATCGCCTTCGTGCCATGGCTCTCGACCGCGCTGCCGCGGGCATTCGGCTACTGAAGGAGTTTTGTCGTGAAGGTTCTGCTCGCGCACACCCCGGAGATGCGGCGCAATTACTACGGCGATCGCAGCCTGAACGGCCTGCGCGCGGCTGCAGAGGTGATCCTGCACGAGAGCGATGAAACTCTGGACGCCGCCAGCCTCGTGCGCGCCGCCAAGGACGCCGACATCATCGTCGCCGATCGCATGACGGAAGGGCGCGGCGAGATCTTCGCGCAATTGCCGCGCCTGCGCGCGTTCGTCCGCTGCGCCGTCGACATCCGCAACGTCAACGTGGATGCGGCTTCACAGGCCGGCGTGCTCGTGACCCGTGCCGGCCCGGGCTTCGTGCAGGCCGTCGCCGAGCTCGCGCTCGGCTTCATGGTCGACCTCTCCCGCGGCGTGTCGCGGACGACGGCGGACTACCAGGCCGGCCGCAAGCCCGAGGCACGGATGGGCCGCCAGCTCGCCGGCAGCAGGATCGGCATCATCGGCTATGGCAGCATCGGGCGCTATCTCGCCGAGATCGCAAAAGTGCTGCGCATGGAGGTGCTGGTCTCCGATCCCTTCGCGACCGTTACCGATGCCGCGATCCGGCAGGTCGGTCTCGACGAGCTCCTCGCCGCGTCGGACTATGTCGTCTGCCTCGCCATCGCCAACGAGCAGACCGAGAATCTGATCGGAGAGGCCGCGCTGGCGCGCATGCAGCGGCACGCCGTCTTCATCAATCTCTCCCGCGGCAATCTCGTCGACGAGGCCGCGCTGGCACGCGCGCTGCGCGAGAACCGCATCGCCGGCGCCGCGATGGATGTCGGCCGCGCGCCCGACCAGATGCCGACGCCGGAGCTCGCCAAGCTGCCGAACGTCATCGCGACCCCGCATGTCGGCGGACTGACGCCGCAGGCGATCGAATACCAGTCGCTGGAAACCGTACGGCAGGTGGAAGCGATCGTGCGGGGCGAGGTGCCGCAAGGCGCCGTCAACGCCGAGCGCTGGACGCGCCGGCCGTGAAGCGGCTCTACAGCCGGTCCACCGCCCTGAACGTCCCGTCCTTCTGGATCACCGTCAGAAACACCTTCGGCGGCGTGTCGATCGTGCGCAGGCCGACGGTGACGATGCTGCCGCTGATGTCGAAGCGGCCGACGTCGTTGATGGCGCGCAGCAGGCTCGCGCGCGTCGGTTGCGGTCCGGCCTTCTCCAGCACCGCCGCGGTGAGGCGGCCGGAGAGATAGCCTTCGAGCGACACGAAGTCCGGTGTCAGCGTCGGGTCGAATGCCTGCTGCGCCGCCTGGTAGTCGGCGACGAGCTTGAGCGAACGATCCCAGGGAAACGGCACCACCTGCGAGACGATGACGCCCTCGCCGTCGGGGCCGAGTTCCTTGGCGAGCGCATTGGCGCCGACGAAGGAGATGTTGACGAAGGTCGGATAGGCGCCGCTGCGGTGCGCCAGCTTGATGAATTCGGCGCAGGGGCCGTAGGTCCCGACCATGACGATGGCCTCGGGCTCGGCGCGCTTGATCATGCGCCAGGCTGCGCCGACCGCGCGGGTGTTGCGCTCGAAGGTGCCTTCGGCGGCGAGCTCGAGGCCGCGCTTGGCGAGCGCGCGCTTCACGCCGGCAAGGCCGTCGCGCCCGAAGGCATCGTCCTGATAGAAGATGCCGATGCGGGTGAACTGGCGATCCTCGGTGAGGTGCTTGACCCAGGCCTCGGCCTCCGCGCCATAGCTCGCGCGGATGTTGACGACGTTGGCAAGCTCGAGGTCGCGCAGGAATTCGGCGCCGGTGAACGGGCCGATGAAGGGGATGTTCCGGGCGCTGGTGATCGGTATCGTCGCCATCGCGGTCGGCGTACCCACCGCGCCGATCAGCGCGAACACCTTGTCGTCCTCGATCAATCGCAGCGTCTGCGCCACGGAACGATCGGGATCGTAACCGTCGTCACGGCTTATGAGCTGGAGCTTGCGGCCGTGGACGCCGCCCCTGGCGTTGATCTCGGTGAACGCCGCGACGATGCCTTGCCGCATGCGTTGTCCGAGCGCGGAGGAGGGGCCCTCGAGCGCGGCCGCTTGGCCGAACAGGATCGCATCGTCGCTGACGCCGACCTCGCCGCCTTTCGCCGGCAGCAGGCTTGCTGCCAGCAATGCGATGGTCAAGGCGAGGCATGTCGCTGAGCGCGATCGTATCATGGGGATGCTTGCCGGGTGCAGGATGAGGCCCGCGCACAATAGTTCTGCAGGCTGAACAGGTCGCTAACCGGCGTCGCACCGATGATCCGTAAGACTCCGGGCAAAACCGGCAAGTTATTTCCAGTCTGCAGCGACTTGCAGGGCAGTCGTTAACTAAGCCGCGCATTGCGGGGCGCCCCTGTTCCGAAATTGTGCAGTTCTTAACCTCGATCCTTGTCCGATAGTGGTTCCGGCGGCTCAACCAGAAGTTCGGGCCGCCGCGGAATGGGGACTTGCGGATCAAGATGGGCGGCCGCGATCAGAACGATCAGGATCGAAAGCGTGTGATCGGATGGTGGCGTGCCGCGCCGCTGCTCGGGCTCTATCGCCCTGCGCTGGTGGCGGTCGCGGTCGGGCTTCTGTTCTCGGTCGTGGGCGCGGCCGCCGTCGCGCGATGGGAAAACCGGGTCAACAGGATCGAGTTCGAGAACGCGGCCGAAACCGAAGCGATCGTCATGCAAAACGGCATGGGCGAGTACATCTCCAGGCTCGTCGCGCTGCGCACGCTGTTCGAATCGACCAACGAGGAAATCACCCGCAGCGAATTCGAGACCTTCAGCGCGCGCCTGTTCGAGCGCCATCCCGGCATGTTGCGCATCGCGTGGCTGCCGCGCGTCAATCGCAAGGAACGCGCCGAATACGAGGCCGCCGCGGTCACGGACGGCGTGTCCGGCTATCGCATCAAGTCGCTCCAGGGCAATGCCTTCGCCGCCGCGCCGCAGAGCGACGAATATTTCCCGGTGTTCTACTCGACGCAGCCGAAGACGTCACAGGTCTACGGCATGGATTACGCGAGCATCCCGGAACGCCTTGCGGTGCTGGAGCGCGCCCGCGACAGCGATCGGGTTGCGGCCGTCCGTACCCGTCTCTACGAACCCAAGGAGGGCGGACGGCTGCCCGACGTGCTCGTCGCCATTCCCGTCTATGCCAAGGGAACGTCGCGCGAGACGGTCGCGGACCGGCGCCGCAATCTGGCCGGCTTCGTGGTCGGCGTCTTCGATCTGCCGCTGCTGATCCAGTCCATTCGCGTGACCACCGGAGCAAGCCCCGCCGTCAGTGTGAACGTCTATCCGCCCTTCACCGGCCAGATCGTCAGCCTCGAGGACATGCTGCCGGACTATTCATCCGCCGCCACCGCGCCGCAGTCGATGCGGGATGTCGCGCGGGTTCTGCACTGGTCGGGCGGTCTCAAGATCGGCGACACCGACTGGCAGGTGCGCGCCATGCCGACGGCGGGCGGCGCGCTGGAGACGGCCTATGATCGCGCGGTCGCGGTCCTCACCGTCGGCATGCTGCTCACGCTGTCGCTGTCGACCTATCTAATGCTCGCCAGCCGCAATTCGCGGCGGCTGTCGCTGGCGAACCGGCGGGTGCTCGAGCTCGCCCAGACCGACATCCTGACCGGCCTGCCGAACCGCGCCTTCTTCCTCGCCCGGCTCGACGAGCTCAACCGTCAGCTGAACGACAGCGGTGCGACCTTCTCGATCCTGATGCTCGACCTCGACCGCTTCAAGAACGTCAACGACTCCCTCGGTCACGGCGCCGGCGACGTGCTGCTGCGTCAGGTGGCGCAGCGGCTGAAATCCGCGCTGCGCGCCACCGACGTGCTGGCGCGGCTCGGCGGCGACGAGTTCGCCGTCATCCAGGAGTCTTGCGAGGATCAGCGCGCCTGCTCGACCGAGCTCGCGGGACGGATCGCCAAGCTCGTGGCGCAGCCGTTCCTGCTGCCCGGCCATCGCGTCGAGATCGGCACCAGCATCGGCATCGCGATCGCGCCGGATCACGGCAGCGACCAGGAGCAGCTGCTGAAGAAGGCCGACCTCGCGCTCTACCGCTCGAAATCGGCGGGCCGCAACTGCTTCACCGTCTACGACGAGGCCATGTCGGCCGAGCTCGAGGCGCGCAACACGCTGGAAGGAGACTTGCGCGACGCCATCGCGCGCTGCCAGCTCGAGGTGCACTACCAGCCCTTCCTCGATGCCACGAGCGGCGCGCGGCGCGGCTTCGAGGCGCTGGTGCGCTGGCGGCATCCGAGCCGCGGATTGATCCCGCCGGATCAGTTCATTCCGCTTGCCGAGGAGACCGGGTTGATCGTTCCGCTCGGCGAATTCGTGCTGCGGCGCGCCTGCGCGGATGCGGCCGGCTGGCCCTCCGACCTCGCGGTCGCCGTGAATCTCTCGCCGATCCAGTTCAAGGAAGCCGAGCTGTTCGAGATGATCTGCGCGGCGCTGGCGGATTCCGGCCTGTCACCCGAGCGGCTGGAGATCGAGATCACGGAATCGGTGCTGCTGGAGCGCGGCGTGGAAAACCTCGCCTTCATGGAGCGGCTGAAGAGCATCGGCATTGAGCTCGCGCTCGACGATTTCGGCACGGGCTATTCGTCGCTCAGCTATCTCACCGCGTTCCCGTTCGACAAGATCAAGATCGACAAGTCGTTCATCCGCAACCTCACGCACCAGCCGCGCTCATCCGCCATCATCTCCTCGATCGTGACGCTGGCCCGCGGGCTGGACATGTCGGTCACCGCCGAGGGCGTCGAGACAGCTGAGGAGTTCGAGCGGCTGAGGGCACTCGGCGTCAACTTTGTCCAGGGCTATCTGTTCGGGCGTCCGCAGCCGGTCGACGAGATCGAGCTTGGTGTTGAATCCTCCCAACTCGACGCCGCCTGAGCGCTCGCCTCGTCCTTCGAGACGGCCGCTTCGCGGCCTCCTCAGGATGAGGCTAAGCGGCATCGCTGGCTGTTGAAACTGTAGCCGCGCACTCTGTCCTCATCCTGAGGAGCCCGCGAAGCGGGCGTCTCGAAGGATGGGCGGCAGCGAAACCACGCTCAACTGCGATTGCGCTGCCGCTCTGGGGGCATGCGCGAAAAGCGCTTGACCCGGACACCCTCAGATGGTCCGAAGGATCGTCTAGGGATGAAATAGAAAAATGCGGCTTCCGTTCTTCTACGGCTGGGTCGTGGTCGCCGTGACGTTCGTCACCATGGCCATCGGCGTCAACGCGCGCACCGCCTTCTCGTTGTTCTTTCCGCCGATCATCTCCGAATTCGGCTGGGAGCGCGGCATCACTGCGGGCGCCTTCTCCTTCGGCTTCGTGGCCTCCGGCGTTGCGAGCCCGCTGATCGGCCGCCTGATGGATCGCGCCGGTCCGCGCGCGGTGATGGAGCTCGGCGTCGTGCTGATGGGCGGCGGGCTGCTGCTGGCGCCGCTGACCAGCCAGCCCTGGCATCTCTATCTCACCATCGGCGTCATGGTCGGCGCCGGCAGCGTCTGTCTCGGCTATTCCGGCCAGTCGCTGTTCCTGCCGAACTGGTTCATCCGCAAGCGCGGCTTTGCCATCGGCATCGCCTTCGCCGGCGTCGGCATCGGCTCGGTGACGCTGCTGCCATGGGTGCAGCACATGATCGAGCAGACCGGCTGGCGCACCGCCTGCACCGCGATGGGCCTGCTCGTCCTGATCGCGCTGGCGCCGATCAATCTGCTGCTGCACAAGCGCCCCGAGGATATCGGCCTTCAGCCGGACGGCGATGCGGCACCTAGCGCAGGCACGGCAAAACCGATCTCCAACGTGGTCGATCCGGTCTGGGTCAATACCGACTGGACGCTGAAACGCGCCGTCGCGACCGCGCGGTTCTGGTGGATCGCGGTCGGCTATTTCTCCGGCCTGTACATCTGGTACGCCGTGCAGGTGCATCAGACGAAATTCCTGCTCGATATCGGCTTCAGCCCCGGTGTCGCGGTGTGGGCGCTCGGCATCGTCAGCCTGCTCGGCATTCCCGGCCAGATATTGCTCGGCCATGTCTCCGACCGCATCGGGCGCGAGTGGGTCTGGGCGATCAGCTGCGCGGGTTTTGCGATCTGTTTCGCGGCGCTGATCGCGCTCAAGTTCCAGCCGTCGCTCTGGCTGGTCTACGTCATGGTGTTCACGCAAGGCGCGCTCGGCTATGGCCTCACTTCGATCATGGGCGCGGTGGTGTTCGAGATTTTCCAGGGCAGGCACCAGGGCAGCATCTTCGGCACCATCATGCTCGCCGCATTGGCGGGCGGTGCGGCCGGTCCCTGGGTAACCGGCTTCCTCTACGATCGCGCCGGCGACTACACGCTCGCTTTCGGCATTGCGATGGTCGTGAGCGGCTTGTCGGCGCTCTCGATCTGGCGGGCGTCGCCGGGCAAGGTGCGCGCCGTGGCCGGGCGGCTGCCGTATCGCGCCACTGAACGAGATAAGCCCTAATGTTCAGCCAATTCTGCGCTGAGTGCCCTGGCGGCGAGCAGATCTGACGTTTCGAATCCTTCCGTAAACCATCCGTACGTTGAGGCAAGGAGGGCTCGCGCCTCGATAAGTCTGCCTTCGTCGAGCCAAAGTCGGGCCAGACTCATGGCCGCACGCAGCTCGAACGACTTCGCGCCTTGCCTGCGTGCCACATCAAGTGCGGTTTGCAAACAAGCCTCGACCTCATCCGCCGAAGCTCCACGAATGCGCCGCAGTTCGCCATCGATGCGTGCAACTTCTGCCTCCCACATATGTTCGCCATTGCGAGCGGCGAGGTCCTTTGCTTCTGCCAGCGCCGTGAGCCCTTTCTCGCCATCACCGAGTTGCAAATAGTTTGATGCCAGCATGCACAGGTAGCGGACTTGGTACCAGCTGGCTCCGAGCCCGCCCCGATCGTTCAAACCTTTGCGCATGAGCGCCAGGCCACCCTCCGCATCACCTTCCTGCGCCATTACCCAGCCCCGAAGGATGAGGCCGCTCAACCGCCAGTAGTTCAAGCTATGCTGATCGGCGAGGTTGATGATGGCGTCGGCGTGCGCATGCACCGCCGCCACGTCGCCCATCAGCTCCGCAGGTCCCGCTCCGCCATAAACGGCGACGTGGGCGGTAAGGTTCGTCTGGTTCAGCTCCGCAGCGTACTCAAGCGCCGCGCGGCTTGTTCTCAGGGCCTGGTCGGGATAGCCAAGGATCCAAAGCACGATGGCCAGGTAGGGTAACGCGGAGGCCTTCGGGTCATGGACATAGTGCACCGGCGCCGGCCGATGGGTGTCCGGGTCATAGCGGCTCAAGATCGTCTCGAACTCGGAGTGGGCCGTAGGAAAGTCACCCGCGTGCATGGCTGTCAGAGCCCGCATGCGATGCGCACCCAATTCCAGTGCCGCGTCCCTGGTGCGCTCGGCGGCGAGGCGTGCCTCGCCAACCAGCCTCTGCATGGCGCCGTAGTCGCCTCTCACGAAATGAAAAATAAACTTGCCGCTGAGTGTGGCGAACAATGCATCGGTGTCATCGAGCTCGTGGCAGAGCGCATGAGCCCTGCTGAAGGCAGTGCCAAGCTGAGGAGCCGTGTATCCGTGAATTGCAATCAGCGGACCTCCAATCGCCGTCTGGAGCGCGAGTTCTTGGCGATCCCGCTCCAGCCCTTTGGGACAGGCGTTGAGCGCCTGCAGCCCTCTTGTGAGATGAGTGATTGCTTCGAGATTGGCGGAGCGCCCGGCCGCATTTCGGCCGGCCTGCAGCCAATAGCCGACCGCGTTGGCCGCCAGGCCGGCCTCTGCAAGATGTAAAGCTATCGTCTCCGGCTCCATCTCCGCACGGGCAGGATAATGTTCTTTCAGAGCTGCGGCGATACGAGTGTGGATCTGCTGTCGCTTGCTCTTCAGCAGACTCTCGTGCGCGATGTCCTGTACCAGCGCATGTTTGAAGCTGTAGCCGATATCCGGAGGCACTCCACGCCGGAAGATGAGTTCCGCCTCCAGGAGTTCATTGATGGCGCGCTGGAGGGCATCTTCGTCGAGCGGCGTTACGGCCTTCAAAAGGTTATGTCCAAACTCACGCCCAATGCAGGCTGCGATCTGGGCGACCTCCTTAACGGGCGCCAACCGGTCAAGACGGGCCATCAACGAATCCTGGAGCGTTGTCGGGATCGCCAGCGGCGGCAAAGGACCTATAAGCTCATAGCAGCTCCCCCGATCCTTAAGCAGCCCGGATTCGAGGACGGTCTTGGTGAGCTCCTCGACGAACAACGGCACGCCGTCCGTCTTGGCCAAGATCTGCTCGAGCACCTCCTGCGGAAGCATCTTGCCGCCGGCTATCCGGTCGACCACGGCAGTGCCTTGCCTGCGCCCCAGCCGGCTCAAAAAGATTGCTGCCACGTGTCCATGCGCCGTCCAGCGCGGAACGAATTCCGATCGGAAAGTAACAACCATCAGGATCGAGTGGCGCTGCACCTCGTCAACAGCACGATCAATGAGTTCGAGCGTGGTTGGATCGGCCCAGTGGACGTCCTCGTAAATGGCAAGAACCGGTTGCTTTGCCGCCAAGCCCTTTATCTGCTCCAGCAAAGCCTGGAACGTTCGTTCCTTCTTTTGGTGTGGACTAAGCTCCAACGGAGAGTAGCGCTTGCCTGTCGGGATGGCCAATAGGTCCGCGAGAACCGGTGCGCTGTCACGCACGTCGTCTGTCGCAAGAGTGAGCATCGCCTCGAGGTTATCGAGCTGTTCTTCGGAAGGGTCCTCTCGCCGTATTCCCGCTGCCCGTTCAAGGAGCCCCACGATAGGATACAAGGCGCTGTTGGTATGGAACGGCGAACAGAAATGGCTGAGGCGTGTGTGCGGCACGCCTGAAAGCCGGTCGCGTAGCGCTCGCACGAGGTGGGATTTGCCGATGCCGGGTTCGCCGCCGAGCAGGACGATCTGTCCCTCTCGCCCTTTCGCCTGTTCCCAGCGGTCCAGGAGAAGTGCGAGTTCCTGGTCGCGTCCGACCAGAGCGGTCGTCGACATCCCGTGCTGGGCGTCAAATCGACTCTCGGCCGCGCCCTCGCCGGTGACGAGCCACGCCCGCAACGGTCCAGGGAAACCCTTGAGAGGCACCATCCCCAGGTCCTGGTATATGAAGGCTTCTCCGATCAGGCGGCGCGTTGAATCGGCGATGACAACGCCGCCGGGCTCGGCGAGCCCTTGCAAGCGGGCGGCCAGGTTCGGGGTCTCTCCGATGACCGACCGCTCGCGGGCTTCTCCCTCGCCAACCAGTTCGCCGACGACGACCAGACCGGTTGCGATGCCAACGCGAGCCGCAAGTGCTGCACCAGTCGGCTCGGTAAGGGCCGCGACCGCCTTGGATATCCGAAGCCCGGCGCGAACTGCACGCTCTGCCTCATCTTCATGTGCGCGCGGCCAGCCGAAGTAGGCGAGAACGCCGTCCCCCAGGAACTTGGCAACGTGGCCCTCGAACCGGGTGATCTCGCTCGCGACCGTGTTGTGGTAGGCCCGTATCAGGTCCCGCACCTCCTCAGGGTCACGTCCCGAGGCGAGCGCAGTCGAGCCGACCAGATCGACGAACATGACTGTGAGCTGTCGCCGGTCTGCTTCCGACGGCAGTGGCGGTTTTGGCTGCTCGGCCGAAGCGCCCTTCACAGGTATGGGACCGCTCGGCAGGGCGAGCGAGTGAATTGCCTTCAGCACCGTCTTGCGCGGGCCGAGCGGTAAACCAAGCTCCCGCAGGTCGTCCTCGGTCAGCTCTGGCAGGACCTCAGGCGTGACTTCCGCATCCTGGAAGGCCTGGGAGTAACGCTCCAGCCCAAGACCACGAAGCCATTCCGCGATGTTCACGCGACGCCTCCTCGCTTGGTATCAGGCGACGCGTACGGCCGGCTTAGTTGAAGGTATGCAACCTCAGCTTCAGCGAACCGTCCGCCTGACGCTCAAACACGTGCGTAGCAATCCCGCCGGCAGCTTGGCGGGACCCATCCGCTCCCTTGCCGTTGGCGCTCCATCTCGCCGTGCCGTAGACGACCTTCTCGTCTCCGCCCGCATCTATGATTGTCAGCTTGTGATCGGCGAATCCGCTCGAAAAAAGCCCGCCGAAGAAAGTCTCGATCGCTGCTGGACCCGATATGATTTGATGGGTCGGAGGCAGCACTTTTGCATTCGAAACATATGCTGCGGCAATCGCTTTGGCGTCAGCTTTGTTGAATGCCGAATCCCAGGCGGCATAAGCCTCCGTGATTTCGGCTCTGACGTCGAAGCTCGTCGAGGGGGCCAAGTTCGTCATAATTCCCTCCCTCAAAATTAACCCTGCTAAACCACCGGATCATACTCCAACTGAGCGCCGGGAAAATCTGGAAAGTAGCGGAACCAGAAGAAGGGGCATCTCGCGCAGTTGCGGACACGCCGCCCGCGCCTTCAGCCGGGCGCTGGCCGCGCCGCGCAAGTGCGAGCGGTGGCAGGCCGGCTGCGCAAGCTCCTGGCGAGAACCGCGGAGCAGGTTCCGTATACACATCCTGCACTATCTCGTACGCTTGAATTCCGATGGACAGCCCACGCGGCTTGTTGTCTGTCGGCTGGACGGCGAGAAGTTCTGCAGCCACAACGCGCTGATCGGCAAGTATTGGCGTGGATACGAGGCCGACCTCGCAGAGGCCAATGATGCGCTCGACGGCAAGCTCGCGGCGTTGGTCGAGTCGTGGCGCCGCAAGTAGCAAGCTTGTACGCCGCTCAACGACAAACGAGTTAGACTTACTTCCGTGGCTCGGTCACCACTTTGGTTGATCCGTCCGGCGCTGCCTGCATTCCCGGTGGGCTTTGACCTTGCGGGCTTTCCGGCGGCGCGCCACCCGATTTCGTGTCGACCGGTCCGGTCCAACCTTGTGGCTGCAATTGACCTTTTTCCTCTGGTGCCGAGCGTCCAGTTGCCATGTCCTTGGGGTCGGTCTGTGCTGTCGCAAATCCGCACGACAACGCCCAGCCAACCGCCGTTATCAGAATGATCCGCATTGCGAGACTCCGCTTGGCTGATCGAACCAACAGGCTGGTCCCGCTTCGGTTCCTTGTTGTGTCATGCAAGCGATCAAACTGCCCGCAAACGATGTCCGGGTTGGGTCATTTTCGACGGTTTCAGCGGAGATTGTCGGCTGGCCGACGTCCGCTTCCACCCCGTAAGCGTCCAGCCGGGGCATGCCCGGAAGCGTTGCGTCATCGGCCCCGCATCACCTCATGCGGTCGCGTCGGGCTCGTCCTTTGCGCCGAGCACGCCGAGCCGCTCGGCGATCCTGACCATTTCGACCACCGATCGGACCTGAAGCTTGTCCATGATCGCACTCCGATGCGCCTTGATGGTCCGCTCGGTGCTGCCGAGCTCGCGCGCGGCATGCTTGTTCGTCTTGCCCTGGACGATGATCTGGAAGACCTGCCGCTGGCGCGGGGTGAGCGTCGAAAGCCGGCCCCGAAGCGCTTCCAGCTCGCCGTCGAGTTCGCGCACGTTGTGATGCCGCGCGATCGCGCGGGCGACGGCTCTCAGGAGATCATCCGAGCCGACCGGCTTGATCAAGAAGTCGTCCGCGCCCGCCTTGATCGCCTTCACGGTGATGCTGACGTCGGGATAAGCGGTCAGAAAGATGATGGGCAGTGTCGAGCCGCGCTCGGCCAGGCGGCTCTGCAACTCGAGCCCGCTCATGCCCGGCATCCTGACATCCAGAAGAATGCAGCCCTTGCTTTCGTCGGGCTGCTCCAGCAATTGCTGGGCCGATGCATAGGTGGCGACGCGGTATCCGCTTGCCTCTAGAACTTGTTGGATGGCCGATAGGTACGATGCGTCGTCATCCACGACATGGACGATGCCGGGCAATGAATTCTCCTGAACGAAAAGTAGCCGCTATGCTTGCTTTTCTTGCTTGTTGGTGCAGCGCCTTCTCGTCCGGTCGTTGCCGGATCACGTCGCTCTTGAGCGGCAGTTACGTCCTGCAATCGCGAGGTGCAAATTAAATCTGCTACAGCGTGCGGCGCCAGGCGTCGGGTGTGACCTTTTGATCGCAAATGCGCGCGCGGAGCGGAGCCTAGTTCGACGAAAGTCCTGTCCTGCGCCGCAAATCCGTAATTGCGCGCAGAAAGCTGTCGGCTGGTGTCGTTTCCGGATCGATCAGCCGGTGCAGGCGAAAGCCGTCTTCCAGCGCGAGCACGACCGAGGCCATCCAGGGCGGGTTCACCGTGTCGTTCTTGCCGTTGCCCTTCAATGTCGCCTCGACGATGTCGGCGACCAGCTTGCGCCGCGCGCGCAGGCGTTTTGCAAGTTCGGGCCGACGCTTCTCGGCGCGCGCGACGTAGAGGATCATCTCCATGTGGAGGAGGGGCGCGCGGCCGAGCGGATCCTGCTTGCTGCGGTCCATCGACTTCAGTGCCGCGATGAAATCGTCGAGATTGTCGTGCTGGGCGAGGATGTCCATGTTGCGGCGGATCGACTGCTCGACATGGTCGGCGAGCATGGCGATGATCAATTCGTCCTTGCTCCTGAAGTTGGAATAGAACGCGCCGCGGGTGAAGCCGGCGGCAGCCGCGATCGCCTCGATGCTGGCGCCGCCGATGCCGTCCTCCTCGAATACGCGCGCGGCCGCCTCGAACAGTCTGTCGCGCGTGTCGTCCCTGGTCGGCCTGGTTCTCACCCTTGACATCGGCACAGCTTAGGGCAGAATGCAACTCGATACAACAATGTATCGAGTTGATAATAAATGGGGATGGTTACGCCGCGCGGGCAGGGGCTGCCGGCGTATTCGTGTCATGCGGCAACCGGTTGAGGTCACCATGAACGAGCAAGTGCAGAACGCCGGCGGTGATCCGCTGTTCAATCCGCTGTCGCCGGACTTCATCCGCGATCCCTATCCGCATTACGACCGGATGCGCGCGATCGATCCGATCCATGTGACGCCGTTCGGCCAGTTCGTCGCCAGCCGCCATGCGGATGTGAGTCTGGTGATGCGCGACAAGCGCTTCGGCAAGGATTTCGTCGAGCGCTCCAAGCGCCGTTACAGCGAAAAGATCATGGACGAGCCGGTGTTTCGGAATCTGGGCCACACGATGCTCCAGGCCGATCCGCCGGATCACACCCGTTTGCGTGGCCTCGTGGTCAAGGCCTTCACCGCGCGCCGCGTGGAGGACATGCGGCCGCGAATCCAGGAAGTCGTCGATCAGACCCTCAATGCGATGATCGATCGAGGCCAGATGGACCTGATCAGGGATTTCGCCTTCCGTCTGCCGGTCACGATCATCTGCGACATGCTTGGTATCCCGGAAGAGCACCGCGAGGGGTTCCACAAGGGCTCGAGCGATGGTGTGCGGATCTTGGATCCTGTCCCCTTGACGCCGGACGAGATCAAGCAGGGCAACGCGCGCAACCTGATGGCGCAGATGTATTTCCAGCAGTTGTTCGAACTGCGCCGCCGTAATCCCGGCGACGACCTCACCACGCAGCTGGTGCAGGCCGAGGAGGACGGCAACAAGCTCACCAACGAGGAATTGACCGCGAACATCATGCTGCTGTTCGTGGCCGGCCACGAGACGACCGTCAATCTGATCGGCAATGGCCTGTTGGCGCTTCACCGCAACCCGGACCAGCTCGCGCTGCTCAAGGCGCGGCCGGAACTGATGACGAACGCGATCGAGGAGTTCCTGCGCTACGATTCCTCGGTGCAGATGACCGGGCGCGTGGCGCTGGAGGACATCGAGGATCTCGGCGGCAGGCAGATCCCCAAGGGCGAAACGGTGCTCTGCCTGCTCGGCTCGGCCAACCGCGATCCCGCCGTTTACCCTGATCGCCCGGACCGGCTCGACGTCACCAGGCAGAACGTCAAGCCGCTGTCGTTCGGCGGCGGCATCCATTTCTGCCTCGGGGCCCAGCTGGCGCGCATCGAGGCCGAGATCGCCATTGCGACGCTCTTGCGGCGGCTGCCTGACTTGCGCATCGACGACGTCGAGAACCCGAAATGGCGACCGACCTTCGTGCTGCGCGGCCTGACGCAGCTCCCGGCGAGTTGGTAGGAGTCGGCATCGCCTCTGCGGGCGCAGGCCCTCATCCTGAGGAGCCCGCGAAGCGGGCGTCTCGAAGGATGGCCGCGGGCGAGAGCCGGGCCTCCATGGTTCGAGACGGCGCTGCGCGCCTCCTCACCATGAGGGTCTCCCCAGCGTTAACCTCCGCGCGCAACAGTCGCTGTGACTTCGCCACACTTCCCTCTATATAAGGGGCTGTTCCGGCGCGCCTGAAGCCTCAAGGCCAAGGTTTGCAGGGGTCAAGGTTTGGCCCAGGTGCCGGTTTGGCCGAGGGGAGACCCGTGCAGACGACGCTGCTCGGATTGGCGATTGCCTTCATCTTAGCGCTTCTGGCCGCGCTGATCGGGCCTTACTTCATCGACTGGAACCAGTTCAGGCCCCAGTTCGAGGCGGAGGCTTCTCGGATCATCGGCGTGCCGGTGCGGGTGGCGGGCGAGCTGGACGCGCGGCTCCTGCCGGCGCCGACCTTGCGGCTGCGTTCCGTGACCTTCGGCGGTAACAACGATCTCGGCCGGCTGCGCGCCGACAAGCTCGACGTCGAGTTCAGCCTTGGCTCCCTCATGCGCGGCGAATGGCGCGCCACCGAGCTCACGGTGGGCGGCATGGCGGTCGATCTCGGTCTCGATGCGCGCGGGCGGGTCGATTTGCCGTCCACCGCGAGCGGCAGCTTCAACCTGGCCTCGCTCGCCATCGAGCGGCTGAACCTCACCGGCCGTGTCGCGCTGCATGATGCCGCCAGCCGTTCGACGCTGGAGCTGACCGACATCGCCTTCTCCGGTGACGTCCGCTCGCTCGCCGGCTCGGTGCGGGGCGACGGCAGTTTCAAGGTGTCGGGCACGCGCTACCCGTTCCGCATCTCCTCCGGCCCGAGCGCCGACGGCAGCGCGACCCGTCTGCATCTCAACGTCGATCCCGGCGAGCGCGCGATCCTGGCCGATCTCGACGGTGTGCTCGCCTTCGACAACCGCCAGCCGAAATTCGACGGCGCGCTGACGCTCGCCGTGCCCGCGGCGAAGAAGCCGGGTGAGGCGGGGCCGACGCCGTGGAAGCTCACCGCAAAACTCAAGGCCGACCCGGCCGGCGCCAAGTTCGACCAGATCGATGCGAGCATCGGCACTGATGACAACGCATTGAAAGCTGGCGGTGTCGGCGATCTCAGGTTCGGTGCTTCGCCGCTGCTGCGCGCGGTGCTGTCGGCCCGCCAGATCGATGCCGACAGGCTGGCGGCCAAAAACGATTCCGAGCCGCTGCGCATCCTGCCGGCGTTGCGCGCAGGCCTCGCCGCGATCCCGCAGGCGCCGATCGCGGCGCAGATCGAGTTCAACTCCGACCAGATCATGCTCGGTGGCCGCCCGCTCCAGAACATCGCGGCGGAGCTTGCGACCGACGGCCGGTCCTGGACCTTCCGGCGGCTCGAGCTGCGCGCGCCGGGCATGACGCAGCTCTCGCTCAACGGCGCGACGCCGGGCGCGGACAGTTTCAGCGGCCGCCTCAACGTCGAATCCTCCGACCCCGACACGCTGGTGGCCTGGCTGTTGGGCCGCGGCGAGATCAACCGCCGCAGCACCCGGCCGCTGCGCCTTGCCGGCGACGTGACGATCGCCGCCAACCATCTCGCCATCGACAGGCTGAAGGCGGATATCGAAGGCGGCGCCATCGAGGGACGAATTGCCTTCGTCCAGACCGGCGCGAGCAAGGGCTCGCGGATCGACGCCGAGTTGAAGGCCGACCGGCTCGATCTCGACGCCGCCGCGAGTTTCGTCCGCGCGCTTGCGGGGCCGCAAGGCGAATGGCCGGAGGAGGCAAAGCTCTCGCTCGATGTCGGCCGCGCCATCTCCGCCGGCCAGGAGCTGCGGCCGTTCGCGGCCAAGCTCGGCTACGCGCCGGCGTCGCTGTCGCTGGAGCAGTTGCGGTTCGGCCAGACCAGCGGCGTGACCACGGAAGCGAGCGGCAGCTTCGACCGCGCCAAGGCGGCCGGCAAGCTCGCGCTGAAATCCTCCGCCAACTCGCTGCGCGAGCTGACTGCGCTGATCGAGCCGTTTGCGCCGTCGGTGCGCGCGCGCTTCGATGCCCTCCCGTCAGTGCCGGGCGCAACCCGGCTGAAGCTCGACCTCAGCCTCGACAAGAACGCCGAGCATGCCGATCGCAGCGACGCCCGCGCCGTGCTCGATCTCGACGCCCCGCAGCTCAAGGCCACCGCCACGCTGGCCGCGCAGACACCGGTGGCGGCCGTCAATGGCATCGATCTCGACAAATTGCAGAGCAGCGACTTCACGCTCGACTCGAAGGTGTCGTCCCCGCAGGCCGGCGCGCTGCTGGCGCTGCTCGGGCTCGATCGCGTGGTGGCCGCGGGCGAGGGCGCTTCGCAGTTCGAAGGACGCTTGAGCGGTGCCTGGCGGCGGCCGCTGCAATTGAACACGAAGATCAGCGGCGGCGGATTGGACGCGGATGCGCAGGGCAGCGTCGAACTGTCGGAGCCCAAGGCCAGTGTGAATCTGCGCGTGCGCAACGTCAACCTCGCGCCGCTGTTCGGGACCAACACGGCCGACAAGTCGGTGCAGGGTGTCAGCCTGTCCTCGCGCCTCACGCTTTCCGGCAACCGCCTGACCTTCAATGATCTCGACGGCAGCGCGGCCGGCTCGCATCTGCGCGGGCGTCTCGCGGTCACGCTCGATCAGGAGAAGAGCGTCGAGGGCGAGGTGGGCCTCGATACACTCGACCTTGGGCCTGCGCTCGCGATGGCGATCGGCGCGGCGGGACGCGATGCGGGCGAGCCGCTCAGTGCGGGGCTGCTCGGTGGCTGGCGCGGCCGCATCGCTTTCCAGGCGCTGCGCGGCACGATGCCCGGCGGCATCGAAGTGCGCCCGTTCGGCGGCACGATCCGCAGCGACGGCCAGTCGCTCGCGCTCGATGGCCTCAAGGGCGGCGTCGGCGGCGGCGAGATGTCGGCGAGTTTTGACGCGCGCAATGGCGCCAATGGTCTTGCGTTGAATGCGCGGATCGAGCTCGGCAATGTCGATGCGACCGTGCTGCGCTATCGCGATCTCGCGCTGCCCAAGGGCCGCGCCTCGGTGCAGATGGCGCTGACAAGCCAGGGCCGCAGCGTCGCGGCGCTCACCGGCGCGCTCGCCGGCAACGGCACCGTGACGCTGGAATCCGCCGAGATCGGTGGCCTCAATCCGCGCGCCTTCGAGATCGCCATCCGCGCCAGCGACGGCGGCCAGGTCAGTGACGACAACCGCCTGCGGCAGCTCGTCGAGCCGGCGCTGGCGGCAGGTCCCATCGCGGTCGCCTCGGCGCAGATCCCGTTCACGATCCGCGACGGACGGCTGCGTGTCGGCGCGACGCCGCTGGAAGCCAGGAACGCGCGCGCCATCGTCTCCGGCGGCTACGACATTCCCGCCGACCAGGCCGACATCCGCGCCAGCCTGACGCCGATCATGACCGGGCTCTCCGGTGCGCCGCCCGAGATCCAGCTGTTTGCGGCGGGTCCCCCCGATCGACTAAGCCGCACCGTCGACCTCGCGCCGCTGTCGTCCTGGCTTGCAGTGCGCACGATCGACCGCGAGACGCGCCGGCTCGATGCGATCGAGCGCGGCGAGCCGCCGCCGGCGACCGCGGCGCTGCCGACGCTGGTCTCTCCGGATGCGGCGCCCGAGCAGGCGCCGGTCAATGTGCCGCTGCCGGGCCAGGATCCGCGTCGCGCGCCGCCGAAGACGAAGGCTGCGCCGACGCCGAAGGCGCCGCAGGCCGCGCCCGCAGCGCCAAGTCCTGCACTTACAAGTCCGCCGATCGCAAGCCAGCAGGTCGCGCCATTGCCGCCGCCGATCGAGGTGCGGCCGGCGCCGGGCCCCGCGCCCGCCAAACCCAAGCCGAAGCCGCCGCTGGTGCTGACGCCGCAGAATCCGTGAACGGATTGACTTGCGTGGATTGAGCCGCGGGTTGGCTCACCTCTCCCGCTTGCGGGAGAGGTCGCGCCGAAGGCGCGGGTGAGGGCTTTCTCCTCTAGGGGATAGTCCCGTTGCGGAGACACCCTCTCCCCAACCCTCTCCCGCAAGCGGGAGAGGGAGCGCACCTCCCCCGCAACCCCTTGCCCGCCGGTTAACCCATTCCCTCGCATTTGAATGAATTTTCGTCGGCAAAACTGATTTGCCGATTTTACCGAATTCTCGCGTTTCATCTCTAGCGTTGGATCCCAGAGGAATTCGGCGTCGCGCCAAGACAGGCGCGACGGCTCGCCAAAGACGACCAAGAACTGGGGTATCGAGATGAACGGGGCGAAATCGCTTCTGCAGGATCTGGACGACGCGATCGCGCGCGGCACCGACGAAAGCCGGGCACGCGCGTTGTGGCACGCGACCGATCTTCTGATCACCGGCCGCTATGTCGACGACGAGATCAGCATGTTCGGCGAGGTGATCGGCCGGCTTGCCGACGAGATCGAGGTCGCCGCGCGCGTGCAGCTCTCCGAACTGATGTCGGCCTGCGACCACGCTCCGCTCAACGTCATCGAGAAGCTCGCCTTCGACGATGCGATCGAGGTCGCCGGCCCCGTGCTGCGCGACTCCACCCGGATCGCCGAGAAGGTGCTGGTCGAGAGCGCCATGACCAAGAGCCAGGCGCATCTGCTCGCGATCTCGCAGCGCCAGTCGATCGGCGAGGCCGTGACCGACGTGCTGGTCAAGCGCGGTAACCAGGAGGTCGTGACGTCGGTTGCGAAGAACGAAGGCGCGCGCTTCTCCGGCTCGGGCCTGTTGCACATGGTCCGCCGCGCCGAGGGGGACTCGATCCTTGCCGAGCAGCTCGGCCTGCGCAAGGACGTGCCGCGCCACATCTTCCAGCAGCTGATCGCGAAGGCGTCGGAAGACGTCCGCCGCCGGCTCGAGACCGAGCGCCCCGAGATGATGGCGCAGATCCAGAGCTCGGTGACCGAGGTCACCGGCGACCTGCAGTCCAAGTTCGGTCCGTCCTCGCGCAGCTATTTCGTCGCCAAGCGCGTGGTGACGACGCAGTACCGCCAGGGCAACCTCAACCAGGACTCGATCGCGAGCTATGCGCGCCAGCACCGTTTCGACGAGGTGCAGATCGGCCTGTCGCTGCTGTCGGCGCTGCCCGTCGACGTCATCGAACGCGCGCTGATGGACCGCAACCGCGAGATGCTGCTGGTGCTGTGCAAGGCGCTCGACTTCTCCTGGGACACCACCATGTCGCTGCTCTTCCTCGGCGCCAAGGATCATCTGATCACCGCGCGCGACCTCCAGGACAACGAGCGCGAATACGGCCGGCTCAAGATCGAGACGTCGCGCAGCATCCTGAAATTCTACCAGTCGCGCAAGAACAGCGCGGGTGCCGATTCCGCCTCGGGCCGTCAGCCCGAGCTCCAAGTCCACTGAACGGGTCCATTGAACAGGTCCACTGAACAGGTTCACTGAGCGGGAATTCGAGAGGGAGTATTTGCAGATGTTGCCTCAATTCGGCACCGCAGTTCGCAAGAAGGGCCTCAACAAGGTCGTTGCCGCAGACGTCGGCGGCGGAGCACCCGACAAGGCCTCGGTGGACGTCGCCTGGCTCGTGCTCGAAGCCGCCAACGACCTCGGCGACCACGCCGCGATCGAGGCCTGCCGCCGCGTCATCGACGCCGAGCTCAACGGCACGGTGGCCCGCAGCTCGGATGTCGATCTCGTCGTGGGGTATTTCAGGTAAGATTTTCGTAGCCCGGATGGAGCGAAGCGCAATCCGGGTCCTTCTCGCGCGGACACGGCGGTCCCGGATTACGCTACGCTCCATCCGGGCTACGCGCCGTCATTGCGGGCGCAGCGAAATCCTCACACGGTAATCAGCGTCTTGATCGCGCGCCGCTCGTCCATGGCGCGGTATCCTTCGGCCACCTCCGACAGCGGCAGCTTCAGATCGAACACCTTGCCCGGCTTGATCCTGCCGGCGAGGACGCGGTCGATCAGGTCCGGCAGGAAGCGGCGGACCGGCGCCGGCCCGCCGAGCATGCGCCGCTGCGCGAAGAACATCGCCTCGCCTTCGAAGGTCACGCCGTGGGGCACGCCGACATAGCCGATCGACCCGCCGGGCCGTGAGCAGGCGATCGCCTGCGTCATCGATTGTTGCGTGCCGACGCATTCCAGGACGGAATCGGCACCGACGCCGCCGGTGAGATCCTTGATGCGGGCAATGCCCTCTTCGCCGCGCTCGGCCACAATGTCGGTGGCCCCGAATTCGGTGGCGAGCTTTTGCCGCGCAGCGTGACGGCTCATGGCGATGATCCGCGCTGCGCCCATCTCGCTGGCCGCCAGCACGCCCATCAACCCGACCGCGCCGTCGCCGACCACGACGACGGTCGCCCCTTCGCGGACGTTGGCGGCGTCTGCGGCATACCAGCCGGTGCCGAGCACGTCGGAGGTCGCGAGCAGATGGGGAATGAGATCGGCCGATGGAGGCTCCGCGGTCGCCACCAGCGTGCCGTCGGCCAGCGGCACGCGCGCGTAGGGGGCTTGCGCGCCGGACATGAACTCGCGCTGCACGCAGGAGGAATGGAAGCCGAAGCGGCAATGCGGGCAGGTGTTGTCGGAGATGCAGAAGGAGCCGACGACGAACTGCCCGGGCCGCACCGTCTTCACCTCGCTCCCGACCTCGACGACCACGCCGCAATATTCGTGGCCCATATGCGCAGGGCCCTCGGTCGGTTGCAGGCCGCGATAGGGCCAGAGATCAGACCCGCAGATGCAGGTCGCCGACAGCTTGATGATGGCGTCGGTGGGCTTGAGGATTTTGGGGTCGTCGACTGCTTCGCAGCGAACGTCGCCGGGGCCGTACATGAGCGTTGCCAGCATGGTCGTATCCTTTCGGGTTCGATTGTCAGGAGAGGAGCTCGAGCCGCAGCGGATATTTTCCACGCGTGAGCAGGGGCTGAGCGCCACCGTCGAGACGGCCGAGACGGATCAACCCGCTGGAGTAGCGGTAGTTGCCGTGGAAGAAGGCGAGATTGCCCCAGGGCGCGAAGGAGATCGCCCGGCGCCTCGCCCGTGAACGGCCCGCCGCCGTTCTCGGTCAACTTACGCGGCAGATAGGCGATCTTCTCGTTGGTCGAGTAATCCTCGATGGCAAGGTCGAGCGGCAGCAGGGCGGTAAGGTCCCGCGCCGATGGGTTGTCGAGAAGGGTCGCCGTAAAACTGTGGCGGTCGAAGGCGCATCGTATCTGCATGTGTGCTGCTCCCGTCTGACCGGAGGCCTTCGTCGCGATCAGGCCGACGACGGAGCCGGGCACCGCGCCGATGGCCACAAGACCGCGGACAACTATGCGGCGCGTGGGACAGTGTCTGGACATGATGCGTGCGCCCGTGGTCGGGCCGGCGGCAAGGCCGGGGCCATTCGTGGCGTCTGAAATAGCGCCCCGCGCGCAGCCCGATTAGATGGATTAGTCCGCTTGCATTGATCGACCTACAGCATAAATGGAGGGTTTCAGCGGCGGACAGCGATGGCCAGGCACGATTTCAACGATCTCTTGTGGTTTCTCACCGTCGCCAGGGAGCGCAGTTTCACCAAGGCGGCCGCCAAGCTCGGCATCGCGCAGTCGACCCTGAGCCACACCATCAAGCGGCTGGAAGACCAGATGGGCATCCGCCTCCTGACGCGCACGACCCGCAGCGTCGGTCTCACCGAAGCAGGTGAGCGCTTGCGGCTGTCGATGGCGCCGCGCATTGCCGAGATCGAGGCGGACATCGCCGACCTGATGGCGTTCCGCGACAAGCCCTCGGGGCGGATCCGGATGACGATCTCAAACCACGCGTTCCACAGCGTGGTGTGGCCGAAGCTCCAGCCGGTTTTGAAGGACTATCCGGACATCAAGCTCGAGGTCAGCCTCGACAGTGGATTTCGCAACATCGTCGAGGAGGGATTCGACGCCGGCGTGCGTCTCGGCGAGAGCGTCGAGAAGGACATGGTCGCGGTGCGGATCGGACCGGACTGGCGGCTGGTGGCCGTGGGCTCACCAGGCTACTTCGCCGAGCACGGCGCGCCGAACCATCCGCACGAGCTCGTGCGGCACAATTGCATCAACCTGCGCATGGAACGGGCGGGCGGGCTGTATGCGTGGGAGTTCGCCAAGGCAGGCCAGGAGCTTCGCGTCCGCGTCGACGGACAATTGACGTTCAACAATTCCTACGTCCAGGTCGATGCAGCCCTGAAGGGATACGGCATCGCCTACGTGCCGGAGAACATCGCAGAGCAGCACATCGCCTCGGGCGACCTCGTGCTGGTGCTGGACGACTGGTCGCCGACATTCGACGGTTACCATATCTATTATCCGAGCCGCCGCCAGAACGCGCCCGCCTTCAAGATCATTGTCGATGCGCTGCGCCATCGCGGCGAGTGATGGCGGGCATTGCCGGCGGAGGACGAAACGTCGTAGATCGCGTTTCGCTAGCTTGCCGGAATAGGCATGCGTCGAACTTGCGCGGTCGAAAGCATGCTATCGTACCACCTGGGATAGCGCTCGCTATTCCCTGGATTTGGGAGAGATAGTCATGAAGACCTTCGCGTTTCTCGTCGTCGGGCTCGCTGTCGCAACCCTTTCGATGCCGGCAGCGAATGCTCAATACAAGTGCTCCTGGAGCGGCGGCACCATTTCCTCCGTCCCGTGTGCCAAGCGTTATGCCGTCAATTACGAAGCGTGCCGAAAATACGTCATAGTGCATGGCTCGACCTCTGCCGACGCCATGTGGTGGTGTACGAGCCAGGGTTACACGAAGTAGCGATAAAGCGATTTGATAGGTCGCGTGAAGTGATCCGATCAAGAGGCCGCCTCGCCGGGCGGCCTCTTCCTGACGTCCGAATGCGAAACACAAAAAGGCCCCGCCGAAGCGAGGCCTCCTTGTACGATCGCTGGCTCGCATCAATCGTCCCAATGATGATAACGACGGATCACGACGCCGCGGTCGTAGTCGCGGTCGTGATGGTACCAGCCACGATGCCAGCCGCGGTCATGCTCGTAGATGCGCGCGCGGGGGCCATCATAATAGTCCCTGTCGCCGCCGATATAGACGCCGAAGCCGGCCGCGTTGGCGATGGTGGGGGTACCGATTGCAAGCGTCGCTAGCGCTGCGAGAGCGTAAGTCAGCTTCTTCATCTGTTCCTCCTTGGTTTGCGTCCGTCGCGAGTCAACGACCGCCACCATCGCCTGTTGCGGGAACAGCGACGAAACTTTCTTGAATGACTGTTCAGGTCGGTTGCATTCAAGAGCTTCATTGCAGCCCGATGGAACGTGGGTCCCACTGTTCCAAGCTGTCCCCATGAAACGATGTTTTGAACGGATCGTCGCATATGAGGCAGAATGATGTGACAGCGGTTCCGCCTTCAACTTTGTCGTCTTGCGCAAAACATTCCACTGTCGTTCACCGCGATCTGGCGCAACGGCTGCAGCTCTCGAACGAGACAGGTGCCCAATGGATAAACCTACCGACGGTCAGGCAGGCGCTCGACAAGCCGGGTTTGCCGGTGTCACGCGCAAGGTTCTCGAACGTCTCCCGCTGCCCGGCAATCACCAAGAGCTCACGGTCGTCGAGGTCACCTATCCACCCGGCGGCGTCGCGCCGCTTCACCGGCATCCCGTGGCGGGTGCGGTCTACATCGTCGAAGGTGTCGCCGAGTCCGCCTATGGCAGCGATGAACCGCGACAATACCGGGCGGGCGAGACGTTGCAGGATCGGGCCGATGTTCCACACACCCTGTTTCGCAATTGTGACCCGGACCGTCCGCTCCGCTTTCTGACCATCTATGTGTTCGAACCCGGTCGCTCCTACACGATGGAGCCGTGAGGCTGCCCTCACGGTCGAGTACGATAGATCACGACGTCCTCGCCGTGATGCGTCGTGCTCTTCTCGAGAACGTAGTTCGATTTCTCCAGCACGCGGCGGGATGCGCCGTGGCCGACAAAGACGAGGCCAATGAGGGACGGCAGCTCGAGTTGCGTCAGCCCGATGTTCGTCAGCGCGCTCGCGATCTCGCTCGCAAGTCCCTGGCCCCAGAGATCTTGCTTGAAGGTGTAGGCGATCTCGATCTCATCGATGCCGTCGACGAGGATGTGCCGGATGCCCGCCCGCCCGGCGAACGCGCCGTCCTTCGTTCGCAGCGCCCAAAGGCCAAAACCGTGCTGGTCCCAATGGGCCATGTTGACGTCGAGATAGGTCTTGGTCGCCTCCGCCGAGCGCACGCCTCCGAGATAGCGGGACACTTCGGCATCGAGATGCAGCGCGACGAGATCGGCGAGGTGATCCGCGTGCAGTCGCTCGGCGATCAGTCTGTCGGTGTTGAATTGGTCCATGAAGACAGTTCGTCGCTTTGGAGCTGGTCGCGATCTTGATGATGCCATCGTGCCCTTGTTCTGCCCGGCGGGTCAACCGACGCCCAGTTCGTATCCCGGCGCGTCCAACGTTCGCATGGATTTGGTCGAGTGGCAGCTTGATCTGAATCAAGCACGCGGATGACGGCCACACCACAACGCGACTTCAGGGCTGGTGATCTGTTGGTGTGCGCAATGATTCCGACCTGGTACGTCACTTTCGAAGTGCGACAGCGAGGCATTCTGCCGAGACAACGAAGTCCGCGTGAGACGAAGACCTTTGCGACTGAGCATGAGGCGAAGCTGTTTGCGCGCGCCAAGCGCGATGAGGGACTTTCCGTCTTTGCAGGCACGATCAACCCCCACCTTCCGAAGCGGCTGATCCCGTCCTCCGGCATCAACGCCTGGCTTGCCGACGAACAGGACAGCGCCGCGGCACCCGGTAATTCAGATGACGACTAAGCACTTTCCCGTGCATAGCGATGGCACTTGAGTGTTGCCATTTTGGTACGAGCCAGGAATCCCCTTGCGCATAAACTTCAGAGTGTTCGCGGCACTTATGCACGCCAACCTGCATAAGGGCTCGTTTCTGACGGACGAGATTTGAGCAAAGGGGATGAGACGATGAAAAAGTTTTCGATCGCGGCGATCGGCTTCGCGGCGCTGAGCATGACGGCTCCGGCCATGGCGGCCGACATGGCCGCCAAGGCGGTGCCACCGCCGGTGCCGGTGGCGGCGGTTTACAATTGGACCGGATTCTACATCGGTGCCAACGGAGGCTGGGGGCAGAGCCATGGTTGCGTCGATTTCTTCACGCCCGCAGGGACGGTCGCGAGTGGTTGCGCCGATCGCTCCGGAGGCCTCGTTGGCGGACAGATCGGGTATCGCTGGCAGACCAATCAGTTTGTGCTCGGCCTGGAAGCCCAGGGCGATTGGGCCGAGATCAAGAACACGCGCGTCAGCGTGATCGATCCGTTGATCTCGACCACGGGCAAGACCGATGCCATCGGGCTGTTCACGGCCCAGCTCGGTTGGGCGTGGAACGCCTCGCTCCTCTACGTGAAGGGTGGTGCCGCCGTGACGCGCAATCGTTTCGACATCTTCAACAACGTCACCGGCGTCGGCCTCGCCTCGGCAGGTCACACGCGCTGGGGCGGTGCCCTGGGTGTTGGTTGGGAATATGGCTTCACTCCGAACTGGTCGGTCGGTATCGAATACGACCATCTCTGGATGGGGCGTGACAACACCACCTTTGGAGCCGGCGTGGTCACGCCCGGTGGATTCACCCTCACGGGCAGCGGGGTCACCCAGGACATCGACATGGTCACGCTTCGGTTGAACTACCGCTTCGGCGGTTACGGTGCGCCGGTCACGGCGCGCTATTGAACCACAGTCTCTCCAGTGAACTCAGGCCCCGGCAGCGACCGGGGCCTTTTTCATGGGGAACCAAGGAAACCGCGAGGATGAGGCGGCGCAGGCCGACTGGCTCAACCCGGGGCTACAAGCCCAACATCGTTGTTTGCACATAAGGCGAGGGGCTCTCCCGCGCGGCCGTGGCCGACAAAGACGCTCTCGCGATCACGGAGCAGCCTTGCCGAGACGTGCGGCTTCTTGAATGGCCGCGGCAATCTCGTCTTCACTTCGGCCGCCGTTTATTGCCACGCGTTCGCCAAAGACGAAGTGAGGAACAGAGGCAACGCCAGCCGCAGCAGACCTCGCCGCCTCTTCCTCCACCCGTCTGTGTTCGGCCGGGTCAACGGCGATTGCGCGCGCCTCGTCACGATCGAACCCGTGGGCGGCTGCGATATCGGCAAGCATATCGGGGTCGGAGATATTCTTCGCGTCGAGGAAATAGGCGTTTGTAATTGCCGCCGCGAGCTTGTGTTGTGTGCCGCGCACGCGGGCTGCCATGATGAGGGCGTGTGCGGATTCGGTTGGATAAGTCCAAAGCTGCCGGCCAAGATCAAGGTCTAGCCCCGAAGCACGCGCCTCGGCCTCGGGCCGCGCGAACGCTTGCTTTGGATCAGTCACACCGTAGCGAGACCGAAGCAAGGTGGGTATGTAGAGCCCGGATCCGGGTGTATGCCGCAAGAGCAGGACCGGGTGGTGGAGAATTTCCACCGCTAATGCGGGGAAGCGCTCCGCCAGTACCTTATCGAGCCGATGCTGCCCTATGATGCACCAGGGGCAAGAGATCTCGGTATAGAGGTCGATCCTCAACATGATGGTTCCCATTCACAAATGGTCGGCGATGCCGGGAGCGGCTCGCACAAACAGACGGTCCGAAACCTGATCGATCAGAAACTTCGCGAGATTTCCTCGGGATAGTTTCATGCCAAGCCGTGTCTTGCCGTACCAGCCGACATCGATGTCACCCCGGGCAGGGCCGTCCTTGAGGAATGGAATACGCACCAGCGTCCAGTCGAGGCGTGAGCCAGCGATCAACTCGCCGGTCGCCTTGATATCGTCATAGGCACCGTGCGCGATCACGCTGAACAGCGTAGCCAAGGCCTTTGACTTCAAGTCGAAGCCGTCTTTGGGGTCGCGATAGCTTGCGGTCGAGATCTGTATGAGACGGCGAACTTTCAGTTCGTCCATGACCGACATGATGTTGCGGAGACCATGCATGATCGGTCGCTTCTCTGGCGTCTTGATACCGTTCGGCCCCAGAGCGCTGATCACCACGTCGGAACCTGCGATGCAATTCTTGATCGCTTCCAGATTCTTGAGATCGCCGGCGACGATCTCGATCTTGCCGGCAAAGGCCGACAATTTGGCTGTATCGCGCGTGTAGACGGACAAGGTGTATCCTTGTCTCAACCCTTCTTCGATGATGTGTTTTCCAGTCGGCCCCGTTGATCCAAAAAGCGCAATCTTCATCTCGTCGCCCTCCGGAAAACGGCCGGATGACGGGTTCTGGCGCGGCGTGGGTCGGTGGATACGGCGATCGTTCTGCTGAAAGGCACGGCAGCTCCTTGAGTGCAGTATGATTTGCTGACCAGATATGGTTTAGTGACCGCCGTCATCGCAAGAACGCATATTTTCGAGGCCTGGTCACACGCGTATGCCCGCCCCTCCAGATCAGCCCGGAACGAATCCCGATTGCCGGAGAGTCAACGCGATCCTCGGCCGCATGGGCGACAAGTGGACCATCCTCACCATCTCGATGCTCAAGGAGCGGCCGCGACGCTTCAATGAATTGAAGCGTCTCATAGGCGGGGTCTCACAGCAGATGCTCACCCGCACCCTGAAATCTCTGGAGCAGGATGGGATGGTTAGTCGTAGGGTCCACGCGACCGTCCCGCCACAGGTCGAGTACAGTTTGACCGACTTGGGCGCTTCCCTTGCCGAGCCGCTCATGCAACTCGCGACGTGGGTGCTGCACCATGTCGGTGAGATTGAAGGTCACCGAGCACTTCACGAATCGAAGACGAAGCATCTTCGAATGTGAGGTCGAGCTTTCTTGCGGTATTCGCCCCGAGTAAGAGTTTTGGCGAGCCGGTCTGGCGCGCTCGCCGCTGCAACCGGCCCCTGAGTTGTCTACGGCGTCACAACATCGCCGTCTGCACATAAGGCGAGGGAACGTCCCGCGCGGCGTTCTGTGTGACGAACGAGGTGGCTAGCAGCGCGAGGCCCACGATTGCGGGCACCGCACCGCCGGGCTTCCTGACGCCGAGATAGGCAAGGCCCGCCAGCAGCAGGTGAAAGAAAATGCCGGCATAGGCGAGATCGCTGAGCGCGACGCTGACGCGCAACAGGATGGCGGCCGGGCCCAGCACCTTCACGACGATCATGACCGGTACGAGATAGGCGGGGTAGCCGAGTTCGCCGAGCGCCTGCCGGACCCAGTCTCTCCTGGTGAGGTACATGTAGGCAGAGGTCAGATACAGCAGGCACAGCAGCGCCGTGCTGATCCAGTAGATGTGGATTGCAGCCATGAGGTCTCGTTGATCGCCACTGAACGCGGCAATCTCTCCTTCGTCTCGTTGGTTCCTGTGGATGCGCAGCCTTCGTCGGTGCGCGGCATCACTTATCGAAAATGCTAAGCAGGATGAATTTTCGCAAGTAGGATGAATAATCTGCTGCAAGTATGGAAAACCAGACCATGGCCGACAAGGCGATCAACATGCACGAGGAGATGCGACGCGCCTTCGCGTTGCTCTCCGGCAAGTGGAAGCTGGAGATCATGTGGCTGCTCAACCAGCGGGTCTACCGCTTCGGCGAGCTGCGCAAGGCGATCCCCGGCATCACGCAGCACATGCTGACCGCGCAGCTGCGCGAGCTCGAGGCGGACGGCCTGGTGTCGCGCACCGTGTTCGCGGAAGTGCCGCTGCGGGTCGAGTATGAGATCACCGAAAAGGCGCGCGGGCTCGGCCCGACCATGGAGGCGCTGACGGCGTGGTGGACGAAGTATGGAAAGAGCGTGCCGGCGAAAGCGAGTGCGCGCGGCCGCAAAGCCAAACGCGGTTGACTTGTGCACGGAGATGCGAACGCAGGTCGATGATGCCATCATGCCAGTGTTTTGCCCGACGGCGCAACCGGCGTAGTCCGAAGCCCGGATGGAGCGCAGCGTAATCCGGGTCCGGTGGTGCTTTGGGCGAGATTCCCGGATTTCGCTGCGCTCCATCCCGGGCTACGGAGTCGCGCACGCGTAAGCCATTGATTTCACAACCCCCGTCTACTGTGCATGGGGTTGTTTTCGCTGTTTGAGTTTTGAGAGGGCTATCCCGCGCCCAGCGCCACCGCGACGTTGTACGTCACGAGGCTCGCCGCATAGGCCAGCACCAGCATGTAGGTGAAGGTGACGGCCATCCAGCCCCAGCTTCCGGTCTCGCGCCGGATCACGGCGAGCGTCGAGGCGCATTGCGGGGCGAAGATGTACCAGGCCAGCATCGACAGCGCGGTGGCGAGCGACCATTTCGTCGCCAGCACCTGACCGATCTGCTCGGCCGCTTCCTTGCCGCCTTCGATCGCGTAGACGGTGCCGAGGGCGGCGACAGCGACCTCGCGGGCCGCCATGCCGGGGATCAGCGCCACCGCGATCTGCCAGTTGAAGCCGACGGGCGCGAGCAGCGGCTCGAGCGCCTTGCCGATGATGGCGGCGAGGCTGAAGTCGATGGCGGGCTCGGTCGCGCCCGCCGGCGGCTGCGGGAACGAGGCCAGGAACCAGATCAGCACCATCATCGAGAAGATCGTGGTGCCGGCGCGCTGCAGGAACATCTTGGCGCGGGTGTAGATGCCGATCGCGATCGATTTCAGCCTGGGCATCTTGTAGTCTGGCAGCTCCAGCATGAACGGTGCCGGCGCATAGTCGCGGATCATGAAGAACTTGATCACGAACGAGACGGCAAGCGCGCTGACGATGCCGGTGACGTAGAGGCCGAACATCACGAGGCCCTGCAGGTTGATGAAGCCCCAGACGTCCTTTGCGGGAATGAAGGCGGAGATGATCAGCGTGTAGACCGGGATGCGCGCCGAGCAGGTCATCAGCGGCGCGATCAGGATCGTGGTCAGCCGGTCGCGCTTGTTGTCGATCACCCGCGTCGCCATGATGCCGGGAATGGCGCAGGCAAAGCTCGACAACAGCGGAATGAAGGCGCGGCCGTGCAGGCCGGCGCCGCCCATGATGCGGTCCATCAGGAACGCGGCGCGCGCCATGTAGCCGAAATCTTCCAGCAGCAGAATGAACAGGAAGATGAGGATGATCTGCGGCAGGAACACGATGACGCTGCCGACGCCCGAGATCACGCCGTTCTGCAGGAAGCTCTGCAACAGGCCGTCGGGCAGGGTGGCCTGCACGAGCTCCCCGAGCGCGTCGAAGCCGGACTTGAGCAGGTCCATCGCCGGCTGCGCCCAGGCGAACACCGCCTGGAACATCACGAACAGGATCAGCGCCAGCACGATCAGGCCGCCGACCGGATGCAGCACCACGGCGTCGATCCGCGCGGTCCAGGTGTCGGGCCTAGCAGGCAGGCTGACGCAGTCGGCGATGATGCGGTCGGCCTCGCGCTGGGTGGCGCGCAGCTCGGAGACGCTGAGCGCGCGCCAGCTGTTCTCGGTCGGTTCGGCGGCAAGCTTGGCGGAAATCTCGTCGGTCAGCGCCAGCAGGTCGGCCGTGCCGCCCTTGCGCACCGCGATCGAGGTCACCATGGGAACGCCGAGCTCCTTGGCGAGCCGCTCGACATCGACCGTGATGCCGCGGCGGCTTGCGATATCGAACATGTTGAGGACGAGGATCATCGGCCGGCCGGTGCGCTTCAGCTCGAGCAGCAGGCGGATGGTCAGGCGCAGATTGGTGGAATCGGCCACACACAGCACGAGATCCGGCACGATCTCGCCGGAGGCCTTGCCGAGCACGAAGTCGCGGGTGATCTCCTCGTCCGGGCTGCGGCCGCGCAGCGAATAGGTGCCGGGCAGGTCGACCACGGAGACCTGGCGTCCCTGCGGGGTGACGAAGAAGCCTTCCTTGCGCTCGACGGTCACCCCGGGATAGTTCGCGACCTTCTGCCGGCTGCCGGTCAGGGCATTGAACAGCGAGGTCTTGCCGCTGTTGGGCGTGCCGACCAGGGCGAGATGCAGCAGGGGTGCTTCCATGGGATCAAGGGCCTGGGGGCAGTTATCCGGTCGCTGACTAGGCGACGATGATGGCCATGGCTTCGCGCCGACGGACTGCGATCGTGATGCTGTCGACCCTGACCGCGATCGGGTCGCGCCCGACCAGCCCCTCGTGCAGGACCTCGACGCGGGCCCCCTCGACGAAGCCGAGCTCGATCAGGCGGCTCTCGAGCTCGATGTCCGAAAGCGCCGAACCCGTATCCTTGGTGGAAAGGTGCTGAATGACGCCGGTATAGCCGCGCAGGGCCAGACCCAGCGGCATATGCGGGCGCGTGTCATCATGGTCGGTCATGCCCTGTATTTTCAACGCAGGGCATTGAGGTCAAGCGCACTCGGCGGCCGAAACTGCACCTTAGAGTGATTTTAAAGTGCAGGCGCCGGGGGTCGCACAGAAAAACACGCCCCGGCGGCTATTGCGCCGGGACCTTGTCCGGCTGGACGGCCATGGCCCGGCTCTTGAAGTAGTCGAGCACGAACAGGCGGATCGCCGAGGACAGATTGCCCTGCTGGCGGTTGCCGTCGATCTCGCCGACGAGCTCGGACAGCGTCATGTTACGCAGGCCCGAGATCTCCTTCATGCCGTTCCAGAACGCCTCTTCCAGGCTGACGCTGGTCTTGTGGCCAGCGACGACGATCGATCGTTTCACGACGGGCGACTTCATGGCTGCTCCTCGCGATCGATCCGATGCTGGTCCAGGTGCGCCTTCGCCTTGTCCGTGCGCGTCTCCTCCACCGACCGCTCCGCCTTGGTGCGGCCGAACTTCGCCCGGTTGGCGTCCGCTTGCTTCGCCGAAGCTTCCCGCTCGGCGCGCTTCCTGAAGCGATTCAGGTTGATGACGTTCCCCATGCCGCGTCTCCATCATCCGATCCTCGGCAGGCAGGATGAAACATTCAAAAACAGGGTAGCGCGTTGCGCCCCACAAGACTTGATCGCCATTCGCTCGTCCTCGTCAATCGGCCCTTCGGGCCACCAAACGATGAATTTCGCCCCGTCAAGGGGCGGTGAGGCTGCCGTAACACGCCGCCCCGCCGCAACATTGACGGTAATCAAATCCCGCCCCCAAAACCGCATATTTCTGGGGCGCCCAGCGTCCGTATCATTACGGATGACTATCGGAATTCGGAAATCTAGCCCGGGCTGGTCATCTTCTCCGGGCGCACCAGGCGGTCGAATTCGTCGGCCGAGACGAAACCGAGCCGCAGCGCCTCCTCCTTGAGCGTGGTGCCGTTGGCATGCGCCGTCTTGGCCACCTTGGCGGCGTTGTCGTAGCCGATCTTCGGGGCCAGCGCCGTCACCAGCATCAGCGAGCGCTCCATCAGCTCCCTGATGCGCTTTTCGTCGGCGCGGATGCCGCTGACGCAATGCTCGGTGAAGGAGCGCGCCGCATCCGCCATCAGGCGGATCGAGTGCAGCATGTTGTAGGCCAGCACCGGCTTGTAGACATTGAGCTCGAAATGGCCCTGGCTGCCGGCGACCGTGATCGCGGTGTGATTGCCGAACACCTGGCAGCACACCATGGTCATCGCCTCGCACTGCGTCGGATTGACCTTGCCCGGCATGATCGAGGAGCCCGGCTCGTTCTCCGGCAGGACCAGCTCGCCCAGCCCCGAGCGCGGGCCCGATCCGAGCAGGCGGATGTCGTTGGCGATCTTGAACAGGCCGGTCGCGACCGAATTGATGGCGCCATGCGCCAGCACATAGGCGTCATTCGAGGCCAGCGCCTCGAATTTGTTGGCGGCGCTGGTGAAGGGCAGCTTCGCAATCCCGGCAACGTGCTTTGCGAACAGCTTTGCAAAGCGCGGCTTCGAGTTGAGGCCGGTGCCGACCGCGGTGCCGCCCTGCGCCAGCGGGTAGAGGTCCTTCACCGCCACCTTGAGCCGCGCGATGCCGCTTTCGACCTGCGCGGCATAGCCGGAAAATTCCTGGCCGAGCGTCAGCGGCGTCGCATCCTGGGTGTGGGTGCGGCCGATCTTGACGATTTTTGCGAACTCCTTCTCCTTCTTGCGCAGCGCGCGCAGTAGCTCGCCGAGGGCGGGGACGAGATCGGCATTGATGCGGCTGGCGGCAGCGATATGCATCGCAGTCGGGAAGGAGTCGTTCGACGACTGGCTCATGTTGACGTGATCGTTGGGATGCACCGGCTTCTTGGCGCCGAGCTCGCCGCCGAGCAGCTCATTGGCGCGATTGGCGATCACCTCGTTGAGGTTCATGTTGCTCTGCGTGCCCGAGCCGGTCTGCCACACCACGAGGGGGAAATGGTCGTCGAGCTTGCCCTCGATCACCTCGCGCGCGGCGCGGATGATGGCATTGGCGCGGCGTTGGTCGAGCAGGCCGAGCTCGAGGTTGGACTGCGCGGCGGCGAGCTTGACGATCCCGAGCGCATGCACGAGCGAGATCGGCATGCGGTCCGTGCCGATGCGAAAATTCTGCCGCGACCGCTCGGTCTGCGCCCCCCAATAGCGATCGGCGGGCACTTCAATGGGACCGAAACTGTCGGTCTCGGTGCGGGTTGCGGGGCGGGCGGTCGTTGAGTTAGTGGGCTTGGAGCGGGAAGCTTTGGCCATGAGCACATCCATTCTGCCGCGCGAAACGCCGCACGGCCTCTTCATGTGCTCTTCTATATAGACAGTTTGACCGGGCGCGATGGCTGCGCGCCCAACCTAGATCATTTCTTGCGGAAACGATCGAGCCGCACGACCTCGGCGCCGCCCTGGTTCGGCGGCGTCGGCTCTTCCGCGGTCTCAGCCTTCTCGGCGGCGGCGGCAGGCACCGCTACGGCCGAGGGGGCAGGGGCCGCCGGCAAATTCTCCGGCTCCACCTCGGCGACATCGGACGTATCGAACTGGAGGCCGAATTTCACGGACGGGTCGAGGAAGCTCTTGATGGCGCTGAACGGCACCACCAGCCGCTCCGGAATGCCGCCGAAAGACAGGCCGACCTCGAAGCGGTCCTCGAGCACGGTCAGATCCCAGAACTGGTGCTGGAGGATGATCGTCATCTCCTCCGGATATTGCGCCAGCAGCCGCGACGACAGCTTCACGCCCTCGGCCTTCGACACGAAGGTGATGAAGAAATGGTGCTCGCCCGGCAGGCCATGGACCGCGGCATCGGTCAGCACCTTCCGCAGCACGCCGCGCAACGCGTCGCGGGCCAGCACATCGTATCGGATATGATCGGTCGCCATGGTGGTCCTGTTGCATTCCAGGAGTTCGGCCCTGCCGGCCCGACTCGCCAAGCCGCAATAGTACCGCGCCTAACGGGTCAGCAGGAGTCCCTGCCGGGGAGGAAATAAAAGGCAAGTGGAGGCTTCTGTTGCCAGGTGCCTCCGAACCCCGCCTAGCGGAGCTTAACCCGCTAGGACTTTAAAGTGGTCTTTCAAACTGCGTTACGCAGCCTGAGCAACCGGAGCAAAGTTGTCGTTGGCAACTATTGCAGTAGCCCGATAACGGCGGAACAATACCGGGAAAAAGTACGCCCTTTACGCCCTCGTCGATCCTATTTCGCCCCCGCCAAAGCCCGCTTCTGGGTGAGCCCGATGGGTGGGCTTTGGTGGAGGCGCCGGGTACCGCCCCCGGGTCCGAATGGTTTATTGCGACGACCGTTTATTTCCATAGCCGGCGAACCGGCACCCCCAATATAGGCGGCAAAGGTTTCAAAAAACAGAGGTTTCGAGCGGCGATGTGCGGTTCCCTTGGGACAGATTTCCGGAACGCCGCAGGCCCGATCTTGGCCGCGCCGCGGCCGCCGTTCTAAGCTCCTGAGATGTCCGCCGATTCAGCGCCGGCCGCTCAAGAGCCGGACCAGCCAGCCTTGCTTGCCGCCCCGCCCAGCCTGACCGCGCTGTTCGTGGCCTTTGCCCGGATGTCGCTGGCGGGTTTCGGCGGGGTCCTGGTGTTTGCGCGGCGGGCGATCGTCGAGCAGCACCGCTGGATGACGGCCGACGAGTTCAACGAGACCTTTGCGCTCTGCCATTTCCTGCCCGGCCCCAATATCGTCAATCTATCGATGGTGTTCGGTGCGCGGCTGCGCGGGATCGCGGGAGGTGTCGCCGCCTTTGCCGGGCTGCTGCTGCCGCCGATGCTGATCATGACCGTGCTCGCGATCGCCTACGCCCGGTTCGGCGACCTCGAGGTGCTGCGCCGCATCCTCGCAGGCATCTCCTGCGCGGCGGTCGGCCTCCTGATCGAGGTGGTCTTCCGCATGATGATGCCGCTCCTGAAGCGGATGGAGGCGGTCGCGCTGATCCTGATGCTCGGTGTCTTCCTCGCCATCGGCGTGCTCCGCCTGCCGCTCCAGGCGGTGCTGCTGGTCGCGATCCCCGTGAGTGTCGGCGCTACCTTCCTCCTGCGGCGGAAGGTAGCAGCATGAACAGCGAGAACCCGGTCTGGGCGCTGATCTCGACCTTCGGCCTGATGTCGCTGTTCGCAGTCGGTGGCGCCGCCGCGGCGGTGCCCGAGATGCACCGCATCGCGGTCGACGTACATCACTGGATGACCGACAAGCAGTTCACGGATGCCTATGCGATCGCGCAGCTTTCGCCAGGTCCGAACGTGCTTATCGTGACGTTAATCGGCTATGCGGTCGCCGGCATCCCCGGCGCGCTCGCGGCGACACTGGCGATGTGCCTGCCGACCGCGCTGGTTGCCTATTATGTCAGCCGGCTCCTGAACCGGCCCAGTCAATCGCGCTGGCCCGGCCTGATCCAGGCTGCACTGGTTCCGCTCTCGATCGGATTGATGGCGGCGAGTGCCGTGATCCTGGCCCAGTCGACCGACCGGACAATTGCTGCAGTGCTTCTGACCGCGATGGTTGCGGTGATCGCATCGGTCTCGCGCATCAATCCCCTCTGGCTCCTGCTTGCCGGGGGCCTGTTGGGTTTTGCTGGCATTGTGTGATGAAAATCGCTAGGCAGTGCTGCGGCCCGGGGGATCCCTTTCCAGCCGATTTAGAACAACAGTGCTCGTGACTTACGGGTCGCGGAGGAGACATGCATGGCCGAGACGATGGGCCACTCAGCGACAACCGCCCGAAACACCCGGTTGGCGCTAGGCTTTTGTCTGCTGGCGATTGCGCCGCAGATTTTCGAATTGATCTGGTCGATCGGGACGATCTTCGGCTGGGGGACCGGCCGAGGCCCGGCGACGGTCGTAACCAGCCACGCGATGGCGCTGCTCGCGGGCGCGCCCAGCACCATATTCGGATCGTTCGGCGGCGGCACCAAGAAGGCGTCGTCCGAGGTGCTGCTGGCGCTGATCTATTCCTACCCGCTGTTCGTGGTGGCGATCCTCACGGTGTTCATGACGATCCGGTCGGCGCAGGACTATGTCGGCGGCGTCGTCCTGATGGCGGTTGCCCTGTTCGCGCTGTGGGCGTCGAGTGATTTGCAGGGCATGCGGGGCTTCTCTTTCGGCGCAGGGACCGCGCCGCGCATGTTCGGCGGATTGCTGGTCGCCTTGTCCGCGGGTATCGCCTTGACGGGCCTCCTGACGGAGGGAGCCGCGCTTGCCCATTACTCCTGGCGGGGGCCGTTATTCGTGGTGGCCGCGATCCTGTTCTTCGCACTGGCGATCCGGCCGCTCGGTCTCGTGGTCACGGCCTTCGTGAGCTTCATGATCGCCGCAGTGGGCTCGCACGAGACGCGCTGGCTGGAAGCGGCCATTGTAGGCGCCTGTCTGACGCTTGGCTGCGCTATCCTGTTCCCGTACGTGCTCGGGCTGCCGATGCCGATGTTTCCGCGTTTCCTGATCCAGTGAGGGCGTGATGGATATTTTTGCCAACCTCGCTCACGGCTTCGCCGTCGCGTTCTCTCCGATCAATCTCCTGATGTGCCTGATAGGCGCCCTCGTCGGCACGCTGGTCGGCGTTCTCCCGGGCATCGGCACCATCGCGACGGTCGCGATGCTGCTGCCGATCACCTTCGGACTGCCGCCGGTCGGCGCGCTGATCATGCTCGCCGGCATCTATTACGGTGCCCAATATGGCGGCTCGACCACGTCGATCCTGGTCAACATACCAGGCGAGGCGACATCGGTCGTCACCGCCATCGACGGTCACCAGATGGCCAAGCAGGGCCGCGCCGGCCCGGCGCTGGCGATCGCCGCGATCGGCTCGTTCTTTGCCGGCTGCGTCGCGACCATTTTGATCGCTGTCCTCGGCGCGCCGCTGACCAAGCTCGCGCTGGCCTTCGGTCCGGCCGAGTATTTCTCGCTGATGGTGCTCGGCCTGATCTTCGCGGTGGTGCTGGCCAAGGGCTCGGTGCTGAAGGCGATCGCGATGATCGTGTTCGGCCTGCTCTTGTCGATGGTCGGCTCGGACATCGAGACCGGCGCCTCGCGCATGGCCTTCAACATTCCCGAACTCGCCGATGGTCTCGGCTTTGCGACGGTGGCGATGGGTGTGTTCGGCTTTGCCGAGATCATCCGCAATCTCGACGCCGGCGCCGAGATGAACCGTGACCTCGTGCAGCAGAAGATCACCGGCCTGATGCCGACCAAGAAGGATCTGATCGACTCGACGCCGCCGATCCTGCGCGGCACCGTGCTCGGCTCGATCCTCGGCATCCTGCCGGGCGGCGGCGCGGTGATCGCGTCGTTCGCGGCCTACACGCTCGAGAAGAAGCTTGCCAAGAACCCGTCGCGGTTCGGCCGCGGCGCGATCGAGGGCGTGGCGGGGCCGGAGAGTGCCAACAACGCGGCCGCCCAGACCTCCTTCATCCCGCTGCTCACCCTCGGCATCCCGCCGAACGCGGTGATGGCGCTGATGGTGGGCGCGATGACCATCCACGGCATCGTGCCGGGTCCGCAGGTGATGCAGAAGCAGCCCGACCTCGTCTGGGGCATGATCGCCTCGATGTGGATCGGCAATTTGATGCTGATCATCATCAACCTGCCGCTGGTCGGAATCTGGGTCCGCCTGCTGCGCGTGCCTTACCGGCTGATGTTTCCCTCGATCGTGATCTTCTGCGCGATCGGCATCTACTCGGTGAACAACGCGCCGGTCGACGTCATCCTCGCAGGCGTGTTCGGTCTCGTCGGCTACTGGCTGATCAAGCACGATTTCGAGCCGGCGCCGCTGCTGCTCGGCATGGTGCTCGGACCGCTGATGGAGGAGAACCTGCGCCGTGCGCTGCTGATCTCGCGCGGCGACTGGAGCGTGTTCCTGACGCGTCCGTTGTCGGCGGTGCTGCTTGCGATCGCGGCGGGCCTCTTGATCCTCACCGTGCTGCCGGTGTTGCGCGCCAAGCGTGACGAGGTGTTCACCGAGTCCGAGAACTGATCGCGCTGCGTCGCGCCGGGCCCTGCGTCGGCGCGCCGCATTCGGAAGTCGAATCGACGTATGTAATGTCTTCGTGACATGAAAATGCCGGCCCTTGTGGCCGGCATTTTTGTTTGTGTCCCGGGGAAAACGATATGACCTCTCTTCGCGCGCTTGCTACGGGCGCATGTGTCGCGGCGCTCGCATCGCTGTGCACCTTTGTTGCACCTGCGAAGGCACAGACCTATCCGACGCGCAGCATCACGATGATCGTGCCGTTCGCAGCGGGCGGCCCGACCGATGTGATCTCGCGCATCGTCACCGGGCACATGGCGCAGACACTGGGCCAGAGCATCATCATCGAGAATGTGGTCGGCGCCGGCGGCACCACCGCGACCACGCGTGCGGCGCGTGCCGCCAATGACGGCTATACGCTCATCACCGGGCATATGGGCACGCATGCGGCGTCCGTGCCGCTCTATCCGAAGCTTGCCTATCATCCGGAGAAGGATTTCGAGCCGATCGCGCTGCTCGCGGGCACCCCGATCCTGATCCTCGCGCGCAAGGACTTTCCGCCGAAGGACCTGAAGGAGTTCGTCGCGTACGTGAAGGCCAATGCAGAGAAGGTGAATGCGGCGCATGCCGGCGTCGGCTCGGTCTCGCACGTCTCCTGCGAGCTCCTGCACTCCATCCTCGACGTCAAGCCGGTCGGCGTGCCCTTCAACGGCAACCGGCCCCGCGATGAATGCGCTGGTGGCGGGGCAGGTCGATTACATGTGCGACCAGATCGTCAACGCCGTGCCGCAGATCAACGCCGGCACCATCAAGGCCTATGCGATCGCAACGCCGGAGCGCAACCCGTCGCTGCCGAACGTGCCGACGACGGCGGAAGCGGGCCTGCCTGCGTTCCAGGCCCAGGCCTGGAACGCGATGTTCGCGCCGAAGGGAACTTCGCCCGCGATCATTGCAAGCCTAAACGCCGCGGCCATCAAGGCGCTGGACGACGAGACCGTGAAGAAGCGCCTGCTCGAGCTCGGCAGCATCATCCCGGCACCGAAGGACCGGACGCCCGAGGCCCTTGCGGCCCTCGTCAAGAACGAAATCGCGAAGTGGAGCCCGGTGCTCAAGCCGGCAACTTAATCAGCACTTTCAAGCCGATAGGCGAGGGGCGGGACGTGAGTTCCGCCCCTTGTCGTTTGCCGCGGGAACGCTCACCTTTTCCGGGTATAATCTGTGGGAGCAGCGAATCGCCGCTGTCGCAGCGCGGGGGTGGCCGTTAAGTTCGCCGCTTCCCCAAAGGCACTATCGCACATGCACCAATATCAGGACCTGCTCGAGCGGATTCTCTCAGACGGCGCCGAGAAGACCGACCGGACCGGCACCGGCACGCTGTCGGTGTTCGGCCATCAGATGCGCTTCAACCTGTCGGCCGGCTTCCCGATGCTGACCACCAAGCGGCTGCCGCTGAAGGCCATCGTGCATGAGCTGCTGTGGTTCCTGAAGGGCGACACCAACATCAAATATCTGCGCGACAACGGCGTCACCATCTGGGACGAGTGGGCGGACGCCAATGGCGATCTCGGGCCGGTGTACGGCCATCAATGGCGCTCCTGGCCCACGGCCGACGGGCGCAGCATCGACCAGATCGCCAATGTCATCGACATGATCAAGCGCACCCCGGATTCCCGCCGGCTGATCGTCACCGCCTGGAATCCGGCCGACGTCGAGAAGATGGCGCTGCCGCCCTGCCACCTGCTGTTCCAGTTCTATGTCGCCAACGGCAAGCTGTCGTGCCAGCTCTATCAGCGCTCGGCCGACGTCTTCCTCGGTGTGCCCTTCAATATCGCCTCTTATGCGCTGCTCACCATGATGGTCGCGCAGGTCACCGGCCTGAAGCCCGGCGACTTCGTGCACTCGCTCGGCGACACCCATCTCTACTCCAACCATCTGGAGCAGGCGCGGCTCCAGCTCACGCGCGCGCCACGCGCGCTGCCGGTGATGCGGATCAATCCCGATGTGAAGGACATCTTCTCCTTCCGTTACGAGGATTTCGAGCTCGTCGGCTACGATCCGCATCCGCACATCAAGGCGGAAGTTGCGGTCTAGATGTCACTGAATATTCGCCGCGCGCGCCCGGGCGAAGCCGGTCTCGTTCTCTCCTTCATCCGCGAGCTCGCCGAATACGAAAAGCTGTCGCACGAGGTCGAGGCGACCGAGGCCGACATCGCGGAGGCGCTGTTCGGCGAGAGGCCGCAGCTCTATTGCGCGATCGCCGAGTGGAACGGCGAGCCGGTCGGCTTTGCGGTCTGGTTCGCCAATTTCTCCACCTTCAGCGGCCGCCACGGCATCTATCTCGAAGACCTCTATGTGCGGCCGTCGCATCGGGGCAGGGGCCTTGGCAAGGCGCTGCTGGTCTATCTCGCCCGGGAGTGCGTCGACAACGGCTGGTCGCGCCTGCAATGGGCCGTGCTCGACTGGAACACGCCGTCGATCGCGTTCTACAAGTCGCTGGGCGCCGTCATGATGGACGACTGGACGCTGTGCCGCGTCACCGGTCCTGCGCTGAGGCGGCTTGCCGGGAGCACGTCCTGATGGAGATCGTCTTCGTCGTCGCGATTGCGGAAAATGGCGTCATCGGCGCCGGCAACGCGATCCCGTGGCGCTTGAAATCCGACATGGCGCGCTTCAAGGCGCTCACGATCGGCAAGCCCGTCATCATGGGCCGCAAGACCTTCGAATCCCTGCCCCGCCGTCCCCTGCCGGGCCGCACCAATATCGTCATCACGCGCGATGCGGACTATCGCGCCGCGGGCGCCATCGTCACGACATCGGCGGCGGACGCAGACGCAGTTGCGCGCGGCGATGCCCTGCGGCGTTCGGTCACTGAGGTCGCGGTGATCGGCGGCGCCGAGATCTTTCGGCAATGGCTCGATCGCGCCGATCGCCTCGAAATCACCGAAGTGCATGCGCGGCCCGACGGCGACACGCATTTCGACATCGGCAAGGCAGAGTGGGATGAGGTGGGGCGCATCCGTCATCCTGCCGGCCCCGACGACAGCGCCGACTTCTCCTATGTGACATATCGTCGGCGGGCGGGTCATTAACCGCATTCGCCAATGTTAACGTTGACTTTTCTGCCCCCGAGCTTAGCTCGAAAGGCAGCCAAGGCTGCGTTGTAAGGGACCTGCCTGTCCCCTATAAAGCCGGACCGGACAAAGCGGGCGGGGGCAATTCCACCCTGCCGAGGAGAGCGTCGAATGCCGTGGAAGAATCAGGGCGGTGGCCCATGGGGCTCGGGTCCGAAAGGACCATGGGGCTCAGGCCCGCAACCGGTCGGGCCGAGGCCGCCGGATCTGGAAGACCTTCTCCGGCGCGGCCAGGACCGCCTGCAGCAGATCATGCCGGGGGGCTATTTCTCCGGCGTCGGCATCACGCTGATCATCCTGCTCATCATCGCATTCTGGCTGCTGTCGGGCTTCTTCCGCGTGCAGTCCGAAGAGCGCGGCGTCGTGCTGCGCTTCGGCAAGCATGTCCGCACCGTGGACCCCGGCCTGAATTATCATCTGCCCTATCCGATCGAGACCGTGCTGCTGCCGAAGGCGCTGCGCGTCAACACCACCTCCATCGGCATGACCCTGATTGACGATCCGGCGCGGCGCGGCCGCTCCATCCGTGACGTGCCGGAAGAGAGCCTGATGCTCACCGGTGACGAGAACATCGTCGATGTCGACTTCACCGTGCTCTGGCGGATCAAGCCCGATGCCGGCGGTGTCGGCGACTTCCTGTTCAACATCCAGAACCCGGAAGGCACCGTGAAGGCGGTGGCCGAGAGCGCGATGCGCGAAGTGATCGGCCGCTCGCAGATCCAGCCGATCCTGACCGGCGCCCGCAACACGATCGAGCAGGGCGTGCAGGAGTTGATCCAGAGGACGCTCGACAGCTACGGCGCCGGCATTCTCGTCACCCAGGTGCAGATGCAGAAGGTCGATCCGCCGGCGCAGGTGATCGACGCTTTCCGCGACGTGCAGGCGGCGCGCGCCAATCTCGAGCAGTTGCAGAACGAAGCGCAGACCTATGCCAACCAGGTGGTACCGCAGGCCCGCGGTCGTGCGGCGCAGATCCAGCAGGCCGCCGAAGGCTACAGGGAACAGGCGATCGCCGAGGCCAAGGGCCAGAGCGCGCGCTTCCTGAAGGTTTACGAGGAATACAAGAAGGCGCCCGACGTGACGCGTGAACGGATCTATCTCGAGACGATGGAGCGCGTGCTCGGCGGTGCCGACAAGCTCGTCTATGACGGCGGTCCCTCGGGCCAGGGCGTCGTGCCCTTCCTGCCTCTCAACGAACTGACGACCAAGCGGCCGCCTACCACCGGTCAGACCTCGAGCGGAGGCAGCCGATGAGGTCTCCGGTCACAGGTATCGTCACGCTGCTCGGCCTCCTGCTCGTCGTGATCGTCGGCTACATGTCGCTGTTCACGGTGCAACAGACCGAACAGACCATCGTGCTGCAGTTCGGCAAGCCCGTCGACGTCGTCACCGCCCCCGGCCTGCACTTCAAGGCGCCATGGAATTCGGTGATCAACATCGACAAGCGGATCCTCGATCTGGAGAACCCGTCGCAGGAAGCGATCGCCTCCGACCAGAAGCGGCTCGTGGTCGATGCCTTCGCGCGCTACCGCATCAAGGACGCGCTGCGCTTCTATCAGAGCGTCGGCTCGATCCAGGCTGCCAACATCCAGCTCACCACGCTCCTGAACGCGGCGCTGCGCCGCGTGCTCGGCGAGGTCACCTTCATCAACGTGGTGCGCGACGACCGCGAGAAGCTGATGCTGCGCATCCGCGACCAGCTCGATCGCGAGGCCGACGGTTACGGCATCCAGGTGGTGGACGTCCGCATCCGGCGCGCCGACCTGCCGGAGCAGAACAGCCAGGCGGTCTATCTGCGCATGAAGACCGAGCGTGAGCGCGAGGCGGCCGAGTTCCGCGCGCAGGGCGGCCAGAAGGCGCAGGAGATCCGCTCCAAGGCCGACCGCGAGGCGACCGTGATCGTCGCGGAAGCCAATTCGCAGGCCGAGCAGACCCGCGGCGCGGGCGATGCCGAGCGCAACCGCCTGTTCGCCGAGGCCTACAGCAAGGACGCAGACTTTTTCGCCTTCTACCGGTCGATGACGGCGTATGAGAACGGGCTGCGTGCGAACGACACCCGCTTCCTGCTGCGGCCGGAATCGGATTTCTTCCGGTTTTTCGGTAACCCGGCCGGCAAGACGGCGACCGAGACGCCGGCGAAGCCGTAAGCTAGACAAGGGCGGCCGATCTGGCCGCCCTTCGTCCAGACAAGAACAGCGCTACGGGAGGTTCCAATCCGATGAGGTCCATTGCGTTCGCCGACTTCCTCATCGGCTTAGGCATCCTGTTCGTGCTGGAAGGCTTGATGTTTGCGGCAAGTCCAAACTGGATGCGCAAGGCCATGAAGAGTGCGATGGCCACTCCCGACCACGTCCTGCGGGCCGTCGGGATCGCTTCGGCCGTCGCCGGCCTGATCCTGATCTGGGTGATGCGCCGTCCGGTTTAGCCGCAGAGCCAACGCCAAAGTGAAGGCGAGACGCCGGTTTTCGCCATATTATCCGGGTCTTGAGACCCGTTAAGGTCCGCGCTTGCGCCGTGCCCCCGTTCGAGCGCAGTCTGGCGCCGAATTCTAGTTCTCTGGAGATCACAATGACCGCTGCCATCATTGCCCCGACCCGCTTGCGCCATGGTGTGCGAATTGGGCTGGCCGCGCTCGCCATCAGTGCCTTCGGTGCGCTCGGCACCCCAGCTCAGGCGCGCGGGCCGGAGGGCATCGCCGACGTTGCCGAGAAGGTGATCGACGCGGTCGTCAACATCTCGACCTCGCAGACCGTCGAGGCCAAGGGCGGTGCCAACACCATGCCGCAGCTGCCGCCCGGCTCACCCTTCGAGGAGTTCTTCGACGACTTCTTCAAGAACCGCAGGGGCCCCGGTGGCGGCAGCAAGGGCGGCGACAGCGGCAGCAGCCAGCCGCCGCGCAAGACCAACTCGCTCGGAAGCGGCTTCATCATCGATACGTCAGGCGTCGTCGTCACCAACAACCACGTCATCGCGGATGCCGACGAGATCAACGTCATCCTCAACGACGGCACCAAGATCAAGGCGGAGCTGGTCGGTGTCGACAAGAAGACCGACCTCGCGGTGCTGAAGTTCAAGCCGACCAAGCCGCTGGTCGCGGTGAAGTTCGGCGATAGCGACAAGCTGCGCCTCGGCGACTGGGTGGTCGCGATCGGCAATCCGTTCAGCCTGGGGGGAACGGTGACCGCCGGCATCGTCTCGGCCAAGAACCGCGACATCTCTTCCGGTCCCTATGACAGCTATATCCAGACCGACGCCGCCATCAACCGCGGCAATTCCGGCGGCCCGCTGTTCAACCTCGAAGGCGATGTCATCGGCGTCAACACCCTGATCATCTCGCCCTCCGGCGGCTCGATCGGCATCGGCTTCGCCGTGCCGTCGAAGACGGTTGCGGGCGTCGTCGACCAGCTCCGCCAGTTCGGCGAGCTGCGTCGCGGCTGGTTAGGGGTGCGCATCCAGAGCGTCACCGACGAGATTGCCGAAAGCCTCAACATCAAGCCGCCGCGCGGCGCACTGGTTGCCGGCGTCGATGACAAGGGCCCGGCCAAGCCCGCCGGCATTGAGCCCGGCGACGTCGTCGTCAAGTTCGACGGCAAGGACGTCAAGGACCCGAAGGACCTGTCCCGCGTCGTCGCCGACACCGCGGTCGGCAAGGAGGTCGATGTCGTCATCATCCGCAAGGGCCAGGAAGAGACCAAGAAGGTCACGCTCGGCCGCCTGCAGGATCCCGAGAAGGTGCAGGCCGCGGTGAAGACCGACGAGCCGGCGCCCGAGAAGCCGGTGACGCAGAAGGCGCTCGGTCTCGATCTCGCGGCGCTGAGCAAGGACCTGCGCACGCGCTACAAGATCAAGGACAGCGTCAAGGGCGTGGTCGTCACCAATGTCGACGCCAATTCGGATGCCGCCGAAAAGCGCCTCTCTGCCGGCGACGTCATCGTCGAGGTGGCGCAGGAAGCCGTCTCCAGCGGTGCCGACATCCAGAAGCGCGTCGACCAGCTCAAGAAGGACGGCAAGAAGTCGGTGCTGCTGCTGGTCTCGAACGCCGACGGCGAGCTGCGGTTTGTGGCGCTGAGCGTGCAGTAACTTCATCCGTCATTCCGGGGCGATGCGAAGCATCGAACCCGGAATCTCGAGGTTCCCCGGTGCGCAATTGCGCACCTGAGGTCTGGTGCTTCGCACCATCCCGGAACGACGATTGTCAGTCCTCCACGAACTCGTCGCGCCGATACCCCTGCGCATAGAGCAGTGCGGTGAGATCGCCGTGGTCGATCCTTGCAGCTGCGGCCGCCGCCACAGCCGGCTTGGCATGATACGCCACGCCCAGCCCTGCCGCCTGGATCATCGCGAGATCATTGGCGCCGTCGCCGACCACGACCGAGTCGACGTCGTCGAGATCGAACGACTCCATCAGATCCACCAGCGTCGCCAGCTTGGCGGCGCGGCCCAAAATCGGCTCCTTGACCTCGCCGGTGAACTTGCCGTCGCGGACGATCAATTCGTTGGCGCGGTTCTCCTGGAAACCGATCTTGACGGCGACCGCGCTCGTGAACAGCGTGAAGCCGCCGGAGACGAGGCAGGTATAGGCGCCGTGCGCGCGCATGGTCGCGACCAGCTCACGGCCGCCCGGCGTCAGCGTGATGCGCTTGTCCAGCACCTCGTCGACCACACTGGCGGGGAGGCCCTTCAGCAGCGCGACGCGCTCGCGCAGCGCCGGCTCGAACTCGATCTCGCCGCGCATCGCCCGTTCGGTGATGCCTGCGACATGGGCCTTCATCCCGACCAGGTCGGCGAGCTCGTCGATGCATTCCTGGCCGATCATGGTGGAATCCATGTCGGCGAGAAAAAGCTTCTTGCGCCGGAAGCCGGCAGGCTGCACGACGATGTCGATGGGCAGGTCGCCGCGAAGCTCGCGGAGCCGCTGCTCGATGGCGTGACGGTCGCCTTCGAGGTTACTGTCGGCTCCGAAGGGAATGTCGGCCGCAACCCCGTCGAACAGCCAGTGCGCGGGAGCGGCCTGAGGCAGCACGGCGCGGGCGCCGTCGACGATGGTAGAGTCGAGCGCAGGATTGTCAGGGTTGCAGATCAGCGTGGCGACGAGGGACATTTGAGGTTTTCGTGAGCGAGGGGCATTCGAGCAAGGCCGTGCTTATCGCAGGCCCGACCGCCAGCGGCAAGTCGGCGCTGGCGCTCGAGCTTGCCCTCGGCGCAAGCGGCACCGTCATCAACGCGGATTCCATGCAGGTCTATCGCGATCTCCGCATCATCACGGCACGCCCGACCCATGGCGATGAGGCGCGCGTTCCGCATCGCCTCTACGGCCATGTCGATGCGGCCGTCAATTTCTCGGCCGGAGCCTGGGTTGCTGACGCGGCGAAGGCGCTCGAGGAGGCGCGGGCCGAAGGCCGGCTGCCGATCTTCATCGGCGGCACCGGGCTCTATTTCAAGGCACTGACGGCGGGCCTTTCCGTGGTGCCGCCAATCCCCGCCGAGGTGCGCGAGGACGTGCGGGCGCGGCTGGAGCGGAACGGCGTCGAGGCGCTGCATGCGGAACTCGCTGCCCGCGATCCGCGCGCGGTCGAGCGCTTGAACCTGCGCGACCGCACCCGCATCGCCCGTGCGCTCGAAGTGGTCGAAGCGACCGGGCGCTCGCTGCTCGACTGGCACCAGGAGGGCCAGCCGCCGCTGTTGCCCAGGGACAGTTTTCGCGCGGTATTCCTCGCTCCCGAGCGCGACGACCTCTATGCCCGCATCGACGCCCGCTTCGATGCCATGCTGGGTGCCGGCGCCCTGAGGGAGGTCGAGCGGCTCGCCGCTCGCGGTCTCGATCCGCTGCTGCCGGCGATGAAGGCCCACGGCGTGCCGGCCCTGATCCGGCATTTGCGCGGTGAGCTCAGCCTGGACGAGGCCGCCACGATCGGCCGCGCCGACACCCGCCACTACGCCAAGCGCCAGTTCACCTGGTTCCGGCACCAATTGCCGGAATTCGAGTGGGTGAAGCCGGAGGAGGCGAGGGGCTGGCTGGCGGCGATCGTCAGCGCGGCCGGAGACGAGAGGTAGCCCTCGGTCGTCATTCCGGAGCGCGCGTAGCGCGAGCCCGGAATCCATACCCCCAAGCGCTCATGTGGCGACGGCTATTGGCCACCATCTCGCCACCCAACTCGGCCTGTGGCTATGGATTCCGGGCTCGATGCTTCGCATCGCCCCGGAATGACGAGCGGCCTGGTGACGCGCATTTGTGCCGGGTTCCCGATTTTACCTCTCGCCGAACCCTGGGAACACCGCTACACTGCCAAAATTGCGCGGGAACGGCCGCATTGCCTTGACATCCGGGCTTTGGCCGCTATGTTTCGCGCAACCTTTGGGAAGCCAGGCGCCTGCCATGCGTAACATTATTACCAAACTCCTTATCGCCGTCGTACCCAGGCACACCGCCGGGGATGGCTAGCTGCCATCCACAAGACAGGCGGTGTGCATGGGCCCTCTTCGGGGCCTTTTTTATTTCCCGAACCCAGAACGAAGCCGCTGACAACAGCGCATCCGGAGCAAGCCAATGAGCGACAAGAGCCACGATCCGAACCAGATGACCGGCGCCGCGATGATCGTCCGCGCGCTCATCGATCACGGCGTGACCGACATTTTCGGCTATCCCGGCGGCGCGGTGCTTCCGATCTACGACGAGATCTTCCAGCAGAGCCAGGTCCAGCACATCCTGGTCCGTCACGAGCAGGGCGCGGGCCACGCCGCCGAGGGCTATGCGCGCTCGACCGGCAGGCCCGGCGTTGCGCTGGTGACCTCCGGCCCCGGCGCCACCAACATGGTGACGCCGCTGACGGACGCGCTGATGGACTCGATCCCGCTGGTCTGCATCTCCGGCCAGGTGCCGACGCATCTGATCGGCAACGACGCCTTCCAGGAATGCGACACCGTCGGTATCACGCGGCCCTGCACCAAGCACAATTGGCTGGTGCGCGATGTCAACGACCTCGCAAAGGTGCTGCACGAGGCCTTCTATGTCGCGACCTCGGGCCGTCCGGGTCCGGTGCTGGTCGACGTGCCGAAAGACGTGCAGTTCGCGACCGGCACCTATCATCCGCCGCGCAAGTCCGACGTGCACCGGTCCTACGCGCCGCGCGTGAAGGGCGATGCGACGCAGATCCGCAAGGCCGTGGCGCTGCTCGCGAATGCCAAGCGTCCCGTGATCTACAGCGGCGGCGGCGTGATCAACTCCGGCCCCGAGGCCACCAGGCTGCTGCGCGAACTGGTCGAGGTCACCGGTTTTCCGATCACCTCGACGCTGATGGGCCTCGGCGCCTATCCGGCCTCGGGCAAGAACTGGCTCGGCATGCTCGGCATGCACGGCACCTACGAGGCCAACATGACGATGCATGATTGCGACGTCATGCTGTGCGTCGGCGCGCGCTTCGACGACCGCATCACCGGCCGCGTCGATGCGTTCTCGCCGGGCTCGAAGAAGATCCACATCGACATCGATCCGTCCTCGATCAACAAGAACATCCGCGTCGACGTGCCGATCATCGGCGATTGCGGCAACATCCTCGGCGACATCCTCCAGGTGTTCAAGGCGGAGGCGAAGAAGCCGGACATCAAGTCGTGGTGGCAGCAGATCGCGCAATGGCGCGCCCGCAACTCGCTCTATTACAAGAAGAGCAACGACGTGATCCTGCCGCAGCACGCGATCCAGAGCCTGTTCGAGGCGACGCGCGGCAAGGATACCTACATCACGACCGAGGTTGGCCAGCATCAGATGTGGGCGGCGCAGTTCTACGGCTTCGAGGAGCCGCATCGCTGGATGACCTCGGGCGGTCTCGGCACCATGGGCTACGGCCTGCCGGCCGCGGTCGGCGTGCAGGTGGCGCATCCGGACAGCCTCGTGATCGACATCGCGGGCGACGCCTCGGTGCAGATGACGATGCAGGAGATGTCGACGGCGGTTCAGTACGAGCTGCCGATCAAGATCTTCATCCTCAACAACCAGTACATGGGCATGGTGCGCCAGTGGCAGCAGCTGCTGCACGGCAACCGGCTGTCGCATTCCTACTCGGAGGCGCTGCCGGATTTCGTCAAGCTCGCGGAAGCCTATGGCGGCGTCGGCCTCCAGGTGCACAAGCCGGGCGATCTCGATGGCGCGATCCAGGAGATGATCTCGGTCAAGCGCCCGGTGCTGTTCGACTGCCGCGTCGCCGCGCTCGAAAACTGCTTCCCGATGATCCCCTCCGGCAAGGCGCATAACGAGATGCTGCTGCCGGAGCAGGCCAACGACGAGGCGACCGCCAAGGCGTTCGCCGGCGGCAAGGCGCTGGTGTGAGGCCATGTTCGACCTGAGGGAGCTCGAGCGCGCACATGCGATCGTGGGGCAGGCGGTGCCGGCAACACCGGCGCGCGGCTGGCCGCTGCTCGCTGAGCGCCTCGGCACCGAGGTCGTGGTCAAGCACGAGAACCACACGCCGATCGGCGCCTTCAAGGTGCGCGGCGGGCTCGTCTATCTGGAACGGCTGAAGCGCGAGCGGCCGAAGACATCAGGCATCATCTCGGCGACGCGCGGCAATCACGGCCAGAGCCTGGCCTTTGCCGCGAGCCGCCACGGCGTACCCGCCGTGATCTACGTGCCGCGCGGCAACTCGGTCGAGAAGAACCGGGCCATGACGGCCTTTGGCGCCGACCTGGTCGAGCATGGCGAGGACTTTCAGGCTGCGCGCGAGGAAGCCGAGCGCCGCGCGCAGTTCGCCGGGCTCCATATGGTGCCGTCGTTTCACCCCGACCTCGTGTTGGGTGTTGCAACCTACGCACTCGAGCTGTTTCGGTCCGCGCCAGATCTCGATGTTCTCTACGTGCCGATCGGGCAGGGCTCCGGCATCTGCGGCTGCATCATGGCGCGCGACCTGCTCGGCCTGAAGACCGAGATCGTCGGCGTCCAGTCGACGGAGGCGCCGTCCTATGCGCTGTCGTTCGCGGCCGGTGAGATCGTGACGACCGAGACCAGCAATACGCGCGCCGACGGCATGGCGACGCGCATTCCAGACGCGGATGCGTTCGCGCTGATCCGCAAGGGCGCCTCGCGCATTGTCCAGGTCACCGACGACGAGGTCGCGGCCGCAATCCGCGCCTACTGGACCGATACGCACAATCTCGCCGAAGGCGCCGGTGCCGCCGCGCTTGCCGCGGCGCTGCAGGAAAAGAGCAAGCTGAAGGGCAAGCGCGTCGGTCTCGTGCTGTCCGGCGGCAATATCGATTTCGATCTGTTCCGCCGTTGGGTCGGGACGGACGCGCCAGCGATGGCGTGATGGAGAGACAAGAGGGGACGACCATGAACCAGCCCGCATCCGCCTACTTCATCGAGGACCGCCACGATCCCAACGAGACGCACACGCTTGCGGTGCTCGTGCAGAACGAGCCGGGCGTGCTTGCGCGCGTCATCGGCCTGTTCTCGGGGCGCGGCTACAACATCGAGAGCCTCACGGTCTCGGAGACCGAGGCCCAGAAGCATCTGTCGCGCATCACCATCGTCACCACGGGCACGCCGATGGTCATCGCGCAGATCAAGAACCAGCTCGACCGCATGATCCCGGTCTACCAGGTCGTCGACATGACCCAGACCAAGCGCTCGATCGAGCGCGAACTGGCGATGGTGAAGGTGCGCGGCCAGGGCGAGCACCGCGTCGAGGCGCTCAGGCTGGCGGATGCGTTCCGCGCCCGGGTGATCGATGCCACGACCGAGAGCTTTGTGTTCGAGATCACAGGCAATACGGACAAGATCAATCAATATATCGATTTGATGCGCCCGCTCGGCCTTGTCGAGGTGTCGCGCACGGGTGTTGCCGCGATCGGTCGCGGGCCTGAAGGGATGTGAACCATGCTGGCGCGCGACTGGTACTACAACGAGCGGAACCGGATGGGGATCGAGCCCGCGGTGGCGTCGATCTACGACAACCATGACGATGCCGATCTGCGGGCGCGCGCCGCGCTGAAAATGCTCGGGGCCCAGCGCGGCTGGCGCATCGCCGACATCGGCTGCGGTAACGGCGTGCTCGCCACCGAAGCGGCGCTGATGGGCGCCGAGGTCGACGCCATCGACATTTCGCCGGCGATGCTGGCGCTCGCCGAGATCTACGCACGGGACCGTAAGGCGCCCGTGCGCACCCAGTCCGCCGGCCTGCTCAGCTTCGCCTACCGTCCGGAATCCTATGACCTCATCGTCAGTGAATTCACGCTGCACCACCTGCCGGATTTCTGGAAGGTGGTGGCGATGTCGCGGATCTATCGCGCGCTGAAGCCGGGTGCGAGCTTTTACCTGCGCGACATCGTCTATGCGTCGATGCCTGACGCCGTCGAGCGCGACGTCGAGCAATGGGCCGACTTCCAGATCAAGAATCACGATTTCTCGCGCGAGGGCGTGGTGACGCATATGCGCGACGAATATTCCACCTTCGGCTGGGTGATGGAGCGGATGCTGACCGACGTCGGCTTCACGCTGATCTCGGCTGACTACCACGCACCGATGCACGGCACGTATCTGCTGCGGAAACCGAAAGCCGGCGAGCAAGGCTAGACAAGAACAACAAACAGGGCTGCACGACAAAGCAGAACCGGAAACAACAATGAAGCCGGCCGACATCCTCATCGCCGTCATGGTGGCGATCATCTGGGGGCTTGCCTTCGTGGCGAGCCGGATCGCGCTCGACGAGCTTTCGCCGGAGCTGATGACGGCGTTGCGCTTTACGATCGCTGCGGTGCCGTGCCTGTTCATTCCCAAGCCGAAGGTCGCCTGGTCGTTGTTGATCGCGATCAGCTTCACACTGTTCCTCGGTCAGTTCCTGTCGCAGGCCTACGGTATCGCCCACGGCGTGCCGGTGGGCCTGACCAGCGTCGTCGTGCAGAGTCAGGCACTGTTCACGATCGGCTTTGCCGCGCTCGCATTCGGTGAGCGGCCGACACCGATGCAGACGCTGGGCGTCGTCATCGCCGCGGCCGGCCTTTTGATGATCTGCGGCACCGTCGGCTATGATTTCAGCGTTGCCGCCTTTGCGGTGCTGATGATCTCGCCGGTCAGCTTTGCCGTCGGCAATCTGCTGCTGCGCGGCGCCCGCGGCGTGCCGATGTTCGACCTGTTCGCCTGGCTGTGCCTCGTCTCGGCCGTGCCGCTGTTCGTGCTGGCGCTGATCGCCAACGGGCCGGGGTCGACCTGGACGTCGCTGACGCACATCTCGCTCGCATCGGTTCTCTGCATGCTGATGCTCGGCGGCATTTCCACCAGCATCGCCTATTGGCTGTGGGGCCGCCTCTTGCGCGACTATCCCGCGGCCCAGGTGGTACCGTTCGCGCTGCTGGTGCCGTTCGTCGGCTCCGCCGCCTCCAGCATCGTGTTCGGCGAACGGTTCGGCCCGCTGCGCCTCGCCGGCATGCTGACCGTGATCGGCGGTATCGCCGTGATGGTGCTGGCGAAGCGCCCGCAAGTCCTGCCGAAGGCCGCGTGAGGTGAACATGGCCTATTCGCTGTTCTACGCCTTCCTCGCCTTCATGGTGGTGATGTACTTCACGCCCGGGCCGAACAACATCATGCTGCTGTCCTCGGGCCTGACCTATGGCTTCCGCCGCACCATCCCGCACATCGTCGGCATCGTCATCGGCTTTGCCTTCATGGTCGCCACCGTCGGCCTCGGGCTCGGCACCGTGTTCCTAGCCTATCCGATCCTCCAGACCATTCTGAAATATGCCGGTGCGGTCTACCTGATCTATCTTGCCGCGGTGATCGCCATGTCCGGTCCGACCAAGCCGGGCGAGGAAGATGGTCGCGGCCCGATGACCTTCTGGGGCGCGGCCATGTTCCAATGGATCAACGCCAAGGGCTGGGTGATCGTGATCGGCACCATCACCGCCTACGCGGCGATTGCCCAGTTTCCCATCAACATCGTGATCCAGACCCTGATCAGCCTGCTCGTCGGCACGGTCTCGACCGTGGTCTGGGCGCTGTTCGGCACCGCATTGCGGCCGATCCTGACCTCCGAGCGGCTGGTCCGCGCCTTCAATATCCTGATGGCGATCCTGCTGCTGGCCTCCCTCTACCCCGTTTTCATGGATGCATGATGTCGCGGATTTCCATGCAGAAACGGGTTTCCCTCAGGGCTGAAAATGCTCTAGACAGCCCCCGAAATCCGCAAATTTCACCCTTCGGACATTGACCATCGGCCGATTTCGGCCCTGAACGAGGAAACGACCTATGCGTGTTTATTACGATCGCGACGCCGACCTGAACCTGATCAAGGGCAAGAAGGTCGCCATCGTCGGCTATGGCAGCCAGGGCCACGCCCATGCGCTCAACCTGAAGGACTCCGGCGTCAAGGAAGTCGCCATTGCGCTGCGCAAGGACTCGGGCTCGGTGAAAAAGGCGGAAGCCGCCGGCTTCAAGGTGATGGAAGTCGCCGAGGCCGCCAAATGGGCTGACCTCGTCATGATGCTGACCCCGGACGAACTCCAGGGCGACATCTATCGCGAGCACCTGCACGACAACATGAAGAAGGGCGCTGCCCTCGTGTTCGCGCACGGCCTCAACGTCCACTTCAACCTGCTCGATCCGCGCGCCGACCTCGACGTGCTGATGATCGCGCCGAAGGGCCCCGGCCACACCGTGCGCTCCGAGTATCAGCGCGGCGGCGGCGTGCCCTGCCTGATCGCGATCGCCAAGGACGTCTCGGGCAACGCCCACGACCTCGGCCTGTCCTACGCCTCGGCTGTCGGCGGTGGCCGCGCCGGCATCATCGAGACCACCTTCAAGGAAGAGTGCGAGACCGACCTGTTCGGCGAGCAGGTGGTGCTCTGCGGCGGCCTGGTCGAGCTGATCAAGGGCGGCTACGAGACCCTGGTCGAAGCCGGCTACGCGCCCGAGATGGCCTATTTCGAGTGCCTGCACGAAGTGAAGCTGATCGTCGACCTGATCTATGAAGGCGGCATCGCCAACATGAACTACTCGATCTCCAACACCGCAGAGTACGGCGAGTACGTCACCGGTCCGCGCATCATCACCGACGAGACCAAGAAGGAGATGCGCAAGGTTCTGGCCGACATCCAGGGCGGCAAGTTCGCCCGCGACTGGATGCTCGAGAACAAGGTCAACCAGACCTCGTTCAAGGCGACCCGCGCCAAGCTCGCCGCACACCCGATCGAGGAAGTCGGCGCCAAGCTCCGCGACATGATGCCCTGGATCAAGAAGGGCGCGCTGGTCGACAAGAGCAAGAACTGACGGTACCGCCGTTGTTCCGGGGACGTGACGAGGTTGCGTCCCCGGACCTCAATCCTATTCGTTTTCTTGAGCTTGCCCCGGCAATGGCACGGTGAGGCAAGCGTTCGACCTGCCCGGCGCGATTTTGCCGACCATGCGCGCGGCTTGCTCCTGCTGAAACCGGCTTCGGTTTCGCACGGGAGTATAGGGCGCTTTCCAGTACCCTCCGAGTATTAGGACACTATTGCTGACGTAATTCCCGTACCAGTACGTACGGAGTCGAATTGCAACGGCCCGATCAACCAAATCTTAGCGCGACCGAGCGATGGTGAGCCATTGCTCGTACCGCAGATGGACAATGCTGAACGCTTGGCGAAGGTTGACCGGATCGCCGGGATCGTCCGTCACGGTCCTGGGCTCGGTGTTTTCGCTTGTCGTCGTCACCCTGTTCCTCGTCGACTCGGGTATCCGCTATCGCGAGGCGATCGCACTAGCGAAGACCGACACTCTCAATCTCTCGGCCATTCTGGCCGAGCATGCTGCGGTGACTTTCGAAGACATCGATCGTGTGCTGCTCGAGGCGCAGGCGATCCGCAAGGACGCCTTGTCGGGAAGATACGCCGAGCGCGGTGCGTCCAATCTCGCGTTGCGTCAACTGGTCAAGAGCTCGTCGATTCTGGTCGCGGTCGGCTGGACCGATGCATTCGGAGCGGTCATCGCGCATTCCTACGATCACGCGCTGCCGCGTAGCAACATCTCCGACATGCCGCACTTCATCGCGCAGCGCGATGGCGCCGGCACCGGGTTGTTCGTTGCGCCACCCTTTCGCTCGGCAACCGGCGACAAATGGTTCACTGCGGCGTCACGCCGCTTGAACAATCCGGATGGGAGCTTTGCCGGCGTGGTGACTGCGCCGCTGGATCAATCCTTCCTGCTGAAGATCTACCGCAAGATCGACCTCGGCGCAGACGGCTCGGTGGTTCTGTTCCATCGCGGCGGACGGATCCTCGCGCGCGTACCGGAACAGAAGGATGCCGTGGGCATGTCGGTCGCCGGCGGCCCGCTGTTTACCCGGTATCTGCCGGTCTCCGAGACGGGTTCATACGAGCTCGTGAGCCCCATCGACGGCATCGGGCGCATTGCAGGCTACAAGGCCGTGTCCGGCCTGCCGCTGGTTTTGGCGGTGACTTACTCGCGCAGCCACGTGTTGCAGCCATGGTATCGGCATCTCTACACGTTTGGTCCGCTGGCTGTCGCGATCGTCGCCATCATTCTGATCGGCACACTCCTGCTTCGGCGGCAAACCAATGCGCTTGCGGCTGCGGGTGCCCGGTTCGATGCAGCCCTGAGCAACATGCCGCATGGGCTCAGCATGTTCGACGCCGACGAGCGGCTGCTGGTCGCCAACAGCCGCTATCGCGAGATGTATGGTCTCACGAAGGCGCAGGTCGAACCTGGAACGCCACTCAGCAGCATCGTGGGCGACTACAAGGCGAGGGGAGCCGAGCTCGACGTGGAGGATTTTCTCGAAGGCGCAAAGCACCGGGCGCCACGGATCCTCACGCTTGGCGACGGCCGGATGATCTCGATCCTGCGCACGCCCATGGCCGATGGCGGCTGGGTCGCGACCCATCAGGACATCACCGAGAAGCGGCGAGGCGAGATCCTGCTGGCCGAAAATGCCGCCGAGCTGAAGCTCATCAATGCGCGGTTCGATGTCGCGATCAACAACATGAATCAGGGCCTGTGCCTGTTTGATGCCGACAAGAACCTGGTCGTCTCCAACAGCCGCTACCAGCAGATGTACGATCTGCCGGACGATCTGGTGCAGCCGGGCACGCCGCTGCACCGGATATTGCAGCACTATGCGGATCGTGGCGAAACGAGCTCGCTAACGGTCGCCCAGCATATCCAGATCATGCCGACCCAGCGGCAACAGGAGTATGCGCTGAAGGACCAGCGCCAGATCCTGATCCAGCGCAAGCCGCTGCCGGATGGTGGCTGGGTGGCGACGCACGAAGACGTCACTGAGCAGAAACGTGGCGAGCAAATGCTGGCTCAGAAGGCCGCGGAGCTCCAGGCGATCAACATGCGCTTCGACGCCGCGCTGAACAACATGTCCCAGGGGCTCTGCATGTTCGATGCGGACCAGCGGATCGTGGTGTCGAACGCGCGCTACAGCGAGATCTACCACATTGACCCCGGTCGGATCAGGCCCGGAACGAAGCTGGCGCAGATTCTCGAGTATCGTCGCGAGCAAGGCACGCATTTCGTCGACGTCGCGCCGGATGTCTATCTCACCCAGAACGTGAAGCAGCTCAGCGAGATCCGGGAACTTGCCGACGGCAGGGTGGTCGCGATCGCGCGTCACATGATGCCCGATGGCGGCTGGCTCACGACCCACGAGGACATTACCGAGCGAGCGAGAAGCGAGAAACGCATCGCATATCTGGCGCAACACGACCTTCTCACGGGTCTTGCGAACCGCGCAGTGTTCTCCGAAAAACTGGACGAAGCTGCAAAGCGGTTGCAGCGCCACGGCACGACATTCACCGTCCTGATGCTGGATCTCGACAGGTTCAAGATCGTCAACGATACGCTCGGTCACGCTGCAGGCGACCAGCTGCTGGTCGAGGTCGCGCGGCGGCTGGGGTCGTCGCTGCGGGACACTGACGTGCTGGCCCGCCTCGGCGGCGACGAATTCGCGATCATCCAGGAGAACGAGAAAAATCAGAGCGAAGGCGCGATCGCGCTGGCGCTGAGAATCATCGAGCTGATCGATCAACCCTTCGATCTGGACGGCAATCGCGTCAGTGTCGGCACCAGCGTCGGAATTGCCTTCGCGCCGGAGCACGGCGTCGACGCGGACACCTTGCTGCAGAAGGCGGACGTCGCGCTTTACGCGACGAAATCCGCCGGCCGAAACGATTTTCGCATCTTCCAGCCCGAGATGACGGAAGCTGCCGACACACAGAAGTCGATGGAAGGTGAGCTGCGGGAGGCAATGGCTCGCGACGAGCTGGAGCTGCACTACCAGCCGGTCATCGATGTTCGAACGCGCAAGATGACGGGCCTGGAATGCTTCGTGCGCTGGCATCACCCGTCGAAGGGCATGCTGGCGCCTTTGGAGTTCCTTGGTATCGCGGAGCAGGCCGGACTGATGTTGCCGCTCGGTGAATGGATCTTGCGGCAGGCCTGCCTGGACGCGGCGGCCTGGCCGCCACACATCCGGGTCGCCGTCAACATGAGTGCCGCCCAGTTTCACCGGGGTAACATACTGGACGTCGTCCTGTGCGCGCTGGTTGAATCGGGATTGTCGCCGGAGCGGCTCGAGCTCGAAATACCGGACTCTGCGCTCCTGGACGGGAATCTGGCGACTCATCTGCTCACGGTCCGGCAATTGAAGAACCTCGGTGTCGGCGTCGTCCTCGACAATTGCGGTGTGGGCTATTCCGCGGGGAGCTACCTCCAGAGTTTCCCGTTCGACAAGTTCAAGATCGACCGGGCGATCGTGCAGGGCTGCACGACACGAAGGGATTGCGCGGCGGTCGTCGCCTCCGCCGTGGCTTTGGCGCACGGTCTCGATGTCGCCACGGTGGGCAAGGGGGTCGAGACCGTCGCTCAGTTCGAGGCTCTGCAAGCGGCGGGCGTGAACTTCGTCCAGGGATACCTGTTCGGGCGACCCGTGCCGAACTCCGAAATCTGCTTCGATGCGCCGGTGCCGGCGCAAAACGTCGCGTGATCTCATGAACTCCGCAGGAACACAGACAACTCCACCGCCAGTACGGGAGATGAATCTGGAGAACAGCCTGATCGACCAACTCGAGATCGCACTGGCGAACCCGGAGCTGTCGAAGCGCGCCGAGCTCCTGCGGCATGTCGCCGATCTCTTCGTGTTCGGCTCGGGCAAGTTTTCGGACGAGCAGATCGATCTGTTCGACGAGGTGATGAGCACTCTCCTCAAGAACATTGAATGCACCGCCCGGGCGGCCTTCGGGAGCAGGCTTTCCAGATTGCCCGACGCGCCGCGCCGGACGATCCGCATGCTGGCGTTTGACGACGCACCGGAGGTGGCGGCGCCGGTCCTGGAGCACTCGCCACGGCTCGACGAGGCGAGCTTGGCGGAGAATGCGCGGACCAAGAGCCAGGATCACCTGCTGGCCATCGCCGGCCGCATCCGCTTGAGAGAACCCGTCACCGATGTCCTCGTCGAGCGCGGCAACAACGCTGTCGCCCTGCGGACCGCCGGCAACGGCGGAGCCAGCTTCTCGCCCCAGGGAATGTCTGGGCTCGTCAGGCGGGCGCGGGACAATGGCGCGCTCGCCATGTGCATCTGGGCTCGGCCCGACATCCCGCGCGAGACCCTGCTGAAATTGTTCGTTCATGCCTCCGAGATGGTGAGGCGCAAGCTGGAGGCAGCCGATCCACGCCAGGCGGCCCTCATTCGGAGCGCCATCGCGGAGGGCTCCGATGAGCTGCAGTCCATGGCGCGCGTAGGCTCAAGCGAGCATGCCCGGGCGTTGGCCGAGGTGAGGTCCCTGCATTCGGGCGGGCAACTCGACGAGGCGCGCGTGCTCGGCTTCATCGGCGAGCGAAGCTTCGACAAGACAGCGGTTGCGCTGTCGCTCATGACCGATCTGCCGATCGGGGCGATCGAGCGCGCGCTGGTCCGCTCTGAGCCCGAGCAGATTCTCATCCTGGCGAAGGCGATCGGGCTATCCTGGGAGACGACGAAGGCGATCTTGACGTTTCAGCCCGGCTCCGCCCAGGAGTCGAAAGAGCGGTCGAAAGAGCGATTGGAGGAGTGCTTTGCGAGCTTCCTTCGGTTGAAGCCAAGTACCGCAAAGGCTGCGCTCCAATTCTACCGGCTTCGCGAGCGGGCCGGGCGGGATCCTGTCCATTAGCTGAGCCACGTAAACTGCTGCGCCTGCCGGAGCGTTGGGCGGCATTGCGCACCGGCACCTTCCCCTCTACATGATCGTGGGAAACGCGAGGGGGAGATCATGCGGTCTGTCGTCGTTACAGGCGCGTCCACGGGCATCGGCTGGGCCGTCGCAAAACTCATGATCGGGCGTGGCTATCGTGTCTTCGGCAGCGTCCGCAAGCAAGCCGATGCCGACCGGCTTCAGGGGGAGTTCGGTGCGAACTTCACGCCGCTCCTGTTCGACGTGACCGACGAGGCTGCAGTTCTCGCTGCTGCGCGAAAAGTCCGCGAGGCGCTGGGCGGGGAGACGCTGGCCGGCCTCGTCAACAATGCCGGCATCGCGGTCGCCGGTCCCGTGCTCGAATTGTCGGCGGATGATTTCCGCCGCCAGATGGACATCAACGTCATCGGTCCTGTGATCGCGACACAGGCGTTCGGGCCGCTGCTCGGCGCCGATCCCTCGCTGAAGGGGCCGAAGGGGCGGATCGTGATGATCAGCTCGGTTGCAGGCAAGAACGGCAATCCGTTGTCGGCGCCTTACTGCACCTCCAAGCACGCCGTCGAGGGCTTGTCGGAAAGCCTGCGCCGCGAGCTGATGCTGTTCGGCATCGATGTCATCATCGTCGCTCCCGGCGCGGTCAAGACGCCGATCTGGAGCAAGGCCGAACAGATCGATCTCTCCGTCTACAGGAATTCGCCCTATATGCCGGCCCTCAACAAGGTCATGGCGTTCATGATGGAGCTCGGCGCCAAGGGCCTGCCGGCCGAGCGCGTCGCCGAAATCGTGTTCGAAGCGCTCACGGCGACGAGCCCCAAGGTGCGCTACCAGATCACGCCCGATCCGCTGCGCCATCTGATTGGCGCCGTGCTGCCGAAACGGACGCTCGACCGCATCATCGCCAAGCGGCTCGGGTTGCTGCCGCAGGGGTGACCGTCGTTCAGCTCGCCTCGGCCGTCCGCCCACGTGGATTGGCGGCCATCGCGATCAGCCGCAGCGCCATCACGACGAGCAGCGGAATGAGGAAGGCGGCGTAAAGCGGCATCGCCGGCACACGCTTGCCGAACGACACCATGAACTGGAACCAGAGGTAGTAGCCGCCCACAAGGTGCAGCGCGCGAAAGGCGCGCGGCCCGAGCAGCGCAGCGGTGCGGTCGAACGAGGTCGCACTCATGATAATGATAACGGCATAGCCGATGCCGCCGAATATGTAGGAGGCCGCTGAGGTCGCCTCGGCAAAGCCGGCCGGATCCATGTTGGCGAAGGCGACGATGGCTGCCGCGTGGATGGCGTGGGAGGCGGCGAAGCTGAGGCCCAGATAGCGGCGATTGCGACGCTGCCAGCGCGTCCAGGCATTCGGCCACAGCCGCGCCAGTGCCGCGGCACTGAAGGCAAGGCAGAACAGCGTGAGCGAGCTTCGCGCCGTGAAGCGGATCACCATCCGCATGCCCTCGACCTCGAAGTGCCGCATCGACGGGATCCACAGGCTCAGGGTGATCAGACTCACGACCAGCGCGGCCAGCAGCCGCCAGCCTTCCAGCCAGCTTTGACGTTGCGACATGGCGATCTCCTTCTGGATGTAAGCATCGATTACATTTAGGGATCGCGTATCCGTCAACGGTGTAATCGCTGCTTACATTCACGATGGAGTGATGCTAGAAGGGGGTGTCATGCCCGCCCGTCCGACCTCCAAGCCGCGCGCCCGCCGCCAAGCGTCTGAAGCCCGGCCTTACCATCATGGCGATCTCCGCCGCGTGTTGATCGATGCCGCGTTGCAACTCGCCGCGGAAGGCGCCGAAGTGTCGGTACGCGAGGCCGCGCGCCGGGCCGCGGTATCCCCGGGGGCGCCGTTCCGACACTTCCCCAACCGCGATGCGCTGATGGCAGCCGCGGCCGGGGAGGCGCAGCGCCGCTTCCGAACCGAGATCGAGGCGGCGCTGGGTGAGGCTCCGGCCGCCGACCCGCTCGGCCGCTTCCGTGCCTTTGGTCTCGCCTATCTGCGCTGGGCCCTGCGCAACCCCGCGCATTTCGAGATCATCTCGACGGGGCGCTATTTCGCCCATGGCAGCTCGCCGGAGCTGACGCGCGACAACGCCGAGCTGATCGCCCTGACCGAGCAGATGCTGGCAGACGCGGCCGCGCAGGGCCTGCTGCGGTCGGCCGACCTCAAGCGCATCCAGATCGCCGGCCGCGCCCTGGTCTACGGTTTCGCCCGGATGAATCTCGACGGCCACTTTCCGCGCTGGGGCGTGGAGGAGGGTGAGATCGGGCGGATGGCGGAAGGGGTGATCGACCTGTTCATCGCGGGGATCGCGAAGCGCTGAGGGGATAAGGCGGACGGCACTTCGCCACCCACCACCATTAAGCGAACGTCGGATCGCGGCACGCGTTGCCTGTTCTTGACTGTTCCGTTACAATTTTATGACACGGTGCAGGCTTCCGGCTGCGCCGGACGCCCTGGCCGTCTTGTGGCCGGCCAGACGGCTTTGCATACCCGCGCCGGACCAGAGTTGCGTGCCGTTGATGGCGTCCGCGCCCAATCCAGGTCCTTCTGCCACTACCGCCGTGCTGGCGAGCGTCGCCGCGCTCGGCATCTGGCGGCTGCTCGCCGTTGCAGCGCCGCATCTGGCGGCGCTCGCGCTGATGTACGAGACCGAGACCGATTTCGGCTCGCGCCTGTCCTTCGCGCTGGCCTGGGGCATCCTTAACTTCTTCTGGATCACCTTGCTGCGGCGGCCGGCGCTGTCGGGTGCGCTGTCGCTGACCATGGTCGTCGTGCTGGTGCTGCTGTCGCGGCTCAAGCACGACGTCGTGCAGATGACGGTCAACTTCATCGACCTGATGATGATCGACCGCGACACCGTCGCGTTCCTGTTCACGATCTTCCCGAATTTGCGCTGGTCGGTGATCCTGGCGGGCCTCGTCACGCTGCCGCTGATGTATGCGCTGTGGTGGCTCGATCCGTTCCGCATCCGCCGCCTGCCGGCGTTCGCCTGCAAGCTCGCTTGTCTCGCCGCCCTGGTCGGCTATTCGCTCTACCATCCGGATGAGGCCTGGCGCGGCTATTACGATGACGGCTATCTCTCGAAGTTCTTCCGCTCGGGCGTCAGTTCGGTCTCCGACTTCATCCAATATGGTTTCATGGAGTCCGCCGCCGCAACCAACGAGCGGCTCAACATGCCGCTGGTCGATGCCTGCCATCCCGCCGGCCGCCGGCCGAACATCATCATGATCCATGATGAATCCAGCTTCGACATCCGCTCCGCTCAGGGCATCAAGGTGCCGCCGCGCTATGGCGATCATTTCAAGTCGTGGGACGGCAAGCAGCGCACGTTCCTCGCCGAGAGCAATGGCGGGCCGAGCTGGTTCACCGAATACAACGTGCTCGCAGGGCTCTCCTCGCGCTCGTTCGGTCGCTTCGCCTATTTCGTGACGCGCATCGCAACAGGCCGTGTCGAGCGCGGCTTGCCGCTGGCGCTCCGCCGCTGCGGCTACGACACGCTGTCGCTCTATCCCGCCTATGGCGGCTTCATGGGCGCACGCAGCTTCCAGATGACGACCGGCATCGAGCGCTTCCTCGACTCGAAAGACCTCGGCGCGAAGGATGTCGAGCCCGACAGCTTCTTCTACGACAAGGCGCTCCAGCTGATGGGCCAGCAGCCGCCGAACAAGCCGCTGTTCACCTTCATCTATCTCGGTGCCAATCATTTCCCCTGGGAGACCCGCTTCCGCCCGGACCTGCTGCCGAACTGGCGCGCGCCGGGCAATGTGGCGTCGATCGACGAATATCTGCGCCGGCAGGCGATGAGCGCCGAGCAGTACAAGGCGTTCGTCGCCGGCCTGAAGAAGACCTTTCCCGGCGAGCCCTTCCTGATCGTGCGCTATGGCGATCATCAGCCCGAATTTGCGCCGAAGCTGCTCGAGCCCGGGCTCGACGAGGGCGCGATCGGCAAGAAGCTCGACGCTTACGATCCGCGCCTCTATGCGACCTATTACGCGATCGACGCTGTCAATTTCGAGCCGGTCAAGAGCGATGCCGTGATGGACACGATCGACGGCCCGTATCTGCCTCTGGTGATCCAGGAAGCCGCCGGCATCCCGCTCGACCCGTCCTTCGCCGAGCAGAAGGCGGTCATGCTCCGCTGCAAGGGCCTCTTCTACGGCTGCAAGGACGGCGCCGAGGCGCGGCGGCTGAACCGGCTGCTGATCAATGCGGGGATGATCCGGGGATTGTAGCCCTGATCGCTGCGCGAGACCTGGATCGTAGGGTGGGCAAAGCGAAGCGTGCCCACCATCCTGTCGCGCGTGTCCAGAGACGGTGGGCACGGCGCTTACGCGCCTTTGCCCACCCTACGAAATCCCGGCCTACTGCTTGCCCACCTTCCCCCACAGCCACTTCGCCACCGCATCCGGCGACGAATTCGCGTCGTTGCCGCTGGCGCGCAAGTTTGCTTCGCGCATGGTGGCGATGTCGATCTTGCCGAGCAGCGGTTGCAGCGCCGTCTTGAGCCGCTCGTCGCCGGCGCGCTTGGGCGCGAGCAGCAAAATGGCGTCGTAGGGTGGGATCGCGTGTTTGGGATCGTCGAGCGCGATGAGATCGTATTTGGCGATGAGACCATCGCTGGTGTAGCCGGCGATGACGTCGACCTCGCCGCTGGCAACCGCCGCATACATGAAGTCCGGCTGCATCTGGCGCTGGGCGCGGAACTGGAGCCCATACGCCTTTTGCAGGGCCGCCCATTCGGGGCGCGAGAAGAATTCGTAGTCGCCGGCAATCGACAGCGCCGAGGCATGTGCGCTGAGGTCGGCGATGGTGCGGATGCCAAGCGCCTCGGCGCGCTTTCTTGGCATTACCAGCGCATAGGCATTCTCGAAGCCGAGCTCGCCGAGCAGGGTGATGTTCTCCTTCGCGAGCGCCGTCTTCAGCTCGGCGACCAGCTCCGCGCGCGGTTTGATGTCGGTACGATGGAGCTGGTTGGCCCAGAGCGTGCCGGAATAATCGACATAGAGATCGATGTCGCCCGCCTTCAGCGCCTCGAAGATCACGCTGGAGCCGAGGCCGGAGCGTGCCGTGGCCGAGAGGTCCGCCGCCTGGAGGCGGTCCCTCATCAACGCCGACAGAACATATTGCTCGGCGAAGGTTTTTGCGCCGACGACATAGCCTGACGACGAGCGTCCCATCGTCGGCACCAGCGTTGCGGCGACGAGCGCGACGATTCCGACCGCACCGAGGCCCGCGCGCAAGCGGCTGCGCCGGCGCAGGCCACTCTCGATCAGGCCAAGCAGCTGGTCGACTGCGAGCGCGAGCAGGGCCGAGGCAATGCAGCCGAACAGCACGAACACCCAGTTCTGGGTCTGGAGCCCGGCGAAGATGTAGTTGCCGAGGCTGGTCTGCCCGATCGGCGTCGAGAGCGTCGCGGTGCCGATCACCCCACACCGCGGCGGTGCGGATGCCCGCCATCATCACCGGCAGTGCCAGCGGCAGCTCGACCATGACGAGCGATTGACGCGGCGTCATGCCGACGCCCTTGGCGGCCTCGATCAGCGCAGGATCGATGCCGTTGAGGCCGGTGATGCCGTTGCGCAGCACCGGCAGCATCGAATAGAGCGCCAGCGCCAGCATCGCCGGCAGAAAGCCGAACGCCGAGAAGGAAACGCCGAACCAGGTGAGCGCGACCGACGCCGCCAGCAGCAGCAGCGGATAGAACAGCGCGAGCAGTGCAAGTCCCGGCACGGTCTGCACGATGCTGGCGAGCGCGAGCAGGATGCCGCGCGGCGCCGGACGGTTGCGTGTCAGGATCGCAAGCGGCAGGCTGACGGCGAGGCCAAGCGCCAGCGCGGCAAGGCTCACCCGCACATGGTTGCCGAGATAGTCCGCCAGATGCGACAGCGCCTCGCCCCAGCGCGGATCGGTGAAGAGGCTCATGCCGCACCGCTCTTCGGCAGCAACGTATTCAGCCGCTCGACCTGGCGCCGCGGCGTGCGCAACAGCTCGAGCACGTAATCGTCGCTGCTGCCCGAGAGCTCTGCGGCCGTGCCCTGCGCCAGCACCTTTCCGCCGCGCATCACGGCGATGCGGTCGGCGAGTAGGATCGCCTCGGTCATGTCATGCGTGATCATGACGGTGGTCAGGCCGAGCTTGCGGTGCAGGTCGCGAAAATCCTCGCCGAGCGCATCGCGGGTGAGGGGATCGAGCGCGCCGAACGGCTCGTCCATCAGCACGATGCGGGGCTTTGCGGCGAGCGCTCGCGCCACGCCGACGCGCTGGCGCTGGCCGCCGGAGAGTGCTTCGGGAAGCCGATCGCGATGTGCGGTGCGGTCCAGCTGCACGAGCTCCAGCAGCTCGTCGACGCGCCTTGCGATGGTCGCTGCCGGCTCGCCCAGCAGTCTTGGCGTGATTCCGACATTGTCGGCGACGCTCAGATGCGGAAACAGCCCGCCGCTCTGGAAAACGTAGCCGATCCGGCGCCGCAGCGCGACCGGATCGACGTTCCGCACGTCCTCGCCCTCGACCATGATCGTGCCGCCATCGGCCTCGATCAGCCGGTTGGCGAGGCGCAGCAGCGTGGTCTTGCCCGAGCCGGAGCCGCCGACGATGGCCAGAAATTCGCCCTCGGCGATGTCGAGCGATACATCGTCGACGGCTGTGAGGGAGCCGAATCTCCTGGTTACCTTTTGGTAGCTGATCGCCAGCTTGGAGGGCATCGCGGGTAGGCTCGCTTTTCTCTTACCCTCCCCTGGAGGGGGAGCACGGCCAGGCCCATGCGTAGCACGCTTGGCGGCTTGATTGAACTTGGCCGCGCGAGAGGCTAAGGCATCGCCTGAATTCGGAGGAAACACATGACGACGCCAACGGCAGTGGCGCTGGAAGATACCAAGGTTGCGTTCCGGCTGGGGGACGGCCGGGTCTATACGGCGGTGGAGAAGGCGCACCTTGCGGTCGCGCAGGGCGAGTTCGTTGCCATCGTCGGCCCGACCGGCTGCGGGAAATCGACGCTGCTCAATGTCGCGGCCGGATTGCTCAAGCCCGCCGCGGGCAGTGTCAAGATATTCGACCGGCCGCTGGCGGGGCTGAACCGGGATGCCGGCTATTTGTTCCAGGCCGACGCGCTGTTCCCCTGGAAGACCGCGCTCGACAATGTCGCGATCGGGCTCGAGATCAAGGGCACGTCGCGCAGCGAGGCGCTCCCGCAGGCCCGAAAATGGCTGACCTCCGTGGGCCTCGGCGCCTTCGCGAACCGCTATCCGCACATGCTCTCCGGCGGTCAGCGCAAGCGCGTGGCGCTGGCACAGGTTCTGATTCGAGATCCAAAAATCCTGCTGATGGACGAGCCGTTCGGGCCACTTGATGCGCAGACGCGCCAGGTGATGGGCAATCTGCTGCTCGACCTGTGGAACGCCGACCGCAAGGCGGTGCTGTTCGTGACGCACGATCTGGAAGAGGCGATTGCGCTCGCCGACCGCGTGGTGATCATGTCCGCGGGGCCGTCCTCGCGCATCATCGGCGACTGGCGCGTCAGCCTGCCGCGTCCGCGCGACATCTTCGAGGTGCGCCTCGACAAGGAGTTCCATGCGCTCCATCGCGAGATCTGGAGCGTGCTGAAGGACGAGGTGATGAAGGGCTATGCGCAGTCCACCCACGCGGCGGAGGCGGTCTGATGTCGCGCCCGACGCTGTTTGCGCTGCAGGTTCTGGTCGCGGTCGTGTGCATCGTGCTGTGGCAGGTGCTGTCGACCGTCCCCGTGTTCGGCAAGATCCTGCTGCCGCCGTTCTTCTTCTCCAATCCGTTCGACGTGTTCAGCCAGATCGTGAAGTGGTTCGCGTCCGGCGTGATCTGGAAGCATCTCGGCATCACTCTGACGGAATCGATCCTTGCCTTCGTGATCGGGTCGGCCGGCGGTGTGCTGATCGGATTCTGGTTCGCGCGCCAGCCGCTGGTCGCCGCGGTGTTCGACCCCTACGTCAAGATGGTCAACGCACTGCCGCGCGTCGTGCTGGCGCCGATCTTCGCGCTATGGCTCGGGCTCGGCATCTGGTCCAAAGTCGCGCTCGGCGTGACGCTGGTGTTTTTCATCGTCTTCTTCAACGTCTATCAGGGCGTCAAGGAAGTCAGCCGTACCGTGCTCGACAACGGCCGCATGCTCGGCATGAGCGAGCGGCAGCTGATGCAGCACGTCTACTGGCCGTCGGCGCTGTCGTGGATGTTCTCCTCGCTGCACACTTCGGTCGGCTTCGCTGTGGTCGGCGCGGTCGTCGGCGAATATCTGGGATCGGCGGCCGGGCTCGGCTATCTGATCCAGCAGGCCGAGGGCGTCTTCGACGTTGCCGGCGTGTTCGCAGGCATGTTCGTGCTGTCGGCCTTCGTCATCCTGATCGACTACGGCGTGACGTTGGTCGAGCGGCGCCTTTTGGTGTGGCGGCCGACCGCATCGGATGGGCGCGGCTAGCTGCAATGCTTATTGCAAGAATTGGTGCGAGCCGCGGCGGCAGTTAACCTCTCCCGCTTGCGGGAGAGGTCGGCGCGGAGCGCCGGGTGAGGGTTTTCTCCTCTGGGGGATTGTCCCGGCGCGGAGGCACCCTCTCCCCAGCCCTCTCCCGCAAGCGGGAGAGGGAGCTCACCGTCATCAATCCAGCAGCTTGGTGTCATCCGGCGCCTGCGGCGGCGTCTTGATGGCGATCGCCTTGACCTGACCGCTGATCGGCTTGGTGCCGCCATGCGCCGTACCCTTCGGAATGATGACGAGGTCGCCCGGCTTGACCGTGACCTCCTTGTCGCCGAGCCAGATCGTCCCGGTCCCGTCCAGGATGTACTGGATCTCGTTGGTGTTGGGATGCATGTGCTTGGGCACATTGCCGACCTGGATCGAGACGGTGGCGCCGTCGGCGCTTGCGAACATCTTGGACCGGTAGCCGACATTGTTGGCGGGGCCGAGCGCATCACCCTCCATCTCGCCGGTGTGGATGAGCTGTGCGGTGATGTTTTCGGCGGCCAGCGCCGGCCGGAGCAGCTGGTTTGCGCCGCATCCGGCGGCAAAGGCGGCGGCGAGCGACAGCCCGGCAACAAGGCGATTCATGGATCATCCTCCCCATCAGGAATTGTTCTTGTTCAGCCATGCTATTGCGCCGAAGGGCCGATGGCCAGCCCACTTAGGCAGTGCTTCTCAAGCCAGGCCCGCTGCTCTATGGTGCCGCCGGCCGAACGGAGGAAACCAATGAAGAACACGATTGCCAGGCTCGCCGGCGCGCTGCTCGCGCTGACGCTCACCACCTCGCTTGCCGCAGCCCAAAGCAAGGTCACCGTCGCGGTCGGCGGCGGCTCCTGCCTGTGCTACCTGCCGACGGTGCTGGCCAAGCAGCTCGGCGAGTACGAGAAGGCCGGCCTCAATGTTGAGCTGGTCGACCTCAAGGGCGGCTCGGACGCGCTCAAGGCCGTGCTCGGCGGCAGCGCCGACGTCGTCTCCGGCTATTTCGACCATTGCGTCAACCTCGCCGCCAAGAAGCAGGAGCTGCAGTCCTTCGTGGTCTATGACCGCTATCCCGGCCTTGTGCTGGTGGTCGCGCCCTCGCGCACCAATGACATCAAGTCGGTCAAGGATCTCGCCGGCAAGAAGGTCGGCGTCAGCGCACCCGGCTCCTCCACCGACTTCTTCCTCAAATACATGCTGAAGAAGAACGGGCTCGATCCCACCAGCGCCGCCGTGATCGGCGTGGGCCTCGGCGCCACCGCGGTCGCCGCGATGGAACAGGGGCAGATCGACGCGGCCGTGATGCTCGATCCCTCCGTCACCGTGCTCCAGGGCAGCCACAAGGATCTCCGCATCCTCAGCGACACCCGTACGCAGAAGGATACGCTCGAGACCTTTGGCGGCGAATATCCTGGCGGCGCGCTGTACTCGACGGCGGCCTGGGTCAATGGCCACGAGAAGGAGACGCAGGCGCTGACCAACGCGATCCTGGCCACGCTTGCCTGGATCCATTCGCATTCGCCCGAGGAGATCATGGCGAAGATGCCGGAGGAGACGGTCGGCAAGAACAAGGACCTCTATCTCGCCGCGCTGAAGAACACGATTCCGATGTTCTCCGAGACCGGCAAGATGGACCCGAAGGGCGCCGACGCCGTGCTTGCGGTGTTCAGCGTCGGTTCGCCCGAGGTGGCGAACGCCAAGATCGACGTCAGCAAGACCTTCACCAACAAATTCGTCGATCAGGCCAAGAAGACCACCGGGAGCGCCAAATAGCTGACGCGAAGGCGTGGTAACCAGGCGTCATGACGTCACCGGTCATTCATCGCGTCACGACGCTTGACCTTGCCGTGCGACCGATCGTCTGGCCGTTCGCGGAGGAACGGCGCGCGGAGATCGCGGCGCATTTCGCCGAGAAGCAGCGTGAGCGGCCGAAGATCTGGAACGGCCGCGTCCTGCTCGGGCGCGATGCAATGTTCAGGGACGGTCATCTGACCGCGACCTATTTCGAGACCGATTTCGCAAGCTTCCTCGCCTGGCGCGACTGGGGCTTTCCCGACAAGGCCGTGTTCAACGGCTTTGGCATGGGTGCGCTGCGCGCGTCCGACGGCGCCTTCATCATGGGCGAGATGGCGCCCCATACCGCCAATGCCGGCCGCGTCTATTTCCCCTCGGGCACGCCGGATCTCGACGATGTCACGGAGGGGGTGCTCGACATTCCCGGCAGTGTCGTCCGAGAGCTTGGGGAAGAGACCGGCCTGACTGCGGCCGACTACCGGGTCGAGCCGGGCTGGCATTGCGTCGTCACCGGCCCCTCGATTGCAATGCTGCAGGTCATCAACCTGGATATGCCCGGCGATGTGGCCCGCGCCCGGATCGAGGCCAATCTTGCACGCGAGACCGAGCCGGAACTGTCGGCCATTCATCTCGTGCGCGGGATGAGCGATCTCACGCCGGCCATGCCGCGATTTGTCACGGCCTTTGTCGAGCAGCAGTTCGCCTCGCGCTGAGCGCGAGGCTTGACATCGCCGCGCGCAGCCCATGTGATGGGCAAAAAAGCAAAAGCAACAAGAATGCAATGCACAATCGTCCAGGGAGGTTTAGATGCGCCTGCGCATGGCTGCCCGCTTGGTACGTGGGCTGTTGGTCGCGATATCAGCGACGGGCTTGGTGGCTTCGGCCCAGGCCCAAGAGAAGAAGCTCAAGATCGGCGTCATCTATGATCTGACCGGCCCGCTCGCCGGCGGCGGTTCGGAGCTGCAATATACCGGCGCAAGGATCATGCTGGATCAGTACAGCGCGAAGAACGTCGAGGGCTACAAGATCGAGGCAATCTATGCCGATGCTCAGAGCAAGCCGGATGTCGCCATCAATGAAGCGGTCCGTTTGATCGAGCAGGAAAAGGTCGACATGCTGCTCGGCTTCTTTTCCTCGGCGCAGTGCGTGCCGGTGGCAGCGCGCGTCGAGCAGCTGAAGAAGTTCATGTGGATCACGACTTGCATTTCTTCCGCGGTGCTGGAGAACAAGAACTACAAATACGTGTTTCGCCCGCAGGCCTCCGGCGATCAGTTCGGTATGATGACGATGGACTTCATCGCGCAGAACACGAAGGAAAAGTTAGGCAAGGATCCGAAAGACCTGCGGGTCGCCATCATCCATGAGGACGGCGCCTACGGCGTCGACGTTGCCAAAGGCAATGAGGCCGGCGCCAAGAAGGCCGGTTTCAACATCGTGCTCAGGGAGGGCTATTCGGCGACGGCCCCGGATTTGTCTGCGCTGGTCACCAAGCTGAAGCGAGCCAAGCCGGATGTCATCTTCCACACCGGCTACAATCCCGACATCACCCTGTTGCTCCGGCAAGCCCGCGAACAGGGGCTGAAGTTCGGCGCACTGGTGGGACATGGTGCCGGCTACGGGGTCTATGAGAAGCTAAAGGAAGGCCTGGGCGCCGATGTAAACTACGTCTTCAACACCGATCCGATCTCGATCTGGCTCGCCAACCAGAAGAGCATGGATGCGAAGCTGCCGCCGATCATCAAGGCGGTTGGCGAGGAGTTCGACAAGCGCAAGCCGGGCGTCGCCATCCGTTCGGCCCATGTCGGCATGGCTGCGTCCAACACCTACTTGTTCCTGACCGACGTGCTGCCACGAGCGATCAAGAAATATGGCGGCATAGATCCCGACTCCCTGCGCAAGGCCGCACTCGACACCGACATACCCGAAGGCGGCACCATGCTCGGCTTCGGCGTCAAATTCCACGGCGAGGGCTCGCCAATGGCCGGCCAGAACGAACGCTCGTTCCCCGTCGTGATCCAGTACGTCGACGACAAGTCCTATGTGGTGTGGCCCAAGAGTCAGGCGCAGCGTGAGGCCGTGCTGCCGCTGCCGAAGGGCACCACCTACAGCAACCAGTAGCGGAGCGCTCCGGTGTTGGAAGTCAGCGGGCTGGTGAAGCGGTTTGGCGGCTTCACCGCCGTGAATAACGTGTCGTTCCGGGTCGACCAGGGCGAGATCCTCGGCCTGATCGGCCCCAACGGCTCGGGCAAGAGCACGATCTTCAATATGCTCTCCGGCACGCTGGCCCCGACCTCCGGCTCGATCCTGTTTGCCGGCCACGAGATCGCGGGCCTCGCGCCGCACCGGATCATCAACAGCGGCATCGGCCGCACATTCCAGATTCCGCGGCCGTTCCGTCGCCTCAGCATTTTCGAGAACGTCGCGCTCGCCGGCTTCTACGGCCAGGGCCGCCACAGCCGCGCCAAGGCCGAGGAGGCGGCCGAGCGCTCGCTGGCGATGGTCGGCCTGCCGACCGATCGCCATGCCAGCGTCGATGGCCTCGGCGCAGCGGGGCTGAAGAAGCTTGAACTTGCGAAGGCGCTCGCCACCGCGCCAAAGCTGCTGCTCGCCGATGAGAGCCTCGGGGGGCTCGACGAGGCCGAGATGGACCAGGCCGCCGACATGCTGCGCAACATCCGCGACGAGCTCGGCATCACCATCATCTGGGTCGAGCACATCATGGGCGTCCTGATGCGCGTCGTCGACCGCGTCATGGTGCTCGATCACGGCGAGAAGATCTCGGAAGGCCTGCCGAGCGCGGTCGCCGGCGATCCGCGCGTCATCGAGGTCTATCTCGGCACCGATGCCGAGACCACGCAGGCCGCGGCCGCCGAAGCGCGCCGTCGCGCGGGAGGTTAGCCGATGCTGGAGCTCCGCGGCGTCAATGCCGGCTACGGCACCTTCCAGGCGCTGTTCGACGTCAATCTCGACGTGAAGGCCGGCGAAGCCGTCGGCGTCATCGGCCCCAACGGCGCCGGCAAGACCACCTTGATGCGCGTCATCTCCGGCCTGATCCGTCCCTCGCGCGGATCGATCCGAATGGAAGGCGTCGATGTCGTCGCGACACCGGCGCACAAGATCGTCAGCCTCGGCATCGCGCATGTGCCGGAGAATCGGCGGCTGTTTCCGCAGCTCACGGTCGACGACAATCTCAAGATGGGCGCCTTCATGAAGGAGGCGCGGGACCGCTACGCCGAGCGGCTGGAGGTGGTGTTCGACCTGTTTCCGCGCCTGAAGGAACGCCGCCACCAGATGGCCGGCACCATGTCCGGCGGTGAGCAGCAGATGTGCGCGATCGGCCGCGCGATGATGTCCAATCCAAAGCTGCTGCTGCTCGATGAGCCGTCGGCCGGACTTGCGCCGGTCGTGGTGCAGCAGGTGTTCGAGCTGGTGAAGCGGATCCGCGCCAGCGGGCTGACGGTGCTGATCGTCGAGCAGAACGTGCAGCAGGTGCTGAAGGTGGTCGACCGCGCCTATCTGATCGAGGCGGGCACGATCCGGGCGTCCGGCACCTCGGCGGAGATGCTGGCGAGCGACACGGTCAAGGAAGCTTATCTCGGGGTGTGACGGGCATGCAGGCGTTCCTGGACATTTTCGACATCTATCTGCTGGAGGCCGTGATCAACGGCATCCTGCTCGGCGGCGTGCTGGCGCTGCTCGCGCTCGGGCTCAACCTGATTTTCGGCGTCATCGACGTGACCTGGATCTGCTACGCCGAGCTGGTGATGATCGGCATGTATGGCATGTATTTCATGGTGCAGTATTATGGCCTCAGCTATTTCGTTGCCGCCCCGCTCACCATCCTGCTGGTCGCCGTGCTTGGCGCGGCGCTGCACTACCTCGTGATCGCGCCGCTGCTGACTGCGCCGCCGATCAACCAGCTGCTGGCGACCGGCGGCGTGCTGTTCGTGCTGCAGAGCTTTGCCACCGTCGCCTTCGGCATCGACTTCCGCAATCTCGGCATCCGCCTGCCGGTGCTCGCCTTCGGCGACATGAACTTCAGCTACGCACGGCTGCTTTCGTTCGTGGCCGCACTGGTCGGCATGGTCGCCGTCTATCTGTTCATGACGCGCACCTTCACCGGCACCGCGATCCGCGCCATCTCGCAGGATCGGCAGATCATGGCGCTGATGGGCGTCGACACCAAGCGGATCTACCTCATCACCTCCGCGCTCGGCGGCGCGCTCGCCGGCCTCGCCGCCTGCCTCCTGGTGCTGCAATATGACGTGCATCCCTTCGTCGGCCTCTCCTTCGGGCCGATCACCTTCCTGATCTGCGTGCTCGGCGGCCTCGGCAATTTCATCGGCGGCTTCATCGCTGCCTTCGTGTTCGCGGAGATCATCTCGCTCGGCGGCCTGTTCTCCGACCTCGAATGGGGCTATGTGCTCGCCTTCGCCTTCTTCATCGTCATGATGTTCATCCGGCCCGCGGGCCTGCTTGCGAGGCGCCGATGACGGGGCAGGGACGTCTTGCTGCATGGGGGGTAGGACTGGCGGCGCTGGTCGCGCTGCCCTTCGTCTATCGCGATCCCTATCATCTGCACATCCTGGTGCTGATCCTGATCTGGTCGTTCGCCTATACCTCGTGGTCGATGATGGGGCGGTTCGGCCTGGTCTCGCTCGGACATGGCGGCTTCATGGGGATTGGCGCCTATGTCACTGCGCTGTTGTGGAATCACCTGGGACTGTCGCCCTGGATCGGCATTCCCATCAGCATGGCGGCGGCCGGCGCGCTGGCAATGATCGTCGGCTATCCCTGCTTCCGCTTCCGCATCACCGGGCATTATTTCGTGCTGGTGACGCTGGCGCTGTCAGGCATCGTGCTTCAGGTGATCACGGCGACGCGCGACTATACCGGCGGCTCGCTCGGTTACACCCCGAACCGCGCGTCCGGCAACAAGCTGCTGGCGCTGCAGTTCGACGACAAGACGACCTGGTATCTGATCGCACTCGCGGTCTGGCTGTTCGGCATCGTGGTCTGGCACTGGGTCGACCGCAGCATGGCCCGCTATGCGCTGGAGGCGATCTCGGAGGACGAGGACGCTGCGGCTGCGGCCGGCGTCGACGTCACCGCCGAGAAGCTGAAGATCACGCTGCTCAGCGCGTTGATGACGGCGCTCGCAGGCGCGATCTACTGCCAGTACCAGATGTTCATCACCCCCGACACGGTCAGCGGCATCGCGGTGTCGCTGCAGATGGTGTTCGCGGCGATCGTCGGCGGCCTGTTCGTCTCGTTGGGACCGACCGTCGGAGCCATCATCACCATTCTCCTGGCCGAGACCTTGCGCATCGGTTTCGGCACCAAGGCGGTCGGCTGGGACAATCTCGTCTACGGCGTGCTGCTCGTGCTCTTCATCATATTCCTTCCCAAGGGCATCCTTGGTAGCTTGCTCGACCGACTGAAGCCGCAACGCAAGGTATCCCGCGCTCATGAGCAAGAAGCCGTCAAAATCGCTCGCACATGAACTTGACCGCTACATCACGCCATTTCGCTACGATGGCTCGGGCAAGTTTCACCTCAAGGACCACAAGACCAACGAGAAGGGCGATCTCGACAAGGAGAAGGCGCAGGCGATTCTCGACGCCAACAAGAAGCGGCTGATCGAATTCCAGGAGAAGCTCTACGCCCAGGACCGCTGGTCGCTGCTGATCGTGTTCCAGGCCATGGACGCCGGCGGCAAGGACAGTGCGATCAAGGCGATCTTCGAGGGCATCAATCCGCAGGGCTGCGAAGTCACGGCCTTCAAGGCGCCGAGCAGCAAGGAGCTCGACCACGACTTCCTCTGGCGTCACGTCGTCGCGCTGCCCGAGCGCGGGCATATCGGTATCTTCAACCGCTCCCATTACGAGGAATGCCTGGTGACGCGCGTGCATCCGGAGATTCTCGCCAAGGAGAAGCTGCCGCAAAAGCTGGTCACGAAGAACATCTGGAAGGAGCGGTTCGAGGACATCGCCGCATTCGAGCGCTATCTCTGCCGCAACGGCACCGTGGTGCTGAAGTTCTTCCTCAACGTGTCCAAGGACGAGCAGCGCGAGCGCTTCCTCGACCGACTGGAGGATCCGGCCAAGCAGTGGAAGTTCTCCATGGACGACATCAAGGAGCGCGCGCTGTGGCCGCGCTACCAGGCGGTCTACCAGGACATCGTGCGCCACACGGCGACCTCCCATGCGCCCTGGTACGTCGTGCCCGCCGATCACAAATGGTTCGCCCGCGTCGTGATCGGCTCGGTGATCAACGCGACGCTCGAAAAGCTCGATCTGCGCTTTCCCCGTGCCGACAAGGCCTCACTCGCGGAGTTCGAGCAGGTGCGCAAGGCGCTGGAGAAAGAGGGGACGGGAGGCAAGAAGCAAGCAAAGTGACAGCTGATCGGACCGCGGACCGCAAGACCGTCAACTTCGCGCTTCAGGGCGGCGGCGCGCACGGCGCCTTCGTCTGGGGCGTGCTCGACCAGGTGCTCGAAGACGGCAGGCTCGCGATCGAGGCGATCAGCGCCACCAGTGCCGGCGCCATGAATGCCGTCGTGATGGCCTCCGGCATGGCGCACGGAGGTGCGGAGGCCGCGCGGGAGAGCCTGCATGCATTCTGGTACGAAGTGTCGCGCATGGACATGGCGTACGATCTGATGTCGCCGCTGAACCAGTGGATCCAGGCGCTGAAGCTGCCGCCGGAATATCATCCGGTCCATGCCGTCATCCACACACTGACACACACGCTGCCGCCGGGCCTGCTCAATCCCTTTCATTTCAATCCGCTTCGCTCGCTGCTGCAGCGCGTGGTCGATTTCGACCGGCTCAATTCCTCGCCGGAGGCGCCGCAGCTGTTTCTCAACGCCACCAACGTCCGCACCGGCAAGATCAAGGTGTTTCAGAGCCCGCTGCTCACGGCGGAAACCGTGCTCGCCTCGGCCTGCCTGCCGCCCTATTTCCAGGCCGTCGAGATCGACGGCGAGCATTATTGGGACGGCGGCTATCTCGGCAATCCCGCGATCTATCCGTTGATCTATCGCAAGGGCAGTCACGACGTCATCATCGTGCAGGTCACGGCGATCAGGCGCGACGAGCTGCCGACCAGCGCGGCCGATGTCCTCCACCGCATCAACGAGATCAGCTTCAATTCGTCCTTGATGCGCGAGATGCGCGCGATCGCCTTCGCCACGCGGCTGATCGACGATGGCGAGCTCGACAGCGACAGGCACAGCCGCATGTACATGCATTGGATCGGCAACGACCTGTTGATGTCGCAGCTCGGCACGGCCACGCAGTTCCACCCCGAATGGAGCCTGTTGTGTCGCCTGCGCGACGAGGGCCGCGATGCGGCGCGAAGCTGGCTGGCGCGAAACTTCGACCAGATCGGAAAGTCATCGACGGTCGACCTGGCAGACATGTTTCTCTAGGCGGCCTGCGCCGGTCACGGACAATAACTGCGAAAACAACCCCATGCACAGTAGCCGGTACCTGCGGAATCAATGGCTTGGCGAACGCTTCGCTGTTGTTCGGATTTTAAGAAGCTTGTTTGACTCGTCGGGCAAAACAGGGGCATGATGTCACCATGCCCCCGCTGCTCCTCAATGTCGGCGACATCGCGCGGAAGCGCTCCCCATTGCCGAGCGCGGCCGGCGATTCATGATGGGGGCGCAGCCGTCCAGGGAACTCGCGCGTTCAAATGTGATCCTTCGGTCATCGATCCTGCTTGACAGTTTTGTGTCTCAGGAGGAGCATCTCCGTGGTCGCAAACAAGCGACGCGTAACGTCCACTTCATGAGCAAGGGGAGGTCTATGACGCCACCTCCGCAAATCCAGCCGCGTTAATTGCGATGGAGCTCGTTCGGACTATCGCATAGCGGCGGAAACCGCGAACGGCACGCCGGGTCAAGGTTTAGCGGGCTGCATCAGTGAGGCATGGCCCCTACCTTCCCGGCGCTGTATTTTGCATCACATCGATCGTTGTGATGGCCGTGCTGAGGCCGCCCCGACGAATGCATTTTCATATACTGCTCACTCTCCTCCTCCTCGCCGTCATTCCGGGCCGAATCCCGGAATGACGGGCGGGCTGTTTGCGCGCACAGCGTTTGAATGGCGTTTCGCCTGGCCGAGGCGGCGCCGTCTCTGATCCTGCATTGCGGCAAATGCCAAGAGAATGTCGCCTCAAAGGCCAATTTCCGACACAGGGCAGGGGCGAATAGCAGTCATCCGACATGACGCATGTGCTTCGGCGGCGGTTCCGTCGCCGCCGGCGCATTCATTTTTTCTAGGGAATCCGCGTGTCGCATAAGCTTGTCCCGGCGCTTCTCGCAGCGCTCTTCCTCGCCATCTCGTCTGTCTCCCCGGCTCGCGCCGCGCCGCCCGCGCCGGACGTCAAGGGTGCGACCGCGCTGTCGCCCGATGAGGCGAAGCGCGCACTGGAAACCCTGCAGGATGACAAGAAGCGCGCGCAGATGATCGACACGCTGCGCGCGATCGCCAATGCGTCCGGTCCGCAGCAGCCTGCGCCCGAACAGAAATCGCCGATCCCGCTTGCGGCCGATGGCCTTGGTGCGCAGCTCATGCTCACGGTGTCGGAGCAGATCGGCGAGATATCGAGCGAGATCGCCGGCATGGCGCGGACGCTCACGCACTTCCCGGCCTTCTACTACTGGATCATGCGCACCGCGAACGACCCCGCGGCTTACAATCTCCTGATCGAGATCGCCTGGAAGCTCGCGCTGGTGCTCGGCTGCGCGCTCGCGGCCGAATGGGTGATCTTCCGTCTGATCCGCCGTCCGGTCGCGTTTCTGGAAGGACGCGTGCCGCAAACCGCGCGCCTGCCGGCACAGGCGCTGCCCCTTGCCGATCCACCGTCATCGGTGGCCGACGTGACGCCAGCACCTGAATTGCAAAAGCGCCGCCACAGTCTGGCGCGGGTCTGGCAGGTCATGCTGCGGCTGCCCTTCGTGCTTGGACGCTTCGTGCTCGAGCTGCTTCCCGTGTTCGTCTTCGTCGGCATCGCCACCGCGCTGCTCGGAACGGAGATCGGCGAGCCCACGACGGTGCGCCTCGTGATCCTCGCGGTCGTCAACGCCTATGCGTTCTCGCGCGGGCTGATCTGCCTGGTCCGTGCGCTGGCGGGGCCATTCGGCCTATTCCCGGTGCGGGCCGAGACCGCGGCCTATATCGAGATCTGGGCGCGCCGCATCGTCGGTGTCGGCGTCACCGGCATCGCCTTCGCCAATGTGGCGCTGCTGCTCGGGCTGCATCGCGCCGGTTACGCCGCGCTGATCCGCATGGTGATGCTGGTCGTGCACCTCTTCGTCGTCGTCATCATTCTGCAGTGCCGCCGCCAGGTCGCCGAGGCCATTCGCGCCCCCGCCGAACGGCAGGGGATCGCGGCGCGTCTGTGCAACCGCATCGCCGGCGGCTGGCATTATCTCGCCATCGCACTCGATCTGGCGCTGTGGGCGGTGTGGGCGCTGAACATCCGCAACGGCTATTCGCTGCTGCTGCAATATTTCGTCGGGACCATCGTGGTCGCCGTGATCACACGCGTCGCCATCATGCTGACGCTCAGCCTGATCGACCGCGGTTTCCGCATCAAGCCGGAGATCCTGCAGCGCTTTCCGGGGCTGGAGATCCGCGCCAACCGCTATCTGCCGCTGCTGCGCAAGATCGTCTCGGGTGCGATCGCCTTCATCGGCTTCGTGGCCGTGCTCGAGGTCTGGGGCGTGGACGCCATCGTCTGGTTCTACGGCGGCCAGATCGGCGGCCGGCTGATCTCGGCGGTGGTGACGATCGGCATTGCCGTGTCTATTGCTGCGGCCATCTGGGAAATCAGCAATGCGCTGCTGGATCGCCAGATCAATTCGCTGTCCAGGGACGGGCACTACGCCCGCGCGGCGCGCCTGCGCACCTTCCAGCCGATGCTGCGCACCGCGCTGCTCTGCCTGATCGCCACCGTCGTCGGACTCACCGCGCTGAGCGAGATCGGCGTCAATGTCGCGCCGCTGCTCGCGGGCGCCGGCATCGTCGGCATCGCCATCGGCTTCGGTTCGCAGAAGCTGGTGCAGGATCTCATCACCGGCCTGTTCCTGCTGCTCGAGAACACGGTGCAGGTCGGCGACACCGTTAGCGTCTCGGGGCTGACTGGCGTCGTCGAGAACGTCTCGATCCGCACCATTCGCCTGCGCGCCGGCGACGGCGCCGTGCACATCGTGCCGTTCAGCGCGGTCACCACCATCACCAATGCCAGCCGCGGTGCCGGCAACGCCTCCGTCAGCGTCAATGTCGCCTACAAGGAGGACACCGACCGCGCCGGCCAGATCCTCAAGGATATCGTCGACGAGATGCGGCGCGAGGCGGATTTCCGCGCGCTGATCCGCGGCGATCTCGAATTGTGGGGCATCGACAAGGTCGATGGCGCCATGGTGTCGATCGTCGGCCAGATCCGCTGCACCGAGGCCGGCCGCTGGCCGGTGCAGCGCGAATTCAATCGCCGCATGAAGCAGCGCTTCCAGCAGAACGGCATCGAGGTCGCTTCGGCGACCCAGACCATTCTGATGCACGTCGCGCCGCCGGCGGAAGGGGCCGCCAATCTGACGCCGCGGCGGGCGGCTGGATAGAAGCTCCGCAAAATTCCAGCTTGCCTGCGCTCGCCCGGCAGCGTTCACTCCAGCTTCAGCCCGCTGACAACATGCGGGCGGCAAGAAGGGTGGAGACGATGATGCGGGGGCTGTGGGCCGGATGTCGTGGTCATGTGCTCGTCATTTGCGCGCTGATCGGATGCGCGGCGTGGGCCGCAGCTGGCAATGCGCAGCCGTTTCCGTCGCGCCCAATCACCCTCGTCGTTCCGTTCGCAGCGGGCGGCCCGACCGACACGCTGGCGCGGATCTTGTCCGAGCGGATCGCGGCCGAACTGCACACGACGGTCGTGGTCGAGAACGTGGCGGGTGCGTCGGGCAGCATCGCCGGCGCCCGCGTCGCACGCGCGGCGCCTGACGGCACCACCATCACCATCGGCCATTGGGGCACGCATGTGCTCAACGGCGCGATCCTCAAGCTGCCCTATGACGTGATCGCCGATTTCGAGCCGGTTGCGACCATCGCGATGGGCACGCAGCTCATCGTCGGCCGGAAGTCGCTCGAGGCGAACACCCTGAAGGAGATGATCGCGTGGCTGAAGGCCCATCCCGGCAAGGCCACCGCCGGGACCGCTGGCGCGGGCACCGGCGCCCATGTCGCCGGCGTCTTCTTCAAGGAGAAGACCGGGACCGACTTCCAGTTCGTGCCCTATCGCGGAGCCGGGCCGGCGATGATCGATCTGGTTGCAGGCCAGATCGACATCATGTTCGACCAGGCCTCGAACTCGCTGCCGCAATACAAGAACGGCGCCATCAAGGCGTTCGCCGTGACCTCGCCGACACGGCTTGCATCTGCACCCGACATCCCGACTGTCGACGAGGCGGGCCTGCCCGGGCTCTATATCTCTTACTGGCACGGCATCTGGGCACCGAAGAACACGCCGAAGGATATCGTCGCAAAGCTCAACGCCGCTATCGTCGCCGTGCTCGCCGATCCCGCCGTGAAGCAGCGCTTCGCCGAATTGGGGCAGGAGATTCCGCCACCTGGTCAGCAATCGCCGACAGCGCTCGCGACTTTCCAGAAAGCCGAGGCCGAGAAATGGTGGCCGATTGTGAAGGCCGCCGACATCAAGCCTGAGTAGCGGCGCGGCGCCACCTGCACTGCTCCTCATCCTGAGGAGGTCGCGCAGCGGCCGTCTCGAAGGATGGCCGCGGGCGAGATCGGGGCCTTCATGGTTCGAGACGCGCGTGCCGCGCTCCTCACCATGAGGAGACGGAGTTTGCGCCGTTAACCTTTTCGCGTGCGCAATTGCCGGTTTGCGCGCCAATCTCGCTGCGGTGCGAGATCACAATCGAGCCCTAGGTTTCTACGTCCTTGATCTCAGGGGATCGCTGGCCGACAATGTCAGCGGTTCAATAAGAAACTCCCTGGGGGAATTCGTGAATAGACCTGCTCGGGTCAGCGCCCATTCGACATCATCCGACACCGCACACGGCATGACGCTGCTGCGCGATCCATTGCTCAACAAGGGCACCGCCTTCACGGAAGCGGAGCGCGAGGCGCTCGGCCTGCGCGGCCTGTTGCCTCCCTGCGTGCTGACGATGGAGACCCAAGCCCAGCGCGTGCTCACCAATCTGCGCACGCTGCCGACGGATCTCGAAAAATACGTCGCGTTGAACGCGCTGCACGACCGCAACGAGGCGCTGTTCTTCCGCGTCGTCGTCGACAACATCGACGAGATCCAGCCGATCATCTACACGCCGACCGTCGGGCTCGCCTGCCAGAAATACGGCCTGATCTTCCAGCGGCCGCGCGGCATGTTCATCTCCTCGCGCGACCGCGGCCAGATCGCCGAGATCCTGAAGAACTGGCCCTATCCGGCCAAGCTGATCGTCGTCACCGACGGCGAGCGCATTTTGGGACTTGGCGATCTCGGTGCCAACGGCATGGGGATTCCGGTCGGAAAACTCTCGCTCTATTCCGCCTGCGCCGGCGTGCATCCCGAACTGTGCCTGCCTGTTGTGCTCGACGTCGGCACCAACAACGAAGAGCTCCTGAACGATCCCTATTATCTCGGCCTGCGCGAGCGCCGGCTCACGGGCGAGGCCTATGACAGCTTCGTCGACGAGTTCATGACTGCCGCGCGGAAAACCTTCCCTGGCGTGCTGATCCAGTTCGAGGATTTCGCCAATCACTCGGCGTTCAAGCTGCTGCACAAATATCGCGACGAGGCCTGCGTCTTCAACGACGACATCCAGGGCACCGCGGCGGTGGCACTCGCCGGCATGTTCTCGGCCCTGCGCGTCTCCGGCGGCAAGCTGAAGGATCAGAAAATCCTGTTCCTCGGCGCGGGCGAGGCGGCGACGGGCATCGCCGATCTCGTGGTCTCCGCCATGATGGCGGAGGGGGCTTCCGAGGCGGAAGCGCTTCGCCGCAACTGGCTGGTGGATTCCCGAGGCCTCGTCGTCAGCGGCCGTGAGGGCCTTTCCGGCCACAAACTGCGCTATGCCCATACCGGCCAGGCGCCGATCGCCGATTTCCTCACCGCCATCAGGACGCTGAAGCCGACGGCGATCATCGGCGTCGCCGCGGTCGGCGGCGCCTTCACGCCCGAGGTGCTGAAGACGATGGCCGAGCTCAACGAGCAACCGATCGTGTTCGCGCTGTCCAACCCGACCTCGAAGGCGGAATGCTCGGCCGAGGATGCCTATCGCTACACCGAGGGGCGCGCGCTGTTTGCCTGCGGCAGCCCGTACGATCCGGTCACGCTCAGCGGCCGCACCTTCGTGCCGCGCCAGGGCAACAACTCCTACATCTTCCCCGGCGTCGGCCTCGGCGTCATCGCCAGCGGCTCCAAGCTGGTGACGGACGAGATGTTCATGGCGGCCGCCCATACGCTCGCCAACAGCGTTGGGAAGGAAGACCTCGCCCAAGGCAGCCTCTATCCGGCGCTGCCCCGCATCCGCGAGGTCTCGGCCAGCATCGCTGCCGCGGTGGCCGATGTCGCCTATCAGCGCGGGCTGGCGGACGGACCCGCGCCGAATGACGTGAAGGCCCTGATGCAGTCGCAGATGTACGAGCCGAAGTACTGAGGCTCACAAATTCAAGTTGAACTCGCGGAGGCGCCGCCCCTCACCCCAACCCTCTCCCCGTAAGAACGGGGAGAGGGAGTGAAGCAGCGTGCCTTCCTTACCTCTCCCCGCTCTTCTGCGGGGAGAGGTCGGATTGCGTAGTCAATCCGGGTGAGGGGCAGGGCACGCTGCCAATCAGGTCGGAGGTCCATCCGACTCCTCAGACGTTTCTAGATCGCCGATAGGTCAGCCCACCATCACCATTTCAGGTGGAATCGCCGTTGCCTGGCGCGGCCGTATATGCGACAGTCTGTAGCGTTACAAGAAAACTCAATCCGCAAGGTCAGATGCCATGGACGATCGTTTGCCCGAACTGGGCGACCTCGAGCGTGAGGTCATGCAATTGGTTTGGGCCCATGGTCCTGTCACGGCCGAGATCGTGCGTGAGCGGTTGTCGCGGCGTCTGAAGGAATCCACAGTGCGCACGGTGCTGCGCCGGCTGGAAGAAAAGGGCTATGTCAACCACACGGTGGACGGTCGCACCTACGTGTACCACGCCGCCGAACCCCGTGCGCGCGTTGCGGCCAAGGCGGTGCAGCGCATCGTCGACTGGTTCTGCAACGGCTCGGTCGAGGAGGTCCTCGTCGGCATGGTGGACAACAAGATGCTCGACCAGCAGCAATTGCGCTCGCTGGCCGACCAGGTGGCCAAGGCGAAGAAAGCGAGGGGAGTGAAGAAAGAATGATCGCAACTCTGGCGGAGGCGGCGCTGCGCTCCCTTGTGCTGGGAGGCGTCGTCTGGTTCGGTCTCACCCTGTTTCGCGTGCGCAATCCGCACGTCCATATGACGGCGTGGATCGTCGTGCTCATGGCCTCGCTCGCGATGCCGTTCGTGATGCACTGGCCGACGCTCACCATCGACCGGTTGCCCGCGTCCGTGCCGGTGCCGGGCGAATTGTGGCCGGCCGATATCGCGATGCTGGAGACGTCGCAGCCGGCGCTGCCGATCACGCCGGGCGCCGTCGTCGCGCCGCCGGCGAGAAGCGGCGTCTCGATCGACTGGTGGCTGGTGGCGACGATCGTCTATGCCGGCGTCGCCGGCCTGTTGCTGCTGCGGCTCGCCATCGGCCTCGGCCTGACCTGGCGCCTGGCGCGCACGGCGAAGCCGGTGAAAGGTGCGCAGTTGATCGACGCCGACATCCGCGTCAGCCGCGACGTCGGCGGACCCGTCACCTTCGGCTCGACCATTCTGGTGCCGCCGCAATTTGCAGGGTGGGATGCGAAGAAGCGCCTCGCGGTGCTCGCCCATGAAAGCGCGCATGTCGCCAATCGCGATTTCTACATCCTCCTGCTCGCCTCGCTCAATCGCGCGGTGTTCTGGTTCAGCCCGTTCTCCTGGTGGCAGCTCGCGCGCCTTGCCGAGCTCGCCGAGATCATCAGCGACGCGCAGGCGATCGAGGTGATCGACGACCGGCTGTCCTATGCGGAGATCCTGCTCGATTTTGCCAGCAGCGTGAAACCGCGCCCCGTCGAGCTCGCGATGGCGCGAGCCTCGACCGTGCGCGCCCGCGTCGAGCGCATCATCGCGGCGGCCGCGTTGCCGGTCGCGGTCGGTTGGCGCAAGCGGCTGTGGATCGCGGCCGCGATCGTGCCGGCGTTGATCGTCTCGACCGGCATGATCGCCTATCGCACGCCGGACCCTGCGCCCGCCGTTGCGGACAGCGGCGAGGTGCCGGCCGAGCATTATCACCCCTTCGTCAATTTCTACGCCATGGGCCCGGCCTCGGTGTTCGCGATCTTCCGCGAGGGCGACGAGCTCTACGGCCAGCTCACCGGGCAGCGCAAATTGCGCCTGACGGTCGGCAGTGACGGCACCGCATCCTACGCGGCCTCGTCCGGCGAGATCACGTTCTCAGCTGATGCGGAGCGCCGCTCGGCCGAGCTGATGCTGCGCATGAACGGCCGCGACATCCGCGCGGTCCGCGTCGCGGAGGTGCCGGCGGCGGCCACCGATTCCGTATCGCTCGATCAGTATATCGGCTGGTACAGGGTTGCGCCGAACCGCGTGCTCACCGTGCGCCGCGACGGCGATCGGCTGCAGGTGCAGGAAACCGTGCAGGGCCGGGCGGCGCTCCTCACTGAGGGCGCCGACGTCTTCTCGATCCATGGCGACAACCTCCTGATCTTCCTGCGCGACGAACAAGCCAGGGTCTCGCGCGTGCTGGTCCAGAACGCCGTGTTCGGGGCCCGTCTCGCGCCGCGGATCGATGCGGCCGTGGCGCAGGCGATCGAGGCGGACTTCGCGCGCCGCGTTGCGGAGGTGCCGGATCGTTTCCGCGAGCAGGTCCCCGTCGCCGGCGGCAAGGAGATGATCCTGCGCGGGATCGAGGATCTGCGCCACGGCACCCCGAACTACGACCGGATGAGCGCGCCGCTCGCTGCGAAGGTCCACCGTCAGCTCAATGAGACGCAGGCGACGTTCGTGGCGCTCGGCGCGCTCGAGTCGATCTTCTTCCGCGGCGTCGGTCCCGGCGGCTACGACATCTATGGCGCCAAGTTCGAGAACGGCACGGCGGAATTCCGTCTGCTGCTCGAGCCCGACGGCAAGGCCGGCGACGTGATCTTCCGGGCGGACGGCAATGACGAGCTCGGCGGCATCCTGCCTTGCTCGGAACAGGCGAATGTGCGCGGCCGCGCCGGCACCTCGCCGATCCGGATCATGGTCTACAACGAGCTCGGCGACGACATCCGCCTCTTCAATCTCGATGCCGACGGCAATCGCAAGACGGAGAGCGTCGTCAGATCCAACATGAGCTGGGCGGCCACGACCACAGTGAACAATGCCTGGGTGATTGCCGACAAGGCAGGGCGGTGCCTCGAGGTCTTGATGCCGGGCCGGCAGACGCGCTTCCACAATGTCGAAGCCTCGAGCCTCGGCGCAAAGCCGGGGCGTGCCGCACGCCGTGCCGTTCCAATCGCCAATGGCGAGGAGATGCTGCGCCGTTACATCGAGGGCATCGGCAAGGGACATCCCGATTACGAGCACATGACGCCTGAGGTCGCCGACCTCACGCGCCAGCAGCTTCCGTTCGACCAGGCCATCCTGACGCGGCTCGGCGCACTGCGTGCGGTGTCGTTCCGCGGCGTCACCGCGCTCGACAGCGACATCTACATCGCCCAGTTCGCCAACGGCTCGGCGGAATGGCGGATTGGCGTCAGGAACGGCACGATCACCAAGATCGCGCTCGGGCCGAATTTTTAGAAGCGTTGCGGTCGCCCGTCCGTCGCATCGGATGGGCGGCTCCCGATCTCTTGATGGCAACGGCTCAATCTCTGCTTGCCGGTGCATGCCACGAATGCTACAGTATGTAGCATTACAGTTCGTAGCCTCGCGCGGCGCGATGTCGGCAGGCGCGAGAGAATTGGGCGTTCGCCATGAGCAATTCTGCAAGGGCCGAGGCCGTGCTGGCGCTTCATCGCTTCGGCATGGGGCCGCGGCCGGGATCGATCGCCGCCATCGGCTCCGACCCGCGCGGCGCGCTGATCGCCGAGCTCGACCGGCCGCTGGTGCTGGCCGCCGCTGCCAGCCTTCCTCCCAGCGCGAAAGCCTATCGCACCGTGGCCGACGCCAATGCGCGGCGGGCGGCGCGCGCCAAGCAGGCGCAGCAGCAGGCCAAGAAGCAGCAGATGGCGGCCGCGCAGGCGATGTCGGAAGACCAGGCTCAGGCGCAAGGTCAGGGTCTGGAGAAGGACGCCGCCGAGATCGCGGCCAAGCAGGCCGCGGAAGCCGTTCCCGATCCCGGGCGTCCGATGTATTTGCAGGAGGCCAAGCTGCGCACGGAAGCTGCGCTTGCCGCCGATATCGGCTTTGCCGAGCGGCTGGTGTGGTTCTGGTCGAACCATTTCTGCGTCTCGGCCAACAAGATCCAGAGCATGTCCGGCGCCTATGAGCGCGAGGCCGTTCGCGCCAACGCGCTCGGCCGCTTTGTCGATCTCCTGCTCGCCGTCGAGGGCCATCCGGCGATGCTGTTCTATCTCGACAATCTGGAATCGATGGGCGCGAACTCGATTGCGGGCATCAATCGCAGCCGCGGCCTCAACGAGAACATCGCGCGCGAGATCATGGAGCTGCACACGCTCGGTGTGCGCACCGGCTACACCCAGGACGACGTCATCAGCTTCGCCAATGTCATGACCGGCTGGACGCTGGTGCCGCCAGGCGCCGATCCCCAGCATGGCGGCGAGTTCACCTTCAATCCGCGACTGCATGAGCCGGGCGGACAGACCGTACTCGGCAAGCGCTACGAGCAGGAGGACGCCGAGCAGGGCCGCGCCGTGCTGCGCGATCTCGCCGCGAACCCGGCCACCGCGACCCATGTCGCGACCAAGCTCGCGCGGCACTTCGTCGCCGACGAGCCGCCGCCCGCGTTGATCGAGCAGATGGCGAAGATCTTTCGCGACACCGAGGGCGATCTCAAGCGGGTCGCAATCGCGATGGTGTCGTCGGACGAGGCGTGGCGCGGACCGCCGTCAAAGCTCAAGCGTCCCGGCGAATGGGTCGCCGGCATGGTGCGCGCGACCGGCATCACGACCGTCGATCCCGTCCGTTACACCGGTGGCCAGGAGCTGCTCGGCGAGGCGCTGTGGCGTCCGTCCGCGCCGAAGGGCTATCCGGACGACGAGGCGAGCTGGATCGACGGTGTCGGCCGGCGGCTCGACATCGCCAACAACTTTGCCGAACGCATCACCGGCATGGCCGATCCGCAAGTCATCATCGAGGACGTGTTTGCATCGCAGATCGCATCCGAGGTGAAGCAGGCGGTCGGCCGTGCCGAGAGCCGGCAACAGGCGCTCGCGCTTCTGTTCATGTCGGCGGATTTTCAGAGGAGGTGAGCATGGGCTTTGATCGTCATCTGCCCACGCGGCGCGAGCTTCTGGCCGGCTCCGGCGCGCTGTTCGCATGGAGCCAGATGCCGCGGATCGCGCGCGCGGAAGGCCGCGATCCGCGCCTGCTCGTCGTCATCCTGCGCGGCGCGCTCGATGGTCTCGGCGCGGTCGCGCCGGTCGGCGATCCCGACTGGATCGCCCTGCGCGGTGACCGCGCGCTGCTGCTCGAGGGCAAGCCGCCGGCGCTGCCGCTCGATTCCTTCTTCGCGCTCAATCCGGCGATGCCGAACCTGCACCGGCTCTACAAGAGCGGCAAGGCCGCGATCGTTCATGCCACGGCGACGCCCTATCGCGAGCGTTCGCATTTCGACGGCCAGGACGTGCTGGAGAGCGGCTTCACCAGGCCCGGTGCGACCGCTTCGGGATGGCTCAACCGCGCGCTGCTCGCGATGGAGTCCGGCGGCCGTGTCGATCCGCGCGGCAGCCGTGCGCTCGGCATCGGTTCGGTGACGCCGCTGGTGGTGCGCGGCTCGGCGCCGGTCATGACATGGGTGCCGCAAAAACTTCTGCCCGCGAGCCAGGATACGCAGAACCGCCTGCTCGATCTCTACCAGCACACCGATCCGAAGCTTGCGACCGTGCTTCAGGCGCGCATGAAGCTCGCTTCGCTCGACGGCGCGATGGGCACGGGCGATCCGATGTCGGACGATCCGACGCTGGCGCCGCCGGGCATTGCGCGCGTGCGCGCCTATTTCGCCGAGGCCGCCGGCACCGCCGCGCGCTATCTCGCCAAGCCCGACGGCCCGCGCGTCGGCGCGATGGGTTTCGTCGGCTGGGACACGCACATCGCCGAAGGCGCGGCGTCGGGCCAGCTCTACAATCTGCTCGGCGCGCTCGACGGCGCGTTCGCGGCGATCGAAAGCAACATGGGCGAAGTGTGGCACGAGACCGTGGTCGCCGTCGTCACCGAGTTCGGCCGCACAGCGCGCATCAACGGTACGCAAGGTACCGATCACGGCACCGGCACCGTCGCCTTCCTCATCGGCGGCGGGCTCGCCGGCGGCCGCGTGATCGCGGACTGGCCGGGCCTGAAGCCCGCGCAACTGTTCGAGGACCGCGATCTCAAGCCGACCACGGATCTGCGCGCGGTGCTGAAAGGCCTGCTCAGGGATCACCTGCGCGTCGAGGAGAAGATGCTTGCCGAGACGGTCTTCCCGGGCAGCACTGAGGTCAAACCGATGGGAGGCCTCGTCGGCTGACGGCGCGCCTCCAGCAAACCGGATCGGGTTCATGTGCACACTGACACAATTGGAGCTCGACTTTCTCGCCAGCCTGAAAACCGGCTGGCGGCGGCTCTATCGGCGCGAGCTGATGCGGCTGCTCCGGGGGGACGTCGAGACCGGGGAGGCCCGGCCGGACACGCGCCCGACTATTTTGCGCATCGTATCGGGCTGATCTGTCCCGATTCAGGACATCCACTGTGATGGAATCGTCACAGCCGGCGCGAAACGGTGGCGGCCGCAAGGCCGCTTTTGTTCCGACAAGGTTCTGCCCTCATTGCCCACCGAAACTTGGGGTTGTTCGGAGGGCGCATCATGTCTCGCATTGCACGTGCCGAAACTGCCCGAATGTCGCTGGCAACCTCGAGCCGCTTGCTGCTCGCGATCCTGGGTGCCGCATCGCTCGCCGCCTGCGCGCAGTCACCGGTCGGCCGCCAGAAAGCCGATCTCGCCGGCACAAGCCGGCAGGCCGCGATCGAGCGGCCGCACAGGGTGGCGGCGCTGCATCCGCGGCCGATCAGCCGGGCGCGCATCCCCGACGGTGACGCAAGGCGAACCGCCTCGCATGGTCTTGCCAGCTTCTACTCCGACACCGAGACCGCGAGCGGCGAAAAGTTCGACAAGAACGAACTGACCGCGGCGCATCGGAGCCTGCCGTTCGGCACCAAGCTGCGCGTCACCGACGTGTCCTCCGGCCGCTTCGTCACCGTCAGGGTCAATGATCGCGGCCCCTTCGTTCGCGGGCGCGTGGTCGACATCTCTCCGTCAGCGGCCGAAGCGCTCGGCATGGTCGACAAGGGCCTCGCCAACGTCCGCCTCGACGTCGTGCGATGAGGCGCGTTTCGCGCGTATGAGGCTACGCGCTTAACCGGCTGTTAGGCGCTTCTCAAGCACCATGGCTACCCAAACAATTCGGGGCTTTTGGGGGGCGGCGCTTGAACACGATCCAGTATCTCGAAGATCAGGCCGCGCGTGCCGAGCGGCTCGCCAAACGGATCACGGATACGCTGACGATCGAAAAGCTCCTGACCTTCGCCGGCGAACGCCGCCGCGAGATCGAGGTCATCACCGGCAAGTATCGGCGCGCATAACTCCCGTTACCCATGCTCAGCTGTGGCTCTCGACGAAGTCGCTGAGATAGTCGGGCAGCTCTCTGCCATCGATGTCGCAGCGCGCCTTTATCTCGCCGGCGACGTCGGTCGAGATGTCCTTCATCCAGTGCTCGAGCGTGTTGAACGAGATCACCATGATGGGATCGTTGAAGCAACCGGCGACGAGCTCGCCGATCGCGGCATCGAGATCGCTGCGCTCGATGCGGATTTCAGTCGCTCTATCGAGACGGTCGACGACGACGAACAGGGTTTGGTCCGCGCCATAGGGCACGACCGGGGAGGGCACATCAGCTGCACGCATTGCAGACACTCACGACTTGACTTCCGATCTCCGACAACGGGAAAAACCGGAAGAAGGTTCCTACGCACGTGCTTGTGAAGGCCGTCAGAGAAATTCTCTCCAGCGTGATAGCTCGATGACGTGCTCGGGAGAGAGAACGGCGGTAACCAGTGGCGGCTGCGGCGCGGTGCGGATCTCATAGAGATGCCGGGTTGCCGCCGGCTTCTGCATGAAGGCCGAGATACATTCGTCGAGCGTCCCCTCGCTCACCTGGTAGGGCACGCGGTCCGGGCGGCGCTGGTTGGCGAGCGACGGCCATTTATGCAGCGCCGCAAGCGCGCCGAAATCGACTTTTGACTCCGCAACAACGTCCCCCATCGTCCCGCCTCACGCAAAAAGAACCCCAGCGCGCGAATCTGCGCGCCGGGGCCTACACCTTATCGCTGCATCTCAATGCCACGATCACTCAACGCAGCAGCCGGCAAAAGGTTCCCGGCCGATCCGTTGCAGTTCAGCTCGCAGCTGCCGCGATCTTATGCCCCGAGCTGGTGTGACCGTGGCTGTTCTCGTCGCTGCTGCTGACCTCCGGCGGAAGCCCGGCGAAGCGCCGCAGGGCTTCGGCCATCTGCACCCGGCCCGGCGCGCCCGTGATCACCACGTCCACCATCGTGAAGGACGAGTGGAAATGGCCGCGCGCCTTGAGTTGCTCGACCGGGACGCCGGCGGCCGCCATCGCCTCGGCATAGGCGACGCCCTCGTCACGCAGCGGATCGAACTCGCAGGTGACGACGAAGGCCGGCGGCAGGCTCGCGACCTTGCCGCGCAGCGGCGAGACTCGCGGATCGGTGCGGTCCGCCGGCGAGCAGTAGAGGTCCCAGAACCAGTCCATCAGCGAGCGCGTCAGGAAATAGGCGGTCGCATTGTCGTTGTAGGAGGGCCGATCGAACGTGCAGTCGGTGACCGGACAGATCAGCAGTTGGCCCGCAATCTCGGGCCCACCCCGGTCGCGCGCGAGCTGGCAGGTGACGGCGGCGATGTTGCCCCCGGCGCTCCAGCCGGCGACCAGCACCGGCCCCGGTCTGCCGCCGAGCTCGGCGGCGTGCTCGGCGATCCAGCGTGTTGCCGCATAGCCGTCTTCGGCCGCAGCCGGGAAGCGATGCTCCGGTGCGTGACGATAGCCGACGCTGACGAACATCATGCCGGTCCTGCGCACCATGTCGCGGCAGAACGGCTCGTCCGATTGCTCGTCGCCGAGCACCCAGCCGCCACCGTGGAAATAGACCACGACCGGATGCGGACCTGCTGTCGTGGGCTTGAAGACACGATAAGGCAGCGGACCGTCGGCACCGGGCAGGGTGCCGTCGACGATCTCGCCGATCGGCCGTCCGGCGGGACGGCCCTTGTTGAACTCGTTGACGAAGGCGCGCGCGCCTTCCGCGCCCATCGACTCGATCGGCGGCAGGTTGAGCGTTGCCAGCAGGTTCAGCACCAGCCGCACGTCCGGCTGCAGCCGTACCACCTCGCCGTCATTGCATTGCGCGGTGCCATTGGGGCCGGTGAGCCTGAAGCCAAGCATGCCGCGGCTGACCACCTCGTCGCAGATGCTGCGATAGGGGCCGACGCCGCCGGTATAGGGCATCAGACCCTGCACCTTGCCGGGCACGTTGGCGCCCGTGTACCAGGTGTTGGCGAGCCGGTGCAGCGTCAGCATCGAGCAGTCCGCCATGTGCTGGCCCCAGCCCGCCTGCGCCATCTCGGTCGGCTCGATCGTGGTGAAGCCGGCATCGCGCAGCGCGGCAAGGCGATCGACGACCCAGTCGACATGCTGCTCGATCGACACCGCCATGTTGGACAGCACCGACGGGCTGCCGGGTCCGGTGATCATGAAGAAGTTCGGGAAGCCTTCCACCGTGACGCCGAGATAGGTCTGCGGCCCCTGCGCCCAGACGTCGGTGAGCGACTTGCCGCCGCGCCCTGTGATCGGATGCACGGCGCGGATCGCGCCGGTCATGGCGTCGAAGCCGGTCGCGAACACGATGACGTCGAGGTCGAAGCTGCGGCCGTTCGTGAAGATGCCGCTCGCCGTGATCGCCTTGATCGGCTCCTGCCGGAGGTTGACCAGCGTGACGTTCGGCCGGTTGTAGGTGGCGTAATAGTTGGTGTCGAGACAGGGACGCTTGGCACCGAAGGGATGGTCATGCGGTGTGAGTGCCGCGGCGGTCTCGGGATCCCTGACGGCGGCGCGGATCTTCTCGCGGATCAGGTCCTGGACGATCTTGTTGCCGTCGACGTCCACCGCCTGGTCGGCCCAGAGCTGCGTCAGGATATGGACGAGGTCGCCGGCGGCCCAGGCACGTTCGAACCGCTCACGACGTTCGGCATCGCTCAATTGCCAGCTCACGACCGTCTGCTGCGGATAAGGCACGCCAGCCATCGACTGGCGCGCCTGCTCGCGATAGGCCGCGCGGTCGCCCTGCAACAGGCTCATGCGGTCGGAGGGGGCGGGGCCGTTGTGCGCCGGCAATGCGAAATTCGGCGTGCGCTGGAACACGGTCAGATGCGCGGCCTGCTCGGCGATCAGCGGGATCGACTGGATGGCCGACGAGCCCGTGCCGATCACGGCGACGCGCTTGCTCGCGAGATTGACGCCGTCATGCGGCCAGCGGCCGGTGAAATAGACCTCGCCCTTGAAGTCCTCGACGCCGTCGATCTCCGGCGGCTTGGGTGCGGAGAGGCAGCCGGTGGCCATGATGTAGTGGCGGCAGGAGACAGGCGCGCCATTATCGGTGGTGAGCTGCCAGCGCTCGGCCGCCTCGTCCCATCTGGCTTCGGTCACCTTGGTCTTGAAGCGGATGTCGCGGCGCAAATCATAGCGGTCGGCGACGAAACCGAGATAGCGCAGGATCTCGGGCTGGGTCGCGTATTTCTCCGACCAGGTCCAGGCCGCCTCGAGGTCGGGATCGAACGTGTAGCTGTAGTCGATGGTCTGGATGTCGCAGCGCGCGCCGGGATAGCGGTTCCAGTACCAGGTTCCCCCGACGTCGCCGGCTTCTTCGAGGGCGACCGCCGTCAACCCGGCCTTGCGCAGGCGATGGAGAAGATAGAGGCCGGCAAACCCGGCGCCGACCACGGCGACGTCGACCTGCTCTGCTGTTCCACTCGCCGCTTTCGACTCACGCGCAGCGACCATTGCTTCAGGCATGGCATTTCCTCCCGTGCGTTTTGTTTTGCCGGCAGGCTAGTCCTGCAGGCTCGGCTTGTCACCAGAACAAGTGCAATCCTCGGTAGTCGTTTGCGGCTTCACGGTGGCGGCGCGAACGTTGCTCCAATGCACGCATCGCGATGCACAATGGCCGTGATTACCCGGGCTAATCATGCCTGATCCCTCTGTGTATGCTTGCGGTTACAAGCCACGCGTGCCGGCCGGGCGTCATGACAGAGTTGAGTGAGCGGACCAAAGCCAACATGGACGTCGTCCTGGAGCAGACGTGTCGCCAATTGCCGCACGGCGGCGATCATGACAGCCGCAAGTTCATCGCCGAGCGCCTGATCGAGGCGGCGCAGTCGGGACACTCTACGCTCGGTGAGCTCGGCATCATCGCCCGCCGCGCGCTGGCAGAGATTCTCGCCAAGGGCGGTTAGGCTCGCGCCGCGAGGCTTGCCTCTTCGCGTGTCGCGGACATAACCTTGCAGGAAACCTTCGCGCATCGAGATCCCCAAGATGCGGTCCCTGCTTGCGCTCATTGCGGCTTCCGCATTCCTCTGCCTTGCTGACCCGGCCGTCGCCCAGCCGGTCGGAAAGTTTCCGTTTGCGCTGACGCGCGAAGGCCAGATGCTCGGCGGGGTCGAGGGCGAGGTGGCCTTTTTCAAGGGGCTGGCTTATGCGACGCCGCCGGTCGGGCCGCTGCGCTGGCGTTCGCCAGAGGTCACGCCTGAAAGCTCGGAGATGCGCACCGCCTATGAGTACGGTGCGCCGTGCCTTCAACCGTCGCTGTCCGGTGCGAGCGAGGATTGCCTCACGCTGAATGTGTTTCGCCCGTTCGGCGTCGACGGCCCGCTGCCGGTGATGGTGTTCATCCATGGCGGCGCCTTTGTCAGCGGCACAGTGAACGATCCGCTGTTCGACGGCGCCAGGCTCGCGCAGGCCGGCCTCATCCTGGTCACCGTGAATTATCGTCTTGGCGCGCTCGGCTGGCTCAGCCATCCCGCGCTGTCGGGAGGCGGCTCCGGAAATTACGGGCTGATGGATCAGATCGCGGCGCTGCGCTGGGTGCACGACAACATCGCGGCGTTCGGTGGCGATCCCGGCAACGTCACTCTGTTCGGCAGTGACGCGGGCGCGACATCGATCGCGCTGTTGATGCTGTGCGGCGAGGCGCGCGGCCTGTTTCAGAAAGCCATTTTGCAATCGCTGCCCGGCCGCGTGCGCCTGCGCTCGCGGCAGGAAGCGGAGGCCTGGGGCCTGCATTTCGTCGCGACGCTTGGCCAGGATGGCACCGACCCGCGCGCGATTGCGCCGGCGCGGCTGCTTGCGGCCGAACGGATGCTGCTCGCAAAATCCCCGCACGGCTTCGCGCCGGCAATTGACGGGGGTCTCGTGACGGAAGATATCGCCGCTGGTTTTGCGGCCGGACATGAAAGCCGGATTCCCCTGATCGTCGGCTCCAACAATGACGAGACGGGTTTCGACAGTGAGCCGGAGGTCGCGGAGGCACTTGCCTCATCAGGTGCGAGAGCCGAACAGCTGCGCAAGCTCTATCCCGACCTCGACAAGCCGTCGGACCTTGCAGCCCAAGTCTACACCGACAAGGTCTTCTCCGAGCCGGTGAGGCTGCTGGCGCGCCTGCACGCCGCGACCGGCGCGCCGACCTTCCGCTATCGCTTCGCCTATGTGCCGGAGGCGCGACGCGCCAATCCCGAGGGCGGTCACGGGCGCGAGTTGCAATTCATCTTCGGCGCGGAAGGCGTGCCCGGTGCCGGCATCCTGTCGCGGCGCGATCGCGAGATCGCAAGCCGCATGCGCGCCTTCTGGATCAATTTCGCGAGGAGCGGCGATCCCAACGGTCCTGAGCTGCCACGCTGGGACGCGGCGGCACGCAGCGATCGCCTGCTGCTGATTGCGAACGATCGCATGGCGAGCGGAGACGACCCCTTCGCGGAGCGCCTCGACTGGCTCGCAGATGAGAGCAGGAAATGAGTCGGACTTAAGCCGCGAGCTCGACGCGCGGCGCCGGGCTCAGCCGGTCTTCCTCGAGATAGTCCATCGCACCGTCCTTCTCGACGGCATAGAACTGCTGGCCTTCCCGCGACTTGAAGGCGGCGCGAACGACGCCGCGGCGGCCCTTGTCACTGTTGACGACGTCCCCCAGCGCAAACTTCCTCATCTCACGTCCTCGTCTTCTGGCCGACTCCTTCGGCCACGGCGGGATTTTGGAAGCCAAATCGTTAACGACTTGCTAACCATACGAGTTTGCCTATGCTCGCGGCCGGTCGCGTGGGATCGCTGCACGCGTATGTTGTCTTTGAGCCGAGCCTTTACCCATGACGAGATTTCCGACCCTCTTCCTGTCGCATGGCGGCGGCCCCTGGCCCTTCATGGAGGACCGGCGGGTGCAATATGCAAGGACGGCCGAGGAGTTCGGCCGGCTGCCGCAGCTTCTCCCGGAAAGACCGACGGCCGTGCTCGTCATCACCGGGCATTGGGAGGCCGACGCCTTCACCGTGTCGACCTCGGCGCATCCGCCGATGGTCTACGACTATTACGGTTTCCCCGAGCACACCTATCACCTCAAATATCCCGCGCCGGGCAAGCCGGAGCTTGCTGCGGAGGTGAGGGCGCTGCTCAAGCACGCCGGCCTCGATTGCCGCGAAGATCCCAATCAGGGGTTTGACCACGGCACCTTCGTCCCGCTCGGCCTGATGTATCCCAACGCCGACATGCCGATCGTGCTCTTGTCGCTGAAGTCGAGCTACGATGCAGCCGAGCACATCAAGGTCGGGGAGGCGATCTCATCGCTGCGTGACGAGGGCATCCTGATCGTCGGCAGCGGGCTCACCTATCACAACATGCGCGGTTTCAACCGGCCGGAATCGAAGCCGGTTTCGTACGATTTCGAGGCCTATCTGAACGAGGCGATCAGCAACCCCGATGCGGCGCGCCGCAACGCGATGCTGGTCGACTGGGAGAGCGCGCCGAGCGCACGCCTTGCGCATCCGCGCGAGGACCATCTGCTGCCGCTGATGGTGGCGGCCGGTGCCGCCGGCAGCGATGTGGGCAAGCGCGTCTTCGTCGACGAGGTCGCGGGCGTCGCGATGGCGTCGTATGTGTTTGGTGGGTGATCTTCTCCCTCTCCCCGCTTGCGGGGAGAGGCGAAGAAAGCGTCACCCGTATCGCAGCTTCATCACCAGGATGCCGCCGGCGAGCAGCATGGTGACGGCGTTCGAGGCGATCAGGGGCCCATCGCCCGAGAGCAGGCCGTAGATGAGCCAGAGCGCCAGGCCCAGCACCATGACCAGGAACATGCCGAGCGAGATGTCGCCGGTGGAGCGGGTCTTCCACACCTTGATGGCTTGCGGCGCGTAGGCCACCGTGGTGCAGGTGGCGGCGGCAAAGCCGATCAGCTTGATCAATAGCGGGTCCATGCCGGTCCTATAGCATGGATTCGACGTCGGTCATGCCTCAGCCATGCGCATCGCATAAGGCTTCTTGGAGGCAGTCTGCGCGCGCCTCGTCCTTCGAGACGACCTCTTCGCGGTCTCCTCAGGATGAGGCTAAGCAGCATCAGTGCCCGTGGAAATTGCTGCCGCGCACTCCGTCCTCATCCTGAGGAGCCCGCCAAAGCGGGCGTCTCGAAGGATGCGCCGCAGGGAGGCTTTTCACATATGAGAGCCTTGCCGCCTCAAGCGCGGGCCGCCATGAGGCCGCGGTACAGCGCGGCATAGTCGCCGGCGCGGTTGCGCCAGGAGACGTCGGTCGCAAGCCCGCTTCGTTGCAGCCGCCGCCAGGTCGGCTTGTCGTGGAAGGCGGTGTTGGCCTTGCGCAGTGTGCCGGCGAGGGCATCCGCGGTGACGGGGCCGAACTTGAAGCCGGTCGCATCGCGCCCCGATCTGTCGGCTTCGCCGATATCGACGATGGTATCCTCGAGGCCGCCGACGCGCGACACGATGGGCACGGCGCCATAGCGCAGCGCGCAGAGCTGGGTCAGGCCGCACGGCTCGAACCGCGACGGCACCAGAAGCGCGTCCGAGCCGGCCTGGATCAGATGCGCCAAAATCTCGTCATAGCCGATCACGACGCCGATCCGGCCGGGATTGGCGCGGGCGGCGGCCTGATAGCGGTCCTGCAGATCGCGGTCGCCGCTGCCGAGAAGCGCGAGCTGCATGCCTTCGCGCAAGATGGTCGGAATGGCTTCGAGCAGGAGATCGAGCCCTTTCTGCCAGGACAGCCGGCTGATGACGCCGAGCAGCGGCGCTTCGTCCGAGGAATCGAGATTGAACTGTTGCTGCAGCACCGCCTTGTTCGCGGCCCGGAACGTCAGGTCCTCCGCGCCGAACCGATAGGCGATGTGCGCGTCGGTTTGCGGATTCCACACCTCGGTGTCGATGCCGTTGAGGATGCCGCTCAATGCGGCCGCGCGGGCGCGCAAGAGGCCGCCGAGCCCCATGCCGCCCTCGTCACTCTGAATCTCATGGGCATAGGTCGGCGACACCGTGGTGATGCGATCGGCGAATTGCAGGCCGGCCTTGAGAAAGCTGATGCCGCCGAAATATTCGAGGCCGTTGACGTCGAACGACGACTCCCAGGGCAGGCCGATCGCGCCGATCAGCTCGCGCCCGAACTTGCCCTGATAGGCCATGTTGTGGATGGTCATCACGGTGCCCGGGCGCGGACGGTTGTCATAGTGGAGGTAGGCCGGCGCGAGCCCTGCCTGCCAGTCGTGGGCGTGTACGATGTCGGGGACGAATGCCGGCGCGAGGCCGTGGCCGATATCAGCCGCCACGCGCGACAGCGCGGCAAAGCGCACGCCGTTGTCCGGCCAGTCGACGCCTTCAGCGGTGACGTAAGGATTGCCCGGCCGCGCATAGAGATGTGGCACGTCGAGCACGAACAGGTCGAGCCCGTCATGGGAGCCGGCGAGCAGCCGGCCCGGCCCGCCGAAATAATCCGGCCAGCGCCGGATCTCCTCTGCGCCGGACGCCAGCCGCATCACGTCGGGATAGCCCGGCATCAAGGTGCGCATCTCGACGCCATGCGCCTTCAGCGCAATCGGCAGCGCGCCGGCGACATCTGCGAGGCCGCCGGTCTTGACGATGGGGTAGACTTCAGAGGCGACCGCGAGGACGCGAACAGGCGTCATGTATTGAGCCTGTCGATCATCGGCTGGGTGATCAGCGAGATGCCCTGCTCGGTGGTGCGGAAACGCTTGGCATCGAACTCGGGATCTTCGCCGATGACGAGACCCTCGGGGATCTCGACGCCACGGTCGATCACGACGTTCTTTAAGCGTGCGCCGCGCCCGACATTGACATAGGGCATGATCACGGCGTTCTCGACATTGGCATAGGAGTTGATGCGCACGCCGGTGAACAGCAGCGAGCGGCGCAGCGAGGCGCCGGAGATGATGCAGCCGCCCGAGACCAGCGAGCTCACGGCCTGGCCGCGCCGGCTCTCCTCGTCGTGGACGAACTTCGCCGGCGGCGTGATCTCCGCATAGGACCAGATCGGCCAGGCGCGGTCGAACAGGTCGAGCTCGGGCACCACGTCGGTGAGGTCGATATTGGCGGCCCAATAGGCGTCGACCGTGCCGACGTCGCGCCAATAGGCGCCGTTGTGGCTGCCGGAGCGGACGCACGAGGTCGAGAACTGGTGTGCGATGGCGCGGCCGTTCTTGACGATATAGGGAATGATGTCCTTGCCGAAATCGTGGTTCGAGTTCGGGTCTTCGGCGTCGCGCTTGAGCTGGTCGAACAGGAATTTCGCGTCGAACACGTAGATGCCCATGCTGGCGAGCGAGACGTCCGGCTTGCCCGGCATCGGCGGCGGATCTTTCGGCTTCTCCAGGAATTGCTGGATCCAGCCGTTCTCGTTGATGTGCATGATGCCGAAACCGGAGGATTCCTCCCGCGGCATCTCCAGGCAGCCGACGGTGACGTCGGCGCCGCTCTCGACGTGCTGGCGCAGCATCACCTCGTAATCCATCTTGTAGATGTGGTCGCCGGCCAGCACGACGATGAAGCGGCACGCGTGCGACTCGATGATGTCGATGTTCTGGTAAATCGCATCCGCCGTGCCGACATACCACATGTTCTCGGAGACGCGCTGGCTCGCGGGCAGGATGTCGAAGCTTTCGTTGCGCTCGGGCCGGAAGAAATTCCAGCCCATCTGGAGATGGCGGATCAGGCTGTGCGCCTTGTACTGGGTGGCGACCGCGATGCGGCGGATGCCGGAATTCACCGCGTTCGACAGCGCGAAATCGATGATGCGGGACTTGCCGCCGAAATAGACCGCGGGCTTGGCACGCCGATCGGTCAGTTCCAGCAACCGGCTGCCGCGTCCACCAGCCAGGACGAACGCCAGCGCCTGACGCGCGAGCGGCTCATTACCCACGGCACTCATGCAATCCTCCCCACACCTCTGGCGCGTCGCGGGCTGCGTCCCGGCCGCGCACCATTGGAACCGATAGTAACGGTACGAATAGTAAATCAGGAAGATGGTTGTTGGTTGCGAACGCGCGGGAAGCTTAATGCTTTGCCGTGGCCGCCGGGACCCGGCGCCGTTGTATCGGTGTCATATCGGCGATCCCCGACCAAAATTGAGGCATGCACCCGCTCTTGTGCGCCGCACGCAAAATCGAGGCTTTGACTTGGCGCAACGATGCCCGATCATAGGCCTGCGATCCTTTTTCCAAGCGAAACGTCAGACAGGGAGCAAGACGATGAGGATCTGGACAACGGCAATTGCCTGTTCACTGGCGGGCGCGGTCATGGTCGGCCAAATCGGGCAGGCCGCAGCAGCCCCGCTGCCGACCAATGTCGGAGCCATGAAGGCGGCAGTCGGCGATGATGTCACGCAGGTCTATTGGCGCGGCCGCGGCTGGGGTGGCGGCTGGGGCTGGGGTCTCGGCGGCCTCGCGGCCGGCGCGATCATCGGCGGCGCCATCGCCGCTGGCGCGCCTTACGGCTACTACGGCGGCGGACCGTATTATGGCGGCTATGGATATCCGGGCTACGGCTATGGCTATGCGCCGGCCTATTATGGTTACGGCTATGGACCGGGCTACGGCTATGGCGGCTACTACGCGCGTCCCCGCTATTATGGCTATCGGGTCTATCGTCCGTATTATGGCCCTCGCTACGGCTACTACCGGCCCTATTACCGCGGATATTGGTGAGCGCCTCGTGGAGCTAAAGCGAGAGCCACACGATCAAGCTCATGCAGGCGAAATGCGTGAGCACGATCGCGGCGAGATGCAGCGGGCCGGCCTTGAGGCGAGGCCTGTGCATCCCGCCGCTCCGCGCTAGTTGGATCCCGCAGCAGCGGCGGTGAAGCTGCGGTCGACGGCTTTGCCGACGTCGAGCGTCTTCGGCAGGATGCCATAGCGCGTCGAGCGATCCGAGGCGGCCTGGATCTCCTTCACCACGTTCTCGTCGATCACGATCGGACTGGTGCGCTGCGCGGTGTAGGCCGACAGCAGCACGTCCTCCGGCAGTTTTGTGAGTTCGGCCGTGTTCCTTGCGTATTCGGCAATGTGTTCGAGCGACCAGAGTCGCGCCTTGTTCAGCCGCTGCACCAGGTCCTGCACCGCGGCGCGCTTGGTGGCGATGGCGTTGTCGGAGGCGACGATGAAGGTGATGGTCGGCGTCAGGCCTTCGCCGTCGGCGATCACGCGGGCCTTGTCCTTCAAGGTCGCGAACGAGACGTAGGGCTCCCACACCGCCCAGGCGTCGATCGAGCCTGCGACGAGCGCGATCTTGGCATCGACCGGGCCGAGTGGCGCGAAGGTCGCATCCTCCAGCTTGATCTGTGCCTTCTCCAGCGTCGCGTCGATCAGGAACTGGCCCCAGCCGCCGCGCGTGCCGGCGAGACGCTTGCCCCTAAGGTCGGCGGCCGATTTGATCGGCGAATCCTGGCGCACGAGGATCGCCTGCGTCTTCGCATCCGACCGCGTGCCGCCGATCGCCTTGATCGGCGCGCCCGCCGCATAGACCGAGAGGAAGGAGAGGTCGCCGGTGTAGCCGACATCGAGCGCGCCGGCGTTGAGAGCCTCGAGGATCGGCGCCGCCGCGGGGAATTCCGACCATTCGATCTTGTAGGGCAGGTCCTTCGCATAGCCGGAGATTTCCAGCAGCGAGCGGTTGCCGCCTTTCTGGTCGCCGACGCGCAGCACGACGGTGTCGGCCGCGAGTGATGCAGCGGCGGTCGACAGGGTGATGGCGGCGGCCAGCAGCGAGGCCGCGAGCCGGCGCGTGATGGAATGGTCTTGGGAGTTGATGCTCATGTGATCTGTCTTGTTGCCTGGCTCACGACATGTGAGCGAGTGATGCAGCGAGACAATCAAGTCTATGACGGCGCCGTGCGCAGTCAATGAAATGGCTATCCGTATTGCGCACGCGTTCGGCAAGGACGTTTCAGCGCAGCGCTGCTTTCGAGAACGCGTGGCGTATGCGAGCGGAGATGCGCAGGAACAATGCCGGCGAGGGAGTCGCAGCGCATCCCTGCAGGATGATGCTTCGACGAAAATCGTTTCATCGCAGTTCCGCGCACTGGTGGAGAGATTGACTTTCCTTCGCGCCACATTCGAAATTCCATTTCATTGACGATGCGGCGACTGCGCCGCATGATTTGCGCATCGCATCAACGCGGCGCTGGAAGCGCCGACGAAGAATATTCTCTCAACGCAGCTCCCGACGGAACATGCGCAGCGCGAAGCGCTGCGCGAATGGCGGAGTTGTGCCAACTCAGGAGCGGGGCTGATGGACAACGACAAGCGCGGCGGATCGGGCCTTGACCGGCGTCATTTGCTGCAGGCGGGGTTAGCTGCGGCGTTCGCCGCGCCGCTTGGCGCCTTTGGTGCAGCTCAGGCCTTTGCGCCGCGCGCCATCGCGCCAGGCGTCGACTTATCGGAGTTTCCGCTGTGCCGCACGGCCTCCGACGCGCCCGCGCTCACCGGCGCGCCGCGCAAGCTGAAGCTGTCGTGGAATGCCGGCGCGGTGTGCCTCGCCCCGGTGCCGGTCGCCATCGAACACGGCTTCTTCCAGAAGCACAATCTCGACATCGAGCTCATCAATTATTCCGGCTCGACCGATCAGCTGCTCGAAGCGATCGCGACCGGAAAGAGCGATGCCGGGCTCGGCATGGCGCTGCGCTGGCTGAAGCCGCTGGAGCAGGGCTTTGACGTCAAGATCGCCGCCGGCACCCATGGCGGCTGCATGCGCGTGCTCACTCGGACTGATTCCGGCGTGAACAAGCTCGCCGACCTCAAGGGCAAGATCGTCGCGGTCGGCGACCTCGGCGGCCCCGACAAGAACTTCTTCTCCGTTCAGCTCGCCAAGCTCGGGATCGATCCGAACAAGGATGTCGACTGGCGCGCCTATCCCGGCAACCTGCTCAACGTTGCCGTCGAGAAGGGCGAGGTGCAGGCCTTCCTGTCGTCCGATCCGCTGGGCTATCTCTGGCTGAAGGACACCCAGTACAAGGAAGTCGCTTCCAATCTCGACGGCGAATATCGCGACAAGAGCTGCTGCATCCTCGGTCTGCGCGGCAGCCTGGTGCGCGAAGAGCCGCAGGTCGCGCGCGCCCTCACGCAGGCGCTGCTCGATGCCGCGATGTTCACCGCGCAGAATCCGTCCGTGACGGCGAAGTCGTTCCAGCCTTACGCGCCGAAGACGGCATCGCTCGCCGATATCGAGGGCATGGTGCGCTACCACACCCATCATCACCATCCCGTCGGCGACGTGCTCAAGCGCGAGCTCAAGGCTTATGCCGACGACCTGAAGAGCGTGCAGGTCTTCAAGCAGAGCACCGACACCGCCAAATTCGCGGAGCGCATCTATGTCGACGTATTCGCTGTCTGACGGCCTCGCCTCCGGCGCGCCGCGGGTCTCGCGCGCGCCGCTGCTGGCGACCTGGATCCGGGAATCCGGCGTCGGCGTGCTCGCCTGCGTCGCCTGGATCGCCTTCGGCCTGTCCTGCCTGTGGTGGGAGGATGTCGGCGACTGGTCGCGCACGCATTCGCTCGGCATTGCCGCCTTTGTCATTGCGGCGATCGCGCTGTTCGGAACCGTCGGCGCCGATTATCTCGGCTCGGCGGGTAAGGCGCTGCACAAGCGTGCGCCCTGGCTGGTCGCGCTCGGCGCGTTCCTGACGGTGTGGGAGGTTGCGACCGCGAAATTCGCCTGGCTGCCGCTGCCGTTCTTCCCGCCGCCGCAGTCGATCATCGAGGTCTATACCGATGATCTGCCAAAGCTGTTCGACAGCGTCTTTGCCTCGGTCAAGCTCCAGCTCGGCGGCTATCTGATCGGTGCGACGATCGGCTTCCTGACCGGCGTCTCGATCGGCTGGTCGCGCGCCGTCGGCTATTGGGTGCATCCGGTGCTGCGCTTCATCGGCCCACTGCCGGCGACCGCCTGGCTGCCGATTGCCTTCTTCACGTTTCCCTCGAGCTGGAGCGCCTCGACCTTCCTGATCGCACTGGCGACGGGCTTTCCGGTGACCGTGCTGACCTGGTCGGGCGTCGCGAGCGTCAGCAACGCCTATTACGACGTCGCGCGCACGCTGGGCGCCAAGCCATCCTTCCTGGTGCTGAAGGTCGCGATCCCCGCGGCATTGCCGCACGTCTTCGTCGGCCTGTTCATGGGGCTTGGCTCGTCCTTCGCCGTACTGGTCGTCGCCGAGATGATCGGCGTCAAGGCTGGTCTCGGCTGGTACCTGCAATGGGCGCAGGGCTGGGCCGCCTACGCCAACATGTATGCGGCGCTGATCGTGATGTCGCTGCTCTGCTCCGGCGCGATTACGCTGTTGTTTGCGATCCGCGACCGCCTGCTGGTCTGGCAGAAGGGGACCGTCAAATGGTAGCCGCAGCTCTCGCCGAAGCGATCACGCATCCCGCTGCCGGCGCCGCGCTCGACATCGAGCAGGTCAGCCACGCCTTCGACATCGACGGCACCGAACTGCCTGTTCTCAGCGACGTCAGCATCTCGGTCGAGCCCGGCGAATTCGTCGCGCTGCTCGGCCCGTCCGGCTGCGGCAAGTCGACCTTGCTGCGGCTCGTTGCCGGCCTCGACAAGCCCAAGGCAGGCAGGCTGCGGGAGGACGAGGAGCGCATCAGAAATCCGCATCCCTCGCGCGTCGTCGTGTTCCAGGATCCGACCCTATTTCCCTGGCGGTCGGTCTGGGACAACGTCGCCCTGGGCCTCGAGGCCCAGGGCATTTTGAAAAACCAGCGGCAGCGCGTGGATGACGCGCTCGATCTGGTCGGGCTGTCGTCCTTCCGCAAGGCCTATCCGCACCAGCTCTCCGGCGGCATGGCACAGCGCGTCGCGCTGGCGCGGGCACTGGTCAACGATCCCAAGATCCTGATCCTCGACGAGCCGCTCGGAAAACTGGACTCGCTGACCCGCATCACCATGCAGGCCGAGCTCGTCTCGCTCTGGCAGCGCAAGGGCTTTACCACGCTGCTGGTGACACACGATGCCGAGGAGGCGCTGGTGCTCGCCAACCGCGTCATCGTGTTCAGCGATCGTCCCGCGCGCGTGAAGGCCGACATCCGCGTCGACCGTCCGTATCCGCGCCATCGCGGCGATCCGTACCTTGCGGATTTGCGCCGCCAGATTCTCGGCCTCCTGGGATTAGATGCCACATGGTGACTTCTGTAGCCAAAGGGCGCACGGCCCATAGCGAACCCGATTACATCGCGCGCGCCGAGGCGCTGGCCGAGGTCTTCGCCGTGCGTGCGGCCGAACATGACCGCACCGGCAGTTTCCCCTTCGAGAATTTTCGCGATCTGTCCGAGGCGGGGCTGCTGTCGCTGACGGTGCCGGCAGCCCATGGCGGGGCCGGGGCGGGCGCACGGTACACCGCGCGCGTCATCGGCATCATCGGCAAGGCCGATCCGTCGACCGCGCTGGTGTTGTCGATGCACTACATCAATCATCTCGTCATGGCGCGCAGCCCGAGCTGGCCGGCGCGGCATTCGCGCAAGCTCGCGCGCGAGAGCGTCGAAGGCCTCGCGCTCGTCAACGCGTTGCGGGTCGAGCCGGAGCTCGGATCGCCGTCGCGCGGCGGCCTGCCGGCGACGATCGCGCGGCGCACCGAAACCGGCTGGCGCCTCACCGGCCACAAGATCTATTCGACGGGCTCGCCGATCCTGAAATGGTATCTGGTCTGGGCGCGGACCGACGAAGCCGAGCCGCGGGTCGGACAATTTCTGGTACCGGCGGGCCTGCCGGGCACGCGCATCGTCGAGACCTGGGACCATCACGGCCTGCGCGCCAGCGGCAGCCACGACGTCATCTTCGATGACGTCGTGATCCCGCTCGATGCCGAGGTCGATGTGCGCAAGCCCGCGGAGTGGCGTACGCTCGACGTCACGCAGGCGACCGTCCACACGGTCTTCGTCGCCGCGATCTATGACGGCGTTGCCCGTGCCGCGCGCGACTGGCTGATCTCGTTCCTGAAACAGCGCGTGCCCGCCAGCCTCGGCGCGCCGCTGGCGACCTTAGCCCGTGCGCAGGAGATCCTCGGCGCCATCGAGGCGCGGCTCGCGGTCAATGCGCGGTTGATCGCGTCCTTTGCCGGCGACTTCGACGACGGTGTCGCGCTCTCCGGCGCCGAGTCCAACGTGATCAAGCTGACCGTCACCAACAACGCCGTGGCCGTCGTCGAGGACGCGCTGTCGCTCACCGGAAATCATGGCCTGTCCCGCACCAATCCGCTGGAGCGGCACTATCGCGATGTCCTGTGCGGCCGCGTGCACACGCCGCAGGACGATGCCACGCGCGTCGGCCTCGGCCGCGCCGCATTGGGCCTCTAGCTTTTCCGGAAATAATCAGGGAGACGATCATGTCGATCGAGTTCATCGGCTTCATCAGCAACAACAATTCGTCCGAGACCGTCGTGCGCGAGGGGCCGGTTCTCAACCCGACCCACATCGAGACGGTGGCGAAGGCGCATGAAAATGCCGGGTTCGATCGGGCGCTGCTGGCGTTCCACTCGACGTCGCCGGACGCGCTCCAGGTCGCCCAGCACGTTCTGAACCATACCAACCGCCTCAACGTGCTGATCGCGCAGGGCCCGGTTTCACCGCACCGACATTGCTGGCGCGGCAGTTCGCGGTGCTCGACCAGTTTTCCCGCGGCAGGGTCGCCCTGCATGTCATCACCGGCGGCAACGCCACCGAGCTCCGGCAGGACGGCAATACGCTCGACGACAAGGACGAGCGCTATGCCCGCACCTCCGAGTTCCTAGATATCCTCAAGCTGGAATGGACCAGCGACAAGCCATTCACCTACAAGGGCAAGTACTACCAGGTCGAGAACGCCTTCTCGCAGGTGAAGCCGTATCGCCCCGCAGGCATCCGCGTCTATTTCGGCGGCGCTTCGGATGCGGCGATCGACGTCGCCGGCAAGCACGCCGACACCTTTGCGCTGTGGGGCGAATCCTACGCGCAGGTGCGCGATGTGACCTCGCGCGTCCATAACGCAGCCGTGAGGCAGGGGCGGCCGACGCCGCGCTTCAGCCTGTCGGTGCGGCCGATCATCGCCCCGACCGAAAAGCAGGCCTGGGAAAAGGCGGAGGAAATCCTGGCGCGCGCCACTGCGCTGCAGGACAAGACGGGGTATCGCAAGCCCGCCGACGGCCATGCCACCGCCGGCGCGCGGCGCCTGCTCTCGCTCGCCGACCAGGGCAGCCGGATCGACAAGCGGCTCTGGACCGAGATCGCGAAGCTCACCGGCGCCAACAGCAACACCACCGCACTGGTCGGTACTCCCGAGCAGGTCGCCGAAGTCTTCGGTGACTATTACGACCTCGGCATCAGCCATTTCCTGATCCGCGGCTTCGATCCGCTGATCGACGCCATCGAATACGGCCGCGAGTTGATCCCGCTGACGCGCGAGCTGGTTGCCAAGCGCCAGGTGGTTCGCGGCGAGGCGGCGGAATGATCCGCCTCATGCTGGCCGGCGCCCTGCTGTTCGGTTCATTCGAGCTGGCGGCGGCGCAAACCACCTTGCGCGTCGGGGACCAGAAGGGCAATGCGCAGGCCGTGATGGAAGCGGCCGGCGTGCTCAAGGACGTCCCCTACAAGATCGAATGGAAAGAGTTTCCGGCGGCCGCGCCGCTCCTGGAAGCGCTCAGCGCCGGCGCAATCGAGACCGGTCTCGTCGGGGACGCGCCCTTCACCTTTGCCGCTGCCTCCGGCGCGCCGGTGAAGGCGATCGCCGCCATCCGGCAGACGCGCGAGGGGCTCGCGATCCTCGTGCCGGAAACTTCGCCGATCAAGAATTTTGCCGATCTCCGCGGCAAGAAGATCGCGACGGGCCGCGGCTCGATCGGCCATCAACTGATCCTCGCCGCGCTGGAGAAGAACGGCTGGAGTGCGAGCGACGTACAGATCGCGTTCCTGGCACCGTCGGACGCCAAGATCGCCTACACCCAAGGATCGGTCGATGCGTGGTCGACCTGGGAGCCCTATGTCAGCCAGGAGGAGGTGCTGTTCAAGTCGCGCCGCATCATCACCTCCGAAGGCCTGACACCGGGCCTGAGCTTCCAGGTGGCGCGGCCCGAGGCTATCAGGGACAAGCGCGCCGAGCTGACCGACTTCATCCGTCGCCTCACCGCGGCGCGGGCGTGGTCGCTGAACAATGTCGACAGCTACGCCGCGACCTGGGGCAGGCTGATGAACATCCCGACCGCCGTGCCGCAGAACTGGCTGTCGCGCGCGAAGATCCGCATCACACCGATCGACGACGGCGTGATCGCGGACGAGCAGAGCACGATCGACCTTTATTTCCGCTGGGGTCTGATCAAACAGAAGCTCGATGCCGCCGAGATCGTCGACCGCTCGTTTGCGGATGCGATCGCGAAGGCGGGGTTGTAGCCAACGCACACACTCGTGTCCCGGACGCGCTGCAGCGTGAAACGCTGCTGCGCAGAGCCGGGACCCACGTCACACGGATTGCCTCGGTTGGATGGGCCCCGGCTCTGCAGCGCACCACTTCGTGATGCGCTGCGTCCGGGGCACGAGACTTCGCCAACACTCAAGCATCCGTGAGACGAGAACGGCGTTTCCATAATACTCGCATTGCTCGACGTTTTCCTTCTTCGTTCCTCACCGCTGACAACACCCTCATTGCTATTTGCACCGCCTCCCTTGCGCTGCATCGCCCGCCGTCAAAAATCAATCCGACGACCACATCGGGAGACCGGCCATGGGCCTGCAAGAAACAAAAATCGAATCGCTTCCCTTCGTCACCGCCGAACTGAACTATCTCGCGCCGACATCGGCCAAGCCGCGCACCTACGCCTTCGATCCGCCGCCGGGCGAGCCGAAGAGCACGTCGCTGCCGGAGCCGCACCAGGTGCCTATCTTCGATGCGCGGCTGATCGCGGACAACTTTTCGCTCGATCGCGAGGGCTTTGCGCTGGTGCGTCACCCGACGCAGGTGAAGGATTTTTACAACGACGAGGAAATCCGCAGCGTCTACTATCCCGCGGTCGAGGCGTTCCTGCGTGCCACGCTGAAGGCTGACCGCGTCGTCATCTTCGACCACACCGTACGCAAGCGTGTCGAAGGTGCGCCAGATATCCGCGACGGCGGCCCGCGTCAGCCCGCGACGCGCGTCCATGTCGATCAGACCGCGGTCTCCGGTGCCAACCGCGTGCGTGAGCATCTAGCCGACGAGGCCGAGGAACTGCTCAAGGGGCGCGTGCAGGTGATCAATCTGTGGCGGCCGATCCGCGGCCCCTTGCGCGATTCACCGCTGGCCATGGCCGACGGCACGACCGTGGCGCCAGAGGATCTCGTCGCCTCCGACCTGATCTATCCGAACCGCCGCGGCGAGACCTATTCGGTGAAATACAATCCGAACCACCGCTGGTTCTATTTCCCGGAGATGACGCCGGACGAGGCGCTGCTGCTGAAGTGCTACGATTCCGCAACCGACGGCCGCACCCGCTTCGGGCCGCATACCGCGTTCGTCGATCCGACCACGCCTGTAGACGCGGCGCCCCGCGAAAGCATCGAGGTCCGCACGCTGGTGTTCCACAGGCAGTAACAAAGTGTGATGGCCCTGCCGGGCATTTCCCGGCAGGGTTCCCGGAACCTGAGGGAACAAGCGACGTTTGCAGCGCCGGGTAGGGCCAACCCGGGAGCGGTGCCGTGCGCGCGCAGACGACCCTATTGCTTGGTCTCGTGACTTCATCCCTTGCATTTATGTCCGTTGCAAAAGCCGAAAGCGGGCTTGCCTCCTATTACGGATATGGAAAGGCCGGCAGAGGCGGCGAATTGACCTGCGCCCACCGCACCCGCCCGTTTGGCAGCGTGCTCAGGGTGTCCTACAGCGGGCGGACGATCCAGTGCCGTGTCAACGATCGCGGCCCGTTCATCCGCGGCCGTATCGTCGATCTCTCGGTGCCGGCCGCCCGCGCGCTCGGCATGATGAGCGCCGGCGTGGTGCGCGTCTCGGTGGATTAGGCCTCCGGGCGCGCTATAGTGCCGCCCAAAGCAAGGGGGCGCTATGGCTGGGATCAGGGTGGGACTCGTCGGCTGCGGCTTCGTGTCGGAGCTGCACATGTATGCGTTCCGGCGCGTCTATGGCGTGGACGTCGAGGTCGCGGCGGTCGCCGCGCGCGGTGACAAGGTCGTCGCGTTCGCCCGGCATCACAATATCCCGCGTGTTTATCGGAGCTTCGCCGAGCTGATCGCGGACGGCGAGCTCGATGTCATCGACATCTGCACGCCGCCGAACCTTCATGCGGAGATGATCATCGCCAGCATGCAGGCCGGCAAGCACGTGATCTGCGAAAAGCCCTTTGCGGGCTATTTCGGCCGGGAAGGCGACACGCGGCCGATCGGCAAGCATGTGCCGAAGGCGCTGATGTATGAGCGCGTGATCGAGGAGATGGACAGGACGCGGGCCGCGATCGAGCGGACCGGAAAGCTCTTCATGTATGCCGAGGACTGGATCTACGCGCCGGCGGTGACCAAGACCGCGGAGATCATCAGGGCGACCAAGGACAAGATCCTGTTCATGAAGGGCGAGGAGAGCCATTCCGGCTCGCACGCCGCGCATGCCGCGCAATGGGCGATGACCGGCGGCGGCTCGCTGATCCGCATGGGCTGCCACCCGCTTTCGGCCGTGCTCTATCTCAAGCAGGTCGAGGCCAGGGCACGCGGCGAGCGCATCCAAGTCGCCAGCGTCACCGGCGATGTCGGCAACGTCACCGCCGTGCTCAAGCCGGAGGAGCGCGCCTACATCAAGGCCAATCCCGTCGACGTCGAGGACTGGGGCACGCTCACCGCCACCTTCTCCGACGGCACCAAGGCGACCGTGTTCTCCGGCGACATGATCATGGGCGGCGTGCGCAATCTGATCGAGACCTACACGAGCGGCGGTTCGCTGTTCGCCAACATCACGCCGAACACGCATCTGATGAGCTACCAGACCAGCGAGGAGAAGCTCGCGAGCGTCTACATCACCGAAAAGGTCGATCGCAAGACCGGCTGGCAATATGTCTGCCTCGAGGAGGAATGGACGCGCGGCTATTTGCAGGAGATCCAGGATTTCATGGAATGCGCCGCGACCGGACGCCAGCCGCTGTCGGACCTCGCGCTGGCCTATGAGACGATCAAGGTGAACTACGCCGGCTATTGGGCGGCGGAGGAGGGGAGAAGGGTGGTGTTGTAGGAGGTCGTTGCCGCGACGGGACCGAGCTCCCTCGCCCCGCTTGCGGGGAGAGGGTTGGGGTGAGGGGGAGTCTCCGCGGGGACGGTGACAGAGGAGTTCGCGGAGAGTCCCCCTCACCCGGAATTTGCTGCGCAAATTCCGGCCTCTCCCCGCAAGCGGGGAGAGGCGAAGAAACCTCGCTACGTCCCGTAGGTCGAGCCTTTCGGCAACGGGAACACAGGGTCCTGCGTCTTGATGTTGGTCGGCCACACCACCGAGATGTGCTCGCCGGCGTTCTGCATCACCACCGGCGTCGAGCGTTCGTTCTGGCCGGAGAGCGGCGTGCCCGGCGGGAAGAATTTCACGCCATAGCCCTGGATGGTGCCGCCGGCGGGGATGTCGACGTCGAGCGCGGCCTTGCGGATCGCCTCTGGCTCGAAGCTGCCGTATTTCTCCTTGGCGACCGGCAGCACGTTGTTGAGCAGCACCCAGGTCTGATTGAAGCCCATCGAGCAGTGCGGCGGCACGTCGGTGGCGCCGGTCTTGGCCTTGTAGCGCGTCACCATCGCGTTGATCAGATCGCCGATACCTGGCGTGAGCTTTGCGGGATCGAGCAGCTGCGCCGGCACTGGATCGATGTTGCAGAAATTGTCGATGTCGGCGCCGAAGGTGGCGCGCAGCTTGTCGAGCTGGCTGTAGCCGGCGCCGGCCCCGAACAGCATCTTGAAGCGCAATCCGCTCTCGCGCGCCTGGCGCAGGAACAGGGTGATGTCGGGATTGTAGCCGGCATGCGAGATCACGTCGGCCTTGGCACGCTTGATTTTCGTGACCAGCACCGAGAGGTCGGGCGCGGCGGCCGAATAGCCCTCGCGCAGCACCACCTGGATGCCGGCCTGCTTGGCATAGGCCTCGTCGGCGGCGGCGACGCCGACGCCGTAGGGGCCGTCTTCGTGGATCAGCGCGACCTTGACGTCCTTGGGGTCCATGCCGAGCTTCGCCTGCGCATGTTCGGCGATGAAGCTCGCGAAGGCCTGGCCATACTGGTCCGAATGGATCTGCGCGCGAAACACGTATTGCAGGTTCTTGTCCTTGAACACGGCGGTCGAGACCGCAGTCGTGATCCAGAGGATCTTCTTCTGCTGCTCGACCTTGGCCGCGAGCGGCACCGCATGCGAGCTCGCATAGACGCCGTTGAGGATGTCGATCTTCTCCTGGCTGATCAGGCGTTCGGCCTCGTTGATCGCAACGTCGGGTTTGCTCTGGGAATCCGCGGCGACCGGAGCAATCTTGGTCTTGCCGCCGATACCGCCTTTCTCGTTGACGAGATCGATCGCGATCTGCGCGCCAATTGACGAGGCGACCGAGCCGCCAGCGGCGAACGGGCCGGTGAGGTCGTAGATCAGGCCGATCCGCAATGTCTCGGCTTGCGCCTGGGCGCGGGTCCAATCGAGGCTGAGTGTGGCGGCGGCAGCCGCCGTACCCTTCAGCAGCTGCCTGCGTGAAGTCGGCATCCTATCCTCCCTCAAAACCGTCTTATGATTGGTTGTTGTTTTTTGCGAAGTATTGGGAGGCGAGTGCGGAAAGTCAACATCGCCCAAGGTCGATGGGCGCCGGCGGCGGGCATAACGCAGCTGCGAAAGACAATGAAAAATGGCCCACCGCTCCCCGCGGAGCGATGGGCCCGATGTCGGCGCGGGCCGATTACTGCGACAGCTTCACGAAGTTCGGAAACTTCATCTTGCCTTCGGCGATCTTTTCCGGCCAGACCACGACCTGCTTACTGTCCTGCCACTGGAAGACGAGGCCGGTCACCGTGCCCGCGCCGGACTTGATGCCGTGGGTGAACTCGTCGTTCTTGCCGTAGAACTGGATCTGGCCGATCGTGCCCTCGTAGTCGGTCTTCTCGAGCTCTGCGACCATCTTGTCGGGATCGGTCGAGCCGGCGCGCTTGATCGCGTCGGTGATGATGTAGACCTCGTCATAGGCGGTGTAGCCGGTATAGGCCGGCGGCGTGCCGAACTTGGCCTTGAAGGCGGCCGCGAACGGTTTTGTCTTGGAGGTCACGGCGACATCCGGAGTGGCAACCGCCAGCGACGGCACGCCGTCGGCGGCGCCATTGGTGTCCTTCCAGAAGGTCGGGCTCAGCGCCTGCGCGCTGATGCCGAACATCGGGATCGGCACCTGCTGGTTCTTCCACTGCACTGTCGGCTGCACGCCGACATGCGAGATGCCGGTGACGATCACGTCGGGCTTCTTGCCCTCGATGTTGTTGAAGATCGGCGTGAAGTCGGTGGTGTCAGGCGAGAAGCGGACATGCTCGACCACTTTCAGCCCGGCCTTGGGCAGGCAGGCCTCGTAGCCGACGTCGAGCGGCTTGGTCCAGGCCGCGTCCTCGCTCATGATCGCGACGGTCTTGAACTTGAGCTTGTCGACCAGCAGGTCCTTGGCGGCATCGCAGACGAGCTGGGCCTGGGCGGCCGAGGTCAAATAGCCGTGGAAGGTGTACTTGTTCTTCTCATAGTCGTTGTGGATCGCCTTGGTGATCTCGTTCGAGGCCGCACCCGGCGTGATCAGCGGCATCTTCAGCCGCGCTGCCCAGGGCTCGAGCGCAAGTACGACCTCGGAGATGTAGCTCGCGATCACCGCGGACACCTTGTCCTCGCTCACCGCGCGCTGGAACGCACGCACGGAGTCGGCCGAGGAGCTCTTGTTGTCATAGGTGACGATCTCGACCTTGCGGCCGAGGATGCCGCCCCTGGCGTTGATCTCGTCGGCGGCGATCTGCGCGCCGCCCGGCGTCGCTGCGCCCGCGATCGACTGCACCTCGGCGATGACGCCGATCTTGATCGGGTCGTTCGACTGCGCGTAGGCGGGTGCGGCAAGGCAGAGCGCCAGCGCCGAGGCGAGGACGCTGCCGCTCAGGAAAGTCGATGGTCGCATGGTCGTTTCCTTTCTATGTTTTTTGTTGATGTCGAGGACTTAAAGAAAATCGGCGCCGGCTTCGCTTGCGAAGCGGCCGGGATCGCCCTCCCAGACGATCCTGGCGTGTTCGAGCACGTAGACGCGGTCGGCATGCGGTAGCGCGAAGGTCACGTTCTGCTCGCCGAGCAGCACAGTGATCGCGGTGGTCTGCCGCAGCCTGGTCAGCGCCTTGGACAATTGCTCGAGGATGACGGGGGCAAGGCCCAGCGTCGGCTCGTCCAGGATCAGGATCTGCGGCTGCATCATCAGCGCGCGGCCGATCGCGAGCATCTGCTGCTCGCCGCCTGATAGCGTCTGTGCCATCTGGCCCTGACGCTCTTTCAGGATCGGGAACAGCTCGAACAGCCAGGCGAGCTGCGCGGCGCGCTTGTCGTCCGCAAGGTGCTGGCCGCCGAGATCGAGGTTTTCCCGCACGCTCATCTCGCCGAACAGCTCGCGCGACTCCGGGCATTGCACGAGGCCGCTGCGCGCGATCTTCGCCGGACTGGTGCCGCGCAGCTTGTCGCCACCACGGACGATCTCGCCGCTATAGGGCAGGAAGCCGGAGATGGTGTTGAACAGCGTGGTCTTGCCCGCGCCGTTCAGACCGACCACGGAGACAAACTCGCCCTCATGGACGTGGATCGACACGTTCTCCAGCGCCTGCGCCTTGCCATAGAACACGCTGACATTCTCGACCTGGAGCAGCGGCACCTTATCCCTGAAGCTGGTCTCGGGCCGGGCATGGGTCTCGATCGCGCCGCCGAGATAGACCCGGCGCACGGTCTCGTTTCGCATGACGTCCTCGGCCTTGCCGGTGACGATCTCCTCGCCGAGATACATCGCGAGCACGCGGTCGACGAGGGCGGCGACGCTCTTGACGTTGTGGTCGACCAGCATGACCGCGCGGCCGTCGTCGCGGAAGCTGCGGATCAGGTCGGAGAAGATGTCGACCTCGGCCCGTGTCAGCCCGGCGAAGGGCTCGTCGACCAGCACGACCTTGGGGTCGCGGGCGATGGCTTTCGCAAGCTCGAGCCTTCGCAGGTCGGCGAAGGGCAGCGTCGGCGGCCGGCGGTTCATGACGTTGCCTAAGCCCACGCGCTCGGCGATCCATTTGGCACGCTCGACCAGCGCCTTGTCCGGAAACAACATGAACAGGCTGTCCGGCAAGAGCGCCACCATGATGTTCTCCAGCACGGTCTGCCGGTTCAGCGGCCGCGAGTGCTGAAACACCATGCCAAAGCCCTTGCGCGCGATCTTGTGCGCGGGCAGGCCGGCGACGTCCTCGCCCTCGAAGATCACCTCGCCCGAGGTCGGGCGCTCGATCCCCATCACGCTCTTCATCGCGGTCGACTTGCCGGACCCGTTCGGCCCGATCAGGCCAAAGATCTCGCCGCTGTTGACCTCGAAGCCGAGATTCTTCACCGCCGTCAGTCCGCCGAAGCGCTTGGTCAGGCCGCGGACTTCGAGCACGGCCCGGTTTGAAAGCCTCATATCCATCACGAGCGAGCCTCGCGCGAGAGGGCCGCCCCTAAGAAGCCGCCGGGGAAGAACAGCACGACGAGAAGCGCGACCGCCGAGACGATGAAGGTGGCGAGCTCGCCGGTGGGCCGCAGGAACTCGCCGGCGACGATCAGGAAGATTGCGCCCAGCGCCGCGCCGAGCACGGTGCGCCGGCCGCCGAGCACGGCTGAGACGATCACGTTGACGCCGACCGCGACATCGACGACGGTGCCGACCGAGGCGGTGCCGAAGTAGAACACCAGGAGCGCCCCTGACAGCCCCGAGAAGAACGCAGAGACGATGAAGGCGGCGAGCTTGTGCTTGACGATGTTGAAGCCGAGCGCGCCGGCCTGTACCGGATCCTGGCCGCTCGCCTGCAGCACGAGTCCAACAGGCGATTGCGACAGGCCGTAGAGGATCGCTGCCGAGATCGTCATGAAGCCGAGCGCGATCCAGTAATTGGTGCCGGCATCGATGCTGATGACGTCGGGGATGGTGAGCCCGATCTCGCCGCCGGTGAGGTCGGCGAACACGACGATGAAATTCTGCAGCATCAAGACCGCGACCAGCGTGGTCAGGCCGAAATATGGCCCTCGCACGCGCAAGGCCGGCAGCGCCAGCACGAGCCCGGCGATGACCGAGGCGAGCGCGCCGAGGACGATGCAAGGGTAAACCGACCAGCCGAACTGGGCGTTGAGAATGCCGGCGGTGTAGGCGCCGACGCCGATCAGGAAGGTCGGCCCGAAATTCACTTCGCCGGCGAAGCCGAACAGCAAGTCCCAGGCCATCGCGAACACGCCGAAATAGAAGGCGACGGTGAGCAGGCCGAGCACATAGCCGGAGACATAGAGCGGCAGCGTCGCTGCGATCACGACCAGCGCCAGCGAGATGAAGAACAATCGCGAGGTGAAGAAGTTCGACATCTCAGCGCCTCCCCAGAAGGCCCTGGGGCCGGATGTACATCACGAACACGAGCAGCAAGAGCGCCGGAATGGTGCGGTAGGCCGGCGAGACCAGGTAAGCCGTCAGCGTTTCGAGATAGCCGACCACGAAGGCCGCAATCAGCGAGCCGGAGACACTCCCGAGGCCGCCGAGCACGACGATCGAGAACGCGCTCGCGGTCAGCGGTCCCACGCTGTAGGAGCTGACGCCAAGGAACATGCCGAGCAGCACGCCGGCGATGCCAGCGAGGATGCCGTAGATCGCCCACACCACGATGTAGATGTTGGTGAGCTCGAGTCCGAGCAGCGTCACGCCGCGCGGGTTCATCGAGGCCGCCAGCACCGCCTTGCCGGTGCGGGTGCGGTTCACCAGCAGCCACAGCAGCGCGATCACGAGGCAGCAGACGATCGCCGTGAAAAACTCGTTGCGCGGGGTGCGCACGCCGAGGATCTCGACCACGCCCTCGACGATCGGCAGCACGGTCTTGGCGTTGTTGGTGAAGAAATAGGCGATCAGCTCCTGGATCATGATGCCCCAGAGCAGCGTGCCCGTGAGGACGAAGATCTCCTTCTCCTCGTTCGGGATGCGCCGGGAATCCTGGATCGGCTTCACCACCGCGAAATAGGTCGCAAACGCGGTGAGGAGGGCGACACCGACCCCGATCAGCGCGCCGGCATAGGTGCCGACCCCGAGGATGCTCGCGGCGGCCCAGGCGGCGACGGCTGCCGCCACCATGATGGCTCCGTGAGAGAGGTTGAGGACGCCCGAGACGCCGAAGATCAGCGTGAAGCCGGTGGCACCGAGGGCGTAGAGAGCGCTGATGGCAAAGCCATCGATCAAGATCTGGAAAGCTCGCATGTATGATTAGCCGGGCAGACGAGCTGCCTCCTTGAGGGACGGTGCTGTATGGAGCGCGTGTGAATGCTTCCGGGCTCATGCCCGGAGAGCAGTCCCGATCAGCCTGTGATGGGTTTGATGAGGCTCGGAAGCCGGATGCCGGCCTTCGCAACGTCCTTCGGCACGCCGGTCGCGGCCGTGTCGCACGCGATACGCATCGCAACAGAGAGTCGTTTCTTCATCTTGTTCTTCTCCCTTTGAACAGGCCTCTTGTGAGCCATTGTGTCGCGACTATACCGGCCGAGACTTTCTCGGCAAGTGAAACTGCGTTCAGGATTGTGAGAGAGGACTAAAGTCTATCGCTGGTAAATTGCAGGCAAAAGAGGCGCGAGACACTGATCGTGCGCAGGCATGCAGATTCCGTCGGCGGGCATGCGTGAGTATCAAAGGCTGAGAGCAATCGGCGGTTGACGAGCCGCGATGTCGTCGAGCGCTTCAGCGTGCTTGCAGCAGCGATGGATCGAGCGCTGTCAGCCGGGCGGGATCGAAGGGCGACAGGTCAATCTCGCGCGCTGCGCCTTCGGCGATCAGCTCTGCCAGCGCTTCCCCGGTGGCGGGTGCATTGAGGATGCCCCAGACATTGTGTCCGGTCGCAACATAGACGCCTTCGCTGTACGGGACCTTGCCGATCAGCGGCAAGCCGTCCTGCGTCACCGGACGGAAACAGGCCTGCCGCGCGATGATCCTTTCGGGACGGAACAGCGGTGACAGCCGCTCGGACATGCTTTGCAGCCGCGCGATCGCATCAACGTCCGGCGTCACGGCGGCAGGATCGAGCGGCAGCGGTGCGATGTCGGAAAGGGCCGTGATGTGTGTGCTGCCATCGGCGCGCGGGAAGACCTCGATCGAGACCGCACTGCCGTCGTCCTCATACTCCAGGAACAGCGCTTCGGCCGGCACGTCGGAGGCGGTGTCGTAGACGATGCTCGGGCTGCGCTGGCCGTAGACGGCCGGCAAGCTCATCCATTGCGCCGCGAGCAGCGACCACGGCCCCATCGCGATTACGACGGCATCAGCCGCGACGACGCGACCTTCGACCTCGACACCCGTCGCACGATCGCCATCGCGCACGATGCCGGTGACGCGGCCAGGACGAAGCTCCGCGCCGAGCGCGAGCGCGGCGTCCATCACGGCCGACGTGAACTTGCGGGGATGGACGATCGCAGTCGTCTTCGCCGTGCCGATGCGCTGCGCGACGAGGACACTGTTGCTGAGCCAGCCAAGCGCGGATGGTGCATCCCTGTGCGCGGTACCGTCGGAAGCAACGAAGCCGCTATAGGCGGTCATCGGCCGGTAGCCCCAATCGCCCGCGATCTCGCCGGGCAGTTGCGCGTGAAGCGCAAAGCTGCGCCGCGCGAGCGCATCGAGCGGCGTGCCGGCACACCAATCGCGTGCCAGGAAGCCGCCGGCCTTGCCGGAGGCAGCAGCGGCGACCTCGGTTCGCTCCACGACGGTCACGTCGATGCCGCGGCGGCGCAGGAAATAAGCCGTGCAGGCCCCGATCACGCCGCCGCCGCAGATCACAACGCGCATGGTGTCTTCCTTGACTCGCGTCAATTCCTAGGGCGCTTTGCTCCCGAGCGGAAACAACCTAGCTCGCGTAGCCCCGTTCCAGCGATTGACGCTGCCGGTGCCGGTCCAGCGCCAGCTCGACGAGGCGCGTCAGCAGCTCGCCATAGGGGACGCCCGAGGCTTCCATCATCTTCGGATACATGCTGATCGAGGTGAAGCCGGGCAGGGTATTGATCTCGTTGAAGCAGAACTCTCCGCCTTGCCGGTCGAGGAAAAAGTCGACGCGTGCGAAGCCGCTGCATTCGAGCGCCGCGAACACCCGCGTCGCCAGCGACCGAACGCGCTCCATCTGTGCCGCGTCGAGCTGAGCCGGAAGGTCGACCCGGGCGCCGTCGGGATCGAGATACTTGGCCTCGTATGAATAGAACTCGTGGTGGGCATTGGGATTCAGCTCGCTGGCGAGGCTCGCGAACAGCGTCTCGCCTTCGAGCACCGCGACCTCGATCTCGCGCGCGTCGATGCCCTGTTCGACCAGCACCTTGATATCGTAACGGAACGCATCATCGAGGGCGGCTCCGAGCGCCTCCCAGGTCTTCACCTTGTGAATGCCGACACTGGAGCCCATGTTGCACGGTTTGACGAACACCGGCAGGCTCAGTCCCTCGACCGCTTTCGCAAGAGACGCGGACCGGTCGTGAACGAAGGCCTTGCGGGTGAGCACGCGATAGGGCGCGACCGGAATGCCGGCGAATTCAGCGAGCCGCTTGGCGACGTCCTTGTCCATGCTGACGGCGGAGGCGAGAACGCCGGATCCGACATAGGCGACGTCGGCCAATTCCAAGAGACCCTGCACGGTGCCGTCCTCGCAAAGCGGCCCGTGGATGACCGGAAAGACGACGTCGATCTCGAGCGGGTCCATTGTCCCTGCGGAAATCGGCATGAGAGCGACGCGTCCATCAGGTTCTCTGGCGAGCCGTATCTCCGGCGCGTCGGGCAGGATCGGCAAAGACACCGCATGCGCCTGATCGAGCGAGCGAAGGTCATTCCATTGCCACCGACCCTCCTTGTCGATGGAGACCGGGATCACCTCGAAGCGGGTGCGGTCGAGATGCCTGAACACCGAGGCCGCCGATTTCAGCGAAACCTCATGCTCACCGGACCTGCCGCCGTAGAGAACAACGACGCGAATTTTGTCTGCCATGGCTCAATTATCACGCGCTCGGTCCGGAAGTCACGTGCTGCCTGCGGAAGACCAGGGCGACTACAATCCCGGTGATCTCGCCGCCCAAGCCTTGGTGGCCTGGCAGCTTTCCATCGCTCGGCCGTAGGCAGGGCGCGCCGTCGTGCGAGCGAGATAGTCCCGCTCGATAGAACCGGGGACGTAGTTGCCAGTTCGCAGGCCGAGCAGGAGGGCGTAGCTCACCGAGATATCGGCAGCAGTGAATCGGTCGCCGGCGAGATAGGGAGAATCCGCGAGGCGGCGGATAACCAACCCCAGCCGGCTCTCGAAGGTCTCGAGTGCCCAGCAGGTAACCCGGGCATCTCGCTCGGCTTCGGGCGCCAGTTGGCGACCGACAATGACAGCGTTCATCGGCCCGGCGAGCCCGGCCTCGCCCAAGTGGAGAAATTGCAGATAGGAAGCGAAGGCGGGATCGTCCGGGGCGACGGCAAGCGAACCTGAGCCGTGGCGGGCGAGCAGGTACTCAAGAATCGCGATCGACTCGACCATGATCGTCTCGCCGTCCTGCAGTGCGGGAATGAAGCCGGCGGGGTTGATCGCGAGGAAATCGCGATCCTTCTCGGCTGCCAGCAGATCGACCGGCCGCAGCCGATAAGCCAACCCTAATTCCTCAAGCAGCCAAACAACACGGAAGCCACGACCTTCGCCATAGACGGTGAGCATAGTTAAGCGTTCCTGGATTGGGCTAGATACACTAACTTGAGAGATGTCTTCATATTTGAGGCGCCAGCGGGGTGCGCTGACGCCTCGCCGCATTCAGCTTGTATCGTTCAGCCCGGCCCCGCGCCCTGCGTCGCCGTGTAGACCGCATAGAGCGACTGGCTGGCGGCCATGAACAGGCGGTTGCGCTTGGGGCCGCCGAAGCAGACGTTGCCGCAGACTTCCGGCAGGCGGATGCGGCCGAGCAGCTTGCCCTCCGGCGACCACACCGTCACGCCGCTGTAGCCGACGGCGCGGCCGGCATTGCTGGAAGCCCAGAGATTGCCGTTGACGTCGCAGCGCAGGCCGTCGGGCCCGCACTTCACCCCGTCGATCACGCAATCGCTGAACTTCTTGAGATTGGAGAGCTTGTTGTCGGTGCCGACGTCGAACACGAAGATCTCGCCCTTGCCGCCGGGGCCGGTGTCGCCCGGTCCCTTGCCGGTCGAGGCGATGTAGAGCTTCTTGTAGTCGGGTGAGAAGCACAGGCCGTTTGGATCAGGCACTTGGTCCTCGGTGACGACGAGATCGATGCGGCCGGAGGGATCGATGCGGTAGCAGTTGGTCGGCAGTTCGCGCTTGCCCGGCACGAAGCCGGCCGGCTGTCCGATCCGCGGATTGAGCTTGCCGCCCGCATTGCTCGGGCCGCCTGCGACGTCGGGCTCGCCTTCATAGAGCTGGCCGCCATAGGGCGGATCGGTGAACCAGTAGCTGCCGTCGGGATGCGCCGCGATGTCGTTCGGCGAGTTCAGCCGCTTGCCCTGATAGGAATCCGCCAGCACCGTGGCGGTGCCGTCATGCTCGTAGCGCGTCACGCGGCGCGTCAGGTGCTCGCAGGAGAGCTGGCGGCCCTGGAAGTCGAAGGAGTTGCCGTTGGAATTGTTGGAGGGCGTGCGAAACACGCTGACGCGGCCGTCGTCCTCGGTCCAGCGCATTTGCCGGTTGTTGGGAATGTCGCTCCAGAGCAGATACCGTCCCTGTGCGCTCCAGGCCGGGCCCTCGGCCCACAACAGGCCGGTATAGAGGCGCTTGATCGCGGTGTTGGGCTGCGCGAGATCGTTGAAGGATGGATCGACCGCGATGATGTCGGGGTCCCAGAAATAGGTCGTCGGCGCGCCGTTGGGGCCGAAATCGCGCGGCGGCGTCGTGATCGTCGTCGGCGGTGCGACGGGCCCGGTCTGGGCCAGCGCGGGGCCGGCCATTGTGGCCGCGGCGCCGAGCGCCAGTCCCCGGACAAGTGTTCGTCGTGAAAGCGCAGCATCGTGCGCACGCTGCTCCTGCTCAGGAGCCTCCTGGCGTGTCATCGCGTCCTCCCGGTTGTGTTCGGCTGGCCGGTTGATCCGGCCCAGCGGGGCGAAGGTTAGTCCGGTCCGCGTCCGGTTGCGAGGGGCAGGTTCGCAGCCTCCGCGCGATGCCGCGAGATCGCCGCAACATTGCCGCATTGCGGCTGCGCGTGGTGCAGGGCGACAATTGGTCCCGCCCTCGCGCGGTTAACAGGGGCCGGTTTTGAGGCCTGTCAAGCCTTGACCTCGCGCGCGATGCTGGCAGAACGGTGCGCGGGGCAATTTCCGGAGTTCACTGTGTTAGCCGTTGTTGCACTGGTCATTGCGCTCGCCATCGCGTTCGCCGCGGGCTATTTCACCCGCGATCTCGCCTCCCGCAAACGCCGGGCGGAGGCGCGCCGCTGGCGCGAATACAGCGAGCCGGGCTGGCTGCGCGCCGCCGCCCCCGCCAACACCAACGAGGCTGCGAATTCCAACGCGCTTGCGAAGGTCGCCACCGGCGAACTTGGCCAGATGCTGGATCGCTGGGAGAGCAGGGCCCGCGCCCGCCGCGCGGGATAGCGACGTTGCGTCCGTAATTCGGATTGAGCGAAGCATGATCCGGGGCCTTTGCATCGCAAGGACGCGGAAGTTGCCGCGAAATGTCCTGCATCACCGTCACCCTGAGGTGCGCGTCCTGAGGCGCGACAGCGCCGTAGGACAAGCCTCGAAGGGCGACGGCCCGGATACATCCCGGCCGTTCATCCTTCGAGGCTCCCGGCGCGATGCTGATTGCATCGCGCCACTCGCACCTCAGGATGACGGGGCGGATAAGGACGCTTGCTGAGACGACGCGATCTGCGAGGGCGCGATCGGTCCCCAACCAGGTCAGTCTTCCTGACCATCTTTTGGCGTTGCAGTTGCGCCCGTTTCTCGTCTAGAAACAGGCGCATCGGGCCTCCCGGCAACCAACCGTCAACGGTTTTGACCGAGGATTTGAGGGCTCAAAAGGGTCTGGCAATGCTGATTCGCGGCCAAATCGATGGGATTTCGAAGGAGGTGGCTTTGGCCGCCGCCACGATCCCGGCCGCGCTGCCCACCCTCCTTCTTGGCGGGCTTCTTCTTAGCTGCCCCTGAGGGCCGGCTGGGCGCAACGCGCCTGGGCGCTCAGGGGCTGGTCGAGATCACCGGACACCTCAGGCGCCAACGGACCAAGACGGTCTGAACCGCGCATAAGTTCAAAAGGAAATTTGAAATGGCCACCGTGAACAAGTCCGAGAAGGACCGCGTCATCATTTTCGACACCACGCTGCGCGACGGCGAGCAGTGCCCCGGCGCCACCATGACCTTCGAGGAGAAGCTCGAGGTCGCCGAGCTCTTGGACGACATGGGCGTGGACGTCATCGAGGCCGGCTTCCCGATCACCTCCGAAGGCGACTTCCAGGCGGTCAGCGAGATCGCCCGCCGCTCCAAGAACGCCGTCATCGCCGGCCTGTCGCGCGCCCATCCCGCCGACATCGACCGCTGCGCCGAAGCGGTGAAATTTGCCAAGCGCGGCCGCGTCCACACCGTGATCGCGACCTCGCCGCTGCACATGCGGGTGAAGCTGAACAAGACCCCGGAGCAGGTGATCGAGACTTCGGTCGCCATGGTCGCGCGCGCCCGCAACCAGATCGACGACGTCGAATGGTCGGCGGAAGACGGCACCCGCAGCGAGATGGATTTTCTCTGCCGCATCGTGGAGGCCGTGATCAAGGCCGGCGCTACCACGGTGAACATCCCCGACACCGTCGGCTACACGGTGCCGGAGGAATACACCCACTTCATGAAGACGCTGATCGAGCGCGTGCCGAACTCGGACAAGGCGGTGTTCTCCGTGCACTGCCATAACGACCTCGGCATGGCCGTGGCGAACTCGCTGGCCGGCATCACCGGCGGCGCGCGCCAGGTCGAGTGCACCATCAACGGCATCGGCGAGCGCGCCGGCAACGCTGCGCTCGAGGAGATCGTGATGGCGATCAACGTCCGCAACGACAAATTCCCGTACTGGAACAAGATCGACACCACGCAGCTGACCCGCGCCTCGAAGGTGGTGTCGGCGGCGACCTCGTTCCCGGTGCAGTACAACAAGGCGATCGTCGGGCGGAACGCCTTCGCGCATGAGAGCGGCATCCACCAGGACGGCGTGCTAAAGGACGCCTCGACCTACGAGATCATGCGGCCCGAGATGGTCGGCCTGAAGCAGTCCTCGCTGGTGCTCGGCAAGCATTCCGGCCGCCATGCCTTCGTGCACAAGCTGGAGGAGATGGGCTACAAGCTCGGCCCGAACCAGCTGGAAGATGCGTTCACGCGGATGAAGGCGCTGGCCGATCGCAAGAAGGACATCTACGACGAGGACATCGAGGCGCTGGTCGACGAGGAGATGGCGGCCTCGCACGACCGCATCAAGCTGACCTCGCTGACCGTGATCGCCGGCACCCACGGCCCGCAGCGCGCGACCATGAAGCTCGACGTCGATGGCCAGATCAAGATCGAGGAAGCCGAGGGCAACGGTCCGGTCGATGCGGTGTTCAACTGCATCAAGCGCCTGGTGCCGCACGAAGCCAAGCTCGAGCTGTACCAGGTCCACGCGGTGACCGAAGGCACCGACGCGCAGGCGGAAGTCTCGGTGCGGCTGTCGCAGGACGGCCGTTCGATGACGGCGCGTGCGGCGGACCCGGATACGCTGGTGGCTTCCGCAAAAGCCTATCTCGGCGCGCTCAACAAGATCGTCATGAAGCGCCAGCGCGACACGGTGACGACGGCCGCGGCGGGCTGACGCTTCATTCTCTGCAGTTCATCGGCAAACGCGGCGTCTCTGACGCCGCGTTTTTCGTTTTGGGCATCGATGATGCGGAGGAGGGTGTATCATAACATAACTGTTATTATCATGTCATGTTATCATTTCATTAACTGCAGCATCGCGGCCCGCGCCCCGCCGCTGGAGAATTGAAATGTCATTGACTGCTGGTTCGATCGCCTTCACCGGGTTCAACGGCGACGGCAACGACAATCTGTCCTTCGTTGCGCTGACCGACATCCCGCAGGGCACGGTGATCAACTTCACCGACAGCAACTGGAACGGAACCAGCTTTGCCGCCGGCAGCAATGCCGAAAGCACGATCGCCTGGACCGCCACCAGCGCGATTGCCGCCGGCACCGTCATCGACATCAACAACATCGGCAAGGGCACGTTCGGCACCAGCGCCGGCTCGGCCACCTTCACCAATGCCAACAACACCGGCCTGTCCAACGACAGCGAGGTTGTCTACGCCTATGTTGGCTTCGCGACGTCGCCGACCTTCCTCGCCGCGATCTCCAATGTCGGCTATGCGACCGCCGACGGCACGCTGACCGGCACCGGCCTCGTCGCCGGCCAGACCGCGATCAGCTTCACCGGCGGCCTCGACATCGTCGGCTATAACGGCCCGCGCTCCGGCTTCGCCAGCTTCGCAGACTACCTCGCCGCGATCGGCAACACCGCCAACTGGGCCACCCAGAACGGCAGCGGCGACCAGAGCACCGACGGGACCACGCCGAACGCGCCGTTCCCGACCACCGCTTTCACCGTGGCCGCGCCCGCCACGCAGACGATCTCGTTCTCGCCAGCGAGCGTATCGGTTGCCGAGGGGCAGAGCGGCACCAAGACCATGACCTTCACGGTTCTGCGCACCGGCGGCACCACCGGCGTGCTCAGCTTCTCCGGCAGCTTCGCCGCCGGCACCACCGATGCGGCCGATTTCGGCGGCACGCTGCCGGCCTCGACCTTCAGCGGCAGCTTCGCCGACGGCGCGTCCTCTGCGACCATCACTATCACCATCACGATCGCCGGCGACACCACCGCGGAGCCCGATGAAAGCTTCTCTCTGACGCTGACGAGCGCCAGCAATCCGGGCGCAGCGGTCACGATCGGCACGGCAACGGCGACCGGCACCATCGCCAATGACGACGGCACCTTGGTCTCCGGTAACTCGTCGAACCCGATCACGCTCGCCAACGATGGCCATCTGACCGTCCTTGCCGGCGCGACCCTGTCCGGCTCGACCCCGGTCACCTGGATCGGCGGCAGCACCTCGCCGGGCGCGCTCATCGACAATTCCGGCACCATAACCGGCACCAGCCGCGCGATCGCCACCAGCGGCTCGACCAGCGGCAGCTTCACCATCAACAACAAGACCGGCGCCGCCATCACCGCGACCAAGGACGCGGTGAAGATCTCGAACCTGGTCTCGGGCACCAGCGGAACCTTTACCGTCAACAACGACGGCACGATTTCCTCGACCGGGACCGGCAGCAATGCCGGTCAGGCGCTCGACCTCGACGACATCAATTCGGCCGGCGTGCACACCGTCATCAACAATGCGGCCACCGGCGTGATCTCGGCGGCCGATGCCGACGCGATCCGGCCCGGCGCCAACGCCACCATCAACAATTTCGGCCAGATCGTCAGCCATAATGCTTCGGCGACTTCCGATGGCAACGACGCGATCGACTTCCAGTCGGTCAATGCCGGCGGCGTGGTCAACAACTTCGCAGGCGGCGTCATCGAAGGCGCCCGCCATGCGATCACCGGCGACCAGCCGATTACCGTCACCAACGACGGCACGATCACCGGCAAATCCGGCTCCGGCATCAACATGGACAGCGCCGCCAATACGACGACGACGGTGACCAATCGCGGCACCATCACCGGCACGGCGGTCGGCGGCGCCGATGCCGACGGCGTCGATGTCGACGGCCTGGTCTCGATCGACAATTTCGGCACGATCAGGGCGGTGGGCCTGACCAGCGGTGCCAACGGCCTCAATGAGGCGCTCGCGATCGGCGGCGGCTTCGTCCACAACGAGGTGGGCGGCCTCATCGTCAGCGACCAGCGCGCGATCACCGTCGACGACAGCAATGACGGCAGCGCCTTCGGCGTCATGACCATCATCAACGACGGCACCATTCGCGGCAACAACGGCGAGGCGATCTCGATCGTCGGCACGTTCGGCGACACCGTCACCAACACCGGCAGCATTTTCGGCAGCGTTGCCACGGACGGCGGCGACGATACGCTCGGCAACAGCGGCCTCATCAACGGCGACGTCTCGATGGGCGCGGGTAACGACGGCATCAATCTCTTCGCCGGCTCGACCGTGGCCGGCACGATTGATGGCGGCGACGGGTTCGACACGCTCACCCTTTCGGGCGGCGGTACGCTGGCCGGCACCGTCGTCAATGTCGAGAAGCTCGATGTCCAGAGCGGCGTCTGGACGATCAATGACGCCACTGGTTATTCCGACATCGAGGTCGAAAGCGGCGCGGTGGTCGTGCTTGAGGGCTCGGCCAACGGGATGGTGGTCGCCACGGGCGCCGCGCAGGTGGTGTTCGGTGTGGCCTCGAACTCCGTGATCTTCGGCAATCAATACATCCAGACCGGCGGCTCGGCCGACGGCACGACGATCGTGACCGGCGGCGAGCAGGACATCCTTGGCGGCGGTATCGCGACCAACACCACGGTGGACGGCGGCACCCAGAACGTCTTCGGCGTCGCGATCAACACTACGATCGCGAATGGTGGCATGCAGCACGTTCACAACAACGCATTCTCGACCACCGTCAATGCCGGGGGTGAGCAGAACGTCTACAGCGACGGCAACGTGACCGGATCCACCATCAATGCCGGCGGCATCCAGATCGATTGGGGCTTCACGATCATCACGACGATCAGCGGTGGCGCTCAGTACGTGCTCGGCTCGGCGAGCCTCACGACGATTAATTCGGGCCTGCAGGCCGTCCAGGGCGGCGGCACGGCCTCGAACACGACGATCCATGGCGGCGGGCAAGACGTCTATCTGGGGGGAACCGCGATCAACACCACGATGGATGGCGGCATCCAGTCGGTCTACGGCGGCACGGTGATCCAGACCACGATCAGCAACGGCGCCCTTCAGTACCTCCATGGCAGCGCATCCGTCACGACGATCAACGACGGCGGCCAGCAGAACGTCTACGCCGGCGGCGCCGCGAGCGGCACCACCATCAATGCGGGCGGCGTTCAGGTCGACTGGGGCACTGCGTACGGCACCACGATCAATGGCGGCACCCAATATGTCTGGGGCAGCGCCACCAACACGTCGCTCAATTCCGGCGTGCAATACGTCGGATCCGGCGGCCTCGCAACCAACACCATGATCGGCACCGGCGCGGTTGAAGTCGTCCTTGCCGGTGGGACCGCGAGCGGGGTGACCTTCGGTGCCGGCTATGCGGGTCTCGTGCTGGAGCAGTCTTCGGCACTCACCGGTTCGATCTCGGGCTGGCAGACCAACGATTTCATCGACCTCGTTGACATCCAGTTCGACACTGTCGGCACCACGCTGGCCTATGCGGCGAACGGCGACAACACCGGTGGCGCGCTGACAGTTTCGGACGGCACGCACGTCGCGACGCTGCATCTGCTGGGCCAATACAGCGCGGCCGACTTCGCGATCGCATCGGACGGGCATGGCGGCACGCTGATCACCGACCCGGCTGTCGTCGCGCCGGCCCAGCTTGCGGCGCTGCACGGCTGAGGTCGCCAAAAAACGGCGACAGGACGATCCTGGCCATGGCCAGCGGATCCGGCCATGGTCCTCCACAGCGCCGCGGTGCCGCATTTTTGCAGGCGGACCCTGCTAACGGGCAATAGCGTCCCGGCGTGTCGGCATATAATGCTACCCTCAAGTCCTGGCTTCGCGGCTTGAAGTCAAGGTTTTGGGGCCGGCGGTCCGTGCCCCCACAAAAACGTGCGGGAGGAAGCATGCGGAAACTCATTTGGGCTGCGGCATCGATTGCGGCCTTGGCGCTGACCGGGCCGGCATCGGCCCAATCGCCGATCATCATCAAGTTCAGCCACGTCGTCGCCACCGACACGCCGAAGGGCAAGGGCGCGGAGAAATTCAAGGAGCTCGCCGAGAAGTACACCGGCGGCAAGGTCAAGGTCGAGGTTTACCCGAACTCGACGCTGTACAAGGACAAGGAAGAGCTCGAGGCGCTGCAGCTCGGCAGCGTGCAGATGCTGGCACCATCCAACTCCAAGTTCGGCCCGCTCGGCATCCGCGAGTTCGAGGTGTTCGATCTGCCCTACATCCTGCCCGACCTGAAGACGTTGCGGAAGGTGACGGAAGGCCCGCTCGGCGCGCGGCTGCTCAAGCAGCTCGAGCCCAAGGGCATCACCGGCCTTGCCTATTGGGACAACGGCTTCAAGCAGATGAGCGCGAACAGGAAGCTGGTGACGCCCGCCGACTACCAGGGCGTCAAGTTCCGCATCCAGTCCTCGCGCGTGCTGCAGGCCCAGTTCAAGACGCTCGGCTCGCTGCCGCAGGTGATGGCTTTCGGCGAGGTCTACCAGGCACTGCAGACCGGCGTGGTCGACGGGCAGGAGAACACCTGGTCGAACATCTATACCCAGAAGATGCACGAGGTGCAGAAGTACATCACCGAGACCAATCACGGCTACATCGGCTACGTCGTGATCGTGAACAAGAAGTTCTGGGACGATTTGCCGGCTGACATCCGCGACCAGCTGTCGAAGGCGATGAAGGAAGCCACCGACTTCAACAACACGCAGTCGCAGAAGGAGAACGACGACGCGCTCGCCGAAATCAAGAAGAGCGGCAAGAGCGAGATCATCAAGCTCACGGGCGAGCAGGACGAGGCGATGCGCAAGGCGATGGAGCCGGTCTACAAGGACGCCGCGAGCCGCATCGGCCAGCCGCTGATCGACGAGTTCCTGAAGGAAGCCAAGAGCACGACGAACTGACGCGCGTGGCGTGCGGATAAATAATGCATGAACAGAGGGCTTCCGTGCCGGCACGGAAGCCCTCTTTGTTGCAAATCGTTTCAGTATGCATCTGAACGGACATTCACGGCAGTTACATCTCTGTAAGAACGCGCTCCCTGTCCAAGTTGTAAGTTGCGCGTCAGCCCCCTCGCGCTCATCCTCACGGGCATCCTTCCAGAGGAGGTACGTCATGAGGAAGTTCACCATCGCTGCCATCGCCGTGCTCAGCATCGCCGGCTCGGGCGCGGTCTATGCCCAATATCATCGCCCGTGGATGGAGCACTTCCGCCACATCCGCATGAACCCGGAAGACCGCGCCGCCTTCGTCGACGCGCGGATCGCCGCCGTCCATGCCGGGCTGAAGCTCAACGCCGATCAGGAGAAGCTGTGGCCGCCGGTCGAGGCCGCCGTGCGCGAGTTCGCCAAGCTGCGCATCGATCGCGCCAACGCGCGCATGAATGCCGGCCCGGGCGATGCCGGCAGCGCCGACAGGCCGGAGGACCCGGTCGCCCGCCTGCGCCAGCGCGCCGAGGACATGGCGGCGACCTCCGCCGCCCTGAAGAAGATCGCCGATGCCGCAGATCCGCTCTACAAGACCCTGGACGAGGGCCAGAAGCGGCGCCTCGCCGTGCTGACCCGTCACCGTGGACCGTTCGGCGGCGGCGAGGACGGCCCGCGCCGCCACTTCATGGAACGCATGGACCGGATGATGGAGCGGGGCATGGAGCACTTCCACCGTGACCGTTTCGACCGCGACGGCGGCCCGGACCGGGACCGCGAGGGCCGGCTCTGAGCGAGTACGGGTTTTCCCGGGGATTGACCTTGGCGAAGCCGCTGGAATCCAGCGGCTTTTCGCTTTTTGAGGGCTGTGGAAGAACCTTGGAAAACATGCGCCACATCGCTTGCCAGACCCGGATCGCTTTGCTAAACGACCGGCCTCGCAAGGCTTTGACCGGCCTTTCGGGCGCATAGCTCAGTTGGTAGAGCAGCTGACTCTTAATCAGCGGGTCCCAGGTTCGAGCCCTGGTGCGCCCACCATATAAATCAGGACCTTAGCGAGAGAGACCGTTTGAGACGGCCGAACTAAAACGGTTTTTCAAACGGTGTTTTTTCGAGTTTTCGCTCGGCTGGCTCTCGATAATGTGAAGCGCCGGCAATCTTTTTCGGGAAGCGAATGAGCCTCGCCAAGCTGTTACAGGCACGACCGCGCCGCAACTGTCGGCCCTCTTGATCGTCGGCTCCGTGAACCATGCACATTTGCCCAGCCACCTTGGGGTGGTTTCCATCTGAATGTTTGACCACCTTGTCTATTCGCGAGGATCGAATATCAACCTTCGCTCCCCCAAGGTTGTCGTTGAGAACGAGATGGATTGGCTAAGTTTTCTGAAGTTTTTGCTGTCGGTCGGTACGGTAGCCTGCACGTGTCTTGCATTCGATCGCGTTCGTCGAGTTTTACGGAGGTCGGTCCTGGAGCGAACCTGGTATGGTTGCGACCGCGCCCGAGAAGAAATCATCGTTTCGCGCCGAGGCCCGCCGCAGCCGTTCGAATCCTGCCGCCCCAACCACCAAACCCTCTGAAATTCTCTTATTTCATCGCAAAAATTGCGATTCCGTCCCACGAATTCCGACGCGGCATCGTTCGCAAAAATTCCCGTTCAATTTCAATGACTACCAACTTGTATCGGCGGCTCCACGCAGCAAGGACGCAGCATGGACTCGCTTGATCGCTAACGCATCACGCCGACTTATAGCTTCGCGGGTATCCGAACGTCTTCCTGGAGGAAGCCATTGTAGAGCTCTTCAGCTCTCTTTTTGATGATCTTTGCCTCGGCTTCTGAGCGTGCGCACAACTGATCGTTGACCTTGATCGTCGCGATGCTCAATTCATCGACGGCGCATTGCAGTACCAATGGTCATCGGGAATCCCAGTGGGGCCCAGGAAGGCGATTTTCGCGGCGCATCGGGATTTTGAAGGTGAATGATCTTAGAAGGGCCTCGGCTTGCTCTTGAAGCTTAGCGCGCACCGGCTCGTCTTCCGGGTCATTGCCGAAGAGGACGCGTTTCGAATAGCTCACGAGGTTATTCCTCCTGGCTTTCGACACGCACAGGGATTTCAATCACAGGCATGAGCGCTTCCAACGTTCCGCGGTAACGGCGCACGATGCGATTGTAGAGGTCGGTCACGCGGCGCGCCGTAACAGACACGATGAGCGCGTATTTCAGCTCCTGCTTTTTCTTGCTGTTGTGTCCTTCCGCGCGCGCATTGTAGTGAATTGAATGCGGGAGCATCGAGCGAGCGTCCCCGATATGTATTCTCGGCATGGAGGCAATTCTCCCATTCCAGGCGTCGCGGCGCAACTCGTCTTCGGCGACCGTGGGCCGATCCTTGCCGAAGAAGCTCTTCGATACAGCATGCGTTGCCTTGTCACGTACCTTGCCCGCTGTTCGGTCGAAAGATCACATCCAGACCCGCGCGCGTGTAGTTGCCTGGATGGTGGGGGTCGACTTCGGTCGCGTAAACAAGCGTCTCCTTGATCTTGACCAGCCCTTCAAGAGGTCGTCAGGAACGGGGATTGGCGCCCTTATGTACTTGGATGCGGTGATCGTTCCCTCGAACACGACGCGGACGGTATCGTCATTGCAGATCGCAATTTCGGCAAGATGTTGAGAGGCGCGACCCCGGACCTCGACATGCGGGATGTCTATGGGTTCGGCGCAATGCACGAGCAACGCGCGAATGGCAAGCGGACTTAGGGATGAGCCGAGGTGCGCGCGAATTCCGACACCCATACGCAGGGTGCTGGGAGCCGCAAAGCTCCTGCCACCCGTGGGCCACCAGGCGTGGCTTCACCGGCAGAGGATCATGCGATGATCGGCAGGTTCAAGACGCTGACCGCGATGCTCGGCGGTGCCGCGGCTCTTATCGCGCCTATCGTTCTCGAGATCACGCCGCTCTACGTCTGGAATGCATCCGAGAGCGTACCGTTCGGCCTCTATCGTTTGCGACCGGTTGACAGCCTGTTCGTCACGGAACTCCTCGCCGAACAGCCACCGGAGCCGCTTGCAAGCTTCCTCGACCTGAACGGCTATCTGCCGGCCAGAGTGCCGATGCTTAAGCGCGTGCTGGCGCTTCCGGGGCAGACCGTCTGCCGAAACGGGCTCACAGTTTCTGTCGACGCGATCGAAATGGGGCAAGCGCGGGAGCGCGATGACCGCGGCCGACCGCTCCCGAAATGGCAGGGCTGCCGCGTCGTCGGCGAGGGCGAATTCTTCGTCATGAACTGGCAGTCCGCCAACTCGCTGGATGGCCGCTATTTCGGGTTCTTGCCGACATCGGCCGTGATTGGCCGAGCGTTCCCTGTGTGGACTTGGGAGGACTGATCGTGCGCGTGTTGAGAGTCCGATCTGCCATTCCTCTGTTCGACCGAGTGCGGCACCATTCCTCCGTCCCGACCAACAAACGCACAGCCGTCGCGCGCAGCGGCGGTCCAGGGCGGCCGGAAGGCCGGCGCGAAGCGACTTTACCCTGGACGGGCGCGCGCACGGCGGCATGCTTGTGCTTGTTCGAGAGAAGCCTGCGCGTTGTCGTGCCGCTGTTCCTCGTCCTGGCCGTCAATAACGCTACTGCTGTCGCCCGGATGCGACCTGCGGTGGCTACGGCGAGTTATCGAACTGGCGATCCATTTGCGGCTTTCGTCGAGGAGGCCTCGCGTCGCTTCGGCGTCCCGGTGCACTGGATACGCGCAGTCATAGACGTCGAAAGCGTTGGAGACGTGCGCGCCAAGTCACCGAAAGGCGACATGGGGCTGATGCAGATCATGCCGGAGACTTGGGCAGATCTGCACCTGCGGTACCATCTCGGCAGCGATCCGTACGATCCCAGCGACAATATTCTTGCGGGTACTGCGTATCTTCGCGAAATGCACGATCGGTATGGTTCACCGGGCTTCCTTGCAGCCTACAACGCCGGACCTGCTCGCTACGAGACGCATCTGGCCGGCCGTCCATTGCCAGCTGAGACCCAGGCCAATTTGGACAAGCTTGGACCAGTGGTCGGCGACGACATCACAGGTTCGGAGGCAGTTGCGAACCTGCAGCGATCGGCAGCGGTGCTCTTCGTTGTGCGGTCTGGAAGCTCGAAGACCGATGCACGGCTGCAGCCTGGGCGCCCGCCGAACCGGGCTCCGACGGCCGCTGCCGTTCACAACATCTCGGCCATCGTGCCACAGGCAACAGGGTTGTTCGTCGCGAGATCTGATGCAGGACGCCCGCGATGACCGAATGCGCAACCTCGCAAGCATTGGCGTGCGCTGGAGAAGAATGTGCGGAAAGGCGATGGAGGTGGGGACGCACGACAGCAGGACAGCTCTTCAAATCGGGCTTCGAGATACCGATGCACGGGGATAAGACGGTCGTGGCCGAATCTGGAGCCTGGTGCAACGACTTGCAAGGTCGTTGCCACAAGGGAGAGCTCCGATGAAACTGTACGTTGGACTGGACGTCGGCCTTGAAGAAACCAGCGTTTGCATCGTTGATGGCGAGGGTCTCACGGTTCGCGAAGTCAAGGTCAGCACGGAGCCAGAGGCGATCCGCTCCGCTGTAGAGGGCTGCGCGGATCGCCTCGATAGAGTGGGGGTCGAGGCGTCATCGCTAGGCTTCTGGCTGTATCGCGAATTGCAACCAGCTGGACTTCCGATGATTGTCGTAGAAGCGCGCCATATGCGCGTTTCGCTTTCGACAATGCGCAATAAGACCGACCGCAACGATGCGCGCGGCATCGCGCAGATGATGCGGCTGGGCTGGTATCGCGCCGTCCATGTCACGAACATCGAGATGCAGAAAATGCGCTCGCTGCTGGCGAACAGGAAGCTGCTCAAGCGCAAGCTGATCGACCTCGAGAACCACATTCGTGGCACGCTGAGGGCTTACGGTCTGATGGTTGGAGCGGTCGGCCGCGGAGGATACGAAGCGCAGGTCCGCGAGCTCATCGAGCACAGCGATCCGGTATTCTCCGTGATGATCGAGGCCATGTTGGACGTACGGCGAGCGATCTTCGAGGGTTACGAACGATTGCATAAGGTACTCCTGCAGGTGGTCCAACATGATACGATTTGTCGTCGGCTGATGACCGTACCCGGCGTCGGTCCCGTTGCGGCTCTTTCGTTCAAGGTTGGTGTCGATGACCCTCTCCGGTTTGCGCGATCTCGGACAGTCGGCGCGCATTTTGGTCTGACGCCAAGGCGACACCAGTCTGGAACGTCCATCGACTTCGAAGGCCGAATTACCAAACAGGGCGACGTCGCAGTTCGCTAAGCGCTCTGCGAGGCGGCCGCTAGCTTGTTGCTGCGGGTCAGGAAATGGTCGGCCTTGCGGGCTTGGGGCCTGCGGATCGCCAAGCGGTCGAGCATGTTGTGCGCGGCGTCGCGGCTGCACGCAAGCTTGCGAGCATTCTGCACAGGATGTGGGTCAATGAGACCGACTTCCACGTCGGCTTCGGTGCCAAGGTCACGCAACGATTGCGCTTAAAGCCTGCGCAGTAACTTCTGTTGGATCACGGAGGATGAGCGCTGGTGCTGCAGCCGGCATGCTGAGAAGGAGCAACAATTAGAGATCCGCGCGCGCGGTGAGCGTCCCCTGGCGGGCCGCGAAACGGGGAATGTCCCCTATTTCTTGCCTGCTTCCGTCCTACGTGATGAGAGCGCCAGACTGCTTGGACAGCCCTGTTTACGAACCTGATGAAGAGCATGCGACGGCCATAGTGCTGAACGCGAAGGAACGCATGGACCCCGCCTGGAGAATGCAAACCGCGGTCGCGGCTTTGGTGAGGTGTGTGCGTTGTTGTTGCAAGGGGTGCGTGATGTTTGAAGTGCAGAAAGTCGCAGAAAAGCGTAGACGTGGATTGACTTTGCATGCCCGATTAGGAAGGCGAGATAAAAGGGGCTCGCCGGTCGAACCGCAAGCCATTGGCATGGCTTGGGTTCTGGCTGCCGGTCAGTCGGGGCGCGTGCCGCGCTTTGCATTTTGACCAATGGAATCAAAGGCGTCTTCGGCACCATGTGCGATTTTGATCGTTGGCAGGCCTTGCCGTGAGCGTGGGCGACAGCGATCTGCGTATTCGGCCTGGACGCATCCGCAGTACCCGCGCGCCGAAGCCGAAGAGCTTCATCAACCAGGTGCTGCGGGCCGCGAAGAAAGCAGGACACACCTCGGGGCAGGCCGCAGCTGGCAGGCGTGCTGCAGCCTATGGGCGCTCGACGTTTGGCCGCGGCAGGCTGTCCTTTAGCCGCGCCAGATTGTTCAGCCCGACACGCCGCGTTGTGGTGAAGGCACGCGTGGTTCGTCACACAGGGCGAGCCTTTCGCTCAGCGCCGCTGACGACCCACATTTTATATCTGAAGCGTGACGGCGTGACCCGGAGCGGCGAGCGGAGAGATGTTCGATGCCGCCGGTGGCCGCACCGATAGCGCAGCTTTCGCAGAACGCTGCAAGGACGACCGGCATCATTCAGGTTCATCGTCTCACCCGAGGACGCCGGCGACATGACCGACCTGAAGGCCTTTACCCGCGATCTCGCCAGACAGATGGAAATCGACCTTGGTACGCGCCTCGATTGGGTGGCTGTCGATCATTGGAACACCGACAACCCTCACGTTCGTCTTCTCGTTCGGGGAGTAGATGAGGAAGGAGCGGATCTCGTGATCTCCCGCGACTACATCAGCCAAGGCCTGCGCTGACGCGCCGAGGAACTGGTCGCCATCGAACTCGGTCCAAAGCCGGAGCACGAGATCCGCAATTCGCTCGAGAGGGAAGTCACGGCGGAACGATGGACGCGGCTCGACCGAGAGATCCGGCTGATGGCCGATGAGACAGGCTCGATCGATCTTCGCCCGGAGAATCCCGGTAAGTCCGATCCCGAGATCCGGCGCCTGATGGTCGGTCGTCTTCAACACCTGGAGAAGATGGGCCTCGCCGCACCCGCCGCGCCAGAGGAATGGATGGTCGGACTCGAGGCCGAGCGCAGCTTGCGCGACCTCGGTATGCGCGGCGACATCATCGAGACAGTGCACCGCGCCTTTGCCGAGCGCGGAGAAGCTCGCGGCGTTGCCGACTTCATTATCGAGGGCGGCCAGCCGACATTCCAGATTGTCGGACGACTTGTCGACCGTGGACTGCATGACGAACTGACCGGCGAGGCCTATGCTCTGATCGACGGAACAGACGGACGGGCGCACCATGTGTGCTTTTGAGGGCTCGAGGCTTTCGAACATGCACCGCCGGTCGGCGGTATCGTCGAGGTCCGACGCTTGGGTCAAGCCGGCGATCCGCGACCGACCGTGGTGCTAGCGACCCGTTCCGACCTCGATCTCGGTGGGCAGGTGACGGCTAAAGGAGCAACCTGGCTCGACTACAGGCTCGTCGAACGCGACCCGATACCGCTCGCCATGGGTGGATTTGGCCGCGAGACCCGCGACGCCATGGAGGCCCGTACCGAGCATCTGATCCAGCAGGGCCTGGCCCGGCGGCAGGGCCAACGCATCATCCTGCAGCACGATCTCCTGGACACGTTGCGTCGACGCGAACTGGACGAGGTGGCAGCAAAGGTCTCGGTCGGCACCGGCCTGCCTCGCGTGAATGCCGCCTCCGGGGAGCATGTGGCGGGAACGTATCGCCAGGCTGACGCTCACCTCGGGACGCTTCGCCATATCGATAATGGGCTCGGTTTCCAGCTCGTGCCTTGGTCCCGCGAACTCGAAAAGAGGCTCGGCCAACACGTCACCGGTGTCGTGAAGGACGGCGGTGGAATCGAATGGGGCTTTAGTCGCAAGCGCGACCTCGCTGCCCATCGTCCCAGCTTTGGCCGCGGCTGCACCTGCCGCTCGTACTCGAAGGAGGTCTCTCCCGACCTCAGCACCTTCCGAACCGTGTTCCGCGACACCTTCAGGTCACGGGCGTCTCGCCCTTCCCCTGAGAACTCGGCGCAGTCCGATCCGTCGCGGGTGCCGTAGCGCACGTCCAGGAGGCCCCTGAGAGCCTTGGCGGGGGCCCATAGTTCGGCTTGCCGGGAAACTTAATTCCCGGTCAAGGCTGCTTACCGACCGTGGCCCATCCCAGCTAGTTGTTGCAACTTGCAGCACGTCGTCGGATTAGCCATCGATGGCAGAGTCGTTCGGCAATTCGTTCACGATTGTGGAGGTGGCCTCAGACGATGCGCCGCCAGCGAAGCGGCAAGCCAAGTCAGGCGTTGACACTCGTCCTCGCGGCTGTCCCCGAAGGCTGGACGGCGGAAATTGTACCAGCGCTTGTTACGGAAAAGCAGCAAGGGCTGTTTCAGGAACTCAACCTCCAACCCGGTGACGTTTACAAGCTCACTCCCGAGTGAGACAGCTTCATTTGGCGTCCTTTTATGCTAGACAATTTTCTTGCCGGGATGACATCGGGCCTGCGTTTGGGAACTGTCCAACTCTGTTCTAGGTTGCCTCGTGGACCGCGCAATGCAGCTTCGCCATTTGGAACAGGCCGAACGGCACGTCGCCCAAGGCGAGCGGAATATTGCCAAGCAAGAGGAGCGTATTGCGGACTTGGCTCGCCGAGGAGCGAACACAACCGAGGCTCAGAAGCTTCTAAACACCTTCTTCGCCATTCAGATGCAGCATATCCAGCACCGCAACCGCATCCTCACGGAGCTGGAAGAATAGGAGTTTGTATAGCGGCAACGCTTGCCTGAGATGGTTCGGTATTTGAACGACCCTTGCCGACCGACCGATGACAGACTCCTGCAAAGCAGCCCTCCCGAGCCGCAGGATCCCGGCCCCATCCGTGAGCCTTGTTCCCTTCGTTTTCGGCATTCGACGCGGGCAAGAAAAAGCTGTTGGGTCTTTTGAATGTCGGAGATGCCAACAGCCGTGTTTGGGATGACGAAATAGCGTGACCGAAAAGCAGCCCGTCCAAAGCCTTCGCCGGGGGGCGGCATGGAGGAAGCTCGACAGGCCGCGCAAGAGTGTGCCGACGATCCCGGGCTACATGACGAGCTTCGGCGAAGATGAACTAAAAGCCGATCCAGTTGGCGGCTCTATTTGCTAGCCCGATGTTGTCCCAGCTCGGACCTGGCGAGAGCGGCTAGTGCTAGTGCGCCACTATCAGGATCATAGCGGACCTCATACAAGGGAGTTATTAGTACGCGCCCTAGCTTGGGGCGATTAGGAGGAAATATTCAAACCGGCGAGAACTATATCGCAGTCCAAATGGCGACGCTTGGTTCATCGGGGCGCGAGCCGACTAGCGGTCATGCTTTTATTATTCATCAGCCCAATGCCCCTTCTGGTGGCCGCCTTTCTCACATTGAATTGGGCGAGCTCTTGCGTGACGGAAATGGAGTCGAACAGCAAGCGTTGCCGCGACTGATCGGAACACTGGTCGAGGTACCGCTGTTTGCCCAGGTCCGGAAGTGCTCCCCAAGGCTAGCAACAGACCCGCCGTTACTCAGTTCGCTAAGTTTGAACGCAGCTAGTCCCGGGACTCGGCGTTCTGAATAATCTCACCATTCAGCCATTCTTGCTCATCGGCCAAAGTCCTTCATGCGGTTTCTATGCGCTTGTACCGGTGGAAAGTTGGATCTCGGCAGCGCGCTCGGCAGTTCTCTGCATTTTGGAATGCTGCGATTGCTTCAAGCTGTCCTCCGTTAGGATGGACATGGGATTGGCCCGGCTCGCGATCAATGCAGTCCGGTCTGACAATTCTCCACCTAACGGGCTGTAAATCGGCCTAGCTAAAAGCAACGCGACGCTAGGTACGGAAGAAAACGAACCAGACAACGGCCATAGCGAGCACAGCGACACTTACGCTGATGAGAAGCAGCAAGAGGATCGAGGGCCCGGGTTCGGCTTGACGCGCTTCCATGGGTGTTTCGATAATGATGCCGTGCTTTTTCTTCACCATGGTTGCAACTAAATTTTGGGTGCTAAGTCGGCGCGGTCAAATACCGGGACAATCTCAACATCCTCCGGCAAGGCACCCGATGGCGTGTCTTCCGCAGCATGGCGCAACGCTTCGGTGCTTGCATCCAATCCATCGGTAGTTTCGTTCGCGCCGCTACCAGCGTCGTGACGACGTGACGGGACTTGACGGCCCGCATCGGCTTCTGTGTTGGGTATCTTTGTGGACATAAGATATCCTTTCGTTTTGGATACCAAGCTGTCCCAACGACTATGGTTCCTACCCTGGCTGAGCGCCGAGCAAGCGCAGGCGTCTTTGTGCACACGGGAGGTTACGCACAAAGTTGGGTACAATTATGTCTCATGTCACTGTGTTGTGCGCTGCCAGCGCACGATGAAAGTCAGGTTGGGCTACCGCCGACGAAGCAATTCCTTATTGGCAGCGAGCGCGGATTGTGCGCGTCATGAGTGCGAGTGTAGCGCGGATGAATTTGGTCTGCCTACCGGCGGAATCTCCCCGTCCAGCCACTGCTGCTCCTCGGCGAGCGCGCGCCAAGCCGCCTCCATGCGTTGATAGCGGCGCGCGGCGGGGGCCGTCCGAGCCTGCTCCGCGAGCTGCGCGCAGTTCTCGGCGCACTCAAGGTATTCGCGGGTACGATACATGATACTGCTACTCTCGACTGATGGGTGTTGCTCTCCTGCCATTCTCCAGATCGATGTCCGGCCGGTCAGGAGGGAGTTGATCCTTCTCAGGATTGCCCTTCCACGGTTCATTTGTCTGCTTGTGATGGGGGGCGTCAGTCTGCTGCCGCGGATCATCCAGCGGCGTCTCGCGCGGGTCTTCGTCTTGTGGGCGTATATTTTCCATGATGGGTAACGGAAGCGGCTGGCGATCCGTTCCTACGGTGCATAGCAACAAAAAGCTCCCAAAATGCGTTTAGGGGGCATGCAGCGCATAGCCCTATCGCCTTCATTCTTGCCAGCGTGGTTCTCGCCCTCCCCTTGTCGGGAAGGGTGGCGCGAATGCGAAGCACCATAGCGCCGAGCAGTCCACCACAGTGGGAGGGCGAAGTAGTCCGCCATCCACACTTAGCCCGGCACTTCATCGGTGCTACGTTTAATGAGTATGTGTTCAATGTGGGCACATATCCATGTCGGTGCGTGGGCTGGTCACCGAAGAGCCAATCTGCACTCAGGCATCGAAAGCTGCGGCGGAGCTATGCCAGACCATCTGGCGCGCCGTTAAGCGGCGGGTTCTCAATGGCATCGATCCGGAGCATCCCCAGAACCGTGAACCTAATGGTGTTATCGAGTTAGCCTGTTGAGAGTTGCCTGAGCCGCACCGCGTAACTTGCCTTGCTGTTGCATTAAAACGACGAGAGCTCCGCATGAACGCTGATCGTCACTACGCCGTCGCCTCTATCTTGTTTGATTACGTAAAAAGCCCATCCTTGAAGCACCTGCGTGAGCCGCATAGCGTTCACAAGGTATCGCGCGAGATTATGAAAGCGCTGGATGGAGCAAGCTCCGTGTGGAAGAAGTGGGGAGAGTCGGCGAGAAGAGGCCGCACAGGCAGCGGCTCCATCTGGATACCCGTCGAGGACCTCCAGGCGTTTCTGAATACGTTACCCGGCCTGCCGTTGACGAAAACGGATGTGGAGCAGAGTCTGCGCGCTATTTGGGAAGAACCACATACAAGTTATCCCAAGGACGAACTCAGAAATGGCTGTGTCGCATTGTGTCAGTCAGACAAGGGAAACGGCACCGAGATGCGCGCGATCATTGGAGCGTTGCAGGAGCGCATCGAGCGCGAGGAAGACAGGCTTAGAAACGGAGCAGGAGCAAAGCTATCGGCGCTGGAGAGAGGAAGAGCGAATAAGGCTGGAACAGCGGTTTCTGTTGGGCGCGGATTGTGCGTGGACCAGAATCGAGAGATCCGAAGCATTCTATTGTCGCCGCAACGGTCGTGCGTTCCGCATCGCGCAGGGCAAAGACAAGCGCTGGACCCTGTGTCGGGTTGAAGAAATTGACGACGAGGGCGAGTTGCTCGGCACTTATCAAGGTCGCGGTGATGCGAACAAGGCACTGAAGAAGATTGCTTACGCTCCCCAGCCGCAAAGGTAAGCCCCCCTGAAGAGAGTTCACCAAAGCGGAGTCGGTCGAGATTTGCTAAAGAAAGTATGAAAAGCTTATCGTTTTCTGCCGACGTTGATCGAGGGCGCGTTCTGCAGTCGGATGAACTGGACGAACTCGAACCGCAACAGGAGATTGACGGCATGGCGAAGGGATAGCAACGCGGCAATCGCGAAGCCAAGAAGCCGAAGAAAGAAAGACTAAGGTGGTAGAAGACTAAGCGCATGAGAACGGACCTGCATCAGCGGCCCGATTTCATTTCGGGCTCGATTTCCAAAGCGCATGAGAGCGGCGCAGCGCGTCCCGGGTGATGTCCCGCCAGGGACGTCGCATCGGCACATAGATGGAAGTAACAGATCGTCGTCGCACATGGCTACCGACCGTAGGCTGGGACCCGTCTGTCAACCACCGGCGCCTATGACTGGGCCTTGGCCGGTGGTGGGGCAACCGCAGGAGATGAGGTCGTTTGGCCCCTGAGAACAAAAACGCCGCCCGCTTAAATAAAGCGCAGGCGGCGGCTTACCAGCCCGGGAGGGAGACTGTAAAATCCCGGTATAGGTTGGTCTCTTCGTGGAGTGCAGAAGTTCATCACGCGAACGAGAGCCAAGCTTAAGGTGGCGCCTGTAGTCCGGCGAGGTCAACCACCTGTTGATCTCTCCTGCAACATCGATGTGCCTGGCCTTTCGCAAGAGCTCTGCGCGGCGAACGCCAACGGGCAACTCCTTGACCTGTAGACTAGGCGGAGATTGATCGCCTCCTGTGCGAGGCGATATTCGAGTGTCGATGATTGGTGTGAGGGCCGTCGAGCCGCCATGTTTGATGCTCCGCTGCGGGTCAAGCGGGAGCGGAACTTGCGTTCACATCACCGTAATTGCTAAGGGCCGCGCGATGGCGGACAGTGCGCCTTTCGGTGCTGGATAGCGAGCACTTGTTTCGGCTCCCGCTAGTGAACTATTCGAGTTTCTGCCGCAGGCCGACTGCCGTCATGCGGTAATCGCTTCCGCGCGCGGGCTGGTGTTCGCCACCTATGTTAGGCTCGTAAGGCCAAACGCCGCCAACTGAGGCGGCCTCTCTGCGCTGGTAGGTTTATGTCGGAGCGCGCAGACCTGGTGAATCCAGCCACTTATTGACGATAACCGAGTTATCGATCCGGTTGGCCATCCGTAGAAGCTCGTCGCGTCGAACGCCATGAGGCATACCCTCAGCCTGCTTGCGCAAGTCAATTGCCTCGTCCTCTAAGCGGTATTGAAATATCGATGATTGCTTGAACATGGTGCTCGCTGTTCGGTTAGGCGGGAGCGCAATTGGCGTTCTCAGCACCGATAGAAGCCATGAGCCGGACGGTGATGGGCGTTGTTAACACTTGTGGCAGACCAGGTCTGAGCAATTTTGACCATCCGCTTGCGCGCACTCGGCGACCGGCCGGCGCGCCCCATAAGAGCACGAGTCGGTTAGAACGGCCCGCCAGGCGACGAGAATTTAGTGGTGGCTTGCCTTCAATATGCCGAGGCGTCCGACGCCGGCGGCCTTAAGCGGGCCTCCGCAGGAGGAACCACTGCGCAACGCTTTCGTTGTGTGCTCTCCCAACAGCAAAGGACACGATCATGGACCGCGAACATGTGAAGGGCGCTGCCGACAAGGCAAAAGGCGCCATCAAAGAAGGTGCCGGTAAGCTCACTGGCGACAAGGACATGGAAGCCGAAGGCAAGATCGACAAGGCCAAGGGATCTGCCCACAATGCGGCGGGAGATGTGAAGGATGCAGCGCGGGACGCCGCTGACGCCCTCAAAAAATAAGCAGAAGAGAAGACAAAAACTAGCCGCCTCCGGGCGGCCCTCTCTTTCTGGTGGGCAGACGGCTTCTTGGATCTTTGTTCCGAAATGGCGCGAAGCTTGGAAAGGCCCGTCTCGCCCCGACCCTCAATTTTCGTGTGCGCCGGCCATTCGCTGCTCTTCCTTACTGAGGTTTTCAGCCACCAAGCGTGAGGGAGCGTTTGCATCCTATAGGAACAGCTAGTCAATGCTTGCGTTGGCCGCCACGAACTCTGCTCAGGAAGATTCGAATGCGGAGAGAGCGTTGGATTGGTGATCGACGCTTTGGCGTCAATTACTTTGATGGCACGTATCTGCACGCAGATCCTTTCAAACGCCTCGATTGACCTGCAAGGTGTGCCGATATCCGATCCGTCTCTGCTTATGGTCTCGGAGAACAGCCCGTATATGTGAGTGCTAGGCCGCTCTAACGCTGCTGGTACGCCCTAAGCGTACGGTGGCACGTTCACTAGCGTACCTATCAGGCGCAGAAGGGCCTGGTGCTCGGGTCCTTTCGGCTCACTTCGCAAGAAATCGCCGAGTTCAATGTGTGTCAGTCGGCCGCCAGGAGGCGCATTTGGCTGATGAATGATGAAAGCATGTCCATTGGCCGGCTCGCGTCCCAGAAACCAAGCGTCGCCGTTGGTATCACGATATAGCTCACGTCGTTCGCTCATCTGACGCTCCTTGTGGGCTAAACCTTCAAAATTCATCTGGTCAGTTTCCCCGATCGCAGATCGCGGCGGCGGAGAAGTGCCTGCGTATCAGCTAAGCCCGATTCCTCTGCTTACCTCGCGGGCTTCTCCTGGCGCGAGCCCAACAGTCAGGCCGAGCGCTGAAGCTTGCTCCCGGGCGGTGCCCCCGCGATCGATTAGTTTGGCGGTCCATCCCTCAGGGATGGCATCCAAGACGAGCTGAACGGCCTCTTCTTCCGTACCGGCTGCTAACCAAAACCGGCACTCGCCATCGTCAGTAGTGACCTGCAGAAGATGCGCTTCCATGCATGTGAACAGCCAAAGCCATACTTTGTTGCTATCCCCCTACTTGCGCGTTTCGCGGGATCGTGAGCGCGGATTTCAGGGGATCGTGAGCAGAGATTTCAGACGATCGTGAGCAACGATTTCGCGGGATCGTGAGCAAGGCTTTCGGAGCCTTGCAGCGCTTCGGCCGACAACTCAACCGGCTTAGGGATGACCTCGTGGTTAACGAGGAAGTCCAATGCCTACCCAGAGATTGTCGATGCGCCGGATCAAGGAAGTCCTTCGGTTAAAACATTTTCAAGGCCTGCCAGAGCGGGCCATCGCGCGGAGCGTGGGCGTCAGCAACGGCGTTGTGCACAGCTACCTGAGCCGCGCCCGCTCTGCTGGGTTGAGCTGGCCGCTTCCGGAGGGAATGACCGATGAAGACCTGGAGCTTTTGCTTTTCCCGGCCCCACGACCAGCGTCTCAGAGCCCGCAGCGGCCGGTGCCCGACTGGAGCTACATCGATAAAGAGCTCCGCCGGCGCAACGTAACCCGTCGCCTGCTCTGGGAGGAGTATCGCGCCGTTAATCCCGACGGTTTCGGGTACACGTGGTTCTGCACTACCTACGAGGCCTGGAAGGGGCGGGTCCGACCTTCGATGCGGCAGATTCATCTGGGCGGCGAGAAGGTGTTCGTGGATTTCGCCGGCGACACCATCGACATCGTCGATCCCCTGACCGGGGAAGTGCAGCCGATGAAGCTGTTCGTCGCGGCGATGGGCGCTTCGAACTACACCTACGCCGAGGCCTGCCCCAGCGAGAGCTTGGCCGACTGGATCCGGGCCCACGTCAACTTGTTCACGTTTTTGAGCGGAACGCCGACGTTCGTGGTCTGCGACAACCTCAAAGCCGCCGTCAGCAACCCCGACCGCTACGATCCCGGCCTCAATCGCACTTATGCCGAGATGGCGAGCCATTACGGCACGGCCATTCTCGCCGCACGGCCGCGGCGCCCAAAAGACAAGGCGAAGGTCGAGGTCGCGGTGCAAATCGCCCAGCGCTGGATTCTGGCCCGGCTGCGCAATCAGCGCTTCTTTTCCCGGGCCGAGCTCAACGCCGCCATCAAGACACTCGTCGACGAACTCAATGCTCGTCAAATGCGTGGCTTCGGCTCAAGCCGCGCCGAACTGTTTGCCGAACTCGACAAACCCAAGCTAACCCCGCTGCCAGATCAGCCTTATGCCTTCGCACGCTGGAAGCGCTGCCGCCTCGCTCCCGATTATCATGTCGAGGTCGACGGCCATTGGTACTCCGCGCCGTATCGTCTGATTGGCGAGCTGGTCGATGCCCGTATCGACGATCGGACGGTCGAGATCTTCCACAAGGGCCAGCGGATCGCCAGCCATGCCCGCGCGCCCAACCGACGCGGACACACCACCATCGCCGACCACATGCCCAGCGCCCATCGCCGCTACGGCAAATGGACCCCCGCCGCGGTGATCGCCGCCGGCGAGCGGATCGGTCCTTCGACAGCAGCGTTTTTCCAGGCCGTGATCGACGCCCGGCCCCATCCAGAACAAGGCTTTCGAACCTGCCTTGGCATTCTGGCGCTCGTCAAAAGCTACGGCGCCGAACGCCTCGACGCAGCCTGCCGGAGGGGCATCCTCATCAAGGCGCGCTCCGTCGCCTCGATTAGATCGATCCTCCAGAACGGCCTCGATCGCACGTTCTTCGACGAATCTTTCGAGCACCAGCCCCTGCGCCACGGCAACATCCGCGGACGCGACTACTTCCACTGAAGCAAGGAGAGACCCGGCATGCTTAACCACCCAACCCACGAACGGCTGATCGAGCTTGGCCTGACCGGAATGGCCAAGGCCTTCGAGGAGCAGCGCCGATCGCCCGATCTCGAAGCCCTGCCGTTCGAAGATCGCATCGGCCTGTTGGTCGACCGCGAAGCCGCCGAACGCGACACCAGGCGGCTCACCACGCGCCTCAAGATCGCCGCACTGCGCCAGACTGCTTGCGTCGAGGACGTCGATCTGCGCACCCCGCGGGGCATCGACCGCGCCGTTTTCGCCAAACTCGTCGAAGGTCGCTGGATCGATCGCCACGAGAATTTGCTCGTCACCGGGGCAACCGGCCTGGGCAAAAGTTGGTTAGCCTGCGCGCTCGGCCACAAGGCCTGCCGCGACAACCGATCAGTCCTCTATCATCGCGTTCCAAGGCTGTTCGAGGCGCTCGCGCTCGCGCGCGGAGACGGACGTTACGCTCGGCTCCTCAAAAGCCTCGGCCGCGCTCAGCTTCTGATTTTGGATGATTGGGGACTATCGGTGCTCACCGCCGCGGAACGCCGCGATCTGCTCGAAATCCTCGAGGACCGCCATGGCCGCGCATCCACCATCGTCACAAGTCAGCTCCCCGTGGACACCTGGCATGGAGCCATTGGGGACCCCACGGTCGCCGACGCCATTCTCGATCGCCTCGTCCACAACGCCCACCGCCTCCAGCTCACCGGAGAAAGCATGCGAAAACGCAGCGCCAAAACCATCACCCTTGACGGCCAACCAGAACACTGACTCTATCTCCCATCGGCCGTAGCGGGCTGCTCACGATCGTCTGAATTCAGTGCTCACGATCGCGCGAAATCGATGCTCACGATCCGTGAAATCCGCACCCTACTCGCGCCGCACCTCCTAGGGCGGCTCTGCCTACGTGAGCCACGGTGGCGGCTTCCAGGGATCGAGCCCAGGAAGCACCGCGGCGGCATTAACGAGACGTTCGACAAGGTCCCGCGCCGGCTTCGAGGCGGCATGGCAGAGGTGGCTGGCAACGCGGTCCGAGATCGATTACGAGGCTTGGCGCAGCTAGCGCGACTGGACCGCCTGGAAGAACTGCATGCACAGGCTGGCTCTGCCGTTGCCGACTCAACGGCCGGACGGGAACGCCCGCTGCTCTTGCGGTGAGATGGTCACCATCCGCACTCTGGATGGCCTGAGGCCGCGCTGAGGAACCGGCAAAAGAGGTTTGTGATCGATGGCGAGGCCGTGATCCTGAGTTTGCCGCCCTTGGCTCCGGAATGACGCCTAGTTGGTTCTCCAACCGTACAGGTCGGCCCAGAGCGGTTCGGACTTGTCGAGGAAATCGGTGAAAGCGGCGCTCTCGAGAACTTCAATCTCGCGGGGCTCGTTGTTGTGAAGTTGTGCTGGTAGCTGAGCCGGCCACTGACCACTGCGAAGCGGACAGCGAGCTCGCCGAGAAACGCTTGTTGCCCTGGCGTAAGGCGGGGCCCACGCTGATGCAGCATCAAAGCCGGTCACTTCAGCGAACGTGGGCAGCCGGCCATCCGGCGACACGGGAAGCGGAAGGTGAGCGACATTGAGCATGTCACTCAGAAGGTTAAGGGTGCTTTCTATTTTGGTTTGCCCGCGACGTGGGAGCACGACGAACCTGTTTCTGTTTTTTTAAACGAACTGGGCCATCGGGCTTGCGAAGACAGGGGAGGCGAGTTTCGCCAGAATTTGTCTGACGCTCCACGAGACGGTCCGCCTGCGCGAGCTCCTGGTTTATTGGATGGCTCCACCCCTTGAAAGGCACCCGGGAGCATCTAGATACATCCACACACCATCCAGACGGATGGTGCAGGGATGTTTCACTATGGCCGGAAATGCACACGAGCTGCGACCCAAGGCCCCCGACACCGAGAAGATCACGATCAACCTTGGCTATGTCGACCTCGGTCATGTCGATCTCATGGTGCAGGAAGGGTTCTATTCGAACAGGACCGATTTCATCCGGACAGCAATCCGGAACCAGCTCGAGCGACACGTAGAGGTCGTCAGACAATCCACGGCCCGGAAGAACTTGGACCTCGGGCTGCGCAACTACACACGCGAGGATCTCGAAGCGGCGCGGCGCGCCGGCGAAATGCTGCAGATCAATGTTTTGGGCTTAGCCACCATCGCCCAGGACGTCACTCCCGAGTTGGCGCGCGCCACGATCGCGTCGGTTTCGGTGCTGGGGGCCCTACACGCCACTCCCGCGGTCAAGGCCGCTCTCGCCGACAGAACGAGGTGAACGATGCTGAATCAAGACATAGTCCGCGAAGCAACCCGCCTCACGCGTGCCGGCCAACTGGTCGAAGCCACCGCGCTGCTGCAGCGCATGCTCCAGGGCGATCGCGCTCCAAGACCGGAGTCGCGCAGCGCCTCTCAGGCTCCGCTCTCGCGGCTCGATCCGCTTACCATCGACGCCATGGCCGACGTCGTCGAGGAGCGAGAAGCTCCGCAGGCCTCGTCGGCCCGCTCTGGTCAGGGACGCAGACGCTCCTTACCGCTCGACGGAATGCGGGATTTTTCCGGGCTTGGCCTGCGAAGTCCGATTACGCGCGCTCCTCTGTCGCCATCGGACATCGTGCCCGAGGGCACACGGTTTATCGCCGGTACCTTCAGTAACGCCGCGGGAAGCCGGACCTACAAGCTGTTCATCCCGAGCCGCTGCCAGGGACAACGGCTTCCCCTGATCGTCATGCTTCATGGCTGCACCCAGTCGCCCGACGATTTCGCGGCCGGCACCCGGATGAACTTCCTGGCGGAAGAGCAGAATTGCTTCGTGGCCTATCCTGAGCAGCCGAGCGGAGCCAACCAGTCGAAGTGCTGGAACTGGTTTCGCACCGGTGACCAGCGCCGCGGTGAGGGCGAGCCTTCGATGATCGCCGGCATTACCCGCCAGATCATGCGCGACCATCCGATCGATCCGAAGCGCGTATACGTCGCGGGTCTCTCTGCCGGTGGGGCCGCCGCTGCCATCATGGGCGCCACGTATAGCGACCTATACGCGGCCGTCGGCATTCATTCAGGCCTGGCGTGTGGGGCCGCCAGCGACCTTCCCTCCGCGTTCGTCGCCATGCGGCAGGGAGGCGGCTCCAAGGCAATTGCGGACGGCAAAACTTCTGTGCCGACCATCGTTTTCCATGGCGATCGCGACACAACGGTGCATCCAAAGAATGGCGATCAGATTATCGAGCAGGCCGCCAGGGCAACGAGGCCGACGATGAGGGTGCTGCGCGGACGCGTACCCCACGGCCATGCCTATACTCGCACCGTCCTGATCGACGGGGCCGGTCGGGCGACTTCCGAACACTGGAACATCGATGGCGCCGGACACGCATGGTCAGGCGGCAGCCCCGCCGGGTCCTACACTGACCCGCAAGGGCCGGATGCCACGAGGGAAATGCTGCGCTTCTTCCTCGAGCATTCGCTCGGTGGGTAGTCTGGCTTCTCGGGGCGGCTCAGAGAACGTGCGATTTATCTTAGTTCATGCGACCAACAGTGCACGGGCTTGGAACGCCACGTCACAGAGCCTGTTGTCCTTTCGGAAATGACCGTTGTGGTCGCACCCCCATTTTCTTGGAGCGTCAGATGAGCAAACGCAATGCGGCGACAGCGGCAAAGCGCGCCCGCAACCCGAAAATGGCCGCGCGGGCCCAACGGAACAAGCAGGCCATTGTTAGAAGCCCGAAAGACAATTCACTTCACTCTGCTGCGGCAGACTCGGTCGAACCGCCTCCTGAGCTTCATGATGATCCTAAACACCAGGTTCCCATCATTGAGCCTGAGGCGGATGCCTTAGTAGGTGACCGCAGCCAGAGAATGACGGATAGCGATCCAACGAAAGGCTTTGCTCTACCGACAGCAAACATGCAGGCGTATCAAGCGAAGCTTCTTGAGATAGCCGGGGCCAACGCGCAATTCGCTTTTGAATTCAGCCTGAGACTTGCGACGATCAGGTCACCAACTGAATTTTTCGGCGTCATTACGGAGTTTACGAGCAGACGGGTCGATATGTTCGCGCGGCATTCGAAAGAACTGGCGGCATATCCGTTCTTGCGGATCAAGCCGCCCCGAGAAGTCACGGCTCTGCCGGGACGATAACTGCAAGCCTTACCCGCTGCGGCAAAGGATGGACGCAAACGCGGATCAAGCACGCGGGTCACGGTTGCTGCTTTCGGCTAGGGAGCGCGACTCACAACGAGGGAGCGGAATCAGCGCCGGCCATTTTGGTGCCGATCTTTGTCTTGACCGCAGTTTCTGCGTGAGGGGCCATCAAACCGCAGTCAGGGGCAAGTGCCTTGCCTTGCGACGCCGCTCTTCAGATGGGCCCATCAAATTGGAACACGCCAAGGATGTCGGGCTCGATTTGCTTCCCTGGCAACCCGCGATTTCTGCGCTGTACCCCAAGAGTTAGCGGACCGAGGCTGGCGAGTTGAGGACCCTGCCATCTCCGGGACGCGGGTTCGGAATCAGGTTTGTTCGGAAGATCGGCGGAAGCTGGTGCAAGACGGCGCCTGCGGGTTTTTGCCAATACTTAGCAGGCGGTGCACGCCTACATCTGATCGCGTCGGCGCTCTCGCAGCCTCTGAAAAACCTTCCCGACATGGCGACGAACGTGTCAATGGCGTCGGCGACGCATCGCGGCGGCCGTCCGATATTCCGGATAACTCCGCCGGTGTGTTTTCTCGCTGAGCCGCCCCTCGAGAAAGGCGCGCGCATAGATGCCGGGCGAACTGTGGCCCTGAACCAGGATCAGATCGCCGCCATGGTTCTCCGAAGCTGCCAGGCGGTTCGAGCGCGACGCGCCCATCCTTGACGAGCAGACGACGTCTGTTCTGCTGGCTTATGCATGGCCGGGAAATGTGCGCGAGCTTCGCAATGCCGCCGTGTTGGGTGTGCTCGACGGCAAGACGATCAACAAATCCGGCCTTGGCGGCGCGGACGTCTCGTTGCCTCGCCAGCTCGAGAACATCGAACGATTGATCATCGAGGATGCATTGCGCCGCAAGCAGGGCGACGTCCAGACAACAGCTGCGCTGCTCGGCCTCCCCAAGCAGACCTTGTACGACAAGATCAAGCGTCTTGGGGTGAACGTCGACGGCATCAAGGAAGGTTCGAGTCTCCGCCGGGGATTGTGTTCGAGTACGGACGCCGGGATGACGTGCCGCCGACGTTACCCGCCAGCTTGAAGGCCGCGGGACAGACGCGGCGCCGGACCAGGAAACGCACTCCCTGAGATCCCCACGAACTGCCTCAGGCGACAGATCGAATAAGATAAGACGTAGCCGAGTTCCGGGCACCCCTGACCGAGGTCGCACAATCCGAAGAGGCGATCGGGCTCGTCTGGATCGACTTCAGTGATGAGCCACGTGGCTTGTGCGTCCCGTGCGAAAAATTTCGCCACTGGTACGTGGGTCACCGCCGTTGATTGCGTTCACCAAGAGTTGGACGCGGTCTGCCACCGTGCGGAGATCGACGTTGAACATCAAGCCGCTCCCAGTCAGAGCGTTTGGGTAAATCGACGATTGGATATGTCGCACAATTCATTGGTACAAAGGGCAAATTGGTCGGTCCGGTAAGTCATTGTTTTTGCTACTCTCGATCGGTCGCTCCCTCGGGGGCACCCCGTCGTCTGATCTCGTCCTCGATTTCTTCAAGAAAATCGAGGATCTCGGGAACGTCCATGTCCTCAAGCGCGTCGAGCTTATAACGCTCCACGATCGTCAGTTCAGCCTCTGAAAGAGGTCCGGCCCCATTTTGCATCACCGTCTCCCGGTTTATTGGACGAGCAGGCAGGCGAGACCGACTGATGACGTTCTCATCACCGATAAATGCCTAGGGCCTCGCGGTGACAGGTTTTTGTTAACACCTATGGCGGTACCGAATCTGAGCAAATTTGACCATCTCGCACGAAGCGAATTGGGACAGCCTAGCGCTCGTCCTTGGCGCTGTGATGAAGATTAAAAGCTCTGTCGTACTTGTCGCGGGCTTCGGTACCAACGCTGTATCGGCCAGGCCACCATGAATGTGGTGGATTGTAGTTGTCGTTCTCAGCGTCTGCCTTGGCTTTTTCCTCCAGCTTCTCGGGCGTCCAAAGCGACATTGATCTATCTTTACCCCACATCTTGGGCCTCACTAGTGACTTTACTGCGGCTTATGGCGCCGGCGGCAATTTGAAACAAGGTGCCAACCGCCCAACAGCATCCCACCAGAACGCTGAATCTATCCCGCCTGGTGTGATCAAAGACAATGATGCCAACGCTCATAAACACCGCAGTCGCCGCGAAGAACGTTCCGGCCGCGCTGGCCATCGCCGCCTCATCGGTGTCGAAGCTCCATTCTCTCGGTCGTCTGACTTGTACCGTCTGCACAATACGGCTCGGCAGATCGACGCCGAGATAGAAGCCAAACGCTCCGTAAAGCATCATCAACAAGGCGACTTCTTCGTTTCGGAATAACTCGCTTTCCATACGCACCAGTCCTAGGGCGACGTATAGGCCGCCGGCGCCTCCCACCATGGCAAGTCCGATTCTTTCAAGGATGTGCGCCACTTTGATGAGAACGGAGCGACGGAGCCACGTGGTAGTGGAGGCTTGAGCGTACTTCGCCAACTTTTTCTCTCCAGCCGATAAAGCGCCTAGAACAGCTGCAATGCTCATTTTCATGGCATCCTCATTCGGCCATTTAATTGGTCGCAAGCTACGCAAGCATGCCTGAGCGCATCGTGATCCAATTCAAACATCAATTTGCAGGATGACGTGTGCGCCTACCTACGGCACTGGGCTGCCATTTCATGGACGCGGCGACCTCAGTGCGTGGCCGTTTTTGAGGCAGGTCTCGGACAAAGCAATCCGCTCGACAAGCAACAGACTAACGCCGTATCAGTTCCCACCGCTCAATGAATACTTTCCGCCTGGGGCAACTCATCACGGGACCCAACGAGGCGGCATTCAAACTGGCAGAAGAAATCTGCGCCAACGTCTCCCGAGCGATTGTCCGGTTGAAATTTCGGATCGACACTTTACTCCGTGTTTCGTGCCTGCCCCGAACGGTCGAGCGCTACATCATGCAAGGGGCGGCATGTCGCGCATGCGCCGAAGAGTCATACAAGTCGAAGGCGAGAGCCGATTGAGAATAGTAAGTGGGGCTGCCAGTCACGGCTGGTGGGCGGATGACTCGAATAATAGAAATTGATAGCTATTAGGGAATAAAGAGCGCATCGTTACGTCGTGTTCGATAGTAGCGCCAGCGCGAAGCTGTACCCAGCGGGATGAAGCTCAAAGAGAGTTAGCTTCAGCGCTTTCCACCGAGCGTGGAGGCCAATTGATTTTCAATCGGCACACATTCGCCCGAAGAGCTGAATGGTGTTTGCTCCCGCGGCATCGCCTCCTCTGCGAGTGGTTATAGCGGCACTCCGGGATCAATCTGCGAGAATGATCATGGTGATGACCCGATCACGGACCGAAACGGTGGTGTTTGAGCACCCATTCCGGATCGCGAGCGCTGAACGACTCCTACCGGCGGGCTCATATGAAGTGGTTACCGACGAAGAGTCGATGGAAGGCTTGTCAGCTCCTTCCTTTCAGCCCGTCGCCACCAAAATCCTGGTGCCTGCGGTGCCGCCCCGGGACCCCTTCCGTCGAGATGGTGACGATCAGTTCGCTTGATCTTTCCAATGCCCGGGAGCCTTTGCGTGAGGCGCCTATCGATCTTAACAAGCATCGCGGTAGGACCTCGCCGAACACTGGCTTTCACCGAACGTCGGCGGAGATTGAATCCAATGATAAGGAATTACTCGGTCGGCTTCTGCACCTCGCACCCAGGTTGCTCGCGACGCCTACGAAACCGGGTACGAGCGCGCTGCCGGAGCTGAACGGGCCCGGCCGCGACCTGCGCATCGATGTGTGCCGCGGTATCGCGCTTTGGTGCATCTTCTTGAACCACATTCCCGACAACATCGGAAGCTGGGTGACGCTCCGGAATTACGGCTTTAGTGATAGTGCGGAAGTGTTCATGTTCCTCTCGGGTATGACTTGCGCGCTGGCCTACGGCAGGGCGCATGCACGCGGCGGTTGGCCCGGCGTGCTCAGCCGTACGCTGTGGCGAAGCTGGGACATTTATGCCGCATTTTTGCTGCTCACGCTTGCTTGCGTCATCGTGGTTTACCTCGCAGGCAGCGGCGGGCTTGCCGACGAAACCAACACGCGCATTTTCTTCGATCATCCGGGAGCGACGCTCGCCCATGCAGCGATACTGCAATACCGGCCCGTTAACACCGACGTCTTGCCGCTCTTCGTGGTTTTCCATCTTTTGTTCGCGCCACTGCTGTGGCTGATGCTCCGAGCGCCGAACCTGGCGCTCGGCGCCTCGCTGTTGCTCTATGCGTCGGTGCATCTCCTCGGCTGGACCGTTCCGGCGTGGCCAAACAACAATTGGTTCTTCAATCCGCTTGCTTGGCAGTTGCTGGTTGTGCTCGGTGCCTGGTGTGTCACGGAGGGCAAGAGGTTCTGGCCGCGGATGAGCTCACGCACGGCGCTTGGGGCTGCCGTTATCTATCTGGCTTTCAGCCTGACTATCGCATTGGGTTGGAGCACTAGACCAGCGGAGGGACTTGACCCACAGATCCTGGCGAAGTTGCCTTACCTGGCGGGCAAATCGGACCTCGATCCTTTGCGATTGCTGCACTTTATTGCCCTTGCGATCTTGGCCGTATGGCTCGTGCCTCGCAACTGGCGAGGGCTGTCGACGCCGCTGATGCGCGGAGCGATCCGCTGCGGCGAGAACTCCCTGGCAATTTATTGCCTCGGCGTTCTGCTGGCGCTTGCCAGTCACATAGCGCTGGTAAACATCTCAGATGAGATTGCAATGCAGATCGCACTCAGTTTCTTCGGCATCCTGGTGCTGATCGCGGCCGCAACGATGCTCAGCTCGATCAAGACCAAACCAAGGCAGCGACTACCGTCTTCCTGACATCCGATTTCATTGCAGACGATGCACATCCAAACGGCTGATGTCACGCGAGATGCAAAGCGGAATTGCTCTGGTGCCACCGGTGCCTGCCGAACCGCGGCGATCGGGCCACTCGACAACGACCGCCGCGATTGGCCATCGTACCTCTCGCCCGAAAGACAGCGTGCGCCTCTAGAGCTGCAATAGCTACAACTTTCTCGGCCTCGCAGGGAGCGGACAGACATTCGATTTGTTGCTCGCGAACCCCGATTTCACTGGCTATTCCCTGATAGAAAGCGCAGCGTCGTCGCTGCGGAGATTCCGGGTGAGGCAGTGGCCACCTGCCAGGCGGGCTGCCGTCGCAATGGTCCGGAAAGCAATTGCACTCCGTCGCTCCCTCGTCGTGTTTGAGAACAGCGCAAGGAGCTGTGCGATGAGCGGGCGGTCGTGGCAGGGGTTCACTGGAACCCTAAGCGGCCGGATTCATTAGCTCGAGACGGGAGCAAAAAATGCCGGATTCCCCATCTCGCAGGGATGACTGTCCGCATCTCATGCCGCGGCATTGCCGTTATCGCCCTCCAATCGAATGATGTCAGAGATGTCCAGGTCAAAAGCAGTTCCGCGGAAGACGTCAGCGGGGACAGCTGAGCAAGGACGGGCGGTTCGGCTGACGCGCGAGCTTCTCGACCTAGTTGACGCATGGGCGCTCAGCCAGAAGCAGAGGCCCAACCGATCAGAAGCGGTACAGCTGCTGGTGAAGACGGCGCTCGAAGGGCTGCGTGATCGGCCTATGCGCGAAGCTCCGGATTCGAATCGTGAGAGCCCTCGGATCCGCGCAAAGGAGCTGGCCTCTGACGCAATTGACGGGCTGGGTGATGCGAATGCGACATCTGAAGACAGGGCAAGCCGGAAGGGCAGGTTAATGAAAGGCCCCGAAGAATTTCGCAACGTCCGGCGGGACAGATCGAACAGTTGAGGCTGATCGTGTGACAGACCGACAGGCCGCATCAATGTCCGAGTCTTTGAGCAAACGAAGCACCGACTGGGGCTAATATGTGATCATTTTCCGGAGCGCTCGATGAATCGGTATTTCTTTGACATCCAAAGTGGTCGCGATTTCTTTGCGGACCAGGAAGGTCTACCCCTTCCCAATCTGAAAGCCGCCGAAGTCAAAGCAATGCAAACCTTGACTGGAATCGCCCAGGAATCCGTCTTCCCAAGCAAGCGGGCGGATTTGGCAGTGGAAGTGCGCTCGAGCACCGAACAGCTGTTCTGCGTTTCGATAGTCCATCGGAACTCGAGCACCAAGCATTGAAGCCGGTTCCCCTAGGCCAATATGGTGGTGCTAGCTTGCATCCGCTACAGATCGACGCAGAGGTGCGCCGGGTCCTGCCCGCGACGTGAGTGGAACGATCGCTTTCCGATATCCCCGCGTCCTGCAGGGCAAGTGCAAAACGACCGTTGTACCGCAGGTTCCGGCCGCAAAGTCGCGCGGTTCTCCCCGCTGGCGGAGCCAGTTGTGACAGCTCGGGAGCCAGTGGCTATACTCTAGGCTCGGCGCTTCGGAAGGGCACGGCATTCGCGAGCAGCGGGCTTGTGCCTGCTCGATCTAGGGCTCGCGTCATCTACTTGGGGGCGGCTTTGAGTACTTGGGGGCGGCTTTGAGCAATTCCACTGAGCGGCCAAAGTACGAACGCCTGGCTGACTTCATTCGACAGAACCAGGCTCCGATCGTGAAGGAATGGACGGAGTTCGCTCGAACTCTGTCACCGGCCAGCGATCGGATGACGAAGTTGGCTCTGGAAGATCATATCTTCGATCTTCTTAGGTTTGTGGCGGACGACCTCGAACCCGCACAAACCCCGCGGGAGCGATTTGATAAATCGCGAGGCGACGGCCCGAAAGATAGCCCCTTTTCTCAAAGCGCGGCTGAGCTCCATGCCGCTCTGCGTCTGGCCGACGGCTTTAACATCGACCAGATGATCTCGGAATACCGGGCGCTTCGCGCAAGCGTCGTCAAGCAGTGGGTTGCTCATCATCGAAGCCTTGCGGACACCGATATTGAGGACTTGACGCGGTTCAATGAAGCGATCGATCAGGCCGTGACGGAGTCGGTGGCCCACTATACCAAGACGATAAATGACTCGCGCAACCTGTTTCTGGGCGTCCTCGGCCACGACCTGCGCAATCCTCTCGGCGCCGTTTCAATGGGCGCTCAGTGGATGGAGCGATCGGGGACAACCGACGCGAAGCAGGCCAAGGTTGTTTCGGAGATCAAGCTGGCCGCAGGGCGGGCGACGCGAATTCTGAACGATCTGCTCGATCTCACACGCTCGTCCTTCGGCACTCAAATCCCCGTTACAAAGACCGAGAACGACGTTGCGGCTCTGTGCCAGGAAATCGCGGATGAGTTTCGCGCCGTCAACGCAGATAGGAAACTTCAAGTCGCGACGAAGGGCGATCCGTTGGTTTCCTGCGACCGCGCCCGCCTGGGACAGGTGCTGTCCAACCTGATGGGCAACGCGGTCCATTATGGCGACGTAGCGACGCCCATCACAGTGACCGTCGCAGGTAACGATCCCGATGCTGTGACCATCAACGTGCACAATCTCGGCTCCTCAATCCCGCTTGAAGCGCAAAAATCAATCTTCCAATCCTGGACGCGAGGCCACGATGACGGAAGTCCGCCAGAGCACAGTACCCACCTCGGCCTTGGCCTCTACATCGCAAAATTGATCGTCGAAGCCCATGGCGGCGAGATCTCTGTGGCATCCAACGAAGAAACAGGCACGTGCTTTTCGATCCGACTGCCTCGCAGGTGACGGTCATGCTCTGAGGGGAAGGGGTGGTGGCGTTCGACGCGCTCACCCTGCGGCGATGGGCGGGCAGGGTCGCCAGACGCACATTGCCGACGGGGCGACTTCCACGCTCATTCGGCGGAAGTGGCGGCGCCTCATGGTGAACCCTTGGAACCGTCAGCCGCATTGTCGATGCAAAGACTGCTCAGAAACAATCGGCCATTCGGAACGTCGGCTGCTGCCATCGCTTGATATCCGACCGGGTGGCGTCTCCTGCATTAGAAAGAGCTGATATGCCAGAGCAAAGCTCTCCTCGCGGCAGTTGCATCTTGATCGTCGAGGACGAACCGATGCTCCTCTTGATGGCGAACGACATCGTCCAGGATGCGGGGCTGCATCCGCTCCTTGCCGGCAATGCCGATGAGGCCATCAAGATTCTTGAAACCCGACAGGATGTCTGCGTGGTCTTTACGGATGTCAGGATGCCTGGCTCGATGGACGGGATTGGGCTCGTGGAAGCCGTTCGCGAAAGATGGCCACCGATCCAGCTCCTTGTGGTCTCCGCCCATCTGGTCGAAGGCTCTGAGCTACCCGATGGGGCAAGATTCTTCCGCAAGCCATACCCGTCAGAGGCGATCATCTCGACGCTCCGAGAGCTTGCTGCCTGATCGTGAGGAGCGTTTGTCCGCACAACGGGTTGCTGAACGCCTTTGGCGCCGGCGTCGCTCCGATGCCCATCTGTGCTCGCGCGCTTCGCATTTCCTGTGGGGGCGTTGATCCTGCGGGCGCCGAGCGCGGGTCTCACCAGCTTCTACCACCTGATCAATATTGACCAGCGCGTCGCACCTTAAATTGCTACGCTTGATGCATCGCCGCGCGGCCCTCGGTATCTGTCGGTGATGAGAACGCTGTCGCGCTCCCGCCTTCCCTGGGAAAAGGAGCACGCTATGCAGCGACGCCGAATCAACCAAACCACCTCCTTTGAAGAACGCCTTGCCGAGCATGGGCGAGCCCTTCGTCAAAAGGCAAAATCGCTTCCGCCAGGTGTTGAGCGGGAACAAACCATCCGCAAAGCTCGGCAGGCGGAGACCGGGGCTCAAATCAGCGATTGGCTGTCCACACCCGGATTACCGGCTCCCGAATGAAGGAACGGGAGGTCGCTGCGTTCGAGCAGCATCAGAAAGCAGCATGATGTTGCGCGCGGATCCTGCTGGCAGGCCCCGCGCGCCGGCTCACGATCATTGCGTTCAGTCCCGGTCGTTCGCCTCTTCCTTGATCACGGGCGGTGTATGGCCGAGCTCAATCTTTTGAGCCAGTTGCGCCCGCTCCTTGTCTGCCGGCTGATCTTCTCCGCGGACGCGCATGATGCCGTGGTCTGATGTCTTGGTCATGATGACCTCCTGCCGGACCAAGCCCGGCTTAACCACAACGTTCCAAATACGGAGAGCCGCGGGCGGAGCGGTCGCGTCATTCCGGTTGCTTCGCTACAATTGGCCGCGGCCTCGTTCTGAAACGTCGCCTGAGCCGCTTCCATTTCATCTCGATCCAACGCAACACGGCGAGGAGAGGTTTTTGCAGGATCGGCATGTCCTGCGCGATGAGAAGAAGTCCAAGGGGGAGCATCCAGAGGCCGAAGAGGGGCAAGAAGCTGAAGATGCCCCCGAGAATGAGTCCCCCCGCAACGATGATCCGGATCCAGAGTTTGGATGGCTCCCGCAGCCAGCGAATGAAAGTCCCGACTTTCGTGGGCACTGAACGCTCGATCAATGTGAAGTATCTGTTCAGCCCTACTGTGACGGAGGCCATGCCAAATCCGATTCGCGTGAGTGTTAAAGAACCGCATCGCAAAATGCTGCTCGGAACTAAACCGGCTGGGGGCGAAGTGTTCCCAGGTCGTGGTTGGGATCGGCTTTCTCGATTGCGGCAGCCAAGCGACTTCACAAGAGATGCGCCATCAAACAAAAGCCGCTCGGGCGTTACACCGAACGGCTTTTCTTCGCGGCTCCCAGTCTCCTGGTTCTGCCGCCCAACTCAAGCCGCCTCCTCACCCCTTTGTTCCCTCGGGCGTCCGGCTGTCAGCTAATCGGTGGCGCAGATGAGACGAACGATGACTCTCCGGCTGCCGTATTCTTCAATGAGTGCAGAATTCCAACCTGCCCTAGAGCTGTCTCTGGGATGGCAGATGGTCGAAGAGGTTCATGGGCGGCCCTCAGTTCATCCGTCCGCGCCGCCGTTTGACGAAGGGGCGTAACGCTACGTGGCCGTCTTCGGTAGGTGGAGGTATCCCGCGTCGAAGTCTCCGACTTCCTGGAGCCGGGTCCAATCAAGCACCGTCAAGTGCCGGCTTTCGAGGTTGATCAAACCCAGCTTGCGCAGCTCCTGGAGCGCGCGGTTGACGTGAACAATCGAAAGGCCCATGGCATCGGAAAGCTCTTCCTGCGTGATCGGCAGTTCGCATGAGTAATCTTCCACAAGGCCCATGGCTCGCGCACGGACGATATATTCGCACATAAAATGCGCTGCCCGGCCTAGCGCCTGCCGACGTCCGATATTGGTGATCCATTCGCGGAACATCGCCGCATAGATAAGTGTTTCACGCCAGAGGGCCGCCGCGACGCGGGCTTGGCGTTCGCACAGGCGCTGCAGATCCTCGTGCTGAATGAAGCCGACCTTGCAAGCCGTGATCGTTCCGATGCTGATGTCCAGCGTCTGCAGGTGCAGGCTCTGAAGGTCCGGCATGTCGCCCGTGATGTGGAATGCGAGGATCTGGCGCTTGCCCTCGCCTGTCATTTTGAAGGCGCAAGCCACGCCATCGGCAATGACGAAAGATCGGCTCGGGCGATCCCCCTCGCGTACGATGTCCTGATGGGCCTCGATCACCCTCTGATCGATCGGGAGCGCCAGTATCGCCTTCCGCTCTTCGTCAGAAAGCGGGAAGACAGTTTCCAGCTTGCGGATCAGCGGGTGAGTATTCCTTACATTGGCCGCAGACACTTGAAAGAGCCTTCGAATTCAGTTCCACAAATTAGCATCGTTGCTGTCCCTGAGTCTGTTCCTTTTTGACGATTTAAGCCGGGCTCCGTGAGCAGCGGTTCTTCTAGGAACGGAGTGGGATGGCGAGTATTGTCGCCTATCTCCCGTGACCATCAGGCGATCCGGAGACTGAGAGATGCCACGCGCTCCCCGCCAAAATGAAGGAGCGTCCCATGCCGCGCTATCATTTTCACATTATGGACGGCAAGGCTGGTCTCGATCACCACGGCACCGAGCTTGCCGACCTAAATGCTGCAAAGGAAGAGGCCGTAAAGCTGGCGGGTGAAGTCCTTCGAGAGTCGAAGCCGGGCGACATATGGGAAATCAAATCCTGGAAGCTTCTCGTCAATGGCTATCCCTCGCCCGAGACGGGCCGCACCTATTTTACGTTGGCCCTGTCCGCGGCGGATGATGTGTCTGCTTGACGGGCCCCATGCCAAACCGCTGAGGTCGTCAGAGTGTCTACCCATATTCATGCGGATCAGGAACACGACATCATATACCCGCAGGTCCTTCCGTTTCTGCTGATCCACGCCGGTTGCCTCCTGGCGACATGGTCGGGCGTCTCGTGGCCAGCGGTTGCGATGTGCATCGTCTTATATTGGTTACGCATGTTCGCGATCACTGCTGGGTATCACCGGTACTTCTCGCATCGAGCCTACTCAACGAGCCGAACGTTCCAGTTCGCTCTTGCGTTCCTCGCCCAAAGCAGTTCCCAAAAAAGCGTACTTTGGTGGGCTGCGAAACATCGACATCACCATCTTTACTCCGATACGGAGAAAGACGTGCATTCGCCAAGCCAAAAGGGCTTCGTTTACAGCCACGTCAGCTGGATTTTCCATCGCCAGCATGATGCGACCGACTTGACGAAGGTTTCGGACTTTGCGTCCTACCCCGAGTTGATGTGGCTTCATAAACTGGAGCTTTTGCCTGCGATCGTGACGGCAGGTCTTTGCTTCCTCATTGCCGGGTGGTCGGGACTCGTGGTCGGATTCTTCTGGAGCACAGTGCTCCTGTATCATGCAACGTTCTGCATCAACTCCCTTGCACATGTTCACGGCCAAAAGAGATATGTTACGGGCGATAACTCCCGCAACAACTGGCTTCTGGCTCTGTTTACGATGGGCGAGGGGTGGCACAACAATCATCACGCCTAGCAAAGCAGCGCCAAGCAAGGCTTTCGTTGGTGGGAGATCGACGTAACCTATTATATTCTGGTGGCCTTATCCCGGCTCGGCATCGTCTGGAACTTGAAGACGCCCGCCGGAGCAGGTTCTCCGCAACGAGCAACGCTTGGGATCTCGTGTCATCAGGCGGACAGCCGAGCAACTTGTTCGTCGTTTCAATCCCGAGGGCATCGCACTGGCGATCAGATCATCAGTCCATCAGACCGACTTGTTCCCGAGGGACGTTGTTTTGAAGGGGTATCCTCGCGTGGAGATGCATCTGCCCAACATGCCGACTCGCGGCCAATTGCTGGCGGAGGCCCGCGTGATGTTCGCGAAGACGACTTTCTTGGATGATATCGTCGATCGCGCTCACGAACTCCTGTTCGCATCGGTCGCTTCCTACTTGGCCGTTCCGCCTCTCGTGGCCGTCAAAAATTCAGATCTTGAATGAAAACGTAGGATTGTGCGCCGGGCGACCGCATGTAAGACCAATGTGAACTGGCAAAAATCCGGCACGCGAGCTCTTTCCTCACAGAGGCCGTTTCGCTCCTGATGAGGATCGCTGGAGCGTTGACTTCTCAGCCCAAGAAGGTTCGCACCTTTGTCACGGCGTCGTAAATTTCGATCTTGAGCTTCGGGTAAGTCGATTTAAGTGTGCGACCCGACGACTCCGCAGCTTCCGCAGTATCAAACTTCGACTTGAAGTGCCCGTCGACAATGACCACAAATCCGTCCGTTGGCGGTCTGTCAGCACGTGGCGCTTTCGGCTCGGGCTCGTCAACTGAGTGAACTGGCTTTTTCATCGGAAGTCCCATTGAATCGCAGAAGCGTGGCAAGCGGCTCCCTGAGACCGACGGCATGCCGCAAAAGAACATATATGCCGGCATCAGGGGCTGGCAGCCGAGTTGCGTCCCAGAGTGCAGACAGCAGACAGAGGGCACAAGCTTTGCCGCCGCCAGGCTCTGACAGGAACGACTCTCCCGTCCTGAGGTTGTCGTGTTGGTCTGTGGCGCGATAACTGACCCCTCAGCTCGCGCCATCCACCCGGGATGGCTCATCGTGGGACGCGCGTCTTGCGATGAGTCGATTCTCGGAAGGGTGTCTCAGTTGGTCCTCAGGTTCTTTCCGCGGCTCTTCGAAAAGGCAAAGTCGCGGGCGTTGTCGGCCCTATTCGGCGGGCTTCTCTTTGCGCGGAGACGGGAGCGTTCGATTTTCGTCAGTCTGCTCCGCGTCACCGGGCTTTTTCCCCGCCATGTTTCCCGGATTGTAGTGATACTTACCTTCCGGATTTTCGCCGGGCTGCTTTTCATCCGGGCTTCTGTTGTTGTTGTTTGCCATTGATCCAGTCGCTTTCTTGGCAAGAGTAACAAGGTTGAACAAGACCAACGTCGACATGTTCCACGCGATCATTTCTTGCCCCCAGCGCGCTGGGGGCAATCAATCGGGAGTGACTTGAACCGGCGACAGCGACAACGATGCGCTCCAAGGTACGTTTGGAACGAAGACTTGGCACCGACGGTTGACGATAGCCTGCAACATTTCTCAATCTCCCTGAGGCATCGTGCAGACCACCAGAGGTACTGCACATGGAACTCCCGCGAACACGCTCGCCCTCGCTCCAGTCTGACTACACCACTCCCTTGCGGCGACATCTTGCGCTTGCGGCCTTTGCAGGGGCAGCTTCCCTCCTCGGGGCCATGGCGATCGTAAATGGGCGAGTCGCCAAGAAAGCGGAACGCGATAACCCGCCTCGCGGGCAGTTCTTGGAGATCGATGGCGTCCGACTGCACTACGTGGAACGCGGCAACGGCCGTCCGCTTGTGCTCCTGCACGGCAACGGCAGCATGATCCAGGATTTTGAATCCAGCGGCTTGATCGACCTGGCGGCCAACCGGTTTCGGGTGATCGTATTCGACCGCCCCGGATTCGGACACAGCTCGCGGCCGCGGAACGTGATATGGACCCCGGAAGCCCAGGCCGATCTGTTCAGAAAGGCGCTTGATCGGCTGAGCGTTCAGCGGGCGATCGTGCTTGGACATTCATGGGGTGCGGCGGTCGCTTTTGCGCTGGCGACAAGACATCCGTCATTTGTCGAAGCTTTGGTGCTCGCATCAGGCTACTATTTTCCAACCGTTCGTGCTGACTCGGCGGCATCTTCGATGTCTTCGATACCCGGGATGGGCGATGCGATCAGTCACACGATCTCGCCGATCGTCAGCCGCCTCTTGTGGCCTTCCATGTTGCGAAAGATGTTCGGTCCGCGGCCAGTCCCTGACAAGTTCGTCGGCTTCCCCAAGGAGCTGGCGTTGCGACCGTCACAGATGCGTGCCAGCGCGGCGGAGGCAACGTTGATGATCCCCGCTGCATTCGAGTCGTCGAAGAGCTACGATCAACTCAAGATGCCAACCATCATCATCGCCGGCGATGAGGATCGCCTCATCGATATCAACAAGCAATCGGTCAGACTTCACGGCGAAATCGCTCACAGCAAGCTGCACCGCGTCGCTGGGGCAGGGCACATGATCCAACAGTCTGCCACGGCTCGGTTGATGGCGGCCATCGATGAAGCCGCTGCTGCGACCGACATTGGCGGGAATGCACCGCACCGGTTCGCGAGCGCCTAGGAACGCTCCGGCGGGGCCACGTGTTCTCATTCTTCAGTTGGCGAAGAGGCCCGCCGCGGCCGAACCGTCCAGCCGGACCGACTGCTTATCCGGCTAGAGGCTCCTGCAGCCGCATCGCGCCCTTCCGACCGGTGCGAAGCTGACTCAGCGGGTTGGGGCAGGCCCCTTGATCGGGATGGAGAAAAGCGTCGTGGTCTCGCTGTCAAAGTTGCCGCATGAGCCCCCCTGGTCCCCGGGGCAGAATGTCGGCGTACCGGAACCGGCTGCCTCGCCACCGCAGGCGGCCGACGATATCGAAATGCCGCTGCCGTCCAGCCCGCAGACGTTCTTTCTCGGTAGTCTGCTAACACTGGCCGTGCTGGCAGCCATGCATGTGGCAAGCTCGATCATATTGCCCGTGGTGCTCGCCTTCGTGCTGCAGCTCATTCTGCACCCCGTCGTGCATCTGCTCGAGCGTATAGGTCTCCCCCGTGCCATCGGAGCGCTCTTGGCGATCCTGGTGGTGGTGGGAGCGCTCGTGGGGTTTGTGGCAGCCTTGTCGCTACCTGCCGCGACCTGGGCGGAGAAATTGCCGGAGGGCCTGCCTCGCCTCGAAACTCACTTGGTCGTTCTAAAGCGCCCGATCGAAGCGCTGCAGAAAGTCATCCAGCAGGCCGAGCACGTCGCCGACGCTCCCGAGAAGAAAGGAGCCATCGTTTCGGTCCGCAGCGATCTCGGCCTGACCGGCGCGCTCTTCGCTGGAACGCGGGCTGTCATCGACGGCCTTTTTACCACGGTTCTGGTGCTCTACTTTCTCCTGGTCGCAGGCGACGTTTTTCTGCGACGTATCGTCGAGGTCCTCCCAAGTTTTCGCGACAAGAGGCAGGCGGTGGACATCTCCCAGCAGATCGAAGCGGACATATCTGCCTATCTGCTTACAATCACCACCATGAATGCTGCAGTGGGAATTGCAACGGCGGTTGCGATGTATTTCTGCGGGCTTGGAGACCCGCTGTTGTGGGGAGCCGCGGCCTTCCTGCTCAACTACGTTCCAATTCTGGGCCCACTGTTAGGCACCGTCATCTTCCTGCTGGCCGGAATGTTGAGCTTCGACAGCTTGTGGTGGGCCTTGCTGCCGCCGGCCCTCTACTTCTGCATCCACCTCGCCGAAGGCGAAACCCTGACGCCCATGTTGCTTGCCCGACGCTTCACGCTGAACCCGGTGCTGGTCATCCTGTCGCTGGTGTTCTGGTTCTGGATGTGGGGCGTGCCTGGCGCGATCCTGGCTGTTCCGATGCTGGCCATCCTCAAGATCGTCAGCGATCGCGTGCGTCCGCTAAGAGCTTTGGGCCACGTCCTCGAAGGCTAGTCCGGTGTCGCTCTTGGGAGAAGATTGAGGACCGCGCCGTCGAAAGGCGGCCATTGCAGCATGCATGTTACGCCAGCGGCATTGAGAAACTAAAGCGGGTCTCCGCGGGTGTCGATGCGACGGTCAATGCGCCCCCATGCGCCTTTGCGATCTGCGAGGCGATGTACAGCCCAAGTCCAAGCCCTTGCTTGCTCGCACGGGCCTTGCCGCGGAAGAACGGTTCGAACAGCTTGTCCATCACCGTTTGCGGAATAGCCTCACCGGCATTGGCGACCCAGAGCTCGAACAATCCATTTCGCGTCTCGGCGTGAACGGTGATGGGCTTGTTGGCCGTGCCATGCGTCACGGCGTTGCCGAGCAGGTTGGAAAGGAGCTGGCCGATGCGGATGCGATCGCAGTTTACCGGCCCGTCGACGGCAAACTCGAATTCGATGACGCGACCGGGCGAAGCCAGCCTCAGTTCGTCGATCACCTGGGCAAGGACGGGCTCCAGCGGTCCTTTCGCATCGTATTCCAGGGTAATGCCGCCGCCCAGACGACCGCGTGCAAAGTCGAGGACGTTGTCGATCATCGAGGCCATGCGCATGACCGTCGTCTGCATCATGGCGACGATCTGCTGCTCCTTCTCATTCTGCACGGTACGGCCGAGAAGTCTCGCGCCGGCGCTGATGGAGGCGAGAGGATTGCGAAGATCGTGACCAAGTACGGCGATGAACTGTTCCCGCAGTTCGGAGGTTTCGTGCTCGAGCAGCAGCACTTCTTGCGTCGCCCTTTCGGCAGCAATGGCCAATTCTCGGCCGGCGAGGAGCTCCTGTTCGTAGCGCCGTCGGTCGGTCGCCTTGATCAACGCAAGACGGATCAGCAGCAGCTTTCCATCCGCATCGCGGCGCTCGTTCGCGTTGGCGATCATGTGGAGCGGCTCACCGGCAGCGGTCACCATGTCGATAGCGAATTCGTTGAAGAAGCCCTGCATCCGCAGCAGCGGCGCGATATGAGTTTCGTAGTAGATGCGGCCTGGCATGGTCAGGAAATCGGTGAAACGCTTGCCGACCATCTGGTCTGCCGGGTGCCCGCTCCACGCCAGCAAGGTCGGGTTGACATGCTCAATGCGGCCGTTCGGGTGCAGGGTGACGTACCCGCACGGGGCGTTGTTGACCATGTCCTCGAAGTCTGGACCGGAGACGCTCACGAGACGAAGGCTCGAATCGCCGCGATGACCTCGTCGGGCGCACTGAGGTTCGGGCAATGCCCGGTCGCGTTCAGGACGATCATTCGACCGCCGGGGATACTACGGGCAACGAAATCGCCGACCTCCTGGGAGGCGATGATGTCCTCCTTGCATTGGAGGACGAGGACTGGAACGGAAACTTCCGCGAGATCCTTGCGGTTGTCGGAGGTGAAAGTCACACGGGCGAACGCTTTGGCAATATCGGGGTCCGTGCGGCAGAAGCTGTTCGTGAGCTCCTGACCGAGTTCCGGGCGGTCGGGATTGCCCATGATCATCGGCGCAATCTGTGTTGACCAACCCATGTGGTTGGATTCGAGAAGCGCGAGCAATTCACCGATCTGCTCGGCACTGAACCCGCCAACATATCCTTCGTCGTCGATGTAGCGGGCTGAAGGGCCGATGAGCACGAGCTTGCCGAACATGCCTGGCGCTTGTCGCGCCGCCAGCACGCCGATCATGCTGCTGACGGAATGCCCGACGAAGACGCAATCCTTCAAACCTAGCTCGGCGCCGATTTCGACCACGTCGTCGGCGTAACCGGATAAGGTTGAATACTTGGCCCAGTCATAGGCCGACAGATCGGATCGGCCGGCGCCGACGTGGTCGAATAGAACCGTCCTGAAGTCCCTTTCAAACGCCGGAGCCACGAACCGCCACATGTTCTGATCGCACCCGAAGCCGTGGGCGAAGACCATCGCCCGGTCGCCCGCGCCACGAACGTGAACGTTATTCCGTTCGGTTACATTTGCCATAAAGCCTCCCTTACGCATCATCGTGCAGTTTTCTATCTTTGCTAAGCGCAATGCGGCCCTGGCCAGGAGCACTCGTCGAGCTTTGGCTCCAGGGCAGCGTCTCGGTTCTGCGTCGCCCAGATCAGAACCATCAGGAACATCATGATTTCCTACCCGTGTAGATGACCAGCTGCCGGATATCGCTCGAGCCATCTGATGCAATCTCGAACGGCCCCAACGCCGGGACAGTTCCAGCGGGAAGCTGGCCGCGCTTCAATGGAATGATCTGGCGAGATCAGAGCCCGCGACTGGCGACGCGCGTCCTGCGAACTGTCGATCCACTCCGCGTCCGAAAGTCACATCTTCGATCTCGAGGCGGTGCATCTGGGATGCTGTAGTTGACTGCTGTTCACACTGATGACGTCTCAGCCATTGTCATGGCGCGCCCAATGTCGCTTGACCGACGAGACCCCACGCCATCTCGAAATCATCTCCTGGGCGGAAATGTGCCACGAGTGACGGCTCCACTTGCATCCGCTTCATCGTCGCGCCGAACCAGATAGACCAAAGGCGAGTCGTCCGCAGCTCTCTCCGTCTTCGCGTCGACGTAATACACTTCTTCTGCTGGATCGGCGCGACGCACCCTAATCGGAGACGTCCCATCCCAAAGCGGTCTGTGTCCGAGCGTCATTCGCTTCAAGTCCTCTAGGAGCCATTGCTCCTGGCCGAGTTCTCTGGCCTGGAAAAGCGTGGCAGCCATGAGCGCTAAGATCGGCTGGCCATCGATCTCCAGCACGAACACGCCCGCAGGTAACTCCTCGGTTTTCACTGGCACCATCATCTGAACCACTCCTTTTCCTCGGCCGGTCGAAGCGGTCGAGCCCCCCGGGGCGAGATTCGGGCCTCTTGTCCGTCGACGCTTGCGCTCCGTACGTTCCTCGTCCGATGTAAGGCGCATCGCCCGCTTGTCGAACCGCGCCTGGCACGGCTGGCAACGAGCCGGCGGCCCCCAACTTTATCTTGTCTTGCAATGCTTGACTTCGTCATCAGGGACAGCCGGTTCACCGCTTGCGTCTGGCAAGGCTTCGCAAGGAAGACGCGATTTGCCGCCGCTGATTTCGGTCAGGTCCTGGGGGGAGCGACCGAGCAAACCGGAGCATCTGATGGCGCAGTTGAACGAGCTGCGAGACGCTGTAGCCGATTTGTTTGTCTGTTCGCTTGCGCAGAAGTGACGACATGACATCGACCATGGCCAGGCGGCGCGCTGACTTTCCTTCACCGAGAGCTACGGAAGTCATATTGAAACCTGGCTTGGCGCCTTGCTGGTCAATATTGCTCACTCGCAAGTAAATGTGCTGAAGCCGGCGAGCCGGAAGCATACGCTTCGGTCGCTGCCTGCCTTCAGGATATTAGGTCAGCCTATGAAATGCCGGGGGCAATGCTTCTCGAACCAGTTCACTTAGATCCAAGGTCTCGCCACTTTCGGAAATGTCAGAGAACAGGACCTCCACGAAGGGATGTTGGCGGTTGAACGCGGCACCTCGCTCGTATTTCGCGCGCACAATCCGTTGGAGTGCGGGGAGGTTCAGTCTGCCAAGCGCATTGTATTGATCTCGGAAAAGACTTTGACGTCCTCCAAGATGCTCGACGGATTCCGCCCAGACGTCCATCACCTTCCGGCTCATGAATGCCTCGACCTGCTTGTTGCCATCCCGTGCAATGAGTCGGAGCCCGTCCATCGTGTGCGGTCCTTCATCGATTCGAAAGCGCGCAAGTGGCATGGAATCCTCCTGTTGTCGGCGACCTATTCAGGCCGGCAGCCTGTCGCGGGGCGTTGCACTCAATTGGCCCGATGGTCCGATCAGACACACAGGATATGGGTATGGAAGCGTCGAATAGCGAGGGGGTGCAAAGCAGGGCCCGCAAGGAGTTCGGGCGCTGCCTAACTCCATGGTGAGCTATATTGACCAGCGCGTCGTGCCGCCGGGTCGGCATACTTCCATGCTCCATCGTAAAGTCGTGCCACGCGCAGGGCGACCGTCGCTTCGCCCGAGAATGCCTGCTGATGGGCGCGCAATGAGCCGCGCCCTTTGGAAAGTGGCTCTTCCCTAGAATTGCGAACAATCAGGGAGTAAATTCTGCCCAATAGGGCCGCTGCCGCAAGGTCTGGCCGGCAAGGAGCAACCGTTCGTCGCTTGGTCAAGAAAGCCGTTCCCTGGCAGCCGATCGAAGCGAACAAGTTTGGTCGATTCAAAGGAGTCCACGCGTGGCGAAGCCGTCCAAGGACACGTTCGATCCCCAACATTTTCTCGGCAAGGTGGGCGCCGGCAAAGCCATTCTGACGTTTCGCAAGAACCAGCATGTGTTTCAGCAGGGCGACGCTGCTGACTCGGTGTTCTACATTCAAAGCGGCAAGGTCAAGCTGACGGTCGTTTCGGAGCAGGGCAAGGAGGCAGTCGTCGCCATTCTCGAGCCCGGTCAGTTCTTCGGCGAGGGATGCATGAATGGTCATCCTCTGCGGATCGCGACGACAACGGCGATGGAAGATTGCGTCATCACGTCGATAACCAAAGAAGCGATGATGTCGGCTATCCGTGAAGAGCCGAAATTCTCCCAGCTGTTCATTTCGTATCTGTTGACCCGAAACAGCCGGATCGAGGAGGACCTGATCGACCAGCTATTCAATTCCAGCGAACGGAGGCTGGCTCGCCTGCTGTTGCTGCTCGCGAATTTCGGCAAGGAAGGCAGTCCGCAGCCGATCAGCGCGAGCATTAATCAGGAGACACTGGCTGAGATGATCGGGACCACGCGATCGCGGGTCAGCTATTTCATGAACAAATTTCGAAGATTGGGGCTCATTAGCTATAATGGCCACATCGAGGTCCACAACTCGTTGTTGAGTGCGGTGCTGCACGAGAAGCCTGTGCTGAGAGAGCGCGACTAGAGGGACCGTCCCAAGCGACGGCCCCAGAGCGTGGGGGCGCAATGAGGCCGTCATTTCCTCGGATGCTTTGGGGGGCGTTTGCATCCGGTCGTCCTTACCAAGTTGCGCCACCGACATTCGTTCCGACAGAAGCTCAGCTCGCTTTCGTACGGTCAAGTCGATTCGCTAGTCCGGGATCATTTCTCTGGAGCGATTCAGGGCTCAGACTCACTTCATCCTGTGCTCAGGAATGGATCTCGTCGGTCCACACCTTGAAGCTGACCAAGGTGTTAGGGCCAAATGTCTGGCTAATCGGCACGTCGGCAGCGTCACGTCCTTGAGCAATCAGAACACGTCCAATCCGGGGGACGTTGTTGCGTGGATCGAATGTGTACCAACGCCCGCCGATATAGGCTTCGAACCATCCCGCGAAGTCTCCAGGGGCGTAGGGGGGAGGCATGCCGATGTCGCCGAGATAGCCGGTGCAGTATCTGGCGGGAATGTTCATGCAGCGACAGAACGTAACGGCCAGATGCGCGAAGTCCCGGCACACGCCCTTGCGCTCGTTGAAGACGTCCCGGGCCGTCTTGGTTGCATGCGCATGCTCATAGCCGAATTCAATGTGATTGTGAACGAAATCACAGATCGCCTGAACACGGGCCCATCCGGGCGAGACCTTCTCGAAAAGTTTCCACGCGACATCGGACAGATGATCGGTTTCGCAATAGCGGCTGCCGAGCAGATACACGATCGTCTCTGCCGGCAAGTCCTCGACCGCGTGTTGGGTAGCCGAGGGCACAACGACGTCCGGCAAGCCGGTGTCGCGAACCATCCCGTCAGCCGCCAGGCGCATTCGACCGGCTGGAGCAACGATGCGGCTGCACCAGTTACCGAAGCCGTCACGATAGGGGACGATCGCAACGGAGGGCGTGGTGGTCAGATAATCGGGCACGACGACGTCCGATGCCCGAGAGAAATGAACGCCCAGGACCATGATCATGGGTGTGGGCTGCGGAAAGTCGTAGATCATCTCATAGCCGACCCGGATCTTCACTCGGCGTCCTCCAAAGTCGACAAATTGCCGCCGACACAGCGTGGCGTTCGGAAGTTCCAACGCGCTGGCGGGGGGCGTGTTCCTGCCTCTTCAATGAGCGACATTACGACAGAGCCGACGCTGTTTTGACGTTCACGTCCACATCCATCCCAAGCTCGTCCTCACGAGCTCCCCAATAAGTGCCGAACAGGGGAATGGCCTGGCTTGGGACTCTGGCCACCGCCACGCGGATCAGATCGCGGTTTCCGACGATTCCATTGGTCGGATCGAACTCGACCCAGCCGGAGCCGGGGACGTAGATCTGGCACCAGGCATGGGTGGCTCCCCCGCCCAGCCAGACAGGACCATCGCGATCCGGTACGTAGATATAGCCGGTGATAAAGCGTGCGGCGAAGCCCAGGCTTCGTGCAGCTTCAATCATCAAGACGGCAAAATCCCGGCAGGTGCCCTTCCTGCGTTCGAGTGTCGTAGAAGGACTTTGCGTTCCTGGCGCCGTGCGGCGGTCGTAGGCGAAGCCATCCGAGATTGCTTCATTGAGGGTCATCAGGACCTGTCCGGTAGGACGTCTGGGCCCGCGCACGAGAAACGTGTCCAGCCACCTGCCGAGATGGTCTTCCGGGTCTGAGAACCATCTCTGAACATAGGGTGCCAGGTCGGGCGCCTCCTCCGCCTGATACGCAAACGGATGGTCCTTCGCGTGGTCCTCAATTCTGAAGTCGGGCGCATTCTCCGGCGTGTGGTCGACCTTGATGACACACTCGAATCGCAAATTGTCGCTGTCACAGCCAAACTCGACCTGCGCAACGCAATTCCCGAAGACATCGTGCAGCCACCTCACCTCAGAAGGCTCGGGCGTCACATTGAGCGAGAAATCAATCAGTCGCTGGTCGAAACTATCGCGCGGGCGTGCCATCAATTGATGTCGGCCGAGCCTGACCGCGCGCCGGTACCGATATGTCGTGATATGCCGGACGAGGAAGATCGCCATGGTACCGCCGATCGACGAGAGGTGAGAGCTTGCTCGCTGGCCGCTTGACGCGGAGAGCCGGACCATGCTGGGTCCTCTCACGCGCCTCGGGCGTGGCCGATCATCCTACGAATACCAGCTTTGATCTGCCAAGCCTGGAGCGGCTTACCATAGAACTCGCTGCAAGGGGGAAGATCGATGCTCGGCGGGTTCAATTTCTCGGACATCAGGATGACGTCGATTGCCGGCCACCGTCTACGCACGGTGTGCGCAAGGCCTATGCCGTCCATGCTGCCCGGCAGCTGGATGTCGGCGCAAACGAGCGCGATGTCGGATCTGGAGCTCAGGATTGCGAGGGCTTCGTCGGTATCCAGCGCTTCCAACGGCGTGTAGCCGGCGTCTTCCACCATGCCAACTGCGCGCCTGCGGAGCACCATCTCGTCTTCTACGACGAGAACGAAGGCTGGAATGCGTGATGGACCGAACGTCATTGAGACTCACGGCTGCTGTGGGTGCGCACCGATGATCGGCACGCCCTGGTTCCTGTCTCGCTGCCGCATCCCTTTATCCGTTGAGATGCAATTTCATGATTTCAGAGAGTTGCGCCGCTGCGGCCCGCGGGCGGCTACCATTGAATGAGCACCGCACCAGCGATCACAAACGCGAAGAAGATCGGCAGAACGACCGGCGGCACCAGCCACTCGCGCAGTCCGAATTTTGAGATGTTTGACATATTGACCGCCTTTTGGTCGCGGCGGGAGCACGATGCTCTCAGTCACCGATAACAGCCGGGAAGCACGCGGTGATATTCAAGATATGGTGCCCGTCCGCGGAATAGCGAGGTCAGGCAGAAACTATTTGCTGTGACCGGGGCGAACGGGATTGTAGTTCGCTTTCCACGTAGCCATCTAAGAGTTTGCGGGACCTCAACGCTCATCCAGCGCCAGGTTTGGCACCGTCGCTCGTAAGGGCGGTCGCAGATCGGCCGTCCAAAAGGCAAATAGCGTCGAGCTGGCAAGGCAAGGAAGTCCCCTTTCCACAACGGATCTGCCCCGGCCACATGATCGAGTTTCCAAACCATAGCCGTTCATACGACCGCACGCGGCGTGCCGTGCGATTCTGGGGACACGATAGCGCCATTGAGGCATCGTTTTTTATCGAAGAAGAAGCGCTGAAGCGAATTCAACCCGATACCTGCTACGACGAGTCGAGCCTTCTCCACGCGTTCGATTCCAATCGGGACTTGATATGCGCCGCCGCAGCCAAGGTGTACGTTCGCGGTACCAGGGGCTCTTACGATCTCGTCGCCGGCAATTTTTGAGCCGATCGGCGCCTTTTAAGGGTTTCGCACCCGAGCCAAATGAACCCCTCTGCCTGTGCCTATAGGCAGATGGAGTCTCTTTCTGTTTCAAGGCAGGAGCGTAGCCTTTTCTAGCCCGGCAATGGTCTGCCCCAGAGAGTTGCAAACGCCCTCGAGCAGTGATTTGCACTCGACGCCGGCCGCATCTGGACCGATGGACTGCGGTCCTAGATGTCAAGGAGTGACTGCTAACGCATTTGCTGCAGGCACATGGGTGTCCGCCCCGCTTCAGCAGGTCGGATATGTCCCTCGACCGATCGACGGTGGTACAAGAGCAAATCAATAGTGCGATAAGCCGTCGTTTTTGTTGAATGGGTGAGCGCGGCGGATCCACTATCATATCTGACCTGCCACCGAACTTTCATCCGGCCGCGGTTAGTCGCTTCGGAGACCCCGTGCTTGCGAGCTAGGTCGGCCGTCTTCGCCCCGGCCTCATGCTCAGTCCATATCCGCCCGTTGTTCAGGCGGGCTCCAACAGTCGGTTGATGCACTCGACCACCGTTTGACCACCGAAACCCCATGTACAAATAGCGATAATGGTGGTCAGTCCCGCACGAGATTCAATGTTTTCGTTGATCTTTTCTATTGCTGCTTACGTTCGGACGCAGTGGGCGCCTCGATCAGATCGCAGCCTGGATCAGGCTGCTTGCCGAATTCTTTCCTCCTCCTCGCTGAGGGGCGCTGGCTTCAATTGGAAAAGGCTGACGACTCGTCGGCTTGCCGCGTGACCGAGCCAATCTGACAACGGCCCTTGTCCTACGAGCGACTTACCGAGACCAGAAAACGCAGCCGTACTAATAGCTTGCTGCTGGCTGCGCAGGTGGTCTTCAACCAGCTTGTGTCGAGTGACATAGCCTGCATTCACACCAGGGATCGAATGGTTCATAAGGAGCTTGGCGTCGAATTCGGAAACGCCAGCAGCGGCGGCAATTGTCCGAAATGTCTGACGAAGGTCATTGCCCCATTTCGACAAGATATCTCGATCTTCCTTTGTTTCCGCCAGGTGTCCAGAGGCGCTCTCAGCTGGGAACAACCATTCTTGCGCCTGAGACGGATGTATTTGCCTGCCGAAACGAAGCACTCGAATGAGGCTCAGGATCATCTCCCGAGACAGCGGAATGTCGAACGCTCGCTTGCTGCCTCCCTTGGGCGTCGGGATGTGGAGCGTTCGCCGCCGAAAATTGATGTGTTCGGGCTTAGCCTGCTGCAATGCGGTGGGCCTAGACCCACACAGCAATGTGAAAAGATGGAATTCGCGCCGGATTGGGTTGTCTAGATTGGCTAGCTCGAGAAACCATCCTTTCAAATCGCCGGTCCCCATACCGGTGTTCCTGCGCTCTTCCTGATTCCAATCGACTGCATCTGCGGGGTTGTCGCGCGGCAGCGATCGATTGGTCTTCCGAGCATGATTGTAAATGGCCCGCAGCGTCCGCATGCTGCCATTCGCCATGTAGGGACCGTTCTCCTTGGAAAGCTCATCATGCTTTTCGGCGACGCGACCGGGATCGTTCGCGAGGTCGAGCAGAGGGGTGTCAAGCCATTCGGAAAAGAGACGCTCGACGTGATCCCGATAGCCGCTTATCGTTTTTTTGCTACGGCCTTTTCGAATCAAGTGGGCTTCCAGATAGCGTTGCCAAGCCTGCTTCAGGGTAACGCTCGCTACAGCTTCGTCCCGGTTGGTATTGCCCTGTTCGGCGTTTCCGTCTTGCCTCGCTTTCGGGTGCTTTCCCTTGCTGATTTGAGCAAGATATTCCTTGGCAAGCGAGCGGGCCGCTCGGGTCGTTAACTCGCTGGCATCTCCAATAGACACTCTAATGGATGAGGCCCGCTTTCCTCGTTGCCTAAGATCACCTTGAACGGTGAAGGTCCTTTTCCGCTTCCCCACGACCACGAAGAAGCCTTTCAGCTCGGTGTCGCGAGCCAGATACCAGCCATCTTCAGGAGACGGTAGCTGAGCGATAGCCTTGTCGCTGAGAGCAATGCGAATATCGGTCATGGGGGGGACGTGAACTGTTAAAACGGTTTTCAAACGGTTTTGGCGAGCTGAGGTGTTTGAAGGTCTGCGTTCGCCGGACTGCGAAGCTATGCGACAAGTCCCTATAAATAAAAGGTCTTCTTCGACCTCACCGTAGTGTAGCGCAGATTCAGAAATCGTAGAGAGGCGCCGGTTTTGAACTCTTAATCAGCGGGTCCCAGGTTCGAGCCCTGGTGCGCCCACCAAGCTTTTCAATAGCTTAGGGATCTCTCTCGGTCGTCATTCCGACGAGCGGTCGGCAGCCATGGTTGTTAACGCTTCTTCGGTCGAGAACCGGGCCTGGACGGCGCACTGCGTTCTGCTCTGAATCTTACCTCGACAAGATGCCGTGCGCCGATGAACTCGGTACATGACGGTTTGCGCAGGGTGTCCGTTGGTGGCGTAGCGCGATTCATCCGCAGAGGTAGCTAAACGCGTCGGCGCTCGCGCAGCTTGCGGAAGTCGTCGCCGGCGTGGTGTGAGGATCGCGTCAGCGGCGTGGCCGAGACCATCAGAAAGCCCTTTGCATGGGCGGTCTTCTCATAGGCCTCGAATTCGTCAGGGGGCACGAAGCGCATCACGGCATGGTGCTTGCGCGTCGGCTGGAGATACTGGCCGATGGTCAGGAAATCGACGTCGGCGGAACGCAGATCGTCCATCAATTGCAGCACCTCGTTGCGGTCCTCGCCGAGGCCGACCATGATTCCCGATTTGGTGAAGATGCGCGGGTCGAGCTCCTTCACGCGTTGCAGGAGCCGGACAGAATGGAAATAGCGCGCACCTGGGCGCACCGTCAGATATTTTGACGGCACCGTTTCCAGATTGTGATTGAACACGTCCGGCCTCGCCGCAACGACGGTTTCGAGTGCGCCGTGCTTGCGTTGGAAATCAGGCGTCAGGATTTCGATCGACGTCGCCGGGCTCGTTGCGCGGATCGCCGCAATGGTTGCGGCGAAATGGGCGGCCCCGCCGTCGGCGAGGTCGTCGCGATCGACCGAGGTCACGACCACATGCTCGAGCCCAAGCTTGGCCACGGCGTCGGCGACCTTGCCGGGCTCGTCGGCATCGAGTGGGCCGGGCAGGCCGGTGCGCACGTTGCAGAACGCGCAGGCGCGCGTGCAGGTGTCACCCATGATCATGAAAGTCGCGTGCTTCTTCGCCCAGCACTCGCCGATGTTGGGGCAGCTGGCTTCCTCGCAGACGGTCACGAGCTTGTTTTCGCGCACGATACGCCGCGTCTCAGTCCAATGGGCGGAGCCGGGGGCTTTCACGCGGATCCATGCGGGCTTGCTTTGCAGCGGCGTGTCCGGGCGGTTGGCCTTTTCGGGATGGCGCAGCCTTTCTGTCCGCTGCGTCGTGCGCGGATCGTCGTTCAGGAGATCAAGTATCACCGTCATGCATCCATCCCCATGATGTGCCAGAGCCGAACATGCCGGCTGTTTCGGTCAAACTGCGGGATACGTCTCGACTTGCGCAAGCAATCGCGTGCCAGCAATGGAGTCTCGCTTGGTCGCTGACATTCAGCTATCGCGATGACGCGCGTCAACCTGATTTGTCATCGCGTTGTTCTCACTCGGGTGACCGGGCACGCCCTCGTGCGGATGCTTCAGTCCCGGCGGGCCGGGCGGGGGTGACGGCATCGCGCCCGGCATTCGGAACTCTTCCGTCAGGGCGATCCGATATTTCGGGTGGTCGCTCTGGCCGGTTTTCCGGAGCTTCAGACGGATTCGGCCCGGAGGCCCTCGCGGGAACAATGAGCTATCCGGCAAAACCAAGCAGATTGAACGACATCGCTGGGAATACCGCATTCTTCCGTGGGCTGGCACGAATGCTGCTTAATGACCTGTCAAAAGAAGCGACAGTTCTAAAATAAACCGCGCGAGGGGACGTTCAGATGCCAGCCAACATTCAACTCACGACCTAAGCGACCGGGATATCGCCCGTTCGGCATTGCGCGCGTCCGCACGAACGCGGGCCGCAATGAACGTTGGCGCTCGACTTCGGCCTGGCATGCAAGGGAGAAAGTAATGACGCTCGCGGACGCTCACGATCAGGACCCGCAGGAAACCCGGGAATGGCTCGATGCCCTGTCGGCGGTCCGCGGTCACCGCGGCAATGAACGCGCCGAGTTCGTCGTCAATGCGATGCTCGATGCGGCGCGACGTAGCGGCCTCCAGATCGAGCAGTCGCTGACGACGCCTTATTGCAATACAATCCCGCCGGATCAGCAACCGGTGCTGCCAGGCGATCGAGCGATCGAGCACAAGCTTCGCTCCATCATCCGCTGGAATGCGCTGGCGATTATTCTGCGCGCCAACAAGGAAAGCTCGGAGCTCGGCGGCCACATCGCGAGCTTCCAGTCCGCTGCCACGCTCTACGACATCGGCTTCGGCCATTTCTGGCACGCGCCGACCGATGCCCATGGCGGCGATCTGATTTTCGTTCAGGGACACTGTTCGCCCGGCATCTATGCGCGCGCCTTTCTCGAGGGGCGGTTGAGCGAGGAGCAACTTCTCAGCTTCCGGCAGGAGACGAGCGGCAAGGGTTTGTCGAGCTATCCGCATCCGTGGCTGATGCCGGATTTCTGGCAGTTCCCGACGGTGTCGATGGGCCTCGGGCCGCTGATGGCGATCTATCAGGCGCGGTTCCTGAAATATCTCGAGAACCGCAAGCTGGCCGAGACGTCCAACCGCAAGGTCTGGGCCTTCATGGGTGATGGCGAAACCGACGAGCCGGAATCGCTCGGCGCCATCTCGCTCGCCGGCCGCGAGAATCTCGACAATCTGATCTTCGTCATCAATTGCAACCTGCAGCGGCTCGATGGGCCGGTCCGTGGCAACGGCAAGATCGTTCAGGAGCTTGAAAGCGTATTCCGCGGGGCGGGCTGGAACGTCATCAAGGTGCTATGGGGCTCGGGCTGGGACCGCCTGCTGGAAAAGGACAAGAGCGGGCTGCTGCTCAGGCTCATGGAAGAATGCGTCGACGGCGAATACCAGGACTTCAAGAGCAAGAGCGGCGCCTACATTCGCGAGCACTTCTTCGGCAAGTACGAGGAAACGAAGCAGCTCGTCTCTGATATGAGCGACGACGAGATCTGGCAGCTCGCGCGCGGCGGCCATGATCCCGAGAAAGTCTTCGCCGCCTACACCGCGGCCGTGAACCACAAGGGCCAGCCAACGGTCATTCTGCCGAAAACCGTCAAGGGCTACGGCATGGGCGAATCCGGCGAAGGCCAGATGATCGCCCATCAGGCGAAGAAGATGACGCAGGACGCGCTGCGCGGCTTTCGTGATCGCTTCCAGGTGCCGGTCGCCGACGCGGACCTGGCAAAGGTGCCTTTCCTCCGGCTGCCGGAAGATAGCCCGGAAATGAAGTATCTCCGGGCGCAGCGCGAAAAGCTCGGAGGCAGTCTCCCGCAACGCCGACGGAAATCCGCGTCATTGCAGATTCCGCCGCTCTCGACGTTCCAGCGGCTGCTCGAAAACACCGGCGACCGCGAAATCTCGACGACGATGGCCTTCGTGCAATTGCTCGGTACGCTTGTGCGCGACAAGGTGATCGGCAAGCACATCGTGCCGATCGTGCCGGACGAATCCCGCACCTTCGGCATGGAGGGCATGTTCCGGCAACTCGGCATCTATTCGTCGGTCGGCCAGCTCTACAGGCCGCAGGATGCCGATCAGCTGATGTACTACCGCGAAGACAAGAGCGGGCAGGTATTCCAGGAAGGCATCAACGAAGGGGGTGCGATGTCGAGCTGGATCGTCGCGGCGACGTCCTACTCGACGAACAATGTGCCGATGATCCCGTTCTACATCTACTACTCGATGTTCGGCCTGCAGCGCGTCGGCGATCTCGCCTGGCTCGCCGGCGACATGCGGGCACGCGGCTTCCTGCTCGGCGGCACGGCCGGCCGCACCACGCTGAACGGCGAAGGCTTGCAGCACGAGGATGGCCACAGCCACGTGCTCGCGGCCACGATCCCGAACTGCATCTCCTACGATCCGACTTTCGCCTATGAAGTCGTGACCATCGTCCGCGAAGGCATGCGCCGGATGTATGAGGCGCAGGAGGACGTCTACTACTACCTCACCCTGATGAACGAGAATTATGCGCATCCCGCGCTGGCCGATGCAGGCGAAGGGGTGGAGGAGGGGATTCTCAAGGGACTGTATCTCCTGAAGAACGGAGGCGAGACCGCGAAGAAGGGCCTCCGCGTCCAGCTTGTCGGGTCGGGCACGATCCTGCGCGAGGTGATCGCTGCCGCCGATTTGCTCAAGGCAGACTTCGGCGTGACCGCTGACGTCTGGAGCGCAACCAGCTTCAACGAGCTACGCCGCGATGGCATGGCGGCGGAGCGCTGGAACCTGCTGCATCCGACCGAGCCCCGTCGCGAGAGCTGGGTGGAATCGCAGCTCAAGGGACATCCAGGGCCGGTCGTGGCCTCCACCGACTACATGCGCAACTACCCCGACCAGATCCGCGAATACGTGCAGGCGGCCGGGCGTCGCTATGTCGTGCTCGGCACGGACGGGTTCGGCCGCAGCGACTACCGCGTGAAGTTGCGGAAATTCTTCGAGGTCGATCGGCATTACGTCGCCGTCGCAGCGCTCAAGGCGCTCGCCGATGAAGGGACGATCAAGCCTGCGGTCGTGGCCGAGGCCATCGCAAAATATCAGATCGACGCCGGGCGCGCTGCGCCGTGGACTGTGTGAGCCAGGGAGCCGAGGGCAGAGCGATGAGTGGTCTGATCGACATCAAGGTTCCCGATATCGGCGACTTCAAGGATGTCCCGGTCATCGAAGTGTTCGTCAAGCCGGGCGACAAGGTGAAGGCCGAGGATCCGCTGGTTGCGCTGGAGTCCGACAAGGCGACCATGGAAGTGCCGTCACCGCGCGATGGCGTGGTGAAGTCCGTGGTCGTCAAGGTTGGCGACAAGGTGAGCGAAGGCGTGGTGATCGTGCAGTTCGTGGGCGCGGGCGAGCATGCCGAGACGCGTCCCGTCGTCAGCGCGCCGCCGTCGCCCGTCAGCGCGCCGGCCGGTGTTGCCGAGGTGCGGATCCCGGATATCGGTGACTTCAAGGACGTGCCGGTCATCGAAATCTTCGTGAAGCCCGGCGACAGCGTCAAGGCCGAAGATCCTCTGATCGCGCTCGAGTCGGACAAGGCAACGATGGAAGTGCCAGCACCGCTCTCGGGCACCGTTCGCGAGATCAAGGTCAAGACAGGCGACAAGGTCAGCGAGGGCGCGATCATTCTGTCGCTCGCAACTGGGGCAGCACCTTTGCAGGCCGACATCCCTCCCGTGTCGCCGCCTGCGTCCTCGTCGGCCACCGCCGCTGGAAACGGCGGTGGTCGGCGCCTTTGACGAAAAAAGCTTCGAGCTCGCCTATGCCGGCCCGGCGGTACGTAAGCTGGCGCGCGAAATGGGCGTCGATCTCGGCAAGGTCAAGGGCTCCGGCAATCACGGCCGCATCGTGCGCGAGGACGTCGAGGCTTTTGCCAAGGGTGGTGCCCCCGCCGCCAAGCCGCAGGCTGCGGCGGCGAGCGGGGGTGGCGGCGGCGGCATCGATCTCCTGCCGTGGCCCAAGATCGATTTCGCGAAGTTCGGCCCGGTCGAGCGCAAGGAGCTCGGCCGCATCAAGAAGATTTCGGCAGCCAATCTGCACCGCAACTGGGTGGTCATCCCGCACGTCACGACCCATGACGAGGCCGACATCACAGAGCTCGAGCAGTTCCGGGTGAAGATGAACAAGGAGCTGGAGAAGAGCGGCGTCAAGCTCTCGCTGTTGCCCTTCATGGTGAAGGCGGCCGTCGCGGCGCTGAAGAGGTTTCCGGAGTTCAACGCCAGCCTCGACGGCGACACGCTGGTCTACAAGAACTACTGGCACATCGGCTTTGCCGCCGACACGCCGAATGGCCTGATGGTGCCGGTGATCCGCGATGCCGACAAGAAATCGGTGCCGGACATCGCCAATGAGATGAACGCACTCGCCAAGCTGGCGCGCGAAGGCAAGATCAAGCCGGACCAGATGCAGGGCGGCACTTTCTCGATCTCTTCGCTCGGCGGGATCGGCGGCATCTACTTCACGCCGATCATCAATGCGCCGGAAGTCGCGATCATGGGCGTGTGCAAGGGATACTGGAAGCAGCATTCGCCTGACGGCGCGACCTGGACCTCGCGGCTGACCTTGCCGCTGTCGCTGTCCTGGGACCACCGCGTCATCGACGGCGCGGCGGCCGCACGTTTCAACGTCTATTTCGCCAGCGTGCTTGCCGATCTGCGGCGCGTGCTGTTCTGAGATCGGGAGTAGGGCAGCATGGCTCAGCAGGTCGAAGTGAAGGTGCCTGATATCGGCGACTTCAAGGACGTCGCGGTGATCGAAGTCCTGGTCAAGCCCGGTGAGACCGTCGCGGTCGACACCAGCCTGATCATGGTCGAGTCCGACAAGGCGTCGATGGAGATTCCATCCTCGCATGCCGGCGTCGTCAGGGAGGTCAGGGTCAAGGTCGGCGACAAGGTCAGCGAGGGGTCTGTCATCTTCATGCTGGAGGCCGCGGGCGCCACGGCTGCGCCGCCGCCCGCGGCTGCGTCAAAGCCCGCCGCCGCTCCACCGGCAGCCGCACCTGTCGCGGCATCCCATTCCGGCAAGGCAGACATCGAATGCGACATGCTCGTGCTCGGCGCCGGTCCCGGCGGCTACTCCGCCGCCTTCCGAGCCGCCGATCTCGGCATGAAGACCGTGCTGGTCGAGCGTTACGACACACTCGGCGGCGTCTGCCTCAATGTCGGGTGCATTCCGAGCAAGGCGTTGCTGCACACGGCGTCCGTCGTCGATGAGGTCAAACACCTCCCGGACCACGGAATCTCCTTTGGCGCGCCGCAGATCGATCTCGGCAAGCTGCGCGCGTTCAAGGACGGCGTGATCAAGAAGCTGACCGGCGGCCTCGCCGGAATGGCCAAGGCCCGCAAGGTCGAGGTTGTGACCGGCGTCGGCGCCTTCCTCGACCCGCACCACCTCGAGGTCACCTCGGCAGGCGGCAAGAAGACGATCAAGTTCGCCAAGGCCATCATCGCTGCCGGCAGCCAGTCCGTGAAGCTGCCGTTCCTGCCCGAAGACCCGCGCATCGTCGACTCGACGGGCGCCCTGCTACTGACATCGATCCCGAAGCGCATGCTGGTGATCGGCGGCGGCATCATCGGGCTGGAGATGGCGACGGTCTATTCGACGCTCGGCGCGCGCATCGACGTGGTCGAGATGCTCGACGGCCTGATGCAGGGCGCCGACCGCGACCTGGTCAAGGTCTGGGACAAGATGAACACGCGTCGCTTCGACAAGGTCATGTTGAAGACCAAGACGGTCGGCGCGAAGGCGACCGAGGCGGGGATCGAGGTGCGATTTGAGTGCGAGCAGGCGCCGGCCGAGCCGCAGCTCTATGACCTCGTTCTCGTGGCGGTCGGCCGAAGCCCGAATGGCAAGAAGATCGGCGCCGACAAGGCCGGTGTCGCGGTGACCGACCGGGGCTTCATCGACGTCGATCGGCAGATGCGAACCAACGTGCCGCACATCTTTGCCATTGGCGACATCATCGGTCAGCCGATGCTGGCGCACAAGGCGGTGCATGAAGGCCATGTGGCTGCGGAAGTCGCCCATGGTGAAAAATCCTATTTCGACGCGCGGCAGATCCCGTCGGTCGCCTATACCGATCCCGAAGTCGCCTGGGCCGGCAAGACCGAGGACCAATGCAAGGCCGAGGGCATCAAGTTCGGCAAGGCGGTGTTCCCCTGGGCGGCTTCGGGCCGTGCCATCGCCAATGGCCGCGACGAGGGCTTTACCAAGCTGCTGTTCGATACCGCGACGCATCGCGTGATCGGCGGCGGGATCGTCGGTACGCATGCGGGCGATCTCATCAGCGAGATCTGCCTAGCGATCGAGATGGGGTGCGAGCCCGCGGATATCGGCAAGACCATTCATCCGCATCCGACGCTCGGCGAGTCGATCGGCATGGCGGCGGAGGTCTTTGAGGGCCACTGCACCGATCTGCCGCCGCAGAAGAAGAAATGACGTTGCCTGCCGGCACGCGCGCATAGCGAGATCAGGGAGAAGATAGAATGTCTGGAGCGAGCACTGCGACATCTGGGAAGCTGCCCATCGCGCAAAAGAAACCGTTTTACCGGATCCTCTATGTTCAGGTTCTGGTGGCGATCGTGCTCGGCGTCATCGTCGGCTGGCTCTGGCCGGATCTCGGCAAGAACGAGTGGATCAAGGCGATGGGCGACGGCTTCGTCAAGCTCATCAAGATGGTGATTGCGCCCATCATCTTCTGTACCGTCGTCTCCGGCATCGCCCACATCTCCGAAGTCAAGAAGGTCGGCCGGGTGGCGATCAAGGCGCTGGTCTATTTCGAGATCGTGTCGACGCTTGCACTGGCACTCGGCTTGATCGTCGGCAACGTGGTGCAGCCTGGAGCAGGCTTTCAGGGGCAATCCAACGCCGCTGCTGTCGCGAGCTACGCCAAGCAGGCGAGCGAGATGAAGTCGGTCGATTTCGTCCTGCACGTCATCCCGGACACCGTCGTGGGAGCGTTTGCGCAAGGAGAAATCCTGCAGGTCCTGCTGTTTGCAATCCTGTTCGGCTTTGCGCTGATGGGGCTCGGTGAGCGCGCCCATACCGTGCGGGCGTTCATCGATGATGTGGCTCACGCGATGTTCGGAGTGATCTCGATCATTGTTAAGGCCGCCCCGATCGGTGCGTTCGGTGCGATGGCCTATACGATCGGGCGGTATGGTCCGCAGGCGCTGGGCAATCTCGCCGGGCTCATCGCGACCTTCTATCTTACCGCGCTCTTGTTCGTCTTTGTGGTGCTTGGCCTGATCGCCCGCGTCGCCGGATTCTCGATCTTCAAGTTCCTCAAATATCTGAAGGATGAATTGCTGATCGTGCTTGGCACGTCGTCCTCGGAGAGCGCGCTTCCGCAGATGATGGAGAAGCTCGAGCGCCTCGGCTGCTCCAAGCCGGTCGTCGGCCTGGTCGTGCCGACCGGCTACTCCTTCAATCTGGACGGCACCAACATTTACATGACCCTGGCGACGCTGTTCATCGCCCAGGCGATGAACGTGCAGCTCAGCTTCGGCGAGCAGTTGACGATTCTCGTCGTTGCCATGCTCACCTCGAAGGGAGCATCGGGCATTACGGGTGCCGGCTTCATCACGCTGGCGGGCACGCTCGCCGCCGTCAGGCCGGAGCTGCTTCCCGGCATGGCGATCGTGCTGGGCATCGACAAGTTCATGAGCGAATGCCGCGCGCTGACCAATCTCTGCGGCAACGGCGTTGCCTGCGTGGTCGTGGCCTGGTGGGAGGGCGAACTCGATCGCGACAAGCTGCGTGTCGGTCTCGAGCGCGAAATTGATCCGACAGATTTCGAGACCGCCGTGGCAGAGGGCAGGGGCATCTAACAATCGGATTGCGAGAGGTCGAACGTAAGGGAGGAATTGGTCATGACTGATGTAGTGATTGTGTCCGCCGCGCGGACGCCGGTTGGCTCTTTCAATGGCGCGTTCGGATCGCTGACCGCCCATGAGCTTGGGGCCGTGGCGATCAAGGGCGCCCTCGAGCGCGCCAAGATCGCGCCCGAGGATGTCGACGAGGTCATTCTGGGCCAGGTCCTGGCCGGTGGCGAGGGGCAAAACCCTGCGCGCCAGGCTGCAGTGTCGATAACCGAATGAAGAGCGGTTATTTGCTCCGCGATGTAATCAACAAAGTCGCGGACATTCATTTTACCTCCTCGGAGGAGCTGCACACTCTCGGGGCGCTCTACGAGTCTATGCTTCGAGAGATGCGCGACGCCGCGGGAGATTCCGGCGAGTTTTACACGCCGCGTCCCGTAGTGCGTTTCATGGTTGAGGTGAGTGATCCCCGCCTTGGTGAAACCGTGCTCGACCCTGCAAGCGGCACAGGCGGATTTCTCGTCGAAGCTTTTAATCATCTGTCAAAACAGGTTAAGACCGTCGCCGACCGGAAGCGGCTTCAGACTGAAAGCATCGTTGGCTGCGAACCAAAGTCACTTCCATACCTTCTTGGCCAAATGAACCTGCTGTTGCACGGTCTCGACGCGCCGCAGATCGATCCTGGCAATGCCTTGCGGTTCAAACTCTCTGAAATAGGCGAGAAAGACCGTGTCGACGTCCTTCTCACAAACCCACCTTTCGGAGGAGAGGAGGAGAAAGGCATCCAGGGGAATTTCCCTGATGAAGGCAGACTGCCGAGACAGCTCTGCTCTTTCTCCAGCTCATTATGCGCAAGCTGCGTCGTCAGCCTACGAGCGCGGGGCGGTCGGCTAGGGCGGCGGTGGTCGTGCCAGATGGCACGCTTTTTGGCGACGGCGTGTGCGCTCGTATCAAGGAGGAGCTCTTAAAGGAGTTCAATCTACATACGATCGTGCGCCTGCCAAACGGGGTGTTTTCGCCGTATACGCTCATTCGTACAAATATTCTGTTCTTCGATCGTTCGGGTCCAACAAACGAAGTGTGGTACTATGAACATCCCTTACCCGAAGGCCGGAAGAACTACACGAAAACCCAGCCGATACAGTTTGAAGAATTTAATCCATCTCTCGACTGGTGGCATCACCGTAGTGAAAATCAGCAAGCATGGAAGGTTCCCGCGAGCGAGTTGCTAAATGAGAATTGCAACCTAGATCGTAAGAACCCTCGCGCTAAGGCGAGCCTTGACCAACTTCCCCCTGAACAGCTTGTCGAATCAATCCTCAAAAAGGAGCTACGGATCGCCGAGCTTGTAAGTGAAATTAAGTCAGTGATTGGCGTTGCTTCATGATTGATCACTGGCCACGACGACCGATGGCAGAAGTTGCGCCATTAGTACGAAGACCTGTCACTGTTAATGCTGGAACGAATTACCAGGAAATCGGCATCCGCTCCTTTGGCAAGGGAATCTTCCATAAGCCCCCGACCACTGGCCTTGAGATTGGCGAAAAGCGGGTGTTCGCTATAGAGCCCGGAGATCTACTGTTTAATATTGTGTTCGCCTGGGAAGGTGCCGTGGCCGTTGCCAGTGCGACGGAAGAAGGAACGATCGGCTCTCATCGCTTTCTAACCTGCGTGACAAATCGGGAAATTGCCGATCCATCTTTCCTGTTCTGGTGGTTCAGCCGCGGTGAAGGGCGCGAGCAGCTTTTGCACGCCTCACCCGGAGGTGCGGGACGCAACCGCACTCTCGGTATCGACAAGCTCGCAGCGATCCAGGTGCCGGTGCCACCGCTGGCAGTGCAACGGCGTATCGTTGACACCATAGGCAAACTCAAGGCAAAAATTGACGAGGTGTGCAAACTTCGAGAAGAGGCGATCGCTGAATCCCAACTGGTTCTTTCTGGCGTGATTGGTGCCATCGAAAGTCGCCTTTCCCGAAGCGAAGGCAATTTAGGCCACGGCGTTAGGTACTTTAAGAACGGACTGTCCCGTCGCCCTTCCGGCGAAGAACAAGGTCCAATCGTCCTTCGGTTGGCGGATGTTTCGAGTGGACACGTTAGCCTCCAAGCGCCGCGGCGCGGTATGCTAACGAAGGATGAAATTACGACATACTCTGTCACTCCAACAGATTTGCTTGTCGTGCGCGTAAACGGAAGTCGCACGATTGTTGGTCGCTTCATAACCGTTCCAGAGACGCCGGAAGCCTTGTGCTTCAACGATCATCTAATAAAGGTTTGCCTCGATCCTGCCGTCTTTGATCCGCGTTATGTTGCTGCAATGGCGAGCGGCAGAACGGCTCGATCTCATGTGGAGCGCCTCGCGATCACCACGGCGGGTCAATTTACAATCAACCAAACCATGTTAGCTGCATTGCCAATCCCGTTGATTCCTCTCGAGGAACAGCGGGGAGTTGTTGCTAGGTTTGAGACGTTGCAGGCTCACGTCACCGCGTTGAGAAGCTTGCAAATGGAAGCTGGCGCAGAGCTTGACGCCCTGCTGCCTTCAATTCTCGATAGTATCTTTGGCGGACAGGGTGAGGGTCGCCGACGGAGCGGGCCGATGCACTTGAAGAATACGGCCTGAAGCGTGGCGCTACCGTTTGGTATGGTGGATAACCGTGAAGCCATGGCTCTAGCCCTGTGAAAGAAGCGCGTTAACCGGCCCTCGCACTTACGATTGCAAGACATTCCCCATCGTTACAAATGCTCGTCCGGTTGACGCCGATTAGTTTTGCGAGGCCATTACCATGCGCGATCTCGCTTTTGGGCGGCCCTATCAACGAGCGTAGCGGGTGGACCGCCCCTGCTCACTGGCTTGCATGCCACGGCTTCCATAACGGCTCGGGAGGTTTCGTCCCGGGCCTGTAATCTGTTGGAAGTCTGGCTTGCGCGCAAAGGGTTCGAGTCCGATACCGATTACCTCAAGGCCCTTCCAGCCGAAATAGGCTGCAATCACATCCGGAAACCACGAACTGCCGGACGGCAGGACCAGCCAGACTGCGAAGCCGATCATCAAGCCGCCAACGAAGGCGAGGAATACGGCTCGTCCACTCATGACGACCAAGCGGACGAAATTGGCGATGCGCGTGATGCTGCTCATGGACCCCTCCTGCAGAATCGGAGGCAGGCTAACGGACCTTGCCAGCTATCGAAATCGGTCTGTTTGGGAATGTTGCGTAATATCGCGTAATCCCGTGAGCAGTATCGCTTTCCTGAGAGGCAGAGAAGTGCGACTTGATCGAACTAGCTCTGGAGCTCGCCGATAAGGCTGAGCATCTTGATCAGCGTCTGTTTGGAATCGCCGAGCTTCTTCGCCAAAATCAAGTCGTTCCTGCCCGACATGCGCAATACGGCTTCGAGGACCTCGTCCGACGTGCGTACGAGATCAACCAGGTGTCGACCCGTTGGCCCATTCTTGGCCGAGAACCAGTTCTTCACCGCGCGTTCGTTGGCCTTGGTCAGCGCAACAACTGTTTTAACGGCGGCGTGGGTGTCGCCAAACTCCTTGTGAAGAGCGTCTGCGATCTCGCGTGCAAACTCCGCGCTTCCCAGGTCTGTTGGCCCGTTGGGAGGAGAGTTTCCTGAAACGGACTGAATCTTTCGGTCCTTTTTCGGAAGCGACATTCCAGCTCTCCCTTGGCTACGCTGAGCTATCCGCGAGGCTCGACCCGAATTCAGGTTGATCGATGACCGAGTAGCTTTCCGTGCGACGTCCCAAACAAGCAAATGCCGAGGAGCCAACCAAAGGCCCGGCACGGGCTGCGCAATATGTGCGCATGTCCACGGACCATCAAAAGTATTCGACGGAGAACCAGAAGGATGCGATCGCAGCCTACGCCGCCCGGCACGGCTTCACGATCGTTCGCACCTATGCCGACGAAGGCCGCAGCGGCCTGCGGATCGAAGGACGGGATGCCCTCAAGCAACTGATCGAAGATGTCAGAAACCGCCGTACCGACTTTAGCGTCGTGCTGGTCTATGACGTGAGCCGCTGGGGCCGCTTCCCCGATGCCGACGAGAGCGCCTACTACGAATACACCTGCAAGGAAGCGGGCATCCGGGTCCAGTATTGCGCCGAGCAGTTCGAAAACGACGGCAGCCTGTCCTCTACAATAATAAAAAGCATGAAGCGGGCGATGGCCGGCGAATACAGCCGGGAACTCTCAGCCAAGGTCTTCGCCGGGCAGTGCCGGCTGATCGGTCTTGGATTCCGGCAGGGCGGCACCCCTGGATATGGTCTTAGACGGCAATTGATCGACGAACACCGCACGCCCAAGGCCGATCTTGGCCGCGGAGAATACAAGAGCCTGCAAACCGACCGGGTCATCCTAAAGCCGGGACCGCCGCAGGAAGTCGAGCTGGTGCGGCGCATCTACAGATGCTTCGTCCTCCAGCTCAAATCCGAGGCCGAGATCGCCGCCATGCTCAATCTCGAAGGCATTCCGAACGAGTTTGGTCGGCCCTGGACCCGTGGGACAATCCACCAGATCCTCACCAACGAAAAATATGTGGGCAACAACGTCTATAACCGCGTTTCTTTCAAGCTGAAGCAGGCGCGTGTGATCAATCCGCCGGATATGTGGGTACGCGCCGATCATGTGTTTGATGCAGTGATCGACAGCGACTTCTTCCTTGCTGCTAGGCGTATCATCGAGGAGCGCAGCAAGCGGTTGACGGATGCCGAAATGCTGGAACGACTCACAACCCTTCTGAAGCAGAAGGGGCACCTTTCCGGACTGGTTATCGACGAGATGGACGAAATGCCTTCAAGCTCCGTCTATAGAACCCGGTTTGGCAGCCTCATCCGGGCTTACCAGCTCGTTGGATACGATCCCGGCCGCGACTACCAGTATATTGAGACAAATCGAGCGCTCCGGACCATGTTTCCGGACGTTCTTGAGAAAGCGATGGCGGGAATACGCGGCGCCGGCGGGACGGTCGAGTTCGATGAGCTAACGGACATTCTGACGATCAACGGTGAATTTACGGCCTCGATCGTGATTGCCCGCTGCCTGCACACTCCGGCCGGCTTTCTGCGATGGAAGCTCAGGCTCGATACCGGCTTGCGACCGGACATCACCATCGCGATCCGCATGGACGGAGAGAACAAAGTGATTCTCGACTACTACCTCCTGCCTAGCATCGATATGTCAGCCGATCGGCTCAGGCTTGCGGAGGAGAATGGTATCTACCTGGACGCCTATCGCTTCGACGATCTCGACGCGCTCTTTGGACTTAGCGCGCGCAACGAACTAGGAGTTGCCGCATGAGCGACGAAACGGCTCCGGAAATCATCAAAATTCCTGTAACGGACATCAGGGTCCTCAATCCTCGATCACGCAACAAGCGCATCTTCGGCGAGCTCGTAACGAGCATCGCCCATCTTGGCCTCAAGAAGCCGATCACGGTTAGCCGCCGCAATGGTCACGGATTTGATCTTGTCTGCGGTCAGGGCCGGCTGGAAGCCTTCATAGCCCTTGGTCAAACGGAAATTCCGGCCATTGTCATCGAAGCCTCCGAAGAGGACTGCTTCGTGATGAGTCTGGTCGAAAACCTCGCGCGGCGGCATCATTCTCCTCTGGAGCTGGTCTCCGAGATCGGCAATCTCAAGAAGCGCGGTTATTCGATTGGGCAGATTGCGGCCAAGATCGACTTCAGCACCGAGTATGTCTACGCAATCTGCTCCCTCCTGGAGAATGGTGAGCAACGGCTATTGGCCGCGGTAGATCGAGGGCTCATTCCCCATAGCATCGCCATGGAGATTGCAAAGGCCAAGGACGGCGACGTCCAGAAGGCCCTTGCCGAAGCCTATGAGACCAATGCGATTCCCGGCAATCAGGTCCTCGCAATCCGCAAAATCATTGAACAACGTAACCTGCTCGGCAAGGCAAAGACCCCAACGGGGCCGCGGCAACAGGCAAAGCGCGTAACCTCTGGAGCCCTTGTGCGCGCCTACAAGAAAGAGGCCGATCGGCAGAAACTGCTCGTTAAAAAGGCCGGCCTTGCGCAGAGCCGGCTGCTCTTTGCGGTCAACGCCCTGCGAATGCTGATGGGAGAGGCCCCGTTCGTTAAGCTGTTGCAGGGGGAGGAGTTGCATACGCTGCCTCGTCCGATCGCCGAGCGGCTCCAAGGTGCAGGAGGCCAGTCATGAGCATGGCCGACGTCCGGATAGCCTTTGAGCAAAACATCATTGTGCTCCCGTTTGATTCGATCCTGCCGCTCAAGCAAATTTCCGACGAGACGAAAAGGCTTGTCCGGTACAAGCGCGTGGCCCAGTCGATTGCCGAAGTCGGATTGATCGAGCCGCTCGTTTTGTCGAGGCACCCCGACGAAAGCGGGAAGTATCTCCTGCTCGACGGCCACTGGCGCCGCGCGGCTCTCATGGATCGCGGCGAAACGTCGGCCCGCTGCATTCTGGCGCATGACGATGAGACGTTCACCTATAACAAGCGCATCAATCACCTCGCGACGATCCAGGAATACTTCATGATCGTGCGGGCACTTGCGAGGGGTGTTTCGGAGGAAAAGCTGGCGAAAGCGCTCGATGTCAATATCGGTCACATCAAGCGGCGGCGGGCCATGCTGGACGGCATCAGTCCCGAAGTCATCGAGATGCTGAAGGACAAGATGGTCAGCACGGTGACTTTCGATGTGATGCGCAAAATGGGCTTGATGCGCCAGATCGAAGTCGCGGAATTGATGTTGTCGGCCTCAAACTTCACGGTCGGCTATGCGCGGGCGCTTCTCGCCGCGACGAAACAGGCTGATTTGGCGAAGCCCGAACGAGTGAAACGGATCGATGGTATGACGCCAGAACAACTGGCGCGCATGGAACGCGAAATGAGCACGCTTCAGCAGGACTTCAAGGCTGTCGAGGCCTCCTATGGCGAGGATGTCCTGCATCTGGTGATTGCCTCGGGTTACATATCGAAGCTGATCGCCAACCGGAAGGTCGAGCGCTATCTTGATCAAAATCACCCCGAGATCCTTGAGGAGTTCAAGGCAATCGTTTCAGTGACCTCCCTCGATCATCCGGTGCCGGAGTCGACTGCGCGGTGATGGCAGTGGCCGATCTGCTCCCTTGTAGTTAGCCAAAGCTCCCCGGTGGTCCGGCATTAGTTACCGAAATCGATTCGTCTGGCTCTTGCCAGGCTTGCGAATTATCGAGGTCCCATCGGCGCAAACAGAACTTCATTGACCCGCCCAATCGCCGTGGCAGTGTCGAGGTGAGGGCAGAGAAAGCCTGCCTTCGGGGTGTGATGACCTCATGTCTAGCGGTACGTAGCGTTACCGGACAACGCTGCCTTTCGGCCTACGGGCCGGGAGCGGGCGGCGAAGTCCAGACACGATTCATCAAGTCTCGAGCTCGCCAGTGGAAGGGTCTCTTCCCGGTGTTCTTTCCGAGCTTTCCGGAAGGGAGTTCTTGTGAAGCTTTGCGTTTGTGTCCTTTCTCTTGTCGTCGGCTTGCTCGCGCATGGCGCGGCGGCGGCTAATCAGCCGAAGACCGCTCAGCCTCAAACCAATCCGATCGGCGGCATGGTGTTCTCGGGCGCCAACCACTGTTGCGTCGGCATAGGCACGGCTTCGCCAAACGCGAATCTCGACGTCTATCAAGGCGAGCTCAAGGTTGGATCGTCGGGCGTCGGCTGCTCGGGCAGGAACGAAGGCTCACTACGGTACGCCGGCAAGCATCTGCAACTCTGTGATGGAACAGGCTGGCGAAATGTCAGTCTCGATAAGGCTGAATGAGACCGTGCGACGCGCAGCGCGCGATTGTTCTGTTAATTGAGCTTCTGAGCATACTCGGCGCCGGGCCTGCCATGGCTCAGCTTGCGACACCGCCGGGCTTCTCTGTCGGTACGTCCGGCCAGTCGTGTAGCGGCTCGACCATCCAATATGGTTGGCCCGACGCCAACGGCCAGATTCTGAAATGCTCCTCAAACGTCTGGAGCGTCGTCTCGCAGACTGCGGCGGCTGGTGGCTCGAGCGGCCAGGTTCAGTTCAATAGCTCGAATGCGCTGGCGGGCAGCAGTAACTTCACTTGGGACAATACGAACGTGAGGCTGGGGATCGGAACGGTGACCCCGACCAACATGCTTACGCTCTACACGACGGCGACGACAGGGAAAGTGGATGTACTCGATATCATTGGCAATATCGGTACAGGCGGAAACAACTATCCGCGCCTCCGCATCGATAACGTGAACGCGGGCAGTTATAAGTCGTCGCTGGGGAGCGATGGTGGAAACTATCGGCTCGCAGAAAGAGCGGGAGGACAGGGTAGCAATGCGCCGAGTGCTGTGACGGGCGACGGTACCGGAACATCAACTCTCGGTGGGACGAAACCGACGGCTGGTTCTCTTGTAAAGACAGCTATCTCCTATAGCCCGTCTGCATCGCCTGGCTTCACCTTCTATCAAAATGGCGCGTCTATCGGTAACGTCGCACGGGCGACTGCTTCGAGCGGCTCTTCAACCTTTGGTGTCGGTCAGAGCGGAGCGGGGGTCAATCAATTGGATGGCTGGATAACCCGGCTGACGTACTTTCCCGTTCGTCAGCTCGACTACAGCCTTGGCGATTATTCGCGCTGACCGAGACTTTAATCATCGGGTGGCCTAACCTTGGCGAGCTTATCGCGAGCGTGCAAGGAACCGACAAATGAGCGACTACATTTATGACGAGAACGGGAAGCAACTCGCCTGGATCGAGAACGGCGATATTTTCGTTGCTGCCGAGGGAAAGCGAAAGATCGCGACCGTCCGCAACGGCCAGCTCTACTCGTTGCAGGGAGAGCCTCTGGACCTCTTCCTGAAAGGCACGGGCGTCATTGGCCTGGACGGCAATGCCGAAACCCCTCTCGAGTTCAAGAAACTTTGCGGAATCGGGTGAGCATCTTCAACGGATGGTCATCAGGCAGGTTGTGCGCCTCGCGCGGGCAACATGCTTCTAAGAAAGGTGCAGGTCAAACGCGGCCCACGCAGCCTCCATTCTTCCATTTCAGTTCGATATCATCGGCAACACATTGAGGCGGTTGCGCAGTGCTCTGATCGAAATAGCGCCTGAAATCGACATGCACCCGCATGTTGTCCGGGCGATAAGCGGCCATGCGGTCGTAGAGTAGAACCGGTCCCGCCTCAAAGCGCCGATAGACCGATTTGTGCATCGGTGACACCGAAACTCCCGTCTTCTCGTCAACCGGGATCTTCCGCACGCCTGCTCTGAGAAAACTGCCCGCCTGCTCATTGTGCTGTTGGCCAGCAGGGTTTGGCGAGAGGCGCAAAACGCTGCCGTCGTGCTTCAGCCCATCCGGAATGAGTGAAGCACCGGCCACCATCCAGTTGAGGGCGACGTCGGACAGACGTGCCTCATTCTCCAGATAGCCTCCGCCGACATCGGCATGCACACCCGGAAACCAGACCTGTTCGAAATAGAGATTACCGTGCTCATCACGCACGCCTGCCTTGGCGGCCGTCGGTGACCAGCCGACCCGCGCAAAGTCGGCGCGGTTCTCATCGATTGAAATCGCGTGCTTGGCGTAGCCGACATGCGGGTTCAGAGTCGTGTCGTAGAACTTATGCTTGGCCGGCGCGAAATGCAGCGTCCTCAGCCGCGACCAGAAGCTATAGCCCGGCAACGGTGGCGCGATTTTGAGATAGTTCAGGAGGAAGGCGATAACCGCGGCCGCGACACCGAGATAGCTCAGAGCCCTTGCCGCCCAGCCCGCCCATGGAAGGAAGGGTTCGAGGGCCCCGCCGAGCCAATGCAGCCCGATCACGAGCGCCACGCCAAGCGCCACCAGAACCGGACCGAGAAATTTGTGGCCGAGTGCGGCGACCGTGTCGAAAACGCCGATGAAGTAGGGGACGACATCGGCGCGCTCCATGTCGTTCTCGACGAGAGAGCAGCCGTGCTCTTTCCTGAATTGCGCTGCGATGGCATCGCGCGTCTCGATCAAGAACTGATGATAGCCCTGAACCTCCTTGCGGCTGTAGGACGGGCAGAACTGATAAACGTCTTTGACCGCGTGTTCAGCCAGTTTGTGGATGCCCTTTGGATCGCGCCGCAGAGGCGAGCCGTCAGGCAGATGCCGCGGAATGCCGCAATAGGTCATCACGCCAGCGACCGAGCGGACCGTATAGGCGCCACGGCTGAAGCCGATCAGGAAGATGCGGTCGCCTTCCTCGTAGAGGCTGATGATGGCGGCATAGCAATCGACGATGTTGCGGGTGATCCCGAGGCCCGTCGCCATGCTGGCCAGATTGTAGAGCCAGCGCATCCAGCCGATCTTGAAATGCCCCCCATCGGAAGCCGAGCCGAGACCGGGATCGTAGAATGCCACCTGTTCGGATGGCTCGATCTTCGTATCGGGCCCCACGCGGCAGGCCCGGTAGAGTTTGTAGACGTTGGTCCGGGCTTCATCGAAATTGATGCCGCCAGCCTGACCCGTGCCGTCGGAAAAAATCACAATATTCTTCGGCATCGCACACTAGCCCCCAAAGTGCGCCAAATGCCGATTTATATCACAGATTGTAGGGTCCGGAATGTGAACCAGCCGACTTTCCAAGTCCGTACCGTTGACCCGGTCAAATGGCTTAATCTGGCGGCCCGTTGTCGGAACCTTGCTGTCCCGTTCGTCTTGAATCCAAGCTGTTCCCAATCGGAGTTCTGCGTTCATGGCTCCCCGCGCCAACTGGAAAGGCTTCCTGCGTCTCTCGCTCGTTACGTGCCCGGTAGCCCTTTATCCGGCTACCTCGGAATCCGAGAAAATCTCCTTCAACCAGCTCAACCGCCAGACCGGCCACCGCATCAAATACCTCAAGGTCGATGCCGACACCGGCGACGAGGTGGCCAACGAAGACATCGTCAAAGGCTACGCGCTGGACAAGGACAATTTCATCGAGGTCTCGAAGGAAGAGCTCGAGAATATCGCGCTTGAATCCACCCGCACCATCGAGATCGATGAATTCGTTGATCGTAGCGAAATCGATCCGCGCTATCTGATCCGTCCCTATTACCTGCGCCCGGATGGCAAGGTCGGCCATGACGCCTTTGCCGTCATTCGCGAGACCATCCGCGAGATGGATAAAGTCGCGATCGGGCGCGTGGTGCTCACCAACCGTGAGCACGTCATCGCGCTTGAGCCGCTCGACAAAGGCCTTGTTGGCAATTTGCTGCGCTATCCTTACGAGGTGCGCTCCGAAGCTGAGTATTTTGACGAGATCCAGGACGTCAAAGTGACTAAAGACATGCTCGATCTCGCCAAGCACATCGTCAACCAGAAGGCAGGCCGCTTCGAGCCCGAGAAGTTCGAGGACCACTACGAGACCGCGCTCATCGATCTCATCAACAGCAAGCGTGCCGGGAAGCCGATCGCGCCGAAGGAGCGGCCGCGCGGCGAAAACGTCGTCGATCTGATGGAGGCCTTGCGCCGTAGTGTCGGCGAGGAGAGGGCGTCCGGGAAAACGACGAAGAAGGCGCGCAAGGCATCCATCGGGCAGAAGGAAATGCTGATGTCGATTGAGGGCAAGAAGCCGAAGAAGGAAGCAGCGACAAAGAAGCCCTCGTCGCGGCAGCGGAAATCGGCCTAGCGATCAAGTCATGCCAGCGCAACTCTGTTGTTTTCCCTAATCATTGTCCGGAAACCAGCCTTTGTTCTTGTATTTGAGGCCTAGCGTAGCGCGCACCCAATATTGCGTCATCCAGATGGTCCCAGCATCGAGCGTGCTTGTCGGGAGCCAGGCGAAGTAAGGCCCAAGCCAGCGCGGGTTCGCCTTCTCGAATTGCTCTTTCAGGGAAAGCTGGCTGTCCGGGATAAGCCCGGCCTCGATCTTCTGTTTGCGCTCTTTGTCGGCGGCCTCTCGTTCCTTTCGGCCCGGGTCTTTCGCATCCCACCAAAGCTCGTTCTTTGATTTCAGAGCGTCATGGCTCCAGTGCCATTCACGCCAGACCGACTGGCCGTTCTCGAAGACCTCGACATTGTTGACCGGTGTTGGAAGATTGGTCAGCGCTTCACCGAGCAACCATTGCTTGGCCGCGGTGATATTGTCGAACTCACGCGTCTCGATGGGGGGCGCGGGCAGATTCATGCCTTTGGGAATGACCCCAGTGATCTTCGCCAGAAACACGTTTTTCCCCCTCGTCGTCAATGCTGCTACTTGCGCGCGATGCAGTTCGGTAAATTCCGGGTCGTTGTAAAATGGCATATCTACGAGCTGTTCAGGGCCCTGGAAGATGCCGAACTTGAGCTGCTTGCCACTGAGGAGGTGCGAAAGCAGCAGTCTCAACCCCTGCGGCGTGCGCGGTGACATCAGCGCACCCTGGCCATTATCGACCGAGGTGACGTTTACTCCCACCGGCGCGGGGCGGCCGCCGTCGAGAGGCGCAAGCGACAGGCCGAGGTCGAGGCCGTCAACGACCCGGAAAGGTGTGAACATGAAAGAGAGAAAGGTGAGCGGTTCGGCGGTCCCTCGCTCAATCTTGCAATCGAGATAGATCGTGGCGATGTACTTCTTGGTCTTCGAGTCCTGGTAAACGTATCGCCGCCGTAGCTCGCCGTCCTGAACCATCCACGCGCTGTAATCGACGCCGACCATGATGCTCCCCCCGGTTGTGCAAGTTCGCACCTCGAAAGGCTTCAAGGCAAGCCTCTGCCGGGAATTTCCTGATCTAGGCTGGGCGGAATTTGCGATGTACTTGGTTCAGCGCTCTCGTCTTCACGCCTGTAGCCCAGCCGCTTGCGACCCGGTGGTGCAGATCGCGGCCCCGTCTGCTTGGGATTCCGGCAAGACAACAATTCTGGATGGGAGGCGAAATCTCTTTGCCTCCCGGCGCCCTCTTCCGATCGCCATTAGCCGGGTTAGAAGTCCAAAATGAGGGCTCGGCGCGATCCTCCGTCCGCCCAGTATCTCACGGATCGGGCGGGCATTCCGGACACGTATCGCCAACCGAGGACAGCACTGCGTCGATCGCTTTCACCGCCTCCTCGGACGTGAGCCCGAATGCCGGCTCTTCGCGAGCCATGATCCGCGCGCGCTCGCGAGCGTGCGGATCGGCACGGTCCTTCATCCAGCCATGTTCTTCGCACTCGCGAATAGCACCCGCTTCGAGCAGCACGGTCCGCGCCCATCCCTCAACGGTGCGGATCGTCGGTCCCCGCTCTTTGATAATGAGCATCGGATCGCTCCTGCCACGCGGGACGAATCCGGATAGCCCGCCTCCCGTTCCGGCGGGCTACCACAAGGCAGGGATTCGCAAATGGAGGAGCTTCGGCTTGTCCACCTGTTCCCAGCGTCTGTGGACGATGCGGCTACTTTTCCAGACCGGCTTCTTCGCGGAGCCGGTCGATCAGCTCGGATGCCTCGGCCTTGGTGAGTTTCTTCCCCGTCGGGTCGGGCTTATGGGCCTGTTCGCTGAGGGTCTTCAGGTATGAGGCTTGTGCCCCGGTCATCGGATCATCCCCGGAAACCCAGTCCTCGGGGTCTTTCTCGGTGTTGTTGTTGGCCATTTCTGCCTCCGCTGCTTCTCCCAACGTTTAACTTGATTGTATGTTCCGTTTTTGTTCTCATGACTTTATTCCAGGTTTGAGAGGCGGGACATGCCGGACATTGACTTCATCCGGGGTGAAATCGAGCGCATGCGCTCGCAGGTCGGTCGGCAGCGCAGGGAGATCCTTCTGCTTCAGCGGGCCGGTGTTGCCACGGCGTCAGCCGAGGCGCTGCTCGCGCGCATGCAGGCCAAAATCGAAAATCTCTGCGCTCAACGCGACGCCCTGAAGAAGCTTCAGCCGGGGCCGGTCAAGGGCAAGGTGCTGGGTGGTCGGAGATGGTGATGCGTGAACTGAAGTATTTCACCGACAGCACCGACCAGCCTCCATTTCTCAAAGCACTGGCGGAAGTCAGGCGCATCGGCGTCCATGAGGGATGGTGCTACCATCATGTGCAGGCCATCATCATTGCCATCGATCAGTACGCCGAAGCCGCTACCGGCAATCGCGAATTTTTCTGGAATAGGCCGCAGTCGATTGGCGGAAATCGCAAGCATGGCGATATTCCGCGAGTCCGCTTGTTGCTAAGGTAGCGCATGAGCAAACGAAATCGGCGGCACAAGGCAGGCAAACGCAAGGAAGAACGTACCAAAATCAGGTTCGACACATTTTCTGTACCCGAGGAACATTATCCGAAGCTCAAAGCCGCCATGACGGAAGCGGCCTTGGCTGCGGTGGCCGAGTTTCCCAAGACACTCGAGCTCGTCAAAGACCAGCTTTGCCACCATGACCCTGTTGGAATCCTCGCCTGCTACGCCGGGTACGGGCTTCTGACATTTGGGTCTGAGGACAGCTCCAGGGGCAAGCCCGTCGCCGACGTCCTGCAACACCACGCCGAGCTTCTTCAGGCAATTGTTCTGTCCATTCCCCTGGACCAGTGGGGACCGGCTCCCGTGCGCCCGCACGTCATGCAGACCGTCTTCGACAGCATGCCGAAGCTGTCAGATACTTTCTTTTTGGAGCGAACGCTCGACGGCCAGAAAATATCCGACCCGCAAGAGCTGGCTGTTCTCGAATTACAGGAGCGCATTCGCCTTCACACGATGGCGGTGCGCAACTGGGCGCACTTTCTCTCCGTCATCCAGATTTCGAAAGAGCTCTACGGGGCGCTCGATGCCTCTTTTGTCGCGCATCATGGGTTCAGTTGTACGGACCTGAACGAGGTGATGCATTGCGCCCTGCGTGAGTACGAACGGCGGCAAACGGAACATTGGGGACGGTTTCGCCGGGTTCTTCGAGGACGAAATCCCCGGCAGATCTTCCGGCTCTACTTTCAAAATGTGCCGGGTCTCGTTGGAGATCCGGAGAAGATGCTTGCGGCCATGCCGGGGATTGACCTGGACAGCGCCAAGGCGTTCGTGATGTCTCACTACGACCTGCGGATCGCCGAATTCGGCACATTTACACCCGACGGCCTCGCACAATTGTCTGGCCGCTCGCCGCAAGTGGTCGAAAAAATCTTGCGGGCCATTTCGCTTAAACCGGGTTCTCTTTCGGAAGCCAAGACCGAGTATCTGTTTCTCGGAAATCCTGTCTGGGAAACACCGGCAATTGATCTCGAAGATCGCTTCTTCCTGCCGATTCCCATGGCCGTGTTCAGCCATATCCATCGCATCATGGAGCGGCTCGCACGCGCTGCGGGGCTCAAGGAGGCCGTGGAAAAAACACGCTCCTCGTATCTCCAGGAGAAACTCGAAACGACCTTGCGATCTGCGCTTCCGGGCGCGAAGATAACGCCCGGCGCCACCTGGAAACTTGGCGATCAGGGCTTCGAGACGGACGTCCTGGTCGTTATCGATCGGACCGTGATTGCCGCAGAGGCGAAGGCAAACCGGCTAACACCAGAAGGCCTGCGTGGAGCACCCGCCCGCGTCAAACGTCATATCCAGGAGATGGTTCTCGATCCTTCGATACAGTCGGAGCGACTTGCCAACGTGATTGCTAGGGCGCAAGCGGGAGATCAAGAGTCAGTCGCCATTACAGCGGGATTAGGGATTGATCCGGCGTCAGTCGACCGGGTTATACGGCTGTCCGTTACGCTCGACGATCTTTCGGTGCTCAGCTCGGCTGAAGCCGAATTCAAAAAGGTCGGCTGGGTGCCGGAGGATCACGAGCTCGCACCGACGCTGCTGATTGCCGATCTTCTCTGCATCGTCGACATTCTCGATAAGCCGCTCCTGCTGTTGCACTACTTGAACGAGCGTAACTATTTCCAGAAGGCCCATCATCTGCTCGGCGACGAGCTGGACTATCTCGGTATCTATCTTGATAACGGCTTCAACTTCGTTCTTCCGGACAAAGACCTGCTTTTCAATGTTGCAGGCCTGTCCGGCCCTATCGACCGCTACTACAACGCCCTGAATGCCGGGATTACCGCACTAAAGCCTAAGGCAATGCTGAGTCCTCTCTTCACGCAGATCATCGATCGGCTGAATGAGAAGCGGCCCATGGGTTGGACAACCGTCGGCATTCACTTGCTCGGCGCGGCAAATCCTTCGGAGCAGCGCCGCATAGAGCGCTCACTCGACATATTGCGCACCATGGTCCGGAAGAACTATCGCGACCCGGAACATGTCAGCTCTATGCAGATCCAGCCGTCACAAGAGCACAAAGCACGTGTCGGGTTTTATGTCTTTCCTGAGCAGCTCCGACCCCAACTCAAGCAATCACTGGAGCAACTTGCCAATCAGGCTCTCGATGCCAGTGGAGGCCGGGCTGTTGTTCTTTTCGCGCGGTGTACGGAAAGGTGGGACCTTCCTTACGAAGCGGCTGTCTGCGTTCAGAAACGCAAGCCTCTGGTCGCCTCGCCGGGCATCTAAATCCGCCCTGCGAAGCAAGTTGGTATTTTACCGCGCGGTTTAACTCTTTCTGGCCGGGAGTCCGCTTCGTGGACAGGCTCTACGCGCATGCTACCGAGCCAGGGGTTACGAGCCGATGCAAAGATTAGCTTCCGACGTAGCCAGAGTGTGCCGCAACTACCGGGCGACTTGTGATAGTGTGGGCGCTGTGGATTTTGCGAATGCGTGTCTTGGCCGATCATTGTCGTACCGACTGATTTGAATAGCTAAGGAGTTCGCCGTGAACCAAAGGGACGATGGATGTCATATAAGGAATGGTTGAGGTTTCTTTCTGAGCTGTTCACCGGACCGCTAACCCTGGCAAAGCTGATCCCGACGGCCGCTATACTCATTATTGCGCTTGTGGCAGTGCTCCGGCTCATCCTTGAAGGCACGATCAAGGCAAAGTTTGATCGAGAGCTAGAACAGGCAAAAGCGATGCTGGACCTTCAGAAGCAGCAGCTGTTGAAGGACTTTGGCTTGTTTGCCGAAAAAAGGCATGAGCTTAACAGGGATGTCTATGTAAAGCTCAGAACTGCATATCGCAGCGTTAACAAGGCGGTCCGGGCTGCATTCAGTCCCGCCGACACAACTATGCTTACCCCGACCGACTTGGATGAGTTCTTGACAGCCTTGGATGTTCCATTGCTCGACCGCAAGGACTTAGTTCGACTCCAAGAAATCGCGCCCCAAGTTGTCTGCTCTGAGATCGCTCGCAGGACTCCATGGTTTCGCAACGAGCGTGCGGGACGCGACATACGGATTGCGATCGAGGCGGTCTTTACAAACGAGCTATTTCTCGATCGAGCCGTGCTCAGTGCTTGCAACGCCGTCGTCGAACTTCTGAAACAATCTATTCCCCTTCCTGACAAGCGCGAGGCTCCGGCTGCCCTTGATGAAGTACCTCAGGCCCTCGCCCGAGTTCGCGCGGCTATGCGATTAAGCCTCCTCGGTGAGCAAGACGTGATGGATGATGATTTAGAGGGGTATGCGGAGGATCCTGATGATGCATTCACCGCCAACATGCGTAACATGGAACCACCCACCATCGGTGGGTTTATTGATTTTGAAAATGATTTTGCCCGGCTGATTTCGCGCGGATCGACGGTCGAGGTCCAAACTAACATTGAGCGAATTCGAAAAGCGTCGCTCGCGGCCGCAGGAGTCGAGGCAGCTACGTCGGAGCAAAAGCTGGAAAAAGCGACGGCACTTGTCGAACTTGGTCGTATAGACGAGGCCGTCGCACAGGCAAATCTGCTGTTGAAAAATGATCCAGGTGACGCCCGCGCCTTGCCGGTCATCTGCGAGGGGCTTCTCCGCAAGGGAGACAATCTGAAGGCGCTTGAAGTGATCGGTCGCTACCTCGCGGCCCATCCGGCCGACGCCGACGGGTGGTACCTCCGGGGCCGCGCGAACTGGGGCGGTTTTTCAGACAGTGCGGAGGATTTCAGAACGGCACTGAAGCACAACCCTGATCATTATAAGGCGCGCTCGGCTCTCGCAAATATACTTTTCAGGCGCAAAGATCACAATGGTGCTCTCCAAGAAGCTGATAGATGTCTCATGGAAGCGCCGCACGATTTGACCGCGCAGATCGTTCGCTTGGAAATCCTCGCGGATATGCATCGATGGGACAGCATACTTAAAGTTTGCGATCAGGCTCTTCAAATAGATCCCCGACATCCACGCACGATAAAGCTTAAGGGGGATGCACTCAACATACTCAACTGTTTCGCGGACGCTGCGAGCTTTGCCAATAAAATCCTGACCCAATCGCCTGAGTGTCCTGAAGCTCTTGCTGTCAGGGCCCGCGCCTCCATCAATCGCGCGGAGTTCGAGCCTGCGCTTTTCGACGCCGATGCAGCACTCAAACGTGATCCTAGGAATGCGGATGCGAAGCTAATTCGCGCTGAGGCTTTGTTGGCCCTACAGCGATGGGATGATGCGCTAGGGGCGACGACCGAAGCATACCTCGCAGCGGAGCCCTATTCTCGCGAAGCGCGCACCTGTTTGGATAGTTTGAAGATCATCCAGAAAGTCAAATCCAAGGCGCTGGCTGACGGCGCGTCCGCTCTCACGGACCGGGCTCTATGAGCAGGCTCACCGAGCCATTCTGTCTCGGCCCATTCGGGTAACGATCCCTCGCGCAAGACCTAAGGTGCTCCTCGCCGGGGGCACTCGGAAAAGGGGCTCGCCTACGGCGACCGCTAGCACTGCCCCGTTCCCGGGTGCCGCAAGAGACCGGTCTCGTCGCTGCACTCGTCCCACGTGCCGGCTTCGCCGTCGCTATGCTCACGCGGCCCGGGTGCCATTTCACCGGTAGCCGCCCCTTGGACATCCGCAACTGCAACGCCTCCTCAAGGCATCCCGAATTGTCCGCGGTGTGGTTCGCCCATGAGGCGCCGAACGGCGCGGCGCGGACCTCGGGCTGGTCGTGGGTTTTGGGGATGCAGCCGCTACCCTGCCTGTACCGGCATCAGGAATTAGACGACTACTACTTTCATCCCAGCTTACGTTCCGGCTCGGGCTCATTATCTAGCAGAGGCAGCTCTAAACTCGGGATCTCTGGCATCGCTTTGCCCGCAATCGCCTGAAGGTCACCAACCATTCCAACCGTGGAGTCGATGACCGCAAGGATTTGGGTTTCGCGCTTCGCCCACTGCCGACCCATGAACTTCCGTTCCTTGTCGAGATCGTCGCGCATGTCATTGAATTTCTCGACCACGGCCTCGACGCGCTGGCGGAACTTCGTTCCCGTGAGGTAGTGATAAACCTGCTCCATCTTGGTCTGCTGACCCTGCTGTACGAGGCGCGAGCTGCTGACGTCGATCAGTGCCTGCCGCAGGGCGACCGCCACGGGCAACGCGCAACGTGGGTGGGCCACCCAGACGCCATCGACCAGGTCGAACTGCTCAATATGCTTGGGCAAGGCGTGCGAGACAATCAAAGCGACGTCGGCGCCGGAGCGACGCTGATCGTCTCGCAGCTTGGCAAGCCACCCGTCGCTCCAGGCCTTGGTGCGCTTGGTTTCCCAAAGGATTATGCCGGCGGGCTGGCCGATTGATCCGTTCACCTGTTGGATGACGTCCGCACCAAGCTCACCTTTGCCGACCGGTTCAATTGAATCGGCCGGAAACCGGCCGCGCAATAACTCTTCAAGTTCAAGCTCAAGAACCTCGCCCTGTGACTGTTGCGAGCCCTGCTCAGCCTTGCGCTTCAGTTCTTCGATCGTGCGGGTCATCGATTCAATGGTCTGATCCTTCTCGGCGACACGCAGCCGTGCCGCTTCGTCGGCCTCCTGCTTGGCCTTGACCTGGATCGGGTCAACCAGCGCTTGCACCCGTTTCTCAATCGTCAGGTCAAGCTCTCGCTTTTCGTCATCGAGTGCGCGCTGTTTGCGGATCAGTTCGGCCTGCGCCTGCTGTGCTTCCGCCAGTTTGGCGTTGTTCGCTTCGAGCAAGTCTCGTAGCTCGGCCGCTTCGGTGGTCCGGGCTTGGATTTCAGCCGCGGCGACCTCACGTGCTTTCTTCGCTTCCGCGGCGACGAGTTGGCTGCGCTCGGCCGCAAGTCGCTTGGCGACCTGGTCCTCGACCTCCTCGCGATCCTTCTGAAGCTTTTCGTGCTCCAGTTGGAGGGCTTCCGTTTTCCGCGCGACCTCAGCGTCCTTGGTAGCTAGCTGTTCGTTAAAGCGCTGGCGGGTCTCGGCGAGAAGGGGTGCAGCGAGCGATTCGGTCAGCCGAATCTCGTGGTTGCAGTTCGGGCAGTGCAGGGTGGGTTCATGGGCGGCTTTGGCCGCCGTCGCGGTAAATGTCATGAACCCTCCCTGTTGGCCGATCTAGGCCGGAATAAACGTGATCCGGCCGGCTTCGCCACGCTTCCGATGTGGCTTTACCGTTATTTCAACGTCCTGGTCGAACGCCGTGAGCATGCGCAGCAGCTTTTCCACTGAAACCAGCTTGAAATGCCCTCGGAGCAGCTTGGACAAGTCGGGCTGTTTCATATCCACCAGCTTGGCGGCTTCGATCTGGGTCATTTCCCGGTCCGCCACGAGCCGCTTCAATTGGACAACCAGGGCGGCCTTCAGTTGATGCTCCTCGGCATTTGGCAGTCCAAGATCAGCAAAAATGTTGCCAGAGCCCATGGTATGGGCGGGCAGCTTTTTCTTAGCGCTCATTATCGGTCTCCCTTGTTGCCTTATGGATAGCCTCGGCATCGCCCAAGCGCTGCCTGATCAGGTCTATGTGGCGTTGCGGTGTGGCTATTCCGCTGGTGGATTTTTTCTGGAGCGCGTGCAGGACGTATAGGACGCCCGTCCAGACGCGTTGCGTAGACGGTCCTGTAGGTATCACCGTCGAAATTGTCGCGAATCTCTAAAACACCGCTGAAGCCTTTTAAGGGCTTCGCGTTGCGCGGATGCTCATCGAGTTGCGCTTCGAAAAGGGACTGGCCGATCTCGCTTCGGACGGCCGCGGGAAATGCCCGCAGGTCTCTCTTGCTCGAACCCACGAAAACCGTGGGCTTGATCGCGCGCAGAAGGTCATTCACGGCTCTATAGTAATATACCTATAACGCTGTTTCAACGACTTTGGTTGCAGAAGGACGAAAGGCGCCTTGACAAGCCATGCTGTGCGATTTTCAGTGATGCAATCAATGATTTTGAAGACCGGTTTATACAATTAATTGTTTGGTTCACGTATGGCTGACGACAAGAGCTTGTTCGAATGGTGCGCCGCACGCCCGACGTGGCAGCAGGAGGCCGTGAGGCTTCTCGCCACAAAAACGAAACTCGATGAGAGCGAGCTTGGCCAATTGGAGGCGGCCATCAGGGCCGAAGCCGGCCTTGCCGGCGGAAAAGTATCGAACTGGCCTGCTCTGACCAAAACCCACCTCAAGGCCGGCAACAAATTCGCACCGGTCACGGTGCTCGGATCGATCGGCCCCTTGCGCAACATCGATCGTCTCGCAGCGAAGCAGCCCCCGCTCAAATTCGCTATCAACGGCGTGACCCTGATCTACGGCCCGAATGGATCGGGCAAGAGCGGGTATTGCCGCATTGCCAAGAAAATCTGTCACTGCCTCCATGACGTTACCTTGCGGGGTAACGTATTCGAGCCGGCGTCGTCCGATCCGCGCGAGATTACGCTGACCTTTCGTGTCGATGGCGACAAGGCAAAGAGTGTTGTTTGGAATGACCAGACCGATCCGCCGCCAGAGCTTGGGCGCATTTCGGTGTTCGACAGCGACGTCGCCGGCTTGTACGTCGATTCCGAGCGGAATATCGAGTTTCTGCCCTTTGAGCTTGCGTTGCTGACCAACCTGGCTGACGCCCTGCGCATCCTCGACGCCCGGTTCAAAGGCGAGGAAGCGCAGCTGATCAAGACGCACAAGACGCCTCTGCCGCTCGGCTATGAGAAGAAGACCAAAGTGTCGGCCATGCTCGTCAATTTGAAGGCAGACGAGCATTTGCCAACGGAAGCCGCGATGCGGTCACTGGCGACTTGGACTGACAAGGATGACGTCGAGCTGCAGGCGATTAAGCTTGAGTTGAGCCAGGACCCCACGCAGCTGTCCAAAGTGAAACAGGCGACCAAAGCCACGGTCGAGGTACTCGTCGCGGAGGCCAACGCGATATTCGATGCCATCGGCAATGCCGGCGTGACGAAGTTGAAGGAAGCACAAGCGAAGGCAGCGGCAACGCGTGACGCAGCAAAGGCGGCTGCAGCCGCGTTTTCGGAAGCTTCTGCGGTGCCTCAGCTGGGCAATGAAACGTGGCGTCAGCTGTTGAAGTACGCCCGCGATTTTGCCGCTGAAGCGTATCCGAGCCTTGCAAAACCTCAATTGGTCACGGCTGATACCTGTGTGCTCTGCCATCAACCACTTAACGAGGAGGCACGTCTGCGGCTGGCGGCCTTTGACGAGTACGTTGAGGGCAAGGCCAACGCCGACGCTGAGCTGGCAAAAAAGAGCTTCGCGGACATTGCCCGCGCGGTGCTCGACGTCAAGTTCACGGACGGCGCGGAAATCAAGAACCGGCTGGTCAATTTCGTCGGAGGCTCCGCTCACCGCCAAGGGCAGGCGGATCGATTGGAGCAGTTTTATGCCGCTGCCCGAGAGCGTCATGACCTGCTTGCAAAGGCCATCAAGGCCATCGACTATTCGGGGTTGGATGGCCTCGCCGATCTTGACCGTTCAATCGTCGATGAGTTGGTCGCGGAAACCGCGGTGCTCGCTAAGGAAATCGAGGGTCTGAAGCCGGCTTCCGGCGAAGCTGCCAAACGCGCCGAGCGTCAGCAGAAACACGATGACCTAGAGGCGCGGAAGAAGCTATCGACCGATATCGAGACGTTTGTGGCGCGACGCAACTCGTTGGAGGTTCTGGTTAAGACCAAGGCCTGCGTTGCAGCTTGCGCAGTCGGCGCCATCACGTCTCACATTACCAAGTTGAGAAGGAAGGTTCTCACGGATTCCCTTCAATCGAGCCTACAGGATGAAAGCGTTGCTCTCGACCTTCAGCATCTGCCGCTGAAGCTTGCCGACCGTGGTGAAGTTGGCAAGAGTAAGGTTCAAATCGGTCTCGAAGCGCAGCAGAAGATCGGAAAAAACAGCGACATTCTGAGCGAGGGAGAAAGAAGAGCGCTTGCCTTGGCGGGTTTCCTGGCGGAACTGAAGGAGGTCGGGGCCAAGCACGGAATCGTGGTCGACGATCCTGTTTCGTCGCTTGACCATGCGCGCATCGAGGCGGTGGCGAAGCGGTTGGTGAAAGAGGCCGCTGCAGGACGACAGGTCATTATCTTTACGCATAATCTTTTCTTCCACCACGCGGTGGAGGAGGCCGCGCAGGCGATGAAGGTGCCTGTCAGAGAGGAGTGGATCGCCAAGCACGGCGATGGGCGCTTCGGCATCATTGATGACAATCAACGCCCCTGGATTTCGATGGGTGTTATGAAACGCTTGGCGATGATCACCGAGCTTTTGCAGAAGAAAAAGGCGACCTACTCAGAAACGGATGAAACCCAGCGGTCGTTCGTGATCGACATCTATACGAAGATGCGTGAAACCTGGGAGCATTCGATCGAGGAAATTCTTTTTGCGGGCGTCGTTGGCCGATTCAGGCCGGGCGTTTCAACCATGAAGTTAAGGGCGGCCCGGATCGAAAAAACGGACTACGAAGCCGTCTACGCGGGCATGACGCGCTGTTCAAAATTCTCCGGACACGATCAGTCCATGGGGGTGCCGGCCGATCTGCCGAAGTGGGATACAATCAAGGCGGACCTCGATACTCTTTCCGCCTTCATCAGCGCTGCGGACAAGCGACGCAAGGCGCTCGAAGAGGAGGGCAAGGTCTTCGAGAAGGGGCCTGTGGCCGCTGACGTGCTTGAGTAGAAGAGCGGTGCTGCCATTAAAGAGCAGTCTCGCTAAATTATTTCTTTTCAGCGAGGTCGATGAGCCATTTCAGAAGCTCGTTTCCGTTCATCAGCTCCAACCGTGTTGGTAGGAATGGCTTTATGAACGGATCGGTTTTAATCTTCGGGGCGAAATCCGACGTTGTAGTGAGAATTGCCTTGGAAGCGGTTTGATCTCCGCTCAACACGCCCAGCAGTGCCCTCACGTCATCTTGTTTGACAAGGTGACCAGGCTTGTACGCCTTGACCGAGCCAAGTACTTTGATTGTCCCCACGCCGTTTTTCACGGCGATTACATCGCGGCCGAAATCGCCTGACCGTGGCGTCAGAGTGACTTGATCATAGCCAGCTCGATCAAAAGCGCCGGCAACGATTTCTTCCCATTTTTCCGGTGGAACTCGGAACGCTTCTGTCCAGTCTTGGCCAAGAACACGGACCACCTCGACCCATGCGACGCTATGCGCTTTAATGAGCGTGCCTTCGGCGCTCTTGGTTTGCGGTGCGACGATCCCGGCGAACGAAAGGGTCGCAGCCGGCTGTTCAACAATGTTGTTGCGCAGCTGTTCGACAGTGGAGTCGCCGATGTACAGTTCTTTAATCGAAAGGATGCCAAACGAGATGTCAGGTAAGCGGAGCCCAACCGGTTGGCATCGGAACGTTCAGGCGGCAGTTTGGACACCTCTTGTTCCTTGTCTATAAAGTCTCTGCAACACTCTAGTTTCGGTCGGCTTTGATCGCAAATGCGTTGAAGTGGCTTTTTTGGAGGCTCATGCGTATTGCCTTAGCTGTTGTTGCCGGAGCTCTAGCTGCATTGCCGGCCCCTTCCCTTGCACAGTGCACTGGCTACTCAGGACCGGGCGGTGCGTGTTATTCCGGGCCTGCCGGCGGTCTCTATTCTGGACCAGGCGGCGGAAAATACGGCGGCCCCGGTGGGGGGCTATATGCTGGACCAGGTGGCGGTCTTTATGCCGGACCAGGCGGCGGCATGTACGCGGGACCGGGCGGTGGTCTTTATGCCGGTCCCGGGGGAGGCATGTACATCGGCCCTGGGGGCGGCAGATACAGCGGTCCCCCGAGCGACGATGGTTACAAAGGGCCGTGGAGTCCCTGCATCACGGGTGTGAAAGGTCCGGAATGGACAGCGCGGAATTGTCCGCGATAGCTGATCGATTGCCATTGATCTCTAAGACATCAAGCCGAGCATGTGCCGCGATCTATCGCCTCCTGGTGTCTGAAGGTAAGTAGCTGATATCCCCAGCAATGCGAGGATGGCTTTATCGGCAAACTCCCGCATCTCAAGATCGCAGTGCTGGCCGATAAATGACAAGCCGAGGGGCATGTCTCCCACCATCCCCTCGTGAATGAGGTCGTTGCGGATCGAGGCAGCCGTCACCGGCGACGTCGGATCAAAGATCTTCGGCAACTTCAGCCCTAGCACTTGCTGCATGATGACGGGACGTTCCGCGTGAGTAGTGCGGCCATTCGGTTTCAGATGCGCAATTGCCGCAGCGTGCAGATCAGCGCACACGGCCCAACAAGCATCAATCGATGAGTAAAGAATAGCTGAAGGTGTCGAAATGCTGTTCCTGGCCCTTGCTCCAGTGAATCAGCGAAATAGCGGACTGCAGCCGCTTCACATTTCGCCCGGTGGCGTGGCTTAAATAGAACTCGGCAGCGTGCTCCAAGCACGGGCTGACCTCCCGATCAAGCATGTTAAAGCCGTTGCATTTTCCGACTTCTATTGCAGTGCCGTGCAGGTGTCCCCATCCCTCCGGCAAGAGTCTCATACCGAGCAGAAAACCCAACACGATCACGACAAAGCGCTGCAGGTCGGGATCGGGGTATTCCACCGACTGCAAGTCATGTGTCGTGGGTAACTGGTAACGGCCGATGGGTTCAGGGCTGTTGCGTTGCGCGGCATATAAAGCCAGCCGTTCGCGACGTGGCCGGCGGATTCAAGTTCGGTCCGCGCAGAATGCCAATCAGCAATCGTTGATATAGAAAATTCGGCAGTTGCGATATCGAGATCGCGTGTCAAAAATCCAAATTCCATTTGTCCCTACTGAAGCGGATGACCGGATTTTTCACCCTTCGACCGCGCTTGTAGTGTAATTCTGACAGCTCTGGTACGAACGACGACTGCGTGACAGGATAGCCGTTATGGCTCTACCCAATCACCGTCCCGAAGGCTGGGCACAGCCCAAGCTTACCGGTTACCTTGAAAGTCAGTGGGAGAAGTCTTTCGCCGTCTTTGCCCATAAGCGGGCTCCAATCTCTGCACGCTGCCCGGTTGCCTTCTTTGACCAGCTCGCGATGGGTGACGCCATGGCGGCGCTCAAAATCTTCATGGTCGGTGTCGTATTCGAGATGGGTGCGCTTCGACACTTTATGCGGCGACCATACCGGTTGCGGGTACCCGCAGCAGGCGCCCCCATAAACTGGCCCCGATTGTAATCTCCTTGCATTTCAAGGTAACTAAGCGGTCTTAAAATGAACCAGTTCGAAGACTGGACCGCTGCAGATGCGAGCTGCTTTTACCTGTTTGGGTTTTTAAAATAGGTAGGCGCGGAATTTGGGCTAGCCAGCCTGCCGTTTTTCCTTCTCTATAATTATAGGCCCCGCCTGATAAAGCGCCTGTCCGGGCCCGACGTTGTCGACCAGATGATGGGGATCATGTACGGGCCGCACCACAAGAACCGATAGGACAATGACAGAAACGCCCACGCGCCTTGCCCCAAAGCCCGAAACACTCAGAGAGTTATTTCTGAAATCGGGGAATCTCTGCGCGTTCCCCAATTGCACCGCGCTGATGATGAATGAAGATGGGGTTTTCATAGGACAAGTCTGCCATATCGAGGCAGCCGAGTCGGGCGGTGAGCGCTTCAATCCCGCGATGACGAATGAGCAGCGGCGCGCTTATTCAAATCTTATGCTGATGTGCTATGAGCATCACCGAGTAACAAATGATGTAGGTCAGTATCCGATTGAAAGATTACAGCAGATAAAAGCGGACCATGAGCGGCGTTTCTCAAGGCCTGATAGGGCAATTCTGGAGCGATTGACCGATTGGACAACCACACGATCCAGCCGAAGCGCGTGGAGAATTTGCGCCGCATCAATGAAGTGCTGAAATGGAATCAAGATGATTCGGAACTAAAAGAGGGCATTGAAGAGCTGAACGAATTCATAGATCGCTTACAGGCAGTGCCGATCGAGGTGCGACGGTTTCTGGGGCAAGTTGCCAAACGGATCATGCGGATAGATGGAACGGCGGCCACAGAAGAAGGACTGCACGGAACGAAGATACTTATCTCCGACATTCGTGACGCATTTCAGTTGCCGGACCATACGTTGAAGGAACGCGTGCAGCAACTGGACGCCTATCGTCTCGGCGATCTGGACGAAATTAACTCCGATTTCGGACTGCAGCCGGCGCTTCGCATCTATACCCTGAAAAGTGGATGGCCCCTGTGGCTCGATGTCGTGGCATTTTGTGAAGCGACCAGCGTGTCCCTGGAGAGTTTCACCGAAGACCTGGAGTTTTCGCAGTTTGATACATAAAGCCTCCGGCGCGTCCGCTTCGCGCACCGGGCTTTACTCGCTGTCGCCGCCGGCCGCCTTTGCCGTCTCCGCCGTCCAGTGACGGTCCCTCGCGCGAAATCATACTGAACCGCTCGGCACAGTCGGTCTCCCGCAACCCGCCCTAATTGGTCGGCGCTATGCTTACGCTCCTACGGCCGGTCCTTTTACGGTCTCGCGGCGGAATTTGGGCGACGTCGGCCGGGTCGCCCTTCGGCCGCCGATCGGGGGGCAACCGTGGGCGGAATGGCAAATCGGTGTTCGGCACGCTCTAGTGAAAATTGGCTATCGTCAGCTTGCGTGTTGTCGCACTGGCGTGTATCACTTCCTCAGCAAGGGTGCGTGAATATAACGTCTTTTCAATGGGTTATTGCCTGGATTGGCGGAGGTTCGATCCCTCCCGCCCCAGCCAGCCGTCAATTGCTAATTCGCAGCCAGTGCCGCCCTGGCGACTTCGGCCATCCAGCTGGACGCGACGGGCAACATCGCATCGTTGAAATCATAACGTGCACCGTGAGCTCTGCGCCTTCGCAAGTCGCCGTTCTCGATCCAGACGAAGGTGCCGGGCCGGTGCTGGCCATGGACGTGAGCTTTCAACCTACGGCATCAAGGAATTCGTTAACGTCTAGACGGTCGTCGTGACCGGCTACTGCGGCGACGCAAGCGAGGCGCCTCGCGAGGCAGCGCGAGTCTGAAAATATTCACCTTCTACAACAGGGAGAGCGAGGCTCTGTTACGCCGACTGCGCCTTTGTGCCGGGGGATCTGGGGGCGGGCGGAACTTTGCATGATCTATTCAATTGTCGAAGAGGCACCCTAAGGGCCGAAGCCGACGGGCTTCGATTAACTCGTTTATGGCGAAGGAGATCAGACCGATCACTAGATCTATAGAGACGATCTATGCAGCCGCCGAGCCGACCGTGGCATCGGCGCGAGCTGAGGTTTTTTACGCCCAGGCCTTGCGTGAGCTCGCGAAGCTCGACCTTCCGTTTCTCTTGGCCGGCACCTATGCGCTCAGCGCCTATACCGGCGTGGCGCGCGCGACCAAAGATCTCGATATCGTCTGCAAGCCGACTGACTATCCCCGTGTTCTCAACCACTTCCGAAACCTCGGATACACCGTCGCAATCGAGGACGAACGCTGGCTCGGCAAAGTCTTCGAGGACGAGCACTTCTTCGATGTGATCTTCGCGTTCTGGCATGGCATGGCTCCCGTGACCGACCAATGGTTCGAATCCGCGCCGCGCATCGAGGTGTTCGGCACGCCGATGCACATCATGGCCCCGACTGAGTTGATCTGGTCCAAGGCCTTCGTCCAGCTGCGGCACCGCTACGACGGCCCGGATATCGCGCATCTCATTCTCAAACAGCACGATCAGATCGACTGGCGGCGTCTGCTTGCCTACATGGAACTGCATTGGGAGGTGCTTCTGGCGCATCTACTTAACTTCCGCTGGGCCTATCCGAGCGAGCGCGATTGCGTGCCGCGCTGGCTGATGGATGAACTGGTCGCCCGCCTGAAGGCACAGTTCGAGCTTCCTCCTCCGCGCGTGAAGATATGTCGGGGACGCCTGTTTTCGCAGGTCGATTATGCATCGGCCGTTGAGGAATGGGGTTTTGTCGACGCAGACGAAGATAGTGAGTAGCGCGATGTCCGAAAAGCCTGAGAAGCTCACTTTCGCGGCCATCGGTGATCTCCATGTGAAGGAGGACCGCACGTTGTCCTTCCGGGAGCTCTTTGCCGAGCTCTCGACCAAGGCCCAGGTGCTGGTCCTTTGCGGCGACCTCACCGACCTCGGGAGGCCGTCCGAAGCGGAACTTCTGGCGGAGGATTTGCGCGCCTGCTCCGTTCCCGTTGTCGGCGTGCTCGGAAACCACGACTACGAATCCGGGCAGACTGAAGACGTAAAGCGTATTTTGAAGGGCGCCGGGATGCACCTGCTCAACGGGCAGTCGTACGAAATCAACGGTGTTGCCTTCGTCGGGGTGAAGGGCTTCATTGGGGGATTCGGCCGTCGCATGCTTGCTTCGTTCGGCGAGGCCGTCGTCAAGAGCTTGGTCGCCGAAGCCGTCAACGAAGCGACGCGTCTCGAAAATGCCATGCGCGCAGTAGCGAGCAAGCAGGCTGTCGTCGTTCTTCACTATGCGCCGATTCTCGATACGGTCGAGGGCGAGCCACTGGAGATTCTTCCGTTTCTTGGCTCGTCACGTCTCGGCGAAACGATCGATCGATTCAAGGTGAGCGCGGTGGTGCACGGCCATGCCCATCAGGGCCGATATGAAGGCCGCACGCCCGGAGGCGCGCCGGTTTACAACGTGGCCCGATCAATCGAGAAGCCCAGCGGTCGCCCCTATGCCTTGATTGAGGTCTGAGCCGGGTGTCCGGATTTATTGGTGAGGTCGAAGTTCGCTCCTGGACACGATTGGTCACGCTCTTCGGCAACAGCATGGCCGGCCCGTTCAAGTTCGGCAGAACAGAAAACAGACGATCGCGAATGCAATTGCAATGATGAGCAGGCTGCGCTCCAGATTAGAACAATCGAGCGGTGAAAGCGAGTTGCCGCCGAAACCTGTCCGCCGCGCTCAGCTCAAATTGAATGCGATGCCCAGCGCGACGAGACCGAGCGCCACCGCCGCGAGTGGCAACAACATATCGATTGCAGCGTCGCTGCTCTTGAGCTTGCTTTGCCAGACTGCGTGACCTTGGACCGGCTGCCCGACCAATCCAGCTCGCCCGCGGCCAATCGAAGATAACGCGAGAAGTGGCTCCGCGCAGAGTTGGGTTGGGCGCGCGACTTGACGCGGCGCACGATCCAGTCTGTCCCGTCTCACCTTGCCGACAATGGGACGGAGTGGGACAGCTGAGACGCCCTGGACGGAAGCCTTGCCTTACCTTGTGCCAATAGTTTGCGTTCCCAGGCGAGCGCATGGCGGACGATCAGGGAAAGATCATCCCATTGGGGCCGCCAGCCCAGCAGATTGCGCATCCGTTCCGCCGACGCCACGATCTCCGCCGGATCGCCAGCCCGGCGGGCGGCAAGTTCGACGGGAAAGTCGTTTCCGGATTCGTGCCGCATGGCCTCGATCACCTCCAAGACCGAAAAGCCGCGGCCGTAGCCGCAATTGAGCGTCAGGGACTCCCCGCCACCGCGCAGGTATGAAAGCGCGTGACAATGAGCGTTTACGAGGTCGCTCACGTGGATATAGTCGCGAATGCAGGTCCCATCAGGCGTGGGATAATCGGTGCCGAAAATCTGGATCTTCTCTCGCAGACCCACGGCGGTTTCTGCCGCAACCTTGACAAGATGCGTTGCCCCTCGCGTTGCCTGTCCAGTGCGCAGAGCAGGATCGGCGCCTGCTACATTGAAATACCTCAAGATGACATAGCGTAGGTCATGAGCGCGTGCAGCATCACGCAGCATTGTCTCGGCCATCAATTTGGATGAGCCGTAAGGTGATAAAGGTGCAACGGGCGTCTCTTCCGTGACAGGATTTGCCGGCGGATTCCCGTACACCGCAGCCGTCGACGAGAGGATGAAACGCCGAACTCCGCTCCTGATTGCGATCTCGAACAGGTTTCGAGAATTTGCGGTGTTGTTGCGATAATATCGAAGCGGTTCGGCAACCGACTCCGGAACAACGACAGAAGCCGCAAGATGAATGATCTCCGAAATCCCATACTTCGCGATCAGCGGCGCAACTCGCCGCTGATCCCCGATGTCCTCAACAAAAACCGGAACTCCGGGTGGTATTGCCCATTCGAATCCCGACGAAAAATCGTCGATCACGACGAGCCGTTCGCCGCGATCAGCAAGTTCGTACACCATGTGGCTCCCAATGTATCCGGCACCTCCAGTGATAAGGATCGCCATTGCCAATCGCCTTACGAGACCTGATTTGAAACTTTGGAACAAAGTTCCCTTCAGGCGTGTTATCAAAACAAGTTGAGGATAACACTTGAGGTGCGCTGGGGGTTCGTTTCCCGATCAAGCCGTTGAGCGGGGAGCGCCGGATGTGATGCAGGCGTCGGTGTCGGCCGATGTGAGAACGCTGCGTCTCGATGCGCCGCTTGAACTCCTCGTGCGGCCGCTCGATCGCAGGACAATGTATGGCGCTTGAACGGGTGGATGACGACGGCTCTGGGTTTGCGAAGCCGAAACTCGGCTTCGCATTTGCTGTCCGCCATGCCGAGACGTTACTCGTGCTCCTCGTGCTGGGCGTGGCCTTGGTCATCGGGCTTGCGACCGCCGCCGATTACGGGCTGTCGACCGACGAATTCAACACCGACGATTACGGCCCAAAGGCGCTTGCCTGGTACGCGAGCGGCTTTGCGGACCGGTCTCAGTTCGAGACGGTCGAAGAATATCTGTGGATGTATGGACCGTGGTTTCAGATGCTCGTCGCGGCCGTGCAGCCGCTTGAGCTCGCGAGCCCGATCACGGTCCGGCACGCCATGACCTTCCTGATCGGCCTCGCCGGGCTCGCGGCCGTCGTGCCGATGGCACGGCTCACGGTTGGGCCCTGGGCTGGGTTGACGGCGCTCGTCCTGTGCCTGCTGACGGGCTACCTGTACGGCAATCTGTTCTTCGCCCCGATCGACGTGCCGTTCTTGTTTGCCATGAGCTGGTCGACGCTCTCGATCGTCCTGATGGTGCGGCAGGAGGTGCCGAGCTGGCCTCTGACCCTTGCGGCGGGCCTTGCCACTGGCCTCGCCATCGCGACGCGCACTGGCGGGGTGATTACGCACGCTTACCTCGTCGGTGGCATGAGCCTGTGCGCGCTCGAGGCGCTGCTGCGCCATGGCCGCGTGGGCTATGGCCAATTGCGCCAGATCGCCTTGCAGACGCTGCTCGCCATCCTCGTCGCCTGGCTGACCGCGATTGCGCTCTGGCCGTGGTTGCAGATTGGAAATCCGCTCATACAATTCTTCCAGGCCTATCGGCACTTTGCTACGCTCGACACCTCGTTCGAATTCCAGAACTGGGGCCGGCTCACATTCACCGATAGGCTGCCCGCCTGGTACATCCCCGGACAGCTCCTGGCGCGTCTGCCCGAGGGCTTTTTGGCCTTGCTGTTGATCGGCATGGCGGTCTGGATCGGTGCGGCAGCGTCGTGGAGCCGCGCCGCCCTCGGCGCCCTGCGTCGGTACGGCGTCGCGGGACTGCGACCAGTCGCAGCCGAGCTCGCACGATCGCGCGCGGTGCTGGTCGTCAGCGTGGCGGCGTTCGGGCCTGTCGGAGTACTCATCCTGCAGGGCTCGACGCTCTATGACGGTGTCCGCCACGTATTGTTCGTGATCCCAATGCTCGCCATCGTGGCCGCGCGTGGGCTCACGAGCCTCTTGCCCTTCTTGGGGCGCCTCCCGACTGTGCCCGCGGCTCTCGGAGGCGCGCACGCGGCCATCATCGTGGTGACGCTCGTCATGCTGCATCCGCTCGAATATATCGCGATGAACAGTCTGGCCGGCGGCGTCGCCGGCGCTTACGGCCGATTCGATCTCGACTATTGGAGCATGGCGGCTCCCGAGGCTCTGCGCCGCCTCGAGGCTCGAATTGACGCCGAAGGCCGGTTCACGCGCGATCCACCGCGCGTGCTGGTCTGCCTGGGCTGGCGCGAGCAACTGGCCGGCGTGATGTTCCGTCGCAACTGGATTGCCGAAACCAAGCTGCACAAGGCCGACTACCTGATCGCCACCGAGCGCTGGCCTTGTGCCAACGGCACGGCGGCCGTACTGGTTGATGAGGTCACGCGATTTGGCCGCCCGTTCGCCCAGATCTATGCCAATCGTCGCGGGCCCGGCGCGTGACGCCAAGTCCGTCGCGACCTGGCAATAGCATCTACTTCTTCGCTTGCAATTCGATCGGGGGCGCCTCGGCCTTTCGGCTCAACATGACCGGGCGACGTTTTCGCGGAGGGACTGCCTCACGCTGGCTCTCCTTGGCGCGATCGATCGCCACGGCGCGCGCCAGCCGCGTGATCATGTCGAGCTGGAGTCGCAGCTTGAGATGCAAGTTGAGCATGATGAGCAGGCTGATCACGACCCAGGTGTAGACGATGAGGTCGGAGCCGCGGCCGATTCCCGCGAAGGCCGCAAGTGCGTTGGCATGCTCCGGTACCCAGACGAAGTAGAGGCCGGCGAGCGCAGCGCCGCTCGCGAGCAGGCCGATGATCGGCACCGTCCGATGCACCGACCAGGCGTAGACTAGAACCAATGCCAGAAAGGCCGTCAGCAACAGCTGCGCGATCATCGGTAGAGCCTCCGCGCAAACAGATCGATCAGGATGGTCATCGCATCGGTGAGGCGTTGACCCTTGCCCAGCGAATAGGCGCTGTACTCGATGTTCACCGGTACCTCGACAAATCGCAGGCGGCTCTGCGCGATCTGGTGCAGGATTTCGGATGCGTGCGCCATTCGGTTCTGTCGCAATGAGATCGCGCGGGCGCCGCGCGCGGTCATCGCCCGAAGGCCATTGTGGGTATCGGTGACCGGCAGTCCGGTGCTCGCGCGCGTGAACCAGATCGCGGCACTGAGCAGGATGCGGCGCGACACCGGCAGATTGGCGGTCGCGCCGGTGAGAAAGCGGCTGCCGAGCGCGAAATCAATGCCGGGCTGCTCGATCGCCGCGAGCAGCACCGCGATGGCCGCGGGGGAATGCTGGCCGTCGGCGTCGAACGTGACGAGCGCATCCGCATGCTGCTCGAGGACGTAGTCGATGCCGGTCTGCAGCGCGGCGCCCTGGCCGAGGTTGATCGGATGCCGAAGGACGACCGCTCCTGCGAGCAACGCGACCTCGCCGGTGCGGTCGGCGGAGCCGTCATCGACCACGACGACCGCGTACCCCGCGCGGCGAATGCCGGACACGACGCTGCCGACCACCGGCGCTTCATTGTACGCCGAGACAACGACCCAGGGATTGCGAATCCGGCCGGTCATTCTCATTAGCCCATAACAAGCACAAGACCGCAGGCGATCACTGCGATTCCTGCCAGGAGACGCGCCGACAGCGGCTCGGCGAACACTAGCGCGCCGAGGACGGGCGTCAGCGCAAACGCGACCGCCACGAACGGATACGCGCGCGACAGCGGCGTGAACGTCAAAAGCCAGACCCACAGGACGGACAGCGCCGCATAGAGTACGATGGCGCCGATAAACGGCGGTTCCTGCAACAGTAGCAGCGCACGCGTGGACAAGGGACGGCCCTCGCCGAGGCGCAGCGCGGCGGCCTTGAACAGGAGCTGGCCCGCCGCCATGCCGGCCGCGTAGGTGACGAGCAATACGATCTGGCCGAGGTTGAGGCGCTCTGTCATGGGAGGCTCTTATCCGAACATGGGGGCGCCTTGCTCAAGACCACGCGCATCGCGTCGAACAGGTTCACCGGAATGGCGAACCGGTTGCCGCTCGGGCTGGCAGCGATCTTGCGGCCGAGCATGCGACCGGCCTGGAAGGCGATCAGCGAGAGCGGTACGAATTTCCAAGGATGATCGGAACTTTCGACGCGAAGGCCGACCGAATGGGCCAGAGACGCGATGCTGTCGCGGTTGAAGAACCACAGGTGCTGCGGCGGCGTCATCAGGCGCCAGTGCGCGCCGGTCGACCGCGCCGCCAAGGAACCGAAGTCTCCGGTCGTCAGCACGATGATTCCGTCCGGCCGGAGATGATTGACGAACAGCGCGAGGGCTTCCTGCGGGTCGGGCAGATGCTCGATGACGTCGAGGAGGACGATGACATCCTGGGTGCCAAGCGACTTGAGGGTCGCTTCGCTCAGCAGGCCGCAGACGACGTTCAAGCCGAGATCGCCAGCATGGGCAGCAGCCGCCTCCGCCGGCTCGATGCCGCTCACCTCGAATCCGGCGCGGCGGGCTTCATCGAGAAAGAAGCCGTAGGCGCAACCGATTTCGAGCAGGCAGCCCTGTGGCTTGCGGTGCTGGATGAACTCGACTGTGCGGGCAAACTCACGCCGGAGCACGGGCTCGGCGCCGCGATAGTCGGCGTACCCGTCGGCCTGACGGCCGGAAAAGTAGCCATCGTCATAATAGGCGAGGGGATCGAAGTTCGATGCCTCGGTGCGTCCCAGTCCGCAGTCACGACATTGAAAGATGTCGCAGCCGTTCTTGACGTAAAGAAACCGATGCGGCGTCGCCCGGCTGCACGCGGGACACTCAAGCGTAAGCGCAGTTCGGTCGTTTCGCATTAGCACATGCGTCCCACCAATTGCGTTTCTTCAGTGCGAAAAAACGCCTCCGATGCCGAACTGTTCCGCTCGGCGAACGGCCACGGGGTCGCAGTCTGCCTGCCAGGCTGGCAGCTGCGAAACAGATCGAGGATGGTCCACACTCTCGGCGGTGCAGCACGGTGAGACGGCGGTCATCCGCGGGTACGACGCCAGTTAAGCAGACGCCCTCGACGCTGAAGCTCGTGAGCGCGTCGGCGCGGTTCGCCCTCCAAAGATTTTGCCGGGACTTATCCTGCGTGGAGGTCTGTTTTTCATTTGGAAACGGCCGCCAATTTGTTGAAATTGCTGGAGCGTGGTTTCGCCGCTTTTTCCAAACGCGGATTGAAATCATTGAATAATCGAACAGATTTTGATTCCGCCATTCGGAGGTTCGATCCCTCCCGCCCCAGCCAATTGATATGCTCGTCAAATCGCCTTCTTTGTTGCTTCATTTGGAAATGGCGCAGTCCGCTGCCCGTTGAAGAGAGATCGGGCAGCGACGGCGGCACGGCGAGGCCGTTGGCGATTGATGATCAACTCAGCTTTCGCAGCTTGCTACTGTTTGATGATGGGACACCTGAGGCTTGCCGTTCCTTCGCTTCGTAGTATTCAGCTGAGAACTTGATCGACCATCGCGCGAAGAACGAACGCAATTCCTGAGTGGGCTTCTCGACGCCGAAATGTTCGGCGACATGCGCCTCGCGCAGCCACCTCACCGCCGATGTGAGGCCGGCGGTGCGCTCCAGCCTCTCAACCGCCGCGATTCCGGCGATCTCTGCCTGCCGATAGCGAAAGCCGACTTTTCTGATCACATGCACGCGCTTGATGACTTCGTAGCCTTTGAAGACGAGCTGAACGAGTGGATGTTTTTTGGCCTGTGGCCAGGCTGCCGGATAGACCGGTAGCACCAAAAGCTTGCTCTTCGCGATGACCGTTGCAAGTGGATGCAAGAGTTGCATCCAAGCTGGCCAGGACGTGACCTTGGCAAGCAATATCGCGTGCATCGCCGTTGCAGCCCCGAAAGAGATCGGCAGCCAAAGTACCGCGCACAGGATCACGAGCAATGCAGTGTTCGGCGTGAGATGCCGGCATTTTCTGAACACCCATGCCATGCCGCCTTCAAAGGCATTATGTACAGCTTGTTCGAACGCCCGATAGCTAATCTTCCGCCGGAACCACAACCAGTTCCGGCGAATCGATCTACTCCACTGTCGACGTTTCGCCTCGGATAGGGAAAGGAAGCGCACCGCGCCGTCTATGATAGCAACGATGACATCGCCGAGAACCTTGGCCGCGAAGAGCGGAAGCCAAACAATCTGCATTGCTAAAGGGAAGGCGTAGTCAAGTATCCGCATCAAGATCGAAAGAACGAAACGCAGGATGTTGTTTGTGGCGAGCGTGATAACAACAAGTGGGATGATAATCACATCGTCGAGGGCACCGCGGAAGCGGCTTTCCTCGGTCCCTGCCGGGTGACGACCATCGGTCACAGTGCAACGTCCGGGCTGAGTGCCGGCTCAAATTAGCATACTGCAAGCTCAAAGGGGGGGCCCTTAGGTAGTACCAGTTGGGCGACAGGGAGCACTCCGCAAAAGAGGCAAGACGCGACCTCGCGGGAAGGGCAGCTATTGGCGCGAAGCGCAAATTGGAGCTGAAGACGAGGTCGCCCAAGGGGCATTTTGGCCGATTCTGGCGTCTTCGCCGCATGTCCGGTGCTGGGGTGTTCCGGACACGCCGGTTCGGGGCTGATGATGCCCGCAACGGTCTTTGCTCAAGCAGGCCAGTTCGCATGACCCGCGTTAACCCTGTCTCTGATCTTGTCCCGTAACCGCGCCGGCTGGTCCACTTCTGCCGCTAAGCCGCCTCATTGGATATTTGCAATTGTTCTCCGATTTTCGGGAGCTTATTTCCGGCAGGCTTTGAACGAGGCTTCTCGTTCGGAAAGCGTGAAATCAGATGAGAGTGGCTCTCATCCTCGTTGGTTTCGGTACACTCGCGGTGATGGAGCTTGAGACGCCGTCGCGCATGACAAAGCCTGTGAACGAGCCGCCCGTTCAGGCGACCGTCGGGTTACGCGCCTCACACGATACGCTGACGACGCCAGACCGGCTCGAAACCCCGCACATGCAATTTGAAGCGCCTCCGCAGCCGGTTTCCTCGAGCGAACCGATGCCGCCGCCGGATCAAACAGCGACTGTTGCGCAAGAGCCTTTGAAGATCATCGAGCCACACAAGCGCAACGCAAGCGGACGAAAATCCGCGGTCATGCTGCCCAGACCTCGGCCCGGGCAGGGAACTTCAAAGGCAAGTGCGAATGCCAATCGCGCCAAATCGGCTGCGGAGGTCAAGCCCTGCCGGTCAGGTGTCTTCGATGGCCTATTCAAAGCATTGAACCTGTCAACGGGATGCCAGACCTAGCCCAACGATTCCTCCGCATCGGCGAGATGGCCGACGGCAACCCGCGGCTCCTCGCGCATGCGTCAGAGAAAACAGGCTGTGTCGGCGAAATCCGGCCGCCTCGCCCCGACGAGCGTGGATCCGTTGTCGCCGCGCGGCACTGGCTGTCTGTGGAATCCATCACGCTCGTTCTTGGAGTGGCGATCGGCGTGGCTTTCGTCGCAAGTTTCGTCCTGTTTCGCGACGCTCATTTGAGCGGGAAATCGATCGACAAGCCGGCCGCCAAGGCGTTGGTCGAGCGCATCATCATAGCCGAGTCCAATGGCGACTCGAATGCGAGGAACAAGCGGTCGAGCGCGACCGGCGCCGCCCAGTTTCTCGATGACACGTGGCTCGAAGCTGTTCGAAGGCACCGACGCGATCTGATCCAGGGCCGCAGCGACAAGGAAGTGTTGGACTTGCGGCGAGATGCCGAGCTTGCGCGCGAGATCGCCACACGGTTGGTCGAGGAATATGCCGCCGTGCTGAACAAGCGCGGTCTGCCGATCACGCCCGGTTCTCTCTACCTTGCCCATTTCGCGGGACCGGCCGGCGCCGTGGCGCTATTGTCCGGCGCAGAAAGTGCCGATGCTGCTTCCCTTATGGCCGCAGCTGACGTGACGGGCCGGACCACGCGCGAAAAGCTGGTCAACGCCAATCCGTTCCTCAAGGCGCTGACGGTCGGCGATATCAAGAGCTGGGCCGATCGCAAGATGGCAGTACGCAATTCGGCGGGGCGCTCCTGAAGGCCACGCAGTAATGGCTTCGTCGACATGGCCGGCCGAAGAACCCTCTTGCGAGCCGAATCTCATCGAGAAGACCTTACCGAGCCCAGGTCGAAGCGAATGTCATAACGATGCAGCTTCGCATAGACGGTGCTCTTGGCAAGACCGAGCGCGGAGGCGGTGGCTGTCACGTTGCCGTTGCACGACCGCAGCGTACGCGAGATCAAGTCACGTTCCGAAGACTCGGCGAGAGACAGACCCGGATCGCGCTCGCTTGGCGTTTCTGGTCCCCGGATGGTCTCGGGCAGGTCCGAAGGTTCGATCGGGTCGCCGTTGCCGGTCAGCATGACACTCTCGACCAGGTTGCGCAGCTCGCGGACGTTGCCGGGCCAATCATGACGCTGCAGCTTCGCAATCGTCTCCGGCGCAAAACGGCGATCGGAAAGACCATAGCGCGCGCTTGCCTGGGCGACGAAATGAGCGACCAGCAGCGGAATGTCCTCGCAGCGCTCGCGGAGCGGCGGGATGTCGACGGGGACGACGGCGAGCCGATAAAACAGGTCCCTGCGGAAGCGCTGGGCCTCCACCTCCGCCTGCAGATTGCGGTTGGTGGCGACGACGAGGCGGAAGTCGACCTTGCGCACCGCGGTCTCGCCGATCCTGGAGATCTCGCCGTTCTCGAGCGCGCGCAGCAACATGGGCTGGAGGTCGAGCGGCAATTCGCCGATCTCGTCCAGGAACAGCGTGCCGCGCGCGGCGGCTTCGATCTTTCCGGCCATGCCTCCGCGCCTCGCGCCGGTGAACGCGCCGTCGACATAGCCGAACAGTTCGCTGGCAAGCAGCTCGCGCGAGGCGCAGCCGCAATTGACGGCGATGAACGGGCCGTTGTGGCGCGGTGACGCCGCATGGATTCCGTGCGCGAACACCTCCTTGCCGACGCCGGTCTCGCCGAGCAGCAGGACCGGCGCGGCGGATTTGCCGACGCGGCGGCACTTCTCGACCACACTGTGCATCTTCGGGCTGCTGTAGACCGTGTTGGCGAAGGCCTGCGCGTCGCCGCGCGCGGCTGACAAGAGTTTGCCCGCCGGCTTCGGCGCCACCATCACGGTGCCGAGGTGCTCGCCCTGGTGCACCACCGCCTTCAGCCATTCCTCCTTGATCCATGCCGGACGCGAGGTGCCACATAGCAGATCATCGCGGCTGCCGAGCAGGGGAAAGCCGGACTGGCCTCCCGGCGCGCCGAGATCCCGCATGATCTGCGACATCTCTCCACTGGCCTTGAACGGACGTCCGGCGCTGTCGAACAGCACGGCGTGATGCCGATCCGAAGGCGGCAGCATCCAGAAGCATTGATCGAGCAGGCGATAGCGGGCGTCCAGCTCCATCTGCAGCAACTGCGCCTCGATGCGCGCCGCCGCCGAAATCGCCAATGCGAGTGCCGGCCGCCCATAGGATGAAGACAATCCGGAGATATCGATCGCGCCGATCACGGCGCCGTCGATGGGATCGCGGATGACGCTGGCCGAGCAGGTCCAGCGGTGGATGCCGGAGCAGAAATGCTCCGTGGCATGCACCTGGATCGGCTGCCCCGTTTCGAGCGCGGTGCCGATCGCGTTCGTGCCGCAGGTCGTCTCGCTCCAGTCGCTGCCGGGCAGCAAATGCGTTTTTTCGACGGCATCGCGCAGCGCGAGCTTGGTGTCACCTTCGAGGCGCAGCACGACGCCGTCGACATCGGTCAGCACCATCACGGTGCCGGTTTCCAGCATGTAGTCGCGCGCCAGCGCCATCGTCGAAGCGCCGGCCTGGACCAGACGGCTGCGCTTGTCGAGCAGGCGCTCCAGCCTGTCATCCCTGATCGGCATCGGAGCCTGGCTGCGCCGATAATCGACAGCCGATTGCTGGCAGCGTTGCCAGGAATCGGTAATGGCTGATCGCACGACCTGCTGACGCGCGCTGCCGCTTCCGGAGAGGAAGCGTTCCCAGCTTGTCAGAACGTCGCGTTCGATACCTGGAGTGGCGAAAGATTCCTCTGGCGTCTGCCCCAACACGTTCCCTCCCTTGACGCGCTGAGCGGTCCAAATGTCTGGCGGACCCCGAGCTTTATCTCCTGATTGTGAAGCCATCCATGGAAACACGCAACCGGGTACCCCGACCTTGGTGCTATCAGGCTCGCCTCCGACCGCACTGCAAAAGGGTGAGATCGGAGGCGAGTTAAAGGCCTCAAGCCGCAAAAGAAATTTACGCCGCCTTGCGTTGGCTCAGGCTGTCGTAGAACGCGGTTTCGAAGCGCATGTAGCCGGTGAACGAGGCCACATCGGCAAAGGGCAGGATCTGGGTGGCCCAATAGCCGCCGAAACCGTTCTGACGGTCGATCCAGTAGAACAGGTTCGCCAGCCCCGCCCAGCCGAGTGCGCCTGCGGGGCGTCCCGTCGGCGCCTTCTCGTCGTTGACCATGAAGGTGAACGCCCAGGATTTCGAAAGGCCGGGGAAGAATTCCGCATCGTTCGACAGCGATTTGATGACGCCGGGCAGCGCGGTCACCTTGAGATCGCCGAGCTGGTTCTTCTCGGCCATCGTCACGGTCTCCGCCTTCAGCACCCGGCCGTGCGGGCCGGCTCCGTCGTTCAGCCACATGCGGATGAAGCGCATGTAGTCACCGACCTTGCTGTAGAGGCCGTGGCCGCCCATGTGCACCTCGGGATTTGCAGGCAGTTCGAAGTCCATCGGGGTCAGCGAGCCGTCGGCATTGCGCGTGTGCACGCCGGCAAGCTTGCTGCGCACCGCATCGTTGATCTCGAACGTCGTGTTGGCCATGCCGAGCGGCTTGAAGATGCGATCAGTGAAGACCTCGCCGAGCCGCTTGCCGGTGATGCCCTCGACAACCTGCCCGACCCAATCGATGTTCGTTCCATACTCCCATTTCGAACCGGGATCGAACAGCAGCGGCGTCATGATGGCGGCCTTGGACGAAGTGATCACGCTCGGCTGTCCGTGGTCGGTCGCCAGGCGCAGATAGTTTTCGTTGAAGAAGTCGTAGCCGAAACCACCGGTGTGCAGCAGCAGCATGCGCGTGGTGACGTCACGCTTCGGGGCGCGAAGCGTGGGCTGGCCTTTGGCATCGAAGCCGTCGATCACCTGCAGCTTGCCGATATCCGGAGCGTATTTCCTGGCGGGAGCATCGAGGTCGAGCCTGCCTTCCTCGATCAGTTGCAGCGCGGCCGTGCCGGTGATCGCCTTGGTCGTCGAGAAGATGGCAAAACTGCTGTCGGTCGTCATCGGCGCCGACTGGTCGGTGCGCCGCTTGCCGACGGCGCCCTCGTAGATGTTGCCGGTGCGATCGGTCACCATCGCCACCACGCCGGGTACGCCCTGGCCCGTCGTGACGGTCTCATGGAGAATGGCGTCAGCTGATGCCTTGAAGTCCTTGGTCATGTGTTCCTCCAAATTTGTTGTGTGATGCGGAATGCAGGGGCCGCGCGTAGCCAAAAATGGTTGCGCGGCCCCGTGTGTCGTTATTGCTTGGCAAAGCCGGGATAGGCCGAGGAGGCGACCTCATCGCACTTCTGGCGATAGGTGCCGACGCCGCCGATATAGGAGAGCAGGCGGCGCGGCTTGCCGTCGACGTTGGAGCCCATGTACCAGGAGTGCGTCTTGGTCACGAGGGTCGTGTTTGCGACCTCGTCGTGATGCGCGACCCAGGCATCCTGCGCATCCTTGGTCGGCTCGATCACCTTCAGATGGTTCTTCTTCAGATACGCGATGCAATCGCTGATCCACTCGACCTGCTGCTGCAGGCATGTCGTCATGTTGCAGAGCGCTGTCGATGGCGCCAGCGGCGCGCCTGTCGTGAAGAGGTTCGGGTAGCCGTGGATCTGAAGCCCCATTGTGGTCCTGATATCGCGGCTCCACTCCTCCTTCAGCGAGCGGCCTTCGCGGCCGCGGATGTCGATGCGGGTCAGCGCACCGGAGCCGGCGTCGAAGCCGGTGGCCAGGATGATCAAATCCAGCCCATACGACGTTCCGTCGGTGAGCTCGATGCCCTGCGGCGTGATCCGCTTGATCGGGTTGTTCTTGACGCTGACCAGCTCGACATTCGCCTGGTGGAACGCCTCCAGGTAATTGGTCTCGAGCGGGACGCGATGCGTGCCGAAGCCGTAGTCGGTCGGGATCAGCGCCTCGCAGAGCTTGGGGTCCCTCAGGCGCGTGCGCATCTTCTTGCGCACGAACTCGGAGATCTCCTCGCTGACTTCCTCCTCGAAGAACATCTCGACGAAGGAGGCGAGCCACAACCGCAGCGAGCCTTCGTCCCAGATCTTCTCTAGAACGGCGTGACGCTGCTCCGGGCTGAGATCCTTCCAGTTGCCGTTGGTGAAGTCGTATTCGAAGCCGGTGAACGAATGGGGCAGGACCTTCCGGAATTCCTCGAACCGCGCCTTGTAGGCCTCGACCTCCTTCGGCCCGTATTTCGGGTTCTTCATCGGGATGATGTATTGCGGCGTGCGCACGAACACCTTCAGGCTGCCGACCTCGCTAGCGATGGTCTGGATGACCTGGATGCCGGTGGCGCCATTGCCGACCACGGCGACGCGCTTGCCTGCGAGGTCGAGCTTCTCCTTCGGATAGCGGCCGGTATGGACGAGGGTGCCCTTGAACGTCTCCTGTCCCGGAAACACCGACGTCAGCGGCGCCGACAGCATGCCGGTGCAGGTGATCAGGAACTGGGTGTCGATGGTGTCGCCCGTGTCGGTCGTGATGGTCCAGCGCTGGGTCGCCTCGTTGAAGACGGCGCTGGCAACCGTCGTTGAGAAGCGGATGTCCTTGCGCAGGTCGAGCTTGTCGGCGACGTAGTTGAGCCACTTCTCGATCTCCGGCTGGCCGGGGAAGCGCTCGCTCCAGCTCCAGCCCTTGTAGAGCTCCTCCGAGAACAGGTACTGGTAGATATAGGCCTCGGAGTCGAAGCGCGCCCCCGGATAGCGATTCCAGTACCATGTGCCGCCGACGCCAGTGGCCGTATCGACGGCCTTGACCTTGAGTCCCAGTTCGTCGCGCAGCTTGTAGAGCTGGTAAAGGCCGGCCACCCCGGTGCCGATCACGACCGCGTCCAGGCTTTCATGCTTGCGCGCGCCGTTGGTCTTGTACTCACTCATGCATTCCCTCCCATGTCAGAACCTGTTGTCCTCCCCACCGCGAGGCGCGAGAGATGGAAGCTGGGGAACGCAGATTGCGTGCCAGATCAGGTTTCTGGCTTAAGCGCTTGCAGTGATTGAGTTGGTAGTCGCGATATCCATGCCGCATCCGTTCGAAATTCGAACTGGATGAGCTTGGCTGGACCGGATTTCGATCGACGTGCCCCTGCAAACAGGTGCCTGCCGATGTGATGATGTTGATGGTCCTGTTCTGCTGAGTGCCCAACAGACCGTTTTTCGCCGCGTCGGCCGCTATGCGAAATCGGCGCGCCCGCCACTCAGGCCGGCCTTGCGTAACCCGTCGAGGAAATGGTCGCGGTCGATGGGATCCCTGTACCTGGCGGCGCGCATCCGGGCGAGTTCGAGCGTGTTGACCGGCAGCGCTTCACCGCGCTCACTCAATTCCAGGCCTCGCTCTCGAATGAATGCACGCATCTCGATGTCCGCCTCACTCAGTCGATCGGTCTGCGCGTGGCACGCCGCAAGGAGCGCGTGGGACCAGCGATCACTCGATCGCGCCTCCCTGAGCACCTTGATCGCCTGTTCGTATTCGCGCGCCGAATAGAGCGCCAGCGCGTGATACCAGTGGTAGATGTTGGGTGGAAACGGGTTGAGCTGTTTGGCCGACTTGATCCATGTGAGCGCTTCCCGCCAATGTCCCCAATAGACCAGGATGTTGGCAAACGCCGCGGCGACGTCGGCATCGTTCGGGTTGAGCGCCAGAGCCCGCTTGAAGTGGGTTTCGGCCTCCTGGTCACGGTTCTGCAGGAAAAGCAGCTGGGCGAAGACGCCGTGCGACCAGGCATCATTTTCATCGAGATCGAGCGCGATCTCGATCTCGCGCCGCGCATCATCCAGCGAAGGCGCGGCGGGTGATTCCAGGAACGCGGCGCAGACGATGGTCCAGGCGATATTGGCGTGAGCGCGAGCATAGGCTGGATCGAGCTCCACGGCCTTTTCGAAGCAACCGCGCGCCTCATCCGTGCTTGTCACGGTCAACTGACGCCATCGCTCGTTTCCCAACAAGACGAGATCGTAGGCCGTGATGTTCGAGGTCTGCTTGCCTCTTGCGATCTCGCGGCCTGCGTCCTCGACGCGGCCGGGCAGCGCTGAGACGATCCTGCCGACGATTTCGTCCTGGATGGCGAATATGTCTTCGATCTCGCGGTCGTAGCGCTCCGTCCAGAGGGTGAAGCCGCTCACGGCATCCAGAAGCTGGACGGTCACCCGCACCCGTTTCCCGATCCGGCGTGCGCTCCCTTCCACCACATATCGTACGCCGAGTTGGCGGCCGACCTCTCTGATGTCGGACGACCTTGCCCGGTAGACGAAGCTGGAATGGCGGGCCACGACGAAGAGCGATCGGAAGCGCGACAGTTCCGTGATGACGTCTTCCGTGACGCCGTCGGAAAAATAGTCCTGAGCCGGCTCGCCGCTCAAATTCGAAAACGGCAGCACGGCGATCGATGGTTTGTCGGAGGTCGCCGGGGGGAGCAACGTTTGCCGGCTGCCATCGAACAGGGCTGCGGCTGGCGGGCCGACGTAGCGGTAACCGCGGCGCGGCAGGGTCTCGATCCAGCTGCTGCCGCCTTCGACGTCTGCAAACGTCCGCCGCAGCGCCGCAATCTGTACGGTCAGATTGCTTTCCTCGATGGCCAGCCCCGGCCAGGCCGCCTCCATCAGCGCGTCCTTGGCAACCGGCTTCCCGGCCTGCTCCAGCAGCAGCTGAAGCAGTGCGACCGCCCGCCCGCCGAGCGCAACCGGCTCGGTTTCGCGAAACAGCGTGCCGGCGTCTGTCTCGAGACGAAATGGACCAAACTCGTAGATCGTCGCCATCGCCTAGAGACACCATTTTCGGCGAAATTTGCAACTTTTTCCGCTTCGATTCGGGAAACGATCTGGCGCTCCGTGAGATAATGGCAGTGCATCAGCGGCGAGGAGCAAATCGGATGGAACAGCGGCAACCGGACGGCGACTTGATCGGCAAATCGCACTCTCAACCCTGGTCCGCCCCACAGCTGCGGCTCAAGGGCAGGGTGGTCCTCGAGGGCAGCGCCGGCTACGACGAGGCGCGCAAGGTCTGGAATGGCGCCATCGACAAGAAGCCGGCGGTGATTGCCTACTGCGCGGATGCGCAGGATGTGGTCGAGGCCGTGACGTTCGCGAGATCCCGCGCGTTCCCCGTGGCCGTTCGCAGCGGAGGCCACAATGTCGCCGGCCTCTCGGTCTGCGACGGGGGTATGGTCATCGACCTGTCGCGGATGAAACGCATCGACGTCGATCCGGTCCGTCGCACCGCGCGCGCAGAGGCAGGCCTCGATCTCGGCGAGTTCGATCGTGCCACGCAGGCGCACGGTCTGGCGACCACCATGGGCGTCAACAGCGACACCGGCATCGCCGGGCTCACGCTTGGCGGCGGTTTTGGCAAGCTCGGGCGAAAATACGGGCTGACCTGCGACAATCTGATTGCCGCCGAAGTGGTGACAGCCGAGGGAAAGATCTTGAGGGCCAGCGCGACCGAACACGCGGACCTGTTCTGGGGCTTGCGAGGCGGCGGCGGCAATTTCGGCATCGTGACTGCGTTCGAATATCGACTCCATTCCATTGGCACTTCACTGCTCGTCGCGTCGGCGCTTCATCCTTTCGATCAGGCGCGCGAGGCCATGCGGTTCTACGATGAATTCGCCCGAAGCGCCGCCGACGAGATGAACGTCGATGCCGCCCTCGTAACGCTGCCGTCGGGGGACCGGTACTTCAGCATCACCGGCTGCTATGTCGGCTCGCGTGACGACGGTGAACGCGCTCTTTCTCCGATCATCAAGTTCGGTTCCCCCGTCGAGACGCGCTTCGCAAGCGTTCCTTATCTCGAGATTCAGTCGGGCGGCGATGCCCTGTTTCCGCGGGGACGTCGCTATTATTGGAAGGCGCAGTTCCTGCGCGAGATCAATGCGGGCGCGGTCGACGCGCTGCTCGACGCCTATGCGAAAGCGCCCAACATCTCCTCGCTATTGGTCTTCCAGCACGTCGGCGGCGCAATCGCGCGGGTTCCGGCATCCGACTCGCCTTACGCAAACCGCGATGCAGCGTTCGACTGCTTTCCGATCGCGATCTGGGACGATCCGGCCGACGACGACGCGAACATGCGTTGGGCGCGCGAGCTGTGGAGCGCCGTCAGGCCCTATTCGACCGGCGGCGTCTACGCGAACAATCTCGGCGATGAGGGCGAGGATCGAATTCGCGACGCCTATGGCGAGAACTATCCGCGCTTGGCCGCGCTCAAGACCAAATACGATCCGACCAATTTCTTCCGCCTGAACCAGAATATCAAGCCGACGGTGTAGTTCACGGCATCGGAAAGAATCCAAATGCGAAGCCGCTGGACCATCCTTGCTGCTCTGTTCGTCGCTCGTGCCGCCATCGCCTTTCAGTTTCAGAGCGTCGCCGCCGTCGCGCCACAGCTCAGCCAGAGTTTGAGCGCGAGTCTTGCCGATATCGGCGTTCTGATCGGACTCTATTTTGCGCCGGGGGCCGCGCTCGCTCTGCCTGGCGGCGCGATCGGCCGCCGCTATGGCGACAAGGTGACGGTCCTCGCCGGACTCCTGATGATGCTGGCCGGCGAACTGCTGATGACCACATCGACGTCATGGAGCGTGCAGATCGCGGGCCGATTGACTGCCGGCATCGGCGGTGTTCTCCTGAACGTTCTGATGACCAAGATGGTCGCGGACTGGTTTGCCGGCCGGGAAATCGCCACCGCGATGGCCATCTTCATCAACTCCTGGCCGGCCGGCATCGCACTCTCTCTCATGCTTTTGCCGGCCATCGGAGCCGCGCTCGGGCTTCATGCCGTCAATCTTGCCGTCGCAGGACTGATCCTGATCGGGTTTGGCCTCATCGCCTTGGTTTATCGCGCGCCTGATACGGCCGTCGCGGGTGACGGCGAGCGCGGGAGCCTGACCGCCGACACGATCTGCGCCGTGATTGCCGCCGGCTTGATCTGGGGCCTCTACAATATCGGCTTTGCGATGATCTTCAGTTTCGGCCCGTCGATGCTGGTCGAGCAGGGCTGGTCCAGTGCCGCAGCCGGGTCGACCATCAGTATCGTGCTCTGGCTCGCCGCCCTTTCGGTTCCGTTCGGCGGCTTCCTTGCCGATCGGACCAGGCGCGGCGAGGCGATCCTCGTGACAGGCTGCGTCGCCTTCGCCCTCCTGACGCTTCTTCTGTCGCGAAGCGGCACGGTGCTTCCCATCATCGTGGCTCTCGGAATCCTCTGTGGCCTGCCCGCCGGGGCAATCATGAGCCTGCCGGCGCGTGTGCTCGACCAGAAGATGCGGCCGATCGGCATGGGACTATTCTACACGGTCTTCTACGCCGGTATGCTGGCCGGACCGGCGATCGGAGGAAAGCTCTCCACCTCGTTCGGCTCCGCGAGCGCCGCGCTCGACTTCGGCGCCGCAGCGCTCCTGGCGTGTCCCGTCGTCCTGTGGCTCTTCCGCCGTATCGTTGCGGGCGGGTATCGGTCGGCCGGGAGCGTTCGAGCTCTCTCGTCCAAATAGTCTATGAGGTCGAACAGCTAACCCGATTCTGATCTGGCCATCGGAGGTTCGATCCCTTCTAGGCTCCCGTTTGGGGTACAAGTTGGCTACCTCCGGACCCAAATCGGCCGTGGCAGCCACAAAGCAAATGGCGATCAGAAACCGCCGCGGTTAGGACATCGATTGGAGTAACGTCGTAGATTACTGCATCACGCGGAAATCAGGGCGGGCCGGCGGTAACGGCGGCCACAGAAGCGCGCGAACGATGAGCGGAACACCAATGACCAGAGGTATCAGCCAGTACATGAAATGAGGCAGATCCTTCCAAAGTGGAAGCTGCTTTCCATTGTCGACGTAGAAGGCAACAAGCATCAGAACATACGACAGGCCCATCCCCGCGATATGGAGCCTGACCCAATAATGCCAGCGGCGTCGGAGCGCATAGCGCCCGATCCAGGCGCAGGCGAACGAAGACGCGCCAATAGCGAACAAGTGATAGTTTTCGGCCCAGCGCATAAGCGACAGCAACGTCGCGGACACGAATAGCGCCAGCAGACACCAGAAATACGTCGTCCCGAGCTTCGAATGACGCCCGCGACGCTTCCGACTTAACATTGCGAGTGCGCCGATCGTAACGCATGCGAGACCCAGGGGGATATGCACCCCGAAGACCACCGCCAGAAAGAAGGGATCGGTCGAGGGAATTTCGATGCCCGCCACGATGGTCGTTTCTCCGCCTGTCATGGCGATACTCCCATCTTACAATTCGTCATCGGCTCGGCCGACAAGGACGGTCGCTTGACGGCAAATGCTCCGGCGGCGCATACAACGCAAAGCACGCAATAACCGACCAGGACGGCCCCATAGCTTCCCGTCCAGTCGATGCTTGCTGCGAAGGGCAGCGGGCCGAACGCTGCGCCAGCGATGCCGAAGACAAAGGAAGCGCCCCGAATTGCGCCTAGATGGTCCCGGCCGAAATACTGCGCGTAGCCGGCGGCGTTGATCGCTTGCTGCGAACCGTACGCCCCACCCACATTCAGTGCGTACAGCACACTTGCGGCGATTCCGCTGCCGAATGCCGCGAGAGCTGACGCCAGCGCGAGCATGAACATGGAAAGCGGCACCAAGTGCCGGGGTTCATAGCGATCGACCAGAAAGCCGGTGCAGAGTGTGGCAACCGCTTGAACGGCGGCAAGCAGCGACAATAGCAGCAACCCGTTGCTGTGGGCGATCCCGGCCGTCCGCATGATCGAGAAGTGATTGAGCAAGAGAGCGGTGCCGATGGCATTGGTCAAAAAGCCTGCCACGCACAGCAGCCAGAACACGCCAGTACGGAGCGCCTGCCCGCGCGTAAACGAAGGCTCCTCCCGTAGATCTTCTGCAACCGGCAGCAACCCGGCATCCGTGCTGAGGCCGAATTTTTCCGGCCGATCGCGAAACAGCGCGGCAGCGACCGGCAGGATGGTAAGGGCGACAAGTCCGGCTAGTGCGAGATAGGCGCCTCGCCAGCCGTAAAGCGAAATGAGGTCATCGATAAGTTTCGGAAAGATCATGGAGCCAGCCGCCAGGCCGAGACTGGCGGCCGCGGCGGCGATCCCGCGTCGGCGCACAAACCACAGATTCACGACTTGCTGACTGACGAGGCTAAGGCCTCCGATCGCAGCACCGCGCAATAGCGCGAAGCCAATGAGCAGCATTATCGCGGATTGAACTGTCGCCATGAGAGCGCAGGCCAAGGCGAGACCGCCGGCGATGATGGTTGCCGTCAGGCGAGGTCCGCGCCGGTCGATCCAGCGACCAATCACGGGGGCTGGCAGAATTCCCGCAAGCGTTCCAACTGCATATGCAATCGAGGCAGATGTGCGGGAGATACCAAGATCAGCGGTGATGGGATCGAAGAAAACCGAAACACCTGCCGTTTGGCCCGGCACCGTCATGAACGAGCCGAACGTGCCTGCGCCCAATACGATCCAGCCATAATGGAGAGCCGATGTTCGGGGGCTCACCATGGGATCAACTCGCTCGGCGCGTTGTCGCCGCCGTCAAATCATTCTCAAATCCCTCGCAGCAATGTTCGCGCAGGAACTCGATGACTCCGTCCATACGATCGTATCGAGCGCGGCAGATCACTGTGCGTCCGTTCTTTTCCTGGGCGACAAGGCCTGCGCCGACCAGTCCGCGCAGATGAAAGGCAAGTGTGGAGGCCGGTATATCGAGGCGGACCTGGATATCGCTGATGTTAAGGCCTGTCGGTCCGGCTCGAACCAACAGCCGATAAATGTCCAGTCGGGTCAGATTGCCCAATTCGGCCAAGCAGCGCGCGGCGATCTTGCGGTTCATTTGCTCCAAATACCGCAAACTCGGAAGCAATTCAACCACAATACTAGTTTTATGGTTTTATAAGCCGCGATTGCTCAAGCTCCCGCTCCATCCGGTCCTGCTGGGCTCATGATGTGAGCGCTTTAGAGCGAGCTGCCGCCGCAGATGACGAGTTGCTGTCCGGTGATGGCGGCCGCTTCCGTCGAGAGCAGGAAGGCCACGGAGCTAGCGACTTCGTCCGGGCGGACGAAGCGGCCGATCGGCGGCAGTCTCGGCGCGACATTGGCACGCGCGGGATCCTTCAGCATCGGCGTCTCGGTTGCGGCGGGGGCGACGACGTTGACCGTGATGCCGCGAGGTGCGAGCTCGATCGCAAAGGACCGCGCCAGCGCGACCAGCGCCGCCTTGGTCGCGGCATATTGCCCGCGGCCCGCCGCGCCCGATGCGGTGCGGCTGCCGATGAAGACGATACGTCCTCCGTTCGGCAGGCGCGGCGCCAGCGCGTCGGCGAGGCGCCCGGCGACGTCGACATGCAGCCGCCACATCGCCGCGCCGTCGTCATGGTCGAGCGATCCGAGCGAACCGACCTTGAGCAGCCCCGCGGCATGAACGAGCGCGGTCGGCGCGAAGCCGGCAACGGCGTCTGCAACGCCGTCGACCTCGTTCAGGTCGAGCGACAAATGATCGTAGGCCGGATGGTCGAACGTCACCGGCCGGCGGCTGATCCCGGTGACGCACCAGCCGTCGCGTAGCAGGCGCTCGACGATCTCCGCACCAATCCCCGAACTTGCGCCCGTGACCAGCGCGTGAGGCCTCTTGTCCATGACCTCAGCCCCGTCCGGCGTGCGTTACCCATGGTTCGGTCACGCGGACATATTTGATGGCGCGGCGGTGGAAGGTGAATGCCATATGGAGCGCGCCGTCGGCGGTCTGTTTGACGGACGGGTAGGAAAGCTCGCGATTGGTCTGGTCGCGCGAATTGTTGGTCATGCAATAGCCGTCGCCGGTCTCGACATTGCGCCTGGTCCAGCTTCGTCCGCCGTCGGCCGAGACGGCCAGCGTCATCGGCGCCCGCGGCGCGCCCCAGAACGCGGTGCGTCCGTCTGCCTTGCTGCCGTCGCTGGCGAGTACGGGCGGAAGTTCGTCCTCGATCTCGTCATACAGCGAAAGGCGACGCCCGGTCGCGTCCCTGGCGCTGGAATCGTTGAAGACCAGCGCGAGATGCCCGTTGCCGAGCCGCGTGAGCTGGATCGAGGAATTGTTGTTGGGAAGCACGGTCGGCGTTGGCGCCGACCAAGTGCGGCCGTGATCGGAAGACCTGCTCTGGTAGATGTTGTCCGCCCAGCGGCTGCGGAACATCGCCAGCAGCGAGCCGTAGTCGAGCCGCGCGATGCTCATATGCACGCAGCCGCGGCTGCCGGGCACGTCGACATCGCGCCAGGTCGCGCCGGCATCGGAGGAGATCTTCACCGCGCTGGTGTCCTCGTCGCCGTTCCATTTCCGGCCCGGCGTGCTGTGACAGTAGAACACGGGCAGCAGCCAGTCGCCGTTGTCGAGCACCACGATCGGCTGGCGGATGAAGGTGCCGCGGCCGCGATGCTCGGCAAACAGCGTCTCGATCGGGCCCCAGCTCCGGCCATTGTCGCGGGAGAGACGGCGGCGGATCAGGGCGGTGTCCTGGTTGCCCGCCAGCTGCGCCGTCCACATCAGCCACAGCGTGCCGTCGGGAGCGGGAAACAGCAAAGGGTTCTGCTCCGAACGCCCCTTGTCGTCGGAGAGCTTTTCGGCCGGCGACCATTGCGTCGCGCCGCGGGGCAGGCGCGAAAAATAGACCGAGATGTCCGACATGCCCTCCTGCGTGCCGCCGAACCAGACGCAGGCCAGATCGCCGTTCGCAAGCGGCATCAGATTGGCGGCGTGGTTCTGCACGCAAGGCGAGGGAATGAAGGCGTCGAACCGGTCGGGATCGCCGGCGGCCTGGCGGACGATGCCGTCGGCGGCGATCTCGATCTCGGTGCTCACGATCCCGGTAGCGACGATCATGTCGAAGTCCTTTCCACGAATGCATTGGCTTGCGCCGCCTGCGGCGCCGCGGGACTGGGAGCGCGGCCCGGCACCAGGCGCTCGATTGCCATCACCACCAGCGGCGTTGCGGCCGCGACATACATGTTGTCGATGCCGAAGGGGTTGCCGAGCATGTACCAGACCGTGGTCGAGACCGCGGCGCCGATCAGGCCGGCGGTGGCACCGCGGTTGCTGGCAAACAGCGGCAGGTAGAAACCCATCATCGCCACGATCGTGATCGACAGCCGCAGTGCGCGCGTGAAGAACGATAGTTTTAAGATCTCCGGAATGAAGAAGACGAAGACCAGCGGCACGATGCCGATCACCACCGAGAACACGCGCGTCATCTTCAATTCGCGCTCCGGCGTCGGCTTCCAGTAGGGAACGTAGAAGTCGCGCACCACCAGCGAGGCGATCGCCAGTGCCACGGTGCAGACGCTGACGAAGATCGAGGCGACCAGCGAGGTCGTCACGAAGGCGGAAGCGAGCGGCGGCATCTTCTCCAAAAACACCGGCAGCGCGTAGAGGCTGTTCATGTCGGGATAGAGATATTTTGCGGCGACCCCGATCAGCGCGAGCAGGAAGCCCAGCGGCAGGCAGAACGCCGCCGCATAGAACGTCGCCTTGCGGGCGTCGTCCGCGCTCGGGGTCGAGGAGATCGCCTGCACGATGAACTGCGTCGAGAAGATCGCGCCGACGGTGCCGAAGGTCCAGGCGAAGATGGTCGCAAAGCCGATCTTGCCGTCCCAGGTGAAGTAATAGGCCGGCAGCTTGGCCTGGATCGGCGCGATGCCGCCGGTCAGCGACATCGCGACCGTGAAGATGATGAGGATACCGACGACCTTGAAGGCGCTGTGCAGGATCGTCACCCAGGCGACGCCCTTCAGTCCGCCGAACACGTAATAGAAGGTCGAGACCACCGCGATGATGCACATCGCAACCGGCAGGCTGACATGCAGCGCGGTGGCGATCGCGGCCGCGCCGCTGACGTAATTGCCGACATTCACCAGCAGCAGCGCGTAGATCATGATCACGGACACCGTCAGCATGGTCGACTTGCCGTATTTCTGCGCGATCGCGGCCGAGATGGTGTATTCGCCGGAATTGTAGAGCTTCTTCACCATCAACAGGCCGAACAGCAGGAAGCCGATCGAGGCGCCGAGCACGGCCCACCCGGCCGCCATGCCCGACTGGAACGCTTCCTGCGCGGTGCCGACGGTCGACTTGGCGCCGACGAACTCGGACATCATCAGCACACCGACGACCACGGCCGGCATGGCGCGGGCGGCGGTCATGAACTGGTCGCTGGTCCGGCTGCGTAGCTTGAGCGTGAGCCAGGATGTGAAGGCGATGTAGGCGACGATCATCGTGACGATGAGCGTGCTCTCGCCGTTGAGGATGGCTTGCATCGGTGACGTTTCCTCTGGTGACGCGGATGCGGTGTTGTGAGCCCGCTTTGGTCAGGTGTTCGGAATGCGAACAATTGTTCTTAAAGTTCATTAGACCCGTGCGGACGCGATGCGTCAAGCGCACGGGCCGGGCGTTGCGGCGGATGTCCCCCGTTGGGGGTGCATTGCCGCAGCACGTTCAAAGGGTTGCAGAGAGCAGAACATGACTTGCCGGCATCCGGGGATGTGCCGCCAATCGAACGCCTCAGGAGCGCGTCGGGCTCCGGATCGCCACGCCGGCACCGATCGTCCGTGATTGGAGACGACGGTCGGCGGGACGAGCGACCAGAAAGTAGAGGCCCAGCGCGAGGAGCGACGACGCGGCCATGACCGCCGTCATCGACAGCGCGGTCCGTCCGTCGAAACGCGCCGCGACCAGTCCGCTCGATACGGCACCTGCGATCAGTTGAATGCTCCCGGCAGCCGCGCTGACGGCGCCGGCGATGTCGGGGAGGTGCTGCATCGTCGCGCTCATCACGTTCGGCACGCTCAGTCCGAAGCCGAGCGCCACCGCCATCAGCAGCGCAACGACGAGCGCCGTCGGCATCCAGCCGGCCAACGTCATCGCGAGCAGGGCGAGGCTGGCCGCCGATGACAGCGTCAGCCCGGTCGCGAGCATGTGGCTAGAGGATATCCCGCGCCGCCCAAGCTGGCCGTCGAGGAAGGCGCCGGCCATCACGGAGGCCGAGCAGGCACTGAAGATCAGTCCGTATTGCGCGGGCGAGAGCCCGACAGCGCCGACGAAGAACAGCGAGGCGCCGGTGACGTAGGCAAACACCGTCGCGCCGCCGGCGGCGCCGACCAGGATGAAAGGCAACGAAACCGGATGCGTCAGCACCCGACGATAGCTGTCGGTCACGGAGGACCGAACGAGGCGCGCGGAAGGAGCCAAGGGCGCGGTCTCGCGCGCGGTCTCGGCGAAGCGAAACATCACCACCACCAGCAGCATCAGGCCGATTGCGGCCTGGGTCGCATAGATCGATCGCCAGCCGGCCGCCGCCAGCAGGGCCGCGCCGGCCGTCGGCGCGATCACGGTCGCGACGTTGACCGCGACCATGACGTTGGCGATCTTGCCGCGTGCGGCGTCGCCGTCGAAGAGATCGCGGATGATGGCGAACGTCGTAGCCGTCGCGGCGGCGCCGATCCCCTGGAAGAAACGGCACACCAGCAGAAGCGGCAACGAGGTGGCAAGCGCGCAACTGATGCTGGCGGCGATGAACAGCGCAAGGCCAAACGCCAGAACCGGCTTGCGGCCGGTGCGGTCCGAGACCGGTCCGTAGATCAGCGGCGCGGTGGCAAGGCTCAGCATGAAGGAGCTCATCGTCAACCCGACCTCCGAGGCGCTTGCGCCCAGCGTGGCGCCGGTGGCTGCCAGTGCCGGCAGATTGATGTCGATGCCGGAATACGGCACGGCCGCGAGAGCGCCGAGCAGCACTGTGAATGCAAAGGAGTCTGGTTCGATCCGCATGGACGAAGATCCGAAGGCGCGTGGCGAGGTTTCACGAGGCAATGGAGCGCGGTCGCGCCGCGCTCCATCATTCCGTCAGGCGGCAGCGATCAGGCGCGCCGGCCGGCACGCCGCCCCTGGCTCGCAGCGGTCGCGCGCAGTCGTGAGACCTCGGTCTCGTCGGTCACGAGTTCGCCGATGATCCGGACAATCTCCGCCCGCGTATCGATCTCGGCGAATTCGTCCGCGATCTGCGTCGCGCGCAGCTGATAGCGCGGCTGGTCGAGCACCGCCCGCACCGCATTGCGTATGGCTTCCGGCGTCGGTTCGTTGGTCTCGAGGTCGATGCCGACGCCGGACCATGCGACCCGCGCGTTGACGTCGGCCTTGTCCTCGGTCAATCCCGCGGTGACCAGCGGGATGCCGAAGCTCATGGCCTGGTTGACGCTGCCATAGCCGCCATTGGTGACGAGCACGTCGACGTTCGGCAGCAGCCATTCGAACGGCAGATAGCTGGCGATGCGTGCGTTCGAGGGGACCTTGCCGGGAATGGCGTCCACCGGGCGGCCGCCTGCGGTCGCGACCACTATGATGTCGGGCTCGTCGGCCAGCGCTGCCAGCGTCGGGGCGACCAGCAGGTTGAAATTGTGGTTGGCCACCGTTCCCTGCGTCACCAGAACGATCTTGCGTGTACCGTCGAGCTCCTCGGCCCATGACGGCGGCGGAACCTGGTTGGCAATGATCGGAGGCGTGCCGACGAAATGCACCGACGACGGGATCTCGCGGGGAAATTCGAAGCTCGGCACCGACAATTGCAGATAGGCATCCGCGAGGGCGACCACGGAATGGAATAGCGGCATCGATATCGGCCCGACGCCGAGGCTTTTCAGCGCCCGGTTCAGGCGCAGTGCCACCGGTTGATCGACCGCCGCATCGAACTCCCGCGCCTTGGCGGCATATTGATCGCGCTGCTCGATGGTCTTTGCCGGTGGCAAGCCGAGGAAATTGGGCGCGCCGTCCTCGCGCGCCCAATGCAGGAATGAGGTCCCGCAGAGTGCGATGGGCGGTCGCTGCGAGCGCGGTCCGAGCAGCATCGGCAGCACGCCGAACAGCATGTCGTCGCCGACGATGATGTCGGCCGGAAACTGCTGCAACGCTTGCAGGAGTCCCTGGTGCTGCGCCGGAATGGCATCGACGAAGATGCGCTCCAACGCCACGCGGAACCACTCGAGGCCCGGTGGGATGGATTTCAGTTCCGGGACCAGCGAGAAGATGTCGTTCGGATCGAAGTCCGCCCCCTCCGGCAGCGGAAAGAACTTGACGCCGCTGGCCTCGACGCGGGCACGAAAGGCGGTGCCCGTCATGAAGGCAACCTCGTGGCCCTCGGCGACCAGGATCTGCGTGATCGCCAGCATCGGATTGAGATGACCCGTCGCAGGCGTCGAAGCGATAAGAATCTTCATGGGAGATGACCTCTTGATGATCGATGCTCGGTCGCCAACAGGGCGGCCGCTCGATTGAGCAGAGGCAATTGAGGGGATCGTCGTTACACCAAGGCTTCCGGTGATCGCCAAATGGTTACGCCGGCAACGCATCGTGGCGCTGCCGGGGCCGGTCGTACGAGCGGCGATGAAGTCCGCGGCCAGGAATTACAATTGTAACGCGAGCGCCCCGCGATGAAACGGGACGGTAATGGCGCGCTCGTAAGCCGCCGGAGCGCCGGTCGGCGGGCCGCAGATATTGAGCGGCTATTTCAGCCGAAGGCGATGATTGACGACAGGCATATTTGCGCAGGCTTCGACCAGCGCAGAATTTTTTGAGGAACGACCATGCAGAATTTTGTCGTCCTGGCTGCGATCGTTGCTCTCATCGCGCTTCTGGTCTGGTCCGGCGCGCGCGCCCTGCGGGCCAGGCATCCTCTCGTGAAATGCTGCGGCGTCGTTCTGGCGGCAATGCCGGCCGTCGCGCTGTCCGGCGTGAGTGCGCTGACGGCAGCGGGCATCGTCAAGCAGCATTGGCGCTCCGCGCCGGTCCCCGATCTCGAGGTCGAGGCCACGACGGAACGGATTGCCCGTGGCAGGGCGGTCGCCGACAGCTTCTGCGCCGGATGTCACTCGAACAGCGGCGTGCTGTCCGGTGGCGGCGACGTCGGCAGGGATCTCCCGCTTCCCATCGGCTCCTTCGTGCCCGCGAACCTGACCCCTGCAGGAGCGTTGAAGCATTGGTCCGATGGCGAGATCTTTCGCGCCATTCGCAATGGCGTCGACGCGCGCGGCCGATGGCTCGCGATCATGTCCTTCACCAATGCCGGCCGGCTCAGTGACGAGGACACCCATGCCGTGATCGCCTATATCCGCAGCTTGCCCGCGACCGGCGGGCAGACGCCCGATCCTCCGGATCGCTTCACCCTGCTGGGCCTTGCGATGCTGGGCGCGGGATTGTTGCCGGATGCCAAGCCGGTGTTCACCGGTGTGATCATCGCGCCGCCGAAGGGGCCGACAGCCCGTTACGGCAGGTACCTGCTGTCCTATCAGGATTGCCGCGAATGTCATGGCAAGGATCTCGCAGGCGGCGTGCCCGGACAATTGCCGCCGCTCGGACCCGATCTCGGTGTCGTCAAGGACTGGAGCCAGGCGCAGTTCATCGCCACCATGCGCACGGGCGTCGATCCGAACGGACATCGGCTCGCCGAGCAAATGCCGTGGCGGCCAATCGGGCGGATGGACGACGACGAGCTCGCTGCGATCTACCAGTACCTCGTGGGTCTGCCTCGTTCCTGACGCATCCCGGCGAATGATCCGTGCGGCCGGTCTCGCCCGGCTGCACGTTCGCGACTTTCGTGCGCGCTGAACGCGCGCGGGCGTGGCGCGCGGCTGCAGGCGACGCTGCGCCCCGCGAACACGCACGCGGTCGAGTCGCCGTCAGCGACGCGGCCCGTCGTCATCGTCGAACAGTCCCTTCGTCACCGGCGAACAATCACGCCGGCCGGGACACTGGAATCGCTCAAAAGTAGCATTAGCTAGGATCACAATGCTTCACGTCTGCGACATCCAGCGGACTTGGCCGCAGAAATACCGGCTTATGGCGTCATCGAAACATCATGGACAGCGGCGGCGCATGCCGACCTTTTTGGCTGTCGCTGATACCAATTTGAATGATTGCCGATCTTGAACGTGACCCGGTTGGTGACGGCAGATTTTGAGAGAGAAGTATGCTTGCAGATGTTGGCCACATCGTCGTCGTCGACGACGATCCCACCTTGCGACAGATGGTGATCAGATATCTGGAGGAGCACAATGTCCCGACCCGGGCGGCGTCCAGCAGGTCTGAGCTGAACCACTATCTCGAAGCCAGTCAGCCCAGCCTGATCATTCTCGACCTTCGCCTCGGTCAAGAGGACGGTCTGGACCTGCTGCGGGAAATCCGTTCGCATTCCGACGTGCCCGTCATCATCACGACTGGTCATCGCCCGGATGAGATCGACCGCATCGTCGGGCTCGAACTCGGCGCCGACGACTACATCATCAAGCCGTTCTCGCTGCGGGAACTGCTGGCGCGTGTTCGGGCGGTGTTGCGGCGACAGGAGATGGGCCGGGCCGCGCGCGCCCGCGATCCCGAGCGCGGAGGCTATCGCTTCGGCGGATGGAAGCTGGAACGCCGCGGCCGCAAGCTCATCGATCCCAGCGAAACGCCGGTTCCGCTCAGCAAGGGGGAGTATGCCTTGTTGCTGGCCTTCCTCGAGGCGCCGCAACGCCCGCTGACCCGCGAGCATCTGCTTCAGGCGACCCGCATCCATGAGGACATTTTCGATCGCAGCATCGACGTCCAGGTGCTGCGGCTGCGGCGCAAGCTGGAGTCCGATCCGAGCGCGCCGCGCGTCATCCAGACCGAGCGCGGCGTCGGCTATGTCTTCGCGGTTCCCGTAGAACCGTTCTAGAGCATGCTCCGGACCCGGAGGGCCGCGCTAGCACAAGGTGTGCAGCGTTTTTCCGAAAAGGTCGTGCGCAAGCAGAAACGCGGCCGCGGGATTGCAACTGTAACCCCTTTGCCGATGACGGTGATTTCGCTGTAACGCCCGGCTTGCACATTGCCTCCCACGAACAGCGTGTGGGAGATTTACGATGAAGACGCATTCTCGCAGTGTGATCCGTTCCGTTCGGCCGGATGACGCAGAGCCCGACGGGCGGGGGCAGGTCGCTTGGCCCGATGGCCGCGGCGTGACCCGTCTCGCCCGCACCGCGAGGTTGGATCACGCGGAGACCGGTTCGGACCCTGTACTGCAAGCTGCGGCGTCGAATCGAGAGGTCAGCCTATTCCGGTCGGTGGCCTTTTCCTTCATGGAAGGGTTTGCTCTCTATGGCGCCGCGTTGCATCCGTCCGCGGCCATGCCGGTTCACGCAATCCTCGCCGCCCGGCGCGATTGGGAGCCGTACCCGGAGGCCGGCGAGCCGGCGAGTCCGGTGCAGGACGGCGATGGCCGCGGAACCTGCAGCACCGGCAATGTCGTCAAATTCGATCGCGTCCTGCCGCCCGACACGCAACCGGAGCGGCGCTGGAGCTGGCTGCGCTCGGCCGGTGAAACGCTGACGGTTCTGCTGGCGCATGTGCGCCGGGAGCGCGCGATCAGGAGGGCCGTTGCGGCCTTGAAGGAACTCGACGACCGGACATTGCGCGATCTCGGAATCCGCAGCCGTTCGGAAATCGAGTGGACCGTGAGGTACTGTCATGATTGCTGACGTCGTCTACCTCGCCTTCGCCGGGCTGGGCGTGTGCCACGCTGCCTGCCGTTCGATGATCTCGGGCAGCTTCAAGGCCGGCATGTTCGGCCAGCGTCCTCTCGTCTGGGGATGGCCACGTTCACGAAATCATAGCGCTTCCATCAAAAGCCGTTGAGCGGACGCCGTCGCTTCCGCTTCCATCCCCATATCACTGGCAGTGCGACTATTGACTGGATTTCGAGGAGCCGGACCAGGCGCCGGCTATCGGGGTGGGGTGATCGCGATCTGCGCGGTGTTGCTGTGCTGCGTCGAAGTCACGCCCGCGCCGTCGCAGTCGCCGCCGGCACCAGTGCTCGACCGCGGTGAGCCGATCACGCCGATTCCGCCGGCTCCCGCCGTCGATCCACTGAAGGCGGCGCTTGGCGAGAAACTGTTCGGCGATCGCCGGCTCTCGCATGACAATTCCCGCGCCTGCCAATATTGCCACGATACCGCGACCAACGGCGCGAGCCAGAGACGGCACGATGTCAGCCTCGACGGGGTGGAGCTCGCGCTCAACACGCTCACCGTCTTCAATTCGACGCTCAGCTTTCGTTTCAGCTGGGAAGGAAAATTCCGTACCGTCGAGGCCGACATCAAGGCATCGCTGGAAAGCCCGCACACGATGGGCAGCAGCGCGGCGGAGATCTCCGCAAAGCTCGATGCCGATCCCGACATGCGCGATCGTTTCGTCGCGGCCTATGGCCGGCGCCCCGACAGCGCCGGCGTCATCGACGCGCTCGCAAGCTATCAGCGCACGCTGCTCACACCGGGCAGCAGGTTCGATCGCTGGCTGGAGGGCGACGATGCAGCCCTGTCGGCCGACGAACTGGACGGATACCGCCTGTTCAAGTCGCTGGGTTGCTCGGCCTGCCACCAAGGCGTCAACGTCGGCGGCAATCTGTTCGAGCGGCACGGCATATTCCATCCGCTGGCGTCACCCGAGCCGAAAATCCTGCGCGTGCCGAGCCTGCGCAACGTCGCGACGACCGCCCCCTATTTTCATGACGGCAGCGCGCCGACGCTCGAGGACGCGGTTCGCAAGATGGCGCTGGCACAGTTGAACGCCACGCTGACAGACCGGCAGGCCAGGGCGCTCGTCGCCTTCCTCAACAGCCTGACCGGGACCTATCGCGGTGCGCCCGTCGGTGGCTCGCCATGAAATCAGCTCCCGCCGTCGTCAGCGTCGCGTTCGTGCTCGCGCTTCTCACCTGGCTCCTGCTCAACGGGCTGAACGTCAATTCGGCGCGTTACGACAGCCAGCTTCAGGCGCTCGGGGATTTCACCCGGTTCGAGCGCGGGATGACCCGGGAGGTCCTCACCGCGCGCGCCGGCTTGTCGCGCAATTACGATGCGCTGGTGCAAATGGTGAATGCCTATGACGATGCCTTGACGCGGCTGCGCGACACGGCGGGCCTCGATGCCGAGCAGACGAGGGCCATCGATGTCCTGTCGGCACGGGCCGGCCGGCAGGAGAGCCTGATCGAGCGGTTCAAGAGCCGGAATGCGCTGCTGCAGAACTCCTTTGCCTATTTCGGCCTGTTCAGCGACAAGCTGGCCGAGTCGGACTCGCGGCCGCTGGTGACGGCCGCCTCCGCGCTGGCGGCCGCCATGCTGCGCCTGACGCTCGACACTTCGGACGCCGCTGCGCGCCAGGTCGAGGACCGCCTGGAAGAGCTGGCGCAACTGCAGGCGCCGCCGGCGGAGAAGGATTCGGTTCGAGCGCTGCTGACCCACGGACAGATGCTGCATGACCTGCTGCCTGATATCGACACCATCCTGAGGACGCTCGTTGCCGATTCCAGTAATCGCGAGCAGGACGCCATGCTGGCAGTCATCATGAAGCGTCAGCTCGCCGCGCGCGCCTCGGCGCGCAAGACGCGGCTGCTCCAGTACATCACCTCGCTGCTGCTGCTCTCCGGCATCATCTATTTCGGCATGCTGCTCCGCAAACGGGCCATGGTGCTGCGCCGCCGCGCCGCGTTCGAGCACGTGATCGCCGACATCTCGATGCTGTTCATCAATTCGAACAGCGAGCGGATCGCCGCCGACGTCGAGATGGCGCTCCACCAGCTGGCCGGATGCATCGGCGCGGACCGTGCCTATTATGTCTGCGAGGTCGGCATGACGACGCACAGCTATCGGTGGTCCCGCGACGGCGTCGGGTTCGAACAGGGCTGGCCGCAACGGGTGCTGAGGCTCGCGTCGCGATCCGACGGCGGCGACGACGGCATCGTCTACATCCCCAAGGTGAGCGCTTCGCATCCCCACGAGGCGATGAACCTGCTCGCCGAAGCCGGCGTGAGCGGCTGGCTCTGCATCATGGCGGCCCACAAAGGTCGCGATGGCATTCTCGGCTTCGACGCCCTGCACGGAGGCGCACTCAGATACTGGTCCGAGGTCTCGCTGTTTCGCATGGCTTTCGATGCGATTCGCAACGCGATCAGGCGGGCCCGGCTCGAGGGCGAGAAGGAGCGTCTCCAGGCGAGCCTGCAGCAGGCGCGCCGCATGGAGACCATCGGGACCTTTGCCAGCGGCATCGCCCACAACTTCAACAACATCGTCGGTGCAATTCTCGGCTACGCCGAAATGGCCGACGCGCGGATTCCGTCGGGAAGCCGGTCCGCCGCGAGCCTCGCCGAGATCCGTCGGGCCGGCGAGCGGGCGCGCGAGCTGGTCGAGCAGATTCTCAGCTTCGGCCGCCGCGGCGAGGGCAGGCGGGAGCGCGTGTGCGTCAAGACCCTGATCGACGAAACCAGGTCGCTGCTCGCCGCGTCACTGCCCTCGTATGTCAGGCTCGAGGTGAGCGAAACGGCCGAAGCGTCCGTCGTGACCGGGGAGCCGGCCCAGTTGCAGCAAGTGATCCTGAATCTCTGCAACAACGCGGCGCAAGCGATGAAGGAGCCCGGCCGCATCGAGCTCCGCATCAAGACGTGCGATCTCGCAAGGCCGCTGCCGGTCGGGCGCTGCGACGTCGGCCCTGGCCGCTTCATCGTCATTTCGGTCACCGATCCAGGTCCCGGCATGGACGAGGCGACGCTGGAGCGGATATTCGAGCCGTTCTTCACCACCCGCCCGGACGGCAACGGCCTCGGGCTTGCGACGGTGCGCGAGATCGTCGAGCAACATGGTGGCGCCGTCGCGGTGCGGAGCCGGCCGGACGCCGGCACGCGCTTCGACGTCTGGCTGCCCTCGGGCGAGCCCGAGAGCCACAGCTGCCTTCACACGGCTCCGATCCGGCGCTCCTTGGCGCCGGCGAAACCGTGCTCGTGATCGACACCGATCGCCGCCGCCTGTTGCGCTATGAGGAGATCCTCGCGGCGCTCGGCTACGAACCCGTCGGCTTCACCAGGCTGGCGGAAGCCATCGCCGCCTGCCGGGCCGCGCACGCCCGCTTCGACGCGGCGCTGGTGTGTCATCTGCCCGGAGGCTCCTCGCTCGATGTCGCGGCGGCGTTGCATGATGCCGCAGCGGATCTGCCGATCATCCTGGCGGCGCCCTCGACGCGCGACCTGGCGATGCCCTCGCTCGAGACGTCGGGCATCACCGAGCTCGTTCATCATCCGCTGGTGTCGGCGGAGCTCGCCGGCGTGCTGGCGCGGAGCCTCGCCTCGTCCGCGACGGGCGGCAGATCGAGGCGAATAGCCGGGGTTTCCTGAAGCATGATCTGCAGGCGGTTTCAGCCGTAACGCGATCGCATCGCGGGCGACATGGCCGGGTAGCCGGCATCTCCTATCCAGGACAGGCGCGGCTTCGCAATGTCACCGCGATAGGAGAAGAATGATGTCGATCAGACTTGGTGTGACCATCGTCGCAGCTACGGTGTTGTTCTGGCCGGTTTCGAGTCTCAGGGCGGGAGAAGGCGCGCGCGCCGGCGCCCGCTCGGTGATCGGCCCGCCCGGCAGTCTCGCCCCGACAAGGTTCGCGGACCTGTTCCGGCAAGCTCCCGTCGGACACCGACAGCCGCGGCCCAGCGACATGTTGGAGCTCGTGCAGGCCTCGCCCGTCGACGCCGAGCTGCGGCGTCTCGACGAGGAGATCGATCGCAAGCTGATCATCTGTCGCGGATGCTGACCATGCCGGAGGCGGCGAGCACCAGGCTCGCCGCCTTCGCATGCCTGGACTCGCGCAACTATAGCCGAATGGATGCAAGCTGGAGGAATGCGAGGTCGTTGGCCGCGAGCTTGTCGCAGCGCGTTGCCACACGCCGACAGTGTTTGATCTTGTTGAAGAATCTCTCGCTCAAGTTGCGAGCACGGTAAAGATACGGACTGAAGCATAGCGTCTCTGTCCGGTTTCGCTTCGGTGGGAATTGAGCCTCGATGTCCCTTGTGGCCCGTGGCTGCCTCTACGAGGTCTGCTTCCTGAAGGGGACTCGAGCGGGGCCATGCAAACTGGTCAAGGCGGCCTTTGACCCGTAGCAGACCTTTAGATCACCGATCATGATCGCGCTTTTCGACATAACGGTACAGCGTGATCACAACGATGGCCGGTATCCCCCAGAAGGTTGCTACTAAGAGACCGACAAAACCAAAGGTGCTAGCATCCTTGCCCCCACCGAAAAGCAATGTCGCCACCACGACCGATATAGCGACCATTCCAACAAGCTTGGAAAAAAGACTTCGCGTTCGCGAGCCTTGATCCTTGGCGGAGGGTCAACATCCAAATTGAGTGTATCCTGATACTAAACTTTAGCTAGTTTCCTTTAGACGGAACGCCAGCGGATGATAGGGGCTGAACCGTGCATGCACTTCCCGCATTTGGCGGCCTAGTTATTGGCTTGCTCCTCGGCGTTTTCACCGTGATTTTTCAGTACTCCTTCTCGGTGCTCAGCATCTCTTCAATTTTCCGCTCACCCAATCTCTCTACCCACGGCGAGCGGGCCAGTAATGCTTAGATTTATGACATCCGCGCTTTTCCTTCCCTTGATTGTGATTGTCCAACCGCTCGCTGCTTCCGCACATGATACGGAATGCGTTCCGATTAGGTGTCGTGCAGAATTTGCACTTACAACATGCGATAAGCCGCGCCAGGGAGCGAAGGTTCTTTCCGGTCGCATCCTTGGCGTATCGAGGGAGTGCTCTAACGATGCCGTGCAGATGCAAGTTGAGGATTGGGAAGCGAACAAGGTGCCGCCGGTAATCGACGTCGTTATTGGGCGCTGCGTGCGCTTTGAGGGGAAGGTTGGTGATCCAATTAGGGTCGCGGTGGCGGAGCCCAAACCTCACGTCCGACGCTATGACTTGGCTTGCAGGTATTACTGAAGGGTAGATTTTCGCATCTGGGCCCGGACGAACACGAAATGATGATACATGACGATTTTTGGTTTGCGCTCTGGTTCACCTTCCGTTTGTTCATTCACGAGCTCGTGCGTCATCCCGGCAAATTCGTCCCTGCCCTCATCATCCTTTCGATAATTGCTTATTGTGGTTTCGAATTTGTCCGTGCCTTTCGTCATGGCCGTCGTTCACATCAAGTTCCGCCTCGCGACCTACCGTCCTGAATTTCAGCTTCTGGCCCGTGGCTGGCTTTGCCGAACTGCTTGCCAACTGGCGGCTTGTGACCCAAACCAGACGTTGGCCAGAGAGAGCCGAATGGGACGTCGCAACCGCCAGCGACAAAGTGGCACATTTGAGTTGCCGGGTTGTGCGGGCCCGTTAATGCACGCTTAGTCTCGTTCGAGTTACGGTAATCGGTCCGTCCGTTGCAGCTCGCCAGAATGAGGCCGTATGAGTCTGTGGTACTTCTTGAGCGACTGGTTCGCGGGTGTCCCAACCTATGGAGCGCTGTTCAAACGAATCATGATCAACGTTGCATGGGCAGTCGCCCTAATCTTCGTCATGATGTTTCTTGGGCTTCCCGGTGAATACGCCGCCGTCGTCATCTGCGGTTTTTTTGTTGTGAACGGCGTGATGTCCTTTGTTTTCCTACGCCAGCGCGATCAAATGCGTGATTGAGAGTATTGCACCCTGGTGCCCATCGCTCAGAGCCAAGTTGGCAAAGACCTGTAAGAGTCACAGATGAAGATTAGGCTTGCCATCGCAGCGTTCCTGGTCCTCGGTGTCGCTGTTCTCGGGTATGCTTACGTCCGTGGCTATTCGCCGTTCACTTCTCAATTTGTGCAGACCTGCGAAAAGGCAATCCAAGAGCGGCTGGCGGTTCCCTCCACCTATCAACGGATTGGCCTGGACGACTCCAGAAGAACGATCACGTGGGATGAATTTTTCGCCGAGCCGGAGCGGGCCGGACCTGAAGCAATGAGAAAAGGCATGATCCGGGCCGCGCGGGGGCCGCCGGTTCAGTATATCGCGCTCATCGACTACCAAGCTCAGGACTCGATCGGCGCCATCATTCGAGAAAGGGCGTCATGCACTTTCAACTCACTCGATGGGAGCGATGCGCCTACGCGTACGTACTGGGTGAAGATCGATGGGGAACATAACAGGGAGTGGGCCGCCAGGCAGCCCAATGCCGCAACTCTTCACCAGCGCTTGCTGAAAAATCTGTAGAACGGCGACGGGTCGTCTACTGGCGGACATCATGGTGTGTCCGCTCTGAGGTCTGCTTTCGAGAGTAAAGCTGATGCGGCCAATTGATGAGTACACGCCCTAGTTCGCGCTGAGCGCCGTCTTGGCAACCTCGGCCATCCAGCTGGATGCGACGGGAAGGATCGCGTCGTTGAAGTCGTAGCGCGGGCCGTGCAGCTCGGCGCCGTCGCGCAATTCGCCGTTGCCGATCCAGACGAAGGCGCCGGGCCGATGCTTGAGGTAGAAGGCGAAGTCCTCGCCGGCCATGCTCGGCGCAAGGTCGCGGCGGACAGGCGCCTGCACCTTCCCGGCGGCGAAGCGCGCCAGGCCGGCCTCGGCCGGGCTGTTGATCACCACGCCGACGCCCATGACGATCTCGGGCGTGACCTTGACGCCGAAGCTCGTGGCGACGCCGGCACAGGTCCGTTCGATCCCGCCCAGGATGGTGTCCTTGATCTCCTCGCGATGAAACCGCAGCGTGCCGCGGATGGTGACGCGTCCCGCGATCTGGTTCGGCGCGGTGCCGCCCTCGATCGTGCACAGCGAGAGCACCGCCGTGTCGAGCGGATCGACACTGCGCGAGACGATCGACTGCAGCGCCACGATCAGATGGCCGGCCGCCATCACCGGATCGCGCGTCAGATGCGGCATGCCGGCGTGTCCCGCATGGCCCTCGATGGTGATGGTGACGCGTCCGCCGGAGGCCATGACGACGCCGTCATGGATCGCGATGCTGCCGGCCTGAAGGCCGGGCCAGTTGTGAAAGCCGAACACCCGCTCCATCGGGAAGCGCTCGAACAGTCCGGCCGCGACCATTGTGCGCGCGCCGCCATAACCTTCCTCGGCCGGCTGGAAGATGAAGTGAACCGTGCCGCTCCAACTGGTGTCGGCGGCGAGCAGGGCCGCCGCGCCAAGCAGCGAGGCGGTGTGCCCGTCATGGCCGCAGGCATGCATCACGCCTGATGTCTTCGAGGCGTAGGGCAGGCCGGTGTCCTCGGTGATCGGCAGCGCATCCATGTCGGCGCGCAGGCCGACGCAGCCTTGCGCCGACCCGCGCGTCAACGTCGCGACGATGCCGTGGCCGCCGATAGCAGCCTCGAACGGAATGCCGAGCTCGGTGAGCTTGTCCTGCACGAAGGCGGCGGTCGCCGTCTCCTGGAGGGACAGTTCGGGGTGGGCATGCAGATGCCGGCGCCACGCGGTCAATTTCTGGTGCAGCTCGGGTGTCAAGGCAGGGGATCTTTCACTGGGAGGGCCGGCTTGCAGCCAGCATAGCCGAATATTGGGACGCCGCACCAAGCGCCAGCGAATGCCTCGCGTGCAGCAATGCGTACGGTGATTGCTGGTGCAGACCGATCGCGCCACGCGCTCCGCTTCACCTCTCCCGCTTGCGGGAGAGGCCGGGAGAGGGCTCGATCGTCATTGGGGGTCTCGCTGCGGAGGCACCCTCTCCCCAACCCTCTCCCGCAAGCGGGAGAGGGGGCGCACCTCCGGCCGCGGATCCGCCCTACGCCACCAGCTTCGCCAGGCCCTTCCAGTCGAAGCCGATGCCGTGGCCCGGCCGCGACGGCGCCAGCGCCTTGCCATCCTCGAGCACCAGCGGATGCTCGATATAGCTGTCCAGCCCGAAACCGTGCGCCTCGAGATACGACCGGTTCGGGCAGGCCGCGAGCAGATGCACGGTGATGTCGTGCGCGCCGTGGCTGGTGACCGGCAGGTTGAAGGCCTCCGCCAGCCGCGCGATCTTCATGAAGGCGGTGACGCCGCCGCAATTGGTGACGTCAGGCTCGGGATAGGACACCGCGCCACTGGCGATGTAGTTCTTGAACTCCCACAGCGAGCGCAGATTCTCGCCCGCCGCGATCGGCACGCAGCCCTCCTGCATGATGCGGACATGGCCCGCGACGTCGTCGGGGATGATCGGCTCCTCGAGCCAGGTGAGATCGTAGGGTACGAACGCGCGGGCGGCGCGGATCGCTTCCTCGACCGTCCACTTCATGTTGGCATCCGCCATCAGCGGAAAGCCATCGCCGAGATGTTGTCGCATGGCGGCGACGCGGGCGACGTCGGATTTGAGGTCGGGCCGGCCGACCTTCATCTTGATGGCGCGAAAGCCCTTCGCGAGATTGCCGTCGGTCTGCTTCAAGAGCGCCTCGACGGAGAGATCGAGGTCGATGCCGCCGGCATAGCAGGGTACGCGCGCATCGAACCCGCCGAGCAGGCGGAACAATGGCAGCTTCGCGCGGCGCGCCTTCAGGTCCCACAGCGCGATGTCGAGCGCCGAGAGCGCCAGCACGGCCGGCCCGCCGCGCCCGCCGTAATGCAGCCCCCACCAGACACGATGCCAGATCGCCTCGGTGTCGTCGGCCTCGCGCCCTTCGACCAGCGGCGGGATCTCGCGTCCGAGGATGTCGGCGGTCGCCCCGCCGTTGCGCCCGACCGTATAGGTGTAGCCGACGCCTTCAGCGCCATCGGCATCGCGGACGCGGCAGGTGATCAGCTCGAACGCCGCGATCTCGCCATGCGTGGAGTCGGACAGCGTAACGGGGAGGGGGATCCGGTAGAGTCCGGTCTCGATGCTTGCGATGCGTGCCATGTGGCCTCCCTGTGTTTTCTTCTTCTTCTTCGTAGGGTGGGTTAGCTGGCGGCTGCGCGAAGCGCAGTCCGCTGGCGTAACCCACCTCTTTATTCTTCGCGTGGGCAGAGACGTGGTGGGTTACGCCGATCGGTTTGCGCTTTCGCGCAATCCGCACGGCTAACCCACCCTACGGACTCATCTCATCGTCGCAAGCTGCAGCGCCAGCGCGCAGGCACGATCATATTCGTCGAGATTGATCCATTCGTCGATCGTGTGCGCCTCGTTCTGCCCCGCGCCGAACGTCACGGTCGGAACGCCGTGGCGCACCATCCAGTTGGCATCCAGGCCGCCATTGGCGCAGCGCACGTTCGGGGTGCCGCCCACGGCCGACACCCCCTCGATCGCGCGTTTGACGACCGGCAGGTTCTCCTTCATGCGGAACGGATAATAGTCGGTCTCGGCCTTGAACTTGACCTTGCCGGACTTGCCTTGCGCGTTGGTCACCTTCTTGGCCGCCTTGTCGAACGCGGCCTTGTAGGCCTTGGTGATCTCCTTGAAGAATTTTCCGTCATGGCTGCGGCTTTCGCCGCGCACATGCACGTAGTCGGTGACGACGTTGGTGGCATCGCCCGCGGGGCGGCCTTCGCCGCCGGTGACGGGGCCGACATTGCTGGTGCCTTGCTGCTTGCCCTTCACCACCTTGCCGAACCAGCCGCCGGCCTTCACGTCCGCCAGCGCGAGGGCCATGATCATGGTCGAGGAGATGCCGCGCTCGGGTGCGACGCCCGCATGCGAGGCGCGGCCAAAAATCTCGACGGTCCAGCGGTCGGCGCCGACGGCCCCGATCACGACGTTGGAAGCCGAGCCGCCGTCATAGTTGAACGCCATTACCGGCGAGCCGAGCTCGTCCAGCTTGACGTGGCGCGCGCCATAGAGCCCGCTCTCCTCGCGCACGCAGAACAGCAGCGTGATCGGCGGATGATCGAGCTTCTGTTTTGCCAATTCGGCCGCCAGCGTCACCAGCACGCCGCAGCCGCAGCGATTGTCGCCGCCGAGCGCGGTCCTGGCCTCGTTGACGATCTTGCGTCCGGATTTCTTGGGTTTGGCGCCGGCGCACAGCGGCACCGTGTCCATGTGGGTCATGAACATGATCCGCGGCTGGTTGTGCAGCGTGCCGCGGCCGGGCAGGTCGACGATGAGGTTGCCGGTCTCGGTCGGCACGGGAATGCGCGTGTTGGCGTCGTCGAGCCGGATCGCCTTTGCCGGCACGCCGGCCTCCTTGAGCGCGGCGGTGAGCTCACGCCCGATCGCCGCCTCCTGTCCGGTGACGCCCTCTACAGAGAGGAAGCGCATGAGACGATCGGTGGCGGCTTTGTGGTCGACAGGCATGGACTGGAATTCCCTTGATGCAGATAGCGGCGCAGCATCTCCTGCGGCTTTGCATTTCGCAAGGGGCTCAGACAGGCCGTGTGTAGATCAAAAAGATCAGCACGCCGAACGCCAGCGCAGCCGCCATGAACAGCAGCACGGCCGGCAGCCCCGCGAGCGCCGCCACCGCGCCGGTGACGGACTGCATCAGCGCCGTGCCGAGAAAGAAGGCGAGATTGACGGCCGCGAGTGCCTTGCCTGCGACCTGCGCGTCGACGAGTTGCCTGGACATGCCGAACAGCAGCGGCTGCGCGGAGGTGAAGAGCCCGATGAGCACGAACAGTGCCAGATCGTAGGACGGCGGCATGACGGTCACGCCGAACAGCCATGCAACGGCAAAGTGCGGCGCTCCCAGTGCCATCAGCGCGAGCAGCAGCGCGGCGACCGCGTGCGTGCCGGCAACCAGTTCGCGACGGCGGCCGAGCCTGCGATCGATCATGCCGACGATCAACGGCCCGGCGATCATCGCCAGCGTGAACGCGCCGAGCTGGTTGCCGGCCTCGACCCGCGTCAGTCCCTTGATCTCCATCAGCCATGGCCCGCCCCACAGGCCGCGCAGCACCAGCGTGCTCGCCAGCGACACCAGCGCCAGCGCGATCAGGCCGCGCAGCGGCCGCGACAGGCCGAGCCTTAACACCTCGATCATCTGCGACAGCGGCGAGGAGTCGTCCTTGTGCTCGGCCGGCTGGCTCGGCACCAGCACGAACACCGCGAGCGCGACGAGGACGCCGCCGATCGCGGAGATCCAGAACCCCGCCCGCCAGCCATAATGCTCGATCACGAAGGCGAGCGGGCTCGACGACAGCAGCATGCCGATATTGCCGATCGAGAGGATGGCGCCGGACCACAATCCGAAGCGCGCCGCGGACAATTGCTTGGCCGCGAGCGTCATCGGGCACATCAGCATGCCCGAGGTCGCGACGCCCAGCATGAGCTGTCCGACGGCAAAGCTTTCAGGTCCCGTCGCGAACCCCGAGGCCACCGCGCCGAATACGGTTCCTGCCAGCAGACCGAGCGACACCGGCCGCACGCCGAACCGGTCCATCGCCGCGCCGACCGGGATCTGCGAGGCTGCAAAGGCAAAATGATAGACGGAGGTCAGGCTCGCCAGCGCCTGCGGCTCGATGCGGAAATCCGCCGCCATCAGGTCGAGACTGACGGCCGGAATCGTGCGCAGCAATGTGGAGAGCATGTGCCCGCAGGCGAGTGCCACGAGCGCGAAGATCAGCGCGCGGCTGGCATCGCCCGCGTCGTCGGTGGCGGCAGTCCCCATCAGCGTTCCGTCCCGGCAATTTTCTTGTGGCGTTACACGATCGGGACGACCGTGCCAAGCCGGAGCGATGGCCTCGTTCACCCGACTCGCGGATTCACCACCGCATAGCCCCGCAACGATCGCGCGTGAATGCGGGTGGCCCGGCCTCCCGAGTTGCCGTCATAGGCCATCCACACGTCTCCCCCGACATGCTGCTCCAGAACGAAGACGTGCCCGTGCCGCGCGGCGACCATCCCGGGCGCGGGCGACGTCCGCGGAAAGCGCAGCCAGTTGGAAGCCAGATTCAATCCCGGCACGATGTGGCCGAACACGCGGATCGACGCCGCGCATCCGCAGAAGGAGCGCGGGCAGCCGGAAGGGCGGCCGCCGACGACCTGGGCTGCGCCTTCCGTCGTCGCAACCCGCATGACGGCAACGCGTCCCGTCACCTCTCGCGGCGCGCGAAGTCGCGATGCCGTCGTGCGCATGTTCGAGCCGGAGAAGTCGCAGGGCATGATGACGTTGCACTCGGGCGGCGCCGCGAGGAGGGATCGAGCGGGGCGTGCATCGGCGGTGCCCGATGAAATCGCGACAATGCAAGTAAAGGAAAACGCAAACGCAACATGACGGCGGCGCATCGCAGGTCTCCAGGTTCATGAAGCCTGCCCCGCCGCAGAGAAGGAACAATCCTGGACCAAAATACGACGGCGAACCCGGGTGGAATGAGGCTATTCTGTGACGTTCTTTAACGTAAGTTAAGTGAACGCCGGCCGGACGCCGAACCCTATGTCCGCTCGAAAGTGTCGACGTTGGTTGTCACCGCACGCCACCAGTTCAGCGGCTTGAGCTTGGCGGGATCGCCCTCGTTGGCGGCAATCAGCGCCTGGTCGGCGACCACGAACCAGGCGGTCTCCATCTTCCCGTGGCGCAACAGTCCCGCGTACGAAACGACGCGGTCGCCTGTCGCAGACGAGCCCACGGCGACAAAGCCGATGCAATTGCCCCGATGAAACCCGGTGACCTGCACCGTTTGTCCATAGAAGCCGCTGTCCTCGAGCGCGGTCTCGAACGTGCCTTCGATGCGCTCCTCCGTCTCGCTGATGATGCGAAGGATGGAGCCGAACTGATTTCGCCAACTGCCGACCCATGACATCCCGGTTCTCCCACGGTCACTTGCCCGGCGCGACCCGCAGCCGGTGCAATCGATGCAGCTCCCTGGCGGCGTCCTTCATCAGGCCGTGCGCCGCCTCGCGCTCCTGGCCGACGATGAACCCTGAAGCAAAAGCCTGCGCGCGCCGGTTCGCCGGCGGCGCCGCCAACGCCGCCTCCGTCGCCAGCTCGCGATGCGTCATGAAGTCGTTGAGCGATCCCAGCGCGGATTGAATCGTCTTCAGCCGGCCGGAGAGGCCTGCGAGCTGCTTGAAGTCGCGATCGCTGTAGAGGCTCCTGAAGAAGTCGACGGCGTAACGGATCTTCTTGATCTTGATCCGCAGCTTGTGACGCTGTCCAGGGTCGAGATCGTTCAGATCCTTGCCCTGCTTGCGCGCGTTCCTGATCCGGCGGTCCAGCATTGCGGCGGCGTAAGCAGCAATCGACTGGTCGTCACCGGCGCGGGACTGTCCGGTTTCGATCCACTCGATCACGTCGATCAGCAGGCGGCGGTAGCGGGGCGATTCGACGGCCTCGCGGGCGCGCGCAAAGGCGGCCCTTCGCTCTGCGGAAAACTTCTTGGCGAGCGCGCGAGCGCCGCGTTTCGGGACGGCTTGGCCCGCGATCGGCCGAATGCTTTCATTGAGGAATACATCGATCTCGCGCGCCGGTGCCAGCTCGCCCGTGAGCCATTTGAGCTCGGCCTTGATCCGCTCCGTGCTGGCGCGCGGCAGGATGTCGGAGAACAGCGAGATCGCGGCCCGCAAGCGCCGCAGGCCGACGCGCATCTGGTGGACACCTTCCGAATCCATCTCCCGCACCGGATCGGCATTCGCCGTGATCTGGCGAAGCGTCGAATGCGCGATCACGCCGAAGGCGTTGCGCGGCGAGAGCTCGCATTTCAGCTCGATCGGTTCGGCGTACTGCGCGCCCGCGCCGTTTCCCGTCACGAGTTGAAAGCCTCGCTCGGCTTTCGAGCGCAGATCGAGCTCGGCGCCCGTCCTGCGTTCGAGATTGCGCGCCAGTCGGAACAGATCGGCGACCTGCCCGGACTTCAATTCCAGCTCGAGCTCGGCGACCGGCCGCGAGCGCCGGCCGGCGCCGATGCGGCCGCGGTCGACGGCGAGCTCGATCTGGCTCCGTCGCACCCGCCTTGCCTCCGTGGTGCGATGGACCTCGGTCTGGAACACCGGCCGCAGCTTGCGCGGAAGTTTCTTGGACGCGAGGTCCGCAAGAGGCGTGTTCTTGATCTTCCTGAAGTCGGGCTTTGCGCCTGCGACCTCATGTTCCCATTCGCCGCGTGTCACGGTTCCGGAGCCGCCGGCCTTCACGGTCTGCACGTAGTGGTCGCCAACCTTGCGGACGCGGAGCGTGAGACCATGTCGCCTGAGCTTCTGCTTGCTGGTGTCGTAATAGGTCGACACCAGCGCCTGCTCCGACCGGTCGCCGCGTCGTCCGTTTGAAGCGCTGGCGCGCAGGACGGATGACAGCTTTCGCGGCGCAAGGTGGAATTTGAGTTCCGTTTCGGCATTCATCGGGCATGCTTCCGTTGCCGATTCAAAGTGGAGCCAGCGCGGGAAGTTCCGTGTGCAACGTCGAATTCCGATGCGGGCAGTGCGGAGAGCGGACCGGACGCGGTGTCAGGGTTGCTCGGGCGGCAAAAGGCCGCGGACGAGATAATATCCGCTGCACAGGCAAGGCACCGCCAGCGTCACCCACGAAAGGAGCCACCAGATGCTCCCTTCACCGATCAGGGCCGCGAGCAGACCGAACAGCGTCACGAGCGCCAGCAGCGCCGGGATCGCCCAGGGCGCTCGCCTTGTCCGGCCTGTCGTCATCGGGCGGGCTCAGCCGGGGCTGCTCCCACGGCGTCGACGACAGCAGAGCCCAAGCGCCATTTGGCGAGCCAGAGATACAGGCCGCTGATCAGGATGATCATGGTGACGATGTCGAGGATCGCCCAGATGATCTTCAGCGGCAGTCCGCCGTAGTCGCCGAAATGCAGCGGCTGCGACACGAACAGGGCTGTCGCGTACCACGGCATGTCGCGAACGGCGACGACTTCGCCGCTGGCCGCATCGATGATGGCCGGCTTGAGGATGCGGCTCGTGAGCGGCGTATTCCCGGTCAGGAACGCCGCGTAATGCGTGGGCGTTGAAAACGGGCTGCCCGGAAAGGCGAGCGTCGTGACCGTCATTCCCGGCACGGCCGCGCGGACCCTGGCGAGCACCAGGTCGACCGGAGCCCTGCGATCGCCTTGCGCCCGTCCCCTGTTTTGCGCCGCCATGTCGATCAACTGGTTCGACTGCCACATCAGCTCGATCGGCGCCGCCAGCGTATTGATCACGCCCGTCAGCGTGACGATGCCGAACCAGGCCAGGGTGATGATGCCGAGCAGATTGTGCAGGTCGAGCCAGCGCAGCCGGCTGCTGCGCCGCTTGCGTATCTCGCCGAACCCGCGGCGCCGCGCGAACGGCCCGTACAGCACCATGCCCGAGACGATCGAAGCGGCCAGCAACAGTCCCATGCCTCCGAGGAACAGCGTGCCCTTGATACCGGCAAACAAATCGGCATGAAGCCGCAGCATGACATAGATGAAGCCCTCATTGGGCTGATCGACGCTGAGTGCCTTGCCGGTTCTGACGTCGAACACCTTGTAGAAGAAGGTGTCCGGAGCAGACGTCATGCTGGCGGCGGTCGGTATTTTCACGATCGGTTTCTCGCGATCGTAGAACAGATACGGCACGACCTCGCCCGGCCGCTCGGCGAGCGCCTGGGCGATCATCGTGTCGACGGACGCGCGGATGCCGGATTCGGCGACCTCATCGATCGCGGGATTTGGTCCCAGCTCCTCGTGAAAGATGAGGGGCAGCCCCGTGAGACACAGGAGCAGCGCAAAGATCGTGCAGATCAGGCTGCTCCACTTGTGAATCCAGGACCACCACCGCAGCCGTCTTGCTGTCATGGCCGGCACCGCGTCATGCGATCACCACCTGTAGCGCAGGCCAGCGAGCACGAGCCGGCCGTTTCCGAACTGGCAGTAGAAGTTGGAGCTGCAGCTGGTGTAGTAGCTCTTGTCGAAGAGGTTGGTGACGTTGAGCGTGACCTCCGCGCCCTTCCAGGCGCGCACGAGATTGACGAGGTCGTAGCGTACTGCGGCGTCGAACACGACATATCCCGGCGAAACCAGGCTGTTGATGTCGTCGCCATAGCTCGGGCCGACCGAACGCACGCCGCCGCCGATGGTCAGGCCGGCGAGGCCGCCGGTGAGAAAGCTGTAATTGGCCCACAGCGATTCGAAATGTGTCGGCACGGCCTGCGGGCGCTTGCCGATCGCCGCAAGGTCGGTCGATCGGGTGACCTTGGTGTCGAGGAAGGTCGAGGCCGCGACGATCTCGATGTTCTCGGTCACCTTGCCGCGCGCTTCCAGCTCGACGCCGCGCGAGCGAATCTCGCCCTGCTGCACGCTGACGCCCGGCACGGCCGACGGCGTCAGCGTGTTCTGCTGGCGCAGATCGAACACGGCTGCGGTGAACAGCATGTCGGCAAAGGCCGGCTTGTATTTCAGGCCGCCTTCATACTGCTCGCCCGTCGTGGGCACGAAGGGCAGGCCGCCGGGCCCGACACCGATGGTCGGCTCGAACGATGTCGAATAGCTGACGTAAGGCGCCAGACCGTTGTCGAAGAGATAAAGGAGACCGGCGCGATAGGTCTGCTTGTCGCTGTCCTGCGACTGCCTCGTCGAGGAGATCCGATTGTCGGTGTTTTGCTCCGTCCAGTCGTGCCGTGTGCCGAGCGTCAGGCGGAAGCCGCCGAACTTCATCTGGTCCTGGACGTAGATGCCGGTCTGCGACAGCGACTGGTCGTTGTTGATGAACGGGAACAGCGTTCCCACCGGCTGATAATAGGCGGGGTTCACGACGTCGAGCGAGGTCGCGGCGCCGAACTGATAGAGCCATGAGCTGCGCATGTTCTGCTGGTCCCAGCCGGCGAGCACGGTGTGCTCGACGGCTGACGTCCTGAAGTCGAAGCGCAGGCGATTGTCGGCGGCGATGCCGTCGGCGCTCTCGGTGGACCGGATCGCCGCGCGGGGGATCGTGCCGGCCGCGGTCAGCGGGCCGAACATTTGAAGCGACTGGAAGTCGGTATCGACCTTGGAGTAGCGCAGTGCCGAGTGGAAGCTGACGACGTCGTTCAGGCGGCGGTCGAACACATAGCCGATGCCCGATTGCTCGCGGTCGAAACGATCGAACCCGGGGTCGCCGATGTTCAGATTGCGATTGAGATACGGCCGGTATGCTGCCGGCGCCAGCGATTGCGGATAGAGCGAGTTGAAATAGCCGCCCTTGGGATCACGCTGATAGAAGCCGGATACCGTCAGCTGCGTATCGGCGTCCGGGCGCCACGTGATCGCCGGCGCCACGCCAAAGCGCTGCTCGTCCACGTCGTCATAGCGCGTGCCCGACATCCGGCCGATCGCGCTGATGCTGTAGAGCCATTGATGCGCAGCATCCAGCGAACCCTGGCTGGTGATACCGCCCTGGATGCGGCCGTAGCTGCCGCCTTCGATGCGCACCTCGTTGTAGGGGCCATCGCTCGGCTGGCGGCTGACCAGATTGACGAGACCACCGGGGCTGATCTGCCCGTACAGGACGGCCGAGGGACCCTTGATGACCTCGATGCGGTCGAGCAGGAACGCATCGATTGACGTCACCGCAAAAGCCTGTCCGCGGGGCAGCTTTAATCCATCCAGGAAGCTGACGAAATTGGTCGACACGCCGAAGCCGCCGATGCCGCGCAGGAACACGCTGTCATAGCGCGTGGTCGCGTCGCGTTCGGAGAGGACGCCCGCCGTGTATTGCAGGGCGTTGCCGACGGTCTGCGGATTCTGCTCGTCGATCTGCCGGCGCGTCACCGTGGTGACCGATTGCGGTGTCTCCAGTACGGGTGTGGACGTCTTCGTCGCCGTCGACTGGCTGGTGGCAAGCACCCGGTCGCGCGTGTCCTGCCGGCCTGTTGCGGATGTCGCCGCCGGAGCAGCCGGTGCCGTCGGATTGCTCCTCGCCCGGGCGCTGCGCCGCGTCGCGGCCTGTTGACGCTGTGATGTGACGTTGCGTGCCGCCCGTTGTGCTTGCGGTGCGTCCACCGTGACCGGCGGCAGCGCGGAGCCTTGCGCAAAGGCCGGCACGTCGAACGCCAGAAAAGCGGTAGAACCAAGCAAAAGCGCCGCACCTCGCAGAGTCCGCTGCGATCCCCCGGTCATTCCCATTTCAAAACCCCACCCAAAATCTGCGGACCGGCTTAAAACAAAACGGGACGGAACTGTCCAGTTATGTGGTTGGCATTTTCGAGTATTTAGAACTATTAAAAGTCCAGCGGATGATTCCGGGGCCGCGCAGGGGAAGGCATGAAGACGGCAGTGAAGACCGGCAGGCGCGGCAGGACATCCGCCAAGGCATCCGTCAGCAAGCGTGCCGGCCCAAAGCGGGAAGGCCGTGGCGGCCGGCCGACCAAGGCGGAAGCGCAGGCGATCGAAGACCGGATCCTTGCGGTTGCCGCAGAATTGTTCGCCAGGGACGGCTATGCTGCGACATCCATGGAGCGCGTCGTCTCGGAATGTGGCGCCGGCAAGGATACCATCTACCGGCGCTACCCATCGAAGCGCGCGATCTTCGATGCCGTGCTCGAGCGGAGCCGCCGCCGCATCATGGCGCTCCTTGCCGATCTCCAAGTCAGGCAGTCGGGTCGGAACAGCCTGGCGCAGCTCAAGGAGCTGGCGAGCTGTCTCCTCGACATCAATCTCGATCAGGAGCTGGTGGCCTTCAAGAGGATCGCCGCGAGCGAGATGATGGTGGCTCCCGGAAACGATGCCGAGCCGGCGCCGGATGCCATCATGTCGCTGCTGCGGGCGTCCGTGACGAAAGCCCAGGCCGATCAGCACCTCGTCTCGGGCGACACGATCTTCCTGACCGACTTTCTCATCAACAGCATCATCGTCGGCCCGACCACGCTGGCGATGTTCGGATTCAAGCCGCTCGCCTCGGCCAGGGAGCGGAAGCTGTATTTCGAGAAGTCATGGAAGCTGTTTCTTGGCGGCGCTGCCGGACGGCAGGACAGGTGAGGGCTGTCATGTCGCCTTGACGGTCCTGGCAGGCGATAGAGCGAGACAGCACCGCCGGCCAGGACAAGCACGATGACAAGGATCGCATTGACGTTCCTGGTGCTCACTCATTGCGGTGGTGGCGGTGGCGAGGCTCCGATCTTGCTTTTGAGCTTCTCGACAATCGAGAGGAATGTCGGCGGCGCTCCGGTCTTCGCGTCGACCGAAAGACCTTCGCCGGACTCGAATGCGCATGCTGCGATCTCGTGGCCGAGCGCCCGGTAGCTTTCGAATTGCGATTCCGAGAAGAACTGGTTCAGCGTGGTCTCGTGCGGAAAGGTCGGGTGGGCGATCGCGTAGCTCAACACGCCCATGGGCTCCGTGCCGTGCAGGCCCGACTTGAAGTACAGGAGCAATCCGTCCTGCGAGGTGCCGCCATCGGCCTCGCTATAAAGAATGTCGCCAATCGCCCAGTAGGGCGCCTGCTCCGCGGGGGTCGGCCGTTCCTTGAAGCGCTTCTTCAGGAGGTCCAGCCCGTGCAGGTCGATGCGGACTCCGAGGTCGATCCAGATCTTGCGCAGCGCGTTGCCGAGATCTTCGAAGGAATAATCGGGGTCGCAGCCGGCGTCGCTGACCACGATCACGCGGCAGCGCCGGCGAACCATCTCGTAAAGGCCGAGATTTTCGAAGTGCCCGCCGTCGGTCAGGTAGACCCAGCGCTCGGTCTCGCTGGTCAGGCCGAACATCTCCATGAAGAACGGCCGAAGCGCGTTCGTTGGCTTGACCTCCGAATAGTAGGGATTGTCGCCGCGCGGATTGGCCAGCCACCAGCCGAGCCGCACATTGAACAGCGCCATCAGGAAGGCCACGCCGGGCGACGAGTTGTAGCCCATGCTCGGACTCACGGCCGCGCCGGAAATCGCCATGGCAGTCCCGAGCGTCAGGTTTCCGCCGTAAGGCTGCGGCTGGTCGGCTGTGGCGTAGGTCGTCCGGTATGCACCGTCCGAAAATATGGCGCTGCCGCAATGCAGAGGCGAGAACGTGAAGGGCGCTGCCATCCGTTCCTGCCAAGCCAGGTTCTTGGATGACACGAGATTGAGCGCCCCGCTGATGACGTGGAGCGGCTTCCATTTGGCCCCTGTCGGCGCGACGCCATGCTCCCAAAGCTCTTGCAGGAGCGGGCTGTCCCGGCCGTCGAAATCCGTGAAGGCGTTCTTCGTCTTGTCACGCTCCTTCTCGTTACGCGACGCACCCAGAAAGGCGCGAACCAGCCGGTTCCGGTAGAGGCCGTGGAGTGAGTACCGGTTGATGCTGAGGACATGTGAGGCCGCGTAGATCAGCACGCCGAGCAAGATGCCGGCCACGAACACCATGATCCAGGGCATGTGACTGTCTGCGCCGGAGGCAAACGATTTGAAAGCCGCGTCCCAACCGATGGACAGCAGAGCGACCAGGACTGCCGCGAAGATCGCCGCTGCAATGGCCGCGATCGTGTTGAGTCCGAGGTATTGGCGCAAGCCTGAAATCTGCTCGGCGGCGGTCTTGGTCTTCGAACTTGCTCCGAGGAGGATGGAGAGCAGGCCGGAAAGACCTCCTCCGGCTGCGAGCGAGGGCACGGTTGCACTGCCAATCTGTGTCTCGATCCATCTTGCGGCCGGTGGCGCGCCGAGCACGAGCCCGAACCACACGAGCCAGCCGAGATAGGCCAGCGTGAAGAACCCGCTCGACCGCGCCTGAAATTCGAGCCCGACGTCCACTTCGGACAGGAACTCGGCAAACGCAATATAGATCACGTCGGCGACGATGCGCGCCAGCACGATCCAGGGCAGCCCGAGTACGCAGGCAAAACCCGCGGCCGTGGCGGCGGAGTCGGACGGGTTGATGCTCCAGAGCAAGATCAGTCCCATGGCGCTCAGCAGACCGAAAGCCGCGCCGGCGACGGCCCAGGCGATTGGCTCGATCCGCGGATGCTTGGGACGGGCGGCGGGCGGTGGGCGTGCAGACTTTCCAAAAACGACTGTCCATAGCGGTGCCAGCGCCCAGGAGATGAGAAAAAATATCACTCCAAGCAGTGTTCCGCGGATCAGCACCGCCGCTGCCAGGTGCTCGCGTTCGAACTGCTCGAGGAATCCGAATCCGCCGGCACTAAGTATGTCGGAGAGCGTCTGTAGGCCGTATGGACTTTGCAGCACGAAGGCAAGAAGTGTGGCTCCGACAAGGAAGGGAGCGAGATCGCACAGGAGAAAGCGGGGTTGCGAGACATTGATCCAGCCGCGCGCGGGGCGGTTCGCGACAGAGAAGGACAGGGAAACCAACAAGCAGAGCGTTGGTATGGTCATCACGACCAGGAACCATATCGATCTTTCCGTGATGCCGTGGGCGTCGATGAGAGCGAAGTAGAGTGCCTTGGTGACGAGCACCGCGAGGATCATCGGAGGGACGAGCAGGATCCAGTTCAGGAACAGATTGCGCAGGACGCTGGCGACATCGCTCCACAGGTCGGGAGAAAGCGACGAGAAGCTTGGAGAGAGGAAGTGCGAGTTGCGCCGAAGGTTGGAGATCGGCTCTGCTTCTTCGTGATCTCCGAGTTGACCGCGGCTCTCTCGCCGATTGAGGGCTGAAACCACCGGGTCCGGCGTGGAGCCCTGAGCGGTCTTGCCCGTATTCGCGGCTGCTCCGTGAGAAGGCAGCTTGCGCTGCTGATAGAGCCAGGCTGACAGCCAACTGCCGATATAGCCGCCGCCCGATACTGTCGACAGATACTCGAACTGCTTCAGGGCCGAATCTTGCTTCTCGCCCTTGCGCTTCGACGTGACCTCCAGCGCCGCGATCCTTTGCAGGATACCGAGCGCAAACGCCGCGCTGCGGATTCCTCCACCGGACAGGCACAGCGCCCAACGGTCGTCTGCGTTGAGCACCCGATAGACTTCAAGGAGCTCATCGGGGACCGGCTTGGCCGGCGGCGGCGGTGACCCTGGCGGGGTTTCGGTGGACAGCGCATTTGTAACCGATAAGTCGAAGGGAGGGATCGGCGAGGGCTTAGGCGCTGGCGGTGCCGGAATCGGCGAGCTGCCGGCTGCTGCATCGTTCTCGTTCTTTGGCGGGAATTTCAGGGGATCTCCGGCGAGCGCCCGTCGTTCCTCCAAGAGGACCTGCGAAAGATTCAATGCCCCCATGACACCCCTCCCGCCGTTTCACCGAGATCGGTCCAAGCTAGCGATAACGGCAATGGCGGGCGTGTGAAGCAGTTCACAAACACGCACAAATTGTCAGGGCGGGCCCCGGGATGGGATGCGGCGAAGCGCAACCGACCGGCGCGAGAGCGGCAGCGCGCCCAACGACATCAATTCAACTCCTCTAGCAGTCTTTGCGCCTCGTCGAGCAGCAGGCGCAGCTGCGCCGACTCGGCTCGGGCCGCTCGCGTGAACAGGCCGTGCTTCAGCGCATTTTCGTTTCCTTTCGGGGCGCCGCTTCGTCGCGCGCCTCCATGCATGCGACATCGCTCCTTCCCCTGCCGGGCCGGTGCACGGCACGTGCCGCCATCGCGGGTCCTCGCGCCGCAGCGAAGGCTCGACCGCATCGGAGCCGTGTTGCGGGCGTGGGCGCCGGTCATGGGTTTGCCCCTTGCCTTGCGTCGCCCGGGCCCGCTTCGGCGACAAGCACGTTCGAATGCTGCATGACGTTGCCGACGATCGCCCGTCCGCCGTCCTGCACGGACAGGTTCTGCACCGTGATCGCGCGTTCGTCGCTGTTGCGGTGGCGGCTCAGCGCCTCGACCTGGGCCGCAAAGGTGCGGGACAGCCGGGTCAACGCGCGGGTGACGCTTTCCTGCTGCGGCAGATCGTCGATGCAGGCAAGCCGGCAGGCGCAGCGCATCGCCGCCATGTGAACCGAGACCATCTGGGACACCAGCATGGCCTCGATGGAATCCTTCGGCGCGATGCTCCTGATCGTCGAGATCATGAAGGCGAGATTGGCCTCGTCGGGCTTCTGTCCGATCGCGCTCGCCTTGACCAATTGCCGGAGCATGCCGTGCAGCGCGTCGCGGTCGACGGCACCGAGCGCCTCGGCCAGCAACCGCTCGCCGGCTTGCGGGTCCGGATGGCTGATCGCAATGCGGCGCTTGTAGAGTTTGACCCGCGGGCTCGCAGCAGCGGCGCTGCGATCGTTTGCCGCAAGTGGCGATGTGATGTGACGTTCGAGAGCTGTCGTCATGTGCCGTGTCCTTTGCTGACGCAGGCACGCGCGAGCGACCGTTCGCTCGTTGCGCGCGGATGCGAATTTCGGGATGTCGATGAAGGGTTTACCCGCAACCAGGTCATGACATCCATGGCCGGATCGGCGTGGATGCTGACGATTGTTGCGATGGTGGCATTCTGCCGCTGTTTTGCCCGACAAGTCAAACGGCCCTGCCGAGCGCGCAAGTCCCTGTTCTCTCAGGTGCCGGCTACTGTGCATGGGGTTGTTTTCGCACTTTTTGTTTGGAAGCAGCGTTCGCCTGCCGCGCGGCGGAATGCCGGGCACGGCAGGCGTGGAAACGCGATTGCGAAATCCGGTGCGGCCGCTCATCATGGTCTTCGCATGCGCTGCACCAACAAACATGCACAAGCGGCGCGCGAGGTTGGGGAGAGAACGAATGCAACGAACGGCCCGCCTGCTGGCGCTCATCGCCGGATTATGCGCCGCTGCACTGACGACCGAGGCGCTCGCGCAGAAATATCCGTCGCGGCCGGTGAAGATCATGGTCGGCTTCAGCGCGGGCGGCCCCGTCGACGTGGTCGCGCGCATCATTGGCGACCGGCTCGGCAACAAGCTCGGACAGCCCTTCGTGGTCGAGAACCGCGCCGGCGCCAACGGCATGATCGCCGCCGAAGGCGTCGCGCGTGCTGATGCGGACGGCTACACCATGCTCGCCTGCAACTCCTCCACCATCACGCTGAACAAGACGCTGTTCAAGGACATCCGCTACGATCCGGAGAAAGACTTCGCGCCGCTCACCACCGTCGTGTCGGCGCCGCTGGTGCTGGTGGTCAATCCGGAGAATCCCAAGACCGCCGATATCAAGACCGTCGCCGATCTCGTCGCGGCGGCGAAGGCCGCACCCGGCGCGCTCGCCTACGGCTCGGGCGGCAACGGCAACCTCGCCCATCTCGCCATGGAGCTGCTCGCCCAGAAGGCCGGGATCAAGCTGATCCACGTGCCCTATCGCGGCGGCGCTGCGTCCGAGGTCGGCATCCTCGCGCAGGAGGTTTTGGCGGTGTTCGATCCGCTCTCGGCCGTGCCGCTGGTGAAGGCCGGCAAGCTGCGCGCGCTCGCAGTGTCCTCGGCCGAGCGGCTGCCGGCGCTGCCCGACGTGCCGACAGTCGCGGAGGCCGGCTATCCCGGCTTCGACATCTCGTTCTGGGTCGGCTTCTTCATGCCGAAGGCGACACCCGCGCCGATCCTCCAGGCGCTGCACCAGGAAATCGTCACTGCGGCCAAGGATCCGGCGGTCGAAGAGAAGCTCGGCTCGCAAGGCGTCGTCAGCGTGCTGAGCCCGGCCGAGTATGCCGCCAAGATCGCGAAGGAGACGAAGGAGCTTGCCGAGGTCGTGGCGGCCGCGAACATCAAGGCGGAGTGAGTTCACCTCTCCCGCGCTTGTCCGCCGAAGCCTTGGCGAAGGCGGATGCGGGAGAGGTCGGCGCGTCCCGGGCGATGCGAAGCATCGTCCCGCGCGCCGGGTGAGGGTTCTTTCCTCTGGGGGACTATCCCGTTGCGGAGACACCCTCTCCCCAACCCTCTCCCGCAAGCGGGAGAGGGCGCGCACCTGTTTCCATCACAGCCACAGGATCTGCTTGCGATAGCCGAGATCGTTCAGCAGCGGCGCGGCCGGCCCCTGGTGAAACACCGCGCCGCGCTCCAGCGCGAAGACCCGGTCGGCGAGCGCCAGCACGAGGTCGAGATTGTGCTCGACGATCACGATCGACATGTGCTTGCGGAGCTGGTCGAACACCTTGAAAAGCTCCAGTGTCACCGCCGGGGCAAGTCCCTCGAAGGGTTCGTCGAGCAGCAGCAGGCGCACATTGCCGGACATCGCACGCGCAACCGCGACCATCTGTTGCTCGCCGCCGGAGAGATAGTCGGCCGCGACGTTCATGCGCTCCTTCAGGCGCGGAAAATAGTGCAGGATCTGTTCTTCGTTCCAGACCACGCTGTCGCTGCCGTCGGTCTTGCGGGCGAGGCGGCCGAGCGCGAGGTTTTCGCGCACGGTCATGCCGGCAAACAGCCCGCGGCCCTGTGGCACGTAGCCGACGCCGCGCCGCGCGATGTCGGGGGCGGCGAGGCTCGCGATATCGCTGCCGCGATAATCGATCGTGCCCGAGGCCGCCGGCACCAGGCCGGCGATGGTCTTCAGCAGTGTCGACTTGCCGGCGCCGTTGCGGCCCAGGAGCGCAACGATCTCGCCCTCGCGCACGTCGAGCGCGGCATCGCTCAGGATTTGGCTCTTGCCGTAGAAGGTGTTGACACGATCGAGGCGGAGCACGGTCTCGCGCGCGCCGGCCTCCTCGATGCTGCGCCGGTGCTCGACCGGAGGAATGCCCTTGCCGGTGTAGATCTCCTGCACCCGCAGGTCGGCGCGCACCGCCTTCGGGCAATCGGACATCAGCACCGCGCCCTGGTTCATCACGGTGACCACTTGCGAGAAGCCGAGCACGCGGTCGATGTCGTGCTCGACGATCAGCACCGGAATGTTGGCCGCGATGTTCTTGACGAGATTGGAGACGCGCTCGCGTTCGGCGGCGGCAAGGCCCGCCAGCGGCTCGTCGAGCAGCAGCACCTGCGGCTTGGAGCCAAGCGCGATGCCGAGATCGACCAGCCGCTGCCCGCCATAGGAGAGCTCGCCGCCTTCGATCTCCTCGATGCCTTCAAGGCCCAGGAATTTGACCAGCGCCGCGGTCTCGGCATGGATATCTTCGTAGGCGTCGATGTCGTTCCAGATGTTGAAGCGCATCGCGCGCCGCGCCTGCAGCGACAGGCGGAGGTTCTCGTAGATCGTCAGCCCGCGAAACAGATTGGTGATCTGGAACGAGCGCGCCAGCCCCTGGTGGCAGATCGCATTCGCCGGCACGCCGGCAATGTCGCGTCCCCTCAGGCGGATCGTGCCCTGGTCCGGCGCATAGAGGCCGGAGACGAGATTGAACAGGGTGGTCTTGCCGGCGCCGTTCGGCCCGATCAGCGCGTGGATCTCGCCGGCGGCAACCTTGATGCTGGCGTTCTCGACGGCGCGGATGCCGCCGAACTTTCGGGAGACGCCGCTGACCTCGAGCACCGTGCCTTGCAGTGCTTCCGGCCGCAGGAAGTCGGGCAGCGGCAGGCCGTCATAGATCTTGCGGCGGCTCATCGCCGCGGTTTCTTCCGCGGGAGGACGCAGGCGCCGCATGATCAGCGCACCGATGCCGACGAGGCCGCCGGGCGAATACATCACGAAGGCCACGAAGGTGAGACCGAACCAGAACAGCCAGTCCGACGTCCAGATCGAGAACAGCTCGCGGAACAGGATGAAGAACAGCGCGCCGAGCGCGGGGCCGAGCAGGCTGCGCATGCCACCGATCACGACCATCGCCAGCAGTTCGCCCGCGAACGGCACCGAGACGGCTTCGGCCGAGACGAGATAGTTCAGGAAACCGATCAGCGCGCCGGCAAGTCCGGTGACGACGGCCGAGATCACGAACACCGCGAGCTTGTAGCGCTCGACCGGATAGCCCTGAAAGCTCGCGCGCAGCTGGTTCTCGCGGATCGCGACCAGCACATGCCCGAACGGCGAGCGCACCAGGCGCATCAGCATGTAGAGCACGGCGAGGCCGATCACCGCGACGACGATGTAGTAGTTGAGCGCGCTGTCGAAGCTGACGGCGCCGATGCCGCCGCGCTTCAGCCCGCCCAGCCCGTCCTCGCCGCCGGTGAGGCTCGTCCAGCGGAATGCGGTGGTGTAGATCAGCGCTGCCAGCGCCAGCGTCAGCAGCGAGAAATAGACGCCGCGCCGGCGCAGGATCAGCATGCCGATCGCCGTCGAGCCGATCGCGACGACGACCATCGATCCCAGCAGCGGCAGCCAGATCTCACCCGGGAAGTATCGGAGCTGGATCAGGCCGGCGGCATAGGCGCCGATGCCGAACCAGGCGCTGTGACCGAACGAGACGAGGCCGGTATAGCCGATGCAGAGGTTCAGCCCCATGGTCGCGATCGCAAGCCCGACGATCCAGGTGCCGGTGTTCAGCGACAAGCCGAATGCCTTCAGCAGGAACGGGAGCGCGATGACCGCAATGGCCGCAATCAGCAGCGGCTGCAGCTTCGCGGGTGTGGAGGCGGCCCTCATTCGAACTTCTCGATGCGCTCGCCGAGCAGGCCGCGCGGGCGCACCAGCAGCACCAGGAACATCAGGATGTAGACCGAGGCTTCGCCGGCCGCTGGCTCGAAGTGAATGGCGATGCCGCGCACCACGCCGACGAGCAGGGCCGAGATGACCACGCCCCAGAAGCTGCCGAGGCCTCCGATCACGACGACGACGAAGGCGATGGTCATGATGTCGGCACCCATGGCCGGATGCACCGTGGTGATCGGCGCGAAGAAGGCGCCGCCGAGCGCGGCCATGCCGACGCCGAGCATGACGATCGCCGTCATGTAAGGCTGCAGCCGGATGCCGAGCGCGGCGACCATGTCCGGCCGCTGGATGCCGGCGCGCACCACGCGGCCGAACGAGGTCTTCTGCAGCAGCAGCCAGACGCCGAGCAGGATCGCCGCGACCACGGCCAGGATCAGCAGGCGATAGCGCGAGAACAGGAAGTCGCCGACGATGACCGAGCCGCGAAAGCTCTGGGGGATCTCGGTCGTAACAGGCGCTGCGCCCCAGATCATGCGGATGGCCTGCTCTGCGACCATCGCGAGGCCGAAGGTCACGAGCAGGCTCAGAATCGGATCGGCCGTGTAGAAGCGGCGCAGGATGAAGCGTTCAAAGAGGATGCCGAGCAGGGCGACGACGAACGGCGAGATCACCACGGAAACGCCGAAGCCGAGGCGTTTCGTCAGCTCGACGCAGACGTAAGCGCCGAGCGCATAGAAGGCGCCATGGGCGAGGTTGACGATGCCGCCGACCGAGAAGATCAACGACAGCCCGAGCGCGATGAGCAGGTAATAGCCGCCGAGCACGAGGCCATTCACCACCTGTTCCAGCAAGAACTCGAACTGCATGTTGCGTCCTTGCCGCGAGGGTGCGCGTCAGGCCTTCATCTCGCAGGGGTTCTGCTCCCTGGTCGGATAGATCGTCTCGAGCGGATCGTTCGCCGCCGGCACCGCATCGCCCAGCACCAGCATGTCCCACTGGTCCTTCATCTGGTCCTTTGGCTTGACGGTGAACGGATAGGCCTCCTGCACCAGCTGGTGATCCCAGGCGCGGAAGTAGGCTTTTCGCGCTTTCATGATGTCGAACTGCGACTGCTTCTCGAAATAGGCGATCAGCTCAGCGCTGTCGGTCGACTTCGTCGTGTTGATCGCCTCCGCCAGCAGCTTCAGCGTGACGTAGTCGATCCAGGCATGGTTCTCCGGCGGCTTGCCGTATTTCTTGCCGAACGCGGCGACAAAGGCCTGCGACGCCGGATTGGCCAGCGTGTGATACCAGACCGTCGGCCAGGTGCCGCTGAGATTGCCCGCGCCCGCGGCCCAGGCATCGCCGGTGTTGAGGTTGAAGCCGACCAGCGGATAGGGCAGGCCGAACTCGGCATATTGCTTGACGAGATTGGTCACCTGGTTGCCGGCGAGATTGCAGCAGACCACGTCGGGTTTCGCTTGCCGCACTTTCAGCAGATACGGGCTGAAATCGGTCGCATCGGTCGCGATCAGCTCGTCGCCGATCAGGTTGGCGTCATGCGTGCCGAAGAAGGCCTTCGCAGCCTTCAGCAGGTCGTGGCCGAAGATGTAGTCGGCCGTCAGCGTGAAGAACTTCCTGCCCTTCACCATGCCCTTCTGTGACAGCGCGGTGCCGACCGCGTTGACCATCACGGTGTTCGGGATGTCGCAGTGGAAGGAGTATTTGTTGCAGTTCTTGCCGCGCAGCGCGTCCGAGCGGGCGCCGGTCGAGAAGAACACTTTCTTGTTGCGCTCGGCGACCTGCATGATGGTGAGCGAGGACGCCGAGGAGATTTCGCCCAGCAGCACCGCCGCGCCGTCCTGCTCCAGCATCCGCTGCGCCTTGGTCGCGGCCGTCGCGGGGTTGATCGAGTCCTCGGAGAGCAGGTCGATTGGCTTGCCCAAAACGCCGCCGGACGCGTTGATCTCTTCCGCCGCGAGCTTCACGCCAAGCTGCGCGTAGCTGCCGATCACGCCGAGAAAGCCGGTGAGCGGCGTCAGGTGTCCGATCCGGATCTTCTCGGCCTGCGCTCTCACGATCGCGGGAAATCCCAGTGCGGACGCGCCGAAGAAGGCGGCGCCCGCACGTAACACCGTCCGTCGCGGGTAGCGGATCATGTTTGTCTCCTCCCGGGTGCATCGTGCCTCTCTTCAAAAACCGGGTATCCGATAATGTGAGAGATATTCTTTTAATGCTGGAGGATAATCCCGAACGCCATTGCCGGTGTCAACCGGCAAAATCGCCGCTTGCGCGCGGTTCAGACTTTTTGCGCGAACGCCTTGTGCGCTCGGTCCTTGGCGCCGAACTCGGCCGAGAGGCGGTCGGCCGCAGCCTGCACGACCTGCGCGCCGGCGTGCAGCGCCTGGTTGGAGAGCCGCCAGATCGGCCCTGAAATGCCGAGTGCGCCGATCACCTGTCCGGTGAAATCGGTGACCGGCACGGCAACGCAGCGTACCTCCGGATTGAACTCGCCGTCGTCGAAGGCGACGCCGGTCCGCTGCACTTCCGCGATCTCACGCATGAGGACGCCGGCGTCGGTGATCGACTTCGGCGTTGACGGCTTCAGCTCCGCGCGATCGAGGAAGCGCTTGAGCTGCTCGGGGCGGAGCGAGGCCAGAATGATCTTGCCGAGCGCGGTGCAGTGCGCGGGTCGCACCACGCCGACGCGGTCGGTCAGCTGGAACGCGCCGGGGCCGCTGGTGCGCGCGATGACGACGACGGCATCGCCCATCCGCACGGCAAAATGGCTGCTTTCGCCGGTCTGGCGCGACAGCTCCTCCAGCACGGGGGTCGCGACATTGACCATCTCAATCTCGTCGAGCGCGCTTGCCGCGAGCGCGAACAGCGGGCGGCCGATACGGTAGCGCTTGTTGTCTTTCTCCTGACGGAGATAGCCGAGCGAGACCAGCGTCTTTGCCAGATGAAACGTGGTGGAGTTGTGCAGGCCGACCAGCTTGCTGAGTTCCGCAAGGCCAATGCCCTCGCGATGCCGCGCGACCTCTTCGAGGATCGAGAAGGCACGGCCGAGCGATTGCACGCCGCCGCCGCGCTGCTTGTCATCGGCGTCGACGTCGCCGTCGGCTCTGGCAGCGGGGACCAGCTTGGCAATCGCAGCCTTGCGCGGGCTTGCAGGCTTCTCGGTCGTGGGCTTGGTGCGCGATTTCAAGGACAAGGTCCCCTTCTCGTGAATCGACGTGACTCCGTTGTTGCGACCCTAGCACGCAACCGGCGCGACCGTCGGCGCGGAGCTCGGCATTTCCTCGAGGTGGAGACTATCACAATATAAATTGACGTACAGCATTATGAGAAATAGGCTCCCGCGGCCCTGTGATGACCGGCCGCGTTCCCCGCATCGGTGCAGAAGACGTCGTCGGGCCGAGAGGGAGACGGGTTGATGTCGAAGAACATGCTCAATGGCGCCCAGGTCATTGTCGACTATCTGATCCAGGAGAAAGTGCCGCAGGTGTTCGGGCTCTGCGGCCACGGCAACATCCAGTTCATCGACGCGCTGTACGAGCGCTCGTCCGAGATCAAGACCATCTCCGTGCATCACGAGAGCGTCGCCGGCTTCATGGCCGACGTCTATTACCGCGTCTCCGGCAGGCCGACGGCAACCTTCACCTCCTGCGGACCGGGCTCGGCGAATCTGCCGATCTCGCTCGCAAACGCCTTCCTCGATTCCGTGCCGTTCATGGCGATCACCGGCAATGTGCCGACCAGCCAGTTCAACCGCGGCGCCTTCCAGGAGATGTACCGGCACCACCAGGCCGACTTTCCCTCCACGGTGCGCACGATCTGCAAGAAGGTGTTTCAGCCGACCCGCGGCGAGATGGTGCCGCTTGCCGTGCGGCAGGCGTGGAAGACGATGGTCACGGGACGGCCCGGTCCCGTGGTGGTCGACGTGCCCTTCGACGTCTTCATGGAGTCAGCAGCGGAAGAAGCACCGAAGGCGATCGAGTGGAACGCCAACATCTCCAGCCGCTGCGGCGCTGATCCCGATGGCGTGGAGAGGGCGGTCGACATGCTGCTGTCGGCGGAGCGGCCGGTGATGCTGGTCGGGCAGGGCGTGCGTTATGGCGGCGCGGCGGATGAATTGCGAAAGCTCGCCGAACGGCTTCAGATTCCTGTGGCGGCGTCCGCGAGCGGGCTCGGTGCGCTCGACGTCAATCATCCGCTCGCGCTCGGCCTCGTCGCGCGCGCCGGGCACTATCAGGCCAATCATGCGACGCGTCAGGCCGACGTGCTGCTGGCGCTCGGCGTCCGTTTCGACGACCGCACCTCGAGCTCGTGGATCCCTGGCTATTCCTTCACGATCCCGCCGACGCGCTTGATCCATGTCGACATCGATCCCGAAGAGATCGGCCGCAATTATCCCGTTGCGCTCGGCCTGATGGCCGACGTCCGCACCTTCCTGCGCCAGGTCCATGTCGAGCTCGATCGCCGCGACAACCTCTCTAGGAAGTCCGACGCGCGCAAGAAATGGCTGACGCAGATCGACGGCTATCGCAGGGAGTGGGACAAGTTCGTCGCGCCGGGCTTCTCCGACGACACCACGCCAATCAATCCGCAGCGCGCAGCGGCCGAGATCGACAAGGCGCTGCCGGAGGATGCGATCCTCGTCTCCGACATCGGCGTGCATCACAACTGGCTGCTCGGCTTCTGCAAGCCGAAGCGGCCGGATTCGCTGATCGGCTCGATGGGCTTTGGCCCGATGGGCTTTGGTGTCGCCGGCGTGATGGGCGCGAAATTCGCAGCGCCCGATCGGCCCTGCGTGTCCGTGTGCGGTGACGGTGCCTTCTTCATGCATGCCAACGTGCTCGGCACGGCGGTCGAATACAATCTGCCCGTGGTCTGGGTGGTCTGGAATAATTATGCCTACGCGTCGATCCGCGGGCTTCAGCGTGGCTATCTCGGCGGGCGTGAGCTCGCCACCGACTTCAAGCATCCCGAGACCGGAGAGCGCTACAATCCTGATTTCGCGGCGATGGCGCGCTCCTGCGGCGTCGAGGGTGTGCGGGTCGACCGCGCCGCCGATATCGGCGAAGCGATCCGCAAGGGCATCGCCGCGAACAGGCCGTATCTGATCGATGTCGACATCGCCGCCGACGTCAATCCGGCGGGGGCCGGCGTCTGGGAATTGCCGGGCCTTGGCCAGAGCAAGGCCGGCATCGGCAAACGCTTCCAGCCGGGCTGATCGCAGGCCACCAATCAAGAACATAGCAGGGAGAGGGAAATGACGCTCGCAGGCAAGAAGGTCGTCGTGATCGGCGGCTCCTCAGGCATCGGCCTCGCTACGGCAGAGCTTGCCAAGGGAGAGGGCGCGGACGTCGTCATCGCCTCGCGCAGCGCCGCCAAGCTCGATCCCGTCGCCGAGCGGTTGAAGGTGACGGCGATTCCCACCGACGTCACCAGCGACCAGAGCGTCACTGATCTGTTCCGCCGCACCGGCCCCGTCGATCACGTCGTGCTGACCGCAGCGCAGCTTCGGACCGGACCATTCAAGACGGTTGCGATGGAGGATGTGCGCGGCACGATGGAAGGAAAATTCTGGGGAGCCTGGCGCGTGGCGCGCGCAGCCGAGATCCGTCCGGGCGGCTCGCTGACGCTGGTTACCGGCTTCCTCAGCGTCCGGCCGCGGCCGAACTCGGCGATCATCAGTGCGGCCAATGGCGCGCTGGAATCGCTGGCCCGTGCCCTTGCGCTCGAGCTTGCGCCGGTGCGCGTGAATGCGGTGTCGCCGGGCGTGATCGATACGCCGATCCGGGCGGCGATGCCGGAGGCGGCGCGCAAGGAGATGCTGGCGAAGACGGCGGCGTCACTGCCGGTCGGCCGCGTCGGCGTCGCCGAGGACATCGCCCGGCAGATCGGAAGCTTCATGACCAACGGTTTTGCCACGGGTTCGATCGTCTATATCGACGGTGGCGCACTGGTGAACTAGGGACACGATCATGGCTGAAGAAAGCAATGGCGCCTTCATCCGCAACATCGCAGAGGTGCCCTGGCGCGAATTCCCCAACCATTTCGGCGGTGCGCTGTCAAAACCCCTGGTGATGCCGGAGACCGCGGGCTCGCGCCGCATCGACTACCGGATCTCGATGTACCAGCCGATGGCCTATGTCGCGCGCCACCATCACAAGGTGCAGGAGCAGGTCTATCACGTGCTCGACGGCGAGGGGCTGATGGAGATATCAGGCAAGAACCATGTCGTGCGCAAGCACGACGTGATCTTCCTGCCGCCAGGCGTCGAGCACGCGATCTCGAATTCGGGCCTGACCGACCTCGTGTTCCTGGTGGTGACCTCGCCGGTGACGGACGACGACAAGCCGGTGTGAGCTAGCCCGAAGATCGTTCGCGCGCGGCAAGCCGGATGGCACGGGCCTTGGCGCTCTTGCCGGTCGCGCGCGCCGCGATCATGCTGCGCGCCTTGCCATGGGCCGAAGCGCTTTTCCGCAGCAGGGACGCGAACCGCTTGCGCGCACGGTTTGCCGAGAGGCGCGCCGCCAGCTGCTCGGCCTTGCGCATGATGGTGACGACGGACGGCGTCAGGCTCACCGGAACCCAGGCGACATCCTTCGTCTTGGAGAGGCTGCCGATGCCTTCGCATGGCGCCTCGCGCGGCAGGTCGATCCTGATCGCGAGGGCCTCCGTGCGTTCGGTCCAGTCCTCGGCCCTGGTGCCGGTGATGATGCGGACATAGTCGCGCGTCTCGCGCGGCAGCTCGCTTTCCTTTGCGAGCCATTTCTGGATGCGGCCGGGCCCTGCGTTGTAGGCAGCCGCGGCGAGACCGAGGTTGCCGAAATCGTCGCGGAGCCTGCGCAAGAACTTTGCCGATGCCGGCAGCGCCTTCATGGGATCGAAGGGATCATCGAGGCCGACTTCGGCGGCCGTCTCCGGCATGAATTGCGCGACGCCCTGCGCGCCGGCCGGGCTGACCTCGTTGGAACGAAAGCGGCTCTCCTGCCAGAGCAGGCGCGCGAAGAACGGCACGGGAATGCCGCTGGCCTCAGCCGCCTCCCTCAACGCGTGACAGAATTGGTCGGTTGGCGAAGCCGGGGTCTGCACGACGGTTTCGACCGTGCGCGCCGGCTCGATTGGCTCCTCGTAAGCCGCGCGCGCGTTCGCGAGCTCAATGGCCTGCACGCTCGCGAGGAAGAGCTCGACCAGGGGCACCAGCGAGGGGGCGCGATCGGCCTTGGGAGTGGAGTTGTCGAAACTTGACGGTTGCCAGGACGGCGGCGAGTCGACGTCGCACATCAGAATCAGGAACGCAGCGCAAGCCGCGACGAGAAATCGCATCTCGGTAAGAGTCCTCGAACTGTGGGGGAACGACCAGCGCCTGCGCCGGTGACGAGGACTTCATTAACCGTAATTGCGGCGAAGCTGCGATTCCGAAGGGCGCCCGGTGTTAGTACGGTGTTCCCGCCGCTGAACATACGGCGTGCGCCGCGGATCTACGGGAACCGCAGCGCCTGTCACGCGTAGTGTGCGCAGACTGCCGCGCTTACGCCTTGGGAAAATCCTTGCGCATCGCGATCTCGGCGGCATCGCCGGGCGACAGCACGGTCTGGTCGAAGGCGGCCTGCGGCTTCGTCATGATGTCATAGAGCGAGATGCCCTTGATCGGCTTGCCCATGAGCTCTCGGACGCAGTCGGCGAGCGTCCCGTTGTAGACGAGATAGGGCGGGCCCCGATGCTTCTGCCTCTCGCCCTTCAGCGACGGCCACTTCTTCAGCTCGGCCGGCGCGTCGTAGGCGATCGGCGATCCCTCTTTGAACATGCGTCTGGTCCCGGCGACTTGGATTGCCGGGAATCCTAAAGCCGCCGGGTAAACACGCGTTAAAGAATTAGTTCAAATCAGCCGGCAATGAAGGCGAGCAGGGTGCCGTTGGCCTTGGCCGGGGGGACGCAGATCGCGGTCCCGCTCCGCACCGCGGCCGACCCCAGCGCCTTCTCGGTCGCCGCGAGATCGCCGCTGACCAGCACCAGGGCCGCGCCGCCGCGCTCGGAGAGGCCTGCGAGTGGCACGCCGGGATAGCGCTTGGCCAGCTGGTCCAGCGTCAGATAGACGAAATCGGCGCGCTCGCCGCCCGAGGGCACGGTCACGGCGCCGTCAGCCTCAGCCTTCGGCTCGCGGTCGATCAGCCGGCCCAGATGCGCGGCGTCCTTCGCCGGCTCCGGCGTTGCGATCAACGTCTGCTTGATCCGCCTGGCCGCATTGGCATGCTTCATGAGCTCGGGAATCCACACCGTCTCGTGGGTCTTGTGCTGGCAGGCGAAAATGCGCACGCCGCCGGGTGCCTCGGCGGTCGGCCACATGAAGGTGCGGAATTTCGCCGCCGAGATCGTACCATCAGGCAGCGTGACGGGGCGTTCGAAATCAGTCGGGCCGATCGGCGTCAGGCCTCGCGCGCGAATCTCCTCCGCGCCGGCGGCGCTATCGACCGCGGTGAAGGCGATGCGCTCGATGCCCTCGCCATGCCGCTCGACGAAGGCGCGGGCCGGCGCATTGTGCTCGGTCGCCACGAGCACGCCGAGCAGCTCCATATAGTCGGGGTCGAACATGATGGTGTAGTTGCCGGTGCCCATATGCGCGCTGTGGGTGCCGCGCGGGGAGATGGTGAAGCCGAGCTGGCGATAGTTCTCGGCGGCCTTGTCGAGGTCCTTCACCATGACCACGGCGTGGTCGATACCGATGACGTTCTTGAGGGCCACTGTTCTCATCCCCGAATGTAAACTGAATTTTGACCGCACCAGCGGCCGCTGGTCCTGTCTACGCCGGATGGGCGATCAAGTCATTTTCAATTCAGTGGGAAATGCGGAATTTCGTTCCGCCAAATGTGGCCGCGACGCGTGACGGCCTCAGCGCGCCTGCTCGATATAGGCTGCGAGGATGGCGCGCTCCTCGCTGGTCATTTCCGTGATGTTGCCCGGTGGCATCGCATTGGACCAGGCGGCGACGCGGCCGATCCGGCGGATGTTGCGGTGGATGTGTTCGGGCGCGTCGAGCAAAATGCCTTTCGGCGCGGTGACGATGCCGGCCCAGACCGGCTCGGCCGCATGGCACATGCTGCAACGGGACATCACGATCTCTTCGACATTGGCGGCTGTGACCGGCGTCGACAAGGCGCCCGTCTTCACCTCGCGCGGGCCGGCGGCGGAGAGGAAGAGGATTGCCACCACGCCCACGGCGGCCACGCTCCACACCCACCACGGCGATTTGCGCCCGGCATGGCGCTCGTTGAAGAAGTGGCGGATCACCGGCCCGAGCGCCAGGATGATCGCGACGATGATCCAGTTGAAGCGCGTGGCGTAGAGCAGGGGATAGTGATTGCTGATCATCAGCACGACCACGGGCAGGGTCAGGTAGTTGTTGTGGACCGAGCGCTCCTTGCTGGTCTTGCCGAGATTCGGATCGGGTGCCTGTCCCGCGATCAGCGCCGCCACGATCTTCTTCTGGTTCGGGATGATCAGCGTGAAGACATTGGCGACCATGATGGTGCCGATGATCGCGCCGATCTGGTTGAAGGCGCCGCGGCCGCTCAGCACATGCGTGAAGGCATAAGTGAGCGCGACCAGGAACAGATAGCCGCCGATGGCGAAGGGCAGCTCGCGCTGTGCCAGTCCGCTGCGGCAGGCGGCCTCATAGAGCAGCCACGCCAGCGCCAGGCTGAAGAAGCTGAACAGGCCGGCCTGGAATGGCGTGAGATCGAGGATCGACTTGTCGACCAGGAACAGGTCGGCCTCCAGATAGTACACCACGACCATCAGCGCGAAGCCGGACAGCCAGGTGGTGTAGGCCTCCCATTTGAACCAGGTCAGCTCGTCCGGCATCTGGCTTGGCGCGACCAGGTATTTCATGATCCGGTAGAAGCCGCCGCCATGGACTTGCCAGGCCTCGCCCTGCACGCCGTCAGGCAGATCATCCCTCGGCTTCAGGCTGAGGTCGAGGGCGATGAAGTAGAAGGAACTGCCGATCCAGGCGATCGCCGCCACCACGTGCAGCCAGCGGAGCAGCAGGCTCGCCCATTCCGATATGATGGATCCCCACATGATCACCCCATCAGGTGCGACATGGATGCCGCAGCTTTGATGGCCGCAACCGGCGGCCGCGCCCTTACAATGTCTCGCACCTATCCGCGGTGTTTTCCAGTACGATGGATTGCGGCTGATGCACATCGTGCGGGCATGAGCTGATGTGGGATGCGGCAGGCGTTTTGCCTGTCGCGGACCCTTTGCAGGTCGATCGACGTTGACGCGCGAGACATGCAGGCCGGGAGGAAGACGACGTGAAAAGCAAGACATGGACCGTGGGGATGTGCGCGGGGTGGTTGATCGCGGCCGCGACCGGTGGGCAGGCCGAGCCGGTGCTGCAGGGCAAGGACGCCTATGGCGATTGGCAGTCCGACAAGCCCGGCACGGTCAGGTTGATCCGGCCGCAGGATCTGGTCGGGCCCGGCGTCACACGTTCGGTCGCGAGCTTCGCGCGCGTGGTGCCGCGGCCGCCGGATGCCTCGCCGCAGGTGCCGCCGGGTTTCAAGATCGAGCTGTTCGCCGACGGCTTGCGCGCGCCGCGCATCATACGTGTGGCGCCGAACGGCGATGTCTTCGTCGCGGAAACGCGGGCCGGCACCATTCGCGTGCTGCGCACTGGGGAGGGCGGCAAGGTCGCGACCAACGAGGTGTTTGCGAGCGGCTTGAAGCAGCCGTTTGGCATCGCCTTCTTTCCAAACGGCGACAACCCGCAATGGGTCTATGTCGCCAACACCGACAGCGTCGTCCGCTTTCCCTATCAGGCCGGCGATATCAAGGCGCGCGGCAAGGCGCAGACGATCGTGGCAAGCCTGCCGCATAACGGCGGCCATTCCACGCGCGATATCGTCTTCACGCCGGACGACAAGCGCATGCTGGTGTCGGTGGGTTCACTCAGCAATGTCGCCGAGGGCATGGGCACGCCGCCGGGCGGAATGGGTGCCTGGTCGAAAGCGCAGCCGCTCGGCGCGGCCTGGGCGAGCGAGACGGAGCGCGCCACCGTGCTGGCCTTCAATCCTGATGGCAAGGACAGGAAAATCTACGCCACCGGCATCCGCAACTGCGTCGGCCTTGCGATACAGCCGCAGACAGGCTTGCCCTGGTGCTCGACCAACGAGCGCGACGGTCTCGGCGACGATCTCGTGCCCGATTACGTGACGAGTGTGAAGGAAGGCGCGTTCTACGGCTGGCCGTGGTTCTATATCGGCGGCAATGAAGACCCGCGCCACGCCGGCGCGCGGCCTGATATCAAGGACAAGGTGACGGTCCCCGACGTGCTGATTCAGCCGCACTCGGCCTCGCTCGGCATGACGTTCTACCAGGGCACGCAGTTTCCGACTGAATACCAGGGCGGCGCCTTCGCCGCGGAGCACGGCTCCTGGAACAGGTCGAAGCGTACCGGCTACAAGGTGATCCGTATCCGCATGAAAGACGGCCAGGCGACGGGCGAGTATGAGGATTTCGTCACGGGGTTCGTGGTGAGCGACACGGAGGTGTGGGGGAGGCCGGTGGGCGTCGCGGTGGCGAAGGATGGATCGCTGCTGGTGTCGGAGGATGGCAATGGGACGATCTGGCGGGTGACGCATTCGCGGTGAGCGAGCGTGCTTCGCCTCTCCCCGCTTGCGGGGAGAGGCCGGAATTTGCGGAAAGCAAATTCCGGGTGAGGGGGACTCTCCGCGAGTCCGTCTGCCCTTGCGGAGACTCTTCCTCACCCCGACCCTCTCAGCGCGAGCGAAGCTCGTCGCGCCCCCGCATCCGCCTTCGCCAAGGCTCCGGCGGACAAGAGCGGGGAGAGGGGGAAGAAAGACCTACCCCCTCCTCACACTCGCCCCGCCATCCACCGGCAGTGTCACGCCGGTGATGAAATTCGCCTCGTCCGATGCCAGGAACAGCGCGGCGTTTGCGACGTCCCAGCCGGTGCCCATCTTCCTGCGCAGCGGCACCTTGCTGTCGCGCTCGGCTTCGACCTCGGCGCGGGTCTTGTGCCATTCGCGGGCGCGGGTATCGACCGCCATCGGCGTGTTCATCAGGCCGGGCAGGATGACGTTGGCGCGGATGCCGTATTCGGCGTTCTGGTAGGCGAGTTGTTCGGTGAAGGCGATCATCGCCGATTTGGTCGCCTTGTAGGCGACATAAGGATACGTCGTGATCGCCGCCATCGAGGAGATGTTGATGATGGCGCCGCTCCCTTGCGCGCGCATGATCGGGATCACCTCTTTCGCGGCCAGAATGCAGCTCTTCAGATTGATGGCGACGACGCGGTCGAACGCCTCCTCGGTCAGTTGGAGCAATTCGGCATCGCCGCCGGATAGACTCACGCCGACATTGTTGTGCAGCACGTCGATCCGCCCCCAGCGCGTTTGCGCGTCCTCAACCATCGCCTTGATCTCAGTGGACTTGGTCACGTCGGCCTTGAAGGCCGCGGCGGTACCGCCTGTCGCGGTGATCATCGCGACCGTTTCCTGCGCCGAGTCCAGATGATGGTCGACGCACAAGACCTTCGCGCCTTCGCGCGCGAAGGTCAGCGCGGTGGCGCGGCCGTTGCCCATGCCTTCGCCGGGGCTTTGCCCGGCGCCGACGACGACGGCAACCTTGTCCTTCAGGCGCATCTCAGCTCACTCCCTGGATCGGTACATCTCATTATTTTCTTGCAGATTAGCAATCGCCCCGACCGGAGAGAAGGGCGCGGCTCCTGCGTTCATGTCATTGACATCACATGGAATTGCATGCGGCGGCCGGCTCGTCGGGCATGGCTGCCCTTGCGGTTCAGGAACCGTTCCGAAGTCGCGGCGTTTGTTGCGGAGCCTTTTCCGCGCTAGGCTCTCTCCCGGGGCTTCCCAATCGCCAGTGGCTTGCCGATGAATCTGCTCGACCCACAAGGGCCCGTGGCTGTGGCCAACAGCACCATCCTGGTCGATTCCGTCTTCATCATGCTCGTGATCGTGGTCCCGACCATTTTCGCGATTCTGGCTTTTGCATTCTGGTTTCGCGCCTCGAATCCGAAGGCGCGCTACCAGCCGGATTTCGTCTACTCCGGCCGCGTCGAGATGGTGGTGTGGTCTATACCTGCGCTGACCGTCATCCTGCTCGGCGGCGTCGCCTGGATCGGCTCGCACCAGCTCGATCCCGCAGCGCCCGTGCCGGGGACCGGCAGCCCGGTTCGCATCCAGGCCGTCTCGCTCGACTGGAAATGGCTCTTCATCTATCCGGACCAGCGCATCGCCACCGTCAACACGCTGACGGTGCCGGCCGGCGCCGAGCTGAATTTCCAGCTGACGTCGTCGAGCGTGATGAACACGTTCTTCATCCCGCAGCTCGGCAGCATGATCTACACCATGAACGGCATGGTGACGCGGCTGAACCTGCGCGCGGACAATGAGGGCAAGCTTCAGGGCCTCTCCGCGCATTTCTCCGGCGACGGCTTTCCGGACATGATGTTTGACGTCAACGTGATCTCGCCGCTCGCCTTTCCGGAATGGGTGGCGACCACGGCAAAGACCGACGCGGTGCTGAACGAGGAGAGCTACACCAAGCTGATGCAGCAGGGCATCGAAAAGGGTAGGCCGGTCTACCGTCTCGAAGACCCGCGCCTGTTCGACCTGATCGCCACCCAGCACATTCCGCCGGGGCCGGGCCCGGAGCTGATCTCCCAAGCCGGCCGGTCGCACAGTGGAGGTCACGATGCTCGGTAAGCTCGACTGGTCGGCCATTCCGTTCGATCAGCCGATCCCGCTCGTCGCGGGCGCGGTGGTGCTGGTCGCGATCCTCGCCGTGTTGATCTGGGTCGTGGTGAAGGGGCATCTGCCCTATCTCTGGCATGAATGGATCACCAGCGTCGATCACAAGCGCATCGGCGTCATGTACATCCTGCTCGCCTCGGTGATGCTGCTGCGCGGCGGCAGCGACGCCATCATGATGCGGATCCAGCAGGCGGTCGCCTACCAGTCGCAAGGCTATCTGCCGCCGGAGCACTACAACCAGATCTTCTCCGCGCACGGCACCATCATGATCTTCTTCGTGGCGATGCCGTTCGTGATCGGGCTGATGAACCTCGTCGTACCGCTCCAGCTCGGCGTCCGCGACGTCGCGTTTCCGACGCTCAATTCGGTCGGCTTCTGGTTGACCGCGACCGGCGCGCTGCTGGTCAATATCTCGCTGGTGGTCGGCGAATTCGCACGCACCGGCTGGCTCGCGTTTCCGCCACTCTCCGGACTGTCCTATTCACCCGGCGTCGGCGTCGACTATTACGCCTGGTCGCTGCAGATCTCCGGCGTCGGCACGCTGGTCGCCGGCATCAACCTTGTCACGACGGTGCTGAAGCTGCGCACCAGGGGCATGAACTATCTGCGCATGCCGATGTTCTGCTGGACCACGCTGGCCTCGAACCTCTTGATTGTCTCAGCGTTCCCGATCCTCACCGCGACGCTCGCGATGCTCTTGCTCGACCGTTACCTCGGCTTCCACTTCTTCACCAATGAAGCCGGCGGCAACGTCATGATGTTCATGAACCTGATCTGGGCCTGGGGGCATCCTGAGGTCTACATCCTCGTGCTGCCGGCCTTCGGCATCTTCTCCGAGGTGGTCTCGACCTTCTCCGGCAAGGCGCTGTTCGGCTACCGCTCGATGGTGCTTGCAACCATGGCGATCTGCGTCATCTCCTTCATGGTCTGGCTGCACCATTTCTTCACAATGGGTGCAGGGCCGGACGTCAATGCCATCTTCGGCATCGCCAGCATGATCATCGCGATACCGACCGGCGTGAAGATCTACAATTGGCTGTTCACGATGTATGGCGGCCGTATCCGCTTCGCGACGCCGATGCTGTGGTCGGTCGGCTTCATGGTGACCTTCATCATCGGCGGACTGACGGGCGTGCTGGTCGCGGTGCCGCCCGCGGATTTCATGCTCCACAACAGCATGTTCCTGGTCGCCCACTTCCACAACGTCATCATCGGCGGCGTACTGTTCGGCGCCTTCGCTGGCTTCGAATACTGGTTCCCGAAGGCCTTCGGCTTCCGCCTCGACGAGCGCTGGGGCAAGGCCGCGTTCTGGTTCACCTTCGCAGGCTTCTACGTCACCTTCATGCCGCTCTATATCGCCGGCATGCTCGGCATGACCAGGCGCCTGCAGCATTACGACGTCGCGGCCTGGCGGCCCTGGATGATCGTCGCGGCATTCGGCATGGCCGTTCTGACGATCGGAGTGATCTGCCAGATCATGCAGCTCGTGGTCAGCATCCGCAATCGCGAGGCGCTGCGCGACCGCACCGGCGATCCCTGGGACGGCCGCTCGCTGGAATGGGCGACGTCCTCGCCGCCGCCGGTGTTCAACTTCGCCTTCCACCCCGATGTTCGCGGCGAAGACGCCTATTGGGACATGAAGGTGCACGCCCGGCAGCAATCGTTCGAGCATGACGTGCCCGAATATCAGGACATCGAGATGCCCAGGAACTCGCCGACCGGGTTCATCTGCGCGTTCTTTGCCAGCATCATGGGCTTTGCGTTGATCTGGCACATCTGGTGGATGGTGATCCTGGGTGGCATCGGCGCGTTCGCGACCTTCGTCGTGTTCGCCTGGCGCGATCATGACGAATACGTCATTCCCGCCGAGGAGGTCGCCCGCATCGATCGCGTCAATCTCGAGGAGCGGCGCAGCCTCGTCAGCATGGCGGGAGCGGTCTGATGGCGATGACAGCAACCGTCGGCCATGCCCACGCCGATCCCCATCACATCGGCGTCGTCGTCGAGCATCCCGGGCCGGCGTCGAAGCGGATCGTCACCGCCTATGGTTTCTGGGTCTTCCTGCTCTCAGACATCGTGATGTTCTCCTGCTTCTTTGCGGCCTATGCGGTGCTGTCCGGCCAGACCGCGGATGGCCCGAAGGGCTCGGAGATCTTCGAGCAGAGGAACGTCGCGATCGAGACGGTCTGCCTGCTGCTGTCGAGCTTCACCTGCGGCATGGCCAGCATTGCCGCCGACGTGCGCAACCGGTTCTGGTTCTATCTCGGCATGGCCGTGACCTGCGTGCTCGGCCTGATTTTCCTCGTCATCGAGTTCCGCGAATTCGCCGATCTCGTCGCGCGCGGCTATGGCCCCTCGCGCAGCGCCTTCCTGACGTCGTTCTTCTCGCTGGTCGGCTGCCATGGCCTGCACGTCTCGGCCGGAGTGCTTTGGCTTCTCACGATGATGGCCCAGGTCTTCGCCAAGGGTTTTCGTGCCGACGTCCTGCGCCGGATGATGTGCTTTGCGCTGTTCTGGCATGCGCTCGACATCATCTGGGTCGGGGTCTTTTCCGTCGTCTACCTGCTTGGGGGTGCCCCATGAGCGATCAGACGCATATTCCGGCCGGGCACGATCTCGCGCCGGGCGAGGAAGAGCAGCATAGCGTCGGTGAGCGGATCCTGGGTTACGTCGTCGGTCTCGTGCTGGCGCTGTTGCTCACGGCGACCTCGTTCTTCATCGCCGGCACTGATCTGGTCTGGCAGCCTTCGATCCCGGTCGCGCTGATCGTGCTGGCGATCGCGCAGATGGGCGTGCACCTGGTGTTCTTCCTGCACATCACCACCGGCCCTGATAACACCAACAACGTGCTGGCGCTGGCCTTCGGACTGCTGGTGGTCTTCCTGGTGGTCGGCGGAACCGTCTGGATCATGTCGCATCTGAATGCGAACATGCCGCCGATGGACCAGATCATGCGGATGCGGACGTAGAGACCCCCCAAAAAAGAAGAGCCGCTTGTTGTGACAAGCGGCCCAAGTCTAGGGAGGAAACGCCCGAGCAAAGACAATCCGATGAGGATCGTCTGCCAAGGAAACGCTCGCGCAAAGCGCGTGCGCACTCTTATAAGTGCAGCAACTCCCGACGAGGTTCAATTCCGGATCAATACGGTCTAGGACTACCACTCACGCGTGCGTGAAGGAATTGTTCACTTCGGCCGACGGCAATTATAGGCATTGCGGAAGCCGGCGGCCTGGGCATCGTCCTCGGAGCAGAACCAGCGGTCCGGCTTGGTGGTTGCCGGATAGCTCGGGCAGCCCCGCAAATGATAGATGCCGATATTGCCGGTGACGCGGGCACGCACCGCGAGCTTACCCTTGATGCTGCAACTCGGCGGCATCGTCAGCTCGTCCGGGAACAGCACGGCGCGGATCTCCTTGTCGCGATCCGAGCGGCAGGCGGCGCCCAGCAGCGCACCGTCCTTCTTGCCGCTGCGGAATTCTTGCGGCGCAACAAAGCAGCCCTTCCAGATCCCGGCCGCGGCCGTCTTCGCCTCGACCGCCGCCGGCTTGACGTTCGCCTTGATCGGCTCGCGAGCGATGGCATAGCCGAGCTTGACCAGTTGCTCGTTCAAGGTCGCCTTGTCGCCCTCGGCCGTGCAGATGGCGCGGTGGCGTTTGCCAAAACTCTTTTCCGGCCCGACATCGTCGCAGCGCACCGAGCGCTTGTTGATCAGCTTCGACAGCTGGTCACGGGCCTCGATGCCGCAGGTCCAGGGATCGGCGTGGTCGTCGATGCAGACCTGGTCCAGCTCGGGCGCGTCGACGCCGTCGAGCCGGTAGGTGACATCGCCGAGCTGGATGGAGTTGCCGTCGCGGGCGGTCGCGGCGCCGGTCAGGGCGGAGGCCGGCTCGGAAGACGCCAGAGATCCGGACAAGACGAAAAACAATACGAGCGCAAAAGCGCGGGCGGCGGCAAAGAAATTTTGGAAGGACATGCGGTCTCGCTATCGATTGCTCGTGCGCCCTGTTCCTAGCATCCGGACGTGGCGATACCAATGGTCTGCGCCCCGCGAAGTGCGACATTCCGGCCTCGCGGCTTTACTCGGCCGCAGCTCTGACCCTATCGTTCGCCGGCCTCGCGGAGCGCGAAAGGCCGAATCGCCCGGTAAGCGGCGAGGGGAGGACAAGGTTGCGATGAAAGACCCCGTGGACGTCCTGATCATCGGCGCCGGCGCATCGGGCGCGGCGGTGGCGTGGTCGCTGGCCGAGACCAAGATGCACATTCTCTGCCTGGAGCAGGGCGGCTGGATGAACCCGGCGGAATATCCGAGCACAGGCCGGGACTGGGAGGCCAAGTTCTACGGCGAGTGGTCGTCGAGCCCCAACGTCCGCGGCCGCCCCGAGGACTATCCGATCAATGACGACAACTCGCCGATCAAGGTGGTGAACTACAATGCGGTCGGCGGCTCGACGGTGATGTACACCGCGCACTGGCCGCGGCTGCACCCTTCCGATTTCAAGGTGAAGACGCTCGACGGCGTCGCCGACGACTGGCCGATCGATTACGACGCGCTGACGCCGTTCTTCGAGGAGAACGACCGCATCATGGGCACGTCGGGGCTATCTGGCGATCCGCTCTCGCCGCTGACGCACCCGCCGATGCCGCAGCAGCCGATGGGATTGTCCGGCGCCATCATCGGCAAGGCCATGAACAAGCGCGGCTGGCACTGGTGGCCGTCGGACACCACGGTCGCGACCATGGACTATGAGGGCCGGGCGCGCTGCATCAATCTCGGCCATTGCACGCCGGCCTGCGCGCAAGGCGCGAAGTCCTCCACCGACATCACCTATTGGCCGCATGCGATCCGCGCCGGCGTCGAGCTGCGCACCCATTGCCGGGTGCGCGAGATCACCACCGACGAGAACGGCATGGCCGCGGGCGTGGTCTATTACGACAAGGACGGTGTCGAGCAGTTTCAGCCCGCGCATGTCGTCATCATCGCCTGCAACGGCGTCGGTACGCCGCGGCTGCTGCTGAACTCGGCGTCCGGCCGCTTCCCGAACGGCCTTGCCAATTCGTCGGGCCTCGTCGGCAAGAACCTGATGTTCCACCCCTATGCGCAGATCTACGGCTATGTGAAGGAGCCGACCGACTCCAACCGCGCGCCGCCGACCTGCCTCTGGAGCAAGGAATGGTATGACACCGACCTGTCGCGCGGCTTCGTGCGCGGCTACGGCGTCCAGTTCGTGCGCGGGGCAGGGCCGGTGTTCGAGGCCGTAGTCAGCGAGCAGAAGGGCATCTTGCCGTGGGGCGAGGATCACCACCGCGTCTTCCGCAAGCTCAACGGCCACCGCCTGGGTTTCTCTGCGATCTGCGAGGACCTGCCGGTGGAGCACAATCGCGTCACGCTCGATCCTGTGCTGAGGGACAGCCACGGCATTCCCGCGCCGAAGATCGACTACACCATCAGCGAGAACAGCCGGAAGATGATGGAGCATGCGCTCGCGCGCGGCCGCGAGTTTCTCGAGACGGCGGGAGCGAGCGACATCTGCGTCAACTCGCCGATCCCCTGGGGCGGCTGGCATCTGCTCGGCACGGCGCGGATGGGCACAGACCCCGAGCGCTCCGTCGTCAACGAATGGGGCCGCTCGCACGACGTGAAGAACCTCTTCATCGTCGACGGCAGCATCTTCGTCACCTCCGGCGGGGTGAACCCGACCTCCACCATCCAGGCCCTCGCGCTCTACATCGCCGACCAGATGAAGCAGCGCCTCGCCAATTTGTTCGATTGATCATGATGTGGATCCAAGCGAGCCACGACCTCGGTGCACCTCTCCCGCTTGCGGGAGAGGTCGGCACGAAGTGCCGGGTGAGGGCTCTCTCCTCGGGGAGAATCCCTCTGTGGGGACACCCTCTCCCCAACCCTCCCCCGCAAGCGGGGGAGGGAGCGGACCGCCTTCGTGGCGGGGATGAACCAACGCGAGGAAGCCATGACTGATCAGCTCACCCTCACGCCGCGGCAGCGCCAGGACTTGCGCACCATCGCCGCGATGATCATTCCACCGAGCGACGAATATCGCGTCCCCGGCGCCGATGACGAGATCATCCAGGCCGACATCCTGGCAACCCTTGGTCGGGACACCAGGCCGGTCGCGGCGGCGCTCGATCATCTGGCGCGGCTCGCGGGGATGCCGCTCGCCGACCTCGCGCCCGACGCGCGCGACGGCGTCGCGCAGCAGTTCCGCAGCTCTGGCGGCGTCGTCGCCGCAACGCTCGTTCGCGTGGTCCTGCAATGCTACTACCGCGACGACCGCGTGCTGCGTTCGCTCGGGCTGGAGCTGCGTGCGCCGTTCCCGAAGGGCCATGTGCTCCCGGACGGCGACTGGTCGTTGCTCGATCCGGTCAGGTCAAGGGCGGGCACGCTGCGGCGCGCGCCCTAGCCACTTGGGCAGTCCACTGGGCAGCCCAGCCCCGCGCTCCAGGCGGATCCCTTGCGCTGGCGGGAACAGGCCACCATCTGTGTGAGCCTCAAGGACTCTTGCCATGCTGGATTTCACCTCAGATATCGCCGATGACGCCCCGTCATCGCGAACGGCGGCGGCTGCCCCGGCCGATGACCGGGCGCTGCTGGACGCCTATTCCAATGCCGTGATCGACGTCACCGACCGGGTCGGCCCTGCGGTCGTGCGCGTCGAGACCGGACCAAAAGTGCCGAACGGCCGCGAGCGCGGCGGGCTCGGCTCGGGCATCGTGATCTCGCCCGATGGTCTCGTTCTCACCAACAGTCACGTGGTCGGCACGTCGAAGGAGATCCGGCTGCGCGACGTCGAGGGCCATGTTGGCGACGCCCGGGTGCTCGGCGTCGACCCCGACACCGACCTTGCGCTCTTGCGCGCCAATGGCGTGCGCGATTTGCCCTATGCCGCGCTCGGTAACTCCAAGAGCCTGAAGCGCGGCCAGCTCGTGATCGCGATCGGCAATCCGCTCGGCTTCGAATCGACCGTGACGGCCGGTGTCGTCTCGGCGCTCGGGCGCTCGATCCGCTCGGTCAGCGGCCGCACCATTGAGGACGTGATCCAGACCGATGCCGCGCTCAATCCCGGCAATTCCGGCGGGCCGCTGGTGTCGTCGAAAGCCGAGGTGATCGGCATCAACACGGCCATCATCAACGGCGCGCAAGGCATCTGCTTTGCGGTCGCCAGCAACACAGCGCAATTCGTGCTGTCGGAGATCATCCGCCACGGCTATGTCCGCCGCGCCTATATCGGCGTTGCCGGGCAAACTGCGCCGGTGCCGCGACGGCACGCGGTTCTGGCCGGCGTCGAGAACAAGATGGGCGCGCTGTTGATGCAGATCGAGCCTGATGGCCCAGCGGCGAAAGCGGGCCTGTTGCCCGGCGACGTCGTGATCGGGCTCGACGGCGTCGAGATCAACGGCGTCGACGATCTGATCCGCGTGCTCGACCGCGACCGGATCGGCCGGCGGCTCGCCATGGACGTGCTGCGGCTCGGCCGCCTGCGCGCGATCGACATCGACCCGATCGAGCGCAAGCCGGCGCGGGGCACATGATCCGGAAAAGTGCGAAGCGGTTTTCCGATAAGATCATGTGCAAATAAATAGAGCGCTCAGCCGCCGGGACGCGGTATGACGGTGTCATGCCTCGCTTCCGGACACCCGCCGCATGATGCCGGCGCACGAGACCTACGACGTCATTGTCATCGGCGCCGGAGCCGGTGGCATGACGGCGGCGGCCGTTGCGGCTGCTGAAGGCCTGCGCGTGCTGGTGATCGAGAAGACCGCCTTTGTCGGCGGCACCACTGCGTGGTCCGGCGGCATGGTCTGGATCCCCGCCAATCCCAAGATGAAAGAGGCGGGGCTCTCCGACAGCATCACCGATGCCGTCCGCTATCTGTCGAGCACGGTCCCCGAGCCCGCCAATGCCGGCCTGCGCGCCGCCTTCCTCGCGCGCGGGCCGGAGGCGGTTGCCTGGCTCGAAGCCAACACCGAGGTGCAGCTCCAGCCCGTGAAGGTCTATCCGGATTATTATCCGGAACGGCTGGGCGCAACGTCCGGCGGACGCGTGCTCGAGCCGGTGGCTTTCGACGGCACGCGGCTTGGCCGGGCTTTCGCGCGGCTGCGGCCGCCACTGCCGGAGTTCACGCTGTTCGGCGGGATGATGGTCAACCGGCTCGACATTCCGCATCTGCGGCGTGTCGGAAAATCGCTGCGCTCGACCTTGCGCGCGGCGCGGCTTGTTTCCGCATACGCATTGCAACGGCTGCGCAACCCGCGCGGCACGACGCTGCATCTCGGCAACGCGCTTGCGGCTCGGCTGTATGCGTCCTTGCTGGCGCGGCAGGTCGAGATCCTCTTCAGCGCTGATGTCGAGGATCTGTCGATGCAGGGCGATCGTGTCGCCGGCGTGGTGATCCGCCACGGCTCGCGCGACCGCCTGATCGCCGCGCGCCGCGGCGTGGTGCTGGCGACCGGCGGCTTCTCTCACGATGCGACTTTGCGCAAACGCTTCTTCCCTGCGGCAGCGGGATTTGTTTCGGCGACGAACCCATCAGGCACCGGCGACGGGCTGCGGCTTGCGACCACGGCAGGTGCCGCGCTCAACACGGACGCGACCAGCCCGGCCTATTGGGTACCGGCCTCGCTGTTCCGCCGCGCCGACGGCAGCCGCGGTGTCTTCCCGCACACGGTGACCGACCGCGCCAAGCCCGGCGTGATCGCCGTCAACGCCGCGGGCCGCCGCTTCGTCAACGAGGCGCTGTCCTACCACGAGTTCGTGCTGGCCATGCTGCGCGACGGCAATGGCGAGCCGGACCGGCCGTTCTATCTGATCTGCGACCGCGCGTTCCTGTGGGCTTACGGCCTCGGCCGCATCAAGCCATTCACGCGCAGTGTCCGGCGCTACGTGGCGAGCGGTGAGCTGGTCGAGGCTCCCGATGTGGCGCAGCTCGCGGCGAAGATCGGCATCACGCCATCGACGCTCGCGGCGACGGTCGCGGCCTATAACGCCGACGCGAAGGATGGCCGCGATCCCGAATTCGGCCGCGGTAGCACCATCTATCAGCGCCATCTCGGCGACGCCGCCCACAAGCCGAATCCCTGCGTTGCGGCGATCGTCGGCGCGCCGCTCTTCGCGATGCGGATTTATCCCGCCGACCTCGGCACCGCGATCGGCATGAAGGTCGATGCGCAGGCCCGCGTGCTGCGCGCGGATGGCACGCCGGTCGCGGGACTCTATGCCTGCGGTAACGACATGGGCTCGATCATGAATGGCAATTATCCGGGGCCGGGCATCACGCTCGGCCCGGCGCTGACGTTCGGGTACATCGCGGGACGGCATCTGGCGGAGGGGGCGACGGCGATGACGATCCCTGCGGCCGCAGGAACTCCAGTCTAGCCATCCCCACCACTGTCATGCCCCGCGAAGGCGGGGCATCCAGTATTCCGCAGCGGGCGTGGCGAGAGCGAGCTCTCAACGCGCGTCTCTGGAATACTGGATCGCCCGCCTTCGCGGGCGATGACACTGAGTGTGTGGCGAGCGTGTCCCCGCTACTCCGCCGCAGCCGCAAAGCGGCTGTTCTCGAGCTCCGCCTCCAGCCGCGCCGTCTCGGCGGCCGCCAGCTTGATGTTGGCTTCCTTGACATGCCCGAAGCCGCGGATCGTTTCCGGCACGCGCGCGAGCAGTGCCAGCAGCGGAATTTGCTCCGCCCTCAGCCCGGCGATGCGCTGATCGATCATGGCAAAATAATCCTCGATCAGCTTCCGCTCGGTTCGCCTCTCCTCGGTGCGGCCAAACGGATCGAACGCGCCGCCGCGAAGGAATTTCAGCCTGGCCAGCACGCGGAAGGCGTGGATCATCCAGCTGCCGAACTCCTGCTTCTGGAGACGCCCGGTCGCCTTGTCGCGCTTCGCGAAGATCGGCGGTGCGAGGTGGTACTTCAGCGTGAAGTCGCCGTCGAATTTTTCGGACACCTTGTTGGCGAAGCTGCCGTCGGTATAGAGCCGCGCGACCTCGTACTCGTCCTTGTACGACATCAGCTTGAACAGGTTCTTCGCGACCGCCACGGTCAGTTCCGTGGAGGCCGGCGAGGCAGCTATTTCCGCCTTGCGCACCTTGGCGACCGCGGCGAGATAGCGATCGGCGTAGGCCTTGTCCTGATACCCGGTCAAAAACTCCGCGCGGGTCGCGATGATGTCGTCGAGCGATTTCGCCGGCGCGGCGGCCCGGGCCTTGAACTGGAGCACGCTGCGCACCCGCGACATGTCGTGGGCGGCAAGGCGCCCCCAGGTGAAGGCGAGCTTGTTCATCTCGATTGCGGCGCCGTTGATCTCGATGGCGCGGAGCAGGGCCTCCAGCGACAGCGGGATCGCGCCCTTCTGGAAGGCGAAGCCGAGCATGAAGGGATTGGTCGCGATGCTGTCGCCCATCAGCGCGGCGGCAATGCCTGTCGCGTCGATGATGTCGAGGTTCTTGTCGCCGATGGCGTCGCGCAGCACGGTCTGCATCGTGCCCATCTCGAAATCGAGATCGGGATTTTGCACGAAGCTCGCGGTCGGCTGCAAATCGGCGTTGATGTAGGCTTTCGTCACCCCGCGCTCGGCGCGGCTGAGTGCGGTCGGGCCGGCCGAGACGATCATGTCACAGCCGAGGATGACGTCGGCGCCGCCGGTGGTGATGCGGACCGCGGAAATATCCTCCGGCTTCGGGGCGATACGGACATGGCTCATCACCGCGCCGTTCTTCTGCGACAGGCCGGTGAAGTCCAGCGCCGAGCAGCCGCGTCCGTCGACATGGGCGGCCATGCCGAGCAGCGCGCCGATGGTGATGACGCCGGTGCCGCCGATGCCGGTGACGAGGATGTTGTAGGGTCCGTCAAGCACACGCGCGGGCGGCAGCGGCAAGTCGGCGAACAGCTGGCCGGAGTCCACCGCCGAAGTCTTCATGCGCTTGAGCGAACCGCCATGGACGGTGACAAAGCTCGGGCAAAAGCCCTCGACGCAGGAAAAGTCCTTGTTGCAGTTCGACTGGTCGATCTGACGCTTGCGGCCGAACTCGGTCTCCAGCGGCTGCACCGAGACGCAGTTGGAGGCCTGCGAGCAGTCGCCGCAGCCTTCGCAGACGAGCTCGTTGATGAAGGCGCGCTTGGCGGGGTCGGGATAGAGGCCGCGCTTGCGGCGCCGGCGCTTTTCCGCCGCGCAGGTCTGGTCGTAGATGATGACCGTGAGGCCTTTGATATCGCGCAGCTCGCGCTGCACGGCATCGAGCTCGCGGCGGTGATGGATGGTCGCGCCCTGCGGGAAGTAGTTGCCTTCAGGGTATTTGCTGGGATCGTCCGAGACGATCGCAAGCCGCTTGACGCCCTCGGCCCAGACCTGATGCGCAATCTGCGCGACGTTGAAGGCGCCTTCGGCCGGCTGGCCGCCGGTCATCGCGACCGCATCGTTGTAGAGGATCTTGTAGGTGATGTTGATGCCGGCGGCCGAAGCCGCGCGAAGGGCGAGCAGCCCGGAATGGGTGTAGGTGCCGTCGCCGAGATTCTGAAAAATGTGCGTCTCGGTGGTGAAGGGCGACTGGCCGATCCAGTTCACGCCCTCGGCGCCCATATGCGAGATCAGATCGGTGCGGCGGGTTGGCATGCTCAAGGCCATGCCGTGGCAGCCGATGCCGGCCATGGCGCGGCTGCCCTCGGGCACGCGCGTCGAGGTGTTGTGCGGACAACCCGAGCAGAAGAACGGCGTGCGCGCGAGGGTGATCTGAGTGCTCGTGGTAACGGGATTGTCGAACGCCTCGAGGCGGGCGAGGCGCTGCTCCAGCACCGGGCTGTGATGGCCGAGCTTGCGCAACCGTGCCACCAGCGCGCCCGCCACGATCGTCGGCGTCAGCTCGCCTTCGCCCGGCAACAGCGGCGCGCCGCGCTCGTCGCGCTTGCCGGTGACCGTCGGGCGCTTTGAAGCGTCGATGTTGTAGAGGATGCGCATCAACTGGTCTTCGATGAAGCCGCGCTTCTCCTCGACCACCAGCACATCCTGCAGACCTTCGGCGAAGCGCTTGGCACCGCTTTCCTCCAGCGGCCAGGTCAGCGCGACCTTGTAGATGCGTAAGCCGAGATCCTGCGCGTCCTTGTCGCTGATGCCCAAATCGGCGAGCGCCTGGCGCAAATCGAGATAGGCCTTGCCGGTTGCGACGATACCGAGCCGTGCGGGCTTTGAATCGAGCACGATCCGGTCGAGCTGGTTGGCGCGGGCGAAGGCCTGCACCGCTTCCATCTTCGGGCCGAACAGGCGGCGCTCGGCCTCCAGCGGCGGATCGGGCCAGCGGATGTTGAGGCCGCTGGGCGGCATCTCGAAATCCTCGGGGAGTACGATCTTGATGCGTTCGGGATCGCTATAGATCGACGCCGAGCTCTCGACGGTCTCGCTGATCGCCTTGAAGCCGACCCAGCAGCCGGAGAAGCGCGACAGGGCAAAGCCGTAGAGGCCGAGATCCAGATAGTCCTGCAGCGTCGCCGGATTGATCACGGGAATCAGCGCCGCCGCAAACACCTGCTCGCTCTGATGCGCCAGGGTCGAGGACTGGCAGCCATGGTCGTCGCCCGCGAGCGCAAGCACGCCGCCATTGAGCGAGGTGCCGGCCGCATTGGCGTGCTTGAGCGCATCGACCGAGCGGTCGACGCCGGGACCCTTGCCGTACCAGATGCCGAACACGCCATCGACCTTGGCGCCGGGGAACAGCCCGACCTGCTGGCTGCCCCAGACCGCGGTTGCCGCGAGATCCTCGTTCAGGCCGGGGACGAAGGCGATGTCATGCTGCTGCAGATGCGACTTCGCGCGCCACAGCGCATGGTCGTACATGCCGAGCGGGGAACCACGATAGCCCGAGATGAAGCCGCCGGTGTTGAGACCCTGGAGCCGGTCGCGTTCGCGCTGCAACATGGGCAGGCGGACCAGGGCCTGCGTGCCGGACAGGAAGATCCGCTTCGATTCGAGCCGGTATTTGTCATCCAGCTCGACCTGCATCAGCGTCATTTCGGAGGTCCTTGTTCTTCTTGGTTCGGCGGGGATTTTGCGCCGCGGAAAGAGATGCGGCCTTGCGAAGCGGGTGTTGCCAGTCAAAAGCATGGACCACCGAAGTCAATATCGCTGGCCGCATCCGTGGCGGTCCTGTTAGTCATGGCTGCCTGTGGAGGAAAGCCATGACTGCAAACGCATTCGAGACCGAGATCACCGAGACTGCCGAGGCGCTGATCGGCCCGTGGCGTCAGCCGCGCCAGATGCTCCACGCGCAGGTCTATGATGCACACGCCTCCATCCATGACGATGCCACCGCGCAGAAGCTGGGTTTCAAGGGCGGCACCATCGAAGGGCCGACGCATTTCAGCCAGTTCGCCCCGCTCGGCGCGCGGCTCTGGGGGCAAGCCTGGTTCGAGCGCGGCTGCCTGTCCGCGCATTACCGCAGCGTCTGCTACGAGGGCGAGGAGGTGCAGGCGATCCTGTCGAAGCCATTGCCGGGCGCAAGCCAGTGCCAGATCCAGATGGTGAAGCGCGACGGCACCGAGGTGCTGCGCGGGACGGCCTCGATCGGTGAACCGCATGCCCAGACCGCGCTCGAAGCGCGTCTCACCGAACTCAAGCCGCTCACCGATCCCGTGATCCTGCGCGACGTGAAAGTGGCGCAGACCGGCAAGCGGCAGACGGTACGGATGGCGTTCGACCAGAACATGGGCGACCTCTATCCGTTCTCGCTCAGGCAGAAGCTCGCCGTCATCACCGAGAGCTCGCCGTACTATACGGGCGCAGACAATCCTTCTTCGAATCCGTGGCGCAAGCCGATCATCCCGATGGAGATGCTGAGTGTGCTGTTCCAATACCGCTCCAAGGACGATCCGCTGCCGGCCAAGGGACCGGCCGTCGGCCTGTTTGCCGACCAGGAGATCCGCCTGGTGAAGGGCCCGCTCTTCGTCGACGAGGAGTACGAGGTCGAGCGCGAAGTGGTCGCGCTCTCCGGCAGTCGCCGCACCGAGAGCGCCTGGGTGAAGACACGCGTGTTCGACAAGGCGGGCACGGTGGTGGCGACGATGCTGCTGAACATGGCGACGCTGAAGGACTCGTATGCGCCGTATGAGGAGGAGCATCGGCGGCTGTATGGGGCGGGGCGGTAGGGCTCGCTCTTCGCCTCTCCCCGCGTGCGGGGAGAGGCCGGAATTTGCGAGAGCAAATTCCGGGTGAGGGGGAGTCTCCGCGAGTCCAACTCTCACCGATTTTGCGGAAGCAGCCCCTCACCCCAACCCTCTCCCCGGTCTGAACAAAGAACGGGGAGAGGGAGAAAAGAGAGCGTCGCTCCGGAATGACAGCGAACGAACGCGCCGCTTCGCCGCTCATCCTGTAGGCAAATGCACGTCGCAAAGCCGTCGCACAGGGAATAAGCAGACGCTGATCTCCGGCGTAACCGTCTGACCAAACAGCAAATTCGCTCGTCGCCCACGCCCTTCCGCTATTGTACACAATGGCACGGCGCTTGCAGAACTCCTCGCAAAGAGAGTTCTCGCGGGGGCGTCATGTTGAACTCAGCCAAGCCGACACTGGGCGTCATCAACGCCGAGCCCGAGCCGATCAAGCTCGACTGGCCCGCCACCGCGCTTCTCATCATCGACATGCAGCGCGATTTCATGGAGCCCGGCGGCTTCGGCGAGACGCTGGGCAATGACGTCAGCCAGCTCGCGCGCGCGGTGAAGCCGATCGGCGCGGTGCTGAAGGCGGCGCGCGACACTGGCATGCTGGTGATCCACACCCGCGAGGGCCATCTGCCCGATCTTTCCGATGCGCCGCCGGCAAAGGTCGAGCGCGGCGCGCCGTCCTTGCGCATCGGCGATCCCGGCCCGATGGGGCGCATTCTCATACGCGGCGAAGCCGGCCACGACATCATCCCCGAGCTCTACCCGCTCGACAGCGAGGTCGTGATCGACAAGCCCGGCAAGGGCGCGTTCTACGCCACCGAGCTCAGCGACGTGCTGGAAAAGTACGGCATCGAGAATTTGCTGGTGTGCGGCGTCACCACCGAGGTCTGCGTCAACACCACCGTGCGTGAGGCCAATGACCGCGGCTATCGCTGCGTCGTCATCTCGGACGGCTGCGCATCCTACTTCCCCGAGTTTCACGAGATGGGCCTGAAGATGATCAAGGCCCAGGGCGGCATCTTCGGCTGGGTCACAGATTCAGCTGCAGTTCTGGAGGCAATGAAGACTTCGACCACATAGGGGTATTATCATGAGCACATTGACGGGGACGGCCGGCAGATCTGATCTGAACAAGTCCGATTTCAAGCCGGCGCTATGGACATCGGGCGACTGGAACGCGTTTTTCGGCTTCGGCACCAACATCCTCGTCAACATGCTCGTGCTCACGGGCCTATTGCGCTTCGTCTTGAAGATGCCTGACAGCCTCGTGTTCGGCCGCATCCTGCCCGCGCTCGGGCTGATGATGTGCCTCTCCACCTTCTACTACGCGTATCTCGCCTATCGCCTTGCGCAGAAGACCGGCCGCGACGATGTCTGCGCGCTGCCCTCGGGCGTCAGCGTGCCGCACATGTTCATCGTCACCTTCGTGATCATGCTGCCGATCACGCTGAAGACCGGCGATCCGCTCAAGGGCTGGTCGGCAGGCCTCGTCTGGGTATTCTTCCAGAGTTTCATCCTGATGATCGGTGGCTTCATCGCGCCGTTCATCCGCAAGATCACGCCGCGCGCCGCGCTGCTCGGCACGCTCGCCGGCGTCTCCGTCACCTTCATCTCGATGCGGCCGGCGCTCGAGATGTATATGACGCCGCAGATCGGCCTCGTCTGCTTTGCCATCATCCTGGTGAGCTGGTTCGGCGGGGTGAAGTACTGGCGCGGCATTCCCGCGGGTCTCGTCGCCATCGCAGCCGGCATGATCATTGCCTGGGGCTCGAATCTGTTCGGGCTCGGCCTCGGCGGATTGAGCATTGCTGGCGTCGGAGCTGCCTTCGCAAACTTCGGCTTCTCGGTGCCGATCCCGGCGGTGGGCTACGTCTTCTCCGGCTTCGAATTCCTCGGCATCATCCTGGTCACCGCCATTCCCTTCGGCATCTACGATCTCGTCGAGGCCATGGACAATGTCGAGAGCGCGGAAGCGGCCGGCGACGAATATCCGACCACGCGCGTCTTGACCGCCGACGGCGTCGTCAGCCTGATCGGCTGCCTGATGGGCAATCCCTTCATCAACGCCGTCTATATCGGCCATCCCGGCTGGAAGGCGATGGGCGGCCGCATCGGCTACTCCGCTGCGACCGGCATCATGGTGGTGGTGCTGGCCTGGTTCGGCATCATCTCGGTGCTGCTGGCGCTGGTGCCGGTCGTCGCGATCTCGCCGATCTTGCTCTATATCGGGATGCTGATCGGCGCGCAGGCGTTCCAGACCACGCCGGTCAAGCACGCGCCCGCGATCGTGCTGGCGCTGACGCCGCATCTGGCCGCCTGGGCCAAGCTCCAGATCGACACCATGCTGGCCTCGACCATGACGGCGGCGGCAACCGTCGGCGGCATGGCGGCCGACAAGGCCGACGCGGTCAAGACGGCTGCGGTGGCGGCGCTACCGCAGCAGGGCGTGTTCTATCACGGCCTCGAGGTGATGGGCGGCGGCTCCATCCTCGGCGGCCTCATCCTGGGTGCGATCGGTGTCTTCATCATCGAGCGCGACTTCGAAAAGGCATCGAGCTTTGCGCTCGTCGGTGCGGTGCTGACCTATTTCGGCTTCATGCACGGCGAAGCCGTCGGCATCGGCGGCGGCTTCGGCGTCACGCCCGCGGTCGCGCTTGCCTACGCCGTGATGGCGGCCGGCCTGTTCGCGGCCAGCAAGCTCGGCGCCACCGAGCACTACGCCGCGCATCCGGAGATGCACGCCGCGCCGGCGGAGTAGGCTAGTTAGCAACAGAAGCGGCCGGGCGACGTCAGTCGCCCGGCCGCTTCGTTGCTACCCGCCCTTCACCGCCCCCGCCGTCAGTCCGGCGACGATCTGCCGCTGCGCCAGCACCGTCAGCAGCAGCACCGGGAAGGTGACGATCAGCGCTGCGGCGGCCAGCGGGCCCCAGCTCAGCTGATCGAACGAGATCATGTTGTAGACCGCAACGGGCAGGGTGCGCGTCGCGCCCCGCCAGCACGATGCCGAACACAAAATTGTTCCAGGAGAAGATCACGGCGAGGATGAAGGCGACGGCGACGCCGGGCTTTGCGATCGGCAGCGCCACGTGGCGGAACACCTGCCAGCGGCCGGCACCATCGATCAAGGCGGCTTCCTCCAGCTCCATCGGCGTCGTCTCGAAATAGCCGATCATGATCCAGATCACGATCGGTACGGTCACGACGAGATGGATGATGATCTGCGGCACCAGCGTGCCGAGCAGACCGAGCCACTGGAACAGCAGGAACAGCGGGATCAGGTAGGACAGGCCCGGCGTGATGCGGGCGATCAGGATCACGATCGCGGATTTATGCGCGGCCATGCGCGCGATGCCGTAGCCGGCGGGTACGCCGACGAGCAGCGCGAGGAACGTCGAGCTGCCGGTGACGATCAGGCTGTTGACGAAATAGGTCAGGAAGCGGTTGGAGGCGAGCACGTCGGCATAGTTCTTCCAGGCGATGCGATCCGGAAAGAACACCGGCGGGTAGGCGGCATTGTCGACCTCGAACTTGAGCGACAGCGAGATCATCCAGAGGAAGAACAGGATCGCCGGGGAGACGATGACCAACACGGAGAGCCACAGGCCGATTTTGCCGATGATCTGACGGGGTGTCATGCGCCGCTCGCGATTTCGGTCCACAGCATGCGCTGGCGGGCGTAGAGCATCACCGCCGCAAGCAGGACAATCAGCAGGAAGAACACGACCGCGATCGCCGAGCCGTAGCCGAGGTCGTAATAGGTGAAGGCGACGCTGTAGAGATAGATGTTGATCGTCTCCGACGCCGAGCCCGGTCCGCCCTGCGTGATCGCGAAGATGATGTCAAAACTCTTCACCGCGTCGATCATGCGGATCATGCCGGCGATGAACAGGAACGGCATGATCAGCGGCAGCGTGATGAAACGGAACACCTGCCAGAAGCTGGCGCCGTCGATCTGCGCGCTCTCGTAGGGCTCGGTCGGGATCGCGGCGAGGCCGCCGAGCACGATCAGCATCACCAGCGGCGTCCATTGCCAGGTCTCGACCAGCACCAGCGAGGGAATCACGGTTGCGGGGTGGAAGACCCAGAGCTGTGCCGGGATCCCGATCAGCGACAGCAGGTAGTTCAGCACGCCGAGCTGCGGGTGGAACATCATGGTCCACACCAGGGCGATCGCCACCGGCGTCGCCATCATCGGCATGATGAAGACGCCGCGCAAAAATCCACGGCCGGCGAAGTTCTGGTGAAACACCACGGCTGAGAGCGTGCCGAGGATCAGCGGCAGCGCCACCGACAGCACGGTGTAGACCAGTGTGTGGCCGACCGCCTCGAGAAAACGCGGATCGCTCGTGAGCCGCAGATAGTTGGAGAACCCGACGAAGGTGGTCGGCGAACCGACCTTCCACTCGTTCAGGCTCATCCAGATTGTGAAGACCCATGGGAAGATGATGATGGCGAGCACGACGACCAGCGCCGGCACCACGAAGGGCCAGTAGGATGGCGGCCGCAGCTCCTTCTCCGGCGCGGCATTGGACCGTGCCGCGGCCGGAGTCGATTGTGTCAACGCACTCACGCTTTTTCGCTGCGCTCCAGGATCGGCCGGAACTGATCGTGAGCCTTCTTCAACTCGGCTGCGGGATCGGCGCCTGATAGTGTCGAGGTGAGCGCCGCGCCGACGAGATCGCGGAACTCGGCGACCGGAATCACGACGGGCAGGCCGAGCTTGCTGATCTTGGCGGAGTCGATCACCGATTGCAGCCACTCCTTGGGCATCTTCACGCCCTGCTGGATCTCGGGATCGTTCAGGATCGAGTTGCGGAACGGCACGCCGCCGCCGGCCTGCAGCAGCCGTGCGCCCTGCTTCTTCGAGACCACCCATTGGCAGAGCAGATAGGCGGCTTCCTTGTTCTTGCTCGCCGCGGCAATGCCGATGCCGTCGCCGTAAGTGGCTGAATACTGTCCTTTCGGTCCGGCCGGCACGACGGTGTAGCCGACCTTGCCGACCACGCGCGAGGCGGCGGGATCCTCCAGCGGCGGCGCCCAGCCGACACCGTCGATCCACATCGCGGAACGTCCTTGCGTGAACGAAGCCATCGACTCCATCCAGTTGAAGCCGGCGACGCCGGGCGGGGCGACCTTGGTCAGCAGCGTCTGATAGAGCTTTGTTGCCGCGATCGCTTCCGGGCCGTCCGTGAGGATGTTGCCCTTGGCGTCGAGGAATTCGCCGCCATAGTTGAGGAAGAAGTTGGTCCACAACGTCATGTTGGCATTGCGCAGACCGCGCCCGACGAAGCCGTAGGTGCCTTCCTTGGCGTCGGTGAGTTTTTCGGCGGCCGCCACCATCTCGTCGAACGTCTTGGGGACCGAGACGCCCTTCTTCTGAAACAGCTCCTTGTTGTAGTAGAGGATGAAATAGTCCACCGACCACGGCAGAGACAGCATCTGACCCTTGTCGTTCTTGGCGTATTGCAGGCCGGCGGCCGAGAAATCGCTCTCGACGAGATCCGGCGCGGTCAGCGTCGGGTCCTTCATGAACGGCGTCATGTCGGCGAGCCAGCCGGCTTTCTCGAACTGCCGCTTCTGCACGTGATAGCTGAGATGCACGACGTCGAAGCTCGGCCGTCCCGAGGTGAGCTCGATCACGACCTTCTGCCGCTGCTGCTGCTCGGGAATCTGCTCGGACTCGACCTGGATGCCGGTGAGCTCGGTGAACTCCTTGATGTTCTTTTGCAGGTTGTCGCCGCGTGGACCCTTGGCGAGGATCACCTCCAGCTTGGTCCCGGCGTATTTCTTCCAGTTGACTTCGGCGCGTGCCGGCAATCCGGTCAGGCTGAGCGCACCGGCCGCGGCGGTGCCCTTGAGCAGCGTGCGGCGTGAGATGTTGTGGTTGGCCAATGCAGTCCCTCCCTCTGATTCATCTTCTTTGGGAGGGATACTAGCGGCCGTACCACGCCTGCCTAGTCCTAATCTATGATCAGGGACGTACGGCCGGCGTCTCCATCGGCAGGCCGTGCGCCCGCGACATCAGGTATAGTTCGAGCGCGACCAGCTCGGGCGAGCCGTAATCATAGGCCTGGGCGCGGACCCCGCTCATGCAGCTGCGCAACCGCCGCTCGATCGACCCCAGCGTTTGCCACTCCAGGCGGTAGAGCGGATAGCCGGTCGGCTGCGCTTGCGTGATCGGGGCGCCCGCGAGGCGCTTGTCGAAATTGTCGTCGTGGCAGTTGGTGCAGGCGAGATTGAGCTGGCCCTCGCGCTGCATGAAGAGGTCGCGGCCCTGGTCGACGAATGGCTTGAGCTGCGGATCGTCGCCGGCGGTGATCGGAACGCCGCGCGACTGATGGCCGACGAAGGCGGACAGCGCCAGCAGGTCGCGGCTCTCGTAGGGTAGCGGCGTTGCCTGCTGATGATTGGCCCGGCAGAGATTGATGCGCTGGTCGAGCGTGACGGGACGCGCCAGCGCCTTGTCGAAGGCGGGATAGCGCGCCGCGACGCCTTTCATGCTGTTGCGCGCATCGCCGTGGCAATCCGCGCAGGATTTGCCAGCGTCGCCCATCTTCTTGCCCCAGAGCGCCTCGCCGTCGAGCACGAACAGCATGCCCGGATTGGACGTGTCGTCGTCCTGCATGGCGCGCGTGTCAGGCCCCATGAACGAATAGCCGGAGCGGCGCGCATCGGGCGGGATCTCGCCGGCGAGCAGGACAGGGCCCGTGACGACCAGTATCGCCGTCGCTATCGCGCGCCAAAGAATCATTCGACCGTGATCGAGGCGGAGGCGGTGGATGAATAGCCGTTGTCGCCGATCCACTCGAATTCGAACTTGCCGCTTTCCTTCGCGACGGTGAAGAACGACAGATAGGGGTTCGCGGCGATCGCCGGAAACAGGTCGGCACGAAAGATCTCGGTGCCGTTGTAGCGGCAGGTGAAGCTCGTGATGATGTCGCGCGGCACCAGTCTGCCGTCCGCGGTGTGGCGGAAGCCGGTTTCCATGATGTGCGAGGTCAGGGTACGAATCTCGATGATGTCGCCGCGTTTGGCCTTTGCGGGAACGTTGATGAGCGCGGCCATCAGTTCATCTCCTCGGTGCAGGCGGCCAGCGTCACGACGACGTCGGCCATGACCTGCCAGAAGCTGTCGTCGGAGAGGCGCGCGATCGCGACCACCTTCTGGGTGTCGGCGAGACGGATCCGGGTCGAGACCTGGGCGCGGCCGGAGAAGGGGCCGAGATGGAAATTGCCGATGTTCGGCTGCGGATTCTTCTCGTTGAAGACATGGATGCTCTTGACGTAATCGTCCGCCGTCATCGGGCTGGCGACACTCACCGTCATCGGCACCGTGTTGCCGTTCTCGACCAGCGGCGGAATGTCGAGCTTGACCCTGCCGGTACGAATAGGTGCCTCGCCGACGACGTTGCGGATCGCGGTGTTGAGCATCAACGGCGTCGCCTCCAGCGGTCGCAGCGTGACGATCGGGATCGTCCCGGCGGCGGTGACGCCTCCGGCAAGGCTCAAAAATCGTCGTCGCGTGGTTGGCATGAACCTAGTCCCGAAGCGTTGCTAGAAAAGTCACGATGTCCTCGATCTCCGCGGCCGACAAGATCGGCTTGCCGGCAAAATTGCGCCCGACGCGGACGAGGCCGTCGTTGCGATAATAGGATGGCATGATGGTCTCCGCGTTGAAGCGCGAGGCATCGACCAGCCGAAGCCGCAACTGGCTCGCCGACCACCGGTTCCCGGCGCCGCTGAGATCAGGTGCGAGGTCGCCCTGGAACCGCGTTTCCGGAAACGGGCCGGAATGGCAGAGGATGCAGGTGGTCGTGCGCGCCAGCACCAGCGTGCGCCCGCGCGCGGCATCGCCGGGCGCGCCGGTGAGCGATTGTGGGATGCCGTCGCCGACGATCTTGTAGGGCACAAGCTCGTCCGCTTGGGTGGGCAAGGTGAAGGCAAGGCTCGCTACGAAGAATGCCGCAATCGCAGGTATCGGATCGAATGACGGAGGTCGCCGCGCACTCCTCTGACCTCTCCCGCTTGCGGGAGAGGTCGCGCCGAAGGCGCGGGTGAGGGTTCTCTCCTCATGGGGGTTCTCGCGAGCGGAGACACCCTCTCCCCAACCCTCCCCCGCAGGCGGGGGAGGGGGCGCACTGTGTTCGTGGCGGCGGCTCCGTCTCAACATGTCCTAACCAAACGTGTCCGCCGTGATGGTTTGAAACCAGCGCTCCGCCTCGGCCGCCTCGCGGGCACGCAGCTCGCGCGGAGCATCGACCGGACTGGTCGCGCCGCCCTCGACCTCGGCGAAGATGTCGCCCCTGGGCTGGTAATTGCCGGCGAGCGAGAAGCCGTAGCCGGGTGCGACGGTGTTGTAGCAGACGCCGGTCAGCCGCGGCGCATCCGGTGCACGACCTGCGAGGAGGCCGATGATCGCGTTCGCGCAGGCCTTGCCCTGAGCGCTGGCAGCGGAGGCCGATTTGGGAATGCCGCCGCCGAGGCAGGCATCGCCGATGACGTGGATGTTCGGAACGAGCTTTGACTCGAAGGTGACAGGATCGATCGGGCACCAGCCGGTATGGTCCGCCGCGCCCGCGATCTCGGCGATGCGCCCGGCCCGCTGCGGCGGGATGACGTTGGCGACGTCAGGGGTGTAATTGCCGAACTCGGTGATGATGGTCCTGGTTGAAGGATCGACCGAGGTCACGCGGCCGCCTTGTGACAGCCCGATGCGCTCGATCGTGTCGCCGTAGAGCTCCTTCCACGCCTTCTCGAACAGCCGCTGTTGGGAGAAACTGTCCTTGGCGTCGAGGACCAGCACTTTCGAGCGCGGCTTTTTCGTCTTCAGGTAATGCGCGATCAGGCTGGCGCGCTCGTAAGGCGCCGGTGGACAGCGCGAGGGATTGGCGGGGATTGCAATGGCGACCGTGCCGCCGTCTTCCATCGCCTCCAACTGCCGGCGCAGCAACAGCGTCTGCGCGCCGGCCTTCCAGGCGTGCGGCATTTTTTTCGACGCGGTCTCGTCATAGCCGGGCAAGGCTTCGGCATGGAAGTCGATGCCGGGCGAGAGCACGAGACGGTCGTAGGGCAGCGCGACGCCATCGGTCGTCATCACGCTGCGCCGCTCCGGCTCGATCGCGGTTACGGTCTGGCCGATCACGGTAATGCCATCGGCAGCAAGCTTGTCATAACCGAACTGCTGCGTGTCGATGTCGCGCAGGCCCGCGATCACCTCGTTGCTGAAGGGACAGGAGGTGAAGACTGCGTTGGGTTCGATCAGGATGACCTGCAAGTCTCCCTGCGCGCGCTTCAGAGCGCGGGCGCAAGCCGCGCCGCCGAAACCGCCGCCGACCACGACGACACGTCCCGTGGATTGCGCGCGCGAAATCGATGGCCGCGCCAATGCTGCGGCCGCCATGGTGATGCCGAACACGGCATTCCGCCGCGTTATCGGGCGCGTGGTCATCAGGGGCATCTGGAAAAGGGCTGCGGCGGCGAGCTCCCCCGCCGCAGCATGTTGCTTCAAGCGAAGGTGATGTTCTGATCGCGCAGCGGCACAGAGCGGATGCGCTTGCCGGTTGCCGCGAAGTACGCGTTGAGCACCGCCGGCGCTGCGACGCCGATGGTCGGCTCGCCGACGCCGCCCCAGAACCCGCCGCTCGGCACCATCACCGTCTCCACCTTCGGCATCTCGTTGATGCGCATCGAGTTGTAGGTATCGAAGTTGCTTTGCTCGATCTTGCCGTCCTTGACGGTGCAGCCGCCGTAGAACAGCGCGGAGAGGCCATAGACGAAGGAGCCGGCAACCTGCCGCTCCACCTGGGCCGGATTGACGACGTAGCCGGGATCGGTGGAGGCGACGATGCGGAGCACCTTGATCTTGCTGCCTTCGGTCACCGAGATCTCGGCGGCGCCGGCGACGTAGCTGCCATAGCCCATCACCTGTGCGATGCCACGATAGACGCCCTGCGGCGCCGGCGTGTCCCAGCCGATCTTCTCGGCGACCGCATTGAGCACCGCCAGATGCTTGGGATGGTTGCCCATCAACTTGCGGCGGAACTCGAGCGGGTCCTGGCCTGCGGCATGGGCGAGCTCGTCCATGAAGCACTCCATGTAGATCGCGTTGTGATTGACGTTGACGCCGCGCCAGAAGCCCGGCGGAACGTGTGGGTTGCGCATCGCGTGCTCGACCAGCAGGTTGGGCACCGAGTAGCCGATCGCGGCCTCGCCGGATTGGGCGACGCCCTGGAATGCCGCCGGATCCATGCCGTTCTGCAGCGCTTCGGGGCGGAGCGAGAACAGGATCGACTGCCCGGACAGACGGTAGTGCAGCGCGACCAGATTGTTGTTGGCATCGAACGCGCCGGTCATCTTGCACTGGGTGATCGGGTGATACCTGCCATGCGCCATGTCCTCTTCGCGCGACCACAGCAGCTTGACCGGCGTGCCCGGCATCTGCTTGGCGATCATCACGGCCTGGCGGACGTAGTCGGTCTGGCCGCGCCGGCCGAAACCGCCGCCCGGCATCACCTTGTGCACGTCGCACTTCTCCGCTGGCAGGCCGGACGCTTCCAGCACCGCCGCGAAGGCGGCTTCGCCGTTCTGCGTGCCGCACCAGACCTCGCATTTGTCCGCCGTGTAGACCGCCGTGGCGTTCATCGGCTCCATGGTGGCGTGGTTCTGGTAGGGGTAGCTGTAGACCGCCTCGACCTTCTTCGCGGCACCGGCGATTGCCGCCTTGGCGTCACCGTTCTTGTTGCCGACATAGGCGGGCTGATCGTTGTTGAGGCCTTCCGCCAGCCACTTCGCGATCGACTCGCTGGAGACCTTGGCGTTGTCGCCTTCGTCCCAGACAATCGGCAGCGCTTCCAGTGCGGTCTTGGCGTGCCACCAGGTATCGGCAACGACCGCGACCGCGGTATCGCCGACCTTGACGACCTTCTTGACGCCTTTCATGCCGGTGACCTTGGCCTCGTCGAAGCTCTTCAGCTTGCCGCCGAACACCGGGCAGTCCTTGATCGCGGCGTTCAGCATGCCCGGCAGCTTGACATCGATGCCGTAGACCATCGCGCCGGTGGTCTTGTCGGCGGTGTCGAGGCGCAGCAGGCCCTTGCCTATGATCGTCCAGTCCTTGGGATCCTTGAGCTTGACGTCGGCGGGCGGCGTCAGCTTGGCGGCGGCCTCGGCGACCTTGCCATAGGTCGTGGTCCGGCCCGATGCCTTGTGGGTGATGACGCCCTTGGCCACGGTGCATTCCGACGCCGGCACTTTCCACTCATTGGCGGCGGCCTCGATCAGCATCACGCGCGCAGTGGCGCCGCCCTTGCGGACATAGTCCTGCGAGGAGCGGATGCCGCGGCTGCCGCCGGTGGAGAAATCGCCCCAGACGCGCTTGCGAGCGACGCTCTGCCCAGGGGTCGGATATTCGGTCGTGACCTTCGACCAGTCGCATTCGAGCTCCTCGGCGACGAGCTGGGCGAGGCCCGTGAGCGAGCCCTGGCCCATCTCGGAGCGGGCGATGCGGATCACGACGGTGTCGTCGGGCCGGACCACGACCCAGGCGCCGATCTCGGGCGAGCCGTCGGCGGCGCGGACCACGGCGGGGCCGCCGAAGGGGATGTCGAGACCGATTGCGAGGCCCGCGCCGACAGCAGCGCTGCCGATGACGAAGGCACGACGGTTCATCTTGGGAGAGACGTGCTTGTTCATGGGGCGGCTCCTTAGGCGCTTGCGATCGTGTGGATCGCTTCGCGCACCTGCTGGAAGGTGCCGCAGCGGCAGATATTGGTGATGGCCTCGTCGATGTCGGCATCGGTCGGCTTCGGCTTCTCGTTCAGCAGCGCCGCGACCGCCATGATCATGCCGCTCTGGCAATAGCCGCATTGCGGAACGTCCTTCGCGATCCAGGCTTCCTGCACCTTGTGCAGCGTGGCGCCGGAGGCGAGCCCCTCGATCGTGGTGATCTTCTTGCCCTCGGCCTCGCTGACCGAGATCCCGCAGGAGCGCATCGCCACGCCGTCGAGGTGGACGGTGCAGGCGCCGCATTGTGCGATGCCGCAGCCATATTTGGTGCCGGTCAGGCCGGCATTCTCGCGGATCGCCCAGAGCAGCGGCGTATCCGGCTCGACGTCGAGTGTGAAGGTTTTTCCGTTGATTGTTAGGTTTGCCATCGCAGTCCCCTGATTGGCCCAATCCACCGATTGGACTCAGGGGCGCAATGTGTCCGGCAAATTGGAACTGTTCAAATCAACAGTCCGAGGGGTGGCCGTCAAAGAGATCGAAACGCGCGGGGAAGAATGTCGGGAGTGCGGTGTTGCGGCGTGTGAACGGCGGTGCATGGCCGCAGCGCTTAGCCGCACAGAATTAATTTGACTAACCCAGGGCGTTGTACAACCTTTGCGTTTGGTGGATCATTAGTCCATCCTAAGGGAGAAGCGCCATGGGTCGCATCGTCACGATTGATCTCGAAAAAGTTCTCGCGTCAGGTAACGATCTCAAAGCCAAGTCGCCTTCTGGACTCACGACACACGCAGACCTGCTCGGCCTTGCCAGCGACGTCAGCAAGGATCCCGTCGCCTATCTGAGCAGCGTTGGCGTTCAGCTCGACGACCAGACGGCGACGATGTTGCGGAGCAAGCTCGCCACGCGGAGCGGCGGCGTGCAGGCCGGAACGATCCATATCGACATCCTCTGATCCCGCGTCGGCAAATATCTCGTCGGCAGATCATGATGGCCGGCTGACCGGTTCGCCGGGCAGCCGGGATATGAGGTCGTCGGCCATGGCGTTCGGCGCACAATTCTTATCCGATTTTCATGCGGCGAGGGTGACGCCCACAAATCTCGTTCTCAACGTCACTCTGAAATGCCCGCTCAAATGCTCGCACTGCTGCTTTTCGTCCGACATGTTTCACGGTGGGCACCTGTCCGCCGAGGACGTGCATCGCTGCATTCGCCAGGCCGCAGAAATCCCGTCGATGGAGATCGTTCATTTCGTCGGGGGCGATCCGATGCTGCATGCGGACATCGTGGCTGATGCGGTGGCGCTGGCGGCGTCGCTGGGCTTGCGCGCGGGAATCACCACCAGCGCGTTCTGGGCCAAGTCGCACGCGCGCGCTACGGAGGCTGTCCGGCGACTGCGCGCTGCCGGGCTCACCGAAATGACATTGTCTTACGATGATCCCCACGCCGAGTTTGTGCCGCTCAATTTCATCGCCAATGCGGTGACTGCGGCGCGTGAGTGCGGCCTGCTGCTTCGGATCGCGGTGGTGGTCGAAGCCGGCTCGAAGATCACTGCTACCAGCCTGCGCGCCGATCTCGGCCTTCAGGACGAGCCCGGCATCAACATCTACGAGACCGTCGCCAATTCGACCGGCCGCGGCGAGGGCAGTGACGAGGATACGCAAGCCGGACGCGTTCACCATTCCTCGGCCTATCGCGGTCCCTGCGAGTCCGTTCTCCACACCGTCACGGTCGATCACGAGGGCGGCATCCGTCCGTGTTGCGGCGTGCTGCCTCACTATGACTCGCTGAAGGTGGGGCATATCGAAAAGGAAGGGATTGGAGCCGCCATGCGCGCGGCCGCGGACGATCCGCTCTATAGATGGATCCGGCTGGAGGGACCCGTCGCCATTCTCGCCGCTGTCACGGCCCACGATCCCGTGCCGATGCGCGCGGAGGATTTCGACGGCATCTGCACCGCATGCGATCGCATCTTCCGCTCGCCAACACTGCTCGCGCGCGTGCGCGAAGCCGCCGAAGAGCGCCGCAGCCAGATCGAGACCTGCGAGATCCTGCTGGACGGACAGCCCGCGCCTGCCAACATTGTGGCCGTCCCATGAGCGTCGATGTCCTCTTCTGCTCGGCGCCGGTGATGTCCGTGGTGCGGCCGTCGGCGGCGCTCGGTCTGCTGCAGGCGTTGCTGCGGCAGAAGGGCATTCGGGCCGAGACGCTCTATCTCAATCTGCTCTTCGCCGACCGCATCGGGCTCGATCTGAACGAGCAGCTCGCGGAGAAGCTGCCCAGCCATCTCCTGGCCGGCGATTGGTTGTTCGGCGAGTGCCTGGGCACACGGCCGGACCGGCCGCAGGCGCAGCGCCACATCCGCGAGCTCGGCGCCGCCATCGAGCGGAAGGGGCTGGCGCAGCTCTACGAGATCCGCCGTAGTCTGATCCCGTCCTTCGTTGAGGAAGCGGCCGACCGGCTGCTCGAACGCAATCCCAAGATCATCGGCTTCACCTCGATGTTCGAGCAGACGGTTGCTTCTCTCGCGATCGCGGCCGCGGTGAAGGCGCGTGATCCGTCCGTCGTGGTCTGCTTCGGCGGCGCCAATTGCCACGGTCCGATGGGCGCGGTTCTGCTGAAGAATTTTTCGCACATCGACTACGTCTTCAATGGCGAGGCCGACACCGTGTTCGGCCCGGCCGTGGAGGCGATCCTGCGCGGTGAAGAGCCGAGTGGTCTGCCGGGATGCCTGTCCCGCGACCAGTCTGCCGCAGCAGCTGCGGCCGGCCCGACCGCGATGGATGCGCTGCCGATTCCTGACTACGCCGACTATTTCGCGCAGCTCGCCGGGCTGTCCGAAGCCGCGCGCGTGCGCCCCTCGATTCCGTTCGAGTCCTCGCGCGGCTGCTGGTGGGGGCAGAAGCACCACTGCACGTTCTGCGGCCTTAACGGCGAGGGCATGGCGTTCCGGGCCAAGTCGGCGCCGCGCGTGCTGAGCGAGATCGAGACGCTGCATGCGAAATTCGGGATTGGACGTTTTGCTGCGACCGACAACATCCTGGGCATGGCCCACATCGACGGCGTGCTCGGAAAGCTCGCCGAGCGCCCGGCGCGCGGCTTCCGCTTCTTCTACGAGATCAAGGCGAACATGGACGAGGCGCAGCTCGAGAAGCTGGCGCTGGCGGGGACGGTCTGGCTGCAGCCCGGCATCGAGAGCCTGTCGGATCCGGTGCTGCATCTCATGCGCAAGGGCGTCAGTGCTCTGCTCAATTTGCGTCTATTGCGCAATTGCCGCGAGCTCGGCGTCGGGCTGGTCTGGTCGATCCTGTATGGATTTCCCGGCGAGCCACGCGAGGCCTACGACGCCGTCGCCAAAATGGTCCCGCTGCTCGAACATCTTCAGCCGCCGGTCGGCTGCGGCCGCATTCGGCTCGACCGCTTCAGCCCCAATTTCGAGCGCGCCGCCGAGATCGGTTTTCGCAACGTCACGCCGATGCCGGCCTATGGCGCGATCTACGACGTTCCCGACGCGGATCTCGCCGACCTCGCCTACTTCTTCGAGGGCGACGCACCCAATGCCGCATGCGAGCAGGACCTGGTGTCGCTCAAGGACGCGAGTGCTGCCTGGCGCGCGCGCTGGTTCGACCAGCCGTTTGCACCGCAATTGACGATGACGGCGGTCGGCAGCGCGCATCTCGTCAGCGACACGCGGACATGCGCGCTCCAGCCATTCTACTGCCCGACGCCGGCAGAAATCGCCGTGCTCAATCTGCTGCGCAATCCCTGTACGCGGCCGAGCGCCGCTGCGCAGCTGGCCGATCGCCTCGATGCTGCATCGATCGAGGTCGCGATGGATGCAGTCTTGGCGCGGCGGTTCGCGATCGAGATCGACGGCAGGATGCTCTCGCTCGTCACGGAGGCCGGCCGGGAGATTTTCGACGCTGACGCCCGCGCCGAGTTTCCGCTCGGATTCGTCCTGCCGCGCGAGCGCGCGACAGCTCACGCGGCATTGACTGAAGTTCGCGAAGAGCCGGCTGACCTCGAACGGGTGCAGCCATGACCGTCGAAGTCCGCCCGCTCGGCGACAAATGCAACATCAAGTGCCGCTACTGCTATCAGGAGGGTATCCGCACTGCCGGAAACGTCCCGACACGCTACGATCTCGATGCGATCATCGCCACGCTCGACAAGTTGGCGGAGCCGTTCAGCCTGTTCGGCGGCGAGATCATGATGACGCGACGGTCCGATCTCGAACGCCTGATGCAGCTGGGCTTCGACCGCCACGGCGGCGTCGGCATGCAGACCAACGGCACGCTGATCGAGGAGCGCGACATCGAGCTGTTCAGGAAATATCGCGTCCGCATCGGTATTTCGATCGACGGGCCGGGGCCGCTCAACGATGCGCGCTGGGCCGGGAGCCTCTCCGCGACGCGGCGAGCGACCGCGCGGATCGAGGCGGTGATCGAGACGCTGTGCCGCGAGGGCATGCCGCCGAACGTGATCGTGACGCTCAACCGGATGAACGCCGCGCCGGATCGACTGGGCGCATTGTGCGAATGGATCAGGTTTCTCGGCAGCCTCGGTGTGCGCAAGCTGCGCCTGCATCTGCTGGAGCAGGACGAAACGGAAGCCGGCGAGGGCCTGCCGCTCACCGCGCAGGAGAACCTGGCGGCCCTGCGGCGACTGCGCCGGCTCGAACAGGAGCTGCCATCGGTTCAATTCGACATTTTCGCCGAGATGGCCGCGATGCTCCGGGGCGACGACAGCAGGACCTCGTGCGTCTTTCACGCCTGCGATCCCTATGCGACCCGCGCCGTGGTGGGCGTCGAGAGCGATGGCCGGCTCGGCAATTGCGGCCGCACCAACAAGGACGGCGTGACCCATCTGCGCGCTGGCCGCGAGGCGTTCGAGCGCCAGCTCTCGCTCTACTGCACGCCGCAGGCCGATGGCGGATGCCAGGGCTGCCGGTTCTTCCTGGCGTGCAAGGGCAATTGCCCGGGCACCGCGATCGGCGGCGACTGGCGGATGCGCTCGATCGATTGCCCGGTGTGGTTCGGCCTGTTCGAGGATATCGAGACCGAGCTTCAGGCGAACGGAGAAACCGCGATCAGCCGGTCGGAGCGCCGGTCCGACCTCGAAGCGAAGATGATCGCGGCCTGGTCGATCGGAGATAATCCGACCTTGCAGTCGCTGATCCAGCAGGCAGACGCACCATGACGTCCGCCTGGTTGACATGGCCGCGTCCTCCGCTTGCGGCGACCCCGCGCGAGCCTGTTGTCGCCAAGGCGGCTACACAACGCATCAGCTTCAGCGGCCCGCAAGCCCGTGCGCTCTGGCAGCCGCGTCTGGAGCGTCTTCGGCATGCGGCGCTCGCGATCGAATTCGAGATGGTGCGCCAAGGGCGCCTTCCGACGACGCTGGTGTGGACTGACTATGATGGCGTCGATGCCTTGACGGCGCAGGCACGCGCGATCGGCTTTGAAGCGAAGCCGCTCAAGGCCTCGCTCGGCTATGCCGCGGACTGGCCGCTTGAGGCATCGATCGACGAGCCGAAGCGGCTGCTCGACTATGCGTTCCTGATCGGTGCTGCGCCGCTGGATGCATCGATCGCAGAGCCTGCGGCGGATGGACTGAAGCAAGCGGCGATGCGGTTCGGCTATCCCGCATGCTGCGCAAGGTCCTGGGCGGATTACCTCCGGCACGGCGGAAGCGACCCGCTGGCGATCCTTCTCGCGCGCGAGAACAGGGCGGCGATGCCTGCCCACGTCGCGCTCGCGGTTCTGGGATTGGGGCCGGTACGGCACGCGATGTGTTCGGCGGATTGTCTCGCCTCGCGGGAATGCTCGCGTGCGTTCCTCGATCTCGGCCGCGAACTCGGATTTGTCGAAGAGATGGCGTGGCTCGAAGAGATCGCGGATTGGGCCGTCGATGCGTCGCTGGTCAACGGCATCGCCGAGGTCACGACGGCGGCCTTCCGCTGCACGTGGCTCTCCGACGAGGGCAGACCGTGGCGTCGGCGGGCTCGTCACAGTGGGGCAGGGACGCGCCTGGAGAAACGGAAGGTCGCAGCGGATGCACCTGCGAATAGCGCCAACATCCTTGCCGGACTCGGCACCGGATTTAAGGCCGCTGGTTTCGAGAGCCCGTTCGCGATGCGCTCGCGCTTCAGCACGATTGTCTGGGAGCAGACCGCTGCGCTCCGCCGCGCCGCAAGGGCCGTGCATGTCGGTTGCGGTGACGGCCTGTTGCTGGAGTTGATCGCGCAGACGAGGCCCAAGCTGGGATTGTATGGCACCGAGGAGGATGTCTCGCTGGCCGAAGCCGCACGCCAGCGCCTTGGTACGTCCTTGCCGGTGATTGGCGGGTCCGGCATCGAGGCGCTCGCGACGTTGTCGCGTCTTGCGCCCGACGGCATTGATCTCGCCTTTGTCGATCCGGAACGGCTTGGCGATGGCAGCTCGCTTGTCTCCATCCATGCGATTGCAAGAACGGTGATCGTGATCGGCAGCGACCGCGCGCTGCACCGCTTCAAGGACATGGACACGCTTGCGGCATCGATGGGATTTGCCTTGCTGCCTGGGCGCCCAGCACGCGTGTCCGCAGCCCTTTTGCCAGCGATGGATCGCCCGCACTGACAGGTTCGAAGGAGAACGCGCCATGAATGCGACGTCGATTGACTGGGAACGCACGGCACGGCCGCAGGCTGACGGTTACGATACCGCCGTCGCCCTTGGCCTCATCGAAACCGAGCCGGCGCCGTGGCGTCCGCTGCCGCCGCAGCGGCCTCTGGTGAACGGCGCCCCGACCATTGCGGAGGGCAGGGTGGCCCTGCGCACCGAGGATCCATTGCTGCCCGCGCCGCGGTTCGCTCCCGACGGCCAAGCCGTCCCGGCGATGGAGGAGGCGCTGCACTATGTCCGCCGCTGGCCGCTAGCTGCGAAACAATGGCCGGATATCGTCCATACCATCCAGTGCTATCGTGACACCGAGCAGCCGACCGAAGGACCTGGCCGCCTCGGCTCGGCCAGCCATTCGGTCGATGCGCGGTTCGGCGTCATCGGCCTCACGGTCAACTGTCCACTCGCGACCGCGCAGGCGATCGTCCATGAAATGGCGCATCACAAGCTGAGGGCGTTCGGCGTCGCCAACGAGAACGCGATCCGCATCATCAGCAACCCGCAGGATGAGCTTTATCCCAGCCCGATCGTGGTCGACCGACCGCGCCCGATGACGGCCGTGTTGCACGCGCAATATTCGTTCATCCACGTCACCCAGCTCGACGTGCATATGCTGGAGCAGGAAGAGGACCCGCAGGTCCGCAGCGACATCCGCGCGCTGCTCGCGCGCAATGCATCCCGGATGGAGAAGGGGTTCGAGACGTTGCGGCAGCATGCCCGCACGGACGCGGCCGGCCGGGAGTTCCTTGGCGCGTTCTTCGCCTGGTGTAGCGATGTCCTGGCGACCAGCGGGAAGATGCTGGCGGCCGAGCACGCCTGATCGATCAGCTCCGCTGGGGCCGGGTTCTGGGTCCCACCGCGGGCGGCCCGTCCCCGAACGCCAATCTGCGGTTTGGAGCGACGTTGGACCGTGAACGCCGGTTCCAGGCTTGACTGCCATTGCTTTGCGGCGACAGTTTGTCTCTTTTGCCGGGGTGCAAGACCGCACCGCTTTGCTTACACTGCACCCGAGTCAGAAGGAGTTCCATCGACGTGGCAAGCCCTTGCAATGTGCTAATGCTCTATCCGCTGTTCTCGGCAGAGTCCTTCTGGAGCTTTGGCGAATCCTGCAAGGTGCTGGGCGTCAAGCGACCTGCCGCCCCTTTGGGCCTCATCACCGTTGCCGCGATGCTGCCCGAGAGCTGGAGGGTCCGGCTGATCGATTGCAACACGCAGGCCTTCAGTGACGAGGACTTCGCCTGGGCCGACGTCGTCTTCACCGGCGGCATGTTGCCGCAACAGTCCGATACGCTGCGCCTGATCGAGCTCTGCCGCGCCGCCGGCAAGCCGGTGGTCGTCGGCGGGCCCGATCCCACCTCCAGCCCCCACATCTACGAGCGGGCCGACTTCCGGGTGCTCGGCGAGGCCGAGGGCGTCATCGACGAGTTCATCGCCGCCTGGGAAAGCGGGGCCCGCTCCGGTGTCTTCACCGCGCCGAAATTCCAGGCCGACGTCACCAAGACGCCGGTGCCGCGCTTCGACCTGCTCAAATTCGAGGACTATCTCTATATCGGTGTGCAGTATTCGCGCGGCTGCCCGTTCACCTGCGAGTTCTGCGACATCATCGAGCTCTACGGCCGCGTGCCCAGGACCAAGACGACCGAGCAGATGTTCGTCGAGCTCGAGACGCTCTACCGGATGGGCTACCGTGGCCATCTCGACTTCGTCGACGACAACTTCATCGGCAACAAGAAGTCGCTGCGGCAATTCCTGCCGCAACTCGCGGAATGGCAGCGTACGCACGGCTATCCCTTCGAATTATCCACGGAAGCCTCGGTCAACCTCGCCGACGATCCGGAGCTGCTGGAGTTGATGGGCGCGGCCAATTTCTTCGGCATCTTCGTCGGCATCGAAAGTCCGGATCCGGCGACGCTGGTCGCGATGCGGAAGAAGCAGAACACACGGCGCAACATCGCCGAGAGTATCCACAAGATCTACGCCGCCGGAATCCTCGTCACCGCCGGCTTCATCGTCGGCTTCGACAGTGAGAAGGTCTCGATTGCCGACGCCATGATCGACTTCATCGAGGAGGCCGCCATCCCGGTTGCCATGGTCGGCCTGCTCTATGCCTTGCCGAACACGCAGCTGACGCGGCGCCTCGCCAAGGAAGGCCGGCTGCATCCGGGCCACGATGTGGCGCCGACCATCGGCGCCGATCAGTGCACGAGCGGGATCAACTTCGATCCGGTCCGCCCGTTGCGCGACATCCTGACCGACTACAAGCGGGTGCTGGAGCACGTCTACAGCCCGGCGGCGTATGCGCGGCGTGTCGACCGCCTGATGACGCTGCTCGACCGTTCGAGGCAGCGCCATGAGCTCGCGGAAGGCGATATCCGCGCCAGGCTCGGAGCGATGGAGACGGTGCACCGCGTCGTCACCGCCCTTCCCGAGGCGCGCGGGCCGCTGTGGCAGACCTTCATGAACTGCGCCAAGCGCGACACGTCGTCGGCGCGCATTGCCGTGCAGATGATTGCCGCCTATGCGCATCTCGGGCCGTTCTCGCGCAAGGTCATCGAAGCCATCGACGGGCGCCTCGCCGCGCTGGATGACGAGACGGTTATCCCGGCCGCTGCGACGATCGACGGGACCGCAGCCCGGCACCTGGCCTGAAGGCTTACTTCACCGCCAGCCGCAGGAAGCTCATCACGCTGCCAAGCGCGGCAAAGCCCGCGCCGAGGGCCAGCGCGACGGTTGCGCCGTCGTGGCCGGCAAGCGCGAAGCACAGCGCGGCGAGCGCAGCGCCCGTCGTCTGGCCCGTCAGGCGCGCGGTGGCGACGATGCCGGAGGCGCTGCCGCTGCGATGGGGCGGGGCGCTCGACATCACCGCCTTCATGTTCGGTGCCTGGAAGAAGCCGAACCCCATGCCGCAGATCACCATCCGCCAGATGATGTCCGGGATGGCCGGGTTGGACGGCAGCATCGCAAGCAGCGCCATGCCGAGGCCGAGCAGCACGAGCCCGATGCCGCCGAGCAGGCCGACCGCATGGCGGTCGGAGAGGCGCCCGGCGATCGGCGCCATGATGCCGACCACCAGCGGCCATGGCGTCATGAAGAAGCCGGTTTCGACCTGCGAGCGGCCGAGCACGTCCTCGAAATAGAACGGCAGCGAGACGAAGGCGAGGCCTTGGACTGCAAAGGAGCACACGGCGGTGGCCGCCGACAGCGCGAACATGGGACGGCTGAACAGGTCGATCGGCAGCATCGGCGCGGGGTGGTCGGCATGGCGGCGCGTCAGGATGAAGCCGAACGCGATGGCCGCGACCAGCTCGATGCCCACGACAACAGGCGACAGATTATGCGCGGCGCTGCCGATGCCGGTGATGAACAGGCCAAGGCAAGCCGATGCCAGGATCGCGCCGAGGAAATCAAAGCCGTGATCGGCGCGCGGGGTCTTCGGCAGCATCGCAAAGCCGATGCCGATTGCGACGAGGCCGAACGGGATGTTGACCGCGAACAGCCACGGCCACGGACCGAGCGCGAGGATGGCGGAGGCGATCGACGGTCCGAATGTGAAGGCGGTCGCGACCACCAGCGCGTTGTGACCAAAACCGCGGCCGAGCATCCGGCCGGGATAGACGAAGCGCACCAGCGCCGTGTTGACGCTCATGATGCCGCTGGCACCCAAGCCCTGCAGCGTGCGCGCGACCAGGAGGCTGTCCAGCGACCATGCCACGGCGCAGAACAGCGAGGCGATGGTGAACAGGATCAGGCCGCCGAGATAGATCCGCTGATGCCCGACGATCTCGCCGAGCGCCCCGAGCGGCAGCAGCGTCGCCACCAGCGCGATCTGGTAGACATTGACCACCCAGACCGACTGCTCCGGCGTGACATGCAAATCGGCGGCAATGGCGGGCAGTGCGATATTGGCGATCGCGGTGTCGAGCGAGGCCATCGCCAGCGCGGTGAAGATCGCAGCGATGGCCCAGCGCCGCTGCGTGGCCGGGAGGCCGTCGGCGGTGATGTGGTCGGGCTCGCGCGCTGCGGCAGGTAACGTGATTGTCATTGCGTGAGCGCGTCGCTCCGGCGGCGTGGCTAAAAGGGACTTTTCGCATGTACTACGCCGAAGGCCGCTTCCACAGGCATATGCTTGCATGCTGTGTATGCGCGAAGGTGAGGCGATGTCGCCTCGCACCGGCGTATGATCGCGTCGGCTACTGCAATGACAGGGAAACGCCATGCAAATCGTCGTTCTGCCCGGTGACGGCATTGGTCCGGAGATCACGACCGCGACATCGCGCGTGCTGCGCGCGGCCTCCGAACGCTTCCAGCTCAACCTGCGGCTGGAGGAGCACGCGGTCGGGCATGCCAGCCTGAAGCTATCAGGCACGACGGTGCGGCCCGAGCTGCTCGACATCGTCCGCGCCGCCGACGGCCTCATTTTGGGGCCGACCGCGACCTTCGACTTCAAGGACGAGGCGCATGGCGAGATCAACCCGTCCAGGCACTTCCGCAAGAACCTCGACCTCTACGCCAATGTCCGGCCCGCGCGCACCTATGCAGGTAGGCCTGGCCGCATCAGTGATTTCGACCTCGTCGTGGTGCGCGAGAACACCGAAGGGTTTTATGCCGACCGCAACATGGAACAGGGCAATGGCGAGATGCTGGTCACGCCTGACGTCGCAATCTCGCTGCGCCGGATCACGCGTCTGTGCTGCGAGCGCATCGCGCACGCCGCCTGCCGTCTCGCCATGAAGCGGCGCAAGCATCTCACCATCGTGCACAAGGCCAATGTGCTCAAGATCGGCGACGGCATGTTCCTCGACGTCTGCCGCGCGGCGGCGAAGGGCTATCCCGGTCTCGCAGTCGACGACATCCTGGTCGACGCCATGATGGCGCATGTGGTGCGTAGCCCCGATCGCTTCGACGTGATCGTCTCGACCAACATGTTCGGCGACATCCTGTCCGACCTCACGGCCGAACTCTCGGGCAGCCTCGGGCTCGGCGGCTCGCTCAATGTCGGCGATCGCTACGCCATGGCGCAGGCCGCGCATGGCTCGGCGCCTGACATCGCAGGGCAGGACGTTGCCAATCCGGTGTCGCTGATCCTGTCGACGGCGCTGCTGCTGGCCTGGCATGGCGAGAAGACGAGCGCCGTGCGTTACGAGGAGGCCGCGCATGCGATCGAGGCAGCGGTCGCGAAGGCGCTTCGCGAGGGCAGGGCAACGCGGGACGTCGGCGGCAAGCTCGGCACCATGGCGGCGGGTGCTGCGATCGCGGAGATCCTGCAGGTGGAGTGAGCCGCTTCTCCGCCTCTCCCCACTTGCGGCCGGGGAATCACATTTGACTTTCGGCAACGCTTGACCGCACGCCTCGTCCTTCGAGACGCCCGCTCCGCGGTCTCCTCAGGATGAGGCTAAGCAGCACCGTGCCCGCTGAAACTGCTGCCACGCATTCCGTCCTCATCCTGAGGAGCCCGCCCAAAGCGGGCGTCTCGAAGGATGGCCGCAGGAACCGCACTCAAATGCACTTCCTCTGCCGCTTGTGGGGAAAAGGCCGGAATGTACGCAGTGCAGGTGGGCTCAAAATAAAAAGTCGAAAAACAACCCCATGCACAGTAGAACGGCCCTTGATCGATAAGGGATTTTCGCGACGCGTCGCGATGACATCCGCAGTTGCGATCGCGTTGACCCGTCGGGCAAAACACTGGCAAAATGTTATCGTGGCGGCGATGGGGCCAAGGTGCTTTCTCATCGCGCGCGATGTCTACGTCACGCCATCCGTCGGCGCCTCTCCCCGCCCACGTTGAGCCAGATCAATACTCGCCCCGCGCGGCCGCCGGACCTTTCCATCAGTGCATCCATGGAAAGGACGGCCCATATGCAGACCCTGCTCAGGGAAATCCGGGATACCCCTTTGCTCTGGATGCTGGTGTTCGTGCCCGTCGTGCTGCTGGCCGAGGCGGTGGCCCCGCATTCGCACACGCTGCTGTTCGTGCTGGCCGTGCTTGCCATCGTGCCGTTGGCGGCGCTGCTCAGCCACGCCACCGAGGCGGTCGCAGCCAAGACCGGCGATGCCGTGGGCGGACTGCTCAATGCAACCCTCGGCAATCTGACGGAGCTGATCATCGCCATCACGGCGCTGCGCGCAGGCCAGTACATGCTGGTGAAGGCCTCGATCGCAGGCGCGATCGTCACCAACGCGGTGTTCATGCTGGGGGCCTGCCTGCTGCTCGGCGGCCTGCGCTACCACGTGCAGGAGTACAATCGCGCCGGCGCGCGGCTCTCGTCCGGCCTGCTGCTGATGGCAACCGTCGCCCTGCTTGCGCCGTCGGCGGTCGCCGATCTCGACTACCTGCCGCAGGGCGGGGGCATCCTGAACAAGCTCAGCCTCGGCATTTCTATCCTGCTCATCATCGCTTACGCGCTTGGCCTGCTGTTTTCGCTCGGGACGCACAAGGAATTGTTCGCGAGCGCCGATCACGGCGACGACAACGAGGCGCACTGGCCGATCGGGATAGCGGTCGGCACACTGCTGGTCGTCACGGTGCTGGTCGCGCTGGTCAGCGAAATCTTCGTGGAATCGGTGCAGAAGGCGGCGGAAGCCTTCGGGATGAGCCCGGCCTTCGTCGGCTTCATCATCGTCTCGCTGGTCGGCGCCGCCGCCGAATTTGCGGTGGCCTTCGCCGCGGCGCGCAAGGACCGGCTCGACATGGTCGTCAGCATTGCGCTCGGCAGCGCCTCCCAGATCGCGCTGTTCGTTGCACCGGCGCTGGTGCTGCTCAGCTATGTCGTGGGGCCGAAGCCGATGGACCTGCAGTTCTGGCCGGGCGCCGTCACCATGGTGATGATCGCAACGATTACGTCGGCCTTCGTCACCGCCAGCGGACGCTCGGCATGGTTCGTCGGCGCGCTGATGATCTTCATCTATGCGGTCTTTGCGCTGACGCTGTATGTCGTCCCGCCGGCGGGCCAGGGATGAAGGCTGTCGTGTGGAGCGCTGCGAATTGACTCGCAGGAGAACGGCGGCCCATGGCAGCCGTCCTCCTCAGGCGCGAATACGTTTCCGCTAAAGCGCGATGAGATTTGGATGAATCGTCATCGCGCTTTAGGTCGTTGTTTGCGCATGATCTTACCGGAAAACCGCTTCGCACTTTTCCGGATCATGCTTTAGTAGGCCCAGTAGCTGCCGGAGGGCGCGCAATAATCGCCGCCATAGCCGTAACCATAGCCGTAGTCGCCGCCATTCCCGTAATAGGACGCGGCCGGATAGCCGTAGGCGGGATAACCGCCATAATAGCCGCCATAGCTTCCGTAATAGGCGCTTCGCGCGATCGCGCCGCCAACGACCGCGCCGGCCAAGCCGTAACCGAGACCGCGGTAACCGTAGCCGCGATAGCCCCAGCCTCCGCGATAGCCGTAACCGCCGCGGTAACCCCATCCGACGCCGCGATAGCCGTAGCCGCCACGCCAGCCGCCGACCCAGCGCACTTCGGTCGTGGTCTGATCGACCATCGATTTCATCGTCGAAAGATGCGTCGGAATCGGCCCGGCCTCGGCGCCCGTACCGAGCAGCACGGCGCTCGCAGCTGCGAGCACGAGGCTACGCAGGGAATTCGAGGAGGTCATGATCGATCATCTCCTTGGCTATGGGCGGCGCGTTCTGCGCGGCCATCGAGCCCATTCCGGTGTGGCGCTGCCGTGGCGGCCTTGATCTGGATCAAGCATCCGGGGCGTGGCAGCGGGCGCGCGGGGCCGCCTGACGGGCGCAATCCGGCTTCAGAGAGAAGGGGACGTTTTTCGGCTCTTGCCGACATCAGCAGTCGATAAAAATTCGGCGAAACGTTTAGCCGCTTGAAGGTCAGTCGTCGGCTCCCTGCGCCCACGCCCGCGCCCATTGGTGAAGCGGCTTCAAGGTGGCGGATAGCGAGTGTCCGGTCTCCGTCAACACGTAGCCATCTCCCTCATGGCTGATAATGCGAGCTTCCCGAAGCTCCTTTAGGCGCGCATTGAGAACGGAGGGGTTGGTCTCAGCTGCTGCCTGCAGGTCCCGAAAGGTCATTGGTTCCGCTGACTTGGAGAGTTCCCACATGACACGGAGTGCCATCCTGCGACCGAGCAGGTCGAGCAGCACCATGATGGGGCGCCCGGTTTTTGACCCGCGCACAGAATTGAGTGCTATCTTTTTCATAGCATAGCCTGTAAGTTTGCTATGTAAATCATAGCATGGAGTTTGCACTATGTCAGCAAGGATCACGCCAGCAGTCCCACCGTTCCCGGAGAAAGTTCAGCAGAAGCTGGAATTTCGGAGTCGCGGTGAGCGTCCGCCACTGGTTCTGTTCACGACACTCGCCAGGAATGAGCGGCTCTTTCACATGTTTTTCTCGGGCAGCCTTCTAGACCCCGGCACGACCCTTGGAGTCCGGCTCCGTGAAATCGTGATTGACCGCATCACCGCGCTGTCTGGTTCGGAATACGAGTGGGGCGTCCACGTTGCGGTCTTTGGGGCGGAAGCGGGCCTGACCGAGGACCAGATTGTTTCCACCGCGAAGGGAGGTGCCGTCGATGACTGCTGGACTTCGCAGGAGAAGGCGCTGATTGCAGCCTGCGACGAACTGCACAATTCGAGTGACATCTCGGATTCGACATGGACGGAACTGAAGAAGCACTTCAGCGACGATCAGGCCATCGAAATCCTGATGCTGGCCGGTCGTTACAAGGTCGTCTCGTATCTGACCAATGCGATACGGATGCCGCTGGAGACGTGGGCGCGCCGCTTCCCTTGACGGATCGCCAAAGAACGTCGCGTCGGCCAAACTGACGCGACGTATGGCTTCGATTCACGTCTGATTTTGGCCCATAGCAGGCAAGCCGGGCTCGATGGGGCTGCAACCGCTCCTGGGCACAGCGGACATCAGGTTTCGCAGACCGTATTCAGCAGGCCAGCTTTGCGCTACTACAAGGATGGGTTGAGCACTTGCGAAACCCATCAGCTCCATGTCGAATATCGTCGACGGGTTTCGCTGCGCTCTCCCCATCCTGCGGGCTAACCTTCGACCTGATCCTCCCAGTCCTCCCACTCGACATTGTGGATCTCCAGGTAGCTCGAGACGGCTGAGCCGATGGTCGGAAAGAAGTGGGCCTCGCCGACCTGAGCGTACAAAACCAAAACGCTTCAGCTTGTCCTTCACCGGATCCTTGAGCTCGGCAAAGCAAAGTTCAATGCCCCTGGCATGCAGCGCCTCGTCCAGTTCGGCAACGGTATCGCAGGCGGTGACGTCCACGCTCGTGACCGGTTCGGCGGTGACGACCAGCCAGCGCACAGGCGTTGGCGATTTCTCGACCGCGGCCAGAATTCGCTCCTTGAAGAACTCGGCATTGGCGAAGAACAGCGGCGCATCCCAGCGGAACAGCACCAGTCCGGGGATCAGGCGGGCATCGGGATATCTCGTGATGTCGTGATAGCCCTTGACGCCGTGCGCTCGCCCCAGAATGGCGGAGTGCGGACGCCAGCCGTCCCACAGGAACTCCGCGATGGCCACCGCGATGGCAAGGCCGATTCCCGGGATCGCGCCGAGCACGGCCACGCCCACGAAGCACAGCACCGTCAACCAGAACTCCCAACGCTGGATCCGGTAGATTCGTTTGAGATCGTTGATCTCGAACAGGCCGATCGCAGATGCGATCACCACCGCCGCCAATGCGGCATTCGGCAGGTGCTGCAACAAATTCGGCGCGACCAGCAGAAGGAACGCGATGGCAAACGCGCCGACGACGCATGTGAGCTGGGTGCGCGCGCCGGCGGCCTCGGCAACGGGCGTACGCGAGGAACTGCTGCTGATCGGGAAGCCCTGAAAAAAACCGGTTGCCAGGTTGGCCGCGCCGAGACCCACCATCTCCTGGTTCGGATCGACCTTGTCGCCCAATCGAGCAGCATAGGTTCGCGACAACACGCTGGTATCGGCGAACGAGACCAGAGCGATGGCGCAGCCGCCGGCCACGACCGAAACCAGATCGCCATAGCCGATCCAGGGAATGGAGAAAGCCGGCAGACCTTGAGGAAGTGGCCCCAAGACCTTCACGCTATAACCAGTTCCGAGATCAAATAGTGCGACGACAAGGGTCGCTCCCACGACGGCAATCAGGATGCCCGGCAGCCGTTTGCTGTCCTTGAGCAGCAGGATGACCATCAACGTGCCGAGTCCGACTGCGAATGCGACCCAATTTAGCTTGCCGTCGGCGATCCCGCTGGCGATCGCCCACAGGTCTCTCAGCGGCCCTTCGCTCTTGATCGAGAAGCCGAGCAGATTTGGCAGTTGGCTGATCAAGACGGTCAATGCGATCCCGTTCATGTAGCCGTACCGTATCGGCTTGGAGAGAAGCTCGGTCACAAACCCCAACCGCGCGATACCCGCCACAACGAGCACGCTCCCTGAAACGAGCGCCATCATCGCGGCAAGCATTGCGGCACGGGCCGGATCACCGCCGGACAACGGAATAATGACGCCGAGGATGACAGCTGCCAGCGCCGAGTCGGGTCCGAGCACGATGATGCGGCTCGGACCGAACATCGCGTAGGCCAGAAGAGGGACGATGGTTGCGTAGAGGCCGTGGATGCCCGGCAGGCCCGACGCCACGGCATAGGCGATTCCGACCGGGACCAGCATGGTCGCCAGCACGAGACCCGCGAAAACATCATGCCGAAGCCAATCAGCTTCGTAGTGGCGAAGCGTATCGATCCCGGGCACCCAACGCGTCCAACCGCTCACCGCGCTCACTCCAAAGGCCGGTCGCCATGCGGACCGCGACGGCGAAGGTCTAGAACGTCATCATGGACCGTCCTTGCAGATGTCACCTGCACGGAATGCGCTAGGATTTCGTAACCGCTCGGCTGACCCTTGACGCAAATCAACGTTGCCGATGCTTCCGCACTTCGGCGACGCAGCAATGTTTCGGACGCTGATCGAGAACCTGCGCCCCTAGAACTGATACCTCCTTAATCCCCCATCCACCGGGATCACCGTCCCCGTGATGTACCGCGCCACCGGCGAGGCCAGGAACACCGCGAGCGCGGCGAGGTCTTCCGGCTCGCCCCAATAGCCGACCGGGATCTCCTCTTCCGCGAAGCGCTCGCGATAATCCGGCGGATAGTTGCGGCGGATCTGCTCGCTCATGATGCGGCCGGGCGGGATGCAGTTGATGGTGATGCCGTGCTCGCCGATCTCGCGCGACAGGCCCTTGGCCCAGGCGTGCACGGCGGCCTTCGCCGCGAAGGCGGCGTTGAGGCCTTCCGGCTCGGACTTGCCGGTGATGTTGACGATGCGGCCCCATTTGCGATCGATCATCTGCGGCAAGAGCGCATGCGCGATGCGGCGGTAGCTGGTGAAGTTCAGCGCGATCGCCTCGTCCCATTTGCTGTCGGGCGCATCGACGGGCAGGGGACGGCTGCCGCCGGCATTGTTGACGAGGATGTCGACATGTCCGAGCTCCTTCACCGCGAAGGCCGCGATCCTCTCGGCGGCGTCCCCGGCCATCACGTCCTGCTCGAATGGTGTGATCAACTTGGAGCCGACTTCCTTCACCAGCTCGTTGAGCAGGTCGGCGCGCCGCGCCACGCCGACGACGCGCACGCCTTCGGCAGCTAAGCCCTTGGCGATGGCGCGGCCGATGCCGATGCTCGCGCCTGTCACGACAGCGGTTTTCGATGTGAGCCCGAGGTCCATGGTCGCACGCCCTCTTGTCTGTTTTTTGCTTGTTGCTGTTCGTTTCCTGCCCTGTCCCCGCCGGGTGATTTGCCCGACCGGGACAAGCAGTGGTAACCAAGAGCCTCTGTGAAGGAAACACGAAAAAGAAAAAGGCGTTGAGCGATGGTCTGGGATCCGCAGCAATATCTGAAATTCTCCGGCCACCGGCTCCGGCCCGCCGTCGACCTCTTGATGCGGATTCCGGATTTTGCCCCGCGCACGATCGCCGATCTCGGGGCGGGCGCCGGCAACGTCACCAAACTGATCAAGGAGCGCTGGTCGGATGCGACCGTGACCGGTGTCGAGGGCTCGGCCGAGATGGTTGCCGCCGGCCGCAAGGCCGCGCCTGACGTGGAATGGTCGCATGAGGACCTCGGCCATTGGCGCCCGGCGAAGCAGTATGATTTGATCTATTCCAATGCCGCACTGCACTGGCTGCCCAATCATGCGGCACTGTTTCCGTCGGTGATGGAGAAGGTGAAGCCCGGCGGCATGCTTGCGGTGCAGATGCCGCGCAATTTTCTCGCGCCCTCGCATGTGCTGATCGGCGAGACCGCGCTTGATGGTCCCTGGCGCTCCAAGGTCGAGCATCTCGTCACCCCGCCGCCGGTCGAGGGGCCGGCCTTCTATCACGATGTTCTTGCTCCGATGTCCGCCAATATCGACATCTGGGAGACCGAATATCTGCAAGTGCTGGAAGGCGAAAACCCCGTGAAGGAATGGACCAAGGGGACCTGGCTGACGCGCTATCTGGACATCTTGCAAGGTGACGAGAAGGCCGCTTTCGAAGCGGCCTATGGGATGCGTGTCGCGAAGGCGTATCCGAAGAATGCTGCGGGCCAGACGCTGTTCCCGTTCCGGCGTCTGTTCATCGTTGCCCAGCGCAAGGACTGATTGCACCGCCGCAATGCGACATAAGCGCTCGATTCTTAGGCGGCCGTGTGTGGCCTGTTGGGCCCGCCCTGAGCGCACGCCTCGTCCTTCGAGACGACCGCTTCGCGGTCTCCTCAGGATGAGGCTCATCGGCATCGTTGCCTGTTGGAAACTGTTGCGACGCACTCAGTCCTCATCCTGAGTAGCCCGCCTAAAGCGGGCGTCTCGAAGGATGGCAAGGGACAGCGGCTACCGGCTTGCGCATCTGGTCGACGTCAAGATAGCTTGGCTGCGGCAAATTGGGCTTAGGTCTAGTTGTTGGTGTGGCGGATTGCTGCCACTACTGACGTGCCAAACCGGGCTGCAAAACAAAAAGACCCGGTTTTAGAGGTTGTTGGGAGGTTCTTCATGCGCAAGCTGCTCCTTGCGGTTGCCGCCGCGGCCATTCTCATGGCCCCCGCGATTGCCGAGGCCCAGAGCCCCATCGTCATCAAGTTCAGCCACGTCGTCGCCAACGACACGCCGAAGGGCAAGGGCGCGCTGAAGTTCAAGGAACTCGCCGAGAAATACACCGACGGCAAGGTCAAGATCGAAGTCTATCCGAACTCCTCGCTCTACAAGGACAAGGAGGAGATCGAGGCGCTCCAGCTCGGCTCCGTGCAGATGCTCGCACCCTCGACCGCGAAATTCGCACCGCTCGGCATCAAGGAATTCGAGGCGCTCGATCTGCCCTGGCTGTTCAAGGACGATGCGACCTATTCCAATGCGATGAAGGGCACGGTCGGCAAGTGGCTGTTCCAGAAACTCGAAGCGAAAGGCATCACCGGGCTCGCTTACTGGGACAACGGCTTCCACATGGTCTCGTCGAGCCGTGCACTGACGAAGCCGGAGGATTTCAAGGGCCTCAAGTTCCGCATCTCCGGATCGAAGATCGCCGACCAGTATTTCCGCCTGCTCGGCTCGATCCCGCAGATCATGGCGTTCTCCGAAGTGTACCAGGCGCTGCAGACCGGCGTGGTCGACGGCTGCGAGAACACCGCGTCCAACTATCTGACGCAGAAGTTCTACGAGGTGCAGAAAGACATCACCGTGTCCTATCACGCGCACCTGCAATATGCCGTCATCGTCAACTCGAAGTTCTGGTCCGGCCTGCCGCCCGACATCCGCGCCCAGCTCGAAAAGGCGATGATTGAGGCGACCGACTACACCAACCTGATCGCGCATCAGGAGAACGAGGACGCGCTCGCCGAGATCAAGAAGACCGGCAAGACCTCGCTGCATTACCTGACCGACGCCGACCGCAAGGCGTGGCAGGACGCGATGCAGCCGACTTACAAATGGGCCAAGGGCCGGGTCGGGCAGGAAGTGCTCGATCTCGTTGCCAAGGAACTCGACGTCAAGATGAACTGACGCGGTTTCCGGGGAGAACAATACCAACGGTCGGGAGTGCAGGCACTTCCGGCCGTTTCGTATCGATAGGGGGGACTTTGATTTGCTTCGCGTGCTCAATTCGGCGCTCAACCATCTCGAAGAGTGGTTGATCGCGACGCTGATTGCGGCTGCAACCGGCCTGATCTTCATCGCTGTCGTGCACCGCTATGGCGCGGGCGAATCGATTGCTCTCTCGCGATGGGCGGCCGCGCACGGGATGACCTGGCTGGCATCGCTGTCGATGGCGGTGTTCACCTTCCTGTCCGAGCTCGACCTGTCCTGGGCGCAGGAGCTCTGCATCTACATGTTCATCTGGATGGCGAAGTTCGGCGCGGCCTATGGCGTGCGTACCGGCATCCATGTCGGCGTCGACCTGCTGGTCAACCGCCTGCCCGAGCATTCGCGCAAGCACGTGATCCTGTTCGCGCTGCTGTGCGGGGCGCTGTTCACCGGCATGATCGCCGCCTTCGGCACCTCCTTCGTGCGCGAGATGTTCCACACCGGGCAGCAGTCCAACGATCTGGAAGCGCCGATGTGGTTCGTCTATCTCGCGATCCCGCTCGGCTCCGGCCTGATGTGCTTCCGCTTCCTCCAGGTGTCCTGGCACTACTACTGGACCGGCGACCTGCCGCATCACGACGAGAGCCATGTGGAAGGCGTCGAGGCCGATGGCTCGCCGGCGCTGCATCCGCAGCCCGCCGGCGCCGCAACGAAGGCTGCCGCGCGAAAAGTCTCGCCGCTCGGCGTCATCCTGATCATGGCGCCGGTGCTGATCTTCGCGATGTGCCTCGCCGAAAAATTCGGCGTGGTGGTGCTGCCGCACTGGATGCGCGCCGCGACCGTGTTCGCACTGCTGATCGCGCTGATGCTGACCGGCATCCCGGTCTCGATCGCGCTCGGCCTCACCGTGATGACGTTCCTGTTCACGCTGACCACGGTGCCGATCGAGGCAGTCTCGATGAAGCTCTTCACGGGCATCGAGGGCTTCGAGATCATGGCGATCCCGTTCTTCATCCTCGCCGGCAATTTCCTCACCCATGGCGGCGTCGCGCGCCGCATGATCAATTTCGCGACCTCGCTGATCGGCCACTGGTATGGTGGCCTCGGTCTTGCCGGCATCGTCGCTTGCGCCATGTTCGCGCTGGTGTGCGGCTCGAGCGTCGCGACGGTGGCCGCGATCGGCGCCATCGTGCTGCCGGAGATGGTCCGTCACGGCTATCCCATGCGCTTCGGCGCCGGCATCATCACGGTGGCGGGCTCGCTCGGCATCCTGATGCTGCCCTCGATCCCGAAGATCGTCTACGCGGTCTCCACCAACACCTCGATCGGCGCGCTGTTCGTCGCTGGGCTGTTGCCCGGCATCATGCTGACGACGATGCTCTGCATCGTCACCTGGTGGCTCGCGCGCCAGCGCGACTATCCGCGGCTGCCGAAGGCGAGCTGGGGCGAGACGTTGCGCACCTTCCGCGAGAGCATCTGGGGCCTGATGCTGGTCGTCATCATCATCGGCGGCATCTACAGCGGCCTGTTCACCGCCACCGAGGCGGCCGCGATGGCGGCGGTCTACTCCTTCATCATCGCGGTGTTCGTCTACAAGGCGATCAAGATAGCCGACGTGCCGCGGGTGCTGCTGCGGGCCGCCAACACCAGCGCGATGCTGCTCTACATCGTCACCAACGCGGTGCTGTTCTCCTTCGTGCTCTCCAACGAGAACCTGCCGGCGATGCTCGCCGACTGGATCGCGGCGCAGAATCTCGGCTGGGTCGGCTTCCTGCTGGTGGTCAACATCCTCTTGCTGCTCGCCGGCAACTTCATGGAGCCGAACTCGATCATCTTGATCATGGCGCCGATCCTGGCGCCGGCGGCCAAGAAGCTCGGCATCGACCTCGTGCATTTCGGCATCGTCATGGATGTCAACATGGAGGTCGGCCTCTGCCATCCGCCTGTCGGCCTCAACCTCTATGTCGCGTCCATGATCGCGCGAATGCGCATCACGGATCTGGCGGTTGCGGTGATGCCGTGGCTGATCACCATGCTCGGCTTCCTCGTCATCGTGACCTACTGGCCCGATTTGACGCTGTGGCTGCCGCGGGTGCTGGGGATGCATTAAGCGGATGCGCGGACGGTGCTTACCCTCCAGGGGAGGGCAAGTGTCGAGTCACGCCAGCTGCACGGCGCTCACAAGGGCAATCGGCTGTCGCGCGACGCTCGACGAGGTGATCGCGAAGCTGACGAGTTTTCCGGAAGCGGTGGCTGCGGGGAAGATCAAGCTGTCGGGCAACCCGATGAAGCTAGCCGAACGGATGGGGCTGATGGACGAGTTTCCGAGGATGTTCGAGATTGTGGAGCCGAAGCGGGCGGAGGTGGGGTAGCGAATCGTTACCACCCTTCGGTGTCGTCCCGGCCTGCGCCGGGACGACGACTGAGATTGTAGCTGCTTACTCCGCGCTGCTCACCAGCTTGATCCGCGGGGCTTGCTCCTCGGTCAGGCTGCGATAGGCCGCGAGATAGTCCAGTGCCATCCGCCGCGCGGTGAAGCGCGTCTCGAACTGCTTGCGGATGGCGGCGCGGTTCAGTTGCGGAAGCCGCTTGACGACGCCGGCGGCGCTGATGACGTCCTCGACGACGAAACCGGTCAGGCCCTCGTCGATGATTTCAGGCACCGAGCCGCGGTTGAAGGCGATCACCGGCGTTCCGCAGGCCATGGCCTCGATCATCACGAGGCCGAACGGCTCCGGCCAATCGATCGGCAGCAGAAGTGCAAGCGCGCCGCTCAGGAAGTCGGACTTCTCGTGATCGCTGATCTCACCGATGAACTCCACCAGCGGATTGTTTTCGATCATCGGCTTGATCAACTCGTCATAGTAGTCCTGGTCGGCACGATCGACCTTGGCCGCGATCTTGAGCGGGATGCCGCAATGGGTCGCGATCTTGATGGCGCGGTCGACGCCTTTCTCCGGCGCGATGCGGCCGAGCACGGCGAGGTATTCCTGTTTCACCGGTTTCGGCGTCAGCAGGTTCTCCGGCAGGCCGTGGTGGATCGTCGTCACCCAGTTCGCCTGCGGCACCGGCCGCCGCTGCGCGTTCGAGATCGAGATCACCGGCATCTTGGTGAAGGTGTTGAAGACGGGCTGATGCTCCGGCAGGTCGAGTCGCCCGTGCAGCGTGGTCACGAACGGCGTCGGCTGCCGGTGAAACAGCGACCACGGATAGTAATCGAGATGGAAGTGGAGGAAATCGAACTCCTCGTCGTCACATTTCTGCCGCACGCGCTCCAGCAGCACCATGTGCAGGGCGTTGGGGTCTCGTACGGAACCGTCGAGGCGAAGCGCCCGCGGCCATAATGCATCGAGCTTCGCAGATGTCTGCGAGTCGCCACTGGCGAACAGCGTCACGTCATGTCCCAGGGCCACCAACTCTTCCGTCAACCAATGCACCACCCGCTCGGTGCCGCCATACAGCTTGGGTGGAACAGCCTCCGTCAACGGAGCTACCTGCGCGATGCGCATCTCACCATCTCCTCTGCGATCATGAATGTTGAAACCCCCGCCAGTACGGCACCGGCAATGCCAGCCAAGGGAACGTTCCCGCACTTGCGAAGTTCCTTCCCCTGAACGTTACTTATTCGACACGTTGGGGGCTTGTCGCGATGCTGCCATCACATCTTCGCAGATCGTCCGCATCCGCATGTCGTGATCAGTGAGCCCGGGAACCGGGACGAAGCGGTCGATGTTCAGTCGATCAGTACAAATCGAAAAACAATCATGACGGGGCGATAGCCATATGGATCAGCTTTCTGGATACGCGCGCAGGCCATTTGCCTTTGTCTTGCGCTATCTCCGGCGTCGCCTCACGTCACATCTGGTGATCCTGACCGCGGTCGTGGCTGCCGTTGCCTGCTCCGTGGGCACGCAGTACGGCGTCAAATCCCTGGTCGACAGTCTGTCGGCGGGAACCTCGCATGGCGGCAGCGTATGGCTGGCATTCCTTCTGCTCATGTCGCTGATCGCCGCCGACAACTTCCTGTGGCGGATCGCGAGCTGGACGGCGAGCTTCACCTTCGTTCGCGTCACCGGCGATCTCAGGCGTGACATCTTTCGTCATCTGACCGGGCACGCGCCGAGCTATTTCTCCGATCGGATGCCCGGCATGCTGACGAGCCGCATCACGGCGACCTCGAACGCGGTGTTCACGGTCGAGAACATGTTCGTCTGGAATGTCCTGCCGCCGTGCATTGCCACAATTGCGGCAATCATGCTGATTGGAACCGTCAGTCCCTATATGGCACTCGGCCTGATCGTGATCGCCGGCGGCATGGTGATCGCGATGTTCCACCTAGCCGCTGCCGGCAAGCCGCTGCACGACGACTTCGCCGACAAGGCGGCTGTTGTCGACGGCGAGATGATCGACGTCATCAGCAACATGCCGCTGGTCCGCGCCTTCTGCGGCATCAGCCATGAGCATGAGCGGTTCGATGCGACCGTCAATCGCGAGCTCACCGCGCGCGGACGCAGCCTGCGCTATCTCGAGAAGCTGCGGCTGACCCATGCCGGCGTGACCGTTCTCCTGACCGTGGCGCTGATGGCCTGGGCCATCACGCTCTGGCAGCGGGGCGAGGCGACCACCGGCGACGTCGTGCTGGTCTGCACGCTCGGCCTCTCCATCCTCAATGCGACGCGCGATCTGGCGGTGGCGCTGGTCGACGTCACCCAGCACGTCGCGCGGCTGACAGAGGCGATCGCGACCTTGCTGGTGCCGCACGAATTGCGCGACCATCCCGAGGCCGAACCCCTGGTCAAGAGCGGGGCTGCGATCGCGTTCAACAACGTCACCTTCGGCTATCCCGGGGCCGAGAAGATCTTCGAGCGCTTCAGCCTGCGGCTGCAGCCCGGCCAGCGCGTCGGTCTGGTCGGCCATTCCGGCGGCGGCAAGTCGACGCTGTTCACGCTGCTCCAGCGCTTCTACGATGTCGACGAGGGCAGCGTCACCATCGACGGCCAGGACATCTCCAAGGTGACCCAGCTGAGCCTGCGCGAGGCGATCTCGGTGGTGCCGCAGGATATTTCCTTGTTTCATCGCTCGATTCGCGAGAATATCCGCTATGGGCGGCCGAACGCGACCGACGACGAGGTGCTGCGTGCGGCTATCGCGGCGCGCTGCGATTTCGTCGAGAGCCTGCCCGAGGGGCTCGACACCATGGTCGGCGACCGCGGCGTCAAGATGTCCGGCGGCCAGCGCCAGCGCATCGCGATCGCGCGCGCCTTCCTGAAGGACGCGCCGATCCTGCTGCTCGACGAGGCCACCGCGGCGCTCGACAGCGAGTCCGAGGAGGCGATCCGCGAGGCGCTGACGCGCCTGATGCGCGGCCGCACCGTGGTTGCGATTGCGCATCGCCTCGCGACGCTGCGCAATTTCGATCGCGTGGTGGTGCTGAAGGCCGGCAGGATCATCGAGGACGGCGCGCCCGACCGGCTGATGCAGGGCCACGGCCCCTACCGTGAGCTGGTGACGCAGGAGATGAGCCGGCTCGCGAAAGTCGCCGCGTAGGCCCGACAGTCGCGTTCGCGTTGGTTGCGTCTCGAAACAAGCGCAGGGGAGCAGCTTATGGCAGCCGAAGTCATCACCAAGTTCGTCGCTGTGGCGCGGACCGTGGAGCAGGTCGTGGAGCAGCCCTTCTATATCCCGATGACGGGGCCGTCGGCGCGCCCGCGACGTTCGCTCAAGCACGATGACACCTTCATCGTGCTCGACAGTCATGGCGACATCGGCGCATCGGCAGGCGGGCCGGACGGCCTGTTTCACCACGACACGCGTTATCTCGCGCGGCTGGAGCTCGTGCTCGACGATCTCCAGCCCCTGCTGCTCGGCTCCAACCTGCGCGACGACAATTCGGCGCTGACCGTCGATCTCACCAACCCCGACATCTACCGCGAGGGCAGCCTCGTGCTGCAAAAGGACCTGCTGCACATCGTGCGCACGGTCTTCCTGTGGCGCGGCACCGCCTATCAGCGCATCGGCGTGCAGAACCACGGCGACCGGCCTGCCAGCTTCGAGCTGACGCTGCTGTTCGACAACGACTTCGCCGATCTGTTCGAGGTCCGCGGCGAGCGGCGGCCCGCGCCGCGGGACGGGTACGAGCCGGTTGCTCGGGCCGACCGACGTGCTGTTCGAATATCGCGGTCTCGACGATTGCGAGCGCACCACCGCCCTGCATTTCGATCCGCGTCCGACGCGGCTCTCGGTCAATGCTGCCGCCTGGCAGCTCGAGCTGGATCCGCACGAGTCGAAATCGCTGTTCGTGGCAGTGTCCTGCAACCGGCCGATCACGGAGAAACCGGCGCGCTTCTTCAGGGGTCTGCTCGCCCACCGCCGCGAGATGCGGCAGTCGACGATGGGCGCGGCCAGCATCGAGACCTCCAACAACATCTTCAACGAGGTGCTGTGCCAGGCCATGGCCGACCTCAACATGCTGATGACCGAGACGCCGCAGGGCCGCTATCCCTATGCCGGCATTCCCTGGTACTCGACGACCTTCGGGCGCGACGGACTGATCACCGCGCTGCAGATGCTGTGGATCGACCCGCGGATCGCCAAGGGCGTGCTCAGGCGGCTCGCACATTTCCAGGCCAGGGCGATCGATCCGCTGGCCGATGCCGCGCCCGGAAAAATCCTGCACGAGATGCGCGGCGGCGAGATGGCGGCGCTGCGCGAGGTGCCGTTCGCGCAATATTACGGCAGCGTCGATTCGACCGCGCTGTTCGTGCTGCTCGCCGGAAGCTATTTCGAGCGCACCGGTGACGAGAAGACGTTGATCGAGCTGTGGCCCGCGATCGAGGCGGGACTCGCCTGGATCGACGGTCCCGGCGATCCCGACCAGGACGGCTTCGTCGAATATCAGCGTGCGACGGAGAAGGGGCTGGCCAACCAGGGCTGGAAGGATTCCTACGACGCGATCTTCCATGCCGACGGTCAGCTTGCGGAAGGCAATATCGCGCTCGCCGAAGTCCAGGGCTATGTCTATGCGGCCAAGCAGCTGGCCGCGCGCTGCGCGCTGCGCCTCGGCAAGCCGGACCTCGTGCGCAAGTTCGAGGCCGAAGCCAAGGCGCTGGCCGAGCGCTTCGAGCAGGCGTTCTGGTGCGAGGAGCTCGGCACCTACGCCCTGGCCCTCGACGGCAGGAAGCGGCCCTGCAAGGTGCGGACCTCCAATGCTGGGCAGGTGCTGTTCAGCGGCATGATCCGGGAGGATCGCGCCCGTCTCGTCGCCGCCGACCTGATGCGGCCGCATTTCTTCTCGGGCTGGGGCATCCGCACCGTCGCCGTCGGCGAGGTGCGCTACAACCCGATGTCCTATCACGACGGCTCGGTCTGGCCGCACGACAATGCGCTGATCGCGCTCGGGCTCGCGCGCTACGGCCTCAAGCATTCGGTGGCGCATGTCTTCAAGGGGCTGTTCGACGCCGCCACCTATATGGACCTGCGCCGGCTGCCCGAATTGTTCTGCGGCTTCCGGCGCGAGAAGCGGCGCGGGCCGACGCTCTATCCGGTCGCCTGCGCGCCGCAGGCCTGGGCCAGCGCGACGCCGTTCACGCTGCTGGAGGCGGCGCTGGGCCTCGAGTTCGACGTGGCGCGCGGCGAGATTCGCCTGCGCAATCCGCATCTGCCGGCGTTCCTGAACGAGGTCATTCTGCGCGATCTGCGCCTCGGCGATTCCAGCGTGGATCTGCGCGTCAGCCGCCACGGCGACGACGTGGCGCTGGAGGTGTTGCGCACGCGCGGCCAGATCCAGGTGTCGATCGTGCTGGCGCGCTAGCGGCGCGCGATGAGGAGGGTGTTATGCGTGCGATCGGAGCGCTGATCCGAGCGCTGATCTTGGGCGTGGCCGTCGTCGCGGGCGTGGCAGTCGCCACGTCGCGCGCGGACGAGCAGCCGCCCGCGGGCCAGACTGAAGCAAATGTGCCGCCGACGGCTCAGCCGCCGGCCTCGACCGTTCCCGTCACGCCGAAGGACGCCGCGCCGCCGCCATCGGTGACCATCATCGGTGCGAGCGATGCACATGGCGTGCTCGGCCGCGACGTGCGCAGTGCTGCGGACGAGGACATGGGCCGCGTCGTCGATGTCATCGTCGACCGGGACGGGCGTGTGCGCGCGGCGGTGATCGATTTCGGCGGCTTCCTCGGCGTCGGCAGCCGCAAGATCGTGGTGGACTGGAACGCGATGCGCTTCGGCAAGATTGCCAACAAGAAGGACAGCATCACGCTGGAACTGACCAAGGCGCAGGTCGCGGCCGCGCCGGAATACAAGGAAGACACGCCGATGGTCGTGCTCGGCGCGTCCGGCAGCCTTCAACCGCTGCAAGTGATCCAGTGAGGTGCCGGGAGGGCTGACCGCCTGTGCTGTTGTCGAGGAAGCCGAACCATGCAGATCGCGATGGCCACGTTGAAAAGCACAACGTCGCCGCGCCGCCGCCTGCGGGTATTCCGGCGCCGTCGCGTCAGAGCCTGCGCGGCCTCGACTGGTTCATCTTCTTCCTCGCCGACGTGCAGACCGGCTTCGGACCCTTCATCGCGGTCTACCTGACGACGCAGAAATGGACCCAGGTCGAGATCGGCCTCGTGCTGTCGATCGGCGGCATCGTCGCGCTGATCGGGCAGATGCCGGGCGGCGCGATCATCGACGCCGCGAAGTCCGAACGGCTGGTCGCAGCGCTCGCGATCGCGACCATCGGCGCCTGCGCGCTCGCCTATGCCGCGATGCCGGTCTTCGCCGTGGTGGTGACGGCCGCCACGCTGCATGCGATGGCGAGCTGCGTGCTGGGGCCGGCGATCGCCGCGATCAGCCTCGGCCTCGTCGGCCCGCTCGCGATCGGCGAGCGGCTCGGCCGCAACGCGCGGTTCGCTTCGCTCGGCAACGGCGTCGCGGCTGCCGTGATGGGCACGGCCGGATATCTGCTCTCGAGCCGCTCGGTGTTCCTCGTCACTTTCCTGCTCGCCATCCCGACCCTGATCGCGCTGTCGCGGATCCGCGAGGAGGAGGTCGACATCAGGCGCTGTCACGGCGAGATGCCGCCGGAAGCCGCCGACCGCGGCGACACCAATGTCTGGCATTTGATCCGGCAGCGTCCGCTGATCGTCTTCGCGCTCAGCGTGCTGCTGTTGCAGCTCGCGAACGCGGCGATGATGCCGCTGATGGCAAGCGCAGTGACGGCGCGGTCGAGCCAGTGGGCGACGGTGCTGGTCGCCGCCTGCATCATCGTGCCGCAGGCGATCGTGGCGCTGCTGTCGCCGACCGTCGGGCGAAAGGCGCAAGCCTGGGGCCGCCGGCCACTGCTGTTGATCGGATTCGGCGCGCTGACGATTCGCGGTCTGCTGTTCGCGACCGTGCGCGATCCCTATCTCCTGGTCGCGGTGCAGGTGTTCGACGGCATCACCGCGGCGGTGTTCGCGGTGATGATTCCGCTGATCGTCGCCGACGTCGCCTTCGGCAGCGGTCATTTCAACCTGGCGCAGGGCATCGTCGGCACCGCGACCGGCATCGGCGCGTCGCTGAGCACGGCGCTCGGCGGCTATGCCAGCGACAAGTTCGGCAACGCCACCGCCTTCATCGGGCTGTCCGGCGTCGCCGCGACGGGGCTGCTGCTGATCCTGTTCGTCATGCCGGAGACCCGGCGCACCGGCATGACCGCGACAAAAGAAATGGCCGGCTGAAGGACTTCAGCCGGCCAAAGTAGGCAGGGAGGAAGAAAGTCAGGCGTCGAGATTGTGCAGGCGCTGGCGATTGCGCAGCACGATCTGGCGTGCGCCGGAGAAGCCGAGAATGCCCTGGGTGTGCAGCTGGGACAGCGCCCGCGACACGGTTTCGAGCGTGAGGCCGAGATAGTCGCCGATGTCGCGGCGGCACATCGGCAGCGCCATCATGCCGGCAACCGCGAGGCGGCGGTCCATTTCGAGCAGGAAGGTCGCAACGCGCTCCATCGCGGTCTTGCGGCCGAGCAGCAGCATGTGGTCTTCGGCGTGACGCAGCTCGGAGGCCGTCATGGCCCAGAGCTTGCGGGCGACCTGCACGTCGGTGCCGGCGGCCTTCTCGAGGCTGGCGCGCTTCACCAGGCGCACGGTGGTGTCGATGATGGCCTCGGCGGCGAGGCGGTGGGTGGCGCCGGATTCGAGGCCGAACACGTCGCCGGGAAGATGGAAGGCGCCGATCTGGCGGCGGCCGTCGGAAAGAAGCTTGTAGCTGCGCACCGCGCCTGACACGACCTGGTAGACATATTCGGCCGGCTCGTCCTCGCCATAGATCTCCTCGTCCTTGCGATAGGAGAACTCGGTGGCGACGAGGCCGACATGGCCGGTGATCGCGCCGAACTGGTCGGAAACGGGGTGGGCAGGGGCAATCTTGCCACCGATCTGGGTGTTGATCGCCTGGGTCTTGAGTGTCTGGGTCAGCATCTGCGCCATCTCCGTTGTGATGGAACATCGCTACCCGGGTTTGCGCAATCCGGAAATTTCGCGCGTTATCTTAAGGACGTTTACCTACGTAGAATCCCGTAGGTCAATTACCGCGACGGTCCTGGATGGCGTGGCGGATGCACTTGACCAGGTTTTCATCGAGAAGCGGCTTCAAAACCACGTCCTTGACGCCCGCTGCGGCCGCCCGGGTCGAGATGTTCTCGTCGGGATAGCCGGTGATCAGGATCACGGGCGTGTCGCTGTCGGACTTGCGCAGGCGGCCGGCGAGGTCGATCCCGTTGATATCGGGCATCTTGTAGTCGATCACATAGCAGTCAGCGTCCGGCGCTCCGGCGGCATTGAGCAGCGCCGTCGCATTCCTGAAGGTCCGCACGGCGAAGCCGTCGGTTTCCAGCAGGAAGCGCAGGGAGCCCAGCACGGCGGCATCGTCGTCAACCACGTAGACTGTGGGCTTTGCCGATGACGCCATCGGGACACGCTGAGGCAGCGAGCCAATCTCGATCATTCTGACTGGCTAGCACAGGCGGGCGCAACCGCCTTGACCTGCCTCAAGCCGGTTCGGCTCAATCGTTGAGCATGCCGGCGCGCATTGCGAGGCGAACCAGCTCCGAGAGGGAGTTGGCCTGCATCTTGGTCATGACATTGGCCCGGTACACCTCGATGGTGCGCGGGCTGATGTCGTATTCGCGGGCGATCAGCTTGTTGGAAAGACCTGCGATCAGTCCTTCCATGACCTGGCGCTCCCGGGGACTTAAGGACGCGACGCGGGCGGCGATGTCCTGCGCGACGGCCTCGTTCTTGGCGGCCGGCTCGGCCTGGCGGATCGCCGTCTCGATCATCGCGGTGAGGCGATCGTCCTCGAACGGTTTTTCCAGGAAGTCGACCGCCCCGAGCTTCATCGCCTCGACCGCGAGCGGCACGTCGCCGTGACCGGTCATGATCAGGATCGGAAACGGACTGTGCTGCGCCTTCATCCACTTCAGGAGCTCGATCCCGTCGAGGCCCGGCATGCGCACGTCGGAGACGACGCAGCCGAAGGCGAGGCCGGGCAGGGCGTCGATGAAGCTCTGCGCATTGTCGAACAGCGTGACGCCGAAACCGGCGGAATCCAGCAGAAAATTCAGCGAATCCCGCATCGCGTCGTCGTCATCGATGACGTAGACATGTCCCTTGGTCGTCATGCATCAATTCTCGTCGGCTGCCGGGAGGGTGAAGCGGAATGTCGCCCCGCCCGATGCGTTGCTCTCGGCCCACATGCGCCCGCCGTGAGCCTCGATGATCGAGCGGCTGATGGACAGTCCCACGCCCATGCCGGTGTCCTTGGTGGTGAAGAAAGTTTGAAACAAGTTTGGAATGACGTCGTCCTGGAAGCCGGAGCCGGTGTCGGACACCTCGACCTCGATCATGTCGTCGGCGACGGGCGTGTTGGTGACGACGAGCTCGCGCCGCGGGGATTGCGCCATGGCCTCCAGCGCGTTGCGGAACAAATTGACCAGGACTTGCTGGACCTGCACCCGGTCGGCGAGGACGAGGTCGGCTTCCGGATCGAGGCTGAAGCGGAGCTGCACGTTCTGCTCGCGCGCGCCGGCGAGCCCCAGCGCGCCGGCCTCCTCGATCAGCTTGGACAGGCTCTCGACCCGCTTCTCCGATTCGCCGCGGGAGACGAAGTCGCGCAGGCGCCGGATGATCTGGCCGGCGCGCAACGCCTGCTCGGCGGCACGGTCCAGCGCGCTTTCGACCTTCGGGGTGTTCGGATCGACGCTGCCGGCAAGCAGCCGCCGCGATCCCTTCATGTAGTTGCTGATCGCCGCCAGCGGCTGGTTGAGCTCGTGCGCGAGCGCGGACGCCATTTCGCCCATGGCGCTCAGCCGCGAGACGTGGACGAGCTCGGATTGCAGCTCCTGGAGCCGCGCCTGGGTCTTCTGGTGCTCGGTGAGGTCGCGGACGAAGCCGGTGAAATAGGGCTCGCCGCCGGACTGCATCTCGCCGATCGACAGGTGCATCGGGAAGGTGGTGCCGTCGCGGCGCTTGCCGGTCACGATGCGGCCGATGCCGATGATGTGGGGATCGCTGGTGGTGCGGTAGCGCGCAATGTAGCTGTCGTGCCGGGAGCGGTCGGGCTCCGGCATCAGGATGCTGACGTTCTTGCCGATCGCCTCGCGCTCGGACCAGCCGAACAGGCGCTCGGCGGCGGTGCTGAACAGCTGGATGATGCCGTGGCCGTCGATGACGATCATGGCGTCGGGGATTGTGTGGAGGATGGAGCGGAGGTGGGTCTCGCGGGTCCGGAGCGCACCCTCGACCTGCTTCTCCTCGTCGATATCGAGGAAGATGCCGCTGAGATGACGGGCCGTGCCGACTTCGTCCCGAATGACGCCGGCGCGGGCGCGAATCCACTGTCCTCCGTTGGCGGCGCCCGCGACCTTGAAGGACACGTCGAAGCCGCCGCCACGTTCGCTGACATGCTCGATCGCGCTTTCCACGCGGTCGCGGTCCCGGGGTTCGAGCCGCGACAGGAAGAGGTCGTAGCTCGCCGGCTGGTCCTGCGCGATCCCGAGCAGGGTCCGCGCGGTATCCGACCAGTCCAGCGCCCGGGTCTTGAGGTCGAGATCCCAGGTGCCGACACCGAATCCCTCGATCCGGACCCGGAAATGCTCGCCCCTGCCGTCATCAGGCGGTTGCGTTACGCGGGTCGGCATCAAGCGGTCACTCCCCTTCTCATGCTGCGGGCAGGGTGCCGCAAGCGCACCGGGAATTTTCGCCCAAGCCCGGGCCGGAGGCAAGTTCCGATGTTTGATTCCGTTGGTGTAATTCCGGTGATCCCGGATGGCGCGCGGTTTGATCTATCTCATCCCGCTTTGCGTCGGCAGGACTAGATTTCGCGCGAGTTCATTGCCGTTCGGAGAATCCCGATGACATACGCGACCGTGATGGTCAGCCTGGCGCTCGATCAATCCAACGAGGCGCGTCTTCAGGTCGCGGGCGAGCTCGCCGAGCGATTCGAATCGGCCATCGTCGGGGTTGCCGCGGCGCAGTTCAGCCCGCCGCTCTATTTCACCGACGGCGCCGAGGCCCAGGGGCTGATCGACGAGGGCGAAGCTTCCATCAAGCGGCGCCTCGCCGGTCTCGAAACGCAATTCCGCGCCGCGACGAAGAATCGTGGCGGGCACGCGGAGTGGCGCAGCGCCCTGGATTTTCCGGCGCGCTTCGCCCTCGCGCAGGCGCGCTGCGCCGACATCGTCGTCAGCGGCGGGCAGAGCCCGGCCTTCTCCGACGCTTTCGCGCTGGCAAGCCCCAGGGATCTGGTGATGCAGGTCGGCCGTCCGCTTCTCGTCGTGCCAGACCGGGTCAACTGGCTCGATCTGCGCAGCGTGCTGGTGGCGTGGAAGGATACGGCGGAGGCGCGGCGGGCGGTGGCGGCCGCGCTGCCGATGCTGCGCAAGGCGAGGGACGTCACCATCGTCGAGATTCCGGAGCAGGGCGACGACCGTTCGAGCGTGATGGCCGGCGTCACCGACGTCGCCGCCTGGCTCGCCCGTCACGGCGTCACCGCGACGGCGCGCGTCTCGGAGGCCGCGCGGAACGAACCCGCCGCTGTGCAATTGGAGAAGGTCGCCGGCGACGTCGGAGCCGGCCTGATCGTGGCGGGCGCCTACGGTCATTCGAGGTTCCGTGAGCTGATCCTGGGCGGCGTCACCCAGCACCTGGTCACTCAATCCACGCGTTGCGTGCTGCTGTCGCACTGACGGCCGGTCGGCCATAGCGAGTAGAGGAGGACGCGCCGTGTACAGATTTCTCGAGCAGACTGCCAGTGGCTACATGACGCGCAACGTCAGGACCGTGCAGCGCGACCTCGACATGCTCGAGCTCAGCGAGATGTTCGAGCGCGACGATTTCAACTCCTATCCGGTCGAGGACGACGGGCAGGTGGTCGGCATCGTCACCAAGTTCGACATCCTGAAGTGCTTCGCCTTCACCCCAAACCAGATGCTGCCGCGCTATCATGACCTGATGAGCCGCAAGATCGGCGACGTCATGACGCCGGAGTTCATCTATGTCAGCCCCGACACGCGCCTGACGCGCGTGCTTCAGATCATGGTCGAGCACCGCATCAGGAGCATCATCGTGCTCGACGGCGCGCAGAAGCTGGTCGGCATCATCGCGCGCGAGGACGTCATCAAGGCGCTCAAGGCCACGGCGCGCGACTGACGCGACGCCGCCAAGTTCCGCGATTTCAGATCCCGTGATTGCAAGCTCCGTGATTTCACGGAGGCAAGCGCCGCGTAAGCGACGAGATGCAGGCGGTTGATATCGTTTATTGAAACTTCGCCGTCTCACATTAACGGAAATCCATCTGTCTTGATTTCAATCAATTCCCCGCGAGGGTGAATGTGGTTTCTGGCTCCGTGTTCTTTCAGAGAGAATCCGCATGAGCCAGCCCTCCATCTCCAAATCCATGACCATCGGTGAAAGCGGCCTGGCTGTCGTGTTCGCAGCCACCGCCTTCCTCTGCGTGATCGCCTCGGCCAAGGCGCTCGACGCGCCTTTCGCCTTCCATGCCGCGCTCAGCGCGGCGGCGAGCCTGGCGGCGGTGTTCTGCATCGTCAACCGCTACTTCGAGCGTCCCGCGGCGCTGCCGCCGGCGGAGATCAACGGCCGCCCCAACTACAACATGGGGCCGATCAAGTTCTCCTCCTTCATGGCGATGTTCTGGGGCATCGCCGGCTTCCTCGTCGGTCTCATCATCGCCTCGCAGCTGGCCTGGCCCGCGCTCAACTTCGATCTGCCCTGGATTCAGTTCGGCCGGTTGCGGCCGCTGCACACCTCGGCCGTGATCTTCGCCTTCGGCGGCAACGTGCTGATCGCGACGTCCTTCTACGTCGTGCAGAAGTCCTGCCGCGTTCGCCTCGCCGGCGACCTCGCGCCCTGGTTCGTCGTGATCGGCTACAACTTCTTCATCCTGGTCGCTGGCACGGGCTATCTGCTCGGCGTCACCCAGTCGAAGGAATATGCCGAGCCGGAATGGTACGCGGACCTGTGGCTGACCATCGTCTGGGTGGTCTATCTGCTCGTCTTCCTCGTCACCGTCATCAAGCGCAAGGAACCGCACATCTTCGTCGCGAACTGGTTCTATCTCGCCTTCATCGTGACGATCGCGGTGCTGCATCTCGGCAACAATCCGGCGCTGCCCGTCTCGGTGTTCGGCTCGAAGTCCTACGTCGCCTGGGGCGGCATCCAGGATGCGATGTTCCAGTGGTGGTACGGCCATAACGCGGTCGGCTTCTTCCTGACCGCCGGCTTCCTCGCCATCATGTACTATTTCATCCCGAAGCGCGCCGACCGGCCGATCTATTCCTATCGCCTGTCGATCATCCACTTCTGGGCGCTGATCTTCCTCTACATCTGGGCCGGTCCCCACCATCTGCACTACACGGCGCTGCCCGACTGGACGCAGACACTCGGCATGACCTTCTCGATCATGCTGTGGATGCCCTCCTGGGGCGGCATGATCAACGGCCTGATGACGCTGTCGGGCGCCTGGGACAAGCTGCGCACCGACCCCGTGCTGCGCATGCTGGTGGTCTCCGTCGCCTTCTACGGCATGTCGACCTTCGAAGGCCCGATGATGTCGATCAAGGTGGTCAACTCGCTCAGCCACTACACCGACTGGACCATCGGTCACGTCCACTCCGGCGCACTCGGCTGGGTGGGATTCGTCTCCTTCGGCGCGTTGTACTGCCTGGTGCCGTGGGCCTGGAATCGCAAGGGCCTCTACAGCCTCAAGCTCGTCAACTGGCACTTCTGGGTCGCGACCCTCGGCATCGTTCTCTACATCTCGGCGATGTGGGTGTCCGGCATCCTCCAGGGCCTGATGTGGCGCGCCTACACCTCGCTCGGCTTCCTCGAATATTCCTTCATCGAAACCGTCGAGGCGATGCATCCCTTCTACGTCATCCGCGCCGCAGGCGGCGGGCTGTTCCTGATCGGCTCGCTGATCATGGCCTACAATCTCTGGATGACCGTTCGCACAGGCGAACAGGAAGTCCAGATGCCCGTCGCTCTTCAGCCGGCGGAATGAGGAGCTAAAGCAATGTCGTTCTGGACACGCCACCAAATCTTCGAAAAGAACTCGATCATCCTGATCGTCGGCATCCTCCTGGTGATCGCGATCGGCGGTCTCGTCGAGATCACTCCGCTGTTCTACCTCAAGAGCACGATCGAGAAGGTCGACGGGGTCAGGCCCTATACGCCGCTGGAGCTGGCGGGGCGCAACGTCTACGTCCGCGAGGGCTGCTATCTCTGCCATTCACAGATGGTCCGGCCGCTGCGTGACGAGGTCGAACGCTACGGCCACTTCTCGCTCGCCGCCGAAAGCATGTTCGACCACCCGTTCCAGTGGGGCTCCAAGCGCACCGGTCCGGACCTTGCCCGCGTCGGCGCCAAATATTCCGACGACTGGCACGTCGCCCACCTGATCAACCCGCGCGCGATCGTGCCGCAGTCGGTGATGCCGGGCTATCCGTTCCTCAGCCAGAACGAGGTGGATCCGGACACGATCGCCGACCACATGCGCACGCTGCGGACCGTCGGCGTGCCCTACACCGACGACCAGATCGCGAGCGCAGGCGCCGATTTGAAGGCCCAGGCTGATCCGGACAATGCCGGCTCCGATGCCTTCAGCAAGCGCTACGCCAAGGCGGTGGTGCGCAACTTCGACGGCAAGACCGGCACGCCGACCGAGATGGACGCGCTGATCGCGTACCTGCAGATGCTCGGCACGCTGGTCGACTTCAAGATCTACAACGAGAAAGCCAATCTTCGCTGAGAAGGCATCAACGATGAAAGCCATCCTGACAGCCCACAATCTTGCGTCCGAGCTCGTGACCACGATCTGGACGCCGGTGTTCGTCGCGATCTTTCTCGCGATCATCGCCTACGCATTATGGCCCCGTAACAAGGCCGCGTTCGACGAAGCGGCACGCCTGCCGTTGCGGGAGGAGTGAGAGACCATGACCGATCATAGCGAAGTCGATACCGTCACCGGCAAGTCCACGACCGGACACGAGTGGGACGGCATCAAGGAGCTCAACACGCCGCTGCCGCGCTGGTGGGTGATCTCCTTCTACCTCACCATCGTCTGGGCGATCGGCTACTGGATCGTGTATCCGGCCTGGCCGCTGATCTCCAGCAACACCACGGGCGTGTTCGGCTACTCCTCGCGTGCCGACGTCGCGGTCGAGCTCGCCAATCTCGAGAAGATCAGGGGCGACAAGATGGCGGCGCTGGGCGCGGCCTCGCTCGCCGACATCGAGAAGGATCCGGCCTTGCTGGCGCTCGCCCGCGCCAAGGGCAAGACGGTGTTCGGCGACAATTGCGCGCCGTGCCACGGCTCAGGCGGAGCCGGCGCCAAGGGCTTCCCGAACCTGAACGACGACGACTGGCTGTGGGGCGGCACGCTCGACCAGATCATGCAGACCATCCAGTTCGGCGCGCGTTCCGGCCATGCCAAGACGCATGAGGGCCAGATGCTCGCCTTCGGAAAGGATGGCGTGCTGAAGGCCGACGAGATCGTCACGGTCGCCAATTACGTGCGCTCGCTGGCGGGCCTTCCGACCCGCAACGGCTTCGATGCGGCCAAGGGCGAGAAGATCTTCGCCGAGAACTGCGTCGCCTGCCACGGTGATGGCGGCAAGGGCAACCAGGAGCTCGGCGCGCCGAATCTGACCGACAAGATCTGGCTCTTTGGCTCGGACGAGGCCGCGCTGATCGAGACCATCAGCCAGGGCCGTGCCGGCGTGATGCCGGCCTGGGAAGGCCGGCTCGACCCCGCCACCATCAAGGCGATGGCGGTCTACGTGCACTCGCTCGGCGGCGGCAAATAGTCGATCGGCGGTCAATGAGTCCGAACGGGGGCGAACAAAAGTGCCCCCGTTTGAGCTGGATCAACTGACGCGGCGGTGTCGGGTCTAGGTTTAATCGCACCTTTTCGAGAAGCTCCAGGCGATGAACAAGACCGTGAACCCCAAAGACCTCACATCGGAAGATGACTATGGGCCGCTCTACGCAGCCCGCAAGAAGGTCTATCCCCAGAGCGTCTCCGGCACGTTCCGCCGGATCAAATGGGGCCTGATGGCGTTCTGCCTCGGCGTCTACTACTTCCTGCCCTTCGTGCGCTGGAATCGCGGTCTCGGCGCGCCCAGCCAGGCTGTGCTGATCGATCTTCCCAACAGCCGCTTCTATTTCTTCTTCATCGAGCTGTGGCCGCAGGAAGTCTACTACTTCACCGGCCTCTTGATCGTCGCCGCTGTGGCGCTGTTCCTGATGAACTCCATCGGCGGCCGCATCTGGTGCGGCTATCTCTGTCCGCAGACCGTCTGGACCGACCTGTTCTATGCCGTCGAGCGCCTGATCGAGGGCGACCGGCGCGAGCGGATGAAGAAGGATGCGTCGACCGATCCGATGAAGCTCGAGCGCATCTCCGAGATCGTGCTCAAGCATTCGATCTGGCTGCTGATCGCCTGGTGGACCGGCGGCGCCTGGGTGCTCTACTTCAATGATGCGCCGACCCTGGTGAAGGAGCTCGTCACCTTCCAGGGACCGATGATCGCCTACGTCTGGATCGGCATCCTCACCGCAACGACGTATCTGCTCGCCGGCTACATGCGCGAGCAGGTCTGCACTTACATGTGCCCGTGGCCGCGCATCCAGGCCGCGCTCACCGACGAATGGGCGCTCAACGTCACCTATCGCTACGACCGCGGCGAGAAGCGCACCTCGGTGAAGAAGGCGGCCGAGCTGCGCGCGCTCGGCCAGCAGGTCGGCGATTGCGTCGACTGCTACCAGTGCGTCGCGGTCTGCCCGACCGGCATCGACATCCGCAACGGACCGCAGATGGAGTGCATCCAGTGCGGCCTCTGCATCGACGCCTGCGACAACGTGATGGCCAAGATCGGCCGGCCGAAGCGGCTGATCGGCTACGACAACGACATCAACATCCATCGCCGCCAGGAAGGCAAGGCGCCGATCTACCGCATCGTGCGGCCCCGCACGATCGTCTACAGCGCGATCATCGCCGCAGTCGGCGGCATCATGATCTATACGCTGGCGACGCGCAGCCTGCTCGACGTCAACGTGCTGCACGACCGCAATCCGGTCGCGGTCAAGCTCAGCGACGGCTCGATCCGCAACGCCTATACCGTGCGGCTGCTGAACAAGAGCGGCTACGACCGTGTCATCGCGATCGACGCGAACGGTCCGGCCAATCTGACGGTGCACGTCGTGGGCGTCGATTCGGTGACGCCCGACCGGCCGATGGTCGTGATCCCCCGCGATTCGACCAGCGAGCTGCGGCTGCTCGTCACGGCGCCGGCGGAGAACAATCCGGAGAAGTCGGTCCCGGTCCACTTCCACGTCACCGATATCGGCCTCGGCGAGGTCGCGTCCGCCACCGACAATTTCGTCGCGCCGTAGGACCAGGAGACTGCGATGGCATCGAAGCCACTGACCGGAACCAAGGTGTTCCTGATGCTGGTCGCCTTCTTCGGCCTCGTGATCGGCGTCAACGTGACCATGATGAAGCTCGCGATCGCGACGCTGCCGGGCACCGATGTCGACAGCCCCTATGCCGCGGGCCTCGCTTATGATCGCGAGATCTCCGCGGCACAGGATCAGGCTGCGCGCAAATGGCAGATCAGCGCCCATATCGAGCGCCGCACCGACGGCGGCGCCGCGATCCAGGTCGAGGCGCGTGATGCGAGCGGCCAGCCGCTCGCCGGATTGAAGTTCGGCGGGCGCCTGGAGCGGCCGACCGACAAGCGCGCCGATCTCCAGGTCGAGCTCGCGGAAGCCGGCATCGGCATCTATCGCGGCAATGCCGCGTCCGTCGCGCCGGGGCAGTGGGATCTGGTGATCGAGGGTGAGACGCGAGGGGCGCGTGTGTTCCTCTCGCGCAACCGCGTGATCCTGAACTGAAGGGTCTCGTCATGCAGGTCACGCGCGATTTCTCTCACTATGTTCGCGACGCCGGCGCGGGCCTCCGGCACATCGACCTCGCGGTCGAAGGCGTTCACTGCGCCGGCTGCATGGCCAAGATCGAGCGCGGCCTGTCCGCCATTCCTGACGTCACGCTGGCGCGCGTGAACCTGACCGACCGCCGTGTCGCGCTGGAATGGAAGGCGGGCACGCTCGACCCCGGCCGTTTCATCGATCGGCTCGAAGAGCTCGGCTACAAGGCTTATCCGTTCGAGACCGAGAGCGCGGAGGAAGCCGAGGTTGCCGAATCCCGCTTCCTGCTGCGCTGTCTCGGGGTCGCGGCATTCGCCACCATGAACGTGATGATGCTGTCGATCCCGGTGTGGTCGGGCAACGTCTCGGACATGCTTCCGGAGCAGCGCGACTTCTTCCACTGGCTGTCGGCGCTGATCGCGCTGCCGGCGGCGGCCTATGCCGGCCAGCCGTTCTTCCGCTCGGCCTGGCGCGCGCTGTCGAACAAGACCACCAACATGGACGTGCCGATCTCGATCGGCGTGATCCTGGCGCTCGGCATGTCCGTGGTCGAGACCATCCACCACGCCGAGCATGCCTATTTCGACGCGGCGATCATGCTGCTCACCTTCCTGCTGGTCGGCCGTTTCCTCGACCAGAACATGCGGCGGCGGACCCGCGCGGTGGCCGGCAATCTTGCCGCGCTCAAGGCGGAGACCGCGGCCAAGTTCGTCGGGCCCGACGAGATCTCGCAGGTGCCGGTGGCGGCGATCCACCCCGGCGATATCGTGCTGCTGCGGCCCGGGGAGCGCTGCGCGGTCGACGGCACCGTGATCGAGGGCCGTTCCGAGATCGACCAGAGCCTGATCACCGGTGAGACGCTCTATGTCACGGCCGAGCAGGGCACGCCGGTCTATGCGGGATCGATGAACATCTCCGGCACGCTGCGGGTGCGGGTCTCGGCGGCCTCCGAGGCGACGCTGCTCGCCGAGATCACGCGGCTATTGGATAACGCGCTGCAGGCTCGCTCGCGCTACATGCGGCTCGCAGACCGCGCCTCGCGGCTCTACGCGCCGGTGGTGCATGCGACCGCGCTGCTGACCATTCTCGGCTGGGTCATCGCCGGTGCCTCCTGGCATGATGCAATCGTGACCGGCGTTGCCGTGCTGATCATCACCTGTCCCTGCGCGCTGGGGCTCGCGATCCCGACGGTGCAGACCGTGGCTTCGGGCGCGATGTTCAAGGCGGGTGTGCTGCTCAATGCCGGCGATGCGATCGAGCGGCTGGCGGAAGCCGATCACGTCATCTTCGACAAGACCGGCACGCTGACGCTGCCGGACCTCGAAGTGATGAACGCAGCCGATATCCCCGCCGACATCTTCGAGCTCGCCGGGCGCCTCGCGCTGTCGAGCCATCATCCGGTCGCCGCCGCGGTCGCGCAGGCTGCCGGTGCCAGATCGCCCATCGTCGGTGCGGTCGAGGAAGCCGGGCAGGGCGTGCGTGCGACCGTGGATGGTGTTGAGATCCGTCTTGGCCGTCCGTCCTTCTGTGGTGCCGAGGGCCTCGTCGGGCTGATCGACGATCTCGACCCCGAAGCCTCCATCGTCGCCTTCAGCAAGGGCACGGCAAAGTTCATCCTCCCGGTGCGTCAGGGCCTGCGTCCGGACGCGCAGGCCGTGATCGCGGCGCTGAAGGCGCGGGGCATCGGCATCGAGATCCTTTCCGGCGACCGCGAGCCGGCCGTGAAGGCGGCGGCGCACGCCCTTTCCATTGCCGAGTGGCGCGCCGGCGTCACGCCGGCCGACAAGATCGCCCGGATCGAGGAACTGAAGCGGCGCGGCATGAAGGTGCTGATGGTCGGCGACGGCATGAATGATGCGCCCTCGCTTGCGGCAGCCCATGTCTCGATGTCGCCGATCTCGGCCGCGCATTTGAGCCAGGCGACCGCCGACCTCGTCTTCCTCGGCCGTCCGCTGGCTCCCGTGGTCGCCGCCATCGACGCGTCGCGCAAGGCGCTGCACCTGATGCGGCAGAACCTCTGGCTCGCGATCGGCTATAACGTGCTCGCCGTGCCGGTTGCGATCAGCGGCATCGTGACGCCCCTGATTGCAGCGGCCGCCATGAGCGGGTCGTCGATCCTGGTCATGCTGAACTCGCTGCGCGCCCGCAGCGCCTCGCGGGAGATCGCGTGATGGAGATCCTGGTCATCCTGGTCCCGCTCGCCTTGATGCTCGGAGGCGCCGGTCTCGTCGCCTTCCTCTGGTCGCTCCGAAGCGGCCAGTACGACGATCTCGATGGCGCCGCCTGGCGCGCCATCGCCGACGACGACCCGCCGCAGGAAGCTCCAGTCAAGCGCTAGGGCTTCAGGGCGACGGTGAGCAGGGCCGCCAGCGCGAGGGCCGCGCCGACACCGGTGACGCAGGCGTGCCAGCCGAAAGCGTCGAATAGCCGGCCGAGTAGGGCCGTACCGACCAGTCCGCCGCAGAAGTAGCAGGCAAGATAGATCCCGCTGGCGATGCCGCGGTTGTCGGCCGCCGCCTGTCCGACGAAGCCTGTCGCAGCGGCTTGCGCGAAGAATGTGCCGACGCCGACCAGAACCATGCCGGCGAGGACTTCGCCGAGATGCGGCATCAACATCAAGGGCAGGCCGAGCGCGGCGATGCCGAGCGCGCCCCAGATTGTCGGTCGCGTTCCCAGCCGCGCGGCCACCTTGCCGGCCAGAAGTGTCGTGGCGATCGACGGCAGGAAGACGAAATAGACGAGACCCAGATCCATCATGCCGAGCGACAGCGGCGGCCGCACCAGCACGAAATTGACGAATGTGAAGGTGCCGATGAAGGCGAACAGGATGCAGAAGCCGATGCCGTAGGCCGCGCGCAGCCGCGGATTGCGCCACTGCGCGATGGTGGCGGCGAGCGGCGAGGACGCCGGCATCATCGCCTGCATCGGCTGCACGCGTCCGATGGTGAAATAGACCAGCACCGCGCCGGCCAGATTGAGCGCTGCGAACAAATAGAAATTCCAGGCGAGGCCGAGGCCGTCGGCGACCGCCGCCGAGATCAACCGGCCGACGAGGTTGCTCACGACATTGCCGGTGATGTAGGCGGCAAAGGCGCCGCCGGCGTCGATCGCGCTGCATTGCTCGCCGAGATAAGCGAGGGTGAGCGCAAAGGCGGAGGCCATGCACAGGCCCTGCGCGACCCGCAAGGCGGTGAAGACGGCAAGATTGGGCGCGGACGCCAGCAGGCTGGTGGGGATCGCCAGCAGCGTCAGGCTGAGCAGGATGCCGGTCCGCCGGTTGATGTGCGGGCTGAAGAACCCGACGACGAGGCTGGCTACGGCCATGCCGAAGGTGCTTGCGTTGACGGCAAAGCCCATCGCTGCGGGGGTGACGCCGTAGTGCCGCGTCAGCGAGGGCAGGATCGCCTGCGTTGCGAAGAGATCGACGACGGTCAGGAAGGCGGTGAGGCCGATCACGAGCGAGCGCAGCGCAAGACCTGGCGAGTGCTCACCCATCGACATAGCGCTCGGCTTGATAGGCGCGGAGAGGTCAATCATGACGGGGCTTCTCTTTGACTGGTCATTCCGGGCTGGTGCGAACGGGACCGCAAAGCGGCCCGGAGCACCAGACCCGGAATCTCGAGATTCCGGATTCGATGCTGCGCATCGCTCCGGAATGACGAGCAGGAAGGACTCGTTTACATATGATGATCGTTGGGATCCTTGCGGACGTCGCCGACATAGAGAATGACGGTTTCCTTGCCGAGGTTCTTCCACCAATGCGAGGTGCCGTAGACTTCGGGACGGATGTCGCCGGCCTTGTGCACGATCGGGTCGACGCAGTTGGAGGCGTATTCGACGATCTCGCCCTGCTGCACGAAGATCAGCGCGGGGCGGTCGTCATGGCTGTGCCAGGGCACGATGCCGCCGGGCGCGATGGTCAGCTTGCGGAAGCGCAGCTCCCGTCCCTCGATATGGGCGGGCTGCTTGCCGAGGTCGATCGCGCCCAGCGTTACGTCGGTGACGCCGACCGGCTTGGTGTCGACCATCTGTTGTGCGTTCGGCTGGGTCTTGCCGGCGGGACATTCGCCGGCGAAGACCGGCGTTGCGAATGTCAGCGTGCCGAGAACGGCTGCGCCCGACCAGACCAGGCGCGACAACATGTGCTGCTTGAACATGGGAAGTCTCCTCTGTTGGCCGCAACCTCGCTGGTCGCCGGCTGTGGCAGGAGCTTCGTCGAGACCGCGTCGATATTGAAATGCCGGCTTGCTTTCGACGCGATAGCTCCGCGCTATTGATGCGCGGCGGCTATCGAACCGATTGGACAACGGCATTTCCGCTTCCGGGACATCCGTCGTTCGATGACATGGCGCCCGATTGGCGGGCGTTCACGTCAATCCGGAGGAGCATCCCATGACGAAAGTGTCAAAAACCCTGATCTTTACTGCCGCCTTCGCGGTGATCGCCACGTCGGCCTTCTCGGAAGCAGCCTGGGATCTGAAGGCCGGCATGGCCTATGTCTATGGCGGGCCCGGCAAGATGTCGGCGATGGCCATGGCCCCGGCCGAGAAGAACCACGAGGCCATGATGAAGAACGCCAGGAAGGTGCCCGCGAACACCGTCTTCTTCATGGACAACGGCACCCTGTACTCGACGTCGGGACGGCTCGATCCCACCGGCAATTTCTACGTGAACTGAACCGGACCTCGCGCAACGGCCGCCCCTTGCGGGCGGCCGGATCTGGAAACTAGTATTCGCCCCTGAACGCCGGAGCGGAAGATGACGTCTCTTTCACCAACCGACGCCGAGCAGCTCAGGCTTGCCTTCCAGCGCTGCCGCGACATGGAGGGAACCCTGAACGAGCAGCTGCGCGCGTATGCCGATGCCAGCCGAAAGGTGTTTCCGGCCTATGGCGAGGCGGTCGATCGCCTGGTGGTGCGATTGAGCGGGAACGGCGGCGGCGAGACCGCACCGCGTCCCGGCGATGCGATGCCGCCGTTCATGCTGCCGGATGAAAGTGGAGCTCTCGTCGCGCTGCCCGCGCTGCTGGAGCGGGGCCCCGTCGCGGTGATGTTCTTCCGCGGACACTGGTGTCCCTATTGCCGGCTCAATGTCCGCGCCGTGGTGCAGGCGCAGGAGCGCATCGAGGCGATGGGCGCACAGGTCGTCGCGATCATGCCGGAGACGCAGGAATACACGCGGCAGGTCGAGGCCGACTCCGGCGCGGCCTTTCCGATCCTGACCGATCTCGACAACGGCTATGCGCTGTCGCTCAATCTCGCCATCTGGCTCGGCACCGAGATCCAGAGCCTGTTGTCCTATCAGGACATGGCGAGGTTCCACGGCAATGACGGCTGGATGCTCCCGATCCCGGCCGTGTTCGTCGTCGGCCGCGACGGACTGGTGAGGGCACGCTTCGTCGATCCGGATTTCCGCAAGCGGATGGAGATCGACGATCTGATCGCGGCGCTGGAGCGCGCGAGCCGGGAGAATTGAGCTTCGCTATGCGCTCTCTTCCATTCTCTCGTTGCGAGAGAAGGAAGAGCAGCGGCAATCGTTCTCGCAGCTACCCCGCAATCTCCCGCCAGTCTGCCCCGCGCAGCATCCGCATCACCGCATTGGCGACCGCCGTGCGCTGCCGGCCGGCGACGCCGTAGAGGCTGACGGTGCGGCGCGCATCGAGCCCGGCGACTGCCGCGCGTTTGATGCTCTCCGGCACCGGCGAGGTGCGCGGCATCATGGCGATGCCAATATCGGCCTCGACCAGCTCGATCAAATCGCGCTCGCTCGAAATCTCGTGGCCGTGATCGACGTCGATGCCGTGCTCGCGCAGGCTCGCGGAGATACGCCGGGAATGTTCGCAGTAATTCCGGCCGAGCAATTGCTCTGCGCGCAGATCATCCGGCTCGATCGTATCGCGCCCGGCGAGCCGGTGCTCCCGGCTGACGACGAGATCGAAGTCTTCCGTGAACAGCGGCCACACGTCGAGCCGCTCCCAGGCCTCGTCGATCTCGGCGGCGATGCCGAGCTCGGCTTCGCCCTTCTTCAGGAATTCACCGACCTCGCGGCTGGTCCCGCGCAGGAAGCGCAGCTCGAGCCGGTTGAACTGCCGCCTGATTTCGTTGAGATGCGGAATGAGCAGCGCCAGGTCGATCGAATGCGTCAGCGCGATGCGCAGCGCGCCGATCTCGCCGCTCCTGAACGAAGAGGCGAGCGAGTGCGCGCCGGTGGCGGCGTCGTAGCATTGCTTCAGCAGCGGATGCATGCGCTGGCCGAGCTCGGTCAGTTGTGCGGCCGGCCGTTCGCGGCGGAACAGGTCGCCGCCGAGCTCGGCCTCGAGCTGCTTGATCGCGCGCGTCAGCGAGGGCTGCGTCACGTTGCATTCCTCGGCGGCGCGGGTAAAATTCAAGAGCTGCGCCACCGCGAGGAAATAGCGGACCTGATGCATTTCCATGGATCGGCTCCCCAGCAGGATCGACCGGAATCTAGCCGATCCGGACAGGGAATGACATCCCGGGCGCGATAGCGCCTACGTATGGTTATGGAAGCCAGCCGGCATTTCCAAAAGGCCCGACAATTGCCGAGAACGGCAGGACGTAACAATGGCCTTACACCTGACGAATGATAACCATAGGCTCGACAGGAGCGAGACATGAACGGCAAGCAGGACAATTTGCAGCGTAAAGGTATGGACCTGCCTGGGCAGGTCGTGCTCGTGCTGCAGGGCGGCGGCGCGCTCGGCTCCTATCAGGCCGGGGTCTACCAGGCATTGCACGAGGCCGGCATCGAGCCGGACTGGATCATCGGCACGTCGATCGGCGCCATCAATGCGAGCCTGATTGCGGGCAACGCAAGGGAGCACCGGCTGGCGCGCCTGAGGGAGTTCTGGAAGCGGATGGAGCAGCAGCCGGTCTGGGACTGGCGCGCCGCGTTTCCCGGCTTCAACGAGAAGCTGGCCTATTGGTCGACGGTCACGCACGGTATTCCAGGCTTCTTCCGGCCCAATCCGCTGGCGCATGCCGGCGATTCATATCCGCTGGGTGCCGATCACGCGGGCTTCTATTCGACCGCGCCGCTGGAGAAGACGCTGAGCGAGCTGGTCGATTTCGATCTGGCCAATCGCTGCGCGCCGCGCCTGACGGTCGGTGCGGCTCATGTCGGCACCAGCGAAATGCGCTATTTCGACAGCCGTGACGGCGAACTGACGGTGAAGCATGTGATGGCGTCGGGCGCGCTGCCGCCGGCTTTTCCGGCGGTGCGCATCGACGGCGAACTCTTTTGGGACGGAGGCATCCTGTCGAACACCCCGACCGAAGCGGTGTTTGACGACAATCCACGCAGGGATTCGCTGATCTTTTCCGTGCATCTGTGGAATCCCGTCGGGCCGGAGCCGTCCACCATGGCGGAGGTGATGAACCGGCACAAGGACGTGCAATATTCCAGCCGTATCGCGAGCCAGATCGTGCGACAGCAGCAGGCCCATCGCCTGCGCCATGTCATCAACCAGCTCGCGGCGCGGCTGCCCGAGGGCGAGCTGAATGATCCCGCGGTGAGGGAGCTGATGAGCTACGGCTGCTCGACCCGCATGCATGTGGTACGGCTGCTGGCCCCGCAGCTCGAGCACGAGACCCATACCAAGGATATCGACTTCAGTCCGTCGGGGATCACGCGGCGCTGGCACGCCGGCTACGCTCACACGCGATCGGTGCTGTCGCGCAAGCCCTGGATCGGCGAGTTCGATCCGCTCGCCGGCGTGGTGCTGCACGAGCACACGGACGAGATGCCGATTGCGGCGGAGTGAGGGCCTCGTCCGTCGTTTGTTTCGGGCGGTGACCATGTCAAGGGCGCCCGGTCTGGGCTATTATCGCGGCGTCTTCGTCGCGAGACTCGCAAGTGGTCGTTGAGAAAGATCTGGAAGCGGCACTCGATCAGGTCCGCGCTGACGCAGCGGGCCCGGTTGCCGGCGTGTTCGGCCCTGATACGGTGACCTGGCAGATCGATCGTGAAGCCGTGAACTTCCTCGGCGCCGGCCGCGCGCTGCTGCTGCAACTGGCGCATCCCTGGGTCGCGGCCGCCATCGCAGAGCATTCCACAACCTTTGCCGATCCGATCGGCCGCTTCCATCGCACCTTCGACATCGTCTTTGCCATGGTGTTCGGCTCGCTCGACCGGGCGCTGCTGTCGTCGCGGCAATTGCACCGGCGCCACAGCATGATCGTCGGCGAGATGCCCGAGACTGTCGGTCCGTTCGCGGAAGGCTCGCGCTATTGCGCCAACGACATTCCGTCGCTGCGCTGGGTTCACGCCACGCTGGTCGACACCGCGCTGATGGCGCATGACCTCGTCCTGCCACCGCTCTCGGCGGAGGAGCGCGAGCGTTACTGGGCCGAGAGCCGGATGTTCGGTGCGCTGTTCGGACTGACGGCGGATGACCTGCCGGCGGACTGGGCGGGCTTTGCCGCTTACACCGCGGCGATGACGCAATCGGACACGCTGACGGTCAGCGCCGCGGCACGCGAGATCGCAACGCAGATTTTTGATGGCGCGCGTCCGTGGTTGCGTCCACCGCGCTGGTATCGCGCGGTCACGGCGAGCATGCTGCCGGAACGCTTGCGTGCAGGTTTTGGTTTTGAGCTTGACGAGCGCGAAGCCGGATCCGCCGACAGTGCGCTACGATGGATCAGGCGCCTCTATCCGAAACTGCCTGACAGGTTGCGCTATGTCGGTCCCTATCAGGAAGCGCAGGCGCGACTACGCGGAGAGGCGCATCCGGACTGGATGACCCGCTGTCTCAACCGCGCCTGGATCGGCCGGCCGCAGATGGATGTGCGCAGCGGGAGGTCGGGTGGTCCATCATCAGCTCCGTCATCCTGAGGTGCGAGTGGCGCGATGCGAAAGCACCGCGCCGGGAGCCTCGAAGGATGCACGGCCCCGCTGCAGCCGGGCCGTCGCCCTTCGAGGGCCGCTGAAGAAGCGGCCACCTCAGGGTGACGGTGATGGATGGGCACGCGCTGCTCTCCACATCGTCATTGCGAGCGCAGCGAAGCAATCCAGAATCCCTCCGCGGAAAGATTCTGGATTGCTTCGCTGCGCTCGCAATTGTCGATGTTCAATAATTCGCTGATTGGATCGCGGTGGTCTTGGTCGCGGCAAAGGTCTTGGGAGTTTGTCCCGCCAAGGCCTGATGGGGTCTGTGGTTGTTGTAGTAGACGAGGTACTCGAACAGTTCATTGGCGAAGTGGTCGAGGTTGTCGAAGGTCGCGCCGTCGATGACGTCGTCATCGAGGGTACGCCAGAAGCGTTCGACCTTGCCGTTGGTCTGCGGCCGATAGGGCCTGGTGTAGCGGTGTTTGATGCCGAGCTCGAGCAGCATGGCCTCGAACGGATGCTCGCCCGGCTTGGTGCGGGCGGCGAACTCGGCGCCGTTGTCGGACAGGATTTCCTGGAAGACGAGCCCATAGGTGACGTTGAGGGTGTTGATCATCTTCAGGGTCTTGAACATGACCGGCAGCGCCTTCTTGGATGTCAGGACCTCGGCCCAGGCCAGACGCGAGCAGCTGTCGATCAGGCTGATGATGTAGGCCGTGACCGGGGGTGGCGCGAGGAACATATCGCGCGGCAATTGATGCAGATCGACGTGGCCCAGCTCCCCGAGCTTGTCCTTGATAATACGGCGTTTCTCCTCACGCATCGCCGGCGTGCGGTGGTTCAGGCGGTAGTGTTTCAGCACCCGGTAGATCGTGATCGGCGAAGGTACCGTGTCGCGCGTTTCGCGCAAGACGGCATGAATCTCATAACGGTTCATCCCCCGTTTGCGATGGGCGACGATCTCCGCCTCGATCCCTTCCGGCTCGCGCCGTTCCCGCCACTTCGGGCCGCGCCGCCGCGGCAGCAGATCCGCGTCCTCGCCGCTCTGCAGATAGCGATTGTAATACTTGCGGAACGTCTGCGAGCAGGTCCCGTGGTGCCGGTAGAAGTCGCCGACCCGCTCGAACAGCGGCGATCGGCCAGCCTTCACCGCCTCATACTCCGAAATCAGAAAGCGCCACTTGTGCAGATAGTTGCGTTCAACCGTTCGGTCATAGCTGTTGTCTCGCATCGGATCGTTCCTCCGCTGGAGCGATCCAATCAGCGAATTAGTGAACATGCACAGCAATGACGGAGTGTGCCGAAACGCCCCAGCCTCACACCGACGCCAGCTTCCGATACAGCGCGCTGTAGCTGCCGGCCGAGATGCTCCAGGAGAACGATCGTCCCATGGCGCTGCGGCGCATGGTGTCGAGCTGGTCCTGCGCCATGAACGCCGAGAAGGCGCGGCGGACGCCGCCGAGGAAGGATTCGTGCGAAGGCTTCGAGAACAAAAAGCCGGTCTCGCCGTCGCTGATGGTCTCGGCAAGTCCGCCGGTCTGGTGGCCGATCGGCAATGAGCCGAAGCGCTGGGCGTACATCTGGCTGAGGCCGCAGGGCTCGAACCGCGACGGCATCAAGGTGAAGTCGCTGCCGGCAAAGATGCGCCGCGCCTGGGCGTCGTTGAAGCCGATCGCGACACCGATGGCGTCGGGACGGCGACGATGGGCGTTGATCAGCGCCTGCTCGAGCGCCGGCTCACCGGAGCCGGTGACCACGATCTGCCCGCCGGCATCGATGATCTCGTCGGCCGCCGCCAGCACGAGGTCGATGCCCTTCTGGTGCACGAGGCGGGCGACGATGCCGAACATCGGTCCGCGCGACACCGCAAGCCCGAACTGCTTGCGGACGTAATCCGCATTGGCCCTCTTGCCGACCCAGTCGCCGGCGCCGAACTGCTGGGCGAGCTGCGCGCAATAACGCGGGTCCCAGCTCTCGTCGATTCCGTTGAGGATGCCGGTGAGCTCGGCCGCATCGGAGCGCAGGCGGAGCAGGCCCTCGAGGCCGCAGCCGAATTCGGCCGTAGTGATCTCGCGCGCATAGGTGCCGCTGACGGTGGTGAGATGCGAGGCGTAGACGAGGCCCGCCTTGAGGAAGGAGACCTGATCGTAGAACTCGACGCCGTCGATGTGGAAGGAGCTCTCCGGTGCGCCGATCCGCCGCAGCGCCTCCTTCGGGAAGAGGCCCTGGTAGGCAAGGTTGTGAATGGTCAGGATCGACGGCAGCCTGGCGCCGCGCCAGGCGAGATAGGCCGGCACGAGGGAAGCCTGCCAATCGTTGGCATGGATCAGGTCCGCTGCCCAATTCTTGTCCAGCTTGCCCATGGCAAGCTCAGCGGCTGCCGAGGCGAAGCGCGCGAAGCGGATGTCGTTGTCGGGCCAGTCGTGCCCGGCCTCATCGCCATAGGGATTGCCGGGCCGGTCGTAGAGTTGCGAGCACAGCAGCACGTAGACCGGCAGGCCGTCCTTGGTCGCGGCACGGCCGAGCGAGCAGGCCGGCATCTCCGCAAACGGCGGGCAGCGGCCGACAATCTGGATATGCGTGAGCTGCTCGATGATGTCACGATAGCCGGGCAGCATGATCCGGATATCGGCGAAGGGACGTAGCGCTCGGGGAAGGGCGGCGGAAACGGCTCCGAGTCCGCCGACGCGGACGAAGTCGTCCATCTCTGTCGTAACGAACAAGACCCTCAAGAGCTGCCCTCTTCCGATCCCGTTTGCTGCTATGCAAGAACGGGTCCAGTTGCTCCGGAAATTCTCCAGCTTCCCGCAAGACGCGTCTGTTCGGTAAAGACTTTCCTACTCAGCCTCCGCCCTCTAGGGTCGCCGCACCAACAAGAGAGAACATCCATGGTTCCTGAGGGAGCCCCAGGGAGACGCGGCACGCATGCAGCTACCAGATAAGCGTAAGGGGACGACGACAAAGGCTTTCGCGGGCCTGCGGGTCCTGGATTTTTCGACCACGATCGCCGGTCCGCACTGCGCGCGCATGCTAGCCGACATGGGCGCCGAGGTCATCAAGATCGAGACCGATGGTGGGGAGACGATGCGGACCCGGCCGCCGCTGCGCAAGGGCTGCAGCACCGCGTTCGGCCAGCTCAATGTCGGCAAGAAGAGCCTGGTGCTTGACCTCAAATCCGAGGATGGCAGGGACGCCGTCTACCGGCTGGCTGCGACCGCCGACATCCTGGTCGAGAACTTCCGCCCCGGCGTGATGCACCGGCTGCGGCTCGACTATGACAGGCTGCGTGCGGTCAACGAGAGGCTGATCTACTGCTCGATCTCCGGCTACGGCCAGACCGGCCCCTCGGCCGAGCTGCCGGCCTATGCGCCGGTGATCCATGCCGCCTCCGGCTACGACATGGCGCATCTCGCCTACCAGCCCGGCCGTCACAGGCCCGACTATTGCGGCATCTATCACGCCGACGTTGTCACCGGCACCTACGGCTTCGGCGCGATTGCGTCCGCGCTCTATCAGCGCACCGTGACCGGGCTCGGCCAGCACATCGACGTCTCGATGCTGGAATCGATGCTGACCTTGACCCTGACCGAGTTGCAGAGCTCGCAATTCGCGGTGGCGCCGCCGCCCCGTCCGATGTTCGGGCCGACCGAGACGGCCAGCGGCTATGTCATGATCACGGTCGCCAGCGAGAAGACGTTCCAGGCCTTGATGGGGGTGATCGGCCGTCCCGAATGGGTCTCCGATCCACGCTTTGCTACCTACGCCCCGCGCCGCGAGAACTGGGCGGCGTTGATGGACGGTGTCGAGATCTGGTCGCGGCAGCTTTCGACCGATGCATGCCTCCTCGCGCTCGGCGCCGCGGGCGTGCCGGCCTCGGCCTATCGCACCGTGTCAGAGGCGCTGGCCGATCCGCAGCTTGCGCATCGCCAGGCGCTCTCCGAGGTGCGTGACGAGGGCGGCTCGTTCCAGGTGCTCAACCTGCCGTTCCGGATGTCGGGGGCCGACACGACGCCGGCCACGACGGTGTCCGTGCTCGGCGCGCACACCGATGCATTGCGCGACGAGATCGGCCTTGCCGACAAGGCGCCAATTCCGTCAGGCAAAACGGCCGCGACATCCTGAGCAACATGACGCCGCGCGCATGCGGCGTTTGATCTCTCGTGTGTTCCTCTTGCCGTGGCGAGCATTTGTCGCCAAGCTCGCTTCCCGAGTCATCAACGATCCGAAACATCGGACGAGGGATCCCGGGAGGAACCATGACGAAGATTGCTGCCGCGGCGCGCAAGCACGTGCCGATTTTCCTTGTTGCGGCATTTGCGCTTGTCTCGCCTGCGCAGGCGCAAAAATCGGGCGGCAGCATCACCGTCGGCCAGGAGCTCGACATCCCCGGCTTCGATCCGCTCAAGGTCGGCGTCTACGACACCTCGACCTTCACCGCGGCCGCCGCGATCTTCGACACGCTGACCACGCTCGACGACAAGGGCGAGGCCGCGCCAAAGCTCGCGGTGTCGTGGACGCATTCCGACGACTACAAGAGCTGGACCTTCAAGCTTCGCGAGGGCGTGAAATTCCACGACGGCACGCCGTTCAACGCGCAAGCCTTCAAGGAGAATTTCGACCGGCAGAAGGACCCCGCCAACAAGTGCCGCTGCGCCTTCTACATCACCAACGTCAAGGAGGTGCTGGCGCCGGACGAATACACAATCGTCTACAATCTCACCGACCCCTCGGTGAATCTGCCGGCGGTGATCACGATCCAGAGCCAGAACAATGCGGTGCATTCGCCGACCGCCTGGAAGACCAAGGGTGACGACTACAATCGTAATCCCGTCGGCACCGGTCCGTACATCCTGAAATCATGGACCGCCGGCGACCGTATGGTGCTGGAGAAGAACCCGAATTACTGGGACAAGCGCCGTCCCTATCTCGACCGCATCATCCTGAAGCCGCTGCCCGATGCGCAGTCGCGCTTCGCCTCGCTGCAATCGGGCGAGGCCGACATCATCTGGGACGACGAGAACGACGCCGACAACATCATGAAGGCGCAGAAGGACCCCAAGCTCACCGTGCACACCTACAAGGGCTCGGGTGCCGCGGTCTACGCCTTCAACACCAAGGTGGCGCCGTTCGACGACGTCCGCGTGCGCCAGGCGCTGGTGATGTCGATCGATCGTCCAAAGATGTCGCAGGCGATCAGCAACGGCCTGAGCCGGCCTGCGAGCAATCCCTACGGCGACGGCTCCTGGGTCAAGTGCAAGGATGACGGCGCGCTGCCGTTCGACCTCGAGAAGGCCAAGGCGCTCCTCAAGGACTACGGCAAGCCGGTCGAGTTCAAGATGCTGGTGAGCGCAACGCCGCGCGGCCGCATGATCGGCCAGGTGCTCCAGCAATTCTGGAAGCGCGCCGGCGCCAACATGGAGATCGAGCAGGTCGATCAGGCGACGATCCCGCCGCGCGGCTTCACGCGTCAGTTCCAGCTCATACCCTGGCGCATCGTCGATCTCGCCGATCCAGATCCGCAGATGTATGCGAACTTCCGCAGCGGCAGCCCGCTGGCGCTCTCCAACTTCGCCGATCCGGAGCTCGACCGGCTGCTCGACCATTCCCGCGTCACCGCCGACACCGCGGCGCGGATCGAGGATTATTGCGCCATCAGCCGCCTGATCAACAAGGAGGCGATCTGGTTCTGGACCTTCCAGAACACGTACTATGCGCTGTCGAGCGCCAGGCTGAAGGGCTTTCCAAAGATCTACAACGGCGTGATCGACGTCTCGACCACCTGGCTGGAATGAAAGCGCGATGCTGAACTTCGTCGTGCGGCGGCTGCTTGCCATCCTGCCGGTGCTGCTTGCCGTCTCGCTGCTCACCTTCCTGATCGCCTCGCTGCTCCCCGGCGATCTCGCCTTCGTCATCCTCGGCGACCAGGCGACGCCGGAGAATGTCGCGGCGCTGCGCCGTGACATGGGGCTCGACCAGCCGCTGTGGTGGCGTTACCTGAGCTGGCTCGGCCACGTCCTGCAGGGCGATCTCGGCCGCTCGTTCCGCACCGGTCAGACCGTGCTACAGGCGGTCGCCGAGCGCATTCCGGTCTCGCTTCAGCTGATGCTGATGGCCGAGTTCATCGGGCTCCTGATCGGCGTTCCCGTCGCGATCGCCTGCGCCGCGCGCGCCGGCGGCGCCTTCGACCGCTTCATGACCGGCAGTGCGTTCGCGATGCTGTCGATGCCGTCCTTCCTGATGGCGATCCTCTTGATCTATCTGTTCGCGGTCGAGCTGCACTGGCTGCCGGCGACCGGCTATGTCCCGTTCACCGAGGAGCCGCTGGCAAATTTGCGCTTCTTCGTGCTGCCCGCGCTGACGCTGGCCCTCGCCGAATGGCCTGGAATCATGCGGGTGTTGCGCTCCGACATGATCGCGACCTTGCAGGAGGACTATATCGCGCTCGCAAAGGCAAAGGGCCTTAAGCCATCGCGCATCCTGTTCGTGCATGCACTCAAGCCCTCGTCGCTGACGCTGGTGACGGTGACGGGCATCAATATCGGCCGCCTGCTCGGCGGCACGCTGATCGTGGAATCGATCTTCGCGCTGCCCGGCATCGGCCGGCTGCTGGTTGGCGCCATCTATACCCGCGACCTCGTCATTCTCCAGGGCGTGGTGCTGCTGGTCGCCTGCGGCTTCGTCATCGTCAATTTCATCGTCGACATGCTCTACGCCGTGCTCGATCCGAGGATCCGCCATGGCCACGCTTGAGTTGTCGATGCAGGACGAGGCCGTATCTGCGCCGGTGCGACGCGGGCGCAAGCTCGGCTTGTTGTTCTGGCTCGCGAGCGGCTGGCTCGCGATCATCCTTGCACTCGCGATCCTGGCACCGGTGCTGCCGCTGCAGAACCCTGTAGACATGGACATGCTGGAGCGCCGCGCCGCGTTCTCCACCGAGCACTGGCTCGGCACCGACGGGCTCGGCCGCGACGAGCTCGCCCGCCTGATCTTTGGCGCGCGCGTTTCGCTGACGGTCGGACTGATTGCGCCGATGATCGGACTCGTGTTCGGCGGTGCGCTCGGCCTGCTCGCCGGGTATTTCCGCGGGCGGTTCGAGACGCTGGTGGTCGGCAGCATGGACGTGCTGCTGGCCTTTCCGCCGCTGATCTTCGCGCTCGCGGTGACCGCCTATCTCGGCCAGTCCGTTCCCAATCTCACTGCGATCCTCGGCGTGCTCGGCATCCCCGCCTTCATGCGGGTGGCGCGCGCGGCGACGCTGACGCTGGCGCGGCGCGAGTTCGTGATTGCGGCCGAGGCGCTGGGTGCGAGCCATGCGCGCATCCTCGTGCGCGAGTTGCTGCCGAACGTGATCCTGCCGCTGCTCGCCTTCTTCCTGCTCGGCGTCGCCGTCACCATCGTGGTCGAGGGAGCGCTGTCCTTCCTCGGCCTCGGCGTGCCGCCGCCGATGGCGAGCTGGGGCAGCATGATCGGGGAGGGGCGCGACAGCCTCGACGTCGCGCCGCGGCTCGCCTTCCTGCCCGCGGCCGGACTGTTCCTGACCGTGCTGGCGTTCAACCTCGTCGGCGACACCTTGCGGGCGCTCACGGACCCGCGTCAGGGGGCGCTGTGAGCACGCCGCTCTTGACCATCGAGGATGTCGCGGTCGAGCTGCCGACCCCGCGCGGAAACCTGCGCGCCGTCGATCATGTCGATCTCTCGCTCGAAGCCGGGCGCACGCTCGGCATCGTCGGCGAGTCCGGCTGCGGCAAGACCATGCTGTCGCGCGCGGTGCTTCAGCTGCTGCCGAAGAAGGCCAAGCTGACGGGCCGCGTGATGTTCGACGGCCATGACCTGGTGCGGCTCGATCGCGAGAGCTTGCGACAGCTGCGCGGGGGCGACCTCGCGGTGGTGTTCCAGGATCCCATGACCTCGCTCAACCCGGTGCTGACCATCGGCACCCAGCTGATGGAAACGATCCAGGAGCATCTCGAGCTCGACGCCGCCGCGGCGAAGGCGCGCAGCATCGAGCTGCTGGCGGCCGTCGGCATTCCCGCGCCGGAGCAGCGGCTCGCGCAATATCCACATCAATGCTCCGGCGGCATGCGCCAGCGCATCGCGATCGCGATCGCGCTGTCCTGCGAGCCGAAGCTCTTGATCGCGGACGAGCCCACCACGGCGCTCGACGTCACCATCCAGGCGCAGATCCTCGACCTGCTCGCGCGCGAGCAGCGCCGCCGCCACATGGCGATGATCATCATCACCCACGACCTCGGCGTCGTCGCCGGTCGCGCCGACGAGGTCGCGGTGATGTATGCGGGCAGGGTGGTGGAGCGCGCGCCGGCGCAGGCGTTGTTCAAGCGCATGCACATGCCCTACACCGAGGCGCTGCTGGCGGCGATCCCGAAGCTGGAGACCGCACCGCATACGCCGCTGCCGGCCATCTCCGGTCGTCCGCCCGATCCGACGCGGCCGCTGAAGGGCTGCTCCTTCGCGCCGCGCTGCCGTTATGCCACTGGGCGCTGTCACGAAGCCAAGCCCGAGCTGAAGGGCGCGGAGATGCCTGATCATCTCTATGCCTGCTTCCACCCGATCCGGATGACCGAGGAGATCGGCGCATGATGCAGCTTGCCGTGCGCGATGCGCCGCTTCTCGACGTCGACAATCTCGTCGTCGAATATGGTCTCGGCAACAAGACGGTGCACGCGGTGTCCGGCGTCAGCCTTCAGGTCGCGCGCGGCGAGACGCTGGGGCTGGTCGGCGAATCCGGCTGCGGCAAGTCGACGCTGGGGCGCGCGGTGCTGCAATTGCGCCGCGCCAAATCCGGCCGCGTGCTGTTCGACGGCGAGGACCTCACCGCGATGGAGGGCGAGGCGCTGCGCAGGATGCGCCGCCGCGTGCAGCTGATCTTCCAGGACCCGATCGCCTCGCTCAATCCGCGCCGCCGCATCGGCGACATCGTCGCCGAGCCGCTGATCATCGCCGGTGTCAAGGATGCCGCCGAGCGCAAGCGGCGCGTGCACGAGGTGCTCGCTGCGGTCGGGCTCGACCCTGATCTCGTGGTACACCGCCTGCCGCACGAATTCTCCGGCGGCCAGTGCCAGCGCATCTGCATCGCGCGGTCGCTGGTGCTCAACCCCGAATTCATCGTCTGTGACGAGCCGGTCTCGGCGCTCGACGTCTCTATCCGCGCGCAGATCCTCAATCTGCTGGAGGAGATGAAGACGCGCTTCGGCCTGACGCTGCTGTTCATCGCGCATGACCTCGCGGTGGTCAAAGCGGTCAGCGACCGCGTCGCGGTGATGTATCTCGGCCGGCTCTGCGAGGTCGGGCCCTCGGAGCAATTGTTCGCAAGGCCCGCGCATCCCTACACCGGCCTGTTGCTGCAGGCGATCCCGGTGCCCGATCCGGACGTGCGTCCCGCCGAGAGTGTGGCGACCGGCGAGCCGCCATCGCCGATTGCACCGCCGTCCGGCTGCCGCTTCCGCACCCGCTGCCCGCGCGCCGATCAGCGATGCAGCGCGGAGATACCGGAGTTGCGCGAAGTCGCACCCGGCCAGTTCGCCGCTTGCCACCATCCGCTGGCCTGAACTAAGACCGGTTTGTCTGGCCTCGCCTGCCATGGCATGGTGAGGCCGAGAACGAGAAGCATGCCGGGAGGACGCCGATGAAGAGTTTTAAGGTCACCGATTTCAAGGCGCCGCTGCAGGAGTTCGACGAGGCGACGCCGCAACCCTCGGGCACGCAGGTGCTGATCAAGGTGAAGGCCGCCGGCGTCTGCCACAGCGACCTCCACATCTGGGAAGGCGGCTATGATCTCGGCCACGGCCGCAAGCCGCTGTCGCTGAAAGACCGCGGCATCAACCTGCCGCTGACCATGGGCCACGAGACCGTCGGCGAAGTCCTCGCCTTCGGCCCCGACGTGAAGCCGACCGACCAGGGCGATGTCAAGCTCGGCGATGTCGGCCTGGTCTATCCCTGGATCGGCTGCGGCAAATGCGCGACCTGTCTTGGCGGCGACGAGAACATGTGCCTGACGCCGCGCTCGCTCGGCGTCTATTGCGACGGCGGCTATTCCGACCACATGCTGGTGCCGCATCCGCGCTACCTGCTCAATCTGAAAGGCCTCGATCCCGCGACGACCGCGCCCTATGCCTGCTCGGGCGTCACCACCTACAGCGCGCTGAAGAAGGTCGAGCAGCATTTCGACACGCCGATCGTGATGTTCGGCGCCGGCGGCCTCGGCCTGATGGCGCTGTCGCTGCTCAAGGCGATGGGCGGCAAGGGCGCGATCATGGTCGACATCGACGCCAGGAAGCGCGAAGCGGCCGAGAAGGCCGGCGCGCTCGCCACCATCGATCCCAAGGCGCCGGATGCGCTGGAGCAGCTTGCGAAGAAGGCGGGCGGGCCGATCCGCGCCGTGATCGACCTCGTCGGCAACTCCGCCACGACACAGCTCGGCTTCGACTGCCTGACCAAGGGCGGCAAGCTCGTCATCGTCGGCCTGTTCGGCGGCGGCGCGACCTGGGCGCTGCCGCTGATCCCGATCAAGGCGGTGACGATCCAGGGCAGCTATGTCGGAAATCTGCGCGAAACGCAGGAGCTGCTCGATCTCGTTCGCACCAAGAAGGTGCCGCCGATCCCGGTGACGACGGCCCCGCTCGCGAAAGCCAACGAGGCGCTGGTGCAATTGCAGCAGGGCGCGGTGGTCGGCCGAACCGTGCTGACGCCGTAGTAATTTCCGTCATTCCGGGGCGGTCCGAAGGACCGAACCCGGAATCTCGAGATCCCGGGTTCGGCTCTTCGCGCCGCCCCCGGGATGACGCATCCGATACAGGAACCCCCATGTCCGCAAACAACGCCTTCCACATTGCCGTGCTCGCCGGTGACGGCATCGGTCCCGAAGTCATGGCGCCGGCGCTCGAGGTGCTGCGCAAGGTCGGCGAGAAATCCGGCCTCGGCTTCCGGTTCACCGAGGCGCCGGCCGGCGCCAACAATTATCTCGCCACCGGCAAGTCGATGCCGGATACGACGATCAAGCTGTGCGAGGAGGCGGACGCGATCCTGTTAGGGGCCTGCGGCCTGCCGTCGGTGCGCTACCCTGATAATACCGAGATCGCGCCGCAGATCGAGCTGCGCTTCATCTTCGATCTCTATGCCGGCGTGCGGCCGGCGCGCCTCATTCCCGGCGTGCCGAGCCCGATCGTCGGCGCGGACAAGCGCGGCATCGATCTCGTCGTGATCCGCGAATCCACCGAGGGCCTGTTCGCCTCGATGGGCAAGGGCGTCGTCACCCACGAGGATGCGCGCGAGACCATGGTGATCACGCGGCGGACGTCCGAGCGTCTGTTCGAGTTCTCGTTCCGCCTCGCCGAGCGGCGCAAGGCGCGCGGCAAGCCGGGCGCACTCACCTGTGTCGACAAGGCGAACGTGTTCAAGGCCTTTGCATTCTTCCGCGGCATCTTCGACGAGATCGAGAAGAAGCATCCTGATGTGAAGACCGACCGGCTCTATGTCGACGCCTGCTCGGCGATGCTGGTCAAGCGTCCCTGGGATTTCGACGTGATGGTGATGGAGAACATGTTCGGCGACATCGTCTCCGACATCACCGCGAGCCTGATCGGCGGCCTCGGCATGGCGCCGTCCGCCGACATCGGCGACAAATATGCCGTGTTCCAGCCCTGCCACGGCACCGCGCCTGACATCATGGGGCAGGGCAAGGCCAATCCCACCGGCATGATCCTGTCGGCGGCGATGATGCTGGACTGGCTCGCCGAGAAGCATGGCGTGGAGAGTGCGGCGGAAGCCGGCGAGCAAATCGAGCGCGCGGTGGACGGGGTCTATGCCGGCGGCATCAAGCCGATGGAGTTCGGCGGCAGCAATGGTACCGCGGATATCACGAAGGCGGTGCTTGCGGCACTGTAGTCAACGCGCGCGTGAAAAAGGGGCCCTCGAGGCCCCTTCGTCGTTTACCAGCGACGCCAGTGGCGGTGGCCGTAATAGCCATATGGCCGTGGCCCGTAGAAGCGGCGCGGGCCGTAGTAGCCATAGGCACCGTAATAGTTCGGTCGCCACCAGCAGCGGCCCCAGGCATTGCAGACCATGCGGACCTGATCGATGTTGGCGGCCGGCCCGCTTGCGATCCGATCGGCCTGCGGAATGCCGTTCGGCATCGCAGCGAGCGCTTGCCCCGACGCCAGCGCGGCGCCGCCCAGCGCAGCGAGACCGAGAACAGCAAATTTGAGTTTCATCGCACTCTCCCTCATTGGTGGCGGAAGAACTTGCGACGGATCAATTGGTTGCTATCGCAGCGCAGGAGACAGAGGAATTTAATCTTCCTGAATGTCGGTTCAGCTTCACCGCCCCGAAAACCGCGGCTTGCGCTTCTCCATGAACGCCTGCCGGCCCTCGCGGAAATCCGCGCTGTCCATGCATGCGGTGCCGATCGCCTTGATCGCGTCCATGTCGCGTGCGCTCTCGTCCTTCAAGGCCTGCGCGATGGTGATCTTGGCGGCCTTGATCGCGAGCGGGGCGTTCTGCGAGATCGTCTCGGCAATCGCCATGGTCTCGCCCCAGAGCTCGCCCTCCGGGAGCACGCGCTCGACGAGGCCGATGCGCAGCGCCTCGGCGGAATCGATGCGCATGCCCGTGTACATCAGAAGCCGCGCCCAGGACGGGCCGACCAGCGACACCAGGTGCTTCAAGCCGTCATAGCCATAGGCGATGCCGAGTTTCGCCGCAGGGATGCCGAACTGGCTGTCGCGCGAAGCGATACGGATGTCGGCGAGCATCGCGACCTGCATGCCGCCGCCGAGGCAAAAACCCTGGATGCAGGCGATGGTCGGCTTCGGATAGTCGGCAAGCAGTGCGCGCTGGGCGACGCTGCGCCTGGCATATTCCTCGGACGCCGCGGCGTTGTGACGGGTCTTTTCGAACTGGCTGATGTCGGCCCCCGATACGAACGCCTTGCCGCCCGCGCCGCGCAGGATCACAACCCGCACGGCGTCGTCGTCGCGCAGGGCCGTGAGCGCCTCGCCAAACCCCTCCCACATCTCCAGCGACATCGCGTTGCGCTTGTCGGGATTGTTGAAGGTGATCACGCCGACGCCATCAGTGGCGTGCTGGAGGATCTTGCCGTCGGCGTAGGATTTTTCGTTGGAGATGTCGGCATCGCGCGCTCGCGTGTTGTTGGCGAGGCGCAATGTGCGGCCGGGCTGAGGCCACGGTCAACCGCGGCAGGGATGCGGCTTTGCATCCGTCTGTGCCGCGATTGCATGGCGCGGCTGCTGTCGCGCCAGATCCTACTGCGTCACGTGCATGTGCGCGGCCAGTGGATGGCCGGCGGCCTTGCCGAAGAACGCCGCCTCTGTCGTGCATGTAGACCGAATAGGAATTCGGCATGTCGATCTTGACCGCGCCGAGCGCGTTGAAGGTGCCGTTGTGCTGGAAAAGGGCAAGAAAAAGGGGCGGTCAGGCCGCCCCGAAAAATGAAGGCCGCGCGCGGACGGCGCGCAGGTCAGATCTCATTCAGAAGATCCGATCCAGTCGATCTCGTCCAATCCGGCCGCGCCCCCGCGACGCGGCGGATTGAACATGGCCGTCAAGGCCAGGCCGTCGATCGGCTCAGCTTTCGTTGGCCGCGATCGATTCCATCAGCGAGACGAGCTGACGCTGCACCGTCTGGTCCTTGATCTTGCTGTAAGCGCGCAGCAGGCGGAGGCTGAAAGCCGAGTCGAGGAAGAGCAGGCTCTCGACTTCGCGCGCCTTGTTGTCGCCGTCGTAGAAGAAGGTCACGGGCACGTCGAGGGCGGAGGCGATCTGCTGCAGGCGGGCTGCGCCGACGCGATTGACGCCCTTCTCGTATTTCTGGACCTGCTGGAAGCTCACGCCGAGCTTTTCGCCGAGCTCGGCCTGCGAGATCTTCATCTCGACGCGCCGCAGACGGATCCGCTTGCCAAGCTCAATGTCCGGCTTGCCGGCACTGCGCTGCTTCATTCTTTTCGCCGCTGTTTTCATAGTCGTTTCTCACCGTTCTTCGGTTGAAAATCCCCCGAAGAGCTGGGTCAGGGGTTCGCCCATATACGAGTCCTTGAATTCATGCGGGTGCACGAACTCTTCCTTAAACCACGGGAAGCGGGCCGGATTGAAAGCCTCGATCAGCCAGTCAATCATGTGCCGCACGCGGGGAATCCGGCCGCTACCGGGATGGTAGGACAACCAGATATCCAGCGGTCGGTTCAACTCGACCTCCAGTGGAATCAACTTCCCGCCAAGCGCAATGGCGTAGCTCGGGAAGACGCCGATTCCGGCGCCGTTCGCGACCGCCCAGTAGTTGGCGCTTGAGACGTTGGTCTTCATGACCAGAAGGTCACGCTCCGAAACGCCCGGGAAGAAGCTCTCGAAAGATTCCTTGGCGGCGAGCTGGTCGGCGAATTGCAGCACCAGGCGGTGCTTGATCAATTCCGCCGCGGAGCGCGGCGCGCCGTGTTTCGCGATGTATTTCTCGGAGGCCCAGAACATCAGATGCATGCGGCCGAGCCGCACCAGCTTGACGTCGAGGGCCGAAGGCCGGGACAGGTGGATGGCGACGTCCGCTTCGTGGCGCGAGACGTCGGCCGAGCGCATCGCGCAATGCAGGTCGACCAGGATCTTCGGATAAGCCTGCTGGAATTCGACCAGGCGCGGAGCGAGCCAGAACGTGCCGAGACCTTCGGTGACGGCAACGCGAACCTCGCCGGACAGGGCATTGCCCGTCGAATCGCTGGTGCGCAGCACGTCGAATGCGGCCGCTTCCATCCGCTCGACCGCGGAGACCACCACCGCGCCTTCGTCGGTCAGATGGGTGCCGTGGACGTCGCGGGTGAAGAGAGTGGTGCCGGTCTGACGCTCGAAATCATCGATCCGGCGGCGGACGGCGTTGATCGACAGCGACAAACGTTCAGCCGCCGAGCGGAAACTTCCACAACGGACGACTTCCAAGAATATGCGGGCCGTGTCCCAATCGGAGAGGCCGCTGATATTTGTCTTTGGGCGTTCTTCCAGCGGAACGCCCCTTTCCGCCAAGGAGTGCATACAATTCCCTTCGGATTGCTAAACTGGCAGAATCTGGCGCAAACCACAACCACGGCGGGTTGCGGGGTGACGAGTTTTGAACGTCATCCTTACTGGCTCGCGAGTGGTATTTGGGTGCGGCTACGGCTGGGAATCGGGCAAACGATCGCTCGAATTGAGGGGTGTCGCGTGAGTTCCGTTGCGAGCCTTGAGATGGCTGCGGGATTGTCGGCGCTGTCCGCAATGAACGTCCTTGCGCATGTGGCGCTTCCAACTCCCGGACTGGATCAATCACAGCGCAACGGGCGTTCTGTCCCTGGCCGCTTCAACGATGGCCAAGAGTGCGGCGGTGGGATGTTCGCCGGAACCACGGATTCAGCGCAGAAACACATTGAAATCATGTTCAGAGGCGCGGCGGCCTCGTGTTATCCTTGGTCTCCCATGGGGGCCAAAGGGGTCGTCGCAAATACGTCTCGCAGGCCGAATTAACGGAAAGAACGCCCGGTGTCGCATTCAGACGAACAGTTGCAGTCGGTGCTGGAAACGCTCGAGGAGTGCCGCAGGGCGCTCAACGAGATGAACAGTCGTGAGTCGGCCGAGCTGCTGTCGATTGTCATCCTCGACGTACGGATGAAGCTCAAAGGAATTGATAGCGCCGATCTCAAGGCGCTGTGCGACGAAATGCTGCGGAACGCCGGAAGCGAACCGCAGCCCCCTTCCAAGCAGACGCAGGACCAGCCCCGGCGTCCGCTGCTCCGCGTGGTGAAGTAGCCGCGCCGCCGAGTCTCGCTTTTTGGCGAGATTTGTGCGCGTCCCGATGCCGCATCTGTGATCACGGACGGCATCGGGAGGAGCCCTGGTTTTGTGCGCCTCTGTTGCGCATTCTCCGGCATCGGCTACACCAGAGCCGGTGCTCCGGGCCGCGCGCATTTCCCGCGTGCCGCGCCGGGGCCTGAGATGGCTCCGACTGCATCATGCAAAATGTTTCGATCCCGGCGGCGCTGATTGCCGGCCTCGTCAGCTTCCTCTCCCCTTGCGTCCTGCCGCTGGTTCCGCCCTACCTGATCTATCTCACGGGCGCGACGATCGAGCATGTCGAGAGCGAGGAGCCGGCATCGGCGTCCAAGCGCGCGATCATGATGTCGGCGCTGCTGTTCGTGCTCGGCTTCTCCACGGTGTTCGTGGCGCTCGGCGCCAGCGCCTCGCTGATCGGCGGGCTGATCCGGGCCTGGTCGGCCGAATTGTCGATCCTCGCCGGCATCGTCATCATCATCATGGGCCTGCACTTCCTCGGCTTGACGCGCATTGGCCTCTTGATGCGCGAGGGCCGGCTGCCGATCCCAAGACCCGTCGGCCTCTGGGGCGCCTACATCATGGGGCTCGCCTTCGCGTTCGGCTGGACGCCCTGCATCGGCCCGATCCTGGCTGCGATCCTCTCGATCGCCGCGGCCGAAGCCACGGTGACGAAGGGCGCGGGGCTGCTCGCGGTCTATTCCGCCGGCCTCGGCATTCCCTTCCTGATCGCCGCGCTGATGATCGAACAATTCTCCACGCTGTTCGCGCGCATGAAGGGCCAGCTCGTCAATGTCGAGCGCGCCATGGGCGTGTTGATGGTGATCACCGGCATCGGCTTTCTCACCGGCGCGGTCTCGAATGTGAGCATCTGGCTGCTCGAGACCTTCCCGGCGCTGCAGACGATCGGGTAGGGCGCAACCAACCGGCGGGCGAGGACCGGGTTTTCACGGATGGAACCTGAAAGGATCGCCGGTCATGCTCACGCTGAGGAGCGGCTGAATAACAACCTTTCCGGTCCCGGGACGTTGGAGTTAGGGACAACCGCATGGTGGAGATCACGTGACCAAGACACTGCGCCTAGAACCCCTGTCGAACAACGCGGCCTTGGTCGCCTGGCAATTCGTCGGTCAACCATTGCAGGATTGGCCGAGTTGGGTTCAGTCGATCTGCTCGCTGCACAAGGATGCCGAAGGAAAGTTCGAGCTTCGCCACGAGCGGCGCAGCGGCACGCAGATTGTCTATCTCGGCGAGTGGCTCGTGAGGGATCTAGACGGCGGCGTGGATTTCTACACGGACGCCGAGATCTGGGCGCGGTTCGCCGCGAAGCGATCGTAATCAACAGCGCGTGTTCAGGTGGGGCAAAACGCCTCGCTGATGATGCTCTCTGCAGAATACAATCTGTGGTAATATTTCGTGTTACTGCACCCAGAGGGGTAATTTTCGAAAACCTATACTGACACGAGAATTTTGGAACAATCGACAAACTTCCTCGCCCCTCTCCCTTTTCAGCATTTCAAGCAGGAGCAAGCGATGGGAACCGACGTGAACGTTCAGCCCGGTCACGGCAAAGCCGGACGTCAGCCGACGCGGCAATTTCTGGATACGCTTTCCGGACATGACGATCCGGGCATGTTTGGCCGGATGTTTCCGGCCCTCGAGCCGCTCGCGGTCGACGATGGTCCGCTTCATGAACTCGCCGATGCAATGAAGGATCCCGCTCCCGGCGATGCTGCGGGAAACAACGCCAACGTGCCCGCCGGCTTCACCTATCTCGGGCAATTCGTCGACCACGACATCACTTTGGATTTGACCTCCTTTGGCGACAAGGAGGCCGATCCGATGGCCGTGCAGAATTTTCGTACGCCGGCGCTCGATCTCGACAGCGTATACGGCCTCGGTCCCGACGGAAGCCGTCACCTGTACGCGCGCAATTCGGCGGGCGACAACGGCAAGACTCCGGGTCCGAAACTCCTGATCGGCAAGACCGTCAACGTCGATAGCATCACGGGAGATCATCGCAACGATCTTCCGCGCAGTCCCGAGGGCTTTGCCCTGATCGGCGATCATCGCAACGACGAGAACCTGCTCGTCGCGCAAACCCATCTTGCTATGCTGAAATTTCACAACAAGGTCTGCGATCAGCTGGCGGCGTCAGGCAAGCCGCCGGGAGAGATATTCGAGGAAGCGCGCCGGATCGTGACCTGGCACTATCAATGGATGGTCCTGCACGATTTCGTCGAGCGGATCACCGAGAAGGGACTGGTTGCGAAGATTCTGGAGCAGGGGCGACGCTTCTACCGCTTCAAGAAGACGCCCTATATGCCGGTCGAGTTTTCCGCGGCCGTCTATCGGCTCGGCCACAGCATGGTTCGCCAGGTCTACAGCCACAACAGAATCTTCACGCCCGGGCCAGGCGGCCTTACGCCCGCGACGCTCGACCTGCTGTTCAGGTTTACCGGGCTCTCCGGCGGGATCATCGGAGATCTCGCGCCCAATCCGATTCAGCCGCCGCTTCCTCTTCCGGTGCTTTCGAGCAACTGGATCATCGACTGGCGGCGCTTCTATGCGGTCCTGCCGTCCAATCCGCCGGGTGTGGCACTCAATTCATCTCGCAAGATCGACCCGTTCGTCGTGCCGCAACTCCACACCTTGCCGGGTGACGGCGGCAGCCTGCCGTTCCGCAATCTCAAGCGCGGCGTGCTGCTCGGATTGCCGTCCGGGCAGGACGTGGCCAGGGCCATGAAGATCAAGAATCCGCTGACGCCGGCCGAAATCTCGAAGGGGAGCGACGGTGCGGTGGCGAAGAAGCATGGTCTGCACGAGCACACCCCGCTCTGGTACTACATCCTCAAGGAAGCGGAGCAGCGCGGCGGCGGTGAAAAGCTGGGGCCGGTCGGTGCGACGTTGCTTGCCGAGGTTTTTGTCGGCCTCGTCCATGGCGATCACCAGTCGTACCTTTGGGTCAAGGGCAAGAGCTGGAAGCCGACGCTTCCGTCGCAAGTGCCGGGCGAATTCACCATGGCCGACCTGCTGCGCTTTGTCGGAGATATCAGTCCGATCGACGGCATCTCGACCGTCTAGACGTTCGGCGATTGGCCGGCCACGCGCATGAAGCTGGGCCACGAAGTGGCCCGGCTCGCCGCGAAGCGCGACAGCGCTTCGCGGTCGATCTAGATGCCGAACCCGGGACGGGCACGCGAACGGTGCCTCCCGCATGCGCTCAGGGCTGCGCGAGCCGTCTTATTGAATCCCGTTCCGGGAACGGGGACTGGTAGAGCCAGGCCAGGTTGTCGCAGAAGCGCTCAAGGCTGGTCTCGCGCATGAGCTGATTGCGCAGCAGCGCGTGGACGCCCGCCGGATGATAGACGTGCTCGCCGAGCTCGCGCGCCTGGAGCTGGACCCGCGCGGTGCGCAGCAGCCGGGCATTCCTGTAGCGCTCGAGCGCGTGGGCGACCTCTCCTTCCGTCTCGTCGAGCTCCTCGGCGAGGCAAACCGCATCCTCCAGCGCCATGCAGGCCCCTTGCGCGAAATATTGCAGCATCGGATGCGCGGCATCGCCCAGCAGCACGACGCGGCCGTCGGTCCAGCGATCGGTCGGGTCGCGATCGCAGGTCACCCAGGCCTTCCAGTCCCTGCCGTGATGAATAATCGCCTTCGCGCGGGGATGCACGTCGCGAAAGCCCTCGAGCACCTCGTCATGGGTCACGGGCCTGGCGGCGAACGCCTCGACGGGATCGTTGTGGCAGGTGATCGCGAGGTTGAACACCTTCCAGCCTGACAGCGGGTAGTGCACGAGATGGCACTTGGCGCCGGCCCACAGTGTCGCCGCGTTCCAGCGCAGGTCCTCCGGCATCTGCTCGGTCGGGATCACCGAACGATAGGTGGTGTGGCCGGCGATCCGCGGCGCGCCGTCGCCGACCATCTGCTGGCGGATGCGGGAACGGAGTCCGTCTGCGCCGATCAGCAAACATCCGCCGACGCGCTCGCCGGACCTCAGCAGGGCCGTGGCCCGCGAACCATCCTGCTCATAGCCGACGACGTCGCAGTCGGCTCGCAGCGTGACGTTCTCATGCGTCTCGCAGGCGCGGACGAAGATGCCGTGCAAATCGCCGCGATGAACCACGGCATAGGGATTGCCGAAGCGACGGCGGAAATAGCTGGTCAGATCGATGCTCGTGATCTCTTCCGCCGAGATCGCGTCCATCAGGCGGAGCTGATCGATGAACACGGCGATCTGCCGCGCCGCATCTCCGAGCGCGAGGCGATCGAAGGTATGGAACGCATTCGGACCGAGCTGAATGCCGGCGCCGATTTCCTGATAGCGCGCCGCACGCTCGAGGACCGTGACCTGGAAACCCTTCTGCGCCAGCGCGATTGCTGCCGCAAGTCCGCCAATGCCGCCGCCTGCAATGATGATGGGATCCTGTCGCATGGCCTCTCCTCGGTCGTTTCCCTATTTTCGTGATGTCTTGCCGCGCGGCGGGTTGGTCTTCGCCTTTGCCTCGGGCCGTTCGTCGCGGGATTCCTTCGGCCGTGCCGGTGCCGGCACCTTGATCAGCCCGGCCTCGACTTCCTGCTCGAGCCGGTCGATGTTGTGGTAGAGCTCCACCAGCACGCGCTTGAGCTCGGCCGCTTCCTTCGCGGACATGCTTCCGGTGACGACCTCTTCATAATAGGCGGCGAGCGGCATCAGGCGTCCCGCGAGCTCCGCACCCTTGGGCGTCAGCGCGACCTGAAGGCTGCGCTGGTCGTTCTCCGGCCGGTCGCGCGTCAACAGGCCGACGCGGCTCATCTCCGCGACGATGCGCGACAGGGTGGACACGTCGGCCGAGGTGAGTTCGGCGATCTCGCCGAGGCGCAACGGGTGTCCTTGCTCCGAAAGCGCAGCGAGCACACGGTACATCGGCAGCGTCAACTTCTCGTGACGGATCACGCGCGCGAAGAGATCGCCCATGCGGACGCCGAGCCGGGCGAGCAGATAGGGCAGCGAATTCGAAAATCGATACATGAGTTTAGGTCCGGGCTTGGGTCCTGGCGGGAGAGCTCCGCCCGGAATAAGCGCCAACCTTCGCATGTGCAATATTTGCATATCAATCATTTGCAAATGCAACTTTCTCATTGACAAGTATTTGTATCGGATGCTTTGCTTTGTCAACGCCGAAAGCAAAGCCGAAGGAACGACGCCATGCAGGGCAAGATTGCGCTCGAGGAGCATTTCGCAATGGACGACACCGTCCAGGACAGCGCGGGCTTCGCCCCGGCTCAGGACTGGGTCGAGCTCAAGGCGCGGCTGCTCGACATCCATGAGCGGCGGCTTGTGGAGATGGATGCCCACGGCATCGAGATGATGCTGCTGTCGCTCAACGCGCCGGCCGTGCAGGCCATTCCCGACCGCGAGCGCGCCATCGACCTGTCGCGCCGCGCCAACGATTTCCTCGCCGAGCAGGTCGCAAAGCGGCCGGATCGTTTCCAGGGGCTTGCGGCGCTGCCGATGCAGGATCCCGAGGCGGCTGCACGCGAGCTCGACCGGTGCGTCGGCGCGCTCGGGTTTCGTGGCGCGCTCGTCAACGGTTTCAGCGAGCTTACCGGCACCGATCACGCCATCTATTACGATCGCAAGGAGTTCTGGCCGTTCTGGTCGGAGGTCGCGCGCCTCGGCGTTCCCTTCTATCTGCACCCGCGCAATCCGCTGGCGAAGGACGCGGCCATCTATGAGGGGCACCGTTGGCTGCTGGGGCCGACCTGGGCGTTCGGGCAGGAAACCGCGGTGCACGCGCTGCGCCTGATGGGCTCGGGCCTGTTCGACGCCTATCCGCAGCTGCAGATCATCCTCGGTCACATGGGCGAGGGGCTGCCTTACTCGATGTGGCGGGTCGACAATCACAACAAGTGGATGCGCACCCAGAACGCCTATCCGGCGCGGCGCAAGATCGCCGATTACTTCAGGGAAAATTTCTACATCACCACGTCGGGCAATTTTCGCACCCAGACGCTGATCGACGCGATGCTGGAGATCGGCGCCGACCGCATTCTCTTCTCCGCCGACTGGCCGTTCGAGAACATCGACCACGCCGCCCAATGGTTCGACGCCGCCACCATCTCCGAAGGCGATCGCCTCAAGATCGGCCGCGACAACGCGCGCGCCCTGTTCAAGCTCGACGATGCATCGATTCAATCTGCCGCAGAGCAGAGCACATCATCAATTCATATGGAGGAAACCCGTGAGCTTCTCGTCCGAAATCGACGTGCATGAGGAATTGTCCGACGCCCCGATCGGGCCGTTCCACAAGCTGCTCGGCTTTCTCATCACGCTCATCACGCTGTTCGACGGCTATGACACGTTCAACCCGGCCTATGTCATCCATTACGTGGTTCAGCCCTGGGGGCTGGCACCGAGCCAGGCAGGCTTCCTGATGAGCTCGGGTCTCGTCGGATTCCTGTTCGGCGCGATCGGCCACGGCAGCGTCGCGGACCGGTTCGGCCGGCGCGGGACGCTGCTCGCGGGCCTGTGGATCGTCAACGTCTTCACCCTGCTGACCGCGGTGCTGGCCGGCGATTTCTGGAGCTACTGCGCCCTGCGCTTCGTCACGGGGCTTGGCCTCGGCGTATTGCTGCCGCTGGGGACGACCTTCATCAACGAGCTTGCGCCAAAGCGCGTCAGCAACACGTTCTCCCTGTGGGGCGTGACGCTGGGTTGGTCGCTCGGCGGCGTCTGCGCCGGTCTCGTCGGCGTGTTCCTGACGCCGCAACATGGCTGGCAAATTCTCTATTACGTGGGCGCGCTCTCAATCCCCCTGACCTTCGTGGCGCATGCCATTCTGCCCGAAAGCCCGCGCTTCCTGGCTGCCCGCTCGCGCGTTGCGGAGCTGCGCACCTTGCTCGCAAGGCTGCGGCCGGAGCGGGCGGACATCTATCGGAATGCGACGTTCGCGTCCGCCGAGAGCAAGCCGGAGCAGGGCACCATCGCAACCCTGCTCAGCCCACGCTATCGCCGTGTCTCACTGACCATCTGGATCACGGCGTTCCTCAGCCTGTTCGCGATCTTCGGTCTCACCGGATGGATACCGACCGTCATGCTGAAGCGCGGCGAAACCTTTGCGGCCTCGTTCGGCTTCGGCGCCCTGATGCAGGCGATGTCCTTCATCGGCGGCTTGACCTTGGCAATGCTGGCCGATCGCAACTTTGCGCTGACGCCCCGCTATCTCGCCACATGGTGGCTGAGCGGCGGGATTGCCGTGCTGGCGCTGATCTTCGTCAGCGGTCACGGCGTCAATCTGGCCATCGTCGCCGTCGCGGGGTTCTGCATCATCGGCGCGCAACACGTGCTGAACAATTTCACCGCCGGTTCGTACGAGACCTGCTTCCGCGCCAGCGGCGTCGGAATGGAGCTGGGCATCGGCCGCGTAGGCGCAATTCTCGGCCCTTACGTCATCGGCCTGTTGCAGCAGGTCACCGGCGGGCCGGACGCTGTGTTCTGGGCGATCGGCGGCGCGTCGATCGTCGGCGCGCTCGCGATCGGCTCGCTTGGCATGGCCGCAGCAAATCGTCTTCCGAGCGCCGATGTTGCGCCCGCGGAGTGATCATCGCCGGCCACACGCGGCCTTATTGTCCAAGTCCTGCCCAAGGAGAATTGAAATGCCGACGTCCACCCGTTTCGCCGACATGGGGAAGCCCGCGGGCCCGTTCGAGTCTTGGGCGCTCCTGCTCGCGCGGGTCGCGATCGCGCCGCTGTTTCTCTACAGCGGCACCGGGAAGGTGCTGGCATTTGCCGCAACCGCCGGACGGCTTCCCGGAGGAGCCGACGGATTTGGCGCCGTCCTTGCCGCAGGCGCGCTATCGGTCGAGCTCGGATGCGGCATGGCGCTGCTGCTCGGCTTGTTTGCGCGTCCGGCGGCGGTGATCCTGTTCCTGTTCACCATCGCAGCCACGCTGATGTTCCATAATTTCTGGGCGGCGCCGGAAGCGCAAATTGTCACCCAGACCATCAACTTCCTGAAGAATCTCGGCCTGCTCGGCGCGCTTGCCTTGATCGCGACCTATGGACCGGGCGCCTATAGTGCGCACGCAGCCATGAAGACCGGCCCGAAAGGTGTCCCCGGGCTCTCGTGACGATTTGAAGCGGGGCGCGCACTCACGAACGTCATGAGCACGCGCCCCGGTTTGGCCCAACCCATCAAGCCGTCAGTAATCCCAGAACACGGGCACCCAGCGGAAGGCGTCGCCATCAACCGCCACGCGGCCCACCGACGGGAACGGCAAATGCGTGGCGACCAACATCTCGCCGGTCACGGCAAGCTCCCGCAAAAGGCCGATACGAACGCGCGCCGCTTCCTCGGGATCGTGTTCGAAGCCGTTGTGCCATTCGGGCTGCTCGAAGCCGACCGCGAACACGGCATCGCCCGCGAAGGTCAGCGCGTCGCCGCCGGACGCGATCCGAACCACGCTGTGTCCGGGGGTGTGACCGCCGGTGCGACGGGCGACGACGCCGGGCGCAATCTCGTGCGTGTCGTCGAAGGTCCGCAACTGACTGCCATACTCGCTCACGAAGCGCCTGGCGGTCGCCCGAAGTGCGTCGGGGAATCCCTGCGGCATGTTCGTGTGGGAGAAATCGGGCGCCTCCCAGAACTTGACCTCGGCGGCCGCGACGTGGATGCGCAGGTCCTTGCGCAGCCGCTGCTTCACGCCGTCGACGAGCAGGCCGCCAATGTGGTCCATGTGCATGTGCGTCAGCACCAGGTCGGTCACGGCCGAAAGATCGATGCCGGCGGCATCCAGTCGCTTGATCAACTGCCCGGCCCGCGGCAGGTGCAAGTCCGGGTCGGAGCCGAGGCCAGCGTCGATGAGGATGGTCTTGCCGCCGCTGCGCACCATGACCGCATTCAGCGCCCAGTCGAACGCGTCCTGCGGCAGGAACATGTCGTGCAGCCAGGCCGCCCGCTCGGCCGGGGCCGCATTGTGCGCCAGCATCGTGGTCGGCAGCGGCAGCACGCCGTCGCTGACCACCAGCACGTCGATCTCGCCGATCTTGAGCGCGTAGCGTGACGGCACCAGCTCTTCGGGGCCCGCTGCCTGGGGATATGAGGTGTTGTGCAGGTTCATGTTGGTCTCCTGTTGGAAGGCTTCTGGCTGGTTCTGGTTGAGCGGGCCGCGCAGCCAGGACGCGCGGCCGCTGTCGCTTCGCGGGTCTAGAGATCGGTCACACGCTCCGGATCGGCCGACGCGAGCGCGGCGGCGCGTTCGGCCTTCGGCGGATAAATCCAGACGGTGTTGATCTCCTGCTTGGTCCTCTTGGCGACGTCGCCGGCCATCTCGACCTTGCGCTCCCAGCCGCGCGTGAACAGCGCGCCGGCTTCGCCGAGGTCGAGGCAGGTGACGTAGGCCTTCTGGTGGTAGGGCCTGGTCGGAACGCCGAGCAGCTCGGCGGCGGCGTTGTTGCCGGCAAAGGCGCCCATCCGCGTGGCGTGCTGGCACGACATCAGTGCGTAATTGCCCTCGTCGTCGCAGGCGGCTCGCGCGGCATCGCCGGTGGCGAACACGCCGGCGACACCGGGGACGCGCAGGTCGCGATCCACCAGCAGCCGGCCGAAATTGTCGCGCTCGGCAGGGATCTGCGCCGTCAACGGCGCGGCGCGGATTCCGGCGGCCCAGACCACCGTCTCGGTTTCGATGTGCTCGCCGGTCGAGAGCGTCACGCCGAATTTGTCGAGCGAGGCGACGCCGGCCCCGAGCCGGGTCTCGACGCCGAGCTTGCGCAGCGCATCCTCGATGAGTGGACGAGGGCCTTCGCCCATGTCGGGCGCGATCGCGCCGTTGCGCTCGACGATGATCACGCGCGCTTTGGAATCCTTGCCGAGGATCTTGCGCAGGCGCGCGGGCAGCTCGGTTGCGGCTTCGATGCCCGTAAAGCCGCCACCGGCGACGACGACCGTATCGCGTCCGTTGACGGGCGGCCGGTCGGCAAGACCATGCAGATGCTTGTCCAGCGCGATGGCATCATCGAGCGAGTCGACGCTGAAACCGTGGTCGGCAAGGCCGGGAATATTGGGGCGGAACAGACGGCTGCCGGTCGCGACCACCAGGCGGTCATAGGACAGGGATTTGCGCGTACCCTGGGACGTCGCGATCTGCACCGTTCGCGCCTTGGCGTCGATCGTCTCGGCGCTGCCCTGGATGTAATCGACGTCGATCGCCTTGAGGACGTCGAGCAACGGTGCCGTCAGGGTTTCCGGTTTCGGCTCATAGAGCCGTGGGCGGACCACCAGCGTCGGCTCCGGTGCGATCAGCGCGATGTCGAGATCGTCGGGCGAGACACCCTGGATGTCGCGCAGACGGGCCGCGGAGAGGGCGGCGTACATGCCGGCAAAGCCGGCGCCGATGATGAGCAGTCGCATGTGGTTCACTCCTGGATTTGGTTGATCGGGACAGACGTGCGTCATAGCCGCCGCCCAAAGCCGGCGGAGCCTGCTGCGATCGGCGATGACGCGAAGAGGTGAAACGGTGGACGCTACAGCCTTACGGAGCGGTGCAGCTCGGCAGTGACGACAGCAGCGCGGGGCTTCCGCAGGCCGCCTGGCAGCTTCTCGGGCTCGATGGCCAGCCCTGCAGGGCGACCGGCACTGCAGGTTTCCTCGGCCAATCATGATTGATCAGGATTGACGCCAGGAGACTGGCGTTCTGTGTCGGCGCCTCCTCGGCTGTCGGCGAGGTGAGACGCACGGTCAGCGAGAGCCCGTACAGGAGCGCCGTCGCGATGGCTTTGCGGCGCGGTGCGATTGCGAAGCGTTTCCAGTCCATTGCTCGTCTCCGTCCGCGTGGTCTCTGTTCCTGCGATGTTTAGCGAACCAGATATTCGACTGCCCAAGAGCGATTGCCGTTCCTGTCGCGGGATTGCTGCTAACGCGTCCGCCTGCGCCAATCGCTCGGCGTTTCACCCGTCAGCTTCTTGAAGGCCGCGGCGAAGGCCGTCTGCGTGGAATAGCCGAGCGCCGCGGCGATCGAGACGACGGGTTCGTCGGTCTCCCGCAGCATGTTCATGGCCTGCTCGAGCCGGTGCTGGCGCAGCCAGGCGTGCGGCGAGAGCCCGGTGCTCTCCTTGAAGGACCGGCAGAAATGGAAACGCGAGAGACCCGCGTCGGACGCAAGCGCCGAGAGCGAGACGTCCGCATCACTGTCCGAGCGAAGACGTTCGATGGCCCGGCGCAGGACCGTTGGCGAGAGGCCGCCGATGATCGGCTGCGGCGCGGCCGGCACGCCGGCATGGGCCGCGAGCACGCGCGTGGCGAGGAGATCGGTCAGTTGCTGCCTGAACAGCGTGTCGAGCGTGGCGCTGCCTTCGAGCGAGTCGGCTGCGCTCAGCAGCAGGCGGGACGTGATGGCGTCGGGATGCCCGGTTCTTTCCAGGAGGTCGCCGGGGCTCGTCGTGCTGGCCTCATCGGCGATACGCAGCAGCGTTCGCTGCGGAAGATAGAGCTGAACGACATGCATGGGCCGGTGAATGTCCCAGCGCGAGGTCGATCCGGCCGGAATGATCGTGACGACGCCGGGACGCGCCGTACTGATCGCCGCCGATTTTCCGCTGCGCCGCTCCAGCGCCTGCGAGCCGGCGGGATAGGCCATGATGACGTGATCGGCCATGGGTTCGACCACATCATGCAGCGGCTCGTGCTTCCAATAGGCAATCGTGCCGCTCTGGGAATCGGAGGCCATGCGAAGCGGCCTCGTCTTGAGCACGCGCGCCATCTCCGCATCGGCAGCGCGCAGCTGGGGCGCCGTGCCATCGTCAGGCTGCGCGCCGGGTGAGGGTGGCAAGCCCTTGGGTGAGGGATTGCGCATGAGTGCGGTGCTCCCGATCATTGTGCGGCTCCTCCTGATCGTCTCAGGCTGCACATCAGTCGTCCGTATTTGTACGGGTTGGCGCGTGTTCTATGCGCGTGACGGAGCAGCGTCTTTCCTGAAGCGGCCGTGCTTTGTCCGATCCTGCTCAGGGCAGGCGCGCGTTTTCGCAAATGCACGCCGGGCGGCGCCGCGGCGCCGAACGGGGATCGCGCGAGAGGCGTTAAATGCCGTTGAAATGTCCTGCGAAAGGCGGCTTGCAGGCCGTCACACGGCTATCCGACGAGCAGGTCGGCACCGACGTTCGATTGTCGATGACATGCCGTGTTGTACTAGGCCGAATAAGCGAAAGGCTGCGACAGCTTTGCCGAGAAAATGTGGGTCCGAATCCCTGTGATCTTCCGATGCTCCCCCTTCACCGCGTCTCGTCCAGCGTGCAAGTCACCGTGCAGACGACGCCGCGCGGCAGGAAGTCGACGGTCGCCTCGCCGCCGAGCTGGTCGCGCGCGCTGCGCTCGATCAGGCGCGAGCCGAAGCCGCGCCGTACCGGCGCGGTCACCGGCGGTCCGCCGATCTCGGTCCAGATCAGGTGCAGCCGCGGCTTCGGCGCATCAGTGAGGACCTCCCAGTCGAGCGTCACCCGGCCGGTCTCGTTGGACAGCGCGCCGTATTTCGCCGCGTTGGTGGCGATCTCGTGCACGATCATCGACAGCACCACGGCAAAGCGCGGCGACAGCGGCACCGCGGGGCCGGCCATGCGGATGCGGTCGGGATTGGTCAGCAGGAACGGCCGAAGTGCGCGGGCGATCACGTCCCTCAGCTCCGAGCCCGCCCATTTCTCCTGGCTGAGCAGATTATGCGCCTCGGCGAGCGCGCCGAGCCGTCCCTCGAACTTGGCCCGTTCGTCGCGGCTTGCGCTGCGGAAGGTCTGCACCGCGATCGCCTGCATCAGGGCGAGCGTGTTCTTGACGCGGTGGTTGAGCTCCTCGATCAGGAGATTGTGCAGCATCTCGCCGCGGGCGATCGTGGTTGCCATCCGCACCGCGAAGGTGAGGCCGACCAGCAGCAGGATGCCGCCGATCAGGCTGGTGATCGCGATGTTGCGCCAGAGCGGGGCGATCAACGAGCTCTCGGGGACGCCTGCGGCCACCGTCCATCCCGTGAGCTGCGATCTTGTGTAGGCGGAGGCGAGCGCAACGCCATCCAGTGAGACCGACGAGAGCGTTGCCTCGGGCGCGCGAAACATTTCCGCGTAAAGCGACGGCGACGCGCGCTTGCCGAAGTTTTCTCCTGGGTTCGGCACGCGGGCAAACACGGTGCCTTTGGTGTCGAGCAGGGACACCGTCCACTGCTGGTCGGGCCGCTGCCTCTCGACCAGCTCCTGGAAGATGCCGATCGGCGGGCTGAAGCAGAGGTCGTAGATCACCTCGCCGTTGCGGAACACCGGCACTTCGACCGTCAACACCTGTCGCCCGTTGATCGCGCCGGTGAACAGGTCGGAATATTGCGGCGTCCTGGTCGCGAACACTTTCTCGACGATCTCCAGATTACCACGCAGCGGCAGGCTCGCGGTATCCTCCGTCGCGGTGGAGAACAGCAGTCGGCCCTTGCGGTCGGAGATCAGCAAGAGACCGCCCTTGCCGTACTGATCGAGAAAGCCGAGCGCGATGCGGCGAAAGTTCGGGAAGTCGTCGTTGCGCAGCGAGTTCGTCAGCGCCAGCACCTGCAAACTGCCGGTCATGCGCTGCACCTCGGAATCCAGCACGAGGCGCACGCTCCGCACATTCTCCAGCACGCGGCGCGTCGCGTCGCTGCGGTCCTGCTTGTAATGGTAGAAGGCGATGCCGACCGCGAACACGATCATCGGCAGCATCGTTCCCGCGACCAGGAGAGCGAGCCGGACCGGCAGGGAGAGCTTTGACAAGCGCGGGCGTCCCGGTTCCGGCGCGGCGGCGCCGGATCATGATCTTGAAGAGAACCATACGGGCAGGCCTTGCCTCGCGCCACGATTTTCGCATGCGGCGCGCGGTCCGTGAGGATTTTGCAGCGCAGTGCGGGGAGCCCCGCGTCTCAGCTCATGCTGATCGCGGTCAGTAGCAGACACATGGCGTAGACGGCCGCCAGACTGAGCCCGACGATCCGCGCCTCTCGATGCGGCTTCATGCGGTCAACTCCGGCAGGCGGCCGCCTTCGCGGCCGCCGCCCGTCCGTCAGTTCCTGATCAATCGATTTCCTGAACGACGGTTCGTGTGCCCGGATCCACCAGCATCACGCGTTCGCCGGAATAGACGTAGCGATATTTGGTGAGGGACGGGCCCCAATCGGACGGAACTGCTTCGAGCTCGACCTCGCTCGGCACCGTTGCGCCGACGATGATCTTCTCCTTCGTCGTGACCGGACGCACCCGGTGCTCGGTGACGTAGGATTTGATCCTGGTGCGATATTCCGGCTCGATCTGAACTACCGCGGCGTGACCGGTTCCGGTCGTGGTCACGGTGGATTGCGCGAATGCGCCGGTCGAAATCAGAACGGCCGCAGCGGAAAGCAGGAACAGTTTCTTCATCTTGTCCTCCTCACTAGCATAAGCGCCGCAACAACCTTCCGCCGCGCGCGACGTTCCTGCGCATAGGAACAAATTGCCATTTTTTCCCGTTTTCGAATCGACCGGGCCGAAGTCCGGCAACTGGAGGAGGAGAAAGATGAAGCTGAAGATAGCGACTGCAGCCCTGATGGTTGCTGCGTTTTCCCTGCCGGCGTTCGCGGCCGACGAGTTCTACGTGGTCCAGGACGTCAAGACCAAGAAGTGCACGATCGTCGACAAGAAGCCGATGGACGCGTCCATGACCGTCGTCAGCCCGTCGGGCATGATCTACAAGACGCGCACCGAAGCCGAGAGCGGCATGAAGACCGTCAAGGTCTGCACAACCAATTGAGGAGGGCTTGGTGCCAGTATTCATTCTCTGGGCCGTGCCGACGATCATTCTGGTCGGCGGCGGCATCTATCTGATTGGTCACATGCACTAGGTCGGTCGTGGAAGACGCGCGGGTCTCTGCGTGCAGCGCAAAGGTCCGCGCGTCTTCCCGTGTCCCCAGGGAGTGGGGGGCCGCTGACGCGGCGTGCCCGCGCGCCGGCAGGAACGCGAGTTGCAGTGCAGCAGGTCGTGGAGGAGCAAGTCCTGCGACGAAGAGTACCTCCGGCGCCCGCGAAATGACTTCCGTCCCGCAGGGGTTTTTCATACGCTTCACCTCTCGCAAGCCGCATACCGGCTGCACGCACGGCCCGGCGACAGGGCCGGAGCATCAAGGGAGGGGAGACGATGAAGCGACGGTCATTTCTCGCTGGTATCGGTGCAACCACTGCGGCGGCCACGATCGGCATGCCGTCGATCCTCAGGGCGCAGGCGCCGATCACGCTGAACGGCGCGGTCCAGTTCAACGACGACCATGCCTTCAACCGGGCACTGATCCGGTTCGAGGAGCTGGTGAAGAAATACTACGGCAAGCCCGTCAATTTCACCCTGCACAAGAACTCCTCGCTCGGCCTTGAGAAGCAGTATTTCGAGTACATGTCGCAGGGCAAGGCGGTCGACTACGGCATCGTCTCGCCGGCCCACATGTCGACCTTCGCCAAGGCGGCTCCGTTCATCGATGCGCCCTTCGTGTTCAAGGGCATCGACCACATGAACAAGGTCGTCGAAGCCAATATCCTGGCGCCGATCGCCGACGAGGTCGCGGCGAAAGCCGAGGTCGTTCTGATCGGCTATTCCGGCGGCGGCATCCGCAACATCTTCGCCAACAAGCCGCTCAAGAATCTCGCCGATCTCAAGGGCCTCAAGGTTCGCGTGCAGGGCGCCCCGATCTGGTCGAAGACCTTTGCGGCCGTCGGCATGAGCCCGACCGTGATCGCCTACAACGAAATCTACAATGCGATCCAGAACGGCGTGATATCGGCCGGCGAAAACGAGGCGGCCGGCGTCGAGGCGATGAAGTTTTACGAAGTGGCCCCGCATCTCAGCCTGACCCAGCACGCCGTATCGATCCGGCCGATCTGCTTCTCGGTGAAGACGCTGAAGACGTTGCCGAAGGATTTGCAGGACGCGATCATGAAGGCCGGCAAGGAAGCCGGCGACTACGGCCGTCAGCTCGAGTCGAGCGAAGAGGTCGTCAAGCTCGACACGCTCGAGAAGGCCGGCAAGCTCAAGCGCGTTCCCTTCGAGGAGCGGGACGCCATGAAGAAGCTCGCCGACCCCGTGATGGCCACCTACGCCAAGGAGATCGGCGCGGAGGGCATTTTCGAGAAGATCAACGTCGCCTGAGCTCGTTGCATCCGCCGACGGCACGTCCGGGCAAGCCCCGCTTCTTGCCCGGCCGTGGCGGATGAGCTGCCGCAGGGAGTCCCAATGTCTGAAATGCCCGTCCCGTCCACACCGTCGCTGTGGCGCCGCGTCACGGCGGCCTACGCGAAATTGCTCGAAATCCTGCTCGCGGCCTGCGTCGGCATTCTCGTCATTCCGGTGACGCTGCAGATCATCTCGCGTTACACGCCCTTCATCCCGTCCTACATCTGGACGGAGGAAATGGCCCGCTTCCTGTTCGTCTGGACGATCATGATCGGCGCCATGGTTGGTGTGCGGGAAGCGCAGCATTTCGAGGTCGACGTGTGGCCGGACCTGTCGCGGCGGTCGGAGGCCGCGGTGCGGATTCTCGCGCGGCTCGGGGTGCTGGCGCTGGCGCTGGTGTTCGTGTCCGCCGGCCTCGAGTTCACCCGCTTTGCCTGGAACAGGACGTCGGAGCTGGCCGATCTGCCGCTTTGGCTGATCCACGTCGCCTGGCCCGTGACCGGCGCGACCTGGATCGTCTTTGCGGGTGAACAGATCGTCGATGAAATGCGCGTTCTGGTCGGGGCCCGGCGATGAACGGCAATGTACTCTCTGCCGGACAGGCTGCGATGGTGTTGTTCGGGGTCTTCATCGGCCTGCTCATCGTGCGCGTGCCGGTCGCCTTCGCGCTCGGCCTTGCCTGCGTGCCGATCCTGCTGATCGAGCCGCGTCTGTCGTTGATGACGCTCGCGCAGGAGACCTTCAATGCGTACAATTCATTCATCCTGCTGGCGGTGCCGTTCTTCCTGCTGACGGCGAATCTGATGAGCATCGGCGGCATCACCGATCGCCTGGTGGCGTTGTCGCGCTCGATGGTCGGGCACTGGCCGGGATCGCTGGCGCAGATCAATGTGGTGCTGTCGGTGTTCTTTGCCGGCATCTCGGGCTCGTCGACCGCCGACGCGGCGAGCCAATCAAAGATATTCATCGATGCGCAGACCAAGGAGGGTTACGACCTCTCGTTCTCCATCGCCATCACGGCGGTGTCGGCGGTTCTGGCGGTCATCATCCCGCCGTCGATCCTGATGATCGTGTGGGGTGGGCTGATCTCGACCTCGATTGCGGCGATGTACCTGGCCGGCATCGTGCCGGGCCTGCTGATCGCGGGCGCGCAGATGGCGACGGTGCACATCTATGCGCTGCGCCGCGGCTACCCGACCTATCCGAAGGCGACCTGGGTCGAGATGCGATGCGCCATCTGGCAGTCGATACCGGCCCTGATGACGCCGTTCATCATCGTTGGCGGCATTCTGCTCGGGTGGTTCACTGCGACTGAGTCCGCCTGCGTCGCGGTGCTCTATTCCGTGGCGCTCTCGGCGTTCTTCTACCGCGAGACAGGTCCCCGCGAATTGTACAAGGCCTTTCTCGACACCGGGCGTCTTGCCGGCGTCGCGCTGTTTTGCGTCGGCACCGCAAGCGCGTTCGGCTGGCTGCTGGCCTATTACAGGATCCCGCAGGAGCTGCTGGCCAACGTCTCGGCATGGGGCATGGGCACGGTCGCGGCCGGCTTCTTCATCTGCTTCTGCTTTCTGGTGGTGGGCTGCTTCCTCGACGCCATCCCGGCCATCATCATCGTCGGCACCGTGCTGGAGCCGCTGGCCAAGTCCGTCGACCTCCATCCGGTCCAGTTCGCGATCATATCGATCGTGTCGCTGGCCTTCGGGCTGGTGACGCCTCCTTACGGCCTATGCCTGATGATCGCCTGTTCGGTCGCCGGCGTGCGGCTGCGCTATGCGCTCAAGGACACGATGATCATGCTGATCCCGATGCTGCTCGTGCTGGCGGCGCTCATCGTCTGGCCGAGCGTGTCGCTGTTCCTGCCGCGCCTGATCGTGCCGGAGATGCTGAAATGAGCGTCTGATCCCGCGGCCGCGGGCCGCGGGATCAGTTCAATGGGTTACAGATTGCTTTCGGTGATCGCGGCGTAGACCATGCTGCGCAGCTCGCGGCGGAGCGGATAGGCACTCGACGGCAGAACCTGCGTCATGAAGATCGTGATCAGCTCCTCGGCGGGATCGATCCAGAACGAGGTCGTGGCCGCGCCGCCCCAATTGTATTCGCCGGGGCTGCCGGCGATCAGCGTCTCCGCCGGGCGCATGGTCACGGCGAAGCCCAGGCCGAAGCCGATGCCGTTATAGGTCGCCTCGGAGAACAGCGAGCGCGACACCTCCGGCAGCGCGCGGCCGCCCGGAATGTGGTTGGTCGTCATCAGCGCCAGCGTCTTCGGCCCGATCAGCCTGACGCCGCCGAGCTCGCCGCCGTTGAGCAGCGCGCGGCAGAAGGTGAGATAGTCGGCAGCCGTCGAGCACAGTCCGCCGCCGCCCGAGATGAAGGAGGGAGGCGTCAGGAACGAGCTCGTCGTCGGATCGTCCTGGAGCGTCAGCCCCTCGCGGCGCTGGCCGGCATGGAAGGTCATGCCGCCGCCCGGATCCGCCGAATAGCAGGCCGCGAAGCGGTGCGCCTTGGAGGCCGGCACGTGGAAATCGGTGTCGGTCATGCCGAGCGGGTCGAGGATGCGCTGTTTCAGGAATTGCTCGAACGGCACGCCTGAGATCTTGCCGATGAGGTAGCCGATCACGTCGGTCGCGACCGAATAGTTCCAGGACTCGCCCGGCGAGAATTCCAGCGGGATTTTCGCGAGGCTCTCGATCATGGTCTGGAGCGTGCCTGACTTCTCGACCTCGCCGATCTTTTCAGTGCGATAGGCGGCATCGACGTTGGAGCGCTGCTGGAAGCCGTAGGTGAGGCCGGAAGTGTGGCGCAAGAGGTCGACGATCAGTATCGGCCGGGACGGCGGCCGGGTCAGGAAGGCCGGCGCGGTGCCGGCGACGAACACGCCGAGGTCCTTCCATTCCGGAATGTATTTGGCGACGGGCTCGTCGAGCGCGACGAGGCCTTCCTCGACCAGCATCATGAAGGCGACGCTGGTGAGCGGCTTGGTCATGGAATAGATGCGGTAGATGGTGTCGTCCTTCACCGGCACATTGCGCTCGACATCGGCCAGGCCCTGCACCGAGCTGTGGGCGATCTTGCCGCGGCGATAGACCAGGAGCTGCGTGCCCGGGAAGCGGCCGGCATCGATGTACTGCTTCTTCAGATGCGCATCGGCGCGGTCGAGCGCGGCCTTGGACATGCCGACGGATTCGGGCGAGGCGGGGGTGGGGGCGAGCATCAGTTCCTCCGGGCAGTTTCTCAAGGACGGTGATAGCCAAATGGCGGCCCCTTTCCAAGCCGGTCGCGCTTAACGCGGGGCCGCCGACTGGTGTAATGTTCAGTCCGGAACGCCTCCAGGGAGCCCGCCCGGGCCAACGAAAAAACACGAGGGCAAACGCACCATGACCCAGTTCAACGAGACCGACCTCACGGAAGCCGTCGTCAAAAGCTTCGACCAGACGCCGAACCCGCGGGCAAAATTCCTGCTCCAGGAATTGGTGGAGTCGCTGCACGATTACGTGAGCAAGACCGGTCTCACCTTCGAGGAATGGGAATATGCCATCGATTTCCTGACCCGAACCGGGCAGAAATGCACCGATACCCGCCAGGAATTCATTCTGCTGTCCGACGTGCTCGGCGTCTCCATGCTGGTCGACGCCGTCAACCACAGGGATCGCGAGGGCGCTACCCAAACGACAGTGCTCGGGCCGTTCTATGTCGGCGAGCACAAGGTGACCGCGCATGGCACCGACATCTCGCCGAACAATCAGACCGGCGAGCGGATGTTCGTGCAGAGCCGCGTCACGGATCTCAAGGGCAAGCCGCTCGCGAACGTCCCCGTCGACGTCTGGCATGCCGACGACGATGGCTTCTACGATTCACAGAAGGCGAACTATGAGGAGGTCGGCGCCTCGGCGCGGGCGCGCTTTATCACCGATGATGACGGCCGCTTCTTCTTCCGCACCATCCTGCCGTGCAGCTATCCGATCCCGACCGACGGTCCCGTCGGCGAGATGATCCTGCAGACCAATCGCCACCCGATGCGGCCTGCGCATGTGCACTTCCTGGTCAACGCGAAGGGCTACGAGCCGCTGATCACGCACGTCTTCATGGACGGCGACAAATATCTCGATTCCGACGTTGTGTTCGGTGTGAAGGATGACCTCGTCGCCAAGATCGAGCCGCGCAACGAGCCGGCGATGCCCGACGGCACCAAGGCGAGCGGACGGTGGCACTTGATGACCTACGAATTCCACCTGAAGCCGGGTGGCGGCATGGCGCCGAAGCCGCTGGGGGTGAAGGCGGCAGAGCCGGCGTGATCCCGCTATCGCAGCCGTAGCGCTGCGAGCAGCACGATGACGGCGCAGGCCAGGATCGCCGTGGTCAGCTTCCAGAACAGCAGCGGATTGCGCTCCAGCAGTGGCGTGGTCCGCGTGGCGAGATAGGCCGGATTGGGATTTCTGAGTTCGAACACGAACTCGGAGAGGTCTTCGTGGCGCTTGTAGGGATCGGGATGCAGCGCCTTCCTGAGCGCGCCATCGATCCAGCCCGGGATGCCCCGCTCGGCGTCGATCGCGGGGCGGTATCGCAATTTCCACGCGTCCGATCGTCCCCGGATTTTGGCAAGCTGGGCGCCGTAGGGCAGATGTCCGGTGAGCATCTGGTAGCAGATGGCGGCGAGCGAGAACATGTCGGACCGGGGCGATCCACCCTCGCCGAGGAAATACTCCGGTGCCGTGTATTGGACCGTGCCGAGGATTTCCGCGTCGTCCGATCTCGGCGCAGCTTCGGCGACGCCTGCGACCCTGACCGAGCCGAAGTCGATGATCTTCGCGGTGCCGGTCTTGTCGATCAGGACGTTGTCGGGCCTGAGATCCTGATGCAGCATCTCCATCCGGTGGAAGGCGCGAAGCCCGGTGGCGATCTGCTCGACGATCCTGCGCACCGTCTCCAGGTCGGGACGGGGATTGTCGAGCATCCACTGCCGCAGCGTCTGCCCCTCCACGAATTCGGTCGCGACGTAGAGATAATTGCGCCGCGTCGATCGCGACCGCGGCTTGAGCACGTACGGACTGTCGATCCGCCGCGCGATCCATTCCTCCATCAGGAAACGTTTCAGATAGGCCTGGTTGTCGCGCAGATCGATCGACGGAATCTTGAGCGCGACTGTCTCCTCGGTCTCCGCATCGACGGCGAGATAGATGTGGCTGCGGCTGCTGCCGTGGATCTCCCGGATGATCCGGTAGCCGTCGAACATCGCTCGCGGCTCCAGCAGGGGCGGCAGGGGCAGCGCCGAACTCTGATCGAAGACGCCCGATTCCTCCGGCACCGCATCGATGCGAAGGATCTGCACAGTGATGTTGTCGTCGCTGCCGCGCCGATAGGCTTCCTCGACGATCGCCTTTGCCGCGCCATCGAGCTCGGCTGCATGCTCGTTGATCGCGTTCGTGACGAAACGCGGCTCGACGAATTCGTACACACCGTCTGTTGCCAGCAGGAAGGTGTCGCCGGCCTGGATCTCGACCGTCTGATAGTCGATCTCGAGCTGCGGATTGATACCGAGCGCGCGGCCGAGATAGGTCTGCTCCGATGACACGATGATGCGATGATCGTCGGTCAGCTGCTCCAGCGCCTTGCCGGCGACGCGGTAGATGCGGCAGTCGCCGACATGGAAAATGTGCGCGGTGGCCGCCTTGATGACCATGGCGCTGAGGGTGCAGACATAGCCCTTGTCGCGGTCATAGGCATATTGGCTCTTGCGCGTCTGCGCATGCAGCCAGGAATTGGTCGCCTCCAGCACGCGGCGGGCGGAGGTCTTCACCGTCCAGGATTCCGACGTGCAGTAATAGTCCATCAGGAAGCTCTTGACCGCCGACTCGCTGGCGATCTGGCTCACGCTGCTGCTGGAGATGCCGTCGGCGAGAACCGCCGCGATGCCCTTCAGGCTGAGCAACGGCTCCTCTGGAATGAGGACGCCGTGAAAATCCTGGTTGACGGGCTTGCGACCCCTGTCCGAGTGCTGGCCGACCGAGATCTGGAGTCCGCGGGACATCGTCATCACCAGGAGAGGGGAGCCTCACCCTGCTCGGGCGAGGCTCCCCTGTCGAGACGTATTCGATCAGGCTGCGACGCGGGGTTTCGCAGCCTTGTCGGTCTGGCGCTTCGGCAGGGTCATGACGTGCGTGGCGTAGAGGGTCATGCCGGTGAAGGCGAGGCCGCCGACGAGGTTGCCGAGCACGGTCGGGATCTCGTTCCAGATCAGATAGTCCATGATCGAGAACTTGGCGTGCAGCAGCAGACCCGACGGGAACAGGAACATGTTCACGACGGAATGCTCGAACACCATGTAGAAGAACACCAGGATCGGCATCCACATCGCGATGACCTTGCCGGGGACCGAGGTCGAGATCATGGCGCCGACGACGCCGGTCGAGACCATCCAGTTGCAGAGCATGCCGCGCAAGAACAGGGTCGCCATGCCGGCCGCGCCATGCGCGGCGTAGCCCAGCGTTCGGCCTTCGCCGATATTGCCGATCGCCGCGCCGACCTTGTCGGGGGCCTGGGTGAAGCCGAAGGTCGTGACGAAGGCCATCATGAAGGCCACCGTGAAGGCGCCGGCGAAGTTGCCGACGAAGACGAGGCCCCAGTTGCGCAGCACGCCGCTAACGGTGACGCCCGGACGCTTGTCGATCAAGGCGAGCGGGGAGAGCACGAACACGCCGGTCAGCAGGTCGAAGCCCAGCAGATAGAGCATGACGAAGCCGACCGGGAACAGCAGCGCGCCGACCAGCGGCTGGCCGGTGTTCACGTTGATGGTGACGGCGAACCAGGCGGCGAGGGCGAGGATCGCGCCGGCCATGTAGGCCCGGATGATGGTATCCCGGGTGGACATGAAGATCTTGGACTCGCCCGCATCCACCATTTTGGTGACGAATTCCGAAGGCGCGAGATACGACATCAATGGTTCCTTTTGCTTCGTAAGTGAGATCGACACGCCCCCTCAGAGGACGTGGCTGAACGTTTTGGCCGTGCGGACGGCTCTGCCGCGCACGAGGGCTATGGGATGTCTGGAAGCCTTGGGAATCGCGTCACGACAAACTGAGCCGGGGAGGGCCGCGAAGCAGGTGAGCTTCCGGGATGCAGCCGGCAGAGGCTGCAACAATGCGGCAAGCCGCAGTCTTCGTTGACGCAAATAAAGAAGCAAGTTGCGTGCCGTCGAGACGCGCAGGAAAAATGAAGCCATATCAAGCGGATGCGTCTCTTGCCGATTCCAGCCGGAGGCGCTTGGCAGCCTCCTGCTTAAGCGGCTGCCCAAGCTTTGTGCGTCGCACAAAGATTGGGCAGTGCGCAAATTTCGCAAGCGGGACCAGCCTGCGACAGTCTGGCGCGGGCCATCTAAGCTACTCAATGTATTGGCATTTTGGCGATGCCGAGCTTGGCATGAAGCTTGAATAGTTCCATGCCGACGCCATTGAAGCCGTCCCGCGAGACTTCTCATCCGATTTGCTGACGCCACCAGACGGGGGTCTCCCCCGTCGTGCGTTCGCATGCGCCAAAGATGGCGCCGCCGGACGGACGGGCTGCTCGTGTGCACTGACGCCATCAATTCTGCAACGACGCAAAGGACGACACCAACGATGACCAAGCGCATTCGCCGGCCCTCCGAGACGGGCCTCAGCCGCCGTCAATTATTGAAAGCTGCGGGCTCTACTGCTGCCCTTCTCGCCGCCGCCAAACTCAATTTCCCCGCCGGCGCCTTCGCGCAGGATTCAGGTCCCGAGGTCAAGGGCGCCAAGCTCGGCTTCATTGCGCTCTCCGACGCCGGCCCGCTGTTCGTCGCCAAGGACAAGGGCCTGTTTGCCAAGCACGGCATGCCTGACGTCGACGTGCAGAAGCAGGCCTCCTGGGGCACCACGCGCGACAACCTCGTGCTCGGCTCCGAAGGCAACGGCATCGACGGCGCGCATATCCTCACCCCCATGCCGTACCTGATCTCGGCCGGCAAGGTGACGCAGAACAACCAGCCGACGCCGATGTACATCCTGGCGCGGCTCAATCTCGATGCGCAGTGCATCTCGGTCGCCAAGGAATATGCCGATCTCAAGGTCGGCGCGGACGCCTCGGTGCTCAAGGCCGCGTTCGAGAAGAAGAAGGCCGAAGGCAAGTCGGCCAAGGTCGCGATGACCTTCCCGGGCGGCACGCATGATCTCTGGATCCGCTACTGGCTCGCCGCCGGCGGCATCGACCCCGACAAGGACGTCGAGACCATCACCGTACCGCCGCCGCAGATGGTGGCGAACATGAAGGTCGGCACCATGGACGCGTTCTGCGTCGGCGAGCCCTGGCCGGGGCAGTTGGTGCACCAGGGCATCGGCTATACCGCCGTCAACACCGGCGAGATCTGGAGCAAGCATCCGGAAAAATCGCTCGGCATGCGCGCCGCCTGGGTCGACAAGAACCCGAAGGCCGCGAAAGCGATCCTCATGGCGGTGATGGAGGCCCAGCAATGGGCCGACAAGATGGAGAACAAGGACGAGCTCGCGACCATCATGGGGAAACGGCAGTGGATCAACTGCCCGGTCGAGGACATCGCCGATCGCGCCAAGGGCAAGTTCGACTATGGCATCCCCGGCAAGGTGGTCGAGAACTCGCCACACATCATGAAGTACTGGCGTGATCATGCCTCCTATCCGTTTAGGAGCCACGATCTCTGGTTCATGACCGAGGACATCCGCTGGGGCAAGTACGAGGCCGGCTTCGACAGCAAGGCGCTGATCGCCAAGGTCAACCGCGAGGATCTCTGGAAGGACGCGGCCAAGACGCTCGGCGTCGCTGCCGCCGACATCCCGGCCTCGACCTCGCGCGGCAAGGAGACCTTCTTCGACGGCAAGGTGTTCGATCCCGAAAATCCGGCTGCCTATCTGAAGTCGCTCGCGATCAAGCGCGTCGAAGTCTGATGGAGCCAGCGGCCGCCCGTTGGGCGGCCGCATCGTCCTTTGCAGCCGGAGAGATATTGCGATGAATATGACTGCCACGAAGATTGAGGTCGACACCGCGACGCCGGCGGCCACCGCCGCGCCTGTCGTCGCGATGACGCCGAAGCGCCCGCCGCGCAGTGAGGCCTATGCACGGATGGCAAGGGAAACCGCCGTGCGCGTCATCCCGCCGCTGGTCGTGCTCGCGCTGCTGACGCTGGTGTGGGAGCTCGTCTGCCGCCGCGCCGGCTCGGCGCTGCCGCCGCCGTCGAGGGTGTTCAAGGACACCAAGGAGCTGATCTTCGATCCGTTCTTCGACCATGGCGGCATCGACAAGGGCCTGTTCTGGCATCTCTCCGCCAGTCTCCAGCGCGTCGCGCTCGGCTATTCGCTCTCGGCGATCGCCGGCATCGCGCTCGGCGTGCTGGTCGGGCAGTCGGTCTGGGCGATGCGCGGGCTCGATCCGCTGTTCCAGGTGCTGCGCACCATTCCGCCGCTCGCCTGGCTGCCGCTTTCGCTCGCCGCGTTCCGCGACGGCCAGCCCTCGGCGATCTTCGTCATCTTCATCACCTCGATCTGGCCGATCATCATCAACACCGCGGTCGGCATCCGCAACATCCCGCAGGACTACCGCAACGTCGCCGCGGTGGTGCAGCTCAATCCGCTCGAGTTCTTCTCCAAGATCATGATCCCGGCGGCCGCGCCCTACATCTTCACGGGCCTGCGCATCGGCATAGGCCTGTCCTGGCTCGCGATTGTCGCCGCGGAAATGCTGATCGGCGGCGTCGGCATCGGCTTCTTCATCTGGGACGCCTGGAACTCCTCGCATATCAGCGAGATCATCCTGGCGCTGTTCTATGTCGGTATCGTCGGCTTCGTGCTGGACCGCCTGATCGCGGGCCTCGGCAAGGTCGTCACCCGCGGCACCGCGACAAGCTAAGGAGTAGGGACACATGACCGCCTATCTGAAGCTCGACCACATCGACAAGATTTTTACCCGCGGCGCTGCGGCGACCGAGGTGCTGAAGGACATCAACCTGACGATCGAGAAGGGGCAGTACGTCTCGATCATCGGTCATTCCGGCTGCGGCAAGTCGACCCTGCTCAACATCATCGCCGGGCTCACGACCGCTACCACCGGCGGCGTGCTGCTGGAGAACCGCGAGGTCAATTCGCCGGGCCCCGATCGCGCGGTGGTGTTCCAGAACCACAGCCTGCTGCCTTGGCTGACCGTCTACGAGAACGTCAAGCTCGGCGTCGACAAGGTGTTCGCGAAGACCAAGACGAGGGCCGAGCGCGACGCCTGGGTGATGCACAATCTCAACCTGGTGCAGATGGCCCATGCCAGGGACAAGCGTCCCTCGGAAATCTCCGGCGGAATGAAGCAGCGCGTCGGCATCGCGCGGGCGCTGGCGATGGAGCCGAAGGTGCTGCTGCTGGATGAGCCGTTCGGCGCCCTCGATGCGCTGACCCGGGCGCACTTGCAGGACTCGGTGATGGCGTTGCATCAGAAGCTCGGCAACACCATCCTGATGATCACCCACGACGTCGACGAGGCCGTGCTCTTGTCCGACCGCATCGTGATGATGACGAACGGGCCGAGCGCGCGCATCGGCGAGGTGCTGGAGGTGCCGCTCGCGCGCCCGCGCAAGCGGCTCGAGCTCGCGACCAACACCACGTATCTGAAGTGCCGGCAGCGCGTGCTCGAATTCCTCTACGAGCGTCATCGTTTCGTTGAGGCCGCGTAAACCAAGGTTTAATGCGCGAAACGTCCGCGCCTAAATAATCGACATCAAGCTCAATCCTTGTGCGCCGCACAAGGATTGAGCGAATCGCAAATTTTGCGTGCGAAAAAGCCCCGCGAAAATTTCGGGCAATACGAATATCGTCCTGAAATCCCTGTATTTTCAGCCTGCGCGCAATTGGCACGGAAATTGAAACGTCCTTTGCGCGACGCCAACGACGACGTCCCTCAACATCATCAATCAGCATCGTGAACTCGCCACCGGGGTGAAGCCCCGGAGCGCGCCTCCGTGACAGGAGGCTGAGCCTGCAACGACGCAGCGGTGAGACTGGAAGGGATAATGTATGACCAAGAATTCGTCTCTAAGTCAGACTTGGATTTCTGACTGGCGCCCCGAAGATGAGGCGTTCTGGAATGCGGGCGGCAAGACCATCGCCCGGCGTAACCTGATCTGGTCGATCGTCGCCGAGCATATCGGCTTCTCGGTGTGGCTGATCTGGAGCATCGTCACCACCAAGCTGCCGCTGGCGGGCTTCCACTACACCACGGACCAGCTGTTCCAGCTCGTCGCGGTGCCGGGCCTGATCGGCGCCTTCATGCGCTTTCCCTACACCTTCGCGGTGACGACCTTCGGCGGCCGCAACTGGACCATCTTCAGCGCGGCGATCCTGTTCATCCCGACGCTGTCGCTTGCCTATTTCGTCAGCCAGCCCGACACGCCGTTCTGGCTGATGCTGCTGGTCGCCTCGACCGCCGGTCTCGGCGGCGGGAATTTTGCCTCCAGCATGACCAACATCTCGTTCTTCTTCCCTGACCGGATGAAGGGATGGGCTCTCGGCCTCAATGCCGCCGGCGGCAATATCGGCGTCTCCAGCGTGCAGCTCTTGACCCCGATCCTGATGACGCTCGCCGTCATCAACCTGTTCCAGGCAAGCCCCGTCGACGGTATCTTCCTGCAGAATGCCGGCCTGATGTGGGTGCTGCCGATCGCGATCGCGGTGTTCGGTGCGGTGTTCTTCATGAACAACCTGACCACGGCCAAGTCGTCGATCCGGAACCAGCTCGCGGTGGTCAAGCGCAAGCACACCTGGATCATGGCGTACCTCTACATCGGTACGTTCGGGTCCTTCATTGGCTACTCCGCGGCGTTTCCGCTGCTGCTCAAGACGCAGTTTCCGTCGGTGACGATCTCGATCGCTTTCCTCGGGCCGCTGGTCGGCTCGCTGTCGCGTCCGTTCGGCGGCTGGCTCGCCGACAGGATCGGCGGCTCCGTCATCACCTTCTGGAATTTCATCGCGATGGCAGCGGCGACGGTCGGTGCGCTCTATTTCGTCGGCCACAAGGACTTCATCGGCTTCCTGTCGATGTTCCTGATCCTGTTCGTGACGACGGGCATCGGCAACGGCTCGACCTACCGCATGATCCCCTCGATCTTCCGCGAGCAGAACCTGTTCAAGGTGCGCGGCCAGGGTGATGCGGCACGTAGCGCTGCCCTGAAGACGGCGAGCATCGAGAGCGGCGCGGCAGTCGGCTTCATTGGCGCGATCGGTGCCGTCGGCGGTTATCTGATCCCGAGCGGTTTCGGCAAGTCGATCGCCCTGACCGGCGGTCCACAGCTCGCGCTCATGGTCTATCTCGCCTTCTACGCCTCCTGCCTCGGCCTGACCTGGTGGTTCTATCTGCGTCGCAGCCCGCAAGGCGAAGGCGCAGCAGGCCTTGCCGAAGCACGGGTCTGACACTTGGTACGAATCTCGCTTCTCCCCGTACGCGGGGAGAAGACTCTCTGATGACGTTTGACCCATGAACCTTGTCCGCAACGGCGCGGACAAAGGCAGACCGAAACAGACAGGAGAACATCATGACGCCCGAACAGGTTACCCTTATTCAGCAGAGCTTCGCCAAGGTCGCGCCGATTTCGGAAGCCGCCGCGGTGCTGTTCTACGATCGTCTGTTCGAGGTGGCGCCACCGGTGCGCGCGATGTTTCCCGAGGACATGACCGAGCAGCGCAAGAAGCTGATGGGCATGCTCGCCGCCGTGGTCGGCGGCCTGTCGAAGCTCGAGACGATTCTTCCCGCGGCCTCGGCGCTCGCCAAGCGTCACGTCGGCTATGGCGCCAAGGCCGAGCACTATCCCGTGGTCGGCGCGACCTTGCTGTGGACCCTCGAGAAGGGTCTTGGCGAAGCCTGGACGCCCGAACTCGCTGCCGCCTGGACCGACGCCTACGGCGTGCTGTCCGGCTACATGATTTCCGAGGCCTATGGCGCACAGGCGCAGGCCGCCGAATAGGAGATGCCTTGTGAGTGAACCGCTGGTCATCGTCGGTAACGGTATGGCGGCTGCGCGGCTTGTCGACGAGCTCGCCAAGACCGCACTCGGCCGCTACGCGGTTGCCGTCATCGGCGATGAGCCGCGGCTCGCCTACAATCGCGTGCTGCTCTCCTCCGTGCTGGCCGGCGAGACCGGCTCGCACGAGATCGAGCTCAGGCCGGCGGACTGGTGGCGCCATCGCGGCGTCACGGTGCGCTACGGCTATCGCGTCACCGAGATCGACACCGGCCGCCGCGAGCTCAAGATCGCCGGCGAAGAGAGCATGGAATATTCCAGGCTCGTGCTCGCCACCGGCTCGACGCCGCTGCGGCTCAACGTGCCCGGCGCCGATCTCGCCGGCGTGCACACGTTCCGCGATACGCGCGATGTCGACCTGCTGTTGACGCTGGCTGCTGCCAAGAAGCGCGTCGTCGTGGTCGGCGGCGGGCTGCTCGGCTTAGAGGCCGCCTACGGCCTCGCCAAGGCCGGTGCGCCGGTGACGCTGCTGCATCTGATGGACCGGCTGATGGAGCGTCAGCTCGACGCGCCCGCGGCCGACCTGCTCAAGACGCTGGTCGAGCGCAAGGGCATCCGCATCCTGCTCAACGCCTCGACCGCCCGCATCCATGGCGACGGCTACGCCCAGGCCGTCGAGCTTGCCGACGGCAGCCGCATCGAAGCCGATGCGGTGATCTTCGCCGCCGGCATCAAGCCCAACGTCGCGCTGGCGAAGGAGGCGGGGATTGCGGTTAACCGCGGCGTCGTCGTCAACGATTTGATGCAGACCTCCTCGTCCGACATTTTCGCGCTCGGCGAATGCGCCGAGCATCGCGGCACCTGCTATGGCCTGGTCGAGCCCGCCTATGAACAGGCGCGCGTGCTGGCGCGGCATCTCGCCGGCCGGCCCGCCGCCTATCAGGGCAGCGTGGTCTCGACCAACCTCAAGGTCTCCGGCGTCAGTGTGTTCTCCGCCGGCGACTTCATGGGCGGGGAGGGCAGCGAGAGCCTCGTGCTGTCAGACCGCAGGCGCGGCACCTACAAGAAGCTTGTCATCGCCGACGGCCGGCTCACCGGCGCGGTGCTGATCGGCGACACCATCGATGCGCTCTGGTATCTCGAGCTGATCCGCAATCGCGACAAGGTCGCCGCGATCCGCACCGACATGATGTTCGGCCGCGCGCTGGCGCGTCCTTCCAAGGCGGCTTGATAAGGCAGCTTGATATGACGGCGATCGACCCAAACCTCCGCGCGACCCGAACGACATGCCCTTATTGTGGCGTCGGCTGCGGCGTGCTGGCGACGCCCGACGGCAAGGGCGGCGCGGCGATCGCGGGCGATCCTGACCATCCCGCCAATTTCGGCCGTCTGTGTTCGAAGGGCTCGGCGCTCGGCGAGACCGTCGGGCTCGAGAGCCGGCTGCTCTATCCGATGATCCGCTGCAAGGGCGTGCTCGAACGTGTCGCCTGGAGCGATGCGCTCGACCACGTCGCCCATCGCATGCAGCACATCGTGGCCCGCGACGGCGCTGATGCGGTCGCCTTCTATCTCTCCGGCCAGCTGCTGACCGAGGACTATTACGTCGCCAACAAGTTGATGAAGGGGTTTGTCGGCACGGCCAATGTCGACACCAATTCGCGGCTCTGCATGTCGTCCTCGGTCGCCGGCCATCGCCGCGCCTTCGGCGCCGACACCGTGCCCGGCTGCTACGAGGATCTCGACCAGGCCGATCTGCTCGTCTTCGTCGGCTCGAACGCGGCCTGGTGCCATCCCGTGCTGTTCCAGCGCATGCTGAAGAACAGGCAGGAGCGCGGTGCGCGCATGATCGTGATCGATCCGCGCCGCACCGACACCGCGAGCGACGTCGATCTGTTCCTCGGCCTCAAGCCCGGCACCGACACCGCGCTGTTCTCGGGCCTGTTCGTGCATCTCGCCGACAACGGCGCGCTGGACCAGGACTACATCGCGCAGAACACCAGCGGTTTCGACGATGCGCTGGCGCGCGCGCGCAACATCGCCGGCAGCGTCACTGCGACGGCGCTTGCCACGGGCCTGTCCGAACAGGACGTCGCCGCCTTCTTCAAGATGTTCCGTGACACCGAGAAGGTCGTCACGCTCTATTCGCAAGGCGTCAACCAGTCGGCGCAGGGCACCGACAAGGTCAACGCGATCCTGAACTGCCATCTCGCCACGGGCCGCATCGGCAAGCCCGGTGCCTCGCCGTTCTCGCTCACCGGCCAGCCCAACGCGATGGGCGGCCGCGAGGTCGGCGGGCTCGCCAATATGCTCGCCGCCCATATGGGCTTCACGCCGCCCGACATCGATCGTGTCAGGCGGTTCTGGAAGGCGCCGCGCATCGCGACCCATGAGGGGCTGAAGGCGGTGCAGCTGTTCGAGGCGATCAACCGCGGCGAGGTCAAGGCTCTCTGGGTGATGGGCACCAACCCCGCGGTGTCGCTGCCCGATGCGGACTTCGTGCGCGAGGCGCTGAAGAAGCTCGAGCTGTTCGTGGTCTCCGAGAACGTGCTCTCCAACGATACCGTCGAGGCGGGTCCGCACGTGCTGCTGCCGGCATTGGCCTGGGGCGAGAAGTCGGGCACGGTGACCAATTCCGAGCGGCGCATCTCGCGCCAGCGCTCGTTCCTGCCGGCGCCGGGCGAGGCGCGCCCCGATTGGTGGATCCTGAGCGAGACCGCAAAGCGCCTCGGCTTCGGCGACAGTTTTAATTACAAATCCGCGGCCGATATCTTCCGCGAGCATGCCGCGCTCTCGGCCTTCGAGAACAATGGCAGCCGCGATTTCGACATCGGCGCGCTGACCTCGATGTCCGACGAGGCCTTCGACGCGCTGAAGCCGGTGCAGTGGCCGGTGCGCGAAGGCGGAGTGCCTGGCGAGCGCTTCTTTGCGGAAGGCGGCTTCTTCACCAATGACGGCAAGGGCCGCTTCATTGCGCCGGAGGTGCCGGCGCTGCGTGGCGAGACCGGTCCGTCGCGCCCCTTAAGGCTCAACACCGGGCGCATCCGCGACCAGTGGCACACCATGACGCGCACGGGGCTGAGCCAGCGCCTGGGCGCGCATCTGCCCGAGCCGTTCGTCGAGATTCATCCCGATGACGCCGGCAAATACGGCATCGCCCATGATGGCTATGCCCGCGTCACCACCGATTACGGCCAGTGCATCCTGAAGGCTGTCGTCAGCGAAGGGCAGCAGCGCGGCACCCTGTTCGTGCCGATCCACTGGAGCGCGATGAATGCTTCGCACGGCCGTGTCGGCGCGCTGGTGCAGTCCTTCACCGATCCGTTCTCGGGCCAGCCGGAGTCCAAGGCGACGCCGGCGGCGATCGCACCCTATGAATTCGTCTTCCGCGGCTTCGCGCTGTCGCGCAAGCCGCTCGACCTGCCGCAGAACCTGTTGTGGACCCGCGTCACGGTGGCCGGCGGCTTCGGCTATCTCTTCGCCGACAATGCGGACCTCGCGCGCTGGCCGGCCTGGCTCGACAGCGTCGCCGGCGAGGACGTTGCCGAGTACCGCGACTTCGGTGGCGGCGTCTATCGTGCCGCCTCGTTCGCAGGCGACCGCATCGAGACCTGCCTGTTCGTCGGACCCGCGCACGACGCCGGCGACTGGGAGGTGGTGAAGAGCCTGTTCGTGGCCGATCAGGTCACCGACGATCAGCGCCGCATGCTGCTGTCGGGCAAGTCCAGCGAAGGCGCCGTCTCAACCGGCCCCATCGTCTGCGCCTGCTTCGGCGTCGGCCGCGGCACCATCTGCGACACCATTGCCGCCGGCGCGCGCACCGCCGCCGAGATCGGCGCCAAGCTGAAGGCCGGCACCAATTGCGGCTCCTGCATCCCCGAGCTGAAGCGCCTGATCGCGACGACGGAAGTGGCGCCGGCGAAGCAGGCGAAGGTGGCAAGCGCGGCGGGGTAGGCGGGACGTTCTCGGCCGTCGCCGTAGACACCGCTGTCATCGCCCGGCCTTGACCGGGCGATCCAGTATTCCAGAGACAGCGAGAAATACGGAGAAGCCGCGGCGTACTGGATTCCCCGCTTTCGCGGGGAATGACAGTGAGGGCGGGGCGCCATGCCGTCCGCACCAATCGACGCGCCCTCGATTGTGCCCTATGTTGCGGCGGCTTCCCCCTTAGCCCCAAATAACAACAATGATGTACCTGGAAACGCCGCCGCGCTTGATCGAGACCAGGCTCTTCTCCGCGATGCCCGACAAATTCCGCCGCAAGGGCGAGCGGACCGATTGGGCCGATGCCAATCGCCCGGGTGTTGCGACCGACAGCTTCATCGAAGGCCCGTCATTCGACAGGAACGGCCATCTCTACATCGTCGACATTCCCTTCGGCCGCATCTTCCGCATTGCGCCCGACGGCGAATGGTTGCTGGTGATCGAATATGAGGGCTGGCCGAACGGGTTGAAGATCGCAGCCGACGGCCGCATTCTTGTCGCGGACTACATGCATGGCATCATGGAGCTCGATGCGAAAGCAGGGCGGATCAAGCCGATCCTGACCGCGCGCAATTCGGAATCGTTCCGCGGCTGCAACGATCTGCATCTGGCGTCCAACGGTGACATCTATTTCTCCGATCAGGGCCAGACGGGCCTGCATGATCCAAGCGGGCGGGTCTATCGTCTCGCATCAAATGGCCGGCTGGATTGCCTGCTCGACACCGGTATCAGCCCGAATGGCCTCGTGCTCGATCCAACCGAAACCGTGTTGTTCGTCGCGATGACGCGCGACAATGCGGTGTGGCGGCTGCCGTTCATGAAGGACGGCAGCGTGTCGAAGGTCGGGCGCTTCTGCTCGTTGTTCGGCACCAGCGGCCCCGACGGCGTGACCATGGACGCGAAGGGACGCCTGTTTGTCGGCCATGCCTCGCTCGGCCATGTCTTCGTGTTCGCGCCGAACGGGGAACTGATCGCGCGGATCAAGTCGTGCGCGGGGCCGAATTGCACCAATGTCGCCATCGGTGGCGAAAACAAGGATCGGCTCTATATCACGGAGTCTGCGACCGGCAGCGTGCTGGTGGCCGACATCAGCGGTCTACAGGGCATCTGAAGGAATAAACATGAACACGCACCCCTTCGGCAAGACCGGCACCAACGTCTCCGTCATCGGACAGGGCACCTGGTACCTCGACCATGGCGATCGCAAGCGCGCGATCGCGGCGCTTCAGCGCGGGCTCGATCTCGGCATGACCCATATCGACACCGCCGAGATGTATGGCGATGCCGAGCTCGTCATTGCCGATGCGATCGCGGGCCGCCGCGATGAAGTCTTCCTCGTCTCAAAAGTGCTGCCGAGCAACGCTTCGCGTCGCGGCACCATCACGGCGTGCGAGCGCTCGTTGAAGCGGCTGAAGACCGATCGGCTCGATTGCTATCTGCTGCATTGGCGCGGTTCCTATCCGCTGGAAGACACCGTCGCCGCGTTCGAGGATCTGGTGACATCAGGCAAGATCAAATCCTGGGGCGTCTCCAATTTCGATGCCGACGATCTCGACGAGATTCTCGATGTCTCAGGCGAAGGACGCATCGCCTGCAATCAGGTGCTCTATCATCTCAAGGAACGCGCCATCGAGCATGCGGTGATCCCGTGGTGCGAGCAGCACGGCGTTGCTGTCGTCGCCTATTCGCCGTTCGGTCACGATGATTTTCCAGCGAGCAACAGCAAGGGCGGCGCCGTGCTCGCGCGCATTGCGGAAGCACGACGCGTGACACCGCGTCAGGTCGCGCTGAGCTTCCTCACCCGTGCAACTACGGTGTTCGCAATTCCGAAAGCGTCGTCGGCGGAACATGCCGGCAAAAACGCGGCCGCGGGCGATCTCGTGCTGACGAAAGAGGAGATCGCTGCGCTCGATGCGGCGTTTCCGCGCGGGCCGAAGCCGCGCGGCCTGCCCATGCTGTAGTGCAACAAACGCTCAATATTAATGGAGTATTGACGCGCGCGGCGATCAGCGCATATCGGCATCCTGTTTTCGGAAGTTGTGAAAGCGGCGCATTTGTCGTTTTTTACAAGCGCACTCGATTCGCATTTTTCCCGAGTTCCAGCCGTGACCCCGCCGCCAGCCGCAGCCGCAAGGCTCGACAGTCTTTCCATGCCCGTGCCCGACAGGAAGCATGTCGGCCGCCGCGCACCCGCGCGCGTCGATCATCCCTTCAAGGGCATCGCGTTGATCCTGCTCTCGACGGTGTTTCTCGGCTGCTCCGACGTCACCGCGAAATATCTGTCGACCAGCCTGCCTTCGATCGAGATCACCTGGATCCGCTTTCTCACCTTTGCGCTGATCTTCACGCCGGTGATGCTGCGGTCCTCGCCGTACTACGCGATGCGCACCGAGCGTCTCGGATTGCACGTGATGCGCGGCACGGTGCTGCTCGGCTCCTCGCTGTTCTTCATCACGGGGCTCGGCTTCCTCCCGATCGCAGAGGCATCCGCCACCGGCTTCGTTGCGCCGCTGTTCGTCACGGCGCTCTCGATCGTCTTCCTCGGCGAGAAGGTCGGCATGCGCCGCTGGTTCGCCACCGCGCTCGGCCTCATCGGCGTGCTGATCATCCTGCGCCCGGGCACCAGCGCATTTCATCCGGCGGCGTTCTTCCCGGTCGTCTCGGCGGCCTGCTGGGCCGGTACGCTGATCCTGACGCGCATGATGAGCGGCCGCGAGGCCGTCGTCACGACCATGGCCTATTCCTCGCTGACCGGCCTTGCGATCCTCACCGCCATCGTGCCGTTCGTCTGGGTGACGCCGTCCTGGACCGCGATCGCACTCGGCATCTTCATCGGCGTCGCCTCGACCGCGGGGCAGTGGATCGTCGTGCTCGCCTATCGCTACGGCGATGCCTCGGTGCTGGCGCCGTTCTCCTACTCGCAATTGTTGTGGGTCAGCATTCTCGGCTTCTTCATCTTCGGCGAGGTGCCGAGCATCTGGACCATCGTCGGTGCGGCCTTCATCGTCGCCAGCGGTCTCTACATCGCCCATCGCGAGCGCGTCCGCCGCGCCTCGCTCCTGGTGCAAGCCGAGCGTTCCCCGAACGCCTGACGCAATATCGCGACTGCCGCTTCGTGCTATCAACGGCTCCAACAACATGGGAGGAGCCGGATGCGGGCCGCGATTTTCAGGAACGGTGAGATTGTCGTCGGCCAGATGGCAGAGCCGAAACCTGGCAATGGCCAGGTGCTGGTCAAGACGCTCGCCTGCGGCATCTGCGGCTCCGATCTGCATGCACGTCAGCACGCTCCCCGCATGGTGGAAATGGCAAGGAAGACCGGTCGCACGCCGATGGATTTGTCGCGCGATGTCGTGTTTGGTCACGAGTTCTGCTGCGAGATCGTCGATTACGGCCCGGGCACTGAACGCCGGCTCAAACCGGGGACATATGTCTGCTCGCTGCCCGCGCTGCTGACGCCGGAGGGCATCAAGGGCATCGGTTATTCCAACGAATTTGTCGGCGGCTATGCGGAAGCGATGCTGCTGAGCGAGCCCAAGGCCAACATAAGGGGCGGCGAGGTGCCGCTGGTGATCGGCTGCGGCCCGGTCGGGCTCGCGGTGATCGCCGCGCTGAAGATCAGGGGCCTGCATCCGATCGTCGCTGCCGATTATTCACCGGCGCGTCGAGCGCTCGCGGCAAAGCTCGGCGCCGACATCGTCGTCGATCCCAGGGTGTCGCAGCCCTACGCGACCTGGGCCGAGCACGCGCAGATGTCGGAGGCCGAGAAGGCGGCGCGGCCGCCGTTCCAGGCCATGCTGCCGGCGCTGAAACCTGCAATCATCTTCGAATGCGTCGGCGTGCCCGGCCTGTTGCAGCAGGTGTTCGAAGGTGCCCCGCGCGATGCGCGCATCGTCGTGGTCGGCGTCTGCATGGAGGCCGACAAGAGCGAGCCCATGCTCGGCATCATGAAGGAGCTGAGCGTCCAGTACGTGCTCGGCTACACGCCGGAGGAGTTTGCCGCGTCGCTTCGCCTGATTGCGGAAGGGCAGGTGGATGCTGCGGCGATGGTGACCGCCGAGGTCGGTATCGACGGCGTTGCAAAGGCGTTTGCCGATCTCGCCAATCCGGAAGTCCACACCAAGATCATCGTGCAGCCGTGGCGGTGACGGTGCCGTAGGGTGGGCAAAGGCGCAAAGCGCCGTGCCCACCATGCGTCCGCGTTCGTGGTAGGAATGGTGGGCACGCTGCGCTTTGCCCACCCTACGAAACCTCAATACTGCTCCGGCACATACATCTCCGGCGGGACCGGGCCGCGGTGATAGTCGGGATTGCGCACGCGCGCCGGCAGCACCACCGGGACCCGTGCGACCTCCTGGTAGGGGATCTGGGTCAACAGATGCGAGATGCAGTTGAGCCGGGCGCGCTTCTTGTCCACGGCATCGACGATCCACCACGGCGAGTCTGGAAGATGCGTGTACTCCAGCATCGTCTCCTTGGCCTTGGTGTACGCCTCCCAGCGGCTGCGCGCCTCGACGTCCATCGGGCTCAGCTTCCACTGCTTCAGCGGATCCTTGATGCGCATGGTGAAGCGGAACTGCTGCTCGTCGTCGGTGATCGAGAACCAGTACTTGACCAGGATGATGCCGGAGCGGATCAGCATCCGCTCGAACTCCGGCACCGTCTTGAAGAACTCCTGGTACTCCGCCTCCGAGCAGAAGCCCATTACGCGCTCGACGCCGGCGCGGTTGTACCAGCTGCGGTCGAACAGAACGATCTCGCCGCCGGCCGGCAGATGCGCCACGTAGCGCTGGAAGTACCATTGCGAGCGCTCGCGCTCGCTCGGTGCGGGCAGCGCGGCGACGCGGCAGATGCGCGGATTGAGGCGCTGGGTAATGCGCTTGATCACGCCGCCCTTGCCGGCGGAATCGCGGCCCTCGAACAGCACCACGACCTTCTTCTTCTCGCTCTGCACCCAGTCCTGCAGCTTGACCAGCTCGCCCTGGAGCCGCAGCAGCTCCCGGAAATAGAGCTTTCGGTCGACTGTCGGGCTCAGCGTATCGGTCTCGTCCAGGAGCTCGTCGAGACGGGCGTCGTCCAGCTCCATCTCCAGTTCCTCGTCAAGATCGTCGGCCATCTCCTGGATGATGCGCTCGCGCTTGGCGATCTGGGCGGTGCGGTCTGTCATGGGTCTTTCTCTCGGCTTGGATACGAGTGGTCCCAACGACCATCAGCGGGGTTTGTTGCACCCATGTGACAGCGGTAGCCGGGTGGACCATCACACCGGCAGCGCGATCGAATATTTCACCTGGCTCAGCGCAAAGCTCGATTCGATCGAGGCGATGCCGTCGAGCCGGGTCAGCTTGGTCTTGAGGAACGTCTCGTAGGAGGCGAGGTCGGCCGCCACCACGCGCAGCAGGTAGTCGCGGTTGCCGGTCATCAGGTAGCATTCCAGCACCTCATCCCATTTCGAGATGGCACGGGCAAAGCGGTTGAGGTCCTCCTCCTTCTGCCGCGCCAGCTTGATCGAGATGAACACGCTGACATGCAGTCCCAGCGCCTTCTGGTCGACGGTTGCGACATAGCGCGAGATGACGCCGCGCTCCTCCAGCAGCTTGACCCGGCGATGGCAGGGCGAGACCGACAGCCCGACCTTGTCGGCGAGCTCCTGCATGGTCAGGCGGCTGTCGTTCTGGAGGTAGCTGAGGATCTTGCGGTCGATGGCGTCGAGCTCGGGCATTGGGATGGAACCTGTATGGGATGGCATTTCATTGGTAAAGTATCCCAATATTGGCGGGTATGGCGCGAAAAATTGAGAAGTTTGGCCCCGCCCGCAGGCGTATGATCCCGAAATCAGATTTCCGGAGCATCGCCATGCCCGTCGATTCCGCTCGCCTCGACACGTTGACCGCTCTCGGCCGCAAGGCGCTGTGGCTGTCGTCCTGGACCATCCACCACGCCAACCATATCCGCTCCAACGCGGACGGCCTCAAGGTTGGCGGACACCAGGCCTCGTCCGCCTCGCTCGCCACCATCATGTCGGCGCTGTACTTCCACGTGTTGCGCCCCGAGGACCGCGTCGCGGTGAAGCCGCATGCGAGCCCGGTGTTCCACGCCATCCAGTATCTGTTCGGCCGGCAGAGCCGCGAGAAGCTGGAGAACTTTCGCGGCTTCAAGGGCGCGCAGTCCTATCCCTCGCGCACCAAGGATGTCGACGACGTTGATTTCTCCACCGGCTCGGTCGGCCTCGGCGTCGCGCAGACGCTGTTCTCCTCGCTGGTGCAGGATTACGTCAAGGCGCATGGCTGGATGAAGGACCGCCGCGAGGGGCGGATGATTGCGCTGGTCGGCGATGCCGAGATGGACGAGGGCAACATCTTCGAAGCCCTCGCCGAGGGCTGGAAGCACGGCCTGCGCAACACCTGGTGGGTGGTCGACTACAACCGCCAGTCGCTCGATGCCGTCGTGCGCGAAGGTCTGTGGGAAAAGTTCGAGACCATGTTCCGCAATTTCGGCTGGGACGTGGTGATCGTCAAATACGGCCGCCTGATGCGCGAGGCTTTTGCCGAGCCCGGCGGCGAGGCGCTGAAGCGCTGGATCGACAATTGCCCGAACGCGCTCTATGCGGCGCTGTGCTTCCAGGGCGGCGCGGCCTTCCGCAAGCATCTCCACGATGAGATCGGCGATCAGGGCCCGATCACGAAACTGATCGACAAGCGCAGCGACGAGGAGCTGCTGGCGCTGATGTCGAATCTCGGTGGCCACGACATGGCGAGCATGCTGGAGGCGTTCGAGTCCATCGACCACGACCGCCCGGTCTGCTTCATCGCCTACACCATCAAGGGCGTCGGCCTGCCGTTCCAGGGCCACAAGGACAACCATGCCGGCCTGATGACGGTCGCGCAGATGGAGAAATATCGCGAGAGCCAGAACATCCGCCCCGGCCACGAATGGGACAAATATGAGGGCCTTGCGCAGGACGCGGCCGAGCTCGACGCCTTCCTCGCGCGCGTGCCGTTCAACCAGGATGGCCGCCGGTTGACCGCGCCCGTCGTCGAGGTGCCCGCGCAGCTCGCCTTCAAGCCGTCGCCGCAGATGTCGACCCAGCAGGGCTTTGGTCTGGTGCTGAACGAGATCGCGCGCAGCGACAGCGAGCTGGCAAAACGCATCGTCACGACCTCGCCCGACGTGACTGTCTCGACCAATCTCGGCCCCTGGGTGAACCGGCGCGGCCTGTTCGCGAGGGCGGAAAAGGCGGACTTATTCCGCAGCGAGAAAATTCCTTCCACCTATAACTGGGATGCCTCGCCCAAGGGCCAGCATCTGGAGCTCGGCATCGCCGAGATGAACCTGTTCATCATGCTCTCCGCGCTCGGCCTGTCGCACCAGATCAACGGCGCGCGGCTGCTGCCGGTCGGCACGCTCTACGATCCCTTCATCGAGCGCGGCCTCGATGCGCTGAACTATGCCTGCTACCAGGATGCGCGCTTCATGGCGGCGGCGACGCCGTCGGGCATCACGCTCGCGCCCGAGGGCGGCGCGCACCAGTCGATTGCAACGCCCCTGATCGGAATGGCGCAGGACGGGCTCGCCTCGTTCGAGCCGGCCTTCGTCGACGAGCTCGCCGTGATCATGGGCTGGGGTTTTGACCACATGCAGCGCGACCCGGGCGAGGGCGGTTCCGTTTACCTGCGCCTCTCCACGCGGAGCATCGAGCAGGCGCAGCGGATCATGACGCCTGAGCTTGCGCAGGGCATCACCGATGGCGCCTATTGGCTGCGCAAGCCGGGCCCGAATGCCGAGGCCGTGATCGCCTATACCGGCGCGATCGCGCCTGAGGCGATCGAGGCCACGGGCTTCATCGGCGAGAGCCGCCGCGACGTCGGCCTGCTTGCGATCACCTCGGCCGACCGCCTGCACGCGGGCTGGACCGCCGCGCGGAAATTGCGGCGCGACCGGCGTGGCGTGCAGCATCTCAGCCACATCGAAAAACTGCTGGCGCCGCTGCCGCGCGACTGCGGCATCGTGACCGTGATCGACGGCCATCCCTCCGCGCTCGGCTGGCTCGGCAGCGTCCGCGGCCATCGCGTCGAGGCGCTCGGCGTCGAGCAGTTCGGCCAGACCGGCAGCATCGCGGACCTTTATCGCCACTATGGCATCGATGCGAATGCGATCATCGATGCGGCCGAAAGCCTCACCACCGGCGCGCCGGTGCTGCATCGGAAGATGGCTGTTTAAGTCTCCGTCGTCGTCCTGGCGAAAGCCAGGACCCATACGCCGCGGCAGTCGTTGTCGGCCGCAGGTGGTAGACACCGGCGCAAACCAACTCAGCTTGGTGGTAATGGGTCCTGGCTTTCGCCAGGACGACGGCGGGTGCCACCTTGCCTCCCTCCCGCCATCGGCTCATATAACCTCCGTCCGCCGCAACGCTGGCCCCGCATATGGCGGGTTCAATTGCCGGCGCTTTCGTGCAAGGATGCCTGCCGAAACGCCCCCTCCAAGCCCCCAAGAAGAGGTTAACGATGGTCAATCGCTTGCAATTCTACATCGACGGTGCCTGGGTCGATCCCGCCGTCAAGAAGTCCACCGCCGTGGTCAATCCCGCGACGGAAGAGGCGATGTACGAGGTTGCGCTCGGCTCCAAGGCCGATGTCGACAAGGCCGTTGCCGCCGCCAAGCGCGCCTTCGCAACGTTCTCCCAGACCAGCCGCGACGAGCGTGTCGCGCTGCTCTCGAAAATCATCGAGGTCTACAAGACCCGCCTCAAGGAGATCGGCGCCGCCGTCTCCGACGAGATGGGCGCGCCGCTGCCGATGGCAGAGAAGCTGCAGGCCGGCGCCGGCCTCGGCCATCTCATGACCACGCTGGACGTGCTCAAGAACTATCATTTCGAGGAGCCGGTCGGCACCGCCATGGTGCTGCGCGAGCCGATCGGCGTGGTCGGCATGATCACGCCCTGGAACTGGCCGCTGAACCAGATCGCCTGCAAGGTCGCGCCCGCGCTCGCCGCCGGCTGCACCATGATCCTGAAGCCGTCGGAGTTCACGCCGACCTCGGCGCTGATCTTCGCGGAGATCCTCCATGAAGCGGGCGTGCCCAAGGGCGTGTTCAACCTCGTCAACGGCCTCGGCCCCGAGGTCGGTGCCGCCATGAGCGAGCATCCTGATATCGACATGATCTCCTTCACCGGCTCGACCCGCGCCGGCATCGACGTGGCCAAGCGCGCCGCGCCCACCGTGAAGCGCGTCAGCCAGGAACTCGGCGGCAAGTCGCCGAACGTCATCCTCGAAGGCGCCGACCTCACGAAGGCGGTGACCGGCGGCGTGATGCACATGTTCAACAACTCCGGCCAGTCCTGCAACGCGCCCTCGCGCATGATCGTGCCGCTGTCGAAGATGAAGGAAGTCTCCGCGATCGCGAAGGCCGTCGCCGACAAGACCAAGGCCGGTGATCCCCGCGGCGAAGGCACCACCATCGGCCCGGTCGTCAATCGCGGTCAGTGGGACAAGATCCAGGCGCTGATCAAGAAGGGCATCGACGAGGGCGCGACCCTCGTCGCCGGCGGCCCGGGCCTGCCCGAAGGCGTCAACAAGGGCTTCTATGTCCGTCCGACCATCTTCGCCGACGTCACCCCCGAGATGACGATCGCGAAGGAGGAAATCTTCGGACCGGTGCTGACCATCCTCGGTGCCAAGGACGAAGCCGCCGCCGTGCAGATCGCCAACGACACGCCGTACGGCCTTGCCGGCTACGTCTCGGGCGCGACGGTCGAGGACGCCAAGCGCGTCGGCCGCCAGATCCGCGCCGGCAACGTCAACCTCCAGGGCGTGCCCAACGACCGCACCGCGCCGTTCGGCGGCTACAAGCAGTCGGGCAACGGTCGCGAGTGGGGCAAGTACGGCCTCGAGGACTTCCTCGAAGTGAAGGCCGTCGCCGGCTTCAACGCGGCGTAGATTTCAGCGCCTGAACGAACAAAGCGCCGGAGCGGAAAACCGCTCCGGCGTTTTTTGTTTTGGCCAATGTGTTTCGACAACGCGAGGTCTCGTAGGGTGGGCAAAGGAGCGTAGCGACGTGCCCACCATCGCGCGACGAACAAGAAGTGGTGGGCACGCTTCCGCTTTGCCCACCCTACGAGACCGGCGCTGCGGAGAGACTATCCCCCCAACGCGCCCTGCGTGTTCACATACAGCGCGTAGATCGACTGGCTCGCGGCCATGAACAGGCGGTTACGCTTGACGCCGCCGAAGCAGAGATTGGCGCAGCGTTCGGGCAGTGCGATGCGGCCGATCATGACGCCGTCGGGCGCGAACACCACGACGCCGTCGAGTTCGGGATCGCCCATGCCCCAGCCGCACCACAGATTGCCGTCGATGTCGCAGCGCATGCCGTCGGGCGTGCCCGGGCCTGCATCGATGTGGACGCGCTTGCTGGAGATCGAAGTGCCCTCAGGCGAAACGTCATAGGCGAGAATCTTGCGGTTCGGTTGCCCACGTGATTCCACGACGTACAGGATCTTCTCGTCCGGCGAGAAGCACAGCCCGTTCGGACCGAGCACGCCTTCGGCGACGATGGTCGCCTTGCCCGTCGCGGGATCGAGCCGGTAGACGTTCGGCTCGATCTCCGGCTCGGCCTTGTAGCCCTCGTAATTGCCGAGCAGGCCGAAGGTCGGATCGGTGAACCAGATCGAGCCATCGGATTTGACCACGACGTCGTTCGGCGAGTTCAGCCGCTTGCCGTTGAAGGAATCCATCAGCACGGTGATGCTGCCATCATATTCGGTGCGCACCACGCGCCGCCCGCCGTGCTCGCAGGTGATCAGCCGGCCCTGGCGATCCCTTGTGTTGCCGTTGGCGAAGTTGGAAGGTTTGCGGAATACGCTGACTGCGCCGGTCTCTTCCTCCCATTTGATGATGCGCTGGTTCGGAATGTCGCTGCAGAGCAGATAGCGCCCGTCGCCGAACCACACCGGACCTTCGGCCCAGCGCAGCCCGGTCGCCAGCCGCTCCACCGCCGAAAGTTTCAGCCAGTATTTTTCGAAGCGGGGGTCCAGTGCTTTTATCGCCGGATCGGGGTAATAGGTCGCCGGCTGCCAGCCTTGAGTGCGGGACGATGCATCGTTCATGTGCAATTCTCGTTGTTACGTTCCCTCTGTCCAAGTCTGCTAGCATCAGTTATCTACGGCCGCAAATCGGTCACCACAGGCGAGGGAAGATATGCCGCGTATTTTGATGACGGGAGCTTCGGGCGGAATCGGCACGAGCCTGCGAAAACTGCTGCCGCCGATCTACCCGGATCTCCTGCTCTCCGACATCAAGCCGCCGGCCGATCTCGCCGCGAACGAAAAATTCAAGGCGGCGGACCTCGCCGATCTCGCGCAATGCGAGGCGATCTGCGAGGGTGTCGACGGCATCATCCATTTCGGCGGCTATTCGGTCGAAGGCACGTGGGATCAAATCCTCCAGGCCAACATCATCGGTGGCTACAATCTGTTCGAGGCGGCGTATCGCAAGGGCGTCAAGCGCGTGGTGTTCGCCTCGTCGAACCACGCCGTCGGCTTCTATCCGCGCCACCACAAGATCGGCACCGACGTCACCCCCCGCCCGGATGGGCGCTACGGCGTCAGCAAGGTGTTCGGCGAGGCCGTCGGCGCGCTCTACGCCGACAAGCATGGGCTGAAGGTGACTTGCCTGCGCATCGGCAATTTCGGCGACATGCCGCTCGACCAGCGCCGGCTCTCGATCTGGCTCAAGCCCGACGACCTCGTGCAGCTCTGCCGCATCGGGCTCGAACATCCCGACATCCATTTCGAGGTCTTCTATGGCGCCTCCCTCAACGAGCGCGCCTGGTGGGACAACAGTCGCGCCTACGAATTCGGCTATCGCCCCACCGGCCGCGCCGAGGATTTCCGCGAGCACGCGATGGCCGAGCAGGCCAAGCTGAAGCCGGATCCGGTCGGCGATTATTTCCAGGGCGGTACGTTCTGCAGCATGGAGTTCGACGCCGACCCGAGCCGCATCATCGACTGGAAGAAGCGCTGACACTTGACGCGAATGTAGTGCGCCCTCCCGGCTCGGCTTGCGGGGCCGGGAGAGGGCACGATTGCGATTGCGGCGGAGGTTCTGAAACGTCCCTTGCGTCTAACGTCTGAGTGCACACCGTAGAGTTCCGGATTTCCGTTTTCGGAAATAGGCGTTCTATTGTCGGAACACGTGAGCGTTTCTTCTATGCATTGCGTTGCGCGGAAATGACCGCCCTTTTCATTCTAACGATTGTGGAAGCAAGATGCGCAAGATGGTTCTCTCAGGGGCCGCGGTGTTGACCGTCGTCCTCGTTGCGGCGGTATCCTGGCCAACGCCGCGCCCGGATGTGGAGCGATTCGGGGACAGTATCTACGAAACCATTTGGTTCTGGCGCATCCCGGCCTACGCCCACAACCAAGCCTGGAGTGTGCGCTGGACGTGGAACAATCCGCTGCGCGCACAGGCAAGATGCTGCCGCGCCACGCCGCAGCCGATATCCGCACCGGGCGGGCAGGTTCCTCCGGCCAGTCAGGCGATCGCGCGCTTGGCAGCCAAGTAGAAGGCCGCGTGGTTATCTGGTTTCCGATTGAAGTGTCCGGCTGCAAACACGCGCTGTGCCAGGTCGACGCATATGGTTCCGGAGATAGCTCGCATTTCTCTCAAATGAGTTCCTTGCTTTAAGCTTAACCAGAAACCTAATCCTCGATTTACAGCTGCAATCTACAGTTTACCTTGTTCTTGAATCGGTCATTCAAGGACGCCAGCAATGCGCCGCTTAGCGCTCAACCCATGTCTCGTGATTGTTCTGGCGGCATCGGGTTTCAGCGCCTACGCCGACGACAAGAAGGCCGATGGCGGCAGCTCGGCGTCGCTCGCTCCGCGTGCGAAGATCGAATGCTCGCTCAAGCGCAGGCCTGGTGAGCCGCTCGATCCCCCGTCAACGGCCGCCATCCCCCTGACCGAATCCTTCGTTGCGAACAAGCATTTCAGGGAGGACATTGCGCCGACCGCGTCCGTCAAGATTTCGTGGCTCGGCGCGACCTTCGCACGCCGCTTCGCCGTCAAGGTCGAGACCGCGGACGACACGTCTCTGCAGACTCATGTCTTGAACAATCCCGCGAATGCCGCGCGGATCGTCGATGAGCTGGGCGCTCGCGCCGAGAGCAAGCTTGCCGATATCTGGTGTCTCCTGAAGCTGCAGGCCAACGGCGAAAGCGGGGCGCTGCAGACCAGCTCCGCGCCGAACCTCTTCTTTGTCCGTGACGGTGCGGGCGATCTTGGCGTGGTTGACGCCCTGTGGGGTGGCGCGGGCTGGGAAATCGGAGCCAGTCCCCTCGGAAGCCCGCGGGCGTGGACTGCCGGCACGCGCGTCTTCTCTCACTGACATCATCCGGCCCTCGCGGCCTCGGGACGTTGGCGGCTTTCTACCCATTGATCTGGATCAACGTCGCTTTGCGGAGCTGATGCCCCAAGGAAACGACTCGCGCGACCGCAATTCGCAGCGGAGCTTCGATCGCGGATAGCCACGGGGAGAACCGCGACATTGAAAACAATGCCAGCCGTCGCGATGCTCGCACTCATCGTCTCAGCGCCGGCGCAAGCCGCAGCGCTCAGCGAGGCCGAAGCGGCGTTCCTCGACGAGCTCGTCACCGCATCCGCGGTGCTGGAGCAGCGATGCTCCGGCTATGAGGTCGATGGTTCGGGCAGCGTTCAACTCGGCGCCCGCCTTCTCGGCAGCCCTGATGCCGCGATGGCGATGATCGACGCCTATGCTGCGGCCATCAAGGCCTTTGATGGCGAGAGCTACGATCCCGGAAAATTCCGCCCCGAGGTCGCCGAAGCCGCCAGAAGGACATTCAGCCGGGTCCGGACGGACTTGATCAGGAACCCGATACGGGCCTGCGCCGATCATGGCGAGACCAGCGTCGAGCGCGGCTTGCTCAGACGGTACTGAATGGTCTTTGTGCGTCCGGCGACGAGCGAAGCGCGTCGGCCGAAATCAGCCACTGGCGATGTCCCGACTCATCTTTTGCAGTCGCGTAAACGCAGCCCACGCTTTTGGATAGTCGGCGTCCTTTGAATCGATCGTGAGCAGCGCGCGGCATGCCTCGTTGATGTCTTCCGGCGAAGGACGCATCGAGATGTTGGCCGATGACTCCGCCTTCTTCCAGCGGTCTTCGATGTCTTTCGCCAGGGCCAGTGCTTCGGACGGGGTTCGTTTCCGGGTTGATCGCGCCAATGCGTGATCCGGAGGGAATGTGGGCCAGGCGGCCGGAGGCCGATCGGCTCGCAACTCGCTCTCCTTGGCAGCCCCGCGGTTCGCGGGCGGATTTGCGCTTTGTGAATTTGCAGCATCAGGCGGAACGGTCTTGGCGGCCAGCTCGCGGACCTGCTGCTCCATCGTGCCGCCGGATGACGATCCGCCCACTGACGCTGCAGGCGACGTCAGGCCGGGTGCAACCGACGTCTGCACGTCGGGGGCGACCTTCTGAACGGTTTTGACGACCGCCGCCACGCCGGGTGACACACCCGGCCGCTGCTGCGCGACCTTGTCCTCAGTGGGGCAAGGTCTGTATCCCGAACGCTGATGCGTGATCCGCCCGTCGTCGTCGATGCGGGCAAAATCAATGGCCACGGTGTAGACGAAAGCGACATCGATGGAATGGCCGGACTTGTCCCTTGCCTTGACGCCGCCGCAAACATACCTCGCCGCGCCGGCCTCGACTGAATGCAGTGCGCTGAATTTGGCCGAGTCCGGATCGATCAGCGCATGTTTGACGGCCGCGCGCGCCTTCATGTGTTCCGAGGAGAACGTGCTGAACAGGACGTCCGGGTTGATGAAATCGGGCTGGTAGTACCATGCATACTCCGCGGCGAAAAATGCTGCGCCGAAAGCCACTGCGATCAGGAAACCAGGTACATTCATGGGACTGCTCCGGGCAATGGAACCCGGTATGGTTGTTATGTATTTCTGAAACCATTTGGGATAGAGCCCTCTAACAACCCGTTAATCGGTTGAGTGATTGCGCGGATTCTACCAAAAGATTATCCGCTCGATTGGATGAGTTCCGTCGAGTTCCATGGCGCCGGCATCGCAGGTGTGCTCCCTCGCCCCGCTTGCGGGGAGAGGGTTGGGGTGAGGGGGAGTTTCCGCGGGGACGGTGAGAGTTGGACTCGCGGCGAGTCCCCCTCACCCGGAATTTGCTGCGCAAATTCCGGCCTCTCCCCGCAAGCGGGGAGAGGCGAAGGAGTGGCCGGCGCTAGCTGTCGCCCGCAATCCGCGCCAGATAATCCGACTTGCTGAACTGCATGTGGTCGACGCAGAGCTGCGCCAGCGCCCAGCTGTCGCGGCCCTTCAACAGCTCGATCATCAGCTCGTGCTGGCGGCGCGATTGCGCGAGGCCCTCGCGGTCGGCGAGGTTCTTGGCGCGCATCGGTAGCGTCAGGTTCATGTAGTCCTGCAGCGAGCGCACCAGATAGGGATTGCCGCAGGCGGAGAACAGCGCGAGGTGGAAGGCGTCGTTGGCCTCGTGGATGCCGCGCAGATCCTGCACGTCGGCCTTGGCGCAATATTGCCGTTGCAGCGCGGCCAGCTCGTCGATCAGGCCTTGCGGCGCGGGCAGGGGGATCATCAGCGCGGCCTGCCGGGTCAGCATCTCCCTGACCTCGTAGATCTGCCGCACCTCCTCGGCCGAGTAGAACCGGACGGTGGCGCCGACATTCTTCTCGCGGCGGACGATGCCGCGCCGCTCCGCATCCACCAGCGCCTGCCGCACGAAGTGCCGCGACGTGCCATAGCGCGACATCAGCGCGTCCTCGGTGAGGCGCGCGCCGGGCGCGAGGCGGCCGAAGATGATGTCTTCCTCCAGCCGCGCGACGACGTCGTCCGGATCGTCGCGCCGGACCGTCATGGCGTCTGCGGTGCGAATGTCGGACATGCCCTCAGCCTCCCGGCGCCTGGCCGGCCCGCCCTGTGGAGCAGGGAAGGGATGGATTGTCAATAATTTGCGGCCAAAGCAGCGTTCATAGGCCGAAAATGCGACAATATGGACCAATCTTATTGACAATCCAGGGGCAGCCTGTACCACAATGGTAACCTGGAAGGAGTGACGTGATGACGAGTGGCTTGCGCAAGGGTCTGACGAGCTATGGCGATGCCGGCTTTTCGCTGTTCCTGCGCAAGGCGTTCATCAAGGCCATGGGCTATTCCGACGACGCGCTGGAGCGCCCGATCGTCGGCATCACCAACACCTATAGCGACTACAACCCCTGCCACGGCAACGTCCCGCAGATCATCGAAGCCGCCAAGCGCGGCGTGATGCTGTCGGGCGCGATGCCGTTCGTGTTCCCGACCATCTCGATCGCCGAGAGCTTTGCGCATCCGACCTCGATGTATCTGCGCAATCTGATGGCGATGGATACCGAGGAGATGATCCGCGCCCAGCCGATGGATGCGGTGATCGTGATCGGCGGCTGCGACAAGACTCTTCCCGCACAGGTGATGGCGGCGATCAGCGCGGACCTGCCGACCGTGGTCATTCCGGTTGGGCCGATGGTGGTCGGCCATCACAAGGGCGAGGTGCTGGGCGCCTGCACCGACTGCCGCCGTCTCTGGGCGAAATATCGCGCCGGCGACATCGACGATGCCGAGATCGAGGCGGTGAACGGGCGCCTCGCGCCATCCGTCGGCACCTGCATGGTGATGGGCACGGCTTCGACCATGGCCTGCATGATCGAGGCCATGGGGCTGTCGCTGCCGATGAGCGCGACGATTCCCGCGCCGCATGCCGAGCGCTTTCGTCTGGCTGAGGCCAGCGGCAAGGTTGCTGCCGAGATGGCCAAGACCAAGGGACCGAAGCCGAGCGAGTTGCTCACACCTGCGTCTTTCAAGAACGCGCAGGTCGTGCTTCAGGCCATCGGCGGCTCGACCAACGGCCTGATCCATCTGACCGCGATGGCGCATCGCTCGCCGCACCGGCTCGACCTCGGCGCGTTCGATCAGATCGGCCGCGAGGTGCCGGTGCTGGTCGACCTCAAGCCGTCAGGTGAGCACTACATGGAGCATTTCCATCATGCCGGCGGCGTACCGAAGCTGCTGGCGCATCTCGGCGATCTCGTCGATCTCGATGCGAAGACCATCTCGGGCCAGACGCTGCGCGACGTCGTCGCGAATGCGGAGGACGTGCCCGGCCAGGACGCGATCCGGCCGCGCAACAATCCGATCAAGAAGGAAGGCGGCCTCGCCATCCTGCACGGCAATCTCGCGCCGCGCGGCGCGGTCATCAAGCAGTCGGCCGCGAGCCCGAAACTGCTGCAGCACACCGGGCGCGCCGTGGTGTTCGAATCCGTCGAGGACATGACCTTGCGCGTCGACGATCCCGATCTCGACGTTACCGCCGACGACGTGCTGGTGCTGCGCAATGCCGGCCCCAAGGGCGCGCCGGGCATGCCCGAGGCGGGGTACCTGCCGATCCCGAAGAAGCTCGCGCGCGGCGGCACCAAGGACATGGTGCGCATCTCCGATGCGCGCATGAGCGGCACTGCGTTCGGCACCATCGTGCTGCACATCACCCCGGAATCCGCCGTCGGCGGGCCGCTGGCGCTGGTGAAGAACGGCGACATGATCAGCCTCGATGTGGCCAAGCGCAGCATCGAGCTGCTGGTCGACGCCGCCGAGCTGGAGCGTCGGCGCGCCGCCTTGAAGCCGGCCGCTGCGCCCGAAGAGGCGCGGCGCGGCTACGCCTGGCTGTTCAACGAGACCATCATGCAGGCCGATGAGGGCTGCGATTTCGACTTTATGCAGAGGACTGGACCAAAGACGGATTAGCGACTCGCACGAACGCTCAGACCGCACAAGCGGCGGGCGATAAAACAGGGGGAAACGATGATTGCGCGATCCATGCCAAGATTCCTACATGGGTTGGTGGCCGCGGCCGCCATGCTGTTCGTCACGGGGGCCGGGGCACAGGAGGTAAAGCATTATCGCTTTGCCTACGACCAGCCGCGCAACACCGGCTATTCCATCGCGGGTGACCTCTTCGCCGAGAAGCTCAAGGAATTGAGCAAGGGCACCATGATCATCGACCAGTATCCCGGCGCGCAGCTCGGGCAGGAGCCGCAGGTGCTCCAGCTCGTGAAGGCCGGGGACGTCGAGTTCGCGATCATCTCCTCCGCCAACACCGCGACGATCTCGCCGCAGGCCGGCGTGATGTCCCTGCACTTCCTGTTCCGCGACGAGAACCACGTCATCAAGGGCCTCGCCGATCCCCGCGTGTTCGAGGCGCTGAGGACCATGATCGACGAGACCACGCAGGGTCTGCACGTGATCGCGACCGGCTCGCAGGGCGTGCGCCACATGTACTCGAAGCGGGAAGTCCACAATGTCGGCGACATCAAGGGCCTGAAGATCCGCGTGCAGGCGACCGCGACCGAGGACACCATGTTCCCGGCCTACGGCGCCCAGACCGTGCACATGCCGTTCGGCAGCGTCTACACCAGCTTGCAGACCGGCGTGGTCGACGTCGCTGAGAACAGCATCAATGTCTACCTCGTCAACAAGCACTACGAGGTCGCCCCTGTTCTCAACATCACCGAACACGAAGCCAACAACGCGCTGGTGTTCATCTCCGACAAGCTCTGGCAGAGTCTCTCCGCCGAACAGAAGGGTTGGGTGCAGACCGCGGCCAACGAGATCAGCTCCAAGGAGCCGGCAAAGGCATTCGAGCTCGAACGCACCGCGGCCGAAAAGCTGAAGAAGATGGGCGTGAAGATCGTCGACAATGTCGACAAGAAGAGTTTTACGGCGGTCGCCGATCCCTATCTCGACAAGCTCGCCAAGGATCTCGGCCCGCACGCCGAGAAGATCAAGAATCTGATCCGGTCGATCAATTAGGGCCGACGGCAGACGGTGCACTCCCTCTCCCGCTTGCGGGAGAGGGTAGGGGAGAGGGTGCCTCTGCGGAGAGACTCCCAATGAGGAGAGAGCCCTCACCCGGCGCTCCGCCATAGCCGAGGTTTCACCTCGGCGTATCTTAAGGAACGGCCGCCGAAGGCGGCCTATGCCTCTCCCGCAAGCGGGAGAGGTTCAGACCACCCGCAGCCGCCGACTCAACTCAATCATTCCGCACTAGCTCGGAACGACGGGGGACATTGATGGCAATCGCCGACAAACTGCTCGTTCAACGCCAGCGCCACCTGAAATGGCGCGCGCTCGACTGGCTCGAGCTTGCGCTGATGATCCTCTGCGGTGTGCTCTGCTTCGGCTTCTCGCTGTCGGTCACCGCCGACATCGTCACCCGCACCATCGGCCACCCCTGGCTGTGGCTTCAGGAAGTCACCTCGACGCTGTTCATTTACGCGATCTTCCTCGGCACGGCGGCCGCGACCCGGCGCAACGATCATCTCTATCTCACCGCGATCTCCGAGGCGATGCATGGCACGCCGCGGCTGGTCGTCGAGGTGATCATCCGTCTCGTCGTGCTCGGCGTCGCCTTCTGCCTGATCTGGTACGGCTATCAGAACTATCTGCGCGGCTTCGGCAGCTTTCGTCTGCCGTCGGGCACGCCGATCGCCTCGCTCTATGCGATCATCCCGCTTTCGGGCGTGCTGATCGGCCTGTTCACCATCGAGCAGCTCGTCAACGGCCTGCGCAACGGCTTCGACCATCCCGAGCCGCCCGAGGAAGATGCTGCGCCAGGTCTCACCGAGGCACAGATGAGGGCGCAGCCGTGAGCGCACCCGTCGTCCTGGCATTGATGTCGATCTGCTTCCTGTCGTTCGGCTATCTCGGTGTGCCCGTGCCGTTCTCGCTGATGGCCGGCGTCTTCATCGGCGCGATCCTGTCGGACGTCTCGCTCGCCGCCATCATCCAGAAGATCTTCGACGGCGTCGATTCCGAGGCGCTGCTGGCGATCCCGTTCTTCCTGCTGGTCGGCGAGCTCATGAGCTCGGCGAACGTGGTGGTGCGGATCGCCAACCTGTCGGTGTCGCTGGTCGGGCATATAAGGGGCGGGCTGTCGCAGGTCGTGGTCGTCTTCAGCATGTTCTTCTCGGAGATGTCGGGCTCGACCACCGCCGACGTCGCCGTGATGAGCCGCGCGCTGGGCGGCCCGATGAAGCGCGAGGGCTACGAGCCCGCCTTCATCGCCGCCATCATCGCCTCGGCCTCGACCATCGCGGCGTTGGTGCCGCCGAGCATCACGGCGGTGGTCTATGGCGCGGTCGGCAACGTCTCGATCGCCGGCCTGTTCATGGCGGGTGTGGTGCCGGGGCTGATGATCGGCTTCGGCCTGATGATCTATTGCTATTTCTTCGGCCCGTCCGGCCTGCGCAAGCCGCGCGCGCCGCTGCGGCAGGTGGTGTTTGCCGCGGGCGATGCGGCTCTGCCGCTGATGATCCCCGTGATCCTGTTAGGGGGCATCCTCACCGGATGGTTCACGCCGACGGAGGCGGGCGTCGTCGCCGTGGTCTGGATCATCCTGGTCGTGATCCCCGCGCTGAACCGCGGGCACATCAGCAAGATCCCGTACGATTTCTGCCTCGCCGGCCTGATCTTCTCGCTGCCGCTGATCACGATCGGCGCCGCCAACGCCTTCGGCTGGATGCTCGCCTATTTGCGCGGTGCGACCTATATCGCCGAGTGGATCACGTCCATCGCCGGAAACGACCCGCATCTGATCATGCTGCTCATGGTGCTGCTGTTCACCGTGGTCGGCGATTTCATCGAGCCGGTCCCGACCATCATCATCTTCATGCCCCTGGTCAACGCGCTGACGGAAGCCGGCGACATCAACGCCGTGCACATGGGTGTGGTGCTGATCGCAACGCTCGCCTTCGGCCTGATCACGCCGCCTTACGGTTTGGTGCTGCTGATGGCCTCGAAATTCGTCGGCATCAGCTTTGCCAAGGCGCTGCGCGCCGCATTGCCGATCTATGTGGTGTTCCTGGCGACGATCGCGTTCGCGATCTACTTTCCGAGCGTGGTGCTGTGGCTGCCGCGGCACGTGCTCCCGGAATCGGTCGGCTGCTTCAAGTCGCCGACGGGGACGGGCTATATCTGTCCGCAATAGCGACCTGCTCGACACGCCATCGCTCGTTTTCGTGCACGTAGCGGAACGGCGTGCCGTGGCTGTTCTTGAAGTAGCTGCCGCACAGCGCGTTCGCCATTCCTTGCATCACCGCGTCGTGGCAGACGAACAGAAGGTTGTCGTCAGGGTGACGCGCGAGCCACGCCGAGACGCAGGCCAGCGAGCGTCCGGCCATGGCGTCCCAGTTTTCGCCGTCGGCAGGCAGGATCGACACGAGGCCCGTCGCTGATGTGACGCCGTGCTTGACCATGAGGTCGCGGACGGGAAGTCCCTCGAAGCTGCCGAAATCGAACTCGATGATCCGATCATCGACCGCCAGCGGCACCGAGATCGCGTCCGCGATGATCTCGGCCGTTCGCGCCGCGCGCACCAGGGGGCTTGCGACGATGCGGCTGATGCCGACGCCGCGCAACATGCTAGCTGCCTCGTGTGCTTGCCGCAGACCGTCCTCGTTCAGTGGGTTGTCGGTGCGGCCCTGGAACAGTCCCTTGCGATTCCAGTCGGTCGCGCCGTGACGCAGGCCGTAGAACGTGCGCGCGGGTGTCACTTCGACTTGCTCGTGAATTTCTTCACGGCGGTGCGAAACGCCTCCGTGTTCATCGCCATGATGATCTTGTGCTCCTCGGCTTCGAGCTGCTGTTTTACGGGCGTGGTGGTGGCCGCATAGACCAGCGACTTGGTGCCGGCGATCGCCGCCGGCGGGTTCTGGGCGAGGCGCTCGGCGAGCTGCCGCGTCGCCGCCTTCAGCTCGGTCGCAGGAACGGTCTTGGCGACGAGACCCCATTCATAGGCCTGCTGCGCGGTAAAATTGTCCTCGGCGAGAAAGATCTGCAGCGCGCGGCGCGAGCCGACCGTGCCGACGATGCCGACCGTGGAGCCGCCGTCCGGCGACACGCCGATCTTGGCATAGGCCGGCGTGAACTTGGCATCCTCTGCGGCGATGCAGAGGTCGGTGACGAAGGCGAGGCCCATGCCGGCGCCGGCGGCCGAGCCGTGCACGCTCGACAGCGAGATCTTCGGCATGCGCCTGATGATCTCGATGAAGGCGTGATAGTGCTTGAGCAGCTCGCCGACGACTGGCGTCACCGTGCCGGCCTCGGCGGCGGCTCCAATCGTCTGCAGATCGCCGCCGGCCGAGAAGGCGCGGCCTTCGCCTTCGATCACCAGAACCCTGATGGCGTCGTCGCCTTCGATATAGCTCGCAAGCTGCTCGAGCTTCTGCGCGATGGCGAGGTTGATCGAGTTGAACGCTGTGGGGCGGTTGAGCGTGATGGTTGCAATCGGGCCGTCGATCTGCAGCAGGGCGGGATCGTCGGGCTTGGAGACAGGAGCTGGCATCTGGAATATCCCCGGCAAGAGGTTCGTTGCTGCAACTAAATCGCAGAAGGCGAGGGGAGACAATCCCCGGCCGCCGCCCTTGCGCCGGGCGGAGCGATAGGCTCAAATGGGCCCGCCTTCGCCAAGGGACGGACACGAGCGCCGGCTCCTCGAAAGGCCAGCAAACCAAAATCAGCGAGAGAGGAGACGACATGGGTCACGCTCGTGTCTCCGGAAATGGGCTGCTCCGATGACGGACGGTCCGGTGATCATCGTCGGTGCCGGCCATGGCGGCTACCAGGTCGCGGCATCCCTGCGCCAGGCTGCGTTTTCGGACCGCGTCTGCCTGATCAATGACGAGGCGCATCTGCCCTATCAGCGGCCGCCGCTGTCCAAGGGCTATATCAAGGGCTCGGCGGGGCCGGAGAGCCTGATGTTCCGGCCGGAGAAATTCTACCAGGACCAGACCATCGAGCTGATCTCGGGGCGCGCCGTGTCGATCGACCGCGCCGGGCACAAGCTGCTTCTCGCTTCCGGCGAGACGCTGCCTTACGGCCACCTCGTGCTGGCGACGGGCGCGCGCAACCGGCTGCTTGATCTGCCAAACGCCAATCTGCCCGACGTGAAATATTTGCGCATCCTCGACGACAGCGAGGCGCTGCGGGCGATCATGCCGTCGAAGACGCGTGTCGTCGTGATTGGCGCCGGTTTCATCGGTCTCGAATTTGCGGCCACCGCGCGCATCAAGGGGCTCGAGGTCGACGTGCTCGAACTCGCCCCGCGCGTGATGGCGCGCGCGGTGACGGCGGAAGTCTCCGAGTATTTCCAGGAACGCCATCGCGAGGCCGGCATCCGCATCCATCTCGGCGTGCAGGCCACCTCCATCGAAGCGGAGGGCGGCAAGGTCACCGGCGTGTCCTTGAGCGACGGCCGGCATCTGCCCGCCGACCTCGTCGTGGTCGGCGTCGGCGTGCTGCCGAACATCGAGCTCGCGGCCGAGGCGGGGCTGCCGGTTGCCGCCGGCATCATCGTCGACGAATATCTGTCGACGGCCGACCCTGATATCTCCGCGATCGGCGACTGCGCGCTGTTCGCAAGTCCTCGCTTCGGTAGCTCGCTGCGGCTGGAATCGGTGCAGAACGCGACCGACCACGCCCGCTGTCTCGCCGCACGCCTGACCGGCGACCGCAAACCGTACGACAGCCATCCCTGGTTCTGGAGCGATCAGGGCGACGACAAGCTCCAGATCGCCGGCCTCACCACCGGCTACGACCGCGTCGTGCTGCGCGGCGATCCCGCCAGGAAGGCGTTCTCGGCGTTCTGCTATCACGGCGACAGACTGCTCGGCATCGAATCGATCAATCGCGCCGGCGATCACATGTTCGGCCGCCGGCTGCAGAGCATGGACCGCTCGATCACGCCGGAACAGGCCGCGGACGAGAGCTTCGACCTGAAGAGCGCGCTGGCGTGATGTTCTTCTCCCTCTTCCCGCTTGCGGCGGGGCTATCGCATATGAAGATGCGTGGCGGATAGCTCGCCCGCAGCGCATCCTTCGAGACGCCCGCCGATGGCGGGCCCTCAGGATGAGGGCGGAGTGCGCGGCAGCAATTTCAGCGGGGGCAATGCTGCTTAGCCTCATCCTGAGGAGACCGCTGGAAGCGGTCGTCTCGAAGGACGAGGCGCTTGCTCTGGCCGTCACCAAGAAGCCATCTGCGATAGCCCTGCCGCAGGCGGGGAGAGGCGAAGGAAGCACGCTCCGTCCTATATGACCGCCGCCACCTCCGCGGCCGTCGGCATCGACGGCCCGGCGCCCATGCGCTGCACGCTGATCGAGGCGGCGGCGTTGGCGAAGGCGAGGGCAGTGCGCAGTTGCACGCCGTCAGCCAGTTGCGATGCGAGCGCGCCGACGAAGCAATCGCCGGCGCCGGTGGTGTCGATCGCCTTCACCGCGCGGCCTGCGACTGAAAGCTCCTCGCTGGCAGCGAGCGCCAGCACGCCGCGCTTGCCGAGCGTGACGCAGATGGTCTGGTCCTCGCGCGCCTGAAGTTTTCGCGCGACGTCGATGATGCGCGCGCCCTCGTCACTCTCGGACAGCTCCACGCCCGCGAGAAAGCCGAGCTCGGTCTCGTTCAGCACGAGGATGTCGACCAGCGCCAGCAGCTCGCTCGACATCTTTTGCGCCGGCGCCGGGTTGAGCACGGTCACGGCGCCCGCCTCTCGCGCGCGCTGAAAGAACGCGGCGATCGTCGGCAGCGGGATCTCGAACTGGCTGACCGCGACATCGCCCTTCAGCAGCGGCACGACGCTGACATCGTCCGCACTGACCAGCGCATTGCTGCCGGGGATGACGACGATGGTGTTGTCGGCTTCCGCCACCGTGATGATCGCCGTGCCGGTATGGGCCTCCGCCGTCTCCTTGATATAGCCGAGGTCGATGCCCTGAGCGCCGAGGAAGGCTTTCAGCTCGGCCCCGAAGGAGTCCTTGCCCAGCCGCCCGACCAGCGTCGTCCGCGCGCCAAGCCGCGACGCCGCCACCGCCTGATTCGCGCCCTTACCACCCGGAAAATACAGCACCTGACGCCCTGCGACGGTCTCGCCGACGCGTGGGTGGCGATCGGCCGTCGCCACCACGTCCATGTTGATGCTGCCGGCGACGAAGACGCGCCCCATGTGAGCCTAGACCCTGACCTCGAACTCGTGCCTGACCTTGGCGATGTCGACAAGCGTCGGCAGGCCGGCCTCGTTGCCGAGGCGCTGGATCTTGTAGGTCGAGGCGGCGCGCGCGAAGTCAAAATGCTCGCGCCAGCTTTTGCCGGGATGGGCGAGATAGGAATAGACATAGGCGCCGTGGAACACGTCGCCGGCACCGTTGGTGTCGATCACGCGCTCGCGCGGGATCGGCATCGCCGGCATGGTCTCGACCGTGCCGGTCTCGTTGTACCAGAGCAGGCCCTTCTCACCCATGGTGACGCCGCCGATCTTGCAGCCGCGGCTCTTCAGGTACTCCAGCATCTTCTCCGGCGTCAGGTCCATCTGCTCGCACAGGCGTTCGGCGACGATCGCGACGTCGATGAATTCCAGGAGCTCATGGGTGTTGGTGCGCAGGCCGCCGCCATCGAGCGAGGTCAGGATGCCCGCCTCGCGGCAGACTTTTGCGTAGTGGATCGCGGCATCGGGCTGGTGGCCGTCGATATGCAGCGCGCGGCAATTGCCGAGATTGAGGATCGGGAAGGGGTGGATGTGGGTATCGTCGCGGCAGCGGACGATGGCGCGCTTGCCGTCCTTCGGCATGATGAAGGATAGCGAGGACTGGTTCACCTTCCGCGCATGCAGCGAAATCGCGTATTTCGCGCACATGTCCTGGAACATGCGCCCCAGCCAGTCATTGGCGGCGGTGGCGATCAGATCCGGCACGATGCCGAGCTTGGCGCAGCAGAACGCCGCCGTCACGGCATTGCCGCCGAAGGAAACCGCGTAGTCCGAGGCTACGTGCTTCTCGTCGCCGGTCGGCATGTGGTCGGTGATGAAGACGACGTCGATATAGGTCTGTCCGATAAAGAGAGCCTGCATTGGTTGTCCGTGATGCGCTGGGTGGTCCCGACCTGCTGCTTACCTTAGCACCGCTTCCGCGGGAGCCAAAATATTCGCAAAGTCATGGCGATAGGTGCTTGAGGTCGGCCTGGGGGCGGAATACGACCGTGGCTGGGCGAGCCGCTCGGGCAGAGCCAACGACCTCACGGGCGTTTCGGTTCCGGTCCGTTGCGGAGGAGGGAGCATGATCACCGGCCTCGATCACATCGTCGTTCTGGTCAGGGATATCGGCGCGGCCAGGGCGGCCTATCAAACGCTGCTCGCCCGCGCGCCGGCCTGGCAGAATTCGGGCGAGGGCGCCGACCGGGTGCTGTTCACTCTCGAAAACATGACGATCGAGCTGATGGCGCCGAGCGGCTTCAGCGTCACCGCCGACCGCATGCGCGCGCTTCTCGACGACCACGAGGGCGTGCTCGCCAGCCTGTGCTTTCGTGTCGCGGACATGGGCAAGATGCACCGGCGGCTGGAGCGGGTGGCGCTCAAGCCGGATCCGGTCGCCGAGGTCGAAAGCAGCGATGCCGCGACCGACGCCGTCCTGCACTGGAAGCGTACCCGCGCCGCCACCGAGCTGACGCGCGGCGTGCGCATGTTCTTCCTCGAGCTTGCCGAGGAGCGCCCCAAATCGGTTGCGACCGACATCGCGCCGGTCGACGGGCTCGATCATGTCGTGATCACCACCGAGGATTCCGAGCGCGCCGCCGCGCTCTACGGCGCGCGGCTCGGGCTCGACCTCGCGCTCGACCGCTCGCACCAGGATTGGGGCCAGCTGATGTTCTTCCGCTGCGGCGACCTCATCGTCGAGGTGGTGCGCCGCCCCGTGGCGGGCGGCGATGCCGCGCATGACCGTCTCTGGGGCCTGAGCTGGCGCGTCGCCGACATCGACGCCACCCGCGCCCGCCTGATCGCGGCCGGCCTCGACGTCACCGAAGTCCGCAATGGCCGCAAGCCGGGCACGCGGATCATGACGGTGCGGAACGGCACCTGCGGGATCCAGACCGTGCTGCTGGAGCGGTCGCCCAAGCCGGTGGAGTGAGGCGCGCTGCTTTCTCCGTTCGAAGACTCCCGTAGGGTGGGCAAAGCGACTTGTCCGCCGTAGCTCGAAGAGCGAAGGCGGAAGCGTGCCCACGTGATGAGAAGACGTGGGCACGGCGCAAGAGCGCCTTTGCCCACCCTACGAAACTCTCGTGTCCCGGACGCGGTGCGGCACGCAGTGACGCTCCGCAGAGCCGGGACCCAGAAGGCGGCGACTTCTCGCTTGGAGACATGGGCCCCGGCTCTGCAGCGCACCGCTGAACCGGACGATGCTTCGCATCGCCGGGACAGCGCTGCGCTGCGTCCCGGGGCACGAGACATTCTCAAACGCCCGCCCGCGTGTTACATGCGTCTTGTGACCACCCAGCGAGCATCCGGTTTGGCAAAGGCAAAGCGAACTCTGAAATGGCAGCGCGACCCCGAGGGGATGCGGCTGCGCATTCTCGAAGCCGCCAAGCAGGAGTTTTCCGCCCACGGGCTCGCCGGCGCGCGCGTCGACCGCATCGCGGCCAAGGCCGGCGCCAACAAGCGCATGCTGTACTATCACGTCGGCAACAAGGACGAGCTCTATCTGGCGGTGCTCGAAGGCGCCTATGACAAGATCCGCAGCGAGGAGCGCGGGCTCGATCTCGAGCATCTCGATCCACCCGAGGCGATTCGGCGCCTGATCGAGTTCACCTGGAATTATTTCCTCCGCAACCCCGAATTCCTGTCGCTGCTCCAGACCGAGAACCTCGCGCGCGCCAAGCACCTGAAGAAATCGACCAAGGTCAAGTCGATGCACTCGCCCTTCGTCGAGATGATCCGCACCGTGGTGCGGCGCGGCGTCGAGTCTGGCGACTTCCAGGTCGCGGTCGACCCGGTCCAGCTCTACATCTCCATTGCGGCGCTCAGCTTCTTCTATCTCTCCAACTCGGCGACCCTCAGCGTGATCTTCGGCCGCGATCTGCTGGACAAGAAGGCCAAGGATGAGCGCCTCGCGCACATGTCCGGCCTCGTGCTCGCCGCACTGACCGGACGTTCGGTGGAGCTGTTCGAGATCGCGAAGGCGCCGAAGTCGCGCAGCGCGGTGGTGCAGACGGTGTAGCGCTGCGGCTCGTCGCGTCGCTTGACGCGGTATTCTCTCCCCATCGTCGTCCTGGCGAAAGCCGGACCCATACCGCGTGATCTATCGATCGTGTGCGGTGCTAATCCCGAACGACCAGCCTTCGCCAAACCTCTCCCTGTGGTTATGGGTCCTGGCCTTCGCCCATGGGCGCTAAAATAGGATTTGCGCATTGGATTGGCTTGTGATTCCAAATTGGGATGGCACACGAATCGCTTGTGAACGAGGACTGGGCGCGTGTTGTCGCCCGGCTTGGCGGCGCCGAAGCGCTCAACGTTAGCGCGCGCGAGACGAAGGCGTTTGTCCGCCCGCGGGAAATCAGCAATGCGGTGGATTTGCTGCGCTTGATCCTGGCGTATTGCCTTGGCGAGCGAGGTCTGCGGTTGACGGCGGCATGGGCCACGTCGGTGGGCCTTGTCGATATCTCCAACGTGGCTCTGTTGTATCGGTTGCGTCAGTGCGGAGATTGGCTGGCGAAGTTGATAGGCCAAGCACTGGCGAGCGGTGCGCCGAAGGCGAGCCACGGCCGCCTGATCCGCATTGTTGACGCCACGACGGTCCCGAAGGCTGGGACGAGCGGCAGGAACAAGAACGCGGTGTGGCGCATACACAGCGCGTTCGATCTTCCGCAGGAGCGCTTTGGTCACTTCGAGCTGACCGATCAGCGAGCGGGCGAGACGCTGGACCGGATACCGGTGATTGCCGGCGAAATCCGTCTTGGCGACCGCGCTTATCTGCAACCGGAGCGCATGGCACGTCTCGTCGATGCCGGCGCGGACTTCGTGATCCGGTCCGGCTGGAAGAGCGCGCGTTGGGTTGATGCCAAAGGTGGTCTGGTCGATCTGACGGCCGAACTGCGCAAGGCTTCGGCATGTGGCCTGATCGATCGACCGATCTGGATAAAACGCAAGTCTGGCGCACCGCTGCTCGCTCTGCGTCTGGTTGCCGTCAAGAAGCCGGCGCAAGCGGCCGCGGTCGCACGACGCAAGGCGCGCCGAACGGCCCAAAAGGGAGGCCACCAGCTCTCCAGGCAAACACTTGACGCTGCAGATTGGGTGATCCTGGTGACCTCGCTCGCACCGGAGGACTTCTCAACGAGCGATGTCCTTGCCCTCTATCGGCTGCGATGGCGCATTGAACTCGGCTTCAAGCGGCTCAAGAGTTTGATTGGCCTGAAGGGCCCTCCCGGAACTGACGAGCGGTCCGCCAGGCCCCACATCCTCGCTCATCTGCTGATCATTCTCCTGCTCGAGCCACTCGTCGACGAACTCGAGGACTCTCCCCGCTTGGCCGAGGCCGCCTGACCCGTCCAGGGACCTGGCGTCTGCTCCGCCAACTCGTCGCCTCCCTCCGACAAGCAATCATGCCCCAACCCGCGATTGCTTGCCTGCGCAGACTTCGCTCCACGCTCGGACGGCATCTACACGAACCACCAAGACGAAAACGTCGCTATCAAGCAATGCAACTATTTTAGCGCCCATGGGCCTTCGCCAGGACGACACCGAGGATTTGGCGACGTCTTGATCCCAAAAGGACACCAACTCGACCGCCCCCGGCGCAAAACGTCACAGGGAAACCTCTAGACAGTATTTATCCAACGGGTTAATTTCTCCACACAACGAAGAAGACTGCCGGGAGTGAAAATTGGCCGAGCCGAAGCCACAGAATGCGATCTCCAAATTGCTGAATGCGGCCTGGGTTCGGCCGTTCTTGTTCCTCGTCTTCATCGTCGTCGCCTGGGATCTCGCGATCCGGGTGTTCAGGATTCCCGCCTATCAGATCCCGTCGCCGGCCGATGTCGTCGCCGTGCTGCGCACCGAATGGCCGGAGCTGTTGCGGCAGTCCTGGCCGACCACCTATGCGACCGTCTGCGGCTTCCTGCTGTCGGCGCTGTTCGGCATCCCCGTCGCGATGCTGATCGCGGGCTCGAAGACGGTGGAAAGCTACGTCTATCCGCTGCTGGTGTTCTCCCAATCCGTGCCGAAGATCGCAATCGCGCCGCTGTTCGTGGTGTGGTTTGGCTTCGGCATCATTCCCAAAGTCATTTCCGCCTTCCTGCTCGGCTTCTTCCCGGTGGTGGTCTCTGCCGTGCAGGGCTTCAAGTCGGTCGATCCTGACATGGTCGATCTCGCCCGCGCGATGCAGGGCAGCCGACTGCAGGTGTTCCGCGCGGTGAATTTGCCGCATGCGCTGCCGGCGATCTTCTCCGGTCTCAAAGTGTCGGTCACGCTCGCCGTGGTCGGCGCCGTCGTCGGCGAGTTCGTCGGCTCCAATTCCGGCATCGGCTACGTCATGCAGCGCTCGATCGGCACGTTCGACCTGCCGACGATGTTCGCGGCGCTGGTGATCCTGGCGCTGCTCGGCGTGATCCTGTTCTGGATCGTGGACCGGATCGAGAAGCTGGTCATCCCCTGGCATGTCAGCCAGCGCGAGGACGTGATTTTCGCAGCATAACCAAAGCAACGAACGGCCAACAAAGGCCGACGCAACAAAGGCAAGGGAGAGTGACGATGAAGAGGTTGATTGGGGCTGTCTCAGCGGCGCTGATGGTATTCGCGGCCATGCCGGCGCAGGCGGCGGACAAGGTCGTGCTGATGCTGAACTGGTACGTCTATGGCGAGCACGCGCCGTTCTATTACGGCAAGGCCAAGGGCATCTATGCCGCCGAGGGCATCGAGCTCGAGATCCAGGAAGGCCGCGGCTCGGCCGCGACCACGCAGGCCGTCGCCGCCAAGACCGCCGATTTCGGCTATGTCGACGTGCCCACCATGATGCGCGCGGCGATCAAGGGTGCTCCCGTGGTTGCGACCGGCGTGCTGCTGCAGACCTCGCCGATGTCCGCCATGGGCCTCGTCGACAAGAACATCAGGAAGCCCGAGGACATCAAGGGCAAGACCGTGGCGATCACGCCGGCTGATTCCATGACCCAGATCTGGCCGCTGTTCCTGAAGAAGACCGGCCTGAAGGAGAGCGACTTCCAGACCGTGGCCGGCGACGGCCAGACCAAGCTCAACGCCGTCATCAACGGCCAGGCTGACCTGCTGCTCGGTTACGTCATGGACCAGTCGATGAAGATCAAGGACGCCACCGGCAAGGAAGTCTATCCGATCAAGTTCGCCGACTACGGCATCAACATGGTTTCCTCGGGCATCATCGCCAACGCCGACTATGTGAAGGCCAATGCCGACCTCGTCCGCCGCTTCATGTCGGCGACGACCAAGGCGGTCGAGGCCGCCGAGAAGGAGCCGAAGGCCGCTGCGCAATCGATCCTCGATGCCAACCCCAAGGGCGGCAAGATCGACACGCTGACGCAGGGCTTTGAGCTGACCATTCCGCTGTACCGGACCGCGGAGACCAAGACCAAGCGGCCCTTCCAGGTCACCGACCAGAACATGACCGAGACCGTCAACCTGCTGGTCGAATATGGCGGCCTCGATGCCAAGGCCAAGGAGAACCCGAAGGCCTTCTACACCAACGACTATCTGCCGAAGAGTGGCTCGTGAAGCAAGCCGCAGTCGCGAGCGAAACCGTGCAGCCGGCCGCGCATCTGAGACTGGTGAGCGACCGGGCCGGCGATGCGTCGGGCATCAAGCTGTCAGGCGTGTCGAAGACCTACCGGACGCGCGACGGCGACGTGCCGTCGCTGCGTCCGCTCGACTTCCACATCAACGACGGCGAATTCTTCGTCGTGGTCGGCCCCTCCGGCTGCGGCAAGTCCACGCTGCTCAAGCTGATCTCGGGACTGCTGCCGCCGACCACGGGCGAGATCCTGGTCGAGGGCGAGAAGGTGACGACGCCGCACGGCAATGTCGGCATCGTCTTCCAGAACGCGCTGCTGCTGCCCTGGCGCAACATCCTCAACAACGTGATGCTGCCGATCGACATGAAGCGGCTGCCGCGGCAGGAATATCTCGATCGCGCCAAGTCGCTGTTGAATCTGGTCGGCCTCGAAGGTTTTGAGAAGAAGCTGCCCTGGCAGCTCTCCGGCGGCATGCAGCAGCGCGCCTCGATCTGCCGCGCGCTGGTGCACGATCCCAGGATCATGCTGATGGACGAGCCGTTCGGTGCGCTCGATGCGCTGACGCGCGAGCGCATGAATGTCGAATTGATGCGGATCCAGCGCGAGACGAAGAAGACGGTGCTGCTGATCACGCATTCGATTCCGGAGGCGGTTTTCCTCGCCGACCGCGTGCTGGTCATGACCGAACGCCCCGGCGCGGTTGCCGCGATCTACGACGTGCCGCTGCCGCGCCCGCGCTCGCTCGACGTGATGGCCGATCCCGTCTTCACCGAGCTCGTGCAACGCATCCGCAAGCATTTCTTCTCGCAAGGTTCGCTGGACTAAAACCATGGCGCCGCGCCTGAAGCTGCGAGACATCGCCTTCTTCGAACGTCCCGTGCAGTTCGCGCGGCCGTTCCGCTTCGGCGCGATCACCATCAACGCAACGCCGCAATTGTTCGTGCGGGCCGAGATCGAGGTCGAAGGCAAGGGGACCGCGGTCGGCGCCAGTGCCGAGCTGCTGGTGCCGAAGTGGTTCGACAAGCGGCCGGAGCTGTCGCCGGCGCAGACGGTCGATGAATTGCGTCGCTCGCTGGAGATCGCGCGCGGTCTTTACCTTGCGCGGACTGGATTTCAGACGGCGTTCGATCTGCATGCCTCGTGCATCGGTGCTCAGGTCGCGACCTGTGCGAAGAAGAACATTCCGGCGCTTGCCGCGGCCTATGCCCCCGCGGAGATCGACAAGGCGATCCTCGATGCGCTGCTGCGCGGCGTAGAGACTAACTTCTTCGGCGGGATGGCCGGAAACATTGCCGGCGTCGATGCGCGGCTTTCGCCGGATCTAAAGGACGCGGATCTCACGACGTTTCTCGCCGGCCGCAAACCGCTGCCGCGCGTTGCGATCAGGCATACCGTCGGCCTCGACGATGCCGTCGAAGGCGAGGGCGGTGTTGCAGATGCTCACGAGAACGCCGGTGCAAATTACTACAAGCTGAAGCTGTCAGGCGATCCCGCAACTGATGCGGCGCGGCTGGCACGGATCGGCAAGGAGCTCGATACGCTCGGGCGCGGCTACAAGGTGACCCTTGATGCCAACGAGCAGTATGCCGATCTCGCCGTGCTGCAGGCGCTGATGGACCGGCTCGCTCGTGATCCCGCATTGCGTCCGATCGCCTCGCACCTGCTCTATGTCGAGCAGCCGATGCCGCGCGATATCACCAGGCAGTCGCCGCTGGGATCGCTGGCGGCGCACGGCTTCATCATCGACGAGGCCGACGATTCCTACGATGCCTTCCCCGCAGCGCGGGCGCTCGGCTATCGCGGCATTTCCTCAAAGTCCTGCAAGGGGCTCTACAAGTCCATCGTCAACGCAACGCGCGCGGCGAAGTGGAGCGCGGGCGGCGAAACCTCCTTCGTAACCGGCGAGGACCTGACCTGCCAGGCCGGTCATGCCGTGCAGCAAGATCTCGCGCTCGGCGCCTTCATTGGCGTCACCCACGCCGAACGCAACGGCCATCACTATGTCGACGGTTTTGGCGACACGCCCGCCGCCGAAGCTGCGGCCTTCGCCACCGCGCATCCCGATCTCTATGCCGATGCCGGGCAGGGCATCCGTCTCAGGATTCACAACGGCGATCTCCTGACGGGATCGCTTCATGCAACGGGCTTTGCGACGTCGGTCCATCCGGACTGGTCGGCGCTCCGTCCGCTCGAACAGCCAAATTCACTCTGGGAGTAATTAGCATGACCACCCAACGCCTCGGCCTCATCATGAACGGCGTCACCGGCCGCATGGGGCTCAACCAGCATCTGATCCGCTCGATCGTCGCGATCCGCGAGCAGGGTGGCGTCCGCCTGAAGAACGGCGACCGCGTGATGCCGGATCCGATCCTGGTCGGCCGCAGCGCCGAGAAGGTCGAGGGGCTCGCGAAGCGCTACAACATCACGCGCTGGACCACCGATCTCGACGCGGCGCTCGCCGACAAGAACGACACCATGTTCTTCGACGCCGCGACCACGCAGGCGCGCCCGGGCCTGCTGACCCAGGCCATCAATGCCGGCAAGCATGTCTATTGCGAGAAGCCGATCGCGACGAATTTCGAGGAAGCCGTCGAGGTCGTGAAGCTCGCCAACGCCAGGGGCGTCAAGCACGGCACGGTACAGGACAAGCTGTTCCTGCCGGGGCTGAAGAAGATCGCCTTCCTGCGCGACTCCGGCTTCTTCGGCCGCATCCTCTCGGTGCGCGGCGAGTTCGGCTATTGGGTGTTCGAAGGCGGCTGGCAGGAGGCGCAGCGGCCGTCCTGGAACTACCGCGACGAGGACGGCGGCGGCATCATCCTCGACATGGTCTGCCACTGGCGCTACGTGCTCGATAATCTCTTCGGCAATGTCCAGAGCGTCGTCTGCATCGGCAACACCGACATCCCCGAGCGGTTCGACGAGCAGGGCAAGAAGTACAAGGCGACCGCGGACGATTCCGCCTACGCCACCTTCCAGCTCGAGGGCGGCATCATCGCCCACATCAACATGTCCTGGGTGACGCGCGTCTATCGCGACGATCTCGTCACCTTCCAGGTCGACGGCACGCTCGGCTCGGCGGTCGCGGGCCTCACCGACTGCATGATCCAGGCGCGGCAGGCCACCCCGAGGCCGGTGTGGAATCCCGACGAGAAGCGGCTGCACGATTTCTACGGCGACTGGCAGAAGCTGCCCGACAACGTCACCTACGACAACGGCTTCAAGGAGCAGTGGGAGATGTTCATCCGCCACGTCTACGAGGATGCGCCCTACAAGTTCACGCTGCTCGAAGGCGCCAAGGGCGTGCAGCTCGCCGAATGCGCGCTGAAGAGCTGGAAGGAGCGTCGCTGGATCGACGTCGCCCCGATCAAGGTCTGAGGAGCGGCACATGAACAAGCCAGTCCAACCCAAGCCTGCTCCTTCAATGTCGTCATTGTCGCTCAAGCTGCCGAAGGCCGATCGCTCGATCGAGACCTATCGGCTCGCGGCCTCGCGAACGTTCCCCGCAAAGCTCGAGGGCCCGCTGAACCGCATCGCCTTCTCGGCCGTGCACACGGTCGCCGATCCCTTCGCGGACAACGATCCCTGGCTTTCGGTCGCCGTCGACTGGGACAAGACCATCGCCTTCCGCGAGCACGTCTGGGATCTCGGCCTCGGCGTTGCGGAGGCCATGGACACCGCGCAGCGCGGCATGGGACTGGACTGGCCGACCTCGCTGGAGCTGATCACGCGCTCGGTGTCTGCCGCCAAGCGCCGCAACGCGCTGGTGTTCTCGGGCGCCGGCACCGACCATCTCGCGGTCGAGGATGCCAAAACCATCGACGACGTGATCCGCGCCTATGAGGAGCAGATCTCGGCGGTCGAGAAGGTCGGCGGCCGTATCATCCTGATGGCCTCGCGCGCGCTGGCAAAACTCGGCCGCAATGCCGACGACTACGGAAAAGTCTATGACCGCGTGCTGTCTCAGGTTCGCGAGCCCGTGATCATTCACTGGCTCGGCGACATGTTCGATCCGGCGCTGACCGGTTATTGGGGCACCAAAGATCTCGACAGGGCGATGGACACGGCGATCGCCATCATCAACGGCAACGCCGCCAAGGTCGACGGCGTCAAGGTCTCGCTGCTCGACAAGCAGCGCGAGATCGACATGCGCCGTCGCCTCGACAAGCGCATCAAGATGTATACCGGCGACGACTTCAACTATGCGGAGCTGATCGCCGGCGATAGCCAAGGCTTTTCGCACGCGCTGCTCGGCATCTTCGATGCGATCGCGCCGGCGGCGTCCTACGCGCTGTCGCGGCTCGCTGCCGGCGACGAAGCCGGCTTCCACGATGTCCTGGGGCCGACGGTGCCGCTGTCGCGCCACATCTTCAAGGCGCCGACGCGCTTCTACAAGACCGGCGTCGTCTTCATGGCGTATCTCAACGGCCACCAGGACCATTTCACCATGGTCGGGGGACAGGAGAGCACGCGCTCGACGTTGCATCTGGCCGAGCTGTTCCGTCTCGCCGACAAGGCCGGCCTGCTCGCCAATCCCGAACTCGCGACGCAGCGGATGAAGACCGTGCTCGCCACCCACGGTATCGAATCCTGATGCGTGATTTTTCGTCCGACCACCGCTGGCTGTCGCTGAACACTGCGACCGTCCGCAAGCAGGGTGACCTCGTCGAGATCATCGATGCCTGCGCCACGCACGGCATCCGCGCCATCGATCCCTGGCGCGACCAGGTCGCCGCCGTCGGTCTCGACCGTGCCGCGCGCGCGGTGCGCGATGCCGGCCTGGAGCTATCCGGCTATTGCCGCGGCGGCATGTTCACCTCGGACGCCTCGCGCCGGGGCGAGGTCCGCGACGACAACCGGCGCTGCGTCGACGAGGCCAGGGCGCTGGGCGCCTCCTGCATCGTCCTCGTCGTCGGCGGCCTGCCGCAATATTCGCGGCCGGGCAGCGAGGCATCGAAGGATATCGTGGCCGCGCGCGGGCAGGTCGAGGAGGCCCTCGCCGAGATGCTCGACTACGCCAAGCAGGCAAACCTGCCGCTGGCGATCGAGCCGCTGCATCCGGCCTATGCCGCCGACCGTGCCTGCGTGAACACGACAAAACAGGCGCTCGACATCTGCGACGGGCTCGACCCCGGCCGCAGCGGCATGCTCGGCGTGGCGCTCGACGTCTATCACATCTGGTGGGATCCGGAGCTGATGAGTCAGATCGCGCGCGCCGGCAAGGATCGCCTTCTGGCGTTCCATGTCTGCGACTGGCTGGTGCCGACCAAGGACATCCTCAACGACCGCGGCATGATGGGCGACGGCGTCATCGACATCAAATCGGTGCGTGCCGCCGTCGAAGCGCAGGGCTTTGCCGGCTATTCGGAGATCGAGATCTTCTCCAACGAATGGTGGGGCAAGCCGATGGACGAGGTGCTTCGCACCTGCATTACGCGGCACAGGACGGTGGTGTAGGCTCCGCGAGCGAGGCCCTGACGGGCATGTGGCCCGTTGCAGCGTGCCTTCAGCTCGCTGCTCAGCGCGACATTGAACTGGTCCAGGGCACCTCTCCGCTGAGCTTTGTGCCCGCAAGCCGAGGTGCGGCTATACCGACGCAAAGTCCTGGCTGTGTCGCTGCGCACACTTGGAAATTCAGCGATCGATCAGTGCTACGGCCTCCTGTTCCGCGGCAGGTGCAGCTTCATTGGTCCGCACAAATACAAAACGGGATGCCACGGGGATCTGTGCGTCGGGGCTGCCATCCTGGCCGATGAGAATGAGTCCCGCTCCGCCATTGGCGACATTCAAGATGACGGGGGCACCCTTCCACGTCCTGATTGGCTCCATTCCGATGATGAGAAATTCACCGATCGGCTGGTCAAAATATTGAAGCCTCAGCTGTGGCCCGACTTCTGCCGCCGCAAGTCCGAAACCCAGCTGTTTGGCGCGCGCATAAATGTCCGCCAGCGACGCAGTATCGGTCTGAAAGCCGAGTTCGGCTGCCGACACCGCAAAAAGCTCTACGTTTGTTTTCGCGCCGCGAAGGGTAAAGGTCGGTCGTGCGAGAATTTCGCCAGCCGAGTTTCCGATACCGCAACCTACCGCATCCAATGCGTTACTGAGGGCAAAGAAATTTGCAAACGTCCCGATTGTGATCGTCTTCCACACCGGGACTTCGACGGCGGATTTGATCAGGATTTGCGGCCTGTCGGCTGACGGAGCTTTCTTGAGCCTGAGCTGATTCTGCAGGACATCTCGCGCCGTGCATTGAGCGCTGGCTTCACTCGCAAATAGGAGAGTGCAAGCGGCACAGAGCAGCGCAACAATGTGAATTCCACAGCGGCGCCATCCTGGCGAATGACACTGTATGGTATGGCAACTGACTTTCTTGCCAGCTGTTCGGTCCATAACGGACCTCTCTCGCGCTAATGCAGCGCCAAAAAATCAATTTGTCACTTCACAATGGTCGGCCGGTTCACGGCAGAAAAGCCGTCGTTCTCGCAGCCTATAGAGTTTGGTCGCGGAAATCCCGAAAAAGTTCAGCGACGATGACGCCGGATGACGAACGCAATATAGGTCAGCGTGGGTGCACGACTTGCGAAGCGGCCAGCTCGTGCGGGTCAGCGAGCTGGGAGTACCACCAATGATGAGGTGGACAGCCATCAGCTTTCAGGCAGAATATCATCTTCCCGATGCCGCAGCCTCGCCACAGTCTGTGCCAGATCGGATGTGGCGATCAGTGGCATCAACGATCAGCAGGTACGGCGGACGTACCCACGCCTGTTGATCTTGAATGGCCCCGACGTGCAAGCGTCGGGGCCATTGTTGTGATCGGCGTGACAAGGCCGGCGAGCTTTGCTGAGGGCTCTGGTGTGCTCTATTTCGGCGAAAAAGAAAGATTTCTCGACACCCTCGAGGAAAAGTCAGACGATTGCGCTATCATAGATTCACCGTCAAACACCGGGCTATCGCTCGCCAATTCGATCTGCGAAGCTGTGACAACACAAATGCGCTTGCAGACAAGCAAGCGCGAAGGGAGGTCCGCAGTGGAGAAAGTCCGACGCTTGCGTGCGATGAGCTCACTGTGCCGCCAACAGGCCGCGTACAACAGCATGAACAAATGGAAGCTGCTCGCAGAAGCAGAATACTGGGATCATCTGGCCGAACTTGCGCTGTCTTCTCACTTCCAACAGTGCAACGCGACCACAAGCACGAATGATGCCGGGCCGAAGACGATTTCCGCGTGACGTCGGAAGCGAGGCTGTCGTTTGCGTTCGTGCCGCTGCACTCTTACAGAGAGTGTGCGGCAGAAACCTGGATGCTCTCGTCGAGCTTTTGAAACAGGACGACTAAGGCGTGGCTCATTAGCGCCGAGCCATAGTCTGATCGAAGCGAGTTGGACGAAGGCAAGATGATTGGCGGCAAGCTTGTCATAACGCGTCGCCACCCGACGACATTGCTTGATCCTGTTGAAGAACCGTCCAACTCGATTGCGGGCGCGATGGAAGTAGGGGCCAAAACAGTGGCGCTTTTGACCAACTCAGACATTGGCGCGAACTTCTGTCTCGCATTCTGCGTTTAGGACCACGGCGGCTCTTCGCCCGCCGCGACTGCCTCGTGGTTGATCGTGACACCCGCCGAGCGCAATCCGGTCAGCAATACAGTTCTTACAGAGGTAGGATCAAATCCAATATCCTTGGCGTTTGGTGGATGGGCCTCGCTCTCCTTCAATCGGAGCGCCAAATGCAATTGCTCGCAAAGGTGCCGAACGACGAGATTGACTTGATCGTCAGTCATCATTGTCTTCTCCTGCTATCCCAACCCTACGCTCATGGTTGCGGGGCCGGCCCGTCTGGCACACCGGAAATGACCAAGCGGCGATTGGAGCGACGATTTGACCTTTCGGACATTGAATCCGATCAGCACAATGCGGATGAGCTCGACTAGTGCCGTTCGGCTTCGGCTTCTTGTTCCAACTGCGAGATGCGTACCCGTAGCGCGTCGAAAGTCTCTTCGGCTGCCTCGCTAAACAGCGGATCCTCAGGATTGGACATAGCCGAAGCGATCTCCGTCCAATCTTGAGGCTCGAGAGCCTTCACGGCAGCGGGAAAGAAATCGCGATCTTCCATCGTGATGTGGCGTCGCTCGTGCTCGATGAAATCGTGAACGATGGCATGCACATCTTGCCGAAGGAGTTCGCGGCCCGCAAGAACATTGTCAATCTCACGAGCGACGCGGCGCAAAAGTTCGGCCCCTCTCTGGTGTTCGCGAGCGAGATCACCGATCTTCGCAGCCGCACCGGGATCGCGAATTTTTAACTTGGCGAAGACCAGGTCTTCCTGAGGGTGGTGGTAAACCTCGGGGTAAAGTTCGAAATAGCTTATGACCGCTCCAATAACCTCATAGTCGGGGCGGTCGCCCAGGTCGAAAACCTGAAGCTCCCGCTCAAGGATGGCGAGCAGTTTCTCGATATTGCGGTGCTCTTGGCTCAAGCGCTCAATGATCATTGCTGTGATCCACAAAGTGACCGATTGAGAAGCTTTGAAAGCTTAGCCCGAAGTCGCCTCAGCTTCTTGCGCTAAATCAAGTCCCGGGCGCATGGTGCGCCATCCTCCTGTTCTAATCGCTTGTTTTGCTACGGGCGCGTCACGAACGGGAGGTCTGGTTTTGAATGTCCGCTCTTGGGCGGCTGTTGGGAGTTAACCGGACCAGTCGGCCATCCGCTTAGTGAGTACACGCCCTGGTCACCCCGCTTCGTTCGACCGCTGCGCAAATTGCAACGAGAGAACGCGACGCCGTCCTCACGGCCCTGCGACCTGTTGCAGCGTGTTGAAGCGCGCCTTCTGCTCGCTGCTCAGCGTGGCATAGAACTCGTCCAGGGCGGGCTCGACCAGCTTGGCGGCCGTCAGCATGGCCTCGAGCCGGTATTGCATCGCCTCCAGCCGTCCGACCGGCGTCAGCGGTACATCGTTCGGGCAGGCCGCCTGCAGGCCTTCAACGCCCTTGGCTGTCGCTTCGCTAAGGCGGTCGAGCGCCTCCTTCTGCTTGCCGGCGGGGTGGAGCACAGCCTCGATCCTCTGGATCGGCAGCTGGGTCAGGCCGGATTTCGGGTCGGCACAGCCCTCGGCGCTGGCTTGCTGCTGCGGCGGTGAGCGCTCGCCGACATTGGGACCGAGCGCGTTGAAGCTGGCCTGCTGCTCGTCACTGAGCGAGTTGTAGAAATTCTCCAGCGCCGGTCGCACGATCTTGACGGCCTCCAGCGTCGCGCTGACGCGGTTCATCATCGCCCGCAGGCGGCCAGGCGGAGTGAGTGCATAGGTCTCAGCGCAGGAGTCCTTGAACACACCGGCAGCGTTGGCTGCCGCGGTCTTCAGCTCGTCGAGCAGTGCGCGTTGTTCCGGTGTCGGCCGCACGGCCCGCGTGATGTCGGCAAGCGGCCAGGCGGTCACGCCCTTGTCCGGTGCGCCGCACAATTGCTGGAGCGTCTGCGGGCTCACGCTGGCGCGCGAACGCGCGCGGCCGCCGCCGGCTTGCGGATAGTCATACGGATTGATGCTGGCGTAGGCGGAATAGGGGCCGTCACCGCCCCAGAACACGGTGTCGACGAAGTCGTCATACGCGTACGCCCAATAGCCGGGCTCGTAGGCATAGGACCAGAATGTGTAGTCGAAAATGTCGGAATAGGCATAAGGCCAGAACACGGGCCCAAGCCAGGCCACGAACACCGCGCGATGGCGGTGACGCCAGGCCTGCCGGGGAGCCCAGCCGCTCTGGCGGGTGGTGAGCGCCGCCTGGGTTTGCGCAGCGGGCTGCTCGCGGAAGCGCTCGGTAAACCGCCCGCGCTGGGCGGCCTGGACCGCGGCCGCAGTAGCTGTGGCCGCGGCCGCCGTAGCTGTCGCCCGCGCGGCCGGAGCTTGTAGTCCAAGCCGCTGCTGGCGCGCCAGGTCGCTTTGCTGAGCGCGCTGTTCACGCTCGAGCAAGCGGTTCTGCGTCTGGAGCGTCCGTTGCTGCTCGCGCAACGCCCGCGCGCCTTCCGGCTTCTGCGACTGGAGTTGCTGCACGCGCTGCTGCAGGCGATCGATGCGGGTCTGACGCTCCGTCGTCTGGCGCGACAGCATCTCGCGCTGGCGCTGCTCGACGTGCTGCTCGCGCTGTTGGACACGTTGCTCGCGCTCAAGCAGGCGGCTCTGCGACCGCAGCAACCGCTGTTGCTCGTGCTGCGCCCTTGCGCCTTCCGGCTTTTGCGACTGCAATTGCTGCACGCGCTGCTGCAAGCGGTCGACCCGACCTTGGCGTTCCGCGGATTGGCGCGAAAGCATCTCGCCCGGCCGTTGCGGTCGATCGGTCACGGCCGGCGGCGCGCTCGGGCGCGAGGGGGCGGCGATGTGTGGCGTCGGCCGGGGTGCCATGGCCGGACGTTGCTGTGGTGCCGGCGCCCGATGGAATTCAGGCCGCGGCGCCGCCACGTGCGGGGCCGCGCGCGGTGGCGGTGCAGCGATATGTGGGGTCGGGCGCGGTGGCGGTGAGGCAATGCGCGGCGCGGGATGTGGCGCCATGGCCGGCCGCTGCGGCATGGCCGGTGCGGCGGGACGTGCCATGGCGGGTGGCGGCGCGGCGGGACGAGCCATCGCTGGCGGCGCCGCCGGACGGGCCATGGCCGGTGGTGGTGCCGGCCGAGCTGCCGGCGCCGCGGCTGGGCCGGGGGGCCCGCCTCTTCCATGACCCTGGCCAGGTCCCTGGGCGAGCGCACTGATGCTCGCCGTCAGCATCGATACACCAACTAAAGCAGCCGTCAGGCAAACGCCACGCGGAAGCATGATTGTAGCTCCCAGCTCGTAATCGCCCACGACATTCAACGCACGGCTGGCGGAATTGTTCGTTGTTGGCCTCGTCCGTCCTTGCGATCTTCCGACGCAGGCAGCCTCAAGAGAAATCCTGCGTCAGGTGGTGGCGAGCCGCTCCAGCGCCCGGTCCGGCACGCTAGGACGCGCGATTGAGAAAGATCGGCAGCCCCTGCTTGTTGGCGTAGATGGGGCGGTAGCGCTCCGTGTTGTAGCTGCTCGCAACGTCCAATTTGCGCGGACCGAGCTTGGCGTCAGGGATGGGCACGAGGTCGTAGCGGCCCTCGACCAGCGCCGACATGAGGCCTGTCTTGCCTTCCAGCATGGCATCGTAGGCCATGTTACCGAAAGTCAGGGCCACAAGCTTGTCGATGAAGTCCGGATCGCCCGATCGCAAATCGTAGGTGAGATCGGAGATGATCGTCTCCTCGCCGGTGCGCTGCTTGATCTCGTCGGCAAGCGATTCCGCCACGTTGGCCTTCTTGCGGTGACCGTAGGCGTCAGGCTCGCCGTATTCCCGCAGCTTGTAGCCTTCCCACTGAGCTCCCTCGCTGAGCACGATCAGCGCGTAGTTGCTTGGATTGGCGCGCTTGTCCTCGATGAGCAACCGGATCAGCTTGTCGAGGTCGACCTTATACTCCGGTATGACGCATCGTATCGAGGTCGCATACGCGGTGTAGAGTGCCGTAAATCCGGCATCGCGGCCAAAGACGCGGAAAATGCCAATTCGCTCATGCGAGCCGACGGTGGTGCGCTGCCGCTGGATGGCATCGCTGGCGCGGGTGATCGCGGTCGAGAATCCGATGCAGTACTCGGTGTTGCGGACGTCATTATCCATCGTCTTCGGGATGGCGATGATCTTGACGCCGAGTTCGTTGAGCTTGGCCGCATAACTGAGCGTGTCGTCGCCGCCGATGGCGATCAGGTGTTCGATACCAAGTCCCGAAAGGTTGGCGAGCACCCGGCTGGTGAGGTCCCACGTCTTTGTCGCGATGCCGCCGTTGGTGCTCAGCGTGACCGGAACATCATTGCCGACGAGATGATCGGGCAGCTTTTGTATTTTGGAGGGATTGACGCGGCTCGAGTGCAGCACGGTGCCGCCGCGCCGGTCGATGGTTCGCGTGTTTTCACGGTTCAGCGGGATGACGTAGTGGGACCTGCTGTTGGGGTCGTCGAGGTTCAGGTGCGTGAGGGCCTCCCAACCACGGCGCAGGCCGACAACCTCGATGTCGTCCTCGCTGCCGCGATAAGTCACGCTCTTGATGACTGCATTGAGGCCGGCGACGTCGCCGCCGCCCGTGAGAATGCCGATGCGTTTTTTGGCCATATCCACCTCCCGGATCGGCATGTCGTCATAGCGCCTGCATCTGTCGATTGAACGGTGAACGTCGCTCGAGCTTCTGATTGGAGGCGGTCGCTACTCGGCCGCTTCCGGCTTGCGGTCGTCGCGCAGTCGAAAACGCTTCAGCAGTCCGGACACGGTGTCGCGGAAGCCGCCATATTCCAGTTCGGAATAGGGCAGCATGGCGGCGCCAGACCAGCCTTGGCTGCGCATCTCGATGGCCTTGCGCTGGGCGCGCCGGCGGACCTCATCCCATGCCGGGTTGTCGAAGAAATCGGTGTAGGACTCGGCAAAGCGACCTTCCCTGTCGATCGAAAAGCCGACGCAAGAAACGATCGGCAGGCAGTACATGCCGGTAACGGGCGTGTTGAGTGGCACCGGCATGAGCGGCATCACATGCGAGCCGCGTGCATCGCCGCCCACGAAGTGTGCCTTGGCGAACGGTGAGACTATTTCCTCCGGAGCTGGAAAAATCCCCTGGTTCCTGACGATCGCGACCGGATCATCCTTGCCGGTGTACTTGCCGGCGATCGCGTGGAGGCGCTGTGCCGAAACGGCGACGACGACCTCGCCATGGGTTCGAGAAATGATGCGATCGATGCCGAAGCGCTCATTGTCGCGAAGCAGAGCGGCAATGTGGTAGCTGTCGGCGGGTGCGTCGAGCTCGATCAGGCTGTCGCCGGCCGTGTTGTCCATGTCGATGACATGGAAACGGAATCCCTTGATCATCGGAGGCAGCATCAGCCCGGCGCAGTACATGGGATCGGCGAAGGCGAGATAGAGCGGCAGGTTGTAGGCCCCCGGGCCGCATTTGTCGGCCGCGAACACCATGAAGGACTCCGCGGGGCGCACGCCGGAAAGGCTGTGGTCGAAGCTGAGCTCGGCGACGCCCGGCCCGGCGCCGCGAATGTTTCCGGAAGGCGCGTCGGCGAGAAGATCCTGGCCAGCGCCATAGAGCCCGGAGGTTTTCGCGACCGAGGTGGCCGCGAGGAACGTCTTCCAGGCGAGTTGATGGACCTCGGAGCTCCCTTCGCCCCGTGTGTGCGTCATGATGATCGCAATGTCGTCGCCGGTGTGGCAGATGAAACCGTCGATCAGCAGACCATTGCAGATCGCCTTGGCAACCTCGCCCTCGACAGTCGCGATCATGCGTGATGACGGTTTCGTATGCCCGCCAACGGAGCCAACGTCAGCTTTGATGACTGAAAGAGTGAGTCTCATGAGCATTTCTCCGATCCGCACAGCTGAGCGCCTCCGGCCTCGGCGCTTGCTGCGCCGGGCACGGCGCTGCTCATTCGCGGACCAAAACGTCCGTCGCTCCGATAAGTTCCAGCACCCCGTTCATCCGGTTGCCGGGATCATGCAGAGTTTTGCCTTGGGACCATGCGTCACTATTTGCTGCGCTGCACGAGTCCGGTTCTGGCCGGGCCGCTAACTCGTCGTTGGCCGGGGCCGGCAATGCGATCTTCCGACGCAGGCAGCTTCAGGAGAAATCCTGCGTCAGGGTGGTGGCGAGCCGCTCCAGCGCCCAGTCGACCTGGTCGCTGGTGATCACCAGCGGTGGAGCGATGCGGATCGTTTGCTCATGGGTGTCCTTGGCCAGGATGCCCTTGCCCTGCAGCGCCTCGCAGTAGCGGCGGGCGCGGCCGGCCTCGGGATGCAGCTCGACCGCCAGCATCAAGCCGCGCCCGCGTACCTCGCGGATCGTGTTGGCGCGAATGTCCTTCAAGCCTTCCAGAAAGCGCGCGCCCTGCCTGGCCGCGTTCTCGATCATGCCTTCCTCGACCAGCACGCGCATCGCCGCGCGCGCCACGGCGCAGGCAAGCGGGTTGCCGCCGAAGGTCGAACCGTGCTGCCCGGGTCGCAAAGTCCCGAGCACGTCGTTGTTCGAGAGCACGGCCGACACCGGATAGAAGCCGCCGGACAGGGCCTTGCCGAGCAGCGTCACGTCCGCCTCTATCCCCTCGTGCTGTTCGGCGAGCAGCTTGCCGGTGCGGCCGAGCCCGGTCTGGATCTCGTCGAGCACCAGCATCACGTTGTTGGCAGTGCAGAGCTCCCGCACCCTCGTGAAATAGCCGGCAGGAGGAATGACGACACCGGCTTCGCCCTGGATCGGCTCGACCAGGAAGGCGACCGTGTTTGGGGTGATTGCCTCCTCCAGCGCCGCGGCGTCGCCGAACGGGATGATCTTGAAGCCCGGCGCGAACGGCCCAAAGTGTCCGTGTGTCTCGGGGTCGGTCGAAAAACCGACGATGCCCAGCGTGCGTCCGTGGAAATTGTTGGCGCAGACGATGATCTCGGCCTGGCCGTCCGGCACACCCTTCACCTCATAGCCCCATTTGCGAACCGACTTGATCGCGCTTTCGACCGCCTCCGCGCCGCTGTTCATCGGCAGCACCTTGTGGGAACCGGTGAGCGCCGCGATCTCCTCGTAGAACAGGGCGAGCTGGTCGTTGTGGAAGGCCCGCGAGGTCAGCGTCAGCCTGTGCGCCTGTTCGACCATCGCCGCCAGGATCTTGGGGTGGCAGTGGCCCTGGCTGACCGCCGAATAGGCGGAGAGGCAATCGAGATAACGGTTGCCTTCGGTATCCCAGACCCAGACACCTTCGCCGCGCGACAGGACGACCCCGATCGGCGCGTAATTTTGGGCCCCAAAGCGGGCTTCTGTTGCGATGAAATCAATGACCGACGCGCTCATCTGTCGTCACTCCATTGCTGCCCGCGGGGGCTTCAACCGACTGCACCGGCGGCCTTCAGCTTGATTTGGGTATCAGTCTGCCGCCTTGGAAGCCTCCATGCGCCAATGGCGAGGCGCAGCCCGATTTGTCCGAAACGTCAGATAGTTCTGCGGAACCATATGGTGTCCTTCGCCGACCTGGCCTCTACTGTGCATGGGGTTGTTTTCGACACTTTTGTTTTGGGCCCTCAGCCAAGCGCGCACGGCACGCTCAAAAAGCCGCGGAACCGCACCCGACCGCCCCGCACCGGCTGGCCGCTGACGGCATAGTTCGGGAAGCGCGCCAGGAAACGGGAGATCGCAATCGCCCCTTCCAGCCGCGCCAGCGCCATGCCGGCGCATTGATGCGCGCCGGTGGCGAAGGCCAGATGCCGGTTCGGCGTCCGCGCGATGTCGAAACGTTCGGGGTCGGGAAACTGCGCGGGGTCGCGGTTGGCTGCCCCGATGCACAGCGTCACCGACGTGCCGGCGTCGAGCATGACGCCGCCGAGCTCGACCTTTTCCGTGGTCATGCGGTTGCCGAGCTGGTTCGAGCTCTCGTAGCGCAGCATCTCCTCGACCGCGGTCTTGATTAGATCGGGGGTATCGATCAGGCGCTGCTTCTGGTCCGGATTGCGGTCGAGCGCGACGAGGCCGTTGCCGATCAGGTTGGTGGTGGTCTCATGGCCGGCATTGAGCAGGAAGATGCAATTGTGCAGCAGCTCCTTCTCGGTCAGCCGCTCGCCGTTCTCCTCGCCTTGAATGAGACGCGTCAGCACGTCGCGCTCGGGATTGCCCGGCTTGGCGCGCCGCCGCGCCACCAGTGTTTCGAGATAGGCGAGAAAGTCAGTCACCGCCTTGTTGCCGCGCGCGGCGACTTCCGTCGACACCACGGGTTCGAGCGCGCCGAGGATCGCCAGCGACCAGTCGCGCAGCGGTCCGCGCTCGTCATGGGGCACGTCGAGCAGATTGCCGATCACCTCGATGGGAATCGACGCGGCGAAATCCTCGATCAGCTCGCAGGCGCCCTTGGCGGCGATGGCGTCGAGCAGGCCGTCGACCAGCTTGACGATGTCGCCCTCCATCCCCGCGATCGCGCGCGGCGACAGCGCGCCCATGATCAGGCGGCGTACGCGGGTGTGCGCCGGCGGATCGTTGAAGACGAGACTGGTGGTGTGGTGCTCGTAGAGCGGCGTGTCGCCGTATTTCGGTGCGAACTCGCGCTTCTTGTCCGAGCTGAACGACTTCGTGTTCTTGTAGGTGGTGACGAGATCGTCGTAGCGGGTCAGGAACACCGTGCCGTTCGGCAGGCGCTTGACCGGCTCGTTCTCCCGCAGTGCACGATAAGTCGGATAGGGGTTGTCGTAGAATTCAGGCGTCAGCTTCTCGAGGTCGAAGCTGGCCGCCAGCGCCTTCGCATCTGCGTTCATCCCGTTATACTCGCCGGTTAAAGCCGTTATGCCGTTTTTGTTGTTCTGGTCGGCGCATGCATGCGTCTACAGTCTTTGCACCTTGCTAGCCGACCGGACAGGAAAATGCACGCACGCGCTGACGCTGCCGACACGGTGCCGAACTGGCCCGACGATATTTTCGCGACCTTGCAACGCTTCGACGTGCGGCAGGTGCCTTACGTGCCCGATGCCGGTCATTCGAAACTGATCCAGCGCGTGCTGGACTCCTCCACCATGCGCGGCATTGCGCTGACGACGGAGGAGGAGGGCGTGGCGCTTCTCGCCGGTGCCTGGGCCGGTGGCCAGCGCGGCGTCTTGCTGATGCAGTCGAGCGGCGTCGGCAATTGCATCAACATGCTGTCGCTGATCCCGATCCTGCGCTTTCCGTTCCTCACGCTCGTGACCATGCGCGGCGAATGGGGCGAGTTCAATCCGTGGCAGGTGCCGATGGGATCGACCACGCAGGGCGTGTTCGAGCTCTCGGGTGTCCAGGTGCTGCGGGCCTCCAGCGCGGCGGAAGTTCCCGCAGTGCTCGAAGCCGCTGCATCGCAAGCCTACAACGCGCTTACGCCCACCGCCGTCCTTCTGTCGCAGCGCCTGATCGGCGCCAAGGTTTTCACCAAATGAGCAAGGCCAATCTCCTCGACCGCCGTCAGGTGGTCTCCACCCTGCTTGCAGACCGCAAGGACGTGGTCGCGATCGGCGGCCTCGGTGCCTCGACCAACGACATGTGCGCGGCCGGCGACCATGCCCGCAACTTCTATCTCTGGGGCGGCATGGGCGGCGCCGCGATGATCGGGCTGGGTCTGGCGCTGGCGCAGCCAAAACTGCCGGTGCTGGTCATCACCGGCGACGGCGAGATGCTGATGGGCTTGGGCAGCCTTGCCACCATCGGCCTGCAGAAGCCCGCCAACCTCTCGATCGCGGTGCTCGACAACGAGGCCTATGGCGAGACCGGCGGCCAGACCAGTCACACCTCGGCCGCCGCCGACCTCGTCGGCGTCGCCAGGGCCTGCGGCATCGAGGACAGCCGGTCGATCTCGACCATGGCCGGGGTCGAGGCCTTCGCCAAAGCCGTCCATGACGTGTCGGCGGGCCCGCGATTTGCCAATGTGAAGATCGACAGCGCCAATCTGGAGCGAATTCTGCCGACCCGGGACGGGACCTACATCGTCAACCGGATCCGTGGGGATCTCGGCTTCCAGCCGATCTAGGCGGTCTGCCCATCCCGCGTCGCCGACCTCCTGCACGCGGGCCGTGCAGGCTGGATCAATTTCCACTAATTTTTACACCGCATGCAGGTTGCGATGCAGCATAGTGCTTGACTTTTGCGTGGGTGAGTGCTTACTCACTAATCATGAGCTCATTGCGTATGACGAGCGACCTGAGGCGTCAGTTGATCCTCGGTGCCGCGAAACGCTGCTTTGCCCGCCACGGATATAACGGCACCACGACGAAGAGCGTGGCGGCCGCTGCTGCTATTTCCGAGGCGCTGCTGTTCAAGCATTTCCCCTCCAAGGCGGCGCTGTACGCCGAAATCCTCAGCGACGAATGCGAGGCGGACCCGGCGCTCATCGAGCTGCTCGAGCGGGAGCCGTCGACGGCCGCCCTGGTCGAACTGATCCGCGGCATGGTCCAGCACTTCCTCCACATCGCCGACGGTCCCGACCAGGAAGAAGCGCAGCGCCTGCGACTGATGGCCACGAGTCATTTGGATGATGGCGAATTCGCCCGTCTGCTATATGCCAAAATCGAGAAGCTGATCGGGGCGGTCTTCGTCGCCTCGCTCGAGCGTGCGGTTGCCAGCGGTGACGCGCGGCCTTTCAGCGGCGATCCGCTCAACCTGTTCTGGTTCGCGCATCACACGGTGATGACGGCTGCGCTGACCAGGCTGCCGGCTGCGCCCTGTCTCGCTTACGGCAAGGCGAACGATCTGGAGCGGCAGCTCTGTGAGTTTCTCCTGAGGGGTATCGGACTTAACGACGCCGCAATTGCTTCGCATTTGGGCCGCGATCAGGCCGCGGATGCGGGCAAGACGGCGATTGCAGAAAGTGCATGACATGAACATCGTAGCCGAACACAAGATTTCGGGCGAACCGATCGACAACAAGGCTCCCAAGCGTCCGGTCCGGCCGGTGCTCTGGTTCATCATCGTCGGCACGCTGCTAGCCGTGCTCGTCGGTGGTCTCGTCTGGTTCAATAACTTCCGCGGCCAGATGATCAAGCAGTTCTTCGCCAACAACAAGCCGCCGCCGACGGCAGTCAGCGCGGCCGAGGCGAAGTCGGAGGTGGTGCCGAACCTGCTCACCGCGGTGGGCAGCCTCGTTGCCGTGCACCAGGTCGACGTCAGCGCCGACGTCAACGGCCGCGTCACCGCGATCAAGTTCGAGCCCGGCACGCGTGTTGAGGCCGGCACGCCGCTGGTGCAGCTGTTCGACACGCCGGAGCAGGGCGACCTCGCCAATTACAAGGCGCAGGCGACCGTCGCGCAGCTTTCGCTCGACCGCGCCAAGCAGCTGGCCTCGCGCCAGTTCGGTCCGCAGGCGACCGTCGACCAGGCCCAGGCCGCCTACGACCAGGCGGAGGCGGGCATCGCCAAGACCGAGGCGCTGATTTCGCAGAAGCTGGTGCGCGCGCCGTTCTCCGGCGATCTCGGCATGCGCAAGGTCGAACTCGGCCAGTATCTGACGGCCGGCACCGCGATCGTCTCGTTGACCGACCTGTCGGAGCTGTGGGCCAACTTCACGGTGACCGAAAAGGATTCCGGCAGCCTCAAGGTCGGGCAGACCGTTCGGCTCAAGGTCGACGCCTATCCGGGCCGCACCTTCGAGGGCAAGATCACCACGATCGAGCCGCAGATCGCGACCGACACCCGCAACATCCGCGTGCAGGCCACGATCGCCAATCCCGAGAAGATCCTGAAGCCGGGCATGTTCGTGACCACGACGGTGGTGCTGCCGGACAAGCCGGCGGTGATCACCGTTCCGGAAACGGCGGTCGACTACACGCTGTACGGCGACTCCGTGTTCGTGATCACCGAGAAGAAGGAAGAGGACGGCAAGATCAGCCTCTCGGCGGTGCGTACCTTCGTGCAGACCGGCAACCGGGTCGAAGGTCGCACCGAGATCGTCAAGGGTCTGAAGGCGGGCGACAAGGTCGTCGCCGTCGGCCAGCTCAAGCTGCAATCGGGCGCGGCGGTGTCGATTTCGACCGACCCGGCTCCGCAGATCCCGGCGCAGCCGCCGCGCTACTGACAACATCCTCGCGTGATCCGGCCCGGCCGGATCACGCATCTTGAGACAAAAGAAATCGAGATCGCCGCGATGGCCTTTACCGATATTTTCATCAAGCGCCCGGTTCTGTCGGTCGTCGTCAGCCTGCTGATCCTGCTGATCGGCCTGCGCGCCGCGATGGTGCTGCCGATCCGGCAATATCCGAAACTGTCGAACACGGTCATCAACATCACGACCGTCTATCCCGGCGCGTCCGCCGACCTGATCCAGGGCTTCATCACCACGCCGATCGAGCAGGCGGTCGCCTCCGCCGAGGGCGTCGACTACATCACCTCGTCCTCCGTGCTCGGCACCTCGACGATCCAGGTCTACATCAAGCTGAACTTCGATCCGAACCAGGCGCTCACCGAGGTGCTGGCGAAGACGAATTCGGTGAAGTACCTGATCCCGAAGGAGTCGAACGATCCGATCGTCACCAAGACCACGGGCCAGACCACGGCCGTGATGTATCTCGGCTTCTCCTCGGAGGAGCTGTCGGGTTCGGCGATCTCCGACTATCTGACGCGTGTGGTGCAGCCGGTGCTGTCGACCGTCGACGGCGTCGCCTCGGCCGACATTTTGGGCGGCCAGACCTTCGCGATGCGGCTGTGGCTGGATCCCGTGAAGATGGCCGGCCGCAACGTTTCGCCGGCGGATGTTGCAGCCGCGATCACCGCCAACAACTTCCAGTCCGCGGCGGGCCAGACCAAGGGCTACCTCATCGTCTCGAACGTCTCGACGAATACGGGCCTGACCGACGTCAACCAGTTCAAGAAGATGATCGTCAAGGCCAAGGACGGCGGCTTCGTCCGGATGGAGGACATCGCCACCGTCGAGCTTGCGGCCCAGAGTACGGACGCCAGCGTCGCCTTCAACGGCGAGCACGCGATCTTCATCGGCGTGCAGGCAACGCCGCAAGGCAACCCGCTGACGCTGGTCAAGGGCGTGCGCGCACTGTTCCCCGAGCTTGAGCGCAATCTGCCGCCGTCGATGAAGATGAAGGTCGCCTACGATTCGACCAAGTTCATCCAGTCCTCGATCGACGAGGTGGAGAAGACGCTGGGCGAAGCCGTGATCATCGTCATCGTGGTGATCTTCCTGTTCCTGGCCTCGCTCCGCTCGGTCATCATTCCCGTCGTCACCATCCCGCTGTCGATGATCGGCGTCTGCACCCTGATGCTGGCGCTGGGCTTCAGCTTCAACCTGTTGACGCTGCTCGCGATGGTGCTCGCGATCGGTCTCGTCGTCGACGACGCCATCGTCGTGGTGGAGAACATCCACCGCCATCTGGAGGAAGGGAAGACACCGGTCCAGGCATCACTGCAAGGCGCGCGCGAAATCGTCGGTCCCGTCATCTCGATGACCATCACGCTCGCCGCGGTGTACGCGCCGATCGGCTTCCTCGGTGGCCTCACCGGTTCGCTGTTCCGCGAATTCGCCTTCACGCTGGCGGGCTCGGTGATCGTGTCGGGCGTCATCGCGCTGACGCTGTCGCCGATGATGTGCTCGGTGCTGCTGAAGAACACCGAAGAGGGCCGCTTCGCCAAGCTCGTGAACCGGGTGTTCGGGGCGCTGACGCGCTGGTACGGCCGCAAGCTCGACCGCTCGCTCGACTACAAGGCGATCACCGGCCTGTTCGCGATCACGATCCTCGGCCTCGTCGGCTTCCTCTACATGCACACCTCGAAGGAGCTGGCGCCCGAGGAAGACCAGGGCATCGTGTTCGCGGTGACCAAGGCGCCGAAATACGCCAACATCGACTATGTCGATTATTACGGCGAGAAGCTCGACAAGGAATTCCAGAAATTCCCCGAGACCGATCTGCGCTTCGTGCTGAACGGCATCAACGGCCCGCAGGGCGGCACCGCCGGCATGCTGCTCAAGCCCTGGGACGAGCGCAAGCGCTCGTCGATCCAGCTGAAGCCGCTGGTGCAGGCCGAGCTCTCCAAGATCGAGGGCGTGCAGGCCTTCGCGTTCAACCTGCCGCCGCTGCCGGGCGGACCGGGCGGTCTGCCGGTGCAGATGGTGATCAACTCCACCGCCGGGTTCCAGACGGTCTATGAGCAGATGGAGAAGCTGAAGGACGCCGCGCGCAAGAGCGGCATGTTCATCGTCTCCGACAGCGACCTCGCCTACAACCAGCCGAACGTCGAAGTGACGATCGACCGGACCAAGGCGCAGGACCTCGGCGTCAACATGCAGAACCTCGGCTCTACGCTCGCGGTGCTGCTCGGCGGCAATTACATCAACCGCTTCAATCTCGAGGGCCGCTCCTACCAGGTGATTCCGCAGGTGCCCCGCGGCAAGCGGCTCTCGCCGGAATCGCTCAGCGGCTACTATGTGACCACCAACACCGGCCAGCAGCTGCCGCTGTCGACGGTGGTGTCGATCAGGACCAAGACCGATCCGAACTCGCTGACCCACTACAACCAGCTCAATTCGGCGACGTTCTCGGCCGTGCCGATGCCCGGTGTGACCGTCGGTGCTGCGGTCGACTTCCTCGAAAGCGAGGCCAAGAAGTTGCCGCAGGGTTTCAGCCACGACTATCTGGCCGACTCCCGGCAGTATGTGCAGGAAGGCAACCAGCTCGCGATCACCTTCGGCTTCGCGCTGATCATCATCTTCCTGGTGCTGGCGGCGCAGTTCGAGAGCCTGCGTGACCCGTTCGTGATCATGATCTCGGTGCCGATGGCGATCGTCGGCGCGCTGATCCCGCTGTTCTTCGGCGTGGCGACCATGAACATCTACACCCAGGTCGGTCTGCTCACCCTGGTTGGCCTGATCACCAAGCACGGCATCCTGATGGTGGAGTTCGCCAACGAGCTCCAGGTCAAGGAGCGTCTCGACCGCCGCTCGGCCATCGAGATGTCGGCCCGCATCCGTCTGCGGCCGATCCTGATGACCACGGCCGCGATGGTGACCGGCCTGATCCCGCTGCTGACCGCGACCGGTGCGGGTGCGGCCAGCCGATTCTCGATCGGTCTGGTCGTCGTCGCCGGCATGTCGATCGGTACGCTCTTCACTCTGTTCGTGCTGCCCGCGGTCTACGTGGTGCTGGCGACCGACCATCGTGCGGCGGCCGATTCCGAGCGGAACAAAGAGGTCAACGAGCTCGATCTCGGCGCCAAGGCGCTACGCCCGACCTGAGTCCGGAAGCAAGCCAATCGGAGGGCGGCAGCGGCGAGTCCGCTGCCGCCCTTTTTCGTTGGATCCCGGCCCGGCCCCACCCGGCGGCCGTAGCGATTGGGGTGGTCCTCGGCCGCGCAGGCGAGAGACAAGGTCGGGCCTTCTTGCTAGGTTCCGCGGGATGACCCTCTCCCTCCATCCCGATGCGCCGCAAGCCAGGACGTCGCCGAGCACGGCCTCGAATGGCGTCGTGTCCGGCGAAGCGGCCGGGCGGGGGATCAGGACCCGCCTGTTCGCCAAATACGTCGCGCTGTTCGTGGCGGTCGTCGCGGTCGCGCTGCTCGCCAACGGGCTGTTCGAGGTCTTCTTCTATTATCGCGAGCACAAGGCCTCGCTGATCCGGGTCCAGCATGAGCAGGCCGAGGCGGCCGCGGCCAAGATCGGCCAGTTCGTCAAGGAGATCGAGAGCCAACTCGGCTGGACCACGCAGCTGCCCTGGTCGGCGGGCTCGGTCGAGCAGCGTCGGTTCGACGCGCTGCGGCTGCTGCGCCAGGTACCGGCTATCACCGAACTCGCCCAGGTGGATTCGACCGGCAAGGAACGGTTGCGGGTCTCGCGGCTGGCGATGGACGCGATCGACAGCGGGCTCGACCTGTCGGCCGATCCAAAATTCACCGAGGCGGTCGCGCGCAAGGTCTACTACGGGCCGGTCTATTTCCGCAGGGACTCCGAGCCCTACATGACGCTGGCGCTGGCCGGCGCGCGCAAGGATGCCGGCGTCAGCATCGCCGAGGTCAATCTCAAGCTGATCTGGGACGTCGTGTCCCAGATCAAGGTCGGCGAGCACGGTCATGCCTATGTGGTCGGCCCGGAAGGGCGCCTGATTGCGCATCCCGACATCAGCCTCGTCCTGCGCAACACCGACATGTCTGGCCTTGCACAGGTGCGCGCCGCGCAGGCGGGAGGGGGCACGATCTCGGACGTGCTCCCTGAAGCGCGCAGCATCCTGGGCCAGAAGGTGCTGACCGCATCGGCCCCGATCGCGCCCCTGCATTGGACCATGTTCGTCGAGCTGCCGGTCGAAGAGGCCTATGCCGCGCTGTATGCCTCGCTGCAGCGGCTCGCGATCGTGCTGCTGGCGGCGTCGATCTTCGCGGTGCTCGCCGGGATCTTTCTCGCCCGCCGCATGGTCGGACCGATCCAGGCGCTGCGCAGCGGCGCCGAGCGGATCGGCGGCGGCGATTTCGCGCAACGCATCTCGATCAAGACCGGCGATGAGCTCGAGGGTCTCGCGGATCAGTTCAACGACATGGGCGCGCGCCTGCAGGAATCCTATGCGGATTTGGAAAGGAAGGTCGAGCAGCGCACGGCGGAATTGAGCGAATCGTTGCAACAGCAGACCGCAACTTCCGAAGTGCTCCAGGTTATCTCCATCTCCCCCGGACAGCTGGGGCCGGTATTTCGCATCATGTTGGAGAACGCCACTCGCATCTGCCAGGCTGAGTTCGGGTCGCTTTATCTGCGCGAGGGAGACACGTTCCGCGCCATCGCGATGCACGGCGTCCCGGCCGAGCTGAAGGACGAGATCTACCAGAAGCCGACACGGCCGGCTCCGAATACCGTCATTGGCCGCATCGTTCGGACCAGGGAAACCGTGCATGTCGTCGACACGAGGACGGAGCCGGACTTCTTCGAAACGCCTCGCGGATATGACGGACCAATACTGGCGCTGCGCGCCGGGGCGCGGACACTGGTTGGCGTTCCCATGCTCAAGGACGGGGACCTGATCGGTGCCCTTCTGATCTACCGTCAGCGGCCTCTTGCCTTCTCCAGCAAGCAAATCGAGCTGGTGACGAATTTTGCGGCGCAGGCGGTGATCGCCATGGAAAATGCGCGCCTGCTCAACGAATTGCGTGACCGCACGGATGAGCTGTCGCGTTCGCTCGAGGACCTGCGCGCCGCGCAGGGCCGCCTGATTCAGACGGAAAAGTTGGCTTCGCTCGGCCAGCTCACGGCCGGCATTGCCCATGAGATCAAGAACCCGCTCAATTTCGTCAACAACTTCTCCTCGGTGTCGACCGAGTTGATCGACGAGCTCACTGAGGTCCTGCAATCGGCCGCGCTCGACGGCAAGACGAAGGAGGAGGTCGAGGAGCTGACCGGGATGCTCAGGGGCAATCTCGAGAAAGTGGTGCAGCATGGCAAGCGCGCCGACTCCATCGTCAGGAACATGCTGCTGCATTCGCGCCAGGGGTCCGGCGAGCATCGGCCCGTCGACATCAATGCGGTCGTCGAGGAGAGCCTCAACCTCGCCTACCACGGCGCGCGCGCCGAACGGCCTGCCTTCAATGTCACGCTTCAGCGCGATTTCGACCCCGCCGCCGGTATGGTCGACATCTATCCGCAGGAGATCACGCGCGTCTTCCTCAACCTGATCTCGAACGGCTTCTATGCCGCGGCCAAGCGCAAGGAGAGCGACGGAGACGCCTTCGAGCCCACCTTGAGTGCGGCAACGAAGAACCTCGGCAGCAGGGTCGAAATCCGGATCCGCGACAACGGCACCGGGATTCCGCCCGAGGTGAAGGAGAAGATGTTCAATCCGTTCTTCACCACCAAGCCGGCCGGCGAGGGTACCGGGCTCGGCCTTTCGATGAGCCATGATATCGTCGTGAAACAGCACGGCGGCAGCATCGACGTGAACACCACGCCCGGTGTATTCACCGAATTCATCATCACCCTGCCGCGGACGATGGCAGCAGGCAGCACACCCGGAGGCAAGACTTGAACGTTTACATCCTGGTCGTCGATGACGAGCCCGATGTCGAGGCGTTGTTCCGGCAGCAGTTCCGGCGCGAGCTGCGCGCCGGCCGTTTCCAGATGGAGTTCGCGTCCTCCGCGCCCGATGCGATCAAGCGCGCCGCCGAGGTTCGCGATCCCTCGCTGATCCTGATCCTGTCGGACATCAACATGCCCGGCATGAGCGGGCTCGACATGCTGCCCAAGGTCCGTGCCGCGCATCCGGACGTCCCCGTCATCATGATCACCGCCTATGGCGATGCCGAGACGCGCCGCAAGGCGATCGAACGGGGCGCCGTCGGGCTCCTCACCAAGCCGATTGACTTTGCGCTGCTGCGCCAGGAGATCGATACGAGGCTCGAGCAAGCCGCATGACTGCGACCATCCTCTTCGTCGACGACGAGCCGGACCTCGAAGCGCTGATCCTGCAGAAGTTCCGCAGGCAGATTCGCGATGGGCAGCTCGCCCTGATGTTCGCTCGCGACGGCATCGAGGCGCTGGAGTCGCTGGAGCAGAACCCGCATGTCGACATGGTGGTCTCCGACATCAACATGCCGCGGATGGACGGGCTGTCGCTGCTGGCGAAGCTGCAGGAGGCCGAGGACAAGAAATCGACCATCATCGTCTCGGCCTACGGTGACATGAGCAACATCCGCACCGCCATGAACCGCGGTGCGTTCGACTTCCTGACCAAGCCGATCGACTTCGCCGATCTGGAAACCACGATCCAGAAGACCATCCGCCATGTGGAGATGCTGCGCGACGTGCGGCGGCGCCAGATGGAAGCCGAGCGCGCCCATGCCTCGCTGTCGCGCTTCTTCTCGCCGGAGATCGCAAGACGCCTGGCGACGGATGCCGACGGCGACGGCATGGAGGTGCAGTGGCGCGATGTCGCCACCCTCTTCACCGACATCACCGGCTTCACCTCGCTGGTCGAGACCGCGCCTCCGCAGACGCTCGGCCAGCTCCTCAACGAATATGTCGGCGGCATGACCGAGATCGTGTTCGCGCATGAGGGAACGGTCGCCAAGATCATCGGCGATGCGATCCAGGTGCTGTTCAATGCCCCCGGCGATCAACCGGACTATGCGACGCGTGCGGTTGCCTGCGCGCATGCTCTCGACGCCTGGGCGCAGGATTTTTCGGCGCGCTGGAAGGCCAAAGGCGTGAATTTCGGCACCACCCGTATCGGTGTCCATGCCGGCCCGGCGCTGGTCGGCAATTTCGGCGGCAACCGTTTCTTCGACTACACGGCCTATGGCGACACTATCAATATTGCGGCCCGGCTGGAGGCGGCGAACAAGCATCTGGGAACGCGCATCTGCGTCAGTGCCAGCGTGGCTGAGGCCGCTGCAAACTTCCACGGTCGTCCCGTGGGCGACCTGATGCTGCGCGGGCGCAGCGAGCCGCTGCGTGCGTTCGAGCCGCTGCCGCAGGCGAGGTTCGAAGCGCCGGCGACGGCGCAATATTCCGAAGCCTTTGCCAAGATGGAGGCCGGGGATGCTGCCGCCATGCCGGCCTTTGCGGCGCTGGTCGGCGTCTACGCCGACGATCCGCTAGCCGGGTTTCACCTGAAGCGCCTGCTCAACGGCGCCAAGGGCATTCGCATGCAACTGGAATAGGAGCCCGTCATGACGCGCGAATTCTCCGCCGGCAATTATCGTTTCATCCCGTCCGTGTTCCAGTATTCGGCCGGCGCGGCTGCGGATGACGGCTATGAGATCGAGCGTGTCCGGTTCGACCGCCTGGTGCCGCTCGCCGAAGGATTTGCGCTGGCCGCAAAATTCATCCAGGAGGCCGGGCGGCCGCTGACGGCGTTCTGTGCCTGCGAGCTGCGCTCGCCGGCGGCCTTCAGCGAAGAGGGTTTTCGTGCGTTCAATTTGCACTATGTGAAGACGCTGTCCGAATGGGGCATCTTCGACGGCACCACCAATCCGGTGGCGCGCAGCAATGTCTGTCCCGAGATCGATCCGCCGTCCGAACCGTCGTTCTACGCGTTCTCCTTCACGCGTCCGACACGGTCAAACGCACCGAGCTTCGTTATCGCCGGTGGTGCCGAGGCGCGCGAGGGTAGCGGCACCTATGTCGAGCGCACGGTGCGCTACCGCGACCTCAGCCCGGAAGGGCTGCGCGAGAAGGTGCGCTTCACCACGACCTCGCAGATGGAAAGCCGGATGGCGGCGTTCGGCTTCGGCTGGAAGGACACGACCGGCGTCCAGGCCTATTCCGTGCACGACTTCCACCACACGCTGGTCGACGAGCTGGTCCGCCGCGGCGCGCTGCGCTCCGGCCTGACCTGGCATTTCGCCCGGCCGCCGGTGGTCGATCTCGAATACGAGATGGATTGCCGGCGGGTGCTGCGGGAAGTCGTGATCTAGCGCTGCCTTGGGTCGAGCGCGTCGCGCAGGCCGTCGCCGAGCAGGTTCAGCGACAGCACCACCAGGAAGATCGCAAGTCCCGGCCAGATCGCCATCCACGGTGCCTGGGTCAGGAAGCGTTGTGCCGCATTGAGCATGCTGCCCCAGGACGGCGCCGGCGGCTGCTGGCCGAGGCCGAGGAAGGACAATGCGGCCTCGGCGATGATGGCCGCGGCGATCGACAGCGTCGCCTGCACCAGCAGCGACGGCAGGATGTTCGGCAGGATGTGCGAGAACGCGATCCGCCAGGGCGGGTTGCCGAGCGCACGCGCGGCCTCGACATAATCCTCGGCCTTGACGCTCAGCACCTGGCCGCGGGTCAGCCGGATGAAGATCGGGGTTGCCGAGATGCCGATCGCAATCATGGCATTGCCGAGGCTCGGACCGAGGAACGCGGCGAGCGCGATCGCCAGGATCAGGAACGGGCAGGCCAGCATCGCATCGGTGATGCGGCTGATCAGCGCGTCGGTGAAGCCGCCGCGATAGCCGGCGAGGAGGCCGAGCGGCACGCCGATGCCCAGCGCGATCGCGACCGAGATCAGGCCTGCGAGCAGGGAGGCGCGCGCGCCGTAGACGACGCGGCTCAGGATGTCGCGGCCGAGCTCGTCGGTGCCGAACCAGTGCGCTGCAGTGGGCGGCTTGCGCACCAGGCTCCAGCTCGTCGCGATGGGATCGTAGGGCACGACGATGGGCGCAAGGACTGCAAGCACGATGAACATCGTGATCACGACAAGTCCGAACACGGCGGCCTTGCGCTTGAACAGCCGCCGCCGCGCGCGGCGCGCCGGGCTGTCGAGCTCATAGGCCTGCGTGGCGGAGGGGGCGGCGGGCAGCGCGGCGTCGGTCATGGCGCTAGCCCCGCAGCCGCGGATTGACGAGGATGTAGGCGATGTCGGCAACGAGGTTCAGCGTGATGTAGACCGTGGCCGTCACCAGCACGACGCCCTGCACGACCGCATAGTCGCGGTTGAACACGGCGTCCACGATCAGCTTGCCGAAGCCGGGAATGGAGAAGATCTGCTCGGTCAGCACGGCGCCCGACAAGAGCGTGCCGAGCTCGAGCGCGCCGAGCGTGATCACGGGCGTCAGCGCATTGCGCATCGCGTGCTTGAGGATGACCGAGCGCTCGGAGAGGCCCTTGGCACGCGCCGTGCGGACATAGTCGCTTTCCAGCACCTGGAGCATAGCGCTGCGGGTATGCCGCATCAGGATCGCGGAGATCGCGTTGCCGAGCACGAAGGCCGGCATGATGGTGGCGGCGAGACTTGCGCGCCAGTTCTCGGTGAGCGGCACGTAGCCCGAGGCTGGCAGCCAGCCGAGCTCGATCGAGAACAGGAAGATCAAGAGGATTCCAAGCCAGAAATTCGGCGTCGAGATGCCCCACAGCGCGAACAGATTGGCGCCATAATCCCAGGCCGTGCCCTTCTTCACCGCGGAGACGATGCCGGCGGGAATGCCGATGAAGAACGCGATCAGGATCGCCATCGAGCCGAGCTGCAGCGTCACCGGCAGCTTCTGCGCGATCAGCTCGCGCACCGGCATCTTGTTGCGCAGCGACTCGCCGAAATTCCCTGATAGCACGCCCTTGAGCCAATAGACGTATTGCACGGGGATCGGCTGATCGAGCTTGTATTGCTGGCGGATCTGCTCGATCACGGCGGGATCGCGCTCCTCGCCGGCCATCACCAGGGCAGGGTCGCCCGGCAGCAATTGCTGCAGCGAGAAGATCAGCACCGACACGAAGAACAGTGTCGGCACGATCTGCGCGATGCGGCGGGCGAGGAAGTTCAGCATGATGCCACGCGTGTCCCGGGCGCTGCGCAACATGCAATGTTGCGCTGCTGAACCGGGACCCAGCGGCCGCGGTTCGCTGTTGCCGTGGGTCCCGGCTCAGCGGTGCAGCGCTTGTGCGCTGCGCCGCGTCCGGGACACGCCATTGTCGTCATCAGGTCGATCACTTGAATTTCAGCCCGACCACGCGCACCAGCCCGTCGGGCATCTGCCGGTAGCCTTCGAGCTTCTTCGTGTGTGCGATCAGCAGCGTGCGGTGATAGATGTAGATGATCGGCAGGTCGTCGAGCTGGATCTTGGTCAGCTTGGCGTAGATCGCCTTGCGCTCCTCGACATTGGATGTGGCCCGTCCCTCTTCCAGCAGCTTGTCGGCCTCGGGGTTCGAATAGCCTCCGTCGTTCTGCGGCGCCTTGCTGCGCATGAAGATGTAGGAGTTGCCGTCGGGATCGATGCGGCCGCTCCAGTTGATCTGGAACACCTGGAATTCGCCGGCCTGGGCCTGCTTGAAGGTGGTCGCGAATTCGACGGCGCGGATCTTGATGTCGAAGCCGGCTTCCGCGGCCATGGACTGCACGACCTGGGCGACGGCCTCGTACTCGGTGCCCTTGGGGACCATGTAGTCGACGGTGACGGGGAGGGTGACGCCGGCTTCCTTCAACAGCGCCTTGGCCTTGGCGATGTCGCGGCCCGGAATGGGAAACGCCTTCTGGTAGTAGGGGTGCGTCGGGCTGACCCATTGGTTGCCCGGCGTGAACTCGCCGTTGAACACGACCTGGTTGATGGCCTCGCGATCGATCGACAGGCTGAGCGCCTGGCGCACCTTCGCGGACTGGCTGAGCGGCCCCTTGGCCTTGTCGTTGCCGATGTTGATGGTCAGGCCTTGATAGCCGAGCTCGGCGGCCGTCGACAGTACCAGCTTGGGATCGGCGCGGACGTCCTTGATGTCGGTCGCGAGCACGCGCTCGATCAGGTCGAGCGCACCGGATTTCAGGTTGGCAAGCCGCACGGTCGAATCGATGATCGGCTGGAACACGACGCGGTCGATATGAACGTTGTCCTTGTTCCAGTAGTCGGCAAACTTCTCGAACACCATGCGGTCCTGCTGGACGCGCTCGACGAACTTGTAGGGGCCGGCGCAGACCGGATGCAGGCCGAACTTGTCGCCGGCTTCCTTCGCCGCCTTCGGCGACACCATCATGCCGGAGCGGTCGGTGAGCTGGGCGATCAGCGGCGAGTAGGGCGTCTTCAGCACCAGCTTGATGGTGAGGGGATCGACCACCTCGACGTGGTCGACGCTGGCAAGCTCCGACTTGCGGAACGAGGTCGGCAGCGTCATGTGACGCTCAATCGAGAATTTTGCGGCGTCCGCATCCAGCGGCTCGCCGTCGTGGAATTTGACGCCAGGCCGGAGCTTGATCGTCATTTCCTTGCCGTCGGCCGACGTCTCGTGGGACAGGGCGAGCTGCGGCACGATGTTCAGCTTCTCGTCGATGTCGAACAGCTTGTCGCAAAAGGCGGAGAACACGATGCGGCCGACATAGGTGCGGCCGATGCTGGGATCGAGAATGTCGGGGTCTTCGGCGATCCCGATGCGAAGCGTGGTCTGAGCCTGGGCCGCGCCCACGAGCGGCGTCAGCAGGGCCGACGCCAGGATTGTCAAACGCATGAAGCTCATCGCTCTCAACCTCTGTTTCACGGCTACGCGGGGTCCGCTCCCAATGAACTAACCCCGCCGCCGCGTGCTGCTTCCGGTCCGCCGCTGAAGGCCGCGACCAATTTTTCCAGGACCGGCGAGAAGCCGCCGTCCATGGGAACGATCGCCGTCGAGGACGGCAGTTCCGACGTTCGATGGCAGGCCGTTGCATGTCCGATGCCATCCGCCACGAGCCGGGGCATTTCGCTGCGGCAGCGCTCGACCACATAGGGGCAGCGGGTGTGGAAGCGGCACCCCGGCGGCGGATTGAGCGCGCTGGGGATCTCTCCCTGCAGCACAATTCGGCTGCGCTTTGCCCGCGGTTTGGGCACCGGGATCGCGGACAACAGCGCGCGGCTATAGGGATGGCGCGGCGCTGCGAACAGCGCGTCGGCCTCCGCGGTCTCGACGATCTGGCCGAGATTCATCACCGCGACGTGGTCGGCGATGTGCTTGACCACGGCGAGGTCGTGCGAGACGAAGATGTAGGCGAGGCCGAGCCGGTCCTGGAGCTCGCGCAGCAGGTTCAGGATCTGCGAGCGGATCGAGACGTCGAGCGCCGAGACCGGCTCGTCGCAGATGATGAGCTTCGGCTCGACTGCGAGCGCGCGGGCAATGGCGATGCGCTGGCGCTGGCCGCCGGAGAATTCATGCGGATAGCGCCGGGCGAGGCGCGGCTCCAGCCCGACCAGCCGCAGCAGCTCGGCGACGCGCTCGCCCCGCCGCGCCGCCGGCACGAGATCGTGCAGCGCCAGTGGCTCGGTCAGGATCTGGCCGACCGTCATGCGCGGATTGAGCGAGGCGTAAGGGTCCTGGAAGATGATCTGCGCCTCGCGGCGGAAGGCGCGCAAGCCGCCGGCATCGAGCGAGAGCAGGTCGCGGCCGTCGAAACGGACCGTGCCGGCATCCGGCTCGATCAGGCGCAGCACCAGGCGACTGACGGTGGACTTGCCGCAGCCGGATTCGCCGACGAGTGCCAGCGTCTTGCCGGCTTCCAGCGAGAAGGATACGCCATCGACCGCTTTGACATGCGCCAGCGCCCGGCCGAGCAGCGAGCGCTCGGCGACGAAATGCTTGACCAGGCCTTCGACTTCGAGCAGCGCCATCACGACACCAGAAGTTCGAGCGGCGCGCGGATGCAGCGCGAGAGGTGGCCGGTGCTGATTTCGACCAGCGGCGGCGGCGCCTTGGTGCAGGCATCCAACACGAAGGGACAGCGCGCGGCGAAGCGGCAGCCCGCCGGCGGCTGCGCCATGTTCGGCACCATGCCTTCGATCGTGGCAAGCTGCTCGGCGCGGTGGTCGAGCCGTGGGATCGAGCCGAGCAGGCCGACGGTGTAAGGATGCTGCGGCGCGGAGAACAATTCATCCACCGGCGCGCGCTCGACGATCTCGCCGGCATACATCACCGCGACCTCGTCGCAGACCTCGGCGACGACGCCGAGATCATGGGTGATCAGGATGATCGCGGCCCCGCTCGCCGCCTTCAGCTCGCGCATCAGCTCCAGGATCTGGGCCTGCAGGGTGACGTCGAGTGCGGTGGTCGGCTCGTCCGCGATCAGCAGCCGGGGATCGCAGGCGAGTGCCATGGCGATCATCACGCGCTGGCGCATGCCGCCGGAGAGCTTGTGCGGATATTCGTCGATGCGCCGTTCGGGCGAGGGAATGTGGACCCGGCGCAGGAGCTCGATAGCGCGCTCGCGCGCGCTCTTCCGCGAGCCGCCGCGATGGCGCAGGATCGTCTCGATGATCTGGTCGCCGATCGTAAAACTCGGGTTGAGCGAGGTCATCGGCTCCTGGAAGATCATCGCCAACCGGTTGCCGCGCAAGTCGCGCAACGTCTGGTCCGGAGTCTTCAGCAGGTCAAAACCGTCGAAGCGGATCGCGCCAGTGATCTCCGCGCTCTGCTTCGGCAGCAGGCCCATGATTGCCAGCGACGTCACGCTCTTGCCGCAGCCGGATTCGCCGACGAGACCGAGCGTCGCGCCATTGGCGACGCTGAGATCGACGCTGTCGACCGCATGGGTTACGCGGCCGTCGTCGCCGTGGAAGCGGATGCGCAGATCCCTGATCTCGATGAGGGGGCTGGCGCTCATGATCGTCTCGCACGCGCCGCAGCAATGCTGGCGTCTATGACGCTGCGATCGGTGTTGCCGGCAGGGTTCTGCCGCGTCGGCATGGACGAACGGAAGTGAACCCAGAGCTCCTGGCTGACGCGCTCGAGCCGTTCGAGCTCGCCGAGCGGGTCGAGATGATCGTCGGCGCGAATGTCGAGCGCCGGCCATTCCTCCTCGCCGTGGATCAGCAGCGCAGCCGATTGCTTGCCGCGCTTGTCGCCGCCGGCGGCTTCGCCCGCGCGCATCGCCGCGAGCAGGCGGCGCGGGAATGGCAGGCTGTCATTGGCGATATAGGTCTTCGCGGTCTCGTCGAGCACGTCGGCGCCGACGAGCATGTTGCCGGCGATCGAGAAGCCGCTGCCGGCGATGTGGCCGCACCAGTCGACGCAGTGGCGCCCGGTATGCGCGGCGATCTCGCCGCTGGCATCCATGATGTGGACCTGGCGGCTCTCGCGGCCCTCGTCGGTCGCGAGCAGCGTGGCGAGCACGTCGTGGACGTTGAGGCCTTCGCGCAGCAGCTTGACGCCGTCGATGCCGTAATAGGGATTGACGAAGGCCTGGGTCGCGATCGCGCCGAGGCCGGCGGCGATGTACGGCACGCGCGCGCCGACGGCGAAGAATCGGGTCGCAACCGCGATGCCGAACTGGCCGGTGGCAGGGTCTCGCGCGATGATCGACCAGGTCATGTGCTGCCTTCAGCGTCCCGCGGCGTAGCCCTGCATGCCGCGCGGATTGGCGGCGGCGCGGCGGCGCACGCCGACGCGCGAGGCCGCGGTGAGGCGGCCTTCCGACCAGTCGGGGCCGACCTCGACGATATGTCCGCGCTCGCGCAGGTTCTCGATGGTCGCCTTCGGCACGCGATTCTCGACCACGAGCACGCCGGGGCGCGCGGTGCGCGGCCAGAACGAGATCGGGAAATGCTCCGAATGCCAGGCCGGTGCGTCGATCGCCTCCTGGAGATTGAGATTGCAATGGACGTGGCGCAGGAAAAATTGCGTGATCCACTGATCCTGCTGGTCGCCGCCGGGCGAGCCCCAGGCGAGGTACGGCTCGCCGTCGCGCAACGCCATGGTCGGCGACAGCGTCGTGCGCGGACGCTTGCCCGGCGCGAGCGCGGCGGGATGGCCTTCCTCCAGCCAGAACATCTGGGCGCGGCTGCCGAGGCAAAAGCCGAGTTCCGGAATGATCGGCGACGATTGCAGCCAGCCGCCAGACGGTGTCGAGGACACCATGTTGCCGTCCCTGTCGATGATGTCGAAATGCACGGTATCGCCGCGCACTTCGCCGAAGCGGCCCACCGTCGGCTCGCCGGCACCGAGCGCGCCGACGGCTTCGCGCTGACCTTCGGCACGGCGCAGCTTGACCACGCCGCCAAAACCTTCGATGGAGCCGGGGATGAAATCGAGCGAGGCCTTGTCGGTGACGAGCTTGCGGCGCTCGTCGTTGTAGGCATCAGACAACAGCGTTCCGATCGGGATCTCGTTGAACTTGGGATCGCCGTAGAATTTTTCGCGGTCGGCGAAGGCGAGCTTGGCACATTCAATCTGGAGATGGATGAACTCCGGCCCGGTCGGGTCGAGCCCGTCGAGCGTAAAACCCTTCAGCAGCGCCAGCTGTTGCAGCGTCACCGGGCCCTGGCTCCAGACGCCGGCCTTGCAGACGGTGTAGCGGCCGTAGTCATAGGTGAGCGGCGCCTCGACGGTGGGCTGCCAGCGCGCCATGTCGTCGGCCGAGAGCACGCCGCGATGCGGCGAGCCGCTGACGTCCATCACCTCCTGCGTCCGGCAGAACTTGTCGATGGCTTCCGCGACAAAACCCTGCGACCACGCCTTTCGCGCGCGCTCTATTTCGGCGTCGCGGCCACCGCCGCCGCTTTCCGCTTCGCTCAGTATCCGGGCGTAGGTCGCAGCCAGCGTCTTGTTGGTGAAGAGGGTGCCGGGCTTCGGCACCTCGCCGTTCGGCAGATAAACCGCGGCGGAGGTCGGCCAGTGCTTGCGGAACAGCTGCTCGACGGTCTGGATCGTGGCGCAGGCGCGCTCGACCAGCGGATAGCCGTCGCGGGCGTAGGAGATCGCCGGCTCCAGCACGTCGCGCACGCGCATCGTGCCGTAGTCGCGCAGCAGCATCATCCAGGATTCGAAGGTGCCGGGGACGCAGGCGGCGAGCAGGCCGGTGCCTGGCACCATGTCGAGGCCTTCGCTCTTGTAATGCGCGATGGTGGCGCGCGCCGGCGCCGGGCCCTGGCCGCAGATCACCTCGGTACGGCCACGCTTGACGTCGTGCACGATGATCGGAACATCGCCGCCGGGGCCGTTCAGATGCGGCTCGACCACCTGAAGCGTGAAAGCGGTGGCGACGCCGGCGTCGAAGGCGTTGCCGCCCTTTTCCAGAATGCCCATGCCCACGGCCGTCGCGATCCAGTGCGTGGTGGCGACGACCCCGAACGTGCCCTCGATCTCGGGCCTCGTCGTGAACGGATCGGGATTGATGTTGCTGGCCATGGGACTTTCGCTACTTTATTTCCGGCGCGCGCAATTGATCACAGGCGGTGCCGCGCCGCCAATGCGCAGGCTGCATGGCACGCGCGCGTCACGCCGGGACCGGCGCGGTGTTGACTGCGTGACAGGCGACGCCGTCGATCAGTTCCGGCGTTTCCTTGCGGCAGAGATCGAACGCCAGCGGGCAGCGCGGATTGAAGGCGCAGCCGGGGGGCGGATTGATCGGGTTCGGGATCTCGCCCTTGACCGGAATGCGCTGGCGGCCGCTCATCGCGAGATCAGGCACGGCGCCCAGCAGCATCTTGGTGTAGGGCATGCGCGGGCGGGAAAACAGCTCGCGTCCCTCCGCGATCTCGACGATGCGGCCGAGATACATCACACCGACGCGACTCGCCATGTGGCGGACCACGGCGAGGTTGTGGCTGATGAACATGTAGGTCAGGCCGAACTTGTCCTGGAGGTCGCGCATCAGATTGAGGATCTGCGCCTGCACGGACACGTCGAGCGCCGAGGTCGGCTCGTCGCAGACGATGAATTCGGCGTCGGATGCGAGCGCGCGCGCGATCGCGATGCGCTGGCGCTGGCCGCCGGAGAACTCGTGCGGAAATTTCAGCCGGTCGTCGGGATGCAGGCCGACGAGGCTGAGCAGCTCGCCGACGCGCGCCCGGATATCGCGCTCACCCTGGATCAGGTCGAAGGCGCGGATCGGCTCGGAGATGATGGCATCGACGCGGAAACGCGGGTTCAGGCTCGCATAGGGATCCTGGAAGATCATCTGGATGCGGCGGCGCAGCTTTCGCCGCGCCAGTGCCTGCCGCGGATCGGCCATCGAGATGCCGTCGATCAGCACGTCGCCGGAGCTCGGCGGCAATAGGCCGACCACCATCCGCGCCACCGTGGTCTTGCCCGAGCCGGATTCGCCGACCAGCGCAAAAGTCTCGCCTTTCCTGATGTCGAAGGTGACGCCATCCACCGCCTTGAGGTATTCGAGATGGCCGCCTTCGAGCACGCGGTTGAGCCAGGGTTTTGAGACGTCGAACACGCGGCGCAGATTTGTGGCCTGGACGAAGGACGTGCTCATGCCGCGCTCTCCGCCGGCACGTCGTCGTAGAGATGGCAGGCGACCGATTGCGCGCCGCGCGGCAGCGGCTCCGGTCGCTCGACACGGCAACGATCGAAAGCGAAGGCGCAGCGCGGATTGAACGAGCAGCCGCGCGGGATCGCCGACAGGCGCGGCATGGAGCCCGGGATCTGCACCAGGCGCTTGTCCTCGCCGGCAAGCGTCGGGATCGCGCCCATCAGGCCCTTGGCGTAGGGATGCAGCGGGTTCTTCACGACGTCCTGGACCGGGCCGATCTCGGCGACGCGGCCGGCATACATCACCGCGACGCGGTCCGAGGTCTCGGCGATCACGCCCATGTCGTGCGTCACCAGCATCACGGCGGTGCCGTGATCGCGGCCGAGCCGCTTGATCAGCGAGATGATCTGGGCCTGCACGGAGACGTCGAGCGCGGTGGTCGGCTCGTCCGCGATGATCAGCTCCGGCTCGGCGCAGATCGCGAGCGCGATCACCACGCGCTGGCGCATGCCACCGGAGAATTCGTGGGGATAGCCGTCGATACGCTTTTCCGGTGCGGGAATGCCGACCTCGGCAAGCAGGTCGATGGCGCGGCGGCGGGCGGCCGTTTCGGACAGATTGAGATGGGTGCGGATCGTCTCCACGATCTGGTCGCCGACCTTGTAGAGCGGATTCAGCGAGGTGAGGGGATCCTGGAAGATCATCCCGATGCGCTTGCCCCTGATGCGGCGCATCTCCTCGGGCGGCAGGTTGTCGATCCGCATTCCAGCCAGACGAATCTCACCGCCGGCGATGCGTCCGGGCGGATCGATCAGGCCGATCACCGCAAGGCCGGTGACGGACTTGCCGGCGCCGGATTCGCCGACCACTCCCAACACCTCGCCCTTGGCGATATCGAAGGAGACGTCGTCGATCGCGCGCAGCGTGCCGCGGCGGGAGGCGAACTCGACCTGGAGGTTACGCACGGAGAGAACGGGTTCGGTCATGGGCGAGGCGTACTCATCGAAGCTTCGGGTTGAGCGCGTCGCGCAGCCAGTCGCCGAGCAGGTTGATCGACAGGATCAACGCGGCCAGCGCGAGCCCGGGGAAGGCGACGATCCACCATTCGCCGGCGAACAGATAGTTGTTGCCGATCCGGATCAGCGTGCCGAGCGAAGGCATGGTGTCGGGCAGGCCGACGCCGAGGAAGGACAGCGTCGCCTCCGTGATGATGGCGAGCGCGAGGTTGATCGTGGCGATGACCAGGATCGGGCCCATCGTGTTCGGCAGCACGTGCCGCAGCATGATCTTCGGCGCAGGCAGGCCGATCAGCTGCGCGGCGGCCACATAGTCCTTGTTCTTCTCGACCATCACGGAGCCGCGCACGGTCCGGGCATATCCGACCCAGAAGCTCAGGCCGATCGAGATCACCAGCACGAATAGCATGCTGGTGGCGTCCAGCCGGTTGCCGAGGATGGATTTTGCGATGCCGTTGACCAGCAGCGCGATCAGGATGGCGGGGAAGGTGAGCTGCACGTCGGCGATCCGCATGATCACGCCGTCGACGGCGCCGCCGAAATAGCCGGCGATCAGGCCGAGCGCGATGCCGAGCGCACCCGCGAAGATCACGCCGGCGACGCCGACTGCAAGCGAGATGCGCATGCCGTAAAGGATCGCGGAGAACACGTCGCGGCCCTGCTCGTCGGTGCCGAGCAGGAACGGGGTCTGGCCGTCGGCGGTCCAGAGCGGTGAGATCCGCGAATTGATCAATTGGAGCTGCGCCGGATCGAACGGGTTCTGCACCGCAAGCACGGATGCAAAGATCGCAAGCAGGAAGAACAGGACCGTGATGGCGGCGGCAACCATGGTGAGCTTGGAGCGGCGGAACGAATAGAAGACGTCGCTGTCGAGCACACGGCTGAGCCAGCTGCGGGCGGCGTGTGCCGGCTGCGTGCTCTGCCCATTGGAATTTGAGACGACTGCGTCGGACATGCAGGCTGCCTTATGCGGCGCGGCCGACCGTCGCGCGCAGGCGCGGATCGACCACGGTGTAGAGAATGTCGACCACCAGGTTGATGGTGACGAAGATCAGCGAAACCATCAGCAGGTAGGCGGCCATGATCGGGATATCGACGTTTTGCACGGCCTGGACGAACAGAAGTCCCATGCCCGGCCACTGGAACACGGTTTCGGTGATGATCGAAAATGCAATAACCGAGCCAAACTGCAGTCCGGCCACGGTAATCACGGGAATGAGGGTGTTCTTCAGCGCATGGCCGAAATGGATCGCGCGTGTGGTCAGCCCCCGCGCCCGGGCGAAGCGGATATAGTCGGTCCGCAGCACTTCCAGCATCTCCGCGCGCACCAGCCGCATGATCAGGGTCATCTGGAACAGGCCGAGGGTGATCGAGGGCATGATCAGCGCCTTCAGGCCCGACAGCGTGAGCAGGCCCGTCGTCCACCAGCCGAGCTTGACGACTTCGCCGCGGCCGAACGAGGGCAACCAGCCCAATGTCACCGCGAACAGGTAGATCAGGAGGATGCCGATCAGGAAGGTCGGCAGCGAGATGCCGATCAGCGAGACCGCCTGGAATAATTTGGCGAGCACGGTGTCGCGCTTGAGCGCCGAATAGACGCCCATCAGGATGCCGAACACCATCGCAAACACGGTCGCGCAGATCGCAAGTTCCAGCGTCGCGGGCATGCGCTCGCTGAGCAGCGCCGAGACCGGCTGGCGGAACTGGTAGGAGACGCCGAACTTGAACTGCGCGGCATCGGCGAAATAGCGCACGAACTGCACCGGCACGGGATCGTCGAGGCCGAGCGACTTGCGCACGATCGCGCGCTCCGCCGCCGAGGTGTCGATCGAGACGATCTGGTTGACGGGGTCGCCGGCGAAACGGAACATCGAGAACGCGATGATGCCGACGGCGAACATGACGCCGATGGCCTGAACGGCGCGGCGAAGCGTGAAAGCGAGCATGCCTTCCACTTTCCTTGGGTGTGCGTACGGCCGACGTCCTTGTCAGCCGGAAAAGGAAAGGTCCCGGAAGCCTGACGCTGCCGGGACCTCGTGTTCAAACGACGCTATTCCTTCTTGGTCGCCCAGTGGAACATGACGAGATTGTCGGCGCGCTGCGGCAGGTTGACCTTCTTCGAGACTCCCCAGGCGAGAGCCTGCTGGTGCAGCGGGATGTAGGACCAGTCCTTGATGCCGATCTCGTAGGCCTCCTTGATCAGCTGGTTGCGCTTCTCGGCGTCGGTTTCGACCAGCACCTTGTCGGTGATGGCGTCGAACTCCTTGTTGCAGTAGCCGCCGAGATTGGCCTCGCCGCGCGAGGATTTCGCATCGTCGCGGCAGCCCATGATGTCGTAGAGCACGTTGTGGGAGTCCATCGTGCTCGGGGTCCAGCCCAGCAGGTAGAACGAGGTCTGGTAGCCGCCCTGCTTGAGCACCTTGGCGAAGTACTGCGCCTTCGGCTGCGCCAGCAGGTTGATCTTGACGCCGATGCGGGCAAGCATGCCGACCACGGCCTGGCAGATCGCGGCGTCGTTGACGTAACGATCGTTCGGGCAGTCCATGGTGACCTCGAAGCCGTCGGGGTAGCCGGCCTCGGTGAGCAGCTTCTTGGCGCCGTCAGGATCGAATTTCGGCCGCGTGAAGCTCTTGGACAGTGCGAACAGCTCCGGCGCGATCATCAGCGCCGACGGCGTCGACAGCCCGCGCATCACGCGCGTCTTGATCAACTCGATGTCGATCGCCTTGTAGAAGGCCTCGCGGACACGGGCGTCCTTGAAGGGATTCTTGCCCTTGATGTTGGAGTAGAGCAGCTCATCGCGCATCTGGTCGAAGCCGATGAAGATGGTGCGCAGCTCCGGCCCCTTCAGCACCTGGGCATTCGGGCTGGAATCGACGCGGGAGATGTCCTGGATCGGCACCGGCTCGATGACGTCGACTTCGCCCGAGAGCAGCGCGGCGACGCGGGTGGCGTCGGAGGCGATCGGGGTGAAGATGATCTCCTTCAGATTGCCTTCGACCTTGCCCCAGTAGTTGGGATTGGCCTTGAACACGGTCTTCACACCGGGCTGATGGCTCTCGATGATGAAGGGACCGGTGCCGTTCTCGTGGAGCGAGGCGTAGCTCGGCGTGGTCGCCGCCACCGGCGTCGGATCGACGACGTTGTTCTCCTCGGCCCATTTCTTGTCCATGATGTACCAGACATCCCACGAGTTATGCAGGATGGGATTGGGCGAGGGCAGGACGAAATCGACGGTGTAGTCGTCGACCTTGACCACCTTGACGTCGGGCGCAAGGCGGGTCTGCATGTTCGACCCCTTCTTGCGGACGCGATCGGCCGAGAACACCACGTCGTCGGCAGTGAAGGGGTCGCCATTGTGGAACTTCACGCCCTTGCGCAAATGGAAGCGCCAGCGGGTCGGCTCCGGAGTCTCCCAGCTTTCCGCCAGCGCCGGGATGATCTTGAGATCCTTGTCGCGTGCGGTGAGGCCTTGATAGACGTGGCCGAGATGGGCGTGGGTGGTGCTCTCGTTGAGCGTATAGGGATCGAGCGACTTCAGGTCACCCTGGTTGGCATAACGTAGCGTCTGGCTCGACGCCGGCGAGACCGCCAACGCAAGCGTACCGGCGAGCGTCGCCGCAAACAGACTTCGACCGATTGACATTCTTGACCCTCTCCACACGCCACGCCGGTGATTTTTGATTGTTCGGCGAGGCTGACTGATCCATGTTGCCCAGAGTTCTCGACCCGTGCAAGCGCCATTCCAGCAAGGAACGCGCCAAGTTGCACCGCTGTGCAGCAATGCTGCCCGGCAATCTAGGGGAGGCCGGCGCGCGAGCGACATTCGACTTTCGACCTGTGAAGTCTCCGGAAGAAGGGAGATTGGCCCTGCCGTCCCTCTGCGTTTCAGCCGTCCGCTGCGGTCGCGGCCGGGCGATTTGATTGACCATACCCGTCGATTGCGGAAGCCGGTCCTAGCGGCTTCCCCTCAGGTCGCTTGCGTTGCACACCGTGTCGCGGTGATACTGCCAGCAGGCCGCTCGAATCTCATCCGGAGGGGACATGAAGGTTAATATCGAAATCGACTGCACCCCCCTTGAAGCCCGCCAGTTCTTCGGATTGCCCGACGTGTCGCCGATGCAGACGGCGGTGATGGACAAGCTGCAGCAGCAGGTCCTCAGCAACATCGAGAAGGTCTCGCCGGAATCGCTGATCCAGAGCTGGTTCACTTTCGATCCCAAGATCGCCGAGCGGTTTCAGGACATGTTCGTCACCATGGCCGGTCTCGGCAGCCCGCGCAGCAGCGACAAGAAGAAATAGTGCAGTCCGGGCGGGACGGGGCGCAGGATGCAGGCCGGCTTCGTCCGCCGGCTCTCGGCCTGCTGCTGGCCGAAGCCCGTGGGCTGTTCGAGTTCAACGCGAGCCTGCTCCTCTCGCCGCTCCTGATGCGTGCGCCCAAAGGCGACGGCCATCCGGTGCTGGCGCTGCCGGGCTTTCTCGCCAGCGATCTTTCGATGGTGCCCATACGACGCTATCTCAGCGAGCTCGGCTATGAGGCTCATGCCTGGCGGATGGGCCGCAATCTCGGCGGGCTGGAGCGGATGCGGGAGGCATTGCGCACGCGTCTCGCCGAAATCCATGCGGCGAACGGGCGCAAGGTCAGCCTCGTCGGATGGAGCCTCGGCGGCGTCTATGCCCGTGATCTCGCGCTTCGGGCGCCGGACATGGTCCGCTACGTCGTGACGCTCGGCAGCCCTTTTGCCAATGACGTGCGCGCGACCAATGCGACGCGGCTCTATGAGGCGCTGTCCGGCGAGCGGGTCGAGGACTTCGCCGAAGCGCGCGAGGCGATCGCCGGCGAACTGCCGGTGCCGGCGACGTCGATCTATTCGCGTGCCGACGGTGTCGTGAACTGGCGGACCTGCCTGCTCAGTCCCTCCGACCGTGCCGAGAACATCGAGGTGTACCTGGCGAGCCATATCGGGCTCGGCGTGAACCCCGCGGTGCTGTGGGCCGTGGCGGACCGCCTGGCGCAACCGGAGGGAGAGTTCTGGCCATTTGACCGGGCAGGGCCCTTTGCCATTGCATATGCCCCGCCGGAGCGGGCAGTATCGGCCTGACGAGAAGCGCCGCCAAGGCGCCCGTCGAATACTCGGGAGGGAACCATGGCTGACGGTAAGAAGCTGTCGTCGCTGGACGCGTCGTTTCTCTATCTGGAAACGCCTGAAATGCCGATGCATGTCGGCAGCATGGCGATCTTTCGCCTGCCCGACGACTACAAGGGCGATTTCTTCGAAGACTTCAAGGCGATGATCGTCTCGCGCCTGCACATCGCGCCGATCCTGAAGGCGCGGCTGGAGAAGGCGCCGCTCGATATCGATCATCCCTCCTGGGTCGAGGACGATCAGTTCGACATCGACCGCCACATCTTCCGCGCCAGCCTGCCGCAGCCGCGCGACCGCGCCACGCTGGAGCGCATCGTCGGCTGGATGCATGCCAAGCTGTTGAACCGCGCCCGCCCGCTCTGGGAGTTCTACGTGTTCGAGGGCATGAAGGACAACGAGGTCGGGCTCTATTCCAAGATGCACCATGCCGCGATCGACGGCGGCGCCGGTGCGGCGCTGACCAACATGATCTACGACATCTCGCCGATCCCGCGGAAGGTCGATCCGCCGACGGCCGGAGCCAAGCCCGGACAGGAGCCGCGCGACATCGCCGCGAACCTGCTCGATTCCTATCAGCAGCTGTTCAGCCAGCCGCTCGATGCCTCGCAGGCGGCGAAGAACCTGCAGCTGCCGCGCACCGGCAAGAGCGACATCGGCTCGATCCTGTTCGACAACGCGATGTACCAGATCGAGAGCGCGGTGCGCTTCGCCGGCAACATCCCGACCGTGCTCAAGAGCGTGTCCGAGGTGCTCGGCAAGGTCTCCGATCCCAAGTCGCGCGAGAGCCTTGCCAGCATGGTGTCGCCGCCGACCATGCTGAACAAGACGATCTCGTCGGAGCGAAGCTTCGCTGGCGTATCGATTTCGCTGTCGCGGGCGAAGGCGCTGGCCAAGCAGGCCGGCGGCAAGCTCAACGACGTCGTGCTGGCGCTCGCCTCCGGCGTGGTCCGCCGCTATCTCCTGCAATATGGCACGCTGCCGGCGAAATCCCTGACGGCCGCCGTGCCGATCTCGCTGCGCGAGGAGGGCAACACCGAGGCCAACAACCAGGTGTTCGGCATGATCTGCGCGATCGCAACCAACATCGATGATCCCAAGGCGCGGCTGGAGGCGATCATCGCGCAATCGACCAAGTCCAAGGAGATGTCGCATCCCTTGCGCGCCTTGATGCCGCAGGTCTCCAACATCTCGATGCTGGGCGCGCCGATCATGGTGCAAATCCTGGCGCTGCTCTACAGCCGCTCGAACCTGTCGGACGTGCTGCCGCCGGCGGCGAACATCACGGTCTCGAATGTGCCCGGACCGCGGCAGACGCTCTATGCTGCCGGAGCAGAGCTGCTGCACATCTTCCCGGTGTCGATCTCGACGCACGGGCAGGCGCTCAACATCACCGTGCAGAGCTATCGCGACCAGCTCGATTTCGGCTTCATCGTCGGTGCCAACATCATTCCGCATGTGCAGGTAATGTGCGACATGCTGCCCGAGGAGTTCGCCGCGCTGGAGGCGGCCTACGCGCCGCCGGCAGCCGACGTCAAAGGCGCCGCGGAATAAGGAATGTCTCGATGATTGAAATGCCGCCGCTCAAGTTCGCGCAGTCGAACGGAATCCGCATGGGCTATTACGAGGCGGGCCCGGCCGATGACAAGCCGCCGGTCGTGCTGTGCCACGGCTGGCCCGAGCTCGCCTTCTCCTGGCGTCACCAGATCAAGGCGCTGAGCGAGGCCGGCATCCGCGTGATCGCGCCGGACCAGCGCGGCTATGGCGCGAGCGATCGACCCGAGCCGGTCGAGGCCTATGACATGGAGCATTTGACCGGCGACCTCGTCGGGCTGCTCGATCATCTCGGAATCGACAAGGCGATCTTCGTCGGCCACGACTGGGGCGGCTTCGTCGTCTGGCAGATGCCGCTGCGGCACCCCACGCGCGTCGCCGGAGTGGTCGGCGTCAACACACCGCATTGGGACCGCGCACCGATCGACCCGATCGTGCTGTTCCGCCAGCGCTTCGGCGACCACATGTATATCGTCCAGTTCCAGGACCCCGCGCGCGAGCCGGACAAGATCTTCGGCAGCCGCGTCGAGCAGACCTTTGACGCCTTCATGCGCAAGCCGGCCGCGCGCCCTCCGGGTGCGCCCGAGGAACAGCCGATTGCCGGCATTGGTGCTTCGCCCCGCATCAACCTGGCGTTCCCGCAGATGATCGCGAATTACGACGCCAGACATGATCCGCGCACGCCGATCCCGTCGGCGGAGGAGAAGAAGGTGTTCGTCGACACCTTCACGAAAACCGGCTTCACCGGCGGCATCAACTGGTATCGCAACTTCACCCGCAATTGGGAGCGCGCGAAGGGGCTCGACCACCACATCCACGTGCCGTCGTTGATGATCATGGCTGAGAACGACGCGGTGCTGCCGCCGTCTGCGGCCGACGGCATGGAGAAGCTGATCTCCGATCTCGAGAAGTACCTGGTGAAAGACAGCGGCCATTGGACGCAGCAGGAGAAGCCGGAAGAGGTCAGCGCCAAGCTGATCGAATGGCGTAGAAGGCGGTTTGGGTGATGGCTCAGTCGTCTATGTAAGCTTCAAGCGTCGTTCCGGGATGGTCCGGAGGACCAGACCCGGAACCTCGAGATTCCGGGCTCGATGCTGCGCATCGCACCGGAATGACGCGATCAGGGGGAACGCTTTTAATGTCATCCAAGAACCGACTGAACCCGATTCCGCAGCCGCCGACCAAGCCGGTGGTTGGCAACATGCTGTCGCTGGATTCCGCTGCCCCCGTGCAGCACCTGACGCGGCTGGCCAAGGAGCTGGGCCCGATCTTCTGGCTCGACATGATGGGCGCGCCGATCGTCGTCGTCTCCGGCCACGATCTCGTCGACGAGCTCTCCGACGAGAAGCGCTTCGACAAGACGGTGCGCGGCGCCCTGCGGCGCGTGCGTGCGGTCGGCGGCGACGGCCTGTTTACGGCCGACACCCGTGAGCCGAACTGGAGCAAGGCGCACAACATCCTGCTCCAGCCCTTCGGCAACCGCGCCATGCAGTCCTATCACCCGAGCATGGTCGACATCGCCGAACAGCTCGTCCAGAAATGGGAGCGGCTCAACGCCGACGACGAGATCGACGTCGTCCATGACATGACGGCGCTGACGCTGGACACGATCGGCCTGTGCGGCTTCGACTATCGCTTCAACTCCTTCTACCGGCGCGACTACCATCCCTTCGTCGAGTCGCTGGTGCGTTCGCTCGAAACCATCATGATGACGCGCGGCCTGCCGTTCGAGCAGCTCTGGATGCAGAAGCGCCGCAAGACGCTCGCCGGAGACGTCGCCTTCATGAACAAGATGGTCGACGAGATCATCGCCGAGCGCCGAAAGAGTTCGGAAGGGATCGACGACAAGAAGGACATGCTCGCCGCGATGATGACCGGCGTCGACCGCTCAACCGGCGAGCAGCTCGACGACGTCAACATCCGCTACCAGATCAACACGTTCCTGATCGCGGGCCACGAGACCACCAGCGGCCTGTTGTCCTACACGCTCTATGCGCTGCTCAAGCACCCGGACATCCTCAAGAAGGCCTATGACGAGGTCGACCGCGTCTTCGGGCCCGACGTCAATGCGAAGCCGACCTATCAGCAGGTGACGAAGCTCACCTACATTACGCAGATCCTGAAAGAGGCGCTGCGGCTGTGGCCGCCGGCGCCGGCCTATGGCATCTCGCCGCTGAACGACGAGACCATCGGCGGCGGCAAGTACAAGCTCAGGAAGGGCACGTTCGTCACCATCCTGGTGACGGCGCTGCATCGTGACCCCAGTGTGTGGGGCCCCAATCCCGATGCCTTCGACCCCGAGAATTTCAGCCGCGAGGCGGAAGCCAAACGGCCGATCAATGCCTGGAAGCCGTTCGGCAACGGGCAGCGCGCCTGCATCGGCCGGGGCTTTGCCATGCACGAGGCCGCGCTTGCGCTCGGCATGATCCTGCAGCGCTTCAAGCTGATCGACCACCAGCGCTACCAGATGCACCTGAAGGAAACCCTGACGATGAAGCCGGAGGGCTTCAAGATCAAGGTGCGTCCGCGCGCCGATCGCGAGCGCGGCGCCTATGGTGGGCCGGTCGCGGCTGCGCCCTCAGTGCCGAAGGCGCAGCGCCAGCCCACCACGCGGCCCGGTCACAACACGCCGATGCTGGTGCTCTACGGTTCCAACCTCGGTACCGCGGAGGAGCTTGCGACGCGCATGGCGGACCTTGCGGAGATCAACGGCTTTGCCGTGAATCTCGGCCCGCTCGACGACTATGTCGGCAAGCTGCCGCAGGAGGGCGGCGTGCTGATCATCTGCGCCTCCTACAACGGCGCGCCGCCCGACAATGCAACGCAGTTCGTCAAATGGCTCGGCGACGACCTGCCGAAGGAGGCCTTCGCCGGCGTGCGCTATGCCGTGTTCGGCTGCGGCAACAGCGATTGGGCGGCGACCTATCAATCGGTGCCGCGCTTCATCGACGAGCAATTGTCGGCGCATGGTGCGCGGGCGGTCTATCCGCGCGGCGAGGGCGATGCGCGCAGCGATCTCGACGGCCAGTTCCAAAAGTGGTTCCCGGCGGCGGCCCAGGTCGCGACCAAGGAATTCGGCATCGACTGGAATTTCACCCGCACTGCGGAGGACGATCCGCTCTACGCGATCGAACCGGTCGCGGTGACCGCCGTCAACACCATCGTCGCCCAAGGCGGCGCGGTGGCGATGAAAGTGCTGGTCAATGACGAGCTTCAGAACAAGAGCGGGCCCAATCCGTCGGAACGTTCGACGCGCCACATCGAGGTGCAGCTGCCGGCCAATCTCATCTACCGCGTCGGCGATCACTTAAGCGTCGTCCCGCGCAACGATCCGACGCTGGTGGATTCGGTTGCGCGCCGCTTCGGCTTCCTGCCGGCCGACCAGATCAAGCTTCAGGTCACCGAGGGTCGCCGCGCGCAATTGCCGGTCGGCACCGCCGTGTCGGTCGGCCGCCTGCTCAGCGAGTTCGTCGAGCTGCAGCAGGTCGCGACCCGCAAGCAGATCCAGATCATGGCCGACCATACCGGCTGCCCGGTGACCAAGCCGAAGCTGCTGGGCTTCGTCGGTGAGGAGGCTGAAACGCTCGAGCGTTACCGCACCGAGATTTTGTCCAGGCGCAAGTCGGTGTTCGACCTTCTGCTGGAATACCCCGCCTGCGAATTGCCGTTCCACGCCTATCTGGAAATGCTCTCGCTGCTGGCGCCGCGCTATTACTCGATCTCGTCCTCGCCATCGGTCGATCCGGCGCGATGCAGCGTTACGGTCGGCGTGGTCGAAGGCCCAGCCGCCTCCGGCCGCGGCACCTACAAGGGCATCTGCTCGAACTATCTCGCCAACCGCCGTGCGGGCGATACGATCTACGCCACTGTGCGCGAGACCAAGGCGGGCTTCCGGCTCCCGGATGATCCATCGGTGCCGATCATCATGATCGGTCCCGGCACGGGACTTGCGCCATTCCGCGGCTTCCTCCAGGAGCGCGCGGCGCGCAAGGCGAAAGGGACCACGCTCGGCCCGGCCATGCTGTTCTTCGGCTGCCGCCATCCCGATCAGGATTTTCTCTACGCGGACGAGCTGAAAGCACTGGCGGGCGCCGGCATCACCGAGCTGTTCACGGCGTTCTCGCGCGCGGACGGACCGAAGACCTACGTGCAGCATGTGCTCGCCGCGCAAAAGGACAGGCTCTGGCCGCTGATCGAGCGGGGCGCCATCATCTATGTCTGCGGCGACGGCGGGAAAATGGAGCCCGACGTGAAGGCCGCGCTCGTCGCGATCCATGGCGAGAAGAGCGGCAGCGATGCCGCCGCCGGTGCCCGGTGGATCGAGGAGATGGGGACGAAGAACCGCTATGTGCTCGACGTGTGGGCGGGTGGGTGATTGTTCGTCCGATCATGCTAAAGCATTCCCATGATTCCCTGGGAAAAGATCGACACCGCCAAAATCCCCGGCTCCGACGAAGAGCTCCGCCTCATGAAGCGCGGCAAGGAGTTCTCCATCAAGCTCGGCACCAACGAGCTGATGAACAGCCGCCTGTCGGGCTCGGAAGCGGCGCTGGCAACGCTCGCGGCGAAGCAGATCGAGAAGGTGAAGAAGCCCGTTGTCCTCATCGGGGGCCTCGGCATGGGCTTTACGCTGCGGGCGGCGCTCGCCGTGCTCGGAACCAAGGCGGAGATCATGGTGGCCGAGCTGGTTCCTGCCGTGGTGGCATGGGCGCGCGGGCCGATGGCTGAAATTTTCGGCGAAAGTCTCAGTGACCCCCGCGTTGATATACGCGAGACGGATGTCGCGCAGTTGATCGAGAGGCATCCGCTCAAATTCGATGCGATCCTGCTCGACGTCGACAATGGTCCGGAAGGACTGACCCGCAAGGCCAATGACGCCTTGTACGATGTTGCCGGCTTGAGGATCGCTCACACCGCGCTGCGGCGGGGCGGGGTGCTCGCCATCTGGTCGTCCGGGCCGCATCCGAAATTTTCGCGCCGTCTCACGACCGCGGGCTTCGAGGTCAACGAAGTCAATGTCCGCGCCACCGGCAGAGGCGGCGGCGCGCGCCACGTGATCTGGATGGCAAGGAAGGGCTAGGCGCCTTGACGCATGGATGGTGGGCACGGCGCGCGAGGAGCGCGCGCCGTGCCCACCCTACGCAGCTACGCCTCTGAGCTAGAACATCGTGTTGCCGTTCGCCGGATTTTCGGGAATCTCCTGCACGACGTCCCAGTGTTCGACGATCTTGCCGTTTTCCAGCTTGAAGATATCGACGATGGCGCGGCCCCTGGTGCCGGGCTCGCGAACGGAGTGGACGTGCAGGATGACGTAGTCGCCGTCCACGAAGCTGCGCTTGATCTCGCTATGCGAGTTCGGAAACTTTTCACGGAGGAAGCCGATGAACTTCCGGAAGCCATCCGGGCCGTCAGCGGCATTTGGGTTGTGCTGCACGTAGCGACTGCCCATATAGGCGATGGCTGCATCGGCGTCCTTCTGGTTGAGGCCCTTCTCGTAGAAGGCAAGCACGGCGGTGCGGTTGGCTTCCTCCTGCGCGCTGCCGGCGGTCGCGGCGCCGTTGCCGAGAGACAGCATGAGAATGGAAGCGGCAATCATTGCCGCCGATCGGACGATAGGATGCATGTGAGCTCCGAGAGGCCGTAGCCTCTATTCTTGCGACTGAGGAAGGCCTGTATAGCTTTCGCGCCGGCTTCCGTTAAGACAGTAACCGGCAGCTCACATGGTCACCGCGGAGAGACCACCCGCGTCGATCTACGCCGCCCGCACTGCTGCGCCATGCGCGTGCTTGTCGATGGCGCCGATGATCTCGGGCCAGAAGCGCATCGGCAGCGCGTGGCCCATGCCTGGGATCAGCAACAGCTTTGCGTTCGGAATTGACGCCGCCGTGTCCTTGCCGCCTTCGGGATGGACCAGCGGATCGACGGTGCCATGAATGACGAGCGTCGGCGTCTTCACGGCGTGCAGCCGCTCCTTGCGGCTGCCGGAGGCGAGCACGGCGCGCAGCTGCCGGCCGACGCCGGCCGGATTGAGCCCGCGCGCAAACACGCGCTCGGCACGGTCAGGGTCGAGCGCTTCCTCTTCGGGAAAGGACCCGGCGCGCAGCACCTTCCAGGTCTGGCCGAAGCGGACCATGAACTCCTCCTTGCTGCGCGGCGGCGGCGCCATCAGCATCGCCGCGGCCTCTCGCGTCGGAGGCGGCACGCGCGGATTGCCCGTGGTCGACATGATCGAGGTCAGCGAGCGCACGCGCTGCGGAAACGACAGCGTCACTTCCTGCGCGATCATGCCGCCCATGGAGGCGCCGACCAGATGCGCGGACTTGATGCCCAGCGCATCCATCAGGCCGACCGTGTCCTTGGCCATGTCGATCAGCTTGTAGGTTGCGGCCACGGGAATCCGCAGGAAGCGCAGCTTCAGCAGCTCGAGCGGCGTCAGGCGCTTGCCGCCGGTGAGATGGCTCGACTTGCCGATGTCGCGATTGTCGAAGCGGATCACGCGAAAGCCGTGCGTGGCGAGCTGCTCGCAGAACGCATCGTCCCAATGGATCATCTGCGCGCCGAGACCCATGATCAGCAGCAGCGGCTCGGCGTTGTCGTTACCGAAGATCTCGTAACAGATGTCGATGCCGTTGGCGCGGACGGTCTGGGGCGGCTGATGGGCGGTCACGGGTCCCTCCTGCTGAGCGATGCTGTATCGCACGGTTTGCCGCCGCAAAGAAGCGCGTGCGCGACACCGCGCCCGCCGCTTGCCGGTTGACCGGCCCCGCGCAACGGTGTGGTATGGCGAAAAAGAAGGGCATCGCAGCTCTCGATTTCAGGAGGACGCCGATGACCGACAAGACCAATGACCCGGTCGCCATGTGGCAGAAGATGATGGGGGAGATGGAGAAGGGGTTCAACACCTTCGCCAACCAGGCCATGTCTTCGCCCGAGTTTTCACAGGCGATGAACCGTGCGGGAGGCGTTGCTGCAGGTGCTCAGAAGCAGCTCGGCGAGCTCATGGAGAAATACCTCGTCACGATGAACCTGCCGAGCCGGGAGCAGGTCACGGCTCTCGCGGAACGGCTACAGTCCATCGAAGCCCAGATCGGCGAGATGAAGTCGATGCTGAGCCAGATGGCGGCAAGTTCCGGAATATCGCAAGGCGTCGACGGGGCGCCACGGCCGCCGCGGACGAAGCGTCCGCCCTCCGAAAACGGAGAGCAAAAATGAACGCGCCGACGGGAGTTGATTTTGCATCTATCCCGGAACGCATCCAGTCCGAGGTGCAGCGCGCCATCCAGCGCAGCATCAAGGGCGTCGAATATTTTTCGACCTCCGGCCCAACGCTTGGATCGACGCCGAAGGACGTGCTGCATTCGCGCGGGACCATGAGCCTCTATCACTATCGGCCGATGTCGGACGAGATCTACCGCGTGCCGGTGCTGATCGTGATGGCGACCACCAATCGCGGATACATCCTCGACCTCGTGCCGGGGCAGAGCTTCATCGAGTTCCTGCTGAAGCGCGGCTATGACGTCTACATGCTTGACTGGAGCGCGCCGCGGCCGGAGGAGAAGAGCCTGCGGATGGAGGACTATGTCCTCGACTTCATCCCGGACTGCGTCCGCCGCGTGCAGGCCGATTCCGGCGAGCAGGACGTTTCCGTGATCGGCTATTGCTTCGGCGGCGTGCTCTCGCTGCTCTACGGCTCGATCCACAAGGACGGGCCGATGAAGAACCTGATTTGCTTCACCACGCCGATCGATTTCCGCGAGATGAAGCTGTTCTCGAATTTCTCCGACCGCCGCTATTTCGACGTCGACCACCTCGTCGACAGCGTCGGCAACGTGCCGCCGGAGATGATCCTGTCCTCGTTCGAGATGCTGCGCCCGGCCTCGCGCACAGTGAGCCAGATCCAGCTCTGGGAAAACATCTGGAACGACGAGTTCGTGAAGTCTTACCGCATGTTCGACCGTTGGGCGACCGATACGCTGCCGCTGGCCGGCGAGTACTTCCGCGCCATCACCAAGGACCTGATGTGGGACAACAAGCTGTTCAACGACACCATGTCGGTCGGCGGCCGCGCGGCCAAGCTCGAGAACATCAAGGTGCCGATCCTGCATGCGGTCGCCGAGCATGATCACATCGTGCCCTATGACGCCGCCAAGCACCTGATCGCCAAGATCGGGTCCGACGACAAGGAAGAGGTGATGCTGAAAGGCGGTCACGTCTCGCTGGTTGCCGGCGCCAATGCGGTAAAACGGCTGTGGCCGAAACTGGATTCCTGGCTGGGGAAGAGATCGACATGAGTGAGCAGCGTTCCTATCCGCGCCACGTCAAGACCGACGCCGGCGATATCGAGATCCGCCTGATGTCGCCCGCGGACGAAGCCGCTGTGCTGGCCTTCGGCAAGGGCCTGCCGACCCATGATCTGCTGTTCCTCCCCCGCAACATCAGCGAGCCCAAGGTGCTCTCCGCCTGGGTCAAGGAGATCGAACGCGGTGCGATCACGAGCCTGCTCGCGGTCAGGGACGGCAAGGTCGTCGGCTGCGGCACGCTGGTGCGCGATCCGCACTCCTGGTCCCCCCATGTCGGTGAGATCCGCATGGTGGTTTCGCCCGACGTCCGCGGCAAGGGAGTCGGCAAGGCGCTGTCGCAGGAGACCTTCGCCCTCGCGCTCGGCGCAGGCCTGGAAAAGCTCTCGGTCCAGATGACGGTCGACCAGCAGGCGGCGATCGCGCTGTTCGAAAGCCTCGGCTTCAAGGCCGAAGCCCTGCTGCGGGACCATGTCCGGGACGTCGACGGCAAGACCCACGACATCGTCGTGCTCGGCCACAACATCGCGCAGGTCCAGGCTCAGATGGAGGCCTATGGGCTACCGGGCGCCGTCCAGCATTGAGAACGCCGTCCAGCATTAGGTCCAAATCGGGCCGATCGCGGGGCCAATTGGCTAGGGAGGCACCATATTGCCTCCCGTTAAGGCTGTTCACGATTTCGTGATATCGCGGTGCAATATGAATATTGCACCGCACAATTAACCGTGCCATATAAGCCGTGCCCCGGGCCAATGCGGACGGGGTGAGCCCATAGCTCAACCCAATGAGGATGGAGAGAACCCCATGACCACTGAAACCAACACCGCTTTCGAGGGCTTCAAGGACGCTTTCAAGAACATCCAGAACCTGGAAGTTCCCGAGGCCGCCCGTGAGTTCGTCAAGAAGACCGCCAACACCGCCAAGGACCGTGCTGCCGAGGTGTTCGCTGGCTCCGAGCGCGTGACCGCGGCCGTCGAGAACGCGGTGACCGAGTCCGTCACCGAGGCCGGCAAGATCAGCCGCAACATCCAGCAGGCGATCTACGAGGACGCCGAGGCGTTCTTCTCGGGCATCGACAAGCTCGCGTCCGCCAAGTCGTTCAGCGAAGCCGTCGAGATCCAGTCGAGCCTGCTCCGCTCCCGCGGCGAAGCGTTCGTCTCGCGCGCCAAGGCGACCACCGACTATCTCGGCAAGCTCGCCGCCAACGGTGCGAAGTCCGCTCAGGACAACTTTGCCAAGGTCTACAACAAGACCGCCTGATTTGGCCGCCTGAGTAGCAACTGAATTTGAGGCCCGCTTCGGCGGGCCTTTTGTTTTGGTTTGCGTTCCCCGGATGCAGTGCAGCGCGTCGCTCTTGCGGCGTGGTGCACTGCTGATCCGGGGTCCATCGGCTTGCTGGGTCCCGGCTCTGCGGCGCATCGCTCCGCGCTGCACCGCGTCCGGGACACGCGGAGATCGACGCGCTAAGTATCTGCAATGACTCCACCCGCCACCTTCTCCTTCGACACCCCCGGCGATGCCGAACGTGCGGCCGAGCTGCGCCGCGTGAAGGCGCTGGCGACGCTGGTGCTGGCCTCGACGCTCGCCCTCTTCATCGTCGCGAAATGGCTGCTGCCCGTGCATCCCGTGTTCGGCTTCATTGCAGCCTTCGCGGAAGCCGCCACCATCGGTGGCCTCGCCGACTGGTATGCGGTGGTGGCGCTGTTCAAGCGGCCGCTCGGCCTGCCGATCCCGCACACCGCGATCATCCAGAGCAACCAGGCCCGCATCGCCGACAAGCTCGGCGAATTCATCCAGGTGCATTTTCTCGAGGCCGGTCCCGTCGAGGCCAAGCTGAATGAGATCGATTTCGGCTCCTTCGTCGCGGACTGGCTGCGCGACCGCAAGCGCAGCGATGATCTTGCGCGCTTCGCGCTGCGCCTGTTGCCGGAGGCGGTGTCCGCGACGGAAAGCTCCGGCCTGATGACCTTCATCATCCGCCGCATGTCCTCGCAGTTGCAGGCGATCGACCTCGCCCCGCTCGCGGCCGGCACGCTGCGCGGCTTCGTCGCGGAAGGCCGCCACCAGATCCTGTTCGACGATCTCCTGCGCGTGATGCACGAGACGCTGAACCAGAAGGAGACGATGGCGATGATCCGCGACAAGGTGCGCGCGGAGTTGCCGACCCTGCTGCGGCTCTATCGCGCCGACAAGTTTCTGGTGAACAAGATCGTGGCCTCCGCCACCGCTTTCTTCAACGAGGTGCGCAGCGACCCCAAGCATCCGTTCCGCGGCGAGTTCGATCGCATGGTGCTGAGCTTCGTCGACCGGCTCGGCACCGATCAGGCTTATATCGACCGCATCGACGGCTTGAAGCGCGACCTGCTGGCGCGGCCGGAGCTTGCCGATCTCGCCCGCACCGTCTGGGCCAATACGCGCTCCTTCATCGAGCGCAGCGCGAGCGGCGAGACGCAGGTGCTGCAGCATCATCTCGCCGGCATGTTCGTCTCGGCAGGCGAGGCGCTTGCCGGCGATGCCGAATTGCGCGGCGAGATCAACAAAGGCCTGGTGACGGTGCTGCGCAGCTTCGTCGCCGACCAGAAGAGCGGCGTCTCGACCTTCATCTCCGACCAGGTCAAGGCGTGGGACATGGCGCAGCTGATTTCGCTGATCGAAATCAACATCGGCCGCGACCTGCAATACATCCGCTTCAACGGCTCGCTGATCGGCGGGCTCACCGGGCTTGCGCTCTACTCCGTAGAATCCCTGCTCCGATGGTTGTGACTTTTGCGTCACGGCCGTTAGCATTAACGCGCGGGCCTATTGTCGCCCCGCGTCTCTCCCGCTTGAATGTCGGGAACCGGCCGCCTAGCTGATTCATGTTGCGCTGCGGAACGTTCAAGAAGCCGGCGTATTGGAATTCATGCCCATTGCCGGCATCGCAGCCGGCGCCTTCTCAGGGGAAATCTTGATGACCGCTACTGCCCAGACGCTGCGTCCGCCGTCCCGTACTTTGATGTTTCTGGAAGGGCGCGCGATCCACGAGTTCGGCGCATTCCTCGGCGCACTGCCGCTGCTGAGCCTCGCGCCGCGGGGCGACGGGCATCCGGTGCTGGTGCTCCCCGGCCTCGTGGCCTCCGACGCGTCGACGCGCGCGCTGCGCACGTTCCTGGCCGGCAAGGGCTACGCGGTGAGCGGCTGGCGCCAGGGCCGCAATTACGGCCTGCGCCCGGGCGTGCAGCATGCCATGGTCGACCTGGTCGAAGAGCTCAGCGACACGCATGGCCGCAAGATCAGCTTGGTTGGCTGGAGCCTCGGCGGCCTCTATGCGCGCCAGCTCGCCAAGATGATGCCCGAGCGTGTGCGCCAGGTCATCACCCTCGGCAGCCCCTTCGCCGGTGACCCCCGTTCGACCAATGCCTGGCGGGTCTATGAATGGGCGAGCGGCCGCAAGGCCGACGAAGTCGATCCGCGCTTCGGCGGTGAGCTCGCCGTCCCGCCGCCGGTGCCGACCACCGCCATCTTCAGCCGCACCGACGGCGTCTGCGCCTGGCAGGGCTGCATGGAGAAATCGGGTGCGCAGACCGAGAGCATCGAGATCGAGAGCAGCCATTGCGGCATGGGCCATCATCCCGCCGCTGTCTATGCCGTGGCCGACCGGCTTGCCCAGAAGGAAGGCCAGTGGCGCCCGTTCGACCGCAGCGGCTGGCGCAGCCTGGCGTATCCTGATCCGCATCGGTAGTCCGCTTCTTCACCTCGCCCCGCTTGCGGGGAGAGGTCGGATCGCTCTTGCGATCCGGGTGAGGGGGTTCAGGTCTCACGTTCATCTCTCAGCGCGAGCGAAGCTCGTCGCGGCCCCGTAAGAACGGGGAGAGGGAGTAAGACGTCGCTTCCGTCCATTGTCGTAGCCGCATCAAACGCGCTATGCCTCGCGCATGGCGCATCCGCTCTCCCGCATCATCGACCAGCTCAAGCGCGAACCCTCGCGCACCGGCTCCATCGTCATCACCGTGTTCGGCGACGCCATCGTGCCGCGCGGCGGCTCCGTGTGGCTCGGCACGCTGCTGGAATTCTTCGAAAGCCTGGATATCGACAGCGGCGTGGTGCGCACCGCGATGTCGCGCCTTGCCGCCGACGGCTGGCTGACGCGCGAAAAGGTCGGCCGAAACAGTTTCTATCGCCTCGCCGACAAGGGCCGGCAGACGTTTGAAGCGGCCACGCGCCACATCTACGATCCGCCGCCATCGGATTGGACCGGGCGCTTCGAGCTGCTGCTGATCGGTAACGGTGAGGATCGCGACGTCTCGCGCGAAGCGCTGCGCAATGCCGGCTTCGGCACTCCGCTGCCGGGTGTGTGGGTTGCACCGTCAGGCGTGCCGGTGCCGGAGGAGGCGGCAGGCGCGATCCGCCTCGAAGTCTCCGCTGAGGACGACAGTGGCCGCCGTTTGCTCAGCGCGAGCTGGCCGCTGGAGCGCACCGCGGATGCCTACCTGAAATTCATGAAGACGTTCGAGCCGCTCCGTGCCGCGATCGGCCGCGGCACGGACTTGTCCGAAGCCGACGCCTTCACCGCGCGAATCCTGCTGATCCACCACTATCGTCGCGTCGTGCTGCGCGATCCGCTGCTCCCGGAGGGCCTGCTGCCGGCGGACTGGCCGGGCAGGGCGGCCCGCGCGCTCTGCGGCGAAATCTACCGCGCGCTGCTTGCGCCGTCCGAACAATGGCTTGACGGCCATGCAACCAATGAAAAGGGATCGCTGCCGCCGGCGCGAAAGCTCCTGGAACGACGGTTCGACGCCTGATCTTTATGTTACAGAATTATCTTGCATGACGTAATTTCTGTTATATATTGCCTCCCAATAAAACGGGAGGACGCGCATGTATACCCAGGCGCTGAACACGGCCGAGGCCGACGATCGTGGTCTCGAGGACGCTGCGAGGGCTGCGCAGTTCCAGGCCCGCATCGATGCCGAAGAGCGCATCGAGCCGAACGACTGGATGCCGGCGGCCTATCGCAAGACGCTCACCCGTCAGATCTCCCAGCACGCCCATTCCGAAATCGTCGGCATGCTGCCTGAGGGCAACTGGATCACCCGCGCGCCGACTCTGCGCCGCAAGGCCGCGCTGCTTGCCAAGGTGCAGGACGAGTGCGGCCACGGGCTCTATCTCTATGCCGCCGCCGAGACGCTCGGCACCTCGCGCGAAGAACTGGTCGACGCGATGCTCGCGGGCAAGGCAAAGTACTCCTCCATCTTCAACTATCCGACGCTGACCTGGGCCGACATCGGCACGATCGGCTGGCTGGTCGACGGCGCCGCGATCATGAACCAGATCCCGCTGTGCCGCTGCTCCTACGGCCCCTATGCCCGCGCGATGATCCGCGTCTGCAAGGAGGAGTCGTTCCACCAGCGCCAGGGCTACGAGATCATGCTGACGCTGTGCCGCGGCTCGGACGAACAGAAGGCGATGGCGCAGGATGCACTGAACCGCTGGTGGTGGCCGGTGCTGATGATGTTCGGCCCGCCCGATGCGACGAGCCAGCACAGCGACGCCTCGACCAAATGGAAGATCAAGCGCTTCTCCAATGACGAGCTCCGCCAGAAATTCGTCGATGCCACCGTGCCGCAGGCGCAATATCTCGGCCTCACCATTCCCGACCCCGGCATGATTCAGGATGCCGAAGGGCACTGGCGCTACAGCGAGATCGATTGGACCGAGTTCAAGCAGGTGCTCGCCGGCAACGGCCCCTGCAACCGCGACCGTATGGCCGCGCGCCGCAAGGCGCATGAGGAGGGCGCCTGGGTGCGCGAGGCGGCAGCTAGCTATGCGGCCAAGCGCGCTCGGCGCCAGACCGCGCAGGCCGCCGAATAGGGAGATCGATATGGCCACGCCGAATACGCCGCTGTGGGAAGTCTTCATTCGCAGCCGCAACGGGCTCGCGCACAAGCATGTGGGATCGCTGCATGCGAGCGACGCGACGATGGCGCTGCAGGCTGCCCGCGACATCTACACCCGCCGCGGCGAGGGCCTGTCGATCTGGGTCGTGCCATCCACCGCGATCACGGCGAGCGATCCCGCCGAGAAGGGCATGATGTTCGAGCCGGCGGAATCGAAGATCTATCGGCATCCGACGTTCTACGAGGTGCCCGAAGAAGTGGGGCATATGTGATGGCGGTCGCCAACATCCAGGTCTCCGAAACGCCGCTGGTGCTCTACGCGCTGCGCCGCGCCGACGATGCGCTGATCCTCGGTCACCGGCTGTCGGAATGGTGCGGACATGCGCCGATGCTTGAAGAGGACATGGCTCTCTCCAACATCGCGCTCGACCTCATCGGCCAGGCGCGCGAACTCTACAGCTATGCCGCCAGGGCCGAAGGCGGGGACAACGACGAGGACAAGCTCGCTTATTTGCGCGATGTCAGGCAGTACCGCAATCTGCTGCTGGTCGAGCAACCCAATGGCGACTTCGCCCAGACCCTGGTGCGGCAGTTCTTCTATTCCGCCTTCGCCGACCTCTATTGGCGCGCGATGGTGACCTCGCGCGATGCGACGCTGGCCGCGATTGCCGCCAAGTCGGAGAAGGAGAGCGCCTATCATCTGCGCCACGCTTCGGAATGGATCATCCGGCTCGGCGACGGCACCGACGAAAGCCATGCCCGCGCGCAAGGGGCGATCGATCACCTCTGGGCCTTCACCGGCGAGATGTTTGCCGTCGACGACGGCGAGCGCGCCCTGGTCCATGCCGGCATCGCCATCGATCCCGGCACCTTGCGCGGTCGCTGGCTGACGACGGTCTCGGATGTCACCCGTGAAGCAACGCTCGAGTTGCCGCAGAACGAGTGGATGCAGCAGGGCGGCCGCTCCGGTCGCCACAGCGAGCATCTCGGCCATCTCCTGTCCGAGCTGCAATCGATGCAGCGAACGTTTCCGGGGCTGACATGGTGACGGTGCTCGAGCGCGACGACGAGCTGCGCCAGCGGGCCTGGGATGCCGCGGCGAGCGTCGTCGATCCGGAAATCCCGGTGTTGAGCATTGCCGATCTCGGCGTGCTGCGCGATGTCGTTCTCGACGGCGATCATGTCGAGGTCGCGATCACGCCGACCTATTCGGGCTGTCCGGCCATGAACATGATTGCGCTCGAAGTCGAGATCGCGCTGGAGCGCGCCGGCTTCCGTCAACCCAAAGTCCGCACCGTGCTGTCGCCGGCCTGGACGACCGACTGGATGAGCGAGGAGGGGCGCGAGAAGCTGCGCGCCTACGGCATCGCGCCGCCGCAAGCTTCAAGCTCGCGCCGTGCGCTGTTCGGCGAGCAGGCGGTAGCATGCCCGCAATGCGGCTCGGACAAGACCGAGCTGCTGTCCGAATTCGGCTCGACCTCTTGCAAGGCGCTGTGGCGTTGCAAGACCTGCCGCGAACCCTTCGATTACTTCAAGTGTCATTGACCATGTCAGCAGCCGCACCGCGCTTCCATCGCCTGGCCGTGAGCGACATCCGCCGCGAGGCGTCCGATGCCGTCTCGATGACCTTCACCATTCCCGGCGAACTCGCCGGCGACTACGTCTTCACGCCGGGCCAGTATCTCACGCTACGCACCATGCTCGACGGTGAGGAGGTGCGCCGTTCCTATTCGATCTGTTCCGGTCCCGACGACGGCGAGATCCGCATCGCCGTGAAGAAGGTTGATGGCGGTGCGTTTTCGAGCTGGGCAGCCGAAGATCTCAAATGCGGCGACGAGCTCGACGTGATGACGCCGACCGGGCGTTTTGGCGTGGTCCCGCCCGCCGATGCAGGCCGTATCCATGTCGGCTTCGCCGCAGGCTCCGGCATCACGCCGATCCTGTCGATCGTGAAGGGCGTGCTCGCGCGTGAGCCGAACAGCCGCTTCTTCCTGTTTTACGGCAACCGCACCACCGACAACATCATGTTCCTCGAAGCGCTCGAGGAGCTGAAGGACAGGTTCATCGATCGCCTCTCGATCTTCCACGTCATCTCCGGCGAGGAGCAGGACATCCCGATCCTGCATGGCCGGCTCGACGGCGACAAGGTGAGGGTGCTGCTGCGTTCGCTGGTGCCGGCGGGAAGCGTCGATCATGTCTTCATCTGTGGTCCATCAGGCATGAGCGAGGAGATCGAGGCGACCTGCCGCGATCTCGGCATCGCGGACGAACGCATTCACGTCGAGCGCTTCGTCTCCGAATTCGGCGGCAAGCCGCGGCCGAAGAAGGCCGTTGCTCCCGACGCCCCGCCGAAGGCAGTCGCCTCGCTCATCATCGATGGCAAACGCCGCGACGTGCCGGTCGCCGAAGATGAGGCGATTCTTGATGCTGCGCTGCGCGCCGGCGTCGATCTGCCCTTCGCCTGCAAGGGCGGCATGTGCTCGACCTGCCGCGCCAAGCTGGTCGAGGGCGAGGCGCCGATGGACATCAACTATTCGCTGGAACCGTGGGAGCTGAAGGCCGGTTTTGTTCTCACCTGCCAGGCGAAGCCTTCTACGGAGCGGGTCGTCGTCGATTACGACCATGTTTGACAGTGTTGTCCAACCAGCAGAACATTGCGTGCAAACAGCCGGGAGAAGCGCGTGAACGTCAAAGCCGCCCTGTCGCGTGAGGATATCGCCCGCGCCTGCGCCGATGCGATGTGGGCCGAGGACGACGCGTCCAAAGGTCTCGGCATGGAGATCGTCGAGATCGGCCCGGGCTTCGCGACGCTCGCCATGACGGTGCGGCCGGACATGGTCAATGGCCAGCGCATCGCCCATGGCGGCTTCATCTTCACGCTCGCCGATTCCGCCTTCGCGTTCGCCTGCAACTCGCACAATGAGCGCGTGGTCGCGGGGCAGGGGCAGATCACCTTCATCAAGCCCGGCAAGCTCGGCGACCGACTCGTTGCGAAGGCGCGGGAGATCACCCGCGGCGGCCGCTCCGGCATCTACGACGTGCGCGTGACCGCGGGCGAGACCGTCATCGCCGAATTCCGCGGGCATTCTCGCGTCATTCCCGGCACGTGGCTGCCGGCGCAAGATCAATAAGACCAAAAAAGAAAAGAACAAACCAATGTGGGGAAACGAAGATGGCTCTGACGAGGCACAAGGAAGGTGCCAGCACCTATAGCGCCGAGATGGACGCGCATGAGCGCGCGTCGCGTGACGAGGTCATGGCATTGCAGAAGCAGCGGTTGGCCTGGTCGCTGAAGCACGCCTACGACAATGTCGCGCATTACCGCAAGGCCTTCGACAAGGCCGGCGTGCATCCGTCCGACTTTCGCGAGCTGTCGGATCTTGCAAAATTTCCGTTCACGGTGAAGACGGACCTGCGCGACAACTATCCTTTCAACATGTTCGCCGTGCCGCGCGAAAAACTGGTGCGTGTGCATGCCTCTTCCGGCACGACCGGCAAGCCGATCGTCGTCGGCTATACCCAACGCGACATCGACACCTGGTCCGAGGTGATGGCGCGGTCGATCCGCGCCGCCGGAGGCCGCGCCGGCATGATCATCCACAATGCATATGGTTATGGCCTCTTCACCGGTGGTCTCGGCGTGCACTACGGCGCCGAAAAACTCGGCTGCACGGTGGTGCCGATCTCCGGCGGCATGACCGAGCGGCAGGTGCAGCTCATCAACGATTTCCGGCCTGACATCATCACGGTGACGCCGAGCTACATGCTGGCGATTCTCGACGAGTTCAAGCGCCAAAAACTCGACCCGCGCCAGTGCTCGCTCAAGGTCGGCATCTTCGGCGCCGAGCCCTGGACCAATGCGATGCGCGGCGAGATCGAGGACGCCTTCGATATGGATGCGACCGACATCTACGGCCTGTCCGAGGTGATCGGCCCCGGCGTTGCGCAGGAGTGCATCGAGACCAAGGACGGCCTGCACATCTGGGAGGATCAGTTCTATCCCGAAGTGATCGATCCCGAGACCGGCGCAGTGCTGCCGGATGGCGAGAAGGGCGAGCTGGTCTTCACCTCGCTCACCAAGGAAGCCTTTCCGGTGATCCGCTATCGCACCCGCGACCTGACGCGCCTCTTGCCTGGTACGGCGCGGCCGGGCATGCGGCGCATGGAGAAGGTGACGGGACGCTCGGACGACATGATCATCCTGCGCGGCGTCAACCTGTTCCCGACCCAGATCGAGGAGGTGCTGCTGGCGACCGACTGGTGCGGCGGGCATTTCATCCTCGAGCTGACCCGGGAAGGCCGCATGGACGAGTTGACCATCATCGCCGAGGCGCGGCCTGAAAGCTGGGACGGCCGCGGGCTCGTCGATCATGCGGACCGGATCGCGACCCACATCAAGAACACGATCGGCGTCAGTTCGAGGGTTCAGGTGGTCGCGCCCGCCACGCTGGAGCGCTCGCTGGGCAAGGCCAAGCGCTTGTACGATAAGCGGCCAAAGGATTGACTTGACCGGTCCCAGAGGCGACAAGGCCCGCGAGAAAATCGCGGGTCTTTTCATGTCGCCAGCCGATGCCAAAACGGTCGAAGCGCGCTGTGTGCGCCTCAACGCCAAAGCTGAAAACGCCGCCGCGGTCCTACCTGGCGTCGAGCGCCAGACGCTTGCGCGCGGCCCGAATGATCTCCTGATCGAGGTGAAGGCTGCAGCCGTCAATCCCTCCGACGTCAAGGCCGCGACCGGGCTGATGCCCTATGCCGTGTTCCCCCGGACCCCCGGCCGCGATTACGCCGGCGTGGTGATCGACGGGCCCGCGGGCGCAATGGGGCGCGAAGTGTTCGGCTCCTCCGGCGATCTCGGCATCCGCCGCGACGGCACCCACGCAACCCATCTCGTCGTCGAGGCTGATGCGGTCGTGGAGAAGCCCAAGACGGTGTCCTGGGAAGAGGCCGCCGGCATCGGCGTGCCCTTCGTCACCGCGATGGAAGGCTTTCGCCGTGCCGGCGTGCCGAAGAGCGGCGAGACCGTGCTGGTGTTCGGCGTCAATGGCAAGGTCGGCCAGGCCGCGGTGCAGATCGCGACCTGGCAGGGCGCGCGCGTGATCGGCGTGGTGCGCAAGGCGGAAGCCTACGAAGGCCACGCCAACGCGGCCATCGAGGTGATCGACGCTTCCGTCGCCGACGTTGCCACGCGCGTGCGCGAACTGACCGGCGGCAAGGGCGCCGACATCGTCTTCAACACGGTCGGCGACCCCTATTTCCAGGCCGCGCACAAGACGCTCGCACTTCGCGGCCGCCAGATCTTGATCGCCGCGATCGACCGCATCGTGCAGTTCAACATTCTCGAGTTCTACCGCGGCCAGCACACTTATGTCGGCATCGACACGCTCGGCCTGTCCTCCGCCGCGACAGGCGCGGTGCTGCGCGACCTCGGGCCGGGCTTTGCGAGCGGCCATTTGAAGCCGTTCCCGATCAAGGCGAATGCGATCTATCCGCTCGAGCGCGCGAAGGAGGCGTACGTCGCCGTCGCCGGCTCGTCGCGCGACCGGGTGATCCTGAAGCCGTGACGATGGAATCCTCCGCCCAGCTCGTCATCCTCGCCGGCCTCGTCATAGGCCTCGTCTACGGCGCCGTCGGCCTGCTCAGCGGCTTCTGCCTGATGAGCAGCATGCGTGGCTTTCTGGCGGAGGGCGATGGGCGGCTGGTGCGAACCTACGCGCTGGCGATCGCTGTCGCGATTGCCGCGAGCCAGTTCCTTGTCGGCAATGGCATGGTCGATCTCGGCAAGTCGATCTACCTGCAGCGGTCGTTTTCGCCGGCGGTGCTGTTCCTCGGTGGCCTGCTGTTCGGCTACGGCATGGTGCTGTCGAACGGCTGCGGCTCGCGCGCCCTGGTGCTGCTCGGGCGCGGCAATCTCCGCTCGTTCGTCGTCGTGATCGTGCTGGCGATTGCCGCGCAGATGACGCTCAAGGGCCTGATCGCGCCGGCGCGCATTGCGCTCGTCCAGGCTTCGCAAACCAGTGTCAACGCGAATTCGCTGCCGTCCATGCTGGTTACGCTCGGACTCACGGACGTGGTGTCGCGCTCGCTTGCTGCCGCGACGATTGTCGTCGCGCTGATCCTGTTTGCCTTTGCCCATCCGGCGTTCCGCCGCTCGCCCGGTCAGATCATAGCCGGCATCGTCGTGGGCCTCCTCGTCGCCGGCGGCTGGTACGTCACCGGCTATCTCGGCGCCGACGACTTCAATCCGGTCCCCGTGACCTCGCTCACCTTCATCGCGCCGATCGCTGACGCCCTGCAATACGTCATGCTCTCGACCGGCTTGACGCTGAATTTCGGCGTCGCGACGGTCGCCGGCGTTTTCGCCGGCAGTCTGGTCACGGCACTCGCCACGGGCCGCTTCAAGCTCGAAGGCTACTCGTCGCCACGCCACATGCTGCGCTCGGGCACCGGTGCTGCGCTGATGGGGATCGGCGGCGTGATGGCGTTCGGCTGCTCGATCGGGCAGGGGCTCACGGGCGTCTCGACCCTCGCCCTAGGCTCGTTCGTCGCGGTCGCCGGCATCCTGCTCGGAACCACGGCGGGCCTGCGCGGAAGCTTGCGCGTTCAGCCGCTCGCGGTGGCCTGACCGCGCAGCAGACGGTCGCCCAGCGTCGCAAGGCCGATGCCGGTGACGATCAGTCCGGCCGCGACGGCAAGGCTCATGTCGATCGGCTCGCCGAGCAGGATCGCCGCGCTGGCGATGCCGACGAGCGGTGTCCCGGTGGTACCGAGCGCCGTCGTCAAGGCTGAGATGCTCATGTTGACCATCGACATCGCCCAATAGGCCAGCGCCGTCCCGATCAGGCCTGAATACAGGAACAGCAGGACGACCCTCCAGGACCATTCCGCGTGCGGCAGGCCGTTCGTGACCACCGCCGACCCCGTCAGCACGATCGTCGCGACGAGCACCTGCCAGATCAGAAGCTGGAGCGGCGAGGCGATCCAGCGATGAGCGCGGATATAGATGATGTTCGCGGCCCAGGAGATCGCGGCCAGGATGACCATGCCGGCGCCGAGCACGACGTTCGCATTGGCCCAGTCGATGGACGCGGGATTCAGGATCACGGCAAGGCCGATCAATCCGAGCAGGGCGCCGGCGAGCTTTGGCGCGGTGAGGATATCCTTCCCCAGCAAGGGCGCGGCGATGGCGACCCAGAGCGGCGTGGTGTAGCCGAGCACGATGGCCTTGCTCGCGGGCAGGAAGCGCACGCCGGCCGCGACCAGGACCGAGAACACCGTCATGTGCAGTAGCGCCACGCTCAGGACCACGGGAATGTCGCGCCGCTCCGGGATCACCAGATTCCTGCTCAGTCCGAGGATCACGAACAATCCAGCCAGCGCGATCCAGCTCCGGATCGCCGAAGTCCACAGCGGCGGAAGGAACTGGACGAGCTGTTTCGTCACCGACCAGTTCACGCCCCAGGCCAGCACGACGATGAGGAACAGGCCGACGGCCGCGCGGGGGGACAGGGAGTTCATCTCGGAGATCCTTGAAACAGTCCAGTCCGGCGGATAGCATCTCGCCTGGCACCTGAAAAAGTGCCAGATTGGAGAAGAACAAGGTGCCAGTTTCCGAGAGCATGATCGCGGGCCTGATCGACCTGAAACGGGCCGACGGGGAGGGGCTGGCGGCTCAGCTGACGGGGCAGCTCCGCGGCCTGATTGCGAGCGGTCGCCTCGGCAAGGGCCGTGCGCTGCCGTCGAGCCGGCAGCTGGCGAGCGATCTCGGCGTATCCCGCAACACCGTCACCTACGCGTTCGAGCAGCTCGCCGCGGAAGGGTATTTGGCAGCGTCGCACGGGCGGCGCCCGGTCGTGACCGTCGACGGCGCCGAGCGAATCGATGCAGGAGGCGCAGCTGCATTTCGTTCGCGCGCCGGCAAGCCGCGGCTCTCGCCCTGGGCCTCAAAGCTCCAGCAGACGGACTGGCCGATGTCTTATCTGGCGCCGCTAAAGCCCTTGCGACCGGGACATGGCGACGCAAGAGAGTTTCCGAACGAAATCTGGGGACGCTGCCTGCGCCGCAGCGCCGTAGGGGCAGCGAGGCGGGCGCTCGGACCGGTGAACCGGCCGCGCTTGCGCGAGGCGCTGGCGCATTACCTCGCGACCAGCAGAGGCGTTCGCGCCACGGCGGAGCAGATCCTGATCCTGCCGAGCGCGCAGGCAGCGCTCACCTTGATTGCAGCTGCCGTCATCACGCCCGGCGACGCGGTCTGGGTCGAGGATCCCGGCTACCCCGGAGCCGCGGCCGCCTTCCGTGCCTCCGGGGCGCGCGTGACCGGCATCGGTCTGGACGAGCAGGGCATGCAGCGGATTGCGAGCCTGGCGACGCCAACGCTGATGTTCATGACACCATCGCACCAGCATCCGACCGGACGATTGATGTCGCTGGCGCGCCGCACCGAGTTTCTCAGGCTGAGCAGGCCCGGCAAGACCTGGATCGTGGAGGACGACTACGACGGCGAATTTCACTACGACAGCCGGCCAGTGCCGGCGTTGCAGGGGTTAGACGCCCAAGGCCGTGTGTTCTATGTCGGCACGTTCTCGAAGGCGATGACCTCTGATATCCGGCTCGGCTATCTCGTCGCGCCTCCGGCACTGGTCAGCACGCTGGAGATCGCGCAGCGGCACATCGGACTGATTGCGTCCAGCCACATCCAGGAGGCGCTGGCCGAGTTCATCGCAGACGGGCATTTCCTCGCGCATCTGCGCCGGATGCGCAGGCTCTATCGCGCGCGCCGCGATCACCTCGCCGAAGGACTGGAGCGGCATCTCGGCGAGGTGCTCACTGTCGAGGTGCCCTCGGGCGGCATCCAGCTCGTGGCGCGCCTCAAGCGCGGTCGCGCCGATCAGGCGGCGGTGAAGCGGCTGGGCGAGGCGGGCGTCGTCACGCGAGCCATATCCAGCCTGGCACTCGGCAAGCCGCGTGATCACGGCCTGCTGCTCGGCTTTGCGGCGTGGCGCGAGAGCGAGATCAGCGCAGCGGTGCGGACGATGGCATCGTGCTTCTAGCGCGCCGCTTCACTCCACGGCCTTCGTCACGATGCGGATCTCCGATGTCAGCGTGCGGTGCACCGGGCACTTGTCGGCGATTTCCATCAGCTTCTTGCGCTGCTCGGCATCGAGCGCGCCATCCATCGCGATGTCACGCTCGATCTGGTCGAGCATGCCTTCGCGCGTCTCGCACTCCGCGCAGTCCTTGGCATAGATCTTCGAGTGCTTCAGCGTGACCGTGACGCGGTCGAGCGGCAGCGACTTGCGATCAGCATAGAGGCGCATGGTCATCGACGTGCAGGCCCCGAGGCCAGCAAGCAGGAAGTCATAGGGGCCGGGACCGGCATCCTCGCCGCCGGCAGCCACCGGCTCGTCCGCCACCAGATGATGCGGGCCGACGGTGATGATCTGGTTGAACTTGCTCTTGCGGGTTTCCTGCACCACCACTTTGCGCGGCTCTTCCGCAAGGTCCATCACCTTCGCGGGCTTTGCGGTGTCGATGTAACGGCTTGCCCAGGCGGTGATCACGTCGGCCGCGTAGAGCGCATCGGCCGGCTTGGTCAGCAGATGATCGGCATGGTCGAGCGAGATGAAGCTCTTGGGGTGCTTGGCCGCAACGAAAATCTTGGTCGCGTTGTCGATGCCGACGGTGTCGTCGACGGGCGAATGCATCACCAGCAGCGCCTTGTGCAGGCCGGTGACATCCTTCATCAGCTCGTGCTCGACGATGTCGTCAAGGAACTCGCGCTTGATCCGGAACGGGCGTCCCGCGAGCGAGACTTCGACCTCGCCCTGCGTGCGGATGTTGTCGAGATGCTCCTTGAACAGGCCGGTGACGTGGGCGGGATCGGAGGGCGCCGCGATGGTGACCACCGCCTTCGCCTCGGGAATCTGAGCGGCTGCCGCAAGGATCGCGGCGCCGCCGAGGCTATGGCCGATCAGGATCGCGGGTGCCTTGCGGACGCTGCGCAGATGATCGGCGGCGCGCACGAGATCGGCGACGTTGGAGGAAAAGGTCGAATTGGCGAAATCACCCTCGCTGGAGCCGAGCCCGGTGAAGTCGAAGCGCAGCACCGCGATGCCCTTGGCGGCGAGTGCGACCGAGATGCGCTTGGCCGCCAGCGTGTCCTTGCCGCAGGTGAAGCAGTGCGCGAACAGCGCGTAGGCGGCGGGCTCGCCGTCGGGCAGCTCGAGCGCCCCCGCGAGCTGATGGCCACCTTCTCCGGTGAACTGAAAGCGTTCCGTGGGCATGGGATTCCCCCGTTCGGTTTGAATTCTAGTCGCCCGAATAGCGCTGCTCGGCCCAGGGATCGCCGCGGTTATGATAGCCGCGGACTTCCCAGAAACCCGGCGCGTCCTCGGTCAGGAATTCGATGGCCTTGAGCCATTTCGCGCTCTTCCAGAAATAGAGATGCGGCACCACCAGCCGCACCGGCCCGCCATGCTCCTCCGTCAGCGGCTGTCCTGACCAGCTATGGGCGAGCAGCGCGTCCTCGGCGGCGAAGTCTTCGAGCGCAAGGTTTGTGGTGTAACCGTCGTAGGAATGCAGCACGACGAAGCGCGCATCCTCGCGCGGCCGGCAGACGGCGAGCAGCTCGCGCGTGGCGAGGCCTTCCCACTCATTGTCGTAGCGCGACCAGGTCGTCACGCAGTGGATGTCGGAGGTGAACTGGACCTGCTTCTGCGCGCTGAACTCGGGATAAGTCCAGAACACGGGGTTCTCGACCGCGCCGTAGACGTCGAGCCGCCAGCGCTCGCGCGACACCGGCGGCATGACCCCGAGATCGAGCACCGGCCAGTCCTTGGTCAGGTGCTGCCCGGGCGGCAGGCGCTGGTCTTCCGGCCGCGTGATTTTGCCCGTCAGGAAACGGCCCTCGCGCGCCCATTTCTCCTTGGTGCGCGTCAGCTTGCTGTCGGGCAGCGGCTCGTCGTCGGCCATGAGTTACTCGTGGCGATGCATTGCGGAAGTGTGCTTGGTGTCGCGCATGGTGGAATAGATGATCAGCGACAGGCAGATGATGCCGGCGAGATAGTAATAGAACCAGTCCTCGTGTCCAATGCTCTTGAAGTAGAGCGCGATCGCCGGCGCCGTGCCGCCGAAGATCGAGACCGTGATCGCGTAGGGCAGGCCGACGCCGAGCGCGCGGACATTGGTCGGGAACAGCTCGGCCTTCACCACCGCGTTGATCGAGGTGTAGCCGGCGACGAACAGCCAGGCGCAGCAGATCAGGATGAAGGCCATGAAGGGCGACTTGGTCTCCTTCAGCGTCATCAAGAGCGGCACGGTCGCGAGCGTGCCGGCAACACCGAAGAAGATCAGCAGCGGCTTGCGGCCGATCCTGTCGGAGATGGCACCGTAAATCGGCTGCAGGAGGGTTGCGAAGATCAGCGAGCCGAAGATCACGAAGGTGGTCTGGTCCTCGGTCAGCCCGACCGAGAGCTTGACGAAGGTCTGCATGTAGGTGGTGAAGGTGTAGAACGCCGCGGTGCCGCCGGCGGTGAGGCCGACCACCAGCAGCAGCTCGCGTGGATAGCGCAGCAGATTGGTGATCGAGCCGGTCGGCTTCACTACCTTCTTGGCTTCCTCGAAAGCCTCGGTCTCGTGCAGGCCGCGCCGCATCACCGCGGCGAAGATCGCCAGCGCCGCGCCGATCGCGAAGGGAATGCGCCAGCCCCAGGCCTTCAGCTCCTCCGGCGTCAGGAAAACCTTTTGCAGGAGCAGCAGCACGATGATCGCGGTGAGCTGGCCGCCGATCAGCGTGACGTACTGGAAGCTGGAATAGAAGCCGCGATGCCTGGGATCTGCGACCTCACTCAAGTAAGTGGCGCTGGCACCGTATTCGCCGCCGAGGCTGAGGCCTTCAATCACGCGGGCGAGCGCCAGGATGACAGGCGCGGCAAAGCCGATCGTGGCATAGGTTGGCGTCAGCGCGATGATCAGCGAACCGAAGCACATGAAGACGACGGACAGCGTCAGCGAGATGCGCCGGCCGAAATGGTCGGCGAGGTAGCCGAAGAACCAGCCGCCGAGCGGACGCATCAGGAAGGTCGCCGCGAATACGACGGCGACGTTCAATTGCTGCACGACGGGATCGTTGCCGGGGAAGAAGGCGGGAGCGAAATAGAGCGCGAACGCGGTATAGGCGTAGAAATCGTACCACTCGACGAGATTGCCGATCGAGCCGATGAAGATCGCCTTGATCCGCCGCTCGGCGTCGGCAACGTCAAAATGTTCGGAGGCCGGTCTGATTGCTTGATCTGTCACGTCCGGCCTTTCCACTTCCTGCTTGGAAGGCCTACATCGCCTTTCCCAGCAGAAATGGCAACTGCCGGGGGCCTCTCACCGTGCCCTGCGACCAGGTCACAGTGCCTGCCGGATCGAGGCGGAAATCCGGGATTCGCTTCAGCCATTCCTCCAGCGCAACCTGCATCTCCATTCGCGCAAGATTGGAACCGACGCAGCGATGGATGCCGAGGCCGAAGGCGGCGTGACGGTTCTCGCGGCGATCGATCACGACTTTGTCAGCTTCCGGAAACATTTTTGGATCGCGGTTGGCGGCCGGGAAGGACAGCAACACCATGTTGCCCGCCTTGACCGGGCAGCCCGAGATCGTGGTTTCCTTGACCACCTCGCGGGCCATGGTCACCGGCGAATAGGCGCGCAGCAGCTCCTCGACCGCCGTCGGGATCAGGGCGGGCTCTGCAATCAGCCGCTCGCGGTCGGCCGGCGTCCTGGCGAGATGCCAGAGCGAGGAGCCGATCGCGCTCCAGGTGGTGTCGATGCCGGCGATCAGGAGCAGGCGCAGCGATCCCAGCACGTGGGACTCTTCGAGCGGCTGGCCCTCCTTGTCCTTTGCGTTCATCAGATAGGAGATGAGATCGTCGGTCGGCCTCGATCTGCGCTCCTCGATGTGCGTCCTGAAATAGTCGCTCATCTCCTGCACGGCCTGGAGCAGCTTGGTCTCGTCCTTGATACCGAGCTCCAGGATCATGTGAATCCAGTTGATGAAGAGATCGCTGTCGGACTCGGGAATGCCGAGCATGTGGGCGATGGCCTGGACCGGGATGTACTTGCTGTAGCGCGCGGCGGCGTCGACCTTGCCATCGGCGATGAACCCGTCGATCAGCTCGTTGCAGATCGCGCGCATCCGCGGTTCCAGCTTCTTCATCGCATCCGGCGTGAACGGCGGCAGCAGCAACTGCTTGGCCGGTTTGTGCACGGGCGGGTCCGAGGTGATCGGAGGAGCCGCGTTCCTGGAAATCTCCGGCCGCACGTCGCGGACGATGATGCGGCGCGAGGAGAAATGCTCGGTGTCGTTGGCAATCTCGCGCACCGCCTCGTAGGTCGTCGGCATATAGCAGCCGAGGAACCGCTCGGTGTGCACGACCGGGCTTGCGGCGCGCAGCTCATCCCAGATCGGAAACGGATCGTCCGTCCATTGCGGATCGGTGTGGTCGAAATCGTTGACCCAGTCGGTGACGGGCGGATGGGCGACAGGCTGGCTGACGTCGGACATCTCGAAAGATCCCTTGGGCTGGTGTTCGCTGAATGCAGGCGCGGGGCGGCCGGAGACCGCGCTATTCCTCGATCACATCGATAGCGATTTCCGGGCAGTTGGATTTGGCAAGCCACGCCTTGTCTTCGAGTCCCGGCGGGACAGTGCCATCGCCGGCTTCATGCGCGTTGCCGTATTCGTCGAGCTCGAACAGCTCCGGCGCCAGCGCCTTGCAGCGGGCGTGGCCCTGGCATTTGTCGGGATCGACGTGAACCTTCAGTCGCTCTGCCATGGCGGCGTCCTCGGTCGTTTGCGTGCGCGCGAAAGGCGGCCCCGCGTTCCTCATGTCAATTTTGTCGGCGGCATTTGCCGCTCGCTTTAAGTTATATCCTATTACATTCGCGACGGGCTTCCCCTGTCAAGCGCAAACTTATAGGCTTGGCCGTAACATGCGTTCACAACTCGCTCGCAAGCCCGAGAACACCTACCACCACGGCGACCTCCGCGACGCCCTGATCAAGGCCGCGTTGCGCGAGGCGGAACGGGGCGGCGTCGAGGCGATCAGCATCAAGGCGCTGGCGAAACAGCTCGGCGTCTCGCAGCCGGCGCCGTATCGGCACTTTGCCGATCGTGATGCCTTGCTTGCGGCGGTGACTGCGGAAGCGTTCCGGCAGCTCAGCGCGATCTTGCGCGAGGCGATGGCAAAGCCGTCGAAGCAATCAAAACTGTCGCGGCTGGCGCAGGCGACGCTCGATTTCGGCCTGCGTCGCAACGGCATCTACCGCTTGATGTTTGCCTCCCGCACCGTCTCCTGCGCGGCCAAGGGCAGCGAGCTGCACGAGGCGACGCGCGAGACGTTCGGGCTCGTGATCGAAGCCCTGGAAGCACCTGCGGTCGGCTATTTGCGTGAACGACACGCACTCAAGATCTGGGCGGCGCTGCATGGCGTGGTGATGCTGGCCGAGCAGGGCCTGTTCACCGGCGAGTCCGCCCATGCCACGCGCGAGGAGCTGGTCGAGGATTTTGTCAATGAGACGAAGGCGGCGCTGACCGCTGCGATCAAGGACGCGCGGCGGCGGAAAAAGACTAGCGCCTAAGTCTTCGCCTGCAGCAGCCTCATCAGCTTCTCGACCGCGCTGTCCGGCGTCGTCACGACGGGGCGGCCGGTGGCCTCCGCGACCAGCGGCGCCGTCGCCGCGATGCTGAATTGCGCCAGCGCGATGACGTCGCAATCGCGCAAGTCGCGCGAGGCGTCCGCGATCAGCCGGTCATGTGTGGCGCGGTCGCCGCGGTCGAGCGCGGCCAGCGCGCCCTCGGCGAGTTTCGGTACGACTTGGACCGAAGGGGGGAATTCCGGCGGCATCGAAACCAGCGTTGGCGGGAAAGTCGAGAGCAGGCCGATCCGCTTGCCCATCGTTACCGCGCGCTCGATCATCGCTTCGTTCGGTTTCAAGACCGGCATCGGCGCATGCGCGCGCGCCACCGCCTCGATACAGGGGCCGAAGGCGGAGCAGGTGAACAGGATCGCGTTGGCCCCCGTTGCCGCCGCATAGTCGCCGAGTGCCAGGAAACGCTCGGTCATGGCATCGTTGAGCTGGCCGTCGCGTGCGAGGTCAGCCGACAAGCTGTCGTCGAGCAGATTCATCAGCCGCGCCTCGGGCCACGCCTGCGCGAAGGCCGCCTCGATTGGGGCGATGGAGTGCTTGAGGGCGTGGATCAGGGCGATGCGAGGAGGCGTCGTCATTGAACGTGACTACCTGACAGGTCTCGTGCCCCGGACGCAGCGCAATGCGCAGTATTGCGCTGCAGAGCCGGGGCCCATCTTGGTCATTGGGTCCCGTCTCTGCGCAGCAGCGCACCGGACGATGCTTCGCATCGCCGGGACGCTGCAGCGCGTCCGGGACACGGGGGACGTTTACTTGAACGGCACGGCGTACATCAAGCCGCCCTTGCTCCAGAGGCCGTTGAGGCCGCGATCGAGCTTGAGCGGGCTCGCCTTGCCGACATTGCGCTCGTAGATCTCGCCGTAATTGCCGGTGGCCTTGATCGCGGTGACCAGCCATTTGTTGTCGAGCCCGAGGCGCGAGCCGAGATCGCCCGAGGCGCCCAGCAGGCGCTGGATCGCGGGCGTCTGCGACTTCGCCATCTCCTCGACATTGGCTTGCGTGACGCCGAGCTCCTCGGCCTCGATCAGGCCGTAGTGCAGCCAGGTGATGATGTCGCTCCAGACCTCGTCGCCGTTGCGGGTGAAGGGGCCGAGCGGCTCCTTGCTGATGGTCTGCGGCAGCACGACGTAGTCGGCCGGGTTCGGCGCGGCGGTCGTCACCGCGCCGGCGAGCGCGGAGGCGTCCTGGGTCATGGCATCGCAGCGGCCGCCGAAGAAGGTCTGGTACATGGTGTCGACGCGGTCGAACACCAGCGGCTTCCAGTCGATGCCGTTGGCACGGCCGTAATCGCCGAGCGTGACCTCATGCGTGGTGCCTTGCGCGACGCAGACGGTGGCGCCTTTGAGATCCTTCAGCTCCTTCACGCCGAGGTCCTTCTTCACCACAAAACCCTGGCCGTCGTAGAAATTGATCGGACCCTGCCGCAGGCCGAGCGTGACGCCGCGCAAGTATGTTTGCGTCGAGTTGCGATAGAGCACGTCGATCTCGCCCGATTGCAGGGCGGTGAAGCGGTTCTGCGCCGTCAGCGAGACGTAGCGCACCTTGCTGGGATCGCCGAGCACGCCGGCGGCGAGCGCGCGGCAATAGTCGACGTCGAGGCCCTTGTAGTTGCCTTGCGAGTCCGGTGCCGAGAAACCGGCAAAGCCGGCGCTGACGCCGCACACCAGCGTGCCGCGCCCCTTCACCGTGTCGAGCGTCGCCGCCGACGCGATCACCGTCGATGCAGCGAGCATGCTCGCTGCGATAACCACTTTCCTCATACTACTCTCCCCTCAGTGATTGACACTACGCAACACGTTGTCGACGGCGGTGCCGAGCTTGTCGACGATCAGGTCGATCTCGTCGGCTGACGCGATATAGGGCGGCGCCAACAGCACGTGGTCGCCGCGCACGCCGTCTACGGTGCCGCCACCGGGATAGCAACCGAGCCCGTTCGCGAAGGCTTCGGCCTTGATCTTCTGGTGCAGCTTGAGCGCCGGATCGAACGAGGCGCGCGTCGCGCGATCGGCGACCAGCTCAATCGCCCAGAACAGGCCGCGGCCCCTGATGTCGCCGACGTGGCGGTGATTGCCAAAGCGCTCGGTAAGGCGCTGCTCGAGCTGCCGGCCGCGCTGCTTGACCTGGTCGAGCAGGCCGTCCTCGCGGATCACGTCCTGCACCGCGAGCGCCGCCGCGCAGGCGAGGGGATGGGCGAGATATGTGTGGCCGTGCTGGAATGCGCCCGAGCCCGCGCGGATGGTGTCGATGATCCTGCCGCTCGCAAGCATCGCGCCGATCGGCTGATAGCCGCCGCCGAGCCCCTTCGCGATCGCCTGGATGTCAGGGGCGACGCCTTCCTGCTCCCAGGCGTGGGTGGTGCCGGTTCGGCCCATGCCGCACATCACCTCGTCGAGGATCAGCAGCGCGCCGTGCCGGTCGCAGATCTCGCGCATCGCCTTGAAGTAGCCGTCGGGCGCCGTCACAGCGCCGGCGGTCGCGCCGACGACGGGCTCGGCGAGGAATGCCGCGACCGTGTCAGGACCAAGCCGCTGGAACTCGGCTTCGAGCTCCGCGGCGAGCCGCGCCACGAACTGTGCGTCGGATTCCTCCTCGCGCTTCTCGTGATAGGCAAAGGCCGGCGTCACATGGCTGAAGGCGGCGGACAGCAGCGGTGCATAGGGCGCTCGGCGCCAGGCGTTGCCGCCGGCGGCGAGCGCGCCGAGCGTGTTGCCGTGATAGCTCTGCCGCCGCGCGATGAAATGCTGCCGCTGCGGCTCGCCGCGCTCGATGAAATATTGCCGCGCCAGCTTGATGCTGGCTTCGATCGCCTCCGATCCGCCGCTGACGAAATAGGCATAGGCAAGTCCGCCCGGCTCATGCCCGACCAGCTTCTCGGCCAGCGCCTCGGCCGGCTCGGAGGAGAAGAAGGCGGTGTGGGCGTAGGCCAGCGTCGAAGCCTGCCTGGCCATCGCCGCGATCACGCGCGGATGCTGGTGGCCAAGGCAGGAGACGGCCGCGCCGCCGGAGGCGTCGATGATGCGGCGCCCGTCCTCGGCAAACAGATAGACGCCTTCGCCGCCGATCGCCTTGGGCGGCGTTTCGCGTAGCGAGCGATGCAGCACGCGGCTGGTGCGAGTGCTCATGGATCAACCTTTCTCGGAGACGTAAGTCGAGGTCGCGGCAAGCCGCGCCTCGGTATTTTCCAGACGCTTCTTCGCGGCGACGCCACCGAGCGAGAATGTCACCGCCGCGAGCGACTGCGCGATCGCGATGGCGCCGGTGAGGCTGGGGAAAAAGCCGGGCGAGGAGGCGGCCTCGAATAGCAGCACGTGATCGGCGCCCTCGGCCATCGGTGCCGAGAGGCTGTCCGCGATCGCGATCAACGTTGCGCCGCTGCGATGCGCGGCTTGCGCGACGCGGACGCTCGCATGCGTGTAAGGCAGGAAGCCGATGACGATGACGGCCTCGCCAGGACAGAACGCGCCAAGATCGAGATCGTCGGGGCCGGACGCGCCGACGAGTTGCACCTGCTCGGGACGGAATAGGCGCAGCTCATAGTTCAAGAGCTCCGCGACGCTGCGGCAGCTGCGATAACCCGCGATCCAGATCCGCTTTGCGTCGTGCAGCGCGCGGGCCGCGTCCGCGATGGGGTGTGCTGGAATGCGCGGAAGGCCGGCAGCCTCGGCCTCGAGCTTGTCGATGACGAGCGCGACATCGGCGTTGGGGCCATGACGCCGGCTCTTCGCCCTGCCGGAGAAGGGCGAGGTCTGCGACGGCCGCCGTGCCTCGGTCAGCGCCGCACGCAGCTCGTCCCAGCCGGAATAGCCGATCGCCTTGGCAAGCCGGGTGAATGCAGCGGGGTCGGCGCCGGCTTCCGCCGCGAGATCGCGCATCGAACGTGTGGTGGCGTCGTAATCATTGGCGGCGACGAAGCGACCGACCTCCTGCAGGCGCAGGGGGAGCGATGGCAATGCGATGCGCAGTTCGCTCAGCGGCGAGGATTTCGCGGGCTCGGCCATGAAACATTTGTTGCATGAAACGAGGTTTGGTGCAACAGTTGACGTGCGCCGCCGGAAATCGCTGCATTTGAGAAGGATTTTTGTGCTGTGACCGCCGATCATCCCAGACCGCCGCCGCGCCGCCGCTTCTTCGCGCTTGGGCGCAACGAATTGAAGGGCCTGTTCTGGCAGGTTCTGGTGGTCGGGATCGCGGTTGGCGTGATCGCCTTCCTCTGGTCCAACACCGTCACCAACCTGTCGGCCCGCCGCATCACCACCGGCTTCGCCTTCCTCGGCCGTGAGGCCGGCATGCCCATTGCCGACAGCCTGCTCGCCTACAATCCGAGGGATACCTACCTCTGGGCCTTCGTCGTCGGCATCGCCAACACCCTGCGCGTCGCGGTGATCGGCATCGTGCTCGCGACCATTTTGGGCACCCTGATCGGCATCTCGCGTCTCTCCGCCAACTGGTTGCTGTCGCGGCTCGCCGCCGTCTATGTCGAAACGCTGCGCGACATCCCGCTGCTGCTCCAGCTGCTGTTCTGGTACGTGCTGATGCAGGCGCTGCCGGCCGCGCGCGCGGCGTGGCGGCCGATTGAGGGCGTATTCCTCTCCAACCGCGGCCTGATCCTGCCGGCAATCCCGGTCGGCTCGCCGCAGCTCTGGGTGCTCGGCACGGCGGTGCTCGGGCTTGCCGCGTTCTTTCTGATCCAGCGATGGCTGATCGCGCAGCAGATGCGGGACGGCAAGCCGCGTCCGGCCTGGCCCTTTGCGGTTGGCCTCGTCCTCGCGCTGCCGGCGGCCGTGTCCGTGGCGCTCGGCGTATCCTGGACGATCGAGTGGCCGCAGCTGCGCGGCTTCAATTTCGTCGGCGGGCTGACGCTCGCGCCGGAATATTTCGCGCTGCTGATCGCGCTCGTGACCTATACCTCGGCCTTCATCGCCGAGATCGTTCGCAGCGGCATCCAATCGGTTCCGCGTGGCCAATGGGATGCCGCCAATGCGCTCGGCCTGCGCCGCAGCTTCATGCTGCGGCAGATCATCCTGCCGCAGGCGTTGCGCGTGATCGTGCCGCCGATGACGAGCCAATACCTCAACCTGACCAAGAACTCCTCGCTGGCGGTCGCGATCGGGTATCAGGACGTGGTCTCGGTCGCCAACACCACGCTGAACCAGACCGGGCAGGCGATCGAGGCGATCGCGCTGATCATGGCGGTGTTCCTGACCATCAGCCTTTCCATCAGCTTCTTCATGAATTGGTACAACGCGCGCATCGCGCTGGTGGAGCGCTGAGCATGACCGCGATCACCGACATCCCCGATGCGCCCCGCGCCGCCCGCCGACCGCAGATGGGCAATCCGGTGCTGCGCTGGCTGCGCACCAATCTGTTCTCGTCGATCCCGAACGGCATTCTTTCAATCGTGCTGCTGGCGATTCTCGCCAAGGGCATTTTCAGCTTTGTGCAATGGGGCCTGGCGAACGCAGTGTGGCTGACGCCGGCGAACGATTCCAGCGCCTGCCGCGCGGTACGTGGTGTCGGCGCCTGCTGGGCGATCATCCCCGAAAAGTACCGCTTCATCCTGTTCGGCACCTATCCGTTCGACGAGCAGTGGCGGCCGGCGCTGTCGGTCATGCTGTTCATCGCGCTGTACTACCTCTCGACCCGCCGCGCGCTATGGCGGCGCGAGCTCGTCTATATCTGGATCGGTGCGCTGGCGCTGATCAGCGTGCTGATGTGGGGCGGCGTGTTCGGGCTCTCCTTCGTCTCGCAGGATCGCTGGGGCGGCTTGCCGGTAACGCTGATCCTGGCGACGTTCGGTCTCGCCTTCGGCTTCCCGCTCGGCATCCTCGTCGCGCTCGGCCGGCGCTCGAAGCTGCCGGCGATCCGCTCGCTCAGCGTGCTCTATGTCGAGCTGATCCGCGGCGTGCCGCTGGTCAGCCTGCTGTTCATGGCGAGTGTAATGTTTCCGCTGTTCATGCCTGCCGGATTCAACATCGACAAGCTGCTGCGCGCGCAGATCGCGATCATCCTGTTCGCCGGCGCCTACCTTGCCGAGGTCATCCGCGGCGGGCTTCAGGCCGTGCCGCGCGGGCAATATGAAGCCGCCGACGCGCTGGGGCTGTCCTACTGGCGCAAGCACCGGCTCATCGTCCTGCCGCAGGCGATCCGCCACGTCATCCCGCCGCTGGTCAACACCTTCATCGCCTTCTTCAAGGACACCAGCCTCGTCCTGATCATCGGCATCTTCGACCTGCTGACGACGGCGAAGACCGCGATCATCGATCCCGCATGGCAGCAGTTTTCGGTCGAGGTCTACATCTTCGTCGCCGCGATCTACTTCCTGTTCTGCTTCGCGATGTCGCGCTACAGCCGCAGCCTGGAGGCGCATACGGCATCGAGGTGAACCGAAGGCGCAGTATATGCCGCGCCTAAAACACGTGCCCGGATTCAGGCTGGGAATCCTATGCCGCGAAGGCCATCTGCAATTTGCTGGTGGCATTCACAAGAGGCACGTCAAATCATGATCAAGTCTGTTCTGGCAGCATCGGCCATGCTGGTCGCACTGTGCTCCGCCGCCACGGCCCACGAGGCCATGCACTATCCGAGCATGGCTTCAGCAGCCACAACGCAGGTATCGGAAATCCATCCCAACGCCCTCGGCTTCGCCGCTCCGACACAGGAGGCCGGATACGAGGCGCATCAGTATCACGGCGGACCGAAGGCGGACGACTAGGATCCGGCCAAGCACCAAGGCGTCCGTGACCTGCTGGCCGACCCATTCGCGCCGGCAAGGGGCAATGCGGAAGATCAGGATGCGCGCACCGGGGGGACAGAAGACCCCCGCCGGTGCGGCGCGCGCTAGTTCTTCGTCTTGGGATCGACCGGTGTCGTCCCGCGCAGGCCGAGAATGTGTTCCAGCACCTTCATCGCCTTCTTCAAGGATACCAGCCTCGTCCTGATCGTCGGCATCTTCGACCTGCTGACGACGGCCAAGACCGCCATCATCGATCCGGCCTGGCAGCAGTTTTCGGTCGAGGTCTACATCTTCGTCGCCGCGATCTACTTCGTCTTCTGTTTCGCGATGTCGCGCTACAGCCGCAGCCTGGAGGCGCCGACAACGCCGAAGTGACGGTTCCTCGTTTGGTGCCGCTTGTTTGCGCTTGCACCGATTGCCGATCTGGAGCTGTAATACCAGAGGTTGCTCCTGCGGTCGATTTGGCGAGGCTGTCATGCGCGTGGCCGTTTTGCGGCAATTTACCGCCGCCCTGATCTGCGCCCTGATCTTCACAACCACTCTCGGCGTGTCGTCGCGTGCCGCCGAGCCTGAGGGGTTACGGGGCTATCGCGCGCCGATCGGTGAGAGTTCGATTTCAGGAATTTCGTCGGGCGCTTTCATGGCCGTTCAGTTCGGCACGGCGTGGTCGTCGGTGATCAAGGGCGTCGGCGTGGTTGCAGGCGGCCCTTACTGGTGCGCGAAGGCGGACGCGCTCGACGCCGCCACCTGGTACTGGGGGCCGATCTGGCGGGCCACGGGTGCGTGCATGAAAGGGCCGGCGTCGGATCTGGATCCGAAGGATTTTACGGCAAAGGCCGACGCGAAGGCCGCAGCGGGCGAGATCGACCCTCTCAGCAATGTCGGCAGGCAGAAGATCTATCTCTTTCACGGCTACAATGACGCGGTCGTCGACAAGGCCGCGACCGATGCGGCCGCCGATTTCTATCGCCATTATCTGGGGGATGCCAATCGCGGCAACTTGTTCTATCAGGCCACGCTCGGCGCGGGCCACTCGTTCGTCGTGACGAAACAGGGCGCACCCGGGCTCAACGACTGCAAGGCCAACACAGAGCCCTATATCGACCAATGCGGCTATGACCAGGCCGGCGTCATTCTGCAGCACATTTACGGCCGCCTGAATCCGCCCGGTCCTGCGCAACTTGCAGGCTCGGTGAAGAGCTTTGATCAATCGATCTATACCACGCCGCATCTGCCCGACGCGCTGAGCATGGGCGACACCGGCTATGTGTTCGTGCCTCAGGATTGCGAGCAGGGCAGTCCGTGTCGCGTCCACGTCGCGCTCCACGGATGCAAGCAGGACGTCGCCGATATCGGACGCAGATTCGTGGATGAGGCCGGCTACAATGCGTGGGCCGATACGAACCACCTGATCATTCTCTATCCGCAGACCAAGACCAGCCCATACTGGCCAAGCAATCCGCAGGCCTGTTGGGATTGGTGGAGCTATGTCGACCATCAGGATAGCTACGTGACGAAGTCCGGATCGCAAATCAAGGCGATCAAGGCCATGCTGGATGCGCTCACGGCCGGGGCCGCGGCGCCCGCCGGCACGACCGCGCCATCGCTATCGGCACCGCAGTCGCTCACGGTGATCGATACGTCGGATAGCGGCGCTGACCTGGCCTGGTCTCCAGTGGACGGCGTAACGTCCTACCGGGTTTCGCGTGCGGGGCCAGATGGCGCGTTCCAGGCGATTGGCGACGTGACAGGAGCGAGCTTTGGGGATTCCGGCCTGACGCCGCAAACAACATATCGCTGGCGTGTCTCGGTCATTCTGAACGGAGCGGCGGGCCCCGGCTCCGACGATGCGACCGGCACCACGCGATCGACGCCTCCTCGCTGCGAAAATCCCGGTTCCTGCCCGATCGCCAATTAGCGAACCGAGCAGCCGTCCTGCGTGCCGCGCGATGACCGGCAGGGTGCGGCGGGAGGTCGTGCCGCGCTCACCCGCGATTTATCAATACGGCTCATAACACCATGCGAAATTGAGCCGGTTATCCGAGGGAACCGCCCGCGTTAAGGGTCGCCTCTTGCCAGACGGTGTGTCTGGCATTCCCAGCGTGACCGGCGGGACGCTGGGCGGTAATCCGAGGAGCGGCTTTCCATGGACGTCATCATCAACGGCAAGACTCATCAGGTCCAGACGGAGGACGATACGCCTCTGCTGTGGGTGATCCGCGACGAGCTCGGGATGACCGGCACCAAATATGGCTGCGGCATCGCCCAATGCGGCGCCTGCACGGTGTTGATCGACGGCCAGGCGACGCGATCCTGCGTCACGCCGGTCGGAAGCGTCGCCGGCCAGGCCATCACCACCATCGAGGCCGTGACGGACGACGCCGTCGGCCGTCGCGTGGTGGAAGCCTGGGTGGCGAACCAGGTGCCGCAATGCGGCTATTGCCAGTCCGGTCAGGTGATGGCCGCGACCGCGCTGCTGAAGCAGAACCCGAAGCCCAACGAGCAGGACATCGCCGCGGCCATGATCAATCTCTGCCGCTGCGGCACTTACAACGCCATCGCCGCGGCGGTGCGCCAGGTTGCTCAGGGCTGAGGGAGCGCACGATCATGAACAGCATGACCCATGAATTCGCTCCGGCTGGCGAGCTGCCGGAAGACCGGCCCGTCAACCTGTCGCGCCGCGGCTTCCTTGGCGCCTCGCTCGGTGCGCTGGTGCTCGGCGTCGCATTGCCCGGCGCTGGTGCAAAGGCGCAGGGTGCAGCGACGGGGGCAAAGTCGGTGCCGCGCGTCTCAGCTTTCCTCGAAATCCGCACAGACAGCACCGTGTTGTTGCGAAGCCCCTTCGTTGAGGGCGGGCAGGGCGTCGCCACCGCGATGGCGCAGATCGTCGGCGAAGAGCTTGATGCTGACCCGGCAAGCTTCACCGTGGAATGCGCGCCGCCCGGCACCGACTATCAGGTGGTTGGCGGTCGCCGCTTCACCGGCGGCAGCTTTTCGGTGCGATCGAGCTACGAGACCATGCGCCGCGTCGGCGCGTCGGCGCGGCAGATGCTACTCCAGGCCGCGGCCTCCCGTTTGAAGGTGCCGGTGGCAAGCCTGTCGACCGAGCCCGGCCGCGTGCGCCACGCTGCATCGGGCCGCACGCTCGCTTATGGTGCGCTCGCTGCGGACGCAGCCGCCCTGCCGGTGCCGGAGACTGTCACGCTGCGTGCGGACAAGGATTTCCGCTGGATCGGCAAGCCGGTGGCGCGTCTCGACGTGCGCGACAAGTCGACCGGCAAGGCTGCCTATGCCATCGACATGCAGGTCGACGGCATGCTGCGCGCCGCCGTTCAGCACGCGCCGCGCCTCGACCTTGAGCCCGGCGCCTTCGCCAACGAGGCGGACGTGAAGGCGATGCCGGGCGTGCATTCGATCCATCGTCTGCCGGGCGCCGTCGCTGTCGTCGCTGACCGCTGGTGGCACGCGCGCCGCGCGGTGGAAACGTTGCAGGTGACGTGGACCGACGCGGCGCCGGGGGCGCGTCGCGCGATGCCAGCGGACTTCTCGTCAGAGGGGCGAAGAGCGCAGCTTGCGGCCGCGGCCGGACCGGGGATTGCCGGGGAGACGGTCGGCGATGCCGCCGCCACGCTGAAAGGCGCGGCGAAAATCGTCACCGCGACCTATGATGCGCCTTATCTGGCGCACGGCCAGCTCGAGCCGCCCTCGGCGTTGGCGCGGTGGAACGAGGACAGCACGCTCGATCTCTGGGTGCCCAACCAGGCTCCTGAAATGTTCCAGGTGCTTGCCGCCAAGGCTGCCGGCATTCCGCCGGAGAAGGTCAAAATTCATTCGCCGATGCTGGGCGGCTTCTTCGGCCGCCACTTCATCTACGAGACCGCCAATCCGTTCCCGCAGGCGATCCTGCTGTCGAAGGCGGTCGGCCGGCCGGTCAAGCTGATCTGGAGCCGCGAGGAAGAGTTTTTGCGCGATGCGCTGCGGCCGATGGGCTTTGTGCGTTTCCGCGCCGGCCTCGATGCGAGCGGGTTGCCGGTGGCGCTGGATGCCGAGGCGGTTGGCGAAGGACCGCGTGATCGCTGGTTTGGCCGCAAGCCGGATGCCGCCGATGGTTCGGCGGTCGAGGGCATCTCCGGAAAACCCTATGCCATCAACAATCGCCGCGTTGCCCATGTCCTCGTCGATGATCCCGCGATCATCGGCTTCTGGCGTTCGGTCGGCCACTCCATGAACGACTTCTTCTACGAGACGTTCTTCGACGAGGTGGCCGACGCCGGCCAGCAGGACCCGTACGATCTGCGGCTCCGTCTGCTCGCGGACAAGCCGCGCCACAAGACGCTGCTGCAGGCGGTCGGCGATCTCTCCGGCGGCTGGAAGCGCGGTCCCTTCACCGCGCCCGACGGCAGCAAGCGCGCGCGCGGCGTCGCGATGGCTTCGCCGTTCGGCAGCGAGGTCGCGACGATCGCGGAAGTGTCGCTCAGGGGAGGCGCGGTCACCGTGCACGATGTCTGGGTGGCGATCGACCCGGGCCGCATCGTCAATCCCGGCATCATCGAAGCGCAGGTCAATTCGGCCGTTGCGCTCGGCCTGTCCTCGGCGCTGCTGGAGGAGGTCGTCTATGCCAAGGGCGTGCCGCAGGCGCGCAACTTCGACGGCTATCCGATCCTGCCGCCGGACCGCATGCCGCGTGTCCACGTCCGCATCGTCGAAAGCGGCGCGCCGATGGGCGGCATCGGCGAGCCGGGGCTGCCCGGCGTGCCGCCGGCCGTGGCCAATGCGGTTGCCGCATTGACGGGCCAGCGCATCCGCAGCCTGCCGTTGTCGAAGATGAAGTTCGGGGCGACCTAGACGAGAGCTGGGTCCGCGAGCTTGCGGGAGTTGATCTCTCGTGTCCCGGACAAGGTGCAGCGCGTCAGCGCTGCGCCGCAGAGCCGGGACCCAGGGATGCACGGCAGGTGCCGAGAGATGGGCCCCGGCCCTGCAGCGCACCGCTGAAGAAGCGCTGCGCTGCGTCCGGGGCACAAAAGGAATTACTTCTTCACCTTCGGATCGATCGGCGTCGTCCCGCGTACGCCCAAAATATCTTCCAGCACTTTCGCGCCGGCAATCACCTGCGCGTCGGCGCGCGGGGCGCCGACCACCTGCACGCCGACCGGCAGGCCCGATGCCGTGAAGCCGCAAGGCAGCGACAGCGACGGGCAGCAGGCGAGCGTGATGGCGTAGACGATCCCGAGCCATTCGATGTAGTTCTCGAACCTCTTGCCGTCGCATTCGGCGACGTAGCGGTTTTCGATCGGGAAGGGCGGCACGATCGTCGTCGGCACCAGAAGCAGGTCGTAGGTCTTGAAGAACTCGACCGCGCGGGCGGTCATGCCGACGCGCTGCGCCTCGGCGCGCGCGAGCTGCTCGACGGTCAGCTTGAGGCCTTCCTCGATATTCCAGATCACCTCGGGCTTGAGCAGGTCGCGCTTGGTGCGCAGCAGATTGGCCTTGGTGATCGCGAAATCGAAGGCGCGCAGCACGTGGAAGCATTCATGCGCCTCGCGCCAGTCCGGATGCGCCTCCTCGACGATGGCGCCGGCTTCCGCGAAACGTTCGGCGGCCTTGCGCGTGATCGCCTTCACTTCGGGATCGACCGGGGTGATGCCGAGATCGGGCGAATAGGCGATGCGTTTCGGCTTCTTGCCCGCCTGGGCCGCCGACAGGAACGAGGTCGCGGGGGCCGGCAGCGATAGCGGATCGTCCGTATAGTCGCCGCTCATGGCATCCAGCAGCAGCGCGAGATCCTCGACGTTGCGCGCCATCGGGCCGGCAACGCCGAGATTGCGATCGATGCCCGATTTGGGGGTATGCGCGACGCGGCCGATGCTCGGCCGCATGCCGACGATGCCGCAGAATGCCGCCGGGCTGCGCAGGCTGCCGCCCATGTCGGAGCCCTGCGCGAGCCAGGCCATGCCGGTCGCAAGCGCCACCGCCGCACCGCCGGACGAGCCCGCCGCCGATTTCGTCGTGTCCCACGGATTGAGCGTCGCGCCGAACACCTCGTTGAAGGTGTTGGCGCCGGCGCCGAATTCCGGCGTGTTGGATTTGGCGTAGACCACCGCGCCATTGGCTTCGAGGTTCTCGACCATGAGGTCGGACTTCGCGGGGATGTTGTCCTTGAAGATCGGCGAGCCCTGCGTGTTCAGCACGCCCGCGACATCGGTCAGATCCTTGATCGGCACCGGCAGGCCTGCGAGCAGTCCGCGCGCACCGGCCGGCTTCTGCATCATTGCTTTCGCATGGGTCCGCGCGCGATCGAAGCACAGTATCGGCAGCGCGTTCACCTTGCCGTCGACCTCGCCGATCCGCTTCTCCAGCACGTCCAGCAGCTCGAGCGGTGAGACATCGCCTGAGCGCAGCTTGTCGACGACGGTGCAGGCGGTTTCGCGGATCAGGTCTTGAGACAAGTATCTTACTCCTATGCTTATTTTAGTTCGTCATTGCTGTCGATGTTCAATAATTCGCTGATTGGATCGCGGTGGTCTTGGTCGCGGCAAAGGTCTTGGGAGTTTGTCCCGCCAAGGCCTGATGGGGTCTGTGGTTGTTGTAGTAGACGAGGTACTCGAACAGTTCATTGGCGAAGTGGTCGAGGTTGTCGAAGGTCGCGCCGTCGATGACGTCGTCATCGAGGGTACGCCAGAAGCGTTCGACCTTGCCGTTGGTCTGCGGCCGATAGGGCCTGGTGTAGCGGTGTTTGATGCCGAGCTCGAGCAGCATGGCCTCGAACGGATGCTCGCCCGGCTTGGTGCGGGCGGCGAACTCGGCGCCGTTGTCGGACAGGATTTCCTGGAAGACGAGCCCATAGGTGACGTTGAGGGTGTTGATCATCTTCAGGGTCTTGAACATGACCGGCAGCGCCTTCTTGGATGTCAGGACCTCGGCCCAGGCCAGACGCGAGCAGCTGTCGATCAGGCTGATGATGTAGGCCGTGACCGGGGGTGGCGCGAGGAACATATCGCGCGGCAATTGATGCAGATCGACGTGGCCCAGCTCCCCGAGCTTGTCCTTGATAATACGGCGTTTCTCCTCACGCATCGCCGGCGTGCGGCGGTTCAGGCGGTAGTGTTTCAGCACCCGGTAGATCGTGATCGGCGAAGGTACCGTGTCGCGCGTTTCGCGCAAGACGGCATGAATCTCATAACGGTTCATCCCCCGTTTGCGATGGGCGACGATCTCCGCCTCGATCCCTTCCGGCTCGCGCCGTTCCCGCCACTTCGGGCCGCGCCGCCGCGGCAGCAGATCCGCGTCCTCGCCGCTCTGCAGATAGCGATTGTAATATTTGCGGAACGTCTGCGAGCAGGTCCCGTGGTGCCGGTAGAAGTCGCCGACCCGCTTGAACAGCGGCGATCGGCCAGCCTTCACCGCCTCATACTCCGAAATCAGAAAACGCCACTTGTGCAGATAGTTGCGTTCAACCGTTCGGTCATAGCTGTTGTCTCGCATCGGATCGTTCCTCCGCTGGAGCGATCCAATCAGCGAATTAGTGAACATGCACAATTGCGAGCGCAGCGAAGCAATCCAGACTGCCACAGCGGATACATTCCTGGATTGCTTCCGCCTTCGCCAAAGGCTTCGGCGGACAAGTCGCTGCGCTCGCAATGACGGAAATACTTAACCCCAACCCGCGCTGATGCCGCCGTCGACAGTGTAGATCACGCCCGAGGTATAGCCGGCGCGGTCCGACGCCAGGAACGCCATGAGATCGCCGATCTCCCGCGCATGCGCGGGGCGGCCGAGCGGCAGGCTCTTCTGGAATTCCTTGTAGCGGCTCTCGTCGCCGAACTGGTGCTTTGCCCGCGTCTTGAGCAGTGTGACGTGGCGGTCGGTGCCGACCGGACCGGGATTGATGCCGACGACGCGGATGTTGTCGGCAAGGCTCTTGCCCCCGAGCGCGCGGGTGAAAGCCATCAGCGCGGCATTGCCGGCGCTGCCGCAGATGTAGTTGGCATCGAATTTCTCACCGGCGGCGCCGATGTCGTTGACGATGATGCCGCCGCCTCTGGCCTTCATCTGGGCGTAGATGTACCGCGTGAGGTTGATATAGCCGAACACCTTCAATTCCCAGGCGTGCCGCCACGCCGCCTCGTCGATCTTGTCGATCGAGCCGCCGGGGATGTCACCGGCATTGTTGACGAGGATGTCGATGTTGGCGGCTTCTTTCGCCAGCCGCGCCACACCCTCTTCCTTGCGCAGGTCGACGATGCTGGTTGCGGCGTCGATCTGATGTGCGGAGCGCAAGCGGTCGGCCAGCGCCTCCAGCGCCTCGCCGCTGCGGGCCGCCAGCAGGAGATGTGCGCCTTCCTCGGCAAACGCCTCGGCGGCGGCGGCGCCAATGCCCTTGGACGCGCCGGTGATCAGGACGCGCTTGCCACGCAGATGCAGATCCATGGGGACTACTCGCAGGATGGGAACAGGATGAAATCAGTAGGCGCCCGGCAGCGCCATGGTCAACATTGCAGTGCAGCGTTGCACTGTCGCCGACTTTGGTCCATTGCAGTGCGGTCAAAAAGACGGCGGCTGCCGGACCAAACAAGGACGTTCTCGATGAGCAAGAAACAATACCGGATCGCGGTCATTCCCGGCGACGGCATCGGCAAGGAAGTGATGCCGGAAGGCCTGCGCGTCCTGGAGGCAGCCGCGAAGAAGCATGGCGTCTCCGTGCATTTCGACCATTTCGACTTCTCGTCCTACGATTACTACGAGAAGCACGGCCAGATGATGCCCGATGACTGGAAGGAGAAGATCGGCAAGCACGATGCGATCTATTTCGGTGCGGTCGGCTGGCCGGCCAAGATTCCGGATCACGTCTCGCTGTGGGGCTCGCTGATCAAGTTCCGCCGTGAGTTCGACCAGTACGTGAATCTGCGTCCGGTGCGGCTGATGCCCGGCGTGCCGTCGCCGCTGGCGGGCCGCAAGCCCGGCGACATCGATTTCTGGGTGGTGCGCGAGAACACCGAAGGTGAATATTCCTCGGTCGGCGGCCGCATGTTCCCGGACACCGACCGTGAGTTCGTCACCCAGCAGACGGTGATGACCCGCACCGGCGTCGATCGCATCCTGAAATTCGCCTTCGAGCTCGCCCAGTCGCGGCCGAAGAAGCACCTGACCTCGGCGACCAAGTCCAACGGCATCTCCATCACCATGCCCTATTGGGACGAGCGCGTGGAGGCGATGGCCAAGAAGTTTCCTGGCGTGAAGTGGGACAAGTACCACATCGACATCTTGACGGCGAACTTCGTGCTGCATCCGGACTGGTTCGACGTCGTGGTCGGCTCGAATTTGTTCGGTGACATCCTCTCCGATCTCGGCCCCGCCTGCACTGGCACGATCGGCATCGCGCCGTCGGGCAATATCAATCCCGAGGGCGATTTCCCCTCGGTGTTCGAGCCGGTGCACGGCTCGGCGCCTGACATCGCGGGGCAGGGCATCGCCAACCCGATCGGCGCGATCTGGTCGGGCGCGATGATGTTCGAGCATCTCGGCGAGAAGGAAGCCGGCAAGTCGATCGTCGAGGCGATCGAGCGCACGCTGGCCGAGCGCACGCTGCGCACCAAGGACCTCGGCGGCAACGCCGACACCACCGCCTGCGGCAAGGCGGTTGCGGATATGGTGGATTGAGGCTGGGCGACATGGAGTAGGGTGGGTTAGCCCTGCGGACGCGCGAAGCGTGGTCCGCTTGGCGTAACCCACCACTGTTTGCATCCGCGAAGACAGAAGTGGTGGGTTACGCCAAGCAGATGCGCTCCGCGCATCCGCTCGGCTAACCCACCCTACACATACGATTTCCGCGCCGGATCGAAGATCGGCGGATAGTCGTTCTCGTCGAGCAGGTCGAGAAACGGGTCGAGCCCCCTGGACTTGATGAGCTCGAGCTCCTGATGCGAGATCAGGTTCACGGTCAAGATCTCCACGGGATCGCCCGCGATCTCCAGCGCCTCGGCGATCTGCTTATCGGGGCCGATGATCGGCGTGAGAAACAGGAACGTCTGGAAGTCCGTTCCTGCAACCGGCGGCCACGGCAGCGCGACGCGATGGCCGAAGCCGAACCAGGTCGTGTCGATGAACGGCAGATTGGCCAGCCAGCGCAGATTGGCGCAAACCTCCTCTGTCGGTTCGCGGACGTACCACATCAGCTCGGCACGTGGCTTTGCGTCCCCATGCACCCCCGGCATCCGCTGCTCGCTCATGCCGTTGGTCAGAAGCACGTAGCCTTCGTCAGAACCCTCCTGGCACACCGGCACGAAATCGCGGCCAAAGGCGTGAATGTCGATGCGGCGCTCGGCGTTGTCCTTGAAGCTGTGTTCGGGCTCGCCCAGCTCGTTTTCATAGATGGCGAGCCGATGCCGGTAGAGGTCGGCCGCGCCTGACGGCTGACCAGAGCCGGACATGAACTTTGCGAGACGGGAGAGCATGTGAACCTCGGAAGCGGATGTGAGCCGGGACATCCGCGTTGTCGCAAGGCAACGCGGGCTGGTTCAAATCCGTCCCGCAGGCGAGCCGATGTTTCGCCGCGGTCCAGCCTCCGTTGCGCAATTGTGCATTCGGCCGGGTCTATTCCGAGAGATGGGCTTCGTTTTCGGTCAGCCCGCAATCTTCTCGATCGCCGCCTGATCCAACCCGAACTTCTTCCCGGCCTCCAGTATCTCCTGCCAGGTGGTCGGATCGACCGGAATGCCTTCGGCGAGGCGCTTCTTCTTGGTCTCACGCTCCGGATCGCCGGCGATCTTGACCTTGTCGACGCCGGGGCCGGGCGGTGAGCCGGTGTGCCAGGCGACGAAGCTTTCGACTTCGCGCGCGAGGTTTTCGCCGGTGCCGAGCTTGCCGGGGTCGATGATGATCGAGAGCATGCCGTTGATGACGTTGTACTTGCCGTCGGACGGGCCCTTGACCACCTGCCCGCCGGAGAGCGCGCCGCCGAGGATTTCGCACACCAGCGCGAGTCCCGAACCCTTGTGCTCGCCGAACGGCAGGATGGCTCCGTACGGCGGGATCACGGTGTAGCGGGGATTGACCGTGGGCTTGCCTTCATTGTCGATGATGGTGCCGGGCTCGAGCTCGACGCCCTTGTTGTGGGCGACGCGGGTCTTGCCTTGCGCGATCCTGCTGGTGGCGAAGTCGAGTACGATGGGGTCCTTGCCCCTGCGCGGGATGCCGACGCAGAACGGGTTGGTGCCGTGGCGTGCATCGCTGCCGCCCCAGGGCGCCACGATCGGGCGCGAGATCACATTGACGAAGTGGATCGAGACCAGCCCGTGGTCGATGCACTGCTCGGCCCAGTGGCCGATGCGGCCGATGTGATGCGAGTTGGAGAGGCCGACGAGACACACGCCGTTGCGCTTGGCGCGCTCGGCAGCCAGCTCCATCGCTTCATGGCCGATCACCTGACCGTAGCCGGTGAGGCCGTCGAGGGTGAGAAGCGGACCAGTGTCGAGCACGATCTTGACGTGCTGGTTCACCGCGAGGCCGCCGTTGGTGACGCTCTGGACATAGCGCGGGATCATGCCGACGCCGTGCGAGTCATGTCCCCTGAGATTGGCCTCGACGAGATTGGTGGAGACGAGCTCGGCCTCGCGGTCCGTGGAGCCGCCGGCCTTGACGATGGCGCGGACGACGTTGGTGAGAGCTTCGGCCTTGATGGTGCGATAATCAGCCATTGTTGTTGTTCTTATCCCTTCGATTTGGCGGGGGCGTAGGGTGGGTTAGCCGAAGGCGTAACCCACCACTTCTGTCTCCGCGGAAACCAAAGAGGTGGGTTACGCTGCGCTAACCCACCCTACGAATTCACGATCCGGCGGCAGTGGATCCACGCCGCTTCAATCAGGTTTTCGCTCGCCTCCGGCGTGCGGAACGCCGAATGCGCCGACAGCGTCACGTTCGGAATCTTCGTCAGCGGATGATCCGCCGGCAACGGCTCGATGTTGAACACGTCGAGGCCGGCATGGCGGATATGGCCGGACTTCAGCGCGTCGATCATCGCGACTTCGTCGACGATCGCGGCGCGGGCGGTGTTGACGAGGATGACACCACGCTTCATCGCAAAGATCTTCTCGCGGGTGATCATGCCGCGGGTTTCGTCGTTGAGCAGCAGATGCAGCGAGACGACGTCGCTTGTCGCCAGCACCGTATCGAGATCGGTGAACTCGACGCCGGGATAGCTCTTCGGCGAGCGGTTCCAGGCGATCACCTTCATGCCGCTGCCCGTGGCGATGCGCGCGACCTCCGCGGCGATGCCGCCGAAGCCGATCAAGCCGAGCGTCTTGCCGGTGAGCTGCATGCCGTCCTCGCGCAGCCAGCTACCGGCGCGCATCTCGCGGTCCATCATCGCAATGACGCGGGCCGAGGCCCACATCAGCGCGATCGCGGATTCCGCCACGGCGGTGTCGCCATAGCCCTTGATCAGGTGCACGGAGATGCCGAGCTCGGCGAGCTCTTCCGGGTTCATGTAGCTGCGCGCGCCGGTGCCGAGGAATACGACGTGCTTCAGGCCGGTGCACTTCTTCGCGACCTCGGTCGGCAGCGCGGTGTGGTCGACGATCGCGATCTCGGCGCCGCCCAGGATCTCAGGATATTGCTCGGGCTTGATATCGGGATCCCGGTGGATCCGCACCTTGGGATCCCCGGGCTTCTCCAGCCGCTCCATGATCACGGCGAGGGCTTCGTTGGCGTCGACGAAAACTCCGCGCATGGCTCTCTCCGGTCAGGACGCGACGCCGGCGATCGCCAGCACGGTATGCATCAGGACGTTGGTGCCAGCCGCGCAGTCGGGCTGCGTGGCGTCCTCCAGCTCGTTGTGGCTGATGCCGTCCTTGCAGGGCACGAACACCATCGCCGCCGGCATGACGGTGTTGAGATTGCAGGCATCGTGGCCGGCGCCGGAGGTGATGCGGCGGGAGGAATAGCCGAGCGTCTTCGCCGCGTTCTCGACAGCTGCGATCAGCTTGGGATCGAAATGCGTCGGCGGCTTGCGCCAGACGAGGTCGATCTTGACCTCGACCTTGCGTCGCGCGGCGATCTCGGCAATGGCGGCGCGCAGGTCGCGGTCGAGCGCATCCATGATCGCGCCATCGGCACTGCGACAATCCATGGTGAAGGCGATCTCGCCGGGAATGACGTTGCGTGAGGGGTTTGCGATCACGGCTTCGCCGATGGTGCCGACCGCGTTCGGCCCATGCTTCTTCGCAGTCGCCTCCATCGCCAGCACGATCTCGGAGAGTGTGGCGAGAGCATCGCGCCGCAGCGGCATCGGGGTCGAGCCCGCATGGCTCTCGAAGCCGGAGATCTTGCCGTCGTACCAGAGCACGCCCTGGCCGGAATCGACCACGCCGATGGTCTTGCCTTCTGCTTCCAGGATCGGCCCCTGCTCGATGTGCAATTCGACGAAGCAGCCGAGCTTCTGGAAGCCGACCGGCTTGTCGCCGCGATAACCGATGCTGTCGAGTGCCTGGCCGACGGTCGTGCCTTCGATGTCCTTGCGCGATAGGATGTCGTCCGTGGTGAAATCACCGACATAAGCGGCGGAGGCCATCATCGCGGGTGCGAAGCGCGAGCCTTCCTCGTTGGTCCAGTTGACGACGCAGATCGGCGCCTCGGTCTCGATGCCGGCATCGTTGAGCGTGCGGATCACTTCCAGCGCGCCGAGCGTTCCCAAAATGCCGTCATACTTGCCGCCGGTCGGCTGGGTGTCGAGGTGCGAGCCGATGCCGACCGGCAGCTTCGACATGTCGCGGCCCTTGCGCAGGCCGAACTGTGATCCGAGCGCGTCGACGTGAACCTCGAGGCCGGCATCCTCGCAGGCCTTGCGGAACCAGTCGCGTACCTGCTTGTCTTCGCTGCTCAGCGTCAGCCGCCGCACGCCGCCCTTGGCCGTCGCGCCGAACTGCGCGGTCTCGTGGATGGAGCCCCAGAGGCGGGCGGAATCGATTTGCAGATTGGTGGCGGCTCGGCTCATGCGTCAGTCCATTTGGCTGTCATTCCGGGGCGGCTCGAAGAGCCGAACCCGGAATCTCGAGATTCCGGGTTCGATGCTGCCGGGGCCGCGCTTTGCGCGGTCCCCTCGCATCGCCCCGGAAAGACGTTGAAGGTTGTCCGGCGCCTTTTTCAATGACGCGCCAGCGCGGGCGCGTCAACCGCGAGGCTGCTCTGCGCAATCTGACATGCAAGCTCGGCGACGCGCTCCACGGCGACGACGTCGGGCGAGGCGAGCCAGCTCGCGGTGAATGTCAGCGGCGCGATGGCGAGGTCGGTGTCGAGCAGCTGCAACCGGCCGTCGGCGAGTTCGTTCTCGACGATGGCGTCGGGGATCACGGCGATGCCGAGCCCTTCGACCGCCATGTGGATGACGGTCGCCAGCGAAGCGGAGGCATGCAGCCGGATCGGTGGCAGCTCCGGCCGGTCGAACACCTCCCGCACGACCTCGTAGGGCTTGGTCTTGCGCGGGAAGGTGATGATCGGAAACCGCGCGAGCTCCGCCGGCGTGACCGGGCCGTTGCCGAGCCCGAGCGAAGGGCTTGCGAGGAATCCGATCGGATAGTCGGCGAGCACGCGGTTGTGTACACCGGAGGCCGACAGCGGACCCACCACGAAGGCGAGCTCGATCTCCTGCGCGAGCAAGCGCGCGGTGAGGTTCGGCGTGATGTCGACCTCGATCTCCAGCGACAGGTTCGGATAGATCTCGTTCACGCTCTTCACGAGGCGCGGCAGCCAGGTGTGCACGATGGTCTCGGCGACGCCGAGCCGCATCACGCCGCGCATTGCCGACCGGTCGCCGATCTCTGCCATCATCTGCGCGCGCAGGCCGATCAGCTTCTCCGCGTAGACCATCATCTGCCGGCCGCTCGGCGTCGGTGAAGCGACACGATGATCGCGGTTCAGGAGCTTCACGCCCATCTCGCGTTCGAGCTGGGCGATGCGCTGGGAGATCGCCGGCTGGGTGGTGTTGAGCCGTGCGGCGGCGCCGCGAAAGCTGCCGAGCTTCACAACCCAGAGGAATGTCTCGATTGACCTGAAGTCCAGCATAGGAAGGATTTTCCCGATCGATAAATTAGATTTATCGATATTGATTAGAAAGGAAGATTAGACTTTATAGCACGCTTGGTGTTGGCTGTCTTTGTCGAGTTTATAGGCAGGTCAATCGCATGACTGTTTTGGTGGCAGCGCAGCAAACTGAAACACCCGACACGCTCCCGAGCCGTCAGGCCCGGCTCGCCTATCGTGGCGGCCAGGTTGGTTCCACCGCCGGGGTCGCCCCTGGTTTCGTCCAGGGCAATCTCGCGATCCTGCCGGCCGAATATGCCAGCGCCTTTCACCGATTCTGCCAGCTCAATCCGAAACCGTGCCCGATCATCGGCATGTCCGACGTCGGCAGTCCGCATATCCCGGCGCTGGGCGCCGATCTCGACATCCGCACCGATGTTCCCCGCTACCGCGTCTGGCGTGACGGCGAGGTTGTCGACGAACCGACCGACGTGACCAGCTACTGGCGCGACGACCTCGTGACCTTCGTGCTCGGCTGCTCGTTCTCGTTCGAGGAGGCGCTGCTCGACGAGGGCATGCCAATTCGCCACATCGAGCACAATGTGCGCGTGCCGATGTACCGCACCAATATCGCCTGCGGCGAGGCCGGTCCGTTCGCAGGCCCTATGGTTGTGTCGATGCGCCCGTTCAAGCCCGCCGATGCGATCCGCGCGGTACAGATCACCTCGCGCTATCCCGCAGTGCATGGTGCGCCCGTGCACCTCGGCCATCCGCACCTGATCGGCATCAAGGACATCGCCAAGCCCGACTACGGCGACCCCGTACCTGTCGCCGATGACGAGATTCCGGTATTCTGGGCCTGCGGCGTGACGCCGCAATCGGTGATCAACGCAGCCAAGGTACCGTTCGCGATCACGCATTCGCCCGGCCTGATGCTGGTGACGGATCTGAAGAACAGGACCATGGCCGTGATTTAGTAGGCAGCGTTTGCTGCTTCTTCAGGCTTTACGCTGTCTGCCAATCACTTCATTCGATACGCGCAAAATTCGGATAACAGGGGACTTTGCCAATGACGATCACTCGCCGCGACGTACTGCTCGGAGCCACCGCCGCTGCTGCGCTGCTGCCGCTAGCTGCGCGCGCGCAAACGTCCGAAGTGGTGATTGGCGCAACCTATCCGCTGTCCGGCTCCGGCGCGCAGGTGGGTGTCGATGCGCAACGTGCATTCGAGACCGCGATCGACATCATCAACAACGACCAGGACTTCGAGCTTCCGCTGGCAAAGGGCGTAGGCTTGCCCGGCCTCGGCGGTGCCAAGATCCGTATTGTCTACGCCGACACCCAGGGCGATCCGCAGAAGGGGCGCGCCGAAGCCGAGCGCCTGATCACGCAGGAAAAGGTCTCCGCGATCCTCGGCTCCTATCAAAGTGCGGTCGCAGTCACGATCAGCCAGATCTGCGAACGCTACCAGATTCCGTTCATGTCGGCGGACAACTCCTCGCCGAGCCTGCATCGCCGCGGTCTGAAGTATTATTTCCGCGCCTCGCCGCATGACGAGATGTTCTCGGCCGGGATGTTCGACTTCCTCGATGCGATGAAGAAGAAGGGCGCCAAGGCCCAGACGCTGGCGCTGTTCCACGAAGACACCATCTTCGGCACCGATTCCGCCAACGCCCAGACCAAGCTCGCGACCGAGCGCGGCTACAAGATCGTCGCCGACATCAAGTACCGCGCCAACTCGCCGTCGCTTTCGGCCGAGGTGTGCAGCAGCTCAAGGCTGCCAATGCCGACGTGCTGATGCCGTCGAGCTACACCACGGACGGCATCCTGCTGGTCAAGACCATGGCCGAGCTCGGCTACAAGCCCAACGCGATCGTGGCCCAGGCGGCCGGCTTCTCCGAGAAAGCGCTCTACGACGCGGTCGGCGACAAGCTCGAGGGTGCGATCACCCGCGGCAGCTTCTCGCTCGATCTCGCCGCCAAGCGGCCAATGGTCGGCAAGATCAACGACCTGTTCAAGGCGAAGTCGGGCAAGGACCTCAACGACAACACGTCGCGGCAGTTCATGGCCATGATCATCATGGCGGACGCCATCAACCGCGCCAAATCGACCGACGGCGAGAAGATCCGTGACGCGCTGGCCGCGACCGAGATGACGGGCGAACAGACCATCATGCCCTGGAAACGCGTCAAGTTCGACGAGTCGGGCCAGAACAACGATGCCGATCCGGTCCTGCTGCAATATGTCGGCGGCAAGTTCGTCACCATCTTCCCGCCGCAGGCGGCGGTGGCCGAGCCGATCTGGCCGATGAAGTAAGCGATCAGGTTGCGTGCGGGGGACGAAGCGACGTGACAGCTGAAACGATTATCCAGAGTCTTGCGAGCGGCCTGCTGATGGGGCTGCTTTACGGACTGATCGCCGTCGGCCTGGCCTTGATCTTTGGCCTGATGGACGTCGTCAACTTCGCCCATGGCGAATTCCTGATGCTGGCGATGTACGTGACATTCTTCCTGTTCACGTTCTTCGCGATCGATCCACTGCTGTCGGCGCCGCTGGCCGCCGCCGCCCTGTTCGTTCTGGGGGCGGCGGTCTATCTCGTGATCGTGCGGTTTGCGATGCGTGCCAAGGCCAATGTCGGCATGGTGCAGATCTTCGCCACCTTCGGCCTCGCGATCGTGATGCGCGGCCTGGCGCAGCTGTTCTTCACGGCCGACTACCGCAGCGTCCCCAACTCATGGCTCGGCGGCAAGACGGTGTCGGTCGCCGGCATCTTCCTGCCGCAGCCGCAGCTGTTCGGCGCGCTGGTCGCGATCGCCGCGTTCGGCGGTCTCTACCTCTTCATCAACCGCACCGACTTCGGCCGTGCGCTGGAAGCGACCCGCGAGGATCCAGGTGCGGTCGCCCTCGTCGGCATCGACAAGAACCGCGTGTTCGCGCTCGGCTGGGGCCTCGGCGGCGCGCTGGTCGGGCTTGCCGGCGCCATCATGGCGACCTTCTTCTACATCTATCCCGACGTCGGCGCGTCCTTTGCGCTGATCGCCTATGTCACGGTGGCGCTCGGCGGCTTCGGTAGCGTGTTCGGCGCCTTTGCCGGCGGCATCGTCGTCGGCCTGGTCGAAGCCACCACTGCGTTGATCCTGCCGCCATCGTTGAAGTCGGTCGGCATCTACGCGGTTTATCTGCTCGTCGTGTTCATCCGGCCGCGTGGCCTGTTCGGGTCGATGTGATGGACCAGCATTTCGTCGAGCGGCGCCGCCGCGACCTCATCACCGCCGCTGGTCTTGCGGCTGTCGCCGCGATCGTGCCGCTGTTCGTCAAGGACGTCTACGTCCAGAACATCATGGTGCTGACGCTGATGTACGCGGCGTTGTCGCAGAGCTGGAACATCCTGTCCGGCTATTGCGGGCAGATCTCGCTCGGACACGCGCTGTATTTCGGGCTCGGTGCCTACACCACCGCGCTGCTGTTCACCAAGTTCGGCGTGCTGCCCTGGTTCGGCATGATCGCCGGCGGGCTGATCTCGGCCGCAATCGCGATGGCGCTGGGCTATCCCTGCTTCCGCCTCGGCGGCCACTACTTCGCGATCGCCACCATCGTGATCGCCGAGATCGGATTGCTGCTGATCCAGAACTGGGATTGGGCGGGCGCGGCCCTCGGCATCGACATTCCCGTGCGCGGCGACAGCTGGCTGAAATTCCAGTTCACGCGCTCGAAGCTGCCGTACTTCTACTTCGCGCTGGCGCTCGCCTGCGTCGCCTGGTTCGTCACCTGGTGGCTGGAAGATTCCAAATGGGGCTATTGGTGGCGCGCGGTGAAGGACAATCCGCAGGCGGCCGAGAGTCTCGGCGTCGTCGTGTTCAACTCGAAGATGGGTGCGGCGGCGGTCTCCGCCTTCCTGGTCGCGGTCGGCGGCAGCTTCTATGCGCAGTTCGTTTCCTACATCGATCCCGGAAGCGTCATGGGCTTCCAGTTCTCGCTTCTGATGGCGTTGCCGGCAGTGCTGGGCGGCATCGGAACGCTGTGGGGGCCGCTGCTCGGTGCCGTCATCCTGATCCCGATCACCGAGCTGACGCGGTCCTATATCGGTGGCTCCGGCCGCGGCGTCGACCTCATCGTCTACGGCGCGCTGATCGTCCTGATCGCGCTCGCGCGGCCGGAAGGTCTGGTCGGCCTGTTCTCGCGCCGGCGCAAGGAGGCCACGCGATGACGGCGCTCCTGGAAACCCGCGGCGTCTGGCAGCGCTTCGGCGGCCTGATCGCCAACAGCGACGTCTCGATCTCGGTTGAGCGCGGCGAGATCGTCGGCCTGATCGGCCCGAATGGCGCCGGAAAGTCGACGCTGTTCAACCTGATCGCCGGCGTGTTGCCGCCAACCCAGGGCTCGATCATCTTCGACGGCGAGGACGTCACCAATCTGCCGGCGGCCGCGCGCTGCCAGCGCGGCATCGGGCGCACCTTCCAGGTGGTCAAGAGCTTCGAGACCATGACGGTCATCGACAACGTCATCGTCGGCGCTCTCGTGCGCAACACCGTGATGCGCGAGGCCCGTCGCAAGGCGCATGAGGTGCTGGAGTTCACCGGCCTTGCCGCGCGCGCCGAGGTGCTCGCGAGCGAGCTCGTGCCGGCCGAGAAGCGCCGCCTCGAAGTTGCGCGTGCGCTCGCGACCGAACCGAAATTGTTGCTGCTCGACGAATGCCTCACCGGCCTCACACCGACCGAGGCGCAGACCGGTGTGGCGCTGGTGCGCAAGGTGCGCGATGCCGGCATCACCGTGCTGATGGTCGAGCACGTCATGGAAATCGTGATGCCGCTGGTCGACCGTGCCATCGTGCTCGACCTCGGCAAGGTGCTGGCCGAGGGCAAGCCTGCCGACGTCGTCCGCGATCCCAAGGTGATCAAGGCATATCTGGGAGATCGTCATGCTGTCGGTGCATGAAGTCACGACCGCCTATCAGGGCCTGGTTGCGATCTCCGCGGTCTCGATCAAGGTCGAGAAGGGCGAGATCGTCTGCGTCGCCGGCGCCAACGGCGCCGGCAAGTCGACGCTGCTGAAAACCATCGCCGGCGCCGAGCGTCCGCGCTCGGGCACGGTGACGTTCGACGGCAAGCGCCTCGACGGCATGGCGCAGCATCTCATCACCGCAACCGGCATCGCCTATGTGCCGGAGAACCGTCGCCTGTTCCCGCGCCTGTCCGTGCGGGACAATCTCCGCCTCGGCAGCTACCTCTATCGCGGTGACGCCAATCGCGAGGGGCCGCTCGACCTCGTCTTCAACCTGTTTCCGCGTCTCCAGGAACGTTTGGAGCAGCGCGCCGAGACGCTCTCCGGCGGCGAGCAGCAGATGCTCGCGATCGGCCGCGCCCTGATGACGCGCCCGCGGCTGCTGATGCTGGACGAGCCCTCGCAGGGCATCATGCCGAAGCTGGTGGACGAAATCTTCCAGGCGGTGAAGCGCATCCGCGACGCCGGCATGACGGTGCTGATCGTCGAGCAGCGCATGTCCGAATGCCTGGAGATCGCCGACCGCGCCTACATCCTGCAGACCGGCCGCGTGCTGATGCAGGGCTCGGCCTCGGAGATGATGACCAACCCGGACGTCAGGAAGGCGTATCTCGGATTGTAGCCGCTCGCTACGATCCCTATCCTGATTGCTTCTTGTTCCGGTTCTTGCTTGCGCCGCGCAGCGTTGACGCGGGTGCCGAGGGTTGCCCGAAGCCATTCATCTGGATGCAGGAGAGCAGGTCGACATAGCTTTCGATGCCACCGGCGGAGGCCTCAATGGTGCATTGGGTGCGAACAGTCTCCGGCGTTGTCGTCCAGATGGGCCCGAGCTGTTGCTGTGCGGTTTGCTCGTCGCCCATGCAGGCCTCGTAGGACTGCGGCTCGGTCAGCGACTTGTCGATCTCCTGAGTTGCCTTGCAGTTGGCCTCGACCTTGAGATCGGGGACGCCGCGCGTAGACGTCTGCGCGCTTGCGGAAAATGGCTGGGCAATAAAGCAGGCGGCGAAGAGGAGGGCGCAGGATACTCTGAAATCCATGACAGTTCTCCTAGCGATCGATAAAACAACTCCTTCAGTCAATTACAGGGGGATCATGTGCTCGCGATCCCGGTGATGCAAATCAATTCCGGTCCGCTGGCCCCGCATATCGCTCCGCTCATGCGGGCTAATATCTCTCCCGTCGTCCTGGACAAGCGAGCAAAGCGAGCGCGATCCAGGATCCATTACCACCGTTGGTCGTTGTTGCGCGTGCTGGTCCCACAGCGTCGCGCCACAACTGAGTCTTGGGGTAATGGGTCCTGGCTTTCGCCAGGATGACGATGGGGCTCAGTGCCCATGCTCCGGCAACGTCACGCCGAACACCTTCACCAAATCCTTAACCTGCTCCGGTGACAGATACCGCGGGTTCATCCCGCGCAGCAGCAGGTACAGCTTCGCCGTTTCCTCCAGCTCTTCCGTGGCGAACACCGCGGCTTCCAGCGTGTCGCCGGCGACGACCGGGCCGTGATTGGCGAGCAGCACGGATGAGTACTTCCCCGCCAGGCCCTTGATCGCATCCGCCACCGCCGGGTCGCCCGGGCGGTAATAGGGCACGAGCGCGGTGGCGCCGCATTTCATCAGGTAATAGGCCGTCATCGGTGGCAGCGCGGCGCGCGGGTCGATCTCGGGTAGCATCGAGAGCGCCACCGAATGAGTCGAATGCAGGTGCACGATCGCGCGTGCGCTGCCGCGCGTGTCGTAAAGCGCGGTGTGCAGCGGAACTTCCTTGGTGGGGGCATCGCCCGAAACCAGCCGGCCGCTTTCGTCCAGCCGCGACAGCTTGGCGGGATCGAGGAAGCCAAGCGAGGCGTTGGTCGGCGTCACCAGCCAGCCGCCGCCGTCCAGCCTGACGCTGATATTGCCGGAGGATCCCGGCGTCAGCCCGCGCTCGAACAGGGACCGTCCGAAGCGGCAGATATCCTCACGCAGCCGTGTCTCGTTGCTCATGGCCGTCATGCCCGCTTGTCTCACGCTTTGGCAGCGCGGCCAAGCCGTGTTATTCGGTTGCCAAGCTGCCGCAAAGGGCGGCTATTCGGGAAACGTTCGCAAGGATCAGTTGCATATGTCCGCCTCCACGTCACAAAATCAGCGTATCGCCGTCGTCGGGCTCGGCTCGATGGGGTTTGGCATGGCGACGTCGCTGCAGCGCGCCGGCCATGCCGTCACCGGCTGTGACGTTTCGGCTGATGCGGTGGCGCGGTTCGTGAAGGACGGCGGCGCCGGCGCCAAAACGCCGGCCGAGGCGGCCAAGGGTGCCGACATCGTCGTCAGCGTCGTCGTCAATGCCGCCCAGACCGAGGCGATTCTGTTCGGCAAGGATGGCGCGGCCGAAACCATGCCGAAGGACAGCGTGTTCGTCTCCTCCGCCACCATGGATCCGGACGTGGCGCGGCGCCTCGCCAAGCAGCTGGAGGCGACCGGCCGGCATTATCTGGATGCGCCGATCTCCGGCGGGGCGCAGCGCGCCGCGCAGGGCGAGCTGACGATCCTCGCCTCCGGCAGTGCCGCTGCGTTTGCGAAAGCGCGGCCCGCGCTCGATGCCATGGCGGCAAAGCTCTACGAGCTCGGCGACGCCGCCGGGCAGGGCGCTGCCTTCAAGATGATCAACCAATTGCTGGCAGGCGTGCACATCGCCGCCGCCAGCGAAGCGATGGCGTTCGCGGCCAAGCAGGGGCTCGACATCCGCAAGGTCTATGAGGTGATCACCGCCTCCGCCGGCAATTCCTGGATGTTCGAGAACCGCATGCCGCACGTGCTCGACGGCGACTACACGCCGCGCAGCGCCGTCGAGATCTTCGTCAAGGACCTCGGCATCATCCAGGACATGGCGCGCAGCGCCAGATTCCCGGTGCCGGTCTCGGCCGCCGCGCTCCAGATGTTCCTGATGACGGCTGCCGCCGGCATGGGCCGCGATGACGACGCCTCGGTCGCGCGCATGTATGCGCAGGTCACCGGCGTGAAGCTGCCCGGCGACAAGTAAACCAGAGGATTTGCAATGCCCCGTTTCGCCGCCAACCTCTCGATGATGTTCACCGAGGTGCCGTTCCTCGATCGCTTCGATGCCGCAGCCCAAGCGGGCTTCACCGCCGTCGAATTTCTCTTTCCCTACGAGCATCCGGTGGAGGAGGTCGGGGAGCGGCTCAAGCGCAACGGCCTGACCCAGGCGCTGTTCAACCTGCCGCCGGGCGACTGGAATGCCGGCGAGAAAGGCTTTGCGGCGTTGCCAGCGCGGTTTGCCGATCTCAAGGCGAGCCTGGAGACGGCGCTGCCTTACGCCAAGGCGACCGGAGTCAAGCGCCTGCACCTGATGGCCGGCATCGCCAATCGCGGCGAGCGCGTCGCGATCGAGGCGTTCTACAAATCGGTGGCGTGGGCCGCGGAATTCTTCGCACCGCATGGCATCGACATCGTGCTCGAGCCGATCAATGCCCGCAACGTACCCGGTTACTTCCTCAACGATTTCGGCTTCGCGCGCGATCTGATCCAGGAACTGCGGCTGCCGAACCTGAAACTCCAGTTCGACATCTATCACTGCCAGATCATCCACGGCGACGTCACCATGCGGCTGCGCGAGATGATGCCGATCATCGGCCACATCCAGATTGCCAGCATTCCCTCGCGCAACGAGCCCGACGGCGAGGAGCTGAACTATCCATTCCTGTTCGATGAGCTCGACCGGCTCGGCTACGCCGGCTTCGTCGGCTGCGAATACAATCCGCGCGGCAAGACCACGGATGGCCTTGCCTGGTTCAAGCCCTATGCGGGAGTGAAGCCGTGACACTTGCCTTGGGCTGCATCGCCGACGACTACACCGGCGCCTCTGATCTCGCCAACACGCTGACGCGCGCGGGTCTGCGCACCGTGCAGACCATCGGCGTACCCTCGGACGATCTGGCGCTGCCCGAGGTCGATGCCGTCGTGGTGTCCTTGAAGAGCCGATCGATCGAGGCCGGCCTTGCCGTATCGCGCTCGCGCGCAGCGGACAAATGGCTGCGCGGCCGCGGCGCGCGCCACGTGCTGTTCAAGATCTGCTCGACCTTCGATTCGACCGACGCCGGCAATATCGGCCCCGTCATGGACGCGCTGCGCGCCGATAGCGGCGAGAGCGCCGTGCTGGTGACGCCGGCCTTTCCGGAGACCGGCCGCACGGTCTATCAGGGCAATTTGTTCGTCGGCGCGGTGCCGCTGAACGAGAGCCCGCTGAAGGACCATCCGCTCAACCCGATGCACGATTCCAACCTGGTGCGCGTGCTGACGCGCCAGAGCAAGACGCAAATCGGCCTCGTCGATCTCGCCACCGTCACGCGCGGCGCGGACGCCGTGCGGGCGCGGCTGGCCGAGCTCGCCGCCAAGGGCATTGGCGCTGCGATCATCGATGCTGTCTTCGACCGCGACCTCGAGACCATCGGTCTCGTCGCCGCCGAGCACCGGCTGTCAGTTGGTGCCTCCGGCATCGGCCTCGGTCTGGCGCGGGCGCTGGTCTCGACGGGCAAGGTCAAGTCGGCTGCGGCGGGCAACGAAGCCGGCGCGGCGGTCGGCGGATCGGTGGCGTGTCTTGCCGGAAGCTGCTCGCAGGCGACGCTTCAGCAGATCGCGAATGCCGAGCGTGTCATGCCGGTGTTGCATCTCGATCCCGAGCAGATCGTCGCTGGCGCCGGCGAAGCACAGCGCGCGCTGGCCTGGGCGAAACCCCGGCTTGCCGACGGTCCGGTGCTGATCGCTTCGAGCGCGACGCCGGAAGCCGTTGCCGCCGTTCAGGCCCGCCACGGCCGCGATGCCGCTGGCCACGCCATCGAGCAGGCCATGGCCGATATCGCCGAGGGGCTGGTGCAGGCCGGCGTCCGGCGCTTGATCGTCGCCGGCGGCGAGACATCCGGCGCCGTGGTCGATCGGTTGAGGATTCCGGGGTTTCTCGTAGGAGTAGAGATCGCCGCGGGAGTCCCGGTGCTGCGCGCGGTCGGCGCAGACGCGGGCGAGATGTTGCTCGCTCTGAAGTCCGGAAATTTCGGCGGTGCGGAGTTTTTCTCGGACGCGCTTAGGCTCATGCGCTGAGCGCAGAGCGTTCTTAGCTGCCTGTTCATTTGTTTCGGGTTTCCGTACTCGTACGGAGTCGTAGTTAACATCTGCTCAGGTGCTCTGGTGTCGGATGTCGGTGCTGCTCCTTTTGGTTGATTCGTAAACCTTTCGGACGCGCACCGCGCCAGCACAAAGAGACCTTATTATGCTCGCCACCATTTCCATCCGCGCCAAGATCATCAGTGTCGTGGCGTTCCTGCTGGTCGCGATGGCCGGCATGGGCCTCCTCGCCGTCATGAAGATGCGGTCGATGAACGCCAACACGGTCGACATCACGACGAGCTGGATGCCGAGCGTGCGGGTGCTGGGTGAACTCAGGTCGGCAGTCATCACTTATCGCAGCGTGGTCCGCGAGCACATGCTGGCCGAGACCCTGGAAGAAAAGCTCGCGATGGAAAAGACTGCGGTCACCACCAGCGAGACCCTGGCCAAGGCCCGCCGGACCTACGAGACCATGATCACCTCGCCGGAGGAGCGGGCGCTCTACACCGAATGGTCCAAGCTGTGGGACGACTACAAGAAGAGCGCCGACGAGGTCTTTGCGCTGTCGCGCAAGGAAGTCGGCAAGGTCCCGCACGAGTCGCATGAGCTGAACGTCAAGACCGCCAACAAGATCGGCATCCAGTCCGACGAAATCCTGCGCAAGGATATCGACCTCAACACCAAGGGCGGTGATCAGGCCGCCCAGGATGCGGCCGACAGCTATTCCTTCGCGTTCATGCTGGTCTCGATCATTCTCGGCGCCGCCGTCATCGTCGGCATCGGCGTCGGCTTCTACCTCGTCCACGACGTCTCCAGCGGCATCAATTCGATCACCCTGCCGATGCAGGCGCTGGGCAAGGGAGACCTCACCGCTGAAGTCCCGCACCGGGGCGAGAAGACCGAGATCGGCGCCATGGCCGACGTGCTCCAGATCTTCAAGGAGGCGCTGATCGCCAAGAAAGCGGCCGATGAAGCCGCCGCGGCCGATGCGGAGGCCAAGATCGAACGCGGCCGCCGTGTCGACAACATCACCCGCGAATTCGAAACGATGATCGGCGAGATCGTCCAGACGGTCTCATCGGCCTCGTCCCAGCTCGAAGCTTCCGCCTCGACGCTGACCTCGACCGCCGACCGCTCACAGCGGCTGGCCACCACGGTCGCCGGCGCGTCGGAGGAAGCCTCGACCAACGTGCAGTCGGTGGCCTCGGCCACCGAGGAGATGGCCTCGTCCGTTGGCGAGATCAGCCGTCAGGTGCAGGAATCGGCGCGGATGGCGGGCGACGCCGTCGGCCAGGCGCGTGCCACCACCGAGCGTGTCAGCGAGCTCTCCAAGGCGGCGTCCCGCATCGGCGACGTCGTCGAACTGATCAACACCATTGCCGGCCAGACCAATCTTCTGGCGCTGAACGCGACCATCGAGGCGGCGCGCGCGGGCGAAGCCGGCCGCGGCTTCGCGGTGGTCGCCTCCGAGGTGAAGGCGCTCGCCGAGCAGACCGCGAAGGCGACCGGCGAGATCGGCCAGCAGATTTCCGGCATCCAGGCGGCGACCAACGATTCGGTCGGCGCGATCAAGGAGATCTCCTCGACCATCGAGCGCCTGTCGGAAATCTCCTCGGCCATCGCGGCGGCCGTGGAAGAGCAGGGCGCGGCCACGCAGGAGATCGCCCGCAACGTGCAGCAGGCGGCGCAAGGCACGCAGCAGGTCTCGTCCAACATCACCGACGTGCAGCGCGGTGCGACCGAAACCGGCACGGCGTCCTCGCAGGTGCTGTCGGCGGCGCAGATGCTGTCGAACGATTCGAACCGTCTCAGGACCGAGGTCAGCAAGTTCCTGACCAATGTCCGCGCGGCGTAAGCTGTCGACGTCGGGCTCCAGCTGCATCCCCTATGTCGTCCCGGCCTAGTGCCGGGACGACGCCGTGATGTGCTTCCCCTCGCATAGCTGCGATGCCAATTCCGCAGTGCGGTAGCAGGGAAGTGAATGGGCCGGCAGCGCTTCGCGTTGGCGCGTTCGGCGGTGCTCGGGTAAAGGGGAATGGGGATCGCCGTGGGGGCGGATTCTGTATTCCTGCCTGACCTGGAATTGCCTGGCGCATGATTGCTCTGGTCCGTATTGCCCTGAGCCGGCCCTACACGTTTGTCGTGCTGGCGCTCCTGCTGCTGATCATCGGACCGCTCGCGGCGCTGCGGACGCCGACCGACATCTTCCCGGACATTCGCATTCCCGTGATCGGCGTGGTCTGGCAGTACACAGGCCTGCCGCCGGACCAGATGTCCGGCCGCATCACCACGCCGTTCCAGCGCGCGCTGACGACGACCGTCAACGACATCGAGCACATCACGGCCAATTCCTATAACGGCTTCGGTATCATCAAGATCTTCTTCCAGCCGAACGTCGACATCCGCACCGCCAACGCCCAGGTCACGGCGATCTCGCAGACGCTGCTCAAGCAGATGCCGCCGGGCGCAACGCCGCCCTTGATCCTGAACTACTCCGCCTCGACCGTGCCGATCATCCAGGTGGCGCTGTCGGGTGATGGCCTGACCGAGCAGAACCTCGCCGACATCGGCATCAACAATCTGCGTACCCCGCTGGTCACCGTGCCGGGCGCCGCGATCCCCTATCCGTTCGGCGGCAAGCAGCGCCAGGTCCAGATCGACCTCGATCCGACCGCGCTGCAGGCCCGCGGGCTATCAGGCCAGGACGTCGCCAATGCGCTTGCAGCCCAGAACCTGATCACGCCGGTCGGCACTCAGAAGATCGGCCAGTTCGAATACGACATTCAGCTCAACAACTCGCCGCTCCGGATCGACGAGCTCGGCAATCTGCCGATCAAAACCGTCAACGGCGCCATGGTCTATGTGCGCGATGTCGCGACCGTGCGCGACGGCAATCCGCCGCAGACCAACATCGTCCATGTCGACGGCAACCGTTCGGTGCTGATGATGGTGCTGAAGGCGGGCGCGACCTCGACGCTCGACATCATCGCCGGCATCAAGCAGAAGGTGATCGAGGTCAAGGACCAGCTCCCGGACGCGCTGAAGATCGGCTTCATCGGCGACCAGTCGGTGTTCGTCCGCGGTGCGATCGAGGGCGTCGCCTTCGAGGGCGTCATCGCGGCGCTGCTGACCAGCGTCATGATCCTCTTGTTCCTCGGCAGCTGGCGCTCGACCATCATCATCGCGGTCTCGATCCCGCTCTCGGTGCTGGGCGCCATCATCATGCTGTCGGCGATCGGCGAGACGCTGAACATCATGACGCTCGGCGGCCTTGCGCTCGCGGTCGGCATCCTCGTCGACGACGCCACGGTCACGATCGAGAACATCAACTACCATCTGGAGCAGGGCAAGCCGGTCGAGCAGTCGATCCTCGACGGCGCCAACCAGATCGTGACGCCGGCCTTCGTCTCGCTGCTCTGTATCTGCATCGTGTTCGTGCCGATGTTCTTCCTCACCGGCGTCGCGCGCTTCCTGTTCGTGCCGATGGCGGAAGCGGTGATGTTCGCGATGATCTGGTCGTTCATCCTGTCGCGCACCTTGGTGCCGACCATGGCGAACTATCTGCTCAAGCCCCATGTCCATCACGAGGGCGCCCCGCCCAAGTCGCGCAATCCATTCGTCTGGTTCCAGCGCGGCTTCGAGGCGCGGTTCGAGCGTATCCGCGGCGGCTATCGCGGGCTGCTCGGCCTTGCGCTGGTGCATCGCGCCGTGTTCGTGATCGGCTTTATCTGCGTGGTCGGCGTGTCCTTCGCGCTGGTGCCGTTCCTCGGACGCAATTTCTTCCCCGCGGTCGATGCCGGGAACATCCTGATGCATGTGCGCACCCAGGTCGGCACCCGCGTGGAGGAGACCGCCAACCAGCTCGCCGACGTGCAGAAGGCAGTCCGCAAGCTGATCCCGGGCGAGATCGAGACCATGACCGACAACATCGGCATGCCGATCTCCGGCATCAACATGACCTACAACAACACCGGCGTGATCGGCCCGCAGGACGGCGACATCCAGATCAAGCTGAAGGAGGGCCACAAGCCGACCGAAGAGCATGTGAAGGTGCTGCGCGAGCAGCTGCCGCGCCTGTTCCCCGGCGTCAGCTTCGCGTTCCTCCCCGCAGATATCGTCAGCCAGATCCTGAACTTCGGCGCCCCGGCGCCGATCGACCTGCAGATCCGCGGCGCCAATCTCAGCGCCAACTTTGCCTATGCCAACAATCTGCTAGCGAAGCTCCGGCGCATTCCGGGCGTGGCCGATGCGCGCATCCAGCAATCGCCGAGCAACCCGACCTTCAACATCGATGTCGACCGCACCCGCGCCCAATATGTCGGCCTGACCGAGCGCGATGTCACCAACAGTCTCGTGGTCAATCTCGCCGGCTCATCGCAGGTGGCGCCGACCTACTACCTCAATCCGGATAACGGGGTGTCCTACTCGATCGTGATGCAGACGCCGCAATACCAGATCGACTCGCTCAGCGCGCTGCAGACCCTGCCGATCACCGCCGCCGGCAATGCGCAGTCGCCGATCCTCGGCGGCATCGCCGACATCAAGCGTTCGACCTCGAGCGCGGTGGTGTCGCAATACGACATCCAGTCGATGGTGCAGATCTTTGCGACGACCTCGGGCCGCGATCTCGGCGCGGTGTCGAACGATATCCGGCAATTGATCGCGGACACCGCCAAGGAGGTGCCGAAGGGCTCCTCGGTGGTGCTGCTCGGCCAGGTGCAGACCATGAACAGCGCCTTCACCGGCCTGCTGTTCGGCCTGCTCGGCGCCGTCGTGCTGATCTACTTCCTGATCGTCGTGAACTTCCAGTCGTGGTCCGATCCCTTCGTGATCATCACGGCGCTGCCGGCCGCGCTCGCCGGTATCGTCTGGATGCTGTTCATGACGGAGACCACGCTGTCGGTCCCGGCGCTCACCGGCGCCATCATGTGCATGGGCGTTGCCACCGCCAACAGCGTGCTCGTGATCTCCTTCGCGCGCGAGCGCTACGAGGAGCTCGGCGATCCCATCGCCGCGGCGCTCGAAGCCGGCTTCGTCCGGTTCCGCCCCGTCCTGATGACCGCGCTCGCCATGATCATCGGCATGGCGCCGATGGCGCTGGGGCTGGGCGAGGGCGGCGAGCAGAATGCGCCGCTCGGCCGCGCCGTGATCGGCGGCCTGATCTTTGCAACCTTCGCCACGCTGATGTTCGTTCCCGTGGTGTTCAGCATGGTCCACAAGAAACAAGGCGCCAAAGCCGCCGCCTCATCGGAGACTCCGCATGTCGCCCACTGAATCCCGCTCGGCGGTGTCGCACCGGAAACTGGGCATTTTCGGCGTGGTGGCGCTGATTGCGGCAGGCCTTGTCGTCGGCACCGGCATCCGCGCCCGCGAGGAGCAGGGAAGCAAGCTGAAGGAATGGACCGATGATCAGGCGGTTCCTAGCGTCGCGGTGACCCTGCCGAATGCCAAGGCCCTGAACGCCACCATCGATCTGCCGGGACGGCTCGAGGCCTATTATCGCGCGCCGATCTTCGCCCGCGTGAGCGGTTATCTGAAGAGCTGGAGCGCCGACATCGGCGCCCGCGTCAAGGCCGGGCAGGTGATCGCCGAGATCGAGGCGCCGGATCTCGACCAGCAGCTGTTGCAGGCCCGCGCCGACCTCGCCAGCCAGCAGGCCAGCGCCAGGCTGTCGGAAGCGACGCTGAACCGGCGCAAGACGCTGGTCGCCTCCAACTTCGTTTCAGCGCAGGAGATCGACGAGCGTACCGCCGATCTCTCCAACAAGAACGCCGCCGTCAATTCGGGCAAAGCCAATGTCGAGCGGCTGGAAGCGCTGGCCGGCTACAAGAAGATCACCGCGCCTTTCGACGGCGTGGTCACCGCGCGCGACACCGATGTCGGCGCGCTGATCAATGCCGGCGGCGGCTCGGGCCCGGCGATGTTCGTGATCTCCGACATCACCAAGCTGCGCGTCTACGTCAACGTGCCCCAGAACTATGTTCCGGCAATCAGGATCGGCGCCAAGGCCACCATCGCGCTGCCGGAGTATCCGAACCGGACTTTTCAGGCGACGGTGGAGGCCTCTTCGCAAGCCGTCGACGTCGCCTCGGGCACGACACGGATGCAGCTTGGCCTCGACAATTCCAGCGGCGAGCTGATGCCCGGCGGCTATGCCAGCGTGAAGCTGAACCTCCAGCGCGACTCCGCGCCGCTCAGCATTCCCGCCAGTGCGCTGATCTTCAACGGCAGCGGCCTGCGCGTTGCGACCGTCGGCGCAGACGACAAGGTGCGGTTCAAGACCGTGACCATCGCTCGCGACCTCGGCCGCGAGATCGAGCTCGCCTCAGGCATCGCGCCGGACGACCGCGTCATCACCGCCCCGCCGGACGGCCTCTCCGACGGTGATCAGGTGCGCGTGACCGGCGCCAGCGGCAAGCCGGCGACGGCGTCGGAGAAGCAATCGCCGAAGAGCTAGGCGCGGTCTCGCGCCCGGACGGGTGGGCAAAGGCGCGCTTGCGCCGTGCACACCAATCTTGTCCGATCACATGAAGGTGGTGGGCACGCTTCGCTTTGCCGACCCTACGAGAGCTACGCCACCCGCCACTCCGGCACGCCATCCGTGGTCATCGCGATCTCGCCGAGCGAGCCCACCGGCGTGCGATCCATATTCAGCAGACGCGCCAGCGTCGCGCTATCGCTCGCCGGAATTCGCGCCAGCGTGCGCCGGTCATCTTCCGTCCGCAGCATCACCACGCCATGCTCGACGTCGCCGCCACGACCGTAGAGCACCGTAAAGCTCTCGACCTTGCCCTTGCCTGACGCCTCCGTGACGAACTCCGGCACCGCGCGCTTGTTGCGGTCGGCTTCGCCTTGTACGCTCGTCTCCTGCGCCAGCGCCTCGCGCGGCGGCGTCTTCGAGACCACCAGCGCGTGGTGCTTGGTGACGAAGCCGCCCTGGCCATAGAGCAGGCCGAGTTTTGCGCGGTCGCGCACACGCCGCACCATCGCGCAGGCCGCGTGGGTCATGTAGGTGTTGAGCGGCGCGCCGAAGAAGGTGAGGCCGCCGGTCACGGTCGGCTGCACGTCGGGGCCTAAGCCCAATGTCCGTCGCGCCATCTTCGGCACGCATGGGAAGCAGCTGTAGAGCTCGATCGCGTCGAATTTCCTGCCGTCGCCCCCGGCGAGGTCCATCACTGCTTTCAGCACCGCATTCTGCGGATGGCTCTCGTAGAACTGGTCGCGCAGCAGATAGTCGCGCGGCTCCTCCGCGGAGGCACCGCCGAGCGGATAAACCAATTTGTCCTCGGCAATCCCGGCCGCACGCGCCTTGGCGAGGCTGGTGAGCAGCAGCGCGCCGCCCATGTTGACGCTGGGATTGGCCACCATGAGCTTGTTGTAGGGCCAGGCGATCAGCCGGTTGTCCGCCGTCGGCGTCGTGATCTCCTCCGGCGCATAACGCCGCTTCAGCCAGGCATTGGGATTTTGCGCAGCGGCTTCCGAATAGCGCGACCACAGCGTGCCTGACTCCGCCATCGCTTCGTGCGGCGTCTGGCCCCAATGGGCGGAGGAGGCCGCCTCGTAGAACGGATAGACCGTGACGGGCCGGAACACGCCGAGCTTCACCGCCAGCGGCTTCTGGAACGCTGCGCCGCGCTTGGGCTCCTCGACGTCATGCGCGAACGGTGTCCATGGCAGTTTTGCGCCGGCGCGCTCCGCCTTGGTCGCGGTCGACTGCGCCTCCGCGCCGCAGATCGCGGCCACGGTGCATTCGCCGCGCGCGATGCGCTTGGCGGCCTCGTGGACGTAGCGGATCGGGCTCTCGCCCCCGACCGGGCCGTAATAGCAATGCGCCGGCGTGACACCGAGGCGCTGCGCCAAGAGCTTCTCCGGATCGCGATAGCGCCAGCTCAGGAAATTGACGACGTCGAGCGACTGCACCTCACTGAGCAGCTTTGCCCCGGCATCCGCCTCGGCGCGCCGCAGCGCCTGTTCGAGCAGGTCGAGCGGCTCGAGGCCTTCGGTGATCTCCCTGGGGCGGTCGACGATCTCGCCGATGCCGACGATGACGGGGATGCGGTCAAGGGAAACAGTCGTCATTGTTCTTGCTTCTTCACTCTCTCGGAAATCTCCGACCTCATCCTGAGGAGCCTGCGAAGCAGGCGTCTCGAAGGATGGGCCGCGGGCTCTCATGGCTCGAGACGGCGCTTGCGCGCCTCCTCACCATGAGGGTCTACACATACTACTCCGCCACCAGCGCATTCATGTGCTCGACGGCTTCGGCAAAATCTTCCTTGAACTCCTGCACCACCGCACCCGCCGACTTCACGCTGTCGATCAGCCCGACGCCCTGGCCGACAAAGTAGCTGACGAGATCGCGCGCCCTGGCGTTTCCGGCCGCTGCTGCGCGGTCGATCGCGTTGAAGGCGTCGCGACTGACGATGCTTTGCAGCGGCATCGGCAGCGCACCGGGGCATTCCGGCGCGCGGTCCCAGGCATCGGTCCACACCGAACGGAGTTGCCGGGCCGGCTTGCCGGTGCGGCCCTTCGAGCGGACCGCGTCGCGCGAGGACGCCGCGATCATTTTCTCGCGGAAGATTTCCGTGGTCTCCGCCTCCACGGTCGCAAGCCACACCGAGCCGGTCCAGGCGCCGGCCGCGCCCATCGCCATGCAGGCCGCCATCTGCCGTCCCGTCATGATGCCGCCGGCCGCCAGCACCGGCACGTCGCGGATCGGCTTGATCGCCTTGATCACCTCCGGCACCAGCACCATGGTCGAGACCTCGCCGCAATGGCCGCCGGCCTCGGTGCCCTGCACCACGAGGATGTCGACACCGGCCGCGACCTGGCGCAACGCGTGCTCCTTGGCGCCGACGAGGGCGGCCACCGGCACGCCGTGCGTCTTGCCCATCTCGATCATCGCCTTCGGCGGCACGCCCAGCGCATTTGCGATCAGGCGGATCGGATGATTGAAGGAGACCTCGAGCAATTGAAGTGCGGTCTTCCCGTCGAACGGTTGCGGCTGATTGTCTGCCACTTCAGTGGCAGTCAGTTCGATATCGTATTTCTTCAGAAGATCCGCGTGTAGTCGCGGTGCGCCTGCGGCACGCGCGCTTCCAGGCTCTTCCAGGTGACATCCTTCTCGCCCGCGGTCGAGATGTTCTCGGGGATCAGCACGTCGATGCCGTAGGGCTTGCCGTCGACGTGGTCGTCGATCCATTTCAGTTCGCGTTCGAGTGTATCGGGCGTGTGCACGGTGGCACCTAACACGCCGAAGCCGCCGGCGCGGCTTACGGCGGCGACGACGTCGCGGCAATGGCTGAAGGCGAGCAGCGGGAACTCGATGCCCAGCATGTCGCAGATCGGCGATTTCATGGTCCTCTCCCGGCGGCTGCCTTCGCGGTGATCTTGTTGCTTTCTGCTGCGAAGTCCGTTCGACGCTAGCCCATTGTCATCAGCGATGCCAAGCCGGATCTGGCCGCGTATCTTGCGTGCAGGCGCCGCGCAACGGACAAGCCATTCCGCTGCACAAAATAAGCAGATCAGAGCCGGCCGATTTGCCTCTTGCGCTTTTGCAAAGGCGAGCGATGCTGGCTCACAACAACAGAAAACAGCGAGGGAGCGTCAGCCGATGTCGTCAGCGCAAGCGAGTCCGTCTCAGACCACGGAAGCCTACGACGTGGTCGTCGTCGGCGCGGGCTTTGCCGGCATGTACATGCTGCATCGCCTGCGCGGGCTCGGCTTCTCCGCTCGCGTCTATGAGCAGGGCGGCGGCGTCGGCGGTACCTGGTACTGGAACCGCTATCCCGGCGCGCGCTGCGACGTCGAGAGCATGCAATATTCCTACTCCTTCTCCGAGGAGCTTCAGCAGGAATGGGACTGGAGCGAGCGCTACGCGCCGCAAGCAGAGATCTTGAAATACGCCAACCACGTCGCCGACCGTTTCGATCTGCGCCGCGACATCCAGTTCGACACCCGCGTCGAGCGGGCCGTGTTCGACGAGCGCGAGAAAAACTGGTCGGTGACGACCTCCGGCGGCAAGACCGTCGAAGCCAGATTCGTCGTGCTTGCCGCCGGCTGCCTCTCGAACGCGCGCCAGCCGGATATTCAAGGCCTCGAAAACTTTAGGGGTCCCGTCTATCACACCGGCAGCTGGCCGCATGAAGACGTTGACTTCACCGGGCTGCGCGTCGGCCTGATCGGCACGGGATCGTCGGGCATCCAGTCGGCGCCCATCATCGCCGAGCAGGCGAAACATCTCACCGTATTTCAGCGCACCGCAAACTTCTCGATCCCCGCCCGTAATGCTGCGCTCACCGCCGGGGAGCGCGATGCGTTCCGCAAGAACTATCCGGAGATCCGCCGCTTTGCCCGCGAAGTCGCGCGCAACGGCATCTACGCCGAGCAGCCCGACCGCGGCGCGCTCGACGACAGCGAGGATGTCAGGCGCGCCAAATACAAGTCGCGCTGGGACCGCGGCGGTCTCACCTTCATGTATGTCTACAACAACCTCGGCCTCGATCGGGCCGCGAACGATACCGCCGCCAACTATGTTCGCGGCAAGATCGCCGAGATCGTGAAGGACCCTGAAACCGCAAAGCTGCTGCAGCCCAACAGCCATCCGATCGGCACCAAGCGCATCTGCGTCGACACCGATTACTTCAAGACCTTCAACCGGCCGAACGTTTCGCTCGTCGACATCAAGACCAATCCGATTCAAGAGGTCACCGCGAATGCGGTTCGTGTCGCGGGGAAGGATCACGAAGTCGACGCGCTGGTGCTGGCGACCGGCTTCGACGCGATGACCGGATCGGTCGCGAAGATCGACATTCGCGGCCGCGGCGGGCAGATGCTGAACGGCAAATGGGCGGAGGGCCCGAAAACCTATCTCGGCCTGATGAGTGCGGGCTTTCCAAATCTCTTCATCATCACCGGGCCCGGCAGCCCGTCGGTGCTCTCGAACATGATGGTGTCGATCGAGCAGCATGTCGACTGGATCGCCGATTGCCTGACCCACATGCGCGAGCGCGGCCTTGCGACCATTGAAGCGGGCAGGGATGCGGAGGAGAAATGGGTCGCGCACGTCAACGAGGTCGCCGAGGGAACGCTCTATCCGCAGGCCAATTCCTGGTACATGGGCGCCAACATCCCGGGCAAGCCGCGCATCTTCATGCCCTATATCGGCGGCGTCGGCACTTACCGGCGGATCTGCGACGAGGTCGCGGCGAAGGGATACGACGGATTCGTGATGGAAGCCGAGATGCAGCCGCGCAAGGCCGTGACGGGGTAGGTCAAGGCCGCATGACGCCGGCTTGAGGCCCGCGCCGGACGCAGGGCCGGCAGGGCTTGTCATTGGCCGTTTGCGGGCTAATTAATGCAGGCGCATCTTTCCGCCGGAGCCCCCGCATGACCGACGCCCCCGTCTACGAGCCGCCCAAAGTCTGGACCTGGAACAAGGAGAATGGCGGGCAGTTCGCCAGCATCAACCGGCCAATCGCCGGCCCCACCCACGACAAGGAGCTGCCGGTCGGCAAGCATCCCTTGCAGCTCTATTCGCTGGCGACGCCGAACGGGGTGAAGGTCACGGTGATGCTGGAGGAGCTGCTGGCGCTGGGTCACAAGGGCGCGGAATACGACGCCTGGCTGATCAGGATCGGCAATGGCGACCAGTTCGGCAGCGGCTTCGTCGACATCAATCCGAACTCGAAAATCCCCGCGCTGATGGATCGCTCGGGTCCGGAGCCGATCCGCGTGTTCGAATCCGGCTCGATCCTGTTCTACCTCGCCGAAAAGTTCGGCGCCTTCCTGCCGAAGGACATCAAGACCCGTACCGAGGCGATGTCCTGGCTGTTCTGGCAGATGGGCAGCGCGCCCTATCTCGGCGGCGGCTTCGGCCACTTCTACGCCTATGCGCCGTTCAAGATTGAATACGCCATCGACCGCTTTGCGATGGAGACCAAGCGCCAGCTCGACGTGCTCGACCGTCGCCTCGCCGACCACGAGTACCTTGCGGGCAAGGAGTACACCATCGCCGACATCGCGGTGTGGCCCTGGTACGGCGCGCTCGCCAAGGGCTTGGTCTATGGCGCCGGCGAATTCCTGTCGGTGCAGGAGTACAAGCACGTGCAGCGCTGGACCGACCAGATCGCCAAGCGTCCGGCCGTGAAGCGCGGCCGCATGGTCAACCGTGTCTCCGGCGATCCCGCCAGCCAGCTCCACGAGCGCCACGACGCCAGCGATTTCGAAACGAAGACCCAGGACAAGCTCGCGCCCGCGACGTAGGTGATTGCTTCTTTACCTCTCCCCGCTTGCGGCAGGGCCATCGCATATGAAGAAGAGTGGCGGATAGCTCGCCCACGGCACATCCTTCGAGACGCCCGCCGATGGCGGGCCCTCAGGATGAGGGCGGAGTGCGCGGCAGCAATTTCAACGGGGCCAATGCTGCTTAGCCTCATCCTGAGGAGACCGCTGGAAGCGGTCGTCTCGAAGGACGAGGCGCTTGCTCAGGCCGCCACCAAGACGCCATCTGCGATAGCCCTACCGCTTGCGGGGAGAGGTCGGATCGCCCCCGGCGATGCGAAGCATCGTCCGGCGCGATCCGGGTGAGGGGCACAGGTCTCACTGCGATCTCAGTCTCGTAGGGTGGGCAAAGCGACTTGTCCGCCGTAGCTCGAAGAGCGAAGGCGGAAGCGTGCCCACCAGAGTTCTTGCGCGCGTCGCGATGGTGGGCACGGCGCGCGAAGTGCGCGCCTTTGCCCACCCTACGGCTCTTCCCGAGCGGGAAGAGGCGAAGCCTCACGCCATGCTCAGCTCGTGCCGGCCGACCACCATCCAGTGCACCTCGTCCGGACCGTCGGCAAAGCGCAGGTGACGAACGTCCTGGTACATCTCGGCGAGCGGGGTCCAGTGCGAGATGCCGGTGGCGCCGTGCATCTGGATCGCCTGATCGATGATCTTGCAGGCGCGCTCGGGCACCATGGCCTTGACCATGGAGACCCAGACGCGGGCTTCCTTGTTGCCGAGCACGTCCATCGCCTTGGCGGCCTTCAGCACCATCAGCCGCATCGCCTCGATCTCGCAGCGGGCCTGCGCGATGATCTGCATGTTGCCGCCGAGATGGGCGATCTTCTTGCCGAAGGCTTCGCGGGTGAGGCCACGCTGCACCATCAGATCGAGCGCCTTCTCGGCCTTGCCGATGGTGCGCATGCAGTGATGGATGCGGCCGGGACCGAGACGGAGCTGCGAGATCTCGAAGCCGCGGCCTTCGCCGAGCAGCATGTTCTCCTTCGGCACGCGCACGTTGTTGAAGCGCATGTGCATGTGACCGCGCGGGGCGTGGTCCTGGCCGAACACGTACATGGGGCCGAGCACCTCGACGCCGGGCGTGTCGCGCGGCACCAGGATCTGCGACTGCTGCTTGCTCGGCGCCGCATCCGGATTGGTCTTCACCATCACGATGAGGATCTTGCAGCGGGGATCGCCGAGACCGGAGATGTAGTACTTCTCGCCGTTGATGACCCATTCGTCGCCGACGAGCTTTGCCGTCGTCGAGATGTTCTTGGCGTCGGAGGAGGCGACGTTCGGCTCGGTCATGACATAGGCCGAGCGGATCTCGCCGTTGAGCAGCGGCTTCAGCCACTTCTCCTTCTGCTCCTTGGTGCCGACGCGCTCCAGCACCTCCATGTTGCCGGTGTCGGGCGCCGAGCAGTTCATGGTCTCGGACGCTAGCGGGCTCTTGCCGAGCTCCGAGGCGATATAGGCATAGTCGAGATTCTTCAGGCCCTGGCCGGTCTCGTCATCGGGCAGGAAGAAGTTCCAGAGGCCTTCCTGCTTGGCCTTGTTCTTCGCCTTCTCCAGCACCTCGAGCTGCTTCGGCGTGAAGCTCCAGCGGTCCTCCTTGCCTTCGCCCGCCTTCGCGAACTCGATCGACATCGGCTCGACGGTGTCGCGGATGAACTTCCTGACATGGTCGTAGAGCGGCCGGACCTGGTCCGACATGCGCAGATCGTTGAGCTCGTCGCCCGGATTGAGCGTGTAGTTGGTGGTGCGGGGAATGTAGGTGTGTTTTGTCATTGTTCCTCCCGGGGACGCTGAGTTCATGCTGCACGCAAGAATAGTCGCAGCGCGGCCAAAGTGCGAGCGCGCATTTTTTACGCGGGGCCGTGCCACGCGATGGAATATCGCGAGGCGTTTGAAATGTTGTTTGAATGGGGGCGGGCGAACTCTTCCCCGATGTCGTCCCGGACAAGCGCGCCCCAAGCGCGCGTAGATCCGGGACCCATACGCCGCAGCAATAGTTTTGCGAAGGCTCGGAGTTGCCAGCTTCGCGCTACAACTTCTCTTTGGGGTAATGGGTCCCGGCCCCCGTGCGCAATTGCGCACTAGGCCGGGCCGACACCGAATGTATGCATGCCTAGTTCGCCATCCGGTGCATCGCGCAGATCTTGTTGCCGTCGAGGTCGCGCAAGTAGGCGAGATAGAGCTTGTTGCCCGCGCCCTCGCGGATGCCGGGCGGATTCTCGATCGGCGTTCCGCCGGCGGCAACACCGGCGGCGTGCCACTTGTCGACCTGCTCAGGCGAGTTGGCGGCAAAGCCGATGGTGCCACCGTTCGCGCAGGTCGCCGGCTCGCCGTTGATCGGCTTCGACACCGAGAACACGCCGGTCTTGGTAATGTAGAAGATGCGGTGGCCGTCGACCCTGGCCGGCCGCACTTCGAGTGTGCCGAGCAGCTTGTCGTAGAACGCCTTGGCCTTGTCGAGGTCGTTGGTGCCGATCATCACGTGCGAGAACATTTGCCCTATCCCCTCAGAGTTTGTAGCCCGGATGGAGCGTAGCGAAATCCGGGTCTTGCTTGCTTTTGGTCGTCCCGGATTGCGCTTCGCTCCATCCGGGCTGCGAAATTCAAAACGCCGTATAGCCGCCGTCGATCACGAACGTATCCGCCGTGTGATACGATGACGCCTTGCTCATCAGGTACACCGCGATGCCGCCGAAATCGGACGCTTCGCCGAAGCGGCGCACCGGAATTCGCGGCATCACGTTGGCGACGAACTTGTCGTTGGCCATGAGACCTGATGTCATGTCGCTCTTGATCCAGCCGGGCAGGATCGCATTCGCGGTGACGCCGTGCCGCGCCAGCTCGACGCCGAGCGCGCGCACCAGCGCGTTGATCGCGGCCTTGGTCGCCGCATAATGCTCATTGCGCGCGGTGCCGAAGATCGAGGCGAGGCTCGAGGTCGCAACCAGCCGGCCGAAGGGATCGCCGGCATTGGCGCGCTCGGTCATGTGCCTGGCCGCCGCCTGGAACGCGTGGAACACGCCATCGAGATTGGTCGCGAACATCGTGCGCCATTCCTCCTCGGTGCGCTCGATGAAGGAGCGCCGGCCACCGCCGCCGATGCCGGCGTTGGCGAAGCAGCCATCCACTCGGCCGAAGGTCTCCAGTGTGGCCTTCATCGCGGCTTCGACCGAGGCTGGATCGGTGACGTCGCAGACACGGCTATCGACCTTGCCTGATAGCCCCGCCATGCTCGCGGCAGCAGCCTTGTTCTTGTCAGCATTGCGGCCCCAGATCGAGACGTTACAGCCCTGGCCGGCGAGCGCCTGCGCGATGCCGAGCCCGATGCCGCCATTGCCGCCGGTGATCACGGCGACGCGGCCGGTGAGGTCGAAAAGGTTCATGGCGCGTTTCCTGCTTTGGGCATAAGGCGCATCAGCCGCTGCGCACAAGATTGCTTGCTATGCTCCGATCACCATGGACAAGACAGCGCCAAAAATCAAATATGCACCCCGGCAAAACGAATTCCGGTCTGCGAAATTGATGCAGGCTGCAACTGACGAGGAAACCATGCAGTTCAAACACGTCACGCTCGATTTCGATGGCTCGGTCGCGATCCTCAGGCTCGACCATCAGGAGGTGATGAACGCGGTCTCCATGGACATGCTCGGCGGCCTTGCCGAGGCGCTCGATACGATCGAGGAGAAGAAGGACGAGGTGCGCTGCGTCGTGCTGACCGGCGCGGGCCGCGCGTTCTGCACCGGCGCGAATCTCCAGGGCCGCAACAACCAGTCGAAGAAGACCAAGGCCGGCCTGACGTTGGAGACCGGCTTTCATCCCTTCCTGCGGCGCATCCGCAATCTGCATTGCCCGATCATCACCGCGGTCAATGGCCCGGCCGCTGGTGCCGGCATGAGCTTCGCGCTGCTCGGCGACATGATTTTGTGCGCGCGGTCCTCCTACTTTCTTCAAGCCTTCCGCCGCATCGGGCTCGTGCCGGATTGCGGCTCGACCTGGCTGCTGCCGCGCCTCGTCGGCCGGGCGCGCTCGATCGAACTGTCGTTGATGGGCGAGCGGCTGCCGGCAGAAAAGGCGCTGGAATGGGGCCTCGTCAACCGCGTCTATGACGACGGCGTGCTGATGGAGGAGGCGATGAAGCTCGCGCGTGATCTCGCCAGCGGCCCGACGGTCGCGCTGTCGCTGATCCGCAAGCTCTACTGGGACAGCCCCGAAAATTCCTTCGAGGATCAGCTCAATCTCGAATTCCAGTGCCAGCTCCGTGCCGGCGACACCCAGGACTTTCGCGAGGGCGTCGGCGCGTTTCTTGAGAAGCGCCCCGCGCAGTTCAAGGGCAAATGATCGAGACGGAGCTTTCCCGCAGCGTCGCGCGCTGGTACCCGGGCGCGACCGGCGTCACCGGCGCGGCAAAGCTGTCCGGCGGCGCCAGCCAGGAAACCTGGCGCTTCGATATCGTGCATCCCGATGGGCCGATCGGTGCGATCCTGCGCCGCTCGCCGAAGGGCTATGGCGCAGCGCCGACGCGCGCGGCGGGCCTCGCAGCCGAGGCGCAGCTGATGCAGCTCGCGTTTGAGGCCGGCGTGCCGTCGCCGCGCGTGCTGCATGTGCTGACGGCTGAGGACGATCTCGGCACTGGCTTTATCATGCAGCGGGTCGAGGGCGAGACCATCGCCCGCAAGATTCTTCGCGATGAGGAGTTTGCCGCGGCGCGGCCACTGCTTGCGCGACAGATCGGCGGCGTGCTTGCGGGCCTGCACAGGCTGCCGCAGGACAAGCTGCCCGAGCTGCGCAGCCGGAACGCGACCGAGGAGATCTCTGAGTTCGAGCGCGACTATCGCAGCCTGAACTGGCCAAAGCCGGTGTTCGAGCTGGCGCTGCGCTGGCTGCGCGACCACGATCCCGGCCCCTCAGTCGAGACCACGCTGGTGCATGGCGATTTCCGCAACGGCAATCTCATCATCGGCCCCGACGGTGTCCGCGCCGTGCTCGATTGGGAGCTCGCCCATCTCGGCGACCCCATGGAGGATCTTGGCTGGGTTTGCGTCAACTCCTGGCGCTTCGGCGAGATCGACAAGCCCGTCGGCGGCTTTGGTTCGCGCGAGGAGCTGTTCGCCGGCTACGAGACCGCGGGCCGCAAGGTCGATCCGGCGCGTGTGAAATTCTGGGAAGTGATGGGCACGCTGCGCTGGGGCATCATGTGCGGCGGCATGATGCAGCGGTTTCGCGAGGGCCCGGACCATTCCATGGAGCGCGCCATGATCGGCCGCCGCGCCTCCGAGACCGAGATCGATCTGTTGCGGCTATTGGCGCCGCGCGGGAGTTGACACATGCAGGACGAGCCGACGCCGGTCGAGCTGACCAAGTCAGTCGCCGACTTCCTCCGCAGCGACATCACGCCGCTGATCTCCGGCCATCAGGCCTTCAAGCTGCGTGTCGCCATCAACATCCTCGATCTCGTCGCGCGGCAGCTGACGCAGGAAGAGGGGAGCGATGCCAAGGAGGTGGAGCGCCTGCGCACGCTGCTTGGCGTGAACGGCTCGGTGACCGAGCTCAACCGTGTGCTTGCGGAGCGCATCGCCAAAGGCGAGGTCGATCTCGCAACCCCGGGCCTCGCCGAGCATCTGTGGGCGACCACGATGGACAAGCTGGCGGTCGATCAGCCGAACTACGCCTCGTACAAGCGCGAGCTAGGGCGGAGCGATTAGGCGACGCTCGAATCTCCATCGTCGTCCCGGCCTGCGCCCATGGGCGCTAAAATAGGATTTGCGCGTTGGATTCGCTTGTGATTCCAAATTGGGATGGCACACGAATCGCTTGTGAACGAGGACTGGGCGCGCGTAGTCGCCCGGCTTGGCGGCGCCGAAGCGCTCAACGTTAGCGCGCGCGAGACGAAGGCGTTTGTCCGCCCGCGGGAAATCAGCAATGCGGTGGATTTGCTGCGCTTGATCCTGGCGTATTGCCTTGGCGAGCGAGGTCTGCGGTTGACGGCGGCATGGGCCACGTCGGTGGGCCTTGTCGATATCTCCAACGTGGCTCTGTTGTATCGGTTGCGTCAGTGCGGAGATTGGCTGGCGAAGTTGATAGGCCAAGCACTGGCGAGCGGTGCGCCGAAGGCGAGCCACGGCCGCCTGATCCGCATTGTTGACGCCACGACGGTCCCGAAGGCTGGGACGAGCGGCAGGAACAAGAACGCGGTGTGGCGCATACACAGCGCGTTCGATCTTCCGCAGGAGCGCTTTGGTCACTTCGAGCTGACCGATCAGCGAGCGGGCGAGACGCTGGACCGGATACCGGTGATTGCCGGCGAAATCCGTCTTGGCGACCGCGCTTATCTGCAACCGGAGCGCATGGCACGTCTCGTCGATGCCGGCGCGGACTTCGTGATCCGGTCCGGCTGGAAGAGCGCGCGTTGGGTTGATGCCAAAGGTGGTCTGGTCGATCTGACGGCCGAACTGCGCAAGGCTTCGGCATGTGGCCTGATCGATCGACCGATCTGGATAAAACGCAAGTCTGGCGCACCGCTGCTCGCTCTGCGTCTGGTTGCCGTCAAGAAGCCGGCGCAAGCGGCCGCGGTCGCACGACGCAAGGCGCGCCGAACGGCCCAAAAGGGAGGCCACCAGCTCTCCAGGCAAACACTTGACGCTGCAGATTGGGTGATCCTGGTGACCTCGCTCGCACCGGAGGACTTCTCAACGAGCGATGTCCTTGCCCTCTATCGGCTGCGATGGCGCATTGAACTCGGCTTCAAGCGGCTCAAGAGTTTGATTGGCCTGAAGGGCCCTCCCGGAACTGACGAGCGGTCCGCCAGGCCCCACATCCTCGCTCATCTGCTGATCATTCTCCTGCTCGAGCCACTCGTCGACGAACTCGAGGACTCTCCCCGCTTGGCCGAGGCCGCCTGACCCGTCCAGGGACCTGGCGTCTGCTCCGCCAACTCGTCGCCTCGCTTCGACAAGCAATCATGCCCCAACCCGCGATTGCTTGCCTGCGCAGACTTCGCTCCACGCTCGGACGGCACCTACACGAACCACCAAGACGAAAACGTCGCTATCAAGCTATGCAACTATTTTAGCGCCCATGGGCGAAGGCCGGGACCCATACCGCGTGATCTATCGGGTGCATATGGTCGGAGTACCGAACGACTAACCTCCGCCAAACTAGCTATTGTGGTTATGGGTCCCGGCCTTCGCCGGGACGACTGCGGAGAGAGTTGTTGCGCACGGTTGCGATGTGGGCCTCCTACCTCCCCACCCATTTCGGTGGCCGCTTCTCCGAGAACGCCTTCGGCCCCTCGATGTAATCCTGCGAGGCCACCATCGCCTTCACCGCCGGATACTCCCGCTGCTCTTCGATCGCCTGCTCCAGCGACACGCCAAGCCCCCGCTGGATCGCCTGCTTGGACGCGCGGATCGACATCGGCGAGTTCTTGGTGATCATCTCCGCCCAGCGCAGCGCGGCGGTCAGCGCCTCGCCCTGCGGCACCACCTCGTTGACGAAGCCGAGCTCGAGACCTTCCTTGGCGCTGACATGGCGCGCCGTGAGGATCATGCCCATGGCGCGCTTCAACCCGATCTGCCGCGGCAGGCGATGCAGGCCGCCGGCGAGCGCGGCAAGGCCGACGCGCGGCTCGGGCAGGGCGAAGGTCGCGTTCTCCGCGGCGATGATGAGGTCGCAGGCGAGCGCAATCTCGAAACCGCCGCCCATGGCGACGCCATTCACCGCTGCGATGATCGGCTTGTCGCAGTCGAAGCGCGAGGTGAGGCCGGCGAAACCGCCCTTGTCCCAGCCGCGTTTTCCCCCGGCGGCCTGCCACTTCAGATCGTTGCCGGCGCAGAACGCCTTGTCGCCGCTACCTGTGACGATCGCGATCCACTGTTCGGGATCGGCGGAGAAATCGTCGAACACCTTTTGCAGCTCGAAATGCGCGTCGGTGTGCAGCGCGTTGTAGACTTCGGGCCGCGACAGCGTGACGATCGTGATCGGCCCCTTGCGTTCCACCTTGGAAAATTTCAGCTCCATCGCGCGCTCCCGCATTTTCTCGTGAAGGAATATTGGCGTCATACTAGCGCGCGTCGGCGCCTGAGCACCATCGAATTGCGCAATGCGCTTTGCGCATCTCACACGTCTCGGCTTGCTTGACTTGGCGACGCTCTTCTCACCTTAATCGTGCGAAGCAAAGACGCGCCTAGCGCCTTAACGCAAAACGACAAAATCAATCCGGGAGAGAACCGTGGATTTCTCATTACCTGCCGACCTCGTCGCCTATCTCGGAGAGCTCGACCGTTTCATCGCACGCGAGATCAAGCCGCTGGAGGAGGCCGACGACAACATCCGCTTCTTCGACCATCGCCGCGAATGGGCGCGCACCGATTTCGAGAACGGCGGCCTGCCGCGCCACGAATGGGAGACGCTGCTGCGCAAGGCGAAGGATCTCGCCGACGCCGCCGGGCACCTGCGCTTTCCGGTGCCGAAGCAATATGGCGGCAAGGACGGCTCCAACCTCTGGATGGCCGTGATCCGCGAGCACTTTGCTGCGAAGGGGCTCGGCCTGCACAACGATCTCCAGAACGAGCATTCCATCGTCGGCAACTTCCCCGTCGTGACCATGCTCGACCGCTATGGCCGCGACGACCAGAAGGCGATGATCGACGGCTCGATCAGGGGCAAATACCGCATCACCTTTGGCCTGACCGAGCCGCATCACGGCTCGGACGCGACCCACATGGAGACGCGCGCGGTGCCGGCCACGCGCGACAACGTCAAGGGCTGGATCATCAACGGCGAGAAGATGTGGACGACCGGCATGCATGTTGCCACCCACTGCGCGCTGTTCGCGCGCACCAGCGGCAATGACGGCGATGCCCGCGGCATCACCTGCTTCCTGGTGCCGGCGAAGAGCCACGGCGTCAGGATCGAGGAGTATATGTGGACCTTCAACATGCCGACCGACCATCCCCGCGTCAGCTTTACCGACGTGTTCGTGCCGGAGGATGCCCAGTTCGGCGAGGTCGGTCGCGGCCTGTCGCTGGCGCAATGTTTTGTCCACCAGAACCGCATCCGGCAGGCCGCAAGCTCGCTCGGCGCGGCCGTCTACTGCATCAACGAGAGCGTGAAGTATGCGCGCGAGCGAAAACCGTTCGGCAGAGCGCTGGCGGAAAACCAGGCGATCCAGTTCCCGCTGGTCGAGCTCGCGACGCAAGCCGAGATGCTGCGCCTCTTGATCCGCAAGACCGCCTGGGAGATGGACCAGCTCACCGAGGAGCAGATCGAGCGTACGCTCTCCGACCGCGTCTCCATGTGCAACTACTGGGCAAACCGCCTCTGCTGCGAATCCGCCGACCGCGCCATGCAGGTCCATGGCGGCATGGGCTATTCACGCCACAAGCCGTTCGAGCACATCTACCGCCACCACCGCCGCTACCGCATCACCGAAGGCAGCGAGGAGATCCAGATGCGGAAAGTGGCGGGGTTTTTGTTTGGCTATATGGGGCCGGGGAAGCATTGAGGCTTCCACCGCTATCGTAGGGTGGGCAAAGCGGAGCGTGCCCACCACCTGTTACAAGCGTGAAGGAATGGTGGGCACGGCGCGTTGCGCCTTTGCCCACCCTACGGCACTTGTCCAGGACGACAGCAAAAATCAATTCACCCTTCGGTCCTTCCCCGCCCAATACGGCTCGCGCAATTGCCGTCGCAATATCTTGCCTGACGGATTCCGCGGCAACGCCGGCAAGAACTCCACGCTCTTGGGCGTCTTGTAGCCGGCAATGCGCTCGCGGGTGAAGTTGATGATGTCGGTGGCGCTCGCCTGCTTGCCGGGCTTCATCACCACGACGGCCTTCACCGCTTCGCCCCATTTGTCGTCGGGCACGCCGATCACGGCGGCCTCGGCGACATCTGGGTGATCGCACAGCGCGCTCTCGACCTCGGCCGGGTAGATGTTCTCGCCGCCGGAGATGATCATGTCCTTGATGCGGTCGTGGATGTAGAGATAGCCGTCCTTGTCCATGTAGCCGGCATCGCCGGTGCGCAGCCAGCCGTCACCGCGCAGCGTTGCGGCGGTCGCCTCCGGCAAATTCCAGTAGCCCGCCATGTTCGAGCCTGAGCGCGTCGCGATCTCGCCGACCTCGCGCGGCGGCAGCGGCTTGCCGTCGGCGTCGAGGATCGCCAGCTCCACGCCCGCCAGCGCCTTTCCGGCCGAGCGCATCCGCTCAAGACCCTCGACGTGATCCTCTGGCGGCAATGCAACGATGGTCCCGGTCGTCTCCGTCATGCCGTATAGTTGCACGAACCCGCATTTGAACACCTCGATGCACTCCTTCAGCAGCGCCGCCGGTATAGGCGAGGCACCGTACAGCATGTATTTCAGCCTGGAGAAATCGACCGTCTTCGCACGCGGCTGCCGCACCACGAACTGCATCGCCGCTGGCACCATGAACAGTTTTGTGATGCCCGACTGCTCGAAGAAATCCAGCACCTTGGTCGGATCGAACTCGCGTGCGATCACGCCGCGGGCGCCGTGATAGAGCCCCATCACGCCCCAGCCGGAACCACCGATATGGAAGATCGGCATCGCCACCAGCGAGACGTCGTCGGTCGACCACCGGTTCCACTCCGGCTTGTCCTCGGCATTGCCCGTCTGCACGAGATTGAGGAAGTTCGCGTGCGACAGCATCGCGCCCTTCGGCTTGCCCGTTGTGCCCGAGGTGTAGAGCTGGATCGCGACGTCCTTCGTGTCGATCGGCACTTTTGGATCGTCGCCGCTCTGCGCATCGCGCCACGCCGTGAAATCCTGCCATTCCGGGGCGCCACCCTCCGTGGTGATGATGGTACGCACGCCCGGGATCTGGCCCCTGATCTGGCGAACCTGCGTGATGAACTCCGGCCCGACGAACAACACCGGCGCCTTGCAATCCGAAACGATGAAGGCGACCTCGGGCCCTGCGAGCCGCCAGTTCACCGGCGACATCACCACGCCGGCCTTCATCGCGCCCATCAGCAGCTCGAAATAGAGATCGCTGTTCTTGCCGAGATAGGCGATGCGATCGCCCTTCTTCACGCCCATCGCTAGGAGCGCGTTGGCGACCTTGTTGGTCTTGATGTCGAACTCGGCAAAGCTGGTGGCGCGGCCCTCGAACTCATAGGCAATGGCGCCGCCGCGACTCTTCGCGCGCTCGCGCACCACGTCGGCGAGGTCAGCCAATGGCTGTGTGGACATGTTTCTCCCGTACGTCTTGTTCTTATGCCGCGGAGTGTGGCGTCATCCGCGGGTGAAGACAAGATGGGGGTGGGAGTGCGCTACTGCTTCAACACCGTCGTCCCGGCCTAGTTGTGGTCTCTCAGGAGGTTGTCCATCTGGTCTGAACCGAGGAAGCTGAGGTTGCGAAGCTTCAGTGTTCCAAGGAGAGACCAGATGAACGTGCACAAGAATGCGCCTTTGACGCCCAAAGGTCGAGAGGCGATGGTCCGAAGCGTGGTGCAAGGCGGGCTGAGCCAAGCTGGCGCGGCCGACCTGTTCAATACGACGCCGAAGACGGTCGCCAAATGGGTCAAGCGGTTCCGCGCGGAAGGTGTGGAGGGATTGCGTGATCGCTCCTCCAGGCCCCTTTCATCGCCAAGCCAAACCCCGGTCGCCACGTGCACCGCTGTGGAGGCGTTGCGCCGGCAGCGCCACACCGGCAAACAGATCGCTGCCGAGGTCGAGGTGTCACCGGCCACCGTCAGCCGCATCCTGCGCCGTTTGGGATTAAACCGGATACGCGACCTGGAGCCGGCCGAACCGGAGCGCCGCTATGAGCGCGAGACGCCCGGCGAGATGCTCCACATCGACATCAAAAAGCTCGGGCGTTTCGAGCGTGTGGGCCACCGCATCACCGGCGATCCGAGTGGTCCGAACAAGAGCCGTGGCGCTGGTTGGGATTTCGTCCACGTCTGCATTGACGACCATTCCCGCGTCGCGTTCTCCGAGATCAAGCCCGACGAGACCGCGGACAGTGCTGTTCCTTTTCTCAAGGCGGCTGTGGCTTATTACAAAAGCCTCGGCGTCACCGTCACGCGCGTCATGACCGACAATGGCAGTTGCTACCAGTCCTTCGCCTTCCGCGACGCTTGCCGGGACCTCGGCATCAAGCATATTCGCACCAAGCCCTATACACCCAGAACAAACGGCAAGGCCGAGCGCTTCATCCAAACCGCGCTTCGCGAATGGGCTTATGCCAAAGCCTATCCAACATCAGATCGGCGCGCCCAAGAGCTGCCGTTCTGGCTGCACCAATACAACTGGCACCGGCCCCACGGTGGTATAAAATCTCAAACGCCGATCAGCAGGCTCGGTTTGACCGAGGACAACCTCTTGAGGCTCCACACCTAGTGCGCAATTGCGCACTAGGCCGGGACGACAACTAAGGATATCGTCGTCCTGGACAAGCGCAGCGAAGCGGAGCGCCGATCCAGGACCCATTACCACCGAGCGCAATTTGGAGAAGACTGGTCATGACCAATCTTCGTCAAACGACGTTCGGTGGTAATGGGTCCTGGCTTTCGCCAGGACGACAATAATCACCCCCGCTTCGCCCGGTCCTTCTCGTTCTGCGCCATGATGCTCTCGCGGGCGGCCTTCCAGTCGTCGTCGCTCCAGTCGCGGAGCTGGTAGAAATTGCCGCCCATCGCGAGCGCCTGGGCACCGTCCATGGCGATGGTTTCGCCATTGATCCAGTCGCAGCCGCCGGAGATCAGGAACACCGCGAGGTTCTGCAATTCCTCCATGGTGCCGACGCGGCCCATCGGGTTCATCGCCTTGGTGCGCGCGCCGGCCTCATCACCCGGCTTGATGCGCTTGCTCATGCCCTCGGTCGGAATCTCGCCCGGCGCGATCGTGTTGAGGCGGATGCCGTAGCGGCCCCATTCGGTCGCGAGCGACATCGTCATGGCGTGGATCGCCGACTTGCTCATCGCCGACGGCACGACGTAAGGCGAGCCGTTGCGCACCCAGGTCACGGTGATCGAGACGACATTGCCGGGCTGCTTCAAGGCGATCCAGCGCTTGCCGATCGCGTGCGTGACGTAGAACGTGCCGTGCATGACGATGTTGGCGACCGCGTCGAAGCCGCGCGGAGAGAGCTCTTCTGACCGCGAGATGAAATTGCCGGCGGCGTTGTTGATGAGGTCGGTGAGGGGGCCATCGCGAAAGATGGTCTCGATCATCTCCTCGACCGCGAGCGCGTTGCGGATGTCGACGCCGTGGCTGGTGACGCGGCCGCCATAGAGATCCATCAATTCGGTCGCGGTCTCGTCGCACACGATCTTGCGCCGGCCGCAGATATGCACCTCGGCGCCGAGCTGCAGGAAGCGCGCCGCCATCGACTTGCCGAGCCCGGTGCCGCCGCCGGTCACGAGAATGCGCCGTCCGGCCAGAAGATTTTCCTTGAACATGACTGTTTCTCCCGTACGGATTGTCAGTTAATTGGTCGATTGACTAAATCCGGCCGCCGGCTTTCTGTAAAGCGGCACCGAACAAGAACAGGGAGAATTCATCCATGGAAGAGCGCGTCTCGATCTCGATCTCGGAAGGTGTCGCCGACGTGCGCCTGGTGCGCGCGGACAAGATGAACGCGCTCGATCAGGCCATGTTCGAGGCCCTGGTCGCTGCAACCGACCGGCTTTCGAAGGACAAGAGCGTGCGCGCCGTCGTTCTCTCCGGCGAGGGACGTGCCTTCTGCGCCGGTCTCGACATGGGGCGTTTTGCCGCCATGAAGGAAAAGGGCGGCAATGGAATTCCGGGTGGCGAAAATCGCGACCTCACCGTGCGCACGCACGGCCAGGCGAACTTTCCGCAACAGGCGGTATGGGGATGGCGTCAGCTTCCGGTTCCGGTGATCGCGGCCGTGCACGGCGTCGCCTTCGGCGGCGGCTTCCAGCTCTCGCTCGGTGCGGACATGCGGTTCCTCAGCGCCGATGCGCGGATGTCGGTGATGGAGATCAAATGGGGGCTCGTGCCCGATATGGCGGGCACGCCGATCCTGGCTTCGCTGGTGCGCGACGATATCCTGCGCGATCTCACCTACACCGGCCGCATCTTCTCCGCGCAGGAGGCGGTGTCTTACGGTCTCGCCACGCGGATCTGCGACGACCCGCGGGCCGCCGCGCTCGAAGTCGCGCGCGAGATCGCCGGCAAGAGTCCCGATGCGATCCGCGCGGCAAAACGTCTGCTCAACAACCTCTCGGTCGATCCGGGCCCCGCGCTGCTCGCGGAGTCCGTCGAGCAGCAGAAGCTGATCGGCAGCGCCAACCAGACCGAAGCGGTGCGCGCCAATCTGGAGAAGCGCGCGCCGAAGTTTGCGGATTAGTGCGCTGTCGTTCCGGGATGGTCCGAAGGACCAGACCCGGAACCTCGAGATTCCGGGTTCGGCTCTCCGAGCCGCCCCGGAATGACGACACAAACAACAACAAAGAAAAACAAAAATGAGCGAAACGTCCCCATTCCTCGGCATCGTCTCCGGCGAGCGCCGCCGTTCCCATGCGGAGGTCACCAGTCGCGCCGACCGCATCGCGAGCGGCCTCGCCAAGATCGGCGTCCGGCAAGGCGATTGCGTCTGCATGCTGATGCGCAACGACATCGCCTTCCTGGCAGCCGCCTACGCCGCGATGCGGCTCGGGGCCTACGGCGTGCCGATCAACTGGCACTTCAAGCCGGAGGAGATCAACTACATCCTTGGCGATACCGGCACGTCCGTGCTGATCGGGCATGCCGACATGCTCCACGCCCTGCGCGAGGCGATTCCCGCCGGCATCACAGTGCTCAGCGTGCCGACGCCGCCGGAGATCCTGTCCAACTACAGGATCGATCCGGATCACCTGACCACGCCAGATTTTGCGATCGATTTCGAATCCTGGCTCGCGCAGCACCAGCCTTATGACGGCCCGGTCGTGCCGCAGCCCATGAACATGATCTATACATCGGGGACAACAGGCCATCCCAAGGGTGTACGCCGCAATGCGCCGACGCCGGATCAGCAAGCCGCCGGCGAACGCATGCGCGCGATGATCTACGGGCTCAAGCCCGGCGCCCGCGCACTGCTGCCGGGCCCGCTGTATCATTCCGCGCCGAACTCGTTCGGCATCCGCGCCGGCAAGCTCGGCGGCGCCCTGGTGCTGATGCCGCGCTTCGAGGCCGAAGAGTTTCTCGAACTCATTCAGCGCTTTGAGATCGACACCATCTTCATGGTGCCGACCATGTTCATCCGCCTGATGAAGCTGCCGGAAGAGGTGCGCAGGAAGTATGACGTCTCCTCGCTCCGACACGTCATCCATGCCGCCGCGCCGTGCCCGGCCGACGTCAAGCGCGCCATGATCGAATGGTGGGGGCCGGTGATCTATGAATTCTACGGCTCGACCGAGTCCAGCGCCGTCACCTTCGCGACCTCCGAGGACGCGCTGAAGAAACCCGGCACCGTCGGCAGGATCTCGCCCGGTGCCGAGCTTCGTTTCCTCGGCGAGGACGGAAGCGTGCTCGGCGTCGGCGAGATCGGTGAGATCTATTCCCGCATGGCGGAGCTTGCCGACTTCACCTACCACAACAAGCCGGAGAAGCGCGCCGAGATCGACCGCGACGGCTTCATCACCTCCGGCGATGTCGGCTATATCGACGAGGACGGCTACGTCTTCATCTGCGATCGCAAGCGCGACATGGTGATCTCGGGCGGCGTCAACATCTATCCGGCCGAGATCGAATCCGTGCTGCACGCCGTGCCCGGCGTGCACGATTGCGCGGTGTTCGGCATCCCCGATGCCGAGTTCGGCGAGGCGCTGATGGCCGTGGTCGAGCCGCAAGCCGGCGTCACGCTCGATGCCGCCGATGTTCGCGCGCGTCTGAAGACCTCGCTCGCCGACTACAAGGTGCCGAAGCATATCGAGGTCCGCACCGGCCTGCCGCGAGAAGACTCCGGCAAGATCTTCAAGCGCCGCCTGCGCGATCCCTATTGGGAGCAGGCGGGACGCAAGATCTGACAATTCGACGAGAACCCGTAGGGTGGGCAAAGCGACTTGTCCGCCGTAGCTCGAAGAGCGAAGGCGGAAGCGTGCCCACCAAGGCGGGCTCAAGGCACCAATGGTGGGCACGGCGCAAGCGCGCCTTTGCCCACCCTACGAGATCACGGACAAGGAAACATTCTCCATGAGCGACGAGGCGAAAGAAGTCCTCTACACAGTCGCCGACCACATCGCGACCATCACGCTGAATGCGCCGGAGCGCATGAACACCATCTCCGGGCCGATGCTGAACGATCTGGCGCGGCTCTTGACCGAGGCCAACGAGGACAACAACGTCCGCGTCGTGATCCTCACCGGCAAGGGCAGGGCGTTCTGCGCCGGGCTCGATTTGCGCAAGGAGCGCGACGGAAACGGCCTCAGCGCCGCGTCCTCGCCGACCACGATCAATTTACGCAACACCCCGCCGACCGTCTTGCAGGCGATGGACAAGCCGACCATCTGCGCCGTCAATGGCGGCGCGGCCGGCTATGGCATGGACACCGCGCTCGGCTGCGACATCCGCATCATGGCGGAGTCGGCAAAGCTCGCCGCCGCCTTCGTCAAGCGCGGCGTGGTGCCGGAATCCGGCGGCACCTGGCTGCTGCCGCGCATGCTCGGCTGGGCCAAGGCCTCCGAGCTGATCTTTACGGGCCGCACGCTGAGCGCGCGCGAATGCCTGGAATGGGGCCTCGCCAACGAGGTCGTGCCGGACGCCGACCTTATGAGCCGCGCCGTTGCGATCGCCCGCGAAATCGCCGCCAACGCGCCGCTGGCGGTGCAGGCCTCCAAGCGCATGATGCGGATGGGTCTCAACGAAAACTTCGCCGACCACGTCCACCACGTCTATCTCCAGCTCTTGCCGTTGTTCAAAACCGAGGACATGGCCGAAGGCATGAAGGCGTTCATGGAGAAGCGGGAGCCGAAATTCGAGGGGCGGTAGCCGGTTGCGTCTATCGGGCCGTCTTAGCAGAGACAGATTTCGATCCTATATAGACGGCGTCATCCTCTTGCGGATCATGCCATGACCCCCGTTTCCATCCTGCTCAACATCCTCTGGATCCTCATCGGCGGCGCCTGGATGGCGTTCGGCTGGCTGGTGGCTGCGGTCATCATGGCCGTCACCATCATCGGCCTGCCCTGGGCGCGGGCAGCGTTCAACATCGCCGTCTACACGCTGCTGCCGTTCGGCTCGCGGGCGGTCAGCCGCTACGAGGTCACCGGTGTCGAGGATATCGGCACCGGCCCGCTCGGGGTGATCGGCAACATTATCTGGTTCGTGCTGGCCGGCTGGTGGCTGGCGCTCGGCCACCTCGTGACCGCGCTGGTGCTCGCGATCACCATCATCGGCATTCCCTTTGCCTGGGCCCATCTGAAGCTCGCGGGCATCGCGCTCTGGCCGATCGGCAAGGTGATCGTGCCGGCATAGGGCGTAGGATGGTAGAGCGCCAGCGAAACCCATCATCCCGCCCGCCGATCAGACCCTTATTTCCGTCCCAATAGCTTGGTTCAACGTGAGCCTTAGCCTTGGGAGGGATTCAGTTGAGAGTAATCGTTCTGATCTCGCTTCTGGCCTTGTCGTCATCACCGATATCCGCTCAGACGTATCATGGAGCGCAGCCGTCCGTTTCACGCTTCCGTGCTTGTGTTCGTTTGCACGCACATGATGCGGAAACGGCGGGGATTCGGACGCTTGAGGACGCTGCAAGCTACGCGATGAGAGCGTGTCTGCCGCTGTTCGGGATTTTCCTGGACCCCAACGCCTCCTCGAAAGCGGAGGTCGCGGAGGAAGCGCTACCACCCGGAATCTTTCGCGCGGTTCTCAGGGAGGAGTGGGGCAACTTTATTGAGCAGAAAGACGGCCCATAGCTCGTAGGATGGGAGCCAGCGAAGCCCATCAATCCGCCCTCGGATGGCGAAACAGCATCGGCTTCGCTTCGCTCTACCCATCCTACCCCTGCATGCACAATGTCTCGCGTTGCCCGACGGGCAAAACACGCCACATGCAGGTCAAGGGACAGTGGCGCAAAATATTCTGATTGACCGAATTCGTGTCTTCGGGTAAACCGCAAAACATCCCGGCCCGTCAAAGGGACGTTTCGCGATCATCACGATACGTAGGCCGGGATGCGATGGACGCGGCAGCGCCGGCGCGTGACGGGGTGGCAGGGCGGGCGAGCCCCGTGAGTCATCACGATCCGCGGGATCGACACGGCGCTGTCACAGCGTTTCCTTTCGGCCTCGGGGGCGAGCACGCGCGAGCTTTCGAATGTTTGGGAGGGACGTCCGCGGACGGCAAAAGCGTGTGGTCCTGGCGCCCGGGGTCTGTGCGTCAAGGCTTGCGGTGATGAAGCGGCCCGACCGGGCGCGCGCATCAGTCATCCGCAAGGCGACGGGGGCAATAGTGCATCGCTCCCCGGGGAGAGCGCGCCATAAGCCGTAAAACCATTGCGCAGGGAAGGCCGGGATGTCCCGGCGTCACCTGTGGTCACCCCGCGTGCGTCTTTTCGCGTGCGGACCCTGGGTGCCAGCCGGCTCCCGGCCTTCCCTGCGCCCTCTGTTCTCGACGAGGGTGAAACGGACAGCAAAATTTCGGGCGCCTGCGCCGCGAGACCGAGCACGTGTGCGCGCTTCTCTACGAGAGCCCTCCTGTCACGGTCAGCCATCTTGCCGCGCCGCCACCAAGTTCATCTTGCACTGCGGCAGAAAAATATCGCACACTCCTTCGGACCGGGGAGCCGTAGGAGCTCTTGAAGGGGAGCGAGCCGATGTCCCTCCAGACCGTACCATCCGACGCCACTGAGCATCGCCCCAACCGCCCTGAGGACGCCCAGGCGCTGGAAGCGGATGCCCGGCTGCGCGACGACATCCGCCTGCTCGGGCGCATCCTGGGCGACACCGTGCGCGACCAGGAGGGCGCCGACGTGTTCGACCTGGTCGAGCGCATCAGGCAAACCTCGATCCGGTTCCACCGCGACGAGGACCGGCTCGCCCGCCGCGAGCTCGAGCAGATCCTCGACAGCATGTCGACCTCCGAGACTGTGCGGATCGTCCGCGCCTTCAGCTATTTCTCGCACCTTGCCAACATCGCCGAGGACCAGAACAACATCCGCCAGATGCGCGCCCGCGGCGCCGCCCAAAGCGGCGGCTCCGGCGTGCTGGCGGAAACGCTGGCGCATGCCAAGGCGGCGGGCATCGGCGCCGACCAGCTCCGCAACTTCTTCAAGACCGCGCTCGTCAGCCCGGTCCTGACCGCGCATCCGACCGAGGTCCGCCGCAAGAGCACCATGGACCGCGAAATGGAGGTCGCCGGCCTGCTCGATCGCCGCGAGCGCGTCGCGCTGACCGCGGACGAGGCCGCCGCCAGCGACGAGCAGCTCCGTCGCGAGGTGCTGACACTGTGGCAGACCAATCTGCTCCGCCGGACCAAGCTCACCGTGCTCGACGAGGTCGGCAACGGCCTGTCGTTCTACGACTACACCTTCCTGCGCGAGGTGCCGCGGCTGGTCAACGTGCTGGAGGACCGGCTGGAAGAGGGCGAGCAGGCGGTGGGCGAGCTTGCCTCGTTCCTGCGCATGGGCAGCTGGATCGGCGGCGACCGCGACGGCAATCCCTTCGTCACCGCCGATGTCATGCGCGGCACGCTGCGGCTGCAGTCGAGCCGGGTGATGCAGTTCTATCTGAACGAGCTGCACGTCCTCGGCGCGGAGCTGTCGATCGCAGCCCATCTCGCCGACGTCTCGGAGGAGCTGCGCACGCTGGCGGAGCGCTCGCCGGACACCTCGCCGCACCGGAGCGGCGAGCCTTATCGCCTCGCGGTCTCCGGCATCTATGCGCGCCTGACCGCGACGGCCGAAGCGCTCGAGGTCGAAATCACGCGCCGGCCGGTCGGCAAGGGTAGGCCTTACGAGAGCGTGAGGGAGTTGCAGGCCGATCTCGACGTGCTGCACCGCTCGCTGATCTCCAACAATGCCCGCGTCATCGCCCGCGGCCGGCTCCGGCTGCTGCGTCGCGCGGTGGACTGCTTCGGTTTCCATCTGGCGCGGCTCGACATCCGCCAGAACTCGGCGGTGCACGAGCGCACCATTGCCGAGCTGATGGACGCCGCCAATCCCGGCATGTCCTACCTCGCGCTCGGCGAGGAGGCGCGCATCTCGCTGCTCACCAACGAGCTGCGCTCGACGCGCTCGCTGGTCTCGCCATTCGTCAAGTACAGCGACGAGACCATGGGCGAGCTCAACGTCTTCCATGCCGCCGCGGAAGCGCATGCGAAGTTCGGCTCGGACGCCATTCCCCAATGCATCATCTCGATGTGCAAGGGCATGTCCGACATGCTCGAGGTCGCGGTGCTCTTGAAGGAAGTCGGCCTCGTCCATCCGTCCGGGCGCAGCGCCATCAACATCGTGCCGCTGTTCGAAACCATCGAGGATCTGCAGGCTTCATCCGGCATCATGGACCGCATGCTGTCGCTGCACGATTACCGCCGCCTCGTCGACAGCCGCGGCAGCGTGCAGGAGGTCATGCTCGGCTATTCCGACTCGAACAAGGATGGCGGCTTCGTCACCTCGGGCTGGGAGCTCTACAAGGCCGAGATCGGTCTCGTCGAGGTGTTCGAGCGTCACCACGTGCGGCTGCGTCTGTTCCACGGCCGCGGCGGTTCGGTCGGCCGCGGCGGCGGGCCGAGCTATGACGCCATCATCGCGCAGCCCGGCGGCGCGGTGAACGGCCAGATCCGCATCACCGAGCAGGGCGAGATCATCTCGTCGAAATATTCGAACGCCGAAGTCGGCCGCAACAATCTGGAGATCCTCGCCGCCGCGACGCTGGAGGCGAGCCTGCTGCATCCGCGCCAGAGCGCGCCGCGCCGCGAATATCTGACGACGATGGACGAGCTGTCGAACCTCGCCTTCAAGGCCTATCGCGGCCTCGTCTACGAGACCGAGGGCTTCGTCGATTACTTCTGGGCCTCGACCGTCATTAACGAGATTGCGACGCTCAACATCGGCAGCCGCCCGGCCTCGCGCAAGAAGACGCGCGCGATCGAGGACCTTCGCGCCATCCCCTGGGTGTTCTCCTGGGCGCAGTGCCGCCTGATGCTGCCGGGCTGGTACGGCTTCGGCAGTGCGGTCGAGCAGTGGATCGCGGAGCATCCCGACAAGGGCATGCCGTTCCTGAAAGAGCTCTACAAGGAATGGCCGTTCTTCCGCATGCTGCTGTCGAACATGGACATGGTGCTCGCGAAAAGCTCGATTGCGATCGCCTCGCGCTATGCCGAGCTCGTGCCGGACGAAGCCTTGCGCGAAAAGATCTTTGGCCGCATCCGCCGCGAATGGCATTCCTGCATCGAGACGCTGCTCGACATCATGGGCCAGGACCGCTTGCTGCAAGGCAATCCGCTGCTGGAGCGCTCGGTGCGCCACCGCTTTCCCTATCTCGACCCGCTCAACCACGTGCAGGTCGAGCTGCTGAAAGAACACCGCGCGCAGAACCCCGACGAGCAGGTGCTGCGCGGGATTCAACTGACGATCAACGGCATCTCGGCGGGGTTGAGGAATACGGGGTAGGGTAGCGAGCAGACGGGCGCGCCGCCCGCTCTTCGCCACCCCACTCGCTGTTCGGTCAAGGCTTCATCGCGCCCTGCACACTGGTGTAGACGGCATAGAGCGATGTCGAGCCGCAAATATAAAGCCTGTTTCGCTGCTGGCCGCCGAAGGACAGGTTTGCCACGGTCTCCGGAATATGGATCTTGCCGAGCAATTCGCCCGATGCCGTATAGCAGCGCACGCCGTCTTCGTTCGGGTCGCCCCAGCCGACCGAACACCAGACCCGTCCCTCGGTGTCACAGCGGACGCCGTCGGTGATACCAGGCTTTGGCATGTCAGCGAAGACCTTGCTGTTCGATGCCTTCCCCCCGGCGACGTCGAGGTCGAACACGCGGATATGCGAAGGGTTGTCCGGCCCATCGGTGAAGCCGGTGTCGCAGATGTAGAGCTTCTTCTCGTCGGGTGAGATGGCGAGCCCGTTGGGCTCCACAAAATCGTCGACCACGACCTTGACCTCTCCGGACTTGGGGTCGACCCGGTAGACATTCTTTTTCTCTTGCTCGGGTTCGGCTTTGATACCCTCATAGAAGCCGCCGATGCCGTAGGCGGGATCGGTGAACCAGATCGCGCCATCGGCCGTGACGACCGCATCGTTGGGCGAATTCAGTCGCTTGCCGTTGAATTTGTCCGCAATGATGGTGATCGAGCCGTCGAGTTCGGTCCGCGTCACGCGCCGGCCGCTATGCTCGCATGTGATCAGGCGTCCTTCGCGATCGATGGTGTTGCCGTTCGAGTTCATCGAGGGCTGGCGGTAGACGCTGAGGTGACCGTCATCCTCCGAGAAGCGCATGATGCGGTTGTTCGGAATATCGCTGAACAACAGGTATCGTCCGGCTGCGAAGTACACCGGTCCCTCAGCCCAGCGAAAGCCGGTCGCGACGCGCTCGACGGCCATGGTGCCGGCGAAGGCCGGAAAACCGGGGGGCCCGAATGACGGCGGTCCCTTCTTGGCGGATTCCAGGTGGGAGTCAGGGTAGCGGCTCCCCGGCAGTGGACCCAAGGGCAATGGCGCCGTCGATCTCGTCGGTGCGCCCGTCTGGCCCAAGGGCGCGACGGAGGCTGCCAAGGTCGCGTTCACGGAAACGCCCGTCGCCGCAACTGCGGCCGCCGCGCCCTTCAGCAGGGTGCGGCGCGCGAGAAAGGGCTCGCTGGGTTCGGCAGAAATGGTCAGTGGCTTCGTCATAGTCGCCTCCCATATTTTTGTTTGGGAGGAAACCATCCGCTGGCAATCGGGCGTAAAGCGGGCGATCCCCGGCCGGGCAACCGGAGATCGCAATGCAGCAAAGCCGGGACCGGCTAGACGGGATCCCAGGTGAAGATGTCGGCGGAGCGGTCGAGCTTGTAGAACGAGCCCTTCAGCGCCGGCATGCCGTGTTCCGCGATCGATTGCGGCGTCCAGCCTTCGCTCCGCTGCACCGAGCGGATCGGCCGGTTCTGGCTGAACAGGAAGATCTCGTTCATGCGCACGCCAAAGATCTGGCCGGTGACGTCCTTGGCGGAATCGCCGAGCAGGTAGCCGCACAGCGGCGCGATCTTCTCCGGCCCCATCTGCTTGATCTTCTCGACGCGCGCCTTCTCGGCGTCGGTCTCGGTCGGGATGGTGCCGATCATGCGCGTCCAGGCGAACGGCGAGACGCAGTTGGAGCGGACGTTGAAGCGGCCCATGTCGAGCGCGATCGACTTCGACAGCCCGACGATACCGAGTTTTGCCGCGGCGTAGTTGGCCTGCCCGAAGTTGCCGATCAGGCCCGAGGTCGAGGTGAAGTGCACGAAGGAACCGCTCTCCTGCTCGCGGAAGATCCGCGCCGCGGCGTGGCTGACATAGAACGAGCCCATCAGATGCACCTTGATGACGGCCTCGAACGCTTCCACGCTCATCTTGTGGAAGATCATGTCGCGCAAAATGCCGGCATTGTTGACGACGCCGTCGAGCCGGCCGAAATGGTCGGTCGCAGTCTTCACGATCTTGCTGGCGGGGATCGCTTCGGCCACCGACTCGAAATTGGCGACCGCGGTGCCGCCGCGCTTCTTGATCTCCTCGACCACTTCTTCGGCCGGGGCCGCGTTCGAGCCGGCGCCGTCGGCAGCCCCGCCGGGATCGTTGACCACGACCTTGGCGCCTTCGCCGGCGCACAGCAGCGCGATCTCGCGCCCGATGCCACGGCCTGCGCCGGTGACGATGATGACCTTGTCTTGCAGTGATTTTGTCATGTGGGTTCTCCGCTAGCCGTTCCAAATTCCGCCGTCATTCCGGGGCGCGCCTCTTGGCGCGAGCCCGGAATCCATAACCACCATCGAGAGTATGGATTCCGGGCCTGCGCCTTCGGCGCATCCCGGAATGACAGTAGCTACCTCTCGTTCGTAAACACGATCGTGCCTGATGCCGCGAACATGCCGCCGACGCCGTGGCACACTGAAATCTTCGCATTCGGCACCTGCGCCGGTGCAATCCCGCGCATCTGCCGCACGCTTTCCTGAAGCGCGTACATGCCGTACATGCCGGAATGCATGTAGCTCAATCCGCCGCCATTGGTGTTGAGCGGCAGCTTGGCCCCGGGGCGCGTGTTGCCGGCGGCGATGAATTGGCCGGTCTCCTCATAGGGCATGAAGCCGAGATCGCCGAGCCCGAACAGCGGCAGATGCGCGAACGCGTCGTAGATCATGAGATGATCGACGTCCTTGTGCGCGATGCCGGCCTCCTTGAACGCCAGCGGCCCCGCCGTCTTGAACGCGCGCGAGGAGTTGAACGTCTCCATCTGGCTGACCATCGGCGTCTCCACGCTCTCGCCGGTGCCCATGATGTAGACGGGCTTCGTCGGAAAATCCCTGGCGCGGTCGGCCGAGGTCAGGATCAGCGCGCCGCCGCCGTCGGTGACGAGGCAGCACTGAAGAAGGCGGAATGGATAGGCGATCATGCGCGAGTTGAGCACGTCGGCAACCGTGATCGGGTCCTTCATCATCGCGCGCGGATTCTTCGCCGCCCATTCCCGCTGCACCACGGCGACCGAAGCCAGCTGCTCATGCGTGATGCCGTAGGTCCTCATGAAACGCAGCACGGGGATCGGGAACATGCTGGGCGGGCCGTAGACCCCGTAGGGCGCCTCGAACTGGCCGTTGAGGCTGTCGGGCGGCGTCGAACGCGGCAGCTTGCCGATCATCGACTTGCCGCTCTCGGCATGGGTGATCAGCACGGTCTTGCAGAGACCCGCCTCGATCGCGGCGGCCGCGTGGCGGACGTGCAGCATGAACGAGCAGCCGCCGACCGAGGTGCCGTCCACCCAGGTCGGCTTGATGCCGAGATAGTGGCAGACCTGCTGCGGCGTTTCGACCGCGGTGGCAAAGCCGTCGATGTCGGACAGCTTCAGTCCGGCATCGGCGATGGCATTTAGCGCCGCGTCCGCATGCAGCTGGAGCTGCGAGGCGTTGGGGATGACGCCGAGCTCGGTGGTCTCGGCCGCGCCGACGACGGCAACCTGGTTCCTGCGCATGGCTTACCCCTTCCCCGGACGGAAAACGGGAAGGGTGATCTTGTCGTCCAGCTCCTGGAAAGCGACCTCGAGCTTCATGTCGAGCTCGAGGGCTTCCGGCGTCTGCGGGCAGTCGATGATGTTGCTCATCATCCGCGGGCCCTCGGCGAGCTCGACCACCGCGATCGCGTAGGGCGGCGTGAAGCCGGGCGCGGCGGGGCGGTGGTTGATCACGTAGCTGTAGAGCAAGCCCTTGCCGCTCGCCTTGAAGATGCTGACCTTGCGCGAGGCGCAGGACGGGCAGAACGGGCGCGGCGGGAAGTAGACATGCGCGCAGGCGTCGCAGCGTTGCAGGCGCAATTCGCCGGCCTTGGTGCCGTCCCAGAAATGCTGGGTCTCCGGCGTCGGTTTCGGTCGCGCGCGCTGCGGTTCGGCCATGTCGGAACGCCTCCCAAGGGGCAGGCTTCGCGCCCGCCTGTTTCGATCTTGATGCGACAATCGACCATCGTGCGTCAACGGTCCAGCAATGCGCATGCATGCCATCATGCGCACAATGCTTGTGTCGGCCTGAGCCAGCGCTATAGATTGCGCGCGCCAATATTCCGTGAGACAGACATGCCCGATTTTCCGACACTGGCGAAGCTCGCCGACGACCTCGAAAGCGGCCGCACCACCTCCCGCAAGCTGGTCGAAGCCTGCATCGCCAGGATCGCCGATCCCGCCGGCGAGGGGCAGCGCACCTTCATCCATGTCGACAAGGACGCGGCGCTGACGACCGCCGACGCCATGGATGCCCTGCGCAAGGTCAAGGCGGCGCCGTCGCGCTATGCCGGTATTCCCATCTCGATCAAGGATCTGTTCGACATCAAGGGACAGACCACGCGCGCCGGCTCCCGTGCGCTCGACGATTCCGATCCGGCGGAGCACGATGCGGCGGCGGTCGCGCGGCTGCGCAAGGCCGGCTTCGTGCTGATCGGCCGCACCAACATGACCGAGTTCGCCTATTCCGGCATCGGCATCAATCCGCATTACGGCACGCCGAAAGGCGCCTGGAACCGGGCCGAGGGCCAAGGTCTGGGCCATGTGCCCGGCGGCTCCTCCTCGGGCGCCGCGGTCTCCGTGCTCGACGGCATGGCGCATGGCGCGCTCGGCACCGACACCGGCGGCTCATGCCGCATTCCGGCGGCCTTCAATGGCATCGTCGGCTACAAGCCGACGCAGCGCCGCGTGCCGCTGGACGGCGCAGTGCCGCTGTCCTTCTCGCTCGACAGCATCGGGCCGCTGGCGCGATCGGTCAGCTGCTGTGCCATACTCGATGCCGTGCTCGCCAACGAGCCCATCGTCGCGCTGAAGCCGCGGCCCGTGAAGGGCATGCGGCTCGCGGTGCCGACCACGATCGCGCTCGACGATCTCGACGCGGCGGTCTCCGAGACCTTTGAGCGTGCGCTGAAGACGCTCGCCGATCACGGCGCCATCATCGAGCGGATCGAGATGGCCGAATTCCACGACATCGGCCCGATGAACGCCAAGGGCGGCTTCGCCGCCTCCGAAAGCTACGCCTGGCACCGCTATCTCATCACGGCCAAGGGCGACGTCTACGATCCCAGGGTCGCCGTGCGCATCATGCGCGGCGAGGCGCAGAGCGCGGCCGACTACATCGATCTCCTCAACGAGCGCCGCTCGCTGATCGCCCGCGTCAATGCCCGCATCGCGCCCTATGACGCGCTGGTGCTGCCGACCACCGCCAACACCCCGCCGAAGATCGCCGATCTCGCCGACGACAAGGCGTTCACCAGGGAAAACCTGCGCGCGCTGCGCAATTGCACCCTGATCAACATGATCGACGGCTGCGCCATCTCGCTGCCCGCGCATCGCGAGGGCGACGTCCCGGTCGGCCTGATGCTGGCGGGCGCGGGCGGCTCGGACCGCCGTATCTTTGAACTTGCTGCCGGCATGGAGGCCGTCATTCGTGTTTGATCTCACCTTTACCGTCGACGCCCAGGACGCCACCACGCCGCTGACGCTCGCGATCGACCAGATGGTCATCGCCGGCTGGACCGGCCGCGATCCCGTCGCGCGCGACAAGCACATCGCCGAGCTGCAGGAGATGGGCATCGCCCCGCCGGCCTCGACGCCGATCTACTATCGCGCCTCGGCGCGGCGGCTGACCCAGGAAGACCGCATCGAATGCACCGGCGGTGATTCATCCGGTGAGGTCGAGTTCGTGCTGATCGGCTGGCAGGGCCGCATCTTCGTCGGCTGCGGCTCCGACCACACCGACCGCAAGGTCGAGGCCTATAACGTCACGGTCTCCAAGCAGATGTGCGACAAGCCGATCGCCTCGACGCTGTGGGAGCTCGAGGACGTCATCGGCCACTGGGACAGGATGATCCTGCGCTCCTATGCCACCATCAAGGGCGAGCGCGTGCTCTACCAGGAGGGCACGCTGGATGCGATGCTGCCGGTCACTGAGCTGATCGCACGCGGCTTTGCGGCTGGAAAGTTCCCGGACGGCTGCGCCATGTTCGGCGGAACGTTTGCGGCCAAGGGCGGCATCCGCCCGGCGGAGCGCTTCGACTTCGAGCTCGAGGATCCCGTGCTGAAGCGCACGATCAGGCACGGCTATGACGTGGTGACGTTGCCGGTGAGGGGGTAGGTCGGAAATCGGGTGGTTGTGGCGGCCGCCATCTGCGACACCCATGTCCGTCATTCCGGGGCGCGCGTCTTGGGCGCGAGCCCGGAATCCATACTCCCGATCGTGGTTATGGATTCCGGGCTCGCGACTTCGTCGCGCCCCGGAATGACGGATGTGGATGGGATATCGCTATGGCCATTGCTAAACGTGTTGCCGCTCCTGACTTTGGAGCTGACCTCGCCGCCCACGTCGACGCCCTCGACTGGCCGCAGATCACCGCCGAGCTCGACGCCCAGGGCAGCGCCGTCCTGAAGGGTCTGCTGACGCCCGACCAATGCCGCGGCATGGCCGCGCTCTACCCGGACGACGCGCACTTCCGCAGCCGCATCGTCATGGGCCGTCACGGTTTTGGCCGCGGCGAGTACAAGTATTTCTCCTATCCGCTGCCCGATCTGATCGCACAGCTCCGCCCGGCGCTCTACGCGCATCTTCAAGCCGTCGCAAATCGCTGGAACGAGGCGATGGGGATCGACATCCGCTATCCCACAGCGCACGCGGCCTTCCTCAAGCGCTGCCATGAGGCGGGGCAGGCGCGGCCGACGCCGCTGCTGTTGCAATATGAGGCCGGCGACTACAATTGCCTGCACCAGGACCTCTATGGCGAGCACGTGTTCCCGCTCCAGGTCGCGATCCTCTTGTCCGAGCCCGGACGCGATTTCACCGGCGGCGAGTTCGTGCTGACCGAGCAGCGCCCGCGCATGCAGTCCCGCGCCGAGGTGGTGTCGCTTGCGCAGGGCGATGCGGTCGCCTTCGCTGTGCATCACCGCCCGGTGCAGGGGACACGCGGCACCTACCGCGTTAATCTCCGCCATGGCGTCAGCCGGATCAGGTCCGGTCAGCGCCACACGTTGGGTGTGATCTTCCATGATGCCAAATGAGCACTGCGATTGACGGGTGATCTGTTCGACAATGTCGCCGAGGCGCAGCCGCCGCGCGAGGAGATCGCCGACGGCGCCGTGCTGCTGCGCGGCTTCGTCAAGCCGATCGAAAGCGAGCTGATCGACGCCGTGCGCGCCATCGCGGCGCAATCGCCGTTCCGGCGGATGACCACGCCCGGTGGCTACCAGATGTCGGTGGCCATGACCAATTGCGGCGAGCGCGGTTGGATCACCGATCACACCGGCTATCGCTACGATCCGATCGATCCGCGAACCGGCGCGCCATGGCCGGCGATGCCGCCGGTGTTTTGCGATCTCGCCCGCCGCGCGGCGGAGCAGGGCGGCTTTGACGGCTTCGCCCCCGACGCCTGCCTCGTCAATCGCTACGAGCCCGGCACTCGGCTGTCGCTGCATCAGGACAAGGACGAGCTGGATTTTTCCGCCCCGATCGTCTCGGTCTCGCTCGGCTTGCCCGCGACCTTCCTGTTCGGCGGCATGGCGCGCAGCGACAAGCCGCGCCGCTTCCGGCTCGTGCATGGCGATGTCGTGGTCTGGGGCGGGCCGAGCAGGCTCGCCTATCACGGCGTCGCGCCACTCGCGGAAGGCGAGCATGCGTTGCTGGGAAGGAAACGGGTCAATTTGACGTTTCGCAGGACGCGGTGACGCTGCTCGTCATTCCGGGGCGATGCGAAGCGTCGAACCCGGAATCTCGAGGTTCCGGGTTCGGCTCTGCGAGCCGCCCCGGAACGACATCAAGGCTTCGGCGGGTGAATGAACGCCCACGGGCTGACCTCCGAATCCCTGGTCACCTCGACCGAGATCAGATACGGCCCGCCATGGGCAAGCGCCTTCTCCATCGCCGCCTTGAACTGATCTGGCGCGGTGACGCGCGCCGCGGCAACGCCAAAGGACTCCGCGAGCTTGACGAAATCCGGGTTGACCAGATCCGACGCCACCACGCGGCCGTCGAAGCGCTCGCGCTGGTCGCGGCGGACATTGCCATAGGCGTTGTTGTTGAACACCAGCGTCACCACGCCGATGTTGAACTGCACGGCGGTGGCGAGTTCCTGCACGCCGAACATGAAGCCACCGTCGCCGGTAATGGCGACCACAGGCTTGTCCGGGTTGGCGACCTTGGCGCCCAACGCGGTCGGAAAACCCGAGCCGAGCGTGCCCTGATAGCCTGACGTGATGAAGGTGCGCGGCTGGTAGATCGGAAAGCCGTACCAGGAGGCGAAGCCGACTTGCGACAATTCATCGGTGACGATCGCGTTCGCCGGCAGCACCTCGCGCAGGATGTTCAGATACGCCATCTGCGGCTGAATGCGCTGGATTTCGGCCTGCGCGGCCGCGGTCGCTTCGCGGATCGCGCCGCGGCGGCCGGCGGTCTTGCTGTAGCCGGCCTTGCGCACGGCGGCGGCAAGATCGGCGGTCGCGGCTTTTGCATCGGCGACGATCGCGGTGTCGGAAGCGAACCGCCGCATCTCGACGGGATCGATGTCGATGCGGATGCTCTTCAGGCCAGCGGGCTGATACGGCCAGCGCGACATGGTCGGCAGCTCCAGCCGCGTGCCGATGCCGATCATGAGATCGGTGTTCGGCCACAGCTTGTAGGCGGCGGCCATGGTGAGGCCGAGCTCATGCGCATTGGACACGATGCCGCGGCCGCTGCGGAAGGCGACCACGGGCGCATCGATCATCTCGGCGAGCTCGAGGATCTCCTCGCCTGCATCGATCGCGCCGCTGCCGACGAAGATCATCGGCGCCTTGCTATTCTTGATCAGCGCGGCCGCCTGCCTGATCATATCAGGATCGGGCAATGGTGCGGGCAGCGGCTCCAGCACCTGTGCAGCCGCTGTATCCGCGCGTTGGGTAAAGATGTCCCAGGGCATCTCGACCGAGGCGGGGCCGCGCCGGCCGGACGTCATCTCCTGGAAAGCGCGCGCCACCGTGGTCGGCGCGTTGCCGGGCGTCTCGATGCGGTCGGCCCATTTCACATAGGTGCGCAAGGTCCCGAGTTGATCCGGCATCTCGTGCAGATGGCCGCGGCCCTTGCCGAGGAATTGCGTCGGCACCTGGCCGGTCACGCACAGCACAGGCTCGTTGCAGCCATAGGCGGTCAGCAGCGCCGCGCTGGCGTTGAGCACGCCGGGGCCGGGCACGACGCTGAACACGCCGGGCCGGCCGCTGGCGCGCGCATAGCCGAACGCCATGTAGCCGCAGGCCTGCTCGTGCCGCGCGCCGATCACCTTGAGCTGCGCCTGGTGGAACGCGTCGAACAGGCCGTAGATCTGCGCGCCGGGCAGGCCGAACACGGTGTCGACGCCGTGGGCGACAAGCCCGCTTACGATCGCTTCGCCGCCGGTGAGGGTGGTCATTCTGCTATTCCACTTCGGTTGTTGGTCAGGCTTCGTCGACGACGCCGTTGCGCAAGGAGCCGATGCCCTCGGCTGCGATCTCGATGACATCACCCGGCTTGAGGTAGCGCGGCGGATCGAACCGCGCACCGGCGCCGGTCGGCGTGCCCGTGACGATGACGTCGCCGGGGACGAGCGTTGCGAAGGTCGAGATATAGCTGATGAGATAGCGGAACGGAAACATCAGCCGGCTGGTACGATCGTCCTGCCTGAGCTCGCCATTGACATGCGTGGTGAGGCGGATGTCGGCGATCTGCGCTTCCCGCGTGTAGGGCACGAGCCACGGCCCCAGGCTGCCGCTGGAATCGAAATTCTTGCCCTGGGTGACGTTGAATTTTGCGTGGCGCAGCCAGTCGCGCACCGAGCCTTCATTGCACAGCGTCAGCGCGGCGATGTGGTCAAGCGCTGTGCTTTCCGCAATGTGCCGGCCTTGCTTGCCGATCACGAGCACGATCTCGCCCTCATAGTCGAGCTGGTGCGAGGCGCGCGGGCGCACCAGCGGCGTGTCGTGGCCGACGAAAGAGCGGGGCGAGCGCATGAACATGCTCGGATATTTCGGCGCCTCCTGGCCGTCCCTGTACTCGGCGTTGCGGTCGGGATAGTTGACGCCGATGCAGATGATCTTCTCCGGCGCTGGGATCGGCGGCAGCCAGGTGATCTCAGTGAGCGCGTGATCCGGTGCGCGGCCGGCGGCTTCCTCGGCAAGGCTCACGAGCTTGCCGGCCGCGATCACCTCGCGCAGCGTCGGATAGTCTTTTGCGTAGCGCGCGGAGAGATCGATGATGCCGCCGTCGAGGACGGCGCCGTAGCGGGTTGCGCCCTTGACGGAATAAGTGGCGAGGCGAGGGAGTGTCATCGGCTGCTCATTACCTTGCGTCGTCCCGGCGAAGGCCGGGACCCATACCGCGGAATTTATCGATAGCGCGTGGTGACAATCCCGAACGACCAGTCTTCGCCAAACTTCTCCCTGTGGTTATGGGTCCCGGCTTTCGCCGGGACGACGGGGAGAGAGGTTTTGCTTGTCACCCGCATCAATCCGCCACCAGCACGTCGGCGACGAATTTCGGCTCGCGCACGGCTTGCCCGCTGAACGGCGAGCCCTGCTCGAACCAGGAGCGCGGCGCCGGCGCGCCCCACAGCGTCTGGCGGCGCGGATCGCGCAGCGACCAGCGCAGCGGCTCGTGGTCGTGATCGCCTGTAAAATAGTCGCTGGTGTAGAGCTCCAGCCGATGTCCATCGGGATCGCGGACATAGAGGAAGAAGGCGTTCGAGATGCCGTGGCGTCCGGGGCCGCGCTCGATGTTCTTGACGAAGCCTTGCGAGGCCATGACGTCGCAGAGATGGATGATGTTCATCGCCGTCGGCGTCCAGTAGGCGAAATGGTGCAGCCGCGGGCCCTTGCCGTTGGTGATCGCGAAATCGTGCACGTTACCCTTGCGATGCATCCAGGCCGCGGCGATGCGTCCGTTCGGGCCGTCCTCCTCGGCATATTCGGTGAGGCGGAAGCCGAGCCGTGCGTAGAAGTCGACGGTGTCCTGCACCTCGGCGGCGAAGACGTTGAAATGGTCGAGCCGCTGCGGGTGGCAGCCCCGGTAGAGATCGTAGCGGCGGAGCAGATGCGGCCGCCGGTCCATCGACGCATAGAGCTCGATCTGGAAGCCGAACGGATCGGTGAACTGGAGCGTGCGCCCCTGGAACGGCTGGTCGACGAAGGCGTAAGCGAGGCCATTCTCGGAGAGGAAGGCGGCGGCCTTGTCGAGATCCCGGTCGTTGCCGACCTTGAAGCCGAGCCGGGCGCAGGCGGGCACGGCCGCCTTGCGCAGCACCAGCGAATGGTGCTGGTGCTCCTCTGCGGCGCGCAGGTAAACGACCTTGTCGTCGGCGTCCTCGACATGCAGGCCGACGGTGGTCTCGTAGAATTCGCGGCTCAGCTTCAGATCGGTGACGTCGAGCACGACGTGGCTGGAGCGGATGATGTTGAACGGCGGCTCGAAGACGTGTTGCGGTACGGGCATTGGCGTTTCCCCTCGGTCTCCTGTCATTCCGGGGCGGCTCGAAGAGCCGAACCCGGAATCTCGAGGTTCCGGGTCCGATGCTTCGCATCGTCCCGGAACGACTGTTTCCCTAAATTCCCAGCTTCTGAATCTTGTGCGTGCCCCGCGCCAGCGAGACGTGCTTGGTTTCCATGTAGAAGTCGAACGAGTAATCGCCGCCGTCGCGGCCGATGCCCGAGGCCTTCATGCCGCCGAACGGCGTCGGCAGATGGCGGACGTTCTCCGAGTTCAGCCAGATCATGCCGGCTTCCAGCGCGTCGGCGACGCGGAGAGCGCGGCCGACGTCGTTGGTCCAGACATAGCCCGTGAGGCCATAGCGGATGTCGTTGGCGATCGCGACGGCGTCCGCCTCGTCCTTGAAGGGCAGCACCGTGAGGAACGGGCCGAACACCTCCTCCTGCGCCACGCGCATCTTGCCGTGCGCACCGGTCACCAAGGTCGGCTCGACATAGTGTCCACCGCCGGGGCCGTCATAGGCCTTGCCACCGGCGGCGATCACAGCGCCGTCCTGGCGCGCGACATCGAAATAGGAGCAGACCTTTGCCAGATGCCGCTCGTGGATCAGCGGCCCGATCTCGGTGGCGGGATCGAGGGGATGGCCGACCTTCAGCGCCTTCACCCGCGCGGTCAGCTTCTCGATGAACTTGTCCGCGATGTTTTGCTGGATCAGCAGGCGGCTGGATGAGGTGCAGCGCTCGCCGTTGAGCGAGTAGATCATGAACACGACGGCATCGAGCGCGCGGTCGAGATCGGCATCGTCGAACACGATCACGGGGTTCTTGCCGCCGAGCTCGAAATGCACGCGCTTCAAGGTCGGCGCGCCCTGAACCATGATCGCCGATCCCGTCGCGCTCTCGCCGACGAAGCCGATCGCCTTGATGGCGGGATGCTCGGTCAAAGCCTTGCCGGCCTCTTCGCCAAAGCCGTGCACGGTGTTGAGCACGCCATCGGGAACGCCGGCCTCCTTGACGAGCCTTCCCAGAATGGAGGCCGTCACCGGCGACCATTCGGCCGGCTTGTGCACGACGGTGCAGCCTGCCGCGAGGGCAGGGGCGATCTTCCAGGTCGATAGCATGAACGGCGTGTTCCATGGCGTGATCACGCCGACCGGGCCGATCGGCACGCGCGTCGAGATGTTCCAGTGCTCGTCGCTCGGCGTGTTGAGGCCGTCGCGCGCCTCGGCGCATTTGTCGGCGAAGAAGCGGAAATTCTCGGCGGCGCGGATCGCGGCCTTGGCCATGAAGCGATAGGCTTGTCCCGTGTCGATGCATTCGAGCACGGCGATGTCGTCGGCATTGTCCTCGATGGCGTCAGCCACCCGATGCAGCAGCTTGCGCCGCATTGCAGGGCCCATGTCGCGCCAGGACTTGAAGGCGAGGGCCGCGGCCGTTGCCGCCCGATCGATATCCTCCGCATTGCCGCGGGCAACGCTGGCGATCACCGCGCCATCCACCGGCGATTTGGTCTCGAACGTCTCGCCGGAGATCGCAGGCACGATCTTGCCGTCGATCATGTGGCCGATGCCGTCGGCACGCAGGTTTTTCAGCAGCGGCGCGACGCGGTCGCGGTTGGCCTGGAACACATCGGCTTTCGGGGTCGGCTTATCCATGGGCGGCCTCCACCTTCAGGGCGTCGTGGATGTTGTTGCGCTTCCAGCTCGTATCCTTGTCGTTGATCTGCATGTCGAACGACAAAGCGAACTTGCTGGCGGCGAAGACGGGATCAAGATGCTTTGAGAGCGCCTGGAAAACATGCTCGCCGGCTTTCTGCCGCGTGGGAAGATCGCGGCCCTCGCCGATGCGCAGCACCATGTCGAGAAAGCCGTAATCCTGCCGCGCGTCTGCGATCGCATAATGCTCGCATTTGATCGCGCGGACGCGGATGCCGCCGAGCGGGAAGATGCCGGTCTCGACAGCAGCCTTGCGCACGACTTCGCACACCGTGTCGATGTCGAGGCGGCCATCGAGATTGGCCGAATATTCGATCGTGAAATGCGGCATCGCGGTTTCACTCCCTGTGTCGTCTTGTTGGTTTACGCGAAGTAGCAACTCACCGAGCCGTAGGCGCCATAATCGGCTTGAATTGTGTCGCCCTTGCGGGTCTCGATCGGGCGGATGAAGGAGCCGGCGAGCACGACCTGACCGGGCTCCAGTGCAAGCCCAAGCGGCGCGATCTTGTTCGCAAGCCACGCCACGGCGGTCGCGGGATGATTGAGCACGCCGGCGGCAAGGCCGGTCTCTTCGAGCTGGCCATTCTTGAAGCAGAGCGCGCCGATCCAGCGCAGGTCGGCGTCCAGCGGACGGATCGGCCGTCCCCCGAGCACGATGCCGGCATTCGCCGCATTGTCGGCGATGGTGTCGAAAATCTTTCGCGTGGCTTTGGTTTTGGGATCGACGCGCTCGATCCGCGTGTCCAAAATCTCCAGCGCAGGCACCACGAAGTCGGTGGCGTTGAGCACGTCGAACATCGTGCAGTCAGGGCCGGCGAGCCGCTTGCTCATGACGAAGGCGAGCTCGGCCTCGACGCGCGTCGCGATGAAGCGCTCGGTCGGAACGAGGCCGCCATCGGCGAAGAACATGTCGTCGAGCAGCACGCCGGAATCCGGCTCGTCGATATTGAGCGCGCTCTGCATCGCCTTCGAGGTCAGGCCGATCTTGTGGCCCTTGACGATACGCCCTTCGGTGATCTTGACCTCGACCCAGGCCTTCTGAATCGCGTAGGCATCGGCGATGCTGATGTCAGGGAATTCCTGCGAGAGCTGGCGGATCTGCGTGCGGGTCTTCTCCGCCTGGTGCAGACGCCTTGCGCAAGCCTGGATATCGTCGTTGGAAAGCGCCATTCGTGATCTTACAAATCGTGGTGCTACTTAACATGTTAAGTGAATGCGTCAAACAGAATCTGGGTTTGCTGCACTGCAAACGTTTTGCGGTCTGAAGGGGCGTCATGAGCAAGAGACCGGCCGATCCCGCGAACGGAAGCGCGCCAGCCGCGCGCCAGGTGCCAATGCGCGACTTCTCGCGCTCGCTGCCGATGTCGCTGCTCAGGGCGCGCGAGGCGGTGATGCGGCAGTTCCGCCCCTCGCTGCGCGAGCACGGCCTCACCGAGCAGCAATGGCGCATCCTGCGCGCGCTCGCCGCCATCGAGGCCGCCGAGGTCACGGAACTCGCGCGCACGGCGTTCCTGCTCGGGCCGAGCCTGTCGCGCATCCTGCGCGATCTCGAGGCGCGCAACCTGATCGAGCGCAAGACGGCCAAGGCGGACCAGCGCCGCAGCATGGTCTCGATCTCGAAGGAGGGCGTGAAGCTGATGGCCGCCGTGGCGCCGACGTCGGAGGCGATCTACGCGGAGATCACCAGCCGGTTCGGCGCCCGCAAGCTCGCCGAATTGCAGGAGATGCTTGGCGAGCTCGAACACAGTCTCGCTGGGCTCGGCGCCGGCAACGAGGCAAGTGCCGAGGAGTGACAGCAGATATGCGCTCCCGCGCGGCAACTGTCATGGACATGACCGCGCTTTTTCGCTCAAAGTGCCGCCCAAGCCGATCGCTCGAAACTCGGTGCCGGGACGGATGCCCCCCTTGCCGGATGACATCTTGCGTCATCGCGAGCGTAGCGCGGCGATCGGGTTCGCGGTAATAACGGCGCCGCCTGACGCGGCGCTCGTCATGGTGACGACGGTCCAAACAACAAAGAAGGAAGGCAACGTGGCGAACAAAGTCAAAGAGATCTGGAAGTCGGGCAAGGCCGTGGTCAATGCGTGGCTGGCAATTCCCTCCGGCTTCTCGGCCGAGATGGTCGCGCAATGCGGCTTCGACAGCGTCACGGTCGACATGCAGCACGGCGTGCAGGACTATCTCTCGATGGTGCAATGCTTCCAGGCCATGGACAAGCACCCGGTGACCCCGATGGTCCGCGTGCCCTGGAACGAGCCCGGCATCATCGGCAAGGTGCTGGATGGCGGCGCCTATGGCGTGATTTGCCCGATGGTCAACACCCCGCAGGAAGCCCGGAACCTCGTCTCCTATGCGAAATATCCGCCGAAGGGCGTGCGCTCCAACGGCCCGATCCGGGCCGGCATGTACGGCACCGCCGGTTCCTACCAGAAGACGGCCAACGACGAGATCGTGCTGCTGCCGATGATGGAGACGAAGACCGCGGTCGAGAACATGGAAGCGATCCTCGACGTCGAAGGCATCGACGGCGTCTATATCGGCCCTTCCGACCTCGGCTTCTCCTACGGCCTCGAGCCGAAGCTCGACCGCAGCGAGCCCGAGATCCTCGCGATCTACGAGAAGATCATTAGGGAATGCGGCAAGCGCGGCCTCAACCCCGGCATCCATTGCAGCGGCGCCGAAGGCGCGGCACGCGCCATCAACATGGGATTCAAGCTGGTGACGCTCTCGAACGAAGTCGGCCTGATGACGACCTACGCCAAGATGCAGGTCAACGCGACCCGCAAGGATTCGGCCGGCAAGGCCTAAGCTCTCTCTCCTTTCCCTCTCCCCGCTCTTGCGGGGAGAGGGTTAGGGTGAGGGGCCTCTCTCAACACGAACCAATCTAACGATCGAACGCGCGGCTTGCCCCTCACCCGGATCGCTGCGCGATCCGACCTCTCCCCGTAAGAACGGGGAGAGGTGAAGTAAGAGACCCAAGGAGATCTACCATGACCATCAGCCCCGTCATCCGCCTGCATCCCGATGATGGCGTGGTGATCGCGCGCGCGAGCCTGCCGCCGGGAACATTGGTGGCCGATGGCGTGACCACGATCGATCGCATTCCCTCCGGCCACAAGGTCGCGATCAAGCCGATCGCGGTGGGCGAGCCGGTGATCCGCTACGGCCAGATCATCGGCTTTGCGACCATTCCGATCGCGCCGGGCCAGCACGTGCACGTGCAGAACTGCGGCATGGGCGATTTCTCCAAGGACTACGCCTATTGCGCCGACGTCAAGCCGACGCCGAACTTCGACCTGCCGGCGACGTTCGAAGGCATCCGCCGTCCGGACGGCCGCGTCGCCACGCGCAACTATATCGGCATCCTCACCTCGGTGAATTGCAGCGCGCATGTCGCTAGCCTCGTCGCCGACGTCTTCAAGAAGAATCCCTTCACCGGCGACAATCCGCTGGCCGATTTCCCCAACGTCGACGGCGTGGTCGCGCTGACCCACAAGACCGGCTGCGGCATGACGCAGAACGAGCCGCTGGCATTGCTCCGCCGCACGCTCGGCGGCTATGCGCGCCACGTCAATTTCTCGCATGTCATCGTGCTCGGCCTCGGCTGCGAGGTGAACCAGATCGGCGGGCTGATGGAAGAGCAGAAGCTCGCCGGTCGCCTGCGTGCGATGGATATCCAGGAGGTCGGCGGCACCCGCAAGACGGTCGAGGCAGGCATCGCCTTCGTGCGCGAGGCGCTCGCCGATGCCAACAAGGTCAAGCGCGAGACGGTGCCGGCGAGCGAGCTCACCGTGGCGCTGCAATGTGGCGGCTCGGACGGCTATTCCGGCGTCTCGGCCAACCCCGCGCTGGGCGCCGCCAGCGATCTCGTCGTCCGCCACGGCGGCACCGTGATCCTGTCGGAGACGCCGGAGACCTACGGCGCCGAGCACCTGCTGACGCGCCGCGCCGTCAGCCGCGAGGTCGGCGAGAAGCTGGTCGATCTCATGCGCTGGTGGGACGAGTATACGACGCGCGAAGGCGCCGAGATGAACGCCAATCCGAGCCCCGGCAACAAGGCCGGTGGTCTCACCACCATCCTGGAGAAGTCGCTCGGCGCGATGGCAAAGGCCGGCACCACCAATCTCGTCGAGGTGCTGCGCTACGCCGAGCCGGTGACGAAGCGCGGCTTCGTGTTCATGGATACGCCCGGCTACGATCCGGTCGCCGCGACGGGACAGGTCGCCGGCGGCGCCAACCTCGTCTGCTTCACCACGGGCCGCGGCAGCGTGTTCGGCTGCAAGCCCGCGCCCTCGATCAAGCTCGCCACCAACACGCCCATGTACAAGCGCATGGAAGAGGACATGGACGTCAATTGCGGCACCATCCTCGAAGGCGAGGAGAGCGTCGAGCAATGTGGCCAGCGCATCTTCGATCTCATCCTCAAGACCGCCTCGGGCCAGCCGACCAAGAGCGAGAGCTTCGATTTCGGCGGCGCCGAGTTCGCGCCCTGGGTGCTGGGCGCGACGATGTGACGGTGCTGATGCACCTCGCTGCCGGAATGACAGGATGCGGACACCTACGTAGTCATACGTAGGTGTCCTATGACCGCAGCAGTTCCTGCGGTCACTCGGGATTAACATTTCGCACCGTAATCGTGAGGTGATGCGGGCGACTCCTTCGAGGGCGCTGCCCTTCGACAGGATTCGTCAACGATGACGCGTGCGATACGGCCGACTGGCGTGGAAACCCTCCTCGGTGAGGAGGAGCTAATCGTGTCCAAGACCGATCTCAAGGGCCGCATCACCTACGCCAACGACGTCTTCATTCGCATGGCGAAATACTCTTACGCCGAGCTGATGGGCGCGCCCCACAGCCTGATCCGCCATCCCGACATGCCGCGCGCCGTGTTCAAGCTGCTCTGGGATACGCTGCAGTCCAAGCAGGAGATCTTCGCCTACGTCGTCAATCTGGCCAAGGACGGCAGCCATTACTGGGTGTTCGCCCACGTCACGCCGACCTTCGACGAGCGCGGCAATATCGTCGGCTATCACTCCAACCGCCGCAAGCCCGATCCGGCGCAGATCGAGCGCATCAAGCCGATCTACAAGACGCTGTGCGCGGAAGAAGCGCGGCATCCCAATGCCAGGGACGGCATGCATGCGAGCTTCGAGGCGATGGTCGGACTGCTCAAGCAACAGGGTGTCTGTTACGATGAATTTGTGCTCTCTCTCTAAGGCCCAGGGAGCGACCGCGCTCGCGTGTGTTCTTGCCGTCGTTGCATTCGGACTTTCGTTTCTCGGTGTGACCGGAATCGCCAATGCCGTGTTGCTCGGCGCGACGGTCGCGCTGCTCGGTTACGCCCTCTGGTGCCAGCATCGCACGGCGCTGGCGGTCGATGAGGTCGCCGATGTCTGCCGCAAGGCGGCGCATGGCGATCTCGAGGCGCGCATCCTCAGCGAGCGGCAAGCCGGGCGGATCGGAGCGATCCAGAAATCCGTCAACGACATGCTCGACATCACCGACGCCTTCCAGCGCGAAGCTTCGGCATCGATGGAGTATGCCAGCCGCGGCAAGTATTTCCGCAAGATCTTGGCGCGCGGGCTGCCCGGCTCGTTCCGCCGTTCGGCCACCGTCATCAATTCCGGCACCGAGAGCCTCGGCCGCCGCGTGGTCGAGATCGCGGACCTCGCAAGACAGTTCGGCACGCATCTCGACCAGGTCGCCGGCACCCTGGTGAGCGCCGCTACCGACCTCGAATCCGACGCCGGCCAGATGGCATCGGCGGCCGAGAAGACCAGCCGGCAGACCTCCGGCGTGCTCAGCGCCTCCGACCAGGCCTCGCGCAACGTCGCCACCGTCGCCAGCGCGGCGGAGCAGCTCGCATCCTCCATCGCCGAGATCAGCCGCCAGGTGGCTGGCTCGACCACGAGCACGGGGCGCGCCGTGAACGAAGCCAATCGCGCCGGCAGCGAGATACGCACGCTGGCGGACGCGGCCATGCGGATCGGCGACGTCGTCAAGCTGATCAGCGAGATCGCCTCGCAGACCAATCTGCTCGCGCTCAACGCCACCATCGAGGCGGCGCGGGCAGGGGACGCCGGCCGCGGCTTTGCGGTGGTGGCCTCCGAGGTCAAGAGCCTTGCCAACCAGACCGCGAAGGCGACCGAAGAGATCAGCGCCAAGGTCGGCGAGATGCAGCAGTCGACCACCAATTCGGTCGCGGCCGTCGAGGCGATCGCGCAGACCATCGCCGAGATCAACGACATCACCGCCAGCATTGCGGCGTCGATCGAGCAGCAGGGGGCCGCGACGCGCGAGATCGCCCGCAACGTCCAGGAAGCCTCGGCCGGCACCTCCCAGGTCTCCTCCAACGTGACAGGCATCAGCGATGCCGCCGCCGACACCGGCCGCGTCGCCAGCCGCGTCAACACCGCCTCCGAGCGCGTCCACGGTGAAGTCGAGACGCTCCGCCGCGAGGTGACGCAGTTCCTGCAGCGGCTGACCTCGGCGGCGTAGGGCTGCGCAGGGGAGCCACAGCACCTGGATCCACAAGAGGTCGTCATGCCCGGGCTTGTCCCGGGCATCCACGTTCTTGGGGACCGCAAACGAAGGGTCGTGGATGGCCGGGACAAGCCCGGCCATGACGCTGTGGCGACGTCGTAGAATCGTAGGGTGGGCAAAGGCGCACTTGCGCCGTGCCCACGTCTTCGCATCAATCGGGCACAGACGTGGGCACGCTTCGCTTTGCCCACCCTACGATACTGAGTTCGGGGTTACAGCGTCGCCGGCGTACCGGATAACGCCCCACAAACACTCGGCCCGCACCTTGCATAGGCACCCTCTGCCCGTTGTTAGTGCTTGATCGCATTGACGTCAGGTGTTCTGCTCAAAAAAGCTGCTGGAGCACCGCACCCCGTGTCGATCTACGTCGCATTACACCACGTCACGCACTACAAATACGACCGCCCGATCGATCTGGGACCGCAGACCATCCGCCTGCGGCCGGCGCCGCACACGCGCACGCCGATCCTGAGCTATTCGCTCAAGGTCACCCCGGCCAACCATTTCGTGAACTGGCAGCAGGACCCGCAAGGCAACTGGCTCGCGCGCTACGTCTTCCCGGAGAAGACCACCGAGCTGAAATTCGAGGTCGACTTCACGGCGCAGATGACCACGGTCAACCCGTTCGACTTCTTCGTCGAGCCCTACGCCGACAGCTTTCCGTTCGAGTATACCAAAGACCTGAAGACGGAGCTTGCGCCGTATCTCGAGACCATCAAGCCCGATCGCCTGTTCGCGAAATTTCTCGACACGATCCCGCACGAAGCTCCCAACACCGTCAACTTCCTGGTTGATCTCAACCGCGAGCTTCAGAAGCACGTCCGCTACATCATCCGCATGGAGCCCGGCGTCCAGACGCCGGAGGAGACGCTCTCCTCCGGTGCCGGCTCGTGCCGCGACTCCGCCTGGCTCCTGATCCAGACGCTGCGCCATCTCGGGCTCGCCGCGCGTTTCGTCTCCGGTTACCTGATCCAGATCCGTCCCGACATCGATCCGATCGAGGGGCCGCCTGAGGTCGAGAACGATTTTACCGATCTGCACGCCTGGGCCGAGGTCTACCTGCCGGGCGCGGGCTGGATCGGATTTGACGCCACCTCCGGCATGCTCGCGGGCGAGGGCCACATCCCGGTCGCCGCCACGCCGCATTATCGCTCGGCTGCGCCGATCTCCGGCGGCGCCGGCTTTGCCGAGGTCGAGTTCGAATTCGACATGAGCGTCCGCCGCATCCGCGAGGCGCCGCGCATAACAAAACCGTTCTCCGACGAATCCTGGGCGCGGCTCAACGATCTCGGCGAGCAGGTCGACGGCGATCTCGCCGCGCAGGACGTGCGGCTCACCATGGGCGGCGAGCCGACCTTCGTCTCGGTCGACGATCTCGAAGCGGGCGAGTGGAATACGGAGGCCGTTGGTCCCACCAAGCGCACGCTCGCGGACGATCTGATCCGCCGCCTGCGCACGCGCTTTGCGTCCGGCGGCCTGCTGCATTACGGCCAGGGCAAATGGTATCCGGGCGAGAGCCTGCCGCGCTGGGCCTTCGGTCTCTACTGGCGCAAGGACGGCGTGCCGATCTGGAAGAACGCCGATCTCATCGCCAAGATCGAGAATCCCCGGCCTGCCGAGACGAAGGACGCCGAGGCCTTCATGGAGGGCGCGGCGTTGCGGCTGGGGCTCGATCCCGGCTATATCATGCCGGCCTATGAGGACACCGCGCTCTGGCTTCAGAAGGAAGCCGAGCTTCCCGTCAACGTCAGTCCGACCGACTCCAAATTATCCGATCCGGAAGCGCGTGCGCGCATGGCGCGGGTGTTCGAGCAGGGCCTCAACACGCCGCGCGGCTTCGTGCTGCCGGTGCAGCGCTGGAATGCGCCGCCGCGCTGGCGCAGCGAGCGCTGGCAACTCCGGCGCAATCATTTGTTCCTGACGCCAGGCGATTCACCGCTCGGCCTGCGCCTGCCGATCGGCTCACTCGGCTACGTCCCGCCCAACCAATATCCCTACATCATCGAGCGCGACCCGATGGAGCCGCGCGGCAAGCTGCCGGTGTTCACGCTGGCGGCGCGCCCGGAAGCGCCGCCACGCGTCGCGCCCGAGCATCTCAACACCTCCATCCCGGTCCGCACCGCGATGTCGGTCGAAGTCCGCGACGGCGTGCTCTGCGCGTTCATGCCGCCGGTCGAGCGCATCGAGGATTATCTCGAGCTGATAGCTGCACTCGAAGCCACCGCCGAGGAGATGCAGCTCCAGGTCCATGTCGAGGGCTATCCGCCGCCGTTCGATCCGCGCATCGAGGTCATCAAGGTCACGCCCGACCCCGGAGTCATCGAGATCAACATCCAGCCGGCCAAGAGCTGGCGCGATGCGGTCGAGATCACCTCCGGCCTCTATGAGGACGCAGGGAAGGTCCGCCTCGGCGCCAACCGTTTCCTGGTCGACGGCCGCCACACCGGCACCGGCGGCGGCAACCACGTCGTGGTCGGCGGTTCGAGCCCGCAGGACTCGCCGTTCCTGCGCCGGCCCGATCTCCTGAAGAGTCTGGTCTTGTACTGGCAGCGGCATCCCTCGTTGTCCTACTTCTTCTCCGGCCTGTTCATCGGCCCGACCAGCCAGGCGCCGCGCATCGACGAGGCGCGCCACGACAGCATCTACGAGCTCGAGATCGCGCTCTCGCACGTGCCGCCACCGGGCTACCAGACGCCGCTGTGGCTGGTGGACCGGCTGTTCCGGCATCTGCTCGTCGACATCACCGGCAATACCCATCGCGCCGAGATCTGCATCGACAAGCTCTATTCGCCTGACGGTCCCACCGGGCGGCTCGGCCTCGTCGAATTCCGCGCGCTCGAAATGCCGCCGGATCCGCGCATGTCGCTGGCCCAGCAACTGCTGATCCGCGCGCTGATCGCGAAGATGTGGCGCGAGCCGCAGACCGGCAAGTTCGTGCGCTGGGGCACCGCGCTGCATGACCGCTTCATGCTGCCGCATTTCATCTGGGAAGATTTTCTCGACGTGCTCACCGAGCTCAAGCAGTTCGGTTATCCGTTCGAGCCGGAATGGTATCTGGCCCAGCTCGAATTCCGCTTCCCCGCCTTCGGCCGTATCCATCATGGCGGCGTGACGCTGGAGCTGCGGCAGGCGCTGGAGCCCTGGCATGTGCTCGGCGAGGAGGGCTCGGCCGGCGGCACCGTGCGCTATGTCGACTCGTCGGTCGAACGGCTCCAGGTCAAGGCGGAGGGTTTTGTCGAGGGGCGCCACATCGTGACCTGCAACGGCCGCCGCCTGCCGATGACCTCGACCGGCCGCTCGGGCGAAGCCGTGGCCGGCGTCCGCTTCAAGGCCTGGCAGCCGGCCTCCGGCCTGCACCCGACCATCCCCGTCCACGCGCCCCTGACCTTTGATCTCATTGATACCTGGAACGGCCGCTCGCTCGGCGGCTGCGTCTACCACGTCGCCCATCCCGGCGGTCGCAACTACGACACCAAGCCGGTCAACACCTATGAGGCCGAGGCGCGGCGGCTGGCGCGCTTCCAGGATCACGGCCACACCCCGGGTCCTATGCAGCCGCCACCCGAGGAACGCACAAATGAATTTCCGCTGACCCTCGACTTGCGGACCCCGCTCCTGCAATGAGTATGAGGGTGGAGGGAAAGGCCCATGGGCGAGGGCGCAGCGGAAGGCAACGACCAGGCGGGCAGGGCACAGGCCCAGCAACGTATCACGCAATGGGTCCGCGACTATAGCCGCCTGCCCGGCATTCCCGACGAGTTCCTGGGGCCCGACGGCGCACCGCGCGCGGTCTGGAGCCGCTTCTTCGACGCCTTCGGTGCGCTCGCCCCCGACGAGGTCGAGCGTCGCTTCGGCATGGCCGACCGCCATCTGCGCGAGGCCGGCGTCACCTACCGCGCGCCCGGCGACAGCGCCGACCGGCCCTGGTCGATCAGCCATCTGCCGCTGCTGATCGACGAGGCCGACTGGCAGCAGCTCTGCGCCGGCATCACCCAGCGCGCCGAGCTGCTCGAGCTCGTGCTGCGCGACATCTATGGCGAGGGCCGCCTGGTTGCAGAAGGTGCGCTCCCTGCGGCGGCGATCGCCGGCAGCCCCGAATATCTCCGCCCCGTCTGCGGCGTGCCGCCGCCGGGCGGGCGCTATCTCTCGATCTATGCCGCCGATGTCGGCCGCGGCCCCGACGGCCGCTGGTGGGTGCTCGGCGACCGCACCCAGGCGCCGTCAGGCGCGGGCTATGCGCTGGAAAATCGCCTGGTGCTCTCGCGCGCCTTCTCCGATCTCTACAAGTCGATGAACGTGCCGCGCGTCGCGCCGTTCTTCGAGGCGTTCCGCGACAGTCTGCGCGCGCGCGCCGACCGTGATGAACCACGGATCGGCGTGCTGACGCCCGGCAGCTTCAGCGAGACCTATTTCGAGCACGCCACGCTGGCACGCTATCTCGGCTTCCTGCTGGTCGAGGGCGACGATCTCGCCGTCAGCGACAACCGCATCCACATCCGCACCGTTGCCGGCCTCAAGCGCCTCGACGTGCTCTTGCGCCGCGTCGATTCCAATTCGCTCGATCCGCTCGAGCTCGATGCCTCCTCGCGGCTGGGCGTGCCCGGCCTGATCGACGTGCTGCGCAAGGACGGCGTCGTCGTCGCCAACATGCCGGGCTCGGGCGTGCTGGAGGCACGGGCGCTGCTCGGCTTCCTGCCTGCGCTGAGCCGTCGCCTGCTCGGCGAAGAGTTGAAGATGCCGCACATCGCGACCTGGTGGTGCGGCCAGCGCAGCGCGCGCGATGAGGTGCTGTCGCGGCTCGACGAGGTCGCGATCGAAGGCGCTTACCGTCGCGGCGTGCCCGGCTTCGACAGCACGGGGCCGGTGCTTGCGAGCGAGCTCGACGCATCCGGACGCCAGCGCCTGATCGACGCGATCAGCGGGCGCGGCATGGACTATGTCGGCCAGGAGGTGGTGCGGCTCTCGACCATGCCGGTGTGGGAGCAGGGCCAGATCACGCCGCGTCCCTTCGTGCTGCGCGTGTTCGCGGCCGCAACGGCGGACGGCTGGGCCATCATGCCCGGCGGCTTCTGCCGGATCGCAGAGCAGGCCGATGCGCGCGCGGTGTCGATGGGGGACGGCGCCCGCGCCGCCGACGTCTGGGTCGTCTCCGACAAGCAGGTCTCGACCGCGACGCTGCTGCCGGCGACCGACAAGGTCCGCATCCGCCGCATCGCCGGCGTGCTGCCGAGCCGTGCCGCCGACAATCTGTTCTGGCTCGGCCGCTATCTCGAACGCGCCGAGGCGACGCTGCGGCTGGTGCGCGCGCTGGGTTCGCCCAGCGGGCCCAACAAGGGCACCGCGGCCTCGCTGCAATCGGCCGAACGCATCCAGCGCATGCTGGTGGCCTGGGGCGCGATCTCGCAGACCTCGCGCGCGGCGCCCGGGCGCATCGTCGCCGAGGCGCTGCAGAGCGCGGAGCGTTTCGGCTCGGCGCTTTCGCTGGTGCGCGCAGCCCAGCGCACGGCGACATCCTTGCGCGAGCGGCTGTCGCCCGACGCCTGGCAGGTCATCACCGAGATGGCCGAGCGCCTCGCCTATGAGGTCGAGGACGACGACAGCGTGCTCAGCGCGGCCGAGCTGACCTTGCAGGAGCTGGCGAGCTTCGCCGGCCTTGCGCAGGAGAACATGAACCGCGCCGCCGGCTGGCGCTTCCTCGACATCGGCCGCCGCACCGAGCGCGCCATCAACACCACGCGCTTTGCACGTCAATTTGCATATGACGAGGCCGGCGACGAGGATCTCGACATCCTGCTGACGCTGGTGGATTCCCAGATCACCTACCGTTCGCGCTATCTGCTGGCGCCGATCCTCGCCCCCGTGCGCGACCTCGCGGTGCTCGACAGCTACAATCCGCGTTCGGTGGCTTTCCAGGTCGCGACCTTGAACGAGCACATCGCGGCGCTGCCGAGCCTGAAGGAGCACGGCCTGATCGAGCAGCCGCAGCGGCTTGCGGTGGCGGTGCAGGCGATGCTGGCGACGGCCGAGGCCGAGAAGCTCGAGGTCAAGACGCTGTTCGCGCTGGAACAGGATCTGCTCAGCCTCGCCGAGGCGATCGGGCTGCACTATTTCCCGCACGGCCCGAATGCCAGCCGGCCGGAAAAGCTGACGGGGCTGGCGTGATCTACGACATCCGTCACGTGACGACTTACGAATACGAAAGTCCGGTCAGCTTCGCCCGCTGCACGCTGCGGCTGGAGCCTAGAAGCGGCAACGGTCAGGAGCTGATCTCGCACCAGGCCGAGATCCGTCCGCGCCCGTCCGAGCGTAACGTTCGTCGCGACTTCTTCGGCACGCTGACCGAGAGCGTCGTCATCGAGGCCGCGCATCGCAATCTGCGCATCGACTCGCGCTCGCGCGTCTCCGTATCGCGCCAGCCGCCGGCGCGCGATGCTTCCAGTCCGCCCTGGGAGAGCATTCGCGACATCGCGTTTGAGGCGACCAGCCTCGGGCCGTCATCGCCGGTCGGCTATGTCTTTGCGAGCCCCCTGGTGCCGGTGCTGCGCCCGGTCAGCGCCTATGCGGCGGAAAGCTTTCCACCCGGCGAGGGCATCCTCAAGGGCGCGGTCGATCTCATGCATCGCATTCGCAACCAGTTTCGCTACGACCCCAAGGCCACCGTGATCTCGACCCCGCTGAACGAGGTCTTCGACAAGCGCCATGGCGTCTGCCAGGACTTCGCCCATGTGATGATCGCAGGGCTGCGCGGGCTCGGTCTGCCGGCGGCCTATGTCAGCGGCTATTTGCGGACCATTCCGCCGCCGGGCCAGCCGCGCCTGCAGGGCGCCGACGCCACCCATGCCTGGGTCTCGCTGTGGTGCGGGCCGGAACTGGGCTGGGTCGATTTCGACCCGACCAACGATCTTCTGGTCGCGAACGACCATATCGTGCTCGCGGTGGCACGCGACTTCTCCGACGTCTCGCCGGTCGACGGCATCATCGTCGGCTCGCCGAAGCAGAAGCTCGGCGTCGCCGTCGACGTGCTGCTGGTGGAGTGACGGCGGCCTCCGCCGCGGTCGCGAAGACGATGCAGGCGCATGCGCCAGGCTGCGGTTCATTGCGCCGGCCTTGCGCCGACGTGCGATAAAGCGAATTTGATTTCCGCGCCTGGGCGGAGCCTCCGACTGGTCGGCCCGGCTGTGTCGCGCCGCGACCGCAACCACGATGTCGCAGGGCACAAGAGCAACATAATTTACGTAATTTGGGTCCGGGATTTGGTCCCTCGGCCCAAGATGGGCTATGCTGGCTCTTGCGTCGAAGGCAACAATGGGACGTCGGGAGCTGGCGTGGGACACCACCGACAAGCGGGGCTGCATCCATGATGACGTTACCGAGACTGGCGGCTGAATCCCTGGAGAAGTTGCTGGGCTCGTTCATGCGTCGCAGGTATGACGATTCCTATGCCAGGGTAGTGGAGGCCTCGACGCGCACCGCGATGGAATGCATCGGCAACAGCGATGCGCTCTATCACAACATCGAGCATACGATGCTGGTGACGCTGGCAGCCCAGGCGATCATGCTTGGCCGCAATCTGCACACGCATCTCGATGCTGAAGACTACATTCATATCCTCATCGCCTGCCTCGCCCACGACATCGGCTATGTGCGCGGCCTGTTCGCGGAGGACGACGAGGACGGTTTCCTGATCGACGAGGCCGGCACCAAGGTGTCGCTGCCGCGCGGCGCATCCGATGCCAGTCTGATGATGTATCACGTTGACCGGTCGAAACTTTTCGTGCGGCGGCGGCTTCCCCCGATCCGCGGCGTGGACTCCGAGCGTGTTGCCCGCGCCATCGAGGGGACGCGCTTTCCGGCCCGTGAGGGGCAGGAATATGACGACGAAGCCTCGATCCTGCGCGCCGCCGATTTCATCGGCCAGCTCGGCGATCCCAATTATCTGCGCAAGGCCAACGCGCTCTACTACGAGTTCGAGGAAGTGGGCATGAACCGGCAGCTCGGCTACGACTCGCCCGCCGACATCGTGAACCGCTATCCACAATTCTACTGGAACAGCGTCGCACCGCACATCCAGACCGAGATCGGCTATCTCAACAAGACCGAGATCGGCCGGCAGTGGATCGCCAATCTCTACAGCAACGTGTTCCGCGCCGAACGCGACATCTCGCTGTCCGGGCCGCAGAAGTAAGGCTCTTGTAGCCCGCATGGAGCGAAGCGAATGCGGGGACGCCTGTATCCGTGAACCCCGGATTGCGCTGCGCTCCATCCGGGCTACGACCGCGGAAATCCGTGAGAAAACCATGCAACAAAAAACCATCACCACGGATGTCCTCGACATCGCCTATCGCGACTACGGCGCGCCCGATGGCTGGCCCTGCATCATGGGCCACGGCTTTCCCTACGACGTGAACGCCTATGCCGAGGCCGCGCCGATCCTCGCGCAAGCCGGCGCGCGCGTGCTGGTACCCTGGTTGCGCGGCTATGGGCCGACGCGATTTCGCTCCGCTGCAACACCGCGCTCCGGCGAGCAGGCCGCGCTCGGCGCCGATCTGCTCGCCTTCATGGACGCGCTCGGCATCGCGCGCGCAATCGTCGGCGGCTACGATTGGGGCGGACGCGCGGCCTGCGTGGTTTCGGCGTTGTATCCCGAGCGCGTCGTCGGGCTGGTCTCAGGCAATTCCTACAACATCCAGAACATCGCCCGATCCATGGAGCCGGCCTCGCCGCCGGAGGAGGCGGCGCTCTGGTATCAATATCTCTTCCACAACGAGCGCGGCCGCCGCGCGCTGGAGCGCAACCGGCGCGGCTTTGCCCGCCAGCTCTGGTCGATGTGGTCGCCGACATGGGCCTTTGACGATGCGACGTTCGAGAACAGCGCTACGTCCTTCGACAATCCTGATTTCGTCGATGTCGTTATCCACTCCTATCGCCATCGCTATGCGCTGGTCGAAGGCGATCCCGCCTATGCCGCGATCGAGGCGAAGCTCGCCGCGCAGCCACAGGTCCGCGTGCCGACCATCGCGATCGACGGCGACCGCGACGGCGTCAATCCCGGCACCGCCCATCACGCGCACAAGTTCGAGGGATTCTTCGAGCGGCGCGTGTTTGCGGGCGCCGGCCATAATTTGCCGCAGGAGCGGCCGGCCGAATGGGCGCAGGCCGTGCTCGACGTGCGCGAGGCGGGCGGTCCCTGATTTTCGCGATCGCAGGAACCTTTTGCGCGTCCCGTCGTCCAATTCCTGAGTTGCGCATTATGCTGTCAGGAGGTGACCATGAGCGAGGACAAGAAGCCGAGCGGGCCGGATCTGACCAGGGGCGTATCGCTCGCCGACTTCAAGGACGGCAAGCTGCTCGGCCATGTCGGGAGCGAAGAGGTTCTGCTGGTGCAGGCCGGCGGCGAGATCTTTGCAATCGAGCCCGCCTGCAGCCACTATCACGGTCCGCTCGCCGAGGGCCTGGTCGTGGACGACACCATCCGCTGCCCCTGGCATCACGCCTGCTTCTCGCTGCGCACAGGCGAGGCCACGCGTCCGCCGGCATTGAATGCGCTGGCGGTCTGGGAGGTGACGCAGGACCGGGACAGGATTCTGGTTCAGCGCAAGCGTGAGGCGCCGAAGCCGTCGGCCGCGCATCGCAATGCGCCGACACCCGAAAAATTCGTCATCGTCGGCGGCGGCGCCGCCGGCTTCGCTGCGGCGGAGACGCTCCGGCGCGAAGGCTTTGCCGGCACCATCACCATGCTGAGCAATGACGGCGCGATGCCGGTCGATCGGCCGAATCTCTCCAAGGATTACCTTGCCGGCAGTGCGCCGGAGGATTGGCTGCCGCTGCGGGGCGAGGACTACTATCAGAGCGCCGGCATCGATCTCAGGCTCAGCACGAACGTTGCGGCGATCGATCCAAGAGCACGCAGCGTGACCCTCGGCAATGGCGACAGCCTGCTATTCGACCGGCTGCTGCTTGCGACCGGTGCCGAGCCCGTCAAGCTGCAGATCCCGGGTGCGGAGCAGCCCCACGTCCACACCTTGCGCTCCGTCGCCGACAGCCGCGCCATCATCACGGCCGCCGGCGGCGCGAAGCGTTCGCTGGTGATCGGCGCCAGCTTCATCGGCTTGGAAGTCGCGGCGTCCTTGCGCGCGCGCAAGCTCGAGGTGCATGTGGTTGCGCCGGAGGAGAGACCGATGCAGAAGGTGCTCGGGTCCGAGATGGGCGACTTCATTCGTACGCTGCACGAAAAGAAGGGCGTCAGGTTCCACCTCGAGGACACGGTGGAGAGGCTCGAGGGCCCCCGCGCCACGCTGAAGAGCGGCGCCGTCATCGAGGCGGACCTGGTCGTGGTCGGCATCGGCGTCAGGCCGCGCCTTGCGCTCGCCGAGCAGGCGGGGCTTGCCGCCGACCGCGGCGTCAGCGTGACTGAATATCTCGAAACCAGCGTCGCCGGCATCTTCGCCGCCGGCGACATCGCGCGCTGGCCCGATCCGCATTCGCGGCACACCATCCGCGTCGAGCATTGGGTGGTGGCGGAGCGCCAGGGCCAGACCGCGGCGCGCAACATGCTCGGCCGGCGCGAACGCTTCGACGCCGTGCCGTTCTTCTGGTCCCAGCACTACGACGTCCCGATCAACTATGTCGGTCATGCCGAGAGCTTCGACGAGGTCGCCATCGACGGCAGCATTGCCGGCAAGGATTGCCTGCTGAAGTACCGCAAGGGCGGCCACGTGCTAGCGGTCGCTTCAATTTATCGCGATCTCGACAATCTCAGGGCCGAGCTCGAGATAGAGCGCTCGCGCGGATGATGCACCGCATTAGATCTTGATTTGCGTCAATGTTGTTGCCGGTGACGGTGCTCTGCTGGCTGTCGTCCCGGCACGGTGCGTGCTATTCTGGCGTGTGCCCCCGGGCTTCGCATGCAGGAGTGGCCGCCATGACCCTTGCTTCCGATACGCCTCATCATCCAAGCCTTGGCTCCGGCATCGCGGCGCTGCATGCCAAATGGGGCTGGATCGTCGCGCTCGGCGTCGTCTATCTCATCGCCGGCTTCATTGCGCTCGGCAGCATGGTGATGGCGACGGTGGCGAGCGTCATCGTGGTCGGCGCCATGATGATCGTCGCTGGTGTCACCGAGATCATCGGCGCGTTCCAGATGAAGAGCTGGGGCAAGTTCCTGATCTGGGCGCTGCTCGGCGTGCTCTACGTGATCGCGGGCTTCCTGACCTTCGAGAATCCGCTGTTCGCGGCTGTCCTGCTGACGCTGTTTCTCGGCGCCTCGCTGATCGCCTCGGGCGCCGTCAGGCTGTTTCTCGCCTTCAGCATGAAGCGCGAGAGCCCGTGGGTCTGGGTGGCGCTGTCGGCCGTCATCACGCTGCTGCTCGGCCTCTTGATCGTGGCGCGCTGGCCGGTGAACAGCGTCTACATCCTCGGCCTGTTCCTCGGCATCGACCTGATCATGGCCGGCGCCGGCTGGATCAGCCTCGGCTTCAGCCTGAAGCGACGCGGCTAAAGCATGATCCGGACCCGAAGGGCCGCGTTAGCGCAAAGTGCGAAGCGGTTTTCCGGAAAGATCATGCGCAAACAATAACCTAAAGCGCGATGACGATTCATCCAAATCTCATCGCGCTTTAGGCGCGCAGCAGGCCATCAGCAACTCGACGCAAGACCATCTTGCGGAACTCCGCTGATCTGGCGCGCTGACAAAAGCCGCGCGCAGCGCGGCCGCTTCGCCGCGCGGCGATATATCATCGGGGAGACACCATGAGAGCCGCTTTGGCCCTGGCCGCAGCTTTGGCTGCCGCCTGCCTGTCCACGCCTGCTTCCGCACAAAAATCCTATGGTCCCGGCGTCAGCGACATCGAGATCAAGATCGGCAATACCATGCCCTATAGCGGGCCGGCCTCGCCGCTCAGCATCACCGGCCGGGTGATCTCGGCCTATTTCGACGAGGTCAACGAGAAGGGCGGCGTCAATGGCCGCAAGCTCAATCTGATCTCGCTGGATGATGCCTTCTCGCCGCCCAAGACCATGGAGGCCGCGCGGCGCCTCGTCGAGGGCGACGGCGTCGCCTTCATCTTCGCGACCATGGGCACCGCGCCGAGCTCGGCGATCGCCAAATATCTCAACAGCAACAAGGTGCCGCAGCTGTTCCTGATCAGCTCGGCCTCGAAGTGGAACGATCCCGCCAACATGCCCTGGTCGATGGCGCTGCCGTGGGCGCCGAACTACACCAGCGAGGCCGCGATCGACGTCGCCTATGCCCGCGCCAAGAACCCGAATGCGCGCTTTGCGGTGCTCTATCAGAACGACGACGCCGGCAAGGAATATCTGCGCGGCGTCAGGGAGGCGCTGGGTGCCGATGCGGACAAGGCGATCGCGATGGCCTCGAGCTTCGAGGTCGCCGATCCCACCGTCGATTCGCAGGTGCTGACACTCGCCAACACCAAGGCCGACGTCTTCATGATCTACTCGGTGACGCCGCGCGCCTGCGCACAGGCGATCCGCAAGGCGCACGAGGTCGGCTGGCAGCCGACGCGCTTCCTCGCCAGCGGCTGCGCCAACAAGGCGACCGTGATGGCGCCGGCCGGGCTCGATGCCGGCAAGGGCGTGCTGTCGCTCGGCGCGCTGAAGCCGTTCGTCGAGACGCCCAAGGACGACCCGGCGATGACGGCCTATATCGACTTCATGAAGAAGCGCCTGCCCAATGCCGACATCAACAACGTCGCCGGCCTCTACGGCTACACCGTCGCCGAAGCGCTGGTGGTGCTGCTGAGGCAGTGCAAGGACAATCTGACGCGCGAGAACATCATGGCGCAGGCGGCCAACCTGAAGAACGTGCCGCTGTCGCTCTTGATGCCCGGCATCACCCTCAACACCACGCCGCAGGATTTCCGCCCGATCAAGGACGGCTACATGCTGCAGTTCGACGGCAACGACTGGGTCGTGGCCAGCGAGCTCTTGCGCGGGACGTGAGGCGGCGCTCTCTCCGCGAACTCGGAATCGTAGGGTGGGCAAAGGCGCACTTGCGCCGTGCCCACCACCTATCAATGATTATCGAGAGAAAGCGTGGGCACGCTTCCGCCTTCGCTCTTCGAGCTACGGCGGACAAGTCGCTTTGCCCACCCTACGGGACTGGCGCGAGCATCGGCGAGCGGGAGGAATAGAATGGATTTTCAACACTCCGCCCGTTCGCTGGAGCTGCAGGAGCGCGTCCGCCAGTTCATGCGGACCCATGTCGAGCCGGTCGAGGAGCTCTACTACGAGCAGGTCAAGCCGGAGGCCACACGCTACAAGACGCCGCAGATCCTCCAGGATCTGAAGCGGCTGGCGCGGGAGCAGGGGCTCTGGAATCTGTTCCTGTCAGGCGAGCACGGACCGGGTCTCACCAATCTCGAATACGCGCCGGTGAAGGAGATCATGGGCCGCATCCTCTGGGCGCCCGAGGCCTTCAACTGCTCGGCGCCCGATGTCGGCAACATGGAGGTGCTCGCCAATTACGGCACGAAGGCGCAGCAGGAGCGCTGGCTGACGCCGCTGCTGGAAGGGCGCATCCGCTCCGGCTTCTCGATGACGGAGCCGCAGGTCGCCTCCAGCGATGCCACCAACATCCAGTGCGAGATCAAACGCGACGGCGGCGATTACGTCATCAACGGACGAAAGTGGTTCACGTCAGGTGCGATGAACGAGGATTGCGAGATCCTGATCGTGATGGGCAAGACCGCGCCCGACCATCCCGACCGCCACCGCCAGCAATCCATGATCCTGGTGCCGAAGGTGACCCCCGGCGTGCTCATCGTCCGCGACATGCTCACCTACGGCTACGACGATGCCCCGGTCGGCCATCCCGAGATCGTCTACGACAACGTCCGCGTGCCCGCGGAAAACATCCTGCTCGGCGAGGGCCGCGGCTTCGAGATCGCGCAAGGGCGGCTCGGGCCCGGCCGCATCCATCACTGCATGCGCCTGATCGGCTGCGCCCAGCGCGCGCTGGAATTGATGTGCCAGCGGTCGGTCTCCCGCGTCGCCTTCGGCAAGCCGCTCGCCGAGCAGGGCTCGGTGCGTGAGGACATCGCAAACTCCTTCTGCGAGATCGCGCAGGCGCGCCTCCTCACGCTGCAAGCCGCCGACAAGATGGACCGCGAAGGCAACAAGGCTGCGCGCGACCTAATCGCGGCGGCCAAGATCGTGGTCCCCGGCATGGCCGCCCGCGTGATCGACCGCGCCATCCAGATCCACGGCGCCGCCGGCGTCTCGCAGGACACGTTCCTCGCGCGTGCTTACGTCTACGCCCGCTTCATCCGCATCGGCGATGGGCCGGACCAGGTGCATCTGGCAGCGTTGGGGAAGGAGCTGATCAGGCGCGGCGGAGTGATGGCGGGGTAGAGGTGTCATCCTGCGCCAGGACGTGCATTCATGGGTGTGCGCATAGAGGAATGCAGTAGATGAGGGGCAAGGAATTGCGCACTTCGGCTTGTGACCGATCTCGGACATAGGGACGCAGCTTCGGACATCCGACTAGTTGCCCATTCTCACTAGCTGTCTCGCCGCAAAGTGCTAGGCTTTGAACATCGACGGGCGTTTCCTTCGCGGTGCTCGATGAGACGACGCGAGTTCATGGGGTTGATCGGCGGGGCGGCAGCGACGTGGCCGCTCGGCGCGCGTGCGCAGCAACCGGCAAGGTGGGTCTACAGGGTAGGCTATCTCGCGAGCGCGTCGCGGGAGCAAACACTTCGCAATGTTAGAGCCTTCGAAGCGGGCCTGCGGAGCCTTGGTTACCGCGTTGGCGAGAATGTCGTCATCGAGTACCGTTTTGCCGACGGAGACATGGGGCGGCTGCCGGCACTTGCCGCAGAGGTGGCCGGGCTCGGCGTGGACATCATCGTTTCCGGAACCAATGCGACCACGGTTGCGGCCATGAAGGCGACCCGGACGATCCCGATCGTGATGGCTAACAGTGCTGAGCCGGTCAGTGCCGGACTTGTCGCCAGTCTGGCGCGCCCGGGTGGCAATGTCACCGGGTTCAGCTCGGAGCCCGGCGATGAGATCAACGGCAAGCGGCTCGAATTTCTGAAGGACACTCTGCCGAACCTCTCGCGTGTGGGCATTCTGTGGAATCCGGACTTTGCGCCCAATCAGGACCGCCTGACGTCGCTGCGCGAAGCTGCCCAAGCGCTGGGGTTGACGCTTGTCCCGGCCGAAGCGCGCGGCCCGGACATACTTGAACCAGCGTTCGCGACAATGGTGAGGGAGCGCGCGCAGGTGCTCGTCGTGCTGAGCGATGGAGTGCTGTTCAACCATCGCGGCCTGATTGGCATCATGGCCGTCAGAAATCGGCTGCCTGCAATCTCTGCGGTGAGAGAATACGCGGAAGCGGGCTTCCTCTTGAGCTACGGAACTGACTTGCCAGATCAGTTTCGCCGGTCTGCGACCCTTGTCGACAAGATTCTCAAGGGTACGAAACCCGGCGATCTGCCGGTCGAACGGCCGACCAAGTACGAACTTGTCATAAACCTCCAGACCGCCAAGGCACTCGGCATCAACATGCCACCGACCCTGCTGACGCGGGCCGATGCAGTGATCGAGTAGGCACTCTGCCTGGCTTATTGGCTCCTCGCGCCTGTTGGCGCGGTGCTGCAACATGCCCGTAGCCGCGGGTGAACCGGAATTATCGCGATCTGGTATAGACCGGTGTCATTGGCCCCTGGCGAACCTGCCAGGAGCGGTGCCCATATGCTAATAGTCTGAGGCTAGCGAAGATTTGCGAGCCATCTCCAGAGCTTCGGGGCGAGACATGCGGCGGCGACAATTCATTACAATGGCGCTTGGTGCAGCGGTGTGGCCCCTGGAAGGAGTGGCGCAACCGACATCGAGGGTGCCACGCATCGGATTTCTTGGTCTGGGGCAGGCCGCAGACTGGAGGGATCAGATCGAAGCTTTGCGCATGGGGCTGAAGCGCTTCGGGTACTTGGAAGGGCGCAACCTGCTGGTGGAGTTTCGATGGGCAGCTGATGTTCCTGAGCTGCGCGAACTTGCGGAGCAATTATCGCGTTTGAATGTGGACATAATCATTGCTCCGGCATCGACTCAAGTTGAGCCAGCGCTCCGGGCCACAAAAACGATTCCTATCGTATTTGCGCAGCATGCCGATCCGGTTGGTATTGGACACGTGTCGAGTCTTGCGCGGCCAGGCGGCAATGTAACTGGCGTGTCGATGGTGCTCACCGAAATGTCCGCTAAAGGACTGGAGATTCTCGCCGAAGCGATACCTGGCCCACCGCGAGTGGGTGTCATGTGGAATTCCACGACGCCAACCCACGTGCGCGTAGTATCGGTGCTTGAAGAAACAGCCGCGCGCAAAGGCATTACGTTGGTCGGGGCACCAATCAGAACGGCTGATGATTTTGTTCGAGCATTTGATCTGATGGTGAGCGAGAAAGTCAATTCGGTGCTCGTGCCGTCGTCCCCGGTCACAAACACCCGCCGGCGCGCTCTTGCGGAGTTAGGCATCAAATACCAATTGCCGACGATGTTCGCAAATAGAGCCAACGTGGAGGCCGGCGGGCTCATGAGCTATGGCCCAAATTTCAATGACATGTATCGGTATGTCGCCTTCTACATCGACAAGATATTGAAGGGAGCAAAGCCGGGCGACCTTCCGGTGGAACAGGCTTCGAAATACGAATTCGTCCTGAATATCGCGACGGCACGCGCCATCAGAATTGAGCTGCCATCGATCCTCGTTGCTCGTGCCGATGAGGTGATTGAATAGGCGGTCCTGAAAAGGGTTTTCCGCGACCAAGTCCGGGCTTTTGACGGACGCCGGCTCCGCGATCGAGGTTCACGGCTAGAGCCGCGATGAAGTCGGGGCTCGTTTGCCGGCAAGGCGATCGAATGATTTCGGGCCGGGCTTCTGGCCCAAATGGGACCCAATCATCGAACGGCAGAGCTTGAACGGTAGCCGACTGCCGCTCGTTTACAGCCTCGGCGGCGCGCACCCGGTCGCCGGAGCCTTGGCGAATTTTTCATCGCGACGGCCGTTCCGAGTGTTTCGGCGAGGTTGCCACTTCTGGGAGGGCTTGCCGCGCCGGGTCCATTCGGCGACACTGCTCGTATTTCAAGTAATTGTTTTAAAGGGGGCCTTTCATGCCCGAGACATTGGAAAGCCTGTTGTGGTGTGCCGCGCTGGCGACGTGGCTGATGCTTCTCTTCATGATCATGGCTGAGCGCCTGAAGCCGCTCTCGAAACGGCTCGGCCATCTGCTCGAGGTTGCTTTCAGGCTAAGAGCGAAGTGATGCGGTAACGGCCTTCCTTCAAGGCCACATCGTGTTGCCTGACGCACTCGCAGCTTGCGAGTGGCGAAGACACTTGCGCCGCGATTCAGGCAAGTTCGGGCAGGTTATCGGCTGCACACCGCGGAAGAGGCTGAAGCGAACGACGCTGCTAGCCTGTCAGCCTCCGGTCGAGGGAGAACCGGCCCGCCCCGGTGACAAACATCAACAGAGCGCCGCCCATGATCGAGATGTTCTTCAGGAAATGATTGTACTGCCCGATCTGTTGCGCACCGGCGGGATATTCCCAGTAGCGATGTCCGATTGCAGTCGCCGACAAAACGAACAGGAACACCACGATCGCGCAGTAGCGCGTGCCTGCGCCGAGGATCAGACAAGCCGACATCACGATTTCCAGCGCGACGGTGAAAGTTGTGAACAGCACGGGCGCGGGAACGTTCAGCGACCGGAAATAGCCGACCGAGCCGCTGAAGTTGTTAAGCGCGCCGTACGCGCTGCCGACGAAGACCCAGGCCAGCAGGATGCGGCCGACCAGGATCAGCAGGTCGGCATTGCCGGTGGCGAACTTGTCGATCCCAGATGTGGACCAGGGAGAGCGAAATAGCATGGTGGCTGCCTTGTCGCTGAGGACGGCACCTGAATATCGATGATCCTATCACGATCGGCGAGCTGCATGAAGGGCGTGTTGCGGGCGCATGATGCGCTGCAGCGCCTCCCATTGCTTATGCTTGTGTGAGCCCGAGCCACCGACGACTTTACAGGCCGCGTCCGCGTCGAGGCGACCGTCCTGCAATCCCCGGAGCGAAGCGACGGGAGCTCCGGCGTTCGGCCGTGAAGCAATATTGTTTCGCATTGTTGTAGGACAATAGTAACGACTAATGATTGAGAATAGCGCCGTCTGCATCTTGCGGGTTTACGCAGGTTGATAGAGAGCAGGCCGCTTCCGCGCGACGAGAGCGCTTTTGCCGAGTCGGAGGAGACGGTCAGCCCTGGACTATTCCTGGAAGCAGCTACGGCATGAATCAGCGTTGGATTATCGTGGCCGCGATCCTCTTGACGGCCCTGCTCGTTCAAATACCGGTCGTTCTTAACGCGGATTTGGGCTGCCTGCTGACTGAAGGCGAGAAAGTTCTGGATGGCGGCAAGCTTGGGGTCGACGTCTTTGAGCTGAATCCGCCGCTATCGGTCTACCTGTACATGCCGGCAACGATGCTGGCGCGAATAACCGGCATTGCGCCCGAGATCATCGTGATCATCCTGGTGATGATCGAGATCGTTGGCGCGCTTCTTGTAATCGATGGCGCCGCTGCGACGGCAAAGTTCGGAGCTGAAGAGAGACGTATTTCAACCTGCCTGCTCGCGTTTCTGCTCGCAATTTTTCCGAGCGCCGTATTCGGACAACGTGAACACATAGCCGTCATTGCATTGACCCCTTTTGTCGCCGTCACTGCGATCCGCTGGCGCGGTCTTGCTCCCGGACCGGTTGCGGTCCTGGCAGGACTGGGTGCCGGGCTGGCCATGAGCCTCAAGCCCCACCTTGCTCTCGTGGCAGGCCTTCCCATCGTCCTCGGCGCCTTCCGCCAACGTTCTCTCAGGCCCTTGTTCACTGCCGAAGCGTGTGCGGCCGCTGCTGTCGTCATCGGTTACGGGGCGGTGCTGGTCATCGTCTTTCCCGCTTATCTGTTTACCTATGCCCCGATGGTCACCGCCGCCTATCTGCCGTTGAGGCTGGATTTGGACGGTCTGCTTCCTTTCCCGATCATCGTGATAGCGGCTTCCATCGGGTTTCTGCGCCTGTTGGCTCCGTAGGACTTCAAATTGGGCGGCGACGCGACCCCGTGGCTCGCCGCAGCGGTTGGCGGAGCCGCGAGTTTCGTTCTCCAGGGCAAGGGCTGGACATACACGGCATTTGCGCTTTGCATGTTTGCGATTGCCGCGCCGTTGCTGCATGTTCGTACAAAGACGTTGCGGCTGCCGGTCATGATCTGCGGTCTTGCTGTCATTATGCTTCTCGGGTCCTGCTTGTCGCTGCAGATCCGGCCGTTTCCGCCGTTGGAGGGGCGTATCCAGGCTCTTGCAAAGCCCCCGCGGCTGATCACGATTGGCGATCACGTCGCCCTGGGGCATCCGCTCGTCCGTCAGATCAATGGGACCTGGGTCGGCAACTCCTGTGTGCAACTGTTGGCGGCCGGCGCAATACTGCAACAGAAAAGCTCGCAGCTCACTCAAGGCGAGCGGGCAAAACTCGACGGCATCGTCAATTTCGAGCGGCGGCAGTTGCTGGCGGACCTGCGAAGCGGTCGTCCGGATGTGATCCTCGTGGATACCTATCTGCTGAGTTCGGTCCCGTTCGATTGGCTGGCCTGGGCCAATTCGGATCCCGAGCTCAAGGTGGAACTGAGCCAGTATCGTGAAGTCGAGGATGCCGGCGGCCGCGTTCGAATATTGCAGCGAGCACGCCGCTGACCTGGGAGCGGTAGAGGCGCCGCTATCCCGCCCTGGCGACGCGGCTATCCGCCGCCCCTGACCGCAGGTTCTGGAAGAACGTCTCCACCTCCCGCGACAGCGTCTCCGCCGTTTCCGTCAGGCTGCTCGCCGCCGTCAGCACGGACGTCGCCGCCGTATCGGTCTCGCCGATGGCGTCGCGCAGCGAGGTGATGTTGGCGACGAGGGTCTCGTTGCCTTGCGCGGCGCTTTGCGCGTTGGACGAGATCTCGCGCGTGGCCTGGTCCTGCTGGCCGACGGCGCCGGCAATGGCAGAGGTGACCTCGTTGATCTCGCGCACCGCGCCGCCGATCTCGCGCACGGCGTCGACCGCGTTGCGGGTCGAGGCCTGGATCTTCGCGACGTTTTCGCTGATGTCGGCGGTCGCTTTCGCGGTCTGTCCCGCCAGCGCTTTCACTTCATGTGCGACGACGGCAAAGCCGCGACCGGCATCGCCGGCACGCGCGGCCTCGATGGTGGCGTTGAGCGCGAGCAGGTTGGTCTGCTCGGCGATCGCCTGGATCAGGCTGAGCACGCCGTCGATGCGCTGGGTCGCGGCCGCAAGGCTCTCGATCTCCGCGATCGACTTCTCGGTGCGCTGGCCGGTCTGCTCGACTGCGCCGGCGCTCTGCCGCACCTGGCGGCCGATCTCCTCGACGGAGGCCGACAGCTCCTCGGCCGCGCCCGCGACCGCCGTGACGTTGTGCGAGGCCTGCTCGGTGGCGTTGGCCGCCGTGCCGGCGCGGCTGCTCGCATCCGCGGTGACGCGGGTGATGGTCTGCGCGGTCTCGCGCATGACGGCGGCGTTGTCGCTGAGGCCGCGCATGATGGCGCCGATCGCCTCGCGGAATGCCTCGACGGATTGCTCGATATGGCGGGCGCGCGCCTCGCGCGCGGCGGAGTCCTGAGAGACCTGCGAGGCGAGGTTGCGGTTGCGCCCCATCGCGTCCTGGAACACCTGGATCGCGCGGGCGAGTGCGCCGATCTCGTCGGCACGATGGCTATGCGGCACCACGACGTTGTCGGCGCCGTCGGCGACCTGCTTGATGGTCGCGGTGATCGCGGCGAGCGGCCGGGCGATCGAACGGGCGATGATGACGATGCCGATCACGACGAGGGCCAGCGCCACGCCGCCGAGGCAGGTCAGGACGAAGGACAGGGTGCGGTTGGTCTCGGTCTCGCGCGCGATCTGTTTGGCGCGCTCGGCATAGACCTTGGACAGCGCCTCGAGATCCTTGTTCAGCGCCGAACGCACCGCGCGGTTGGCGTCGTTGTCGCCCCATTCGCGGCCCGCGGCCGCGTTGATCTCGACGCCGCGGCGCACCAGCTCCTTGCGGAATTCGACGAACTGCTCGATGCGCTTCTTGAACGTTGCGAACTGCTCGGCATCGTCGGCTTTGACGATGGTCTCCCAGCGCTTCACGACATCGAGAATCTGGGCGTTGAACTTGAGCAGGCCCTCGCCGTATTTCTTCACCACGGCCGGTTCGGTCGACATGTAGACGCCGCGCGATTCCATCACGACCGCGTAGACCAGCGAGTTGACGCGCTCGACGTTCAGCGCGGCCGCATTCGCGGTCTCGATCGCGCTGGTCAGGTCGGCGTTGCGGCGGCTGTTGTAGTCGGACAGCATCGCGATCGCCGCCGTGAGCAGCGCGAACAGCGCGAAGATCGCGTAGAGCTTGGTGGCAAGCGTAAAGCGGCCCGCCAGAGTGGCGGCATTCCCAGATCGGTCGGATGTCATGGTGTTCAGGGGCCCGGAATGGCCTGAAGCGGCCGGTGAGCGCGGTCGTGCGGAATTGATGCAAAACTATGCGAAACGAAGATGGACGCGGCGTTAACGCGCCGATTGGCTCCCTTCGTCCTTGGTCGAATGAAAGCTAAGATATTTCAGCGTCTTGATCCGAAGGTATAGTGTCAGGATAGTCCTGGAGTCGGCCGTTGGCCGACGAACCCCGGAGAGGCCCTTGGTCTACCGCCACACCATCGACGCCACGACCTACACTTTCCCTGACCTGCGCGACCTGCTCGCCAAGGCGACACCGCCGCGCTCCGGCGACCGGCTGGCCGGAATTGCCGCTGCCAGCTCCGAGCAGATGATCGCGGCGCGGATGGCGCTCGCGGACGTGCCGCTCGGGCAATTCCTGCAGGAAGCCGTCATTCCCTATGAGACCGACGAGGTCACCCGCCTCGTCATCGACAGCCATGACGCCAGGGCCTTTGCGCCGGTGGCATCGCTGACCGTCGGGGCCTTCCGCGACTGGTTGCTGTCTGATGCTGCAACGCCCGACATCCTGCGCAAGCTGGCACCCGGCATCACCCCGGAGATGGCCGCTTCAGTGTCAAAACTGATGCGCAACCAGGACCTGATCCTGGCGGCGCGAAAATGCGAGGTCACCACCGCCTTCCGCAACACCATCGGCCTGAAGGGGCGGATGAGCACGCGGCTGCAGCCGAACCATCCGTTCGACGATGCCAGGGGCATCACCGCCTCGATTCTCGACGGCATCCTGCTGGGGGCCGGCGATGCCTGCATCGGCATCAACCCGGCCAGCGACGATCCGGCCGTCATCGCCCAATTGCTGCGTCTGCTCGACGAGATCATCGCGCGGCTGAAGATTCCGACGCAAGCCTGCGTGCTGACCCATGTCACGACGACGCTGTCGCTGATCGGGCAGGGTGTGCCGGTCGACCTCGTCTTCCAGTCGGTCGCGGGCACCGAGGCGGCCAACCGCAGCTTTGGCATCGACCTCGCGCTGCTGAAGGAGGGACAGGAGGCCGGGCTGTCGCAGAGGCGCGGCACGGTCGGGCAGAACGTGATGTATTTCGAGACCGGGCAGGGCTCGGCGCTGTCGGCGGGCGCCCATCACGGCGTCGACCAGCAGACCTGCGAGGCCCGTGCCTATGCGGTCGCACGCGCCTTTGCGCCGCTGCTCGTCAACAGCGTCGTCGGCTTCATCGGCCCGGAGTATCTTTATGACGGCAAGGAAATCATCCGGGCGGGGCTGGAGGATCATTTTTGCGGCAAGCTGCTCGGCCTGCCGCTCGGGATCGACATCTGCTACACCAACCATGCCGAGGCGGACCAGGACGACATGGACAATCTGCTGACGCTGCTTGCGGCCGCCGGCGTCACCTTCATCATGGGCGTGCCCGGCGCCGACGACGTCATGCTGAACTACCAGTCCACCTCTTTTCACGACGCGCTCTATGTCCGGGACGTCTTCGGTCTGCGCCGCGCGCCGGAATTCGACGACTGGCTGGTGCAGTCGGGGATTGCGGGCGCCGATTTCCGCCTTGCCGGCGATGCAGGCCTGCTGCCCGATTTCGCCTCGCGGCTGATCGCGTGACGCGGCCGGGAGTCCCCCGGGAAACCATTGGTCCCCCTCGGAATTATGCTCATGCCACAATATTGAGAAATTCCGGCGACGGCATTACGCTATGTGTCTGGCTGGCAATTTCCGCAACCAGGTCGAGCGTGGCGGGGGAGCTTAGATGCGAGCTGAAAGCAACGGTACGTCCCGGCGGATTCTCTGCGTATTTCCGCGCTACACGTCCTCGTTCGGTACGTTCGAGCATTCCTACCCCCTGACCGATGGCGTCCGCGCCTTCATGCCGCCGCAGGGCCTGCTGCTGATCTCTGCTTATCTTCCGAAAGACTGGCAGGTCAAATTCGTCGACGAGAACCTCCGCTGCACGACCAAGGAAGAGTTCGAGTGGGCGGAAGTCGTCTTCGTCAGCGGCATGCACATCCAGCGCCAGCAGATGAACGACATCTGCCGCCGCGCCCATGAATTCGATCTGCCGGTCGCGCTCGGCGGCCCCTCGGTCAGCGCCTGCCCGGATTACTATCCGTCGTTCGACTATCTCCATGTCGGCGAGCTCGGCGATGCCACCAATCAGCTGCTCGTGATTCTTTCGCGCGACACCTCGCGGCCCGAGGCGCAGGTGGTGCTGACGACCAAGGACCGCGTGCCGATGACGGAGTTTCCGATCCCGGCCTACGAGCTCGCCGATGTGAAGAGATATTTCCTCGGCAGCATCCAGTATTCCAGCGGCTGTCCCTATCAGTGCGAGTTCTGCGACATCCCCGGCCTCTATGGGCGCAACCCGCGCATCAAGACGCCGGAGCAGATCATCGCCGAACTCGACCGCCTGCGCGAATGCGGTATGACCGACACGGTCTATTTCGTCGACGACAATTTCATCGGCAACCGCAAGGCGGCGATGGATCTGTTGCCACACCTGATTGAATGGCAGAAACGGACCGGCTACGTGGTGCGGCTCGCCTGCGAGGCGACGCTCAACATCGCCAAGCGGCCCGAGATCCTCGAGAAGATGCGCGAGGCCTTCTTCATCACCATCTTCTGCGGCATCGAGACGCCCGACCCTGACGCGCTGAAGGCGATGCACAAGGACCACAACATGATGGTCCCGATCCTCGAGGGTGTGCACACTATCAACTCCTATGGCATGGAGGTCGTGTCGGGCATCATCATGGGGCTCGACACCGACAAGCCCAACACCTCGGAGGCACTGCTCGCCTTCGTCGAGGAATCCCGGATTCCGCTGCTCACCATCAACCTGCTTCAGGCGCTGCCGAAGACGCCGCTGTGGGATCGTCTGGAGCGCGAGGGACGCCTGATCGAGGACGACGGGCGCGATTCCAACGTCGACTTCCTGTTGCCCTATGACGAGGTCGTCGCATCCTGGAAGCACGCCATGGCGGTCGCTTACGAGCCCGAGAAGGTCTACGCGCGCTTCCAGTATCAGTGCGACCAGGTCTATGTGCACCGCCTCAAGGTGCCGGTGCCGGACGAGATGAAGACCTGGCCCAATATCAGGCGCGCTCTCGTCATGCTGCGCAACATCTTCTGGAAGGTCGGCGTGCTCGGAGATTATAAGCGCGTGTTCTGGAAGTTTGCGCTTGGACGCATCAAGCACGGCGACATCGAAGGCCTGATCGGCTGCACCATGATCGCGCACCACCTCATCACCTTTGCGCGCGCGGCCTCCAGCGGCAAGCAGAACGCCTCGAACTACTCGATCCGGCTGCGCGAGGCCGCCGTTCCCGCCGAATGAGTGACAGATCCGTTCCGGCTCGCCCCATTATCGACCTCAGGTCGTTCACGCCCGCACGCGTTGCGCTCGGGCGCAGCGGCGCGAGCGTGCCGACGCGGGCGCTGCTCGATTTCACGCTGGATCATGCCCGCGCCCGCGATGCCGTGCATGCCGTCTTCGAAGCGCCGCGTCTGGTCGCCGATCTCGGCGCGCTGGGTCTTGCCGTCAGCGAGGCGAGGAGCCAGGCCGCCGACCGCCGGGACTATCTGCGGCGCCCCGATCTCGGACGACAGCTCGATCCAGGGTCTGCCGAAGCTCTCGCGCGAGGCGCTGCCGGGCCATGCCAGCTCGCGCTCGTGATTGGTGACGGCCTGTCGGCGGCGGCGGTCCACGCCCATGCGGTGGCGCTGGTGAGGTGCCTGCTGCCGCTGCTCGCGGAGGGCGATGCTGTCGCGCCCGGCCATGTCGTCGTCGCCTCAGGCGCCCGTGTCGCGCTCGGCGACGAGATCGGCGCGATTCTCGGCGCCCGCATGGTCGTGATGCTGATCGGCGAACGGCCCGGCCTGTCCGCGCCCGACAGTCTCGGTGCCTATCTGACCTTCGCGCCGAAGCCGGGCCGCACCGATGCCGAGCGCAATTGCGTGTCGAACATCCACAAGGCTGGGTTGAGTCACGACGAGGCCGCCTTCAAGATCGCCTGGCTCATCCGCGAGGGCCTGGCCCGGGAGGTCACCGGCGTGGCGCTGAAGGACGAGAGCGCCGACCGGGCGCCGCGTCGAATCGGCACGGCTTTGCCGAAATGACGGGCATTCCGGCAAAATCGCCGCATTTTGATCGGTTCGGCGACCCCTCCGCCTGCTTGCGAAAAGGCCTTTTGACCTGCTAAACCGCTGCCGGCGATTTTCCGCGCATTTTCAAGGGGCAAGCCTCCCATTGGTATGGCGTTTTCAAGCCGTTCGCGGGGCGCAATAAGCTCACAAGACCGAGCCGATTTAGGAACTGGACAAGGCATGCTCGAAAAGCACAGCGAGAGTAAGGTTCATGTCGAGAAGATCGAGCAGGGACCTTCGTCCTCGATCGCCTTCGGGCTGGAGCGGCTCGGGCTGATCGCCGTCCGGGCGCCGATTGTTTCCTGCATCGTCCTGCTCGCCCTGATTGTCGGCGCTGTATTCGGCATCTACCGGATCAAGATCGACGATTCGCTGTCGCAGCTGTTCCGTTCCGACACCCGCGAATTCAAGCAGTATGAAGAGGTGACGAAGAAGTTCCCGGCCGAGGAATTCGACGTCCTCGTCGTGGTCGAGGGCAAGACCCTGCTGGCGCGGAACAACCTCGAGAAGCTGCGCGACTTCGTCACCGACATGCAGCTGGTCGAAGGCACGCGGGGCCTCGTCTCGCTGTTCTCGGCGCGTCAGGCCCCTGCGCCGGGCAAGCTGCCGGCGGCGCTGTTCCCGCCCGAGCTGCCCGAGGGCGCGGCCTATGACAAGTTCATCGAGACCGTCAAGAACAACGAGATCATCCGCGGCAAGCTGCTGTCGGAGGACGGCACGCTGGCGCTGATCGTGCTCTCGCTCGATCCCGAAGTGGTCGCCTCCAACAAGCTGACCAAGACCGTCGCCGACATCCGCGCGCTGATGAAGGAAGATCTCAGCGATACCGGGCTCAACGTGCAGCTCTCCGGCGTGCCGGTGATGCAGCTCGAGATCCGCAACGCGGTCGAGCGCGACGGGCTCACCTACAACATCCTCGGCATTCTCGCCGGCTGCATCATCGCCATCATCTTCTTCCGCAAGATCTCCTTCATGATCGCGGCGGCGTTCCCGCCGATGATCGCGATCCTGCTGGCGCTCGGCGCGCTCGGCTGGGCCAATTTCAACCTCAACATGTTCCTGAACGTGATGACGCCGCTCATCATGGTCATCAGCTTCTCGGACTCGATGCAGCTGACCTTCGCCGCGCGCGACCGGCTGATCGCCGGCCAGGACAAGTTCACCGCGTTCAAGAATGCGGTGCTGGTGGTGGGCCCGGCCTGCGTGCTGACGCACGGCACCGCCGGCATTTCCTTCATCGCGCTGCAATTCTCCGACTCCGACCTGATCCGCAAGTTCGGCGAGGCGGGCCTTGCCGCCACCATCATCGCGCTGGTCGCGGTGCTGTCGCTGGTGCCGGTGTTCGGCGTGCTGTTCGTGCGCAACGAGAAGGTCTTCGCGGTCAAGTTCCAGGGCGCCGATGCCGGCGTCCAGGCGCTGCGCAATTTCTGCTACTGGATCGCGGTGCGCATGGTGGGCCGGCCCGGCCTGTTCAGCCTGATCGCGGTGCTGTTCGTCGGCGGCCTCGGCGTCATCTACGCCAATCTGGAGCCGCGCTACCGGCTCGCCGACCAGGTGCCGGACAAGCGCCAGGCGGTCGCCGCCAGCGACCGGCTCGACGCCAAGCTCACTGGCGCCAATCCGGTCAACGTGCTGATCGCGTTCCCCAAGGGTGAAACGCTGTATTCGCCGGAGACGCTGCAGACCATCGCCGACGTGCACGCGACGGTGGAGAAGGCGGCCGGCGTCGGCAACGTCTGGTCGCTCGAGACCCTGCGCCGCTGGCTCGCGGAAAAGGCCGGCAGCGCCGACGTCGCGACGCTGAAGGAATATGTCAGCGTCATTCCCGAGCATCTGGTGCGGCGTTTCATCGACGCCGAGCAGGACGCCGTGGTGGTCGCGGGCCGCGTGCCGGACAAGGATTCCAGCCAGCTCCTGCCGATCGTCGACAAGCTCGATTCCGAGCTCGACGCCGTCCGCAAGAAGCATCCCGGCTACGAAATCGCTGTGACCGGCCTTGCCGCCATTGCCGCGCGCAACTCGGCCAGCATGATCGAGAAGCTGAACCGCGGCCTCACCGTCGAATTCGCACTGGTCGCGATCTTCATCGGCCTTGCCTTCCGTTCCTGGGTCGTGATGTTCGCCTGCATCCTGCCGGGCATCTTCCCGGTGGTGATGTCGGGAACGGTGCTGTGGGCGATGGGCGAGGGGCTGCAATTCGCCAGCGTCGTCGCGCTCACCGTCTCGTTCGGCCTGGGACTGAGCGCCACCATCCACTTCCTCAATCGCCTGAGACTGGAGAGCAAGCCGGGCGTCGGCTCGGCGCTCGCGGTGGAGCGGGCGACCGTGCTGGTGGGACCCGCGCTGATCCTGACCACGGTGGTGCTGGCCTGCGGCCTCGTCGTCACCGTGTTCTCCGACCTGCCGTCGCTGCGGCTGTTCGGCTGGCTCAGCGCCTTCTCGATGGTCATGGCGCTCGTCGCCGACCTCTTCATCCTCAGGCCGACCGCGATGTGGCTGATCAACCTGCACGACAAGCTGCAGGGCACGGACAAGCCGGCGATTTGAGCGTGGGGCGGCAGAAGCCGCCCCGCACTCACTCCTCGATCCGAACGATCCCGTACGGGTTGAACTTGAAATCGTCCTCGGCGTAGTCCTGCTCCCGCGAGAGCGTGAGCTTGCGGTCGCGCATGGTCGCTTCAACGCCGATCTCGGCCATGGCGTTGGCGATCTCCTCCATCAGCATCACCGCGGACCATTCGTTGCCGCGCGATTTCGCGACATAGACCTCCGGCAGGCCGACGAGGTGATAGCCGACGGTCTCGTAATAGCGATCGCCGCCAAGCGGGCGCTTGGCGAAGGCAAGCCGACAGGCCTTGGCGAGGGCGGGCGTGATGCCGAGGCCTTGGCCGGTCTTTGCGCCCGTGCGTGCCTGATCGGCGAGGCTGCGCCATCGCGCAAGCCCGTGGGCGACGCCCGCGCTCTCGCCCTTCACGGCGCTGGCGCCGGCCTCGATCATCTCCTCGACGATGCGCAAGGCCGCCGCCGAATAGGCGACTGCCTTCTGCTGCTCCAGCGGCGGGCTCAGCACGTAGAGCACCGCCTTGTGGTTGGCCACGGCGGCTTCGTCTGCCGCAGACCATGCTTTCGGGAAGACGCGGTCCCAGCATACGCCGAACGAGCGCTCCATGTGCGGATCGGGCCTGGCTTGCGAATAGGTGCGATCGATCTCGAAGTTGAAATCCGCGATCGTCCTGGCCACCGCCTTCGGCGGTCGCAGCAGGCTGTCATCCTTGCCGAGGAAGCAGAGTACGTGGCGCGGCTTTACCGCAGAAGGCTGCATGTCCGTCTCCCGCTGGATTGACGGTTGATCATTGGCCCATGCGCCGCTCGCGGCGAAGAGCCCAATGGCTTTGAGCAGGTTTCTGCGGAGATGGTTCATGTCAGCAAAAAGCCCCCGGCTCGCGAGAACCGGGGGCGTGTTTCCTCATCGGCCGCGAAGGGCAATCAGCCCTTCGTCATCGTGATGTTGACGCCGCGGATCTCGCCCTTGGAAGAGATCTGCACCGTCTGCTTGGTGCCGTTGGTGCGCAGCGACAGATTGGCGGCAAAGCCGTTGGCCTCGACGAACACGTCGATCTGGCCACCGCCGGCGGTGCCCTGGAGATTGCCGAAGATGTTGCGGCTGGCCTCGCTCCAATTGCCGGAGATGCGGTCGCCCTGGCTCGTCACGTCGCTGGTGAGGTCGAATTTGTAGCTGTCGGAGGCGCAGTGCAGGGCCTGCTTGAGGCTGAGACCGCTGCCGGCGACCTTGTAGTCGGCCTTGCAGCGGATGCGTTCGGTGGAGCCGTCGGACAGCGAGACCGTGCCGGTGCCGGTCCACGCGCCGTCGAAGCCGGCAAACGGTCCGGACGACTGTGCGTGGCTCGCCGAAGCCGAGAAGAGCAGCGCAGCGCCAACGCCGGCCGCAGTGATTGCCAGTCCAGATCGCCCAAAGAATTTCATCACAAATATCCCGTTTTGGAACGACGTCCGCTCAAGGATTAAGGACGTCTCGCCACATCGAAGGTTTAGTGTTCCGAGCCTGTGTCAGGTTCAACGCGCCAGGACCAGAGATGGTGGTTCATCGGGCGCCGGCGAGGGCCCAGACCTTGCGATTTGCCGTGTTTCGGCGTGTTTCCGGCCAAAAGGGCGGGGCGGAGAGATGCAGCTCTGCAACAGCCGTGCAGTAAAATGCGAGCTTTCTGAATTATGACGTAGTATCAACCCCTTACATCTGCCAATGAAGGTGCGGGGAAGACCTGATTTGGTGGGGGCGGCGCCAATTTGGCCGCATTTGCCAGTGCTTGTGCCTTCTCTGAGGCCGCTACTTTCGCGGCGACTTGCCATCAGAACAATCCGTTCCGGCCGTCCGCCCAGTGCTGTCCGGGATCGGTGCGATTCTGCCGTCAGAATGAAGGAATACAATGCGTAAGCTTCTCGTCGCTCTCACCCTGCTGTCGGCATCCCTTTCGACGGCGGCGTTCGCCCAGCAAGGGCGCGGCACGGACGCCGAGCAGAAGGCCTGCACGCGCGATGTGCAGAAGTTCTGTCGTCCGGTCATCGACCAGGGCGATTTCACCATCCTGGCCTGCCTGAAGGAGAACCGGGCCAAGATCTCCCAGGCCTGCGACCAGGTCCTGAAGAACCACAACCAGTAAGCTCGGCCATTGGCCTACCCAAGGCGGCCCGGGGGCCGCCTTTTCGGGGGCGATCCGCCAGGGGCGGCCATCGACAGACAGGATTGGTTTTGCGGCCGTATTCCCCTATATGGGGGCCGCGGCGGCATCGTCGGCATGAGCCCGCGCGAGCCAAAAAGCCCTTCCTGTCCAAACGATTGTTAACCAGCCCTCGATGACCACTGCGAGCGAATTGCGATCCGGCAAGGGTGACCGCGACGAGAATTTTCCCGTCGCGTCCTGGATCATTCATCCGCGTCATCGCGCCCTGATCCTGGCCTATTACAATTTCGTCCGCACTGCCGACGACATCGCCGATCACGCCACGCTGCCGCCCGACCAGAAGCTCGCTTATCTCGACCTGCTCGAGGCGGAACTGCTCGGCAAGGGCGACACCCAGCTTGAGGCCGTCACGCTGCGCCGTGCGCTGGCCGAGCGCGGGATGGCGCCGCGTCACGCGCTCGACGTGCTCATCGCCTTCCGCATGGACGTGACCAAGCTGCGTTACGAGACCTGGGACGAGGTCATCCACTATTGCCGCTATTCGGCGATGCCGGTCGGCCGCTTCATGCTCGACGTCCATGGCGAGAGCACCTCGACCTGGGCCGCATCGGACGCGCTCTGCGCGGGCCTTCAGATCAACAACCACCTGCAGGATTGCGGCAAGGATTTCCGCGAGCTCAACCGCGTCTATCTGCCGCGCGATGCGCTGGCCGCGAGCGGCGCCTCGGTCGAGCAGCTCGGGCTCGCGCAGTCGCCGCCGGCGATGCTGGCCTGCCTGCAGTCGCTCGCCGCGCGCAACGAGGCGCTGCTCGACGAGGGCAGGTCGTTGAGCGCAGAGATCCGGGATTTCCGCCTTGGCGTCGATGTCGCGGTGATCCAGGCCTATGCCGACCGCATCGTGCGCCTGCTCAGGGTGCGCGATCCCCTGCGCGAGCGCGTGCATCTGAACAAGTTCGAACTGCTCACCTTCAGCCTCGCCGGCATGATCGGCGAAGTCGGCCGCCGCGCGATCGGACGCAAGGCCATTTCCAGACCGGGGACTGCACATGACGCTTGAGGCGGCCACGCCCGGCGCCAGTTATGGCTCGACCGCATCCGGCAGCTCGTTCTATGCCGCGATGCGCATCCTGCCGCACGACCAGCGCGAGGCGATGTTCCAGATCTACAGCTTCTGCCGCCAGGTCGACGACATCGCCGATTCCGACGGCCCGCGCGAGGAGCGGCTCGCCGCGCTTCAGCAATGGCGCAACGACATCGACGCGCTCTACCAGGGCAATCCGCCGCCGCGGCTGAAGGACTACGTCGCCTCGGTGAAGACCTTCGGGCTCAAGCGCGAGGATTTCCTGGCAATCGTCGACGGCATGGAGATGGACGTGCCGCAGGACATCCGCGCGCCCGACATGGCGACGCTCGATCTCTATTGCGATCGCGTCGCCAGCGCCGTGGGACGGCTGTCGGTGCGGGTGTTCGGCATGCCCGAGGAAGACGGCATCCTGCTCGCCCACCATCTCGGCCGCGCGCTGCAGCTCACCAACATCCTGCGCGACATCGACGAGGACGCCGGTCTCGGCCGGCTCTATCTGCCGCGCGAGGCGCTGCTGCATGCCGGCATCACCTCCAATGATCCGAACCGCGTCATCACCGAGCGCGCGCTGCCGAAGGTCTGCGTGCCGCTGACGCAGCGCGCCAAGGTGCATTTCGAGAAGTCGGACGAGATCATGAACCGCAACAAGCGCCGCGCCGTGCGCGCGCCGCGGATCATGTCGAAATACTATCATTCCATTCTGGACCTCCTGATCGCGCGCGGTTTCAACGCGCCGCGCGAGCCGGTGCGTGTGTCGAAGATCACACGCATCCTGATCCTGCTCCGTTACGCTTTTATCTGATGCAAAACACAGCTCACATCATCGGTGCTGGAATTTCCGGCCTCTCCGCCGCCGTGCGGCTCGCCAATGCCGGCTTCAAGGTTGCCGTGCACGAGGCGACGCACCAGGCCGGCGGCCGCTGCCGGTCCTATTTCGACGGTGCCACCAATCTCACCATCGACAACGGCAATCATCTGCTGCTGTCGGGCAACAGCCACGCGCGCGCCTATGCGCGATCGATCGGCACCGAGGCGGGGCTCGTCGGCCCTGACAGCGCGCAGTTTCCGTTCGTCGATATCAAGACCGGGCAGCGCTGGCAGATCGATCTCGGCGATGGCCGATGGCCGACCTGGGTGCTCGACGAAGGGCGCCGCGTGCCCGACACCGGTCTCACCGATTATCTCAAGCTGGCGCCGCTGATCTGGGCGTCGGAGGAGACGCTGGTCGGCAAGTCCATTCCGACCGAAGGCATTCTCTATCAGCGCCTGGTGCAGCCGTTGTTGCTGGCCGCGCTCAACGTCGATCCGCCCGAGGGCTCGGCCGGGCTTGCCGGCGCGATCGTGCGCGAGACGCTGCTTGCGGGCGGGCAGGCCTGCCGTCCCCTGATCGCGCGCGACGGCCTCAGCGCCGTGCTGATAGAGCCGGCGGTGAAGTTCTTGGCTGAGCATGGCCACACCGTTCAGCTCGGCCATGAGCTGCGTTCGTTCGTCAGCATCGACGGCAAGGTCAGCGCGCTGAATTTCGGCGGCGAGGATGTGGTGCAGCTCGGTGCGGGTGACGTCATCGTGATGGCGGTGCCGCCGCGCGCGGCCGCGAGCCTGCTGCCGGGCCTGAAGACGCCGACCGAATTCCGCGCCATCGTCAACGCGCATTTCCGCATCACACCGCCGCCGGGCTCGGCGCCGATCCTCGGCGTGATCGGCGGTGTCGTGGAGTGGCTGTTCGCGTTCCCGAACCGGCTGTCCGTCACCATCAGCAATGGCGATCGTCTCGTCGACATGCCGCGCGAGGAACTCGCGCAGGTGATCTGGAACGATGTCTGCAAGGCGGGCGGCGTTTCCGGCGAGCTGCCGCCTCAATTGCCCCCTTGGCAGATCGTGCGTGAGCGCCGTGCCACATTTGCGGCGACGCCTGCCCAGAATGCCCTGCGTCCGGGGCCGGTCACTGCGCTGAAAAACCTGTTCCTCGCCGGCGACTGGACTGCTACGGGATTGCCGGCAACCATCGAGGGATCGGTCCGGTCGGGTGACCGCGCCGCCGATCTGGTTCTGGCCGCCAAAGGATCCTGAAAAAGCGGCCCTGACGGGCGATGTCCCGGTCAACTTTCAATCGACTATCGGAGCAATCGAGCGACATGGATTCCGTGAACGCGACCAGCCGCGAAGCTTTGGAATCGAGCATTGCGTCGGCGACGCAAGGCGTCCTCGGCTTCCAGCAAGCCGACGGCCATTGGGTGTTCGAGCTCGAGGCCGACTGCACGATTCCGGCCGAATACGTTCTCCTGCGCCATTATCTCGCCGAGCCGGTCGACATCGTGCTCGAGGCCAAGATCGCCAACTATCTGCGCCGCGTGCAGGGCGCCCATGGCGGCTGGCCGCTGGTGCATGACGGCGAGTTCGACATGAGCGCCAGCGTGAAGGCGTACTTCGCGCTCAAGATGATCGGCGACTCCGTCGACGCCCCGCATATGGTGCGGGCGCGCGAGGCGATCCACGCCCGCGGCGGCGCGATCAACAGCAACGTCTTCACCCGCTTCCTGCTCGCAACCTTCGGTGTCGTGACCTGGCGCGCGGTGCCGGTGCTGCCGATCGAGATCGTGCTGCTGCCGTTCTGGTCGCCGTTCCATCTCAACAAGATCTCCTACTGGGCGCGCACCACCATGGTGCCGCTGATGGTGATCGCCGCGCTGAAGCCGCGCGCGAGGAATCCGAAGGGCGTCGGCATCGACGAATTGTTCCTGCAGGATCCGCGCTCGATCGGCATGACCGCGAAGGCGCCGCATCAGAGCATGGCCTGGTTTCTGCTGTTCCGCTCGCTCGATGCGATTCTGCGCGTGATCGAGCCGCTGTTTCCGAAGAGCCTGCGCAAGCGCGCGATCGACGCCGCGCTCGCCTTCACCGAGGAGCGGCTCAACGGCGAGGACGGCATGGGCGCGATCTATCCGCCGATGGCCAACATCGTCATGATGTACGACGCGCTCGGCAAGGACGAGAATTTCCCGCCGCGCGCGATCACGCGCCGCGGCATCGACAAGCTGCTCGTGATCGGCGACGACGAAGCCTATTGCCAGCCCTGCGTCTCGCCGGTGTGGGACACGACGCTGACCGCACACGCGCTGCTGGAAGCCGGCGGCGACAAGGCGGTGCCTGCGGCCAAGCAGGGCCTCGACTGGCTGATCCCCAGGCAGGAGCTCGAGGTGAAGGGCGACTGGGCGGCGAAGCGGCCCGACGTGCGTCCGGGCGGCTGGGCCTTCCAGTACAACAATGCCCATTACCCCGATCTCGACGACACCGCCGTGGTGGTGATGTCGATGGACCGCATGCGCCGGGAGCACGGTGCGACCGGCTATGATGCCGCGATCGCCCGCGGGCGGGAGTGGATCGAGGGCATGCAGAGCGACGACGGCGGCTGGGCCGCCTTCGACGTCAACAACCTCGAATATTACCTCAACAACATCCCGTTCTCGGACCATGGCGCGCTGCTCGATCCGCCGACCGAGGACGTCACCGCGCGCTGCATCTCGATGCTGGCCCAGCTGGGCGAGACCGAGAAGACCAGCAAGCACGTCGCCGACGGCGTCGCCTATCTGCGCAAGACCCAGCACCCGGAGGGGTCCTGGTACGGCCGCTGGGGCATGAACTTCATCTATGGAACCTGGTCGGTGCTCTGCGCCCTCAACATGGCCGGCGTCCGCCACGACGACCCCATGATCCGGAAAGCCGCCGACTGGCTGGCCTCGATCCAGAACGACGACGGCGGCTGGGGCGAGGACGCCGTCAGCTACCGGCTCGATTACAAGGGCTGGGAAGCCGCCCCCTCGACCGCCTCGCAAACGGCATGGGCCTTGCTTGCCCTGATGGCGGCCGGCGAGGTTGATCACCCCGCCGTCGCCCGGGGGGTGGAGTACCTGATTGCAACACAGAACGAAAAAGGACTGTGGGACGAGCAGCGGTACACCGCCACAGGCTTCCCCCGCGTGTTCTATCTACGGTATCATGGTTACCCAAAGTTCTTTCCGCTGTGGGCGTTGGCGCGGTATCGGAACTTGCGGAACACCAACAGCAGGGTGGTAGGGGTCGGAATGTGACTTTGGGGACGGGGGACTATATTACCGTGGGTAATGCCATCGACCCGCGGCCGATACTGATCGTGACCGGACTGGTGCAGGAGGCCCGTATTGCGGCCGGCCCTGGCATGGCGGTCATCTGTTCATCCAGCAGCCCGGCCCAGTTGCGGGCGCTGCTGACGGTGGTGGATCCCGAGACGATTCGCGGCGTGATCTCGTTCGGCGTGGCCGGCGGGCTCGACCCGACGCTGCGCTCCGGCGACGTCGTGCTGGCGACCGAGGTGCTCTCCGGCGACACCCGCTGGGCGGCCGGCCTGTCGCTCGGCGACGACCTGATCGAGCGCCTGACCTCGGGGCGCCGCCGTGTGGTGCGCGGCAGCCTCGCCGGCGCCGAGGAAGTGGTCACGAAGCGGTCCTGCAAGGCGGCACTGCACTCCGAGACCGGAGCCGCGGCCGTCGACATGGAAAGCCACATCGCCGCCGCCTACGCCGCCGAGGCCGGGCTGCCCTTCGCCGCGGTCCGCGTCATCAGCGACCCCGCCCATCGCGCGCTGCCGGCGCTCGCCCGCGCCGCGATCAAGCCGAACGGCCAGATCGACCTCGCCGCCGTGCTGCGCGGCATCGTGCGCAATCCGGCAACGCTCCACGCGCTGGTCTCGACCGGCATCGACTTCAACCGTGCGCTGCGGTCTTTGCGCGGCTGCCGCGACTATCTGATCGGCACCGAGCTGATCGACAGCGAGGCGCTGGTGTCGAAGGCGGCCTGAGCGCATAGTCGCGTCGAAATCGAAGAAGAGGCCCGGTCGCGAAAGCGATCGGGCTTTTTTCGTTGGGCGTTGGATAGGTTTCGCCCTTGCGAAACCCATCGCGTCCTAATCACGTCGTAATCTGACCAATTGCCCACCCAATCGGCTGGAGGTTGATGGGGGAAGCTCTGCTCCTCCTGAGCGATGGAAGGTGACCCACCGCACGCGATAAATGAGTATGAGACCAGCGCGACAACCATTGCTCGCACGGCAAGATCCCGACCAGCTTGAGCTAGTCTCCCTCCACCTGAGCAAATCGGGAGATGTATTGTTTCCTGCACATGCGCGACGGGAAGGGACAGAGCATTCGGCAATCGGATAAACTGGAAATTGCCGAACTTGAAGACCTTGGCGACGTGGGGCAGGGCAGCCTCCTGTAAACACTCACGGGAATATACGGCTTCAGGTCGAAGCACGCGAGATCGCTTATTCTGCATCCTTTGCTCCTTCGTGTGGTCGGGGCGGAGGCAATGAGACGACCGCCATCTTCGACCGACGGCTAGCGGCGCGGCAAGCAGTTGGTCAAAATGACCCGTCGGGCAAAACACCCCCAACCCCCGTCAATCCCTCCTCGCAAAAATATTCCACTTTCCCGAATTTCGGATTTATGGCATAGAGCGCTCATCCCGGCCCTCCCAGAGGGCGCTTCGCGATCGTCACGAGATGCGGGTCGGGGTGCGGTGGACGCGGCAGCGCCGGCGCGAAAGCGATGACAGGGCGGACAACCGTGAGTCATGCGCGACGCGATACGACACGGCGCCGTAACAGCGGCCGCGCTGGATATCGGGGGCGAGCACACGCGAGTGTCCGATGCTTTCGGCGAGGCTGTCCGCGGACGGAGAAGTCGTGTGGTCCCGACGCCCGGGGTTCTGGCGTCAAGGCTCGCGGTGATGTGGCTGCCGACCGGCGGCACATCGATCAGCCGTGAGGCGACGGGGGCAATAGTGCAACGCTCCCCGAGGAGAGCACGAAGGACACCGTTAAAACCATCCGCGCAGGGAAGGCCGGGCGACCGGCAACACCTGTAGTCCACCCCGTGTGCGTTTTCGATGCACGCGGACCGCGGGTGCCGCCGGCGCCCGGCCTTCCCTGCGCCCTCTGGTCCAGTTGAGGGCGGCAACGATCAGCAAGACTCGGGCGAAATGCGCCGCGGGAATGCGAAGGCGCGTCTGCGATGGAGAGCGTTCATGGAGAAAGCGGGCCACTGCCGCACACTCCGTCATTGCGAGCGCAGCGAAGCAATCCAGACTGCCTCCGCGGAACGATTCTGGATTGCTTCGCTGCGCTCGCAATTGTGCATGTTCACTAATTCGCTGATTGGATCGCTCCAGCGGAGGAACGATCCGATGCGAGACAACAGCTATGACCGAACGGTTGAACGCAACTATCTGCACAAGTGGCGCTTTCTGATTTCGGAGTATGAGGCGGTGAAGGCTGGCCGATCGCCGCTGTTCGAGCGGGTCGGCGACTTCTACCGGCACCACGGGACCTGCTCGCAGACGTTCCGCAAGTATTACAATCGCTATCTGCAGAGCGGCGAGGACGCGGATCTGCTGCCGCGGCGGCGCGGCCCGAAGTGGCGGGAACGGCGCGAGCCGGAAGGGATCGAGGCGGAGATCGTCGCCCATCGCAAGCGGGGGATGAACCGTTATGAGATTCATGCCGTCTTGCGCGAAACGCGCGACACGGTACCTTCGCCGATCACGATCTACCGGGTGCTGAAACGCTACCGCCTGAACCGCCGCACGCCGGCGATGCGTGAGGAGAAACGCCGTATTATCAAGGACAAGCTCGGGGAGCTGGGCCACGTCGATCTGCATCAATTGCCGCGCGATATGTTCCTCGCGCCACCCCCGGTCACGGCCTACATCATCAGCCTGATCGACAGCTGCTCGCGTCTGGCCTGGGCCGAGGTCCTGACATCCAAGAAGGCGCTGCCGGTCATGTTCAAGACCCTGAAGATGATCAACACCCTCAACGTCACCTATGGGCTCGTCTTCCAGGAAATCCTGTCCGACAACGGCGCCGAGTTCGCCGCCCGCACCAAGCCGGGCGAGCATCCGTTCGAGGCCATGCTGCTCGAGCTCGGCATCAAACACCGCTACACCAGGCCCTATCGGCCGCAGACCAACGGCAAGGTCGAACGCTTCTGGCGTACCCTCGATGACGACGTCATCGACGGCGCGACCTTCGACAACCTCGACCACTTCGCCAATGAACTGTTCGAGTACCTCGTCTACTACAACAACCACAGACCCCATCAGGCCTTGGCGGGACAAACTCCCAAGACCTTTGCCGCGACCAAGACCACCGCGATCCAATCAGCGAATTATTGAACATCGACAGCAATGACGGCGAGGGAGGGTGACCCGATCTCCTCTCGTGCCCCGGACGCAGCGCAGCGTCCCTTCGACGGTGCGCTGCAGAGGCGGGGCCCATGCATCGACACGGCACGCGGCTGCTGGGTCCCGGCTCTGCGCAGCAGCGCTATAGAAGCGCTGCAACGCGTCCGGGACGCGGGCCGCCGGCACAACGGCCCACAAAGACAAAGGCCCGGTCGCGATCGCGGCCGGGCCTTCGTGGTGAGATTTGATCGTGCGCGCTTTACGCCGCGGTCGAAGCCTTCTGCGCGGCCTTTGCGGCAGCAGCCTCGGCCTCGTCCTTGCGGATCTCCGACAGGCGCTTCTGCACTTCGGCCGAGAAGATGTACTGCGCCGGGCGCTGCTTGGACATGTCGATCTCCGGCGCCATCGGACCGGAGGTCCTGATGCCGCGCAGCGACACCCACATCGCCTTGATCGGGTTGTTCAGGGCAGCGGTGGCCGCCGTCGGCTCGTAGCCGCAATGGGCCATACAGTCGGCGCACTTCTCGTACTTTCCGGTGCCGTAGGTCTCCCAGTCGGTGGTGTCCATCAGCTCCTTGAAGGTCTTCGCGTAGCCTTCACCGAGCAGATAGCAGGGCTTCTGCCAGCCGAAGATGTTGCGCGCGGGCATGCCCCACGGCGTGCACTCGTATTCCTGGTTGCCGGCAAGGAAGTCCAGGAACAGGCCGGAATGCATGAAGTTCCACTTCTTGCCCTTGCCCATCGCGAAGACGTCGCGGAACAGCTTCTTGGTCTTGGTGCGGTTGAGGAAGTGCTCCTGGTCCGGCGCGCGCTCATAGGCATAGCCTGGCGACATCGAGACGCCAACGCCGAGCTCGACGGTGAGGTCGAGGAATTTCGCGATCTCCTCGGCCGGATGGCCGTCGAAGATGGTGGCGTTGACGTTGACGGTGAAGCCGCGCGCCTTGGCCGCCTTGATCGCGGAGACGGCGCGGTCGAACACGCCCTTCTGCGACACGGCCTTGTCGTGATGGTCCTTCAGGCCGTCGAGATGCACCGAGAAGAACAAGTACGGGGAGGGCTCGAACAGGTCGAGCTTCTTCTCGAGCAGCAGCGCGTTGGTGCAGAGCGAGACGAACTTCTTGCGCGCGACGAGGCCGCGCACGATCTCGCCGATCTCCTTGTGGATCAGCGGCTCGCCGCCGGGAATGGCGACCATCGGCGCGCCGCATTCGTCGGCGGCGTCCCAGCACTCCTGCGCCGTCATGCGGCGGTTCAGGATCGCGTCGGGATAATCGATCTTGCCGCAGCCGACGCAGGCGAGGTTGCAGCGGAACAGCGGCTCCAGCATCAGCACGAGCGGATAGCGTTTGCGGCCAAGCAGTTTCTGCTTGAGCAAATAGCCGCCGATACGCATTTCCTTGAAGAAGGGGATTGCCATTACACGTTTCTTTCTGGGCTTGAAATTCGGGTGGGTCAGCTCGCGGCCAGTTGGGCCGGAAGCCGGAATTCGATGTTTTCCTCGCGACCGGGGAGCACCTGGACCTTGACCGGTCCGATCCGCCGCATCGCTTCGATCACGTCATCCACGAGTACCTCAGGCGCCGAAGCGCCGGCCGTGACGCCGACAGTCCTGGCATCTTTCAACCACTCCGGATTGAGCTCGCTGCCGTCGGCAATCAAATAACTCGCGACGCCGGCTTCAGTGCCGATTTCGCGGAGCCGGTTCGAGTTCGAGCTGTTGGCAGCGCCCACCACCAAGATCACGTCGACCAGCTTGCTCAAGTCCCTTACCGCAGATTGGCGGTTCTGTGTCGCATAGCAGATATCCCGGATATCCGGGCCTTGAATATCTGTAAAGCGGGCCTGGAGGGCCGCAATGATGTCCCTGGTGTCGTCGACCGACAGGGTGGTCTGGGTGATGTAGGCCACTGGGCTATCCGCCGGCAGGCTCAGGGCCCTAACCTCTTCAACGCTTTGAACAAGGAGCACCGGTCCGGGAACCTGGCCCATCGTGCCCTCGACCTCGGGGTGGCCGGCATGGCCGATCAGGATCAGGGTGCGCCCCTTGGTGATGTACCGCTTCCCCTGATTGTGAACTTTCGTGACCAGCGGGCAGGTAGCATTGAGCACCGGAAGGTCGCGCGCGGCGGCCTCCTCCTCGACGCTCCGGGCGACGCCATGGGCGCTGAAGACCGTGACCGATTTCGGCGGAACCTCGGACAGTTCCTCGACGAAAATGGCGCCCTTGTTCTTCAGGCTCTCGACCACGTATTTGTTGTGCACGATCTCATGGCGCACGTAGACGGGCGGGCCGTATTTCTCCAGGGCCCGTTCCACGATCTCGATCGCACGCACCACGCCCGCACAGAAGCCGCGCGGCTGCGCCAGATAAACTTCCATAGGACGCCCATCACGCAAGTTGCACCAATCCGCTTCTCTGTCCCCAGCGGCACCCCGATCCTGACCAACGGGTTGCAAGTAACGCACCATTGGCCTCGCGCACGCGGTAACCGCCCACCCCAAACCGGGCCCCGGCGCATGGAGGCACACTTTGTGTCAAAAAATCGGCAGAAAGGAAAGCTCAGATGAAACTATGGTTCCCTGCCGGCCGAATTTCGCGGTACCATAGTATAGGGATGGCCCTGAGCAAAATGGCGACATTTGTGCTCACCCCTTCGTCACTTTCCCGCCTCAACTCCACGGCTATACCGACCGCCCCGCATGATTTGGCCACGGTCTCCCGCCGTTTACCTCGAACCTTCTTGCGGCGAGAACCAGCCAAAACAGCAATAGGTTTCGCCCGGGAACTCCGATAAACAGCGGGCGTTTCCGGCAAGCTATTAACCGCAGAAAGAAAAGAAGTGCTGCAAAGCGTAGTCGTTGCCATCGTCAGGGCCTGCACCCGATTTGCCTCCCTCGTCGTCATTCTCGGGCTCCTGCTGTCGGTTGCCGCGGGCTATTACGCTGCGCGCCATTTCGCCATCAACACCGACATCAATTCGCTGATTGCCCAAAATCTCGACTGGCGGCAGCGCGACCAGCAGTTCGACCGCGCCTTCGACCGCGATGCGACGATTCTGGCAGTCATCGAGGCCAGGACGCCGGAGATGACGACCGCGGCGGCCGATGCGCTTTATGCCAGGCTGAGGGACGACAAGACCAACTTCCAGTCGATGCAGCAGCTCGGCACCGGCGAGTTCTTCGAGAAGAACGGCCTGTTGTTCCTGCCGACCGAGGAGGTCGCCAAGATCACCGGCGAGTTCGAATCGGCAGCGCCCCTGATCGAGATCATGGCGGGCGATCCCTCGATTCGCGGCCTGACCGGCGCGCTGGAGACCGGACTTGCCGGCGTCAAGCGCGGCCAGGTCAAGCTCGACAACACCGCGCGGCCGTTCAACCAGATCGCGCAGACCGTCGAGACCGTGCTCAACAAGGGCAATGCGAGCTTCTCCTGGCGCGAGCTCGTCAGCGACGAGCCGCTGAAGGACTCCGACAAGCGCGCCTTCATCGAGTTCAAGCCGATCCTCGATTACAACGCGCTGGAGCCCGGCAAGGGCGCCACCGACGCGATCCGGAAAGCGGCGGCGGATCTGGATTTCCCGACCAAATTTCAGGCGCGGGTGCGCCTGACCGGTCCGGTCCCGATCGCGAACGAGGAATACGCCACCGTTCAGGAAGGTGCCGTCGTCAACGGCGTCGGCACCGTCCTCGTCGTGCTGCTCATCCTGTGGCTGGCGCTGCATTCGGCGAAGATCATCTTCGCCGTGTTCGTCAATCTGTTCGTCGGGCTCGCGATCACGACCGCGGCCGGTCTGATGATGGTCGGCTCGCTCAACCTCCTGTCGATCGCGTTCGCGGTGCTGTTCGTCGGCCTCGGCGTGGATTTCGGCATCCAGTACAGCGTCCGTTACCGCTCCGAACGCTACAAGCACAACGATCTCTCGGGCGCGCTGGTGCTGGCCGCGAAACGCTCGGCGGTGCCGCTGTCGCTGGCGGCGATGGCGACCGCGGCGGGCTTCCTCTGCTTCATGCCGACCGACTACAAGGGCATCTCGGAGCTCGGCCAGATCGCCGGCGTCGGCATGCTGGTGGCGTTCGTCTCCTCGATCACCGTGCTGCCGGCGCTGCTCAAGCTGCTGAATCCGCCCGGCGAGCAGGAGCCGGTCGGCTACGCCTTCCTGGCGCCGCTCGATCACTTTCTGGAGAAACACCGCGTGCTGGTCGTCGGAGGCACGCTGCTGCTCGCGCTCGCCGGCCTGCCGCTGCTCTACTTCATGAAGTTCGACTTCAACCCGATGAACCTGCGCAACCCGCGTGCCGAGTCGACCGCGACCTTCCTCGACCTGCGCAAGGATCCCAACACCGGCGCCAATGCCATCAACGTGATGACCACGTCGGAGGAGCAGGCAAGGCAGGTCGAGGCGAGGCTGGAGAAGGTGCCCGAGGTGCTCAGGGTGATGTCGCTGGACAGCTTCGTGCCCCAGGACCAGCAGCCGAAGCTGAAGCTGATCGCGCAGGGCGCCAAGGTGCTGAACCCCGCGCTCAACCCCGATCAGATCGATGCGGCGCCGACGGACCAGGAGAACGTCGAGTCGCTGAAATCCTCGGTCGACAATCTGCGCCGGACCGCCGGTGACGCGAAGGGCCCGGGCGCCGTCGCCTCGCGCCGGCTCGCGGATGCGCTCGAGAAGCTCGCCAATGGCGACGAGGCCACGCGCAACAAGGCGCAGGACGTGTTCGTCACGCCGATGAAGATCGTGTTCGACCAGCTCAGGAACGCGATGCAGGCAGGTCCCGTCACCCTGAGCTCACTGCCGCCCGATCTCGTCAGCGCCTGGAAGAGCAAGGACGGCATCATCCGCGTCGAGGCCCTGCCCAAGGGCGACCCCAACGACAACGACACGCTGCGCAAATTTGCGGCGGCGGTGCTCAAGGCCGAGCCGACCGCGATCGGCGGACCGGTCTCGATCCTCAAGTCCGGCGACACTGTGGTGAAGGCGTTCATCCACGCCGGCATCTATGCGCTGCTCGTGATCGGCCTGTTGCTGTGGATCACGCTGCGCCGGTTCGTGGACGTGCTGATGACGCTGGTGCCACTGCTGGTGGCGGGCGCCGTGACGCTCGAAATCTGCGTGTTGATCGGCCTGCCGCTCAACTTCGCCAACATCGTCGCGTTCCCGCTGCTGCTCGGCGTCGGCGTCGCGTTCAAGATCTATTATGTCGTGGCCTGGCGCTCCGGCAGAACAAACCTGCTTCAGACCAGCCTGACGCGTGCGATCTTCTTCAGCGCGCTGACGACGGCGACGGCGTTCGGCAGCCTGTGGCTGTCGAGCCATCCCGGCACGTCCAGCATGGGCAAGCTGCTGGCGCTATCGCTGGTGACGACACTCGCCGCCGTGTTGCTGTTCCAGCCGGCCCTAATGGGCAAGCCCCGCAATGTCAGGGAGTAGGCAGATGTCGCCGATGGGATCGGCGGCGCCTTTCTGACCGGGCTTGGTCGCAGCGGCCGTCTTCGCGGCCGGTGCGGGGGGTGTGGCGCCGGTCGTGGCTTGGGGCGCCTGGACTGCTTGCTGGGCTGCTTGTTGCGCTCCTTGGGCTTTCGGCGCCGCGCCAGTGGACTTCGGCGCGCCCTTGGCCATGGCGTTGGCGGGGCTCAAGGGGATCGGCGGCCCGACCCGGGTCCAGGTCTCGCCGCCACAGAGGAAGCCCATCACGCAGCCCTTGATTTCGAGCTGGTCGGTGCCGACAGGTGTGATGGTCGCGCTGTAGGTCTGGCCGTCTTGCGCGTTATAGACCTGTCCCTCCCACTGATCGGCGCCGGGCTTCTTCTTCATGTCGATCAGGGTCGGCATGCCCAGCGTCGGCCTGTTCTTTTTCGAGACATCCGGGTTGTTTTCGTCGCGACCGCCGGGCTTCTTTTCCCAGGAAACCGCGCCCCACATGTTGCCATTGCACTGGGCGACACGGATGTTGGCGACGCCGTCGGCGACCCGCCAGTCGCCGGTGGGATCGGCGGCGAGGGCAGGCGTCAGGCAGGCGTAACCGCCAGCCAGTATAATTCCGGTGTAAAGGGCCAAACGCATGAGTGTTCCTTGGCAGTGCAACATGATCTAAAAGCTGTGCTTGCGAAGATGGTCCGAAAAAGGGCAAAAGGCCGCACAGACCGTTTACAGTAACGGTCCGTTTTCCAGTTGACGAGACGGCCCTCAACCGAAGTATGTAGCGGATGCACAGTCCAAATCCAGACATGTCTCAGCTGTTCGCGGACCGGCAGGCCCAGCGCAGCGCCCTGCATAATCGGTATCTGAACGAGCAGTTCGTTCGGGTTCTCAAGACTATCGGCTACGATGTCGGCTTCCAGAAGGGGCAGGGGCAGTACCTCTACGACCGCGACGGGGCGCGCTATCTCGACCTGTTGTCCGGCTTTGGCGTGTTTGCGATCGGGCGCAATCATCCGGTCATGCGCGAGGCGCTCAAGAGCGTGCTCGATGCCGACCTGCCCAACCTCGTCCAGTTCGACGTCTCGACGCTCGCCGGCGTGCTGGCCGAGCGCCTGCTGAAATACGTTCCCTATCTCGACAAGGCGTTCTTTGCCAATTCCGGCGCGGAATGCGTCGAGGCCGCGATCAAGTTCGCGCGCGGCGCGACGGGGCGTCCCGGCATCGTCTATTGCGCCCACGGCTACCACGGCCTGACCTATGGCGCGCTGTCGCTGACGGGTGATTCGAACTTCCGCACCGGTTTCGAGCCGCTGCTGCCGGGCTGCACCCCGGTCCCGTTCAACGATCTGGCCGCGCTCGAAAAGGCGCTGGCCTCGCGCGAGGTCGCCGCGTTCATCGTCGAGCCGATTCAGGGCAAGGGCGTCAACATGCCCACCGACGAGTTCCTGCCCGGCGCGGCTGCGCTCTGCAAGAAATACGGCACGCTGTTCGTCGCCGACGAGATCCAGACCGGCATGGGCCGCACCGGCCGCTTCCTCGCGGTCGAGCACTGGAACGTCGAGCCCGACATGGTGCTGCTGTCGAAGTCGCTCTCGGGCGGCCACGTGCCCGTTGGCGCGGTGCTGACGCGCAAGAGCATCTTCGACAAGATCTTCAACCAGATGGACCGCGCGGTCGTGCACGGCTCCACCTTCTCCAAGAATGACCTCGCCATGGCGGCGGGCATCGCCACGCTCGACGTCATGGAGTCCGAGAAGCTGATCGAGGCCGCGGCCAAGCGCGGCGCCGAGCTGCGCCTGGCGCTGACGCGCATGGTGCCCGGCTACGAGTTGTTGAAGGAAGTCCGCGGCAAGGGCCTGATGATCGGCATCGAGTTCGGCCCGCCGAAATCGCTGCGCCTGCGGGCTTCGTGGAACGTGCTGGAGGCGGCCAACAAGGGCCTGTTCTGCCAGCTCATCACCGTGCCGCTGTTCAAGGACCACAAGATCCTCACGCAGGTCGCCGGCCACGGCAGCCACACCATCAAGCTGCTGCCGCCGCTCACCATCACCGAGGAAGACTGCAGCTGGATCGAGCGCGCCTTCGACGACGTCATCGCCGGCAGCCACAAGGTCCCCGGTGCGATCTGGTCGCTCGGCAAGACGCTGGTGGACAACGCGGTGCGGCGCTCGGCGTAAGGCCGGTCGCCCTCGGCTGTCGTCCTGGCGAAGGCCAGGACCCATACCGCGTGATCTCTCAATAGAGCTTGGGGCTAATACCACGCGAATAGCTTCGTTCGGTGGCAATGGATCCTGGCTTTCGCCAGGATGACCACGTGGGAGCATTGCGCTCTAGCAACATCGCGCGTTGATGTTGCGACCGTTACCCCTCCACATTCGCCTTCATCGCCGCCTCGAACTTGTCGACGAATTCGGCGAGCTCGTCGGCGCCGAGATCGCTGACGGCCCAGAAGTTCAGGCCGCGGCCGCCCCAGCGGCGGCAGTTGAAGCCCTGCATGGTCTGGGTCTTCGGCGGCCGGTGCTCGGTGCTCGCGGTTTGCGACACGAACAAATTGATCACGTGTTGCCGGCGCCGGTAGACCACGGCGCCGATGGCGCGGGCGTCGATATAGTCCAGCCGGCCGCCGACCAGCGTAAAACCTTGCGCGGTGAGGTCGATCACGGGCGGAGCGACGTCGAGCTTGCCGTTGAACCAGGGCTTGACGGTGTGCTGGTCGGTCGAGACCACGTCGGTGAGGTGGCCGGCCTGGAGCGAGCGCAGATGGGCGGAGACGACCTCCGACAGGATGCGCTGCTGGTCGTCCTGGCGCAGCACCACGGCGACGATTCCGGAGGCGGCGAGCGCGGAGACGGCCGAGCCCATCGCAAAGCCGCGCAGCACCGAGCGGCGCGTCGGCTGCTGGCGCTGCGGCTGCGGCAGCGAGGCTTCGATGCGAGCGCGCAGGCTTGCAGGCGCGGTGTAGCGCAGATTGGTGTCGGCGAGCGCGCGCTGCATCTCGCGCTGTGCCGCAAGCTCGGCGGCGCAGGCCGGGCAGCCCGCGATATGGGCTTCGACCTCGCGCGCATGGCCGGCGTCCAGCTCGTTGTCGAGCAACGCGTGAAGCAGGATCCTTGCTTCGTCGCAGGTCATTTCGCTTGCTCCTCTTCCGCCGTCCAGGCTGCGCGCAGCATGGCGCGGGCGCGGGCGAGGCGGGACATCACGGTGCCGATGGGGGCGCCGACGGCCTCGGCGATTTCACGGTAGGACAGGTTGTTGATCTCGCGCAGCACGAATGTTTCCTTGAACGGTTCGGCGAGCGCGTCGATCAGCTTGCGGATCGCGCCGGCATCGCGGCTGCGCAGCACTTCGGTCTCGGGGCTCGCCTCGGTCTCCTGCCAGAGCGGCGTCTGCTCCTCGGCGCCTGGCGTGTCATCGATTGCGCTGGGCCGATGCGCGCGCCTTGCGTATTCTGCGTTGCAGACATTGCGCAGGATCGCGAACAGCCAGGGCTTCATCGCCGGCCCCCGGTAGCTGTCGAAATGCTTCAGTGCGCGCAGATAGCACTCCTGCACCGCATCCTCGGCGTCGGAGGCATCGCGCAGCAGATAGCGTGCGAGCGTGTAGACGTCGTCGAGATAGGGCAGCGCCGCCTCGCGGAAGCGCTGTGCCTTCTGCACATCGTCTGTGACGGGCATCGCTCCTCGCTTTGCCTCTGGTTCTTCTTTTGCCGTGACCGCGGGCGCGTGCGCCCGGCCGGCGTGGGACCACCGGCCGGGCAGGACGTTGATGCCTTGGTTCGAGTTATGACTCAACCTTGATCATCCCCGTCATGTGCGGATGCAGCGAACAAAAGTATTTGTAGTCGCCCGCGTTGGTGAAGGTGAAGGAGAACTTGTCGTCGGTATCCAGGGTCTTGGACCTGAACTTGCCGGCCGACACCACGGTGTGCGGGATGTCGTCCCGGTTGGTCCAGGTCACGGTGGTGCCGACCTTGATCTTGAGCTCGGCGGGCTGGAACACGAAATTGTCGATGTGTACTTCCATGTCGTCGGCAGCGCGGGCTTTTGTTGCGGGCAGCAGGATGGCCGCGGCCAAAGCGAGACCGAAATCGACACCGAAGTCGCGGCGATTGAGAGTTTTCATTGTCAGCTTCCGTTCAACCTTAGCCTTGCAGCGGCGTGTCGATGATCGCGAGCCGCTGCTCGTTCTGCTTGAAGTTGATGCTGGCAACGCCGAGCATGGAGCGGAGTTTTGCGTTCTCGACCTTCATCGGGCCGGGCGAAGGCGCGGCTCCCGGCGCCGGCTGCGGGAAGGCGGTCGAGCGCGCGGTGTGGAAGGTGACGTTGCCTTCGACCTTCTGCATCACTTGGTGGATGTGTCCGTTCAGCACGGTGACCGAACCAAAACCCTTGACGTATTCCAGCGCGCGGCCGCCGTCCTCGGTGCCCCAGCCCCATTCGGGATAGACCGTCCAGAGCGGGATGTGGGCGAACAGCACGACCGGCGTCGATTTCGACTTGCCGCGCAGGTCGTCCTCGAGCCAGGCGAGCTGCTCGGCGCCGAGATTGCCGAGACCGCCAGCCTTGAGGTCGACGACGTTGACGAGGCCGACGAAGTGCACGCCGCCGGCGTCGAACGAGTACCAGCCGTGGCCCTTGGTGCCGCGGCCGTAGCGCTCGCGATAGAGCTTCACCTCCTCATCGATGAAGTCGTGCTCGCCGGGGACGTAGTGCACGTCGAGCTTGGTCTGCGAGATGATGCGCTCGGCATTGTCGAACTCGGCGGCTTTCGACAAATGGGTGATGTCGCCGGTGTGGATCATGAAGGAGGGTTTTGTCGGCATCGCGTTGATCTTGCCCACCGCTTCCTCCAGCGTACCGAGCGCATTGGGATTGGCCGGCTTGTCGAAACCGACATGGCTGTCGCTGATCTGGAGAAAGCTCATGCCGGGCGTGGCCGCGGTCGCAGCTTGCGCGGAATCGATGATGCCGAGCGAGCGCGGCACGCCGCCAGTGACGGTCCAGAGCACCCCGGTGCCGGCCCAGGTCATGCACTCCAGCACCTTGCGGCGGCTGATGCCGTCATCCCCGTGATCTTGTCCGCTCATCGCGCCTCTCCACGTCGCCCGGAATTGGGCTTCGGGGAGGTGATTGCGGGAGCGGGGGAGTTATTCCCGGATGCGATGACGTTTTCGTGAGGGGCTGTAGCCCGGATGGAGCGAAGCGTAATCCGGGGTCAGTGTTGCGGCGGCGTCCCGGATTGCGCTTCGCTCCATCCGGGCTACGGGTTCGTTTACTTCGCATCCTCCAAAATCATTGTCGCGCCTTTCTCCGCAATCATCGCCGTCGGCGTGTTGGTGTTGCCCGAGGTGATCGTCGGCATGATCGAGGCATCGACGATGCGCAATCCGCTGAGGCCGTAGAAGCACAGGCGCTCGTCGACCACGGCCATCGGGTCGTTCGCCGCGCCCATCTTTGCGGTGCCGACGGGATGGAAGATGGTGGTGCCGATATCGCCGGCGGCCTTCGCGAGCGAGGCCTCGTCGTCGCCGACGGAGGGGCCGGGCAGATATTCGCTGGGGCGATATTTTGCGAGCGCCTTCTGCTGCATCAGGCGTCGCGTGGTGCGGATGGCGTCGGCGGCGACCTGGCGGTCATCGTCGGTCGACAGGTAATTTGGCGCGATGATCGGCTTCTCGTCGGGCGTCGCCGCGCGCAAGCGAACAGTGCCACGGGAGGTCGGCTGCAGATTGCAGGCGCTGACCGTGATTGCGGGGAAGCGGTGCAAGGGATCGCCGAACTTGTCGAGCGACAGCGGCTGCACGTGAAACTGGATGTTGGCACGGGCGCGCGTCGCATCGGAGCGCGTGAAGATGCCGAGCTGCGACGGCGCCATGGTCAGGGGGCCGCGGCGGCGGAAGGCGTAGTCGAGCCCCATCAGGCCGCGGCGGAACAGATTGTAATAGGTCTCGTTCAGCGTGCGTACGCCTTCGACCTTGTAGATCGCGCGCTGCTGCAGATGATCCTGCAGATTGCGCCCCACACCCGGCTTGTCCATGACGATGTCGATGCCGAGCGGCGACAGCCAGTCAGCAGGCCCAATGCCGGAGCGATGCAGCACCTGCGCCGAGCCGATTGAGCCGGCCGAGAGGATCACCTCGCGTTTCGCACGCGCCTCGATGATTTCGCCGTTCTGGATGAAGCGCACGCCGACGGCGCGGCCCTGCTCGATGATGAGGCGGTCGACGAGCACGTGCTTCTCGAGCCGCAAATTGGGGCGGTTCAAAGCGGGCTTGAGGAAGCCGCGCGCCGAGGACCAGCGCCGGCCGCGCTTCTGGTTGACGTGGAAGTAGCTGGTGCCTTCGTTGTCGCCGGTGTTGAAATCCGGGATGCGCTTGATGCCCATCTCCTCGGCAGCGTCACCGACGGCGTCGAGAACGTCCCACGACAGCCGCGGCGCCTCGATGCGCCAGCCGCCGCCGGCGCCGTGATGCTCGCTGGCGCCGAGGAAGTGATCCTCCAGCCGCTTGAACAGCGGCAGCACGTCATCATAGCCCCAGCCGGTCATGCCGAGCTGGCGCCAGTGATCGTAGTCGGCGGCCTGGCCGCGCATCGAGATCATGGCGTTGATCGCCGAGCAACCGCCGATCACCTTGCCACGGGGATAGGCCAGCGCGCGGCCGTTCAGGCCGGGCTCGGCCTCGGTCTTGAACATCCAGTCCGAGCGCGGATTGCCGATCGCGAAGAGATAGCCGACGGGAATGTGGAACCAGATCCAGTTGTCGTCGCCGCCCGCTTCGAGGATGAGGACGCGGTTCCCGGAATTGGCCGACAGCCGGTTGGCGAGAATGCAGCCCGCCGTGCCCGCACCTACGACAATGTAGTCAAATTCACCTTCGAGCCGTCTCGGCATTCTGCTTCCACCCGGATGGTCACTTAACGTTCCGTCCTAATAGGCAGACCCGCCGGACCGGGACAAGCCCGGCCATGCCTGTTCGTCAGGGCCAGACCCCGATCCCAGGGAGTTGGGTGGACTGCCGCTTGCATGGTAGACAGTCCTGTATTCGCAACAAAGCTTGAGCCCCTCCATGCCCATCGTGAACCGTGTCGCCGACCTCCAACCCGATATTCAGGCCTGGCGCCGGGACATCCATGAGCATCCCGAGCTGCTGTACGACGTTCACCGCACCGCAGCATTCGTGGCGGACCGCCTGCGGGAGTTCGGCTGCGATGAGGTCGTGACCGGCCTTGGCCAGACCGGTGTGGTCGGCGTGATCAAGGGCAGCAAGCCGGCCGGCGAGGGGCTCAAGGTGATCGGCCTGCGCGCCGACATGGACGCGCTGCCGGTCGAGGAGCAGACCAACCTGCCTTACGCCTCCAAGAACCCGGGCAAGATGCACGCCTGCGGTCATGACGGCCACACCGCGATGCTGCTCGGGGCGGCCCGCTATCTCGCCGAGACCCGCAACTTCGCCGGCGATGCGATCGTGATCTTCCAGCCCGCCGAGGAGGGCGGGGCCGGCGGCGCAGCCATGGTCAAGGACGGCCTGATGGAACGCTTCGGCATCGAGCAGGTCTACGGCATGCACAACGGCCCGGGCATTCCGGTCGGCTCGTTCGCGATCCGGCCGGGCCCGATCATGGCGGCGACCGACGAGGTCGACATCATGATCGAGGGCCTCGGCGGCCATGCCGCTCGTCCGCATAAATGCATCGATTCCGTGCTGGTCGGTGCGCAGGTGATCACCGCGCTGCAGTCGATCGTCGCGCGCAGCGTCGATCCGCTGGAATCGGCCGTGATCTCGATCTGCGAATTCCATGCCGGCAACGCCCGCAACGTCATTCCGCAGACCGCGACGCTGAGGGGCACCATCCGCACGCTGTCGCCGGAGGTGCGCAAGCTGGTCGAGAAGCGCGTGCACGAGGTGGTGGCGGGCGTGGCGCAGATCACCGGTGCCAAGATCGACCTGCACTACAAGCGCAATTATCCCGTGGTGAACAACCACGCCGCGGAGACCGAGGTGGCGCGGCGCATTGCCAAGCAGGTCGCGGGCGAAGCCAACGTGCACGAGATGCCGCCGCTGATGGGCGGCGAGGATTTCGCCTATATGCTGGAAGCGCGCCCCGGCGCCTTCATCTTCTGCGGCAACGGCGACAGCGCCGGCCTGCATCACCCCGCCTACAATTTCAGCGACGAGGCGATCGTGTTCGGCACGTCGTACTGGGTCAAGCTGGTCGAGGAACAGCTCGCGGCGTCGTAGGGCCGGGCTGTTCGCACAAACGAAAAGGGCCCGTGCATTGCACGGGCCCTTTGTTTTTAAGTGATGTGATTGCTCAGAAGATCCGCGAGAAGATCACGTAGAGCGTGGCCGACAGCATGATCGCGCAGGGCAGCGTCAGCACCCAGGCCATCAGCAGATTGCGGATCGTCGACCATTGCAGGCCCGAACCGTTCGCGGCCATGGTGCCGGCGACACCCGACGACAGCACGTGGGTGGTCGAGACCGGCAGGCCGAACACGTCGGCGGCACCGATCGTGGCCGCGGCCACGAGCTCGGCGGAGGCGCCCTGCGCATAGGTGAGATGGCTCTTGCCGATCTTCTCACCGACGGTGATGACGATGCGCTTCCAGCCGACCATGGTGCCGAGGCCGAGCGCGATCGCCACCGCGATCTTCACCCAGGTCGGAATGAACTTGGTGGCGGAGTCGAGCGAGCCCTTGTAGGCGTTGAGGGTCGCGATCTCCTCCTTGTTGAGATCGTTCTCCTTGTCCTTCATCAAGAAGCGGATCGCTTCCGAGGTCATGTACATGTCGTTGCGGGTGTTGCCGACGGCTTCCGCCGGCACCTTGTTCAGCGAACCGTACTTGGCAACCTGGTCGCCGACGTCCTTCACCAGCACGGCGAGCGAAGGATAGGTGCCCTCATTGATGTGGCGCAGCGTGATGTACTGCGTCACCGCCGGACGGGGATCGCCGATGATGCTGTGGCCGGCGCCTTTCGCCGAGATCACCTTGGAGGCGGCCTCCGAGGTCTTCTGGAACTGGGCGACCTGGGATTCCGGCAGCGCGCGGTTGAGCGCGTAGGCGGTCGGCACGGTGCCGATCAGGATCAGCATGATCAGGCCCATGCCCTTCTGACCGTCGTTCGAGCCGTGCGCGAAGCTGACGCCGGTGCAGGTCGCGATCAGCAGGCCGCGAATCCAGAGCGGCGGCGCCTTGTGTCCTTCGGGAGCCGCATAGAGCGCCGGGTTGCGGACGATGAACTTGAGCAGCAGCAGCAGCACGGCGGCGCAGATGAAGCCGAACAGCGGCGACAGCAGCAGCGCGTAGCCGATCTCTGTTGCCTTGGTCCAGTCCACGCCCGATGTGCCGTCGCGGCCGCGCATGACGGCGTTGGCGATGCCGACGCCGATGATCGAGCCGATCAGCGTGTGCGAGGAGGAGGCGGGCAGGCCGAAGAACCAGGTGCCGAGATTCCACAGGATCGCCGCGATCAGCAGCGCGAACACCATCGCGAAACCGGCGCTGGAGCCGACCTGTAGGATCAGCTCGACCGGCAGCAGCGAGACGATGCCGAAGGCGACGGCGCCGGAGGACAGGAGCACGCCGAGGAAGTTGAAGAAGCCCGACCACATCACGGCGACTTCGGCCGGGAGCGAGTGGGTGTAGATCACGGTGGCCACCGCGTTGGCGGTGTCGTGGAAGCCGTTGACGAATTCGAAGCCGAGCGCAATCAGGAGCGCGACGAACAGCAGGATGTAGGGCAGGAAGGTCGTCACCCGCGCGCCGGTCGCGTTGACGTCGATATAGATGCTGTAGGCGACGAACAGCAGGCCCGCGGCGAGGATGCCGAAGAACAGGATCATTGTCAGCGGGTTGAAGCCCTTGTCGAGATTGGGCCGCGAGGCCGGCTGGACAGGCGTTGGATCGCCTATCGCGCGGTCGAATGCTACGTCAGTCATGATTGGACGCCCCTTAACTTTTTGGAAGGGCTATTGTCGGCGATGGATTTGAAGGCTGGATGACAACCGGAGCTTGAAAGCCGTTTGCCACCTGTATTTAGGCGGCGCGCGCGGCCTTCTTCTGCAAGCTGGCGGCGATCTTCAGGTCTTCGACAAAGCGCTGATATTCCAGCACCTTGGCCTCCGGGTCGGGCAGCCGAAGCAGATAGGACGGGTGCACCGTCACCAGCGCCTTGCGCCCGTCGGGAAGGTCGATGAGCCGGCCGCGGGTCTTGCCTATGGGAGTGATCTTGCCGAACACGCTCTGCGCGGCAGTGGCGCCCATCGCGACGATGAGGTCGGGCTGGATTGCCGAAACTTCCCGCTCATACCATTGCCGGCACGCCCGGATCTCCGGCGTGTTCGGCTTCTGGTGCAGGCGGATCTTTCCGCGTGGCACGAATTTGAAGTGCTTCACCGCGTTGGTGACATAGACCTTCTTGCGGTCGACGCCGGCCTCCTCCAGCGCGCGATCGAGCATCTGCCCGGCCGGGCCGACGAAGGGGTGGCCGGCGAGGTCTTCCTTGTCGCCGGGCTGCTCGCCGACCAGCATGATGTTGGCGTTCTTCGGGCCCTCGCCGAACACGGTCTGCGTCGCGTCCTTGTAGAGATGGCAGGCGCGGCATTGCGCGGCTTCCTCGCGGAGCGCTTCGAGATCGTCGGCAGCAGGCTTGCGTGTCATCGGAGCCTCCGTCCGCTTCTGAGGCTTGTGCGGATCGGTTGCGGCATTGGCGATCATGGCGCCGGTCATGCGCTCGGCATCCTCGATCAGGGGCTTAATGATCGAAGCCTCGGGCAGGTTCCTCCAGTATTTCTTCGGCATCTCCGTCTGCATCGCCTTCACCTTGAGCCGGGCCGGATTGAAGATGCTGGCGTAGTAACGCCGCCAGGTTTCCTCCAGCCGGTCTTCGCCCGGTGCCTCGCTCTTGCTGACGCCCGGCGTGAACGAGAGCGCGTGACCGTCCCAATGCGCGCAAAGATCCGGCGTCAGGATCGACCAGGGCATGTCGGCGAAGCGCTTGGCGAAGAATGGGGCTGCAAGCTCGACGATGTGGTGCTCCGGCTCGAACCAGGCGACGTAATGCGCTGCGCGTTCCCTTCCGATCTCGCGGAAGCGCACGAAGGCATGCATCTTGTGTTCGTCGCGATGGACGGCTCTTGCCATCGCCGTGACCTGCGTAACATCAGGATCGGTCGCGACCTCGATGAGGTCGTGATTGTCCTTCAGCCGGAATAGCAGGCGATAGAGCATCGCAAAGCGCTCGCCATCGCGATGCAGGATCGCGGCCTTGGCGAGCTCGACGAATTTTGCTGATACGTTGAAGGTGCCGTCGTTCACCTCGAGGATCGGAGACGGCGCGGGCGGTGCGAACAACTCCGCTTCGCCGCCTTTCACGGTCCAGGTGACATCGCTGGGCTGCACGTGGTGAAGCACGAGGCTGCGCGCGGCTTTGCGCCAGCCGTCGAAATCGGTTTCGGTGTCGAGGATGATGTACTGCATCAGAAGCCAAACCCCAGTTGCGTTGCTTTCGGCTTGAACCGCTCGATCAGCCCGGCAGCGTCGAGCCGATGCGGTGAGGGGCGGTGATCGCTGAGGACGATGAACGGCAGCGCCTTGTGCTTGGGCACGTGCAGCCGTGCGAGATCGGCGAGGCGGATCGTGGTGGTGCGCCGCGTTGCGATGATGCGTTCGACCGCCTTGGTGCCGAAGCCCGGCACGCGCAGCAGCTCCTCGCGGCTGGCGCGGTTGACGTCGAGCGGAAAGCGGTCGCGATGGCGCAGCGCCCAGGCGAGCTTTGGATCGATGTCGAGCGGCAGCATCGCGCTGTCGTCGACGATCTCGCCGACGTCAAAACCGTAGAACCGCATCAGCCAGTCGGCCTGGTAAAGCCGGTGCTCGCGCAGCAAGGGCGGCGCGCGCAGGGGGAGCGCGCGGCTCGCATCGGGGATCGGGCTGAACGCGGAGTAATAGACACGCCGCAACCGGTATGAGCCGTAGAGATTGGCGCTGGTGTGGAGAATGGTGTGATCGGAGGCCGTATCGGCGCCGACGATCATCTGGGTGCTCTGTCCGGCCGGCGCGAAGCGCTGCGGCTTTGCCTTCGTCTTCGCGTTGCGATCTTCCTCGGTTTCGTCGAGCTTCAGCCGCAGCCGGCCCATGGTGCGGCGGATCGCGCGGACATCCTTCTCCGGCGCGAATTGCTGCAGGCTCGTTTCCTCAGGCATCTCGATGTTGATGGAGAGACGATCGGCATATTTGCCGGCTTCCGCGATCAGGGCGTCGTCGGCCTCGGGAATGGTCTTGAGATGGATATAGCCGCGGAAGTGATGCTCCTCGCGCAGCTTTCGCGCGACGCTGACCACCTGCTCCATGGTGTAGTCGGGGCTGCGGATGATGCCGGAGGAGAGGAACAGGCCCTCGATGTAATTGCGCCGGTAGAAGTCGAGCGTCAGCTTGACCACCTCGTCGATGGTGAAGCGGGCGCGCGGCACGTTCGAGGAGGCGCGGTTGACGCAATAGAGGCAATCGTAATTGCAGGCGTTGGTCAGCAGCACCTTGAGCAGGGAGATGCAGCGTCCATCCGGCGCGTAGGAATGGCAGATGCCCATGCCCGGCGCAGTCGAGCCCATGCCCTTGCCGTCGCTGGAATCCCGCTTCTCGGTGCCGCTCGAGGCGCAGGACGCGTCGTATTTGGCTGCATCCGCCAGAATCTCCAGCTTGCGTTGTACGTCCATCCTGGAATCCCTTTGATTCAGCTCATGAATCCCTGGCCCGCCAATTCGGATTGACTCTCCGGCCGCCGTTAGCTTTATATTAGAACATATCATGAACAAATGAGCCAGCCGTTGGTTCTTCTTTTGAAGACCACGGCACCAATTCCTGAAGGAGCGGCGAGCATGAGCGGCGCACGTATGAGCGCGCTTGCGACCTTGCGCGGCCAGATCGAGCGCATCGAGACCGCGGAGGTCGTGCATCAGCACGAGCGCGTCGCGCTCGGCCATGGTGAGGCCGACAGCGCGCTGAAGGGCGGGCTCGCGCGTGCGGCGATCCATGAGGTGTTTTGCGAAGGGCGCCAGGGCGCGGCCGCGACGGGCTTTGTCATGGGCCTTGCGGGACGCGTGAGCGCGCGTCGGCCGCTGCTGTGGGTGCGGCAGGATTTTTCGGAGTTAGAGGCCGGCGCGCTGTCGATGAGCGGGCTATCCGAACTCGGCCTCGATCCGCGCCGCGTGGTGATAGTGCGCGCCGCCGATGTCGAGAGCGCGCTGCGCACCTCGGCCGATGCGCTCGCCTGCGATGCGCTCGGCGCCGTCGTGCTCGAGCTCTGGGGCGAGATCAGGCAGTTCGATCTCGTAGCGAGCCGCAAGCTGACGCTGGCCGCGCAAGGTTCGGGCGTTACCGGCCTCGTGTTGCGCATGGCCGCGCAGCCGCTGCCTTCGACTGCGGAGACGCGATGGATGCTGCGCGCGGCGCATTCGCCGCCGGGCTCAGCATGGAGTGTTTGGGGCGCGCCGCGCTTCGATGCCGAGCTCTTGCGCAATCGTCATGGCCCGTGCGGCCGGTGGATCATGGAATGGAATTGTGATGAGTGCCAGTTCAGTGAACCCTCGACGTATTCTCAGCCTGTGGCTGCCGCGCCTGCCCATCGACCGGATCCAGCGGTTCCTTGGCAGCGCCGGACTGGGTAAGGCCAATCATGAGCCAAGCGTCGTCGTCATCAAGGACAACAACGCGTTGGTGATCCATGCGCTGGACGATGCGGCGTCCCGTCTGGGTCTGCATATCGGCCAGCCGCTCGCCAATGCGCGGGCGATGTGTCCGGACTTGCGTGTGTTCGACGCCGATGTCGTGGCCGATGCGAAGACGCTCAGCGACATCGCCGACTGGTGCGACCGCTTCACGCCGCTGGTGGCGCTCGATCCGCCGCACGGGCTGTTCCTCGACATCACCGGCTGCGCGCACCTGTTCGGCGGCGAAGCGGCGCTGCTGCAGACACTGGTTCGTGCCCTCGCACGTCAGGGCTTTGCGGTCAGTGCGGCGATCGCCGGCACCTCGGTCTGCGCGCGCACGCTGACGCGGCAGGCATCCGGCACCATCGTGGCCGACGGCGGGGAGGCGGAGGCGATCAGTCCATTTCCGGTCTCCGCGCTCGGTGCGGGCGAGGCCATCACCACCGGCCTGCGCCGTGCCGGCCTGAAGACCATCGGCGATGTCGCCTCGCGCACGCCGAGCGAGATCACGGCGCGGTTCGGTGCACGGTTCTCCACCCTGCTCGCGCGTGCGCTGGGCCAGGGCGATGCGCCGATCAATCCGCGCAAGCCATTGCCCGATTACATCGTCGAGAAACGCTTTGCCGAGCCGATCGCGACCGACACCATGATTGCGATGACGCTGTCGCGGCTCGCCGACACGTTGATTGCGTCCATGGAGAAACAGGGCAAGGGCGCGCGGCGGCTGGAGGCCGCCTTCTTCCGCACCGACGGCGTGGTGCGCGCCATCATGGTTGAGACCGGGCGTCCCGTGACGCGCAGCGCGGTCATCGACCGTCTGTTCCGGGAGCGTCTCGATGCGCTCGCCGATCCCTTGGATCCCGGTTTCGGCTTCGACATGGTGCGGCTGTCGGCGAGCCGTACCGAGATCGTGGTGCAGGAGCAGCGCGACCTCGATGCCCATGTCCACGACAATGACGAGCTCGCCGCGCTGATCGACCGCATCGCCGCACGCATCGGGGGAAAGCGTGTCGTCGTGCATCTGCCGCAAGACACCCATATCCCCGAAAGCGCGGTGCTGGCCGCATCTGCGCAGCATCATCTTGCGGCTGCCATGCAGGCCGAATGGCCTGTTCGCACCGAGAGCGAGCCGCCGCTGCGTCCCTTGCGGCTGTTCGACAAGCCAGAGCCGATCAAGGTGCCGTTCGCGACCGTGCCTGACGGCCCACCGCATCAGTTCACCTGGCGGCGTGCGCTGCATGCGGTGGTGCGGGTGGAAGGGCCCGAGCGCATCGCCATGGAATGGTGGCGGCAGGACGGCAAGCAGCTGACGCGGGATTACTTCCGCATCGAGGATGCCGAAGGCCTGCGCTTCTGGATCTTTCGCGATGGTCTCTACGAGGGAGAGGTGTTCGACGGTGACGGCGAGCCCGCTTCTCCCGGCTGGTATGTGCACGGTCTTTTCGCATGAATACGCCCGCCTATGCCGAGATCGGCATCACCACCAATTTCTCCTTCCTGCGCGGCGGCTCGGATCCGCGCGCCTATGTGCATCAGGCGAGCGCTTTAGGGATTCCGGTGATCGGCATTGCCGACCACAACACGCTCGCTGGCGTGGTGCGGGCCTACAAGGAGCTCGACAATGACAAGGTGCTGCACAAGCCGAAGCTTTTGATCGGCGCCCGCATCGTCTTCATCGATGGTACCCCCGACATTCTGGTCTATCCGCGCGATCGCGCGGCCTATGGCCGGCTCTGTCAGCTCCTCACCCGGGGCAAGCGCGGCGACGACATTACGCGGATCGAGAAGGGCGAATGCCATCTCACTTTCTCTGATCTCCTGGAGTTTTCGCAAGGCCAGCTCCTGGTGTTGACGCTGCCGCATCGTTTCGAGCCCGCGCAGGCGCTGGATGTCCTCGCAAAGCTCAAAGACAGCCGCGCCGAGGGCGTGTGGCTGGCAGCGAGCCTGATCTATCGCGGCGACGACCGGCGTCGCCTTTCGCGGCTCGACGATCTCGCCGCCAAGGCAAAAGTGCCGCTGCTCGCGACCAACGAGGTGCTCTATCACGATCCCGGCCGCCGTCCGCTGCAGGACGTGCTGACCTGCATCCGGGAAAAGACCACTATCGAGGCTGTGGGGCGGAAGCTCGAGGCCAATGCCGAGCGGTTCCTGAAAACGCCACGCGAGATGTCGCGGCTGTTCCGCGATTTTCCCGAGGCGATCGCGGAGACCATGCGCTTTGCGGACAGGATCGACTTCTCGCTCGATCAGCTCAAATACCTGTATCCGGACGAGCCGGTGCCGCCGGGCAAGACCGCGCAGGGGCATCTGGAGGATCTGACCTGGGCGGGCGTGCAAAAGTATTTCGGTGGCGAGATCGACGACAAGCTGCGGGCCACCCTGAAGAAAGAGCTCGCACTGATCGCCGAGCTGAAATACGCGCACTATTTCCTCACCGTGCACGACATCGTCCACTACGCGCGCAGCCAGAACATCCTGTGCCAGGGCCGCGGCTCGGCGGCGAATTCGGCGGTCTGCTACGTGCTCGGCATCACCTCGGTCGATCCGACCAAGGTCGACCTGCTGTTCGAGCGCTTCATCTCCAAGGAACGGCTGGAGCCGCCCGACATCGACGTCGATTTCGAGCACTCGCGGCGCGAGGAGGTGATGCAATATGTCTACCGCCGCTACGGCCGCCACCGCGCCGCGATCATCGCGACCGTCATCCACTACCGCCCGCGCAGCGCCATCCGCGACGTCGGCAAGGCGCTCGGCCTGACCGAGGACGTCACCGCCGCGCTCGCCGACACCGTCTGGGGCAGCTGGGGCAAGGGTCTCAACGACATGCAGGTCAGGCAGGCCGGGCTCGATCCGCAAAATCCCATGATCAACCTCGCGGTCGAGCTTGCGACCGAGCTGATCGAATTCCCGCGCCATCTCTCCCAGCATGTCGGCGGCTATGTGCTGACCCAGGACCGGCTCGATACCTATGTGCCGATCGGCAATGCCGCGATGGACGACCGCACCTTCATCGAATGGGACAAGGACGACGTCGACGCGCTCAGCATGATGAAGGTCGACGTGCTCGCGCTGGGCATGCTGACCTGCATCAGGAAATGTTTCGATTTGATCGACCAGCACAAGGGTGAGCGTTTTGTGCTGGCGAGCGTTCCGCAGGATGATCCCAGGGTTTACGACATGCTGTGCGCGGGGGAGTCGCTCGGCGTGTTCCAGGTCGAGAGCCGCGCGCAGATGAACATGCTGCCGCGCCTGAAGCCGCGGACCTTCTACGACCTCGTCATCGAGGTCGCGATCGTGCGGCCGGGTCCGATCCAGGGCGATATGGTGCATCCATATCTGCGCCGGCGGAACGGGCTTGAGAAGGTGAGCTATCCATCTCCGTCGCCGGACCAAGGCGACAAGGACGAACTTTACAATGTGCTGCACAAAACCTTGGGCGTGCCACTGTTCCAGGAGCAGGCGATGCGGATCGCGATCGAGGCCGCGCACTTCACCTCCGAGGAAGCCAACGGCCTGCGCCGCTCGATGGCGACCTTCCGCAATGTCGGCACCATCGGCCAATATGAGGAGAAGCTGATCGGCAATATGGTGGCGCGCGGCTACGATCCCAATTTCGCCAGAAGCTGCTTTGACCAGATCAAGGGTTTTGGTTCCTACGGCTTTCCGGAGAGCCATGCCGCGAGCTTCGCGCAACTGGTCTACATTTCTTCATGGCTGAAGCACTACCATCCCGACGCCTTCTGCTGCGGCCTCCTGAACTCGCAGCCGATGGGATTTTATGCCCCGGCGCAGATCGTCGGCGATGCCCGCAAGAACGGTGTCCAGGTCCGCGACATCGACGTGTCCTTTAGCTTTGCGCAGAACACGCTGGAAAATACGGATGGCAAGTATTGCGCCGTGCGCCTCGGCTTCCGCCAGATCGACGGCTTCCACTGGCTCGATGAGGATGAGGAGCGGCTGAAACGCTCTCAGTTGTCATTCCGGGGCGACGCGTCAGCGTCGAGCCCGGAATCCATAACCACGATCGGGAGTATGGATTCCGGGCTCGCGCCAAGAGGCGCGCCCCGGAATGACAATGTGGAGAGAGCCGAAGACTGGGCCGACCGCATCATCGCCGCGCGCAAGCGTCGTCCCTTCACCTCGCTGGAAGATTTCGCCCGTGACACCGGCCTGCCCAAGCGTGCGCTGATCCTGCTCGCCGATGCCGACGCGTTCCGCTCGCTCGGGCTCGACCGCCGCGAGGCGCTGTGGCAGGTGCGGCGGCTGCCCGACGACGTGCCGTTGCCGCTGTTCGAGGCGGCGACCGCGCGTGAGCAGCCAGACGAAGGCGCAAAGCCGCTGCCGGCGATGCCGCGTTCCGAGCAGGTGGTCGCGGACTACCAGACCATCCGGCTGTCGCTGAAAGGCCATCCGATGGAATTCTTGCGCGAGATGTTTACGCGCGAGCGCGTCGTCGCCTGCAAGGACATCAGCCATGAGAACGAGCGGCGCCGCGTCCGCTGTGCCGGCGTGGTTTTGGTGCGGCAGCGGCCGGGCAGCGCCAGCGGTGTCGTGTTCATGACGCTGGAGGACGAAACCGGCATCGCCAATGTCGTGGTCTGGCCCAAGGTCATGGAGCAGTACCGCAAGGAGGTGATGGGCGCACGCCTCATCGAGGTTCAGGGCTATATCCAGAGCAGCCCCGAAAAGGTGACGCATCTCATCGCCCAGCGCATGATCGACCGCTCGCACGACCTGGTGGGGCTCGCCAACGATGCGCTCAGCGGCAAGCATCCGGTGCCGGCAGGCGCCACCGTCGTCGAGCCGCTCAACGAAGATCCCCGCGCCCTCGCGGACATGCCCGCGCAAAAAATCCGCCACCCCCGCAACGTCCGCATCCTGCCGCCGTCGCGGGATTTTCATTGAGGCTCTCCACCTCCAGCAAGCTGCCGTAGCGTGGGCAAAGGCGCGTGAGCGCCGTGCCCACCTTTAGGGTCTCGTCGCGAAAGCGGTGGGCACGCTTCGCTTTGCCCACCCTACAAGTTCTTCGATGACGATGTCGCCCCTCAAAAATTCACCCGGTTCGAGATCGCGCCGTCCACGACGAGATTCGACCCCGTGGTGAACCCCGACACCGGGCTCGCCAGAAACACCGCCGCGCTCGCGATTTCCTGCGGCGTCGCCATGCGGCCGGTCGGATTGCGCTTCATCGCGTCGCTGTAGCGCTCGGGCATGTTCTGCTCGATCATCTCCCAGACGCCGCCCTTGAAATAGACGGTGCCGGGCGAGACCACGTTGACCCGGATCTTCTTCTTCGCGTATTGCCGCGCCAGTCCCTTGGCCATGTGGATCAGCGCGGCCTTGATCGGACCGTAGGAGCTGGCCGTGTCCGCCTGCGCCGCGGAGATCGACGAGATGATCACGAAGGCCGCATCGCCGCTGCTGGCGCCGCTTGTCTCGAGGAACGGCCGCGCGGCGTCGAAGGCGTGCACGGCACCGAGCACGTCGAGCCGGAAGTTCTGCTCCCAGGATGCGGGATCGTGCCCTTGCGCCATTGCGCCGGCATTGGAGAACAGCATGTCGATGCCGCCGAGCTCTTTTGCAGCACTCTCGATCCAGCTTTTCAGCGCCGCGCCGTCGGTCACATCGACCGGGCTGCCGGTGGCACGGATTCCGCCCGCCTTCAACTCCGCGACGGTTGCCGCGACCTGATCCGCGTTGCGCGCGCATACCGCGACATTGCTGCCTTCACCGGCCAGCGTCGCCGCAATCGCCCGCCCGATGCCGCGCGTGCCTCCGAGGACGATGGCGTTTCTGTCTTTGAGACCGAGATCCATTCTTGGTTTTCCTTGTTGTTGGTCGTTGCGCGAATGAGAGGAGAGTGTCTCCCCGAGCGTCGTCCTGGCGAAAGCCAGGACCCATTACCACAAATCGCTATGGCTGCGCGATGTCGTGGCCAAAGCGTGCTCCGACAACATTCGCCCGGGGTAATGGGTCCTGGCTTTCGCCAGGACAACCTCGCACGGGTAGTTGAATGCCTCGCTCAAATCGCCCGCCACTCTCACTCCGGCGCAGCCCCCACGGGCGGGCCGCCGGGCGGGCGGTGGAGGAAGGTCAGCGAGGCGTAGGCGCCGGCCCAGGAGCCGATCGCGGCGAAGGCGACATAGAAGGCGTTTTCGGTGTAGCTGATCACGGCGTAGGAGGAGAGCAGATACCAGATCGCGCTCCAGTTTGCCGCCGGGATGCGCTTGCGTGCGATCACGGCCGAGGTGAACATGACATAGACTGCGTCGGTGGCCGCCGTTGCGATGAACACGGCGCCCGCAATGAGAGGATCGATGGCGGCCATTGCATTCCCTTGTGTGCTGATGGATGGTCGCAAAAAAATACAGCATGATCCGGAAAAGTGTGCAGCGGTTTTTCCTCGCGACAAACGCAAAACGCGTTTGCGCGGAGATCATGCTCATGGAAAGGGAGAGAAGCGGCCATGCCAAGCCCCGCCGATATTCTCAGGGACATCTGGACCACCGCGGGCGGCGATAAGACCGCGCTCGATTGCGTGCGGCTGACCGGCGAGGAGCCGCAGATCCCGTCCTGGTTTCGCGTCGCGGTTGCCGGACAGGCCACGATCGCCGCCGCCGGCCTCGCCGCCGCCGAAATATGGAAGCTGCGCAGCGGGCAGGTGCAGGACGTCACCGTCGACCTGCGCCACGCCGTCGCCGAATGCCGTTCCGAGCGCTATTTGCGCCTCGACGACAAGCCGCCGCCACCGGCCTGGGACGCCATCGCCGGCGTCTACAGGACGGGCGATGGCCGCTTCGTCCGCTGCCACACCAATTTCCCGCATCACCGCGATGCCGTTTGCAAGGTGCTCGGTTGCGAGGCGGAGCGCGAGAAGGTGCAGGCCGCGCTGATGCAGTGGAAGGGTGAGGATTTCGAGACCGCGGCTTACGCCGCGGGCTGCGTCGTTGCCCTGATGCGCTCTCACGATGAATGGTCGGCGCTGCCGCAGGCGCATGCGCTTGCGCAATTGCCGCTGCTCTCGATCGAGAAGATCGGCGATGCTCCGCCAAGGCCGTGGCCGAAAGGCGATCGTCCGCTCTCAGGGCTGCGCGTGCTCGATCTCTCCCGCGTCATTGCAGGACCCGTCGCCGGCCGCACGCTCGCCGCGCACGGTGCCGATGTGCTGCTGGTGTCAGGCCCGGAGCTGCCGGCTATCCCGTGGCTCACCATCGATACCGGCCGCGGCAAGCTCACCACCTTCATCGAGCTCAAGAGCGAAGCGGGCTGGGCGCAATTGCGCGCGCTGCTCACTGACGCCGATATCTTCTCGCAGGGCTATCGCCCGCGCGCGCTCGCCGCCCTCGGCTTTGCGCCCGAAGAGGTCGCCACGATCAGCCCCGGCATCGTCTATGTCACGCTGTCAGCCTATGGCCATGCCGGCCCCTGGGCCGAGCGGCGCGGTTTCGACTCGCTGGTGCAGACCACGACCGGATTCAACCACGCCGAGGGAAAGGCCGCGGGCGTCGACGGTCCCAAGGAATTGCCGGCACAGATCCTCGACCACGCCACCGGCTATCTGATGGCGTTCGGCGCGATGATGGCCAGAGCGCGCCAGGCGCGCGAAGGCGGCAGCTGGCACGTGCGCGTGTCGCTGGCGCAGACCGGCCGCTGGTTGTGGAATCTCGGCCGGCTCGACGGCGGACTGAACACCCCGGATATTACGGGGGAAGCTGTACATGCTGCGTTCATCGAGAGCATGCCATCTGGCTTCGGCACGTTGAAGGCGGTGCAGCATTCGGCACTGCTCTCGAGGACGCCGGCGCAATGGAGCCGTCCGGCGATGCCGCTCGGCAGCCATCCGGCACAGTGGCCGGCTCGAAGCTGACGTGAAGCTGACGCGTCGCAAAATTTTAACGCAAACGGAAAGGCGCGACGCGTTTTTTAGGTTGTTTGAACTCTCAATTCGGCACTATTAGCGCGACCGATGAGGCTATCGTTTGCCGACATCGTCGCAGACATGACCGGGCCCTATGGTAGTTGAAAATACCAAGCGATTGCAGGTGCTTACAAAACAGCGGGTGATCTCATCCGTAGTTTTACTAGCTCTTGCCGCCGGCGGGGCCTACGGCTTTCTTCGTGCGGGCGCCAAGGAGAAGAGCCACTCCGAGATTTCCAGCCAGTCGCGCAGGAATGCGCAGAATTTCACGCCGACGCCGTCCGAGTGGGCGACGCTGACGATCGAGCCGGTCAAGGCCAAGACCTTCCGGGCCGAATATGTCACCGAGGGCAAGGTCGCGGTCGACGAGGATCGCTCGACGCCGGTGTTCTCGCCTTATGCGGGCCGGGTCACCAAGCTGCTCGCCAAGCCCGGCGAGACCCTGACGCAAGGTCAACCGCTGTTCACAATCGAGGCCGCCGACACCGTGCAGGCCCAGAACGATTTCATCGCGGCGATGTCCGCGCAGAACAAGGCGAAGTCGGCGATCGATCTCGCCGACATCCAGTTCAAGCGCGCCAAGGATCTCTATGAGGGCCACGCCATTCCGCTGAAGGACTATCAGCAGGCGGAAGCGACCCAGGTTCAGGCGCAGAACGATGTGCGCTCCTCGGTGACGGCGCTGGAGGCCGCACGCAACAAGCTGCGCATCCTCGGCTTCACCGACGAGACCATCAAGGCGTTCCAGGACAAGGGCACGATCAATCGGGAGATCACGATCTACTCGCCGATCTCCGGCACGGTCGTGCAGCGCAAGATCGGCCCGGGCCAGTACGTCAATTCCGGCGCCAGCGATCCGGTGTTCGTGATCGGCGATCTCTCGACGGTCTGGCTCACCGCCTTCGTGCGCGAGAGCGACGCGGCCGCGGTGTGCATCGGCCAGGACATCACCGTCAACGTGATGGCGCTGCCGGGCCGCCCGCTCAGCGCGAAGATCAACTATGTGGCCGCGGCGATCGATCCGAGCACCCGCCGCCTGCTGGTCCGCGCCACCATCGACAACAAGGACGGCCTGCTCAAGCCGGAGATGTTCGCCAACGTCACGATCTATTCGGCCGGCGATCGTGCCGCCCCGGCGGTGCCCAAGCAGGCCCTGATCTACGAAGCCGACAAGGTTCGTCTCTGGGTCGCACGCGAGGACAAGTCGGTCGAGCTGCGTGAGATCAAGACCGGCCTCATCAATGGCAATCTCGTCGAAGTCACGAGCAACCTGAAACCCGGCGAGCAGATCGTCACCAAGGGCAGCCTGTTCATCGACCGCGCGGCGTCCGGCAGCTGATCGACGACCCAAAAAAAACTGAAGACAAGCTGAAGACCTGAATGGATCGCCTCGTCGCCCTTGCCGTCAACCGGCGCTTCCTGATGGTCGGCATGTTCGTGGCCGTGCTGATCGGCGGCCTGATCGCGTTCAACCAGCTCAACATCGAAGCCTATCCCGATCCGACCCCGCCGATGGTCGATATCGTGACGCAGAGCCCGGGCCTGTCGGCCGAGGAAATCGAGCGCTACATCACGATCCCGATCGAGACCCAGGTCGCGGGCCTGAAGAATATCACGACCATCCGCACCATCTCGCTCTACGGTCTCTCCGACGTCAAAATCCAGTTCTCCTTCGCCTATACTTATGACGAGGCGCTGCAGCAGGTGCTGAACCGCCTGGCGCAGCTCGCGCCGCTGCCCGGCAACGTGCAGCCGCAGATCTCGCCGCTCAGCCCGATCGGCGAGATCTTCCGCTATCGCCTGGTCGGTCCGCCGAACTACAGCGTGCTCGACCTCAAGACCATCCAGGACTGGGTTCTGCAGCGCCGCTTCCGCGCCGTGCCCGGCGTCATCGACGTCACCGGATGGGGCGGCAAGAGCAAGACCTACGAGCTCCAGGTCGACTTCAACAAGCTCGTCGCCAACGGCCTGACGCTGCCGCAGCTGCTCCAGGCGGTCGGCAATTCCAACGTCAATGTCGGCGGCAACACCGTCAATATCGGCCAGCAGTCGGCCGTGGTGCGCGGCGTCGGCTTGATCCGCTCGATCGACGATCTCGCCAACACCATGGTCTCACAGACCAACGGCAACCCGGTGCTGGTCAAGGACGTCGCCACCGTCACCGTGGGGCAACGGCCCCGTCTCGGCATCGCCGGCCTCGATGATTCCGACGACATAGTGCAGGGCATCGTCCTGATGCGCCGCGGCGAGCAGAGCTCGCCGACCATCAAGCGCGTCCATCAGCTGGTTCAGACCATCAACAACTCCAGCATCCTGCCGCCCGGCGTGCGCATCGAGCGCATCTACGACCGCGGCGACCTGATCGAGCTCACCACCCATACCGTGCTGCACAACATGGTGGTCGGCATCCTGCTGATCGTGCTGTTGCAGTGGATATTCCTCGGCGATCTCCGCAGCGCGCTGATCGTCGGCGCCACCATTCCGTTCGCGCTGTTCTTCGCGGTGATCATCCTGGTGCTGCGCGGGGAATCGGCGAACCTCTTGTCGGTCGGCGCGATCGACTTCGGCCTGATCGTCGATGCCACCGTCATCATGGTGGAGGCGATCTTCCGCCGCCTGACGCAGACGACGCCGGTGTCGGAAACCGAGCATATGTCGAACGAGACGCTGTTCGGCATGAAGAGTCACGCCATCCTCAGCGCGGCCGCCGACGTCTCGCGTTCGATCTTCTTCGCCGCGGCGATCATCATCGCGGCCTTCCTGCCGCTGTTCACGCTCTCCGGCGTCGAGGGCAACATCTTCGGGCCGATGGCGCGCACCTATGCCTACGCGCTGGCCGGCGGCCTGCTTGCCACCTTTACCGTCACGCCCGCGCTGTCCGCCATCATCCTGCCCGCGCATGTCGAGGAGACCGAGACCAGGGTGATGCTGATCCTGCACCGGATCTACATGCCGGTGCTGAACTGGGCCGTGGCCAACCGCAACATCGTGCTCGGCGGCGCGATCGGCCTCGTGGTGATGACGGTGGCGCTGGGCCGGCTGCTCGGCCTCGAATTCCTGCCGAAGCTGGAAGAGGGCAATCTCTGGATCCGCGCCACGCTGCCGCCGACCATCTCGCTCCAGGAAGGCAACAGCTACGTCAACGAGATGCGCAAGGTGATCCGGGCCCGGCCCGAGGTGGAATCCGTGGTGTCGCAGCACGGCCGTCCCGACGACGGCACCGACGCCGCCGGCTTCTTCAACGCCGAGTTCTTCGCGCCACTCAAGCCCGTCAGCCAATGGCCCGGCACGCGCGACAAGGAAGAGCTGACCGCGGAGTTGCTCAAGCAGCTCGACGACCGCTTCCCCGGCGTCGAGTTCAACTTCTCGCAATATCTGCAGGACAACGTCTCCGAAGCCGTCTCCGGCGTGAAGGGCGAGAACTCGATCAAGCTGTTCGGCAGCGATCTCCAGGCGCTCACCGATACCGCCAACAAGATCAAGTCGGTGCTCGCAACCGTGCAGGGCGTCACCGACCTTGCGGTGTTCACCTCGCTCGGCCAGCCGACCGTCCAGATCGACATCGACCGCGCCAAGGCCGCGCGCTACGGGCTCGCGCCCGGCGACATCAACGCCACCATCAAGGTCGCGATCGGCGGTGACACCGCGGGCGATCTGTACGAGCCGGGAAGCGACCGCCACTTCCCGATCATCGTGCGCCTTGCACCGGAATTCCGCAGGAGTGCCGAGGCGATCCAGAATCTGCGCATCGGCGCGCCCGGGCCCAACGGTACCGTCACCCAGATTCCGCTCAGCGAAGTCGCCACCATCAGCCTCGTCTCGGGCGCGGCCTACATCTATCGCGAGCAGCAGGAACGCTATTTGCCGATCAAGTTCTCGGTGCGCGAGCGCGACCTCGGCAGCGCGATCCGCGAGGCGCAGCAGAAGATTGCCACCCAGGTGCAGTTGCCGCCCGGCTCGCACATGGAATGGGTCGGCGAGTTCGGCAATCTCCAGGATGCGATCCGGCGGCTGTCGATCGTGGTGCCGATCTCGCTGGCGCTGATCGGCGTCCTGCTCTGGTTCAATTTCGGCTCGATGACCGACACGCTGCTCGCGATGAGCGTGATCCCGATGGCGATCTTCGGCGGCGTGCTGGGTCTATTGATCACCGGCACAGCCTTCAGCGTGTCCGCGGCGATCGGCTTCATCGCGCTGTTCGGCATCGCGGTGATGGACGGCATTATCATCCTGTCGCAGTTCAACCAGCTGATCGAAGAGGGCATGGACCGCATGAGCGCAGTGATCCGCACCGGCGAGCTGCAGCTCCGCCCCGTGCTGATGACCTGCGTGGTCGCGGGCGTCGGCCTGTTGCCGGCAGCGCTGTCCGAAGGCATCGGCTCCCAGGTGCAGAAGCCGCTCGCGGTCGTCGTCGTCACCGGCATGATGCTGGCGCCGGTCGTGATCCTGGTGACGCTGCCGGTGCTGATCTCCTTCTTCTCCCGTCGCGCGCGCTGACGCCCGGCGCCGACGTCAGAATCCGTAGAGCCGCGCCGGATTGTCGACCAGGATCTTCTTGCGCACATCCGCGTCCGGCGCCCACACCGGAAGCTGGTTGAGCAAGCGGGCGTCGTCGATCTGGTAGAGCGGAGCAATGTCGGTGGCTTTGCGTCCTTCGACACGGCTCGAATCCGGATGCGGCCAGTCGGTGCCCCAGACGATGCGGTCCGGATTCGCCGCGATCAGGGCCCGCGCGAATGGCACCATGTCCTGATAATCCGGTGCGAGCTTCGACGAGCGATAGGCGCCGGAGATCTTCACATAGGCCTTGCCGGACTTCACCAGCGCGACGAGATCGGAGAAGCCCGGCTGCTCCAGGCCCAGCGAGGCCTCTAAGCCGCCAAAATGGTCGAACACGACCGGCACCGGCGCCGTCTCGACGAGGTCCTTGATCGCCGAGATCATGGCAAGCGTGGTGTAGAGCTGCACGTGCCAGCCGCGCGCCTTCATGCGCTCGACGGCCGCGGTGAAGCGTGATTTGCCGACGTTGGGGTCGTTGACGCCGCCGGTTGCGAGATTGAGGCGCATGCCGCGGAAACCGTCCGCCTGCATCGCATCGAGCTGCGCCTCGGTCGTCTTGTCGTCGATCACGGCGACACCGCGCGCATTGGCGCCGCGTGCCTTCATGCCGTACAAGGTCGACGAATTGTCGGTGCCGTAGACGCTGGGGGTCACGATCACCACGCGCTCCATATGCAGCGCCTTGTGCAGTGCGGCCATTTCTTCGGGGCTTGCCGGCTCGGGCGTGTAGACGCGCCCGGCGAAGAACGGAAACTTCTCGACATCGCCATGAATGTGAGTGTGGCAGTCGCAGGCGTGCGCGGGGACGTCGAAATTGACCGGCGTCGCAGGCTGCGCCGCGCGGGCGTGGGCTCTGTTGGTCATGGCTACTCCGGCGGCGAGGGAGGCAAGCAGGACGCTGCGTCGGTTGAGCACGGTTTCTCTCCCTGTTTTTGTTGTTTGGTCGTGGTGCCGGGACACTATCACATCAGCCGGACAACTGCTCCGCTTCGTTGCATAGCTGCTCGACAAGGTCCGCGAGCGGACGTGAGCCGTCAACGCGCACGACCGGGCAGGGCAGGCCCGAGAGCCAGGCCTCATCTCTCGCGAGACTGCGGCCCTCGCGATCGCCGGCTTCGTAGCGCGAGGCCCATTCGACGAACGACTCCGTCTCCTCATGACGCCAGCCGCCCGGTGCGATGGCATCAACTCCGAAATGCGCAGCCTCGCGGCCACGCAGGCGCTGCAAGCGAAGCTCGCGCGGCGTCGTCACAAAGACGACGAGATCGAAGAACGGGACGAGCTCGTTGCCCCAGCCGGTGACGGTACCGCTCAGCACCCAATCGAGACGCGGCAGAAACATCTCGCGCATCAGACGCAGCCGCTCGGCGGCGGGGCGCGTCGTCTGGTAGGGCGGCACGGTCGGCAGCCAGAAATAATCGTCGCTGTCGTGATGCGGCAGCGCAAGCCGGCCCGCGAGCGCGCGACCGAGCGTCGTCACCCCGGAGCCCGAAGCTCCCATCAGATGGATGCGGCGGCTTTTCATATTCCCATCCCGAGAGCTCGAACCGGTTTGGTGGGCGGTGACGGCGACCACGACGTTTCGGAGCGCCGGGCCGTGGCGTGCTCCCTCAGGCCGCGCGGCGGCGCTTTGGCGTTCGTCCGCTTGTCGCGGGTTGGGCTGATAGTGTCAGACCCAACGCTCCGACAATACGCATGACCGTGCCGAACTCGGGATTTCCGGTCTCTCCAAGGGCCTTGTACAGGCTCTCGCGGTTCAAGCCGGCTTTCTTCGCGATCGCACTCATGCCGCGCGCACGCGCGACGAGTCCAAGCGCGTCACGCACGAAATCGGCGTCGCCGGTTTCGAGTGCCGCCGTGACATAGGCAGCCTGAAGTACTTCAGAGTTGAGATAATCGGCGGCATCAAATCGCGTTGTCCTTGATGCCGCGGTGGACTCTGTCTTGAACGTTGCCTTGCGCATCACACTTCTCAGCCAGTTCTTGGGCCTGCAGCGCGTAACTCATTGCCCCGACGGCGTACGCAGGCCGTGCCAGGCGTCGCGGACCTGCTGGTAGTGCACCTCGGGCAGATAGTCCGGCGTGTTCAGGCTCAAGGTCTTGACGTCGAGATGGCCGACGGCGCTGAGCAGCGTATAGGAGGCAATCACGCGGTCGCGCAGCGCGCCGATCAGGCGGGCCTTGGCCTGGATCAGATCGGCCTGCGAGTTCAGCACGTCCACCGTCGTGCGCTGTCCGCCGGCCGCCTCGCGCTGCACGCCCTGCAGCGCGACGGTTGCCGCCTTCACCTCGGACTCCGAGGCCGACACCGCGATCTTGGCGCCTTCATTGGCGACCCAGGCGCTGACCGCTGCCGTGCGCGCCTGGTTGCGCACCTGGTCGAGCACGAGCCGGCTCTGCGCCGTGATCTCTTTGGCCTGCCGGGTCTGTGCGGCGGCCTGGCCGCCGTCATAGATCGGCACGGTGACATTGGCGACGATCGAGGCCTGGTCCTCGGCGAAGGTTCCGAGCGTCGGGTCGTTGTTGCGGCTCTTGCTGGCGCTGCCCTGGACGCTGGCGCTCGGCAGCAGCGCGCCCTCGGCGACGCGGATGTTGGTGGAGGCGACGTCGACGTCGAAGCTTGCCGCCATCACCGCCGGGTGCTGACGGATCGCCATCGTCAGCGCATCCTCGCGGCTCTTCGGCAGATAGCGGTCGACCACTTCGGCGGGCTTGAGCTGCGATGGCGCGTTGCCGATCACCTGTGCGTAAGTCGCCTGGCTCACCGCAAGCGCGACCTCGGCGGCGTTGAGATCGGAGAGACCGCGGTTGAGCCGTGCCTCGGCCTGGGCGCTGTCGGTCGGCGTGACGTCGCCGGCGTTGAGGCGACGCTGGGTGACGGCGAGCGTTTCGCGCAGGAAGGCGACGTTGGAGCGCTGCGCTTCGACCAGCGACTGGTTCGCAAGCACGTTGGTGTAGGCGGTGACCGCGTCGAGCAGCACGCCCTGGCCGACATTGCGCAGCGCCTCGCGGCCGGACTGTACCTGGAGCTCGGCCGCACGCACGTTGTTGGCGGTACGGAAGCCGTTGAACAGGGACTGCGTCACCGTGACGCCGATGATCCACGGCTTCAGATTGGCGGTCTGGACGGTGTTGTCAGGCAAAAGGTTGCGCACCGATTGCAGGCCGGCGCTGAGGCTCGCCACGATCTGCGGCCGGTAGCCGGCCAGCGCCTGCGGCACGTTCTCGTCGGTGGCACGCTGGCGCGCGCGCTCGGCATTGAGCTGCGGATTGGTCTGGTAGGCTTTTGCCAATGCCTCCGGCAGGGCCTCGGCAGATGCGGCCGAGGGCAGGGCGCACGAGAGCGCCAGCGTGGTCCATGTCGCAAGCACAGGACCCACGCCCGATCGACGCCGCGTCATCACGCGACCAGCTCTGGCGGCTCGCCCAATCATGTAATCCCGCTAAACCCCGGCTGTCCGCCCCCGCCGACGGTGGCCTCTTAACTGTTTAACCAGCCGGGGTCGCGCAGGCAAACTGCCGCGGGGAAAACTCCCATGTATTCCGTGCTTGTTGCAGGTGCGTCACAGCATTTTTTCGGGGAGACGCCAGAGCCTTACACCAGCCTGACCGCGCGCTCGCGTTACCGGTTCTTGTTCACCGGCTTGCGCTTCTCGATGAACGCCGCCATGCCTTCGGAGCGGTCTTCCAGCGCGAAGGTCGAGTGGAACAGGTTGCGCTCGACGCTCATGCCCTCGGCGAGCGTGGTCTCGAAGGCGCGGTTCACCGCTTCCTTGGCCATCGCGGTGGCCGGGCGCGACATCGAGGCGATCTTCTCGGCGGCGGCCATGACTTCGTCCATCAGCTTGTCGGCGGGCACGATGCGGCTGACGAGGCCCGAGCGCTCGGCTTCGGCTGCATCCATCATCCGGCCGGTGAGACAGAGGTCCATCGCCTTGGACTTGCCGATGGCGCGGGTCAGGCGCTGGGTGCCGCCGATGCCGGGAATGGTGCCGAGCGTGATCTCGGGCTGGCCGAACTTGGCGGTGTCGGCGGCGATGATGAAGTCGCACATCATGGCGAGCTCACAGCCGCCGCCGAGCGCGTAGCCTGCGACCGCGGCGATGGTCGGCTTGCGGCAGCGCGCGATGCGGTCGCCGCCGATCGCGGCAAAGTCCTCGGAGAACATGTCGATGAAGCCCTTCGGCTGCATCTCCTTGATGTCGGCGCCGGCGGCAAAGGCCTTCTCGCTGCCGGTCACGACGATGCAGCCGATGGCGTCATCGGCCTCGAGATCGTCGACCGCCGCGGCGATCTCGCGGAAGACGCCGAAGGAGAGCGCGTTGAGCATCTTCGGCCGGTTCAGCTTGACGATGCCGACCGCGCCTTTGCTTTCGACGATGATGTGTTCGAACGTGCTCATGCTCCACCCACGCTTTTGATTGAGCGGGCAATGTGCCCGCTGGCGCGGTGGGCTTCAAGAGCCCAGGAAGCATTCGGAACAAGCCGGCCCGGAACACGCGGCAAGTCGCGCGTTCCGGGCGGGACTTCCTAGGCCAAGAAATCAGGCCAAGACATCAGGCCATGAACATGCGCGCGGCGGACGCCAAGGTCAGCAGCGTGCCGACGCCGATGAAGATCTTGCCGATCAGGGAGCTCTGGTCCCAGGCCGAGCTCTGCTGGCTGCTGGCCATCACCGGCGCGGGGCGCGGCTGCGCCTCGGTCGCGGCAATCACCGCCTTCTGGGCGGGCGGGTTGTCCTGTTGCGCGGCGCGGTCGAGATCGTTGGGCTGATCGGGCGCGACGATCTGGCCCTCGGCGTTCGGGGCCGCGGTATTATCGGCTGCGGCCTGGACGTTGTCGTTGGCGCGGCCGGTCATGGCCGAGGCCGCAGCCGCGGGCGGTGTATCGGCGGTGGCAAGCTGCGCATTGGCGTTGGCGACCTCCGGCGGCATCTGGCTCGAGGCGGGCGGGCCGCTATCGGCCTTATCGGCAGTCTTGTCGCCAGTCTTGGCTTCGCCGGCCTTCGCCGCGGCCCCCTTGCTGTCGGCCTTGTCGTCGGAGGACTTCTGCGCCGTCTTGCTACTGGTGCGGCGAGAAGATTGGTGCCGCTGCTTGCTCGGCTTGACCGCGTCAGCCTGTTTGCCCGCGCTGTCCGATTGGCTGCTCGCAGCAGAGGCTGGCGCCGCCTGTGCAGCGCCTCCGAACAGCAGGAAAAGCCCGGCAAGAAGAATCAGGGCAGCGTGCCCGCTGGCTTTCATCATGTTGACGATCTCCCCAATTCACCCATCCCCGGACCGAACAGAGACGCCGCGACGTGACGACAGCGGGGCAGAAAATGGGAATCTTCGGGCCACACTGGGCAAAAGCGGGGCAAGCCGTCCGTCGCGGCCGGCCGCCGGGTGCGGACGGGAACGATCGGTGTTATGAGCCGTCGCGAGTTTTTGCGGCCGCATCGGAGCACTGGCACCCAGTATCTATCACGAGTTCGTGATCGCGTGGGACCGGCGTAACAAATTGAAAGAGCGGCCGAATTGCATGGTGAGGGGCGCGCGTGCGCGGACGTGAGGACGAATGGACCGGCCTGATGCGGTCGGCCATGGCCGGCGATGATGCGGCGTATCATCGCCTGCTGAAGGCGGTCACGCCGGTGCTGCGCGCCGCCGCGAGGCGCGGCCTGGCGCGGGCCGGGCAGCCTCCGGACCAGGCCGAGGATATCGTGCAGGAGATTTTGTTGGCGGTGCACCTGAAGCGGCACACCTGGGACAGCGACGCGCCCTTCGCGCCCTGGCTGTTCGCGATCGCCCGCAACAAGCTGATCGACGCGTTGAGGCGGCGCGGCAGGCGCGTCTTCGTCAACATCGACGATTTCGCCGAGACCCTGCCGGGCGAGGCGCCGCAGGAGACGGCTTCGGCGGGCGAGGTTGCGGCGCAGCTGGGCAAGCTGCCGCAGCGCCAGCGCGACGTGTTGCAGTCGATCGCGGTCGAGGCCGCCTCGATCAAGGACACGGCGGCGAAGTTCGCGATGAGTGAAGGCGCGGTGCGGGTCGCGCTGCACCGCGGACTTGCCGCACTGACTGCCAAACTGCGGGACCACTAGTCATGGATACCGATCAACTCATTCGCTCGCTCGCAGCCGATAACGCCCACCGCGAGCCCCGCGTCGGCGCCGTGCTGACCATGGCGCTGCTGGTGGCCGCGCCGCTGTCGATCCTGATCTTCGCGACGTTCCTCGGCATGCGCGCCGACGTGATGAGCGCGATGCGCAATCCGTTCTTCGACATGAAGTTCGCGGTGACGCTGTCGCTCGCGATTCCCGCGATCATCGTCAGCCTGCATCTGTCGCGCCCTGAAGCCCTGCTGCGCGGCTGGGGCTGGCTGCTGCTGCTCCCCGTCGGGCTGCTTGCGGTTGCGATCGGCAGCGAGGCGATGATGGCGCCGGCCATGCCGATGACGATGCGCCTGATGGGCAAGAACTCCAGGACTTGCCTGATGGCGATCCCCGCGATGTCGCTGCCGCTGCTCGCGGGGGCACTGTTCGGCCTGCGCCATGGCGCGCCCTCGCGCCCTGCGCTTGCCGGCGCGCTCGCGGGCCTCGTGTCGGCCGGGCTCGCCGCGACGCTCTACGCCTCACACTGCACCGACGATTCTCCGCTGTTCGTCGCGACCTGGTACACGATCGCGACCGCGGTGGTGACCGCGATCGGCGCGGCGCTCGGCTCGAGGGTTTTGAGATACTAGGCTGCCGGTGTTGCGTTCTGCATGCGGTGGAAGCGCAGCACCTGCTGCGCGGTCGATGAGCGTAGGGCCTCGTAGGTGTCGCGCAGCGCCAGCATATCGGCCGGAGAGCCGCCTGACAGTTTTTCGCGCATTGCGACGATCGCGCGCACGCTCGACCATTGCATGCCCGCGACCTTGGCGAGGATCATCACGCCCTCGGTGCGGCTTTCGATCATCATGGTCTCAGCGGTCTCGACCGCAACGCCCGCGAGCGCGGCGAGCCCGGCATTGGTCTCGTCGAACTTGCCCTGTTCGGCGAAGGTGGTGACCTGCAATTCGTTGAGGCGGCCGTCCTCGTGCAGCGACTTCACCAGTGCGCGGGCCATCTCGGTCTGCCTGGTCATGGCGGCGGCACGGACCCGCTGGGCCGCCTCCTGCACCACGCTCGACACCTCGTCCGCGAGCTCGGGATGCGCGGCCTCCAGCTTCCTGCGTACGCTCAAGGACGCCTTCGCAACCAGCTTCAGGTAGTGATGGCGCGGCAGGCTGGGCCGCAGGCCGATGCAGGTGGCGAGGCCGTCGTCGCGCTCGGCGCGCGTGACGAGGTCGGTGAGACTTTCCTCGGAGAGCCGCGCGCCCGGATTGCTGACGGTCGATTGCACGACGTCCTCGTCGCCGCGTGTCACCAGCACGTCGGTGAGGGCTTCCGACAGCACCCGCCGCAGCGAGATCGCCTTCAGATGGGCCTGGCCCCGCGTGCGCGCGATCTCGATCAGGGTGGCCTCGTCCAGCCGTTCCGATTTTGTCAGCACGGGTCCTGCGACCTCGATGACCTCGTCGAGCGCGAGCGTGCGGATGATCTTCGGCGGCGCGGCCACGATCGGTGCGAGGCGGTCGGCAAGCAGCGCCCTCGCCGACGTCTCGATCTGCTCGATCAGGCACTCGAACACGTCGTCGAACACGCGGATGTGGTCGTCGGAATAATCCACCGCGTTGCCCACGAAGAGATTGGTGACGCGGCGCAGTGTCTCGACCCGCCGCGCAACGGTGCCGTGCGAGAGCGCGGCCTGCAATTCTTCAAGCAAATTCTCGGATGATTTCTCGGGTTTGGATCTCATTGCCCTGTCCTGGAGCGTTCGGTCCGGCGCAACCTCTGGCGCACCGGAAGAAGAAAATGGATTGGTCAGTTCGTTACGATGCGGTTGCGCCCTTGCGCCTTGGCGGAATAAAGCGCGCTGTCGGCGCGCGCGAGAAACGTGTCGGCAGTATCATTGTCGCGAAGCGTCACGACGCCCGCTGAAATCGTCACGTGCATGCCCGGAGAGAATGCGCTCCAGTCGAGCTCGGCGACGACGCGGCGCAGGCGCTCGAGCATGCGCGAGGCGGCGTCGCTCTCGGTGTCCGGCAGCAGCAGCAGGAATTCTTCGCCGCCGTAGCGGCCGAAGCTGTCGGCCGGACGGATGTTGGCGAAAATCGTGATCGCGAAGGTGCGCAGCACCTCGTCGCCGACGGGATGGCCGTGGGCGTCGTTGATGCGCTTGAACCAGTCGAGGTCGATCAGCGCGATCGCGCAAGACCTCGATGTCCGCCGCGACGTTTCGATCTCGGCGTCGAGCAGACGCATGATGCAGCCGCGGTTGTAGGAGCCGGTCAGCTCGTCGAGCTCGGCCAGTTCCTCGATGCGCTGATAGGCGGCCTTCAGCTCGATGCTGCGCTGATACAGGATCTTGCGCAACGTGGCGCCGAACAGGCCGAGAAAGGCGCACTGGCCGATCACCAACACGAAGCACAGCATCGAGGCGGTCCGCTGCAGCCTGGTCGCAACCGGCATGCCGATCGGCAGGTCGGAGGCGAAGAACACGGCGGCAAGGCCGGCGGTCGCAAGCGCCCAGGTCAGCATCGCCTGGGTCGACGTCATGCGCAGCGTGCCGAAGGCGAAGATCAGGAACAGCACGCTGATGAATGCGATGCCGATGGTCGGGGCCGACAGCAGGAACACGAATTGCAGCGCCATATGCGCCGAGATCTGGAAGACGGTGAGATAATGGTCGGCGAATTTGTCGCCGACGCCGGCCTCTGACAGCACGGTGAACGTGCCGATGATCAGGAGGCCGCCGACCCAGAACAGCGAGGCAATGTCGATCGAGATCACGCCGTCATAGGCGTAGAGCAGCAGGACGGAGGCGCCGAGCGAGTAGCTCGCCACCTGGCCAATATACATCTGGCGGCGCTGCCAGGCCCGGCGCGCCCGGACCTCCGACGCCGCCGCCGAGGGCATGAGGACGAGATCCGCGACCTCAGCGGCATTCCTCTCGGGAAGCGACGTCGCGGCCGTGTTCATGGTCCCGCCAATGGTGGATGTCAGCCCAAAAATCTACGTGGCAAGCCTTTAGGTTTGGTATCCTTTGAAATCGAATCCGAAGCGTGCAGCGCGGAACAGGATGACATTGGCCGGACGGGGGAATTTGCCGGCGATTAGGCATCGTTTGCGACGCGGTCGAGCCAAAGCGGGGGTTCGTGAGACATACGTCGTGCAGGACTGCTATGGAACCGGACTTGATCGGCCCGCCCGTGCCGGGCGGGCGATCCGCAGGAAAGTGTTTCAGTATTATGTTACCGATCTGGACTGAGGCGGGCGCCCCCTACCGGTGGGGCAGGAAAAGCGCATGTATGTGGGGCAGATCACACGGGTCCCCGTACGACTGCGGTAGGTTGAACAATTTTGCACCTGCCGTCGAACCCTCCGCCTCATCGACCCGACCAACCTTGCGAGACGAGCTTTGAGCGTGACACAGGCGGCTTCGGACGAGGTTCTGATCGCCAGGATCGCTCAAGGCGACCGGCTCGCCATGCAGGTGCTGTACGGGCGGCACCATGTCAGGGTCTACAGGTTCGGGCTGAGGCTCGTGCGGGACGAGCAGGCGGCGGAAGACCTCATCAGCGAGGTGTTTCTCGACGTCTGGCGTCAAGCCGGCAAGTTCGAGGGCCGATCCGCCGTTTCCACCTGGCTGCTGGCAATCACCCGATTCAAGGCCCTCTCGGCGCTCCGGCGCAGGAAGGATTTTGAACTGGACGAAGACGCCGCGAACGCGATCGAAGACCAGTCCGACGATCCGGAAACGGTGGTGCAGAAGAAGGATACCAGTGCAGCGTTACGGGAGTGTCTGACGGGCCTCTCGCCGGAACACCGGGAAATCGTCGATCTCGTCTACTACCACGAGAAGTCCGTGGAAGAAGTCGCCGAAATCGTCGGGATACCGGAGAACACTGTGAAGACGCGCTTGTTCTATGCGCGCAAGAAACTGGCCGAACTGCTGAAAGCAGCCGGCGTTGAGCGAGGCTGGCCATGATGGCTTTGAGCAAGAAGATGCTGGAGCAAGAGCCCAGTGAAATTGAACTGCTGCTGCCGTGGCACGCCGCCGGCACGCTGAACGCGCGCGATGCCCGCCGCGTCGAGGAAGCGCTGGCGCGCGATCCGGAGCTTGCAAAGCAATATGCCGCGATCCGCGGCGAGTACGAAGAGACCATCCATCTGAACGAGAGCCTGGGCGCTCCGTCGGCGCGCGCGATGCAGAAGCTGTTCGCCGCGATCGATGCCGAGCCGGCGCGTGCCGTCGGCCCGCTGCCGCTGTCGGCGCGCATCGCCACCTTCTTCGCGAGCCTGTCGCCGCGGACGCTGGCCTGGTCGGCGAGCCTCGGCGCCATCGCGCTGCTGCTGCAGGCCGGCATTATCGGCGCGGTGCTGATGAAGACCCAGACCGCGACCTTCCAGACCGCCTCGCTTTCGACCGGCGCGCCGATCACGCGCGAACTCGGTGCAGCCGCTGCACCGGCACGCGCGCTGGTGCGCTTCACGCCCGAGGCACGTGTTGCCGACATCACCGCATTGCTCGACAGCTACCAGGCGTCGATCATCGGCGATGCCAAGGGGGGCATGTTCCGCCTCCAGTTCGACAAGGCGATGAGCCAGGACGAGCTCGCCGCGCTGCTCGCCAGGATGCAGCGCGAGAAGTTCGTGAACCTCGCCGTTGCGGCGCCGTAGGGCGCCTCTGAGCCGATGACGCGCAAGTCCGAGAGTAAGTTGCGAGCCGCGGCCTACGCTTCGTCGGTCGGGGCCGCGCTGCTGCTCGCCGCCTGCCTCGGCGTCGAGGTCGCGCAGGCGCAGGCGATCATGCGTACGCCGACGATCAGCGTCCCCTCGCGCACGCCGACGATCTCTCCCACCGTCACTGCGCGGGCGGTGAGCGTTGGTACCGGTCCACGCACCATACCCACGACGACGGTCGCACGGATCCCGTCGGCCCGGATCGGGCCGACGCCGGTGCTGCCCCATGTGCGCTACTCGCCGAACCTCTACCCGTCCTGCACCGCAGCCTATCGCGATGCCGGCGGCGAATGCCTGGCGCAGCCGAATGCAGGCGGCGAGGGCAGCGGCAGCGGCAAATCAGGCAAGAAGAGCGCCGGCAAGGGGCGCGGCAACAACACGCCGGTTGCGGTGAACCAGCGCATTTTCGCAGGCGAATTCGTCGCCGAGATCGACGGCGCCCTCTCAGTGACGGAGGCCGACGAGCTCGCGCGCCGCCATGGCCTTGCACGCGTCGCATCCGAGAATTTTCCGCTGATCGGGGCGACGTTCGGCCTGTTCCGCATCACCGACGGCCGGCCCTTCGAGACGGTGCGGCGTGAATTCGCCGCCGACGGCAACGTGCGCTCGGTCCAGCCGAACTTCCGCTACGCGCTCCAGGACCAGAAATCCGCCGTGCCGGTCGAGGGCGACCCTGCGCAATATGCGCTGGCAAAGCTTCGCCTGCCGCAGGCGCACACGCTGGCGCATGGCGCCAATGTGACGGTTGCGGTGATCGACTCCGGCATCGATGCCAAACACCCCGAGCTTGCCAATTCCATCTCCGACAGTTTCGACGCGCTCGGCAGCGCCGAGGGCCCGCATGTTCATGGCACCGGCATCGCCGGCGCCATCGTGGCGCATGCCAAGCTGATGGGCAGCGCGCCCGAGGCGCGCATCATCGCCATCCGCGCCTTCGGTGGCACCAAGGGCGGCGCGGAGAGCTCGTCCTACATCATCCTGCGCTCGCTCAACTACGCTGCCGAGCACGGCGCGCAGATCGTCAATATGAGCTTTGCCGGCCCGAAGGACGCGGTGATCGAGCGCGCCATTGCGGCGACCGCCGCGCGCGGCCTCGTGCTGATCGCGGCGGCCGGCAATGCCGGCGCGAAATCGCCGCCGCTTTATCCCGCCGCCAATCCCAACGTGATAGCGGTCAGCGCGACCGACCAGCAAGACAAGCTGTTTTCCGCGTCCAACCGCGGCAATTACATCGCGCTGGCAGCGCCAGGCGTCGACATCTTCCTGCCGGCGCCCGACGGCAAATACCAGATGACGTCGGGAACCTCGTTCTCGGCCGCCTATGTTTCCGGCGTCGCGGCGCTGCTGCTCGAGCGCAACTACGCACTCAAGCCGGAAGCGCTGCGCATGACGCTGGCGAAGACCGCGCGCGATCTCGGCTCACCCGGGCGCGATGATCTCTTTGGCGACGGCGAGGCCGACGCGTTTGCCGCGGTGATGGCTGTTCCCGCCGATAATGCGACGCCGGTTGCGGCTGCGTCCGGTACAACAAAACGTGAAGACGCCGACAAGCGTCGCGACGAGCCCGGCATCCGTGCGATCGAGCAACCCTCGCTGTCGGGCGCAGGCGATAAAGCCGCGATTTCTCAGGCGGATAGGCCGGCGACGCGATAGCATCTGCGACAAGATTGCACGCACGCCGAAGTTTTAAAAAATCAAACCCCGCATTGAACGTTCGGCCGGCTAGCACGACCAAATTATGTGGGAGCGGTCATCCCTCCCCATCAGTCATATCAGGCGCGAGCGCCCATCCACCCCAAGCGCCCATATGGCTCGACCCGTCCGGTTGTCCCCCCGGACGGGTCTTTTCTTTTTGGACCTCCGATTCCTTGAAGCGATATTCGAGATCAGCTTCCGGTTGAGCGATCGCAGTGGCGCTGATCGCCAGCGCTCATCAAGTGCGGCGCACCTCCGCCATGCTTGTGCGAAGCTTGACTCGAAATCACAGCAAATCTCCGCGCGACTACGGTCTTTCATGACGGACGGCGTGTCGTTGCTGGACAAGTCAAAACTTTTCCACAAAATATTCATGTCGCGTCTAAATTGATTCGTGTGCGTTGCGTCCCCCGCGTCCGTGTTTTCTCCCAACGGGCTGGTTCATGACACATCGCCAAGAGTCTGGTCGCGCGCCTTTCCGCGCGGAGGGTTGCAGCCGCGAGGTCGCGGCACGCTGGTGCGCTCTCGCCGAACAGCGGCTGGAACATCTCTCCGAAATGTTCGAGACCGGACGCTGGCGCCGCTATCACTCCGAGCTCGCCTTTCTCGAAAACATCCAGGAAGCCAAGCGCGCGGTCCAGACCTGGCGCGCCATCGCCACCGGCGGGGACGTCGCGGCAGCGGCTGCGAGCGTCACCTCCGCATTCGGCTGGTCGCCGGCGACGATGCCTCGCGTGTTTCCGCGCGAGCAGCAGGTGCAGACCGTGCAGCCCAAGACCTTGCAGCCAAAGACCTTGCAGCCAAAGGCCGTCCACATCGCCCCCGAGACCACCGTGCCGGTCGCGCTCAATCCCAAGCCGGACGTTCTCGCCGAAGTTCCCGAAGCCCCGCTCGTGCCGCTAGCCGCGCCCGCTGCGATAGCCTCGTTCACCGCGCCCGCCGAGATGCCGCCGCTCAGGGCTCCCGCTGCGAGGGCCCCGTCAGCCGCATCCGCCGTGAAGCCGCCGGTCGCCGCGCCCGCTGCACTGGCCCCGCGCACCGCGCCTGTTGTGAGGCCACCGGTCGCCGCGCCCGCCGCGATGGCGCCATTCACAGTGCCCGCTGTGAAGCCGCCGGCCGCCACGCCTGCTGCAATGGCAACGCTCCTGCCACAGTTCGCTCCGCCGGCTGCCGAAATCGTCGCAGCCCCCGAGCGCGTCGTCGAATTCACGCTCAGCCTCGACGGCATCGAAGCGAAGTACCCGCTGCTCAGGAACGCGTTCTAGCGAGGCGTTCGGGGGAACCGCAGCGTTCTCTCCAACCCCGTCATCCTGAGGTGCGAGGCATGGGATGCAGCGCGTCCCATGGAGAGCCTCGAAGGATGCGCGGCCCAGCTGTCTCCCAAACCAACGCTTACGTCTTCGACCTAGGCACTCCTGCGCGTCGCCGCGCAAATCGGCTTACCGACTTCCAATCCGAACGAATGAGCGCTTCCTTCCTGGCGCGGCTCCATCCCTTGAGCTGCCGCTCAGCCGCGATGCCATCAGTGATGCGATCGAAATATTCCGACCACACCAGAACGACCGGGCGCCTCGAATAAGTGTATCCTGGATAGGTACCGGCATTGTGCTGGTCGACCCGCTTGGATGTGTCCTCACCGGTGGCGCTCCCGATGTAGAAAGAGCCGTCGGCGCAGCGCAGCATGTAGACATAGATGCCCACAACATCATCCTTCGAGGCTCCCCGCGCGCTGCTTCGCACCGCACGGCTCGCACCTCAGGATGACGGCGGTGTCTCGGTTGTCAAGTTTTGATGCAACAACCTCCGGCTATTCCGTCATCCTGAGGTGTGAGTTTCGCGGTGCAGAGCACCGTGAAGCGAGCCTCGAAGGATGCACGGCCGGTCTGCCAGCCGCGCACCTACCGCCGCACCGCATTCCCGCCGATCACCACCTGCGCAAAGCGCTGGGCGCCGTCGGCCGACAGATCAGCCGTCACCGCGCGGGCGTGATCGAGGCCGACGACGGCGCCGCGCGGGGTCTCGGAGATCATGTTGTTGTTGACGAGCGCGGTGCCGGCGCCGGGCACCACGGAGACGCCGACGCCGGCCAGCGCCTTGCGGATCACATTGCCCGTGATCGCGACGTCGCGCAGATATTTGCCCCAGCCGGCAACGATGCCGTAGGAGGGCGCATTCTCGATCACGTTGCCGGTCACCGAGGTGTCCGCCTCGATGTAGATGCCGACGCCGGCACCGTCATCCGGCGCGGTGCCTATGGGGCGCTTCGGGATCAGATTGCGGATGATGTTGCCCTGGACCACTGCGATGCGGCCGCCCTCGTTGAAATTGCAGACGGAGACGCCGACCGCCGCGCCGTCCACCGTGTTGTTGGCGATCACGGCCGCCTCGAACGCGAACTCGGAATAGAGCGCGACCTCGCGTACGTCGCTGACGCTGTTGCCTGATATGTGGATGTTGGAGGCCGAATTGCCGCGCACCGCGGAATAGTCGCAGTTCTTGATACGATTGCCGCGCACGATCACGTTGCCGGCGCGGAAGGCGTTGATGGCGTTGCCGTACTGGCCGGAGCCGCCGGGTCCGGCCTTGATGTTCTCGATGCGGTTGTCGGCCACCAGCGTGCCGTCGTCGCCGATCGCCGTGCGCAGGATCTCGATGCCGTTGTCATTGGTGCCGAGAATCGTGTTGCGGGCGACGCTGAGGCCCCTTGCGTCGAACGACACCACCGCGGTCACCGCGATGCCGGTGAAGATGTTGCCGGAGATATCGCCGGATACCTGCTCGAGCCACATGCCGCTGCCGCCCGAGCTCGTGATCTCGCAATCGGTGATGCGCACATCGCGCCCGCCGAGCACATGGATCAGTCCGCGCCGCGTCGGCAGCGCAATGCCGCCGCCGTCGAAGGTGATGCCGGTGAGGCCGATCGCATCGGCGCCGTCGCTCTGGATCGCCGAGGCCCCGCCGGTGAAGACAAGTTTGGTCGCACCGCGCACGCCGATCAGTTGCGCGCCGTTCGGCAGCCGCAGCAACCCGCTGCGGTAGATGCCGGGCGGCAAGGCGAGCGGCATTTGCGCCCGCGCGGCCTCGTCGATCGCGCGCTGCAGCGCGCGGGTCTGGTCCTCGCTGCTGCCGGGCCGCACGCCATATTGCGTGGCATCGCGGCCGAGCAGCGCCGTCAGCGGCGCCGCACGCGCGGCGTCGGCCGGCATGGCCAGCGCGCCGGCAATGCCGGCGGTCGAGGCTCCGATGAGATGACGGCGATTGAGGTCCATGACGCGTCCTCCGGCGGACGCGGGGGTCCGCGCCGATTAGGTAGCGCAGGGCGGAGGGGCCGGTGAGGATTGTTCGCGGTAGGGTTAAATGTTTACCGCAAAGACGGTGCTGTAGGGTGGGCAAAGCGTAGCGTGCCCACCATCGTCACCATGGATGCAGATGCGTGGTGGGCACGGCGCAAGTGCGCCTTTGCCCACCCTACGAGGCCGGCGTGTTCCGCCGCTTCCGCGCCAGTTGCACCATCTCCATCAGCATCGCTTCCCCCGCATCCACCAGCTCGTCCAGCGTGATGCGCGGCGCTCCCTTGCGGCGCACCGCGCCGCTGCGTGCGAGCAGGGGAATATGGATGAATGCGGCGAGCCTCGGTCCGCCCGCCCTGACGTTCTCGATCGCGCGCCAGCTCAGGTAGTTGCAGAGATAGGCGCCGGCGTCGCGCGAGGGGCGCGCGTCGATGCCGGTGAGGCGCGCGGCGCGCAGCAGCCTTGCCGTGTGCGGGCCGAACATCATCGCGTCCGCATGGCCGGCGATGCCGCGCTTGCTCGAGCGGGTGTTGGCGGCATCGGGCCAGAGCATGGTGACCGCGTTGCGCGCCCGGGTCTCGATGCGCAGGTAAGGCGTGCGGGCGGCGAGACCGAACATCAGGAGCGCGTCCGGCTTTTGCGCGGCGAGCACATCAGGCAATTGGCGGTCGACCGCGGCATAGGTCACCGGAAAGATGTGGCTCGACAGCTCGACATCGTCGAGCGCCGGGCGGCGTAGTTGCGTCAGCCGCGCCACCAGCGGCTGCGTCGGATTATAGGGCGCGCCGGGAAACGGTCCGAAGCCGGTGAGGAGGATGCGGAGCTTGTCGCTCATTGCAGCAACTCCAAAATCTGCTCGGCGGCGAGCGCCGGCGTGAGATGGCCCTCGGCGACTTCAGCCTCGATCTTGCGCACCTTGGTCCGCACCGAGGCCTCGCTGCGCAGCCGCGCCAGCATGCGCTGCTCCAGCATCGACCACATCCACTTCACCTGCTGCTCGCGCCGCCGTGCCGCGAAATCGCCGGAGGCATTCATCGCCTTGCGGTGATCCAGAACCTTCTGCCAGATCTTTGCGATACCGGCGCCGGTCAGCGCCGAATAGGTCTCGACCGGCGGATGCCAATGCTCGGACCGAGGCGCCAAGATGTGCAGCGCGCCGCGATAGTCGGCGGCGGTGATGTTGGCGCGCTTGAGGTTGTCGCCGTCCGCCTTGTTGATGGCGATCATGTCGGCGAGCTCGACCAGGCCCTTCTTGATGCCCTGCAGCTCGTCACCGCCGCCCGGCAGCATCAGGGCGAGGAAAAAATCGGTCATGTCGCAGACAGCGGTCTCGGACTGGCCGATGCCGACGGTCTCGACCAGCACGACTCCGAAGCCGGCTGCCTCGCACAGCAGCATCGCCTCGCGCGTCTTGGCGGCGACGCCGCCGAGCGTGCCGGAGGAGGGCGAGGGGCGGATGAAGGCGTCGGCGGAGGCCGCGAGCTGCGCCATCCGCGTCTTGTCGCCGAGGATCGAGCCGCCGCTGCGTGCCGAGGACGGATCGACCGCGAGCACCGCGACCTTGTGGCCCTGTTCGATCAGATAGGTCCCGAGCGCATCGATGGTGGTGGACTTGCCGACGCCGGGCGAACCGGTGATGCCGACACGAAATGCCTTGCCGGTGTCGGGCAGCAGCATCTGCACCAGCTCCCGCGCCAGCGCCTGATGGTCGCCGCGCCGGCTCTCCACCAGCGTGATGGCCCGGGCGAGGGCCGCGCGACTGCCGGCGCGCAGGTCGCGGGCGAGGGTCTTGATGTCGAGCGAGGCCTTCTTCTCAGTCATGCCTTGCTTTACAACGCCGAGGGGAGACAGGCGAGGGCCGCCCGCCCGATATCACCGGGTCGTTGCCGCGACCGTCTGAGGCGGCTTCACCTTCCGCCACACCCACACCATCACCGGCCACAGCAGCGCGCCGATCGCCATCGCGGCGAGGATCGCCGCGACCGGGCGCTCGAAGAATGGCAAAATGCTGCCATCGGACTTGATCAGCGAGGTGACAAAGGCCTGCTCGACCATGGTGCCCATGACGATGCCGAGCACCATCGCGGCGACGGGATAGCCGTTCGCCTCCATGACGTAGCCGATCACGCCGAAGGCGGCGACGGTGACGACGCCGAACATGTTGTTGCCGATCGCGAACGAGCCGACCGCGCAGCACAGCATGATGATCGGCATCACGGTCGAGCGCGGCGCCAGCAGGATGTAGGCGGCGACGCGGATCATGGCGATGCCGAGCGGGATCATCAGGATGTTCGCGATGATGAACATCAGGTAGATCGCGTACATGCTCGACGCCTTCTCGGTGAACAGCGTCGGGCCTGGATTGAGGCCCTTCATGTAGAGCACGCCGATGGCGATCGCGGCGATGGTGTCGCCGGGGATGCCGAACAGCAGCGAGGGCACCCAGCCCGAGGCGATGCTCGCATTGTTGCTGGCGCCGGCCTCGACCAGGCCCTCGACATGGCCGGTGCCGAACTTTTCCTTCTCCTTGGAGAAGCGCTTCGACATCGCGTAGGAGACCCACGCGGCCATGTCGGCGCCGGCGCCGGGCAGCACGCCGATGATGATGCCGACGATGTTCCCGCGCGTCATCTGCCAGTGATAGAGCTTGGTCAGTCTCCACTGGCCCGCCATGATGCTTCCGAACTTTCGGCGCGGCAGCGGCGGCGGTTCCGGCGTCAGCATCGCGCGCATTACCTGCGCCACCGCGAATACGCCGACGAGGGCCGGGATCGGCTCGATGCCGCCGAACAGATCGGTGATGCCGAAGGTGAAGCGCGGGATGCCGCCGGGATTCTCGATGCCGATGCAGGAGACGAGCAGGCCGATGAACATGCCGGCGATTGCCTTCACCGGCGAGGAGCGCGCCACCAGAGTGGCGCACATCAGGCCGAGCAGCGCCAGCCAGAAATATTCGAAGGTCGAGAACGACAGCGCGATCTCGGCGAGCGGCGGCGCCAGGATCATCAGCGACAGCACGCCGGCGATGCCGCCGACCGCGGAGAACCACACGCCGGCGCCCAGCGCGAGCTCGGCCTGACCCTTGCGCGTCATGGCATAGGCTTCGTCCGCATAGGCCGCGGAGGCGGGCGTGCCGGGAATGCGCAACAGCGCGCCGGGAATGTCGCCGGAGAAGATCGCCATCGAGGACGCCGCGACGATGGTCGCGATCGCCGCGATCGGCGACAGGTAGAAGGTGACGGGGACGAGCAGGGCGGTCGCCATCGTCGCCGACAGGCCCGGCAGCGAGCCGATGACGAGGCCGTACACGGAGGCCGCGAACATCGCGATGATGACCTCCCAGGTGGAGATCAGCGCAAAGGCGTCAAGCAGGGTTTTCAGCATGGGATTACCAGGGCGTCGGCAACAGGCCGGCGGGCAGCGGCACGCGCAACAGCTTGCCGAAGATGAGGTGGATGGCGAAGGGCGACAGCGCAGCGAGCGGCAGCGCCAGCTTCCACTTTGCGCCGAGCGCGGTCGAGGTGACGTAGACCATGATCGCGGCCGTGATGATGAAGCCGAGCCGGTCGGCGGCAAAGACGTAGAACAGCAGCAGCGCCGGCGGCAGCAAGGCGCGCAGGCCGTAGAGCTTGCCTTGGAGTTTTCCTTGCGGCGGCGGGGCAGCGGCCTGGCCGTCCTCGAACGGGACGAGCTCTTCCTCTTCCTCGAAGGAATGGCCGATGCCGAACACGATCGCGAGCCCGCACAGTGCGAGGCCCGTGCCGATCACCAGCGGAAACACGTTGGGGCCGACCGGCTGCCCAGGCACCGGCGGCAGGATGTAGCCGCCATAGGCGGCAGCCGCGCCGAGCACGACGAGAAACGATCCCGTGACGGAGTCGGGAAGACGCATGGGAGGAGTCCTGTGGAGTTTCTTCTCCCTCGCCCCGTTTTTACGGGGAGAGGGTTGGGGTGAGGGGACTTTCCGCGCGGACGGTGAGAGTTGGACTCGCGGAGACCCCCCTCATCCGAATTCGAGCGGAGCTCGAATTCGACCTCTCCCCGCATCCGCCTTCGCTAAAGCTTCGGCGGGACAAGCGCGGGGAGAGATGAAACATCACGCCTTGCTCAGCCCTGCGGCCTTCATCGCCTCGCCCATCTGGGCGTCGCCCTTGTCCATGAAGCTGGCAAACTGGCTGGCATCGCCCCAGACGGTGCCGAAGCCGCGATTGCTCATGAAGTCCTTGAACTCGGCGGAGTCGTAGACCTTCTTCAGCGCCGCGGTGAGCTTGGTTGCGATCTCCGGCGGCAGGTTCTTGGGCGCGCCGATGCCGCGCCAGGCGCCGGTCGCATAATCGATGCCCATCGCCTCTTTCAGCGTCGGCACGTCCTTGAAGATCGGGTTGCGCGCCGGTGCCATGATGGCGAGGCTCCTGGCCTTGCCGGCCTCGATGATGGCGCGCGCTTCCGGCACCGAGCAGGTGGTGAGGTCGAGGCCGCCGGCGGCGAGATCCTGCATCGCAGGGGCCGCGCCGTTCGACGGCACCCAGGCGACCTGGTTGGCGGGCAGGCCCATCGCCTGCATCCAGCCGACCAGCGCCAGATGCCAGATGCCGCCCTGGCCGGTGCCGGAGGCCTTGAACTTGCCGGGAGGCGCCGCCTTGATCGCCTCGGCGAGCTCCTTCACCGTCTTGTAGGGCGAAGAGGAGGAGACCTGGATGCCCGGCGGGTCCTCGTTCATCAGCGCCAGCGGGGTGTAGCTCTTCGGCGTCAGCTCGGTGAGGCCCTGCCAGTGCATCATCGAAATCTCGACCGTGAGCATGCCGATGGTGTAGCCGTCGGGCTGCGCGGTCGCGATCGCGCTATGACCGACCACGCCGGAGCCGCCGGTGCGGTTGACCACGTTGAAGGGCTGGCCGAGATCCTTTTCCAGCAGGGCCGCGACGATGCGTGCCGTCGCATCGGTGCCGCCGCCGGCGCCCCAGGGCACGATCACGGTGACCGGCCGGGCCGGATAGGCCTGCGCAAGTGCGGGCTTGAAGCCGAATGCGGCGGATGCTGCAACTGCAGCGGTCGAAGCCGCAAACGTGCGGCGCGAAATCTTGGACATGAATGCCTCCCAGCGGCGCCCGTAACACCGGGCGCTCTTGTCAATGGCGACATTCTAGTCGGCTTTGCGGCAGGGCCGCAAGGTAGCGCTACCACAGCGCTGTGAGCAAACGCGGTGCTGCTCAAAACATGATCATTGAGGCTCGCCCGCATCGCCCTTCGGGCGTGCGCCGCCGAAGACGCGCCCGCCCTCCGCGGTGAGGTAGGGCTTCAGCGTCTCCCACGGCACGAATGCGACATATTCGCCCTCGGCGTAGGGGCCGACCGCGTAAGGCGGATAGTGGAACGTGAGCCCGGAACTCTTGCCCGCGTCGGTTGACGGGGTGAGCGTCACCGCGCCGATCCTGAGCAGGCTCGGCTCCACGCCCTTGAACCATTCATTGGTCGCGGTCTCGCTTGCGTCGCGCTTCTTCTTCTCGATTTTCAGCGAGGCGATCACGGCCTTGACTATTGCCTTCATGGTGGGCCCGCCATCGGCTGTCTCGGTGAAGAACGGGCGGATCGAGATACGCTTGTTCGCCGTCCTGTCCCACAGGATCGTATTCACGTCCGAGTTGGGGTGGGCACCGTGGGTGTCCATGTAGTCGTTGCGCAGGACGCTGACATAGCGGTCGGCGACAATTGAACGGATGCTGTATTTGCGCTCGAAGTCCCAACCGACATCCTTGAAGAATTGCGGGTCCTGCTTGCGCGAGGCGGCCGCCTCGGCCGCGTTCTTGTCGAGCCACTTCCTGCCCTCGGCGAGGCAATCAGCGGCCAGCGCCGCGTCGGCCTTGATCCTGTCGTCGAGGAAGACGCGCGCTTCGATGCTCCTGGTCTTGACGACGGCGTCGGGCTTGGGGGCGGCGGCGAAAGCCGTTGTTGCGCACGTTGCGATAAGCGCCATCGCAACGCTCAAGCTGGTGATGAATTTCAAGGGAAGTGTTCCTGCGTGGGCGTCAGAATATTTCGAAAATGTCGCCCGCAATGCGCTCCACAAAGCGAGGTGAAATGGAGTGCCGGACGGTCGCCTGCGTCTGCAAGCCAGTCGCATCCTCGATGATCTGCTCGACATCGATCAAATTGAGCAGCGAGAAGGATGTCTCCGGTTCGACCTCGACAAGGACGTCGATGTCATCGTCCGGGCGGTAATCCTCATTGGCGCGTAAACCCAATACGGCAAGCTTTGACACGCCCTTGCCTTTGATGGCATCGGCGTTCTTGCGTATCGCAGCGACGATCTCGTCACGTGTCATGATACAATCTGGCCGGTTACGCGGCCAGTCTAGCATTTACTCCGCCGCCTCGCTATGCCCGAGCCGCGCGTTCAGCTTCCGGATCAGCTCCTCGGCCGCATCCGCGATCACCGTGCCCGGCGGGAAGATCGCTTCCGCTCCGGCCGCGTAGAGCGCGTCGTAATCCTGCGGCGGCACCACGCCGCCGACGATGATCATGATGTCGTCGCGGCCCTGCTTCTTCAGCGCGGCCTTCAGTTCGGGGACCGCGGTGAGGTGGGCGGCGGCGAGTGAGGAGACGCCGAGGATGTGCACGTCGTTCTCGACCGCCTGCCGCGCGGCTTCATCGGCGGTTGCGAACAGCGGTCCGATGTCGACGTCGAAGCCGATATCGGCGAACGCGGACGCAATCACCTTCTGGCCGCGGTCGTGGCCGTCCTGGCCGATCTTGGCGACCAGGATGCGCGGACGGCGGCCTTCCGCCTCCTCGAAGGCGTCGATCAGCGCCTGAACCTTCTCGACCTGGGTGCCCATGCTGGACGCCTCCCGCTTGTAGACGCCGGTGATGGATTTTATTTCGGCGCGGTGGCGGCCGAACACTTTCTCCATTGCGTCAGAGATTTCGCCGACGGTCGCCTTCGCCCGCGCCGCGTCGATCGCGAGTGCGAGCAAATTGCCGTTGCCTTCGCCGGCCGAGCGCGTGATCGCGGCGAGCGCGGCATCGACGTCCTTCTGGTTGCGCTCGGATTTCAGCCGCGTCAGCTTGTCGATCTGGAGCCGGCGAACGTTGGTGTTGTCGACCTTCAAAATCTCGATCGGGACCTCGTCGGTCGGCTTGTACTTGTTGACGCCGATCACCGCCTGCTTGCCGGCATCGATCCGGGCCTGGGTCTTGGCCGAGGCCTCCTCGATGCGCAGCTTCGGCACGCCGGCTTCGATCGCCTTGGCCATGCCGCCGAGCTCCTCGACCTCCTGGATGTGGCCCCACGCCTTGGCCGCGAGGTCGCGCGTCAGCCGCTCGACGTAATACGAGCCGCCCCAGGGATCGATGATCCGCGTGGTGCCGCTCTCCTGCTGCAGGAAGAGCTGGGTGTTGCGCGCGATGCGCGCCGAGAAGTCGGTCGGAAGCGCCAGCGCCTCGTCGAGCGCGTTGGTGTGCAGCGACTGGGTGTGGCCTTGCGTCGCCGCCATCGCCTCCACCGTCGTGCGCATCACGTTGTTGAAGACGTCCTGCGCGGTCAGCGACCAGCCCGAGGTCTGGCTGTGCGTGCGCAGCGACAGCGAGCGCGGGTCTTTCGGATTGAACGGCTTCAGCAGCTTCGCCCAGAGCAGACGCGCGGCGCGCATCTTGGCGACTTCCATGAAGAAGTTCATGCCGATCGCCCAGAAGAACGACAGCCGCGGCGCGAAGCGGTCGACATCCAAGCCCGCGGCAAGTCCGGCGCGAAGATATTCGACGCCGTCGGCGAGCGTATAGGCGAGCTCGAGGTCCTGCGTCGCGCCGGCCTCCTGCATGTGATAGCCGGAGATCGAGATCGAATTGTACTTCGGCATCCTTTGCGAGGTGTACGCAAAAATGTCCGAGATGATCCGCATCGAGGGCGCCGGCGGATAGATATAGGTGTTGCGCACCATGAACTCTTTCAGAATGTCGTTCTGAATCGTCCCTGAAAGCTTCTCCGGCGCCACGCCCTGTTCGCCCGCGGCGGCGACGTAGAGCGCGAGAATCGGCAGCACCGCGCCGTTCATGGTCATGGACACGCTCATCTGGTCGAGCGGAATCCCTGCGAACAGCGTGCGCATGTCGTAGATGGAATCGATGGCAACGCCGGCCATGCCGACGTCGCCGCCGACGCGCGGATGATCAGAGTCATAGCCGCGATGGGTGGCAAGGTCGAAGGCGACCGAGAGGCCCTTCTGCCCCGCAGCGAGATTGCGGCGGTAGAACGCGTTGGAATCCTCCGCCGTGGAGAAGCCGGCATATTGCCTGACCGTCCAGGGCTGGTTGACATACATGGTCGGGTAGGGGCCGCGCAGATAGGGCGCGATGCCCGGATAGGTCTCGAGGAAATCGAGCCCGGCCAGATCCGCCTCGCCATAGGCGGGCTTCACCAGAATGCCCTCGGGCGTCAGCCAAGGCTCAGCGCTGCCGGTTAGCGCTTTGGTTGCGGTCCGCTCGAAGGCGACGTTGGCGAAATTGGGAATGCGGCTCATGGCTTCAACCATATTATCAATCATGATCCGGATGCTGATGGCTGACGATGGTCGCCATCTTCTCCGGTCCGTAATTCTGCTGCGTGGTCTGGCTCGGCAGGTTGGCGATCCCGACCACCCAGCCAAGGCGGGATTCGGTGCCGTATTGCCGCGTCGGCACCACGTGGTCCGGCCGGTCGAAGGCGCCGGTCATGATCTCGATCCGCGGGCCATCGATGCGGCGGAAGCTCAGCGGCGTGCCGCAGGAGGCGCAGAAATCGCGCATCGCGATCGACGAGGATTGGAACGCCGATGGCGTGCCCTTGGTCCAGGCAAAGTCCGTCTTCTCGATGTCGGCGAAGGAGGCGAACGGCGCACCGCTGGCCTTCTGGCACATCCGGCAGTGGCAGATCGAAATCTTGTTCGGCGTCGCCTTCAGGGCAAAGCGCACCGCCCCGCATTGGCAGCCGCCGGTGAGAACTGGTTTGCCTGGTTCGGTCATGCCTGTTCCATCCGTCGATAGGCGTCTTGCAGCGTGGCAAGCGCATCGCCTCCGGCGAAGACAAAGCCCGTGACGCCGGCGGCCCGCAGCGCCGCCTCGGCATCAGTCGGGCGGCCTGCCAGATAGATATGTCGCCCGCCGGCCGATTGCAGGGCCTTTGCCGCAGCTTCGGCGTGTTCCGCATAGACCTTGTCGCTGGAACAAAGGCAGGCAAGCGCGGCGCCGGAGACCTTGAAGGCGGCGGCCAGCTTGGCCGGATCGATAAAACCCTCGCTCTCGACAGCCTGGATGCCGCCGGCCTCGAAGAAGCTTTTCGCAAAGGTCGCGCGCGCGGTGAAATCGGCGGGCGTGCCGAGATTGGCCAAAAACATCTTTGGCCGCGCCCCCTGCGCCTTCAGTGCCGCATCGGATTTGTCGCGCAGCGCCTCGAACGGCTCTGCCAGCCGGATCGGCGGCAGCGCCTCGAACTTGTACTTCTGCTCCCCGTAAGGCGCGAGCGTAACCGGCGTGGCCTTCAGCACCGCCGTCTCGCTTTCCTGCAGGTTCGGAAACTCGCTGGCGCCGGTCAGAACGTCGCGGCGCTTTGCGATATTGGCGTCGCGCGCCTTGCGCGTGGCCGCGACCTTGCTCTGGAACAGGCCCTGCTGGAGTGCGGCGAAGGCGCCGCCGGCTTTTTCGCTCTCCTGGAACAGCGCCCAGGCAGCTTCGCACAGCTGAGCCGTCAGCGTCTCGATGCCGCCGGCGCCGGCCGCGGGATCGCTGACCTTGGCGAGGTTGCTTTCCTCCAGCAGCAGAAGTTGCGTGTTGCGCGCCACGCGCCGCGCGAACGGATCTGGCAGTCCGAGCGCCAGCGTGTGCGGCAGCACCGTGATGGCATTGGCGCCGGCAAGTCCCGCCGCGAACGTCGCCATGGTCGCGCGCAGCATGTTCACGTAAGGATCGCGCTGTGTCAGCATGCGCCAGGCCGTATCGGCGGCAATGAACAGCGGCTTTGGCGTGAGCCCGCAGGCGGTCTCGATGCGCGCCCACAGCAGCCGCAGCGCGCGGAATTTGGCCATGGTGAGGAACTGGTCGGCATCCGCAGAGAGCCGCGCATAGACCATGCCCTGCGCCTGCTCGAGCGGAATGCCGGCACCTTCGATCGCACGAAGATAGGCAACGCCGCAGGCGAGCACGAAGGCGAGCTCCTGCACCTCGGAGCCACCGGCATCGTGGATCACGCGTCCGTCGGCGGAGGCAAACGGCCCCTTGAAGCCGAGCGCGGTGAGACCCTTGATCGCACCGGTGACGGCGGGCGCGATCTCTTCCCACGTATAAGGGCTGTGGCCCCACACCGCGCCGGCCGCGAGCGGATCGAGCCCGAAGCGGATGTTGCAGGCCGCGGGATCGAGGCCGTTGCTCTTCACATATTCCGCGACATGGATCGCTGCCATCCGCGATTGCGGACCGATCTGGAGCTCGATGCCGATGCCGGCATCGAGATGGACATCCTTCAAGACCTTTGCGATCGCATCCGCCGAAGGTTCCAGACCGAAGCCATGACTGCCGCTGCCGCCGGCGAACACCAGCGCAAGCCCCGTCGCGCCGTTCTCCAGATCCTGCAGGGCCTGCGCATTCGCGAGCGCCGCGTCGGGATGGTCGATCCGCTGCACGATCTGCCACGGCGCGGCCGCGGCCCGTCCGACCACGGGCGCAACGCCCCTGGCGCGCGGATAGAGCGGATCGATCTTGATTCCGTCATAGGTCTTGCCGACCAGCTTCTCGAACGGCGCGCCCTTCAGCACGCCGTCGACCAGCTTGCGCCAGTCTTCAGGCGTGGCCTTGGGAAAATCCGCCGCCAGCGGCAGGTCGTCAGTCACGGAGGTCATGCGGCGAGGGGCTCCCGAACATCTTGTTATTCGCAGGCGAAATTGCCACGGCGGGCCGTCCCTGCAAACGGTTGTTTTTGGTTAACCGGTATCCGGAAGCCGCTCAATGCCTTGCGTCGAGACGCTGGCAAGCCCGTCACGCACACGAATGCCCGAGATCACGCGGTCGGGCGCGATTTCGGCCAGCGGCACCAGCACGAAGGCACGCTCGAACAGGCGCGGATGTGGCAGCGTCAGATCGGGCTTCTGCAAAGAGACATCGTCATAGGCGATCATGTCGAGATCGAGCGTGCGCGGACCCCAGGGCCGCTCCTTGGTCCGCGTGCGGCCGAATTTCTGCTCGACCTTCTGCAGCACGAACAGCAGCGCATGCGGATCGAGGCTGGTCTCGATCTCGACGCAGGCATTGATGAAGGGATCCTGGTCCTCGTCGCCCCAGGGTGGCGTCGCATAGTCCGAAGAGCGCGCGATCACCGCGGCTTGTGCCATGCCGCAGATATGGGCGATCGCCTTTTTGAACGTCGCGCGGACATCGCCGACATTGCCGCCCAGTGCGATCAGCACGCTCGCCATCTTACGGGTGCCGCGAGCGCGTCAGCATGATGCCGACGTCGTCGAAGATCGCCGCGATCGGCGCGTGCGGCTTGTGCACGGTGATCTTGACCGCGCGGATGCGCGGGAAGTGCGACAAGATGGCGTCCGCGACCGCACCGGCTGCGCGTTCCAAGAGCTTGTAATTGGTGTTCTTGAACGCCGCCGTCGTGGTGGCCACGACTTCGGCGTAGGACACCGTGTCGGCGAGCCGGTCGGTGCGCGCTGGCTCCGACAGGTCGGTATAGAGTTCGAGATCGATGACGAAGCGCTGGCCGACTTCGGTTTCGTGATCCATCACGCCATGGCGCGCATGGATCGACAGGCCGGTCACGAAGATCGTATCGGTCATTGCTTGCTCTCGATTGCGTGCGCCACCCGCAGGGCCTGCAAGGTCTCGGCGACGTCGTGGGTCCGGATGATTTTGGCGCCGCGCTGCGCGGCGATCAGATGCGCGGCGATCGAGCCGGCGAGCCGCTCCGACGGCTCCGACGGCGACACCGAGGCGATGAAGCGTTTTCGCGAGGCGCCAACGAGGATCGGCAGGCCGAATATGTCGAGCTCGCGCAGCCGCGCCAGCGCGATCATGCTCTGCTCGGCGGTCTTGCCGAAGCCGATCCCGGGATCGAGCACGATTTTTTCGCGCGCGATGCCGGCTTTTGCGGCGATATCCAGCGAGCGCAGGAAGAATGCTTTCATGTCCGCGACGATGTCGATGGCGGGATCGACGCTGTCGCGGTTGTGCATGACGATGACAGGGACGCCCCTTGCGGCGATCAGCGGCGCCATATCGGCGTCGCGTTGCAGGCCCCAGACGTCGTTTGCGATCACCGCGCCCTGGTCGAGCGCGAACTGCACCACCTCCGCCTTCATGCTGTCGATCGACACGGGAACGCCGAGCGCAATGACGCCTGGCAGCACCGGCTTCAGTCGGGCAAGCTCGTCCGCCGCCGTGACGGCCTTGGCGCCGGTGTAGGGCCGGGTGGATTCGGCGCCGATATCGATGATGTCGACGCCCGCCTCGATCATCGCCCGCGCCCGCTTCAGCGCCTGTTCCGGTGCGATGAATTTTCCGCCGTCTGAGAAGGAATCCGGGGTGACGTTGAGCACGCCCATCACCGCCGGGATCGGCCGGCCCACGAGCGTCCGCAGCGCATCAAGCCCGGCCGAGCCGGCCGGCGGGACGGATGGTGAGGGCGACGCATTCATGCGGCCCGCTTTAGCGGTCGGGGAGGGGGAGTCAAGACCAACCCCTCGCTGTCATTGCCCGCGAAAGCGGGCAATCCAGTACTCCGAGGCAGTGAGGCGATACGGAGGAGCCGCGGCGTACTGGATACCCCGCCTTCGCGGGGTATGACGGCAGAGTTTGGGGATGCAGCGCTGCTCCCTGACCGTCACCCTGAGGTGGCCGCTTCTTCAGCGGCCCTCGAAGGGCGACGGCCCGGCTCTTTCCGTGGAGATGCAGCGTGGCCGTGCATCCTTCGAGGCTCCCCATGTGACGCGTTGCGTCCCATGTCTCGCACCTCAGGATGACGGGAGGGAGCCAAAGCTAATACGTAATCTTCGGCGGCAGCTTCTTGGCCTTGGCGATGATGTCGCCGACCGACTTCTCCGACGGCAGGATGCGGACGAGCTTCTTCTTCTCGTTGGCCTCGCGCATGCTCTGGGCGAGCCTTGCCGGATTTCGATAGGCGAGCTCGCGCACGGTGGTGACGCCGGCGGCGCGGACCAGGCCGACCTTGGCCCGGCCCATGCCGGGGATGCGCATGTAGTCGGAGACGTTGGCCCATTCCAGCAGCAGCTGCTCGCTGATGCCGGTCTTGGCGGACAGCGCCTTGCGGCCCTTCACGGTCGAGGCGGCCTCGAGCAGTGCCTCGGTCGTGCGGATGCCCTGCGCCTTCAGCTTGTTGGCGGCAAAGGCAGGCAGGCCCTCAATCTCGGAGATCGGATATGTCATGATACTCGATATGAAAAACGTCGCTCAGGCGAACTGGCTGAGGCCCGGCGTCCCCGCGATGATCTTGCCCATCTGATCCGCTCCGATTTTGTCTCGGCCGTAGCGGAAAAGTTCACGGGCAATGGTCTGAATCTCGGACATGCCAAGTCCCAGCCCCATCAGGCGCGTGCCGACGGCCATTAGGCCGCCGCCCATCAGCCGCGACAGTCCGCCGCCGCTCTTGGACGCCTCGATCGCCGCTTCCGCACCGGGAATCTGATTGATCAGGGCTTCGACGTTCTCGGAAGGGCCCTCGCTGCGGAGAAAGCCCAGGATAATGCCGACGGTTTTTTCGGCGACAGCACTATCTATGCTGGCGTTCGCCGCCAGCCGTCCGATCAGCTCGTCCATATGGCCTGCCCCTCAGCCGGTTCACATGCCGGAGTATTGTTTTCGAAAATGATCTTGAGCCGGTGCGATGTGAAATACAAGCGATGAACGCGGCGAACGATCCGATTCACTCCCGAACGCGCCAAAAGTGTTGCAGCGATGCACGAGCGGAGATGGAATCTGCAGGAAATTGCCGCGGTGCGAACGCCTCGTTCCTACTTTCGGCCGATGCCGCCCGCTTGTTTCCGACAATGTCGCATGCTCAGGCCGCGTTGAACGGTTTTAATCGGCGCGCGAGATGCGTTAAACTACGGAACTGGTGTATTCGAGTTTCAATACGCGAAACACGGCAGAGAGATCAGAGAGAGTAATGACGGCACAGGACAGCAAGCTCGGCGACACCGACGACAAGATCTTCGTCGGTAAGGGAGACGAGCAGGCATGGCTGACGCTGGCGCTGGCCAATCGCCACGGCCTCGTCACCGGCGCAACCGGAACCGGAAAAACCGTGTCGCTGCAAGTCATGGCGGAAGGTTTTGCGCGCGCCGGTGTCCCGGTCTTCGCCGCCGACATCAAGGGCGATCTCTCCGGCATCTCCGAGGTCGGGGTGCCTAAGGACTTCATCGTCAAGCGCGCCTCCGAGATGGGGCTGAAATTCCAGCCCGACCAGTTCTCGACGGTGTTCTGGGACGTGTTCGGCGAGCAGGGCCATCCGGTGCGGGCGACCGTCACAGAGATGGGGCCGCTGCTGCTCGCACGCATGCTCGACCTCAACGATGTGCAGGAAGGCGTGCTTAACGTCGCCTTCCGCGTCGCCGACGACAACGGGCTGACCCTCATCGACATGAAGGATCTGCGCGCGCTGCTCGATGCCATCGTGCCGGAGGCCGGCAAGAAGGGGGCGGATGCCGAGGATAGCCCGCTTGGCGACATCAAGAAGGAGGCGCAGGGCTTCGGCAACGTGACCAAAGCCACGGTCGGCACCATCCAGCGCCAGCTCCTGGTGCTGGAGAACCAGGGCGGCGCCAAGTTCTTCGGCGAGCCGGCGCTGGCGCTGAAGGACTTCATGAAGACCGATCGCGACGGCCGCGGCATGGTCAACATCCTGGTCGCCGACAAGCTGATGCAGAGCCCGCGGCTTTACGCGACATTCCTGTTGTGGATGCTGTCCGAGCTGTTCGAGGAGCTGCCCGAGGCCGGCGACCTGCCGAAGCCCAAGCTGGTGTTCTTCTTCGACGAGGCGCATCTGTTGTTCAACGACGCGCCCAAGGCGCTGATGGACAAGATCGAGCAGGTGGTGCGCCTGATCCGCTCCAAGGGCGTGGGCGTCTACTTCGTGACGCAGAACCCGATCGACGTGCCGGACCGCGTGCTCGGGCAGCTCGGCAATCGCGTGCAGCATGCGCTGCGCGCCTTCACCCCGCGCGACCAGAAGGCGGTTGCGGCCGCAGCCCAGACCTTCCGCCCCAACCCGAAGCTCGACACCGCCAAGGTGATCACGGAGCTCGGCAAGGGCGAGGCGCTGGTGTCCTTCCTCGAGGGCAACGGCACGCCGACCATGGTCGAGCGGGTGATGATCCGGCCGCCATCCGCCCGGATCGGGCCAATCACGCCGGAAGAGCGCAAGGCGATCATGGATGCAAGCCCGGTGAAGGGCAAATATGACACCGCCGTCGATGCCGAATCCGCCTACGAGTTGCTTCAGAAGCGCATCGCCGGCACCGCGGCCACGGCCGACGGTCCGACCGGCGAAAGCGGCGGCGGTATCCTCGGCCAGATCGGCTCGATCGTCGGCACCATTTTCGGCACCAACGTCAAGCGCGGCCGCCTTTCGACCGGCCAGGTCATTGCGCGCGACGTGACGCGATCGGTCTCCAACCAGGTGATCGGCGGGCTGGCCGCCAATGTCGGCAAGTCGATCGGCGGCCAGCTCGGCGGCTCGATCGGCCGCACCCTGGTCCGGGGTGCGCTCGGCGGGTTGCTGCGGAGATAGGCAGTAAGCCCGATTGGAAGCCATCCGCGGTCGAGCGCGGTCGCCTCACAGCGCGCACAATTTCAGGTGAGGGGGCTCTCCAAGCCTTCCGCGGTCTGCTACGTCCTGTGCCTTCGCCGGACCGGACTTTGTTGTGACCTTGACCGACCCATTCCCCAAGCCTGATGCGCCGAGACGCCTGTCGCTGCGCGCGCCGCTGGACCTGCTCTTCCTGTTCTGCTGTGTCATCCTGACGGCCGACGTTCTCGTTCCGGAGATCTTCGGCCACGGCAAGACCAAGGACTACGGGCTGTGGTACTGGGCCGGGCAGCAGGTTCTGAACGGCGGGCCGCTCTATCCCGCCGACATCCGCGCGTATTTCGAATTCATCTATCCGCCGCTTCCTGCGATCCTGCTCGCCATCCCGAGCTGGTTCGGCAAGATTCCGCTCTACATCGTGCTGTCGATCCTGAATGTGCTGGCGTGGTGGTACACCGGGACATTGTCCCATGCGATGACCGGCTCGGGCCGCAAGCCCGGCCGCTGGCTGGAAGCGCTGCCGGCTTTCGTCACCGTGACCTTCGTGTTCGACATGTTCGATCTCGGCCAGCCCAATCTCGTCCTGCTGGCGATGATGCTCTACGGCTTCTGGAGCTTGCAACATCAGCGGGCCTGGCTCGCAGGCTTCATGTTCGCGCTCGCCACTGCCATCAAGGTATTTCCGATCGCGGTGCTGCCATATCTGGTTTGGCGGCGGAAGTGGGCTGCCGTCGTCGCGACGGTCGCCTTCACCGGCATCCTTCTTTATGTCGTGCCGGCGCCGATGCGCGGCTTCGAGCGCAACGCAGCCGAGCTCAAGACCTGGTATCAGGGCATGGTCGGGTCGAGCTCGGAAAAGGGCTTTGGCCAGCGCGACGAGCAGAACTGGTCGTGGGTCAACCAGTCCCTCATTGCGGTCACGCATCGGCTGGTCCGGCCGATCAACTACAATCAGGAAGACCCCAACAAGCCGCCGCGCACGATGAATGTCATCGACGTCGATTACAGGACAGCGAACTGGATCGTGCTGGCGGTATCGGTGCTGCTCGGGCTCGGCTTCGTCGCGGTCATGCCACGGCAATCGCGGCGGACGGCGCGCTCGGATGCCGAGGAGCTCGGCATCCTGTTCTGCCTGATGACGGTGGCATCGCCGCTCGCGCGACAATACTACTTCATGTGGCTGTTCTTCCCGATGACGGTGCTGATGCATCGCGCCGCCTTCGACGAGCGGCCGAATGTGCGGCTGGGAACCTGGCTCGCGCTGGGCGCGGCCGGCATCCTCATGCTGCTGTCGCTGCCGTGGTTTCCCAATGTCCTGCAGGCTTGGGGCAATAACCTGCTGGCGACTGCCATCCTGGCCGGTGCGCTCGCCTGGCACATCCGCCATCCGCCGGTTGCTGCTGGCTCCGGGCCTGCGACGGCGCTAAAAGCCAAGACATCAGCTTGAGATCAACAATCGGGAATACGACCATGGCCAATGCGCAGCTTCAATCCGTGCTCGACCACATCGACAAGGATTTCGACAACAGCCTGGAGCGTCTGTTCTCGCTGCTCCGGATCAAGTCGATCTCGGCGGATCCGGCCTTTGCCGCCGATTGCAAGGCGGCGGCCGAGCATCTGGCCAAAGACATCGCGAGCCTCGGTGTCGCGACCGAAGTGAGGCCGACCGCCGGCCATCCCGCCATCGTGGGCAAAACCGCAGTGGGCGGACGGCCGCATGTGATCTTCTACGGCCATTACGACGTGCAGCCGGTCGATCCGCTCGATCTCTGGCACCGTCCGCCGTTCGAGCCCGTGGTCACCGACCACGCCGACGGCCGCAAGATCATCGTCGCGCGCGGCGCCGAGGACGACAAGGGCCAGGTGATGACCTTCGTCGAGGCCTGCCGCGCCTGGAAGAAGGTGACGGGATCGCTGCCGATCGACATCACCTTCCTGATCGAAGGCGAGGAGGAGGTCGGCTCGAAGAACTTCGTGCCGTTCATCGAGGCCAACAAGGACGAGTTCAAGGCCGATTACGTGCTGGTCTGCGACACCGGCATGTGGGACCGCAACACGCCGGCGATCACGACCTCGCTGCGCGGCCTGCTCTATGAAGAGCTGAAGATCACCGCCGCCAATCGCGATCTGCATTCCGGCGTGTTCGGCGGCAGCGCGATGAATCCGATCCGGGTGCTCACCAAGATTCTCGGCGGCCTGTTCGACGACGACAATCGCATCACCATTCCCGGCTTCTATGACGGAGTGAAGGATCTGCCGCCCGATATCCTGGAGCAGTGGAAGAAGCTCAATTTGACGTCGGAGATGTTCTTGAAGCCGATCGGGCTGTCGATCCCGGCCGGCGAGAAGGGCCGGCTCCTGATCGAGCAGGCCTCCTCGCGTCCGACCTGCGACGTCAACGGTATCTGGGGCGGCTATATCGGCGAGGGCTCCAAGACGGTGATCCCGTCGCATGCTTCCGCCAAGGTCTCGTTCCGCCTGGTCGAGGGGCAGGATCCCGCAACAATCCGCAAGGCCTTCCGCGACTACGTGACGGCGCGGCTTCCCGGCGACTGCAAGGTCGAGTTCGGCGATCACTCCGCCGCGCCCGCGGTCGCGCTCGACTGGAACATGAAGCCGCTCGCCGCGGCCAGCAAGGCGCTGGCGGAGGAATGGGGCAAGGAGACCGTGCTGATGGGCTCCGGCGCCTCGATCCCGATCGTCGCCGATTTCAAGCGCACGCTGGGGCTGGACTCGCTGCTGGTCGGCTTCGGCCTCGACGACGACAACATCCACTCGCCGAACGAGAAGTACGACCTCCGCAGCTTCCAGAAAGGCATTCGCTCCTGGGCCCGCATTCTGGCCGCGCTGGCGGAGGTGAAATAGGCACGGTGCCGTAGGGTGGGCAAAGGCGCAAAGCGCCGTGCCCACCATCACTCAGTGATTGCGAAGGAAGAAGACGTGGGCACGCTTCGCTTTGCCCACCCTACGAGAGCTTCATCCCCGGTGCGTCGGGTGGGTTAGCCGAAGGCGTAACCCACCAACTTTTGCGGCCGCGTCGAGAGAAGAGGTGGATTACGCCGAGCGGTCTGCGCTGTGCGCAGTCCGCAGGGCTAATCCACCCTACGAAGCTCACCAAATAAAAACGCCGCCCGGAATTGGGCGGCGTTTCATTCCAAAAGGCGTAGAGGTTCGTTGAGCGCTACCCTACACCAAATCCGGAAAATCTCAAGAGCGGTAGCCGGGATTGACGCGGTCGAGCTTGCGCAGCAGCGGCGGCCACACGAGGTTGTTCGCACGCAGCTCGGCGCGGTCGCGGTTCGCTAGGAGCTCGGTGTTCTTCTCGATCGCTATCTCCTCGACCGGATAGACCGGCGTGCCCAGCGCGCGGGTGCGCACCTGCATCGAGCAGGCGCGCTCGAGGTGATACATGCGCTCGAAGGCGGAGGCGACCGAGCGGCCGACGGTCAGCGTGCCGTGGTTGCGCAGCAGCATGTGGTTGTGGTCGCCGAGGTCCTTCTGCAGCCGCGGCCGCTCCTCGTGGTCGAGGGCGATGCCTTCATAGTCGTGATAGGCAAGGTCGTGGGTGACGAGCTGGGCGGTCTGGTTCAGCGGCAGCAGCCCTTCCGCGCTGCTCGACACCGCGGTGCCGTCGAGCGTGTGGAGATGCAGCACGCAGATCGCGTCCTCGCGCACCTCGTGGATCGCCGAATGGATGGTGAAGCCGGCGGGGTTGATGCTGTACTCGCTCTCGGAGAGCTGGTTGCCGTGGAGGTCGACCTTGACGAGGCTCGAGGCCGTGATTTCCTCGAACATCAGCCCGTAGGGGTTGATGAGGAAGTGATGGTCGGGACCCGGCACGCGCGCCGAGATGTGGGTGTCGACCAGGTCGTCCCAGCCGTACAGCGCGACGAGGCGATAGCAGGCGGCGAGGTTGACCCGTTGCTGCCACTCGGCCTCCGTCATGTTGGAGGGCACTTCCCTCAGGCGCGCTTCTGCTGGTGACATGGCAATTCTCTCCGAACCTCGTTGTTGCGGGAAGCGAGCCTAGTCCTGCAAATGGCTGGCAGCAAGGCGCGTCAAGCGCGGCAGTTCAGCGTCGCCCGCATGGAGTGCGCGCTGGAGGTTCCGGATTCCAGAACCGCCGATCACGGTCCACGCGACGTTTCGCCTCCGCGACCGTCCGATCGGATAATGATCTTACGGCGCCGGGATCGAGAGCAGGCTGGAAATGCTGCGGCCGCGGATGTCGTAGACGCGGGCGAACACCACGTCGTCGCGCTTGATCTCGACCATGACGGGCGCAGTCAGGCCCTTGCAGTAGAACTCGCCGAGCGTCATGGCGAAATCGGCCGCGTTGGAATCCCAGCCGATGGTGAAGTCGGGTCCGAGCGCGACCTGCGCCGGACGCTGCGGACCGCACACCGCGACCTTCCATTTGCGATTGACGGGCGGCACTTCCTGGCGCTCGACCAGCTGCTCGCGCAGCTCGTCGGAAGCCTGCTTCAGCGCGAGGCCCCAATAGTCGAGCATGAAGCGGTCGTCGGCAGCGCGCACGGTGCCGGCGATGTGGTTGAAGTGCGTGTACTGGTAGGGGTGCAGCCGGATCATCTCGGCCAGTGAGAGCGCGAGGCCAAAGCAGAAGGTCGCCAGCACGACCGGCTGCCAAGTGCGGTGGTTGGCGCGCAGGCGCTCCATCGCCCAGGCGAAGGCGACGCCGCCCAGCACCGCCATCGGCGGGATCACGAAGACGAAGTGGCGGATGCCGTTGTAGAGCGCCGGACGCTTCACCATCGCAATCGCGAGCGGCAGGGTCGCAGCCAGCGTCAGCATCAGCAGGATGGTCTTGCGGCGGGCCGGAACGTCGCCGCGCGGCAGCAGCGCAAAGGTGCTGACCACGGCGCCGCCCATCAGCACCAGCATCACCTCGGGCAGCTGCAGCGCGAACAGCGTCGGCAGATAGGACCAGGGCATGTCGGGGACGGACACGATCGCGCCGTCGAACATCTCCTTCCACGGCTTCTCGAAGAAGTGCGAGAAGTAGGTCAGCGCCTCGAAGGGATTGCCGGGCTCCATGATCGACCACGGCCAGATCAGGCCCATCACGAGGTAGCCGAGCACGAGACCGGGCAGCAGCACATAGATGACATGGGCGAAGCGGCGGACCGACTCGCGCAGGCCCTCGGTGCGCAGTTCCTCCAGGAACAGCGGGATGAAGCCGATCATGGCGTAGACCAGCGAAAGGCCGCCGAGAATGCGCGTGCCGAGCGCGAGGCCGGCCCCTAAGCCGACAATGAGGATCGTGCGCGGCGAAGGCTGCGGATATTCCTCGGCGAGCCGGACCAGGCCCAGCATCAGGATGATCATGGCCACCGCGAAGGGCGCATCCTTCGGGTTCATGAACATGTGGCCGTAGAAGATCGGGCACAGTGCGAGCAGCAGGAGCGCGGCAAGACCCGCGAGGGGGCCGCCGATGCGGCGGCCGAGCCGCCAGGTCACGGCAAGTCCGATCACGCCGACGATGGCTCCGACCAGACGGCGCGTCTCGAACAGCTCGAGCGGGAGCACCTTGTGCAAGAGGGCCGCGACCATGTCGAAGCCGCCGCCATACATGTAGAGATTGGCGAAGGAGAGCGCCGCGGTATCCTTGAAGCCGGAACCGAACATGCGCAGCAGCAGGTCGGCATATTCAGCGTGGGTGTAATCGTCCCAGCCGAGCCCGTAGTCGCGGAAGGTCAAGCCTGCAATCACGGCGACCGCGGCCAGCACCAGCATGGCGAGATCGTCGCAAGTCCGTTCGACCGAGCGCCGCAGAGGCGTGTCGATCGCCGAAGTCGTGATGGATGTCATGGCTATTGGTGACCCGGAATCCCCTCTTGGCCCTGCTGGCGCGCGCGGGCCACTTCCCCGGACTCCGTATAGCGCAGTTCCATTACCAAGTAATTGGGCATTATGGCTAAATTCCTGATGCGACGCAGCAAACCCTTGCAACTGGGAGCGGACTAGCAGTAGCGAGCCGTAGCTGAAGGGAATGTGAATAAGTCCCTGATTTCCTTCTCTTTAGGAACGTTGACAACAATTCGCCGTTGGCGTGGAACACCGTATGACGGTATCGTGGCGTGTGTCGCGCGTGGATGCGCGGCCGGGGGTGAGTTCGATGACCTTGGCAATGTTGATCGTGGGGATTGTCGCCGTGGTGGCGGGCCTCCTTGCGATCCTGTTTGGCTTCACCGTCAGGGAATTCAGTCTCGGCAGCACTCTCATAATCGCCGGCACGATCGGCGTCTGCTCCGGGATGTTACTGGCCGGCCTCCATCTGGTGCTGCTGGAGCTGAAGGGCATCGCTCGTCGGCTCGCTGGCGCACCGTCCGAGGTTCGGGTCAGGCCCGTACTGCCGGGCCTCGCGGTGCCGGGCGCGCCTTCGTCCGAGACGATGCCCGCTTCGGCCATGCGGGCTGAGCCGTCGCCCCCGCCACCGCCGGCGGCGCCGCCATGGCTAGGCGAAGCACCCGCGCGGGAGCGCCCGCGCGCCGAGCCGCCGCCGGAGCCGGTCGGCCCGACGCCTCCTGCGGCGCCGGAACCGCCGCGCCGTCGCAACCTGATGTTCGCCTCGACCTCACGCAAGGAACGCGAACGCGCGGAGGCCAAGGCCGCCGAGGGCGCGCCGCCGCCTGTGGAGCCCGCAGCGCCTGCCGCGCCGGACGCCCCGCCTGCGAGCTTCGATGATGCCTGGCCGAAGCCGGATCGCATGCGCCCCTCGGAGCCTCCGGCCGCCGCACGCCGTCCGTCCCCGCCGCCGCGCTCGCCCTCGACCTTTGCCGAGGCTCCCCCGCCGCCGCCTGCATCCGAGCCGGAGCCTGCGGTCGAGCAGCCGCCCGTGACGGTGCTCAAGTCCGGCATCGTCGACGGCATGGCCTATTCGCTCTATTCCGACGGCTCGATCGAAGCGCAGATGCCGGAAGGCATGATGCGCTTTGCCTCGATCGACGAGTTGCGCGCGCACCTCGACCAGCGGTCCTGAGATTTGGTCCTGAGACCTGGGCTACGCAAGTAAAGCGCGACCGTTCTTGTCACGTCGTCAGTCGTCAGCTCATATTCGCCAGTCGTCGTATTTTCGCCGAACGTATTGTTGACACGGAATACTTTGGCGTCGTCAATCCCGCGGCGCAACAGGGAAGGGGCAAGCCCATGTCGGATGCCGGGGCCAAGAATTTCATCGAGCTGACGGCGAGCATCGTGTCGGCCTATCTCGGCAACAATCCGACGCCGGCCGCCGAGATTCCGAACCTGATCAGCCAGGTGCATGGCGCCCTGGTGCGGGTCTCGACGGGGCGCATCGAGGCGGCGCCGCTCGAGCCGGCAAAACCGGCGGTCTCGCTGAAGAAGTCGATCGCGCCCGACTATCTCGTCTGTCTGGAAGACGGCAAGCGCTTCAAGTCGCTGAAGCGCCATCTGCGCACCCAGTACAACATGACGCCGGAGCAATATCGCGAGAAATGGGGCCTGCCGGCCGACTATCCCATGGTCGCGCCGAACTACGCGGTGGCGCGCTCGCAGCTGGCCAAGCAGATGGGCCTCGGACAGCAGCAGCGGAAGCGGAAGTAGGCCTGGGCTGGATGCCGTAGGGTGGGCAAAGCGACTTGTCCGCCGAAGCTCGAAGAGCGAAGGCGGAAGCGTGCCCACCACTTCGGGCGCGATTGAAGAAAGCTGGTGGGCACGGCGCAAGGGCGCCTTTGCCCACCCTACGATACTTCTTACGTCGCTTCCGCGAGCGCCTCTTTCGCGTCGGTCTTGATGCGCTCGACCATCGAGCGCAGGCCGTTGGAGCGCTGCGGCGTCAGATGATCGCGGAAGCCGAACTCGTTGAACACGGCGATCGCGTCGGTATCGATGATTTCCTGCGGCGTACGGCCTGAATAGAGCGAGAGCACGATCGCAACCAGCCCGCGCACGATATGGGCGTCGCTGTCGCCGCGATATCTCAGGATCGGCGCGCCACCATCGTGGTCGATCCGCTTCTGCAGCCAGACCTGGCTGACGCAGCCCTGCACCTTGTTCTCGGCGGAGTGCTCGGCCTCCGGCATAGGTTCCAGGGTGCGGCCGAGCTCGATGACGTACCGGTAGCGGTCGTCCCACTCGTCCAGAAGCTCGAAATTGTCCCTGATTTCGTCGATCGTCGTCATTTTGGCCCACAGTTCCCGTTAAGGCCAATATAGGGACGCGAAGCCGTGAAATCGATAGGGTTTGGGCCCTAATTCGTGCCCGCCGGGCCGCGCCATTCGAGCGCGAGGTCGTCCTGGGTCAGGGTGTCGCGCAGCGCCTCGCTCGCGGCAGCGTCGCCGTCGTCGGCCATCGCGATCGAGCCGGTATGGTCGGGCGCCTTCTTATGGTCGTTCTTGGGGCCGTCGTTCTTGTCGTTGGTGATCTGCTCTTTCTTGTCGTTGATGATCTGATAGATCTTCTTCGCGCCGTCCTGGGCGCGCTGGCCGATGATGCTCGCGGCCTGGCCGCCGACCTCGCAGGCCGCCGGCTGGCGCTTGCAGAACTGGGTCATGTCGGAGACGGCCGCGGTCGCAGCCTGCACCGCATCGGCGGCGCCGATCTGCGGCAGCTTCTCCGATTCGGGCGTCTTGTCCCTGGGCAGGAGCACCAGCACCAGCCCGAGCCAGAATGTGATGCGGAGCAGAAAGCGCATCTTGTCGACCTGTACGTTAGATCCCGCCGCGGCGATCCCCGCAGAGCGCGTCGGACCTAGCAACCCTCGATAAATCGCAAGTGATTGCCTTGAGCTTAATTCGCGGAAAATTGACGCAAAAAACTTTGCAGAGCCCGGTCTCGTAAATTTTCCATTGATGCTGCGGCCCGTGACCTTCCGGAGCCTTGCATCCACCATTTCGAAACCATGCGGCGGACGGTGAAACCCTGTGTTCACCATCCTCACCGAAGACGTCGTCAAATCGTCTAAAAAGCTCCGCGATGACACGGTGTCCGGCCGCACGCCGCGCCGCCTTAGCACTCGTTTAAGGTCGCTCTGACACGGTGGCTCAACGACAAGGAGGCGTTCCGGCGCGTCTTCTCAAGACGATTGAGCCGAAGCGCGAGACCCGTGACAGTTTTGAGTATCATCCGCGATTGTCTCGATGCGCTGCTGCATCCCTCCGCGCGTTACGATGCGCTGACGCGAGCGCGCCATCGTGCCTTCATGGCGCCGCGGCTGCTGGGCAGCCTGGCAGCCTTTGCCGCATTCCCTGTCTATCTCGCCATGCGTGGCGCGCCGAGTGCGGTCGAGGTCGCGGCCTTTGCCTGGCTGATCGCGCCGATCATGCTGTCCTGGTTCCTGTCGCGGACCGGCCGCTACGAGGGCGCGCATGTGCTGTCGTCGCTGGCGCTCTCCGGCCTGATCATGGCGGTCGCGGTCACGACGGGCGGCATTGAATCGTTCGCCGCGGTCTGGCTGGTGGTGGTTCCACTCGAGGCGGCGCTGTCGGCCTCGCGCCGCGTCGCGGCCTTCGCCTCGCTGCTCGCGCTGTCGTGCGCCGGAATGCTGATCCTCGTCAGCCAGCTCGGCTGGCTGCCGGTGGAGGAGCCGAGCGCCGCGCAGCGCGGCGTGCTGATGGCCTTCGGCGTCGCCTCGGCTACTCTCTATGCTGCGGGCCTTGCCTTCGGCGCGGAATCGCTTGCGCGCACCAGCGTCGCGCTGCTGTCGCGCGAGGAGGAGCGCTATCGCCTGCTCGCGCGCAACATGAGCGACGTCATCTCCCGGCATCAGCGCAACGGCGCGGTGCAGTTCATCTCGCCGGCCGCCGAGGCCATGCTCGGCATTTCAGTCGCGCAGCTGCACGGCCACGGCCTGTTCGACCGCGTCCATGTCGCCGACCGTCCGGCCTATCTCACCGCGCTGTCGGATGCCGCGCGGGGCGACGTGCGCAGCGTCGAGTTCCGGTTGCGGCGCGAGCCTGCCGGCTCGGAGCGCGGCCAGGTTGACTTCATCTGGGTCGAGATGCGCTGCCGGCCGCTCGACCAGGATCGGGGCCGCGATCCCGCGCGCGAGGCCGAGGTCGTCGCCGTGATGCGTGACGTCACCGATCGCAAGCATTCGGAGCAGGCGCTCGATCAGGCCCGCAGCGCGGCGGAAGCCGCCGATGCCGCCAAGACGCGCTTCCTCGCCACGATGAGCCACGAGCTGCGCACGCCGCTCAATGCCATCATCGGCTTCTCCGAGATGATCGCGCAGGAGCAGACCCTGATGCTGGGCGCGGCTCAGCGCAAGGAATATGCCCAGCTCATCAACGATTCCGGCCAGCATCTGTTGTCGGTCGTCAACGGCATCCTCGACATGTCCAAGATGGAATCGGGCAATTTCGAGATCGCATCGGAGCCGTTCGCACCGCGCGCCTCGCTGATGCATTGCTGCAATCTGCTGGCGCTGAAGGCGCGGGAGAACGGCATCGACCTCGTCACCGACGCGCCGCAGGACCTGCCGGTCATGACCGGCGATCCGCGCGCGTTCAAGCAGATCGTGCTCAACCTCGTCGCCAACGCCATCAAGTTCACCGAGCGCGGTGGGCAAGTCTCCGTGTCCGCCGCGGTGACCGGATCGCAGCTCACGCTGCGCATCAGCGACACCGGCGTCGGCATCGCGCCCGACGATCTCAAGCGCATCGGCGCGCCGTTCTTCCAGGCCGGCAAGACCTATCAGCGCCGTCACGAAGGTACCGGTCTCGGGCTGTCCATCGTGAAGAGTCTCATAGCATTGCATCTCGGCGAATTGACGGTACAAAGCCGGTTGGGTGAGGGCACTGCCGTCACCGTCAAGCTGCCGCTCGTCTATACGCCGCCGCAAGCCAAACCGGTCGAGAGCAAGGTAACGACCTTGATGCCGGTGCTGCGCCAGGAACTTCGCGAAGAATCTCACGAAGAACTCAACGATCAACGTCACGACCAACCCGCTCCGGTGAAGAAAAGTGCCTAAGAAGTCTGCCAACGACGAAGCCGCTCCGCGCCGACGTGGTGCCAAGGGTGGGGCTAAGGCTGCGGTCATCGATGTCGAGACCGAGCGCAACCTCGTGATGCGTGTGCTGCTGCACAGCCCCAAGGACACGCTGGCCGGCCTCGTTGCCGTCGCCGCCATCGGCGCGATCGTCGCCAATGCGCTGTTCCTGCAGACCGGCCGGCATCCGGCGCCGATGTTCGGCACCGTGATCAATCTTCCCGCGCCGTCCTCGGTGCCGTTGTCGAATCCCATGCCGCGTCCGCGCCCGGTCGGCGCCGATACCTCGCCGCTCGAGCCGAAGGCGACGGAGTTTCGCGTCGAGCCGAAACCGGCCGAGCGCGCCGCCGAGAAGCCGGCGGAGAAGCCGGTCGAGGCGACCGCATCGACGCCGCGCGCGGGCAATGATCCCATGACCAATCTGGTGAAGGCGACGACCTCGACGCCGCCGTCCGCGATCCGTCCGCCGGCCCCGATTCCGGTGCAGCAGAGCCCGGCCGCGCGGCGCATCGCCGGCGTGCAGCGCGCGCTGTCCGAATACGGCTATGGCAATCTGAAGATCACGGGCACGATGGGCGGCGAAACCCAGTCCGCGATCCAGAAGTTCGAGCGCGAGCACAAGATGCCCGTCACCGGCCAGGTCTCCGACCGTCTGCTGCGCGAGCTCGCCGCCGCAATCGGCCATCCCGTCGAATGAGCGTCACGTCTGCGCGCAAGGCTGGTGCTGATCGCGGCACTGGCCTATCGTCCGATTCATGCGTTTGAAATCCAACATATGGGTCGCGGCCTATTTGCGCCGCTGTCAGACCGAGGGCGTGTTCGGCGCGGTGCGCCGTCGCGGCGCCGAGGAGGCGGGTGCGGTGTTCGTGAAAGTGTCGCTGCTCGACGGCCATGCGATGCTCTACGTCCCGGCGCCGCAGACCGTCTATGATGACGGCCGACCGGTCGACCGCTTCTTCGTGCCGGTGGCGCCGCAGCCGCTGCCAGAGCACACCATCGAGGAACGGCTGACCAAGGAGCTTCGCTTCGATCCCGATGCGTGGATCGTCGAGACGGAGGACCGCGCGGGGCGGCATTTTCTGGAGCTGGCGAAGGCTTGACTAGCGCGATCGCCAATTACCTTTCGGCGAGCGCCGTCAGTTTTGCGCCGGCGATGCGAAAGAACCGCTTTTCCGGCAGCGCCTGTCCGCCGAGCATTTCATAGAATTGCTGAAGCCGCAGATCAGCCGCATCGACAGTCCAATCGATGCGGTCGTGCCCTTCTTGCCGGGCTATTGCCGCCAGGCGCGCCATGAGCTTCTGCCCCAATCCGCTGCTACGCCGATCGTGACGCACGTAGAGCTCCTTCAGGAAGAAGCCCGACGTCAAACCGGGGCCGGGATAGATCGCGCTGAAGCACGCAAAGCCGGCGACGCGCTCGTTCTCGCAGGCCAGCAGGATTCGCGATCCCGTCGGCCTCGACCTCAGCCCGTCGATGATAAAGTCCCGCGCGGGACAGCGGGCGCGATAGTGGGCCTGCATCTCGATCATCGCATCTGCGACGTCATCGAAATCGGCTTCGGTGATCTCCCTGAAAGCCGTCGAAGCAATGTGGCCCATGGTCTGTTGATCCGTCTGGTCGGTCGACGCACAGCCGCGTTTGCGGACGACGACGCTCCGCCTTTTGGACCAGCTTGTGGTCCGTGTCGAGCTGGATCGAGGCGGCGCTGCGGACTCTAGTGATCGGACGATCCCCCGGTGCCGGTGCGCACCGTTGGGCTGGAGCCGGGCTGCACGCCCGACCGCGTCTGGCTTGCGGCCGCGCGGGCGCGCTGGCGTTCGCCGTCATGCAGCGAGGACTGGTACTTCGCGCGCGTCACCGCGAGCGTCGAGCCGCGCCAGGCCGCCAGCATCACCAGCGCGGAGCGGTCGTCGAGGCGGTCGTAGAGCCGCGACAGCCGGTACACCTCGCTCACGGAATTGCCGATCTCCGGCTTGAAGAACAGCAGGATGCGCTGGAAGTTCGGGCTCGGCATGTCGAGCGCGCGCGCGGCGACCGCGAGCGCTTCGCCGCCGGGATCGTCGACGATCTGCGCTGCGACGCGCGAGGGCAGGATCAGGCTGTCGCCGAGCTCGAGGGTGAAATTGTCGACGTCGCCGGCGATCGCTGCCATCTCCAGGATCTGGATCGCGCGCTTGGCGCGCACGGTCGGAATCCGCGGCGCGGCCTTCAGCGGCGTCTGCGCCAGATTGTGCAGGATCAGCGCGCGCTCGGAGGCGCCGGCGCGGAAGAACATGTCGTGGATCTCGGCGGCATCCTTCGGCTGCATCGCCAAGTTCGCGGCCATGCGCTGCTCGGCCTCGGTCGGCGCGCGGGCCGCGGAGGGCGCCGGCGCGGGCGCGGGCGCGGGGATTTCGCGCGCCAGCGGAACCCTGCGGCCTTCCTGGGCCGCGACCAGCCCGAGCTTCTGCAGGACCGGGACCGGCGTCTGCGGATAGACCGCGAGCTTCGCCTTGATGGCCGCGCGCGTCGCATCGTCGACCTGGTCGATCAGCCGCGTCGCAAGCTCGATGAACTGGCGCTGTTCGTCATCGCTGTGGACGCGCGTCTGGACATAGAGGTCGGTCAGGACGCGCAGCAGCGTCGGCCGAACATCGACGCCTTCGCGACGGGAGAGGCTCATCAGCCCGTCGAATCCGGGAAACAGCGACTTGGTCATGGAGGCGTACGCAACTCGAGAAAGATACTTGCGCGGGGAGCCTAGCGCAGGTTCCTTTAAAGCCTCGTTAAGGAAAACGAGGCGTGAAGGCGGCCCTTAAATTTGAGGCGTTCTCGTGCCGCAACGGGACGGCGCGGCCGGTCCGTGTGGTTACGGTCCAAAGGGCATGTTTACACCCCGTTAACCATGAGCTGATCTTAATGATCGCCATGTTGCAGGAGCGTATTTGATCGCGCGGCAATTGAGAGAGCTGACATGGGGACCATCATCGAATTTCCGGCCGGTCGCCGGGTAGGCTCGTCGGGGGACGTCACACCGCACGCGGACATGGGAACGGTTCTGATCCTCCCGGTGATCCGCATCGAGCGCGAGAGCGACGAAACCAGCGGCGATCGCGGGCCGGAGCAGGGCACAGCGCCGGGGCGCCGTCGTCGCCGTCGCTAGGTCCGGCTTTTTGCAATGCCGGACCTCATCCGCCATATCCGGCCTTTCGTATCGGCCGCCTTGCTCGCGTTGCTCGCCGCGATGCTCGGCGCCTGCAGCGGCGGCGATTTCGGCCGCACCCGCGCTGACATGCGCAGCGACGACATGCATCGCTGGCTGGGCGCCGAAGCCACCGGCAGCGTCGGCCTGAGGCCCTCGCAATTCCAGCTCACCGACGAGGAGCGCCAGCTTCGCGACCTCGCCTATCCCATGATCGAGCCGCCGCTGTCGCGCCCGGCCTGGAAGAGCGTGTTCGGCGATTACAAGCCGCTGCCCTCGCCCTGGCGGCAGAAGATCGTGTTCGACCGCACCATGTACGGCCGCACGCTGATCGACGAGCCGCACCGCTCGCACTCCTCGCGCTATGCGCAGCTGATCGAGGACGTCCGCAACGACATCACCCGCTTCGAGCCCTTCTTCGCCTCCGCGATCCGCGTCATCGATCTCGACAGGAAGCGCGATGCCAGCATCGCGCGCGTCTCCGCGCTCTCGCCGCGGGAGAGGGACGATGCGGTCGCGCGCATGCAGGAGAACTCGCTGATCGTGCAGTGGGTGCAGCAGTGCCTGGAGCAGCGCGTCTCGTCGTACCGCTGGGCCCTGGAACGCCTGGTGATCCAGGCGCCCGACGGCATGGCGGCCGATGCCGACCGCCTGATCGGCGAGCTCGCCGCCCAGACCGCCAACCCCCCGGTCATGAGCCAGCCGCCCTACGGGCGCGCGGTGGTCTCGAAGGGCTGAGCGGAGCTTGGCCCGCCTCACGGTCACGGCATTTAGTGCAATGAAGTAACGGTCGATTTGGCAAAACCGCCAAATGCCCGACACCAACGTCAAGCACGAGCTAAAAATCGCCGAAGTTGAGCCTATCGTATCAGGCTCGTCGGAGGTTGTTCAGTCTTGAACAGATGCTTTGGTCTGCTAGCCGGTGTCGCCGTTGTCCTTGCGGCAACGCTGGCCGATCGTGCGCAATCCGCCCAGCCTCTGCCCGCTCCCATCGCGGCGGGATCCGACGATCTGGAGAGTCAGGCCCGCAAGCAAGGCGCGTCCCTGATCCCCACCTGCCGATTTGAAGGTGCTCGCTGCGGCTATGTTGATGCTAGCGGCAAGACCGTCATCGCGCCGCAGTTCGATTGGGTCGATCTGTTCGTCGGCGACCGCGCGCTGGTCGGCAGCAGTGGGAAATATGGCGCGATCGACACGACCGGCCGTTACGCGATAGCCCCGACCTATGACTCCATGAGCAGGTTCGATCGCGGCCTGGCGCTGGTCGTCGTCGGAAATCGCTTGGGCGCCATCGACAAGGATGGTCAGATGATTGTGCCTGCGGAGCACGGCGCGATCATTCGTATCGCCGATAACGCCTTCCTGGTCGCAGAGCCGCCCTATGCCAATGTTGGTAGACAGCCAAACTCGCTGGGCGATCGCTTGGCCCCTTATGCATATGGCAAGCGATGGGGCATCGTTGTCGGCGGTGGGAACTGGATAGTGCAGCCGAGGTTCGCGAAGGTGAGCCTGCTGTCGGAAGACTTGATCGGGCTGTTCTGGGCAGCGGACTCCGCACGCGATAATGCTCGGTGGCAATTGATGGGATCGGATGGCAATCCCGTCAGCAACGAGCTGTTCGACCACGTCCAGCTCATTCAGCGCGCCGACGATCGCGCGATCGTGCAGCGGGGCGGGCGCTGGGGCGCCATCGATGCCAAAGGGAAGATCGTCGTTGACCTGAAATTCGACTGGCTCGGATATTTCCGTGACGGCTGGGCTCCGTATCGGCTGGGAGGACGCGAGGGCCGGATCGACCGCGACGGAAATGTCCTGTCGAATGGAGCGGCCCAACCCACCGCTCTCAGCCCGGACGTCAAGCTCGGCGCCGTCGTCGATGGCAAGACTTTGTACACCAACAAGGCTGGCACAGAGCTGCTCGGCTCCGATCGTCCCAAATGCCCGGACGGCCGCCATCTTCGTTTCGAGCAGAGCCGCTGGACGATCGTGACGGCCGACGACAGGCCGGCGCCAGACGTCGCATTCCAATACGTGCACCTCGCATGCGATGGCCCGTCGATTGTCCAGCACGATGGCAAATGGGGTTTCATATCGGTCGACGGCAAGCTTCTGGCGGACCGCTATTTCGATCGGGCCGAAGCATTTCACGACGGGATTGCAATGATCGTCGACAGCGGACAGTGGGCCGTGATCGGGCAGGACGGGTCGCCGCTGCTCGGGCCGCTGAAGCTCGCGAGGGGCACGACGACCAGCGGAAGCGGGGAATACAGCATCGAATTCGAGGAGGGTTACAGGACGCTCGACAAGGCGTTGCTTGCTGAACTGATGCGAGATCCCAGTGTCTTGACGCGCCGTCTTGCGCCGCGCTTGCCGTGGTCGGAAGGACTCGCCGCGCAGCTTGACGACAAGACCGGCAAATGGGGCTTCATCGATGCGACGAAGACTTTCGTCATTGCGCCGCAATTCGATGCGGTCAGCCCGTTCCGGCAGGGGTCTGCCTGGGCTGCGTTTCCTGATCGTCGCGAATGGTGCCCGATCGACAAGACAGGGAACATCACCTCTGTCGCGCGGTGTCGATGTGGTCAGCCGATCATGATTCTGGAGCACTACACGCCGCCGCCCAACATCGCTTGCTATGACGACGGCATTCGCATCGTTCGTGGAACGCCGGTCATCCGCGGAACGGCACGCTAGCAACTCTTTCGTCAGAGTCTTCTGCCAGGAGCCTTGCGTGCGGTCCGATCGGACTTTCGCCGCTGCTTCTGCAGCTTCCCCACAAACTCCTTCAGCGCGTCCGACAGCGGGGCCGATGCGCGGTAGGCGAGGCCGACTTCGCGCTTCACCTTGACCTCGATCTCGCGCACCGCGACATCAGGGTTGCTGCGTGCCACGCCTTCCGGGACGATGGCGACGCCGACGCCGGCGGCCACGAGCGCCATCGCCCAGTCCTCCGATTGCGCGATCGCGGCCGTCTGGCGCCGCTGCGCATTGCGGCCAAAGAATGCGCTCTGCTCGCAATGGCAGCGGTCGATCAGGGGCACGTCAGCGAGATCGGCGGCGCGGAGCTTCTCCTTCAGCGTCAGCGGATGCGCCGGCGGCAGCGCCGCGACATAGCGCTCGCTCCACAGCGCGACGAAATGCTCGTCGTCGCACAGCATGGTCTTCGCGATGATCCGCGCATCGGCGCGCTCGTCGCTGCCGACGAGGCGGAGCGCGACATCGCTGCGCGCCGTCAGCGGTTTGAGCAGTGCGATGGTGCGGGGCACGTCGAGCGTGCGCATCAGGCCCAAGGTCACCGTGGTCTTCGTGCTCGGCTTCCTGAACAGGCTGCGCGCGGCATCGGCCTCGTCGATGATGCGGCGGGCGAGGATGTGAAACTGCTCGGCCGACGCGGTCGGCGCAACGCCCTTCTTGTGCCGGATGAACAGCGTGGTGCCGAGCTCGGCCTCCAGATGGGTGATCGCGGTCGAGATCGACGGCTGCGACACGAAGCAGGCGCGCGCCGCGGCGGTCAGATTGCGCTCGCGGTAGACGGCGGCGAAGTAGCGAAGCTCGCGATGTCCATAGGATAGACCTAGAGATAGTATCAATATTCGATATTTTACCTATGGATTACGTGGTGGCAAGACCGCGCCTGTCACAACAGGCGAGGGTCATCCATGAAAATCCACCATCTCAACACCGGCACGATGTGCCCGGTCGGCCGCCGCCTGGTGAACGGCACCGGCAGCCTGTTCCAGCGCGCCCGCCTGGTCTGTCATTGCCTGCTGGTCGAGACCAATGACGGCCTCGCGCTGGTCGATACCGGTATCGGCCTTGGCGATATCGCAGCGCCCGGCCGGCTGGGACGGCGATGGCTGCGGCAGACCGCGCCGAAGCTGGATCCAGCCGAGACGGCTGTGCAGCAGGTCAAGGCACTTGGCTATTCACCGGCCGACGTGCGTCACGTGCTGCTGACCCATCTCGACCGCGATCATGCCGGCGGCGTGCCCGATTTTCCGCAAGCCGCGATCCACGTCCATCGCGCCGAATACGACATGGCGGTGCTGCGCAAGCCGGCGCCGCCGGAGGGGCGTTATGTCACCGGGCAGTGGAGCCATGGACCGCGCTGGGCATTCTACGATGAGCCCGGCGAAGACTGGTTCGGCTTCAAGGGCGTGCGCGCGCTCGGCGACAAGGAGGCGGACGTGCTGATGATCCCGCTCGCCGGCCACACGCTCGGCCATTGCGGCATCGCGGTGCGCTCGGGCGACAAATGGCTGCTGCATGCCGGCGACAGCTATTTCCACCACGGCCAACTCGACGCATCGCCGCGCGTGCCCTTGATGCTCGGCTATTTCCAGCGCAAGGGCGACATGGACCGCAAGATGCGGATCGCCAACCAGGCGCGGCTGCGCGCGCTGAAGCAGGAGCACGGCGACCGGGTGAGGATCGTCAACAGTCACGATCCCGTGGACTACGAGCGCTGCCGGTGCGGGACGCACTAGGTGTTGAAACCAGAGCCGACCGTTCGTCGAGGCGACCGGACCGGATCAAGCTGAGCCGCCCGCCGCAAGCTCACGCGTGATCCACTCGGCAAAAACGCGGATCGGCCGACGCTGCTGGCTTGCGCGTGGAAAAACGAGATGATGGCCGACATAACGGATGTCGACCGAGCGTCCGGCAAGGGGCGCAACCAACCGCTTCGTCGCGATCTCGCGTTCGGCAAGCCGCGTTGATTCCAGCGTCACGCCGAGGCCGCTCGAAGCCATCGCGATCGCCAGGAAGCTGCGATCGAAGCGCATGCCGTGAATGGCCGGCGCTTCGAGCCCGTTTGCGGTGAACCATTGGTGCCACTGCACCTGCTTCACGTCCGAGCGGATCAACACCTGGTCGAGCAGGTCTTTCGGTTTGCGGATTTTTTTCGCGAGTTCGGGGGTGCAGAGCGGCGTCACGGTTTCTTCACCCAGCGAAACGACCTCGACGCCCTCTGCCCTCGGCTGGCCGTACACGATGTCGATGTCGAAGTCGTCGTTGCTGAACCGCGCATATTCGGTGTTGGCGGCAAGCCGCACCTCGAGCTTCGGCTCTGCGGCCATGAAGCGGGCGAGGCGCGGGGCAAGCCATTGGGCGGCAAAGCTCGGCGCGCAGTGCACCCTCAGCAATTGCGGGCCGCGGCCTGCGACCTCTTCGATACCCCGGCGCAGATTGTCGAACGCGGCACCCGCATGACGCATCAGGTTCTCGCCCGCCGGTGTCAGCCGGACCGCCCGGGCGCTGCGCTCGAACAACGTGGTGCTCATCGCGCTTTCGAGCTTGCGAACGGCGTGGCTCACCGCGCTCGGGGTGAGATGAAGCTCGTTCGCCGCGTCCCGGAACGAGCCGGTGCGTGCAGCCGCCTCGAAGGCGCGGATGGACGATATCGGAATACTGGACAGCAACATCGGACAAGTGAACCAAATTCATCTATGCAAGACAACAGCGCGTTTGTGGGAAAGCGGGCAGCGGCATAATCAATCTGGTCAAGAACAGCGGCGCCTTCGGGGCCCGGCAACAGCCATTCAGGGAGGAGCGAATGCTGCTACGCGGCAAGACTGCAATCATTACAGGAGCCGCCTCTCCGCGGGGCATTGGACTTGCAACCGCCCGCCGCTTTGCGGCCGAAGGGGCCCGGGTCGCCATTCTCGACATCGACGGCCCTGCGGCGGAAGCCGCCGCGCGCAACCTTGAATCCGCAGGCGAGCCGCATCTCGGCCTCGCCTGCAACGTCACTGACAGGCAGGCGTGCATCAAGGCCGTCGAGGCGGTCATCGCAAAATTCGGCCAGATCGACATCCTCATCAACAACGCGGGCGTGACCCAGCCCGTGAAGCTCCTCGACATCAAACCCGAGGATTGGGACCGCATCCAGGATGTCAACCTCAAGGGCATCCTGTTCCTGTCGCAGGCCGTGATCCCGCACATGCAGAAGCGCAAGACCGGATCGATCGCGTGCATGTCGTCGGTCTCCGCCCAGCGCGGCGGCGGCATTTTCGGGGGACCGCACTATTCGGCGGCCAAGGCCGGCGTGCTCGGGCTTGCCAAGGCGATGGCGCGCGAGTTCGGCCCCGACGGAATCCGCGTCAACTGCGTGACGCCGGGCCTGATCGGCACCGACATCACCGCCGGCAAGCTCACCGACGAGATGAGGGCGAAGATTTTGGAGGGAATTCCGCTCGGCCGGCTCGGCGAGGCTGCTGACGTCGCCGGCATCTACACTTTCCTCGCCTCCGACCTCTCGGCCTACGTGACCGGCGCGGTGGTCGACGTGAACGGCGGCATGCTGATCCACTGAGCGGAGGAGGGGAGAAACCATCATGGCAACACCGACACTCGCAAACGCGCCGACGCTTGTCCAGCGCGCCCGCAACATCCGCCGCAACGCCTTGCTGATGGGCGAAGTCCAGGGCCAGGGCTACATCGCGCAGGCGCTCGACATCGCCGATGTGCTGGCGGTGGCTTACTTTCACGCGATGCGGTTTCGCGCCGAAGATCCAGCCTGGGAAGGCCGCGATCGCTTCCTGCTGTCGAACGGACACTATGCCATCGCGCTCTATGCGGCCCTGATCGAGGCCGGGATCATTCCCGAGGCTGAACTACAGACCTACGGCTTCGACGAGAGTCGCCTGCCGATGTCGGGCATGGCGTCCTATACGCCGGGCATGGAGATGTCTGGCGGCTCGCTGGGCCTTGGCCTTGGCATCGCCGTCGGCATGGCGCTCGGGCTGAAGCGCAAGAAATCGGCCGCGCGCATCTTCACGCTGTTCTCGGACGGCGAGCTGGACGAGGGCTCCAAATGGGAAGCCATCATGTCGGCGGCCCATCACAAGCTCGACAATCTGATCGCAATCGTCGACGTCAACAATCAGCAGGCTGACGGTCCCTCGAAGCAGATGCTCGGCTTCGAGCCGCTGGTGGACAAGCTCGAGGCGTTCGGCTGGTTCGTGCAGCGCGTCGACGGCAACGATCTCGATGCGGTGGTCGGGGCTTTCGATGCCGCGATGTCGCATGCCGGGCCGAAACCCCGCATGGTCGTCGCCGACACGTTGATGGGCAAGGGCGTTCCCTTCCTCGAGCAGCGCGAGAAGAACCACTTCATTCGCGTGGAGCCGCACGAATGGCAGCTCGCGCTGTCTGCACTGAACGCGGGAGACCAGTCATGAAGTCCGCCGGATCGACACCGCCCGGAAAGCCGCGCCTGACCACCTCGGCCATGATCGCCTCGATCGCGGCAGAAGGGCAGCGCACCAAGCCCGCCCCCTTCGGCCACGCGCTCGTCGAGCTCGCGCGCAGCCGCGAAGATATCGTGGGCATGACTGCCGATCTCGGCAAGTACACCGACCTGCACATCTTCGCGCAGGCCTTTCCCGATCGCTACTACCAGATGGGCATGGCCGAACAGCTCCTGTTCGGCGCAGCCTCGGGTCTGGCGGCTGAAGGCTTCATGCCGTTCGCGACCACCTATGCGGTGTTCGCCTCGCGCCGGGCCTACGACTTCATCCATCAGACAATCGCGGAAGAAGACCGCAACGTGAAGATCGCCTGCGCGCTGCCGGGCCTGACCTCGGGCTACGGGCCGAGCCACCAGGCCGCCGAGGACCTCGCGCTGTTTCGCGCGATGCCCAACATGACGGTGATCGACCCCTGCGATGCGCACGAGATCGAGCAGATCGTGCCGGCGATCGCTGCGCATCGCGGACCGGTCTATATGCGGCTGTTGCGCGGCCAGGTGCCGCTGGTGCTCGACGAGTACAACTACCGTTTCGAACTCGGCAAGGCTGCGCTTCTGCGCGACGGCGCCGAGGTCCTGATCATCTCCTCGGGCATCATGACCATGCGCGCGCTGGAGGCGGCCCAGGCCCTGTCGGACGACCGCGTCAACGTAGGCGTCCTGCACGTGCCGACGATCAAGCCGCTCGACACGGAGGCGATCCTGCGTGAAGCAGGCAAGCCCGGCCGCCTCGTCGTCGTCGCCGAGAACCACACCGTGATCGGCGGTCTCGGCGAAGCCGTCGCGGCGCTGCTGATGCGTTCGGGCGTCCATCCGGCCTTCCGGCAGATCGCGCTTCCGGACGAATTTCTTGCCGCCGGCGCGCTGCCGACGCTGCACGACCGCTACGGCATCTCGACCGCAGAAGTGAAGCGGCAGATCAAGGAGTGGCTGCGCTAGCAGCCGGCTTTCACGACCGACTCGACAGACATGCTTCGCAGCATCGCTGCGATGAACGACGGCTGCTGTCCAATGCCGGCGCATCGAGAGCCGGCCAGCTGCAATACGCGCCGGCGAAAGCCGTCGCGGCAGATCAATCGATGCCCAACAGGAGGAAACAATGTCCTTGCGCAAGCCGACCAATCTCAGCCGCCGCAAGTTGCTCATGGCCGGCGCGGCCGTGCCGCTATGTGCCATTCTCACCCGCCCGGCCTCGGCCGCGGAGTTCACCTACAAGCTCGCGACCGGCCAGGACCCGACGCATCCCGTCAACGTCCGCGCCAAGGAAGCGGTCGACCGCATCCGCGAGGCGACGAACGGCCGGCTGGAGATCAATTTGTTTCCGGCCAACCAGCTCGGCTCCGACACCGACCTGCTGACGCAGGTCCGCAACGGCGGCGTCGAGTTCTTCAACCTGTCGTCGCTGATCCTCGCGACGCTGGTCCCGGCGGCGGGCATCGTCAACCTTGGCTTTCTCTTCACCAGCTATGACGCGGTCTGGAAGGCGATGGATGGCGAACTCGGCGCCTATATCCGCGCACAGATCGCCAGGACACCGATCATGGCGGTGTCGAGCCCCTGGGACAACGGCTTTCGCCATGTCACCTCGTCCGGGCGTGAGATCAGGACGCCGGAGGATCTGAAGAACTTCAAGCTGCGCGTGCCGGCGGCGCCCAATCTGACATCGCTGTTCCAGGCGCTCGGGGCGGGACCCGCGCCGATCAACTTCAACGAGGTCTACTCCGCGCTGCAGACCAAGGTGGTGGACGGGCAGGAGAACCCGCTGCCGATCATCGCAACGGCCCGGCTTTACGAGGTGCAGAAGACCTGCTCCCTGACCGGGCATGTCTGGGACAATTACTGGATCCTCGGCAACAAGCGCGCCTTCGAGAAGCTGCCGAAGGACGTGCAGGAGATCGTGACGCGCGAGCTCGATCGTTCGGCCAAGGACGAGCGCGCCGACGTCGCCAAGCTCAGCGAATCGCTGCGCGCCGATCTGACCGCCAAGGGCATGCAGTTCATCGACGTCGACCGCGGCGCGTTCCGCCAGGCGCTGGCGAAAACCAGCTTCTATGCCGACTGGAAGACCAAGTTCGGCGATGAGGCCTGGGCGCAGCTCGAGAAAGCGGCGGGCAAGCTGTCATGACCGCGATCAACCATATGCCTGAGATCGATCAGGGTGCCGCAACTGCGGCATCGCAGTCTGGTGTGCAGCTGTGGGCCGCCAGGGCCAACAGGCTGCTTGGACATGTGGTTGCGATTCCGGCGGCATTGCTGGTGCTGGCCGAGATCGTCGTGTTGTCCGCCGGCATCGTCGGACGATACGTTTTTCACGCCCCGATCATCTGGGCCGACGAGCTCGCCGGCATCCTGTTCCTGTGGCTCGCCATGCTGGGATCTGTGATTGCTTTCCAGCGCGGTGAGCACATGCGGATGACCGCCATCATCGGGATGCTCGGCGCGGACGCCCGCGCGTTTCTGGATGTCGTTGCCGCCGCGGCCTCGTTGGCGTTTCTCCTGCTGGTGATCCACCCGGCCTACGAGTTCGCGGCCGACGAAGTGTTCGTCACGACCCCGGCGCTCGAGATCGTCAACAGCTGGCGTGCTGCGGCGTTACCCGTCGGCATCGGCTTGATGCTGGTCGCGGCGGTGCTGCGGCTGGTTCGCATCGCGGGCCTGAGGGATCTGCTCGCCGCGGTTGCGCTCGTTGCCGGGATCATCGCGACGCTGGTGCTGGTGGCGCCGGTGCTGAAACCGCTCGGCAATCTCAACCTGCTGATCTTCTTCGTGGTCATCGTCGGTGCCATGGTCCTTGCGGCGGTGCCGATTGCATTTGCCTTTGGCCTTGCAACCGTCGGCTATCTGGCCCTGACGACGAGCACGCCGGATGTGGTCATCATCGGGCGGATGGACGAGGGCATGAGCCATCTGATCCTGCTGGCGGTGCCTCTGTTCGTGTTCCTCGGCCTGCTGATCGAAATGACCGGCATGGCGCGTGCCATGGTGGGCTTTCTCGCCAGTCTGCTCGGACATGTGCGTGGCGGTTTGCACTATGTGCTGGTCGGCGCGATGTACCTGGTGTCGGGAATCTCGGGCTCCAAGGCGGCCGATATGGCCGCCGTCGCGCCCGTGCTGTTTCCCGAGATGACCAAGCGGGGCGCCAGACCCGGCGATCTCGTCGCGCTTCTTGCCGCAACCGGTGCCCAGACCGAGACCATCCCGCCTTCGCTGGTGCTCATCACGATCGGCTCGGTGACGGGCGTGTCGATCGCTGCGCTGTTCACCGGCGGCCTGCTGCCCGGCATCGTGCTCGCCGTCGGCCTCTGTGCGGTGGTCTGGTGGCGATACCGCGGCGAGAACCTGTCGCATGTGAAGCGGGCGACGGGCAGGGAGATCGGCCGCGCCTTCGTCATCGCGATTCCGGCGATGGCGCTGCCCTTCGTCATCCGCGCGGCCGTGGTCGAGGGCGTCGCGACGGCGACCGAGGTGTCGACCATCGGCATCGTCTACTCGGTCCTCACGGGGCTCCTGATCTATCGGCAGTTCTCCTGGCGCCGGCTGTATCCGATGTTGGTGGAGACCGCGTCGCTGTCCGGCGCGATTCTGCTGATCATCGGTGCTGCGACCGGGATGGCGTGGGCCCTGACCCAATCGGGTTTCTCGGCATCGCTCGCGAAGTTCATGACCGCGCTGCCGGGCGGAACACCGGTCTTCCTCGGCGTGACGATCCTCGCATTCGTCATCCTCGGCAGCGTGCTGGAGGGCATCCCCGCCATCGTTCTGTTCGGGCCGTTGCTGTTTCCGATCGCCCGCCAGGTCGGGGTGCACGAGGTGCACTACGCGATGGTCGTCGTCCTCGCCATGGGCATCGGCCTGTTCGCCCCGCCCTTCGGCGTCGGCTACTATGCGGCCTGCGCCATTAGCCGCATCAGTCCCGACGAAGGCATCAAGCCGATCGTCGGCTATATCGTGGCCTTGCTGATCGGCACGCTCGTGGTTGCCGCGATACCCTGGATTTCGACCGGCTTCCTGTAAGGCGGCGCGTCAGCGCTGCCCGTCGTGCACGGAGATCCCGGACGCTGCGAGTCCCCCGATGCGCGCATGCGGCCTACCGCCGGTTGCCATCACGAGGCCGAAGGCGATCTCGTCACGGCGTGGCGCATCCCACAGCGTCATCTCCGCGGTGCCGAAATGGCTGCGGACATAGGCGGCGTGGATGTGGCCGAGCGGCACCATCAGGCGCGTGCCGGGACCGCCGATGGTCTTCGCCGCCGGCACGATCGCCTTCGGCTGTCCTTTGGGCTGTCCCAGCACCTCGCGCATGCCGTGGCCACCGGCCTCGTGCCAGACGGCGCCGTGCTCGAGCTCGCCGTCCTCGCCGACGATGATGCCCTTGCCATAGGCTTCGATCCGCGATGCGCCGCCGAGCTGTGCGATCAGCCCGGTTGCGAGTTCGCGCCCGAGCTCACGCAAGGAGGCCTGGAACGGCATCAGGTCAGGCTCATAGCGGCCGGCGAAGGGATTGCGGATCACTGCGATCGCGGTCCCCACCAGCAGCGGTTTTTCCAGCCGGGGCCCGCGCTCGTGCCAGACGGTCTCGACGCTGAGTGCGGTCTTGCGAATGTCGTGAGACATGCGGGTCTTACGCCTCGTCCACGACGGGATTGCTGAGCACGCCGATGTTCTCGATCTCGACCTCGACCACGTCGCCCGGCTTGAGGAAGATCGGCGGCTTGCGGGTGAAGCCGACGCCGGCCGGCGTGCCGGTGGCGATGACGTCGCCGGGCACGAGGTCGAAGATGGTTGAGCAATATTCGATCAGCCGCGGGATCGAGAAGATCAGCATCGAGGTGTCGGAGGACTGCACGGTCGCGCCGTTCACGCGCGTCTCCAGCTTCAGCTTGGTGGGATCGCCGATCTCGTCCGGCGTGACCAGCCACGGCCCGAACGGGCCGGTGCCGACGAAGTTCTTGCCGGAAGCGATCTGCTGGGCGTGGCGCTGCCAGTCGCGCACGCTGACGTCGTTGTAGATCGAGTAGCCCGCGACGTGATTCCAGGCATCGGCCTGGCTGATGTGGCGGCCGCCCTTGCCGATGACGACGGCGAGCTCGCCCTCCCAGTCGAAATTGTCCGAGACTTTTGGCCGGATCACCGGCGCGTTGTGCGCGACCTGCGAGCGCCAGACCCGCAGGAAGATCGGCGGGAATTCGGTGATCTCGCGCTTCATGCCGAACGCCACCGCCTCGTTGTGGTGGTCGAGATAGTTGCGCACGGCGCAGACGATCTTTTCCGGGCGTGGGATCACCGGCAGATATTTGACGTCGCTCAGCGCCACCGTGGGCTTGTGCCCGGCAACGATGGCCTCGCGGCGCGCGTAGTCGTCGCTGCCGAGGAAGTCGGCGAGGGTCGGGTACTGGGGCAGGGCGCGGCCGAGATCCACCACGCCGTTTTCGACAACGGCGCCCCAGCTTTCCCGATTTCCGTCCAAGAACGACAGCAGCTTCATGGTTTCGCCCCCAAGGGTTTCGATTTTCGATCTTTTGTATTATTTTCGAAAATGAGGCCGGGCGCAAGCCCAGTGTACGTGAAATTGCCGGCGCGCCTATTCGGAGTCGAGCAGATGGCCGGCGTATGTCGCCACGTTGTCGGAGGTCGAGCGGATATGCGTCTCGATCAGTTGCACGGCGAGATCGGCATTGCGCGAGATCGCGGCCAGCATGATCGCCTGATGCTCGCCGGCCTTGTCGCGCGGACGCGGCCGGAAATTGGCGGACAGGTGCCGGTAGCGCTCGGCGCGGTCGAACAGCTCGGCGCGAATGGCCAGCAGCGTTGCCGAGCCGCAGGCGGACACCAGCGCCTGGTGGAACTGGCGATGGGCGATCTTCCACTCGGGATCGCGCAAGGGATGCTCGGGGTCGCGCTGCTCGATCCGCTTCAAGCGGTGCAGCGTCGAGATCACGGCGATTTCCCAGTCGTCATTGCCGCGTTCGATCGAGCGGCGGATCAATTCTACCTCGATCAGCACCCTTGCGTCGGTGACCTCCACCAGATCCTGGCGGCTGACCGGCGCCACGCGAAATCCGCGCTGCTCCTGGGCGTCGACCAGCCCTTCCGCGGCGAGCGCGGTCAGTGCCTCGCGCAGCGTCGTAAAGCTCGCGCCGAACCGTTCGCGCAAGACGTCGAAGCGCAGCGGCTCGCCCGGCGCAAGGCCGCAGGCAATGATCTCCTCGCGCAGCCGATGGGTGATGTCGGCGGCGATGGTCTTGCCGAATTCCTTGCGGGGGCGAATGGCGCTGTCGGACATGGGTCTGCCAATGAATCGATGGCTCAAGATGCCGCGCCAACGACCATCTTGCAATAATTTTCGTAAACGGTATTATTTTCGAAAATACGGTTTCAGAAGTCGTCTGGGGAGCGTGGAGACATGAGGGCAGTGCTGGTGCGTCAGCCGGGTGGGCCGGATGCACTTGAGGTGGTCGAGCTTCCGGTGCCCGTGCCGGGGGCCGGGCAGGTGCAGATCCGGGCCGAGGCGTTCGGGGTCGGGCAGCCCGACGCGCTGATCCGGCGCGGCGTCTACAAATGGATGCCGCCGCTGCCGGCCAATCCCGGCAACGATGTCGCCGGACGCATCTCCGCGCTCGGACCCGGCGTCGAGGGACTTGCCGTCGGCCAGAAGGTGCTGCTGAGCGCCCGCGATCTGTCCCAGCGCGGCGGTTGCTACGCCGACTACGTGGTCGCGCCCGCCGATGCCGTTCACGCACTGCCCGACCATGTCGATCTGCAAGCGGCCGTGTGCCTGTCGAACTACCAGGTCGCCTACGCGCTGCTGCACGAGTGCCGCCATCCGCGCGCACCTAGCAGCGCACTGGTGATCGGCGCCGCCGGCGGCGTCGGCACCGCGCTGGTGCAACTGGCTAAGCTCGCTGGGATGACCGTGATCGGTACGGTCTCGACCGAGGAGAAGGCCGCGTTCGCGAAGGCGAACGGCGCCGATCACATCATCTTCTACCGCAGCGAGGATGTCGTGGTGCGGACGCGCGAGCTGACCGAGGGCGAGGGCGAGGGCGTCGGCCTCGTGCTCGATCACGTCTGCGGGCCGGAGTTCACCGGCTATCTCGGCGCGCTCGGCAAATGGGGCACGCTGCTGTCGTACAACGCCTTCGCCGGATTGCCGGAAGAGAATCTGATGGCGGCAATGCGCAACCATCTCGACATCTGTCCGGCCGTGCGCTGCTTCTCCTTCCACATCTACGACCACGATCGCGACGGCCGCCGCGCCCTGATGCGCAGCGTGATCGATGCGCTGAGCCGCAATGCGATCAAGCCGGCGATCTCGGCGGTGCTGAAGCTCGACGAGGTCAGGAAAGCCCATACGCTGCTGGAGCAGGGCTCCGCGCTCGGCAAGATCATCATGACGCCATGAGGGGGTGGACGATGACACAAGCACCCATTGCACGCTTCACCCGGCTGCGGCACGCGACCTTCACCTCGCCCGATCCGGAGCGGCTGCTGGACTACTACCGCGGCGTGATCGGTCTCGGCCTCGTCGCCCGCGACGGAGGCCGCCTGTTCCTCGCCAACGAGTCCGAGCAGCTCTCGCTGGTAATCGAGCCCGGCGATGCCGCGCTGAAGAGCATCGCCTTCGAGATTTCCCCCGATGTCCAGCTGGAGGCGCTGGGCGCGGCGCTGAAGCAGGCGGATCTGCGGCCCGAGCTCCACAGCGATCCCCTGCCTGGGGTTTCCCGGCTGTTGTCTTTCAGCGACCCCGAAGGAACGCGCTTCGAATTGATCCAGGGCTGGACGCCGACGCCCGCGCAGGAGCGGATCGGCGCCCTCGCGGTCGCCAAGCTCGGCCATGTCGCGCTGCGCACGCCCGATCCGCAAGCCGCGTCGGAGTTTTACGCTGATGTGATGGGCCTGCGGGTCTCCGACTGGATCGAGGACCGCTTCGTCTTCATGCGCAGCGGCTTCGAGCATCACACGCTGAATTTCGCCCGTGCATCCGAACGCAGTCTGCATCACTTCGCCTTCGAGCTGCGGGGGCCCGAGCACATGCATCGCGCCTGCGATCACCTGGCGCGGCACAAGCTGCCCGTGCTGTGGGGCCCGGTGCGTCACGGCCCCGGCCACAACACTGCGATCTACCACCGCAATCCCGACGGCCATCTGGTCGAGCTGTTTTGCGATCTCGACCGCATGACCGACGAGGCGCTCGGCTATTTCGAGCCGCGCCCGTGGCACCGCGATCGTCCGCAGCGGCCGAAAGTCTGGGTCGGGCTGCCGCGCGACGTCTGGGGCATGCCGCCGTCGCCGGAATGCACGGAGTTCGCGCGCTAGAGCATGATCCGGAAAAGTGCGAAGCGGTTTTCCGAATAGATCATGCTCACACTTTAACGGCTCAGACGACGACTTGAAGACGCCGCACGCGCGGCCAAAGACATAACATCAAAGGGAGAAGCATCCATGCGAGGGATGAAGCGGCTTGCTGCGGCCATTTTTCTGCTGGGTGGTTGTCTTGCAACCACTCTTGCGGCGGCGGACACCTATCCGTCGCGCCCGATCCGCCTGCTGCACGGATTTGCCGCGGGCGGTGCGGCCGACACGTTGTCGCGCATCATCGCCGACGGTCTCTCGAAGAAGCTCGGGCAGCCGATCATCGTCGAGGCCAAGCCGGGCGCCGGCGGCAACATCGCCGCGGATGCCATCGCGAAAGCGGCGCCCGATGGCTACACGCTCGGGCTCGTCACCGGGGCGCATGCGATTTCCGCGGCGACCTACAAGAGCCTCGCCTACCAGCCGGCCGAGAGTTTCGAGATGATCTCGACGCTGGTCTATTACGCGCTCGTCATTGCCGTGCGCAACGATCATCCCGCAAAATCGCTCGGCGATCTCATCACTATAGCGAAGGAGAAGCCGGGTGCGCTCAGCTTCGGATCGGTCGGCTTCGGCAGCACGCATCATCTTGCGGGAGAGCTGCTGAATGCGGCGGCCGGCGTCGAGATCGTGCACGTGCCGTACCGCGGCGATTCGCAATCCGTCACCGCGCTGCTCGGCGGCGAAGTTCCCATCATTGTCGGCACGCCCGTCCTGCTCGCCCCGCAAATCCAGAGCGGCGCGGTCCGCGGCCTCGCGGTGACCTCGCCGGCGCGCACCGCGTTGTTGCCGGATGTCCCCTCGGTGCAGGAAGCCGGCATCAAGGGCTACGACGTGCGCACCTGGGCAGGGCTCCTGGCTCCGAAGGGCACGCCGTCCGCGATCACGGCCACGCTCAATGCGGCGACGCTCGAGGTGCTCAGGGACCCCGACATCAAGCAGCGCCTGGAGACGGCCGTCGGCGGCGAGGTCCGCGGCAGCTCGCCGGCGCAGATGAAGGCGCTGATCGAGACCGAGATCGTCAAATGGACCGGTGTGGTGGAGCGGGCGAAGCTCCCGAAGATCTGAGGCGAGGGAGCTTGCCCGCTGTCCCGCTATGCGCCCGAATGCACGCCTGCTGTCCGGAGCATGCGTTGCCTCACCGTCCGCGCGATCGCCGCCGGGGCCTCCTCGGGGATCGCAAAGCACGAGCTCGCGTTGATCTCGCACAGCACGTAGGTGTCGGCGCCGGCTGCATCTCGCGGTCCGTACAAAAAGTCCGCGTCCCAGATGACCGGCAATAACGGCTCATCGATGCCGAGCGTCGCCATCATCTGCGGCGTCCATTCGTCCTCCATCGCTCGCCGCAGCGCCTGGAATTGCGGCGCGTCGGGCCCGTGCATGATCCGCGGGCCCGGCTGCGCTTCAGGCGAATCCGGCCCCTCCGGTGGCGGTGGAATCAGGGCCTTGATCTTCTGATGCCCGAAGCCTGCGACCTTGGACCCGCTCATGTAGCAGCGGATCATGCCGTCGGGCAGGCGCGGCTGAAACGCCTGGTCGATGATGCAGCCGCCCCAGCCGAAATACGGCTCGCACCGCGCGAAGAGGGCGTCGATCGGCATGTCCTCGGGCGTGCTGCCGCGCTGCGCATGCAGCACGCGAACCATGCCGTCGGTGTCGGGCAGTGCCTCCACCTTCCAGACGCCCTGGCCGCCATTGCCGCGGTTCTGCTTCAGCACGCGCGGCCCGTCTGCGCGAAGGCGCGCTGGAAATTCGGTGCGGAAGCTTGCGGCGCTGTCATAGCGATGCGTGTCCGCGCCCCAGCCGAGATGACGTGTCCGGTAGAGCACCTCCTTGACGCCCATCTTGAAGATGATTTCGGGATGCGCGCTCACCCATGGCCCTTGCGCCGCGACGTCGCGCAGCAGGGCGTCGAGCCCGGCGCGCGTCTTGCCCTGGTGGATCGGATCGACCCAGACCAGCACGCCGTCAGCTGCGAGCAATTGATCGCGGACCGCGCTCGCGAAGCTTTCGTCGTAGATCACCGGCGAGGCTTCGATGCCGACGGCGGCGAGCGCTTCGAAGACGCGGACGAAGCGGCTGTTCTGCGCCGTGGCCTCGCGGCGCGCGGCAGCGTCGCCGCGTGAGAGGATGGCTACGGTCTGGCGGGGAGAGGAGTGACGTTCGGTGTCCATGCGCAAGCTCCACGTATTGGCGTGCTGCGCAGAGCTTGGACCGGGGTCTCAAGGGGAGTCTGCATTGTCCCCGTGCGGATTACCTTACGTGAGATGGTCTTCAGGTTTCAAGAGCGGTCGCCGTGGTTCCAACGAAGCGTAAAATTCTTTGTGAGGACCCTTAGGGAAGGGTGAGTTGACAGCTTGGCCACCCCGGCTTCTACTCGGCCTGTCGGGGATGTGCGATCTCCCCGTGAGGCGACATGCCCAAGAATCGCGTCCTGGTTCTCAGCAAGGACGCCGCATGTCATCAGCCACCCCGATATCATCCAACGCATCATTTCAGCTCATCGGTCCGGCGCGGCGCGTCGGCCTTGTCGATGCGTAACCTTGCGGAACGGACTTCACCTGGGGCGGGGACACAGGAGAACGACCATGCGCACACGGACAATCGTTCAGGCTTTCCTCATTCTGGCGTTGATGGGCGGCGCGTCTGCCGTACGCGCGCTGACCCAGGACGAGCTCGTCGCCAGGATCAAGGCGGCTGGTTACACCGAGGTCAGCGACATCAAGTCCACCGCAGAGGGCACGACCGCCAGGGCGATCAAGAACGGCAAGCAGGTGCGGCTCGTTGTCGACAGCAGCGGCCAGATCAAGGAGCGGAACTGAGGCGGCTCCGGAAACCGAATTCAAGCTAAAGGGAAGAGATCAATGCGCAAGACAATCTCGGCGCTGATGGTCATCGGCGCCTGCTTCATCGCGACCGCCCGCGCGCAGGATGTCGACTGGCAGAAGGTCGATGACGCGCTGGGCCGCAAGCCGGCCGTGACCGGCGACGTGCATCGCTACGGTTTTCCGCGCACGGACCTCACGGTGACGCTTGATGGCGTGACCATCAAGCCGGCGCTGGCGCTCGGCGGCTGGGTCGCGTTCAAGCCGGCTCATGGCGGCGTCATGGCGATGGGCGATCTGGTGCTGCTCGAGTCCGAGATCAACCCGGTCATGCTGAAGATGATCGCAAACGGGCTCGAGATCACGGCCGTGCACAATCATCTGCTCGGCGCGAGCCCGGCGACGTTCTACATGCACGTGGCCGGACACGGCGATCCCGTCAGGATCGCAACTGCGATCAAAGAGGCGCTCGCCGAAAGCAAGACGCCGCTGTCAGTGCCGGCTTCGACGGCCCCGCCGCCTGCCGTCGATCTCGACACGGCGCAGCTCGACCAGATCATCGGCGTCAAGGGACAGGCCAATGGCGGAGTCTATCAGTTCAACGTGCCCCGCCGTGATCCGGTCACCGAGCAGGGAATGCAGCTGAGCCCGGTCGGGCCGATGGGCGTGGCCACTGCCATCAACTTCCAGCCGACCGGGGACGGCAAGGCGGCCATCACCGGCGACTTCGTGCTGACCGGCGACGAGGTGAACCCGGTCATTAGGGCGTTGCGATCGCACGGCATCGCCGTGACCGCTCTTCACAGCCACATGCTGGACGAGCAGCCGCGCCTGTTCTTCATGCACTTCTGGGCGAACGATGACGCGATCAAGCTTGCGAGCGGCGTACGTGCCGCGCTCGACAAGACGGCCAGCACGAAGAGCTGATGCGTGCCGCTCGTCTCGCTGCTACGGCTGCGGAGGATAGCGGTCGAACGTCGGCAGCTCGTGCGCGCGCTCCATCCAGCGAAGGCGCTCGGCCACCTGGATGTGCATCGTCGCCGGTACGGCGTCGGGATCATCGTAAGTCGCGCTCTGGATGTCGATGACCCCGGGCAGCATGTTGGCGTTGACATAGAACAGGCCGGTGCCGCAATTGCCGCAGAAGAGCCGCCGGCCATGTTCGGAGGAATTGTAGACCTTGGGCTCACCCCTGGTCACCTTGACGGCGTCATCCGCATACATCGTCCAGCCGACGACCGGCGCGCCGGCATGGAGCCGGCAATCGCGGCAATGACACAACGCGTGAACGATCGCTTCGCCCTCGACCCGATAACGGATTGCGCCGCAGTGACAACCGCCGGTGATGGTGCTCATGCGTTCCTCCGATCGACGACAGGTTTTTCAGATCGATAGCTCCCGGGACTCGGCGCTTCAACGGCGCAGTCGATCTTAGATTGCGTCCTACTGTCGCGTGACAGCTGCTGCCATCATCCGCTGATGCTCTCTCGATCGCGGAAGGGCCGTGTGGAACTGCCGGAGGACACGTTCAAAGTTCCTCCGATCCTTCGCTTGCGCCGTCCTCATCATCTCCGAGGATTGTCTCCGACAGCAGCGCAGCGGCTTTCTGCAGTGGAGCTATGAACCGATCCAGCTCGGTGAAGCTCACGCGTGCCACGGGAACGGACACACCGAGGCACGCGATCAGCTCGCGATCCGGGGAGAGAATGGGAACCGCGCAGCCGACCACGCCTCTCACATATTCTTCGTTGGTCTTGGCCCAGCCGCGCTTGCGCGTCTCGTCGAGCACTTTCATCAGGCTCTCGACATCGACGATGGTCGTGTCGGTGTACTTGGTGAGCGCGAGCGCGCGGCACAGCTTCTCGCGCGCGCGCTCCGGCAAGCGGCTCATGTAGATCTTGCCGGTCGACGTGCAGTGGAGCGGGGCCGCTTCTCCCGGATTGAACTGGAGACCTTGGGGTTGCGACTCGCGGACGCTGTCGACATAGGCAACGACATTGTCCCGCACCACGCCGATCTCGCACTGCTCGCCGATTTCGGCGGCAACGGCACGGAGCACCGCGTGCCGGCGCGCGGTCCGGAAAGCTGCGCCGATGACGCGGGCCGACAGCGTGACCAGTTGATTGCCGACCACATAGCGCTTCGTTCCCACGGCTTTCTGAAGCAGCCCACGCTGCTCCAGATTCCCGATCAGCCGATGCGCGGTCGGCAGCGGAAGGGACAGCGCAGCGGCGATTTCCGCGACCGAGGCTGCCCTGGTCTGGCTGGCAACATAGCCAATGACCGCGAAGGCGCGGTCCAATGGTCCGTCGGTACTCGGCTGCTGCATTTTGCCGGTCTCACCTTGTTTCTATCAAATTATCATTTTTCGGAATTAAAACTACTGAAATATGAAAATTATGTAGGCGCTTTTGCGTCTTTGCCCATATCGTTGGCGTTGCGAGGCGGTGAACAGGATTTGTGCAGCGCGACCCGCCGCGGACGTGGAGATCGGGATGTCAGGCCACTACGACGTTGAAGCGGTGCGGAAGGAGTTTCCGGCTGCCGAGCGGATCACCTATCTCGACTCCGGCTTCCAGACGCCGCTTGCGCGTCCCGTCAAGGCGGCGATCGATCGTTTCCTGAGCGAAGGTCTCGAGAGCGCCGGCCCCAAGAGCGTCTGGCTCGATCGCGTCGAGCAAACCCGCGAGAAGCTGGCGCGGTTTCTCGGCGCATCGGCCGACGAGATCGCCTTCACCAAGAACACCTCGGAGAGCATGAACATCGCCGCGAATGCGCTGCCGCTGCGCGCCGGCGACAAGGTCCTGATGATCCACGGCGATCATCCAAACAATGCCTACGCATTCCTCAATCTGCGGCGCAAGGGCGTCACCGTCGAGTTCGTGCCGATGACGGAGGTCGTCGATGCCGACAGCATTCGTCCGCACGTCGACTCGAACACGAGGGCGATCTCGATGTCGCAGGTGACATTCCATGCCGGTCACCGTTTCGACGTCGAAAGCATCGGTGCCCTCTGCCGGGAGAAGAATCTCTATTTCGTCGTCGACGTGATGCAGGCGATCGGCGTCGTGCCGATCGATGCCAAGACGATGCGCGCGACTTTCATCGGGTCGGGCAGTCACAAGGGGCTGCTCGTGCCGCAGGGGCTGGGCCTGCTTTATTGGGACAAGTCCCGGACCGAGCTCGAGCCCGCCTATCTCGCGGCGGCGAGCCTTGCGGAAGTCCCGGCCGATCTCATCGCCCGGCCTGACAAGCTCGAGCCTGCCCCGAGCGCGCGCCGCTTCGAGCTCGGCAATTTCAATCTTCCGGCGATCCATGCGCTCGGCGCATCGCTCGACATGATCGAAGTGCTGGGCGTTGAGAACATCCAGAACCACTGCTTCGATCTCGGCGACCATCTCATCGCCCGGCTCGATGCGTTGGACGTTCGCCTCGTCGGCCCGCGCGCGCGGCAGCATCGCGCGCCGCACATCTACGTCATCGCGCTGCCCGCCGCCGAATGGCTCGGCCATTTCGAGGAGAATGGGGTCCGCGTGTCGCCGGAGCGGGACGGCATTCGCGTCTCGTTCGGGATGTTCAACACGATTGCCGATGTCGACCGCCTGATCGAGATCATCCGGCGGCGCGGCGTGAAGCCATCATCGAGGGCCGCATAGGCTGTTCATCAAGGAGACGTACATGACGAACTTTGCGCGTGTCTTGAGCATTCTGTCCGGCCTTGCGGTCCTTGGCGCTGTCAATGGACCCTCGGTTGCCGCCGACAGTCCAACGCTTGCCAGGATCAAATCGAACGGCACGATCACCATCGGCCACCGCGAGGCCTCCATCCCGTTCTCCTATCTCGGTCCCGACCAGAAGCCGATCGGCTTTTCGCTCGACCTCTGCGCGGCCATCGTTGAGCGCATCAAGGCGGAGACCGGCCTGCCCAATCTCAGGGTCAATTACGTGCCGGTGAACTCGTCCAATCGCATCCCGCTGATCCAGAGCGGCACCGTCGATATCGAGTGCGGCGGCACCGCGAATGACAGGAAGCGGCAGGAGCAGGTTTCGTTTTCCGTCGCCACCTTCGTCAGCCAGCCGCGCTGGCTGGTCAAGGCGGACAGCGGCCTGAAGACGGCCGGCGATCTCAAGGGCAAGACTGTTGTCGTCACCCAGGGCTCCAACGCCGTCGGCTTCGCGCAGGGCGTGAATGCGAAGGAGCAGCTCGGCTTCAACATCGTCCAGGCCAAGGATCACGCCGAATCCTTCCTGATGCTGAACACCGGCCGCGCAGCCGCCTTCATGGAAGACGACATTCTCCTCGCCGGCCTCAAGGCCGCGGCCCCGAAGCCGGATGCGCTGATATTTCTCCCCGAAGGTTACGCGAAGATCTATTATGGCCTGATGTTCACGAAGGGCGATACCGGCTTCAAGGCGCTCGTCGACGACGTGCTGTCGAAGCAGATGGCGTCGGGCCAGTTCGAGAAGACCTATGCGAAGTGGTTCACGAGGCCCATTCCGCCCAAGAATGAGAACCTGGCGTTCCCGCTGACGGTCGAGCTCACGGAGCGGATCGCGCATCCCAGCGACGCGGTCGACTAATTGCGGCATCGGCGGAGAGTGTCCCGCAAACCGAGCCCTGAGGTTCGCTATGTTTGCAGTGCTTCTTGAACAGACCGCGGATGGCCAGCGCTACATCGACTGGCTCGTGTCGGGCCTCGGCTGGACCTTGGCACTGGCGTTCTTCGGCTGGTGGATTGCCTTCGCGGTCGGCGTCGTCGTCGGCATCGGCCGTACCGTGCAGAACCGGGCCGTCGCGGCGCTTGCGCGCCTGTATGTAGAGATCTTCCGCAACATCCCCGTCCTCGTGCAGATGTTTCTCTGGTACTTCGTCCTACCGGAGCTGCTTCCCGCCGCGCTCGGAAACGCCATCAAGCAAATTCCGCCGCCCTGGGGATCGTTCTTTCCGGCGCTGGTGTGCCTCGGTCTCTACACCGCCGCCCGGATCGCTGAACAGGTTCGTGCCGGGATCGAGGCTCTGCCGAAAGGACAGATCGAGGCGGCAAGCGCGCTCGGGCTCAGCGGCTATCTGACCTATCGCCATGTCATCGTGCCGCAGGCGCTGCGCCTGATCATCCCGAGCCTGACCAGCGAGGTGATGGGCATCTACAAGAACACTTCGGTCGCTCTCACCATCGGGCTGATGGAGTTGACGGCGCAGGCCCGCCAGATCAGCGAAGCGACGTTCCAGACCTTCACCGCTTTCGGCGCCGCGACGCTTGTCTATCTCGCGCTGGCACTCATCGCCTATCAGGGGATGGCACTGATCGACAGGGCCGTCCGCATTCCCGGCACGGAGCGCGCGGAGGATGCGATCGAACCTGCCGCGACACACGCCACCCAACAGGTCGGCGCCTTGCCCGACGCGATGGAGGTCGTGAAATGAGCAGCCTCGATTTCTCCATTGTGCTTCAGGCGTGGCCTTACCTCTGGTCGGGCCTGCTGTTCTCGCTGGCACTGACTGCCGTTGCTTTCGTGGTCGGCCTGATCCTTGGCACCTTACTGGCGCTGGTGCAGCACTTCGAAGTGCCCGTGCTCGGCAAGCTCGTGCGTGGCTATGTCGCCCTGATGCGCTCGATCCCGCTGATCCTGGTCCTGTTCTGGTTTTTCTTCCTGGTGCCGATCGTGCTTGGCCATCTCAGCGGAAACGGACGGCCCGTTCCGATCGGCGCCACCTGGACGGCGTTCATCACCTTCGGCCTGTTCGAGGCCGCCTACTATTCGGAGATCATCCGCGTCGGATTGCGGGCGGTGAACCGGGGACAGTTCGAGGCGTGTCAGGCGCTCGCACTGTCCACCTTCGAGACCTATCGCTCCGTGATCCTGCCGCAGGTGCTCCGCGTCGCCAGCCCGATCATCCTGAGCCAGACCATCATCCTGTTCCAGGACACTTCGCTGGTCTACGTGCTCTCGCTCACCGATCTGCTCGGCGCAGCCTCGAAGCTCGCGCAGCTCAACGGCCGTCTCGTCGAGATGTATCTGGTCATTGCGGTGGTCTACCTCGCAATCAGCTCGGCGGCATCGCAATGCGTGGCGTCCTTACGCAAGCGATATGCGATCGCGGGCCGCTAGCGGATCATCCTGTTCTTTGGAGAGGAAAATGCTTCAGCTTACTACGGGGAATGCGTCCATCGTCACCGTGGAAAATCTGGTGAAGCGGTTCGGCCATTTCACGGCCCTGAATGACGTCAACCTCACTGTCGCGGCCGGCGAGAAGATCGTGCTGTGCGGTCCGTCCGGCTCCGGCAAGTCGACGCTGATCCGCTGCATCAATCACATCGAGAAGCACGATGAGGGGCGGATCGTCGTCGATGGTGTCGAGCTGACGAACCGGATGGACGACATCAACGGCGTCCGCCGCGAGGTCGGCATGGTGTTCCAGAGCTTCAACCTGTTTCCGCATCTCTCTGTCGTCGAGAACTGCATGCTGGCGCCGATGAAGGTGCGGGGCCTGTCGCGCGCCGAGGCGCATGAGCGTGCGATCGGTTTGTTGCGCAAGGTGAGCATCCACGACCAGGCGAACAAATATCCGGGGCAGCTCTCCGGCGGCCAGCAGCAGCGCGTCGCCATCGCGCGTGCCTTGTGCATGCAGCCGAAGATCATGCTGTTCGACGAGCCGACCTCCGCGCTCGACCCGGAGATGGTCAAGGAAGTGCTCGACACCATGGTGGAGCTCGCCAAAGACGGCATGACCATGGTCTGCGTCACCCACGAGATGGGCTTTGCCCGCGAGATCGCGGACCGGGTGGTGTTCATGGATCGCGGCTCGATCGTCGAGGAAGCCGATCCCGAAACCTTCTTCCGCGCGCCGAGGACGGAGCGGGCGAGGGATTTCCTCGGCCAGATCATCCACTAGGCTCGATGTCTGGCCTGGAGCGCAATGAAGGGCCGGGGCCGACGCGAGCCTACCTGGCCTCGACCACCTCGCCATCCTCTTTCACGAAGCGGCCGACGGGATTGTCCAGGAGATCGACGACGACCTCCGAGGGCCGGCACAGCCGGGTGCCCTTCGCCGTCACGACGATCGGACGGTTGATGAGAATGGGGTGCCCCATCATGAAATCGAGCAGCTCGTCGTCGGTCCATTTGGGGTCGGCGAGGCCGAGCTCCTTGTAGGGCGTGCCCTTCTCGCGCAGCAACGCACGGACGGATATCCCCATCGCTGCGATCAGGTCCTTGAGCGTGTCGCGCGACGGCGGCGTCTTGAGATACTCGATCACGGTGGGCTCGACGCCGCTCTGCCGGATCATCGCAAGCGTGTTGCGCGAGGTTCCGCAATCCGGGTTGTGATAGATCGTGACGCTCATGATCGGGTCTCCACAGTGGCAACCGGGGCCGCGCACATGGGCGCGTCCGAGCAGCCAGTTCATCAGCAGCATGCCGGCGATCGCGCCACAGAGCTCCGCGACGATGAAGCCGGGAAGATCGGCCGGGCGAATGCCGGAAAAAGTGTTCGTCAGCGAACGCGCGATGGCGACCGCCGGATTTGCAAACGACGTCGATGCGGTGAACCAATAGGCGGCCGTGATGTAGAGGCCGACCAGCCAGGGAACGGCCGCGCGCTGGAAGCGGATGCCGGCGAGAATGGTGGCGACCAGCCCGAAAGCAGCGACTGCTTCGGCAAACCATTGTGGCCCGCCGGTCCTGACCTTCGTCGACAGATCGAGCAGGGGCAGACCGAACATCAGATGCGCGGCGATCGTCCCGGCGATGCCGCCGGCGATCTGCGCGACAATGTAAAGCGCGGCTTCATTCACCGGCAGCTCGCGCCTGCCGGTGAAGACCAGCGTCACCGCCGGATTGAAATGCGCGCCGGAGATCGGGCCGAGCACGGTGATCAGGACGACGAGAATGGCCCCGGTCGGCAAGGTATTGCACAGAAGCGCAAGCGCAACGTCCCTGGTCAGCGTTTCCGCCATGATGCCGGAGCCGACGACGGTGGCGACGAGAATGCCGGTGCCGAGTGCTTCGGCCGCGAGGCGCCGCGAAAGGTCGAAATTGTCCATCAGCCGGCCTTCGGTGCTGGATGCGTTGCGCCCTCGGAGCGGCCGATCTCACGCAGCCTGGTGCCGAGGGACAGCTTGTCGATGCTCCGGAGCGGCAGGCTCACAAAGGTGTCGATCCGGTTCTTGAGGTAGCGGAAAGCGGTGATGAACTGCGTCTGCTTCTCCAGATCGGTGCCTTCGGCAGAGGCGGGATCCTCGATCCCCCAATGCGCGGTCATCGGTTGTCCCGGCCAGATCGGGCAGGCCTCGCCGGCGGCGTTGTCGCAAACGGTGAAGACGAAATCCATCACCGGCGCATCGGGAGCGGCGAACTCCAGCCAGCTCTTCGAGCGCATCCCGTCGGCGGGGTAGTCCATGCTTTCCAGCGTACGCAGTGCCAGCGGGTGGACCGCGCCTTTCGGGGTGCTGCCGGCGGAGAAGGATCGGAAGCGGCCGGCGCCGTCCTTGCGAAGGATCGACTCGGCGAGGATCGAGCGCGCCGAATTGCCGGTGCAGAGGAACAGCACGTTGTACATCTGGTCAGGCACGGACTTTCCCCTTTCGCTTTGGAGAGCAGCAGGCTTGGAGGCTGTCGACCACCGGCTCGCAAACCTCAGGCCGGCCGCCACAGCAATCGCGCAGCAGGAAAACGGCGACGTCGCGGAATTCGCTGAGGTTGGCGCGATAGACGATCGAGCGGCTGCGCCGCTCGGAGGTGACGAGGCGCGCGCGGGTCAGGATCGACAGATGCGCCGACAGCGTATTCGGCGGGACTTCCAGCTGGCGCGCGAGATCGCCCGCCGCAAGACCGTCGGGCTCGTGCCTGACCAGCGTCCGGAAGGCCTCCAGACGGGTCGATTGGGAGAGGGCGGCGAGCGCGAGGACAGCTTCTTCGGTTTCCATATATCCAGACTTATGGAATTATAGGGGCGACGTCAATCCATTGGCTCCGGTTGTTCTGACTGATTAGTATGCTGTGTCTTGCGATCGCGGAAAATTTGCCATGCAAACGCAATCGATAATCACGTGTCCGGTCTGTCGTCACGCATCAGCCGAAACCATGCCGACGGATGCCTGTCAGTTCTTCTACGATTGCAGAGGGTGCGGGACACGGCTGAAGCCCAGGAGTGGCGATTGCTGCGTCTATTGTTCTTACGGCTCTGTCCCTTGTCCACCGATCCAGCAGAACGGAAAGTGCTGTTGAAGCCGGCCCAAGCCCTGAAGACACGCCTTTTATTTCGAATATTCTAGAAATATCGTTGACAGGGAGAGGCGAACTGCGCATGGTGTCGCCCATGAAAATCGATGATGCAGCAGCACGCCTGGAAGCTCTGGGTAACCGGACCCGGCTTCAGATCTACCGCGCCCTGGTCCGGGCCGGGCATTCAGGCATGCCCGTCGGCCGCCTGCAGGAAAAGCTGAAGATCCCGGCGTCAACGCTGTCGCATCACATCAAGACCCTGGTCTCGGTCGGGCTGGTCAGTCAGATCAGGGAATCCACGACCCTCGTCTGTCACGCGAACTTCGAGGCCATGCAGGGTCTGGTCGATTTCCTGGCGGCGGAGTGCTGCGCAGACGAAGTCGGATGCAAGACTACGCAGACGGCGGCGTGATCTTTTTTGGCCGATATTGTTCGATGATTCTAGAAGGATGGGAGAATCCGAATGAACGCTAAGACGGTCGCCATCATCGGGGCCGGGCCTGTCGGCCTGGCTGCAGCAGCCCATGTGCGCGAGCGCGGAATGTCGCCCGTCGTGCTCGAGGCCGGCCCCGAGGCGGGGCACGCGATCCGCCAGTGGCAGCACGTCCAGCTGTTCTCGCCGTGGGAGTACAACGTCGACAAGGCCGCCGCGCGCATGTTGGCGCCGACCGGATGGAATTCGCCGGACCCGCAGACCTATCCGACCGGCGGCGAACTGCTCGAACGATACCTGATGCCGCTCGCGACGAGAACGCCGCTGCGCGAGGTGGTCCGGACATCGAGCCGCGTCACGGCCATCAGCCGTGCCGGCTTCGACAAGGCGAAGACCAGGGGCAGGGAGCAGGCGCCGTTCGAAATCCGTTATCAGAACGGCAAGGGGCCCGAGGTGCTGCATGCGGATGCGGTGATCGATACATCAGGCACATGGTTCTCTCCCAATCCGGCCGGCCGCAACGGCTTGCCGGCGGTCGGCGAGCCCGAATGTGCCGACCACATCGTCTACGGCATGCCGGACGTGCGGGGAGCGGGCCGCGCCCGATATGCCGGCAAGACCGTTGCGGTCTTGGGCGCGGGCCACTCCGCGATTGGTACGCTCATCGATCTCGCGCACCTCGCCGACGAAGTGCCGGGCACGCAACCCGTCTGGCTGTTGCGCGGCGCCGATCCTGCGAAAGCTTTTGGCGGCGGCCGAAATGACAAGCTTGCCGCGCGCGGCGAGCTTGGCAGCACCTTCGCCGCGCTTGTCGCCTCCGGGAAGATCAAGGTCGAAACAGAATTCGGCGTCATGCACCTCTCGGACTCCGACGGTCGTCTCAAGATCGCGGCCGGTTCCTGTTCCGGTGCGCGCAGCGTGATCGCAGACGAATTGATCGTATCGACCGGCTTCCGTCCCGACTTCTCCTTCCTGTCCGAGCTGCGCTTGCGGCTCGATCCCGCCATCGAGGCGCCGGTCGCCCTGGCCCCGCTGATCGATCCCAACGAGCACAGCTGCGGCACGGTGCGTCCGCATGGCGCGCGCGAGCTCGCGCACGATGAGCCGGGCTTCTATCTCGCCGGCATGAAGTCGTACGGTCGCGCCCCGACCTTCCTGATGATGACGGGTTACGAGCAGGTCCGCTCGATCGCGGCCGATCTCGCCGGCGACAAGGAAGCCGCGGCAAGGGTGGAGCTCGTGCTGCCGGAGACCGGCGTCTGCACGCGGGGTGGTGTCGAGACAGGGGCTGCAGCGGGATGCTGCGGCGGACCGCCGAAGGAGGAGTTATCAGCCTGCTGTGCCGCCGACGAGACGGCGAAGAAGGCGGGCACTGCGGGGTGCGGTTGTTCATGACGCAAGTTATTGCGGGCCGGTCTGCCGGTCCGGTCGCAATTGTCGTCGCGCTCGGCACCGCCCAAACGATTGCGTGGGCGTCGAGTTACTATCTTCCTGCCATCCTGGCTGCGCCGATCGCGCGCGACCTCGGTCTTGCGCCGACCTACGTGTTCGGCGCGCTCTCAGGGGCGCTCGTCATCTCCGGGCTGCTCGGCCCGCGGGTCGGGCATGCCATCGACACGTTCGGAGGGCGCGGTCTGCTCGCGATCTCGAACCTCGTGTTTGTGGCAGGGTTGCTCCTGCTGTCCGTGGCCCATGGCGCGGCGGTGCTGGTCGCGGCCTGGGTGCTGCTCGGGATCGGCATGGGCATGGGCCTCTATGAGGCGGCCTTCGCAACGCTTGCGCGAATCTATGGCACCAATGCGCGGCGAACCATCACCGGCATCACCCTGATCGCCGGTTTCGCCAGCACGCTCGGCTGGCCGCTCACGACGTGGCTGACTTCCGAGTACGGCTGGCGCGTCGCCTGCCAGGTTTGGGCGGTAATCCACATCGCGCTCGCGTTGCCGCTCAATCTCTCGCTGCCGCGCGCCGTTCCATTGGACCAGCAGCCTCGACCGGGCACGGGCGCGAGCCGGCAATCCGGACGCCAGAGCGAGACCTTCGCGATGGTGCTGCTGGCCTACATGTTTGCGGCGGCAAGCTTTGTCAGCTCGGGAATCTCGGCCATTCTGCCGACCATGCTGGTTGCGTTCGGTGCTAGTCCGGCGCAGGCCTTGCTCGCGGGAGCGTTGGTTGGGCCTGCACAGGTCGGCGCGCGGCTTCTGGAGGCGGGATGGCTCGCCAGGTTTCATCCGCTGCTCTCGGCGAGGCTGGCCATGCTCATGAATCCGATCGGTGTCGTCGCGCTGGTCGCGGGCGGCCCCGTGCTGGCGACGACGTTCACGGTGCTGTACGGCGCGGGCAACGGCATCATCACCATTGCCCGCGGGACGCTTCCCCTTGCGCTGTTCGGGCCGGCCGGTTTCGGCAGGCGCGTCGGCATGATCTCGTTGCCTTCGAGGGTAACGGGTGCCGCCGCGCCGCTCGCGCTGGGGCTGATGGTTGAGCACATCGGCAGCAGCGCGCTGTGGATCAGCGCGCTCGTTTCGCTCTCGGCCTTCTTTGCGCTCTTGCTGTTACGTGGCGAGCAGGCAACATCGACGCCCCTCCAGGTGGGAGAACAAAATTCCTAAGCTGAGCGGTCGGTCCCTGATTGCGGTGATGTGCATCGGCCAGGTCGGCAATCTCCTGCCGCATGTCACGCTGTCCGCAAACCTCGCGCAGCATCTGATGCCGGCGTGGGGTCTCTCCGCCGCCGAGGGCGGGTTGATGGCGAGCGGCTATGCGTTCGGCTACATGCTCGCCGTGCCCGTGCTGACGACCTTGACCGACCGGATCGATGCGCGGCTCGTCCTGCTCTGGGGCTCGATCATCAGCGGCCTTGCGACCGCAGCGTTCGGCATCTTCGCGCAAGGGTTCTGGTCGGGGACCGCGATCTGGTCGCTCGCGGGACTTGGATTTGCCGGCGCCTACATGCCCGGCCTGAAGGCGCTGACAGATCGGCTTCCCCCCGGCGATACCTCGCGGGTCGTCACGCTGTACACGTCGAGCTTCTCGGTCGGTGTCGGCCTCTCGTTCCTCGTCGCGCAACTGATCGCCGACAGCTGGGGATGGCGGGCTGCTTTCCTTGTCACCGGCTCCGGCCCGATCGCAATGGTGGTCGCGTGTCTCTTGATCGACCGCAGGCAGCCTGCGCCGAAGGCCGGACGGCTGCTGAACTTCGCTCCCGTCTTCGCCAACCGCGAGGCGCTTGGCTACATCCTCGGCTATGGCGCCCATTGCTTCGAGCTCTACGGCATCCGCACCTGGCTGGTGGGATTCTGGACGTTCGTCGTCACGCATCAAGGCGCGCCGTCGTGGCTGAGTCCCGTCCTGTTGAGCTTCTGTTTTGCGGTGATCTCGATGCCCGCGAGCATCCTCGGCAACGAAGCCGCGCTGAAATTCGGCCGCCATCGTGCGATCACGCTCGTGATGATCGCGTCAGCCTGCGTGGCGCTGGTGATCGGGCTCAATGCAACGGCGCCGGCATGGCTGCTCGCACTGCTGCTGCTCCTCTATGGACTGACCGTGCCGGCGGATTCCGGTGCGTTGACCGCCGGCATGTCGGCCGCGGCGACATCCGAGCATCGCGGCGCGACCCTGGCCCTGCACTCGACGGTCGGCTTCGGTCTGTCAGCGCTTGGGGCCTGGAGCACCGGCGCCGCACTCGATGCAGCCGGCGGCCCGCAGAGCGCGACCGGCTGGCTGCTGGCGTTCATCGTCCTCGCGGCTGGAATCATGTTCGGGCCGTTCGCGTTACTGTGGGCGCGGATGGCGCGCGGTACTGTTTCCTGACCAGTCGCGCCGTACCCGATGACGCTGGCCAGCGGCATCGATTGGCGCGCCGCGCAATTCCGCTGGCGCCTTCTGCCGCTGCGAACGCTGTTTCCGAAATCTAGAGACATTTGCGAGACCGGCGAGCGCCTCGATCGCTCGTCCCATCCGCAAACCAAGGAACGCAGCATGCAAACATCACGTCTTTCCCGTCGATCCGCCATCTTCCTGCTGATGGCAACCCTGAACATCGGACTGATACCGATGGCGCACGGCGAGGCGCGGGCCCCCGAAGCGATCGTCGGGACCTGGGAGGCGGACGACGGCACCGTGAAGCTCGACATGTTCAAGGCCGGGACCGAATTCCAGGCCCGCATGCTCTACGGCAACGAGATCGTCGAGGCGGACAATTTGACCTTCAAGAAGGATGCGAAGAACCCTGACCCCACGCTGCGTTCGCGGTCGCTCAAGAACATCGTCTTCATCACGGGCTTGCACTGGGAAAATGGCGAGTGGACCGGCGGCTCGATCTACGACGCCTCATCGGGGCGCACCTACAACTGCAAGGCCACCGTCAAGGACGGCAAGATGCATCTGAGAGGGTATCTCGGCCTTCCGGCGATGGGACAAACCCGCACATTCCACCGCGTTCGCGGGTAACGGCCTTGCGCCAATCCCGAACCGCTCTGCCGAAGCGCGGTCGCCCGGACCGCACTTTTTTCTTGCGAATACAGCAGCTTGAGTGGTCGCCAGGATTGGCGCGTTGTGCAAGTCTATTGGCGCGCTTGGTCAGTCAATTCGTACCGGGGAGGCTGCACGATAGAGGTCGGAACGAAGAGAGGTTGACATGTTCGACAGATCGAAAAGAACCGCGCTCGTCACCGGAGCCTCCTCCGGCATGGGCAAGGAAATCGCAAGGCGTCTGATCAAGGACGGCTTTCAGGTCTTCGTCGCCGCGCGGCACGTCGACAAGATGGATGACCTCGTCAAGCTCGGGGCGAGGTCCCTGCGCATGGACATTTCGAATGAGGCCGAGATCACGGCGACAGTCGATGCCATCCTGCGCAAGGTGGACGGCATCGATGTGCTCGTCAACAACGCCGGCTTCGGCCTTTACGGTCCCGTCGAGGACGTCGGCATCGACGAAGCGCGTTACCAGTTCGAGGTGAACCTGTTCGGCGCCGCCCGCCTGACGCAGCTCCTGCTGCCGAAAATGCGCGAGAAGCGCGCAGGCACCATCGTCAACATCACCTCGATGGGCGGCAAGATCTACACACTTTTGGGCGCCTGGTACCACGCGACCAAGCATGCGCTGGAAGGTTGGTCCGACTGCCTTCGGCTCGAGCTTGCACCGTTCGGCATCAAGGTCGTCGTCGTCGAGCCCGGCCTGATCGAGACGGGATTTGGCGATGTCGTTGCCAATGGCCTGCTCAAACGATCGGGCGGAGGTCCTTACGCCAAACTGACGGAGGCCGTCGCGAAAGCGACCCGCGAGGCCTATGGACAGGGACGCGGCACCAATCCGAGCGTCATCGCCGACATCGTGTCCAGGGCGGTGAAGGCGCCGAAGCCGCGCACGCGCTACGTCGCGGGCAAATATGCCCTGCCGATGATCAAGATTCGCGAATGGTTCGGCGACCGCATGTTCGACCGCGTGATCATGAGCCAGATGCGCTAAAGCGCGATGAGATTGGAATGAATTGTCATCGCGCTTTAGGTTGTTGTTTGCGCATGATCTTTCCGGAAAACCGCTTCGCACTTTGCGCTAACGCGGCCCTTCGGGTCCGGATCATGCTTTAGGGATCGGTCATGAGCGGAACAGCGGCAGACAGATGCAAGATCCCCCGAGCCTTTTGGCAGGCCGTTGAACATATCGGCGTGCCGCCGGCCGTGCTGTTGCGGCAGGCGAAATTGCCGGCGACCTTGCACCTGAACGATCAGGGGCAGGTCACCACAGTGCAATACTTTGCGCTCTGGAGAGCGCTCGAGGAGCTGAAGCCGGAGCCAGGGCTCGGCTTGATGCTGGTCAAGAGCGTCGAGACGGCGGTGCATCCGCCGTCGAGCCTCGCTGCGTTCTATGCACGGGACTATCGCGACGGATTGCGCCGCATCGCGCGCTTCAAGCGGCTGTGCTCGCCCGAGCAGCTGCACGTCGAGGAAGGCAAGGACGAGTGCGTGGTCACGGCGGAGTGGCCGTACGCAACCGATCCGGAGCCCGCGATTTCGACCGACGTGACCTTCGCGACACTGGTCGAACTCGGGCGTCGCGGGACCGGACAGCACCTGACGCCGAAGCGGGTGGAGCTGGTTCGTCCTCGCCCCAAGAGCGACGTCCACCACAAATATTTCGAATGCCAAATCCGCTATGGCGCGGCACGGAACCTGCTGGTGCTGAAACCCGCTGACCTCGATCGTCCGTTTCCCGGCCACAACAAGGAACTGCTCGAAATCCTGACGCCGGCATTGGCGTCAGCCTTGGGCGAGCTGGAAGCGCGCAGCTCCGTCAGGGAGCAGGTGAAGGTCGTCCTGAAGCGGAGCCTTGCGAGCGGGCGGCCGGAATTGTCCGACGTCGCGCGCGATCTCGGTTTGAGCGAGCGGACCCTTCAGCGCCGCATCACCGAGGAAGGCGCGAGCTTCCGCGAGCTCCTCGTCGAGGCGCGGCAGGAGCTCGGGCGGCAGCTTCTGTCGGATCCAACGGCCGACATCGACGAGGTCGCATGCCTCCTGGGCTACCAGGATGCTAGCTCCTTCTACCGCGCTTTCCGGTACTGGGAAGGCGTGACACCGAGCCGCTGGCGCGAGCTGCACGGCAGCAAGATTCACTAGAGCGTTTTCGAGCGAAGTGGATACCGGTTCGCGTCAAGAAAACGCGTCAAAATAGGAATCCAGAGCCCCGTTCCGATTCCATCGGAACGGGGCTCTGACGGCTGCTGCTCCCGTTTTGGCGCCTGCGGCAACTTCGTTGGCGTGCCTCGTCACTGCCGATCCAGACCTGCACCGTTAGGACTTGCTGAGTAAGTCCAACTCAATTCATCGAGGATATCGCATGTCTGGCAAAGTCTGGTTCATCACCGGGGCATCCCGCGGCTTTGGCCGCATCTGGGCAGAGGCTGCCCTCAGGCGCGGCGACAAGGTGGCTGCCACCGCCCGCATCCTGGCTGACGTCGCTGATCTTTCGGAAGCCTACGGCGACGCCGTGCTGCCGATCGCCCTGGACGTGACCGATGCCCACGCGGTGCAGAATGCCGTGACCCGGGCTCACGCCCATTTCGGACGGCTGGACGTCGTGCTCAACAACGCAGGCTACGCGCTGGTCGGGGCGATTGAAGAGGCGCATGAGGCCGACGTCCGTGCTGAGTTCGACACCAATTTCTTCGGCACTCTCCGCGTCATCCAGGCCGCGCTTCCCCTGCTGCGACGGCAGGGCAGCGGCCACATCATCGGCGTGTCGAGCGTTGCGGGCATTGTCGCCGGGCCCATCACTGGGTTCTACAACGCCTCGAAATTCGCGATCGAAGCTCTCCATGAAAGCCTGGCACAGGAGGTCAGGGGCTTCGGGTTGAAAGTGACGCTGCTTGAGCCTGGCGCCTATGCGACGGGGTTTGCCAGCACGGCCTCGCTCAGGATCGCACCGGTCATCAACGCCTACAGCAACACGCGGGCGGAGGTGTTTGCCGCCGGCGCCAAGCTTGCTTTTGGCGAGCCGGAGGCAACGGCCGATGCGATCCTGAAGATCGTCGACGCCGACAATCCGCCATTGCGGTTCTTCGTCGGTACGGAAGGGTTGCCGCGCGCCCGGGCCGCCTATGCCGATCGCCTCGCGACGTGGGAAGCGTGGGAGCCCCTTTCCAACGCCGCTCAGGGCGAGTCGCGGCAACGCGACATCGCGTCGTAAGTCGCGCAGCCGTCGCCCTTAAAACGCGTCCGTTCCCCTGCGGCGAACGGAAAAGAGGATCGTGATGAACGCCACAGCAGTTGCGGACTTTTTCCAGTTCTTCCGCTCGTACCTGTCCAATCCCTGGCAAGTCTCCGCCATTGCGCCATCGGGCCAGTCACTGGCGCGCCTGATGACGCAGGAGATCGTGCCGGGGACCGGGCCGGTGATCGAGCTGGGGCCGGGCACCGGCATCTTCACCAAGGCGCTGCTCCGGCGCGGCGTCGCGGAGCGGGACCTGCTGCTGATCGAATATGGTTCGGATTTCGTCCGCCTGTTGCAGGAGCGCTTCCCGAGAGCGCGCGTGCTCTGGATGGATGCGCGCCAGCTCGCCCAGTACGAGCCGTTCGTGGCGCCGGCCTCGGCCGTCGTCAGCGGCCTTCCGCTCCTGTCGATGTCGCCGCGCAAGGTGATCGCGATCCTGACGGGCGCCTTCCGCCACATGCAGGAAGGCGGCACGCTCTACCAGTTCACCTACGGACCGCGCTGCCCGGTGCCCCGGCCAATCCTTGACCGTCTCGGGCTGAAGGCGAGCCTGGTCGGGCGAACGGCGCTCAATATTCCGCCGGCATCGGTCTATCGCATCCGGCGGCGTCCGCAGCTCAGGGTCGGGGGCGACGTTGACCAGCAAGCTCGGGGAGCTGCGTCCTGGATATCAGGATGAAAGATCATGGCGCTCCGTGCTCCCAAATGAAAACACCCGCGACGGACGGCTCCGCGCGGGTGTGACGAACTCTCGATGATGCCATTCTGCCAGTGTTTTGCCCGACGAGTCAAAGCCGCGCGCGTGCCGCCGGCAGCCTCATCATCACCGCCCCGAAGAGCTCAATGATTTCAATGCCCCCGCTACTGTGCATGGGGTTGTTTTCGCAACTTTTTGTTTGGCGCCGCCGAAACGGCCGCGCTCAGCGCCGACCGCGGGGCGCCTCGGCCTTGGCGGGTTGCTCGGTCTGCGGGCCGCAGCTCGCAGCTTGAAGCGTCGCCTGCGCCTGCGGCATCAGGCCGGGCTCGGCGGCGAGCGCCTTCATCACGATCAGACCGGTGGTGCTGGGGGAGTCGATGATCAGGCGGTCGGCCGCGGTCACCTCTTCGTCCTCCGGCAGCTCGTTGTGCTGCGCTTCCGTCATCAGGTCGAGCTCGATCACCTTGCGGCCCGCCGAGCGGTCGTTGATGGCGTAATAGGCGATCTCGTTGCGGGTGTAGAACGACACCGAGGTGTAGGCCTGGCTCACCGGCACCGTCAGCTTGATAGGGCCGCCCGAGAGATCATAGCGGCAGATCGCGAGCGCAAAGGCCGGGTCCATGAACGGCATCGGCGAGGTCTGCGGATCGGCGAGGGGCAGCTGCGTCACGCCGTTGAGCTTGGTCATCGGCGTCAGCCGCGAATAGGCGTCCTGCGTCGCGATCCGCGGCAGCGCCAGCACGCTGACGAGATGGACCACGAGGCCCAGCACCACGCCGGCAACGATGGTGAAGGCGAGGCGGATCATGAGCAGCCCACCGTCGAGATGGTGGGCATCGGCGCATCGCGCTGGGTGCGCGTGGCGACGCCGACAGGAGTGTCGTAGAGGCGCAGCATCAAGGCGTAGCGCTCGATGCCGCCGGTGGGCAGCCAGTTGCCGGCGCGCGAGCGCGAGGCGATGCGGATCTCGAACGTGCCGTCGGACTGCCGCACGATCTCCTGGCTGGTGAAGCCGTAGCGGGCAAGCGAGTTGGCGACGAGATGGCCCTTGCGGTCGTACAGCGTCAGAGTCCAGAACCGCGCCGGAGGCGTCACGCCGGAGACGACGACGTCGCAGCGGCCGTCGAGCGCCTTCTTCTTGTCGTCGGCGGTGGCGGTGAAGGCGACGCCGTCGCCGGTGCCGATCGGCAGCTCGCCGTTGCGCACGATGGTGGCACGCGAATAGGGATCGACGTCGGCGGTGCCGGTGCGCGGGCGCGCGGTCCAGGCGCCGATGGTCAGCGCGCCGATCTCGGTGCCGCGCGTCGTCGTCATCCAGGTGGCGCCGACGCCGACCACGGTCGCGAGCAGAAGGGCCGTCAATGTGATCAGGATCAGCCGCACGGGTTTCGATCAGTTCTTGCGCGGGGCGGATGCGTTCGCATTCTCTTCCGCATAGTTCTGCGGGAAGGCGAGCGCGCTCGTCGACGAGGACGGCTTGGCCGCCTTGGTGTCGTTGCTGGTTGACTTGGTCGCCGTCTTGGCCGCGTCATCGAGCAGCTTCTCGACGCGCACCAGAACGTCGGCGCCACGCTTGGTCAGCACCGGCGGCGGGCCGGGCTTGGTCTCCAGCACTTTTGGCGCCGCGCTGGCCTGCGCGTTCGCGTCCTTCGGCTGCGGCGGCAGCTTCTGGCCCATGCCGATGCCGGGAATTTCCCTGACCTCGACGCCCTGATGCGCGGCGACCATGATGTCGTGCCAGGTCTGCGCCGGCAGCGAGCCGCCGGTCATGCGGTTGGTCGGCGAGTAGTCGTCGTTGCCGTACCAGACCGCGCAGGTGAAATTGCCGGTGTAGCCGACGAACCAGGCGTCGCGATACGCATTGGTCGTGCCGGTCTTGCCCGCGGTCGGAATGCCGTCGAGCGCGGCGCGGCGCGCGGTGCCTTCGCTGACGACGTGGCTCATCATGCCCGCCATGTCGGCGGCGATGTTCGGCGGAATGGCCTGCTTCGGCTTCGGCCCGTCGCGGTCCCAGCGCCAGACCAGGTCGCCGGCGCCGGTGCGCACCTCCAGCACCGAATGCGGCGTCACCGACTTGCCGCGGTTCGGGAACGTCGCGTAGGCGACGGCGTGCTCGAGCACGGTGACTTCGTCCGAGCCGATCGGCAGCGAGGGCGTATCGGGCAGCGGCGCCTTGAGGCCGAAGCGGCGCGCGACCTCGACGATCTTGGCGCGGCCGATCTTGGCCGGGTTCGGCGCCTTCGGCTGTTCCTTCTGGCCGATCGCGATCGACAGCTTGACCGGCACCACGTTGATCGAGCGTGTGATCGCCTGCGTCAGCGTCACCGAGCCGGAATAGGAATGGCCATAGTTCTGCGGGCACCAATTGCCGATGCAGACCGGGCCGTCGACCACGATCGAGTTCGGCGTGAAGCCGTTGAGGAGGGCCGTGGTGTAGACGTAGGGCTTGAACGAGGAGCCGGGCTGGCGATAGGCGTCGGTGGCGCGGTTGAACTGGCTGGCGCCATAATCGCGGCCGCCGACCATGGCGCGGATGCCGCCGTCGAGATCGGCGACGACGGTCGCCGCCTGCGTCGCGTGATAGTCGCGGCCGAACTGGCGCAGCTGGTTCTCGACCGCGTCCTCCGCCGCCTTCTGCACGTTGGCGTCGATGGCGAGGCGTACCACGAAGACGCGCTCGACGTAGGATTTCGGGAAGGTGTCGACCAGCTTGCGCATCTCGTCGAAGGCGTAGTCGAGATAATAGTTCGGCGAAGCCTCGTCGCGGCGGTCGACGGCGAAGGCGGGGTTACGGCGGGCGCCGAACACCTGGCCCTCGGTCATGAAGCCGGCATCGACGAGGTTGTCGAGCACGACGTTGGCGCGCGCGCGGGCGGCGGGCAGGTTGATGTGGGGGGCGTACTTGGTCGGGGCCTTGAACAGGCCGGCGAGCATCGCCGCTTCCGCCAGCGTCACGTCGCGTGCCGACTTGTTGAAATAGAAGTGGGCTGCGCCGTCGACGCCAAAAGTGCCGCCGCCCATATAGGCGCGGTCGAGATACAGCTTGAGGATCTCGTTCTTGGTCAGGCGCCATTCCAGCCAGATCGCGAGGAAGGCCTCGTTGACCTTGCGCTCGATGGTGCGCTCGTTGCTCAGGAACAGGTTTTTCGCGAGCTGCTGGGTGATCGAGGAGCCGCCCTGGCGGACGCCGCCGGCTTGCGCGTTGGTGACGAGCGCGCGCGCGGTGCCGGCGATGTCGATGCCGAAATGCTCGTAGAAGCGGCGGTCTTCGGTCGCCAGCGTCGCCTTGATCAGGACGTCGGGGAAATCTTCCAGCGGGATGGAGTCGTTGTGCTTGATGCCGCGGCTGCCGATCGGGTTGCCGTAGCGATCGAGGAAGCTCACCGCGAGATCGGACTTCTTCAGCCAGTCCTCGTCCGCGGTCTCGCGGAAGGCGGGGATGGCGAGCGTGAGCATCACGACCAGGCCGCCGAGCCCGAGCGTTGCCGCCTCCGACAGCGGCTCGATGAACACCCAGCGCTTCCACCGCCCGACATAGAAGCGGTCCATGAAGGTCGAGTAGCGCTCGTAGAGCTCGCGGATGCCCTTGGCCGAGGAGAACAGGGAGGAGTCGATGCGCGCATCGAGGTCCAGGAAGAAATTCCGGACCTTTTGCTTCCAATGCGGTGGTATGATCTGGCGCACCTAGAACCCTTGAGGCTTGGTTCGAAAGCGTTCAAGCACCCGGCCGGGGGCGGCATCGAGACGTCTTGAGGGAATGTTGCGGCAAACCCAAGGCGCCCGGTTCGCGTCCTCTGGGGACTCTGTGTTCCTTCTAACCGAGCAGGGCCCATAAACCAATGGTCAGGCTCACGATTTTGAACAACAGGCCTAATCGAACCCCGGTTCATTACGGGCGTTCCGGGGGCGTTGCTTGCAGCGTGACGGCCGCACGGCCTAGATGGGTTAGCCGTAGCTCTTTCGAATCTTGTTGAGGCGCATGACCGCAGCTCCCAAACGACCTTCCGGCCAGGAAGGATTCTTCTGGAAAACCAAGACGTTGGAAGAGATGTCTGGGGAGGAATGGGAGAGCCTGTGCGACGGCTGCGGGCGCTGCTGCCTGAACAAGCTCGAGGACGAGGATACCGGGCAGATCTATTTCACCCATATCGGCTGCAAGCTGCTCGATGGTGCGACCTGCGCCTGCAAGGACTATCCGAATCGCTCCGACAAGGTTCCGGACTGCGTCCGCCTGACCCCGGCCAATGTCCGCACCCTGAACTGGCTGCCGCCGAGCTGCGGCTACAAGCTCGTCGCCGAGGGGCGCGACCTCTATTGGTGGCATCCGCTGGTCTCCGGTGATCCCAACACCGTCCATGAAGCCGGCGTCTCCGTACGCGGCCGGGTCGAGGGCAGTGAGGAGGAGGTCCCGGACGAGGACCTCGAGGATCACATCGTGCAATGGCCGGCCATGCTGCCGAAACGGGCACGCCTGAAGCGACGCCCGAAGGACTGATCCGCGCAGGCCTCATCACGTGTTCGGGATGACCCGGCGATGGGATGCACCCATGCGCCGCGGTGCCTGCCCGGGAAGAACTTTGCTGTCTACATTGGGCTGCATAGAATGAATCCTTCGCGGCGTTGCGCCGCCTCATGCGTCCGATCGAGATGAACAAGTTCGACCGGCAGAGCAGTTCTGCCGACATCCAGGCATTGCCCGACGACATTGCCGAAGAGCTGTCCCGCCTTCCGAGCGAGGTCATCAGCGTCGATGATGCGCCGTCCATCGCGCCGCCGGTACCGCTGAGCTCCGACGAGGTCCGCACCATCGTCATCAGCCTGATGCTGACGATGTTCCTGGCAGCCCTCGACCAGACCATCGTGGCGACCGCGCTGCCGACCATCGGGCGTCAGTTCCAGGACGTCTCCAACCTGTCCTGGGTCATCACCGCCTATTTGCTCGCCTCGACCGCGGTCGCGCCGGTGTTCGGCACGCTCAGCGACATCTACGGCCGCAAGGCCATGATCATCACCTCGCTCAGCCTGTTCGTGGCCGGCTCGATCCTGTGCGCGATCGCGCCGAACATGCCGATGCTGATCCTCGCGCGCGGCCTGCAGGGCCTTGGCGGCGGCGGCATCATGCCTGTCGTGCAGACGGTGATCTCCGACGTCGTGAGCCCGCGCGAGCGCGGCCAGTACCAGGCCTATTTCTCCAGCGTCTGGATGGTCGGCGGCATCCTCGGCCCTGTGATCGGCGGCGTGTTCGCCGAGCATCTGCACTGGTCGATGATCTTCTGGATCAACCTGCCGCTCACGGCCGCGGCCCTTGCGCTGCTGCTGCCGAAGATGAAGAAGATCCCGGTGTTCCACCGCAAGCGCAAGGTCGACTGGCTCGGCGGCGTGCTGCTGATGGCCTCCGCCGTCGTCTTCATGCTGGTGCTGACCTGGGGCGGCACGCGCTATCCCTGGCTGTCGCCGACCGTGCTCGCGATGGTCGGAGGCGCCGTCGCGCTCGCCGTCACCTTCGTCTGGCATGCACGCCGCGCGGACGAGCCGTTCCTGCCGCTGCCGATGCTTGGCGGAAGGGTCGCACCGTTCGGCCTGACGGCCGGCGGCTGCGCGCTCGGGGCGATCACGGGTCTTACCGTGCAGCTCCCGCTCTATTACGAGTCGGTCTACCATCTCAGCGCCAGCGAGGCGGGGCTTGCGCTGATCCCGCTCGCGGCGGTCTCGACCTGCGGTGCGGCGATCGCCGGCCGCACCATGGCGCGCGCCAAGCACTACAAGCGCGTCGCCATCGTCGGCACGTCCTGGGCCGCGCTGTGCGGCCTCGGCCTCACATTCACGACCTTGCCGCTCTGGGGGCTGCTGACGCTGATGGCCGCGTTTGCGCTCGGCCTCGGCACGACCTTCCCGGTCTGCGTGGTCTCGCTGCAGAATTCGGTCCCGCGGCCGCAAGTCGGCACCATCACCGGCGCGCTGAACTTCTTCCGCTCGCTGATGTCCTCGTTCACGGTCGCAGCCTTCGCAGCGATCCTGCTGATCGCGCTCGGCGCCGACATTCCGCTCGCCGGCGAGCATCATGTCGCAGGCGGCATCCCTGCGATCCCCACCGAGGACATGCGGCATGCATTCCGCTACGTCTTCGGCGCCGCCACGGCGCTGATGACCGGCGCCGCGCTCTGCCTGATCATGATGGAGGAGCGGCCGCTGGCCGGTCCGACCGTCACGCAGCAGGTGGAGATGGCCGAGTAGGGGTTAGCCGCCGCGATCGGGATCGTCGTCGGCATTGCCCGTCTTCCGCGCTTTCGCCGCGAGCTGTTCCTTGAGCCGCGCCAGTGCTTCAGCAGACCAATCATGGACATTGGTGACCGCGACCCAGGCATCAGCGTAGTGCTCGGGCGCGTAGACATGGCCAAAGCCCATCGGGGTATTGGTCGCGACCGCCATGTCGAGGGCGAGCTGCATCATCGTCACGATCGGATACCATCGCAGCTCCGGCGAGACGTCCGGCCCGCGCGGTGCGCTCATCCAGGCCGGGGCCTGAAAGGCATCGCGATAGGCGAAGAACGTGATCGCGTCGCTGGCATATTGCAGGTAGACGACGCGCATCGGGCCCCAGGGCGTATCCGGCGGCACCGTCGGCCCGTTCTGGTTCATGAAGCGTACGAAGCGGCTGTCGCGGAATTCCGGCAGCCACGCCGGCGAGCCAGGATTGCGGTTCGCGGTGACCGAGCGCCAGATGCGGCTCTCGAACGGTGCCCCGCTCCATAGCGCGCCGGCAATGGGATCGCCGATCGTCTCGAACAGTTCTGCTGATTTTTCGGAGTTCATGGCGCCAAGGCTGAGGCCGTGGAGGTACAGCTTCGGCCGCCGGTCCTTCGGCAGTGTCGTCCAGTAGCCGTAGATTTCCGCGAACAGGGCGCGCGCGGCCTCTGCGCCGTATTCAGGCTGAAACAGCAGCGACAGCGGGCTGTTGAGATAGGAATATTGCATCGCCACGCTCGCGACGTCGCCGTGGTGGAGGTATTCGACCGTATCCATCGCGGACGGATCGACCCAGCCGGTCCCGGTCGGCGTGATCACGATCAGGATCTTGCGTTCAAAGCCGCGCTGCCGCTTGAGCTCCTCGAGTGCAAGCCTGGCGCGCGCCTGCGCCGTGCCTCCGCCGGCGAGGCCCACGTAGACGCGCACGGGGTCACGTGCGGCCCGGCCCGTGACGGCGCCGATGTCCGCTGCGGTCGGACCCGAGGCAATGAACCGGCGGCCCGTGCGTCCGAGCTCCGTCCACTTCACCAGCGACGCCGGACTTCCCGTGCGATCCGGCGCGGTCGGCTGCGGCCGTTCGGGCTCGTGCAGGGCGTCGAGTTCACGGAAGGACGAATCGAGCGCGCGAAACGCCGTGCTGATCAGGACATTGCTGGCAATCGACCAGAACAGCAGGCCCGCAACCACCACGCCAATGACGTTCGCGACCTTGCGTGGAATGATACGCTTCGCGTGCCAGGCGAGGAATCGCGATACGAGCGCGAACAGCCGCCCCAGCAGCAGCAATGCGGCGAAGGTGACGAGGGCGATGGCGCAGACCTTGAGCGGATGCGCGGTTTCGACCGGCGGCATCTTCATCACAGCGCGGATCGAGTTCTGCCATTCGGCGGCGCGCCACAGATAGATGACGACGACGACCAGGCAGCCCGCCGCGACCAGCGCATTGGCCTGCGAGCGCAGGCGTGTCGAGGGCTCGGGCAGCTCGAGATAGTGCCACAGCCAGCGCCAAAGGTTGCCGGCGAGGTAACCGATCGCAAAGCAGGTGCCGGCAAGGGCGCCTTGCGTGAGATAGCTCCGCGGCACCAGCGTCGGCGTCAGCGCGGCCGCGAAGAACAGGGCGCCCAGCATCAGGCCGACGCCGGACAGCGAGACCAATTGTCGCCGAATGAGCCGGGTCAGATTCATCAAAGCACCTTCCGCGCGAAGCTATCGTCCGTCCTTGTCCGGGAAGCCGCTCTTCCGCGGCAGCAGGATCGTGAATTCGGTGAACTCGCCCGGCTCGGTCGCGACGTCGATCGTGCCGCCGTGCTGCTTGACCACGATATCATGGCTCATCGACAGCCCGAGGCCGGTGCCTTCGCCGGCCGGCTTGGTGGTGAAGAACGGATTGAACATCTTCTCCTTCACCTCGTCCGGAATACCGGTGCCGTTGTCGCGAATCCGGATTTCGATGTGCTCGCCGCGATCGCGGGTTGCAGCGATCACCACCGGCTCGTAGCCGGCGCCGCCGTCCTCCGCCTTGCGCCTGGTCACCGCGTAAAATCCGTTCGAGATCAGGTTCAGCAGCACCCGCGTGATCTCCTGCGGAAACACTTCGGCTTGCCCGGCCGCGGGATCGAGCTCGCGCTTCAGCGTCACGTCGAACTGCGGCTTCTCGGCGCGTGCGCCGTGGTAGGCGAGGTTGAGGCTCTCCTCGACCAGCGCGTTGATGTCGCTTAAGCGATGCTCGCCGCCGCCCTCGCGCGAATGCAGCAGCATGTTCTTGACGATGGAATCGGCGCGCCGCCCGTGCTGCACGACCTTGTCCAGATTGTCCTTCAGGAGCCCGGTCAGCTCGTCGACCTCGCTGCGGACATCGTGAGCGAGCGGGGCGGGCGCCAGCACCTCGTTCAACTCGCTCGTCAGCTCGGCGGAAAGCGAGGCAAAATTGTTGACGAAGTTGAGCGGGTTCTTGATCTCGTGCGCGATGCCGGCGGTGAGTTGGCCGAGCGAGGCAAGCTTCTCGGTCTGGATCAGCCGGTCCTGCGCTGCGCGTAAGTCGTCGAGCGATCTGGCGAGCTCCCTCGTGCGGTCCTGCACCTCGTTGAACAGGCGCGTGTTCTCGACCGCGATCACGGCCTGATCGGCAAAGGTCTTGAGTAGGTTGATTGCCTTGTCCGGGAACTGACCGGCCTCCCGCCGCGTCACCGCGATGGTGCCGATCGCAATGCCGTCGCGCAGCATCGGCACCACGACGATGCTGCGATAGCCGCGGGTGCGCGCCAGCTCCTTCATGGCGTCGGTGAGATCGGGCTCGTTCTGCATGTCGCTGCGGAAAGCATACTCTCCGCTCGTTGCCACCCGGCTGTGAATGCCCGAGGAGGACAGCGGCGCCGGGAAGGAGCTGAGCAGGTCCGCATTGCCGGCTTCATTGTCAGTGGTGAAGGCAGCCAGATGCAGCATGCCGTCGATGACGCGGGTGACGGTGGAGGAATGCCCGCCGATCAGCGCCTTGGCACTGTCGGAGATCGCCTGGAACACCGGGGTGACATCGGCGGGCGAAGCCGCGATCACCTTCAGGATGTCGGCGGTCGCAGTCTGGCGCTCCAGCGCTTCCCTGGTGGCGTTGAACAGGCTGACATTCTTGATCGCGATCACCGCCTGGTCGGCGAAGGTCTGCAGCAGCCGCACATGATGTTCGGCGAATGCGCCCGTCGCGCGGCGCGTGGTGATGATGATGCCGATGGCCTCGCCCTCGCTCATCAGGGGCGCGAACAGCATGCTGCGATAGCCGCGCGCGCGTGCGATGTCGCGCGCGGCAGGCTCGAGCTCGGTGTCGGGCAATTGCGCCGCGGCCCCATTGGCCACGAGCTGATACGGCGGGAACTGCGCGAAAGGCACGGGGAACGAGGCCTGAAGCACGCGATCACCGGCCGGATCGGTCGGTGTGAACGCCGCGAGATGCGCGGCGCCGTCGACGTAGCGCAGCACGGCCGTGGAGAAGCCGCCGATCAGCCGGTTCGCGTTGGCGGCGATGGCGTCGAACACCGGCTGGACGTCGGAGGGTGAGGCGGCCATCACCTTCAGGATGTCGGCGGTCGCGGTCTGGCGCTCCAGTGCCTCGCGCGTCTGGTTGAACAGCCGTGCGTTCTCGATCGCGATCACGGCCTGGTCGGCAAAGGTCTGGAGCAGCTGCACGAGATCGGGCGCGAATGCGCCGGGCTCGGCGCGCGTGACGCTGATCATGCCGACCGGCGTGCCCCGGTTCATCAGCGGCATGAACAGCACGCTGCGGAAGCCGCGCAGCCGAGCAAGAGTCCTGTTCAGCTCCGGGACATCGTCAGCCTCGCTGTCGGGAAACTGGATCGTCTCGCCGTTACGAACCAGGGCGAAGGTCGGAAAGTCGGTGATCTTGCGCGGGAACGAGGCCTTCAGCCCTTCATCCGCCTCGGGGCTGGTCGGCGTGAACGCCACGAGGTGGAGCTCGTCGCCGATGAACTGAAGCACGGTGGCGGAGAAGCCGCCGAGCAGGCGTTTCGAGCTGGACGCGATCGCAGCGAACACCGGCCGCGCGTCGGAGGGGGAGGCCGCGATGGTGCGCAGGATTTCCGCGCTGGCACTCTCCCGATCGCGCGCAATCGCGAGCGCGCTGCGCAGCCGCGCGTTCTCGGCTGCGAGTTCGTCGGCGGCATCGTGGGAGGGGTCGGTCATTCGCAATCCGGCTAAATGCCGCGACAGGCGCGGCACCGGGCCGGATTATCACACCTTCTGCGGCGGGAGCCAGCGCCAGCGACAGCAAGGCTTGCGGCCGGGAGCTGCCTGCTCAGGTGCCCGGCCGCGACACCTCGGTCTCCTTGCTGGTGATGAACTCCAGCAGCACGGGGATGCCTTCCTGCGTCTTCTGGATGCCGCGCCTGATAGCGGGGATGATGTCTTCGGGCCTCGTTACCCGCTCGCCATAGCCGCCGAAGGCGCGCGCCATCGCGGCATAGTCGCCGGAGATGTCGGTCGAGCGATATTTTTCGGTCGAGACCGGCATCACCTTCAGCTCGATCGCCATCGAGAAATTGTTGAGCAAGATCGACATGATCGGAATGCGCTCGCGCACCGCGGTCTCGAAATCCATGCCGGTGAAGCCGATGGCGGCATCGCCCCAGACGTTGATGCAGAGCTTGTCGGGCTTTGCCAGCTTTGCGCCCATCGCGAGCCCGAGGCCATAGCCGAGCTGCGTCGTCTTGCCCCAGCCGAGATAGGTGAGCGGCTCGACCGCCTTCCAGAACGGAGAGAGCTGGTCGCGCGGGCTGCCGGCATCATGCGTGATGATGGTGTTCTTGATGTCGACGGTGTGCTGCAAGTCCCACAGCACGCGATAGGGGCTTAAAGGTGCGTCATTGCTGGTGAGCTTCGGCATCCATTTCGCCAGCCACTCCCTGTGCGAGGCCGCGATCTCCGCCGCGACCGCCGAGGCGTCGCGGTCCGCGGTGACGGTCTTGCCGATCTCCTCGAGCAGCGCATCGAGCACGAGGCCGGCGTCGCCGACGAGGCCGATCCTGGCCTCGACGTCCTTGTTGAGATGATTCGGATCGAGCGTCGAATGGATGATGGTCTTGCCCTTGGGCATCGCGACGCCGAAATTGGTCTCCGTAAAGGAGCAGCCGATGCCGAAGATGACGTCGGCCTCGGCGAGGAATTTCGGGACGGCACGGGGTACCGCGAGGCCGCCGGAGCCGAGCGAGAGCGGATGCGTCTCCGGAAACGCCGATTTGCCGCCGAGGCTGGTGGTGACGGGTATAGCGAGACGCTCGGCGAGCCGTTTCAATTGCGGCCAGGCCTGCGCGTAATGCACGCCCTGGCCGGCATAGATCACGGGCCGCTTTGCGTTGACGAGCAGGTCGGCCGCTTCCTTCACATGAACAGGGTCCGCGCCGTAGCGGGTGCGCAGCACCGGCGTGTAGTTCAGCGGCTCCGGCACCTCCTCGTTCCACATGTCGGAGGGAATCTCGACGATCACGGGTCCGCCGCGGCCGTTCTTCAGCTTGGTGAAGGTGCGACGAAAGATGCTGGCGACTTCCGCGGCCAGGATGATCGGCTCGGACGATTTTGCGAACGGCTTCATCGCCTCGCTGGAATTGAAGTTCGGCTCGATATGCGCAAGCCGGCGCTGATAGCCCATCGGCAGCACCAGCACGGGAACGGATTCGCCGAAGCACTGCGCGACGCCGCCCATCGCGTTCTCCGCGCCCGGCCCGTGCTGCATGCAGAACGCGCCGATACTGCGTCCCGACGTCACCCGCGAGATCGCATCCGCCATGTGGATGCCGACGCGCTCCTGCCGCACCATGACCGGGCGGATCTCGGCCTTGGCCGCATGCTCGATCAGGTGATTGACGGGATAGCCGCAAAGGATCTCGATCCCCTCGCGCCTCATGATTTCCGCAATCGCGGTGCCGAGCTTCATGACGTCTCTCTCCCTGGCAAGGCCGGTTGATCCGGCTGGTTGGGGAGAGAGGATCAGGAAATCCGGGAAGCGTAAAGCGCGCGCGGTGAGCGCGGCGGTAGGCCAGCTATGCACCGCGAGCGTGCACCGGCCCCGGTCGGCGATAATGGCTGCAGCCGCTCGCCATTGGCCGCATGCGCTGCAGCAGGCGCTTGGCAGCAACGAGATCCGGCGTCTCGAAGCCCTCGGTGAATTCGTCATAAATCGGGGCGAGCAGTCGAACGGCTTTGGGCCTGCGGCCGGTCGCAATCCAGTGCGCGGCGAGGTCGGTGGAGATCCGCAACGCGAAGGTCATCGCACCGATGGCGCGCGCTTCGGCGAGCGCCTGCTGTAGCCGCTTTTCGGCGAGCAGGGGCTCGCCGGCATGGAAAAGGACCGCTGCATCGACCCGCTGGAGTTCCGACCGGCACCAGCGCTCGCCCTGACGTTCCTGATGTGCGATCGCCCGCGTGATGGCTTCGCGCGCTTCAGAGATCCGCCCTTGCCGCAGATAGGCGCGGGCGAGGACCGCAAGATAGCTGCCGATCCGCATCAGGAAACGGCATTCGATCAGTTCGTCGATCGCGGCCCGGATATCCTCCACCGCGCGTTGATCGCCACGCAGCTCGCGAAGGCAGGCGGAGAAATAGCGCTCGACCGGAACCCAGCGCGAGATGCGCTCGCGTTCCAGGTTGCGACGCAGCCGCATCGTGAAGCTCTCGAGCGCATCCAGGTTGGCGGTTTCGAGCGCGACAGGAAGTGCGGCAAGCCCAAGTGCGTTCGACTGCGACACCCAATGGCCGCCGCGGTCCGCGGCGTCGACGGCATCGCGGGCCAGCCTTGCCGCGTAGTCGGCTTGCCCTTGCATCCACGCAACGAAGGGCAGGTTGAAGCGGACGGTGATGAACCGGTAGACCTCGTTCGCATCCTTGCGCGAACGGCCCTCGGCCAGCGAATAGGTTGCCGCGAGACGATCCAGAACCGGGCGGCTCTTGCGCAACTCGCCGGCAAAGGCGTGGGCCCAGGCGAGGGCCCGATCGGCTTCGGACGTTGCCGTCAGGTCGCGGTCCCGGTTGGTCAGCGCGGTGGCCTCCTCGAGATAGGTTATGGCGCGCGGGACCTGACCGATCTGCAACAGGTAAAAGGCAAAACCCACCAGCGCGCGCTGCTGATACTCAATGCTGCCGGCGCGCCTTGCAAAGGCGATCGCATCGAGCCAGGCAACCTCGTTCTCATTCGACATGTTGCGGGCGTAGAACAAGCTCCATCCAAGAGCACAGGCAAGCTTTGCCTTCGACAGATCGTCGCACGCGACGGTCTTGGCCAGGGCGAGCGCGTCCTCCAGCCCCGCCTGCGCTTCCGACAGGATGAAGGTTTCCGACCACAAGGTGATCGCCGCAACCGTGAGCCTGATCCCGAGGACGGGATCGCCTTCCTCGCCAAACGCCCATGAAAGCGCAGCCCGCAAATCGGCGATGCGACCAAGGTAGCGCTCTGTCCAGTCGCTCGGTTCGCGCCAGTTCCACTCCTCCTCGGACTGTTCGAAGAGCGCGAGGACACGCTCCGCATGACGGCGCAGCGCCTGGCGGCAGGCGGGATCGGCCTGGCGCCGCTCGGCCGCATAGCGGCGTGTGCTGTCGAGCAGCCGGTAGCTCAGGACCGCGCCCCGGGCCTGCGCGCTCAACAGCGACTTGGAGACGAGGCTGCCGAGGCCGGTAACGACGTCGACCGGCGTGAGCCCTGCCGCTTCCGCGACGAAAGCCGCATCCTCCACCTCGAACGCGTCGCTGAACACCGACAGCAGGGCGAATAGCCTGGCTTCCTTCTGCGACAGCAGCCGGAAGCTCCAGTCGATCGCCGCCATCAGGGTCTCATGGCGCGGCGGCGAGCCATCGGCGCCGGGGGCGCGAAAACCCAGCTTCTGATCGAGCATCGCGACCAGTTCGCGCGGATTGAATCTGCCGATCTGGGCTGCCGCCAGTTCAATGGCCAGCGGAAGGCCGTCGAGCGCGTGGCAGATCGCGGCGACGGCCTCGCAATCATCGTCGACGAACTGGTAGTCCGACCATTCGGCGGCACGGCGGACGAACAGCTGCACCGCCGGAAATGTCACGGCCTGATCGACGGTCAGGGCGAGGCCGGAACGCGGTGAGGGTAGCGAACCAAGCCGGACGACATGCTCGGTGGCGGTGCCGAGCGGCTCGCGGCTCGTCGCAAGCAGCCTGGACGGCGATGTGTCCGTCAGGAACTTGCCGGCAAAGATCGTGGCGGCAGGCAGCACATGCTCGCAATTGTCCAGAATGAGCAGCATCTGCCGCGACCTCAGATAATCGAGGGCTGCCGCCAGACCGTTGTCCGTATTGCCTCGGATGCCCAGGGCCGTCACCAGCGCTGTGCCGAAAAGCATCGGATCGGAGATCGTAGCGAGATCGACGAAGCAGACGCCGTCGCGGCACCGTGGCGCGAACGCCTGGGCGACGGCCAAAGCAACTGTCGTCTTGCCGATCCCTCCTGCGCCAGCCAGGGTCACGTGCCTGTTGTCGGCCAACAGATCGGCGATTTCGGCGATTTCCGCCGCGCGACCAACGATGCCGCGCAACAAGGGCGGCCTGGACAAGGGAACCGGTTCGGCGAGCGCCAGATCGTCCTCGACGTCGCTGATGCTGATTTGCACCTCCGCGATGAACTTGTACCCGCGGCGCGCCACGGTCGCGATGTAGACGGGCTCGATCTGGGTATCCCCCAGCGAACGCCGCACGCTCCACATGTTGACCTTGAGATTGCTGTCGTGGAGGAAGGTGCCTGGCCACGCCGCCGTCATCAGCTCATTCTTGCTGACCAGCTCGCCGCGACGCTGTACCAGCAGCTGCAACAGCTCGAATGCGCGTCCGCCCAGTTTGACGGGGCGCCTGTCGAGCAGGAGGAGCTGGCGGCTGGGAACCAGTCGAAATGGGCCGAAGCAGTATGTGAGTTCCTGTCGGCGTGTGCCCCGTTGCCGTGTCTCGGTGGCAGCCTGCATTGATCATTGCCAATCGATCGAAGAGATCGCTTGCAATTATCATGCGCTGCAAAATTGTTGGAGTGAGCCGTTCTGAATTCGCACGATTGCGGCGGGCATTTGCCCGCAGGATGGCTGCGACAAAACGGCTCGCGCAGGCGCCGGCTATTTCCTGGGCACGCCAAGAACCGCCATGCGCATGACCTCGACGCCGCCATCGGCAAGCTCCGGCAGCTTGGCGAACCAGTCCTTCACGTAAGGCATCGCATTATGCGCGTCGAAATCGGCCTGGCTGGCGAACACCTCGTAGAAGATGAAATGACCGGGTTTGGCGCGGTCTTCCTGCAGAAAATAGACCAGGTTCTTGGGATCGCCCCGAACCAGCTCGATCAGCGGAAGCGTGGCCGCGCGCAACGCGTCTTCCTTCCCCGCCTTGGCGCGCACTTGAGCCACCACCGAATAGGCGCCTTCCGGAATCTCCTGATAGCGCACGCGCGGCGCTTCCTGTGCTACGGCCGATGGCGTCGTGATGGTCATCGAGGCGGCGAACAGCAGGGCGGGAAGTGAATTGCGGACGATAGTTCGCATGATGAAGTCCTTCATTGTGATCGTGATCGCTTTGTCGGGCGACCAGCGGAAGCCGATGCCCGACGTTTGATGGGTCAGCGCACGATTGTCTGCTGCCGCTTGGCCAGGGCCTCGCTGAAGCGTTGCTTGACCGGGCCGAGCGCTTTGACGAACTCGAGCTGCTCGCCTTCAGGACCCTTGCAATAGATCAGCTCCCAGCCGTTCGAAGGTTCCGCGGTCACCCGGTTCGTGTTGGTGTTGCGGGGCGCGGCCTTGCGGTCCGCCTCCGTCATGACGCGGATGGTGCGGTTCGCCCGCACTTGCGTCATGCCGCGGCGCGCGGATTCGGCTTCGAGGTCGGCGATGAACTTGTTGAAGTCGACGTCATCACGAACGTAGAAGCAGATGTGCATCATGCGCGGGAAAGCCGGGCTCATGTGCTCCAACGGTTCGGCAAAACTCTTCGCGCTGCCCATGGGCTGGTCGGCCTCGCGATATTGCAGCAGTTCGAGCACCATGTTGTCGAACTGAATGAAGCGGACATCGAGCCGCTGCGCTCCGCTTCTGAGGTCGGGTACGCCGATGGTTCGCGGATTGACCCCGCGTGCATTCGCCTCGATCTCCTGGTCGGCCAGCAGCGTGTTCTGCACCCCGTCGCCCTGGAAGTCGCCGTGACGGAACACCTCCGTGCCGCCGAGCACCTCCGTGTAGAACTGATAGGCCCGCTCCATGTTCTGCACCGTCAGCCCGAAATGCTGGACACCCTGGAGCCGCGCGCCGAGCGGCGCTTCGTTGCGCTCGGCTGACGACATGGCGCCCGCGTCTTGTGTCGCGGCCCGCGCGTCGGTCGTGCCGGCGAAGAGACCCGTGACGACGGCTGCGCCGGCTGTCTGGAGCAGGGTACGGCGGCCCATGTCGGCGGCGTTGTGTGATTCTTCTGTCATGTCGCTCTCCGTGATCGCTCGGTGGATTTTGCGTGTGTTATCGTGCCGGCCGAAGCAGCACCCGGCCGGGATGAATCTGCTGCGCTCTCGGGCGGCTCAATCGGTGCCGGGAAGCGGAGCTGCGGCGTTGACGAGTCCCTCCGAACGCAGCTCGCGCCAGAAATCGGCGGGAATGGCTTCCTCGAGTGCGGCGCGATCCTCGGCGATGCGGTTCGGGCGGCTCGCACCGGGAATCACGGCCGCCACCACCGGATTGGCGAGCGCGAACTGCAGGCCAGCCGCCTTCATGCTGATGCCGTAGCGGTCGGCGATCGCCTTGATCCGCGCCACCTTGTTGAGAATTTCCGGGGGCGCCGGCGCATATTCGAAATTCGGGCCGCCGACGAGGGCGCCCGAACTGTAGGGGCCGCCGACGACGATCGCGAGCTCATGTTCCGCAACCATCGGCATCACCCGCTGAAGCGCCCTTGCATGGTCGAGCAGCGTGTAGCGGCCCGCGAGCAGGAAGCCGTCGGGGCGCGGCTCTTCGAGCGCGAGCAGCAGCTCGATCGGCTCGACCCGGTTGACGCCGAGACCCCACGCCTTGATCACGCCCTCGTCGCGCAGCCGGTCGAGCGCCTTGAACGCACCCTTGCGCGCGCTTTCGAACACCGAAAGCCACTCGTCGCCGTAGAAATCCTGCGCGACGTCATGCACGAAGGCGATGTCGATGTGGGAGGTAGCGAGCCGCTTCAGACTGTCCTCGATCGAGCGCAGCGTCGCGTCCCGGGAATAGTCGTTCACGATCCTGTTCGGGCGACCGTATTTGAAGACGCCGCCCTTCTCGCCGAGGTCGCGGGCGCCGACATCCTCGATCTCGTCCAGGATCAGGCGGCCGACCTTGGTGCTGACGACATAGTCGCTTCGCGGCCGGCCGGCGAGTGCGGCGCCCATGCGGATCTCGGCGAGGCCTGCGCCATAGAAGGGCGCCGTGTCGAAATAGCGGATGCCGTCGTCCCAGGCCGCGTTCACCGTCGCGATCGCTTCCTGCTCCGGGATGTCGCGGAACATGTTGCCGAGCGGCGCCGCACCGAAACCCAGTTTTCCCGGGAGAATATCCTTGAGGGCCATGTTCCGAGTCCTTCTGTGTGACGGGCAAGACCATTCGTGAGCGGCGCGACCAATCTCAGTCGGCTGCGGACGTGTCTGCGCTTCTGATGAACGCTGCGACTTCGCGCGGATGCGACAGCATCACCGCGTGGCTGCTTTTCAGCTCCGTCACCTTCGCGCCGGAACGCTTGGCCATGGTGCGCTGTGCGGTCGGCGGGATCATGTGATCCTCGCTCGTCACCATGTAATAGGTCGGCTTCGCCTTCCAGGCGACGCGATCGACCTTGGTCTGCACCGCCAGCAATCCCCAGGGCAGTTGCGCGGCACCCATGAAGCGGGTCGTGGCCGCATCGACATCGGCCGCGAACGAGGTGGGGAATTTTTCGCGGTCGACGAGGAGATAATTGCCCTCAGTGACCAGCGGAGCCTTGTGCTCGCCGGCCGGCACTGGGGCTTCCGCCAGCGTGCTGACCGACTCGCCGGCATCAGGGGCAAATGCCGCGAGATAGACGAGGCTGCGAACTTTCGGATTGTCGCCGGCTTCGGTGATGACCATTCCACCATAGGAATGCCCGACGAGAATGACCGGATGCCGCGCCTTGGCGATCACGCGCTCGGTCTCCGCGACATCGTCGCGAAGTGTGATCGTCGGCTGCTGGACGACGAGCACTTCATAGCCCGCGTCCGAGAGGATGTTGTAGGTGTCCTTCCAGCCCGAGCCGTCGACGAAGGCACCGTGGACAAGGACGATGGAAACGGTCCTCTCGGCCGCGACCGCGGGGGCGGCCGTTGCGATCGACATTGCGGCAAGCGCGGAGATAAGCGGCTTCATACCAGGCTCCGATCATCGATACGGCGGCATTGCCGTTGATGAGCCCTTCGCTAGCGCACGCGAGCACTGCGGTATTTCCGATTCCTGCGCGATGACCAACGCATCTTGCTCTTCCATGAAGAGATCGGCTTTCAAAGCCGAGCACGCCGCGCTCCAAGCCTTTGCTTTGCCTGACTTTTACCTCTTTTAACCGCGCCGCCTCTGGACTTCGCTATCGCCGCTTGTGAGAAATTCGCGGTCGGCGTGGCAGCGGCCGGGGCTGCAACTCATCACCGGATGGAATGATCGCTCGCTCGCGATACGGGGCCGGGATTCGCCGCAACGAAGCGGAGGTCGTGATGGCGCTCGTGACACATGGAGATCAGAAATACAAAAACAGCGAGAAGCTCGCGGAGACCAGCGACTGGCCGGGGCTGAGCATCGAGCATCGCAGGTTCGAGGCGGGGCGCCAGGCAACGCCCGTTCCCATCTGCACCGAAATCGTCATGGTGCTGTCAGGCGGCGGGATGGTGTGCCGGGCCGGCAATGGCGAAGTCCAGAAGAGCCTCGCACGGCCGGGCATGAGCTACCTCGTGCCCGTGGGGACGCAGGAGAGCCATCTCGAGCTTTCGGACCGGATGGAATGTCTTCATCTCTATCTGCCCCCGACGCTGCTGGACCAGAGCGCGCTTGCGGATTTCGATATCGATCCGGCGAAAGTCGAGATCGCCTACGCCCACGGTCTGGCGGACCAGGTGCTCTTCCACATTTGCTCGCCGCTTCGCGATCTGCTCCATCGCCCGCGCCAGCCGACCGACGCGCTGTTCGTGGAGGGAATCCAGGTTGCGCTCGCCGCGCACCTTCTGGGGAATTATACCATCGACCGCTGGCGAGCGCCCGACAAGTCGCCGTCGCTCGATCCCAGGCGCCTGCAGCGCGTGCTGGACTATATCGAGGCTTCTCTTGCCAGCGATATCAGGCTCGAGGATCTGGCGGCCCAGGCCTGCCTCAGCCCGTATCATTTCTCCCGGCTGTTTCGCGAGGCGACCGGATTGTCGCCGCACCGTTACGTGACCGATCGCCGCGTCCAGGCTGCGCGGCACGAACTCGCAGGCGACCGTCTGTCTCTGGTCGAAATTGCACTTGAGTTCGGCTTTGGCTCGCAGGCCAATTTCACGCGCGTGTTCCGCAAGGCCGCAACTCTCACGCCGGGGCAGTATCGCGAATTGTGCTGCGGCCAGGCTGACGTGAAGACCGATCGTTCCGATACGGCATTCCGCAGGGATTGCACATGATCCCGCAGGAATCGGAAATACGCCGCGGCGTCTATCAGGCAGTGCTGTTGTGCCGACCAGATCCGCTAGGGGACACATCGACATGATCGAGCTCACCGTCAATGGGACGAAGCACAGGATCGACGTCGTTCCCGAGATGCCGCTCTTGTGGGTGCTGCGCGACGAGCTCGGCATCACCAGTCCCAAATACGGCTGCGGGGTCGCACAATGCGGCGCGTGCACCGTCCAGATCGACGGCATGGCGGTCCGATCCTGTCAGGCCCATATCGGCGAGGTCGCCGGCAAGTCGGTCGTCACGCTCGAAGGGTTGGACAAGAAGGAACAGCATCCGGTTCTCCAGGCCTGGATCGAACATCAGGTCCCGCAGTGCGGCTACTGCCAGACCGGCCAGATCATGCAGGCCATCTCGCTTCTGGAGCTGATCTCGCAGCCGACGGACGAGGAGATCAATCAGGTGATGTCCGGCAATCTCTGCCGTTGCGGCACCTATCCGCGTATCCGCGCGGCGATCCATGCGGCTGCGGCCAAGAAGATGGCGGAGAAGTGAGATGGGCCACATGCAGACCCTTTCGCGTCGGGCTTTCGTTTTCGGCTCCGCCGCCGTGGCAGGCGGCATCGCTTTCGGTGCCTACGGCCCTGCTGAAGCGGCCGCGACCAGCGCCGATGGCAATCCGTTGGTCGCCGGCCTCGGGCCGAACTCCGTGACCTTCAATCCCTGGGTCGAGATCAGCCCGGACAAGATCACGCTCATCGCGCAGCACGCCGACATCGGCCAGGGTGTCGGCTCGGTGCAGCCGATCATGATTGCCGAGGAGATGGACCTCGATCCCGGCCAGTTCGAAGTCCGGTTCGCGGGCCCCAGTCCCGCTTATTTCAACACCGGCTTCGCGGACGAGTTCGCTCCGTTCGTGGCTGCGGACCAGAGTCCGGCCGCCGAGGAAGCGCGCGCCAAGACGCTCGAATGGCTGAGACAAGCCGGCCTGCAGATGACCGGTGGGTCGAGCACGTTGCCGGACACCTACGACAAGCTGCGTGTTGCCGGCGCGGTCGCGCGCGAGACGCTGAAAGCCGCCGCGGCCAAGCGTTCGGGCGTCGCAGTGGCCGACCTGCGCACGCAATCAGGCCATGTGATCCTGCCCAACGGGACCAAGATCGCCTACGTCGATCTGTCCGCGGACGCCGCCAGGATTCCGCCAGTGCTCGATGCCAAGCCGCGCGACCCGTCCAAATGGCGCATGCTCGGCAAGCCGATGATGCGGCTCGACGTCCGCGCAAAAGTGATGGGCGAGCTGAAGTTCGGCATCGATATGAAAATCGACGGCATGCTCTACGCCTCCGTCAAGCTGAACCCCAACAAGGGGCAGCCGCTGAAATCATACGACGCCGGCAAGGCGAGTGCGATGCCGGGGGTCAAGAAGATCCTCGAAATCAAGAATGGCGTCGCGGTGATCGCGACGAACAGCTGGTACGCGATGAAGGCGGTCGACGCCATCGCGTGCGAGTGGGCGCCATCGGCCTATCCCGCCGAGCAGGCCGATCATTGGAAGGTGCTGGAATCCTCGTTCAAGCCTGAATTCCTCGGCAAGGAGTGGCGGAAAATCGGCGATATCGAAACCGGCCTGAAGACGGGCAAGCTCGTCGAAGCCGAATATCGCGCACCCTATGTGGCGCATCAGCCGCTCGAGCCGCTGAACGGGATCGGCCTCGTCACCGACAAGGGGATGGAGATCTGGGTCGGCCATCAGAGCCCCCGCTTCGTGCAATATGTCGCGGCGACGGCGATCGGCCTCAAGCCGGAGCAGGTCACCTTCCACAATCAGTGGGCGGGTGGAAGTTTCGGCCATCGTCTCGAGTACGAGAACGTCCGCGTTCTCGCCGAGATCGCCAATCAGATGAAGGGCACGCCGATCAAGCTCGTGTTCTCGCGCGAGGAAGATTTCCTCCAGGACATTCCGCGGCAGATCGCGATCGCCCGGCATCGCGGCAGCGTTGACAAGAGCAAGATCGTCGCAGCCGACCTGCAATTGGCTTCGACGACTCCGCTCAAGGGGCTGCTCGAGCGTTCGGGCACGCCCTCGAAGGATCCCGATGCGCAATTGGCCGCCGGCCTTTGGAACGTCTATTACGACATCCCCAATTTTCGGGCCACGAGCTACGAGGCGCAGGGGCTTTCGCCGAGCACCACGTGGCGCTCGGTCGGCGCCTCGACATCGGGCTTCTTCACCGAGAGCTTCGTCGACGAGCTGATCCATGCGGCGGGCCTCGATCCGATGAAGGCGCGCATCGCGATGTGCACCGTGCCGCACTATCGCAAGGTGCTGGAGACGGTTGCGGAGATGTCGGACTGGAAGGGGCCGCTCGGCAAGGGCAGGGGCCGCGGCGTTGCGTTCGTGGAGTCCTTCGGAACACCGACGGCCGAAGTCGTCGAGGTGACGGCGACGCCGGAGGGTATCAGGATCGACAAGGTCTGGGTCGCGGTCGATGTCGGCAAGGTCGTCGATCCCGTCAACTTCGAGAACCAGGTGCAGGGCGGGGTGATCTGGGGGCTCGGCCACGCCATCAATTGCGAGCTCACATACGCCAAGGGCGCGGTGCAGCAAACCAACTACAATCACCACGAAGCGATGCGGATCTATCAATGCCCGGTCATCGAGGTTCGCGGGCTCGAGAACGATCCGAAGGTGAGGGGCGTCGGCGAGCCGCCGGTTCCGCCGGCCGCGCCTGCGCTTGCGAACGCGATCTTCGCGGCGACCGGAAAGCGCATCCGCGAAATGCCTTTCAACAAGTTCATCGATTTCGTCTGAGGCGGGCCATGAAGAAATCTCTTATCGCGCTCGCTCTCGCTGCGTCGGCCATTGCGGCCCTCACCGGAATTGTCGCCGCCAAGGACGAAGGCAAAAGAGAAGTCTTGCCGCCGGGCAGCGTCAGTCGCGCCGAGGGGCTGGAGGCCTGGAAGCGGATTGAAGCGGTGGTGACGCATCCGCGCTGCGCCAACTGCCATGTCGATGCCAAGGCGATCCCGATCTGGACGCCTGCAGGCGAAACGAAACCGCGCGTGCACGGCATGAACATCCACGGCGGCGAGAGCCGCATCGGCGCAGAGAAGCTGGCCTGCTCGACCTGCCACATGACCTCGACCCAGGCCAACGAGCCCGCACCGGCGCCGCCGCGCGCCGGCATCGACTGGCAGCTCGCGCCGGTGGCTTTCATCTGGTTCGGCAAGAGCGGTGCCGAAATCTGCGCGCAGCTGAAGGATCCCAAGCGCAATGGCGGCCGCGACGCCGCCGGCCTCGTCGACCATTTGCGGCACGATGCATCTCTGAACGGCTTCATTCCCCGGGGCTGGGCCCCCGGCGCAGGCCGCTCGACGCCGCCGGGCACCTTCGAAGAACACGTCAAGGACATGGCGATGTGGGGCGCGGCCGGACAGCCCTGTCCGAACTGACCGTTCTCCGCGTCGCGCCAGCGCGAACCCGATGGTGGCGACGGGATCTCGGCAATAAAGTTGTTGATCGGTCAGTCGTCATGTTCTGGCCGCCCGAATGCACAGCGTTATTCAAAGGAGAAAACCATGACCCAACATGTTCTCTTCATCGTCACCAACGCGGCTGTGCTCGGTCCGCATAGTCGCAAGACCGGCTTCTTTTTCGCCGAGGTCGCCCATCCTTTCGAGGTGCTCGACAAGGCTGGGGTCGCGGTGGAGTTCGCGTCCCCGGCCGGGGGATGGACGCCTTACGATGCGTACGACGAGAAGGATCCCGCTCAGAAGGATTTTCTCGCGAGCAAAGCCTTTCGCCGCCTAAATCACAGTCGCAAATTGTCCGAGGTGGACGCCGCCGACTACGACGCCATCCTGGTGCCTGGCGGTCTTGGGCCCATGGTGGACATCCAGCGCAATGCAACGGTCCAGAATGCCATCGTGCGCGCCTGGAGCACTGGCAAGCTCGTCGCTGCTGTTTGTCACGGGCCGTGCGCGCTGCTTGGCGTTGACCTTGGTGATGGCATCCCTTTCGTGCGCGGCAAGAAGCTCACGTCGTTCTCGAAGAAGGAAGAGTACGACTACGCCCGCGATGATGTGCCTTACGAGCTCGAGGACGCGTTAAGGGCAGAAGGTGCCGAGTACTCGTCTGCAGCCAACTGGCAACCTCACGTCGTCGTCGATGGCCGGCTCATCACGGGGCAGAACCCCGCTTCGGCCGGACCGCTGGGAAAAGAGTTGCTGTCCGCCCTCAAGCGACAGGACCGGTGACGCGAAAATCTGAAATGTCGCCGTGGACGCAAGTCGCGAGGGAACGGGCTCGGCATCTCCGAAGTCGCGCCTACCCTGGCATCGGGAGCTATCGAATGACGCAATCGCCATCCAAGATCACCGCTATCCTGGTTGCTCGCCCGGGCAAGTCCGCTGAACTCAGAGCACTGCTTGTCGGCATGGCACCGCATTCCAGGGCCGAACCCGGCAACCTGCATTGGGATGTCTGGCGCGACCCATCGAATGAAGATCGCTACGTTCTCGACGAGCTGTACCGGGACGTTGCGGCCGTCGAAGCTCACCGAACCACGCCGCACTACCAGGACTACCTGGCCAAAATTCCCGAGCTGGCCGATCGGACGGCCGTGGTCTTGGAAGCAGTTGAGGTTGGGGGCAGGTGAACGGCGTCAGCCAACCTCCGAAGTAGCTGCATCCGCGGGACCTGCGCCCCGGATTTCGCTGCGCTCCATCCGGGTTACATCATTGAAATATATTGCCTATTTGGCGCGACGGCGGACTGTCCCCCGATCTATCCCCATGAAAGCGCGCGGTGGCCGGGCTGCGGCCAGAGGCGGGACCGCCGCGCCGTCTATGTTTCGTCATCATCATCCTCGTCGCCCTGTTCGTCATCGTCAGAATCAACAGCCATAGCTTCGATGTAGTCGCGGCGAACTGCTCGTAGTGTGCGACCCGACGCAGGATCGGTGAGGAAGAACCACCACCCCCCGGTCTTCTTTCCATAGATCTCTGCTGCGGCCTCCCTGGCGGTCGCAAAAGCCTCGCCATCCACTTCTACACGCCCGTCCGCTAACAACGTAGCCACACGATGGCTGAACTTCTTGCGCTTTGGAATTAATGACATTCCTGGCTGCAGAAGACCCGCGTTGATGAGGTCGGTGAGTTCTACCTTTCTTCCCGGTCGTCGCCGAGTAATGGCAAAGCCGGAGCGGTGATTGGGGGGGACCGCCCAAATCTCCGCGAGGATTAGTGCGAGTCCTTGCGAACGCCGACTGATTGAATCGTCACTCCACTCCGCTCCTGCTTCTTTCAACAAGGTCCGATTTAGGAGGAGTACGTCATGCGCCTCAAGACCTGCCCGCTTGCTGTTCGTTCCGCACCAAGGACCGTTGGATACCGTTGAGTTCAACTTGCCGGTCAGGAGGGTAGCGAAACCGCCCAACACTTATCTCAACTTCCCAGAAACCAGTTTCGAATTCCTTCCAATACTTCTGATAGGCATCCTCAACATCAGCTCCGGATTCGAGAAGGCGCTGAAAGATGAGGTTCTTATCGGCGGCGTGCTTGCGCGCGATGCTCACCAGCGGGTTTTGCGCCGCATTTACAGGCGCTTCCGTACTGCGGACTTCCCCGGAAGGGCGATAGCCCGGACGCTCCATCCGGGCAACGAACTTGCGAACGGCCAAAGCCGCAGTTCGGGCTGGCCAATGGCCAAACGTCCTATTTGCAGTTCTGGCAGATCATCAGCTTTCGCTTTAGCGCGCCATCTTCCTGATCGAGGTCATTTGCATCCGGATTGGACCTGGCGTCCTTTGTTGCGCGTGACCTCACGGGCGGCCTCACTTGGCTCGAGGTGTCATTGTCATCGACGGTGCCGACGCTGAAGCCGTCGTAGTCGGCCGCCGGATTCGGCATCGGCTGAGGCACGCCGATCACGGATGTCGAGGTATCCCTGCGCGACGCCGGCGGAGCTCTATCTGTCGTCGCCCGTGCGGGCTCGCCTTTGGGCTTGGAATTTTTGACACCCGGGCGTGGTGGAGATGCATCGGGCGGAGCGAGCGAAACCGGCGGCGCCGAAGTCTGCGCGCTCGCGCTGTTGTGCGACCATGCGCCGGTAAACATGAGGCTGAGAGCCAGGAGCGTCACGCGTCTCATCAGAATCCTTCGAACGGCTCTGGTTCATCGATTGGCAGCATGGCTCGCCGAACCACGACGTGCAGAGTATCAGGACTCCCACAGCCGTCAAAGCGTCGTAGCCCGGATGGCGCTCCGCACTATCCGGGTTACGATTCCTTGCGCCTTGCCCGGCGAGCATAACACGCCATCGCCGGGCGAAGCGCGACCGCCGGCTCAGATCAGCGTGCCCGCGTGAAAGCTTGCATGGGCGAGCAACGATTGGATCACGATGTTGTCGCCGGGCCCCCCGTCCAGCACATCGGTTCCGCCGCCGCCGATCAGCACATCGTCGCCGAGCCCGCCGAGCAGCGTGTCGTTGCCGGCGCTGCCGATGAGCACGTCGTCGCCGGCACCGCCGTCGAAAACGAGGTGCGGCCCGCCGGGACCGACGCCCGACGCCTCGATCACGTCGGCGCCGCCGAGGCCGTTGATGGTGATGGTGTCGTTGAAGTCGAAGTTCTCGATCACGACCTGGCTTGCCAGACCGTCGATCACCAGCGCGCCGTTGCTGTTGAGCGAAAGCGTGATGACGTCGTCGCCGCCGGTGCCGTTGATCACGATCTTGTCGGCCGCGCCGTCGCCGCCAGGGTTGCCGGGAACACCGCCGAGATCGATCTTGACCTCCGTCACGTCGGTCCCGCTCATGTCGCCGACATTGATCGTATCGGCGCCGCCGCGGGCATTGAACGCGATCGTCTCGACGCCGTGGGTGTCCATCGTGATCGAGGCAACGTCCCGCGTCAGCTCGGCACGCGAGCCGTTCGCGAAGATGTTGATGGTTTCGGCGATGTTGGCGCCGTTGAACAGCAGCGTGTCGCTGCCGCCCTGGCCCTCGACCGTGTCGTTGTCGTCGCCGGGATTCCAGACGAAGGTGTCGTTGCCGGCGCCCATCAGAGCGACGTCGTTGCCGTCGCCGCCGTTGATCACGTCATCGCCCTGGCTGCCGCGGATGGTGTCGTTGCCAAGTCCGCCATTGATCGTCAGCTGCAGGACGCCGGCCGCCAGCCCGCTCGCATCGATGACGTCGTCGCCGCCGAGGCCGTTGAGCGTCAGCTGGTCGGTTGCGTCCATGCTGCTCAGGCTGGTGGTCGCGTGCAGGCCGAACACCGTCACGCCGCCGGCATTGCCGCTGACGCCGAACGTGTCGGCGCCCTGGGTGGCATCGACCGAGACGGTATCGAGGGCGCCGTCGGGCGTACCAGTCGAACCGCCGAGGTCGATGTTCACCTGCGTCACGTCGGTCCCAGTCAGATCCCCCACCGCGATATGGTCGGCGCCGCCCAGCGTGTGGAGATCGATGTGCTCGACGGCGTGCAGGTCCATCGTGATGTTTGCGACGTCGCGCGCGAGCCGGGCATGGTCGCCGTTCGCCGCAATGGCGATATTCTCGGCAATGTTGGCACCGAAGAACCGCAGCGTGTCGACGCCGGCGCCGCCATCGACGGTGTCGCTGCCGTCGCCCGGATTCCACTGGAACAGGTCACGGCCGTCGCCGAGCTGCGCGAGGTCGTCGCCGCGGCCGCCGACGACGGTATCATTGCCGTCACCGCCGATCAGCGTGTCGCCGCCGGCGCTGCCAGTGATCGTATCGTTGCCGGCGCCGCCGTCGATCGTCAGGTGCACGGCCCCCGCGGCAAGCAGGGCCGCCGAGATCGTGTCGTTGCCGCCGAGGCCCTCGATGACGAGCGCATCGTTGGCGCCTTCCGCGTTGGTGATGGTGAGAGCGGCGGGCAAGCCCGTGACCGACACCGATGTGCCCGAGCCGGACACCTGGATCGTATCGGCGCTGCCCGTGCCCTCGAGCGTCACCGTATCGGCCGCACCGTCGCCGGTCCCGGCCGACCCGAGATCGATGTTGACCTGCTTGACATCGGTTCCAGCGAGGTTGTTGACGACGATGTTGTCGCTGCCGCCGCGCGCGCTGATCGTGATGGTCTCGATGCCGTCGAGGTCCATCGTGATGTTGCCGACATCGCGGGTCAGCAGCACGCGTCCGCCATTGGCGGCGGAAACGGTGATGTTCTCACCGATGTTCGAGCCGTTGAACAGCAGGGTGTCGGCTCCGGCCTGACCGTCCACCTTGTCGCTGCCGTCGCCGGGGTCCCACTGGAAGGTATCGTTGCCGGCGCCCAGCAAGGCGGTGTCGTTGCCCTGGTTGCCGTCGATGAAATCGTTGCCGTCGCCGCCCAGCAGGCGGTCCGCCCCATTGCCGCCGAGGATGGTGTCATTGCCGGCGCCCCCGTCGAGCGTCAGCGTGATGAGCGCGGCGAGATTTCCGGTGGCGGTGATGAGGTCATCGCCGCCATTGGCATGGACCACGAGATTCTCGGTGGTGCCGATGTCCAGCGAGAACGGCACGGGGTCGACGCGGTCGAAGCGCACGCGCGTGCCGTTGGCCGTGATGGCGAAGGTCTCGGCGGCCGCGCGGTCGATATCGCTCGGCTGGAGGAGGCTGTCGGTGCTTATCGTAAATCTCTCAAGGAAAGAACGCGCGACCGCACTCCTCTAGATTGGGCAATGACCCAGAGCAATCTTGGGAACGTGCTGTCGACCATCGGCGAGTGGGAGGGTGGTACTGTGCGGCTGAAGGAAGCAGTCATTGCTTATCGTGAAGCCCTCAAAGAAAGAACCCGCGCCCGCGTGCCGTTGGATTGGGCTATGACTCAGAATAACCTCGGCACTGCGCTATCTAGTCTCGGTGAGCGCGAAGGCGATACCATCCAGCTAAAGGAAGCTATCCGTGCTCATCGTGAAGCGCTCGAGGAATACACTCGCGATCGTGTCCCGCTGGAATGGGCGATGACCCAGAACAATCTCGGGGTAGCACTAGCGAGGCTCGGCGATCGCGAGGGCGGTACGGTACGGCTGGAGCACGCCGTCAGTGCTTATCGTCAAGCTCTCGAAGAGAGAACTCGGAGCCGCGTACCACTGAAGTGGGCTATGACCCAGAATAACCTCGGGGCTGCGCTAGCCTTGCTCGGTGAGCGCGAGGTAGGCATTGCACGGTTAGAGGAAGCTGCCAGAGCTTATCATGAAGCTCTCAAAGAATATACTCAAGAGAGAGCTCCAGGGAACTGGGCAAGCATTCAGAGTGCACTTCGTCGGATCGCAACGCTGATCGCAAGCCGAGAAAGCTCGGATTGATTTGCGACTAATTGTCTTGGCCAAGATGAACCTTCGCGATCTTTGCTGGGGGAGGGCGCTTGCCGGATTCGCTCCGCTCCATCCGACCTACGATCCCTTGTGTTGCCCGGCGGGCAAAACACGCCAGCGCTGGGTCCATAGCCGCTTGCCAAAATATTCGTATTTACAGAAATTCTGTTTTGCCGTACAAGCCGAAACATCCCGGCCCGCCACAAGGGGCGTTTCGCGACCGTCACGGAACGCGGATCGGGATGCGGTGGCCGCGACGGCGTTGGCGCGCATGGCAGGTTGCAGGGCGGAAATCCCGTGAGCAGCCGCAAGCGCGATACGACACGGCGCTGACAGCGTCCCCGTTCGGCTTCGATGGCGAGCGCACGCCAGCCGTCGGGGATGCGGGCGGAGATGTGTGCGGACGGAGAAGTCGTGTGGTCCTGACGCCCGGGGTCTGTGCGTCAAGTCCTGTGGTGATGTGAGCTGCCCGACCGGGCGCGCGCATCAGTCATCTGCATGGCGACGGGGGCAATAGTGCATCGCTCCCCGGGGAGAGCACGAAGGACACCGTTAAAACCATCCGCGCAGGGAAGGCCGGGATGCCCGGCGTCACCTGTCGTCCACCCCGTGCGCGCTTCTTATGGCACACGGGACCTCGGGTGCCAGCCGGTGCCCGGCCTTCCCTGCGCCCTTTCTTTGAAGAGGGCAAAATCAGAGAGCAAAGCTCGGGCGAAACATGCCGCGAGGATGGAAAAGTGTGTCTGCTGTTTGAAAACTCGTATCGAGGCTGCCGTGCCCCGGACCCGCGCGGCGGTGCGCTGCAGAGCCGAGCTTATCTCTCCGAGAGCATTCCCTGGGGTGTGGGTCCCGGTTCTGCGCCGCAACGCGAACGACATTGCAGCGCGTCCGGGATACGGAAACTAAGCGGCGGCTGTGCAGCTTGCTCCGTCATTGCAAGCGCAGCGAAGCAATCCAGACTGTCGCCGCAGAGGGACTCTGGATTGCTTCGCTGCGCTCGTCATGACGAGTTTGTGGAGGCGCCGTGCTTTCGACGCTATCGCAGATAGTCGGAGGACCGGGTATGCCGCCTACTTCGTGGCCGCGTCGATCGAATTGAACTTGTTGTTCAGCAGTGCGCTGCCCGTGTTGTTCACGATAGTGACGATCGCGAGCGCGATGCCGGCGGCGATCAGGCAGTACTCGATAGCGGTGGCTGCACTTTCATCGGCAAGAAAGGACCTGAGCAAAGCCATCGTCAACTCCTGTTCATCCGTCAAATTTAGGCTGGTGCCGTTTTCGGAATGGTAAATTGATTCACTAAGTTTTTCGCGGCGCGGGCACGCCAAAGTGCAAGGTCGGTGGTCCCGACCCCGGACCTTATAGACTGCCTTGATTTAAGGTTTCGTCACCCAATGCTGGTGCATTCGACCGTGTCGCCGCTGTCTCAGGATTTGATCGCGCATCCGGACGCGGCCTTGCCGGGGCGTCTCAGCGCGGCTGCGAGGCGACCGACCAGATAGCCCATGACGCGCGGCTGCGACCGCGCAGCGCTGTCGGCAAGGCGTTTGTCCTCGGTCGTGTCGTTCACGAGGCCGATATAGTTCTTGCTGGCGTCCGGCTGCTGCACCACGCGCAAACCTTGGCTTCAATCGAGGGCGCGACCATGTCCTGCGCAACGGGAATCGACGGTTAATTTTGTCTTCCGTAGGACTACGTGGCGGCGCGCAAGCCTGCCGGAAAGAGCGGCGCGGCTTAACTGATTGTTGAGGCTATTTGCGGGATGCGTCCGCGTTCAGCGCGCGCAGCATCGCGATGCGGGCGAACATCATCCAGCCGCCATCCGTTTTCGGCCGCCTGGATCAGGGTCTCGATCGCGGTCTGCCAGTGGCTCGCGTGCTGCGAATCCTCGGGCAGCTGCATGATGTGATCGGCCGCCTCCTGCAGCGTCCGCAGCTTGCGCCCATTGGAGAGTGGGATCGGATCGTCGAACGCCGCCGACCAGGGCATGTCAGGCCGGTCGACCGGAGGGGAGGGACATCACGGCGCGATCGAAGGGTTTGGTGCCGCTAGCCGGCCTTCTTCGCCCGCGCCGGCGCGCGCACTGGCTTGTCGGCCTTCTTCGGGGCGTCCTTGCTCGCATCCTTGGGAGCCGCCTTGGCCGCAGCGTCCTTGCCGCCCTTGCCTGATATCGGCAGCAGCATCTCGCGCTGGCCCTCGACGCGCTTCTTCGGCTTCTTGCCCTTGACGGCCTCCTTGGCGACCTTCGCCACAGGTGCCGCTTCCTTCTCGCTCGCGAGGCTCTTCTTCAGCGCGTCCATCAGGTTGATGACGTTGCCGCCCGTCTTCGGCGCCGCCTTCGCGGTGATGGGCATGCCGCTGCGCTTCTTGTTGATGAGATCGATCAGCGCGGTCTCGTAGTGATCCTCGAACAGCTCGGGCTCGAACGCGCCGGACTTCTTCTCCACGATGTGCTTGGCAAGGTCGAGCATGTCCCTGGTCAGCTTCACGTCCTGAATGTCGTCGAAGTATTCCGTCTCGCTGCGCACCTCGTAGGGATAGCGCAGCAGCGTGCCCATCAGGCCGCTCTCGAGCGGCTCCAGCGCGATGATGTGCTCGCGGTTGGTCAGTACCACGCGTCCGATCGCAACCTTGTCCATGCTGCGGATGGTCTCGCGGATCACCGCAAAGGCGTCGTGGCCGACCTTGCCGTCCGGCACGAGATAGTAGGGGCGGATCAGATAGCGGTTGTCGATGTCGGCCTTGGGCACGAACTCGTCGATCTCGATCGTATGCGTGGAGTCGAGCGCGATGTCGTCGAGCTCGTCCTTGGTGACCTCGATATAGGTGTCGGTGTCGACCTTGTAGCCCTTGACGATGTCCTCGGAAGTGACCTCGTCACCGGTCTCGGCGTCGACCTTGAGGTACTTGATCCGGTGACCGGTCTTGCGGTTGATCTGGTTGAAGGAGACCTTCTCGGTATCCGAAGTGGCCGGATAGAGCGCGACCGGGCAGGTCACGAGCGACAAACGCAGAAAACCCTTCCAATTGGCGCGGGGGGCCATGGGCTACTCCAAACGCAACAGGGGACAGACTTATAAGAATACCATCGGGGAACACCGAATCATACACGGCTCGGCGCGGAATCTTGCAACTGCGTTAACCGGTCGCCGAGCGCGTGGTTGCTGCCCGATCGGATGGCAAAAGCCGGAACATCATATCGGATCGGGCGTTGGCTGGAAGAGGCAAGGCTGCGAGGAAGTCGCGGTCATCGGCGGCGACATCCAGAGATCGAGGTTATCATGGCAACCACGCGAGAGCAGCGTCAGATCGTCGAAACTCCGACCGAGGCGCGCCAGGGCGAACTTGGACCGTCGGTGGCGGCGCTGCTCGCCATCTCGACCGGGCTGGCGATCCTGATCCTCGCCGTCATCTGGTTCGTGTTCTTCCGGACCTGACGGCCCGATCGGAGCGCTCCGGGCCTTCCTAATCGCCGCGTAACGCGGCACATTGCGCCCGCCAGGCTGCCGGCTCGTCCGGCGCCTGGCGGGCGCAGTCGCGTTGGCGGACAGGTCGTATATGACCAAAAAGTAACGTCGGCGGTTCCCCTCGTTCATATTCAGTTCACGCCGGAATTGCTCATCTCGGGGCGTGTTCATGCTGCCTATGTCTGGAGAGAAGCGTGCGCCTGCTCGTTGTTGAGGACGACCCCGATCTCAATCGCCAGCTCACCAAAGCGCTGACGGACGCCGGTTATGTCGTCGACCGCGCCTTTGACGGCGAGGAGGGACACTATCTCGGCGACAACGAGCCGTACGATGCCGTGGTGCTCGACATCGGCCTGCCGAAGAAGGACGGCATCTCGGTGCTGGAGGCCTGGCGCCGCAACGGCCGCACCATGCCGGTCCTGATCCTGACCGCGCGCGATCGCTGGAGCGACAAGGTGCAAGGCTTCGACGCCGGCGCCGACGACTATGTCGCAAAGCCGTTCCACCTGGAGGAGGTGCTGGCCCGCATCCGCGCGCTGCTGCGCCGCTCCACCGGCCATGCCCAGAGCGAGCTGAGCTGCGGCCCTGTTACCCTCGACACCAGGACCGGCCGGGTCAGCGTGTCAGGCAACCCCGTCAAGATGACGTCGCACGAATATCGGCTTCTGGCCTACCTGATGCACCATTCCGGGCGCGTCGTCTCCCGCACCGAGCTGGTCGAGCATCTCTACGACCAGGATTTTGACCGCGACTCGAATACGATCGAGGTGTTTGTCGGCCGCATCCGCAAGAAGCTCGACGTCGATATCATCCAGACCGTCCGCGGCCTCGGCTATCTCCTGACCCCGCCGCCAGCGCCCGGCGCTTGAGGCCTTCCCGGGCTTGACGGGAGGCCGAACAGGGCCCTTGGTCCGGTCATGACCTCCGACGATCTGATATCCTGCGCCCGCCGGGACCCTGCCGATGGCTGCTAGCTCACTTGCCAATCGCCTGTTCCTGTCGGCGACCGCCTGGCTCGTGGTGATTCTGGCCATCACCGGCGTGGTGCTGTCGTCGGTCTACAAGAACGCGACCGAGCGTGCCTTCGACCGCCGGCTCAATCTCTATCTGCGCACCCTCATCGCCGAAGTCGCAACCCCGGACGAGCCGCCGGACCGCCAGTTCCAGTCGCTCGGCGAGCCGCTGTTCGAGCTGCCGCTGTCCGGCTGGTACTGGCAGATCACGCGCACCGACACCGAGAAGCCGGAGGTGCGCTCCTCGCGCTCGCTCTGGGACAAGAAGCTGCCGAAGCTGGAGGAGCAGGGCGCCGAGCTCACCGCCGCCGGCATCCGGCTCGGCTATGTCGACGGGCCCGAAGGGCAGAATTTACGGATGGTGGAGCGGCCGGTCGATCTCGGCGCCGACGGCAAATATCTGGTGAGCGTCGCCGGCGACGACACCGAGATCTTCGACGAGACGCGGAGCTTCGACTATTACCTCGGCGGCACCTTCACCGCGCTCGGCATCGTGCTGCTCCTGACCACGGTGTTCCAGGTCCGCTTCGGCCTGGCGCCGCTCAAGCGCATCTCGGAATCGATTGCCGACATCCGTTCGGGGCGGGCCGAGCGGCTCGAGGGTGAATTCCCGGTCGAGATCGCGCCGCTGGCACGCGAGACCAATGCGCTGATCGACGCCAATCGCGAGATCGTCGAGCGCGCCCGCACTCATGTCGGCAATCTCGCCCATGCGATCAAGACGCCGCTGTCGGTCATCGTCAACGAGGCCAGCGCGCATGCGGCCGAACCGTTCGCGGAGAAGGTGATGGAGCAGGCGGACGTGATGCGCGACCAGGTCGCCCATCATCTGGAGCGCGCGCGCATTGCGGCGCGCGTCTCGGTCGTCGCAACCGTGACGGAGGTTGCGCCTGCGATCGAGGCGCTGCGGCGGACCATGGAGAAGATCCACCGCGACCGCGGCATCGTGGTCGAGGCCAAGGCCGATCCCTCGGCCAAATTCCGCGGCGAGCGGCAGGATCTGGAGGAGATGGTCGGCAATCTCGTCGACAATGCCTGCAAATGGGCGGCCTCGCGGGTCTTCATCGAGGTGCTGGTCGAGGCGCCGCACCAGGCGGGCGCGGGTCCGCGCCTGCGGATCATCGTCGACGACGACGGCCGCGGCCTGTCGGAGGCGGAGCGGGCCCAGGTCTCCCGGCGCGGCCAGCGACTCGACGAATCCAAGCCCGGCTCCGGGCTGGGGCTGTCGATCGTGACCGATCTTGCCGCCCTCTATGGCGGCAACCTCTCGCTCAGTGGCGCGCCGATCGGCGGCTTGCGGGCCGATCTGGTCCTTCCGGGAATATAATCCTCTGTTCCCAACGGCTTATTGGGCCTGCGGCGTCCCGATCCGGAGCAAAACGGGGGCATTGGAGCCAACGTCCTCAACGGCTTCTTAAGGCGCAGCCACCTATGATCGCGCCCGGACGCATCCCACGTCCGCCATTTTACCGTGCATTACCCGGGCGCATGAGCCAGACATCGATCGAGCGGCTGAGGGAATATCTCGCGCAGCTCCCGCCGCAGTCGCAGGCGCTGCTGATGCGGGAGTTCGAGCGCGCGCTCGAGCGTGGCCAGGACACGGCCGTGGCCACCCTCGTGCTCGAGCAGCTGCGCAAGATCGTCCGCAAGACCGAAGCCGACGAAGCCCCGACGCCGCGCACCGACGACCTCTCGCGCCTCTTGTTCCAGGCGTTGGAACCGTTCCTGGTCGAGGCGGGCGCCCCGATCCGGGTCGGACAGATCCGGCGCTCCTCGCTCGAGCCGATCTGGCAATGGTTCGGCCGGGACGGCGCCCCGGACAAGGTCAACGAATTCGAGGCGGCGCTGGCGCGCATGCCGGCCTCCGACAATGCGGGGCAGGTCGAAGCTCTCGCCCAGAAGCTGCAGGCGGTCGCCGCGGACGCGATCTTCGCGCTGACAGGACCGGGCGGTGGCGACAAGTCGCGTGCGCTCGCCCGGGTCGGCCCGCCAAACGTGATCGAGGACCTCTATTCGATCGGAGCGGTGCTCGGGGTCCGCGAAGCCATCGCCACGCTGAACGAGAAGCTGCCGCGCACCTTGCGCGCCTTCGGCGATTCCCAGATCGCCTCGGTGACGTCGGCGCTCAACATTCCGGTCCTGCAGACGCCGCAGATGCTGCCTTTCGCCTTGTCGATTGTCGTGCAGCGCATGACCGCGCCGTGGCAGATCATCCGCCTCGCCATCAAGATCGCCGCCTCCGACGACGAGATCCGCGTCGCGGCAACGCCCTATGGCGTCGCCGTCACCATCGCCCTGCACGATCTGTCCTGCGTGGCCGCGATCCTGCGCATGGACATCAAGCGCGGCCATTTCGACAATGTCGCCGACAACCTCAAGGCGCTGCACGATGGCGTGCGCGGCCTGCGCACGGAACTCGATCTGCGCAACGATTCCGTCTGGGGCAAGCAGTTGACCTCGATCCGGGCCGACATCTCCAATGCGCTGCAATCGGAGATCGACAGCGTTCCCGGTCGCGTGCGCCGCATCCTGCGCCAGCGGCCCGAGAAGGACATTCCGCCGGGGGCGCGGATCGACAGCACCGAGGTGGAGGAAACCGCGGCGCTGATCGATTTCGTCGCGACCTGCCGCAACTACGCGAGCGAGCTTGCGATCAACGAGGTGACGCTGCGCACCTATTCCGACCTTCAGCAATATGTCGAACGTTCGACCGAGCAGCTGGTGCAGTCGCTGCGCGCCGCCGATCACAAGGTCCGCACCTACAGGCAGCAGCAGGTGCAGGCCGCGATTCGCTTCTGCCAGGTGCTGTTCGGCGATGACTATGCGTCGCTGATGAGCCGCGCTGCGGAGAACGCTGCGACCGGCGAGCGCAAATCGTCGCGCGCAAGCTGACTCAAGCGCATATTTTCCTGATCACAATTTGTAGTTGACGCTGCCGGTGGCGAGCCCTACGGTCGCTGCGCACGCTTTTGGAATTTCTACCTGTGGGCGCATGAAATCCATTATCAGCTCCATCGAGATCGAGAACCGCGTCATTGTTGCCAAATATCAAAGGCTGATGGTCGGGGCGAAGGTCGTGCTCGTCGAGAAGGCGAGCGGCCGGCAATTGCCTGAGACAGCGACCAGGGTTGCTTCTCCGGTTCCGGTCGGGGCGGTGCGCATCAGGTTGCCGGATGCGATTCCGCCGGGAACGTACTTCCTGAAGGCCTTCAACGGTCACGGCGAGGATGCCGCTCGGAGCGCCGACTTCGAGATCGGCTAAGCCGTTGGGATCCTGACCGTTTCAGGACAGCGCGCGGTCGCGCCGAATTGACAATTGTCAATTGCCGCATCGTCCGGCCGTGGTGTAAAGCCACTTATGGGCGCGGGTGGCGCGCTGCCGGAAGCTTGCCAGATGACGTTATGGTTCGTGTTCGCGCTGATGACGGTCGCGGCGATTTTCGCCGTGCTCTGGCCGCTCGGCCGCAGCGGACGCGCGCAGGATCAGGGCAGCCAAAATGAAGGCAGCGAAGTCGCGGTCTACAAGGACCAGCTGGCTGAGATCGAGCGCGACCTTGCCGCGGGGTTGATCGCGGCACCCGAAGCCGAGGCGGCGCGTGTCGAGATCAGCCGCAGGCTGCTCGCGGCGGCCGGAAGCGAGTCCTCGTCGGATCTCAAGTCGGCGCCGAGCCTCAAATGGCGCCGCGCGGCGGCGGTGCTGGCGCTCGCCGGCCTGCCGCTGGTCGCGATCGGCGTCTACATGCCGCTCGGCTCGCCCCGGCTTCAGGACTTTCCGCTGGCGGAGCGGGAGCGCGAGGCCGGATCCGGCATGGCGCGATCGCTCGAGAATCTCGTCGTGCAGGTCGAGCAACATCTGGAAAAGAATCCGACCGACGGACGCGGCTGGAACGTGCTCGCGCCGGTGCTGCAGCGGCTCGGCCGCTTCGACGATGCAGTGCGGGCCTATCGCAACTCGCTCACCTACAATGGCGAGAGCCCAGAGCGCCGGTCCGATCTCGGCGAAGCGATCTCGGCCGCCGCCGGCGGCGTGGTGACCGCCGAGGCCAAGACCGAGTTCGAGCGTGCGCACGCGCTCGACGCCGATGATCCCAAGGCGAACTACTTCCTCGGGCTCGCGGCCGAGCAGGATGGCCGCAAGGACGATGCCGCCACCATCTGGCGCGCGCTGCTGGCCAAGGCTCCGGCGGATGCGCCGTGGCGGCCCCTGGTGCAATCCTCGCTGTCGCGGGTCGGCGGCGGCGGCACGATGCCGGCGCTGTCGGACGAGACCATCGCGGCTTCCAAGGACATGGCCGAAGGTGATCGCAACGCGATGGTGCGCGGCATGGTCGAACGTCTTGCGACCCGCTTGAAGCAGAACGGCGACGACGTCGAGGGCTGGCTGCGCCTGGTGCGCGCCTATCTGGTGATGGGTGATCGTGACAAGGCGATGGGCGCGTCGACCGACGCCCGTCAGGCGGTCGCCAAGGATGCCGATCGGCTCCGCCAGCTCAACGAAGGCCTCAAGACTCTCGGGCTCGACGGATGATGATTTCGGGACGAGACGAGCGGAGAACGGATACGCCATGACGCGCAAGCAGCGACGTATGACCATCATCGGCGGCTCGCTCGCCGTGCTCGCGCTCGCGGCCGCGCTGGTGCTCAATGCACTTCGCGACTCCATCGTATTCTTCTCGACCCCGACCATGGTCGCCGAGAAGCACGTCGAGCCCGGCAAGCGGTTTCGCCTCGGCGGCCTGGTGCAGCCCGGCTCGCTTAAGCGCGGCGACAATCTCGCGGTGACCTTCGAGGTCGCCGACGGCGGTGCAAAGCTGCCTGTCGCCTACAAGGGCATCCTGCCGGATCTGTTCCGCGAAGGACAGGGCGTCGTCGCCGAGGGCGCGCTCGATGCCAGCGGCGTGTTCAAGGCCGACACCGTGCTCGCCAAGCATGATGAAACCTACATGCCCAAGGACGTCGCCGATGCCCTGAAGAAGCAGGGGCACTGGAAGGACGATTACGGCACCCAGGCTTCCGGTGGTGCCGCGCCTGCGGCCACCACCGCGCAGGGCAGCCCGCAGGGAGCAGTCCGTTGATCGCGGAATCAGGACATTACGCGCTGGTGCTGGCGCTCGGGCTGGCGCTGATCCAGTCCATCGTACCGCTGATCGGCGCGCGCTTGCGCGATGCCGCGCTCATGAACGTGGCGCGGTCCACCGCGCTGGCGCAGCTGCTGTTCGTCGGCGCCTCGTTCGTGGCGCTGGTGATGCTGCACGTGAATTCGGACTTCTCCGTCGCCAATGTCTACGAGAATTCCCACTCCATGAAGCCGCTGCTCTACAAGATCACCGGCGTGTGGGGAAACCACGAAGGCTCGATGCTGCTGTGGGTGTCGATCCTCGCGCTGTTCGGCGGACTCGTCGCAGCGTTCGGCAATAACCTGCCGCTGTCGCTGCGCGCGCATGTGCTCGCCGTGCAGGCCTGGATCGCCAGCGCATTCTACCTCTTCATCCTGGTGACCTCGAACCCGTTCCTGCGCATCGCCAACCCGCCGATCGAGGGACGCGATCTCAATCCGGTGCTTCAGGACATCGGTCTCGCCGTGCATCCGCCGATGCTCTATCTCGGCTATGTCGGCTTCTCGATCTCGTTCTCCTTCGCGATCGCGGCGCTGATGGAGGGGCGGATCGACGCGGCCTGGGCGCGCTGGGTGCGACCGTGGACGCTGGTCGCCTGGATCTTCCTGACGCTCGGCATCGCCATGGGCTCGTACTGGGCCTATTACGAGCTCGGCTGGGGCGGCTGGTGGTTCTGGGATCCGGTCGAGAACGCCTCGCTGATGCCGTGGCTCGCCGGCACGGCGCTGCTGCATTCGGCGCTGGTGATGGAGAAGCGCAATGCGCTGAAGGTCTGGACCATCCTGCTCTCGATCCTGACCTTCTCGCTGTCGCTGCTCGGCACCTTCCTGGTCCGCTCGGGCGTCATCACCTCCGTGCACGCCTTCGCCACCGATCCGACCCGCGGCGTATTCATTCTGCTGATCCTGTGCCTGTTCATCGGCGGCAGCCTGTCGCTGTTCGCGGGTCGCGCCACCTCGCTGAAGCAGGGCGGCCTGTTCGCGCCGATCTCGCGCGAGGGCGCGCTGGTGCTGAACAATCTGCTGCTCACGGTCGCCTGCGCGGTGGTGCTGTTCGGCACGCTCTATCCGCTGGCGATGGAGATGCTCGCCGACTTCAAGATGTCGGTCGGCGCACCCTTCTACAACCTCACCTTCGCTCCGCTGTTTGCCCTGTTGCTGCTCGCCGTGCCGTTCGGCCCGATGCTGGCGTGGAAGCGCGGCGATCTGCTTGGCGTCACCCAGCGCCTGCTCGCAGCCGGTATCGCCGGCCTCGTCGCCGTCGCCATTGCCTGGGGCTGGGCGAGCGGCGGAGCTACGCTGGCGCCGCTCGCGATCGGATTAGGCGTCTTCGTCATTGCCGGCGCCGTCACCGACCTCGTCGAACGGACCGGCCTGGTTCGGCTGCCGTTCGCGACGGTGTTGCACCGGGCGCGCGGCCTGCCGCGTTCGGCCTGGGGCACCGCGTTCGCGCATGCGGGCCTCGGCGTCGCGCTGATCGGCATCGTCTGCGAGACCACCTGGAACAGCGAATATATCGCGACCATGAAGCAGAACGAGGTCGCCCATATCGCCGGCTACGACGTGAAGCTCGACGGACTGTTGCAGCGTCAGGGCCCGAACTACCGCGAGATGATCGCCGAGTTCAACGTCAGCCGCGATGGCGAGACGCTGAGCGTCATGACGCCGTCCAAGCGCAGCTTCACCACCCGCGGCTCGTCTACCACCGAGGCCGCATTGCTGACGCGCGGCGCGAGCCAGCTCTACATCTCGCTCGGTGACGCCACCGCCCAGGACGCCATTGCCGTGCGCATCTATCACAAGCCGCTGGTGCTCCTGATCTGGTGGGGGCCGGTGCTGATGGCGTTCGGCGGCGTGCTGTCGCTGTCCGACCGGCGCCTGCGGGTCGGCGCGCCGAAGCCGGCGCGGGCCAAGCAGCGCCTGCAGCCGGCGGAGTGATTTTGATGCGCCGGATGATGGCCGCGTTCATCGCGCTGATGCTGCTGGCGTCGCCTGCGGCGTACGCCGTGCAGCCCGACGAGATCATGTCGGATCCCGTGAAGGAGGGGCGCGCGCGCGAATTGTCGCGCGAGCTGCGCTGCATGGTCTGCCAGAACCAGTCGATCGACGATTCCGATGCGCCGCTGGCGCGCGACCTGCGCCTCCTGGTGCGCGAGCGCATCGCGGCCGGCGACAGCAATTCGCAGGTGCTCGATTTCCTGGTCGCGCGCTACGGCGAGTTCGTGCTGCTCAAGCCGCGCTTCGAACGACAGACCCTGCTGCTGTGGCTGCTCGCGCCGCTGCTGCTGATCGGCGGCGGCACGGCGTTGTGGCTGCAAATCCGCCGTCGCGCGCGGAGCGGTGCAGACGTACCGGCTCCGCCGCTCACTGCGGAGGAAAAGGCACGGCTCGCTGCCTTGATGTCCGATGATACGAAGTCGTCCTGACCTACGTAATGATACGTAGCCTGTCGGGCGCTGTGCGTTTCATCCTCTGTTGACCTTTGTCTGGAAGCTTGTCGCGAGATTCGATTCCAGACTCTGAGTCCCCGAGATGTTCGCGAACAGCAATCTGACGATCCGCTTCCTGGTCGGCGCCGTCGTCGCTGCATTATTGTTCCTGCTGGGCATCGGCGGCGGCACCGGATTCGTCGCGGTGCTCTATCTCAACAACGAGATCACCAGCCTGTCGTCGGACTTCGCGGCGCTCAGCGGCCCTGCGCGTGACCACGCGATGCAGATCTACCAGCAGGCGCAGACCGCGTTCTCCTGGTTCCTGATCGCCTGCGGCGTGATCGCGGTGATAGCTTTCGCGATCTGCCTCACGACATGGTTCGCCGTGCGCAACGGCATCCTCAATCCCCTGGCGGCGATCGTGCATGCGATGCGCGAGGTCGCGGACCAGAAGTTCGAGACGTCAGTTCCGGGGCTCGGCGGCACCAATGAGATCGGACTGCTTGCCGGCGCGCTCGAGGTGTTCAAGACCAGTGGGCTCGAGCGGCGCCGCCTCACCGAGCAGCAGTTGCAGGAGGCGCAGCACCAGGCCGAGCGGTCGAAATTTCTGGACGCGCGGATCAAGCGCTTCAACGGTCTCGTCGCCAGCGTGGTCGACAGCGTGGCCTCGTCGGCCGTGCATCTGAAACGCAATGCCGAGACGCTGTCGCGGACGGCCAACGACACCAGCACCAAGGCCAATGCGGTGGCGAGCGGCGCGAGCCAGGCCAGCGCCAGCGTGCAGACGGTCGCGGGCTCCGCCGAGGAGATGACGAATTCGATCGGCACGATCAGCCGCCGCGTCACCGATGCGACCCAGCGCGCCGAAGGCGCGGCAAGCCAGGCCGAGAAGAGCCGCGACACCATCCACACGCTGTCCGACGCCGCCGACAAGATCGGCGAGGTCGTGCAGCTCGTGCAGGCGATCGCCTCGCAGACCAATCTTCTCGCGCTCAACGCCACCATCGAGGCGGCGCGGGCGGGCGAAGCCGGCAAGGGCTTTGCCGTGGTCGCCTCCGAGGTGAAGAATCTGGCGCACCAGACCAGCAAGGCGACGGAGGAGATCACCTCCCATGTCGCCAGCATCCAGGGCATCACCGCGGAGACGCGCGGCGCGATCGACGGCATCTCGAAGACGCTGGCGGAGATCTCGTCGATCATGTCCGGCATCGAGGTCGATACCGCCCAGCAGCGCACCGCCACGCAGGACATCACCCGCAGCGCGCAGGATGCCGCTCAGGGAACCCTGGACGTCTCCAATCACATCGCCCAGATCACCTCGACCTCGGCGGAGACCGGGCGCATGGCGGCCGAGGCGCGGGATTCCGCCGTCGATCTGTCGCGGCAGGCCGAGACTTTGAAGCGCGAAGTCGATGAGTTCATCGTCAGCGTCCGGGCCAGCTAGGCCAGCGAAATCTCGCTTGGTGCCGGTCACGGGAACTCGACTAAGTTCCTGTGGATGCACGATTTTCGGCCTGCGCTAAACTGCCGCATCCGTGCCGCGGGATCATTACAAAAGTTTAACCCCGCCGCCAGCGCACGGTAAGGCGGGAGTCCCCATCTTCAGGTTCGCAAGGTGCCCGACATCCGGCACCAAAAGAAATTCAAGGCCCTGGAGATTTCTGCATGACCGAACGTCCCGACCTCTCGAACCTCCCGTCCTACCGGCAGCCGCGCCGGTCGGTTTTCTCTGCGCGCAAGGTCGCGCTGATGGCCTCGGTCGTCGCCGGCCTCGGCGCCGCCGTCTACGGCTTCAGCCCGTCGAGCTCGCCGGCCGACCTGTTCTCGAGCCCGGCGCATGCGCAGGTCAATAACGAGGTCCGCAAGGTCGAGCGTCCGGTCGGTTTCGCCGACATCGTCGAGCGCGTGAAGCCGTCGGTGATCTCGGTGAAGGTCAACATCAAGGAGAAGACCGCGAGCAACGACGACGGCGACGATTCCTCCTCGCCGTTCCAGCCGGGCTCGCCGATGGAGCGCTTCTTCCGCCGCTTCGGCGGGCCGGATGGTATTCCCGGCCTGAAGGGCGGCGGCCGTGGCCGCGTCGTACAGGGGCAGGGCTCCGGCTTCTTCATCTCGGCTGACGGCTTTGCCGTGACCAACAACCACGTGGTCGACGGCGCCGACAAGGTCGAGGTCACCACCGACGACGGCAAGACCTACACCGCCAAGGTGATCGGCACCGACCAGCGCACCGACCTCGCCCTGATCAAGGTCGAGGGTGGCTCGAACTTCCCGTTCGCCAAGCTGGCCGACGCCAAGCCGCGGATCGGCGACTGGGTGCTTGCGGTCGGCAATCCCTTCGGTCTCGGCGGCACCGTGACCGCCGGCATCGTCTCGGCCAGCGGCCGCGACATCGGCAACGGTCCATATGACGACTTCATCCAGATCGACGCGCCCGTGAACAAGGGCAATTCCGGCGGTCCGGCCTTCGACACCAACGGCGAAGTGATGGGGGTCAACACCGCGATCTACTCGCCCTCCGGCGGCAGCGTCGGCATCGCGTTCTCGATCCCGGCCAACACCGTCAAGAGCGTGGTGGCCCAGCTCAAGGACAAGGGCTCGGTCAGCCGCGGCTGGATCGGCGTGCAGATCCAGCCCGTCACCTCCGATATCGCCGACAGCCTCGGCATGAAGAAGGCCGAAGGCGCGCTGGTGGCGGAACCGCAGGCGAATGGTCCGGCGGCGAAGGCCGGCATCGAATCCGGTGACGTGATCACCGCGGTCAACGGTGAATCCGTCAAGGACGCCCGCGAGCTCGCCCGCACCATCGGCGGCATGGCGCCCGGCGCGACCGTGAAGCTCAACGTGCTGCACAAGGGCCAGGACAAGGTCGTGAACCTCACCCTCGGCCAGCTGCCGAACACGGTCGAGGCCAAGGCCGACCTCGACAAGGACAGCGGCAAGGGTGCAAGCAAGGGCACCGACGTGCCGAAGCTCGGCATGACCGTTGCCCCCGCGAACTCCGTGGCCGGCGCCGGCAAGGAAGGCGTCGTTGTCACCGAAGTCGATCCGAAGAGCGCCGCGGCCGAACGCGGCTTCAAGGAAGGCGACGTGATCCTCGAGGTCGGCGGCAAGAGCGTGGCCACTGCCGGCGAAGTCCGCGACGCCATCAACGCGGCGCGGACCGACAACAAGAACAGCGTCCTGATGCGCGTGAAGAGCGGCGGCCAGTCGCGCTTCGTCGCGATCCCCCTCGCCAAGGGGTAAGCCTCAGGAGGCCCAGGAAACCAAGTGATGAAGGGTGTCGTCGGCATCAGTCGCCCCCGCCGCCGGCGCCCTTCGGGGGAGCAGCGTAAATTTCGCTTCCCCAGCCTACCTTCCGGTGGAATTACGCCCCCCTCCGTCGGAAGGCATAGGGCGGTGAGGTCCCCCCAGCTTCACCGCCCGCCTTTTTCTCGCTTCGACACTCTCCCGCTCGGCTTGCATGCGATTGCCGCTCGCGCCATGTTTAGAGAAGGTTGACCTCCTTGACCGCCGCCGAACGCACGATGCGCCTCCTCATCATTGAAGACGATCGCGAATCCGCCGACTACCTCGTGAAGGCGTTTCGCGAGGTCGGACACATTGCCGACCACGCCGCGGACGGCGAGGAAGGCCTCGCCATGGCCGAGAACGGCGACTACGACGTTCTGGTGGTCGACCGCATGCTGCCCAAGCGCGACGGCCTGTCGCTGATCGGCGCGCTGCGCGACAAGGACAACACGACGCCGGTGCTGATTCTCTCCGCGCTCGGACAGGTCGACGACCGCATCAAGGGCCTGCGCGCCGGCGGCGACGACTATCTGCCAAAGCCCTATTCCTTCGCCGAGTTGCTCGCCCGCGTCGAGGTGCTGTCGCGCCGCCGCGGGGGACCTGCCGAGGACACCCTCTATCGCGTCGGCGATCTCGAGCTCGACCGGCTCTCCCATCGCGTCGCCCGCGGCAAGGACGAGCTGACGCTGCAGCCGCGCGAGTTCCGCCTGCTCGAATACCTCATGAAGCATGCGGGGCAGGTGGTGACGCGCACCATGCTGCTGGAAAACGTCTGGGACTATCATTTCGATCCGCAGACCAACGTGATCGACGTGCACATTTCGCGGCTACGCTCCAAGATCGACAAGGGATTTGAGCGGCCGCTGCTGCACACGATCCGCGGCGCCGGATACATGATCCGTGACGGCATTCGGTAAACTCGTCCGCACCACGGCATTCCGGCTCACGCTGGTCTATCTGCTGCTGTTCGCGATGTTCGCGGCCTCTCTGCTTGCCTATTTCGCCTGGAATACGCGGCGGCTGATCACCGAGGAAATCACGCAGACGGTGAATGCCGAGACCTCGGAGATCAACGAGATCTATGATCGCCGCGGCATGTACGGCCTCGTGCGCACGATCGAGTATCGCGCGCTGCGTCCGGGCGCCAACCTCTACCTGGTGACCACGCCGACCGGGCAGGCGGTTGCCGGCAATGTCGGCTCGCTCGCGCCCGGCGTGATGGCGACGCGTGGCTGGTCCGAGACCGCCTACCGGCGGATCGAGGACGCCGATGACCGCGATCATCGTGCACTGGTGCGCGTCACCGAACTCGAAAACGGCTTCCGGCTGCTGATCGGCCGCGACCTCGCGGAGCGGCGTCGCCTGTTCGGCATCGTCGCCAAGGCGGCGCAATGGTCGGTCCTGATCGTCGTCGTGCTTGGCCTCGGCGGCGGCATCTTCGTGGCGCGCAGGGTGCTGAGGCGCATCGACGCGATGACCGGTACCGCCCAGCGCATCATGACCGGCGATCTCAGCGGCCGCCTGCCCGTGGGACGCAGCGGCGACGAGCTCGACCGCCTCGCCGAAAACCTCAACGCCATGCTGGAGCGGATCGAGGCCTTGATGGCGGGGCTGAAGGAAGTCTCCGACAACATCGCCCACGATCTCAAGACGCCGCTGACGCGCTTGCGCAACCGCGCCGAGGAGGCGCTGGCGAAATCGGGCTGCGAGGCCGATTACCGTGCGGCGCTGGAGCGGACCATCGAGGAATCCGACGGGCTGATCCGCACCTTCAACGCATTGCTGATGATCGCGCGTGCCGAGTCCGGACAGGCGCGCGGCAACATGGATGATTTCGACGCCGCCGAGGTCGCGGGCGGCATCCACGAGCTCTACGAGCCGCTGGCCGAGGACGACGGCATGACCTTGAAGGTGAAGGCCGATCCGACGCCGGTTCACGGCAACCGCGAGCTGATCAGCCAGGCGCTCGCCAATCTGGTCGAGAACGCGATCAAATACGGCAAGCCGGTCGCGCAGGCCGGAGGAACCGTGGTCAGTATGGACGCGCGGCAGATCACCATCGAGGCAAGGCGCGAGGGTGACCAGGTGCTGCTCAGCGTCACCGATCGCGGCCCCGGCATCCCCGAAGCCGATCGCAAACATGCCGTCGAACGATTCGTGCGGTTGGAAGCGAGCCGCACGCTGCCCGGCTCCGGCCTCGGCCTCAGCCTCGCCTCGGCTGTTGCGACGCTGCATGGCGGAGAATTGCGGCTGGGCGATGCCCATCCGGGCCTCGTCGCCACGCTGGTGCTGCCGGCGCGCACGGGCGCGGGCGACAGGGTTGCTCCGCCAATACCGGATGTGCCACAGAAGGTGGCATGAACCACTCCGCGCCGGGAAACGCGGACAAACATGGTGAGAGCCTCGCCGCACGCTTCGCGGAGGCTCCCCATATTGTCGCTTCCGCAACAGACGAACCACGTTTGGACAACTGGCTGGCCGAGCTCGAGCCGGCGCAATTGGCCCGTCTTGAAGCGTTGCTGATTCATCCCTTCGCCCGGAATATCCTGGCCGGCATCGCGGAATTCTCGCCCTATCTGTTCGATCTGGTGCGCGCCGATGCGGTGCGCCTGATCCGGCTGCTCGAATGCGATCCGGATGCGCATCTCGCCGCACTGATCGCTGAGGCGAGGAGCGCGGTGTTCGCAGCACCTGATGAAGCCGAGGTGATGCGGCTGCTCCGCCGTATGAAGGCGGAGGCCGCGCTGCTGACCGCGCTGTGCGACATCGGCGGCGTCTGGCCGGTGATGAAAGTGACGGCAGCGCTCACCGACGTCGCGGTCTCCTCGGTGCAGTCGGCGCTGCAGTATCAGCTGCGGCAGGAAGCCGCACGCGGAAAGATCCTGCCGCCCAATCCCGAGGCACCGGAAGAGGGCAGCGGCCTGATCGTGCTTGCGATGGGCAAGATGGGCGCGGGCGAGCTGAACTATTCCAGCGACATCGACCTCATCGTGTTCTTCGATCCCGATGCAACGACGCTCGCACCCGACATCGAGCCGCAGCCGTTCTTCGTCCGCGTGACGCAGGGCATGGCGCGGATCCTCCAGCAGCGAACCTATGACGGTTATGTCTTCCGCGTCGATTTGCGCCTGCGCCCCGATCCGTCCTCGACGCAGGTGGCGATCTCGCGGCATGCGGCGTTGAACTACTACGAGCGGGAAGGGCGCACCTGGGAGCGCGCTGCGATGATCAAGGCACGCGCCTGTGCCGGCGATGCCAGAGCGGGCGAAGCGCTGCTTGCCGAGATCGCGCCGTTCGTCTGGCGCAAGCATCTCGATTTTGCCGCGCTTGCCGATGTCCACGACATGAAGCGGCAGATGCAGACCTATCGCGGCCAGAGCGAGGTCGCGGTCGAGGGGCACAACGTCAAGGTCGGCCGCGGCGGCATTCGCGAGATCGAGTTCTTCGCGCAGACCCAGCAGCTGATCGCCGGTGGCCGCCATCCGCAATTGCGGGTGCGGCCGACGCTCAGGGCGCTGGACGTGCTCGCCACCAGCAACTGGATCACCTTCGCTGCGCGGGACGAGCTGACCGCCGCATACGAATTCCTGCGCCGGGTCGAGCATCGCCTCCAGATGGTCGCCGACGAGCAGACCCATGCGCTGCCCGACGACAAGGAAGCAGTCGAGCGCTTTGCGCGCTTCTTCGGTTATCCCGATCGCGAGGCCTTTGCGCGCGACCTGCTGCGGCAGCTCGAAATCGTCCAGGGCCACTATGAAAAACTGTTCGAGGGCGATGATCCGACCGGCACGGCCGAGCTGCCGGCTCTGGATTACAGCGCGGGTCCCGACGATCCGCGCCTGCTCCAGCACCTGTCGACGCTCGGATTCAAGAAGCCCGCCGCCGTCGCCCAAACCGTGCGCGACTGGATCACCGGCGACTATCGCGTGTTCCGTAACGAGGCGACGCGCAACGCCTTCATCGAGTTCGTGCCGGCCCTGATTGACGGTCTCGCGCATGCCGAGGAGCCGGACCGCGCCGTCGTGGCGTTCGATCACTTCCTCGGGGCGCTCCAGCGCGGCGGCCGCCTGATCACGCTGCTCGGACAGAACCGCGACCTCGTCGCGCTGGTGGCGCTGGTGCTGGGCGCGGCGCCGCGGCTCGGCGAGATGCTGGCGCGACAGCCGCAGCTGATGGACGGGCTGATCGACCCGCGCTTCTTCGGGGCGATGCCGGACAGGCAGGAATTGTCGGCGCGGCTCGCCGCCACGGTGCAGGATGCGGCCTCATACGAAGAATTCCTCGATCGCCTGCGCCTGTTCGGGCAGGAGAGCCTGTTCCTGATCGGCACGCGCATCCTCTCCGGCACCGTCTCGGCGCAGCAGGCGAGCACGGCCTTTGCGGATGTCGCCGAAGGCATCGTCCACACCGTGCATGGCCTCGTTGCCGACCGCTTTGCCGCCCAGCACGGCCGGATCAAGGGGCAGGAGACCGCGATCATCGCGATGGGCCGGCTCGGTAGCCGCGAGATGACGGCCTCGTCCGATCTCGACTTGATCCTGCTCTACGATTTCGACGCCGAGAACCCGGACTCGGATGGGCCGAAGTCGCTGCAGGGCGCGCATTATTTCGCCCGCTTCACCCAGCGCCTGATCAGCGCCTTCACGACGCGCACCAATTACGGCGTGCTCTACGAGATCGACATGCGGCTGCGCCCGTCGGGGCGCGCCGGGCCGGTGGCGTCGAGCCTCGCCTCCTTCGCGGACTACCAGGCCAACGAGGCCTGGACCTGGGAGCACATGGCACTGACGCGCGCGCGCGTGGTGTCGGCTTCGCCTGAATTCCGGGAACGGATCGAGCGCGTCATCCGCGATGTCCTGACGCGCCGCCGCGATCGCACGATCATCGCCAATGACGTCGCCGACATGCGCAGCGCGATCGGCCAGGAGAAGGGCGAGACCGACTATTGGGATCTCAAATATGCCGCCGGCGGCATGATCGACATCGACTTCATCGCGCAATATCTCCAGCTCGTGCATGCCCACGACAAGCCCGAGATCCTCGACGTCAGCACGCTGCAGGTGCTGGAAAATGCCTGCAGGCTCGGCGTGCTCGGACAATCGGAGACCGAGATCCTGCGCGCGGCGGCGCGGCTCTATCACGATTTGACGCAGATCCTGCGGCTCTGCGTCAGCGACCGCTTCAAGCCGGAAACCGCCGGCACGGATCTGCAGCGCGTCATGGCGCGCGCCGGCGATGCGCCGGACTTCTCCTCGCTGGAGGCCCGCGTGAAGGAAACCCAGAGCGAGGTGCGGCGCGTGTTCAGGGCGCTGCTGGAAGGGACGTCGTCTGCTTCAGCGCGGTGAGCGCTTCGCGCACGTTGGGCTCCAGGCCCGCGCCGCCGGCATCGAGATGGGCGAAGATCGCGCGCTTCATCCGGGGATCCCAGAACTTCTTGATGTGCTCGGCGATCCCCGGCACGGCCTTGTCATGGCCCTGGCTCTTGAAGAACTTGCCGATCTGGTTGGCCATGTAGATCAGGCGGTCAGGCGACATCGGCAACCTCCGTGGCATGGCGGGCGACGATCCGGCCACCATGCGAAAACACTTCGAACCCGTCCTGGCGGGCAATGGCGATCAGGGTGATGCCCGCGGCTTCCGCAGTGCGCGCCGCGAGCGCGGTCGGCGCGGACACCGCGACCATCACCGGCGCGCCGATCGCGGCGGTCTTCTGCACCATCTCGACCGAGACGCGGCTGGTCAGCAGCACCATGCCGCCGCGCGCATCCGTGCGGCTGCGCGCCAGTGCGCCTGCGAGCTTGTCGAGCGCGTTGTGGCGGCCGACGTCCTCGCGCAGCGCGACGATATTGCCGCTAGTAGACCAGAACGCCGCGGCGTGAACGGCGCGGGTCTGCAAATTGATCGATTGCAGCGGTGCGATCGCCTGCATCGCCGCCATGACTTCTTCCGGCGTGAAGCTCTGCCCCTGCGGTACGACCGCCGCGGGCCGCACCGCCTCGGCAATGGACTCGACGCCGCAGATGCCGCAGCCGGTGGGACCGGCGATGTGGCGGCGGCGCTCGCTGATGAGTGCCGCTTCTTCCGGTGCAAGCCACATCCTGAGCTCGATGCCGTCGTCGAGGCGGACCACCTCGAGCGACTTGATGTCGTCGACCGACTTGATGATGCCTTCGTCCAGGCTGAAGCCGACGGCAAAGTCCTCGAGGTTCTGCGGCGTCCCCATCATGACGGCATAGGTGCCGCCATTATAGGTCAGCGCCAGCGGCGTCTCCTCCGGAATCAGCCGTGTTCCTTCGGACGCGACGCCGTCGCGCCAGATCTCGCGGTCGATGGCCTGGACGGGCACGTGCATGCCGTTACTCCGCGGCTTCGGCTGGCACGATGCGGCGGGATTGCCGCGCCTGCGCGTCATAGGCCTTCTGCCAGTCGGACGGGCCGTTCGAGGGCGAGACCTGCACCGCCGTGACCTTGTATTCGGGGCAGTTGGTCGCCCAGTCCGAATAGTCCGTGGTGATGACGTTGGCCTGCGTGTCCGGATGGTGGAAGGTGGTGTAGACGACGCCGGGTGCGACGCGGTCGGTGATCTCCGCGCGCAGCGTGGTCTCGCCGGCACGGCTCTTCAGCCGCACCCAGTCGCCGTCGCGCACGCCGCGCTGCTCGGCATCGTGCGGATGAATCTCGAGGCGATCTTCCGCATGCCAGACCACGTTGTCGGTGCGCCGCGTCTGCGCGCCGACATTGTACTGGCTGAGGATGCGGCCCGTGGTGAGCAGCAGCGGATAGCGCGGGCCGGTGCGCTCGTCGGTCGCGACATATTCGGTCACGACGAACTTGCCCTTGCCGCGGACGAAGCCGTCGATATGCATCACCGGCGTGCCCTCGGGCGCCTTCTCGTTGCAGGGCCACTGCACCGAGCCGAGCTCGTCGAGCTTGGCATAAGAGACGCCGGCGAAGGTCGGGGTCAGCGCCGCGATCTCGTCCATGATCTCGGAAGGATGGCTGTACTTCATCTCGAAGCCCATCGCCTTGGCAAGGCCGATGGTGACCTCCCAGTCGGCGAGGCCGTTCTTCGGCGTCATCACCTTTCGCACGCGCTGGATGCGGCGCTCGGCGTTGGTGAAGGTGCCGTCCTTCTCGAGGAAGCTCGAGCCGGGCAGGAAGACGTGGGCGTAGTTCGCGGTCTCGTTCAGGAAGAGGTCGTGGACGATGACGCATTCCATCGCCGAGAGCGCCGCCACCACGTGGCTGGTGTTGGGGTCGGACTGGAGGATGTCCTCGCCCTGCACGTAGATGCCCATGAACGTGCCTTCGACCGCGGCGTCGAACATGTTGGGAATGCGCAGGCCCGGCTCGGGGTTGAGCTTGACGTTCCACAGCGCCTCGAACTGGTCGCGCGCGGCATCGCCCGAGATGTGGCGGTAGCCGGGCAGCTCGTGCGGGAACGAGCCCATGTCGCAGGAGCCCTGCACGTTGTTCTGGCCGCGCAGCGGGTTCACGCCGACGCCGGGGCGGCCGATATTGCCTGTTACCATCGCAAGGTTGGCGATCGCGATCACGGTGGTCGAGCCCTGGCTGTGCTCGGTGACGCCGAGGCCATAGTAGATCGCGCCGTTACCGCCGGTGGCGTAGGTGCGGGCGGCTTCGCGCAGCACCTTGGGATCGACGCCGGTGAGGATGGCGGTGGCTTCCGGACTGTTGTTCGGCTGGGCCACGAAGGCGGCCCATTCCTCGAACTCGGCCCAGTCGCAGCGCTCGCGCACGAAGGCTTCGTTGACGAGGCCCTCGGTCACGATGACATGCGCCAGCGCGGTCATGACCGCGACATTGGTGCCGGGCATCAGCGGCAGGTGCAGCGCCTTCACATGCGGCGATTCCACCATCTCGGTGCGGCGCGGATCGATCACGATCAGCTTGGCGCCCTGGCGCAGCCGCTTCTTCAGGCGCGAGGCGAACACCGGGTGGGCGGACGCCGGATTGGCGCCGATCACGACCACGACGTCGGTGTCCTCGACCGAGTCGAAATCCTGCGTGCCCGCGGAGGTGCCGAAGGTGGTGGCGAGGCCATAACCGGTCGGCGAGTGGCAGACGCGGGCGCAGGTGTCGACATTGTTGTTGCCGAAGCCGGCGCGGATCAGCTTCTGCACCAGATAGGTTTCCTCGTTGGTGCAGCGGGACGAGGTGATGCCGCCGATGGCGTCGCGGCCGTACTTCTTCTGGATGCCGCGCATCTTGGCGGCCGCAAACGAGAACGCCTCATCCCAGGACACTTCGCGCCAGGGATCTTCGATCCGCTCGCGGATCATCGGCTTGAGAACGCGTTCCTTGTGGTTGGTGTAGCCCCAGGCGAAGCGACCCTTGACGCAGGAATGGCCGCGGTTGGCCTTGCCGTCCTTGTAGGGCACCATGCGCACGACTTCCTCGCCGCGCATCTCGGCCTTGAAGGCGCAGCCGACGCCGCAATAGGCGCAGGTGGTAACCACGGAATGCTCGGGCTGGCCGATCTCGATCACGGACTTTTCCGTCAGCGTCGCGGTCGGGCAGGCCTGCACGCAGGCGCCGCAGGAGACGCATTCGGAGCCGAGGAAGCTCTCGCTCATGCCCGGCGAGACCCGGCTGTCGAAGCCGCGGCCGGAGATGGTCAGCGCGAAGGTGCCCTGCACCTCCTCGCAGGCGCGGACGCAGCGTGAGCAAACGATGCACTTGGAGGGATCATAGGTGAAGTACGGGTTGGACTCGTCCTTCGGCATCCAGTGGTCGTTGGTGCAGCCGTCGGTCTTGGCGAAGACGTGGTTCTCGCCCTCATAGCCGTAGCGGACGTCGCGCAGGCCCACGGCGCCGGCCATGTCCTGCAATTCGCAATCGCCATTGGCGCCGCAGGTGAGGCAGTCGAGCGGGTGGTCGGAGATGTAGAGCTCCATCACACCCTTGCGCAGCTTCTTCAGCCGCTCGGTCTGGGTGTGCACGACGAGGCCGTTCATGACGGGCGTGGTGCACGAGGCCGGCGTGCCGGCGCGTCCCTCGACCTCGACGAGACAGAGCCGGCAGGAGCCGAACGCATCGACCATGTCGGTTGCGCACAGCTTCGGGATCTGGTGGCCGGCGTCCATCGCGGCGCGCATGATCGAGGTGCCCTCGGGCACCGTGACCTGGTTGCCGTCGATGGTCAGCGTCACCATCGTCGTCGATTTGGAGCGCGGCGTGCCGTAGTCGATTTCTTCGATCAGAGACATTGTCGTTCTCCTATTCCGCGGCCTGAAGCGTGGTCGGGATGGGTGCGAAATCCTCCCGGAAGTGCTTCAATGCACTGAGCACGGGGTAGGGCGTGAAGCCGCCGAGTGCGCAGAGCGAGCCGAATTTCATGGTGTTGCAGAGGTCCTCGACGAGCGCGAGGTTCTCATGGACGCGCTCGCCGTTGATGATCTTCTCGATGGTCTCGACGCCGCGGGTCGAGCCGATCCGGCACGGCGTGCACTTGCCGCAGGATTCGACGGCGCAGAATTCCATCGCGAAACGCGCCTGCCTGCGCATGTCGACGCTGTCGTCGAACACGACGATGCCGCCATGGCCGATCAGGCCGTCACGCGCGGCGAAGGCCTCGTAGTCGAATGGCGTGTCGAACAGGGCGCGGGGGAAGTAGGCGCCGAGCGGGCCGCCAACCTGCACCGCACGAACCGGTCGGCCCGTGAAGGTGCCGCCGCCGATGTCGTCGACGAGCTCGCCGAGCGTCACGCCGAATGCGGTCTCGAACAGTCCGCCGTAACGGATGTTGCCGGCGAGCTGGATCGGCATCGTGCCGCGCGAGCGACCCATGCCGAAATCGGCATAGGCCTTGGCGCCCTCGGCGAGGATGAAGGGGATCGCGGCGAACGACAGCACGTTGTTGATGACGGTCGGCTTGCCGAACAGGCCGTGATGGGCCGGCAGCGGCGGTTTTGCGCGCACGATGCCGCGGCGGCCTTCCAGGCTCTCCAGCAGCGAGGTCTCTTCGCCGCAAACGTACGCGCCGGCGCCGACGCGCACTTCCATATCGAAGCTATAGGTGGAGCCGCCGATCTTGTCGCCGAGATAGCCGCCGCGCTTGGCAGCCTGGATGGCGGCGTTCATGGCCTCGACCGCGTGCGGATATTCGCTGCGGATGTAGATGTAGCCCTTGGTCGCGCCGACGGTGATGCCGGCGGTGGTCATGCCCTCGATCACCAGGAAGGGGTCGCCTTCCATGATCATCCGGTCGGCAAAGGTGCCGCTGTCGCCTTCGTCGGCGTTGCAGACGATGAATTTGCGATCGGCCTTGGCCTGCGCGACCGTCTTCCACTTGATGCCGGTCGGGAAGCCCGCGCCGCCGCGGCCGCGCAGGCCGGATGCGGTGACTTCGTTCAGGATCGCATCAGGCCCGAGCGAGAGGGCGCGCTCAAAACCCTTGTAGCCGCCATGGGCGCGGTAGTCGTCGAGCGAGCGCGGATCGATCACACCGCAGCGGGCGAAGGTGAGGCGGGTCTGGCGCTTCAGCCAGGGGATCTCGTCGGTCGCGCCGAGCCGCAACAGATGCGGCGTGTTGCTGGCGAGCGCGTCGAGCAGGGAGGGCACGTCGGCGTCGGTGACCGGGCCGAAAGCGATCCGGCCCTGCGGCGTTGCGACCTCGACCAGCGGCTCCAGCCAGTACATGCCGCGCGAGCCGGTCCTGACGATTTCGATCGCAATGCCGCGCTTGGCAGCAGCCTGCTCCAGCGCCAGCGCAACCTCGTCGGCGCCGACGGCGACCGCGCCCGCATCGCGCGAGACGAAGAGACGCATGCTCATCGCTGTGCCTCCGCGACCAGTGCATCGAGACGCTTCTGGTCGAGCCGGCCAACGAGGCGGCCGTCGAGCATGGCGGACGGCGCGGTCGCGCACAGGCCGAGGCAGTAGATCGGCTCCAGCGTGACGCGATCGTCGGCGGTGGTGTTGCCGAGCGACACGCCGAGCTTGGCTTCTGCGCGCGCAGCCAGCGCATCGCCGCCGGCGGCCTGGCACGCTTCGGCGCGGCACAGCTTCAGCACGTGGCGACCGGCCGGCTTGTGGCGGAAATCATGATAGAAGGTGAACACGCCATGGACCTCGGCGCGCGACAGATTGAGCGCCTGCGCCACCATGGGAATCGCGGCCTCCGGCACGTAGCCGAACGCCTCCTGAAGCGCGTGCAGGATGACCAGCGTCGCGCCTTCCTGCCCGGCATGTTCGGCAATGATCTCGGCGCCGCGCGCTTCGTCCCAAGAATCGTAACGAGGTTCGTAAAGCGTTGTCATTGTTCGTTCTCAACCTGAGCGTTTCTTCCCTCCAAACTATTTGGAATCATTCGAAGATCAATAAAGCTGTCTCATGCTGCGATTGCGAATTCGGATCGATTTGCAACCGCAATCGGTCGATACAAAATGGTAATGAAGATTGTATCGGCTGCCGGTTTTTGCGTGTTGGTGCGGGCCCGGCATGCTAGCTTGCATGCCAACACAGAATCCGAGGGGACGACCGGTTGATCGACAAGCTTGAACTTCTGCTGGCGCTGGCGAAGGAGCGGCATTTTGGACGCGCGGCAGAGGCCTGCGGGGTCACGCAGCCGACCATGTCCACCGGGCTGAAGCAGCTTGAGGAGATTCTCGGCGTCATGCTGGTCCAGCGCGGCTCCCGCTTTCAGGGTTTTACGCCCGAGGGCGAACGGGCGCTGGACTGGGCGCGGCGGATCGTGGGCGATGCCCGCGCCATGCGCGACGAGATCAACGGACTGAAGCACCAGCTCTCCGGCGAGATCCGCATCGCCGCGATCCCGACCGTGCTCGGCATGGTCGCCTCGCTGACGACGCCGTTCCGCGCCCGGCATCCCGAGGTGCGTTTCAGCATCCGCTCGACGACCTCATCGGAGGTGCTCGGGCTGCTCGAAAATCTCGAGGTCGATGCGGGGCTGACCTATATCGAGAACGAGCCGATCGGCAAGGTACGCACCATTCCGCTCTACAATGAAAGCTATCGCCTGCTGACTGCGCCGGACGGAATGTTCGGTGATCGCGAGACGGTGACCTGGAAGGAAGTGGGGCAGGTGCCGCTGTGCCTGCTCACGCCCGACATGCAGAACCGTCGCATCATCGACCGCGCGCTGCGCTCGGTCGGCGCGGAGGCGACGCCGACCCTGACCTCGAACTCGCTGCTGGTGCTGTTCACGCATGTGAAGACGGGACGCTGGGCGAGCGTGATGCCGGCCAAGCTCGCCGAGACGCTCGGCCTGTCCGATACGGTGCGGTCGATCCCGATCGTCGACCCCGAAGTCAATTACAGCATCGGCATGGTGATCCCGCAGCGCGATCCGATGACGCCGCTGATCGCGGCGCTGGTCAATGTCGCGCGGGAAGTCGCGCCGACGCTGCAGCTGTAGGGGCCAGGGCGGGGGGCCTGAGCAAGCGCCTCGTCCTTCGAGACGCCCGCGGAGCCTGTCATCGGGCCGCGCTTTGCGCGGACCCGGTGGCGGTCTCCTCAGGATGAGGCTCCGTTGTATTGGTGTTCGTTGAAACTGCTGCCGCGTATTCCGCCCTCATCCTGAGGGCCCGCCGGAGGCGGGCGTCTCGAAGGATGGCCGCAGGGGAGCTTCCCGCCGTGCGCTAGGCCGCGGCCGATATTCCGGACCCCGCCTTGACGGCGTCGCGCGGCAGAGTCACGCGGACGACGGTGCCGACATCGATCTTCGAGCGCAGCCGCATCGAGCCGCCGTGGAGCTGCGCCAGCGAGCGGGCGATGGCGAGGCCCAGCCCCGAGCCGTGATAGGTCTTGGTGAGCTGGCTCTCGACCTGCTCGAACGGGCGGCCGAGCCGCGCTAGTGAGTGCGGCGCGATGCCGATGCCGGTGTCGGCGATCATCAGCACGATCCTGTCGTCGAGCTGCCGGCTGCGCACCACGATGCGTCCGCCGTCGGGCGTGAACTTCACCGCGTTGGAGAGCAGGTTGACGATGATCTGCTTGGTGGCGCGGCGGTCGGCGACGACGGAGATGGATTTTGCGATATCGGCATCGAGCGTCAGTTGCTTGTCCTGCGCGCGGCCGGAGACGACCCGCAGCGACTCCGCGAGCGTCCGTGCGAGGTCCAGCTCTTCCATGTCGAGCTTCATGCGGCCGGCCTCGATCTTGGACATGTCGAGGATGTCGTTGATGACCTCGAGCAGATAGTGGCCGCTGGTCAGGATGTCCTGGCAATATTCCTGGTACTTCTCGCTGCCGAGCTCGCCGAACATGCCGCTTCCCATGATCTCGGAGAAGCCGATGATGGCGTTGAGCGGCGTGCGCAACTCGTGGCTCATATTGGCGAGGAATTTCGACTTGGTCTGGTTGGCTTCCTCGGCGCGGGTCTTCTCGCGCTGGTACTTCTCGGCGAGATCGGCGAGCTCGTTGGTCTGGCGCTCCAGCGCGGCCTGCGAGCGCTTGAGGTCGATGACGGTGGCGCGCAGGCGCAGATCGTTGTCGACCAGCTTCTGCTCGTGCTCCTTGATGCGGGTGATGTCGGTGCCGACCGAGACGTAGCCGCCGTCCTTGGTGCGGCGCTCGCTGATGTGCAGCCAGCTGCCGTCGTCGAGCTGCGCCTCGAAGGTGCGCGCGCCCGGACCTTGGGCAGCGGTCTCGTTGTGACGGGTGCGCACCTCCGGCATGCGGCCGACCTCGAGCACGGTCTCGTAGGAGGTGCCGGGGATGACGGCGCTGTCCGGCAGCTTGTGCAGGCGCTGGAAATGCGAGTTGCAGAGCACGAGGCGGTCGCTCGCATCCCACAGCACGAAGGCCTCCGGAATGGTCTCGATGGCGTCGCGCAGCCGCAGGTCCGCTTCGACGGTCCGCTCGGCGAGGCTCTTCTGCTCGGTGATGTCGACGGCGATGCCGATCAGGTGCACGCTGGAATCGGTCGCGCCGCGCGTCTTTTCGCAGCGGACGCGCAGCCAGATCCAGTGACCGTCGACATGCTGCATGCGGAAGGTCTGGTCGATGTGGTCGATCTTCTCGGAGATAAGCTGATCGGCGATCTCGAACAGGTCGATGTCGTCGGACTTCACCAGCGCGTTGACCTCGCCGAAGGTGAGGAGCTCGTTGCGGCCGTCGAGGCCGAGCATCGAGAACATCGACTGCGACCAGAAGATCCGGCCGCGCGACAGGTCCCAGTCCCACAATCCGCAGCGGCCCCGGTTCAGCGCGGTGTCGATCCGGCCGCGCACGGCGTCGTTGATGAGGTCGCCCTCGCGGGCGCGGGTGGACTGCCAGTGGAAGGCGAAGCCGAGGATCAGGACGACGAAGCCGGTGGTCGCCGACAGCGTCACCGAGAGCGCGGCGTCCGAGCCCCAGATCGGCTCGTTGCGTTCCTGAATCACGGTGACGAAGCCGGGCAGCGACTTGATCTGCCGCGAGGTCGCCATCGCGGCATTGCCGCTCGGCAATGTCATATCGGAGACGTTGCCGTCGCGCGGCGGCGCCGCGAGCAGCTGCGCCGTGGTGATGGCATCGAGCAGGCGGTCATTGCCGGAAGGGTCGCTGTCGATGGGAATGCGGGCGAGGAGGCGGCGGTCGATCCCGGCCGAGGTGACGATGACGTGGCGGCCGGAGGCCGTGCCCCAGGACGGGATCAGGTCGGGCAGCAGCGTCGGCAGGCGCTCGATGTTCTTCTGCCGCTCGATCCGCAACGAGGTGAGGCGGTCGATGCGCTCGGCGAGCAGGTCGGCGAGCGCGGAGATGTCATGCCGGATCACCAGCCGCTTCTGGCGCGTCTGATCGACGACCTGCACGAACGCGCCGAGGCAGATCGTGATCAGGAATGCGATGATGAGCGTCGGCACGGCACGGCGCAACGCCGGCTCAGCAACCAGGAGCCGGTGATAGGCAGGTTTCGCGATCGATTGCGCCAATCCCTTGATCGAATCGGATTGGACGCACGCGTTCGCGGCGTCTGCACGCGACATGCCTTCGGCCCCCTGAAAACCAGCTTGCAACTTGAGCTCGGAAGCAGCCCCACGTCGCTTCCGAATCAGACCGATTTGAATCCAGTTTTACCGGGCTGTCGAGAGTCAACGAATCGTTAACGCGAAATTATTCTTATCCAACGCGCAGTTTGCGCATCGTGCGTCCGCAAACCCACGGGCGCGAGGAGTCCGAAACGAGAACGTGTGACTCCGCGCACATTGTATGTCACGTGCGCGGCGGCTCGGCGTGACTGATGACGCGCTTCACGCTCGGGAACGCGCGGCGCAATGCGCGCTCGATCGCATCGACATGCTCGTGTACCTTGATCACGCTCATCGACGGCGCGGCGCGGCAGTGGAAGTTGACGATCTCGCCGGCGTCGGTGTTGCGGACGCGCACATTATGGATGTCGTGGATCTCGCCTTCGCCGGCGAACTCGGCCAGCGCGGCGGCGATGGTCTGCACCCGCTCCGGCGCGGCGTCGACGCCGAACGGCAGTTCCGGTTCCAGCGGCTCGATATGGACGTCGACCTCGACGTCCTCGCCGAACTCCTCCTGGATGTTGCGCTCCAGCGTGTTGGCGATGTCATGGGCGGCGTCGAGCCGCATGCCGGCGTCGACCTCGAGATCGATGCCGACGATCAGCTTGGCGCCGAGATCGTGCACCGTGACGTGGTGGATGGCGAGGCCCGAATTGCGCGCGATCACCATGATGCGGTCGCGGACGGTCTCGTTGTTGCGCGCGACGGGCACAGGGGTGAAGGTGAGGTCGGCATCGCCGAACGCCTTGTCGACGGCAGCCTGCGCCTTGCGTTTGATCTCCTCGATGCGGTCGATCGGGTAGGTCCGCGGCACCTTCGCGATGGTGTCGATGAAGGTGGTCGCCCCGACCATGCGCACGCGCAGTCGCTCGACGTCGATCACGCCGGGCACGCTGCAGATCGCGGCCGTGGCCTTCTCCTGGGCGCCCTCGGGCGCGCGGTCGACCAGCGTCTGCACGGTCGAGCCGGCCATGCGCAGGCCGAGAGCGGCGATCATCACGGCGACCGCGGCGGCGGCCGCGGCATCGCCCCACCAGAAGCCGAGGGCGGCGAGGATCAGCCCGACGATCACGGCGCAGGAGCCCATCACGTCGGAGGCGAAGTGGAGCGCATCGGCGGCGAGCGCCTGGCTCCGGGTCTCGCGTGCGGCGCGGTGCAGGGCGCGGGCGCGCCAGAGATTGACGGCAATGTCGACCACCAGCACCACGAACGGCACGGCCGAGATGGTCGGCGGCGATGTCCCCTCGCGCAGCCGGCTATAAGCCTCGACCAGGATGCCGCCGGCGAGCACGTAGAGCAGGGCGGTGACGCCGAGCGCGGAGATGCTCTCCAGCTTGCCGTGGCCGTAATGGTGCTCCTCGTCCGCCGGCTTGTCGGACACCCGTACCACCGCCCAGGTGATGATGGTGGCGACCATGTCGATCGAGGAGTGCAGGGCCTCGGAGATCAGCGCCAGCGAGCCGATCGCCACGCCGACCACGAACTTGGCCGCCGCCATGCCGCCGCTGGCGAAGATCGAGATGGCCGCGACCGATGTCTTGCTGTGCTGCGCACTCATGGCGGGGGATTTAGCAGCCTAGGGCTGAACATCAAGCGACGATCCACAGCTCTAGTCGCAAGTGAGTTGCAGGAGCGAAGCTATTGCGAATGCTTCTGAATTGAATGCCACGAATTCGGTCTCGTAGGGTGGGCAAAGGCGTAAAGCGCCGTGCCCACCATCCGTCCGTGATGGATACAGATCGTGGGCACGCTTCGCTTTGCCCACCCTACGGGACCGTCGCTTTGGCCGAGCCTGCCCCTTAAAGCGTCACCACGATCTTCCCCAGATGCTTGTTCGCCTCCATGTGCTGGAACGCCTTGTCGATGTCGTCGGACGCAAACACCTTGTCGATCGGCAGCTGCAGCTTACGCGATTCCACCGCGCCCCAGATGTCCTTGCGGACTTCGTCGAAGATCTCGCGGACCTCCTCGATGGTGCGGGTGCGAAAGGTGACGCCGATATAGCTGATGCGGCGTGCCGCGTGCAGGTCGAAGTTGAAATCGGCATGGGTGCCGCCGAGACGGCCGACATTGACGATGCGGCCCAAAACCTTGGTCGCGGCGAGGTTCTGGTTGGCGACCTTGCCCGAGACCTGGTCGACGATGAGGTCGACGCCTTCGCCGTTCGTCGCGTTCAACACCTCGTCCACCCATTTGGCATTGGAGCAGTCGACCGCGAGGTCGGCGCCGTATTCCTTCAGCCGGCCGCGCCGATAGGCATCGGTCGACGAGCCGATCACGAGCCTAGCGCCCTTCAGCTTGGCGATCTGCATCGCCATCAGGCCGACGCCGGAGCTGGCCCCCTGGATCAGCACGGCTTGCCCGGGCTGCACCCCGCCGATTGTGACGACGGCATTGTGCATGGTCGCGAGCGCGACGGGGAGCGCGGCGGCCTCCTCGAAGTTCATGTTCGAGGGGGCGCGGAACAGCCGGCCGTGGTCGGCCAGCGTGTATTCGGCGAACGCCGCGCCGCCCGATCCCATGATGCGGTCGCCGACCTCCAAGCCCTTCGCATCCGGTCCGAGCTCGGCGACCTCGCCGGCCCATTCCATCCCGAGCACGGTGCCGACGCCGCCGGCCGCGCCATGGGCGTGGCCCTTGCGCATGCCGGTGTCGGCGCGATTGAGGCCGCAGGCGCGGACCTTTACCAGCACCTGCGTGCCTTTCGGCTTTGGTTGAGCGACGTCGGAAATCCGAGCGCCCTCAGGGCCGTAGACGTAAGCCTTCATGAATTGCTCTCGCTTCTTGCAGTGACTATTCAGCGGCTTCGCGTTGCGGCTGAACGATCATTCCTTCCAGCCGGCTGCGGATGATCGCTTCCGCCTCGCGAACGATGCGGGAGACGAGCTCGGCGCAGCTCGGGATATCCTGGATCAGGCCCTGGACCTGGCCGGCCGACCAGATGCCTTCGTCGGAATTGCCGGTGGCATAGACCATCTTGCCGCGGGCGCCGGCAACGAGCTCGCGGATGTCCTCGAACTTGGCGCCTTCCTTCTCCATCGCGACGACCTTGGTCGAGACCGCATTCTTCGCCACGCGCGAGGTGTTGCGCATGGTGCGGAAGATCAGCTCGGTCTCGCGCTCGTCATTGGCGACGATCTTCTCCTTGATGGACTGGTGGATCGGGCTTTCCTTCGTCGCCATGAAGCGGGTGCCCATGTTGATGCCCTCGGCGCCGAGCGCCAGCGCCGCGACGAGCCCGCGGGCATCGGCAAAGCCGCCCGAGGCGATCATCGGGATCTTGACCTTGTTGGCGGCGGCCGGGATCAGGATCAGGCCGGGCGTGTCGTCCTCGCCGGGATGGCCGGCGCATTCAAAACCGTCGATCGAGATGGCGTCGGCGCCCATCCGCTCGGCCGAAAGCGCGTGGCGGACGCTGGTGCATTTGTGCACGACCTTGACGCCGTGCCTTTTGAACTCGTCGACATGCTCCTGCGGCTTGTTGCCGGCGGTCTCGACCACCTTGATGCCGGCCTCGATGATGGCGGCACGGTACTCGGCGTAAGGCGGCGGCTTAATCGCGGGCAGGATGGTGAGGTTGACGCCGAACGGCTTGTCGGTGAGGTCGCGGCAGCGCGCGATCTCCTTCGCCAGGTCCTCGGGCGTCGGCTGCGTCAGCGCCGTGATGAAGCCGAGCGCACCGGCATTGGCGACGGCGGCCACCAGCTCGGCGCGCCCGACCCATTGCATGCCGCCCTGGACGATCGGGTGCTCGACGCCGACGAGCTTGGTGAACCGTGTCTGCAGCATGATCTGTTTCCCCCTGGGCGGCCCGCAGGCTCTGTTGTCGGTTGATGGCGGGGAGGATGCCGCCGGGGGTGGCAAAAGTCTATTGCGCCGCCGGGCGGGGCGATCATGCGGGAGGCGAGGGGATTCCGCACAGCGGATAATTTGGATGGTCTCGTGTCCCGGACGCGCTGCAACGCCTCTTGGCGTTGCGGCGCAGAGCCGGGACCCACATTCCGCGAATGCTTTGAGAGATGGGCCCCGGCTCTGCAGCGCATCGTCGAAGGGGACGCTGCGCTGCGTCCGGGGCACGGATAACTGAGGCTGCCGTTCTACTCCGCCGACAGCCGCACCATTCGCCGGCCGCCGTTCATTTCCTTGAGGCGGTTGACGAAGTTTTCCGGACGTTGCCAGCGATTGGGGACCTCGAGGCCCATGAACTCGGCGATGTCGCCGATGAAGCCGGTGCAGTTGGCGGTCTCGGCGTTCCAGACCGGCGAGTTCGCCTGCAATTTCTTGATGTACGCGAACACGCGCTTGGCGTCGGCCTCGTTCAGGTAGACCCGGTAGTTCGCGGTCAGATATTCCGGATCGAGGTCGCCGTAGCTAGCACCGGTCTCCGACGGCACGAAGGTGATGTGACCGAGCACGTAAGCGAGCGTGTCGCCGGCCGGCGTCAGGCCCGCGACCTCGACCGCCTTCTCGCTGGTCTTGCCGTACCAGACGAAGGCGTGGCCCCAGCTCGCCGCCGTCCGGGCGCGGAAGTCGACGTAGTAGGGGCCTTTCTCCGCACGCGCGACGGGACGCCGCGTCGCTTGCGGCTGAGGTCGCGATGCGGTCTCGGTCGTAGCAAGCGCGTTGGCATCGGCAACGCGCTTGTTTGCTTCGTGGGCCGAGGCCGTGGGCGTCGTGCATGCGATCATCGCCGCGAGGCCGAGCCCCGCGAGGATGCAGGATCCCGATCGATCAGCTTTGTTCGTCACGCTGTGCCCCCTCAACTGTCGGCCGCTTACGCTAGACTCTGCGCGTCAGTAGCGCGCCGCGACCGGGCCGGGAGCCTTGCCGATCGGGGCTTTGCCAACCGGGCTCTTGCCAATCGGCATCTTGCCGATCGGGGCCTGCTCCGCCGGATAGACAGGTACGGGCTGCCGGCGCGGCAAATCCGCGGCATTCGCGGCCGTCACCAGAGCAAGCGTAGCACCGAGAGCAAATACAATCTTCTTCACAGTCATACCCCTAGAAGGTTTGGTCCAAACACGGCAGTGCCGTGCCCCCCAGACACGCCTCACAGAAGGGCGGCCGAATGCGTCCAAGTTGCGGCGCGCACGGGACATGTTGGCGGCATCTGTCGGACGCGCGCAGATGTGATGTGTCTGGGTGTTTCGGGGGGTGATGGCGGGCGTAGGAGGCTCACCCGATCCGGTTCAAACTGTTCCTGATCGTCGCGAAGATGCCGCCGATGTCCTTGCGCAAGGCATCGAGCGCGTTGAAATTCTCGAAGACGCGGGCGAGGCGGTCTTCGACCTCGCGCTTGCTCTTGGTGAGCGCGTCGACGCGCGAGGCCAGCGTCACGCCTGCGTTCGCCTCGATCTCGCCGACGGTCTTCGAGCAGGTCGCGGGTGGTGCTGACCTCCGCGATCATCGCCTCGATGCCGAACACCGGAGCCTTCAGCGGGACGAGGTCGGCCTGCGATTTCGACAGCTCGGTCTTGAAGACATTCAGCGTCGTCAGCGTCTCCTGCAACGCGCCGAGGCGCTGGCGCGACTGGAGGACGAAATCGTTCAGCGCGTTCTGGCGCTCGGTGAGGCTGTTGCCGTCGCCATCGATCTCGACCTCCGCGATGGCGCGTTCGAGCTGGCCCCGGCGCTGGCCGAGCTCCTCGAAGTCGAGGCGGATGCCTTTCAGGATGTTGAAGCTGTCGTCGATGCGGGCGAGACGCTGCTCGATCTCGATCTTGTTCTTCGACAGCGTCTCGACGCGGCTGCCGAGCGGCGCCTCGCCGCCAATCTCGAGCTCGTCGATGCTTTTTTCGAGGCGGTCATGGCTGAGGCTGAGCTCGCCGATCAGGGCGTTGATGCCGGCGTCGGCGGAGCGCAGCGGCGCCAGCTCGGCATGGGATTTCGCCAGATCCTCCTTGTACTGGTTGAGGGTTGCGAACGTGTCCTGGACCGCGCTCACCCGCGTCAGCAGCGCCGACACGTCGCGCGCGATCTCCTTCAGACGGTCGGCGAGGTTGTTCTTGCGGTCGTCGGTCTCGAGGTCGTGCAGGGAGCGTTCGAGCTGGTTCTGGCGGTCGCGGATCTCGGTGAAGACGGGCTCGACCGCGCGGCGCTGGTCGGCGACCTTGCCGACCATCTCGCGCAGCGCCTGCTGGCGGCGGCGGATCTCGGCGAGCTGGTCGTGCATGTCGGTGGCGTCGTTGCGGCCCTGCTGCAGCAGCGCGCGCTGCTCGGTCTCGCCGAGCTTGTCGTGAAGGGCGGAGACGGCCTCCCGTGGATCGCTCTCGATCAGGTGCTGGACGGTGGCGTCGAGGTGGTTTTGCAGGGCGTGCGCGACGACGACGTCTTCCCGCGTCTTCCTCAGGCGGTCGCGCAACGTGTCGAGGCGCCGGTCCTGGCGCGACAGCCGCCAGGCGGTTGCGCCGATCAGCGCCAGGCCTGCGGCCGGGATCGTGCCGGCCGCGATGCGCTGCGGCACGGACAGGGCCGCGAACCAGGCCGGCAGGTGACCGACGTCGTAACCGAACGCCTGCTGGGCGAGGATCGCGATGACGGCCAGCAGGGCAAACCAGGCAACCAGGAAAAACAGCCACATCGTGAATTCCTCACGCCGGCACACAATTTCGCCATAGTTGCTATTGGAGAGCGGAACCGAGATCAAGGGGCGCGGGGCTTGCCGGATGCGTCTGGTCGCGCGAATCCACGACTGGTTGCGCCAGCCGACGGTGGAGCGGCGTAGAGAGGTGCCGGATTTTCCCGATTGGTTGGGGCCGTGGCTGCGAACATCCTCCGCCGTCATTCCGGGGCGGCGCGCAGCGCCGAGCCCGGAATCCATAACCACAGGCGGTTGTGTTGAAGCGAGATCGGCGTGGCGCGCAACGTCTCACCCAATCGCCGTCGTGGTTATGGATTCTCAGGTGCGCAATTGCGCACCGTAGCTCGCGACTTCGTCGCGCCCCGGAATGACGGAGAGAGGATCGTAGACCGCATGTAGGCAGCGCCATGCGGGACCACGTCACGGTCTGTCCCGGATGTCGCTCCGCTCATCCGGGTTACGGCGTCGTGCGCGCTATCACTTCCCGAGGAAGTTCGAGCGCATCTTGTCGGCAAACCAGACCACGAAGATCGCGGCGAACGAGAGAGCAAAGTATATAGCCGTCCACAAGAGTGCATTGCTTGCGTTCGTCATGGCGTCCTCCCTGGCATCAGAAATCGATTGCCGGAAAGGATAAGGGCGGCCGCGACGGCGCGATTTGCGCAGGATCAATTTTGCCGCGCTGCGGCAAAAATGGCCGGTGGGCCTTCATTCCGGGGCACGAAGGGGGTGCGCCCCGGAATGACAGGGAGGACTACAGCCGAAACTCGTTGGTGAGCTCGCCGATGCCGTCGATCGCGACGGTGACCGTATTCACCGCCTCCTTCATCACGCCGACGCCGACCGAGGTGCCGACGGCGATGAGGTCGCCGGGGAGCAGGGTCATGTCGTGGGAGATCCTGCTCACCAGCTCCTGTGCCGAGAAGATCATGTCCGAGATCGGATAGTTCTGCCGCTCGGCGCCGTTGAGGATGGTGCGCACCGTGAGTTTTGCGGGATCGAGGCCGCTCGCGATCACAGGACCGCACGGGCCGTAATCGTCGATACCCTTGGCACGCGCCCATTGCGGGAAGGTGGGATCGCTGGTCAGGATGTCGTTGGCGGTGATGTCGTTGACGCAGGTGTAGCCGAAGATGAAGCCGTCGGCTTCCGCAGGCGACACGCGGGCACAGGTTTTGCCGATGACGATGCCGAGCTCGCCCTCATAAGTCGTCTTGCCGTCGTAATAGGAGGGGCGGCGGATCACGGCGCCGGGCGTCGTGATGCTGGTTGTGGCCTTCAGCAGATACAGCGGCTCCGGCGGCTCGGGCTGGTTCAGCTTGGCCGCGAGTGCGTGGAAATTATTCCAGAGAGCGACGATCTTGCTGGGGACGCAGGGCGCGAGCAGCTCGACCTCCGACACTGCCAGCGTCCTGCCGGTGGCGGCATGGCGGCCGAACATCTCGCCCTCGTGCACGCTGATGCCGGAGGATGTCAGCGTGCCGAAGCCGGTGGTGCCGGCATGGCGAAAGCGCAGCCATTTTTTCATCTCGCCCGCCATCACGCCACCGCCAGTGCGCGCGGATCGGTGGACGCGGAGACGCCGTCATAAAGGCCGGCGATGCGGGCGCGCTGGGTCACCATCGCAAGCACCGAGTCGAGCGCGGGCGTCGGAATGCCGGTCAGGCGGCCCATCTCCTGCACCACGGTGACGAGCGGGTCGATCTCCATCGGGCGGCCGCGCTCGAGATCCTGCAGCATCGAGGTCTTGTGCGCACCGACCTTGCGCGCGCCTTCGATGCGGCGCTCGACGTCGACACGGAATTTGACGCCGAAGGTCTCGGCGATGCCCTGGGTCTCCACCATGATCGCGCGCGACAGCGCGCGCGTGGCGGGATCGGTGCAGATCACGTCGAGCGTGGCGTGGGTCAGCGCGCTGATCGGGTTGAAGCAGACATTGCCCCAGAGTTTTAGCCAGATCTCGTCGCGGATGCGGTCGAGCACCGGGGCCTTCAGGCCGGCGGCAACGAAGAGATCGGCGAGGCGCTGCACGTCCGACGTGATCTCGCCGGAGGGCTCGCCGAGCGGGAAATTGTTGCCGTAGACGTGGCGGATCACGCCGGGCGCCTCGATCTCGGTGGCGGGATAGACGATGCAGCCGATGGCGCGCTCGGCGCCGATCTCGCGCCATTGCCGGGCGCCGGGATCGATGCTCTCCAGCGTCGAGTTCTCGTACTGGCCGCCGTGCTTGTAGAAATACCAATAGGGGATGCCGTTGACGGCGGTGACGATGCGGGTGTGGGGCCCGAGCAGCGGCTGCATCTTCTCGATCACGCCGGTGATCGAATGCGCCTTCAGCGTGATGATGATGTAGTCCTGCACGCCGAGTTCAGTGGGATCGTCGGTGCAGCGCGGATGCACGGTGTGCGTCTCCTCGCCGGCGAGCAGCGTCAGGCCGCGCTCGCGCATCGCGGCGAGATGCGCGCCGCGTGCGACCAGGCTGACATCGGCGCCCGCGCGCGCGAGCTGAACCCCGAGATATCCGCCGATCGCGCCGGCGCCGTAGATGCAGATCTTCATGAAATCCTCGCGGGACCAAGATTGGCAGTTGGTTCGATCGATCGGGCAACAGGCTCCCTGCACCTCTCCCGCTTGCGGGAGAGGTCGACGTGCTCGAAGAGCGCGGCGGGTGAGGGCTCTATCCTCTTGGGGAGTCTCCCTAGCGGAGAGACCCTCTCCCCAACCCTCTCCCGCAAGCGGGAGAGGGAGCGCGACTCTTCCGTAGCTGCAGTTCAGTGCGACGACGTTTTAGGCTGCCGCTTGCGGCGTGCCGTTGATCGCCTCGTCCATCGCAGCGGCGATGTCGCGCATGCTGATGACGGAGATGAGGCTGTAATCGTCGATGACCGGCAAGTGACGGATGTGATGACGATTCATCAGATGGCGCACGTGCTCGATCGTATCGGTGGAGGTGCAGGAGACGAGCTGCTGCACCGACACGAGCTGCGAGACCTTGACGTTGATGGCGTTGGCGCCGTGCTCGGCGACGGCGCGCACCACGTCGCGCTCGGTGAACATGCCGACCGCGGTGTTGCCCTCGGAGCGGACCACGTCCTTGACCACCAGCGCGCTGATATTGTTGGCGCGCATCAGCTTGGCGGCGATACCCACCGTTTCGTTCATTCGCACCGTGACAACGCGCGGCGTCTTCTTGCGCAGAATGTCTCCGACCAGCATTGCGACCTCCCTGGGTGAATGACAGGAGGAAGTGTGGTATACATAATGCCAATCGTCAAGCGCTGGATTTGGCTGATCCGAAAAATCTTGCGGCAGCAATACTGACGTTTGTCGTGGGCCAAAAAGAAAGGGGCGCATCGCTGCGCCCCTTTTGAAAGCTCTCGTGTGTGGTGGCTTACGCCGTCTCGGTCTTGGCGTTGCCCGTTGCCGTGCTGGCGGTCTCGGCTTCCTTGCCGAGGATGAAGGAGCGGCGCAGCGGCTTGATCACGAACAGCGCCATCAGCGCGGCCGTTGCGTTCAGCGCCACCGCCACCACGAACACGGCCTTCCAGCCATATGTTGCCGAGATCACGCTTGCGAGCGGAACGAGCAGCGAGGCGGTGCCCTTTGCGGTGTAGAGCATGCCGTTGTTGGTGGTCGCGAACTTCGAGCCGAAGGTGTCGCCGCAGGTTGCGGGGAATAGCGAGTAGATCTCGCCGAACACGCCGAAATACACCGCCGTCGCGAGCACGAAGACAACGGGATTTTGGCCATAGGCCGACAGCGCCAGGAGCATCACCGCGGCGGTGCCGAAGGCGATGAACATGGTGTGCTCGCGGCCGATCGTGTCGGAGACCCAGCCGAAGAAGGGCCGTCCGAAGCCGTCGAAGATGCGGTCGAGCGAGATCGCGAAGGTCAGCGCCGTCATCTGGAAGCCGGCGAGCGTGACCGGCGTGTCGGCGATCTTGTAGTCGTGCGCGATCGGGCCGATCTGCGCCGCGGTCATCAGGCCGCCGGAGGCGACCATGACGAAGACGAGGTACATCACCCAGAAAATAGGGCTGCGCAGCACTTGTGGCGGGGTGAAGTCGATCTTGGTCTGCGGCAAATTGAGCTGCTTCTTCCTCGGCGGAATCGAGATCCGCGGCGGCTGGATGAAGAAGGCGAGCACGAACACGATCAGGCCCTGGCCGATGCCGAAGGTCAGGAACGCCTGCTGATAGCCGCTCGATGCGATCATGGTCGCGATCGGGACGATGGTGAGCGCGGCGCCCGCGCCGAAGCCCGCGGCGGTCGCGCCGGCGGCAAGGCCGCGGCGGTCGGGAAACCATTTCAGCGCGTTGCCGACGCAGGTGCCGTACACGGCACCGGCGCCCATGCCGCCGACGATCGCGGCCGCGTAGAGCAGAGTGAGCGAGTCGGCGTAGGAGTTGAGCACCCAGGACAGCGCGATCATCACGCCGCCGAACATGATGACGATGCGCGGGCCGTATTTGTCGACGAACCAGGCCTCGACCGGCACCAGCCAGGTCTCGGTGACGACGAAGATGGTGAAGGCGAGCTGGATCGCGGCGCGTCCCCAATGGTGTGCGGCATCGATCGGATCGACGAACAGCGTCCAGCCATATTGCAGGTTGGCGATCATCGCCATGCAGACGATGCCCATCGCGAGCTGGAGCCAGCGGAAACCGGTGCGAAGAGGCGCGGCCGTGACGGCGCCGTCCGTGCTGGAAATCATCAAGAACCTCCCAACGCGCCTGTTTGGTCGCGCATCAGTTTGCCAAGATGACCTGATGTCGCAAATGTTGTGGCTTATCGTCGCAAGCGCGGCGGGGAGATTGGTATACCATATTCCAGAAGGCAAGCCCTAACTTGGCTCGCCAGGCAAGAAATTGCGAGTTCCCTTCGGATTTTACGGAGTGTCGAAAGCCTGCCCAAACGAAAACGCCCGGCCGTGAGGCCGGGCGTCGTGTTTGGATCAGCTGTGCTGGCGCGCGTCAGAGCGTGGATTTGGCAACCACGACCTTGCGCCAGGGTTTGAGCACCGCGATCGCCAGCAGCGAAGCCAGGATGTTGGCGCCGGCTGCGATGATGAACACGCTGTCCCAGGTGCCCGACGACTGCTGCATCAGGTTTGCGACCGGGACGAGCAGCGCGGCGGTGCCCTTGGCGGTGTAGAGCAGGCCGGCATTGGTGGTCGCGAACTTGGCGCCGAACGTGTCGGTGCAGGTCGAGGGGAACAGCGAGTAGATCTCACCCCAGGCGAAGAACACGAAGCCCGAGAGCAGCACGAACCAGACCGGATCGTGGCCCCAGAGATAGAGCATCCAGATGCCGAACCCTTCCATGCCGAAGGCGATGAACATCGTGTTCTCGCGGCCGATATTGTCGGAGATCCAGCCGAAGAACGGACGCGTCAGGCCGTTGAGCACGCGGTCGATGGTCGCTGCGAAGGTCACCGCGGTCATCGTCACCGCCATCAGCGTCACCGGCACGCTGTCGACCTTCCAGTCAACCGCGATCGGCTTCAGGTTCGCGGTGACCATCAGTCCACCCGCGCCGACGATCACGAACATGAAGTACATCAGCCAGAAGATCGGCTGGCGCAGCACTTCGGTCGGCTGATAGTTGCGCCGGGTCTGGATGATATTGGCATTCGCCACCACGTTCGGCACCTGGCCCGCCTTCGGGGCAAGCAGGAAGAAGGCGAGGATGCAGATGATGATGCCTTGTCCGAGGCCGAAATAGAGGAAGGTGGTCTGGAAGCCACTGTCCTTGATCATGGCCTGGATCGGCGCGACGGTGAGCGCGGAGCCTGCACCGAAGCCTGCCGCCGTGATGCCCGCGGCGAGACCGCGCTTGTCCGGAAACCACTTCAGCGCGTTGCCGACGCAGGTGCCGTAGACGCCGCCGGCGCCGATGCCTGCGATGATCATGCCGAGATAGTAGCCGTTGAGCGAGGTGGCCTGTGCGTTGATCGCCCAGCCGATGGCGCAGAGCACGCCGCCGACGAGAACCACGATGCGCGGACCGTATTTGTCGACGAACCATCCTTCGACCGGCACGAGCCAGGTCTCGAACAGCACGAACAGCGTGAACGCCCACTGGATCGAAGCGCGATCCCAGCCGAACTTTTTCTGGATGTCAGGGACGAAGAACGTCCAGCCGTACTGGTAGTTGGCGATCATCACCATTGCGGCGACGCCGATTGCCAATTGCGCCCAGCGATAGGCATCGCTGACGCGGGCGGCACTTGGAGCCGCTGCTGACTGCACCATGTCCGTCATTAAAAACCCTCCCGAAGGCGCCGATCATTCTTATGCGTGCGCTGGCCGCATCTTGGTATTCATTATGCCAAGATTCAACAGAGGGACTGGAGGGTGCGGCGAAATATCGCGGGATCAGTTCACATGCGCTTTGGCTGCGGAATTGTAAAGCCCCAATCGCTGCAGCGTGCAGCGGCCGCAGCGGCTGTATGCGCGCAAGAGCTTGAATTTGTGAGAGATTTCGGCTGTCTCGGCGAGCCGCAAGCAGGCTGTGGGAAGTCGATTTACACTCGTGCGCAAGTCGACATGCGCAGTTCCGCTTGCATGGATGGCGTCGTCAGATGACCGCGCGATTCCTGGAATTCTTTATCCCAGAAGGCCGGGGTGCGGCGGATTTGACGCGCGACCAGCGGCGCGCATCACGCCGGCCGCGCTTCACGCCATCGACATGCGCAGCCGGCTGTAGCCTTCCTGGATCGCGGACCAGAACAGGGCGACCAGGCCGAGCGCCATGATCGTGCTGACGAGGCCGTTGGAGAAGAACACGCCGAGCGACCCCTGCGATCCCAGCAGGGATTGTCGGAAGGCTTCCTCCGCCTTGTCGCCGAGCACGATGGCGAGCACCAGCGGCGCGAGCGGATAGTTGCACTTCTTCAGGAGATAGCCGAGCACGCCGAACACCAGCATCAGCATCACGTCGAAGGTGCTGTTGTGCACCGAGTAGGCGCCGATCGCGCACAGCACCAGGATCAGCGGGGCGATGATGCCGAAGGGCACGCGCAGGATCGCGGCGAAGATCGGCACGCAGGTGAGCACGACGATGAGGCCGGCGAGATTGCCGAGATACATCGACGCGATCAGGCCCCAGACGAATTCCTTCTGTTCGACGAACAGCATCGGGCCGGGCTGCAGGCCCCAGATAAGCAATCCGCCAAGCAGCACGGCAGCCGTCGGCGAGCCCGGCACGCCGAGCGACAGCATCGGCAGCAGCGCGGAGGTGCCCGCGGCGTGCGCGGCCGTCTCCGGCGCGATCACGCCTTCGATCTCGCCCTTGCCGAAATTGTTGCCGCGCCGCGCCAGCCGCTTGGCGATGCCGTAGCTCATGAAGGACGCCGGCGTTGCGCCGGCGGGCGTGACGCCCATCCAGCAGCCGATCAGGCAGGAGCGCAGTGAGGTCATCCAGTAGGCGGGCAGCTCGCGCCAGGTCTGAAGCACGACGCGGAGGTTGATGCTCGCATTGCCGCCGCGGAACGCCAGCCCTTCCTCCATGGTCAGCAGGATCTCGCCGATCCCGAACAGGCCGATCACGGCGATCAGGAAGTCGAAGCCGTTGAGCAACTCGGTCACCCCGAAGGTCAGCCGCAACTGTCCCGTGATGGAATCCAGCCCGACCGCCGCAAGCGCAAAGCCCATCATCATGGCCGCGATGGTCTTGAACGGCGGCTCCTTGCTGAGGCCGACGAAGCTGCAGAAGGCGAGGAAGTAAACCGCGAACTTTTCCGCCGGGCCAAATCGCAACGCGAAGCCCGCGACCAGGGGCGCGACGAGCGTGATCATGATGACGGCGAACAGCGCGCCCACGAAGGAGGAGGTGAAGGCCGCCGTCAGGGCTTCACCGGGTCTGCCCTGTTGCGCCATGGGATAGCCGTCGAAGGTGGTCGCCACGGACCATGGCTCGCCGGGGATGTTGAACAGGATCGAGGTGATGGCGCCGCCGAACAACGCGCCCCAATAGATGCAGGACAGCATGATGATCGCCGATGTCGGCGGCATGCTGAAGGTGAGGGGCAGCAGGATCGCCACGCCATTGGCGCCGCCAAGCCCCGGCAGCACGCCGATGATGACCCCGAGCGTGATGCCGATGATCATCAGCATGATGTTGTAGGGCTGCAGGGCGACCGCGAAGCCGTGAAACAGATTGGCCAACTCTTCCATGTCAATACGTCCTGCAGCAGCAATTGAACGAATGCGTGGCTCTTACAGACCGAGCCATTCCTCGAGCGGCCCCTTGGGAAGCGGGACCAGGAACCAGCGCTCGAAGACGAGATAGGTCACGACCGGCATGCCGACCGCCACCGCGGCGACCGTCAGCCAGCGATAGCCGCCGAGCCAGCGCATGAACCAGGCGATGAACACCATCGAGGCCAAGTAGAGGCCGACGAACGGCATCGAGCCGACATAGATCCCGGTGGGCACGACGACGCTCATGACCTGGCGAAGCTGTCCCCATTCCGCGAACAGCCGGCCGTCGTCGCCGCGCCGCGCGCTCCAGAGGTTGATGGCGCTCGCGCCGACGATGGCGGCGCCGACATAGAAGGGGAAGAAGCCGGCACGCGGGCCCTCCGCGCCCCAGTTGATGCCGGCTTTCAGGCTGCCGAAGATCACCACCAGCCCGAAGGCGCCGATCAGCAGCGCCATGCCGATTTCCAGCGTCTTGTGTGCCGGGCCAGATTCGGATCCGGATTGTTCAGTCATGGGACCTCCAGGCGAAACGCAGTCTTTCGCGGTCGCGGCAGGCGTGAGGACGACCAGCGTCCTCAGCCGTCATCGACGTCGCGCGTCAATTCCCCGATGCGAGGAATCCGGCTTCCTTCATCAGGCCCTCGTGGCGCTTCTCCTCCGCCTCGATCCACTTGGCGTAATCGGCTCCAGTCAGGAAGGTCGTGTTGAAGGCGCCGCTCTTCATGAATTCCTGCCACTCCGGCGTGGCGCGGACCTTCTTGAACAGCTCGACATAGTATTCGATCTGGTCCTTCGTGGCCTTGGGCGACATGAAGATGCCGCGCAGCATGAGATATTCCATCGCGAGGCCCTGCGACTTGCAGGTCGGAATATCTTTCCAGGCCTTGCCGTCGGCGATCGGCTCGTCATAGGCCATCGGCTGGGCGTCGAAGACGCAGAGCGGACGCAGCTTGCCGCCGCGCCATTGCGCGACCGCCTCGATCGGATTGTTGACGGTGGAATCGACGTGATTGCCGACGAGTTGAACCGCGACTTCGCCGCCGCCCTTGTAGGGGATGTAGGTGAATTTCGCGTCGATCACCTTCTCGATGCCGACCGTGATGATCTGGTCTTCCTGCTTGGAGCCGGTGCCGCCCATCTTGAACGAGCCGCTCGGAGCCTTCTTTGCAGCGTCGACGTAATCCTTGACGCTGTTGTACGGCTTCTCGGCGTTGACCCAGAGCACGAATTCGTCGAGCGCCAGCATCGCGACCGGGGTGAGATCTTTCCAGTTGAACGGAATACCCGTCGCCAGCGGTGTCGTGAACAGGTTCGACAGCGTGATGATGATCTTGTGCGGATTGCCCGACGACGTCTTCACGTCGAGGAAGCCTTCGCCACCTGCGCCGCCGGCCTTGTTGATGACGACCAGCGGCTGCTTCATGAGATTGTGCTTGGTGACGATGCCCTGGATGGTGCGTGCCATCTGGTCGGCGCCGCCGCCGGTGCCCGCGGGCACGATGAACTCGACCGGACGGACCGGCTCCCAGGCGGCACGGCTTGCGGCGCTATTGGCGCACGACATCGCGATTGCCGCCAAAGCGACATTCAGAACGAATGGCTTCATCTTGCTTCTCTCCCTGTCGAACCTCGAACGCCGCCGCTCTCTGGCGGCTTGCGTCAGCCCATCTCGATTTAGATGCTTGGGGTCACCTTTTTGGTCGATCTCCCGTTGCAGTCCCGGCCAGCACTTTATGAGCAGGGGACAGGGCCCGGCATCCGCTCCTTTCGGCTAAGGTTCCGACAAGGATCGCGGCAAGCGCGCTTCGCCCTCGGTCCTTCCTGTTCCCGTCTTGCACCTTCAATTTGTGCAATTGTTTTTGGTTCCCGAATGGTATGCGAGATGCCAGTAGACAAACAATTGGATCAAAGGGTCATGTCGGCGGACCAATCGTCGCAGCGGTGTTCGCGAGCGAGGAGGGCTCAAAAACAAAATGGCCCCGACATGCGGGGCCATTTGATCGGACGTATGGTCCTCGAAACGTGTCCACCGGCGCGCCGTTTCGGCTGCGCGTAGAGCCTTCTCAGAGGCCGAAGCGGGGCAGGTCGCCGTTGTGATTGGAGATTTCGGCGCTCGCCATCAGGAAGCGGTCGATCGCAGCCAGGAAACGGGCGAACAGCGAGCTGGAGGGGGCGAAAGCGACGGAGGCGGTCTTGGACATCGGAATTCCCTTTCTTGAGACGGTCAGTATTGCTGTCTCATTTCGAAGGGCAATCTATGTATACCAGATGCCAATGTCCATGCATGCCATTGCATAGCAGCATGTGCTCTGCCGCATTGCAGCATAATACTCCGTTAAAGCGACCGCTTCGGGCTTAAAATTGCCAACGTGGCTACTGCGGGCGCAAGACTAGCCCAAAACCATCGAATCCGGCGTCAGAAGGGCGCGGCCATCGCGCACACGGCGGCACAAATCCAACCGCACTGCAGCATTTGGGCCTTGGCAGCGCACGTCAAAGCCGTTAGTGGTCTGCCCCCTTTTCCAGCCAACTGTCAGAGTGGTTCATGTCGAGCGCCTCGCCCGCCGTCTCGATCGGCATCGATTTTGGGACCAGCAATACGGTCGTAGCCCTTGCCGCGGACGACCGCCGGGTCGAGGCCATCCGCTTCGATCACGGCGGACATCGCCACAGCACCTATGTGTCGGCGCTGTGCTTCTGGGAGGACCGGCCGGGCGCCGGGGCCCAGGCCGAAGGCGGGCCCTGGGCGATCGAGACGTTCCTCGAAGGGCGCCACGTCTACCGCTTCCTGCAGTCGTTCAAGACTTTTGCGGCGAGCAGCAGCTTCAACACCACCCAGGTGTTCCGCCAGCGCTTCAAATTCGAGGACATCCTGGCGGCGTTCCTGCGTACGCTGGCGCGCCATGGCGGCGACAGGTTCGGCTTCGAGACGTCCAACATCACGGTCGGCCGCCCGGTGCGCTTCGCCGGCGGCAATCCCGACGAGGCGCTGGCGATGCAGCGCTACCGGGCCGCGTTCGAGCGCTTGGGTGCCGGCCATGCGCGCTATGTCTACGAGCCCGTGGGGGCGGCGTTCTCCTTCGCCCGCAGGCTCGAGCGCGATGCCACTGTGCTGGTTGCCGATTTCGGCGGCGGCACCAGCGACTTCTCGGTGATGCGGTTTTCGCGCGCCGGTGGCGTCTTGCGCGCCGAGCCGCTCGGACACGCCGGCATCGGCATCGCCGGTGATACGTTCGATTATCGCATCGTCGACCACGTCGTCTCGCCGCGGCTTGGCAAAGGCTCCAGCTTCCGCTCGTTCGACAAGGTGCTGCCCGTCCCCAGCGGCCACTACACCAACCTCGCACGCTGGCACCAGCTCGCGATGATGAAGAGCAACGGCGATCTGCGCGAGCTCCGCGAGCTTGCGCGCACCGCGCTGAAGCCTGATCTGCTCGAGGATTTCATCACCATCGTCGACCTCGACCTCGGCTTCTCGCTCTACCGCGCCGTGTCCGACGCCAAGGTCGCGCTGTCGGCACAGGATCAAGTGGACTTCCGCTTCAAAGGTGGCGGCGTCGACATCGGCGCAACCATCACCCGCAAGAATTTCGAAGCCTGGATTGCCGACGATATCGCCCGGCTGGGCGCGACGGTCGACAAGGTGCTGGGCGAGGCCGGCATCACCGCGCGCGAGGTGGAGAAGGTGTTCCTGACCGGTGGCACCTCCTTCGTGCCCGCCGTCCGCAAGCTGTTCGCCGACCGCTTTGGCAACGAACGCTTGATGTCGGGCGACCAGTTCGAGTCGATCGCCTATGGCCTCGCCTTGATCGGACACAGTCCGGAGCCGGACCGCTGGACCGCCAGCGGCGGGCTTGCGCCGAAGGCGGGCGCCTAGCGAGCGAGGCGACTGCGCTCGATTGCGGCCCATCCTTCGAGACGCCCGCCTTTGGCGGGTCCTCAGGATGAGGACGGAGTGCGTGGCCGCAGTTTCGACGGCACCGATGCCGCTTAGCCTCATCCTGAGGAGACCGCGAAGCGGTCGTCTCGAAGGACGAGGCGTGCGCTCCACTCGGGCGGCTACTGGTTGATCTCGGGCTCGACGAGCTTCGCCAGATTCCGCAGCGACTCCTGCCAGCCGAGGTAACAGGCTTCCGGCGGGATGACGTCGGGGATGCCGGCCTGCGTGATGTCGATCTCGGTACCGACCGAGACCTTCTTCAGGATCACGGTGACCTGGATTTCGCCCGGCAGATTGGGATCGTCGAACTTGTCGGTGTAGCGCAGGCGTTCGCCGGGGACGAGCTCGAGATATTCGCCGCCGAAGGAGTGGCTGTTGCCCGTCGTGAAGTTGCGGAACGACATCTTGAACGTGCCGCCGACCTTGGGCTCGAAATGATGCACCGTGCAGGTAAAGCCGTTCGGCGGCAGCCACTTCGCCATCGCATCCGCCTCCAGGAAGGCGCGATAGACTTTCTCCGGGCTGGTCGCGAGAACGCGGTGGAGACGTACAGTGCTGGGCATGTTCTTTCATCCTCTTGCATCGATGGGCCGACATCAACGTCTCTTGCCCATTCATGATCCGAGGACGAGCCAGACATCGTCGATCCGACAGGACATCCAGATTTTTTTTGCAGAGTGTGACCGGAGTTCCAAGGTGCCGCGACATCCTGCGGCGTTATCGCGCAGGCAAGTCGCCGAACTTGCTGCGCTGTTCGGGATGGACAGCATTCGCACAATTCGCGGGCGTGGAGGCCCCGATACACTTCGAAACACTCGAGTCAGATTTTAGCCTCTAGTCCCGGCGATGGGTTTGCCGCCGGTCGCGTCCTGCGACATGGCCGCGCTACCAATCCATCGCACCAGGGGACATTGCGACATGAAGCAGACGACGCTGCGTTACCGGGCCTTGCGCCGGGTCCGCAGCCTGCCAGCGGAGACCGCTTCGCGATTGCTCGGAATGCCGGCCATCAGTCGAGAGTTGAACAAGGCCTACGAAAGGGCGCGCGCATCTCACAGGCCGCGCCTGCCCAGGCTCTCGCCGCTCGACACGGATATTGTCGCCGGGCTGGAGAAGAACGGCGTCTACGTCACCTCGCTCGACAAGCTTGATCTGCCCGGCACCGACGCGCTCTGGGCATCGGCAACCAGTATCGCGAACGCCTATTCCCGCCGGGCCCAAACGGGCGAGTTTGTCGGTGAATACACCGTGCAGGTCGGCGCCGAGGATCTGATGCGTCATCCGCATATCGTCCGCTGGCCCCTCAACGATCGCATCCTCGACATCGTCGAGACCTATCTCGGCCTGCCTGCGGCATATGATACGATGAACTTCTTCTATACTCTGGCCGATGGCCGGCAGGTGGCGGCACGCAGATGGCATCGCGATGTCGAGGATCGGCGGATGGTCCGGGTGATCGTCTATCTGCACGATGTCGATGAGGATACCGGTCCGCTTGAAATCCTGCACCGCTCCTTTCCCGGCAGCGACTCGCTCGACGGCGCCAACTTTCCGATACTGACGCAGGAAATGCTGGAGGAGAGATTGGGCGCAACGCTGGACCGCGGTGACGTGACGACCTGCACCGGAAGGGCCGGTACCGTGATCTTCGCCGATGTCGCAAGCCACTACCATCGCGGGCGTCCGGCGATCGCGCGCGACCGTTGCGCGCTCTTCTACAAGTTCTTCTCGCGATCGCCGCTTCGGCCGTCCTTCTGCGAACGGCATGTGTTCTCACGCGAGCAGCTTTCCGAGCTTGCGGCCGGCCAGACGGCCCGCGCGCGCGATTGCATGTTGTGGCACTCACGCGTGCCTCTGCTGACGCGGATCGTGCCACGGGCGCGGTATTAGCCGGATCGAGGCCACAATTCCGCTATCGTTGCTCGCTCAACTCCTGCGCGAAATCAGGGGGCTCCGTTGCGCAGGACACTTTGGGCCTTTGCCGTCGCGCTTCATTGTCTTGGCTCACCCGCCAAGGCCGCAGGCATTCAGCTTCTCGACTCTGGTCCGGCGCTGTCAGGTGCGATTTGGTATCCCTGCGCGGCGGAGCCGACGCATGTGGCGCTTGGCCGTCTAGCGGTCGGCGCTGATTTCGACCTGAAGGGCGTGAAGGATTGTCCCGTCACGGGGGCAAAGCTCCCGCTGGTTATCTTCTCGCACGGTCGGGGCGGGTGGTTCGGCGCGAACCACGACACCGAGGAGGCGCTCGCTGATGCCGGCTTCGTCGTCGCCGCCATCAATCATCCAGGCGACATGTTCAGCGACTCCTCACGGCGCGACACCCTGTCGGTGTGGGAATCGCGTCCGGCGGACATCGTGCGCCTGCTCGATTTTCTGCTGAAGGACTGGAAGGACAGGGCGGTGATCGATCCCGCCAAGGTCGGCTTCTTCGGCTTCTCGCTCGGCGGCGCGACCGGCCTCGTGCTGATGGGGACCAGGCCGGATTTCGCGAGGATCGCCAGCTTTTGCAAGGAGACGACAGGCGCTTGCGCAGAGCTGCACAACGGCGTGACGCCGCCCGAGCCGATACAGGATGCGCGGATCCGCACCGCTGTCATCGTCGATCCCGCGCCGGGCGTCCTGACGCGGGAGAACCTCGCCGTGGTCAAGATGCCTTTCCAGTTCTGGCGGTCGCAGTTCGGCGGCCCCGGCGTCGGCGACGGCTCGGGCACGGCGCGCGTCGCGGAGGGATTGCCCGGCAAGCCCGAGATTCATGTCGTGCCGGCCGGCCACTTTGCCTTCCTTGCGCCGTGCTCGGCCGAGCTTGCGGCGGCAGTCCCGCGGATCTGCACCGACGTGCCGGCGGGGTTCGACAGGGCAGCATTTCACCGCGAGTTCAACACTGCGGTGGTGAAGTATTTCCGTGAGCAACTCGCTGGCGGAGATCACTGAGCTTCGAGCCCGGGGAGGCGACGATGAGACGACTTGGCTGTGTGATTGCGTTGCTTGGGCTTCTGCTGTTGCCGGCTTCGGCCGATACGGCGCTGCCGGGGCTCGTTCGGCAAGATCGACTGATACCCGTCAGTTTGAACGATGGCAGCGAGGTCAAGCTCGAGACCATGATCGTCCGCCCGGACCGGCCCGGGCGCTTTCCGTTGGTCCTGCTGGTTCACGGTACAAATCCTGCCGCGGGACAAGCGTTTCGCGCCGCTGCCGCGCGACAATCGCCGGACGATCTCCTCAATGCTGCCGTCGCGTTTGCACAGCATGGTTATGCCGCCGCGTCGATCATGCGTCGGGGGTTCGGTCGTTCAGAGGGCCGGTTCGCCGAGAGTCTTTCTGGACCATGCGACGACCGGGACTATCTTGACGTTGGCCGGATCGCGGCGGAGGACGTCACTGGCGCTGTCGTCATGCTCCGCGGCGAGCCCTGGGTCGAGTCTGATCAGGTCCTTCTGATGGGGCATTCGACTGGCGGCTTTGCCGTGACGGCTGCGGCGGCGGGCAATCCTGCCGGCGTCGTCGGTGTTCTGAACTTCGAGGGTGCTCACGGCTCTGTCCCGGGGCGCACCTGCAGCCCGGATCATCTCGTGGCGGACGCGGGCATCTTTGGCCGCACTGCGCGAATTCCGGCGCTTTGGGTTTATTCGGAGAACGATCGCAGTGCTCCGCCGGCGCTGGGTCGTCGCATGTTCGATGCCTACGTCGCCTCCGGCGCGCCAGCGCAGTTGCAGGTTCTGCCGCCCTTCGGTGTCGATGGCCATGCCATGGTGTCGATGGGACCCGCCGACATCTGGTGGCCTGCCGTCGAGAGCTTCCTGAACCAGTTGCGCCTGCCGACGTCGGTGCTTGTCGAGTTGCCTCCGCGCGCGTCCATCCCGGCGCCGATGCCGCTCAACGCGGCCTGCACCGACTATTTCGACGCTTACGTGAAGGCATGGACCGACGCCAAAGCCTATGCCTGGAATCGCGAAGGTCATTGTTCGTCGGTGACCACTCGAACAGTCGAGGAGGCGAAGAGCGAGACGCTGCGCCAATGCGTGGCCGCATGGAAGGAATGCTCGCTCTACGCAGTCGGGCAGGGGCTGGCGCCTGGATAAATCCCTCGCGCAACCATATCCCAACTGCTTTGGTGCAATTCCGCGCGCTATTCCGTTGCGGAGATCGTCGGTGCTGTTGCGGCAGCCCCTTGCGCGGGACGTCTCGCGCCGTCTGCAACGCGCTTCTTCGGCTTCACCACGATCAATCCATCGCGGATCGCCTGCTTCCGCGCCAGCTTTTTCACGCGCCGCACCGCATCGGATTTTCGTCGCGCCGCCTGTTCCGACGGCTTCTCGTAGAACCGCGCGCGCCGCATTTCCTTGAACACGCCTTCGCGCTGCATCTTTCGCTTCAAGATGCGTAGGGCCTGATCGATATTGTTGTCGCGGACGAAAACCTGCACCGGCGGCTCCCTTGGTTGAGGCTGCGTTGGTCGACCAGGACTGCGCGACAGCCACATGCGCAGGGATGATTGGATCGGATATGGCAGCTCCGCGATGACGTCGATCCGGTCGCACGTGTGCGAGATGCTTGCTAGTCTCACGTCCCAAAGCCGGAAATGTTCCACTGAAGCCGTGGCGCAATTAAATCTGGTCAAGCCTTGCTAATGCCCATGGTGAGGTATACCTTGACTTTGTTCGTTCAGCCGCTGTGCCTTGTTGAATGCGCCCGCGGGCTCCTTTTCCAGAGACATCGACGAATTGAATTCGATCTGCGTGAGCGTCACGCGGAATGCGCCTTTGCGCTTTGGAGAAGAAGAATGGCGACAGGTACTGTGAAGTGGTTCAACGGCCAGAAGGGCTTTGGATTCATTCAACCCGACGACGGCGGCAATGACGTGTTCGTTCACGTCAGCGCGGTCGAGCGGGCTGGTCTTGCGGGTCTGGCCGAGGGCCAGAAGGTCAACTTCGAGGTCAAGACCGACAAGATGCGAGGCAAGGTCAGCGCTGAGAATCTCTCGCTGGCCTGACCTCTGTAGCGCCGTTTCACGGATGTACTGAAACGGCGATGCGACCCGCTCGATCCCTGGGATTGAGCGGGGTTCGTTCGTTGCCGAGCGGGATGAAAGATGAGCGCCAAGAAATCGGCCGTACCGTCTCCCGAATCCATCGCGCGGTCCGAGCGTCTGCGCCTGGCCGCGGAAGAGGGCGCGCGGGCGATCGCGGATGTCGAAAGGCGGGCGATCGATGTCCGCAAGAACATGGCGCGGCTTCGCGAGCTGCGCGAGGCCAGGGAGGCAGCTGAGCAAGCGGCCGACGCAAATCTACGCGCATCGTTGCCGGCGCCTGCACCCAAGAAGCGCACGAGGAAATTGCCGCGATAGCCGAATTCAACAGCGCCGCCGAGCAGCTGAAGAGGGCCGTTCACATGCGAAAGAGTGCGGGTCGTGCCTAGGATCAAGCCGGATGACGGCGGCACAATCACCTTCTTTCTCGCGCTGGGCGCGGGCCGACAGCTATGCCGTCTTGCAACGACGTTTCAGACGCAGAAGCAGGCCTTCAGCTATCTTCAGAAGTACCGGACGGAGTTCGAGCGTATCGCACGGGCGCGACTGGCGTCAGGTGAACTCGAGGACGGCGTCGTGGTCCTCTCGATGCTCTGAAGCATGATCCGGACCCGGAGGGCCGCGTTAGCGCAAAGTGCGAAGCGGTTTTCCGGAAAGATCATGCGTAAACAACAACCTGAAGCGCGATGACGATTCATCCAAGTCTCATCACGCTCTAGACCGAAGTCCGGAGCCGATCTCAATCGTTCGACCGGGCGGTCCCGAAGAGAAATGCCGCCCGAAAGATCGGGCCATTGGCATCGCGAACCTCGATCGCCAGGCCGCGGCCGCTCGCGGACGGCGGAAGGTCCTTGGCGCTATCGGCAAGAGACAGCGCAGCTTCGATCTCGGCGGCTCGCTGGTTCGTCAGACTTAATCCCTCTTCGTCCACGGCGAGTGCTTTGCCGTCCCTGATGTCGAAGTAATAATGCGGCACCGGCATTCCCTTATTTGGGGCGGTTTCCCTGCTTGGCCTCTCGCGCCAATCGTTCTGCTTTCAGGCGCTCGCGATTTTCATGAAGAGACTGCTGCGCCTTCGCATAGTCGGTCATCGGCTTTTTCGTTTCGACCGGCTTGAACGCTCTGTTGGCCTCCCGCAGAGCCCGGGACGCGGGATGATCTCTCATCGTCTTGACCTCGATTTGGGTGGACAGGCGCGATCTCGAAACGCGCCGTACCGGACGCTTCCTGTTCGCGGATTGGTGGCGAGCGACTTGCTGTCGTCGGATGGCCGCCTGCTATTCCACGGGCGCGCCTGTGCAGGGAACAACGGGGCAGAATCCCGTCTGTTCCTTGGAGGCGACCTAAATTCGGTATCGATCGCTCCACGGTGAGGGGCAGCACCATCTCGTCTGGCGTCAACGAAGAGGCGGCCGAAACCGGAGGCCGCGGGGGGCCGGTGCCGTCTGGGACATTCACTGTTCGGATGATGACATAATACCCCTGTTTTGCCCGACGGGTTCAAAATCTTTTCGTGAAATCAGAAATATCCTTTGATGCCAAGGGGCTGGCTACTGTGCATGGGGCCTGGCCGGCTACGGACCCGATCTGCCAAGCCTGTTCGCACGAGCGGGCTTCATAACGCGCAAGGTGGTGCAGGGCAGCCCGGTCGCCGAGCTGCCGATCGAACGGCCGACGCGCCTTCAGTTGATCGCAAATCCCGGATCCATTCTCGTCAGTGCGGATTCCGTGATCGAGTAAGGTCTCGCACTCCAGACACCATCGTGAACGCCCGTCACTTGGTGATGACGTGCTATGACTCAGCCGAGCGTGCTTGCCATAGCTGACGATTCGTCGGGAATGTTTGGCAGTCGGATGTAGCAAGAGGACACAGTACAGCGCCATGATACCGGCGCGATGGAGTTGAGGTCCCGGGAGTTTACGGAAAAGCGCATCTCCGCTTCTGATCCGTCGTCTTGATCTGTTGATCCATATCAAACCCTTTTTCGGGGCGCCGGAAAATGATGGTGGCTCATTTGAAGGGAGGAATTGCAATGAGCACTGCGCGATCCTTTCATCTTGTCGCATTTTCACTGAGCCTGGCGCTTTCTTCGCCTGCATTGGCACAGCAAGCCCAACAAGCCGCACCGCCTCCGGGCTCGCCCGCCGCGACCATCACCATTCCCGGTAATCAGCTGCCGCCGCCGCCGCAGAAGTTCGGTGGCAAGATCGAGCGCGACGCGCGCAATTCGACACCTTTTTGGCCCTCGCGCGTGGTGCCGCCCAAGGGCGCACCGAACGTGCTGCTCATCATCACCGATGATGCCGGCTACGGCGTCCCCAGCACATTCGGAGGCGTCATCCCGACGCCGGCGCTCGACCGTATCGCGCAAAGCGGATTGCGCTACACCAACTTCCACTCGACCGCGTTGTGCTCGCCGACGCGCGCGGCCCTGATTACCGGCCGCAATCATCACTCGGTCGGCTACGGCGTGGTCGCCGAACAGGCCACCGGCTATCCCGGCTATGACAGCATCATCACCAAGGACAAGGCCACGATCGGCCGCATCCTGACCGACAACGGCTACCACACCGCCTGGTTCGGTAAGAACCACAACACGCCGGAATACCAGGCGAGCCAGGCCGGCCCGTTCGACCAGTGGCCGACCGGCATGGGCTTTGAATATTTCTACGGCTTCATGGGGGGCGATACCAATCAGTGGGAGCCCGGCAATCTCGTTCGCAACACCACGGCAATCTATCCCTACCAGGGAAATCCGGGCTGGAATCTGGTGACGGCGATGGCGGACGACGCCATCGACTATGTCAACCGCATGAACGCGCTGTCGCCCGACACGCCGTTCTTCGTCAAGTTCGCGCCCGGTGCGACGCATGCACCGCATCATCCGACCAAGGAGTGGGTGAAGAAGATCGGCGATATGCACCTGTTCGACCAGGGCTGGAACAAGCTGCGCGAGACCATCTTCGAGAACCAGAAGAAGCTCGGTGTCATTCCGCAGAATGCCAAGCTGACGCCGTGGCCGAAGGACCTGATCAAGGAATGGGATCAGCTTTCCGCCGACGAGAAGAAGCTGTTTATCCGCCAGGCGGAAGTGTTCGCGGCCTACGCCGCCTATGCCGACAACGAAATCGGCCGGGTGATCCAATCGATCGACGATCTCGGCAAGCTCGAGAACACCCTGATCATCTACATCGAGGGCGACAACGGCACCAGCGCCGAAGGGCAGCCGAATGGCACGCCCAACGAAGTGGCGATGTTCAATCAGATCAACCCGTCGGTCGAGGATCAGCTCAAGTACTTCTACGACGTCTGGGGCACTGACCGTACCTACAACCACATGTCGATCGGCTGGGCCTGGGCGTTCGACACGCCGTTCTCCTGGACCAAGCAGATCGTCTCGCATTTCGGTGGCACGCGTCAGGGCATGGCAATCTCCTGGCCGGCGGTGATCAAGGACAAGGGCGGCATCCGCAGCCAATTCCACCACGTCATCGACGTCGTGCCGACCATTCTCGAGGCCGCGAAGATCAAGCAGCCGGAAATCGTCGACGGCATCAAGCAGAGCCCGATCGAAGGCGTCAGCATGATGTACACGTTCGACGCCAAGAACGCGAACGCACCGTCCACCCACACGACGCAATACTTCGAGATGTTTGCGGATCGCGCCATTTACAACGACGGCTGGATCGCCAGCACCAAGGTCATGCGGCCGCCGTGGGTGACGATCGCGAAGCTGCCGAACCCGGGCGACTACCCCTGGGAGCTCTATGACCTGCGCAACGACTGGACGCAGGCCGAGGACGTCGCTGCGAAGCATCCGGACAAGCTGAAGGAGCTGCAAGCGCTGTTCTGGAAGGAGGCGGAAAAATATCAGGTGCTGCCGCTCGATTCCTCGGTGGCGGTCCGGCTCATCACGCCGCGCCCGAGCCTGAGCGCCGGCCGCACGAGTTTCGCCTGGACGCGACCGATGACCGGCACGCCGAATGGCGACGCGCCGAGCCTGCTCAACTCCTCCTACACGTTCAAGGCCGATGTGGACATTCCGCAAGGAGGCGCGGACGGCGTTCTGGTGACCCAGGGCGGCCGCTTCGGCGGCTATGGCCTCTATGTCCTGAAGAATAAACCCGTCTTCACGTGGAATCTCGTCGACCTCAAGCGCGTTCGCTGGGAGGGGCCGGAGCTGACGCCTGGCAAGCACCTGATCGAGTTTGACTTCAAGTACGATGGGCTTGGTGCAGCTACCATGATGTTCGGCAACTATAGCGGCATCGGACAAGGCGGCACCGGAACGCTCAAGGTCGACGGCAACGCCGTGGCCACCGAGAAGATGGAGCACACGATCCCCCTCATCCTGCAATGGGACGAGGCGTTCGATATCGGGTCAGATACCGGCACGTCGGTGGACGACAACGACTATCAGGCGCCGTTCGCCTTCACCGGCAAGATCAACAGGATCACGCTGGACATCGAGCGGCAAAAGCTGGGTCCGGATGATGTCAAGCGGTTGCAGGAGGCCGCGCGCGCGGCTGGCGACGGCCCGGCGGCCGACGCCGGACAGGCGGCTTCGGCCGAACCACAAGTCGGCACTGTCGGCCTGAGCCTCGTCGACAAGATCCAGTTGCGGATCGACAAGCGCGAGGGCTGCCGCAAGCAGGCGGAGGCGAAGGATCTCGGCGTCATGGACCGGATCAAGTTCGTTCAGGAATGTGTCCGGCAATAGCTCGACGCGAGACCGGCGGGAAGCCAATTGGCTTCCTGCCGGCCAAATGCACGCGATGCGGGATCGGAGAAGCTCATGAAGAACGGTCGTTGGATCTTCATTTCAACGCTTGCGCTGATCGACGTCTTGGCCGTCGGCCGCGCTGCAGCGCAGGGCGCGGCGGAGACGCTTCAGGGCATGCTTGCCGCACAAATCCGCTCGCAGGGGTTTACTTGCGACAAGCCGCTGGGCGCAACCAAGGATGCCGGGCGCTCGAGGGCCGATCATGGGGTCTGGGTGCTCAGATGCAGCAATGCGAGCTATCGGGTGAGCCGCTGGCCAGACATGCCCGCCAAGATCGAGCCGCTGCGGTGACGAAGCGCGCGGCGGTTCATGGCAGCGACCTTCACGTGTAAGCCAAACGACGGTTGAACGGCTGGAGCGGTAAGCAGACGTGGCACGAGGCTCGCGAAAGAACCGCAAGCGCGACAAGGTCCGTACGGCGCGAGCGCCTGAGCCAGATCGTTCCTCACCGCAGTCACGGCCTGCCTCCGAGGGCACCACGAGGCGGTGGATCGCCGTCGCGAGCCTATTTGCCGCCGCGATCGCCGTCGGCCTGCTCTGGTTCGCGACGTCAAGGGCCCCGATCCAGCTTCCCGCAGCGGTCGAATTGGCCTTCGTCGGGAGCGAGTCCTGTGCCGGCTGCCACCAGGCAGAGGCGAAACTCTGGCGGACGTCGCAACACCGCCGCGCCATGGATCATGCCACCGCGCAATCCGTGCGCGGCGATTTCAACGACGCAACCTTCGACTATGCCGGCACCCGCTCGCGCTTCTTCCGCAAGGAAGACAAGTTCCTTGTCGAGACCGATGGACCTGACGGCAAGCTCGCGACCTTCGAGGTGAAATACACCTTCGGCATCGACCCGCTGCAGCAATATCTGATCGAATTCCCGGACGGTCGCGTCCAGGCCCTGTCCATCGCCTGGGACACGCGGCCGAAAGAGCAGGGCGGTCAGCGCTGGTTTCATCTTTACCCGGACAACGCCATCACCAGCAGCGATTCCCTGCACTGGACGAAGCTGAGCCAGAACTGGAATTTCATGTGTGCGGAGTGCCATTCGACTGATGTGCACAAGGGCTACAATGCCGATCGGGACAGGTTCACGACCACCTTTTCCGAGATCAGCGTCGGCTGCGAGGCTTGCCACGGTGCGGGCTCGCGCCACGTCGCCTGGGCGCGCGGCAAGCCGGCGGCGCGCGAGGCCGATAACGGCCTGCTGGTCCGCTTCGACGAGCGCACCGGCATCATCTGGTCCGCCTCTGTCGGCACATTGACGCCGGCACGCAGCACGCAGGCTCCGGCCCTGCGCAAGGAGGTCGAGACCTGCGGGCGCTGCCACGCGCGCCGCGGGCAGCTTTCGGAAGACTGGATACCGGGCCGACCGCTCTCTGACACACACCGCGTATCGTTGCTCGACCGCCAGCGCTTCCATGCCGACGGGCAGATGCGCGACGACGAGGAGACCTACAATTACGCACCGTTCAAGCAGAGTAGGATGTTCGCCAAAGGCGTGACCTGCAGCGACTGCCACGACCCGCACAGCGCAACGTTGAAGGCGCCCGGAGACGGCGTTTGTTCGCAGTGCCACGCGCCCGCCAAATATGAGTCCGTGGCGCACCGGCGCCACGCCGATGTCTCGCCGCCGTTGGGCTGTCCGGCCTGCCATATGCCGGAGCGCCGCTACATGGTCCTCGATCGTCGCCACGATCACGGCTTCCGCGTTCCGCGTCCCGATCTCTCGGTGCAGACGGGCGCACCGAATGCGTGCAACGACTGCCATCGCGACAAGCCGGCGGCCTGGGCAGCGCATCAGATCGAGGGCTGGTTCGGGCCGGAGCGACGCGGCCATCAGACCTATGCACCTGCCTTCCATGCGGCCTGGAGCGAAGCTGCCGACGCGCAAGCGCAGCTTGCCGCAATCGCTGAATCGGCTGACGTTCCCGGTCTCGTCCGCGCCAGCGCGCTGGCGGAGCTTCCGGCACCGGTTCTCTATCTGATCCGGCATGGGCTTTCCGATTCCGATCCGCTCGTGAGGCTCGGCGCGCTCGATCGGCTCGAAGGAGTGCCGGCCGATCAGCTCTGGCCGCTCGCTTCGCCGCAGCTGGGCGATCCCGTGCGTGGTGTGCGCATTCGCGCCGCCGAACTTCTGGCCGCCATGCCCCCAGCGCGCCAGCCAGCGGCCGATCGCGACAAGTTCATGCGGGCGGCCGCCGAATTCATTGCTGCGCAGAAGCTGAATGCTGATCGGCCGGATTCGCGAACGGCGCTCGGCGACTTCTTCCTGCGCCAGGCCAATCCCGGCGTGGCGGAGGCCGAATACCGCGCCGCCCTCAGGCTCGATCCCTCGTTTGCGGCGGCCGCCGTCAACCTGTCCGACCTGTATCGGCAGCTCGGACGCGACAGTGACGGGGAGCAAATCCTGCGTGAGGCACTCTCCACGTCGGCGCAGGACGCATCACTCCACTACGTGCTTGGTCTGACACTCGTGCGCCAGAAGCGCAGCGAGGAGGCCCTCGACGAGCTGCGTCGGGCCGCCTCTCTTGACCCCGGCCAGATGCGGTACGCCTATGTCTATGCTGTAGGACTGAACGGAATGGGTCGGCGCGACGACGCACTTTCTGTGCTGAACCAGGGCCTGCGCGGACATCCGAACAATCTGGAGCTGCTTTCAGCTGCTTTGAACTTCAGCAGGGAGAAGGGAGACATCGCGGCGGCGCTTGGTTACGCCGAGCGACTGGCGCGCCTCCGGCCTGACGATTCGCGTCTGACCGACCTGATCAGGGAGCTGAAGCGATAGATGGGTGGGGAAGCCGGATGCCCGTTGGTATCGGGCACGATGACGAACCTCGGGCGGACAAATCCCAATGATAGACTTCTACCCCTGTTTTGCCCGACGGGTCAAAATTTTTTTCGTTAAATCAGAAATATCCTTTGGTGCCAAGGGGCTGGCTACTGTGCATGGGGTTGTTTTTCCACTTTTTGGTTTGAGCCCGCGGCCACACGGCCTGCACAAGCAAAAAGGGCCGCCCTTTGGGGCAGCCCTTTCGTCTCGTTCGATGCGGCCCGCGTTACTCCGCGGCCTGCTTCTGCGGCGGGTCGAGCGCGCCGGACTTGTGGATCTCGGCGACCTGGTGGTCCGAGAAGCCGAGCACCGAGCGCAGGATTTCGTCGGTGTGCTCGCCGAGCAGCGGGGAGCGCTCCACATCGCTCGGGGAGTCCGACAGCTTGATCGGGTTGCCGACCGAGATGTACTTGCCGCGGGTGGGGTGGTCGACCTCGACAACGGTGCCGGTCGCGCGCAGCGACTGGTCCTCGGCGATCTCCTTCATCGACAGGATCGGGCCGCAGGGGATGTCGTCCTTGTTGAGGATTTCCATCGCCTCGAACTTGGTCTTGGTCATCGTCCACTGCTCGATGCGGGCGAAGATCTCGTTGAGCCGCGGCAGGCGGGCCGGCGGCTTGGCGTAGTTCGGATCGGTCTTCCAGGTCGGCTCGCCGATCACGTCGCAGATCTTCTCCCAGACCGGGGCCTGGGTGATGAAGTAGATGTAGGCGTTGGGATCGGTCTCCCAGCCCTTGCACTTCAGGATGCGGCCGGGCTGGCCACCGCCGGAATCGTTGCCGGCGCGCGGCACGGCATCGCCGAACGGAACGCCTTCGCCGAACTGGCTGTATTCCTTCAGCGGCCCGTGGGCGAGGCGCTGCTGGTCGCGCAGCTTGACGCGGGCGAGGTTGAGCACGCCGTCCTGCATCGCGGCGGTGACCTTCTGGCCCTTGCCGGTCGTGGTGCGCTGATGGAGCGCGGCCAGGATGCCGATTGCAAGATGCAACCCGGTGCCGGTGTCGCCGATCTGCGCGCCGGTGACGAGCGGCAGGCCATCGCGGAAGCCGGTGGTCGAGGCGGCGCCGCCGGTGCACTGCGCGACGTTCTCGTAGACCTTGCAGTCCTCGTAGGGGCCGGGGCCAAAGCCCTTGATCGAGGCGACGATCATCTTCGGGTTGAGGCTGTGGATCTTCTCCCAGGGGAAGCCCATGCGGTCGAGCACGCCGGGGCCGAAATTCTCGACCAGTACGTCGCACTTCTTGATCAGCTCGGTGAGGACTTCCTTGCCCTTGGGGTTCTTGGTGTCGAGCGTGATCGAGCGCTTGTTGTGGTTGAGCATGGTGAAATACAGGCTGTCCACGTTCGGGATGTCCTGCAACTGGCCGCGGGTGATGTCACCCACGCCCGGGCGTTCCACCTTGATCACGTCGGCACCGAACCAGGCGAGCAGCTGCGTGCAGGTCGGTCCGGACTGGACGTGGGTGAAGTCGAGAATGCGAACGCCCGTGAGCGCTTTGGTCATCATGTTGCTCCTGTTACCACTTTGTTTCCGTCATGCCCGCGAAGGCGGGCATCCAGTATTCACTGTCGTTTCGGTTGGGCTCAGTGCTCGCCACCCATGCGGTCCGGCGAATACTGGACTCCCCGCCTGCGCGGGGAGTGACCCGGCGGTCGATTACTTCTTCTTCTGCAGAACGCTCTGCGGGTTGAGATTGCCGATGCGGCCGCTCTCCGAGCCCGCGGCCGGATCGATCACCGCGTTGATGAGCGTCGGCTTGCCGGACTTCATCGCCTCGTTGACGGCGCGCTTGAGCTCATCGGGCGAGGTCGCGTTCACGCCGACGCCGCCGAAGGCTTCCATCATCTTGTCGTAGCGCGCGCCCTTGACGAACACGGTGGTCGCCGGATCGTCGTTGGCGCCGTTGACGTCGGTGCCGCGATAGATGCCGTCATTGTTGAAGATGACGACGCAGATCGGCAGGTTGTAGCGGCAGATGGTCTCGACCTCCATGCCGGAGAAACCGAACGCCGAGTCGCCTTCCACCGCGAGCACGGGATGGCCGGTCTCGAGCGTGGCGGCGATCGCCTGGCCCATGCCGATGCCCATCACGCCCCAGGTGCCGACGTCGAGACGCTTGCGCGGGCGGTACATGTCGATGACGCCGCGGGCGAGGTCGAGCGTGTTGGCGCCTTCGTTGACGAGGATCGCCTCGGGGTACTCCTTGATGACGTTCTTCAAGACGCCGAGCGCGCCGTGATAGTCCATCGGCGACTTGTTGTTCATGAGCTTCGGCGCCATCTTGGCGACGTTCTCGTCGCGCTTGGACGTAATAGCCTTGGTCCATTCAGCCGGCGGCGCGGTCCAACCCGCACCGATGGCCTGGTTGAAGGCGGAGACGACCGAGCCGATGTCGCCGACGACGGGTGCGACGATCTCGACGTTGGAGTCCATCTCACGCGGTTCGATATCGACCTGGATGAACTTCTTCGGCGTCTCGCCCCAGCTCTTGCCCTTGCCGTGCGAGAGCAGCCAGTTCAGCCGCGCGCCGATCAGCATCACGACGTCGGAATCCTTCAGCACGGTCGAGCGGGCGGCGCCGGCGCACTGCGGATGGGTGTCGGGCAGGAGGCCCTTGGCCATGCTCATGGGCAGGAACGGCACGCCGCTCTTCTCGACGAAGCTCTTGATCTCTTCATCGGCCTGCGCGTAGGCCGCGCCCTTGCCGAGGATGATGAGCGGACGCTTGGCGCTCTTGAGCACGTCGAGCGCACGCTTGACCGAAGCGGGCGAGGGGATCTGCGCGGGGGCAGCATCAATCACCTTGACCAGCGACTTCTGGCCGGCCTCGGCGTTCATCACCTGGCCGAACAGCTTTGCCGGCAGGTCGAGATAGACGCCACCCGGACGGCCCGAGACCGCGGCACGGATGGCGCGGGCGAAGCCGATGCCGATGTCCTGGGCGTGCAGCACGCGATAGGCCGCCTTGCACAGGGGCTTGGCAATCGCGAGCTGGTCCATTTCCTCGTAGTCGCCCTGCTGGAGGTCGACGATCTCGCGCTCGGAGGAGCCCGAGACCAGGATCATCGGGTAGCAGTTGGTGGTGGCGTGCGCGAGCGCGGTGAGGCCGTTGAGGAAGCCGGGCGCCGACACCGTGAGGCAGACGCCGGGCTTCTTGGTGAGGTAGCCGGCGATGCCTGCGGCGTAGCCGGCGTTCTGCTCGTGGCGGAAGGAGATCACGCGAATGCCGGCGGCCTGCGCCATGCGGCCCAAGTCCGTGATCGGGATGCCCGGCACATTATAGATGGTGTTGATGCCGTTCAGCTTGAGCGCGTCGATGACGAGATGGAAGCCATCCGTCAGTTCCTGCTCGGTGCCCGGTGCTTCGGACTTGGTCGCGGTATTCAGCATGGGCCTTGTCTCCCTGGTCTCAAGTAACGGGGCGAATTTTTCGCCCTTCTGGTGAACGTTGCTAGGTAGAGTTATGTGAACAGTTCCTGGCCGTGCGCTTCGACGTAAGCGGCAAGGCCAAGGGTGTGGTCGCGGGCGCGCTTCTCGGCGAGCTCGGTATCGCGCGCTTCGAGTGCTTCGATCATGCCGAGATGCTCGGGCAGCGAGGTCGCGGTGCGGTCCTTGCGTCCGATGGTCAGCTGGCGATAACCGCGCACATGCAGCAGCAGGTCGTTGGTGAGATCGACCAGCACCGGCGATTCCGACAGCGAGATCAGCGCCTGGTGGAAGGCGATGTTGGCCTTGGAGTATTCCTCCACATGATCCTCGGGCAGGCGGTCCTTGCCGAAATCCTTGAAGAAGTCGCGCAGCGCCGTGATGTCCTTCTTGCGCGCGGTGGTGGTGATGAGGCGCGCGGCCATGCTCTCCAGCGCCGCCCAGGCGCGGATCATGTCGACGATCTCGCTCTTGGTCCTTCGCACCACCATGATGCCGCGCCGTGGAACGGTCTTCACGAAACCGTCCTGCTCGAGCATCGCGATGGCTTCGCGGATCGGCGTGCGGCTCACACCCAGTCGTTCGGACAGCGCGCGCTCGTCGAGCATCACCGGCTCGGGCGTCGAGTAGATGTCCATCTTGAGGATGGCTTCCTTCAAGGCGTCATACGCCTTGTTCTTGAAGCTGCTCTCCGGGGCAATACGAACGATTGCGATGTCTGCCTCGGCCATGTTCGGCAACGCCTTGGTTGGTTTCCGTAGTGACACGACGAATCTCCTCCAGTGGGAGTCGTCTTTTACAGGAATATTAACGGGAAAGTTTTTGGCATACCACATGCCAGAATGTCAAGCTGCCTATTTTTTGCGGCGTTCTAAGGTGTGCACTGGCTTGACAAGTTGGCTTCTGGCATACCAAATGCCATCGCCAGCCATTTTTGATCCAAGCCGGCGGAGTATTCTGGCTCTTTATGCCACTCCGTTCCGCCGCATGGAACAGAGCGCGGCGAATGGCAAGCATCACGGGCGGCCGCAACACGCGCGCGCTTTGCAAAGAACGAACTCAGGTCAAGGGAGAAGCCACATGTCCAATTCCAAAGATGCCGTCCGCAAGGTGCTTGACCAGGTCAAGGCGGACAACCGCACCAGCCTGACGGCGCCGGAAGGCAAGCTGGTCTGCGACGCCTACGGCATTCCGGTGCCGAAGGAGGGCGTGGCCAAGTCGGCGGGCGAGGCCGGCAAGATGGCGTCGTCCATGGGCTTCCCCGTCGTGATGAAGATCGTCTCGCCGGACATTCTCCACAAGACCGAAGCCGGCGGCGTCATCGTCGGGCTCAAGACGGCCGATGAGGCCGAAAAGGCCTACGAGACCATTCTCGGTAACGCCAAGAAGTACAAGGCCGATGCCAAGATCGAGGGCGTCCAGGTGCAGCAGATGCTGGCCGGCGGCACCGAGGTCATCGTCGGCTCGATCACCGACGGCTCGTTCGGCAAGCTGGTCGCCTTCGGCCTCGGCGGCGTGCTGGTCGAAGTGCTGAAGGACATCACCTTCCGCCTCGCGCCCGCGACCAAGGAAGACGCGCTGTCGATGCTCGACGGCATCCAGGCGCATGAAATCCTGAAGGGTGTGCGCGGCGGCGAGCCGGTGAACCGCACCGCGCTTGCGGACGTCATCGTCAAGGTCTCGCAGCTCGTCGCCGATTTCCCTGAGATCGTCGAGCTCGACCTCAACCCTGTCTTCGCGACGGCAAAGAGCGCGATCGCCGCCGACGTCCGCATCGTCGTCGACTTCGCCTATGTTCCCAAGCCGAAGCCGCGCCCGACCGAAGAGATCGTCGCGGCGATGAACCGCATCATGCAGCCGAAGGCCGTCGCCGTGGTCGGCGCCTCCGCCGAGGACGGCAAGATCGGCAACTCCGTGATGAAGAACCTCATCAACGGCGGTTACAAGGGCGAGATCTATCCGATCCATCCCAAGGCCGCCGAGATCCTCGGCTACAAGGCCTATAAGAGCGTCAAGGACGTGCCCGGCGTGATCGACGTCGCGGTGTTCGCGATCCCCGCGAAGTTCGTGGCCGCGGCGCTGACCGAGTGCGGCGAGAAGAAAATCCCGGGCGCGGTGCTGATTCCGTCGGGCTTTGCGGAAGCCGGCGCGCCGGAGCTGCAGGCCGAGATCGTCGAGGTCGGCAAGAAGTACGACATCCGCCTGATGGGACCGAACATCTACGGCTTCTACTACACGCCCGCGAACCTCTGCGCGACCTTCTGCACCGCCTATGACGTCAAGGGCCATGCGGCGCTGTCGTCGCAGTCGGGCGGCATCGGCATGGCCATCATCGGCTTCTCGCGCTCGGCCAAGATGGGCGTCTCCGCCATCGTCGGCCTCGGCAACAAGTCCGATATCGACGAGGACGATCTGCTCGCCTTCTTCGAGCAGGACCCGAACACCAATCTGATCGCGCAGCACTGCGAAGACCTCAAAGACGGCCGCGCGTTCGCCGAAGCTGCCAAGCGCGTTTCCAAGAAGAAGCCGGTTGTCGTGCTCAAGGCCGGCCGCACCTCGGCCGGTGCGAAGGCCGCGTCCTCGCACACCGGCGCGCTCGCCGGCAACGACCGCATCTACGAGGATGTGTTCAAGCAGTCCGGCGTGATCCGCGCCCGCTCACTTCGTCAGCTGCTCGAATTCGCCCGCGGCGTGCCGGTGCTGCCGACGCCGAAGGGCGAGAACGTGCTGATCATCACCGGTGCGGGCGGCTCGGGCGTGCTGCTGTCGGACTCCTGCGTCGACAACGGCCTGTCGCTGATGTCGATGCCGCCGGATCTCGATGCGGCGTTCCGCAAGTTCATCCCGCCGTTTGGCGCGGCCGGAAATCCTGTGGATATCACCGGCGGCGAGCCCCCGATCACCTACGTCAACACCGTGAAGCTCGGCCTGTCGGATGAGCGCATCCACGCGCTGATCCTCGGCTACTGGCACACCATCGTCACCCCGCCGATGGTGTTCGCCCGCAACATGGTCGAGGTGAAGAAGGAGATGGAGGCCAAGGGGTTCGTGAAGCCCATGGTCGCCTCGCTCGCCGGCGACGTCGAGGTCGAGGAAGCCGCCGAATATCTCTACCAGCATGGCATCCCGGCCTACGCCTACTCCACCGAGCTGCCGGTCGAGGTCTTAGGTGCCAAGTACAAGTGGGCGCGTGGGGCAGGGCTGCTCTGAGCCTGACTCTCCTGTCATCCCCGGGGCGATGCGGAGCATCGAACTACGGTGCGCACTTGCGCACCTGAGGATCTCGAGATTCCGGGTCTGGTACGCCAGGCCCGCGCTGCGCGCAGTCCCGGCGCACCATCCCGGAATGACGGATGCACAAGCGGCAGGTCGCGATGAGCAAGAACGTGATCCGGCGCAAATCGCTCGAACCTCGGTCCCCATTGGAGGCCGAGCACGAGGCGCGCGACGGCGGCGTGCAGTCCGTCGACCGCGCGCTGTCGATTCTCGAGACGCTCGCCGAAGACGACGAGGGCTACCGCCTCAGCGATCTTGCCGTGCGCACGGGTCTGTCCGCCTCGACCGTGCACCGCCTGCTGGCGACGCTGGAAAGCCGCCGCTTCGTGCAGTTCGACCGCGCCGAATCCAAATGGCATGTCGGCGTGCGCAGCTTCACGGTGGGCGCCAGCTTCGCCCGGCGGCGCAATTTCTCGGCGCAGGCCGTTCCTTATCTGCGCAAGCTGCGCGATCTCACCCGCGAAACCGCCAATCTCGCCGTCGTCGACGACGAGTTCATCATCGTGCTGACCCGCATGGAGAGCCGCGAGATCATGCGCTCGCTGACCAAGGTCGGCGGCCGCGTTCCCATGGTGACGTCGGGCGTCGGCAAGGCGGTGCTCGCGACCTATTCCGACGAGGACGTCGGCGCGGTCATCCGCCATCACGGCATGCCGCGGCTGACCGAAAAATCGATCGTGCGGCCGAGCGACCTGTTCAGGGAGCTCGAAAAGATCCGCAAGCAGGGCTTTGCGGTCGACGACGAGGAGGCCTGCATGGGCCTGCGCTGTATTGCCGCAGTCGTCTACAACGACTGCGCCGAGCCGCTGGCGGCGATTTCCGTCTCCGGCATGACCAGCCGCCTGACCGACGGCAGGCTGCCGGAAATCGGCCAAATCGTGCGCGAAATCGCCGCCGAGCTGACCGTCGCGCTCGGCGGGGTGATGCCGAAATCCAGCTAACCGGGAACCAGGCCCGTCGCTGGACAGCATCGGCCGTTTTGGCTGATATGCGACCAAACGACACAATGCGGCAAACGATCAACACGTCCGCACGAGCCTGGAGAATGCCCCCATGTTTCGATTTCCCGCGCGCCTTGTCGGCGCAGCCGTCGCGCTGACCCTTGCGGCAGCCACGCCTGCATTCGCCCAGCAGCTCGAGCTCAAGCTGATGGCGCCGGCGGCTCCGGGCGGGGGCTGGGACCAGACCGCGCGCTCGATGCAGCAGGCGCTGGTTGCCTCCGGCGTCGCGCGCAGCGTGCAGGTCACCAACGTTCCCGGCGCCGGCGGCAGCGTCGGCATCGCGCAATTCGTCAACGGCGCCAAGGGCGACGGCAACCAGATGATGGTCAACGGCTTCGTCATGGTCGGCGCGCTCGCCATGAACAAGTCGCCGGTGACGCTCGAGCAGGTGACGCCGATCGCGCGCCTCACCGAGGAAATCCAGGTGATCGTGGTGCCCGCGAACTCGCCGATCAAGACTGCGCAGGACCTCGCCGCCGCGGTGAAGGCCGATATCGCCAAGGTGACCTTCGCCGGCGGCTCGGCCGGTGGCGTCGACCATGTGATGGCCGCGCTGTTCGCCGGCGCGGTCGGCGCCGACGCGAAGAAGATCAACTACATCCCGTTCTCCGGCGGCGGCGAGTCGCTCGCCGCGATCCTCGGCGGCAAGGTCACCGCAGGCATCTCGGGCCTCAGCGAATATGAAGGGCAGATCAAGTCCGGCAAGCTGCGCGCGATCGGCGTGACCTCGGAGAAGCGCATCGCAGGCAGCGACATTCCGACTTTCAAGGAACAGGGCATCGACCTCGTCATCGCCAACTGGCGCTCGGTCGTCGCGCCTCCCGGCATCACGCCGGAGCAGCGCAAAACCCTAGGCGATGCGGTCGAGAAGATGGTGAAGTCGGACGCCTGGAAGGAGATCCTCAAGCAGAAGGGCTGGGAGGATGCCTATCTCGGCGGCGACGCCTTCGCCGACTTCCTGAAGAAGGAAACCGTGCGTGTCACCGACGTGCTGAAATCGGTCGGCCTCGTCAAGTCATGACGTCAGGCGATTCTGCCCAGCCGCCGCGGCGCGTCGATCGCGCCGGCATCGTCATCGCTGCATTGCTCGCCGTGCTGGCGGCCGTGCTGGTCTGGGATGCGCGCGGCCTGCAATCGGCCGCGATGTACGGCATGGGGCCGGAGGCGATGCCGGTTGTGGTCGCCAGCGGCCTTGCGCTGCTCGCGATCGGCAATTTCATCGATGCGCTGCGCGGCAATCTGCCGGCGCGCGAGAGTGCCGATCCCGTGCCGGTGGTCCTGATCCTCGTCGGCCTTGCGCTGCTGATCGCCATCATCGGCTTCGGTGGTGGCTTCATCCTGGCGACATCAGCGCTGTTCGTCACGACCTCGGCGGCGTTCGGCCGCCGCGCCGTCCTCGTCGACAGCGTCATTGCCCTCGTGATGTCGACCCTCATCTATCTCGCCTTTGACCGGCTGTTGACGCTGAGCCTTCCGGCCGGCCCCCTGGAGCGACTGCTGTGATGGACACGTTTGCCGCCCTGGCGCACGGCATGGCGGTCGCCATCCAGCCGATGAATCTGCTCTACGCGCTGATCGGCGTGTTCCTCGGCACCGCCGTCGGCGTGCTGCCCGGCATCGGCCCGGCGCTGACGGTCGCGCTGCTGCTGCCGGTGACCTACAAGCTCGATCCCGGCGGCTCGCTGATCATGTTTGCCGGCATCTATTACGGCGGCATGTATGGCGGCTCGACCACCGCGATCCTGATCAACACGCCGGGCGAGAGCGCCTCGATGGCGACCGCGCTTGAAGGCAACAAGATGGCCAAGGCCGGCCGCGGCGGTCCGGCGCTTGCGACCTCCGCGATCGGCTCCTTCGTCGCCGGCACCATTGCAACCATCGGGCTCGCGTTCCTTGCGCCTTGGCTGGTCGATGTCGCCGTGCGTTTCGGCCCGGAGGATTACTTCGCGCTGATGTGCGTCGCCTTCGTCACGGTGTCGGCAACCTTCGGCGATTCCCCGGTCCGCGGCCTGACCAGCCTGTTCATCGGCCTGACGCTCGGTCTCGTCGGCATCGACAAGCTGACCGGCCAGGCGCGGCTCGCGTTCGGCGTGCCTGAATTGCTCGACGGCGTCGAGGTGACGACGCTCGCGGTCGGCCTGTTCGCGGTGGGCGAGGCGCTCTACGTCGCCTCTCGCCGCCACCACACCGAAGAGAAGCTCGAGCCGGTGCGCGGCTCGCTGTGGATGACGAAGGAAGACTGGAAGCGGTCGTGGAAGCCGTGGTTGCGCGGCACCATGTTCGGCTTCCCGATCGGTGCGCTGCCCGCCGGCGGCGCGGAGATCCCGACCTTCCTGTCCTATTCGACCGAGAAGCGTCTCACGAAACATCCCGAAGAGTTCGGCAAGGGCGCGATCGAAGGCGTCGCCGGACCCGAAGCCGCCAACAATGCGTCGGCCGCCGGCACGCTGGTGCCGCTGCTGACGCTGGGGCTGCCGACCTCGGCGACGGCCGCGATGATGCTCGCGGGCTTCCAGCAATACGGTCTCAACCCGGGGCCGCTGCTGTTCGCCGAACGGCCCGATCTGGTCTGGGGCCTGATCGCGAGCCTGTTCATCGCCAACATGATGCTGCTGGTGCTCAATTTGCCGCTGGTCGGCCTGTGGGTGCGGCTGCTCGCGATCCCGCAGCCCTGGCTCTATGCCGGCATCCTCGTGTTCGCGACCATGGGCACCATCGCGGCAAAGCCGTCGGTGGTCGAATTGTCGATGCTGGCCGGCTTCGGTGTGCTCGGCTTCCTGATGCGCCGGTTCGATTTTCCGATCGCGCCTGTTGTCGTCGGCCTGATCCTCGGCCCGATCGCCGAGAGCCAGCTGCGCCGCGCGCTCGCGATCAGCCTCGGCGACCCCATGACGCTGCTGCAGAGCCCGATCTCGGCGACGCTGCTCGGCGTCGCGCTGATCGCGCTGCTGGCGCCCTTCGTTCTGAAGGGGCTCGGCCGGTTCAAGGCAAACGAGGACTAGCGGAACTCAAGCGGCGCCCGTGCCCAATGCGTAAGCACGGGTGCCGTTTTATTTGAGTTGCCCCTGCCGCTGTCGAGGGCAACCATCGCCGGGCTGTCCAATCTCCGCGAGAGCCCCGATGACCAAACTGACCCGTTTCTCCGTCGCGCCGCTGCACAGCATGACGCGGCGCCTCGCCGACGTCGCCTCGGCCCGTGTCGCGCCGGATCTCGTCATATCAGGCGCGCGGGTGCTCTCGACCTATTCCGAGCGCATCCATCAGGGGCGGGAGGTCTGGATCACAGGCGGCCGCATCGCGGCGGTGAAACCGGCAGGCACAGCAAAGAAGGCCTGGAGCGACGTTGCGCTTTACGACGCAGCAGGCGGCATCATCGCGCCGGGCCTCGTCGATCCGCACATCCATATCGAATCTTCGATGGTGACGGCCTGCGCCTATGCCGAGGCGGCGCTGCTCAACGGCACCACGACGATATTCTGCGACAGCCACGAGATCGGCAACGTGATGGACGTCGCCGGCGTCGAGGCGATGCTGGAGGACGCGCGCGAGGCGCCGCTCTCGATCTTCCTGACGGTACCGAGCACGGTGCCGGCGACATCGGCGGAACTTGAGACCGCGGGCGGCGATCTCACGCCGGACAAGATCGCCGGCCTGTTCGATCGCTGGCCCGAGGCGGTCGCGCTCGGCGAGAAGATGGACTTTGTACCTGTCACGATGGGCGACGAGCGCAGCCATGCGATCCTCGCGGCCGCCTTGAAACGTGGACGGCCGGTGTCAGGCCATGTCTACGGCCGCGAATTCGTCGCGGCCTATGCGGCGAGCGGCGTCACCGACACCCATGAGGCGATCGACCGCGACATCGCCGACGATCTGCTCGATGCGGGCGTCTGGGTGTTTTTGCGCGGGGGACCGCCGACCACGCCCTGGCACTCGCTGCCGCAGGCTATCCGGACGATCACCGAGCTCGGGGCCTCGCACAAGCGCACGGCCGTGTGCACCGACGACCGCGACGCCGATGATCTCCTGCTGTTCGGCCTCGACTGGGTGGTGCGCGAGGCGGTGAAGGCGGGGATGTCGCCGGAGCAGGCGTGGTCGATGGGCTCGCTGCATGGCGCCACGCGCTTCGGCATGGAGGGCGATATCGGCGGTCTCGGCGGCGGCCGCCGCGCCGATCTCGTGCTGATGGACGATCAGCTCATGCCGCAATGCACCTGGTATGGCGGTGAGCTCGTGGTCGAGCACGGCAAGATCACGCCGCGTCTCGATCAGGCACTGTCGCAGCGCTATCAATATCCGAAGGCCGCCTATGCGACCGTGAAACTGCCGGACAAGATGAAGTTGACGCCGGAGCTGCCCGCGAAGGCCTGCACCGTCAACGCGATCAAGACCGCGCTGCCCGGCATCACGCTGATCCACGAGAAGGTCGCGATCGAGCCCGCCAAGGATTGGCTGTCGCTGTTCGCGCGCTACGGCCTCTGCTTCGTCACGGTGGTCGAGCGCCACGGCAAGTCGGCCGGTAACGTCGCCTATGGCCTGCTGAAGGATTTTGGTCTCAAGCGCGGCGCGGTCGCCTCCAGCGTCGGCCACGACAGCCACAACATCATCGTCGCCGGCACCAACGAGGCCGACATGCAGGTTGCGATCGCGGCGATCAAGGAGCACCAGGGCGCCGTTTGCGTCGTCGCCGAGGGCAAGGTGAGGGCGCTGGTTCCGCTGCCGATCGCGGGGCTGCTCTCCGACAAGCGCGTCACTGAGGTCGCCGAAGAGGTCAAGTCGCTGAAGAAGGAATGGGCGGAAGCCGGCTGCACCATCCCCTACATGGGCTTCAATCTGATTCCCCTATCGGTCATTCCGGAAATTCGCATCACCGACAAAGGCCTCGTGCTGGTGCCGCAAATGGAGCTGGCGCCGCTGTTCGAGTGAAGCGGCTTTCACGCATATCTCGATCTAACTGATTGAGACCGCCACGATTTTTCCACGGCTGCCGCATCGTGGAAAATAAAATCGATCTCGTTGAGATCGCATCCCGCGCATCTGATGATCTCGCTCACTGACTTAAACCAAGCGAGGTCCGATATGGCGAAGATGCGAGCTGTCGATGCGGCCGTGCGTATCCTGGAGAAAGAAGGCATCTCGACCGCCTTCGGCGTTCCCGGGGCTGCGATCAATCCGCTCTATTCAGCGCTGAAGAAGCGCGGCTCGATCCGCCACATCCTGGCACGGCATGTCGAGGGCGCCTCGCACATGGCAGAGGGCTACACAAGGGCGAAGGCCGGCAATATCGGCGTCTGCATCGGCACCTCGGGGCCGGCCGGCACCGACATGATCACCGGGCTCTATTCGGCGATCGCAGATTCCATTCCGATCCTCTGTATCACCGGCCAGGCGCCGCGTGCGCGGCTCTACAAGGAAGACTTTCAGGCCGTCGATATCGAGTCGATCGCCAAGCCCGTGACCAAATGGGCGGTGACGGTGCGCGAGCCGGCGCTGGTGCCGCGCGTGTTCAGCCAGGCCTTTCATGTGATGCGCTCGGGCCGGCCGGGACCGGTGCTGATCGACATGCCGCTCGACGTGCAGCTCGCCGAGATCGAGTTCGACGACGAGACCTACGAGCCGCTCCCCGTCTACAAGCCGGCGGCGACGCGCAAGCAGGTCGAGAAGGCGCTGGAGATGCTCAACGCCGCCGAGCGTCCGCTGATCGTCGCGGGTGGTGGCATCATCAATGCCGACGCGTCGGACCTGCTGGTTGAGTTCGCCGAGATCGCCAACGTGCCTGTCGTGCCGACGCTGATGGGGTGGGGTGCGATCCCCGATGATCACGTGCTGATGGCCGGCATGGTCGGCCTCCAGACCAGCCACCGCTACGGTAATGCCACGCTGCTCGAATCCGATTTCGTGCTCGGCATCGGCAACCGCTGGGCCAACCGCCACACGGGCTCGGTCGAGACCTACACGAAGGGCCGCAAATTCGTTCACGTGGACATCGAGCCGACCCAGATCGGGCGCGTGTTCAATCCCGATCTCGGCATCGTCTCGGACGCCAAGGCTGCGCTCGAGCTGTTCGTCACCGTCGCCAGGGAGTGGCGCCGGTCAGGCAGGCTCCGCGAGCGCCAGGCGTGGCCCGCGACCTGCCGCGATCGCAAGAAGACGATGCTGCGCAAGAGCCATTTCGACAACGTCCCGATCAAGCCGCAGCGCGTCTATGAGGAGATGAACAAGGCGTTCGGTCGCGACACCACCTATGTCACCGTGATCGGCCTGTCGCAGATCGCCGGCGCGCAATTCCTCGGTGTCTACAAGCCGCGCAACTGGATCAATGCGGGGCAGGCGGGCCCGCTCGGCTGGACGCTGCCCGCCGCCCTCGGCGTGCGCGCAGCGTGTCCGGAGCGCGAGATCGTCGCATTGTCGGGCGACTACGACTTCCAGTTCCTGATCGAGGAGCTCGCGGTCGGCGCGCAGTTCAATCTGCCCTACATCCACGTCGTCGTGAACAATTCCTATCTCGGCCTGATCCGCCAGGCCCAGCGCGGCTTCGACATGGACTACCACGTCCAGCTCTCCTTCGAGAACATTAACGCGCCCGAGATCGGCGTCTACGGCGTCGATCATGTCGCGGTCGCCGAAGGCCTCGGCTGCAAGGCGATCCGCGTGACGGACCCGAAGGACACGCAGGCCGCATTCGCGACCGCGCGTGAGTTGATGACGAAGCACCGCGTGCCCGTGGTGGTCGAGTTCATCCTCGAACGTGTCACCAACATCGCGATGGGAACGGAGATCGACAACATCGTCGAGTTCGAGGAGGTGCTGGACCTGCCGCTCGACGAGGTCGGGACCACGCGCGTGCTGCAGCCGGCGGAATAAAGGAGAGCATCATGCCGAAATTTGCCGCCAACCTCACCATGCTCTTCAACGAGATGCCGTTCCTCGACCGCTTCGCGGCGGCGAAGGCGGCGGGTTTTGCCGGGGTCGAATATCTCTTCCCCTATGATTTCGACAAGGCGCAGCTGCGCGAGCAACTGGAGGCCCATGGGCTGACGCAGGTGCTGCACAATCTCCCCGCAGGCAACTGGGGGGCGGGCGAGCGCGGCATCGCGATTCTGCCCGACCGCACCGTCGAATTCCGCGACGGCGTGTTCCGCGCCATCGACTACGCCAAGGCGCTCGATTGCGACCAGCTCAACTGTCTCGTCGGCATCGCGCCTGCCGATGCCGATCCGCGCGAGCTTCAGGAGACGCTGGTCGGAAACCTGCGCTTCGCCGCCTCGACGCTGGCCCGCGAAAATATCAAGCTGCTGGTCGAGCCGATCAACACGCTCGACATTCCCGGCTTCTATCTCAACGGCACCGAGCAGGCGGTGCAGCTGATCTCCGAGGTGCGCTCGAACAACCTCTTCATCCAGTACGACATCTATCACATGCAGATCATGGAGGGCGATCTCGGTCGCACCATGCAGGAATATCTGCCCCAGATCGCCCACATCCAGCTTGCCGACAATCCCGGCCGCCATGAGCCCGGCACCGGCGAGATCAACTATCCCTTCCTGTTCCGCCATCTCGACGCGATCGGCTATCGCGGCTGGATCGGCTGCGAATACAAGCCGCGCACCACGACGCTGGAAGGCCTCTCCTGGCACGCGGCGCAGACTTTTGAGACGTGAGGAAACGGCGGTGCACTCCCTCTCCCGCTTGCGGGAGAGGGTTGGGGAGAGGGTGTCTCCGCGATGGGGCTGCTGAAGTGCGCCGAGAAAATCCCCAGTGGAGAGAACCCTCACCCGGCACTGCGTGCCGACCTCTCCCGCAAGCGGGAGAGGTGCACCGCGCCCGCGGATCGACTTAGCCCAATTCTAGAGGAACAAAAGACATGATCGACATCGGCTTCATCGGACTTGGCACCATGGGACGGCCGATGGCCGGCCACCTCCTGGCGGCGGGCCATCGCGTGCTCCTGCATGACGTCGCGCCGGTCGCGGCTGAGCTGATCTCCGCGGGCGGCATCGCCTGCAAATCGGCCAAGGAGGTCGCGGAAGCGGCGGATGCCGTGATCATCATGGTGCCGGATACACCGCATGTGGAGGCCGTGCTGTTCGGCAAGGACGGCGTCGCGAGCGGCATCTCCAAGGGCAAGATCGTCGTCGACATGAGCTCGATCTCGCCGCTGGCGACGAAGGAGTTCGCGAAGAAGATCGAAGTGCTCGGCGCCGATTATCTCGACGCGCCTGTCTCGGGCGGGGAGGTCGGCGCGAAAGCTGCGAGCCTCACCATCATGGTCGGCGGGCCGGAGCGGGCCTTTGGCACCATGAAGCCGGTCTTCGACAAAATGGGCAAGAACGTCACGCATGTCGGCGCCAATGGCGACGGCCAGACCACGAAGGTCGCCAACCAGATCATCGTCGCGTTGACCATCGAAGCCGTGAGCGAAGCGCTGCTGTTCGCATCGAAGGCCGGTGCGAATCCCGCGCTGGTGCGCAAGGCGCTGATGGGCGGCTTCGCCTCGTCCCGGATACTCGAGGTGCATGGCGAGCGCATGGTGAAGCGCAATTTCGATCCGGGCTTCCGCATCGAGCTGCACCAGAAGGATCTGAATCTCGCGCTCGAAGGCGCGCGTGCACTCGGCCTCTCGCTGCCGAGCACGGCGGTGGCGCAGCAATTGTTCTCGTCCTGCACCGCGCATGGCGGCAAGGCCTGGGATCATTCCGCGATGGTGCGGGCGCTGGAACTGATGGCGGGCCACGAGATCACTGCTGCCTGAACTGTTACGCGGTAACAGTCTCCAGTTTTGATGCGTCTTTCGCCATGAGGGAACCGGAACAATGCTCCGGCTCCGCGGGTTGAAGCTGCACAACAATCACTGGAGGCGTAAGGACATGAAAACCCGTCTTGCGATTACGTTGGCTGCCGCGTCGCTGCTGGCGTCGAGTGCGGCCTTCGCTCAGTCGACCACGGAACAGGGCGCCAGGGACGGCGCGCGCGCGGGCGGCGAGGTCGGCGGCCCGATCGGCGCGATGGTCGGCGGCACCGTCGGTGCGGCGGTCGGCGCGGGCCTCGAAATTCCGAATGCGGTGCTGGGCGGTATCCCGCGTAGTGATTCCGTCGTGATTCACGAGCGCGTCGTTGTCGGTGAGCCGCTGCCTCCGACCGTGGTGCTGCGGCCCGTGCCGAACTACACCGAGTATCGCTATGCGGTCGTGAACGATCGCCGCGTGATCGTCGAGCCGCGCACGCGCCGCGTCATCAAGATCATCGACTGATCGGCGCAGTACAGGCTTTGAAGAATCGGGCCCTGCGGAGCATCGCTTCGCGGGGCCTCAGCTTGTCTGGGCCGAGGTTGTCCGAAACCGGGTCATGACCCAATCGGCGACGGCGGCGAGCGCAAAGCCGACGCAGGCGGTGCCGGCATCGACCAGAAAATCCTCCAGTCGCGCATGGCGCCCCGGCGCCCAGAACTGCATCAACTCGAGCAGGCCGATCAGGACCACCGAGACGGCCGCAACTGCGAGCCGCCGCTGCCGGTAGGCGAGGCCGAAGGCCAGCCCGACAAGGATGAAGGCCAGCGCATGCTCGCCGTCCTGGCCGAGATCGGAATGGGGCCGCAGGCCCGGAGGCCCGAGGGTTGCAAAGGTGACGGCGGCGGCGAGCAGCCAGGCAAAAAAACGAACAAAAATGGACATCCGTTGCCGATAGCACGGAATCGCGACAGCCCGTTGCAGCGCGAGAATCAGATCGCCGTGTAGTTAATGACAAAACGTTAAAGTGGCTCGCGCACGCCGAGGCCGTGCATGAAGCGCTCCCGGATCTGCACGGGATCGCGCCTTGTGGTGCCGACGCCCGGCTTGTCGTCGATGCGGACCGCGATCAGGCTCGGCTCGGAGGCCGACATCGCCTCCTCGACCAGGCGCTCGAAATCCTCCTCGTCCGCGGCCCAGGCGCTGTTGGCGAGCCCAGAGCCGATCGCGATGGCGACGATGTCGGCGACGTCAGCGGCCGGCGTCGGCTGCGCGCCGGTGATCTGGTAGATGCCGTTGTCCATCACGATCATGATCAGGTTCTTCGGCTTCAACGCCGCGATCGTCGAGAGCGCGCCGAGCTGCATCAGGAGCGAGCCGTCGCCCTCGAGCGCGAAGACGCGGCGCTCGGGCTGCGCCAGCGCCACGCCAAGCGCGATCGGGAAGGCGAGGCCCATGCTGCCGAGCATGTAGAAGTTCTGCGGGCGGTGGCCGGCGGCCCAGAGGTCGAAATTGGTGTTGCCGATGCCGCCGATCACGGCTTCCTCGTGCTCGAGCTTTGCGATCAGGCGCGAGGTGACATCGAGGCGGTTCATCACCTCGGTATTGCGCGTGGTCATGGAGGCGCTCACTTGTCGAAGACCTTGCCGCCCGTGAGCAGCGGGTTGAGGATCAGGGCCACCGGCGCCTGCGTGGTGACGGCCTGCTTGATCGAGCGATCCGCAATGAATTCGAGCTCGTCGAGCCGGGTGATGGTGTGATGCTCCAGCGCCAGCGAATCCAGCACCGGCCGCATGGTGCGGCAGACCAGCGACTGGCCGTAGTTGAACTCGCCGAGCGTGCCGCGCTCCGAGACGAACATGATCAGCGGGATCTGGTAGGGCACTGCGAGCGAGGCCAGCACGTTGGCGAGCGTGGCAAAGCCCGACGTCTGCATCAGCACCGCGCCGCGCCGTCCGCCCATCCAGGCGCCGGAGACGATGCCGACGGCCTCTTCCTCGCGCGCGGTGGCGAAGGTGGTGAAGAAGGGATCGGCGTGCAAATTCTTGATCAGCGGCGTCAGCACGCGGTCGGGCACGTAAGGGATCAGGCTGATCTCGTTCCGCTTCAGGGTCTGCAGGACGATGCTGTGCCAGCTTCTGTCGCCGGTCCCCTGCGTCTGCTGTTCCGCAATCGCCATTGCGTTCTCCCTCGAGCCGCGCATGCTTCTTGGTTCTGGCCGTCGCGGCGGTTTGCCGAACTTGACGCAGGCAGCGGGATTGTCAACATGTCCGGGCCGGCACCGTGATCTGCGCCAGCCGGCCTGCCGTGGCCGGCACCGCCATGGCATAAGCGGCTATAACCAGAAAACGGGAGGGGCACGGACGGGCGCGCATCGCGCTGACCTTGCGGACCTCCCACGAGAGAGCCGGAAGGGTCCTGATGTCCGTCAACAGCAAGCGCGTCGTCTACTCCAATTATTTGGCCAATCCGATCTATATCGACATCCTGAAGGCCCGGCCGGACGTCCGGCTCGATCGCATCGAGAATGGGAGCCCTGAAGATGTCTACGCTCCGCTCCTCGGCGCTACCCATGTCTACCAGATCGGCGCGGCCCGCGACGAACTGGCGCCGCATTTCCATGTCGATGCCGCCTTCCTGAAGCGCACGCCGAATTTGCTGCTCGTCTCCAGCAACGGTGCCGGCTTCGACCCGGTCGACGTCGAGGCCTGCACGGCCGCCGGCGTCGTGGTCGTCAACCAGTCCGGCGGCAATGCCCATTCGGTCGCCGAGCACGCGCTGGCGATGATGCTGACGCTGTCCAAGCGCATCATCCAGTCCGATCGCCGCCTGCGCCGCGAGCGCGACGTCAACCGTAACGAACTCGTCGGCAACGAGGTCGAGCACAAGACCGTCGGCATCATCGGCCTCGGCAATGTCGGCCGCCGCATCGCCGCGCTCTGCAAGGGCCTGCTCGGCATGAAGGTGCTGGCCTATGATCCGTATCTCACCGCCGAGGTGATGGCGGAGCGGGGCGGCGAAAAGGTCGAGCTCGACGAGCTGCTGCGCCGCGCGGATTTCGTCTCGATCTCCTGCCCGCTGAACAAGGGCAGCCGCAACTTGATCAGCACGCGCGAATTCGCGCTGATGCAGCCGCATGCCTATTTCGTCACCACGGCGCGCGGCTTCATCCACGACGAGGACGCGCTGCTGCAGGCGCTGCGCGACAAGCGCATCGCCGGTGCCGGCCTCGACGTCTGGTCCAAGGAGCCGCCGCCGCCGGAGCATCCGCTGCTCCAGCTCGACAACGTGCTGGCGAGCCCGCACACCGCCGGCGTCACGATCGAGGCGCGCCAGAACATGGGCCGCATCGCCGCCGAGCAGGTGCTGGAAACGCTCGACGGCAAGCGCCCGCCGCGCATCATCAATCCCGAGGTCTGGCCGCGTTATGCCGAACGCTTCAAGCAGGCGTTTGGCGTGATGCCGGGGTAGGGCGCGCGAAGTCTGATCGTGCTCCCATCGTTGGTTACGAGGCTGAAAACAGAAAGCGGCGGATTTTACCGATGCCGTGAATGAACGCGTATGACTTGTCCTGTAGATCAGGGAGCATGAGCATACTTTCGATTGCGACATCGGGACTTTCTGCGGCGAGCCTGCGCGTGAACGCGGCCGCGAGCAATATCGCCAACGTCAACACGACCGGCCCGCTGCCTGCGTCAGGCGGATCGAGCACATCGGCCGGTTCGGGCATTGCTCCGACGTTTCCCGCGGCCTATGTGCCGTTGCGCGTCGATCAGGTCTCCCAATCCAGCGGCTCGACGCCCGGCGGGACGGTCGCGACCGTGTCGTCGGTTTCGCCGAGCTATACTGCACAGTCGGACCCAAGTGCTCCCTTCGCAAACCAGGACGGCCTGGTCGCTGCGCCGAATGTCGATCTCGCCAACGAATTCGTTGAGCTTGCGACCGCAAAGTACAGTTTCATTGCCAATGCGAAGGTCATTCAAGCCTACTCCGAAACGACAGAGTCGCTGCTCGACATCACGACGTGATGGCCGACGAGGGCCCTTGTCTAGGGGAGCGTCTACCCCAGCTTTGCGCCGAGTTGCTGGAACACGGCCTCGCAGGTCATGAGATCGAGATGGCCGCCGCCCGCGTTCTTGAAGAAGGTGATGTCGGACGGTGACGTTCGTCCCTGCACCCGGCCGCCGGCGAGATCGTAGAGATCGCCGAGGACGTCAGCCTCGTTGATCGCGCCGCTCGCGATCGGCTGCAGGATATCGCCGACGCCATGGAAGGCGGACTCCCTGCGGTCCACGAAGACGCGCGACATCTTTGCCGCGTCGTCGTCAGCCTCGCGCGTCTGCGGCGTGTAGCCGCCGACGAGGTCCAGATGTGTGCCCGGCCGCAAATTGCTGCCCTTGATCAGCGGCTGGTGCGCGCGGGTGCAGGTGGTGATGACGTCGGCCTCGCCCGTCGCGGCGTCGAGATCCGTGACCGCCTCTGTCTTCACGCCGTCCGCCGCCAGTCGCTTGGCGAGATCATCTGCCCGCTCCGGGCTACGATTCCAGATCAGCACGCGCTGCAGCGACGGCCGCACGGTGCGATGGCCCCGGATCAGCCATTCGGACATTTCCCCCGCACCGACGCAAAGCAGCGTCTCGGGATTGGGCGGGGCGAGCAGTTTCGTGCCCAGCGCGGAGTCCGCCGCGGTGCGCCAATGCGTGATCTCGGTCCCGTCCATCGCCGCCAGCGGCCGCCCATTGGTGCCGTCGAACAGCACGCACACGGCCTGCACCGCCGGCATCTTGCCTTCCGCCAGATTGGCCGGAAAGCTGGTGAACATCTTGCTGGCCATGTAGCGGCCGGGATCGACCGCACTGCGGATGACGTACTGCCCTTTCTCGTCACCGAGGAAGGCGTCCAGCACCTCCATCTTCGGCCGGCGATGCGCTGCCTCCAGGGCCGCGATGAGGATCGGAAAGGTCAGAACTTTCGTGACTTCGGTATCGGAGACAAAGTGCAAGGCAAAATCCTCATGGGCGGTCGGCATTTGCCCATAAACCCGCGCGGTGGGTTCCGCAACGAGTCTTCGGCCGGGACTCGCCAGGCCTTGATCCGCGTCAAAATCTTCTTACCCCGTCCGGCCTAAATGGGATTAGAGTGCCGCCGGGGCAGCAGGGAGGTCCCATGTCAACTTTTGTGGTCAAGTTCATGAAGGACGTGCTCGGCCAGTACGGCCGCGAGATCGAGGTGTGCCAGGGCACGCTCGAGATCGATGCCGCCGACGAGGACGAGGCCAGGGAACGCGCGAAGGCGAAGTTCTGCAAGGACCAGGCGTTGCATCATTGGTCGCTGCATGCCGATCGCATCCACGTCAGACCGGCTGATTTTCCCTCGTAGGGCTAACGCCCGGGCGCCGTGACCGGCGGGGGCGCCGTCGTCCCCGCGCCGAGCGAGCGTTGCACCATGACAGTGTCGGACCAGCGGCCGTGGCGATAGGCGACGCCGCCGAGCAGGCCGGCGCGCGCGAAGCCGAACTTCTCGTGCAGCGCCAGCGAGGGCGCATTGTCCGCGTCGATGTAGCCGATCATCTGGCGAAAGCCGGCCGCAGCACAAGCATCGATCAATTCCTGCAGCAGAAGCCGTCCGACCCCGCGGCCGAGATGCGCGTGATGGACATAGATCGAGTGCTTGGCGGTGTAGCGATAGGCCGGGCGCTTGCGGAACAGCACGGCATAGGCATAGCCGACGACCTCGCCGCGCCAGGTCGCAACCAGATGCGGCAGGCGGGTCTGCTTCAAATTCTTGCGGCGGTCGCGCAAGTCGTCCGGCTCCGGCGCACCGGTTCCCTCGACATCGCGCGGCACGCCAGTGCGGACGTGATGGCGGTAGATCGCCAGCATCGCCTCGACATCGCTCTCGCGTGACGGCCTGACCAGGACGGGCTCGTCACTCGCGCGCGCAGCTGTTTCGTTCATCGGCACCTACTCGGCAACGACGTAAGTATAGAGCCCGATGCGCCCCTGGGCATCAATCTCCTTGTAGACGCCCTGGATCTCGACGTCGAAGCCTGGGAAGGTGTTGAAGCAGGTCTCGAACATCTTGAGATAATCGATCATGGGTTTGGCCCGTTCCGTCAGCCGCTCGCCCGGCACGATGGTGGCGATGCCGGGCGGGTAGACCACGAAGGGCGTGGTGGCGATGCGGCCCGCGATCGCCTCGATCGGCAGATAGTCGACGTCGTTCTTGAACAGATAGCGCGCGGCATCGCGGGGCGACATCGCGATCTCGGGCATGTGCTCGGGCATGAACTGCCGGGCCTGGAGCGCGCTGACATCGGCGGCGCGGAAGAAGCGGTGCATGTCGCCGCAGAGGTCGCGCAGGCGTACGCCGGCATAGCGCGCCTGTCGCCGCAGATAGAATTCCGGAATCGCGTCGGCCAGCAGCGCATTGTCGTCATGCAGCCTCTTGAACGCGACGAGGCCCGAGATCAGCGTGCCGGCCTTGCTCGCCTCGACGCCGGGGGTGAGCAGGAAGAGCAGGGAGTTGAGGTCGTTCTTCTCGGGCACGATGCGGTTCTCGCGCAAATATTGCGCGACGACCGGCGCGGGGATGCCGTGCTCGGCATAGGCGCTGGCGGCGCGGTCGAATCCGGGCGTGAGCAGCGTCAGCTTGTTCGGATCGGTCATGGCAAAGCCTTCCGCGAGATCGGGAAAGCCGTGCCAGTTGGTATCAGGAGAGAGCTGCCACAGCGCGGGATTGGTGGCGAGCTCGTCGGTGGACAGCGTCTCCCAGGCGACGTTATGCGCCGCGCCGGGGCGGCTGACATCGGGAATGGCGACGCGATCGGGAACGAAGGGCTCGAAGAACCAGCGGCGATCCGGATTCTGCTCCTTCTCCTCGAACTCCCTGCGCATCGCGCGGACCTTCTTGCGCAGCTCGATGCCGAGACGGATCGTGTCGTCCCACAGCACCTCGCCGGAGCGGCCTTTCATCATCTGCGCGCCGACGTCGAGAGAAGCGAACAATGGATAGAAGGGGGACGTAGAGGCGTGCTGCATAAAACTTTCGTTGAAGCGGCGGTGCTCGACGCGCCGCTTCTGGCCGCGGATGTGGCGGTCCTTGATGTGGATTTGCGAGGCCTGAGAGAAGCTCGCGAGCTGCTTGTGGGTCGACTGCGTCGCGATGATGCCCGGCGCTTCGGGGGCCAGGTTCGCAAGCCCCATGGCGAAGCGGCCGGCATAGAGCGGGTGGAATTTCATGAATCCGGCCCAGGCCTCGTCGAACAGGATGTAGTCGCAGAGATGGCCGATACGCTTGATGATCATCTCGGCGCTGTGGATCGACCCGTCATAGGTGCACTGCTCGACCACGGCGACGCGGAACGGCCGCTCCTTGCGCCAGGCATCGCGATCCTTCACGAGGGGATGGTTGCGGATCGCCTCGCGCAGGGTCTTCTCGTCGAGCATGTCCCAGCGCATCGGTCCGATCAGGCCCCAGGCGTTGCGGACGGTCGGGACGTAGACCGGGATGCCGCCATTGATCATCAGCGCGCCGTGATGGGCGGCCTTGTGGTTGTTGCGGTCGAACAGCACGAGATCGCCGTCGGTGACGAGGGCGCCAAGCGCGACCTTGTTGGAGGTCGAGGTGCCGTTGAGCACGAAATAGGTCTTTTCCGCGCCGAAGATCGCCGCTGCTTCCTTCTGCGCCTTCAGCGCCGGGCCCTCATGGGTGAGGAGGTCGCCGAGGTCGAGCACGGAATTGTCGAGGTCGTCGCGGAACACGGACTCGCCGAGATGCTCGACGAAGACCCGGCCGATCGGGCTGCGGTTGTAGAACACGCCGCCATTGTGGCCCGGACAGGTCCAGAGCTGGTTGCCTTCCTCGGCATAGTCGACGAGGGCGCCGAAAAACGGCGTCTTCAGCGTCTCGGCGTATTGCTTCAGCCGGCTGATCAGGTTCTTGGCGATGAAGGGCGGCGTCTCCTCGGACAGGAAGACATAGCCGTCGATGAAGTCGAGCACCTCGACCGGCAGGTCCTCGAAGCGCTTGCGACGGATCAGCAGGATGATCGGGAAGTCGAGGCCGCGCCGCCGCATCAAATTGATCAGCGCCGAGGTCTTGCCCTCCAGCCCCTTCTTGCCCCAGTCCACCACCATGCAGCCGATCGCGGCATCGGTCTGCACCGCCATCTCGGCGTCCTCCAGCTTGCGGGCCCGGACCACCTCGAAGCCGGAGCGCTGGATCTCCTCGATGATCTGATTGAAGCGGACGCCCTCGAGGTCGTCGGCGTCGAACATGGGTGCTGCGAACAGGAAGTTGAAGCGCTTGAAATAGTCCATGGTCCATCCCGAATGTGCCAGGGACACAGCTCTCGGCACATTCGATGACAGTTCGATGACAGTGGTGCGGGATGGCGTCCGCTAGCGCTTCACCTCGCCGAACACCACCGTCGGCACGGTGCGGTTGACGATCTCGCGCAGTGCGAAGCTCGATTGCACCCGGGCGACGCGCGGCAGGCGCGACAGCTCGGTGCGGTGAATGCGCTCGAAATCCTGGATGTCGCGGGCGAGCACGATCAGGATGTAGTCGTCGGTGCCCGACATCAGGAAGCAGCGCACGACGGAGGGGCATTTCCCCACTTCCGCCTCGAACGCCTTCAGCGCCTCGTCGCTCTGGCTTTCGAGTGCAATACGCACCAGCACGGTCGTGGTCAGGCCGAACTGCGTCAGATCGAGCGCGGCCTGGTAGGCCTGGATGTAGCCGTCGTCCTCCAGCGCCTTCTGCCGCCGCGCCAGCGCCGTGCTTGAGAGCCCGACCTTGTTGGCGAGCTCGGTGTGGCTGGCCCGCGCGTTGGTCGTGAGTTCCGCGAGGATGGCGAGGTCTTTCCGGTCCAGGGCCAAAGTCTTGTTTCCAGCGTGAAAGGATGTTTCCGCGCCGGAAACCGGCGCGCAGCTCGCCAAACTAGCGGATATTTGCACGAAACCAAACCGGCCCCCTCGCTACGATCAACAACGGAATCAATTCGTTGGCGAAGGAGCGGAAGATGCACGTCGGTGTTCCCAGGGAGATCAAGGTGCAGGAATATCGCGTCGGGCTCACGCCGGGCGCGGTCCGTGAATATGTCGCCGCCGGTCATCAGGTGACGGTCGAGACCGGCGCCGGCAACGGTATCGGCGCGTCCGACGAGGTCTATCGGCGGGCAGGGGCTGCGATCGCCGACAGTGCCCGCGACATCTTCGCCAAATCCGACATGATCGTGAAGGTGAAGGAGCCGCAGCGAAGCGAATGGGCTCAGCTTCGCGAAGGCCAGATCCTCTTTACTTACCTCCATCTTGCGCCGGATCCCGAACAGGCCAAGGGTCTGCTCGCCTCCGGCTGCACCGCGATCGCCTATGAAACCGTCACGGACGCGGCGGGTAACCTCCCCCTGCTCGCGCCGATGAGCGAAGTCGCCGGCCGCCTCGCCATCGAGGCAGCCGGCGCCGCGCTCAAGCGGTCGGCCGGCGGCCGCGGGCTGCTGCTTGGCGGCGTCCCCGGCGTGCAGCCGGCGCGCGTCGTCATTCTCGGCGGCGGCGTGGTGGGAACGCAGGCGGCGCGCATGGCCGCGGGCCTCGGCGCCGAAGTCACGGTGATCGATCGCTCCATACCCCGGCTTCGGCAGCTCGATGATCTCTTTATAGGACGCGTGCGGACGCGCCTTTCGACCATCGAGTCGGTCGAGGAGGAGGTGTTCGCCGCCGACGTCGTGATCGGTGCAGTGCTGGTGCCGGGAGCCAGCGCACCGAAGCTCGTCACGCGCGCAATGCTCAAATCGATGCGGCCGGGCGCGGTGCTGGTGGATGTCGCGATCGATCAGGGCGGCTGCTTCGAGACCTCGCACCCGACCACGCACGCGGAGCCGACCTACGAGGTCGACGGCGTCGTGCATTATTGCGTCGCCAACATGCCGGGTGCGGTGCCGGTGACCTCGAGCCAGGCGCTGAACAATGCGACACTGCCGTTCGGCCTGATGCTCGCGAGCAAGGGTTTTGCCGCGGTGCTGGAGAACCCGCATTTGCGCAACGGCCTCAACGTGCACCGCGGGCGGATTACGAACAAGGCGGTGGCCGAGAGTCTGGGGCTGGAATTTGCGCCGGTGGAGAGCGGGCTGGCGGCGTGAAATCAGAATGGCGTGCACGCCGCCCGCGAGCTACTGCAACACCATCTCGACGCGGCGATTGCGTGCGCGGCCGCTCTCGTTGGCGTTGCTGGCGAGCGGAGCATAGCTCGCCACGCCCGATGCCGACATGCGGTTGCTGTCGACCTTGTAGGTACCGGTCAAGGCGTCGACCACCGACTGCGCGCGTGCTTTCGACAATGTGAGATTCGCATCCAGCGTGCCCTGATTGTCGGTGTGGCCTACGATGAAGACCTTCGCGGCAGCGTTGGATTGAAGGACGCGTGCCATCTCGTCGAGCTGAGGTTTGGATTCAGGCTTTATGCTTGCCCTGCCGGTATCGAAGAATAGGCCGTAGAGCGCCACCTTGCCTTCGTTCTGCAGGCCCTTTGCCATGGCGGCGGCATCGACCGTCACCTTGCTGCCGTCCATCGTCTTGGGCTCGACGATTTCCACCACCGTGGCCACATACTTGCCCGCGAGCGCAATAGTGCCCGGCTTCGCCGATAGCACGGCTACGTGCAGCGTCGTGCCGGAGGCATTCAGGGTGCCGTACCAGTAGCGCTGGCTGCCAGCGTCCTGCCACTGCTGGAGCAATGTGATCGGGCTCCAACCTTCGAGAGATGCCTTGCCAAGCTGCGGATTGGCCGGTTGCTGCTGCAACCGCGAGAAGCTGCGCTCGCCGCAATCGTCAGCGCAGGAATCCACCTTTGTCGCGCCGGCGCGTTCCAGTGCCTGCTCGTAGTTGCGCTGGACTTCCAGCAGGGATTTGCCGGCAGGTGCAAGATAGAACCAGCGTCCCACTCGCCCTTCGAGCTTGACGACATCGGTTCTGCCTGCCGGAAGGCTGGCCTGATCGAATTCCTTCACGTCTTGAGTGACCAGCCAGGATCCGGCGTAGCGGCTGAGCACGGCATGATCACGTGCATTTGGTGCGTCGGCGGGCATGCTCTGCGCCATCGCGGTTGAGGTCATGGCAACGAGGCTGCAAACGATCAGCGATCGAACGAAATGCATCGACACTCTCGAATCTGGAGGGGACAAGAGATCAGACGGCGAAGACATAGCTTCGCGGAGTTGCTTTCGCAACGGCGGCGGCGTCACCCCTTCGTCAGCCTGTACTGCCCCAGATCCGGATCGTGCGTCATCCGCCAGTAGTCCACGAACCGCCACGGCATCGCTGAGAACACGCGGCCGCTTGAATTGCGGTAGTAGGTCGTCATGCCCGGATGGGTCCAGATCATCGCCTCGTGCTCGGCATCGACCTTGCGGACATAGTCGTCGAGCACGTCCGGGCGGACGTCGATCGCGGCGACGTTCTGCTCGATCATGCTGGCGAGACACGCCGAGATGTAGCGGCTCTGGCATTCCGACTGGAAGATGACGCTGCCGCCGTGGGCGGGCCCTGAGTTCGGGCCGAGCATGCAGAAGAAGTTCGGGAAATCGGGCACGGTGAGGCCGAGGAATGCGGTCGGGTTGTCGTTGCCCCAGGCGTCGCGCAAATCCTTGCCATCGCGACCGGTGATGTTGAGGCGCGCCGCCATCTCAGTCACCTTGAAGCCGGTGGCGACCACGATGATGTCGGCGGGACGATGCTTGCCGCCCTTCGTGATGATGCCGCTTTCGTCGAAACGGTCGATGGTGTCCGTGACAAGCTCGACATTGTCCCGCGTGAGCGTCCTGAACCAGTTGTTGTCGAGCAGGATGCGCTTGCCGTAGGGCGGATAGGTCGGCACGCATTTTTCGATCAAGTCGGGCCGGCCCTGCAATTCGGACAGGATGAAGTCGGTCAGCTCCTGCCGATGCCGGTCATTGCCCTTGTTGACGGCGCGCTCGGGATGCGGCCAGGCCGGGTCCTTGCGCAGGAACGGCAGGAGGCCGTCGCCGTAACGCCAGAACATGTTGAAGCGGTACCACTGCACATAGAACGGCAGGTGTGCGAGCAGCCAGCGCGCACCCTCGCTGATCGGATCGGAATAACCTTTCACCGGCCGAGCCCATTGCGCGCTGCGCTGATAGACCGTGACGGAGGCGACGCGGCCGGCGATCGACGGCACCAGCTGCATCGACGTCGCGCCGGTGCCGATCACGGCGACATGCTTGCCGTCGAACTTGATGTCGCCCGACCATAGCGCCGAATGCAGGATCGTTCCCTCGAAGTTCTCCTCGCCCTTGAAGCGGGCGCGGGAGGGATCGTTGAGCTGGCCGATGGCGCTAACCAGCGCGGTGGATTCAAAAGTCTCTTCGCCGCCCTTGGTCTTCAGCGTCGAGATCCAGCGCTTCCTGCCTTCGTCCCAGTGCGACGAGATCAGCTCGGTGTTGACGCGCAGATGCTTGCGAATGCCGTATTCGTCGGCGACCTTGAGCAGATAGCCGAGCAGTTCCTCGCGCTGGCAGAAATAGCGCGTCCACGCATTGCCCGAGCCGAACGAATACGAATAGGAGTGGTTCGGCGTATCGACGCCGCAGCCGGGATAGCGGTTGATCCACCAGGTGCCGCCGAGCTCGTCGTTCTTCTCGACGATGGTATAGGGGATGCCGAGATGACCGAGCGCCACGCCGAGTGCGATGGCGCAGACGCCGGCGCCGACGATCAGCACATGCTGCTCGGCGAGCTTGTCATCCGAGGGACGCGTCGTCCATTGCGCCACGCGTGACACAAAACCCATCTCCTCGCGCATCAGGGGCGCGTATTCCGGCGCAACGTTCTCGCCGAGGCAGGCGCGCATCATCCTCAGCAGCAGGCCGTCGCCGGGGTCGGTGATGACGGGCTTTGGCGTGTCGTCGGCAAACAGCCTGACCACGGCGGCGCGGATCTCGTCCTGGACCTCCCGTGGCACGCCGGCCTCGGGATCGGGAATGAGACGGATGTCGCGCTTGGGCAGGTACGGCGGCTCCAGCCATTTCTCGTCGCCGGTCATGTGAACCAGCACCATCAGCAGGCAGCGGATGTCGCCTTCGGCGATCGCAGAGGCGAGGTCGCGCGGCTTGTGCGGAGATTCGATGTTCATGGCGTGTCCTGATCTCCGGAAGCAGTGAAGAGGCCGCGCGTCATCAGCTTGCGATAGGCGGAGATGACGTGGTCGGGGACGGCGGTGACGCCATCGGCGGAATAGGAGTAGCGCCGGCTGAGATAGCCGCGCGAGCCCATCAGCATGTGGACGATCGCCTCGAATTCCTCGTCGCTGTAATCCTCGATCGCTCCGGCGAGACGCGCCCGGCGCAGGATGCGGACATAGGCGACCGAGATGTTGTCGAGATGCTTCTGGTAGCCAATCGGCGCGAAAAACTCCGCCTCGTTGAGGATGCGCAGGAACTCCGGGACCTCGCGGATGAAATCGAAGAAGGCGGAGAAGCGCTCGATCTCCTGCCGCGCCGCATGCGCATTGCCGGTGCGGGCGCGGATGAACTCGACCATGTCGAGGCCGATCTTCGGCAGCAGCTGGTCGAGCAGTTCCTGGCGGTTCTCGAAATGATTGTAGAAGGTGCCTTGCGCGACGCCGGCCTGTTCGGTGATGCGGGCGACGGAGGCCTCGGCATAGCCGTGCTTGCCGACCACCTTCGTCGCGGCGTCGAAGATCTTCTGCTTGGTCCAGGCGTTGCGCTCGACGCGGTTGAGCTTTGTCACCTTGGCGTTCACTTGCGTCATTCGGACGTCTCCAGCTCGGCGCGCAGCACGCGCTTGAGGATCTTTCCAGTTGGGTTGCGCGGCAGGCTGTCGCGGATGATCAGCTGTTTCGGCACCTTGAAGCTCGCCAGCCGCGCGCGGCAGTGTTCGGTGAGGGCAGGGAGCTCCAGGCTCGCGCCTTCGGCGAGCACGACGATGGCGACGGGGCGCTCGCCCCAGCGCGCATCGCGGAGGCCAATCACCGCAACCTCGCGCACCTCTGATAGCTCGTAGATGACGCGCTCGACCTCGGAGGAGGCGACGTTCTCGCCGCCGGAGATGATCATGTCCTTCTTGCGGTCGGTCAGGTAGAGAAAGCCCTCGTCGTCGAGATAGCCGATGTCGCCGCTGCGGAACCAGTCGCCGAAGAAGGCGGACGCCGTCTTCTCCGGATCCTTCCAGTAGCCCCGCGTGATTTTTGGTCCGCGCAGGCAGATCTCGCCATTGACGTTCGGCGGCAGCGTCCTGCCGTCCTCGTCGCGGATCTCGATCTCGACATGGGCGATGGCGCGCCCGGTCGAGCCGATCTTCTCGATCTCGCGCCCGGCCTTCATGAAGGTGTCGCCGCCGACGGTCTCGGTGAGGCCATAGGCGTCGATGTAGCGCGCGTTGCGGAAGAGCTCCGAGAAAGCGCGGATGCGCAGCTCCGGCGTCTTCTCGCCGCCGCCGATCGCCCATTGCAGGCTGGAGACGTCGTAGCGGTCGCGGGCGGGGCAGGTGAGCATCGCCGTCGTCATCACGGGTGCGAACCAGGCGGCGTTGAGCTTGTCCTCCGCGATCGCCGCGAGCGCCGTCTCGGGCTCGAAATTGCGCTCGATGCGGATGAAGCCGCCATGCCAGAGCACGGCGATGCCGGGCAGGTCGAGTGCGCCGACGTGATAGAGCGGGCCGACGACGAGAAGACGCGTATCGGCACCAAGGCCGAGCGCGATCGTCTGGTCGGCCGACTTCCAGTAGAAATTATCGTAAGTGAGCATCACGCCCTTGGGGCGGTCGGTCGTGCCCGAGGTGTACATCAGCCGCATCAGGTCTGATGGCTGGCGCACATGCATCGGCGCAGGCGGCGTGTCGCCCGCGAGATGCGTGACGCTCTGCTGCGCGGCCTCATTGAGCGCGACGATCCTCGCGCCCGCGGCGTTCGCCGCCAATTCCTCGTCGACGATCAGCAGCCGCGCGCCGGCATTGCCGGCGATATAATCGACCTCGTCGCGCGAAAGACGAAAATTGATCGGCAGGAACACCGCGCCGAGATGGCTGGTGGCGAAGACGAGCTCAAGAAAGGCGGCGCTGTTCTTCATCAGCACGGCCACGACATCGCCGGCACCGATGCCCTGCGCGGCGAGCCAGCCGGCCGCCTTCCGGATGCGCGCGTCGAGCGCCGCGTAGGAAATCTCCTCGCCGCGGTATTTCAGCGCGGGCCGCTCCGGCGTGTGCCGGGCATGAAAGGCGATGAAACTCGACAGATTGATCATTTTCGCTGGTTTCGGGCCGGCTGCCGGCCGCGCTTCCTCTCCTATGAATTCTGACTCATAATTCATCTTTGGCTTGACGTCACCCCCTACCTCTGAAATCCTTGGGAACACGGAGACGAGATGATCTCCGGCAAGGGACCAGGAAAACGCCGACCCGAACGAGGGAGGGGAGAATGACGAGAACCCGCATGCCGGGCATCAGCCGCCGTTCAACGCTGGCGCTGATGGGCGCCGGTGCGATGACATTTGCCGCGCCCTGGGTGGCGCGCGCCCAGGCCAAGACCATCAAGATCGGCATGCCAACGATCTTGTCGGGGCGCGTCGCGCAGCTCGGCACCTCCTCGCGCAATGCGGTGATGCTCGAGGTCGAGAAGGTCAACGCCGCCGGCGGTCTCGCCGGCCGGCAGATCGAGATGGTGATCCGCGACTCCAAGGGCCAGCCGCAGGAAGCCGCCCGCGTCGCGCGCGAGCTCGTCAACACCGATGGCTGCGAGCTGATGATCGACGCCGAGGCCTCCTCCGGCGCCTTCGCGGTGCATGAGGTCGCGCGCGATCTCGGCGTGTTCTGCATCCACACCAATTCGGAAACCTCGTCGCTGACCGCGGATCCCAAGCAGCACATTCCCAACGCGTTCCGCACCGCGCGACAGGGCGTGCACGACTCCATCGTCGGCGGCAGCTATGCCGCGGCGATCGCCAAGGCGAAGGGCTTGAAGAAATGGGCGACCTGCTCGCCCGATTATGCCTATGGTCGCGACACCACGGCGGAGTTCACGCTGTACCTGAAGCGCTTCGCGCCCGAGGTCGAGATCATCAGCGAGTCCTGGCCGAAGCTGTTCCAGCCCGACTATACCGAGGTGGTCACCAAGATCCTGCAGGCCAAGCCGCAAGCGCTGTATTCCTGCCTGTGGGGCGGCGATCTCACTTCCTACATCGACCAGGCCAACATCTACGCGATGTTCGGCCAGATGGAAGTGTTCGCGGTCAACATGGCCGACTACACCGCGCTCACCGTGGTGAAGAACCTGCCCAAGGGCATCCACTCCGGCAACCGCTACATCAAGACGTTCCCGACCACGCCGGAGAATGCCGCCTGGGGCGATGCCTACAAGGCCAAGTACAACGAATATCCGACCAACTGGTCATGGGAGAACGCCACCGCCATCATGCTGATGGCGGAAGCTGCGAAGAAGGCGAACTCCGCCGATGGCAAGAAGATTGCGGAGGCGCTGAAGGGCCTCACCATCAAATGCCCGTTCGGCGCCGACGGCACCGTGACCATGCGCGGCGACGACCACACGCTGGTCGGCTACGCCATCGGCTGGGGCACCACGATCCCGCAGGAACCGTATGTGCCGGAGGTCAAGGCCGGCGACTGGAAGACCATCTTCGAACTCGAAGCCGAGTGGAAGAAGAGCAAGGGCTACACCTGATCTGATGCGCGGCGGACGCGGGCGACCGTCTCCGCCGTTTTCGTTTGGCCTTCGCGCCACTTCAGGCGCGCTGCAGTGAAGGTGCTCCCGTGGATCTCGACGCGCTCGCCGGCTGCCTTGTCAGCTCTGCCTGCCTGGTGACGCAAACCACCAGCGGCCTCATCATCGGCATGCTGCTGTTCCTGGTCGCGGTCGGGCTGACGCTGATCTTCGGCGTGCTCAAGGTGGTCAATTTCAGCCACGGCGCCTTCTACATGTTCGGCGCTTATTTCGCGATGACGGCCTATCAGCTCACGGGAAGCTTCGCGTTGGCGATGCTTGCCGGTGCGGCCGGCACCGCGCTCCTCGGCCTGATCTTCGAGCGCGTCTTCATGAGCCGCGTCTATGGCGCCGACGTCCTGATGCAGCTGCTGGTCTGCTACGCCTTCGTGCTGATTTTCGACGATGTCGTGCGCATCATCTGGGGACCCGAGTTCAAGGCGATGGGCATGCCGTCCGCCTTCCAGGTGATGCCGCTGTTCATCGCCGGCGGCGTGGTGCCGCCTTATTACCTGCTGCTGATCGGCGTCGCGCTTGTCGCGGCCATCGTGCTCGGCATCGGCCTGTCGCGCAGCCGCATCGGCAAGGTGATCCGCGCCGCCGCGCACAATCCCGGCATGGTCTCCGCGCTCGGCATCAACACCGGCCTGATCTATGGCGGCGTGTTCGCACTTGGCGGCATGCTGGCGGGGCTTGCCGGTGCGCTCGCCGCGCCGGTGCGCTCGCTGACGCCCGGCATGGGATTCTCCGTGCTGATCGAGTCCTTCATCGTCACCGTGATCGGCGGCATGGGCTCGATCCTGGGCGCGCTGATCGGCGCGCTGCTGCTCGGCCTCATCCGCTCGTTCGGCTCGCTCGGCTTTCCCCTGTTCACGGAAGGCCTGATGTACCTCTTCATGGTGATCGTGCTGGTCTCGAAACCCACCGGCCTGTTCGGCAAGGAGGCGGCATGACCGAGCTCGAGGCCGGACGCGCACAAACGCTGGTGCCGGAGCGTGGCGGCGCGGCGCTGCAACGCTATCGCGATGTGCTGATCGCGCTGATCGCCTTCGCCGTGCTGGCGAGCCTGCCGCTGTTCACCGGCAGCAAGGCGCTGCTCGATTTCGTCATCCGCTGCTCGGCCTACGGCCTGTTTGCGACCTCACTCAATCTCTTGGTCGGCTACACCGGCCTGACCTCGTTCGGGCACGGCATGTTCTTTGGCCTCGGCGCCTACAGTTTTGGCCTGATCATGCAGAAGCTCGGCGTGCCGATTCCAGTCGCCTTCGTCGCGACGCTGGCGATCACGGCCGTGGTTTCGGCCATCATCGGCGCGATCTGCGTGCGGCTGAAGGAGATCTATTTCGCCTTCGTCACGCTTGCCTTCCAGATGCTGATTCACTCGACCATTTTGTCCTGGGCCTCCTTCACCGGCGGCGACCAGGGCCTGCGCGGCGGCATTCCGCGCCCCGCATTCCTCGGCATCAATCTGTCCAATCACGTCCATCTCTACATCGCGAGCTGCGCGCTGCTGATCCTCGGCCTGCTCGCGATGCGCCAGATCGCGCAATCGCCGTTCGGCTACACCTTGCGCATGATCCGCGACAACGCCGCGCGAGCGAGCTTCCTCGGCATCGACGTCTGGCGGGCGAAGCTGACGGTCTTCGTGCTGGCGGCGCTGTTCGCGTCGATGGGCGGCATGGTGATGGCGCTGTTCGTCTCCGGCGCCTATCCGGAGTTCGCCTATTGGACCATCTCGGGCGAAGCCATCTTCATCAACATGCTCGGCGGCGTCTCGACCTTCCTCGGCCCGATGGTCGGCACCGTGCTGCTGCTCCTGCTCAACGACACCGTGACGCGCTTCACCGAATATCACGGCATCGTGCTGGGCGTCGTCATCCTGTTCTTTGCGCTCGGCCTGCGCAAAGGCCTTTTGGATTTCGTCGCAGAATGGTTCGCGCACCGGCGCGAGACAGGCGAGGGGCGCTAGCGATGTGTGGTGTACCTATCGAGCAGTCATTCCGGGGCGCACGACGTGCGAACCCGGAATCTCGAGATTCCGGGTCTGGTCCTGACGGACCATCCCGGAATGACGGTGCCAGACAACGGCGCGAGGCGCACCATGCTTGAGATCCGCAACCTCGCAAAATCCTTCGGCGGAGTGAAGGCGACCAATGACGTCTCGCTGGATTTCCCCGACGGCTCCCTCACCGCGGTGATCGGTCCGAACGGCGCAGGCAAGAGCACCTTCTTCAACCTGATCACCGGCGCCTTGAAGCCGGATTCCGGACAGGTGCTGCTCGACGGCGTCGATCTCGCCGGCCGCTCGCCGCCGGAGATCGTGCGTCACGGCATCGGCCGCGCCTTCCAGGTCGCCAGCATCTTCAAGTCGCTGACGGTGCAGGAGACCATGCTGGCCGCCGTCAGCGCCGACCAGCGCACCTCCGCGGTGCTGCACAAGCGCTTTCCATTGCCCGAGACGCGCGACCGCGCCGAGCATGTGATGGAGCTCCTGGGCCTTGCGAGCAAACGCCATCGCACCGCGGCCACGCTGTCGCATGGCGACCAAAAACTGCTCGACATTGCTCTCGCACTGGTGCTCGAACCAAAAGTGCTACTGCTGGACGAGCCGACCGCCGGCATGGGCCCGGAGGAGCGCTGGCGCATGATCGACAAGGTGCGCGAGCTCTGGGAGAGCCAGAAAATCACCGTCGTCTTCATCGAGCACGACATGGACATCGTGTTCAAGATCGCCCCGAAGATCGTCGTGCTCTGCTACGGCCGCATCCTCGCGACCGGCACGCCCGAAGAGATCCGCAACAACAGCGCGGTGATCGACGCCTATCTCGGCACCGAGCATGCGGGAGCCGCCGCATGAGCGCCGCCGTCATCGAAGTCGCCGATCTCGACGTCTATTACGGCACCAGCCAGATCCTGTTCGGCGTCGGCCTGTCGGTGCGGCAGGGCGAGACGATGGCGCTGCTCGGCCGCAATGGCGCCGGCAAGTCCACGACCATGAAGGCGATCATGGGTCTCGCGCCGCCGCGACGCGGCACGGTCAGCCTGCGCGGCACGGTGATCTCGGGCCAGAAGCCGCACGCAATCGCGCGCGCCGGTCTCGGCTTCGTGCCGGAGGATCGCCAGATCTTTCCGGAGCATACGGTCGAGGACAATCTCGTCATCGGTCGCAAGAAGGGGCCGGAGGGCCAGGACGAATGGCCGATCAAGCGCATCTATGAGGTCTTCCCGCTCTTGGAGCCGCTGCGCCATCGCATCGCCGGGCGCCTCTCCGGCGGCGAGCAGCAGATGCTGGCGATCGCGCGCACGCTGATGGGCAATCCCGCGCTGCTGCTGCTGGATGAGCCGAGCGAAGGCCTCGCGCCGATCATCGTTCAGCGGATCGGCGAGCTCTTGCGACAGCTTCGCCAGCTCGGCTCGACCGTGCTGATCGCCGAGCAGAACATGCATTTCTGCCTGGGGCTGGCGAGCCACGCCACGGTCATCGACAAGGGCCAGATCGTCTATGCGGCCGGGATCGACGAGCTGAAGGCCAATGACGCGATCCGGCGGCGTTATCTGGCCCTGTAGCCCCGGGCGCCGGTGTCCAAATAGGCCAGAAGAAGAAAACTATTGTCCCGGGGGTGCGCGGAGAAAGGAGTTTCCCCTCCGGAGGGTAAAAACGCCAATCGCTTCCATTGCTGTTTTGGGCCGAAACGACGACATTTCTGCCAGAAATTAATGGATCGGCAGCCATGGAACGCACCGCATTTGAGCCCTTCGGCGAGCAGCTGGTGTCCGCAACGGACGCCCAGCCCAAGTCGCGCGCCTCGAAGCTCCTGCTGCGGGCCGGCACCACGCTGTTCTGGTCGCTGGTCGCGGGCATCGTGCTGGCGCGTGCGGCCTTCTTCGAGCCGGGCATCTATGACGGCTTCAGCCGCGTCGCTTCGCTGGCGAAAAGCCTGATCTTCTGACCCCGAATTATTCCAGGCCGAGGACAGAACTTCCCCTCGGCCCTGATATGTCGAAAACATATTTCCCAATCGGGTCGCGCTGCGTATAAATCCTTCTCCTCCGGGAGAAATTTGTGTCGCAGAATCAAGCATCCAGCCCGGCCGAGTCCAAGCCGGCCACCGCCGTCAGCCGCATTGCGGCGCTGATTCCGGGCATTCTCCTCTGCATTCTCGTCGCCGGTGTCTCGGCCCTGCTGGAGCGGGCGGAACTGGGTGTGTTCGAGCATCCCTATGTCGAGGCGCTGGTGATGGCGATCCTGCTCGGCATGGCGCTCCGCAGCTTCTGGAAGCCGGCCCCGCGCTGGCAGGCCGGCATCGCCTTCAGCGCCAAGCAGTTGCTCGAAGTCGCGGTGATGCTGCTGGGTGCCTCCATCAGCTTCGCCGCCATCGCGGCGTCAGGCATCGCGCTGCTCGCCTCCATCGCCGCGGTCGTCGTGGTCGCGCTCTGCGTCTCCTTCGGCCTCAGCCGGCTGCTTGGCCTGTCGACACGGCTGTCGATCCTGATTGCCTGCGGCAACTCGATCTGCGGCAATTCCGCGATCGCGGCGGTGGCGCCCATCATCGGCGCCAACAACGACGAGATCGCATCCTCGATCTCCTTCACCGCGATCCTTGGCGTGATGATGGTGCTGGGCCTGCCGCTGCTGATCCCGCTGCTGCAACTGTCCGCCACGCAATACGGCATCCTCGCCGGTCTCACCGTTTACGCGGTGCCACAGGTGCTTGCGGCGACGGTCCCGGCCGGCCTCGTCTCGACGCAAATCGGAACACTTGTAAAGCTGATGCGCGTGTTGATGCTCGGGCCCGTCGTGGTCGGTCTCTCGCTGGTCGCCTCGCGCTGGCACAGCGATGCCAAGAGGACCAGCGTCGGGTTTTTCCGCCTGGTCCCCTGGTTCATCCTCGGCTTCCTCGCGCTCGCGACCCTGCGCTCGCTCGAGATCGTGCCGGCAACGGTGGTTGGCCCCGTGACGAAGATCACGAGCTTTCTCACGGTGGTCTCGATGGCTGCACTGGGCCTCGGCGTTGACGTGCGCGTGCTCGCCAATGTCGGCGGGAGGGTGACGGCAGCCGTGACGCTTTCGCTGATGCTGCTGCTCGGCATCAGCATCGCGCTGGTGCACTGGTTCAAGTAGGGGCCCTCTCTGGACTTCCCCCGCCAGACGTTTATTGGTCGTCGCCAATGTGATCGGCCGCGGCCGATCCGAAAAACAGCGAGGACGCCGGCATGACGACATTGACTGCAAAAGACCTTCTCCCCGAGGACGGCACGCGGGGAACGCTCGTCGGCCGTGTCTGGCTGCCGGAGGTGAATGGCCCGGCTGTTGTCGCCATGCGCGGCGACGGTGTGTTCGACGTCACTGCAAAATTTCCGACCATCAGCGCGCTGTGCGAGGAGGACAATCCGGCCAAGGCGCTGGCCGCGACCAAGGGCGAGCGCATCGGCGATCTCGAAGCCATCGTGGCCAATACGGTCCCGGACGGGCGCGATCCCAAGAAGCCGTGGCTGCTTGCGCCGGTCGATCTCCAGACCCTGAAAGCCGCCGGCGTCACCTTCGCAATCTCGATGCTGGAGCGCGTCATCGAGGAGCGCGCCAAGGGCAATCCGGCCTCGGCCGAGGCGATCCGCAAAGAGGTGACGCGGCTGATCGGCGACGACCTGTCAAAGCTCAAGCCGGGCTCGGACCAGGCGATGCACCTGAAGCAGGTGCTGATAGACCAGAACGCCTGGAGCCAGTATCTCGAGGTCGGCATCGGCCCGGATGCCGAGGTCTTCACCAAGGCACCGACCATGTCCTCGGTCGGCACCGGCATGGATGCCGGCCTGCATCCGAAATCGACCTGGAACAATCCCGAGCCGGAGCTCGTGCTGTTCGTCTCCAGCCGCGGCAAGATCGTCGGCGGCGCGCTCGGCAACGACGTGAACCTGCGCGATTTCGAGGGTCGCTCGGCGCTGCTGCTCTCGAAGGCCAAGGACAACAATGCGTCCTGTTCGATCGGTCCGCTGCTGCGCCTGTTCGACGACAGCTTCACGCTCGACGATGCGCGCAAGCTCGACATCGGCCTGAACGTGACGGGCACGGACGGTTTTGTCCTCGACGGCCATTCCTCGATCAGCAAGATCAGCCGCGATCCGACCGATCTCGTCGTGCAGACCATCGGCAAGATCCACCAATACCCCGATGGCTTCGTTCTCTTCCTCGGCACCATGTTCGCGCCCGTGAAGGACCGCGACGTGCCGGGGCAGGGTTTTACGCACAAGCGCGATGACATCGTCACCATCTCGGCGCCCCAGCTCGGCAAGCTCGTCAACCGCATGCGCACCAGCGACGAGTGCGAGCCGTGGACGTTCGGCATCGGTGCGCTGATGAAGAACCTCGCGCAGCGGAAGCTGATCTAGCGCGGGCCTTCTTCGCCTCTCCCCGCTTGCGGGGAGAGGCCGGAGTGCATCGAAGATGCAATCCGGGTGAGGGGGACTCTCCGCGAGTCCCACTCTCACCGTTTTCGTGGAGAGAGCCCCTCACCCCAACCCTCTCAGCGCGAGCGAAGCTCGTCGCGGCCCCGTAAGACGGGGCGAGGGAGCGCACCGTCGCCGTCGCAGCAGCCCCCACAATTTCCTTCATCTCCCCGTTGCATCGCTGGAACAAAATCGCGCTCAGCGTGTCTTCAAACCGCTCGCCGTCGCTCGCGCGCATTTTCCTCCAAATAGTCAAATAATATTACTAGTCGGAACCGATCTTCCGTGAAATAGTGCCTCCCGCCGCCTTAGAGGTCGGCCTGTGGGTGCCATGCTACCAATCGGCGCCCCGGATAACATCTTGGGAGACACGCCTGATGACCCCTAAAGCCCTCTTTGCGGCCAGCGCCATGGCCGCCTTGCTGCTCGCGCTGCCGGCCAGTGCCGGACAGCTCACCATCGGCTTCTCGCAGATCGGATCGGAATCCGGCTGGCGCGCGGCCGAGACGTCGGTCTCCAAGCAGGAAGCCGCCAAGCGCCAGGTCAATCTCAAGATCGCCGACGCCCAGCAGAAGCAGGAGAACCAGATCAAGGCGATCCGCTCCTTCATCGCGCAGAATGTCGATGCGATCTTCCTCGCGCCCGTCGTCTCGACGGGGTGGGACTCGGTCTTGAAGGAAGCCAAGGAAGCCAAGATCCCGGTCGTGCTGCTCGACCGCGACATCGATCCCTCCGGCAAGGAGCTCTATCTCACCGCCGTCACCTCGGACAGCGTGCACGAAGGCGCGGTCGCCGGCGACTGGCTGGCGAAGACGGTCGGCAGCAAGGCCTGCAACATCGTCGAATTGCAGGGCACGGTCGGCGCCAGCGTCGCCGCCAACCGCAAGAAGGGTTTTGACACCGCGGTTGCCAAGCATCCGAACCTGAAGGTGGTGCGCAGCCAGACCGGCGACTTCACCCGCGCCAAGGGCAAGGAGGTGATGGAGAGCTTCATCAAGGCCGAAGGCGGCGGCAAGAACATCTGCGCTGTCTACGCCCACAACGACGACATGATGGTCGGCGCGATCCAGGCGATGAAGGAAGCCGGCCTCAAGCCCGGCAAGGAGATCCTCACCGTCTCGATCGACGCGGTCCCCGACATCTTCAAGGCGATGGCTGCCGGCGAAGCCAATGCCACCGTCGAGCTGACGCCGAACATGGCCGGCCCCGCGCTCGATGCCATCGCGGCCTTCAAGGACAAGGGCACGGTGCCGCCGAAATGGATCCAGACCGAGTCCAAGCTCTATACGGCTGCCGACGATCCGCAGAAGATCTACGACAGCCAGAAGGGCCTCGGTTACTGAGGCGGGGCTCTCGCCGGACCGCGCGCTTTGCGGTCCGGCACCCCCTTCGAAACCGCTGCGCGAGCGAATAGGCTGGGTGTCCGCATCGTTTGCGGCGCCGGTGGGAGTGACGTTGCGATGGACAACAGCCTTGATCCTGCTCTGCCGCTGCTGGAGGTGCGCGGGATCAGCAAGAGTTTTGGTGCGGTGCGCGCGTTGCAGGAGGTCGACTTCACGCTGCGCGCCGGCGAGATCCATGCGCTGCTCGGCGAGAACGGCGCCGGCAAGTCCACGCTGATCAAGGTCGTCACCGGCGTATTCCCACGCGATGCCGGCATTGTCAGGCTTGGTGGCGAAGAGGTCGCGCCGCGCTCGGCCAAGGCTGCGCTCCAGGCCGGCATTGCCACCGTCTACCAGGAGGTCAATCTGCTGCCGAACCTCTCTGTGGCGCAGAACCTGTTTCTCGACCGCCAGCCGATGCGCTTCGGTATCGTGCGCGAGGGCGAGATGCGGCGCCGCGCCAAGGCGTTGCTCGCCGATTTCGGTCTCGACATCGACGTCGCCGCGCCGCTCGGCAATTATTCGGTGGCCATCCAGCACGTCACCGCGATCGCCCGCGCGGTGGATCTCTCCGCGCGCGTGCTGATCCTGGACGAGCCGACCGCGAGCCTCGATCGTCACGAGGTCGAGATCCTCTTCGGCATCATGCGCAAGCTTGCCAAGCGCGGCATCGGCATCGTCTTCGTCAGCCACTTCCTCGACCAGGTCTACGAGATCTCCGACCGCATCACCGTGCTGCGCAACGGCCGCCTCGTCGGCGAGCGCGAGACCGCCTCGCTGCCGCGCCTCGAGCTGATCCGCATGATGCTCGGCCGCGAGCTCGCGGAAACCACCAGCGCGCGGGCGGCGACGCGCGAGCATCAGGTGCGCGAGGTGTGTGCGAGCTTCGAGAATTACGGCAAGGCCGGCTATGTCGCGCCCTTCAATCTCGAGCTGCGCCACGGCGAGGTCGTCGGCCTTGCCGGCCTGCTCGGCTCGGGCCGCACCGAGACGGCGCGGCTGGTGTTCGGCGCCGAGCGCGCCGATGGCGGGCAGGCGAGGGTGGAGGGCGCGCCGGTGCGGCTGCAGTCGCCGCGCGACGGCGTCCGCCACGGCTTTGGCTATTGCCCGGAGGAGCGCAAGACCGACGGCATTGTCGCCGAGCTCAGCGTGCGCGAGAACATCGTGCTCGCGCTTCAGGCCAAGCGCGGCCTGCATCGGCCATTGTCGCGCCGCGAGCAGGACGAGATCGCGCGCCGTTACGTCAAGATGCTCGACATCCGCCCGCCCGATCCGGAGCGACCCGTCGGCCTGCTCTCCGGCGGCAATCAGCAAAAGGTGCTGCTGGCGCGCTGGCTCGCGACCTCGCCGCGACTTCTCGTGCTGGACGAGCCGACCCGCGGCATCGATGTCGGCGCGCATGCCGAGATCATCCGCCTGATCCGCGAGCTCTGCGATGACGGGCTATCGCTGCTCGTGATCTCCTCCGAGCTCGACGAGATCGTGACGTATTCCGATCGCGTTGTCGTGCTGCGCGACCGCGCCCATATCGAGGAGCTCGCGGGCGAGGCGATCGACGTCGGCAACATTCTCGCCGCCATTGCCGCCGATAGCGTCACTGTCGCGCTCGAGGCCCACACATGACAGCGCTGCTGCCGCGCCGCGGCCTCGCCCAGATCCTGGCGCTGATCGTCATCCTCGCGGTCGACCGCGTGGTGTCGCCGCAATTCTTCGACCTGCGCCTGCAGGACGGCCGGCTGTTCGGCAGCCTGATCGACGTGCTCAACCGCGGCACGCCGGTGGCGCTGCTCTCGCTCGGCATGGTGCTGGTGATCGCGACGCGCGGCATCGATCTCTCCGTCGGCGCGGTGATGGCAATCTGCGGCGCGATCGCGGCGAGCCTCGCTGACAGTCACGGCCTGCCGGTGGTGCTGGCGGCCGCGCTCGGCGCCGGTCTGGTTTGCGGCTTGTGGAATGGCTTTCTCGTTGCCGTGCTCGGCATGCAGCCGATCGTGGCGACGCTGATCCTGATGGTCGCCGGGCGCGGCATCGCCCAGCTCATCACCGAAGGGCGCATCGTGACGTTCTCCTCGCCGGATCTGGTCTGGCTCGGCAATGGCTCGGTGCTCGGCCTGCCGGTGCCGGTCGTGATTGCCCTGGGCATGCTCATCCTCACCGGTGCAGTCGTGCGCGGCTCCGCGCTTGGCCTGTTGATCGAGGCGACCGGCGGCAATGCGCGCGCGAGCGAGCTTGCCGGCGTCGGCACCCGCGCTATGATCCTTTCGGTTTATGTCTGGTGCGGTGTCTGTGCCGCGCTTGCCGGCGTGATCGCGGCGGCCGACATCATGGGTGCGGATGCCAACAATGCCGGCCTCTGGCTCGAGCTCGATGCGATCCTGGCCGTCGTGATCGGCGGCACCTCGCTGTTCGGCGGCCGCTTCAGCCTCGTGCTCGCCGTGCTGGGGGCCCTGATCATCCAGACCATGAACACCGGCATTTTGCTGTCCGGCTATCCGCCCGAGTTCAACCTGCTGGTCAAGGCGGTGGTGGTGCTCGCGGTGCTGCTGCTGCAATCGCCGAAATTCTCAGGGCTGGCCGGGATCGCCGCGCGGCTGCGGAGGACCAAAGCATGAAGGGACTGCCGCCCGTCCTCATCACCGCCATCGTGCTCGTCGCGGGCTTTGTGCTCTGCGCGGTGCAATTCCCCAACATCGCCTCCACCCGCGTGGTCGGCAATCTCCTCACCGACAATGCGTTCCTCGGCATCGTCGCGACCGGCATGACCTTTGTGATCATCTCCGGCGGCATCGACCTCTCGGTCGGCTCGGTGATCGGCTTCACCACCGTGTTCGTCGCGCTGGCGATCGAGCGCTGGGGCGTGCCGCCGCTGGTCGCCTTCGTCGCCATCCTCGCGCTGTCGGCGGCGTTCGGCGCGGCGATGGGCGCGGTCATCCACGTCTTCGACCTGCCACCTTTCATCGTCACGCTGGCCGGCATGTTCCTCGCCCGCGGCGCAAGCTTCCTGCTTTCGACGGAATCGGTGCCGATCACCGCGCCGGTCTACTCCACCGTGTCGGACTTTGCGCTGCGGATGCCCGGCGGCGGGCGATTGACGGCGATTGCCATCATCATGCTCGCGATCGTGATCGGCGGCGCCTTGCTGCTGCATCTCACGAGGTTCGGCGCCAATGTCTATGCGCTCGGCGGCAGCCGGACCACCGCGAGCCTGATGGGCGTCGCCGTCGGCAAGATGACGATCAAGATCTACATGCTGTCGAGCCTGCTGGCGGGGATCGCCGGCATCGTCTTCTCCTTCTATACCAGCGCCGGCTATTCGCTCTCCGCCGTCGGCGTCGAGCTCGACAGTATCGCCGCCGTCGTGATCGGCGGCACGCTGCTCACGGGCGGGCAGGGCTCGGTGATCGGCACCTTCCTCGGCGTATTGATCCAGGGCATGATCCAGACCTACATCAATTTTGACGGCACGCTGTCGAGCTGGTGGACCAAGATCGCGACCGGCGTCTTGCTGTTCGCCTTCATCGCCCTGCAACAGGGGCTGGTGGCGCTGGCGCGCCGGCCGGCGGCGAAACATGTGGGAGCGGCGTCATGACCTCGCGCATCGTCGTCATCCCGACACGGCGGGCTCACTCCAACCACGCGGAGGTCGCCCGATCGATCGGCGTTGACATCATCGCCGGCCGCTACGCGGAAGGCACGCGGCTGCCGGGCGATGCCGAGATGATTGCGATGTTCGGCGTGTCGCGGCCGGTGCTGCGCGAGAGCGTGAAGACGCTGGTCGCCAAGGGCCTGCTCACCACCAAGGCGCGGGTCGGCACCGTCGTGCGCGAGCGCGGTGCCTGGAACATGTTCGATGCCGATGTGCTGGCCTGGCACCTCGACGCCGGTATCGACAAGCGCTTCCTCAACGATCTCGCCGAGATCCGTCTCGCGGTCGAGCCGCGCGCGGCGATGCTCGCCGCGGCGCAGCGGTCCGATGAGGACGTCGCCGAGCTTCGCCGCTGCATGGATCGCATGCGGCGCGAAGCGTCCGACTCGGTCGGGTTTGCCGACGCTGATCTCGCGCTTCACGTTGGCGTGGCGCGTGCCTCCGGCAATCTGTTCATGCGCTCGATCGGGCATGTCATCGAGGCGGCGTTGCGCGCCTCGTTCCTGCTCAGCGCCCCGGTCGAGCCGGAGGACCGCGACACCGTGCTGCTCTGGCACCAGAAGATCGTCGATGCCATTGCCGCGGGCGACGCGGACGCCGCGTCCGAGGCCATGGTCTATGTCATTCACAACGGCATGCGCCGCCACGAGGGCACGGTGATCGAGACCGCCCCGGCCGAGCCGCTGCCGTCAGCCGATACTGGAGAATAAGCGTGACAGACCTTCGTATCGCCATCGTCGGCTTCGGCAAGATCGCGCGGGACCAGCATGTGGGGGCGATCGCCGCGACACCGGGCGCAACGTTCGCGGCCGTCGCGAGCCGCAATGCCTCGCTGCCGGACCTGCCGCATTTCGCCACCATCGAGGAGCTGCTGGAAAAAGGTCCGCCGATCGATGCCGTCTCGCTCTGCACGCCGCCGCAAGTGCGCCGCGCCCAGGCCGCCACGGCGCTCGCTGCCGGCAAGCACGTCATGCTGGAGAAGCCGCCGGGCATCGGTGTGGCCGAGCTCGATCCGCTGATTGCGATGGCGACTGATGCCGGGCGCACGCTGTTTGCAACCTGGCATTCGCGCTACGCGCCGGCGGTCGAGCCGGCCCGCGAATGGCTGGCGACGCGCCAGATCAAATCCGTGCATATCAACTGGAAGGAGGATGTCCGCGTCTGGCATCCCGGCCAGGCCTGGATCTGGGAACCAGGCGGGCTTGGCGTGTTCGATCCCGGCATCAACGCGCTCTCGATCCTGACCCGCATCCTGCCGCAGCCCGTGTTCGTCGCTGCGGCCGAGCTTGCGTTCCCGGCCAACTGCCAGGCGCCGATCGCCGCGAACCTGAATCTGACTGATATCAACGGCCTGCCCATCACCGCCGCGTTCGACTTCCGGCAGACCGGCCCGCAGAGCTGGGATATCCTCGTGGAAACAGACCATGGCCGGATGACATTGTCTGACGGCGGCCGACGGATGGCCGTCGACGGCAAGGCCATTGCCGAGGCGCCCGATCAGGAATATCGCGAGCTGTACCAGCGCTTCGTCAGGCTGGCGGCGTCAGGCGCAAGCGATGTCGATCTGGCACCGCTCCGTCTCGTCGCCGACTCTTTCCTGCTCGGCAAGCGCACAATCGTTGAACCGTTTGTGGACTGAACATGGCCGGCTCAAAGAAAATAGAAAAGGACGTCTTCGGAACACTGCCCGACGGCCGCAAGGTCGAGCGCATCGTGCTGCGCGGGAAGGGCGGCTTCGAGGTCCGCATCATCACCCATGGCGCGGTGATCCAGGCGCTGATCGCGCCGGACGCCAAAGGTGGTTACGACGACGTCGTGCTCGGCCATGATGACTTCGCCGGCTATCTCGCCGAACGGAAGTTTTTGGGCGCCACTGTCGGCCGCTATGCCAACCGCATCGCCAAGGGACAGTTCTCGCTCGACGGCGAGACGGTGCAGCTTCCCGTCAACAACGGCCCGAACGCGCTGCACGGCGGGCTCGACGGCTTCGATCGCAAGCTCTGGGACATTGCCGCGATCGAGGAGGGCGCCGAGCCCGCGGTGACGCTCACCTATTCCAGTCCGCATGGCGAGGAGAATTATCCCGGCAAGCTCGACGTCCGCTTGACCTATCGCGTCACCGGCCCGACCGAGCTGTCGCTGATGATGGAAGCGCGGACCGACCGGCCGACCATCGTCAACCTGACCAACCACAGCTTCTTCAATCTCGAAGGCGCCACATCAGGCACGCCGATCCTTGACCATAAACTCACGGTCGCGGCCGAGCATTTCCTCGCCATCGATCCCACCGCCATTCCGCTGCCGGAGCCGCCGCGCAGCGTTGCCGGCACGCCGTTCGACTTCCGTGAGCCCCGGCCGGTGGGCGAGCGCATCCGCGAAAGCGACCCGCAATTGCGCAACGGCAGAGGCTATGACCACACCTATTGTCTCGGCCGCGACGGCATGCTTGCGCTCGCGGCGCGGCTGGAGGCACCGCGTTCCGGTCGCATCATGGAGCTGCTCACCAATCAGCCCGGGCTCCAGGTCTATTCCGGCAACTATCTCGATGGCACGATCGCGGGGAAGGGCGGCAAGCTGATCCGGCAATCGGACGCCATGTGCCTGGAGCCGCACATCTGGCCTGATGCGCCGAACCGGCCGGACTTTCCGAGCCCGCGCCTCGATCCCGGCCAGGTCTATCGGCATCACACCGTCTATCGCTTTGGGGTGAGGGCGCCATGACGGAACAGGTACCGACCTCGGTTCTATCTGCCGAGCAATGTCATCTCGGCGAAGGGCCGACCTATGATGCGACCACCGACACGGCCTGGTGGTTCGACATCCGCGAGCGCAAGCTGTTCGAGGCGCATCTTGGCAGCGGCTCTGTCCGCGCCCACGTGCTCGGCCGGATGGCCAGCGCGCTCGGGCGCATCGATGCCGCGCGGCAGTTGATCGTCGCGGAGGACGGCCTCTACATCCGCGAGCTCGCCGACGGCGCGATGACGCTGTTCTCTCCGCTCGAAGCGGACAATCCGGCGACGCGCTCAAACGATTGCCGCGTGCATCAATCCGGCACGTTCTGGATCGGCACCATGGGCAAGAAGGCCGAGCCGAAGGCGGGTGCGATCTACGCGCTCCATCGCGGCAAGATCTCGACGCTGTTTCCGGGCATCAGCATCCCCAATTCGATCTGCTTCTCGCCCGATGGCGCCACCGGCTATTTCACCGACACCCCGCGCGCGGTGCTCTATGCCGTGCCGCTCAATCCCGCGACCGGCCTGCCGCGCGGCGAGCCGGAGGTGCTGCTGCGCCACAGCGGCATCGGCGGCCTCGACGGCTCGGTGTGCGACGCCGCCGGGCAAATCTGGAACGCGTGCTGGGGCGCGAGCCGCGTCGACGTCTACTCGCCGCAAGGTGAGCGCCTGCGCTCACTGAACGTGCCGGCGAAGCAGGCAAGCTGCCCCGCCTTCGTCGGCCCGGACCTGTCGCGCCTGCTCGTCACCTCGGCATGGCAGGACATGGACGCGGCGGCACGCGCCGCCGATCCGCAAGCCGGCTGCACGTTTCTATTGGAAGCATCCGCGCGCGGTCGCGCGGAGCCCGACGTCAAGCTCGCATAGGAGACCTGAGGCAATCCACGACCAACCTTCTCGACGACACGAAGAAACAGTCTGACACCCAAGGGAGTGAAACATGCTGAAACTGAAGACGACCTTCCTCGCGCTGGCGCTCGCCGGCGCTGCGACGATGGCCACGGGCCTGTCCGCCACGGCGCAGGACAAGGCAACCGTCGGCATCGCCATGCCGACCAAATCGTCGGCGCGCTGGATCGACGACGGCAACAACATGGTCAAGGTGCTGAAGGAGCGCGGCTACAACACCGACCTGCAATATGCCGAGGACGACATTCCGAACCAGCTCTCGCAGGTCGAGAACATGGTGACCAAGGGCGCGAAAGCGCTGGTGATCGCCGCGATCGACGGCACCACGCTGTCCGACGTGCTCAAGCAGGCGAAAGCAAAGGGCATCACCGTGATCGCCTATGACCGCCTGATCCGCGGTACGCCGAACGTCGACTACTACGCGACCTTCGACAATTTCCAGGTCGGCGTGCTCCAGGCGGAGTCGCTCGTGCAGGGGCTCGGTCTCAAGGACGGCAAGGGTCCGTTCAACATCGAGCTGTTCGGCGGCTCGCCCGACGACAACAACGCCTACTTCTTCTACAACGGCGCGATGAGCGTGCTGAAGCCCTATATCGACAGCGGCAAGCTCGTCGTCGTGTCGGGCCAGATGGGCATGGACAAGGTCGCGACGCTGCGCTGGGACGGCGCCACCGCCCAGGCCCGCATGGACAATCTGCTCAGCGCCTACTACGGCAACAAGAAGGTCAACGCCGTGCTGTCGCCCTATGACGGCCTCTCGATCGGCATCATCTCCTCGCTGAAGGGCGTCGGCTACGGCAGCGCCGACCAGCCGATGCCTGTCATCTCGGGCCAGGACGCCGAGGTGCCCTCGATCAAGGCGATGCTGCGCGGCGATCAGTACTCGACCATCTTCAAGGACACCCGCGATCTCGCCAAGGTGACCGCCGACATGGTCGACGCCGCGCTCGCCGGCAAGCAGGTCACGGTGAACGACACCAAGACCTACGAGAACGGCGTCAAGACCGTGCCGTCCTATCTGCTCAAGCCGGTCGTGGTCTACAAGGACAATTGGGAGAAGACCCTGGTCGACAGCGGCTACTACAAGAAGTCGCAGTTCCAGTAAGAGAGTGCTCCGTCGTTCCGGGGCGCCCGAAGGGCGAACCCGGAACCTCGAGATTCCGGGTTCGATGCTCCAGGCCGCGCTTCGCGGTCCTGTCGCATCGCCCCGGAATGACGGGCAGTTTAGGGATACGAACACCATGACCGCCATGCTGGAGATGCGCAACGTCAGCAAGAGCTTTGCCGGAGTGCAGGCGCTGCGCGACGTCAATTTCTCGGTTCACGCCGGGCAGATCCACGCCCTCGTCGGCGAGAACGGCGCCGGCAAGTCCACCCTGATGAAGGTGCTGAGCGGGGTCTATCCGCACGGCAGCTATGAGGGCACCATCGTGTTCGAGGGTGAGGAGCGCCGCTTCCGTGACATCAACGATTCCGAGGCGCTCGGTATCATCATCATCCATCAGGAGCTGGCGCTGATCCCCTTGATGTCGATCGCGGAAAACATTTTTCTGTCGCATCCGCCGTCGAAATTCGGCGTGATCGACCGCGACGAGGTGTACCGGCGCACGCGCGAGCTGCTCGCGCAGGTCGGCCTGAAGGAATCCCCGGATACGCTGATCACCGATCTCGGCGTCGGCAAGCAGCAGCTCGTGGAAATCGCGAAAGCACTGTCCAAGCGCGTGCGGATGCTGATCCTGGACGAGCCGACCGCGAGCCTCAATGAGGCCGACAGCGCCGCGCTGCTCGAACGCCTGATGGCGTTCCGCGAGCAGGGCATCGGCTCGATCCTGATCTCGCACAAGCTCAACGAGGTCGCCAAGGTCGCCGACCACATCACCGTGCTGCGCGACGGCCGCACCGTCGACAGCATCGACTGCCATGCCGAGCCGATCCAGGAAGATCGTATCATCCGCAGCATGGTCAACCGCGATATGGCTCATCGCTTCCCCGAGCGCAGCGTGAAGATCGGCGAGCCCGTGCTCGACGTCGCGAACTGGTCGGTCTATCACCCCATCCATCCCGAGCGGCAGGTGATCAAGAACGTCAATTTCGGCGTCAGGCGCGGCGAGGTCGTCGGCATTGCCGGGTTGATGGGCGCCGGGCGCACCGAGTTCGCCATGAGCCTGTTCGGCCACTCCTGGGGCACCAATATCAGCGGCAGTATCCGGCTCGAGGGCCGGGAGATCGCGCTGCCGAGCGTGGCCGCGGCGATCGACGCCGGCCTTGCCTATGTCACCGAGGACCGCAAGCAGCTCGGCCTGATCCTCGCCGACGACGTCCGCAAGAACATCACGCTCGCCAGCCTCGACCAGGTGGCGCCGGGCAGGGTGATCGACGACATCGCCGAGCTGAAGGTCGCCAGCGACTACCGCAACCGCATGCGGATCCGCTGCTCCGACGTCTACCAGGAGACCGGCCAGCTCTCTGGCGGAAACCAGCAGAAGGTGGTGCTGTCGAAATGGCTGATGACCGATCCAAAAGTCCTGATCCTGGACGAGCCGACGCGGGGCATCGACGTCGGTGCCAAATACGAGATTTACTGTATCATCAACGAGCTGGCGGAGGCCGGCCGCGGCGTCGTGGTGATCTCTTCGGAGATGCCCGAACTGCTCGGCATCTGCGACCGCATCTGCGTCATGAACGGCGGCGCCTTCGTCGGCGAGTTCAACGGCGCTGAAGCAACGCAGGAAAAGATCATGCGCGCCATCATGCGCAACGAACGAAGCATTGGGAACGCCGCGCCCGCGGCCGCGGAGATGGGAGGATCGCAGCCATGACCGACAAGACGGTTTCGCTGCCCGAGGAGCGCCAACACGGCAGCTTCATCAAGAACAATTTGCGCAATTACGGCATGCTGATCTCGCTGATCGCGATCATGCTGTTCTTCCAGGTCGTAACCGGCGGCACGCTGCTGCAACCGCTCAACCTCACCAACCTGGTGCTGCAGAACAGCTACATCGTGATCATGGCGCTCGGCATGCTGCTGGTGATCGTCACCGGCCATATCGACCTTTCGGTCGGCTCGGTCGCGGGCTTCATCGGCGCCGTGGCCGCGCTTCTCATGGTGACCTACAAGGTCGACTACACGCTCGCCTTCATCGCCTGCCTTTTGGTCGGCGCCGCCATCGGCGCCGCCCAGGGCTATTGGGTGGCCTATTTCAAGATCCCGTCCTTCATCGTGACGTTGGCGGGCATGCTGGTGTTCAAGGGCCTGGCGCTCGCGGTGCTGCAGGGCCAGTCGCTCGGGCCGTTCCCGCCGACCTTCCAGAAACTGTCGTCGGGCTTCATTCCCGAGCTGCTGCCCGAGGCCGGCACCCTGCATCCGACGTCGATGCTGATCGGCGCCGTGCTCGCGCTCGGCCTCGTCTATGCCAGCGCCAAGGGGAGGTCGCGCGAGCAGTCGCACGGCATCGAGGTCGAGCCCTATGCGTTCTTCCTCGGCAAGTGCATTCTGCTCGCCTGCGCCGTGCTCTACTTCACCTACCTGATCGCCTCGCATCGCGGCCTGCCCAACGTGCTGGTGATCATGACCGCGCTGATCGCGCTCTACGGCTTCGTCACCCGCCGCACCGTGATCGGCCGGCAGATCTATGCGGTCGGCGGCAACGCCAAGGCGGCCAGCCTGTCGGGCATCAAGACCGAGCGGCTGACCTTCCTCACCTTCGTCAACATGGGCGTGCTGGCCGCGCTCGCCGGCCTCGTCTTTGCCGCGCGGCTGAACACGGCGACGCCGAAGGCAGGTCTGGGCTTCGAGCTCGACGTCATCGCCGCCTGTTTCATCGGCGGTGCCTCGGCCTATGGCGGTGTCGGGCGCGTCGGCGGCGCCGTGGTCGGTGCCATGATCATGGGCGTGATGAACAACGGCATGTCCATCCTCGGCATCGGCATCGATTACCAGCAGGTCATCAAGGGCCTGGTGCTGCTCGGTGCGGTGTGCATCGACGTGTACAACCAGCGAAGGTAGTCGACGATCTCGTAGGGTGGGCAAAGGCGCAACGCGCCGTGCCCGCCAATTTCAACGACTACGACGAAAGCGCTGAGCGCGCCTTTCGCCGGCGCCCCTTGAGCTATGGCGAACGCTTCGGCTGCGCCGCATTCATCCTCAGGATTGCATCACAGGAACCAGCCCATAGCGCAGCATTGTTTCCTTCATTTTGGCCGGATCAGGCGTGCCGGCCGATAGCAGGGCCGCCATGTCCTTGAAGTATTGCGGACCGAGTACGCCTGGGCTGAGGATGCACAGGCAAGTCGCCGGTCGGGGCGAGCGGTTGATGAAACCGTGCACCACGCCGCGCTTGATGAAGAGGCTTTCGCCCGGCGCCACGTCGATATCCTTAGCGTTGATCCGCCAAGTCGAGATGCCGCTTAGTCCATAGATCGTTTCGTCCCAGCGATCGTGATAATGGGGAATCGGCATGCGCGCGTTCGGCTGTAGCGTCATCTCGAACAGATCGAGGCCGCCGGCGGTGTCATCCTTGCTCTGTAGGAACGTCAGCTGTAGCGCGCCAAGGTCGATGATCTCAGGCATGGCGAACTGGTCCAATCATAGGACCGCAATATTAGCTCACGACGCAAAGAAGCCAAGACGGAGGAATCGAAACTGCCCGAGACCGACATGCAGCAGGCCTTGCTGTGCAGTGCCGCAACGGCGCGCTGCACTGCGACTGAGTCGCGTGCCGCTACTGTGTCGTGAACAGCACCGTCGCGATCGCGACGGAGAGGCTCACCGCCGATACGGTCGCCACCGTCGACAAGACCCCCATGCGCCTGAGCGCGATCGCAAAGGCGATGATGATGGGCGTCGCTGTCATCAGCCCGATTTGTGCGTCGCTCATATCGTCACTCGCCACTCCTGGGAACCCTGAGCCGATTCGTACCGCGATCCGGCCGGCCGGACGTTGCGTCGGCGCAAACAAGCACCCGGCAATTCCCCAGTTTGTCCTGCGACAAATTCCGAACTGGATGGGTAAGTTAAGTCTTTCCGGTGTCCTGATCCGGAAAGACGATGTCGACGGCCGAGTGCGAACAACAGGGAACCGGCTGGGGAATCCTGGAAGATCTCCCCGGCGATCCCATGATCTGGGTGCTGATCTTCAGCGAGCTCGTCGCCTTCGGCCTGTTCCTCGGCGCCTTCTCAGTCGCCCGCGCGATCCACCCCGTGGTGTTCGCGGCCGGACAGGCCACACTCAATTCGAACCTCGCCGGCCTCAACACCGTCGTGCTGGTGACCAGCGGCTGGGCTGCGGCCCGGGCAACGAAGGCCGCGCGGGCCAGCGAGAGGCGGGCGACGCGCCGCTGGCTCCTCATCGCGATGGCGCTCGGTGGCTTCTTCATCGCGATCAAGCTCGCCGAATACGCGGAAGAGATCGGGCGCGGCGTCGGGCTCGAAACCAGCCCGTTCTTCACGCTCTACTTCCTCCTGACCGGTTTTCATCTGCTGCATGTCGGCCTTGGCATCGTCATTCTCGCCGTGGTCTGCCGCCGCGCCGAGGTCTCCGGCGTCGAGACGGGCGCCGCCTTCTGGCACATGGTCGATCTGGTCTGGATCGTCATGTTTCCGATTCTCTATCTGGTGCGCTGATGAATCCGGACCGCCTCGACGTCACCTGGCTCGTGCTGATCGGCCTCGCGCTCGCGACCATCCTGCTGCCACAGCTGATGCCGCGGCCGCTGCTCGGCAACGCGCTGCTGCTCGCCTTGGCCGCGCTCAAGGGCCGCCGGATCGCACTTGATTTCCTCGATCTCCGCTCGGCGCCCGCGCTCTGGCGTGGCCTCGTCAGCGCCTGGATCCTGATCGTGCTGCTGCTTGCCTGGCTCGCCTCGGCCGTCGTCGCCCTGATCTGACGCGCTCATTGCGCCCTGACAAAGAACCGGCCGGGCAAAGCGGCAATAAATCGCAGCATCGCATTCTCTAAGCAAGCAACCGGAAAGGATTGGCAATGGCTGAACGCCTGACCAAGTCGGCCGCTCGAAACGTGTTCTACGGCGGCTCGGCCTTTTTCTTCGCCATCTTCATAGGGCTGACGGCGCACAGCCACTACTACATGGCCACGAGCTCGACCGACGCGACGACGCTGACGTCGTCGGTCGCGCGCGGCAAGCATGTCTGGGAGAAGAACTCCTGCATCAACTGCCACACGCTGCTGGGTGAGGGCGCCTATTTCGCCCCCGAGGTCGGCAACGTCTGGGATCGCTGGGGCGGCAAGGAGGACCCGGCCGGCGCGCGCGAGACGCTGAAGGCCTGGATGCAGGCGCAGCCGTCGGGCGCACCGGGCCGGCGGCAGATGCCGCAGTTCAACCTGACCGACCAGGAGCTCAACGATCTCGCCGACTTCCTGCAATGGACCTCGACGATCAAGCGCCAGGAGTGGCCGCCGAACAAGGCCGGCTGAGCATGATCCGGAAAAGTGTGAAGCGGTTTTCCGAAGAGATCATGCTCGAACAACAAGGCATAGCTTTCCTCTTTCAAGACAGAGAGAACCCGAAATGAAATACCAAACCCAGAAAGTCGCGATGCTGTATTTCTACGGCGCGCTGACCCTGTTCCTGGCCCAGGTCCTGTTCGGCCTGCTCGCCGGAACCATCTACGTCCTGCCCAACACGCTGTCGACGCTCCTGCCGTTCAACATCGTCAGGATGATCCACACCAACGCGCTGATCGTGTGGTCGCTGATCGGCTTCATGGGCGCGACCTATTTCCTGCTGCCTGAGGAAACCGAGACCGAGCTCTACAGCCCGCTACTCGCGAAGATCCAGTTCTGGATGTTCTTCGGCGCGGCAGGTGTGGCCGTGGTCGGCTATCTCTTCCACTACCACGAGGGCCGCGAATTCCTTGAGCAGCCCTTCATCATCAAGGTCGGCATCGTCGTCGTCTGCCTGATGTTCCTGTTCAACGTCACCATGACGGCACTGAAGGGGCGCAAGACCACGGTCACGAACATCCTGCTGTTCGGCCTGTGGGGCGTTGCGATCTTCTTCCTGTTCGCCTTCTACAACCCGTCGAATCTCGCGGTCGACAAGATGTACTGGTGGTACGTCGTCCATCTCTGGGTCGAGGGCGTCTGGGAGCTGATCATGGCTTCCGTGCTCGCCTATCTCATGATCAAGCTCAACGGCATCGATCGCGAGGTCGTGGAGAAGTGGCTGTACGTCATCATCGGACTCGCGCTGTTCTCCGGCATCCTCGGCACCGGCCATCATTTCTACTGGATCGGCGCGCCCGGCTACTGGCAGTGGATCGGCTCGCTGTTCTCCACGCTGGAAGTCGCACCCTTCTTCACCATGGTGATCTTCACGGTGCAGATGACCTGGAAGGCCGGCCGCAAGCATCCGAACCGCGCCGCGCTGCTGTGGTCGGTCGGCTGCTCGGTGATGGCGTTCCTCGGCGCCGGCGTCTGGGGCTTCCTGCACACGCTGTCCTCGGTGAATTACTACACCCACGGCACCCAGGTCACGGCGGCGCACGGCCATCTCGCCTTCTTCGGCGCCTATGTGATGCTCAACCTGTCCGTCATGGCCTACGCGATCCCGCAGCTCAAGGGACGCGCGCCCTATAACCAGTGGCTCAGCATGGCGAGCTTCTGGATCATGTGCACGGCCATGATGACCATGACGTTCGCGCTGACCTTCGCCGGCGTGATCCAGGTCCACCTCCAGCGCGTGCTCGGCCAGGGCTACATGGACGTGCAGGACCAGCTCGCCTTCTTCTACTGGATCCGGCTCGGCTCCGGCGTGTTCGTCGCGATCTCCGCGCTGATGTTCGTCTGGGCGGTGCTGGTGCCGGGCCGCGAGAAGACGGCGGCCATTCCCGCCGCGCTGCAACCGGCCGAGTAAACGCACATGGCGGCCGCGGTTCGCCGCGGCCGCCGTCTCAATGTGAATTGTGGAGAATGACCATGAAAGCTGCCCTTCACGCTGTCACGGCACCGGCACCGGCGCTGCCGCCCTATGTCGCAAGCGGCAACGAATGCGCGCTGTTCGAGCACGCCTGGCGGCATCAGCTTCCGGTCCTGCTCAAGGGCCCGACCGGCTGCGGCAAGACCCGCTTCGTCGCGCATATGGCGGCACGGCTCGGATTGCCGCTCCACACAGTCGCTTGTCACGACGATCTCACCGCGGCTGATCTCACCGGCCGCTATCTGCTGCGGGGCGGCGATACAGTGTGGGCCGACGGTCCATTGACGCGGGCGGTGCGCGAGGGCGGCATCTGCTATCTCGACGAGGTCGTGGAGGCGCGCAAGGACGTCACGGTGGTGCTGCATCCCCTCACCGACGATCGCCGCATCCTGCCGCTGGAGCGCACCGGCGAGGAGCTCGCCGCGCCAGAGAGATTCATGCTCGTGGTCTCCTACAACCCCGGCTACCAGACCCTGCTGAAGGCGCTCAAGCCCTCGACGCGGCAACGCTTCGTCGCCATCGAGTTCGGCTTCTTAGCCCCGGAGCAGGAGATCGCAGTGGTCGCGGCCGAGAGCGGACTGTCGCCGGATCGCGTGCGGCCACTGGTTGCGCTGGCCGGCCGGCTGCGCGCGCTCAAGGGCCATGATCTGGAGGAGGGCGTCTCGACCCGCCTCGTGGTCTATTGCGCCACCTTGATTGCCGCGGGCATGTCGGCGGCGGATGCCGTGCTCGCAGGCATGATCGAGCCTCTGACCGACGATGCCGACGTCAAGGCCGCGCTGCTCGACGTCGCACGTGCCGTGATCGGGTGAGGCGGGTCCCATGCTCGACTTCCTCGAACTTGAGGAGACGGTCGGCCGCGCCTGGCACAAAATGGTCGGCGGCACCGCCAGCTACCCGGTTCACGCCGATCATGCAGTCTCGCTTGCCGAGGTGAGAGGCCGGCTTGCGGTGATGTTCCGCGCGCTCGGCGGTGAGGCGGGCGTGCAGATCGCGAGCGCCGGCGCGCGCAAGTCCGGGCACCGGCTCGGCTGGCGGCAACGCATCGGTCTCGGCGACGAGCGCCTCGAGCAGCCGGGCCGCGACGCCGCGACGATCTTCCTGCCGGACAGCATCGCGATTTTCGCCGACCGCGAGCTCAATGCATGCCTCTATCGCTGGCTCGCGGCATGGTTCGCGGTCGCGCCGATCGAGGCGATCGCCGAGACCGATCCGCTCCGGCGCGATCTGCTCGTGCTGCGCCGCGCCGCCGAAACGGCGGTCTTCGTGCTCACGCAGTTTCCCGGGCTCGTCGCCGACTATGGGCAGCTTGCCGCGGCAACCGCCGAAGCCCGGCCGCGGCGGCCGCTGCCTCGCATCGAGCAGGAGGTCGAGCAGATCGTTTTGGCCCTGCTCGGCGCGGGACCTGCGCCCGCAGGGAAATTGTGGCCGGCCATGATGGGAACGGGACCGCTGCCGGACAAGGCGCCACCGGGCTATCGTCCGATCCTGCCGTGCCCGCTGTGGGGCGATTGCCGGACCCGCGAGCTGTCGCCTGCACATGCCGGCGAGGACGAATGCGCTGCTGGTGCGGAGCCCGCGAGCGAGGACAGTCGCAAGCGCTTTGCTGTGCGCGAGCGTGAGGACGGGGCCAATCGCCGCGATCCCTTCGTGCTCAACCGCTTCGAAAAAATCCTGGCGATGGCCGAGATGGTCAATGTCGATCGCCCGGCCGATGACAGCGAGGACGAGGACGCGCAGAAGGCGGCCGACGATCTCGAGGAGATCACGCTCAGCCGCCGCAGCGGCAAGCCGGCGAGCCGGTTCAAGTTCGATCTCGACCTGCCGCCGGAGGCCCTTGATGCCTCGCGCCTCAATGCGGACCTGACCTATCCCGAATGGGATTATCGCAGCAGCTCCTATCTGCCCGATCATTGCCGCGTGCTCGCATCTCCGGCGTCGGAGACCGGCGAGAGCTGGACGCCTGACGAGACCATGCGCCGCCACGTCCGCCAGGTGCGTCGCCGCTTCGAGGTCCTGCGGCCGCGCCATGAATTGATGTGGGCCCAGGCCGACGGACATGACCTCGACCTCGATGCGCTGGTCCGTGCGAGGTGTGACCTCCGCGCCGGCAGCAGCGCTGGTCTCGATCGTGTCCACATGGCGATGCGCCCGCAGGGGCATGATCTCGCCGTCACGCTGCTCGTCGACGTCTCGCTGTCGACGGATGCCTGGGTCAATGGCTACCGGGTGCTCGATGTCGAGAAGGAGGCGCTGCTCGTACTTGCGCACGGGCTGTCGGCCTGCGGCGATCACCACAGCATCCTGACCTTCACTTCGCGCCGGCGCTCCTGGGTGCGGCTCGAAACGGTCAAGGCGTTCGGCGAGCCGATGAGCGGCGTGGTCGAGCGCCGCATCGGCGCGCTCAAGCCCGGCTATTACACGCGGATCGGCGCGGCGGTCCGCCACGCCTCGGCCGAGCTTGCGCGCCAGCCGCAGCGCAAGAAGCTGCTGCTCGTCCTCACCGACGGCAAGCCGAACGACGTCGACCACTATGAGGGGCGCTTTGCGGTCGAAGACACCAGGAAGTCCGTGCACGAAGCGCGCCGGCTCGGCATCGCGGTGTTCGGCGTGACGATCGACGCGGCGGCGCAATCCTATTTTCCGACGCTGTTCGGCCGGAGCGGCTATGCGATCGTCGGCAACATCAAGCGATTGCCCGCGGCGCTGCCGGCGATCTACCGGCAGGTGGCGCATTGACGCGGGAACGGCCGCGGCGCCGTGTTCCTGCCTGAGCTATTGCTCATAGCGTGGGTATATGATCGAATGGTCGGATGGACTTGGGCCGGCCAGAACCCGATCTGATCATCTTCGACTGCGACGGCGTGCTCGTCGACAGCGAACTCTTGAGCTGTCGCTGCCTGTCCGAGGTGCTGGCCGAATTCGGTCTCGTGCTCAGCGAGGCGCAGGCGCTCGAGATGTTTCTCGGACGTAGCACCAAGGCGATCGAGCAGCACTACCGCGATCTCGGCCAGGTCGTGCCGGACAGCTTCCTGCCGCGACTGAAGTCGCGTGTGCTGGAGACGTTTGCCGGCTCGCTCGAGCCGATCCCCGGGGTGGAGGCGGTGATCTCGGGGCTGACCGTGCCGTTCTGCGTCGCTTCATCCAGCGACATTGATCGCGTCTCGCTCTCGCTCGACGTCACCGGTCTTCGGGCACATTTCGGCGATCGGCTCTACACCGCGCAGATGGTCAGGCACGGCAAGCCCGCGCCCGATCTTTTTCTCCATGCGGCCGAGAACATGCGCACACCGCCCTCACGCACGCTGGTGATCGAGGACAGCGTCAGCGGCGTGCAGGCGGGCAAGGCGGCCGGCATGACCGTCTGGGGATTTGTCGGCGGCGGCCATTATCGCAGCCGCGACGGCCGGGCTATATTGTCCGCCGCCGGGGCCGATCGGGTCTTCACGCGCATGAGCGATTTCTGGGAGGTGTAAGCCCGCATGGCCGCCGAGAACGACAAGTCGAGACTCGACGACGCCGCGCGTGCCGGTTGGCTCTATTTCATTGCCGGCCACACCCAGGACGAGATCGCAAAAATGCTTCAGGTCTCGCGCGCCTCGGCGCAGCGGCTGGTCTCGCTGTGCCTCGCCGAGCGGCTCATCACCTTCCGGCTCGAACACCCCATCGCCGCCTGCATGGAGCTGGCGGCGCGCCTGAAGCAACGGTTCGAGCTCGTTCATTGCGAGGTGGTGCCGGCGGATCCTGCCGCGCCGCAGGCAACCGCAGGCATCGCCGAGCGCTGCGCCAATCTGCTCGATTCCACGCTGCGCTCGGAAACGCCCGTCATCGTCGCGCTCGGCACGGGGCGGGCGGTGCGTGCCGCGGTCGAGCGCGTCACGCCGATCGAGCGGCCCAATCACCAGATCGTCTCGCTGGTCGGCAACATCTCCGCCGACGGCTCGGCGAGCTTCTACGACACCGTCGGCCGACTCGCCGACCGCACCGGCGCCCGGCACTACCCGATGCCGCTGCCGTTCCTGATGTCGTCGGAGGACGAGCGCAACAAGATGGTGCGCATCGAGCCGATCGCCAAGGTCAAGGCGGTCGCGGCCAGGGCCGACTTGCGCCTCGTCGGCATCGGCCAGATGGACCAGAAGGCGCAGGTGCACGTCGATGGCTTCGTCACCCGCGACGAATTGTTCGAGATGATGCGCCTGGGCGCAATCGGGGAGATCACGGGCTGGGCCTATGATGCAAAGGGCCGCCTGCTCAAGGCCGGCACCAACAAGCGCCTCACCAGCATTCCGCCGGAAGTGCCGGCGAAGACCACGACGATCGGCGCCGCGGTCGGCGCGGCCAAGGTCCCGGCGATTGCAGCCGCGCTGAGCGGCGGCCTGATCAATGGCCTGATCACGGACGAGGCCACCGCAAGGGCGATCCTGGAGCGGTAGGGGCGGGCTGGCGCGGCAGCGGGACTCCGCTCCCTCTCCCGCCTGCGGGAGAGGGGTGGGGAGAGGGTGTCTCCGCTGGCAAGACTCCCCAAAAGGCGAAAACCCTCACCCGTATCGCATCTTCGATGCGATACGACCTCTCCCGCAAGCGGGAGAGGTGGAGCAAGCCGCGGCATTCGTTCCGGACAACATCGCTTCCGCACCCGCAAAACCTCCCATCCCTCCCGCACCGCAGCACTCATAAGTTGCTGGAACGCCCACGCGCCTGCTTGACAAGCACCGTGCCTCAGTTGAACATACGCTCAACGCGTGGGCATATGCTCAAAAGCGCGAGTCCAAGGGAGGTCACCGTGAAACATGTCCTCGGCGCCGTCTGCGCCGCGTCTGTTCTGCTGGCCGTCCCCGCGATGGCCGAAACGACCCTGACGATCGCCACCGTCAACAATGGCGACATGATCCGCATGCAGGGGCTGACGGGGGAGTTCACCAAGAAGAATCCTGATATCACCGTGAAATGGGTGACGCTGGAGGAGAACGTGCTGCGCCAGCGGGTCACCACCGACATCGCCACCAAGGGCGGCCAGTTCGACGTCCTCACCATCGGCACCTATGAGGTGCCGATCTGGGCCAAGAAGGGCTGGCTGGTGCCGCTGGCCAATCTCGGCGCCGATTACGACGTCGCCGACCTCTTGCCGAAGATCAAGGATGCGGTCTCCGCCGACGGCAAGCTCTACGCGGCGCCGTTCTACGGCGAGAGCTCGATGGTGATGTACCGCACCGATCTGTTCGAGAAGGCCGGCCTGAAGATGCCGGAGAAGCCGACCTGGGACTTCGTGATCGATGCCGCCAAGAAGCTCACCGACAAGAACGCCGGCACCTACGGCATCTGCCTGCGCGGCAAGGCCGGGTGGGGCGAGAACATGGCCTTCCTTTCGGCGATGGCCAATTCCTACGGCGCGCGCTGGTTCGACGAGAAGTGGGAGCCGCAGTTCAACACGCCGGAATGGAAGACGACGCTCACCACCTACGTCAACCTGATGAAGGAAGCCGGCCCTCCCGGCGCGAGCTCCAACGGCTTCAACGAGAACCTGGCGCTGTTCAACGCCGGCAAATGCGCGATGTGGATCGACGCCACGGTCGCGGCGTCCTTTGTCACCAACCCCAAGGACTCCAAGGTCGCCGACAAGGTCGGCTTCGCGCTCGCGCCCAACACCGGGCTCGGCAAGAACGCCAACTGGCTGTGGGCCTGGAATCTCGCAATCCCGGCCGGCTCCAAGAAGACGGAGGCGGCCGAGAAGTTCATCGCCTGGGCAACCAGCAAGGACTACACCAAGCTGGTGGCCTCGAAGGATGGCTGGGCCAACGTGCCCCCGGGCACGCGCACCTCGCTCTACCAGAACGATGAGTATCTGAAGGTCGCGCCGTTTGCAAAGCTGACGCTGGCCTCGATCGACGCCGCTGATCCCAACAAGCCGACGGTGAAGCCCGTTCCCTATGTCGGCGTGCAATACGCCGCGATTCCCGAATTCCAGGGCATCGGCACCCAGGTGGGCCAGCAGTTCTCGGCGGCGCTCGCGGGATCGACCACCGTTGACGCGGCGCTCTCGGCGGCCCAATCCGCAACCGAGCGCGAGATGAAGCGCGCCGGCTACATCAAGTGAACCCGAGCTCTTCCTCCTGAGCTCAAACTTGCGGCCATCCATCCTTGCTGGATGGCCGCCTCCTTCTCCCAGCGGAGAGCCAAGGATGGCAACCCGGCAGACGCAGTTTCTTGCGCGGTCGCTCCTGACCCCGGCCGTCGGGCTGCTGTTCATCTGGATGATCGTCCCGCTCGCGCTGACGATCTATTTCTCGACGCTGCATTACAGTCTGCTCGATCCCGGCTCGGAAGAATTCATCGGGCTGGAAAACTTCCGCTACTTCCTCACCGATCCCGCCTTCCTTGCCTCGCTCCGGAACACGCTGGTGCTGGTCGGCTCGGTGCTGGCGCTGACCATCCTGCTCGGCATTCCCCTGGCGCTGCTGCTCGACCAGCCCGTGATCGGGCGCAATTTCGTGCGGCTGATGGTGATCGCGCCGTTCTTCGTGATGCCGACGGTGAGTGCGCTGGTCTGGAAGAACCTGCTGATGCACCCGGTCTCCGGCCTGTTCGCCTGGCTGGCAAAACTGGTCGGGCTGACGCCGATCGACTGGTTCAACGACGTGCCGCTGTTCTCGGTGATCCTGATCGTCGCCTGGCAATGGCTGCCGTTCGCGACGCTGATCCTGCTGACCGCGCTGCAATCGCTCGACGAGGAGCAGAAGGAGGCCGCCGAGATGGACGGCGCCAGCGCGATCTCGACCTTCATCTACATCACGCTGCCGCACCTGGCGCGCCCCATCACCGTGGTGATCCTGATCGAGACCATCTTCCTGCTCACCGTGTTCGCCGAGATCTTCGTCACCACCGGCGGCGGACCGGGCCTGCAGACCACCAACATCGCCTTCCTGATCTATGCGCAGGCGCTGATCCAGTTCGACGTCGGCAGCGCTTCGGCCGGCGGTCTCGTCGCGGTGGTGATCGCCAACATCGTCGCCTTCTTCCTCGTCCGCATCGTCGGCCGCAACCTGGAGGCTTGAAGCATGGCGCGGATGGCGACGAGACAGCGGGTGGTCATATCGACGATCGGGGCGTGGTTCTTTGGCTTCCTGATCTTCTTCCCGATCCTGTGGATGGTGCTGGCGAGCTTCAAGACGGAGCTCGAAGCCTTCGCGATCCCGCCGTCCTTCCTGTTCTTCCACTGGACCACCGAGAACTATGCGACCGTGCAGGAGCGCAGCGACTATTTCCACCACGCGATGAACTCGATCATCATCGCCGGCGGCTCGACGCTGATCGCGCTCTTGATCGCGATCCCCGCGGCCTGGTCGATGGCGTTTTCGCCGACCAAGCGCACCAAGGACATCCTGCTCTGGATGCTCTCGACCAAGATGATGCCGCCGGTCGGCGTGCTGGTGCCGATCTACCTGATCTACAAGACGTTCGGTTTGCTCGATTCCCGCATCGGCCTGGTCTTCATCCTCTGCCTCGGCAATCTGCCGATCGTGATCTGGATGCTCTTCACCTATTTCAAGGAGATCCCGCGCGATATCTTAGAGGCCGCGCGCATGGACGGCGCCACCATCGGCCGCGAGCTGGTCTATGTGCTGACGCCGATGGCGATCCCGGGCCTCGCCTCGACCTTGCTGCTCAACCTGATCCTGGCCTGGAACGAGGCGTTCTGGACGCTGAACCTGTCGACCTCGAACGCGGCGCCGCTGACCACGTTCATCGCGTCCTATTCGAGCCCGGAAGGGCTGTTCTGGGCAAAGCTGTCGGCGGCCTCGACGCTGGCGATCGCGCCCATTCTCGTCCTCGGTTGGTTCAGCCAGAAGCAGCTCGTGCGCGGGCTCACCTTTGGCGCGGTGAAGTAAGAGGGGCTGCCATGGGTCAGATCACACTTCAGGGCGTGCAGAAATCCTTCGGCCCCGTGCACATCATCAAGGGCGCCGACCTCGACATCGCCGACGGCTCCTTCGTGGTGTTCGTCGGTCCCTCCGGCTGCGGCAAGACCACGCTGCTGCGGCTGATCGCGGGGCTCGAGGATGTCAGCGGCGGCAAGATCCTGATCGACGGCAAGAACGTTGTCGACACACCGCCGGCAAAGCGCGGGCTGTCGATGGTGTTCCAGTCCTACGCGCTCTATCCGCATATGAGCGTGCGCGGCAATATCGGCTTCGGCCTCAAGATGGCCGGCCTTGCCAAGGACGAGATCAACCGCAAGGTCGAGGCGGCCGCCGCGACGCTGAACCTCACGCCCTATCTCGACCGCAAGCCGCGCGAGCTCTCCGGCGGCCAGCGCCAGCGCGTCGCGATCGGCCGCGCCATCGTGCGCGAGCCCAAGGCGTTCCTGTTCGACGAGCCGCTGTCCAATCTCGACGCCGCGCTGCGCGTGCAGATGCGCATCGAGGTGACGCGGCTGCAGAAGCAGCTAGGCACCACCGCGATCTACGTCACCCACGACCAGGTCGAGGCCATGACCATGGCTGACAAGATCGTCGTGCTCAATGGCGGCAAGATCGAGCAATACGGCTCGCCGCTGGAGCTTTACGAGCGGCCCGCCAATCTCTTCGTCGCCGGCTTCATCGGCTCGCCCAAGATGAACTTTGTCACCGGTGAGCTCGCCTTGCAGAAGGGGGCGGCGACGATTGGCGTACGGCCGGAACATCTGAAGATCGAGCGCGACGGCGGAGGCGGCTGGCAGGGAACGATCGCGGTCGCCGAGCATCTCGGCAGCGACACGTTCCTTTATGTCGATGCCGGGCCGCTTGGCATGCTGACCGCGCGCTATATCGGCGAATTGAGCCTGCACGCCGGCGACCGCGTCTCGCTGGTGCCGGACCCCCAGCGCATTCACCGCTTCGATGAGGGCGGCAACGCCCTTCGAGGCTAACAAGAAACGGCAAGACAACGGCAAGAAACGGAAATACCACCATGTACCTGGAAAAATTCAGATTGAACGGCAAGACCGCGTTCATCACCGGCGGCGGGCAGGGCATCGGCCTTGGCTGCGCCGAGGCGCTGGCCGAGGCCGGCGCCAGGGTCATTATCGGCGACCGTGACAGCAAGGTCGCCGACAGCGCCAAAGCCAGCCTGAAGGCGAAGGGTTTTGACGTCGAGACCACGATCATGGACGTGACCGACACTAGGCGCGTGGCGGAAGTCGCGAACGACCTCGTCGCCCGCCACGGCAAGGTCGACATCCTCGTCAACAATGCCGGCATCGCGCGCAGCGAGACGCCGGCCGAGACCGTCACCGACGAGCATTGGCTCAACGTCATCGACGTCAATCTCAACGGCACTTTCTGGTGCTGCCGCGAGTTCGGCAAGCATATGCTGAAGGCGAAAAGCGGCGCCATCGTCAATGTCGGCTCGATGTCCGGCTTCATCGTCAACAAGCCGCAGGAGCAGTGCTTTTACAACGCCTCCAAGGCCGCCGTGCACCATCTGACCAAGTCGCTGGCCGCCGAATGGGGCGCGCGCGGCATCCGCGTCAATGCGGTGGCGCCGACCTATATCGAGACGCCGCTCAACGCCTTCGTGAAGAGCAATCCGAAGATGTACGACGCCTGGATCGGCGGAACCCCGATGGCGCGGATGGGGCAGGTCGAGGAGATCGCCTCCGTCGTGCTGTTCCTTTCCTCGGAGGCCGCGAGCCTGATGACCGGCAGCATCGTGCTGGTGGATGGCGGCTACACTTGCTGGTAGGCTCACCGTCAAAACGGACGGAAAGCGACCGGGAGTGACAATGCCGCGAGCGTATATCGGCGTCGACGTGGGGACCACGAGCACGCGGGCAGGGGTGTTTGACGAGGCCGGCACCTTGCTCGCAACCGCCCGGCATCCGATCCGGATTTGGCACGAGGCCGGCGATATCGTCGAGCAGTCGTCCCAGGACATCTGGGAGGCCTGCGCCAAATCGGTGCGGGTCGCGATGGCGGAAGCAGCGATTGCGCCCGACAGTATCGGCGGCATCGGCTTTGACGCCACGTGTTCCCTCGTGGTGCTTGATCCGCAAGGCGAGCCGCTCACCGTCAGCGCCTCCGGCGAAGCGCAGCGCAACGTCATCGTCTGGATGGACCACCGCGCCACGGCCGAAGCACGGCTGATCAACGAGACCGAGGACGCCGTGCTGCGCTATGTCGGCGGCTCGATCTCGCCGGAGATGGAGATGCCGAAGCTGCTATGGCTGAAGCGGCATCTGCGCGCGAGTTTCGACGCCGCAGGTCACTTCTTCGATCTGGCCGACTATCTGACCTGGCGCGCGACCGGCGCGCTGCAGCGTTCGACCTGCACCGTCACCTGCAAGTGGAACTATCTGGCCCATGACGGCGGCGGCTGGAGCGCGCCGTTCTTCAAGCGCATCGGTCTGTCCGACTTCGTCAACGAGGCATACGCCCGCATCGGCACCGACATCGTTGCGCCCGGTACGCGCCTCGGCGCGGGTCTCACGCCGGCAGCCGCAGCCGAGCTCGGCCTGACGCCGGGCACGCCGGTCGGGGCCTCCCTGATCGATGCCCATGCCGGCGGCATCGGTGCGATCGGCGGCCGCGACGGGGCGGGCGGCGCGAGCGATGTGAGTGATCGGCTCGCCTACATCATGGGAACGTCGGCCTGCATCATGGCGACGACGAAGCAGCCGTGCTTCGTGCCGGGCGTGTGGGGTCCCTATTATTCCGGCATGGTGCCCGAGTTCTGGCTCAACGAAGGCGGCCAGTCCGCCGCAGGCGCTGCGATCGACCATTTGCTCAAGTCGCATCCGGGCCACGCTGATGCGAGCGCGGCGGCGCGCAGCGAAGGCCTCGACCTCATCGATTTCCTCGAGCGCCGCATCATCGCGCGTGCCGGCGATGCCAGCCGTGCCGCGCTGCTCGCGCGTGACATTCATGTGCTGCCCGAATTCATCGGCAACCGCTCGCCCTATGCCGACCCCGACACCCGCGCGGTGATCGCGGGGCTCGACCTTGACACCGATATCGCGTCGATGGAGCGGCTGTTCGTCGCCGGTCTCTGCGGGCTCGCCTATGGCCTCGCCGAGGTGATCGAGGCCTTTGCGGCGCATGGGGTCCGCTCCAGCCTCATGATCATGGGCGGCGGCGCCAGTCGCAGCCCGCTGGTGCGGCAGATCATGGCCGACACCACCGGCCTCACCGTCGCGCTGCCGCAAACGAAAGAGCCGGTGCTGCTGGGCGCCGCGATGCTCGGGGCGGTCGCCGGCGGCGCCTATGCCTCGATCGGCGAGACCATGGCAAAAATGTCGGCGCTGGGACGCAAGAGCGAGCCGACCGCGCCCGACATGGCCGCCTTTCACACGCGCAAGCGCGAGGTCTACAAGCTGCTGCGCGAGGTCGATCGCGGCAGCCGTGCCGCGATGGCTGACATCGCCAGAGGTTGAAGAGACATGCTGATTGCTAGCGGCGATGCGCTGATCGATTTCGTGCCGACGCGAAGCGCGGAGGGACGCGAGGCGGTGATGCCCGCGGTCGGCGGCTCATGCCTGAACGTCGCGATCGGCATGGCGCGGCTGGGCGCGCCGACCGGCTTCGTCGGCGGCATCTCGACCGACCTGTTCGGACAGATGATCGCAGACCACGCAACCGCCTCGAATGTCGCGCTCGGTCTCGCCACCCGCAGCGACCACCAGACCACGCTCGCCTTCGTCCACATCGTCGCGGGCGAGTCGCATTACGCCTTCTACGATGCCGAGACCGCGACGCGGAGCTGGACCTACCGGCGCGGCACAATTCCGTTCGACACCGTCGAGGCCATCCATGTCGGTTCGACCACGCTGGTCAACGACCAGGGTGCCGCCGAGACCAAGGCGCTGATCGCAGACGCGCGGGCGTTGTCGACGATCTCCTTCGATCCGAACTGCCGGCCCAACCTCGTCAAGGACAAGCCGGCCTATCTCGCGCGCATGGCCGAGTTCGCGGGAAGCGCCGATCTCATCAAGATGTCGGATGTCGATTTCGCCTACCTCCACGGCGAGGAGCCCTATCAGCAGCGCGCAAGTGCGCTGCTACGGCAGGGCACCAGCCTCGTCGTCATCACCCGCGGCAACAATGGCGCCATCGCCTGGCATGCGGCCGCAGGGCAGATCGAAGTGCAAGCGCCGAAGATCGCGGTCGCCGACACCATCGGCGCCGGCGACAGCTTTCAGGCCGCGCTGCTGTTCGCCCTGCACAAGCAAAAGCGACTTGCGCGGCAGCAACTCAAGAACATCAGCACTGAGGAGCTCCGCCGCACTCTGTCCTTTGCCGCCAATTGCGCCGGGCTGACCTGCACCCGTCCGGGCGCCGATCCGCCCTGGAGCCACGAGATCAGCTGGACCCTGTAGCCCGTCACAGCGCCGCAACGACCTTCTCCGCGCATTTGAGGAAGGTGCGGATCAGCGGGCTCTGTGAATCGCGCCGCCAGCAGACCGCGATGTCGAGGGAGTCGGTGGCGTCGCGCAGCGGCCTGAACACGATGCCGCGCGGCGCGCCGAGCTGCGCGCAGGCCGGCAGGATGGCAAATCCTTCACCGGCGAGAACCAGGCTCATCGCCGAATGCACCGTCTCCACCCGGCTCGCGATCGGCATCACCACCTGGTGCCGGCGCAGCAGGGGCACCACGGCGGACGATGCGGGACCATGGTCCGGATGCGGCAGCGCGATCAGCGGACGCCCGTGCAACCGGGCCATCGGCACGGAGCTGAGGCGCGCGAGCGGCGAGCTGGTCGGCATCGCCAGCATGAAGCGCTGCGCACCGATCCGCGCCACCTGGATCTCGGGATGGTTGATCGCCGGCATGCACAGCGCGACCGTGACGCTGCGGTCGAGCACCCGGGCCTCGCGCGTCGATGCGCTGAGCTCGGCGAAGTCGAGGTCGACACCGGGAACCGAGCGGCGCAGCTCGGGGATGAGCCGCGGCAGGATCGCGTTGGCCAGCACGAACATGTAGCCGACCGACAGCCGCCCGCGCTTGCCGGATGCGACCGCGCGCGCGGCCTCGATGCCGTCGGCCGCCAGCGCCAGCGCTTCGCTGGCGCGCACCAGCAGCGCCTGGCCCGCCTCGGTCAGGTCCATGCCGCGGGTGCCGCGGCGGAACAGCGGCGCGCCGACCTCGGCCTCCAGCTTGCGGATCTGCACCGACAGCGGCGGCTGCGCCATGCGCAGCCGCTCGGCGGCCTTGCCGACGCTGCGCGCCTCGGCGACGGCGACGAAATAGCGGAGCCGGCGGAGATCCATTGGCATACCGAAAACGTATGGGTTGGCGACCAAAATCGTATTGGACGGCGAGTTAACAAAACTGTCATTCTCGCTGTCAATGCCTGCCAACGGTGGCCGGCCTTCGGAGCGTGATGTGACGATGAACGGCGATCCCTGTCTGCTGTCCGCAACCGAGCTGCGGGGCCTCATCGCCGCCAGGAAGGTTTCGCCGGTCGAGATCGTCAGCGCCGTGCTCGCCCGCGCCGAGGCGCTGCAGCCCGAATTGAACTGCTTCATCACGATCTGCGGCGACGAAGCGATGGCGCAGGCGCGCGCCGCCGAGCGCAAGATGATGGCGGGCGAGGCGCTCGGCCTGCTCCATGGCATCCCCGTCACCGTCAAGGACATCGTCAACACCCGCGGCGTCAAGACCACCTTCGGCGCCGTTCCCTACAAGGACAATGTGCCGACCGAGGACGCCGTCGCGGTGGCACGGCTGCGAGCTGAGGGCGCGATCCTGATCGGCAAGACCACGACGCCGGAATTCGGCAGCAAGTGCCTGACGGATTCGCCGCTGTTCGGCCGCACCCGCAATGCCTGGGATGCCTGCCGCTCCTCCGGCGGCTCCAGCGGCGGCGCGGCGGTGGCGGTGGCGAGCGGCATCGCGCCGCTGGCGATCGCGACCGACGGCGGCGGCTCGACCCGGATTCCCGCCGCCTGCAACGGCGTGGTGGGCCTGAAGCAGAGCAACGGTGTGATCCCGCACAGCCAGGCCCTCGACGTCTTCGGCAACCAGACCTATGTCACGCCGACCACCCGCACCGTCGCCGACACCGCGCTGATGATGCAGGCGATGGCCGGCGAGGACGCTTGCGATCCCTGGTCGATCGGCGTACCGGTGCCCGACTTCATCGGCACCGCCGCCCCGCGCGGCGATCTGCGCGGGCAGAGGATTTTTTATTGCCTGACGCCGCCGGGCCGCCCCGTCTCCGCCGAGGTCGCCGCCAATTTCAGGGCGAGCCTCGACCGGCTGGCCGGGCTCGGCGCCGAGCTCGAGGAATTCTCCGGCGAGGGCTTTGACATCGAGCCGATCTGGCGCGCCATCAACCACACCGTCTGGCGCACGCGCTTTGCCAAGCTTGCGGCCGAGCACGGGGACGAGCTGAGCGAGGCGTTCCTCAAGCAGCTCGCGCTCGCCACCGAGGTCAGTGGCGTCGACTATCAGGAGGCGATGTTCGCGCGTACCGCGCTGTTCCGCCGCGTGCAATCCCTGCTTGCGCGCGGGCACTTTCTGGCGATGCCGACGCTCACCCGCACGGCGCTGCCGATCAAGCAGGACCTGTTCGGCAGCATCGAGATCGATGGCCGGCATTACGACACCGTCCGCCCAAACTGGTTCCCCTGGACCATGCCGTTCAACATGACCGGGCACCCCGCCGTCAGCCTTCCCTCAGGTTTTGCCCGCGACGGGCTGCCGATCGGGCTTCAGCTGGTCGGCCGCTTCCGGCATGATGCCGACTTGCTGCGCGTCAGCGCGCTGTTCGAGGCGTCGGGCGATCTTCTGTCCCGTTGGCCCGGCTAAGGGCAGCTTGTGGAGACCGCATTGTTTAGGGATGTGCTAGTTCGCTGTCGCTCCCGTCATCCTGAGGTGCGAGCCGCGCGGCGCGAAGCGCCGTGCAGCGAGCCTCGAAGGATGAACGGCCGAGATGCAGCCGGGCCGTCGCCCTTCGAGGCTTGCCCTGCGGCGCGATGCGCCGAAGGGCGCGCACCTCAGGGTGACGGTGATAGAGCGACGGTGCGTTCGCAAAGCCCTTGCCTCCGCCGTCCGGACATGTTGATCGTGCCGCGAATGACCCGCGAAACCGAGCGCACATGAGCGTCTTTGTCCTCCGACGTCTGTTGACCCTGCTGGCGACGCTGGTCGGCGCATCGCTGATCATTTTCCTGGTGCTGGATGCGCTGCCGGGCAATGCCGCGCAGATGCTGATGGGTGCCGACGCCTCGCCCGACGCGGTGCGCGCGCTCACCGTCAAGCTCGGGCTCGACCAGCCGCTCCCCGTTCGCTACCTGCAATGGATCAAGGGCCTCCTCATTGGCGATCTCGGCAATTCCTATGTCTACGGCACGCCGGTCGCCGGCCTGATCGCGGAGCGGCTGGTGCTGACCATTCCGCTCGCGATCATGTCGATGGCGATCACGGTGACGCTGGCGCTCTCGGCCGGCATCTACACCGCCGCCAACCACAACAAGCTCGGCGACGTCGGCGTGATGTCGCTGACGCAAGTCGGCATCGCGCTGCCGAATTTCTGGTTCGCGATCCTGCTGGTGCTGTTGTTCGCGGTGCGGCTACAATGGCTTTCGGCTGGCGGCTTCGCCGGCTGGGAGGACGGCGTCTGGCCAGGCGTCAAGTCGCTGCTCCTCCCGGCAGTCTCTCTGGCGGTCGTGCAGGCCGCGATCCTCGCCCGCGTCACGCGCTCGGCGGTTCTGGAAGTGCTGCGCGAAGACTTCGTCCGCACCGCCCGTGCGAAGGGGCTCGGCAAGCGCGAAGTGCTGTGGAGCCACGTGCTGCGCAACGCCATGATCCCCGTGATGACGGTGATGGGGCTGCAATTCGCCAATCTGCTCGCCGGCACCATCGTGATCGAGAACGTGTTTTATCTGCCGGGTCTCGGCCGGTTGATCTTCCAGTCGATCGCCAACCGCGACCTGATCGTGGTGCGCAACTGCGTGATGCTGCTGGCGACCATGGTGGTCATCGTCAATTTCGTCGTCGACGTGCTCTATGCCTTCATCGATCCCCGCATCAAGGTGCACGACCTGTGAGCGCGCCAGTGACCACCTCCATTGACGCACCCGTCGCGACGCGCCGTCCGCCGGCCAGGACCTTCTGGGGCCGCGCGCTGCGCCATCGCAGTTTTGTCCTCGGCGGCGCGCTCAGTCTGCTGGTGCTCGTCTCGGCGCTCTTGTCGCTGGTGTGGACGCCGTGGTCGCCTTACGAGATCGACATCGCCTCAAAGCTCCGCCCGCCTTCGGCCGCGCACTGGCTCGGTACCGATTCCTTCGGCCGCGACATCGTCTCGCTGCTGCTCGCCGGCGCGCGCTCCACCATCATGGTCGGCATCATCGCGGTCAGCATCGGTCTCACCTTCGGCGTCTGCCTCGGCCTGATCGCCTCGGCCAAGCGCGGCTGGACCGAAGAGATCATCATGCGCTTCTCGGACTTCACCTTCGCCTTTCCCGCCGTGCTGTCCGCGATCATGCTCGCCGCGGTGGTCGGCCCCGGCATGGTGACCTCGATCATCGCGATCGGCATCTTCCAGATCCCGACGCTGACCCGGCTGACGCGCGGCTCGGCCAACGCGATCTGGGCGCGTGAATTCGTGCTGGCCGCGCGCGCCTCGGGCAAGGGAAAATTCCGCATCACCATCGAGCACGTGCTGCCGAACATCCTGTCGATCCTGATCGTGCAGGTCACGATCCAGTTCGCGCTCGCCATTCTCGCCGAGGCCGCGCTGTCCTATCTCGGCCTCGGCACGCAGCCGCCGCAGCCGTCCTGGGGGCGCATGCTGAACGATGCGCAGACGCTGCTGTTCCAGTCGCCGATGCTCGCGGTCTATCCGGGCGCAGCGATCGCCGTCGCCGTGCTCGGCCTCAATCTGCTCGGCGACGGATTGCGCGACCTGCTCGATCCCAGACTGGCGCGGGAGCGATGACGATGAGCGAGCGCTCCACCATGCCGCTAATTGCAGTCGACAATCTCGGCGTCCGTCTCAACACCAGCCGCGGCCCCGCGCAGGCCGTGCGCGGCGTCAGCTTCGCCCTGAAGCGCGGCGAGACGCTCGGGCTCGTCGGCGAGTCCGGCTGCGGCAAATCGGTCACCGCGCTGTCGCTGATGGGGCTGCTGCCGGACAGCGCACGCGTCACCGGCAGCATCAAGCTCGATGGCAACGAGCTCGCCGGCTTACCGGATGCGGACTATTGCCGCCTGCGCGGCAACCGCATCAGCATGATCTTCCAGGAGCCGATGACCGCGCTCAATCCGATGCACACGATCGGCAACCAGGTCGCCGAGCCGCTGCGGCGTCACAAGAAATATTCGGCGGCGCAGGCGCGGAAAGAGGCGATCGCCTTGCTCGACCGCGTCGGGCTGCCCGATCCGGCGCGGCGCGTCGATGCCTATCCGCACCAGTTCTCCGGCGGCCAGCGCCAGCGCATCACCATCGCGATGGCGCTCGCCTGCGAGCCGGAGCTGTTGATCGCGGACGAGCCGACCACCGCGCTCGACGTCACCATCCAGGGCCAGATCCTCGACCTCATCGCCGATCTCGTCGAGGAGCGCGGCATGTCGATGATCCTGATCTCGCACGATCTCGGTGTCATCGCCGAGAACGTCCAGCGCATGATGGTGATGTATGGCGGCACCGTGGTCGAGAGCGGCCCGACCAACGAGGTGTTCCGCCGCATGGGCCATCCCTACACGCAGGGCCTGTTCCGCGCCCGGCCGAAGCTCGGTGCGCGCAAGGGGACGCGGCTGAAGACGATCTCTGGCACGGTGCCGGAGCTCGCCGATCTGCCGGCGGGCTGCACCTTCTCGGAGCGGTGTCCGCTCGTGATCGATGCGTGCCGCGCCGCGCTGCCGCCGATGGTGGACGTCGGTCCCGGACATGGCGTGCGGTGCATCCGAACGGACGTCTCCATGGCTGCGAATGTCGGAGCGCTGTCCGCATGAGCACCGCGCCTCTTCTCGATGTGAAGGATCTCGAGCAGCGCTACATGCTGCCGCGCGAGAGCCTGTTTCGTCCGCCCGGGCAGGTGCGAGCGCTCAATGGTGTCAGCGTGCAGGTTCAAGCTGGCAAGAGCCTCGGCATCGTCGGCGAGTCCGGCTCCGGAAAGTCCACCTTCGCACGCGTCGTGATGGCGCTGGAGCGGCCGACCTCGGGCCAGGTCGCGCTGCTCGGCCGCGATCTCAACCGCATTCCGCCTGACGAATTGCGCCGCGCCCGGCGCGATTTCCAGATGGTGTTCCAGGACCCCTATGGCTCGCTCGATCCGCGCCAGACCATCGCGCGCATCGTGGCCGAGCCGCTGACCGTGCTTGAGGGCGCCGACCGCACCACCTTCCGCGACCGCGTCGGCGCCGTGCTGAAGCAAGTCGGCTTGCGCGAAGCCGACATGGACAAATATCCGCACGAGTTCTCCGGCGGCCAGCGCCAGCGCATCGCGATCGCGCGGGCGCTGATCACGCAACCAAAGCTGATCGTCGCCGACGAGCCGGTCTCCGCGCTCGACGTCTCCGTGCAGGCCCAGGTGCTCAACCTGATGCAGGACCTGCAGGAGCAGTTCGGCCTCAGCTACATCCTGATCAGCCATGACCTCGCCGTCGTCGACTATCTCTGCGACGAGGTCGCGGTGATGTATCTCGGCCGCATCGTCGAGCAGGGGCGCCCCGAAGATCTGTTCGAGCGCTGTGCCCATCCCTATACCCGGGCGCTCTTGGATGCGGTGCCGCGGGCGCGCGCCGGGGGCGGCCGGCGCCGGCGCGGAGCGCAGGCGATCGCTTCGCAATCGGCGGCCGCGACCGGATGTCCCTATGTTGCGCGCTGTGCACTCGCCGACCAGCATTGCCGCGAGGCCCTGCCTGAGCTACGCAAGGTGGGCGAGGGGCACCTTGCCGCCTGTCACAAGGCGGAGGCCGTGATGGCGTTGCCGCATGCGGCCATGGAAGGTTAGTGTCCGGAGCAGGATTGGCGTAGGCTTACGAAGACAGCAGGCCGGGGAGTTACGAGATGTTCAGGAAACTATCCATCGTCGCATTTGCCGCCGCGCTCGCCGCGGCGCCGCTGCCGGTGCTGGCGCAGAGCAAGAAGGACAGCGTCGTCATGGCGATGACGCTGGAGCCGCCGGGGCTCGATCCGACCAACGCGGCGGCGGCCGCGATCGCCGAGGTCACGCTCTACAACATCTACGAGACCCTCACCAAGATCAACGAGGACGGCTCGGTCTCGCCGCTGCTGGCGGAGAGCTGGACCGCATCGCCCGACCTGAAGACCTACACCTTCAAGCTGCGCAAGGGCGTCAAATTCCACAATGGCGAGCCGTTCGATTCCGCGGCGGTGAAGTTCTCGTTCGAGCGCAACGCCGCGGCGACCAGCACCAACAAGGACAGGAGCCTGTTCCAGGCGTTCGAGAAGGTCGAGACGCCCGACGCCGACACCGTCGTGATCACGGTGAAATATTCCGAGCCGAACCTGCCGTTCCTTCTTGGGCAGGCAAGCGGCTCGATCGTCGAGCCCAAGAGCGCTCCGACCAACGTCACGCAGCCGGTCGGGACCGGGCCTTATCAGTTAGGGGCCTGGGCCAAGGGCTCCTCGATCACGCTGAACAAATGGGCCGACTACCGCAACGCCTCGGCGATCAAGCTTTCGAAGGTGACGATCCGCTTCATCTCCGATCCGGCCGCCCAGGCCGCGGCGCTGCTCTCGAATGATGTGGACGCATTTCCGCGCATCGCGACCCGCGTCGTTGCTCAATTCAAGTCTGATCCGCGCTTCACGGTGCTGATCGGTGGTTCCAGGGCCAAGACCATCGTCGCGATCAACCAGCGCAAGAAGCCGCTCGATGACGTCCGCGTTCGCCGTGCCATCCTCGCCGCGATCGACCGCAAGGCACTGATCGATGGCGCCGTCGAGGGGTTCGGCACGCCGATCGGCAGCTTCTACACGCCGGGATCGCTCGGTTATGTCGACACCACCGGCATCAACCCCTACGACCCCGAGAAGGCCAAGAAGCTGCTCACTGAAGCCGGCGTCACCACGCCGCTCGAGCTGTCGCTGAAGCTGCCGCCGCCGCCCTATGCGCGGCAGGGCGGCGAGATCGTCGCAGCCCAGCTCGCCAAGGTCGGCATCGTCGCCAAGATCGAGAACGTCGAATGGGCGCAGTGGCTGTCGCAGGTGTTCGCCGGTAACGGTCCACACAATTTCGACCTCACCATCGTCAGCCATGTCGAGCCGTTCGACCTCGTCAAGATCACCGAGCCCGACTATTATCTCGGCTACAACAACGAGGCCTTCAACGCGCTCTACAAGCAGATCGTCTCGATGCCGGATGAAGCCTCCCGCGCAAAACTGCTCGGCGACGCCCAGCGCATGCTGGCCACCGACGCCGTCTCCGCCTACCTGTTCCAGCCGCAATGGCCGACCGTCATCAACAAGAAGCTGAAGGGCGTCTGGAAGGAAGTCCCGCAGTTCGAGAACGATTTCTCGACCTGGTATTGGGAGTAGGGGCGGCGACAGCGGGTTGCCCATTGCTGTGCCCTTTCCCCGTGTGGGGGGCTATCGCAGATGGTGTCTTGGTGGCGGCCTGAGCAAGCGCCTCGTCCTTCGAGACGACCGCTTCCAGCGGTCTCCTCAGGATGAGGCTAAGCAGCATTGGGCCGGTTTGAAATTGCTGCCGCGCACTCCGCCCTCATCCTGAGGGCCCGCCATCGGCGGGCGTCTCGAAGGATGCGTTGTGGGCGAGCTATCCGCAACTCTACTTTTCATATGTGATAGCCCTGCGCGCCTGTATCCCAATTCCCACACTCGCGAGCAAAAAAGCATTCGTTTGTCGCTTTTCGAACAGACGGAAAAAGCTCGCTTCGTTCCAATTCCCCAACGATCGAAAAAAGTCATCGGTTGGGGAGACGAAATGGAACGTTCCCTGTTAATTGAGATGGCGCGCGATAAATATGTCGAGCGTTGCAAGCAACGGGCCTTCGATCATCTGGACCGAGGCGATCTCAAGAACGCGGTCGCCTCGTTCGTCGGCAATATGAACGCGCGTCCCGATTGCGAACTGCCGCCCTACTTGGCAACGCTTGGCGCTTTGCTGCTGGCGGCGAACGATGCGTTCGGCTGGAGAACATTGATTGAAGGATTGAGGTGATGATCCGATAGACGACAGCGTAGGGAGGCGTGGGGATGGCTCACTACCGGGCTTACCTTTTGGATCAGCACCGCCACGTTATAAGCGTGGCCAAATTGCAGTGTGCCGACGAGCAGGAAGCACGAGAACGTGCTGCGCAACTGGTTGATGTCAACGACGTCGAGCTGTGGCAGCTCGATCGCCGTATTGCGGTCTTTGAGGCCCCCGCAAGCCGAACCTCGCAGGCGGCGAAAAGGGAGAAGCCGCAGCGCCCTAAAGACAAATGAGGCGTGCGTGTCAGTGCGCGAATCCCGCGAGTTGAATTCGCGGAGACAACCCTCATCCGGCGGCGCCGCGCCGCGCGCGGATTTTTCCGGCCCAGATGCTTCCGGTTCCTGTCGGGAACTTGCGTGATCAATCATCGCTGCGCGCCGGCCGCTTGATTTAGATCAAGCACGAGACGACGAAATGCCAAATGCATGCGCTGGTGCCGTCGCCGTTGGCGCGGACATCACTCGCAAAAGCCAGCGGATCGATGGCGCCTCACCATCAGGAGGAAGCTCATGGTTCGCTATGGTCTGATTGGTTTCGCGGCAGCTATCCTCATCGCTGCCAGCCTGGTGCCCGATGACGCGTTTGCTCGCCGTGGCGGAGGTGGCGGCATGCGCGCCGGTGGCTTTCACGGCGGTGGCATGCGTGCTGCCCACGTTGGGGGCGGCGCCGTTCATGCCGGACGCATCCACGGCGGTCGCGGCTATCGCGTGGCCGGAGGAGTTCGGCCGTCGCATCCGATAGCAGGCCGCCCGATCGCTGGTCGCCCGGGGCGTCCCATTGCAGGTTATCCGGGCTACGGCGGCCGCTACTACCGTCCGGGCTATGGTGCTGCCGCGGTGGGCGCCGCCGCTGCCTACGGAGCCTACGGAGCCTACAACAACTACAACAGCGGCTGCTACTACGACGCCTACGGCAGCTACGTCTGTCCGGGTCAAAATCCGTATCGGTATTGAGAAGACCGGGTGAGCGCGGACGGCGGTGACCGAGGGCCGCCGTCTCGGCTTTCTCGCCGCCGATTGTTCCGGATCGAACACCTTGAGAGCTTTCTTCTCTCGCGGGCTCACGATGGACACGCGCGATACATCGCCTGCAGCGGATTTCCGCGGAGGAATATGGTTCGGGGCGTCAAACCGCCGCGATGGGCGATCCAGCGTCGCACCGGTGCGGGATACATGAGATACATCATACGGGTCGCGTCGGCGTTCGTGACAGCCCGTCCGCGCGGACCAATATTCCATGCGGCGTGGAACGCTAGCTTGGCCCGCGAGGTCACGCAGATCCTTTCGGAGGGCAAGGTCGCCAGAACAATGGTGCAGGCCGATGCGCAGAAGCCATCGATGATGACTTTCTGGCCCGAGGCGCGCAGCCGCTCGTACTTGTATATGTACTTCCCGATCGATCCACCGCGATCGTCCGTGATCCGTATGGCGGCATCGCCCGAGCGCGATCCGGCGACCATGAGTGCTGCGATGACGAGCCCCGCCCAACGTTTCATCCCAGGCCCCTGCGCGTTGCCTGATCAATCCTCTTGAATCAGGCTTCGCCTGGCTTGATCCAGATCAATCAACTCGAAGGCACGCCGACATTGGTGCCAGATTGCCGACGTAACGGTTGACCGCGCTGGCCACGGATCGCTTCTTGTTTGGCGATGACCGAATACAGCCTCTCCAGCAACGTCCCGCGACGGCGATTTGTCAGAGAGATTGTCCCAACTCGGACTGGACTCATTAGCGCCGAGCCATAGCTTGATTGAAGCGAGTTGGATGAAGGCTAGGTAGTTGGCGGCAAGCTTGGGCGTCGCTCGTGGTGCAGCATACTGCTATTGTGGTCTTTTCATTGTTGAATATCGGCCAATGGAGCGCGCGATGCCAAACAGCAAGGAGATCGAGGCGAAGTCGCACAACCCGGTGCCGCAGGGCCATGTGCTTGGTGCCGGAGAGGGTGAACACCTGATCCATTTTCGTGATGGCGGCAACATCTTCATCAAGGTCGACCCCGTAACGGGGTCCAATAATCTTGGCCTCGGCATTCAACAGCTACCCAAGGGCTCAGGCATTCCGGTTCACCGACACCTCGACAGGGACGAAGCCTTCTACGTTCTGGAAGGCAGTGGCACGGTCACACTCAACGATGTACGTCACTCTTGCGAAAGAGGTGGAACGATTTTCATACCCAGGAACACGTGGCATGGTTTCAGTAGTCCAGATCAGGAACTGGTTCTGCTGTGGATCATGGTGCCCCCGGGCCTCGACGGTTTCTTTCGCGAAACCTGCAGCCGACCCGGCGAGCCGCGAAAAGAATTGACGCGGGAGCAGATCAACGCAATCGGTCTCAAATATGGGGCAGAATACTAGCGGGCTGCCTAGACCGCTTCCTCGACATAACGTCGTCGAATTCCAAAGCATCCCGAATTAAATTCGGGAATGACTTGATTTTGCCAGGTTGCTGTTCTCGCGGTGGATCGGCCATGAAGGAAATGCAGGCGGCCCTCGAACTGCTCCGCGTGCAAATCGCCGAATGTGAGCGCCTCCAGAAGACTGCCAAGAACCAGATCAAGCGCGACACGCTCACGAGATTGCTCGCTCGCTACCAGGCTATCGCCGTGGAACTGGAGCAAGCGATAGCAAGAATGCCGCCGTCTCCCGGTACCTTCCTGGGCCGAAAACCGAAACCTCTTCCAAAGAAGAAGAGTAAGGCCACCTGAGTTGGCGGCCTCTACGTGCTCTTCTTCCAGTGTGACCTGTTGGCCTGGTGCGAAGTCGATGTCTCCAGATCGTCCGTTCGTCGGCGACTTCATCTAGCAGATAACGCCGCGGCCTCATGTCGCTCGCGGTAGCTGCGTTAAACGTCACTGGATTGCATCGGTTGCTCGAACGATTTGAAGTCGTAACGAATTCGAATCACGTCCGGAAAGTGAAAATTAGTTCTGCGCCATAATCGTGATGACTCCGTCGTAAAAAAAGAAAATAAGGTGCAAAAAACAAAAAATAGCTGGGAGGAGTAAATGGATACTGCGAGTCGCCTGCGGGCGATGGCATCGCTGTGCCGTCAGACAGCAGCTCATCATCCTGATCGAAGTTGGAAGCTGCTCGCCGAAGCTGAGTATTGGGAGCATTTGGCCAACGATACGCCGCTCGATGATTTCGAACTTTGCGAAGTTGGCTCACCGCCTCATGGAGAGCGCAGTGTCACGCAACCGACCGCGGCCATCGCAGGGGGAGTGCAAGACAGAATAGTTTGTTAGCTTCTATGTGCCTAACTGGAAGCGTGCCGATTACCGCCGATTGCGGCACATTGGAATGGGAATGCCGGCCCCGGCTGTTACCCCATCCTGCGGCTGGGGCCGCTTTGAATTTTCAAACTCCAACTACAACCATGTTTAGAGACAGCGCTATAGCGCTATTTGGAATGGGTATCGTTTCTCGGCTTGATCGAGCGCTGTTCTGTGGCCTCAATACTGATGTCGCGGTTAGGGTTATGCGGGAGATCTGCTGAGGCTAGGGGCCCTTCGGGCACTACCCGTGCGCCTCATTTGTCAAGCAACGCCCTGCCAAGGGCGGTTACTTCTTCAACAGTATTCCCATGCTCCGCGCCATTCGTCGCACCGACCCGGCGTGACGGCCCAATTCGGCGGCTATCTTCGATACGCCAACACCCTGCCGGGCGAGCCTGATCAATCGGCGGACTTCCTGCTCAGCCCATTGCTTTGGCTTCGGTGCTTTCATTGCGGTGCTCGACGGCACCAGTTAACCAGGAGGGTGATAGGCCAACACTTGGGAAATTTACGGGTGGTGTTTGCTCCCAACCGACATCCGACGCCAGCCAATCGCGGATTTCGAGGGGGCGCCATCGATAACGCTCGCTTCGTCGATCACGTCGGCCGCCAAGGGCGCGCCTCAGGTACGGTTCGGTGCGCACTTGCGTCTTTCCAACTACGATCACGCCGTTCAACGACAGGGAGCTTCGGCTGATAGGAAATTTCATCCAGCCTCGTGACTGAGCCTTGCGTCGCCCCGAGATGGGACCACCAATTATCTCAAGCATCTCCCCGCAAGGGAGAAGCAAGAGGGCACGCGACGATTTCGGAATAGTAGCATTATGCCCCTGTTTTGCCCGACGAGTCAAACCGCCTTGTGGGCGGCTCGCGTAAGCCGTTGATTCTGCTATCCCCGGCTACTGTGCATGGGGTTGTTTTTCATTTTTGATGTTTAGCTACGCCGCGGCCGGCAGATCCGGGTCGGCAATCGCCCCTGCAACACGCACCCGCACGCGCAGTGCATTCCCCGGCAGATACGCGATCGGCATGTCCTCGACGTCGACGGTCTTGAGGCTGTCGCGCGCAGCTCCCGCCTGGACGGCACGGTCGGCGGCGATGTCGCGCGCGGCGGCGATGGCGTCCTCGCGGCTGAGATCGCGGAACACCTGGTCGGCTTCGCCAGAGACCTGCGCGATCGCGGCGCCGACCGCGTTGGCGCAGTCGCCATGCGGCACGCGGACGATCTCGGAGATGCCGGGCAAACGATCCGGCACCAGGAAGGCGCCGCCGCCGACCGCGAGCAGCGGCACGTCGCCGGCTTCCGTCTTCATGCGGTCGATGTCTTCCTCCAGCTTGCGCCAGGCATCGCGCAGCGCGGCCTCGATCAGGCGCTTCGGCAAGTTCGCGACGCGGGAGCGGTCGCCGATGTCGATGAGACCGGCAGCCACGGCGATGTCGGTGGCGGTAAGGCGCGAGCCGCCGAACACAAGTGCATCCGACGTCAGGCGGTAGCCGACGCTGAGCGGGCCGACGCGGACCGGGTCCTCGTCGACATGGCTGCCGCCGCCAAGCCCGATCGACAAGAGGTCGGGCATGCGGAACAGCGTGCGCACGCCGCCGACTTCGACCACCGCATTGGCTTCGCGCGGAAAGCCGTGACGCAGCTGGCCGATGTCGCTCGTGGTGCCGCCGACATCCACGACCATGGCGTCGTCGAGGCCAGAGAGATGCGCGGCGCCGCGCATGGAATTGGTGGCGCCGGAGGCGAAGCTCATCACCGGGAAGGCGGTGGCGATCTCGGCCTGCATCACCGTGCCGTCGTTCTGGGTCAGGAACAGCGGCGCATCGATGCCGCTGTCGGCGATCGCCTTGCGGAAGGCGGCGACCGTGGTGACGGCGAGATCGTGCAGCGAGGCGTTGAGCAGCGCGGCGTTCTCACGCTCGAGCAGGCCGATGCGGCCGAGATCGTGCGACAGCGTCACCGCGACGTCGGGGCAGATGTCGGCGAGGATTTCGCGCGCGGTGGTCTCGCAGGAGGGATCGAGCGGAGAGAAGCTCGAGCACACCGCGACCGAGCGCAGGCCCTTGTCCTTGATCTTTCGCGCGGCGTCCTTGAGGCCGGCGATGTCGAGCGGCATGAACGGGCGGCCGTCGTAATCGTGGCCGCCTTCCAGCATAAAAATCTCGCCGTTGACGAGGGATGCGAGATCCGTCGGCCAGTCGCAGAACGGCGGCAGCGAGGCGCTGGCGGGCATGCCGATGCGGATCGCGCCGATCTTCTGCACATGGCGACGCTGCACCACCGCATTGATGAAATGCGTGGTGCCGATCACGACCGCGTCGACCTTCACCGCGGCGGCAGGCTCGGCGCGCAATGCCTTGAGCGCGTCGAGGATGCCGGAGGTGACGTCCGCCGTGGTCGGCCGTTTGACGGAATGGACGACCTTCTCGTCGACGATCAGTACGGCGTCCGTGTTGGTGCCGCCGACATCGATGCCAATGCGCTTCATGGGATCTTAAGCTCCGACTGCTGCGGGCGAGAAGAGGGAACGGAAGTCGAGGTCGTAGCCGAAGGCGCGGGGGCCGACGAATTCGAGACCGCGGGCGCTCGTCAGCACCGGCGGCGCCGGCAGCGCCACGACGGTGACGCGCTGGCCGTAACGGATGGTCTCGGTGCCGATGCCGTGGCCGTTGACGCTGTCGAGCACGCAGATCAAATCGGGCGAGGTCGCGATCGCCTCCTCGTCGCGCCAGGCCACGATCCATTCGTTCTGGAACGAGAGTTTTAGCTTTGTGCCGCGATCCGCGTCGCTGCCGTCCACCATCGCTGTGCCACGCAGGAATCCCTCGGTTGTCCGTCGCGCAACGTCAACAATCTTGCCGGTGAAGAGCTTCTTGCCGCCCTCGGTCGCGAGCAGCGCCGCGATCGGATCCTCGTGGCGGCGGTTCGCCTCCTGCACGGCGCGGCCGATGCGGATCGCCTTGGTGGTGGTGAAGTGGATGCCCCAGTCCTTGACCTCGCGGCCCGTGCGCGGCGCCTTGCTGGTGGAGGCGATCGAGCCCATCTCGACGCAGATCTTGCGGCTCGCCCGCTCCATCCACTTCCAGCTCGGCACCTTGGTGACGACGGCCTCGATGCCGCGGGGATCGTACAGCGTGCAAGGGTAGGGGCGCAGGCCACCGATCGCGACCGAGGTCATCTGCGCCTCGGGGAAGGCGCGGCCCATGCAGTCGGCATCGACCACGGGGATGGCGAGGTGGGCAGCCGCCATCAGCGCCTGCACGCCGTTGCCGCCGCCGATCTCCACCGACATCACGGCGCGGAACTTGATGTTGTTGATCTCCTCCTGCATGCGCACGGCGCGCGCGATGTTGCGGCTGTCGGCAAGGCGTTCCTGTCCGACCAGCGGCGCGCCCATGTTCGAGACCACCGCGACCCAGTCCTCGTCGTCGAGGTCGAGCGGCGACATCAATTGCACGCGATGGCGGTCGGCATAGAGCCGGCGCAGATTGAGCAGGCCGAGATAGGGACTGCCGCCGCCGCCGGTGCCGAGGATCCAGGCGCCGACCGCGAGCGCCTCGATCTCCTCGAGGCTGATCGTCTTCAATTCCACTGTGCTCACGACACCAGCTCCTCGACGATGCGGGCCGCGGCGGCGATGCCGAGGATCACGGGGCCGGGATAGGCCTTGCGCACGCGCGCCTTGTTGGCGCTGGTGTAGCTGATGCAGTCCATCACCACGAGATCGGGCTCGAGGTCGGCCATCGTGCGCGCGGCTTCGTCGACGGCGGCCTCGCTCGAACCGGGGCGCAGCGTGATGCCGACGACCTCGACGCCGTCGCGCTGCCATTTCTTGTCGATCAGCGCGGTCTGTTCGGGCAGCGGCGAGAACACGCCGAGCCGTCCCTTCGGCAGCACGGCCTCGACGAGATTATGCAGGATGGCCGAGGGCAGGATGACGAGGCCGTCAGCCGCGAGGTTGGGGAATTTGCCGGTGCACGCCATTAGCGTCACGCCGGCGCCTTCATGCTTGAAGCGCGTGATCTGCTGGCTCGCGCGCCGCTCCACTTCCTTCTTGCTGATGGTGACGCCGTCGCCGTTCGGCAGCAGCGTGAACAGCGTGTCGTATCCGTCCATCGGCGGAATGGCGTCGATCTCGGCGCGGCTCATGCCGTCGAGCGCACCGCGCAGCTCGATCTGGATGCCCGGCGACAGCACGGCCGAGATCTCGGCAGCGACGGTCGGGCGCGGGCTCTGGCCGATCACGACCACTCCGATGCGCTGGTGCTTCAATGGCATGTTCATGTCTAGTCCTTCAAGACGACGAGATCGGCCGGTGTCCATTCGAGCGTGACGCCGTTGCCGGGAACGAACAGGCGGCTCGTGCCTGCATTGGGTTGTTGCACGAGGACGCGATGGCCGCCCTCGAGCGTGATGCGGTAGAGCACGGCGCCGCCGAGGAAGTTGGTGTTCTCGACGATGCCATGGGCGGAGCTGCCGGCTGTGGTGTCGGCCCCAGCGCGCGGGATGAGCCGAATCTTTTCAGGACGCAGCGCGACCGAGAGCACGCCGGTGCCCTGCGCCTCGGCGGGCGGCAGCGCCAGGATCAGGCCCTTGCCCACGTCGAGGCTCTGGCCTGCGGCAGTGCGCTCGCCGCGGAAGATGTTGGTGTCGCCGATGAAGTCGGCGACGAAGCGCGTCGTCGGCTGGTTGTAGATTTCCGTCGGCGTGCCGACCTGTTCGACGCGGCCGCCGTTCATCACTGCGATGCGGTCGGACATCGCGAGCGCCTCTTCCTGGTCGTGGGTGACGAAGACCAGGGTGAGGCCGAGCTTCTTCTGCAGCTGCTTGAGCTCGAACTGCATCTGCTGACGCAGCTTCTTGTCGAGCGCTCCCAGCGGCTCGTCGCAGAGCAGGACGCGCGGCGCGATCACGATGGCCCGCGCGAGCGCGACGCGCTGCTGCTGGCCGCCGGACAGCTGGGCGGGGCGGCGATCTTCCAGGCCGGACAGCTCGACCATGGCGAGGGCCGCCTTCACCTTCGCTGCAATGTTCGCCTTGTCGAGCCCACGCATGCGCAGGCCGAAGGCGACGTTCTCGGCCACGGTCCGATGCGGGAACAGCGCGTAGTTCTGGAACACCATGCCCATGTCGCGCTTATGTGCGGGCACATGGGTGATGTCGGCGCCGTCGACCCGGATCGCACCAGAGCTGGGCGTCTCGAAGCCGGCGATCATGCGCAGCGTCGTGGTCTTGCCGCATCCGGAGGGGCCGAGCAGGGAGAAGAACTCGCCCTGCCGGATGTCCATCGCGACCGCGTCCACTGCGCGCACGCCGCCGTCATAGACCTTGCTGACGCCGGCGATCTCGATCGATGCGCTCATGCGCGGAAGATCCGGTTGACGCGCTGGTCGATCTCGTCCTTGCGCTCGTTGTACCACTTCCAGTCGACCTGGATCAGCTTGGAGACCTTCTCGGGCGTGGTGAGCAGCTTGGCGTCGTACTTGGCGTCGAGTTTCACCTTCTTGTTGGCCGGCGAGTACCACACGGTCTCGGCGAGGCGCTTCTGCACCTCGGGGCGGAGCATGTAGTTCACATAGGCGTTGGCGAGTTCCTTCATCTTGCTGCCGGGCGTGATGGTCAGAACCTGCTCCAGCGACAGCACGCCTTCGCTCGGCGAGACGAAATCGGTCGGCTGGTTCTGGCCGTCATAGCGGTAGATGCCGGAATCGTGGATGACGCAGAGGCCGACTTCGCCGGACAGCAGCATCTTCTCCATCGCGCCGGTGAAATCGACGATCTTGATCGGCTTCAGCTTCTCCAGCGCGGTGTAGGCCGCGTCGAGATCGGTCTGGCCCTTGCCGAACAGCGTGCCGCACATCATCAGGAAGGCCTGGCCGAGGCTGTTGACGGGAATGACGTAGCCGCCGCGGACGCCGTTGTACTTCGCGTCCCACAGCTCCTTCCAGGAGGTGATGGGGCCGTAGCCCTTGTCGGTGCGAAGGCCAAGGCCGATGGCGCTGGTGAAGATCGAGACGCCGACGATCTTGTCGCTGACCGCGTAGGGATAGACGTCGGCGAGATTCGGCACCAGCTTGGGATCGATCTTCGGCTCGACCAGGCCCATCTCGGCGGCAGCCCACTGCTCGTTGGAGTTGGTGTGCAGCACGTCGTAGATCGGCGCGGAGCGCGAGCTCGCCTGCAGCTTCGGCAAGTATGGGAAGGCGGAATCGGTCTGGAGCTTGCACTTGAACTCGCTCTCGAAGGCGGGGCCGATCTCGGCCTTCATGATCTCACCCCACTTGCCGCCCCAGCCGGTGATGCGCAGCGTCGGATCGTCGGCGCGCGCGACGTAAGGCGCGGCGATCGTGCCGATGCCGAGCGAGGCGCTCGCGGTCAGAAAGCGGCGGCGACTGAGCCGTGACGATCCCAGAGCTTTCATCATGTGTCGATTCCTTCGTTGGAATGAGCGGTTACAATTTGACGTAGGAGCGCAGGCCGACCGTGCGGTCGAGCCCGATGACGACGACAAAGGCGAGCACGATCGAGACCACCGAGGCGGCGCCGATGGTGCCGTCCAGATCGAACTTCAGGTAATTGAACAGCGTGACCGGCAGCGTCTCGTTGCCCGGCGAGACCAGGAACAGCGACACCGGGAACTGGTCGAACGAGACGATGAAGGCGAAGATCGCGCCCGCGAGCACACCCGGTTTGATCAGCGGCAGCGTCACCTCGAAGAAGGTGCGCACAGGGCTTGCTCCGAGATTTTGTGCGGCTTCTTCCAGGCGCGTGTCAAAATTATGCAGCACGGCGAGCGTGGTGCGCACCACGTAGGGCAGTGTCACCAGCGTATGGCCGGCAACGAGGCCCCAGGTCGGGCGGCCCACATCGAGCAGTACATAGGTCTGGAACAGCGCAAGACCCGTGAGGATCGCCGGCAGCATCAAGGGCGACAGCATCGTGGCCACGATCAGCCGCGTGCCCGGCAGGTTGCCGCGCGCAAGCGCCAGCGCTGCCGAAGCGCCGAGGATCGTTGCGGACAAGGTGGTGAGCACGGCGACTTCGAGACTGAAGCCGAGTGCATGCATGAAATCGCGCGAGGCGAAGAATTTTTCGAACCAGCGCAGGGACACACCGACCGGCGGAAACTGGATGAAGGGCGTCGGGTTCAACGCGAACACGACCACGATCGCGATCGGCGCCAGCAGGAAGATCAGGATAGCGATGTTGATCGCGAGATAGAGGTAGCGGCCGTAGTACCTGGCAGGCCCTGGCGTGCGCACAGACACAGTCTGCTGGGCCGCGGGAAGCGATGGCGAGGCCGTGGTTTGCATCACCGCCTCACTGCAATTCGCGCTGGCCGGAGACGAGGCCGAGCGCGCGGTTATAGGCGATGACGAGCATGAGCGAGATCACGAGCAGCACGATGCCCAGCGCAGCGGCGAAGCCGACGTTGAAGTTCGCCGAGATCTGCTGGTAGATCAGGATCGGCAGCGTCATGATCTGGAAGCCGCCGAGCAGGATCGGCGTGACATAGGCGCTGATCGCCAGCGCGAAGACCAGCAGCGAGCCGGCGAGGATGCCGGGCAGGCTGAGCGGCAGCGTCACCTCGAGGAAGGCGCGCAAGGGGCTGGCTCCGAGATTTTCGGCGGCCTGCTCCAGCCGCTCGTCGATCCGGCCGATCACGCCGGTCAGCGTCAGCACCATGAAGGGCACGTAGATGTGGACGAGGCCGACCACGATGCCGGTCTCGGTGTACATCAGCTTCAGGGGCTCAGAGATGAGGCCGAGCGACATCAGGGTCTGATTGACCACGCCCTTGTCGGAGAGCAGCGTCATCCAGGCGAAGGTGCGCACCACGATGCCGGTCAGCATCGGCGCCAGCACGGCCATCAGCAGCAGCGCGTGCCCGGCGCGGCTCTTGATGCGCGCCATCCAGTGCGCCAGCGGATAGCCGATCAGAAGCGCAACCAGCGTGGTGACGAGCCCGATCCGGATCGTGGTCCAGATCACTTCGAGATAGTAGGGATCGCCGATCATGCGGGCATAGTGGCGCGTGGTGAAGGCCACCTTCGGCATTACCACGGGATTGCCGGTGAGCACGCTCATCAGCGCCATCAAGCCGATCGGCAGGAAGAAGAACAAGGCAAACAGCAGCGCGCTCGGCAGAATGAAGAGCGCAAGGCCGTTGGGGCGCGTGCTTGCGGTGCTGCTCATCGCGTCCCCGTCCGGATGCGGGCGGCGTCCTGATCGAGCGGGTCGCCGGTCAGTCGTCTTAGTTTTGCGGCCATGGCCGCAAGCTCGCGGCGGACATTGGCGCGCTCGGCGGCGGTGGTCGCCTGCACCGAATAGGACACCGCGATCCCGATCATCTCGCCGGTCTCGCCGCTCTTCAGCGCAAAGCCTTGCGAGCCGACGCCCTCGATGGATTCATCGGCCGCCTCCGACACGCCGGTGCGGCGGATCTCGTCGAGGCGGGCGATCAGCTGCTTGAAATTCTGCGGCGAGTTGCGCGGCAGCTTTGGATAGGTCGCGGGCACGCGCGCGCGGATGTCCTCATCCGAGAGGCGGGCCAGCATGGCGCGGCCGTTCGAGGTCGCGAGCGCCGGCGTGCGTTGGCCGGGCGGATTGACAACGCGCAGGGGATTGGAGCCCGGTACGATGCGGAGCACGACCTGCTCAAAGCCATCGAGCACGGCGATGTAGCCGGTGTGCCCGGTGCGCGCGCAGACCTCGCGCAGCTCGCGCTCGGCCATGCTGATGAGATCGTCATGGGCGCGGTGCAGCCGGCCGAGCTCGAAGGTGAGCAGGCCCGGCCGATAGCGGCGGGTGTGCGGGTCCTGCTCGAGCAATCCGCAGTCGCGCAACGAGCGCAGCAGCCGCGAGGTCGAGCTCTTCGGCTTGCCCGTCAGCGCCATCACGTCCGCAAACGACAGATCGGGCCGCGCGCTGGAGAAGCAGCGGAGGATCTCGATGGCGTTGGTGAGAGCGCTCATGAAGGCTGGCCCAAGGTAGTTCCAAATTTCGGAACCTTGTCCCAAATTCTAAGCCTAGCGCGGAAGCGGGCAAGCGGAAATTTCCGGCAGCGTGGTGCCCAATTGCGCAGATGCGGCGGAAGGTCGCTTGTTGGAGCGAAAGCGGCGCACCGGCGAGACGGTGCGCCGCGTCTTGTGGATCAGGCCGCTTCGGCGGCCACGTTGCCGATCCAGTTGCGGGCGAGCGTCACGTCGGCCTGCGACAGTTGATGGCCGGCGGGCAGGACCTTGTGCGTCACGCCGGCGCCTGCTTGCGACAGCAGCGCTGCCAGCCGTGCCGAGTTGCTCGCGGGCACGATCGGATCGGCCTGCCCGGACAGGAGCAGGATCGGCTTGCCGCCGAGCTGTGTCTTCGGCGGATCCGACAGCGGCACCATGGCACGCAGCAGGATCGCGCCTGCAAGCGCGTCCGGCTTCAGCAGCAACAGCGCCGCCGCGATATTGGCGCCGTTGGAAAAGCCGACCGCGACTGGCGCGGCGATGCCGTAGCGTTGCCGCGCCTCCGTAACGAAGTCGCCGAGCTCGTGCGCGCGGCGGCGCACATCGTCTTCGTCGAACACGCCCTCGGCGAGGCGGCGGAAGAAGCGCGGCATGCCGTGCTCGAGCACGCGGCCGCGCGGCGAGAGCAGGGCCGAGCCGGGCGATATCAACTTGCCGAGGCCGAGCAGATCGTTCTCGTCGCCGCCGGTGCCGTGCAGCAGCAGGAGCGGAGGGGAGCCCGCGCTGGTCGCGGGCTCGAAGCGATGGATGAATGCACTCTCGGTCATGACACGCTCTCTTCCAGGCTCGGCAGCACGTCCTCGATCTGCTTGCGATGCTGTTCGAGGAAGCTGGGCAGCTTCAGGTCACGTCCCAGCGTCGCGACGGGTTCGTCGACGGCGAAACCGGGGATATCGGTCGCGATCTCGAACAACACGCCGCCGGGTTCGCGGAAGTAGATCGAGCGGAAGTAGTTGCGGTCGCGCTGCTCGGTCGGGTGCAGGCCGTGATTGCTCACGAGCTTTTGCGCCATCTGGCCCTGCTCGGCATCGTCAGCCGCGCGGAAGGCGATGTGGTGGACGGAGCCGCCGCCCTGATGCCCGCGCAAAAAGCCCTTGGCCTCGTAGATGTCGACGACGCTTCCCTCGACATCGCCGGATGCCTTGAAGCGGATCACAGAACCTTCGCGTCCCGTCTCCTTGAAGCCGAACACGTCGGTAAGAATGGCGGCCGTCTTCGCCGCGCTGTCGAGCAGCAAGGTCACGCCGTGGAAGCCGCGGATCGCGTGCTCGGCCGGGACGTCGCCATTGCTCCAGCCGGGCTCATTCTCGGCGCCGGGGACGCCGACGAGGGCGAGCGCCATGCCATCGGGATCGGTGAAGGGCAGCACGGATTCGCCAAAGCGCTTCTCAAGCGCCTCGTATGCAATGCCCTTCTCGGTGAAGCGCTGCGTCCAGTAGCCGAGCGAGCGCTGCGGCACGCGGAAGGCGGTCTGATGGGTCTCTCGCCGACGCCGCGGCGGCCGGCCGGCACGCCGGCCCAGGGGAAGAAGGTCAGGATGGTGCCGGGGCGGCCGGTCTCGTCGCCATAATAGAAGTGATAGGTGCCGGGATCGTCGAAGTTGACCGTCTTCTTGACGAAGCGCAGGCCGAGATCCCTGGTGTAAAAGCCGAAATTCCTGATGGGATCGCCGGCGATCGCGGTCACATGGTGCAGTCCAGACATTGTCGTCCTCCAAAGCTCGGGGAGCGGTCTTGCTCTGGCCGGAAATATTGTTCCGCTTTGGATTGGAGACAATCCATGCAATTATGACGGCTATGTCTACGATTTGGAAACAATCGCAGGGGCCAGACCTTGGATAAGGTCGCCAGCCTTCGGGCCTTCGTCAAAGTGGTCGAAAGCGGCAGTTTTGCCGAGGCGGGCCGGCAGTTGCGGCTGTCGCGCTCGGCGATCAGCAAATACATCGCCGACCTCGAGGAGAGCCTCGGCGTCCAGCTGTTGAACCGGACCACCCGCCACGCCAGCCCGACCGAGAACGGCCAGCGCTATTTCGAACGCGCGGTGGTGATCCTCTCGGAGATCGAGGCCGCCGACCAGGCGGTGACGCAGGCGCAGTCGGCGCCGCGGGGTCTGTTGCGCGTCAATGCGCCGATGTCGTTCGGTACGATGCGGCTCGGGCCGGTGCTTGCTGATTTCATGGCGCGCTATGGCGAGCTTCAGCTTCAGATCGTGCTCAGCGATGATCTGCTCGATCCCGTCCAGGACGGTTTTGACGTGACTTTGCGGATCGCGGAGCTGGAATCCTCCAGCCTGATCGCGCGCAGGATCGTGCCTGTCCCGCGCATGATCTGCGCCTCGCGGGATTACCTTGCGCGTCACGGCACGCCAAAACATCCGCAGGATCTGCGCGAGCACGCCTCGCTGACCTACGGCTTCCTGCTCACCGGCAATCAGTGGAAGCTCACAGGCAGCGACGGCGATCACTGGATCCAGCCGGCGTGGTCGCTCTGCGTCAACAATGCCGAAGTGCTGCGCGACGTCGCGATCAAGGGCAGGGGGTTGGCGCTGCTCCCCGAGTTCATCGCTGCTGACGCTTTGAGGAAAGGCGAGCTGCGGACGGTGCTGGACGATTATTCTGCGCCGCCGCTCGCGCTCTACGCGGTCTATCCGCCGACGCGGCATCTGTCGGTGAAGGTACGGTTGTTCATTGACTTCCTGGTCGAACGTTTTGGCCGTGAGGAGGACGAAGGCGGCGGGCGCAGACGTATGGAGGCTAGGCCGTGAACAACGGGTCACAAGTTTGAGATTGATCGACGCCGGCGGAAACGACAAGGTTGTATTCGGCACAGCCAAGTGGAGTGCCACGGGTAAGGACTCCCACGCAGGTGGCCGGATACTATTATACCGTAACGGAACCTGAACTTTCTTCCGATCGCTCTGGACTCATACTTGCGTCCCGGCTTCGCGCCTTAGGACCAGAGAGCTTCAGCCGCTACCGGGGCGTCGCCGAGGGCTCTCTTTCGCGCCGCTGCGAAGAGCGGCGGCATGATGTGTAGCTCGCCGGCACTTCTCGACTTGATTTCAACAAGCGCAGGAGGAGCCTATGCGGAAGTCTCTCATCTTTTTCCTTTCTGGCGTGGCATTGACCGTCGCGGCGTCGACCGCGATAGCAGGCGAACGGGTGCTTGAGTTCAAGCTGATCACGAAGCCGATCGACCTCAAGGTCATAGAGGCCGCAAACGTCGAAGGACAGACGATTGTGTCTGGTAAATTCTTTGGGGTCGCCATCTTCAACGATGGCCGTATCGGAGTAAAAGAGTTCGTCAATAGTTCGGACCTGCTCAAAGGGTCGGGCCCCTTCTTCGGCTATAGCACTTACACGTTCGAGGAAGGCTCGATTACGGCGCGCTACACAGGTTCGGCCAAAGACGGCAAATCAACGGGCGAATACACGATCCTATCGGGCACAGGTGCTTATGCGAACGCCACGGGCACGGGCACAATCGAAAGCGCGCCGAACCCATTCAAAGGCGTCAACCTGCTCAACATAAAGCTCGTCGTTAAAACGTCGGGCTCATGACAACGCAATGTTCACAGGTCCCCGCACGAAGGAAGTCGATCCCTTGTGTGGCGTGTTGGCCCGGCCGGCGGCACATGCCGGCCGGGCGACCTGCTGAAGAACCGACTGGAATCGTGAGATTGATCTACCTCTTGGCCGGCTGACCGTCCCGCACAGCACCCGAAGAACGTTAGTGCTTGAGCGACGCTGAAAAGGCGACCAGCGCGATCATGTCGTCGATGCTGAGATTCTCGACAACCGGTTTCATGAGTTCGCTATTGGCGCCCTTCCGCGCCCCTGATTTGAAGTCATAGAGCTGCCGGAACATGTAGGTGGGCGAACGGGACGCAATCCCTGGCGCGATGGCAGTCCCGTTGAGGTCAGCACCGTGACAGACCCCGCATTGGACGCGCGGATCGCTGTTCGCTGCCAGCGTTCGTCCTTTCTGAACGCTGCCTACCGGGACGTAGGCGATGAAACGAGCACGCGAGTCCCGGCTGACAAAGTGTTCAACGTTTTCCGGTATCTCGATGATGCGCTGACCGATGGGTTCCTTCTCGGTGCCCTCCAGCGGAGCCAGGAACAAGTCTCTCACCTGCGTTTTGGGCACCACCTCGGTCTCTACGACAGCAATATTCGATCTCGGCTTAATGGAGGCGAAATAGGCCGCGGCCTCTCCGAGTTCCTGATCGGTCACGGCTTTGGACAACTTGATCATCAGATCGGTGGCGACGCGAGGCGCCGCGTTCGTGCGCAGGCCGATCTTGAACTCCACCGTTTGCTGAATGATGTATTCGGCGGAGAGGCCAAATAGGCTGGCATTCTCAGGACCGCCCGGTCCGTCTGCCCGATGACAGACGCCGCATGCGAACACCTCTGGCTTTCTTCCCCTTGCCACGATTTCCGGCATTGGTTGATGATCGTCCGGATGCCAGTCGGGCGCGGCGAACAGATCGCGCACTTGCGTGAGTGTAAAACCGGCGGCGCTGTCAGGAACGCGCCTGATCGTACCATCGTCAGGGGTGCGTTGAAAATTGGGCGGGTTTACCGGGTAGGCCCATGCCGGCGGGCCCTCCTGGATCTGCGCACGCGCCCCTGCTGCGGTGAGCAATGCCACCGCGAACGCCCATAGAGCGATCGGAAATCTCATGGCCCTCGACCTCCCAGCGCGTCGGTGAAGCCAGACTGTACTTTCCGAAGGCGATGATCAGGTGCGGCTAACCGACCGCTTGTCGGGCGACGGGACGCCTCAGCTCCTCCGCCACATCGAAAACACCATTCAACGCCCGGGACCCTCAGACGTCAATGCGCAATTCAAGCTGTCGTGGTCAACGGACCCGGTCGCCCCACTGGACTTGATCGTAGGCCTGCAGGATGCGGACAAAATCGGCCATGTAAGTCGACCAAGGGTCGGCTAGCTCCCCGAACACTGCTCGGCCGGCCGGGAGCAGATCGTTCAGCGCACTCATTGACGCCTCTCGAAGCGCGGCGAGTTCGCGGGCAGCAGTCAGGTGCTCAAGCGGTGACATCGCGGGCGCCGCCTGCTCGACCTCGCGGCAGTGCTCGAACAGGCGGACGAGGCCGAGTGCGCCGGCGGCGCTGCCGAGCTGGTGAGCGGATCGGGCGAGCTGCTTGTGGTCGCCGATCGCCGCAGCCTTGGCGACGTCGTCGATCAGCCGTTCGCTCGTTTGCTGCAGAAGCTGATGGAGTTTTGCGATCTGCGCCGCACCGAGCAGCTCTTTCTGGTCGTCGAGGAAATGCCGGTCGATCAATGCGCCCGCCGCGAGCTGCACCGCTGCGGGCTCGTCCTGGGGGTCGTCCTCGATCGCCTCGCGCAGGGCATTGATCAGGATCGGCTTGCTGACGATCTTGGCGATGCCTGCGCCGGCGAGCCGCTCGCGCGCGCTGCTGGAGATGTCGGCCGTGACGGCGATGATGCGCGGCATCTTCGGCAGACCAAGTCTCCCGATCCGAGACGCCGCCTCGACGCCGTCCATGTCAGGCATGTGCAGATCCATCAGGATGACGTCGAACGCCCGATCGCGGGCGAGCTCGATGGCCGATGCGCCGTTCCTGGCGATCGTGGGGTGGTGGCCGAGCCGGTTCAGGATCGCCTCGCCGACCTCGCAATTGACGGGATCGTCGTCGACCAGCAGCACGTTGAGCTGTCGCGACGGCGGCGGAAGCGCGCCTTGCGCAATGCCGCTTGCGGCGCGGCCGAGCGGCACTTCAAGCGTGAACGTGCTGCCTGCACCCGGCGTGCTTTCGACCGTCAGCTCGCCGCGCATCAGGCGCGTGAGGCGCCGCGCGATCGCAAGGCCGAGACCGGTGCCGCCGAACCGCCGTGCAATGCTGTCGTCGGCCTGGACGAAGTCCTCAAAAATTCGCTCATGCATGTCGGGCGCGATGCCGATGCCGGTATCGCGAACGGTGACGTGCAGCAGGACATGATCCTCGAGCTGCTCGGCGGCCGCCGTCAAAGCGATCCCGCCGCGCGGGGTGAACTTGATCGCGTTGCCGATCAGGTTGAGCAGGATGCGGTTGAGCCTGACAGGATCGCCGTGCACGGAGATGTTGACCGTCGCATCGCTGGCGAGATCGAAAGTCAGTCCCTTGTCGAAGGCCTGCGGGCGCATCAGATCGGCGGCGGCCTCGATCAGCTGGTCGAGGCGGAAGTCGCGCGTCTCCAGCGCCTCGGTGCTGGCCTCGAGGCGCGCATATTCCAGGATCGCATCGACCAGTGCGATCAGCGTTTCGCCCGATGCGGCGGCGGTGGCGAGATGGCGCCGCTGCACCTCGCCGAGGCTGCCGTCGTCGAGCAGTTGCAGCACGCCCATGACGCCGTTCAGCGGCGTGCGCAGCTCGTGGCTGACGACGGCAAGGAAGCGCGACTTGGTCTCGTTGGCCTGCACGGCAAGGCTGCGCGCGCGCTCGGCAGCGTCGTGCTCGGCCAGCGCCTGATCGCGCGCCTTCTCGAGCTCGGAGGTCCGCTCGATCACCTTGCCCTCGAGTGTTGCATAGGAGTCGCGCAGGTGAGCGGCCATCCGGTTGAACTGGTCGCCGAGCGCCTCCAGCTCGTCGCCGGTCCTGATCGCGAGCCGCAGGCCGAGATCGCCGCTCCCGATCCGCCGCGCGCCCTGCGTCAGGAGCTGGATCGGCACAGTCATGCGCCGGCTGAGCCAAAGGGACACCAGCACCGCAATGGCAAGCAGGGCGACCAGAAGAAACGTGGAACGTCCGATCGACGCATAGATCGGGGCGTAGGCTTCGCTGAGCGGAAGCTCGACGAACACCAGCCAGCCGAGCGAGGGCACCGTCGCGTAGGTCGATAGCACGCGTTGACCCGACAGGTCCTCCCTGACCAGGCCGCCCGAGGGCGGGCCCACGCCGTCGAGCGCGGCGCGCACGTCCGCATGGCCGGAGAGATCGCTGCGCTGGAGCGCACGCCACAGATCGGGATGCGCGATCAACACGCCCATGCGGTCGACCACATAGGCCTTGCCGGTGTTGCCGACCCTGATCCCGGTGACCAGGTCCCAGATGAAGCGCAGGTTGACCTCGGCGACGATCACGTCAGGAGCGCGTCCGGTGCCGCGCGTGGCGAGCGTCATGAACGGCTCGGTGTCGCCGAAGAAGTAGACGGGGCCGTAATAGGCCCGGCTTTCGTTGGCGCCGCGGAAGGCGGCCGTGGCGGAGAGATCGATCTTGCTGCCGACCTTGTCCGCGACGCGGCCCGACACGCGCACCTGCTCGCGGCCCTGCGCATCGAGCTCGGCAATTTCCGCGATCGCGGGCGAGAGGCGCAGCAGACGGATGGCGTTCAGGCGATCGTCTTCGTTGGTCGACAGCTCCGGAGGCAGGCGCGAGAGCCATCTGATCTGGTTTTCGATCTGGCCGATGAACTGGCCGATCTGGGTGGCCGCGGATGCCGCCTGCTCGCGCTGGATCGCCGCCAGCAGCTGCTTCTGCTCGCGATAGGAGAACCAGACGTCGAAGCCGGTGTTGATGGCGAGCGCGGCAAAGGCGAGGGCAACGATCGAGTAGAGATACTTCCGGAACAGCCGGCCGGGGGGCGTCCGCAAATGTCCCTGGTCGACCTGCTCGTTCACTCGCGGATCTCGTCGGCGCGCGCGAGCAGCGTGAAGGGGATCGTCAGTCCCAGCGTGCGGGCGACCGTGCGGTTGATCAGGAGCTCGTATTTCCGCGGCGATTGCACCGGCAGATCGCCGGCCTTGGTGCCGCGCAGGATGAGATCGACATAGTCGGCCGAACGCACTTCGAGCGTCGGCCCGTAGCTCATCAGCCCGCCGACATCCATGAAATAATGGAACGGATAGATCGTCGGCACGCGATATTTGTCTGCTGCCGCGACGACCGCCTTGCGGTTGACCACGAGGAAGCTGTCGACCAGTGCGACCATCGCCGCTTTGGGCGGTTCGGAAATGCGCCTGACGGCGTCGTCGATCTCCGCGGGCGCGTGGACGGGCGCGGGGATCGCGGACACGCCTGATGCGGCGGCCTCCTGCTCGATCGATTCGAGGAAGAAACGTCCGCCGCGCGGCGTGGTCGCGGGGTTGAACAGGATGCCAACACGCGTGACGTCGGGCACGGCCTCGCGGATCAGCTGTAGCCATTTGCCGCCCATCTCGGCGGTGCTGTTGGTGAAGCCGGTGACGTTGCCGCCGGGATGGGCGAGGCTTTGGACGAAGCCGTTGCCGACGGGATCGTTGGCGGTGGCGAACACGATCGGGATGGTCTTGGTGGCGGCCAGGATGGCCGCGGTCTCGACCGTCGATCCGGTCAGGATCACGTCCGGCTTGAGGTCGAGCAGCTCCTGAACCGCCGCCTTCAGCCGCTCCGGTGGGCCGAAGGTCGAACGGACCTCCAGGCGGAAATTGACGCCTTCGACCCAGCCTCGCTGCCGCAAGCCGACGATGAGGCCGCCGAGGCGCGAGGTCGCGCTGTCGATCATGCTCCGCCTGGTCAGTTCGTCGTCGAGCGGCAATGCCGTCAGCGAGGCGACGATTCGCATGCGATCCGACGTTGCGCCGAGCGTAATCCATCCTGCGGCGGCTGCGCCCGCAAGCCGAAGGACGTCGCGGCGGGCAACCGCCGGCACAGCGCGGGCAGGAGCGGACCGCTCAATCATGAAATGTTTCGCAAAAGTTGTCCCTGACGCTGTGCATATCGCGAAAGGCTAGCGACCACAATTGATGAAAAAAAGCGCTTGTGAATGTTCATTCGCAGCCATGCGCACCCCGATACCGTATGCCTACGCGCCGGGAGAGTCGCTGTTTCGATCGTTGTCTGATCCGTGACGTCCCGTAATGCCTTGTGGCATTGCGACATTTTCCGTCTCGGTCGCGACGACGGTTCGGGGAAGCCGATTTCGTGACTGCCGATTTTGATCCGTTGTTTCAGGTTGTTTTTGAAGGTTTGCGATGCGCAGAATCTATCTTGTTCCGGCCCTTGTCGGTCTCCTCACTCCACTTTCCGCGGGCCCGGTGGCGGCCTAGGCAAGTCATAGCGGAAGGTTGTCTCTCTCCGCCGTCATTGCGAGGAGCCCTTGCGACGAAGCAATCCAGACTACCTCCGCGGGAAGATTCTGGATTGCTTCGCTTCCGCCTTCGCTCTTCGAGCTTCGGCGGACAAGCCGCTCGCAATGGCGGAGGATAGTGCGGCGTGCTAACGCCGCAACGTGAACTCGCCCGCGCCGCGCCGGTGCTCCCATTTCGCCTGCTCCAGCTCGGGCTGGTCGCATTCGACTTCCGGATAGCCGATGCAGAGATAGGCGATGAACTTCCAGGTGTCAGGCACGTCGAGAACGGCGTGGATGCGATCCGGGTTCAGGATCGACACCCAGCCGAGACCAACGCCTTCCGCGCGCCCAGCGAGCCACATTGCGGTGATTGCCGCCACCACGGAATATTCGGTCGTCTCCGGCATGGTCGCGCGGCCGAGGCCGTGGCCGACGTCGCTGGCCTTGTCCGCGAACACGGCAAGGTGGCCCGGGGCCTGTTCGAGACCCGACAGCTTCAGCGTGGCATAGCGCGCAGCGCGTTCGCCGGAGTAACAGTTCAGGGCATCGGCGTTGCACGCCCTGAAATCGTCGATGACGGCGCTACGCCTTACCGCATCGTCGACGATCACGAAGCGCCAGGGCTGACTGAGGCCGACCGACGGGGAAAGACAGGCCGTCTCGATCAGGCGATCGATGGTGCCCTCCGGCAGCGGATCGCTGCGAAAGCGGCGCACGTCGCGGCGCCACACGAACAGCTCGCGCAGGTGCCGGCGGAAGGTGTCGTCGAACTCGACCATGAGATCAGCGTCCCATCTGAAATGCCGCGGCGACCAGCAGGATCAGGATTTCGCCAATCTGCTCGAACGCGCCGAGAATGTCGCCGGTCTGCCCCCCGATCTGGCGGATCGCGAGCCGCGCCAGCAGCAGCCCGGCGAGCGAGATCAAGATCAGGCCGACCAGCGCCTTGCCCGGCCCCAACGCCAGGGCGAGCACGAGCGTTCCAACCGCGAAGGCGATGGCGACGCTGCGGCCCGGCGGCGATCCGGCGCTTGCCGACAGTCCGTCAGGCCGCGCCGGCGGCACCAGCGACATGAAGGCCGGTACGCCGGCGCGGGCAGCGGTGTGCGCGGCGCAGAGCGCAAGTGCGACGGCCGATGGATTGGCAATCGCCGCAAGCGCGCTCCAGCGCAGGCCGAACGACAGGATCAGCGCGCAGACGCCATAAGTGCCGATCCGGCTGTCGCGCATGATCTCGAGCTTGCGCTCGCGCGTGCGGCCGCCACCGAGCCCGTCGGCGGTGTCGGCCAGCCCGTCCTCATGCAGCGCGCCGGTGATGAGGGTGGTCGTGGCGAGTGCAAGCAGGGCGGCAAGGTTCGGTGTCAGTCCGAGGCGGATGGCGACCTTGTAGGCCAGAGCGCCGATAAGGCCGACCAGAAGTCCCGCCACGGGGAGCGCCCAGGTCGCGCGCGCGACGGCGCCGTCAACTGCAGGCTTCGACGGCGCCACGGGGAAGATCGTGACGAACGACGCCGCCATCCTGAGATCGGCAACGAGGTCTTTGAACAGTTCGGCGCGCGGCGTCATTTCAGTTTCATCGGCAGGCCGGCAACGACGAACTCGACCTCGTCGGCGACGGCCGCGATGATCTGGTTCATGATCCCGGCGGCGTCGCGGAAGCTGCGCGCCAGCGCATTGTCCGGAACGATGCCGAGGCCGACTTCGTTGGTGACGAGGACGACGGGGCTGTTGAGGCGGGGCAGGGCGCTGGCAAGCTCTCTCGCTTCACGCTCCCAGTCGCGCGTCGCATGCATGAGGTTGGAAAGCCATAGTGTCAGGCAGTCCACGAGCCTTGCGCCGCCGCCATCAGTTGCGAGCAGAGCGGGCACGAGATCCAGCGGCACCTCGCGCTCGATCCAGTCGGTTCCGCGCCGCGCGCGATGCTTTGCGATGCGCGACTCCATTTCGGCATCGAGCGCCTCCGCCGTCGCGAGATAGACAGGCTGCCCCGGAAAGGCGCGCGCCCGCACTTCCGCCCGCGTGCTCTTGCCCGATCGCGCTCCGCCGGTGATCAGAATGACGGCCATGAAGGTCTCCTGTCGGCAGCACTAATCACCAATCGTAGCCAAAGACAAAGCCGAAATCAGGCCGCCGGGGGCTTGCGCTTACCCCTCGCTTTGCGCAACAGGGGCAGGACAGGAGGTATCGGTGGGTTTTGCGGGCGCGATGGTGGTGGCGATGGCGGTGGATGCCTGTCTGGGCTGGCCGTCCTGGCTGTTCGCGCGGATCGGTCACCCCGTGACCTGGCTCGGCCGACTGATTGGCGCGATTGATGCCGGCTGGAATCGCTCCTCCGATCCGCCAGCACTTCGGCGCGCTGCCGGTGTCGCGGGAGCGCTTTTGGTGATTGTACTTTCCGTCGCACTCGGCTGGATGCTTCAGGGCTGGCTTGCCTCGGGCTGGATCCAGATCGCGCTGGTCGGCGTGCTCGCCTGGCCGCTGGTCGCGCTGCGCTCGCTCCATGATCACGTTGCCGCCGTTGCCGTGCCTTTGCAGGCAGGCGACATCGCCGCAGCACGCGAGGCGGTCTCGCGCATCGTCGGCCGCGACCCGGCGGCGCTCGATGATGCCGGCATCGCGCGCGCGGCAATCGAGAGTCTTGCCGAAAATGCCTCCGACGGCATCGTCGCACCGGTGTTCTGGGGCGCGCTGTTCGGCCTGCCAGGCATCCTCGGCTACAAGGCCATCAACACGCTGGATTCCATGATCGGTCATCGCAATGAACGACACGAGGCCTTCGGCTGGGCCGCGGCGCGCATGGACGATGTCGCAAATTTCATTCCGGCACGCCTGACCGGGTTTCTGTTCGTGCTGCTGGCGCCAAGGCGATCCGAGGCGCTGTCTCGCATGACGCGCGATGCGCGTCGCCACCGCTCGCCCAACGCCGGTTGGCCGGAGGCGGCGATGGCGGGCGCACTTGGCGTGCGGCTCAGCGGCCCGCGCATCTATCACGGCAGCGTCACCGACGAGCCCTGGCTCAACGAAGGCGCGCGCGATCCGCATCCCGCCGACATCGGCGAAGGACTGAACGTCTACCGCCGTGCCATGCTGCTGCTGACGGGCCTGCTTGCGATCCTGGCCTTCGCGTGAAAGAACGGGGCATGCGCGAGCACGGTGGAAATCTCGATCTGGCCCAGCGGCGGTTTGGCGGCCGTGCCGAGGACTGGATCGATCTGTCGACGGGGATCAACCGGGTGCCTTATCCGGTGGGCGAGGTGAGCATGCGCGCCTGGAGTGCGCTACCGTCGAGTTCCGAGATCGATGCCTTGCATCAGGCTGCGCGGCACGCCTACCGCACGAGTGCGGCGCTCGTTGCGATGGGTGGCGCGCAAGCCGCCATTCAACTCTTGCCGCAACTCGCGCCATACGGCCGCGCCCGCATTCTCGCGCCGACCTACAATGAATATGCCGGGGTGCTCTCGGCAGCCGGCTGGGATGTGCAGGAGGTCAGCGAACTCGACGCGCTGGCCAGCGCGGATCTCGCCATCGTCGTCAATCCCAACAACCCCGATGGCCGAAACTATGAGCCAAAGGATTTGCTCGCACTGCTGCCGCGCGTCGGCCGCCTCGTGATCGACGAGAGTTTTGCCGATGCCGCTCCGCATCTGTCGCTCGCGTCGGACGCAGATCGGCCGGGACTGCTGATCCTGCGCTCCTTCGGGAAGTTTTACGGACTTGCCGGCCTGCGGCTAGGGTTCGCGATCGGGAATACCGCCGATGTCGCCAGGCTCGCGGCGGCATCGGGCCCATGGCCGATCTCGGGAGCGGCGATCGCCATCGGCTGCCGCGCGTTGCGCGACGATGCCTGGGCCGAGACCACCTCAGCGCGCCTTGCACGCGACAGCATACGGCTCGACGCGATGGTGCAGTCGCAAGGCTGGGCGCTGATTGGCGGCACGCCGCTGTTTCGCCTTTACGAGACGCCTGACGCGCTGGCCGCACAGGACAAGCTCGCGCGCGCCCATATATGGTCGCGTGTCTTCGTGCAGAAGCCGGCATGGTTGCGTCTCGGGCTTCCAGGCAACGAAGCCGAATGGTCGCGCCTTGCCGAGGCTCTAGCGCGCTAGCGCGAGCAGGCCTTCGACGTCGAGATGCTTTTCGATGTGGTCGGCGAGCGCATCGAGCGCGCTCTCGACCCTGGCGTGATAGGGCTCGTTTCCCGCGGGAATGTCGAGCTTCGCCAGATACGCCTTGCGAAAATCGTCCGACGTGAAGAGGCCGTGCAGGTAGCTGCCCTGCACGCGGCCGTCGCGTGAGATCGCGCCTTCCGGCTCGCCGTTCAAGCTGGCGAACGGACGGGCGCGATCGGGCCCGTCGGTGCGGCCGATGTGGATTTCGTAGGCTTCGATCGGCTGACCGGTCGCGGCGTGTACGGCCGCGACGCGCGTCAGCGTCTTCTGCGGGCTCATCACCGTCTCGACATCGAGAAGCCCGAGACCTGGCGTGTCGCCCGCCGGGCCTTCGAGGCCTTCAGGATCGGCGACGCTGCGCCCGAGCATCTGATACCCGCCGCAGAGGCCGAGCACATGGCCGCCCCGGCGATGATGCGCCAGGAGATCGATGTCCCAGCCCTGCGCGCGCAGGAAGGCGAGATCGCCACGGGTGGATTTTGAGCCGGGGATGATGACGAGACGGACATCACCCGGGATCGCTTCGCCCGGACGAACCATCACGAGATCGACGCCGGGCTCGAGCTTGAGTGGATCGAGATCGTCGAAATTGGCGATCCGCGACAGTGCCAGGCACGCGATCTTGCATTGGCCCGGCTTGCGCGCATCGCTCAGGCCCAGCGCGTCCTCGGCTGGCAGCTCGCCGGCGCGGGCAAACCAGGGCAGGACGCCGAAGCCGCGCCAGACCGTCTTCGCTTCGATCAGCCTATAACCGTCGTCGAACAGCGTGGGATCGCCGCGGAACTTGTTGATGACAAAACCCTGGATCATCTTGGCATCGTCGGGATCGATGACCGCTTTGATACCAACGAGCTGCGCAATGACACCGCCGCGGTCGATGTCGCCGACCAGCACGACCGGAACGTCGGCCTTGCGGGCAAAGCCCATATTGGCGATGTCGGCCTTGCGCAGGTTCACCTCGGCCGGGCTGCCGGCGCCTTCCACCAGTACGAGATCGGCGCGCGCCTTCAGACGCTCAAAACTCTTGAGCACCGCGCCCATCAGCGAGGGCTTCATCGCCGCATACTCGCGCGCACGCGCGGTGGCAATGCGCTTTCCATGCACGACGACCTGTGCGCCGACATCGGTCTCGGGCTTCAGCAGCACCGGATTCATGTCGGTGTGCGGCTCGACGCCGGCGGCGAGCGCCTGCAGCGCCTGGGCGCGGCCGATCTCGCCGCCATCGACGGTGACGGCCGCGTTGTTCGACATGTTCTGCGGCTTGAACGGGAGCACACGCAGGCCGCGCCGCGTGAACGCGCGCGCAAGGCCGGCGACGATGAGCGATTTGCCCACGTCCGAGCCGGCTCCCTGGATCATCAATGCGCGTGCCATCGAAATCAGAACTCGACGCCGGCCTGTGCCTTGATGCCGGAGCGGAACGGGTGCTTCACCAGCGTCATCTCGGTGACGAGGTCGGCAATCTCGATCAGCTCGTCCTTGGCGTTGCGCCCGGTGAGCACGACATGCGTCATCGGCGGCTTCTGTGTGGTCAGGAACTCGACGACCTCGGCGATGTCGAGATAGTCGTAGCGCAGCGCGATGTTGATCTCGTCGAGCACGACCATGCGCAGGCTGGAATCTTGGATCAGCTCCTTCGCCTTCTCCCAGCCGGCGCGCGCGGCGGCGATGTCGCGGGCGCGGTCCTGAGTCTCCCAGGTGAAGCCTTCGCCCATGGCGTGGAACTGGCAGAGGTCGCCGAAATGGCCGGTGAGCAGGCGCCGCTCGCCGGTTTCCCAGGCGCCCTTGATGAACTGCACGACCGCGCAGGGGAAGCCGTGGGCGACACAGCGGACGATCATGCCGAAGGCGGAGGAGGACTTGCCCTTGCCCGCGCCGGTATGGACGATGATGAGGCCCTTTTCGCCGCTCTTGGTCGCCATGATCTTGTCGCGGGCGGCCTTCTTCTTCGCCATTTTCTGGGCGTGCCGGGCGTCGGTTTCCTCGGCCGTTTGGGTATCCGGTTCAGGCGTCATCTGACGGGTCCTTCGGCTTGACAAGAGGCGGCCGGGGGCAAATGGTGGCCCGGCGTTGGTTCCTGTCCTATGACAGGCGAAGAGGGAATGCGATAGGGTCCGAATCGGCAAGATTTGGGTCCAAAATGCAGCCGCCCCCGCGACCGTGACCGGAGAGATGCCCGAAGCCACTGATTCCCACGGGAATCGGGAAGGCGGGGATCGAAGGGCAAAACCCTGCTCCGCAAGCCGGGAGACCTGCCAGCGCGGACGAGTTTTGGACCGGCGGACGGGGTGTTCCGCGACGGGGAAGCGGGCCTTCAGGAGAATGGTCCGTGTGCCTCATCGCCTCCCGATGTTTATCCTGGAAGAGGCGATGACCGTCACACTTCACGTCTGCATCACCTGCCGCGCCGGCCAGACGCTTGGCGAGGGCGAGACCACGCCCGGCAAGCGCCTGCATGGTGCGATTCTCGAGGCCGGCGTGCCCGAGGGTGTCAATGTGGTTCCCGTCGAATGCCTGTCGGCATGCAGCCAGGGCTGCTCGGTCGCGCTCAGCGCGCCCGGCCGCTGGTCCTACGTCTATGGCCGCCTGTCGGATGCGAATGCGCAGGACGTCGTCGCCGGCGCCGCGGCCTATGCGGCGGCACCCGATGGCCTCGTGCCCTGGCGCAGCCGCCCCGAAATCTTCCGCAAGCAATCGCTTGCCCGCATTCCCCCCATCGCCGTCGTGCCGGAGGCCGCTGAATGAACTCGCTCGCAAAAGTCCCCGTCACGGTGGTTACGGGGTTTCTCGGTTCCGGCAAGACCACGCTGATCCAGCATCTGCTCAGCAATGCCAACGGCAAGAAGCTCGCCGTGCTCGTCAACGAGTTCGGCAGCGAGGGTGTCGATGGTGAGATCCTGAAGTCCTGCGCCGACGCCAATTGCCCGGAGGAGAACATCGTCGAGCTCGCCAATGGCTGCATCTGCTGCACCGTCGCCGACGATTTCATTCCGACCATGGAGCAGCTTTTGGCGCGGCCGGTGCGGCCTGATCACATCCTGATCGAGACTTCGGGCCTGGCGCTGCCGAAGCCGCTGCTGAAGGCGTTCGACTGGCCGGAGATCCGCTCGCGCATCACGGTCGACGGCGTCATCGCACTCGCCGATGCCGAGGCTGTGGCCGCCGGCCGTTTCGCGCCGGACCCGGCTGCGGTCGAAGCGCAGCGTGCGGCGGACGAGAATCTCGATCACGAGACGCCGCTGTCGGAAGTGTTCGAGGACCAGATCGCCTGTGCGGATATCGTGCTGCTGACCAAGGCCGATCTCGCCGGCAGCGCAGGGATTGAAGCCGCCAAGGCGGCGATCACCGCCGAGATGCCGCGGCGCGTGCCGATGCTGCCCGTCACCGACGGCGCAATCGATGCGCGCGTGATCCTCGGTCTCGGCGCTGCCGCGGAGAATGATCTCGCCGCGCGCCCCTCGCATCATGATGGCGAGGAGGAGCACGAGCATGACGATTTCGCTTCCGTCGTGATCGATCTTCCGGAAGTTGCCGATATCGATGCGCTGGTCGCTTCCGTGCAGCGTCTGGCGCGCGAGCAGAACGTGCTGCGCGCCAAGGGCTACATCGCGGTCGCGGGCAAGCCGATGCGCTTGTTGCTGCAGGCCGTCGGCGAACGCGTGCGCCACCAGTTCGACAAGCCCTGGGGCGCGGGTCTCAGGCAGTCAAAGCTCGTCGTGATCGGCGAGCATGGTGACATCGACGAGGCCGCGATCAGGTCAGGACTTGGTATCTGATGCACGTCGTCTTCCGCGAGAGCCACGGTCTGGAGGAGACCGCGACGCCAAGAGACATCGGCCAGGACCCGGCTGATCTCGTGGTGCTCTCGTACTCGGATTCGGACCTTGCCGCGTTCGCGGCCGGCTGGCGGCGAGGCCGTGACAGCCTGCCGTCGCTGCGGCTCGCCAATCTCGCGGAGCTGCGTCATCCGCTGTCGGTCGACACCTATATCGAGCGCACGCTGTCGCAGGCGAGGGGCATCCTGGTGCGCCTGATCGGCGGCGAGTCCTATTGGCCGTACGGGCTCGCGGCTCTCCAACAACTCGCGAAGGATCGCGGCATTGTGCTGGCCGTGCTGCCGGCCGATGGCCGCGACGACACCCGGCTCGATGCATATTCGACATTGCCGGTCTCGACGCTGCGGCGGCTGAAGGTGCTCTGCGACACCGGCGGCCCGGTCGCGGCGCAAGCCGCGATCGCGCAGCTTGCGCTGGCCTCGGGGCTTTATGCAGGCCCGGTCGCCGGCGAGATGACCGTTCCCGAGATGGGCTTTTACGATCCCGCGCGCGGCGTCATTGCTGCGCCGACGTCGGACGAGGGAAAGCCGCGCGCGCTGGTGACCTTCTATCGCTCCTATCTCACCGCGGCCGACACCGGCCCCGTCGATGCACTCATCGCGGCGTTGCGTGACAACGGTTTTGACGCGTATGGCGTGTTCGTCACTTCGTTGAAGGCTGCAGGCGTTGCCGATTGGCTGCGCGCATATCTCGCGCAAAATCCGCCGGCTGCGATCGTCAATGCGACGGCGTTTTCCGCGGTTGGCGACGACGGCACCACGCCGTTCGATGCCGCGACGTGTCCTGTGTTTCAGGTCGCGCTCTCCACCGCGCGGCGTGAGGACTGGATGGAATCGCTGCGCGGCCTCTCGCCCGGCGACCTCGCGATGCATGTGGTGTTGCCCGAGGTCGATGGTCGTTTGTTCACCGGCGTGGTGAGCTTCAAGTCGGCCGCTGAGCGCGATCCCGATCTGCAGTTTTCGCACCTGGCTCATCGCGCGGATGATGAGCGCGTCAAGGCCGTCGCCGCGCGCGTCGCGGCCTGGCGGCACCTCGCGGAGAAGCCTGCCGGCGAGAAGCGCGCGGCGATCGTGCTCTCGAACTATCCGGGCCGTCCGCACCAGATCGCGCATGCGGTTGGTCTCGATGCGCTTGCTTCGGTCGAAGCCCTGGTAGCCGATCTCGCGGAGGCCGGCTTCGATGTCGCGCCGGTCCATGCGCTCGGCGAGACGCTGCTCGCGCAGCACCTGACCTGGAGCGTTGCCGATTATCGCGCCGCGCTCGCGCGTCTTCCGCAAGCCTTGCAGGATGAGCTCGCGCGAGCCTGGGGCGCACCGGAGAATGATCCGAGCTGCCGCGACGGCGCGTTTCATTTCGCGGGCATGGCGTGCGGAAAGTCGATCATCGCGCTCCAGCCCGAGCGCGGCGAAACGGCGAGGCGCGATAACGATTATCACGATCTCGCCCGCACGCCGCGCCATGCCTATGTCGCGTTCTATCTCTGGCTCCGGCAGCAGGGTTGTGACGCCGTCGTGCATATGGGCGCGCATGGCACGCTGGAATGGCTACCCGGGAAATCGGTGGCGCTGTCATCGCGCTGCTGGCCGGAAGCACTGATCGGCGATCTCCCCGTCGTCTACCCCTTCATCGTCAACGATCCCGGCGAGGCCGCGCAGGCCAAGCGGCGCATCGGCGCGGTGACGATCGGCCATCTGCCGCCGCCGCTCGAAAGATCAGCCGTGCCGGAGGGCTTGCGCCGGCTGGAGCGGCTCCTTGACGAATATTCGACCGCCGATGGTCTCGATCCCGCGCGCCGACAACGATTGATCGCTGCGATCCGTGACGAGGCGCGCGCGGCAGGACTGGAGGACGATCTCGGTCTGGATGCATCGGCTGCACCGGCCGAAGCGATCCCGCGCATCGACCGCTTCGTCTGCGATCTCAAGGAAAGTCAGTTCGGCGACGGCCTGCATGTGTTCGGCCGCGGCGCTTGCGGCGAGGCGGAGCGGGATGCGCTGCGTGCTGCGCTCGCAGGACGGCGCATCGCGCCGGGACCGTCGGGCTCGCCCTATCGCGGCCGTCAGGACGTGTTGCCGACCGGGCGCAATCTCTTCGCCGTCGATCCGCGCGCGGTGCCGACGCCGTCGGCGCATGCGCAAGGCATCAAGCTCGCTGAAGAGCTGCTGCGGCGCCATCTGCAGGATCACGGCGACTGGCCGAAGGGCCTTGTCGTCGATCTCTGGGGTTCTGCGACGATGCGCACCGCGGGCGAGGAGTTTGCGATGGCGCTGCATCTGGCCGGCCTCGCGCCGCGCTGGGATCACGCCTCCGGCCGCGTCACCGGTTACGATATCATCGCGCCGGCCGAGCTCGGCCGTCCCCGCATCGACGTCACGCTGCGCGTGTCCGGCCTGTTCCGCGATGTGTTCGCAGGCCTTGCGCAATTGTTCGAAGCCGCGTCCGAGGCGCTCGCGTCGCGCGACGACGAGGGCGAGGAGAATCCCTATCGCCACCGCACCTCCCGCGTGTTCGCGCCGCGTCCCGGACAATACGGCGTCGGCCTGTCGGCGATCCCGGATGCCTTCACATCCGAGACCCGCGAAGCGGCCGGTAAGGCCTGGCTGTCGGCGTCCTCCTGGGCGTTCACCGCCGACGGCGAGATCAGGGCCGATCGCGCCGGCATCGAACAGCGGCTCGCGTCGGCCGATGCGTTCGTCCACGTCCAGGACTTGCCGGAAACCGATCTCCTGCTCGCCGCCGACTACGCCGCGCATGAAGCGGGGATTGCGGCCGCCGCAGCACAGCTCGGCGGGACCGCACCGTCGCTCTATCATCTCGACGCAACGCGCCCCGACCAGCCGCATGCGCGCACGCTGACCGAAGAAATCTCGCGTGTGGTCCGCGCGCGCGCGGCCAATCCGGCCTGGATCGCCGGCATGATGCGCCACGGTTTTCGCGGGGCGGCCGAGATCTCCGCGACGCTCGAACATATGGCCGCCTTCGCCCATCTGGCCGGCGCCGTGCCGCCGCATCTGTTCGATCTCTACTACGACGCGACGCTGGGCAACGAGGATGTCAGCGCCTTCATGGCCCGTGAGAATCCGGCGGCCCTTGCCGCGATGGAGATGTGCTTCACTCGCTTGCACGAGGCGTCACTCTGGCGGACCCGCCGCAATTCGATCGCGGCTGCGCTGCGGGAGGCCTCATGAGCGCGGCCATGGTCAAGGGCTGGTGCCCGGGCGCGCTGCGGCCGATGCAATCGGGCGACGGACTCGTCGTCCGCGTGCGCCCGTTCGGCGGGCGGCTGGATGCGGCGCAGATCTCCGGACTTGCGCATCTGGCCGAACGCCACGGCAACGGCCTGATCGACGTCACCAGCCGCGCCAATCTCCAGATCAGGGGCGTCAGCGAAAGCAGCCATCGGCTGCTGCTCGACGGGCTCGCGCAACTGGCGCTGCTCGATCCGGATCCCGACACCGAGTCCCGGCGCAACATTCTGGTGACACCGTTCTGGCGCGCGGGCGACGAGACCCAGGCGCTTGCCGCCGAGCTCGAGGAAGCGCTTGAGAACAGCGTGCTCGCGCTTCCGACGAAATTCGGTTTCGCCGTCGATGACGGCACCTCGCGCGTGCTCGCCGGCGATTCCGCGGATGTGCGGATCGAGCGCGACCGGGCCGGCGGGCTGCTGGTGCGTGCCAATGGCGCCGAGTTCGGCCGGTCTGTCGCGCGCGGCGAGGCCGTCGCCGCCGCGCTCGCGCTTGCAAGCTGGTTCGTGTCATCGGGCGGTGCCAGGGGCGGGCGAGGGCGCATGGCCGCGCATCTCGCGGCCGGTGCGGAATTGCCCGCGGCGTTACGGGGTGAGACCGAACCTGCGCCGGTCATGGCCGCGGCGCGTCCCGGCCTTTATCCGCAGGGCGCGCTGGTCGGCGTCGCCTTCGGGCAGATGCCGCATGCGACGCTCAACCAGTTCGCCGGTTGCGGCCATGCGCTGCGCATGACGCCGTGGCGGATGGTCTTGAGCGAAGGCAAGCGGACGATGCCGACCGCGGCTGGCCTCATCACCGAGGCCTACGACCCGGCGCTGCGCGTCATCGCCTGCAGCGGCGCGCCGCGTTGCCGCGAGGCCCATGCCGATACCCGCGCGCTGGCGGCCGCGCTTGCGCCGAACATCGGCGCGGCGGCTCGGCTTCATGTCTCCGGCTGCGCCAAGGGCTGCGCGCATTCCGGCACAGCCGCGATCACGCTGGTCGCGACCGGCGCGGGCTTCGATCTCGTGCGCGGCGGATCGACGCGCGACGAGCCCGTCCTGCGCGGGCTGAATCGCGACGACATCGTCGGCAACCCCTCCATCCTGCTGGGAGGGCATTGATGCCGCACGTTTACGAGACCGATGGCGCGGCGATCTACCGGCAGTCCTTTGCGACCATTCGCGCAGAAGCCGATCTTGCCCGCTTCACACCCGATGAGGAGCAGGTCGTCGTGCGGATGATCCATGCCGCCGGCATGGTGGGCCTCGAAGCGCATATCCGCTTCACATCAGGCATGGCGACCGTCGCGCGCGCCGCCCTGCAGAAGGGCGCGCCGATCCTGTGCGATGCGCGGATGGTCTCTGAGGGGATTACGCGCGCGAGACTGCCAGCCCACAATGCCGTCATCTGCACGCTCGGTGACGCCGCCGTACCGGCGCTGGCGCAGTCCATGCGCAACACCCGCTCGGCCGCGGCGCTGGAGCTGTGGCGGCCCCATCTCGAGGGCGCGATCGTTGCGATCGGCAACGCGCCGACCGCGCTATTCCATCTCCTCAACATGCTGGAGGACCAAAACTGTCCGCGGCCGGCGGCGATCATCGGCTGTCCCGTCGGCTTCGTCGGTGCCGCCGAGTCCAAGGCGGCGCTGATGGCCGATCCGAAGGTCGCTGCGCTGACCGTCGAGGGCCGCCTCGGTGGTTCCGCGATCACGGTTGCCGCCGTGAACGCGCTGGCGAGCCGGAGCGAATAGCGATGGGACGCATCATCTGCTGCGGTCTCGGCCCCGGCGATCCCGATTTGATGAGCGTGCGCGCCGATCGGACCGTGCGCGCCGCGCAGCATGTTGCCTATTTCCGCAAGAAGGGTCGGCCGGGCCAGGCGCGCCGCATCGTCGAGGGCATGCTGGCTGCCGACGTCACCGAATATCCCATGGAATATCCGGTTACGACCGAGATCGCCTTCGACAGTCCGGACTATGTCCAGCTGCTCGCCGGCTTCTACGACGAATGGGCCGAGCGCCTGGCGCGGCTGGCGCGCGCGGTCGACGTGGTTGTGCTCTGCGAGGGCGATCCCTACTTCTACGGATCCTTCATGCACCTGCACATGCGCTTGCAGGGGCGTGTCGAGATCGAGGTGATCGCCGGCATTCCCGGGATGGTCGGTTGCTGGAATGGCGTCGGACTGCCGATTGCGCTGGGTGACGATGTCACGACGGTGCTGATGGGGACGCTCCCCCAGGACGAGCTCGAGCGCCGGATGCGCGATTCCGATGCGCTGGTCGTCATGAAGACCGGCCGCAATCTCGCAAAGGTGCGCCGCGCGCTCGCATCCGCCGGCCGGCTGGACGACGCCTGGCTGGTCGAACGCGGCACCATGCCGGGTGAGCGCGTCGTGCGGCTCGCCGATATCGATGCGGCCGACTGTCCCTATTTCGCGATCGTGCTGGTGCACGGCAAGGGACGGCATCTGGACGCTGCCGAATGACGGGCACGCTGACCATCGCGGGCCTTGGGCCGGGCAGCGAGGCGCTGGTGACGCCCGAGGTTTCCGCCGCGCTCGCCTCCGCGACGGATGTTCTGGGCTATGCACCCTATGTCGCGCGTGTGCCGCCGCGACCAGGTCTCAAGCTGCATCCATCCGACAATCGCGAAGAGCTGCAACGCGCGAGCGAGGCGTTGCGCCTGGCCGCCGAAGGCGGCCAGGTCGTTGTCGTCTCCTCAGGCGATCCCGGCGTCTTTGCCATGGCGTCCGCCGTGTTCGAGGCGCTCGAACAGGCGCCGCAATGGCGCGAGCTGCCAATCCGCGTGCTGCCGGGCATCACCGCGATGCTCGCGGCGGCCGCGCGTGCGGGTGCGCCGCTCGGCCATGATTTTTGCGCGATCAATCTCTCCGACAATCTCAAGCCCTGGGCGGTGATCGAGAAGCGGCTGCGCCTCGCGGCGGAAGCCGACTTTGCGATCGCGATGTACAATCCGCGCTCGGCAAGCCGGCCGGAGGGATTTGGCCGCGCGCTCGCAGCGCTGAAGGAGGCCGGCTGCGGCGAGCGCCTCGTGATCTTCGCGCGGGCGATCAGCGCTGCCGACGAGAAGATCGCGACCGTGACACTGAACGAGGCGCGGCCCGAGATGGCCGACATGCGCACGCTGGTGATCGTCGGCAATTCGCAGACGCGCCGCGTCGGCCGCTGGGTCTATGCACCGAGGCGGGTAGAATGACCGAGCCACTCCATAACCTCGGCGACGCTTTCAACTCGCGGCCGCTCGGGCAGTTTTGGCCGCGAGATCATGATCACGGGCAGGCCGAGCACACGGGCCGCGTCGACCTTGGCGCGCGCGCCGTCGCCGCCGGAATTGCGGGCGACGACCCAGGCGATCTCGCGCGTGCGCATCATCTCGAGCTCGGCGTCGAACGTGAACGGACCGCGCGATACGATCACGTCCGCGGCGAAGGGCAGGGATGTTTCGGGGGGATCGACGAACCGCAGCGTGTAGGCGTGCTGCGGTTTGGCCGCGAACGGCGCGATGTGCTGGCGGCCGATGGCGAGGAACACGTGTGCGGGCGCCGCCGGCAGCGCGGCGACTGCGGCGCTGACGTCCGCGACCTCGATCCAGTTGTCGCCTTGCGTCCTGTCCCATGGCATGCGTTCGAGCGCGATCAACGGCGTGCCGGTTTCGGCGCAAGCCGCGACCGCATTGCGGCTCATCTCGGCAGCGAAGGGATGCGTTGCGTCGATCACGTGCGTGATGCCTTCACCGCGGATATAGTCGGCGAGGCCGCTCGCGCCGCCGAAGCCGCCGATGCGGGTCGGCAGCGGCTGGTCGGCGGGCGCGCGGGTGCGGCCGCCATAGGAATAGACGGCATCGATGCGCGCCCGCGCGATCTCCGCAGCGAGCGAGCTCGCATCGGCCGTTCCGCCCAGAATGAGGGCGCGCGTCATGGCTAATTCCTTGGCTGATCCCTGGCTGACCATCATCGGTATCGGCGAAGATGGCCTTGCCGGGCTGTCAGAAGCAAGCCGAAAGGCACTTGCGAGGGCTGAAACCGTCTTCGGCGGTGAGCGCCACCTCGCGCTTGCAGACGTGGGAAGCCGCGGCCGTGCTTGGCCTGTGCCGTTCGACGCAGATATCGTGTTGGGCTGCCGCGGCCGGCCGACGGCGGTGCTCGCCTCCGGCGATCCCTTCTGGTACGGCGCCGGCGCGAGCCTTGCCGAGAAGCTCGATGGGGGCGAGTGGATTGCGTACTCTGCGCCGTCGACCTTCTCGCTTGCGGCCGCGCGGCTGGGCTGGCGGCTCGAATCCACCGTCTGCCTCGGGCTTCACGCTGCGCCGTTCGAGCGTCTTGTGCCGCATCTGGCGCGAGGGGCGCGCATCATTTGCCTCGTGCGCGATGGGAAAGCTGCAGGTGATCTCGCGACATGGCTGAGCGAGCGCGGATGGGGCGCCTCGGCCTTCTGGACTCTCGCCGCGCTTGGTGGTCCGCGCGAAAGCATCAGGGAATATCGCGCCGACAGCTTTGCAGGCGATCTCGCCGGAAACCTGGTCGCAGTAGCCGTCGAGGCGAAGGGCGTACAGGGCATCCCCCGCAGCTCGGGACTTTCAGACGATCTCTTCATCCATGACGGTCAGATCACCAAGCGACCGGTCCGTGCGCTCGCGCTCTCCGCGCTGGCGCCGCGTCCCGGTGAACGGCTGTGGGATATTGGCGCGGGCTCGGGTTCGATCTCGGTCGAGTGGGCGCTGTGTGGTGGGACGGCGACTGCGGTCGAGGCGCGCGAGGATCGCGCCGCGAACATTCGCAAGAATGCAGCCGCGTTCGGACTGGCGCACCGCATCACCATCGTTACGGGCAAAGCGCCCGAAGCGCTTGCGGCGCTGGACACACCGGACGCCGTCTTTATCGGCGGCGGCCTCGATAGCGCGATGTTTGATGCAATCTGGTCCCGGCTCGCGCCGGGTGCTCGGCTGGTCGCGCATTCAGTCACACTGGAGACGGAAGCGCTGCTCGGCGAGCTGCACCAGCGCCATGGCGGCGAATTGATGCGGGTCGAGATTGCACATGCCGCTCCGCTCGGCCGCTACCGGTCCTGGGAGGCGGCGCGGCCTGTGGTGCAATGGAGTGCGGTCCGATGAAGGTCGCCGGGCTCGGATTCAGGCGCGATGTGACGCTGGCTTCGCTCCGCGAAGCGCTTCTGGCTGCCGGCGGTCCCGAAGGGCTTGCGGCGGTGGCAACTGTCAGCGACAAGGCCGACGCAGCGGCGCTGAAGCAGCTCGCACGTGAATGCGGCGTGCCGATTAGGGCTGTCCCGGCTGACGTGCTGGCCGGCATCGGCACGTCGACGCAATCGAAGCTCATCGCGGAGATATTCGGCACGGGATCTGTTGCCGAAGCTGCGGCGCTCGCCGCGGCCGGCCCTCGGGCCCGGCTGATCGCGCCACGCGTCGTCTCGCAGGATCGCACCGCGACCGCGGCGATCGCGGAAGGAGACGGCGCATGACCGTGCATTTCATTGGCGCCGGGCCGGGCGCTCCCGATTTGCTGACGTTGCGCGGCCGCGACCTGATCGCGGCCTGTCCGGTCTGTCTCTATGCCGGCTCGCTGGTGCCCGAAGGCGTCCTGGCGCATTGCCCGCCCGGCGCGCGCATCGTCAACACCGCGCCGCTATCGCTCGACGAGATCGTCGCGGAGATTGTCGCTGCGCATGCAGAGAGCAAGGATGTCGCGCGGCTGCATTCCGGCGATCTCTCGATCTGGTCGGCGATGGGCGAGCAGCTCCGCCGCCTGCGCGCGCTCGGTATTCCCTATAGCATCACGCCCGGCGTTCCCTCGTTCTCTGCTGCCGCGGCGGCGCTGGAAGCCGAGTTGACGCTGCCCGGCCTTGCCCAGACCGTGGTGCTGACGCGCACGCCCGGCCGTGCCAGCGCGGTGCCTGAAGGCGAGAATCTTGCCGCATTCGCCGCGACCGGCGCGGTGCTCGCGATCCATCTGTCGATCCATCTGCTCGACCAGGTCGTCGCCGAGCTGACGCCACATTACGGCGCGGATTGCCCGGTCGCGATCGTCTGGCGTGCGAGCTGGCCAGATCAGCGCATCGTGCGCGCGAAGCTGGCGACGCTGGATGCCGCCGTTGGTACCGAGATGGAGCGCACCGCGCTGATCCTGGTCGGTAAGACCCTTGGCGCTGCGGATTTCGACGAGAGCCGCCTCTATGCCGCCGACTACGACCGCCGCTATCGGCCCGTTGGAGTGTCGCCGCGCTTTCCGGAGGTCTCCTGATGCCGGCAGGGCTCGTCATCTCCGCGCCGGCGTCCGGCGTCGGCAAGACCACGCTGACGCTGGCGCTTGCGCGCGCCTGGCGCAATCGTGGCCTCGAGGTGCAGTGCTTCAAGAGCGGACCTGACTACATCGATCCTGCGTTCCACGCGGCGGCCACGGGACGCGCCTCCGTCAACGTCGATAGCTGGGCGATGGACCGCGCGACGATCTTGCATCTCGTCAGCCGCGGCACGGATGCCGACATTGTCCTCGCCGAAGGCTCGATGGGCCTGTTCGATGGCGTCGCAGCGCGCGGTGTTTCCGGCACCGGTGCCTCTGCCGACATCGCGGAGATGCTGGGCTGGCCGGTGGTGCTGGTGATCGATCCATCGGGGCAGGCGCAAACGGCGGCGGCGATCGCCGCTGGCCTGCGCGACTATCGCCCCGGCGTGCGCCTTGCCGGCGTCGTGCTCAATCGCATCGCCAGCCCGCGCCACGAAGACCTCGTGCGGCGTGCGCTCAACGATGCCGGCATTGCCGTGTTCGGCGCGCTGCCGCGCCACGCCGAGATCAGTTTGCCGAAGCGACATCTCGGCCTTGTGCAGGCGGAGGAGCAGGCCGAAATCGGAAAGCTGATCGACGAGGCCGCGCGCTTCGTCGCCGAGCACGTCGATCTCGATACGGTGCTGCGCTTCGCTGCCAGCTGGTCGCCGCAACCTTCGGCGAACGGGCTGAATGTGACGCCGCCAGGGCAGCGCATTGCGCTGGCCCGCGATGCCGCATTCTCCTTCGTCTATCCGCATATGCTGGAAGCGTGGCGTACGGCGGGCGCGGAGATCTCCACATTCTCGCCGCTCGCAGATGAAGTGCCCGACTCGAGCGCCGACGTCTGCTGGCTGCCGGGCGGGTATCCCGAGCTTCACGCGGGAAAGATCGCGGCCAATGCGCGCTTTCGCAGCGGCTTGCGCGCCTTCGCCGAGATGCGTCCGGTGCACGGCGAGTGCGGAGGCTATATGGTGCTGGGCGCAGGCCTGACCGACGCCGACGGCATCCGCCATGAGATGACGGGCCTGCTTGGCCTGGAGACGAGCTTTGCCAAGCGCCGCATGCATCTGGGCTATCGTCTTGCCACCCTCGCGGTGCCGATGCCGGGGCATCAGGCGGGCGCACGCCTGCGCGGTCATGAGTTCCACTATTCGACCATCCTTGCCCAACCCGATACGCCGCTGGCGGTCGTGCATGATGCAACGGGCGCGGTCATTGCCGAGACCGGCTCGCAGCGCGGCCGTGCCACCGGCACATTCTTCCATCTGATCGCGGAGGACCGGTGAGCGGTTTCGTCTCCTTCATCTCCGCCGGCCCCGGCGATCCCGAGCTCCTCACCGTGAAGGGCGCCGCGCTGCTGCGCGAGGCCGATGTCGTGCTCTATGACGACCTCGCCTCCGGCGCGATCCTTGATCTCGCCCGGCCCGGCGCCAATCTCGTCGCGGTGGGAAAGCGGGCAGGGCGTCCTTCGACCAAGCAGCACCATGTCAATCGTCTGCTGGTCGACTACGCCGCAACCGGCGTGCGCGTCGTTCGCTTGAAGTCCGGCGACGCCGGCATATTCGGCCGGCTCGAGGAGGAGATCGAGACGTTGCGCGAAGCCGGCATCGGCTACGAGATCGTTCCCGGCGTCACCTCGGCCTGCGTCGCCGCGGCCCAAGCCGGCATTCCGCTGACCCGACGGCACACCTCACGCCGAGTCCAGTTCGTCACCGGGGCCGATGTCACCGGCGAGCTGCCGCCCAACCTGAACTGGGCGGCGCTGGCCGATCCTGAAGCGACTACCGTTGTCTATATGGGCCGGCGCACCTTTCCGGCGCTTGCCGCAAAATTGATCGCCCACGGCCTCGCTCCAACCACCCCGGCGCTGTTCGCCGAATCCCTCGGGCGGCCCGACGAACGGCTGGTCCGCACCACGATTGCCGAGCTTGCCGAGCAGCTTGCACGGGGCGGAGCAGCTTCGACGGCCGCCGTGATCCTGTTCGGCGCGCTGGCCGGGGAATATCCGTCATGATGGCCACTGCCGCCGTTCGCCCCTTGACGCCCGCAATGCGAAAGGGGCACACAAGAGGGGCATGGTGCTCGACGCGGCGCAAAGCGCCGGAGCATAATCGGGAATGGGGATGGGCGGACCCAGTTGCGGCGCCCAAAACCCCAGCCGCCCCCGCGACTGTAAGCGGTGAGGGGCTCCGATCAGCCACTGGGCCGCAAGGTCCGGGAAGGCCGGAGAACCCCAGTGAACCGCGAGCCAGGAGACCGGCCGTGCATGTTTTGAGGCCAAGGCCGTCGGGTGTGACGGCAGGAAGGAACTGAGCCATGCATATCGAACCCGGCGTCGTGATGGGCGCCAAGCTCGTGTTGAGTTACGCAACCGGCATCGCCGCAGGTGGCGTTGCCTTGAAGCTCGCGGCCGAGACCGTGCGCGAGCAGGGTATCGGCTCGCTCGCCGTGCGCACCCTCGCGACCACCGCGCTCGTCTTCACCTTCTTCGAGATCCTGCCGCACTTCCCGGTCGGCGTGTCCGAGGTGCACTTCATCCTCGGCTCGACCTTGTTCCTGCTGTTCGGCGCGGCGCCTGCAGCCCTCGGCCTTGCATTTGGCCTCCTGCTCCAGGGCGCGTTCTTCGAGCCCGCTGACATCCCGCAATATGGCATGAACGTCACGACGCTGCTGGTGCCGCTGTTCGGTATCCAGGCGATCGCGGCGCGGATCATTTCGCGCAACACCGCCTATGTCGATCTCAGCTATCGCCAGGCGCTGGCGCTCTCGACGACCTATCAGGCCGGCGTGATCGCCTGGGTGGCGTTCTGGGCGCTTTATGGCTCCGGCTTTGCCATGAGCAACCTCGCCAACATCGCGACGTTTGCGGCCTCCTACGCGCTGGTCATCGTGATCGAGCCGCTGGCCGATCTCGCCGTGCTGGCGCTGGCGAAGTCGTTGCGCGGTGTTACCGCGCCCGGCCTCGTCACCCCGCGCCTGCACAACGCGGCTTAAGAGACAAGGGGCGGCTGTCATGGCCGCCCCGTACGCCCGATGCTCACGCTCTCCCTGATAGGCATCGGTTGCGGTGATCCCGCGCAGCTCACGCGCGCCGCGATCCGCGCCATCAACGCGGCCGATCTCGTCCTGATCCCGCGCAAGGGAAGCGCCAAGTCCGATCTCGCGGATCTCAGGCGGACGATCTGCACAGACGTGCTCACCAACAAAGCGACGCGCATCGTTGAGTTCGACCTTCCTGTGCGTGATGCAGCCGAGGCGGACTACCGCAAGGGTGTGGATGATTGGCACGATGCCGTGGCCGCCGCGTGGTCGCAGACCATTGCAGGCCATCTCGGCGGTGACGGCAAGGTCGCGCTGCTGATCTGGGGCGATCCTTCGCTCTATGACTCCTCGCTGCGTATTGCGCGCCGGCTCGATCCCTTGCCTGACATCGAGGTCGTGCCCGGCATCACATCGATCCAGGCGCTGTGCGCGGCGCATGCGCTGCCGCTCAACGATATCGGCGAGCCCTTTCTGGTCACGACAGGCCGTCGCTTGCGCGAAGCCGGCTGGCCGCAGGGCGTCGATACGGTGGTCGTGATGCTCGACGGCGGCACCGCATTCCAGTCGCTCGATCCGGCCGGCCTGCATATCTGGTGGGGCGCCTATCTCGGCATGCCCGATCAGATCGTCATATCCGGCGCGCTCACCGACGCGGGCCCGCGCATCGTCGCTGCGCGGCAGGAGGCGCGCGAGCGGCACGGCTGGATCATGGACAGCTACATCCTCAAGCGCAGGCCGTAAGCGAGGCAGCATGCTCCCCGACTGGGTCACCCGGAAATGCCCCGAGATCTCCGCGGTCCATCGCGATGCGGCGATCGCGCGTCAGGCACAGCTCACAAAGCCGACCGGCGCGCTCGGCCGGCTCGAGCAGCTCGCGATCGAGCTCGCCGGCCTGCAAGCGAGCGAACAGCCGCGTGCCGCGCGCGTGCCCATCATCATCTTCGCCGGTGATCACGGCATCGTCGCGCAGGGCGTGTCGGCCTATCCGCAGGCCGTCACCATCGCGATGATGGCGAATTTTGCCTCGGGCGGCGCCGCGATCTCGGTGCTGGCGCGCGAGCTGGGTTCAAACCTGGAAGTCGTTGACGCCGGCACGCTGGCGGCGGCGATGCCTGATATCATCACCGACAAGCCGCGTCACGGCACGCGCGATTTCAGCGTCGAAGCTGCGCTCACGCCTGCGGAGCTGGCCTTCGCCTTCGAAGCCGGCCAGCGCGCGGTTGCGCGCGCCGAGGCTAGCCGGCCTGACCTTCTGATCTTCGGCGAGATGGGCATTGGCAACACCACGACCTCCGCGGCGATTGCGGCGAGCCTGCTCGGCATCAGTGCCGAGGAGATCGCAGGCAGCGGCACCGGTGTCGACGCCGCCGGTCGCGCGCACAAGGCGCGCGTGATCGATGCCGCGATTGCGCGCCATGGCGTTGCGGGCGCGCCGCCCGAAAAGATCCTGTGTGCCGTCGGCGGTCTCGAGATCGCGGCGATCGCGGGCGCCATCATTGCGGCTGCGCAGCGCCGCATCCCTGTGTTGATCGACGGCTTCATCGTGTCGGTCGCGGCGCTGGCGGCGGTGCGGCTCAATCCGTCGTGCCAGCCGTTCCTGCTGCCCTCGCATCAATCGGCGGAGCAGGGACATCGCCTCGTGCTTCGCGCGCTGAACGTGCAACCGCTGATCAGCCTCGATCTCAGGCTCGGCGAAGGATCGGGCGCCGCCATCGCGTTGCCGCTGGTGCGGTCGGCCTGCGCGCTCCACAATGGCATGGCGACTTTTGCGCAGGCCAACGTGCCGGATCGGCCTAGCTGATCCGCTGATTGACGGAGACCACCCGCCAGCCGGTCGCGAGCCGGTCGATCCGGGTCAGCGACAGCGGATCGATCACGAAGCGCAACGCCGCTTCCGGTGTCAGATCGAGCGCGATGCACAGCGCGGCGCGGATCGTGCCTGAATGCACGACGAGCGTTGCCGATCCGGCTCCGATCCGCGACAGTCCGAGTCGGACGCGCGCGACCTGATCCTCAAAGCTCTCGCCGCCCGGTGGTCTCTGGTGTGCGGGATCGCTCCAGAATTGTACGTAGGCCTCGCCGCCGCTCGCTGCCAGTTCGTCATGTCGCCGGCCGGTCCAGCCGCCGAAATCCTGTTCGCCGAATTCGTCCACCAGTTCCGGTTCGAGCCCCAGCGCGCGCGCCGTCTCTACCGTGCGCCGGGAAGGGCTCGCATAGCTCGCAGCATCCCGCGGCAAGCGCGGCCGCAGCGCTTCGAGCTGCGCGCGATCGGTCAGGTCCGCCGGTGCATCGGCGGCATGGATCGTCCCTTTGACGCCGTCGACGGGTGCATGTCGGATCAGCCAGAGGAAGGTCGCGCCTTCCATGCAAATCTCCAAGGAAGTTGGTCGCTGTGGCAATAACGCCGCAACTGGTACATTGACTCTGTCTTGCTGGTAATCCTAGATGCTCGCGACGGTTTCCCCGAGAGGGGATGAAAAGGGAATGCGGTGCGGGGACGTTGTCCCCAATGCCGTGGCTGCCCCCGCAACTGTGAGCGGATAATCCTTCGTCAGAAGCCACTGGGTCCTCGGTCCCGGGAAGGCGACGAAGCGGTCGTGACCCGCGAGCCAGGAGACCTGCCGTCAGCCGTGGTCACACGCGAAGATGTCGGTCGGGGAGTACAGACATTCGGCTTCATCGGAAGGCTGACAAGCCCAGGGTGAGACCTCGTTCGCTGTGACGTGCCACTGACGTCATACCGAGGTCCAAGACCGTGTCTTCTTCTATCCGTATTGTACGACCGCGCAGCGTTCTGCTCGCTTCCGCCGCGTTCACATCCCTTGCCGCTCTCGATCTGCCCGCCGCGCTGGCGCAGCAGGCCCGCGAGCCGCTCCCGCCCGTGGAGGTCTCGCCACCGCAATCCCGCAAGCCGGTCAAGCCGGCTGCCCGGGAGGCCCAGATAGCGCGCCGCGCGGCAGCGCGCAGGCCGGTGCCCGCATCCGTGGCGCCCAAGCCCGCCGTGCCAGCTGCGGCGGCGCAGACGCCGCTCAACACCAATGCGGTGGCCGAAAGCGCCTCGCGGCTCGGCCTGACCGTGCGGGAGATACCGGCGACCGTCGAAGTCATCTCGGCCCAGACCATGCGCGAGCAGGGCTATCGCACCGTGTCCGAGGTGGCCCAGGGCGCGGTCGGCGTCACCTCCGGCGACGCGCCGGGGGAGCCGGCGGGCTTCTCGATGCGCGGCTTCACCAACAGCCAGATCAACACGCTCTACAACGGCATCAAGATCGGCCCGCAGAACATGACCTCGCGGATCATGGACACGGCCAATCTGGAGGCCGTGGAATTTTTGAAGGGCCCGGCCTCGCTTATCTCGGGCGAGGGCGCCGCCGGCGGCGCGATCAACCTCGTCACCAAGCAGCCGCACACCGGAGCGATCCGCAACGAAGCGGACTTCTCGTACGACTCCCTGAACTCGTTCCGTGCGCATTACGGCTCGGGCGGCAGCACCAACGTTCAAGGCCTCGACTACCGCTTCGACATCAGCCGCTCCTCGCTCAACGGTTTTGTCGACGACACCTATACCAAGACGCTCGATGTCTCGGGCCAGCTGAACTACCGCGTCTCCGACAGTCTCAAGGTCTGGGGCGCGATCGAGTATCGCGAGGATCGCGGAAAGGCCTATTGGGGCGCGCCGCTGGTGCCGGTCGCCTTCAGCGGATCACATGCGACGGCAGGGATTGTCTCGGGCACCTACTTCAACAGAACCGACCTCGGGGCCGTCACGATCGACGACCGCACCTTCAACACCAATTACAACGTTCTCGACAACCGCAACGTGGCGCAGGAGGTCTGGCTGCGCGGCGGCTTCGAGCTGAAGCTGGCGCCTGACCTGACGCTGAAGAGCCAGGCCTATGGCTATGGCGCGGAGCGGTCGTGGTTCAACAACGAGATCGAGGCATTCAACTCCGGTACGAACCTGGTCGATCGCGAGCGCTTCTATGTCGCGCATAGCCAGCGGCTGGTCGGCAACATCACCGACCTGATCTGGGATACGAACATTGCAGGCTTCGACAACCGGATGGTCACGACGCTGTCGTCGAGTTACCTCGATTTCGTCCGGCCGGGGGCAGCGAATTTTCCGGGCGACTCCGTGTCGCTGGTCAATCCTGACCGCGGTTTCTACGGCCTGCTCACGACCAAGCAGCAGACCGCGCGTATCGACAACGAGGCGCTGTCGTTCGAGGATCGGCTGAAGCTGACGCGGACCTTCGCGCTGATCGGCGGTCTGCGCGTCGAGCATATCGGGCTCGACCGCAACTCGACCGACGTCAACGGCCTGGTGAACGCGGGCTTTCCGTTCACCAAGGACTGGGCGCCGGTGACGGGACGCATCGGCTACACCTGGGAGGCCATGCCCGGCCTGACCTTCTTCAGCCAGTACGCGACCGGCGCCGACGTTTCCGCCAACAACATCTTCCTGCTGTTGCCGACCCAGCCGCTCGACCTGACGACGTCGCGCATCTACGAGACGGGCGTCAAGCATCTGTTCTGGGACAACCGGGCGGAGTGGTCGTTCTCGGCCTACGACATCCTGCGCAAGAACGTCTATGCTGCGGCCGGCGGGCAGGCGCTCAACATCGCCGGGCGAGAGGAATCGAAGGGCGTCGAGCTCGCCGCCGCGGTGCGGCCGATCGAGCCTTTGCGGCTGTGGGGCAACATCGCCTATGTCGATGCGCGCTATGCCGACTACAATTTCGCCGGCGGATCGTTCTCGGGCAACACGCCGCCGAACGTGCCGCGCATCGTCGCGAATGCCGGTGCATCGTACCGGTTCTTCACGCCGTGGCCGGTGGAGCTCGGCATCGTCGGCCGGCACGTCGGCGATCGCTACAACACCGACGCCAACACGGTGACGATGAACGCCTACACGGTCGGCGACGTCTATGCGTTCGTCGATATCCCGAAGACCGTCTTCAATGCCGTCGACCAGGCGCGCCTGACCTTCCGGGTGCGCAACTTCACCGACAAGCGCTACGCGATCTGGGGCGATCCGTTCTATCCCGACCAGATCCTCTTGGGCGCGCCGCGCACCTACGAGATCTCGGCGGCGTTCAAATGGTAGGGCGCTGACCACATGATGGGCGCGATCGTCCTGCTGCACCGCTGGCTCGGGATCGCGTTCTGCCTGCTGTTCGCGATGTGGTTCGCGACGGGGATCGTGATGCACTTCGTTCCGTTTCCGTCGCTGGCGGAAGCGGAGCGGGTTGCCGGCCTCGCGCCGGTGGATCGTGGCGAGGTGCGGATCAGCGTTGCCGATGCGGTGGCCGCGAGCGGGATCGCCGATGCTACACGCCTGCGGTTGCTTCAGCGGAGCGACGGGCCGGTCTACATCGTGTCGGGACCCTCGCGCCTGCGCGCGGTTCGTGCCGCTGACGGGCAGGATGCCTCAGTGCGGTCGCCCGAGGTCGCACTCGCCATCGCGCGGGCTCATGCGCGTCAACGCGGGTTCGACGCCGCGCGCGCGGTTGTCGTTGCATACGCTGACTACGACCAATGGAGCGTGCCGAACGGCTTTGATCGCCACCGGCCCTTGTTTCGCGTCGACCTCGGCGATGCCGCCGGCACGGAGGTCTACGTCTCGTCGCGCACCGGCGAAGTCGTGCTGGACACGACGCGAAACGAGCGTGGCTGGAATCTCGCCGGCAGTGTCTTGCACTGGATCTATCCGACGGTCCTCAGGAGCAATTGGGCGCTATGGGACGGCGTGGTCTGGACGCTGTCGCTGCTGGCCCTGATCGCAGCCCTGCTGGGTGCGGTGCTCGGGATCGTGCGGGTCAAGATGCAGGGACGCCAACTCTCGTCGCCTTATCGCGGCTGGCACGCGCTGCATCACATCGTCGGTCTCGTCGCGACCGTCTTCGTGCTGACCTGGATCTTCAGCGGCTGGCTCTCGATGGACCACGGCCGGCTGTTTTCGCGCGGGCAGTTGACGTCAGTCGAAGCCGGCGTGATCGATGCTTTGCCGGACTGGGCGACGGCCTCGTCGCCCGATCGGAAGCCGATGTCGTCCTTGGCCCGCGAAGTCGAATGGTTTGCATTCGACGGCAAGCTCTATCGACGCGAGCGGATCGGTCTCGACAATCAGGTTGTGGTGCGGCCGGACGGTGAGCGATCGCCGGGCCTCAGCGCGCAGGAGATCGAGAGACTGATGGCGCGGCTTGCGACAGGATGCGGTGCGCCGCTCGTTCTTGCCGATAACGACGATTATCCCGCACAGTCCATCGTCCCCGGGGCGACCGTCTATCGTTCCCGCTGCGGCGATGTCTGGTTCGACATCGACGCTGCCGACGGCCGTGTGCTGCAAAGGCTGGATGCCTCGCGGCGGGCCTATCGCTGGGTCTATAGCGCGCTCCACACGCTCGATTTCCCAATCCTCATGGCGCATCCGCGTTGGCGCGATGTGCTGATCGTCGGCCTCTGTGTGCTCGGGCTGGTGTTCTCGATTACCGGAATCGTCATTGGTTGGCGGCGGCTGCGTCGGACTTTTGCAAGCTAGGGACGCCCGATCAAACAAGAAGTGCGAAAACAACCCCATGCACAGTAGCCGGTGATAATGAAATCAACGGCTTACCGAGGCGTCGCCGCGATTTGACCCGTCGGGCAAAACAGGGGTATATTGCGATTATTCCGAAACGGTCCCGCTGCCCCAAAACTACGCCCGCAACTGCGCCTCGATCTGCCGGGCGGCGCGCAGCAGCGTGCGGTCCTGTCCGCGGCGGGCGATGATCTGGAGGCCGAAGGGAAGCCCGTTTGCGTCGGCCCCGCAGGGAAGCGAGATCGCCGGCAGGCGGGCGTGATTGACGAACGGCGTGAACACGGCATGCGCGCGCGGGCTCGCCGCGCGGCCGCCGATCGTATCGGGTCCGAGCTGGGTGTACGGCCAGGCGACGCAGGGGACGGTTGGCGTGAGCAGCAGGTCGATCTCGTTGAAGAAGGCCGCGAAGGCGGTGGCGATCGCGGCGCTCGCGATCAGCGCGCCCGCAACGTCGCTGCCCGACCACGACAGCCCTCGTTCGATCTGCCTCGCGATGTCAGGATCGAAGATGGTCGGATCCTTGCGGAAGGTGTCGCCATAGAGCGCGGCGAGGCCGGCATGCTGGAGTGGCATGATGGCCTCTTCCGTCGCACCGGCCGGCCAGACGGGATCGCGCTGCGTGATGCTGAGGCCTGCAGCGGAGAGGCGCGCGACGGCAGAAACGAGCCCGTTGGCAACGACGTCATCGACGGTGACGTCGAGCCCGAGGCGCGGCGAGAAGGCGATGCGGAGGCCGGCGATGTCTTCGGCCTTTTGCGCGATGCCGGCCGAATCCGGATCGCGCGGATCGATGCCGGCCATGATCTCGAAGGCCAGCGCGATGTCGGCGACATCTGCGGCGATCGGCGCGATGACGGAGAGGCCGAAGAACGGTTCGGCGAAGCCGGGCCCATAGGGGATCGCGCCGTAGGACGGCTTGAAGCCGGCGACGCCGACATGCGCCGGCGGCCTGCGGCTGGAGCCGCCCGCATCGGTGCCGATCGCGAGCGGCACGAGGCCGGCAGCGACGGCCGCGGCCGGTCCGCCCGATGATCCACCTGGTGTCAGCGCGGGATCGAGCGGATGGTGCGTGGGCCCAAATAGCTGAGAAGTCGTGACGCCCTTGCTGGCGAATTCCGACGTTGCGCCGATGCCGACGACGACCGCTCCGGCGTTGCGCAGGCGCTCGACCGCAATCGCGTCGCGTGGCGCGATGAAATCGCAAAACAGGCGCGAGCCCTGCGTCACGCGCCAGCCGCCGACCCAGATGTTGTCCTTGACGATGATGGGGACGCCGGCGAGCGGCATGGTCTCGCCGGCACGCAGGCGATCGTCGACCGCCGAAGCGTCAGCCAGCGTGCGGGCGGGATCGGTCGTGACGACCGCATTCAACGCCTTGGCTGCCTCGATCCGCGCCAGCGCGGCCTTTGCGGTCTCGACGGCGCTCGTCCGTCCAGCTGCGACATCGGCCGCGATCTCGCGGACACTACGTGCTGGCTTTGTCATAGCCTCCCCAGATCAGCGCCACTGTGCCGCAGAGGGCGAGGCACGCCAAGGCGAAGAAGGCCGCGCCAAGGCCGGCCACACCGTCCAGGATCGACACCACGGCCGGCGCCGCCAGCAGCCCGGCATAGGATGCGGTCAGCACCGCGCCTGTGGTCTCGCCGATCCGGTCCTGCGGGGCGAGGCGGGCGATCTCGGCGATGAAGACGCCGTTCCAGCCCGACGCCGTCAGGCCAAACAATGCGGCAACGATGAATTGCCCGTTGCGGCCGAGCGATGCGCCATTAAGGCCCAGCAGCGCGGCACAGAACGCCATACCAAGGCCAATGACGATGAGCACGGCGCGGGAGGCGTCGAGGCGCATGGCAACATAGCCCCAGCCGAGCCGGCCGACGAGGCCGCCGGCTTGCGCGCAGGCGAGGGCCATGCCGGCCTCGATATGGCCAAGGCCGAGCTCGCGCGTGCCGAGCGTGACGAAGACGGTGTTGAGCGACACCTGCATCGCGCTGAACGGCATCGAGGCCAGCGCCAGCATCGCGATGCGCCGGTCCGCCGTCACCAGCGCCAGCCGCGCACGGAGATCGAGCTTTGGCGGCGGGACGAGCTTGCCGGCGTAGGCCGGTCGCAACCACTCGAACAGCACGATCGCGAGCAGCGCGCAGAGGCCCACCACCGCATAGCACCAGGCCGGACCGAACACGATCGCGATCGCGGGCAGGGCCAGCGAGCCGCACACCGCGCCGATCTGGTTGCCGGTCTGGCGCACCGAGAAGACGAAGGCGCGCCGCTCGGCGGTGACGAGCCGCGCCAGCAGCGCTGCGCTCGCCGGCGTCTCGGGCCCCATCGCGAGGCCGAGGCAGAGGCCTGCGGCCAGCAGGGCGGCGCTCGATCCGAGCGAGGCCAGGGCCATGCCGACGACGATGGCCGCCGCGCACAGACTTGCGATCCGCAGCGAGCCAACCCGCGCGATGAAGCCGCCGCCCCAGAACGAGGCGGGAATGCCGACCGCGAACACCGCGCAGGAGAACATCGAGAGCTGCCAGACCTCGATATGGGCGCGGGGCGCGACCACGCCGGGCGCGAACAAGGCCAGCGCGACGAGGGCCTGAAGCGCAGTCATCGCCCCCAGGGCCGGCAGCAATGCCGGTGCTGGCCGACCGCCCGTGTTTCCGTCTACCATGGCGGCGTGCTCATGGGAGGAACAGAGTGGCAGGCGGCATTTCCATTCACGCGGTCGATGTGGCGAGCGGACGGCCCGCGCAGGGCCTGCGCGTCGAGATCTGGCGGATCGATCCGGACTCGCTGCGCATCGCCGACGGGCGGCTCGGTGCCAACGGCGTGCTCGATCATTCCGTTGCGCAAGGCGCAGGCGTGACCGCCGGCGAGTACGAGGTGCTGTTTCATCTCGGCGAGTTCTTTGGCGAGCGCGATGGTTTCCTGACCGTGACGCCGTTCCGCTTCCGCATCAAGAACGTTGACGAGCATTTTCATCTGCCGCTGAAATTCACGCGCTGGGGTTATTCGCTGTTCCGCGGTGCCTAGGAAAACGTGGCGGGAAGCTTACCTGCGGCCATCCTTCGAGACGCCCGCCTCCGGCGGGCCCTCAGGATGAGGACGGAGTACGTGGCGGCAATTCGGCAGGCAAAACTGCCGCTAAGCCTCATCCTGAGGAGACCGCGGAGCGGTCGTCTCGAAGGACGAGGCGCTTGCTCGGGCCTTACCAACTCATATGCGATAGCCCTGCCCCGCGAGGGGGCAGTGAACGCACTTCCACTGGGGAGAAAGGCGAGGCTCATCCTGTCAGCCCTTAGTTGGTCAGCCGGCGCGACAGGCCGGTGACGCGCTCCATGACCGCGACCATCGCGACGGTCGCGATGATCAGCACGCCCGACAACGCGGCGATGGTGACATCCAGCTTGCCCTCGAGGTCCTGCCACATCCGGATCGGCAGCATGTCGGTCGCGGCATCGCGCAGAAACAGCGACACCGGCACGTTGTCAAAGGACGACATGAAGGCGATGAAGGCGCCGGCGATGATGCCGGGCCGGATCAGCGGCAGCACGATGCGGCGGAACGTGTAGAGGCGGCTCGCGCCGAGCACGGCCGAGCTTTCGAGCAGGGTCGGCTCGAGCTGGGCGAGCGCTGCGACCGTGTTGCGCACGACATAGGGCACGCAGACCACGGTGTGGCCGATCACCAGCGTCAGCGGTGACACCGGCAGGCCGACCAGCGAGAACAGCATCAGGGCGGCGAGGCCGAAGGCGAGTGCGGGCAGCACGAGCGGCGACATGAAGAGGGAATCGAGCAGCCGCGCCGACAGTGTCCGCGACCTGGAGATCGCGAGCGCCGCGGCGACGCCGAGGGTGACAGACAGGCCGGTCGCCCACAGCGCCACGATCAGGCTGTTCTTGGCCGCGAAATGCAGCTGCCAGGCATTCCACAGCTCGGCGTACCAGCGCAGCGAATAGCCGGGCGGCGGGAAGCGCAGCGAGAAGCCGCTGGTGAAGGAGACGATCAGGACCACGAGCGACGGCGCGATGATGATGACAAGCGCGATCACCGCGATGATCGTCATGACGAGCTCGAAGCTGATCGCCTCAAGAGTGCGCTTGCGGTCGCTCATCATGCGCCTCCATAGCCGCGCGACATGCGGCCGAGCGTGGTGAAGACCGAGACGACCGCGAGCACGGCGAGCAGGAAAATGATCGAGATCGCGGCCGCAAACGGCCAGTTCTGCAGCGTCGAGGCCTGCTGGTAGAGATACATCGGCATGAACAGCATCTGCCCGCCGCCGACCAGCGACTGGGTGATGAAGGCGGTGATCGCGGCGGCATAGGTCAGCGTGCAGCCGGCGATGACGCCGGGCAGCGACAGCGGCAGTACGATCCGGAAGAAGGTGCGCCAGCTTCCGGCGCCGAGCGAGCAGGAGGCATCGTCGAGATTGGGATCGATGCGGCCGAGCGCGGTGATCAGCGGCAGCGTCATCAGCGGCATCTGCACCTGCGCCAGCGCGATCACCACGCCGAACTGGGTGTAGAGCAGCTTTAGCGGCGTATCGATGACCCCTAAGGATTGCAGCGTGGCGTTGATGATGCCCTGGCGTCCGAGGATGACGATCCAGGCAAAGGTGCGCACCACGACGCTGGTCAGAAGCGGCAGCAGCACGATCAGGATGATGATGGTCTGGAGCTTGGGCCCGACCCGCTGATACAGCCAGGCGATGGGAAAGCCGAGCACGAGGCAGACCGCCGTCACCTCGGCGCCCAGCAGCAGCGTCGAGCCGAGCACGCCCAGGCTGAAGGGATCGGTGAGGAAGTGCAGGTACTGGCCGAGCCCCCAATGGAGCCCGGCGGTGTCGTTGAGCAGCGAGAGCCAGAACAATTGCAGCAGCGGCGCGACGAAGAAGAGCAGGAAGAACAGCGCCAGCGGCGCTGCCAATCCCATCCCGTAGGACGTCACGTCCCGTGATGCCGGTGCTGCGCCCATGGTTCAGATCTTGATCTCGCGGTTGAAGCGCTCGATCCAGGCCGAGCGCTGCTCGTTGATCTTCTTCCAATCTTGGAACACGAACTTCTTCTTCAGCTCGGCCGTGTCCTTGGCCAGCACGCGCGCGATCTCGCCGCCCATCGTCACCTTGGAATTTGTCGGCACGATCAGATAGGGCGGGTTCATCAGCGTGGTCTGCACCTCCGGCGTCAGCGCCGCCTCGATCAGCTTGAAGGCGAGCTCGCGGTTCGGCGAGTTCTTGACGATGTGGATCGTGGTCTTGAAGGCGATGGCGCCTTCCTTCGGCGCCACGAACTCGACCGGCACGCCGCGCGCTTTCAGGATCTGGATGGCGTTGAAATTGCCGGGCGAGATGTCGATCTGGCCCTGCTGGAACAGGGTCGCGAGCGCGCCGGGATTGGCGGCGACCGCGGCGAGATTGGGCTTGAGCTCCTCCAGCGCCTTGAAGCCGGGATCGACATTGGCCTCGGAGCCGCCGCGCATCTTGGCGATCTCGACCAGCCAGCCGGTGCCGAGCGTCGAGTTGAGATTGGTGATGCCGACGCGGCCCTTGAACTCCGGCTTCCAGAGGTCGGCCCATGAGGTCGGCGGCGTCTTGACGGCTTCCGGATTGTAGGTGAGGCCGACGACCTGGAAGAACGGGGCAGGGCCCATCGGCTCCTGCGCCTCGGCGATCAGGTCCTTGTAGTACGCGCTCTTCTCGACCGGATAGGGCTCGACCAGGTCCTGGCCTATGGCGACGAGGGCGGGGCCGGGATCGTGCAGCATGACGTCGATCGGCGGATTTGCTTTCGCGGCGTTGACCTTCGCGATCTGGTCGACCGAGAGCATGGGGTCGAGCACCATGGCGGCGTCCGCATTGGCCTTTCGGAACGCCGGCACCAGCACGGCCTTATGCGCTTCCTCCCAGCTTCCGGTGAAGGTCGCAAACACCAGCGGGCGGGCCTGGGCGTAGCTCAGGCCGGGAAGCGCCTTCATGGCGCCGAGCGTGAGCGCGGTGGTCAGCAGGCTTCTGCGGTTCATGATCATGTCGAACTCCCCTCTGGACTGGATCTAAAGCGTTCTGGACTGGATCTAAAGCGTTGCGGGAAAGGCGTTGGCGAGCGACGGGGCGAGCGGCGCGAGCCGCACCGCTGCGCCGTTCTCCAGCGCGCGGGTCTCGCCGATGCGCGCCTGCGAGACCTTGACGCCGGAGCCATCGGCTGTGGTGACCTCGTGCACGACGGTGGCGCCGAGCGGCAGCGACATGCCGACCACGCCGGCAAAGCCGGTCTCGTCGCCGACGAATTGCAGATGCTCGGGGCGGATGCAGACGGTGACGCGGCCGCCTTCGCTGAGCGTACCGCCCGCGGGCCGTGCGATGATCTCGGCGCCGGCATCGAGCCGCACCTTCGCCGCCGTGCGATCCGCCGAGACCACGACACCGGGCATGCGGTTGGTGGAGCCGACGAAGGTGTTGACGAACAGCGTCTGCGGGCGGTCGTAGACGTCGGACGGCGAGCCGAACTGCTCGAGCTTGCCATGGCTCAGCACGGCGACGCGGTCGGCCATCGACAGCGCTTCCTCCTGGTCGTGCGTCACGATCAGCGTGGTGATGCCGGAGACGCGCTGCAGCCGCTTGACCTCGATCTGCATGTCCAGCCGCAAATTCTTGTCGAGCGCGGCAAAGGGCTCGTCGAGCAGCAGGATCGACGGCTTGATCGCCAGCGCGCGGGCGAGCGCCACGCGCTGCTGCTGACCGCCGGAGAGCTGCCGCGGCAGCCGCTCGGCCATAGCAGGCAGCTGCACCAGCTCCAGCAGGCGCTGCGCCTCGCGTTGGCGCGCGGCCTTGTCGATGCCGCGGGCGGCAAGGCCATAGGCGACGTTCTCGCTGATCGACAGATGCGGAAACAGCGCGTAGTTCTGGAACACGATGCCGACGGCACGCTTGTTCGGCGGCAGCGCATCGACGATGTCGTCGCCGATGATGATCCGCCCTTGCGTCTGCGCGATGAAGCCGGCGATGATGCGCAAGAGCGTTGTCTTGCCGCAGCCGGATGGGCCCAGCAGGGCGATGATCTCGCCGCCCTTGATGTCGAGATTGATATTCTCGACCGCGAGTGCGCCGCTCGGATAGCGGTGGGTGACCGCATCGACGACGAGCGATCGGCCGCCTTGCGTTTCAGCCATGATATTGCCTCCCGTTGCCCCAAAGGAGAAAGCAAGTCTCGTGCCCGAGCCGGTCGCTTTTCGGTGCACGTTTTGGCATGGTGGCGCGATGACATCGATTTGCGACCTCACCGCCACAACCATTGCGCGCGCCATCGCGCAACGTGAGCTGTCCTCGCGAGAGGTCGTCGATGCCCATCTCGCGCGGATTGCGCACAGTGACGCCCAATTGGCGGCGTTCGTGACGGTCGACGCCGAGGGCGCTCGTCGCGCTGCGCAAATCTGCGATGCCGCACCGGCGCCGACCGGCCCGTTGCATGGCGTGCCTGTCGCGATCAAGGACCTTGCGGATACCGGCGGGCTCACCACGACCTACGGATCGGTTTTGTTCCGCAATCACGTGCCGGCCGAGGACGATTTCGTGGTCGCGCGGCTGCGGCGCGCCGGCGCGATCGTTTTGGGAAAGACCAACACGCCTGAGTTCGGCTTCGGTGCGGTCTGTACCAACAAACTGTGTGGGCCGACGCGCAATCCGTTCGATCCCGCGCTGACCTCCGGCGGATCGTCCGGCGGCTCTGCCGTCGCGGTCGCGGCCGGCATGGTGCCGCTGGCGCACGGCACCGATTTCGGCGGCTCCGTGCGCACACCGGCCAGCTTCTGCGACGTTGCATCGATCCGGCCGACGCCCGGGCGCATCCCGTCGCCGCGCCGTCCGCTCGGCTGGGACATGCTGGCCACGCACGGCTTTCTCGCCCGCGGTGTCGGGGACCTCGAACTCGCCTTGTCGGTCTGCGCCGGACGCGATGCGAATGATCCACTCTCGCCCAGCCGCGTAGGTGATAATCGACCACTCGCCGACCGTCCCCGGATTGCCGTCACCTCCGATTTCGGCGTCGCGCCGGTTGCGCGCGAGGTTCGTGCGCGCTTCGGTACGGCTTGCGACGCGCTCGCGCGCGTTGGCGATATCGTGCCGTCCTCGCCCGATTGTGGCGGGGCGATCGAAACCTTCCGCACCTTGCGCGCCGCGCACATCGCGAACAGCTACGGCGAGCTGCTGAGGACGCGCCGCGCCGAGCTCACGCCGACGGTGATCTGGAATATCGAGGCCGGCGCAAACCTGTCCGCGGAGGATTATCTCAACGCCGAGCGGCGCCGCACCGTGATCTATCGCAGCTTTTGTGATCTGTTCACCCGCGCCGATTTCCTGGTCGCGCCGGCGGCGTCGGTCTTTCCCTGGCCGAACGAGATCAGCGATGTCATGGCGATCGACGGCACGGAGCTCGAAACGCCGATCGACTATCTCGCCGTCACTTTCATCGTGTCGCTGGTCGGCTTTCCAGTCCTGACCATACCGGTGCGACGAGAAGCGAGCGAGCTGCCATTCGGTATCCAGATCATCGCGCCGCCGGGATGCGAATCCCGCTTGTTTGCCTTCGGCCGTATCCTCGAAAACGAATTGGGTTTTTCGCATCGCCGGCCGCCGCTCTGATCAGCTGTCGCGATGCTCGAGCCGGGCGGCAAGCGCCTCGGCAAGGCCGGTGGTCGGCTTGGCGGCAGGGCGGCGGAACGTGCCCGCCGTCGCCTTGCGCAGGCGCAGCGCGTGAAGCGCTTCGGCCTGCTTCACCGCGGCTATGACCTGATCGACCACGGGGACGGGGATTCGGTCCGCGACGCGCTCGGCAAGGCCCGAGAGCGGGGCGCCGGCAAAAATCAGCACATCGGCCTCGTCTTCGACGATGGCGCGCCGGGCGAGCTCGACCAGCACGTCCTCCTTCTCGGTGCCGACCTCGGAGATCGCCTGAAAGGGCGTATCGAGCATGCGAATGCCGGCGCAGCGCTCCCACAGCCCGTGGGCGCGGACGCACTCCTCGTACCAGGGCCCCAGCGCCTGGGCGAAGGTGACGATGGCAAAGCGGCGTCCGGCCATGCAGGCGGTCAGCATCGCCGCTTCCGCCATGCCGATCACGGGAATGTCGAACGTTTCGCGCGCGGCGAACAGGCCGGGATCGCCGAAGGCCGCGATGATCGCGGCATCGACCTTCCGATGCTGCTCGGCCAGCATCTCCAGCGCGATGGCGCCGCCGATCTGCGCCTCGGTGCGCGTCGCGATATAGGGTACGCCGCGGGTCGCGGTGCAGGGGATCAGCTCGGTGCCTGATGAGGCCGCGCGCTGCCCGACACCCATCATCAGGTCGGTGACTGCGGTGCTGGTGTTGGGGTTGAGCAGCAGCAGCTTCATGATTACGCCGCCGTCTGCTTGGCTTGAGAGGCGAGGACTTCGAGCAGTGCCGTGCCGGTGCGCGCGACATGGGCGCCGAGCAGGCGGCCGGCCGCTTCGCTGTCGCGCGCTTCGAGGGCGGCCAGGATATCGGCATGCTCGTCGACCGAATTGCTCCAGCGCCTGTTAGCGCCGAGCGCGAGATAACGGGCGCGTTCGGCGCGGGAGATCAGCGTCTCGTGGGCCTCGCGCAGCGGTGTGTTGCGGGCCATACGGACGATGGTGTTGTGGATCTCGCCGTTGATGGCGAAATAGTCGTCGAGCTTGCCGTTGCGGTGATGACCTTCCATCCGCGTCTGCAGCGTGCGGAGACGTGCGAGGTCGCGCTCGGTGGCGCGCTCTGCGGCAAGCTCGGCGGCCAGCCGCTCGATGCCGGCGAGGGCCTCGAACAATTCCGAGATGTCGTCCACAGCGATATCGGCGATGCGGGGGCTGCGGTTGGGGCGAAGCTCGATCAACCCTTCTGCGGCCAACACCTTCATCGCCTCGCGCAAGGGGGTGCGCGACACGCCGAGCTCCTTCGACAGCTTGGTCTCCTGGGTTTGCGAGCCCGGCGGCAGCTCGCCGCGAATGATCATCGTCCGCATCCGCGCCGCCGCACGCTCATGCAGGCCCATCCGCTTGAGTTTGGGCGACTTTCGTCCCTTCGGCGCTTCCGGTTTTGGCTGCACGCGTGCCTCGTTTCTCACAATGATCTTAGCCATTTCGGGCCCTTTGGCTTGCCCAAAATACCGACGCATCTCGCTGAAAACAATGGCATACCGCGCAAATTGTATGCAGCATGCAAAAACCGGATTGCGCTGCGGCGAAGGCCGACGGATGATCCCGCGCGACGCGCGAGATCTCGCGCCCTTCGAAACGGAGTAAGCGATGCGGACGGGTTTGCGACTGGGCCTCGTGGTGATGGCGGCGGTGCTTGGCGGAAGCGAGATCGCCTCGGCGCAAACCGCGAAGATCAAGCTCGGCTACGCCAAATGCGCGCACTGCCTGCCGATGTCGCTGATCCCGGGCATGACCAAGGGTGTCGAGGTTGAGGCCACCGGCTTCAACTCGGGCAACGACGTGCTCACCGCGCTGGTGTCGAAGAGCATCGACGTCGCGCAGGTGACTTATCTCCACTACATCACCGCGCTGGACAAAGGTTTCGACGTCGTCGCCGTCTCGGGCCAGATCAACGGCGGCTCGGAATGTCTCTCCTCCGCCAAGCTGAGCCTTCCGCCTGAGGACTGGGCCACGTTCAAGGCGACCGCTCTGAAGGCGAAGAGCGACGGTCAGCCGCTCAAGGTCGCGGCGTCCCGCGGCAATGCGCAGGACATCCACATGCGCGGCGCATTCCTCAAGCAGGGCGTCGATCCCAACAAGGACATCCAGTTCATCAACATTCCCAATCCGTCCGACCATCTCGCGGCGCTCCAGCGCGGCGAGGTCGACATGATCTGCTCGGTCGAGCCGTTTGCCTCGCAGATCCGGCTCGCCGGCGCCGGCAAGCATTTCGTGCTGCCGTATGAGCAGGCCGCGGGCAATCTCACGAATCTGATCGTCACCCGTTCCGACGTGATCGCGAGCCAGCGCGCCGGAGTCCAGGGCGTCGTCAGCGCCGTGGTCGAGCTCGACAACAAGCTGATCGCCGACAAGGCGCCGTGGATCGAGGTCATCAACAAGCTCACCGGCCTCGACAAGAATGTGGCGACCGAGGCGCTGAAGAATGCCTCGCCCGATCCTGCGATCCATCGCTCGCAGACGCTGGCGATCGCCGCGATGATGCGCGACCTCAAATACATCTCGAAGGACGTCTCCGCGGACGCGGAGAAGAACATGGACTATTCGTTCCTGGAGAAGGCCACGGGAAAGGCTAGGAATGACCTCGGTTACTGACGTCTCGCCCGCAAGGCCGGCGTTTCGGCTGACTCGGGCGTTTCAGGGGCTCGAACGCCTCGTCGTCCCTGCGCTGCTGATCGCGGGCTGGGAGGCCTTTGCCCGCAGCGGCATGCTGCCGCCCGCGCTGCTGCCGGCGCCGAGCGCGGTGCTGCACGCGCTCGGCGACTGGGTGTTCGGCTTCGACGAGACCACGCAGACCTATTCCGGCCACTGGCTGCGCGATGCGTTCGCCAGCGCGCTTCGCGTGTTCGGCGGCTTTGCACTGGCTAGTCTCCTCGGTACCCTCGCCGGGGTCGCGATCGGCTGGTCGCGCCTGTTCGAGAAGACGCTGGAGCCGACGCTGCAGATGCTGCGGCCGATCCCGCCGGTGTCCTGGATTCCGCTCGCCATCATCTGGTTCGGCATCGCCGACAAGCCGGCGATCTTCCTCGTTTTCCTCGGCGCCTTCTTTCCCGTGCTGATGAACAGCATCCACGGCGTCAAGACCGTGGACCACAATCTCGTCCGCGCCGGCGCGATGATGGGGGCGAACGGCCGGCAGATGCTGACCGACATCGTGCTGCCGGCGGCGCTGCCCTCGATCTTCGCAGGGCTTCGCATCGCGGTCGGATCGGCCTGGATGCTGACGGTCACGGCCGAGATGGTCGCGGTGAAGAGCGGCCTCGGCTATGTCCTGTGGGATTCCTATTACTTCCTGCGCTACGACATCGTGCTCGCGGCGATGATCTCGATCGGGCTGCTCGGCTATCTCTCCGACCTCGGGCTCAAGGCGATCATGGCGCGCACGCTACGCTGGCAGCAGACGACCACGGTGCAGGGCAGGGCGGGCTGATGGCGGCAATCGAGCTTCGCAACATCGTCAAGGTGTTTTCCGACAAGCGGCGCGGCCGTGACCTCCTAACGCTGGACAACATCAATCTCGACATCGAGGCCAATGATTTCGTCTGCCTGCTCGGCCCGTCCGGCTGCGGCAAGTCGACACTCCTGAACATCATCGCCGGCTTCGAGCAGGCCACGAGCGGCCGCACGCTGGTGGACGGCAAACAGGTGGAGCGGCCCGGCTCGGACCGCGGCGTGGTGTTCCAGCAGCCGACGCTGATGCCGTGGCTGACGGCGATCGACAACATCGCCTTCCACCTGAAGCTCAAGGGCGTCGCCAGGGCCGAGCGCTACGACCGCGCCATGGAGTTCATCGATCTCGTCGGCCTGCGCGGCTTCGAGCACCATCATCCGTCGGAGATGTCCGGTGGCATGAACCAGCGCGTCGGCATCGCCCGCGCGCTGCTGATGAACCCGAGCGTGATCCTGATGGACGAGCCGTTCGCGGCGCTGGATGCCCAGACCAAGCTCGAAATGCAGGAGGAACTGGTCGCGATCTGGCAGAAGCGCCGCTGCACCATCGTGTTCGTGACCCACAGCGTCGACGAGGCGCTGGTGCTCGGCAACAAGATCGTGGTGATGACGAAGCGGCCGGGCCGGATCCGCGAGGCCGTCAATTTCGACCTGCCGCGCCCGCGCGACATCACCAGCCCCGAATTCAACGACGCCAAGCGCCACATCCTGGCTTTGATCCGGGAGGAGTCGACGCGGCTTGCGCAGGCGTCGTAAGGTTAAGGCCATGCGCAAGCGTCTAGGCATGATCACGCCGTCCTCCAACTCGGTGCTCGAGCCCGTCACCAGTGCCATGCTGGCGGGCGCCCCCGGCATCACCGCACATTTCGCGCGGTTCCGCGTCACCGAGATCGCGCTCGACGCCGCCGCGCTGAGCCAGTTCGACGCATCCGCGATGCTGCCGGCAGCGGACTTGCTGGCGGACGCCAAGGTCGACGCGATCGCCTGGAACGGCACCTCCGCGAGCTGGCTCGGCATCGGCCGCGACCGGAGCCTGTGCGAGGCGATCACGGCGCGCACCGGCGTGCCGGCGACGACGTCGACGCTCGCCTGTATCGACGCCGCCCGCGCGCTCGGCGCAAGGCGCGTCGGCCTGGTTTCGCCCTATACTGACGATGTGCAGCGGCGGATCGGCGATGTCTGGGCCGAGGAGGGGATCGCACCTCATGCCGAGCGGCACCTCGGCCTGCGCGACAATTTTTCCTTCGGCGAGGTCGAGCCGGCGACGATCGCGGACATGATCCGCGATGTGGCGGCGGAGGGTGCCGACGCGATCGTCATCCTCTGCACCAATCTCGACGGCGCCGCGATCGCGGCGACGCTGGAGCGGGAGCTGAACATCGCCGTGCTCGATTCGGTCGCGGTGACGCTGTGGCGGAGCCTTGGCCTTGCCGGCGGCGACATCACGGCCCTTGCGCAGTGGGGGCGGATCTTTCAGACAATGCCAGTCATCAAGTGACGGAGACATCAGTGACGCAGCTCGATCTCGCCATTCGCGGCGGCACCATCGTGACGGCCAGCGATGAGTTTCGCGCCGATATCGGCATTCGCAGCGGCCGCATCGTCAGCATCGCCGACAGCATCGAGGGCGCGGCGCGCGAGATCGACGCGACGGGGCTGCTGGCGCTGCCGGGCGGCATCGACAGCCATGTCCACATCTCGCAAGCCTCCGGCCCCGACGTCGTGATGGCCGATGACTTCGCCTCGGCGACGCGCGCAGCCGCTGCCGGCGGCAACACCATGGTGCTGCCCTTCGCGCTGCAGGAGAAGGGCACCTCGCTGCGCACCTGTGTCGAGAACTACCGCAAGCTCGCCGAAGGCGAATGCTATATCGACGCCGCCTTCCACCTCATCATCTCCGACCCGACCGCGGTCGTGCTCGGGCAGGAGCTGCCGGCCCTCGTCAAGGACGGCTACACCTCGTTCAAGGTGTTCATGACCTATGACGACCTCGTGCTCAGCGACAAGCAGCTGCTCGAGGTCTTCGAGGTCGCGCGCCGCGAGGAAGCGCTGGTCATGGTCCATTGCGAGGGCTATGACGCCATCCGCTTCCTCACCAGCAAGCTGGAACGCGAGGGCCATATCGCGCCCTATTATCACGGCGCCTCGCGGCCGCAGGCGGTCGAGCGCGAGGCGACGCATCGCGCCATCAGCCATGCCGAGGTGATCGGCGTTCCCATCATGATCGTGCACGTCTCCGGCCGCGAGGCGATGGAGCAGGTGCGCTGGGCCCAGCAGCGCGGCCTGCCGGTGCATGCGGAGACCTGTCCGCAATACATCACGCTGACGGCCGACGACATGAAGGGCCTCAACATGGACATCACGGGCGCGAAATATGTCTGCTCGCCGCCGCCGCGCGATGCCGAGAGCCAGCAGGCGATCTGGGAAGGCATCACGACCGGCGTGTTCCAGACCTTCTCGTCCGACCACTGCCCGTTCCGCTACGACGATCCCAAGGGCAAGCTGACGCCGAACGCCCGCACCTCGTTCCGCTGGGTCCCGAACGGCATTCCCGGCGTCGAGACCCGGCTGCCGATCCTGTTCTCGGAAGGTGTTTCGAAGGGCCGCATCACCTTGCAAAAATTCGTCGAGCTGACCGCGACCAACCACGCCCGCATCTACGGCCTCTATCCGCGCAAGGGCTCGATCGGCGTCGGCTTCGATGCCGATGTCGTGCTGTGGGATCCGAAGCTGAGGAAGAAGATCCAGCAGGCTGATCTGCACCACGGCGCGGACTACACGCCGTGGGAAGGCTTTGACGTCACCGGCTGGCCCGTGACCACCATCGCGCGGGGGCGCGTGGTGTACGAGCGCGGCAAGATCGTCGGCGACAAGGGCGCGGGCGAGGTGCTGAGCCGCGGCAAGTCGAGCCTGGTGTGATTGCTTATCGGCTCGATGTGACTGATCACATCGGCTCGATGCCGATCTTCTTGATGATCCCGGCCCATTTCGTGGTCTCGGAGGTCATGTAATCCGTCAGGCCTTTGGGGTCCATCACCAGCGGCTCGGCGCCCTGCTCGACGAAAAGGGCGCGCACCTTCGGATCGTTCACGGCTTGGACCATCGCCTTGTAGAGCTTGTCGACGACGACCTTGTCGGTATTGGCCGGCGCGAGCAGCGCAAGCCAGGCCGCGCTCTCGTAGTTCTTCAGGCCGGCCTCGGCCGCGGTCGGCACATCCGGCAGCGCCGTCATGCGCTTGTCGCTGGCCACCGCGAGCGGGCGCGCATCGCCGCTCTTGATCAGGCCGAGGACGTTCGGCAGCAGCTGGAAGCCGAGCGGCACTTGCCCTGCGATGAAGTCCGGCGTGTAGGCGGCGATGTTGCGGTAGGGAACGTGCGTGAGCTCGGTGCCCGTGAGCTGCTCGAAATAGGCCGCCGACAAATGCTGCGACGAGCCGACGCCGACAGTCCCGTAGTTCAGCTCGCGCGGATGCCCCTTGGCGTAATCGATCAGCTCGGCCAGTGACTTCGGCGGCAGTTTCGAATTGATCACGATGACATTCGGCAGCGTCGCGAACAGGCCGATCGGGGCGAGATCCTTCAACGGATCGTAGGGGAGCTCCTTGTAGAGCGATTTGTTCGCGGCCAGCGGGCCGGAGGTGCTCATCAGCAAGGTGTAGCCGTCAGGGGCCGCATGCGCTGCGGCCGCGGTGCCGATATTGCCGCCGGCGCCGGGACGGTTGTCGACCACAAAAGCCTGGCCGAGCGAGGTCGCCATGCGGTTGAGCAGGATGCGCGTGATCACGTCGCTGGCACTGCCGCCGGCAAAGGGCACGAGCACCTGAGCCGGCCGGGCGGGATAGTCTTGTGCTCGTGCGGGACGCAGCCCTGTGGCGGCGAGCAGGGCACCACCGCCGAGTGCGAGCAGCGATCTCCGATCGGGATGAAAACCCCCAGTGTGCTGCGCTGTGTTGCCCGTGTTCTTGCTGCGACCGAACCGTGCCATCTCGGACTGAATCTCCCGACTGTCTCTTTATGCGAGCGCCGGGATCGTCCGGGACAGGAGTCGGGATGAAGCCAGGTCGCGTTTTCTGCGCCTGGACCGTAGCGAGCAGGCCGCCGCGGCCGTCATGCCTGCTCGTCTCAAAACTTACCAACCCGTCTCATTCTGCGGCGGGCGCGACATCATGTCCGAGTAAGACGAGGCTTAATCCAGTCCGGTCTTGCCCGGTGCCCAGTAGCCTTTGGCCTTGATCCGCGCCGACGCAACGCCCGCTGCTTTCAGCGCACGACTGATGCGCTGGATCGAGGACGCCTTGCCGGTTAGCACGAACCGCGCTCCGTTTGCAGCAAGGCGCAGGATTTCCGCCTCGACGGCCGCGAGATGGGCGTCGCTGGCGCAGCGCGCGATCGATCTTGCCTGGCCGAGGCTTATGGCATCCAGCACCTGCTGCGATTCCACGACATCAGTCACCTCGAACATGTGGAGCGCACCGCCCGCCTGCAGATTGTCGCGCAGAGCTGCAGCCAGGCCAAACGAGGTCTCGTCGCCGAACAGCACAACAGGCGCCTCAAGGCCGGCGAGATCGAGCGAGCGGCGCGGCCCGAAAAACTGGCAAGTATCGCCTTCGCACAAGCTGCTTGCCCATCTGCTGCCGGGGCCGTCACCATGAGCGAAAACGAGGAGCCGTGTCCTGCCGCGAGCGGCGTCCCACGACATCGGCGTATAGGTGCGTGCGCTCAAGCCGGCGCCGATCGCGACCTGGATCTTTTGCCCGGCGGTCCAGGTGACGTTCTCGAGGGCCTCGCCTTCGAGCTCGATGAGCCGAAAGTGCGGCGACAGCGTCTCGACGGCCACGACGCGCGCAGGGCGCATCAGCCATCGCAGCAACATCCGCGTGACGCGGCTTTGCGGGACCTGCGATGGTTCGGAGATATCCGGTGCTTGCTTATTCAAGGCTTGGCTCCCGGATGATCAGGTCCTGATCGTGAGTTCGTTGCCGCGACCGGGGTCGAACGGCAGCGACAGCGAGAGGTAACCGTTGCGGGGATCGCGCACGTAGTCGATATAGCCGGAGGCTTCCTCGAACGCGTTCTCGCCGACGATGAGTGCGCCGGGCTTCAGTTGCGGCTCCAGCAATCTGAGAATGGGAAGATACAGGGTGAAGGCGCCGTCGAGCATCACCATGTCGATCTCACCGATGCCGGAGCTGAGTGTCTCGCGGGCATCGCCGAGCCTGAACTCGACGAGGTCGGCGAGCCCGGCGGCCGCGACGTTCTCCCGCGCCCGCGTGATCTTGCCGGGTTCGAGATCGGTCCCGATCAGGTGGCCGCCACCCATGTCGCGCAATGCTGCCGCCATGTAGATCGCGGAAATTCCCATCGAGGAGCCGAACTCGACGATGCGCGTCGCTTTGCAGGCGCGGGCGCACATATAAAGGAAGCGTCCGAACCGCGGCGAGACGCTCAGAAAATTGTTCGCAAACCGCTGGTAGACTTCATTGAGATCGCGGCTCTCGGCCGCGATGGCCTGGCTGATCATCTCTTCGCGACTCGTGCCGTCATTCACGAAGGTCTGCATCAGCGGCGCGTCGGCGACCTCCGCTTCCCGGTGAAGACGATGAAGGACGTCCGCGACGAGTCCGCTGCTGATCGAATCCATGCATCCGGCTCCCTTGCAATGCGCCCACCGGCGCTTCGGAGCCTGGATACGAAATCGCAGCTGCGACCGCATTCCGCGAACGGGACAATCGATTGCGATTTCCGGTCAGTGCGCGCGGCGCTCGGCCAGATATCGTGCCGGCGGTTTGCCCAGCGCCTTGCGGAACATGGTGACGAAGGCGCTGGCACCCTCGTAACCGAGGTCGAGCGCCACAGCCTGGACCGAGGCGCCCTGGTCGAGGCGCTGAAGCGCGATGAGGATGTGGAGCTGCTGGCGCCAGCGGCCAAAGCTCATGCCGGTCTCACGTTGCAGGATGCGGGTAAGCGTCCGCGGCGCGACGGCGATGCGCCGGCCCCAATCGTCGATCGTCGCGCGGTCGGAAGGGTCGGCCATCATCGCGCTCGCGATCCGGCGCAGCCTGGCATCTTCAGGCATCGGGAAGCGCAGCTCTTCGACCGGCGCGGCAGCGAGTTGGTCCAGCAGCACCGTAGCGATCCGGCCGTCTGCGCCGTCGAGATCGTACAAAGCCGGCATGTGCGTGGCATGCACCAGCAGACGCTCCAGCAGCGGTGAGATCGTCAGCGTGCAGCATTGCCGGGGCAGCGTCGGTGCCGCATCTGGCTCGACGAACAGGCAGTAGACCTCGACCTCTCCGGCGACGGTCACGCTGTGCGCGACATTGCCGGGAATCCAGACCGCGCAGCGCGGCGGCACAATCCAGACGCTTTGCCCGGCTTCAAGCCTGACGACGCCACGCAAGGACAGGACGAGTTCGTCCTTGCGATGCGCGTGCATGGCCACCTCCGTGCCCTTTGTGACCATCTGGCCGCCGAAGGCGGCGATGGCGCGCGGCACGTCCTCCGGGTTGAAATCGATGGAGTCATCGGGGCGAAGATCGCCGTCGTTGAGCCGGAAGAAGGGCATGGTGGGCGAATGATCGATCCGGATGCGATGGACTGGACCGAACCAATATCTGGCCATCCATTGCGACTTTCAACGTTGCTGGCCTGAATCTCGATCGGTTCTAATCGGCTCGCCTCCGCCGCTTTGGACGCTTGCGGGAAGGTGAATTCGCGCTAGGCGAGGCGGGCTCCACGAACTCCTGCGCCACGGTTGCTGCCTGTGCAAGATCGTGGCTGATGACGTCGAGCACGGCCTTGGACGCCACCGACACCGCGCGCCGCGGGTGATGCACCCAGGCGATCGAACGCACGATCCGCTGCTCATCGAAGCGATGCGCCCGGATGGTGCCGTTCGCCAGAGATTGCCGGAGCGCGATGGTCGGCAGCACCGTTGCGAAATCGGTGGTCGCGATGACGTCGCAGAGCGCCGGCAGGGTGTCGAGCTCCAGCCGCGGCCGCAGGTCGATGCCGATTGCGGCGGCGTGCTCGTCGAGGATTACGCGCAGGCCATGGCGCTTGGACGGCAGCACGAGGTCGACATTTGCGATGTGGTCGAAACGCAGTTTTGCAGGCGGCTTGATCGGGCCGTCCTTGCGGCAGGCAAACACCATCTCCTCGTCCATGACGTGGTGCGTGGCCAGGGGCGTCTTGCGGCGCGGCACGTTGATCAACGCGAAATCGAGCTGGCCGGTGTTGACCCAGTCGACCAGCGTCTCGGTGTAGCCCTCGCAGACTGACAGCGTGATCTCGGGATAGCGGCTGGCGACGGTCGCCGAGGACCTCGCCATCGTGCTTTGCGCCACCGAGGTGATGAGGCCGACCGAGACGCGACCCGAGATGCGCCCGCCGAGCTGCGCCATCTCCTGCCGCGCATACTCCGCGTCGCGCACGATCGGCGCCGTCAGCCGTACCAGCGCCTCGCCGGCGCTGGTCAGCGTCATGCCCTGCACACTGCGGTCGAACAGCTTCTGGCCGAGCTCGGCCTCGAGCTTGGCGATCTGCATGCTCAGCGCCGGCTGCACGATGTTGAGCTGGCGCGCGGCGCGGGTGACGTTCTTTTCCTCGGCCAGGCACAGGAAATATTGCATCTGCCTGAGTTCCACGGGGCCTGTCCTCCGTACGCAACCTTGCTTCTGGCCATCATCTCAGATGATCGATTATATAATCAATCATTATTTGTGGTGATGGATGCGATTGCCTAGTCTTGCCGCGGATGAACGTGGACCTCGGAGGGCGCGTGATCCACGGGAGCGAAACCAGAGACATGCAGAACGCCAGCCCCAAGCGAATGGTCATCGGCATTTCCGGCGCCTCCGGCGTCACCTATGGCGTGCGCCTGCTGCAGCTGCTGCGCAATGCCGGCGTCGAGACACATCTGGTGATGTCGAAGACCGCCGAGCAGACCTTTGCCTATGAGACCGATTTGAAGATCGCGGAGGTGAGGGCGCTCGCCAATGTCAACCATGCGATCGACGACATGGCCTCCGCGATCTCCAGCGGCTCGTTCCGCACCGCCGGCATGATCGTTGCGCCGTGCTCGATGCGCTCGATGTCCGAGATCGCCTCGGGCGTCACCACGACACTGCTGACCCGGGCTGCCGACGTCGTGCTCAAGGAGCGCCGGCGCCTGGTGCTGATGGTGCGCGAGACGCCGCTGCACACCGGGCACCTCCGGACGATGACTGCACTCTCGGAGATCGGCGCGATCATCGCGCCGCCCGTGCCGGCCTTCTACGCCAAGCCCGAAAACCTCGACGACATGGTCGAGCATACCGTCGGCCGCGTGCTCGACCTCTACGACATCGATATCGGCGTGGTGCGCCGCTGGGGCGAGGACGAGGCGCTCAAGCGCCGCTCGCCGTCGCTGCGCAAGATCGCGCCCTGACCTGAGACGTTAAGGAAAGACCGGAATGCGAATGGAAAATGTTGCGAGGAAGGGCCCGCCCGCCGATCTGCGCGCCTGGCTCGCTTATCTTGCCGAGCGCGGCAAGCTCGCGATTGCCCGCGAGGGTATTGGCCTGGCTGATGAGCTCGCCGCCATCGCCAAGCGGCTGGAGCGCGACAGCGCGGTGCTGTTTCCGCGCCCCGACGGGCACGAGATCCCGGTCGTCGCGAACCTCTTTGCCGGCCGCGACTGGGTCGCCGAGTCCATCGGCGTCACCGAGGACCAGCTGCTGCCGCGGTTTCTCGCCGCCGCGAGCCATCCGCTGCCGACGCATGAGGTCGCGAGCGGGCCGGTGCAGGAGGTTGTGCATGAGGACGTCGACCTGCTGCGCCAGCTCCCGGTGCCAAAGCATAATGAGCGGGACAGCGGCCCGTACATCACGGCCGGGCTGCTGATCGCCCGCAATCCCAGGACCGGCGTTCAGAACGTCTCGATCCATCGCTGCCAGATCTCTGGCAGGAACCGCATCGGCGTGTTGCTGCTGCCGCGGCACACATTTTCCTATTATCGCCTCGCCGAAGAGCTGGGGCAGGCCCTGGAGATTGCGATCGTGATCGGCGCGCATCCGGCCTTGATGCTGGCCTCGCAGGCGATCGCCGCGCTCGACGAGGACGAGATGGCCATTGCCGGTGCGCTGCTCGGCGCGCCCGTCGATGTCGTGAAGTGCCGCACCAATTCGGTCCGCGTGCCCGCCCATGCTGAGATCGTGATCGAGGGACGGATCCTGCAGGGCGTGCGCGAGCCCGAAGGCCCGTTCGGCGAATTCCCTCAATATTACGGCCCGCGCGCCAATCGCGAGGTGATCGAGGTCGATGCGATCACGCATCGCAAGGCGCCGATCTTCCACACCATCGTCGGCGGCGGCTTCGAGCATCTGATCCTCGGCGGCGTGCCGCGCGAGGCGACACTGCTGCAGCATCTGCGCCGCAGCTTTCCTGGCGTGATCGACGTTCGCCTCACGCGCGGCGGCACCTGCCGCTACCATCTCGCGATCAAGATCGACAAGGCCAATGACGGCGAGCCCAAGAACATCATGATGTGCGCCTTCGGCGCGCACTACGACATCAAGCAGGTGGTCGTGGTGGACAAGGACGTCGACATCTCCTCATCCGAAGAGATCGAATGGGCGGTGGCGACGCGCTTCCAGGCCGATCGCGATCTCATGGTTGTGTCGGGTGCGCTCGGCTCGAAGCTCGATCCAACCACCGACGACGGCATCAGTGCCAAGATGGGTCTCGATGCGACGGCGCCTGTCAGCGCGCCCGAGCTCGCCTTCAAGCGCATTCGCGTCAAGGGCGAGGAGGAGGTCGATCTCGCCACGGCCTTGCAGGCCGATCCGAGCGCCGCGGTCGCGCGGTTGCTTGCGAAGGCTCAGACATGACCGACTTGCGTCGGTTTGCGCGGTTGGAATATGAAGCGGGTGCTGCTTATAGTGCCGCGCCAACAAGCCAATCGTTTTGCAGCGCAATGCTGGGAGGAAGAAACTGATGTCGACGGCCCTGCGCATCGCTCATGGCGCTTTCGGCAGGGTCGCTCTGCTCGACATGGATCGTTCGCTGGTCCGCCACGCCCATCATCATTGCCATGTCCTGCTCAAGGTCGAGGGCGCCGATACGCAATTCCTGGTCGGCGACCAGGTCACGCCGCTGACCGACACCGCCGCCGTGCTGGTCGACGGCTGGAAGCCGCACGCTTACGTGCACGACGTCAACCGTCCGCGCACGCTGATCATGGCGCTCTATATCGAGCCGGAATGGCTGAAAGAGTTCCGCCCGGGGTGGGCGGCGAGTGGCGCGCCCGGTTTTTTCGAGCGTCCGTCCGGTGAAGTGTCGCCGCGCATCCGCCAGCTCACGTTGCATCTGGCGGCCGAGATGATGGCAAATCCGGATGCGGTGCGGACCCACGAGCAGACGCTGTCCGATCTGATGATCGCGGTGATTGAGCGTTTTACGCCCTGGCGCAGCTTTCCCACCTCGATCCGCGGCATGAGCGCGGTGAGCTGCGACTGGCGCATCCGCCGCGCGATGGACGCGATGCGCGGGCAGGATTCCTATGGCAACGTCGATCAATTCGTGAAGGGCGCAGGCCTGTCGCGTGCGCAGTTCTTCCGCCTGTTCGAGACCTCGCTCGGCGTCTCGCCAAAAATCTATCTCAACGTCGTCCGCATGGAACGCGCGCTCGACGCTGTCATGCGCGAGGACACGCCGCTCGGCGAGCTCAGCGAGCGTTTTGGTTTTCCGGAGCCTGCGCATTTCACACGCTTCTTCCGCGATCATGCCGGCGTCAGCCCGCGCGAGTTTCGCAACGTCTCGCGTCTTGCAGGTTGAGTTTTGCGGGCTGATATTGCGCTGCACGCGCTCGAATGAGACGATTTGGTAAGTCGTGAGAGCGGGCGGTATGGCCCGCGCAGCCCCTGTCCTGACAAGTGTCACCGTCGCGTCAAAGAACGCGTCGGGAGGTATGCCGGGACATGTTGCAGGCGGTCAAATCCGCAAATCCGGGAAATGGCGACGAGCCGTGGGTCGGGCGTTCGATCGAACGCGTCGAGGACGCCGCGCTGCTCTCTGGCCACGGCCGCTTCATCGACGATCTCGGCGTCCAGCCCGGCACGCTGCATGCGACGATTTTGCGCTCGCCGCACGCGCATGCCGACATTCTCTCGATCGATGCTGAAGTTGCAAAACGCCTGTCGGGCGTAGCGGCGGTTCTGACCGGCAGCGACGTCAAGGCCGTCACCACAAGCCTCGTCGTCGGCGTGAAGGCGCCGGTCGAGTGCTGGCCGATCGCGACGGATCGCGTGCGCTATGTCGGCGAGCCCGTCGCTGTGGTCGTCGCCACCGACCGCGCCCGCGCCGAGGATGCGGCCGAACTCATCAACGTCGAATATCGCCCGCGCGGCGCCGTCGTCGATCCGCTTGGCGCGATCGCTCCGGATGCCCCCGTGTTGCATGACGGCTTTCCCGGCAATCTCGCCAGCGACCGCTCGTTCCGCTACGGCGATCCCCAGAAGGCCTTTGCCGACGCGCCGCACCGCTTCTCCATTGACATCAAATATCCCCGCAACTCCTGCACGCCGATCGAGACCTATGGCGTCGTCGCCTCGCACGATGCCGGCGAGGACGCCTATGAGGTCCTCGCCAATTTCCAGGGCCCGTTCAGCATCCACACCGTGATCGCGCGTGCTCTGAAAGTGCCGGGCAACCGGTTGCGGTTGCGCACGCCGCCGGATTCCGGCGGCAGCTTCGGCGTCAAGCAGGGCGTGTTTCCCTACATCGTGCTGATCGCCGCCGCGGCGCGCGTCACGGGCCGGCCTGTCAAATGGATCGAGGACCGGCTCGAGCATCTCACCGCCTCGGTGTCGGCGACCAATCGCGCAACGACGCTGGCGGCGGCCGTTGCGGCCGACGGAAAGATTCTCGCGCTTGACTGGGACCAGGTCGAGGATTGCGGCGCCCACTTGCGCGCACCCGAGCCGGCGACGCTCTACCGCATGCATGGCAACCTGACCGGCGCCTACGACATCAGCCACGTCAAGGTCCGCAACCGCGTCGTCGTCACCAACAAGACGCCGACCGGCCTCAACCGCGGCTTTGGCGGGCCGCAGGTCTATTTCGCGCTGGAGCGGCTGGTGCAGCGCATCGCAATCGGGCTTGGCCTCGATCCGCTCGAGGTGATCAAGCGCAATCTGATCGATGCCGGCGCGTTTCCGTATCGTACGGCAACTGGCGCGTTGCTTGACTCGGGCAACTACCAGGAAGCCGTCGCGCGTGCGGTGGAGCAGGGCAGGCTTGCCGAGCTGAAGGCGAAGCGCGACGCGGCGCGGGCGCAGGGGCGTCTCTACGGCATCGGCTTCACCGCCGTGGTCGAGCCCAGCGTCTCCAACATGGGCTACATCACCACCGTGCTGACCGCGGCCGAGCGGCGCAAGGCCGGGCCGAAGAACGGCGCACAGGCAACCGCGTCCGTCGGGCTCGATCCGGTCGGCAGCGTCACCGTCCATGTCGCCTCGGTGCCGCAGGGGCAGGGCCATCGCACCGTGCTGTCGCAGGTCGTCGCCGACGTCTTCGGCCTCGAGCCAAAAGATATCCGCGTCAACACCGAGATCGACACAGCCAAGGACGCCTGGTCGATCGCCTCCGGCAATTACGCCAGCCGTTTTGCGGCGGCGGTGGCGGGCACGGCAAAGCTCGCGGCCGAGCGCGTCGCCGGCCGTCTCGCGCGCATCGCCGCGAGCCAGCTGAATGTCGAGGCGGCGGATATCGTGTTCGCGAAGGGCTTCGTCGCGTCGAAACACAATCCAGAGAACCGGATCGCGTTCTCGCGCGTCGCCGCGCTCAGCCACTGGTCGCCGGGCTCGCTGCCCGACGATGCCGGCCAGACCATCCGCGAGACCGTGTTCTGGACGCCGCCGGAGCTGACGCCGCCCGACGACGAAGACCGCATCAACTCCTCGCTCTGCCACGGTTTCATCTTCGACTTCTGCGGCGTCGAGATCGACCGCGTCACGCTGGAGACGCGGATCGACCGCTACGTCACCATGCACGATTGCGGCACCATCCTGCATCCGGGAATGGTCAACGGCCAGATCCGCGGCGGTTTTGCGCAGGCGCTCGGCGCCGCGCTTTACGAGGAATATGCCTACGCCGAGGACGGCAGCTTTCTGACGGGAACGCTCGCTGATTATTTGCTGCCGACGACGACCGAGGTGCCGGAGCCAGAAATCATCCACGTGGAGACGCCGTCGCCGTTCACGCCGCTCGGCGCCAAGGGCGTGGGCGAAGGCAATTGCATGTCGACGCCGGTGTGCCTTGCCAATGCGGTTGCGGATGCGCTCGGCGTTGCCGACATCGCCTTGCCGCTAGTGCCGGCGCGGCTGGCCGAACTCGCGCGCGGCGCCGAGCCGCCGCCTCCCGCAGGCGGAGCAACCGCCGCTCCAGCTCGCGAAGGCGACCGGCGACTGCGCGGCGAAGGACAGGCCTCGGTGAAGGGCGCGCCGGAGCAGGTCTGGGCGATGCTGCTCGATCCCGCCACCCTGCAGTCGGTCATCCCCGGCTGCCAGCGCGTCGACAAGGTCACCGACACGCATTTCCGCGCCGACGTCACGCTCGGCATCGGCCCGGTCACCGGTCGCTATCGCGCCGACGTGGAGCTGTTCGATCTCGATCCGCCGCGTGCGGTCACCTTGCGCGGCGGCGCCACCGGCGCGCTCGGATTCGGCAACGCCGAGGGACGCATCATGCTCGTGCCCGACGGCAATGGCGGAACGAAGCTGTCTTACAGCTACGACGCCGCCATCGGCGGCAAGGTCGCCAGCATCGGCGGCCGTCTGCTCGATGGCGCCACGCGCGTCATCATCGGCCAGTTCTTCGCCGCGCTCGCCCGCAAGGCCGGCGGCGGTGGCGCGGAAGGTAGCGGCTTCTCGCTGTTCGCGCTGCTGGCGAAACTCGCGAGCCTGTTCGGGGGGCGCCGATGAAGCCGCCCGCATTCGACTATCTCCGCGCTGAGACGGTCGGCGACGTGCTCGAAGGCCTCGCGCAGCAGGGCAGCGATGCCCGCGTCCTCGCCGGTGGCCAGTCGCTGATGGCGATGCTCAACATGCGGCTCGCCAAGCCGAAGCTGCTGATCGACATCATGCGGATCAATGAGCTGCGCAGGATCGAGCGGCAGAAGGATGCCGTCGTCATCGGCGCAGGCGTGCGGCAGGCTGATCTCCTGGCCTGGCCTGACCTCGCCGAGGCGCTGCCGCTGGTGGCGCTGGCGCTACCCTGGGTCGGCCACATGCAGACCCGCAGCCGCGGCACCATCTGCGGCTCGCTCGCCCATGCCGATCCCAGTGCCGAGATGCCGCTCGCATTGGTCGCGCTCGGCGGCGAGGTGTTTTTGCGCAACGCCAGGCGTCGCCGCCGCGTGGCCGCAAAAGACTTCTTTGCCGGCATGATGCTGACCGCGCGCAGCGACGACGAACTGATCGAGGGCATCTCGCTGCCGGTGATCAAGGGATCGCGCTTCGCCTTCCGCGAGGTCGCGCGCCGGCATGGCGATTTTGCCATCGTCGCCTGCGCCGCAATGAAGACGGAGGCGGGCGTTCGCCTTGCCGTCGGCGGCGTCGCCGATGTCCCGACGGCGCGCGACTGGCCGCACCTGGAGGGCAGTGCGCTCGACGATGCTCTCAATGCCTTCGCCTACGAGCTCGGCGCGCGCGACGACGTCCACGCCACCGCGCGCTACCGGCGCGACCTCGTGCGCATGATCGGCCGCGACTTGATCGGCGAGGTGCTGCAATGACCCGTCTCAAGGCCGACCGCCGGCATCCCGTCCGTTTCGCGCTCAACGGCATGCCCGTCGAGGCAGAAGCCGAGCCGCGCATGCTGCTGTCCGATTTCCTGCGGCACCAGCTTGGCGCCACCGGTACCCATGTCGGCTGCGAGCATGGCGTCTGCGGCGCCTGCACGGTCGTGGTCGATGGCATGTTGACCCGGTCGTGCCTGACGCTGGCCGCGCAGGTCGATGGCTGCGAGCTGAAAACGGTGGAGGGGCTCGCACCCTCGGCCGACCGGCTCGGCGTGCTGCAACGGGCGTTTCGCCGCAACCACGCGCTCCAGTGCGGCTTCTGCACCGCCGGCATTTTGATGTCGCTCGACCACTATCTCGCCAGGAATCCGGCGCCGACCGAGGCGGAGATCCGCGATCTCCTCAGCGGGCATATCTGCCGCTGCACCGGCTACACCCCGATCATCAAGGCGGCGCTAGATGCCGCCGCCGAGCTCACTTCATCCAAAAAAGAGACGTCAGATGCTTGATCTCGCCAGCAGCTTCGTTGCCAGCGCCGCGCGCGATCCCAATTCCATCGCGCTCGTCGACGGCGATCTCCGCCTGACCTACCGGCAATGGTACGACAAGATTTCCGCGCTGGTGGCCTCGTTCGACCGCCTTGGTCTCAAGCCCGGCGATCACGTCGTGACGCTGCTGCAGAACCGCTGGGAAGCGGCGACGCTGCACTGGACCTGCCAGTTCGCCGGCGTCGTGATTACGCCGATCAACTGGCGCGCCAAGGCGGATGAGCTCGACTATTGCATCGAGAACGCCGAAGCCTGTGCGGTGTTCTATCAGGACATTTCCGCCGAGGCAGTGCAGGGCTCGGCGTTGGCCGGCAAGCTGCTGCGCGTGTCCGTCGATTCCAGGGCGAGCGAGGCGACCAGCTTCGCCCATCTGATCATGGACAGCGCGCCCGACGCCGAGCCGCGCGTCGGCGCCGATGCCTGGTCGATCATGCTCTACACCTCGGGCACGACGTCGCGGCCAAAGGGTGTGCCGCGTCGGCATCGTGCCGAGCGCGCGGCGGCGATTGCCCATGTCGCGCAAAATCTCTATGGCCGCGGCGAGCGCACGCTCGGCGTGATGCCGCTCTACCACACCATGGGCGTTCGCTCGCTGCTGGCGATGTCGCTGATCGGCGGCAGCTTCATCTGCCTGCCGCGCTATGACAGCCGCCAGGCGCTGGCCCTGATCGAGAAGGAGGAGATCACCAACCTCTATCTGGTGCCGACGCTCTATCACGACCTCGTCCATCACGAGGCGTTTGCGAAAACCGATGTGTCGAGCGTGCGCAAGCTCGGCTTCGCCGGTGCGTCGATGACCAATGGCCTTCTGAAGAAGCTGAACGAGGCGTTCAAGCCGGAACTGTTCGTCAATCACTACGGCAGCTCGGAGATCTACACGTTTACGATCGACCAGAATGCCGCGGCAAAGCCCGGCTCGGCCGGCAAGGCCGGACTTAACCAGCATGTGAAGGTGGTTCGTATCGGCGCGCGTTCAGACACCGAGCTTGCCGCGGTCGGCGAGGAGGGTGAGATCATCGCGACGCTTGCGGGCGACGAAGCTTTTGAGGGCTACTGGCGGCGCCCTGAGGCCGATGCAAAATCGCTGCGCGAGGGCTGGTACTTTACGGGTGACACCGGCTTCGTCGATCCCGACGGCGACCTCTTCGTCACCGGCCGCGTCGACGACATGATCATCACCGGCGGCGAGAACGTCTCGCCGGTCGAGATCGAGAGCTGCCTGTCGCTGCATCCCGCCGTCGACGAGGTCGCAGTGGTCGGTGTTGCCGACGAGAAGTGGGGCAAAATCGTCGCCGCCTTCGTCAAGCGCAACCGCGGTGTTTCCGAGGTCGAGCTGGAACAGTTCTGCCGCACCTCGGGCCTTGCGAATTTCAAGCGGCCACGACGCTACGTTTTCGTCGACGCGATCCCGAAATCGCCGGTCGGCAAGCTGCTGCGGCGACTGCTCGTCGCCGGAGAATACGAGGCCGAGCGCCTGCCGCCGTCGGACGCCGCCTGATCATCATCCATTCAACAGAAGGAAGCCAAAATGCCGTCACCCTACACTTTCGCCGATCCCCGGCTTGCAAAACTCGACGGGTTCAAGGTCGAGATCGACGAGGCGAATGAGCGCGCCGACATCATCCTCGGCCGTCCGCCCTACAACGTCGTGGCGATGCCGCAGCGTGACCAGCTGCGCCTGACTTTCGAGACGCTGGACGAGGATCCGCGCGTGCGCGTGATCGTGGTGCGCGGCGAGGGCGAGCATTTCTCCAGCGGCGGCAATATCGGCGGCTTCATGGAAGCAAGCCCCGAGCACGTTTCCAAGCTTGCTTGGAACATCGCCGCGCCGGCGCGTTGCGCCAAGCCCGTGATCGTCGCCAACCGCGGCTATTGCTTCGGCGTCGGCTTCGAGCTGTCGCTCGCCTGTGACTTCCGCATCGCGTCTGAGACCACGCAATACGCGCTGCCGGAGCAGAAGCTCGGCCAGATCCCGGGCTCGGGCGGCTCGGCGCGGCTGCAGAAGATGGTCGGCATCACCCGCACCAAGGACATCGTGATGCGCTCCAAGCGCATCTCGGCCAAGCAGGCGTACGAGTGGGGCATCGCCACCGAATGCGTGCCCGACGCCGAGCTGGAGAAGGCGACCGACAAGCTGGTCGACGAGCTCCGCACCTTCTCGCCGTTGGCGCAGCGCACGGCCAAGAAGCTCCTCAACGACACCGAGGACTCCACGCTCGCCATCGCCATCGAGCTCGAGGGCCATTGCTACAGCCGCCTGCGCCAGTCCGAAGACTTCAAGGAGGGCGTCGAAGCCTTCAATGCCAAGCGTCCGCCGAAATTCGTCGGCCGCTGATCGAACGACGCAACGACTGCCGCGGTTCGCAATGGCGCGGACCGCGGCGCTACTCAAACGGGGGAGGTAAACAACATGGCTGAGATGGATATGCCGGTCGCGGGTGCGCAAGCATCGGCTGACAATAAGCAGATGGTCAACGCGATCATCGCGTCGGTGCTCGGATGGGCGCTGGATCTGTTCGATTTGTTCATTCTGCTCTACGTGGCGCCGGTCGTCGGCGCGCTGTTCTTTCCGTCGAGCAATGCGGCACTGTCGCTGGCCGCGGTCTACGGCTCATTCGCCGTCACGCTGCTGATGCGGCCGCTCGGCTCGGCGGTGTTCGGCCATTATGCCGACGTGCACGGCCGCAAGCAGGCCATGCTGATCGCCATCATCGGTGTCGGCCTCAGCACGGCGGCGTTCGGCCTGCTGCCGACCATCGCGCAGGTTGGCGTGATCGCGCCGATCGTCTTCCTGATCCTGCGCCTGGTGCAGGGCGTGTTCGTCGGTGGCGTCGTAGCGTCCACGCACACGATCGGTACCGAGTCGGTGCCGCCGCAATGGCGCGGGGCGATGTCGGGCCTGGTCGGCGGCGGCGGTGCCGGCATCGGCGCGCTGCTCGCGTCCTTCATCTTCCTGATCACGTCCTCGGTCTTCCCCGGCGATGCCTTCGCGGTGTGGGGCTGGCGCTTCATGTTCTTCTCGGGGTTGCTCAGCTCGCTGCTCGGCTGGTTCATCTTCCGCAACCTCGAAGAATCTCCTTATTTCAAGGAGCTCAAGCGCCAGCAGGGCAACAAGCAGGCGAAGGTCTCGAAGGCGCCGGTCAAGGACGTCTTTTCCGGCCAATATCGCGGCGTGCTGCTGGTCAACCTGCTGATCACCTTCGGCGGCGGCGCCGGTTACTATCTCACCTCCGGCTATCTGCCGAGCTTCCTGAAAATCATCAACGCGGTCCCGAACCAGACCTCGTCGCTGATCCTGATGGGTGCGAGCGTCTCGGCGTTCTTCTCGGCCGTGCTGGTCGGCGCGCTGAGCGACTGGATCGGCCGCAAGAAAACGTTCCTGCTGATCGGCGCGTTGGCGGCGGTGCTGCTGCCGCTGTGCTATATCAGCCTTGCCGCCAGCAAGGACACGACGCAAATCACGCTTCTTGCGCTCGCCATCGCCTTCATCGGCAATGCCGGTTACGCGCCGGTGCTGATCTTCCTGAACGAGCGCTTCCCGACCGCGCTGCGCGCGAGCGGCACGGGCCTGTCCTGGAACATCGGCTTTGCGCTGGGCGGCATGATGCCGACCTTCGTCTCGCTGGTGAGCGCCAGCCCGGCGCAAATTCCGATGTCGCTGGCTTACTTCGCGGTCGGGGTGTTCGTGATCTACCTGATCGGCGCGGTCGTGATCCCCGAGACCAAGGGCAACTTCCGCTGAGCCTTGCACCGGCGCGGCTGCCCTGCTGCTGCGCCGGCTCGCTCAACGTGCAACGAGACGGAAATGGATGAGCTGCATTTCGACGATGTGATCGTCGGCGGCGGGTCGGCGGGCTGCGTGCTCGCCAACAGGCTTTCTGCGGACGGGCGTCGGCGCGTGCTTCTGATCGAAGCCGGGATGGACACGCCGCCCGAGGCAACGCCGCCTGAAATCCTGGACAGCTATCCGATGCCGCTGTTCTTCGGCGACAGATACATCTGGCCGGGCCTGTCAGCCGCGGCCGGCCGTAATGCCGAGGGCAACCCGGTCGTCCGCGCCTACGAGCAGGGGCGGGTGATGGGCGGCGGCTCCAGCATCAACGTGCAGTCGGCCAATCGCGGCCTGCCGCGCGACTATGACGAATGGCGCGATCTCGGCGCGCGCGGCTGGGGCTGGGCGGACGTGCTGCCGTATTTCCTCAAGCTCGAGACCGATCTCGATTTCGACGGCCCGCTGCACGGCAGGAGCGGCCCGATTCCGATCCGCCGCATCGCGCGCGAGGCGATGCCACCGTTTGGTCACGCCGTCGGCGAGGCCTTGTCGGCGACCGGGCTGCCGTTCCGGAAGGACCAGAATGCCGACTTCGAGGACGGCATCTTTCCGCCGGCCTTCTCCAATCGTAACGATCGTCGCGTCTCCACGGCCGCCGGCTATCTCGACCCGGCGACCCGCGCGCGGCCGAACCTGACCGTCTGGGCCGACAGCGAGGTCGAGCAGCTCATGCTCGATGGCCGTCGCGCGACCGGCGTGGTGCTCGCCCGTGGCGGTCAAAAGCTCAGCGTCGGCGCCGGCCGCGTGATCCTCTCGGCGGGCGCGCTGCAATCACCGGCGATTCTGATGCGGGCGGGGATCGGCCCCGGGGCTGCGCTGCAAGCGCTCGGCATTCCCATCGCCATTGATCTGCCGGGCGTCGGCAGCAATCTGCGCGATCATCCCGCGCTGACCTTCTGCCAATATCTGCCGCGCCGGCTGCGGCTGCCGCTGGTCCGGCGGCGCCCCAATTTCGCGGCGATGCGTTTCTCGTCTGGACTTGCAGGCTGCGACTCCTCCGACATGTACATCACGGCCTCGGCCCGCGGCGGCTGGCACGCGCTGGGCACGCGGCTCGGGCTCTATTTCCTCTGGTGCAATCGGCCGTATTCGAGCGGCTCGCTCACGCTGGCGAGCCGCGATCCGAAGACCTATCCGGTTGTCGATTTCAACCTGCTGTCCGATGCACGCGATCTCGAACGGATGGTTGCCGCCGTCCGGCTGCTGGCGAAGCTCGTGGTGCATCCGGCACTCAATCCCGAGACCGGTGACTTCTTCCCGGCCTCCTATTCACCGCGCATCAAGCGCCTGAGCCGTTTCGGCACCGCCAACCGCATCATCGCCTCCGTCCTCGGGCCGATGCTCGACGTGCCCGCGGGTCTTCGGCAACTCCTGATCCGGCTCGCGCTGCTGAACGGCACCGCCTTCCAGGCGACGCTCGCGGACGACCGCGCGCTCGAAGCCTTCGTGCGGCAGAGCGTGTTCGGCGTCTGGCATCCCGTGGGCACCTGCCGCATGGGCGATCCCGCCGACCGGATGGCGGTGGTCGATCCGCAAGGGCTGGTGATCGGCAGCGACAATATCTTCGTGGCGGATGCCTCGATCATGCCGCGGCTGCCGACCGCCAATACCAACATTCCCGTGATCATGGCGGCCGAGAAGATCAGCGATGCGCTGCTGCGGCATCATTGATCCCTTTCCGCCGGGCCCCTTTCGGTGTAGCTCTGCGCCGGCTTGAAACGGTGGGGCGCTGGGCCCGCCGGCGACCGAAATCATGGAGGCTCCAAGGATGTATCCGAAAGTTCAAATGTTCATCGCCGGCGAGTGGACCGACGGCACGTCCGGCAAGTCGGAGGACATCCTCAATCCCGCGACCGGCCAGCCGATCGGCAAGACCCCGCACGCCTCGAAGGCCGATCTCGACCGCGCGCTGGAAGCAGCCAAGGCCGGCTTCGAGGTCTGGCGCAAGACCTCGCCATTCGACCGCTACAAGCTGATGCGCAAGGCCGCGGACATCATCCGCTCGCGCGCCGCCGAGATCGCGCCCGTGATGACCATGGAGCAGGGCAAGCCGGTGGTGGAAGCGCAGGGCGAGACCATGCTCGCCGGCGACCTCATCGACTGGTTCTCCGAGGAAGCCCGCCGCGCCTATGGCCGCATCGTGCCGCCGCGGATGGGTAACGTCTCCCAGCTCGTGACCAAGGAGCCGGTCGGCCCGGTCGCAGCGTTCACGCCCTGGAATTTCCCGATCAACCAGGCGGTGCGCAAGATCTCGGCCGCGCTCGCTGCCGGCTGCTCGATCATCGTCAAGGGGCCGGAAGAAACGCCTGCGAGCTGCATGGAGCTGGTGCGGGCCTATGCCGATGCGGGCATTCCTCCCGGCGTCGTCCAGCTGGTGTTCGGTGTGCCGTCGGAAGTGTCGGAATATCTCATTCCGCATCCGATCATCCGGAAGATCAGTTTTACGGGCTCGACCGCGGTCGGCAAGCATCTGGCCGCGCTCGCCGGCCTGCACATGAAGCGCGTCACCATGGAGCTCGGCGGCCATGCGCCGGCGATCGTGTTCGCGGACGCGGACCTCGACAATGCCGCCAAGATTCTCTCGGCCAACAAGTTCCGCAATGCCGGCCAGGTCTGCGTCTCGCCGACGCGCTTCCTGGTGCACGAAAGCGTCTATGAGCCCTTCGTGGACAAGTTCGTGGCGGCCGCCAAGAGCCTCAAGGTTGGCAACGGCCTCGACAAGGATACCCGCATGGGTCCGCTGGCCAACCCGCGCCGTGTCGATGCCATGGAAGGTCTCGTCTCCGACGCCGTCCAGCGCGGCGCCAAGGTGCAGGCCGGCGGCAAGCGCATCGGCAATGAAGGCTTCTTCTTCGAGCCGACCGTGATCACCGACGTGCCGCGCGATGCCCGCATCATGAACGAGGAGCCGTTCGGACCTCTGGCGCCGATCACCTCGTTCCGCAGCTACGACGAGGTCGTGGCCGAGGCCAACCGTCTGCCTTACGGCCTTGCGGCCTATGCCTACACCACCTCGACCAAGACGATGCAGGCGATCGGCGCTGACGTCGAGAGCGGCATGGTCTCGATCAACCACCACGGCCTCGCGCTGCCCGAAGTGCCGTTCGGCGGCATCAAGGATTCCGGCTACGGCTCGGAAGGCGGCCTCGAGGCGATCGAAGGGTATCTGAACACGAAGTTCGTGACGCAGGCGAGCGCGTAAGAAGAAGACTTGTAGGGTGGGTTAGCCTAGCGGATGCGCGAAGCGCGTCCGCTGGGCGTAACCCACCTCTTCCATGTCCGCGGAGCAAGACAGTGGTGGGTTACGCTTCGCTAACCCACCCTACGTCTTGTGCCCCCGGACGCAGCGCAGCGCTCCTTCAGCGGTGCGCTGCAGAGCCGGGGCCCATCTTGTCGCGCGCCGTACCGCTCTCTGGGTCCCGGCTCAGCGCCGCAACGCTTGCGCGTTGCAACGCGTCCGGGACACGAGATCGGGGGCCGCCTCAATTCGTCGGCCCGTCACCCCTGATCGCAAACGTCGTCGCCTTCAGCTTGGTCATGCCGAACTTGTCGAACAGCTTGTCATAAGTGCCATCAGTGCGGATCGCGGTGAGCGCGTCGGCAACGGCCTGGGCGAGCAGCTTGTCGCGGAAGGCGAAGGTAATGTCGGTGCCGGCGATGTCGCGGACCCAGATTTTTGCGATGCCCTTCTGCTCGAGCGAGTTGGCGGTCTCGTTGATGTTGAGCGCGGCCTCGAGCTGGCCGGCGCGCAGCGCCGCGGAGGTGGCGGTGACGGTGGTGAAGGTGCGCAGCTCGATCGGCTTGAGGCCCTTGGCCTCCATAGCGGTGCTGAACTCGCGCGCCTTGCGTTCGGTGTAGGTCGCCGATTCCACGCCGACCACGCGGCCGGCGAGATCCTCGAACTTTTCGAGCTTCAGGCTGGAGGAGGGATCGGTGTAGATGCTGATCGCCTGCTGCGCATAAGGCACGAGGTAGAGCATCTTGGAGCGCTCCTCGGTCCAGAACAGGCCGGTGTTGATGGCATCGAACCGGCCCGAGCGCAGCGCCGGGATCATCGGCGGGAAGTCCATGCGCAGGAACACCGGCTCGACGCAGATGCGCTTGGCGATCTCGCGGGCGAGCTCGACATTGAGACCCTGCAGCTCGCCCTTGTCGTCGACGAATTGCTGCGGCGGCAGCGTCGGGTTGATCGACATCTGCCATTTGGGCGGCTCGATCAGGCTCGACGCCGGCACCTTCGGCGTGCAGGTCTGGGCACCGGCGGCCTGCGTCAGGCCGACCAGAAGGACGAGGGCGGAGAGGGTTCTTGGAAATCGCATCTGAATACTCCGATCAAATCGTGGGTGGCAGAGGAGCCGTTCTCCGGTCCGCGTCTTCTTCGTTGTCTGGTCAATTGGCCGCCGCAGCATCGGCTTGCCGGGTCAGGATCAGCGAGATGTGGCGCGCCGCGGTCACCACCTCGTCGCGCTGGTTGAGCAGGTCGAGCGTCTCGACGACGATGCCGCGTCCGGGGTTTTTGGTCGGCCGCTTCTCGACGAAGCGGAAGCGCACGCGCAAGGTATCGCCGGCGACGATGGGACCTTTGAACTTCACCTCGTCCCAGCCGAGCGAGGCGACCGAGGTCTCCTCATACAGCTTCAGCTCCGACTTCAGCCCCTCCATCAGCGACAGGCCGAACAGGCCGTGGCCGATCACCGCGGGGAAGCCGCGGGAGCGCGCATAGGCGCCATCGACATGGAGCGGATGATGGTCGCGCGTGACGTCGGCGAAGGCCGCGATGTCGGCTTCCGTCACGGTGTGCACGGCGGTCTCGAACTCCGCACCGAGCGCGATATCTTCGTAACGGAGATTGATCGGGGCGCTCGTGTCCATGCTGATCCCTCAGGCAACCTTGCGTCGCCGCGCCGGCAGCGCCTTGAAGCTCTGCGCGATCCCCATCGGCCCGGAGCGGAAGATGCGCGGGTCCATGTCCTTCAGTTGCGGGCTGATGCGTGGGCGGAAGCCCATATGGGCGAGGATGTCCTCCTCCAGCCGCACGCCCGGCGCGATCTCGGTCAGCGTCACGTGTCCGTTCTCCAGCTCGAACACGGCGCGCTCGGTGATGTAGCTGACGTGCTGGCCGCGCTGCGCGGCGAGTGACGCGCTGAAGCTGATCTGGCCGACCTGCGGCACGAACTTGCGGAAGGCGCCGTCGCGCCGGATCGCGAGGCGGCCGTTCTCGACACCGATGTCGAACTTGCCGCCGGTCATGGTGCCGCTGAAGATCAGCCGCTTGGCGTTCTGGGTGATGTCGATGAAGCCGCCGGAGCCGTCGCGGCGCTCGCCGAAGCGGGTGACGTTGACGTTGCCTGATACGTCCACCTCCGCGAAGGAGAGGAAGGCGCAGGAGAGGCCGCCGCCATCGTAGAAGTCGAACTGATAGGCCTGGTCGAGAATGACGCGCGGGTTGATGGCGGTGCCGAATTCGCGGGCGTGACCGGGCACGCCGCCGACGACGCCGGATTCCACCGTCAGCGTGATCAGGTCGGAAATGCCTTCCTCGGCCGCGACATTGGGGATCATCGCGGAAATGCCGACGCCGAGATTGACGACGTCGCGCGGGCGCAGCTCGAAGGCGGCACGGCGGGCGATCACCCGGCGTTCGGTCAGCGGATCGGGCGTGATCATCGCCACCGGCACGCGCGTCTCGCCGCAGCGTGCGGGATCGTAGGCGGTGCCGTAGGTCTGCATCTGCTCGGGCTCGAGCACGACGTGGTCGATCAGGAAGCCCGGGATCTTCACCATCTGCGGATGGATCGAGCCGCGCTTCACGATGCGCTTGACCTGGCAGATCACGGTGCCGCCGGCATTGTGCACGGCCTGCGCGATCGAGAGATCCTCGCGCGTCGTGCCCTCGTGCTCCATGCTGATATAGCCGTCCTCGTCGGCCGAGGTGCCGCGGATGATGGCGACATCGGGCGGAGCGGGTACGCGATAGAGCAGCCAGGACTGGCCGTGCAGCTCGAGCAGATCGACCAGCGGCGCGGTGGTGCGCTTGTTCATGCGGCCGCCGTCATGGCGCGGGTCCATATAGGTGTTGAGGCCGACATGGGTGAGCACGCCGGGATGCTTGGCCGCCATGGCGCGGCAGAGCTGGCTCATCACGCCCTGCGGAAAATTGTAGGCATCGATCAGCTCGTCGCGGACGAGGCGCATGAACGGCACCTGAAGCCCAAAATTGCCGCCGATCACGCGCGCGATCAGGCCTTCATGGGCGAGATGGCAGAGGCCCTTCTCGGTCACGGCGCCGACGCCGGTGATGTTGATCAGCGTCAGATTGTGCGGGCCCTGGCCACTGATGAAGCGCTGCTCCAGCGCATCGAGGATCGCTTCGGCCGCGCCGGTGCCGCCATTGCCGCCGACGATCAGCGTATCGGTGTCGCGGATGAGGCCGGCAGCCTCCGCCGCGGTGATGATGCTCAGCATGAGCGCGCATCCCGCATCACGCGGCCTCCTTCTCGACCTGGCGGGCGATGATCAGCCGCTGGATCTGGTTGGTGCCCTCGTAGATCTGGGCGAGGCGCACGTCGCGGAAGATGCGCTCGATACGGTACTCGCGCGAATAGCCGTTGCCGCCGTGGATCTGCAGCGCGTTGGAGACGTGCTTCATCGCCATGTCGGTCGTGAACAGCTTTGCCTGCGCCGCCTCCTTGGCGATCGGCTCGCCTGCGTCGTGCAGGCGCGCGGCGTGGTGGATCAAGAGGCGCGCAGCCGCAATGTCGGTCGACATGTCCGCGAGCATGAACTGCACCGCCTGGAAGCCGATGATGGCCTGGCCGAACTGCTTGCGGTCCTTGGCATAGGCGGTCGCATCCTCGAACGCGGCCTGCGCCATGCCGAGCGCCATCGAGGCCATCATCAGCCGGCTGAAGTTGAAATTGCTCATGGCCATCTTGAAGGCCTGGTTCTCCGGTCCCATCACGCTATCGGAGGGCAGGCGCACGTCGGAGAAGGTGATCTGGCAGTCATCGAGGCCGTGCATGCCGAGCAGCTCCTCGTTCTTGCCGCGGGCGATGCCCGGCAGGGCGCCGTCGACGAGGAGGCAGGAGATGGAACGGTGGCCCGCCTCGGCGCCGGTGCGCGCGAACACCATGATGCGGTCGGCAACGCCGCCGAGCGTCACCCAGGCCTTGGTGCCGTTGAGCCGCCAGCCATTGCCCTCGCGCACCGCATTGGTGCGGATGCTAGCTACGTCGGAGCCGTGGTCGGGCTCGGAAACGGCGGTGGCGGGAATGACGTCGCCGCTCAGGATCTTCGGGATCAGCGCCTTGTGCGCGTCGGTGCCGTGATGATCGAAGAACAGCACGGCCTCGACGGGGATCGCGAAGGCGTTGGCGACTGCGCCGGAGCAGCGCGCCAGCTCCTCCATCGCGATGCAGGCCGCGACCGCGTCGAGACCGGCGCCGCCGGCGCCTTCACGCAGGCAGATGCCGAACAGGCCGAGATCGGCCATGCCCTTGTAGAGGGTGCGGTCGAAGCGGTCCTCGCGGTCGATCGCGGCGGCGCGCGGCAAAATCTCCGCTTCGGCGAAGCGGCGGGCGGTCTCGCGGAGGGCTTTCTGGTCTTGGCTGTAGAAGCGGTCCATGGCGTGCTCCCGTCAGTCGCTGGCGAGCTTGGAATCGTGGGAGACTTCGCTGCGGTCGCGGTCGCAGAAATAGACCGCGACGTCGTCGCCGGGCACGCCATAGGCGCTGCATACGGCGCGGGTCAGCGCGATGGCGGCGGCGCGGCGCTCGGCCTCGCTGCGGCGGAAGGCGTGGACCTTGAGCAGGATGCGCTGGCCGGTGGCCTGAGCGCCGAACGTGCCGGCATGCGCGTAGTCATCGGGCGCAATGTTCAGGAAATAGAGTGTGACCGTATCCGCGGTGACGCCGAACGCCGACATCAGGCCATCGGTCACGGACCGCGCCAACGCAGCCTTGCGCTGGGATGAAGCTTGCGGGGCGAGCACTTCGACATAGGGCATCGATCAGACCTTCGCGGATTTGGCCGCAGATGATTTGGATGAAGACGATTTGGACTTGCCGGATTTCGCAGGGGCCGGGGCGTCGATCTGGCGGCAGGAGTCGCGCTTGATCAGCCGGGCGCCGACGCGATATTCGCGCACGCCATCATTGCCGTTGTCCTTGCTGTTTCCCTTGGCGTCCATGCGATGCAGCAGCCGGTCGACGGCGAGATTGGCAAGATCACGCGCGCCGTTGTCGACGATGCTGATGGCCGGGCGATGCCATTCGAACCACGGCATGTCCTCGTAGCAAAGCAGCGAGAGGTCGTCGGGAATGGCGATGTTCCGTTCCGCCGTCACGCGCAGCACGCCGAGCGTTGCCTCGTGATTGGCGACGAAGATCGCGCTCGGCGGGCGGGGAAGGTCGAGCAGCTTGCGGGCACAGGTCGCGCCGGTCTCGGGCTCGAAATGGCCGGCATGAATCAATGTGTCGTCCCTGGTGATGCCGGCTTCGCGCAGCGCGCGGACATAGCCGGACAACCGTTCGCGGCCGGATGTCGTGTCCTGGCGGCCGACGATCAGCCCGATGCGCTTGTGCCCGAGCTCGATCAGGTGGCGCGTGCCCAGATAAGCGCCTTGCGGATCGTCGGCGAGCACGGTCTCGAGATCGGTCGCGTCATCGCGCCGCACCAGGCAGACGATGGGCACGTCCTTGGAGAGCGCCTTGAGCTGCGCGCCGTTCTTGCCGGTCGGCACCACGATCAGCCCGTCGATGCGGTGGTCGACCAGCGTGGTGAGGGTGTCGCTCTCCTGCTGCGGATCGTCGCCGCCGATGCACAGAAGCATCTGATAACCCAGCGCCTTCAGGCGCGCCTGCACCACTTCAGCCATCACCTGGAACGAGGCGTTGGTGAGATTGTGGACGAGCAGCGCCACCAGCCGCGATTGTCCGGTCTTCAATCCGCGCGCGATCGGGTTCGGTCGATAGCCGAGCTCGCGCGCGATGCGCACAAGGCGCTGCTGCGTTCGTTCGCTGGTCAGGCCGGTTCCCGTCAGCGCTCGGGAAGCAGTGCTGACTGAAACGCGGGCCGCCTGTGCCACATCTTTGAGCGTGACGCTCATCAAACCTGCCGATAGACTGCAAACGATTGCAGAAACGCTATGAGCTAATTCCACGCGGATCAAGCTCAAAAAATGGATGGTGTTGCCCAATGCAGAGCCATTTATGCAAACGATTGCATAAAGTATGCGGATATTCCGCAGGCGGCATCCATCGCCTGAATTCACCCGAGCACCCGGCAGTTCCCTGATGAAGACGTTCCGCGGCACCTACACCGTCATGATCACCCCGTTCACGGCAGCGGGCGAGGTCGATGTCGCGGCCTTGCGCGCCTTCGTCGATTGGCAGATCGCGCAGGGCATTCACGGGTTGATCCCGCTTGGCTCGACCGGCGAGTTCCTGTCCATGGACGATGACGAGAAGGCGCTGGTTGCCGAGGTTGTCATTCGCCAGGCCGCGAGCCGCGTTCCCGTGCTGATCGGCACCGGCGCGGAGGATACGCGCGAGGTGGTGCGCCTCAGCCGCCGTGCCGAAAAACTGGGCGCCGACGGCGTGATGATCATCCCGCCGTTCTATTCGACGCCGACCGACGACGAGCTCGTCCATCATTACAAGACGGTGGCCGACGCGATCGCGCTGCCGATCATGGTCTACAACAATCCGGCAACCGCCAATGTCGATCTCAAGCCGCCACTCGTGGCGCGCATCGCCGAGATCGACAACTGCCTCTACATCAAGGAGTCGACGCTGGAGGTGACGCGGGTGCGCGACATCATCCGCCTCTGCGGCGACAGGATGACGGTGTTCGGCGGCATTCTCGGCTTCGAATCCTTCGTCGAGGGCGCGCAGGGCTGGGTGGCCGTGGCCTCCAACGTGGTCCCGGCGGAGATGGCGCGCATCTTCAGCCTCGTCGCCGACGAGGGGAAGATCAGAGAGGCGCGCGAACTCTATCTCAAATACCTGCCGGTGATCGAATTCGTCGGCGGCCAGGCCTACGTCGCCGGCAGCAAGGCGCTGCTCAGTCATATGGGCTTTGCAGCCGGCCACCCGCGCCCGCCGCGTCTGCCGCTGCCGGCGGCGCAGGATGCGGCCGCGCGCGCCCTGGTCAGGACATTCGATCTCGTGTGGCGCGGCGCGCCAGTTGCGGCTGCTTGAACTGAGGTGTGAACGGATGAACCTGCTCGACGGCGTCAAGATCCTCAGCTTCAATCACTATCTCGCGGGCCCGCTGGCGGCGCAGACGCTGGCCGATCTCGGCGCCGACGTCATCGCGGTCGAGCCGATCGAGGGCGCGTTCCAGCGCAACTGGGCGGTCGCCAATCATTTTGTCGCGGGCGACAGCGTCAATCATCTGGCCACGGGGCGCAACAAGCGCAGCCTCGCGGTCGATCTCAAGCATCCCGACGGCATCGCCGCGGTGAAGAAGCTGGTCGCGACCGCCGACGTCGTGATGGAGAATTTCCGCCCCGGCACCATGGCCAAGCTCGGTCTCGGTTACGACACGCTGAAGGCGATCAAGCCCGGTCTGATCTATGCGGTCGCGACCGGGTTTGGATCGGAGGGGCCGTACAAGGATCGTCCCGGGCAGGACCTGCTGCTCCAGGCGATGTCGGGCCTTGCGATGCGGACCGGACGCGCGGATGGCGAGCCGACCGCAGTGGGTGCCGTGATCGTCGATCAGCATGCGGCCTCGCTCTATGCGATGAGCATCCTCGCGGCGCTGTTTGCCCGGACGAAGACCGGCAAGGGGCAGTTCGTCGAGGTCAACCTCTATCAGGCCGCGCTCGATCTCCAGGTCGAGCCGCTGACCGCCTGGCTGAACGGCGCGCCGTCGCCGACGCCGCGCGGTCCGGCCGGTATCGCGGCGTGGTTCAGCCCCGGTCCCTACGGCATTCACGCGACGGCTGACGGCCATCTCGCGATCTCCATGGCGTCGCCCAAGGCGCTTGCGGTCGCACTCGAGAGCGAGGAGCTGAAGCAGTTCGGGGAGGCCGACAGCTTTTCGAAGCGTGAGGAGATCACGCGGATTGTGGCAGCGCGGCTGAAGCAGAAGTCGACGGCGGAATGGTTGCCCGGGCTGGAAGCCGCGCGGGTCTGGCACGCGCCGGTGCAGGACTATCGCGACCTCGAGACCGATCCCCAACTCAGGCATCTCGGCGTGTTCAAGAGTGCCGAGAGCGCAGGGGGCGCGCCGATCCGCATGGTCGCGCATCCCGCGCGCTACGACGGCCGGACGCCCGAGGTGCGGCTGGTGCCGCAGCGATTGGGTGCGCAGACGCGCGAGGTGCTCGGCGAGATCGGTTACGGCACTGCCGACATTGACGCGATGATCGTGGGCAAGGCCGTCGGAGTGGCGCGATGATCGATTTTTCCGTCCCCGAGGAGACGCGCCTGCTGGTCGACACCGTTCGCCGCTTCGTCGAGACGGAGGTGCAGCCGCTCGAAGATGTCGTGGAGCAGACGGCCAAGGTGCCGGCCGACGCGCTGGCGGTCACCAAGGCCAAGGCGCAGAAGCTCGGCCTTTATGCCATGAACATGCCGGCGGATGTCGGCGGCGGCGGGCTAACTTGCGTCGAGCATTGCCTGGTCGAGGAAGAATTCGGCAAGACCTCGGACGCGCTGATCCGCCGCGTGTTCGGCCAGGTGTATCCGATGCTGATGGCCTGCAAGGGCGATCAGGTCGAGCGCTATTTGCTGCCCACGGTGAAGGGCGACAAGATCTGCGCCATGGCGATCACCGAGCCGGGCGCCGGCTCCGATGCGGCGTCGATCAGCACCACGGCGCATCTCGATGGCGATGCGTGGGTGCTCAACGGCACCAAGCATTTCATCAGCGACGGCGATATCGCCGACTACGTGATCCTGATGGCGCTGACCGACAAGGACAAGCGCGCGCGGGGTGGTATCACCCTGTTCCTGGTCGATCGCGGCACGCCCGGCTTCAAGGTCGCGCGCACCCAGCCGATGATGGGTCATCGCGGTTATGGCCATGCCGAGCTGAGTTTTGAGGACTGCCGCATTCCGAAGGCGGCCGTGCTCGGCGAGGTCGGCGGCGGCTTCAAGCTGATCATGCAGAGCGTGCTCCAGATCCGGCTCGCCCATATCGGCGCCCGCGCCGTCGGTATGGCGCAGCGCGCGCTGGAGATGATGCGCAAGCACGCCGGCGAGCGGCGTCAGTTCGGCCAGCTGATCGGCGATTTCCAGATGGTGCAGAAGCTGATCGCCGATTCCGCCACCGAGATTTTTGGCGTGAAGATGATGGTGATGAACGCCGCCTGGGACATCGATCAGGGTAGGGATGCGCGCGACAAGGTCTCGATGATCAAGGTCGCGGCGTCCGAGATGCAGGGCCGCGTGGTCGACCGCGCCATCCAGGTGTTCGGCGGCATGGGGTTCAGCAAGGACCTGCCGCTGGAGCGGATGTATCGCGACGCTCGCGTCACCCGCATCTACGACGGCACCTCCGAGATCCACCGCATGCTGGTTGCGCGCAGCACCATCAAGAACGGCTTGCAGCTCTAGGGAACGTTCATGTCTCACGCACCTCTCAAGCCCGGCGCCGCCTTCGCCTTCCGCAAGACCATGACGGTAGCCGAACAGGCGATGTTCACCGGCATCAGCGGCAATCTCGGCGGCCTCTATGTCGATGCCGTCCGCGCGAAGAAAGCCGGCGCGTCCAACATGGTGGCCTTCGAGCTCGCCGTCGGCGGTCTTGCCACGACGTGCCTCAGCCAGCTCGGTGGTCCGACGCGACGGATCGGCAGCATCGCGCTGACTTTCGCCGCGCCCGTGATCGTCGGCGAGTCCGTCGAGGCCAGGGCCGAGATCGTCTCCGTTGACGGCGACGACGCGGTCTGCCGCGTCACCTGCACGCTGTCACCCTCTGGCGCGACCGTGGTCGACGGCACCGCGACGCTGGTTCCCTTCACGAAGGGCTGAGCCATGTACGAGCCAAAATCCTTCGACGATCTCAAGGTCAATGACAGGGTCAGCCTGAGCAAGACCATCACCGAGGCCGATGGCGCGCTCTATATCGCCGCGACCGGCGATTTCGGCCCCGTTCATGTCGACGAGGTCTATGCCGGCGCGACCCGCTTTGGCCGCCGACTGGCGCCGGGGATCATGGTCGCGGGCCTCTGCACCAGCATCCTCACCTCTGAGCTGGTCGGCACAATCGGCGTGTCGGTGGAGGACCGCTTCTGGTTCACCGGTCCCGTGTTCTACGGCGACACGCTCACCTTCGACGTCTGGATCGCCGAGCAGCACGAGGAGACCCGCACCATCATCTGGGAGGCGAGCGCGCGCAACGAGGGCGGCCTCGAAGTGCTGAAGGCGCGCGCGAGCCTGAAATTCCCACGGCGGAAACCGTCATGAGCAAGCCGATGAAGAAACCCGATTTGCGCGGCGTCACGGTCGCGACCGTGCTGCCCTTTAGGGACGACAGCTCGATCGACTGGGACGGCTACGCCCGCGTCCTCGACTATTGTGCCTGTCCGGACGGCATCGCGGCCGTGTTCGTCAATGGTCACGCCGGCGAGGGCGGCTCGCTCTCGGACGACGAACGTCGGGCGGTGATCGAGCGGACGCGCCGTCAGATCGGCGCCAAGCCGCTATTGGCCGGCATCATCGCGCATTCCACCGCGGAAGCGATCCATCAGGCCCAGCTCGCGGAAGCGGCCGGCGCCGATTGCGCCGTGCTGTTCCCGCCCGCACCGCTCGGCGGCGGCGCCTCGGCGACCTCGCGCGCGCCACTGGCTTTCGTGCAGGCGGTCAGCTCAGCGATCGGAATTCCCGTCTCGATCTTCCAGTATCCGCTGGCGTCCGGCTTCGGCTATTCGCCGGAGACGCTGGCGAAGATCGCCGTGCTCGACAGCGTCATCGCCATCAAAGAAGGCAGCGACACCATGCTGGCCTATGACGAGAACCGGAGGGCGGTGAAGCAGGCCGATCCTTCCGTTGCGATCCTGCCGTCGAACTTCAACTGGTTCCTGCCGCAGCTCGCCGTCGGTGGTGACGGCATTCTCTCCGGCCTCGTCAGCCTCGCGCCGCATCTGTTCGCAGAGCTGTGGCAGGCCGCGCTTGCCGACGACCTCAAGGCGATGCGCGCCGTTAACGAGCGGCTCTATCCGATCGTCCGCGCCATCTACGGGCCTGCCCCGATCATGGATATGCACACGCGCATGAAGGTCGGGCTGAAGGCGCTCGGCCTGATCCGCAACGCCGATCCGCGGCCGCCACTGCTGCCGGTTCTTCCTGCGCTGTGCGACGCCATTGCAACGACGGTCGGCGCGGCGCGCACGGCCGGCGACATCCGCACTTAGCATGGGGGGCGAGCCGATGCCGGACGAAGCCTTCATCCATATCGTGCGGGTCGACGTCGATCCCGAGCATGAGGCTGCGTTCAACGCCTGGTACGAGCAGAAGCATTTCCCTGATCTGCTCGCCTGTCCCGGCTGGCTCTCGGCCAAGCGCTTCGTCTCGGTGGGCGATGGGCCGAAATACGCCGCGATGTACGAAGTCGCGGGGCGATGGGCATTCGAGACGCCGGAGTTCCTGAAGGTGAAAGGCTTCGGTCCGTTCGAATCCCTGGTCAAGAATTTCATGCGCATCCAGCTCAGGCCGATGTCGGGACCGGCCTGAAGCGGATCAAGGACGATGCTGCCTGCCATGTCGCGAGATCTGGCCGGCCGCATCCAAGAAACATCGAGGGGAATCCCGGGCGAGGAACTGCATCGGTCATTGGCGTCTTACTGGAGGTATCCATGGTCTCGACATTGTTTCGCTTGGGTGCGGCTGCCGCACTCGTTCTTGCATCCACGGCGGTGCATGCCGCCTGTACGCCTGCGATCACCGATGACAATCTGATTGCACCCGGCAAATTGCAGCTCTCGATCAACCCGACCAATCCGCCGCAGCAATTTGTCGACAAGGACGGTCAGCTGCAGGGCCTCAACGTCGAGCTCGCCGCTGAGCTCGGCAAGCGGTTGTGTCTCCCGGTCGAACTCGTCCGGATGGATTTTCCGGCCATGATTCCTGCCTTGGGCGCAGCGCGCATCGACGGCGTCAATACCGGCATGTTCTGGACCGAGGAACGCTCGAAGCTGATGTACATGGTGCCGTACGCGATTCAGGCGATCTCGGTCGTCGTTGCGCCCGACAGCGGCACAAAATTTGCTACCGAAAACGATCTGATTGGAAAATCGTCCGCCGTCGAGGTCAGCAGCTACCAGATGAACTGGCTCAAGAAACTCAGCGATGCGAGCGTGGCAAAGGGCGGCGCAGCCGTCGAGATGCGCACGTTCCCGACCGCGACCAACGTTGTCAGTGCGCTGCTTGCGGGCCAGGTGGACAACGCGCTGCTGGTGGACAGCGTGGCGCGCGATCTCGTCGGCCGTGGTCGCGTGAAAGAGGTGTTGAGCGGGCTTGGAACAGCGCGCACCACGCTCGGTTTCCGCAACAAGACGGTCGCCGATACCGTCGTCAAAGCGCTCAACGCGATGCGGGCTGACGGCTTCTATCAGGCGCTGTTCGACAAGTTCGGCCTGACCAGCATGCCGGCCGACCAGCCGCTTGCGATCGCCGGCCCCGGTCCGGCCTGATACCTACGGAGACGAGCCGATGAGCCATTTCAGTCCGACGGCCGCCGTCAGCTACTTCTTCAACTACTTCCTGATGAAGGGAGTGCTCGTCACCATCGGCTTGACGGTGGCGGCGGTCGTCGGCGGATTGATCCTCGGCATGGGCATCGCGTTGTTGCGCATGTCGTCCAATCCGGTGCTCGCGGGAGCCGCGCGCTTCTATATCTGGTTCTTCCGCGGCACGCCGCTGCTGATCCAGCTGGTGGTGATCTACAGCGGCCTTCCGCAGCTCGGCATCAAGTTCTCCGTGATCACCTGCGCGCTCGTCGGACTGATCCTCAACGAGGCCGCCTATCTCGCCGAGATCGTGCGCAGCGGCTTCATGGCGGTGTCGGCGGGGCAGCGCGAGGCGGCCTGGGCGCTCAGCCTGTCGCCCTGGGTCACGTTCCGCCGCGTGACCCTGCCGCAGGCGTTCCGCTTGATGATCCCGCCGCTCGGCAACTCCATCAATTCGCTCTTGAAGGCGACCTCGCTCGCCTCCGTGATCTCGGTCGAGGAGCTCATGCGCCGCAGTGACATGCTGATGCAGGAGCACTTTCAAATTCTCGAAGTCTATGCCGCTGCAACGGCGTATTACCTGATCCTCACATCGGTCTGGGATGCGGTGCAACGCCGGCTGGAAAAACATTTCGGACGGTCGAGCGCTGCGAAAATCAGGCGGGTTGCAGCGAGCCCACCGGTCGCACCGGCGAGCGTGGAGGCTCGGGCATGAGCGAGATGTCGATGAGTATGGAAAGCGCGACGATGCAGCCGCAGTTGCGTGATGTTCCTGCGGTTCGCATGGAGGCGGTCTACAAGCACTATGGCGACTTCACCGCGTTGAACCAGGTCGACCTCAAGGTCGCCAGGGGCGAGAAGATCGTGGTCTGCGGTCCCTCCGGCTCGGGCAAGTCGACGCTCATCCGTTGCATCAACCACATCGAGAAGCACGACGAAGGGCTGATCTACGTCAACGGCGTCGAGCTCGACCATCAGCGCAAGAACATCGATGCGGTCAGGCGCGACACCGGCATGGTGTTCCAGAGCTTTAATCTGTTCCCGCACATGACGGTGCTGGAGAACTGCACCCTGGCACCGATGACCGCGAACGGCATGAGCGAGACGGAGGCCAAGGACCTCGCCATGCATTTCCTGACAAAAGTCCGGATTCCGGACCAGGCCGAGAAATTCCCCGGGCAACTCTCCGGCGGCCAACAGCAGCGCGTCGCTATTGCGCGGGCGCTGTGCATGCGTCCGAAGATCATGCTGTTCGACGAGCCGACCTCGGCGCTCGACCCGGAAATGGTCAAGGAGGTGCTGGAGACCATGAAGAAGCTCGCTGAAGAGGGCATGACCATGCTGTGCGTGACCCATGAGATGGGCTTTGCCCGCGAGGTCGCCGACCGCATCGTGTTCATGAACGAGGGCAAGGTGGTCGAGCAGGCTACGCCGGAGGAGTTCTTCAAGCATCCGAAGGCGGAGCGTGCGCGGACGTTCCTCGACCAGATTATCCATTAGTCGGCCAAGATGCGGACATTCAGCGACCGCCTGCGCGGCATCCACGCCGCCACGATCGTGCCGATGACGGCCGATTTCGAGGTCGACGAGGCGCAGCTCGCAGCCCATCTCACCTCGGTGGCATCCACACCCGGCATCAGTGGGCTCCTCGTCAACGGCCACGCCGGCGAGAATTTTGTGCTGTCGCTGGCCGAGAAGCGGCGCGTGGTGGAGCTGGCGCGCCGGCACGCGCCGAAGGACTGCGTGATCGTCTCCGGGGTCAATCATGAATCGAGCCTGGAGGCTGCGCGCGAGGCGGCTGCGCTGGAGCAGGCCGGCGCGGACGGGCTGCTGGTGTTTCCACCCAACAGCTGGGCGCTCGGCCACGCCGATGACTGCGTGATCGAGCATCATCGCCGCATCCGCGATGCCACGACGGTGCCGCTGATGCTCTACGCCGCGCCGGTTGGTGCAGGCGCTATGGCCTATGCACCGCCGCTGCTGACGCGGCTTGTCGCCGATCCCCGTTTCGTTGCGGTGAAGGAAGGCAGCTGGGAGGTTGCGGCCTACGAACAGAACCTGAGGCTGATCCGGAAGCTGCGACCGGACTTCGTCGTGCTCGGCTCGGGCGACGAACATCTGCTGACGAGCTATCTGGTTGGCTCGGCCGGCAGCCAGGTCAGCCTTGCCTGCGTCGTGCCGGAGCTTGTCGTCAGCCTCTGGACCGCCGCCGAAGCCGGCGATTGGGAGCTGGCGCGCGTCGCGCACGAAAAGCTCTATCCGCTGGCGGTCGCGATCTATCGCGACCCGCCCGGAGGACGCGCGACCGTGCGGCTCAAGGCGTGCCTGAAACTGCTCGGGCGTCTCTCATGCGACGCGGCGCGGCCGCCGCAGCCGGCGGCGACACGCGATGAGTTGCAGGCGCTCGAACAGGCACTGCGCATCGCCGGGCAGCGCTAACGTCGCCAGCTCCAGCCGAGGCTGGACCCGAATCCGCTTCTGGCCCATCCAGAGGGAACGCCGGCGGCCATCGCCGGTCGTTTCAACAGCCGCCTTCACGCGATGGACAGAGATCATCACCCGGGCAAGCGCGTCTCCCTTGCGGGCATGCATATCGACCGCACCTCGGCCGTGCCGCTGCATTTGCAGATCGCGGCTCACATCCGCGGCTGCATTCTGCGCGGCGTCTTTCCGCGCGGAACGCAATTTCTGGGTTCGCGCGAGATCGCGCGGGAATTGGGCTGCTCGCGCACGGTGGTGCTGACGGCGTGGGATCTGCTGTATGCCGAGGGTTATCTGGAATCGACACCACGCGGCAGCGTCATGGTGGCGTCCGTCGCAACGTCGCATGCGGAGCCGTCGTCGGTCGCGTCGCCCGGGGCTGCGCCCGCCCATATGTCGAAGCGCTGGCGATCACTGCTTGGCTTGGATTACGAGACCAATTGGCCGTCCGTGTTCGCACCCGGCGCGCCCGACATTTCGACGTTCCCTTTTAGGGAATGGTCGCGCCTGCTGCGTCAGACCTGGCAGAATCCGCGCGAGCAGGAGTGCCTCGACCTTCCCGCCGAAGGCCATCCGCGCCTGCGGAGCGAGATCGCGAACTTCCTCGGCTCGGTGCGCGGGCTGGTCTGCTCGCCGGACGAGGTTGTCGTCACGTCAGGCACATCGGGCGCGCTGGATTTTTGCAGCCGGATGATCCTCGATCCCGGCGATGAGGTCTGGGTCGAGGAGCCCGGGTTCGTTGAGGCCCGCTGGGCATTGACCGCTGCCGGCGCGAAGCTCGTTCCAATTCCCGTCGACGACAAGGGTCTCGTCGTCTCCGAAGGAATCCGGCGCGCGCCGGGCGCGCGGCTGATCGTGGTGACGCCGTCGCATCAATATCCGCTCGGCGTCAGCATGGGGCTGGAGCGGCGCCTCGAGCTGCTCGATTGGGCCAACAGGAACGACGTCTGGGTGATCGAGGACGATTACAATTCGGAGTTCAGGCACCAGGACAGCATGATCGCCTCCTTGCGGTCGCTCGATCGCGAGGGGCGGGTGATCTATTTCGGCACCTTCTCGAAGATCATGATGCCGAACCTGCGGCTCGGCTACATCGTTGCCAACAGGCATTTCATCGAAGGATTTTCGAAGGGGCGCGCCCGGATCGACGTGCACACCTCCGGCATCGGGCAACTCGCGCTGGCCGAATTCATGCGGGAAGGGCACCTGCTTCGGCATCTGCGCGGGATGCGGCGGGTCTATGCGGCCAGGCGAAAGGCGCTGATCGATGCGATCGCAGCGCAGATGCCGGATGACCTGGTCGTCTCCGCGGCGGTGACGGGCTTGCATCTGGTGGCGGAGTTCACCGGCGCGATGCGGGCGCGGATGAGTGATCGCGAGGCGGCTGCAGTCCTGAAGCAGGCTGGCATTCACGTCCAGCCATTGTCGCAGAACTTTCTCGAGCAACCGACGCGACAGGGCCTGGTGTTCGGCTATGGGCGGCTGCTTGTCGAGGATGCCTCGCCACTGCTTGCGAGAATCGCGGCTTGCATCGGCAGCGGCTCCCGCAACGCACCATCAGCCCCGGCGATATCCTCTCTTACTGTTCGTACAATAAAGAGAGGCTGAGCCGACCGGCATGCATAGCTCATAGGCAGGTGAATATCCCGCAGTGCCGATCGATCGCCTGCAAATTAGACAGACGATTTGAAGTGGTCGGATTGCAGTGCAGCGGAGATTGCGATTTGCACGGAGAAATCCGTGGTGCGCTGCACTTTTCCCGCGTGGAACGGTCCGCGCTCGCGTGCCGTCGGCGCGGGCAGCGCTGCACCAAAACGTGCAGCTGGTGGCGCGGCGCGCGGCTGAGGTCGCGCGCTGGTCTAACGGTTTGCGACAACTCTGGCCCTAGCCCGCGCCCATCGCTCTGTCGCACGCTCGCTCATGGTGGCATGACAGGGGATGCATGATGAACGCTCTCGGTTTGGCATTGGACGTTGCGATGAACGGGAAGGACCCGGCGTCCGGTTCGGACGTCACGCGTAGCTGACCCCTGCACATGAGCTCTTCCGAACATCACTGGGAGGTCGGCACCGATATCGGTGGCACCTTCACCGACATCATCGCGATCCGGCGGGATTCCGCGGAGGCGCGGATCGCTAAGGTGCCGTCGCGCCCCGACGCGCCCGTCCAGGCGATGCTGGAGGCCATCGAGGCGGTGGGGCTGCGCAAGAGCGAGGTCAGGCGCTTCGTCCACGGCACCACGCGCGTCACCAACGCCATTGTCGAGGGCCGGTTGCCGAAGGTGGCGCTGGTCGCGACCGAAGGTTTTGCCGATGTGCTGGAGATCGCGCGCTATCGCCGCCGCGATCTCTATCGGCTCGACATTCCCCCGAAATCGCCGCCTCTGGTGCCGCCTGAACGATGCTTTGGACTCGCCGAGCGCCTCGATCACGAAGGCCGGGTGCTGAAGGCGCTGGATGAAGCCGAGATCGAGCGCCTGGTGGCGTGGTTGAAACAGACCGGCGTGCAGAGCGTCGCCGTGGCCTTGCTTCACGCCTATGCCAATCCGGTACATGAAAAGTTGCTGGGCGAGCGGCTTAAGGATGTGGTCGCTCACGTCTCGCTCTCGCACGAGGTCAATCCCGAGGCGCGCGAATACGAGCGGACCTCCGCAACGGTGTTCAACGCGGCCGCGATGCCGATCGCGGTGGAATATCTCAGCGAGCTGGAGCAGCGGCTGCCGATCGGCCCCGGGTTGCAGGTGTTTCATTCCGCCGGTGCCATGATCCCCATCTCCGCCGTGAAGCGGCGGCCGCTGGTGATGGCGATGTCGGGCCCGGCGGCCGGCGTCTCGGCCTCCGTTAGCATCGCGCGCCAGCTCGGCACCTCGCGCATGCTGACCTTCGACATGGGCGGCACCACGACTGACGTTTGCCTGATCGTCGACGGCCAGGCCGAGATGACCGACGGCCGCATGCTCGGCGACAAGCCGCTGCGCCAGCCGATGCTTGCGGTTCATTCGATTGGCGCGGGCGGAGGATCGATCGTGCGCAACGGTCCCGGTGGTCTCACGGTTGGCCCGGAGAGCGCCGGCTCCGAACCGGGGCCGGCCTGCTACGGCCGCGGCGGCCTTGAGCCGACCATCACCGACGCCAATGCCGTGCTCGGCTATCTCAATCCCGAGACCAAGCTCGGCGACCGCATCGGCATCGACATCGAATCCGCCAGGCGCGTCATCGGGCCGATCGCGCACGCCTTGGGCCTCAGCCTGACCGAAACGGCGCTCGGCATCATCAAGGTCGCGAACGCCACGATGGCCCGGGCGCTCCGGCGCGTCACGGTCGAGCGCGGCATCGACGGACGCGACTGCACGCTGCTCGCCTTCGGCGGTGGCGGCCCGATGCATGCCGCGGGTCTCGCCGATCTCTACGGGATTGCAGAGGTCGTCGTGCCCAGTGCCTCGAGCGCGTTCTCCGCGCTGGGCTGCCTCACTGCCGATTTCAGCTTCCTCCAGCAGCAGACCCTTCGCGCCGCCCTCGACGGCATCGATCTTGCGCGCGTATCGGAGCGGATCGAGGCCCTGATTGCCGATGCATCCGCACCGCTGATCGCCAATGGCGTTGCGCAGGCGGAGATCCAGGTCGAGCTGGTGGCCTTGATGCGTTATGCGGCCCAGAACGATGCCATCCCGGTGCCGTTCACGCTGCCGCTCGATGTCGCCAGGCTGAAGAAGGATTTTTTGGCGCGGCATCACGAGCTGTTCGGCTATGCGACCGGTGAGCTCTGCGTCATCGAATCCGTGCGTGTGCAGGCCCGCCGCCCGTCGACGACCGTCGTCAGCCGACCGGCGACGGCGGCGAGGGCGGTGTCGTCGGGCACGCGCATCTGCTCGTTCGACGGCTTCCACGACATGCCAACCGCAATCATCGATCGCGCCGCGCTCACGGAGACCGTCAACGGTCCCGCCATCATCGAGGACGCATGGTCCACAGTGGTGGTGCCGCCTGGCTGGCAGGCGAGGCCAGACGAGGCCGGAAATCTGTTCCTGACCCGGAGGGCGGCATGAAGCTCGATCCGTTCGTCGTCGAGGTCATCAGGCACGGGCTCTCCGCCGCGGCCGAGGAGATGAGCCTGGTGATGACGCGCTCGGCGCGGTCGCCGCTCTTGCGCGAGGCCGGTGACCTCTCGTCCGCGATCACCGACGGCCACGGCGGCCTTGTCGGGCAGGGCCGCGACATCCCGATCCATCTCGGCGCGATGGCCTACACCATTCCTGAACTGCTGAAGGTGGTGCCGCGCGACAGCCTGAACGACGGCGACGTGGTGATCTACAATGTCGGCGCGCTCGGCGGCAATCACCTCAACGACGTCAAGGTCGTGCGGCCCGTCTTCGTCGACGGCGAGATCGTCGCCTTCGCGGTCAGCCTCGCGCACTGGCCCGATATCGGTGGCACCTGGCCCGGCAGCTATTTCGCCAAGGCCGTCGACACCTTCCAGGAGGCGTTGCGCATTCCGCCGGTGCTGATCGCAACCTCAGCCGGCCTCAATACGCCGATCGTGCAGCTGCTCAAGGCCAACGTTCGCGATGCCGAATCCTGCGAGGGCGATCTCCTTGCCCAGATTGCGGCGACCAAGGCCGGCGAGAAGCGCATCGTCGAGCTCTGCCGCGAGCATGGCAAGGCCGTCTTCATGGCGACACAGTCGCGCCTGCACGATCTCTCCGAAATCGAGATGCGCGAGGCGCTGCGCGACCTTCCGGACGGCGTCTATGAGGGCGAGGACTACCTCGACGACGGCAGCGCGAACAACGCGCCGGCGCGCATCCATGTGAAGATCACCATTCGTGGCGACGAGGCGACCTTCGACCTCTCCGGAAGCTGTGACCGCGTCTCCAATTTCTGCAACACGACGCCGTTCATGGCGCGCTCGGCTGTCGCCTATGCCGCGCGCATCATGAGCGGACGCGACATGCAGCAAAACGCCGGCGCGTTGCGGCCGCTGACCATCATCACGCGCCCGGGGTCGATCCTCGAGCCCGGCTGGACGGCATCCGTTGCCGCCGGCAACCACGAGACCTCCATGCGTATCGTCGATGCGATTTTTCGCGCGATGCAGGACACGATTCCGGAGCGCCTGTCGGCGGGCGGCGCGACCACTGCGGGTGTGCTGTTCTTCGCCGAGCCGCGGCCGAACGGTTCATGGAAGATGCTCTACGAGGTTCATGGCGGCGGCGAAGGCGCGCGGCATGACCGGGCGGGCACCTCGGCAACCCGGGTGCATCTGTCCAACACCTCGAACACGCCGGTCGAGGTGATCGAGGCGAACTATGCGATCCGTCTCGAGCAGCAAGCCATTCGCCGGAATTCCGGCGGCGCGGGGGCGCATCGCGGTGGTGACGGCTCCGTCCGCACCTACCGCATCCTCGCGCCCTCGATGCACCTGACCACCTGCATCGAGCGCATGGTGATTGCGCCCTGGGGCATGCAGGGCGGCGAGTCCGGCAAGGCCTGCCGCATCTCGCTGGTGCGGCAGGGCGCCCACGTCGCCATCGACGGCAAGTCGAACCTGGTGTTGCAGCAAGGCGATCTCGTCACGATCGAGATGTGCGGCGGCGGCGGCTACGGCGCCGCGGCGGCGGAATAAGGGGACCCGCGATGAGCAGATTGTTGCGAACCGGACTGAATGCGGGCGAGGCCCCGCCGATGGCCGTGGTCGGCGGCGAGGGCGTCTATTTTCATCTTGCGGATGGCCGCAAGCTGATCGACGGCAGCAACACCGGCGGCGGCCTCGGCCATCGCCATCCCGCGATGGTGGAGGCGATCCGCCGCGCGGCGGATACGCCCGTCGTCAACGAGGGGTGGACCTGGGTCGGCCGCGAGCAGGCCGCGGACGATCTGATGGCCACCGCGTTCAAAGGCGAGGAGGATTGGGTCGGCGCGGTGCGTTTCTGCATCAGCGGCAGCGAGGCCAATGACATGGCGCTGTCGCTGTGCCAGGCGCTGACGCAGCGCTCCGCGCTGGCGACGCGCGAGCGCGCCTATCACGGCATCACCGGCCTGTCGCGCAGCATGACCGTGCAGCCGCAATGGCACGGCGGCCTCGCCGTGCACGCGGGCGGCTCAAAACTGCCGGCGCCGATGGCGCCGGTGCGGATATTGCCGGCACCGGATGGCGCGATCTATGGCGGGCCGGCCACCAATACGCCGCCGAGCGAATATCTCGCCGATGCCCCGCGCCTGCTCTCGGACACGGCGGCGACGATCATCGACTACACCCAAGGCGGCATCTACTACGACGGCGCCTATCAGGACGAGGTGGCGCGCTATGCGCGGCAGGCCGGCTCTTACTGGATCGCGGACGAGGTCGTCACCGGCGCCGGTCGCGCGGGCCGCTGGTTCGCCTTCCAGGGCGCGCAGAGCCGCCCCGACATCGTGACCCTCGGAAAGTCGCTCGGGGGCGGTGCTGCGGCGGTTGCTGCCGTCGTGGTGTCCAAGGACATCGTCGAGCGGCTCAAGGGCACGAGCTGGCAGAACTACGGCACGCTGCGCGGCCACCCCATCAGCATGGCCGCTGTCAGCGCCTATCTGAAGGTCATCACCGACGAGAAGATTCTGGAGCACGTGCAAAATCTGGAGAAGCTGTTCACCCGCCGCCTGCTCGCGATCGCGCAAAAGCACCCGAGCGTGCAGCGCGTGGCCGGGCAGGGGCTGCACTGGACGGTCGAATTGCACGGCCCTGACTGGCGCACCTGGCATGCCGATACCACGGAGGTTCCGATCGCCTCGCGCGTCGCGGAGCGCGCGCTGGAGGCCGGCGCGGTGATCGGAACCAGCGGCGAGCAGACCTCGCTGTTCCTGGCGCCGCCGCTGTTGATCTCCGAGCGCGAGGCTACGCTGCTTCTGGATGCGCTCGACCACGGTCTCGACATTGCCGACAAGGAGCACGCGTGACCGCGGACCACGCAGCACCTCGTCGCTCGCCGGCCTGGCCGGCGGATGAGCCCTGGCATCTCGCGATGCCCGAGGGGACGCTTTACGACGCGCTGGCGCGCGCGGTGAATGATCGTCCCTCGCATCCGGCGACGGTGTTTTACGGCGCGAGCCTGAGTTACGCCGAGCTGCGCGACCGGGTCGATGCCATGGCCGGCTTCCTGCAAGGCGTTTGCGGCGTGAAGCGCGGCGACCGCGTCATGATCGCGCTGCAGAACTCGCCACAATATGTCATCGCCTATTACGCGGTGATGCGGGCGGACGCCGTGATCGTGTCCGTCAATCCCATGAACAAGACCGCCGAGATCGCGTATCTCGCCGCGGACAGCGGCGCTGGGGTCGCGATCATCGGCAGCGAACTGGGCGATGTGTTTGCGCCGCTGGCCGGCGATGCCATCGCGCATGTAATCGTCGCTCAGTATCGCGACGAAGTTCCGGCCGCGACGCCCTACACGCTGCCATCATGCGTGATCGAAGCGCCGTCGGTGCCGCCGTCCTCGCCGGGCTGGCATTCCTGGTCGGCCGCGATCGCGCAAGGCCTGCAGCCGGGTGCAATGGAGGCAGGGCCGGACGATCTCATGATCCTGCCCTATACCTCGGGCACGACGGGCAAGCCCAAGGCCTGCATGCATACCCATCGCAGCGCGCTGTTCACCGCCCTGTTGCAGGCGCGCTGGTACGGGCTCGGCGGCAGCGACGTGATGACCGGCTTCATGCCGCTGTTCCATGTCGCGGGCATGCAGGGCTCGATGAATGCTGCCATCGTCACCGGCGCCACGCTGCTGCTGATGGCGCGCTGGGACAAGGATCTGCTGCCGGACCTGTTCGAGACCTATGGCGTGACGTTCTGGAACGCGGCGCCCACCATGATCGTGGATGTGCTCGCCAGCGCCAGCTTCCGCGACAAATGCTTTGCAAAACTCAAGGTGCTGACCGGCGGTGGTGCGGCGATGCCGACCGCGGTTGCCGAGCGGCTGAAGGGGCGGTTCGGCCTCGATTTCGTCGAGGGCTACGGCATGACCGAGACGATGTCGCCGACCCATCTCAATCCGATGGCGGCGCCGAAGCGGCAGTGCCTCGGCATCTCCGTGCACGAGACCGACGCTAGGGTCGTCGATCCCGAGAGCCTGATCGAGCTTGACGACAACGTCGTCGGCGAGATCGTCGTGCACGGGCCGCAGGTGCTGCAGGGTTACTGGAACAGGCCGCAGGCGGATGCCGAAGCCTTCATCGATCTCGACGGCAAACGGTTCCTGCGCACGGGCGATCTCGGTTATCGCGATGCGGAAGGCTATTTCTTCGCCGTCGACCGCCTGAAGCGGATGATCAATGTCAGCGGCTTCAAGGTGTGGCCGGCCGAGGTGGAAGCGGCGATGTACCAGAACCGCGCCATCAGGGAGTGCTGCATCGTCTCGGCGCCGGACGGCTATCGCGGCGAGACCGTCAAGGCGCTGGTGGTGCTCGATGAGGCCGCGCGCGCGACGATTTCGGCGGATGACATCGTCGGCTGGGCCCGCGGCGCGATGGCGAGCTACAAGGCGCCGCGCGCCGTCGTCTTCGTCGAGTCGCTTCCGCGGACCGCCAGCAACAAGATCAACTGGCGGCTTTTGCAGGACGCCGAATGGGGGCGGACGGCATGAAAGCTGCTTGGCTGGAAAAGCGGTGCGAGGCTGCGTTATGCTGCGCTCGCCGACACGCCCCTGAAGCTGCGTTCCCCAGCCTCCCCAAGAAACTCAAGAAATCAGGAATTCGCTGATGCGTATCGTCAATGTCGCCGCCGCCCAGATGGGCCCGATCCAGAAAGCCGACAGCCGCGAGGCCGTGGTCAAGCGCATGATCGCGCTGATGGACGAGGCCAAGAGCAAGGGCGCCGACCTGATCGTCTATCCCGAGCTGGCGCTGACGACGTTCTTCCCGCGCTGGTACGTCGAGGACCGCTCCGAGTTCGACATCTGGTTCGAGCGTGAGATGCCGAACGCGGCAACCAGGCCGCTGTTCGAGCGCGCGGCGCAGCACGGGATGGCGATGAATTTCGGCTATGCCGAGCTGACGCCGGACGGTCATCATTTCAACACTGCGATCCTGACCGACAAGTCCGGCAAGATCGTCGGCAAGTACCGCAAGGTCCATCTGCCCGGCCATGCGGACTACGACACCAAACGCTCGCACCAGCATCTGGAGAAGCGCTATTTCGAGCCGGGCGATCTCGGCTTCAAGGTCTGGCGCGAGCTCGGTGGCATTATCGGCATGGCGATCTGCAACGACCGCCGCTGGCCCGAAACCTACCGCGTCATGGGCCTGCAGGGCGTCGAGATGGTGCTGATCGGCTACAACACGCCGTCCGTGAATGCGGAGAAGAGCGAGGAGGGCGTCGAGAAGCGCCTGTTCCACAATCGCCTCTCGGTGCAGGCCGGCGCCTACCAGAATGCGACCTGGGTCGTCGCGGTCGCCAAGGCCGGCAATGAGGACGGCCATCCGCTGTTCGGCGGCAGCCTGATCGTCGATCCCAACGGCGAGATCGTCGCGGAAGCCAAGACCGAAGACGACGAGGTTCTGGTCCACGCCTGCGACCTCGATGCCACCACCTTCGGCAAGACCACGATCTTCGATTTCGCCCGGCATCGCCGCATCGAGCATTACGGCCTGATCACCAGCCAGACCGGCGCGGTGCCGCCACCGGAGAAGTGACGCCGATGGCGGACAACGGCATATCACTGCGTGAACTCGACCCGCGCGATCGCTACAAGCTGCTCTGCGGCGTGGTGGTGCCGCGGCCGATCGCGCTGGTGACGACGCTGGACGAGAACGGCGCGGTGAATGCCGCGCCGTTCAGCTTCTTCAATGTCTTCTCGGAGAGCCCGGCGCTGATCGTGCTCGGGCTCCAGCACAAGCCGGATCACTCGCCGAAGGACACGACCCGCAACATCCATCGTGACGGCGAGTTCGTGGTTCACATGGTGGACGAGGCGCTGTCGGTCGCGATGAACGACTGTGCCGTCGATTTTCCCTCCGGGGACAGCGAGGTCGCCGCGACGGGCCTAGTGACGCTTCCCTCCGTCGACGTCAAAGTGCCGCGCCTTGCTGCGGCGCCCTTCGCGCTGGAGTGCCGGCGTCATGTCGTGCTGAACTTCTCGCCGGATCGCGAGCTCCTGGTCGGCGAGGTGCTCAGGGTGCACGCCCGCGAGGGCCTCGTCGATGAGGCCAATATGTATGTCGATCTCGACGCCTACCGGCCGATCGGCCGCATGTTCGGCAATCTCTACACCACGCAGCGCGATACGTTTGCTTTGACGCGCGAGAGCCATGCGCAATGGCTCGCGCGTCAGGACAAGAAAGAGCTGAAGGACGCCTAGTGAGCCGAGAACTGCACCGTACCCAGCGCCATGGTGACAGCCGCCTGTGTTGGGTCGATCACGGGAATGCGCAGCGCGTCTTCCAGCGGGCGGCGGTGGCGCGCCATGCCGGCGCAGCCCATCACGATGGCGCGAGCGCCATCCTCGTCGCGCAGCGCGCGGCCGATCTCGATCATCCTGGCGAGCGTGCCTTCGCCCGATGCAGTTTCGGCGACGCTCATATTCAGCGGCCGCTCGCCGGCGAGGCGGTCGGTCAGCCCCATCTGCCTGAGATAGCGCATGTGACGCGGGATCGAGCGCTGGGCAATCGCGATGACGCCAAAGGTCTCGGCGCGCGAAAGCGCCGTCAGCACGCCGCACTCGGCGATGCCGAACACCGGCCGGTCGGTGCCTTCACGGCAGACCTGAAGCCCGGGATCGCTGTAGCAGGCGATGACGAAGGCGGCCGAGCTGTTGTCGCTTTCGACGAGCTTTCGCAGCGGCATCGCAACGCTATCGACGTCCGCCTGGCTTTCGATGCCGAAGGGACCTTCGGCCAGCGTCTGGCAGACCACTTCCGGCCCGCCCTCGAAACCGAGCGGCTTCAGCGCATCCTCCAGCCCCTGCGTGACTGCAGGGTTGGAGTTCGGGTTGATGACGAGAATGCGCGGCCGGGACATGATGGTCTTCCTGCGAAATTACGAGTACGTGCCTTGAGCCTATCACGGAGTGCCTCATGACTGAACCCGCTTACGACCTGATCATCCGCGGCGGCCGCGTCGCCACCACCACCGACGTCTTCGAGGCCGACGTCGCCATCTCAGGCGAGACCATCGCAGCCATCGGTAAGGGCCTTCCGGCGGCCAAGCGCGAGATCGACGCGCGCGGCAAGCTGGTGCTGCCCGGCGGCGTCGACAGCCACGCCCATATAGAGCAGCTGTCGGCGGCGGGCATCATGAACGCAGATACGTTCGAGAGCGCGACCGTGTCGGCGGCGTTCGGCGGCACCACCACGGTGATCCCGTTCGCGGCTCAGCATGTCGGCATGAAGCTGCCACAGGTGGTGGAGGACTATCACGCGCTGGCAAAGAAGGGCGCGGTGATCGACTACGCCTTTCACATGATCATTGCGGATGCGACCAGGGAGACGGTCGAGGAGCACATCCCGGCGCTGGTGAAGCAGGGGCATGCCTCGATCAAGATCTTCATGACCTACGACCGGCTCAAGGTCGACGACGAGCCTTTGCTCGACATCCTGCTCGCCGCCCGCCAGTCCGGCGCGATGCTGTGCGCCCATGCCGAGAACCACGGCATCATCGCCTGGATGGTGAAGCGGCTGCTCGCGCGCGGCTACACGATGCCGAAATACCACGCCATCAGTCACGCCCGCGTGTCGGAGGCGGAAGCCTTTACCCGGCTGATCGGCATGGCGGCGCTGATCGACCAGCCGATCATGATCTTTCACGTCTCGACCGCCGAAGGCGCCAAGGTGATTCGCGATTCACGCGGGCAGGGGCTCAAGGTGTTCGCCGAGACCTGTCCGCAATATCTGTTCCTCACGGCCCGCGATCTCGACAAGCCCGGCTCCGAGGGCGCCAAATGGATGTGCAGCCCGCCGCCGCGTACGCATGCGGACCAGGAGGCGCTGTGGCAGGCGCTGTCGCTCGGCGATCTCCAGACTATCTCCTCGGATCACGCGCCGTATCGCTATGACGAGACCGGCAAGCTGCGCGCCGGACCCAACCCCAATTTCAAGCAGGTCGCCAACGGCCTGCCGGGGCTGGAGCTGCGGCTGCCGCTGCTGTTCGACGCGATGGTGTCGAAGGGGCGGCTGGGCCTGGAAAAATTCGTCGAGCTGACCGCGACCGCGCCGGCAAAAATCTACAATCTGCATCCGCGCAAGGGCTCGATCGCGGTCGGAGCCGATGCCGACATCGCGATCTGGGATCCGAACCGCGAGACCGTGATCGCCGACGAGATGATGCACGATCTCGCCGGCTACACGCCGTTCGCGGGCCGCAAGCTGAAGGGCTGGCCGGTGTCGGTGCTCTCGCGCGGTCGCGTGATCGTCGAGGGCAACAAGTGTCTCGCAAGCGCCGGCAGCGGAAAATTCCTGGCGCGCAGCGGCGGCGAGGCGGCGAAGCCGACAGGCCGGCTCGTCGCCGACATGGATCCGGAACGGAATTTCGGAGCAAAACTGCTGTGATGGTGGATCGCGCGCGATGAAGATCGTCATCTTCGGCGGCACGGGCTTTGTCGGTCTCAATCTTGCCGAGGTGCTGCTCGCGCGCGGCCATGAGGTGACGCTGTATGATCGTGCGCCGCTGCCGCCGGCTGCGCAGCGATCGCTGGCCGATTATCGCGAGCGGCTCAAAGCCTTGCAGGGCGATATCACCGACGTAGACGCCATCGACGCCCTCATCGCAAAGGGCTGCGATGCGATCGTGCTCGGCGCCGCGGTCACTGCGGGCGATGGCCTCGAACGGGCATCGCCCGCGCGCGTTCTTGAAATCAACGTCATGGCCCAGATCCCGATCCTGCAAGCCGCGATCCGCCATGGTGTTCGCCGGGTCGTCAATCTGTCGTCGGCATCGGCTTACGGCGCATCGGGCACGCGGTTCGAGGTCCTCGACGAGGAGACGCCCTGCGATCCCGTCTCGTTCTACGCCATCAGCAAGTTCACCTCGGAACGATCGGTGGCACGGCACGCCGGGCTTTTTGGCGGTGATTTCCTGAGCGTGCGCTTAAGTGCGGTGTTCGGTCCGTGGGAGCGGCCCGGCTCGGTGCGCGATACGCCGAGCCTCCAGTTCCAGATCCTTGCCGCGTTCGCCCGCGGCGAGCCGGCTCTTCTCCCTGCGCCAGGCATCAAGGATTGGACTTACGCGCCCGACGCCGCCGAAGCGGTGGCGGTGTTGATCGAGGCCGAGCGGCCGCGCCATCGGCTCTACAACATTTCCAGCGGCGCGGCCTGGTCGGCGCTGCAATGGGGCGAGGCGTTTGCGGCCCTGCATCCCGGGCTGAAGTGCCGGCTCGCGTCTCCCGGAGAGAACACCTTCATCAAGCTCCACGGCGGGGATCGGGCGCCGATGTCGGTCGAGCGGATGGCCGACGAGTTCGGCTGGCGCGCCCGGTTCGGCTGTGCCGAGTCGGCCGCCGCGATGAGCGCCTGGTGGATGCAGCACAGGGAAGGGATCTGACATGCGGCTGCAGGGGCGCACAGCCATCATCACCGGAGCGGGCTCGGGCATCGGCCGCGCCAGCGCAAAGCTGTTCGCGGAAGAGGGCGCGCGTCTTGCTCTGGTCGATCGCGATGCTGCTGGCCTTGAGGAAACACTGAGCCTGGTCGGTGCGGCAACGACGCATGTCGGCGACGTCGGCGATGCCGCATTCGCTGAAGCCGTTGTTAGCGATATCGTCGCGCGGCACGGCCGGCTCGACATCCTGATGACGGCGGCCGGCTTCTCCTGCGGCGGCACGGTGCTGACGACGAGCCTGGACGACTGGGACGCGGTGTTTCGCGCCAATGTCGGCGGCACCTGGCTGTGGGCGCGGGCAGCCGTACCTCACATGCAGCGGCAGAAGACCGGCTCGATCATCACGCTCGCTTCGCAGCTCGCGATCGCCGGTGGCAAGGGCAACAGCGCCTATATCGCTGCCAAGGGCGCGATCGTCAGCTTGACGCGGACGATGGCGGTGGATTTCGCCACCGACGGCATCCGCGTCAATGCGATTGCGCCGGGCGCGATCGACACGCCGATGCTTCGCCGCAGCTTTGCCCGCCACGCCAATCCGGACGAGGTGCGCGAAGCCTCGCGCAGCCGTCACGCCATGAAGCGGTTCGGCGCGGCGGAAGAGATCGCGCAGACCGCGCTGCATCTCGCCAGCGATGCGTCGTCCTTCACGACCGGCACCGTGATGGTGGTCGACGGAGGCTGGCTCGCGGCATGAGTGAGGCGCTCACCCGGCTCGAAGCCCATATTCGCGCTGATCTTGCGATGATCGCGCATCCCGGCGCCGCCTGGCTCGAACCGAAAACGGGGCCCGACGGCAAGCCGGCGCTGGATGTGCTCATTATCGGCGCAGGCCAGTCCGGCATCGCCATCGGCTTCGGCCTGATGCGCTCCCGCGTCAGCAACATCTTGCTGCTCGACAAAGCCGAGGAGGGGAAGGAGGGCCCGTGGCTCACCTATGCCCGCATGCCGACGCTGCGCAGCCCGAAGGACTACACTGGCCCGGACCTCGATATCCCCAGCCTGACCTACCAATCCTGGCACGAAGCGCGCTTCGGCAAGGAGAGCTGGCAGACGCTGAGCCTGATCCTGAGGGAGCATTGGGCGGAGTACCTGCTCTGGCTGCGGCGCACGATCGGCTTGCCAGTGCGCAATGGCAGTGAGCTCGTGGAGATCGCGCCTGCGGCCGATGGCCTACTCGCCGCGCGCGTAAAACGGGCAGGAGAGGTCGCGACGCTGTACGCCCGCAAGATCGTGCTGGCGACAGGGCAGGAGGGCATGGGCGACTGGATGATCCCGGCGCAGCTAGCGCATCTGCCGGTGGGTTCGGTCGCGACCGTCGCCGACGATATCGATTTCGAAGGGCTTCGCGGCAAGCGCGTCGCTGTGATCGGCGCGGGCGCATCGGCCTTCGACAATGCCGCGACGGCTTTGGAGGCGGGCGCCGCCGAAGTGCATCTGCTGTGCCGCCGCGCGCAAATCCAGGTGATCCAGCCCTATCGTTGGCTGACCTTCCGTGGCTTCCTGCGCCATCTCAGCGATCTCGACGATGCCTGGCGCTGGCGCTTCATGCGCAAGATCCTCGAGATGCGGGAAGGATTTCCGCAACCGACCTATGACCGCTGCGCACGTCACGCCAATTTCACGCTGCACGAGGGCGCGCCGGTCGAGGCCGCGCGCGAGACCGGCAAAGGCATCGAATTGCAGACGCCGCGCAGCAGCGTCACGGCGGACTTCGTCATCTGCGGCACCGGCATCGACATGAACTTTGCCGGGCGTGGCGAGCTCGCCAAATTCGCCGGCAACATCGCGACCTGGGCCGATCGCTATCGTCCGCCGGAAAACGAGCGCAACGAACGGCTCGGCCGCTTTCCCTATCTCGCCGACGACTACGCCTTCACCGAACGCGTGCCGGGAAAGACGCCGTGGATCTCCGACATCCATCTCTTCGCCATCGCCTCCACCATGAGCTTTGGTCCGTCGGGATCGTCGATCAATGCGATGACGACCGCCGTTCCAAAGCTGGTCCACGGCCTGACGCGCGGCCTGTTCCGCACCGATATCGCGCGTCACTGGGCCTCGCTCAGCGCCTATGACGTGCCGCAGGCCGTGGTCACGCGGCCGGCGCGAAAAATGGGGGAAATGCTGTGATCATCCATGCGCCGCCGCGACGATGCGTCCCCAAAAACGCCCCATGAGACTGGCGCGCAACTTGCTTCTTTCTTAACCTGCCTTGCTGGCGTTTCTTGCTCGAAATTCAAGGAAAAAAAGAATGCGTTTTGTGTCTTTCAGGCCGGCGACCTGCGTCCTCGCTACCGCTGCGTTGTTGCTCATCGCCACCGCGCCGTCACAAGCGCAGACCAGGGCGGAGACCTTGCGCTATGTGACGGGTGCATCCGTCAACACGCTCGATCCAAACATTCCCGGCTCGACCCGCGAGTCCTTCGCATTGAGCATGAGCACCTATGACCGGCTGGTCGCGTTCGGCCGCAAGCAGCTCAATGGCAAGTGGGTGTTCGATCTCGACACCATCACCGGCGAGCTCGCCGAATCCTACGAGGTCAGTCCCGACGGCCTGAAGCTCACCTTCCGCCTGCGCAAGGATGCAAAGTTCCAGGACGGCTCGCCTGTCACCGCCGAGGATGTGAAATGGTCGCTCGACCGCTGCGTCACCGCGCCGATCCTCGGCAAGGCGCAGCTGCTGACGGGCTCGCTGACGTCGGCCGACCAGTTCAAGGTCATTGATCCCCTCACCATCGAGGTGACGCTGCCCAAGCCCGACAAGCTCGCGCTGCCCAATCTTGCCACCGTCTACCCGATGATCATCAACTCGAAAGTGGCAAAAGAGCATGCGACGGCTGACGATCCCTGGGCCACGGCCTGGCTCAAGGAGCACACCGCCGGCAGCGGCGCCTATGTGGTCGAGAGCTTCAAGCCCGGCGAGCAGGTCATCCTCAAGCGCGACGAGAGCTGGAACCGCGGCTCGGCCAACAAGCCGGCTTTCTTCAAGCGCGTGATCGTGCAATCGGTGCCGGAGCCCGCGACCCGCGCCAACCTTGTCGAGCGCGGCGATGCCGATCTCGTGCTCGATCTCCAGGCCAGCGACGTGCAGTCGCTGGAGGCCAAGGGCAAGCTCAAGGTGGTCTCGACGCCGCAATACAATGCGATCACCTATGTCTCGATGAACAACCAGATGCCGCCGTTCGACAATGTCAACGTCCGCCGCGCCATCGCTTACGCGCTGCCTTATGACGACATGTTCAAGGCCGCTCTGTTCGGCCGCGGTTCGCCGCTGTTCGGCGCGAGCTGGCCGGATGGCAAGCCACTGAACGGCATCTATCCGTTCCAGCAGCCGGTGAAGCTCGATCTCGACAAGGCCAGGGAATATCTCAAGGCTGCCGGTCTGCCCGAAGGCTTCTCGACCACCTTCAGCTTCAACGTCGGCCAGGCCGCGACCGCGGAGCCGATGGCGGCTCTCGTGAAGGAGTCGCTCGGCAAGATCGGGATCAAGGTCGACATCCAGAAGCTGCCGGACGCGCAGATGTCGACGCAGATCAACGAGAAGAAGCTTCCCTTCTACACCGAAGGCATCGTCGCCTGGCTGCCCTCGACCGATTACTTCTACCGCAACTTCTACACCGGCAATCAGCGCTGGAACTACAGCTCGATCAACAACCCGGATCTCGCCGCGATCGCGCAGGAAGCCCGCTTCGAGCCGGATAAGGCCAAGTATGAGGAAGCGGGCCGCAAGCTCAACGCGATGCATTTCGATCTGATGCCGCAGATCATGCTGTGGCAGCCGAACCAGGATGCCGTCATGGCGCCGTCGGTCGAAGGCTACACTTACGAGTTCCATCGCCAGGTCGACTATCGCGACGTCAGCCGCAAGTGATATCGGAAAGCGAAGGAGGCTCTAAAAGGTGACGACCGGTCTTGGCGCAACGATGGTGCGGGCGGGCAGGCGGCTTCTGTCGTCGCTGCCGGCGCTGTTCGGTGTGCTGGTCTTCACCTTCCTGCTGATGCGCGTCCTGCCCGGGGATCCCGCGGTGTTCTTTGCCTCCGGGCCCAATGCGGGCAAGGAGGAGATCGAGCTGATCCGCAAGCAGATGGGGCTCGACAAATCGGTGCCGGAGCAGCTCGTGTTCTATCTCTCCGACATCGGTCACGGCAATCTCGGCCGCTCCATGATGACCGGGCAGCCGGTGCTGAAGGATCTGCGCGAGCGGCTGCCGGCCTCGCTCGAACTCACTTTCACCGCGCTCCTGATCGCGCTGATCGCGGCGGTACCGCTCGGCGTCATCGCGGCGCTGCGGCCGGGATCGATCATCGATCACGGCGTGCGGCTGTTCTGCGCGCTCGGTGTCTGCGTCCCGACCTTCGTCTCGGGCCTGCTCTTGATCTACGTCTTCTACTATCTGCTTGGGCTTGCACCTGATCCCACGGGGCGGATCGACGTCTTCACCTCGCTGCCGCCGCAACGCACCGGCTTTCTCTCCATCGATTTCCTGCTTGCCGGTGACTTCGAGGGCTGGTGGGCGGCCTGCAGGCAATTGATCCTGCCGGCGGTCAGTATGGCGCTGTTCGTGATCGCACCGCTGGCGCGGATCACGCGGGCCTCGATGCTGGTCTCGCTCGGCAGCGATTTCGTGCGCACCGCGCGCTCGGTCGGATTGTCCTGGCGCAAGGTGGTCGTCACCTACGCGCTGAGGAATGCGATCCTGCCCGTCATCACCATCGCCGGCATCGTGTTCTCGACCATGCTGGGCGCTAACGTTCTGGTGGAGAAGGTGTTCTCCTGGCCCGGCGTTGCCTCCTACGCGCTCGATGCGCTGCTGTCGTCCGACTACGCGCCGGTGCAGGGTTTCGTGCTGCTGATGGCGAGCCTGTTCGTGCTGGTCAATCTCGTGGTCGACATCTGCTACGGCATCGCCGATCCCAGGGTGTCGATCGAATGACCAGCGCAACCCTTCGCCATTCTGTCTGGATTTTGCGCGGCAATCCGCTCACCGCGGTCGCCGCGACCGGCGTTCTCCTGTTTGTCCTCGTCGCGATCTTCGGCCCCTGGATCGTGCCCTATGATCCCGTGGTCTCCAATGTCTCGGAGGCTCTTTTGCCGCCGAGCGCGGCGCATCTCGCCGGCACCGACCAGCTCGGGCGCGACGTGTTCAGCCGTCTCATCATTGCCGCGCGGCTGGATCTTGCGATTGCGGTCTCGGCGGTCGGCATCTCCTTCGTGATCGGCGCCGTGGTCGGTTCGTTCTGCGGCTATGCCGGCGGCAAGCTCGATCGCGCGGTCGGCCGCTTCGTCGACGTGATGATGGCCTTTCCGCTGTTCGTGTTGGCGATGGCGATGGTCGCGGCGCTCGGCAACCGGATCGAGAACATCGTGATCGCAACCGCGATCATCAATCTTCCCTTCTACATCCGCTTCGCGCGCGCCGAGGTGAACGTCCGGCGCAATGTCGGCTGGGTCGAGGCCGCGCGCGCCTGCGGCGAGAGCCATTTCTCGGTGGTGCTGCGCTTCCTGTTGCCGAACATCCTGCCGGCGATGGCGGTGCAGATCTCGCTCAATCTCGGCTGGGCCATATTGAATGCTGCCGGCCTGTCCTTCATCGGCCTCGGCGTCAAGCCGCCGACGCCGGAATGGGGCATCATGGTTGCGGAGGGCGCGCGCTTCATCTCCACGGGGCGGTGGTGGCTGGTGGCGTTTCCGGGCCTCGCGCTGATGATGGCCGTGCTGTGCTTCAATCTTCTCGGGGACGGGATGCGGGATATTCTCGATCCCCGCATGCGCACATGAGCGAGGAACTGCTCAGGATCGAGGACCTCCACGTCTCGTTCTCGACGCGGCGCGGCATGGTCGAGGCCGTGCGCGGCGTTTCGCTCAACGTCGGGGCCGGCGAGATGCTCGGCCTTGTCGGCGAGAGCGGTTCGGGCAAGTCGGTGACCGGCTTTGCGACGACGCGGCTGCTCGATGCCGCCGGCCGCGTCACCGGCGGAAAAATCCTGTTTCGCGGGCAGGACGTGACGAAGCTCCGGGGCGACGACCTCCGTCATCTCCAGGGCGCCGCGATGTCGATGATCTTCCAGAATCCGCGGGCGGCGCTCAATCCGATCCGCGCGATCGGTCTGCAGATCGCGGACGCGATCCTCACCCACAAGCGGATCTCCAAGGACGCGGCGCGCGCCGAGGCGCTGGACCTGCTGCGCGCGGTCCAGATCCGCGATCCCGAGGCGCGGATGAATGCCTATCCGCACGAGCTCTCGGGCGGCATGTGCCAGCGCGTCATGATCGCGATCGCGATCTCCTGCAATCCCGCGCTCCTGATCGCGGACGAGCCGACCACCGGCCTCGACGTCACCACGCAGAAGGTGGTGATGGACCTGCTCGCGGACATCGCAGCCGCGCGCGGCATGGCGACAATCCTGATCACGCACGACCTCGGCCTCGCGGCACGTTATTGCCGCCGTATCGCGGTGATGGAGCGTGGCCGCATCGTGGAGGAGGCGAGCCCCAAGACTCTCTTCAGCGCGCCGCAGCACGCCTATACGAAGCGCCTCGTCGCGGCATCACCGACGGCGACATCGCGGATCGATGATCTCGTGACCGAGGAGGAGCGGGAGCGTTACGCGACTGTCGTCAGCAAGCCCAGGCAGGAACCCGCACACGGGACGCCGCCGCTGCTGGAGGTGCGCAAACTGGCAAAACGTTTCGACCAGGGCTCTGCCGCGGTCGCCGACTTCTCGATGACGATGGCGGGCGGCGAGAGTGTCGGTCTCGTCGGCGAATCCGGCTCCGGCAAGAGCACGACCTCGCGCATGATCTGCCGCCTGATCGATCCCAGCGAAGGCGACATCGTGTTCGACGGGCAGTCGATCGGCCATGTCGCCTCGCGCGACTTTCACCGTTCGCGCTTTCGCAAAGACATTCAGATGGTGTTCCAGGACCCGAACGAGAGCCTCAACCCGCGCTTCACCGCCTTCGACTGCATCGCGCATCCCCTGATGCGGCTCGACGGCATGCGGGCGGGCGATGCGTTGCGGCAACGGGTCGAAGAATGCGCCGAGCGGGTCGGGCTGCCGCTCGATCTCTTGCCGCGTTTTCCGCATCAGCTCTCCGGCGGCCAGAAGGCCCGCGTCGGCATTGCCCGCGCCATCGCCTGCCGGCCGCGGCTGCTCGTGCTGGACGAGCCGACCGCTGCGCTCGACGTCTCGGTACAAGCGGTTGTGCTGCAGCTGCTCGATCGCCTCAGGCGCGAGAACGACATCGCGCTGCTGTTCGTCAGCCACGATCTCAACGTGGTGCGCATGCTGTGCGACCGCACCATCGTGCTGCGCAATGGTGGCATCGTGGAGCAGGGGGAGAGCCGGGCGCTGTTCGACAATCCGAAGACCGACTACACCCGCAAGCTGGTCGAGGCGATCCCGCATATCGAGACCGGCGAGGTGCTCGCGGCTGCTCTTTAAGGCCGTGCAAGTCAACGTGGGCCAGCCAAAAAGTCGATGAGATCCCGCTGGCGAAGGCCCATTTACTGGCATACCATTTGCTTGCCAATGGACTTCGGTTTCACCTGCCTTTGGCCAACGATTGGCCGACATCACGGCATTACTGGGAGGACTTCATGGATCGCAGGACGGTATTGAAGGGACTGGCTGGCGCAGGCGGTCTGGCATTGACGGGCGGCCTCTCGGCCCCGGCGATCGCCCAGGGCGCCGCTGCGCGCACCCTGCGATTCGTGCCGCAGGCCAATCTCGCCAATTTCGACCCGATCTGGGGCACGCAATATGTCGTGCGTAATGCGGCCGCGATGGTCTGGGACACGCTCTACGGCATCGACTCCTCGTTCCAGCCGCAGCGGCAGATGGTCGAGTCCGAGGAAGTGACGGATGACGGCACGACCTGGACGTTCAAGCTGCGCCCGGGTCTCAAATTCCACGACGGCGAGCCGGTGCGGAGCAAGGACGTCGTCGCAAGCCTTGCGCGCTGGTCGGCGCGCGATCCGATGGGCCTGATGATCAAGGCGCTCCAGCAGGAGCTGACGGCCGTCGACGACCGCACCTTCAAATGGGTGCTGAAGCAGCCTTTCCCGAAAATGCTCTACGCGCTGGGCAAGAACAATTCGCCATGCGCCTTCATCATGCCCGAGCGCATCGCGCAGACCGATCCGTTCAAGCAGATTTCTGAATATGTCGGCTCCGGTCCGTTGAAGTTCGCCAAGAGCGAGTGGGTCCCCGGCGCCAAAGCCGTGTTCGAGAAGTTCGCGGATTATTCGCCGCGGCAGGAGAAGCCGTCCTGGCTGGCCGGCGGCAAGCAGGTGATGGTCGATCGCGTCGAGTGGGTGATCATGCCGGATCCGGCAACAGCCGCGGCCGCGTTGCAGAACGGCGAGATCGACTGGTGGGAGAATCCGATCGCCGATCTCGTTCCGGTCCTGAAGAAGAACAAGAACATCAGCGTCGATATCGGCGATCCTCTCGGCAATATCGGCTCCTTCCGCATGAACTTCCTCTATCCGCCGTTCAACGACGCCAAGGCGCGGCGTGCGGTGCTGATGGCGCTCAGCCAGGAAGACTACATGCGCGCGATCGTCGGCGACGACAATTCGCTGTGGAAGCCGCTGCCCGGTTACTTCACGCCGGATACGCCGCTCTACACCGAAGTGGGTGGCGAGATTCTGAAGGGCAAGCGCGATCTGGACGCCGCCAAGAAGCTGCTCGCCGAGAGCGGCTATTCCGGCCAGCCGGTGACGTGTCTCGTCGCGCAGGACCAGCCGATCACCAAGGCGATGGGCGACGTGACCGCCGACCTCCTCAAGAAGCTCGGCATGAATGTCGACTTCGTGGCGACCGATTGGGGCACGGTCGGCTCCCGCCGCGCGCAGAAGACACCGCCCGGACAAGGCGGCTGGAACATGTTCCATACCTGGCACGCAGGCGCGGATTGCGTCAATCCGGCTCCCTACACCGCCATTCGCGCGAATGGCGACAAGGCCTGGTTCGGCTGGCCGACCAGCGCAGGCACCGAAAAGGAGGTCTCGTCGTGGTTCGAGGCCAAGAACCTCGACGAGGAGAAGGCCGCCATCGGTCGTCTCAACAAGGCGGCGATCGATGACGTCGTCTACGCTCCGACCGGCTTCTTCCTGAGCTACACCGCGTGGCGCAAGAACGTCTCCGGCGTGACCAAGGGACCGTTGCCCTTGTTCTGGGGCGTGTCGAAGTCCGCATGATCGTGCGTTGAGGCCAGATGCTCTCCTACATCCTCCGTCGCATCGTCGCGACCTTGCCGGTCATGGCAATCGTCGCGCTGTTCGTGTTCAGCCTGCTTTACATCGCGCCCGGTGATCCGGCCGTGGTGATCGCGGGCGATCAGGCAAGCCCGGAGGATGTGGAACGCATCCGCCAGAGCCTCGGCCTCGACCGGCCCTTCCTGGTCCAGTTCGGAAGCTGGGTCTGGCGCATCCTGCATGGCGATCTCGGCACCTCGATCTTCACCAATCTGCCGGTCTCGGCGATGATCGGGCAGCGTCTCGGACCGACGCTGTCGCTGATGATCGTCACGCTTCTGCTCACGATCGTGGTGGCGGTGCCGCTCGGCGTGGTGGCGGCGTGGAAGGCCGGCAGCCTGATCGACCGCGTCATCATGGGCTTTGCGGTGTTCGGCTTCTCGCTGCCCGTCTTCGTGGTCGGCTACATGCTCGCCTACATCTTCGCGCTGGAGCTCGAATGGCTTCCGGTGCAGGGCTATACGCCGCTCACACAAGGCTTCTGGCCGTGGCTGGAAAACCTGATCCTGCCGGCGATCGCGCTCGGCTGCGTCTACATCGCGCTGGTCGCGCGCATCACCCGCGCCGCCATGCTCGAAGTCTTGCAGCAGGACTATATCCGTACCGCCAAGGCCAAAGGCCTGGGGCAGGGCGGCATCCTGTTCATTCATGCGCTGAAGAACGCCGCGGTGCCGATCGTGACCGTGATCGGGATCGGCATTGCGCTGCTGATCGGCGGCGCGGTCGTCACTGAAAGCGTGTTCGCGATTCCCGGCCTCGGCCGGCTCACGATCGATGCGATCCTGCGCCGCGACTATCCCGTCATCCAGGGCATCGTGCTGCTGTTCAGCTTCGTCTACGTCCTCGTCAATCTGATGATCGACGTCACCTACACGCTCGTTGACCCGAGGATCCGCTATTGACCGACACCACCGTCAACCCGCAATCGCTTCCCGCCGGCCTCGTCCTTGCGCCGCAACTGCCGGACATCCTCCGGCCGGTCAAGATCCGGCGCGGCTTCATCGGCCTGTTGCGCGGCCATCCGACGGTCGCGATCGGCGGCGCGCTGCTGCTGACCCTGGTGCTGATCGCGATCTTCGCGCCTTATCTCGGCACCGTCGATCCGACCGCGCTTGCGCCCGCCAAGCGGACGCGGGCGCCGTCGGCCGATTTCTGGTTCGGCACCGACGTGCTCGGCCGCGACGTCTATTCGCGCGTGCTCTTTGGTGCCCGGGTCTCGCTTACGGTCGGCCTGTCGGTTGCGATCTTCGCCTCCGCAGCGGGACTCGCCATCGGCATGGTCTCTGGTTTCGTCCGCTGGGCCGACGGCATTTTGATGCGCTTCATGGACGGCCTGATGTCGATCCCGCCGATCCTGCTGGCGATCGCGCTGATGGCCTTGACGCGTGGCAGCGTCGGCAACGTCATCCTGGCGATCACCATCGCCGAGATCCCGCGCGTCTCGCGCCTCGTGCGCAGCGTCGTGCTGTCGCTGCGCGAGCAGCCCTATGTCGACGCGGCGGTCGCCTGCGGCACGCGCACGCCGATGATCATCCTGCGCCACATCCTGCCCAACACGCTCGCGCCGATGCTGGTGCAGGCGACTTATATCTGCGCCAGCGCCATGATCACGGAGGCGATCCTGTCCTTCATCGGCGCCGGAACGCCGCCGACCATTCCGTCCTGGGGCAACATCATGGCCGAGGGCCGCGCGCTGTGGCAGGTCAAGCCCTATATCGTGTTCTTCCCGGCGGCCTTCCTGTCCGTCACCGTGCTCGCCGTGAACCTGCTCGGCGACGGCCTTCGCGATGCGCTCGATCCGCGCATGGCCAAGAGCCTGTGATGTCGAGAGGCTGATCGCGATGGCGCTGCTCGAAGTCGAGAACCTCCAGACCCATTTCCGCACGCCCGGCGGCATCAACCGCGCGGTCGACGGGGTGTCCTTCCATGTCAACGAAGGCGAGACGCTCGCCATCGTCGGCGAATCCGGCTGCGGCAAGTCGGTGACCTCGATGTCGCTGATGCGGCTGGTCCCGGAGCCGCCCGGCAGGATCGCAGGCAGCATCCGCTTTGCCGGCAAGGATCTCCTGAAGCTGTCCGACCGCGAGATGCGCGCGATCCGCGGCAACGACATCTCGATGATCTTCCAGGAACCGATGACGAGCCTCAATCCGGTTCTGACCGTGGGCCGCCAGATCCGCGAGACGTTGATGATCCACCAGGGCCTCGACAAGCAGGCCGCCGAGGCGCATGCGATCGAGATGCTGACGCTGGTCGGCATTCCCGAGCCGAAGCGGCGCGTACGCGAATATCCGCACCAGCTCTCCGGCGGCATGCGCCAGCGCGTCATGATCGCGGTGGCGCTGGCCTGCAATCCAAAACTGCTGATCGCGGACGAGCCGACCACGGCGCTCGACGTGACCATCCAGGCGCAGATCCTCAAGCTGATGCTGGACCTCAAGCGCCGGGTTGGCGCCGCGATCATCCTGATCACCCACGATCTCGGCGTCGTCGCCGAGATCGCCGAGCGCGTCATGGTCATGTACGCCGGCCGCAAGGTCGAGGAAGCGCCGGTCGCCGAGCTGTTCCGTTCGCCGCGTCACCCCTATACGCAAGGCCTGCTCGGCGCGGTGCCCAAGCTCGGCTCCTCGCTCGCGGGCACTGCGACGCGACTCGCCGAGATTCCCGGGCAGGTGCCGGATCTCCGCAAGCCGATCACCGGCTGCGTCTTCGCCGGACGCTGTGCGCTCGCGACCGATCTCTGCCGCCAGTATGCGCCGGGGCTGGAAGAGAAGGGTCCGCGCCACATCGCGGCCTGTCACTACGCTGCCAAGGGAGCGATTGCGGCATGAGTCCTCCGCTGCTCCAGGTCAACGACCTCAAGAAGCATTTTCCGATCAACAAGGGCCTCTTCGGGCGGCAAACCGAATTCGTCTATGCCGTCGACGGCGTGTCGTTCGAGATCGCGCGCGGCGAAACCTTGTCGCTCGTCGGCGAATCCGGCTGCGGCAAGTCGACGGTCGGCCGCGCCATCCTGCGGCTGTTCGAGATCACCTCGGGCCAGGTCATTCTCGACGGTCAGCGCATCGACGACGCGCATCCGAGCACGATGCGCCAGATGCGCCGCCGCGTGCAGGTTGTGTTCCAGGATCCGTTCTCCAGCCTCAACCCGCGCATGCGCGTGCGCGACATTCTCGCCGAACCGATCCGCAATTTCGGCCTTGCCAAATCCAAGGAGGATCTCGAGGTTCGCGTCACGGAGCTGATGGACACCGTGCGCCTGCCGCGCGAGGCTCTGAACCGCCGGCCGCACGAATTCTCAGGCGGCCAGCGCCAACGCATCGGCATCGCGCGGGCGCTCGCGGCCGAGCCCGAGCTGATCGTGTGCGACGAAGCGGTCTCGGCGCTCGACGTCTCGGTCAAGGCGCAGGTCGTCAATCTGCTCCAGGACCTCCAGCAGAAATTCGGCCTGGCGCTGTTGTTCATCAGCCATGACCTCGCCATCGTCGAGCACATGACCCATCGCGTTGCGGTGATGTATCTCGGCAAGATCGTCGAGGTGGCGCCGCGCCGCGAGATCTTCGCTGCGCCGAGGCATCCCTACACCAAGGCGCTGCTCTCGGCGGTGCCGCTGCCCGAGCCCGGTGCCCAGCGCAATCCGATCATCCTCGGCGGCGACGTGCCGAGCCCGATCAATCCGCCGAAGGGCTGCCGCTTCCACACCCGGTGCCCGTACGTGTTCGACCGTTGCCGCACCGAGGAGCCGACGCTCCGGGCGGCCGGAGACGAGCGGTGGGTGGCGTGCCACCTGGACGCATTGCCGGCCGACTAGACAGGGCTTGATCCGGAAAAGTGCGCAGCGGCCGAGAATCGAAAGGGGTCCGCCGATGAGGCGGGCCCCTTCCTTGTTTGCGTCGGTCTGCCGGATCTCGGCTTACGCCGCGTGCGAGATGGAAAGCAGGCTCTGGGGCTGATCCAGCGGATTGGTAACGACCGAACCGCCATGACCGTCCGAAGCGAGCGCGAAGTCCGCGGCGCTGAATTGGCCGAGCAGTTGCAGCGAGGCCGTATGAGCCCCGTCGCTGATCGTCAGTGTGCCGCCTGTGTTCCCGGCGTTTGCCGCATAGGCAAGCGAGGTGGTTTCGCCGAAGGCGATGTCGCTGAGGTCGAGCTCTACGCCATCCTGCCAGCCGGCGATCGTCCCGCTGAAGGCCGACGATTCGTCGAGCACCAGCCTCGCCGAGGCCCCGCCGAAGGTCACGTTGGTCAGCGTACCGCCGGTGTGGACATATTCGAGACCGCCGGCACCGATGATGGTGCCGTTGGCGCTGCCACCGGCACCGACATGCTGCGCACCCGAAGCGATCGTGGTGTCGCTCGCCGTGCCCCAGACGTACTGAACACCGCCGTTGATGGTCGTGCCGCTGGCGTTGCCCCAGTCGATCTGCATGCTGCCGGCGTTCAGTGTCGTACCAATGGCCGTTCCGCCCGCATAGACGCGCTGCTCGCCGCCATCGTTGACAATGGTGTGCGAAGCCGTGCCCTGGACCATTTGCGCGCCGCCGCTGCCGATCACCGTCTGGTCGGCCGTGCCGTAGACGGCCTGCAGCCCGCCCTGGACGGTGGTGCCGGTCGCCGTGCCGCCGCTGTAGATGTCCTGCTCGCCGCCCGCGACGATCAGCGTCGTGCTGGCGCTGCCGCCGGCTCCGATCACTTGCCGGCCGGCGATCGTCGAACCGGTGGCGATGCCGTAGACGTAGTCGGACGCGCCCTGGGCCACGGCAGTGTCGCGCTCCGTACCCCAGTTGATCTGCGTGCTGCCGGCGTTCAGGGTCGTATCGACGACCGTTCCGCCTGCATAGATGTGCTGCTCCGCGCCGCTCCCGAGAACGTAGCCGTTCGCCGTTCCGTAGATGTGCTGATGGCTGCCGGCGCCGAAAGTCCGGCCGCTGGCGCTGCCGAACACGTAGTTCGACACGCCGGTGTTGCCGGCCGCGTCCGTGACGACAAGATCGATGGCGGTGTTGAACCGGTCCCACGACAAGCCGGCGCTCCAGCCGCCGTTGCTGTCGACGGTCGCTGTGGTGCTCCAGCCCGCGCTTTGCGACGTACCGTCGCGTACCGTGAGGATCTGGCCTGCAGCGTCTACGTCGACCGAACCAGCGAGCGTCACGATCCCCGCGTTGGTGGGAGTCACGGACGACAGGACCGGCACCGGTTTCACGGTATCGACCGAGAACACCTGCGCCTTGACGTCGTTGCCGTTGGCATCCTGCCAGGTGACGACGAAGCGGCCGTCGGCATAAGCTGTGATCGAGGGATGCAGCTGATTGGACGTCGTGCTGGTGTTGACCAGCAATTCCTCCCCGACCCTGCGACCATCCGCCGTGAACACCTGCAGCTTGATGCTGCTGCCGCTGGCGTCCCCGCCCGTGCCGCTCCAGTCCTGCCAGGCGATGGCGAAATCACCGTTGCTGAGCGCGGTCACCGTCGGGGTGAACTGGGAATTGGCCGTCGTGGTGTTGACGCGGAATTCGCCGCCGAGCTTGCTGCCATCGGCCGCGTAGATCTGCGCCTTGATGGCGCTGCCGCTGCTGTCGCCGCCCGCCTGGCTGAAATCGTACCAGGTCACGACGAAGCCACCATTGGGCAGCGCCGAAATGGTCGGCTTGAGCTGGTCGGAGGCGGTCGCGGTGTTGACCAGGAATTCGCCGCCGACCTTGCTGCCGTCGGCCGCAAAGATCTGCGCCTTGACGCTGGTCGCAGCGTCATCGCCGAGCGTGCCGCTGAGATCTTCCCAGGTCACGACAAACCCGCCATTGGCGAGCCCCGTGATGGTCGCGTTGTCCTGGCTGCCGCCGGTCTCGGTGTTGACGAGGAATTCGGAGCCGACCTTGCTGCCGTCAGCCGCGAACAGCTGTGCCTTGATGCTGGTGCCGTCGTCGTCGCCGCCTTCGCCGCTGTCGTCGGTCCAGGTGATGGCGAAGCCGCCATTGGCAAGACTGGTGATGGTCGGCGCGAACTGCGAATAGGACGTCGAGCTGTTGACGAGGGTTTCCGACCCGACCGGCGTGCCGTTGGCCGAAAACACCTGCGCCTTGATGCTGGTGCCCTCGCCGTCGCCGAGCGTCTGGCTGTTGTCGAACCAGGTGACGACGAAGCCGCCGTTGGAAAGGCCCGTGATCACGGGCGCGAGCTGGTCGCCGGAGGTCTCGGTGTTGACGCGGAATTCCGAACCGACCTTGCTGCCGTCGGCCGCAAAGATCTGCGCCTTGATGCCGGTGCCGCTGGCATCGCCCAGCGTTCCGCTGATGTCATCCCAAGTGACCACGAAGCCGCCATTGGCGAGCCCGGTGACGGTCGGCGCCTCCTGGCTGCCGGTCGTAGTGGTGTTGACGGAGAATTCGGAGCCGACTTTTACAACGGGAGCAGCCATAGTTCAGGATCGCTTTCATTCAGACTGTGCCGGCCGCGGATATCATCCGCCGGTCTACGGCAATAAGTTGCGAGAGCGCCCGTATTGCATCGCTGTATATCATATATTTAATGATATGTTATGTATTATGTGAATGACACGTCGTGGGTGCGGATTGCAACAGTGTGTGTGCAAGCCATCACGCGGCAGTGCTCAAGCAACGCGCCAACCGCGATCGCGTCGGACATGCGGCGCAAAAAAGTGGAGCCCGTTGCAACGAGCTCCACCTTGTCTTTGTCGGCGCCTGGACGCGGTCAGGTCAGGTCCGCCGCGCGGTCAGCCATTGGTCGCGACCGATCGGCCGGTAGACCATGCGGATCTCTCCGACCGCACCGAAGAAGCCGTCGGCCAGCACGCCATCCCACCAGCCTGCACCGAGGATCCAGGGTTGAGGCGTACTCTGCGAGCGCATGCCGATCGCCGCATTGCCGACATTGCGCAACACCGGCGCGCCGTCGATGTACAGCGTGGTGGTGAGGGTCGCCGGGTCGTTCACGATCGCGATATGATACCAGCTGTCGCGGATGATCTCGCCCGACCAGTTGGTCTGCGCGTAGCGCGAGACGGACGCCGGCACCACTTCCCACTGCACTTCGCGCAGGTTCGAGATGGCGAACAGGACGCTCGAGGCCTCGGGATCGCCGCCCTGATAGCCGCCGGGAAGGTTGCCGCGGTTACCCATGCGACCGAGGATGTTGCCCCATTTGTGCAGGTTTGCCGTCCAGCCGGCCGGGATCTTCACGAAGGCCTCGACCGTATAGCCGTTCCAGAAGCTGCGGCCGTTGAGCGAGGCGCTTGACGCCGTCAGGAAGGCGTTGAGGCGACCGACCGTGTTGTCGGTGTTGAGAAACACCACGCTGCCCGCGGCGGACGACAGACGGTGCTTGTCCGTGGTCCACACGACGTCGCCAAGCTGGGCGGATGCGACCAGCGCCGCACGCATCAGATTGTTGCCGCCGGCGACGTCAGGCAGGACGCCGCCGATCGGAACGACCTGGCCGTCGACGATCGAGGAGGGCGTGCGCCAGTGTGCCACGGTATCGGCGACGTGCGGATAGTCCTCGGTATCCGCGGGCAGCACGACTTCCGGCGTCGGCGGATCGACATAACCGGCGAGCAGGTCGGCGCGCACGGTCGGAATGATCGCTGGTCCAGTCAGCACCTTGCTCGGACTGAAGCGCGTGAACCGGGCGAAGCGGTTCTTGAAGTTGATCGGAATCGAGAAGCTGTTGTTCGGCCCGGTCAGCTCGGCGTGATCGAACTGGTTGAGCGTGGCCTTCGGCTTCTGCACCACCCAGGGCGAGAACGACATCACGTCGATCTTGTTGTTGGTGAAGTCTACCTCATAGAGCCGCATCATGGCGTTGCCGCCCTGATAGTCCATCTGGTAGTCGACCACCATCTGGTGGACCGGATTGCCGAAATTGTTCGTCTTCGTCAGATACGCCGCGCCATGGTAGTGGCCGTTCAGCGTCATGAAGATCTGATCCTTGTCGCGGATCAGCCTCTCCCACAGCATCCTGCCGTAGTCGGTCTCCAGCGGCGACAGGCCGTCGCTGTCGATGTTGAGCAGCTGGTGGTTGGACAGAATCACCGGCAGCGTCGGGTTGCGATCGATCACATCGCGCGCCCAGGCGATGGCACCGTCCGAAATGCGCCAGGACAGCGAGAGCACCATGAACTTCACGCCGTTCGCCTGGAAGATGTGGTATTCGTGGAAGCCGCTGCTGTCCCGATCGCGGAACGTGGACTGCTGCGCCGCGCGGCTGCTCGGGAACCACTTCAGATAGGGCTCGGCGTTGAGGCTGCGCTGGGCGTCGGTGCCCGAATTCTGATCCCAGGGGTTATGGTAGTCGATATCGGTGACGACGTCGTGGTTGCCGGCAAGGATCGAATAGGGGACCCTGGCATCTTCCAGCTTCTTCATCGCCGCGTCGGCGATGATCCACTGGTTCGGCTTGTTCTGCTGGTCGACCACGTCACCCAGATGGATGACGAAGCGGATGCCGTATTTGGCGGCGTTGTCGGCGATCCACTGGGTCTGCGCGTCGTATGGCGTCGAGCCATAGGCCTTCTGAAACTGCTGGCTTTCGTCGGTCGTCGCGTAGCGCGAATAGAATTGCGTGTCGGGCAGCACCGCGATCGAGAAGCTGGTCAATGACGGAGTGCTGGTCTGCGCCTTGGCTGCGCCCGCGCCGAGTGCCAGCACGGACAGGCTGGCCGCGCCCTGAAGGACCGCGCGGCGATCGATCATTTGGCGCATGGAATTGCTGCTGCCGGAACGATCGTTTCCAGCGCAGTCGATGTCGTCATTGCTCATAGAGGAAGCCCAATCCTACTCGGTCGGAGTTGCGAAAGTAGGCGGGTCTCTAGCGATCCTAATTAACATTCAGATTAAAGAAATGTATCATAAGTAATGTTATCAAACGATTGCCCGGCGATCAGCGGTGCAAAACGGCGGCATCGCTGTTGATGGGGCGGCACGCCGCCCGATCATGATCGTCGAGATACTCGTCGTCGTCGCTAGCCGATCGCGGTCAGGGCGTGCCGCGGCATGCGCGATTTCGCCAGCACGCAGTGAATGCCCTTGTTGCCGTCGACCAGCTGCGTGACGCGGAGGTCGGCGGCGATCGAGCAGAGCGTATAGGCATCCTGCGCGCTGAGGCCGCTTTTCTCCCGGATCAGCGCGATCATGTCGCGTAGCGCCGCCTTGGCCGCGTCGTCGAGATCCTCGTCGAACCCCATGGTGATCCAGTCCGATGCCGTCTCCGCGCGGGGCGAGGTGAGACGGAGATCGCGGCGGACGTGCAATTCGAAGGTGCCGGTGAGCGCCGCCTCGATCGCGGTCAGGCAGACCTCGCCGTCGCCCTGCAGCGCGTGGCCGTCGCCGGCGGAGAACAGCGCGCCCGGCACGAACACCGGAAAATACAGCGTGCTGCCGGCCCCGAGCTCCTTGTTGTCCATGTTGCCGCCGAACGCGCGCGGCTCCTTCGAGGACAGCCGGCCCCATGACGGCGGCGGCGCCACGCCGAAATTGCCGAAGAAGGGCGAGAGCGGCAGCTCCTGTCCCCAGGGAAGCTTTGCAATATTGCGCGCGCGGTCCAGCGGAATGTGGATGCGGCGGAATTCGGGGAAATCCTCAGGGAGAGTGCCGAGCATCGGCACCTGGAGGTTCCAGCCCCAATTGCAGCGCAGCTCGATGTTGAGGACGCGCACTTCCAGCACGTCGCCGGGTTCAGTGCCCTCGACATGGATCGGCCCGGTGAGAAGGTGCGGCCCCGGACCGCGGAAGGCGCTTGCCAGCACCTCCGCATGTCCGGGAACGGTATCAAAGCCGAGCGCCGGATCGGGCAGATCGTCCGGCTCGCCCGACAGCGTCTCGATCGTGACCCGGTCTCCGGATGCGATCCGGAGCACCGGCTTCAATCGTCCGTCCCAGAGGCCCCACTGGACGTTTCCGGGTGTGGAGCGCAGGACGTGGTCCATGCCGCTATCTGCCCGCGCTGCTCGCGACGATCGAGGAGGGCGAGGTCGCGAACTTGCCGAGCCCGAGATAGACGAGGCCCGCGACGCCAATTCCGAACAGCCAGCTCAGATCGGCACCGCCCAGGAAGTTGATCGAGATCGGCCCCTGCAGCGCGCCGACGAGACCGTCTTCGACCAGCCACCCGGCAACAAGGCCCGCGAAGAACGCGATCATGCCGGCCCAGTTGATGTCGCCATAGGCGCTGGTCTCCGGCGAGCGGTAGAGCTCGGCGACGTCGATCTCGCCCTTGCGCTTGATGAAGAAGTCAGCGAGCACCACGCCGGCCCACGGGCTCATCCACAACAGCAGGCTGATCATCCAGTTGTCGAACGCCTTCGCGAAGGACGGTGCGAAGATGAAGTAGAGGGTGACCAGATAGCCGGCGACGCCGACGATGACGGTGAGCCAGAAGCGCGAGAATTTCAGCCCCGAGCTCAGCGCCGCCAGCGTCGCCGAATAGACGTTGAGGATGTTGGTGGCGATCGGGCCGTGCAGCACCATCAGCAGCACGAGGATGCTGACCGGGCCGCCGAACACCGCGCTGACCATCTTGGCGGGATCGGTGTCCAGCGTCGTCGAGGCGATGGTGGCGCCGAGGATGCCGAGCCAGACCGTCGGCACGAACATGCCGACATAGCTGTACCAGAACACGGACTTCGACGACGTGCTGCGCGGCACGAAGCGCGAATAGTCGGAAGCCCAAGTGACCCAGGAGATGCCCCAGCCGACGCCGATCGCGGTCATCAGCAAGGTCAGCATCGCCAGATGCGCGCCCGGCGGCAGCGAGGTGGTCAGGCTCCAGTTGACGACGCCGGGGCGCGTCCACGCCAGCACGCTCATCAACACCATGATGGCGATGGTCGGCGGCACCGTGTACTTCTCGAAGGTGCGGATCGCGTAGAAGCCGTAGATGCCGATCAGTACCTGCACCGCCATCACCAGCGTGATGACGACGATTTCGATCAGCCAGGTGTCGGGCACGCCGAACTGGCCGAGGATGCCCATCGAGACCTTCACCGGGAAGTAGGTGTTTACGCCGATCCAGCCCAGCGTCATCAGGAACATCAGGATGCTCGGCAGGTAGGCGCCGCGGACACCGAAGGCGGACCGGCTCAGCACCATCTGGTTGACGCCGGTCTTGTGTCCCATCACCGTGAAGGTCGCGAAGATCGCGCAGCCCACGATGTTGCCGAGCACGATGACCGCGATCGTCTCCATCAGGCCGAGCTTCAAGATGATGCCGAGCGCGCCGAGCGCCCAGTTGACCGGCGCGATGTTGGCGCCGGCCCAGATCCACATCTGCTGCGGCCCGGTCGAGTCCCGGTCCGCATCGGGAATTGGCTCGATGCTGTGAATATCAGCGCGAAGTTCGGAATCCGTCATGACATCCCCCAATACGAAGCACGCTTCGCATCATCGCAGCATAAATCGTGCCATTGGTTTCAAGGCGGCCGGAGCAGGGCGTACGCCCGACGCCGTGCAGCGTGGCTCGCGCAGGATGCTACTGAGTTTTCAGCTCACGCGCCGGCTCGCCGCGGCACGCCCGACGTGCCTGCGAGAAGCGATGGACGTTGCACGGCCAGGCAGCGGTACGATGATAAATTGAGCAGCCCAACCCAAAAGCGCAGCAACTGCGTCTAGTCGAATAGGGCAGCGGAACTGTCGCGACTTGGGTTGCCGGCCACGATGCGCTGCATCATCTCGATGAAGAGCGCCTGTTCCCGCTCGCTCAGATCGCCGAGCGTTGCACGATGCGCCCGCCGTGCCGCGCCCTCGATCTTGACCAGCAGCGCGGCGCCGGCCGGAGTCAACCGGCACAGGCGCGCCCGGCGATCGTCCTTGTTGACAGCGCGCTCGACCAGGTTCCGTGCGGCGAGCCGCTTCAATGCGCCGGTCGTCGTGGTCCGATCGAGGGCAATATCGGCCGCCAAAGTGGTCTGATCGGCGGTTTCGCGCACGGCCAGCGCCGAGAGCAGGCTGTATTGCAGCGGCGTGACCTCGAACGCGCCGCAGGCGTCCTGAAACAGCGCGACGTGAATCTGGTGCAGTCGCCGGATCAGATAGCCGGGTCGCTGCGCCAATGGCCAGGGGCGGTGCTTGCCCCCGCTGCGACTTTTCCTGGCTTGCCGCAATGCACGCTCTCCCAACCCAAAACTCCGTCGCGCTTAGCTCGATTCGAGCGCGCCCGCCACCACCTGATCATGGCATGATGCTTGCTTTTGTCAAAATACGAAGCATACTTCGTATATCGAGATGCGAAGCATGCTTCGTAATCCGGGAGCGGGCAATCGCCTGCGCGAGATCGAGGAGAGCGCCATGTCCGTTACTGCCAGCTTCGACCTTCTGCTGCGCGGCGGTCGCGTGATCTGCCCCGCTTCGGGCGTGGACGGCATCAGGGATGTCGCCGTCCGGGGCGGCAAGATCGCGGCGGTCGCGGCGGACATCCTGCCGACCAGCGCGAAGGAGGTGGTCGACGTCAGCGGCAAGCTTGTGCTGCCCGGGCTGATCGACACCCACGCGCATGTCTATCAATATGTCTCCGGCCGCTTCGGCATGAATCCCGACATGGTCGGCGTGCAGTCGGGCGTGACGACGTTGGTCGACCAGGGCGGGCCGTCCTGCATGACGCTGCCGGGGTTTCGCCATTTCATCGCGGAGTCCGCGGCCTCGCGCGTCTATGCCTTTCTGTCGGCCTATCTCGTCGGCGGACTCGAAGGACATTTCTATCCGCAGCTCTATAGCCCCGATGGTGTCGACATCGATGCGACGGTGAAGTCGGCAACGGCCAATCTCGATCTCGTGCGCGGCATCAAGGCCCATGCGGAGATCGGCGGCTTCGCGCGCTGGGGCATCCGCGTCATCGAGATGGCGGCGGAGATCGGCAAGCGCGCCGATCTGCCGGTCTATGTGCATTTCGGCCAGCTCTGGGGTCTGCCCGAGAGCGGTGCCAACGGCGAGGACGCCGACACCATCCTCACCCGCGTGATTCCGCTGCTGCGCGAGGGCGACATTCTTGCCCATCCCTTCACGCGCCATCCCGGCGGCTTCGTCAACCGCGAGGGCGAAGTGCATCCGGTGATCCAGGCCGCGCTCGATCGCGGCCTCAAGGTCGATGTCGGCCACGGCAGCCACTTCTCCTATCGGCTCGCGAAGAAGGCGATCGCCGCCGGCATCATTCCGACCACGCTGGGCGCCGACATCCACGGCTACAACACCCATGTGCCCGCGCCGGCCGGCACGCCCGACCAGCACGAGGACGAGGAGAACCATCCCTTCGCCGGCCAGGCCAAGTTCAGCCTGGTGCAGGCCATGAGCTCGATGATGGCGCTCGGCCTGTCGCTGGAGCAGGTGGTGCCGATGGTCACCTCCAATCCCGCAAAGATGCTCGGCCGCAGCGGCGAGATCGGCGCGCTCAAGGTCGGCATGGACGCCGACGTCTCCGTGCTCGCGGAGAAGAACGGCCGCTTCGTCCTGAAGGACAACGAGAAGAACGAGGTGATTGCCGAGCGTCTGCTGCAGCCGGCCTTCTGCCTGCGCTCCGGCACGCGCTTCGATGCGGTCGCGCCGATCCTGCCGCAAGCCGTCGCGGCATAAGGCCGGGCGGTGAAGGAGGACGCGGAGTTGCGCAGCGAGCGGGAATTTCCGTCTAGCAGATCCGGGCAGGGCGTGGGCGCACGGCTGCCGCGCAAGGAGGACGACCGCCTGATGCGCGGCCGCGGCCAGTATGTCGGCGACGTCAGGCTCGCTGGCCTTCAGGACGTTGCCTTCGTGCGCAGCCCGCTGGCGCATGCACGCATCCGCGGCATCCACGTCCCCGAGCGCCATCGCGGCAGCGTCTTCACCGCCGCGGACCTCGTCGGCATCAAGCCGATCCGCGCTGTGTCAGGGCTGCCGGGCTTCAAGATTTCGGAGCAGCCGGTGCTGGCGACCGGCAAGGTGCGCCAGGTCGGTGAGCTCGTCGCGATGTGCCTCGCGCCGACGCGCGCCGAGGCCGAGGACATCGCGGCTTCCGTGACGCTCGACCTGGAGGAGCTGCCCGCCATCACCGACATGCTGAAGGCGCGCGAGCCCGGCTCGGCGCTGGTACATGAGCATTGGGGCGACAACGTCTTCCTCGAAACCAACTACGAGGTCGATATCTCGGCGGCGCTCGATGCGCCGATCAAGGTGACGCGCGAGATATCGACCGCGCGGCAATGCATGTCGCCGCTGGAAGGCCGCGGTGTGGTCGCGACGTTCGACCGGCGGCTCGACCAGCTCACGCTGCATTCGGCGGCGCAGATGCCGCACATCACCCGCAGCGGCCTTGCCGAATGCCTCGGCATGGAGGAGGGCCAGATCCGCGTCATCTCGCCCGACGTCGGCGGCGGCTTTGGTCACAAGGGCATTCTGCTGCCGGAAGAGGTCTGCCTGTCCTGGCTGACCATGCGCTGCGGCCATCCGGTGCGCTGGCTTGAAGACCGCCGCGAGCATCTCGTCGCCAGTTCCAATTGCCGCGAGCACCATTACAGGATCACGGTCTATGCCGACAACGACGGCACGCTGCGCGGCATCGATTGCGAGGCGACGGTGGATTCCGGCGCCTACTCGTCCTACCCGTTCTCGGCCTGCTTAGAGGCCGCGCAGGTCGCGAGCATCCTGCCCGGCCCCTACAGGATGCCGGCCTATCGCTGCCGCACCTTCTCGGTCGCCACCAACAAATGTCCGATCCTGCCCTATCGCGGCGTCGCGCGCACCGGCGTCTGCTTTGCGCTGGAATTGATGCTCGATCTCGTGGCAGCCGAAGCCGGCCTCGAACCCGGCGAGGTGCGACTGCGCAATCTGGTGCGCCCCGAACAGATGCCATTCGACAACATCACCAAGAAGCACTTTGACAGCGGCGATTATCCGGAAGCGATGCGTCGCGCGCTCGCCGCGGTCGACATCGACGCGATCCGCGCGAAGCAAAGGCAGGGCGAGACCGACGGCCGCCGCATCGGCGTCGGCGTCTCCATCTATTGCGAGCAGGCCGCGCACGGCACCTCGGTCTATTCTGGCTGGGGCATCCCGATGGTGCCGGGCCACGAGCAGGCCTCGGCGCGCTTGACGCCGGACGGCGGCCTCGAACTCCGCGTCGGCGTGCATTCGCACGGGCAGGGCATGGAGACCACGCTCGCCCAGGTCGCGCACGAGATCCTCGGCGTCGACGTCGCGAAGATCCGCATCATCCTCGGCGACACCGCGATGACGCCCTATTCGACCGGCACCTGGGGCTCGCGTTCGATGGTGATGGCGGGCGGCGCGGTGGCCACCGCCTGCCGCGAGCTCGGCGAACGCGCCAGGCGCATCGGCGCCAAATTGTTGCAGCATGATCCGGCCGCCGTGGTGTTGCAGAATGGCGAGGTGCGCGGCGTCAATGGCAGCGTCAGCCTGAAGGCGATCGCCCACACCTGGTATCGCCGCCCGCAGGACCTGCCGGCCGATGTCGATCCCGGCGGGCTCGAGGTGACGCAAGGCTACAAGCCCGTGCGCGACAGCGGCACCTTCAGCTATGCCGCGCATGCCGCCGTCGTCGCGGTCGACCCTGATCTGGGCGAGGTGGAAATTCTTGACTATGTAATCGTCGAGGACGGCGGCGTGCTGGTCAATCCGCTCGTCGTCGACGGCCAGATCTATGGCGGCCTCGCACAGGGCATCGGCACCGCGCTTTACGAGGAGATGCCGTTCGATGCCTCCGGTCAGCCGCTGGCGACGACGCTTGCCGATTATCTGTTGCCCGGGCCGACCGAGGTCCCGGCGGCGCGCCTCGACCACATGGAGACGCCGTCGCCCTATACGCAGTTCGGCGTGAAGGGCATCGGCGAGGGCGGGGCGATTGCGCCGCCGGCAGCGATCGCCAACGCCGTCAACGACGCGCTGCGTCCGCTCGGCGTCGAGCTGATGCAGTCGCCGATCACGCCGCATCGGATCGTCGCGGCGGTGCTGGCCGCCCGCGCGACTGAGAGGAGCGCGGCATGAAACCGGCGCCCTTCGCTTACGAACGCCCGCGCGATCTCGATGCGGCGCTGTCGATGCTGGCCGCGAGCAACGGATCGGCAAAAATCATCGCCGGCGGCCAGTCGCTCGGTCCCATGCTCAATCTGCGGCTGGTGCAGCCGGAGCTGATCGTGGACATCTCCGGCCTGGCTGAGCTCAAGCGGGCGGAGGTCTCCGGCGGCGAGCTCGTGCTCGGCGCCCTGGTCACCCATGCCGATATCGAGGATGGCCGCACCGCCGACGTCACCCGCGGCGCCATGCGTTCTGTTGCTGCCAATATCGCCTATCGCGCGGTGCGCAACCGCGGTACGATCGGCGGCTCGCTCAGCCATGCCGATCCCGCCGCGGACTGGATCTCGGCGCTCGCGGCCTTGGGCGGGCGGGTCACGCTGCGCAGCCTTGCAGGCGCGCGTACGATGGCGATCGAGGCGTTCGTCGTCGGTGCTCTGGAATCGGCACTGCAAGCAGGCGAGATCGTCGAAGCGGTTCACGTGCCGGCGCGCGCCGCGTCGGCGCATTGGGGCTATGCCAAGAGCTGCCGCAAGACAGGCGAGTTCGCCCATGCCATCGGTGCGGTGCTGATCGATCCCATTGCGGCTTCGGCGCGTGTCGTGATCGGTGCGATCGACACGGCGCCGATCGTCCTGACCGATGCCGCCGAGCTGTTCGGCGGACGGATCGCCGCCGACTACAAGCAGCGTTTTGACATCAGCGCCGCCGACGCGCTCCTGGCAAAAGTGGGAATCGACGATGCCGCGCAGCGTCACATCCATGTCAGCGTGTTGAAGCGTGCCGTCCAGGAGGCTGCGGCATGACTACGATCGCGCTTCAGGTCAACCGGCGCGCGGTGGAGCTGCCCGCCGAGCCACGCACCAGCCTTGCCGATTTCGTCCGCGACAGGCTCGATCTCACCGGCACCCATCTCGGCTGCGAGCATGGCGTCTGCGGCGCCTGCACCGTGCTGCTCGACGGTGTGCCGGCGCGCTCCTGCATCACTTATGCCGCGGCTTGCGAGGGCGCCGATGTCACTACGATCGAAGGCCTCGACGAGGACGAGATCACGACCGAGCTGCGCGCGGCCTTCACCCGCGAGCATGCGCTTCAGTGCGGCTATTGCACGCCCGGCATGCTGGTCTCGGCGCGCGATCTGGTGCTGCGTCTGCCCGACGCCGACGAGCGCCGCATCCGCGTCGGCCTCAGCGGCAATCTCTGTCGCTGCACCGGCTATGTCGGAATCATACGTGCGGTGCAGTCCGTGATCGAAGCGAGACGCGCGCGCAGCATCGCGCCGCAGGCAGGTGGCGGCCGGACCAGTCTCGGCCCCGTCGGATCGGAGCGCGCTGCGCCCGGCCGCGGCGAGCCGCGGCCGGCACAGCAGGCGTCGGCTCCGGCATCCGAGAGTGCCGCGCCGGGCACCATCCCTGACTTCACCCCGGCGACCGTTCTCGATCAGCGCTTCACGCTGCCGCATCCGCCGGCAAAGGTGTTCGCGATGTTCGACGACATCGGGGCCATTGCGTCCTGCCTTCCCGGCGTGTCGCTGAAATCGTCGCCAAGGCCGGAGCGCGTGGAAGGATTGATCCGCGTCAGGCTCGGGCCGATCGCAGCAAGCTTCGAGGGCGCCGCCCGCGTCGAGCGCGATCCCGCGACGCTGTCGGGGCGCATCGTCGGCATCGGCAACGACCAGCGCAGCCATTCGGCGACGCAAGGTGAGATCCGTTATCGCCTGCTGCCGCTCGAAGGCGGCGCGGCGACCGCCGTCGAGCTGTCGATCGGCTACACGCTCACGGGAATGCTCGCCCAGGTCGGCCGGCCCGGCCTAGTGCGGGATCTCGCCAAGCGCCTTGTTGCGGAGTTCGCCGCCAATCTCGACCGCCACATGTCCGGCGCGGCGTCGGGGCAGGCGGCCGCGGCAGAGCTCATTGGCTGGTCGATTGTCTCGGACGTTTTGCGCGCCCGGATCGCGCGCGTGTTTGGCCGCGTCTTCACCGGAAAAGGTGGCGCGGAATGATCGGCGTGCCGGCGCCGCGGAGTGACGAAGCCTTGGACGACCCTGGATATCAACAGCGTGGGATTTGGAGAGACAACATGACACGAGCACTCGGACTGGTTCCGGCTTTCGCGCTGGCGACGGCCTTGTTCGGCGGTACGGCAGGGGCGCAGACCATCAAGATCGGCGTCAACGAGCCGCTCACCGGCGCATTCGCGGCCTCCGGCACCTACGTCGTCAACGGCGCCAGGATTGCCGCCGACGAGATCAATGCCAAGGGCGGCATCCTCGGCAAGAAGATCGAGCTTGTCATCGAGGACAACAAGAGCAACCCGACGGAAGCCGCCGCCGTCGCCGAAAAGCTCATCACCAGCGATAAGGTGCCGGTGCTGATGGGGGCCTGGGGCTCGAGCCTGACGCTCGCGGTGATGCCGAAGCTGATGGAATATGAAACCCCGATGGTGGTGGAGACCTCGTCCTCCGGCAAGATCACCACGACCGGCAATCCCTTCATCTTCCGCATCTCGCCGCCCTCGGCGGTCGAGGCCGCCGCGTTCAAGGGCATCGTCGACAAGCTCGCGCTCAAGAAGGTGGACTTCCTCGTCATCAACAACGACTGGGGCCGCGGCACCGCCGAGGATTTCAGCAAGATGATGAAGGACAAGGGCATCACCATCGGCCTGGTCGAGACCATGGACCAGGGCGCGCAGGACATGAGCGCGCAGCTGTCCAAGATCAAGAGCTCGGATTCCGAGACTGTCATCGTTACCACCGCCGTCGACCAGCTCACGCTGATCTTCAAGCAGGCCGCTGCGCTGGGCCTGAAGAAGCGCATCATCACCACCGGCGGCTCGCAGAACCCGGATCAGATCATCGCCCAGGCCGGTGCCGCCGCCAACGGCACCATGCATCTGACGACCTTCCTGCCCTGGTTCCCCGACAAGACGCCGAACCCGGAAGCGACCAACTATTTCATCACGGAGTGGAAGAAGCGCGGCTTCGAGTTCGCCGGCTGCACCGAGAGTTTTCGCGGTTATGACGGCATCCGCACCGCGGCGGCGGCGATTGAGAAGGCCGGCAAGGCCGAGCCTGCGGCGATCAAGGCGGCGCTCTGGAACATCAACATCAAGGGATTGAATGGCGACATCGTGTTCCGCAAGTCCGGCCCCGAGGGCAAGGAGAGCGGGCAGAGCCAGCCGAACGTCTATCTCATCGAGATCAACGACGGCAAGGTCGAGATGAAGACGCTCTAACGTCGCAATATCCTGGGCGAGGGCGGCATACCGCCGCTCTCGCCTTACTACGCAGGGCTATCGCATATGAGGAAAAACGTGGCGGGCAGCTTGCCTGCGGCCCATCCTTCGAGACGCCCGCCTATGGCGGGCCCTCAGGATGAGGACGCGTTTTGCGGCGAGATATTAGACCCTCATGGTGAGGAGCCCGCCAAAGCGGGCGTCTCGAACCATGCAGGCCGATCTGCTCGGGCAGCCCCCCGCTGTCATATGCAATAGCCCAACCTTACTACGAGCCACTCGGGAACGGCTTTGAGCGAATTCCTCCAGCATCTGATCAACATGCTCGTGCTCGGCGGCACCTATGCGCTGCTGGGCATCGGGCTGACCCTGATCTTCGGCATCATGAACGTCGTGAACTTCACCCACGGCGTGCTCTACACGTTCGGCGCCTACATCATGTTCATCGTGGTGCAGCAGCTCGGGCTGAACTTCTTCCTCGCTTTGCCCGTGGCCGTGATGGCGGGGTGGCTGATAGGCGCCGCGATCGAATTGACCTTGCTGCGTCCGTTGCGCGGCTCGGACATCGATACCACGATGCTGGTCATGATCGGCGCCTGGATCGCGATGCAATCCGGCACGCTGTGGATCTGGGGCGGGGTCGCCAAATCGGTGACAACACCGTTTCCCGAAGCGCCGCTGGTGCTTGGGCCTGTGTCCGTATCCTGGCTGCGCCTGTTCGTCCTTGCCGCTGCGGCGCTGCTGATCCTGGTGACGTATCTGCTGATCAACAGGACCAGCCTCGGCCGCGCGATGCGGGCGACGTTCCAGGATCATGACACGGCCTCGCTGATGGGCGTCAATGTCGACATGATCTACACCTCGACCTTCGCGATTGGCTCAAGCCTCGCCGCGGCCGCGGGGGCTCTGCTCGGGCCGGTCTATGTGATATTCCCGCAAATGGGCGATCTCGCCGCGGTGAAGGCCTTCGCCATCGTCATCCTCGGTGGTCTCGGCAACATCACGGGCGCGGTGATCGGCGGCTTCATCCTGGCGCTCGCCGAAGAGCTCGGCGCCGGCTACGTCTCGTCGGGCTACCGCGACGCTATGGGCTTTCTGATCATCATCGCCGTCCTGATTTTCCGGCCGACCGGCCTGTTCGCGCGTGCGGAGCGCGTCGGATGAGGACGATCATCACCATTCTCGCCGTCGCGGCCCTAGCCTCCGTGCCGCTCTGGCTGCGCGATCCCTATCTGCTGAACGCGCTGATCACCACCGGCATCTTCGTCATCGGTGCGATGAGCCTCAATCTGCTGCTCGGCTTCACCGGGCAGCTCAGCCTCGGTCACATCGCCTTCTTCGGCATCGGCGCCTATGTCAGCGCGCTGACCTCGCTCGGCTTCGACATCGGTCTGCCCGGCGACTTCCGCCTGGTTCACACGCCCTGGCCGCCGATCGCAGGCTTCGTGCTCGCGATCCTGATTGCCGGGTTGTGCGGCTATTTCGTCGGCCTGCTCTCGTTCCGCGTCCGCGGCGCCTATTTCGTCATCGTGACGATCTCCTTTGCCGAGGTGGTGCGGCTGGTCGCGCTCAACTGGGTCGAGCTGACGCAGGGCCCGCTGGCGCTGACCAACATTCCTTCCATCGCGCTGCCTTTGCCCGGCATCGGTGAATTGACGCTGCGCACCAAGATGCAGAACTACTATCTCGTCCTGGTCGTGGCACTGATCGCCTATCTCCTGATCGCGCGTCTCGTTCACTCCCATTTCGGCCGCTCCATGCGCGGGCTGATGGAAAATGAAACGCTCGCGGTCTCCGTCGGCATCGACGTGACGAAAACGCTGACGATTGCGGCGGTGATCTCGGCCGCCATCGCCGGCGCGGCCGGCAGCCTCTATGCGCACTACATCCGGATCATCGATCCTGAGGTGTTCGCTTTCATCAACACCGTCACCATGGTGATCATGGTCATCAGCGGCGGCAAGGGCTCGCTGGCGGGGCCCATCGTCGGCGGCCTGATCTTCGGGCTGCTGCCGGTCGCGCTGCGTCCGGTGATGGCGCCGGAAGCGCAATGGATCGCCTATGGCGGCGTGCTGATCGCCATCCTGTTCGTGCTGCCGCGCGGCATTGTGCCGTCGCTGGCGCAGCGGTTGACCCGGCGACGGAACGGTACCGCGGCGCTCGCGCCCGTGACGCTTGCTGAGCCCGGCGTCAAGGAGCCGGCGTGATGACGGCGCGCAGCATTGCCATGACCATCGATCAGGTAGCCGTCCGCTTCGGCGGGCTGGTCGCGATCTCCGACATGAGCTTTACGGTCGGCGAGGGCGAGATCGTCAGCCTGATCGGCCCGAACGGCGCCGGCAAGACCACGGCCTTCAACGTCATGACGGGCTTCCTGACGCCGAGCGCGGGCCGCGTCACCTATCAGGGCACGACGCTCACCGGGTTGAAGCCGCACGAGATCGCCGATCTCGGCCTGATCCGCACCTTCCAGCGCACCAGCGTGTTTCCCAACGACACCGTCTACGACAATCTCCTGATCGGCCTGCATCGTCAGGGCCGGGTCCGGCTGCTCGACGCCATCCTCGGTCTGCCGGGCGCGCGTGCCTCGGAGCGCCGCTTACGGCAGCGGGCGAGCGAACTGCTCGAATGGGTCGGCCTCGAACGCCGCGCCCACGATGCGGCCGGCTCGCTCTCCTATGGCGAGCAGCGCCTCGTCGGCGTGGCGCTGGCGCTGGCGGCGGAGCCGTCGATGCTGCTGCTCGACGAGCCCGTCTCCGGCATGAACGCCTCGGAGACGCACCGCTTCGTCGAATTGATCCGTGGCATCCGCGACCGCGGCATCACGATTTTGCTGGTCGAGCACGACATGCCGATGGTGATGACGGTCTCGGACCGCATCGTGGTGCTCAACTATGGCCGTATCATCGCGGAAGGCACGCCCGACGTGATCCGTAACGATCCCGCCGTGATCGAAGCCTATCTCGGACATGGAGCGGGACGTGCTTGAGATCCGCGACATGGTCTGCGGCTATGGCGGTGTCACCGCGCTGCGCGGCATTTCGCTCGACGTGAAGGCCGGACAGCTCGTCGCCCTGATCGGCGCCAACGGCGCCGGCAAGAGCACGACGCTGCGTGCGATTTCCGGCCTGGTGCCGCCGCGCTCCGGGCAGATGAAGTTCGAGGGCATCGACATCACCGGCGCGAGGCCGCCGCGCGTGCTGGCGAGCGGGATTGCGCATTGTCCGGAAGGGCGGCGCGTCTTCCCGCATATGAGCGTCGAGGAGAATCTCGACATGGGGGCTTACCTCCGTCGTGGTTCAGGCGAGATCGCGGCCGATCGCGACCGCATCTACGCGGAATTTCCGCGGCTCGCCGAACGCCGCCGGCAGGCCGCGGGCACGCTGTCCGGCGGCGAGCAGCAGATGCTCGCGATCGGTCGCGCGCTGATGTCGCGGCCGCGGCTGATCATGTTCGACGAGCCCTCGCTCGGGCTCGCCCCCAACATCGTCGAGCGCACCTTTGCGATCATCCGCGGCATCCGCGATGCCGGCACCACGGTGCTGCTGGTCGAGCAGAACGCCTTCGCCGCGCTCGAGATGTGCGACCACGCCTATCTGCTCGAGAACGGCCGCATCGTGCTGTCCGGCGCCGGCACCGAGCTGATCGAGAACGAGCATGTGCGCAAGGCCTATCTCGGTGGATGACGAGGCCGGGTGGATTGCGGTCTGCGACCTCGACCAGCTGAAGCACGAGGCGATTGTCCGCGTCGCCGGGCGCGACCTGCTCGTGATCTGGAACGAGGGCAATGTCGTCGCCTGCGAACGTGCATGCCCGCACGAACAGGCGGATCTCGCCCTGGGACAGGTAAGGACGGGGCGGCTGCATTGCCCGCGCCATGCGGCATCATTCGACTTGCGCGACGGAGCGATCACAGCGGGATGGCCGAGCCCGCCGCTGCGGCTCTATCCGGTGCGGATCACGGGCGAGCAGATCTGGATTGAGGTGCAGGAGCGGCAGCCGGGGCGATGATGGCATCATGCCCCTGTTTTGCCCGACGAGTCAAAGCGGTCGCGACAGTGTCGGCTCGCCTTCAAAAAATAAGTCTTTGAAAACAACGGCGTCTCTACTGTGCATGGGGTTGTTTTCGCACTTTTTAATCCAGCAGCCGGCGCGCGGCCTCCACCAGGACGCCATCCGGCTGCCGCAGCGCCTCGAGAATGGTGAAATGGTCGGCGCCTTCGATCGCAATGAGCTTGCCCGGCGCTCCGGCCGCTGCGCGCTTCTCGTGGAAGTCGATTGAATCGCACACCAGCGCCGGCAGCTCGCTGCTGCCATAGGCGATGTCGAGCCGCTTTGGCGTCACCGGCAGGCGAAGCGGCGAAAGCGTGGCGATCTCCGCATCCGTCAGCTTGAGCGCGGTGTTGAGTCCGGTATCGCGGATCGGCGCGAGATCGTAGACGCCCGAGAGTGCGAGCCCGGCATGGACGCGCGGATGGTTCAGCGCCATAGCCACGAGATGAGCACCGGCGGACCAGCCCGACAGGATGACCGGCCCGGCAACCCCATAGGATGCGCCATGCGCGGCGAGCCAGTCGAGTGCACCCGGGATCTCGGCGACGATGTCGGTGAGGGACGCCTCGGGCGCCAGCGAATAGCCGGGAATCGCAACCGACCAGCCATGTGCGGCGACGCCTTCGACCAGCATGGCGAACAGCTCGCGCGAATTGCGCTGCCAATAGCCGCCGTGCACGAACACGAGGCAGGGCGCATCGGCCGTTGCGGCAGGGTAGAGATCGATCCTGTTGTTCGCCCGTTCGCCGTAAGGCAGATCGAGATGCGATTTCAGCGTACCGCGCAGCCGGCTTGATGCTTCGTTGCGCTCGGCGATCAGGGCCGGGCTGTTCTTGACGGCCGCGTTGTTGTCATAGGCGGCGCTGCGTTCCGCCTGGGACAGCTCGGCCCATTTGCTGCGGGGGTCGAACGGCCGATGCGCCGAGCTTGTGGTGTTGATCATGGAGTCTCCGGGCGGCCCGTCGTGGCTGTGACCGGCGTCGCTCTCACCTGTTTGCCACGAATCCCGTTCGAATAGAACGTCGCTCGCGCTCAGGCGAGGGATGCGCCGTTGACGGAACTCTGCTCAGCAGGCGGTCGATGGACGGGTTCGCGGCGGCAGGACAGCCGATGGAAATCGACGCGCGAAGGCTCGCGTCTTGGGCTGAACCCGCGATCCGTCGATCACCTCGAGCCGGCCGCAGCGGTTCAGCGTGTGCAGCTTCCGGCCGGGCCATAGCGGTCCGGGCTTGAGGGAGTGGCGGACGACCTGTTTGAACGCCGTGGGCGACAGTTCGATAATTTCCGCTAGCGCCAGCCCTGCGCCGTATCCTCCGGCACAGTCCTGCACCGGGCGCCACAATTTGTCATTCATGGTGACGAAATTCCCGGCCGGTCGCGCGCTCGCGCGATCGATCATAACAGGGTTGCTGGCGTGCGGCATCCAGGGGCCGAGCAGATGCTCGGCGTAATAGATCGCAAGCGAATCCGAATAGCCGCCGGTGCCGTCGCGCCAGGCGCCGAACAGATAGGAAAGACCGTTGTGCCGCGTGATCGTCGCATCGGCGAGCTCGAGGCCGGACAGCAGCGTCGCATGCCGCTCCCACTTGTCCGGAAACCGCACGCATTTGTAGAGCGCGACGTCGCCGGCGAGCGAGCTCTCCGGGATCATCCACAACTCGCCGTCGTCCTCGATCAGGAAGGGATAGGAGAGGTGCCAGGGCTCTTCCAGCACCGGCACGACGGCGCCGGTCGGCCCCGCGTCGCCGAACTCGATCGCCGAGATGATTCCCTTGCCGACGCGGTGATCGAGATCCTCGAAGAAGACGAATGTCCGTCCGCGCCAGGTGATGGGGAAGGGGTCGGCGTAAAAGTGGTTTCCGGGATCGCCGAGCACGTTCCAGCCTGGCCCGGAGAGATCTCCGGTCTGCCAGACCCCTGCATTGTCATTGAAACGCCATCCGACGTGCCAGTGCGGGGCGTAGCAGCAAAGGCGATAGATCTCCTTGGCGATCGACACCGCGAGGCCACGCGCGACGTAGCCAACGGGACCGCGCTGGCTTGTCGTCGTGGCGACATGCGTAAGCTGCGGCACAATCCGCGGCCGTCCCGATACGATCGCCGCCAGCATGGTCAGGATGCGCGCCATGACGGTTTCGAGCGCGCCGCTGAGGCCAGCCGCAATCTCTCCAGACGGGTGACCGCGATCAACGATTGCTCCGTCGACCTCGTTGACGATCTCGATGACGGGCAGGTCGCCGGCGAGGATGGCGGCAAGCGCGGCGTTCTCGCCGGCGGCTCCGTTGAACCGCGGGCGGAGATACAGCCGGGCAGGGCAGTTCGGGTCCCGCGCAGCGCTGGTGAAATCGACGATCACATCGGCAGTGGTGGCGCGCGCCCGCGTCCGCTCCGGAATGACCTTCAGCTTGTCGGCGCCGCTGTGCTTGCCCTTGTGCAGCACCAGGCGTTCGAGCTCGAACAGCATGTCGAGACCTGCAGGCCGCGGCTCTGCCGTTGCCGTCCATGCGACTTGAACCGGCACATCGCGTCCGTCGATCGACAGCGTCTCGCGGTCCATCCACCGCCGCGCGTGCTCAATTTCACAGCGAAACTCGATGATCATGTCGAGCCCATCTAGTCCAACCTGTCAGGTCAAATGACTTGGCCGAGAATTCGAACGTATTCCTCCACCATGGCGTCTACCGAATAGCGCGACCGCAGGCCTTTGGCGTTTTGTCGCAGCTCGTCGCTCAGGGGTTTGTCGGTCAGGAGTTTCGAGACCGCCGCCGACAGCTCCGCATGATCGGACGCATCGACGAACAGCGCCGTCGGTTTTCCCTCGAAGGACAAAACCTCGCGCAGCACGGGAAGATCGGTGACGACCGAGGGAACGCCGGCGTTGGCGGCCTCGACCGCAGCGAGACCGAAGGTTTCGGCCTGGGTCGGAAACACGAAGATATCGAGACAGGCGAGAAAGTCGGCCATCCGGCGCGGGGTGATTTCGCCGAGCAGATGCAGCCTGTCCGACACCTTCAAGTCATCCGCCAGCTGCCTCAGCCGGGCCTCGTCGGCGCCCTGGCCGGCCAGTGCAAGATGCCAGGACGGCTGGTCCGGCAACAGTCGTATGGCCGCATCGAGCCGCTTGTGCGGATGCAGCCTCGCAGCGCAGCCGAGCAGGATGCAGTCCTGCGGCAGATTGAATTTCGCGCGTGCAGCTTCCTTCGACAGAGTGAGCGCCTTGTCGTCAAAACCGTGCGGGACATGCACCATGCGCGAGCGATAGGCCGCGGGATAGCGCGAATATTCGCGCTGCATGTCCTTCGAATTGAGCGTGATCCGGTCGAAGAAGCCGAGGCTGCCCATGACGACGTCGGCCGTGCGCACCGGCCAGCTCATCGACAGCGCGGACGAGACCTGGTTGGCGACAACAGGCGCACGGCAGACGAGGCGCGATGTGCCTGCACCGATGACGTTGCCGAAATGCTGGAAGGTCAGAACCGCATCGGGCCTGACAGTCCTGATATGACGGCCGAGCGTCCACAGCATTCGCAGCAGCGCCAGCGGGTTGCCGGGCCGGCGCGCAGCGCAATAGAGCGTATCCGGCGGCTCGTCGAAGGACTCCGATTTGCGGAAGAAGAACAGGTGGGTGACGCGGTAGCCGCGCGCGGAGAGGCCGGCGCCAAGCAGCCTGGAGATCTCCTGCGCGCCCGCGTTCTCGGCCTGGGTCTGAACGAGAAGCACATGCGGCTTCGATGTGCGGCTGTCTGGTCTTGCGCGTGCTGCTGCGGTGGACGGCAGCTTCGGTGCGTCGCCCAGTTCTGCGCCTGGTTGGTAGTGGAGCACTGATCCCGACCCGCTAATGAAACGTTCACCTTCTTAACCCCGTACCTATCATGCGAGCATCGCGCGGACACCGACTAGCAACAAACGGAGTTAATGCGCGCACGCCCGGAACGCCGCCGATCGCAGGTGAATTCCGCAGGTTTCGGCACGGCGCGACGCGAGCGCGTTAACCAATTGGTGACGGTCGCGCGAGGGGCGGGTAACCGCCGATTAACCATAGATATTTACGGTGGAGCAGGCCACTGAACAGTGTTCGCCAGTTGAATCCGAGTAAAGTCCATGACGTTCGGTCGCCGTGCAGACCCGACAAGTTCCGGATCGACCGGTGTCGCCGCGTCGTGGCAGATTCGGACCGCATCGAACGACGAGCCTCGCGCGACCGTCGCCCGTCTTGGCGGCCTGCTCACCGCCGCAGGTGCATTCTCCTTCCTTCGCGACAATGCGCGCCGCATCCTGACGCTGGCGCTCGCGATCTTCGCCCTCGGCGTCGTCATTCTCCTGGTCATTCCCGTTCGATTTGCCGCGACCGCGCTGGTCGTCGTCGATCCGCGCGAGCAGCGCGTGACTGCGGACCAGGACGTTCTGCCCGGCATCGGGCAGGACAGCGCCGCGCTGCAGAGCCTCGTTGAAGTTGCGAAGTCTGACGGCTTCCTCAAGCCGCTGATCGAGCAGCTCAAGGTTCGCGACGACGAGGACATTTCCGGAGGACATACCGACCCTGCGCGCCTGCTCGAGAGATTCCGCAATCGTCTCGATATTTCCCGGCGCGGGCTCACCTATGTCATCGCCATCCGCTTCACCTCGAACCGGTCGGAGCGGGCGGCCTATTATGCCAATGCGATCGCCGAGGCTTTCGTCGCGAGCCAGAAAAGCATCCGAACCGAGGCGACTGATGAAGCCGCCGACTGGCTGAGCAGCCGGCTCAAGACGTTGAACGACCGGCTGAAGGCGTCGGAGGACGCCGTCGCCGCGTTCAAGCTCGAGCACAGGATCGTCAATGCCGGCAAGGATTCCACGACCCAGCAATTGCGCGTGACCGAGCTGTCGCAGCAGGTTGCCGCCGCGCGCGCCCGGACCGAAGAAGCAAAAGCCCGCTACGAGCAGGCGCAGCGCGACGTGAAGGCGAATGTCGAGGCTCCCGCCAAGCAGGATCTTCTCAGCGCGCTGCGCGCCCAGCGATCGGCTCTCAACGATCAGATTGCGCAGAAGCGCGCGGTGCTCGGCGATCGCCATCCCGATCTCGTGATGTCGTACAGCCAGCTGAACGACCTCAACAGGCAGATCGAGGTCGAGCGGGCCAAGGGCATCGACACCGCAAAGTCGGAATACGAGTCCCAGCGCGATCAGCAGAAGGCGCTCGAAAGCCAGATGAAGGCGGCTGAATCGCAGCTGCTGGTCGACGGTCAGGCTTTGGTGAAGCTCCAGGAGCTGCAGCGCGACGCCGAGGCCAACAGGAACATTTACGAGCAATTCCTCTCGCGCTCCAAGACGACGAACGAGCAGCGCCTCCTGCAGAGCTCCCAGACCAAGGTGGCCTCGCCAGCCATCCCGCCGCTGCGCTCGACCCTTCCGCCGCTGCCTTTGCTGCTCGCTGTCCTCGCGATCGGCTCGCTGCTGGCATCGACGGCGGTCGTTGCCGCGACCGGGCGCGGATCGGACAAGGCCGCTGAAGAGGTTCCTGCTCCAGATCCGGCGCCGCGCCAGCCCGCGGCCTGGCCGCGGCCGCCGGTGTGGGCGCGCATTCCCGACCTGTTGCCTGGCGATGCGCCCAGAAACATCTGGCAAGGCCCGGTGTCCGCGACGACCGAGCTCGATCTCGGTCCGCATTTGCGTCCGGTGCTCGACAGGCTGGAGAAGCTGCAGGGAGCCCGGGGCAAGGTCGCGCTCGTGATGTCGGTCGGCAAGCGTGCCGGCGGCAACACCGTCGCGCGGTCGCTGAATCGGTGGGCGGTGAACAGGGGGAAGCTGAGCGTCCTGATCCGGGTCGAGCCTGATCTCGGCGGTGCCGGGGCGGGCCTTGCCAAAGGGCAGGCGGACGGTGCCACGATCGCGAACTTTCGCAGCGTCGATGCGCTTCTGGGCGCCAGCAAGCGTCCCGAGCCGCTGCCCGCGGACGATATCCGTTCCGAGTTCGATCTGATCGTCGTCCATGCGACCTCGCTGGCCTTGCAGCCCGAGGCGGCGGCGCTGGCCGCGCATGCTGATCTTGTCATTCTGGTCGCCCGCGAAGACGCCGTCGATTCAGCCGCCATGCGCCGGGCGATTGCCGCGCTCTCCCGCTTCGGCGGCGTGCCGACCGGGATCGTCGTCAATCATGTGCCGGCTGATCCGGCGTCGGCGCAGCGTCGCGGCGAAGTGCTGGGCCTCGCCGGTTGACCGGCGCCTACTCGCCGGGCTCGGCAGCGCGGACCGCATAGGCGCGGCGCTTCCACGTCGAGAAGCGCAAAAGCGCGAGAATGGAAGGATCCACTCCGGTTCGCCGCCGGCAGAGGATGTTGAGCGCGATGGTCGCGAGCGCCAGCGACAGGGTCGCCGAGATCGCAGCGCCAAGCACGCCGAGCCAGGGGATCAGGACGAGGAACCCAACCAGCCGCAGCGCGACGTTCGCAGCGACGACGGGGACATAGATGCGCTCGTGGCCGGTCAGCTGCAGGATCGCCGCAGATGGACCGCCCGCCGCCTGGAAGGCCGTTCCGATCGCGAGCACGATCAGGACCCAGTGCTGCGCGGCGAAGTGAGGCCCGAACAGATTGAGAAGATGGGGCCCGCCGACCCAGATCAGGAGCAATCCGCTGACCACGCAAAGCGCGGTCACTTCCGCCATGAGCTGCAACGTTCGCTCGAACTCCTGGTGGTTCTTGCTGAAATACAGCGAAGGAAGCCGGCGGGCGCCGAAACTGTACAGTGCAGCCGACAGCATGGCGAAGATGTTGGCGAGGCGCGAGGCGGCGAAATAGATTCCGGCGGTTGCCGGATCGAGCATCCAGTACACCAGGATGACGTCGAAATACTGGTTTGCGGCCTCCAGGATGGACGCGATCCAGAAATGAAGTGCGCTCGATCTCCAGCGCGACGTCTCTGACCGCGCCGCCGTGTCGCGGAAATCCGGTAGCGCTCTTGCGACCGCGATGACCTGCGTCACCAGACCAATCGACATCGCGATCGTCATCACGGCAATCAGTTCGGCAGGATCGAGCTGCCAGTGGCCGAACAACACGGCGAGCAGAAACAGGACAACGCCGACCCGCCAGAAGAATTCCCGGTTTCCTTCTCCCATGAGAATGCTGACCAGCGAACGTGCGACCTGGCTGCCGAGCATCACTCCTGCGCTCACGGCGGTGTAGGCGGACACCGCAACGATCAGCAGCCACCCATCGCCTCTCATGCTCGCCATGATCGCGATTGCGCCGATCGCAATCAGCATCGCGACGGATGAGATCTTCAGGCTCGATAGCAATACGCCCTTGGTCAGATCGGGCCGATCTTGCACGTGGTACTCGTTCAGGAAGCGCACCAGAAGCGATTCCTGCCCGACCAAGCCCACGACCGCCGCGATCTGGGCAACGGAGAGCCAGGTCGCAAAGATGCCGAACCCATCCGGCGACATCGTTCGTGCCGCCAGCGAGAACAACGCAAACGCAAGCGCGCCGCTACCAACCTTGAGGAGGATGGTCCCGACGACGCCGCGCGTTACGTCACGCCGCAGAAACTGAACAATGGATGCGATCATCGAAGATACGGGGCGTCCCCCGAAAATGCCCGTTGCGAGAGTGATGAGAGCCTAGCATGCCAGGAAATCGCGAGTGTTAATGCGCGGTCTCCGGAATCCTCGCATGCGCCGCCGGCGTGGGCCGCTGCTTCACCCTGAAACATCTGCGTCCCTCTTGTCCCAGATAGAGCAGAGACCGGCTGCAATCGAAAGCGACGTGATGCCGCGTCACGGCTCGGCGGGCTGTTGATCTGACGGAAAACGATCATGTGTTGAACCGTGAGAGGATTGGAGGCCGGGTTTTGTTGATCATCCCGAGCAAGGGGCGTGCCGGGACGGATGATCCCGTGATCCGTTAACCTCGATCTCTGGAAATGATCGCGTTCGGCCCTGCGATGCGACATCAGGCGGGATAATTGCACGTGGAACCTCCGTTAACCGTGGGAGCCTGGATGATGACGGCGGATAGCACCGTGACCGAGCCGATCGCGGCAGCGGAGACTTCGACGAGCGCTGCGGACATCGCGATCGTCGGCGGCGGCCTTGCGGGGTCGCTCGCGGCGTCCGTCCTCGCGCGGGCAGGGCATCGCGTCGCTCTGGTCGACAAGCGCGCGGTGCCTCCGGACGAGTTTCGGGTCGAGAAGATCGGTGGCCATCAGCTGGAGCTGTTCCGCAGGCTCGGCTTCATCGATGGTCTCGCGAGCGCCGGTTGCCGCTATGACCGCGTGCTCAATGTCAGGGAAGGCAAGGTGGTCGATGTCACCGTCGGCCGGGCTTACGGGCTTCCCTATGCCGATCTCGTTGCCATGGCGCGCAGCCAGTTACCCGATCCCTCAAGTCTGATCGTCGACGAGGTCGCCGCGATCACCTCCAGCGACGACGTGCAGCATCTCGAGCTCGCCTCCGGACGGCGCATCGATGCGCGCCTCGTCGTTCTGGCCACGGGCATGGCGGGAGCGCTCGGTTACAAGCTCGGCATCAGGCGGCGCGTGCTGGCGGAGCGCCATTCGGTCTCGTTCGGCTTCACCATCGCCCGCCGCGATGGCGCGCCGTTCGATTTCGAGGCGTTGACCTGTTACGGCGAGCGCACGGCGGACGGCGTCGATTATCTCAGTCTGTTTCCGGTGCGCGCGGGCATGCGGGCAAATCTCTTCATGTTCCGCGATCCGACCGATCCCATCATGCGTGACCTGCGTCGGGATACGGAAGCCGCGTTGTTGCGGTTGCTGCCGGGATTGCGGTCCTTCCTCGGCGACTTCCGCGTGACGGACCGGGTGCAGAATTGGGTGATGGATCTGTCCGTCGTCGAAGGACATCTTCAGCCCGGAATCGCGCTCATCGGCGATGCGTTCCAAACCAACTGTCCGGCAGCCGGCACGGGCGTTGCCCGCCTGCTGGTCGACGTCGAGCGTCTTTGCACCGAATATGCGCCACGCTGGCTCGCAACTGCGGGCATGGGCACGGAGAAGATATCGCAGTTCTATTCCGATCCCGACAAGATCGCCGCAGACCAGCAGTCGCTGAAGATGGCGCGCTTCCGACAGGCGCTGACGTCCCGCAACGACATCAGCTGGGACGTGCGGCGGCGGCTGCACTTCCTGCGGCGCAGTATCACCCATCGGGTCGATCAGATGCGACCGGGCTGGCTCGCGCAGGTGCGAAGCGCGCTGCGCGCCTGAGCGCCGGATCCGTCGGCGCCTCAGCGCGTGGGCGTCGAGGTACGGGTCGGCAGGAGCCTGAACTCCGATATTCGCTTGGCGGCCAGCTTGAGCCAGGGGGCCTGCTTCAGTGCGAACAGCGATATGGCGCCCACAGTGCTCCCGGCCTGGGTGACGGTCCACATTGGCGAAGGCTGCCCGCCGAACAGTTTCTTGTATGGCTCGTCGCCAATCGTGAAGTCGAGCATCTGATCCCCGCGCTCGATGCAATCCCTCGCCACCTGTTCGAACATCAGCGCGCCCAGCGACTGGCTCTTGTAGCCGGCGATGTCGAAGGCGCTCATGATGACGAGGAAGCTGTCGCGGTGGTGCAATCCAAGCACCGCGGCGATCACCTCGCCATCCATCTTCATGGCATAGAGCCGCACAAAGGAGCCGAGGCCGCGGACCGCCACGTCGGAATAGAAGTCGTAGTATTCGGCTCGCTGGAGCAGGTCTCCGTCGCCCTGCGACTGGAAGCGAGGACCGCGGAATTTCCTCATCACGTCCAGCGCGTTCAGGATCGAGGCGCTGTCATCGCAGCATGAGAAGGTCAGCGCGCCTTTCTTCTGGAGCTGACGATATTTCTTTGCGAGCTCCTTCTGGTAGGAGCGATCCATCGCGCTGGCCCGCCATTGCTCGAATGGCGCGACGAGAACCGTCGCATAGGCATTGCTGTCCATCGCGACCCGGCGGGGCGCGTCCAGGAGGCTCTCGATCGGAAGCCGCCCGTCCGGCAGCTTGGTCATCCGGAGCAGGTCGAAGGGGCGGACGATGTGCCGGATTTCTGCGCACGCATCCGTGTTCCTGAGCAACTCGGCAAACACCTGCGGGCTGCAAACGGGCGCCAGATAGTCGGAGACGCGCAGGTCGGCGAATTCGATGGTTCGTATCGGACCGCGCCGGACCCGCAGCAAAGGCAGCACCATCGCAAGGGTGCCGGTCGCACGATGGCGAGCCACGACGACCAGTGGCGTTGCCCCGGCATGCGATGCGAGCCTGGTGTAGAGGCTGTGCAGCCAGAGCGGATGCTGGAAGGCAGTTGCGGCCGAACCGTCGAACAGCTCTGCGTATTCCGGAGAGAGAAAGTCGAATGCCGGCTCGACGGCGATATCGAACGTATTGCTAGACATAGTCATGCGTAACCAGGGAAATCATGTCACTCGGGAATGGTCGATCGAGCCGGAACCGAGGCCTTATAGCAGGGGAGTGACGATCGAGATACCGAGGCGCTATGATTTGCATTAATGCACCGAGCCAGGCTCGTATCGTTACCAAATTCTTAACGTCGCGGCTTCGCCGGGGCTCGGAGGTCAACCTGCGCTAGCAAATAATTAACCGCGTTTAAGGAAGGTCGGCCCATGGCCAGCCTACAGACCGATGCGGACGCCGGGGTACCCGAGAGCGCGATCTGGAAGACGCGCAGCGTTGGCATCGAGAAGATTGCCAGGGCCGCAATCCGTTGTTCGATCACCATCAATGTCGTTGCGTCGATGGGCACCCTCAACACCGGGTTGCTGCCGGCGGAGCTGACTTATATGCAGCAGGCCGTCGCGATCCTAATGTGGGGCGTCTTGATCTATGCAAGCGCATTCGTGCGGCCGCGCCTGCGTTTGCAATTCAACCCCGATTTGATCGTGCTGGTCGCATTCTACGGCTTCGCCGTCATCTCCGTGTTCTGGTCCAGCCTGAATGTCGCCGCGCTCATGAAGAGTGCAGCGCTTGCGATGACGACCTTCGGTGCCTTCTGCCTCGTCACGCGCATTGACATCGACGAGATCGTAGGAGCCACGGCCCTTGGACTCTTCGTCCTGGCCGCCGCATCGGCCTTCTTTGCGCTCGCTGTTCCCGACATCGGGATCGATCACAGCTGGATGCACAGCGGTCAATGGCAAGGCATCTATGAATCGAAGCAGACGCTTGGCTTCGTCGGCGCCTACCTGATGTTCTTTGCCTGCTATTTGAAGATGAGGGGGCAGGGCTGGCCAGCGTTCCTCGCGACATTCCTTCTGGCGTCGACGTGCGTGTTTGCCTCGGAATCGCGAGGCGCCGGCGCTGTCGCCCTGGCTGCCTGCGCGCTGCTCGTGACCTCGATGTGGTCGGTCACCTGCATGAGGCTCTATGCGGTCCTGCCTTTCGTCATGTGCCTGGCGGCCGGCGCGCTGTTCCTCTATTTCTACGCGACCGGATATGATGCGATCCATGTCGGTGACGCGAGCATCGACTTTACCGAGCGGACCTTCATCTGGCACTACGCGATAAGCCATTTTGACGACGCGCCGCTGCTCGGCTTCGGGATCAACGGGTTCTGGACGATCCCGTCGATCTACGATTATTTCGAGCAGAACCACAGCTGGGTGCTGGACAATTATCACAGCGGCTACATCGCCATCCTGATCGAGACAGGATTTCTCGGGTATATGCTGTTCACGGGAAGCGTCCTTCTGTTCTCGAACAAGATGCTCCATCTCATTTCCGCCCAGTCGATCGATCGGTCGCACTGCGCCCTCATCATCGGATTTGTCGTCCTGAGCTTCCAGACCAATTTCACGGAGACGACGTTCCTTCGCTCGACGATGTTCACGTCGGTGCTGCTGGTCGGGTTCTTCTTCGCGACGTGCAGACCGGTACGACCGACAGATTTCTAGTTTCTGGAATGGAAGCAGATGACCGTCATCCGTGCTCGTTGGCCGAAGAGTCTCGCGGCAGGTTTCTTCTTCCTCGCGGCGCTCTGCTCCCCATCCGTCGCTGCCGCGCAGGCTGCTTCCAACGGCGTGCCGAAACTGGGGCGCGGCATTAACATTCTCGGCTATGACGGGATCTGGGAAGGCGGTCAGAATGCGCCGTTCCGCCTGGACAATCTGACGGCCATCAAGAAGGCCGGGTTCGCGCATGTCAGAATCAATTTCTTCGGCTTCAAGTTCATGGGTCCGGGGAATGTCCTGGACGAGATCGTCCTGAGGCGGCTCGATGCCGTCATCGAGGAGGTCCTCGCGCGCAATCTCATTCCTGTGCTCGACGAGCACGATACCCATGTCTGCCAGCGCGACGTGGCCGGATGCGCGGAAAAGCTCAAGGCGTTCTGGCGGCAGATCGCCGAGCGCTATACCGGGAAGTATCCGAAACTGATCTTCGAGGTCTTGAACGAGCCGGGCGGACAGATGACGTCGGCCGAGTGGAATTCGCTGCTCAACGAATGCCTCGGCATCATCCGTCGCACCAATCCTGCGCGGCCGGTCATTGCTGCTGTTCTCAACACCGATGACAATCCCGTCGACGAACTGGCTTTGCCGGCCGACGACCGGAACCTCATCGTCACGTTTCACTATTATGCGCCCTTGCGGTTCACGCATCAGGGGGCGCCGTGGTCCCCGACGTTTTCGCGGATCGGTCCGCTGGATTGGGGTTCACAGGACGACGAAGCGCGGGCCGCGGCCGACTTCAAGAAGATGAGTCTCTGGGCAGAGAAAGAGAGGCGCCCGGTTTACCTCGGCGAGTTCGGCGTGTACGAGCGCGCGCCATCCGATAGTCGCACGAGATACCTGTCATACGTCGCGAGAAGCGCGGACAGGCTGGGCTGGTCATGGGCCTATTGGCAGTTCGACCATGATTTCGCGGCCTTCGACAGCGCGCGCCAGGCCTGGAAGCCGGACATCCTGCGGGCGATGATCCCGCCCTCGCGTTAAGGAGACATGCTGGGCGTTCAGACCTCGAAAGTCCCAAGTCGGAAGGCTGCCGCGTTCGAGTAGGGCGAGGGTTGTATGACGGTGAAGACCGCGTCCGGAAACGCCTTCCAGACGGCGAGATCACTTCGTGTAATTGCGACAAGACCGTAGCGCGAGCGGTGTTCGCCCGGTTCGGCTGGCTCACCGACATCGGAAAACCGCAACCGTAAAATGCCGTCTTTCGGAAAGGGGAGTGGCGGCCGATGTATTGTCGCAAGGAGCAATGGTTCTCGGTCGATTGCAGATCTCTCTGATGCAAGCGGATCGGAGAGCGCGCCGGCGTCACTCTGCGTAGCACGAGCCTCGGGCGCCGGATCGATCGCGCCTGCCGCTGTCGTGGCGGGTTCATCCGGCAAGGATGTTGGTTCAGTGCCCGGCTGAGACTCCGGCTCAACGACGGGCGGCACGCTTTGCACGGAGGCCCGGCCATCGCGGAATTCGCCGTTGCGCCGTGAAGCGTCATAGGCCGCGCCGGACGCGGCAGCCGGTGCCGGCCTCGCCCGCAACGCCGCCAGCGCGTCCCAGTCAAAATGCTCGGGAGAATCGGCTTGCACGTCTCTTATGAAGGCAGGCCAGGAGGTGTTCGGGCTGTCGTTCATTGCATCCGTCGCGGTCGCACTCTACGCTCGCTCGATGATTTAAGATGTCGCGCGCTGTCATCATTCAGCCCATGCGACCCAAAGCGTATGGCCAATCGCTTGAATTTGCTAGTCCCCGGTAACACGCTGGAAATGGCGCCGCTCGGGCCGAAGGGTCAATAACGGCTACCGTCGCTTTTCTGTTGAGCGATCCATTGCGACAGCGTTTTCGGTCTTGGCGCCAATGCTGCTGACGTCCGGTTGGTTCGCGTCGATGGTGCGGTCGGTTTGGCCACAGTGCTTCGTTCCGGTTGCCGATTCAGGCCGGGCTTCGCCGGCGCAGCCGCGATTGCTGCGGCGGCCTCCCTCTCAAGTCGCAGTTGCTTCAATCGAGCCATCTTGTTGCGCTCGGCTTCCAGTTCGGTGCTGTCGGACAGCAGCTTCCTGTGCTGAGGACTCTCTGCTGCGACCGCGACAGCAATGACGGACATTTCACCAAGGGCCTTGCAGGCCTCAAGCCGATGCAGTCCGTCGACCAGAACGAACTGATCATCTTCGGGGCGAACGGAAATGGGAACTTGCTGTCCGATCTCCAGGATGCTTTCTGCGATCTTTTGAACGAGTCCGGCGTCGAGCGTCCTTCTGCTCTTGGGCGGAATGCGAATTTTGTCGATCGACAAGCTTTCCGCTTTGGGCATAGCTTCTGCTCCGGCACGCTCGATCCCGTCGCCGCGCGGCGAGGCGAGGGAGTGCAGCTATCCTAGGAGCGAGCGGGCGCGTGAGGCAAGCAGTTTCCATTCGCTTGTGCGTGGCGCACGGCTGAAAGTTCTTGTCGGATGTGCGGTACGCTTCGGCGATCCGGAACCGGGAGCGCTCGCCAATCCCCATCAAGAAGTCTTTGAACGTCGAAGTTTTCACGACAGGTCATTTTGCGACGTGCAAGCGTCGATTTGAATCGGAGGCGCGATGATTTTCGTGGAGTGATTTCGGATCGGCGCTTTTGCGTCCCTCCTGCGTCGACGAGAACGCAGGGGAGTTGAGCATTGCGTCGCATAAATTTCGGTTCGCGCGAGTTACCCGCGAGAGGTCCGGCAAAGCCCGCGCGCGACTGGTCTGATCTTGAATCGAGACTCCGCGATCTCGCGCAGCTTTCCTCGCAATCTGCCGCATCCGCCGGCCTCGCGGTCGAGCCGCAGGTCGCGCTCGCGCATGACCCGCACGATCGGCTCGAGGTTTTCGAGGCCTTCTTCGGACGCAATCCGTTCGGAGCAGTGAGCGCCAGACCAGGTGAAAAATTGAAATTCAGAAATATTTTCAATCGCTTGACGCGGATTTGAACCGGGCGTTTTCGCCGCCCGCGGCCCGAATTAATTAAGGTGCTGAAAACCCACGCAAGATGTTCGTCGCCACTTTTCCGGGGAACTTCGAAATGGTACTTAAAAACGATTTAATTGATTTTTAACTTTTTTACGGTGGCGTCTTGAACCACACCGACGGGTTTTTGCCGAACGGCCTGGGGCACCAATCCCTTCAATTCGAGCGCGACGGGTTGGCGGAAACGCCACCCGCTGTGGTTGCGGTCCCGGACGCTCACCTTCTCTTCTCCGGCGACTTCGTGCGCATCGGCGCCGACCTGATCCTCTCGGATCAGCTCCATCGCGTCGTCGTGCCGAATTATTTCCGCGATCACGCGCGTCCGTTGCTCGTTTCCCCCGAAGGCGCGCACCTCGATCCCGGCGTCATCGATGCTCTGACCGGACACACCCAATATGCGCAGGCCGGGGCACCCGCCGCTAGCGGCAAGGTGGTGGGCCATGTCGTCAAGATGACCGGCAGCGCGAGCATCGTCCGTAATGGCGTGACGATCGTCGTCAACGTCGGTGATGCGGTCAACCAGAATGACGTGGTGCAGACGGGCAGCGACTCGACGCTTGGTCTCGTGCTCGACGACGGCACGACGTTCAATCTGTCCGCCGGTGCGCGGTTCATGCTGAACGAACTGACCTACGATGCCAGCAGCACATCCAACAGCTCGCTGATGACGCTGGTGCAGGGCGCCGCCAGCTTTGTGGCGGGCCAAGTTGCGAAGACCGGCGATATGCGGGTGGCAACACCCAGCGCCACGATCGGCATTCGCGGCACGGCCGTGATCCTCGACGTTTCGGCGACCGACGGCAAGATTTCGGTTTCCGTCATCGATCAGCGCGACGGTCAGGTGCATGCCGTCCAGGTCTTCAATACGGCCGGCGTCCTGATCGGTACCGTCACGAGCAACGGGTCGACGCTGACGCTGACGCCGACGGCGAATTTCGACGTGATTGCTCAGCAGAGCAACAAGACGACGGATCAGATCGCGCAGGAATTCGGTGCATTCCAGCAGGTGCTGAGCACATATGATGCCGGCAAACAACTGTTTCCAAATCTGCCGCAGCACACGGAGAACCGGGACCAGAATAACAACAACACGAGTCCGAACAGCACGACGAAATTCGCCGGAAGCCCGCCGCTACAGCCGCCCGGTACGGAATATCATTCCCTGCCCGGGACAAGCGCCACTCCGCCCTCGAACGCAGTGCCCCCGACCATTGTCGTCACGGTCAACCCGGTTTCCGACACCGGCCCGAGCTCGCCGCCGAGCAGCCCCGTTGTGGCGCAACCGATCATTGTTCCGGTCAAACTGTCGGCCGTTCCATTCGTCGTCACGCCGCCGAACGTAGCGGCAATCACCTCCGGGCCGGGAGATCATATCGGCCCGGTCATGAGCGCCAATGGCGACGTCGTCTACGATCCCGACGGCGCGATCTATTTTTTCAGCCACGAGACGGGGGTGACCACCACCGTCGCGTCTCCCGCGAACGGCTGGAGCTACGGTTCGCCGACGATCAGCTTTGATGGTCGCTATATCGTCTATCAGGGCTCCGATGGTGGCGGGAGCTTCGTCTTCGTCTATGGCACCGATCCTTCCGATCCGGCGCACTATCATGTTCAGACCGCGCTGGCGCCGGGAAGTGCCGCGGCCGTCAGTGGCGACGGCAGCACGATCGTCGTGCAGCAGGATGGCGGCAACGTTGCCATCTACAGTCTTGACGGCACGCTCAAAGGAACGGTGACGCCAGGGGCGGTGGGGAGCTCGGGGGCGCTTTGGAAGCCCGCCATCAGCGCCGACGGCCACTTGATTGCCTTCTGGAATTCGGATGTGGCTGCTCCGGGAGGCGGGGGCAGGCTCCTTGCCTTCGATTTGTCGACGGGTGAAGTGGCCGTGATTGCCAGCATCTCCGCCGGGGCCGGTGCGGTTGCGCCGACCATCAGCGCCGACGGCCGCATGATCGCCTATCAGGGAACTGACGGCACCGGCCATTCCGAGATCTATCTCTATGATCTGAATGCCGGGGCCGTCGTATTTCACACGTCCAACGCTTCGGGCAGCAGCTATAGTCCGGTGCTGAGCCCGGACGGCCATTTCATCGTGTTCACGAGCGAGGCAAGGCTGACCTCGGCCGACCAGAACGGGTTCGCCGATATCTATATCGTCGACGTCACGGATCCGGCGGCCCCCGCCTATCGGCTGGTCTCGGACGGGGTGGGTACAGCGTCCAATGGCGGCGCCGCGATCAGTGCCGGCGGCCAGTACGTCGCCTTCGGCAACAGCAGTAATATCTTCTTTGCCGATCCGACCTCGGGACTTAGCGCGATCATTCTGGAGACGGCGAAGTCGTCCCACGTCCTGACCGCCAAGGGATCGATTGAAGTCACGGGTGACTACACCGGCGTCGTGCTCAGCGTGACGGATCAATCTGGCGGCGCGACCCCCTATTTCAGCGCCAGCTTTGACGCAAACGGGCATATCAACTGGAGCTTCGCTGAGCCGAAGAGCGACTTCGCGGGGCTGTCTTTCGGCGAGACCGCCACGCAAGAATTCATCATCAGGCTCTCCGCTGACAATGGCTTCATAACCATCCCCGTCTTCGTAACGGTGCACGACGGCGTCCAGCCTGCCATCCAGAAGACGGATGCGGCTCCGGTGGCGGCGCCCGTAACGCTCGCGCAGGGGCAGCAGGACAGCCCCTACGTCATCGCGCCGACGGCCTTGCTCAAGGGCGTCTCCGACATCGACGGTCCCTCCCTGTCCATTTCGTCGCTGACGATCCAGAGTGGAGGCGGCGGTCTGGTCCGGAATAGCGATCAGACGTGGACGTACACGCCGGATCCGGGGTTCAGCGGCCACGTTGTCTTCGGCTATACGGTCTCTGATTCGATCAAGACTGCGGCTTCGACCGCAAGTCTCAACATCACGCTGCCGCTGGCTGTTACGGCGATCAGCCCTGATAGCGGAGCCTCCGGCGATTTCATCACCAACAGCACCCAGTTGTCGGTCTCCGGCAGCAATGGAGCGCTCACGCCCGGCGAGAAGATTCAGGTCAGCAGCGACAGCGGTGTCACTTGGAGTGACGTTGTTCAGGCGACAGGAACGACCTGGAGCCTGATCGATCCGGGCGTCCACAATGCGAGCTTTTCGTACCAGGTGCGCGTTGTCGATTCCGTTGGCAACACCATCGGCTCCGCAGCGCAGGCCGTCACGATCGACACGGCTCCGCCTGTGGTCACGATCGACAATTCGGATGCGCTGACCAACCAGGCCACCCAAAGAATTTCCGGAACGGTCGGCCTGGCCGATGCCGGAACCACCGTGATCGTGTTCGACAATGCGCAGGCCATAGCCGGTGCCGTTGTCCAGGCTGACGGCAGCTGGAGCGTGATCGTACAGCTTTCCGAGGGCGGCAATAGTTTCGTCGCCCAGGACACGGACGCGGCCGGCAATTTGGGCCAGAGCAATACGGTCGTCCTGACGCTGGATTCGACGTCGCCGGCGGCCGTTGCATCCGTCGGGGCACTGAGCGCCGACAGCGGCAACGCGCCGACCGACTTCAACACCAGCGTGACTGCGCAAACGGTAAGCGGCACCTATACCGGTGCTTTGGCTCCGGGGGAGACGATCCAGGTCAGCGCCAACAATGGCACCACGTGGGTGACGGCGGCCGCATCGGGCGGCAACTGGTCGGCATCTGGCGTGTCGCTGTCGCCTGGCACCAACTTTCTGACCGTTCGCACGATCGATCTCGCCGGTAACATCACGGCCGGAGCGGGACACAGCTATACTCTCGATAGCGTAGCACCAACCGCGGTCGCGACCGTGACGCTGCTAAGTTCCGACAGCGGCAGCTCCTCGACCGATTTCGTCACCAATGTGCCGTCGCAAACCGTAAGCGGCACCTACACGGGTGCCCTGGCTTTCGGCGAAGCGATTCAAGTCAGCGCGGATGGCGGTGTGACCTGGGTCACCGCAACGTCCAATGCAGCCAACAACACCTGGTCAGCATCCGGCGTGACGCTGTCGCCTGCGGGAAACACGCTGTCGGTCCGCACGATCGACCTTGCGGGCAATATCGCGGCCGGGACCAGCCACAGCTACGTCTTCGATACCGTCGCGCCGTCCGCAGTTGCGACGGTGACGGCGCTGGGGTCGGACAGCGGCAGCTCGTCGAGTGATTTCGTCACCAATGTCACATCGCAGACGATCAGCGGCGCCTATTCCGGCACCCTCGGTGCAGGCGAGTCCATCCAGGTCAGCGCCGATGGCGGCGCAACCTGGATGACGGCGGTCGCTAACGCATCGAACGGCACCTGGACAGCATCTGGAGTATCGCTGTCGGCCGCCGGGAGCACGCTATCGGTTCGGACGATTGATCTGGCCGGCAACGGCCTCGCCGGCACCGGGCATGCCTACACGCTGGACACCGGCGCGCCATCGGCAGTTGCGACGGTGACGGCACTGGGTTCGGACAGCGGCAGCTCGTCGAGCGATTTCGTCACCAATGTAGCGTCACAGACTGTGACCGGAACTTACACAGGCACGCTGGGTCCCGGCGAGTCGATTCAGCTCAGCATCGATGGCACGAACTGGGTGACGGCAAACGCCGCAGGCGGCGTGTGGTCCGCCTCGGGGGTGATCCTCTCCGGGGCTGGCAGTTTGCTGTCGGTCCGTACCATCGATTTGGCCGGCAATATCGCTGCGGGCACCGGCCACAGCTACGTACTGGACCAGACCGTCCCGTCCGGCGGCACGCCGGATCTGATTGCGGGCTCTGATTCCGGCTCCTCCAGCAGCGACAACAACACCAACGTATTGGCCCCGACGCTGACGGTCGCGCTTGGTGCCGGTGTTGCAGTGGGCGACACGGTCGAGCTGCTGCTGAATGGGTCGTCATTCTCCCATCCTCTGGTGCGAACCGTCAGCTCCGGCGACATTGCGGCCCAAAGCGTCAGTTTCACAGTGAGCCCCGGTGATCTTGGAGCTGACGGGCTCAAGCTGATCTCCGGCCGGTTTACCGATCTGGCGGGCAACGGCTCGACCACCAGCGCCCTGACTATCACGCTCGACACAAGCGCGCCCGTGCTGGCGATCACCAGTCCGGGCGGCAACACCAATCAATCCGTGCAGACGATTACCGGCACGGCGGATCCCGCTGACGCGGGTGCGACTGTGACCGTGCTGGATGATGGCGCCTCCGTCGTTGGCGTCGCAACCATCCAGGCCAACGGCAATTGGAGCACCGACGTCACGCTGCACAGCGACACCAACAGCTTGACTGCGCAAGCGACTGATGCCGCCGGCAACCAGGGCGTCAGCAACACGGTGATCTTTACCCTGAACACCAATGCTCCGACCGGCGGCACGCCGGACCTGGTGGCAGGCTCCGATTCCGGCAGTTCCAGCGGTGACAACACGACGAACGTGACCGCGCCGACTTTCACGGTTGTGCTCGGTGCCAATGTCGTGGCGGGAGATACGATCCAGCTGTTGCTCAATGGTTCGCCGTTCGCCCATCCCGTCACGCACACGATCAGCGCAGCCGACATCGGCGCGCAGAGCGTGAGCTTGACCGTAACCGACGGTGACCTCGGCCCTGACGGTGCCAAGTCGATCTCGGCTAGACTGAGCGACGGTTTCGGCAACACTTCAACGACCGCCGCACTGGTCATCACGCTCGATACCGCCGCGCCGACGGTGAGCAGCGAAGCGCTCACCAGTGCGATCGGAGCGCAGAACAATACGCTCAATGCCGGCGACGTGGTCAGCGTCACCGTGTCGTTCAGCGAGAGCGTCACGGTGACGGGAACGCCGCAGCTGGCCTTGAGCATCGGCGGGTCACCGGTGCAGGCGAGCTACGCCTCGGGCAGCGGCAGCACGCAACTGGTGTTCACCTACACGATCCAGGCCGGGCAGAACGATGCCAACGGCATCAGCATCAATGCCAACGCGCTGAGCCTGAACGGCGGCGCGATCACGGATGCTGCCGGCAACGCGGCGGTGCTGACCGCGGCCGCGGTGGCCGACAATGCCAGCTACAAGGTCGATACGGCCGCGCCGACGGTGAGCAGCGAGGCAATCACCAGCGCGACCGGGGCGCAGAACAATACGCTCAATGCCGGCGACGTGGTCAGCGTCACCGTGTCGTTCAGCGAGAGCGTCACGGTGACGGGAACGCCGCAGCTGGCGCTGAACATCGGCGGGTCACCGGTGCAGGCGAGCTACGCCTCCGGCAGCGGCAGCAGCCAGCTGGTGTTCACCTACACGATCCAGGCCGGCCAGAACGATGCCAACGGCATCAGCATCAATGCCAACGCGCTGAGCCTGAACGGCGGCGCGATCACGGATGCTGCCGGCAACGCGGCGGTGCTGACCGCGGCCGCGGTGGCCGACAATGCCGGCTACAAGGTCGATACCGCTGCCCCGACGGTGAGCAGCGAAGCAATCGCCAGCGCAGTGGGGGCGCAGAACAATACGCTCAATGCCGGCGACGTGGTCAGCGTGACCGTGACGTTCAGCGAGACCGTCACGGTGACGGGAACGCCGCAGCTGGCCTTGAACATCGGCGGGACACTGGTGCAGGCGAGCTACGCCTCGGGCAGCGGCGGTACCCAGCTGGTGTTCACCTATACGATCCAGGCTGGCCAGAACGATGCCAACGGCATCAGCCTCGATGCCAATGCCTTGAACCTGAACGGCGGCACGATTACCGACACCGTGGGCAATGCGGCCGTGCTGACCGCGGCGGCGGTGGCCGACAATGCCAGCTACAAGGTCGATACGGCGGCGCCGACGGTGAGCAGTGAAGCGATCACCAGCGCGACGGGCGCGCAGAACAACACGCTCAACGCCGGCGACGTGGTCAGCGTCACCGTGGCGTTCAGCGAGACCGTCACGGTGACGGGAACGCCGCAGCTGGCATTGAACATCGGCGGGACACTGGTGCAGGCGAGCTACGCCTCGGGCAGCGGCGGTACCCAGCTGGTGTTCACCTATACGATCCAGGCTGGCCAGAACGATGCCAACGGCATCAGCCTCAACGCAAATGCGCTGAGCCTGAACGGCGGTACGATCACGGATGCCGCCGGCAACGCTGCCGTGCTGACCGCGGCGGCGGTGGCCGACAATGCCAGCTACAAGGTCGATACGGCGGCGCCGACGGTGAGCAGCGAAGCGATCACCAGCGCGACGGGCGCGCAGAACAACACGCTCAACGCCGGCGACGTGGTCAGCGTCACGGTGTCGTTCAGCGAGAGCGTCACGGTGACGGGGACGCCGCAGCTGGCTTTGAACATCGGTGGGACGCCGGTGCAGGCCAGCTACGCCTCGGGCAGCGGCAGCACGCAACTGGTGTTCACCTACACGATTCAGGCCGAGCAGAACGATGCCAACGGCATCAGCATCAATGCCAACGCGCTAAGCCTGAACGGCGGCACGATCACGGATGCTGCCGGCAACGCGGCGGTGTTGACCGCGGCCGCGGTGGCGGACAATGCGAGCTACAAGGTTGATACCGCCGCGCCGACGGTGAGCAGCGAGGCGCTCACCTCCGCGATGGGAGCACAGAACGGCACGCTCAATGCCGGCGACGTGGTCAGCGTCACGGTGTCGTTCAGCGAGAGCGTCACGGTGACGGGAACGCCGCAGCTGGCTTTGAACATCGGTGGGATGCCGGTGCAGGCCAGCTACGCCTCGGGCAGCGGCAGCACGCAACTGGTGTTCACCTACACGATTCAGGCCGGGCAGAACGATGCCAACGGCATCAGCATCAATGCCAACGCGCTGAGCCTGAACGGCGGCACGATCACGGATGCTGCCGGCAACGCGGCGGTGCTGACCGCGGCCGCGGTGGCGGACAATGCCAGCTATATCGTCGACACCGGTTCGCCGACGGAATCCGTCGCGATTACGTCCGTCGCCGGAAGCTCATCTTCGACCAGCACCTCGATCATCGTGACGGGGACGAATGGCACGCTTGCGTTTGGCGATAAGGTCCAGATCAGTACCGACAACGTGACGTGGACGGATGTTGCTCGAAGCGGCTTGACCCGGTGGACCTTCACCGACAGCACGGTCCGAAGCGCGAATTTCACCTACTTCACACGCGTGGTCGATTCGACAGGCAACGTTGGCGCGACGGCGGCGATACCGATACTGGTCGCCAGTGGCGGCGCCAGCGTCTCGATGAATCCGGCAGGTGGCGTCGTCGAGTTCACCGGATCCGGTGGCTCTTTGCAGATCGGCGCAGCCGTCACTGCAACGATCAATGCCATTTCGATCGCCGGCGGTCCGGTTGCGGTCGGCGGAAGCGGCAACATTACGACCAGCGCGGGCGATGCGATCGATCTGTATGCGACCGGTGCAAGTGCGGGCAGTCCCGCGAACCTGACCGTCAATCCCACGGGCCAGATCACCGGAGCCGGAAGCGGCATTTCCGTGGTTCAGAATGCCGCCGGATCGATCACGGTCACGACGTCGGGGACGGTGATCGGCCAGGCGGGCAGGGGCATCCTTGCGCAGCAGAACGGGACAGGCACAGGCAGTATCCTGATCAATGGATCAGGCAATGTGGCAGGAACGGGCGCTGCGTTCAGCGGGATTGTCGCCGTCAACCTCAATTCTGCGAACAACAGCGATATCACCGTCAGCCAAAGCGGAAATGTCATCGGCGGTCACGACGGCATCCGTGTTCAGACCAATGGCAACGGCAATATCAGTGTAACCACGGCGCCAAATCCGATCGAGGCGACTGCGCAGATCATTGGTCTGACGCTCTACGGTATCGAGGCGCAATCCAAGGGTACCGGCAATATCCAGATCAATGCGGGCGCCGGCACGGTTATCACGTCGGGTGGCGTTGGCATCAACGCATACAACGAAGCGATCTCTCTGGCCAAGGTCGGCGGATCGATCGCAAGCTCGATTACGGTCAATGCGAGCGGCGCGATCATCTCGGGTACGGCCCTGACAGGACAGGGCAGCCGTCCAGCCGGCATCCTCGCCGGCTACAAGGGCGGCGAGACCAATACCGTCAATTCCAACGTGTTCGGCAACGTTTTCATCAACAACTCCGCCACCATCCATGCGGCTGGTGGTGATGGCATCCGCGGCTACAATTTCGGGCCCGGCAACGTTGCTATCAGCAATTCCGGGACCATTATTGCCAGGGATGTCTATGGCATCGCCGGTTCAAGCAATAGCACTGGCAATGTTTCGGTCACGACGACTGCGAGCTCCAGCATCACCTCGGGGTCGCACGGTATCCTCGCGATCGATCAGGCCACTTCCATTTTGCAGGGCGCGGGCTCGACCGTCACCGTCACGGCCGCCGGCACGATCAACTCGGGTGTGCATCTGTCGGTCGGAGGTGCCCAGCCGGCGGGCATTTCCGCCGGATACTATGGCAGCAACGGGACCTCAAACCCGAACATCAACGGCTCCGTCCTTGTCGACAATGCTGCCAATATCTCGGCGAGAGCCGGATATGGCATCATTGGCTTTAATTTCGGCTACGGCAACATCACGATCATAAACAGGGCCGACAAGTCGGTGAGCGGTGCGCAATTCGGCATCGCCGCTGGTTCGTCTGTCAACGGCACCGTGTCGCCTTCCAATGTCTCGATCAGTGTCGAAGCCAATTCGACGCCGACGGCTGCTGCGGTGACTGCGAGCTCACTCATGGGCCTTGCCGCAATCAACGCCAACAACGCGAGCGGCGGCAATATCACGATCACGACCGGCGCCAATGACCAGTTCGTGTCGGGCGGCTATGGCATCAACGCCAATTCGGCGGCCGCGAGCGTCGCATCCGGAAATCAGATATCGGTCACCACGTCGACGGGCACTATCAACTCCGGTTTCAACTTCTTCTCGGGCGGCGGGACGCCTGCCGGCATCTCGGCTGGTTATTCCGTCCTCTCGCCGGCCAACATTCACGGCAACGTCGTTCTGGACAATGCGGCGACTGTCATTGCGGCTTCGGGTCCCGGCATCAATCTCTACAACAGCGGCAATGGCAATATCAGCGCAACGCTGCGGCCGACGTCATCGATCACTGCGGCGCAGGGAAGCGGCGTTACCGCATTCTCGGCCGCGGGTGGCAACATTACGATCGACAACCAGGGCGCCATCACTGCGGCGGCCATCGGCATCTCGGCCGGCAACGGATCCAGTACGTCGGTCAACGGGCTGATCTCGATTTCCAATTCCGGAACGATCGTTGCGCCCGGTGTGCCGTTCATGCCGGTCGTGACGATCGGCAACGGCAACAGCACTCAGACTGCAACGGTTTCCAACGCCGCGGGCAAGTTCATCGCCTCGTCTCTCTTTGCCCGCACGACCGACAACTTCGCCATCTCGTTCTTCGCCGGCAATGGGTCGGTCACCAACAACGGCTCGATCACCGGCAACATTAGCTTCAGCGGGACTGGCAGCGGCAGCTTCACCAACGCGCTCGGGGCAAACTGGAATATCAACGGCTCGAACTTCTTTGGCAGCGGCACGAACGCGATCAGCAATGCCGGCATCTTCAATATGCTCGGCCTTGCCGCCTTGTCCGGGGCAGGCGCGATTGCGCTGTCGAACACGGGTATTATATCCGTTGTACCCAACGCTTCGGCGCAGATCTTCGCCAACGTAACCGGCGTGGGCTCGATCCTCCTGGGCGACCACTCGGCCCTCGAGCTCGGACTGTCTGTTGCGGCCACGCAAACCATCAATCTTGGCGGCAGGGGACTTCTCGCATTCGACAACCCGGCCTCGGTTGGCGCGAATCTGCCGCTCAGCTTCAGCGCCAGCGGTAGCGGCAACGTTGGCTCCATCATCACCCTGCAGGGCGGCGGCATCACGGCCGCGAACGTCAGCGGCTCAACGCTGACCATCAGCGGCGTACAAAACTATGCGTTCCAGGTGTCTGGAAGCGGGCTGTCTGGAAATACGTTCGACGTTCTCTCGCCGAACCGTATCGTGCTGGTGCCGACCAGCGCGACCATCATCTCCGGTGTCACCACGTCGCAATCACCGCTGACGCCGGCAAATTTCTACATCCTCGACAACGACCACATCAACAGCAGCACCGGACCTGGGTTCAACCTGTCGACGACTGACGGAGTTGCTGCGAATACGTACACGGTCGAGGCCAACGCAAGTTCCGACATTGTGATCAACGGTGCCTTTCCCGGTATCCGGGTCGCGACACAGGGCGCCAGCGGCACGATCATCAACGCCGCGAATATATCCGGCCCGACCGCCAGTACCGGCCCCAACACCGGCCTCGTCGTGGATACCACGCAAAATGCAAACACCGGCAGCGGCTCCGCCGATATCGTCAATTATGCGAATGTGAGCGGTGTCGCCAACGCCATCTCCGCCACTACGGTCAACGGCAATATCAATATCGTCAGCGTGGGTGCCGCGCTGACCGGAACGAACGCGTACGGAATCCTGGGCGTGTCCAGCGGCACGGGCGGCGTCACCATCACGACGTCGGGCGGCACGATCAATGCCGGCTTTAACGGTATCCGCGCCGCCGAGCTGCAGCAACCCGCCCCCGGGGCGGGCGGCAACATTATCATCTACAACTCGTCCACCATTGCGAGTGGCACGAACACCGCAAACATTGCGGGCAGCGGCGCGGCCGGTATTCGCGCGCGCATTCTCAATAACAACACCACGGTGCCGAACGCCGCGATCACAGGCGACATCACGATCGAGAATCGGGCCAGCATCACAGCGCAGGCCGGAGCAGGTATTTTTGCCGACAATTACGGTTCAGGAGATACTTCAGTCACGTTTGCGCCCGGCCAGTATGCGATCACGGCGGTCAATGGGGGAGTGACGGGTGTCGGCAGCGGCCTTACCCAGTACGGTATCTTCGCCTTCACCTACGGCGCAGGAAGCTCGCTGGTGAATGCCGGCTGGGGCACCAGCATTACCTCGGGCAGCACGGGTATCAATGCCGGCAACCAGGCCACGACGATTGCTTCGGGCAGCGGCAGCACCGTCTCGGTTTATAGCCAGGGGTTCATTTCATCCGGAACGAACGTCAACAACGGCGGCAGCGCACAGTCTGCGATCCAGGCGGGCTATAATCCCGGCGGTGGCGGTGCGTTCAGCTCTGCGGTGTACGGCGACGTGATCGTCTATGTCGCGAGCGACGGCAATCCCTTCGGCAACGCCAATCCGACTCTGCTCGCTGCGGCCGGGCCTGGCATCGTTGCGTACGACTATGGCGTCGGCAACATCACAGTCAACGTCGGCTCGGGTGTCTCGATCCAGGCGCTAACGGCTGCAACGTCGTCGGGGGGCGGCAATGCGCCCTACGGCATCGGCGCCACCAATCGCGGCTCGGGCAATATTGTTGTCGTGACGTCGAATGGGTCCTCCATCAATTCCGGCAGCACCGGCATCAACGCCGTCAACGACGCAAATCCGACGGTGGGCTCAGATCTGGCCAATTTGTTTGCGGCCAACGTCGCCGCTGGCAAACCTGCCGTGGTCGCGGTGACGGCAGCGGGCACGATCACCGCCGGCGGACTGTCCACCAACAGCGGCGGCACGCCGTCCGGTATCGCCGCCGGCTTCTTTGCCCCGGTGAACGGAGCCGGGCATGCAAACCAGTATGTCAGCGGCAACGTCTTCATCAACAATGCCGCGATCGTCTCCGCGGCCGGTTTCGGCCTCCAGGGCTACAATTACGGCTACGGCAATATCACCATTAACGTTGCGTCCGGCGCCAATATCACGGCGGGCGCAAATGGCATCTATGCCCACGCCGATGGCGGTTTCACCGATCCGGTAACGGCGAGCGCGCCGTCCCGCGACATTGCCATCACCGTCTATGCCAACACGACCATCACCGCTGGCTCCGCAGCGTTCAACAAGGCTTACGGTATCCTCGCCCTGAGCACCAACGCCGGCAGTATATCGGTGGTCACGTCGACGGGAGATACGATCGACTCCCACCAGGGCGGCGCCGGCATCAATGCAGTCAACGAGGCCACGAGCATTGCGCCGTCGTTCAACAGTTCGGTGATTGTGAACAACGCGGCCTTCATACACTCCGGCTCCGGCACAACCGGATTCAACAGCCAGCCGGCCGGCATCCTCGCAGGCTATATCGGTCAGGCGACGGACCCAAGTCTGAACAATCCACCGAATCCCGCGAACTACAACGTCTATGGCGAGGTTGACGTCTATAACTTCGGCAACATCACCGCCGATGCAGGCGACGGCATCAGGGCTTATAACTACGGCGTCGGCGATGTCGACGTGAACAATTTTGCCGGAACCATCGTCGCCTTGGGCGGAGCTAGTCCGCCGAACGGAACGGGTGTCGGCATTCTCGCGCAGAATTTTGGGCCGGGCAGCATTCATGTGACGACCTCGGCTACCACCTCGATCACGTCCGGTAGCTCCGGCATTGCAGCGGTCAACAAGGCGACCACGGCAGATCCCCTCGATCCCACCGTGGTCGTGCCGGCGACGTCCGAGGTCTTCGTGAATGCCTCCGGCACGATCCACTCCGGAACGACCCCGACGGGCACCGTCGCCGCCGACCCGGCCGCAGGCATTCTGGCCGGCTACAATCCCAACAATCAGAACACGGCGAACGATGCGGTCCACGGAAATGTCGTGGTCCACGATCACGCAACGATCGTCGCGCCGACCGGGACCGACGGCATCCGCGCCGTGAATTACGGAGACGGCGACATAACGGTTACGGTCGAGTCGGATTCCCGTGTGTTCGCGGGCCGGTACGGCGTAGCGGCGTTCGGCTTCGATGGCGGCGATGTGAGCGTCACGATCGACGGTTCGGTGATGGGTGGCACGGCGGGGCTCGACGTCAGCACGACCGGCACGGGTATGGTCACCATCGACAATGCCGGCTTCGTTGAGGGCGTTGTCCTTGGCTACAACGCGACGTTCACGAACGAGGCGGGGGCAGACTGGCAATTCAGCGGTGCTAGCACGTTCACCGGCGCCAGTACGCTCTCGAATGCCGGCACGATCGAAAGCACCGGCACGTCGTCGATTCTGGGCCTGGTGGGCTTCACCAATACCGGAACGATCGCGGTGGAATCCGGCAGCCTGACCATCGGGAGCGAGGTGACCGGCGGCGGCGCGGCGGTGATCTATAGTGCTTTCCTTGTGTTCAGCGCGGCGTCGGACGCCAACGTCGCATTCGATACCGGCACAAGCACGCCCGGGACTCTGGTGCTTGCCGATGCCGCCCATTTTACCGGCACGGTCACCGGCTTTGCACTTGGAGACACGATCGATCTCGTCGGGATCGCTCCCGCGAACGTCAGCGTGTCCAGTTCGGGTGGTCTTCACGTCGATTTCGGCACGGGTTCGTTCGCTCTCGGCGGCAGTTACGATCCGGCCGGATTCCTCATCGCTTCCGACGGGCAAGGTGGCGCGAAGATCAGCTGGAATCATCAGGGGCCCGTCATCGATACCAGCCAGCTGACCGTCAGTTTCAACAGTGGCACGTACACCGTGACCGGAATTCAGGTGACCGACAGCGATCCGAGTGTTCCGACCGCGCCCGTCGTGACTTACACGCCCGGCAGTACGCCACCCGCGTACGAGAAGGTCGCGCTGACGATGTCGGACGTTGCCGGTGCCACTCAGGCCGTGAATTTCATCTTCCAGAACGGCACGGGGACGACCGTGCAGGGCACCTCCGGCAACGACGTCATCTTCGCTGCGAGCGGTCAGGACGTGCTCACCGGGGGCGGGGGGCGGGACCAGTTCGTGTTCGCGTCCCCTCCGGCTTCGACGCCCGTCCAGCATACGATCACCGATTTCGCGGAGGGAATCGACAGGCTCGACGTTCGTCAGTTCGCGAACGTAACCTGGGCTTCGGCGGCGGACAGTCCCAACGACACGCTGGTCACGCTGGATGCCAACGACTCCATTCTGCTCAAGAATATCGCGGCGTCGAGCCTCAAGGCGGCCGACTTCATCTTCCATGTATAGTCGGCCCTAACAGGAGGTGGACTGAACGGAATGCGTGACGTAGAGGCCTTGTTGAATTCACTCGTCGATGTCGATCGCAGCACGATGATCTCGGTGTTGTCCATGGAGGTGCAGACTGCCACAAAGCTCGCAATGAGTGGGCACCAGCGCACTGCCTGGCAGCGCGCGAAGAGGCGAAGCGCGATCGTGCACGCTGCCCGTCTCGCGCATATCCTGGCCTATTTCAAGTATGGGGAGACGCCGCCCGGCATGTCGGAGGATGATCGCCGGCTTTGCAGCAGCCTCGTAGAGAAGCGTAGCCTGTAGGTTGACCGGGTGATCCCGTCTGGAAGAGATTTGATGAAGAGTTGATCGCCATGAATGAAAACGACGCGCTCTTGCTCGATCTTGCGATCGGCAGCCGCTTCCGGGTGAAGTCCCTCGGCAAGCATAGCAAGCGTTTGGACGGCAAGACGGGACGGGTTATCGGCTTTGCCCACACCAAGAACGCGCTGCGCGTCATTCTGGACGGACACAAGCATCCGCAAACGCTGCATCGCAGCTATCTGGAGCCGCTGGTCGAAACCGCGTCCTGAGACGGCGCCGCCCGCGGCGGCGTTTCAGTTGGATTCGATCGGTGCGATCAGGTCGACGATACGGAGCAGGCCCTGGCAGACACGCCAGATGCAACCGGTTCCGAGAAACAGTTCGGTCGCTGCGTTCATGTCGCCAAACTGCAGGTGATATCCATTGGCGATCACGTTGATGGATATCCTGATGCCATTCGTGCCCACCAGCTGGGTGCGCGCCGTATGGACCGCTTCGACCAGCCGCCGCCCGAACTCCCTGGCGTCGTCGAGGTCAAGCGCTGCGAGCCGCGGCGGCGTGCGCGCCTGGTTGAACGGATACACGGCGTCGATGAGGATGGTGTGGCCGTCCGATAGCAACAGCAGCTGGCTGACCGACTTTCCGGCCGGAAACAGGAAGCATCGCTCGTCGAGGTCGATCTTGACCTCGTACTTCGGCCGCAACTCTGCAATGATCCGGGGAGCGGGATTTATATTCATCGTGCTGCAATGCGAATTGACCGTAACATGGCTTTATCCTAGGTCGCTCGTGTGGAAGCGGCAAGGCGGATGCGTCAAGGTTAATCCATCGCCTGATCTTCGGGCGACCAGCGCAGGTGCTATCCCGGGCCGCTCCGGGCAGTATAGTCGGCACAGAACTGGGCGAGAGGGGCCAGCGAGGCCTCAACCATATTTCGGGGCATTGAGTAATGGCGATCAGGATTGCGGCGGTGAGTTCCGCCACCATGTCGGACGACAAGAAGGAATTCATCGTCCAGACCACGGGCAAATATACCGGTGCCCTGGAGCTGAGATTCGCCAGCGACTGCGTCGATGATCTGATCGCGGCACTGACAAAGGTGCGAGGCGGTGCGCAGCCGGCGGCGTCAAATGACGGCGGGCCGGCGCTTGCCTCCGAAGCAGCCGCCCCCAGCGCTGAAGCCGCAGCGCGGACCAAACCGGGCGCGACCGACAAGGCCAACGAGGTGAGGTTCGAAATCCCCAAGAACTGCACGATTTCCGCTGACACCAGCGGCCGCGGTCTTGTGCTCTTCATCCTCAATCACCGGCTGGAAGGGCAGGCCGGCTACGCGTTCTCGCCGGACGCTGCGAAACAATTGGCCGGAGGGCTCACCAAGAGCGCCGATGCATTGCTGGCGCAGCGGGCGATACCCAAGAGCTAGGCTGGATGTCACCCCCCGTGGAGCGTTGACGCGGCGTCACTTAACTCCATTGCTGCAAGAATTTACGATGACAAACATCCCGGCTCCGCCGAAGGTATTCACTAACCTCCGAAAACGGAAATTGCCGAGATTTCCCGACGCCTGCCCAATTGGTCGGCATCCATTTCACGACTAAACGTTGCGTTAATCGTAAATAATTGCTTAAAGTTCCCTGTTTGGTTGTTACTGGGCAGGCAGGGCTGTTTTGATTGTTTTTTGCCGACGGAGGTCTGCATAGGCCGGCACGCGCGCCCGCGCGTGTCGGTTTTTTCGTGCGCAACCGAAGGCGGCATTCCTGCCTCCTCCCACGTGACTTTGGAATTTTTGTTGTGATTTTTTGGAGGCTTAGGTCATGGCAATTTACAAGTACGATCCGGCGAGCGGCGTGTACGTTCTTGTCGACGACTCTCAGTTGATCGCCGATCCGACGCTCGCGGCCATCTCGATCAGCACCGACCAAGCCGATTACGCGCCGGGATCGACCGCCTATTTCACCGCGAACGTCGGCGTCGGCGACACCGTCACCTTTGAAGTCACGGACGTGAATGGCAACCCCGTATCCGGAACGAATGTGCCGTGGACGGTGACGGACGGCGGCGCCGGCGATCTCGACAACGTTGCGAACGGCGTCGTTCAGACGACCTGGAACGTCGGCTTCGACGCAGCCGGGGAGTCTTTCGTGCTGAGCGCGATCGACCAGACCGCAGGCCTGATGGCCACAACCGCCTTTACCGATTCCGGCGGCACTGCGACGACAGACATTTCGTACCAGGTCCAGGTCGACCTTTCGACCGTGGGCTCTACCGCCCAGGTCAATCAGGTGACCATTGAACAGATTCCGGTCGGTTCAACAGGCTCGTCCGGCACTGGTCAGTTTCCGTCGTTCTTGCGGATCCACAATGCCGGCAACAATAACACCGAACAGGGCTACAACACCGATGGTGACGTCAAGCCCAGCACCGGTGCGCAGGATTTCCAGTTCGATCAGGTTGGAGGCAACTTTACCCACTCCGTCCAACTGGGATCGATGGCGATCGTCAACGTCGGCGGGACGGACTACAGGGAATTCCGGCTGGATCTGGGCGAGAACGTCAACAACCTGATCTCCCTGGACGTTCTCAAGCTGTACTATTCATCCAATCCGGCACTCACCAGCTATGATCCGATAGGTGCCCTTGGCGGCACCGACACCGGCTTCGGTGCGGCGGCGACGCTGATCTGGAACATGGATGCAGGTGCCGACGGAGATGTCTCGCTCAAGCTGAACGACCTCTCCTCAGGCAATGGTCATCCGGACTACAGCTTCCTCGTCCCGAACTCCTTCTTCGCGGGGCTTAGCAACAGTTCCTACATATACCTGTATTCGGTCTTCGGTGGGGTGAGCGGCGAGCGGGTCGACGGCACTTTCGAGGAGTGGTCGTACCGGGCGTCCGGCAACGTCACGCCTCCACCCACCCCGCATGCGACGGTCTCCATCGCCAAGGACACTGTCTGCCCGGAGGATGGAGAGAGCGTCGCCGGCAAGACCTTGCTCTCGGGTGAAGACGTCAAGTGGACTTACGCGGTCACGAATACCGGAACGGTGGGTCTGAACAACGTCGTTGTGACCGACGACAACGGGACGCCCGGCACGACGGCCGACGATTTCACTGCGACTGCCGTCACCGTGACTTTCAACAGCCAGGAGTACAACGTCGGCGACGTCAATCATAACGGTATCCTGGATGCCGATGACGCCACAACGACCGGTGTCAACGAAGCCGAAACCTGGCAGTACTCTGCAACGGGGACGACGGTTGCCGGCGCCTACTCGAACACGGGGACCGTCACGACGAGCGCGACAGGCTATAACCCGGCCAATCCGCCCGCCGATCTCAATCCAACCGCATTCGACATCAGCGGCTACACCGGCGTAACGGTGGCTCCCGACTCGATCACCATCAAGAAGGAGGTGTCCGTCGACGGCGGTCAGACCTGGTCCGACGCCAACGATCCGACTGGACCGGTCCTGCTCACCGGGTACGACGATCCTCAGTATCGTTTTACGATCACTAACAATAGCGACGTGTCCCTCGACATTCACCTGGTCGACTCCAAATTGGGAATCGACCAGGTCGTCACCGTTGCCGGCAGCGGCGGGTCCGAACTCGTCGACGCCATCGGTGGTAGTCCAATCACCGCATCCTGGGCGGAAGGGCAGCAGACCAACACCGCGACGGTATCGGCGACCTTCACCGATGACTGTGAAAACACCGCGACCGCGAGCGACTCGGACGACGCCAATTATTTCGGCGCCAACCCCTCGCTGACGATCTCCAAGGACATCATCTGTCCGGATGACGGCGATGTCCTGAAAGCCGATACCAAGATCAACCTGCTCAAGGACTCCGACGGCAAGGTCGAGTATCGCATTACGGTGACGAACACTGGGAACGTCGCGTTTGCGAACCCGGTCGTCACCGACTCGCAGCTTGCGCTGGGGACGCACACGGACACCGGTACCGGGACGGCGGGCGACAACATCCTCGATGTCGGCGAGACCTGGACCTACACCGTGCTCGCCGATTGGGTTGCCGGTGGACCCAACACCAACACGGCGGATGTCAGCGTCAGCTTCACCGACGGTGCGAGCAACACGTTCACCGCCGATCCTTCCGATTCTGCCATCTACTTCGGGCTCGCTCCGCACATCACGTTGGACAAGAAGACGAATGGTGCGGATTCCGCCAAAGTCCTGGTGGGGCAGGTGATCAACTGGACCTACGCGGTCACAAACGACGGCAATGTCGGGCTGACCGGTGTCGGCGTTTCCGACAACAATGGCACGACGGGCACGACGGCCGACGATTTTGCCGCGGCAACGGTGTTCGGATCCAACGCGGATCTACTGGGGTCGGATACGACCCACAACATCGGCGACCTCAACAACAACAACGTGCTCGATGTCGGCGAAACCTGGCAATTCAAGGCGAGCGGAATTGCGGGGGCAACGGCCTACACCAACATCGGCACAGCCACGACCAATGCGGTCTCCGACGATTGCGGTGACTCGACGACGCCCACCGCAACCGATCCCAGCAGCTATACGCCGATCGGCGTGACGTTGGCCGGCCTGACCAAGGGTTATTGGTCTACACACCTCACGTTGTGGGATGCGACGTCCGGCGACGAAAAAGGCTCCGGCTCGGAGATCAACGTCGTTCCGAAGTACGACTGGGACCACGATACGAAGACCGGCTCGAACGATCTCAGCACGCTTACGACGAACGGTCCTTCGAGCAGTCTTGGACTCGTGAAAGGCGCCAACAACGGAGGCGGGGATTCCGGGCTTTTGATGGGCGACCTGAACCATGACGGTCTGGTCACTGGCGAGTCGGGTCATCTGTTCTTTGATCTGGCCTCCGCTCAGATACTCGCGAACAGCTCGGTCTCCGGCGACGCCCGCATCATCCTGGCGAGCCAGGCGGTTGCGGCGCAGCTCAACGAGTACAACGACTATATCTACGATCAGGCGCATGGCGGGCTGGCACCGGGCTTTGATGCATCCCCAACCGGCCTGATCGAGGAGGCGGTGTTGTGGCTGAAGGGGCAGGGTGCCTTCAGCAACGGCAACAGCAAGATCAATTTCTCGACTGCAAATGACCTGGCGTCACCAGCGGTTCAGGCTATCATCAACGATGCGGCCGGAACGGACTACACCTTGAACGGCAGTGCCATCACGTTCAAGAGCACGAGCATGTCCTCGAGCGACGACTCGTGGTCGAAGCTTGCTTCGACTGGATACTCTTATAAGTCGTCCTACATCGCGGCCAATACCGACAGCGATGCCGGCAACGACGTCACCACCACCGTGTATGCAAGCGGCGAGGGGCTGAAGAACGCTCTCGCCGCCTACAACCACGGGCTGGACGGTTCGACTGGCGGCTTCGTGATATCGACGGACGGCAGCCTGATCGGCTGGCAGGACAGCCTTGGCGGCCCGGTCTACGACGTTCAAGCCAATACTGTGGACGCGTTCTGGGGCATCATGGAAGATCAGAACCTGATCGGCCTGCATCCGATCGCGGGAATCGCCAATCACGCCTAGGCGGGACGAACTACGAAGTCCCAAGCAGGCCCCGCGGCGAAATCGCCGCGGGGCCTTTTTCTTGATCACACGATCAGGCTCCACGACGTCGTGCTCTCGTGAAGCAGCGTCGGCGCGATGCCGACGATGTCCACGATGACCTGCGGCGCCGCGCCGTTGTGCGCGTCGACGACCACGTTGGTGCCGCCCTTCGCATCGGAGACGAAGCTGAGCCAGCCATCGGTGAAAGCATTGCTGCCGCCATAGCCGATCGAGCTGAGCAGCTGCCCGACATTGATGGTGTTGTTGCCCGACACCCAGTTCAGGATCGTGTCGGTCGTGCTCGAAAGCGCATTGAACATGAAAATGTCGCTGCCTCCCGCGGCTTGCGCGGCGTAGAGGATATCCGCGCCCTTGCCGGTGACGATCGTGTCGTTGCCGAGGCCGGCCTGGATCGTGTCGCCGAAATCATTGGCGATGATCGTGTCGTTGCCGACGCCCGCCCAGACATTCTTGATGATCGAGGTGGACGCGATCTGAAGCGTCTTGCCGGCGATGGTGTCGGTCGCTCCCGGATTGAGATCCAGGTAGGAGCCGGTGGTCACGGCCGCGGTGTTGATCTGTGCGGTGCCGCTGGAGTCCGTGAGCACGACGCGGTTGCTTCCGGCCATGGTCGCGAATTCGTCGGTGTAGACGTAGGTGGTCGGGGTGGTTGGTGCATCGCCCAGCGCCGTCAGCGTCCAGCCGTTCAGCGTACCGCTGTTGCCTGATGCGCTGTCGGTGACTGTCAGGGTCCAGGTGCCCTTGGCGTCGCCGCCCCAGAAGCTGTTCGCCGTGGTCTCGAACACGATCCCGCCGCCGGTGCCGCCCGTGGGATGCGAGACGAGCGTGGCGCTCGTACCGTCGGGCCCGGTCAAGGTCACGGTTAGGTCGCCGGGGCTTGCGTGCGTGATGTTGAGATCGATCACCATCTTCTCGACCTTGAGCGACGAGGCGAAGGTGATCTGGCTGCTCAGGCTTCCGATGCCGTCCGGAATCGCGGCGTTGTCACCATGCGTCGCCGATTCCGTCGACATGTCGGCGTAGGTCTTCTGGTAGCGCCAACTTTCGGCAAGCCGAACCGCCGCCGTCGCGTCGACCAGTCCGAAGCCGTAGTCCTCGCTGTAGTGCAGGCCGCCTCCGTTCCAGTCATGGGCACCGTTCACGTGCCAACTGGCGCTGGTCGGGTCGGTCTGTTTGGAGGAATAAGCCAGGATATCCTGAATGTCGCGGAATCCCAGATTTGGGTTGGCCTGCAGCATCAGGGCGATGACGCCGGAGACCGCCGGAGCCGAATAGGACGTGCCGGAGATCGAGATGTAGTCGCCACTGGTGTTGTAGCCGGCGCTGCCGACCCGGTCGTCGCTATACGCGCCCCCCGGTGCCGAAACCAGGAGCGCTGCGCCCGGCGTGCTGAAGCTTGCAACGCGTCCGGTGGGATCGACTCCGGCAACGACGATGGCATACGGGTCGTTCTGGTAGTTGTGGTAGTTGACGTTGTCACCCGAGCTCCGGCCGTTGCCGGACGCGAAGACGATGCTGGTCCCGAGGCCACCGCGGCCGTACATGACCTCATTGAGGATGGCGGTCTTCGACGACGCGAACGCAGACGAGAAGAAGTTGTCCGAGTAGGCGGTCGTGTAGCCCCAGCTCGCGTTGACGACGTCCATGCCGCTCGAGAGCGTGTGGTTGAAGGCATCGGCAATCTGGCTCGGGCCGCCGCCGGTGCCGTAGCTGATGCGGAAGCCCGCGATCCCGGCATCGTAAGCCACGCCGACAGTACCGCTGCCGTCACGCGCGGCGCCGATCACACCGGCAACCGTCGTCCCATGACTGTCGGTCGACGTGCCGTAGGCATCGCTCCCGCCGTTGGTCGCGTCATAGTCCAGATTGAAGAGATAGTGCGAATGAAGATCGGTGTTGTTGTAATCGATGCCGTCGTCGATGACGCCGACCTTGACACCCAGTCCGGTATAGTTCTGCCAGGCCTTGGTGACATTGATGCCGCCGGTGCTACTGGTCAGATTCCATTCCTTGTAAAAGTACGTGTCACTGGGCAGCGTGCTGTTGCCGGTGGGTGGGTTCAGGGTCGGCGCCAGGATTGTTACAGCTACAAGTTTCGTTGTGGTGGTTCCCTGCCCAACAGTGGTGCCGGTGCCCGAGGTGCCACTTCCACCCGATGTGCTCCCGCCTGTCGTTCCGCTGGTCGTGGCACCTCCGCCACCCTTTTTCCCGGCGAAGCTCTCCGGACCGCCGCCGTCCGAAGCCGAAAAGCTCATTTCGATGCCATGACCCTGGTGCACCGCCGGAGTGTCCATCGATCCGACATTTGCCGAGGCGATGTTCAGTCCGATGAATTCCCATTCCAGAGCATGCGCATTCGCTTCAGAGAAATTCCCGTACTGATCATTCGCGCCCCGCTTGGCCATTGAAGCTCCTTGCCCTGTGCGACGGAAGAAGAAGCGCGTGATGTCGCGCGTCGGTGCAGGGATCGGGCGCCGGGGCGATTTAAAGGTGGGTAAATTCGGTTGTTAAGTTCGATTCAGCGGTTCCAGAGGGCTGACGCCGGCCGTTCAAATTTCGGAACTGATTTAACGGGGCATAAATCTGTTTTAAGCTCCGTTACGCCCGCGTTTCCGCTGCGGATGCCCGCCGGGCGCGGGACTTTCCCGCGCTCGCGTTTTCCGAAAATGTCGAATTATCAGCCCAAAACGCGGCATGTTGCAGCGCGAGAAAGAAAGGTTGCCCCCGCATTTCGAGCGCCTGTTGGACTGCGCTGGTGTCGTCGCTTTCCGTCAAGCCGCCACCTTTTTATGTGCGCTTCGCGCAACGTAACTCGTTTAATTCGCAAGGTGCCCGTAGCTCTACGGAGGCCTTTACCTTTCCAGCGAGGATTGATTTCGCGCGGCCTGGGGACTGTGCTAATCATTGTCTTGGATTAGATAAGAATTGTAACTTTTGTCGGCAGGCTATTTGGCCGGGCGTCATCGCTCCGGCGTGTTTTTTGATTAGGGGGGCGGGAATCCGCCGGATTGTGTGAGCGCGCCTTTCAAGAGGCCGGACGAGCTCCGGCGCCTGCTGCAGACATGCCAGGGTTATTTCGCGACGGCCGGCATCTTCAGCCTTGCCATTAACCTGCTTTATCTCGCCGGCCCGCTCTACATGCTGCAGGTTTATGACCGCGTGATCTCGAGCGCCAGCGAGATCACGTTGCTGATGCTCACGATTGCGCTGCTGCTGGCGTTCATGGCGCTTGCCGGGCTGGACGCGGTCCGCGCAAGGGTGCTGACCCGCGCCAGCATCCGCCTTGACCGCAAGATTGCCTCGCGGGTGATGACGGCGATCATCGATCGCTCCGCCAGCGCGGGCGGCGCCCGCAGCCAGGCGATCCGCGATTTCGATACGTTTCGCCAGTTCGTCACCGGGACGGGCATCCACGCCGTCTTCGATCTCCCCTGGGCCCCCATCTACATCGCGGTGATCTTCGCACTTCATCCGTTCCTGGGGGCCTTTGCGCTGGGGTGTTCGGTCATTCTGGTGCTGATGGCGCTGCTGAGCGAGTGGCTGGTGAAGCTGCCGCTCACGGAATCGAACGAAGCCGCCGCGCGCAGCTACAGCTTCACCGAAATGAGCCTGCGCAACACCGAGGTCGTGCGTGCCATGGGCATGACCGGCGGTCTGCTGCGGCGCTGGAGTCGCGATCGCGACAGGATGCTGGAGCGCCAGGTCGCGGCAAGCGACCGCGCCGCCGCGATCCAGAGCCTGATCCGTTTCCTGCGCCTCGCCATGCAATCGCTGATCCTGGGGCTCGGCGCATATCTTGTGATCGAGCGGGTCACGACGGTCGGTTCGATGTTCGCGGCCAGCATTCTGCTCGGCCGCGCGCTGCAGCCGGTCGAGCAGATCGTGGGATCGTGGCGTGGTCTCGTGTCGGCGCGTGCTGCGTTCCTGCGCATTCGCGAGCTGCTTACGGCGCATCCTCTTCTCGAGGCCGGCCTCACGCTGCCCAGGCCCGACGGGCACGTTGCGGTGGAGGCGCTCACCTTCGTTCCCCAGGGAAGCGCCAAGCCCATTCTGCGCGGCGTCACCTTCGCCGTGGAGGCAGGAGAGGTGCTCGGGGTCATCGGGCCGTCCGGGGCCGGGAAATCGACCCTGTCGCGCCAGCTTGTCGGCGTGCTGACACCCTCGGCGGGCGCCGTGCGGCTGGACGGTGCCGATGTCTCGACCTGGGTCAAGCGGGCGATCGGCGACCATGTCGGCTACCTGCCTCAGGATATCGAGCTGTTCTCCGATACGATCGCCGCCAATATCGGCCGCTTCGACGAGGGGAACGACAAGGACGTCATCCTCGCTGCCCAGCTCGCCGGCGTGCATGAAATGATCCTGAGGCTTCCGCACGGCTATGACACCCAGGTCGGAGAAGGCGGCGCAATTCTGTCCGGCGGCTTCCGCCAGCGGATTGGTCTGGCCCGTGCCGTCTATGGCAGCCCAAGCCTCGTCGTGCTCGATGAGCCGAGCTCGAACCTCGATGCGGAAGGTGATGTCGCTCTGGCAGATTGCATCGTGCAACTGAAAAAAGGCGGGACGACGGTTGTCATCGTCTCGCATCGGCCGGCGACCATCGGGGTCGTCGACAAGATTCTCGTCCTCAGAGATGGCGTCGCCGAAATGTTCGGGGCTCGTGCCGAGATCATGGCACGGCTGACCCGTCCTGTGCCCGTGCACGCCGTGCAAGGCTCAAGCAGCTAGGCTCGCCCAATGGCCATTTTAGATGGAACACCCAAGAATCTCGCCGCTGCTGGCAGCCGCGCCGGTCTTTCCGCCGGGCCGCCCAGCGACTCGATCAGGCGTATCTCTCTCGCCGGCTGGGCCATTGTTGCCGTATTCTTCGGCGGGATTGGTGCGTGGGCGTTGACCGCGCCGCTGAACGGCGCCGTCGTGGCAAACGCGGTCGTCAAGGTTGACGGCAATCGCAAGAGCGTCCAGCACCTTGACGGCGGCATCGTGAAGGAGCTGCGGGTCAGGGAGGGTGGCAAGGTCCGTTCCGGTGACCTCCTGATCGTGCTGGATGAGACCCAGGCGCGCGCCGAATACGAAGTTCTGACGCAGCAATGGGCCGTGCTTCGTGCCACGGAGGTTCGGCTCCTGACCGAGCTCGATCACGGATCCGAGCTCGTGATGCCGTCGGATCTGAAGGCGCGTTCCGAAGATCCCTATCTCAAGAGCGTCTGGAACGGGCAGGTCAGCCAGTTCGAGAGCCGCCGCGCCGCGCTGGAGGGACAGCGCAGCGTCATTCGCGAGAAGATCAACCAGCTCGGCTCGCAGATCGTCGGCGCCCAGGCGCAAGTGAAGTCATTTACCGACCAGATCAATTCCGTTCACAGCGAGGCGAGGGACATCGCGCCTCTCGTCGAGCGGGGCCTGATCGCGCGCGCCCGCGTATTCTGCAGCTGGAGCGTACCGCCTACGGCCTCGAAGGTCAGATCGCGGATTCCAACGCCAACATTGCCAAAGCCCGCCAGGCAATTGCCGAGCAAGAGCAGCAAATGGCGCAGCTCGACAATGATCGAATGACCGACGTGACCAAGGACCTTCGTGACACTCAAGCGAAAATTCTGGAAGTCATCCCGAAAGCCATGAACGCCAAAGCGGTCCTGGGGCGCATGGAGATCCGCGCGCCCTATAGCGGCCAGGTGGTCGGCCTCAACGTCTTTTCAGTCGGCGGCGTCATACAGCGCGGCGAAAAGATCCTGGACATCGTCCCGGAGCAGGATGGGCTGACAATCGAAGCGCAGGTGGCGGTGGAGGACATCAGCGACGTGCATCCCAACGTGCGCGCGGAAGTTCACCTCACGGCTTACAAGCAGCGGATCGTGCCGATCATTCATGGTGACGTCATCCAGGTCTCGGCAGATCGTCTGACCGACCCCAAGAGCAACAACCCGTACTACACGGCGTTCGTGCGAATTGATCAGGACGAGCTTGCGGCCATGCCGAACATCAAGCTTTATCCGGGAATGCCGGCAACCGTCATGATCCCGACCGTCCAGCGCACGGCATTTGAATATCTCGTCGGCCCATTGATCATGTCGTTCAATCACTCCTTCCGCCAGAAATAGGAAGCATGGGCGAGGTCGAGCGTGCTCGCGCGGATGGCGGTCAGGCTGCCATTAACTCGTGGCGCCAACGCGTTAATGCCCTTTTATGATGCGCCATGCCGGCCAAATCCTGGCGCGCAACGGCAGCGCAGAAAACCTGCCTGCGTCGCTCTAGGATTATTTGGATGCAGGACTACTTGAACGGGTCGTCGATCGACGCGGCTGACTGCCTCACGCGTCGAACGCCGATGGGAGAGCCGTCCGAAACGAACAGCAGTTCATAGCTCTGTCCTCGCGAGTCCGTTGCAGTGCAGGTGACACTCGAGACCCGCCGCGCGGCAAAGTTGCCGAACTGGCGGCAGATGCCGGTCGATGCCTCCTCCGCGGGCACCGGCAGCCCGTGGACCTTCGGCCGGTGCTTGGAGTTCAAGAGCATCCGATCGATCGGAAGCTCATAGGAATTGTCGTCGAAGCGCTTTCCTTTCTCGCCGGAGAAGGACACGACGTGGCCGTCGTCCGCCGGATCCTCGATAGCCACCGCGAAGCTCACGCGCCCGGCTTCGTTATGAGCGTAGACAACGGCCTTGCAGGCGTAGCTGCGACCCGCGATCTTGAGGGTCGTGCACCTGCCGGACATGTGTGCAAGGATGTCGATCAGAGGCTGACGATGCTCGATGCGCTTGGGACCCTCCGGACTTTGCTCTGCTGCCGGACGGGGCGCGGCCGTCTGCGCGACGCAAGGAGCCGCAAGAGCAAAAAGCGCCCCGGTCGACAGCAACAGCCCGGGCCGCAACCGACATAAAGAACGTCGCCAAATGGTCACGCAATCCCCTCTGCCGGGCTATGGCCGGCGATGAAGAAAAGCTCGTCCGGCCAAACCCTTACCCTGCTCAATCCGGCGCATAGTGACACTGGAGCGGCCACTGATCAATCGAGTGAAGGAGCGGCAGGGATTGCCTTGCCTGTTTACTTAACGCCGCCGAGGCATTACAGGGCCGTAACCGACCGGCCGCCCTTTGCCTCGGCGGAGCGGCCGTCTGCGGCGAGGGATATGTGTCACGCCGGCGTCGGGCTATGGAGTTAGGAACGCGTGACGCTGAACGAGATTGTCTTTCCAGTTGTGGCTCGGGCCTTGCATGGCTGGGCCGGCTGAACAAAACCGAAGAGGACAGGTTGGCTGACCGATTGCATAGGATTGCGACGGACCGCACCGGTTTCCGAGGGCGAAAACCTATAGATCTATCATTGACTTGAAAACGAACGAGACCGTAGTCTCGCCTGCTTTTGGTCGTTAACGCTGATTCCCAGACTGCAAATGGAATTTACAGGTGCCTAAATTCAAGAACAAGACGATTGCCAATTTCGGTTCGCGCTTGAAACAGCTGCGAGAAGAGCGGTCGATGACCATCACGGAGCTGGCTCGACGGATTGACGTGACTCCCCCTGCGATCTGGCATTGGGAGAAGCGCGGCAGGGTGCCCAAGCCCGCCACCATAAAGGCCGTGGCAAAGGTACTTAACGTCAGCGCTGAGTTTCTCGAGGACGGTGTTCATCTCGTGAATACTCAGGATCAAGGTCCCTCGGACCAGCTCTCGATGCGGCCGGAGGAGATGAGCCTCGAACAGCTGATCCGCGCCATCGAGGCTAAAGGCTTCCGCGTCCGGATCTCTTCGGTCGGCGATCGGGACATCTAGAAGGCGAAGCGCGCCGAATCTTGGCCCGGAATCTTGGCGAACAACGCCAAGCTCCTCTACCTATGTCTGTGTTGAACCCCGCGAAGTCGGCCGGCCTGCAATTAACGCGGGTGACTCGCTTACGCCAAACGGCTCCGTGAGTCCGGCAATCCTGGATACTGCATTTGCCGGCCAAGGTCGGTGCCGTCCGTCGGTCACGACCTCACGTTCGTGCTTCGACGAGCACTCCTCGGCCGAGTTTGGCGAGGCAGCGTTCAACCTGCAGCATCATCCAGCGCAAATGTGCAGCTGTTCGCTGATCGGTCTGTAACGCCTGAACGTCGCGGCGTGGTGCTCGGGGTGCAGTGGCATCCGGGATGCGGCACGACCGGCCAAAGATTCCCGGTCTCTCACGCTCGATAAAAAAACCGCGAGGCAGGACGGTATCGGAGCTGCTCTGACGCAACGCATGCTTTCGTTTCGTGGCATCCGCACCATTTACAACCTCAGGCTACATAAGGTGGAGTTGCGTATTTTGGCAAAATTTCTGCCGGGCTCTGCGCCTAAGTTATTGAGGAGGCACACGCCTCCTGAGCGGAGCTGATCATCGTCAGGAGTGTCGGGTTGCAATCACGGTCGTGTTTCAACCGGAATTTATTTCAACGAGTTGTCGATAAACTGCGCGGGAGTAAAGCGCTTGTAGCCAATCTGAGGTCGTGTCATACTTTCGTAGTTAAAGCCGATTTAAGCTGCGCGTAAATTTCGTTTAAGCCGCCCACTCGTCATTCGAAGGAGGCGATGCAATGAACAAGAATTTTAGCACCTTAAACATTTGGAATTTAGCTCGTCCTCTGTCGCGTGCCGTCGACGGCACGTGCACTCGATCTCTCCCCGGCACACATCACTAGCCTTCTCAAGCGCGTAGTGCTTGAGCCGCCTTGCGTACGCGAATTTGCTGCTCGCCGTTCGGTCCATTTTTTGATGGGGCATTCCGATGGGTATAGCCTGGCGCTGGAATAAGGAAGCTCACAAGCGCTCCGTGTTCGAGACGCTTCTCAACAAGGTCATTCGCGAGATCATTCCCGGGCGGGACAGTAGAAGGCGCCGACGCACGGGCAGTGCCGCGAGTTCGGTTGCAAAGCCGCGGCGGCAGAACTTCACGCTGGAGGCGATAGAGCCGCGTCTGCTGCTGTCGGCCGACATTTCGTACGCGACGATACCGAACCCATCGGTGCACGAGTTCACGCTGCAGGCGAGTGGCTCCAGCAGCCTCACTCTCTTCGAGACCGGCACTTCAAACGTCGCGGGTACCGCGGCTCTGACGGACAACAACGTCACGATCGAGCGTTCCGGCGGTTCGATCGCACAGGCGGGCTTCGGGGACACGATCCACATCGACCTCGATACGTTCTCCGCCTTGAACGGATTCGTCGGCGGTGGCGGTACCCTCAATATCAATTTCACGGGGGGCGACCAAAGGCTGTTCCAGGACACCGTCAAGCTCGACGGCGCTTCGGCCGTCCTCAACTTTGGGCTCAATCTCACGGCCGATTCCGCCATCTCGTCGAGTGCGCATGCGGCTTTCGGTGGCAGCCTGACCCTCGCTTCGCAGGTGACCGCGGGCAACGACCCCGTCGTGAACCAAGGCATCCTGGCCGATGCAAATTCAGGGATCACGCTGACCGGCGCCAATCTCACTGCAAGCTCTGTCGCGTTCACCGCACACTCAGCCCTCGATGTGGACGCTGACGGCTCGGTTCAGGGCAATGCTGATGATTCCGGCTTCAGCGGCAAGATTACCGGAAAGATCGCCGATGCGATCAACGACAACCTGGGCAACAACATCCATCTCGTCTCGCTGGTCACGAGCTTCTCGAGCGCAAAGATCGACATCGGCGATTCGATATTGAGCGCGACTGCCGGCGATCTCACCCTCGCTGCGACGGTCGACGGCACGCTCAAGGCATCGTCGGTCAACAATGGTTCGTTCAAGATCACGCTCGTGGCCGGCGAGGCCGATCCGGAGGTGCTGATCCACGGGGCGTCAAGCCATGTTAACGCCAGCGGCAAGATCGGCGCGACAGCCAAGTCCGACGTTACGATCAATGCGTCCGCCGCGCCCGGCTCCGGCAGCGATGCGTCCAAGGACGCCGCCGTTGCTTTGACCGTATTCGACAGCGGGGCCAAGCTTGGTGTTTCCGGCGGAGCCACTGTGAATGCCACCGGGGCGAGTGCTGCGACGCTGCAAGCGACGAGCAAGCTGAACGCCACGACCTTGGCCGACGGCAGCGCGGGCAGCGCCGGCGCGGCCGTCGCGGTTTCGGTGATCTTCGGCGATACAACGGCGTCGATCGACGGCGCGACCGTCGACGGCACAGGGGTGACGCTGGCTGCGGGAGCCGATCGCACCATCATGACGTCGGCGTCCTCCTCGGTCGGCGGATCCTCGGACGGGGGCGGAGGCAACGCGAGCCAGAAGACCCTCGGCAGCAACGGTGCGACCACCAACGAGGGCAGCATCACTTTCGCCGGTGCGGTTGCCGTGGGCGTCGACACCGGAACAGCGTCTTCGTTCATCAACGCGGGCACGATCGACGCCAGGACCGGCGCGGTCGCAGTCACAACCACGACCAGGGACGTGCAGACTGTTGGTGCCGACGCGAGCTTCACCGGTGACACCTCCGGCAACGCTCAGCAGGGCGTGGGCATCGCGGTGGCGATCGGCGTCGCCGACCGGAGCAATCTCGCCTACATCGACGGAAACACGACCATTACAGGAAGCTCGCTTGTCATCGACGTGCTGGCTCCGCAACAGAGCGTGTTCACGGTCACGTCGATCTCGGGCATTGGCACGGCCGAGAACCTGACAGTCGACGGTTCGGTCGCGCTCAACTTCGTCTTCAATCATAACTATGCGTACCTCGCCAAGACGGCAAACGTCACGCTGTCGAGTCCGACCAACGTTACGATCGAGGCGGAGTCCAACATTGCGCTCGTCACCAGGGCCACGCCCGCCGACAGCAAGGGCGATCCCGCCAAGACCGGTGTCGGAATCTCGGTCGCGCTCGGCTACGACGATGACACGACCTCCGCCTACCTCGACGATGGTGCCGTATTGGCAGGCGCCAAGGACCTGACGCTCATCGCCACGTCGATCCACACGATGGAAACCGACGCGATGAACGGGGCGGTGGGCAAGAGCACTTCTGTCACCCCGGTCATCGCGATATCGATCTCCGATAATGATGTGTCGGCCAAGCTCGGCACCGGAGGCGAATTGGACATCGGCGGTGCCTTCACGGCGTCCGCTACGCTTACCGATCAGGTAACGACCTCGGCCGAGGGAGACACCCAGGCAGGGACGGCGATCGGTATTTCCATCGGGCTCAGCTTCGTCAACGACCATTCACTGGCGACTACCGGACGCGACCTCGTCACTACGGGCGGCGCGGCGGCATTCCTGTCGAATGCCATTTCGATCAGCGAGACCAGGGCCAAGGCCAGTGCCGCCGGCGGCGAGGACGAAACGAAGAACAACAGCAACGGCGGCAAGAGCATCGACCAGAAGACGACGGGTCAGAAGAATTTCGCGAACTCTGCTGCGACGAGCAAGAACAGCAATGCGAAGGGAACCGGCGCGACGGACACCAACAAGGCGTCTTCGGGCGGGGGCAACGTCACCGTCGCAGGCGCGGTTGCCCTCGATGTCCAGAATGCGACGTCGACTGCGTCGATCTCGGACAATCGCAAGGTCACCGCTACCGGCTTGCTCACCGTTCATTCGGCGCTCAATTCCGACGGACACGCGACTGCCGATGGCAAGGCGACTACTGAGTCCGGGGGAACCGGCGTCGGCCTGGGCGTGGCAATTGCCCTGAACAACCCGACCAACCTCGGCTACATCGGCAACAACACCGATATTCACGCCGGCGGCGTGATCGTCGAAGCGGTGATGGACGAGCGGAAGATCGACGCCCCGGTGATCAAGCCCGACGTCGTGAACACGACCGACGATACGATCTTCGTTGGGCTTGGATCGGGCCTGAAGAACGGTGATCGGGTCGAATACCTTAACTTCGCCCTCAGCGGCGATATCGGCGGACTGACCAATCTCAGCCAGGACTACTACGTGCACGTCAACGACGACGGCACGATCAGGCTCTATGACAGCAAGGCGAAAGCCGAGGCGGGAGAGACCACCGGCGCGAACAAGCAGATCGACCTTACGTCGCCGGGATCCGGCGATCAGCATTTCTACAAGGTCGAGGATGTCATGGGCGTTCCGACGCCCAATCCTCTGAGTGATGTCAAGTTCACGGCCGGCGGCACCGTCCGGCTGCTCAATCTCGGCGCCAATGCGCATCTGCGCACCGGCGATTCCGTGACGTACGACGTTCCGCCCGGAAGCACCGCGATTGGTGGCCTTTCCAGCAACACGGTCTATTACGTCATCGACCTGACCGGCGGGCACTATCAGCTCGCGGCATCACGCAACGAGGCTTATGCCGGCAAGGCGCTCGAACTGACGAGTGACGGCAACGGCACCAGGGTCGTCGACGAAAGCCATTCGTCGCGCGCCGAGGCATTGTCGGCGGCCGGATCCGGCGATATCGGGGTCTCCGTATCGGTCGCAGTCAATGTCGTGAACAATGAAACCGAAGCGGTCATCGGCAAGACGCCGTCCGGGGATCATTCCGGGACGAGCACGGCGAAGGTCGCGATCACCGGCGGTCTCGATGTTGCAGTGAGAGCTGGAAGCAGCGAGGACAATCTGTCACGAGCACTTCCGCACGGCGATACCGATGGAGAGAATGTCGGCGTTGGCGCCTCGGTCGCGGTTGACGTCCCCACCAACACGGTCAACGCGGCGATCATCAACGGCACGACATGGTCCGGCGCCGCCGGCCAATTCACGGTCTCGGCCGAAAACGTGGTGTCGACGTTCACGCACGGCGAAAACGGCGCTGCGGGTGGCGTTGGCGTCGCCGTGGGCGCCGGCATCCTGGTCGCCTCCGATACGGTGTCGGCCTATGTCGGCACGGGCGGCACCGTTTCGGCCACGGGCGATGCGTCGATCACCGCGTCGAACGAGGTGGACTACATCACCGAAACCGACGCCGAGGCGGCCGGCAAGAGTGTCGGTGTCGGTGCCTCGATCGCGATTGCCTGGCTGACCGAGAACGTCAGTGCCGAACTTGCAAGAAGTGTCACCACCACCGGCGGCGCTGCGACGGTCGCCTCGAGCTCCACGGTCGTCAGCGAAACGACGGCCCTTGCGTCGGCCAAGGGCAAGGACGACGATTCCGGATCGGGCAACAATGCCGACAAGCAGGCTGACGGACAGGTCAACGGCAGCAACGCGAGCACCAACAGCAAGGGCGTGTCGTTGCCGTCGGCGGGCGGCAACGCCTCGAGTGGCAACAGCTCGGCCTCATCGCAGGGCGGTCAGAACGACAGCGGCGTGTCGGTTGCGGCATCGATTGCGGTGAACCGGATTCTGGCGGATAACACCGCCAAGGTGACAAACGGCGCGGACATCACGGCGCAAGGCGCTGTGATGATTTCCGCCGTGGCCCAATATGACGGCAGCGCCAAGGCGATCGGCACCGGTGTCAAGCTGGACGGTGACGATCACATTGCGGCCGGTGTCAGCGTCAACTGGCTCGGAGCGACCAACAAGGCCCTCGTCGGCGGCGGGTCGATCATCATTAGTCATGATGCGGTCGCGGGCATCACGCTCGAAGCGATCACGCCGAGCGGCGAGACCAACGACTTTGTCGCATGGGGTGCGGCGGCCGCGGGCGGCAAGGGCGGCATGAGCATTGCCGGCTCAGTGGCGATCAACATCGTCGATCATTTCGACACCGAAGCGTCGACGGCGAGCACATCGCACCTCGAGTCCGACGGCGGTATCGCGGTCAATGGAACGGCCGTTCTCGGGCCACAGACGCTCGCGGCTGCGGGTGCGTTCTCCAAGGACAAGGGCGCGTTCGGCGCCGCGATCAACGTGACGCTGCTGCATGCCACGGTAACGGCAGCAATCGGTGGCGACGCCGACGCCGCCGGCGCCATCTCGGTGAACGCCGAGAGTCACATGGTGCCGACCGAAATCGACCTGCCATTGCTCAAGCCGAAGCTCACGTCGGTGGCGGTCGCGGGGTCTGCCAGCCAAGCCGATTTGGCCGTTGCCGGCTCATTCATCATCAACGATCTGCACGTCGACGTGGATGCGCATATCGGCGCCTTCAGCCAGATCAACCAGGGCGGTCTCTACACGGTCGGCAGCGGCCAGACGGTTACCGTGGGGGCGACGAACGAGACCAAGGTCGTCAGCGTCGCTGGCGCATTGGCCTTGTCTATCGACTCGTCAGGCTTCGGCGTCGGACTGGATGTCGAGATCCTGCACAAGACGACGAAGGCCTATATCGGTTCGTCGGCGCATGTCGGCAACAATGGCGGCGGAGCGGTCACCGTGACGGCGACATCCCCGGAGACGATGTTGTCGGTTGCCGGCACGATCGGCGGCGGGTTTGGAGGAACTGGAGCGGCGGCATCGGTTGGCATCGCCGACATTCACCCGCAGACAGACGCCTATATCGACGATTCTGCGCAGGTGCGTTCGGGTGGCGCCATCTCGGTGACTGCGACCGACACCTTCATTACGACGATGGTCGCGGGCGCGATTGGAGTCGGGAATACCGCGGGAATCGGTCTGGCGAACACCACGCTGGTTCACAATGCGACCGTGCAGGCCTATGTCGGCGCCAACGCCACGCTGCGCGCCGGCGGCAATATCGATGTCATCGCCAAGGAAAGCGAAGACATTATCACGATCGCGGCCGGCTTTGGCGGCGGCGGAGATGTCGGGGTAGCGGGCTCGGCGGCGATCAACGTCTTGACGGAGCACACCACGGCGTCGATCGGGCACGGCACCTCGGTCACGGTCGTGGGCGTGCACGATCTCACCGTGAAGGCGACCGACGACACGGCAGTTACCACGGTTGCGGGCTCGATCGCGGCGAGCGGCACGGCCGGTGTGGGCGTCGGCGTCGGTGTGGGCGTGTTCAAGAAATTCACGACTGCCTTCATCGACTCGAACGTGACGGCGACCGTCGGCGGCAACATCCTGGTCGCCGCCGCGTCGACCGAGACGCTGATTTCGGTGTCGGCCGGCATCGCCGTCGGCGGTACGGTCGGCGTGGGTGCGAATGCCGACGTGAATGTCTTCGAGTTGCATACGAGGGCCTTCATTGGCGACGATCCCACCGACGGCACGCTGAGCTTCGGTCAAGGTAACGTGCACGCCACAGGCACCGTCGCCATTTCGGCGGACGACCAGACCGACATCAACGAGATAGCCGCAGTTCTTGCGGCCGGAACCGTCGGTATCGGCGCAGCCGCCGGCGTCAACGTCATGACCAAGGACATCGAAGCGTTCATCGGGTCCGGGGCCGTCGTGACGGGCGACGGACAAGGCGTGGGCGCGGACGTGAACACGGGCGCGATCGGCATCACGCTGACGCCGGTCAATGCCGGCGACAAGTTCTCGCCGGATAGCCCGAAAGGGCAGGGGATCGAGACCAGCGACAGCAGCACCAGCTCGAACGCGGAGTCCGATGATCCGGTGGCGCGCAGCAATCTTCGCTCGGGCGGACATGTTGGTACGCCCGCGCTCAAGCCGATGAAGACGAGCTCGAGCGGTAGCGGCGACCAGGACGTGTCCGACGACTCGCTGAGCAACATCCGGTCGGCAGGCCCGACGGTCCAAAGCGGCTTCCACGGTGTCGCGGTGGCGGCCACCAATCAGGACGAGATCAGAACCTTCACGTTCAGCGTCGGTGCGGGCGAAGTCGGCGTCGCGGTCACGGCCGGCGTCGACGTCGTCAATGCGACGACCAAGGCCTATATCGGCGACCATGCCACGGTGAACGGCAGTACGGCCACCGCTGCCGGCGAACAAACGGTGCTGGTCGGCGCCGCCGCCGACTTCTATCACCTCGCAATTGCCGGCTCGGCGGCCGGCGGTCTGGTCGGCGTGGCGCCGGCGGTCGGCGTCAATGTGATCGGGAATACCACAGAGGCCTATATCGGCGACCACGCCACCGTGAATGCGCTCGGCGACATCGGCGTCGCGGCAAACGCCAAAGAGAACGTCGTGATGATCGGCTTCGGCATTGCCGGAGGCTTCGTTGGCGTCGGCGGCGCGGTGGATGTCCTTAGCGTCAGCAACACGACCAAGGCGCATATCGACGACCACGCCGTCGTGTTCGCACACGGCGACGTCCTGGTCTCTGCCGCCGACGACACCCATGTGCTCGAGCTGTCCGGCGCTCTGGCCGGTGGTGCCGTCGGCGTTGGTGGGTCGGTCGGCGTGATGCTGATCCACAAGGATACCGAAGCTTTCATCGCGGCGAATGCCCAAGTTGATGGGCTCGGAAAATCGGCCGGCCAGGGCAACATCCTGGATGGGACGATCGGTTCCGGGTTCGGCCGGACCACGGCGCATGGCGTGCTGGTGCAGGCAGAGTCGAAAGAGGATCTCCTCCATATCGTTGCCGCCGGCGCAGGCGGCTTCGTCGGCGTTTCGGGAGCCGTCGGCGTGACGCTGATCAGCGGGGAGACCGACGCCTCGATCCTGGACGGAGCGCTGATCAACACGGCGCATGAGGGCAGTGCCGCGAGCGCGCAGAGCGTCCATGTCGGCGCTGCGGACGACGTCAGCGTGAAGACATTCGTCATCGGCATCGGCGCAGGATTCGTCGGCGTTTCCGGCGCAGTGGACGTCGGCACGGTCAACAACAATGTGAAGGCCGTGGTCGGTGCAAATGCGACCGTGAATGCAGCTGCCGACATCGATGTGTATGCATTGTCTCTCAAGGACATCGAAGGATTCGATGCCAGCGGCGCGGGCGGCTTTGTCGGCGTCGGCGGTGCGGTCAGCGTCTGGTCCATCGGCAAGCAGATCGAGAAGACCGGAAAAGACAAGGACGGCAACGCGACCAGCGACAGCGCGCTGGATGCGAAGCCGGTTTCATTCGGCACGGGCGCCGTCGATACCGGCGATGGCACTATCGACTTCGGCAAGCCGACCTTCGGCGACGGCGCCGAGGTGATCTACCATAGCGGCGGCGGCAGCGATCTCGGCTCCGTGCATGACGGGGATCACGTCTTCCTGCACCAGCTCCTCGATGGCAGCGGTCATGCCACCGGCAAGGTCGAGCTCTACAATTCGGCCTTGAATGCACAGAACCACAACGGCACGGGCCTGATCGCCCTGTCGCAGGCCGGAAACGACAATCAATCCTTCAGCAACGTGAACGGGTCGGCGGACAGTGATGCGGCCGCCGAGGCGGAGGCCGGCAAGAACCAGGTCACCAACAGCAACGCGGGCGGCATCAACAATTTCACCTCCGACGGCAAGGCGAACAGCAATCGCGACCGGATCAGCCAGGCGATCTCCGGGCCCGGCGGGGCCACCGCCGGCATCAATGCCAAGGCGCCGACCAAGACCGGTATCACCAACACCGAGAACAGCGCGCCGCCACCGGCGGCCGACCCGCTCATTCCGAACGGCACGTCGGCGATCGTGAAGGGCGGCGCTCATCTCAATGCCGGGTTGGCCATCAATGTCGGCGCGCACGAGTCCGACATCATCAAGGTTACGACCGGTCAGGCTGCGGTTGGATTCGTGGGGGCGGGCGCCGCCGTTGCCGTGCTGTCGCTCGGCAACAACGTGACCGCTTTTGCAGACGGAACGCTGAGCGCCGGCCTCGCCAGCGACATCAATGTGAATGCGAGCCTCAACGAGAGCGTGAACCTGCTCGCGCTGGACGCGGCAGGCGGTTTTGTCGGCGTCGGCGCGGCTGTCGTGGTGATCAGCGACACGAGCCTGGTGCAGGCCAGCCTCGGCAACGTCACGCAGGCAGCCGACGTCAAAGTCAGCGCGACCAACACAAGGGATCTCACCGAACTCACCGCCCAGGTGTCGGCTGGTGCCGTGGCCGCCGGCGTGTCCTATACCAGCCTCGACGTGACGGGCGGCGCCAGCGCAACGGTCGACGGAAGCGCGGAGATCGGCAAGGCCGGGGTGGTCAAGTCGTTGACGGTCGATGCGAGCGATACCACGACCACCGATGTGCACACTGTCGCGGTCTCGGCCGGACTCGTTGCCACGGGCGTCAATTTTGCGCGGGTCTCGGACAAGGCGGTGGCGAGCGCGGCCATCGGCGACGGCGCCAAGGTCATCGTCACCGGTGACGTCACGGTCAACGCCGAATCGGTCGACCTGGTCAATCCGTTCGTCGAGGGCGTGGAGATCAGCCTCGGTGCGGGAGCCGGCCTGTCCTTCGTGAAGGCGGACGTCGAGACCGCGATCACTGCGAGCATCGGCAACGGATCGGTCAGTGCCAGGAAGGTGTCCGTCACGACTTCGGAGAATCTCGGCAAGGATACCAGTTATGGGTCAAGTGCCGAGGCGCAGACCTCCGCGGGCGGAACCCTTCTGGGTGCGGAAGGCGGCGTCGCCACCGCGATCATGTCGCCGACGATGGAGAGCAAGATCACCGGCACGGTGACCGCGACTGACGCCGTGACGATCAGTGCGACCGACAACAGCAACGCCGTCGCTTCGGCGCACGGCATCGGCCTGGGTGGTCTCGGCATCGGCGTGACGATCGCGACAGCGGAAACGAAGAGCTCAGTCAAGGCTCACCTCGACGGCTCGGTGATCACGGCTTCGGAGCTAAACATTTACGCCACGGGAACCGAAGCGGCGAAGGCGACCGAGACCGCAGTCGTTGGAGGAATCCTGTTCACGTTGGATATCAACAGCTCGACGGCGAGGGTCGCGCCGGACGTAGAGGCCTATGTCCAGTCCGGCGGCAGCATCAACACCACCGGAAAGATCGAAGTGCTGGCGATCGACCATCCGGAGGGTGACGCCCTGACCAAGGGGTTCGGGCTGTCGGGTGGTGCGCAGATCGGCGAGGCCGACTCGACCACCGACATCACACCAACAGTAAAGGCCTATATCGACCCGCCAACGGTGACCGCCGGCGGTAACATCACCGTCATGGCGAAGGCCGAACCGCAGCAGACCAAGACGCCGCCGAACTACCAGATCATCAATACGGAGACATCCGACGACCTCGCCAATCCGCTCAATAATTCGGTCGAGGTGACCAATCACGGGCTTCAGACCGGATCGACGGTCGTGCTGCCGAGCAACGCCGGGATCGACGGTCTCACCGTCAATGGCAAGGACAACGACAACAACGACATCATCATCAAGACCGTGATCAGGATCGACGATAATCACCTTGCGTTTGGCGATGTCTTCGACGGTGCAAAGGTCGATCCGACGACGGACATCATCACGCTGCCGTCGGCAGTGAATTTGAACAACGGCGACCTGATCGAGTACGAACCCGCCGGAGGCGTGGTCGTCGACGGCTTGACGCCGGGCCACATCTACAGCGTCTACATTCCCAATCCGCTGGATCCAGTCCATATCAAGCTGCGGGAGCCGGGTGGAAGCTATGTCCAGGAGAACTTCACGCCGCCTGCATCCAGTCAGACGATCGACCTGACAAACCACCAGTTCTTCAATGGCGAGGCGGTCACCTATCATGCGCCGGCGGCGCATACCTTCGTCAGCGTGCAGGTGGACGTGGATCCCAATTCCGCGATCTTCAACTCTGGCAGCAAGACGTACAACAACGTCGACAACAACAACATCCAATACGTCGACGCCAACGGCGATGCCGCCAGTTGGGGCTTCGCGTTGGGCGATATCGTCCGTTACGAAGCGACCGGAGGTAAACTGCCCATTAAGGTGATCGACGGTCTGACCGACGGTGCCGACTACAAGGTCGTGACCGTCGGCGGACCGAACAGCAGCTCGATCCAGCTCGGCGACGCTTCCTCGCTCGGAATGGGAAATATCACCTTCACGAGGCACGGCACCGGCGACACGATCACGCGGACCGATGGCCATAACTGGTCGGACTTCGGCTTCAAGGATGGCCAGACGTTGGTCATCAGCGCTACCAACCTTGGAAGCAACAATCGCACCGTCCACATCAGCAGCGGCTCTGGCGGCTCGACGCTCACTCTCACGGAATCAAACACGGTCAACAACGACACGACCGCGGCGAAGGTCGTGATCGGGCTGAATCCCGGAACGAAAGATCAGACCAACCCCGATTTTACTGATCTCAAGGCGGTCACACACAGCCTGGTGAAGAAGTCGGATCTGCCGATGACGGCGGACGGCAACAACGCCGACGGCAAGCAGTTCTACGTCGAGAAGCTGAACGACAACCAGTTCAAGCTGCACCTCAAGGCCGATCTGAGCGATACGGCACTGACCCTGTCGGCTCCCGGAGCGACCGGAAATCACACGATCGGAGCGGAAGCCGTTGACATCAAGGCGGCCGGCTCCGGCCTGCAACAGCTGCGCGTCAATCTCAAGAGTGGCCCTGCGGTGACGGTCACGCTGACCGGACCGGGCGGTACGCCGCTCAATGTCATTTCCCCACCGACCGGAGACGGCGTCTCCTCTGCGGTAGCAACTGGCTCGGGAGGCGGCGTCCTGCTCGGTGCGAACATCACGCACGCAGTCGTCAACGACAATCCTGACGTCGAAGCATACATTACGCGCTGATCTCGTCTCGGCAGGCGGCGATGTCGTCATCAAGGCCCAGTCGACTACGAATGCGACGTCGAACGCAGAAGACGAGGGCGGTGGCTTCGTCGGGCTCGGCATTCCGACCGCGGATTCCGACCAGAACGGTCCGAACCACAAGACCCTGGCCTATGTCAGCGATGGTACGCGCATCGAGGCCAACGGTGGCGTGTCGGTGCTCGCCTTGACTCTGAATCAGGCCCAGGCGGCCGCTCACGTGATCACGGGAGGATTGGTCGGCGTCGCCATTGGTCACACTCATTCCAGGATTTCGGTCGATACGCTCGCCACCATCAACAACAACGCGGCGATCCTCGCTGGCGGTGATCTGATCGTTGCGGCTGAGGTACGGAGCAATCAGAGCGCCAATACGGATGCGACCGGCGTTGGACTCGGCGGCGACGCCAATGCAAGCGCCGAAGCCACGTTGGGCGGCAATACCAACGTGGAGGTCGGTACCGCCGCCAAGCTTGAAGGCAGAATCGTCGTGCTGTCCGCCAGCGATGGCGACGTGAGAGCGACCGGGAACCAGGCCTTGATGTCGGTCGTCGCGATCAGCGAAGGCGATGGCGGTGGCCTCGTCGCGGTTGGAACCGCCTCGTCCACGGTCAACGTCGAGATTCCGCTCAACATCAAGGTGAACGGATTTGCGACCATCACGGGCTGGGAAGGCGTCGATTTCCGGACGTCCTACAATGCCATCTTCACCAAGGCGCGGGCTAATTCGAGCGCGACTGGGCTGTTCGGCGGCGTCGATTCGAGCTCCAGCAACACGACCAAGCTCCACTCGGACGTCAACAGCGCGTCGAACGCGATAGTCACCGCGACCCCGCGCGTCGACGGCGATCCGGTGCTGCTGCCGTCGGTGCATCCGTCCACTCCGCGGCTCGCATTCGATATCGACATGACGAACCAGCCGGAGACCGGGCCGGGCGCCATGGCCATCATCAGCGAGAACCCGGATCATGTTCGAGCGCTCGGCTTCAGCCTGTCCGGAAGTCCCCACAGGGACCCGGACGTGGTGGCGACGATCGAATTCGATTCCAACGTCGTGATCTACTCGGGGCAGTCCCCCGTGCTGATCGTCGGAGAGAACGGAGCGATCGAGCGCCAGGTCAACGTCGACGTCGACATCGGCAGCTTCATCAACGTTCACGACATCATTAACAACGATCCTGGCGACGTCTATTTCGCGGCGGCAGACCACATCAACGGCAGCGGCGGCACCTGGGAGTTCCGCGACAATTATCACCACGTTCTGTTGATCAACAAGTCCAAGCTGGACATGAACGTGCAGGACATCAAGGTCCTGGATGTCGACCCGGCCGACAAGCCGCAAGTCGACATCTCCAACACGGGCTCGCGCGGCCTGACCTTCAAGCTCAAGCGCGACGTCAGCCCCACGCTGATCGACATCGAGAATACCAACACGGATCCGCCGAACATTACGCTCAGCGGCGTCATCGACAACCCGATCGGTACCACGCGCGTCATCAACGTCCATGGAGACATCCTGTCCAGCGCGAGCCGGGCAGACGGTGACGCGGATCCAGCTTCGCTGATCCGGACCAATATCCTCGACATCGAGGCGCGGCAGGGGAATATTGGCCAGAACCCCGGCATCGTGAACTTCGCCGATCCTGTCTCCCCGTCGCAGCATCGGGTCAACATCGATGTGGTCGACAGCGCGAATGTTCCGGCCGCGACCGATTTCGTGAGCGGAAACGTCAGCGGCGGCGATCACTCGATCGTGCTGGGGCTCAACCAGTTCTTCGATGGCGAGCTCGTGAAATATGTCGCCTCGGGCACCGCGCTCGGCGGGCTGACATCGGGCAACTATTACTACATCATCGCGCTCGATTCCCTGCGGGTCCAGCTGGCTGAGGTATCGAGCCCGACGACCCCGATCGAGATCACCCCGACCGCAACGGCCACCGACCTCCATTCTCTCACACCGGCACAGCGCTTCACGGCCGTGGCCAAGGGCAATGGCACGACCGAAGGATTCGCCTGGCTGGACGTCAAGGGCCGGCTGCGCGACGACAATACGCCGTACTCGGTCGTCATCGATGCGGTGGATACCGCGGGCGACGCCAATCTGAGGATTTGGGGCAGCGTCCAGGATACGAATGTCGGGACGGTCGGCGCGGTGCACGTGATCGACCGCGAGCCGGCGAACACCAAGGATTATTTCAACAAATTCCTACCCGACGAAGGCAGCGCGTTGCCACAGGACGCGGGTGCATTCGGCACCGGCGGCGTGCATATCGACAGCACGTACGACATCCGGGCGCTGGATTCGACGGGCCACCGCTATCGTCCCGGCATCATCTCGGCCCACAACATCATCATCGCCAATGCCGAGCCGACGGCGACGAGTCCGAGGCTCGTCAACGTCAAGGCGATTACGGAGATCACCGGGTCCGCGACGCCCGGTCCGAGCGACAGCTACCACATCGACGTCCTGACGAATGGCTGGATCGATCTGGCCGAGAAGACCGGCGACCTGCGCGTCGGGCGCATCATGTCGACCGCGAACGACGTGACCCTGCATTCGCCGGCCCGGATCATCGATGCGCTGAACGATGGAGCTTCGGGCGAAGCCGACGTGACCGGCGTCAACATCACGTTGATCGCGGGCGACAACGGCATCACCTCGACGAGCGCCGACAAGTCGGGCTTCGGTGGCATCGGCACACCGGACAATTTCATCGAGATCAACGTCGATGCGCTCTATGGCGTCGGCTCAGCGCTCGGCGTCCTCGACGCAATCGATACGGCGGCTCAGGTCGGCAACACGAGCGGCATCTTCATCACGGAGGTGCAGCGCGGGCCCGAATCCCAGCACTGGCTCGGCGCCATCGCCAACGAGGTGGATGATCTGGAAGTCGACCTCGTCAACACCCAGGGCGACGTCTCGCTGGCGACGACCAGGGGCTCCATCGTCGATGCGCGCGCCGATGGCGTCGGTGACGACACGGCCTCCGTCATCGGCAACACGATCAATCTGTTCGCCAGGGGCGGAAATATCGGCAATACCAGCGGCGGCAACGACCTGGAGATCGATTCCCAGGCCTATGCCTATGGCACGATCGGCGCCCGCGCGACCGGAAGTATCTATTTGAGCGAGGCGCTGCCCACGACGGCATCGCCCTACGGCAACAACGCCGAAGTGGTGCTGTTGCAGGCGCTCGGCATCGCCGGCGGCGATGCGGTCGGCGGCAATATTCGCTTCACCGTGCGCGAGAGCGCGGTGCAAGGCGAGGACCTGCATCTGCTGAATACGGGGGCGGTCCTGTTCCTCGAGAATGGGCCCGAGACATTGGTCCACGGTCTGATCAACACCCCCAACGGTTCGATTCTGCTGCGCGTCGCCGACAATGTGACCACGGAGGCGAACTCCCAGATACTCGCCAGCCAGAATATCGATATCTATGGCGACTTCCGCCGCGTGAACGAGCTCTCGAGCGGGATTGCCCGGACCGACACCGTCTCGCCGGACGACACGCCGAAATTCGGCACGGTGATGCACCTGCATGGCGTCATCGCGCATGGCGCGACGGCGAGCGGCTATCTGACCCGCATCTTCGGCAACGCCGATACGGATCAGATATTCTTCGATGAGACGTTCCTTGGCGGCCTCAGCGGGACGGCGACGTCGGCAATACCGGGCGGCACCGCCCAGGTCATCCCCGATGGCGGATTCACGACGGGCCTCGGTATCGGCAATGCCGGCTTGATGTCGAGCTACTCGGGCGGCAAGACCCGCGCGTTCGGCAGCAATACCCCAACGCAGATCATTAATGTCACCGCCTCGATGACATTTGCGCGGAATGCCGGGGGCGACACGATCACTGCCGCGGCCGGGACATGGGCGGGCTTCGCCGTCGGCGACATCGTCACGGTCGACACGGGAATCGCTGACGATCCCAACAACCGCAGCTTCACGGTCCTGAACGTTACGGCGACCGTTCTGACGCTGTCGGCCGTGAACTTTGTCAGGGCCGAATCCGTCTCCGCAAAGGTCAAGAACAACAAGGTGGCCCCGGCAGGCGACAGCGAGGACTTCTTCATCGTCAACCAGCTGCAGTCGATGGTCATCACCCAGGAGACGCAGACCGGCGTCGAAACGGGCGACACCCTGACGCTGGACGGCCAGTCGGCGTCCGATACCTACGTCATCAACACCACCGGCACGCACGGCGAGGTCCGCAACTATGTGGTCAACGTGCTCGATACCGGCGCCGCTGCCGACGGCGTCGACAACCTCACTGTGTACGGCCGCGATGACAACGCGATCAACGATCCAAACGCCAACTATCGGGGAGCAGACAAGGGCTTCGATGACGTCTTCCTGCTGCGGCGCACGACCGGAATAGCCCAGGAGACGGCGAACCGGCCGGTGCTCTATGCCGACGATTCGGCATTCGTGGCGCTGTTGCATGTGAACAACCTCGCCCGGGCGCAGGCCTCGGATCCCAACAACGATCCAAACGTCCGGTCGCAAAGCGTCCAGCGCATCAACTACGACAGCTCGATCAACGGCAGCTTGATGGTGTTAGGCCAGGGCGGCAACGACTACTTTGCCGTGGACGACAATGCCGCCATCACGACGCTCGATGGCGGGGCCGACAACGACTCGTTCCAGATCGGCCAGATCTACGGCTATCAGCGTGACGGCAGCACCCATTCGCCGGCGCCGCTCGGCAATACGTTCGGCGGCTCGGTCGTGACGCCCTACGATCAGTTCCCGCAGCTGGTCAATTCGCTGACGCCCCAGAGCATCTACGGGACGGTCGCCACGACGCGCGGCTGGCTCTCTGCCGGTGCGACCTCGCCGCTGGTGGCCGAGGGCGGCACCGGCGATGACACGTTCACCGTCTACAGCAATCAATCGCCATTGCGGCTCGAAGGCGACGATGGCAACGACCTCTTCACGGTGCGGGCCTTCGCGTTGGCCGAGACCAACCCGGTCACGGGCGACATCGTCTGGGTCGATCCGGTCCAGGAGATCGCGAAGCCGAAGCTCACCAGGGGCTTCTCGACGGCGGCCGAAACCGCCATTCGGACGGGCGCCGGTGCCAACCAGGTCGAATATAACATCAATGCGCCGGTGTCGGTCGATGGCGGCAACGGTTTCGACAAGCTGGTGATCCTCGGCACCGAGTTTGCCGACCACATCGTCGTCACTGAAAAGGGCATCTTCGGAGCCGGCCTCACGGTGACCTACCAGAACATCGAGGTTCTCGAGGTCGATGCGCTGGAGGGAGACGACATCATCGACGTGCTGAGCACGCAGCCGGGCGTGGCGACGCGGGTCATCGGCGGCCTCGGCAACGACACGATGAACGTTGCGGGTGACGTCACCGGCCCGGTGGTGTCGCGCGATATCGAAGGCACCAGCGGAATGGTGAACAACCGGGTCACCTCGGATGACTCGGCCTATGACGGTATCGTTGCCGACGGCATCGATCTCAGCGTCGCGCGGCCCAACCAGGGGCAGGTGATCATCGACGAGGAAGTGCTCGGCGATGCGAGCCGTGGTTTCACAGATATCAGCGAGAGCGGAATCCAGGACGTCTACGGCGTCTATCTGCAGCACGCGCCGGTTCACGGCACCCATGTCTACGTCACCATCACGGCGGCGATGCCGCCGGAGGAAGAGCACGTGAAGGACGGGCTGCTGCATTCGGGCGACATCCTGGATGAGCTCGGCAATGGTCTGGTTCCCCTCGACGCGAACGGCCTGCCGCCGGGCGACAGCATGCTCTTGGCGGAGGACGATTCGAAGGTCGGAGCGATTGCGGCGGCGAACTACGACCGCGACATCTACCTCAACGGAACCCTCATCCACGTCCCGGCGCGGTCCATCGTGCTGGTGTTCGACGACACCAATTGGGACAAGGCGCACGAGCATCTGGTCCACCTGATGGCGGTCGATGACAACCGGCCGGAGGGCGTGCGGACGGTGGTGACGAGCCACAGCGTCCTCAGCGACGACGCCTCCTTCAACCATGCCATCGTGCGCAACGTCGAAGTGACGATTCACGACAACGACCAGCCCGGGATCCTGATCACGCAACTGGATCCGACGACGACAGACCCGGCGCTTTATCCGGCGAAATATCTCAATCATCCGAGCGACAACAACACGATCGTGCTCGAGGGGGATGCCACCACGGCGGTGACCGACCTCTATGCGGTCGAGCTCGAGAACCAGCCGATCGGCGGCGTGGTCACCATTGCACTGAAGCCGCAGGACAGCCGCATGACGCTGAGCTCGTCCGACGCGCGGTTCGGCGTCGGACTGGACCAGTTTGGCGTCCGTTCGGGCGTCTATTACCTCACATTCGATTCGAGCAACTGGAACAAGCCCGTCATCATCACGGCGACCGCCGTGAACGATGGCCAGATCCAGGATCCGCACAACACGACGATCGTTCACTCGATCTACGTTGATCAGTCGTTGAATCTCACCTTCGCCGGCGCCACGGTCAGCCGCCAGGATCCGGCGGATTTCGGTGCCAATTGGCTGACCGACGGCTACTCGGTCGGTCACAAGATCACCATTACGGGTGGTCCGAACGCCGGCGCCTATCTCATTACTGCGGCAACCGAGACGACGCTGACGTTGAAGACACTGGCCAACGTGGTACCGACCTTTACCGGCGGTGTCTTCCTGAGCACCGTCAACCTTGACGGCCTCGTATCGACATCGAACACGGCGTACAAGAACGCGGCGTTCAGCAGCGATACGCCGATCTATGCCAAGGTGTTGGACGACGAGACGGCGGGCGTGTTCCTGCTCGAGAGCGCCGGCCGGACGCTGGTCACGGCTGGCACAACCTCGGACGGGCCGGGGGAGGGCGACAGCTACACGATGCGCCTGCAGAGCCCGCCGAAGTCCAACGTCAATGTCGATGTGGTGACGGACGGACAGACCGACCTCGTGACCGGCGGTCGGGTCAGTCTGCAGGAAACGGGCGGGCTCCAGCCCGTGCAGCTCTTCACCGGCCACATCACGGTGACCAGTGTCGATGCCCACACCGTGATCATCACGCGCGCCAGCGGTTCGGAGACCGGCAGTTTCATCGGCGACGGTTTCCTGCCGGGCCAGCGCATCCGTATCGAGGGAACCGGCGTGGTCGGTGTCGACAACGGCGACATCAATCTGCCCGGCGGTTTCTACACGATCGACTCCGCGAACGACGGCGTCACGGCGAGCACCATCCGCCTCACGGATGCCGGTGGCTCGGCCCTGCCGACGGCGTTCGGTACCTTCGATACCGACGACAACAAGACCGTGGCGATCGACATGGTCGTCGAGCGCGGCCGGTACGTCGGAAACGTCGACTACAGCGTCACGAGCGTTCCGTTCCAGCTCTTCACCGGCAACATCAGCGTGTCCGGCAACGTGATCACCAGGAACGACGTCGGCAGCTTCAAGAACGACAATTTCGCCATCGGGCAGGTGATCACCATCCTCCAGGCGGACCAGAGTGCCCTGGGAACGGCACTCACAGTGACCGGGGTGAGCGACACGCAGCTGACGCTGAGCGGAAGCCCGGCCGCGGACGCGTCGTACCAGAACGTCAGCATCAGGAAGATGCTGGATGTGCTGGTCCGCAGGGACGGCACGAGCTGGCTCGACAGCGGCTTCTTCGAGGGCCAGCTGATCAAGATCAAGGGCATTGGCGGCGACAAGATCGAAAAGATCGATCTCATCACCGGCACGACGCCGGACAAGCTCGACATGCTGGTGCTGACCGACCACCCGGCGTCGGGCTTCTACAGCGGGTCGCTCGGTGGCAACGGCAACAACGTTACGGTGACGGTCATCCAGATGGCCGCGCGCGTGACCTATACGCCGCCCAGCCCGCCCAAACCCGATCCCAGCTATCCGGACACCGGAAACTGGTATCAGCAGGTTACGGTTCAGCTGATCGCCGACCCATGGTTCGACATCCAGCCGGGCCACGAGAATTACCGCGCCTTCCCGAAGGTCGCGCATCGTCTCGACGGCATCCGCGGACCGCTCGCCGTTGAAGGCGGTACCACCGCGGCCGACCGCTCGCTGGTGCAGGCCGTGCTGCTGCCGGGCGAGGCCAATGGGCCGCTGTTCAACATCCCGCCGCAGCCGCCGGAGACCCAGTCGATCGACGTGCTCAACATCTACAACGACGGCACGGTCGCCAACGATACGGGAACGCTGACCTCGACGGCCCTGACGGGCTTCGAGATGGGCGGCACCCTCGATTTCAGCAAGTTGCTGGCGGGTGCGCCAGCGCCGTTCGGCGAGTCCGTCAAGTATCCGGGCGGCATCAGCTACGGATCGATCGTCGTCGACCCGGTCACGCATGAGTTCAGCACCGACGCAAGCCACTCGACGATCGAGTCGGTGAACATCTTCCTCGGCGCCGGCAACGACCGGCTGGACATCAACAGCACGCTGATCCCGGGGCCGGATCACAATGCCGACGGCACGATCGGGCTCGTCTCCGAGCACGGCGGCCTCACCACCGTGCACGGTGGCGGCAATGCGCCGATCCAGATGACGGCCGGCATTGCGCCGACCAACGCCTTCAACATCACGCCGAGCCTGGGCGGCAAGACGGGTACGCTCGAGCGCACCGACGGCCGCTCGTGGGTGGACGCCGGCTTCGCCGTGGGTCAGCAAGTGATGCTGAGCGTCGACACGGTCGGTGGCTCCGTCACCGGTTCCTACACGATCACCGCGATCCTCGATCAGGACCTCAAGCCCGGCAGCATCCTGGTTCTGCTCGGCGCCAACGGGGCCCCCGCACTGACGCTTCTGGCCAACGCCACCGGGACGATCTCGGTGACCGACTGGCTGCAGGTGACCGGCAACTTCGACGTTCAGGCGGACCGCATCATCCGTCGCGACGGCCTGTCCTGGGACAATCTCGGCTTCGCAGCGGGGCAGCAGGTGTCATTCTCGCTGTCCAACGGCAATGTCGGGAACGCCACGGTCCTTGGCTTCGACAACGCCAGCACGCCATCCGGCACCGGCTTCGGCAGTGCCTTGCTGCTCGGCAACACGACGCTGACCCCCGCAACCGGACTTGTCGGCACTGTGGCCGTGACCAGCCGGAACGTCGTGTCTGGACCGTTTACCGTCGCGGCGAAGGCGCTGACACGCAGCAGCGGCAGCTGGATTGCCGACGGCTTCGCCAAGGGCCAGGCGGTCGCCATCAACGGACAGCCGGGCGTGTGGTTCGTGACCGACGATCCCACCAGCACCAAGCTCAAGCTCACGGGCGGTGATCTGACGGCGCTGCCTGCGATCCAGAAGGTTGCGATCGTCCGCATCGGCGGCGACACGATCAACGTCAACGGCACGACGGAATACATCAACGGCATCAACACCGTCGCCGCAGCACTGGCCGGCGATCCGCAGGGAACGACCAATCGCATCACCCGGTCGGATGGTCATGGCTGGGCTTCGGACCATCTGGGCGACAGCGCGTTCGCGGTCGGCCAACAGATCACCATCACCGGCGAGTGGTCGTATGCTGGCGTCACATTCGCGCGCAATGCCAACGGTGACACGATCACGCGCAGCAGCGGCAGCTGGCTATCGGACGGCTTCGTTGCCGGCGAGACGATCGTGCTCTCGGGCACGACCAGCACCAATGGCAATCTCACCAACAACGGCAACTTCACGATCAAGAGCGTGACGGCGTCGACCCTGACCTTGACGGCGGTCAATACCGTCGTACCCACGGTCGGCACCGAGCCGGTGACGATCGGGATCAGTGGCAATTTCCTGGTGACGGGCTTCGCCACCAGCGCCGTTGCCGGCGACACGCTGCTGGTCAAGGGCGCAGTCGGGCTGCCCATCTTCGCGGCGCCGATGACGGTCAACGTCGATGCGCCTCTGGTCGTCTACGGCGACACCACGCAGGACGGCATCTGGTACAACGGCAAGGCCGACAAGTCCTCCTCGCTCGGCAAGTTCAGCAACAAGCCGCAGCCGCACATGGACAACGTGTCGTTCACCATGGCGACGCCGTCGCTGGGCCAGGCCAACCCCGAGATCGCCGGATTGGGTCTCGAATTCTCGACGTTTACGACACTGGAAGGCACGTTCGGCGTCATCAAGCGTACGACCGGCGACTGGAACGGCAGCACCGATCTGACCCGCTTCCTGGTCGACGGCCTCATCACGATCGACGGCACGCCGGTCGGCAACGTGAAGACGCTTACCAGAACCGATCCGGCCCATCCGCTGGTCTACAACACCCTGATCCTGAGCGATCTGACGCCTGCCTTCACGACGTTCGCGAATGGCAACCACACCATCAAGGAATGGAACAGCGGCACGATCAAGCTGCAGCCGGGGCAGGGACTGTTCGATCCTGGCTTCGTGCCGGAAGGCCTGATCGCGATCGGCGGCACCTACCAGGTCGCGTTTGCCCGTTCCAATACCGGCGACACCATCACACGGTTCGACGGCGGCAACTGGCTGACCGAAGGCTTTGCAAAGGGCCAGACCATCTCGGTCTCGCTCACCACCTACAACAACGTCAACTTCACACTCGTGGACGTCACCGCGAATACATTGACCCTCGAGGTCAAGAACAGCGTCATTCCGACGACGCTGGCGGATCCCGGAGCGCCAACGATCACGGAAGGCGCACGGATCGCTGCCGACGTCGGCGCTGTTGCAATCGCGGGCTCGCAGTACCTCGTCACGTTTGCCCAGCACGCGACCGGCGACACCATCACGAGATCCGATGGCGGCAGCTGGATCACCGACGGCTTCAAGGACGGCATGAACATCGCTGTCTACGGTACGCCGGACAAAGCAGGCTCGCCCGGAGACCCCGGGAACAAGCGCGTCTTCCAGGTTGATCACGTGACGGCCACCGTGCTGACGCTGAAGGTGTCCAACAGCGTCATCGCGGAAGGTCCCGAGCAGGCGATCATCTCCGGGCAGGGCACGAAGGTCGACACGCTGTTCATGTTCGACCTGAAGCCCGCCTTCCTGACGCTCACCAACAACGGCAATTCGGCGCCGACGCTCACGCGCACGATCGTCGAGCGCAACAGGCTCGGCCAGAACGCCGACTTCTACGTCTTCCCGCTGGCCAACGAGTACAGGTATGCGGGCAACGACGTCATCGACGCACACAACCTGTTCGGCAATATCCCGGCGGGGCAATTGCCGACGGTCGGCATCACGGCATACGGCGGCAAGGGCGACGATACGATCATCGGCAGCCAGGCCGGCGATCATCTCGCCGGCGGGTCGGGCAACGACACGATCATCGGCCAGCGCGGCGTCGACCACATCTACGGCGATTCCGGCTTCAACGTCGACGTCATCACGCGCGTCCTCAACGTCGCACAGACGGCCGGCAACACCGGGACCACGGTGCTCGACAACGTCACCGACGGCGGCAATGACCTGATTTACGGCGACGCGCCGGGCTCAACGGCAACCGATGCGTTCGGCGACTATGACGACGTGATCTTCGGCGACCTCGGCGACATCGGCCAGGCCACCTCCGGCTGGCGCGATACCACAAAGCCGGTTTCGCTCACCCCGCAGCGCATCGAGACCACGCTGCTGGCCCGGACCATCGTCAGCCAGTCCCGGCAATACGGCGGCAACGATACGATCTTCGGCAATGGCGGCGAAGACATCCTGATCGGCGGGATGGGTAACGACTCGCTCGATGGCGAAAACGGGCGCGACCTGCTGTTCGGCGACAACGTCGCGCTCAGCCGGACGACACATCTCGGCGACTTCCGCAACGGACGCTTCGAGACGCTGTCCGGTACGCAGATCTACAGCACCGGGTTGAGCACCGACACCCTGGCCGCCGGCCTGGATTACGCCAATGGCCTGCCGCAAGCCGATCCGCGCGGCCATGGCAGCTGGGGCGACTACCTGATCACCCTGTTCGACCACGGCAACACCACGGTGCTGGCGCCGGCCGGCTCGTACGGCAACGACTACATCGCCGGCGGCGCCGCCGACGACATGATCTTCGGCGAGATGGGCAACGACGTCGCGCAGGGCGACGGCTCGATCGAGTACGTCTCTCACACGCTGATCGACAATGGCGACGGCACGGCCGGCTACTCTACCGCGATCGGCGGGCGGGTGGGCGTTCTCAACGTCGCCGCAAACATCGCCGGCAACCCGTTCCGCGATGCCACCAACGCCCTGTTCCTGCGCCCGTCATTCGATGGCGCGTCCGACGGGCAGGATTACATCGAAGGCGGCGGCGACAACGATATCCTGTTCGGCAACCAGAACCAGGACGACTTGATCGGCGGCAGCTCCGACCTGTTCAGCCTCAACACGCCGGCCAAGCGGCCCGACGGCTCTGACCTGATCTTCGGCGGTTCGGGCCGCGGTATCGCCCGCAATGCCATTGGCGATGCGACGATCGACGGAAATTCGTTGATTGCAACCACGCCGAATGGCCATGCCAACGACTCCGACTCGATCATCGGCGACAACGGAGACGTCATCCGCCTGGTTGGCATCAAGGGCCAGGTTGCGCCACCGGTCGGCGCCCTCGTCATCTCCGGTACGATGACGCAGGCTGGCAATCCGGTCCAGACGCTCAATGGCTTCCTGTCATTCAACTACGACAACTACAACAGCGCCGTGGGCTTCGTTCGCATTATCCCGCGCGTCGATCGGCTGCTCGACTACACGCCGGGCGGTGTTGATTTCGATCCGGTGCACCAGCCATCCGACATCGGCGCGGCCGACGAGTTGCACGGCGAGTCCGGTGACGACTTCATCTACGCCGGCAAGGGCGAGGACTGGCTATACGGCGAAGGCCAGGACGACGACCTGATCGGTGGCTACGGCAACGACTGGATCTCCGGCGGCACCGGCTCGGACGGCATCATCGGTGACGACGGCCGCATCTTCACCAACCGCAACAGCCTGAGCGCCGACGCGGCCAATGCGAACTATCTGGTCAGCGTGGGTGAGCCGCTATTCGGCATCGCTCCGCTGCTCTCCAGCGATGCCGATCCGAAGTACAGCAACGGCAACGCGCTGAACGAGTACATCTATACACCGGGTAACATGCAGATCGACACGATCAACGTGAGCGGCGCCCTGAAGAAGACCGTCGATCTGACGCCGTTCAGCTCGGACCCGAGCTTCGACGGAACCCGTGACGACTTCTCGGTCGTCAGCACGAAGAACAACGGCGCCGCAAGCGATGGCAAGACGCGACGGCACAACGACGACATCATCTTCGGCGGCCTGGGCAGCGACTGGATCCATGGCGGCTCCGGCGACGACGCAGTGTCGGGAGCCGAGGCGCTGAAGCTGTCCTACACGCAGATGCAGAACGCGACGACCCTCGATCTCACGGGCATCGCCGAGACCGATTACTACCATCCGTTCAATCCCGGCGACGCGCTTCGCTTCAATCCGACGGATCCGGACGGCAAGTTCACTCATCCGCACATCGCGAACCGTACCGGTGAGTTCGCGCTGTACGACGAGAACAATCCGATGCGGAAGATTCTCCTCAATGCGGACGGGACTGCCAGCAGCACGGGTGCCGGCCTCGAGTGGTTCCTGAACTTCGACCAGACCGAGGGCGTCTTGAGGCCGGGCGGCACGACGCCAGGCAACCAGAACCAGTCCGTGACGTATGGACCGGTCCGCGACGACGGCAACGACGATATCTTCGGCGATAACGGCAACGACTGGATCGTCGGTGGCACGGGCCGCGACCACACCTATGGCGGCTGGGGCAACGATCTGCTCAATGCCGACGATGATCTGACGACGGCGAGCGGGCTGAACAACGTTCCGGAGACCGCACCGACCTACGAAGATCGGGCCTACGGTGGCGCGGGCAAGGACGTTCTGATCGCCAACACCGGCGGCGACCGGCTGATCGACTGGGTCGGCGAGTACAACAGCTATCTCGTGCCGTTCTCCGAATTCGGCATGGCCACGGTCAGCCGCACGATGCAGCCCTTCCTGCACCACTTCCTGTATGCGGAGTCGCTGAGCGATGGCGTCGACGCCACGCGCTATTCCGACCTGAACAATGGCGCGCTGCCGCCGGCCCCGACCAAGGCCAACGACCCCATTCCGAGCCGAAATGGCGAGCCGGCCGGCGAGCTCGGTCTGGTCCTGCAACAGGATGCCGCCTGGCACGCCCAGACCGGCGCACCGACCGATCCGCAGGCTGGCAACACGCCGGGCACGCAGCGCGACGTGCTGCGTAGCGCGAGCTACGCACCAAACACCGTAACCGGCATGTTCGTCGACAGCGGCAGCTGGTCCGTGGCCAACAGCGCCTACCAGAACAGCACGGTGAAGGTGAGCGGCGACAATGTCAGCCTGTTCGACCTCGATATGTGGCTGCCGGGCAATTTCTTCGAAATCCAGTCCACCATGAAGGTGTCAAGTGGTGGCACCCTGCAGAATGGCTTCATCATCTTCGACTATCAGGGAACGAACAACTTCAAGTATGCGGGTGTCGACGTCACCAACAACCTGATCAAGATCGGTCAGCGTTCAGACACCGGCTGGACTGATCTTGCGACGCTTTCCGCCGGCAAGCCCGGATTGGGCCTGAACTCGCAGAACAGCCTGTTGCTCTCGGTCAACGGAACCGTGGCAACCCTGACGGTGACCAGTGCAAACGGTGGCAAGGCCGCGAGCGCGCTGAAGCTGTCGTATGCGTTCAACGCGCCGCTGAACACGGGAATGGTCGGCGTCGGCACCAACAATTCCATCGCCGCGTACACCTCGTACACGGTGCAGAGATTGCCGATAAGCTTCACCTACAATGTGCTGGAAGATTTTTCGGACGGCGTCGCAAATAACTTTGCCGCCCAGACCGGGACATGGACCACCACCAGCGGGACGAATGGCCGCTACTTTGCGGTTCCGCCGGCGAACGATGCCGCCTTCTCCACGCGTGCGTTCGCGGTTGCACCACTGTCCTATGTCGAATACTCGGCGACGGTGAATGCGGCCAAGGCCGGAACATCGGCAGGGCTCACCTTTGCGTACACATCGACCAACGACTTCCTCTATGCCGGCATCGTCGCCGGAACCAACCAGGTCGTGCTCGGACACCGCAGCAACGGAAACTGGTACGTCGACGCCGTCGCAAGCACGACCATCGCCGCCGGGACCGACTATAATCTGCTCGTAGCGCTGTCCGAGGGCGTGACGAACAACGTCAACGTCGTGCTCAACGGCAAGAGCGTCCTGAACTTCAACTACAACATCCTGGTGCACGATGGCAGCCTCGGGCTCTACGCCCGCAACGGCAATGCGTCCTTCGACAACGTGCTGATCCGCGGCGACGATATCGCCTATGCCGGCGGCGGTACTCCGCAGGTGGCCGCGCTGGCGGCGCCTCCGGCGACGGATGTCGCCGTTGTGACGGCCGACCAGCTGACGGCCATCGTTGCGGCTGCGAAACAGGCTTGGACCGCCGCGCTTGGACCGGCCGATCCGCGTCTGTCGATCCTCGATCAGGTCACGGTCCTGATCGCCGACCTGCCGGATCAAATGTTGGGCGCGACGACAGGATCCACGATCGTTCTTGATGCCGAGGCTGCCGGTTGGGGATGGTTCGTCGACCCGACGCCTGGCGACAACCGGGAGTTCGCGATCCGACTGTCCAATGAGGTGTTGGAAGCCGCATCGTCAAGCCCGGCTGCCGGACACATGGACCTGCTCACGACGCTGGTCCATGAGATGGGCAATGCGATGGGAATGCCGGAAGACCTCGGCGACGACGTGGCCGGCATGACCCTGCGCGCGGGCGAAAGGCGGCTGCCTGAGCCTGCCGGGCATCCGGCGCCGGCTTCCGCGGCGGTGCTGCAGAGCGCGGCTGCCGCTCAAGCCGCGCCGCAGATGACGCTGATCCCGCTTGCACCGGCAACGACCACGATCGCGCCGCCGCTACCGGCGGTCGCCAAGGCGGACGAGCCCAGCGGCATTACGCTGATCTCGAATATCCTCCTCAGCCCGATCGCAAGCGCGTCGCAGAACGCCGAGGTCCGTAAGTCCGTCGGCGCAAGCGAGGATCCCGGCAAGTCCTTTGTCTCGCTGTCGGCAAGCCTGACCGGTGGTGTCCCGAAGAGCTCGACAGTCTCACAAGACGATCTCTCTACGCCGGAGCATCACTCCTCGCGGATTATCAATAGCGCGAAGGAAACAACCAGCATAAACTGGCGCAATAGTCTCGATGACGTTGAGCATCTCGCTTCAGGACCGTCGAATGGTTCGCAGGAGTGGCTCGACGATTTCCTGAACCACGTGGGCCAGAACAAGGCCCAGTGGAATCCGAACGCCGGTCTCCGCGTACGTCCATTGTCGATGAATCTTCAGGGCCATGCCTGAGCCCGAAATTGCAAGGGAAGGAGCATAGTAATGACTGCCCAATTGTTGATTTACGAAACCGTTATTCCGTTGTCCGCCGCGAGGCATCGCGGCTGCGCAGTCGAGATGGCCAGGAATTACGGCTTCAGCAGCAAGACCAATTCGGTGCCCTTGATGGCCGTCGAGTTTCCCGCTGCCGCATCGGAATATGCGATCGTGTTTGCCGGCACCAAGGACAACGTCATGCCGGCCGTCATTCTCGGCGTGCGAGACAGCGAGAACCTGTTCCTGTCGCAGGATTCCAAATGGGACGCCAAGTATGTCCCGGCATTTCTCCGCCGCTATCCATTCGTGTTCTCGACCAGCGCGGACGGCGAGAGGTTCGTCCTGTGCATCGACGAGGCCTATTCGGGATTCAACCGTGACGGTCGCGGGCAACAGCTGTTCGATGACGACAGCAAGCCCACCCAGTACGTCCAGAACATCCTGACCTTCCTGCAGGAATATCAGACCCAGTTCAACCGCACCCAGGCTTTCTGCCGCAAGGTGCGCGAGCTTGATCTGCTCGAGCCGATGCAGGCTCAGGTCGAGCTCGCCTCGGGCGAAAAGCTGTCGCTCGCGGGGTTCATGGCGGTGAACCGGGAGAAATTGAAGGCTCTTCCCGGTGAAAAGCTCGCCGAGCTTGCGAAGACGGATGAGCTTGAGCTGCTCTATCTTCACCTTCAGTCGATGCGCAACTTCCAGGCCCTTCCGTCGCGCCTCGCGGTCGTGAAGGGGACGGCCCCGCCGGCGATCGGATCTGACGGTGCAGCGGAGGCGGAAGCAGGCGATCGCCTGAATGGGGCGAGGGCATCCGCCTAGAGAACGGATCACACCGTGTCCCCGTGTGAATGCGACGCCTCCGCGCCGCCTCCGTCGCGCGCGCTGCGATGCTGTCCATCATGGCAGCATCGCGGGCATAGCTCCGAGAGCGATCAGTAGCCATGACCACTGCGTCCCCGATCTATTCCTTTACCGAGGACGCAGCGCGCGCCGAATCGATAGCCTGGGCCAAATTCTCGGCAGCCAAGGACAGTGCCGAGTTTTGCGCGAGCTGGCTCGCAATCCTTTGCATGCAGGTCGAGCGGGTCGGCGGCGGGCTGCTGTTGCTGGGGCCCGACAAGGATGGCAGCTACGTGCCGGCGGCGGTGTGGCCACACCCCGGCCTGGACATGCAATATCTCAGTCCGGCGGCCGAACGTGCTCTGACCGAGCGCCGCGGAGTTGTGCTGCCTTCGGAGGGGCATGGCGCTTTGCGCGAGCACCACGCCTTTATCGGCTATCCGATTGAAGTGTCCGGCACCCTGCACGGGGTCGTCGTGCTCGACATCGGGCCCGGCCCGGACGCTGCGCTGCAGCGGGCTTTGCGGCTGTTGCATTGGGCGAGCGCCTGGCTGATCGACCAGTTCCGCAAGGGCGCGCTGGAAGAACGCGACGCACGGCTCGCGCGAATGGGGCTCGCCATGGATATCGTGGCGACTGCCATGCAGGAGCGCTATTTCTCGGCGGCGGCACTGGCTGTCGCCAACGAACTTGCGGGACGCCTGGCGTGCGATCGGGTGAGCGTGGGACTCGAGCGTTCAGGCAGCGTTGAAGTCAAGGCGATCTCGCATACCGCGACCTTCGACCCCAAAATGGATCTTGGCCGGCGCATCGGCAACGCCATGGACGAGGTGCTCGACCTCGACGTCGCGCTGGTGTTTCCCCCGCGCGACGACGTGGAGCGCGCGGCACTCGCGCATGCCGATCTCGCGCGCGAGTACAGGGATATTGCGGTCTGCTCGGTGCCGCTCACAGACGGCGGACATGCAACCGGCGTATTGACCCTGGAACGGGCCACGGGCGAGCCGTTCGACCTCGAAACCATCGAGCTGTGCAAGACGGTTGGCGCGCTGCTCGGTCCGATCCTGAAGCTCAAGCGTGAAAGCGAGCGCGGCGTTCTGCGACATGCCGCGACCTCGTTGCACCATGGCCTGGAGCTCCTGTTCGGACCGCGCCATCCCGGCGCGAAGCTGATCGCGCTTGTGCTGGTCGGCGTCATCCTGTTCTTCAGTGTCGCGACGGGCACGTATCGTGTCGCGGCAAAGACGGTGATCGAAGGAGCGGTCCAGCGGATCGCCGCGGCACCGTTCGACGGGTATATCGCACAGAGCTTCGTTCGCGCCGGCGACACCGTGCGTGCCGGGCAGGTGTTGTGCAAGCTCGACGACCGGGAGCTCAAGCTCGAACAGACGCGGTTGTCGTCCGAGCGCGAGCAGCTCGACCGCAAATATCGGCAGGCGCTGGCTGCCCAGGAGCGCGCGACCATGACGATCCTCCAGGCGCAGATCGAGCAGGTCGATGCCATGCTGTCGCTGGTCACCGACAAGCTCGCTCGCGCCACGCTGGTGGCTCCCTTCGATGGCGTCGTCGTCGCGGGCGACCTGCACCAGCTTCTCGGCACGCCGGTCGAATTGGGCAAGATGCTCTTCACGGTGGCGCCATTGGACAGCTATCGCGTCATCCTGCAGGTCGAGGAGCGGGACATTTCCTTCGTGAAGCTCGGTCAGCAGGGCGAGCTTACCCTCTCGGGTATCCCCACACCGGCGGATGGAGTTCTCGGTCGAGCAAATGACGCCGGTCTCGACAGCCCAGGAGGGTCGCAACTATTTCCGCGTCGAGGCGCGGCTCCAGAACGCATCGGAGCGCGTGCGCCCCGGTATGGAGGGTGTCGGGAAGGTCGATGTCGGAGAGCGCAAGCTGATCTGGATCTGGACGCACAATTTCGCGGACTGGGTCCGTCTGTCGATTTGGAAATGGCTGTTCTGATTGCGAGGTCATGGTGAACGCGCCGTTGCTCAGCAATTGGTGGTATCGCGTCGCAGCGCGAAAGCCAAAGTTGCGCTCGCATGCGCGATTGCATCGGCACATCTATCGTGGCGAGGTCTGGTACCTGTTGCAGGATCCCGCCTCGTCGCGGGTGCATCGCTTCAGCCCCTCGGCCCGGTTGATTGTCTCGCTCATGGACGGGACGCATTCCGTCGAACAATTGTGGGAGCTCGCGAACAGGCACCTCGGCGAGGACGCGCCCAGCCAGGACGAGCTCATCCAGCTGCTGGGCCAGCTGCATGCCGCCGACCTGCTGGAAAGCGATGTAACCCCTGATGTCGCCGAGCTATTTGCTCGCAGCGAGCGCGAGCAAAGGGCGCGCCATTTGCGGTCCTATGGCAACCCCATGGCGATCCGCATCCCGCTGTTTGATCCGGATCGGCTGCTCAATCGCTGGGCGGGTCTTGTACGGTTCGTGTGGAGCGGCTGGGGGGCCATCGCGTGGCTGGCGATCGTGCTTCCGGCCTTCATTCTGGTCTGGCCGCATTGGCCGGAGCTCAGCCACAATTTCAGCGACCGCGTCCTGGCGATCGACAATCTGTTCATCATCTATCTGGTCTTTCCGGCGATCAAGGCGTTGCACGAACTGGGGCATGCCTCCGCCACCAAGGCCGGAGGTGGAGAGGTTCACGATCTCGGCATCATCCTGCTGGTCTTGCTGCCGGTTCCCTACGTCGATGCGTCGGCGGCCACGGTGTTCAGGTCCAAGTATCGGCGCGCGCTTGTCGGTGCCGCCGGCATGGGTGTCGAACTCTTTGTCGCGGCGATCGCGTTCTATCTGTGGCTCCTGGTCGAGCCGGGCCTGGTGCGGGCGATCCTGTTCAACGTCATGCTGATCGCGAGCGTGTCGACGCTTCTGTTCAACGGCAATCCGCTGCTTCGCTACGATGCCTATTACATCCTGGTGGATCTCATCGAGATTCCGAATCTGGCGGCGCGCTCGGCGCGCTACTGGGGCTATTTGTTCGAGCGATACCTGCTCGGCGTCTCCGATCTCGACCGTCCCGATGCGTCCCGCGTGGAGCGGGCATGGTTCTTCTTCTACGGCTTTGCCTCGACCGTCTATCGCATCATGGTGACGATCTTCATCGCGTTGTTCATCGCGGGGCAATTCTTCTTCATCGGCGTCATTCTCGCCATCTGGGCGGTGGGGGCGATGGCGATCCTGCCGGTCGTAAAGGCGGTGCGGCATCTCGTCGAAAACCCCCGCCTGCGCAAGCATCGTGCCCGGTCTGTCACGATCGCGGCCGGTCTCGTGCTCGGTCTGGCCGTCTTTCTGCTCGCCGTCCCGATGCCCTACCATTCCAACGTGGAGGGAGTGCTGTGGCTGCCTGAAGAGGCAATGGTACGCGCCGCTTCGAATGGCTTCGTCCATGAACTCCTGGTCACGCCAGGAACGCAGGTCGCACAGGGAGATCCGCTGATCCAGAGCCGCGAGCCGACGCTCGTTGCGCAATTGCGCAGGAATGAGGCCAAAGTGGCGGAGCTGCAGGCCGAGTATGCAGCGCAATTCGTGTCGGATCGCGCGAAAGCGCAGATTGTCCGCGACAAGCTTGAACTCGAGCGCGCAAATCTGGGCCTCGCCCGTGAGCGCGCCTCTGACCTCGTGGCTCGCGCGCGCAGCGATGGCGTGTTCGTCGTGCCACAAATGGTCGATATGCCCGGCCGCTATTATCGCCGGGGTGAACTCCTCGGCTATGTCGTCGGAACCACGACGCCGCTGGCGCGTGTCGTCGTGCCGCAAGAGGCGGTCGACAGGGTACGCATCACCACCGATCGCATCCAGGTCCGTTCGGTGGACCAGCCGCGCCTGACTTTGGAGGGGCATGTGTTGCGGGCGGTGCCCGCCGGCGGCGAATACCTGCCCAGCGCGGCACTGGGCGTGGAAGGTGGTGGGGATTTCGCGATTGATCCGCGCGATGCGAAGGGGCCGAAGACGCTCCAGCGGACCTTTCAATTCGACATCGAGCTTCAAGGTCTGGAGGCGGTGGACCATTTCGGCCAGCACGTCTTCGTTCGGTTCGAGCATCGGATGGAGCCGCTGGCGGTGCAATGGTATCGCGGCGTCAGACTGCTATTGTTGACGAACTTCCATGTCTAAGAGCTTGATGGAACTCGATTACCGCGACTTGGCGGTTGGCCGTCCCTATCCGGAGCGCGCGGACCGCGAGCCGGCGGTGCATGATCGGGTGGCCGAATATCTGGCGAAGGGTCTGATCGGACGCGCGTTCGAGGGGCTACGGGACCCCGTTCGCGCCTTGATGCCTATCGTCGAGTACACCGCCGCACATGAGAACGCCCTGCGGATCATGAGCGACGAAGAACTCCGTCTGCAGGTGTCCAGTGTCCGTGCGAGACTGCGAAATGCGGGGTTCACGCCGCCTCTCGTCGGCCGATGCTTTGCGCTGGTGCGGGAGGCGGCGTCGCGGACCATCGGTCAGCGGCACTATGACGTTCAGCTGATTGCGGGATTCGGGCTGCTGAAAGGCAGGCTGGTGGAGATGGCGACCGGCGAAGGCAAGACCGTCGCTGCGACGCTGCCGGCAGCCACCGTGGCGCTCGCCGGGTATCCCGTGCATCTCATCACCGTCAACGATTATCTGGCCCAACGTGACGCAAGCGAGATGCGGGCACTTTATGAGTTCCTGGGCCTGAGTGTGGGGGCCGTGGTCCAGGGCATGCCGAAAGCCGAGCGGCGTCGGGCCTATGCGAGCTCGGTGACATATTGCACCAACAAGGAGCTCGCATTCGACTATCTGCGCGACCGTGTCGCGCTGGCGCACCGAAGCAGCAGTTTGCACCTCTCGCTCGAGCGGCTGCGCGGCAGTCTGCAGCGTGACGAGGATCTCGTGCTGCGCGGGCTCTATTTCGGCATCGTCGATGAAGCCGACAGCATCTTCATCGATGAAGCGCGCACGCCCCTGATCCTGTCATCGTCGACGGGGGCCGGCGAGGAAAGACTGCAATGCGAGCAGGCGCTCGAAATCGCAAGCGGTCTGGTTGCCGAAGAGCACTATGAGATCGATCTCGCAGAGCGAAGTCTGGCGCTGACCAAGGAAGGTCGACGGGAGATCGGCAGGCTGGCCGAGGGGCTGCAGGGCGTCTGGAGTTCGATTCGGGCTCGCGAGGAGCTTGTGACCCAGGCGCTCTCCGGGATGATGCTGTTCAACCGTGATCAGCACTATGTCGTCATCGACGGCAAGGTGCAGATCGTGGACGAGTCGACGGGACGCGTGATGCCGGACCGCTCCTGGGAGCGCGGCCTGCATCAACTGATCGAGGTCAAGGAGGATTGCGAACTGACGGAGCGGCGCGAGACGCTCGCCCGCATCACCTATCAGCGCCTGTTTCGTCGCTACATTCGCCTGTCCGGAATGACCGGTACCGCCCGTGAGGTCGCGCCGGAGATCAAGTCCGTGTACGGGCTCGATGTCGTTCGCATCCCGCTGAACCGGCCCTCGCGGCGCCGCGTGGCGCCCCCTCTGGTATGCACGACCCCGGCTGAAAAGCTGCGGATCATTGCCGACAGGGTGGAGCGGCTTGCTGTGGCCGAGGGCAGGGCGGTATTGATCGGCACGCGCTCGGTGGGTGCGTCCGAGGAGATCAGCGCCGCCTTGAATGCGCGCGGCATTGCGCATGCCCTTTTGAATGCGAAGCAGGACCAGGATGAGGCGGAGGTGGTCGCGAGGGCCGGCGAGCCCGCGCGCGTGACGGTCGCGACGAACATGGCGGGCCGCGGCACCGATATCCGGCTCGACCCAGGTGTTGCCGCGCGCGGCGGCCTGCATGTCATCCTGACCGAGTACCACGATTCCCGGCGGGTTGATCGCCAGCTGTTCGGCCGCTGCGCACGGCAGGGCGATCCCGGCAGCTGCGAGGCAATCGTTTCACTTCAGGACGACGTGTTCATGATCCATGCAGGATCGATGACGCGCGTGATTGCACGGCTTGTCGGCAGCCGGATTCCCGTTCCGCTGCGGTTCTACCAGTCGTTGCGCTGGCTGGCTCAATTCCAGGCCGAACGGCGACATGGCTATGTGCGCGTCCAGAACGTGAAGCTGGATCGTCGGCTCGACCGGGTGCTTGCGTTTTCGGGGAGGGGCGAATGAAACGAGCTCGAGCATTTCTCGCCATTCTGGTCGTCTCGGTCGCCGCGGGCGCAGGATGCGCCAACGCGCAGGAGAGAAGACCAGAGGGGCAGTTCGATTGCCTGATCCAGCCGAAGATGGTGCTCAAGCTCGGAACGTCGGTGCCGGGCCTTTTGAGCGAGATGCTGGTCGACCGTGGCGACATCATCAAGAAGGGAGACGTCGTTGCTCGCCTCGAGTCGGGGGTCGAGCAGGCGGCGGTTTCGCTGGCGAAAGCCCGTGCCGAAAACGAGGCAACGGTTCGCTCGAGCATCGCCAAGCTCGAATTCCAGCGACGGAAGGACGAGCGATCCAAGTTATTGCGCAAGAATGACTCGGTTTCCGCGGCGGTCGCCGATGAGGCGGAGACGAGTGCGCGGGTGGCCGAACAGGATGTCGAGGAAGCGAAGGTCAACCTTGCCCTCGCGGCGCTGGAAGTGGCCCGCGCCAACGAAGTCCTGAAGCTGCGCACTATCCGGAGCCCCATCGACGGCGTGGTGGTCGAGCGCAAACTGGGACCGGGCGAGTATGCGTTCGACCAGGCCCATCTCCTGACGGTCTCGCAGATCGATCCGCTGCTGGTCGAGGTCTATGTTCCGCTCAGCCAATTCGGAAAGATCCGTGTGGGGGCGTCGGCTGAGGTTTATCCCGAGGAGCCGGTCGGGGGCAGATATCCCGCGCTCGTGACCGTCGTCGATCAGGTTTTCGATGCGGCGAGCGGGACGATCGGCGTTCGCCTTGAATTGCCAAATCCGAACTACGCGCTTCCCGCCGGGCTCAAATGCCGAGTCCGTTTTCCCGGCGTTGGCTGATACGGATATCGAGAGGGTGAGGAAACTGCTTAGTCCATTCGCTAGCAATTTCCGAAACCATGCGTCGATCGAACTGAGAAGGTTGCAAGATGCTGGAAGGTACGATCAAGACATATCACGGCGACAGGGCATTCGGCTTCATCAGGCCGGATTCCGGCGGCACCGACATTTTCTTTCATCTCAAATCATTCTCTCCCGGCCTCACCCCCGAGGCCGGTGCCCGGGTGAGCTACAACCTGGCTCCCGATCAGCGGTCCGGCAAGCGGCAGGCCGTCAGCGTCCGGGTCCTCGCCAATGCCCATAGCGCGCCTGTCCTGACGCGCTATGTGAGATCACCACGTCTGCCGCGCTAGCCGCGCGCTGGTCGGCTGCAAATTGCCAGGACATCCGGGTCCTCATGCGCTCTGTCACATTGCGAGGGACATTATGCTCGGTCGGCTTCGAAAGCTTGTCTTCCACATTCGGCACCGTACGCCCGCAGCCCGCTTTTCCGACAGCGTTCGCCGCATAAACCGCCTGGCGCGCCTCATGGCCATGATGCAACGACGACCTCCTCGTAAGGCCGGGCAAGGCTGACGATGCCGGTCGATTCTGACAGAGGCCGCATTGTCGAGCGGGAGACGATCGTTCGTCGATTGTTGCGACGCGCAGCCGGACGAGCGGCTCGCTCGCAACGGCCGGCACCAGAGGTCCCGTTCGGCCGCGAGAACGACCCCAATCTTGAATTTGACGAGCGCCAGACCGGCACCGAGTTGGGTTGGCTCCTGGGGGCGCTGTCCGTTTTCCTCGTTGTCCATGCAGTCTGGACGAGGCTCGGCGCTTCATAGGCGGACCGCGAGGGGGACAGTACGCCTACGGGGTTCCACGAAGCAGGAGAATCGGCTTAGCTCCGTTCGAAGCGTGTATCCGTAAGAGGATCGACGGAGCAGCGTTTGGACGACCTGGAGCGCAAGATTGAGCTGCTCAAGAAGTCGCTCGCAGCGACCTGGAGCAGTCTTGCCAAATCCTCCATCCCCGCTGATGACAAGTGCCAGATGCGCGCCCAGGCAAAGCACTGCAGCGAGGAGCTGAGGCGCTGCCTCCTGATCGCCGAGGCCAAGCAAACACGCGAGCACGCCAAGGCCCTGTCCGATCACGAGGGGCGTACCTTGCCAAAACCAAACTTCCGTTTTCTCTCGATCGGGGCCGCAACAGAGGCGGCCGATCCGGGATAAATAACCCGTAAAGGGACGGAAGCTTTCCAAGCCCGCACCATTAAAATGGCATAAATCCTGACCCAATTGGCGGGCTGTGAAACCGTCCGGAAACTCGTTTCCCTGGTTGCCGACATCGCGCCGAAACGTTGCTGGACCAGTCTGTCCTGGCTTCGAGCGATGGGGACTTATCATGTGGGCAATTCTTAACGACCTGTACCGCGAATACTGTCTGGCACGCATGGCCGAAATGCGGAAGCTCGAGCTGACGCACTGAGAGGGCGACAGCTTGTAACGATTCCCCTACAACCGCTGCTTTGCTAGCCGGCCAATGCGGACGATGCTGATCGATCCTCTTAGTCAACCTTTTCAGTTTGCCCCCAAATTGGGGGTGAGCGTGGCGCCATCCGTCGATCGCCCTCAGGAATTCCATCGAGAGGCGCATTTGGAAGGGATTACTGGTTCTTTCCCGGTGGTCGCCCCACAAATGTATTGACCTTTGCTGGCGATGCGCGTCGAGGACGGCGCGGTGTGTGCGTCGGCCTGCTGCTGGTATCGGTACTTACGCCCTCGCAGCGAGATCGGCCGGCTTTCCTTGGAGCGATCTGACCGCGTCGCGTGCGGGTCTTTCGATGGCAAAATAGCTGATGACCGAGATGCCAAAGGTCGCAACAATCAGTGCTGCGTATACCCAAATCGACCACGTACTAGACACACCGAAAGCAAGTCGGAACAAGAGAAAGACGATGAAGTGCATCAAATAGATTGAATAGGAAATGACGCCGAGAAAATGCAGTGCCTTCGATCCCAGTAAGCGCGATGCCGCTGACGTTTGATCTGTCGCGGCGAGCACCACGAACGGAAACAGAAAGACAAGCGCGTGCGAATTTGCCAGGCCGAAATACAGCAAGACCAGAATGGCCCCGAAGCAGAGCCAGATGACGGCTGAGAACTTGGTGCAGAGCGTGTGGATCTCGTCCCGCTGCTCAAAGCTCGAGAACGCGATCCATCCCGTGGTGAAGCCGGCTATTCCTCGCACGAGATTCACCCAGTAGCTCCAAGGGCTCTCGGCGGCATAGAGCTCGGGGTTCGTCAACCGTTCATCGAAAAACCTGACGAAAAGAGCATAGGAAACGGCAGTGAGCGCGATCACGCAGAGCAGTTTGACGTTTTCCAGACGCAGCAGCAGGGGAAACAGCAGGATGTAGCAAAACCATTCGATCGATATCGACCAGGACTGCATGTTCCAATGCACTCCGGTACCGATGATCGGCCAGGCGTTCAGCATCAACACCTGCAGCACAAAGTCGGTTAGGGACGTACTGGCAGGATAGGTCGTTGGGTTGACGAGAACGGGCCAGGTATAGGTCGCCCCGACAATGATTAGCGTAACAAGGTAAAGAGGATAAATGCGAGCAATGCGCGCGATCAGGTAGGGCGAGAACTGAAAGTTCGTCCCGGTGTAGACGTAAGAAAGCGTGAAGCCGCTCAGGCAAAAAAACAGATCGACGGCGGCATCATGCCAGAGGATGAATTCCTGGAGGCCATAGGGCAGTGTGGGATGGAAGTGTGCCAGGGCAACGACCGTGGCCGCAACTCCGCGGAGCCCTGTCAGCGCCTTCAGCTCTAGGCGCAGATGGTGCGCAGGACCGTCTTGCACGATGTGACGAGACTCCAAGCTTGTCGCTCTCCCTTCGCGCCGAACGGACTCGTAGCATCAAGACGGTCGCCGAACAATGTGAGCGGGTGTGGAAGTCGTGTTGATGGTTAGTCGCCGCGCGGAACCATCCTGCCCGAATTCCGGCGCCGTCCCCCGTGTGACCACTTTTAGAGTTGGATCGCCCCCTCCAAATGCCAGAACTTGTCAAGCTCTACTGACTTCGCTTCCGTTCACTCGTGGCGGAGACGGGTTCGAGTTGCCGTCTTGCGTCATCTTTTCAATAACTTAGCCCACATTTCCGATTTCGCGACGATGACATTATTGGCTGTTCTTCGTTAGGCTTTTTCTTTGCCTCGATGACGTGACAATCGCGTCATCGAAACGCGGGGCGCCTGCCACGCTGATTGGGCTGTTAGCCATGCGCGCAGCTGCTTATTGCGGCCGACCCGCGTTTGCCGTTTTGTTGGATCGATCCTTGATCGAGGCGTTGCCGGCGTTGACCTAGACCGTGCTTGTTCTGCAACTGCCGAACCTCGCTCTTGCCCCCGGATGGTGCGAGCGCCGAGCAGACCCGCGCTTGCGGTCACGCAGTGGCGGCAATCCAAGCCGGAGAGGTGAGGGCGCCTCTGCGGCTGCTGTGGAGATGGGCAATTTGGCAGCCATCGGGTTGCGCCTATTTATCGAAGTTGACCTTGATTGACGTCCAGGACGAAAAGCATGGTTTCAAATAGTCATTCAGTTCAGATGGATTCAGAAGCGAAGATGAGCCCAGCCACTGCGCGCAACGACTACCTTCGGCCTTGGTTACCGCTCATATTCGCAACCACAACGTACCTGACGCTCATCACCAAGAGGTTCGGCCTTTTAATGGATGCCGACATCTATTGGCACATTGTGGTCGGCCAGTGGATCATGGATCATCGTGCTGTACCTCACGTTGATCTGTTCTCTTTCACGATGCCCGGCGCGCCCTGGATAACCAGCGCGTGGTTGGCAGAAGTCATTTATTTCGTTGCGTTCAAATTGGCCGGATGGTCCGGACCTGCAATTCTTGCGGCGCTATCGGCGTCTGTAGCGATTTTCCTACTTACCCGCTTGCTACTGAAAAGATTGCCGAACGTGCCGGCCACGATCATCGTGGCGGCTGCAATCGCCATGGCGGCGATGCACACGATGGCCAGGCCGCATGTCCTGACCTTCCCGTTGATGGTGCTGTGGGCGAACGCCCTTGTAGAGGCGAGTGAACAACGACGAGCGCCTTCGCTCTGGTACGTCCCGCTCATTACGCTCTGGGCGAACCTTCACGGCAGTTTTACGATGGGGCTGGCGTTGATCGTGCCGTTCGCCCTGGAGGCGGTTTGGACCGCAGACAAATCCGTGCGCGCGAAGATTGCGTTGCAATGGCTTCGATTTGGGGGGCTTGCGCTCGGGGCCGCCTGCATCACGCCGTATGGGCCGGAATCAATCCTGGTTACTATACGCCTTTTTCAACTGGGACCGATTCTTTCAAAGATCAACGAGTGGCAACCGCTGGACTTCAGCGAAACAAATCCTGTAACGGTATGCTTGATTGCTGGCGTTGGCTACGTCCTGTACAGCGGGCTCAAGCTGCCTCCGATCAGGATTGCCGCGCTGCTCGCGGTCATTTGGCAGACCCTTGCACATGTACGCTATGTCGACGTTTTCGCGCTGGTTGCGCCGTTCTTCATTGCCGGTCCGCTAGGCCAACACCTTTCGTGGCCCCGGTCGCAACACAGCAGGAAAGTCGTACAACCAGCAAGGACAGTGTTTATCGCAGCTATCGCCGCCCTAGTTGTCGCGACTGGCGTGATCGTAGCGACGGTGCACCACACGCCACCTAATGTTCCGCGCGCTGCGGTGGAGAAGCTCAGGGAGTTGAAGGCAAATCGCGTTTTGAATGAGTACTATCTCTGCGGATATCTGATCTTTCAGGGCTTTCCGACGTTCATCGATTCACGTGCCGAATTTTACGGAACGGCCTTTCTTACCCGCTATTACCGAGATCTTTCGCTTGAGGATATGGCGGACTTCGTCAGATTGCTCGACGAATACAAGATCGGCGCAACGCTGCTGTTCCCGTCGACTCGAGCTGTAGGTCTGCTCGATCGACTGCCGGAATGGGAGCGAGCCTATGCGGATGAGGTCGCCGTCATCCACGTTCGGCGCTCGCGTCCGGAAAATGCGGATGCCCGAAGGTAGGGCCTGCCTTGCATTCCCTGAAATGCCGTCCGGCTGATTGCCCAGAAATCAGGATACGACAATGTTGCTGTCTTTAAATCAGGAGTAACCCTAAATTCCCAGCGAGCCGCCGGGCGCGTCCTCCGGTGTAAATACGGAAACGGCTGCCACAGTAGGGTTAAAGAAAAATTTACGGTGACAACTTTAGGCAAGATATTATAAATCTTAACGGTGGCGGCGGGATTGCGCGCCATCGGTTTGTAAATTCGTCTGAGTAAAAAGGATTTTCCTATGTCGAAGTTTTACATCAAGACCACGGAAGCTTTGAAGCGGCTGCGCGCGGACAAGGACGGCGTGGTGTCTTTCGAGTACATCATCGTTGCGGCTTGCATCGTCGCCGTGGTGATTGCTGTGTTCAAGACTGACAACAGCGTCTCGACTGCTCTGGCCGCGGGAATCACCAAGATCTCGACCGCGATGGCTGGCCTTTGATCTGACTGCTCGAAGAGGGCAGTCGGGTCCTGAACCTTTCGGGCGATGCTTTGAAATATCGGCGAGTGGAGGCTGCTGGACTTAGGCACGCCAGATTCCCGTTACAGTCTGGCTGGCGTTGCCTACGTCCGGCGCGGCGGGCTCCAGCTGTCTCCGTTCAGGATTGCTGCGCTGCTCGCGGTCATTTGGCAGACACTTGCTTCATGCGCGCTATGTCGACGCTTTCGCACTGGCTGCGCCGTTGTTCATTGCCGGTCCGTTAGCCGGCCCTTTCATCGCATCGGTTGCAGCGCGGCCGAAATTATTTCCGCAGCCCGGACAGCATTCGTCGCGGTATCGTCGCTCTCGTTTGTCGCGACCGCGGTGATCGTGCCTGCTGTGGGCACACGCCACCAGGCATTCCGCGCGTCGCAGTGGACAGGCTCGAGGAGCTGAAAGCAAAGCCGCATCTTGGATGACTACAGCTGTTCTACAGTATCTGATCTTCCAGCGCATTCCGACGTTCATCGATTCACTGCCGGGCTTTGGGCCGGCTTTCTCATCCGCTATTCGCGACTTTCGCTTCACGATCTGGCGGACTCGTCCGGTACGCGCATCCAGAAAATGCGGATATTTTGTAGTAGGTCTACCCGCTCGATGTTTCTCTGAAATGCTGGCCGGTCATGCGCGCGCGCGACCCGGATTTCGGCACCGGCACGGCTGCCAAATCGGTTTCGACGTTGCTTCCCCGGTCACAAGCTGCCGTCTAGCCAGGTGTATCCTGCGCATGAGCTGACAGGAATTTGCGCGGAAAGCCCTTGCTACATTGCGCATGCGCTGTGAAGCCACGGTAACCCTTCGGGCGTTTTGTCGCGGTATTTCCTTTGCGTTCGCACCCCAAGAACCCCCGCCCGTATTCACACGGAACGGCTCCAGTGAGGTTGCCGGGCGTTGGAAATTCCCAGTCATCTCAAGGGATCCCGGCCATTGTCCGTGCGACAACCCATACGGGTGAGGGGCTCGCGAGCTACCTCGGTAGGGTTAACGAACGATTAACGGATGACAGTCAACTGTCGAGACATTATAAATAAATTCCGGTTGGCACCGGATTTACTGGCCAACGGAATGCGTAAATTCATCGTAAAAGGGATTTTTTCCTATGCTTAAATACTACATCAAGACCACGGAAGCTCTGAAGAATCTGGTCGCCGACAAGAAGGGCGTGGTGTCGTTCGAGTACATCATCGTCGCGGCTTGCATCGTCGCCGTGGTGATCGCGGTGTTCAAGAGCGACACCAGCATCTCGACTGCTCTGACCTCCGGGATCACCAAGATCTCGACCGCTATGGCTGGCCTCTGATTTGACTGCTGGAACGGGGGGGGCGGCGCCTTCCCCCGCACCCGCTGCCCATATACTCAGGATTTCATTTTACAGGTCGGACTGAACGGACGTCTCGTTTTTGAAACTCCTCAAGCCAACGAAGGATTTTTCCGGTGTTGGGGTATTGCGAAAAGATCATTGATGCTTCGAGGCTTCTCCGTACGGACAGGTGCGGTGTGGCGTCCTTCGAATACGTGATCCTCGCTGTCTGCGTTGTCGTCGTAGGGATCGCAGTGTTCGGTCCCGGCAACGATGTCTCGGCAGCGCTGACGGGCACGGTGACCGCGATCAGCGCTGCCATCGCCACTGCAGCTGGAGTTTAATATTGCCGTCGGAAGGAGACGTTTGAATCGACCGTACCCGTTTTGAAGCCGCGCATTCTTTACTGTTGTGAGGCGTGTTTTTGATGAGTTGGATTGTTCCCATAGTCTCGGTTCTGCAAATCCTCTTGTTGCTGTATGTGGCGACGATCGATGTCGCGACGCGACTCATCCGAAACGAGATCTGTCTGGCTCTGGCGCTGCTCGGAATAGCCAGCCAATTGGGCAGCTCGATGCAAATCGCGGAGTCGTTGATCGCCGCTGCGATCCTGTTTCTGCTGATGTTGGTTGTCTACATACGGGGAGCGGTTGGCGGCGGCGACGTCAAGTTGCTGGTTGCCCTGGCGGTTGGCCTCCCGCTGACGGGTGTGATCGAGTTGTTGACCATCACCGCGCTGGCCGGCGGCGTTCTTGCCCTCGCGCATCTAGTGATGCGCAACCTGCCATATCCGAAATTGGCTCCCGCCGGATCGTCGCTCGCGCGGCGGGTCTACGCGGTAGAACGCTGGCGCCATTTGCGGCACGCACCGCTGCCGTACGGCGTTGCCATAGCCTGCGGTGGCATCTGGACGATTTTGAGCAAAGGATTTTGAGATGTCATCTGCATTGCGTCTTTCGATCATCGTGGTCCTGCTGCTCGCAGCCACCGCGTTCGGGCTCATTGCCTACAACATGAACCAGCCGAAGCAGGTCCCCGTGGCAGTCGCGGAGGGCGCGCCGCCGGCGGCTGGGCCCGCGACTGTCGGTTATTTCGTTGCGGCGCGTGCGCTGCCGAGGGGCACACTGGCCCGTGACGAAGACTTCGCGGTCCGAACGGCAGCGCCGGAGCATGTTCCAGCAGGGGCGATTCTTGAGACGCCCGACTCCAAGGCTGGACTTCCTGGTGCTCTGGTTCGCAAATTCGTCGATGCTGGCAGTCCTGTGACTTTGCAAGACATCTTGCGCCCAAAGGATCGGGGCTTTCTCGCCAGCGTCCTTGCGCCAGACAGCCGTGCCATCAGCATCAAGGTTGACGAGGAGTCTGGCGTCTCGGGCCTGATCAGGCCGGGTGATTACGTGGATGTCTTGTTGACCCAGGTGTTCGAGAAGGCAACTCCGGCGCGCCGTGCCCTGAGCGAAACCGTCCTCCGCAATGTTCGCGTCATCGCTATCGACCAGGAGATTGTGCAAGGCGGGCGCGGCGTCGCCGCCGTGACAGGCAAACAGGCGCAAACCGTGTCGCTGGAGCTCGGTCCGGATCAGGTCAAGAAGATCACTGTCGCAAAGCAACTCGGGACGCTCTCGCTGTCCGTGCGCGCGGCTGTCGACCAATGGGATAAGGCAGACGGCGGAGCCATGTCGAGCTGCGATGTATCGCCTGAGCTTGCCCGCCAGAATGCAATTGCCGGCCAGACGACCGCGGTGGTGGTTCATTCCGGCGGCGAGCGTAAGGAGTTCTCGGTCAGGAAGGAAGACACAGGAAACAGCATCACCAGCGTGAGCTGCGATGGGTCGCCCGAGGTTGCCCGCCAGACTACAACGGCGGCGGCAGGTTCCGCCGCCAAGTTGCAGGAGAAAAGATGATGAACATGGCAATGGTAAGTGCGCCTGAAGCTCTATCGGTTGTCGCGCGCGACCGTGTCGTCTGTTTCGTCGATGACGAGCTAAGTGCCGCGGCTCTGCGCAAGGGTCTCGAAGGCAGCAACCTGGCGATCAGGCGCGGCACGATTAGCAATGCGATACGGATGCTCGAAACCGACACTGAGCTGTTTGCGCTGGTGGTCGACATCAGTGGTTTCGATGACCCGTTTACCGAACTGGAAAGGTTGGCAAGAGTCTGTCCACCCGATGTCCGAGTTGCCTTGATCGGTGAGAGCAGGGAGATCACTTTCTACCGCGAGCTCATGGAAACCGGTGTGACCGAGTACCTTCCGAAGCCGCTCACGCGCGACATGGTCATGGACCTGCTGCGCCCGAAGCTGCTCGGCGACGTGCCGACCGGTCAGGCCGATCGTGGCGGGCATGTGATCTCGATCTGCGGGGCACAGGGAGGCGCCGGAGCAACCAGCATCGCCATCAATCTCGCCCTGCAGCTCGCCGATGCCACCAAGGCCAAGGTTGCGTTGCTTGACCTTCATCTGCAGAACGGTGAAACGGCAGTCATGTTGGGTGTTCAGCCCGGGCCGGGGCTCCGGATTGCCCTGGAAAACCCGATGCGGGCGGACACGCTGTTCCTCGAACGCGCCGCGATCGAGGTCAACGACCGGGTTTGCCTGATTTCGGCCGATGAAGATCTGGATGCACAGCTCAACGTCACCGAAGCGGGCGTGCGACACGTGTTGGGTCTGCTCCGTCAACGCTTCAACTACATTGTCGTCGACGTGCCGGTCCCGTTTGGGCCGTCGATCCATCCGGTCATCACGCTTTCGCGTCACGTGCTTGTGCTGCTGGAAGCCGAAGTGACCGGACTTCGCAATGCCCACGCCCTCCGCACCGCCGTCACCAACATCGCCGGCAAGGATCGGGTCTTTACCTTGCTCAATCGCGCCAATCGGCCCGGGGGCCTTCCCAGGGCCACGATCGTCAAGGCCCTGGGCGCGGAGCCGGACATGGTGATCCCCGATCTCGGAAAGGGGATGACCCAGGCCGTCAATCTCGGAATTCCAGCACTCAAGCACGTCAGGGGATTGCGACGTTACCTTGCCCCGATCGTGCGGGAGATCGCCGGTGTCGGCGGGCAGCGGAAGGGACGCTTGCGGAGGCTGCTTGGGCTATGAAAAAATTCGGAAGGCGCGCAGACGACCTGGTGGCTCGCTTGCCTTCATTGGCGCCGGACCTGCCTGAATCGCCGCCAAGCTTCACTGCATCGACGGCAAGCGCGCCGCCGTCGGCTCCAAGCTTGCCTGCATCGGCGCCAAGCGCGACGCCGAGGCGCGACGAACCGCCTATTCACCATCCAGTGATGTCAGCATCGCTGCGCGAACGCGTTATCGAGCAGATTGAGCCATCGGCGGCTGCAACGGTTCCGCGCGACGTTCTGCGGCGGCAGATCGAGGAAATCATCCACGGCATCGCTAATCAGGAGCGGCTCGAACTGTCGGGTCGCGAACAGCTTCTGCTGGCGGACGAGATTGCCGACGACATGACCGGCTACGGACCGCTGCGTCCGCTCCTGCTGGATGAGTCGATCAACGATGTGATGGTCAACGGACCGAGCAGCATCTATGTCGAGCGAAGCGGCAAGCTGGAGCGGGTCGCGGTCCGCTTCCGCGACAATGACCACATCGCGTCGGTGGCGCAGAAGATCGCCGCGCAGGTCGGCCGCCGCGTCGACGAATCCAGTCCGATGGTCGACTGCCGCCTGCCGGACGGCAGCCGCGTCAACATCATTCTTCCGCCGCTGGCAATTCACGGCCCCTGCATCTCGATCCGCAAATTCTCGGCCCGGCGGCTGAACATCGCCGGATTGATCGAGAACGGTTCGATGAGCCCGGGCATCGGCCAGCTGCTGGAGGTCGCTTCCCGCTGCCGGCTCAATGTGCTGGTCTCCGGCGGTACCGGCTCCGGCAAGACCACGCTGCTCAACGCCATGAGCCAGTTCATCGATCACGGCGAGCGCGTTGTCACCATCGAGGATGCCGCGGAGTTGCAGCTGCAGCAGCCGCACGTGATCAGCCTGGAGACGCGGCCTCCCAGCCTCGAAGGCACGGGGCAGGTGACGCAGCGGGATCTGCTCTGGAACGCGCTGCGCATGCGTCCGGACCGGATCGTGGTGGGCGAGGTGCGCGGCGCCGAGGCATTCGACATGCTGCAGGCGATGAACACCGGCCATGACGGTTCGATTTCCACCGTGCATGCCAATAGCACCCGCGACGCCCTGACACGCGTCGAAAACATGGTGCAGATGGGGCAGGTCAATCTGCCATCGCGGGCGATCAGGACCCAGATCGTCGCTGCATTGGACATCATCGTTCAGGTCGAACGCATGCGGGATGGACAGCGCCGCATTGTCCAGATCAGCGAGGTGGTCGGCCTGGAAGGCGAGGTGATCACGACCAACGACATCGCCGTGTTCGAGTACCGGGAGGAAGACGTTCACGGCAGGATCCGGGGCACCTACAAGTCGACCAACGCGGTCCCGAAATTCAAGAGCCGTCTTGTCTATTATGGGCTCGAGCGAGCCTGGGCCGACGCGATGGGGCAAATATGATACCGATTTCTGTGATCGTCATTGTCCTTGGGCTGCTCGTGTGCGCGTCTTGCACGACGTTGGTGCTCGATGCCCGACAGCGACGCGTCGATCGTCAGCTCGCGATAGCTCTGCCCGCCTCGCATACGGCCGGCCTGCCGTCAATTCGTCGTGCGGAGACCGGATCCCGCTCGCAGTTTCTGCACCGCCTGGTCAATTACCGGCCCGAGATCCCTTACGCCTGGCGCCCGGCCTATGTGCTGCTTGCCGGTTTCATCGCAGCCGCGGCATTCTGGTTTGCCGTAAACCCGCTGCAATTTTCCACGCTCAAGGTGTCCATCGTGGCTGCATTTATAGCCATCATGGTGGTGCGAGGCCTGTTCGGATGGCAGCAGCGTAGCTTTACCGACGGACTGTTCCGGCAACTGCCTGACACGGTCCAGCTCGTCACGAGTACCGTTCGGTCGGGGTTGCCCGTCCACGAAGCATTCCGAACCATCGCCCGCGATATGCCGCAACCGACTGCCGGGCAGTTTGCGATCGCATGCAGCGAACTGAATCTGGGCAGGCCGCCGGAGGACGTCATTGAAGGCATCTATCGGCGAACGCAAGTGGCGGAGTACGGCATCTTCGCAGTGACGCTTGCGGTGCAGTTGAAGTCGGGCGGCAGTTTGGCCGAGACCCTGCAGATCCTCGGAGATACCGTGCGGCAGCGTGTTGCGCTGGCTGCTCGCGCGAAGGCTCTCGCCGCAGAGGTGATCTTTTCGTCACGCGCACTTTCACTCGCGCCGTTCATCGTCGGTGGCGTGATTTACTCGCTCAATCCGGAAACCATCGATATCCTGTTCCGTGATCCGGCCGGAAACGTGATGCTGGCCTACGCGGTCACCTCGGTGGTTATCGGGCACTTCGTGATCCGTTGGATGATCAGAAGGGATACGGCGCTATGACCGCAAGTCTCGGCCTGGTCGCTCTCGCCATCGCAGCTGCGACTGCGACCTTCCTGTTGCTCATCCGCGAAATGCACTTTCGTGCATTGGACACACGTGTGTCGAACGCGGTGCTGGGTATCCCTGACCAGACGGCGCGCTCCAAGGACATTGTCGGTTGGTTTTCATCGCTGGGCGCGCGCTATCGGCGCTTCTATGCCGAGGAAAATATCGAGGAACTGCGAACGATCCTTCAGTCGGCTGGTTTCAATCATCATCGAACCCTCTCGATCTGGATCGGTGTCAAGATCTTCTGCATGTTCGCGGTCCCGATTGCTGCCTTCCTCTTTGCGCAGCTATCGGGGGCGAACTTGCTGGTCTTCACGCTTGTTGGCGTTGTGATCGGGATCATGGGGCCGCGACTGATCATGTTGAGGCTGAAGCGGCGTTTTGACGCTGCCATTCGGCTCGGCATGCCGGATGCCATCGATTTGCTGGTTGTGTGCAGCGAAGCGGGAATGGGCCTCGAAAGCGCGCTGCAGCGTGTGGCGGCTGAGATCCACCAGACCAATCCCCCCATGGCCGCCGTCCTGACCGATCTGCTCGATGATCTCAGGATCCTGCCAAATCGCTTTGACGCGTTCGAGAAGCTGGGAGCGAGGTCGGAGGGACTTCGCCGCTTCGGCACCATGATCAGCCAGAGCCTGCAATACGGAACGCCGTTGAGCCAGGCCCTGCGCGCCATCGCTGCCGACCTGCGCCGGGAACGCATCACCAAGCTGGAAGAACGAGCCCACAAGCTGGGCGCCAAGCTGACTCTTCCGATGGTGCTGTTCCTGCTTCCGGCCATGTTCGTCATCCTGGGCGGCGGGCCGATGCTGAACCTCATTCATGCGTTGAGGTGAATCCCAATGCGGACGGGAGCGACGAGCAAAGCTTCTTTCCTGGCGGATCAACGCGGCGCCGTCGCGTTGGAGGTCCCGGCCGTCTGGCTTTTCCTGATGTTGATCATAATTCTGCCGCTTGCTGACATTGCGGTCGCCGGCTTTCAGTTCATATCCGCGCGGCAGGCATTGCGTAACTTCGGATACTCCATCCAGTACTCCCCGCCGACTGATGTCACGAGCGCGTCGAGTTGGACGGCAGCCGCGGTTGCCAAGGCCGATCCCAAATATCCCATTTCCAATTTTCAGATCATGTGCGGCGACAGCAGTACCGTCTGTTCCGCCGGCAACAATGTGACGCCCAGATATTATTCGTACTCAACCTCCGTCACCATTGCACCGATCGTGATGAAAGCATTGTTGTGCAAGAGTGGCACTGGCGGATGTACGTTCACGCTGCCTTATTCAGAGCGGTTTCAATAGGAGTGTTTCATGCTCAAGCTGCTCCGTTGCCGTCGAGGTTCGACTGCATTCGCAGTCGCCGCCGCCTTAGTGCCGGTGGTCGGATTTATGGCACTCGGAGGCGAGGCGGGATCGTGGTATGTCACCAAGCAGCGCGCGCAGAGTGCCGCTGACGCGGCAGCCTATGCCGGCGGCTTGTGGCTGGCCTGCTCGACGGCCGGCTCATCTCTCTGCCCGGCCGATACGCGGTCGATGGACTATCGCGGCAAGCAATTTGCGTCACAAAACGCCTTCTGCACCACGGGCGACGGTACCTCGTACCCCGGCCGCCAATGTGGCACCCTTCCGAGCGGCGCAACTCAGAGCGTAACCATCGCGGCCGTGGGGTCGAACGGTGTCCAAGCCACGGTCAGCCAAACACAGTCAGCCTACTTGGCAAAGGTGCTTGGTTATTCCACGGTGACCATCGCCGCGACGGCTATTGCTCGGGTCATCCAATTGGCGAATCCGTGCGTCCTGAGTCTTCATGACCCTCTGAGCTTTCAGGGCAGTACGACCGTGACGTCTCCGAATTGCGGGCTGGCATCGAACAGTACTGCCCAAAACTCGCTGGACTTCACCGGTAACGGGCTCGACGTGAGCAACGCGGGATCAATCTCGGGGCAGGGCGGGTGCGCTCAGACGGGCGGCTCCCAATGCAGCAAGGCAATCACTTATGCGCCGGCGGCACCTGATCCCCTGAGTGGGCTGACTACGGCGATTTCGGCATTGACCAAGGCCAGCTTCACAGGCGGCAGTTGCGGTGGAACGCTGAAAGCGTATGGGCCCGATAATGGCACTACCGCGCCTTGTTACAACACGACGTGGCCGTCGGGCAGCGCGACCTTGAGCGGTGTCTATTTCCTGACGGGCGACATCAAGATCAACGGTGATGTCACTATAAGTGGAACGGCGACCTTGATCTTGCTGCCTCCGAAATTTCTAAGCAACGGAGATAAAGGCGCGACGTTGACAATCACGGGCAACCCGACGATCCAGCTCACCGCGCCGGATACCGTTGCGATCACGCAAGTGCCGGCCTCGATGTCGACGGTTGTCGGCTTGATGAGCAAGCTGCTGATCTACGATCCGGAACCGTACAGCAAGCAAGGTATCAATATCAGCGGCAACTCCTCGAGCTACTTCAAGGGGATCATGTACGTACCGAACACTCCCGTTACATACACCGGCAGCGCCGTGAGTTCCGGCACTTGCACCGAGGTCATTGCATACGCGGTCACCCTGTCCGGCAACTCGAGTTTTGACAATTCAGGATGTCCCGCAACCTCTAAACCCACAAGTCAAATCGTTCGACTGGTGCAATGATGAGGAAGCTCGATCAGCGCGGCGTTGCGGCGTTGGAATTCTGCGTTGTCGCCGTGGCGGTTTTCACGCTGATTTACGCCGTCATCGATCTCGGACGTTACGTCATCACGATGCAGTCGTTGCGGTCGCTGGCGGGCGCCGCAGCGCGGGCCGCCATGATCAACGACTGCTACACGAACGCCGTACTCACCAAGACAACCCCGACCTGCAGCGGTGACTACACCACGCTCGCGCAGAAGCAGGCGCTTGCCCCATTCGTGTATGCCAACGGTGCCACGCCTACCGTGAATACGGTGACGTCAGGTTCCGCCGTTACGGTTACGGCGTCGGCATCGGGTTTCACCATGTTGTGGCCAACGATATGGGGCGCATCGTTCAACAATCCGAGCGCCTCCACCAAGGTCCCGTTCTAGCCATCCGGCCGGCGATTCGTTGCCGCCGAATCGGCGTGGTTGCTGCGTCGATCGTCCGCAGCGCGTGGCGGCTGTCCGTCGGCCAGCCCGCAGGCCCCAGCCATGCCCCCAAAGTGGTGCGCGCTGGCAACATCGGGAAGTTTTCTCTGGCCTTGCCGCAACCGGATGACGGTCTTTCCTTGCAAACCACGGGTGCGGCAGGGGATTATCTCCGGGCCGCGTTTTGCGGCTGGCGGCGCCGGGGCAGGGTGGGTTCGTACCTTCTCCAGCGCGCCAGTAAAGCGAATTCATCGGTAACTATTTGTAATCGGACACATTGTAAGCTCCGCGGCGTGATGTGCGAAGGAGAGTGGCCAGAACGCCGGGGATCGTAAATTTACGGGATGTAGCCGCGATATCCGCGGTGGAGGGGATTCGAAATGAGTGGCGGTCGCGTGTGGGGTAACGCGGAACGTGGTCTTTTCGCCGTAAGCCTGGTGGCTCTTGGCGCTGCGCTCGCCTTTTTCCCGTCGGCGGATCGCGCGCGGGCGGCTGAGCGTCGGGACTCCTCCAGCGGCGTCTTTGTCAGCGAGATGAACGACGTCCAGCGGGTCAGGGTGACGGTCAACAAGTCGCGCACCTTCAGGGTCGATACGGCATTTGCGTCGATCGTCGCGGGCTCGCCTGACATCGTGGACGTGAAGTCGCTGACCGACCACCTCATCTACGTCCAGGGCAAGAAGACCGGCACCACCAACGTCATCCTGTTCGACAGCTCGATGAAGCAGATCGGCATTCTCGATGTCGAGGTGACCGTCGACATCGGCAACCTGCAGCAGAACATCCAGTCCGGCACGGGCACGCGCGGCATTCGCGTTTCCGCATCGCAGGGCCAGGTGGTGCTGAGCGGAATGGCCGCCGATGCGGTCGCCGCGGAGCGGGCGCTGACGATTGCCAAGGGCATTGTTCCCGAGGGCGGCATCGTCGTCAACGCCATGAGCGTTGCGGCACCGCAGCAGGTGATGCTCGAGGTGCGCTTCCTCGAGGTCAACCGGCAGGCCGGCCGTGACCTCGGTGTGAACCTTTATGCGGCGAACGCCAATGGCACCAACGTTGCGAATACCGGACGGGGATCGTTGAACACGGCAGCGGGGCGGGATCCTATTGGTGGTATCAATACCGCAAATGGCCCCCTAGGCACGGGAGGGGGTCCTGTTGGCGCTCCTCCCACAGGCAGCCTTCCCCTGCTTGCTACGGCAGGCACGCTCATAGGTTCCGCCGGCGGCATATCTCCAGCCCCGTTCGGAAGCCTGCTGACCAGCATCTTGAGGACCAGCAACGGCGGCTCGGTGGACCTGCTGATTACGGCCCTGGAAACCAAGGGACTGGCTCGCCGGCTGGCAGAGCCGAATTTGACCACGCTTTCCGGAGATGCCGCGCGCTTCCTGGCCGGCGGCGAGTTTCCGGTCCCGATTCCGAGCAACACGACGAGCGGTTTTCCCACCGTCACGATCGAGTACAAGAAGTTCGGTGTCGAGCTGGCCTTCGTGCCCACCGTGCTCTCGCGCGGCGTGATCAACCTCCGGGTCGAGCCCTCGGTCAGCGAGCTCGATTTTGCCAATGCGATCTCGATCCAGGGCACCACTGTTCCGTCACTGACCCGCCGCGACGCGCGCACCACCGTCGAACTGCGCGACGGCCAGAGCTTTGCGATCGCCGGCCTCTTGCAGACCCGCAACCGGCAGGACGTCTCGCAATTGCCGTGGATCGGCTCGGTGCCCGTGATTGGAACCCTGTTCAGCAGCAAGTCGTACCAGCAGGAAGAAACCGATCTCGTCATCATCGTGACGCCGCGCCTGGTCGCGCCTGCGGCGCCCGGCCAGCAACTGGCATCGCCGCTCGACTCGCGCCTGCCGGCCAACGACGTCGACTTCTTCCTCAATGGCCAGATGGAAGTCCGCAAGCGTTACGACGACTACGTCAATTCCGGCGGCGAAGTGAAAGGGCCTTACGGCCACATCATCGCGCCCAATGCGATCGTGCCTGTTCCGCCACCGGCCGTTGGTGCAAACCAACCGGTCGTGAAGACCCTGAACTAGAGGAGGCGAGGGATGACCATCAGGTATCTGGCACTGCTCGCACCCTTGCTGCTCGGAGGCTGCTACGGGGTTGCCGGCAATGACGAGATGGACCGTTACTTCCAGCGGTCCGACACCATCACGATGAGCGCCGGCAACGCCAAGGAAGTCAACGCTGCCACCCACACGATCCATCCATGGCCCCGATACGTCGGCGATCGCAGGATCGCGTACGACGCCCGGCGCACGGGCGGGGCCATAACGCGCTACGGCAATCAGCAGCGTCCGCTTGATCAGCTTCCGGACATGGGCGATCCGACCAAGGCGATGGGCCAGCCGCCGCCCGTCACCACAATTCAGAATGTCAACGCAACCGGATTGGGAGCGGGGACCGGAGGATCGGTGGCCGTCGGGGTCGGAGGGGGCAGGTAAGGAGCCGAAGATCTCGATCCCTCGAGCGCAACCGACCCCATTGGATCGGCTGATCGAGCCAGGGGGCGGGGACTTCGGAGCCGGGGATGTGAAGGTCTGTTCGTGGCGTAGCGGTTTCGGTCGCGCCGCCTGTTACTCGTAGGTTGTTTCGCGATGATCTTTGGAACGATGCAGGGAGTTCGCCGGGGCTGGAGCACGGGACGCGCATTGCGTCGTCTCGTTCCGGCGCTCGCCTGTTGCTGGCTGGCCGTGGGCCTTGCCGCCTGCGACTACACGACGCGGGAGGCCGCGATCGTCGCCCCCGTGGATCCGCCGGGCGGCGACCCCGTACAGGAGCCGACCGACGTCAAATACTATCCCTCCGACGAGCCCGTGCGGCTCGGGCTGGAGCATTTCAACCGCGGCAACTACGGAATGGCCCAGCGCTACTTCAGGGACGCGGTCGAGAAGTCGCCGAAGGACGTGACCGCTTGGGTTGGGCTCGCGGCAAGCTATGACCGGATACGCAGGTTCGATCTTGCCGATCAGGCCTATGCGCAGGCGATCCGGCTTGGCGGCGAGACCGTGCAGATCCTGAATGACCAGGGATATTCCCTCATGCTGCGCGGCAATCTGAATGGCGCGCGGCGCAAGTTCGAGAAGGCGTATTCGCTCGATCCGGGCAACCCGGTCATCGCCAACAACCTTGAGCTTCTCAACGGTAGCCGGAAGTTCATCGAACGGCCGCCGAACAATCAGCCATGAGCTGAGAACCTTGCCGCAGTAGCCTGTTTTTAATGGCGTTTTTGTACTTGGTGGCTCCGGTGCAGGGACGCGTTAAGACAAGTTAAATGCTTTGGAACTAAGAAAAGCCAGACGTTTTCATACACGTATGGCTTGTTTCATGAATCGCCTTTTCAAGCTGCAATTCATCGGTCCGTGCGTGCTGTTCGCGGCCACCCTTGGCGCCGAACTGGCGGTGCAGGCCCTGCAATATGCGCCGAACTCCGAACTGCTCTGGTTCGTCAATCTCCGGATCTTCGGCATCTTCCAACGCAGCCACGCATTGCTCAGCGGGATTGTTGGGATCGACGGTTTCCAGCTCTTCGGCGTCGCGCTGCCGCTGTTCCTGCTGGCCTGCCTCGGGCTCGCAGCCAACGCCAGGCCCGCGTTCACCATCGCAACGCACCTGAGCGCAGGCTATGCGGGATTTCTGCTCTTCGCCTGGCAGTCGGGCGTGCCGACCACGGCGCAAGCTTCGCTTGGACCGTTCGCTGTCCCGACCGGTGCCGGCCTGTACGTCATGGCGACGATTCTTGGGGCTTGCCTTCTGTCCTTTGCGATCACGCACCTGCTGTATTTCCAGGCCGTTGGAAAGGAAATTGGAGCCTTGGGCAGGTGGCTGCGGCCCCGCCGGACGGCTGCGGCAACCGAGGTCTGATCAGCGCCTGAACTTCCGGTCGATTACGGCGCCGAGGACGTTGGCATAGTCGTCGGTCCAGGCCGTGCGCGCGTTGGGATCGAGGCGCTTCCATCCTGGCTGCGCCGGCAGATCACCGAGATCCTGCACGTCCCGAGCAAGCACGACCACCTGTGTGCGCGTCCGCGTATCGTCGTCGCCGTGGTTCGTTGGAATTTCATCCTTGCCGAAAGCGACGAGGCCTTCCGCAGCGCCGACCGCGGCTGTCGGTCCCCACAGCGACATATGCTGATTCGAGATGTGCACCACGATGACGCCGTGCGCGGTCAGGTGCGACAGATATCCGGCGAACGCCTCGCGCGTGAGCAGGTGCACGGGAATTGCGTCGGAGGAGAACGCGTCGAGCACGATGAGATCATAGTGCTCCGGTGACGCCGAGAGCGTCAGCCGCGCGTCCCCGAGCACGATGCGCGTGTGCTGGCCGCATTCCGACAGGAAACGGAACAGCGCCGGGTCGCTTGCGATGCGGGCCACATGTGGGTCGAGCTCGAAGAAGGTCCATGCCTCGCCGTCCCGCCGATGACAGGCGAGACTGCCGGTGCCGAGCCCAACGGCCGCGACGCGCGCCAGCCGTCCTTGCGCGGCGCGGGCCGCTGCGATGGCGTCGCCGATCGGTCCGCCGAAATAGTAATACATCGTTGGTTCGGGACGGCCGCGCACCCGTGTCCCGTCGTTGTTGCGAACGCGTTCGGCACCATGTGCGGTCGTTCCGTGCATCAGGAGACGGACTCTCCCCGCGGGGTCCTCGACCACGCGATGCACGCCGAAGAAGCTGCGGTCTTGCTCGATCGGCGAGAGGAGTGGATCGAGCTTGGCAATCGCGAAGGCGAGCGCCGCCAGGCCGAAGAACAACGCTGGTTGCCGTCGCAGCAGCAGCATGCCGCCAGCGAGGACAATGAGCGCGATTTCGGTTGGCACCACGGCGCCGGCCGGCATCCGAACGCGGAACCACATCATGGCGACGATCGCCGCTGCCAATACCAGACCGGGGCTGCTATGCCGTAGAAACCGGCCTAGCTGTGGAGCCTCAAGAGGTTGTCCTCGGTCAAACCGAGCCTGCTGATCGGCGTTTGAGATTTTATACCACCGTGGGGCCGGTGCCAGTTGTATTGGTGCAGCCAGAACGGCAGCTCTTGGGCGCGCCGATCTGATGTTGGATAGGCTTTGGCATAAGCCCATTCGCGAAGCGCGGTTTGGATGAAGCGCTCGGCCTTGCCGTTTGTTCTGGGTGTATAGGGCTTGGTGCGAATATGCTTGATGCCGAGGTCCCGGCAAGCGTCGCGGAAGGCGAAGGACTGGTAGCAACTGCCATTGTCGGTCATGACGCGCGTGACGGTGACGCCGAGGCTTTTGTAATAAGCCACAGCCGCCTTGAGAAAAGGAACAGCACTGTCCGCGGTCTCGTCGGGCTTGATCTCGGAGAACGCGACGCGGGAATGGTCGTCAATGCAGACGTGGACGAAATCCCAACCAGCGCCACGGCTCTTGTTCGGACCACTCGGATCGCCGGTGATGCGGTGGCCCACACGCTCGAAACGCCCGAGCTTTTTGATGTCGATGTGGAGCATCTCGCCGGGCGTCTCGCGCTCATAGCGGCGCTCCGGTTCGGCCGGCTCCAGGTCGCGTATCCGGTTTAATCCCAAACGGCGCAGGATGCGGCTGACGGTGGCCGGTGACACCTCGACCTCGGCAGCGATCTGTTTGCCGGTGTGGCGCTGCCGGCGCAACGCCTCCACAGCGGTGCACGTGGCGACCGGGGTTTGGCTTGGCGATGAAAGGGGCCTGGAGGAGCGATCACGCAATCCCTCCACACCTTCCGCGCGGAACCGCTTGACCCATTTGGCGACCGTCTTCGGCGTCGTATTGAACAGGTCGGCCGCGCCAGCTTGGCTCAGCCCGCCTTGCACCACGCTTCGGACCATCGCCTCTCGACCTTTGGGCGTCAAAGGCGCATTCTTGTGCACGTTCATCTGGTCTCTCCTTGGAACACTGAAGCTTCGCAACCTCAGCTTCCTCGGTTCAGACCAGATGGACAACCTCCTGAGAGACCACACCTAGCCCGCCGGCAAACGCACCGGGCATTGCCAGTAGCACTGCAAGGACAAGGATTGGGTATTCGGCGACGCCGTTGAACGTATGCGGCGCGATCAGCCCGGCGTAGATTCCACCGATCATCCCGCCGAACGAGGTCCACAGATAGAATTCCGTCAGCCGCGCCGGCGCCGGTCGGCGGCGATAAAGCTCGCCATGGCACGCCAGCGCAAGCACGAAGAAGGCCGCCAGATGCATCATCAGCAGCGCACTCAAATACGGCCGAGCCAGCGCCGACGCAGTGACGATCACAGCCACAGTGGCGAACGGCACCATGCGCAATACCCGCTCATGTTCCACCCAGGCACGGTCGCGGAAGATCGCCACGAAGGTCAGGAGGTAGAGCGATAGCGGCAGAACCCATAGGAATGGCGCTGCCGCAAGATCGACCGAGATCGCCGCCGTGACCGCGACCACGAGGCCCGCAGGGATCGCGGCCAGCAAGGTCCACATCGTGCGTTCGGCTATTTTGGAAACGGCGGTCGTGTCCGCGGTTGTCTCGCGGATCGCAGGCTTGTCCGCGCTGGCGACCATCACCGCCGCCGTCGCAATCAGCAGGACCAGGAGGAAATAGCCGACCGACCACGCGTGAACCTGCGAGTGTAGCGTGGCCAGCGGCTCGACGATGAAGGGATAAGTCATGAGGGCCGCGAACGACCCCAGATTGGACGCGGCATAGAGCAAATAGGGGTTTGCCACGTGGGGATGACCGCTCGCTGCGAACCAGTTCTGCAGCAGTGGGGCGGTCGCGGCGAGCGCGACGAACGGCAGGCCGATCGATGCGGCGAACAAGCTCAGCAGCCAGAGTTCGAGCCCTCCCTGCGGCGGAGCCTCGAAGCCGTAAGCAATGCGGATCGGCAATGTCGTGGCGGCAATCGCTAGCAGGCCAAGATGGACGAGGGCCGAGCGACCCGGCGAGAGCATGCGGCAGAGCAGGTGCGCATAGGCGTAGCCCAGCAACAGTGCCGACTGGAAGAAGACCATTGCGACCGACCAGATCGCGGCCGCGCCGCCGAGCCGCGGCAGCACCATCTTTGCGAACATCGGCTGGATCGCGAACAGCAACAACGCCGAGAGGAAAAGCGCCACGGGATATACCAGTGGCGCAAAGCGCACGGCCCGCACGGATATCGCTCGAAGATTGACCTGGTCATCGAAAGACATGGAGTTTTTGACTCGTGTGGGGCACGCGGTGCCAAATCGATGCGTTAAAATTGCAAATGACAGAAACCGAAGAGGCCTCGAAATCGCCGCGATACTTGCTGCGGCACCAATGAAAAACACGTTCAAGGTAGCAAATCAGATGGATTCAGGAAATCTGCTCGTCTTCATTCGTCGATCGTCGGTATCGGGGGCGACCAGCGCTGATTGGCTGGATCTTGCTCAAATTGGAACGTGACGGAATTGAATGCCACGAAGGGCGTTGCGGGCTGGCATTTCAATCGCAAAGTAAGTGCCAACGGGCACGACAGCTGTCGCCGCAGCCAGCATCACATAAACGGCGAGTGGCCAGGCGGCAGGCTCGCCGAACAAGGCCACCGCGCCGAGGAAAATGACAAAGTGGGTCATGTAGATCGAGTACGAAATCACGCCGAGGAAATGCAATGGCTTCGAGCCGAGCAACCGCGACGTGATCGAAGTCGGGTCCGTTGCTGCAAGTACGACGAAGGGATAGACGACTATCAGCGCGTGTGAATTGGCCAGTCCGCAATAAGCCAGCACCACAACGAATGCTATTCCACACCAGATCAATGTAGCAAATTTTGTGGAAGCCACATAAAGCCCGTCGCGCTTCTGGAAGCTTGCAAACGCAGCCCACCCGGCTGTGAATCCCAACGCCCCACGAGCCAGCGCAATCCAGTCACTCCACGGGCTCTTTGCAACGTGGAGCTGCGGAGTGACCAATCGATCATCATAGAAAAACGTGAACAAGAAGAAGGAGGCGGATGTCGCGACAACAATGCAGAGCAGCCTAGTCGATGTTGACGGTAGCGCTTTCTGGAAGAGCAGAATAGGGAACAACAGCAAGTAGCAGAACCATTCGATAGATAGGGACCATGCCGGGGTGTCCCAATGGACGCCTGAGCCGATCACCGGCCACGCATTCAACATCGCCAGCTGCAATGTGAAATCTGAGACCGCAGTTCGGATAGGGTAGCTGATCGGATTGATGACAACGGGCCAGACGTAAAGAGCGCCGGCTGCGATCAAGCAGACTAGATATAGCGGGTAGATTCGAGCGACGCGAGCTGTCAGGTAAGTCGAAAACCTAAACGTCTCCGGATTGTAGACGTAGGATAAGGTGAAGCCGCTAAGGCAAAAGAACAGGTCGACGGCGTTGTGCCACATGAATGGGGTGCCGGAGTAGCCGGGAATGGTGTTCTGAAAATGTGCAAGAGCAACAGCAATCGCGGCTAACCCGCGAAGTCCCGTTAGCGCCCGCAGCTCCGGCCGCGAATCTTGCATTGGTTTGCCCCCCGTCGTTAAGGCCACCAACGTCGAGAGGGCGACGCAATCCAGAAAGATATCTCTGTGATGACCGGTCGCTCGCCGTTAATCCATGCCACTCCAGCTCGGGTGTGCTTCGACCTCACAATCTCGACAAGTACGATAACGGTGAGCATACCGGCAATAAAACTCAGGACAGCAATTGCCCAGACTGAACGGTTCATTTAATGCCTCATAAAGGAGCTAGCGTACCGCAGGCTTGGCGAGCGGGGAAGTGGGTGCCGACCCCGCAGAGGGCCTTTGCTCTTCAAGTCACGCCGGGGGATGCTAGTTGTCCGCAACTCCGCGAGGGTGGTTGCGCCTAAATGGGTGACTAAGTCGGCCTAGCATCCTTCACCGCATCTAATGATTATTGGCTGCCGCCGCGGTCGGCATACGATCCAAAGCCACGTTGCCGACTGCGATCAGTTCGCCTCGGTTGTCATCTCGTTCTGGGTTGATAAGCTTGCCTGTCCCGGCCGCAAACTGGCGGGCGACTTCCGGGAAACATCGGTTTTCTTGGGATCGGCATAAGCCAAACATAAACCGTCTTGGACTTGCGAATCGGCCAATGGTTTCAGCTTGTAGGGGTACAGTTAATCCGTAAGATCACGGGGACGGGAAAAGTAGCGTTTTTCGACTGGCAGACCATCTCACCGACGGACCAAAATGGCGGACGTCTGGCGGCTAGGCATGAAAGCCGAAAACCAACGGGGGCGAACGGTGGATAACGACAAACTCGACGAGCGCCTCAGCTATCTGGAAGGACAAGTTTCTCGGTTACTAACGGCCCTTTGCTGCGCGCTCAGCGTCATACTCGTGTTCATCTTCTATGACCGACGTCCATTTTTCTTAGATCAGGATTACGGCACCCTATTCATAAGAATGGCTGGAGTAGTTGCATCAGCTTTCTTGGTGGGATGGCCAATCGTGAGGTGGATCGTCGGCAAGAAGTCAGAACAGCCATAGGTTGGCCCATCGCGTTGCTTGGAATAGCCCGTTCGCGGGGAAGCCTCCGACGCCAATTCGCCGCGTGAGGGCAATTGCGTCTCACGATGGGGATCGATCCGAGGTGCGGATCGTGAATCTCGACTGCTTCCCGGAATAGAAGGTTCAGGATCGAGGTGCTGCCGCGCCGCCGACAGCATGGCGGGTGCCCCGCGCAATCTTGACAGCCGGTACCGTAGAAACGACGATCCCGCCCCGTCGCGTTTTGAGACGGACCGCGCTTGGTTCGGGTTTGGCCGAAGGTGGCGAATGAGTACAGATAAATTGCAGGCGTTGAGCGATACCATTGCCGGCATACTCAACGAGCCGCCATCACGTACGACTTATTTTGACCCTGAGCCCCACGACGGGGCGACTGCCGGCGAACGCGCCGCAAAGTCTTTCGACGGTCCCGCGCATGGCACTGACGCTCCGAAAGGGAGCTTCGGAAAGCTGAGTGCTCGCGAAGCCGGCATTTCACGAAATCCGGCGCCCGAAGCGCACATCGTCCGGTCCGACGAGTACGAACGCGCCAGCAGAGCTTCCGAGCAGCCACCATCGAAGCTGGAGGCCGCAAGCCTCCGGCCTGACCTGCAGACGCTGGGCACAAACACGCAACGTGCCGCTGTTTCGAGCAACCGGATTTCGCTGCGAGGATGGGGCCTGTTTGGGCTTGCGGGCGTCGTGCTGGCCGCGGGAGCAGGCGCCGCCGCTGTGGTCTGGCCGGGCTCGTCCGGCGATGCCGCGAAGACGACCTCGCAAACATCGCCTGCGACCATGGTCGCGCCGGGATCTCTACCACCCGAGTTGACCCCGCTGCTCCAATCGATGTCGCGCGATCTCGCAAGCCTGAAAAAGGAGATCGAGCAGCTCAAGCTTGGTCGCGATCAATTGGTCCGCGATAGCGCAAGTCTTGGCGAGCAGCTCAAGACCAGCCAGGATCAATTGGGCCGCGCCGTTGCGAGGCTTTCCGATCAAGTGAAGGCCGGTCAGGAATTGGCGGAGCGCGACAATGCGAATGCAGCCGAGCAAATCAAGGCTGTCAGGGATCAACTGATCCGCCTGGAGCAGCCCAAGAAGCTCACGCCGCCGCCGCCGCGGACGACGGCTCCCGCCGCGCCGAAACCGGTGCCGGCCGGCTCGTCGCCGCAGGCCGCAGCTCAGCCGGCCGCCGTAAAACCGAAGCCGGCGCCGACCGCGCCGGGGTCTGCGCCGGCCACGCCAGCGCGCTGAGGCCTTGTTTTTTCAGGCCCAGCGGGCAAATCGGCGCGCCGGGCGCGGGAAAACGCCCTGAAATTACGGCAGTATGGTTCACCGTAGTAGAACGGAATCCACATGGCACTTCAGTACCGGTAGGGTGTTGATGCCGGGGCTGGCATTTCAGTACGGACCATCATTTCAACCGGCAAGGGGTCGCTCTTTGAGCGGCCCCTTTCAGTTTTGGGCAGGTAAATGGAAAGGAAGCCCGCCTCCGGCAAAAAGGGCAGTGGAGGCGGGCCAAGGTCGTTTTGCGGCGCCGTTCACCCCGGGGCTGGCAAGGGTTCCGTCGCTCGCGATGGAACCGTAGCACCATGGAACCCTGCCTGAAACCCGCAGGAATACCGGAATATAAAATCGAGTTAAGTCTGTTTTACGGCGGCTGATGCCGGATTTACGATCATAAATCCGGTCAAGGGCGGGGCGTTGCGAGCTCTCGATCCGCGCATGCGCTCCGATGCGCTGCAGCCGGAGACCCCGGTTTCGATTTGCCGAAATCCGACGGGCTCATTAGCCTTTCCTGAAGTTTTGTCCCGCACTATTGAGACGTTGTGCAATTTCAATGCTGTGTACTTCGGCCGGTGGCCGAGGGGTGCGTAATTTCGTAAGGGCGTCTCGTGAGCCTGGTTTGTCCAGCGGGCGGCGAGCTGCGACTCGATTGCATCTTCAAATCGGGGTTTCGTCCTATGTCTGATTCGCTACCACCCGAAAAACGTGGAACGGCACGTATCGAGTTCTCGCGCGGCGTCGACGTGCACATGGTGGCTATCGACGGAACGTGGAGCCGGCAATGTCAGATGACCGACGTGGCCGAAGCCGGAGCGAAGCTCAAGATCGAAGGGTCGATCGAGGGGCTTGCGCTGAAGGAGTTTTTCCTGCTGCTTTCGACGACCGGAGCAGCCTTCCGCCGCTGCGAGCTGGCCTGGATCAACGGCGACAACATTGGAGTTCACTTCCTGCGCGGCAAGAACGCGAGTAAGGGGTGAGTTGTCGTGGAGGAGCGCCGCAGGCAGCAGCGGGCGACAGTCGACGAGGTCGCATACATCGCGGGCGACGGATCAAGCATGCGATGCCGCGTCGTCAGTCTCTCCGATCTTGGCGCCGCCATCGAGATGGCGGACAAGGTCTACGTCAGACCCCGCATCAAGCTGATGCTGGAGAAGGATCGCATCATCCGGGACTGCCGTGTCGTCTGGTCCAGCGGAAATCGCATCGGCGTTGAGTTCCTGGATTAGGGATCGCACGGTCGCGATACCAGCGATGCGCATGTCGCCTCGTATTGCAGGCCAAGACTGCCGTTCAGGCCGAAATCGGAGGCCATGCCGGTGCGGGTGAGCGTGGGCCCGCGCGCCGATCACGTTTTTATTGGCAGATTTAATCTTTAACGACCAAGATTTAGGCTTGCATCGGGGAATGGCCTGGACAACTGTGACTGATCCATGGGCACATTTTAGCCTTCGGATGGCGCGAGAATTCAGTCGTAGCGGATTTTTTTGGATTTTTCGAATGAGGACGCTGTTAATCATTCTCGGCATTTGGTTGCTGATTAACGTTCTCTTCGTCGTCGTGATGATTCCGCCGCGTAAGCCGCGGACGGCGAACGTCGCCGGCAGGTCGGGCGACGCCACGGCTATCGCAGCCGGGATGAACTCCGGCACGACTGAAACTGCGGACGATCGCGTCTTGCTACGGCACGTCGTCATCGCAGTTGCGCTTGGCGCTTTCTTCTCGTTAACGCCGCCTTTGCTCGAAGCTTACGATGCGATCAAGCGATTGGTCAGCAAGCGCGTGTATAAATCGAAAGAGAACCCGGATGGTCCCAACGGGGATGCGCAAGCAGACGAGGGATGACGCGCCTTCTACGCCTGCGCGGCGCTGGTGGCCGCGCAGGGAGCTCCGTCGATCAGCTCACCAATATTGGTTCATGCGGTACGGGCGAGGATACTGGCCGCGGTAGTAGATAATTCCAGGGCCGGCGACCGGCCGGTGTCGAAAGCGTGAATTGGAGAGGTCGACGGCGATTGCTCGCACGTCGCGGCCTGCAAAAACAGGATACTCGTAACTGAAGACGTAGCTGTCTTCCGCAAGGGGCGCATACTGTCCATAGAAGGACGGGCCCTGGCCGTATCCGAACCCCCACGCATTGTCGACGGTGGGAAGGCCGCCCGTTCCCATCCGCGTTCCGCCAGCAACGGCCGATCCGGATATCACGAGGGTGCCGATCCCAAGAAGCGCCGCAGCCGCCAGGATGTATGAAGTGCCTCGCATCGCGTTTCTCCTCTCAAATTGGATGTCAGAAACAGGAGTAGACGCATCCGAGCCTATCCGCTCTCGAGTGACAGCGATAGCGAATAGGGGATGCGCCTGGCGGTGAGTTAGCAGCCGCAAAAACGATAAGGCTTGCCTCGGTTAATCGGATCGATAATCTTTGTCGCTTTCGAGATGTTCATTTCAGCAGGGGCTTCGGGTGACAAACGATACCGCTGTGTTTGATGCGTTGCGCTTCGATCCGCAAGAAGGCGAGATAGCGACCGGGAGAATAGGTACGCGCGAGGCAATTCTTCGAGATGGTCTGCTGATCGATCCATCCACGCTTGCTTATTGCCCACATCAATGGATCGACGGCAGCGGTTACCTCGATCTCGATCTGACGAGACAATTTCCTTACTTGCTCGCGCTCTGATGGATCGGAGCTCAGTTCGGCCCAACGACAGCGTCGATCTGACGGCTGTCCCTTCTGACGATGATGATGGCCCCGTTGCGGATCGCGAATCTCGCGCCGAGCAATTTGGGCACCTTTTCCATGATCGGCGATGGGAAGGGGATCGTCGCTCCGGGAAGCGGATCGCCAACCGCCGGCGCTGCGGAGGAGCCGACGGCCGGTGCAGGTTTGATATAGTCGCGAATGAGTTGAATTTCCTCCCGCGACAGAGTGAGAGGCGCTTGCTGCGGCGGATTGTCTGCCGTCCGTTTACTGCGTTCTTCTCGCGCCTTTTCCTCGGCCTGCCGTGCTTTTTCTGCCTGATCAAACCGCGAAAGCCGCTCCTTCAGCGGCGAGAGCTCTCGCTGCAGGGAGGAGATTTCCGTCTGCAGCGACCTGATCTGTCGCAGGGCAATCACGGCGCCGGCGCAGATGATGACGACCAGCAGGCTGATGAGCGCAATAGCGATTCCATTGACGCTGGTTCCCCGGCTGACCGTCCGCGCTTTCGGCAGATCCTCCTCAAGGTGCCGCCGCCATAGTGCAGCCAGCCGATGCAGCGGCCGGGCAATTGCCTGGAACGTGCGGGCTCGCCAGTCGCTGTTGTCCGGCGCAGGCTTTGGTCCGCGTGAGGTGAAGCGGCGGGCCGTTGTCGATGGCGGGGCCGCTATGGCCGGCGGGATTGCCGGTTCGGGAACAGCGGCGTTCACATCCAGCCCGGCGCGGCTTGGCTTGGCCGCATGCCTCGGTGGGCCGTCGTTGTGGTCTGTCGGGGGAGCGTTCGAGTCTTGGTGGGAGTGAGCTTGGGGCGCGTGGGGTTCGGTATCCTCGCGGAGATCAAGATTGAACATCCTCGAGCGCACCTCGGGGCCAATCAGATGATCGATGTTTTCAAGCGACTTCGACTGAGGCGACGAGCGATCGGGGAGAGCCTCGATGACCGAGCGGCCGGCCTCGGTGATCTCCAGGCTGTCGCCATTCACGACGGCAAGGCCGGCCTCAATCAGCTCGATTCCGGCGGAGACCTGTTGTTCTATCCGGTCTTCGATGTCACCGTTCTCGTCATGCGTCCGCAGTTGCCGCTCGAGCTCGGCAAACGTAATCCGTCCGTTCGGACGACTCGCAAGTGCAGCAAGGATGGCGAGATTGGCTTGCACGGCGACCACGATGATCAGGCAGGCCGCCAAGATGGGCGATGCGAGCGAACAACCGGACGGCGCTCGACGATTCGCCTACTAGGGCCTTGATTGGAAACTCCTGCTTTGGCACTGTCGCGCATTAGCGCGTGAAGATCGAGGGCAACATGCCGAAATTGCTGGCCGCGACCGCCATTTCCCTGACTGTTATGTTCGTTTCAAGCGCCGCGCACAGCGGCCCCTATCCCTACGGCGACGAGCCGTATCGTCTGGATTTCGGCCCCGCGCCGCAGATCGACGCTGGCTGCTGGAAGTGGAACTGGCAGCAGTATCAATGGAATAATTACTGCCCGGTCTACGTTCAGCCCAAGGCCTATATGCACCCGAGGCCGCAGGGAGCCGTGCTGCGCACCAAGGGCTGATCAACTCGCCTCAGGCGCTCCTCGCACTAGAGCGTTTTCGAGCGAAGTGGGTACCGGTTCGCGTCAAGAAAACGCGTCAAAACTAGAATCTAGAGCCCCGTTCCGATTCCATCGGAACGGGAAAGGCTCTAGTGGGCGAGGGTGCAGGCGATTTGGCTATGTTTGCCGAAGTTCAGCAGGGCATTTTCGCGGAAGCCGTCGAGCCAGATGCCCCGTCCGGCGTAGCGATACCCGACGCCCATTGGAACCAGCCGGACATGCGCACCGCCATGGCGTCCCGTGTGCAGGGATGCCGTCACGACCTCGCCGGCAACGGAAACCGCGATCGGGCAAAGCGGATATTGCTTGCCATTCTCGCAGACAAACACCAGTTCGCTGCAGTTTCCGACCGCTGCGGGTGAGGCCATCAGGCCCAGATCAGCCGCGCTGGCTTGGCTCGTACCGATGGCCAGACTCAAAAAGGCCGCTCCCCAAAGAAGTCCACTGAATCTGCTCTGCATCGCAGCCCCCAAAAGCGAGAAATATTCAACTAAAAGAGCAAAAATGGCATCAAAGGTCAATCAGCGCGGGCTTCTTTCGGAGCACGCCGGACCCTTCGCGGCGCGTCATCCTGGCGCTTCGCGCGGGGACTGACGATCGGCCATTTTCAGCTTTTCAGAAACCCCTTGGCCGGGACCGCTGTCGTTCGCGAGGAACATGTTCAAGCGCCCCGGATTTTTGCGTGACCTCCAGCATAAATTCGATTTAACCCCGCAAGTTGCGTCTCTTGCTGCACGAAGACTCACGCCTTCGCCTTCGTGATTTGCGATCACGCCGGGCTCGTTTAGGGCTTGCCCGACTCTATTTAAGTACCGTCGCGCTCGCGACCGTTCTGTTTGGCCGGTGAGCTCTCCCCGTAATCCGGCCGGCTCAGTGTTACCGAAATGCCGCGGTCGCCAGAATTAATGGCGCGTGAGCTGCCTTTAAGCCGTGCCATTGACCTTCCGTAATGGTGCGTGGTTGACCGACCGTCCGACGCCGTGACAAGAAGTCGCGTGGGGAGCAGGGGTAGCCACGGCGATTCGAAAACGCTGCAGGTCGTGCAAGCGGGTTTTCCGTAATTTAACGGGTCTCTCGCGATGTTAATGTTTGCTTTACGACGGTGCCTGAACCTGAGGCAGTGCTTTTCGACTGTGCGGCTATCCCTTGGGGAGCAAGCGAGCAGGTATGGAGACGATGACCACAGGCCGGCATTCAATCCTTGCGACCTCTTTCGTCCGTTGCGCCGCTCTGACGCTTCTGATCACCTCAATCACCACTGTAGCCAAGGCGGATGAATTCCAGGGGCCGACCTTCCGCAAAGGTCTTTGGCACTTCGTTCGTACGCTCGATATGGTCGCTCATCGCAAGCCGAAGCACCGTTTGCTCGAGCGGGAGCTGACGGCCTGTGTCGATCCGACCGTCTCGATGAAGGCGACGTTCTCGTCTCCCTCGGTCGGCAGCTGCGTCTCTGCGAGACCCGAAAAGAAGAACAATCAATACACTTTCGCAAACCGTTGCGACTTCATGGGCCCCGTCAGCACGGTGATCACGGTTCACAGCGAGGAGTCCTACACTGAGCAGAACGAGCTGAGTGAGGGGCAGATGCCGAGGGTCGAGCTGGTCGTGGCACATCGGATCGGCGATTGTGCTGCAGGCGCGGAGCAGAGCTCGGGCGCAAAGACGCTCTCTCACTGACGCTGCATTGCCGTAAGACAGCTGCCGAGGCTTCCGCGCCGCAATAGCGGCAGGCCCTTGCGCCAACCCTGCAGACGCGGAAATATCGCCGCGTTCGGGGATGAGGCGCATCATGAGGTTGTTGATCGGAATCGTCTGCTTGGCAGGGCTGTGCGCCCTGATTGACGCGGCGGCGGCGCAAGACACTCGACCGCCCGCTGCACCTTCCGGGCTAGGCGAGTTGGTCAAGATCGACGCATTCCAGACGACGCGGCGGGCCGATAATTACGGAATCGCCAGCTTTATGCTTTTCAACGGCACCGACAGGAAGATCGACAGCATCGAGCTGACTTGCTGGATGGACGAGGATCGAGACCGCGCAACGAAAGTTCTGGTGTGGGCCAACCAGCCTGTTCCGGCGCATGCGAGCTACCAGTTCAAGAACGTCAATATCGGCCTGGTCGGACCGAACGCACGCAGCCAATGTGAGGTCACGCGGGTGGACTGAGTTCAGGCCCGGCCGACGATGGCTGCGCAATGTTGGCGCCGAACCCGCGACGATATTTAGCCCTAGATTTTCTGGCCGCCGGGTCCGGCGACGTTGACCGTAATCTTTTGAATCTCGGTCCGTCCGCCGGGATATTTGACCTCGATCGTCAACGTATCGTCGCCGACAAAGTCCGGGGGCGATTTGTAGAAGGCCACGTAAGCCGGCACTTCCAGTGCCAGGCAGGCCTTGTAGTTGGTCGCCTTCACCTTACCGGACTTTACGACGACCTTTCCCGAGGTCGGTGAGGTTGCCAAACGGATGGTTGGCAGCGGGCCGGAGGTGCAATCGGGTCTGACGTTAATGTAGAGCCCGATTTGCGTGTCCTTGTTCGGCTGGGCCTTGACCGTGCGTTCGACCATCTGGGCGTCCGGCGCCGGCGGGTTTTGAGCGGCCGCGGCATGCAATAAGGATCCGGCGAGCACGGCCGTTACCAGTAATTTTACCATCCTTTGCTCCAGCTGCCGCGCCTCAGGCCTCGAGCGACACGCGCCAAAACGGCGTTCATCCGGCCCGTTTTGCGACATATCGCGGCCGCGCGGTCCTCTTTACCACATCCTTATCGAAAGTATTGATTAACCAAATAGTTTTCTTGACCGCCGTCGGGGTTAACAATAGCTTAAAGATACACTTCGACGTAAATTTGCCTGCAATTTTTCACTTCACGTCCTTTAGGCGGAGAGATTTCATGAATGAGCAATTTCGGGTTGCCCAGGCTACTGCTGGAAATTCGAACAACGCCTCCCCGCCACGCATCTTCAAGCTGACCAAGCCATTCGCCGATCAAGCGGTCGTTCTGAACCTCGGATACGACCAGAAGGTTCAAGTCGACTTTTCGGCTATTGCGAACGAGAAGATTACGCTCGTTCATATCGGCGAGAAGCTGATCATTCTCTTCGACAATCACTCCACGGTGACGGTCGAGCCGTTCTTCGACTCCCGCCACGATCAACTCGGCAATCTCACCATCCAGGTTGCGCCGGGCCGCGATCTGACCGTCGCCGAGTTCGCCAGCGCCTTCCCGATCATCAATGATGCATCCGTGCTTCCCGCAGCTGGCGATTCGCTCGGCCAGAACAATGCGCAGGCGAGCGGTGCGAACTTCAGCCCGTTCACAGTCGACCCGCTGCCCCCGGTGCCGACCAACATCCTGGCTCCCCAGGAGGAACTGGGGACGTTTCAGATCAATCTACCAACCGGTTTTATCCCACAGACGCCGACCCCGCTGGCTCCGACGATTGCGCTGGGCACGCTGCCCGGGTTGGTCGTGGACGAGAGCTTCCTGACGGCCGCGACGAACGGCATCGACGGTACCGCGCCTGGTCTGGCGAGTACGACGGTTTCAGGTCTTTTGCCCGTCACGCTCAATGTGCCGGGCGGCCAGCAGTCGCTGACCTTTGCGCTGTCGATCAGTGCGCCGGGCGTGGATAGCGGACTGATCGATTCGCAGACCAGGAATCACGTGTTTCTGTTCCTGGAGAACGGAGTCGTCGTCGGCCGCGAAGGAGCGAATGCCGGAGCGGCGGCCGCCGGGCTCAAGGATTTCACGATCTCGGTGGATGCGGCCGGCAACATTACGCTGACGGATTTGCGCAGCGTTCACGAGAACAACCCGTCCGATTCCAACGAGGGCATTTCGCTGGCGGCCGGCCTGGTGACGCTGACGGCGACGGTGACCGACAACAGCAACCAGAGCGCAAGCGCGAGCGTTGACGTCGGTCCGCATTTGACGATTCTGGACGACGGCCCGGTTCCGAGCACGGTGACGGGGGCGACGGACACGCTTGTCCTGGACGAGAGCGCAAGCGGGACCGACACGGTTGGCGGTGCGTCACCGGTTGGCCTGGCAACGGTCACGGCCAAGTTTGGCGACAATTTCTCGGGCGGCGGCTACGGCGCCGACGGCGCGGGCAACACCGTGTTCAAGCTGGTGCTCACCGGCTCGAACGTGGGCTCCGGGCTGTACGCGCTGGATCCGGCCGACGTCGACCCGGCGCATCCGGGGCAGGGCGCGCAGATCGTGCTGAACCTCGCCGGCGACACCATCAGCGGCACGGCAAACGGCGTCACCTACTTCACGATCACCATCAACGAGACCACGGGTGATGTGACCTTCACGCAGCTGCAGAACCTGTGGCACCCGAACACGGGCGATTCGGACGACGCCGCGACGCTGACGACGAGCGCTGGGCTGCTTCAAATCGTGCAGACGATCACCGATGCGGACGGCGACCACGTGTCGACGCCGATCGATCTCGGCACGGGCGTATTCACGATTCAGGACGACGGCCCGACGGCTGGGCACCTGTCTGACGTGTTCAGGGATACGCTGATCCTGGACGAGAGCGCGGTTGGCACCGATACGGCCGGCGGCGCGGCGCCGGTCGGACGGGACACGTTCACGGCGAACTTCGCCGACAACTTCACCAGCGGCAGCTACGGCACCGACGGTGCCGGCACCACCAAGTACACGCTGACGCTGAACGGCGCGAACGTTGCGTCCGGGCTGTACGCGCTGGATCCGGCCGACGTCGACCCGGCCCATCCGGGCCAGGGCGCGCAGATCGTGCTGAACCTCGCCGGCGACACCATCAGCGGCACGGCGAACGGCGTCACCTACTTCACGATCACCATCAACGAGACCACCGGTGACGTGACCTTCACGCAGCTGCAGAATCTGTGGCACCCGAACACGGGCAATCCGGACGATGCCGACAATCTGACGCTGGCGGCCAATACACTGCAGGTGGTGCAGACCATCACCGATGCGGACGGCGACCACGTCTCGACGCCGCTCGACCTCAGCACCGGCGTGTTCGCGATCCAGGACGATGGCCCGACGGCGGGCACGGTGACCGCGGCTGCGGATCAGCTGATCCTGGACGAGAGCGCGGTCGGGACGGACACGGCCGGCGGCACGCCGCCGGTCGGCGTTGCGACGTTCACGGCGAACTTCGCCGACAACTTCACCAGTGGCAGCTACGGCACGGACGGTGCCGGCACCACCAAGTACACGCTGACGCTGAACGGCGCGAACGTTGCGTCGGGGCTGTATGCGCTGGATCCGGCCGACGTTGACCCGGCGCATCCGGGCCAGGGCGCGCAGATCGTGCTGAACCTCGCCGGTGACACCATCAGCGGCACGGCGAACGGCACGACCTACTTCACGATCACCATCAACGAGACCACGGGTGACGTGACCTTCACGCAGCTGCAGAACCTGTGGCATCCGAACACGGGCAATCCGGACGATGCCGACAATCTGACGCTGGCGGCGGGCACGCTGCAGGTGGTGCAGACCATCACCGATGCGGACGGCGACCACGTCTCGACGCCGCTCGACCTCAGCACCGGCGTGTTCGCGATCCAGGATGACGGCCCGACGGCGGGCACGGTGACCGCAGTTGCGGACCAGCTGATCCTGGACGAGAGCGCGATTGGCACCGACACGGCCGGCGGCACGCCGCCGGTCGGCGTAGCGACCTTCACGGCGAACTTCGCGGACAACTTCACCAGCGGCAGCTACGGCACCGACGGTGCCGGCACCACCAAGTACACGCTGACGCTGAACGGCGCGAACATTGCGTCCGGCCTGTATGCGCTGGATCCGGCCGACGTCGACCCGGCGCATCCGGGCCAGGGTGCGCAGATCGTGCTGAACCAGGTCGGTGACACGATCACCGGCTCGGCCGGCGGGACGGACTACTTCACGATCACCATCAACGAGACCACCGGTGACGTGACCTTCACGCAGCTGCAGAACCTGTGGCACCCGAACACGGGCGATTCGGACGATGCCGACAATCTGACGCTGGCGGCGGGCACGCTGCAGGTGGTGCAGACCATCACCGATGCGGACGGTGACCACGTGACGACGCCGCTCGACCTCAGCACCGGCGTGTTCGCAATCCAGGACGACGGCCCGGTTGCGGGCACGATCAGGGCGGCTGCGGACCAGCTGATCCTGGACGAGAGCGCGATCGGCACCGACACGGCCGGCGGCGCGGCGCCGGTCGGACGGGACACGTTCACGGCGAACTTCGCCGACAACTTCACCAGCGGCAGCTACGGCACCGACGGGGCCGGCACCACCAAGTACACGCTGACGCTGAACGGCGCGAACGTTCCGTCCGGCCTGTATGCGCTGGATCCGGCCGACGTCGACCCGGCGCATCCGGGCCAGGGTGCGCAGATCGTGCTGAACCTCGCCGGTGACACCATCAGCGGCACGGCGAACGGCGTCACCTACTTCACGATCACCATCAACGAGACCACCGGTGACGTGACCTTCACGCAGCTGCAGAATCTGTGGCACCCGAACACGGGCGATTCGGACGATGCCGACAATCTGACGCTGGCGGCGGGCACGCTGCAGGTGGTGCAGACCATCACCGATGCGGACGGCGACCACGTCTCGACGCCGCTCGACCTCAGCACCGGCGTGTTCGCGATCCAGGACGACGGCCCGACCGCGGGCACGATCAGGGCGGCTGCGGACCAGCTGGTCCTCGACGAGAGCGCGTTCGGCACCGACACGGCCGGCGGCGCGGCACCGGTCGGACGGGACACGTTCACGGCGAACTTCGCCGACAACTTCACCAGCGGCAGCTACGGCACCGACGGGGCCGGCACCACCAAGTACACGCTGACCCTGAACGGCGGCCCGAACGTGGCGTCCGGGCTGTACGCGCTGGATCCGGCCGACGTCGACCCCGCGCATCCGGGCCAGGGCGCGCAGATCGTGCTGAACCAGGTCGGTGATACCATCACCGGCTCGGCCGGCGGGACGGACTACTTCACGATCACCATCAACGAGACCACGGGTGACGTGACCTTCACGCAGCTGCAGAACCTGTGGCATCCGAACACGGGCAATCCGGACGATGCCGACAATCTGACGCTGGCGGCGGGCACGCTGCAGGTGGTGCAGACCATCACCGATGCGGACGGCGACCACGTCTCGACGCCGCTCGACCTCAGCACCGGCGTGTTCGCGATCCAGGATGACGGCCCGACGGCGGGCACGGTGACCGCAGTTGCGGACCAGCTGATCCTGGACGAGAGCGCGATTGGCACCGACACGGCCGGCGGCACGCCGCCGGTCGGCGTAGCGACCTTCACGGCGAACTTCGCGGACAACTTCACCAGCGGCAGCTACGGCACCGACGGTGCCGGCACCACCAAGTACACGCTGACGCTGAACGGCGCGAACATTGCGTCCGGCCTGTATGCGCTGGATCCGGCCGACGTCGACCCGGCGCATCCGGGCCAGGGTGCGCAGATCGTGCTGAACCAGGTCGGTGATACCATCACCGGCTCGGCCGGCGGGACGGACTACTTCACGATCACCATCAACGAGACCACCGGTGACGTGACCTTCACGCAGCTGCAGAACCTGTGGCACCCGAACACGGGCGATTCGGACGATGCCGACAATCTGACGCTGGCGGCGGGCACGCTGCAGGTGGTGCAGACCATCACCGATGCGGACGGTGACCACGTGACGACGCCGCTCGACCTCAGCACCGGCGTGTTCGCAATCCAGGACGACGGCCCGGTTGCGGGCACGATCAGGGCGGCTGCGGACCAGCTGATCCTGGACGAGAGCGCGATCGGCACCGACACGGCCGGCGGCGCGGCGCCGGTCGGACGGGACACGTTCACGGCGAACTTCGCCGACAACTTCACCAGCGGCAGCTACGGCACCGACGGGGCCGGCACCACCAAGTACACGCTGACCCTGAACGGCGGCCCGAACGTGGCGTCCGGGCTGTACGCGCTGGATCCGGCCGACGTCGACCCCGCGCATCCGGGCCAGGGCGCGCAGATCGTGCTGAACCAGGTCGGTGATACCATCACCGGCTCGGCCGGCGGGACGGACTACTTCACGATCACCATCAACGAGACCACGGGTGACGTGACCTTCACGCAGCTGCAGAACCTGTGGCATCCGAACACGGGCAATCCGGACGATGCCGACAATCTGACGCTGGCGGCGGGCACGCTGCAGGTGGTGCAGACCATCACCGATGCGGACGGCGACCACGTCTCGACGCCGCTCGACCTCAGCACCGGTGTGTTCGCGATCCAGGACGACGGCCCGACCGCCGGCACTATCAGGGCGGCTGCGGACACGCTTGTGCTCGACGAGAGCGCGATCGGCACCGACACGGCCGGCGGCGCGGCGCCGGTTGGCCGTGCCACCTTCACGGCGAACTTCGCCGACAACTTCACCAGCGGCAGCTACGGCACGGACGGTGCCGGCACCACCAAGTACACGCTGACGCTGAACGGCGGCCCGAACGTCGCGTCCGGCCTGTACGCGCTGGATCCGGCCGACGTCGACCCGGCGCATCCGGGGCAGGGCGCACAGATCGTGCTGAACCTCGCCGGCGACACCATCAGCGGCACCGCGAACGGCATCACCTACTTCACGATCACCATCAACGAGACCACCGGTGACGTGACCTTCACGCAGCTGCAGAACCTGTGGCACCCGAACACGGGCAACCCTGATGATGCGGACAATCTGACGCTGGCGGCGGGTACGCTGCAGCTGGTGCAGACCATCACCGATGCGGACGGCGACCACGTGTCGACGCCGCTCGATCTCAGCACCGGCGTGTTTGCGATCCAGGACGACGGTCCGAGGGCACCGACGATTGCTGTCTCTGCGAACGACCCGATTCTTCTGACGTTCGATGGTGCTTTGACCGGCGGCAACTTCGTCGGCACTCAGGCGGTTGGAGACCAAAACGTCTCGCTCCTGATCGCGACCCAGAATTATGCCGGTGTATTTTCGATCAACGGCACGAACTACGGGACGGACGGTGCGGGAACGACAACGTTCACCAGCTATGCTCTCGGCTTTGCCGCCGGCTTTACGCCCGGCAATGCTGGCGGGCATGGGACGGCGACCGGCCTGACGCATAACGGCAGCGCGATCTACCTTTACAATATCGGAGGGGTCATCACCGGGTCGACTGCTCTGACGCAAGGCGGCGTCAGCGGCGGGAACACGATTTTCACCGTCAGCCTCAGCGGCAGCAACGTGACGCTGACGCAGTCCGGGTCGATCGATCACACCACGACAAGCACCTACAATGGATCATACATCAGTGATCTTCAGGCGCTGGCGGCCGGTATCCTGACTCTGACCGCGACAGCGGTCTCGACGGATGCCGACGGTGATCAGGCGTCGAACACCGCATCGCTGGATCTAGGGCCCCAGATCAGGTTCGGCGACGATGGTCCGATCGTTTCGGCTCACACCGATCTGATCTACGCCAACGGAAGCAACCCGACCCCGGGAGGAACGGGCGCCTATGTCTACAACGTGGGTGCGGATCACAATACGTATGCCGACGCCGCCCACTCGGATTTCGCGCCGATCACGCTCACGGGCACGGTCGGAGGTGTCGCGATCACAACGCCAACCGTGACGTGGCAATCCGAGGATTCGCACTTTGCGACGTTCGGCATATCGTTCTCCTATGCACCGAACCCGGCCACGCCAGGCGTGACCGTTCAGGACACCGGAACGCTGGTGTTCGACAAGGTTGCGGGCACCTACACGGTGGAACTCGCAAATCCAATCCAGAGCGTGAGCATCGTGAACACGAGCGGTGCGAATGTCCATTTCCAGGGCTATCAGGACAACAGCTTGAACCAGGACAACAGCGGGCCGGCGCCCTATGTTGTCGCCCAGCTTGACACGAATTTCTTCGTGCAATTCTCGGGCTCGCACGAGACCAACAACCCGAATGTGAGCATGACTTCGGGCACGAGCAGTCCGGGCGATGGTGCCTACGCGAGCGGTGAACTGTTCTGGGCCAATCCGACCGATGTGACGGTGTCCAGTTCAGCTCTGGGCGTCGCCAGCAACACGCTTCAGCCTGGCGAAGTCCTGAACATGAACTTCTTCACCGCGGACCCGCATGGTATCCCGGGCTCGCAGCCTACGGCTTACGCCAGCGGCATCTATCTGGAGTTCTTCAACATCGGAACGAAGGACCTGGTCGTCAATCTCGAACTGGTTGGAGCCGGTGCTGACGGGAACTTTGGTACGGTCGACGACGTGCACACCACCAAGGCTGTGGTCGTCGACAATGCCGACATCTTTACGGCTGCTAATCCGCCTCCCGCGGGCTACCCCGTCCCGTCAGGCAACGATGGCGTCGTCGTTATCGACAGCTATGACTGGAACGGAGTGGGGCAGAACTACCTTCTCACGGGCGTTCAGGTCGTTACGTCCACCCAGTCGCTCACCGGTAGCGGCATCAACCTCAATTCCGCCGTGGGCGCTGCCGGAGCAAGCAGCGGGACGGAGTCATTCGGCAGCGGTGGCGCGAACGATACGAGCGATAACGACAACATCAAGATCATCTCTGCCGGTTTTATTGAAACCACGACGACGACGCAAGACGCCAACCTGACGTTCCAGGTTACCAACCTCGATGGCGATGGCGACAAGACGGCTACCCAAACCCTCAATGTCACCTTGGAGGGAAGCAGCACTTTTGTCGGGACGTCCTCAGCCGAGTCCGTTCAGGGCACGACCGGGAATGACGTCATGACCGGCAACGGCGGCAACGACGTGTTGACAGGAAACGGCGGGAACGACGTGTTCGTGTTGCAGGGCAGTTCTGCGAACGGGCACGACACGCTGGTTGATTTCAACGCGGGCGACAGCATCGTCGTCGACGTCGCCGGCTTGAACTTGCCGATCAGCAGTCCTCAGCAGGCTTCGTTCACTCAGGTGACCGACGCAACGCAGGCTGGTGCCTGGAACAACTCTGCCAACCAGTTCCTGTTCAACACCGATCACAACGAGCTCTGGTATTCGGCGAACGGAACGGCGGGAAATGCCGTCGATCTTGCCCACATGAGCACGGGCGTACCCGCAGCCACCGCCGTCCACGTGGCGTAAGCGAGCTGGAGTTCACGATGAAACCGCCGGCGGGGCCTCTCGCCGGCGGTTTTGCTTGGTCTCATAGAAGCAATATCTCAAAGAAGCGGTGGCAGCGTGCTCAGTGACCCGCCGCCACCCGCATCCGCCGGCTCCGAGCCCGCCCATTCCGGGCCCGCCGCCGCCGGTGCCGCTTCGGCCGTGAGCGGCGCAGCCTTCGCATACGGCTTGGCGAACAGATGCACGCCGTCGTGATTGATCGCGAACAGCGGTGCGAAGTTCAGCTCGCCGTTGTCCTCCCGCGGGCCCGCCCACCGGTTGTCCAGGATCAGCCATCGGCCGTCGAGACGCGCCGCAAGCACCGCGTGATCCTGCCGGACGGTACGGTCGCGGACGAGGAGCAGGCGCATGTCGGTATCAGGGAAACCCGCTTCGCGCAGTGCTGCGTATTTGGCGATCGCATAGTCTTCGCAATCGCCCTTGCCCGTCGCAAAGCTCGCCAGCGGCGAACTCCAGCGGTCGAGCTCCCGATGCTGGACGAGATCGCTGACATAGCGGATCGCGGTGTTGACGCCGAGATTGACCTCCTCGAGCCGAGCGCGACCGGACTTCGCCTTGACCGCGCCGACGAGCCTGAGGAATTGCGCAGCGTTCGGCGGGCAGGTCACGGCATCGGAGCGGCAGCGCTCGAGCAGGACCTGCTCGTTGGCGATCTCTGCTTCAACCGTGCGCCATTTGCGCCAGATGGCGTTGTCAGGTGCCCGGAACGTGAAGAGACCGAAGGGTTCATTGCCGAGCGACGGCGCGCCGGCCGGAGAGGCGGCCTCAGGCCGGACATCCGTCGCCGTGGGGGAGGGAGGCGTCAGCGCTGCCAGACGCATGGCATTCGGCCCGCGGCCGCGCTCGCGGTCGAGCTTTGCCAGCACCGCGTTGATCGTGAAGAACGTCGCGGGCGCTTGAATGGTCTCCGCTCCCGATGGCGCGATCTCACGCGGATCGGCCGGCCCGGCATCGGCTGCAAACGCGACCGAGGTCGCAGCACCGGTGAGCGAAACCAGCAAGGCCGCGGTAAACGCCAGAATGTCCTGCCGTCGCCGTCCACAACGCGACTTCATTGACCGTCCCCATATTTCGGGACGTTGCCGGCGTCTTTACGCGCCTGGTCATCATCCCGACCTGTTTATCGGGAGCCAGCGTGCGCGTGGGCGCGCTTAAGTCGGGTTAAGACCGGGGAGGGGGCGGCCAGGAATGAGCCGGTGCGATGAACCGAGCCCCACCGGCAATGCTAAAGCTTGCGATCGCGCGTTAAGGTCGCGTTAAGCAAGGTGACCGGGGGACGGATCTAAAGCATGATCCGGAAAAGTGCGAAGCGGTTTTCCGATGAGATCATGCTGAAACAACAACCCAAAGCGCGATGACGATTCATCCCAATCTCATCGCGCTTTAGTGCTCGCGCAGCGCCTCATCCCGCAAGGTGCGAGCCGGCTTCATGATGTAATCCAGAACGCTCTTCTTGCCGGTCAATATCTCGACGGTCGTGATCATGCCCGGAATGATCGGAAGCGGAGTTTCCTCCGTGCCGAGATGGTTCTTGTCGGTTCGAACCATCACGCGATAGTAGGTCTCCGGCCGCTGCGCCGCCTCGCCCTTGTCGTCGAGGATCGTGTCAGCGCTGATCCGCTCGACCTTGCCGGCGAGATGGCCATAAACCGAGGAGTCGTAGGCGGAGATCTTGACCACGGCATCCTGGCCCGGGCGGATGAAGGCGATATCCTGCGGCCTTATCTTGCCTTCGACCAGCAAGGTGTCGTCGAGCGGAACGATGTCCATGAGGTTCGCGCCCGGCTGAACGACGGCGCCGATCGTCGTGACGTTCAGCTTGTTGACGATACCGCGAACCGGCGAACGCAGATCCGTCCTGCGCACCCTGTCCTGGGCGGACTTGATGTTCTCGTCAAGCACGGCGAGGTCGGCCCTCGACTTGGCGAGGTCCTCGTCCGCCTGCGCCCGGAAGGTCGAGATCGTGGTCGCAATCTTCGCCTTGGCTTCGGCGATCTGGCCTTTGGCTTCCGCGGATTGACGCTCCAGCCGCAGCATCTCGATCTCGGGAACGACCTTCTGCTCGTACAGCTTGCGCGTCAATGCGAGCTCGCGATCGAGCAGGCCCGATGTTTGGGTCAGCCTGGCGATCTGTTGATTGAGAACGTCGACATCCTGCGCCACCTTGAGGGCGCGGGTCTTGAATACGCTCCGTTCCGTTGCGACGGCAGCGGGAGCGACCTCATCGGTCTGGTCGGGAAAGACAATCTCGCTACGGCCCTTCGCTTCGGCGTCGAGCCGGGCGAGGCGGGCCGCCATCGAGGCACGGCGCTCGCGTATCTCGCCAAACTCGGAAGCGAACTTGGTGTCGTCGATCCGCATCAGGGACTGCCCCCGCTCAACCACCGCTCCTTCCTGGACCAGGATGTCGCCGACGATCCCGCCTTCCAGGGATTGCACGACCTGGATCTGCCGCGAGGGCACGACCTTGCCATTGCCGCGCTTGACCTCTTCAAGCACGGCGAAATGGGCCCAGATCAAGAATGTGGCGAGCAGGGCGAAGAACGCCCACAGCAGCATGCGGGAGGTCCGCGGCGTTCTCAACCGGACGGCCGCGCGGATATCGTTGGCGTATGCGAAATCAGCTGACATTGGACTTCTGCGCCGGCGAGACTTGTTGAACCACTCTGGGATTGACGGCCGGCTCGGTCGACGGCGTCTTGCCTTGCAGCAGGCTCAAGACGTGGTCGCGTGGCCCGTCGGCAACCAGCCGGCCGTTGTCGAACAGCAGCAGCCGATCGACCATGGTCAGCAGTGAGAGACGGTGAGTGGAGATGATGATGGTCATCTGCGCATCGTCGAGTTTCTTCAGCCGTTCAAGGAACTCGCTTTCGCTGCGGACGTCGAAATGGGCGGTTGGCTCGTCCAGGAACAGGATCTTGGGCTTGCGGATCAATACGCGCGCCAGGCCGATAGCCTGCTTTTGACCGCCCGAGAGGCTGCGTCCGCCCTCTGCGATGGGCATGTCGTAGCCCATGGGATGGCCCGCGATGAAGCTTTCGACGCCGGCCAGGCGCGAGGCCGCAAGCACTTCCTCGTCGGTCGCGGCCGGATAGCCCAAGGTGATGTTGTCGCGCAGCTTGCCGAAGAACAGATCTGTGTCCTGCATGGCAAAGCCGATGCCGGCGCGCAGGTCGGCGGGATCATACTGGCGCGAGTCGACGCTATCGATCAGGATGCGGCCATCCTGTGCCTCGTAGAAGGAGAGCAACAGGCGCCCGACGGTCGTCTTTCCCGAGCCAACCCGGCCGATGATTCCAACGCGCTCGCCGCTCTGAATCTTGAAGGTGACCTTGTCCAGCGCCTTTCCAGGCGCGTTGGGGTAGGTGAACGAGACGTTCTCGAAGCTGATGGTGCCTTGGTCGATCTTTCTGGCGAGATAAGTTCGTTCCGGCGAACGTTCCCGTTCCAGAGTCATGAGTCGATCGATGGATTTGAGCGCCGAGAAAGTTTGAGTGCCGCGGGTGATCACGGATGCGATGCCGGCAATCGGCGCCAAGACCCGGCCGGCGAGCATGTTCGCCGCGACCAGGGCGCCGACCGTCAGGCTGCCGTTCTGGATCAGAAAGACGCCGATCACGATCAAGAGCAGGCTGGTCAACATCTGCGCCGAGTTTGCGGCAGTCAGCGCCAGGGATGACCAGAAGTGAACGGCCTCGCCGGACCGGGCTGTCGCTGCAACCGAACGCTCCCAGGCCGTCTGCATCCTTGCTTCGCCGCCCGACGCGCGCACGGTTTCGAGGCCCGCGAGCGATTCCACCAGCACGCCGTGGCGGGCCGCCGATTCGGCCTGCAGGCGCTTCATCGCCCGATTGAGCGGGCGTTGCAGCACCAGGCCAATTCCGATCATGATCGGCAGCATCAGGAGCGGCACCCAGGCCAGCGGCCCCGCGACCAGGAAGAGGACGGCGACAAACAGGATGGCAAACAGCAGATCGGTTGCCGAGACGACGCTGCCCGAGGTGAAGAACTCGCGAACGGAATCGAAATCCCGAAGCTGGTTGGCAACAATGCCGACGGATGTCGGGCGCTGCGACATCTTCACGGCCATGACGTGTTCGAAAATGTTGGCGGCCAGGACGACATCGATCGTCTTGCCCGTCACGTCGATCATCTTGCTCCGGACCATCCGCAGGATCAGGTCAAAGACGATCGCAAGACCCATGCCGATCGAGAGAGCAATGAGCGAGGGGATCGCTCCGTTCGGGATGACCCGGTCATAGACGCTCATCGTGAAGAGCGGCATGGCCAGGGCCAGAATGTTGATCAGCAGCGCCGCCAGCGCGATGTGTCCGTAGTTGCGCCAATGGGCCTTCACGACGGACCAGAACCAGTGCTGCCGGGGGAGACTGCCGGCGGCGACGGCTCGCGGGTCCGACTCGGCGGCGGCCCGGACCAGAAATGCGTAACCCGTATATCCCGCAGCGATGGTGTCGAGGGTCAGCATCTGCGGCACGTACGGCCGGTTGCTTGGGTCGATCGCCCTGGCGGTACGCTTGGTCTCGTCGATGCTCAGCAGGACCAGCGTCGTTCCGTTCTTCATGATCAGCACGACCGGAAGAACGAGCGACGGGATGTCCAGCAGCTTGCGTTTGGTGGCCTCGGTCTCGAGGCCGGCACGGCGCGCCGCCCGTTCGTAGAGCGAAACCGTCAGGCGTCCATCGAGGATTGGCAGGCCGCCGAGCAAGCCATCGCGTGTCACGGCCCTGCCGTGATGTCCGGCCAGAAAGATGAGCGAGTCGAGCAGGGGATCGCTTTGTTTCGCTTCCACCCGCTCGGCCCGGGCCGACGCCGCGGACTCTTCGCCGATGCTGTCCGGGCGCGCACCTTGGGCCGAAGCCGTCTTTGTTTGACGAAACAGCAAGCTGATATGCCTTAAATGAAAAGCGATGACGCGAACTTGGCAAAGTCGTCGAAAGACTACGACAAACTGCGAGTTAATTCATTTACTTATTTGGGCGGTCGAGATTAACGATTAACAACCGCGCGCCCGAAAGGCTATCCGTGCATTATCGGGGGTGGCCGAAATCAAAAAAGCCCGCACAAATGTGCGGGCTTTTCAATGGGGCATTCGGCCGACGTTGCTATTTTGTAATCGGCGAGAATGCGGTCAGTAGCCAATGGGGCTTCTCGGTCGCGGCGTATGAGCTGCGCTGGCCGGTCGCGCTGTCGAGCACGATCGGCCCGCTGGAGCTTTGCCGCTCCGCAAACCAGGCCGACACGCCGGCAACCTTGGCTGACGCCGGCTCACCGGACCAGCGATCGCCGAAAGCGGACGTGGCAGGCTCGGTCGCGGCATAGGACAGCCGGACGGGCGCTGCTGTCGGCGCCGGGACAGCAGTCCGCAGCGGCTCCGAACCGCTCTGCGGCAGCGTCCAGCGGAACGTGGGCGCCTTGTAATCCGGCAGACCAAACAGGTTGAGATCGGTCGGGGCTGCGTCGACCGGGGGAGGCGCCTTCAAATATTCGATCAGGGTTCCCGTTGCAGCGAGCAGCTGATAATCGGCAAACACCACGACCGCGCGCGCCGAGGTCAGCGAAACCTGCGCATTGAAGAACTGGTTCTGGGCGTTCAGGAGGTCGATGAGCGAGCGCTGGCCCAGCTCATATTCCTTCTGGAAGGCGGCGATGGTCTTCCGGGCCGCCTCCAGCTCGCTGGTCAGCGCCGCAATGCGGGTCTGCGTGACCGTGCGAGCGTTCCAGGCCTTGTCGATCGACTCATACGCATCCCGCTGCAGGCGGGCGTGCCGTGCGGTCGCTTCCGTAAACCGTTCAGCCTTTTCCGAGCGGTTCCAGGCGTCCTGTCCGCCGCGGAAGATGTCCCAGGACATCACCACCTTGCCGCTGTAGTCCTCATGGGTGACGGAGGGCGAACCGGCGGCAGCCACGTAGGGGAAGGAGTTGTCGTAATGCGTCGCCCGACCTTCGAGATAGAATTTCGGGGCAAACAGGCCGTCCGTGGACTTGAAGGCGTGCTTGGCGGCATCGACGTCGGACTGGGCCGCGTTGATCGTGGAGTTGAACCGCAGCGTCACCGCGAGCGCTTCATCCCGGCTGGCCGGGAGCCCCCGCAACGTGCCCGGGAACCGCACATTGTAAGGCTCTATGCCGACGACCTTGCGGTACTTCGCCCGTGCGTCCTCGAGGCTGCGGCGAAATTCGGCGAGGGCCGCGCGAGCACTTTCGACGCGCTCCCTCGACTGCTCGAGGTCGCCTTCGCCGGCCCGGCCGCCCGAAAACCGGGAGTTCACGTTCGAGAAGATCTTCTCGTGATTGGCGACGTTCTGCTGGGCCAGGGTCACCATGCGCATATAACGCACGACGTCGATGTAAGCTTCGGCGGCGTCAAGGGCGATAAGCTCGGTTCGTTCCTTGACGCGTGCTGCAGCGGCGTTCACCCGCGCATTCTGGCGCCATACTTCGTGGATGGAGGTGAAACCATCAAAAAGGAGCTGCCGGACGACCACGGATTCCTGGCTTCCATTGCGCCACGGCCCGGCCCCCGTCGTTGGAACCGCTATGCTCGGCGCTATGAAGCCGGGTGTCTGGTCGAACTTTTCCGGTCCGTAGCTGGCGTCGATGCGGACCTGCGGTAACAGCGTACTCTGGGTCTGGCGGAGCTCGCTCTCGGTTGCGCGGCGGTTGGCCGAGGCCTCACCCACCCCCGGGTTGGTCTGCATCGCCTGTTTCAAGGCATCGTTGATTGAAAATTGCTCGGCTTTCGCGGGGGCGACGGCCAGGATGATCGTTGCGAAGGCTAAATGCGCCGGCTTCATGGTCCCCACCATAAACGTCTTTTAACAAATATTATTGCCTGGGAAGAATTAGCAAAATGCTACGGCACCACCTATGACATTTCAGTCACAGCTTGCAGTAATCGATCCGACGTCCCTTGCGCGAACACCACGGAGCCTGGCCCAGGCGGCCCAATTAATTAGCCCTTATAGACGGCAACAGGGCCTGCTGCGGCGCACAAATTCTGCGTGTGCTCTGCTCCCTAGCAACCTGATTTTACTAATCAATTGCGCGGCTGCTGTGCTGCGATGTGGGGGGCATTCGATTGGTCGGGTTCCGCATGCGGGCGAGCGGGGCAGAACGGCCGCGACGTTTTGCGCTGCGGGTTGAATGCTTTCCCCACTCTGGAGTTGGAGACCGCCTGGGGTCGGCCAGCACCATCCGGCCTTCGTCGATTCGGATCCGAGGGCGCGTAAACGGCCGAGCGGCTCGACCCGCAATCGGCTTGCCTTCAATCGACGGTCATCAGCGCGGGCCCCGACCGGCTCGCGTTCGTGTGGCGGTCAAGGCGATGTCCCGGGTCCCTCCTCATGGGACCGCGGGCAGCACGCCCCGGAAATAACGGCACGCTCATTCAAGGTAAGGACGGACAGCGACAGCAGCCATCCGGATGCAAACTTTGCTTAAGGTGTCAGACACATAGTGGATGCATTTCAGCGTGAGATTGAAAGGCATGAATTGTGAATTCAGATCTTCGAACCGAGCTGGAAGGCATCATGGAGGATATCCAGAAGCGCCAACGGCATATTGAGGACCGGGTCTTTCTCATCAGTATTCTCGAGCGAGAGGGGCACATCACGCTCGACCAACAGGCCGCTCTTAGATTCGAACGCAAGCAGCTGGCGCTTCAAATGGAGCGGCAGACGAGCCTGCTCTCGAAAGCGCGGATCCGAGCCTAGCGCCATTCATTCTCAGGCACGGTTCCCGGCGGGGGCTTGAGTTGCTCGAGCCCGTCGTCGATCGCCCGAATGTCTTCCTCCATCCGCTCAATGGTCCGGCTCGGGTCGATGCCTGACACGGTCCGGAGTTGCTCGAGCAGCTGGCGCCGATGCGCGCGCAGCTCTTCGAGGCCGCGCCGGTCCTTGAGTGCCACATGAGAGGCAACGATCAATTCTATGGATGATGGCAATGCAATACCTATCGATTAAATGCGTCGATTAAAGCGTTTATTATAGAGATTTATGTGAACCGGAAAAGATCGTCTTCGTCGACATTAGGAAGATAGGGGCCTGAGCAGGCTGTCGTCCCGTTGACGCAGACGCACAGGTCACTTGCTCTTCTTTCGAAGGGCGACATTGCCGGACGGCAAAAACCGCTCAATCTTGCCGTCCGCCGAAGCGCACACGGCAGGTCGGCGAGATGGCTTTCCGTGACGACGCATCGCGTTGGTTTCGGTACTCGACTGCCACGTCGCGGGATGGGCATCATGGTTCCACCGAGCGCGTCCTTTACGGCTGGCGTTACGATCATTAATTTCATCTCGATATTTTTTGATTTGTCTTGCCCGTGTCAGCAGCCATTTCGCCAAGGCAATTGCAGACGATGTGTGATCGTTGCTTGATCTTCGACAGGAAGATTCAGAGATTCAAGGAGCTCGTCGTTCAGCTGTCTGATTTCGATGACGGCCTGGTCGAGCAGATCATGTGGAGAATAGCCAGGCTGCGGAGCATGAAGGCTGCGCTTCATCCCGAAGACGGATAGCCCGAGTCTTCTTTAAGACCAGGCTCCGGGCGATGGCCGCCATTCGTTTGGTCCGGCCGCGATAGTCCAACGGCGCCGTCCGCTCGAAATGCAGTGGCGGACGGCGCTGCTCCAGCCCCGGGAGGGAAATGCAAAGTCCCGGTTGTTCGAGTCTGCGGTTTCATTGATCTAGGTCAAACCAAAACCGCTTACTTGGTAAATCACGCCGAGTGTATCGAACCAGCCTGCTGAGCATCAATCGTTCGGTTGATATTGCGGGAAGAAAAGGAAAAAGCGTTCATCTGAACGTCGATGAGTAGGGCCTTCTTTCGAGATTCCGCACAGCAATATCGGACGAGATCATCGGGCACTTATCACTGGGTGCACGCTTGACGGGCACGAGGGGGCTTGGCAGGATCGGGAAAAATAGGCAATATTCAATTTTTGGACATTGCCATGCCAGCTTATCTCGTCCGCTCAATTGACAGTCATCAGATCGTCGGCCTTTTCTCCGCCGATCATCCCAGAAGTCTTGCCCATTCAGTCCAGGAATGGACAGAACGGGACCGTTGCGAATACGTCGAATTGCCAGCCGGCGGCCTGGTATGGGGAGAGGCTGCGGTTCGGGTGCCTATGAATCCGGGCATCGAGAGAGACGCTGAGTGGAACTTGCCCGAATTGCCTTTCACGAGCGCGACGCTGTCTGAAACCTGGCTCAATGTGCTCTACGGCTACACGCCCGGGCTTCGTTGGACGAAGTTCAGGGCCAAAAAGGGATCGCAATCGACTTCAGCCGAGCTTCCAGAGCCGGTGCGCTCGGCGCAGATCATTCCTCTGCGACCGCGCTCCCCAGCAAATGGCCAAGCGGGAAGATGAGCAATGACGCCGGAGAAGCTACGGAGTCACGTCACCTACTTGAGCGAATTGGGACCGGATTCCGAGGGGCGTGACGTCTTCGTGGGCCTGACTTACGGGGAAACTGTCTGGCTGATCAACTATCGCGAGCGGCGTGCGCGCGGTGAGCCGGGATGGAGCCGGGATCAAGCGGCTGCTCGCGAACTGGCAGCAAGGCACAACACAGCACACATCGAGATCGTGACCGCGCAGGCGGAAAAGCGCTTCGACAACCCGACCATCCACTAGCGTCTTTGGATTCTGCTGCCGCTGTTCATTCCGGCGCTCGGATGACGCGCAGCCTGTCCTGCGGATGCAGATCATCCGCAGAATTCAGCTTCCTCGTGTCATTTCGACGATGGTCAGCGGCAGACATACGTCCCGTTGACCAGCACGCGAACGCATGCCGTGCCTGCGGCCGCAGCGCCGACGGCCGCGGTCCCGACGACAGCGCGCCGGGTGGTCCGGCGTGCCACGCCGGCGACCGATACAGGGGTCGCGGGACGTCCGACCCGTGCATCTGCCTGGCTGAAGGACAGCGATGGTCCCTCGCTGGATGATCCGCTGATGGAGACAGACAGGCCTGCGCCGACCACGATGGTCGCAGCAAACAGCTTACCGATCATACCATACGTCATGACGACCTCCGTCTTTGCGGCGATGGTGTCGACTGACCCACGGGCCAGCCGGCGGACCCTTGATCAAGATCAAGGAAAAAGTGGAAATCCAGTTCGGGGGTCATCAGGTCAGCTTCAACGCCAGATGAATCGTTTGAGGATCTCGCTTCGCCGCAGGGCTGAAGCCGAGCCGTTCGAACACGCGGCGCATCGCCGTATTGTCCGACATGACCTCCGCAGTCAGTTCAGTCAGCCCGGCCTCGCGCGCGAGCGCAATGAGATGCTGCGCCAGCAGCGTGCCGATGCCGCGTCCCTGCCAGGCATCGACAACGACAAAGGCCATCTCTGCGCAGCCGGGCGTCGCGACGACGTAGCGGCCTCCGCCGATGATGACGTCTCGGCCCGCATCCTTCGCGCAGGCAACCAGGGCCACGTGATTCACGAAGTCGATCTCCATGAAATAGGCGCGCTCGCGGTCCGAGAAATGGCGCTTCGGTGCAAAGAAGCGACGCTGGCGTGTTTGCATGCTGGACTGGTCCAGCGCGTCGAGCATACCGACCTCATCCTCCGGCCGGAGTGCCCGGATCTCGACCGGGGTGCCGTCACGTAGCGTCTCCCGACAAGTGAAACTTGCTGGAGTCTCCATCAACGCGCGCCTTTCCCGTTCAGCCGCTTGCCGATACCTGCCGCCTGGCACGGATCAAGCCTGCCGCGAAAGGCAGCTCGCCAGGCTTGCGCAGGGAACCTCGCGCGCGGTCACTGACCGTTGACCTAAATCAACGTCGGCCATCCGCGGGCTCCTTGAATGGCTGGACGCGACGACGAGGGCGAACATGGCGATGGACAATCTGAAACTGCCGGATGGCCCGATGTCGGGCCTTGTGGCCTCCGCCGTCGAATACATGGTCGATGCGGGGCAGCGCAGTGTGCTGTTTCTGGACATCATGCGTCAGCGTGGCGACCAGTATCGCGAGCATGTCGCGCAGGTCGCGCCGCATGTGCTGCAATATGCTGCCGAATTGATCGCCGACGGCCGCACGCTGGAGGAGCCGGTCAACTACGCGCTTGTGCGCATCATTCCGCCCAAGGATGTCGAGATCGACATGAGCCGGCGGCCGTTCGTGGTGGTCGATCCGCGTGCCGGCCACGGGCCGGGCATTGGCGGCTTCAAGGCCGACAGCGAGATCGGCGTCGCGATGAAGGCGGGGCATCCCTGCTATTTCATCGGCTTCCTGCCCGAGCCGGTGCCGGGCCAGACCATCGAGCGCATCGCGCGCGCGGAAGCGCAATTCATCGAGACCGTCATCAGCCGTCATCCCGAAGCCGACGGCAAGCCCTGCGTGATCGGCAATTGCCAGGCCGGCTGGGCCGTCATGATCCTGGCATCGCTGCGCCCGGAGCTGTTCGGACCCCTGATCATCGCCGGCGCGCCGCTGGCTTATTGGGCCGGCGTGCACGGCCAGTATCCGATGCGCTATTCCGGTGGCCTTTTGGGCGGAAGCTGGCTGACGGCGCTGACGAGCGATCTCGGCGCGGGCAAGTTCGACGGCGCCTGGCTGGTGCAGAACTTCGAGAACCAGAACCCGTCCAACACGCTCTGGACCAAGCAGTACAACGTCTATTCCAAGGTCGACACCGAGGCCGAACGCTATCTGGATTTCGAGCGCTGGTGGGGCGGGCACGTCAACCTCAATGCCGAAGAGATCCAGTTCATCGTCGACGAGCTGTTCATCGGCAACAATCTCGCCGCCGGCCGCATCGAGATGTCGGACGGACAGAAGGTCGACCTGCGCAATATCCGCTCGCCGATCGTGGTGTTCTGCTCCAAGGGCGACAACGTCACGCCGCCGCAGCAGGCGCTCGACTGGATTTTGGACTGCTACGCCGACGTCGACGAGATCAGGGCGTATGGCCAGACCATCGTCTATACCGTCCACGAGAGCATCGGCCATCTCGGCATCTTCGTATCCGGCGGTGTCGCCAAGAAGGAGCATGCCGAGTTTTCCAGCAACATCGATTTGATCGACGTGCTTCCGCCCGGGCTCTATGAGGCGACGTTCGAGGCGAGGGGCGACGAGACGCTCAATGCCGATCTCGCGGTTGGGCAGTGGGTGATGCGCTGTGAGGCCCGCACGCTCGACGATATCCGCGCGATGGGGGGCAATTCGCCCGAGGATGAGAGGCGGTTTGCCGCCGCCAAGCGCGTCTCGGAACTCAATCTGGCGGCCTATCAGAAGTTCGTCCAACCCTGGGTCAAGAAGATGGTGACCCCGCAGGTGGCGGACTGGGCGCGCAACATGCATCCGCTGCGAATGCAATACGAGGCCTTCAGCAGCCGGAATCCCTGGATGTCCACCGTCAAGGCGGCCGCCGATCGCGTCGAGGACAACCGCAGGCCGGTCTCGAAGGACAATCCGTTCCTGGCATTCCAGGAGCAGATGTCGAAGCAGATTGTCCATGCGCTCGACAGCTGGCGCGACGCGCAGGAGGCTCTGAGCGAGACCATCTTCCTCAATGTCTACGGCTCGCCATTGCTGCAAGCGGCCGTAGGCGTCGATCCGAATTCCGCGCCCTCGCAGCGCCGCGAGATGTCGGCGGAGCATCGCGCGATGCTCAAGAAGCGAATCTCCGAGCTGAAATCGCGCATCGGCGAGGGCGGGCTTCGCGAAGCAGCGCTCCGTTCGCTGCTCTATGTCGGCTCCGCCCGCGGCATGGTGGACGAGCGCAGCATCGAGGCGCTGCGGCAGGTGCGGCGGGACCATGCCGGCCCCCGGATGACGCTGGCCGAATTCAAGATGTTGGTCCGCGAGCAGTTTTTCATGCTGCTGCTCGATCGCGACGGTGCGCTGGCTGCGATCCCGAAATTGCTGCCCGACGACATGAGCCAGCGGCGCCAGGCCTTCGCCGCGATGCGCGAGGTACTGTCGGCGAGCGAGGACATCACCGGCGAGCGCGCCCATCGCCTGAAGCAGATCGCCGGGCTTTTTGGTCTCGCCGGAGAGGGAGAGCTGACGTCGAACGTCGCCCCTTTCGACTCCAAGGCAGAGAAGGCAAGAGCGTCGTAACGCGGATTGGCGGAAGCGGGAGTGACATGATGTCGGCCGACACGACGGGGGCCCATTCCGGCAGCAAATACGACCGCCTGATCGCGGCGGCGAAGGCGGGGGCGCCCCTGCCGACCATCGTCGTTCACCCTTGCGACGAGACCTCGTTGCGCGGCGCCATCGACAGTGCAAGCGCCGGCATCATCCGGCCGATCCTTGTCGGGCCCGAGCGGAAGATCAGGGATACGGCCGCCAAATTCGATCTCGACGTGTCCGGGTTCGAGATTGTCGATGCCGCGCATAGCGAGGACGCCGCGGCCAAGGGCGTCGAGCTCATCCATGCCGCCAAAGGCGAGCTGCTGATGAAAGGCAGCCTTCACACCGACGAATTGATGCGCGCCGTCACGGCCAAGACTGGCGGCCTGCGCACCGACCGGCGCATCAGCCACGTCTTCGTCATGGATGTGCCGGCCTACGCCGAGACCATCTTCGTGACGGATGCCGCGATCAACATCTTCCCCGATCTCGACGCCAAGCGCGACATCATCCAGAACGCGATCGACCTCTACAACCAGGTCGGCGTTGGTAAGACCCCGCGGGTCGCGATCCTGTCGGCGGTCGAGACCGTGACCTCGAAAATCCCCTCGACGATCGAGGCCGCGGCCCTCTGCAAGATGGCCGATCGCGGCCAGATCACCGGCGGCATGCTCGATGGTCCGCTGGCGTTCGACAATGCGATCGACTTGGAAGCCGCGCGGATCAAGGGCATCACCTCCGAGGTCGCCGGCCGTGCGCAGATCCTGGTCGTTCCGGACCTCGAGGCCGGAAACATGCTGGCCAAGAACCTCGCCTATTTCGCCAAGGCGGATGGCGCGGGCATCGTGCTCGGCGCCCGCGTGCCGGTGGTCCTCACCTCGCGGGCGGATTCACCACGCGCGCGCATGGCATCCTGCGCGGTTGCCGCGCTCTATGCTCGCGCCAGGCGCCAGAAGGCGCCGACAGTGGCCGCGTGACGCCATGGATACGATCCTCGTCGTCAATGCCGGCTCCTCCAGCGTCAAGTTTCAAGTCTATTCGATCGAGGGCGAGGGGACCCTTCGGCGGCAGATCAAGGGACAGATCGACGGCATCGGCAGCCGGCCGCGTCTGCGCGCCGGCGGCACGAGCAACGGCCCATTGGTCGATCGCGCCTACCCGATCGAAGCCGTGCCGGATGTCCCGGCGGCAATGGCTGTTGCCGGCGACTGGTTGCGGAACGAGCTTCGGGTGACGCCGATCGCGGTCGGCCACCGCGTCGTGCATGGCGGTCCGGACTATTCGCGGCCGGTCGTGATCGACCACGGCGTCGTGTGCAGGCTGGAGCGCTTCGTCAGTCTGGCGCCGCTGCATCAGCCGCATAACCTGGCGCCGATCCGCTCGCTCCTCGCGAACTTCCCGACGCTGTTCCAGGTGGCCTGTTTCGACACCGCCTTCCACCGCACGCACGAGGCGGTCGCAGACCACTATGCCATCCCGCACCAGCTTCATGCCGAGGGCGTGCGGCGCTATGGCTTTCACGGCCTGTCCTATGAATACATCGCTCGAACACTGCCCCATGTCGCGCCCGAGATCGCCAGCGGGCGCGTGATCGTCGCCCATCTCGGCAGTGGCGCCTCGATGTGCGCCTTGAAGGACGGGCGCAGCGTCGAGAGCACCATGGGCTTCACGGCGCTCGATGGCCTGCCGATGGGAACGCGGCCGGGGACGATCGATCCCGGCGTGGTGCTCTATCTCATTTCGGAGAAGGGCATGTCGGCTTCGAGGGTGCAGGACTTTCTCTACCGCGAGTGCGGACTGAAGGGCCTGTCCGGCGTCAGCAACGACATGCGGGAACTCGAGGCGAGCACCGATGCCCATGCACGGCTCGCGATCGACTACTTCGTCTACCGGATCGGGCTCAGTGCGGGCATGTTGGCTGCGGCCTTGCAGGGTCTGGATGCCTTCGTCTTCACTGCCGGCATCGGCGAGAATTCGGCATCGATCCGGGCTCGCGTGGCAGAGCAGTTCGCCTGGCTCGGTGTAACCCTCGATGCCGACGAAAATGCCCGTCATTCACGGCTGATCTCGCATTCCGGCAGTCGCATCCCCGTCTATGTCGTCCCGACCGACGAGGAGCTGATGATTGCGCAGCACACGCTGGCGATGCTGGTCAACGGCTCGTCGCAAAGCACACGATCTGAGAGGGTGTCATGATCCCAGTATTCCCGGACAGCAAGGTGGCCCTGAAGGGAAAGAAGGGCCTGATCGTCGGTATCGCCAATGACCAGTCCATCGCCTGGGGCTGTGCGCGGGCGTTTCGTGCGCTCGGCGCCGATCTCGCGGTCACTTACCTGAACGATCGCGCCAAAAAACATGTCGAGCCCCTGGCGCAGGCGCTGGAGGCGCCGATCTTCATGCCGCTGGACGTGATGGTCGAAGGACAGACCGAAGCGGTGTTCGAGCGCATTGCGGCCGAGTGGGGCCAGCTCGACTTCCTGCTTCACTCGATCGCCTTCTCGCCCAAGGAGGCGTTGCACGGCCGTGTCGTCGACGTCGGCCGCGACGGTTTCCTCAAGACCATGGATGTCTCGTGCTGGTCGTTCATGCGCATGGCTCATCTCGCCGAGCCGCTCATGAAGAACGGCGGCACTCTGTTCACCATGACCTATTACGGCAGCCAGATGGTGGTGGAGAACTACAACGTCATGGGCGTGGCCAAGGCCGCGCTCGAGGCGTCGGTCCGCTACATCGCGGCCGAGCTGGGTCCGAAGGGCATCCGCGTTCACGCGATCTCGCCGGGCCCGCTGGCGACGCGCGCAGCATCAGGCATTCCCGAATTCGACGAGCTCATGGACAAGGCGCAGTCGAAGGCCCCGTCGCGCAGCCTCGTCAACATCGACGACGTCGGCAACGCCACTGCCTTCCTGGCGCTTGACGGCGCCAAGCTGATGACCGGCGGCGTGCTCTACATCGACGGCGGGTATCACATCATCGACTGACCCCGACCACGTGTTGTCACGCCGGGTTGGCAGTCAGGAGGCTGTGGGCTGATCGTGGCATAATGCCAGTGTTTTGCCCGACGGGTCAAACGATTTGGCCAGGCAGAAAAAGGCCGGCAGAAAAAGTGCAATGCCGTCAATGCCGCCGCTACTGTGCATGGGGTTGTTTTCGACCTTTTTTGATTCAGTGATAGTGCAGCGCAATCAGCTCGGCGATGCAGGCCGGCTTCTTGCCGCCCTCGATCTCGATCACAAGGTGATAGTTGACGCGCAACCCGTCCGGCGGCACGTCCTCGGCTTCGGCGACGGTGACGCGGCCGCGCAGCTTCGAGCCCGCCGGCACCGGCGCCAGATATCTGATCCGGTCGGCGCCGTAGTTCAGCGTGTTGCGCAGGCCCTTCAGGCCAATCACCGATCGGATGAAGAGGGGCGCCAGCGCCAGCGACAGCAGGCCGTGGGCGATGGTCTTGCCGCCGGGCATCTCCTTGGCTGCGCGCTCCTGATCGACATGGATCCATTGCTCGTCGCAGGTCGCCTCCGCGAACTGGTTGATGCGCGCTTGCGACACCTCAACCCAGTCGCTGACGCCGATCTCGGTGCCGACGGCGGATTTGATTTCGTTGAAATCGCTGAATATGCGCATGGTCACCCCGTCAGATCTTCATTTCCGGGACAGTGTCGGGAATGGCGAGCTCGGCCTCCGTCACCGCCAGGACTTCGCCGATGCTGATGCCCGGTGCTGTTTCGAGCAGCGTCGCCCTGCCGTCGGGAAAGCCGATGACGGCCATGTCGGTGACGACGAGGCTCACCGGCCGCGCCGAGGTCAGCGGCAGCGTGCATTGGGCAACGATCTTCGACTTGCCCTTGGCCGCGTGCTGCATGGCGACGATGACGCGCTTGGCACCGCTGACGAGGTCCATCGCGCCGCCCATGCCCGGGACCATCTTGCCCGGGATCATCCAGTTGGCGAGAAGGCCGTGCGCATCGACCTGAAGGCCGCCGAGCACGGTGACGTCGACATGGCCCCCGCGGATCAGGCCGAACGACATCGCGCTGTCGAAGGTCGACGCACCCGGAAGCGCGCTGATGGGCCGGCCGCCGGCGTCGGTGAGCAGGGGATGCGCCATTCCCTGCTCCGGTATCGGCCCGGTGCCAATCAGCCCGTTCTCGGACTGGAAGAAGACCTTGAGATCGGACGGAACATAGTTCGCGACCAGCGTCGGGATGCCGATGCCGAGATTGACGAGATTGCCGTCGCGGAGTTCTTTGGCGACGCGGCGGGCGATGATGATCTGCGGATCCATGGCGTCACCCGTTTGCAATGATGTAGTCGACCAGCGGCGCCGGCGTGACGACGTGATCGGGTGCGATGACGCCGACGGGTACGATGTGCTCGGCCACGACAATGACCGTGTCGGCCGCCATGGCCATGATCGGATTGAAATTGCGCGCGGTCAGCGCGTAGGCGAGATTGCCGAGATAGTCGGCGAGGAAGGCATGGATCAGCGCGAACTGCGCGCGAATGGCGGTCTCGAGCAGAAACGGCTTGCCGTCGACCTCGATCTGGCGCTTGCCTTCCGCAACGAGGGTGCCGACGCCGGTCGGCGTCAGCACGCCGCCCAATCCGCATCCGCCCGCCCTGATGCGTTCGACGAAGGTGCCTTGCGGCACGAGATCGACCGAGATCTGCTTTCCAAGCATCTGCTGCTGGGCCTTCGGATTGAGGCCGATATGCGTCGCGGTCAACTTCGAGACCAGCGTCGCATCGAACAGCTTGCCGACGCCTTTGCCGGGCGTGGCCGCATCGTTGCAGATCAGGGACAGGCCTGCCTTGTTTTGCCGGACGAGCTCATCCAGCAGACGTTCCGGTGTCCCGACGCCCATGAACCCGCCGACCATGACGCTCGCGCCGGAGGGGATCATCGCGACGGCTTCTTCGACGGAAACGGCCTTCATGGTCGGACCTCCGGTCGGCAAGTGCAGGTTGAATTGCGGGTCGATGTTGGAGGCGGGCGGTCTCGCAGCTTTGATCTGCGTCAAAGCCGCCGGCTGATTACTGCGGGACGACGCCGATGCTTTTCAGCGTCTCGTTCCAGAGTCTGCGCACCTCGGCATGCCGCCGATCGAGCGCTGCGCTCACGGCGTCCCGAAAAGGAAGTAGATCCGGTCCCTTCAGGAACAGGATCTGCGCCTGCAATAACCGGCCGCTCTCGAACTCGATGCGGCGCAGCGCCGTCACGAAAGGATCGTTGGCATTGGCGTCCGTCGGCAGCAGGGCCGCGGGCCGGATCCCGGCGTGGACGGCATGCGCGAGGGTGGCGAGCTGGACGACCTGCGCGCGGGCGCGATCGGCGATGCCTTCGATCGGCGCCGGAAGCCAGGACATCTCCCAGGACGCGGCCATGGGGCCCAGCGCGAGGTCCGGGACCCAGGCGGTTGCACGCATCAGAAGCGAGACGATCTCGCTCTCGCGATAGAGCTGGGCGTTCAGCTCGGTCTGCCAGGCTGCGTCGAACTTCGCGGGAAGGGCAAGCGCGAATTGCCGCGCCAGCGCACCATGGGCGGAGAGCAGGAATGCGGAGACCCGCGATTGCTGGTGCGGCGGGACGCGGCCGTCGGCCTCCAGCGGTCCGAGGAACGCGCTCATATTGCCGCCCTCTGCACCGGGATCGCGCGCAGATGGTCATACCCGTCCGGAAACGGTGAAAAATCTCCGCCGGCCTCTTCCGGCGCGATCAAGACCTGCTTGTTGCCCTGCCAGCGGCCGGCCATCACGTCTTCGGCAAAGCGCGCCAGCAGGTCGGCGGTGAGAGCCGCCTTTTCCAGGGTGAAGGCGTGATAGGCCCTCGGAATGATGACGAGCGCGCTGTCGGGAATCTCGAGCCGGAGGGTCTCGTGCAACGAGCGTGGCGTGAGGAAGTCGAACTCGCCATTCAGGATCATGGTCGGGACCGTGATCGAGGCGAGCTGCGGCGTCAGCGGCTTGAAGTCGAGAAAGGACTCCATCAGGTTCTGAAGGGCGTAGACGTCGTTCACGAGCCAGCCCTGCCGCTTCACGCTGTCGAGCTTGTCCAGCAGCGGCTTCAGCCATTGATCCGAGAGGTTCATCGGCAGCAACAGATCCTGGAGATAACTGGTGCCGCCAAGGATGAGGCCGGTCCGCAGGGCATTGCCGATCAGCAGCAGTTGCGGCGAAAGCTCGGCAAAGCAGCTCATCGGCACCAGCCCGGACAGCCGCGCGCCGTGCGCGATGGCATAGCGCAGCGCGATCAGTCCGCCGAAACTGATGCCGCCGAGGAAGACCGGGCCATCGCCGAGCTCGCCGATCAGGCGATGCAGCACGGCGACGTGGTCGTCCTGATCGATGAACAGCGCCGGCTTGTCGGAGGCGCCCTGGCCGAGCAGGTCGAATGTCGCGACCCGAATATGCCGTGCGACCAGCGCGTCGCGATAGGCGCCCCAGAGCTCGGAATATTGCGTGAGGCCGTTAACCAGCACAAAGGCCGGCGCATCTGCCGGTCCGTCGAGCTCATAGCGGATCCGATATGAGCCATGACTGAGGAAGGGCATTGCGGGCACCGGCCGGGTGATGATGGCCGCGATCCTCGACGCGGGGGCGGCGATTCCATTGAGCTAAATCAAACTTCCCAGGGGCACCCAACCTAGCGTGCGCGCAAAACACTGCCAGGAGGGAGTCGCCATGACCGGGAGAAACGCGCTCAAGCGTTGCATCGTCAGCCTGATCTTGTTGCTGGTTGGCACCGCGCTTGCGGTGGCGCAGCCGTTCACCCGCCGCTCGTCGCAGATGCAGCATGACGGTCTCAAGAAGACCTATGAGATCGCGAATTTCCGCCTCGGCGGAAAGTACGACCTGGCCGATCCCTCGAAATGGGAGAATGGCGGCGAGGGCGGCGTGACGCTGGAATCGCTTGGCGGCGGCAAGCTGCGCACCGGCTACATCGCGATCGGCAACGCGCGTCGCAATGCCGCCGGCGAAATCACCAATGCCATCGTGATCAACTCCTATTATTCCGGCGACTCCACCGACATGTACGAGCAGTGGGTCAAAGGCGCTGCCCTGTCGGGCGGCGTGCCGATCATCGGTCCGGGCTGGCCGATCGACACCGACCGCTATTACGTCATCATGGTCGATCCGCTCGGCACCTGGGGGGCGAGCAAGCCATCCGACGGTCTCGGCATCAAGTTTCCGCAGTACAGCTACTACGACATGGTGCAGGCGAACTATCGCCTGCTGCGCGACGAGCTGAAGGTCGCGCGCGTCGCTCTGGTGACCGGCGTCTCCATGGGCGGCACCCAGACCTATGTCTGGGGCGTCATGCATCCCGAATATATCGGCGCGTTGATGCCGATCGGCGGCACCACGCAGTCCGACGGCGAGGATCCTGTCGGCAACTGGACCTTCCAGATGATGACGGCCGCGATCCAGGGCGACCCGGTCTGGCAGGCGACCAAGGGTGACTATTACAAGCTGCCCAAGGAGAAGCACCCGGTGCCGGGCGTGGCATTCGGCTGGTCGATCCTCGGCATGACGGGCTATGACTTCGCTTTCCGCACCACCCAGAACTGGGCGGCGGTCCAGCCCGAGATTTTCTACTGGGACCCGCCGAACGAGAAAGCCGGCTTGAACGTCACCAACCGCGCCAAGCTCTACGACGCGGTCGATCTCGTCTGGCGCAACCGAGTGGGCGAGACCCACAACGTCAATCCCTATCTCGGCCGCATCCAGGCCCGCACGCTGGTGATGCACATCACCAATGACCTCTGGCTCAACTTCAAGCTCGCCCAGCAGGCCGTCGATCGCGTGCCCGGCGCGGACCTGATCGCGCAGGAGAGTCCGGTCGCGCATTACGGCGTGTTCCCAATCATCAACCAGCGCAAGAACGATCCGAAGTTCGTCGCCTTCATGGATGACGTTGCGAGTCTCGATCGTGCGCAGAAATTCGTCGACAAGAATTATCGCGTGCCCGACGTCGCAAAGAACATCGATCCGAAGAAGTCGTTCTGGAAGGCGTATGTGACCTATCCCTATCCGGTCAAGTTCGGCAATGCCAAGGACAAGAGCGGCAATTCCTGGGAAATCGGGTACATGGACGAGTATGCCGGCACCGACAAGGACCCGAAGGTGCTCGTCATCATCCACGGCAAGGGCGCATTCGGCGGGCACTACGGCAACATCATGCAGTATGCCTTGCGCAGCGGCCTGCGCGTGATTGTGCCCGACCTGCCGCATTACGGCATGTCCGGTCCCGGCAATCTCGACAAGAGCCCGGCGCGCACCATGCAGGACATGCGCGAGGTCATCTACGATCTCGTCGTCAACCAGCTCGGCGTCAAGAAGGCCTATTATCTCGGCCACTCGCTCGGCGGCCAGTTCGTAGTGGGCTACGCGCTGACCTGGCCGGATGCGGTGCAGGGCCTCGCCCTCGAAGCCCCCTCCGGCCTCGAGGAATATCCGCGCGAGATCACCATCGCCAAGGACAAGAAGGCGCCTCTTTTCGCCGACGGCCTTGGCCGCGATTTCGACAAATGGAAGCAGGTCTGGGATCAGACCGGGATCCTCGCGGCGGAGAAGGCGCGCGATGAGCAGAACATCCGTGACTTCTTCTATTTCAAGAAGCGTGATCCGAACACCGGCGCAGTTTCAGCTGCCAAGAGCGGGTACTTCTTCAGCGACAGCGAATATGCCCGCTTGCACACCGAGCAGCGCGTCGGGCTCACCAGGGGCAACCCGAAAGAGCTCGAGCAATGGAGCAACGTTTTCATCTTCGACATCTACACGATCGGAGCGGAGCTTCAGCAGGATGATCCGAAGAATCTCTATGAGCGCGTCACCAAGATCAAGGCGCCGATCTTCCTGTCATTCGGCGACAAGGAGCCGTTCATTCCGACGCCCGCCTTCAACGGGCTCACGGATCTCGGGCGCGACGTCATCACACCCTTCATGTCGCGGATGATCAATGCCGGCAACCGGCCGATCCTCAAGATCTATCCGGAGACCGGACATTTCATCCATACGGACAACCCGGTCGAGTTCTCCGTCGACGTGGTGGATTTCGTCACCAAGGGAACGGTCGATACCTCGTCGCCGCTCGGCACCGACCGTATGATCAGGGGCGCGGTGGTGTCGGCGCTGCCGGTGGCCCCGACGCCTCCCGGCGCGGCGCCGACTGCGGGCCTCAACAAATAGGACGCTCTCATGCGGAGGGTGCAGGCGGGCGAGGTCCAGCTTGGCTGGCGAGAGTGGGGAGAGGGCGACGTCACCGTCGTCTTCATCCATGGCAATCTCGCCAGCAAGGACTGGATCGAGCTCGCCGCGCCGCTGTTTCCAACGGGGCTGCGGGTCATCGGCCTGGACTGGCGCGGATGCGGTGACAGCGATCGGCCGAAGCCGAACGTCGACTATTCCAACTATTCCATGCAGCAACACGCCGAGGACATGCTGGCGGCGCTCGATACGCTGGACATCGGCCATTGCCATCTCGCAACGCATTCGACCGGCGGCATCATCGCTGCGCGCATGCTGCTGATGCAGCCGCAGCGCTTCGGGCGGGTGTTCGCGCTCGATCCGGTGACGCCGCTCGGCATGGCCTTCAATGCCGACCAGATCGGCCTGTTCCGGTCGATGATGATGAGCAAGGAGTTGACCCGCACGGTCATGGCAACGGCGGCGTCCTCGCTGTTCGTGCCGGAAAGCATGGCGCCGAGCGCCATCCCGCGCTTTCGCGACGGGCTGGACGAGATCGAGGCGCTGTTCGACCGCATCATCGACCAGACGTTTGGCGTCTCGGAAGGAATCTGGATCGGCACCCCCGTCAACCTCACGCGCGAAAAGGAAAGCCGCGAGCTCGAGCGCCGCATGCCGGAACTGCGGCATCCGCATATGGTGCTGTGGGGTGAAAGGGACGGCTGGATTGCGCGGGATGATCTTCGCGCGATGGCCAAGGCGATGCCGGATTGCCGTCTCGTGATCGTGCCCGGCATCGGGCATTCGATGAATCTCGAACGGCCGGCGCTTTATGCCGGCTATTTCGGCGGCTGGTTCGGAGGCCTGCCTTCCAGCTCCAGTTCCTGACTGATCCTACAACCTTGCGCCCTCATGACGCCAGTGCAAGGCTTGCCATCATCAGACCGATCGCAGCGATCCAGCCGCCAAGCGCGCGGACGGCAATGGCTCGCCAGGATGTTGCACTGTCCGAGTTCGTTCGCCTGAACACCGCGGTCAGCGCCATCGTCAGGGTGATGGCGGCGTAGCCGACGCACGTCAATCCTGCTGCAAACAGCAGCCGGTCGGTTTCGGGCGCGAGGTCGGCGCCGTTCGCAGCGCCTCTTATCACGGCGACCGCGAAGGCCATCGCGCAGAGCAACACTGTGGGCACCTGCGCCGCGGCCGCGAGCAGCAGGCCGACTGCGAGCATCATTGCCGCGTCCGCAAGCTGTGTGGAAGCCGCGCCGAAGACCTGCCCGAGGAGCAAGCCGGCCAGCAGTCCGAGCGGAAACACAGCGATGAGCCAGCGCCCCCTGGCGGCTCCGAGCGTACCCGCCAGCACGCCGGTCGCGGTCCAGAGAACGACATCCTGGAGATCGGTGAGGGGATGCACGACACCCATGTAGAAATCGCCGAGGCGGGCCGCGACGATATGCGCCTCGGCGGCATTTCCGCCAGCAAGCAGCATCGCTGTCGCGATCAACAGGCGCGCGGAATTCAGCTTCATGCGAAGGCTCCGACGCCCTGCGCGAGGAAATAGCAGCCGACTGCCGCAATGCCGGCCCCAAGTCCCTGGATGAGCCGCTCGCCGGCGGGCCAGCGCGTCAACGTGCCGATCGCGATGCCGCACAGATGCAACAGGCCGGTGGCGGTGATGAAGCCGACGCCATAAGCGAGCGCGTTCGCCGCGCGCGGCAGCTCGGCGCCGTGCGCATGACCGTGAAAAATCGCGAACACCGCGACGACGATGGCAGCCGCGGCAAAGGGCAGGCGCAGCCGGGCGGCGACGGCAATCCCGAGGATCACGGCGGAGGCGGCGATCATCAATTCCGGCATCGGAAGCGGCACATGCAGCACGCCCAATACGCCGCCGATCGCCATGACGAGCGGGAAGGTGATCGGCAGGATCCAGATGGCGGGCGCGCCGAGCTGCGCGCCCCAGATCCCGACCGCCACCATCGCGATCAGATGGTCGATGCCCGTGACCGGGTGGAGCAGGCCGCTGAGGAGTCCGCCCGCCACGCCGGCCTGCTCATGCGCGAGAGCCGGTTGCGTCAGTGCGAACGAAACGATGGCGATCGTGAGGGGTAGGGGAAGGCGCAAAGACATTGTGTGGACTCTCGCTCAGATCACGGCGAACACGCGCGCCAGACGGCCGAAGAACCAGAACATCGACACCGACCCGATGAGGTAGGCCGGCAAGGCCTCGCCCCAGCGCGGCACGACGGCATCAAGCCGTCGGTGCGCCCAGATCAGGGCGAGCACGAGCAGCACGAAGGCGAGCTGTCCGATCTCCACGCCGATGTTGAAGAACAGCAACGCTGCCGGAAGCAGGCGGCGTTCGAGCCCGAGTCCCGCGAGCGCGCTTGCGAAGCCGATGCCGTGCACCAGGCCGAAGCTGAATGCCACGATCCAGGGATAGCGGGCGGTGAGCCCGATCTCGCCGCGCTGCTGCTTGACGATTTCCACTCCGACGAACGCGATGCTCAATGCGATGCAGGCATTGAGCGGGCGCTCCGGCACGCCGATCAGGCCGAAAGCTGCCGCGGCGAGCGAGGCGCTGTGTCCGATCGTGAAGGCCGTGATCGTCTTCACCAGACGCCAGCCGCTGCCGACGATCCAGATCAAACCCAGCACGAACAGCAGATGATCGGCGCCGAGCAGAATGTGGTCGATGCCGTAGTTCACGTAGGTCCTGGCGAGCTCGAGCCACACCTCGAGCGTCGGCGCGCCGGTGCCGAGAACGGAGACGACCGGATTGGCCGTCGAGATCGTGTAGCTGCGCGGCTCGCCCTCGATCGGGATGACCTTGATCAGAACGACCGACATGTTGGAGCCGAGATTGGTGATGGTGATCGGACCGACCAGCCCCTTCGCGCCGCAATTCATCTCGGGCAGGCGGAGAAAGCAGTGCGGCGGCACCCTGAGGTCGACCCGCGATGCCCCGATCGAAGGCTCGATGCTCCAGCGGCCGACGAAGGCACCGGGTCGAACCTCGCGGAATTCGAGCACGCCCATCGCCGCTTCATGCGCACTGAGCGCCGACGGCCGGATGAGTACGGCCAGCGCCAGCACCAGAGCCAGCAGCGCCAATCGCAGATACTGGATCGCTCTCACGGCTCGTACCGCACCTGATAGGACGCCTTGAGCCGCTTGACCGCTTCCCAGGCCAGCTTGCGGGTCTCATCCGTATGCCAGATCCTGGCGGCCTCATCCCGAACCTTGTCGAGGCTGGCAAGATTCCCCGGGCGCCGGGAATCCAGCCGGGCGACGTGCCAGCCGTCCTTGGATTGCAGCAGCTTCCATTCCCCTTCCGGCATCGCCAGCAGTTGATCGCGGAAACCTTCGCCGAAGCCTGCGGCAAGACTGTCGACCGGCCGGGCGAGGACGGCGCGCGTGAGATGCTGCAGCTCCTCGGATTCGCGCTGCTGGACGATGTCGTCGAGCTGACGCTGCGCCGTCGCCTGGTCCGTGGGCGGGGTGATGTAGAAGGAGACGCGCTCGGGCTCGTCGAAGCGGGCGTGATTCTCCGCAAACCATGCCTGGAGCTGCTCGTCCGTGGGACGCGGGACGCGGATCTGGTCGAAGATCAACAATTGCATCTTGAAGGCAATCCGGTCGCGGATCGTCTCGTCGCCGCGATCGACGCCAAGCGCCTTGCCTTCGCGGTAGAGGATCTCGCTCGCGACCCAGCTGTCGATCATCTTCTGGAGCTGCTCGCTGGACGGGGCGCGTTCCTTGTCCTCGTCGAAATTGTCGATGAAGGACTGACGCATCGCCTTGGTGACTGTGATGACCTTTTCGTCCTTGGCAGGGGGATGCAGCACGGCGTCGATGCCAAAGATGATCCCCCCGAGCAGGATGAAGTGCAGCAAGGGTTCGCGCGAGAGGCGCACCAGCGCCGAGAGGAGGGAAGGCGAAGGCTTCGTCATGCCAGCGGCGACATTTGCGCCCGGGTCCGAACCTCCCGCGTGCGATATCGGAAAGGACTGCACTTCAACTGGTGTCGCCGGCATTGACATATGGTTGTCACAAATCTCGCAGCACACGCCGCCGCCTTATGCGGCAGAGCATTTCGACTGTCATCATCGCGCGGCGCGGAAAATGCAACGGACAAACGCTGGAGGCAAGATGCCTCGTGGAAATTGCCGACCTGCGCACACCAAACATAAATCCTTCACGAAGCTGTATCGGAACTCTGGTCATGATCGCCGCGCGCAGGGAATCCGCTCACGCGGTCGGGGCAAGAGAGTCCTCGAATTCCCAGTCTCTGCTGTTTCGCGATATCCGACTTGAATAAGGGGCGATAGATGTTTCCATCTGGCAAGACCATCCTGTTGACCGCCGCATCGGCATCATTGGCGCTGACTCAGAGCGCGACGGCCGAGGAGTTCGGTCGCGGCGAGCGCCGCGGCAATCCCTATGTCGCCGGTGACATGCACAACCACAACACCTGCACGGATGGTTCGGTTGCCGCCGGCTACACCATCGACCGCGCCGTCGGGCGGGGCGCCGCGTCGGCGGGCGGCAACAATTTCGACCTCGACTGGTTCACGCTCGGCAACCACGGCGGTTCCGGCAATCGCGACTGCCGTTTCAGCGACACCAGCGCCAATATTCCGGGACAAACCACGACGACCTGGAGCCAGACGCTCGGCCAGACCATCGACGGGATCACGATCAGCAGCCTGAAGGGCACCCCGAACGGCTCCGGCACCGGCGCGCAGATGTGGCGCTGGCAGTCGATCCGCGAGGTCGAGTATCCGACCATCGTCAATCGCTCGGCGCAATACGACAAGGTGCTGATCGAGGGTCTCGAGTGGATCGCACCCGGCCATGAGCACGTCGACGTCGCCGTCATCACCGGGCAGCACCCGCGCCGGGGAACCGGCAACGCCGACAAGATGGCGGAATTCGAATACCGCTTCGACCGCGCCGACGCCGACGCGATCGGCCCCGTCATCGACGCCGGCGGCAACCAGCTCTGGCCGGGCAAGGACAACGTCAACAACACCGGCACTGCAGGCCACCAGAAGGCGCTCACCGGCATCAAGTGGCTGCAGGCGAACTACCCGCTTCAGTCCTACGTCATCCCGACCCACACCGAACGTCAGGGGCCGTTCAGCGCGACCGCCAACAAGGGCTACAATATCGAGCATTTCCGCGACTTCAACAATGCGGGCCCAACGGTCGCGTTCGGCATCGAATCGCCCGGCCACTTCGCCGAAGGCGGCGCCAATGGCGGTTCCGGCTCCTACGGCACCGGCGCGGTCGGCGGCGGCACCTACGGCATGAGCGGCATCTACACCGCGAAGGTCGGCGGCCTCTGGGACGGACTGCTCGGCGAAGGCCGCAACTTCTTCGTGTATGTGAGCTCGGATTGGCACAGCCGCGGTGCCGGCGGTGCGCGCGACTCGTTCACGACCGCCGACTTCATTCCCGGCGAATACACCAAGCTGTATGTTCCGAACGCCGGACGCTTCTCGTCGCAGCACGTCGTCGACGGCATGCGCTCGGGCAACTCGTACTCGGTCAATGCGGATCTCATCGGTCCGGATCTGGTGTTCCGCGCCAAGACGCGCGGTGACGACTGGAAGACCATGGGCGAGACTCTGGTCGTGAGGCCCGGCGAGAAGATCACGGTCGAGATGGTGCTGACCATTCCAAACGAGAACAACAGCCCCTACACCTTCAACAACCCGCTGCTGCTGCCGGTGGGCATCAAGCAGCCGCTGAACAAGCCGTCGCTCGACCATGTCGATCTGATCACGGGCCAGATCACCGGCGTCGTTGCGCCTGACGCGGCCAACTACGCGGTGGCGAATGCCGCGGGCACGGCCGGCGCGTCGATCGTGTACAACGCCTCGGCGACCATCGCCCGGCAGATCGCGGCGACGCAGATGCACCGCGAGCATCGGGGCGACCGTGACGGCGTGCGGCTGCGGTTCACGACGACGTTTACCGCGGGCACCAAGCCGTTCTACATCCGCGCGCGCGGAACCAACATTCCGAACGGCACTCCGAACGTCAGTGATACCGCCGGCAATCCGCTGCTCGATGCCAACAATGCGCAGGTGAGCTGCACCGATCCGGCATGCCCGACGCATCTGGAGACGGTGAACGGTGCCAAGAAGGTGACCCACGACGTTCAGGCCTACTCGAACGCCTGGTTCTATGCCAACCCGATCTTCGTCAGGCCGGAAGGCTCGCCGAAGCTCCTGGTCGAGACCAACGCCGAACTGGCGCGCCGGCTCGGGCAGCGGGCTGAGCACGACCACGATCACGACGATCATCATCACGACCACCGCTGACGTGATGTGAGGCCATCCGGCGGGGCGCAATTTTGCGCCCCGCCGCACTCGTTTTGAGGCGGGCCGTTGCTGCCCGGTGCGACTGACATGCATCTGTTTCGTATGACCGTCTGCGCATTCGGCCTGCTCGCCGGTCTCGGCTGCGCTGTGGCCGCACCCGGCGCGGCGGTGCCCGCATCGGAGGAACCGACCCGGGACGATTGCAATGCCGCCGTCGCGGAGGCGCGCGCATTGGCGGCGGCCTTGCCGCCCGATCATCTCTCGCGCTATTTCGCGGAGCGGCACCTGCATCAGGCGCTGGTCGAAGCCGGCAATGGCGAGTTCGACGAATGTCTCGACATGGCTTCGCGTGCCTCTGACGAGGTGCGCGAGCGGCGGCACGAGCTGCGGCCGGGCGAGACGCTGAAAGTGCTCCGGGCAGACGAGTAGCGGGATCGGAGAATTTTAGAGATCCTTCGCGCTGTCATCGCAGTGTCATCTTAGCCCGCGCATTGTCTGCCCGCGTTTCAAGAACAGGGTGACGTTGCGACATGGATCAGATCGAGCCGCTTTTCCCGATTCCCCTGCTGCGCTCGCCCGGGCTGCTACCGCCCTCGCTGAACGAAGCCGCCGTGGCCGCGATCCGGAATACCCGGATCGAGGGCAACCTGCGTTCGGGTCAGCTCTTCCACACCGAAGTTGCCGACCCCCGCGACAACGAGCTGTTCCGTCAGATCGCCGAGCTTGCCGTCCCCAAGCTGGTCGATTTCGGTGTCCTCCTGTTCGGCGAAGAGCTGCGCTGGACCGTCAAGGAGATGTGGACCAACATGCTCGAGACCGGCGGAAACCAGACGCTGCATTCCCACGCCAACAGCTTCGTCTCCGGCATCTTCTATCTGACGCCCTCGCATCCGGCCTGCAAGACGGTCTTCGTGCGGCCGCCCGGCGGCTTCGACTTCTCCTTCCGCCACCACACGCGCGAAGCCGCGATCGGCCCCTTCAACGCGGGCAAGTATGCCTTGCCGGAGGCCGAGCCTGGCGATCTCGTGCTGTTTCCAAGCTACCTCTATCATGAGGTGCCGAGGAATCAGGGCGGTCAGAGAATCACGATCGCCTTCAACGCCATTCCCGATCATCTCGACTGCTGGGGCTATCGCGTCAATTTCGCGCCGTAGGGGCGGCGGATCACTCGTTCCGCAAGCCGAATTCGCGCAGCAGCAGCTCCCGCGCCTCAGGCCTTGACGGCGCCGCCTCATTGATCTTGCGCAGCAGGCGGGCGGCCGCGGCGCGGTCGGAACCGAGCAGCGATCTCGCCATGCCCATCAGCGGCCCATAGGCCGGATCGAATTCGGGGCTCAGGCGAAGTGCGTCGATGAGGCCCGGAGAGGCCGCTTCGATCAGGGCGGCACCGCGCGGATCGCCGGGCAGCGACGCGCCGGCTTCGAGAAAGCGGTTGCGCGCGTGCCAGTAGGCGGTGAGGCGCGCGCTCAACGCATCGCGCCCGGGCCCGGCCAGCAGTTCATTCGGATCCGGCTGGAGGTCTTTCGTCACGGCCAGCAGCAGCGACCAGGGGGCTGCGCGGAGCGCGCGGACATTCCGCCGCGCATCGAACGTCACGAATGGATAATCATCCGTGTTGCGCGGACCTTCGCCGGCGAAGGCGGAGAGAGTGCGTGGACCTGCGAGGTATTGGCCGAGCAGATCGATCGGGGCCTCGAATCCCAGCGGCCGTACGACCTTCGCGGTCGCGGGATCGTGCAGTCGCGCATCGAGCGCATCGATATCGGGATGGCCACCGTCCCGTGTTCCGATGAGGGCAAGCATTGGTGTGCGGACGCTGTAGTGATTGAGCCAGGCCGCGCCGTCCGGATAGACGTCGAGAAAGCCGCGGATGATGGCGCGGAGCGAAGGCATGTCGAGCTGGTAGAGTGGCAGCCACTGGCAGAAGATGCCGCCGGGCGCCAGCCTGCGTTTCACCGCCTGGAAATGCTCCACCGTATAGAGCGCGCCGCTGCCGTCGAGCGCGGGGTGAAACAGGTCGGCGATGATCACGTCGTGTTGGCCCGTATCCGCCGCGACGTAGCGGCGGGCGTCCGCCACGGTCAGCCGCGGCACTGACGCCGCCGGCGGATCGACGAACCAGGGCAGCAGGTCCACCACTTCCCGGGAGAGCTCGACGCCGTGCACGCTGACACCAGGCATTTGCGTTCCGCCAACCATGGTGGCGCCCGTGCCGATGCCAAGGAACAAGGCGCGGTGCGGCGCTCCGTGAAGCAGCAGCGGCAGCATCGCCTGCCGATAGTCGGACCGCGTCGAGCTTGTCCCGCCCATGCGGAAATGCCCGTTGACCTCGAGGTAGCGCGTGCCTGCCGCGTCGTCGACGACGCTCGCCGTTGCCATCGGTCCTTCACGCACCGCAAGCAGCGCGCCGCCTGACGGCACCCGCGTCAGTGTTGGCGCAGGATTGAGCCACAGGAGGAGTGCGGAGATCGCAGGTAGCGCAGACCACAGCAATGCCGATCGGCTAGGCGGCAGCAGCAGCAAATATCCGAGCGCAACGGCTAGCAGCGCCGTCCAGGCGCCAAAGGCCGGGATCAGGAATTGCGCCGCAACCAGCGGTGCGATGCAGGCGCCGAGGCTGTTGATGCCGACCGCCGCGCCGACCGAGCCGCGCTGATCGCTCATCCGCTGGGCCAGCAGGCCGAACAGCGCGCCCATCGCAATCGCGGGAACCAGGAAGAGGGCGATCGCCACCGCCAGTTCGCCGAACACATCCGCAGGCGATGCGATATCGACCAGCCGGCCGGCAAAGGGCGCAAGCGCCGCAGTCGTGATGCAGGCGAATGCCGTTGCGGCGAGCAGGCCGCGGAGATTTCCGTCAGTCGCCTCGCGCCCGGTCCGCTGCCAGAGCAGGCCGCCAGCCGCGGTGCCGAGCAGATACGCAGCCAGTAGTCCTGCGAAGGTGTAGACGGTGTCTTCCATCACCTGCGCGGCAAGCCGGATCACGAGAACCTCGAATGTGATTCCGAGCAGTCCGGTGGCGAACAAGGTGATCGTGAGCCGCAGGTCTCGCATTCGTTGCGGCCGCGGCTGTTCGGCATCGGCTTTGCCCGCAGCAGGTCCAAGCGCGAGCGTGGCGAGGGCGCAGAACGCGTTGACGCCGGCGAGGCAGAGCAGCGTCCCCGAAAATCCCAGCGCCGGGATCAGCAGGAATGTGGAGGCGAGCGTGCCGGCGAGTGCCCCGGCCGTATTCGCGCCATACACGCCGGCCGTGACGCGCGCCTCGCCGCGCGCTTGTCGCGTCATCCGTTCCAGCGCGGCCAGAGTTCCGCCCATGGCGATCGTTGCGGGAAGCAGTGCGAGCGTCGGCAGCGCCAGGCTGCCGGCCCACAGCAGGACCGGAGACGGTTCGGTGCCGAGCAGAGGCGACAGGGCCCGCCCGGCGGCCGGCAGTAGCCACACGCTGATCAGGCCCCAGATGGCGATGACGGCTTCAAGGACCGCATAGACACGCCATGGCGACGTCGAACGGCGGATCATCCGATCGAGCGCGAACGCGCCCAGGGCCAGGCCGCCGAAAAATCCGGCGATGACACCGAGCACCGCCATCATCTCGGTGCCGAGCGCAAGGCTCAACTGGCGCGTCCACACTATCTCGTAGCCGAGGCCCGCAAAGCCCGACGCCGTCACGATGGGGACGAGCGCCCAGGGGCGTGCGGCCTGTCCACGCGTCGATACGGCCCCGTCCTGTGCCGTGCGCGCGAACCGCTCTGCCGAGGCGATCATGGTGATGTCCGGCTCAGATTGCATTCCCCTCACTCCTGCCTCGAACACGACCGGCTGGGCGGTCGGAGCCGGGGTCTTGCGTCAGCCGAACTCGTGCTCTCGGTTCATCAAAGCATCCGCTCTATGTCAGATTTTTTCAGGATTTATGACGGCCGACGCCGGTGGCTTCCATGCCGGTCGCGCAAGCTCGCCGCGGTCAGAATCGCGCCGCCACCGTCAGCCGCACCGCAAGCGGCTCGGCTGGATGGACGTGACGATCCGCGACGCCCTCGATTGGCTCACCCGGCAGCCGCGACAGGTAGTAATATTCGATCTGGTTGGTCTGGGCGTTGAAGAGGTTGAGCACGTCGAGCTGCACCCGAACGCCGTTGTCGAATATGTAGCCGGCGCGGGCATTGAAGATCAGCGACGACCGCGAACGCACGCTATCGTCTTCAATGAGAGGACGCGGGCCGAAATAACGCGCCTTCAGTGCGCCGAACCAGCCGGTGTCGCCGCCGAGCGTGACCGCGCCGCTCGCCACCCACGCCGGCGCGCCGGGGATGCGGGAGCCGGCCGGATCGAAATCGGTGAAGCGGGCGTGGGTCTGGGCGACGTCGAGATCGACCGTCATCCACGGCAGCGGCTTGTACTGGTTGGTCCACTCGACGCCGACGCGGCGGCTGGGGCGGCTCGGCTCGGTGGTGCCGGCGTCGCCGACGAACAGCAGCTCGGAGTCGAAGTCGAGCACGAAGACCGCGAGCGAGCTGGTGAGGCCCTCGATCGGTTTGGTGCGAACGCCGAGCTCGGCGCCGCGCGAGCGCACGAGCAGCGGCACGCGGTCCAGCGGCGTCACCTTGTCGTTGGGATCGACCGTGATCGTCGCGCCGCGGATGTCGTTGCTGTGCAGGCCGTAGCCGGCATTGGCGTAGAACTCGGTCCTGTACCAGGGGCCGAGCACGAGACCGGCCTTCGGGCTCGCCATCGACGCCTGAGCGTTGCCCGAATTCTGCGGCGTATCGCTGAAGACGTGTCCGGCGAAGACGTCTTCGCGGATGCCGACGGTGGTGCGCAGCCAGTCGGTCCAGCGCGTGGTCGTATCGGTCCAGAGGCCGACATTGCCCTCCTGCACGCGGTCATCACGTACGGTCGAGAGCCAGTTGCGCTGCTCGGTCTTGAACAGGCCGACATGGATATCATCATAACGGCTCTGTATGCCGACGCGGGTTTGCGCCTCGATGCCGGCAAAGCGCCAGTCGAACGCATGCCGGGCATCGACGCCGCCGAACGTGCGGCGGTCGAGCTGGCTGAACTGGTCGCCATTGATGGGGTTATCGAGAAAATAGGTGAAATCGTTGAACAGCCGCAGGTCGGAGCGCACGACATAGGCCCGGACATTGGTTTGTCCGTAGTCGCCCGACTGCGCCCAGCTGCCGGACAGGCTGAACCGGCTCGAGGTGCCGCCGTCGGTCGGATTGAGCGTGCCGAGGCGATCGATCAGGCCCTGGTCGATCGCGCGTTGCGCAACCTGGTCGGTGGAATTCCAGCCATTGGAATAGGCCATCGCCGTCAGCGTCAGGCCATCGGTCGGCGTGCCCTGACTGTAGCGCAGCACGCCATTCAGCTTGCGGACGTCGTCCGGCACTTGCCACGGTCCGTCATATTTGGTGGCCTCGAGCGCCGCCAGCAGCGTGCCGGCGCCGACGGAGTTCGATGTTGCCGCCAATGCGCGGCGATAGCCGAAGCTGCCGAAGGTCATCTCTGCGATGTTGTGCGGCAGCTTGTTGACGTAGTCGATCGCCAGGGCGCCGGCGGACGCAAAGTCGCCCTGGTCGGCGAAATACGGTCCTTTTCGCACATCGATGGACTGGATCAGCTCGGGGATCAGGAAATTGATGTCGGCGTAACCCTGCCCATGCCCGTGGGTCGGCATGTTGACGGGCATCCCGTCGACGCTGATCGCGAGATCGGTGCCGTGATCGAGATTGAAGCCGCGCAGGAAATACTGATTGGCTTTGCCCTCGCCGGAATGCTGCGTGACGATCAGGCCCGGCACCACTTCCAGGGCCTCGCCGGGCCGTGAAAACGGGACCGCGTTGACCTCTTTGCCGCTGATGCGAATTGCGCTGGCGGCCGTGGGCTGCAAGGCCGACGGACCCGCGGGCGCCGCGCCGGCCGCACCGCCGCCCTCAGTCGTGCTGTCCGTGCGAGCGGCACTCTGGTGATTGCGCGGACTGCCATTCTTCGGCGGCTTCTTGCGAGCGAGCCGTTTCGGAGGCTGTTCCTCCGCCGCGACGGTGACCGGCGGAAGCTCGGCGGCCGCGCTGAGCTCGTGGGCTGCAGCCGGGAACGCACACAGGGCGGACGATGCGGCGGCCGAGAACATCCGCAACAAGGTCCCACGCACCGCTACGCCTCCGCACCACAGCCATTATCAGCAGCGTCACGCTCTAGCAGGGGAGTATGACGATGCGGCAACAATGTCATACTGGGGCCCCGAGCCGGTGTCGAGGCGCGAATGACGGGACCGCAACAGGCGGTGGAAACATCGGGAGGGTCGCGGATGTTTCGCACAAGTGTCACATCGGCGGCCGATAAGCCTTGCTCCCGGTGCTCAGTGCCTGGCGAGCCCTTGTCTTGCCTAAGCTGGCTGCCAGCCCCCTTGACTGAGAATCTTGCGCGTTGCTTCCGACAGGCCGATGACGAGGAACATGAGAGGGCACAAGGCGGCGCGGCGGATATCGGTGGGGTTCATGCTCGTGCTGGCGTCTCTGCTCGACGTCTCCGCCTCGACCTCCGCGTTGCCGGCGGATTTCCCGGATATCGACGTCCCGGGCTTCAGCGGGCCGACGTCCAGCCTCGGGGAGGCTCCCACTACGTTGCAGCCAATAGTTTCCGCCGCGCCATCGAGGTCTCCGGTCAATCGGGAGGCGATGCGCGGCAATCCGCTCTGGGCAGTCCCGCTCGCGGCCCTGACAGACACGAACGAACGGCCGATCTTCTCGGCCTCGCGGCGGCCGCCGCCGTCGCCGGTGATTTCGGTGCCAGCCGCGCAAGCGCCCCCCGTGCCGCCCAGCCCGCCGCCGGCCGAACTGCGGCTCGTGCTGGTCGGAACCGTTGTCGGCGGCGATCAGAGTGTTGGTATTTTCGTCGACGAGACGAGCAAGGCCACGCTACGTCTGAAGCTCGACGGAGACTACCAGGGCTGGCGACTAAGTTCGGTGCACCAGCGCGAGGTGACGATGGCGCGCGGTGAGCTGACCGAGACGCTGACATTCCCGAAAGCAGGCGGAGCCTCGCCCGCGACAGGACCGGCGGTTGCGGAAAGTGCGGTGAAGCGAGGCAGCTCCCACACGGCTCAGTATGACTGAACGAGTCCTTCAAGGTAGACGTCGCTGCGCATTGAGGCCCGCCACTTAAACCCGAAACACCTGCCGTGGCGTGCGTGTCAGGCACTCATGCCCGGCTTCCGTGACCAGCACGGTCTCGCTCAGCGCGATCCCGTCGGCGGAAACATACATGTGGAACACCATGCCTTCCTCCAGCCTCCAGTCGACGGCGGGCAGGAAGACGCGTGAGAAGTCGCTGGTGCGCGGCGTGTGGGCCGGATAGCAGCCGAGCGAATAGCCGGTGATGTTGGGAAAGTCGGGCCGCAAGCCTTCGGCGAGGATCGCATCTCTCGCAAGCGCGTCGATATTGGCGGCTGCGGCGCCCGGCTTCATCGCTTCGAACTGCCGGTCCTGGATATCGATCAGACGGCGGGCGAGTTGCGACCGGCGCGGGTCGATCTCGCCGATGACGGCCGACCGCATCAGGCGGGCACTGTAGCCGTCGATAAAGGGCAACAGCTCCATATGCAGAATGTCGCCTTTAGCGAGCGGCTGGTTGGTGAGCCCGCCGTGCAGAAAGGCGTTGCCGACGCCGGCGGTGATGATCCCCGCGCGTGCCGCATCGGCGCCCTCCTGCATGAACACCTGATAGACAGCTGCCGCTGCATCGCGGGCCGACCGGCCTTCGCCGGCTGCCTTCAGAGCGGCATCGATGCCGCGATCGCCGATTGCGGCGGCGCGCCGGAGCACGGCGATTTCCCTTGCGCTTTTCCTGGCGCGGAGCAGGGCCATCACGCCGGAGAAGTCGACAAACTGTGCGTCCGGCAACTGTGCCGACAGATGCTTGAAGCGGGACAGCGGCATGCAATAGGAATCTTCGTCGAGGCCGACACGGCCTGCCGCGAAACCGAGGCTGCGGATGGTCTCGGCGAGGACCTTGATCGGGTCCTCCCAATCGGCGAAGGCGACGGAGCGCTGCAGCCATGAGCTCTCGCTGAACGGACCGAGGTCGACGGCGCGGAGAATCATGATCGGCTCGCCATCGCGCGGCAGCAGGCAGGCCCGATACATGTTCTCCGAGATCAGGAAGCCGGTGAGATAGGCGAGAAACTCGCTCTGATCGATGATCAGGACATCGAGATTTCGTGCTGCCATCTGCTCGCGCACGCGCTTGACGCGTGCGTCACATATTCGTCGATCGGAAACAACATCGTCATTCGCCTTCGTGGGATCAGATGCGCGATTTCGAGCGCCCGTCAGCCGCAAATCTCGAGGATCGCGAGCATGTAGATGCGGATCATGTCGACGAAGTCGACGATATCGACCCGTTCGTCGGGCATGGTGTTGTAGCGTCCGCCGGGACCGCAGACGATGCCTTCCATCTTGCCGAAATAGTGCAGGTGACCGGCGTCGGTGCCGTAGAAGCAGCTCGGCGCAACGGGCCCGGTCGGCTGGTCTTCGCCACGCACCGTGCGATAGGCGCGGTTGATCGCCGCGACGATCGGGCTCGTGCGCGCAACTTCGAATGGCGGCATGGTCGGTACGCCGGAGCGATCCTCCGACATGATCGTGGCCTTGAGGCCGGGAAACCGTGCTTCGAGCGCATCGAGCTCGCGACGCATGTCGGCCAGCGCGCCGGCCTCGGTCTGGCCTGGCGCATAGCGACCCGAGCCCTTGATCCGCACGAAATCGGCGACCTGCGGCGCGCGCCATTCGTGCAGCTCGCGGCCGAGCGCGCCGTGGACGACGCCGACATGAACGCGGTTGATGCCTTCGTGTTCCGGTGAGAGGGCGCCTGAGAATTTCATCGTGTTGAGGCGCGGAATGAGATCGCACGCCGCGGTGATGGCGTCGACCGCCTCTTCGCGCTTGGACAAATGGCGGGTATTTCCTGTGAGCTCGATGATGAACATGAAGGCCGCCGCATGCATGGTCATCGCCTTCAGGTCGGTCGGCTCGGAATTGATGAAATAGTCGGCGCGAAGTCCCTGCTCGACCAGCGAGTAGGTGCCGACCCCGCCTTGCAGCTCGCCGACGACGTAAGTGAGGATGACGTCACCCCGCAGCTTGACGCCGGCGTCGATCAGCGTCTTGACGGCGCAGAAATAGGCGGCATCGCCGGCCTTCATGTTGGATACGCCGATGCCGTAGATGAAGGCGTCGTCGACCTTGCCTGCCCAGGGATCGACGGTCCAGCCTTCGGTCACCGGGTTGGTGTCGAGATGGCCGTTGAACATCAGGCTCTTGCCGCCGCCGGTCCCTTTCCAGCGGCCGACGGCGTTGACGCGTCCCTCGTTGCCGAACGGCGTGAGCTCGGTTTCGAGGCCGATCTCGCGCATGCGGCCGGCCATGAAGGAAGCGAGCTGCTTCTCGCCTTCCGACTTGGAGTAGCTCTTGTGCTGCACCATGCGTGACAAGAGGTCGAGGGCGGCAGGCACGTCGATCCGGGCGAGAAGTGTGTCGTGATCCATGGAAGCAAATCCTTCGTCAGCCGACCGGCACGGGCGAGGCGGCCATCAGTTCGCGGGTATAGGGATGAACGTGCTCTGCGTCGAAATCCTCGGCCGGCAACAGATCGACCATTTCACCGCGGCGCATCACGGCGATGCGGTGCGCGATCTGACGGATGAGGTTGAGATCGTGGGTGATGAAGAGAAAGGCGGTTCCAGTCGCGGCGCGCAGCGCCAGCAGGAGTTCGATGATCTGCGCCTGCACGGAAACATCAAGCGGTGCGGTGATCTCATCGCAGATCACGAGCTTCGGCCGCGCGGCGAAAGCCCGCGCGATGGCGACGCGCTGTTTCTCGCCGCCCGAGAGCTGGTGCGGCCAGCGGCCGGCATAAGAGGCCGGCAAGCGGACCTGCTCGAGAAGGCGGGGAATCTCGGCAAGCATTGCCGCCATAGAGTTTCAGCGGGCGGGACAGGATTTCGCCGATCTTGTGGCGCGGATTGAGCGAGGAGTCCGGATGCTGGAAGATGATCTGCACGTCGCGGCGATAGGCCGCGTTCATGTCGCGGGCGCCTGAGATCACCTGATTGTCGAAGCAGACCTTGCCCGAGAAGCGGGCAAGACCCGTGAGTGCGCGCGCCACCGACGATTTGCCCGACCCGGATTCACCGACCAGGCCAAGAATCTCTCCGGCTCGCACGTCCAGCCCGACACTCTTCGTCGCAGGCGGCGGCGCATGGCCGAAGAGGCCGGCGCGGCCGTAATGGACTTCGATGTCCGAGGCCGAGAGGAGAATCTCGTCACTGGACCTGTCATGAACGAGGCGCCGCTCGGGCCTTGGCACCCCCTGCACGAGGGCCTGCGTATCGGCATGGCGTGGCGCGCGGAAGATGTCGGCGGCCGGGGCCTGCTCGACCAGACGGCCGCGTTTCAGCACTGCGACCCGATCGGCAACCCGCGTCACGAGCGCGAGGTCGTGGGAAATATAGAGTGCGGCAACGCCGGTTTCCTGGCGCAGCCGGGCGAACAGCTCGAGGATGCGCGCGCCGGTGATGACGTCAAGCGCCGTGGTCGGCTCGTCGAACAGGATGATGTCGGGCCGGCAGCCGAACGCCGTTGCAATGATGACGCGCTGCTTCTCGCCGCCGGAGATCTCGTGCGGGTAACGACGCATGATCGCGGCGGGATCGCGCAGTTCGACATGGCCGAGCAGGTCGACGGCCAGCGCATCCGCTTCGCGCTGCCCGAGGCCGCGATGCTGGATCAGCGTCTCCGTCACCTGCCGGCCGATGGTGAGGGTCGGATTGAGCGAGGTCGATGGATCCTGGAACACCATGCCGAGCCGGCGTCCGCGGATTCTGGTCAGCTCCCGCGGGCTCAGGCGCCGAAGGTCGGTGTCGCCGAGATGCAGGGAGCCTGCGATTTCGCGGGCATTGTCCGGCAGGTGGCGCATCAGTGCCCAGGCGAGCGAGCTCTTGCCCGAGCCGGATTCGCCGACAAGGCCCAGCACCTCGCCCGGGCCGATCTGAAGCGAAATGTCGTGCAGCACGCGCACCGGCCCTGCGGCCGTCGCGTAGTCGAGCGTATAGCTCTTGATGGCAAGGGCCGGGATCACCGCTCGTCCTTCGGATTGAGGGCGTCGCGAAGGCCGTCGCCCAGCAGGTTGAAGGCAATGGCGGTGAGTGCGATCGCCGCGGCGGGCACGATCAGACCCCACGGCGCCTGATACATGTACTGGCGGGCATCGGCCACCATGAGCCCCCATTCGGACGCAGGCGGCTGCGCACCGACGCCGAGGAAGCTGAGCGTCGCGAACAGCATCACGGCAAAGGATACGCGAATGGTGGATTCGATCACGATCGGCGCCATCACGTTGGGCAGCATTTCGCGGAAGATGATCCAGGCTGCGCCCTCACCACGCGCGATGGCCGCCCTGACGTAGTCCTGATTGCGCACGTTGAGCGCGACGGAGCGGGTGACGCGTGCCATGCCGGGGGCAAAAGCCACCGCAATGGCGATGACGGCATTGCCGGCGCCATTGCCGAGCGTCGAGACCAGCAACAGCGCCAGCAGAAGGCCGGGGATCGCCATCACCGCGTCGTTGGTGCGCATGATGGTCTCGTCGGTTCGGCCGCCGAGATAGGCCGAGCCGACGCCGATGATGGCGCCGGCCGCGCTGCCGACGAAGGTCGCGATGAGGGCCATTGGCACGGTCGACCGGGCGCCGACCATCAGGCGGCTCAGGATGTCGCGGCCGAATTGGTCCGCGCCAAGCCAGTTCTGCCAGCCCGGCGGACGAAACCGGCCGAGAAAATCGATCTTCTCCGGCGCGTACGGGGCAAGCGCTGGCCCGAACAGGCATGCAATGGCAATGAGCGCCAGGAGTGTGACGCCGACGAGCCCCTGCGGTCTTCGGATCAGGCGGACGAACAGCTCAATCATAGCGGATCCGCGGGTCGAGAAGGGCATAGGCCATGTCGGCAAGCGTGTTGGTGACGGCGTAGGTCGCTGCCATGATCAACGCGCCCGCCTGGATCGACGGCAGGTCGCGCGCGGTGATGGCGACCATCAAGGCCCGTCCGATGCCGGGAATGGCGAAGATCTCCTCAATCACGATGATGCCGCCGAGCAGGTAGCCGACATCGAGCGCGATGATCGTCACCACCGGCAGCAGCGCGTTGCGCAGCGCGTGACGGAACAGCACGCTGCGTTCCGGCAAGCCCTTCAGGCGCGCTGCGCGGATATAGTCCGATTTCAGCACGTCCAGCGTCTCGGAGCGCATCATGCGCATGACATGCGCGATGAGGATCACCGAGATCGTCAGCACCGGCAGCGCCAAATGAGAGATGCCGTCGGCGAAATTTTCCAGCGGCGAGACGTAGCCCGTCGCCGGCAGCCAATGCAACGTGTCGGCCAGCAGCAGCGCAAGCAGCGTTGCGGTGACGAATTCGGGCAACGAGACCCCGAGATATGCGATCAGACTGACGCCGGTGTCGGCGAGCCTGCCTTGCCGCAGCGCCGCCACCACGCCGAGCGGTACGGCGACGACCAGCGTGACCAGGATGGACGATGCCGCGAGCAGCAGCGAGCGCGACAATGCGCTTAGCATTTCCGGGCCGACGGGCTGGCTGGTCCGCATCGAGATGCCGAAATCGCCGGTGAAGACGTGGCCGGCCCAGCGCAGATATTGCTGCCAGGCCGGAGCGCCAAGCCCAAGCTTTGCCCTGAGCGCAGCCAGCATTTCCGGCCTCGCATTCTCGCCGAGCAGCGACTGGGCCGCGTCGGCCGGCAGGACCTGCGTAATGGCGAACACCAGCATCGAGACCACGATGACGGTGTAGACCATCAGCAGCAGACGGCGCGCGAACCAGGCGAGCGACACCCGACGTCTCCGCGTCAGCCACGCTTCGGCGCGCCGGCGCCGAGCGAAACCAGATCGAGACGGAATACCGAACCGCGCGGATGGAGCGTGTAGCCCTCGACATAGGAGCGCTGTGCGGCAAGAAGATCGAAGAACGCCGAGATCACGGTGGGGACCTCCGCGTTCATCATCTCCTGGGCCTTGGCATAGAGCGCGGTGCGCTTCGCCTCGTCGGTCTCGACGCGGGCTGCATTGATGACGGCATCGAACGCGCTGTTATTCCAGCGCGTCTCGTTCCAGGTCGCATTGGACGTGTAGAGCAGGTTGAAGATTGCGTCCGCCGTCGGCTGCATGTTGTAGAAGCCGACGTAGAAATTGCCCTTCTTCCAGACCTGGTCGAGATAGGTCGCGTGCGGCATCGTCTGCACGTTGATGCGGAAACCGGCCGCTGCGGCCATCTCGCGAACCGCGACGCCGAGCTGGCTGCGGGTCGCGGGCCTGTCGGATGCGATCAGCGTGAGGTCGATGCCGTTGGGATAGCCGGCCTCGGCCAGAAGCTGCTTCGCCTTGGCGACATCAGGCTTCTTCAGCTGGATGTTCTTGTAGAAGTGATAGGCGGAATTGAGCGGCGTGTCGTTGCCCGGCGTTCCGTAGCCGCCGGCGACGAAGCCGACGGTCGCCTCGCGATCGACCGCCAGCGCCAGCGCCTGGCGGACCCTGACGTCATTGAACGGCTTCTGGTCGCATCCGAGGTTGATGTTGAGGAATTGGCCGGAGGGCGTACGCAGCGCCTTGACGCCGCTCGCCTTCACGAGCCGCTCGTATTCGCCGGGCGTCGTCGTCAGAAGCAGGTCGATCTCGCCGGACATCATCGCCGACGCTTCGGCCGTGCGGTCGGGATAGACGAGCAATTCCACGCGGTCGAGGTAAGGTCGGGTCGGGTCGTAATAGGCCGCGTTGCGCTCGACCACGATCTTCCGATCGGGCTCGTAGGACACCAGCTTGAACGGCCCGGTGCCGTTTGCGGTCGTGGAAAGGCTGGCGAGGTCGGACGCGATGACCTTCGCCGGAACGATCCGCGCGTTGATGTAGGTCAGGGCCACCGGCAGGTCGGCGTAGGCGCCGGTCAGCGTGAACTTGACCGTCAAGGGATCGATCGCCGCGACCTCCTTGATCGGACCGACATTGGTTCGGCCGGGGGAGGCGGTCTTCGGGTCGAGGATGGCGTTGATGCTGGCGACGACATCTTCCGACGTCAGCGGCGAGCCGTCATGGAACGTCACGCCCGGGCGCAGCTTGAAGGTCCACTCCGTGCGCGTCTCGTTCGGCTCCCAGGAAAGGGCGAGGTCCGGCTCCACCGTCATGTCCGGCTTTAGCCGGGTCAGGTTGGAGTAGAGCAATTCGGTGACGAGATATTCCGGATTGACCCGCGCCAGCATCGGATGAATCACCGACGCCGCCTGGTCGAGTGACATCCGCAGCACGCCGCCGCGCTTGGGGGTATCGGCGATGGCGGTCCTGGGGAGGGTGACGAGGCTGATGGCCGTGCCGGCAAGAAACAGGCGGCGGGTGACGGACAGCATGGAATGGGCTCCTCGAGTTAGCGAATGGCGGTTGCTTCAGGCGAAAGATCGGGACGGAATTCGGCGGACAGATAGGCGAGGACCGACTTCGCGAGCGCGACGATGTCGGTGAGCGTGGTGAATTCGCCGGGTGCGTGGATGCGGCTGTCCGGCCGGCCAAGGCCCGTCAGAAGGATCTCCTGCATGCCGGCCGCTTGCACCCAGCCGAAGTCGGAACAGCTCGTCGCGCCCCATTTGGCGAATTCGTCGGGTGCGTAGCCGAACCCGGCCGACAGCGCGCCCTGCCAACGCGGCCAGTGCGGGCCGGTCGGATCCGACGTCGGCATCAGGTGACCGGTGAGGACGATCTCGATCTCGGCATGCGGCGCGGCCTTGCGGATCGCATCCTCGATCTCGCGACGCGCGGCGAGGAAGTCCTCCTCCGGCGCGTAGCGGCGGCAGATCAGGATATCGAACTGCGAAGGAATCTGACCGCCGCACTGGCCGCCATGAGCGGCCGATATGTCGAGCTGTGCTGCAAGCGGGCGTGTCGCGCCGGGCGGGGCGGGCAGTGCGGAGATGCGCTTTGCGATGTCCGGCTTCAAGGCGACGAGCGCATTGAGGATCGGCAGCGCGGCCTCGATGGCATTGGCGCCGCTTCCGGCATTTGCCGCTTCGCTCGCATGAAGCGTCCGGCCATGGACCCGCAGCAGAAGCGTGAACAGCCCGAAGCAGCCGGCCCAGATGCGAGGCGCCGCCGCGCCGTTGAAGTTGAGGATGTGACTTTCGAGCAAGCCCTGGTCCGCGAGATAGCGGACACCGGGATAGAGCCCGCCTTCCTCGTCGGTGCAGAACAGCAGCATCGGATCATAGCCGAGCGGCAGGCCGGTTCGGTCGGCGGCGCGCAGCGCCAGCAGCACGGCCGCGATGGTGCCCTTCATATCGGCGGCGCCAAGGCCGATCAGACGGTCGCCATCGCGCGTCAAGTGCAGCGGATCGGTGGCCCAGCCCGGCGCAGCCGGCACGGTATCGACATGAAAATACAGGCCAAGCACCGGCCTGCCGGAACGGCGGCGCGCGATGAGATTGGTGCGCGCGCCTTGCGCAGGACCGCCAGCGACACGCCACAGATGCTCGGGCACATCGATGCGCTGGCACTCGAGGCCAAGCGGCGCGACGAAGCTCTCCATCAATCCGGCAAACGCTCGATATCCCGCACCGGGCGGGAAGGTGGTGTCGACCGCCACCATCCGCGCAAGCTCGTCGATCGCGCCTTCGGCAGCGCGTTCGATTTCGGCGAAACCCAGGCTTAGCCCGGACTGCCCTGGACAGGTGGGCGGAGAAACCATTTGCGGCGGCTCATTTCTATATTCTATAAAGAAATACACGATGAGAACCGATTGCTGTCAATTCCAAAGAATGAGGCAGACGTGACCGGTAAACAGGCAAAAGCGGCGGTGACGGGCTCGTCGAGCCTGCCGGTTCCTCTGTACGAGCACGTCAAGCGGCAGATCGCGGAGGCGATCCTGGTTGGAGACCTAGCTCCGGGTACGGTGCTGCCCGGCGAGGTTGCGCTTGCAACACGGTACGGAGTTGCGGTTGGCACCATCCGCCGGGCGCTCGCGGATCTGACTGCCGACGGCATGCTGGTGCGCCGTCGCAAGACCGGGACTGTCGTCACCGGCCGCGCTCCGCAGCACAGCCTGCGCTTCTTCTTTCAATACTTCCGCTTGCACGGCGAGGACGGTGGCCTGCAGCGCTCCGTCCCTGAGGTCTTGTCCGTGGCAAGCCGGCCGGCAGGCGCCGAGGAAGCTGCGCTCTTTTCCGAGCCGGCCGGTGAGCCGCTGCTATGTCTCGATCGCATCCGGAGAGTCGGCGGTGTTCCGGTCATGCATTCGCAGATCAAGCTTCTTGCGCGTCGCGTGCCCGATTTTCCGCGCGAGGCGGCACGTGTGCCGGCGCTTCTCTACCTTCATCTGCTCGACGTCTACGGCATCCGCGTTGCTGCGGTCCGCGAAAAATTGTCGGCAGAGCTCGCGGACGCGAAAGACCGGCGTCTGCTCGGCCTGCGATCACCGAGCGCCGTCCTGGCCATTCACGAAGAGGCATACGATCAGACCGGCGCATTGGCGCTTCTGAGCGAGCACCGCGCGACGACCGCGCAGCATCGCTATGTGAATGAAATCCGCTGACCCAATCGGAGCAGTCTCTGCCCGGCAACCGCATTGCCTGGATCGATTGCCGCGAGTTTTCCCGACGCGCGTCCTCAACCATCAGTTCTGCTAACCGCTGCCGCCATAAGAATTCGCTATGGCGGCAGAGGACAGTCGTGCTTCCCCTGTCATCAAACGTAAATCTATTTTTTACCGTCGGCCGCAGCAAAAAATTCCAAGGGCAAGACCACTGAAGTGGCAGAGTTCGCGGACGCATCATTTTGTGGCAGCAACGGAGCGGGCTAATGACGATCGAGTTGAGCCGACGGGGATTTTGCATCGGAACCGCTCTGGTTGGACTCCAGACCATGTCGTCCAACGCTTTCGCGGCCCGAAGTGAAGACGGGACGGTGAGGCTCGGTCTCGTCGCGCCGATGAGCGGCCCGAACGCCCGGTATGGCGCCTTCTCGATGCGCGGCGCCCAGATGGCCGCGAAGGAGATCAATGATGCCGGCGGCGTCGGCGGACGCAAGATCAACGTCATGCCCGGGGACAGCCAGGGTACGCCGGTCGAGGGCGTTTCTGCGACCCGCCGTCTGATCGATCAGGACCAGGTCGACTTCATCATCGGCGACGTCTCGAGCTCGGTCACGCTCGCCATGCAGCCGGTCGTCGAGGACGCCGGCGTGCTTCTGCTGAATGCTGCCTCGTCGAACCCGATGATCACCTACAAGGCGGGTGCCGGCGGCTTCAAATGGTCCTTCCGCAACTATCCGACCGACGAGAACCGCGCCCTCCTCGTGCTGCAATATGCTGCCGAGAAGAAGGGCTTTACCAAATACGCCGTGCTCTCGGTCGACAGCGACTACGGCCGCGCCGCCATTCAGTTCACCAAGAAATACCTGCCGCGCTTCAAGAGCGCGATCCTGACGGAAGACTACTACAAGGAGGGCGAGGTGGATTTCCGCAGCGTGCTCTCCAAGATCCGCGATTCCGGCGCCCAGGCCATCATCATGTACGGCAATGCCGATTCCTCGCCCATCGTGGGGCGCCAGATGATGGAGGTCGGGATCGCAGGCAAGATCCCGCTGATCGGCAATGCCGAGTTCAATACGGCGAGCACCATCAAGGCGGCGCCGAAGGCGATGGAGGGGGCGATCGAGGCTGCGGCCTGGCTTCCGGCGTACGACTCTCCGAAGAGCAAGGCCTTCGTCGACAAGTTCACCGCCGAATACCGCGAAGCTCCCAACAATCACGCTTACGTGCATTGGGAGACGGTGCATCTGCTCGCCAAGGCGATCGAGCAAGCCAAGAGCATCGATCGCGAGAAAGTCCGCGCCGCGCTCTCGGGCATCCACTATGATAGCGCGGTCGGCGAGGTCACCTTCGATGACCACAACCAGGCGCGCCTGCCGATGATCCTCCTCGAGATCGAGGGCGGCAAGCCCGTGATCAAGGGCGCCTACAAGGCCGAGATCGACTATCCCAAGTAAGCCCGCGGACGGTGGCCCCATGTTCTACACGATCACCGAGCAGGTCGTTAACGGCATCGTTTCCGGATCGGTCTACGCGATCGTTGCCGTCGGCATGACGATGATCTTCGGCGTCTTGCGGGCGATCAACTTCGCCCACGGCGAATACTACATGCTCGGCACCTTCGGGGCCTGGTTCGCGATCGACTATTTCGATCTGCCCTATCCGGTCGCGGTCGTGATCGGCGTGGTTGCGACGGCGGTCATCGCCGTCGTAGTCGGTAACTTCGTGATGCAGCGGATCGTGGGAGCGCCGGCCGAGGCTGGCGTTCTCGCCACGCTCGGTGTTGCGCTGATCCTGCAGAACACGGTCATTCTGCTGTTCGGCGGCAGCTACAAGTTCTTCTCCGGCGGCTATATCGAGCCGGTGAGCGTGTTTGGCTTCACCCTGGCCGAACAGCGCATCCTGATCATCATCGTCGGCCTCGTCACCTTCGTCGGGCTCGAACTGATGGTGACCTACAGCCGGATGGGCAAGGCCATGCGCGCGGTCTCCCAGAACATCGAGTGCTGCGCAGTGGTCGGCATCGACGTTCGCCACATCGCACTCTGGACCTTCATTGTCGGTGCCTGCCTTGCCGCGCTCTCGGGCGTGCTGACGGCGCCGGTGAACGTGAGCGTCTACGGCGGCATGGGCGAGCTGATCACCTTCAAGACGCTGCCGATCATCATCATGGGCGGGCTCGGCAACGTGCGCGGCACGTTTGTCGCCGCCATGATCCTCGGTATCGCCGAGAGCCTGGTCGCCACTTATGTCGGTCTGCAATTCCGCGACACGGTCGGGTTTGCGACCCTGATGCTGGTTTTGATGTGGCGCCCGCACGGGCTCTTTTCCGCGCAGGCGCGCTTCTAGATGCGGGGGTGATGACAGGTGAGCGAGATCGCCCGAGAGCCGAATATGACGCCCGCTGAACTCACGGTCGAGACGACGGGACGCGACCTCCGCGTTCCCTTCGGTATCGCGCTCGTGGCGCTGGCATGTGTCGCGCCGCTGTTCCTCGGCAATTATCCCCTGCACGCGATCATCATCGCGCTGATCTTTCTCCTGCCGGCGCACGGTCTCAACCTGCTGCTCGGCTATACCGGGCTGCTGTCGCTGGCGCAGGCGGCGTTTTTCGGCATCGGCGCCTACACGTCGGCGCTACTCGCGGTGCATTTCGGAACGCCCTTCTATGTGAACTTCCTGGCGGCGGGTCTCATGGCCGGCGCCATCGCGCTGCCGCTCGGCATTCCGGCGCTGAGGCTGCGTGCGACCTCGTTCGTGATGTGCACGCTGGGCTTCGTCATCATCGGGCAGGCCATCGCGAAGAACTGGATCAGCCTGACGCGCGGCGACATGGGGCTGGCGGCGATTCCCAAGCCTTACTTCGCGCTGGGGCCAGCCTCGTTCACCGTCTCCGGGACGGTCGGCTTCTACTATCTGGTCCTCGCCATCGCCGCGATCGCCACGCTGGTCGCCTACCTCATCGTCCGCTCGCCGGCGGGCCGGAACATGATCGCGATCCGCGAGAATGAGACGCTGGCTGAGTCCGTCGGCATCCCCACCTGGTATTACAAGCTGGTGGTGTTCATGATCAGCGCCGCCTTCGCCGGCCTCGGCGGCAGCCTCTATGCGCACTACCTCACCGTCGTCAGCCCGCTGACCTTCCAGATGTACTACTCGACCACGATGCTGATCATCGTGCTCGGCGGCGGTGCCGGGACGATTTCGGGCGTCATCTTCGGCAGCCTGCTGTTCGTCGGTCTCACCGAGGCGCTGCGCGTCGCGCCGGAGCTGCGCATGATCGCCTACGGCTTCTTCCTGCTCGGGCTCGTGTTCTGGTTCCCCAGCGGGTTCGCACCGCTCATCGGCCGCTTCTGGTCTTTCCTGGAGAGGCGCAAATGACCGGCCTTCCGATCCTCGACATCTCCGGCCTCTGCAAGTCCTATGGTGCCGTGCGCGCCGTCGATGGTGTCGATCTGCACGTGGACCGCGGCGAGATCTGCGGGCTCATCGGTCCCAACGGTTCGGGCAAGTCGACCTTCTTCGATTGCGTGACGGGGCTCGCTAAGCCCAGTGCCGGCGCGGTGAAGCTCGACGGTCAGGACATCACGGGCTGGTCGTTGAACGACATCGCCCGTGAGGGCCGCATGCTCAGGTCGTTCCAGAAGACCGTGGTGTTCTCCGCGCTCGACATCGAGGAGAACCTCGTCATCGCCGGCCAGATGTTCACCTTTGCCGGTATCTTGTCGACGTTCGGGATTGGATCTGCGGCCCGCAACCGCGTCGCGGCGCTGCGAGAGCGGGCGCGCGAGTTGATCAAGATCGCCGGCCTCTGGGACGTGCGGTTCCAGCCGGCGGGCAAGCTGTCCGGCGGCCAGCAGAAGCTGATCCAGTTCGCCTCGATGCTGATGCCGGAGCCGAAGCTCATCCTGCTCGACGAGCCGATGGCCGGTATCAATCCCAAGCTGATCGAGCGCGTGGTCGAGAGCATCCGCCTCGCCAACACCTCCTTCGGGGTCAGCTTCCTCATCATCGAGCATAACATCGACGTGGTGACGAGCCTCTGCAAGCGCGTGGTCGTGCTCGACCAGGGCCGCAAGCTTGCTGAAGGCACGCCCGACGATATCGTCCAGAACCAGGCGGTGCGGGAGGCCTATCTCGGTGGCTGAACCCTCTCTCTCGATCAAGGGATTGCGCGCCGGCTACGGCTCGCTCGATATCCTCAACGGCGTCGATCTCGACGTCCCGCAGGGGCAGTTCGTCGCGCTGATGGGACCGAACGGCGCCGGCAAGTCGACGCTGCTGAAGACGCTCTACGGCATGACAACCATCAAGGGCGGCAGCATCAACTGGCAGGGCAAGGAGATCACATCCTTCAAGTCGCGTGCGATCCTGGCCGAAGGCATTTCATGGGTGCCGCAGGGGCGCTGCAACTTTCCTGTGATGACGGTCGACGAAAATCTCCAGATGGCCGCTTATACGTTGCGTGACAGTCAGGTGAAAGCGGAGCGGGACTATGTCTACGACCTGTTCCCGATCCTGAAGACACGACGCAATACACTCGCCGGAAACATGTCCGGCGGCGAGCAGCAATTGCTGGAAGTGGCGATGGCCGTCCTGCAGCGGCCGAAGATCCTTCTGGTCGATGAGCCGTCAGTCGGACTTTCGCCGACTGCGATCGGCATCGTCTTCGACGAGCTGCTCCGTATCAACGCGACCGGTCAGACGATCTTGCTCGTCGAGCAGAACACCAAGAAGGCCATGCAGGTCGCGCAGCGCGCGGTCATCCTGCGCCTCGGCAAGGTGATCTGGGACGGCAGGCCGGCGGATATCACCCACGACGAGCTGGGCGAATTGTTCCTCACGGGCCGCATGCGCGGCGAAACCGAGGTCGAGCACTAGCCATCACGGCGTTCGCTGCGAACGAGCACCCACATATTCGAAACCTGAAGGACCACCAAAAGTGACGATTTTCGTGCCGGCTGCGCGCGTCTCGCGCATCAAGATCTCTCCGACCACGGCGGCGTCCGCCCGCGTTCGCGAGCTCAAGGCGGCGGGACGCGACATCATCGACATGGCGATCGGCGAGCCGGATTTCGACACGCCCGATCACGTCAAGTCGGCGGCGCATGAGGCGATCGATCGCGGCGAGACGAAATACACCGCGGTCAATGGCACCGTCGCCCTGCGCAAAGGGATCATAGCCGATTACAAGCGCCGCCTCGGCCTCGACTATGCCGACAACGAGATCTGCGTCGGCGGCGGCGCCAAGCAGATCCTGTTCCTGGCGCTGATGGCGAGCGTGGAGGAGGGGGCGGAGGTCATTATCCCCGCGCCCTATTGGGTCTCCTATCCCGACATGGTCATCGCCAATGACGGCAAGCCGGTCATCGTCCGCTGCTCCGAGAACCAGGGCTTCAAGCTGACGGCGGACGCGCTCGAGGCCGCCATCACGCCCAGAACCCGCTGGCTGATCCTCAATGCGCCCTCCAACCCGACGGGCGCGGCGTATTCGCGAGCGGACCTCCAGGCGCTCGGCGAGGTCCTGCTGCGCCATCCCAACGTGCTGGTGCTGTCCGACGACATCTATGACCAGATCTGGTATCGGGACGAGCCGGCCACCACGCTGGCGGCGGCCGTACCCGCGCTGAAGGAGCGCGTTCTGCTCGCCAACGGTGTGTCAAAGACCTACGCGATGACGGGCTGGCGGATCGGCTACGCGGCGGGTCCGGCGCCGCTGATCGCTGCGATCAACAAGCTGCAATCCCAGATCTCCTCGTGCCCCTCGTCGATCAGCCAGGCCGCAGCCGCCCATGCACTGACGAGCGAGCAGGCATTCGTGCGGGACAGCGTCAAGCTCTACAAGGAGCGGCGCGACTATGCCTGCGCGCGGCTGAATGCGATTCCGGGCCTGTCATGTCTGGTGCCGGATGGCGCGTTCTATCTCTACCCCGGCTGTGCCGGCGTGATCGGCAAGACCACGCCCGATGGCAAGGTGATCGAGAACGATCTCGATTTCGTGCTCTATCTGCTCGACGGCGTCGGCGTGGCGGCCGTGCAGGGTGCCGCCTATGGGCTCTCGCCGTATTTCCGCCTCTCGATCGCGACCTCGATGGACGCGATCAAGGAAGCCTGCCACCGCATCGAGAGGGCCTGCAAAGCACTGCGCTGAGGTGGCCTCTGAAAACCGGCGAATTGAGCAAGAATCTCATTGAAATCAATGTGCTAGATAAAGGATAGTGCTGATCCAGATTGTGTTTTCAGGGCTGGCATTCGACTGAGATGAGCGTCGATTTCAGGAAGCTGAAGAGCTTTGTCAAAGTCGTCGACGCCGGCAGCGTGTCGCGCGCGGCCGGTCTGTTGCGGACGGCTCAGCCCGCGCTGTCGCAGCAGATCGCTGCACTCGAGAGTCATTTCAAGCACAAGCTGCTTCTGCGCAGCAATCACGGCATCGTCCCGACCGAAGCCGGGCTCATTCTTTACCGCCACGCCCAATTGCTGCTGAAGCAGATCGAGCAGGCGCAGATCGACATCGATCAATCGACCAGGGCGCTGGCTGGGCGCGTGTCGATCGGGCTGGCGACCTATTCGGCATCGAGCACGTTGTCGCTGCCGATCCTGAAGGAGATGTCCACGCTGCATCCCCAGATCATCGTCCATATCAACGACAGTTTCGGCCACGTGCTGAGCGAGCTCATCATGACCGGCAAGATGGACATGGCCATGATCTACGGCTCCGGTCCGATCAAGGGCGTCAAGCTGCAGCCGCTGTTTCGGGAGGAATTGTACCTGGTCTCCCGGGCGGAGCAGGGAGCCAAGAAGCAGGTCGATGAGCCGCTCGCGTTGTCGGCGCTCGCCGACGTCAAGCTGCTCTTGCCAAGCCAGGGCCATTTCCTGCGGCGATTGATCGATGAATCGCTGGCGCGGGCGCGGGTGACGCCGAACGTCGTCTCGGAGATCGAATCCGTCTCGGCGCTCGGAGCGGCGGTCACGGAAGGGCTCGGCTCGACCATCCTGCCGGCTTCGGTGGCCGCAAGCGCATCCAGCTTCGAGGGCGTCGAGGTTCGGCGGCTCGTTCGTCCCGCGATCGAGGCGACCGTTTCGCTGTGCGTGTCGGACCATCTGCCGCTCTCGGAGCCGGCACTGGCGACACGATCGGTACTTCTCACGGTCGTAGAGAAGCTGATGCGCGGCCATCCGCAAGGCATCCGGGCGGTCTAGACACCGCCTCTCGTTGCCGCGCCATCGAGGGCGGAGCGCGTCCAGCGCTCCATAAGCAAAACCTATGGCGGCAGACCGGAGTTGTGTTGGCCAGCGGCGGGTGCATTTCCTACGGTCGAAGACATCGTCGAACCCGGCGTTCACGATTCAAGCCTTGATCGCACGGTTCAGCAGGCAGCTCGAACATCCTTCGTCCTGCACGGCGATCGCTTCGAGGAAAAAGATGGCCAAGCTCGCATTCGATACCGGGGGAACTTTCACCGATTTCGCACTGCTCGACGACAAAGGTGAATTGCATCTCCACAAGGTGCTGAGCACGCCCAACAATCCCGCCGAAGCCGTGGTCCGCGGTGTGTCCGAACTGCTCGCGCAGTTCGGTGACGTCGTCGATCTCGACAAGCTCCAGGTGCTCGGCGCGACCACGGTGGTCACGAATGCCGTGCTGGAGCGCAAGGGTGTCAAGACCGGCTTCATCTCGACCGCTGGCTTCCAGGACATGCTGCGCATCCGCAATGAAGGGCGCTACGATCTCTACGACCTCAATCTGAAATATCCGGATCCGCTGGTGACGCGCGCGAACAGCTTCGGCGCGGTCGAGCGCATCTCCGCCGACGGCGAGGTCATCACTGCGCTGGAGGAGGAGACGGTCCGCGGGATCGCTGGCCGGCTGCGCGAGGAGGGAATCAAGTCTGTCGCCGTTTGCCTGCTGCACGCCTACAAATATCCGACCCACGAGCAGCGCATCGCAGCCCTGCTGCGCGAGGAGGATCCGGATGTCTTCGTGTCGCTGTCTTCCGAGGTCTGCCCGGAGGTGCGCGAGTTCGATCGCGCCTCGACCACTGTCGTCAACGCCTATACGCGGCCGCAGATGTCGGGACACGTCGCTCACCTCGAGCGCGAATTCGCCGTCAAAGGTATCGACCGCCAGGTGCTTTGGATGACCTCGTCCGGCGGCCTCGTGCCAAGCAGCCGCGCCGCCGAGCTGCCGGTGCGCCTGATCGAGTCGGGGCCAGCCGCAGGCGCGGTGGCCGCCGCCGAGTTCGGTCGCATCGCCGGAGAGGGCAGTGTGCTGTCCTTCGACATGGGGGGCACCACGGCAAAGCTTTGCCTGATCCCGAATGGTGAACCGACGGTCGGCACCGATCTCGAAGTCGCGCATTATCACCGCTTCCGCAAGGGCTCGGGCTTCCCGCTCAAGATCCAGTCGATCCGCATGATCGAGATTGGCGCCGGCGGCGGCTCGATCGCGGCGAAGAACCCGCTCGGCTTGCTCGATGTCGGTCCGCGTTCGGCGGGCGCGATGCCGGGACCTGCCGCCTATCAGCGCGGCGGCACCGAGCCGACCGTCACCGATGCCGATATCCTGCTCGGCTATATGGGTACCGAGTCCTTCGTCGGAGGCTCGTTCAAGGTGTCGAAGGATGCTGCGCTCGCGGCGATGACGAAGCTCGCATCCTCGCTCGACGTCAGCGTTCCCCGCTGCGCCTTCGGCATCCACGATCTCGTCAACGAATCCATGAGCAAGGCCGCGGCCGTGCATGCGACCGATCTCGGCGTCGATCCGCGCAGCCTGCCGATGGTCGCCTTTGGCGGCGCGGGTCCGGTGCACGCCTATGGCATCGCGCGCAAGCTCGGCATCAAGCGCATCATCTGCCCGACCGGCGCCGGCGTCACCTCGGCGATCGGCCTGCTGATCGCGCCGGTCGCAGTCGATCTGTCGGCGAGCTTTCCGATGCAGGTCGACAATTGGGATTTCGCCGCGATGGATCGCCTGCTGGGAGATCTCGCCGCCCAGGGCGCTGAAGTCGTCCGTGCCGCAGGCGTCGCACCGGAGACCATCACCAACACTTACACCGTCGACATGCGTCACGTCGGCCAAGGCCACGAGATTACCGTTGCCCTGCCGGATCGAGGTTTGCCGCCCGAGCAGTTCCACGAACAGCTGCTCGCCAATTTCTTCAAGCTCTACCGCGAGCTGTTCGGCCGGACCGTGGCAGGCTCATCGGTCGAGGTGATCACCTGGCGCCTGCGCGCCAGCGGTCAGAAGGATCAGGTGACGCAGCCGCACGCGCGCCATGCTGCCGAGGCAAAGAAGGGGACCCGTTCGGTCTATTTCAGCGAGCGCGGCGACTTCGTCGAAACGCCGGTCTACGATCACTACAAGCTGCCAGTCGGTGAGGAGATCAGGGGGCCGGCCATCGTCGAGCAGCGCGAGTCCACTGCAGTGGTCGGACCGAGCGGCATCGCTCACGTCGACATCAACGGCAATCTCGTGATCAATATCGCCTAAGGACGCGCCGATGTCTGTGAACGCCGCCGATTTCAATGATCCGATCAACCTCCAGGTGATGTGGAACAGGTTGATCTTCATAGCCGACCAGGCCGACATCGTGCTCGGCCGGACCGCGTTCTCGCCGATCGTGCGCGAGAACCACGACTATGTGACCGTGCTGCTCGACAGCCGCGGCCGCGCGCTCGCGCAGTGCACCTGGTCGATCCCGGTCTTCATCACCTCGCTGCCGGTCGCCGCGCAGAAATACTTCCTGCCGAAATTTCCCGCGGAGACGTTGCAGGAGGGCGACGTCCTTGCCACCAACGACCCGGAGATCGGCACCGGCCATCTTCCCGACGTGACGATGATCACGCCGATCTTCAAGAAGGGCAAGGTCGTGGCCTATGCCGGCTCGATCGCGCATCTGCCGGATATCGGCGGCGCTCCCTTGCATTCGGAAGCCAGCGACATCTTCGAGGAGGGCATTCGCTTTCCGATCGTGAAGCTGCACAAGGCTGGCGTTCCCAACCAGGATGTGCTCGACATCATCGCGGCCTCCGTCCGCCTTCCGACCGAGGTGATGGGCGATCTCGAATCCATGGTTGCGGCCAACAACGTTATGGGCCGCGAGCTCCTGAAATTCCTCGATGAGTACGATCTCGACAGCATCGACGAACTCGCGGACGCCATCCATACTCGCTCCGAGGCCCAAACGCGAAAGGCCATCCGGCAGTGGCCGAACGGCACCTATTCTGCCGAGGTCCTGCTCGACGGCTATGACACCGACGTGAGGCTCAAGGCATCCGTCATCGTGCGCGACGATTCCATCCACGTCGACTACGCCGGGACGTCCGACCAGATCCTTCACTCGATCAATTGCCGCACCAATTACCGCTACGCCCATTCGGTCTATGCGCTGAAGTGTCTGCTCGATCCGGACACGCCGAACAACGAGGGTTGCATCACCCCGATCACCGACGAGGCGCCGCTTGGCTCCATTCTCAATCCGCAGCAATGGACGGCGGGCAATTCGCGAAACCTGATCGGGCACGTCATTCCCTCGCTGATCTTCAAGGCGCTGGAGAGCGTTGTGCCCGACAAGGTCATGGGCGACAGCGGCGGTGCGCCCATCTGGGCCGCCAATTGCGTCGGCCGACGGGATGACGGCTCGCAATATGGTTCGGTGCAGAACTTCCACGGCGGGCAGGGTGCGCGCGCCGAGTTCGACGGCCTCGACACGCTGAGCTTCCCGTCCAATTGCAGGGTCACCGCCATCGAGATGTTCGAGATCGCCGTGCCGGCGCTGGTCGAATGCAAGGAGCTGATTCCCGACTCCGGCGGCGCGGGTAAGAGTCGGGGTGGTCTCGGCCAGCACCTCGTGCTGCGCAACCTCGGCCGCAATCCGATGAACATCTACCTTGCCTCCGAGCGGGTGCGTCATCCCTGCTTCGGTGTGGTCGGCGGTCAGTCCGGCAGCGCGGGCAAGGTGTATAAGAACGGCGAACCGCAATTTCCAAAGGGCAAGGTCGTCTTGAAGACCGGGGACCGCCTGGAAGTCGAGACGCCCGGTGGTGGCGGCTGGGGCAAGACGTCGGAACGCTCCGCTGCATCGATCGAGCTCGATCTTGCGGAGGGGTTGATTACACCGCAGGCTGCGCGGCAGTTTTACGGTTATCAACACTCGAGCCTGGCGGCGACCGCCGCCGAATAGGAGAAACATGGCGCTGCTCGACGGAAAGATCGCGCTGGTCACGGGGGCAGGCACGGGGATCGGGCGTGAGACCGCGATCCTGCTGGCCCAGGAAGGTGCAACCGTTGTCTTGACGGGGCGCCGGATCGCGCCGCTTCAGGAGGTCGTCTCAGCGATCGAGAAAGCGGGCGGTAAAGCCGTCGCACGCGCGCTCGACGTGGCCTCGCGCGAGGCGATCCTGGAGACGGTTGCCTGGGTCAAGGGCCATATCGGATCGATCGACATTCTCGTCAACAATGCCGGCAGTGCCAGCAAGGTGTTGAACGCGCGGTTCATCAGCGAGGCCGAGTGGAACGCCACGGTCAACGTCAATCTCACGGCGGTGTTCAATCTGACCCAGGCCGTGCTCGACGACATGATCGCCAGGAAGGACGGCACGATCATCACGGTGTCTTCGCTCGCGGTCGTCAATCCGAACCTGCTCGGTGGCGCCGCCTACGGCGCAGCCAAGGCCGGCGTGAAGAACTTCATGACCTTCCTGCACAACACGTTCCGCAATCAGGGCATCCGAGCGACGACGATCCTGCCGGGCGAGACCGACACGCCGATCATGGACCATCGTGCAAGACCGCCTTTGGACAGCGAACGTGCCGTGATGCTGAATCCGCACGACGTCGCGCGCGCGGTGCTGCTCTGCGCCAGCCTGCAGAAGGGCGCGATGATCCCCGAGCTGCACATCTGCCCGACTTTCATGCGCGATACGTCCTCGGATATCGAGACGGCCCGCTGGGTCGGCGCGCCAGCGGGTCTTGCCGACAAGCCGAAAAGCTAGAGAAGAGGATTCCATGAACGGAGCCAAGTTGCGCGAGCGTCTTGCCAGGGGCGAGACGGTCACCATGTTCACGCCGCATCACGCCTCATCGGGACTGGCGGTCCGGCTGGTCGAGCTCGGCGCGGACGCCATCTTCGTCGACTGCGAGCACGGCACCTGGAGCTTCGAGGACGTGCGCGTGACGGCGCAGGCCATCCGAGGTGCCGGCGGCGCCGCGATCGTTCGTCCGCACTCCCATGAGCGGCCGGTGCTGATCCGCTATCTCAACGCCGGCGCCGACGGCCTGATGGTGCCGATGGTCGATACCGCGGAGCAGGCGCGGGCCATCGTCGATGCGGTGCGCTACGCCTGTCCCGCCGACTACGAGAAGCGGCTTGTCATCGCCATGATCGAGACGCCGAAGGCGATCGACGATATCGACGCGCTGCTCGCGGTCGAAGGCATCGATGTTTTCTTCATCGGGCCCGGCGACCTCTCGCAGAACTTGGGCTATCCGCCGGCGCCGCCCTTCGGGCAGCCGCGGCCGCAGGCCGTCACCGAGCAGGTCGATCTTGCGGTCAAGAAGGTCCGCGCCGCGGGCAAGATCGCTGGGACGCTCGTGACATCTGACGAACTACCGTTCTGGCTCGAGCGGGGCGTCAAATATTTCTACATCCATTCGGACCCATTCCTGCGGATCGGTTTGGCCGGCATCAAGAAAGCGCTTGGACGGTGATTTCGGTCCAGCAGCGCACGCGGATGTGGCGACGGCAAGTCGTCGTCGGGCGTTCTCACCGCTCGCGTAAGCTCTCCTGGCTGTAGCGCAGCAGCGGCGAGAGTACGTAGGAAATGATGCGGCGGGAGCCGGTCTTGATTTCCACCGTCACCGCCATGCCGGGCGCGAGGTTGACCATCCGTCCGTCGACGTCCATTTGGGCGCGGTCGAGCGAGACGCGGGCGGAGTAGACCAGCTCCTGGCCCTTGGGCTCGCTGGAGGCGGTGTCGGTACCGGCGGGGGTGTCGCCGGGCTTTTCCGGCGGCTTCTGTCTGACGATGGCGTCCTGGGAGACGCTGAGCACTTTGCCCTGGCGGAGGCCGTAGCGGGTGAAGCTGAAGGTGTCGACCTTGATCGCGGCTTCCTCGCCGGGGGTGACGAAGCCGATGTCCTTGTTCGAGATCATCGCCTCGATCTCGAGGCCGCCTGAGGTCGGCACCACCACCATCAGCGTCTGCGCCGGCGTCACCACGCCGCCGACCGAATGCACGGAGAGCTGCTGGACGATGCCGTCTTCCTGCGCGGTGAGGCGCAAGAGGCTGGTGCGCTGCTCGGCCTTGATGATGTCCTGGCGCAGGCCGGCCGCCTTCTGCTCGGCCTTGGCAAGGTCGTCGAGCAGGGCGCGATTGTACTCGGCCTCCGTGCGCCGCAGCGTCTCCTCGATGCCGCCGACGGCCGCATCGGCCTCGGCAAAGTGGCTCTTCTGAACCAGCAATTCCTGCTGCTGCGCGACCAGGTCCTGCGTCTCCGTCAGGTATTGCAGCTTCGAGCCGAATTCGCGATCGACCAGATATTTTCGCACGTCGACGCGCTGCTGCATGATCGGGATCAGCGCGCTGATCTTGCCGATCGTCGCCTCGATGGTCGAACGCTCCGCCTTCTTCTGCGTGCCCTGCCATTCGAGCGTGGTGATCTTGGCGGCCTGCTCGGCGGCCTGCGACGCCAGGAAGCGCCTTGCGGTGCGGATCTGCTCGGGCGTCGCGCGGGCGGGCGGGATGAATTTTTCGGGATCGCCGCCGGCGAGCGCCGCATGCAGGCGCGCGATGTCGAGTTCGCTGGCGAGCAGATCGCTCTGGAGATGGCCGAGCTCGGCCTGGCTCATGGTGGGATCGAGCTCGATCAGGAGATCGCCGGCCTTGACGCGCTGGCCATCCTGCACGTGGATCGAGCGCACGACGGCGGTCTCGAACGGCTGGATCACCTTGGTGCGGCCGTCGGGCACGATCTTGCCGGTCGCTGTCGCGATGATGTCGACGGTGCCGATGCTCGCCCACACCAGCGCGATCAGGAACACCGCCGAGATCGACGCGGAGATGGCGCGGCCGATCGGCGAGGGCGGGGTCTCCACGATCTCGAGCGCCGCGGGCAGGAACGCCAGCTCGTCGCGCGTGCGCGTCGGCCTGCGCAGCGACGCCAACATGGCCTTAGCCGACTTCATGGATGCCTGCCTGGACACGGTGCAGCGTAGCGTAGCGGCCGCCGCTGCGGATGAGCTGGTCGTGCGAGCCGTCCTCGACGATGCGGCCGCGCTCGATGGTGATGATGCGATCGGCGGTGCGCACAGTCGAGAGGCGATGGGCGATGATCAGCACGGTGCGGCCCGCGGTGATCTCGCGCATGTTCTGCTGGATGATGCGCTCGCTCTCATAGTCGAGCGCGGAGGTGGCTTCGTCGAAAATGAGGACGCGCGGATTGGTGGTCAGCGCGCGCGCGATCGCGATGCGCTGCCGCTGGCCGCCGGAGAGCGTGCTGCCGCGCTCGCCGATCACCGTGTCGTAGCCGTCCTGGAGCTCGAGGATGAAATCGTGCGCACCGGCGAGCTTTGCCGCGGCGACGATGCGCTCCATCGGCAGCGCGGGATCGGCCAGCGCGATGTTGTCGCGCACCGAGCGGTTGAACAGCATGTTCTCCTGGAGCACGACGCCGACCTGCCGGCGCAGCCAGGTCGGGTCGACCGCGGCGAGATCGTTGCCGTCGACCAGCACGCGGCCGGCCTCGGGCAGATAGAGCCGCTGGATCAGCTTGCCGAGCGTGCTCTTGCCGGAACCGGAGGTACCGACGATGCCGACGATCTGGCCGGCCGGGATCTTCAGGTTGATGTCGCTCAGGATCTGCGGGCCGTCGGCGCGGTAGCGGAAGCCGACATGCTCGAAGGCGATGTCGCCGCGAATGGCGGGCAGGGCGGCGCGTCCCGTGCGGTAGGTCGGCTCGGGCACTGTGTTGAGGATGTCGCCGAGCCGCTCGACCGAGAGCCGCGCCTGGTGAAAATCCTGCCAGAGCTGGGCGAGGCGCAGCACCGGCGCGGTGACGCGGCCCGACAGCATGTTGAAGGCGACGAGCTCGCCGACGGTGAGGTTGCCGTCGATCACGAGCTTGGCGCCGAAATAGAGTAGCAGCGCCATGTTGATCTTGCTGACGAACTGCACCGCCTGGCTTGCGACATTGCCGAGATTGACGACGCGGAAGCTGGAGGCAACGTAGCCGGCGAGCTGTTCCTCCCAGCGCTTCTGCATCTGCGGCTCGACCGCCATCGCCTTGAGGGCTTCGACGCCGGTGACGCTCTCGACCAGGAACGACTGGTTCTCTGCGCCGCGCTTGAACTTCTCGTCGAGACGATAGCGGAACAGCGGCGAGGCGCCGGCCGAGATCACGATATAGAGCGGGAATGACGCCAGCACGATCGCGGTCAGCAGCGGCGAGTAGAACGCCATCAGACCGAGGAAGACGAAGGTGAAGAACAGATCGATCACCAGCGTCAGCGCCGAGCCGGTGATGAAATTGCGCAGATTTTCCAGCTCACGCACCCGCGCCACGGTGTCGCCGACCCGCCGCGCCTGGAAGTAGGACAGCGGCAGCGCCAGCAGATGGTGGAACAGCCGCGCGCCGAGCTCGACGTCGATGCGGTTCGTGGTGTGGGAGAAGAGATAGGTGCGCAGCGCGCCGAGCGCGACCTCGAAGATCGAGATCGCGACGATGCCGGCGACCAGCACATCAAGTGTGCCGAGGCTGCGATGCACCAGCACCTTGTCGATCACCACCTGGAAGAACAGCGGCGAGACCAGCGCGAAGATCTGCAGGAAGAACGAGGCGAGCAGCACCTCGCCGAGCAGGCCGCGATAGCGGTTGATCGCGCCCATGAACCAGGTGATGTCGAAGCGCCGCGACAGGTCGACAAGACCGGCGCGCTTGGTCATCAGCACGATGCGGCCGTCCCAGATCACCTCGAACTGGGCCTTGGTCAGCATCTGCGGGCGTGGTGAGCCCGGATATTGCACGATCGCCTTGCCGTCGCCGGCCTTGCCCAGGATCAGGAAGCCGCCGTCGCGAAGGGGGGCGATGGTCGGCAGCGGCGTCTTGTCGAGCCGGTCCCAGCTCGTCCTGACCAGGCGCGCCTTGATGTTGAATTGCTTGGTACAGCGCAGCATCTCGGTGGTGCCGATCTCGACGCCGCCGAACTGGTGGCGGATCTGCTCGGGATCGGCGGGTACGCCGAGGAACTGGAGCATCATGACGAGAGCGGTCAGGCCGGGATCAGCTGGCGGCTTCGGGACGGCCTGGACGACCGGCGGCTCCTTCGGCAGCTCCTTGGCGGCCGGATCCCGTGAATTGGTCTCGTTCAGGCTCATCGGCAGCACATTTCCGCAAGATCTCGGGTCCGGACGATCCCACGGACAGCCGTCCCGCCGGCCGGGCGATAGCTAACGTGGCTATGTTACGGTTTGATAACTATGTCAGGCCGCTCACATAACTCGTGAATTTGGTGAACGGCGGAGGCGGAATGCGAAAGCGGCGGGAGGTGCCTCCCGCCGCGGTCGCAAGGCGCATCGGGGCTGCCCCCGATGCGCGGATGGTGTTGGCCGATCAGCCGTGGCTGGCGAGCTGTGGCTGCTGCTGCGTCGTGTCGGAGGACACGAGGCTGGTCTCTGTGCCGGCGTCCGGCACGATGCTGGCCGACTGCTGGACCAGCAGCGACAGCGAGATCGCGGTGCCACCATGTCCGTCGTCAGCGACCTTGAGCTCGGTGCCGGACTGCACGCCCGCGAACTGATAGGCAACCGTGCCCGAGTTCGTGGCGAGCGTCAGCGTCGTGCCGTCGAAGGTGAACGAGGAGACCGACGTATTGAGCAGGTCGATCGTGTCGCCGATTTCGAAGTTCGACACCGTGCCGGTCAGGCCGGAGGCCTGGTCGAGCAGGAGGGTCGCCGCGCTGCCGGCAAAGTCGACGCCGTCGGCGGTGCCGCCGGCGGTGACATACTCGAAGCCGTTGACAAGGTGGGAGTCGTTCGTGACGCCGCCAGCACCGACGAAGAGCTGACCGCCAGCATCGACGGTGGTGTCGTTGGCGGTCCCCGCGACAAACTGGACGCCGCCGTTCAACGTGGTGCCGGTCGCGATGCCACCGGCGCCCACGTCCTGGGTGCCGCCGGCATTCACGATCGCGTTGTTGGCCGTGCCATTCTGGCCGACATACTGGAAGCCGCCGGCGATGACGGAGTCAGTGGCCTTGCCACCGGCGTCGACATACTGGAAGCCATCGGTCTTGATCAGCGTTCCGTCCGCGATTCCGTCCGTGCCGATATACTGCCGGCCGCCGTTCTCGATCGTGGTGTCGGTGGCCGTTCCGTGGATCACCTGCTGATCGCCGCTCAGGTGGGTGCCGGTTACGGTCGCGTACAACACGCCCTGGTACCCGCCAGCCGCAACCGTCGTGCCGGTCGCGGTGCCGCCGAAGTAGACGCGCTGCGTGCCGCCCGCCTGCACGGTCGTATTGACCGCGGAGCCGTAGTCCAGCTGAACGCCGCCGTTGCCGATGTTGGCGTGCTGAACGGTCGCGCCGGACTCGACCGTCAGCTGACCGCCGTTGCCGACCGTGATCTGGCCGGAGACGTTGCTGCCCGCGAGGACGTCGAGCGTGCCACTACCGCGGACGACGAAGCCCATCGAGGTCGTCGTCGATGCATCGACCGCGGTGGTGCCGGTCGAGACGAGGGTCGGCGCTGCGAACACGGTCGAGGTGCCGGCATTGCCGGCCGCATCGGTAGTCTTGGCGGTCAGGTTGTTGGGGCCTTCCACCAGCGTCACACCGGCGAGGGTCCAGGCGCCGTTGGCGCCAGCCGTCGTGGTGCCAATCAGGTTCGCGCCGTCATAGACCGAGACCAGAAGACCGGCCTCGGTGGTGCCGCTTACCGTGAAGGTGGGCAGGTTGCCGCCGTCGACGACCGCGCCGGTCACCGCGACAGCTGGCGCAACCGTGTCGACGGTCACGTTAATCGCGGTGGCAGCACCGCTAACGGCGCCGGTCGTGTCGGTGACCTTCGCCGTGATGGCGTGGGCCGCGTTGCCGAGCACGCCGGTCTGAATGTCGACGTAGCCGCGCGCGATATCGGCGAGCGAGAGCGTCACGGCAGTGCCGATCGCGGTCTGGCCGTCGAACAGCTGCACGACATCGCCGGCGAAGTTGCTGCCGGTGGCGATGCGGACCGTCAGGTTGGTGTCGTTGGTGCTGGCACCATTGGCGAGCGCGCCCGTGTTGGGCGAGACGTCATCGGTGACCGAGACGATGGTCGGCGCAGTCGGCGCGTTCGACAGGTTGAAGATCTGCGCGGTGATGCCGTAACCCGAGTTGTCGCCGAGCGCCTGGCTGAAATCGGTCCAGCTGATCACGAAGCCGCCGTTGGCGAGCGCCGCGACGTTCGGATAGAGCTGGTTGCTGCCGATCTGCGTGTTGACGACGTACTCGCCGCCGATCTTGCTGCCGGCCGCATCATAGACCTGCGCCTTGATCGCGGGACCATTGCCGTCGCCGGTGCCCTCGTCCGACCAGGTCACGACGAAGCCGCCGCCCTTCAGTGCGGTGATGCTCGAAAATCCCTGGTTGCCGCTGGTCTGGGTGTTGACCTGGAATTCCGCGCCAACCTTGACGCCGCCAGCGGTGAAGACCTGCGCGCGGACTTCGCCGCTGGTGTCTTCGAAGCTGATGACGAAATTGCCGTTGGCAAGACCGGTCACGCCGGCAACCATGCGGCTGTTGTAGTAGGCTTGGTCGACGGTGAATTCAGCGCCGACCTTGGTCGCGCCGGCAGCGCCCGGGTGGAACACCTGGCCGCGGACCTCCCAATTGCCGGTGCGGAAGTCGTTCCAGGTGACGACGAAGTCGCCGTTGCTGAGCGTGGCGATCGAGGCGCGCTCCTGGTCGAAGCTCGGGTTGGTCGAGTTGACGAGGAATTCGGAGCCGACCTTGGCGCCGTTCGCGTCATAGACCTGCGCCTTGACGTCGGCGGCCGACGAGCCCTGGTTGGTCCAGGCGACGACGAAGCCGCCATTGGGCAGGCCGGTGATGGCCGGGGTGTTCTGGTTGTTGGCGGTGACGGAGTTGATCACGAACTCGCCGCCGACCGGCGCGCCGTTGGCGCCGTAGATCTGCGCCTTGATGTCGCCGCTGGTGGAGTTCTGGTCCTGCCAGGAGATGACGAAGCCGCCGTTGGACAGGCCCGTCACGACCGCGGTCGCCTGCGAGCCGGTGACCTGGGTGTTGACGAGGAATTCGCCGCCGACCTTGCTGCCGTCGGCCGCATAGACCTGAGCGTGGACAGCGGAGCCGCTGGCATCGCCGAGCGTGCTGCTGCCGCTGGTGGAGCCGGCGAGGCCGTCCTGCCAGGTGACGACGAAGCCGCCATTGGAAAGGCCGGTGACGGAGGGATACCACTGGCTGCCAGCCGTCTGGCTATTGACCTGGAATTCGGTTCCTATTTTTACGACGGTGGTCATAACATAACCTCGAGTGATGCTGAAGTGAGCGCTGAAGACCGGATTTTCGCGCTGCCAGCTCGTTTTGCGGAGGCATGCGCGGAACCCGCATGGGCTCTAAACGATCTATTTATGATATTTTATGATATATTCTTGCGCAATGTGCGACATTTTGCCCGAAATAATGTTATCATTATGATATGATATGTTTCTGCCGAATGCAGCCGAGGCGAGTGTTGGCGATGTTGTGCAATCGTGCGCCGGACGTGTCTTCAGTGTCGGCATGCGCAATGAAGGTATCGTCGTCCCTGGCAAGCCGGCCACTCGCGTTGCCGCGCGATCTGCTGCGTTCGTAATCTGATGAAAACTGGCGGGCTTTGCCCGATGGCCTGGCCGGAGCGTGGCTCTGACAGCCAGGAGGCCGTACCGGGACGTGACCCGGTACGGCGATGTCGTGCGAGCTCAGCTCTGGGCGTGAACGAGCGGGGTGCTCTGGGGATCGGAGCCCTGGGGCGTGATCGCGTCTTGGCCGGCATCCGGCACCAGGCTCGCCGAGAACTGCGAGAGCAGCGACAACGACACGGAGGTACCACCATGTCCGTCGCTGACCACGTTCATGGTGGTGCCGGCTTCGGTCCCCGCGAACTGATAGCTGTGATTTCCGCCGTTCGTCACCAGCGTCAATGTCGAGCCGTCGAATGTGAAGGAATTGACCGAGAGATTCAGGAAGTCGATGGTGTCGCCGAGCTCGAAGTTGGACACCGTGCCGGTCAGGCCAGCGGGATTGTCGAGAAGGAGTGTTGCCGCCGATCCGTCAAAATTGACACCGTTCTGCGTGCCGCCGGTCAGTACGTGCGCGATCCCGCCGGAGAGGTTCGTGTCGTTGGCAGCGCCGGCAACGTCCATCTCGCCGCTGTTGACCGTGGTGCCGTTGGCTGTTCCGACGACAAACTGGAAGCCGCCGTTAATGGCAGTGTCGGTGACCAGGCCGCCTGCACCGACATAAAGCAGACCGCCCGCAACGACCGTCGTGCTGGTCGCCGAACCGTTGGAGCCGACAAACGCGGCGCCGCCGGACGCGATCACGGTGTTGGTCGACGAGCCGCCAGCCAGGATCTGCAGGTAACCGGTCAACGTGGTGCCGTCGATCGTGCCGGCGACCGACTGGTAGCCGTCCGCCTCGACGATGGTGCCGCTGGCGGTGCCGCCGAGCAGCACGTTCTGGGTCCCGCCGCTGGCGACGGTCGAGTTCTGCGCGGTCCCCTCGACCGCCTGGGTGCCGCCGCCGTTAACGGTGGTATCGGTTGCGGTGCCCGCCACATATTGGAAGCCGCCGCTGTTGATCGCGGTGCCGTTCGCAGCAGCGCCGGCATCGACATATTGCAGACCGTTGGCGGTGATGATCGTGCCGTTGGTGGTGCCGCCGCTGCCGACATATTGGTGGCCGCCGAGGATGATCAGCGTGCCGTTGGCCACGCCGCCGGCGAGGACCTGCTGATTGCCGATCAGCGTCGCATTGTTGACGGTGCCGTTCCAGACGTCCTGGTAAGCGCCCTGCGAGATGACCGAACCCGTGGCGGTACCGCCCCAATAGACGTGCTCGATGCCGCCGCTGGAGATGACCGTGCCGGTGGAGTTGCCGATCGTGTACTGGGTGCCGCCGACGATCGAAGAATTGGTGGTCGTTCCACCCGCTTCGACCCAGATGACGCTGCCGGGACCGATGGCGGTTGCGCCGGACACCGCGCCGCCGCTCGCAATGTCGAGCGTGCCCCGGGTGATAACAATGTAAGTGGTGCTGCTGGAGGCGGAGAACGTCGTAGTCCCGCCGGATACGATTTCAGTGCTCATTATTTCCTCAAAAGGAGTTGGGTGCATCGCAATGTGTCTGACAGCGCAGGTAACGAATCATTCCGTCGCATATGCGATATATTTTCCTACATATCACATAGAGTCGTGGCGTGAATGATAATTATGTTACTGTGAGTAGGCGTAACCGTGCACCCGGTGCGCGGTGCCGGGACGGGTCGGGGATGGCGCGTGACCGATAACGGCGGCCCGTCCTGGTCGTGTGCCGCCTTGGAGGTTCGATCCTGTGGGACGATGCCTTGCCCGATCAGCGAGCGGGGAGCTCGGCGGGCGGCTTTGCCTGTTCGGTGCTGAAGGACACCCAGATGTTGGGATCGGTCGTGCTCTGTCGCGCGATATATCGATAACTCGTTTCGTACCAGAACAGGATTTCCGGGGTCTGGTTGTCGAGTATCATCTCGCCGCGGTCGGAACGGACAGTCAGCACCGCGTGGCGGCCCTTGCCCGCGCCGCGCTCCTCGACTGTCGTGATCAGCAGCGCGCCCGCCGGCCACCCGGCCTTGGCCAGGAGCCGACGCTTGAGCAGGACAATGTCCTCGCAATCGCCCCGATCGAGCGGATAGGCCCAGCGTTCGGTTGTACCGTAGAGATCGGCGTCACTTGTCCACGTCACGCGATCGTTGGCGAACTTGTTGATCTCGTACAATTGCTTGAGCAGGGCAGGTGTCAGCGTGAGGTCGCGCCCCTGATCCGGCGCCGGCCGGCACTCTTCCGCGTTCGCCGCACAGAATTTCATCCAGCCGGTCGGCGCTCTTGTTGCGCTGCCGAGCGCCGCGAACAGCGCGGGACGGGCGAGGAAGGCGTGGGCAGGATAGGCGCCCAATAACCAGACGGCGGCCAAGCCGGTTACGGCGATGTTCCACGCTCGCACGCGCGCGGTTGCCGTCCACCCCTCCCAGCAGAATTTCGTCATGCCTGCCCCCAACACGATCACGGCGGGGAAGGTGGCAGAAACTGCTCGCGATCCTGCTAAGCAATTGGGTCAAATTGAACTGATCCATTCGATCACAGGCGGCGTGCGCGACCGGAAATGGTTTATGTCTCGTAACCGAGTGGTGTCTTGCGGTGTGAGCGCGAAGTGGAGGCTGTCAGAACGGGGAGTCCTCGGGCCATCGCAGTGCATACCATTGACCGGCTGCGATCTGGCCCCGGCTCATTTTCGAGGCTACCGCGTTGCGCAGGCGCGCATAGTTTTCGCGCACGCCTTTTGGCGCCCGTGCCGCGGCCAGATTCAGCCACTTGTAGGCCGCGACCTCGTCCTGGGGAACGCCCTGGCCCTTGTCATAGGCGAGGCCAAGCAGATATTGCGCCGTGGTGTCGCCCTGTTCGGCCGAGCGCCGGTACCAGTAGCTCGCTGCATCATAGGCCTGTGGAAGGCCTTGCCCCGTCGCGTACATGAAGCCGACCATGGCTTGGGCACGGGCGTTTCCCCGCTCGGCCAGCGGCAGCAGCCGCCGCGCGGCAGCGTTGAAGTCGCCGCGGGCGAATGCGGTCCCTGCCGTCGCGTGCGTGTCCGCGCGGGCAGGGGTGGCCGCAACGACTGCGAGAACGGCAGCGACAACAATGAAGCTCGTGGACTTGATCATGTCACCGTTCCAATCCCGACTCGCACGTCGCGCAATCGTGTTGCGTCCGGTTCATCGGTAGCTGGCCGGCCCAGACTGCCTGGGGCCAGCTGCGCTGATCGAGCCGCGCAGCTTCGTACGTAACTCCTCCGCCACGAAATGTGCGTCGGCGCCGTCGCGGATGATCTGCGGACGAATAAACATGATCAGCTCGGTACGCTTGATCGTCTTCTCGGTCTGTCCGAAAACGACGTCGCCAATGACGGGAATCTGATCGAGGCCGGGAATCGCCGACCGGTTCTTGTTCTGGGTGTCGCTGATCAGGCCCGCCAGCAGCACCGTTTGTCCGCTGGCAACCGCCACCGAGCTGCGGACCTTGCGGGTCGACACGGTCGGCGTGAGCGAGTTGGTCGCGGTCGACGAGGATGACGTTGACGTCGAACTGCCGACGGGATTGCTGATCTCCTGTTCGATGTCGAGCCGGACATTTCCATTGGCGTTGATGCGAGGCACGACGCGCAGGATGATGCCGGTGCTGCGATAGTCGGTGGTATTGGCAACTGTGTTGTTTCCGGTCAGGACCGTGGCGCTGCCCGTCTGGATCGGAATCTCGTCGCCGACCTGCAGGGTCGCGATCTGATTGTCGATCACGACGACCGAGGGGTTCGACAGCACCTTCACATCGGTGATCGCATGCAATGCGTTGAGAACCGCCCTCGGCGTGGATGCGGAGCCCACCAGGAAGTTGAAGCCCGGAATTGCGCGATTGAGCACGACGTCGCTGGCCACGGCAGCGACCGCGCTCGCGCCGTTATAGCCGAACGACCCGGTATTGGGCTTGAGGCCGAGGTCGCGGCTCATGATGTATGACTGGATTCCGTATTGCAGGTCGTCGGTCAGCGTCACCTCGGCGATCGTCGCGTCGATGGAGACCTGCAACTGCGGCTGGTCGATCTCCTTGATGGTCTGCTCGATCAGGCGGTATTGCTCCTGACTGGCGTAGATCAGCAGCGTGTTGTTGACGCTGTCGGCAGTGATGCGCACCCCGTCCAGCACGTTGCCGGGGCCACCACTGCCCGATCGTCCTGCGCCCTGGCCACCTGCCGCATTGTCGAAAGGACCGCCACCTTGCGTATTGGAGGCCGAGCCATACCCGGACTGATTTCCGGAAGCGGCATCGGCTGTCGCTGCGCTTGCCGTTCGGCTACTTGATCCAAAGCCACTGGATGATTGATTGTTCGGGCCGGCCGAGAGGCGGTTGAGCGCGCTGCCGCCGCTCGAGCTCGATGCGAGGCCGGATCCGGGCGCGACCTGTCCGCTCGGGCTATCGAGCGGCGAGGATGTCGATCCGGACGTGCTGCCGCCGCCGAAGACGTCGTTGAGCACCTTTGCGATCTGGCGGGCGTCGCCGAACTTCACGCGGTACACGTGCACGGCGGAACGACCCGTATTGGTGGTATCGAGGCGGCGTATCCAGGTGCCGACGCGTTGCAGGATCTCCGGCTTTCGCGTCACCGCGAGCACGGCGTTCATTCTGGCGATCGCCTGGAACTTGACGAGGTTCTGCGACATGCCGCCTTCGCCGGAGTCCAGGATCTTTTCGAGCTCGGCGATGATTGGGCCGGGATTGCTGTTCTGCACCGGGAAGATGCCGGCCGATTGCCCCTTCATCCAGTCTGCGTCAAAGCTGAGCACGAGGTCGACCGCATTTCGACGTTCGCTGCCGCTGCCCTGAATCAGGATCACATTGCGATTTGTGTCGGCGCGGATCATCCCCGGCTTCACCGCGAAGCTGTCGACGAGCTTCAGGATGGTTTGGGCCGAAGCGTATTGCAGCGGCACGAGTGAAATTCCGTAGCCCGGCGTCATGCGGTCGGCGACGTCCGCAGCCCCAGTTCCGACGGCATCGGCCTGCGGCATCAGGCGATAACCGGTATCGTCGCGCACCAATGCGACACCGCCGATCCGAAGCGCGTTTTCCAGTGCGAAGGCGACATCGGATTTCGGGATTGGCCGGCCCGATGACAGGCTGATGTTGCCCTGGACACGGGGGTCGATCACGTAGCCGACGCCGAGGATGTCTCCGAGTACGATCTTGGCGACGGAGGCGATCGGCGAATTGTCGAAATTGAGCTCGAAACGATCGCCGCTCACCGTTGCCTGTTGGGACGAGGTGGCCGGCGCGGCATCATCACTGGGCTCCGCAGCGTAGATCGCGGTTTTGGCGCGAGGGCCGGTGCTGAGCTCGCGCTGCGGCAGCTGGTTGGGATAGCGCGGCAGCAGATCGACCGAGCGAACCTTCTCGAAGACATCAGGATCCTTGGTGTCGGCATCGGCAATGCCGCTCACGGTGTTGCAGGATCCGAGCAGCATGCAGATCAATGCGCACGGGACGAACAAGCCGATCCGGAATGCTGTTCGGCTCACTTTCTGCCTCACTTACGCGCCGCCTGCCGTTCCGCTTGATGAGCGGGCGAGCTTCAGGGGATAACGTTTGCTTAATCGTGGTGTGTGACAGCAGTGTGTTATGAATCTTATGTATGGCAACGGCGTTGCGAACGTTTGTTATCCATCGGGACCTCGTTGTTCGCGAAGCGGCGAAATTTGCAGCATTTCAAGTGATATGTCGTTTCTCTTGGCGTATCATTACTTGTCCAGGGCAATGATGTGACGACCACATCGTCACATTTCCAATGGAAAAAGTAAGGTAAACGGCGCGCTCGCCGTGATGCGGCTTCAAGAGTGACCCCGGTACACGTTCATGGCCCTTCCGAGTGCGCACGAGTTTGCTGCTCAGTTCTGTCAGAAAGCCGGGCTGAAGGCGGAGTCCCACAAGCCCGGCGCGCCGAACGGCGCCGGTGGTGAAGGCAGCCTACGCAGGCTCTGGGAAATCAGCGAATTGTCGGCCAGCGAGTTTGCCGATGAAGTCGCGCGCTTCTTCGGGCTGCGGCGGACGACGTTTCAGGAGATGATCGCTGCGGAATCCAGGGTGCAGCAGTTCTCGCGGCGCTTCCTGCGCGAGATGGCGGTCTTCCCCTGTCAGCTGCCCGAGGCTGGTCCGGTCCTCGTTCTCGCCGACCCAACCGACCGCGCGTCCATACAGGCGGCCGCCATCGTGCTCGGGGCGACACCCGCCATCAGGGTCGCGTCATTCGAGGATATCGCCACCGTGCTCGACCAGCGTCTCGGTGAGGAGGAGAGCGCAACCACCGAGGCCGCCACCAGTGCGACGGTGCATGACGACGACATCGACAATCTGCGCGACCTCGCCAGCGGTGCGCCCGTGGTCCGCGCCGTCAATGACATGTTTGAAACGGCCGTCGAGTTGCGCGCCAGTGATATCCACATCGAGCCGGGCCGCAACGCGTTGGTGATCCGGATGCGCGTCGATGGTCTCTTGCGCGCTGTCGGGACGCCGAACGGCGTTCCTCCGGCCGCGGTGATCTCGCGCATCAAGATTCTGGCAGGCCTGAACATCGCCGAGCGCCGGCTGCCGCAGGACGGTGGTGCGCGGGTGCGGGCTGCACGGTCGGAGATCGACGTGCGCGTCGCGATCATGCCGACGCAATATGGCGAGTCCGCCGTCATCCGCCTGTTACCGCGCGACCGTGCCCTGTTGTCCATCGACAAACTGGGTTTCCTGGCCGGCGATCAGGCCAAGCTCCGTCGCATGCTGGCGCTGCCGCACGGCATGATCATCGTCACCGGCCCGACCGGCAGTGGCAAGACCACGACGCTTGCGACCGTGCTGTCGCTGCTCAATGAGCCGACCCGGAAGATCCTGACCATCGAGGATCCCGTCGAATACGAGATCCCCGGGGTCTCGCAGTCCCAGGCCAAACCCTCGATCGGTTTGACGTTCGCGACGGCACTGCGCTCCTTCGTGCGTCAGGACCCCGACGTCATCATGGTCGGCGAGGTCCGCGACTCCGAGACCGCGCACGTCGCCGTGCACGCCGCGCTCACCGGCCACCTTGTGCTGACCACGCTGCATACCGAAACCGCGGCCGCCGCCGTGCCGCGCCTGCTCGATCTCGGCGTCGAGGCGTTCCTGCTGCGCTCGACCTTGCGTGCGGTGATCGCGCAGCGCCTGGTCCGTCAGCTCTGCGAGCGCTGCAAGAGCAGCCGGTCGCTGACCCACGCCGACGTTGAGGCCGATCCGCGCTACACGGCGGTCGGCTTGTCCGTCGGCAATGTCATCTTCGAACCCGTCGGCTGCGAACGCTGCGGCAATGTCGGTTATCGCGGCCGTATCGGCGTGTTCGAGGTGCTGGAGATGAACGAGGAAGTTCGCGCGCTGGTCGAGGAGCAGTCGGACTGGGAGTCCATCGACAAGGTCGCCATCCGCAACGGAATGACGACGATGATTGAGGATGGCCTCGCCAAATGTCTTTCGGGTATGACCTCGGCGGCGGAGATCCTGCGCGTGACCACCGTGCGGTGACGAGATGCCGAACTTCCGCTATCGCGCACTGACGCAGAAGGGAGAGGTGGTCTCCGGTTCGATCACTGCAGCCAATCTCGCTGAGGTGGCCCAGCGCATTGAATATCTCGGGCTGGTCGCGATCGATGCCGGTCCTGAGGAGGAAGCCAAGGGGTGGTCGCTCTCGCTGGCCTCGCTGACGCTGTCGAAGCCCGGACCCGCGGACGTCACCATCTTCACCCGCGATCTTGCGCTGCTGCTGAAGGCGGGCGCACGCCTCAACGACGCGCTGGAATTGCTCGCCAACGACATGGATGTCGGCCGGCTGCGGCCCGTGATCAGCAACATAAAGACCGCGATCCTCTCCGGGGAAAGCTTCGCCGAGGCGCTCGCGCGCGAGCCGGCATTGTTTCCGCCCATGTACATCGCGCTGGTCAGGGTCGGCGAGATGTCGGGCGGGCTGGACCACATCCTGGAGACGATCGGGATCGAGCGCACGCGTGCCGAAGCCTTGCGTCGCAAGGTCACCGGCGCCCTGCAATATCCCGCGTTCGTGCTGCTCGCGGCCGGCGGCGTGCTGATCTTCTTCGTGACATTCGTGTTGCCACAATTCTCGGCAGTGCTGCGCGACTTCAACGCGAAGACAGATCCTGTCATCGAGGTGTTCCTCACCCTGTCTGACATACTGCGCGGCCACGGCTTCGGGGTCGGCGCCGTCGTCGCGGTCGTTGTGATCGGCGGCTGGCTGGCCTGGCGCAGGCCTACCGTTCGCGCCAGCATCGTGACACAGTTCGCGCGGGCGCCCGTGATCTCGACCGTGATCGAATTCCATCGCGCCGCGCTGTTCTCGCGCAACCTCGGCATCTTGCTCGGCAGCGGCGTGACGCTGACGGCAACGCTTCGTATCCTGATCGACATCATGACTGCGACCGGCAATGTCTCGGCCTGGGCCGCGATGGCCGACCGCGTCCGCCATGGCGGCAGGCTTGCAGACGCGCTGGCCGCTTCCGCCGTGCTGCCACCGGTCGCAGTGCGGATGCTGCGGCTGGGCGAAGAGACCGGGCAATTGCCGACGCTATCGGGCCGGGTCGCGGAGTTTTACGAGGAGAAGCTGCAGCGGCAGCTCGATCGCGTCGTTGCCATCATCGGGCCCGCGGCGATCATCCTGATCAGTGTCGTGGTTGGCGGTCTGATCGTGTCGGTTATGACGGCACTGCTGTCAGTGACGCAAGTCGTCGGTTGAGAAGGGGAGGGTTCGTTATGGTCGGCTTTTCGGGGAAGGCGCCAGTTCCTCGACCGAGGCGTCGTCGGCGCCAGGGTGAGGACGGCTTCACGCTCGTCGAGATGCTGGTCGTCATCACCATCATCGGCATGATCATGGCGCTGGTCGGTCCGCGGGTGCTCAACTATCTCAGTGAATCGCGCGTGAAAGCCGCCAAGATACAGCTCCAGAGCTTCAGTAGCGCGCTCGACCTCTTTTACCTGGATGCCGGTCGTTTTCCGACCGGCTCGGAAGGGTTGGCGGCACTGGTTCGTCCAGTCAGCGGCGTGACGTCCTGGAATGGTCCCTACCTGAAGGGCGGCTCCGTTCCCAACGATCCATGGGGCAACCCCTATGTCTACAAGCAGCCTGCAGAACGCACGCCCTACGAGATCCGCTCGCTCGGCTCCGATGGTCAGGAAGGCGGAACCGGGACGTCAGCCGATCTCTCGTCGGGGCAGAATTGACGCGGCCGAAGCGGGTTTCACGCTGCTCGAAATGGTGTGCGTGCTGGCGATCGTGGCCATGCTTGCGGCCATCCTGCTTCCGCGCATGCCGACCGCGACGTCGCGACCACGACTCGAGGCCTACGCGGTTGAAGTTGCGGCCTTGCTCAAGGCTGACCGCAACGCCGCCGTGTCGCGCTATGGTGCGGTGAGCGCCGTGGTCGACGCACGGGCGCGGACCGTGAGGTCGGGTTCAAGCGCATGGATCGTGCAGGTCCCGCAGGATGTGGTGTTCGATGCATTGCTGCCCCAGCGCTGCAATGGCAGGCCAGCACTCTCGACCATCAGCTTTTTTGCGAGCGGGATGTCCTGCGGCGGCACGATCCGGCTGACGCGGTTCGGTAGCGCGATCGAGGTGCGCGTGAACTGGTTGACGGGAGGCGTGGAGATTGTCCCGCAAGATGTCATCTAAGCGCAAGGGTGAGCGCGGCTTCACGATGATCGAAGCCCTCGTGGCACTCGCACTCGTCATGATCGGGTTGGCGGCAATCGGGACGCTGGCCGCGACCAATTCACGCGGCGCATGGAAGCTCGAGCAGCGGGCGGCGTTGGCCGACGCGGCGCGGCTGGTCGCCTCAACGATCCCGCGCGCGGGCGTCGCGATGCCGGAGGATCTCGCGGGAAACGTCGCCAGTCATCGCTGGCAGATGCGGGTGACGCCGTTCGTCGGCGAAATTCCGGAGATCCCGGAATCGCGCTTTATTCCGCAGCGTGTCGAGCTCCGCGTGCGGTCGCCGAGTGGCGCCATCTTGTCGCTTGAGACGGTACGCCTGCAATTGAGGAGCGGTGGCGGATGATCCGGTCCGATGTCCACACGCGACGTGCCCAGCGCGGCTTCACATTGTTTGAAGCCCTGGTTGGCCTTGCCTTGATGGGACTGATCATCGGCTCGCTGGCCTCGGTGACCGCGCAGTGGCTTCCGAGCTGGAATCGCGGAATCCTCCGGGCGCAGCGTAACGAGCAGGTGGCGATCGCGCTCGATCGCCTGGTGGCCGACCTGTCGGCGGCCGATTATGTGGCGTCCGGCCGATTGATGGGCCCGCTGTTTCGGGGGGAGGCGAAGGGCGTCATGTTCGTTCGCTCCGTGGTCGGCCCGAACGGCCGGCCGGGCCTCGAGATCGTGCGGATCGCGGAGCTGACCGACAGCCGCGGCCCGCTGCTGGTCCGCACACGCGCGCCCTTTGCGGTGCTTCCGAACGGCGATCCATTGCTGGACTCCATTCCCTTCGCCGATCCGGTCGTGCTGCTGCGCGCGCCGTTTCGGGTTGCCTTCAGTTATGCCGGCCCCGATGGCAAATGGGAGAGCAAATGGCCTATCGGTGAGCTCCCTGCGTCGGTTCGCTTCGAGGTCAGGGACGTCGAACGCGGGACGGTGACGTCCACGGCGGCAAGGATCCACGTGGACATGAGTGCTCCGCGGCCAGATCCATCCAACCAGCCTGAAACCGCTCAGGTACAGCCAGGGAATGGATCAACGCGATGAGCGGCGCGGCATCGACCGGCAAGGGCGGATTTGGATCGTGCGATGGGTTCATCGTCGTTGCCGTATTGTGGATGCTCGCGGGGCTTGCAGGCCTTGCCGCAGTTGCTTCTCTCTACATGGCACGGTCTGCCGCTGCTCTCTCTTCGCTCGATGCGGCGACACAGTGGGAGCTGCTGAGCTCGGCGGGTCTCGAGCTTGCAGCTTATCAATTGTCGGCGCCCGTGACGGTTCGTCGTCCGACGCATGGCGGATTTGGTTTCAGGCTGGCGAATTCGCTCGTACGGGTCGAGTACATGTCGGAAGCTGCCCGGATCAACCTCAACATGGCGCCGCGCGCCATGATCGTGAGCCTGTTGGCCTCGCTGGGCGCGCCGGCCGAGTCTGCCGACCAATACGCCGATCGCGTCATCGCGTGGAGGAGCGCGCCAAGGCCAGGCACCCAGGATGACGAGCAGGAGCTCTATCGCCTCGCCGGATTGAACACGCTGCCTCGACGAGGACCGTTCAACAGCACCGACGAGCTCTGGCTGGTGCTTGGCTTGCCCGTCGAGCTGGTCGAGCGTGCGATGCCCTTCCTCACCGTCTATAGCGGCATTGCGGAGGTCAACGTCCTGGATGCGCCTCCGGAAGTCCTCGCGGCATTGCCGGGCATGACTCAGGCAAGACTCGATGCGTTCCTGGGGCAGCGCGATGATCTTCCGCGGGACGATCCCGCGTTCGTTATCGGCGCCCTCGGCGGGAAGCAACCTGGAGCGACAACGGCCGGAAGCGAGGCTTATCGTGTCCGGATGCGGATCTCGCTTCCCGACGGCCGACAACGGACACCGGAGGCGGTCATCCTGATTTCGGGTCCTGGAGAGAAGGAGGCGTTTCGCGTGCTTGCCTGGCAGGATGAGATCGATCCATACCGGGGAGGACGGCCAGCGCCGTCGGCGAACCGATGAGCCTTCCCACTCAAATCACAGCGGCGCTCTCGCTCTGGATCGAAACCGTTGTGCGGACGGTGAGCGCGTGGCTCGAGAGTGCACAAGGTGCGCGGCGGATTGCGGTCTCGGAGGATGAAGCGGATGTCTTCACGCTTCGCCTTGCATCAAAAGCGAGGAAGGATAGTGACCTGCCACCCTGCCGGATCAAGCTCGCGGAAGGCGGTTTGAACGGGCCGTTGCCGTCGGAATGGGCCGCGGCGATGCGAGGCGCGAGTGTCGACCTCATCCTGCAGCCGTCGCGGTTCGTTTTCCGGCCGCTCGAGCTGCCGGGCAAGGCGGCAGAATTCCTCGACGGGATCATTCGGTCGCAGATCGATCGGCTGACACCGTGGAATGCAGCCGATGTCGTGTTTCATTGGACACCACCGCAGGGCGTCGCTGATGATCATATCGCCCTGACCGTGGTTGCAACGGCCCGCACCGCCGCGACTTCGCTTGCGCAGATCTTCTTGGATCTGGGAGCCGCGGGCATCGAGATTTCGCCTGCCTCCAGTTCCGAACGGGTCGTCGTCTACGACCGGCGTGTCGCGGGACTTGCCAAATCCGGCCGCCTGCGGATCGCGCTGGTCGCGGTGCTGGCGACCACTGGCGTGTCGGCCATGCTGTCGACAGGCATCGGTGGGTTCATCACGGATTCCTACGATTCGGAGCTGCAGCAAACCCAGCGCCGCATCGCAGAGCGCCGTGCGATCGCAAGAGGTAACCAGGACGGATCGGGCCGTTCGCCTCTCGACCTGCTGGTGCGCCGGAAGCAGACGGTGCCGTCGGCCGTCCTCGTGATGGAGGAACTGTCGGCGATATTGCCCGACCACACTTACACGACCGAGATGCGAATCGAGGGCGATAAGCTTCAGATCACGGGGCTGACCCAGGACGCGCCGTCGCTGATCCAGATCCTGGAGCAGTCGCGGCAGTTCGTCAGCGCGGGGTTCTTCGCTCCGACGACACGGGCAGCCAATGAGCCGCGCGAGCGCTTCCACATCGAGGTGAGGATCAAGCCGCAATCCGGTTCGGGCATATGATCAACATGCAGAAGTTCGAGGCTATGCTCACCCGGCACCCGCGCGGCGCGGTTGCCGCCTATGTCGTTCTGGTGGCTTTGTTTACCTTCATGACGATCCAGACTGTGCTCGAGGTGCTGCAGAGCCGCACCGATGCGGCTGCGGCAGCCGATATCCTGCAGGCCCTGGAGTCCCGAAATTCGGCTCGGCCATTGGCTGCCAAATCGGACATCAGCGTGCCGATGGGATCGCCCTTCCTGGAAGGTCCGACTGTGTCAGTTGCAGGAGCGACGCTGCTGCAGCGGGTGCTCAGCGCCACCAAACGGGTCAACGGCAACACGTTGTCGTCGCAGGTCGACACGCAGGGGCCGCTATCGAAATCCGGCTTCGTCGCGGCGACGTTCAACCTCGAAGTCACGGCCAATTCGCTGCAGATGCTGCTCTATGACCTCGAGGCCGGCATGCCCATCCTGTTCGTCGACGAGCTCGTGATCCAGGCACCTACCACCGGTGCAGCGGATAACGGCAAGCTGCGGGTGGTCCTTGGCGTTTCCGCGCAACGGCAAGGCGCAAAGTGAACCGCAAGATCGATGGCAGTTGCCGTCGGCATCAACCGCGAAGATAGCTCATCGGCCTTCGCGCCAGGTCTGGGGCCGACGCGAGAACGGAGGGCAGAGGCGCCTTGGGCCTGAACAGCAGTAACAGCAACGCCATCGCAAAGGTGTCGCCGAGGCTGAGGAGTTGCGGTTGGAAAAACGCGCCGAACGACAGGCCGGCGAGTCCACCGAACCGGGCGCTGTCGAAGCGGCGCTGCTGCCGGGTTTTGCCTGCGGATTTGCTCGCTTCGATCCCCGCGGCGGCGAGGCTGCATGCGAGAAAGAAGATGATCAGCCCGCCGCCGGTGATGCCGAATTCGAGCAGGAGTTTCAGATAGCCATTATGACCCGCCTCGTCCCCCAGCGCCCGCTTGAAGCCGATGCCGAGCGGATTGCTGGAAATCGCAGCCATTGCAAGATTCCAGCGTTCGTCTCGTCCCGAGAAGCCCGAGGAAAGACCTCGGGTGGGTTCATCGAGTGCCAGGACTTCGACGATCTGCGGCCAGAACACGATGCCGGCAACGACGGCAATGATCAGCGCCGGGAGTTTCCCCGGGCTCAGCGGGTCGAACGTCATCTCGTGCAGGACAAGGGCGGTCATGCACCCGATCAGAGCAAATCGAGAGCTGACCAATGCGATCATGGCCAGGCACAGCATCCGCACGACAAGGCCAAGGGTGCCCGGTCGAAACTGGGAGAAAATGAATGCTGCAAGCAGGGGCGCAGCGAAGAGATTTGGCTGGATGGCTCCGACAGTGCGGTCCTTCGGCCAGCCCAGGATTGCGATTGCCAAAATGCCGAACGAGCACAGGATCACGGCCGCGACACCCATGCATCGCTCGAAATCAGCGGGATCGAGTGTCCAGAGAACGGACAGCGTCAATATCGTGACCAGGAGCAGAGCAGTGTAGAAGATTCCGGCAAGCGTGGCCAGCTCGCTGTCGTGGAGCTGAAGGCCGAAGGAGAGGCAGATCACAAGGAGGATGGCGAGCTGCGGATAGTTCATCCGGCCGACGGTCGGGACGAACCGGGAATGAAAGGCAATGGATATCGTCGAGAGAAATGCGGCCAATCCGATCACCTGATAGACGATCTGGGTGGCGCTGGTCGCATATGCAGCTGCGGCCTCGGCGAAATTGACATTCTCGCCGATCAGCGGATAGCTCAGAAGCGCGCACCATGCCCAGAATGCGACCGATGCCGCAATTCCGGAGCTGCGGGCGAAGGAGCGCTTCATGCGGACGTCTCCAGCCCTGCCGCCGTCTGAGCGGTCGCTCGCGACGGCACGCGAATATGGTCGACCAGGATGTCGACCTCAAGATCCCTGATCATGTCCGCGATCTGGTCTTCGCCGAGCGGTTTGGCTTCGACGAAGAGATTTCCGGGGTTGGCCTTGATGACACGGCGGTCGAGCTTGGCGGCGCCCGCGATGTCTCCTTTGTTGAAGGACAGCGCTCGATCCAGAATTTGCCCGTCGTCACGCATCGCCGTCCGTCCAATCACGCCCTTCTAGGGGCGGATTTGAACAGAACTGTGACAACGTCCAGTGCGATATCAATGAATGTGACTCTGATATAGCGGAATGATCATATCCTGTCATCCGTTGATGATATTCCTGCGATAGTTCATCTGTCGACGGTGTCGGATCAGAATTGGTGCAGGTGGAGGAACTTAGAGCAACCGGTCGATCGGAGGCCGCGCAGATTGCGGCTGCGCCGTTCCGTGCTGCGGATACCGGGCAAAACCGCCGCGCTATTGTCCATTTGCCGCATATCGCGAATCTGGGACTGTTGATCGTCGGCATGGCGGCCGGTCAGGGCGCGATATTCGCCGTTCAGACCTGGCTGCTGGCGAACGGGCGGTTCGAGCTACTCTCCTGGTTCGGCACCCACTATTCCTTTGCGATCTTCGGCATCATTCTCACCGACGGCGGCACGAGCACGATCCTTGCCCGCGACATGGCTCGCTTGTCGAGCAGCCAGGAGTCGTCAGACGAATTCTGGCGGTCGTTTTGCGAGATTGTCGTGTTCAGACTGTCGGTCGTGATGCTGCTGGGCCTCGTGGCTGCCGCCTACATCGTCACGGTGGCAACCGACGGATTTTCCCGATCCTACCTGTTGTGCATCCTGCCCGGATTGTTGCTATGGGCCGGCAACGCGACAGGCTTGCTCGATGGCCTCAAATTGTCGGGCATCAGCGGAGTGACAGGCTCGTGTGCCTACGTCGCCTCCGCGGTCGCTCTCGCTCTCGCTCCGAACGCATCTCCCGAGACGGCCGGTTTGATCCTGGGAGGAGCCTTTTCCGGCGGGTACGTCCTGACGGTGCTGGCGCAGTGGATGATCCTGAGCCGATTTGGCTGGACCCCTCGGATCAAGCAAGTGACGTCGGCCGGTCTGATCCTGACGTTCAAGAACGGCGCGGCGATGTCGTTCCAACTGGTGCCGGGTCAGATCGGCTGGCGTGCCCAACTCGCGTTGAGCGCGGTTTATCTCGGCTCCGAGACGACGGCTGTGCTCACTTACGTCAAGCAGATCGTCAACGCGGTGACGATGATCGTCATGATGGTGGTCCGCGTCGACTTTCCCGGCCTGGTCCAGAAGGTCTCCCGTACGACAGAGCCGAGCTTTCGAACGATCGCTGAAGCTCAGAAGACGACGCTCGCCTGCGCCGTTGCCTTCACGGTTGGCGCAATCCTGGTCTCCTCGCTGTCTTACATCGTGCCGCAGAGCCGCTTTGCCGCCGCGGCCCACGCCCTCTTGATGTTCTCTCCCACGATATTGACCACCGCATTCTCGGCCATGATGGCGCAGGGAATGGTCGCGCTCGGCGCATACGCCGCGGTGGCACGAATAACGACCATAGGGGCCGCGGCCGGGATCGCTGCAAGTTGCCTTCTCGTCGGACCTCTAGGTCTCTATGCCATTCTGCTCGGGGAATTGGTATCGCATGGTCTGGGATTCGTGCTGATGCATATTGATATCTCGCGATTCAGTCGCCTTGCGGGATCGCGGTTCGAACGCATGTGATGCGCCCTGCGCCCGCGCAGGACGGGGTCGATCCCGTGCTGCGCCAGGAGATTCGTGGTCCGTTCCGTGCGGACATCGCTCATGTCACCCGGACGACATGCCGGCGAGTTACCAATGATCGAGATATGATAGGGGCGTAACATTATTCACCGCGTCAAACACTTCCATCTCGGCAAATACCTGCGTGCGGCATCCACGCCCGATTTCTGGCCGGCGCTGGCGAAGGGCGTCATGCCGGGCATCGAGCATACCGAGGCCCTCGCATGCATCGATGTCCGGAGCGTGATCGACGTAGGAGCCAACAAGGGACAGTTTTCCCTCGTGGTCAGGTCCCGATTCCCCGAGGCCGAAATTCACGCATTCGAGCCGCTGGAAACCGAGTTTGAGATCTTCAAGTCGGTCGTAGCGGGGCCGGTGAAACATTACGCGGTGGCGCTTGGCGCAGAGCCGGCAACGGCCAGCTTCTACGTCGCGTCGCGGCCCGACTCGTCCTCGCTCTTCAAGCCCAGCAAGGACCATGAGCGTGTCGCCGGCGTCACGGTGGCTTCGTCACAGACTGTCCCGGTCGTGCGTCTAAAGGACGTCATTGATGTCAGGACCCTGGCTGGCCCCGTTCTGATGAAGCTCGACGTTCAGGGCGGCGAACTGGACGTGCTAAAAGGGGCGGCCGACGTGCTGCCCTTCGTCGACACCATCTACACCGAAGCCTCATTCGTAAGCCTGTACGAGCATCAACCTCTGGCCGGGGAGATCATCGGCTTTCTGGCAGAGCACGGGTTTGCGCTTCGCGGGGTGTTCAATCCCTCGGTCGAGCCGGACGTCGGTCCCATCCAGGCGGATTTCCTGTTCGTCAAGGCGGGCGCCGACGGCGCGCCGGCGGAATCCCGTTACCGAAAGGATGTCCTGGCCGACGCGGTTTCAGCCCGCCGGTAGCGCTGACGCGGCAAAACTCCGATGAAAATTCTCAGGATCGTCTCAACTCTCAATCCGGAGGCCGGCGGCCCCGTCAGCGTATTCAGCGCAGCGGTGATATCCGTCGCCGCCGCAGGAGCCGATATCGAATGCCTGACGCTGCTGACGCCCGGCAAGGACATCAGCAAATTCCCCGACTACGAGCGTATGATCGAGCGCGGCGTCAAGGTGCATGCGTTCCGGAACGTCTCTGAGGCGATCCCGTTCCTCGCTCGTTCGATAACGTCGTTCGACATCGTGCATGTCGATGGCTGCTGGGATCCGCTGTGCGTTCTCGCGATCTCGATCGCCAAGGTGGCGGGGCGCGCGATAGTTGTCACGCCGCACGAGACTCTCACAGACGAGGAGCTGCAACGGACGAAATCCACCCTTCGACTCGCGATCAAGCGATTGCTGAGATTGTACTATCGCGCGGTGATCGACAGTATCGTGTTTTCGTCGGCGCTCGAGCAGCGGGATTCACTCAGGCATCCCAACGCCGTCGTCGTTCAGCATCCCGTGTTCGATGACACCAACGGGGCAAGTCCTGCCGCGATCCGCGAGGGATTTGCGTCGGCCGGCCGGATACAGCTCGGCTATCTTGGCCGGTTTCATTTCAAGAAGAAGATCGAGACCATCGTGTCCGCGGCCGTTCGGACTGCAGATGTCGGGCTGCTGGTCGCGGGAAGCGGACCAAAGGACTATGAGGAGTCCATCCGAGCATTGTCGGGATCCGAGGACCGCGTGAAGTGGCTCGGGTTCGTGCAGAAGAGCCGGAGAGAGGAGTTCTTTCGAAGCATCGATGTTCTCGTCCTCGCTTCCGAATACGAGTGCTTCGGAATGGCTGCGGCGGAGGCGTTGATACGCGGGATACCGGTGATCGTAAGCGAGCGGGTCGGCATCGCGGACGACGTGCGCGCGATGCGGGCGGGATTCGTGGTCGAGGGAGAGGTGGAATCGCTCGCCAGCGCGTTCGCCGGATGTTCGAAGCTGGCATTGGCGCAATACCGAGAGATGCAAGCGAACGCGTTGACGGTTGCGAAGCTCTATTCCTTCTCGGCGCATGCCGATGCCCAGCTCAGTGTTTACGCTGCGCTCCGAGCCTAAGCGCGATGAGATTTGGATGAATCGTCATCGCGCTTTAGTTTGTTGTTTACGCATGATCTTTCCGGAAAACCGCTTCGCACTTTTCCGGATCATGCTTTAGGTCGCACTTCGGTGCAAATCACAACGTCTTCAAATCGTGAGGTGAGCCTGCGGCAATCGTAGCGTTCACGAGGCTGTCAAGCAGGTCGCGTAACAGGAGAGCCGCCGAAGCGCGCTAGCGCCACGAATGGAGTATCATGTGCTGCAACAGCATCTGCCCCCAACGTCTCCGTTCTGCGACGCGGCCGATTTCCTGGTGTTCGACAACTTTCCCGGGACCTCTTCGATTTTGAACGGGAAGCCGCCGGTCGTAGGCTCCGGCACGTGGAGCGTCGCCGGAAATCCAGATCGTACCCTGTCGGGGGGCGGGTATCTCTATTTCGGACCTGGAGGCGGTCTTGATACCGCCTACGCGCAGATGGCGCTGAGCGAGATTCCCGGCGAGATCGGTTGCACGTTCCAATATGACTCGGTGGCGCCTACGCCGACCTTGTCATGCTATCCCGCTCTTGGTGGCTTCTCGCAAAACAACTTTCATTTCCAGGTCGGTCCAACTCAATTCGGCTTTACGTTCTGGAAGAACGGCGTTGCCTCGAACATTCCAGCCTGGAATATCAGCAACCTCTACAGCCTTTCGCCGAACGAAATCTATACCTACCGCGTGTTCATGGATCCACCCCGCGCGCATGGTTTCCTATTCGATGCCGCCGGCACGTTAATTGGTTACTGCACCATCGACGAACCCAACATGGCCGCGGTGATCGGGCCGTTCATGTTTGTCCAATTGTTCAACAACAGTCTCAAATACCGCTCTGTCTGGGCCCGCAAGAAGGCCGTCAATTCCGCCTTGGCCAACGCATCGTTGATGCGCGCCGGGGCCCTTCACATCGGCGGCGGAGTGCCCTCAGGAGTGTTCTCGGCGCGTTATGATGGATCGACCGAAGATCAGACGCCCGCGATGGCGGCGACGACTCACGACGCTGAACTTGCCGTCAAGGCCGAAACGCCCGGATATGGCGCTCGCCTTATTCTATCGGCATCGGTGACGCCGATGGCGATAGGGGGCGCAACGGTCTCCAGCGGCGGCTCCGGCTACCAACCCAACGATCTGCTGGCGGTGAACGGCGGCACCCTGCATTCGGGCGGCACGCAGGCGCAACTGAGAGTGGGCAGCGTCGGTACCGGTGGCGCTGTGACCGCGGTATCGGTCGCAGTGCCGGGTCTGTACGATGCGCCACCGCCTTCAGACGCCTCTGTATCGCCAATCACGGGTGCAGGCGCCGGCGCGAAGTTCAGGCCGACGATCATCGGAACGACGCCATTCTCGTCCAGCATCGAGCTTACAGCTTTGCTGGAGATGATCTTCAAGGATATTGATGGAATCCCATGGCTGACGAAGCCCTTGTTTAACGGGAATCCGGATAGCAGATATCCTCATGTCCCTGGTGGCGTTCGCATCGGCGGCGCCGCCGGGCCATTCTGGGTCTCCGGAACCGGAACGCCCGAAGGCAGCGTGGTTGCGCCGGTCGGATCGCTCTTCTCCCGGACGGACGGCGGTGCCGGATCGACGCTCTATGTCAAGGAGAGTGGGGCGGGCGCGACTGGCTGGAGGCCAGGCTGGCGCGGTCGCCCAACTACATCCGGCCGATCTTGAGCCGCCACTTCACTGAATGGATGACCTTGCGCGGAATCTCGCCCGCGACCGCGATGCTCTTTCGCAGCCCCGGGGATCGATACATGTCCGGGACAACCAGATCGGTCACAAACAGCTTGTACTTGTTCTCGCGCAGCAGCTTGCCGTAAAGCTCCGCGGCCTCGGCGTTTCTGACGTATAAGAGGATGTTGTTCTTGTACCAGCCCAGCACATCGTCGTGTTCGGCGACTTGGGGACGAACGACGTCGATCGGCGTGTAGCCGTTTGCGATGAATTTCCCTGCCCAATAGCTTTGCCATTGCTCGTTGATGTGGGACGAGCCCCCTTGTTCGGGGATGGCCGCTCCGAACAGCACCCGCGGCGCCGCGGCGCAGAGATCGGCAACAAAACCGTCTGCCCGTGCCTCGGAGAGATGCTCTCCGACTTCACATGACATGGCCAGATCGAACGTTTCGGACAGCCGGATGGGTTGCTCGAGCTCCATGGCTCTGAACTCCATGTCGCGGCACACCAACATGTCGGGCTTGACCCAATCTCCGTCGATCCCCAGCGCTCTGACATTTCCGAGCTCCCGGGCCGCACGCAGCCAGGCACCCGTGCCGCAGCCGAAATCGACCACGGACTTGATCTCGAGGATGTCGAATACGACGGAGAGAACCCTGACGGCCGACGCGTAAGAGGTATCCTGCAGGTCCTGGTAGAAACCCGCGTTGTAGGTCGCTGCTTCCGTCATGGATACCTCTTGGCTGCGTCGTACGTCCGGAGAAAAAGAAGCGAGCTATTCACTTCGACGTCGGCCGGGCAGGATGACGCCGGACAATCGCGCCCTCCGAGAGCAGTTCTATATCCGGAGGATGTGACGGTCGATTGCGGCATCATTCCCTATCGTCTGCAATGTTACTCTTTGCTCAAGCTGACGCTGCCCGTGTGACGGCGCGCGCGACCTGCAGTGATGCGATTGACGAACTCCGGCCTGCGGCGGCTGCCGGTCGTCACCTGTTCGATCGATCGAACCGGTATAGCGGGCTGGGCAGGGCGAGGGCCTCCGACCGTTGGCTGACGCTGAAATGCGAGGAACTCGCGCTCGAGCGAACTCACGATTGATGCGCGATCCCATCGCTGTTCGGCGCGGGCACGCGCGACAGCGCCAAGGTGAGCCCGCAGGGCCTCATTGGTCGCCAGCGCAACGATTGCGGATGCCAGTGCCTGCGCGTCGCCGGGGGGGACGACGAGACCGGCGCCCTCCGTTTCCAACGCGATGCCTGTCTCTGGAGCCGCCATGGCAACGACCGGTCGTCCCGACGCCAGCATGCCTGCAAGCTTGGACGGCAGCATCAGGTCTGAGACCTGAACCTTTTGCGGCAGCAGATGAATGTCTGCGGTGTTAAGCAGCTCCGAGAAGCGCTCGCTGGGCTGGAGGTCGAGGAAGTGGACGTTGTTCAGGCCCTCCGCCATCCGGGTCAGCGCCGGCTTGACCGGACCGTTTCCGCAAAGGACGTATTGCAGTGATGGATGGCTGCTGGCGGTCGCGGTGGCGGCGTCGATGATCAGCTCCAGCCCCTGCTTGTTCGACATCGCACCGGAGTACAGAGCCACGATATCGGTCGGCTTCAGGCGCAGATCCGTGCGAAGCCTGGTCTGGTTGGAGCCGGGCACGATGACGCGCGTATCGATCCAGTTCCGGAATTTCCCCAGCCTTTCCGGCGCGATCCCTTTGCGCTGCAGACAGTCCATCATTTGCGGCGAGATCGTCGAAATGCGATCGAACATGCCGAGGATCGACCGCTCTGCGACGAGCATGAGTTTGCGTGCCATGCCGGTCTTTCCGAGCATCCCGAGCTCGAGCGCGGCATCCAGCTCGAGATCCTGGACATGGAGCCAGGACGCCGCACCCGTCATTCTCGCGACGATTGCCCCGATCGGAGCGGAAAGCAACGACGGTGCGACTGCGAACACGACGTCCGGACGCCATCGCAGAGCGGTCGAGACGACCGGAATTGCGGCCGATACCAGGAATGATGCGTGGTGGAGCAGTCGTTTCGCCCCCGATGGTTGGCCCGGCACGTAGATGGGGGCTCGAATGACGGTCACGTCGTTGATGCGTTGACGGTTGTACCATCCCGAACGATATCCCGGGGGGATCTTCCAATCGGGATAATAAGGAGGCGCTGTCACCACGCGGACGTCATGACCCGCGGCAGCCAGGCTCTCACACAACTCAGTATTATACTTTGCAACACCGATAAGATCGGGGGCGTAGTTTATCCCAATCATCATGATCCGCATGATCGTCCCCACTTGGCCAAGCGAAGCCGTTCAGCGTCCGCGTGGCGGACCCGACTGAAACGTCATGCGGCATTTCCCACTGCCTGGTAGGATCGACTGCAACAGCCCCACAGCCCCAGCGCAGGCAAACTACAAGATCGACGCTCCAGCACAGCTCTGAGCCGTTGCGCTGAAGCGTGATATCATTTCATGTGTGACAGTATCATAATAATGATGCGAAATTCACCGGGTGGCGGCGATTGTGGCTCGAACGACCAAGCTGCTGGCACGCGCATCGTCAAACTGTAATGTTGCTCTGTTAGTCGTCACATCAAGTATAACATGGTGATGGCGGGGCTGAAATTTCGAGGGATTGGACGAAGGTGTGTCGGGCCGCCGATCCAGTCGGGGGCTTGGCTGGTGAAGCGATACGCCCGGCTTGCTGAGGCATACGCAATCCCGCCCGACTGCACACGCAGTTGATCCTGACGCGGAAGTCGAGGCCGCATCGCGGCGCTCGGAGATCGTGCGCAGGCTGTTTCGAATTCGCCGGTCAGCGAATTGCCGGATGCGTGAGGGCTGCGTCGACGCCGAAGTTCTGATCTTCCCTGCTTTCGAGGTAGTTCAGGAACGAGGCGTCGCTATGTCTTATACCTCCCCATCGTCATCCGCGGTGCTGCCGACCGTTGAGCGAGAGCGGTCCGCACTCGATGCGGGTCAGTGGTGGAAACCGGTCGTCGGCTTCGTTCTCCTGTTCGTGGCGGTATGGCTGTCGCTCTATACGGCTTACATCCTGCTGCCGTTCATGCGGCCTGGTTCCGTCGTGATCGCGGATGCGAAGTTCGACACCCTGGTACGGGGGCACATGTTCGATTCTGAGCACCGCTACCGCGTCATGGTATTCGGTCACAGCAAGGCGCTAACGTCCGTGCGGCCGCGCGAGCTCGATGCGGCGATGGGCGCTGAATTCCGGTCCTATAATCTCGGCCTTCCCGGCGAAGAGCAGTTTCTTCCCATTCTGGAGGCTGCGCTGGAGGCCGGCAACGTTCCGACGCATGTCTTCCTGACGCTGCCCTGGGATAAGAAGCTCGACAAGCCGGGCCTCATGGAGTTCCTGCGCAACGATCTCGAGATCGCCAAGTCGGTGATGCCGTTCCGCACCTTTCCGCGCGATGCCGTCATGTTCCTATTCATGAACAGGAACAGGCTCGCAGAGGCGGTTCATGACGTCGGCGAGCAGCACGACAACATGCTCGAAGAGCGCGGCTACTACTTCATCAAGTCGCAGAGCCACTACGCCAATGATCGCCTGCCGGATGACTACGCGCTGCCGTCGGATCGTCCAAACCGCATCGATCAGCGCAAGTTCCCGGAAAAATCCTATGTGCGCTCGCGTCTCGATCAGCTTGCGACGAAATACGGCTTCGAAGTCGTCTTCATTCCGGTGCCGCACCGGATCGGCGAGTTCGCGCCTGCACCTGCCGCGGACAACGCCCGGCTGACGACCCTGTCGGATCACCCGCGCATCCGCATCATGGGACCGGACTATTACAACTATCCGCCCGCGCTGTTTGCCGATCCCGTCCACATGAATCTGCAGGGCGCGCTGGCCTACACGGCTGATCTCGCGAGGCTCCTGAAGAGCACCGGAGTGGTCGACTGATGCTGTTCAATTCCTTCGAGTTCTTCGCATTCTTCGCCGCCTTCCTGGCGGTGTATTTCTCGCTGCCGGCGCGCATGCAGCCGTTCATCATGATCATCGGCAGCTACATGTTCTACATGGGCTGGCGACCGTCCTTCGCGCTGTTGCTCGCGCTCACCACGATCGTCGACTACACGACCGCGCTGGCGATGGCGAATGCGCGGACGGAGTCCGGGCGCAAGGCCGCGATGATCACGGCGCTGACGATCAATCTCGGCGTGCTCGGCACGGTAAAGTATCTCGACTTCATGATCGCGAACGTGATCGGACTGTCCGGCCTGCTCGGCCACCATCTGCCCGACTACGCGCTTGGCATCATCCTGCCGGTCGGCATTTCCTTCTACACGTTCCAGTCGATCGGCTACACGCTCGACGTCTACAACCGCCGTATCGAGGCCGAGCGAAATTTCATCGCCTACGCGCAATATGTCGCATTCTTCCCCCAGCTCGTGGCGGGGCCGATCGAGCGCGCGCCGCACATGCTGCCGCAATTCCACCGCGCGCAGAGCCTGCGATTCGAGAACATTCCGCCCGGGCTCTGGCTGATCGGCTATGGACTGTTCAAAAAGATGTGCATCGCGGACGCCCTGGCGCCGATCGTCAACGGCATATTCGCCGAGCCGCAGGCCTATTCCGGCACGTACAATCTGATCGCCGCGCTGGCCTTCATTCTCCAGGTCTATGGAGACTTTTCGGGATATTCCGACATCGCGCGCGGAGTCGCCCGGATCATGGGCTTCGATCTGATGATCAACTTCCGTCAGCCGTTCTTCTCGACCAGCATCAGCGAGCTCTGGCGGCGCTGGAATATCTCGCTGATCTCGTGGTTCCGCGACTATCTGTATTTCCCGCTCGGCGGCAGCAAGGGCGGCGAGGTCAAGGCGGCGCGCAACATCATGATCGTCTGGCTGGCGAGTGGCCTGTGGCACGGCGCAGCGTGGACCTATATCGCCTGGGGCTTCTATTACGGCGTCTGGCTGCTGGTCGAACGCTACGTGTCGCGAGCGATCCAACCGGAAAAGTGGCTCGGACCGAGATTGTCGACCGTGCTCGGCTGTTTCTGGGCGGTTTCGATCTTCACCATGGGCGAGATCATCTTTCGCGCGCCGACCTTTGGCCATGCTGTCGCGATGTTCCAGAGCTTCGGAAGCTTCGGACCTCTGTCGTACGGCACGTTCAAGGTTCTGGGCTTGCCGAGTTTCGAACTCGCCACGCTGTGCGTGTCGCTCTGTGTCCTCTTCATCATCGACTGGCATATCGCCTATCGGCCGGACCGGCTCGTCGCGCTCGCGTCGTTGCCCAGGCTGCCGACCGCCGCCGGCGTCGGGCTCTGCTACTACGTTTTGCTTTTCGGTGTGATGGGCCGGATAGAGTTCATCTACTTCCAGTTTTAGGGCTGACCTCATGTTGAATAGAGTATCCAAGGGCCGCGTTGCGCTTCTGACCGGCATCACAGGGCAGGACGGTGCCTACCTCGCCGAATATCTCCTCGGCCTCGGCTACACCGTCCACGGGATCAAGCGACGCTCGTCGTCCTTCAACACGGCGCGGATCGACCATCTGTACCAGGATCCTCACTCGGGCGACGTGCCCTTCCTGATGCACTACGGCGACATGACCGACTCGGCCGGTTTGATTCGCCTGGTTCAGCAAATCAGGCCGACCGAAATCTACAACCTTGCGGCGCAGAGCCATGTCGCGGTGAGTTTCGAGACGCCCGAATATACCGCGAACTCGGATGCCATTGGCGTACTGCGACTGCTCGAGGCGATCCGCATCCTCGGCATGGAGCGAGACACGCGCTTCTACCAGGCGTCGACCTCCGAGCTCTACGGGTTGGTTCAGGAGGTGCCGCAGCGGGAGAGCACGCCGTTCTATCCCCGCTCACCCTATGGTGTCGCCAAGCTTTACGGCTACTGGATCACGGTCAATTACCGCGAGGCCTATGGCATGTTCGCCTCGAACGGGATTCTGTTCAATCATGAAAGCCCGATCCGCGGCGAGACGTTCGTTTCCCGAAAGATAACGCGCGCCGTCTCGCGGATCGAGACCGGCCTCGAACAATGTCTCTATCTCGGAAATCTCGACGCCAAGCGCGACTGGGGTCACGCGCGCGACTACGTCGCCGGAATGCACATGATCTTGCAGGCCGACTCGCCCGACGATTTCGTCCTGGCGACCGGCGAAACCTATGCAGTCCGCACATTCGTCGAGGCGGCCTTCGCTGAAGTCGATCGCAAGATCGAGTGGAAGGGCGAGGGGATCGAAGAGACGGGCGTCGACCGGCGATCAGGCAGGACCCTTGTTCGAGTCGATCCCGCCTATTTCCGGCCGACCGAGGTCGACTTGCTCATCGGCGATGCCAGCAAGGCGCGCGAGCAGCTCGGGTGGAAGCCGAAGACGAGCTTTGCCCAGCTCGTGAAGGAGATGGTTGCAAGCGATCTGGCAATCGCCAAGAGGGAGGCCGCCGTTGCCAGCTATGCCCATTGAATTGGACGGGAAGAGCGTCTTTATCGCCGGACACCGGGGGATGGTCGGCGGCGCGCTGCAGCGGCGGCTCACTCGGGAGAATGTCAGGCTGCTGACTGCCGGACGCGCCGAGCTCGATCTGCGTAACCAGGAGGCCGTAAACCGATGGTTCGCCGCTCACCGCCCGCAGGTGGTGTTCGTGGCGGCGGCAAAGGTCGGCGGCATTGCCGCCAACAATGCGCTGCGCGGTGAGTTCATCTACGACAACCTCGTCATCGCGACCAACGTCATGCACGCAGCCTATGTGAACCGGGCGGACAAGCTGATGTTCCTGGGATCGTCCTGCATCTATCCGCGACTGGCCGCGCAGCCGATCACCGAAGAAGCGCTGCTCACGGCGCCGCTGGAGCCGACCAACGAGCCTTATGCGATCGCGAAGATCGCGGGGATCAAGCTGGCGGAGGGATATCGCCGACAATACAACGTCGACTTCATCAGCGTGATGCCGACCAATCTGTATGGTCCCGGAGACAATTATCACCCGGAGCACAGTCATGTCGTCGCCGCCTTGATACGGCGATTCCATGAAGCCAAGCTGGCGAAGGCGCAGAGCGTCGTCGTGTGGGGGACCGGCGCCCCGCGGCGTGAGTTTCTGTATGTCGACGACCTCGCCGACGCCTGCGTCTTCCTGATCAAGGGCTATTCGAGCGACAAGCCGATCAATGTCGGGACCGGCGAAGACATCACCATTGCCGAGTTCGCCGCCGAGGTCGCGATCACCGTCGGATATGATGGCGCGATCGAATTCGATACGACCCGTCCCGATGGCACCCCGCGCAAGCTACTCGACGTCAGCCGCCTGATGCAGCTCGGGTGGCGCGCCAGGACTTCTCTGCGCGAGGGCCTGCGGCTTGCCTACGAGGCTTTTCTGCGGAAGCAGGAGGATCTCTTGCTCCCAGCGGCCGTAGGCTGAGGCGAAGCGGCAAATGTGGGGCCCCGGAATGCAACTCTTTTCCAGGCTGCGCCCGGCGTCCGGCGAGCTGCTCAATCTGGACTTTCTGCGTTTCGTCGCCTCCGCAGGCATCGTAGCGTATCATTCGATAGAATATTTTGTGCCCAAGGCGTTTCGCGATGCGCTGAACGAGCAGACGAGGGGCCTGTCGCTCTTCGTCGATTTGTTCTTCGTCATCTCTGGTTTTGTGATTGCCTATGTGTATTGCGGCAAGATCGGAAGTTTCGCCGATTTTGGCAATTTCATGCAGCGAAGAGTGGGGCGACTGGTGCCGCTTCACCTCCTTACGCTGATCGTGTCGATCACGATCATCGGCACGGCGGCCGCGCTGGGGCAAACGGTCAATCGCATGCCCTCGTTCGACCTGCGCTGCATTGCGCAGACGGCCGTCTTTCTCCATGCGATCGTAAGCTGTGGCAACGGCATATCGTTCAATGGTGTTTCATGGTCGATCGGCGCCGAAATGGTCATGTACATGCTGTTCCCGCTGCTTGCGTGGGTCGGGTACAGGACGAAGACGGGCCTTCTTGGCGCGACCATAGCCGCGCTTCTTGTGGTCGCGGTGGTTCATCGGGTCGAGGGCGGCGCGTGGGAGCTGCTCGCGCCCGTTCCCAGGGCGCTGCCCTCGTTCCTGATCGGGATATCGTTGTTCTATTGGCGGGATAACTTGCGCTGCATCCCCAGGCCTGGGCTCTTCCTGGCCGCATCTCTGCCGATCGCCGTGGCTGTGATGACGACGGGAATGCCCGATATCGTGAGTCTCGTGCTTGTCTATGTTGTGGCGGGATCAGCGATTGCGGCCGACGTGCAAGGTTCGGTCGGATCGGCGGTCAGGTGGCTCGCACCGTTCGGGCAGCTCACATACTCAATATATATGTGGCATTCGATCCTGATCACGGTCCTCATCAACGGGATCGGCGACAAGGTGCTGCATGCGGGCGCCGGCCTGATGCTCGTCATCGGCGTCGTGTGCTATGCGAGCGTCTTTGCGGTCTCCTGCATCTCGTACCTTTTCATCGAGACGCCTGCTCGCCGGTGGATCGATAGCCTCGCGCTGTTTCCCTCAACCAGCTCCGGAAGGCGGACAAAGTTGTCGCCTCGCTGATCGCCGGCAGGCGGGAAGCGGCCTATCGCGCGATGCGCCGTCCCTCGACGTTGCGGCGACCAAGCCATGAGGCGACGCCGCGATCGACGACGATTCCCATGCGAGACGGGCCTGTCGTATTCGCCTCGATGATCACATCACGAACGCCGAACGAAGCGCCGGCGAGGCCTTCGACCTGGATATGGGCGTCCTGGTCGAGGCGATTTCCGCGAACGATAATCGCTTGGACGAGCGGCGGCCGCCCGGCCGCGGCGGGTACCTGGTTGGCGCGGACGAAGATCAGGGCCTCATTCGAAATGACATTTCTGTCCGGGCCCGCCCGGTAGACGTTTCCTTCGAGGATATGGTTGTTGAGTATCTGGACGCGCCAGCACGGTTGAAAGTGGCCGTAAAACTGTCCGATCGCGGCGAATCCGCTCGTTCTGTTCGAGCGATTCTCGGCGATGACATGACCGAGCGCGGTGCCGAAACTCTGCGCCGCCACGCCGGTATCTTCGAAGAAATTGTCGATGATCAGGTAGTTCTCATGAGCCTGAACGATCGTGACTTCCGACGTCCGGTCGAGCGCGACCTGCAATTGCCGGTCGAGTGTAATCGACATTCCGGGCGCCGAGCCTGCCGTCGATACGATGCGGCCATATTGACCCGCGCCGCGGCCGTTCACCACCATCACCATGGCGCCGATCCAGTCCTGGAACGGGGGAGGGGTGTAGGGGGCGGTCAGAACCAGATTGTCGGGGGAGTTGCTCACGACATGGCCGAAATAATAGCCGCTCGGGCCGTCGCTGGTCAGTCCTTCGCGATCCAGGCCGTAAATTCCCTTGAACGAATTGCCTCCTGCGAAAATGTTTTCCGACGATGTCACCATTCTTGACAGGGTGGTGATGCCCCCGCCCGTTGCCTGGAGATCGGCGCCCGTCACGACGTTATTCTCAAAGATGACCCGGCGCGACCCGAGAACGTAATAGCTGCCGTCCCGCCCGCTGTTTAGAATATTGCCGAAAACAACGGCGTCGCTTGCCTTGAACAGCCGGAGGGAATTGCCGGAGCCGAGGACATCGCAATCCGACACATCGATCCTGCTTCCAGTCAGGCGGATGGTATCCGGAGCGCCCTCTGAGAAGAGCTGGTGGAATTCCTTCATGCGCTTGACGGCGGTCTCGACGTCCAGCAGCACGCGGAAGGCGGAGGCGCGGATGCGGACGCGCCGGATGGCGATGTCGCCCGCATCGGGTGCTTGCGTGTCGCGAAACACGAAGCCGCCCGAGATGACATGCAGGTGATTGGAGGCATAGATCGTCACGTCTTCAATCGAGAAGTGGGACGTTCCCTGCAAAAGGGCGACCGGAGGACTGGCAAGATCCGGCCAGAGAAGATTGACGAGGTCGGTTCGCTCACCACGGATGCTGACATGCGGCGGAATGACCAGCATGTCCGAGATCAAATAGCGGCCTTGCGGAAAGTAGACGGTCCCGCCGCCGCCCTGGCTTGCGGCGTCGATTGCGGCCCTGACCGCGCGCGTATTGTCGAACTTGCCGTCTCCGATCGCGCCATAGGCCCGGACATCGAATGATTGCGTCGGCTCGGGATCGGGCTTCCGGACGGTGATGCTGCCGGCGTCGACCCATTCACCGCTGCCGCCGTTTCCGTTGAACAAGCGCAGTTTGTAACGGCCGGACGCCAACCGATCAGGAAGCCGAAACCCGCCGCGCCACAGATTGCCCTTGGCCAGAATAGCCCTGGCCGGCGCGCCGCCACCATCGGGTCGCAGCTCGAGCTGCGCGTGGTTCGACTGCCGGACGATGTTGCGGCCGAACAGTTGGATCGTGCCTCCGGGGGACACGGCGTCACCCAGGTCTCCTTGCGTCCAGTAGATCGTCGGAAGATTGACCCGGCCGGTCAGCGATCCTCCGGCGTGATTGAGGGTGAATCGGTAAATGCCGGGTGTGAAATCCCTGGGGATGATGAACTTCAGGGAGAGCGGGTTCGCCTGGAGAATTTCGACGGACGTCTCCCGCTCCGCTTTGGAGCTCGATCCCTGCTCATCGACGCGGGCAATGGTTGCCGATGTGACTTCATTGAGATCTGCGCCGGTGACGAGTACGGTCTCGTCGGGATCGACGGGATCGTTGAACCAGAATATCGCCGGCTGTGCACTCGCGTTCGCGAACCAGAAAAGTTGAAACAGGGCGACGAGTTTTGCGCGCTTCCAGGTCATGTCTGCCGCCGTTGTTGGGATTGCGAGGGGCCGCGACGATCAAGCCTCGATCGCGAGCCCGGTCAGACGACGCAGTTCGGCGCGCGTCTGCTCGGGATCTTCGATATGTGCGATCGCCGCCTCCAATTCAGCCACTTTGGCGCCCACCAGGAACCGGTACCAGAGCCCCTGCAGCGCGTGATAGACGAGCCCCTCTTTGCCGTCGAGAAAGCCGAGCTGCAAGGTCATGCGCCAAAGGAAGTAGGCCGGTGTGCTGATCTGATACGGAATGCGGTTGTAGATCTTTTCCTTGATCCAGCGCTTGATCGCGGCTTGGCGCGAGCCTTCTTCAGTCGCGAGGTCGACGTCCCGCTGGAACAAGCGACGGCGCTGGTTGATGATGTCGATCGCCTCGCGTGTCGCATATTTGTTGTGCTTGTCCGTGAAGAAAGTCAGGTCCTTGAGATTGTGATCGGAAAAGCCGCCGTCGAGCGTGATGGTTCCGCCGCCCCACAGGATCATGTGTTCGTCCATCCAGCGGTTCTCGATGCGGCCGTGACCGCGCCGCCATATCCGCAGCAGCAACAGCGGATAACGTCCGCCGTGGCGAATCCAGCGACCGAGGAAGATGTGCTTGCGCTTGAGATTGATCCCGACGATGTCGTCGCCGAGACGCGGCAGTTCGTCGCGAAGCCGGACGGCGAGATCAGGCTCGATCACCTCGTCCGCATCGAGACGCATCACCCAAGCCGCTGAAATCGGCGCATTGTCGAGCGCCCACTGGAATTGCCGGGCGTAGTTGATGAACTTGTTCTGCAACACGGTCGCGCCCCGTGCCCGCGCCAGCTCGACGGTCCGGTCGGTCGAGAAGCTGTCGACGACGAAGACCTCGGTTGCGATTCCGGCAACCGAGGCGAGGGCGCGCGCGATGTGGCACTCTTCGTTGTGGGTCAGGATGATGACGGCAAGGCTCATGTCTCGATGCCTGCCATCATCATGATGCCCGATGACGCGGTTGATGTGGGCACATCATCCGGCCGCTCAATTTTGCTTCGGCGCCGCTTTGTCCGAAGCCTGCTGCACGTCGAAGCGTTCGATCTTGGCTTCTGCGCGCAGCTTGTCGACGAATTCGAACTGGGCGTTGGCCGCGACCATCGCTGCGACCCTTCCGCGAATCTTGTCGAGCGCGATCGGCGTGCGCGCGCGCTGATCCTCGACCTTGATGATGTGCCAGCCGACCGCCGTCTTGATCGGCTCCGACACCTCTCCCTTCTTCATCGTGAAGGCGATCTTGGCGTATTCCTCGCCCATTTCGGCCCGTCCGCGCCATTCGAAATCGCCGCCCTTGACCTTGGTGATCGGATCTTCGGACACGTCGGCGGCGACGGCCGCGAAGTCTTCGCCTGCCTTGATTCGCTTGAGGGCCGCCTTGGCCTTTCCCTCGGCTTCCTTTACCGCAGCGTCGTCCTTTGCGTCCTTGAACAGGAAGAAGATGTGACGCAGGTGCAGCTCCGGCTCGTTGTTTGCCGCCTTCACCACGACCTCCTCGTAGGCTTTGCGGATCGATTCGTCCGTTACAGCCTGCTCTCCGACAATGGACAGAAGATTGTTCATCAGGCCCTGATTGCGCGCAAAGGTCACCCGGCGCTGAAGGTCCGCCTCATCGACGACTTTTCGATCGTTCGCCGCTTTCGAGAGCAGGATCGTGTCGATGTACATCTTCAGGATGACATCGTGTCTTTCGACCGGGTCCTGGCTGTTCAGGTTGCGGCCGACCATCTCGTCGGTGACCTTGATGTCGCTCTCGTGGATCTGCGTTCCGTTGACGACGGCGACGACGCGGTCGGCGGCCGGAGACTGGGCGAAGGTCGGTCCCGTCGTGCCGAGGACAGCAGCAAGCAGGATGGCAGCCGTAGCGGCTCGTGCCATGGCGAGCGGATTCGACGCGCGAGAAGCGGACACAACCTTCATCACGTAAGGTCCTTTATCTTACTGAGTTGGCTTGATCGGGTGACGCGGCCGCAGAATGAAACACGCTGTCGACGACGCTCATTGCGGCCGCGGGTGCACCCTTTGTTAAGACGCCAGCTTCTTAACGAAGTGATCGTAACGACCGTATGATATCAAAAAGACAAGTCGGTGACGCGCCGAGGCGCAGCAATACGCCACCGCCCTTGTCTTCGTCTGATCGCGGTTGAGGCGCACCTGAAATCGCCTTGGGGCGCCCCCGCATCAGCATCGTATTGAGTGCGTGCGCACCCGTTTAATATGAGATGGGCGCGCCGATCTCACGTGACTCATGTGGATAACAATAAATCTGCAGAGCGTGCGATTGATCGGACGGCGCTGATTTCACGCGGGATATTGCGTCGCGCGTCGCGCTCGATGTGTTATCTATGTGAGATGAAATAACATAAGTCACAAAAGGACAACGAAAGCCTCACATATCGCGACTAGCTTGCGCGCGACTTCGATGCGCAGCCCTGGGGCACGCGCGAAGTTCGTAGAATAATCAGGAGGTCTTTCGATATGCGGAACTTGAAGAATATCTTGGTGGGCTCGGTTGCGTTTGCCTGCGCGGGCATCGCTTCCCATGGCGCGCAAGCACAACTGGCGTTCGGCGCCGGCGCGACGTTCCCTCAGATTGCCTATCGGCAGCTGATGGACTGCATGTACAACCAGGCGCAGGGCAGCTCGGGCAAGCCTGGTCCGTATGCGAAGGCCGCGAACTGCGCCGCCTTCAACGGCAGCGGCTTCGGCGGCGTGATCCTCTATGCCGGCACAGGTTCGGGCAACGGCAAGACGGTGCTCCGCACCAACAACAAGGCCAGCGTCACCAACCCCCCCGGCACTACGGTTCCCTATACCGACAGCACCTTCGGCATCAACAACGTCTCCGACTGGGACGGCGTGCAGTTCGCCGGCAGCGACGACGTGATCAACGCTGCTGACGTGACCGCCTGGAACAACGCCGGCAATCAGGCGACCTTCGGCAACATCGTCCAGATCCCCACGCTCGTCGGCCCCGTCGCGATCGGGTTCAACGGCAAGGACGGCACCGGTGCCAACCTGAACATCCTCCCGGCCACCCCGGCGGGCGGCAGCAGCGGTCTCAACCTGTCGCGTCAGGCTCTGTGCGGCATCGTGTCGGGCCACATCACCAAGTGGAACAACCCGATCCTCACCGCGCTCAACGGCGGCACGCTCGGCACCGGCAACATCACCTTCGTGCACCGCACTGACGGCAGCGGCACCACATTCCTGTTCTCCAACGCCCTGGTCGATCAGTGCCGTTACCAGTTCGGCCCGATGAACGAGACCAATTCGACGGTCGTCTCCTACGCGTTCCCGTGGACGGATCGTGCCGGCTCATGCTCGCAGCCGCTGCTGCCGGCTGGTGCGAACCTGCTGAACTGGCCGGATCAGTTCCCGACCGACCAGTGCTCCGGCACGGTTGCCAATCCCGGCGGCGGCACCTTCGCCAACGCTTCGGGCAGCGGTAACCTCGTCGCGCTCGTGGGCTCGACCAACGGCGCCATGGGTTATGCCTCGTCGGACTACTGGCTGCCCGTCCGCGTCGGCGGCATGAAGACGGCGAACCTGCACGAGTGGGATCTCACCGTCGGCACCGGCCAGTTCCACGCTCCGAGCTATCAGAATGCCAAGACTGCGATGAGCTCGGCCGTTCCTCGCTTTGCCACCGCTGCTGACCGCGCCAACCCGCTGGCCTGGAGCCTCCAGGGCGTCGTGTCGAACCCGGTCCTGCCGGATTCCTACCCGATCTCCGGCTTCACCTGGCTGCTGATGTACCAGTGCTACCAGCAGCACGCGAACGGCATCAACGGCTACAATTGGGTGATGACCTGGCTCAACTACGTCTACGGCAGCCCGAACGCCTTCGCGATCCTGCACGAGAACGGCTTTGCCGAGCTCCCGGCCGCATGGAACCAGGAGGCTTACGCGCTGCTGACCGACGCCACCTACGGTCCGAAGTTCACCGGCAGTGGCGGCTGCACCGGCAAGGTCGGCGCCTACTGATCTGACGTTCGGGCTTCGGCCTGAGCTAAAGATCCGACAAGATCTGTGCACCCGGCATTGCCGGGTGCATTTTTATCTTGTTCGGCGATCGCTTTCGACGAAGGCAAACGCCGCATCGTCATGTTGAAGTCACATAATCAATAACAATGGACGTTACTAGCGCTAGCCCGAACCTTGGCAAGGACGGCGTTCAGGTGCGACATGCGATCGTTACATGATCACACGGTGGCTGACGTACGGAGAGGGCGGTTGCGGCTATGTCGATGCAGGGGTTGACGCTGATTGCTGTGCTGGTGATCGCCAATGGCGGGGCGCTAGCGGTCAATGCGCCATCTGCGGTCGAGTCGCGCGGTGCGGAGCCGCAGGAGGATTTGTTCGCCACGCGGCCAGCTGCGGCCACTCCGGCGCCAAACCCGGTCACGACGATGCCGCCGCCGGCGGCTGCAACCGCACCGGCGGACCCGCAGCCGACCGGCAACCCGCTATGGGGCAAGCCGCTCAACCGGCTGACGGCGACGCGCGAGCGGCCGTTGTTCGCGCCGACCAGGCGTCCGCCGGCGGTGGCACTCGCGCCGCAGCCCGTCGCCGCACCGCTTCCGCCGCCGAAGCCGGTCGAGCCCGAGAAGCCGCAGCTCTCGTTGCTCGGCACCGTCGCGGGGAGCCGCGAAAAGATGGGTCTCTTTCTCGATTCCGCGACCAAGAGCGTGGTGCGGCTGAAGGCCGGGGAAAATCACAAGGGCTGGGTTCTGCGGGACGTCAATCCGCGCGAAGTAGAGCTTGCGCGCGGTCTCGACACCGCCGTGCTGTCAATGCCGTCCCCTGACATGAAAGCCGGCGGCGCGCCGCCGCTTGCGATGCCGGCCGCTGCAACCATGCCAGCGGCCTCGGGCAATCCTCCGCCGCTCCAGACGAGCCTGACCGGCCAAGCCCCGCCTATCGCGGCCCCGATGGGACCGCCTCCATCCGGCGCGACGATCGTGGTGCGACCGCCCTCATTCCAGCAGCAGCCCGCGGCCGGCAACCCGTTCCAGCAGGCTGGACCATTCCCGACCAGGATGCAGTAGGCCCGACCGAAGGGCCAGGCGCGGCTGCCGGCCGTGCGTCTCCGGCACCAGGTCACGAGAGATTGTGCCGGACGCAACCGCGCCGCGGGCCGCTATATCGCTCTATAACATAGCGAATTATCGCCGTCCCTTTGTGGGCAGACCCTCTGGCGCGGCAGACCCAACGAAATCCGGCGTGCGGCATCATATCATCCGTGTTTGATACATGTTTGACACAAGAATGTTAGTAAACGATCGGTAAATGCCACGCGAGTTTCTGGCCGCCCCCGTCGGGCGGCTTTGATCGTCCGGCCAGGACGATCCTGACAGTTGGGAAGTGCAGCGTGGCCCCTCGCGAAACCCTTGTTCGCCCCGTCCTGATGCGCCGCGCGCTCAACAACATCCTGCTCGGGAGCGTCAGCCTGCTCGCGCTGATGGCCGTCAGCGATCTCGGAGAGGCGCGCAGCCTCACGCCCGGCGCCAACACGGTCGCGCCGACCGCGGCTGCGGTGCAGGCAGGCCTCGCCGCCGCGCAGCAGGCCGCCGGCGCCGCGGCGCAAGCCCAGGAATCGCTCGCCCGCGCCGCGGCGGCGTTGAACGCCGCGCGCAATCTGCAGCTGGACGCAGCCGCGGCGGCGAGGGCGGCTCAGTCGTCGGTTCCCAACGGGGTGACGGCGGGCGGACTGATGCAGCTCAATCCCGCCGGCTCCTCGACGAGCACCGTGTCTTGCGGGGTATCCTGCACACGCACGACCACGACCTGGCAGACCGACTCGAGCTGGACCGGTGCCAATGGGCCGGTCGAGACCGTTCAATCCAACAGCCCGAAGGTCACGGTCGATATCCAGCAGACCCAGTCCAAGGCGATCCTCAACTGGAAGACGTTCAACGTCGGCGCCGACACGACGGTCAACTTCAAGCAAGGTGCATCCGACTGGATCGCGCTGAACCGGGTCGATCCCGCCTCGGGCTCGCCGACCCGGATTCTCGGCCAGGTTAACGCGCCGGGTGCGGTCTACCTCATCAATCGCAACGGCATCATTTTCGGCGCCGGCTCGCAGGTCAACGTGCACACGCTGATCGCCTCCAGCCTCGATATCGGAAAGCTCGGCACCGACCAGGCCGAGCGCGACCGCTTCTTCCTCAACACCGGTATCGCCGAGCTCAATTCGTTCTCGATCTACGATGCGGCCGGCGGCAAGACGACCAAAATCGTCGCGGGTGACATCACGGTCGAGCGTGGCGCCTCGATCAAGGCCGGCATTGCAACCGACCAGGTCCCGCTGGGCTCGCCAGGCTCGGTGTATTTGTTCGGTGCCAATGTCAGCAATTCCGGCTCCATCACCGTGCCGACCGGCGAGGTCGCCATGGTGGCGGCGCGCTCGATCGACCTCGTTCCCTACGGCTTCTCGAGTCTGCCGGAGAACGTGCTCGGCAAGGATTCTTCTGGCGCTCTCGTCAAGTTCCGCGGTGCCGAGTTCCGGGTCTCTCACTTCGACTCCAACTACGACTCAACCGATCCAGACACCAACGGTTACGGGCAGACAGGCAGGTATCTGGCCGGGACCGGCGCCGTGCGACACGACGGCCTGATCGATGCTTCGCAAGGCATCGTCGTCATGACCGGCGACAGGATCTCGGTCGATAATCCGACCGACGCGACTGGCGGCGCCTTGAAGGACGCAGCCGGCAATCTCGTGCAGGGCGTGATCTCGGTCGATACCAGCATCGGCCGCAACAGCATGGTGCTGCTGCGCGGCGCGACCAGCGTCGCCATGAATGGCGTGATCTCAAGTCTTCCGGTCGATGATGGAAGCCAGCCGCTGGCGAGCGGGCCGAGCAGCAGCAGCACGGTGGCGAAATTCACGCCAGCCTATATCGAGCTGAGCGCCCAGAGCACGGTCGCGGTCGGCGCCAGCGGCCTCATCTCTGCGCCGTCGGCGCAGGTGACGCTTCGCGCCATCAATCTTGGTCAGACTTCTTCTGGTGTCTACCAGAATCCGCTGGTGCGCCTGTTCAACCAAGGCGCCGATGCGGTCGACTCGGGGCAAAGGAACGTTGGCACGAATACTCCCGGCGCGCCGCAGACGGTTCTCCTTGCGCCCGGCGCGGTCGTCGATGTTGCTGGTCTTGCCAACGTCTCGCTGCCTGCGAGCTACAACTACATTGCTTTCAAGCCGCTTGCGGAATACGCGGACATGCCGCTGCAGCGTTCGCCCTACGAGGCCACGCTGTACGGCAGCACGTTCTATATCGACATCCGTGCCTCAGGCACGCGCGCCGACGGCACGAAATGGGTGGGCACGCCGCTGGCGGATGCCAGCGGCTATTTGAGCAATGTCGGCCGCAGCATCTATCAATTGATGACGGTCGGCGGCAGCGTGACCCTGAAGACGGATCTGATCGACGCCAAAGCCGGCGTCCAGACCGCCGGCTCGATCGTCAACGTGGCCGGTGGCGGCGTCAAGTTCGAAAGCGGCATGGTGAACGCCACCCGCCTGATCGGCGCCGATGGCCGCATCTACAGCATGGCCAACGCCGATCCAAACATGACCTATCTCGGAATCGCGGGCCAGTTCACGCGCAATCACTCGCGCTGGGGCGTGACCGAAACCTGGTCGACGGGAACGCAGATCTATTCGCCCGGCTATAGCGAGGGGTACGATGCCGGCAGCGTCATCGTCAGCACCGTCAATCCTCTTCTCACCGGCACGATGTATTTCGGATCGGTGGCGGGCGAACGCCAGATCAACAGCGGCCAGCTCCCCCTGCAGGGGACGCTGGACCTGACGACGCCGTCGAGCGTCCAGATTGGCGGCGCGGCATCGGCCAACTACACCTCGCAAAGCGCCGTCACGACGAATTTGTCGGCCGATGCGCTGTCCGGCTACGGGCTCAGCCAGCTCGCCATCACCGCCAACGACGTCGTGGTGTCGAGCGGCAGCGCGCTCAATCTTGCGGCCGGCGGCACCTTCTCGGTCCTTGCCGGCGGCGCGATCGACATCGCCGGATCGGTGGCCGCGGCAGGGGGATCGATCGATCTCAAGACGGATCGGACGAAGTTTGTCAATGTGCCTTTGTTCAAAGCGCCGAACGATCAATCCGGCGCGGTGATTGCTGCCAACGTGTTCGTCGCGGGCACGCTCGACGTCAGCGGTCGCTTCGTCAACGATACCGGTCGCACGACCACCGACATGTCGGGCCCCGCCTTCATCGACGGCGGCACAATCTCGATCACGACGAACAAGGACAGTACGCCGGCAGGAAACAACAATTACGCAGATGCGACGGGAAGCATCCTGCTGGCCAAGGGCAGCGTGCTCGACGTATCGAGCGGTGGATACATCTCGCCGCAAGGCAAGGCCAAGACCGTATCCACCGGATTGATGGCGGGCAAAGCGGGCAGCATCGCTCTCGCGCTCTATCAGGGGCCTACGTGGGACCCTCAACTCGGTCCGCACGCGCCAACTCAAGGCTCGGCCGCCGTGCTGCAGCTTGACGGCAAACTGCTCGGCTACGGCTTCGAGAGTAACGGCAGCCTGAGGCTGGCCGGTGTCGATACTATCCGGATCGGCGGCGCGCTGAAGTCCGGCGAGACATCGTCGATCCGCATCGGCGGCGTGCCGAGCACGCTTCCCACATCGCTGCTCACCGGCGGCGGCTTCGGCAGCTATGCGATCGAGTCCCTCTCGGACAACTGGTCCGGCGCGGCTGCCAACATCATTGTTTCGTCCGGGACCAGCCTGTCGCTGCAACAGCAGAACCTGTCGAGCCTCGCCTATTACGGAAGCACCGCGACCGGCACCAGGCTTGGCCAGCAGGGCGCGCCGCTGGCGCTGCTTCCGGATGACCAGCGCAAGCCGGTCGATCTCACGCTGAAGGCCGACAACATCAAGCTCGATACCGGCGCGAGCATCGTCACCGATCCGAAGGCGAAGATCACCTTCGCCGCGGTCAGTGAAGCCAACCGGAACCTCGCTGCGACCGATCCGCTGCGAACGGTTCAGGCGCAGAACGTCGAGTTGCTCGGCAGCATCGTCGATCACGGCGGCACCGTCTTCATCAATGCGCTCAAGACGCATCTCGGCGCGAAGGCGGTCGTCGACCTCTCCGGCGCCTTCGTTGCCAATTCGATGTTCGGCCTGACCAATAAAGCAGCGATCAGCGGTACCTATGTCGCCGGAGGCACCTTCGCGGTCGAAGCAGGATCGGCAGTCGAAACCGGCGGCGGTAACTACGCTTACGGCGCGCCGAGCAGTCTGAACTATCTCGTGTCCGATGCCGGCGCCAAGGTCGACATTTCCGGCGCCGCCGGCTTCGTCCAGGTGGCAGGCGCGCGCGGCGCCACGTCGTCGCTGTGGTCGTGGAGCGATGCCGGCACGGTGAACGTGGATGTGTCGCGCTTTGCCTGGGGCGGCAGTTTTGCTGCCGCCGGCGGCCGATATGTCGCAGCCGACGGCACCACGCAGGTCGATGCGCGCGCCAATGGCGGCACCCTCCGGCTCGGCGGCGGCGTGATCCAGCTGCGGCAGGACACGACGGACGTCAACGCCGCCGTGGCGGCCTTCAAGCAGGGCGCCGGGGCTGCGCCGTCGTCGCTGCTCGTTGCGGCTGACCAGCTCTCGCAGTTCGATAACGTCTACCTCTACGCGGCGTCCGGAACGGGCGGTGCGGCGCGGTTCTTCAACGACGTGCCCGGCACGATTTACGGCAACGCCTACTCGGCGCCGTCATATAGTTTCCTGAGTATTACCGGCCCGCTCGACTGGACCGTCACCAACCGCCTGGAGATCGCCGCCGGCGTGATCCAGGCCCCGACGAGTTCGGTCGATGCCAATATCTCGGCGTCCTATGTGCTGTTGACGGGCGGCGGTCTTCCGACCGCAACGGGCGGCAGCACGCTGACCGTCGGCGGCAAGACGATCGACGTCGAGGGCGCCACCTTCTCGGGCTTCAGCAAGGTGAGCCTGCTCAGCGGCGGCGACATCCGCCTCAGCACCCCCAAGGTCGTGAATGGCATCGTCCCGGCCGGCGCAACGCAACCCTCCGATCCCGCGACATTCACGGGCAAGATGTCGTCGTTCGGCGATCTCCTGCTGTCCGCGCAGCGGATCTATCCGGTCTCCGCCGTCAACTTCACCATCCAGACGCCGGGCAAGGTGACCTTCGCGGCGCCGGCCGGAAGCAAGACGCGCACGCCGCTGTCCGCCGGCGGCGGCCTCAACGTCCATGCGACGACGATCGAGCAGGGCGGCAATCTGTTCGCGCCGCTCGGCAAGATCGCGCTCGGCAACACCGATACGGCTGTCTCGCCGATCGTGACCCAGTCGGTGAGCCTTCTGCCCGGCAGCCTGACCTCGGTGACACTCGCCGATACGACCGTGCCGTATGGCGCCACGCTGGACGGCAGCGGCTGGTACTACAATTCCAGCACCAATCCGCTGGCGCAGCCGTCGTCGAAGGGCATCGTGCTCGCCGGAAAGAACGTGGAACGGCAGGACGGCTCGACCATCGATCTGCGCGGCGGTGGCGACCTGCAGGCGATGGAATGGATCCAGGGCAAGGGCGGTTCGCGCGATACGCTGACCACGACGCCGTTGGGCCAGACGGTCTACGCTCTGCTGCCGTCAGGAGATGCGGTGGCGGCGTTCGACATTCACATGACGGCTGCGACCAGCGCCGATCTCGGCAAGACCGTCACCGCAGGCGATACTTATCCGCTTGCCGGCACCCAGATCACGATTGACGGCGGCAACGGCATTCCGGCCGGGACCTATACGCTCTATCCCGCGCATTATGCGACCCTGCCGGGCGCGATGCGCGTGGTCTATTATGGCGACAACACCGGCGTGAACCGGCCGACGACGACCCTGCCTGATGGCACCGTGCTGGTCAGGGGTCACTACACGCAGTCGACCATGCCCGGAAAGCAATCGTCGGGCCAGAGCATGTTCGCGGTGCAGACCAATTCGGTCTGGCGGCAATATAGCGAGTACAGCTTCAACCGCGCCAACAGCTATTTCACCAGCCTCGCGGCGAAGAACGGCACGACCGTGCCGCGGCTGCCGATGGACGCCGGCCGTCTCGCCGTCCTTGCCCAGCAGACGATCCTGCTCAAGGGCATCGCCCTGACCCAGCCAGGTCAGGACGACAAGGGCAATCTCGGACGCGGTGGCGAGCTCGACATCAGCGCGCCCAAGCTCGCCGTTCTCGGCCATGCCGGATATCTCAACAACGAGACGCCTGCCAGCTATGTCGGACTTGATGCCTCCGAGCTCAACGGCTTCGAGAGCATCCTGATCGGTGGCTTGCGCAGCGATACGACCAAGGGCACGCTGATCACGCCGACCGCCAGCTCCGTGCTGGTCGATACGAACGGCGAGACGCTGAGCGCGCCGGAAATCCTACTCGTCGCCGGGGTCCCGACGTCCTCGCAGCCTCAGACGATCCCCCAGACCCTGACGGTGAACGGCCAGACCGTCGTCGTGGAAAACCAGATCGATGCGCCGGGCCCGGACAGCGGCACGGTCAGGATCGCGACCGGCAGCGTCATCAAGACCACCGGCATCGTCCATGCCGGCGCCGGCCGCAGCTATTATTTCGCCGATCCCGCGAACGGCACGCCCACCACGGCCCAGCAAATCGCAGCAGCGCTGGGCGGAACGCTCGATCCGAGCGGCACCGTCATCACCGGGGTGGACATCTCGAAGTTCGACTATTTCGTCAAGAACGCCGACGGCAGCTTCGTGCTCAATCCGGACGGCAGCGTCTATCGCAACATCGGCACCGTCGGCGATTTGCTGCGCAATTATGCCAACCAGACCAAGGGCCTCGGCGCGCTCTTCGTCGCTACCAACGATTCGAGCCTGAAGGTCTCAGGCCCGAGCGGAGTGGCTCCGCCGTCGCTCTCGATCCAGTTCGCGTCCAGCACCGATCCGAAAGTGCCCGGTGCCGTGAACGGCTCGCTTCTGCTGCCCGCCGATGCCGGGCGCCTGGTGATCGAGTCCGGTGCCAGCGTCACCGCCAAGTCCGCGACCATGCAGGCGACCGCGTCGACCAATGCGATCGTGGGCAACAGCAGCGACATTCATCTGCAACAGCTCAACGTGACGGCGCGGACCATCGCCCTCGGCTCACCCACGCTCGTCGGTGACAAGAGCGTTGCTCTGTACAACCAACAATTCGCCGACGTGAAGGAATTGTCGCTGAAGGCGCTTTCGGGCGACATCACGCTCTATGGCGACTACAATCCGGGCGCAGTTTCCAAGTTGACTCTCGACGCGGCAAGGATCGTGCGGGCCGACAACGGAGGCAGCGCCAAAATCTCCGCGAACGGGAGCGACAGCTCGATCACGCTGGTCAATACGGGTGCCGCGGGCGGTTCGACCGTCGCGCCCGCAACTGGCGGATACAAGCTGGGCTTCGATGCGTCCGAGATCGTCCTCGGCGGCGGCGCGCAGACCATGCTGGGCTACGGCGAGGTCTTCATGACCGCAGCCAATCGCGTATTCGTCGCCGCGTCCGGCAGCCTGACGCTTGGCGGCAGCAACGACGCCGTCGACCTCAACCTCGCGACACGGAATGTTCTCGTCGCAGGCGCGACCTCGAAGGGCAGCGGCTCGTTCGCCGTGACGACGCGTGGTCATATCGTTCTGTCGGATATCCTGCAGCGCGATCCGCCGCTGGCGCGGCCGGCCGACAGTGCCGAGACCGGCGGCAAGCTGTCGCTCACCGGGGCGGACGTCGTGATCGGCAGCATGATCCAGGCGCAGGCCGGCACCATCGCGCTTGAGGCCACCGCGGGCGATGTGTGGCTGGCGCCCCGCGCCTATCTTGCAGCGGGCGGATACAAGAAGACCCTGGTCGACGTCGACACCTATCTGTCGGGCGGCAAGGTCGTGCTCAAATCCGACAAGGGCAACGTCTACACCGATGCACTCAGCGTCATCGACGTCGCGCAGCCGGCGGGCGGGCTCGGCTATGGCGGCACGATCGAGGTGACCGCGCTCGGCGATCCCGCATCCACGTTCGGCGGCAATGCGACGCTCAATGGCGCCTTGCGCGGTGCCGGCGGCCCGGGCCTCGGCGGCAGGTTCAAGCTCGACATCAAGGGGAAAGCCGATCTGACCGCGCTGGCCGACCGGCTGCTTGACGGCGGGGTGACCGGGGCCATCGACATTCACACCCGCACCGGAAACCTCGAGCTGCTGCAAGACCACACGCTCAAGGCTCACGACATCACGTTGACGGCCGACGATCCGTCCTGGAGCAGCGATCCCAGCCGGCAATCCGGCCAGATCAAGATTCGCGGCCGGATCGACGCCACCGGCTATGGCGGCTACTCGCTCGACGGCAATGGTCAGGCCGGCGGCAAGGTTTCGCTCTATGGCGCCAACGCGGTCCTGCTCGCGAGCAGCGGCGTGATCGACGCCTCGACCGCTCACGCCGACGAACGCGGTGGCGACGTCACCGTTGGAATCAGCTGGGCTGCCAAGTCGAAGATTTTCCTTCAGCTGGGCACGCAGATCAACGTGTCGGGCGGCACCAAAGGTGGCTTGAGCGGCGGCACGGTGACGTTCCGCGCACCGCTTGACGGCAACAACGACGTCAAGATCGTCGCCCTCAGCAATACCACGAACCCCAATGGCCCCAACGGCCTCAACTATTACGCCGACGGAGACAAGACCTACAACGAACTTCCCGTCCTCGATGCGACCAACAACGTCAACGACCGGTCCAGGACCAGCATCGTCGGAGCGCGCGCCGTCGCGGTAAACGGCTTCGTCGCGTTCGACACCCAGGCGGGCACGCACGGCATCGACGGATCGAGCCTCGGCTGGTTCGGAACGATCGACACCGCCGGCTGGTACAAGGGCGTTGACCAGAACGGGAATCTCATCCCGGCGACTGAAGGGACGTGGACGAACGTCTCAGGCTGGAAGATTTCGAGCATTACCGGGGCCACCGGCGGGTTCGCCAGCGCCCCGAGCCCGGCGTTCGTGACCAACACCTCCGGCGCCATCGCTGCGACGGTCAATTTCGTGATGGGGATTGAAACCTTCGTCCCGAAGCAAATCACGGAGTTTAATCAGCTCACGCCCGGTCAGACGAACATTCCGGTCACCTTCCCGGACCCGCAGACACCGGGAGGCGTCAGGGCTCAGGGCTTCGCGTCAGTCGATGCAAGCGGGACCGTTTCGATCACAATCACCAATCCTGGTACCGGCTACACGACTAGGGTGGCGACGGTAAAAATTGCAGGCGTCATGAGTCAGGGTAATGAAGTTGACGTGCCGTATGCTCTCCAGTTCAACATCATTCCGCGATCGACCCTGAAGATCATTTCGGCCCAGCTGTCCCTTCCGTCCGGTAGCACCGGTTTCGACGGCACCTCGCTCGTCTCTGTTTCTTCCGGCACCGCCACCGTCAATTTCGAGAAACTGACGGACCTGTCGGGGACGACGAAGCTGATCAATGGCACGCCCCAGTTCGTGCCTGATACGGCGGACTACATTCCGGCGACCTCGAGCGGTGTCTTCGCATTCGATCCGGCAAACCAGGGTAAGGATGGCGTCGCGAGCTTCACCGGCGGTGCCGGCACGGGCCATGCGTTCTTCGGGGATACGATCTCCCAGATCACTCAGGGCAGGTGGACCAATAACGGGCAGAGCTACGGCTTTAGCAATCTCTTCACGCGGCTCGACCCGCTCGTGCAGAGCCTCGGGGCAGGCGTCGTGCACGTGCAGCCAGGCGTCGAGCTCGTGAATTCCAAGGGCGACATCACGGTCAGCAGCAACTGGAATCTGGCGGCGGGAACGGCCGGCGGGCTGGTCTCCTACGCCGGCAAATCCTATTACGATCCGAATTCCAGCTACATCAGCTTCAACTATCGTCTGGCGACACCCTGGGGCGGCGTCGATGCGGGCGCGCTGACCTTGCGTGCGGCCGGAAACATCAACGTCAACGCCTCGATTTCGGACGGCTTCTTCCAGTTCGGCGACTATCAGGATCCGTCCTATATCAGCAAGCTCGGCGCCACCGCCCGCACGATCGATGCAAAGGGCGGCGCCCCCTACACTTACTATCTGAGCGACTATACGGGCGGCCCGATCGCACCCTACAAGGATGCGGCCAATAGCGTCAGCCCGACCACGGAGGATCTCGCCAACGCGGATCTGTTCCCGCATGCCTTGCGCGTCTGCGTTGCCGACTGCAATACATCCAGTCCGGTCATCAGGCTGGTGACCTCGCCATCGTCCTGGTCCTATCGGCTCACCGCCGGTGCCGACTTCGCAAGCGCCAACCCCTCAGCCGTGCTGCCGACGAAGGCGGCGGACGTGATCGTCGACAAGCACGCCACCTACAAGCAATCGTTGATCGCTACGAATGGGACATCGGTGTCCGTCAACCTTCCGACCATGGTGCGGACCGGTACGGGCAACATCGATATCTCGGCGGCGCAAGACGTCATCCTGAAGGATACGGCCGCGCCCGGCGTAATCTACGCGGCCGGCGTCAACACGGCTAGGCTGACGGATCCGAACTATCACCTGGCCAACGGAAGCGTCGTGCCTGACACCGACAAGGTGAACGGCTTCTTCGAGCCTCGGGTCCTGGGCTATAGCGCTAGCAGCACTTTCCTCAACGAGGGCCTCTATTACGGTCCGCCGACCGCGGCAGCGTTCCCGGAAATGGGCGGCGATGTTGTCATCAACGCGCAGCGGGACATCAAAGGTCATAGCGCCACCGACAACAAGGTGCTGCAATACTATCAACCCTGGCTGCTGTCGCTTGCCGAAGTGACGCCCGACGCCAACCTCACGCCCTTGGGCGCTGGTATCTTCGCGCCTGCGGGAACTCAAATCGCCTCGCAAAGCGCGTGGTGGATCCAGTACGGCAGCTTCCAGCAGGGCTTCCTCAGCGCCGGTGGCAATGCGAGCGTGATCGCCGGGCGCGACCTCATCGATGTTTCGGTGTCGTTGCCGACGACCGGCCGGGTCAGCGGTGGTCTGGCCGCGGGCAGCACGCCTGTCGCGCATCTCTACGGCAGCGGCAACATGGTCGTGCGTGCCGGCGGTGACATCAGGGGCGGCTCGTTCTATGAGGGCTCCGGTTCTGCCACCATCACGGCAGGCGGCGATATCGGTCAGAATGGTACGGTTTCCCGGTACAAGACGAGCGAGCTCCTGCTCCCTGACGTTCCGGTGCTCGCTGTCGATACCGGAAAGATCGCGATGACGGCGAATGGCGCAATCACGATCGCCGGGGTGGTCAACCCAGCTGCGCTACATGCCCAGCAACCGAGCAGGGCAAATCCCCTCGATACGCTTAGCCCCCCTGCGACACCGCTCTACATGGACACTTACGGTCCAGACAGCAAAGTCTCGCTGGTGGCGCAGGCAGGCGATCTGACCATCACCGTTGCACCTCCGACGATTAGCGACTCCAGTCTCGGCACCAGCAAGGTGCTCGGCGCTGCGTCATCGGCGTATCCTGCAAGCTTCGATGCGCGTGCGCTCGATGGCAATTTGATCACGACCGGCATTGCCAAGATCATCAGGAGCGATCCGGCGACCCAACTGACCGGTTCAAACGTTCCGATGCCAGGCGTCGTGTTGAGCCCTTCCGAGAATGGGACGTTCAATCTGCTGGCGCAGGGCAGCATCGACCTCACTTTTGGTTACCCGACGACCTCAACGACACTCCTCCCGGGCACGCCACGTCCGTTCATCTCCGCCGGGCCGTCTTTGATCGATGTTGCGTTCGATCCGTTCCGCCCGAACAGTGGTAATAACGATCCCTCCAGCCGCGCGATCCTGGCGCATGAGAACGATGTGGCCGTGGGGCTCGATACGACCGCCCGGATCTACGCCGCGACCGGCGACATTACCGCAACGGGCGGTTACGGCAGAAGAACCTCCAGCTCCACCGAAAACGTCTACCAGCGCATTGAGATCAACCGTCCGGCAAAGGTCTATGCGGGCCGCGACCTCATCGATCTCAACATCATCGTGCAGAACATCCACACCAGCGATGTCAGCACGATCGCCGCGGGCCGGAACATCACCTACACCGGTTACAGCAATGGCGGCGGGCTGCAGGTCGCCGGACCCGGCTTCCTGGTGGTGCAGGCCGGCGGCGACATCGGTCCGTTCCTTCCCGCGGCCCACAACAACGCCGACGAAGCCAAGGTGCAGGAAGGCATCATATCGGTCGGAAACTCCAGTCCGACCGCCGTCGGCAATTTCTACGTCGACAACAGCACCGGCGGCGGTTCGATCGGCATCTACAATCAGGCACTGCTCGGTACCAAGAGCAACCCGCGCCGCAACGCGCTGCTGACGGAAGCCGCCGGTACCAGCCGCGGCGCCGACATCATCACGATGTTCGGCACCAAGTTCGGCGTCGACTACCAGGCGGTGGTCAATTCCTATGTCGATCCCGCTAACGCGGCGAATGTCGCCCACAACTATATCAGCGAGCTGCAAGGCTTCCTCGCCCGGGTCGGCAAGCCTGCGAGCTCGAACAATCCTGAAGACATCTTCGCGGCATTCCAGAAGCTGCCGGCCGATCTCCAGCATGTCTTCGTCGACCAGGTCTTCTTCGCCGAGCTGAAGGCCGCCGGCGTCGGTCAGCTGAGCGGTGAGACGAAATCGCAGCGCGGATACCAAATGGTGAACGCCATGTTCCCGGCGAGCTTCGGCTACACCCAGAACGCGCTCGACGGCGGTCCGGGCGGCGCGAGCCAGCTCGTCAAGACCGGCGATCTCAACCTGCTGCACGGCACGATACAGACCAAGCTCGGCGGCGACGTCTCGATCTTCGGCCCGGGCGGCAACATCATCGTCGGCTCGCTGGCCACCGAGCCGAATACCGCCCTGAAACTGCCTGATCTTGGCATTCTCACGCTGGGCGGCGGGGCCATCAACACCTTCACCGATCAAAGCGTGCGCGTGAATGCGAGCCGCGTGCTCACCAGCCAGGGCGGCGAAATCCTGATGTGGAGCTCGAATGGTGACCTCGATGCAGGTCGCGGCTCCAAGACCATTTCGTCGGCGCCCTCGCTGCAGGTGCTGTTCGACCAGAACGACTACCAGTCGATCGACCTCAGCGGCTTCGTGACCGGCTCGGGCATCCAGACCTTGCGGGCATCGCGGGTGGCCACGGCGGCGAATATCTACCTGGTGGCGCCCCGCGGCGTGATCGATGCCGGAACGGCGGGCATCGGCGGGTCGGGCGTCGTGGTCGTCATCGCGCCCGTGATCGCCAATGCCGGCAACATCCAGGCGCAGGGAGGCACCATCGGAATTCCCGCGATTTCCGTCCCGAGCATCGGCGCGCTGACGGCCGGGTCGAACGCCGCGGGCGCGGCGGCCAAATCGGCCGATGCGCCCACCGCATCAGGCAACTCCAAGCCGGCTTCGATCTTCATCGTCGAAGTGATCGGCTATGGCGGCGATGGCCAGGGAAACTCTTCGGACGACAAGCAATCGTCCGGCGACGGTAAGCAATGATATCTGCTGCAAGACCCGCGCGAAGCGAGCGACAAAATGTCAGCTTGTAATGACGGGATGAGGTCTCGCAGCGAGGACGCACGCGGCCATGCGTTCGTGCATTGCCCGCAGCTTGCCGGCCAAAGTCGCGGATTCCGGCTCCATGGACCGCTGCAGATGGCTGTGGCACGGGCAATCGCCGTATCGCAGCCGAGTAGCTTCGCCAATTCCGGGTATGTCGACCGGATCTGGGTCTCATCAGTACGTTCCGGCCACTTAATATTCACCTTCAGTCCGCAATTCTGACGTTTTGTTTAGGATCGGTCACAGCAACGATAAGAAACAAACCTACAAGAATATTATTGGCGGGGGCCAATGTTGTGCGACGGCAGGAGGTCGCCTATTTCTTGAAATGCGCTTTTGGGGATTTGGAAATGCGTGCGATGAATCCAACCGAGCTCGAGTGTCTTGAGTCCGCGTTGCCAAAGGCGAACGTGAACGTGTACGATTTGGGTCTGAAGCAGGACGAAAGCAGCCGGCTTCGTCGTATCTGGCATCTCGAACACGAGAACGCGCTCTTGATGCGCATGGTGACAGAGACGCAGATCGAGATCGCGCGCCTGCGCGAGCTTCTGGCATCGAACTAACCGATCCGCCATCCCTCAGGCGTTTGCGCGAGCGTTCCACGGGTTCGCGCGGCATGCAGCCATGAGCCGTGACGGCCGGCAAGCAGGCGAACTCAACTAAGCCAATTGACCCGACGAGGCGCCAGCGGATGGCATCGTGTGCCGCCTTTGCGGCCCGTCGCCGCCATTCGGGCTGGCTCCTTCGACATCCTTCATCGGATCGCAAGTCGCGATTTCGCTGCCGCCGCATCAGCGACGTCTATTCAGCAAGAATTGCACGTCAGCCCGCGCCGTCGCGTGAGAGGCGTGCCGGCGCGCTCGCGCGTTGCCTGTTGAGACATGTCTGAACTTGGTGCGAATGAGCGGTCATGCGGTTGAGAAGTTTTCTGAAGATCGCATGCTGTCTGATCGGTTCTGCGCTTCTGGGCGGCTGCGGCTTCATTCCGATGTCGGGACCGGCGAGCCTCGACATCAGGAACGAGAATACGACGGCGTTGCCGTTCGCGGTCGTCAAGCTCAACCCCGAAGTGGTCCAGATGCTCGAGAAATTCGAGCCCAATGGTTTGCCGGGATTCCTCACCGACACGCGTCCGCCCTCGAGCATCAAGTTCGGCATCGGTGACATCATCAGCGTCACCATCTTCGAGGCCTCCGCCGGCGGACTCTACGTGCCGCTGGAGGCGGGCGTGCGTCCCGGCAATTTCGTCAACCTGCCGGATCAGGCCGTCGACAATGACGGCAACATCACGGTGCCCTATGCGGGTCGGATCCGCGCCGCGGGCCGCACCAACGTGCAGGTCCAGGACGACATTCTCGCGCAGATCAGGAAGCGCGCGATCGATCCGCAGGTCGTGGTCACGTCCAGCCAGCAGCGCTCCTCGCTCGTCAGCGTGTTCGGCGAAGTCCGCACGCCGGTGCGCTTCCCGATGCCGTCGGCCGGCGCTCAGGATCGCATCACCGATGCGATTACGCGGGCAGGGGGCATCAGCGGCGCCGGCTGGGAGACCTGGGTCGTGCTGGAGCGCGCCGGCAAGCGCGCGACGGTGCCGTTCGGCAACCTCGTCTATTTTCCCGATAGCAACGTCTTCGTGCAGCCCGGTGACCGCATCTATCTTTACCGCGATCCGATGAAATTCATCGCGTTCGGCGCCACCGGCCAGCAGGGCGAATTCAACTTCGACGCCTGGCGTATCAATCTGACGCAAGCCGTCGCGAAGGCGCGAGGCCTGCTCGATCTCCAGGCTGATCCTGCCTCCGTCTTCCTCTATCGCCGCGAGCCGCGCGATGTGGCGCAGCGGCTCGGCGTCGACTGCTCGAAATTCGACGGCGATTCCGTGCCGATCGTGTTCAACGTCAACTTCCAGGATCCGGCCGGATATTTCATCGCCACCAAGATGTCGATGCGCCCGTTCGACGTGCTCTACGCTTCCAACGCGCCCCAGGTCGATGTCACCAAGGTCCTGAACTTCATCAACACGACGCTCGTTACTGCCCAGAGCGGCACGACCCTCGTCAACAGCATCCGCTTCCCGGGATCGACGACCTCGACGACCACCATCACCACCAGCGGGCCGTGAGCGTGCGAGGTGCCGCGGTGGTGAAGGCGGTCGCATCCTGGCTTGACGGCTCGCCCGCAGATGTTACTCATCATCGGGGTTCGAGTCCGGCCGTATCGAATTATGTTAACATATGCTCCGGATCTGTCGCCGGAGCGCGCCGGCGAGCAGGGGAACAGGCCATGAGCCGCGCTTTGCCTTGGTTCGGATATGTTGGCGGGGCGCTTGGGCTGCTTACGATCGTAGCGCCTGCCGCAGCCCAATCTCCCGGTCCCGGCCCGATCCTCTCGCCGCCCGCGGAGCGCCAGGGGACGATCATTGGTGGCGGCCAACAGACCACCAGTTTCGAACGTTGCGTCGACGTGCAGATCGGAAGCGAGGGCGCATTTGGCTGTCTCAACCAGAAGCTCAGGCGCGAGGTTGACAAGGTCAATCCCTCACTCAACCTGCCGCCGATCGATGCGCGATCGCCCGACATCCGCGTTGGCAACGTCAACGAGGCCGCCGTGCGGCAGCAATATGGCTCCAACTACGGTCGTTCGGCGATTCCTTATCGGCCGCCGGTGCCCGCCTACGTCCTGCCGCGCCGCTGATGTCCGTGTCGCCAAATCCGTCGGGCCATGCCCGCTCCGTTGCGCGACAGCTGGCATTTTCAGCTGCGTTGTGCCTGCTGATCCTGCCGGGCAGCGGCGTCGCCGCGCAATCGGATGACGAGGTTGGCAAGGTCGAAGCCAGTGCCGTCCCTTCGCCCGACGAGGCCGATCCGGATGGACCGCAACCCTTGCAGCTGGAGCCGTTCGCGCCAAGGCCGCTGACGGCCGCCGATCTTCCGCCCGCAAACTTCCTCTCCGGAAGCTACGCTCCGCACACAAGCGCCACGTTCGGTCGGGACTGGCGCGCCGGCCGCGCGGAATATCGGGGTCTTGTCGAGCGGGAGGCCCTCGCAGTCGGGCTGCCGCCGGCCTTGCTCGATGCAGTGATGGCCGTGGAGAGCCGGTACAATTCGGCAGCGGTCGGATTGGATGGCGAAGTCGGGCTGATGCAGGTGATGCTGCCGACCGCGCGGATGCTCGGCTTCACGGGCACTCCCGCGGAGCTGGCGGCGCCCGCCGTCAACGTTCATTACGGTGCTCAATATCTTGCAGGTGCCTGGCGCCGCGCCGGCGGCGATCTATGCACCGCCACGATGAAATATCGCGCCGGCCACGGCGAAACCCGGTTCTCGTTCCTGTCGGTTGATTATTGCATGCGTGTTCGCGCGCATCTGTCGGCGAATGGCGTGCCGGTTACCGGCTCGGTCCCGCAACCCGTCTTTGGGAGGCCCGCAGGCGGCCCGCGCGGACAAAACCGGGGTCTGTCCGTCGGTAACGCCATCAATTTCGCTGCGCTCAATACGCGCCTGCGAACCCTGAGCGAGCGGAAGGTTCTGCCCGATTCACGTTGAGGTTCGCATCCGTGCCTGCCCGTCACGCGCGCGGCTTGCTCTTGGACTTGCGCCGCTGGCGGAGCGCCGGGGCCGACCGGCTGCCCGCGAGTGCGGCGCCGATCGCGCGCCAGCATCTCACCGCATCACGAAACGCTTCTTCGTGGGCGGAGCTTCTGGCGCGCCAGTCCATCAATTGCTCCGCGTCGGCGAGAGTGGCCTCGCCCGACTTGAGGTGCATCACCCACGACAGCGCGTCACGGGTTAAGGGATCTAAGTGATCGATCTGATGGCTTCGCTTCGTCACGGTCCAGCGCTTTCCCGCACACGCCGGTCGTGAGCGAGGAGCTCCGATCGACATATCTGTGTACGTAAGACGATGCGGGTCGCTGAAAACCGAATTTGCCGCGTGCCGGGCGCTTGAGCCGCTCGGCACAATGTTCGATGGCCTGCTTGAGATCCGTCTCGACGGTACGAACCGTGACGCCCAGAAGAGCCGCGATCTCGCGGTTCGGCACGCCGTCGATGCGCGAGAGCATCAGAACGCGCCGCCGGCGTTCCGGAAGCTCGGCGATCGCGTGCCTGAGGAGATTGACCTCCGATCGATCCTCGATCACGCGCGCGGCGTCCGGCCGGTCGTCGGGAATGTCGAGCAGGGCATCGACCTCGTCGGAGGTGAGGCGGCGCTTCTCGGCGCGACGGCGGTCGGCGGCGATGTTGAGCGCGATGCGGAACAGATAGGCCTTCGGGCTGCGCACCTCGCCGAGCTCGCGCATGCCTTCCAGACGAAGATAGGTTTCGTTGAGAGCTTCCGAAGCGAGGTCCGGCGAGCCGAGGCGGCGCGTTAGCCGTCGATCGAAGTCGACATACTCGGCCAGCAGAAGAGTCCGCAAGCTGCTGATGCTGTCGATGGTCATGCTACGCCCCACTTCACTCAGTCCCCATTTGACGGCGGGACGGTAGTTAGGCCGCACAACGATAATGTGACGAATTGTTCGTGAATAACAGTCGCCTCACGTTAGTCGAGTTATGTTGCGCGGAATCATCAATTTGGTGGCGAGCGCATCGCGAAAAAAGTTTTCGCTGCGACGTTGCGTGCAACGTCTAGCGGATAAGGCCCGCCAGACCGTGCGTTTCGGTCGGTTCGGGTTGTCCGAAGGATACTGCGAGCCGTGTGCGAGCGGCGCGCAATGAGAGAATGATATCGAGGCCGAGGTGAATTCGCGTGGTCTGTATCATAACGGTGCGCGCCGCCGTGCGCCGTGGCTGCTGCGCGCGTTGTGCGACGGCAGGGCCGATGTCGCCTGCCGGTCGCGCCTCGCTTTTTGCGGCCTGATCATCTGCGCGATCTCCACGACGAAACCGGCCGCAGCGAAATCCGAGGCCGATACTGCCAAGCCGAACGCAAAGCCCGCTGCCGCTGCGCCTGCAAGCGCGAAGCCGGCCAAAGGTGCGTCGGAGAAGGGTGAAGTCGCGAAGGATGCGGGGCCCGCCAAGCCGGCGGCCCCCGAGGCGCGCTTCGATATCGACGAGTATCGCGTCGAGGGGGCGGACAGTTTGCCGCAGATCGAGATCGAAGCCGCGGTCTACCCCTTTCTCGGCCCCAACAGGACCGCGCAGGATGTCGAGAAGGCACGCGCCGCCGTCGAGAAGGCCTATCACGACAAGGGCCTTCAGACCGTCGGTGTCTCGGTCCCGCAGCAGGACGCGCAACGCGGCTTTGTCGTGCTCAAGGTTGCCGAAAATCGCGTCGGACGCCTCCGCGTCAAGGGCTCACGCTATTTCGATCTCGCGACCATCAAGAGCAGCGCGCCCTCGCTCAAGGAAGGAGGCCTGCCGAACTTCCAGGCGGTGACGAAGGATATCGTTGCGCTCAACCGCTGGCCGGACCGTCGCGTGACGCCGGCGCTGCGGGCCGGCGTCACGCCCGGGACCGTCGACGTCGATCTGAACGTCGAGGATACGTTGCCGCTTCACGGCAGTGCCGAGCTCAACAACCGGCAGAGCCCCAGCACCACGGCGCTGCGATCCAGCGTGTCGCTGCGTTACGACAATCTATGGCAGCTCGGTCACTCGATGACGTGGAGCTTCCAGTGGGCGCCGCTCAATCCGAAGGACGCGATGGTGATCTCCGGCTCGTATCTCGCCCGGACGGACATCGACTGGCTCAGCGTGCTCGTCTACGGCCTGAAGTCGGACAGCTCGGTTGCGACCGTCGGTGGTGCGAACGTCGTCGGTCCCGGTCAGGTGATCGGCGGGCGCGCGGTGTTGACCTTGCCTGGCAAGGGCGAGCTCTTCCATACCCTGTCTGTTGGCATCGACTACAAGGATTTCAAGCAGACGCTGCGGCTCGGCACTGATGCGTTCGACTCTCCGGTGACCTACGCGCCGCTCGTCGCGAGCTATGGCGCGAGCTGGCAGGCCGAGGGACGGCTGACGCAGCTCAACGCCGCCATCACGACGGGTTTGCGCGGCATCGGCAGCAGTCCGTCAGAGTTCGACGTGAAGCGCTACAAGGCCACGGCCAGCTTCGCCCACCTCCATGCCGACATATCGCACACCCAGGAACTGGCCGAAGGCTTTCAGCTTTACGCCAAGCTGCAGGGACAGGTCGCCGATCAACCGCTGGTGTCCAGCGAACAGCTCAGCCTTGGCGGGCAGGATTCTGTGCGCGGATATCTGGAATCCGAGGTGCTCGGCGATTATGGCGTGGCAGGGACGCTCGAGCTGCGAAGCCCGAACCTTGCGCCCTACATGGCGCAGAACCTGCCGAACCCGACCGGCGAACCCATCAAGTACAACGCGTTCGACGACTGGCGGTTCTTTGCATTCGCCGATGGCGGCCACGCGCGAATCCACGAACCCCTCGTCGATCAGCAATCGCATTTCGACCTCGCGAGCTACGGCGTCGGGATGCGGATGAAGACACTCCGCTACTTCAACAGCATCGTATTCGTCGGCGTGCCGCTGACCAACCAGCAGGTGACGGTCGCCAATCATCCACGGTTCGGCTTTCGGCTCTGGGGAGAATTCTAGATGTCGCTCCTTCGCTTTGGATCACATCCCCGGTTTCGCCTGAGCGCGCCGGTGATGCTCGCTCTGCTGTTCCTCGCGGCGTTGTGGCCGAGCCCGGCCTCGGCGTGGTGGAACGAGCAGTGGACGCTGCGCAAGAAGATCACCATCGATACCGGCCCGTCGGGTGCTGGCATCAGCGATGCGATCGGCGCAAGCCCGGTGCTGGTCCGCCTCCATGTCGGCAATTTTCGCTTCGGCGCGGCCAAGGAGGATGGCGGCGATCTTCGCTTCGTCGCCGGCGACGACAAGACGCCGCTCAAGCACCATGTCGAGAAATACGACTCGCTGCTCGGCGAGGCGCTGGTCTGGGTCGGCGTTCCTGATCTCAAGCCGGGCGTCAAGAACGACATCTGGCTCTACTACGGAAACCAGAAGGCGCCGGCTGCGGTCGATGCCAAGGGCATCTACGATCCCGATACGCTGCTGGTCTATCATTTCAACGATCGCTCGACGCCGGCGCAGGATGTCACGGCCTGGGCGAACACCGCGCAAAACGCGGTGCCAGCCGCTGACGGCGCCATCATCGGCCAGGGTGCGCGTCTCGACGGGCAGACCGCGCTCTTGCTGCCGGGCTCTCCGTCGCTGGTGGTCGCCGAGAACGGTGAGCTCACCTGGTCGCTCTGGGTCAAGATGACCGCACCGCAAGCGGGCGCCGTGCTGTATTCGCGCAGCGAAGGCACGAACGGACTCACGGTCGGATTGGACAACGGCGTTGCCTTCGTGGAAGTCGCCAATGGTGGCAACGCGCAGCGCAGCGCCGGCGGCGCAGCGGTCGCTGCCGGCACCTGGCACCAGATCGCCTTCACGGCGAAGAGCGCCCAGATCACGCTTTACGTCGACGGCAATCAGGCCGCGACGCTCGCCGCCGGCCTGCCCACCATGACGGGCACGGCGCAGCTCGGTCGTGCCGCATCTGCAGTTGCCCCCCCTGCGGATGCGGCCGCCCCTGCCGCCGATGCGGCTCCGGCCCCGGCCGCGCCGGCTGGTGCTGCCGCCGGCTTTGCCGGTGACGTCGACGAATTCCAGATCGCCAAGGTTGCGCGCCCCGCCGGCTTCATCAAGCTCGGCGCGATCGGGCAGGGGCCCGACCAGGCCAAGCTGATCGCGTTCAGCGTCGATGAGGAGAACGCGGGCTGGTTCAGCGGCGGCTATTTCGGCGTGATCCTGCGCTCGGTGACGCTCGACGGCTGGGTCGTCATCGGCCTGCTCGCGATCATGGCTTTCATCAGCTGGTACGTGATGGTCGATCGCGTCTCCTATCTGAACCGCGTCTCGGCCGGCAGCACGATCTTCCTCAAGCATTTCCGCGAGACCTCGACCGACATCGGCGGGCTGCTTCAGCTCGACAGCCAGGAGAACGATCCGAGCTTCGGCGGCGAGCTCGGCAAGAAGCAGCGCAAGGCGGTCCATGCCGCGCCGGTCTACCGCCTGTTCGCGGCCGGCGCGCAGGAGATCCGGCGGCGTTTCGCGGGCGGCGGTTATCGCCGGCTGTCGCCGCAGGCAATCCAGTCGATCCGCGCCGTGCTCGACAGCGGCTTCGTGCGGGAGAGCCAGCGTCTCAACCGGTTGATGGTGATGCTGACCATCGCGATCTCCGGCGGTCCGTTCCTCGGCCTGCTCGGCACGGTCGTCGGCGTCATGATCACCTTCGCGGCGATCGCGGCCAGCGGCGACGTCAACGTCAATGCCATCGCGCCCGGCATCGCGGCCGCTCTGGTCGCAACCGTCGCGGGCCTCGGCGTCGCGATCCCCTCGCTGTTTGCCTACAACTACCTCACGATCCGCATCAAGGACGTCTCGAGCGAGATGCAGGTCTTCGTCGACGAGTTCATCACCCGGATCGCGGAATCCTACGAGCTTCCGGACGAGCCGGTGAAGCAGGCGGCGGAGTGAACCGATGCAAGTCCAGTCCGAAAGCAAGCCTTACGACGACATCAACATCACCCCGATGCTCGATCTCGCTTATGTGCTGCTGGTGATCTTCATCATCATGACCACGGCGACCGTGCAGGGCATGAAGGTGAACCTGCCAAAGGCGAGCGCGGCGCCGAGCCTCGCGCAGCAGACCACCAAGGCGATCACCGTTGCCAATGACGGCAAGCTGTTCCTGGACACGATTCCCGTGACGCTGCCCGAGCTCGAGCAGCGCCTGGTACAGCAGCGCGCGCTGACGCCGGAGTTTCCGATCGTCGTGCGCGGCGATAGCCAGACGCCATACCAGAACGTTGTCGACGTGCTCGACCTGCTCGGCCGCCTCAACTTCACCCAGGTCGGCATGGCGACCAAGCCGTCAGCGCGATGAGACGCGGCGATGGCGCTTCCCGACGACAACGACGAGGACGGCACGCCGGCATGGCGGCGCTATCTGCTGCTCGGCGGCTCGGCGCTGGTCGTGATTGCATTGACGGTCGGCGTCGTCGTCATGGTGATGAGCGGCGACAAGGATCCACCGCGCAAGGTGAACGAGCTCCAGGTGACGATGGTGCTTCCACCGCCGCCGCCCCCACCACCTCCGCCGCCTCCGCCCGAGCAGCAGCCGGAGCAGCCCGAGCAGAAGGTGATGGAGCAGACGCCGGTCAAGGATGTCGTCGAGGAGAAGCCGGTCGACATTCCCAAGGACGCGCCGCCGGATTCTGGTCCGGATCCGACGCCGGGGCCGCCGGATCTCGGTCTCGGCAACGGGCCGGGCAGCGGCGGTCTGGCGCAGGGCAAGGGCCGCGGTGGTGGCGGAGGCGGCGGCAACAGCCGGTTCGGCTGGTACGCGAGCATCGTGCAGTCGCAGATGGAAGCCGCGCTTCAGGCCAACGAGAAGACCCGCTACGCCTCGATGCAGGCGGTGATCCGGGTGTGGCTCGACAGTTCGGGCAAGGTCAGCCGCGTGCAGCTGTCGCCGTCAACCGGCGACGGCGCACTCGATGCGACCATTCGCGATCAGGTGATCGGCGGCATGCGCATGCGTGAGCCGCCACCCAGGGACATGCCGATGCCGATCATCACCCGCATCACGGCGCGAAGCCGGGCGGGGTGAGATCGGATGACTGTAAGTGAGTTGAGAGCAGAAGAGGTGACGTCATGTGGCGTGAAATGAAGACGCGAGAGCTGACCGCGACGGCTTTGATGCTGATCGCGTGCGCGGCCCCCGCCGCGGCACAGGACGACGGCATGCCGCAGGGCAAGCGTCCGACCGTGTCGCGCGACGCGCCGCCATCGTCGAATGCGACGGTCAACCTCATCAATCTTCTCGTGAAGCAGGGAACGCTGACCGAAGAGCAGGCGGCCACGCTGGTCAAGCAGGCCGATGACGAGGCCTATGTCGCACGCCAGGCCACGCGCGATGCCGCGGCCAAGGCGGAAGGTGCCGAGAAGAAGGCGACCACCGCCGCCGATGCGGCATCGCCCCCCGGCACCAAGCGCGTCACCTATGTGCCGGAGATCGTCCGGAAGCAGCTCCGCGAAGAGATCAGGGCCGAGGTGATGGATCGTGCGCACAAGGAGGGCTGGGCCTCGCCGGGCAAGTATCCGGAATGGGCACAGCGGATCAGGTTCTACGGCGACATCCGCGCGCGATATGAGGGAGATTTCTATCCCCCCGGAAATGGCCCGTTGCAGAATTTCAACGCGATCAACACGGGCAGTCCGTTCCTCGAGGACAATGCCAACGCGATCAATCCGTATTTTCCGCCGACCTACAACACCACCCAGGACCGCAACCGCTTCCGCTTCCGGGCCCGGCTTGGCGCCGACGTCGATCTGTTCGAAGGATTTACTGCAGGTCTGAGGATCGCGACCGGCGAGAGTAGCTCTCCGGTGTCCACAAATCAGACCTTTGGCACCAACGGCGGAAACTTCTCGAAATACGCGCTCTGGCTCGACCGCGCCTTCTTGAAGTATCAGCCGGTTCAGGACGTCGTTGCCTCCGTGGGACGGTTCGACAACCCGTTCTGGTCGCCCACCGATCTCGCCTGGTACAAGGATCTCGGCTTCGATGGTTTCGCCGTCCAGGCGAGGCACGAAGTCACCGAAGGCGTTACCCCATTCTTCGTCGGCGGCGCATTCCCTGTCTTCAACACCGATCTCAATGCGGGCCTCAACACCGCCGATCTGTCGGGACCGATCAAGTCGGCGAGCCGGGACAAGTGGCTGTTCGGCGCGCAGGGCGGCGTCGCTGCGAGATTCGATCCCGAGACACGCCTGACGATGGCGGTCGCCTACTACGACTTCACCAACGTGCAAGGCAAGCTGTCCAGCCCATGCCTGGTGGCCACTGCGAGCGACTCCTGCAACACGGATCTGCTGCGGCCGCCGTTTGCGCAGAAGGGCAATACCTACATGAGGCTGCGCGATATTCCGACGCTCACCTCGCCCGTCACCACCTTGAACTATCAGTATTACGGCCTGGCGAGCGACTTCAAGCCGGTGGTCGCGAGCGCGCAGCTCGACTTTGCGCAGTTCAATCCGATTCACGTCATCCTAGATGGCGAGTACATCTGGAACACGGCCTTCAACCGGGCCGCGGTGGCCGCCACTGCGGTCAACAATCTCGGCCCGACAGCGTCGGGTGCGCCTGGTCCTTATCAGGGCGGCAACCAGGGCTGGCTTGCGCGCATGACCGTCGGCAACAAGGAGATCAAGCATCTCTGGGACTGGAACGCACACGTCGGCTACAAATATCTCGAGTCCGACGCGATGGTGGATGCGTTCGTCGATTCCGACTTCGGTCTCGGCGGCACCAATCTCAAGGGCTATTTCATCGGCGGCAATGTCGGCCTCGGCGAAAACATCTGGGCTTCGGTGCGCTGGATGAGCGCAAACAACATCGGCGGCCTGCCTTACGCGGTCGATATCGTCCAGCTCGATCTCAATGCGAGGTTCTGACCATGCGGTCCTTGCGTCTCTCATCCCTCGTCGCACTGGCGCTGCTGGCGTCCGCGCCCGCGCATGCGGACCAGGAATCCGACCGCTTGCGCGAGGCGCTTCGCAGCGCCACAGCGCAGGCGCGCGCCGCCGAGGACCAGCGCGCCGCGCTGCAGGCCAAGCTCACGGCGACCGAGCAGGAACGCGAGCGTCTGCGCAAGCAGAACGAAGCCTACCGTGCCCAGGTCAAGGAAGCGGAGCAGGCCTATCGCCAGGCGGTCAAGGATTTCAACGAGCGCATCGCCGAACGCGACGACTCGCTCGAGAAGTGGAAGGCGGCCTACGGCGAAGCCGCCAGCGTTGCGCGGACCAAGGATGCCGAGCGCACCAAGTTCGAGAGCGAAGCGGCGACCTTCAAGGCGAGCAGCAAGGCCTGCGAAGCCAAGAACGTCCGTCTCGTGAAGATCGCCGACGATGTCGTTGCCCAGTACGAGGCGATGAGCCCGTTCGAGAAGATCCTCGACCACGACCCGGTCTTTGGACTGAAGCGGGTCGAACATCAGAACGCCGCGCAGGATTTCCGCGACAAGATCATCGAACAGAAGGCCAAGCCATGAACAGAGCCATGACCGGAAAAGCTCTTGGGGTCGCGATCCTCGCTGCGGCGGTGCATGTCGGCACGATCACTGCGGCAATGGCCCAATCCCGCAACCCGGCAACTCCCGCGCGCCCCGCTGCACCGGCCGCTCCCGCGGCGCCGGCTCAGGCGGCTCCGGCTGTCGAGGAAAATGCGGCCGTGAGGGGCGCGGAGATCGTGGCCCGCGTCGGCGGCAGCGATGTCACGGCGGACGAGGTCCGCGCGACGATTGCGCTCCTCGACGCACGCCAGCAGGCGGCAATGGCACGCGATCCGGCCCTGCTCAGCCAGACTGTGCGGGCGATCCTCGCCAACCGCCTCGTGCTCAAGGAGGCGATGGCGAAGAAGTGGGACCAGCAGCCGGCGGTCGTTGCGCAATTGGCGCGAACACGCGACAGCCTGATCGTCGACAGCTATCTCCAGTCAGTGACAATACCGCCCGACAACTATCCGGGCGAGGCCGACATCAAGAGCGTGTACGAGGCCAATGCGAGCGCGTTTCTCGTTCCCCGGCGGTTCCGCGTGGCCCAGATCGTCGTCACGCTCGCGAAGGACGCGGACAAGGCAGCGGAAGAATCGGTGCGCAAGAAGCTCGATGACGTCGTGAAGAAGGTCAAGCAGCCCGGCGCGGATTTCGGTGCGCTTGCCCGCGCCTCGTCCGATGATGTGACGACCGCGGAGCGCGAGGGCGAGATCGGCTGGCTGGCCGAGCCGGACCTGCGGACCGAAATTCGGAGCCAGGTGACGGGGCTGCCGAAATCCGGCGTCGCCGATCCGATCCGGCTCGAGGACGGCTGGCACATCCTGAAGCTTCTGGACACCGAGGCGGCGCACACCCGGCCGCTCGCGGAAGTAAGGGATACCCTGGTGCAGCGGATCAGGGCCGAGCGCGTCGAAGCCAATCGCCGCGCTTACGTCGCGGAGTTGCTGAAACAGACGCCGCCTGTGGTCAACGAGATCGCGCTCTCGAAATTGCTCGAAGCCAAATCCGACGTGAAGCCGGAGGCACCGTCGCGCTGAAGGCGGTGGACATATGACGTTTGCATGACAGAGTTCATGAGCCGTCATGCATCGATGATGCATTGGTTAACTACCCGTAAAAGTATCATAATTATGGTACAATGCGAGTGATATCGATCCCGACATTGATCCCGGGAGCGAATTGTGACCGACCTGACCAATGCGGGTGAATCGACATCGGCATTCGAAAGCCGACCGCGCGTCCGTCTGGCGATCCCATTCAGCGTCATTGAGCCCCTGTTCGCAGCCGCTGACTGTGCGATCATCGTCGCCGCGGGCGCCGTCGGCGGCATGGTCTATCAGCGCGCGGCTGGCGGAACGGTGGAGGATGCGTCCTTCTATGCCGGGCTCGGGCTGGTGGCGAGCCTCGCCTATGTGCTGGGTGCGCATTTCCTCGGTCTCTACCGGCTGAACCAGCTCCTGGACGACGAGCCCGACGGCGGACGGGTCTGGGCCGGCTGGTGTCTCGCCGTGCTGGTCCTCGCGGTCGTGCTGTTCCTGTTCAAATCGGGCAGCGATACCTCGCGCGGCTCGGTCGTTTGCTTCTTCGCCATCGGCGGCGCCGGCCTTCTGGTGGCGCGACGCCTGGGTAAGCGGATCCTTCGCTCGGCGCTCGTTGCAGGTACGATCCGCGGCCGGCGTGCGGTGATGATCGGCACGCCGGGCGAACTCGCCCAGTTCGCCAAGACCGATCTGCTCTCCAGGTTTGGCCTCGACGAGGTCGATCGCATCACCTTGCCGAGGGGGGAAGGTGCAAAGCCCGGCGCGCCCGGTTTGATGCAGCACGAGGATGCACTGATGAAGCGCATCAGAGAGGCTTCGGCGGAAGAGATCGTGCTGGCGTTGTCCTGGGCCGGTCCGCAGGATATCGAAGTCTTGCTCCAGCGGTTACGTGTAATCCCGCTTCCGGTGCGGTTGCTACCCGATCGCGCAGTGTCGACGGTGCTGCGTCACCACACCTCGATGCCGCAGCGGCTCTATATGGTGGAGGTCCAGCCGGCGCCGCTATCCGCGATCGATCGCCTGACCAAGCGGCTGCTGGACATCGTCGTTGCGGGGACGTCACTGGTGCTCCTGACGCCTCCGCTGATCGTCGCCGCGATCGCGATCAAGCTGGAGTCGAAAGGGCCGGTGATCTTCCGGCAGCGCCGCCACGGCTTCAACGGCAAGCCCTTCGTGATCTACAAGCTGCGCACCATGCGGGTGCAGGAGGACGGCGGCACCGTGGTGCAGGCGACCAAGGCGGATCCGCGCGTGACCCGCGTCGGGCGCCTGCTGCGTCAGACCAGCATTGATGAATTGCCGCAATTGCTCAATGTGTTGCAGGGCCATATGTCGATGGTCGGGCCGCGTCCGCATGCCCTGGTCCACGACTACGAATATGGCAGCATGATCGCGAACTACGCATTTCGCCATCACGTGAAGCCGGGGATCACGGGTTGGGCCCAGGTTCACGGCTATCGCGGGGGAACGCCGCAACTCGAGCTCATGGAGCGGAGGGTCGCGCTCGATCTGTGGTATATCGACAATTGGAGCCTGGCGCTCGATATCTCCATCATATTCAGGACCTCATTCGAGCTGATGCGCTCGCGCAACGCGTATTGACGCGGTCGTCCGCCCCGGGGCTTCTGTGTCTTGGAACGGCAGAGCTGGATTAACATTCGTGCAGTTCTGAAATCGCTCGCCGGGAATTGTTATTTTGTATCGTTCCGTAACATGAACGCGCTGCCGAGCGTAGCTCGTCCGACGAGGGTATCGGGGGGTGGATTTCCGGCCGGCCTATTGAAAAGGTTCACGATTCAAGCTTACTAAGTCTGAGGTGGCAAGATTCGGGCCGGAGACGACACATATGGTTGGCAAGAGGCATGCCTCGGAGGAGATTTCGGCCAAGCTGGCTCAAGCCAACGAACTTGCGGCCAAGGGCAAGACCCAGCGCGAGATTTCCAAGGCGCTCGGTGTCAGCGTCATGACCTACCACCGCTGGAAGAACATGCTCAAGTCCTCCAGGTCGTCGGCTGAGGCTCCACGCGAGGCGATTGAAGGCCGCTCAAGCGCGCCCGGGGATGCCGGCTCCGCGGACAAGATCAAGCAGCTCGAGCTCGAGAACGCCCAGTTGCGGCGTCTTGTGACTGACATGCTCCTGGAGAAGCTGAAATACGAAGAGGAGTTGCGTTCACGCCGTGAGGCACGGCGGGGACATCCGGATGGCGCCTAACCCGGACGTTACGACCTCCTGAAGCCGCCAGTCATGTAATATCCGTTCTGATAAACGCCTGGCTGCTCAAACCTTTCCAGAACTCTCAGGTCCGCCTTGTTCAGGACCACGCCGAGCAGGCGATCGTGAAGCTCGGGGTCTGCCAGTAGATGATGCCGCACCGCCTTGATCTTGGTGCTTCCCCATCCCACAACGAACACGAATGAATCGATCGCCGTGACGACGGCCCGGACGTCGACGACCGGCGCGATCGGCGGAAGGTCGATGATGACGTAGTCGTAGCTTTGGCGGAGCCTCCCGAGCAGATCCCGAAATCCCTGCGACGCCAGGACTTCGTCGGAATGCACGGGGGCCTCCGTCAACAGCAAGGGTAGCAGCGCCAATCCGGTCGTAGGCTCCCGGCCAATGGCTTGTGCCAGCTCGACCTTCCCGCTGAGGACGTCCAGCCATCCGGCTGGCGGTCGCGGGGTCAGCGAGCGGGCCAGGGTCGGGTTGCGAAGATCGGCGTCGATCAACACCACACGCCTGCCGGCATCTGCCATCAGTACTGCAAGGTTCGAAGCGATCGTCGACTTGCCTTCGTTGGGCATCGTGGAGGTAATGCCGATGACCTTGCTGTCTCGCATGGTGGCCTGCAGCCAGGCGGACACCTTGACGGCCCGAAACGCCTCGGTGAAGACCGAGATGGGATCGTCGACTGCGCGTTGCTTCAATGGATCTGTGAACGTGTAGTGACGATCTACGGTCAGGCTCTCTGGCGGCCGTTCAGGCGTTGCGCCCGGTTGACTGGCCTCGGCGGGTTCAGGACTTGCGGCGATCGAAGGCCGTGGCCCCGGTGCAGGGCGGACGTGGCCCGCTACGAGCGGGATCACCGAAAGACAGCGGACGCCCAATTCCTGCTCGGTCTGCCGCACAGTGCGGAACACGCCGTCGATCGCCTCGCGCAGCGCCGCGATCCCGATGCTGCCGATCAGCCCCATGGTGAGTGCAATGGCCAGGACGAATGATGTGACCGGCTTGCTTTTTTGCGAGGGCGCCACGGCCGGGCTGATCACACGCGCATCCGTGATTGGAAACGACTGCTGCTGGATCGCCTCCATGTAACGCTGCAGGAAGCTGTTGAAGAGCGTGTGATAGACTCTGGCAGAGCTTTCCAGCTCGGCAAGGCCAAGCCGGTCGCGATTGGTGGTTTGTCCCACCGAGACCAGATTGGCGAGTGACCGCTCGAGATTCTCCTCGCGCGTCTTGGCGATTTCATAATCGCTCTTGTAGCTGGCGGCGATCCGTCCCAGCTCGGCGCGGATATTTCGGCGCGTTTCCTCCATCTGGTCGCGCAAATTGGCTGCGGCGGCGTGATCCGAGCCATATTTTGCCGAGATGTTGGCCTCGCGCGCCGACAGGTCAAGGTATTGGTTGCGCAGCCGCGTGATGACGTCGTTCTTCAGGGTATCGGCAACGGCGCCCTCGCTGACGTCCATCGTCCGAACTTGCTCGATCCGGTCCAGGCGCGCTTTGGCCTCGCTGGTTGCGCCACGCGCGGTTGCAAGCTGGCTGTTCAGCTCGAACAGTTGCTGCTCGCCGATGAGCCGGCTCGAGGCGCCGCCGGCCACACTCGCGCCACCGAGGTCGACGATGTTGTTCTTTTCCTTGAACTCCAGGACCGCACGATCCGCCGAGGTCGCCTTGGATTTGAGCTCGTTGATCCGGTCCTGCAGCCACACGCCTGCGCGGGCGATCGTCTGGTATTTGGCGCCGAGCTGGTCGTCGATATAGGCTTCGGCGATCGCGTTGGCGATCTTCGCGGCCGTCGCGGGGCTGCGCGACGTAAACGAGATGTTGAGGGCATAGGTCTTCTCGCCGCGCGTGATGGTGCGACGGGCGAGAAACTCGTCGAGCGCTCTTTGCTCGCGTTCGTCCGAACCCGAGGCGAGGTGCGAGAATGGGTTCCATCCGCCTCTGCCGGAAAATTCCGGATCGTCGGCGAGATTGAGGTCCTTGACGACGGCAAGCGCGAGCTTTCGGGACGTCAGGATCTCGACTTGGGATCCGACCTGAAGCGTATCGAGCGGGATGTCTCCCTGCGGCTGTTGCTGGTTCTGCAGGACCCGCAATGTGCTGCTATCGATCAGCAACGTGGCTGTGGCGGTGTATTGCGGGGCGGTGACAAGAAGGTAAAGCACGCCGACGGCAAACGTCGCTGCGGGCAAGGCAAGAAAGACTCGATATTGCCGCCGCACCAGTCCGGTCAGCTGATCGATCAAGGCCGCCACTGAACTCGACGCTTCGTCTCGCTCACCGTTATATTCGATACGCGTTCGGTGCGGCAGCATATCCATCGTCGGTAACATCCTCGGCGGGCAATCCGGCGGGTATGCGAACATCCCTGTGGTTGCTTCGTTGGCGATGCCAGCGTGAGTTCGTCGGCACCGACAAGCCTCGGCACAGCTTCTTCTGCGGGCTATCAGCCGGCTTGCGTCTCTCGGCCAATATGTCGATCGAGGCCAGGCACCGCCTCGCCGCGGCGACACGTTATCTCTCTAGCGAGGCAATAATACACAATTGCAACAGTTTGATATGAAGTGATGGCGGACTTCGTTACTCTGGTTGCGCGGTATGATGCATTGTCATTTTGATGCGTCTCTCGTCGCTCTCAATGGTCGGGCAGGGCGTGGAACCGATATGTCGTCGCGCGCGCAGCCTCAAACCCGAAAGAGGCAGTGACCTGCGACACCCGCAGAATTCTAAAGTTATTTCAATGGTATATGCGCGACCGCGCGCACAGGGGCCCCGCTCGTTCGCGAAAAAAGCCGGATCGCCTCGCTGAGCCTGTCATTGGGTTCGCTGGAGAGTCTGCCCAACGTGCATGTTGGTCAGAAACGCACTGACTTGGAACTCCCAAACCAACGCAGTCCCGCTTTAGAAGACTGCGGCCATTGCAGCGAGGCGCTGATAGGTCCTTTCACGGGCAGCATCGATCGGCTGCTGCGGTCCCGTGGTCGGACCGATCAGCTGGAAGCGGACATCGTTGATTCCGATGAAGCGCAGGATTTCCCGCAGGTAAGGCGTCGCCATGTCGATGCGGCCGCGGTTCATGCCGGTGGCAAAATCGCTGCCGCTGGCGAGGATCACCAGTGTCGGCCGATCCGTCAGCAGCGGCAAATAGCCCTGCGATGGATCGAAGCGAAAGGTCAGTCCGGGCTGGACGATGATGTCGAACCACTGCTTGAGCTTGTAGGGGATCCCAAAGTTCCACATCGGGGTTGAGATCAGCACCCGCTCGGCGAGCGAAAAGCGCAGTGCCATTCGCTCGGCCTCGGCGAAGCTTGCGCGTTGCGCCTCGGTGAATGCCTCAGCTTTCATGCGTGCGTATTTGGCCTCTACGATGGGGCCCGTGAACTCCGGCATCCGCTCACGCCAGAGGTCCACGACATCGACGTCCCAATCCGGCCGGGCCTGGCGGAAGCGGTCAAGGAAGACGCGCGCGCCGGCGGTCGATTCGGACTCGGCGCGTGGCGAGCAAGAAAGATGCAGGAGCTTCGCCACGGCTCATCCCAGCGCTCTGATGACGGTATCGGCCCTGGTTACGACCGCGACGTTCTGCATGGCAAAATTGATCGAGGCGTTGTGCCAGTCGGCGTTCATGGTCGAGCAGCAGTCCTCGGGCACGATCATGAAATAGCCCTTGTCGGCGCCGGTCCGCGCCGTGTGTTCGACCGACATGTTGGTCCAGGCGCCGGTGTTGATGATCATGTCGCGGCCGGTCGCTTTCAGGATCGTCTCCAGGCGCGTGCCTTCCCAGGCGCTCATCCGCATCTTCTCGACGACGAAATCGCCGGGCCGTGGCTCGAGGCCGGAGACAGGCGCCGCGCCCCAGCTTCCGCGCACCATCGCCTTGCTGTCGACGAGGCCCTCGAACAAGGGTGCATTCAGCGTGACGCCGGGGGCGCCGGGCTCGACGACGAACCAGACATGGATGATGGCGACGCCACGGGCGCGGGCGGCCTCCGCGAGGCGCCGGACGTTCTCCACGACATGCTGTTGTTTCGCATGCCCCGGCGCGCCCGACTCGGCGAAGGCGCCGCCGTCCATGATGACGTCGTTCTGAAGATCCTGGATGATCATGGCGCAGCGCTGCGGATCGAGCCGCATCTCGCCCTCGGCGAGAACAGGCGAGGCCGGTGACGAGCTGGGGCCCGCTCCACCGCCGGCGCGCCTGCCGCTCATATAGGGCTCATGACGCGGGCCGACCCGGGTCGGGATTGCGTACACCGAATGGGTCGAAGTGAGATAGAGCGTGCGGAAATCCGGCCCTCCCCAGGCGAGGTTGGCGACCAGCTCCGGCACGCGAACTTTGCCGAGCAGCTCACCGCGCGGCGAATGGACCCAGACGCCGCCGGGAGCAGTGACCCAGACATTGCCGTGCTGATCGCACTTCATGCCGTCGGGCAGGCCGGGCTCGAGTTCGGATTTGACGCCACTCGCGAATACGCGTGCATTCGACAGCGAACCGTCGTCGTTGACGTCGAAAACGCGGATCAGGGCTTGCACGGTGTCGTTGACATAAAGCAGCTTCTCGTCTGGCGAGAAGCACAGCCCGTTCGGCTGATCGAACAGATTGCGCTCGACCACGAGCTTCGGTTCGCCGCCGGGCACGACGCGATAGACGCCCTGGAAGCCGAGCTGGCGCGGTCGCTCGACGCCATAGACAGGCATCCGTCCATACCAGGGGTCCGAGAAATAGATTGCACCGGAGGCGTGCACGCAGACATCGTTCGGGCTGTTGAGCTCCTGGCCGCCGAAATGCGAAGCCAGCACCTCACGCCGTCCGTCCGGACGCTCACGGACGAGCGACGACGTCGCGTGCTCGCAGACGATCAGGTTGAGCTCGGCGTCATAGGTCATGCCGTTGCACTTGTTCGACGGACGTTTGACCTCGACGACGCCGCGCCGTGCATCCCAGCGCCGTCGCACGTCGCCCGGCATGTCCGAGAACAGCAGGTATTGATCGACGGGATGCCAGATCGGTCCTTCCGTGAAGTCGAAGCCGGTGCCGATCTGTGCGACCGGCGCATAGGGATCGATCAGGTTCTCGAACTCGCCTCGCAGGGTGACATGCGTCATCGGTTGATCCTCGACAACATCACGCCGGGAACCAGTTGCGCTGGGGAAGGGACTGAACAATCGGGCCAGGAACCTGGTCGTGCAGGCGCCCCACGACATTGCCTCCTTCGATCTTGGCGGGCCGGTCATGGACGGGGAGCAGATAGCGCGAATTGCTGAGCAGCTTCTTGATCGCGGCCTTCTCCGCGCGCTTGCTGGTGCCGTGGTTGCCGGTGGTGCGCGGCTCCCAATCGTGGATCTCGTGGAAGGGCGTGACGATCTGGTCGTTGAAGTCGTAGATCACGTCGCCGCAGATGGTGGCGATGCCGTCGGCGGTGTGGACGATGATGTTCATCGATCCCTCGGTGTGGGCGTTGGCGGCATCGCAATAGATGCCGGGCATCAGTTCGATCGGGCCGGTGATTTCGAGGTCGAGGAAGCGCAGCGCGCTCTTGGTGTGCAGGCGGTCGATCAGGTGCTTGATGTCAGGCGCCGGATATTGCGGGTGCATCAGGCCGGAGACGGAATATTCGAGCTCCCGGCGGTTGACGACGACGGTCGTGTTCATCGGGAACAGATCGTCCTTGCCGGCGTGATCGATATGCAGATGGGTGTGGCAGACGAAGCGCACGTCGCCCATGCGTACGCCGTGGCGGGCGAGCTGGTTCTCGATCATGTGCTCGTGGTATTGAAGCCCCCGCATGCCGAGCGTCTCCATGATCTGGTTCGAGCGGTAGCCGGTGTCAACCACGACCGGGTAGGGGCCGCCGAGGATCAGGAAGCCGAGCGTGAGGACGCGGCGGGTGCGGCCGCAGTCGCGGCCGAGCACCAGAAAGCTCGATTCCAGTTCGATATCGCCATAGTCCAGGATCTTGATCTCCAGCGCCATTCGTTTCCCTCCTGTCTCGTTTCTTGTCTCAAAGCCGATAGACGCGCGTCGCAGTTGTCCGGAAGATTGCGTCCTTCTGCTCGGCGTTGAACGGCGCGACCGCCGTGCGAAAGGCGTCGACGAGCTCGCGATAGCTGGTCCACAACTTCTCGATTGGGAAATTCGAGCCGAACAGGCAGCGCTCGGCGCCGAAGATCGCGACCGTGTCGGTAAGCACGGCGGCGATATGCGCGGGGTCGTTGCGATGGATGAAGGTGCCGAGCCCGGACAGCTTCGAGACCACGTTCGGGTAGGCCGCGAGCCGGGCCATCCCGGCGCGCCAGGCCGCGCGGCCCGCCGGCGAAAGATCCTCCAGCATGCCGGCATGCTGAAGGATGAACGTCACGTCGGGGCAGGACTCGGCCAGCTGCGCGGCATCCGGCATCTGCGGCGTGAAGACCTGGAGGTCGAAGCTCCAGCCGTAATCAGCGAGATGCGCGACGTTGCGGCGGATCACGGGATCGGCGCAGAGATCCGGACGGGCCGCGAAGCGGTACAGCGGGTTCTCGTGCCAATGCAGCTGCATGCGCACCCCGCGCAGCAGCGGATAACGCTTGAGGCGGTCGAGCTGCGGCCGCACGTCGTCGACCGCGAAATTGGCGTAGGCGACGATGGCGTGCGGCCAGCCGTGCTCGTCAGCCGTGCGCTGCACCCAGGCTGCTTCCTCCTCGAAGTGCTCTTGTGCCCAATTGGTCTGCACATAGACGGAGCGCGTGACGCCGCTGCCTTTGAGGTCGTCGAGATATTCCTCGATCGGATAATCACGGCGGATCGGCTCGTACGGTCCGAAGATGCGCGGCTGCATGGGGCCGGTCAGCCACGGCAGGTCGGCCTGCCGCCAGATATGATGATGGCCGTCGACAATATCGTTCACGCAGCTCTCCTTCGTCCCAGTGCGAGTACATGGGCGACGATCGAGGCGCTCGATCCGCCGTCCACGAGATCGTCGACGAAGCGTTCGATCGCAACGAGCGCTTCGGTTTGCGGGCGGAACGAGGGACCTGTCGCGAGCGGCGTCAGCCAGCTCAGGCGCCAGGCCCGCCGCGACAATTTCGCGACCGCATCGCGAAGGGCGTCGGGCTCACCGCGCTCGAGCCCGTCGGACACGATGACCACCGCGGCGCCGCGGGCGTATCCGCCGAACCGTGGAACTGCGAGAAAGGCTTGCAGCGCGTCGCCGATGCGGGTGCCGCCGTCCCAGTCGCTGACCAGATGCGCCGCCGCATTCAGTGCCTGCTCGCGCCGCTTCAGCCGCAACGCGCGGGTGACACGGGTCAGCCGCGTGCCGAAGGTGAAGACCTCGACATTCGGCGCAGCCTGCACCAGTGTATGTGCAAGCTTCATGTTCTCCTCGGTGCGGCTCTTCATCGAGCCGGAGACATCGATCAGCAAGAGGAGTTTGCGCGGGCGCTGGCGCCGCTTCAGGTGGCCGAGCCGCAGGATCTCGCCGTCGTTGCGGACACTATCGCGCAAAGTGCGGCGGAGATCGGCGAAGAGACCGCGGCGTGCCCGCATGCGGCGGTGCCCGCGCCGCCGTGGCAGGCGCCGCGGGGCCTCGCGTGTCAGGCGCCGGAGCGCATCGGTCATGGAGAGCTGGGCGAAGTAGCGCTCGACCAGCGCTTCGGTACGCGTTGCGGTCAGGCCGGACTCGTTGGCGTCATCGGAGAGCAGGGGCTCTTCGTCGCCGCGACCCTCCTCCTGGAGGCGGACGGTCTCGTCGTCCTCGCCGTCGTCGTCGCGCTCAATGGCCTCGCTGCCGCGAAAATGAAAGTCGAACAGCCGGTTGAAGGTGGCGCGGCGCTCGGGCGGCGGCGCGAGGGTGGCGAGCGCAGACTGCCTGATGTCGTCGAGGTCGCGCGGACCGAGCAACGCGATCGCGGCGAGAAAGGCGGTGGTCTGCTCCGGCGCAACGGCGAAACCGTTGGCGCGCAGCAGCGCGACGAACGAGATGAAGATGCGGGCAGCGCGCGGGAGCTGCAGTTCGGTGCTCATGCGGTCGCCTCCGCGAGCATGGCGTCGAGCCGAGGCGCGATGAAATGCAGATCCTCCTCGTCCTTCAATGCCACACCGATCGAGCGCTTGAAGGCGTCAGGCCAGCGCGCGCCGCCCTTGTTCAGGAGTGTCGCGGCCTCGGCCCAATCGACGGCCTCGGCGATGCCGGGCGCCTTGCTGAGCGGTTCTCGCCGCAATTTCTCGACGGCCGCGACGACGGCGCGGGCCGTGGCTTCGGCGACGCTGGACGCGCGCATCATGATGATCCGCGCTTCCCGCTCGGCGGTGGGATAGTCGATCCAGTGATAGACGCAGCGGCGGCGCAGGGCTTCGTGCAGATCGCGCGTCCGGTTCGAGGTGAGCACAACGACCGGCCGCTCGGCCGCGCGAACCGTACCGCGCTCGGGAATGGAGATCTGGAAGTCGGAGAGGAATTCGAGCAGGAACGCCTCGAATTCCTGGTCGGCGCGGTCGATCTCGTCGATCAGCAGCACGGTGGAATCGGGCGCGCGCAGCGCCGCCAGCATCGGGCGTTCGATCAGGAAGGTCTCGCCGTAGATGTCGATGCTGTCGTCGCCGGCCTGGCGGATCGCGAGCATCTGGCGCGGATAGTTCCATTCGTAGAGCGCGGCAGAGGAGTCGATGCCCTCGTAGCATTGCAGGCGGATCAACTGGCGGCCGAGCACCGCGGCGATGGCCTTCGCGGCTTCCGTCTTTCCGACGCCGGGCGCGCCTTCCAGTAGCAGCGGCTTGCCGAGGGCAAGACCGAGATAGGCGGCGGTCGCAAGCCCTTCGTCGGCGAGGTAGTAGGCCGCCCGCAGCGCCCTCTCCAGCGCCTCCGGGCTGTCGATGCCGACGATGTTGCTGCGTACAGCCACGGCATGTCCCTCAGCGCCGTGCCTGCGGCCGCGCGCCGCCCTGGGCTTTGATCGCCCGCAGCACCTTTTCCGGCGTGATCGGCAGATCGTCGATGCGCACGCCGACGGCATTGAAGATCGCGTTGGCGACCGCCGGCAGCACCGGGTTGGCGCACATCTCGCCGGGGCCCTTGGCCCCGAACGGACCATCAGGGGCAGGGCGTTCCAGCACCGCGATGTCATGCGGGCAGATGTCGCCGGGGCCGGGCATCAGATATTCGACGAAGTCGCGAGGCCCGTGAGCCGGGTCTGGGTAGTAAGGCTCGGGCGTCTCGTACAGCGCGTGGCTGACGCCCATCCAGGCGCCGCCGACGAGCTGCTGCTCGACCAGGCGCGGGTTGAGCGCGCGGCCGAGCTCATAGGCGGAGTCCATGCGGACCATCGCAACCTCGCCGGTCTCGTCGTCAACCTCGACCTCGGCGACGAGGCAGGCGTGCGCGTAGCAGGTTGCCGGCGACATCTCGCCGGTCTCGGGATCGACGTCGGACAGCGGCACGAGAAAGATGCCGCGGCCGGATATGGTCTTGCCCTGCCTGAATTGCGCGGCGATCGCGACGTCCTTGGTCGAGATCGAGCGGTGCGGCGCGCCCTTGACGTGGATGTTGCCGCGCCCGTCGGTTTCGAGATCGGCGGCGTTGACCTCGAGCTCCTCGGCCGCCGCTTCCATCATCACGCCGCGCGCCTCGCGGGCGGCGGCCATCACGGCGTTGCCGACGCGGTGCGTGCCGCGGGAGGCGAACGAGCCCATGCAGTGCGGGCCGGTGTCGGAATCGGCGGTGTCGACATAGACGTCCTCGACCGGCACGCCCAGCGTCTCCGCGCAGATTTGCCGCGTCACCGATTTCATGCCCTGGCCGAGGTCGATCGACGACAGTGCCACGGTGAACTTGCCGCTGGGGTTGGAATGCACCAGCGCCTGGCTCGGATCGCCGCCGAGATTCATGCCGATGGGATAGTTGATCGACGCCATGCCGCGTCCGCGATGCCGGGTCATCTAGCGCCTCCTTGTTCCGAACACGGACGAGAAGCGGGTCGCGCCATGCGAGGGCGCCGTTGGCCGTGGCGAGGGCGGTGGCGGAGCCGGTGGCGGCGGCTCGCGCGGCGGTTCGCGGGTGACAGTGGGCGGAAGCCGGTCATAGCTCGTGCGCTGCTGCGACGGCACCGCCGGCCGCGCGCGCGAATCCGTCGGCGTGGGCGGGATCACGGCACGGCTGCCGCCGCCGTCCTTGCGCGAGGAGGCGCGCTTGAACTCGTCGCGGATCGGCCACTTTGCCTTTTCGGCCGCGACTTGAACGCATTCGATCAGCGCGGTGTTCTTGGCCTCGCGCCGGTGCGCCTTCATGTCGCCGTCGCGATAGGCGTTGAGGATGCGGAACTCCATCGGGTCCATGCCGACGAGGTTCGCCAGCTTGTCCATCTGGCACTCGATGGCGAAGTCCATGGCGGTGACGCCGAAGCCGCGCATGGCGGTAGCGGGCGTACGGTTAGTGAAGACGCAATAGACGTCGCCATAGACGTTCGGGATGGTATACGGTCCCGGCAGATGCGCGGCGCATTTTACCGCCGCGTAGCTCGACAGCCGCGTATAGGCCCCACTATCGAAATAGGCGCGGATCTTGCGCGCGACGATGCGGCCGTCGCGCATCACGCCGTCCTTGATGTAGATGCGTTCGGCGCCGCGGGGCGGGCCGTATTGCATCTCCTCCTCGCGGCCAAACACGTAGCGGACGGGGCGCCCGGTCAGCATGGCGCCGAGGATCGCGAGCGGCTCGGTCAGAGTGTCCACCTTGCCGCCGAACCCGCCGCCCACGGTGCCGCCGATGAAGTGGAAGGTGTTGGAGGGCACGTCCAGGATCTTGGCGCAGGTGTCGACCGAGAAGAACAGCGCCTGGGTCGAGGTGTAGACCACGTAACGGCCGTTGGTGTCGGGCGCCGCGATTGCGCCGTTGGTTTCCGTCGGCGCGTGCTCGATCGGCGACATCTGGTAGCGCTGCTCGAGCACGTGATCGGCGGTGGCGAGCGCCGCATCGGCATCGCCGAAGCGCAGCTTCTGGTGGTCGTAGACCTCGTGGTAGGTGAACGTGTTCTTCGGGTAGGTCTCGTTGACCACGGGCGCGCCCGGCTTCAGCGCATCCTCGACGTCGAACACGGCCGGCAGCGCCTCGTAGTCGATCCGGACTTTTGCGATCGCCTCGAAGGCCTCGCGCTCGCTGTCGGCGACGACGGCAACAATCGGCTCCCCCTTGTAGCGGACTTTGTCGACCGCCAGCGAAGGCTCGTCGTCCTTGCCGAAGTTGATCAGGCTCAGCAGCGTGTTGAGGTTGCGGGGCACGTCGGCCCCGCGGATGACGCGGCGGACGCCGGTCGATCGCTCCGCTTCCGTGGTGTCGATACGACGCAGCCTTGCATGCGCCTGGGTTGAGCGAACGACCTTCAGGTGCAGCATGCCCTGAAGTTTATGGTCATTGAAATAGCTGGACGTGCCCGTGACATGACCGAGCATGTCCTGGCGCTGGGTGCCCTTGCCGATTTCCTTCAGATTATCGTCGCGCTCGTCGGCGAAAATGTCCTTGCGCAGTTCCAGCATGGTTGCGTTCCCTTACGCACTGACCCGGCCGCTGGCGGCGGCGAGGATGGCATTGATGATCGGCTCGTAGCCGGTGCAGCGGCAGATGTTGCCGGAGATCGCCTCGACGACCTCGTCGCGGCTCGGCGCGGGGTTGCGGTCGAGCAGGGCCTTGGCCGCCATCAGCATGCCCGGCGTGCAATAGCCGCACTGGGCCGCAAAATGGTCGGCGAAGGCGCGCTGGAGCGGATGCAGGTTCGGGCCCTGCTTCATGCCGTCGAGCGTCTCGACTGAGCGGCCTGCGACCGTCTCGGCGAGCGTCAGGCAGGAGAGGTGCAATTCGCCGTCGATCAGCACGCTGCAGGTGCCGCAGCCGCCCTGGCCGCAGCCGAATTTTGGCGTCATGTCGCCGATCAGTTCGCGTAGCGCTAGCAGCAGATTGGTGCCGCCGTCGACGAAGATCGCGACGTCGCGGCCGTTGTGACGAAATTGCAAGGGGATCTTAGACATGGGGCTCTATTCCTGTCCCGACAGCAGACGGCGCAGATGGACGCCGACGATCTCGCGGCGATACCAGGCGCTGCCGAGTGCGTTGTCGGATGGTGATGTTCCCTCGGTCGCCGCGGATGCGGCAGCCGCGATGGTTCCGGCATCCAGCGAGCGGCCCTCGAGCGCGCGCTCGGCGGCGCGGGCGCGGATTTGCGTCGGCGCCATCGAGCCCAGTGCGATCCGCGCTCCCGCGATCCGTCCGCCGCTGACCGGCAGATACGCGGCAAGCGTGATCACCGAGCCGCCCTTCGGCTTGATGCGCGCGATCTTGCGATAGCGGAAGGCCTCCGCGCTCGCCGGCCGGGTGCAGGAGACCGACAGTACCAATGTGCCGGCCTGTCGGTCGCGCGCCTGCAAGAACTCCTCGATCGGAATATCGCGTGCGCCGAAGCCGCCTTGCACCGCGACAGTGGCATCGAGCGCCAGCAGCGCCACGGTGAAATCGCCGTAAGGAGTTGGCGCAAACAGATTGCCGCCGACCGTTCCCATGTTGCGCACGGCAGGACCACCGATCAAGCGGGCGGGGGCGTGCAGAAAGGCGAGCTCGCGCTCGGCGAGGACGCGCGCGAAGGTGACGCTGGCGCCCAGCGTCACCCGCGGGCCGGAAGTGCCGATGCGGGTCAGCGCCTGGTCCTGCGCGCGAACGATGGTCGAGATCGAGACATCACCCTCGTTCAGCGCCCGCATTACCAGCGTACCGCCCGCGAGATAGCGCGCGCTGCGGTCCGAGGACAGCGCTCCGGCTGCCTCGCTCGCATTCGCGAAGGTCTTTACCGTCACGGCCATGTTATGCGGCCTCCTTCATGTGCCGGCGGATCGCTTCGAACCCGGCCTGATAGATGTCTTCGGCGACCATGAGGGTGATGCGCTCCCGGTCTTCCGGTTTGGTCGTGAACCGCGACTCCCAGTGCCAGAAGGTGCGGTCGCCGTCGGTGACGGGCAGCAGGCGGACATGGGCGACGTAGTTGAACATCGGGATCGGCGTATCGAGCAGGCAATAGCTGAAGGTCTGTTCGAGGTCGGACAGCGCCAGCAATTGCTCGCGCAGCTCGGAGCCGTCCTTGAGCTTGAAGCGCCTGACGCAGCCGATCTTGTCAGCGGATTGCGCACGTTCGATCGCGGAGGTCGCAACCGCCGGATGCCAGCGATCGTGTCCGTTGAAATCACGCAGCACGTTCCACACCGCGTCGGTCGGTGCGTTCAGGATCGTGCTCTTGACGACATGCGGCACGGCTAGCCTCCAAACACGCGCTTCAGCGCGTCGAAGCCGCCCTGGAACACGCCGCCGCCGATATTGTTGACGAGCTCGGTCTCCCGCTCCGGCGCGCAGTCGAACTCCGCGGTCCACTCCATGAAGGTCTGGTCGCCGTCGGTGACGGGCGTGAGCCGCAGGGTCGCGACGTAATTCTCGACCCCCATCGGCGATTCCAGGATCGAGTAGGTGCAGAACATGTCGTAGTCGGAGAGGCCGAGCAGCTTCTCGCGGATGCGGTCGCCGTTGCGCAGGCGAAAGTCCCTGACGCAGCCGATCTTGTCGGAGGGTTCGCCGCCTTCGATCCGGCTTTCGGCGATGGCCGGGTGCCAGTTCGGCAGGCCGTTGAAATCCCGCACCCGCGCCCAGACGCGATCGTTGCGGGCGTTGACGACGGTGGAGACGTAGACGCGGGCCATGATCTAGACCTCAGCTCTTCTTCCGCGGACCACGCTCGGCCGGCGGTTCACCGCCTCCCTCAGCCGCGGGCGGGGAGGCCGCCGGCTTGTCGCCACCACCGCTCTTGCGCGTGGAATCCTTGATGCCCTGCATGTCGCGGGCCTCACGGATCAATCCGGGCATCTTTGCCAGGCTGCCGCCCTCGACGCCGATGTCGGACAGGATCGAGTCGATCAGCGGTGCCTGGACGCGGTAGCGGAGGGCGGAGTCGATTACCTCGTCGGTGGCGCTGCGGCCGCCATGTCCATTGCCGTTGAGGCCGTCGACCTGGAGGATGCGGATGCCCTCGATCTTCTCCATCGGCTTGACGCTCTCGCGCACGATGCCCTCGATGCGGTCGAGCAGCTTGCGGCGGAACAGCGAGTAGCGGGCCTGATCGGTCAGCACGTTCTCGGCCTCGTTGAGCATCCGCTGCGCCTCGGCCTCGACCGCGGCGCGTACGCGCTCGGCTTCGGCTGCGATCCGGGTTTCTTCGGCCTGCTTCTCGGCCAGCAGGACCTCGACGGTCTTGCGCCGCTTTGCGATCTCGCTCTCGCGCGCGGTGACGACCCGCTCAGCCGCTTCCGTCGCGCGCATCCGGGCTTCCTCGGCGGCGGCACGCGCGGCCGACTCCTCCAGCGACTTCTGATGGATTGCGATCGCCTTCTCCATCAACACAGTCTCAACGTCCTTCTCGCGGTTGACCTCGAGCTTGCGCAGCTCGCGTTCGCGGCCGATGCGGGCCTCGTCGAGGCCGCGGTCGGAGGCAATGCGGGCGCGCTCGACCTCCTCCCGCGCCGCGATTTCGGCCTCCTGAAGCGACTGGACGCGGGCGACCTCGAGCTGCTCGATCGCACGCCGTCGCTCGAGACGGGCCGCCTCAAGCGCCTGCTCACGCGAGACGTCGGTGGTCTCGACTTCCTTGCGCGCGACGATCTCGGCCTGCTTGACCTGGCGATCGGCGTCGATTCGCTCGGAACGCTTGGTCGAAAGGGCGATGACGCGGTCCTCGTCCGCGATCTCGACGGCCTTCTTCTGCTCGATGTTGAGCACCTCGCGCTTCTTGGAGGAGTTGATGCGTTCGGCCTCGAGCGCCAGATCGACCGTGATGCGCTGGCGTTCGATGGCGTCGCGCCGCTTCAGCTCGGCCGCCTCCAGGATGCCGGTCCGCTCGATTTCGAGCGAACGCGTGTCGCGCTCGGCCTGGATGCGCTCGGCCGCGACCGCCTTCTCCTGGGCAATGCGGGCCGCTTCGATCGCCTCGCGCGAGGCGATGTCGGCTTCCTCGACGGCGCGGTTGCGCGCGATCTCCAGCGAACGCACGCGCTCCTCCTGGGCGATGCGCGAGGCCTCCGTGGTCTCGCGCGCGGCGATGCCTGCGACGTCGAGCGCCTGATTGCGCTCGATCTCCAGCTGCCGGGTGTTCTGCTCGGCGGCGATGCGCTCTGCGGCCAGCGTCCGCTCGCGGGCGATGCGGGCGGCCTCGACCGCCCGCTGGGCCTCGATCTCGGCCTCCTGGATGGTGCGCACCTGCTGGATTTCCAGCGCGCGGGTGCGCTCGTCCGAGGAGATGCGCTCGACATTGACAATCAGCGTCTGGGCGATGCGGGCCTTCTCGGTGGCTTCGCGCGCGGCAATCTCGGCTTCGTCCACGGCACGCGAGCGCTCGATCTCGCGGCGGCGCGTCTCCTCTTCGTTGGCGATACGGGCGTCGGTGACAACGCGGTCCTGCTGGATCCGGGCCTTCTCGATGGCTTCGCGCGCGGAAATTTCGGCTTCCTCGACCGTGCGCATCCGCTCGATCTCGCGCTGGCGCACCTCGCGCTCGGAGGCGATGCGGGTCGTGTCGATCGAGCGCTGGTTGGCGATCCGGGTCTTCTCGATCTCCTCGCGGGCCAGCAGCTCCTTCTCCTCGATAGTCCGGGTCCGCTCGATTTCCTTCTGGCGGGTCTCGCGCTCGGAGGCGATGCGGGCTTCCGCAATCGCCTGGTCGTTGGAGATACGGGCGCGCTCGATCGCCTCTCGGGCGGAAATCTGCGCCTGTTCGGCCTCGGTCTCGCGCAACGCGCGTTCGCGGGCGACTTCCGTGCGTTGCAGCGCGCGGCGCATCTCGATGTCGCGCTCTTGTTCCAGGCGTGCGGTCTCGCTCTCGCGCTCGATCTCGAGCGCCTGCCGCTCGGCCTCCAGATTGCGGGAGCGGATCTTGATCATCGAGTCCTGCTCGATGTCGTTGCGCAGCTTCCGCTTGGCCTCGATGTCTTCCATCAGTCGCGTCAGGCCTTCGGCGTCGAACCGGTTCGAGGGGTTGAAGAATTCAAGGTCGGTCTGGTCGAGATCGGTGATCGCGACCGATTCCAGCTCGAGGCCGTTCTGCGCCAAGGCCTCCGCCGCATTGGTCTTGACCCGCGCGACATAGTCGCCGCGACGCTCGTGCATTTCCTCCATCGTCATTTCGGAGGCGACCGAGCGGATCGCGGAAATGAACTTGCCGGCGAGGAGGGCGTGCAACTGCTCCGGTTCCATGGTGCGGCGGCCGAGCGTTGCGGCCGCGATCGAGACGGCCTCCCGGGTCGGCTGCACGCGGACATAGAAGTCGGCCTCGATGTCGACCCGCATGCGGTCGCGGGTGATCACGGCATCCTGCCTCGAACGCACGATGCCCATCGGCAGCACGTTCATGTTGACGGGCGTGTAGTCGTGGATGAACGGCAGCACGAAGGCGCCGCCATTGATCACCACGCGCTCGCCGAGGAAGCCCGTCCTGACGAACGAGGTCTCCTTGGAGGAGCGATGGTAGAGCCAGTTCACGATATAGACGCCAACCACGATCACGATGATCGCGACGATCAGCCAGAGGATCAATTCACCGACCAGCATCCCTGACATCTTTCCCTCCCTCGAACCTTCGGCGTTACCGCGCGCCGATCGCCTTGAATTGACGGACCTGCTCCGTCAGCGCCCGTTCCACGGGCAGTCGCTCCATCGAGGAGGCGCCGTAGAAGCCGTGGCAATGACGGGTGTTCTTCATGATGAAATCGGCATCGGCGGGATCCGCGATCGGGCCGCCATGGGCCAGCACCAGGATGTCCGGATTGACGCTGAGCGCAGCTGCGGCCCAGGTGTCGATCCGCGCGGGGCAGTCGTTGAGCTTTAATGCGGTTTGCGCGCCAATCGTGCCGCCGGTCGTCAGACCCATGTGGCAGACGACGATGTCGGCGCCGGCTATCGCCATCGCGGCGGCCTCCTTCTCGCTGAACACGTAGGGCGTGGTCAGCATGTCCTTGTCGTGCGCCCTGGCGATCATGTCGATCTCGAGCGCATAGGACATGCCGGTCTCCTCGAGATTGGCGCGGAACGTACCGTCGATCAGGCCGACCGTCGGAAAATTCTGGACGCCTGCGAAACCAAGTGCCTTCAGCTGGTCGAGGAAGACGTCCATGTCGCGGAACGGATCGGTGCCGTTGACGCCGGCAAGGACGGGCGTCTGGCCCACCACCGGCAGCACTTCACCGGCCATTTCCAGCACGATGGCGTTGGCATCGCCGTAAGCCATCAGGCCCGCGAGCGAGCCGCGGCCGGCCATGCGGTAGCGGCCGGAATTGTAGATGACGATGAGATCGACGCCGCCGGCCTCCTCGCATTTTGCCGACAGGCCGGTGCCGGCGCCGCCGCCGACGATTGGCTCGCCGCGCCTCGCCATGTCGCGGAACTTCTTCAGGAGGGCTGCGCGTTCAAATCTGGCCATCGGTCACCTCGCTAGTCTCCGCCGCGCGCCGGTGCGGCCGAACAGCGTTCGGAACGCATTGACGATGGCGACGGCGAAGTCGGGATCGTTGATGTTCTTGGGGATGCGAATGAGTTGGCGATTGCCGGTCTGGCGCACGTCGCGCTCCAGCGCGCGGAACAGTGCGGCGTCCGCGTCCGGATCCCAGAAGGGCTGGCCTCGCGCATCGAGCGCGGAGACGCCGCCCTCGGGCAGGAGGAAGCGCACAGGGCCGTCCATCTGGTTGAGCCGCTCGGCGATCCAGCGGCCCATGCGCTCGTTCTCTTCGATTGTTGTCCGCATCAGCGTCACCTGCGGATTGTGGACGTGGCATTTGCGGCCACGGTAGCGCTCGGGAATGGTGTCGGGCGCGCCGAAATTGACCATGTCGAGCGCGCCGACCGAGCCGACATAAGGCAGCCGGCTTCGGATGATCGCGCCGAAGCGGTCCTCCGTTGCCGGAAACACGCCGCCCATCAGCAGGTCGCAGATCTCGGTCGTGGTGAGATCGATGACGCCGGCGAGCTGGCCGGACTCGACGAGCTTCTCCATCGAACGGCCGCCGACGCCGGTGGCGTGGAAGACCAGGCATTCGAAATCGTCGCGCAGCCCGGCCGCGATCTTCTGCACCGCTGGCGTGGTGACGCCGAACATGGTGATGCCGACTGAGGGCAGGCCGCTGGCCTCGCGCGCCGTCGCGGCACGCGCATCGAGCCGCGCCTTGACCATCCCGGCGATCGCATTGGCGCCGTTGGTGAGCACCGTACGCGAGATCGCGTTCAGCCCCTGCACGTCGGTGACCGAGTACATCATGGTGATGTCGGCGGGGCCGACATAGGGCCCGACGTCACCGGAGGCGATGGAGGAGATGATCAGTTTTGGCACGCCAACCGGCAGGGAGCGCATGCCCGGCGCAACCAGAGACGCCGCGCCCGAGCCGCCCGCGGAGATCACGCCGGCGATGTTGCCCTGTCGCCGCAGCCAGTTGGCAAAGGCATCGGCCATCGCGGTCACAGCGACGCCGCGGTCGGTGCCGAATACGGCGGATCCGCCGCGGCCGTGGTTCAGGGCGATCTCCTGCGCGGAGACGTCGCAGCTCGAATGCTTGCCACTGGTCGAAACGTCGACCAGCCGCGTGCGAAGGCCGGTTGCTGCGATGATGTCGCGAATGAAGCGCAACTCCTGGCCCTTTGTATCGAGCGTGCCGACGACAAGCACGACAGGCGGGCCCGCGGTCTGCGCCGCCACCGGCTCGCGCCTGCGCCGCGTCGCCTCCTCCAGCCGCGTGACGTCTGTCGAGCGCGTGCGGGCTGCTGCCTCGATGCGGGCGATCGGCACCGGCTGCGACCACCTCGTCGGCGGCGCCGGATTGGAGATGTAGATACGGACCGGTCCGTCGCGGCGTGGCGTCGGCGCGGGTTTCGAGCCGGCAGCCGCGGCGGATATGTCAACATCCGGTTCGAGCTCGGCATGAAGCCCGACGCCGAGCAGGCGCTGCTGCAACTCGCGGTCGGCGGCGAGGCGGCCGGAGTCGATGATGCGGTTGACGCGGCCGTTGACCATGATCGCGACATTGCGCGAGATGGCGGTGGCAACGCCGATGTTTTGCTCGATCACGAGCACGGACATGTCGCCGTCCTCGCCGAGCTGCAGCAGCATCTCCTCGACCTGCGCGACGATGACGGGCGCGAGGCCTTCGGTCGGCTCGTCCATGATCAGGAGATGCGGATTGGTGAGCAGCGCGCGCGAGATCGCCAGCATCTGCTGCTCGCCGCCGGACAGCTGGCCGCCGCCGTGGCCCTTGCGTTCGGCGAGGCGCGGGAAGGTGTCGTAGATGCGCTCGACGGTCCAGGCCCCTTGCCGCATGCCGCCGGCAAGCTGCAGATGCTCGTCGACACTGAGCGAGCGCCAGAGACGGCGACCTTGCGGCACGTAGCCGACGCCGAGCCGCGCGATCTGGGCCGGCGGCCGCCGCGTGACATCCTCGCCGCGCACGCGGATCGATCCGCCGCTCACGCCGACGAGCCCCATGATCGCCTTGCACAGCGTCGTCTTGCCCATGCCGTTGCGGCCGACGACGGAGAATACGCCGCGCTCCAGCGTGAGATCGACGCCTTGCAGCGCGTGCGAGTGACCGTAGTAGACGTCGAGGCCGCGGACCTCGAGAGCAGGGGAAGAGCGGCGGGCCTCATTCATGGCCGCCTCCCAGATAGAGCTCCTGCACCTCGGGATCGGACTGGATCTCCTGAGGCAGGCCCTCCTTGAAGACGCGCCCGTTGTGCATCATCGTGACGCTCTCGACGACGCGCAGCGCCACGTCCATGTCGTGCTCGATGATGATGTAGCCGATATGCGCGGGCAGTGAGGTCAGGATCTCGATCAGCTCGGCCCGTTCGGTCGGCGACAGGCCCGCGGCCGGCTCGTCGAACAGGACGAAGCGCGGGGCGCCGGCCAGCGCGAGCGCGATCTCGAGCTGGCGCTGCTGGCCATGCGCGAGCTCGGCCACACGCTGGTCCTTCACGGCGGACAGATGCACGGCTTGCACGAGATTGTCCGCCGCATGCATCAGAGCGTCGTTCAACCCCGGGCGCAGGAACGAGAAGCGTCCGCGCGAGACGCCACGGCAGGCGAGATAGACGTTGTCCTGCACGGTGAGGCCGGGGAACAGCGCCGAGATCTGGTAGGTCCGGCGCAGCCCGCGGCGGATGCGTTCATAGGGCGGGAAGTGCGTGACGTCCTCGCCGAAGAAGCGGATGGTACCGGAGGAGGGCGGGAAATCGCCGGTGATGCAGTTGAACAGCGTGGTCTTGCCGGCGCCGTTCGAGCCGAGCACAGCGCGCCGCTCGCCCGGCCTCACCGTGATGGTGACGTCCGTCAGCGCCGCCAGCGCGCCGAACAGCCGCGTCACGCCGCGTAGCTCGAGCGCGGCACTGGCACCGACGGCGGAGAGGCGCTGGGCGACGCTATCCATGGCGATGCCCTCCGCCGGAGCGGCTGACGTCGCGGCGTTGGTGCTGGCGCCAGCGCTGCCACAGGCCGATGACGCCGTCCGAGGACCAGAACACGATGGCAAGGAAACCGAGCCCGATCAGCAGGCGGAAGCGGTTGCCGTCGAGCCCGAGCCTGACCAGGAAGTCGAGCGCGAAGGTGCGTAGCAGCACGAAGATCAGCGCGCCGATGAAGGGGCCGATCGGGCGGGTGATGCCGCCGACCACGGCGATGATCAGCACGTCGATGCAGGCCCCGACGCTGACCGAGCCCGGCGAGATCTGGCGGTAGTTCCAGACCTGGAGGACGCCGGCGAGCGCGGCCACGAAGGACGCGAAGGCATAGGCGGCGACGCGATGGGCATTGACGTTGAAGCCCAGCGCGGCCATGCGCCGCGGATTGTCGCGCACGCCCTGGAGCGCGAGGCCGAAGGGGGCGCGCGAGAGATATTCGACCGCGAAATAGCAGAGCGCGGCAACCGCGAGCACCACATAATAGAAGGGAATGTCGGCGCGCCAGTTGACGCCCCAGAAGTGCGGCGTCGCCACGGTGTTGATGCCGGTATGGCCGTTGAAGATCGCCCAGTTCTGGTTAGTGAAATAGTAGAAGGCCGCGCCGATCGCGAGCGTGATCATGATGGTGTAGATGCCTTCGGTGCGTACCGCGAGCGCGCCGCCGAGCGTGCCGAAGGCGGTCGCCAGTGCCAGCGCCATCGGGACGGCGAGCCACCACGGCCAGCCCAGGCTGATATTGGCGTTGGCGCTGACGCCGAACACGGCGACCATGTAAGCCGAGAACCCCGCGATGGTGAGCTGCATCAGGCTGACCATGCCGCCATAGCCGGCGAGGAACATCAGGCTCAGCGCCATGATGCCGAGGATCATCGTGGTCGCGAAGATCTCGATCAGGAAGAAGCCGTTGGCGATCAGCGGCATGATCAGGAGAATGGCCGCGACGACCCAGGCGGCGGGATTGTTGACTTCCGGCCATGTCCGCACGGGGCGGTGTGCTCCGGCAGCGGGACGAACGGCAACGCGGGCGTCGTGGGCGAGCGACATCTCAGCGCCTCGCCAACAGGCCTTGCGGCCGGATCGCCAGCACCAGCACCATGATCAGGAAGGTCACGACGATGGCATAGGTCGGGATGTAGACCGAGCCGAGCTGCTCGGCGAGGCCGATGATCAGCGCGCCGAGTGCTGCGCCTGGGATCGAGCCCATGCCGCCGACAATCACGACGACGAGGGAAGCCAGCAGGAAGCGGATGTCTTCGCCCGGCGACAATGACTGGAAAGTGCCGCCGACCACACCGGCGATACCGGCAAGCCCCGCGCCGAAGGCGAACACCAGCACGAAGACGAGCTGGATGCGCACACCGGTCGCAGCAAGGATATCGCGATCGTCGACGCCGGCGCGGATGATCATGCCGATCCGGGTGCGGTTGAGCGCGAGCCACATCGCGACGCCGATGACCACGGACGCGGCGAAGATCACGAGCCGGACCATCGGATATCTGAGATAGACCGGCTCGCCCGAGGATTTCACCGCCGTGATCAGGGGCAGGTCCACGGGCCCGACCAGCCAGGCAGGTGTCTGGATCTGGTAGAAATCGCCGCCGCAGGCCCACAGCATGAGATCGGCAAACACCATCGACAGCCCGATCGTCACCATGGTTTGCCTGAGGTCCTGGCCCTCCATGCGCCGAAACACGATCACCTGGAGCAGCACGCCGACCAGGGCAGTCAGGATAAAGGCGACGATGAAGCTGAGCAGCCACGAGCCGGTCGATGTGCTGATGGCGTAGCCAACATAGCCGCCGAACAGATAGAGCGAGCCGTGTGCGAGGTTGACGTTGCGCATCAAGCCGAAGATCAGCGTGAAACCGCTGGCGACAAGGAAGTAGAGGCCCCCGAGCGTGATGCCGTTGAAGACAGCGTTGAGGAAGACCCGCTTGCGGCCGATGGCCTCTTCGAGACCCGGCGGCCAGACCGCGAAGATCAGCCAGAGCACGACGGCAATGGCAATGATCGTGATCAGCGCTCCGGCGGGATGGCGTTCGATGAAACGGCTCATGTGCGCCGTCCGTTTGTCCGGGCGACGCGGCGATGGTTCATTGAATGCAGGTCGGACAGCCTTGCAGCGGCTGCAGGCCTTGCCATGGACGTACGCTCCCGTCGGTCGCGATCATCTGGGGGTCGCGTTGCCCGCATCCTAGCCGGGCGGCGAGGGCGACGTTTGATCGTGAGTATCTTTTCGTGCAGCGGTCAGGCGCGCAAAACCTTGGCCGCGCGACGATAATCGGTCGGGGCCATCCCGACATTGGCGGCGAAGAAGCGGGTGAAACCGCTCTGCGAAGAGAAGCCGAGATCGAAGCTGATGTCGGCAATCGGCGTCTCGCTGGCCACCAGCGCTTCGAGCGCTTGTTCCATGATCAGCGTGTTGAGATAGAGGTTTGGCGTAACCCCGGTCTGGACGCGGAACAGTCGGTAGAAATGCGGCCGCGACAGGCCGGATTCGCGCGCAATGGTATCGAGCTCGATCTCGGCGCCGGGGCTCTCCGACATCATCTTGATACACTTGCGCACGCGAAAATCGGTGACGGAGCCGCCTGCGCGCGGATCGCGCGCGATCTCGGCCTGCTGCCAGCTTTCGTCGTAGCAGATGTCGATCAGCCGCCTCAGCTCGCAATCAAGACTCGAGAGTGATGGTGCGCCGCACACGAGCGCAGCGGTTCGCCTGATGTGCTTGTCGAGCGCCGGCGTGCGCTTGAACTGGGTGCGGCCGAAACGCAAGCGGTCGCTGCCCGAGGCATCGGGCGCAAACCATTCGGCATTGACGTAGAGCACGAAGAAGATGGCGCCGCCATCGAGATCGGTCGGCAGGAAGTTGTGCGGCTCCCAGGGATTGACGGCGACAACGGAAGACTCGTTGAGATCGTAGTGTCCGTCGCAAACATCGATGCATGCCGGCATGCCGCCGACATGGAAGATCAGATGACCTTCGCGATGGGCGTGGATATTGAAAGGGCGGTTCAACTGATAAACCGTCGCCCGGCCGAACCGGCCGTGGAAGACGGCGAGCGCACGGCTCATGCCTTCCCCTCCCGAATATTCTTCTTTTCAGCCAGCGTTCAACAACGCCGCCGAGATTGCAAGAGCCGAGAGCGACCGCGTCAGCGAGTCGCTCCCCGACTGCGTCTTGCCGATTTGATGCGTCAGTACTTCTTACATTCCGGCACGGTGCGGCTCGGCAGGCCGATCTTCGAGAACACGGCCGGATCGTACCCGAGCGTCTGGTTCACGTTCGGGATCACCTTCACGACCTTGCTGAACAGCGCGCCCTTGCCGTCATCGACGACTTCGGTGACGAAGTTGGTGCCGATCGCCTGGCGGTTGGAGTCGAGCTTGATCTTGCCGTTCGGCGCGTCGAGCTCGATCTTCGCCAATGCTTCCCTGAACTTCGCCTGATTGTTGGAGAGATCGCCGTTGACCTGGCGTAACGCGAGGATCAGCGCCATGGTTGAATCATAGTAGTTGGTCGCCAGCAGCGAGGGGCTCGGGAAGCGCTTGTTGGGCGGGAAGGCGTCCTGATAGGCCTTCACGAACTTCTGCCAGCCTGGATCTTCCCAGGTGTCGGCCTGGCCGCTCGCCGCGATGGTGCCGATGAGGGCGTTCTTGGCGTTACCCTTCGACGACAGGATGGTCTGGTCGATCATGATGGAACCGCCCATAAGATGCGCCTTGCCGCCGGCCTGCTGATACTGGTTCAGGAAGTTGACGGCATCCGCGCCGCCAAGCCCGAGATAGATTGCATCGACGTCGTCGGGCAGGGCGGCGATGACGGAGGCGAAGTCCTTGGTGCCGAGCGGCACCCATTGCCGGTTGGTGACCTGTCCGCCGGCGCCGCAGAACTCGAGCACCAGCCCGAACACCTGGGTGTAGATGAAGGAATAGTCCTCGCCGACGGTCGCGATCTTGCGATACTTCTTTTCGTCATAGGCATATTTGCCGAGGCCGACCTGCCACTGGGCGCCGTCCATGTTGTAACGGAAGAAGTTCGGGGCAGGGTCGACATAGGTCGTTTCCTGCGCGCCGGATGCCGCATTGATGAAGGTCAGCTCGGGATGGGTCTTTGCAAAGTTCTTCACCGCGATACCTTCGTCGCCGGAGAGGGGCGACAGCAGGATCTGAACCTTATCCTGCTCGATCAGTTTGCGCACCGCGCGCACGGCTGAGTCCGGCGTCGCGTCGGTCGAAGCGACGATGAATTCGAGTTCCTTGTCGCCGACCTTCTTGCCGAGCACATTGAGCGCCGTCTGGTGGCCGCGCATGCCGTCCTCGCCGAGCACCGTGTAGGTGCCTTCGAGCGTTGCGGTCACGCCCACCTTGATCTTTTCCTGAGCGATCGCGGCGCCTGAAAGAAACAGGCTGCTCAGCGCGAGCAGCCCCATACTGCATTTCGACATTGTGCTCCTCCCTGTGTCGTTGATTTATTGCCGCACCGTGTCGGCGCGACGCCCGTGGCTCTCGAGCGGCCCGCGGCTTTACGGGGAAGCTAGCCGAAGTCGGATGCGGTGCATGCGCGGACGCCTCGTCCGGCTTGACAGCCAGTCTCATTTTTGGATGTTGCGGCGCAAATGGTCTCGCGGTGCAGCAGATGCCCGTGCCGGAGATTTTCCGGGCGTGCAACTTTACAGTTTACAGAAGGGGCCTCCTGAGAAGGAGCTGCTCGCCGTTGAGCTGCGCCGTCCGATCATCGATCTCGCAGCGGAGTTGAATGATTTCGCAGATACGGCAGCTGTCGTCGCGAACCTCGATCTGGTGATCATGACGGACAGTGCCGTTGCTCACCTTGCTGGCGGGCCTGGTGTTCCTGTCTGGTGGCCATTCGGCGCACTGGCTGTGGCTGCTCGAGCGCGCCGATAGCCCTTGGTATCCATCGGCGCGATGGGGCGGCTGTAGCCGAAAAATATCAGTAAAATGAATAGCTTGGGTCGAAAGTTCACTGTGGCTCCAATGATGGATTGGAGCGAGAGTTCAAGGTTTTCAGTCAGTTAGAGGGTGGCGTGTGCACGACGTGTGCACCGGGAGATCAAGAAAAATCTAACAACGGCCATTTGCGAAAGCTGAGACTGGACGATCGGCAAAGGCTCAAATGTCGTGATCTGAACTTGCCGTTCGGATGCCGCATCGACGCTTCGCTCATAAAATTCCGAGTGCGGCCAATTTCTTCACGATCTGGTCCGCCAGCTCCTCGGGCTGCTGACCAATCGTTTGCAAGTGTATTTCGGGAGTCGTCGGTGGTTCGTACGGGGCATCGAAGCCGGTAAAATTCTTGATCTTGCCGGCTTTCGCTTTGGCATAGAGGCCCTTTGGATCACGCCGTGCACATTCGTCGATGGGTGTGTCCACGAATATCTCGATGAACTCTCCATTGGGCACCAGACGACGCACCATGTCACGCTCAGCGCGGTATGGAGAAATGAACGAGCAGAGAACGATCAGGCCTGCATCCAACAGGAGTTTTGCTGTCTCTCCGGCGCGACGGATATTCTCAACGCGGTCCGCCTCCGTGAATCCGAGGTCCCGGCTGAGGCCATGGCGCAGATTGTCGCCGTCCAGCATCATGGTGTGGTGGCCGCCAGCGTGAAGCCGGCGCTCAACGATGTTGGCAATCGTCGACTTGCCGGCACCCGACAGGCCGGTGAACCATATGATGGCTGGCTTCTGGTGCTTCTGCGCAGCGCGCTCTGACCTTCCTATCAGTGTGGCCTGCCAGTGGACATTGGTGGCACGCCGCAGGCCAAACGCGATCATCCCCGCGCCGAGCGTATGATTGGTCAAGCGGTCGATGACGATAAATGATCCGGTCTTGCGGTTCTGCCCGTACGGGTCGAACGCGACGGGTGTGCCCGTCGACAGGTTGCAGAACGCGATATCGTTGAGGCCGAGGGTGCGGGCGGCAAGATGTTCGCGCGTGTTGACGTCGATCTTGTACTTGATCCCGGTGATCGTAACAGGCGTCGTCCGGGTGCCGATGCGGGCCAGATAGGAGCGGCCAGGCATGAGTTGCTGGTCGCTCATCCAGATGACATGTGCGGCAAACTGGTCCGATACTTCGGGAGGAGAATCCGGACTGATCAGGAGATCGCCGCGGGCGATGTCCAGTTCGTCTGCGAGCGTGATCGTGATCGCGTCACCGGCCTGGGCGGAGGTCTGAGCGCCTTCGGCGGTCAAGAGTTCCTTCACCCTTGAGAGTCTGCCGGAATTCGCGACGACGATGGGATCGCCGGCATTGATTGTCCCGGATGCTACCGTGCCGGCGTATCCTCTGAAATCAAGATGGGGGCGGTTAACCCATTGCACCGGAAAGCGGAACGGACTTTCGATCGTGTCGCCACTCACATCGATGGTTTCGATATAGTCGAGCAGGCTTGGCCCGCGAAACCAGGGCGTGTTGTCCGACACCTTCGTAACGTTGTCGCCATGTCGAGCCGAGATTGGAATCGGTGCGATCGAGGAAAAGCCGAGTTCCTCGGCAAAGGTTCTGTATTCATCGACAATGCGAACGAAAATGTCGCTTTGATAGGAGATCAGATCAATCTTGTTCACGGCCAGGACAACATGACGTATGCCGAGTAGCGAACAAATCAGGGAGTGTCGTCTGGTCTGCGGCAAAACACCTTTGCGCGCATCGATCAGGAGAATGGCGAGATCGGCTGTCGATGCGCCGGTGGCCATATTCCGCGTGTACTGCTCGTGGCCGGGCGTGTCGGCGACAATGAAAGAACGTCGGGACGTGCTGAATAAGCGATGTGCAACGTCGATCGTGATGCCTTGCTCCCGTTCGGCTTCGAGCCCATCCATGAGAAGTGCAAGGTCGATGTCGTCTCCGGTGGTGCCGTGGCGCTTCGACTCCGTCGCCAACGAGGATAGTTGATCTTCAAAGATCAGCTTGGAGTCATGCAGGAGGCGGCCGATCAGCGTGGACTTTCCGTCATCCACCGATCCACAGGTGAGGAAACGAAGCAGGTCCTTGCTCTGCGCTTCGACCGGAAACTCGCGGCTGTCCATCAAAAGTAGCCTTCGCGCTTCTTTCGCTCCATTGATGCGGGTTCGTCGCTGTCTATCAGGCGACCCTGCCGCTCCGAGAGCCGCGTCGATCTCATTTCCGAGATGATATCTTCCAGCGTTGTGGCACTGGAATCAATCGCTCCGGTCAGGGGATAGCAACCCAGCGTTCGAAATCGAACTTGTCGCGATTCCGGCTGCTCGTCCGCATTGAGGGGCAGTCTCTCGTCATCGACCATGATCCAGGAGCCGCCGCGCGCCACGACCGAGCGGTGTTTGGCGAAATAGAGCGGCACCACGGGAATGTTTTCCAGATGGATGTAGTGCCAGACATCCAGTTCGGTCCAGTTCGATAGCGGGAAAACGCGTACGGTTTCGCCCGATCCAACGCGGGTGTTGTACAGGTTCCACAATTCTGGGCGCTGGTTGCGGGGGTCCCAGACATGTCCGCGCGAGCGAAAGGAGAAGATCCGCTCCTTGGCCCGGCTCTTTTCTTCGTCCCTGCGAGCGCCGCCAAAAGCCGCATCGAAGCCATAGAGGTCGAGCGCCTGTTTGAGCGCGTGGGTCTTCATCACCTGAGTGTGAATCGACGAGCCCGATGTTATCGGCGAGATGCCGCGGCCTAGGCCATCCTGGTTGATGTAGATGAGCAGTTCGATGCCGAGGCGCCGCGCGGTCTCGTCCCGAAACGCGATCATCTCGTGAAACTTCCATGTCGTATCAACGTGCAAAAGTGGAAACGGGAGCTTGGCGGGGTAGAACGCCTTGAGCGCCAAATGCAGCATGACGCTGGAGTCCTTGCCAATCGAATAGAGCATGACCGGGCGTCTGAATTCGGCGACGACTTCGCGCATGATCTCAATCGATTGAGATTCCAGACTCTCAAGGTGTTTCGGGAGCCTGCGTCGCGTTCCGTCAGTGGTCGATGCCACGAAATTCATTGCAGGCGCCTTCAGGGGAATCTCATTGGGAATGACAACATACTTCATGCCCTACCGGCAGCGATTGTTCATGTCTACGGCGTGCGGAGCTATGGCGTCCGGCGGATGAGAGGCCGGCGCCGATGAATTCTTGATCCTGGTGCGATAGTTAATGCGTGGGCCTTGTTTCCTTGCATTCTGAACGCGGTGGTGGCTGATGCGACTTCAAGGTGCCGGTGAAGCGAGCGGTCGGCGGCGTTCAGCGGCACACTTTGGATTAGAGAGACCCGATGGCATTGAATGCGGACGACATTTTTCTGAACTCCGCGCTTGAATCTCGCGTGCGCGGACAAGCCTGGGCGCTCTTGCTTCTCAACGCTGCCGATCCGCGGATGGGATCGTTGTTTGCAACGCAGCAACGCTGGCTGATGGCCCACGCGGCGGTAGCGCAGTTCTTCCGAGATGTTGCTGTGGCCGGCCCTGGCTCCGGAGTGTTGACCGCACGTGTGCTCGATCTTGTCGAGCATCACCAGATCGCAAGCCGGAACACTGCGGCTGCGTTCGTCAAGGAGATGTTGAAATACGGCATCGTGCGCCATGTTGCGGGAAGCGAAGGCAAGCGTCATCGCCCGGTGGAGCCGGGACCTGCAGCGCTTGATGCGCTGTATCAATGGCATCTGCTGCATCTCGCAACGCTGGATGGCCTTGATGGCGGAAGCCGTTCGGCGACATTGGCCGCCCGACCAGAGGTCGTTCAGCGCATGCAGCCGCTGATTGCCGACGGCTTGCTCGGGTCTCACATGGTTCGCGAACCCGAACCGACGTTCAAGCTGTTCACCTGGGTCGACGAGGGGGGCGTGTTGATGGATCGCCTGATCGTCGGCTGTGAGGAAGAGGGCGCCAACCTCGATCGTATCACGACCGACGTGACGTCGGTCTCCGCTCTGGCGCAGCGGCTGAAATTGTCGCGGACACAACTGGGCCGCAAGCTCGCCGAGGCGGAGTCCATGGGAAGCGTTGGCTGGGTTGGAGCGCGCGGCAAGTCCCGGCTCTGGGTCTCGAAAGGCTTCCGCCGCGAATATCACAAGGCGCAGGCCGTCAAGCTCGCGATCATCGACGCAGCCTTCGACGCCTGTTTCGTGTCGCATCGATGAAGTCAACGACATCGTTGGACCGATGATCGGCAGCATTGATCAATCCGGTGTCGCCTGACCATTTTTGGTGGTCGACCTTTCCGGCCGGTCTCGATCTTTACCGCAGGTGTTGGGCCCGCTGCGGAAAACTCCGCAGCGGTTCATATCGCTGCGGACATTGATTTCGCAGCAGATTTCCGTGCGCGGAATGAGAGCATGTCGCGATCTAGGTAAACGCATTTTCGGATTTTATGCGCGCAGGGCCGGTAAGCACAATTGGTGAAAATTGGCGCGTGTGAACGCTGGTTCGCAGCCTTCGGCAGCTCGACACCGTACCAATGGGCCCGCTGAGGAGTCGTCGCTTCCGAGCTGCGCTGAATGAGAATGGCATTGGTGAGGAGGATTGCTCTCATCGGTCGGTAGATGAAGAGCGCGGCAACAGCGTCGATCGGATGTGTTTCGGCGGCATCTTCCGCCTCGTTTACGGTACCCGTTTTCAGATGGAATGAATGATGCTGCATGTCGGCAGTGATCGACATTTTTCGCTATCTATTTCGCAAGAGCTTTCGGCCGAGGGCGCGTCGGACGCGTCTGCCTCCGCGATTCAGGAGACGCATCTCCTCAACGCGGAATTGAAGCGCGCCGGCGACGACCTGATGCTGATGGGCTCGGACGGAAAGAGCCACGTTGTTGCCGGCTATTTCAAATCGGAAAACCTGCACACGCTGCGGTCGCTGGATGGTGCCAGGCTAAGCGGCGAAATCGTCGCTGTGTTGGCCGGGCCTGTTACTCCCGGACAGTACGCTGCCAAGGATGCACCGTCGCCAGCGATGCAGGTGATCGGACACGCGGTACGGGTCGAAGGCCAGGTGACGGTCCTGCGCAACGGCGTCGTGGTGGCGCTCAACAACGGCGATGTGCTGCTCAAGGGAGACGTGGTCCAGACCGACAGCGGGGGCGCGGCTGGCCTGGTTTTCAACGACGGCAGCGCGTTCCAGATCGGGCATGGTTCGCGCCTCGTACTGAGTGAGTTCAGATTCGACCCGCATGGCAGCGCCAATCTGGAAGTCGTCGATCTCATCCAGGGATCGTTCAGTTTCGCGTCCGGCAAGATTGCCAAGTCGGGCGAGATGCGGATTGGAACGCCGATCGGTTCGGCAAGGATTGCAGGCTCGGCCGGTGGCGGCGAGATCTCCCCGGACGATGGATCGGTTACGCTGTCCATCTTTCATCAGAACGACGGGCAGCATCAGGCGACCGCCTATGATCGGAACGGCAATGCCATTGCAACCATCAGCAGCGAAGGCGGCAAGCTGGAGCTGAAGCCGACCGGTCCAGCTCAGATAGCAACCAGCGAGCAGGTAAAGACGGACGCCGATAGGGCAGACGAGCTGGATGCGTTGAACAACATTCTGCAGATCAAGAACCTTGCGGACCGCCATAGCAGCGACGCGCCGAGCGGTGCCGGTACGCACGGTTCGTCGTCTCCTCCACCTGTCTCGTACAATACGGGGGGGAGCGCGCCGTCGTCTCTGCCTGATGGAGCTTCCGGCCACGGCCCGCCGGTCGGCACCGGTGCGGACGTCGCCCCCCATATGCCCGGAGGTGGAAACGGCGGAGCCGGTCCCGGAAATGCATCGACCCCGGCGCCGCCGGTCAATGATCCGCCCTCGCTATCTTTCAATTCCGGATCGGCGCCGTTGGCTGCGCTCGAGCAAACGCCAGTCGCGATTGCGCCGGCGCTGACGCTGTCCGATCCGGACAGCCACACTTTGCTGCAGGCGACGGTCCAGATCACTGGCAACTATCAGCCGGGCGAAGACATCCTGTCGTTTACGAACACCGCGCTGATCGAGGGCAGGTTCGATGCGGCCACCGGCACGCTGACGCTGACGGCGAAGGCCGGCCAGCAGCCGTCGGTTGCGGAGTTTGCGGCCGCGTTGCGAGCGGTCTTCTACACCGACACCAGCGACAACCCGTCGCCGTTGACCCGCACGTTGACGGTGACGGTGCAGGACCCCGACGGCACCGCTCACGGCGGGCACGACACGGCCGTCGCCACCCGCGAGCTGACGGTCAGTGCGGTCGACGATGCGCCGGTCATCGGCGCTGCGCACACAACCGGTGCGGTGCAGGAGGATACGACGCTCGATGCCCAGGGGCGGCTTCATGCCGACGGCACGATCGCGTTCACGGACGTCGATCTGACGGACGCGCACATCGTCTCGGCCACCTTCGTCAGCTCGACCCGCGCAGGCGGACTGGCGCTGGGGACCATGAGCGCGCATCTGGCCGCCGACACCGTCAACGGTCTCGGCGGCCAGGCGACGTGGCAATATCTCGTCGACAACGCGGACGTCCAGTTCCTGCGAGCCGGGCAGGCCGTCACGGAGACCTATGCCGTGACCGTCAGCGATGGTCATGGCGGGCTGGCGAGCCGGAACGTCACCATCACGATGACTGGCGACGAGGATGCGCCCGTGCTGGCCGCTGCATCGGGGGGCACTACGGAAGCTGCTGACGCCGCCGCGCAGCACATCACGCTGACGGGCACCCTGCCGGTGACCGATCCCGACATCGGCGATACGCTGACGGCTTCGATCGCCGGTTCGCCGGTCGTGACTCTCGATGGCCACGCCTTCGCCCTGCCGGCAGGGGCGGCGTCGCTGATCAACAACGCACTGTCATTCAATGCGGGCACCTCGAACGGCGGCACTGCCGGCATCGGCTGGACCTATGATGCGTCCGCGGCCAACCTGGATTTCCTGCGGGAAGGGCAGAGCCTGGTCCTGACCTATACGGTCGAAGTCAGCGACGGGCTCATCACCAGCAACCAGCAGAGCCTGACCATCACCATCGCCGGCACCAACGACGTGCCCGTAGTGACGGGCGACACCGCGGCGCTCAACGAGGCGGCCGATGCCCATGCGCAGGTCATTTCGCTGGCGGGCTCGATCTCGGCCAGCGACCGCGACGTCGGCGACACGCTGACAGCTTCGGTGGTCGGCGCGCCCGCGGTGAGCCTCGACGGGTACGCCTTCAATCTGCCGGCCGGCGCGCTGGCGCTCACCGACAATGCCGCCTTTGCGATCGACTCCACTGGTCGCCTGTCGACCGGCTCCGTCACGACGTTCGGCTGGACCTACCAGCCGGCCGTGGCAGACCTCGATTTCCTGAAGCAGGGCCAGGCGCTCACGCTGACCTATGCGGTCGTGGTCGGCGACGGCACCGCGGCCAGCGCCACGCAATATGTCACGATCACCATCAACGGCACCAACGACGCGCCGGTGGCCGTCGCGCACAGCTACACGACCGACGAAGACCGTGCGCTGGTGATGCCGGGCACGGGTGCGCTTGCCGGGGCGAGCGACCTCGATGGCGATGCGCTTCACTCGATTCTCGTCAACGGTCCGGCCCACGGTACGCTGACACTGAATGCCGACGGCTCGTTCACCTACGCGCCGGTCGCCGACTACAACGGCACCGACAGCTTCACCTACAAGGTCAATGACGGCCTCGCCGACTCCAACGTGGCGACCGTCGATATCGTCGTGCAGCCGGTCAACGATCCGGCCGTGGTCTCGGGCACCAGCACCGGCTCGGTGACCGAAGCGGGCGGCGTCGCCAACGCGGTTGCGGGGACGCCAAGCGCGACCGGCGCGCTGACGGACACCGACGTCGACAATCCCGCCAACACCTTCACTGCGGTCGGGACGGCCACGGCGAGTGACCACGGTTACGGCACCTTCACCATGACGCCGGGCGGCGTCTGGACCTACAATCTCGACAACAGCAACGGCGCGGTTCAGGCGCTCAATGCCGGCGGGACGCTGACCGACACGTTCACGGTGACGACCATCGACGGCACCGCGCAGGTGGTCACGATCACCATCAACGGCGCCAACGATGCCGCGGTGCTCTCGGCCGATTCAGTCAACCTGAGCGAGACCGATTCAGTGCTGTCGACGAACGGCACGCTGACGATCCACGACGTCGACAGTCCCGAAACCTTCGTGGCGCAGGCGGGCACGCCCGGGCACTACGGCACCTTCACGGTTGGTGCGAACGGCGCGTGGACCTATGTCGCGAGTTCGGCCCATGATGAATTCGTCGCCGGGCAGACCTACACCGACACTTTCTCCGTTGTGAGCTCGGACGGCACGACCTCGTCTGTCACGATCAATATCCTTGGCAGCAATGACGCGGCTTCGATCTCGGGCACCAGCACCGGTTCGGTGACCGAAGCGGGTGGTCTCAACAACGCGCTGGCGGGGACGCCGAGCGCGACCGGCACGCTGACCGACACGGACGTCGACAATCCCGCCGACACGTTCACGGCGGTCAACGCGGGCACGGTGAGCGACCACCATTACGGCACCTTTGCCGTGACGTCGGCCGGGGTCTGGACCTACACGCTCGACAACAACAATGCCGCGGTTCAGGCGCTCAATGCCGGCGGCACGCTGACGGATAGGTTCACGGTAACGACCATCGACGGCACGCCGCAGGTCGTCACGATCACTATCAACGGCACCGACGATGCCGCCGTCATATCGGCGGTGACGAAAAACCTGGTCGAAACCGACGCGCCGCTGTCGACCGGCGGCACGCTGACGATCCAGGATCCCGACAGTCCGCAAGCCTTCGTCGCGCAGGCCGGCACCGCCGGACAGTACGGCACCTTCACGCTCGCCACCGATGGCACCTGGAGCTATGTGGCGAGCTCGGCGCATGACGAGTTCGTGGGCGGGCACACCTACACCGACATTTTCTCCGTCGCGAGTTCGGACGGCACGACCTCGTCCGTCACCATCAACATCCTCGGGACTGACGACCCGGCCGCAATGACGGGAACGACGACCGGTTCGGTGATCGAGGCGGGCGGCGTCAATAACGCGCTGGCGGGGACGCCGACCGCGACCGGCACGCTGACGCTGTTCGACGTCGATACGCCCTCCGTGACCATCGTGGCGGTCGCTGCGCCGACCGCCGGCACCGGCGGCTTCGGCACCTATACGGTGACCTCGGCGGGCGTGTGGACCTACACGCTCGACAACAACAATGCCACGGTGCAGGCGCTCGCCGCCGGCGCGACGATGACCGACACGTTCTCCGTGAGGGGAAGTGATGGCAGCGCGCAGGTCATCACCATCACGATCAACGGCACCGACGACGCCGCTGTGCTGTCGCCAGTGACGAAAAACTTGATCGAAACCAACGCGCCGTTGTCGACTGGCGGCACGCTGACGATCCAGGACCCCGACAGTCCGCCATCCTTCGTCGCGCAGGCCGGCACCGCCGGACAATACGGCACCTTCACGCTCGCCACCGATGGCACCTGGAGCTATGTGGCGAGCTCGGCGCATGACGAGTTCGTGGGCGGGCAAACCTACACCGACGTTTTCTCCGTCGCGAGTTCGGACGGCGCGACCTCGTCTGTCACCATCAACATCCTGGGTACTGACGATCCGGCCACAATGACGGGAACGACGACCGGTTCGGTGATCGAGGCGGGCGGCGTCAACAATGGCGTGGCCGGAACGCCGACTGCGACCGGCACGCTCACGATCTCCGACGTCGATAGTGCTGCCGGCAATTTCATCGCGGTCACGACGGCGACGAGAACAACCGGTGGCTTCGGTACCTACACCATGACGTCGGGCGGGGTGTGGAATTACACCCTCGACAATAGCAACGCCGCGGTCCAGGCGCTCAATGCGGGCGCGACGCTCACCGACACCTTCACCGTCACCACGTCAGGCGGTGGCACACAGGTCGTCACCGTCACGATTGCCGGCGCCGACGATGCGCCGGTCATCTCCGGCGATGCTTCGGCCGCGCTGCTGCAGGGGCTGTCGACGACGATCACCACAGCCGATCTGAACGTCGCGGATGTCGACAATACGGCAAGCCAGCTGACGTTCAATGTCAGCAGCACCGTTCACGGTTATGTGGCGCTGTCGAGCGCGCCTGGCGTTGCGATCGCAAGCTTCACCCAGGCCCAGCTTGCGGCGGGTCTTGTGATCTTCGTCAACGACGCGACCCAGAACTCCTCCGCAAGTTTTACGGTCACCGCGACCGATGGGAGCCTGACCACGGCAGGGATCACCGTCAATGTCGCCGTCAGCAGCGACTTCGTCATCACCAGCAATGTCGATCTTGGCGGCGTCTCTGAGACCATCCACAGCCTGAGCCAGTCCGGCGGCACGCTGTCCGGCACCGGCACGCTGACCGACGCCAACGGGGCGACGTTCACCGGCGGCACCGAGAGCGGCAGCGGCACGACGGTCGTCAATGGACTTGCGACGTTCTTCAATGCCAACAACCAGACGTTCACGCTCGACGGCCGAACGCTCGAGCTGCACGGCTCCGCGCAGAGCGGGGCGTTTTCCGGCGATACGCTGCATCTCAACAACGGCGCGGTGCTCAAGATCGACGCCGGCGTCACCTTCACCGATGCGTCCGCCAGCGGCACGGCTTTCAACATTTCCTCCAGCGCGGGCACCGGTACGGTCAATGTCGCCGGCAGCTATGAAAAGACCGGCGGCGGCACCACGGCGATCTCGACCGCGCTCACCAACACCGGAATCATCGATGCCAAGGCCGGCACGCTCGATCTCGCCGGCAGCGTCACCAATTCCGGCACGCTGAAGGCGGAAGGTGGCGGCACGCTGCTGGTGGCCGGCAACGTCACCGGGTCGGGCGCGGTGATCGTCGACGACAACGGCACGGTCGAGTTCGGCGGCAATGTCGGCGCCGGGCAGACGATCACGTTCAGCGGTTCGTCGGGAACGCTGAAGATCGATCATCCCGCCAGTTTCTCCGGCACCATTACCGGCTTCAGCGGCGCCACCGACGCCATCGACCTGGTCGGGATCAACCACAACTCCGCGCAGTTCTCGCAGTCGTTCAATGCGGCGACCGGCATCCTGACGGTGACCGACGGCACCAACACTGCCAACCTGCACTTCAGCGGCCCCACCTTCGGCTTCGCGTTTGCAACCGATAGCGCCGGCACCGGGACGGTGATCAGGCCGGCCAACGTCTACACCGTCCACAATGCGGCCGAGCTCAATGCGGCGCTGCTCGCCGTCAGTCAGGGCGGCTCGGCGGCCGCCGCCAACAGCAGCTATTCGATCGAGCTCGCGGCCGACATTTCGGTTGCCTCACTGGGTACCAACCTGACGGCGATCAATCTCGCCAGCGGCAGCTCGCTCGTCATCCACGGCGGCGGACATACGCTGGATGGCGGCAATCTCTATCGCGGCCTGTTCGTGTACGGCGGCAATGTCGCGATCGACAATCTCGCCATCAATCACACGCTGGCGCAGGGCGGCGCCGGAGGGAGACAGGGGGGCGGCGGTGGCGCCGGATTGGGCGGCGGCCTGTTCGTGGCGGCGGGCGCGACGGTGTCGATCAGCGACGTCAGCTTCAGCGGCGACAGGGCGGTCGGCGGCAACGGCGGCAGCCTTGACGGTGGCGCGAACAGGGGCGCCGGCGGCGGCGGCATGGGATCGGCCGCCAGCGCCAACACCGGACAATACCGGCACGACACGACACAAGGGCCGCAAGGCCATTCCACCTACGTCGCAACGGCGTTCGACGGTACGGCCGGCGGCGGCGTCGGACTCAACATTCCCGGCCAAGCTGGGCTTGCGAATGGCGGCGCCGGCGGCGCGTGGACCGGCGGAAGCTTCAGCAACTACACGCCGGCTGCAACGGGCGGGTTCGGCGGTGGCGGCGGTGGCGGCTTCTACAGCTACATGAACTCCATCGCTACGTCCCAAATCTCGCGGCTGGGCACGAATGGCGGCAATGGCGGCTTCGGCGGCGGCGGTGGCGGCGGGGCGAGCGGCTCGGCCGGATTACACACCACCGGCGGCGCCGGCGGGTTCGGCGGTGGCGGCGGCGGCGGATATTTTGGCGGCGCCGGCGGCTATGGCGGCGGCGCCGGATGCGGTCATGGCAGCTCCGGTCTGCTTGGGGTTGGTGGCGGTGGCCTCGGTGCTGGCGGCGATATCTTCGTCCAGGAAGGCGGGCATCTCATCGTCGGCGGTGGCTCGCTGTCGGGAGGCACCGTCGCCGGCGGCGCCGCAGGTGCGATCGGCACGGCAGCGCAAGGCGGCCAGGCGCTCGGCTCCGGCATCTTCATCCATGGCAACCAGACGGTCACCTTCGCGCCGGCCTCCGGCGATGATCTCACGATCTCCGACGTCATCGCCGATCAGCATGGCAATGGCGGCACCGGCAATGTCGAGATTTCGGGTGCTGGAATCGTACATTTCGCCGCGGCGAACAGCTATGTCGGCACGACCACCGTCGACGCCGGCGCCACGCTCAACATCGAGGCGGCCGGCGGGCTGGGAACGGGCGCGGTCACCGACAACGGCACCCTGAACGTCAACGCCGCGACGACGTTTGCCAGCACGGTCAGCGACGGCGGTGTCCTCAACGTCAACGCGGCAACGACCTTTGCCGGCGCGGTCACCGACAGCGGCGTGCTCAACGTCAATGCTGTCACGACATTCGCGAGCACGGTCACCGACAGCGGAACGCTGAACGTCAATGCGGCGACGACCTTTGCGAACGGAGTCACCGACAACGGCGCGCTGAACATCAACGCGTCCGCGATCTTCCAGGGCACGGTCGTCAACAACGGCACCGTCACCATCAACGCCGCCAACGCCGATTTCGCCGGATCGATCACGGGCAGCGGCACGATCAACTTCGGGACGTCGGGCGGGACGGCCGTGTTCGAGCACGGCGTGCCGACCCAGACCATCACGGGCTTTGCCAATGGCGACGTCATCGACCTCCGGTCGGTGGTGGCGACCATGGCTTCCGTTGATGCCGGCAATGTCGTGACATTGAAGGATGCCGGCAGCGCCGTCGTCGCGACGCTGCATTTCGATCCGGCGCAGACGCTTGGCGCGTTCGGCGTGACGAGCGATGGTCAGGGCGGCACCAAGGTCGTCGCCATCCAGACCACCTTCAACGTCAGCTCCGCCGCAGAGCTCAGCGCAGCGCTCACCGCGATCAGCCAGGGCGGCACGTCCTACGCGAAGAACGTCGCCTATACGATCCACTTCGCCAGCGACATTTCGCTGGCCTCGCTCGCGGCCTCCACGCAGCTCGCAGCGATCAGCCTCGACACCGGCAGCTCGCTGCTGATCGACGGCGCGGGCTTTACGCTCGACGGCGCCGGCGCCCATCGCGGCTTCTTCGAATATGCCGGCAATGTGAGAATCCAGAACCTCACGATCGCGCACACGCTGGCGCAGGGCGGGGACGGCGGCATCGGCGGTGGTGGCGGCGGCGCCGGACTTGGCGGCGGCCTGTTCGTCGCGGCCGGCGCGTCGGCGACGATCGCCAACGTGACCTTCATCGACAACGCGGCCCATGGCGGCGACGGCGGTGGCGTGAACCCGGCCGGCCGAAATTTTCAAGGCGGTGCCGGCGGCGGCGGCATGGGCATCGATGGCGCCCCTGGCTCCTTGACCGGGGTGTACCATCTCAATCACTACCATGACTTTTCCGGCTGGGGCTATGCGGGCGGCGCCGGCGGTGGGCTCGGCCTGCCGAATCTTCCGGGCGGAGGCGGCGCAGGAGCGACGTCGTATCGCGGATCGTCCCCGGCCGCCGGCAGCTTTGGCGGTGGCGGCGGCGGCGGTAACGGCTACCTCGGCACTTGGAAAGCCGGAAGCACTGGTGCGCAGGGCGGATTCGGCGGCGGCGGCGGTGCCGGTGGCGGCTACAACAGCGATAACTCCTATGGCGGCGGCGCCAACAGTGCCGGGGGCAATGGCGGCTTCGGCGGCGGCGGTGGTGGCGGCGGGCTCCGCGGTCACGATGGCCTGGGCGGATTTGGCGCCGGCAATGGCGGCGTCGCGCTCGCATATCGTGCCGACGGGTCGTTCCAGTCGAGGATCGGCAATGTCGGCGGCGGCGGGCTCGGTGCTGGCGGTGGCGTCTTTGTCCAGGAAGGCGGTACGCTGATCCTCGAGAGCGGCTCGCTGTCCGGCGGCTCCGCGGTCGGAGGCGCTGCGGGTGCCATCCAGGCCGCCCATCAGCTCTACGATATGCCTGGCGCCGGGCAGGGGCTCGGCAGTGGCATCTTCTTCCAGGGCAATCAGTTGATCGTTCTCGCGCCGACGGCGGGGAATGCGATCACGATTGCTGATGGGATCGCCGACCAGGGCGGCAATGGCGGTAGTGTTTCGTTCGAGATCAAGGGGCCGGGCACGGTCGAGTTCGACGGCGCCAATTCCTATGTCGGCGGCACCACGATCGATGCGGGCGCGAAGCTTACGCTGGGCGGCCAGGGGACGCTCGGCAGCGGCGCCGTCGTCGACAATGGTGACCTCGTCATTGCCCATTCCGGCACGTTCGGCAATGCGTTCAGCGGCAGCGGTGATCTCGCATTCGGCGCCCAGATCATCACCGTCACCTTCACCGCGTCGGTCTCACTGCCGGGCTCGCTGGATCTCGGCGACGGCGACAATGTCGCCGCCTTCCAGGGTGGGCTGTCGGGTGTTCAATCGATCAATTTCGGCACGGGGATTCAGACGCTGTCCGTCGCGGGCGCGATGCCGGGCGCCGTCGTGCATGGCTTCGGCGCCGGCGACACCATCGACCTGACCACGGTCAACGCAACCGGCATCGGCAGCTTCGTCAACAACGTGCTGACGCTGACCGGGCCCGGCGGCACGCCGGTCGCAACCATTCATTTCGATCCGGCCCAGCAGAATCTCGCGCCGCACGGCTTCCTGCTGGTGTCCGATGGCGCCGGCGGAACCGACGTCATCCTCAACGAGGCGCCGATCTACCACGTCTCGACCGCGGCGCAGCTCGCCCGCGCGATCAACGAGATCAGCGTCGGCGGCGTGTTCTCCGCCACCAACCAGAACTACGAGATCGATATCGTCGGGAGCTTCACGCTGGACGGCGCGCTGCCCGACATCAATCTCGCCAGCGGCGACACGCTGACGATCCATGGCCTCGGCCATGAGATCGACGGCGCCGCCACCTATTCCGGCTTCGTCCTGCGATCCGGCGACGTGACGATTGATCACCTGACCGTCGCCGACTTCGTCCGGCACGGCGGTGACGGGTCGTCACCGGGAACTGCGTCGAAGTATGGCGGCGGCGGTGGTGGACTCGGTGCGGGCGGCGCGCTGTTCGTAGGCGCCGGCAGCTCGGCGACACTGACCGATGTCGCTTTCACCGACAATCATGTGTTCGGCGGAAATGGCGGTCAGGGCGGCATCTACGCACCGAGCGTGCCGAATGGCGACCAGGGTGTTACAACGGGAGGCGCATCGAGCCCGGGCCAGCTGGGATTCGGCTATGGCGGGGCGGGTGGTCATTTCACCGCCAACGGAGGCGGCGGCAGTTTCGGCGGTGGCGGTGGCGGTGGCGGCGGCGGACGCAGTCCGGTCGCATCCTTTCCGCCCGGCGGTGGCGGCGCCGGCGGCTACGGCGCCGGCATGGGCGGCACTGGAACCTCTGGTGGCGGAGGCGGCGGCGGCGGTGGTGGCGGCGGCGCAGGCCTCGGTGGCGCGGTCTTCGTCGCTTCCGGCGGTGCGCTGAACATCACCGACTGGACCTTCTCCAACAATGGCGCAACGGGCGGCGCAGCCGGCGGCAGCCTGTGGGGCACCAGCGGGACCGCGGGCCAGGGCATCGGCAACGATCTCTTCAACTACGGCGGCACCATCGGCCTGACCTCAAACGCCGGACAAACTCTCACGATCGATCAGTTCGTCGCAGGCACGCAAGGTACCTTCAACATCTACGCGTCCGGCATCGTCGTGCTGACGCAGGGCATCGGAACCGGCGTCCTCAACATTTCCGGTTCCGGCAATGTCACCGTGCTTAACGACATCACGGCCACCGCCATCAACGTGTCGGGGGCGGGCAATGTGCTGTTGCAGGGCGAATTCCACGGCCAGCAGGCCATCACCCACACCGGCACCGGCACGCTGACGATCAAGCCGGTCTACAACGTCTCGACGGCGGCCGAGCTCGTCACCGCGATCCAGACCATCGACGGCAATCCGATCTCGGGTCTGCCCGTCAACTACGTGATCAATCTCACCGCGGACCTGAACCTGAGTGCGGTGCTGCCATTCCTGACGATCGCGGCCGGAGACACGCTGACCTTCGAAGGCAACGGCCACATCATCGACGGCGGCAATCTCTATGGCGGCTTCACTGTTCAGTCCGGCGTCGTCACCTTTGAAAACCTCACCATGCAGCACCTGGTCGAGCGCGGTCAGGACGGATTTGCCGGCATCACCAATCTCGGCCACGCGGCGGCGGCTGGTGGCGGCGGCGGTGGTGGCCTCGGCGCGGGCGGCGCGTTCTACATCGGCAGTGGCGGCTCGGCGACGCTGACCAACGTCAACGTGCTAGGCAATCAGGCCGTCGGTGGCAATGGCGGCGCTGGCCAAGGGCTTTACTCCAATTTCGGATCCCGGGGCGGCGGTGGCGGCGCCACCAATGGTGGGTTGACCGGAATCAAGACGGGCGGCGATGGCGGCAACTGGAACACGTCGGGCGGCGGCTTCGGCGGCGGCGGCGGCCTAGGTGGCGGCGGCGGCGGCGGATATGGTCCCTGGCAGTTACAGTTTCAATATCCGGGCGGCTCCGGCGGCTACGGCGCAGGCGCCGGCGGCAGAGCCGGATCTGACAGCAACAACAGGGAGCACGGCGGCGGCGGTGGCGGCGGCGCCGGCCTTGGCGGCGGCATCTTCGTCGCCTCCGGCGGCTCGCTGACCATTGGCGGCAGCACATCCGTTGCCGGCAACGCGGTGCAGGGCGGCCTCGGCGGCGCGGGTGGGAACGCCGGCGCCAACGGCGCTGGCATCGGCGCGGGCCTCTTCACCGCATCGAGCAATGTCACGCTGGCTCCCTCGCTCGGGCAGACGATCCATATTTCCGATTCGATCGCCGGCAACATGACCGGCACGCTCCATATCGACGGCGCCGGCACGGTCGTGCTGGACGCGATCGCAGCAACGATCATCGACATCACCGGCAGCAGCGCGCTGACGCTGCCTGCCTCGCTCATCAACGACTCCCTGACCGTGTCGGGCTCGGCCACCTACACCGTCACTTCGAGTGGCTTCAGCGGCGCCGGCTACTTCGGCGCGGCCGGCTATGGCGTGCTCACGATCGCCGTTACGGAGACCGTGACCGGCGGTGTTCGACTCGCCGACCACGGCACGGTCGAGCTGGCCGCAGCCGGTGCGGCCGGGAGCGGCGCGATCACCTTCCAGTCGGGTGCGCAGGCGACCCTGATCATCGATCAGGGCGCGACGCCCACCAATGAGATCGACGGCTTCCTTCCCGGCGACACGATCAAGCTGGCCGGCTTTGCCGCCGGCGCGACTGCGACGCTCGGCGCGGGCAATGTACTCACGGTCAGCGACGGCACGCACAGCGCCCAGCTTCATCTCGACCCGAGCTTCAATTACTCGACCACCCAGTTCAACGTGACCGCCTATAACGGCGGCATCGCGCTGACCGGGATCATCGCGCCGAAGATCACGCTCGTCGGGCAGCCGCTGAACGGCAACCAGGTCGTGCTCAGCGGCAGCGGGGCGCCGGGCAGCACCGTCCAGATCTTCATCGACGGCAATCAGGTCGGTACCGCTACGCCGGATGGCTCCGGACGTTTCACGTTCTCGACCTCGGCGCTTGCCGATGGCGAGTATCATGTCACGGCAACGCAGACGGTCGCCGGCCAGGCCCCGATCACGGCCTCGCTCGTCGTCGACGTGCTGCCGAGCGCACCGTCGGTCGCGCTGGCGCCCGGACAGACAGCGCTGGCCACCAATGTCGGCGTGCATCTGCAGGGCAGCGGCGAGCCGAACCAGACCATCACGCTGTATCTCAGCGGCCCCGGCGGCAGCTCCCTGACATACACCACGGCAACCGACGGCAGCGGCAATTACGACTTCGTCACACCGAACCTGCCTGACGGCCACTACGCGCTCAGTGTGACCGAGACCAACGCGCAAGGCCTGGTCAGCCCGTCGTCGGGCGTGCTCGCCTTCGACGTCCATCCGAAAGCCCCGGTGATCGCGGTGGTCGGGCAGCCGCTCGACGGTGCCAGGATCGAGGTGGCAGGCAGCGCCGACCCCAACATCACGATCAACATCTGGGTCCGCAACCAGTCCGGCGACCAGTACATCGGCTCCGGCAGGTCCGATGCCACAGGCCACTTCGATTTCACGGCGAGCCAGCCGATCGGCCACGGCAACTATACGCTGCTCGCATTGGCGCAGGATTCCGCAAACCTGATAAGCGACCAGGCGATCCCCTTCACGTTCCACGTCGATCCGCAGGCGCCCGTGATCACCTCGATCGTCGGGCAGAGCGTCAACGGGGGCACCGTCGAGATCAAGGGCAATGCGCTCGCGTTGAGCACCGTCACGCTCTACGAGGGCAATACGGTGGTCGGATCGGGCGTCGCCAATGCCGCCGGCGTTTTCGACATCGTCACCACAGCCACGTTCGTCGAGGGCGTCCATTCCTTGCGGGCGACGGCAGCGGACGCCGACGGCCTGACCAGCACGCTCTCCACCGCGTTCAACGTCACCGTCCTGCCGACCGCGCCGGTGATCTCGGCCGTCATCGCGACGTCGCCGCAGACGATCGAAATTCAAGGCACCGGCGAGGCGGGAGAGACCGTCAAGGTCTATGCCGATGGCACGACCTTGCTGGGCTCGGGCGTGGTCGATCAGACCGGGCATTTCGATTTCAGCGTCGATGCGCCCGGCGGCCACCACGTCATCACCGCGACCGAGACCAATAGCAGCAATCTGACGAGCCCCGTCTCCGCGGGCGTCGCGATCGACGTCACGCCGAAGGCGCCCGTCATCACCTCGGTGGCGCCGCTGGTCGCGACACAGATCGATGCCAGCCACGATTTCATCGTCAAGGGCACCGGCCAGCATGTCGGCGAGACCATCACGCTCTATGCCGATGGCGGCACAACCCCGATCGGCACAGGTATCGTGGCAGCCGACGGCACCTTCACCATCACGACCACGGTGGCGCTCGCGAACGGCAATCATACGCTGACGGCCACCGATGCGGCCGGCGCCGACGTCAGCGCGCCGTCGACCGGCTTTGCGATGTATGTCGATCCGGCTCCGGTCACCGGCATCAGCCAGGTCGGGGTCGCCGCGGATCACGGCGTCATCGAGCTGCAGGGCTCGGGTCAGCCGGGCGACACGATCACGCTGATGCTCGGCAACACCGTGATCGGCACCGGCGCGGTCGACGCATCCGGTCATTTCGATGTGACGACCGACCCGGCTGCGGGCGCGCTGCTCGGCCCCGGCCTCCAGCACGTCACGGTCATCCAGACCGACAGCCTCGGTCACGCCAGCCCCGCGGCTGCGTTCGACGCCAGCGTGGCGCCCGCCGCGCCCGTCGTCGCGTCGGTGCTCTCGGTGCCCGACGCGGTCGGGCGCGTCGAGGTGAAGGGCAGCGGCGAGGCCGGCACCATCATCAAGCTCTATGCCGACAATGGCACCACGGTGATCGGCACCGGCACGGTCGATGTATCAGGTCATTTCGACATTTATAGCGACTTCCAGTCGGTCAGCGGCGGCGCGCACAGCATCACGGTGACTGCGACGACCATCGACGGCATCACGGGACCGGCTTCGGCGGGCTCGAACGTCACGGTCACGCCAGTTGCGAACACCTGGACCATCACCTCGGCGGCCGATCTGGCCAAGGCTATCGCGGCGATCGACGTCTCCGGTGCGAGCGCGCAAGCCGGCGCGCACTACACGTTCGACGTCGTTGGTGATCTGCAGCTCGCTGATCAGTTGCCGGCCTTCAATCTTCCGCCGGGCGCCTCGCTCACCATCGCCGGCCATGGCCATGTGCTCGACGCTCACGGCCTCCCGGGTCTGTTCGTCTACGCCGGCAGCGTCGAGATCGACGATCTCAGCATCGTCAATGCGGTCGCGAAGGGCGGCGACAGCAATTTCGGTGGCGGCGGCGGCGCCGGCCTCGGCGGCGGCCTGTTCATCGCATCGGCAGGCACGGTGACGCTGTCCAACGTCAATTTCGCCAACGACAAGGCAATCGGCGGCAACAGCACCGGCGCGATCGGTTACATGGGTATTGCGCTTTACGGCGGCGGCGGTGGACTCGGCGGTGCCGGCGGTTTCCAGGGCGGTGGCGGAATTGGCATTCATGCATCCGGCGCCAGCGTTCCGCGGGCGTCCTACAGCGGCACGCCTGCGGGTGCGGGCATCGCACTTGGTGCGACGTCCGGAGGTGGACAGACTATCGGTACGAACCCGGCCTATCTCGGCGGAGCCAATGGCGGCGGCGGCGGCCAGGGTGCCGGCTTCTACACCAGCGCGGTCTATTTCGGCCTTCCTGGATACGGCGGCCCCGGCAGCGGCGGTGGCATCGGCGGCGGCGTCGGCACCGTCAATGGCAGCAGCACGATCGCCACGGGCGGTGTGGGCGGCTTCGGCGGCGGTGGCGGCGGCGGCGGTTTTATCTGGCCGTCCTTCATCGGTGGATATGGCGGCGCCGGCGGCTTCGGTGGCGGCGGCGGCGCCGGCCGGCATGGCGGCGGCGCCGGTGGTTTCGGCGGCGGCGGCGGTGGTGGCGGCTATGCCGGTGCGGGCGGCTTTGGCGGCGGCGCCGGAGGCGCATGGGGCTATGGAGGCGGTGGTCTCGGCGCCGGCGGCGCGATCTTCGTGCAGCAGGGCGGCACGCTCATCTTCGCCGGCTCCGGCAGCGAGCAGAACGGCGGCGTGACGGGCGGTACCGCCATGACCTGGACCGGCGCCCATGCAGGCTCGGCGTTCGGCAGCGGCATCTTCCTGCAGGGCAACCAGACCATCACTTTCGCACCTGACGCGACGCATACCATCACGATCAGCGACGTGATCGCCGACATGACCGGCTCGCATGATGCCAGCGGCCAGACCGGCGCGGGACATCTGCTGCTCGATGGCGAGGGAACGCTGGTGCTGGGGGCAACGAACACCTTCACCGGCGGCGTCACGATCGAGAACGGCACGCTCGACCTCACCGCGAACCGCGCGGCCGGCTCCGGCGCGATCGACTTCTCGGCGGCGGGCCATGCCGCGCTGGAATTCAGCGCCGCCAACGCGCCGGTCAACGCGATCGAGCATTTCGGCACGCGTGACCAGATCGTCGTTGATGGCTTCCATGCCACGAGTGAGAGCTACAGCAACGGCGTGCTGGTGCTCAGCGGCGCCACCGGATCGATCAGCCTTGCAGTGACCGGCGAGGATATCGCGACGCTGTCGGATTTCCATTTTGTCTTCGACTCTGCGGCCAACACCACGACCGTCACTGCGGGACCGGATCGCTCGGGCAACGACGTGATCCATTACGGTGCCGGCGCCCATAGTCTCACCGGCGGGACCGGCGACGACGTGTTCTTCTTCCGTGGCACCGATCTCGCCGCAGGCGTGACCGACAAGATTACCGACTTGTCCTGGGCAACCGGTAGCAACGAGCACGACCGCATCCATCACGAAGGCGTCGATCCCAACGCGGTGACGGTGACATCAGTCAATGGCGGCCACGACACCGACATCGCTGTCACCGTCGCTGGCGGCACAGCCCATATCCTGGTGCAGGGCGTCGGATCAGGCCCGCTGGAAATCGAATTCCAGAACACGACGCAGACAGATGATGCGCATCTGAACACGCTGTTGACGCCGTCGACGGTCAATGAGACGGTCGCGAGCTTCAATCTCGGCGCCAATCCGCCTTACGCCAAGTCTCTTGTCAGCTATGGTGCCGATGGCGCAGTGGTCGCGCAGGACGTCACCAACAATGACGGATCGCACACGGTTACGGTGCAGGGGGCCAACGCCACACTCACGGCCTCGGGTGCGAACGATACATACGTGTTCCAGTTCAATTCCCAGGCGGCAGCCGCGGCGACCATCGGCAATTTCGACGTGGCGCATGACGTTCTGCAGCTCAGCCAGTCCGTCTATGCGGACGCGGCGGCAGCGCTGGCTGCGATCACGGCCGATCCCCACAACGCCGGCAACCCGGCCGATACCGTCATCGCGCTCGATGCCCTTCACTCGGTCACGCTGAACGGTATCAGCCCGAACCTGCTGCAGCAGCGGGATTTTCTGGTAGTCTAGTCACGAATCTCCGGTCAGGTTTGCAGGATCATGCAAGGCGATATCCATTTCATCTCTGGACTTCCGCGCGCGGGCTCGACGCTGCTGTCGGCCATATTGCGGCAGAACCCGCGATTTCGCGCCGGGATGACCGGCCCCGTCGGCTCGCTGGTCGACGGCATGCTGCGCAGCATGAGCATGAGCAACGAGACTGCGATCTTCATCACCGACGAGCAGCGCCGGGACCTCATCAAGTCGATCTTCTCGACCTACTACGCCGATCTGCCGAAAGGGCATGTGGTGTTCGACACCAACCGCAATTGGTGCGCTCGGTTGCCGCTAATCACCGAGCTGTTTCCGCGCGCCAAGGTGATCTGCTGCGTGCGCCAAATTCCCTGGATCCTGGATTCGGTCGAGCGGCTTATTCGCAAGAACAAGTATCAGCCGTCGGGCATCTTCAATTTCGAACCGGGCAGCACGGTGTATTCGCGCGTGGAAGGTTTGGCGGCCCCGAACGGCATGGTCGGCTTTGCCTGGAATGCGCTGCGCGAAGCGTTTTGCGGTGAGCAGTCCGCCTGCCTGCTGGCGCTGACCTACGAGACGCTGACCAGCCAGCCGGAGCGGGCGATCGCCGCGGTCTACGAGTTCATCGGCGAGAAGCCGTTTGCGCATGATTTCCAGAACATCGAGTTCGACGCCGAAGAGTTCGACCGCAGAATCGGTACGCCGGGTCTGCACAAGGTTGGTAAACGCGTGGAATCTCCGGGGCGCAAGACCGTGCTGCCGGGCGATCTCTGGCGCAAATACGAGAACGATGCGTTCTGGGGTGACCCCGCCCGCAACCCGAACCAGGTGAGGGTGATCTAGGGCAGAGTACGGCTACCTCGGATTCGGTTATGAAAGCCGACGTGACTGAAGTCTCGAGGTGGAGTGAGGCCGCAAGGAACCCCCTTCCTGGGCGCATCTGTAATGCGCTTCTATCTCCTCGCAAGAGCGACTCGTTAAGGGTGTTCTCGCCTAAAGTACCTCGACCAGCGAATGGCCGTGCAGCTCGATGTTCAATCCCTGCATGCCAAAATCGTTGATCTCGCCGCCCATCGCCTTCAGACTCTCCTCGCGGATCAGGGACATCAGCCCGCGGCGCAGCGCCAGAAACTCCGAGGACATCATCATCGATTGCTGCCGCGGACGCTCCAGCGGGATCGGGATCTCGGCCTTGATCGAGCCCGGACGCGCCGTCATGCAGTACACGCGGTCGGACAGGAAGATCGCCTCGTCGATGTCGTGGGTGACGAACAGCACCGAGATCTTCAGTCGCTGCCACATGTTAGTGAGGATCTGCTGCATGATGACGCGCGTCTGTGCATCGAGCGCGCCGAACGGCTCGTCCAGCAGCAGCACCTTCGGCCCCGTCGCGAGCGCCCGGACGATGCCGACGCGCTGCTTCATGCCGCCGGAGAGTTTTTCCGGGTAGTGCTTCTCGAAGGCTTCCAGCCCGGCAAGGCCGAGCAGGGTGCGGGCGGCACGCTCGCGCTGCGAGCGCGGCATGCCGCGCATCTTCAGGCCGAACTCGACGTTCTCCCGCACCGTCTTCCAGGGGAACAGCGAATATTGCTGGAACACCATGCCGCGCTCGGCGCTGGGGCCGTTCACACGCTCGCCGTCGACGGTGACGAGTCCCGTGGTCGGCTTGAGGAAGCCGGCGACCGCATTGAGCAGCGTCGATTTTCCGCAGCCGGAGGGGCCGACGATAGAGACGAACTCGCCGGGCTTGACATGGATCTGCGTATCGGTGACGGCCTGAACCGGTCCCTCGATGGTCTCGTAGGCGAGCGAGAAGTTCTTGACCTCGATGTGGCCCTTCGACGTGTTCGCAAGCATCTCGCTCATGTCGACCTCCACGGCATCACCAATTGTCCGGCGCCGCGGATCAACAGGCTCGATCCGAGGCCGAGCACGCCGATCGCGATCATGCCGAGCGCGATATCGGCATACTGGACCAGCGAATAGGCCTCCCAGGTGAAATAGCCGATGCCGTATTGGCCCGAGATCATCTCGGCGGCGATCAGCGACACCCAGGCGACCCCCATCCCGACGGTAAGGCCGGTGAAGATGTGCGGCAGCGACGCCGGGAAATACACCTCGCGGAAGATGGAGCGCTCGCGCGCGCCGAGGCATTGCGCGGCGCGTACCAGCACGGGATCGACCAGCGACATGCCGTGCAGCGTATTGACCAGGATCGGGAAGAACGAGCCGAGGAAGGTGATGAAGACGATGCTCTGCTCGTTGGTCGGCCATAGCATGATCGCCATCGGGACCCAGGCGATCGCCGGGATCGGCCGCAGCACTTCCGCGACCGGGAAGATGATCTCGTGCACCAGCTTGAAGCGGCCCATGATCAGACCGAGCGGCACGCCGACGATCGCCGCCAGCGAGAAGCCGATGAAGATGCGCCGGCAGCTCAAGAGGATATGCATCAGGAATTTGGGATCGTGCATCGCCTTGGTGAAGCTGGCATAGACTGCGAGCGGCGAGGGCACGTTGGTGAAGCGCACGAAGAACACGACGCGATAGGTCGTGAGCAGGTGCCAGACCAGCAGGAACGCGATCAGGGAGGCAATGCCGATCGCGGTGGCACGTAAGCGCCCCTGGTTGAGGCGATACCAGCGCAGTGCGAGCGTGCCAAAGGAGGGCGGTGTTGCGGGCGGGGTCACGGCGGGCGCGGGGCCCGCCTCCTCGGGATGTCTGACGAGGGCTGGACTACTCACGTCTTGCCTCCGCCGACGGCCGCCTTCACCGCGTCCTCGAAGCCGAGCACCTTGCCGCCGATCTTGGTGGCATAGGCTTCGGCGTCCTTCTTCAGCAGGAACGGTGCGACCTCGCCATTGCCGACCGCGAAGAAGGCCTGATCGGCGAACAGCTTGATGCCGCGCGTGGTGTCGAAGACGTAGGCGACGTTGATCTTCCTGCCCTTGGCCTTGAAGTCGGCATAGGCACCGAGAGTACAGCTGGCGGACGAGAAGGGCATGATGCCGGCCTCATCGACCCAGACCTCGCCGGCCTTGCGCGGATCGGCGATCGGCTTCTTGCAGAAAGCGTCTTCGCCCGAGATTTCGTAGTTCTTGGTGCTCGCAAGCTGCGCGTCATAATCGAGCTTCATCTCGGCATAGGCCTTGCGGATGTAGCTGTCATCGACCCATTTCTTCGGATCGAACTCCTTCATGCGGCCGAGATTCTGCAGCACCTTGACGTCGGTTGCGGCCGCATCGATCAGCGCGGGCTTGATGGTCGGGTCAGTCGTCATGTTGCCGCTGGGGCCGAGGAAGATGTAGACCACTTCCTTGCTGATGCCGGTCCATTCCTGGATCTTTTCCGCGGCCAGCTTCGGATCGTCACGCAGCCACTGGTTGGCAGCGATCACCGCCTTGAAATAGGCGACGACGACCTCCGGATATTTCTCGGCGAAATCGGTGCGAACGACGATGCCATGGAAGGTCGGCAAGTTCGTCTCGACGCCGTCGAAGATCTTTCGCGCAAAGCCGCGGAACGGCAGAAGTTCGGCGAAGGGCACGAAGTCGGCATGAGCGTCGATCTTATTCTCCTGCAGATTGGTCGAGCCGACCTCAGGGCTCTGGCTGACCAGCTGGAAGAAATCGGCCGCATAGCCACGATCCTGCATCGCCTTCAGCACCATGCCATGCGCGGCGGAGCCGAAGGGCACGCTGACCAGCTTGCCCTTGAGATCGGCGAGATCGTAGTAGGGCGAGTCCTTGTGGACGACGAGGCCGTTGCCCGAGCCGGAGAGACTGTAGGCGGCGACGCCGATCAGGCGGCTCTTGCTCTCCGGATTGCTCTCGAAGGTGAAGCCGTTCACGATCAGCGGATAGTCACCCATCATGCCGATCTGCAGCTTGTTCGCCATCATCGCATTGGTGACGGGCGGCCCGGACGTGAAGTTCTGCCATTCCAGCTCGAACTTGATATTGGCGTATTTGCCGTCTTTGGGCAGATATTTCTCGAGCAGATGCAACTGGCGGATGACGACACCCGCGGTCACCGTGTTGGTCGTGGTGTCCTGCGTACCAATGCCGAGCGTGATGGTCTCTGCCGAAGCCGGCTGCGTGACGAGTAGCGCCAGCGACGTCACCGACATCGCGATCGAGAGCGTGGGAAGATGGCGGACCATTCTCATCCTCATTCGGTTGGATGTGCTGTGGTTGCCATGATTGAGTGAGGGCACCGGCAGGGCAAATCCGGAGTGGCCGCCGTAGTCGATTAGTTGCCGGGAAAAGCTGATTGCATACTCCTTGAGCAGTCGTGCACTATAAAGCCGCTTGCCTGTGCACCGTCCCTGGCCGCAAATTTGTCTAGTCGGATGCGTGACCGCGCATCTCCTCCAGAACGTCGGTTCGGCAAACCACGATCTGGGAGCGCTTGGTGACGACGATTCCCTTCTCCTGCATGCGCTTCAGGCTGATCGTGACCCACTGCCTGGTGGCGCCGACCATGTGGGCGATGTCGGCATGAGTGAAGGCAGCTGCAATCACACGCCCGTCGGCGTCCTCGACGCCGTAGAGCTCGACGAGATGCAAAAGCAGATGCGCGAGGCGCTGCGTGATCGAGCGCGTTCCCAGCATCTGGGCCAGCGCCGAGTAGCATTTGCCCTTGAAGGTGAGGCCTTCGATGAGGCCGATTGCGAGGTTCGGGATCTCTGCCGCAAGGGACCGCAGTTCTTTTCCGGGCAGGTGCACGACGCTGCAATTGCTGGATGCAACGCCGGACCATTGATGCACGGTGCCTTCGAACACTTCGGGCCCGCCGACGAAATTGCCGACATGCCAGTAGGCGAGTGTGATCTCGCGGCCCAGCGGCGAGGTGTAGAAGACGCGGATGCGGCCGCTCTCGATCAGCCAGATGCCGTCATGCTTGCCGCCCTGGCTGAATAGCGTCTGGCCGCGGTTGAGCACCTTGCGACGCCCCTGCTTGAGTACCAATTCGTGCTCGCGCGGCGTGAGCTTGTCCATCAGCGGCGGAGGTCCGCCGATCCACTGCTGGTTCTCGGTGAGCAGCAGCGAGGAGCTTCCGGCAGGCCGGACCGTTGCGGGAACAGTCCCGCGAACCGCATTGGCCGCCTGCAACATCACCTGCCTCCGGAACGTTCAAATCGTTCTAAAGAGGAGCAATGTCCGTGCCAGATGGGGCGCTCGTCGTCCTGGACAAGCGAGCGGAGCGAGCGCTGATCCAGGACCCATATGTGGACGGCCCCCGTGGCACAAGAGGCTTGGCGGTCTGATCGGATCGCTTGCATCCATATGTCCGGCCTGTTGGTGCGGTTGATTTGAACCGCTGGCCAAGATGGTTTCCGCGACGCGAGCTCCAATCAACCACGCGACCTGGGTTCGGCCGATGGGTCCCACGGGATGTCTCGCACCTCGGATCGATCGATCCTACCATCTACTCCTCTTGCAGCTCCGGCTCGGCCGGTCGGGCGAACCCGATCGGCTGATCTCCCTTAGGCGGCAGCCGCGGATGCAGCCCGCATCCGAGCGCCGTCGTATCTCTCCCCCGTCACCATCAGCTTCCAGGCGATGCGGGCATTCTTGTTGGCGAGCGCCACGGCTGCGAGCTTGGGCGGCTTGCGCTTGAGCAGGGCCAACAGCCAAGGTGACGGATGACCGCGGCCGCACATGGCCTGCTTGATCACGGCGGTCGCTCCCGCCACCAGGACGCTGCGCAGCCGCTCGTCTCCAGCACGGGTGATCTTGCCGAGACGGGTTTTGCCGGCAGTGGAATGGTCTTTCGGAGTCAGCCCAATCCAGGCCGCATAATGCCTTGCGGAGCTGAACGCGTGCGGATCCGGCGTCTTCATGATCAGCTCAGGCGCACCGATCGGCCCGATCCCTTGAATCTCTGCAAGGCGCCGGCTGTCCGGGTTGGCACGGTGCCAGGCCTTCAGCCTGGCTTCGATTGTCTTCAGTTCCTCCTGTAACTGCGCGTACTGGCGGCCCTGCTGCGCCAACAGATCGCGCGCCAGTTCCGGCACGCTTTCGTCTTGCGCGATCTGCGCCAACAGCGGCTCGACCTGGCTGAGCCCCTTGGCCGCCGTGATCCCGAACTCAGCCGCATAGCCGCGGATCATGTTGCTAAGCTGGGTGCGCCGGGCGATCATCTGCTCGCGCAAGCCCGTCAGCATCAACGCGGCCTGCTGCTCGGCACTCTTCACCAGCACGAACCGCATCGTCGGCCGGCTCATCGCCTCGCACAGGGCCTCAGCGTCGCGCCCGTCGTTCTTGTTGCGCTTGACATAGGGCTTCACGTGCTGTGGCGCCATCAACTTCACTTCGTGGCCCAGCTTGCCCAGCTCCCGCGCCCAGTAATGCGCCGCGCCGCAGGCCTCCATCCCCACCTGCGTCGCCGGCAGCTTGGCAAAAAACTCCAGCATCTGCTTGCGCGTCAGCCGCTTGCGCAGCACTGGCCGCTCCGCCGCGTCCACCCCATGCAGTTGAAAAATATGCTTCGACGTATCGATCCCAATTCGGATAATCTCGCTCACGGACGGCTCCCTTGTCTGAGATTTGCAACAACCTCATTCTGGCACACTGATGCCGTAGGGGGCCGTCCACCCCATCAACCACCAGCCCGTGTGGTTGAGCGAGGCTTTGGCAACAGCCGGCTTTCACGGCAGGCGCTTGGGGTAATGGGTCCTGGCTTTCGCCAGGACGACACCTGAGGTTACCGCCCCGCCAGGCTCAGCAAATACGTCTTCGGATAAATCCCCCGGTTATGGCCGTCCGAAAACGAGATGTTCAGCCCGTAGCCGAGATCGCCGATCTCGGTGATGGCGATGCCCGGAAATCCTTCAGGGAAGCGGCCGTCGAAACGGGCGCGGGTGCAGTGGGCGCATTTGCAGGAGAGGCGGAGTGTTTCGGCAGGGACGCTCAACGCATCGTCCTGCGTGGTGCGAACGAGGAGCGACGCCAGATCGGCGCTAGCTTCGTAGTCGGCGACGGTCGGTGCCACCAATGCGGTCATGGTCATGACGAACCTCCGACTTCTCTCTACGTCGGCGCGGGCGCGCGCGAATAGCAACTAATTGCCGGCGCAGCCGTGGTCGCGTGCCTTCTCTTCGATCATCGCCCGCAAAATGTGAAACTAATCGACCGGGAATTTCACTTCCGAATTGCCGGACTCTCCTCTCTCCGGGACCTTGTGCGTCATCGATGGCGAAGGAGAGATCATGAGCGCATTTCAGAAGGAAACGGTTTTGTCGGTTCGCCACTGGACCGAATCCCTGTTCAGCTTCACCGCGACGCGCGATCCCGGCTTCCGCTTCCAGAACGGTCAGTTCGCGATGATCGGACTGGAGGTCGAAGGCAAGCCGTTGATGCGGGCCTATAGCATGGCGAGCGCCAATCACGAGGAGGCGCTCGAATTCTTCTCGATCAAGGTGCAGGACGGCCCGCTGACTTCGCGCCTCCAGAAGATCAGGGAAGGCGACATCATCCTGGTCGGTCGCAAGGCGACAGGTACGCTGATCATCGGCAACCTCATTCCCGGAAAATGCCTGCTGCTGCTCTCGACCGGAACGGGCCTTGCGCCCTTCGCCAGCCTGATCAAGGACCCTGATGTTTATGAGAACTACGAGACCATCGTGCTCGCCCATGGCTGCCGCCAGGTCTCGGAACTCGCCTATGGCGAGCACCTTGTCGAGGGCCTGCGCAATCACGAGTTCTTCGGCCCCCTGATCCGCGACAAGCTCGTCTACTACCCGACCGTCACCCGCGAACCGTTCCGCAACCGCGGCCGCATCACCGACCTGATCGCCTCCAACCAGCTGTTCGACGATATCGGGCAGGACGGCCTCGATATCGAGACCGACCGCATCATGCTCTGCGGCGGCCCGGCGATGTTAGAGGAACTGCACGCGATGTTCTCGTCGCGCGGCTTCATTGAGGGCAATCACAGCCAGCCCGGCCATTTCGTCATCGAGAAGGCCTTCGTCGAGCGCTGAGGCGCAAATCGCATCGCGGCGACAACTAATTGCTATCGCCGGGACGCCCTCTGAACAAATCTGATGCAAAGGCGCCGGGGATCGGCGAACCAGGAGCAAGTGATGGCACTAGATCAGATCGTCGACGGACTTTCGGAGGTTTCCTGCGATGTGCTGGTGATCGGCGGCGGCACGGCCGGCCCGATGGCGGCCCTGAAGGCGAAGCTGAAGAACCCGAAGGCCAATGTCGTCCTGCTCGAAAAGGCCAATGTCAAGCGCTCCGGCGCGATCTCGATGGGCATGGACGGGCTCAACAACGCCGTCATCCCCGGCTATGCGACGCCGGAGCAGTACACCAAGGAAATCACCATCGCCAATGACGGCATCGTCGACCAGAAGGCGGTCTATAAATACGCGCAGAACTGCTTTGAGATCATCGAGGAGCTCGACAGCTTCGGCATCCGCTTCCTGAAGAACGAAAACGGCGACTACGCCGTCAAGAAGGTGCACCACATTGGCACCTATGTGCTGCCGATGCCGAACGGCGAGACCGTGAAGAAGGCGCTCTATCGCCAGCTCCGCCGTGCCCGCGTCCTGATCTCCAACCGCTACATGGCGACGCGTCTCCTGAAGTCGAGCGATGGCCGCATCGCCGGCGCGATTTCCGTCAACACCCGCACGGCCGAGATGCTGGTGATCAAGGCCAAGGCCGTGATCCTCTGCATGGGCGCCGCCGGCCGCCTTGGCCTGCCGACCTCCGGCTACATGTTCGGCACCTATGAGAACGCCGCCAATTCCGGCGACGGTTACGCCATGGCCTATCACGCCGGTGCCGCGCTCGCGAACCTCGAATGCTTCCAGATCAACCCGCTGATCAAGGACTATAATGGCCCGGCCTGCGCCTATGTCGCAGGTCCCTTCGGCGCCTATACGGCGAACAACGAAGGCTCGCGCTTCATCGAATGCGACTACTGGTCCGGCCAGATGATGCTGGAGTTCTACAACGAGCTGCTGTCCGGCAAGGGCCCGGTGTTCCTCCAGCTCAAGCATCTGCATCCCGACACCATCTCCGAGATCGAGTCGACGCTCCACAAGGTGGAGCGTCCGACGCGCGGCCTGTTCCAGCAGGGGCGGGGCGTCGACTATCGTAGCGAGTCCATCGAGATGCACATCTCCGAGATCGGATTCTGCTCCGGCCACAGCGCTTCCGGCGTGTTCGTCGACGACAACGCGCGCACCACCGTGCCCGGCCTCTACGCGGCCGGCGACATGGCGAGCGTGCCGCACAACTACATGCTCGGCGCCTTCACCAACGGCTCGGTCGCCGGCATCGACGCGATGGAGTTCGCCGACAGCCACGAGTTTGCGGAATACGACGCGGCCGACGTCGCCATCGAGCGCGACCGCGTGATGGCGCCGACGAGGCGCGAGGACGGCATCCCGCCGAACCAGATCGAGTACAAGACCCGGCGCCTCGTCAACGACTATCTCCAGCCGCCGAAGGTCACGCGCAAATACGAGCTCGGCATGCGGCGCTTGGCCGAGGCGCGCCAGGACATGCAGGAGCGCATGATCGCGCGCAACGCGCACGAGCTGCTCCGCGCCCTCGAGGTACAGTCGATCATGGACTGCGCCGACATGGCCGCGCACGCCTCGCTCTACCGCGAGGAGAGCCGCTGGGGCCTCTATCATTGGCGCACCGATTTCCCGGAGAAGGACAACGAGAACTGGTTCTGCCACACGCTGCTGTGCAAGCGCGACGGCAAGATGGCCAGCGAGAAGCGCGCGGTCGAACCTTACGTCGTGCCGATCGCGGACGACGAGAAGGACCTCTACGACAAGCAGCGCATCCGCGCCTCCGCCTGATCCACCAGAACACAGCAACAGGAGACAGCAAATGCCTCTCGCGTCCTATCAGACATCGGTTCCGGTGGTCGTCGACGACGCCAAATGCATCGCCGACAAGGGGTGCACCGTCTGCGTCGACGTCTGCCCGCTCGACGTGCTCCGCATCAGCGACATGACGAACAAGGCCTACATGGCCTATGACGAGTGCTGGTACTGCATGCCTTGCGAGGCGGATTGCCCGACCGGCGCCGTCACCGTCAACATTCCCTATCTGTTGAGGTGATTATGTCGAGCCCGTTCGAATCCTACGACGATCTCGAAGACGCCGACGAGCGGCTTCAGGCCGCGGATCCCGCCGAACGTCGCGTCGCCATCATTGCGCTCGGCCATTCCGGCGATCCCGCGGCGGTGGCGCATCTCGCCAACATGGTCGCCGATCCCGATGCCGGCGTGCGCCAGCAGGTCGCGATGGCGCTCGGCGAGTTCGACGGGCCGGAGGCGGCGAGCGCGCTGGTCAAGCTGCTGGTCGACCCCGGGCGGATCGTCGCGGCGGCGGCGGCCGACAGCATGGCCGAGTTCAAGGATCCCGCCTGCGCCGGGATCATCCTGCCGCTGGTGAAGCATCCCCACGCCTTCGTCCGCATGGGCGCGCTGCGCGCGCTGAAGGAATTGCGCTGCAAGGACACGCTGAAGCCGGCGCTGGAAGCGCTGCAGGATTCCGATGCCGCCGTGCGCGTGCAGGCGATCGGCGTGATCGGGTTCCTCAAGCTGGAAGAATCCATCCCCGCGCTAACCGCGCTGATTGGCGATCCCGACGCCCATGTCCGCCGCGCCGCCGTGAGCGCGCTTGCGTTCTCGCAGATGAAGCCGGCGGCCGAGACCATCACGCGCGCGCTGAAAGATTCCGACTGGATGGTCCGCGAGATGGCGGCGGAGACGCTCGGCCTCAACGTCAACGGTTCGCTCGCCGCCGATCAACTGGTCACCTGCCTTGCCGACGAGTTCTGGCAGGTGCGGCTTAAGGCGATCCGCAGCCTCGGCAAGATGAAGATCGAGCGCGCGGTGCGCCCGATCGGCAATTGCGTCAACCACGACCATGCCAATTTGCGAAAGGAGGCGGCCGCCGCGCTCGGCGAGATCGCCGATCCCGAGGGCGAGGCCTACCTCGCCTTGGTCGCCAACGATCCCGATCCCGACGTGCGCAAGAACGCGCGCTGGGCGCTCCAGCAGATCGCGGCGAAAAGGACGCGAGCAGGATCGTAGGTCAAGATCTGAGTTCGACAGTCCAGTCCGCGCGAAGTAGCATCGCAGTCAAAAAGGGTGTGGCAGGGGGCTGATCTGAAACTGGTGGCGGATCTGCTTTGTTCGAGGCTAATCAGGTTGCAGCTGTTTGGTTCGAGCTAGCTAGAATTGGCTTCTGATTGATTGGAGTGAGATTCCAAGCTTTTCAACTATTCACGCACCGGGAAGACCAGGAAACTCTCATCACGGCCTATGTAAGCGTACCCTACACCGCGCACGTCGATATTCCGCACGAAGAGCCCGCGGAATAGGAGTTAGACCTGACTGCCCCTAACCGCACTTGCGACCGGCCCGGCGACGATCCGTCGCCAGGCCGATGCGGTGAAGCGAGGGCCGCAAATCTCGGGATGCCCGGCGGCCAACGCCCGCGAAATTAATTGCTTCTGCATTACTGCGTCGCTCCCTAGGATCGGTCTGTGCTTGACGAAATTCCAGCGTCCGAAGGAGCACGGTCAAGTGTGTGATCCCGGAAAGAGGCGACTACGATCATGAGCAATGCCATCACTGCCACCGGAGAGAAGCCGCTGACTCCGGCCATGCTGCGCGAGTTGTCGGTGCGGTCCGATTGGCAAGGTCTGGTCCGTGCGGCCAGCCACTACGGCGTCATCGTCGTTGTCGGCGCGCTGATCTGGCTGCTCTCGTCGCGATACGGAATCGTATGGGCGTTGCCGCTGGTCGTCGTCCAAGGTTACTTTGTCGCGTTCCTGTTCATGGTGGTGCACGAGACCGCCCACAAGACGGCGTTTCGCAGCCGCGTGCTTAATCTCGCCTTCGGTCATCTCTCCTCGTTCGCGGTCGGCTTGCCTTACGAATATTACTGCCTGTTCCACTGGGATCATCATCGCTATACGCAGGATCCAAAGAGGGATCCGGAACTGCTGTCGGTCCCGATCCCGACCTCGAACGCGCAACTGCTGATCGTCTACAGCGGCTTGCGGCAGGTTGCCTTCCGGGTGGGGCTGATGCTTCGCCATGCGTTGACCGGCAATGCCACGTCGCCCTGGATTCCAGAAAGCAAACGCCACATTGTCGTGATGGAAGCGCGCCTGCATCTGGCAGGCTACGTCGCGCTGTTGCTGGCGTCGGTCGCGCTGCACACCATGATCCTGTTGTGGGTCTGGGTCGTCCCCGTGATCGTCGGTCAATTGTTTCTGCGTCCATATCTCCTTGCCGAACACACCGGTTGCGATCGCACACGCAGCGCCTTCCAGAATACCCGCACCACCTATACCGCCATGTTCGTGCGCTGGTTTGCATGGAATATGCCCTATCATGTCGAACACCACGCCTATCCTTCGATTCCGTTCCATGCGCTGCCGAAACTGAACCGGATCGTCGCCGATCAGATCGTCTACCGGGGTCCGGGCTACATCGCAGTGACGCGGCAAACGTGGGCCTGGTGTCGCCGCGCACGCAACGGCATCGAAAGTCCAATCGGTTCCGATTGAGCCGGGATCAGGGCTTCGCGAAAGCCAGCAGAGTGCCGTTGCCGCAGGCTACGCTGCGCCCAAGGTGTGAGCAGCCTGATGACTTTATTGCCCAGTCACGGTCGGAAGCTGGTCTGCTTGCGCAAAAAATGGACAGCGTTGAGCCTTGTCGATTAATTGCTTCATGGTCTTCCATCTTCAGACGATCCTATCGTCAAGGTCGATCACTCCGGTCGCCGGCATCACAGGGGTTTGGCATGCGATCAACAACCGCTCTTCGCTCTGCCGTGTTCGTGCTATCTGCGTCCTTCCTGTTTGCGACGCCCGAGCGCGCGACAGCCGAAGAATTGCTGAAGGCGCGGCTCGCCCAGAATCTTGGGCCGATCTCGGGACTGGCGATCGTCGCCAATGCGAAGGGCATTTTCGCCAAGCAGGGGCTCGACATCTCGGTCTCCAATTTCACCAGCGGGAAGCAGTGCCTCGATACGGTGCTTGGGGGAGGAGCGGATATCGCGACAACCGCCGAGGCGCCGGTCACGGCGGCCGCGATGGCGCAACAGCCGATCGCCTTCGTGGCGGGGATGGAATATTCGGATCTCAAGACCATGACCGCGGCTTCTGCCGGGATCAAGACGAAGGCTGATCTGCGTGGAAAGCGAATTGCCTTTACGGCCGGAACCGGCAGCGAAGTTTACACCTCGGTTCTGTTGAAAGCGGCGGGCCTGACGTCGAAGGACGTGACGCTCGTCAACCTGCGACCTCAGGAGATGCTTCCCGCCATGGCGGCTGGCAGTATCGATGCGTTCGATACCTGGGAGCCGCACGTCGCGAATGCGAAGAAGGCTCTTGGCGAAGGCGCGATCCCGCTTGAGACCAAAGGTCTCTATTCGGAGACCTTCAATATTGTCGTGACCCAGTCCTACCTCGCGGCCAACCCTGTGATCGTCAGCAAGTTCCTGGCGTCCCTCGTCGAAGCCGAGGGCTGGCTCAAGGCGCATCCGGATGAAGCGATCGACGTCATCGCCGCAGCGACCGGGATGAAACGCGATGAATTGGCTGCGATCTGGCCGGACTATGTCTACCATGTGCGCCTCGACGATAGGATTCTCACGACTCTGAAAACCCATGCCGCCTGGCGGCTCGAGACCGGCAACCATCCCCCTGGCGCGAGCATGCCCGATTTCTCGAAAGTCCTGGTGACGGCGCCGCTGAAGGCGCTCGACCCGGCTCGCGTCACACTGGAGGCGCGCCCGTGAGCGTCGGGGGACGCAACAGTGCGAGCGCGACCGCACGGCTGAGCGTACTGGTCGCCGTCCTCTCCGTGCCTGCCTTCACAGGCGTGTGGGAACTGGTTGCGCGCTCCGGCATCGTGAACGCCGTGCTGTTTCCGCCGCCATCGACCGTCGCTGTCGCCGTTCTCGAATGGATCCGCAGCGGACAGTTTTTCGGCGACCTGGTGGCGAGCCTCTCGCGCGTGGCCGCGGGATTTGCGATCGGGGCTGCGGGCGGGATCGTGCTAGGCGTCCTGACTGGCCAGTTCCGGCTGGTGTCCAGCCTGCTTTCACCCTTGTTTCACATCCTTCGTCCGATTCCTCCCGTCGCCTTCGTGCCTATCGTCATCCTCTGGTTTGGCCTCTCGGAGACAGGCAAGCTTTTCCTGGTCGTTTGGGGCGTGTTCTTCACGGTATGGCTCGCGACCCACATCGGGGTGCAGAAAGTCGACCGCGGACTTATCCGTGCCGCCCAGATGCTAGGCACGCCGCAGCCGCAGATGCTGTGGGAGATCGTCCTTCTTGGCGCGCTGCCCTACATCACAGTCGGTCTTCGGACCGCGGTGAGTATCTCTTTCTACACGCTGGTCGCCGCCGAGTTGGCGGGAGCGTTCGCCGGTATCGTCTATCGTATCGAAATTGCGCAACAGAACCTGCAAACGGGTCAGGTCATGGGCGGGTTGGCGGCTCTCGGACTGCTTTCCTTCGTCGCCGACCGTTCCTTCGCGATTCTTGCCGAACGTGCCGTGTGGTGGCGATGACCCCGAGCCTGCTTCGCCCAGACCAGCCACTCAGGCTCGTGGGTACGTACTCGCCTTCCCCGGCGCGTCAGGCGATCATCCGGGTCGAGGATTTGAGCATCGTCTTCGATGCGCCGAGCGGACAGGTCGTCGCGGTCGACCGCGTATCTCTGGCGGTGGCGCAGGGGGAATTCGTCTCGATCGTCGGTCCATCCGGTTGCGGCAAGTCCACGCTCCTGAATGCGATGGCCGGCCTCGAGCGGCCGTTCGAAGGCCAGGTGCTCATAGCCGGCGAAGCAATGCGCGCGCCACGGCCCGAGATCGGGATGGTCTTCCAGCAGCCACATCTGTTTCCGTGGAAATCGGTGCGCCGGAACATCGCGCACGGGCCGCGCGCCCTCGGCAAGCCGAAAGCGGAAGCGCTGCGGATTGCCGACCACCTCATCGAGATGATCGGACTGACCAAATTTGCGTCGGCATATCCGCACACGCTATCGGGAGGTATGCAGCAGCGGGTTGCGATTGCCCGTGCCCTCGCCAATCAGCCGCGCGTGCTGTTGATGGACGAGCCGTTCGGAGCGCTGGATGCGCAGACCCGGGCGGTCATGCAGGACAATCTGCTCGAGCTCCGCGAGCGGATCAACGCAACAATCGTCTTCGTCACACACGACATCGATGAAGCGATCCTTCTCTCTGACCGTGTGCTGATCATGAGCGCGGGACCAGGCCGCATCCTCAGGGATATTCAGGTGAGCCTGCCGCGACCGCGCTCCAGCGCCATCGTTGCCGAGGCTGCCTATCTCGCCCTCAAGCGGGATTGCCTTGATCTGATCCGCTCGGAAGGCCGCAAGGCCTTCGAGCAATTGGAAATCAAGACGTAGGCGCCTGACGACGGGTCTGGCATGGCTCTTGAATGGTTCTCCTTGCGGCGGCAAGGGAGCGAGCAGATGTCAGCGGCAAGTCTCAGGAATCCGACCGGCATCATGCTGGCGGGATCGGATGCTCTGATCGGGTCGCTGCCCAGCTTGTTGGATCCGCTGTGTGAGGCTGACCGGCGTCGTGTCCTCGCCATCGGCCGCGAGGAGGTCCTGCCGGCAGGCAAGCATGTCTGGCGGCAGGGCGATCTGCAGAACGGCATTTATCTGATCGAAGAGGGGCGTATTCGCAGCTACTACGCGGCTCCTTCCGGACGCGAGGTGACGCTGGCGTACTGGTTCGCCGGCAATTTCGTCGGCGGCCCGGATCTGTTCGGTACTGGTGCCCACGTATGGTCTTCGGTTGCGGTGGAGCGGAGCCA